>CAWEWN010000001.1:0-607505 GCA_963812835.1 Terriglobia bacterium
AGTCCGCTGCGTCTGCCAGTTCCGCCATCCCGGCCTTGCGAAGAAATCAAGCTTAGATGATGATGTTTGCCTTTGCAACTTGTCGTCGGAGGCCGTCTTGAAGCGATCCAGCTTCGCGTTCTTCATTCTGATTCTTGTACTCTCCAGCCAAGCGTTCTCTGACGCGCAGCGCTGGTCCGAGGAGAAAGCCAACGGTTGGTACCAGCAGCAGCCCTGGCTGGTGGGCAGCAATTTTATTCCGTCCACCGCAATCAACGAACTCGAAATGTGGCAGGCGGAGACGTTTGATCCGCAGGAGATCGACAAGGAACTGGGTTGGGCCCAGGGCCTCGGCATGAATACCATGCGGGTCTTTCTGCACGATCTGCTTTGGCAGCAGGATGCGGCCGGCTTCAAAAAAAGCATCGATGCATTTCTGACCATCTCCGCCAAACATCACATTCGGCCGATTTTCGTTGTGTTTGATTCCTGTTGGGACCCTTTTCCCAAGCTCGGTCCGCAACGTGCTCCGAAGCCGGGAGTGCATAACTCGGGTTGGATGCAAAGTCCCGGAGCTGCTGCACTGCAGGACCCGGCGCAATATCCGCGGCTCAAAGAGTATGTGCAGGGCGTGATCGGAGCGTTCGCCGATGATCAACGCATTCTGGCCTGGGACCTGTGGAATGAACCTAACAACACCAATGACAGAGCCTACGGATCAGTGGAACCAAAGAAGAAAACTGAACTCGTGCTGGCGCTCCTGCCGCAGGTTTTTGTCTGGGCGCGTTCTGCCAATCCATCGCAGCCTCTTACCAGTGGACCTTGGGAAGGCGACTGGTCGTCACCCGAGAAGCTGTCTCCGACGCAGCGCATTCAACTGGAGCAGTCGGACGTAATTTCTTTTCACAACTACAGCGAGCCTGGAGATTTCCAAAAGCGGGTGGAATGGCTTCGCCGTTATCACCGGCCGATTTTGTGTACCGAATATATGGCTCGTCCCAAGGGAAGCACTTTTGAGGCGATTCTGCCGATTGCGAAAAAGGAGCATGTGGCGGCCGTCAACTGGGGATTGGTTGCGGGAAAGACGCAGACTTATTTGCCGTGGGACTCCTGGCAGAAGCCTTATGTCAAGGAGCAGCCTCCGGTATGGTTCCACGAAGTCTTCTATCAGGACGGCAAGCCCTATCGCGAATCGGAAGTTAAGATCATTCGGGAGATGACGGGCGTGAAGTGACCACTTCATGTGTGGGGCGGGCGCCCTCGCCCGCCGCCTTTGACGTGGACTTGCCGAGTTCTCCGAACCAAACTCAAGATCAAATTCAAAAGCGGCGGGCGGGGGCGCCCGCCCGACACACACAAGGCGCTATAGCACTCGCTCGTGGGAGTAGCCCGCGGCTAATAGTGCGGATAGCAATTCGGCAATCTGATCCGGGCCGCGGGTTTCCATGGTGATGTCGATGGCGGTCTCTCCCAGGTTCACTCCGTAGTAGGCGCGATCATAGGAAGTTTCCACGATGTTTGCCCGGTGGTCGGCGAGAATTCCTGTCAGCCGATGCAGCGCTCCAGGATAGTCGGGGAGGTGGACGCGCAGCCGCACCAGGCGTCCGTCCTTTACCAGACCGCGTTCGATGATGCGCGACAGCAGGGTCACGTCCATGTTGCCGCCGCAGACCAGCACCGCAATCCTCTTCCCTGTAATCTCGATTTTGCGATTAATCAAGGCGGCTATGGCAGCTGCACCGGCTCCCTCGGCCATAGTTTTTTCGCGCTCGAGCAGAAGAAGGACGGCGTTCGCGATTTCTTCCTCGTCAACCGTCACGATTTCGTCCACGTATTTCTGGACCAACGGCAAAGTGCGGTCTCCGGCCCGGCGGACGGCGATGCCGTCGGCTACCGTCGCAGCCGGAGGGAGAGTTACCGGCTTGCCTTCCGCCACGGCAGCCTTCATCGAAGGAAGCCGGCTGGTTTGCACTCCGACGATGCGGACTTTGGGATTTGTTTCCTTGATGGCGCAGGCAATGCCACCGATCAAGCCACCGCCGCCGATCGGGACTACGACCACCTCAATTTCGGGATGCTGCTGCAGTATTTCCAGTCCAAGCGAGCCCTGGCCTGCGATGACCGCGTCATCGTCGAAAGGATGGACGAAGGTGAGATGTTGCTGCTGGCTGCGCCGTATGGCTTCTTCGCAAGTTTCGTCGTAATTTGCGCCGACCAGAATGACTTCAGCCCCGTATGATTTTGTGGCCGACACTTTGATTAGTGGTGTCGTGAGGGGCATGCAAATCTGGGCTTTGATGCCACGGCGTCCGGCGTGATACGCCAGTCCCTGTGCGTGATTTCCTGCCGAAGCTGCAATCACGCCTTGATCGCGTTCCTGCGCGCTCATGGTTAACAGCTTGTTCAGCGCGCCGCGTTCCTTGAAGGCACCCGTTCTCTGCAGATTGTCGAGTTTCAGGTAGATGGAGTTTCCGGTCAGCTGCGAAAACGTGGCTGAGAGCGTGCACGGTGAAAGATAGATCGATGGGCGAATGCGCTCCAGGGCGGCTTGGACGTCGGCAAGGGTGATCATCAGATTTGGTAGGGGCATTCTACAGGGAGATGCGGATTTGGTGCAGGTGGGACCCCGCGGCCTCTCACCCTGCGAACACTAGTGGGAAAGTCAAAAGCCGCGGGCGAGGGCGCCCGCGCCACATGGGCAATTCAGGCTTCTACTGGGGCACCTGTTGCGGTCGGCAATTTTGCTTCCTGCCAGGCGCCGAATCCGCCGCTGACGTTCACCACATTCCTGAAGCCGGCGCGTTGCAGAAGACTGCAGGCAATGATGCTGCGATATCCGCTCTGGCAGTGGACAGCCAGGGGAACATTGAGGTCAACCTCGGGAGGAGAAACCCGGAAACGATCGAGCGGCCACCATGCGGCGCCGTCAACGTGCGCGGCCATCCACTCCGCTTCGCGGCGGACGTCGAGCACCTGGATTCGGTTTCCCGAGAGCTGCTGCTGCAACTCCTGCACGCTGATCTCCCGCAGGGTCGCAAGGTCAAAACCTGCGCGCTTCCATCCGGCAACGCCGTCTTCCAGGTATCCGCGTTCGGTTTCGATGCCGACGCGGGCCAGGCGAAGCCGAGCTTCAGACAATTGCTCCGGCGTGTCGGCGATAAGCACGGGACGCGACTGCAAACCGAGAATCGTCCCCGCCCAGGAAGCGAATTGTCCCGACAACGGAATGTTGATGGAGCCGGGCACGTGGCCGGCGGCAAACTGTTCGCCGGGCCGAATATCGAGCGCCATTGCTCCCTCGTCCAGCATGGCTTTCAGCTCGGCCGGCGAGATTGCCTTTAGCTCCGGCAGGTCGGAGAGCGCGGGCGCGCCACCGCGATTGATCTCGGCATCCTGCAGAAAATATTCGGGGCGCGCAGGCAGATTGCTGGTCAGCTGTGCGACGAATTCTTCACGGGTCGGGATTTTCAGCGCGTAATTGGTAAGCCGCTCGGTACCGATGGTGGATGAACGCTCGGCGCGCATATTCCGGCCGCAGAGCGAACCGGCGCCATGGGCGGGATAGACCAGTACCGCATCTGGCAGCTTCAGCAGTTTGTTATGCAGGCTGTCAAAAAGCATGCCTGCCAGCTGTTCGGGTGAGTGCGTGCGGGAAAGATCGGGGCGGCCCACGTCGCCGATAAACAAGGTGTCACCGGTCAATACGGCCCACGGCTTCATCGGCTGCTCATTATCGGTGACTACCAGGCAGATGCTTTCTAAAGTATGGCCTGGAGTTTCAAGAATCTTGATCTCGGCGTTGCCGAAACGCAATTCGAAGCCGTCGTGCACAGCCACGTGCTGGAACGTAGCGCCGGCCTGAGCTCCAAAATAGATTTTGGCGCCAGTTCTGGCCGCGAGTTCCTTGTGTCCGGATACAAAATCGGCGTGCAGGTGAGTTTCAAAAATATGGCGGATGACGAGGCCGTTCTCTTCCGCAGCTTTCAGATAAAGGTCCACATCGCGCTGGGGATCGATCACGACTGCTTCACCCTGCGACCCGAGCATGTAAGAGGCATGGGCCAGGCAACCGAGATAAAATTGTTCGAAGTACATAAACGACCCCCCTTCGGGCACGCTTGCGGTCCAAAGACCGGACAACCCATGATAAACCCCGGAATCAAAGATCGAAGGAGAAGGACGGACCCGGTGATGCGGCGCGAAGGGAGCTTTTCCACATTGGTTTGGGTTAAGATCGGATCAACCGGCGGGGCAACCTGTAACGTGTTGCGCCGCACGCTGTTCCTCTCCCGGAGGTTCGACGATGTACCGGCCCGTAAGTAGCAGCGCGCCCAACGTCAATTCATGGCTGGATGTGCAGTCCGCGATCCGCGGGCTGACCCAGGATTTCGCCACGGCATTCAACACCGGGAATTACGATCAGGCTGCGGCGATGTTTACCTCAGATGGCTACCTGATGCCGCCGCAATCTGAGGCCGCACAGGGAGCGAAGCCGATTGAGTTGATGCTTCGCAAAATTGCGGAGGGCGGCTACGAGAACCTTCGCATGGAGACGCTCCGGGTCGAGGAGTCAGGCGACATGGCCGTTGAAATCGGCACCTATACAGCCGCTATATACCAAGCGAACCGTACGACCGTAGTTGAGCGGGGCAAATTTGTGCACACCTGGCGCCGTCTCGGGATCTGGCGGATGGCGGCGAATTGCTGGAACAGTGACTTGCCTGGGGCGCGGTAGGCGCACACAGTAATTCCTCACTTCATGACGGCGTCATCCTGAGCTTGCGAAGGATCTGGCGCGCAGCGGATACGCACTCACTTGAACTGTGGCGGTACGCGCCGGATCATTCAGGACTGACGTCCTTCAGGATGACGCCGTGGTAGGGGAAATCGGATTGAACCCCACTCAAATCCTCGTCGCCTGACATCCTGCCTCGCCTCCGTCTACAATAGCCGGGACGCAATCCACTTCATAAAAACCAGGAGAGTCGCATGCAACGCAAGGCAAACGCAATTTGGAAGGGCGGGCTTAAAGACGGTAAAGGAGTGGTTTCCGCAAGCAGCGGCGTGTTATCCAACACTCCATACTCGTTTGCAACGCGCTTTGAGAACACGCCCGGGACCAACCCCGAAGAATTGATCGCGGCGGCGCATGCAGGTTGCTTCTCCATGGCTCTTTCCGCTCAATTAGGCGCCGCCAACCTAACACCTTCGAGCATCGAGACGACGGCGACGCTGACCCTGGAAAAACTCGAATCCGGCTGGGCTATTACCAAGGTCCACCTGGACGTCGTGGGACGCGTACCGGGCGCGGACAATGCGGCCTTTGAAAAGGCGGCGGAGAATGCGAAGAGCGGCTGTCCCGTATCCAAAGTGCTCAAGGCAGAAATTACGATGACGGCGAAGCTGGAAGGGTAAAGAACAGTCGTTGGCCTTTGGTCGTTGGCAAAAGCCAACGTGCTTAGGTCTTGGCTAACGACCAATGACCAGCGACCAACCTCTAGCTTTCCGAGTTCAGTATCTTCCGGATCTCACGATTGATGCGGGCGGCTTCGCGGGCAGCGCTGTCGATGGTTTGTGCCCACTTTTTGTATTTGGCGTCGAGCTTCGCCTCCTGCAGAAGATAGACAGCCTGTAGCACGATCTCCAGCGAATTGCTGAGGTCGTGGGTCAAAGGCGCGGAGTTTGATCGCGACATCAGCGGGCTTGGCAGGATTTTCCATGGTGGTGTGGGTTTGACAGTCTGCCCTCCCGCTGTAGAATATTACTCGTAGTCCTTTCCTGGAAGGCGGCCCTGAAAAGACGGCCGCATCCCAGTCACTTATTGCCATCGTGGCGGAATTGGCAGACGCGCATGGTTCAGGTCCATGTACTCGCAAGGGTGTGGGGGTTCGAGTCCCTTCGATGGCACCACGGTTTCTGGTTGATCTAGGTCCTCTCCAAATGCGCCGTTTCGGGCGCATCATGCCATATTTTTCATGTCAGAGTATGTTTGAGCGTGCTAACCTTTACGGCCGTATGCTCGCGATGACTTCAACGACCCACTATGATCAAGCATAAAACGACATTGCTGCCCATTGTTCTGTTAATCCTTTTTGTTTCCGCCATGATGGCACAGGAAACGGCGCCGTCAAAACGCAAACCCGTGGTGAGCAAGGAATCGTTTGGAAAAACCGGGGACGGGAGGCCGGTCGATCTGTATACCTTAACCAATTCAAAGGGCGTCGAAGTTCGCGCCATGACCTACGGGGGCATCATTGTATCGCTAAGGGTGCCGGACAAGAGCGGCAAACTGGGCGACATTGTCCTCGGACACGAAAAACTGGATGGATATTTGCCCAATCCTCCCTACCTTGGCGTCATTGTGGGTCGCTATGCCAACCGGATTGCCAACGGCACGTTCACCCTCGACGGCGTGAAATATACACTGGCGAAAAATGATGGCCCCAACTCGCTGCACGGCGGACTGAAAGGTTTCAACCAGCAGGTTTGGGAGGCCAAGGAGTTCAAAAACGCAAAGGGAGTCGGAGTCGCGTTCAGCTACTTGAGCAAGGACGGCGAAGAGGGCTATCCCGGCAACCTGAAAGTAAAAGTCAGCTATACGCTGACGGATGAAAACCAGTTGATTCTCGATTACGAGGCGACCACGGACAAGGCAACGCCGCTGAATCTTTCGCAACACAGTTATTTCAATCTGGCGGGAGAGGGCAACGGTGACATTCTTGGACATCATCTGATGCTCAATGCCGACCGCTTCACCCCGGTGGACAAGACCTTGATCCCCACCGGCGAACTGCGTCCGGTCCAGGGCACGCCGATGGACTTCACCAAGCCTACTGCGATCGGCGATCGCATCAATGGAGACTACGAGCAGTTAGTTGTGGGACACGGATACGATCACAACTGGGTGATCAACCGGAAGGACAATAGCCTTACTCTGGCTGCGCGGGTCCATGAACCCACCAGCGGACGAATTCTGGAAGTCTTCACCACGGAACCGGGAGTGCAGTTCTATTCCGGCAACTTCCTGGATGGAACCATCACCGGAAAGCAGGGGCACGTTTACAAACAGCGTTACGGCCTTTGCCTGGAGACGCAGCATTTTCCAGACTCGCCCAACCATCCCGATTTTCCGACGACGATCTTGAAACCGGGGCAGACATTCCGCTCGCAGACGGTATTTAAGTTCTCCACGGAATAAGGCAGGTTTGTAGAGGCCGGGCACAGACGCCCGGCCTCCACAGCCACCCCGCTCCTGCGGCGGCATCCGCGCCCGTTCCCGTATAATCTTCAGATTCCCTATGGCCGCCAGCCTGGACCAGATCGTAGCTGCCACGCGCCGTCGAGTTGCGGATACGAAGCGTTCGGCAGACTTGCGTCAACTGGAGCAGCGGGCTGAGCAACATGTCCCACGTGGCTTCCGGCGTGCGCTAGCTGCCAAGAGCAGGACCGGACCGGCAGTCATCGCCGAATTGAAGAAGGCGTCACCTTCTCGCGGGCTGATTCGCGCCGACTTTAATCCCAATGGCCTGGCCAAGGAATTGGAAACGGCGGGGGCGGCGGCATTATCTGTGCTTACAGATGAAGAATTCTTTCAGGGATCGCTCGAGAACCTGCAGCGCGCGTCAGCCAGCGTCAAGCTTCCGTGTTTGCAAAAGGATTTCATCGTGGACGAGTTTCAGCTGCTGCAGGCACGTGCCTGGGGTGCCGATGCGATCCTGCTCATCGTAGCTGTGCTTTCGCCGGCGGAATTGATCGCCCTGAGCAAAAAGAGCCGGGCGCTGGGACTTGATGTGCTGTGCGAGGCCCACAATGAAGAGGAGTTGCATCGCGCGGTGGACGCGGGTTCCGATCTGATTGGAGTCAACAATCGTGATTTGCGGACTTTCAAGGTGGATGTAAACACTGCTCTCCGGCTGGCGGCACTGATTCCCCAAGATGCGATCTCCGTGGCGGAGAGTGGGATCGGCAACGGAGCGGACATCGCCCGGCTGCGCGCCGCCGGATACAACGCGTTCCTGATCGGCGAGTCATTGATGAAGACAGAATCGCCCGGAGACACCCTAAGCGCGTTGCTGGCCGATGCAGAACGCGAGGTATCTGCACTCAGCACGAATGCTGAATAATCTGGGAACTCCCAACTGACAACCGAGAACTGGGGTCCATGACTTGGATAAAAATTTGCGGCACCACGAACCTGGAAGACGCAATGACCGCTGTCGAGGCGGGCGCGGATGCGCTGGGATTCGTGTTCTATGAGAAGAGTCCGCGAAAGATTGACCCGGAATCAGCACGGCAGATCGTGAAGCAACTACCGCCGAAGATTGAAAAAGTTGGAGTGTTCGTAGACGAGCCGGTTGAAAAGATTTTGAACACTGGTCTCACAGGCTGGTCTTACCGCTGCGCAGTTACACGGCGCTGAGTCCCGCAAGCCCGAGTTCATAGAAGCGTTGAATATCGGACGGGACGAGCTGAAACTTTTCCTGGTTCTGCCTTCTGCCGAGATCGACGCGGAGTCGAATGTAAAAGGAGGCTCCGGCATAAGTGCCGTTTTCTTTGACTCAGGGACGCCTCAACTGCCGGGCGGCACGGGAAGAACATTTGATTGGAAGACAGCAGCACCGCGGATTCAGGCAATCAGCAAAAAGATGAGAGTGGTCGTGGCGGGAGGCCTGAATTCCACCAACGTCGCGGACGCAATCCGTATACTGAAACCCTGGGGAGTAGACGTGGCTTCTGGAGTTGAAGCGAGGCCAGGGAAAAAAGATCCAATGAAAGTTCGCGCCTTTATCGACGCGGTCCGAAAACTGGAAAAGAAAAACTGAAATGGCAACCGCAAAAGTCCAACCCCGCCCCATGGCACGAATTGGCCGCTCAAGGTCGCTGTCAGTTGTTCCGTCGTCGCGGGGACGTTTCGGCGTCTACGGCGGGCGCTATGTTCCCGAAACTTTGATGGCGGCGCTGGACGAACTGGAGCGGCATTACGAGAAAGCGAAGAAGGACCGCAGCTTTCAGCGCCGGCTGGACGAACTGTTGCGCACTTATGCCGGGCGTCCCACCCTCTGTTCTTCGCTCAGCGACTGATCAAAGCAGCTGGGCGGGGCAAAAATTTATCTCAAGCGCGAAGATCTGCTCCACACCGGGGCCCACAAGATCAACAACTGCCTGGGACAGGCGCTGCTGGTCGAGCGCATGGGCAAGCATCGCGTGATCGCGGAAACCGGCGCCGGACAGCATGGCGTAGCTACCGCTACCGTGTGCGCGCTGCTGGGTTTCGAATGCGTCGTGTACATGGGAACGGAAGACATGCGGCGGCAGGAACTGAATGTCTTCCGCATGCGGCTGCTGGGCGCGGAAGTTCGCGGCGTGGATTCCGGCTCCCGCACATTGAAAGACGCGATCAATGAGGCCATGCGCGACTGGGTCACCAACGTGCGCACCACGCACTACCTGCTGGGCAGCGTGCTGGGCGCGCATCCTTATCCGACCATGGTGCGCGACTTTCACAAAGTGATCGGACGCGAGGCCCGAGCGCAGATTCTTAAGGCGGAGGGCAAGCTTCCCAAGACGATCATCGCCTGCGTTGGCGGAGGATCGAATTCCATCGGCATCTTTCACGAGTTCATTAAAGACAAGAAAGTACAGCTCGTCGGGGTGGAGGCTGGTGGGCGCGGCGGGCATCTGGGTGAACATGCCGCGCGCTTCAGTGGAGGTTCTCCGGGAGTTCTGCAAGGAACTTATTCTTACGTGCTGCAGGACGACGCCGGGCAGATTGCGGCCACTCATTCCGTCTCGGCGGGTCTTGATTATCCTTCGATCGGTCCCGAACATGCCTGGCTCAAGGACACGGGCCGCGCCGAGTACGTTTCGGCGTCGGACAAGGAAGCTCTCGCCGCCTGCACGGTACTGGCGCGAACCGAGGGCATCATTCCAGCGCTGGAATCTGCTCACGCGGTGGCGGAAGCGATCAAGCGCGCACCCAAAATGAAGAAATCGGATGTGGTGATTGTGAACATTTCCGGGCGCGGCGACAAAGATATAGGAATTTTGCGGGAGAACCTGAAGTTGGATTGATCCGGCACGGGCCGTGCCACTGATCCCATGCCACTTTCTTTTAAACACAAGCCATCCCTGGTCGCCTATCTCACGTGCGGCGATCCCGATCTTGCGACCTCGCGCGACATCGCTCTCGCCGCCATTGAAGCCGGGGCGGATGTGATTGAACTCGGCGTTCCGTTCAGCGATCCCGTGGCGGACGGACCGGTCATCCAGCGCGCCAGTGAGCGAGCACTGCGCCACGGGACTTCCCTGCTGCAGGTACTCGGACTGGCCAAAGAAATCCGCCAGCGTTCGCAGGCGGGGCTCATCATCTTCACTTATCTGAATCCGATTCTTCGTATGGGAATGGCAAGATTCAGCGCCGCGGCCCAGGACGCCTGCGTTGACGGCGCGTTGATCATCGACTTGCCGGTGGAAGAATCGCGCGAGTATTTGTCCGAGATGAAGAAACGAGCGTTGGCGACGGTCTTCCTGGCAGCTCCGACCAGCACCGATGCGCGACTGAAACAGATTGCCGAGGCGTCCACTGGATTTGTGTACGCGGTTTCGCGGACCGGGGTGACCGGGGCCCGGCAGCAGATGCCTGAAGACGCGCCGCAGCTGGTGGGCCGCCTGCGCAGGTATACTGACCTGCCGGTTGCGGTCGGCTTCGGCATATCCACGTCGGCGCAGTTCAAGGCGGTGGGGAAATTTGCCGATGCGGCGGTGGTGGGTAGCGCGATTGTCGAGATCATTGAACGCAATCCGGGCAAAGAAGCGGAGAGTGTGGCACAATTTGTAAGGCAGCTCGTAGTCGTCAGTCGTCAGTCGTCGGTCGTCAGCACTCCCGCGCCAGTTGGCTAGAGCAACGACGACATTTTTCCACAGCAATTGGTGGTCAGCTTCTGGCTGGTTATGAGCCAAATACCACCGGCTGGACACTGAACGACTGAAGACTGACGACCGAACGACTGACGACTGCTTCATGGACATTTCCGACTGGCGCATCAAAATCGACGAACTGGACCGCAAGCTGGTGGATCTGTTGAGCCAGCGGGCGCAGGCTGCCCATGAGATCGGTAAATTGAAGCGCGGCGCGGGCATGCCGATCTATGAGCCCGACCGGGAGCGCAAGGTATTCGAAAACGTGCGTAGTATCAATCCTGGCCCGTTGCCGGACCGCGATTTGCAGCGCATCTTTGAGCGGATCATGGATATCATGCGCGGGATCCAGCAACAGGAAATCGCGCCACAGGCCGCCGCTGACGGTGGACGTGATACGGAATTGGATAATGATGTAAATGATTAGAGGCAGCCGTCAGTCGTCGGTCTTCAGTCGTCAGCGAAATCAAAGTGTTTGCTGACGACTGAAGACCGACGACTGACGACTAATGACTAACTATGATTGTTGCCATGCAGGAATCAGCGACCGATGAGCAGATCCAGCAGGTGGTAGAACACCTGGTCCGGATGGGCTTCTCCGTTCACCGCACTACCGGCGAGCGCCAGACCGTGCTGGCCGCGGTGGGCGCGCGGGTGGACTTTGACACGCGCAATCTTGAAGTTCTTGTCCGGGGTGGAGCATGTTCACCGCATCAGCGCGCCTTACAAATTGGCGGGGCGCAGTTTTCGTCCGGGCGGGACCATCGTCGAATTTGCCAACGGGGTGCAGATCGGCGGCGACCAGGTAGTGGTCATGGCCGGGCCCTGCTCGGTGGAATCGAAGGAACAGCTCTTTACCGTCGCGGAGCAGGTGGCGAAAGGCGGGCGCGCGCGTGCTGCGCGGCGGCGCCTTCAAGCCGCGATCGTCTCCTTATTCCTTTCAGGGCATGGGCGAAGAAGGTCTGAAACTGCTGCGCCAGGCTGGCGATCATTTCAACATGCTGGTGATCAGCGAGGTCATGGAAATCTCGCAGATCGGGCTCATGCTGCCTTACATTGACATCTTTCAAGTGGGCGCGCGCAATATGCAGAACTTCAATCTTGCTGCGCGAACTGGGAAAGGTCAAGAAGCCGGTCCTGCTCAAGCGCGGCATTGCGGCCACGCTGGAAGAACTATTGCTTTCCGCCGAATACATTATGGCGGGCGGAAACTACGAAGTGATTTTGTGCGAGCGCGGCATCCGCACATTCGAGACTTACACTCGCAACACGCTGGATGTATCGGCGATTCCGATCATCAAGAAACTGTCGCATCTGCCCATGACGTCCGATCCGTCGCATGGCACCGGGCTGCGCGACAAAGTGCCGCCCATGGCCCGGGCGTCGCTGGCAGCCGGCGCGGACGCATTGCTGATCGAAGTACATCATGATCCGGACAAGGCGTTTTCCGATGGCGCGCAGTCGCTCTTTCCCGAACAGTTCGCCAAACTGATGGACGAGCTGCGCATGATCGCGCCCGCGGTAGGCCGCAAGGTCGCATAGGTTCTCCGGCTGCTCCGTCTTGTGTCGCAGCGTCTTAGCGTATCGCCAGAACATGGACAGTCATTCCGACATTGGACGCGCTAGCCCCGAGGCTCGGCACGATCGCGAGATGCAAGCCCCGCCGGCTATGTCTCGCCTTGATCAATGGCTCACAACCCTGGTTGAGCGCGCCGGCAGCGACCTTCTGCTAATTCCCGGCGCTCCAGCGTCCATTCGATTCGAGGGCGAGGTCAGGCCTATCGACAACGAGAACGCTGGATGGGCCCGAAATTGAAGCCGCGATGGTCCCGGCGCTGACTCCTCGCGGGCTGCGGCAATACCGAGAAATCCAGATAGCCGATTCGGCATATCGCGTGCCTGGCGTTGGGACGCTTTCGCATCAATCTTCACCGCGAACGCGGCCTTGCGGCGGCTGCGATTCGTGCCCTTCCCGCCAAGATACCTTCGCTTGGCGAGCTGAACCTTCCACCCATGGTGGAGGCCTTGAGTCGCCTTCCGCACGGGCTGGTGCTGATCGGCGGCCCGGCAGGATCGGGGAAATCCACGACGCTGGCCGCCCTGATTGATCTGATCAACCAGCGAGATGCCCGGCACATCATCACGATTGAAGATCCGGTTGAGTACGAGCACGTACACTTTCGCAGCCTGATCGAGCAAGTCGAAGTCGGAGTGGATGCCCCCGACTTCCCCACTGCGCTGCGGGCCGCCCTGCGCCAGGCTCCGGACATTATTGTGGTCGGTGAAATGCGCGATCCTGAGACCATGCGTATTGCAGTGGCAGCGGCTGAGACCGGGCATCTGGTTTTGTCTACGTTGCACACGACCGATGTGGCCAACACGGTTTCCCGAATCTCTGACTCGTTTCCACTCGAACGTCAAAATACGATCCGGCAGGAACTGGCGATGGCGCTGGCCGCTGTGTTGACCCAGGTTTTGCTGCCCACGAAGAATGGCGGGCGCATGCCGGCCGCCGAACTGCTAATGCTCGGGTACGGCGCCGACAGCACGTTCGCCGCAATTCGCTGCAGCACCTGCATCAGGAGATCACGATTACAAGGAACAAAGGATCGTTCAGTCTGGAGGAGTCGCTGGTGCAGTTGGTCAAACATGGTCACATCGATCGCGAAGACGCGCTGGTCTGTGCCAATCACCCCGACGACCTCAACGGTCTAGTTGGAAATTGATTTAGATTTTTCCGCGAGACGCGAATCCGTTTCCGCAGTTCACTTCGGTTTTCCTGACTCAGATGGCAATTCGCCAAATCACGATCATCGGCACCGGTCTCATCGGCGGCTCCTTCGGGCTGGCGCTAAAGAAACGGCGCTTCCCTGGCCGCATCGTCGGCTGCGACCGCGCCCCGGTGCTGGAGCAGGCGCGGAACAAGGGCGCGATTGACGAGGGACACACCGATCCGGCGAGCGCGGTACGAGGCAGCCAGGTGGTGTTGTTGGCGGCGCCGGTGGGAGCGATCGTTGAACTGATCGGACGTCTGGGACCCGCGCTTCCGCCGAAGACTCTGCTGACCGATGTCGGCAGCACGAAAGCCGAAGTTCTGGCCCGCGCGACCACAACCTTCGGCAAGGACGTTGGCCGCCGCTATCTCGCTGGACATCCCATGGCCGGGAAGGAGCAGTCGGGCGTCGAAGGTGCCGACCCTGATTTGTTTCAGGGCGCGGTGTGGTTTGTCACGCCGGCCCCGGGGCAGAAAATATTTGAAGGCGCGAGCGGGGAATTTCTGGAGTGGGTGGAAAGCATCGGCGCGGGCGTGGCCAGCATGGAAGCCGCTGCACACGACCAACTCTGCGCCTGGATCAGTCACTTGCCGCAAATGATCTCCACCGCTCTGGCCGCTACGCTGGTGGATGAGTACGGCGAGGACGCACCGTTGCTCGAGACCGGGAGGACGCGCCCTGCGCGAGATGACGCGCATCTCGGCCAGTCCCTATTCCATGTGGCGCGATGTTGCGCTTACCAACAAGAAAAATATCTCGGATGCATTGTTGAAGCTGGAACAGCGCCTGGCGCATATCCGCGAAAATCTGGATACGCGGGAGCTGGCGCTGGAGTTTGAGCGGGCGCATCACTTGAGAAAAGCGTCACCACAGAGGCACAGAGATACAGAGAAAACCAAGGGCAGCTCCAGCCATCAGCTATCAGCCGTCGGTCTCCGAAGACACGCTGACTACTGGCAGCTAAGACCCAAGGTCTTCGTTTTCATTTAGAATTCTTCTCCGATGAATAAAGTCGTAGCCAACGCGGACGAAGCCATCCACGACATCTTCGATGGCGCAACCATCATGATTGGTGGATTCGGATTATGCGGGATCCCGGAAAACCTGGTTCGCGCCCTGGTCCGCAAGGGAACGAAGAACCTGACCACCATCAGCAACAACGTCGGAGTGGATGGCTTGGGCAATGGTCTGCTGCTGGCGGCGGGACAGATCGTCAAACATATCGGAACTTACGTCGGCGAAAACAAATTGCTCGAGCAACTCATCCTGCAGCGCAAGCTGGAGCTGGACCTGATCCCGCAGGGCACTTTCTCCGAGCGGATTCGCGCCGGCGGCGCCGGCATCCCGGCGTTTTTTACTCCTGCCGGTGTGGGAACCGTCGTGGGCGACAACAAGGAAGTGCGAGAGTTCGATGGACGTCCCTACCTGATGGAGCGCGCCCTGAAAGCCGACTTCGCGTTGGTCAAAGCATGGAAGGGCGACAAGTGGGGCAACCTGGTGTATCGCAAGACGGCGCGAAATTTTAATCCCATGATGGCAACCGCCGCCAAGGTAACGATCGCCGAAGTCGAGCACCTGGTCGAGGTCGGTGAACTGGAACCCGATCTGATTCACACACCCAGCATCTACGTGAAGCGAATTTTTCAAGGCGAAGTGTACGAGAAGAAGATTGAACGGAGAACGGTAAGGAAAAAATAGTCGTTGGCCATTGGTCGTTGGCGAAAGCCAACGCGCCAAGGTCTGGGCTGACGACTGAAGACTGACGACCGACGACTGCATTTATGAAAGATGTCGACAAACGCGAGCGCATCGTTAAGCGCATTGCCCGCGAACTGCGTGACGGATTCTACGTCAACCTGGGCATCGGAATGCCGACGCTGGTGGCCAACCACGTTCCAGCGGGCATGGATGTGATTTTGCAATCCGAGAATGGCATGCTGGGCATTGGCCCGTATCCCATCGAGGGCGAGGAGGATTGCGATCTCATCAACGCCGGCAAGGAAACTGTCAGCGAGATGAAAGGCACGGCGTATTTTTCCAGCGCCGATTCATTTGCCATGATTCGCGGCGGCCACATCGACCTGAGCGTGCTCGGGGCGATGGAGGTGGATGAGGAAGGCAGCCTGGCAAACTGGATGATTCCCGGCAAGATGGTCAAAGGCATGGGCGGCGCGATGGACCTGGTCGCCAGCGCGCGCCGCGTGATCGTTGCGATGGAACATACCACGAAGGATGGTCAGCCCAAGATTCTGAAAAAATGCACTCTGCCGCTGACCGGAGTGAAAGTGGTGAATACGATCGTGACTGAGATGGCTGTCATACAGGTCACGCCGACCGGACTGGTGCTCGAAGAAATTGCGCCCGGATTGACTGCGGACGACGTGCAGCAGGTGACCGGGCCGACGCTTATTCTCAGTCCAGCTATCAAGTTAATGGAAGGCTGATGAGGACGGGCCTCCCGCCCGTCCGAGCGCGGGCGAGTCGCCCGCGACCACATTGAACCATTGAACCATCGAACGTTGAAGCTCTTCAGTTGCCGCTCTTCAATCTTGCCGGCTCGAACTCGTCACCCTTTTCCCACCCAACTACCTTCGGCTGACTTGCTGCCTCCCAGCCCAGCGCGAAGCCGAAGCGGGCCATCACCGCGGGGCCGGTGAAATCCATCTCGGGATGGTACTCATCGCTGGGCTGATGGTAGTGCTTCTCGGTGTATTCATTGGCCTGCTCCAAACCCCACGCCGCATCGTGACCCTTGTACTTGACACCTTCATTGACCGAAAACGCGGGAATGCCTACGCGGGCCAGGCTGAAATGATCGGAGCGGTAATAGTGTCCCGCCTCGGGATGCGAATCGGGGCGAATCGTCAGACGGAATTCCTGTGCCAGTGCCTGAACGGTGGGATAAAAAGTCGTGCGTTCGCTGCCGGACACTTCCACTTCTTCCGGCGACCCGAGAGGTGGAATGTCGTCGTAATTCAAGTCCAGCGCGATTTTTCCTGCGGGTATGGGAGGATGTTTGCCCAGATATTCGGAGCCCAGCAATCCCTGCTCCTCCGCGGTCACGGACGCGAACAGAATGGAGCGGCGCGGCCGCTGCGCCGCCGTCCCATAGGCGTGGGCTATTTCCAGCATTACGCCACAGCCGCTGGCATTGTCGTCGGCGCCGTTGTAGATGTTGTCTCCCGGCATTTCGGGGCGAATGCCCAGATGATCGTAGTGGGCCGTGTACATCACAGCTTCGGACTTCAGTTTGGCATCGGAGCCCGGCAGCATGGCGATCACATTGTTCGATTCGAACGGCCGAACCTTGCTCACCATGTGCGCCTGCAGCTTGACCGGAAGCGGCACCGGACGGAAGTCGCGCGAGCGAGCGTCCGCCATCATTTTGTCCAGGTCGAGGCCCGCCAAAGCGGCCAGGGCCTTGGCCGCATCGAGGTGAATCCATGACGCGACTTGCAACTTCGGCGAACCGTCCAGCTTGAGATAGGACTTCTCTCCCGAATCTGAGTTGCGCACCACGTCCCAGGGGTAGCTCGCCATATCGGTCTTGTGAATCAGAATCGCGCCCACCGCACCCTTGCGGGCGGCTTGTTCGTATTTGTAGACCCAGCGCCCGTAGTAGGTCAGCGCCTTGCCCTTGAAAAATTTGACATCGTCGGAAGGCGGCTCGTTCACCAGCATGAGCAGGACTTTGCCTTTCACGTCAACGCCCTTGTAGTCGTCCCACTGGTACTCGGGCGCCTCGATGCCGTAGCCCACGTAAACAATGTCGGCATTCACGTTGGACTCGGTCTGCTGGGTTTCATCGTAGGCGGTGTACTCGGAAAGGAATTTGAGGTCCCGCGGAGAACCTTTGGCGGGAACCAACGAAAACGTGGTTTCCGGGAGCCAGGGTAAGTGCCGACCATGGGCACCTTCTGCATGTAGGTGCCGTTGTCGCCCGCGGGCTTCAGGCCGTCCAGTGCGAATTGGGTAGCAATGTATTCCGCGGCGATGTCGCCGCCGCGCTGTCCGGTGCCGCGGCCTTCGAGCAGGTCGTGCGACAGAAAGCGCACATGAGCGCGAATGCGCTCGGCGTCAATCTTTTGAAATGCCGCAATCGCAGCGGGCGGGAAGTGGACCGACATCGGACGAGGTGAGTTCTGCGCCAGTACTCCGCAGATGAGAACGATCAGGGACAGCAAAACCAAACTCTTGCGCATGCTTCGAGGCTCCGAGTGGGCTTGTGAGAACTTTGTATTGTACGGGATTTGTCATCCTGAGCGGAGTAACGGCTTCGCTTCGCGAAGGTAGCGCGGGTCGCAGGATTTCTATGAACTTCTCGGCCTTCTATCTTCTTAGTGGGCGCCAAAGCCCCCGCCCGGATAACGTCCGCAGAGCTTATAGGGGTCCTTCGACTCCGCGTGAAGCCCGCGAAGCGGGCCTCACTCTCCGCTCAGGATGACAGGGCCCGCGACCGCGGGCTAGTTTTTCGACCCTCAACCAGCGCGGAAATCGGCTATGTGCTCATCCGCGCGGAACAGCGGCTTGGTCAGCTTCGGACGAGGCTTGGGCGGCGCGCAGGTTGAGTTCTTCCATATCTTTTCTGATCCAGCCCACACTGGAGATTTCAATCTCGCCGTCCTGCGCGATCCAGAAGATGGTGGGAACGTTGGTGAGCCCATAGGCGTTGGAAACGGGATAGGTACGAAGTGTCGTCGAGCAGTACCGGAAACGTTATTCCGTATTCTTTTAGAAAAGCAGTCGTATCTCTCTTTCCGTTCTGAGAAATGCCGACGATGGTGACGGCCTTGTTTCCGTGCGTCTCGTAGATCCGCTGCAGAAAAGGAAGGGCGTACTGGCAGGTGGGGCAGGAAATTTTGAAGAACGCCGCCATCACTGGTCCCCGCGCCAGGGCTTCCTGCAGGGAAAATACCTTGTCATCCATCGACGTGCAAAATGAAATCAGGGGCGTGTGTTCCCGGGCGCCAAAGCTGCCATCGTGCGTCCTCCGAAAAACTGCAAATAATATGGGCCATCGTCGGCCTACTGTTTAGATGACCTGCGCCTCTTTCAGGATTTTTCGTGCCAACCCTGTGAGAGGCAGCTGCGGGACGCGGGTCCTGAAGCACCCATCGCCCCTGGCTTGTGCCCGGGGCCGGACGCCGCATCACGCGCACCGTGTAGTCCGTGACCGTAATCGAGTGTCGCACCGTAAGGCTGCCTTCGCCAGACACGCTCGCCGCGGGAATTTCCGGTAGCTCCCACATGCCGGGCATCAGTGATGCGTGTTTCGGCCGCTGTATCAGGAAAATCGAGCCGTCGCGATGATCGAGGGCATAGCAGATGTTGCGCCGCCGCTGAGAGGTCGCCTTTCGCGGGGCATCGAGCGTCCCACGCGTGGCGCACAGGTCGATAACGGGACAGACGGCGCATCGAGGCTGGCGGGGCAGGCACACGGTCGAGCCGAGTTCCATCATCGCCTGATTGAAATCGCCAGGGCGCCGGCGGCTGAGCAACGCGTCGGCGGCTTGCCAGAGAGACTCGCCTGCCAATTCCGTTCCGAACGCTCGCTTCAGCACTCGCTCAACATTTCCGTCCACGACCGCCGCGGGCGCGTTGAATACGATGCTGGCGATGGCTGCTGACGTGTAGCGGCCGATGCCGGGCAAAGCACGCAACTCTCGCGATCTCGCCAGGAAATTTTCCTCCATGCTGTTTGACGATGACCTTGGCGGCGGCGTGCATCATGCGGGCCCGCCTGTAGTATCCCAGACCGCTCCATGCCGCCAGCACCGAGGCCTCTCGCGCGGAGGCGAGTTTTTGAACGGTCGGAAAGCGCTCAAGGAAACGGTGATAGTGCTCCAGCACCGCGGCAACGCGGGTCTGCTGCAACATGATTTCCGAAAGCCAGACGCGGTAGGGATCGCGGTCACGACGCCAGGGCAGGTCGCGCCGGTTGCGGTCGTACCAGGCCAGCAAGCGCTCGCCGCCAGCGACGGGTTTGAGGGCCATCGAAGTTCATGGCGGGATCTGAATTCATCAGCGGGATCGAATGTTCGTAGCGCCGGAATCCTGCCCCCGGGGGCGGCAGGATGCCGCCCGACAACCGGCGGGACGCCGGCGCTACGTTATTTGTTCTCCGGCCCCAGAACGGAATGGGCAATCGCCATCCACCCGGCCTGTTCCTTCTGCCAGACAGTCATCATCCGTAGCGGTTCGGTCGGCAGAGGCTGGCCGCCGAAAGTGCCGCGCATGGCGATGGTGTAGGTCACGACAAAAGTGTCAGAGTTCATTTCGCCCTGGAGGTCGCCGAGGGTGTAGTCGTCCAGTTGCAGTTGTTGGATCTGGGCCAGCGCGGCAGCTTTGTCGAGCCGGCCGCTTTGCGGAGAAATCGCGACGTAGTTACTGGCGATGTGGTGCTCCAGTTCGTTCCACCGCTTGCTTTTTACTTCTCTCCAGAAGCTGCGCTCGAGGCCTTCGCCGCCGGTCGCATCGGTCCATTTGCTGCTGCCAGGGTGCTCGTGCCACACGGTACAGGCCTGCAACAGCAGAGCCGCGGCCAGGAGCGGAAAGATCGCGAAACGATTCTGCATGGCAGGATTCTAACCCAGTCGTCAGTCTTCAGTCGTCAGTCGTCGGCTAAACCAATAACTACTCACTGACGACTGAAGACTGACGACTAACGACTGGTTACTGGCTATGTTCCCCCGTTGACCATGGGCGCACCGCGGGGAATAATGACCAGACCTGCCATCCGTATGCGACGGGCGCGCATTTTTGTGCTTTGACGGCTACACTGTCAGCATGAAGGACTTCAACCGCAAGGTCGAGGACGCCTCGGCACGCGTAAATAAATCAGTGGCTGAGGCCGCTGACCGCTTGGAGAAGGAGACGGCCGAATTCATCACCTATTTGAACGACGAGGTCGTCCCGGCCGTCCGCCAACACTCCACCAAGGCGTTGCGGGTCGCGGCCGAGAAGATGTCGAAGCTGGCCGACTATCTGGACGAGGTCAAGTCCGAGCGGCGGTGAGGTGGCCGTCTGTCCGCCTGCATCCTGATCGTAGGGCTGGTTGCAGCCATGTTGAGCGGCTGCGGTGGAAAGAAACAAGCGCGGGTCAACCCGCCGCCACCGCCGATGGCCGCGCCGCCAGTAGCCACGGTCACCGTCCCGCCCTCTACACCAAAACGGACCGAGGCGACGCCGCAATCAAAGGCAGACAAGAAACAGGAGAAAGCGGACGAGATCGCCCGCGAACTTTCTGTCCCCGAAGGAACCAAACCTCTTTCCGTCGAAACCGGTAACGCCAGCTGGTACGGCGCGCCGTATCACAATCGCCGAAGTTCGAATGGCGAAGTCTATGACATGCATCAGCTGACGGCGGCCCACCGCACGCTTCCCCTGGGATCAACCGTGCGCGTCACCAACCTCAAGACCGGTCATTTCACCGTCGTGCGAATTACCGATCGCGGACCTTTCGTGCAGGGGCGAATTGTCGATCTTTCACTGGCAGCTGCCAAGCAAGCGGATATATGGCAGGCTGGCGTGGCCAAGGTCCGGTTGGAGGTATTGCGCACGCCGGTCCCCTTCGATCAGGGTGGGCGCTGGGCGGTGCAAATCGGCTCCTTCGCCGACGAAGGCGACGCGCGCACCCTGGCCAACCGGCTTTCCCGGCGTTACAAGACGGCAAAAGTGCTGAGCTTCGGCAGCCCCGTCGGAGACTGGTGGGTGCGAGTCAGAGTATTGGAGGACGATCGCAAGCGAGCGGAAGAAGTCGCCCGCGACACCAAGGCGGCCGAAGGCAAAATTTTCTTAGTCAGGTTGGATTGAGAGTACGTGTGGGGCGGACACTCCTGTCCGCCGTTTTTGAAGTTGACTTTGTCTTTAGTTTGCTCAGTGGTCACGAGCACATAAATCAAGATCAAAAGCGGCGGACAAGAGTGTCCGCCCCACACACAACAGGCTAGGGGTTCTCTGCCGATTGCTTGTAGGTGCCGAACTTCTTGGCTACCGGTTTCAGCGTGGGATAAAACTGCACGAAAGAATGTTCGACGGCGGCGTGGTCCTCGTGACACTGCCAGCAGGCGTTTTTGGGATTGGCCTGGGCTGATTTCGAGTCTCCCTCGAAGTTGAAGTAGGCCCACTTCTCCGGAAAGCGGGTTTCGTCTTTTACTTCCACGCCGTAACCCATGACATCAGTTTGAAACTGTCCAACTTTGTTGATCGAGCCCTTGGTTTCCGCAAAGCGCTCCTCGACCACGAATACCGTCTTGTCCGGCCACTTGCCGCTCTGCAGAAACTTGGCGTACGCCCACTGGGGCACAAAGACATTGGTGAACATTACGTGGTCCATACTTCCGGGGTTATAAGCCATGCCCAGGCCGGAAGACAGGAAGATCCATTCACGGAAGTTTTTTGGCGGGAGCAGTTGATTGTCGGCTGGTGTACTCCGGCTTGCCCGGATCAGCGTCGGGTGCGGCAGCCTGCATGAATTCTAGACATACAACAATTGTTAAGCACAACAGCAGAAGGCGTTTCATCGGCGTTTCTCCGTCAGTGTGCCATTAGACGTGAGGTGGAAGCGAAAAGACAACAGAGAGATTTGGAGTAGCGCCGACGTCCTGGCGGCTGTCGTGGGAGCGTCCCGCACGCACTGGGAGCCCCAATCGCCGAGGGCGAGACGCCCTCGGGACAGCCGGCAAGATGCCGGCGCTACGAGATTCCTAGCTTATTTCGGTGCGCTTGCGCAGGAACGCCGGGACGTCGAGGTCTTCCTTTTCGAAGTTGGCGATCATCGCGTCCCGCAGAGTGTCAACGGCCACGCCTTCCGTGTGGGCGGCCGCCATCACACGCGGCGCTGCCTCCTCCATCACAATGGGCGGACGCGGGGGTTCAGGTCGATACTCTGGCTCGGGCTCTGACTCTTCGTTAAACGAAGAGACGACGTACCCGCTCTGCATCTCCGCCTGCCTGTCGCCGGATATCGGAGTCCTTGAAACCGGTTGCGATGACCGTGATCTTGACCTCGTCCTTGGCCTTTTCGTCGAGCACAGCGCCAAAGATGATGTTGGCATCTTCGTGCGCAGCCCCCTGAATGATGCTGCAGGCTTCCTGCACTTCCGCAAGTTTGAGCGATGTGGAACCGGTGATGTTGATGAGAATTCCACGCGCGCCATCGATCGCGCCCGCTTCGAGTAGCGGAGATGCAATCGCCTTTTGTGCGGCATCGACAGCTCGCCGTGCACCGCTGGCCTTGGCCGTGCCCATCACGGCGTATCCCATGCCCGCCATGATCGCTTTCACGTCGGCGAAGTCACGGTTGATGATTCCAGGAATGGTGATGATGTCCGAGATGCCTTGCACACCTTGGCGCAGGATGTCATCAGCGACGCGGAATGATTCGAAGAAGCCGGCGTCCTGGGCAACCGCCAGCAGCTTTTCGTTGGGGATGACGATGGTGGTGTCCACCGAGTCCATCAGCTCGGCAATGCCGCGTTCGGCTTGCTGCATGCGGCGCTTGCCTTCGAAAGCGAATGGCTTGGTGACCACGGCAACGGTCAACGCTCCCATTTCGCTGGCGAGCGAGGCGATGATGGGCGCGGCTCCAGTGCCGGTGCCGCCGCCCAGGCCGGCAGTGACGAACACCATGTCAGCGCCTTCGAGCGCCTCAATGATTTTGTCGGAATCCTCAAGTGCGGCTTTGCGTCCCACTTCGGGGTTCGCGCCGGCGCCGAGGCCGTTAGTGAGTTTCACTCCAAGCTGAATCTTCATGGGCGCGCGCGACATACGCAATGCCTGCAGGTCGGTGTTGGCGACCACGAATTCGATCCCTTCCATGCCGGAATCGATCATACGATTGACCGCGTTGTTTCCGCCTCCGCCTACGCCGATGACTTTGATCTTGGCGTCGTTGCGAGTGTCTTCGTTGAAGCTGATGCGAATGTCGTTTTCTTTTTTCATGTACGCCGCCTTCAGTGGATTTTTTCTTGCTCTGTTCTATTTCCCGGATCTCATCTCGTATCTCGCCAAGTAGCGCCGGCGTCCCGCCCGCACCCTTAAGCTTCCCAAACACCGAGGGCGAGAGGCCCTCGGGACAGCCGGCAAGATGCCGGCGCTACGAAATTCCTACGCTCCCTTGCCTGCGAACATGGCCTTCAGCTTGCTGCTCCAGCGCCCGTTCTGAATTCCGCGCGCGATGCGGGCGCGATGTCCGTAGAACACCATGCCCAGAACTGTGGCGAACTCCGGCTCGGCCAGCGTGGATGGCATTTTTGCCAACGGCATCGGCCATGCCAGCCGCAGCGGTCGATGCAGCACTGACTCCGCAATTTCGAGAATGCCGGGCAAACGGCATCCACCGCCGGTGAGCACGATGCCCCCTACGCATAGTTCGAACATTCCGGCATGCCGCAAATTGTCACGCAGCATTTCAAACAACTCACGAGTGCGAGGCTCAAGAATTTCGCCGACCATGCGCTGCGAAATCAGCCGCGACGGACGGTCTCCGACCGAGGGAACCTCGACTTCATTTCCTTCGGGGATCAACGTCACAATGGCATTGCCGTACAGCCGCTTGATTTTTTCCGCCTCCGCCACCGGTGTGCACAGTCCTACCGAGAGATCGCTGGTGAAGTGGTCACCGCCAATCGGAATCACTCCGGTGTGAGCGACCGCGCCTTCCTGGAAAACGATGATGCTGGTGGATCCCGCACCCAGGTCGGCAAGACACACACCCAGTTCCCGCTCGTCGGCTCGCAGCACGGCGTCGGCACAGGCCAGGGGCTCGAATACCGTGTCGTCTACGTGGACACCCGCGCGATTCACCGCCGTGACTACGTTCTGCAATGCACTGGATGCAACCGTTACCATGTGCACTCGCACTTCTAGCCGCGCCGCCATCATGCCCAGCGGATCGTTGACGCCGGTCTGGTCATCGAGAATAAATTCTTGCGGCAGCAGATGAAGGATTTCTCGATCGTCGGGCAGTGGGATGGCGCGGGCCTTGTCGACGGCGGCACGCAGCTCTTCGCGGCCAATTTCGCGCGCTCGCGCACCGAAGCTCAGGCCGCCGTGGCTATTAATGCCACGGGCGTGGGCCCCGGCCATGCCCAGCAGAGCATGCTCGATCGGCGCTCCGGCCGCGTCTTCGGCCTGCTCCACCGCCTTCTGAATCGAACCGACAGCTTTGTCCAGATCGACGATGACGCCCTTGCGCGAGCCGCGCGATTCGGCCACGCCGTGACCGCGATAGCGCAAACCGTTGTCGGTAATTTCCGCGACCAGCGCACAGGTCTTGGCACTGCCTACGTCGATTGCGGTCAGAAGATGCTCGTGCTGGTTCGCCATTCCTATTGTGTTTCTCCCTTGGCAATTGCCGGGCTCGGTTTGGCCGCCGGCTTGACGGTCGCGACGGCTTTCAACGCAGGCCTGGGCTGTGCCTTCGCAGTCGCGCCGTGGGGCTTTACCTTTGCCCTGCCCTTAGTCGAGCTCTTGGCCCATCGGACGCGTGGCTTGTGATGTTCAGCCTTTACCGTTTTCGCACTTGCGACTGGTTTCGCAGGCGTCGGTTTTGCAGGCGCTGGCCCTACGGTTTTCACAGCCAGAGTTGGAGTCGGCCTGGGAGCAGTTGGAATCCGGGTGATCAGCGCGGCGGGCTTCACTCCCGCGGCCATGGCCTTTCTGGCCGCTTCCGGCGAGAGCGGCGGCTGCTTCGTCGGTCCCTGCAAATCTGGATTGACGATAATCTGCCGGTCGTAGCGCAAGTCTACCGACTCCAGTTTGTCGAACTGCTGCTGCCATTCCTGCAGGTGCGTGACGTAGATCTTGTAGCGCTCGAGGTAGTTCGATGATCCCAGATGCACCAGCACCTCGCCGGCGTGATGATTGGCCATCACTTTCACATCGTCGGGGTCCGAGAGATCAATTTCGCTAAGCTCCTGCGAGTAGCGTGCACCGCCGGCGTCGAGCTGGCTGACGACATCGTTGTAAATTTTCATGCGCGCGGCCCGAGTGGAAGGCGGCTCGCCGTTATTCATCCCAACGATTACGGGAAAGGAATATTTTTTTCGGCCCGGCAAGTCCATCAACGTGCCAGCTGCGTCCGTTAGCATGATCCTGGTTCCGACGCGCGCGAATGCCACAGGTGTGCGCTCGTGAATTTCCACTTTCAGCCGGTTAGGAACGAAGCGCATGACGCTGGCGGACTCCACCCACGGAATCTGCTCCAGTTGCGTTTTCCGCTGCGCCAGCGGCACGAAGAAAATGTTGCGGCCAATGTCCCCGCCCATCACTTCCATGACCTGCGCGCGAGTAACGTTCTGCAGCCCGCTGATGTCGATGTCGTCGCTGGATTCGACCCGGAAGCGCCAGGAGCGCTCACCATAGTGATAAAGCGCAGCAACCGTCATCCCGCAAATGAATACGACGCCGAGCGCGACCGCAGCCCAGGTCAGGCGAGTAACAGTTTTCTTGGGAAGTGAACCGCGGCGGACGGAGACACGCTTCTGTACACGCAGGAATGGGGCTTCCTGTTCCACGTCCAAGTCGAGCAAGCGCGCGTCTTGCGCATCTTCGCGCCCGGGCTCGTCGGCCAGTGGGTACAACTCCTCCTGCGAGATGGTGGGACCGGATTTCCGCGCCATCAACTCAGGTCAGTTGTCGTGGGAATCGCTTGAGCAAAAATACTATAACTGCTTTTGAGCAAGAGAGATAGAAAAATTTGGCAGGTTTTGCACAGGGCGAATTGAACCGGCACGACTCACGTAGGGGCAGATGTCCTCATCAGCCCGGCGGAGCGAAGCTCCGCAACTTTTTCGGGGATGAACCTGTCGAGCTGCGCTCGACTAGGGGCAGATGAGGACATCTGCCCCTACGTGGTTTGTGGTGGAAACCTAGAAAGTCTGCGGAATTTCAATGACCATGTTTCGGGCTGGCCAGTCCGTCGTGCGCAGGGAGTACTTCAGCATTCGTACCTGCACCTTCATATTCGTAGCCTGCACTCGCGCCAACTCAGCTTGGTGACGAGCTAAGACGCGTTGCGTACAGGCCATGTGTCTATCGACCTCGCTCTGGGTTTCATCCCGAAGTTCATTCTGAAACGCAGCCTCGAGCTGGGCAGGACGCCCGGCGTCAGCTTCGCTGCTTTCCCACAGCATGCCGGCCATCTGGGCATAGTTCCGAGCCTGCTCGGAAGCCTGCGAGACCACCGCGATAGAACGCTCGGCGAAGTGGTCGCTCCATCCCCGGTGTTCGCTCACGAATCCCGTGACGGCGGCCATTGCGAGAACGCCCAGTGTCATCCAGTACATTGTTTTTTCGGATTCCATGGCAATTTCCCTTTGCCCTGTTAGACGAGCGAGGGAAAGAGTCGTTATCAGGCCTGGAATGTTTTGTGAGCGGATCGGGCAAAAGTTCAGGGGCGTGAGACTGCCGTCTGGGGTGAAGGTGAAGCCGCATTATTTTCGTGTAGTTTGGCCAGCACCATGGGCCCCAACTGGGACACGCTGCCGGCGCCCAGGGTCAAAATCATGTCTCCCGGCCCGGCGGCCGCCACCGCTAGGGCCACTCCAGCGGCGAAGGAGCTGGCGTAAGTGGCTGACTTTCCCTTCTCGGCGATTTTGCACGCCAGAGCTTCGCCGTTAATGCCGTCGATCGGAGCTTCGCTGGCAGCATAAATGTCGAGAATGGCCAACGAGTCGGCATCCTGAAATGCGGTGGCAAACTCGTCCATGAGATCGCGGGTGCGAGTGTAGCGATGAGGCTGGAAAATGACGTGTATCTTCTCGAAGCCGCACTGCCGCGCGGCCGCAAGCGTGGCACGAATCTCGGTGGGATGATGCCCATAGTCATCAATTACGCTGACGCCCGCAGCCTTACCCCGCAGCTGGAACCGGCGATCCACGCCGCGGAAGCTCTCGAGACCAGTCCGGATTTGGTCGGCGCTGATGTCGAGTCCGATTCCGACCGCGATGGCTGCGGTAGCGTTCAGGACGTTATGCACTCCGGGCACGTGCAAACGGAATTCGCCGAGGTCGCGTTCTCCGTAGGTCACGCGAAAATGACTGATTGGCTGCCGTTCATCCGACTCGAACGTGGATTTACCCAGCTTGATCTGAAAATCTGATCCTCGCCGCGTTCCGTAGGTCACGGTGCGCCGCCGGATTTGCGGAAACAGCTTGCGCAAGGGCGCATCGTCATTGCAGACAACGACCACTCCATAAAATGGCACCCGATCCATGAAATCGAGAAAGGCCTTCTTCACGTCGCGCATGTTGCGGTAGCAATCCATGTGCTCGCGGTCGATGTTGGTGACCACCGAGAGAACGGGGGAGAGTTTGAGGAACGAGCGATCGCTCTCGTCGGCTTCGGCGACCAGGTATTCGGACTTGCCAATGCGGGCATTCGAGCCAAGGGCGTCGACGCGTCCGCCGACAACGACTGTGGGATCAAGACCGCCGGCGGCGAGTACTGCGGCGACCATCGACGTGGTCGTGGTCTTGCCGTGCATGCCCGCAATCGCGATACCGTACTTCAGCCGCATCAACTCGGCCAGCATCTCGGCTCGCGGGATTACGGGAATGTGGAGTTTGTGAGCTTCGACAACTTCGGGATTATCTTGTGCGACCGCCGAACTGGTGACCACCACTTCTGCGCCAGCGGTATTTCCCGCGGCGTGGCCCTCGAAGATCGTCGCTCCCAATCCCGCCAGGCGCTGCGTGACAGAGGAACTTCTTCAGATCAGAGCCAGAAATCCTGTAGCCGAGGTTCAGCAGCACCTCGGCAATGCCACTCATGCCGATCCCGCCGATGCCCACGAAATGGATACGCTGAATCTTGGCAAACATAAATCAAATAAAACCGGGCCACGGATTCACGCGGACCAGCACGGATTTAAAAACGAGGAAAAACAGGTCCGTTCTCATCCGTGTAGATCCGTGGCCGCTTCTTCTTCAAGTCCTGTCAGCCGAGCTGCCATCTCGGCTATGTCGCGGGCCGCGTTGGGGTGGGACAGGTTTCGCGCGGCTGTGCTCATGCGTTTTAGCCGTCCGGGATCACCGAGCAGGGCGGCGATGGTATCCGCCAGCCATACTCGCTCCAGTTTGGTTTCTTCTACCACGACTGCCGCTCCAGCCCGCTCCAGCGCCTGGGCGTTGACACGCTGGTGATCATCCGCCGCGCGCGGGAAAGGGACAAAAACTGCCGGCTTGCCCGCCGCCGTAATCTCCGCGACCGTGCTCGCGCCCGAGCGGCACAGCAGCAGATCGGCGCGGGCGAAGACAGCGGGCATGTCCGTGATGAAAGGAGCGACTTCGGCGGACAGTCCTGCCTGCTGGTACGCAGCCTGCGCGTCATTATAGCCGCGCTCTCCAGTCTGATGGATGATGTGGATATTCGGTATCTGCTTCAGCAGCGCCGGCAAACATTGAACCATGGCCTGGTTGATGGCGTTCGCACCCTGACTTCCGCCGAAGACGAGCAGAGTAGGGTTGGCATTCGAGGTAACGTGCCCGGCAATCTGGAAGAACGCTTCGCGCACCGGCACTCCGGTGACTTCAGCGTTGCGAAAGTATTCCGCTGTTTCCTCGAAGTGAACGGCCGCGCCTGAAACCCATCTCGCCACCATACGATTGGCAAAGCCAGGCACGACGTTGGGCTCGAATGCCAGAGTCGGAGTTCCCTTGAGAATGGCCGCCAGCATGGCTGGGCCGGAAGCATAGCCGCCCACGCCGATCACGATATCGGGAAGAAATTCCGCAAGAATGCGGCGAGCATCCCAGACCGCGCGGGGAAGGTCGAAGAGAGTTTTCAGGCGGGTCTTGAAGCTGACTTTATTGAGAGCGCCCACCTGGACCAAGCGCAACGGGAACCCTGCCGCGGGCACCAACCGGTTCTCGATGCCGCGCGCCGTGCCGATGAACAACACCTCCGCGCTGTATCGCTTCTGCAACTCGTGAGCGATGGCAAGCGCGGGAATCACGTGTCCGCCGGTGCCGCCCCCTGCCAGAATTGCGCGCATGATCTGACTATAAACCGGAAGTTGCAATGGCAGATGCCAGCAGGTTGACCTTTAAGGAGCGTCGGATTTAGTGGAGGACGGGCGTCCTCGCCCGTCGTGCAGACAATCGCCGAGCGCTGCTCGGCCGGACAGCCGAGGGCGGCTGTCCCCACGTGGTCTGTTGTCAGTCAGTCTGCTTCGTGATATTCAGCAGAACTCCCACGCAAGCCAGTGTCACAAACAGCGACGAGCCTCCATAAGACACGAATGGCAGCGGGATTCCCTTGGTCGGCATCAATCCCAATACCACGCTCATGTTGATGAAGGCCTGCACCACAACCATGCTCGTGATGCCGACGGCGAGCAGGCGTCCGAACACGTCTTGCGTACGGACCGCCGTACGGACGCCACGCCACAGGAAAATGCCAAAAAGCAACAGCACCACGAGCGATCCCAGCAAACCCAACTCTTCCGCCGTCACGGCAAAAATAAAATCAGTGTGGGGCTCGGGAAGATAAAACAGCTTTTGCTTCCCTTCCATAAATCCCAGGCCGGTGATGCCCCCGGTGCTCACCGCGATCAACGACTGAATGATGTGAAATCCCTTGCCCTGCGGATCTGAATAAGGATTCAGGAAGGCCGTGATGCGGCCCCAGCGCCAGGCCACACGAGCTACCAGAAAATACAGCGGGACCAGAGACGCCGCGAACCCGTAGCCGAGGTATCGCACATCGAGCCCGGCTACGAACAGGATGCACCCAGTAATCGCGGCGCAAGCGATGGCCGTTCCCAGATCGGGCTGAAGCACGATCAGGCCGAGAAACATTAGCGTGGGCAAAACTGCGGGCAGCAGCGTGTTTCGCACATCATTCATGGAGTTGATGCGGTTCTCCAGAAAGAACGCAAGAAACAGAATGACTGCGACCTTGGCCACTTCCGACGGTTGGAATGAGAAGCCGCTGAAGTGAATCCAGCGGTGAGTGTTGTGGGCGCGGTCGAGAAAGAAGACCGAGATCAGCATCAGCGTGGTGACGCCCAACAACGAAAACACGACGCCTGGATGCTTGTAGCGACGGTAGTCAATCTTCATCGCGACGATCATGGCGACGATCCCGCCGGCGGCCCATCCCACCTGCCGTAACAGGAAGAAGTAGCCGGATCCGTAACGCTCCTTGGCCATGACCGCGGACGCGCTGAATACCATCACTAATCCAAGAAATACAAGGATCAGGGTGACGGTGAAAAGCCAGCTATCGACGCTTACGCGCTTGGCCATGGGAAATTCATTTCACCACGGAGGCACGGAGACACGGAGAAGAATGTCGGTGAATTTCTGTGATGGTGTGTAACCATCTTGGTTCCTCGGGGAAAATGACCAATGTGGTCGCGGGCGACTCGCCCGCGGGGTGGCTGCCACAGGCGTTCAAGAAGAAGCACGAGCGAGGCGCTCGTGCCTACATTGCGTCGGCCAACGCTTTCACCACCTCTTTGAACACTCGGCCCCGGTGCTCGTAGTTCTGGAACTGGTCGAAGCTGGCGCAGGCTGGAGCCAGCAACACGACATCACCGGCTGTGGCAATCGCAGCGGCCCGTCTCAACGCGGTTTCCAGGGTCTCGGAGTGATCAACGTCCACTCCTTTAATCTGCGATTCGATCTTGGCCGCGGCCGCGCCGATGGTGTAGACCCGCTTCACCCGCTGCCGCAACAGTTGGTTGAGCTGTGTGTAATCGCTGTCTTTATCTTTGCCCCCCAAGATCAGGTGGATATTCGCGGGGAACGATTCCAGTGCCTTGATCGTAGCATCCACGTTGGTGGCCTTCGAGTCGTTGTAATACTCGACGCCGCGAATCGTGGCGACATATTCCAACCGGTGCTCGACTGCTTTGAAGTCGCGAACCGCATTGCCGATGCGTGCCGGCTCGCAACCCAGGAGTGCGCCCACACACGCGGCGGCCAGCACGTTCTCGACGTTGTGGCCTCCTTTAAGCGGAATTTCCGAGACCAGCATGATCTCGCGCTGACCTTTTGCATCACGAAAAAGGATCCGGCCGTCGCGGACATACGCACCCCGTTCTACTTCTTTCTTGCGGCTGAACCGGAAGACTTGCGCACGCGTCCGGCCTGCCAGTCCGGCGCTGGTGGGATCGTCCTCATTCAAGACCGCGAAATCTTCAGGCTTCTGGTTCTCGAAGATGCGCGCCTTGGCGTCTGTGTAAGCCTCGAACGTGCGATGTCGGTCAAGGTGGTCGGGCGTGATGTTGAGTACCACCGCAACCCGCGGACGAAATGTCTGGATCGTCTCCAACTGGAAACTCGACACCTCCAGCACCACGACCGTGTCAGGCTTCGCTGAGTCAACCAGGGAGATCGCCGGTGTGCCGATGTTGCCGCCAACTGAGGCCGAAAAGCCTCCTGCTGCGATAATTTCACCAGCCAGAGTAGTGGTCGTGGTCTTCCCGTTCGAACCCGTAATGGCGACGATGTTCTTTGGTAAATACTGCGATGCCAACTCGATTTCACCGATGACGGGCTCACCGAGCGCGCGGGCCTGCACGAGCGATGGCGAATCTACAGGAACGCCGGGGCTCACCACAATGAGGTCCTGACCTCGGAAAGTGCGCTCACCGTGTCCCCCGGTTTCGACCGCTATGCCGTGATCGAGGAGCACCGGAATTTCTTCGCCAAGCTGGTCTTGCGGCTTGGCATCCGAAACCGTGACCTTCGCACCTCGCGCCTGAAGGAATAAAGCGGAAGCCACTCCGGATTTTCCCAGGCCGACCACGAGAACGCGTTTGTTGGCGAGATCCATAGGGCAGCTTCTAGCTATTAGCTCCTAGCTTCTACCTTGTTGCCCATGGTCTTTAGCCAGGGGCCAGAAGCTAGAGCGCTTATCTTAGCTTTAGTGTGGTCAGGGCGAACAGGGCAAACACCAGAGATCCGATCCAGAAGCGCACGATGATTTTTGATTCTGACCAGCCCAGCAGCTCGAAATGATGATGCAGCGGCGCCATTTTGAAGATACGTTTTTTTCTCAACTTGTAAGACGCCACCTGGAGAATCACGGACAGAGCTTCGATCACGAAGATGCCGCCAATGAAAGGCAGCAGCAGTTCCTGCTTGATCATGACCGCAACGGTCCCGATAGCTCCGCCGAGAGCGAGGGAGCCCACGTCTCCCATGAAGACTTCAGCCGGGTGGGCGTTGTACCACAGAAATCCTATGGACGCTCCCACCATGGCACCGCAAAAAATTGTTAGTTCACCGGCCAGCGGCATGCGTTGCAGCTCAAGGTACTGCGCAAACGTCGCATGGCCGCTCACGTACGTCAGTACAGCCAACGCACCGGCCGCGATGACGGTACAGCCGATGGCGAGTCCATCCAGGCCATCGGTAAGATTCACGGCGTTGCTTGATCCCACTATCACCAGCACAACAAAAGCGACAAACGGAAGAAATGCCAGCGGCCAGAGCACGGGATGACTAATCAGCGTCTCGATCACCAGGTCGGGATGAAACTGTTTGATGAAAGGCACCATCAGCTTGGTGGAATACGCGCCCCGGGTCTGCATGGCGATGAGTGCCACGGCGATCAGAATGCTGGCCGCAATCTGCAAGCCCAGCTTGGCTTTTGACGTGAGGCCAAGATTCCTGCGGTTCACGACTTTGATGTAATCGTCGGTGAATCCGATGGCGGCGAAGGCGCAAGTGGCGAAGACCGCAATCCATATAAGGAGGTTGCTCAGGTCGGCCCATAACAGAGTTGGGACAACGATCGAGATCGCAATCAGCAAACCGCCCATGGTCGGAGTGCCGGCCTTTTTTTGGTGCGCCTTGGGCCCTTCTTCCCGGATGAACTGCCCAATTTGAAATTCGCGCAGGCGGTTGATGACAATGGGGCCGACGATGAGTGCGGTAAAAAGTGCCGTCAGGCTGGCAAAAGCTGTACGAAACGTCAAATAACGAAAAATACGGAATGGCGGGAAATAGTGGAACAGCTTCAGGTACAGCAGCCAGTAGAGCAATCAGCCTCCGTTCATTCGTCAGTCGTCGGTCGTCAGTCGTCAGTCGTCAGAGTTAGCCGTCAGCAGTCTTGGATTTGCCGACAACTGAAGACTGACGATTGACGACTGCTTCTAAAGCTCTTTCCAGCTTCACTCCGCGCGATGCTTTTAAGAGGACCACATCACCGTCGCGGGTTTCGCGTACCAGCCATTCGCCTGCTTCTTCGGGCGTGGATACGAATTCTGCTTTGATGCCCGCTTGCCTCGCGGCTTCGACCATCGGTTGGGCTAGGCCCCGCACCCCAAGCAGGATGTCGATTCCCTTCTTCGCGATGTGCTCGCCCGACCGGCGATGCAGTTCTTCGCCTGACGGGCCGAGTTCCAGCATCTCGCCCGCGACCACGATGCGGCGCTTGGCAGGCATGCCGGCGAGCGTGTCCACCATCGCATCAAGGGCCGTTGGATTGGAATTGTAGCAATCGTTGATGACCGTGATGTTGCCCACTTGGACGACCGCCCCTCTTTTATCCGCGGGAGCGAGAGTCGCCAGAGTTCCCACGGCTTCTGCCAGGCTCAACCCTCGTTCCATTCCGGCGGCGACAGCGGCCAGGGAGTTGTAGACGTTGTGCATGCCCACCAGGGGCAGGGTCGCACGTTCGCGCTGGCCATCGGTCACGACGTCGAACACCGAGCCTGTGGCACCACGTGATTCGATATTCTCCACCCGGATGTCGGCGGACCGATGGCGTCCATAGCACACGACTTTGCCGTGAAAGTCGCGGCCGAATTGGGAGACGTACTCATCGTCGGCGTTGAGTATTGCGGTCCCACCCGCGGGCAGGGACTCGATCAATTCATACTTGGCGCGGGCGATTTCAGCGACTGACTTAAAAAACTCCAGATGGACCGGGGCCACATTGGTGACCACACCAATTTCAGGCTGCGCGATTTTCGCCAGCGCGGCGATCTCTCCGCGATGTGACATGCCCATCTCGATCACTGCGGCCTCATGTTCAGGCTCAATTTTCAGCAACATCAGCGGCAATCCAAAATGATTGTTGAAGTTGCCCTCCGATTTCAGCACGCGAAAGCGGGAAGAAAGCACATGGGCGATTGCTTCTTTGGTAGTGGTCTTGCCCGCTGATCCAGTGACGCCGATCAGCGGTTTTCCCCACAAGCGGCGGACGGCGGCCCCCAGGGTTTGCAGTGCGACCAACGTATCTGGCACAGCCAGCAGCCCGGTCTTTACGGCGTAGCGGGCCAAGTGGTCCTTGCGAACGACTGCGCCTGCGGCGCCCTTCTCGAGCGCCTGCTGAACGAAATCGTGGCCATCCATCCTCTCGCCCTTGACCGCGAAAAATAGCTGGCCGGGCTTAATGGTGCGCGAATCAATCGAATACGCCTGGGCGATAGCTTTGTGATCGAACTCGCCGGTAGCGGAAATGAATTCGGCGACTCTCGAGAGTGGGAGCTTCATGCTCGTTTTCCGGCGGCGGCGTTCGAAGACTTGCAATCATATCCGGCATCGCGCAAAACTTTATGCGCAACTTCAACATCGTCAAACGGAATCGATCCGTCTCGCGTGATCTGTACTTTTTCGTGGCCTTTGCCCGCGATCAACACGATATCCCCCGGATTCGCCTCGGCGACGGCCAGCGCAATCGCAGCTTTGCGATCAGGCTCGGTCTTGTACTTCGTGCCCGATCGCTGCAGGCCCACCATGGCGTCATTAATAATGGCAAGGGGATCTTCGCTGCGTGGATTGTCCGAGGTCAAGATTACGAAATCACTGCCCCTTCCGGCAGCTTCGCCCATCAGGGGACGCTTGGCCCGGTCCCGGTCGCCACCACAACCGAAAACGGTGATTACCTCACCCTTCTGTCCCGCCTGCTGTACAAATTCTCGCGCCAGAGCAGTCAGGTTCCTAAGAGCGTCGTCGGTATGGGCGTAGTCGACCACTACCGTGAAAGGCTGCTGACAATCCACCCGCTCAAAGCGGCCAGGGACGCGTGTGAGGGCCGCTACCCCTTTCGCGATTGCCTCAGCTTCGCAACTCCGCGAGTATGCCGCACCTGCGGCCGCCAGAATGTTGTAGACATTCACTTTTCCGATGAGGGGAGAAAATAGCGGAATACTTCCCTTCGGCGTGATCAGATCGAATCTGGTCCCGCGCGGACTGATCTCGACTTTCTCCGCATGGAAATCGCCCTTGGACAGGCCGTACGTTAACACTTCGGAACTGCGCTTCTTGCTTACCTTCGCTAGTTTCTGACCATACTCGTCGTCGGCGTTGAGCACTGCGGCGCGAGGCGCTTCGGTGCCGCAGCCTTCGAACAAAATCTGCTTGGAGGAAAAATACTCCTCCATCGTATGGTGGTAGTCGAGGTGGTCGCGGGTGAGATTGGTGAAGACCGCGACGTCGAACGGGATTCCGTAAACCCGTTGCTGCTCCAGTGCGTGCGAGGAAACTTCCATCACGGTTTCGGTTGCACCTTGGCCCAGCGCCTGGTTCAGAATGCGATTCAACTCAAGCGCCTCCGGAGTCGTGTGCGGCGCTGGCAGCCTTTTCCCCGCGACGTGATATTCGATGGTCCCGATCAGCGCGCTCTTGCGGCCAGCGGCGGCCAGAATGGATTCGATCAGAAACGCAGTGGTACTTTTCCCATTCGTGCCGGTGATGCCGGTGATGGCGAGAAGCTCGGCGGGTTTCTTATAAAAGTTGGCGCTCAGTCGCGCCAGCGCGCGACGTCCGTGGGAAACCTGCGCCCACGCCATCGCTGGCCGAGGTTTTTCGGTCGCGGAATCCGTAACGATCGCAACCGCACCCGCAGAAATTGCCTGATCGATAAATTTATTTCCATCACTCGATTCACCGTGCATGGCAACAAAGACGTCCCCGGGCTTGATCCGGCGCGAGTCGTATTCCAGCCCGCCGATCCCCGGGTTGCCGCTTTGGGAGAGCACTTCAGCGCCGTACAAGAGTTCGAGGAAAGTCATTGATTTGGATTCTATTGCAGCGGGCCTGCTAAACAAGTGTCATCGAAAGAAAGTGTCATCCTGATTGGAACTGAAGGTTTCGTTCGCGAAACGTTCGGCGAAGTCGAAGGACCCCTACCGCGAGTACAGTGCCGTTGGTAGGGGTCCTTCGACTTCGCATGAAGCCCGCGGAGCGGGCTTCACACTACGCTCAGGATGACAGATCTTTTGGGTGCATAACGGTGTTATCGTCCGAATTTCACGGTCACCTGCGACCCCGATGCTACGTGCGATCCCGCCGGAGGCGATTGCTGGCGGGCCAGGCCGCTGCCTACGGCGTCCAGGTCCAGTCCGCTTTCCTGCGCCATTTCGATTGCGGTCCTGACGCTCTTGCCCAGGAACGATGGCACTACGATTCCGCCCTGCTCGACATCCAGTACGATCGTGCCGCTCGATGGAAGATGTGCCGGAAGCATCGCTCCTGGCGGCTTGTCTTCCGACGTCGCAGTTTGTTTTTGCGCTGGAACCGGAGGCTCGAAGGGTCCACCTTGGCGCATGGCCGCAGGCATTACCACGCTGGCGGCTACCTGGGGTGTCGGTTTGGCGGAGGCAACGACCGGCTGAGGATTCGAATCTGTCGGTGTCGCATCCGTTGCCTCGAGGCTGTCTCCCAGCCGGTCGGGCGATCCCTCTTCGACATCCTGATCTTTCACTCGCCGCTCTGCCAAGAGAACTTGGCGGTTGCTTGGGAGCTCGACGTCGTGGGGAGTGTGCAGATATTCGAGGACCTGCTGTGCGACTCGTTGGAATACCGGAGCGGAAACTTGCCCACCTTGATGGAGGCCAACCGGCGAATCCAGAATAACTGCCACCGTAACCGCTGGATCATTTACAGGAGCAAATCCGGCGAATGAGGCCACGTACTTGGTACGCGAATACGCGTGAGTGGCAGGATCAATCTTCTGCCCAGTTCCGGTTTTGCCGGCCGCGCTGTAGCCTTCGAGTCTCGCCGCCTTCCCCGTGGAGTGCTGTGCCAGAATGACCCCTTGCATCATTCGTTTCATCAGCGCCGATGTCATGGGAGAGATGACCCGTCGCTGCGCTCCCGGGTGAAATGCGACCATCTGTGGCGTTCCCTGGGGCGCTGTGGTGCCGGCGATAATTCGCGGGGCAGTCCAGACGCCATCGTTGGCAATTGTGGAGATCATCGAGACCAGCTGGAGCGGGGTTATGCCGATCTCCTGCCCCATCGAAATCGCCCCAATCGAAACCTTGGACCATCGATTCAGCGGCTTGGTCATGCCGCGGGTTTCCCCTGGCAACTCAATGCCCGTCTGCTGTCCGAAACCGAAGGCGCGAATGTATTTGTAGAAGCGTTCTTCGCCCAGGCGCAGCGCGATCTTGATGGCGCCCACATCGCTCGATACAGCCAGTACGTCAGCGACGGAAATAACCCCGTGCGGCTTGCTGTCCCGAATACGCATGCCATTGATGACGATCGATCCCATTTGGCAGTCAAACATCTCTTCGGGGCGGGTTAATTTCTCTTCCAGCGCGGCCGCAATCGTGACTACCTTGAAGGTCGACCCCGGTTCGTAGGCATCGCTGACAGCATGGTCTTTTAATTTTTGCGGCGTAATGTCGCGGGCCAGGTTGGGATTGAAAGTCGGGCGGTTGGCCAGCGCCAGAATTTCTCCAGTCTTTGGATTCTGCACAACCACCGTGCCGGTTTCGGCGTGGGTCTGCTGCATTGCCGTCTCCAGCTCACGCTCGGCAATGTATTGGATTTTTTCGTCGACGGTCAGGACAACGTTCTCGCCCGGCTCCGGTTGCTTCTCCACACTGCCAAACCACTTGCGGCGGGCGTCAACCGAGATCATCATGCGGCCAGGCTTGCCGCGCAGTTCATCGTCGTGGGCGCGTTCGATTCCGCTGAGCCCTTCGTCGTCCATGCCTACGTATCCGAGCACCTGTGCCGCCAGTTCACGTTTGGGATAGAACCGCTTCGATTCCTTCTGAAAATAAATGCCACGCAGGTTCATGGAGCGGATGCGGTCCGCAGTCTCGGCGTCCGCCTTGCGAGCGACCCAGCAGAACGTCCGAGCAGACTGGCATTTGGCCAGCAGTTCGCGAGGATCGGCCTTGGTGATGCGCGCGACCAACGATATTGTCCCCGCCAGATCAGGAATATCGGCGGGCACGGCGAATACGGAATCCACGGAGACCGACATGGCCAGTTCGCGGCCCGCGCGGTCGTAGATGATTCCGCGTTTGGCTGCGACTTCCGTTGTGCGTTGCTGCTGGCGCTGAGCTCGCTGTTCGAAATCGCCATATCGGAAAATTTGCAGATAGACCAGGCGCAGGCAGATGCCACCGGCCCATAGCACCAGGATCCCGGCCAAAAGGTAGAGTCGTTTGTTTGCGCGGTTGCGGGGTGCAGTCGTTGCCAAGGCCCAAGCCCCTCAGACAAACATGGCGGCCCACGATGCATGGAGCCGCCAATTGAAACTTGTAGCGCCGGCGCTACCTTATCTGGCCGGCTGGAGGCCGGCGCTACTCAGGTTCACGCTGGCCAGCTCCGGCGTTGCGGCGTCCGGGGTAACCGAATCCATGTGCAATACCTGGCCGGCTTGCGGGGATTGCAGTCCCAGCTTCCGTGCCAGTGTGTCAATGCGCTCAGGGTCGCGCAGCGAGGCTTCTTCCAGACGCAACGCCCGGTTCATCTCCGCCAGGCCGTCGCGCTGCACTCGCAGGGTCTCGATCTTGTAGCCGTACTCGATGGCTTTGAAATGCTGCCAGGCAAAAGTCATCACCAGCAGAAACAGGCAGCTCAGGGCAACTCCAAATTGTTTCATCTCGCGGCTGCGCTGCGGATTCTCCACTTTGACTAGCCGCGAATTATCGATCGGCTTGGCAAAATAGACTTCCGGAGTGCCAGTCCACGTACGTTTACGCTGCATGGTTGGAGTTACGCACTGTGCTGCGGCCATTTATGCCACCCCGGCCAGACTGGAATCAAATTGCGCGACTTCCTGTTGCGCCACCGCGTACCAGTAGGCAAGTTTTTCTTCCTGGGAGCGCGTGTCCAGCAGGCGTGTGTCGGACTGGTTTTCAGTCCGGGCCTGTGTCCGGGCTTCAGTTCGCTCTACCGCGATAATCAATTGGTCGATCATTGTTCCCGTGTGCATTTGGTCTCCGTTTCTACCTTCCCATCTCTCCGGGACGGCACCGAGAGAAGGTAGAGAGTTGTGTTTCGCCCTTGTTTGTGAGAGGACGATGCCGTCCCGGAACTTTTATCCCGGCCCATCCGTCAACGGCTGTGGCCGGGGCCCTGGCTGGTTTTCCAGGGTTAAACTTTTATTGCCAAACTTTCTAAATCTTTTCCGCCGCCCGCATCTTTGCGCTGCGTGCCCGCGGATTGCGATCAATCTCTTCTTCCCCGGCGGTCACTGGCTTTTTCGTCAGTGCTTTGTAGTGACCCTGCTTCACGCCTTCGCGGAAGGCATCTTTCACGATGCGGTCCTCCAGCGAGTGGAAACTGATGATCACTATCCTTCCGCCCGGTCTCAGCACTTGCGGGGCCGCATTCAGCAACTCCCGCAAGTCGTCCAGTTCATGGTTTACGAAGATTCGGAGAGCTTGAAAGGTTCGCGTCGCGGGATGAATCCGTCTTTCTGCCTGATTCATTGGCCGGGCCGCGGCCGATACCACATCTGCAAGTTCCGCAGTTGTACGTATTGGCCGCGACCGGACAATGGCTCTGGCGATTCTCCGCGACCTCCTTTCCTCACCGAATTCGTAAATCAGATTCGCGAGTGTGACCTCGTCCACCTGATTTACCACTTGTTCGGCGGTGGGCCCGGCTTGCGTATTCATTCGCATGTCGAGCGCTCCTTCCGCCTGAAAGCTAAAGCCCCGTGATGGTGTGTCCAATTGCAGGCTGCTTACGCCGAGGTCCGCCAGCAGTCCGTCGGCTGACGCCGGCTGGAACCGCTCTCCGATCTCTGCGAAGGAACCATGCAGAAGACTCACTTCAGGCCAACCCTCCCCCCCGGAAGAAATCAGCCTGATGCGGGCCTCATCCAGCGCCGCAGGATCTTTATCGAGCCCAATCAAATGACCCGGTGCGCCGAGGCGTTTTGCGATTTCTAAACTGTGCCCGCCCAGCCCCACCGTAGCGTCGATATAAGTCCCGCCACGCCTGATAGCTAAAAAGTCGATCGCTTCTTTTAAAAGAACCGGGACATGGCCACTCTTGCTTCCACCATGCCCACCCCGCTCGGGGGTGTTTGTTGAACCCTCGTCCACTAGATGCCCAGATCGTCGAGCGTCTTCTCATCCTCAGAAGTAAACGACTGCTCCTCAATCTCGGTGCGGTACGCCTCCAGGTTGCGAACTACGAGATGCGTCAGATTTCCGGTCACGGCAACTTCGCCTTTGAGCTGCGCCGCTTCCCGCAACAATTGCGGTAGCAGCAACCGCCCCTGACCATCCATCTCGACCATCTGCCCGTAGTAGTTCACCCGGTCCAGAAACTTTTTCTTCGTAGGATTGAAGGTGGAGAGCCCGGCCAACTTCTGCTCGATCCGTTCCCATTCCTCGAAGGGATACACTTGGCCAACCTTGCCATCCAGGCTGGTGATGTAGAATTTCTCGTTGTACTTCTCGTCGATCACCCGCTTGAACTCCGCCGGGACTTTGAGCCGTCCTTTTTCGTCGACGCGAGTTGGGTGATTGCCGCGAAACATGTGTTTTGCCCCTTAGGGCGGGAAATCTTTTGAAAACGGTTGCTGCCACAGCGAGGGAGGTTAAAGCGGCCAAAATGCCGGTCATTTCTGGTTCGTTCGGGCTGTTTTTTGGGGTGTCAGCTACAAAATCCACTGGCGCCTCTCAAAGTTCCAACGCTGCCCACGACCACTACCGTCTGTGCCACTTTCTACCACATTTGTCCACATCCTACGCCTAAAGCATTTGTTGTCAATGAGAAAGTTATAGGTCGCTATACGGAAGGATGAGCGCTTTTAGAAAGCGCGATGGGTTGTGGCTAACTGAAATGGTGACCACAATAAGTGGGGTTTAGAGACTTGGTTCTGCTGCCATTACCTGATTGATTTCGTGAATCCGAGACTCGGCGCTGGCAGTGCAAATCCTGTGGAAAACAGCGGATTAAACCCCTGGAAATGAAAAAGCCCCGGAATCTCCGGGGCTCGCTCAGCTTCGAACGCAGCTCTACCAGATTATCTTGGCGCCTACCTGGATGTGCCGGGAACCACCTGAGCCGATCACCGGATTTGAAGCGGCGATGTCGGGCGTGAACTGCGCAAGCCGAAAGTTCCGGCGAGCCGTCCGACAAATCGTGATCGGGATCGGCGAAGTTCGGGTGATTGAGAATATTGAAGAACTCGCCTCTCAGTTGCAGGCTGAAGCGCTCTCCGAATTTGAAGTCCTTGATGACTGAGAAGTCCAGATTGACAAAGCCCGGACCGTAAACCACGTTCCGGCGCATGTTGCCGAAGGTTCCGGGCGCTGGCGGCGTCAGCAATCGTGCCTCCCGGAGACGAAGCACCCACCGAAAATGCTGTCGTCGGGCCCATTGATCAGCTGGTCGGCGCCGGCCTGTCCGCCCATGCGAAAGGCCTGGTCGAAGCAGCGCTGCGCGGTCGGATTCTTTCCGCCGGTCGCGTGGAACAATTCGTTACCGGGTCGAATTCGACTGTGTTGAACTGGTCCGCGTCGAGAAACGGGATCGGCGTGTTCTTCGACCAATGAAGGTTGGCGGGGTCTCCGGTGATGTTCCAGTGGTCATTGAATTCTCCGGTGCCGCTGATGTCGTTGAAGCTGTCGTAGATAGAAAAGCGGTGTGCCGCCCTGAGCGGTGAAAATGCCATTGACGTGCCAACCCTCGAGCATCTGCGCGAATCCGGGCTTGGAGGGCAGTTCGTAGGTCATGGCAAAGGTGAAGCGATTGCGAATGTCGGAGTCGGAATTTGAACGCTCGAAGGCAGGGTCGTAAGCTGTTCTGAATGTTGAACTGACGGTTGCTGCCGGAAGTGTCGATGGCATGCGCCCAGGTGTAGCCGGCGACGAAATACATGCCCTTGGTCGAGTTCTGCCGCAACGTCACCTGCAGCCCGTGGTAAATCGAGTCGGCGCCGTTGGCCAGTTGGTAGATGTTACTCAAACTGGGAAATGTGGCGAAGAAGGGACGGCCGGTCTGTTCGTCAGGAAACCCGTCGTCAATGACTCCCTGATCGTGGCGAAAATATTCTGATTGATATCGCGAATGTTGTAGAGCCGGGTGCCCTTGTTCCCCACATAAGCGATGGTCAAGGCTGCGTTCTTCCACATCGCCTGCTGCACATTCGCATTCCAGTTGATCACGTACGGAGTCGAAAGGTTCTTTGCACAGACCGAACACCGGGCACGGTGCGTCGCTGGTGCAGGAGAGGTTGCTCGGGCGAAAGATCGCCGAAGACCGGCGCACCGCTCTTCCAGGTGTCGCTCATCGCGTCAGGATCAGGCTCGAGCGTCGCCGCTACGATGTTGCCGCCTCCCGGGCCGACGGGAGCTCCCGTCACTCCGGTGGGATTGAGCGAAATACCGTTGGCATTGGTATTGTTCTGTCCGATAAAGACCGAGATGTGCGGGATTTCATAAATGATCCCGCCTCCGACGCGAACTACGGTGTTTGCCGTTGCCACGCGGATCCCAGGCAATTCCTAATCGCGGACCGAAGTTCTTGTAGTCGGTGTGGTAAGGCTGGCTGATTCCGCGGCCGACCTGCACCAGTCCAACCGCGGGGTCAAAATTGGAGAGCAGGTCATGCTCTTCGTGAATGGGCAAGACTGACGTCGTAGCGCAGTCCGGCATCGATGGTCAGTCTGGGAGTTACACGCCAGTTGTCCTGAACGAACCCTCCGAATGACTTTTGGCTCACAATGCGCCGGCTGTCTCCGACGAACACCAAGTTGCCGCTCGCGAATATCACCAGTCGTAAAGCTGCTCCAGATCGCTGAAGCGGATTTCGCCGGACCCAAATGTATTCCGCAGGTTGTCCGTGCTGCCGGTGCGGAATTCGCCACCGAATTTCAGATTGTGCTTGCCGATCACGTAGGTCGCACTGTCGGTGAATTGCAGAGTCTGATTTGGAGTGGTGTACAAGCGGCCAGGACTGATTCCCGCCCAGAGTGTGCTGAGTGAAATCCTCCGATGCGAATCTCCGGCATGCCGAAGTTGATGGGATCGGTCACTCCCGTATTCAGGCCGTAGACCGTCGCCGGATCGGAATTGTGATCGGCCTGGACTACCTGTTGCCAGAAACGGTTGTATCCAACCCGGAATTGGTTGGTGAGCCGCGCGGTCGGCGTCCAGATCCAGCCCCCGCCAACGACCTGGGCCCGGTCTTCGACTGGGAGAGAAACAACGGATTCATGACCGTCGTATCTTCTTCGGTCTGCACGCTGTCCCCGAGCAAAGTAGGTGCGCAACCAGGTTGCTTTTCTCCGACAGGTGGTAGTCCAGCTTCAGGATTCCGTTGTCCTCGCGATTGCGGTTGTTGAAGTCCAGATTCAGCCGTTAGGCCTCGGCCCGGGGTTGAACGGAAGAAATGTAGCCAGCTTCTGACTGGTGGCGCTGCAAGTTGCCGTCGCGGTGCAAGCGCAAATGCGTCCGCGATGCTGTCGTCCGGATCACCGGTAGAAGCGCGAGACCGGAACATCGACCGATCCAGCGGATTGCCAACTACGTCCCGCACGCCTTCGTAGTTGCCGAAGATGAACAGTTTGTTCTTTACGATCGGTCCGCCGGCGGAGGCGCCAAACTGGTGAAAGTTGAGAGCGGCAATCGGGTCGGGGTCGGGATTGAACCAGTTACGCGCATCCAACGCGCTATTCCGATTGAAGTAATAGGTCGAACCGTGAAATGAATTGGTGCCGGACTTGATTCCAATGTTGATGATCGCGCCCGGCTTCCAGCCATAGTCGGCTTCGGGACTGGACTGGACATTGAATTCCTGAATGGCGTCAATCGGCAGGTGGGTCGCGGGCGTGCCCTCCACGCCTTCGGCGTTGATCACCGTAGTTCCGTAGTAGGCATCGTTGTCGTCGAGGCCGTCGACAATGTAGTTGTTGTCATTGGGGCGATTGCCATTCGCGGTCACCGATAAAAAGCCGCCGCCGGGAGTCCGCTGAACGCCAGGCTGGAGATCGGCAAGGTTCTGGAAGTCGCGTCCCAGCAGGGGAAGCTGGTTGATGGCCTTGTTGGAAAAAGTCCCGCCCAGAACGTCATTGGTCGTGTTCGACGACCGGCGCTTCTTCGGAAACGGTTACGGTTTCGTTGATCCCGCCCGGGTCCAATTTGAAATCGACGCGAACGTCCTTCGCCACTTCGAGCTGCAGGCCGGTACGCTGCGCCCGCTTGAAACTGGGAGCTTCCGCTGTCACTGTGTAGGGGCCCGGCTCGAGATTGGGCGCGTTGTAGTCGCCAGTTCCGTTCGCGGTCAAGCTTCGCGAAATTCCGGTGGCGGTATTGGTGATCGTCACCTTCGCCCCGCCCACTACGGCCCCGGACGAATCGGTCACCGAACCCAGGATTCTGCCCTGATAGGTTTGGGCGGAAACAAGACCGCTCCAGAGCGGCGACAAGTACAACCAGAATCAATCCCGATCGGCAAGACTTCATACGCTTTTCCCCGTTTAGTTTTTCTTTGAAACGAATTTTCGCCGCGCCTGGCTAGGAGCGGCAGATGCATTGAGCTTAGGTCTTGCGCGGATGATCACAGCCCGGATTCGAGCTTTCCAGCCGTCGACTAGATGGACTACCTGTTCGAGATTGTCCGCGGTTGGGCAGGAAAGAAGCAAGTTTTGAACCATTTAATGCTGCTTTGTCACCGTACACTACGACGGGAGTTTGTCAAAGAAGAAAGCGGAAGTCAATTACCAAAACGAAACAACCGTTTCTCTGAGATCGAATCAATAGACAGCATTGCCCGGCCGGGTAGTGTGGATCACACCATTCTCAACCGAAATCGTGTAAGCCTCGCCGCCGTCGCCGGTCCACGACTTGAGATCAAAATGCGCGCCGGCGGGAGCCCGGTAGACCGAAATGTTGTGAATCGTCAGAGGCGTGTCGGGCCGGCAAACTTCCGGCGCCGACTTTACCTGCAGGAAGTACGCGCCACGTCCGGACCCAACTACCGTACCTCTTGCCATCCGGTTCGACCAGGACTGCAGACTTCTCGTCGATCGCAACCTCACGCGGCGCTTTCGACCAGCCGTCCTGCACCAGGCGCGCGAGAAACCCCAGGGTGCGTCCCATGCGGTCGCGTTTGGCGAAGTGGCTGTCGGTGAGCGTATTTTCCAGGTTTGGAACCTTCAGAAAATCTCGGACCAGCGTCACCCGTTCATGGTAGGGATTGGGCAGCACGTCGGTGGACGCCAGGTCATTGTCGTCGTCTTTGTCTTTCAAACATCCGTACGCAAACTCGCCCAGAACGGCGAGTCCGGCACTGGTGCCGCCGATGGGCTTGCCAGCGGCGATATTTGCGTTGATGGCATCTTCCACCGGCGTGCCCTTCCAGAACTTGACGTAGCGGGCCTGGTTGCCGCCGGCGATGAATACGGCTTCGGCGTGGCGAATGATGTCTGCGACAGCGGGATCCTGGGCCGCGGCTGAATCCGGAATGATCAGCGTGGCCACGGAGTTCAGCTTGCACATGCCGTTGACATACGGAGTTGTAGTCATCGTCTCCGCGCGCCCGTAGCACCAGAAAATCGCCGCCGTTCGCTTTCTTGCAGAGCCAGCGAAAGGCTTCGTCGAGGTCCTTGCCGCCGCCCATCATGGCGGTCCCGGCCGCCGGAGTTGTGGTGACGTCAGCCTTGTCGCCCAGACGAATGTATTGATAGGAGGACGCAATAGCTGCGCTGGAGAAAAAGAGTATGGTCAAGAGGAGGAGGAACAACAACATTGCGGGACGGCGCGATTTTTGGAGACATGATTTTTGCGGAAATACGGTTTTCGTGAGATTGTTTTCTTGAGAAAGAGAGCCCGGACAATTTATCGCGACTCCGCCACTGCCGTCTATAGTCGCGTTACGGCCATTTCACAGTGGGCCGGATGTATGAATCACCTGGTTCAGTTCGAACAATGGGTTCCGGTATCGATCGAGCGCGTATTTCTCTTTTTTGCCAACCCCCACAATCTGCCGCGAATCATGCCTCCGCAAACCGGAACCGAATTGGTACGAATGAACCTGGTGCCGCCTCCGACGATTTCCAGCAGAGAAAACAACCGTCACGGACCGCGACTCCGCTGGCGGGAGTCGGTTCTGAAATTGTCACTTCGTTCCGCGTGATTCCTTTTCTTCCTTTTCGAGCGAAGTGGACTGCATTGATCACTGAATTCGAATGGAACCACCATTTTGCCGACGTGCAAAAGAAAGGACCGTTCAAAAGTTTTCATCATCGACACGAGCTTAGAGAAGAAACGCGAGACCAGCGTGAGGGGAACCGTCGTTCGCGACGTGATTGAATACGACGTGGGATTTGGGTGGCTCGGCGAAATAGCGCAGAGATTTTTTGTCAGCCGCCAGTTGCAGCGAAACATTTGAATATCGGCAGAAGGCATTAGAGAAGTTGCTGGGATAACCACAGACCATGTGGGGACGGGTCGGAGCCTGCCCTGAGCGAATCGAACGAGACAGCCGAGCTCGCTCGGCCGGTCGGGTCGGTAGACTCGTCCACACTGTCCGTGCGGTCTATCGGCTGGGCTCGACTACCACCGCCGTTCCATACGCCAGCACTTCCGTGACACCTTGCATCACCTCGGTTGCATCGTAGCGGGCGCCGACTACCGCGTTTCCGCCCAGTTCCGCCGAGTGCTGCAGCATCAGGTCGAAAGCCTCTGATCGGGTCTTCTCGCACAGTTGGGTCAGCAGGGTAATGTTGCCGCCAAGAATGGTTTGCAGACTAGCCCCAATGGTCCCGAAAATAGACCGCGAACGCACAACAATTCCGCGCACAACTCCTAGCGTGCGCACTACGCGAAAGCCATCGAGTTCGAATTGCGTGGTCACCATGTTGTGGGCAACCATCCGTCCGGGCGCGCCGTAGCCTGTGGGCATGGTGTTCATCCTTCCTCCAGGAAGTCAGCTTGCCGCTTCGCAGCTACTATAACGATTCCAGCTCCGCGGTAATCACAAATTCGTGTTCCCCGGTATCGTACTGGACACGCAGCACATTGGGCTTGCAGCACACTTGGCAGTCCTCAATGTAAGACTGGGCGCGTCCGGCGGACTCGTCCACCGTCGTCTGGTTCCACTCGCCGCAGCCCGCGCACTGGAATCCCGTCTCCATGAATGTTTCATTTTCAATTTTCAGATGCGGCTTGCCAATGCGAAATCGGAGACCCCCTATAATGGCTTTCCCATCGATTCGGAGGCTTCATGCTTTCAAGACGACACTTCTTGCAGACGGCGACAGTCACGGCCGGCGCCGGTCTGGCAGCATTCACACCTTCTCTCCGCGCTGAGGAAGGGTGCGCCTCCCTGCCACCGTCAATCGCCAACTTGAAATCCATGAAGGACATGGCGAAACCAATCACGGTCGACGAACGGGCCGCGCGGCAGGAGAAGGCGCGGCAACTCATGGCGACCAACCATCTCGACGCAATCCTTCTGGCGGACGGCACTTCGCTTAATTACTTTGCGGGGGTTCATTGGTGGGGAAGCGAGCGTTTCTTTGCCTTGGTGCTTCCGGCCAAAGGGCACGCGCTCTGCGTATGTCCGGCGTTTGAAGAAGGCCGGGCGCGCGAACAGCTGGCGAATTCGCCCGAAGGCAAGAATGCCGACGTGCGCACCTGGCAGGAAGATCAGAACCCTTATGAACTGCTCGCGCAAGGATTCGGGGACCTGAAACTTTCTACCGGGATGCTGGGGGTGGAAGAAACCGTTCGCTACGTATTTAGCAGTGCGATCGCCAAAGCCGCACCGCGAATGAAAATTGTGAGCGCAACGCCGGTAACTTCCGGCTGCCGCATGGTCAAAAGTGATCACGAACTAGACTTGATGCGACTGGCCAATAAAGTCACGCTGACGGCATATCAAGCGGCTTACCAGACGATTCATGAAGGAATGACGGAGCCGGAACTGGAACAAATGATCATGGCCGCGTACGGACAACTGGGATTTTCCGGCGAGGTCGACATAGACATCGGCGAGAATTCCTCATTCCCGCATGGCTCGACGGTTCCGCAAGTGATTCGCGAAGGCACGCTCGTCTTGTTGGACGACGGCTGCACGGTCGAGGGCTATCAGTCGGACATCACCCGCACGTTCGTCTTCGGTAAACCTTCAGACAAGATGAAGAAAGTGTTTGAGATTGTGCATCGTGCGCAGACTGCGGCGCTAAAAACCGCGCGGCCCGGTGTGGAATGCCAGGCAGTGGATGCGGCAGCGCGGAAAGTCATCAGCGATGCCGGGTATGGCCCCGACTACAAATACTTCACGCACCGCGTAGGACACGGAATTGGAATGGACGGCCATGAATGGCCCTACCTCGTGCGCGGCAACAACACACTACTGGCGAAGGGCATGACTTTCAGCGACGAGCCAGGCATTTACATTCCGGGGGAGTTTGGTGTGCGTCTCGAAGACGACATGCACATTACCGACGATGGCGCAGAGTTATTCACGCCACAAAGTCCGTCGCTGGAAGATCCGTTCGGAACGGCGTAAAGGTTGCGAATCATCGTCCCGAACTCTAGAGCAATGTCATCCTGAGCGGAGCAAAAAATTCGCTTCGCGAACTTTTTGCGGAGTCGAAGGAGCCCTATCATCTGAAATTCCCTCGCGGTCGCACGGACTTTTTTGCAGAGAGGCGTGCGTCGAATTCACGCTACCTGACTGTCTATTCGGTTATAGGGGTCCTTCGACTCCGCTCAGGATGACAGATTTACGATTCCGGGACGGGAGGGCATCCCGGAAAGCTGAGCAGATAAGTATTTCCCACGTAGCCGAGATATTTGATTCCAATCTCGCTGGTGAAAAATCCGTCGGCCGTCATCTCGCGCAGGAACGCGAAGAATTCAACGCCCTGACTCAATCCCGGGTCTTTGTCGGCGTTCTTGCAGTAAGCGATCAGGTCGAGAATTTCTTTTTGTTGCTCGGGCAAACAATCGAGATAGGGTTTGGCGTAACGATCCATACACTGAGCATCGAGCCACATTATGCCGCCACCCAACTGCAGTTGATACTTGGGATTTTCGCTGGTGAGCAAATCAATAAACTCGGGCGCACCCGCCTCTTTTGCGCCGCCGGATTCGCTGTCAGCGGGGATGATGGCCTGGCACAGAGCTTGAAGGGTTTTGTATTGCTGGGCTGGAAAAAATTTCGGAGCGTAAACTCCGGCCGCCGTCGCAGCCTTTTCCGCGGCCACCATGTGGTGCGCGTATTCTGCTGCCTGGGCCGGAATTACTCGCAGGACTGAGCCAGCCATGGCCCCCATGGTGAGTGTCTTCAGAATGTCGCGGCGTGAAATGGAATGAGTCGGCATTTTTCTTCCTACAGGCTTCCCTGCTTCGCCTGATCAATCAAATACTCCGAAGCGCGCCAGGACAGGGCCATGATGGTCAAGGTAGGGTTCTTGTCCGGGTTGGTCACGAAAGCTGCCGCATCGGTCACAAACACATTCTTTACGTCATGGGCCTGGCAATTCTTGTTCAACACCGAAGTTTTCGGGTTGGTCCCCATGCGTGCCGTGCCGAGTTCGTGAATGATTACGCCACCGTCGGCGATTCCGTAAGGATTAGTCCCCTCCGGTTTCACTTTGCTGATGAAAGTTCCGCCGGCCGTCTCGACAATCGACCGGAAGGTTTCCTGCATATCCTTCGCCATTTTGATTTCGTTATCGCTCCATTGCCAGTGGAAACGCAACACCGGGATGCCCCACTGATCTACAACCTTGGGATCGATATCGCAATAGCTGTGTTCATTCGGTATCATCTCGCCGCGACCGGCGAATCCGATGTAGGTACCGTATCGGTTTCGGCAGTACTGCTTGAGCGACGCGCCGTAGCCTTCATGTTCTTCGCAAAGTCCGTCCCACTCACCTACGCCGGGCATGCCCCTGCCGCCGCCGAACTCGATGTGGTAGCCGCGAAGAAAATCATTTTTGCGATCGTACTTCCACCAAGGCATGTACAGATGCATTCCACCTGTTCCGTCGTGGTTGTGGGGCGGCATCTTCTCCAGAACTGGAAAATACCCGCCCGCGGAACTTCCGACCGAGTCAGTCAGGTAACGCCCGACCGTGCCGGAAGAATTAGCCAACCCGTCGGGAAACAAAGTCGATCGCGAGTTAAGCAGCAGACGGGCCGACTCGCAGGCGCTCGCTGCCACCATGAAGGCGCGGGCGTGCACCCGTTTTTCGGACCGGGAGGCTTTGTCAATGTAAGCGACCGCTTCTGCCTTGCCGTCTTTCCCAACCACGATCTCCCGCGCCATCGCGCCCGTGATCAGGGTGAATCGACCGGTGGCTTGCGCGGGCGGAATCATCACCTGGCTGGAGCTGAAGTTGGAAGCTGTAATACAGCCGCGGCCGCACTGAGCGCAGTAATGGCAGGCGGCGCGTCCATTCAGCGGTTTGGTCAGGATGGCCAGCCGCGAAGGCACACAATGAATGTTCAGTTTGTCACAGGCCTTCTTGACGATCGTTTCGGTGCATCGCGGCGGAGGCGGAGGCAGAAAAATTCCATCCGGGGCACTGGGAATATTCTCTTTCGTACCGAAGACCCCGATGTAGGACTCTACCTTGTCGTAGTAAGGCGAAACTTCCTCGTAGGTGATGGGCCAGTCGTCGCCCATGCCATCGGTTGATCGGGCCTTGAAATCCACCGGAGCGAAGCGGAGGGCAATACGTCCCCAGTGATTGGTTCGGCCGCCCACAATTCGTGAGCGGAACCAGCGAAAGTTTGATCCCGGTGCGGCGGTGTAGGGTTCGCCCTCGATTTCCCAGGCGCCATTGGGAGCAATGAATTCGTCATTCAGTTCATGCCGGTGCTCGCCCCCAACGCCAACGCCGCGATGCGGCAATTGATAGGGCCAGACGTGCTCTTTGAAATCTTTTTCCGGATTCAGCGGCGGGCCCGCCTCGAGCATGACCACGCTGAGGCCGCCTTCAGTCAGCACTTTCGCGGCCGTGCCACCGGCCGCGCCCGATCCGATGATGCAGACGTCGTACACCTTGGGTGAACGAACTACTTGTGCCATCAGGTTCTCCGGGACCGATCACTCTTCTAAGCGCTAGAAGCGCACCTTGGACAGATATTCGTAACTAGTGGTAATGCTGGCGAAAGGATCCTTCGGATGATCGTGCTCGACAAAGTAATGCTTGATACCGGCTTTTTCGGATTGCGCGAAAATTTTCTTCCACTCGATCATCCCACTGCCAACTTCTGTCATTTCATCGAGTGAGTCGCCGAAATTCTGTCCGCCGGTAGCGTCTGTTTTCGGAATCTTGGTGAGGTCTTTCACATGGACCAACGGGAAGCGTCCCGGATAGCGATTGAAATATTTGAACGGGTCCTGCCCGCCCACCATAATCCAGCAAAGGTCCAGTTCCATTTTCACCAGTTTGGGATCGCATTCTTCCAGCAGAATGTCGTACGGCAGTTTTCCATTCACTGGCGCAAATTCAAACCAGTGATTGTGATACGCGAATTGAATTCCCGCCTTCTGACTGGCTTCCCCGGCCCGGTTGAATGCCTCAGCCGCGCGCTTCCAGCCATCGGGTCCCTTGCGAACGTCGTCGTCAATGTATGGGTTGACGAGATATTTGTGTCCCACCACGTGGGCCGCATCCAGCACGCTGGGGAATTCTGCTCCCAGGCTCTTATATGGAATATGCGCCGACGGGCCGGTGAGACCGTGGCGATCGAGCATGGCCCGCACTTCCTGCGGGGTATGGCCCTCGTATCCGGCAAACTCAACCTCGCGATAGCCGATGGCGGAAACTTTCGCCAGCTTGCCTTCGAAATCGTCCTTCATCACGCTGCGAATGGTGTAGAGCTGCAATCCCACCTTGTCGATCTTGTGATCGCCGGCTGCCCAAGCCAAATTGCGCGAGAGCACGGTGGCGGCGGTCATCGTGCCTAGAAATTTTCTTCGGTCCATTAGATTTCTCCTCGCTTCATTTGACTGACAGCGTAATCGCAGGCCCGCGCGGTGAGCGCCATATAGGTCAGGGACGGGTTGACACACGAAGATGAGGCCATGCAGGCGCCATCGGTAATGAAAAGATTATTAGCGTCGTGCGCCTGATTGTGGGCGTTGAGCACCGAAGTTTTGGGATCTCGTCCCATGCGCGCCGTTCCCATTTCATGAATGGTCAGACCCGGAGCGTTGTCTTCTATGTAAGGTTCTATGTCTCTCGCCCCGGCCGCAGACAGCATCTCCGCCGCCGTGATTGACATGTCCTTAAGCAAAGCGCGTTCATTCTCACGCCAGACGCAGCTGATGCGGAGCACAGGGATTCCCCACGCATCGACTTTAGTCTTGTCGAGTTCGATAAGATTTTCGTGATTAGGCAGACATTCGCCGAACCCGCCGAAAGTCATGATCCACGGCCCTGGGCGGCTGATGGTGTGCTTGAACTCCGCGCCGAACCCACGCATTTCCGTTCCCCGCTCCCACTTGGCACGGGCGGCGCTTCCCTGAAAACCATATCCCCGCAGGAACAGCGGATGCTTTTGCTTTACGTTGCGGAAACGCGGAACGTAAATTCCATTGGGACGGTTTCCCAGCGAGATGTGATCTTCATTCCCTGGAATGCGGCCGCGGGCCCCGCCGCCCATGCAATGGTCCATCACGTTGTGGCCCAGTTCTCCGCTGGAATTGGCCAACCCGTTGGGAAATTCCGTGGTGGAAGAATTGAGCAGAATGCGGGCCGACTCCAGCGCGGAGGCGCACAGGAAGACAACCTTGGCGCGAAACTCGATGGTGTCACGCGTCTGCCCATCGATGATCCGCACGCCGGTAATTTTTCTCTTCTTGGCGTCGAACATCAGGCTGTGCACGACGCTATGAGGACGCACCGTCACCTTACCGGTGCTAAGGGCCGCGGGCAACGTCGAGTTCAAGCTACTGAAATAGGAACGCGTGATGCAGCCGCGGGCACACGGTCCGCACTGGTGGCAAGCGGCGCGGCCTTTGTGGGGCTGCGTGAGGATTGCGGTGCGCCCGATGGTCATCAAACGCTCGCCGGGAAAATATTTGGCGATCGCGTCCTTCACCACCACTTCCGCGCAGTTCAATTCCATCGGCGGCAGAAAGTGGCCGTCCGGCAGCTGCGGAAGGCCTTCACGCTGGCCGGAGACGCCGATGAAATCTTCCACATGGTCGTACCACGGAGCGATATCCTGATAGCGGATCGGCCAATCCACGCCCAGTCCCTCGCGCTGATTAGCTTCAAAGTCGAGATCGCTCCAACGGTATGATTGCCGTCCCCAGATAATCGAACGTCCACCCACCTGGCGCCCGCGAATCCACAGAAACGGCTTGCCGGGTTCGGTTGTATAAGGATTTTGTTTGTCGTTGACGAAAAATTTGCTATTCCACTCGTCCATGCCAGTGCAGGTTTCCTGCACCGGCTGATTTTCCTGGACCTTTTTGCGGTCACTCATCCCGCGAAAGCGCACTTCCCACTCGGGCACATGCTCCGCGTAGTCCTGGTCGGGATCGATCGGGCGACCGGCTTCAAGCACGAGCGTCTGCAGTCCCTTTTCACCCAACTCCTTGGCTGCCCACCCTCCGGTAATTCCCGAGCCGACGACGATTGCATCATAGGTATTGGTCGCCATGATCTATTTTGCCGCCTCCTCGTCGAGAGGGACACAACCGGCGTGGCGGGCAGGAATAATCTCGCCATGGAGTTCCTGCTCGAAACCAATCTGCGAGGTGTAATAACCGATCAGCGTGAGCTGTTTGATCATAAAAAAGAAATTTCGTTCCGGAGGACGTCTGCGAGTGGGGCCTCTGCGGAATTCGGCACGGGCCTCAGCCACTTCATCATCCAAGGCGCGAAGAATCTCGACTTGCAGCTTTTCTCCGCAATCAACAAAATTCTTGCCGAACAGTCCGCGGGTGCGGGTATCCACTTCGGTCAGTCCGGTAAGGAAAATGGATTTCTCTTCATCGTCATACCACTCGGTGAGGATCAGGTCGATAAATTCGTTCACCCGCGCCGCTTTCGCGCCGGGGGTATTGGTTTGCGGAATAATGATTTCAGAAATCGTGGTCACCATCGCGTTCTGCTGCGGGTTGAGCGTTCGCAGCACGGGTTGTTCCGCCAGCTGCGCGTGCACAGCCTGGAACATCGAAAAGGCTTGTCGCGATAGTAAGGGGAGGGCGGCGGCTGATGCCAGGAGTCGTAAAGCTTCTCGTCTTTGCATGCTTATCCCGGAAATGGCCGGAAAGGGCAGCTTACGCCGGAGCGGGAAGCAAGGTCAACGGTTACTCTGCAGAAATCAGTCGACTCCGCGGCGGCCTCGAGCCGCGCCGGTGCGGTCAGAGTCCAATGGCTTGTCACATACTGATCAGCTTATAGGGGTCCTTCGACTCCGAAAAGTGTTTCGCGAGCGAAACGCTTTTCTCCGCTCAGGATGACAGAGGGATCTAAGTCGTTCCCCAGGATTTCGTTTCTGCACATTTTTCAACACATACAACGCGCGTTCCACTCCGACTTCACCGGAAAGAATAGGATCTTCATTCTCAACGCTGAACATTCCCTGGTATCCGACTTCCATGTAGGCGAGCATGATTTCCTTCCAGGTACCGGCGCTGTGCCCGTAGCCTACCGCCCGGAAAGTTTCGGATGCCCCGGAGAGATCGCTCTTGTCGAAAGCGAAGTTCAGCACGCCAAACCGATCCACATTATTTTTGTAGAAAGTTGTGTCCTTCATGTGCGCGTGGAAAATTGCGCCCTGCTTGCCCAGCATGCGGATCACTTCAACCGCGTCGCACTGCTGCCAGAAGAGGTGGCTGAGATCGCAGTTGGCCCCGATCTCTTCGCCGACAGCTTCGCGCAGACGCAATAGCGTTTTTGGGTTGTACACCACAAAATTCGGATGCATCTCGAGAGCAATCTTGTGAATTCCGTGATCGCGGGCGAATTTCGCCGCTTGCTTCCAATACGGAATGACTTTCTCCTTCCATTGCCAGTCGAGCATTTGACCGTATTCCGGCGGCCAGCGGTAGGTAATCCAGTTAGGCAGAGTCTCGTTGGGACCGCCGCCGGGGCAGCCGGAGAAACCAACGATCACGCTTACTCCGAGACGCTCGGCCAGTAACACCGTGCGCCTGAAAGTCTCCGCATCGCGCTCGGCCATCTTTGGGTCGGGAGACACAGGGTTGCCGTGGCAACTCAGCGTCGCCACCTGGATATTGCGGTCTTCGAATTTCTTTTTCCAGGCGCGTGCTTTGGCTGGATCATCCAGCAAATCCTTAACCGGGCAATGCGCGGAATTGGGATAGCCGCCGGTCCCAATCTCAACCGCCTCCACGCCCCAGGCGGCAAACTTGTCGATCATTTCGTCGGTGGACAAATTGGGAAACGCAGGGTCGAAGACGCCGATTGGAATCTTGCGTAGCGTACCGGCGGAGGCTGGCTGATCAGCATTTGGCACGGCATTACGCGCCAGCTCCGAGGCGGTTTTAGGTGCTGCCACGGCGGCGGCCAACAGGCCGGTAGTGGTGAGAAAATCTCTTCGGCTGCGGGAGTTGGGTGCGGTCTTAGGATCCATAAAATTTCCCCGGCAGTATTTTGGTACCGGCCCGCATTATACGCATCCCGCGAAGTAGGCAGCCAGCACGAACCGCGTAGGGGCGGATGCCCTCATCCGCCCAGCGGAGCACAGCTCCGCTCGTTTTGAGCCGGCAAGAACCTGCCGCGCTTCGCTCGGCTAGGCGGGCGGGGGCGCCCGCCCCTACGTGGCCCGTGGCGGTTGACAAGAACGCCTGCTTTCCAACATGCTCTTGTGCCCGATGAAAAAGCCGCGGAGAGTCACGCGTCCGATTCCGGTGATGAGCCCGTCGGCGCGCATAAACCTTCTGAGCTCTAAGCGCCAGCAAGTAATTCGTCCGGTCTTCGAACGGCCGCGCGAATTTGTTCTTCTGAGCGTACGCGCGTTGGCCAAGCGACTGCGCACCGATCCGGCCACCATGGTCCGAATCGTTCGCGGAATGCAGTTCGATTCCTACCGCGACTTCCAGCACTATGTGCATGAACTATCCATCGCTTACGCCACTTCGCTCGACGCCATGCAAACCGGTCCGGCGGGGAAGTCTGCAATTTCGACTCAAGTGCAGGCGTCGCTCGACCAGGATGTCAAGAATCTAAACCGCCTTTTGCAAGGCGTTGAGCCTCGGCGCATCGCCGCGCTGGTGCGGCGGCTCTACGCTGCCAGGCAGGTCGTCCTTCTCGGTGGCGATCTCGCCGCCAACCTGGTTAGATTTCTCGAACATCTGCTTATTATTCTTGGACTGCCGGTGACCAGTGCCACCTCGCCAGCGGAAGTTGTACACAAAGTTCGTTTTCTTGGAAAACGCGATCTCGTGATTGCGGTCAGCCATGGACGCGGATTGCGGCAGACGGTGGAAGGCCTGCGCCAGGCCCGCGCCAACGGCGCCTACTGCATCGGCATCACGGACACTCTGGTTTCTCCCATCGGGCAGTTCGCCCACGAATTTTTTCTGACATCTATTGCCACCCCATCGTTTGGATCTTCGTACGTCGCTCCCATGGCGCTGTTCAATGTCATCGTCGTCGCCTGCGCCAATCACCGCCGCTCCCGCACCATCAAACTGGTCAAACAGCTGGAGCAGGAGGAGCGTCACGGCTTCCGCTGGTACGAATCATGACAAAGTGTTCCCGCCTTTCCTTCGGGGCTTTAATTCTTCTGGGACTCACGTTCGCAAAGGCTTTGCCGGCGCTGGCTGTCGAGCCTCCATCTCCGCCTTCATACGGTGTACGCATGGAGAACGATTGGATTCCAATGAAGGACGGTGTCCGTCTGTCAGTGACGCTGTATATGCCGGACGGCGGTAAAGCCGGCGAGAAATTTCCGGCCGTGCTCGAATATCATCCGTATCGCAAAGACGACGCGACCGCCAGTCGCGATTACCCGATCTACTCCTACTTCGTGCGCCGGGGATACGTGTGTGCCCGCGTTGACATCCGTGGTTTCGGCGCAAGCGAAGGCGTCCCCACCGATCGTGAGTATTCGGAGCAGGAACAACTCGACGGCTTGCAGATTATTGCCTGGCTGGCGCATCAGCCGTGGTCGAACGGCAACGTGGGCATGATGGGCATCTCCTGGAGCGGATTCAATTCCTTGCAGATGGCCATGCGGCACACGCCCGAACTTAAAGCCATCATCGCGGTAGCCGCTACTGCCGAACTTTTTCACGACGATGTTCACTACATGGACGGCATGGCGCACGTTGACGAGTTCGAGTTGAACATGGACATGGCGCCCGGCATAACCGGCGCTCCCGACTACACACTGGACGAGAAAGTCCTCGGGCCACGCTTCGACGCTCCGCCCTGGTCGCTGATGTATCTCAAGCATCAGCGTGACGGCACGTTCTGGCGAAGTCCCGTGCGCCCGTACAGCGAGATCAAGATTCCTTGTTTCGTAATCGGCGGACTGCTCGACGGTTATCGCGACAGTGTCACCGACATGTTGCAACAGACGAAGGCGCCGTTGAAGGCGATCGTCGGCCCATGGAACCACACCTTCCCTCACGATGCGGTCCCTGGCCCGCAAATCGAATGGCGCAACGAAGCAGTCCGCTGGTGGGATTACTGGCTCAAGGGTCGGGACACCGGCGTGCTGCAGGATCCAAAACTCGTAATTTATATGCAGCACTGGCATCCCCCGGATCCAAATCTGACTAACGTTCCCGGCGAATGGCGGCGTGAAGATGGATGGCCGCCGCGCAATGTTCGCGAAACGGTTTTCTTTCCTCAACCAAACCACACGCTCGATAAGGCCGCGCCTCAGGACGACGTTCACCAACTCAAATACGTTCCTTCAATCGGCGTGGAGTCCGGATTCTGGTGGGGCGAGTTGCTGAGCGATCCCCGTCCCGTGGACGCCTTCAGTCTGGTCTACGATTCCGCTCCGCTCAAAGCCGATCTCGCCATCCTGGGAAGGCCGCGTGCTCTGTTGCAAGCCTCGGCCACAGCACCGCTTGCGAACTGGTTTGTGCGCCTGTCCGATGTGGCTCCCGACGGAACCGTCACACAAATAACAGGCGCGGGAATCAACGGCGCGCAGCGCGAATCCATGACGGAACCACAGGCGCTCGAACCCGGAAAGTTTTACGCCCTCGACATCACGATGCATCTCACTTCGTGGGTCTTCCCCGCCGGCCATCGCATGCGCCTGGCGATTTCTAACGCTTTGTGGCCGATGATTCTGCCGACTACGTTTTCCATGACGACAGCGCTCAAGCTAGGAAGTAATGGCTCGCGTCTAACGTTACCTGTCGTGCCCGTACAAGGCGACGCGCCTCCCGCGTTCCAACCGCCGCAGCCTTCGGAGGAACGCAAAGACATCACGAGCGTTGGATATCCGTGGCCCGGTGAGTGGACACTTGAACGCGACGAGGCGAACCAGAAAGCTACGGTGCACTGGAAGGGCAAGGCCGAAACCAACTATCCCTGGGGTAAAGAAACCGATTACGAAAGCCTGGCTTACAAAGTAGACGACGCTCATCCCGAAACCAGTGGAGTCACGGGCGAAGCGGAAAGCATTTTTGCGCTTAAAGGCCGCGAACTCAGATGGCGCGGACATCTGTCCGTGACCACGGACCAGAAGAATTTTTACTACAAGTACACACGAGAGTTGCTGAAGGACGGCGAGATGGTGAAGCAGAAAACGTGGGAAGAAACGATTCCCCGCGACCACCAGTAATTGGACGTGTGTGGGGCAGACACTCTTGTCCGCCGCCTTCGACGGTGACCTCGAGTCGCAGGACCTATAGTACGTTGAATCCCAAAAAATCAACTTCAAAAGCGGTCGGACAAGAGTGTCCGCCCCACACGACAAACTTACTGTTTGTAAACTTTGCCGTCTTTCATCACGAACTGAACATGCTCCAGCACGCTAATGTCCTGCAACGGATCGCCGGACACCGCGATTACATCGGCAAACTTGCCGGGCTTGATGTCGCCCAAAATATCGGAATGACCCAGCAAATCCGCGGCTGAAGTCGTTGCTGACTGGATCGCCTGCATCGGCGTCATTCCATACTTCACCATGAAAGCAAACTGCCTGACGCTGCGATCGTACGGACATACGCCGGCGTCCGTTCCAAACGACAGCTTCACCCCGGCATTCAACGCCTTGCGAAAGTTTCGCCGGTGCAGCTCTCCCATCTCCGCATCGTGTTGCAGAAAATCCTTGGGAATTTTTCCGCGCCGGCCCGCCTCCTGGATGCACTCTTCGTCGTAGATATCCATGTCCAGATAAGTGCCGTGTTGCTTGGCCAGGGCAATGCCCTCGTCGTCAATCAGGGTCGCATGTTCGATGGAAGCCACGCCGGCACGGATTGCATTCTTTATGCCCTCGGGCGAGTGCGCATGCGCTGCCACACGCAACCCGAAATGACTGGCTTCGTCCACCGCGGCTTGCAACTCCTCCGGAGTAAACTCCTGCGATTTCGGATTGCTGCCATGGGTCAGCACGGCTCCGCTGGAGAGAACTTTGATATGGTCCGCACCGTCATGCACCAATTGGCGAATTTTCTGTCGCACTTCCCAAGGACTGTCGGCTTGTCCATAGCGAAGGTCCCATGGCAGAGTGATGTCGGGCGCAAGTCCAGTCATGGCGCCTGCGCCGCCGGTGATGGTCACGTACGCGCCGGCCACAAACATGCGTGGACCTTCGATGAAGCCGTGAGCAATCGCGTCGCGCATGGCTACATCATTCAACGCCCGGTAAACGCCGACATCACGCACTGTGGTGAAGCCTTCTCGCAGAAAGGTGCGCGCATTGGGAACGGAAGCAAATGCAGTCTGCGCTGCAGTCATTTTCAATTGCAAAAAGGGATCACCGTCCTCGTCGGGCGCGTCCGCCAGGTGGGTGTGGCAATCGATGAGGCCGGGCAGCACGGTCATTTGCGAAAGATCTATGACCTTGGCGTCAGCAGGGATCGCCAGGCCCTTGCCGACCTGCTCAACCTTGTTGTCGCGGATGAGAATGATCTGATCGTTGAGCACGGTGCCGGCTTGCGGATCAACTAGCCGGCCGGCTTTGATCGCCGTCACTTGGGCAGCCGCGCTGGCGGCACACGCCAGACACAACCCCAGCACTAATGCGAGAGTCCTCTTCAAGTGCATCACCTCAGACTTTGATTGTGTCGCGACAGAATTTCCAGATTGCAGATTGTACTAATCGGCCGCCGCCGCGGTTGTTTCCGCACCGCTCTTCAAATCCGCCGCCAGCAACCGGTGAAACAGATGTTCGCCAGCCTCGCGTCGCACTGACAGCCGTCCCGCGCCATAGGCACGCGACTTGAGACCCCGTTGCACGGCCTCGCAGATACCCAGGTCTTCGTCTTGCACGCGCGCTCCAACCGCAACACTCTGCTCGTTGTACTCACGGCGGGCTTCGCTGATATCGCCGAAGTAGAAATCAAAAATCACGCGACAGTGATCGACGTCGAGCGGCAACACCAGGTTCGTGTCCATGTAGCCTTCGTAGCAATTGATCATCAGGTTGGGATATTGCCAGAAGTACCAGGCGCGATCGCCCAGTCTCGTCGAAGAAGTAGCGGCATCTTCATTTCCCGCCACCATCGGACTCGATTGCAGGCAGTAACGGTCCTCATTCTCGATGGTGTACTCCTTGTAGTCGAGTACCGAACTCAGGCCTTTGTGAAGATGCGGAACGTGGTATCCCCCATCGAGATAGTTATCGACGAATACTTTCCAGTTGCAGTGGATGTCGTAGGTCCGGCTGTCGAAGTAGTGCAGCTTGCTCACGCCGAGCGGCGCCACGCGTTTGACCAAGCCACCGAGAAAATTGCTGAGCGGAGCAGCCTGCGGATCCAGATTCACAAATACAAATTTCTCCCAGGTTTCCGCCTTTACCGGAACGAGTCCGTTTTGCTGGCGCTCAAAATTCTTCACGCCGTCGAATTCCGGCATCCCCTTGAGAGAACCGTCCAGCCCGTAGTTCCAGCCGTGATAGGGACAGTGCAGAATGGAAGCCTGTCCGCAAGGCTCGGTAACCACCGCCGCGGCGTGATGACGGCATACGTTGTAGAAGGCGCGCAGAACGCCGTCGTTGCCGCGCACCACAACGATCGGTTCACCGGCAATGCTGGCCGTGACAAACTGGCCCGGCTTCTCCACCTGCTCCACCCTGCCCACCATTTGCCAGGTCCTGCTGAAGACGGTCTGGGCCTCGAGCTCCGCGATTCGCGCGTCCACATACCAGGGCGCGGGGATCGTGGAGGCGTCCGGCAACGCGGCCTTGTCGTTGTAGCTCGCTAGAATTTCCGGTACCGACATGTGCCTGTTGTTCATGCTCCGATCGCCCTTTTCAAAACGTCGAGAAATTGAGTAATGCGCGCGTCTTTCTTCTCCTGCGGATCGCCTTGGCGGCGGAACAGGCCTGGATCCAGTTCTTCCGTGAGCAGCGCGTCCTGAAAGCGTTCCATCGTCCAATCCAAAATGGAGACCATCATTTCCTGGTCCATTTCGCGATGCAGTTCCCCGCGCTGCAGTCCGTAGCGCACAAACGCCACTGTGCCGTAGGGATCTTCCGCCAGGAGAAAGCGATTGATCTCGCGCTTCAGGGTAAGATCGGTACCATAATTTCCCAGCAGAGACACGCGGTAGGGGATCCAGTCTTCATGCAACAAGTGTTCTGTGCTCACCAGCCAGTAACGCAGCACCTCGAAAAAGCCACGCTCGCGGACATCCGCCGGTGCGTCAAGGTAACGAGGAAATGAACGAACTGCCTTCTTGTAAACCTCGAAAAACAATCCATCCTTGCTGCCGAAGTGTTGAAAGATCGATCCCTTGGCAATGCCGAGGGCGGCCGCAATGTCTCCGACGCGGGCGGCGTGATAGCCCTGCTCCGCGAAATGGCGCATGGCGGCATCGATGATTTTTATTCGCTTGCCTTCGGATCTGGGCCGGGGCGGCATGCTGCGGTAACGCGGGGGGGAGACGATGCTGCTTCCAATTCCACTCATGTCTGACCTCAAGTCATAAAACGATACAGAAATACTGACTGAATTTCAATTCTATTTGCTAACAAGATGCGGTAATGTAGCGTGCTCTGATCGCTATACGATAACTTAGGGTCACAACGTGCCGCCCTCTTCTTCGCCTTCAAAAATTTATGATGCCGTCGTAGTCGGCGCAGGCCACAACGGCCTGACTGCAGCCGCCTACCTCGCGCGGGCCGGACTAACCACCTTGGTGCTTGAACGGCGCGAGATCGTTGGCGGTTGCTGCGTCACCGAGGAAATCGCTCCCGGCTGTCGCGTCTCGACCACCTCTTATATCGCAAGCATGTTGCGGCCGGAAGTGATTTCGGATTTGCGCCTCGCGGAATACGGATTGCGTATGGTCCCTTGCGATCCGGCCATTCAAGTTCCCTTCCCCGATGGACACGTTGTCCCCTGGTGGGCCGACCGCGAGCGTGCGAAAGCAGAATTCGCAAAGATTTCGAGCAAGGATGCGGAAACATTTATCGAGGTTGACGACCGTCTGAAAAAGCTGGCGCGCTACCTGCAGCCGTTTTTCATGGAGCCGCCGCCGGAGATTGACACCAGGAGCATGCGCGGTTGGGGCGACCTCTTCCGTGTCGGGAAGAAATTCCGCGGCATTTCGAGCGATGAAGTCTCTCAACTGATTTCTTTTCTGACCGGCAGCCTGGGCGAATTCCTCGACCACAATTACGAGTCGGAAAAAATCAAGACCATGTTCCTGGCCAACAACGTATACGGCAAGCATGGCGGACCGTATCAGCCGGGCACGGCCATCGGTCTGCTTTTCCATCTGCTCAGCGGCGGCGAGCACGAACTGCAGGGTTTCTACGGACACGTTATGGGCGGGATGGGCGCAATCACTCAGGCCCTGGCATCATCGGGAAGAAAGTTAGGCGTGGAGATCCGGACCTCTGCACCAGTGGCGCACATTGATGTCCGCGACGGCCGGGCACGCGGCGTCGTGCTGGAAGATGGCACCGAGATTCGCGCCCGCATCGTGCTCTCAAACGCCGATCCCAAGCGGACATTCCTGAAAATGGTGGCGGCAGCCGAACTGCCAGACGACTTTTTACATTCGATTCGCGGCATCAAGATGGAAGGCCCCTGCGCCAAGGTAAATCTGGTGCTCGATGCCGAGCCTCGCTTCACCGGAACGTCTCCGACGGCTACCGCTCTCGAACGCACTTTCTACACGCTTGTCCCTTCCCTCGCGTTTGCCGAGCGCTGCTACGACATTGCCAAGTTTGGCGACATTCCCGAGGAACTCTGGGTGGATTGCGTAGTTTCGTCGAATGCCGATCCGTCGCTCGCTCCCGCGGGCAAACATATTCTGACCTGCTTTGTGCAGTACGTTCCCTACCACTTGCGCGAGGGTAACTGGGACGAGAAGCGGGAACTGCTCGGCAATCGAGTGGTCAAGAAAATTGCCGAATACGCGCCCAACGTACCGAATGCAATTCTCGCGCGCCAGGTGCTTACCCCGCTCGACCTGGAGCGTACCTACGGATTGACCGAAGGCAACATCTTCCACGGCGACTTACGGCTGGAACAGTTGTTCTTCATGCGTCCAGTTTCGGGATGGTCGCAGTACCGCACCCCCGTGGATGGCTTGTATTTATGCGGCGCCGGCACGCATCCCGGCGGCGGCGTGACCGGCGCGCCCGGACACAACGCAGCTCACCAGGTATTACGCGACTGGAAAAAGGGAAGATTAAAAGAGGCGGCAGCGTGAACGAAACTGAGATCCGAGAACTGATTACTGGAAACTGGTTGTTTCTTTGGGTGAGCAAATCACCCAAGGTTTCGTAGACATGACTCTCGATTCCAAAACCGGCACCACGGCGGACATCGTCATCCTCGGCGCCGGCGTGATGGGTGCGTCCATCGCCTTTCATCTCGCGAAGCGCAAGGCAGGAAAAATCGTAGTCATCGACAAGGGCCACGTCGGGCAGGGAGGAAGCGGGCGCTCTTCCGCGCTGATCCGCATGCACTACAGCTATCCGCCCGAGGTGCAACTCGCACTGGTGAGTTTGCACATGTTCGAGAACTGGCGGGACGTGGTCGGTGAAGAAGGGGATTTTCGCAAGACCGGATTTGTACGCATCGTTCATCCCGGTGAAGGCGATCGCCTGAAGCAGAATGTAGATATGCAGCGCAAGTTGGGCGTGAATGTTAAGTTGATTGACCGTGTCGAACTCCAGGAGTTGGAGCCAGACTGGAAGGTTGACGAAGTCGAACTGGCCGCCTACGAACCCGATTCGGGCTATGGCGATGGCGCCGGCGTGGCCACTGACTTCCTGACGCGTGCCCGAGACATGGGCGTGGCTTACCAATCAAAGACGCAAGCGCTCGAGTTTCAGGTCGAAGGCGAACGCGTGCGCGGAGTCAAGACCGATCATGGCGAAATCGCCGCGCCGATCGTGGTCGCAGCCACCGGGCCCTGGACGCAGCCACTGTTTAAGCAAATCGGAATCGATCTGCCGATTGAGACCGAATACCACCAGGTCGCGATTCTGAGAAACGCGCCAGATATGAAAGGCGGCGGTTCCGCCTGCATCGACTCGGTCAGCGCCACATACTTCCGGTCGGACGCTCATGACAAATTTCTGATCGGTGATTTCTACGGACAGCGCGGCGCCGATCCAGACAATTTTCCGCAGCGCGCATCGGACGACGGATTGGAAGAAATCATCGAGCGCGCCAGCCGGCGCGTGCCGAAATTGGAGAACGCGGAAGTCATGCGCGGCGTCACCGGAGTGTATGACATGACTCCGGATTCACGTCCGCTGCTGGGCCAAATTTCCGGCGTTGCGGGATTGTATGTTTGCGCCGGATTTTCCGGGATGGGTTTCAAGATTTCCCCGGCGATTGGTTTGGTGATGTCCGAGCTGTTGCTGGACGGGCGCGGCAAAACTGTGGACATCAGTTCGTTTTGTCCCGGCCGTTTCGCGGCAGGCAAGCCGATCAAGGCAGAGTTCGAGTACAAAGATGACTAAACTGTAGCGCCGCCGTTCCGGCTGCCCGGAGGGCGTCTCGCCCTCGCGGGTGAGGGCAGGATGCCCTCACGACAGCCGGCGGGACATCGGCGCTACACAATTCAAGGAGCCAACATGGCAAAGAAAAAAGGCATTCTCGAGCGTCTGAAGGAAGGTCCCGTCCTCGGCGATGGCGGTTATCTGCTGGAACTGGAAAAACGGGGATGGGTACGCGCGGGTCCGTTCACTCCGGAAGTCGCTCTGCTGCATCCCGACGCGCTGCGCGAACTGCATGTTGAGTTTCGCGAGGCCGGTGCCGATGTTCTGCAGGCGCTGACGTTTTACGCCAGCCGCGACAAGCTGGCAACAGTCGGCCTCGAGAACCGGCTCGAAGAGCTGAATCGCGCCGCCGTGCGCATCGCGCACGAAGTTGCTGGCGAGCAGTGTCTGGTTGCTGGCAATCTCAGCCTTACCTGGATGTATGAGCCTGACAGTCCGTCGGCCGCCGACCGCGTACGCAAGACTTTCGACGAGCAACTGGCCGTGCAGGTCGATGAAGGTGTGGACTTCATCATCGGCGAAACTTTTTCCTGGCTGGGCGAAGCCTTGATCGCAGTTGAGCGTGGAAAGAAAAGCGGTTTGCCGGTGATGGTGACCATCTGCTTCGAGAACAAAGACGAGACTGCGGATGGCAAGTCCGCCGCCGAATCCGCCAAGGCGTTGCTGGATGCCGGGGCCGATATCGTCGGCATGAATTGCCTGCGTCCTCCGCAGCACACGCTGCCCGCGATGGAAGAGATGCGCCGGGCCGTCTCCGGCTATCTTGCCTGTCAGCCTGTTGCATACCGTACGCCCAAGGACAAGCCTGACTTCACCAGCTTGCCGGAATTTCCTCTGGGGCTCGACCCGCTGCAGCTTACCCGAAAGGAAATGGGCGACTACGCGTTGCGCGCCCGTGAAATCGGGATCAACTACATCGGCTCCTGTTGCGGTTCGGTCGCCATCCACGTTCGGGAGATGGCGCGGGCACTGGGCAAGCTTTCGGAAGACGGGCGCATCTGGAAAAAGGGTGGAGAGAAACCGATGTCGGCCTACGAGTACTACGGGCACGATGCAGTGGCCGCCAAGAAGCCATAACTCGTAGTCCATCACGAAAAATTGGGCCAGCCTTGCGGCTGGCCCGCTCTTTGTTGGGAAAGAGAAGATCACGCTTCACAGCTACAGAAGTCAATCCCGGGATCAACCACTTTGAACGGGCCAGCAGCGGCCGCCCGTTCGAGTTGTTCTCAGGCTAAGGCGATTGCCTGGCTGCAGTTGTCACATAATTGTCATTTTTGTGTTAAGTCGAGACGCCGTCTTAATGCCGTTGATAAGCGGGTGTATCAGGCGTCGGCGAGTCATAATCGCGGCCATACAGGTTCTTATGCGTGGCGGGCAAATTGGCTTCCGCCAAGCGCAACACGCCGAGCGTAGAACTGGCCTCCGAAACCGTGACCTCGCGGGTCATCGCTTTTAAGGTCTCGGGAAGGGCCGATTCATACCAGACCCGAAGCGTGTATTTGCCGCTGGGAACATTCGCAATCACCACCTGGCCCCGCGAGTCGGAGATACCGTAATAGGGTGTGTCCAGCGCAACCACTACAGCGCTCATCTCGGGATGGATATTGCAAAAAATGTAGGAGATTCCCGTCCGGTTAAAGTGCACGTCGCGAGTGCCGCCGGCTTCATACAGACCGAGATCGAAGCGCTTGCCCTCAAACAGCGAAAATACATTGTGAAAAAAAGGATCGTGATTCGGAAACGCCACCACCGAACCCACCGGCACCACCAGCACGTGAGGCTCGAAGCTTTTATTGCGCTGATCTAATCGCGGCTTTTGTGTCTGTTGGGAGGGCGTCAACTTTACCGCGCCCGCCTGCGGTACCAGCCAGACCAGGACATTCCCCGATTCGTGCGGTTTTTCCGCCTTGTCGCCGTTCAGCAATTCGACCCGCGCCGTCAGCGTGACTTCCTGCGCCCAGGCGAAACTGACGGTCAGCAGGGCAACGCAGACCCATCGGCAACCGCACATGCCAAGTTTCCTCATCAAAATAGAATTCCCATCATCAGGTTGAGCTGATCGGAAGTGGGACTTCCTGCATCAATGTCAAACGTTCTAAGGTGACGGTATTCTCCAGAAAAAAGCAAATCCGAGCGGGGACGATAAATGACATTAAGCAATGAGCTGCGGTTCTGCAGCAGGGGAGCGGGAAAACCCGCGCTTACGGGAAAGCCCCGCACATCCGCGGCGAACGGGTTGTCCACTCCCAACGCACCGTTGAACTCGAGTTTGCTCGTGGCCGAGTATTTGAGCTGTGACCATCCGCCCACTGAATTCAACGCCCGCACCTGACTGGAGTCGTCGCTGAAGAGCACGCTGCGTCCCACTGCGCCGCCGAGGCCGCCGACGGCACGGCCGCGGTAGAATTCGCCGGTAAGGCTGATGCGTCTCGTCAGGGGTACGCTCCAATCTGTCATCGCAGCCCAGCCATCAATTCTGTGATCAAACCCCCAGTTCTGACGACCGTAGTAACCGGCCGCTCCCACAGTCAACGGCATGCCGAACACGCTGCGAGTCCACGCGACGCGGGCCGCGTAGGCTGGTTGTCCCGAGCTTCCTCCCGCCTGCGCGAAGGGCTCGAAGGATACGGGCAGCTCACCCGTAACGTTGTCCAAGATGCCGCCTTGCAGCAATGATGCTCTGACCTTCTGAGAGATTCATGCGGCGTTCGATGCGAACCTGCGGAATCCATCCCCAGAGATTACCGGCATAGCTAAACGCAGGTACAGCCAGCGATGCGAATGAAGTGGGCGAGAGCGGAGAGACGAACGCATTGTCCTGTCCCGCGACGATGGAAGTATTTTTCCAATCCAGCCGCATGCTCGCGATCCGCAGCCGCGCCTGACCGAAATTGACTCCGTTGGGAAGATGCGGAGAGCCTCCGGCGAAATCGAGTTGCAGGTTACCCGACGTCCGGGCCCCGGCGAAATTTGGCCCAAATACCTCGAGGCCAATTTCCGACTGGCGCACGGTGGCGCCAAAAGTTTGCCCGGACACATTCGGAATCTCTGGAATCGCCCAGGTGGGAACATCCTGCGCATCCAGATATCCGCGATTACTGAACAGATTCAGCAGCACAATGCCGGATAGCCGGAGGCGATATTTCGACGCCGCCTCCACCTTGGTCTGGTATTGGTCGTCCACCTTAGTGGTCAGCAGCTCGGAAGATTCCTCCAGAGAGGCGACACGCTCGGTCAACGGCGCCGTAGCGGAAGTCGCGCTCCCTGAGTTCGCTGCCGGTGCCTCCGTCGCCGGGCCGCGGGCCTCGAGTTCCTTTCGCAGCTGTTCCGTCTCGGCGCGGTACTGGCCAGCTTCCGAACGCAATTCGACCACGGCGTTGCGCAGTTCGCGCACTTCGTCCTGAAGCTGGCGAACGGCATCGGTCATCGGGTCGATCGGTGGCGGTGCCGGCGTGGCGCTTTGAGTCCAGCTTTGGACGCTGCCGACAACGAGAAACAATCCCATCGCGCCGAATCTTCTGATCCAGCCAGGCAAACGATTCTTGTGATTCACAATTCGCCTCCCCAGAAAAGTATCAGGAGTCTTGCCGCGCCGCTCAGGTTACGTCTACGACGCCGGCCTCACTGTCTGTTTTGGAATGTTACTCCGGTTGCGACTGCTCGGTGCGGGCCAGGGGCGCACGCGGGGGTTTTGGCTCTTGTCCGGACTCAGAGGACGAAATCAGGGGAAGCATGAGGCGAAAGACCGTTCCTTCGGCCGAGGTTTTTTCCACGATCACGTCCCCGCCATGGTCCTGGATAATTTTTTGCACCACGGTAAGCCCCAGCCCGGTGCCGTTCTCCTTGCCATGACTGATGAAGGGCTCAAACAGCTGGCCACGAATCTTTTCCGGAACGCCGTGCCCGTTATCGCTTACACGAATTTCGACACCGCCCGGCACCTCGTTCAGTCCCACATGGATGCGTCCGGTTTCGGGCACAACCGCTTCGCAGGAATTCAGCACCAGGTTGTAGAGGACGCGCTCCAGCTTTCTGGGATCAAACCATCCCGAACTGTTGCCCTCCTGGCTGCTCGTGATTCGCACAGGATGAAACTCCGGATGTGACCGTATCGCCGCCACCACCCGATCCACCGAGTCTTTGACATTTCCGTAAGTCAGGCCGCAAGGATTCGCGGGTACGCGAAAATTCCAGCAAGGAGTCGATCAGGTCCGTCATCTGGTTTACCGCGACCCGAACTTCCTGATAGAGCTCTTCCCGCTGATCGGAGGATAGTTTGCTTTCGCACAGGAACTCCGCGTTGGCCACGATCGCCGCCAGCGAGTGACGTAAATCGTGCGAGATCGAACTGGCCATGCGCCCGATGGTCGCCAGGCGCTCCGCTTCCAGTAACTCTTGCTGAGTTTTCTGCAAGCTGTCGCGCATGCGGTTAAAGGCTCGGGTCACTTCAGCGACTTCGTCACCGCCGCGAGCGTCCAGCGCGTAACTGAAGTCACCCTTCTCCAGCGCTCGAACTCCTTCAACCAGGTTTCCCAGCGGACGGGTGAACGTGTGTGAGATAAAAAACACCAGCGCGCTACCGCCCGCCACCGCGGCCAATCCTAAGGCCAGCAGAAGACGGTTGAGGCTGTCGAGAAATGCAGTCGCCTGATCGTAGGACTTGAGAACGATCAGCCGTACGGAAGGATTCTTGCCGGCGGAAAGCTCTAGCGACGTAGTCAGGAAGCGTTCTTCCCCAAGTTGCGTTTCCTCGGGCCCGGAATCTCCCGCCGGAGACTGGAGCACGCGCCGCCGGTCCAACTCCGATTCCAGCACCGGCGTCAGGGTGGTCTTCACTACGGCATTGCCGTAATAAAACGCCACCTGGCTGGCCGCAATCCTTCCCACCTGCGAGGTGAGACGGTCGTCAATTTCGTAGCCGATGACCAGAAAACCCAGCAGCCGGTTCTCCTCGGCCGGGCCAAAATAGATTGGCCGCAGAAAGACCTCGTAGAGATGTTGACCGCCAAACCACCACTGTCCCGAACTCTCGTCGCTGAGGGTTGAAGCCAGCGACTTTTGCGCCATCTCGCGGGTCAAACCGGGAGACGCCGTGTGCAGCGCGACGACTCGGCCGGCGCGGTCCGCCAGCAGAAAAAGATCGCTGCCCGCCAGCTGCCACAAACCGCTGGATGCGTCCTGAATAGTGGCTTCATGCTCCGTCGTCATCAACGCCCGCAGATTGGGCAGGTCCGCCAGCAGCTCGGCGGAATGAGTGAGAGTCAGTTCGCGTTCCCGCTGGAAATTCTGGAAGGTGCTGACCGAATTGCGCAGGTCGGCGAAAATTTCCCGCCGCACTTGCTTCTGTACGCTGTGCCGCACCAGCAGAAGACTGGTGCAGGTGAGTCCCGCGGAAATCAGCAGCATGGAGAGCAGAAACTTGGTTCGCATCCGAAGTTTCAGCATGTGCAATCTCCACTGCTGCCGGCCGGGCTTGCATAGCAGCGTTTATCGAAATCAGGGTACAAACTTGTAGCCCATCCCGTGGACCGTCCGGAAGTGTACCGGATTGGCCGGGTCCCTCTCCAACTTCTGCCGCAGCTTCAGAATATGGTTGTCCACGGTGCGCGTGGAAGGATAATTCTGATATCCCCAGACTTCATTCAGCAGCTCGTCACGCGAGATCACGCGCTCCGCATTCTGCATCATGAACTTGAGGGTCTTGAATTCCTGGGCTGTCAGCGCGATCGGCTGACCATCGCGCGTAACTTCCATACGGGTGAAATCAACGGAGATGCTATCGAACCCATTCACCTCGGTGGTCGCAGACCGTGAACTTCGGCGCAACGCCGCTCGGACCCGCGCCAATAATTCTCGCGGACTGAACGGCTTGGTCACATAATCGTCGGCGCCCAACTCCAGCAGCAATACTTTGTCGGAAACGTCGCTGGCCGCGCTCAGAACAATCACGGGGAGGGCAGGCGCTTGCTGTTTGATCTCCCGGCAAACGTCCCGCCCGGACATGGCCGGCAGCCGGAGATCGAGGACGACCGCAGCCGGAGTCGAGGCGCGATACGCTTCCATCGCCGACTTTCCGTCCGCGCTGATCTCGACCGCAAATCCCTCCGCCTCAAACAAACGCCTGAGCGCCTTCTGCACGGCCCGATCGTCTTCCACCACCAGAATGCGTTCCATCGGCCTCCCGCTATAGGCTACTCCAAGGACCGGCAGCGCTTCATCACGCTGCAGCGTTGAACCCCGGCTGATTTCCATTCTCATCGCACGAGCTCCGCGTCCCCAAGATTTGAGACGGGGACTATCCATAGAGCTTACTACCACTTATAGGATGTCTAAGGATTTCAGGTTAGTGTTGACAATCTTTTTACAACTGGGAAAGCTGCGTCGAGCGGCCAGCAGGGCTGGACGCCCTCGTCCGGTTGAGACGAGCGAACTTGCTGGCTTTAGCCACTTGAGCGTACTAGGAATCGCTGCCGATCTACCTCGGCCAAAGCCGCTTCAATGCTCCTTCTCTACGCAGGCCTGAAGGCCTGCTCCACCCAGAGCTTACTCCGCAACCAGCAAATTCTCAGCAAACGGCCATTCCTGGTCAATCCACTGGGCTTTGCAGAAGAAGCCGGCATCCGCGGCGATCTGAGACATTTCCTTGGCCGAATATTTGTGACTGCTCTCAGTCCAGATGGTTTCCCCTTCAAAAAAGGGAACGGTCAAATTCGCGCGGTCAATCGATACCGTCTGTTTTGCTTTGGATCGTAACCGCATCTCCACACTGCGCGCCTCTGGATTGAACCGGGCGACATGCTCAAACTGCTCGAGGACGAAATTCGCATCGAGTTCACGGTTGATGCGAGCCAGCAGATTCAGATTGAACGCCGCGGTGACTCCCAGCGGATCGTCATAGGCAGCCAGCAACTGGGGAATCGGCTTCTCGAGGTCGGTGCCTAACAACAGCGAATCTCCCGGTTGCAGAATTCGGCGCACCTCACGAAGGAATTTCGCGGCCGCCGGCCGGTCGAAATTCCCAATCGTGCTGCCCAAAAAGAGCACCAGCAAATGTCTGGCCTTCGCGGCGCCGCGCGGCCACCTCGAGCAGACCATCCAGATACTCTCGCTCGAAGCCCACGATGCTCATGCATTCAATGTCTCCCAGTTCGCGCTCGCACATGGCCAACGCGGTGGGAGAGATTTCGATCGGAAAGTAAGAAACATGCTGCTCACGGCAAAGCGCCTTCAGCAGCCAGCGGGTCTTCTTGCCGCTGCCGCTGCCCAGTTCCGCCACCGCCACCGGCCCGGGAACCTGCGCCACGATCTCGTACGCGTGACGCCGCAGGAGGCGCTCGTCCGCGCGCGTCAAACCGTATTGCGGCAAAACGCTGATGACCTCAAACAATGCCGATCCAACATCGTCATAGAGATATTTGGAAGGCAGCTCCTTCTGTTCCCGAGTAAGCCCGGCGCGCACTTCGGCGGCAAATTCCTGCGCCGGATCGGCTGTGATGGCGTGCGTCAACATGAAGTGTCCCTTGCGATTCATCTAAGACCTCACACAGCGGAATCCCGCGTAGACATATTGGTAGTGCGGCTGGAACCAGTTTCGGAAAGAACGGCGCAACATGCAGGCCGCCGTGCGCGGGCTGCCGCCCTTCATCACGTAATGCTGGCCATCGAAAAAATTGGCCGAATAGCCAGGATAAAACTCAAACGGCTGAAAGCCAGGAAACGGCGCGAACTCGGTAGAGGTCCACTCCCATCCGTTGCCCACGAGATCGGTGACACCGAACGCGCTCGCGCCTTGCCGGAAAGCTCCGACCGGCGTGGGGTCCCAGCTCTCGAAATCGAAGTTGCCGAATCTGCGATCAGGAGCTTCCGTCCCCCAGGGATACGGCCTCTCCGCTCCCTCGGGCGTGCCATACGCTGCGCGATGCCACTGCGCTTCCGTGGGCAAAGCTTTTCCCGCCCAGCGAGCATAGGCGCTGGCTTCGGCGTGGCTGACATAGACGGGCCAATCGAGCGGCAGGGGTACATTTTCAAACATCGTCCGGTATTGCCATTCGTCGTCAACCCGATTCCAAAACACCGGGTGCGAGATATTGTGTTGAGTTTTCCATTTCCAATCGGCTTCACGCCACAGGGCCTTATTCTCATAGCCCCCGGCATTCATGAATTGGAGATACTCGCGGTTGGTAACTTCGTATTGGTCGATGGAGAAGGCGGTTACTGCAGCGGTGTGTACTTCGTACTCGTTGTCCCAGCCGAACAGGTTGGTTTGACAGCGCGGCAAACCGAGGGTCGCGTTCCCCGCCGGAATCTCAATCATGCGCGGTTCAACGGAACGCACAACCAACTCAGGCAAACGCGGCTTCCGTACCTTATGATCGAACGGCAACTGATGCAGCATGTACGCCAGCGTTTCCGCGTGCATCAGGCGATGTTCGATGGCGACGTTAAGCAGTTGACTCGGGGAATGCCCAGCCTGATCCTCCAGCGTCGCGGCCGCCAAGCCGTCATCGAGCGCCTGCCGCACCTGCTTCACGTACTCGCGTACCTGGGCCAGAGAGGGCCAATCGGATGGCTGGTCGGATGGCAATCCTCCATCAACGGGATCGATGCCGAAAGCAAACAGGTTGTCGAATTCTGAATGAAAACTGGTTCGCCCGAGAATGCGCTCGCGCAGCAAGTTCCAATCGAACGCCTCCAGGTGCCCAACGTAAAAAACGATGCGGTGCCTCTCTGGAATCGGCCGTTCGTAGAGAAACTCTGGCTTTACGTGATCGAATAGCCGGTCAGACTCGGCGCGCGCTTCCTGGAGACGTGCAAGCAGTTCGTGGTGGACCTCAACTCTGTCCTGGGCGGCAAGCATGGCACCCTCCTGACCCTACCGACACTAATCCCGCATCGCAGACTACTGAGATGACCGACAGGCCAGAAAGTTGCTCGATCTTTAAGTCACTACGAAGTTATCGTTCTCTACTGAAGTTTGATGCCTGCGGCGCGGGACAGGCCATTCACAGACAGTGCAGTTTACTCCGAACCCTATGGAATGACCACTCTGGGGGAGGAAGCGTCTGCAATCCACAACACAGCCGCGAAGCGGCGGCAAGAATAAAGCCCAGGGCGCAAGCCCTGGGTCAGACGGCGGATAGGTTGAGCCCCAAAGGGGCGAAAGAGAAGCCTGCGCTCGGGCCTAGCCCGCGGATCACACAGAAACCGACTGGTACTCCACGTAAGCGCCCTTGAAATCAGTAATCTGGTGGTTGCCCTCAAAGTGCCAGATTCGGGTCGCTACCTCGTCAATCAGGTCTTCGTCGTGCGTACACAACAACACCGTCCCCTGATAACGCTGCAACGCGATGTTGAGTGCGTTGATGGACTCGAGATCCAGGTGGTTGGTGGGCTCATCGAACACAAGAAAATTAGGTTTCTGCAACATCAGTTTGCAGAAAATCAGCCGCGCCGCTTCTCCGCCGGAGAGAACTTCAGTCTTCTTGTCGCCATCCTCGCGAGGGAAAAGCATTTGCCCCAGCAAGCCGCGAATCTCTTCGTTGGACGCACCCGGCTCCCACTGATGTAGCCATTCGAAAGCCGTCATCCCGGGCTGGATCAGAGCTTTATGGTCCTGGGCAAAATATCCCACCGCAGCTTCGTGGCCCCAGATAACTTTTCCGCTGGTCAGAAACGGCCCGTCATATCCGCTGGTCTGGCGTAGTTCGGCTTCCGGAATCGTAGGAGAATTCGCCAGAAGAGCGTTCAACAGTGTGGTCTTACCGGCGCCGTTCCGGCCCATTAACGCGATCTTCTCTCCGCGCACGATGCTCGCGGTAAAGCTTTGAATTACGTCGGTGGAGTCGTACGCCTTGCTCACACCTTCTATTTCCAGAACGTGCTTGCCGGAAGGCCGCTTCTGCTCAAACTTCAAGTAAGGACGTTGAATATTCGATCGCGCCAGCTCTGTCACCTGCAGGCGTTCCACTTCCTTGCGCCGTGACTGCACCTGGCTGGAACGAGTACCCGCGGAGAAGCGTGCAATGAATTCGTTCAGCTGAGAAATTTTCTTTTCGCGCTGCGCATTTTGCGATTCAATCTGCGACCGGATCTGGGTCTTCGCCACCACCATGTCATCGTAAGTGCCGGTATAAGTGATGATGGTCTGATAGTCGATGTCGGCGATGTGAGTGCACACCTTGTTCAGAAAGTGCCGGTCGTGCGAGATGACGATCACCACGCCGTCATATTGATTCAGAAATCCCTGCAGCCAGTGGATTGAGTCCAAATCCAAGTGGTTCGTAGGTTCGTCGAGCAGCAGCGCCTGCGGATGCCCGAACAGCGCCTGGGCCAGCAGCACACGAACTTTCTGTCCGCCCTGCAGTTCACCCATTTTTCGCTCGTGCAGCGCGTCAGGAATATCGAGGCCTTCGAGCAGGATGGCCGCGTCACTCTCGGCGGTGTAGCCGTCTTCCTCACCGATCACGCCTTCGAGTTCGCCCAGCTTCATGCCGTCGGCGTCGGTCATTTCAGGTTTTTCGTAAATCCGATCGCGCTCTTCCATGGCCGCCCACAAACTTTTGTTTCCCATGATGACGGTATCGAGCACGCGATATTTGTCGAAGGCAAACTGGTCCTGGCTCAACACGCCGAGTTTTTTTGGGCGGACAACGGTTCCCTTCTGCGGATCCAGTTCGCCGGTCAGAAGGTTCATGAAAGTGGATTTACCGGCGCCGTTGGGCCCGGTCAGGCCATAGCGCTTCCCCGGCGTGAAGCCGGTGGAGACCTCGTCAAACAGAACTTTAGCGCCGTAGCGCATGGACACATTACTTACTGAAATCATGATATTTACGGGAACTGCGGGAAATTGCCCAGAGGGCGGGGGCGCAGCTTCTCCATCAAGAATATCATGAGGACCCCTGACGCCTCAGTTTTCCGCCCCGTTCATCAGGCCGAAAGTAACGAAAACCGGAGGAGTGCCAGATTGAGGGTTGACGGACAGGGTGCCCCATCCTTTTCGCGCACTTTGCGAAAAGGGTGGGATTCCACCGACCTATCCCGCTTGGGATTTGAAAGAACGTTCCGGAACCCGCATCAGGCGCGCCGCCAACCACACGCCAAGGACCACATCAAACGCCAAACAGAAACCAGGCCACCAACCCGGCACTCCAGGGTTCTGAATGAACCAATGATGGGCGAAATCAAAGACTCCGTGGCCAACAATCGCAGCAACGGCAAACCAAAGGTTCCTCTTGAAGCCGACTACGGCAAGTAGGAAGAATCCACTCGCCACAGCGATTTCAACCAACAGCGCGCGAGAAGAACCTCCCAACACAGCAAACAAAACATAGTAGGAAGCGATCACCATCAGCACAGTTGGATAGAAGGCACGTTCGCGATCCAAGCCAATAGCGGTTGCAAAGCCGGCCACAGCCGCCGACAGTATCAATCCAATAAAATATTCCACGGAACTCCTGCCCTAGGGCTTCTCCCACTTCCCCGATTCCGCTGAACGAAATATCGCTTCGATCACCGCCATATTCTTGATCGCATCTTCCAGCGGCACGGGCACCTGGCCGTCTTCGAGCACGGCCCTGGAAAAGGCATCGCCCTGCACCGCGTACTGATCGCACACTGGGAACTCCTCGACCGTAATGCCTCCACCAAATACGTCGCGTCCGTCGTCAACGAACAGCCGGCAGGGACGATCAGGCGGAGCATTAAACGGAATCTCAATTTCGATGCGGCCCTTGGTCCCGAAGAACTGACTGCGCTGGTAAGGCACAAGCTGCATGCTGCAGGTAAAAGTGGATTGCCCCGAAGGAAAATCGAGCATGGCTGAAGTCAACCGGTCCACCTTCATCTGAGGATCTCGTTCGACCAGCCCCAACACCCGCGTAGGTTCTTCCCCAAACACGAATCGCGACGTGTTAATCGGATAGCATCCGATATCCATTATCGCGCCACCGCCGCATTCTGGAATGTTGCGAATATTTTTGGGGTCGGTATTGAAGTAGCTGAAAAATCCAGTGGCACAGCGCAATTGGCCGATCCGACCAGACGCAACCAACTCGCGGGCACGAAGCCATTGCGGGTGGGTCCGCACCATGAAGGCCTCGCCAATCTTCACTTTCGTCCGGTCCCGCACCGCCAAAAGCTGCCGGGCCTCAGCCACGGTCAGGCTCAATGGCTTCTCGCAGAGGACATGCTTGCCGGCCTCCGCCGCCTTGATTGACCAGGGAACGTGCATCTGGTTCGGAAGCGGATTGTAGATGGCATCAATCTGCGGATCGGCAAGAAGTTCTTCGTAAGATCCATAGGCCTTGGCGATGCCGAGCGAACGCGCCGTGTCCTCGGCCCGACGCAAGTCGCGCGACGCGATCGCAGCAACGTCGCAGAACTCGCCCTTCTGCATGCCCGGTATAACCTTCTTCACTCCGATTTTGGCGGTGCTCAGAATTCCCCAGCGAATTTTATTTGCCATAGCGGAACATGATAGCGGCAAACTCGCGGTGGCAAAACAATCCCTTCCCAGTGGGGCGTCATCCTGAACTCCCGGCCACGACGATGCCGGTCCGCGCAAGATCCTTCGGGACTGAAGTCCCTCAGGATGACGCCGCAAAAGTTAGATCAAATCTGCCGCCGGCTGAGTTATCCTTGTCCTGTGCCGCTTCAAGTCCCCGCCCGCGACCAGCAGTTAATTCAGATCGTAAACTCCGCGCTGGCCGATGCTTTCCAAAAGAGCAGCAAATGGCTGGCCTGCAAACCGGGTTGCTCACAGTGTTGTGTGGGAGTGTTTGCCATCAATCAAGTGGACGCGATCCGGCTGCGAAAGGGATTGGCCGACCTCGAACAGCAAGATCCGCAGCGCGCCGCCCGCATTCGCCAACGAGTCAACGCCACCGTGGAGCAACTGAGTGCGGATTTCCCTGGCGATCCCGCTACCGGACTGTTGAGCACCGACGAGTCCGACGAAGCCTGCAAACAGTGGGACGACTGGGCCAATGACGTACCCTGCCCCGTGCTCGACCCCGAAAAGGGGACTTGCGAACTCTACGAATCTCGCCCCATCATCTGCCGCACCTTCGGCCCGGCGATGACGGTAGACGACGACCTTGGACACTGTGAACTGTGCTTCGTAGGCGCATCGGAAGAAGAAGTGGCCGCCCATGAGATGCATCCCGACCCGGATAATCTCGAAGCAGACCTGGTGAAAGAACTCGAAGAAACCACAGGCGCGAAGGGAGAGACAATCATTGCTTTCGCCCTGGCACGAGGCTAGCAGCTATTAGCTTTAGCTCTTAGCAAAACCCTGTTGGGAACTTTGCAGGACTGTTTCGAAACGTGTGGGGACGGGTCTTCGACCCGTCCAGGCCGTCCGCAGGACGGCAGGGTTTTACTTCTGAGGAACCAAAGGTATTAGCTAAAAGCCAAGAGCCAATAGCTAAGAGCCGGTCTTCTTCTTCTCCAACTCACTCCATCGCGCATAAAGCTCATCGACCGTATGCTGAGCTTCTTCCATTTCGGCATGCGCAGCCAGCAGACGAGGGCCGTCGCTGGCAATCGCCGGATCCTCCAGTTGTTCCCGTTTACTTTGCAATACGAGCTCCGCTTCGGCCACGCGATGCTCAATCGTGGCGTATTCGCGCGCTTCGAGATATGAAAGTTTCGTTTTCCCGGTTGATGTTTCCTCAGAACTTCCAGACCGAGGAACAGAACGGCTCGTAGCCTTCTCCGACTGCCTGCCTTCAGCCTGCCAGACTTCCCATTGCTGGTAGTCGGCAAAGCTCTCCGCGCCGCCGCGCCCATTCAGGCCCAGCACAATGCTGGACACGCGATCCAACATATATCGATCGTGCGTCACCAGCACCAGTGAGCCGCGGAACTCGAGCAGGCTTTCTTCCAGGATTTCAAGCGTAGGAATGTCAAGGTCGTTAGTAGGCTCGTCCAGAAGAAGCACGTCGGCTGGCTGCAGCATAAGTTGCGCGATCAGCACTCGCGCCCGCTCGCCCCCGGAAAGCCGTTCCACAGGCTGATTGAGCTGCTCCCCCGTGAACAGGAAGCGCGCCGCCCATGACGCTACGTGAATGACACGGTCCTGGTAAATTACGGAATCACCTTCCGGAGCCAGCGCGCGCCGCAAGGTTACATTCGTATCGAGCTCGCGAGTCTGATCGAAATAGACAACACGCAGCCACTCCGCGCGACTAATCTCGCCGCCGGTCGGGGTCAACTCGCCGCGCAACAGCCGTAGCAATGTAGTTTTGCCACTGCCATTCGGCCCGACCAGCCCTACTCGCATCCCGGCGGTCAGGACAAAATTGAGTTTCTCAAACAGGGTTCGCTGTTCGATTTGGTAGGACACATCTTCCAGTTCGATCAGTCGCTTGGTTTTTCTGTCGCTCGCCGAAAAGTCAATCTGCGCCGTTGCTGTACGAGTCCGCGCATTCAGGTCCGCGAGATCGCCCATCAACTCATTGGCCTTCCCAATGCGGGCCTTGGACTTCCGAGTGCGAGCTTTGGCTCCGCGACGGAGCCACTCAATCTCGTTGTGGACCAGGTTTTCCAGCGCTTCGTGGCGCTTCGATTGCGCGTGCAGAAATTCTTCTTTCTTCTCGAGAAAAGTACTGTAGCTTCCCCGCACCCGAAGTATGCCGTCGGGATACACCCGGCTCAACTCCGCCATATCGGTGGCGATATTTTCCAGAAAGTAGCGGTCGTGGCTGACAATCACGCTGGCAAAGGGGGCCTGCGCGAGCAGTTCTTCGAGCCATTCGATCCCCGCCAGATCCAGATGGTTGGTAGGTTCATCGAGCAGGAGAATTTCCGGCGCCTGAACCAGTGCCTCGACAACCGCCAGGCGCTTCTGCCATCCCCCGGACAGGGCGGCCGCTTCCACATCGAGGTCTTCAAAACCGGCGCGGCCGAGGGTTTCCGCGAAGCGAGTTCCGCGCTCCGTCGAATGGACCTTGCCCCGCTCCATGGCGCCTTCAACCACCGACCGCACGGTTGCGCCCGATTTGAATTTGGAGTCTTGCTCGACGTAGCTGACGCGGAGCCGCTTGCGGAACGCGACTTCGCCGGTGTCGGGATCTTCGTCGCCGGCTAGAATTCGCAGCAGCGTCGATTTGCCGGAACCGTTCGGACCGATGAGCCCAATGCGATCGCCTTCCGTGACGGTGAAAGACACGTTCTGAAAGAGCGGATTGGCTCCAAAGGCCTTAGAAATTTCCTGTACGTTAATGATTGGCGGCAACGGCGGGCGTTCTCCTGAGTATCTCCATTGAGGTTATCAGGAATTTCCGTCGCCACGTGGAACGTGCTACTTCACGAAGGTCAGTCCGTGAGGGACCGCGTGCGGAAACACATAGGCGTACAACATCACAATGACTCCGACAATGGCGCCGAGCGCGATTGAGTGCCAAAACACAAACCGGAAAATGACGCCTTCATTTCCTACCTGGTTCGTCGCAGAAGTCGCTATTGTGATGGATTGCGCATCCACCATTTTGCCCATCACGCCGCCAGCGCTGTTGGCGGCGCACATCAGCACCGGATCGATTCCGAGTTGCTGTGAAGTAATCCGCTGCAAACTTCCGAATAGCGCATTGGACGACGTATCGCTCCCTGTCAACGCTACTCCGAGCCAGCCCAGGAACGTGCCGAAAAACGGATAAGCCCAGCCGGTGCGGGTAAACGCCAGGCCCAGCACGGCGTCCAGCCCGGAGTAGCGGGTGACGTATGCCAGCCCCAGCATAAAAGAAATCGCAATCACCGCCAGACGCATGCGCACCAGCGTGTGCCAGAAAACTTTTCCCATCCGGAGGGGAGACAAACCCAGCAGCAGTCCGGAAATAATCGGCCGCCAGAAAGCAGCCTGTGCCCGTCGCCGACAGCCAGTTGAGATCGTAGCGGGCGGCTTCGGGAGCCGGCTTGGCAACGACCGGTGCAGCACGATAGACCGCGTTGTGCAGATAAGGTACGTCCCAACCCGGCGGGCCGGGGCGCACTGTGCCATCCGCTAGTACGACCTTGAACGCCGGAGTCGTGGCCCGGTTCAAAGCCAACTTGACCGGGGGCAGCCCCCATACCAGCACCACAGCCGACAGGATCCCGAATGGCATCCAGGCTCTTAAGACCGTTCCCAATGGATAAGCGCGTACCTCCACGTTCTTGTCGAAGTCTTCCGCGGTCCATTCACCTCCAAACGAGTCAGCAACTTCTCCCGTTGGCGATGCCGGCAGATTTTTTCTGTCGTCATAGTCGAAGCGCCAAATCTTCTTCGGCTTCCAGAACCTGAGAAAGACAATCGCGGCCAGGATCGAAACCACTCCGCCCATGATGTCCACCAGACTGCTGTCAACGTAGTTCGACCAAAAAAACTGGGTGAGCGCGAATGAGACGCCGACCACCAATATGGCGGGGAAGACTTCGAAGGTCTCGCTCCAACTCACCATGGTGCGGACCAGCCAGAAGGGCACGATCGCCGCGGTGAAGGGCAGAATGCGTCCGATGGTCGCGCTCAGGTCCGATTCCGGCAGACCACAAGCCGCAGCCAGGGTGTGGATGGGAATTCCAATGCTGCCCCAGGCCACCGGCGCGGTGTTGGCGATCAGATTCAGCGCCGCCGCATGAAACGGCCGGAAGCCAAGTCCGATCATCAAGGCGCCCGCGATGGCAACCGGGGCGCCGAATCCCGCGGCACCTTCGATGAAGGCGCCGAAACAAAACGCCACCAGAAGCACCTGCAGGCGACGATCGGCAGTGATCCCGGCGACTGACTCCTTCATGATTTCGAATTGGCCGGTTTCGACCGAAATGTCGTAGAGAAAAACTGCAGCCAGCACGATCCAGGCAATCTTCAGCAGACCAAAAGCGACGCCGTAACCAAAGCTAGCCACCGCCAAAACCACCGGCATCTTGAAGAACATGACGGCGACGACCGCTGCGGTCGTCGCGCCCCCGATGGCACACCAGTGCGGCTTTATCTTTAGCCCAACCAGCAACCCGAACAACACAAGGATGGGAAGGGTCGCAACCAGGGTGGAGAGCCACCAGTGGCCAAATGGGTCGTAGACCTGGGTCCAAGGCACAGGCGTCATCTCCGACTAGCGTAGCGCCGGCACTACTTCCAGTTCGCGGGCACATCCACATACGAGCGGTCGAGTTGTGCAATCGATGTGCACCCCAGAAGCTTGAGAGTGCGATCCACGTCAGCGCGCAGAATTTCGATGGCCCGGGTTACGCCCGCTTCGCCCGCGGCGGCCAGACCGTAGGCGTAAGCACGTCCGCACAGGACCGCTTTCGCACCCAGACAGATCGCCTTGACAATATCGGAGCCGCGACGAATGCCGCCGTCCATCAACACTTCGACCTGACCGTTAACCGCCGCCACGACTTCGGGCAACGCCCGCAACGACGCGGAAACACCATCGAGCTGGCGTCCACCATGATTCGAGACCACCACCGCGGCAGCGCCTGCGTCCACCGCGCGGCGAGCGTCGTCTCCGGTAAGCAGGCCCTTAATAACGATTGGCCCGGTCCAATGCTTGCGCATCCACGTCAGGTCGTCCCAGGTCACCCCCGAGCGGGCCAGCGCGGCCCCGACATCAACCAGTCCCATCGGCCCCTCGCCTGGGACCACTACATTGGGCAGCTTCGATAAACCGCCGTCGAGTAGATAGCTGACAATCCACCCCGGGCGCGCCAGCATTTGCGGTAGAAACGGAATCTTCGACCACACGCTCCCGCCCATCAGTTCTTTCATGCCATTGCGGAAGTCACGTTCGCGCAATCCAGCGACTGGCGTATCGATCGTAACCACGAGTGCGGCGCATCCGGCCACGCGGGCGCGCTCGATCACAGCTTCGGAAGCCTCGCGGCCGCCCATCAAATACAACTGAAAGCACACCGGTCCTGTCGAAGCTGCCTTCACGTCTTCCACCCGATGTCCGGAAATGGTGGAAAGAATGTATGCGGTACCAGCGGCTCCGGCCGCACGCGCTGCGCCGGCCTCGCCGTCGGGATGCATCAGCCGGCTGTAGCCCACCGGCGCCAGAATGGCAGGAAAAGAAATGTCGAAACCCAGCACGCGCGTTCGCAAATCGCAATTGGACACGGGCACAGCGTAACGCGGCCGGAAGGTGACATCATCGAACACCCGACAGTTCTCCCGCAGCGTAACTTCGCCATCGGCGCCGCCATCGAGATAGTCAAATACCGGTCGGGGAAGTCGGAGCCGGGCCAGCGGCCGGAAGTCTCCGATACTGACAACATGCGGAGATGCCACTGCGCGCGCAGCCCTGCTCATCGGCGAATCTCCCCATGAGAACCAGTTCGTTGCATACATCCTTCGAACGCTACCGGATTTACAAACACGCGATTATACAGAACGGAGGACGCGCGTCCCGCCCCTCGGGTATTAATCCCAGCATGACGGGCGAGACGCCCGTTCTCATTATCTGTTGCGCGTAAGATGAAATTTGCTGACCAGGTGATCGCGATGTCCAGATTGTTCAGAATCCTCCCCTTGTATGTGGCGAGCATTTCGATGTGCTTCGCTCAGACCATTGTCGGACACCCTCAAAAATACTCCACCGACTACGACTGGTCGGTGACGCCCGCTGAGGAACTCGGTCAGCCGGGCGCCAAGACAGTCAATCTCGCGGCCTGTCCCCCGGGCGTAAAGGGAAACGAGCCGGAGTATTGGATCCTGATCAACGGGTCGGAGCCGGCCAAGGTCACGGGCGGAACCTGCGCCGGAGACGGCCGCCCCGGCACGCTTCAGTTTATGAGTCACGGCGCCCACGCCGCCGGAGAAACCGTTTCGAGCGCATCCTCCGGCCTGCAGGAGGCCCTCGTCGCGGCCCGCTATGTGCCCACCAATCCCACCGGCTCTCCGCAGGCGGGCATAGTCGTTGTGCCGCCGAAAGAATTAAAAGCATTCGCGCGGGTTTCGATTCGCTCCTCCAGCATCACCGTGGATTTCTCGGGATCTATTCTCGAATGCTGGATGAACGATACCTGCATCTTTGTCGGCGATGCTAAGAATGCGAACGCCTATCTGGATATCACGCTGATCAATCCGCGCGGGCGTCCCACGGTCATGAACGGCCAGAAACCGTTTATCGAAGTCAACGCGCAAAAGACCAGGCTGTTTAATGTGTCGACACGAATCAATTCGGGCGGGGGAACATTCGGCAGCTTTGTGCAAGTAGACGACGATGAGGCGTTTCTGCTGGATGGACTGGACACGAGCATGGGCGGCGGAGCGGGCAACTACGGAGTGCGCTGCGATGCGACGGTATGCAATCCAGTGATCTATGCACCGGGACCGTTTGGCACTTTTCCCGGCGTAGGGTGGCTGAAAAACCTGAACATCTCTTTGCAGTGCGGAGGTAACGGAATCGACTGGCAGGCCGGCAACACGTTGCGGATTTCTGACAGCGTGATTCAGGGCTATGCGCAATACGGCGTCCGAGCGGGTACGAAGCGGGGCGGCTATGGCGGCTTCGACCTGGAGAACGTGTATGAGGAAGTCGGCAACTGCAAAAATCCGCTGGGCAAGATCGGGCAAGCCGGCGTGATCGCGCAAGGCGGCAGTGTGAGGATTCATGGCGGAGAAGCCCCAAACGGATGGGTCCCACGTTTCGCTTCCACGGGGAATACCGACTACCGCTACTACATTGTTGCTCGGCACGAGCAGCTCGGAGCGTCTAACCCGCTTTACGCCGGTCGAGCGCTGACTAACGGAACAGGAAGCATCGTCGTCACTACAGCCGACATAACCGGCGCCACCAGTTTCGATCTGCTTCGGGTGACTGCGCTCGCAGGCCAGCGCGATCAGGGACCCTACGGCACAGGAAGCTACGCAGTCCTGACAAAAGTTTCCCGCAGCTCAGCCTGTTCAAAGGGCGTGTGCACTTTTACCGATACCCAGGCGGCGCCACAGCCTTACACGGTCGCAGTCCCGACTTACTTCCCGCTCCTCGACTTCTGGCCAGGAAACCTGGTCCTGGGTTCGAATGGAGATTCCAACAGCGTTTTATCGGGTGCCCGCGCCTGGATGGACAGTGCCACCGGCAGCGTTGCGGCCGTTCAGGGAACAATTGCCCCTGCGTTGATCGCGACCAATTGCGACTCGCTGGGAGGATGGACGCCGTTGTGGGTAAGTTGCTATTCAGCCATGGCTCCGACGTCTTTTTCTCAACAGGGAGCATTTCTGATGGCGGTGAAGCCCAATGCGGATGGTGGGCTGTGGACAAACCTAAAGGGTCGGATGAATTTCTCTACACTCGGGACCGGGCCCGGACACATCATCACGCTGTCCGATTCCAATTTCCAGAAGACAGTCGCCACCGCAAACAACCGTCCGACAAATGACGCCAACGACGCCTTCATCGGCTATGACCAGGGGGACGGCAACCCGGTGCGCGTAGGTATCAGCTTCGGCGCGCCGCAATCGATCTCCAACTACATCGGAAACGCCGGGGACGGAAAGAAATGGCTGGAGCGGCTTACCTCGTCTCTCAAGATGTTCACCGTTCCGGTCTCGATCCCATCGGCCCCGCCGGCCCACGCCACCGATCCCTGTGTGGCCGGCACCGAAACCTGGGACGCTAACTTCGTTTATGTCTGCGTAGCTAAAAACACCTGGAAGCGAGCCCCACTCTCGTCCTGGTAATGGGTGGAGCAGGGCTTTAGCCCTGCGATATTTGTTACACGATAAGCGGACTTTAGCCCGGCGGTACATATTGCAAACCCTGAAGCCCAATCATGTCGGTATGTACCTCAGCGGCTGAAGCCGCTCGCTGACGTGAAACTTTAATGCAGCGCTGAAGCGCTGCTCCACCCTCTTCACTGGAGAAGCATGGGGGCTGGGGTGGCGCAGGATACTTTTCAACTCCAGTTTCAAACTCCTGCCGTGGCCGCCTGCGCTTTAACCCCGGCGAAGCCGGACCCATTCACTTTCATCAACAGATCAGAAATCACCCGGTGGTCGGCCGGCTTGGAAAAATAATAGCCTTGAGCAAAACTGCACTCGAGCGCCTTGAGCTGGTTCACGTGCTCTTCAGTTTCGGCACCCTCTCCCACTGTAGTTAACCCCAGCGTCTGGGCCAGCATGATGATGACCTGGACAATTTTGTGGCTCTCCACGTCGCTGTCCATCTGAGAGATGAAAGCGCGATCGATCTTCAGCGAATCCACCGGGAACTGCTGCAGGCGGCTGAGAGATGAATATCCGGTGCCGAAATCGTCCACGCTCAGGTGCACTCCCAAAGACTTGAGTTCGGAGAGCACGGAAGCTGCTTTTTCCGGATCTCCCATGGCGATGGTCTCCGTAATTTCCAAATGAAGATTCTTGGGGTCGAGTCCAGTCTGCTTCAGGGTCTCCGCAATCCCCTTGGCCAGGCTGGGATTGGCAAATTCCTTCGAAGTAATGTTGACGCTCATGCTCAGTGGCGGCTCGGCTGGAAATTGCTGATGCCACGAGCGTAGCTGTTCGCAAGCCTCGCGCAGCAGTACCCGATTCATCGGAATGATGAGGCCGGTCTCGTCGGCTACCGCGATGAATGCGGCGGGAGCAAGCAGGCGCTCCCCGTGTTGCCAGCGGGTAAGCGCTTCGAATCCGGTAATCCTGCCGGTCTTTAAGGAAACGATCGGCTGGTAATGAGTTCTGAATTCGCCCAGTTCCAGGCCTTTGCGGAGTTCAGTCTCGAGTTCCAGACGCCTGACCGCGCCTTCATGCATAGCGGTATCGAAAACTTCGCAGCGCGCCTTCCCTGCTCGCTTGGCACGATACATGGCGATACTCGCATCTCGCAGAAGGTCTTCCGCATGGGCGCAGACGGGTGTGCTAAAGGCAATGCCTACGCTGGCGTTCACAACGATTTCGTATCCCTGCACGGTGAAGGGAACGGACAGCTTGGTCTGCAGTCGCTCTGCCACCCGGATCGCATCGCTGGGGCTTCGAATATCTTCCAGAAGAATGGTGTATTCGTCGCCACCGAGTCGCGCCAGCGTGTCGTCCTTCATCGGGCCCAGCTGCGGACGGGCGATCGTGTCCACTTCGCGCAGAGATGCAGTGAGTCGCTGACCGATCTGAATAAGAACTTCGTCACCGACTTTGTGTCCCAGGCTGTCGTTAAAAACCTTGAATTCATCGATATCAATAAACAGGACAGCGAATTTGTACTCGGTGTGGCGCTTGGAGAGCACCAGGGCGCGCTGCAGCCGGTCGAGAAAAAGGGCACGATTGGGAAGATTTGTCAGTCCGTCGTGGAACGCGTTATGCGCCAGCAACTCTTCCGCGCGCTTGCGCTCGGTGATATCGCGGTTCACGATCACCAGCTTTTCGGTTTCCCCTTTGGCATTGCGAACAGCGCTGGCCGTCGACTCCAAAATTCGCCAGGAACCATCCTTGTGGCGTATCCGATATTCCAGCCTTTCTCCCTGACCGGTGGAGCGCGCCTTGTGCGCCGCTTCCAACACGTGTTGACGGTCATCGGGATGAATCTGGTCAATCGATGAAGTGGTCTTTAACTCTTCCGCCGAATATCCCAGGACATTGTGGTAAGACGGGCTGTTGTAAATTCTTTTACCGGTGCCGTCTACGACCGCAATCATGTCCGCCGCGTTCTCGGTAATCAGTTGAAAGAGTTGGTCCCGCTCGGCGAGACGGCGTCGCATGCGCTGCAGTTGCAGATGCTGGTAGAGCGTATAGATGTCGAACAACATGACCACAAAGGCCAGGCCGCGGACCCATTCCTTGAGGTCGGTCCAATACCAGCCGTCCGTTTGCGGGCCTAACTGGAAGAAGGTTAAAGAGACGATTCCGAAAGTCAGGACCAGGGTGACGAGAACCGCCAGCCCCCACAGCCACCACTCGCGCCACTCGATCTGCCATCTCTGGATCGGGTGCGCTTTCTCCTTATCCACTTTCTCGTTATTCAGGGGGGATTTTGTCGAAGCCATGCCGCCGGTCTCTATTCTCGCTACAGAGACGATTCTAGACCGGTAAAAATTGCGCGAAAGTTACCGAAGTTTAGCGGCGGAACGCCAGGAATGCAGATTTACCAAACCTGTGTGGGGCGGACACTCTTGTCCGCCGCTTTTGACTTTGACTCTTTCGCAAGATCACAAAATCAAAGTCAAAGGCGGCGGACAGGAGTGTCCGCTCCACACATTACTCGTGCGGCAGCGCTAGGTCAGCGGGCCGGCACCACAGGCAAAATCAGCGCCGACGGATGGTCGGCGTCGTGATAGACGGTATTCGTCGCTGAAACGAAGTTCCGGGCGAACGCCGGATCTTCCCCTGTGTTCAGATTGCGGTCGAAACGGGGAAAATTGCTGCTGGAAATCTCCAGCCGGAGCATGTGTCCCTTAAGAAATAAGTTGCTCGTGGACCACAAATCAATGCTGAACTTGTACACCTGGCCCGGATTCATCAGGCTGGCTTTCTCCTGCGAATCGCGATACCGGGCCCGGACAATTCCTTCCGTGAGATTTTGCGCGAATCCATCCGGCCCCACATCCACCAACTTCGCCGTGAAGTCCGTGTCCACGGCGGAGGATTTGGCAAAAAGATCGAGGCTGATCGGACCCGTGACTTCTGTGTCCTGGGTAAACGCTGGCGTGGTGTAGATCAACACGTCGTCGCGGCCCTCTGCGGGACGCTGGTCGCGAGGACCGGGCGCCAGATGTGGCGCATCGCAACAGAGCGGGCCGCCGATCGTAGGCACGGGATTCGATGGATCATAGACGTAGTGGTCAGAGGATTCCGATCGAGGCGACGTGGTCGAGAGGCTCCCGTCTCCGCGAAGCGAGTTGGCGCCCTTGCTGGAGTGGAGGAAATACTTGGTGCTCTGGGCGCGAGCCAGCGGCCAGTCATCTTCTTCGCGCCACTGGTTGGCACCCATGACGAAAATTTTTACCGGCTTGCCGGCGAATTCATTCTGCATGCCTTTAAAGAGATAGTCATACCACTTCAGAGTAAGTTCGTTTTCGTCGAACTCGGCGGCCGCGGGTCCAAAGTCAACGTCGCCAATTTTTCTCCCGCTTCCAGCGTGGCCTCCAATGGTCACGAAGAGATGCTGACCCTTGCGGGCCGCTTCGCTTCCTCCATGCGCCTTGATTCCGAGGTAGTTGCGCAGCGATCCCCCTTGAAAAATGTCATACCAGGCAACAATCGAGAGCACGGGAACGTTGATGTCACCGAAGTGCTCTTCGATCGAAATCTGCTTCCAATACTGGTCATAAGTAGGATGAGCCAGCCAATCGAGAAAATAGGGGGCCAGAGAGGCAGTGGAAATCGGCGCCGCCGAAGGATCAGAAAAATTAAACAAGGGATAGGTGGCCAGCGGTAATTTCCACGCTCCCCCAAGAGCGTTGGTGTTTTTCGCCACGCTCCGATCGAACGTATCTTGAGCCAGGCCCGAGGTCCACGACTGATTGAACCATTGCTCGAACGCGCCGCCCTGGTAAGTCCAGTTTTCGTGATAGTTGCTGGCCGTCACGACCGGACAAATCCCGGCGAGATGCGGAGGATGCGCGATGGCCGTCAGCATCTGTGTAGCGCCCACGTAAGATCCGCCCCACATGCCTACTTTGCCGTTCGAATAGGGCAACGCCGCTGCCCACTCCACGGTGTCATAACCATCGTTCGATTCATGTTTGAAGGTGTACCACTCACCGTCGGAGGTGTAGCGGCCGCGCACGTCCTGAATGATGACAACATATCCCGTCGCCGCAGCCTTGAAGCCAAAAGCCGCTCCGCCGCTCTTGTTGTATGGAGTGCGCTGCAGCAGAACCGGAAACTGCCCGTCTACCTTGGGTCGGTAAATGTCCGCGCGAAGAATGACGCCATCGCGCATCGTGGCGGTCACACCCTTCTCCATTGTCACTTCGTAGGTTTGTGCCGCATGAAGAAATGAGGTGGACAGCATGAAACAGAGAGCGGCCGCGCAGGTATTTCTGCAGAGCATGGGCTAGTCCTCGTGATTACGACGAGATAAGGTATCAACTTTGGTATCGGCAGCAAAACCCCGCGCGGCCCACACCCACCCGGCGTCATCCTGAGGGACTTCAGTCCCGAAGGATCTCGCGCGCATCTGCACGACGTGGGCATGCAGCATATTCGCTCCGCGCAAGATGCTTCGCAAGCTCAGCATGACGCCGGGATTGCCTGAGCAGTCACAAACTACTTCGACGCCGGCGCCAGCCGATGTATCTGATCGAGCAGGGCCTGCGGCGAAACCGGACGTCCCAGAAAGTCCTGCATCAGCGTTCGCGAGTCACGCTCGGAGCCGTAGCGCAGCAAGTGCTCCTGCAACCACACGTACCAACGCGGATCGCCCGTATCGAACGACCCCAGGGCCTCGCGAATGTGCTGACGCATTTCGGCGGTCAACACCGCACCCAGTCCGTAGTTCATCATGTAGCCGGGTGTGTCCACCAATTGCTCGCGCAGCACCCACCAGGACAACTCGGGATGCGGCACGATATGGAAATAATGGTTCGTGATTTCTGTCCACAAAACATTCGGGTCGGACGCGGGTGCACGCAACATTCTCAGTTCGAAGAGTGACCAGGCTACGTCCAGCACTACCACGCCATACAAAGCACGCAGAGAAGCCTGCTGAGAGGTCTCGCGTCCCAAGTAACGATGTTGCCAAACGGGCTCGTAAGTGCTCCACCCAGGCACGTCGGCAAAGGCTTCAACAAAAAGATCGCCGGGCCAGTAGACGAAAGCTGGACGATTGCGAATCGCAGTAATGTTCACCACGTGGCCGTTCTCATGCACTAGTTCGTTCAGCACAAACAACCCGCCTCGCGCGTAGGGAGCGGAGACCCGAGCGACGGTTGGCCGCCATGCGCCATTGACCAGCCTCCCATGAGTGACGTAGTCGGTGTAAGCCAGAGGCGCTTTCCCGGGCCGTGGATCCAGGTCGTACAACGTGCCTGATTGTTTGAGGTCGAACCCGAGGTCCTGATAGAAACGCTGATTAATAGGTTGCAGCGACTCGCGCGGTATAGCGGCTGCGAGTTGGCGATCGGCCTCGGCACTCAAATAACTGAAGCTCCACGGCTCAACCGGCTCGTCGGGCATGACCTGGCGCCAGGCATCAAGAATCTGTTCGAGCCATTGTTCGACATCGGCTGTATTCACTCCTGCATCGCGCGCGGCAGCATCAACCTCGGAGCCATGTTTCGCCGCATCGGCAACAGACAGCGCGATCATGCGCCGATACGGACTGTCCGGTTCGTTGTTGCCATTGACCGCCTGCCACAACGGGGCGAGCGCCATGAAGACAGCCTTCCGCCGCTCCGGCTCTTCGATCTCATGAAGCAGGTCAAGCACCGACTGTCGATTGATCTTTCCGCCCTCGAAACTTACATCGTTGCCCTTCTCCGTAAAGCACGCCAACAACGCCGTTCTCAAAGACGCATAATCCAGGCCCTTGCGGGTTGCTTCCTCGCATTTTCCCGTTCTTCCCGGATTAAAGGGCGCCGAAACGGTTTCGGAGAACGTCGCGGACTGCGAACGCATCGCGGCAACAGCTTCGGCGTCGTTCCTGGAAAGATCATGGTCAGGAAGTTTTGCCAGGCGTGCGAAAAATTCCTTGCGTTTCTCGCGATAGAGACGCTCCCATGCGGCGCGGTCCTTGCCTTGATAGCTCGCAAACAGGCCGGAATCTATGGTCGTGATAATGGTGAAGGCATCGCTCAGGTCTGCGTAGATGGTCTCGACTTCTGCGACCCTTTTGGAATCGGCGGTCATGCCAGCGAGGGCGGTTGACGTGAAACATGCGAGAAGAAAAATGCAGGCAAGGGATTTCGTCATAAAGTCGCAGCTTACTCGAGGACGGCCTCCATTCGGCGAATCCGCATTATCGTAAATATTGTTCCATCTGGGGAGTGTCGATTTGGCCCCGCATCCGTCGATCTATTTAGACAGCCTCGAAGTCGAGTTTCCGAAAGCAGATTCGGGGCGTATCGAATGTTTTCCAGATTGAAAAAATTATTCAGCGGGGGATGTCGATTTGAAAGTCACCCATTCGACATACCTATGGAGATATGCCAATGAAGTACCTGCTGCTGATTTATGGCGATGAGCAGGCCTGGACCGAGGCCGAGCGGGCCGAGTGTTACGTCGAGTCGACGAAGCTCGCCCACGACCTGCAGTCCAAAGGCCAGTTCCTGGCCACGGCTCCCTTGCAGCCGGTAGCGACTGCTACCACCGTCAAAGTAAGGGAGGGAAAGCGGCTGGTCACCGATGGCCCCTTCGCGGAGGCCCGCGAACAACTGGGCGGCTACTTCCTGGTGGATGCGAAGAATTTGGATGAAGCGAAGGACATCGCTGGACGGATTCCCGGCGCGCGCAAGGGCTCGGTAGAAATCAGGCCGGTGCTGGAAATTCCAGGCCTGCCGACGCCTTAGATCCAGATGTAGGCGCGAGCGCCCCGCTCGTGCTTCTGCTTCTCGAACGCTGCCGCGCGAGCGGAGCGCTCGCGCCTACATAAACTTTGTGTCTTGTCTGACTTGGACGATGAAATAGCCGAATCCCTAGCGCAATTTCTGAATCCAATCAGACTGCTGAACGCCCGCACGGGCGGAGTTCGAACGTGTAGTGCTTCCAATTGCTGTCAGAGGGTCCAGGTGTGCAGCTGTTTGCACCGCATGGGCGCCCGTTAAGTGTTTGTTTTCAGTGACTAAGGGGAGTTATGGCGAAGAGAATGTTCCTGATGTTGGTCGTGGCGGCGGCTCTGCTCTCGGCCCTCGGCTTCTTTAAGTTTAAGCAGGTACAGACGGCGGTGCAAGCCGCTGCCTATACGCCTCCTCCTGAGGCGGTCACGAGCGTAGTGGTGAAAGCGGAGCAGTGGCCCTCGACTACAGGCGTAATCGGCACCATGGAAGCGGTTCACGGCGTGATGGTCAGCGCCGACCTTCCAGGTTCTGTAGCGAAGATTAACTTTGATTCCGGCCAGGCAGTACGGGAAGGCGACGTTCTCGTCGAACTCGACACTCGCGAAGAGCGGGCGCAGCTTGCTGCTCTCGAGGCCCAACGTGATCTGGCGAAGGTCAACTACGGCCGATGGGAGTCGCTTGTGAAAGAGGGCGTCGTCTCCCGTCTGGAATACGACCAGGCCACAGCCCAGCAAAAACAAACCGAAGCCAATGTGAACGCAATCCGCGCAACCATTGAGCGAAAAACAATTCGCGCGCCCTTCTCCGGGACCTTGGGCATTCGCAAGGTCAATCTCGGCCAGTATCTGTCCGCGGGCAATCCCGTGGTTCAACTGCAGGCCCTGAATCCGATTTACGTCAATTTCGGTCTGCCGCAGCAGGCGCTTGACCACGGTCCATGTTGGTCGCAGTCTGCAGGTCACGTCCGAAGACCTGCCTGGAAAAGTTTTCACCGGCAAGGTTACGGCCCTGGACTCAGTGATCGACGAGACCACTCGCAACGTTCAGGTACAGGCGACGCTGGCCAATCCCCAAGGCAAGTTGCAGCCCGGAATGTTCGTTCAGGTGGAAGTGGTGCTGGGAGCAAGTCGTGACGTAGTCCCGCTGCCGGCGTCCGCGGTCAACTATGCTCCTTACGGCGATTCGGTTTTCGTGATCACCGACCTCAAGGACCCGAAAGGCAAGTCTTACCGTGGAGTGCGTCAGCAGTTCGTGAAGATTGAAGGATCACGCGGCGACCAGGTGGCAGTGGTTTCGGGCCTGAACCCAGGCGATGAAGTTGTGACGTCCGCTGTGTTCAAGCTGCGCAACGGCGCCGCGGTCCAGGTCAACAATAAGGTTCAACCGGGAAATAACCCTGCTCCAAAGCCTGAGGACAGCTAAATGAAGTTTACGGATCTATTCATTAAACGACCCGTCCTCGCGATGGTCGTCAGTCTGGTTATTCTGATCGCCGGGCTGCAGTCCATTCGCTCGTTGAGTGTGCGGCAATACCCGCGCAGCGACATCGCGGTGGTATCGGTTTCGACGGTTTACGTGGGCGCGAACGCCGACCTGGTTCGCGGATTTATCACGACTCCGCTGGAGCGGGTCATCGCCAGTGCCGACGGCATCGACTACATGGAGTCGTCGAGCGCTCAGGGAATTAGCACCATCACGGTGCACCTGAAGCTCAACTACGATACCAACGCGGCGCTGACCCAGATCCAGGCGAAAGTGGCCCAGGTGCGCAACGACCTGCCGCCGGAAGCCGAAGCGCCGATCATCGATCTGCAGACTGCGGACAATGAATTTGCCGCGATGTATATCGGCTTTTCGTCGACCGATCTCGACCAGAACCAGATCACCGATTATCTGACCCGCGTCGTCCAGCCCAAACTGAGCGCCATCAGCGGAGTGCAGCGCGCCGACATCCTCGGCGATCGCACCTTCGCGATGCGAATCTGGCTGAAGCCAGACAAGATGGCCGCGCTGGGCATTTCTGCCTCCGCTGTTCATGACGCGCTGGCGCACAACAACTATCTCTCGGCGCTCGGGAGCACCAAGGGTTCGATGGTGTCGGTCAACCTGGTAGCCAACACCGACCTGCGGACCGCGGAAGAATTCAAGCAACTGGTGGTCAAGAACAACAACGGCGTAGTTGTGCGACTCGGCGACATCTCGGATGTCGTGCTCGGCGCCCAGAATTATGATTCCGAAGTCCGATTCAATGGCGAGACCGCGACCTTCATGGGAATCTGGGTCTTGCCGACAGCCAACGCGCTGGAGGTCATCAAGCAGGTTCGCGCAACTATACCCGGCATCCAGGCAGAATTGCCCACCGGGATGAAAGTCGGCATTCCGTACGACTCGACGGCCTACATTCAGGACGCCATCAACGAAGTGCTCAGGACGCTCACAGAAACCCTGCTGATCGTTGTTGTGGTCATCTTCCTTTTCCTTGGCTCGATGCGTTCGGTGCTGATCCCGGTCGTGGCCATTCCGATTTCGCTTATCGGCGCTGTCTTCCTCATGCTCACGTTCGGCTTCACCATCAACTTGCTGACCCTGCTGGCGATCGTGCTCTCGGTCGGTCTGGTAGTAGACGACGCCATCGTCATGGTTGAAAACGTCGAGCGCCACATCCAGTTGGGCAAAACTCCCTTCCGTGCCGCTATTGACGCCGCGCGTGAACTGGTCGGTCCGATCATCTCGATGACCATCACGCTGGCCGCGGTGTATGCCCCCATCGGTATCCAGGGCGGCTTGACCGGAGCGTTGTTCAGGGAGTTCGCGTTCACGCTCGCCGGAGCTGTGATCGTCTCCGGAATCGTGGCGCTGACGCTTTCCCCAATGATGGGATCGAAGCTGCTGCGCGCGGGAGACACCGAGCGCGGCTTCGCCGGATGGGTCAACCGGCGCTTCGAGCGCGTCCGCCGCGCATACGAGAGTTCGCTTACCGCGACGCTGCGTTACCGACCGGTCGTACTCACTCTGTGGGCGATCGTGGCCGTGTTGATGATCCCGTTCTACATGTTCTCGCAGCGCGAACTGGCGCCGTCCGAGGACCAGGGCGTGGTGTTCGGAGTGATCCAGGCTTCACCGAACTCGACTATCGATCAGACCCGGCTTTACACCAACGAGGTTTACGACGTCTATCATTCGTTCCCCGAGAACGAAAGTATTTTCCAGATCACGTCCCCGAACGGCGGCTTCGGCGGCATGGTGACCAAGCCTTGGAGCGAACGAAAGAAGACGGCGCAGCAGCTTCTGCTCGAATCCACAGGACCGCTATCAAAGATCGCTGGGATTCGGGTGATCCCGTTGACTCCGCCACCCTTGCCCGGCGGCGGAAATTTTCCGGTTGATTTTGTGGTCGCCTCTCCGGGCGAGCCACAGCAACTTCTGGCCTTCGCCAAACAGCTTGTGGGCAAGGCCTTTGCGAGTGGCCTCTTTATCTATGCGGACTCCGATCTGAAATACGATCAGCCGCAGACCGAAGTCGTATTCGACCGCGACAAACTGCGCTCCCAGGGAGTCGACCTGAGCCAGGCCGGACAGGACCTCTCCACTCTGCTGGGCGGAAACTACGTGAACCGCTTCAGCATTCAGGGACGGAGTTACAAAGTCATCCCGCAGGTCAAACGCGCCGAGCGCCTGACCGCGGACCAACTGTCGCAAATCTACGTCACCGGCTCGCAAAACAAAATGGTGCCGCTCTCCACATTCGCCACCTTGAAGACCACGACCGAGCCGCGAGACCTGAAGAAATTTCAGCAGCTCAACGCGGTCCGCATTCAGGGAGTGGTCCCGCCCGGAGTGCCGCTGGACCAGGCACTGCGAGTGCTCGAAGATGAGGCCAAGACGATCCTGCCGCAGGGTTTCACGGTTGACTACGCGGGCGAGTCGCGGCAGCTTCGTACTGAAGGCAGCAAATTTCTCGGGACTTTCCTGCTCTCGGGCATCCTGATCTACCTGGTGCTGGCCGCGCAGTTCGAAAGCTTCCGCGATCCCTTCATCATCCTGGCGGGGTCCGTTCCGCTGGCAATTTCTGGAGCGTTGCTGTTCTCGTTCCTGGGACTGACGACGCTGAACATCTACAGTCAGGTAGGACTGATTACGCTGGTTGGACTGATCTCGAAGAACGGCATCCTTATTGTGGAGTTCGCCAACCAACTGCAGGAGACGGGCAAGGCGAAACTGGCTGCGATTATCGAGGCAGCCGAAACCCGGCTGCGGCCAATTCTGATGACCACTGCCGCTACCGTCATCGGCCACTTCCCACTTGTTCTCGCCAAGGGGCCTGGAGCCGGCGCGCGAAACAGCATCGGCATCATGCTGGTCAGCGGCATGATCATCGGAACGCTGTTTACCCTGTTCATCGTACCGTCGATCTACATGCTGGTCGCGAAGACCCACACCCGCATCTCGTCCGAAGGCGACGAAGAGCGCGAGAGTGAGTTGGAGCCGGCGGAGGGCGTTCTGGCCGCAAGCTAAAGGAACCACGTGGGGACAGCCGCCACCCTCGGCTGTCCCCATTTTGCTACTGCACTTCCAGATGGTGGCCGCGTCACTGCCCTTTGCCTTAGACTCTCTCTTTACCTACTCCTGGAGGCGTCTTTGGCTCGTGCTCCCAAAATCTCTCCCGCACTGAAGAAACGCGCCGCGCAAATCAAGCTGATCCTCATGGACGTGGACGGCACAATGACCGACGGCGGCGTCACACTGCTGTCGCAAGCCGACAGCGCCCTCGAAATCAAAACCTTCGACGCGCACGACGGCCAGGGTCTTACTCTGGCTCACACCGCGGGACTGCGCACCGGCTGCATTACTGGTCGCGAAAGCACCGCGCTCCTCCGTCGTGCCCAAGAAATGAAGATGGAGTTTATTTACATGAAACAGCCGCTGAAGATGCCGGCGTATGAAGAAATTCTCCAGAAGGCGGGGGTATCAGATTCTGCCGTCGCCTATATTGGCGACGATCTTCCGGATATTCCGCTGCTGCGCCGCGCCGGCCTTGCCGTGGCCGTTGGCGATGCCGTCCCCGAAGTAAAGAAAGCGGCGCACTACACCACGAAAGCTCTCGCCGGCCGCGGCGCTGTCCGCGAAGCCATCGAACTGGTTCTAAAATCAAAAGGCATCTGGGAAGAGATGATCGACAAAGCGCGTGCGTGACATCACTCGGGATATTTCGTCTTCCATGGTTCCCTGCTCATGACTTCCGTACGAATCGATAAATGGCTCTGGGCCGCCAGATTTTTTAAAACGCGAACATTGGCCGCGAGGTCCTGTCAGCTCGGCAGGATTCAAGCCAACGGCCAGCCCGCGAAAGCCGCGCGTGATGTCCGGATTGGCGACATGTTGCGGGTCACCAATGACGGTGGTGACTTTGAAGTGGAAGTTCTGCTTCTGAGCGACATTCGCGGACCCGCTTCGGTTGCACAAACCCTTTATCGCGAGACTGAGGCAAGCAAGGAGCTGCGCCTCAAGGTGGCGGCCGAGCGCAAGGCGATGCGTCAGTTCGAAGAGTTGCCCGCAGGCAGGCCGTCAAAACGCGATCGCCGGAGAATCATCCAGTTCCGCGGTCGAGTCTGATTGCAGGCGAGAGAAAACGCCACATCGCGCGTCACATACAAGGAGTTCGCAAATGAAAGCCGCTGTGCTCACTTCGGCAGATGGGGTCACCAAACGGCCTCTCCGCATCGAGGAGGTGGCAAAACCTGAACCAGCAGCCGGACAGGTGCTGCTGCGGGTGCGGGCGTGCGGCGTTTGCCGTACCGACCTCCACATCGTCGAAGGCGAACTCCATCCCCTGCGCGAAGTTCTGATTCCCGGTCACCAGATCGTAGGAGAGATCATCCAGGGGGCGACTGCGGAACTCGCCCTGGGAACACGGGTGGGCGTTTCCTGGGTCGGGGGAACGGACGGCACCTGCTGGTATTGCAAGAATAACCATGAGAATCTTTGCGATTCGCCCAACCTTCACCGGCTATGCCGTGAACGGCGGATACGCAGAGTTCGCGACCGCTCGCTCCGACTTCGTTTTCCCTCTTCCTCCCGCTCTCGATGACCTACACGCCGCACCGCTGCTGTGTGCCGGGATCATCGGCTTTCGCAGCCTACGCGTGGCAGGTGTGGAACGTGGAGAAAGAGTCGGCTTGTTCGGCTTCGGTGCGTCCGCACATCTGGCGATCGCAGTTCTCCAGGCCTGGCAATGTGATGTGTATGTCTCAACCCGCGGCGCATCTCATCGCAGGCTGGCTGAATCTCTGGGTGCAAAATGGGTGGGTTCGGAGGCGGACAAACCTCCCGTGGAACTCGATCGCGCCATCACATTCGCTCCCAGCGGAGATGTGGTCGTCCTGGCGCTCTCCAGTTTGCGAAAAGGCGGAGTCGTTGCCATCAATGCGATCCACCTCGATCGCATTCCGGAGTTCGACTACGACCGCCTACTTTGGGGAGAGCGTCAAATACGCAGCGTCGCCAACATGACGCGCGCAGATGCTCGCGACTTTCTAAGACTCGCCGCCGAGATCAATCTTCAGCCGAAGGTGACAACCTTTGCTCTCGACCGTGCCAATGAAGCGTTGGCCGCCATCAAGAGCGACTCCATCGATGGAGCGGCAGTCATCATTCCCTAAGGAAATGTGGGCGGGAGAAGCAAATGTTGGGCGCGAGCGTCCTCGCTCGTGCGGCGTCAAAAAACGACGCTTTTTCGCGCACCACTCAGCGATGGAAATTGGGTGTCTCGCGCAGCGCAACAAAAATTGTCACAATCGCGATCAGAATAAACGCAACGGTTGTCAGGTAGCTTTCCATACCGTCCTCCGAGCAAATTCTTCGATGCTGACCTTGAGCCTCCGTTTGCCCACCGATGTCTCCTCTTGGCTCTACGGCAATTTTCCAGACTCTCTAAGGGTGGGCGATCATGGATTGGCTGCATCAAAACGGGGATGAACAACGACGAACCGGAGATTACGAATCCGAAACTCACGGTCCCCGAAACCGCTATCCCGCGGGGACAAGGCCCGACAACGCCGGTGCCAGAGCGTTGGACTGAACTTTGCCGTCAAGCCTCGGTCGAAAGAGACCCTAAGAAGTTATTGCAACTTGTGACTGAAATTAATCGACTGCTGGCCGAAAGACAGGCCAGGCTGGCTAGAGGCCGGAAGCCTGGAGACACGAAGTGTTAGACGACCTGTGCGATCGACCCAACCGCTACGGGTGTTGTTCGCCGCTTGCAGGCCCCGGCGGCGCGCCGGTCTTGCACTTGTGCGCAGTGAATTGGAGCCTGAGACTCTCCTGTGCATCCGCGACCCTCTTCATGGCGTTCAGTGGGACCTTGAATTCGCGATTGCAAAACGTGCAGACCCCAACGGCCGGAATGGTCCCCAGCCATTTGGCGACCCGCAGATTGCGCTTCAGCGCATTCAAGATTCGCAGAAGATATCAGAAGGTAAAAGAACGTGCGATACCAGACATACTGTAGATTGTAAAATGCGAGGCGGGGAAAACCGGGTCACTGCATAAGAGGAACTCATGAAACGCATCACTCTCGTTTTGATTCTCCTGTTTACGCAAGCTGTCTGGGCCCAGGACTGGGCGCGAACTCAGCTGGAAAAGTCTCCACGGCATCGGGAATGGGTTACCGTGAAACGTGATGGCCGATCGGTTGAGACGTTCGTCGTGTATCCCGAATCGAAAGATAAGCGGCCAGTGGTCGTCCTCATCCATGAAATCTTTGGCATGTCAGACTGGGTACAGGACCTCGCCGATCAGGTGGCCGCCGCCGGTTACATCGCGGTCGCTCCGGACCTGCTTTCTGGAATGGGTCCGAACGGCGGACGTAGCTCCGCGTTTGCGCCGGACAAAGTCACCGAAGCGGTGAGCCACCTGAATCCCGACCAGGTTACCGGCGACCTAAACGCTGTCGCCGATTACGCCAAGACCCTGCCCGCCACTAACGGCAAGCTTTTTGTGGGGGGTTTCTGCTGGGGAGGCGGACAAACCTTCCGCTTCGCGACCAATCGCCCCGATCTCAGCGCGGCCTTCGTGTTCTATGGCGGCGCTCCCGACAAGAACGACATGGCCCGGATCAAGGCCCCGGTTTATGGTTTCTACGCAGGCAACGACGCGCGTATTGACGCCACGCTGCCCGACACCGCGGCGCAAATGAACTCCGCGGGCAAAGCCTTCGAACCAGTGGTGTACCCCGACGCTGGACACGGCTTCATGCGCGCCGGCGAAGCCCCCGACGCCAGCGAGGCCAACAAGAAAGCCCGCCAGGAGGCGTGGGTCCGCTGGAAAAATCTCCTGGAGAAATAATTCTTGAAGAGACGAAGGTACGGTTCGCCACCGCCATTGCCCGCTACTCCATGAAGAAAACTTCTTTCATCATGGCGAACCTCTCTCCCGGTTGAAGGCCGGGCACAGGCTCAAAATACTTTGCCATTTCCGCCTGCCAGCGAAGATTTACGGGATCGGTGGCCAGCGCATCCCAGGCGGCATCGAAGTCGCGCACTCGCATGACCAGAACAAGATCCTGATCGCGGCGGAACGCAACCCGTGGCATTCTGGAAGTCCTCCAGACAATTCCAAGCCCTTGAGTTTCTCTGCGTCCTTTGCGAATTTCTTTGCGCCCTTTGCGGTAAAAAGCTTTTAACCGCAGAGATCGCAAAGAAAATCCGCTAAGAACGCAAAGGAGCCGCTTCTAGATTCCCCGTTTTTCACGATCCAGCACCATCTGATCGAACGCGTGGGGTAGCGACTCGCAGCGGGAGTAGGGGCCGGGTTTATAGGCGCGGGACTCGATTCCGGCTTGCGACAGCTCCGAGATGGCCCAGTCTTCGCGGTTGGTGACGTCCCAAAATTCAACCGCATCACTGGCTTCGAACTCAGGCTTGGCGATTTCGTCAGGGTGAAAATGCCATTCGCAGATGATCGCAGTACGATCCACCGCGCGCGGCCAGAGCGTGTGCGTCATCATGTAGTCCGGATGGAGACTGAGGAACAGATTGGGGAAAACCGAGTAGTAAAAAACTTTATTGCGTTCCTGATCTGTGAGCCCGGGAAGATACGCGCGCCGCAGCTTGCCATCTTTACTCATGGTCCGAGCGCCGCCCTGAAACTCCATGGAGCCGCCGATGTATCCACGATGGGGCTGATCGTTGTCGCCGGAAAGATAATCGCTGATCGCGCTGAGTGCCGGATGCAGAATGGGACAGTGCAGGCACTCGTTGTAGTTCTGCATGATCAGTTTCCAGTTGGCCTTCACCTCATACTCGATACGCTGATGCATTTTCAGGTCAGCCATCTGCCATCGCTCGAATTTCTGCGGCAGGTCTTCCAGTTGACTGGCCAGCGGCGCAGACTCTGCGCTGAGGTTGATAAAAATGTGACCGTCCCAGACCTCGGCTTGAACGCGGTTGAGAGGGTAATCTTCGCGGCGGAAGCCGTCCTGCGCGTGGGGAGCGCCAATGAGGCCACCGTCGAGTCCATAGGTCCAACCGTGATAGCCGCACTGGATCCGTCCCGCGAAGTGTCCTTCGGCGCCAGCGCATATGCGGGTACCGCGATGCCGGCACACGTTGAAAAACGCCCGCACCGAGCCTGCGGCGTCACGCGTAACGATGATGCTTTCGCGCGCCACTTCGCGAACAAAGTAGTCGCCGGCTGCGGGAATCTGGTCGGTGCGCCCGGCGCAGATCCACGTGTTGCAATAGAAACGTTCGAGTTCACCGCGGAAAAGCTCAGGATCGGTATAGTAGCGGGCGGGCAGAGTAGTCGCCACGGATTGGGTTTCAGAGGTCGGCATTCAGCATTCCGTTCCCAAAAATGCAGCACAGCGATTTTATCGCGGATTCTCGCATCTCCGCCTGCAGGTCAGGCTGTGATGTTCAAACCGCCCTTCGATACCCAACGTGGCGCCGAATTTGTCTCCTGACGCAGCCGCATGTTGAGTTGGGCCGCGTGATGTTGCACATGCCGCATGTTGTAGAGAAGCAGTTCACCGTTGCTCATATTGCGGTACGGGAATGGACAAGAAGCCATGGTCCATGCATCTGTCATTCCGGCCATCACAGCGTCCAATTTTTTACGGCAGTGCTCGACGTAGCCGAGGAGTTCCTCCTTTTTGTAGCCAGGTTCGGGTACCACAACCTCGTCTTCAAGTTCACTACGAGTGAATGGTGGCGGCGGATGAAACTGGGGTTCGCCTTCCGAGGACAGATATAAGTCAAGGAAGATGAGTGTGTGAAATCCGATGTACCAGAATGCGCTCTGCCCGTGTGCAGACCACGAAGACTCCGGGCAGGCTTCGATCGCGTTCGCCAGCATGTCGATCGCAGCATGGAACTGCTGCCGGATTGCTGACCTCCAAAAGTCCGTCATGCAGTCTTGCACTCTGTCCATAAGGATATTCAGTTTCGTATCGGTATGCGGTTGAGTCAAGCGGATTGCGCGCCGCTCTCGAACAGGCTCGCACAAGACTCGACGAATTCAATCGCGGGCTTCAAGACGTCCGGTAACTTCCCCGAGTCCGCTGCGTTTCCGCCGTTCCAGAAGATCCGAACAAGTTCTACAATATTAGCGTCATCCGCCGAGACCATATGAATGTGTCCCCGAGGTCGTCCGATCGCTCTCCTCTCATGCAACGCCGGATTGGAATTCCGGGCGTTCTCGTTTTACCTCTTCTGAGCGGCGGCAAACCCAAGCCACAATCGGAGAATGAGGCGGGTTCATCTTCCTCCGCGGACAAGCTCGAACTGGTGCTTACCTACGAAGCCGAGAAACAAGAGTGGATCGGCAAAGTCACGGAAGCCTTCAAACCGGGCAGATCATCGCACCAGCAGCGGCAAACGCTTATGTGGGCCATTCCCACGGGCTCCGGTGGAGCCAGCGCTCCGGCAGCATAATGGAGGACGGGAGCGCCTATGACACATGGACCGCAATGCAACTCGAAAGAATCGGGGCCACCACAACCTGCCCCTCCTACACGTTCGGGAACCGTCATGTTGGTAGAGGACGATGCGGATATAGGACGTCTAGTTGAACATCATCTACAAAAAGCCGGTTTTGCTGTTCGCTGGTTGCAGGCAGCGACAAACGTGATACGTGAAGCTGAGAATCAACTTCCAGTCCTGTTCGTTTTGGACTTAATGCTTCCAGGAATTGATGGCTTTGAACTTTGCCAGAGCATACGGAAGCACGAGCTTCTGCGAAAACTGCCAATAGTGATTCTTACTGCGAGAACAGGTGAGGCGGATCGCAGACTCGCCCTACAAATAGGCGCAAACGACTACATTACGAAACCCTTTAGCCCTGCCAATTTGATAATGCGCGTGCGTGCACTGTGCCAAGGTAATTCTCCGTGAGATCCGCAATTCTAAAGGGGTCCTGCCAGTTTTTTCCTTTGCCAAGTCTCCTTTTAGGACAATTGGCCATTGAGGTTTGACGCTATACCACCCCCGTGAGATAGTTGTGCGCTTCCGTTGCCGGGGGGAAATCGCCAGTCACAGCAAGCAATCAAGGAGCTCCAAGTTTCATGATCCGTCTGATTCCGCGAGAAACCAAATTCTTCCGTATGTTCGCGGAAGTGTCGCAGAACCTTATTGAGGGTGCGCGCCTCCTGCAGGATATTCTGAATAGCCCGACCAATATGCGAGAAAGGCTCGAAAGGTTACAGGAGGTCGAGCATCGGGGGGATGACATGACCCACTCTATTATTACGACGTTGAATCAGACATTTATCACCCCGTTCGATCGCGAAGACATTCATCGGCTGACTTCTTCGCTGGATGACGTGCTGGACTTTGTCAATTCCGCAGGCGTTCGGCTCAGGCTATACCGGATCGATGCCCCGCCGCCAGTGGCCGCTGAGCTGGCGGGACTGATTGTGCAGCAGTCGGAGGAGCTGGCGAAAGGGGTCTCGTTGCTGGAGCAGAACCAGCGAGTGCTGGAGCATTGCGTCGAAGTCCATCGGCTGGAAAACGAAGCGGATCGCGTTAGCCGTAACGCCATCGCAGAACTCTTTGACAATGAAAAAGATCCGATCCAGCTGATCAAGATGAAAGAATTGTATGAAGTGCTCGAAATGGCGACTGACAAGGCCGAAGACGCTGCCAATGTACTGGAAGCCGTCGCCTTGAAGAGCGCCTGATGGTCTTTTGTTTCGACACCCCTACTCCAGCAAGAGGAAACCGCCGGTGAATACCGGATTGCTGCTGCTGATCATCACCGTGGCCGTTGCCCTGTCTTTTGATTTCTTGAACGGCTTCCATGACGCCGCCAACAGCATTGCTACCGTGGTTTCCACTCGCGTTTTATCACCCAAGCTGGCTGTGATCTGGGCGGCCTTCTTTAATTTCGCGGCTGCTTTCCTTCTGGGCACAGCCGTAGCCAAAACCATTGGCAAAGGCATGATCAGGCTGGATGACGTAACTCAGTACGTGGTCATCGCGGGCCTGGCCGGTGCGATTGTGTGGGACTTGCTGACTTGGTGGTGGGGCCTGCCGACTTCGTCGTCGCACGCGCTGATTGGCGGCTACGCGGGCGCAGCAGTGACCCGAGCGGCGTTGAACCACGGAGTTGCGCATGCGTTTTCCGTGATCCTGCCTCATGGCTGGACTCTGACTCTGATTTTTATCGTGATTGCTCCCATTATGGGGCTGGTCCTTGCACTGCTCTTTTCTTCGGCAAGTTATTGGATTTTGCGCAACCGAACTCCCGGGCAAGTTGATAAGTGGTTTCGGAAGCTGCAACTGCTGTCCGCGGCAGCCTATAGCCTGGGCCACGGAGGAAACGACGCCCAGAAGACGATGGGCATTATCGCGGGAGCCTTGTTCACCGCTGGATATATGACCCCGAATGAAATCACCCACGAATGGGGCCGGTACAAGTGGTTCATCATCCTCTCCGCCCATGCCGCCATCGCGCTCGGCACATATTTCGGCGGCTGGCGGATTGTTCATACCATGGGGTCGAAAATTACCAAACTGAGGCCACTTGGTGGATTTTGCGCAGAGAGTGCCGGGGCTTTGACCCTGTTCGGAACGGCTCTGGCTGGCATTCCGGTTAGCACGACACATACGATCACCGGAGCGATTATTGGAGTTGGTGCGATCCATCGTTTGTCAGCTGTACGCTGGGGAGTGGCGCGGCGTATTGTGTGGGCCTGGATCATTACAATTCCTGCTTCCGCAGCCGTTGCGGGGCTTACTTTTTGGATCATCCGGCTGGCCTATCCCGCTGCGTAGTAAGCTGGCTGCCACATCTATGGTTCGGAACGACCTGAGAACTGACATGCGAAACTAGCTGGCCAGTAGTTCGCAACGAAACCCGATGGAACTGGTATGTGTCAAATGCGACCAAGCGCACATGCCAAACCGCCTAGTCCGATCGTAGAGAGAATTTTCAGAGATTCGACTCATGCGGCACGCCGATATTCGAGACGACGTTCAAGAGTTAGCGATGTCGTCACCAACGCGATGGCGCAAGCAACAAAAGTGGCAGGTCTAGCACTCCACGACAGTTAAAACAGCCGGTACATTTTCTAAACATTGAAAATATGGCGGAGAGAGTGGGATTCGAACCCACGTTACCCTTTCGAGTAAACACGCTTTCCAAGCGTGCGCCTTCAGCCACTCGGCCATCTCTCCTGCGGGTTGTTTTAGGCGGGAAACTTCTGCCTTTTGATTCTATGGCCCGTGGTGGGGTAACCGCAACTTTAGGCAGCCAACTTTTAGGAAGGTTTGGTGACGGATTCGGTGCTTGCGGATGCCAGTTCCGTTGCGCTGCCATTGCCTGACGACGTTGCCGGAACGGCTGGCACCTTTACGGCTCCGTCCAGGACGCGGTTGTGAAGGCAGAAGAGCGCGAGTTCCAAGCGGTCTGCTACGCCCAGTTTGTCGTATACCTTGCGCAAATAATTTTTGACAACCTGCTCGGTGGTACCTACGCGCAGCGCGATTTCCTTGTTCTTCATGCCCTGGGTCACGCAGGAGACAATGAGCGATTCCTTCGGAGTCAACTGCACTTTGGGGCGCGGTGACGACGGGCGCGAGCCCTGGGTACGGAAAGCCTCGAGCACCCATTGGGTGCCACGGCTATCAAGCCAGGGATGACCTTCGGAGACTTTGCGGAGGCATTCGACCAGAAGTTCGGGCTCGACGTCGCGGCAAACTACTCCGTGTGCACCGCGGCGAAACAGCTCGAGAGTAAGTTCCTGGTTTGATTCGGGAGTTACGACTACCAGGCGAAGATGAGGAGTCTGCCGTAGCAGATCTGAAACCGCCTCAACCGGATTCGGCGCCAGAGAAGCTTCGAAGATCAGGATGTCGGCGGTGAATTTCTTAGCGGCGGAAAGGGTCTGAGAAAGTGTCTCTGATTGTCCAACCACGCGGATATCGTCTTCCAGGGCGAAGATCTTTCGCAGCCCGGCACGGAAGATGGCCTGAGTGTCGGCTACGATTACGCGGATGAAATGGCCGTCGACTTCGTGCGGCTGCTCGACGTCAATCTCCATGCTGGCGGAAGTGCTAGCCATTCGGTTCCTTGCCCTTCAGTTCCCTGCTGTCAACGGCGCTCAAAACGGTATTCGTCGATGACAACGCCGACGCCTCGGCGGCCATCCTCTTCAAAATTTCGCACCACGCGGCCGCGGCAGTCGAGCTGCACATCGGCTTCGGACCCCACGACGTCAGCGGGCAGCGAGATGGTGAAGTCCACCATCGAGCCAATCGGCATTTCCGAATCCACATGGAAGAGCACGCCGTTGGCAGAAATATTTTCAGTCTCGGCTGCGTTGGCGCCGGATTTCGATTTCACTGAAATCGGCAACTTGATGGGAAATCGGACTGCGCTCTGCATGTCGGAGTAGCGTGCGCGACCGGCTTTCGTCGATGCGGTTTCGCGGGTCACGGCTTCGGGTGACTCCGATGGCGAATTTTCTTTCCGCATTGCTGCGCCGACACCGGGATTCCCGTCCTCCGCAAATCGCCCATTGTTCGACATTACGTGGTGCAGATTACACCCCAGAACCAGGGGATAAAAGTTACGGAAGTCATGGAACTAGTAGGGGTAAAGCCTTGCGGATCATGGAATTGCGGGAAGATTAGGGTAACTGCGTCGGCTGAGGCTAGCTTTCAGCTGTCAGCTGTCAGCTCTCAGCTGTCAGCATTTCGGACGTGGCGAACTTGGCTGACGTATCGGATCTTTGGATCTACAGGAATCGAAGGCGATGGAATCCATTGTGTTACTGACGGCTGGCAGCTGAAAGCTGCTTCTAAAATTTTGTCACTTCCGTGAAGTTAAAGTCTTTCACCTTCATCGGGGGCGCTACCATGTCGAAGGACTCTTCGCCGCTGGCGCGGACCGGTGTACCCATCGCCTCCACATTTGAAAACATGTGGATGAGGCTCTCGTTGAACCGGAAATTCAGGATGCCGTGTTTCACCTTGCCATCCTCCACATAAAAGGTGCCGTCACGGGTCATGCCGGTGAGAATCTTTTCGTAGGGATCAACCTCGCGGATATACCAGAGACGCGTGACCAGAACGCCGCGTTCCGTGGATGCAATCATCTGCTCGATCGTCTGCGGGTCCGGCGGCGTGCCGAAGACAATGTTCATCGGGGCTTCGCCCATTTCGTTGGGAAGCGAGAAGCCATGTCCGGTCGGAGCGACGGGGCCAACTTTGTCCTTGAATTCTGACTTCTTCATCTTTTCCGCTGTGGCCCGCGCATAAACCAGGCGTTTGACGATGCCGTTCTCCACCAGTTGTACGCGCTGGCGGGAGCACGCCTTCGCCGTCGAATGGCGTACCCGACTGCAGCGGGTGCGACACGTCATCCCAGATGTTGATGTTCGCACCGAAGATTTGCGTGCCGACACGTTGGTTCAGAAACGAACGCTGGTCGAGGATCGAGAGGCCGCCGAAATCCCAGAACATGAAGCCTGACATGTCGAGCACCGCCGCGGGCTCCAGAATGACGGTGTACTTGCCCGGAGGGATTTCACGCGGACTGGCAGACTCGATGGCTTTGCGTGCCGAAATTTCTGCGAGAGCGGCGGGATCAAGCTGGCTTACGTTGGGTGAGTTTGCCTTCTGCCATCCCGAGGAGTCGGCCGCGAGCATGGTGATGGAAATCTCAGATGAGGTCTGAGTGTGCCAGTCGTGTAGTCCACGCGAATTGAAAATTCCCTCCACCGATTCGGACGAAGAGAATATTCCTGCGGTGGTGAGTTTGTGTCGGTTTGCTACTCCAACAATTTTCTCGACTCCATCAGCGCGCAGCTCGGGAGTAAGGCCAGCGGTCTGCGCAAAATGCCGGCTGGGTCTGGCTTGTGTGGTTGCGGGGGACTTCTCCGCGCCGGGCATCGGCAACAAATCCGAATCAGGATGCTGGACTTTGGCCAGAGTTTCCGAAGCCTGCACTACTCGTTTGAGGCTGTCGCCGTCGAACTTGTTGGTGGTGGCGCGGGCGGTGCGTCCGCCGAACGCGGTCCGCACCGAAACGGAATAATTTTCCTCGGCTACGTTTTGATGGATGATGTTGTTGGCAAAACGGGTGAGAGCGAATTTGCCCCCATAGATCATGGCTTCGACCTCATCTGCGGTCGAATGCTTTTTTATCTGCTCGAAGACGTCGGCGGCTTTTTCTTTGGTCAGCATTCAGCACTTAGCGTTTAGCGCTCAGAGCAAACTTCCGGCAACGACAGTGCCGCATTCAGCAGACAGCAGATCCTTCGACTCGTCGCGCGTTCGCAATCGAACGAGCGAGCTTCGCTCAGGATGACAAGATAGTGGCGTTGTTCTAATTCCCTTTGTAAGCCGTGCCTACCTTCACCTTGCGAAACCTCGCGGGGGCTGCGCCGTGGCCCGTGCCCATCACCTGTTGTGGCTGTCCTTTGCCGCAGTGCGGCGTGCCCCACAACGTCCATTCATCGCGCGAGCAGATCGCATCCATCGAATTCCAGAACTCGGTAGTAATTCCGCTGTAGGACGGGTTTTTTAGCATGCGGGTGCGCTTGCCGTTTTTTATTTCCCATCCGGCTTCGCAGCCGAATTGGAAGTTGTAGCGTTTGTCGTCAATTGACCAGGAGCGGTTGGTCTCCATGTAAACCCCGTCGTCAGTGGACGCGATCAGCTGATCGTTCGTGAGCGGCTTTTCGCTGGGCAGGATGCTGATGTTCGTCATGCGAATGATGGGCAGGTGGTTCCAGCCGTCGGCACGGAGGGTTCCACCAGAGCGGGTCGCGCCTATGGTGTGGGCGGTCTCACGCGAACTCAGATATCCAGTGAACAGACCGTGGGTGATGATCGGCGTGCATTGTGCCGGAACGCCTTCGTCGTCGAAGGCAAAAGTGCCGAGTCCGGGACCGTGTTCCTGACGCGCATCGGCCACGATGTTTACCAGGTCGCTGCCGTAGCGCAGAGTGCGCAACTTGTCGAGGGTTAGAAATGATGTGCCGGCAAAATTCGCTTCCATGCCGAGAACGCGGTCAAGTTCGATGGGATGCCCGACGGACTCGTGGATCTGCAAGCCGAGCTGCGAACTGTCGAGGATGATGTCGAATACACCCTCGGGGCATTTATCGGCGGTCAGCAGCGCGACCGCTTCTTCGCCCACCCGGCGGGCGTTTTCGACCAGTTTCAGTTCTTCGACCAGCTCGAAGCCTTTGTTCTGCCACTGTCCGCCGTAAGAGTTGGGATACGACCGCTTCTGGATTTCGCTTCCCGCAAACGCGTAGGCCGCGTAACCGGTCCCGGTGGTGTATTTCGTCTGGTGAATATCCGCGCCTTCGGAAGAAAAAAACCACTGTTCTTCCCGGCGGAAGTTCAGGTTGGTTTCAGCCAGCGTGACGCCTTGTACGGACCGCAATTCGGAATCAATTTTCAGCAGCAGCTCGATGTTCTGCTCGACCGACGTGGTGAAGGGGTCGATCTCATACGGCGAAGTCCATTCGGCAGTGGCCGGCTTTTCCGCGGCCATTTGAATATCGTGCTGCTTCACCCGCGCCGACGCTTTTGCGATTTCAACCGCGCGAGCGGCCGTAGCTTCGACGCCGGCCCGGGAGAGATCATCCGAGGCAGCATATCCCCAGGCGCCGTCCGCGATTACACGCACGCCGAAGCCGAACGACTCTGCTACGGACGCGCTGCCTACTTTGCCGTTCTTGGTGGAAAGAGCGCGATGACGATCGTCAGCCAGGCGAACATCAGCGTAGGCTGCGCCGCGCAGCGCAGCCGTGTTCAGTGCCCATGATGCTACGTCTTTCATGAGGATGCTTCGAATTTACCACAAAGGAAAATCACTTGAGGGAGCGTTGGCGGGCACGCTCAGTCGCACGGTACTTGCGGGCCGGACCGTCTTTAACTTGCACAGGGTCGGGCGCGACCATCGTCCGCCACTGCATAGGTCCTTCGTCGGGAGCCCTTCGCGAAGCGAAGCGCTCCGCTTCCTCAGGATGACAGCGCTTTTGTGTTGCCGGATAACGAACCTCCATCATGTTCATCCGTCACAGACAAGAATCCCCCACCCCTGTCATCCTGAGCGCAGTCATCCGTCCTGCGGAGCAGGACGGATGCAAGCGAAGGACCTATGCATTCCTCGCCACACTTCTACTACGTGTACATCATGACAAATCGCTCGAAGACCTTGTACACCGGTGTGACCGGGTACCTAGAGCGGCGGGTGCTAGAACACAAGCAGGGCATCAAAGGCGAGTTTGCGGCGCGATACAAGATCGATCGTCTAGTTTACTTTGAGCGTTTCGGGGACATTCACGCGGCGATTGGGCGCGAAAAGCAAATTAAGGGCCTTCTTCGCGTCAAGAAGATCGCCTTGATTGTGTCGATGAATCCAGCTTGGAGGGATCTTAGTGAGGAGTGGTACGTTCGGCATCGCTTTCAGCCGGAAAGTGCATAGGTCCTTCGGCGGGGGCCCTTCGCTTTGCGAAGGGCTCCCCTCCTCAGGATGACAATCACTTGGAAACTACGTTCCTTCTGACCACCCGGCCAAGTACTCTTCCTGCTCCGGTGTCAGCTTATCGATCTTGATGCCGACCGACTCAAGCTTTAGCTTGGCGACTCGCTTGTCTAGGTCATCGGGGACCTTGTAGACCTTCTTCTCCAGCGTCTTGTAGTTTTTTACCATGTACTCGGCTGAGAGGGCCTGGTCGGCAAAGCTCATGTCCATTACGGACGGTGGATGGCCTTCGGCAGCGGCGAGGTTGATGAGTCGGCCTTCGCCGAGGAGGTTGATCTTGCGGCCGTCGCGCAGCGAGTATTCTTCGACTGAGCTGCGGGTGGTGCGCTTCGACGATGACATCTTTTCCAGGGCCACGATGTCGATCTCTACGTTGAAGTGGCCTGAGTTGGAGATGATGGCGCCGTCTTTCATTACGTCGAAGTGGTCTTTGGTCAGGACGCTCTTGTTGCCGGTGACGGTGCAGAACACATCGCCTAATTTGGCGGCTTCGGTCATGGACATTACGCGGAAGCCGTCCATGTGCGCTTCGAGCGCTTTCGTGGGGTCGACTTCGGTGACGATGACTTCGGCTCCGGCGCCGCGGGCGCGGCTGGCAAGGCCCCGTCCGCACCAGCCGTAGCCGGCGACCACGAACTTTGATCCGGCCAGCAGGAAGTTGGTGGCGCGGATGATGCCGTCAATTGTGGACTGGCCCGTGCCGTAGCGGTTGTCGAAGAGGTGCTTGGTGTCGGCGTCGTTGACTGCGACGATGGGGAAACGCAGCACGCCTTCTTTGGCCATGGCGCGCAGGCGAATCACGCCTGTCGTGGTTTCTTCGGTGCCGCCGATCACGCCTTCGAGCGCGTCCTGACGCTTGGTGTGCAGCAGGGTGACGAGGTCGGCGCCGTCATCCATGGTGATGTGGGGCTTGTGGTCAATGGCGGCCAGGATGTGGCTGTAATAAGTGTCGTTGTCCTCGCCCTTGATGGCGAAGACCGGAATATTGTGATCGCGCACCAGGCTGGCGGCCACGTCGTCCTGCGTGGAAAGGGGATTGGACGCGCACAGCACCACGTCGGCGCCACCGTCCCTCAAGCAGATGGCGAGGTTCGCGGTTTCGGCAGTTACGTGCAGGCAGGCCGATACGCGGATGCCTTTTAGCGGCTGGTTCTTGATGAATTCCTTGCGGATGATTTGCAGGACCTTCATGGACTGGTTCGCCCAGTCGATTCGCTTCTTGCCGAGGTCGGCAAAGTCCAAGCTTTTTACGTCGCAGTTCAGTTGCGTCGGTGTGGTGGCCATGCTTCTCCTGTTCGAACTTATAAACCTAGAACATTTAAAATGCGGTTAAACCTCTTACTTGCGGGCGCCGGCTGTTTCCCTCAGGCCGGCGGCGCTGGCCAGCTTGGCAGCCTTGTCTGTGGCTTCCCACGTGAAGTCGGGATCGTTGCGGCCAAAGTGTCCGTACGCCGCAGTCTTAACGTAAATGGGGCGGCGTAGCTTGAGCGAATCAATAATTCCTTTTGGAGTGAGCTGGAAATTCGCTCGCACCAGATCGGGAATCGTGTCGGGATCTACCTTGCAGGTACCGAACGTGTCCACCAGAACGCTGACCGGCTCGGCCACGCCGATGGCGTAAGCGAGTTGGACTTCACAGCGGTCCGCGAGGCCGGCAGCTACGATATTTTTCGCAATGTGCCGCGCCATGTAGGCGGCAGAGCGGTCGACCTTGGTCGGATCTTTGCCGCTGAAAGCACCGCCGCCGTGACGTCCCATGCCGCCGTAGGTGTCCACGATGATCTTGCGTCCGGTGAGACCGGTGTCGCCCATGGGGCCGCCGATCACAAAACGTCCGGTGGGATTGATGTGGTACTTGGTGTCTTCGTCGAGCAGGTTGGCCGGGATGGTGGCCTGGATGACGTGCTTCAGAATGTCGCCGCGGAGTTCTTCGTTGCCGACAGTCTCGGCATGCTGGGTGGAAATGACTACCGCGTCCACCCGCAAAGGCTTGTGGTTCTTGTCGTATTCGACCGTGACCTGCGATTTTCCGTCGGGACGCAGGTACGGGAGGCGTCCATGTTTACGGGCCTCGGAGAGGCGCATGGTGAGCTTGTGCGCCAAAGAGATCGGCATGGGCATCAGCTCGGGAGTTTCGTTGCAGGCGTAGCCGAACATCATTCCCTGGTCGCCAGCGCCACCAGTGTCGACGCCCATGGCGATGTCGCCGGACTGCTTGTTGATAGTGGAGATGACGGCGCAGGTGTTCGAGTCGAAGCCGTACAGCGCGTTGTTGTAGCCGATGGACGAAATCGTGCCGCGAACCAACGACTGGAAATCCACATATGCTTTGGTCGTGATTTCGCCGGCGATGACGACGAGGCCGGTGGCGGTCAGAGTTTCGCAGGCCACGCGACTGGACGGATCTTCTGCGAGGCAGGCGTCGAGAATAGCGTCAGAAATCTGGTCGGCGATCTTATCGGGATGTCCTTCGGTGACAGACTCCGAGGTAAAAAGATAGCGGTTACGGGATGACAATCAGCTTCTCCTTCAGCGATCTGGACTTTACGACCTGGGCGGGAGGGTCAGAACGCAACAGCCTATGAATGAGCACTTTGCGGACTCTAATAAGTTACCAGAGAAGGCCGGGTGAAGCAACGGCTTTGGGCCCGGAAGGGGAATGGTGGCAGCCATTGGGGAGGGGCGGGGGCTAATCGGCAAAATCGGGGCGCGAATGGCTACTCAGGTCGCAAGCCGTTGATATCAAAAGTGAGAGTCTTGACCTGGTTCTCGTGGCCTAGTGGCGCGAGCCGTTTTCCGTTGAATGAGATATCCAGCGCGCCTACGTTGCCGGCCTTGACTACGATCTGGTTCCGGGCTTCGATGGATTTTTCGGCCGCAGCTAAGAGCGTGTCCTCGATGACCGGCTTGCCATCCGCTGTGATGCTGACCCAGGAATCCTCGCGGGCCTTGATCAGTACAGTGAAGGCTCCTTCGTTAGTGACCGGGGCAGGAGGGAGCGTTGCCGCCTGAGTGGCGCCTGCCGATGCGGCTGATCGCGGCTCGGGGACAGGACTAGCTGTCTCCGGGGCGGCTCGCTCGATTGGGACTGAAGTTGGGGCCTCAACTTTCCGAACCGTTTTTTCCCGCGAATGGAAGCCCCAGAGCGCGAAGCCAAAGGCGATAATCAGAAGCCCTGCCGCCACGAACTCCCAGGGAATGCCCTCGTTATCGCGGCGCTTCTTCTTGCTTTCCGGCAACCGAACCGCCATGGCGGCCAGAACAGGCGTCTCCTCGGGCGGGACCTCGGGCACGATGGGGGCGCTGGCGGCCACGAAATCGGCGATGGCCTGGTTTTCGTCAATACCCAGGTGGCGGGCGTAAGCGCGGACAAATCCCTTGTTGAAAATGCCGCCGGGAAGCTGGTCGAAGTGCTCCCCTTCGAGGGCAACAATGAATTTGGTCGCGATCTTGGTAGAAACAGAGACGTCGTCCAGCGTCATCTTGCGCTGTTCCCGCTCCCGCTTCAACCGTGCCCCAAAGGATTCCACCTGAATATCTTCCTGCCGCCCTGAGCCGCCGCGGGCCGCATCCAAGCTGAGTGATAGAAGTTAACTATATGTTAATCAAGGCCCTTCAGGCCCATGAATTTGGGGTGGGAGAGAACCGGATTGTTAAACGAGCCGGCCCCGACCGCCGGTTGGCGCACGTCCCTCAGTACGTGGCTTCAGGGGTTCAGGTTACTAAGGTTGATTGCCCCGGCTTTCCGGGGCCCATATAATTTCAACACTTCCCGCCCGCACACAGAGGACCGCAGTTAATGACCAAGGCCGCCGCCGACCGCAAAGTGCAGGAACTGGGCATCTTTCATGATGTGGCCAAAGCCCTGACCTCGTCTCTCGATCTCGACTCCATTCTGCAGACCATCATGGAAAAAATGGCGGAATACTTCCGTCCGGACAACTGGTCTTTGCTGATGGTGGATGAAGAGCGCGACGAACTGTATTTTGCGATTGCAGTAGGTAAAGCATCCGAGGCCCTGAAGAACGTCCGGCTCAAAGTAGGCGAAGGCATTGCCGGATGGGTGGCAAAACATGGCGAGCGCGTGGTGGTGCCTGACGTGTACACCGATCCCCGCTTCGCCAAGCGCATTGACGAGATGACGCAGTGGGAGACGCGCTCCATCATCTGCGTTCCGTTGCGCTCCAAGCTGCGCGTGCTGGGCGTTATTCAACTGGTCAATGTCAGCATGGAACATTTCACCGACCAGGAGTCCTTCTTCCTGCAATCGATTTGTGACTACGCCGCCATTGCCATCGAGAACGCGCGTGCGGTGGAGAAAATCCAGGAACTCACCATCACCGACGATTGCACCGGCCTCTACAACGCGCGTCATTTATACAAGACGCTCGAGACCGAGGTTTATCGCTCGGCGCGCTACGGTTATGAGTTCACGGTGCTGTTCATCGACCTCGACCACTTCAAACAGGTCAACGACACGCACGGACATCTGGTGGGAAGCAAGCTGCTGATGGAGATCGGCTACCTGATCAAGGCGCAGCTGCGATTGATTGACTACGCCTTCCGCTATGGTGGAGACGAATTCGTCGTTCTGCTTGCCGCAGACCGGAAAAGATGCCGCGCTGATCGTAGCCAAACGCCTGCGCGACAGCCTGCGCACCAGCATGTTCTGCCAGGAAGAAGGACTGAATTTGAACGTGCGCGCGTCCATGGGTGTGGCTACCTATCCCCATGATGCCAAGACGCCGCGCGAAGTCATCCGCCAGGCCGATGAGATGATGTATCTGGTCAAGAACACTTCGCGCGACAATATTGGAATTGCCTCGCGCGGAGTAATGAAGTAAGCAATTTCTGGTTTCTAGTTTCTGGTTTCTAGCACAGCCCACATGGGGACAGTCGCCCTCGGCTGTCCGGCCGAGCAGAGCTCGGCTTGGTTCCCTCATCTGGGCGCAAGCTGAATTCATAACGCGTTGAACCCGCAACCGAAACCCAACCCGCCAAACCTTGTCATTCCGAGCCGGCTTTCCGGCGAGGAATCTGCTGCTGCACGCTTAACAGCAGATTCCTCGCGCTACCGCGCTTCGGAATGACAAATTTTGGGATTGAGGAAGCTGCCGAGCTTCGCTCGGCTGGGCGGGTGGGGCACCCGCCCCTACGTGGGCTGTGGTGGTTTCCCGCGATCGAAACTTTTACTTTGCCGGGGCTGTCGCTGGTTGCGTGATAGCTGACGGACTTGGGATTTCGCTCGGCTTCCGGTTGCTGAATCCATTTGCGGATTTCTGGCAGCGCGGCGCGCATCGCGTTTTCTCCGGAACGAATCAACTCGGCGGAGCGTTCGAAGTCGTCGTACTTGAAGCCGTTGACGTCAGGGTCGATGACCAGGTCGGCAGCGGCTTTCCAGACTCCGCAGTTCATCTCCTGGGCGATCGCGAAGCACTGGCCGATAACGTCGAACAGATGTCTCGGCCCGGCATCGGAGTTGGTCCAGGTCCCACGCAGATGGACTGCCAGCACTTTCTGTGCACCCATCTCGCGCAACGGAACTGTAGGAACTGCATGGGCAAGCATGCCATCCACCAAAAGGCGTCCGCGGATTCTTACCGGAAGAAACATTCCTGGATAAGCGCAGCTGGCGCGCACCGGGTCGACCAGCGGGCCGGAGTGAAACACGACTCCCGCGCCGGTGGAAAAATCCGTGGCGGTCACGGCCAGAGGAATCAGCAAATCTTCGAAAGTCTTGACTTTCAAAATGCTGCTGAGAAATTTGATCATGCGTTCGTTGCTGGCGAAGCCGTATCGCGAAAGGGTCCAGCGGGCAAAGTCCTTGAAGCGCACCCGCGTCGCCATCTGTTCAAGTTCGGCGATGGTGACGCCGCTGCAATAGGCTGCGCCGATGAGCGCGCCGACGCTGGTGCCGGCCACCATGCCGATAGGGATATTTTCTTCTTCGAGAACTTTCAGGACGCCGATATGCGCGATGCCGCGAGCAAAGCCGCCGCCGAGAGCCAGTCCGATGCCGGACGGCTGCGCCTGTTCGGGCCCGGAGAGGCCTGACAGGCCGCGTCCGAAGGCCTGTACGGAACGAATGATCTTGCCCAGACTCTTCACCGGAACCTCATTTCTCCCGGCTACCCCGGACCTCTACTAGCAACTAAGATGCCAGCTCGCAGGACAAGAGTTCCAGTCACGTCAGTCAACTCCTCCGTGTTACCGGCGGGGCCGGTCTTCGCCCCATGACTAACTCCCGCATTCCTGATAACTTGGGGGCCATGGTCCGGGAAATCTCAGCGGGCGGCGTGGTGGTGAAGCGGTCTGGGGAAAGCTGGGAAATGGCCGTCATTGAGCCCCAGACCGAGACTTCTTCGGCGCGTCCGGCAAAGAAAAGTTCACGAAAAGTGGTATTGGCGTTGCCCAAGGGGCTGGTGGATCCCGGCGAAAAGCCTGAAGAGACGGCCTTGCGCGAGGTCCAGGAAGAGACCGGGCTGATCGCGACGCCGATTACCAAGCTGACGGATATTAAGTACGTTTATGTACGCTCATGGGGAGACCAGCAAAGGGTATTCAAGATCGTTTCGTTTTTTCTGCTGCGTTACCAGTCTGGCGAAATTGATGACGTGTCTCGGGAGATGAGAGTTGAGGTCCGGCGTGCTTCCTGGATTCCCCTGGAAGAAGCGCCACGCAAGCTGGCTTATCGTGGGGAGCGCGATGTGGTCCGGCGCGCCCTTCTGTATTTGAAATCTCACCCGGAGGTCTGATGATGCCGCATGAACATGTCGAAACGCATTTCATGGCTACCAACCTGGTGCGCGACATCGTGATTGGTATGGCCGACGGACTCACCGTGCCCTTTGCCCTCGCCGCAGGACTTTCGGGTGCGGTGCAGAGCACGCGGCTGATTGTAGTAGGCGGACTGGCTGAGGTTGCGGCCGGTTCGATCGCCATGGGTCTGGGTGGGTACCTGGCAGCGCGCGGCGATGCCGAACATTACGAACAGGAACGGCAGCGCGAGTATCGCGAAATCAAGGAAATCCCGGAAGAAGAAATGGCTGAAGTGGGTCGCGTGTTTCAGTCCTATGGCATGACGGCCGCCGAAAGCACTCCGGTGGTAGAAGCGCTGAGCCGGCGTCCGGATGCCTGGGTAGATTTCATGATGCGCTTCGAACTGGGGCTGGAAGCGCCCGACCCGCGACGCGCCCTTACAAGTGCCGCCACGATTGCGGCGGCGTACGTTGCAGGTGGAATGATTCCGCTTTCGCCTTACATCGTTCTTTCGAGCGCGGCACATGGACTGGCGTATTCGGCCGTGGTGACCCTGGCCGCGCTCGGCCTCTTCGGATATCTGAAGGGCCGATATACGGGAACGGGGCCGGGGCGCAGTGCACTGCAAACCATGGCGATCGGCGGGGTGGCTGCCGCTGCTGCGTTCGGACTGGCGAAACTTATTTCGTGAGATGTGGTGTGGCGCGGGCGCCCTCGCCCGCGTAGCAGCGAGACGAGCGAGGATGCCGTCCTCCATTGCGCCGGGCGGAGTGAACCTTGGTGGTGATTGGAGTCGTTGGCGGCTTCCGGCATAATTCATGAGTGAATCGTGAATTGGTACCGTCGGCATTCCTTCGACTCCGCTCTGGACAGGCCCGCCGGCTGTCGGCAAGGCATCTTGCCCTCCCAGTCTTGGCCCTTTCCCTGGCGTTGCAGGCGTCCACGGTATCTATCGCCAAAACCAGGCATTCCACTCCGTCCCCGGCCGCGACCCCCGATCCCGGATATGCTTCTGCCCTGGCCGCGGCCAATCGGTTCCTTCAGGCCTGGCAGAACCAAGACCACGAAACCGGTCTGCTCATGCTGACCGATGTCGCGAAACAGAACAGCTCGCAGGATCGTTTAGAAGATTTTTTCGCTTCGGGCCATGACGCGGCCTACGAGATAGCCCGCGGGAAAAAGCTCAAGGCGGGATGTTATGCATTTCCCGTTGCCTTGTTCACGTCAGTGGCCGGTGTGACTAGTGCAGCACGTCCGCAGAAATCGCAGATTGTGGTGGTTCGCGCCGGTAAGGACGAATGGGCCATCGACAAGCTGCCCTAGCTCGCGTGTGGGGCGAACACTCTTGTCTCGCTTTTGACGTTGAGTGGCTGGCTGAAAATCAAATTCGAGACCAAGATCAAAGTCAAAGGCGGCGGACATGAGTGTCCGCCCCACATGAGTTGATTGGCTCCGCTATACAATCGTGCGGTATGAAGCGCATCCATAAAGTTGCTGTTCTCGGCGCCGGAACCATGGGCGCCCGCATCGCCGCTCACTTCGCCAATGCCGGCGTGCCCAGCTACCTGCTCGACATCGCTCCCCCCGACGCCGACGGCCCTGCGCGAAACAAGGTCGCTGCCGCGGGCCTCGAGGCGGCAAAGAAGTCCAAGCCTGCCGCTTTTTTCGAAGCTGAGCTGGCGCGCCTGGTCACCATAGGAAACTTCGAGGACGATCTCAAGCGCCTGAGCGAAGTGGACTGGATCATCGAAGCGGTCGTCGAAAATCTCGAGATCAAGCGGGCGCTATTAAAGAAGGTTGAAGCTGTCCGCATGCCGGGGACGATCGTGACCACCAACACCAGCGGGCTACCGGTAGCAAAGATTGCCGAGGGTTTTTCCGACGATTTCCGCAAGTCGTGGTTCGGCACCCATTTTTTCAATCCGCCGCGCTATATGCGGCTGCTGGAGATTGTCCCCACGCCGGAGACCGACCGCACTCTCATCGATGCCGTGGCACACTTCAGCGACGTCAATCTCGGCAAGGGCGTGGTATTCGCCAAGGACACTCCGAACTTCATCGCCAATCGTATTGGTACCTTCTCCGTGCTCAACGTAATGCGGCTGATGCAGGAGATGGACCTGAGCATCGAAGATGTGGACGCGCTGACCGGCGACGCTGTGGGATGGCCGAAGTCCGCCACGTTTCGCACGATCGATCTGGTGGGATTGGACATTCTTGGGCACGTGGTCGGCAATATGGAGAAGGCAGGCGGGCAGGAGAGTCTGCCCCGCATCAGCCCGTTGCCTGACTTCTACAAGCAGATGCTGGAGCGCAAATGGCTGGGCGACAAAACCAAGGGCGGCTTTTACAAGAAGAGTGGAGGACGGGCGCCCTCGCCCGCCGATGCCGGCAAAGAAGAAGAGCGGTTGGCGCTCGACTGGAAGACGCTCGAATATCGTCCGCGCCAGAAGCCCAAGTTCCCTGCCCTCGACATGGCGAAAAACATCGAGGATCCGGGTGCGCGCTTGCGCACGCTGCTGGGCCTCGAGGGCAGCCCGCAGAAAGGGAGACAAAGCGGGCGCGTTTCTGTGGTCCGTTCTGTCCGATCTCTGGAACTACTCTGCCAACCGCGTTCCCGAAATTTCAGATTCGATTGTCGAGATCGACCGCGCCATGCGCCTCGGCTTCAACTGGAAGCTGGGTCCGTTTGAACTGTGGGACGCCGCTGGGGTCGAGGCCACGGTGGCCCGTATGAAGAAGGAGGGGCAGACTGTAGCGGCGAATGTCGAGCAGTTACTCGCGGGAGGAAAGAAATCCTGGTACCTGGATGATCCCAAGGCCGCCTCGGGCCGCGTCTATTTCGATCTGAGGACTGCGAAGTACGAAGCGGTGAAGGTCCCCGCGGGTGTGTGGTCGGTTGAGGTAGCGAAGAAATCCAACGGAGTGGTCAAGAAAAACTCAGGCGCGTCGCTGGTCGATCTCGGTGATGGAGTCGCCTGTATCGAGTTCCATTCCAAGATGAACTCGCTCGGCGGCGACATTGTCAGTCTCATAACGCAGACCCTAAAACCGGGCGGCGCCGGCGACGGGTTCGACGCCTTCGTCATTACCAATGACGCCGACAACTTTTCCGTCGGCGCCAACGTCATGTTGCTGCTCATGTCCGTCCAGGAAGAAGAGTGGGACGAGGTTGACCTCGCCATCCGCCAGTTCCAGGGTATGACGCAGGCCATCAAGTTCTCGCCCAAACCGGTGGTGGTTGCGCCTTTCGGGCTGTGCTTAGGCGGCGGTACGGAAATCACGCTGCACGCTGCGGCGCGGCAACCTCACGCGGAACTCTATGCAGGGCTGGTAGAAGTCGGCGTCGGGCTGCTGCCCGGCGGAGGCGGCTGCAAAGAGATGTTGCTGCGCGCGCTGGATAGCGCAGCGGCGATTCGTCCGGGACGCGGCGAGTCCATCGAACTCATGGAAGCAATGAAGAAGGCTTTCGAGATCATCGCCACCGGTAGAGTTGCAACGTCTGCCGACGAGGCCCGCGGCCTGGGTTTTCTGCACGAGTCTGACAACATCACGATGAATCGCGAGCGTGTACTGGCTGACGCCAAGGCGCGGGCCCTGGAACTGGTCCGCTCCGGATATGAACCGCCACAGCCACGGACCGATATCCCCGCGCCCGGTGAAAACGTGCTGGCGGCGTTGCGGCTGGGAGTGCACATCATGCGGCAGGGCGAATACATCTCCGACCACGAAGTGAAGATCGCCACCAAAGTCGCGGAAGTATTGTGCGGCGGAAATGTGACCTCGGGCACGCCGGTGAGCGAACAGTACATTCTGGATCTGGAGCGCGAGGCGTTTAAGTCGCTGTGCGGCGAGAGAAAGACGCAGGAACGGATTCAGTACACGCTGAAGACGGGGAAGACGCTGCGGAATTGAACTGCACGCGTAGGGGCAGGTGTCCCACCTGCCCGGCGGACGTAGTCCGCAGTGGCGAGCTTTGCTCGCCCGCCCAGACGAGGACGTCTGGGCCTACGTGGCCATCGCAAGCATCTAATATCGGGTAAATGTCTGAGTGTAGACTCGTTTACATCGGCCGCTGGAAATTGCTATGAGAGAAGTCGTCATCGTCTCCTCCGTTCGCACGCCTGTGGGACGCGCGTTTAAAGGCACACTGCGCGCTACCCGTCCTGATGAACTTGGCCGCAATCGCCATCAAAGGCGCGCTCGAACGCGTGCCCCAGGTAGATCCAAAAGAAATTGAAGATGTCATCCTGGGCTGTGCCACGCCTGAGGCGGAGCAAGGGATGAACGTTGCCCGCATCGCGGCGCTGCGGGCCGGTTTGCCAGTTGAGGTTTCGGCAATCACCATCAATCGCTTCTGCTCTTCTGGACTGCAGGCGATTGCCATGGCGGCGGAGCGCATCATGAGCGGCGGCGCGGAGATTATCGTGGCCGGCGGGACGGAATCGATGTCCATGATTCCCATGGGAGGGCACAAGATTTCGCCGAACCCGTGGCTGATTGACCATTATCCCGACGCGTATCTCACCATGGGCCTGACCGCTGAACGATTGGCGCAGCGCTTTGGGATCACGCGGCAGGCAGCGGACGAATTTTCGCTGCGCAGCCATCAGAAGGCGCTGGCTGCGATCCGGGCGGGTAAGTTCGACGATGAAACGGTGCCGGTGAACGTGAGCTTCACTACGCCGAACGGGTCGAAACCGAAGCGGCAGGAGATTGTGTTCAAAGTGGATGAAGGCCCGCGGGCTGATACATCGATTGAAGCTCTGCTGGCATTGAAGCCGGTGTTTCATGTCAAGGGAACGGTGACCGCAGGCAACTCCTCACAAACGTCCGACGGAGCGGCGGCTGCGGTGGTCATGTCCGCGGAACGGGCGACAGCGCTGGGAATCAAGCCGCTGGCGCGTTATCTTTCATTTGCCACAGCCGGATACAAACCGGAAGAAATGGGACTGGGCCCGGTGTTCGCGATTCCGAAGGCGTTGAAGATGGCGGGGCTTAAACTCTCGGACATCGACGTCATCGAACTGAACGAAGCTTTCGCGGCGCAGTCGCTGGCTGTCATCAAAGAAGCCGGGCTTGATCCGGAGCGGGTGAATCCCAATGGCGGCGCGATTGCGTTGGGCCATCCGCTGGGATGCACCGGGGCGAAGCTGACGGCCACCATCATTCGCGAGATGAAGCGGCGCAACGCGCGCTATGGGATGGTGACTATGTGTGTGGGCGGGGGGATGGGCGCGGCCGGCATTTTCGAAAATCTGAACTAACCGCCGAGCACGCAGAGGACGCCGAGAATACAGGTAGAAAAACCTAAGATCACCCCTAGTTTCGGGCCTATCGCTGGATCGATGACCGAATTAGAATTGACGTTGCGCGACTTCCCCCGACAAGCTTTCTCCGCGTAAACCGAGCGAGGTAATCATGGCTACGATTTCCGCAGTTCCCAGCACCAAAATTTCCGGCGGCAGCTTTCTGCTCGAAGAGCGCAAGGTTGACGAGGTCTTCACTCCTGAAGATTTTACCGAGCAGCACCAGCTGATCGGGCAGACGGCGGAGGAGTTCGCGGTCAACGAGATTCTGCCCAATGCCGAGAAGATGGAGCACAAGGACTTCTCCATCACCCGCGATTTGCTGAAGAAGGCCGGGGACCTTGGTTTGAGCGGCGTCGAAATCCCCGAGGCCTACGGCGGCCTGGAGATGGACAAAGTCACCGCCGCCGTGATCGCCGATCACATTGCGAAGTACGCCGGATTCGCCACCACCTGGGGCGGACACACCGGTATTGGAACGTTGCCTATCGTTTATTTCGGCACGGAAGAGCAGAAGAAAAAGTATCTGCCGCGGCTTGCGGCCGGAGAGATCGTTGGGGCCTATGCTTTGTCGGAAGCTTCCTCCGGATCCGACGCGCTGAACTGCCGCGCTCGCGCCCAGCTCTCGCCCGACGGCAAGCACTACATCCTCAACGGCGAAAAGATGTGGATCACCAACGCCGGCTTTGCCGACCTATTCACCGTGTTCGCAAAAGTTGATGGCGAGAAGTTCAGCGCGTTTCTGGTGGAGAAGACATTCCCGGGATTTTCGATCGGCGCGGAAGAACACAAGATGGGCATCCGCGGATCTTCTACTTGCCCTCTGATCCTCAATGACTGCAAGGTTCCGGTGGAAAATCTGCTGGGTGAAATCGGCAAAGGCCACGTCATCGCTTTTAACATTCTGAACGTTGGACGTTTCAAGCTGGGGGCGATGTGTGTCGGCGGGGCGCGGCTGTCGCTGGAGAATGCGATCGCTTATGCCAAGCAGCGCAAGGCATTCAGCAAGGTGATCGCCGACTTCGGCCTGGTGCGCGAGAAGCTGGCCAACATGGCGACTCTGATCTACGTCGGCGAGGCGCTCGTCTATCGCACCGTGGGCATGATGGACGTGGCGCTCAACGAAGTGGACAAGACCGGTGCCGATGCCGCCAAAGAAACGCGCAAGGCGATCGAGGAGTACGCGGTCGAATGCTCGATCCTCAAAGTCTGGGGCTCGGAGATGATCGATTACGTGGTCGATGAAACGGTCCAGATTTACGGCGGCTACGGGTTTGTCGAAGAGTATCCCGCCGAGCGCGCTTACCGCGACGCCCGCATCAATCGCATCTTTGAAGGCACCAATGAAATCAACCGGCTGATCATCACCGGCTTTCTGCTCAAGCGCGCCATGTCGGGACAGCTGCCGCTGATGCCGGCGATCAAGAAACTGATGGACGAAGTGCTGGCCGGGCCGAGCGTGGGCGAAGAGCTGGAAGGTCCGCTGGCGGAAGAACGCAAACTGGTGGCGCAGGCCAAGAAGCTGGGCTTGTTTGCTGCCGGAGCGGCCACCCAGAAATACATGCAGGCGATACAGGACCAGCAGGAAGTAATGGGAGCAATCGCCGACATGGTGATTGAGACCTACGCCATGGAGTCGGCTGTGCTGCGGACGCAGAAGATGGTCGAGCAGAAGGGCGAAGGCCGCGGCGGCGACTGCGATTGCCATGACGCGAGTCTATCTCTCGCAAGCCATGGACAAGATCGAATCGGCCGCAAAGAAGATCATCGCGGCAGTGGCCGAGGGCGACATGCTGCGCACGCAGCTGGCGATTCTGCGGCGCCTGGCGAAGCATGAGCCGTTTAATACGATTGAATTGCGGCAGCAGATCGCTCAGAAGGTGATTGAGCGAGGCAAGTACACGCTGGCGTAAACCAGGATTGACCACAGAGGACACGGCGCGCACGGAGGAAAACCGGAACGTACAGACTCATCGCTCCGGTGAGTCGCGCACCTCTGATTTCGCTCCTCTGCCGCAGTCTGTTACAAATGTCGGCATGAAATTACCTCAACTTTTGCTGCGTCGCAGCATTTGGGCTTGCGCTCTGCTTGCCGGCCGCCGCGCAGTCCGCCTCCGCTCCGCCCGCCGACTCCGCCAGCTTTGACGCCGACGGCACCGCGCATGTGACCCGCGTGGTTCCGATGCCGTCCACCGTCAGCCCCGAGGCGCAGGAGTGGCTGGCTTCACTGGCCAAGAAGAAATCTCAGCCGCAGACTCTGGCCGAGCGGCGCATCGCCACGGACGCGTGGCGCAAGTGGGGTTCGGCCGAGGCGCGCAGGCTTTATCCGGTCAATGTTGAGGAAACCAGCATCGCTGGGGTTCGCACCGATATCATCACTCCGCTGGCAATGCCGGAGGCGAATCGCGGCCGCGTGCTGATCAACCTGCACGGCGGAGGATTTGTTTCCGACTCGGGATCGCTCATCGAGGGCGTTCCCATCGCGAACCTGACGAAGATCAAAGTTGTGTCAGTGTATTACCGGTTGGCGCCGGAGAATCCTTTCCCGGCCGCCGTCGATGATGTGGTCGCCGTCTACCGGGAATTGTTGAAAACCTACAAACCGCAGGGCATCGGAATCTTTGGCACGTCCGCCGGGGCCATTCTCACTTGTGAGGTGGCCGTTCGCCTCAAGCAGGTAGGGTTGCCGCTTCCTGCGGCACTTGGCGCCTTCTCGGTGCTGAACCGACTTCAGTCGCGTCAGCGACTCGCGGCAAATTTTCACGTTGGACGGGTTCCCCGGCCTGTTGGAACCGCGCGACCCCAAGCGCCCGTTCGACGATCCGTATCCGGGCGCCACCGATCGCAAGGACCCGGTGTTGTCTCCTTTGTTCGCCGACCTTAAAGGAATGCCCCCGACCCTGCTGATCACCAGCACCCGCGATCTGCTACTCAGCGATACCACGATGTTTCATCGGGAGTTGCTCGGCGCCGGGAACGATGCGCAACTGGTTGTGTTCGAGGCCTTGCCGCACGCGTTCTGGTATCACTTCCAGTTGCCTGAGACCAAAGGAGTGTCTGGAGCTGATGGCGAAATTTTTCGATCAGAGGCTGGCGCACCAGAACTAGCGACGCGTAATGCGGTGGACCGAGAGAACTGGAAGGTCAGACGCTTTTTTGCGTTTGCTTGCTTAACTCCGCCATCACGCTCTGGATTAATTCTTTGGCGTCGGTCAGGCCTTTCATCACCAACTGTATGTCCAGCACCGGCTTGCCCGGCCAGCGCTGGCTCTGGCAGTAGACGCCGTGTTGCCCTACCAGCGCCATGGCATCGGTGATCATGTCCATGGTCACGGCCAGGCGACCCCGCGGAACACCCATCATGGTTTCGTAGTGCTCCAGTTCTTCCTGCTTTTCATCGAATACCGGCATGGCTTGATTGTATCGGGTGGGTTGCGTGGCGCATAATTGCGAGCGCCCGCTGTCCAAGTTTTCCGGGTTACGTCAAATAGAAAGCAATTGGCAATTAGCACATGGCATTTAGCCGCGGCGATTGTTAATTTGCCAAGTGCCAATTGCTAATTGCTAAATGCTCATTAAGGAGCTCTTCATGAAAATACGCATCGTTCTCGTCGTTCTCTTGTTGCCTGTATTCGCCCTGTTGGCTTGTGCCCAGGATGCAAGCAAGCGTCCCAGTCCTCCAGCCCAGGCCCAATGTAAATTCTCCGACGGTAAGACGGTTAAGTCCGATTATTCCAGTCCGCGCATGAAGGGCCGCAAAATATTTGGCGGACTCGTACCTTACGGCGAGGTTTGGCGGGCAGGAGCCAATGAAGCCACCACGCTGGTTACCGACACCAACCTGAGCATCGGGGGCAAGGATGTTCCCGCGGGAAGCTACACGATTTTTACCGTTCCTAACGCCGACAAGTGGGTACTCGATCATCAGCAAGAAGACTGGCGAGTGGGGGGTTCCGTATCCGGGCGAGGGAGATGACCTGGTTCGCGTGGACATGAGGGTGTCGCCATTGTCCTCGCCGGTGGAGAATTTCACCATCGGCTTCGATCAGACCGGGTCTACATGCGTGATGCATCTGGACTGGGAGAAGACACGCGCCTCGGTCGATATCAGCCAGAAAAAGTAGAAGCAGAAGCCTTGCTCGCGTGCGGGGATCAACGTAGTTTTCCGGACAGCGCATCCACCGCACGCTGGGCTTCAGGCATTTCGGGTGAGAGCTTGAGCGCGGCCTGGTAAGCTGCCAGCGCTTCCGTTCGACGACCCGCGCTCTCGAGAGCGTGTCCCAGAAACATGAATCCTGTATCGGTCGGGCGCAAGTCGACTGCCTTTGAATAATTGCGGATGGCCTCGTCCAGCTGGTTTTGTTTCTCCAGCAACTCACCCAGGCCCAGATATGCGTTCGACTGATTAGGGTTCAGCCGCAAGGCCCGGTCGTAACTGTCACGAGCTTTTTGGTCCTCTCCCAATTTGCGATGGGCCGCGCCCAGATTGGCATAGGTGGCCGCCAGCAAGCCGGCGTCAGAAGTCAGACTGGATGGTGCGATCGTATTGCTCCATCGCTTCTAGCAGTTTTCCGTGCTCCTGAAGATATGCGCCCAGGTTGGAGCGGCTCATCGGATCGTTGGGATTAATCTCGGACGCGGCCTGAAAATGTGCGTAGGCTTCATCGGGCCTGCCGAGCAGCAGAAGAGCCCCGCCCAGATTGTTCTGCGCGATAAAATTTCGGTCGGTCACGGCAAGCGCGTGCGTCCAGAGATCGTAGTTGCTCGACCAGTAGCCCAGTTGGCGATTCGTAGTAAAAGACAAAGCGAGCAGAATGCACGCCGCCGGAACCATGCGTGCGCTCAGGCCGAGCTGACGGGAGTCGGCCAGGTCCGCCGCTCCCCAGACGATCATTACGAAAATTCCAATGAGCGGAATGTAGGCATAGCGGTCGGCCATGGCCTGATCGCCGACTTGTACCAGTCCGATGACCGGCACCAGCGTCCCCAGAAACCACAGCCATCCGGTCAGCAGATATCGCTTTGAGCGGAACCTCAACACCGCAGCAGTTACTGCCAGCAGCACCAGCGCCGAGATCGCCACCTGCCATGCCGCCAACGAATTCCCCGGATGCGGATAGAGTGGCGCCAGGTGCGAGGGCCAGATCATCTTCCACAAATATGTGGCGTAAGCCACTGCTGCATTTTCCAGGCGGACGCCAAGGGAGAATTGTGCGGTGGATCGCACGGCTCCACCCGCTGTCTGGGCCTTCATCGTGATGATGGCGCTGGCGGCGGAAAGAGCGAAGAGTGGCAGTTTTTCAGCAAGCAGCTTGGCCCGCGTCGATTGCGGGACCGGCGGCACACCGGCCGGAGCTCCCTGAATTCTGCCTAACGGCCAGTAATCCAGCAACAAGAGTACAAACGGCAGAGTGATCACCATTGGCTTCGACATCAGCGCCAGGGCAAACAGGCTGGCAAACGCAAGGTACCGGCGCCAGTCTGGCCTCCGCGCATACCAGCAGTAGGCCAGGAGCGACGCGAAAAAGAAGAAGGTGCAGAGGACGTTCTTGCGCTCCGCTACCCATGCCACCGATTCCACATTAATGGGATGGAGCGCGAAGAGCGCGGCAACCAACAAGCTCGGCCCGACGCGTCTGGTGGCATACATCAGCAACAGGAACAAAAGGACGGCATTCGCGGCGTGAATCAGCAGGCTGGTGAAGTGGTGTCCCGTGGCGTTCTGGTGAAACAACTGATAGTCGAGCGCGTGCGACATCCAGGTGAGCGGGTGCCAGTTGCCCTGCTCCATGGCGGAGAAGGCCCAGGTGATTGTGTCCCAGTTCAAACCGTTACGGACGTGAGGATTCTCGGTGACGTAGCGGTCGTCGTCATAGTTGACGAACGGGTGGCGATTGACCGGGTTGTAGAGCGCCAGCGTTGCCACCACCAGCAGGAGACACAAGATTACGTTGCGCTTTTCGGGCGACGAGAAAAGAGTCGCTGGTTGTTTAAACGGTTTTCGCGTGGGAGTCGGCAACAACTGGATTTAACCACAGAGGAGACGAAGGACACAGGCGTTCTGTCACCGCGGCACCTTTTTTGTCATGTGACTAGATCTAAGTCCCCGGTTTCCACCTGAGCACCGGCTTGCGGGCCGCAGCGGTTTCGTCCAAACGGGACACGCGGGTGGAGTGGGGCGCATCCAGCACCATCTGCGGATCTTCCTCAACTTCTTCAGCGATTGATTTCATGGCTTCAACGAAGAGGTCCAACTCTTCTTTGGGCTCGCTCTCGGTCGGTTCGATCATCAGCGCGCCGGGCACGATCAACGGAAATGCAGTCGTGTAGGGATGGAAGCCGTAGTCAATCAGGCGCTTGGCGATGTCCATCGTCTTCACACCTTTTTTGGCTTGCAGCTTATCGCTGAAAACCACTTCGTGCATGCTGGGCGTGGAATAGGGCAGATCGTAGACGCCTTCCAGTCCCTTGCGAATGTAGTTGGCGTTCAGCACCGCGTCTTCGGTGGTCTGGCGCAGTCCGTCGGGACCGTTGGCGAGAATGTAAGCCAGGGCGCGGACGAACATTCCGAAATTGCCGTAGAAGGCGCGCACCCGTCCGACCGATTGCGGGCGGTCATAGTCGAAGCCCAGCGTGCCATCCGGCTTGGTCACCGGCACCGGCGTGGGTAGAAATGGTTCCAGCTTCTGTTTCACGGCCACGGGACCGGAGCCAGGGCCACCCCCGCCGTGAGGGGTGGAGAAAGTCTTGTGCAGATTGAGGTGCATCACGTCGACACCGAAATCGCCGGGACGGACTTTGCCGACGAGCGCGTTCATGTTGGCGCCATCCATGTAAAGCAGGCCGCCCTTAGCGTGCATGATCTCAGCGATCTTGTGAATCTCCTGCTCGAACACCCCCAGCGTGTTGGGATTGGTGAGCATGAGTGCCGCCACATCTTCATTCATCTGCGAGGTGAGCGCGGCCACGTCCACCATGCCCTGGGCATTCGATTTCAAATTTTCGACGGCGTAGCCGACCATGGCAGCCGTCGCCGGATTGGTGCCGTGCGCGGAATCAGGAATCAGAATTTTCTTGCGGGGATCGCCCTTCGACTCATGATAGGCGCGGACCATCAGCAGTCCCGTGAGCTCGCCGTGCGCGCCGGCGGCGGGTTGCAGGGTGATGGCATCCATGCCGGTGATTTCGATGAGGCACTCGCTCAGAGTCTTGATGATGCGCAGGGCGCCCTGGGAAATTCGCTCTGGCTGGTAGGGATGTCCGTTGGCCAGGCCTTCGAGACGCACGACCAGTTCGTTGACGCGCGGGTTGTATTTCATCGTGCACGAGCCCAGCGGATACATGCCGAGATCGATGGCGTAGTTCCAGGTAGAAAGCCGGGTGAAGTGGCGGATGATTTCGATTTCGCTGACTTCGGGCATGCTGCCCAGATCTTTTCTTTCCGACGATCCCAGCAGGGCCGCAGTATCCACTTCGGGAACATCGAGCGGGGGCAGCTTCCAGGCTGCCTTTCCTGGCGACGACTTTTCGAAAATCAGGCCCTCGTTCTGATTGACCTGGCGGGTGGCCTTGCGGGTCATGTGTTTCACCGTGCCACCTCCTGCGCGTCCACTTCTTCTTTGGCCGACCTTACGGAGCGTTCGCTTTCCGCGACCAGTCCAACTGCGGTGTCGATCGCACTACGAGTGGTCAGTTCGGTGCAGCACCACAGGGCGGCATTACCCAGTTCGGGATAAAACTTCTTCAGCGGAAGGCCGCCCACGATCTTGTGTCCCAGGATGCGGCTGTTGATGGCGTAGGGATCTTCACTGGTCTGGACCACGAATTCGTTGAAACGCGGTGAACCATCGAAAAGGAGTTTGGCATGCTTGCCGAATTGAGCGGCGGCGTATGCCGTCTTGGCCAGATTCTGCTTGGCCAATTCCTTAAGTCCCACTTTGCCGTAGATGGTCATGAAGATATTGACCATCAGTGCCACCAGGGCCTGGTTGGTGCAGATATTTGATGTCGCTTTTTCGCGGCGGATGTGCTGCTCGCGCGTGGCCAGGGTCAGAACGAAGCCGCGTTTGCCGTTGCGATCGGTGGTCTGTCCGGCCAGGCGTCCGGGCATCTGGCGGACGAACTTTTCTCGAGTGGCGATCACGCCGCAGTAGGGGCCGCCGAAGCCGAGCGGCACGCCGAAAGATTGTGCTTCCATCGCGATCACGTCGGCCTGCCGCGGAGGCTCGACGATGCCCAGCGAAACCGCTTCGGCGATGGAGACCACCAGCATCGCGCCTTTTTTGTGAGCGATATCGGCGATCGCGTCTGCGTCTTCAATCGTTCCGAAGAAATTCGGGGATTGAATCAGAACGCAGGCCGTGTCTCCCGTCACGGCTTTCTCCAGTTCCTCCAGATTCATCCGGCCGTTTTCTTTGAACGATGTCGTGGAGAGCGGCAGGTTCTGGTGATGCGCGTACGTTGTGAGCACCTCGCGATACTCCGGATGCACACTGCGGGCGATGATCACCGAACGCCGGCCGGTCAGACGGACCGCCATCATCACCGCCTCGGCGGCAGCGGTCGAACCGTCGTACATGGAAGCGTTGGCGACTTCCATGCCGGTCAGTTCGCAAATCATGGTCTGAAATTCGAAGATCGCCTGCAGCGTGCCTTGCGAAATCTCCGCCTGATAAGGCGTGTAGGCGGTCAAAAATTCGCCGCGCGAAATCAGCGAATCAATGATGACCGGGCGGTAGTGGTAGTAGGCGCCGGCGCCAAGGAAAGTGGCGTAGCTGTCACCATTTTCGCGGGAGCGCTCGCGAAACCAGTCCACGATCTCGGACTCGGCCATCTGGCGCGGAACTTTGAGATCTCGTTCCAGCCGGTATTCCGCGGGGATGGGCGAGAACAAGTCATCGATCGATCGCGCGCCCATGGCTTGCAGCATGGCTTTTCGGTCGGCGGGAGATTTGGGTAAATAACGCATAGAAATTCTTTAGATGTAACTCGAGACCAGTTCGATTGTTGACCGGCTGCGATGGATCACTTCCCGCCCTCTTCGGCGACGAACTTCTCATAGTCGGCGGCAGAGAGCAGAGAGTTCAGTTCAGCCGGATCTTTCAATGTGATTTTGATCATCCATGCGCTGTGAGCATCTTTATTAATCTGTTCCGGGGCTGTCGCCAGTTCGCCATTCACTTCCGTGACCGTGCCGGAAACAGGCGCGTACAGGTCCGAGACCGCCTTCACGGATTCGACCGAGCCAAATGTCTTGCCGGAGGTGATCTCCGCGCCGGGCTTGGGCAGATCAACGAAGACGATGTCGCCCAGAGAATCCTGCGCATAGCTGGTGATGCCGACAGTGGCATTGTTGCCGTCGGCTTTGATCCATTCGTGCTCTTTGGTGTACTTGTAGTCGGTTGGAAAGGGCATGGCAGCTTCTGGCTCCTGGCTTCTAGCTTTCTAGTTCCTCTGTGCTTCTCCGTGTCCTCTGTGGTTAAGCCTTTTTTGGTTTCTTGTAAAACGGAGTCGGCACCACCTGTGCTCTTACTCCCTGTCCACGAATTTCAACTTTCAGTTCGGTGCCCAAGGGAGCAAATTCGGTGGGCACATACGCGAGCGCGATGTTTTTCTTCAGAAACGGTGCCGGCGAGCCGCTGGTGACGTAGCCGATCTCGCGGCCTGCCGCGTCGAGCACCTTGTAGCCGTCGCGCGCGATGCCGCGGTCTATCATCTCCAGTCCCACCAGGGCGCGCTTTGTCCCTTGAGCTTTCGCCTTTTCAAGCGCCTCCCGGCCGATGAAGTCCGGCTTTTCCATCTTGCAGAAGCGATCGAGGCCAGCCTCCCACACATTGATGGTGTCGGAAATTTCGTGGCCGTACAGCGGCAGCTTGGCTTCGAGACGCAGCGTGTTGCGCGCGCCCAGACCACAGGGAACGACTCCGAATTCTTTACCCGCTTCCAGAATCTCATTCCACACGCGGGTGCTGGTTGCTTCATCGCTGGGAACGTAGATCTCGAATCCGTCTTCGCCGGTGTAGCCGGTGCGAGCGATCAAAGTATTTTTCAGTCCGACAGACCGTGCCGCGAGTCACCCAATAGAACTTTAGCGCTGAGAGGTCCGCATCGGTCAGCTTCTGCAGCAGATTCACAGCCTTCGGACCTTGAATGGCGATCTGGGTGAAGTCGTCGGAAAGATTCTCGACCTTGCAGTTGAACTGGCGAGTGTTGTCCTTTACCCAGCCGAAGTCTTTTTCGCGGGTGCCGGCATTGATCACCAGCAGATATTCATCTTCGCCGAGACGATGCACGACCACATCGTCAACGAAAGTCCCCTCGGGATAAAGCAGCGCCGAGTACTGTGCCTGTCCGATGGCGAGCCGCGAAGCGTCGTTCATCGAAATGTGCTGGACCGCGGCCAGCGCTTGCGGTCCGGCCAGCCGTATATCGCCCATGTGGCTGACGTCAAAGATGCCAACGCCGGTCCGCACCGCGTTGTGCTCGGCCATGATGCCGCCGGCGGACGGGTACTCGACGGGCATTTCCCAACCGTTGAATTCGACCATTTTCGCGCCCATCTGGCGATGCACAGGGTGGAGTGCGGTCTTGCGAATGGCTGGCGTGGTCGCCTCGACTGCGGGCAATGAAACCTCGATCAAAAGCAGTGGCTGAGCTGCTGGGATGGTGAGACTCATTACCCTAACATGCGCTTGGCGGTAGGCTTCAACTTGAGGGGTTTGAGGGGGCAGCGTACAACCGACGGTTACCAACGGAACCTTCCACCTGCCCCTGGACCCGCGCTAGAGTTCGTTCATGGCCACCACGACCAAAACCAAATATCACTGTATGCAGTGCGACATGCCGGAAGACAAGTGCGACTGCGAAAAGTACTGCTGTTCGTGCCAGGCGCAAGTTGACATTCGCCTGTGCAGCGACGGGCTTTACTACTGTCCGCCTTGCCGCCAGGCCTGCGGGTATAGAGTGTCGGACTAAGGTTCGGAAGGGTACGTCGGTTCGAGAGCGGAGCCGCGAAGCGGATCCAGAGTGTAGCCCACGGCGTAAGCCGTGGGTCTCCGGCACGACAAGACGGAGAGCCTCAGCGGCGAACTAGTAGATCTTATCTACTCGACCAAAACAAAAAGCATCTCGCTTCTATCGCCCCTTCGGGGCTGTGAGCATCAATCATGCCGACCCACGGCTTACGCCGTGGGCTACATTCTGACGCCGCTTCGCGGCTTCCGCGGTGGCGCCGTTCTGTAAGTCCTCGCGGTGAGCTTTAGGAGGCGTGACCAGTGAACACAAACGCAGCAAAAATTGCCCTCAGATAACCACTGCTTCTTTGTACTCTCCAAACATTTTTCTCATCGTGTCTGAAATCTCGCCTACAGTTGCGTTGGCTTCGACTGCGGCCAGAATTCGCGGCATGAGATTTTCTCCGGAGCGGGCGGCGGCTTCGATTTGCTGGAGAGCATCTTGCCATGGGCCTTTATCGCGGCGGGCGCGCAGGGCGCGCAAGCGTTCCACCTGTTTGCGTTCCAGTGATTCGTCGATGCGTTGGGTGGGAATGGGTTTTTCTTCGTCCACGGTGAAGCGGTTTACGCCGACGACCACCGCTTCCTCGCGATCAATCTGCTGCTGGTATTCGTAAGCCGCGTTCTGGATTTCCTGCTGCACGTAGCCGCGCTCGAGAGCTTTGATCATGCCGCCCAGCGCCTCAATCTTGCCTAGATATTCGTTGGCGCGGGATTCGATCTCGTTGGTCAGGGCCTCGATGTAGTAGGAACCGGCCAGCGGGTCGACGGTTTGTGGGACACCGGATTCGTAGGCCACGATTTGCTGGGTGCGCAGCGCAATGCGCGCGGCTTGCTCGGTGGGCAAGGCGAGAGCCTCATCGTAGGAATTCGTGTGCAGCGACTGAGTTCCTCCCAAGACCGCTGCCAGCGCCTGCAATGCGGTGCGAACGATATTGTTTTCGGGTTGCTGCGCGGTCAAAGTCGATCCCGCCGTCTGAGTATGGAAGCGGAGCATCCACGAGCGGGGGTTCTTCGCCCGGAATTTCTCTCGCATGATGCGGGCCCACATGCGGCGGGCGGCGCGGTATTTGGCGACTTCTTCCAGGAAGTTGTTGTGCGCGTTAAAGAAGAAGGAGAGTCGCGGAGCAAATTTGTCGACATCGAGACCGGCGTCGATGGCGCCCTGCACGTAAGCGATGCCGTTGGCCAGCGTGAATGCAACTTCCTGGACCGCTGTCGATCCGGCTTCGCGCATGTGGTAGCCGGAGATGGAAATCGTGTTCCACTCGGGAACGTTCTGATTCGTCCAGGCAAACAAGTCCGTGATGATGCGCATGGCCTGCGCCGGCGGGTAAATGTACGTGCCGCGAGATATATATTCCTTGAGCACATCGTTTTGCACCGTGCCGGAGAGTTGGCGAATGTCGACACCCTGGCGGCGAGCGACGGCAACATAGAGCGCGAGCAGGATCGATGCCGTCGCGTTGATGGTCATCGAAGTGGAAATCTTTGTAAGGTCGATGCCATCGAAAAGGCGCTGCATGTCTTCGATCGAATCGATGGCCACGCCGACTTTGCCGACTTCGCCGACGGCCAGCGGGTGATCGGAATCCAGGCCGATTTGGGTGGGCAGATCGAAGGCGACAGAAAGTCCCGTAGTGCCGTTCGCCAGCAGGTATTTGTAGCGTTTGTTCGACTCCTCGGCGTCGCCCATGCCGGCGTACTGGCGCATGGTCCAGAGCCGGCCGCGATACATCGTGGCCTGCACGCCGCGAGTAAAGGGATAGTCGCCGGGATATCCGACTTCGCGCTCCTGATCTCTGGCGTTCAGGTCTTCGGGCGTGTACAGCGGGCGGATTGGGATGTGGGAAGAAGTTTCGGGATCGGCTGGTGCGGCTTTTTTTTCGTCGGAAATAGCGATTTCCCCGATCCAGCGAATTCGATTCAGTCCCGAGGACGTCTCTTGCGCCCCTCTGGGGCTTAGTGGCTTCCGACGCTTTACCCAGGGCTTGCGCCCTGGGCTACAAACCTTCGCGCCGCTGCGCGGCTTCGCGCCGCGCATTGCTCTCAGCCTTTTTTCCATACTCTCCAGAATGAGCTGGCGCCGAACCAGGTGAAAGTCAGTGTGAAAATAATTGCGACTGCGACACGAACCAGGGTCGTTTGGCCGGCGCGATAGAGGGCATACTCACGAAAAAAGGCTCCGGCGCCGATGAATGCTAAAGCCAGGAAAACAAAGCCCGTGACCTCCAGCCAAAGCTGGCGCAGAACTCGTCCGAAGTGAAGCGCCGTGGTTTGAACGCCTTTCATGATCGCGCCCACGGTCCGGGTGCGTCCGGCGTGCTGTGCCGCGATGCGGGCCGCGATGCTCAGTTTACGGACTGTGGAAACGTTCACCATCAGCGTCGATTTTAACAGTGTTCGGGGTTACAATGACTTTGAGACGACGGTGGCGTCAGGAATCGGAGACACCGCAATCCGGCATCTGAGTAACTGATTACCGCTGTTTACAGGGGGCCGCGTGGACCAGCAGCTGAAGCAGTTGATGAAGGAACTGGGCGAGGCAATCAACGAATCGCTGGCGGACAGCGAGCAGATTGCCGAAGTGGTTTCCAAAATCAAAGACAGCGGCTACGACATTTTTCTGGTGCTGGAAGCGACCATCGGCGTGAGTAAGCCGGGCGAGAAGTCCGATGACAAGACCTCCCTGGTGACGACGCTGACTACGAATCCCGAATTAAAGATCAGCGATCAGGATCTCAAGTTTCTGAAATCGCTGCGGATTAAGATTGAGAACGACGCGGCGTAGCTCGGACGTCGGGCATCAGCCCTCGGACTTCAAATCCATTCCCTCTCGGCTTCATCCCTGAAAACAGGTCTCCCAAAAGTACCTCCTGTGCTCTCTTGGCGCTGCCGCACGAGCGGGGCGCTCGCGCCCACATTTTCACTTACTGAAAGCTGAGAGCTGATAGCTGACAGCTGTACTCCTGTGGTAAAACCACGTCTTGCCTGGCAGCGAACAATCCGGGCTGGTGCGGGCCATTGGACGATGGAGCCTGGCGGCGCTGGTCATCAACTCGATCATCGGCAGTGGCATTTTTGGATTGCCTGCCGACGTCGCCCGGCTGATTGGACGGGCCAGTCCATGGGCGGTCTTATTGGCCGGGGCGGCGGCGGGCATCATCATGGCCTGCTTTGCCGAGGTGGCTTCGCAATTCACCGCAGGCCGGCGGTCCTTATCTCTACGCACGCGCCGCATTCGGGCGTCTGGTCGGAATCGAGATGGGCTGGATGCTTTGGCTGGTGCGGCTGGCCGCTCCCGCGGCGACCGCCAATCTGTTCGTCATTTATTGTGGCGAGTTCTGGCCGCACGCCAAGGAGCCACTTCCGCGTTTTTTGATTCTGACATTTCTCTATGGCGTCTTGACGCTGATCAACTATCGCGGGGTGCGCGCCAGTACGCAGGTCAGCAATGTTTTCACGGTGGCGAAATTGGTGCCGCTGTTTCTGGTGGCGATTGCGGGTTCGTTCTATCTGCTTGCGGGCCACAAAGCAGCGCCCGTTTTGCCCGGCGACGCGGGAGCCGGCGCCTGGCTGAAGGCCTGCCTGCTTTTGGTCTTTGCCTATGGCGGCTTCGAAACTGCGCTCACTCCTTTGAGCGAGGCAAAGAATCCCCGACGGGACGCGGCTTTCGCTTTGTTCACCGCGCTCATCACCTGCACCTTGCTGTACTCGGCAATTCAATGGGTAGTAGTCGGAATTCTGCCGGATCCGGCGCACAGCGAGCGTCCCCTGGCGGATGTGGCGCGAATCGTTTTTGGCAACGGTGGCGCTGCTTTCGTATCTATTGGCGCGCTGGTGTCTGTGTACGGATATCTCAGCGCCAATATTTTGGGCGTGCCGCGAATCACTTTCGCGCTGGCGGAGAACGGTGACTTCCCTTCGATCTTCGCGGCGATCCACCCCCGTTTTCGTACTCCTTATATTTCGATTCTTGCCTTCTCCCTGTTGAGTTGGCTGCTGGCCTTGCTCGGCAGTTTCACCTGGAACGCGACGTTGTCAGCCGTGGCGCGCCTTCTCTACTACGGACTGGTTTGTGCGGCCTTGCCAGTATTTCGCCGCAAACAGCCGGGGGCCGCAATGTTCCGCCTTCCTGCAGGGACTTTGTTCGCGGCGTTAGGCGCTGGAATTTGCGCGATCTTGATCACCGGTGTGAACCTGAGCGGATCGTTGATCCTGCTCGCTACCGCGCTAGTGGCATTTCTGAACTGGCTATTGGTACGCAATCGACGCACGGGCGAAGTACTCGTCCCGTGATTCTTGTGTTGAACGCGGCGAAACTGCTAGGCTACGCCGTCCCATGAAATTCACTTTCTTCCTCGCGCTGACTTTGGGGAGTTAGTCTTTTCGCCCCGGCCCAGCAAGCCCCTTCTTCGCCTAGAAACTACGTGATGGAGAAAGACGTCGCGGTACCCATGCGCGATGGCGTAACTTTACGCGCCGACGTGCTGCGTCCACGCGGCGCCGGCGGATTCCCAGTGCTGGTGTATCGCACTCCGTACGGCAAAGAACCAACACTGGAGGAGTACAGCACGTTCCGTCATGCGGTCGAGCACGGATATGCAGTCGTAGTGCAGGATGTTCGCGGGCGGTACGCCTCCGGCGGCGAGTTCCGTCCTTATGAGAACGAAGGCCGCGACGGCTACGACACCATCGAGTGGGCAGCGCGTCAGCCTGGTCGAACGGCGCGATTGGAACCTTTGGACTTTCCTATCCGGGCGCGGTGCAGTGGTTAGCCGCGGTCGAGGACCCGCCGCACCTGAAGGCCATGGTTCCGGCCATGACTTTTTCGTCCGCACAGAATTTCTTTTATGCCGGCGGCTTGTGGGACATGTCGTGGATGGAATGGATCTGGGACAACATCGCGCCTGACATTCGAAGCAAGAGAAATATGCCGGGACCGAAGACAGCCGACGAGGCGGTTGCGGCATGGCGCGAAGCTGGACCGAAGATGTTGAACACGCTGCCTCTTGATCAACTTCAGGAACTGCGCGGCATCGCTCCTTACTATTACGATTGGCTGTCGCATCCGTACGACGATCCCTGGTGGGACTGGTGCGATTTGCGCAACAAGTATGGCCGGGTCCATGCTGCCGTGCTCAATTTTTCGGGATGGTATGACGACAATTACGGTCCCGAGGGCGCGACCACGAACTTCGCTGGACTGCTGCGGGCGCGGGCCGGCGCCACCGATCCTCAAACTCACGTGCTGATTGGTCCCGTGGGTGCATGGCGTCGCTCGACGGCAAAAACAAAATCTGGGGAGCGCGAGTTCGGGCCTGCGGCGGCGGTTGACTACGACGAAATTGTCCTGCGCTGGATGGACCACTATTTGCGAGGAGTGGCCAATGGAGTACGAGAACGAAAAACCCGTCCGCTACTTTGTGATGGGGAACAATCAGTGGCGCGAAGCCGATGCGTGGCCGCCTGCCTCGACGCCGGCTTCTTACTATCTGGTCAGCCCTAAGCCTGGTGAGTTCCACGGAGGCCTTTCCGCGAACGCACCCAGGGAAAAGAAATCCTTCACATCTTTCGTCTCCGATCCTGCCAAGCCGGTGGTCAATCCTTACAGCGCTTCGGGTGCACACGATTACCGCGAGTTGGCCACGCGGCAGGATGTTTTGACTTTCGATTCCGCCCCGATGGAGCAAGACACAGAGGTGACCGGGCCGATCCGAGCGCAGATCTATTTTGCATGCGACTGTCGTGATACTGATTTGTGGGCGCGCTTGCTCGATGTGGCGCCCGACGGCACCGCCTTCAATGTAATGGGCCCTGGGCTCGACGTGCAGCGTGCCAGTTATCGCAACCTCAAAAAGGGACGGCAGTTGCTCACGCCGAATAAGGTCTACGAGTTGCATCTCGACAACCTGATCACAAGTAATGTCTTTCGGAAGGACCATCGCATCCGGGTACAGGTTTCGGCGAGCTTCTTTCCGAATTTCTCGCGCAATCTACAATCGGGAGAACTCGAAGCTTCATCCGCGAAAATAAACAAGGCGAATATTTCGATCTACACCGACCGCCGTCGGGCTTCACGTATTGTTTTGCCAATCGTTCTTCAGTAAGACGCGCTCGGTAAGCATCCTCGGTAAAACACAAGTAAGACGACTCGGAGGAATCCTTGCTGCAACGAAAACGAATTAGGCTGCTGTTCATTCTCGCCGTCGCTTGCCTGACCTTGGCTTCCCTGCCACTCCGGGCCCAGCGCGAACCCGTGCTGAAGCAGATTAACGAGCCGCATCCTTACTACTTTCGCGAAATGTATCTGCCGCAACTCACCACTGGCCCCAGCGCGGTGGCGTGGACTTCAGACTCGCGCAGCGTGGTGTTCTCCATGGCGGGATCGTTGTGGCAGCAGAAGCTTGACTCCGCCGTCGCGGAGCAACTGACCGCCGGGTCTGGCTACGACTACCAACCGGATTGCTCGCCCGACGGACGCTGGGTGGTATACGCGTCCTACAGGAGCGATGCAGTGGAACTCTGGGCCCTGAATGTGGAAACGAAACGCACCCAGCAACTCACGAGCGGTGGAGCGGTCAACCTGGAGCCGCGTTTCTCACCCGACGGTAAGCGGATCGCCTTCGTTTCCACTTCGTTCAATGGACGCTTTCACATCTTCGTCGGGCAATTCAGCGATGGAGAATTGAAAGACGTCCAACGCCTGACCGGCGAGAACCGCAGCACTCTCCCTCGTTACTACTACAGCCAGTACGATCATGAAATCAGTCCGGCCTGGTCGCCGGACGGGACAAGAAATTCTTTTCGTTTCGAACCGCGGGCACATCTACGGCACTGGCGGCTTCTGGCGCATGAAGGCCGAGCCGGGCGCCGAGGCGCGTGAGATTCATTACGAAGAAACTGCCTGGAAAGCGCGGCCGGATTTTTCACCAGACGGCAAGCGCATCGTCTACGCTTCCTATCTCGGACAGCAGTGGCACCAGCTATGGGTGCTGCCCTCCGAGGGCGGCGATGCGTTCCCACTTTCTTACGGCGATTTCGACAACGTAGCGCCCCGCTGGTCGCCGGATGGAAAGCAGATCGCGTTCATTTCGAATCGAAGCGGAAATACTTCTTTGTGGACGCAGACCGTTCCCGGCGGCGCCCAGACTGAGCTCGTTGCAAAAGAGAAGCACTACCTGAAGCCGATGGGCCAACTCGGCATTGCCGTACTGGACGAGGCGGGTCACCCGACAGCGGCGCGTGTCTTCGTGGTGGGCGAAGACAAGCGGGCCTATGCTCCCGATGACGCGTGGATGAATGCCGATGACAACTTCGTGCGGTCCGAGCGTCCTTTTGAGGTGCACTACTTTCACACTGCGGGCAATGCCGAACTGACTGCTTCCTGCAGGACGCGTGGACGTCGAAGTGATGAAGGGCTTCGAATACCGTTTCGAGCGGCAGACCGTCACCATAACCGCCGGGCAAAAATCGAATCTCACGGTCCATCTTCAGCCACTCGACCTTCCCAAGGAGGCAGGCTCGCAGTGGGTCAGCGGGGATGTTCACGTGCACATGAATTATGGAGGCGCATATCGCAACACACCCAAGCACCTGGTAACGCAGGCGGCGGCTGAGAACCTGCAGGTTGTCGAAGACCTGGTGGTCAACAAAGAACAGCGAATTCCGGACATCGCATATTTCAGCACCAGGCCCGACCCGGCTTCGACGGCCACCAATCTACTGCTGCATGGCCAGGAGTTTCACACCAGTTATTGGGGACACATGGGTCTGCTCAACCTCACCCAGAATTTTCTTCTGCCGGGATATGCGGCATACACGGGTACTGCCGCGGCCAGCTTATTTCCAGCAAATGCAATGGTGGCCGACATGGCGCATGCGCAGCACGCGCTGGTGGGATATGTCCATCCTTACGATTCGCATTCCCGATCCCGCGAAAGACTCGTCGATAAACCACGAACTGCCGGTAGACCTTGCCCTGGGTAAGGTGGATTACATCGAGGTGACCGGATTCGCGGAGCATAAATCGACTGCCGCTGTTTGGTACCGGCTGCTGAATTGCGGTTTCCACTTGCCGACTGCGGGCGGCACCGATGCTATGGCCAACTTTGCATCGCTGCGCGGACCGGTGGGATTGAATCGGGTCTACGTCAAAGTTCCGGCCGGCCCGCTCAACATCGGGACCTGGCTGGATTCGCTGAAGCAGGGCCGCACTTTTGCGACCAACGGACCTTTGCTCGGATTCTCGCTAGGGGGCAAGCAACTGGGCGACGAACTGTCCTTGCCCGCCGGCGAGAACAAGGTGAAATTCACGGCATGGATGCGCTCGTTCGTGCCTATCGACCATCTGCAAGTCATCTGCAATGGCGCGGTGGTGCGGGACCTGAAGCTCGATGGCGACCGCGAGACGGCTGACGTGGAAGATACAATTCCGATTTCACGCAGCGGATGGTGCTTGCTGCGGGCCTGGAGCGAGAAGGCGGAGCATCCGATTCTGGATATGTATCCTTACGCGACTACCAGTCCGATCTATGTGAAGGTTGCGGGCTCGAATCCAAAACCTGCCGAAGATGCTGCTTACTTTGTTTCGTGGATTGATCGCATGATTGACTCGGCGAAGTCGAATACGGACTGGAATACGGAGGCGGAGAAGGCTGCGGTTTTGGATACTTTGTCCTCGGCGCGGAAAGTTTACTTGCAAATGGAAGAGTAAGTTTAATTTGGGTGGAGCAGCGCTTTAGCGCTGCATTCACCAGGTTTGATAGAGCGGCTTCAGCCGCTGAGGTACCTCAGGGGCTGAAGCCCATAGCACGAGAGCAAGGGTATGCAGGCCTGAAGGCCTGCTCCACCCTCTCACCACTCGCCCCGCAACCTTCACTGCGCAGCTGCCTGTTTACGTTCGAGTTCCAGCAGTGCTTCCTTGCGTTCCACTCCCCAGCGATAGCCGCCCATCTCTCCGCCCTTCCTTACCACGCGGTGACAGGGGATCGCGACTGCAACCGGGTTCGTGGCGCAGGCGCGGGCCACGGCACGAGTCGCGGTTGGCTGACCGATGGCTTTCGCGACCTGGGCATAGGAGCGGGTGGCGCCGAAGGGAATGGCCTGCAGCTGTGCCCACACCCTGCGCTGGAAAGCTGTCGCCTGAATGTCGAGCGGGAGCGAAGAGCGCAGCTTGTGGCCATGCATCTGGCGAAGCAGATTTTCTTTCCAGGTCTGCAGGGCAGCGTCATCGCGGCGGCGGACCGCGAAGGGAAACTCATGCCGCAGGCCGTGCTCGAGTTCGTCGTCCGAATCCGCGAACTGGATGGTGCAGATACCTTTTTCCGTGGCGGCAATCAGCATGCGCCCCAGCGGCGAATCGGTGCAGGTATAGCGGATAGGCGCTGCGATCGCTCCGCGACGATACTTGTCCGGGGTCATGCCCAGCTGCGAGGCGGTGCGCTCGTACAATCGGCTGCTGGAGCTGTAGCCCGCGTCATACATCGCCCGCGTGACGGAATGGCCGGCCTGCAGATTGCGTTTAAGCTGGTTCATGCGGCAGGAGTCGGCGTAGGCGCGCGGCGAAATGCCGAGCACGGCCTTGAATGAGCGCTGCAGATGGAACGGACTCTGGCGGAATTCCGCTCCCAGGCGACTCAGCGTGACCGGTTCATCCAGATGCCGCTCGATGTAGCGGCATACGGCTTTCACCATCTCCGATTGCTTGTTGCCGCCAATCGCTTTCGGACGGCAACGCAGGCAGGCACGGTAGCCGGCTTTCTCAGCTTCGTCGGCCTTGCGGAAGAATGTAACGTTTTCCTTGCGCGGGCGCCGCGACGGACACGATGGGCGGCAATAGATTCCGGTTGAAGAGACGGCAAAGACAAAACTGCCGTCCTGGTTGGCGTCGCGGGCCAGCACTGCCCGCCACTGGTTTTCGGCTTCTCGATTGTCTACGCGAGGACTATCGTTGCGCTGCGCCATATCGCCGGTTCCGGTCAGGTTGAGTATCGCATTGGCTGTCATAATGCCCAAAGCTTAGTCCCGGGTCTCCGCGTGGACTATCCGGATCTTGCGGTCAAACTGTTTTCGCTGGTTGTGTCTTCGCGCACGATGAAACATATACTGCTTTTTCAGCTCTGTTATCTTGCTTTCGTCACTCTCTATGATGAGCCAGACTACGCCTTCGTCGCACTGTGCCACCGGCTTCCGAGATTGTGGCTTCCCATGTCCAGCGTGAGATCACTCTCGACGCGCGGCACCCAGCGCCGGAGTGGCAAAAGGCTCAACCCGTCGTCTTCTGTTCCGACTGGCAGGGGAAAAATCCTGACCAGGAGCGAGAAACGGAAGTCCGCGTGTTGTGGTCCTCACAAACTCTTTTTTTGAGATTTGCATGCCGCTACCGGGAGCTGTTTGTGTTCGAGGACTCGGACGCTAACGGACGCCGGGACCACCTCTGGGACCGCGACGTGGCGGAAGCCTTTCTGCAGCCGGATCCCTCGCGGGAGCGCTACTACCGGGAGTTTGAGGTGGCTCCCAACGGGATGTGGATCGACCTGGATATTTTTCCCGGGGGACTGGCCGATCTTAAGAGCGGCATGAAACGATCGGTTTTTCTCGACGAGAAAGCGCATCGTTGGACGGCGGAGCTGGCGATTCCGATGAAGCGCCCTGACGACGAGTTTTGATCCGAAGGCGGTTTGGCGGGCCAACTTTTATCGGGTGGAGGGTAAGGAGGAGCCGCGAGCCTATCTGGCTTGGCGGCCAACCGGCACGCCTCAGCCAAATTTTCATGTGCCGGCTGAGTTTGGGCGGCTACGGTTTGCTGACAGCAGATAGGGACAAATCAGTTTTCAGTTTCTGGTTCTCAGATCTCAGTGGGGCAGAGGTTGAAACGGGCCCAGCACGACTGCGATGCCGGCACGTTTGCGCATTTCGGTGAGCATGGCGACGGCCGCGTTGTGATAGGTCTTGCTGGGATCGGAAGGGTCCGACCAAACCGCCTCGTAGACTACCCTTGTGGCTTCTATCAAGTCCATGTGCAAGCGCCGCTTCCAGCTGGTCAACCCGCTGCTGCAGCCGCATGTAGCACTCCTGACATACTTCAGCCGGTTCGAAGCCGTCGCGATGATTTACTTCTATGCTGCAACCCAGACTTTTTTCGGACTCAATCTGCGTTGGATCAATTTGCGAGGCATACGACTGGGACTTGAACTCGCGCAGGAAACGCTCGCGCTCTTCTTCCAGGGCAGCATCGTCAGGCGCCGGCAGCGCGGTTTCCGGAACGATCGGGCATGGAAACGGTGGCCGCATCCACGACCGGCGAAACCCGTTCTTCGCTTTTGCACACCGGGCACATGGACAGGTCAGCAGCGTAATAGGTCTTGCACTTCACGCAGGGCAGACCGTATCCGATACGCCGCGGGCCGAGCTCAGAGGGCAGGTTCTCCATCGAAGTAGTAGCGCGCCGAAAAGCGGTCTCGCTGGGAAGAATGGCCGACGGAATCGAAGTAGTTTCGACAGGCTGTGACGGTGTTGCGGTGTTCATCCGATTGCTCCCTGATTTCGCCCTGAATCCAAAGACATTCTAGGTCTGCCGGGCCGGTTCGCCGACACACGACAGTGCATGTGGACTATTGCCCTTTCGTGCTTACCACTATGGAACCAAAACCAGCCGAGGAAGCCATACAGATCGGGATTTGATCGTTTTCGTTCCCGTTCTGGCACTTCGACTTAGCGCAGCACTTCGAGGCCTGCATGAGCCTTAGCAGTTCTCGTTTGCGGGTGCGATAGAGGTCTTGTGCGGGTTCGAGGCGAGCCGCCGTATCCAGTTCGGCGAGGGCCGCGTCATAGCGCCGCATGCTCATCAGACAAGCCGCCAGGTAGTAGTGGTTGCTGGCCGTGGGTTGCAGGCGCACCGCCTGGCGAAATTCAATTTCTGCCGCCTTGAAATCCTCGCTGCTGAAGAGGGCGGTGGCGAGATAGTGATGGGCCAGCGGAGAATCCGGATCCAACTGGACTGCCAGGCGTAATTCGCGGACCGCCTCCGCTGGCCGGTGGACCAGCATGCAGGGTCTGTCCCAGGTAGCGGTGCTCGTCGGGGCTCGAGGGATTCTGCAAAATAGCGGCCCGTAGTTCGACAATCGCCGATTCGTAGTCGCGCCTCGACATCAGCGCGCGCGCCAGACAGCTGTGTCCGTTCTGCCAACCCGAATCCATGCGGAAGAGTTCGCGGAGTTCGGTGATGGCAGCGGCGTAGTCGCCCTTGTCGCAATACGTGTTGCCCAGATTGTTGCGCACCACGGACTCGTCCGGCGCCAGCCGCTTGGCCTCGAGATATTCCGCGATGGCTCCGTCGAAGCTCTTCATGTCGTGCAGGAGCAGTCCCAGGTTGTTGTGCGCCTCCCACAGCTGCGGGTTCAGCGCAATCGCCTTGCGGTACGCGGCTGCGGCTGCGTCAATGTCGCCTTTGTCGCGGAGCGTGATTCCCAGGTCGTAGTACACGTCGGCGCTATTGGGGTCGCGGGCAAGGGACTCGTTGAAAGCGTGGATCGCCGCCGCATACTGGGTGTTGCCGTATAGACCGAGTCCCAGAAAGCGATAGGCTTCGGCGTTCCGGGGATCGATGCTGAGAGCGGTGCGGGCTTCGGCTATGGCGTCGTCGGGATCGTCGTCGCGGTAGAACAGGTAGGCCAGCCGGCTGTGAACATCGGAAAGGCCAGGCATCAACTGTTGTGAGTTCTGATAGGCCTCAAAGGCTTCGTCCCAGTCTTCCTGCTGCTGGTGAACGTAACCCAGGGCAAAGTACAGGGCAGCGTTGCCGGGATCGGCCGCGATCAACTTCTGCAATACAGACTGAGCTTCCTGATACTTTTTCTGATGAATCAGCTCTGCCGGCCCGGGCCGAGCGGTGCGGGACAACCCGCCTCGTCTACTTCGTCTGGGTCAGAATGGATTGATCCCAAGCTTGGCTTTGCAGACTCTGGCGTAAATTCTGGAGCACGGCCGGCTCGGCTCCTGCTCGTCAACAAGAGCTGCAGACGTAGGCGCATCCAGAGAGAAAGCAAATTCCTCGCTGTTGGGCCAGGCGGATCAGCCGCTGGCTCGACATGCCACCTGCGGTCCAAGCCATGAATTGGGTGCAGCTCACCGCACCGGGATCGTTCTGCTGGGCCGAGGCAAACCCCGCGAAGAGAGTGATAAACAGCAGAAAAACAAGGGTCTGACGGCGCACTCCAACTCCTCCGCCGGGGAAAAATCATCTACCGCTGGCAGTTGGCAACATAGAACCCCGGTGTGCCCCCGGATAGATCACGGAGGTAACTGGCCTTAGGCCCGCCTTCGACCTGACCTGCGGGAAAGTTGACGTGGGTTGCCGCTTTCGATACTGTTGGGCTTGCTGCCAGCTACAGGCGGCGGAGGGTTCTTATGTTTGAAGGCCTGTTTCAACCGATGCATCTGCTGGTGATCTTCTTTATCGCACTCTTGGTGTTCGGCCCCAAGAAGCTGCCGGAATTGGGCAAAGGTATTGGCGAAGGCATTCGCGCGCTGAAAGACAGCATGAAGGAAGGCTCGTCGGAGCCCGCGACCACCGCCGCTGCCGAAGTCAAGAGCACCGCGCCGGCCGATCTTTCCAACCGGCCCAGCTGATTTTCGATTACCTCTTCGTTATGGGGGATGCCTGATGACTTGTCTGGGTATTTTCCCCTAACTCTTTCTTCGGTTTTGCTCTTGCCGCTCACGTCTCATATAATTCTTCCCTTCTTCGCAACCCACGCGCGGGACTGTAAGTAAGCAGACGCAAGCAAGAATGATCGATTCACGCAGTCGGTAACTCCTACTGTTGATTCTCGTCTTCTTCTTCAGCGGTTAGCGGCCTTTCAATCGCCATGAACTAATCCACGATTTCTGCAGTCCATTTTTTGGAGGAAACACGTGTCGAAAATAAAAGTGCTCGCGCTCATCTTCGTTTTCTTGTGTCCTGCGTTCTTGTTCGCCGACCAGATTGTATTGAAGAACGGCGATCGTCTGACCGGAACCATTGAGAAGTCTGACGACAAGACGTTGCTCATCAAGACTGAATTCGCCGGCGAGGTCACGGTGGAGTGGCCGGCAATCCAGGAGATCACTTCCACGCAGACTCTGTCTGTGACGCTTGAGCGACGGGAAGACAGTCGTGGGGACCGTAACCACTTCGGATGGCAACTGGCGGTGGTCACAACCAATGCGGGGACGGTCACCGAGCCCAAAGCAATCGGTCACCAAGCTGTTCGGCGAAGCGGAGCAGGCTGCGTATGAAAAATCGCTGCATCCCGGGCTGCTTGAAGGATGGAAGGGCGGCGCGAATGTCGGATTCGGACTCACCCGCGGCAACAGCCAGACCAAGAGTCTGGATATCGCTTTCACTGCCGACCGCAAGACCCTGCACGACCACCTGGGCCTGTACACCAACAGCGTGTACGCGACCAACGACGCGCCGGGCGCGACGCCCGCGACGACTGCCAACGCGGTGCAGGGCGGAATTCGCTACGACCATGATTTCACTCCCCGGCTTTTCGCCTACGTGGGCGCCGATTTCCAGACCGATGCTCTCCAGACCCTGGATCTTCGCTCCGTCTTTGGCGGCGGCCTGGGTATCCACGTGATCCAGAATACCCGCACCACGCTGGACCTGCTGGGTGGCGTCAACTACACCCGTGAAAAATATTCGTTGCTTCCCAGCCGCAGCTTCGCCGCCGCATCGGTGGGCGAGGAACTTAGTCACAAGCTGGGGGCGAATACGTTGTTGACCCAAAAGCTATACTTCTTCCCCAATTTCAATGACACCGGCGAATACCGGGCGACATTCAATTTCGGCACCGTGACCAAGATCAGCAAATGGCTGGGATGGCAGAACGCGTTCGGGGATATCTACGTAACCAATCCGCCCGCGGGAGCCAAGCAGAACGATATTCTGCTGACCACCGGCCTGAATTTCTCGTTCACTCACTGAGGCAGTCGGGATAGCGGTTCGAAAAACCGTGCGCGCGCTGCATCGCGGCGCAGTCAACTCGTCTACTTTCATTGACTTGTCACAATTCAGCCCGTAAGATTCGCGCCAGTGCTCGGGCAGACCATCTCGCACTACCGCGTCATCGAGAAGCTCGGTGGCGGCGGGATGGGTGTGGTCTATAAAGCTGAAGACCTCGAGCTCGGCCGCATGGTCGCTCTGAAGTTCCTGCCTGATGCGGTGGCCAAAGACCCGCAAGCCCTGGAACGCTTCCGCAGAGAGGCGCGGGCGGCGTCGGCGCTGAACCATCCCAACATCTGCACCATCTACGAAATCGCGAAGAACGAAGGCCAGTCGTTCATCGTGATGGAATACCTGGAAGGACTGACCCTCAACAACCGCATCGCCGGAAAACCACTGGAGACCGCCACCTTGCTGGCCCTCGGCATCGACATTGCGGATGCGCTAGAGGCAGCCCACGCTAAGGGCATTGTCCATCGCGACATCAAGCCGGGAAATATCTTCGTAACGCAACGCGGGCAACGCCAAGATTCTTGATTTCGGTCTGGCTAAAGTAGCGCCGGTGAGCGCCGCAACGGACGCTGGAATCATGAGCGCAGCGACTGTCGCAGCCGAGGAAAACTTGACCAGCCCCGGAACAGCACTGGGCACGGTGGCTTACATGTCTCCGGAACAGGTACGAGCTAAGGAATTGGACGCCCGCACCGATCTGTTTTCGTTCGGGGCCGTGCTCTACGAAATGGCGACCGGCGACCATGCCCTTTCGCGGAGAAAGTTCAGGCGTGATTTTTAACGCGATTCTAGAACGCGACCCGATCCCCGCTGTGCGATTGAATCCTGACCTTCCGCCGAAGCTGGAAGACATCATCGATAAAGCCCTCGAAAAAGATCGCAATCTTCGCTATCAAGTCGCAGCAGAGATGCGAGCTGACTTGCAGCGCCTGAAGCGCGATACGGAATCAGGGCGTTCGTCCGCGCGGGCAGTCCAACCGGGGGGCGTCGAGGAATCCGAAGTCGAACCCTCAAGAACTCCCTCTGCGTCTCAGAGAACATCGGCAGCCGAGTCAGGACCCTCAAAAAAGTGGTGGATTCGGGCCTGTACCTGCGGCTATCGCGGTGGTTGTCCTCGCAATTCTGGCTCTCCGGTTCGCCTTTCCCTTGCCGCCACTCAAAGTCTCGGGGATCGTGCAGCTTACGAACGATGGTAGAGCCAAATTTTTTCCCGGAGTCTTCGGTACGTTGACCGCCGACGGCTCACGGCTGTACTACGTAGAAGCGCCGTTTGTTTCACCCGTGTTGATGCAAGTCTCCACTGTGGGTGGCGAAACATCGGCGATTCCTGCCCCTTTTCTGGTGAACCAAATCACGGGTATATCGCCGGACCGGTCTTCCCTCTTAGTCCCTGCATATGAGGGATTGCAGTGGGAGGCGCCACTCTGGCTGCTGCCACTTCCCGCCGGCACGCCCCACCGACTGGGAGAACTAGTTGGCCATGACGGAACCTGGTTTCCAGACGGACAGAGAATACTTTTTGCCAAGGACCACGACCTATACGTCACCACCGCTAGTGGAACAGAGAACCAAAAAATTCGCCTCTCTCCCAGGCTTCGCGATTTGGCCCCGCTGGTCGCCAGACGGTTCACGTTTGCGCTTATCACTGTTTGATCTAGCGACTGGGTCGTCTTCGCTATGGGAAATCCAAGCCGACGGAAGTCATCTTCATCCCTTGCTGCCAGGCTGGAGTAATCCAGCCCAGGAATGTTGCGGCGATTGGACACCGGATGGGAAGTATTTCATCTTTCAATCCGATCACGACGGTAAGACACAGATCTGGGCCATCCCAGAGAAAGACGGCTTGTTCCGCAAAGCAAGATCGGAAGCGACGCAGTTGACCACAGGACCATTGAGCTATTCCCGCGCCGTTCCCAGCGTGGATGGAAAGAGAATTTTTGCCATCGGCTCTCAGCCCCGCGGGGAACTCGCACGTTTCAATCAGAAAAGCCAACAGTTTGAGCCCTACCTTTCAGGTATCTCAGCAGACAGTGTGGACTTCTCCAGGGATGGGCAATGGGTGGCTTACGTTACTTATCCGGAAGGCAATCTGTGGCGTAGCAAGGCGGACGGTAGCGAGCGACTGCAACTCACGTTTGCCCACATGCAAGTCTTATTGCCACGTTGGTCGCCTGACCAGAAACAGATTGTGTTCACTGGATTCGTGCCCGGTAAACCAGGCCGCAATTATTTGATTTCAGCCAACGGGGGCACCCCACAGCCAGTGATTCCCGAAGAACAAACGACCGACGAGGAAGACCCCAACTGGTCTCCAGATGGCACCTCGATCGTCTTCTGGTCTAATGGAGCGATCAATATTTTGGACTTGCGAACTCACAAAGTATCGGTCGTCCCGGGATCAACGGGATTCTCCTCACCTCATTGGTCGCCCGACGGTCGCTATCTCGTGGCGATGACAGGCGACTCTCGAGAATTGAGTCTCTTTGATTTCAAGACTCAAAAGTGGGTTGAATTGGCCAAAATGAGTGCTGCCTACCCGAATTGGTCGCGAGACGGAAGCTACGTTTACTTTCACTCCTTCGGAAGCGACCCCGCCTTGTATCGCGTGAGGATCACCGACCACAAGCTGGAGAGAATCGTCGGTCTAAAAGGACTCCGTGTAACGATTGGCTTTGCGGGAACCTGGTGCGGTCTGGCCCCTGACGATTCCCCCCTGCTGCTGCGCGATGTCGGCAGCCAGGAAATTTACGCGCTTGATCTGCAGCTTCCGTAGTTGGTGAAACATGTCACAAGCGACCATGACAAAGATCCTTTTCCCAATTTGGTCAGGACTTCTCGCGCTGCTCATACTCGCGCCGCGTGCAATCGCACAGGAATCGTACGATCAGCCCTGGCGGCCGCAGTACCACTTCACCCCTCCCAAGAATTTCATGAACGATGCCAACGGTACCGTCTTTTACAAAGGCGAGTATCACCTGTTCTACCAGTACAACCCGGAAGGCAACGTCTGGGGACACATGAGCTGGGGGCATGCCGTCAGCACCGACATGGTGCACTGGCAGAATCTTCCGGTTGCGCTGCACGAGGAGCCCGGCCAGTACATGGCGTACTCCGGAAGCGCGGTGGTCGACTGGAACAACACCAGCGGCCTGTGCAGGAATCCCGATCCGCAAGATCATTCATGCCTGATCGCGATCTACACCGCGGCCTACAAAGACCGGCAGAAACAACACATCGCTTTCAGCAACGACCGCGGCCGGACCTGGACGAACTACTCGGGCAATCCCGTGGCCGACCTTGATGCTCCAGACTTCCGCGATCCGAATGTTTTCTGGTATGCGCCGCAACACAAGTGGGTGATGGTTGCAGTGCTGGCCGATGAAAGAACGCTCGTGGTTCTTGACTCGCCCGATCTCAAGACATTTACCAAGCGCTCAACCTTCGGACCGGCGGGAGACGTCGCGGGACAGTGGGAGTGTCCCGACCTGATCGAATTGCCAGTCGAGGGGACCAGCGAAAAGAAGTGGGTGCTGATCATCAATCGCAATCCGGGAGCACCGGCGGGCGGAACCGGAGTTCGCTACCTGATCGGCAAGTTCGACGGCACGACCTTCACCAGTGAAGTTCCCGACACCCCGGCGCTCTGGGCCGATTGGGGCAAAGACTTCTACGCCACAAACACCTGGAAAGATGCAGCCGGCTAGCGACGGGCGTGCCTGGATCGGCTGGTTCAGCAACTGGCAGTATGCGAATACCGAGCCGACAGTGCTGTGGCGGGGAGCGCAATCCATTCCGCGGACGCTGAGGCTGCGGCGATACAACGACGGATTGCGTTTGGTGCAGCGACCGGTCCGTGAACTGGAAAGCCTGCGGCGGGAGAAGCTCCGCGTCGCGAATGCCAGCGTGGAGGAAGTGAACCAGAAAATCCGCGAGAGCGGATTGAAGGCAGAAGTTTACGAGTTCGAGGCCGAGCTTCGCCCCGGGCAAGCCGAAGATATTGGCTTTCGCATCCGCAAGAGCAAGGACGCCGAGACCCTGGTAGGGTTCGACGCCCTTCACCACGAGGTCTACGTTGATCGCACCCGCTCGGGTGAGGTTTCCTTCAGCAAGGATTTCCCCGGACGTCACTCTGCCAAGCTGGAACAGAACGCAAGCATCAAGCTGCACGTGTTCGTGGACCGCTCGAGTGTGGAAGTATTTGCCAACGATGGCGAACGCGTTCTTTCCGAGCGCATATATCCACCGCCGGGTAGCGACGGTATCGAGCTTTACGCCCGTGGGACTGGCGGTAGAGTCGTCTCGCTGACAATCTGGGAGCTGAATTCCATCTGGAAGTAAAAACTGAGCGCTGAGGTACCCGGCCTGCCAGCCACTTCTCCGACTTGCAATTCCTGAATAGACTTATGCATGGGACAATACTGTCCATGCTTGCCTCCCCTAGGCGTCTAATTCCTATAGTGGTCACTGACCTTTACGAAACTTTACGGTTGTTGACTGTGTTTTTACCTGTTGGGTAGGGACAGCAGTGTTGAATATTATTAATGGTTCCCGCAACTCATCAGCAGCGACGCACATGAATAACCGCGCTAAAGGGTTTTGCGGTGTGCCAGAGTCCGTCGGTTTCAACACGTGCGTCCGGTGCATCGCGTTGCTGTTGCTGGTCGCGGGCCTCTCGCTGGCGCAGGACGTGCCCGCTGCTCCAAGCTTTTCTATCACTGGTGTCGTGAAGTCCGGGAACACTCCGATTCCCGGAGCCACCGTTACCGCCACCAACGCTTCCACGCAGGAAAAAACCACAACGTCTACGGACGTGAACGGCGCCTACACGCTTCAGGTCGCCGGCGGTAAGTACGAATTGCGCGTCGAAATGCCGGCGTTTGCTGCCGAGCACGCGAGAAATTACTCTGGCCGACCCCAGCACTCATGCCGACGTGGAATTGATACTACTTTCGCGGACGCAACAAGCGGTACGTGTCCAGCAGCGGCCGTCAACGGCTGGAGCCGGCCGAGGATTTCAAAGTCTGGCGGTGATGCAAGGGCTGGGCGCCGACACCGGCAACGGTAACGGCGTTGACCAGATTGTGCCTTCGGGAATGCCGGTTCCTGGCATCGCGCCTGATATCGCCACGGAATCGGTGTCGTTTTCCGGCAGCACTTCGGGCGTCGGCATGTTCGGCATGAGCACGGACGAACTCGACCAGAGGATGCGCGAAGGCCGGGAACAGGGCGGAGCCTTCGGCGGAGGCGGAGGACCGGGTGGCGGCGGTGGTCCCGGCGGCAGGTGGGGCTGGCGGCGGCCCTGCGGGCGGAGGCGGCTTTGGTGGCGGTTTTGGCGGCTTCGGCGGCGGTGGCGGGCGCGGCGGTCCCATGGTCCTGGGCGGCGGCCGCGGCCGATATGACGTTAATCGTCCGCATGGTTCTGTCTACTATTCTGTCGGCGACGCTGCCCTCGATGCCGCGCCCTACGCTCTCACCGACAGTTCCTCGGAGAAGGCCAGCTATATCCGGCAGCGCTTCGGCGTCTCGCTGGGTGGGCCGCTGAACATTCCCAAGATCTACAACGGCGGCAGCAAGACTTTCTTCTTTTTGAACTACAACGGCTCACGTGGCAGTTCGCCCTATGACGCTTTTTCCTTCGTGCCCACGGCCGCGGAACGCAGCGGCGATTTCTCCGGAGTGTCCGGAGTTCAACTGATCAATCCCAACGACGGACAACCGATCCCGGGCAATAATTTTGCAAAATGCCGGAATTGCTATTAATCCGATCGCGCAGGGTCTGTTGACGTTCATCCCGTTGCCCAACGTGAGTGGAGCGGCTCCCGACGCGCCGAATTTTCATTTTGTGACCTCGACGCTCAACGACAGCGACGACTTGAACATCCGTCTGAATCAGACGCTGGGCGGCGCCACGAATGCCAGAGGCCGCGGCCAGCGCGGGGGACAACGTGGGCCGCGCAATAATTTGAGTTTCGGTTTCCACTACCACTCGGCCAGCGCGAACCTGACTAATCCCTTTCCCAGCGTCGGAGGCACTACCCGTACCCGCAGCTTCGATATCCCCATCGGATACGTGCGGACTTTCGGCAAGGTGGTCAACAACGCGCGCCTCGACTTCAACCGCTCCCGCACCAGCACGCAGAATCTTTACGCCTTTAACCAGGACATCACGGGAAACCTCGGCATCACGGGCGTTTCGACGAACCCGTTTGACTTCGGTCTGCCCAACCTGTCGTTCACCCACTTCGGCAGCCTCAACGACATCAACTCGCAATTGCTGCGCAACCAGACCTGGACTTTTTCCGACAACATGATCTACCGGCGCGGAAAGCACACCTGGCGCTGGGGCGGAGATTTTCGGCGGATCGAGGTCAACCCCGAGACCGACAGCAACGCCCGCGGGACTTTTACCTTTACCGGGTTGAACAGCGGATACGATTTTTCCGATTTCCTGCTGGGACTTCCCCAACTGACTTCGGTGCAGTTCGGCAACAACAACTATCATTTTCGCGGCAATTCATGGGACCTATTCGTGCAGGATGAATGGCGTCTGCGCGGCAACCTGACTTTGAACCTGGGCGTGCGCTACGAATATTTCTCGCCATTTTCCGAAGAGAACGACCGCATCGTGAACCTGGATTTGCCGCAGGGATTCACCGCAGCCGCCGGTGCCGGTGCAGGTCGGCCAGACCGGACCGTACAACGGCCAGTTTCCGGTGACGCTGGTGCGTCCCGACCGCAACAACTTCGCTCCTCGTCTGGGCCTGGCCTGGAAGCCGCTGCGCAACACGGTGGTCCGCGCTGGATACGGCATCAACTACAACACCAGCGCGTATCAAAGCATCGTGCAGAACATGGCGTTCCAGCCGCCGTTTTCGAACACGGCGACCAACACGCAATCGGCGACCACGATACTCACGTTGCAAAATGGATTTCCGCCGGTGCCTCCCGGCTCCATCAGCAACAATTTCGGCGTGGACCCCAACTATCGGCTGGGCTACGTGCAGATCTGGAATGTCGACGTGCAGCAGCAGATTCGTCCCACGCTGATCATGAACCTCGACTACACCGGCACGAAGGGCACGCGCCTCGACGTTCTGGAAGCGCCCAACCGCACCGAGACCGGAGTGCTCTTCCCCGGTGTGCAGCCGTTTTATTTTGAAGACTCGGTGGCGGATTCGACTGCAAACGCTCTTTCGGTACGCGTCCGCAAGCGATTGCAGGCAGGCTTTTCGATTGGCGGCCGCTACACATTTTCGAAATCGCTGGACAACGCCTCGACCATCGGAAACGGCGAACCGATTGTGGCCCAGGGCGCGGGCTCCGGACGCGGCGGCGTTTCCGGCGTGACCAACGTCGCCCAGGATGCATTCGACCTGTCGGCCGAGCGCGGCTTGTCCAGCTTCGATCAGCGCCACAGTTTCACGGCTGACTATTTGTGGGAACTTCCCTTCGGCCATGAGCGGCGCTGGCTCTCGGGCAAGAGTCCGCTGCGCGCCGTCCTGGGAGACTGGAATTGGAGCGGCGACTGGACCATCGCTTCGGGATTGCCCTTCACGCCCCGAATTCTCGGCAACACGTTGAACGTGAGCCAGGGCGTGAACGGCACGCAGCGCGCGGATGTGGTGCCCGGCCAGCCGGTCACTGTGGCTGATCCGTCCATCGCGGAGTGGTTTAACACGGCTGCGTTCGTCGCTCCAACCGGGGTGTTCGGCGATGCGCGCCGCAACAGTATTGAAGGACCGGGCAGCCGGTTGTTCGATATGTCATTCACCAAGATTTTTCCTCTCAGCGAAACGCGCTTCCTGGAATTCCGGGCACAGTTTTCGAATGTCTTCAATACACCCCAATACGTCGGGATCGATACCGTCATAAATTCACCTACCTACGGACGGGTGATTTCGGTGGGACCGATGCGGTCGCTGCAACTGACTGCGAGGTTCAGGTTCTGATGCGACGCTGCGAACCATTACGAACGACGGGTTCATCGCGGGACGGGCGAGGACGCCCGCTCCTCCATCGTTTCGCGTTCTGTCTTGTCATCGTGATGCTATGCACCGGCGTGAGTTCGCAGGAGCCATCGTCCACCGAATACACGTTTCGCTCCAAAACTGAACTGGTGCTGGTGAATGTGACGGTGCGCGACAAGAACGGCAATCCGGTGCGCGATCTCAAGCGCGAAGACTTCACCGTTCTCGAAGACAACAAGCCGCAGCAGGTCTTGTCTTTCGATCTGGAAAATACCGACGCAGTGCTGTCCACCGCTGCGACCGAAGCGGCATTGCTTCGCCCGGCCCAACCGGCGAAGACTGACGCCTCATCTGCGCTCGCAACCCGGCCGTTAAAAGACCGGCGGCTCATCATTCTGTTCTTCGATCTCAGCTCCATGCAGCCCGATGAAATCGACCAGGCCACCACCGCCGCCCAGAACTATGTGGACAAGCAGATGGTTCCGGCCGACCTGGTCTCGGTGGTCTCACTGGGGAGCACATTGAGTGTGAATCAGGACTTCACTTCCGATCGGGCCTTGCTGAAGAAAGCGCTGCAAAGTTTCAGCGCCGGTGAAGGTTCGGGATTCGAAGAAGGCAGCACCGGCACCACCGAGGGCACATCCGAGACCGGTGGGGCCTTCACGGTCGACGACACCGAGTACAACATTTTCAACACCGACCGCCGCCTGCAGGCCCTGCGCTCGATCGCGGACAAACTGGTTTCCATCGACGAGAAAAAATCTCTGATCTACTTCTCGAGCGGAATGGATCGGACAGGGATTGAAAACCAGTCACAGCTGCGCTCCGCGACCAACGCCGCAGTACGAGCCAACATGGCCATCTACACAATGGACATTCGCGGCCTGCAGGCTCTGGTGCCGGGCGGCGAGGCCCAGAACGCCAGCATGCGCGGGACTTCTCCCTACTCTGGAAAATCCGTCGCCAGCGCGTTCGACTCCAACGCCACCACTCAGGAAACGCTCGTCACTCTGGCCGGGGACACCGGTGGCCGCGCATTCCTCGACTCGAACGATTTCGGCCGCGTGTTCACCGGCGTGCAGCAGGATACCTCGGTCTACTATCTGCTCGGCTACCACAGCACGAATGCAGCGCGGGACGGCCGCTTCCGGCGCATCACGGTAAAAGTCAACCGGCCTGGCGTCAAACTCGACTTCCGCCGCGGCTACTACGCTCCCGCGGATTTCCAGCACTCCACTCGCGATGACCGCGAACGCCAGCTTGATGAGGAACTCGCGTCCGAACTCCCGACCACCGATCTGCCGGTGTATTTGTCCGCGGCCTACTTTCGCATCGCAGACCGCAAATTTTACGTGCCGGTGTCGGTGGTCGTGCCCGGCTCGCAGATTCCCTTCACCCACAACAATGATCAGGACCGCGCCACTCTCGATGTCCTGGGCATCGTGACCGATCCGGACAAGCACCCGGTGGGACAAATACGAGACACGGTCAAAGTAGCGCTCAACACGTCGCAACTGGTGCAGCGGAAGAACGTGCAATACAACAGCGGCTTCGTCCTGCCGCCCGGCACCTATCATCTGAAGTTTGTAGTGCGAGAAAACCAGAGCGGACGCCTGGGCTCATTCGAAACTGATATCACCGTTCCCGACCTGAAATCGGCGCCGGTAAAAATGAGTTCGATTGTGCTGGCGAACCAGTTGCAGCCAGCCGGCAAGCATAAGACGGAAAATCCGCTGGTGCGCGACGGTTCAGAGGTCATTCCCAGCGTCACACACGTTTTTTCTGCCGGACAGCACCTGTACTTCTATTACGAGGTGTATGATCCCGGCTCGTGCGACGGCGCCTGCGAACGCCCAAGCCGATGATCGCAAGGGCCAGGCCATCCACCTGTTGACCAATGTGGCTTTCTTTCGCGGCAACACCAAAGCTTATGAGACGCCGCTGGTCCAGAGCGATCAACTAAATACGCCCGATCGCAAGGCTGCTGTTTTTCAACTCGACGTACCGCTCACTCAGCTCAAACCCGGTTTCTACACCTGCCAGGTCAACGTGATCGACGATGCTGCCGGGCAGTTCCGCTTCCCCCGCCTGGCATTACTGGTCCGCGAATAGGCCAGATCCGTTCGTGCGGTAGCTTCACCTCTGCATACCCTTTCGTAATCTCTGAGCCGGACAGGTACAAGGGCGATACTGGCGATTTAGTCGATGACTTGCCCGGCCCCATCGCTCGCTCGTCGAGCCCCGCGCATCCGAACCACCGAACGCACGCCAGCCGTGCTTCGCTTCCAGAGCGGCGACTGCGTGCACGGGCAGGCTGGAGGTCTTTTCGTCTACCGGCGGCCTACTCTGCCTGTCGAAACCTCTGATTCGTGGCACCCGCATCAAGGTAATGTTCCTGACCCAAACGGGAGCCAGTGCAGGGCTCGGCAGAGATGTTGACTCCTGTCTCATGGACCGAGCAGCCTTTCCGCTTTGTAGCACTGGCTTCAGGAGATCAACGCAGATTGCAGGCGATTACCGGGTGCTCTCCCAGGGTGGAAATGCCCACTCCGCAGCCGATCAGCCGGACAGTTGACCCAGAACCGGATTGGATCGACAAGTACCGGGCTGCAATAAGCACGCACCCCACCACGCAGGCGGCTCCTCGAAAGAATTCTTGAAGCACTTTACGCCCGGGCACGAAGTAATACCTCTCATCATCCTGAGCTGGCGAAGGACCTGGCGCGCAGCGCATAGCACCCTCGCGTCAACCGAGATGGTGCGCGCAAGATCCTTCGGGACTGAAGTCCCTCAGGATGACGCCCAAAAATGAAGTTTTGGTCGGACCGGAAGAGGCGGGTTATAATGTTGCACCCGAGTTGCAACAAGGATCGACCATGCCATTACCCGAAACCGAGATTCCTGGACGCCTGCAGGCTGAACTGATGTCGCGCGGCCTGCGGATGACACGCCAGCGCCGCACCATCCTCAGCGTGGTGGAGACCGCCAAACAGCACCTCGATGCCAGCCAGTTGCTGCGGCGGGCCCGCCGCCTGGATCCCGCAGATTGACCGGGTCACGGTCTATCGCACGCTTGGACTGCTCAAGCGGCATGGATTGATTGACGAACTCGACCTGATGCATATGCAGGGCGAGAAACACTTCTACGAACGCCGACCACAGCGGGACCACATCCACATGGCGTGTCTGCGCTGCGGCAAGATCACCGAATTTGAGAGTGACCTCTTCGATCGTCTCAAAGGGCCAAATCCAGAGAGATTGCCGCTTCCACATCGTCGTCACCCGGCTTGAGGTCGGCGGTTACTGCGCACAGTGCCGCACTACCGAACAAGCGAAAGACTAGAACTCCTGTTGCTACTGCTCTGAAACTCGCCCAGCGCAGAGTTCGGTTGGTCCGGTTATCCAAGAGGAGCAGCTCTCCGCCTTCCGATCCACATTCCCGACCTCAGCCGGCAGCCATGAAATGTTGCATTTAGTTGCAACCGGCGTGCAACAGAAAATCTCCGATCTGATTGACCCTGAGTAGGCTAAACCGTTACAGTCAAAAAGCCTTATTAGTTGCAACACGATTGCAACTATGGATTGCTTCATCCCACTATGAAACCAGCCTTTCTTTTATGCCTTCTGCTTGGGCTTTTCGCTGGCGCTTGCCAGGCCCAGGAACGGCCCTACTTCGTCACTTACTCCCACGAAATGGAAGAGCCGGGAAATCTCGATATCGAATTTTTCAACGCGGTAGGAAAGCCGCCGGGAGGAAACCGATTCATCGGCAGCAATATTGAGTTCGAATATGGCGCAACCGCCTGGTGGACCACGGAATTCTATCTCGACGGCCAGGTGACGGTGCACGACAGCACCATCTTTACCGGCTACCGATGGGAAAACCGCTTTCGGCCTTTGTTGCGGGAACACTGGATCAATCCCGTGATTTACATCGAATTCGAAAACACGAGCGCCGACAAAGCTCTGCGCGAAGTGGTAGGCCATGATGGCAAGGACGATTTTCTCGAATCCAATGCAGAGGCCCGTCAGGATAAGGAACGCGAACTGGAGCTCAAGCTTATCCTGGGCAGCAACTACAAGGGATGGAACATCAGCGAAAACATCATCGCGGAGAAGAATCTTTCCAACGAGCCTTGGGAATTTGGCTATGCCGTAGGCGCAAGCCGTCCCTTGAGTCTGGCGGCCAGGGCTCACAACTGCACCTTCTGCGGAGAGAAGTTTCAAGCTGGAATCGAGATGTACGGCGGCTTGGGCGACCGCTACAGTTTCGGGCTAAATCAGACTTCGCACTATCTTGGCCCCTTGATCAACTGGGAAGCGCCTAATGGCATGACGCTCTCGTTCTCTCCCCAATTTGGATTGAATGATTACAGCATTCCGCGCTTGTACCGTTTCGGAGTTTCCTACGAAATCGATCAGCTGTTCAGCCGATTTCACCGGGGTGCAAGGTGATCTCCAGAAATTGGGTTGCCGTCTTGCTGATTGTGTTTTCTTCCATAGTGGCATTTGGAGTCGCCGATGGCAGCTGGTTGAAAAATGTGCCGGCGCGGGATCACGAAAAGGCCAATCCCTATCATGACCAAGCCGAAGCGATTGCCGCCGGGCGCAGGATTTTCGTGGATCGCTGTTCGCACTGTCATGGCGAAAACGCCGAAGGCACGAAAAAACGCCCTCCGTTGAAAAGCGAGCGAGTACAGCAACAGGCGAGCGAAGGCGACTTGCACTGGCTGCTGGTGAACGGGAATATGGGAAAAGGCATGCCTTCGTGGGCCAAGCTGCCCGATCAGCAGCTGTGGCAGGTCATCACCTACGTTAAGTCGCTCCACGAATAGGGCATCTCATTTACCTCGCACCGGCCGAAAGCTAAGTGTGATCAATCCCACTGCTTCAAGAGAAGTGCCGCCAGCCTACAGTGTTCCCCGTATTGACGCCGAACTCGAGACATATAAGGCTGTCGAACTACTGCCCTCTCCCGAAGTAGCACCGGCAAATCAGCAGGTTGCGCGAATCGGATCTCTAAGGACGAGCTGATTTCAGGCTCCAGGCCGGCGCGACGATGCGAAGCCTCGCCCGCCGGCGTCACGGACCTGAAACGGGACAGCCCGAGAAATGTAAAGTCTTGTAAAAGAGGAAGATAACTCGCAACCGGGATATAATTTCAGGAGTCAATATGGGAGCGATTTCTTGCGCCGCAAGCAGACCAAGCGGTATTCGGGAGCGACTGAGTGAGCATACCGACTGACGACCTCTGGCACGAGCCAGGCGCGGGGCTTCCCCGCCAACGACGAACCAGCCCGTTCTTCCGCCAGCAGCTTCTTGCAGCTCTGATCTTGACCGTCTATGGCCGCTGTTATGGCCGGCTGCAGTTCCGGCTCCAAGACCGGCACGGCGCGGGCTTCGACACAAATCGTCGTGCCCGTGGCGGTCGCGACCGCCGAGCGTCGCGACGTCCCGGTATACCTGAAGGGCCTGGGCAGCGTGACCGCCTCAAACACGGTCACCGTAAGGAGCCGGGTGGATGGACAACTGGCGCAGGTCAATTTCAAAGAAGGCCAGCACGTAAATCAGGGCGACCTGCTGGCCGTGATCGATCCGCGGCCGTTCCAGGTGGCGCTCGATCAGGCCCAGGCCAGCCTGGCGCGCGATCAGGCGCAACTTAAAGATGCGCGACTGAATTACGAGCGCTTCAAAAGTTTGCTGGATGATTCCGGCGCGATGTCGCAACAACAGGTGGACACCCAGAAAGCCGCCGCCGACCAATTGGAAGGGACTGTCCGCGCCGACCAGGCCGCCATCGACAACGCCAAGTTGAATCTCGTTTACTCGCACATCACCGCGCCCATCGGCGGCCGCGTCGGATTGCGGCTGGTGGATGTGGGCAACATGGTGCACGCCGCTGACACCACGGTTTGTTGGTGATCACCCAACTGCAACCGATCGCTGTCGTTTTCACGCTGCCGGAAGACAATCTGCAAACCGTCTCCCAGCATATGCACCAGAGCACGCTGCCAGTCGAGGCCTACAGCCGCGACGATCTGACCAAGTTAGCCACCGGAAAGTTATTGACGATTGACAATCAGATTGACCAGACCACCGGCACGGGGCGGCTGAAAGCGATGTTCGACAATCCCGACGACGCACTGTGGCCCAACCAGTTCGTCAATGTCCGCCTGCTGCTGGAAACCCATAAGGGAAGCATCGTGATTCCCTCGGTTGCGGTACAGACCGGTCCCCAGGGAAGCTATGTATTTACGGTGAAACCCGACAAGACCGTCGCGGTCAGCCCAGTCACGGTTTCGTTCACTCAAAATAACGTGGCGTCAATCGCCAGCGGAGTCGCTCCCGGAGATGTCGTCGTGGTGGACGGACAGGACAAACTGCAAGCCGGCAGCAAAGTCGATCCGCACGCGAGCGGCGGAGGGCCGAACCAGAACGCACACTCTCCTGCCGCGCAGCCCGCGCAGTCTGCCCCTACCGGAGCGCCATGAACCCGTCGCGACTTTTTATTCTTCGTCCGGTCGCGACAACTTTGTTAATGGTCGGACTTCTGCTGGTCGGCCTGGCCGCCTATACCCAGCTTCCCGTTTCCGCGCTTCCCGAAGTTGACTATCCCACTATCCAGGTCGTGACGTTTTATCCGGGAGCCGACCCCGACGTCATGGCGTCTTCGGTGACGGCGCCGCTGGAGCGCCAGTTTGGCCAGGTCCCTGGACTGAGCCAGATGACTTCGACCAGTTCCCTGGGCAGCTCCATCATTACGCTGCAATTCAATCTCAACGAAAACATTGACGTCGAGGAACAGCAGGTTCAGGCCGCGATCAATGCCGCCACTACTTATCTGCCCAAGGACCTGCCGAACCCGCCGATCTACAGCAAAGTGAACCCGGCTGATTCCCCGATCATTACGCTGGCTCTGACTTCAGACACGTTGCCGCTCTCGAAGGTGGAAGACCTGGCCGACACTGCGCTGGCCCAGAAAATCGCGCAGCTTCCGGGCGTCGGCCTGGTTTCGATCAGCGGCGGGCAGAAGCCGGCGGTGCGGATTCAGGCCAATCCCACGGCGCTGGCTTCTTACGGACTGAGTCTCGAAGATATTCGGACCGCACTGGCAGCCGCCAACGTCAACCAAGCCAAGGGCGTGCTGGATGGCCCGCGCCAGTCTTTCACCATCGGCGCCAATGATCAGCTCAGCACGAGTTCGGAATACAACAGCATCGTTGTCGCTTACAAGGACGGCGCACCGGTCCGCCTTTCCGATATCGCCACCGCGGTCGATAGCGCCGAAAATGTGAAGCAGGCCGCCTGGATGAATACCACGCCGGCGGTGATCCTGAACATTCAGCGCCAGCCCGGCAGCAACATCATCAGCGTGGCGGACCGGGTGAAAGTTCTTTTGAAGCAGCTGCAGTCGTCGCTGCCCGCTGCCGTCAAGGTGCAGGTCCTGACCGATCGCACCGAAACCATTCGCGCGTCGGTGAAAGACGTTCAGTTCGAACTGATGCTCACTGTCGGCCTGGTGGTGATGGTCATTTTCCTGTTCCTGCGGAACTTGTCAGCCACCGTGATTCCCAGCATTGCGGTCCCGCTGTCGCTGGTCGGAACGTTCGGCGTGATGTACCTGCTCGGCTACAGCCTGAACAATCTGACCTTGATGGCGTTGACCATCTCCACCGGGTTCGTGGTCGATGACGCGATCGTGATGATCGAAAACATCGAACGCTATCTGGAGGAAGGTGAAACGCCGCTCGAGGCGGCTTTGAAAGGCGCGGGGCAGATTGGCTTCACCATCGTTTCTCTGACGGTATCGCTGATCGCGGTGCTGATTCCCTTGCTGTTCATGGGCGACATCGTGGGACGCCTGTTTCGCGAATTCGCGGTCACTCTGGCGGTCACAATTCTGGTCTCGGCCGTGGTGTCATTGACGCTGACACCGATGATGTGCGCCAAGCTCCTCAAGCGGCACGACCCCAAACATCAGAGTCGTTTTTATAAGTCCACGGAAAATTTCTACAACCGGATCATCGAGTTTTACGGGCGCACTCTGAAATTCGTATTGCAACACCAGACCATCACCCTGATGGTCACGGCCGGCACGCTGGTCCTGACCCTGTTCCTGTACATCGTCGTACCCAAGGGTTTCTTTCCCGGTGCAGGATACGGGAGTGATTCTCGGTATTTCAGAAGGGCCGCAGAACGTTTCGTTCACCGCGCTCTCAAAAAGCCAGCAGGCGCTGGCGCAGGTCATTCTGAAAGATCCGGATGTGCAGAGCCTGTCGTCGTTCATCGGAATCGACGGCACCAACTCCACCCCGAACAGCGGACGCATTCAGATCAACTTGAAGCCGCGCGACCAGCGCAAATCAACCGCCTCCGAAATTATCCGCAGGCTGCAGCCGGAGCTGGCCAAGGTCCACGACATCACGTTGTACATGCAGCCGGTGCAGGACTTGACGGTCGAAGACCGCGTCAGCCGCACCCAATATCAATATTCGATGGAAGACGCCGACTCGAAGGAGTTGTCGCTGTGGGCGCCCAAACTGGTGGACGAACTGCGCAAGTTGCCTTCCATGCGCGACGTCGCCACCGACCAGCAGAATGGCGGACTCGAAGCAGAACTCGTAATCGATCGCGACACCGCGTCGCGATTGGGCATACTGCCCCAGGCCATTGACGATGCGCTTTACGACGCCTTCGGACAGCGCCAGGTGTCCACCATATTTACGCAGCTGAACCAGTACCACGTGGTGCTGGAAGTGGACCCGCAGTTTTCGCAGAATCCAGATTCGCTCAGGAGCATTTACGTCCACGCCAACGGCGGGAGCCAGGTTCCGCTCGCTTCGTTCAGTCATTTCCAGACTCACAACACGGCGCTGGCGGTCAATCACCAGGGACAGTTTCCCGTGGTCACGCTGTCGTTCAATCTGGCGCCCGGAGTTTCGCTGGGCGAAGCCACGCAGGCAATTCAGCGAGCGGAGCAGGACATTCATCTTCCGCCCAGCATTCACACCAGCTTTCAGGGCACGGCCGCAGCCTTTCAGAATTCACTTTCCTCCGAGCCTTACCTGATTCTGGCTGCGATCGTTACGGTGTACATCGTGCTGGGCGTGCTTTACGAGAGCTACATTCATCCGTTGACCATTCTCTCCACGCTGCCCTCGGCGGGCGTGGGGGCCATCCTCGCGCTGCTTTTGACCAGAACGATCTTGGCGTCGTGGCCCTGATCGGCATCATTCTTCTGATCGGCATCGTGAAGAAGAACGCCATCATGATGATTGACTTCGCACTCGAGGCGGAACGGGTGGAACACAAACCACCGGAAGAGGCGATCTTTCAAGCTTGCCTGCTGCGTTTCCGTCCCATCATGATGACCACGATGGCGGCGCTGCTCGGCGGGCTGCCGTTGGCGCTCGGAAGCGGCACGGGATCGGAACTTGCGCCATCCCCTGGGCATCACGATCGTCGGCGGCCTGCTGGTCAGCCAGATGCTAACGCTCTACACCACACCGGTTGTTTATCTCTGGTTCGACCGCCTGGCGCAACGCTTCTCGCACCTGAACATTGGCAATCCCATCGAAGAGCCAAGCGGGGCCTCGGCGGACTAGAGACAATGAATATCTCCGCCCCATTTATCCGGCGACCCATCGGCACATCGCTGCTGGCGGCGGCGTTGCTTATGGCAGGTGCGTTGGCGTTTAATTTTCTGCCCGTGGCGCCGCTGCCGCAGGTGGAGTTCCCGGTCATCTCGGTCGGAGCTGGACTGCCGGGCGCGAGTCCGGAGACGATGGCTTCAGCGGTGGCGACCCCGCTGGAACGGCAGTTTGGCCGAATCGCCGGCATCAATCAGATGACTTCGGTGAGCCAGTTGGGGTCGACCGGCATCACTCTGCAATTCGATCTCGGTCGCAATATCGATGCTGCGGGACGGGACGTGCAGGCCGCGATCAACGCCGCTCGCAGCCAGCTGCCCACCAACCTGCCAGGAAATCCGACTTACCGCAAGGTCAACCCGGCCGATGCGCCCATCATGATTCTGGGTCTCACCTCCGACATCATTACGCTTGCCGCAAATTTACGACGCCGCCGACTCGATCCTCTCGCAGAAGCTGGCACAAATCGAAGGAGTCGGACAGGTGTTCGTGGGCGGCGGCGCACAGCCGGCGGTGCGCGCCGAGTTGAATCCTACTCTGTTGAACAAACTGGGCGTCGGCCTGGACACGGTCCGCACTGCCCTGGGCAATGCCAATGCCAACAAACCCAAGGGTTCGCTCGAGGGTCCCGTCAACTCCTGGACTCTCGACGACAACGATCAGATCTTTACCGCCGACCAGTACCGCCGCTTGATTGTTTCCTACAATAACGGAGCGCCAGTTCGTCTCGGTGACGTAGGCACCGTGACCGACTCCGTCGCCGACATCCGCAATATCGGATTGTCTGGAGGCAAGCCCGCCGTTCTGATCATCGTGTTCCGGCAACCTGGCGCGAACATCATCGCGACCGTGGATCGGGTGCGTGCCGCTCTCCCTCTGCTAAAGTCTTCCATCTCGCCGGCGATTGATGTCAATGTCGTTCTTGACCGGACAATTACAGTACGCGCTTCGGTCCACGACATAGAGTTCACTCTGCTGATATCGGTCATACTGGTCATCCTGGTGGTTTTTGCGTTCCTTCGCACGTTCCGAGCCACACTGATTCCCACGGTCGCGGTTCCAATGTCCCTGATCGGGACTTTCGGCGTGATGTATCTGCTGAATTACAGTCTGGACAATCTCTCTCTCATGGCGTTGGCCATTTCGACTGGCTTTGTGGTGGATGATGCCATCGTGGTGCTGGAAAATATCACTCGCCACATCGAAGAAGGAGTTCGGCCGGTGGATGCCGCTTTCCTCGGCGCCCGTGAGATTGGTTTTACAGTGCTCTCCATGAGTCTGTCCCTTGTGGCGGTATTTATTCCGATTTTGCTCATGGGAGGAATCGTCGGCCGTCTGTTTCGGGAATTTGCGGTCACCTTGAGCGTCGCAATTGCAGTATCGCTGTTGGTATCTCTGACCGTCACTCCAATGATGTGCGCGAAATTTCTCCGCTCAGCGGAAAAGGAGAAGCACGGCCGCATCTACCGCTTCAGCGAGAAGATCTTCGTTGGGATGCTCAGTCTGTATAGCCGAACTCTGAAAGTGGTCCTTCGTCATCAGCCGTTGACATTGCTGATTACGATTGCGACCGCCGCGCTGAGCATTTATCTCTACGTCATCGTCCCCAAAGGCTTTTTCCCGCAGCAGGACACGGGTCGCCTGAGGGCTCGGTCCAGGCGGCGCAGGATATTTCGTTTGCCGCCATGAAGGACAAGATGACACAGTTTGTAGGCATTGTGATGAAAGACCCGGCGGTCGAAACCATTGTCGGCTTCGCCGGTGGCAACACCTCGGCCAATCAGGGCCGCATGTTTGTTACGCTAAAGCCACTGTCCGAGCGCAAGATCAGCGCTGACCAGGTGATCGGCAGGCTCCGTAGACAATTAGCGGTCGTACCGGGCGCGACTCTCTACATGCAATCGGCACAGGACCTCACCATCGGCGGACGACAGAGCCAGGCGCAATTCCAGTACACGCTGCAAGGCGAAAGCTTGAATGATTTGAATTACTGGTCGCCTCTTCTTTTGCAAAAATTGCGCTCCCTGCCCGAACTGCGCGACGTCAATACTGACCAGCAGGACAAGGGACTCGAGGCAACTGTCATCATTGACCGGGACACCGCGTCGCGGCTGGGAGTGAATGCCGCGGACATTGACAATGCCTTGTATGACGCCTTCGGCCAGCGCCAGGTGTCCATCATGTACAAACCGCTGAACCAATATCACGTCGTGATGGAAGTGGCTCCGGAGTTTTCCAAGAGCACCGATGCGCTGCAGAATATTTATGTTCGGGCGAACAACGGCACGCCGGTCCCGCTGGCTGCATTCGCTCATTTCGGCCCTTCCAATACGCCTTTAGCGGTGAGCCATCAGGGGCAATACCCAGCGGTGACGTTGTCGTTCAATCTCGCGCCCAAGATGTCTTTGGGCCAGGCAACGGAGGCGATCAACGATGCGCAACGCGCCATTAACTTCCCCCCCACCATTGATGCCAGCTTCCAGGGAACGGCAGCGGCCTTCCAGACCTCGCTGGCGAGCGAGCCGTTTCTGATCCTGGCGGCGCTGGTTACGGTGTACCTGGTTCTGGGAATGCTTTACGAGAGTTATATCCATCCCGTCACCATTCTTTCCACGCTGCCTTCTGCCGGCGTGGGCGCGATCCTGGCGCTTCTGCTGACGAACAACGAACTCAACGTGATGGGACTGATCGGTATCCTTCTGCTGATTGGGATCGTAAAGAAGAACGCAATCATGATGATTGACTACGCGCTGGAAACGGAGCGAAAAGGCAAGAGTCCTGCAGAATCGATCTACGAAGCGTGCGTACGGCGTTTCCGCCCCATCATGATGACCACGATGGCCGCGCTCCTCGGTGGATTGCCGCTGGCTCTCGGCACTGGCACTGGGTCAGAACTGAGGCGCCCGCTGGGCATCACGATTGTCGGCGGACTGATCATGAGTCAGGCACTTACGCTCTTCACTACGCCCGTCGTGTATCTCTATCTCGATCGTTTCCGCCTGATGCTGGGAAGCAAACGTCACCTAGATCCAAACCAGCTAGCGCCGCTCTCTCCACGCCCCAGCGGCGCCGATTAATCCTTAAAATTCTGTCATCCTGAGCGGAGCAGTCCGGTTCGCGCGCGAACCGGACTGCGAAGTCGAAGGACCCCTACCGCGACCACGTACCTTCCGCCTCGTGGGAGATTTTCGCCACCGACCTAGCGAGCTCTATCAACTCACCGCCAAACACAAGGTCCCTCGACTGCGTAGACCATTCGCAAGCGAATGGTCCAACTCCGCTCGGGATGACAGGTTAGTGGCGGTGGCCGTGGCGGTGAGGATGGGAATGAAGTTCGCCGGGGGCGTGCGCATGGCGATGGGCGTGGATGAGGTTCGTGCTGAGCAGCAGTTGGTTGTCGTTCAGGATTTCTGACGGCGTACCCGTCGCAACAATGCGTCCGCGCTGAAACACATGGCAAGTGTCCGCAATATCGTCGACCAGATCGAGATCGTGGGTCGCAGTGACGACCGTTTTCTTGCCGCCGCTGCAGCTCACCAGAAAATCGATCATCTGGCTCTCGCTCTTGGGATCAAGCGCGGCGGTCGGTTCGTCTAACAGCAACACCTCGGGATCGAGAATCAGAACTGAAGCCAGGGCGACCCGCTTTTTTTCGCCGGTCGAAAGGTGATGGGGGGAGCGGTCCTTCAGGTGCGCAATCTCCATCTGGTCAAGCATCTCGCCAACGCGGGTGCGAATTTGTTCCCTGGGCCATTGCATCTGCAGCGGCCCAAAAGCTACTTCGTCAGATACGGTCGGATTGAATAACTGGACGTCGGGATTTTGAAACACCAGCGCCACTCGGCGCCGAAAGGCGAATTCAACCTCGCCGGCGAGGCGCTCCTCGGTCAAAGGCTCGTCCCGGAAGACTACGCTTCCCTTCTCCGCAAAACAAAGACCGTCAAGAATACTGAGCAGAGTCGATTTCCCCGATCCGTTCGCTCCCAACAGCGCAACTCGTTCGCCCGGCATAATCCTGAGATTCAGTCCGTCCAGCGCCGTCACTTCGTGATAGCGGTAGGTCACATCGCGCAAATCGAAAATGGGGACGGTCACAACTCTTCCTCGAGGCGTCCAGTGCGAACTCTCATCGTCCCAACCAAAAAGCCAGCGCAGCTACGGTGAAGAACACCGCCAGCATGGTCCAGTCAAACCAGCCGGTGCGGAATTCGTCGAGCACATAGACTTCGCCCTGAAAGCCTCGCGAACGCATGGCCAGGTAGACGTCGCCGCTGAGCTGCAGCGTTTTGGACATCAGCACTCCCGCGCTGGCCGTGGCCGCGCGCCGCTGCTCGCGTCCAGTGAGCCGGCCTACCATCCGGCTCTTGCGAGACCTGAACATGTCGTGAGCGTTTCGCAACAAAAGGAAGATATAGCGATAAGTCATGCCCAGAATCACCACCAGCACAATCGGCAGGCGAAGCACGCGAAGCGCCTTCAGAAGATTGCTCCAGGGAGTGCAAAGCACCAGCAGAATGGAAAAAGTCGCAGCTGTCTCCGCCCGCATGACCAGATACAGTGCGGCGCGGAGTCCTTGCGCGGTGACGGTCCAGCCCAGAAGCGGCATCGAATAAATCGCGTGGCCGGGGGTGAGGAACAGGGCCGGAAGCGCGATAAATCCGGTGAAGCCGAGCACGCCCAGCCACACCCTTTTCACCAGCGTGCCCAATGGAACGTTCGACAGCATGCCGACAGCAACGGCAACAACAAAGAGCGCCCCGATGACCCACAACTGGCGCGCCGACGCTGCAATAATGATGAGCGGCAGAATCGCCACAATTTTCACCCGGGGGTCGATCTTTTGCAGCAGACCATTTTTCCTCGCCAGTTCCTCGGCGTAAAAAGCGTGCTCAAGAGCGTCGACAAAAGAGGCCAGCGAGCGTTCAACCACTCCTCGCGAATGTTTTGGACGATATGTCATGGTGAAATCTTGGGCGCATCGGCGCCACGTCCGCCAGCCATCCATGCGATCAGCAGGAAGAAACCAAGAATAAGACCGCTGCCAAAGACAGCGGACATCACATAACCGAACGCGGGACGACGCACGAACGGAGGCGCGTATTGCGGAAACGGCGCGCTCCATAGAGCAGAAAGCCGGGCCAGCCCCTGCGGCTGTTGCGATGGCGGCGCAACGTTGGCGGAAGCGGCGGCAATCTGCTGCCGCATCGCTGGATCGGAAAAATCTTTCGCACTCCACTCCCCCCAGGCGGTACCCGCCGCCAGAATTCCGAGAGGCGTCAAGAGCATGAGCAGTGCCAGGCGAATCCACAGTGCGCGCGTCGCTCCCCATCCAGCCGCTGCAACCCGCCGCTCCTCGCCAGCCCTGGCCGGAGGATTCTGGCCCAGCAGCGCTGGATTGGTACGTTGCAAATACGCCACTACACCGCCCGAGACAAACAGCTCCGCGAGTCCCGCGAACGTAAGGTGGCCGAGCATCATGGCCGGAATCGCGATGTGCAGCGAGTAAGGAGCATACAAGGGAGCTCCGCTCGCGTCTTTGAAAAGCAGCGGCTGTACCCCCAACTCGCACGCCGCACAAAACGCGGCGACATTGATCGCTGCGTACCCCGCTAGTCCCGCCGCGATTACCCGGCGCGAAGATACAATCGCTGATCTGCCCGCACCAGCCCGGTAGACGAGATGCGCGATCAGCGAACCCACGATCGCCATGTTGAAACAGTTGGCCCCCAGCGTCGTAATTCCGCCATCACCAAAGAACACCGCCTGGATGAGCAACGCAATCGAAACTGCCAGCATGGACGCCCATGGTCCCAGTACGACGGTTGCAGCGCCGATCCCGACCGCGTGTCCGGTAGTCCCGCCCGGCAGCGGAACGTTAAACATCATGATGACAAAGCAGAATGCGCTGACGACCGCCAGCATGGGTACCAGGCGAGTATTCAAAAGACGCTTGACCCGCGCAAACCCCACATACCAAAACGGTATCGCGGTGCCATAGAGGACGGCGCAGGTCGAAGGGCTAAGGTATCCATCAGGGATATGCATCGCTGGGCCGGTCCAGATATGTAAACGGGCAGCGTCGCCGCGCGGCCCAAGGGCATTCCAGGTCGCCAGAGTAGCACAACTGTAGCGTTCGTGTTACGCGCAGGATGCGGCGGCTGCCGCAACTCGATCAGGAGCACCCAGGCATGAACCGTATGTTGGCCCAGCTGTTGGATGGGCGATGTATCGTTGACTTTTACGCAGGATAAGTGCAGCAGGATTTATTGTCCGTGGCATGCCCGAAGCAGACGCCTCCAACCCAGACGCTGTTCCAACCAGCGAGCAACAGCTGTATTACGTTTAACGTGGCCGCTTAATTGCTCCGGCGAAAGCTCTTGCCACATGTGGTTACGCGCCGAGCCGTGATCAAGCACTCTGGCTTCAACCTTGCCATCCTTGATGCGATATTCGCGCTCGGGTTCAGGGCAATAATTCACCGATTCGACAAGATACGCGTTTCCTAAAGACGACATTGAGCACCCTCCCGGTTCGATATCAGCTTGCATCAAACTCGACCTGGCTGGCCATACCGCCGAACCCTGAAGCTCACCCGGGAGATCGTGTATTGGATAACTGGTATCGAACAGAGTCATGCGCAGCCGGGGCACCTGAATACAAACGCCCGCGGGGGTCCGGTTCGATTTGTTCTAGCCTCTCTAGGAGGGCAGGAGGCTACGAATTGCTTTTATGACTGCAGGAGCACCGCTCGATTTGGAGATTACTCTTTGAATGCCAGCCGAAAGAGCTTCTTTCTCCAGATCGGGCACAACATGAGTTGTAAACATCAAAAGGGGTGTCATGGGCATAATTCGCTTGAGCGCACGAGCAGTTTGAAGCCCGTTCATATCAGGCATTGCTAGATCAAGGATGATGACGTCGGGGCGAACCTCCTGGGCTTTGACAATACCCTCGCGTCCATTTTCCGCTTCTTCGCAAGTGATCCATTCTGATTCCGTCAACGCTGCTCTCAATAGGCGACGTATTAAAAGGCTGTCATCGACAATGAGAACAGAAGTCACATAGACCAGATTTCGGAGGAGTGGGAGAACTCTATTCCTCCTGAATAATTGTGCAATCGGGTGAACACTGTACGCTAGCGCACCAACTTTGTGGGAAGATTCTGGCCGATGCCTTCTTGAAACTTGTTAGTCCGCATGTCTCGAGGCACTATGACGGACTCGACCGGGAAAACTTTGCTCGGCGGGCTCCAAAAGCTACTTGGTCAATCGGGAGATTGCTACAGGAGTTACTTGAGTTCTCACACTAGGTTTTCGCGTCCACTTGTCCGATCGAGAGATTTGAGAAAGCTCGTTCAAAAATAACTTCCAAGCTTGCAACACCTTCATATTTGTTTTCCCAGGATGGCGGATATTGGCACACCGCGTGCAGCCTGAGGCTCAAGAACAAAAACTCTCTCAGGAGAAATTCTAATGATTAAGCGAAGCTACCGTCTTATTTCGCCAGTCACCCTCGGTCTGTTAGCGGGTATAGGGTTGTCAGGTGCTCAGCTCAACGCACAGCAGCAGTCCGATCCACAACAGGCGCCGCCACCCGCTCAACAACAGACCGCACCGGATTCCCAGAGCCCGAGCCAGTCCCAGCAGGGGCAGGTGCAGACTTTCGCCGGAACCATCACAAAGTCTGGGGACAAGTATGTCTTACAAGACACCAGCGGCATGAACTATGACATCGACCGACAGGATTTAGTGAAGTCACACGAAGGAAAGAAGGTTCGAATCAATGGAACCCTCGACCCTGACGGCAAAACGATCCACGTAAAGTAGCCCGGATTCTGTAACTACGCCACAAAGAAATGGGCCGAAAGCGGCCCTTTTCTTTTTTCTCTTTGTACGCCACAGGACAATTCCAGAAACTGCCAGGTGCGAAGAGTGCCAGGGTACGGCCAATGTCCTCGCCTCCCCCGGTCCCTACAGGAAATACTGTAGAGTCAGGGGCGAATTTCCATGTTTACAATGTCAAAGTTTCGCGTTGGTTTTGACTCCTTCGGGTAACAAATGTAGCCGCAGATTTGCATTCGAGTCCTCCCTTTTGCGGGGTGGTGTGTAATCAGGGTCTCGCGGCACATTCCTGCGGTCAGCCGACGCGTTTGCCACACAAGAATTGTAAAGAGCCTGAAGCAAGAATGATTTCAGGTGGAAGACGTTTGCTTTACGCCAGGAGGCGACTGTGAAACGGAGCGCCCGTTCCGCAACGATAACCGCGAAGCCCGAACCTTCAGCTGCAACCGGTAATAACGGACATTCCAGTCTGGTCGCGGAGAATGTCTCTCCTGATCTGGCCGTAATCCTGGCGTGCCTGCAGACGATGCGCGCCGGCGACTTTTCCGTGCGGCTCCCCGGTTCATGGACGGGGCTGGCGGGCAAAATTGCGGACACCTTTAACGACATCGTCGCCGTCAACCAGCAAATGGCGCACGAGTTGAATCGCGTAGGCCAGGTGGTAGGCAAGGAAGGAAAAACGCGAGAGCGCACGCGCTTTCATGAATCGAAAGGCGCCTGGGGCGAAATGGAAGTCTCGATCAACACGCTGATCGAAGATCTGCTTCGCCCGACGGCGGAAGTTACCCGCGCGATCGCCGGTGTGGCGCAAGGCAACCTGACCCAAACCGTCCGGCTCGACGTAGACGGACGACCACTGGAAGGCGAGTTTCTACGTTCCGCCAACATCGTTAACACAATGATTCAGCAGCTCGGCGTGTTTACCGCTGAGGTCACGCGCGTTGCCCGCGAGGTCGGCACCGACGGAAAACTGGGCGGCCAGGCGCAAGTGCCGGGCGTGGCGGGTACATGGAAAGATTTGACTGACTCGGTCAACTCGATGGCCAGCAACCTGACCGGTCAGGTCCGCAACATTGCCGAAGTCGCAACAGCCGTGGCCAGCGGCGACTTGTCGCGCAAGATCACGGTGGACGTCCGCGGCGAAATTCTGCAACTCAAAGAAGCCATCAACACGATGGTCGATCAGCTCCGTTCGTTTGCCTCCGAAGTGACGCGCGTGGCTCGCGAAGTCGGCACGGACGGCAAGTTGGGCGGGCAGGCCGTGGTCCCGGGCGTTGCCGGCACCTGGAAGGATCTTACCGACTCGGTAAACGCCATGGCCGGTAACCTCACGGCGCAGGTGCGGAACATTGCAGAAGTCACCACCGCTGTGGCGCGCGGCGATCTGTCACGCAAGATCACAGTGGACGTGAAAGGCGAGATTCTCGAACTGAAAGACACAATCAACACAATGGTCGATCAGCTCAACGGTTTCGCCGGCGAAGTGACCCGCGTGGCCCGCGAAGTGGGAACTGAAGGCAAACTCGGCGGCCAGGCCCAGGTACCCGGTGTAGGCGGCACCTGGAAAGATCTCACCGACAACGTAAATTTCATGGCCAGCAACCTCACTGGTCAGGTCCGAAACATCGCCGAAGTAGCAACGGCTATTGCCAGCGGAGACTTGTCACGCAAAATCACGGTGGATGTCCGCGGCGAAATTTTGCAGCTCAAAGAAACACTGAACACGATGGTGGACCAGCTGAACCGGTTCGCCGGCGAAGTAACGCGCGTGGCTCGCGAGGTCGGAACTGAAGGTCGGCTGGGCGGACAGGCCAACGTGCCCGGTGTTGCTGGTACCTGGAAAGATCTTACGGATTCAGTGAACTCCATGGCCGGCAACTTGACTGGACAAGTCCGCAACATCGCTGAGGTAACCACGGCAGTGGCAGGCGGCGATTTGTCACGCAAGATCACGGTGGATGTGAAGGGCGAAATTCTTGAGCTCAAGAACACCATCAACACAATGGTCGATCAGCTCAACGCGTTTGCCGGCGAAGTAACGCGCGTGGCCCGCGAAGTCGGCACGGAAGGCAAGCTCGGTGGCCAGGCCCAAGTTCCGGGCGTAGCCGGCACCTGGAAAGATCTCACCGACAACGTCAACTTCATGGCCAGCAACCTGACCGGACAGGTCCGCAACATCGCGGAAGTGGCAACGGCCGTGGCCCGCGGCGACTTGTCACGCAAGATCACGGTGGACGTGAAAGGCGAAATTCTCGAACTGAAAGACACCATCAACACAATGGTGGACCAGTTGAGAGCGTTTGCATCGGAAGTTACGCGCGTGGCTCGCGAAGTAGGCACCGATGGAAGGCTTGGTGGTCAGGCGCAAGTCCCTGGTGTCGCCGGTACATGGAAGGACCTTACGGATTCAGTCAATTCCATGGCCAGCAATTTGACGGGTCAGGTGCGAAACATCGCTGAGGTCGCCACGGCGATCGCCAGCGGCAACCTGTCAAAGAAGATCACCGTCAACGTCAGCGGTGAAATTCTGCTGCTGAAGGAAACCATCAACACGATGGTCGACCAGCTCAACGCGTTCGCTGGCGAAGTAACGCGTGTGGCCCGCGAAGTCGGCACGGAAGGCCGGTTGGGCGGCCAGGCCAACGTGCCCGGCGTGGCAGGTACATGGAAAGATTTAACTGACTCTGTGAACTCCATGGCCGGCAACCTGACCGGACAGGTGCGCAACATCGCTGAGGTCACGACGGCTGTGGCCCGCGGCGATTTGTCGCGCAAGATCACGGTGGACGTGAAGGGCGAAATTCTCGAGCTGAAAAACACGATCAACACCATGGTCGATCAGCTCAATGCCTTCGCCGGTGAAGTTACCCGCGTGGCCCGCGAAGTGGGAACGGAAGGCAAGCTGGGCGGCCAGGCGCAAGTGCCCGGCGTCGGCGGAACCTGGAAGGACCTTACTGACAACGTCAATTTCATGGCCAGCAACTTGACGGGTCAGGTCCGCAATATTGCCGAAGTGGCGACAGCCATCGCCACCGGCGACCTTTCAAAGAAGATCACCGTGGACGTGCGCGGGGAAATTTTGCAGCTGAAAGAAACGCTGAACACGATGGTCGAGCAGCTACGCTCGTTCGCAGCCGAAGTTACGCGCGTGGCCCGCGAAGTGGGTAGCGAAGGACGACTGGGTGGTCAAGCCAACGTCCCCGGTGTTGCCGGCACCTGGAAAGATCTCACCGATTCCGTGAACGCCATGGCCGGAAACTTGACCGGGCAGGTGCGTAACATCGCAGAAGTGACGACCGCCGTGGCCCGCGGCGACTTGTCGCGCAAAATTACGGTCGATGTGAAAGGCGAAATCCTTGAGCTGAAGAACACGATCAACACGATGGTCGACCAGCTCAACGCCTTCGCTGCCGAAGTGACCCGCGTCGCGCGCGAAGTCGGCACGGACGGCAAGCTTGGAGGCCAGGCCAAGGTGCCAGGCGTAGCCGGAACCTGGAAGGATTTAACGGACAACGTCAACGTCATGGCCGCCAACCTCACCGAACAGGTACGCGGAATCGTTAAAGTTGTAACCGCCGTTGCGAACGGAGAGCTTACGCAGAAGTTGACGGTCAATGCCAAGGGTGAAGTCGCCGCGTTGGCCGAGACTATCAACAACATGACAGATACATTGGCAACCTTCGCCGATCAGGTAACAACGGTCGCGCGCGAAGTGGGCGTGGAAGGCCGGTTGGGCGGCCAGGCCAGCGTGCCGGGAGCCGCGGGAACCTGGAAAGATCTAACGGGCAACGTCAACCTCCTCGCGGACAACCTGACCAACCAGGTGCGAGCTATCGCCGAAGTGGCGACCGCTGTTACGAAGGGCGACTTGACGCGGTCGATTCAGGTGGAAGCCAGCGGCGAGGTAGCCGATCTCAAAGACAACATCAACACCATGATCGACAACCTGCGGTTGACCACTGACCGCAACACCGAGCAGGACTGGCTCAAGACGAACCTCGCGCGCTTTACCGGCATGTTGCAAGGTCAGCGTGATCTGGCCAGCGTGGGCCGGATGTTGTTGTCCGAGTTAGCGCCGCTGGTCGATGCGCAACAAGGCGTTATCTACCAGATGGAATCGGAAGAGTCCGCGAGCATGGTTTTGCTTTCGGCTTTTGCTTCGGATGGACCCGATGGGCACCTCCGGCGTTTGAGAATCGGAGAGGGCCTGGTCGGACAGTGCGCGGCAGAAAAGCGTCGGATGTTGATCGGCAATTTGCCGGAGAACACCATCCCCATCCGTTCCGGTTTATTTGAAGCAGTGCCACGCAATGTGATCGTGTTGCCCGTGCTCTTTGAGGACCGAGTCAAGGCCGTGATTGAGCTTGCCTCGCTGAGTACCTTCACCGCCTCGCATCTGGCGTTTCTCGAACAACTCACGGCCAGCATCGGCATCGTGCTCAACAGTATTGAAGCCACCATGCAGACTGAAGGTCTGCTGAAGCAGTCGCAGCAGCTGGCAACCGAACTTCAAACCCAGCAGAAAGAGTTGCAGCAAACCAACGAACAGCTGGCGCAAAAGGCGCAACAGCTGGCCGAACAGAACGTGGAAGTCGAGCGCAAGAACCAGGAAATTGAGCAGGCGCGCCGCGCTCTGGAAGAGAAAGCCAAAGAACTGGCCCTCACCTCGAAGTACAAGTCAGAATTCCTGGCCAACATGTCGCACGAACTGCGCACGCCGCTGAACAGCATCCTGGTGCTGGGCCAGCAACTCACTGACAATCCTGACGGCAACTTGACTCCGAAGCAAGTCGAGTTTGCTCGGACCATCCACGGCGCCGGAACAGATTTGCTGAACCTGATCAGCGACATTCTCGACCTGTCGAAGATCGAGTCCGGAACGGTCTCAGTAGATGCGGAGCAAATCTTCTTCGCCAGCTTGCTCGATATGGTGGCGCGTCCGTTCCGCCATGAGGCTGAGAACCGGCGGCTGAGCTTCGAGGTGCACACCGATCCACATCTCACTCGCAGCCTGGTCACCGACTCGAAGCGTCTGCAACAGGTGATCAAGAACCTATTGTCCAACGCATTCAAGTTCACAGAACACGGCGGAGTTCAGCTATCTGTGTCAGTGGCCGCCGGTGGTTGGAGCAGCGACCACCCGATCCTGGGAAGCGCCGCATCCGTCGTGGCCTTCGAAGTCTCCGATACTGGCATCGGTATTCCCTCCGAGAAGCAGAGAATTATCTTTGAGGCGTTTCAACAGGCAGACGCCGGCACCAGCCGCAAGTACGGCGGGACCGGTCTGGGACTGGCGATCAGCCGCGAGTTGGCCAGCCTGTTGGGAGGAGAGATCCAGCTGCGCAGCGCTCCCGGCAAAGGGAGCTCCTTCACACTCTATCTGCCGCAGACCTACGTTGGTCCGTCCGCACCTGCAGCTACGCTGGCCGAGAGGAGAACCGGTCCGTTGCCGCGGCAGATGTCTCCCGTCTCACCGGAGCTGTCCATTGAGCGCATCGAGGACGATCGCGGGAACCTGCAGCCTGACGATCCAGTTCTGCTGATCGTTGAAGACGATCCGCACTACGCGCGTGTTCTGGTTGACCTGTCGCACGACAAGGGATTCAAAGTGCTGGTGGCCATGGGCGGGGCGGAGGCCCTTTCTCTTGCCTCCGAGTTCCATCCATCAGCGGTATCGCTCGACGTGTTCCTTCCGGACATGCTGGGCTGGACAGTGCTGAACCATCTGAAACAGAACCCCGCGACCAGGCACATTCCGGTGCAGATGTTGACTCTGGACGAAGACCGGCACCATGGGCTGACCCGCGGCGCATTCGCTTTCGTAACCAAGCCGACGACGCCGGAAGGACTCGAGTCAGCCTTAGACCACATCAAGGAGTACTCGAAGCCGCGACGCAAACATCTGCTCGTGGTGGAAGACAATCCTGCTGAGCAGCTCAGTATTCGCGAACTGCTGGGCCATGACGACATCGATGTTTCGATCGCTGCCACAGGTAGCGAAGCACTCTCCGCAGTCAAGGAACAACCATTCGACTGTGTCGTGCTCGACCTACGCCTCCCGGACATGACTGGCTTCGAAGTCCTGGAACGTCTGGGCGAGACGCCGGAGCTGAACGACTTGCCTGTCGTCGTATTTACCGGAAAGGAACTGTCCCCCGAAGAAGATGCGCGGCTGCACTCGTTGGCACGCAGCGTGGTGGTCAAAGGAGTGGAGTCGCCAGAAAGACTGCTGGATGAGACCGCATTGTTTCTGCATCGTGTGGTCGCCGACCTTCCGGCAGAGAAACAAAGGATGCTCGACCGTCTGCACCGCTCCGACGATGCATTGGTGGGCAAGAAGGTGCTGGTGGTGGACGACGACATTCGGAACATCTTCGCACTCAGCAGCGTGCTGGAGCGGCGCGGCATGAGCGTTCTCACGGCGGGAACCGGGCGGGAAGCAATTGAGACGCTGGAGTCCACTCCGGACGTGGCCATAGTGCTCATGGACATCATGATGCCGGAGATGGATGGATACGAAACCATGCAAGTGATCCGGCAGAACGTGCGGTTCCGGCGCTTGCCCATCATTGCGCTCACCGCCAAAGCGATGAAGGGCGACCGGGAAAAGTGCCTCGAGGCCGGGGCTTCCGAGTATCTGGCCAAGCCAGTCAACACAGAGCAACTGCTCTCGGCGCTCAGAGTATGGCTTCACAGGTAGCCGAGTTTAAGTTGCAGTGTTGGCGATAAGTGGCGTTGCAAGAGACGGAAAAACTCTATGGGCAAAACAAATAAAGTTAACATCCTGATGGTGGACGACCAGCCTGCCAAGCTTCTGAGTTACGAAGTCATACTGGGTGAACTGGGTGAAAATCTCATCAAGGCCACTTCCGGGCGCGAGGCGCTGGAGCAGTTGCTCAAGAATGATATTGCCATTGTGCTGATGGATGTCAGCATGCCCGAACTCGACGGGTTCGAATTGGCGGAAATGATTCATCAGCATCCCCGATGCAAGGAGACTGCCGTAATTTTTATCTCTGCCGTACACCTGACCGACCTCGACCAATTAAAGGGATATGAGCGCGGAGCGGTAGATTACATTTCAGTGCCGGTGATTCCTGAACTCCTCCGCGCGAAGGTCAGCGTATTTGCTGAGCTGCGGCGGAAATCGCGTCAGCTTGAGGTTCTGAATCGGGAACTGGAGCAGAGGGTCGCGGAAAGAACGGGAGAGTTGGAACAAAGGGCCGAAATCTTACAGCTGTTGAATTCCGAACTTGCGCGCAAAAATCAGGATCTTGATGCCATTGTGAAGACGGCCCCCGACATCATCTTCAGCCGTTTGGCGGACGGAAGCCGTGACTACGTAAGTGATCGATTTTACGAATACACCGGCGCTGCGGCAGGCTCGGCCATTGGGTTTGGTTGGCTCGATTATGTGCATTCGGACGATCAGGAGCTCAGCATGGCGCAGTGGATCCACTGCGTCGAGTCCGGCGACAATTATGAATGCGAGTACCGATTGCGGGGCCAGGATGGGCAGTATCGCTGGTTTCGCGTCCGCGCCGTTCCCATTCGAGATCAGGCAAACCAAATCGCCCGATGGTATGGAACCTGCTCCGACATCCACGACAGCAAACTGGTGGAGCGTGCCATGCGGGAAAGTGCCGTCGAACTGGAGAAGAAGGTAGATGAACGGACAGCAGCGTTACGGCACCTTTCCAACCGTTTAATGACCATGCAGGACGACGAACGGCGCCGCATCGCGCGGGAGTTGCATGACGGTTTGGGACAGGAGATGGTCGCGCTCAAGATGTTGCTGAACGGGATTTCCCAAAGTCCGCGAACGCTGAAAAAGTACATCGGAGACGCCACCGGCGTAGTCGACCGCGCCACTCAGCAAATTCGGACATTGTCATACCTTCTTCATCCTCCTTTGCTCGATGAAGTGGGGCTTCAGTCGGCGCTTCGCTGGTACCTGGAGGGACTTACCCAGCGCAGTGGCATTGAAACCAAACTCGAGGTGAGCCCGGCCGCTTTCCCTCGCCTCTCGTTAGAGTTGGAAACCGCAATGTTCCGTATTATTCAAGAAGCGCTCACCAACGTCTTCCGTCATTCAGGGGCCCGTCAAGCGTGGATCAGCCTGACACAGCGAGAAGGCGAGGTAGTCGTCAGCGTGCGTGACGACGGAAAGGGAGTGGCCGACGGAATTGTAGAATTGCGTTCCGGCGTACCTGGCGTCGGCATTCGGGGAATGAGTGAGCGTGCCAAGGAATTTGGCGGACAATTGCAGGTGGCAAAAGCCCATCCCGGAACGATCGTGAAACTGACAATTCCGCTTTCTGCTTCGGTTCCTTCTTCCTCCCAGCAGCCAGAAACAAAGACTTCGGCCTTGGAGTCGAACAATCCCTTTGTTGGCCAAGCGTCGGTGAGCTAGATTGTTGCAGACACCGGCTGTGACGCACTGCTGGCAAAAAGTGGGGATGCCGGTCAGCAACGGGGTTGCGACGTCGTAGCCATAACTCCCTTCTCAATCCGTGGAAGATGCGCCCCGAAGTACTCCTCGCCAGTTACTCTCTCAAAGACAGTCGATGTTTCGACACATGGTTTCGGCACATGCGGTTTGATTGCCGCAACTCTGCGCAATCGACTGTCATCCCGATGCCCAACATGCAATATGATCGAGGAATCATGCTTAAGCGCGTAACGTTGCTCGCTGTACTGCTCTTTCAGTTCCACGGTTGGGCCGCCCAATCTCAGGTCGGGGAGGCTCAGCAGACTGAAAATCGAAAGACCAGCACTCCATATGCCGGCGATCTTTCCATTTTTGAGTCGCCGGGACGAGACGAGCGGCTGCAGATCAATCGCGTCATGGATATTCTCGCGATTGTTCCGGGCAAAACCGTCGCTGATATTGGAGCGGGATCCGGTTGGTTCACCGTCCGGGCGGCAAAGCGGGTGGGCGATGCGGGGTCGGTGTATGCCGTCGACATCAACCCAGAGGCCATCCGCTACATAGAAGCTCGAATCCGGAAAGAGAAACTGACCAATGTGAAGCCGGTCCTGGGCAAACCCGACGATCCGACCTTGCCGGCTAAAGTTGACGCTGTCCTGCTCTTGAAGACTTATCACGAGGTCGCGCAGCCAATCACATTGCTCCGCAACCTGAGACCTTCTCTAGCGGCAGGTGCCCGGGTCGGAGTTATCGACCGCAACGGGAATGGCGAAAACCATGGGGTGGCACGGGAGGTTGTGATTCGCGAGGCGAACGAAGCGGGCTATCGACTTCTGCAACAATATGACTTCGTCAAAGACGGAATGGATTACTTTCTGGTTTTCGGCGAAAAATAGTATAAGCTCGCCCGCTCACAGAAGACTGTCCTGAGTCCGCCGAAAGAGGCTTCCCCCAAAGACCCTGGCGTAGGCGGAGGTCGATCCCATCAACATATCCGCCAGCCGGACGGGAATCCTGATGTTCGTGCTCAATCGCTCCTGTCGATCACATCTTCTCATGTGTGGGCGAAAGTGGGACGCGGATCGAAACAGCTTTGCCTTCAAACTCGACGGTGGCGTCGGCCTTCGGGGCAGATGCGATCCCGACTCCATGCGCATCGGTAACGCGCACGATGTGAAAAGTCCTGTGCTCCAGCATTCCTGGGAAACTCCCGCGACGATCGCCGATGGTTAGTGTCTCAGACTTGTCGTCCCAATGCATGGGAATGATGGAATGGGCCCCATGCTCATAGTCGTAATTGTCGCCTTCATCTTCATACAGGCTGAAGTCGCCGTTGGCTCCGGCATAGAGCCGCAGTTCGACGGGATCCGCTTTGGCTGACGCCGATTCCACTCGCGGACCGAAAGCAACAATTGAGCCGGACTTGGCGAAAATCGGCATTCGGTCGAGTGGAGCTTCGGCGGTGATGGTCTGCCCGCCCTTGGCGCGTTTGCCCGTCCAGAAGTCCACCCAGTCGCTGCCGGCTGGAAGATAAAGGGCTCGCTGTGTCGCTCCTTTGGTGGTTACGGGGTTGATCAGCAACGAGGGGCCAAACATAAACTGGTCCGAGATGCCTCGCGCGCCCGCATCGGAGGAAAACTCCAGCGGCAGCGCCCGCATGAGCGTATCGCCGTTGCTGGTGACGCCCCAGGCGGCAGAATAGATGTACGGCAGCAAACGATATCGCAACTCATCGTACTGCGTGAGGATGTTTTCTACTTGTGGGCCGTAGTTCCAAATCTCGGCATTCGAAACATATCCATGAACGCGGAAAATCGGACAGAACGCGCCATATTGAAACCAGCGAATCAGCACCTCGTGGTATGCGTCCGACGTGTATTGATCCTTGGGCCGAAAGAAACCGCCGATATCCGTCGTCCAATACGGCATTCCGGACATGCTGAAACTCAGGCCCGCGGGAATCTGGCGCTGAAGTGTAATCCAGTCGCCGGTGATGTCACCAGACCACGAACTGGCCGCATTCCTCTGTTGTCCGGCAAAAGCCGAACGGGTCAGAATCACCACGCGCTTCCGATCGGTAGTTGCGCGCTGACCTTCGTAGATGGCCTTGGTGACGTATAGCGGATAGGCATTACGCACCGACTCTCCGCTTCCCAGAAACGTCTGTCTGCCCTTGAGCACGTCAAACTCCGGCTCTGACGCGTCCATCCACCAGCCATCCATCCCGACCTGGAAAATTCCTTTGTTGAGTTCCGACCAGTACGCGGTTTGAGCCGCGGGATTGAAGAAGTCCGTCCAGACTTCCCCCGGAATGAGAAAACCCTGAGCCTTCATCCGCTTATAAACGTCAGTATCTTCCCCAAATCTTGACCATACCGAGATCAGCATGTGCAGGTCCTCGGAATGCAGCTGATCCATCATCTCTTTGGGTTGCGGATAATACTGCTCGTCGAACTTCATGGCGCTCCAGCCGTATTTGCCCCAGTATTGCCAGTCCTGCACCAATGCGTCGACCGGAATTTTTCGCTTCCGGAATTCGGCCGCGATATCGAGAATTTCCTGCTGGCTGTGATACCGCTCCCGACACTGCCAGTAACCGTAGGCCCACTTGGGAAACAATGGCGCTTCGCCAGTGAGCTCGCGGTAATCGGAGATGACGCGATTCAACTCAGGGCCATAGAAGAAGTAGTAGTCGACCGCCTGCCCCACTTCGGAACGGAATGTCGTGGTGTCCTGGGGAGGCCTGACTGCCAGTTGAACGCCGCCAGGGCCGCCTTTCGCGGAGACTTCGTATTCCTTGTTGGCTTCCAATTCGACGAAACCCGAAGCCGATGTTGCAAGCCACATGTTGTTCAGATCGATGACGTGCTGCCCGTTGACTTCGACCACAAGGTGGTCTCTGTTATCGCTGCTCAGGAGGAAGCCGTAAACTGCCTTTTGCGCCGGTAGTGAATTTGCCCTTCCCGGTAGCTGGATCGATGGCTACGGTTTGGTCGGCCGGATTGAAGTCAGTCAGGGAAGGATTGTTCCACAGGATGCCATATCCCTTGCTGGACAGCAGAAACGGAATCGAAATGTTCGTGTTCGCCTGGTGCAAGGCGAATTGGAACTCCACGAACATTGAAAATGCCTTCCTGATGCTGTCCTAAACCGTACTGGGCCTCGTCGGAGGGCGAAAGAAAACTCTGCTGCACTTGCCAGGTCTTCATTTCCGCTACGGACGGCACGTCAAAGGTTTTGCCTCCCTCCGTTGGTTCGGCCAGCACGGCCTTTCCGTCTTTGGAGAAGAAACTCACTGCGCCCGTCGCGGCATTGACGGAGACTGTGATTGCCGCAGTGGAGAGCTTGGTCTCCTTCTTCCCCACTTTGACCTGAAGGTTGTTAGCCCGGCACGTTTGCGTGACGATAGGGACCTTGGGGCTGGGAATTTCCGAGGTGGGACTGGCCACGACGTGTATGACGCGATCGCCACAGGCCTCGATCCGCATGGTCCCGGCCGCGGTTTGGAAGGTGACGCCGTTCGCATCTGCGTGCGATGCCCTGATGGCAAATTGAGGCTCATTCGCAGCCCATGCTGCTGTCGCAATGACGAACAATAGAACAATGCCGCGCTTACGAGTCATCTTCACTGGCTCCATTGACGTATTTTCGTCCTCAAATGCAGAAACTATCGGCAAACGCTGTCGCAGTCCTCGACACACGGGTGCAGCCTGTGCTGAGAATCGCCTTTATTGAGAATCGCTGTTGTTCTCGCCTTGCTGCATTGCGACCGCTGCCCGGGTTAAACCTTCCCGTCGCAGTCGGTCTGACTCTGCAAAGGCCTGCTTGGCTGAATCGCGATCCCCGACCTTCAAATAGAGGCGGGCAATCTGATAGTGGAGACGTCCATCCTTGTCGTCGGCGAGCCCGAGCTTTGACTCCGCGATCGCTTCCTGCGTTCGGTTTGTCTCGGCATACACCCTTCCGAGCAGAGCATGCACGTGCGGAACCAACTCCGGTTTCGTGCTCAGGCCTTTCTTCAGGTATGGTTCTGCGCCGGCAAAATCGTGCTGAATGGAAAGAATTTCCCCCATGACTGCGTTGAACTCTGGATCGTCGGGATTCTTCGTCAGCGCAGCTTGCGTCACGCGCAATGCCTCATCCAGATCTGAATTGGCCAGCAGCGTCAAAGACAAACCGAACAGGGCACCCGTATCTTCCGCGTTCAGAGCCAGCGCCTTTCGGTATTCCTGCTCTGCATCCGGGAGATACTTCCGTTGCCGGTAGACGTCCCCAAGCAAAACGTGAAACTTCGGCGAATCGGAATCGAGTTCGGCTGGCACGCGCCAGAGCATTGGTCGCGAGCTTCTGTGCGGATCTTGTTTCCCAGTACAAGCCCTCGGCTTCTGTCGCGGCATTCACCGCCAGCTTCTGCGCCGCTCCAGCTGCGGGTTGAAAGTTGGCGGTTGAGTACGCGCAGAACGCCAGCCGTTGCAGGTCCTTGGTTGGAAGCAGTGGAAGTCGAGAAGCAAGCAGATTGGTGCATTCCCCGTACCTTCCGCTGGCGTAGAACTCTGCCGCGTTGCCGGTCGGTGCCTTGCCGTGTGAGAGCTGGACTGACAACATCCGCGCCTGGATCCTGCGACATGTTCGCGATTCTTTCAGTCGCGGCACCGTTCCGAAATAGTTCCAGAGACTTCCTGAGAAACATTACTCATGGCTTGCCGTTCTTCCAAAACGCGCTGCAAGTCGGCGCGTTTCAGTCGAGGCAAGCCGGCGTTGAACAATGGGGCGTTCACTCGAAGAAAGTTGGCGTCAGCTTTCCAAATCTCTGCAATTTCCTTCACACCCTCAGGAACGGCGCCTTGTTCAACATGCAATCGGGCCATACCCAGCTTCGCCATCAACGAACCCGGGTTCGAGGCCAGTTCAGCATTCAATTCCCGTTCCGCACCCGCAAGGTCATGCTGACTCAGCAGGACGAAGCCGTAAGCGGCATGCGTGCCTGCAGGAACTGCCGGGAAAGTCAGCGCTTTCTTGTACGCGTCTGCTGCTTGAATGAACGCCCCCTGCTCGGCAAAGGTGTCAGCGACAAGCGTCTCGAAATATGCCAGAATCCTTATGCCGAGCCAGAAGAACACGGGAGTCGGCTTCGACCTGTTCCAGATAGCTCACTCCCAGGTGAAACCAGCCGTCTGCGTTTTTCGGATCGAGTTGCACCACGCGCGAATATGACTCTATGGCCAGGCGCGTCTTACCGACTCCTGTGTAGGCATGCCCAAGAGCTAATCGCGCTTGAATATCTGTAGCGTTAAGCAGAACAGCTCGTTTGAGGTACGGAATCGCGTCGTTGAACCGCTTCAATCTCACATAGTCGAGTCCAAGGAACAGGTTTGGAACAAACAAGCCAGGCTTCAGACGAATCGCCTGGCTGAAAGCGTCGATGGCTTCTTGGTTCTTGCCGAGCTGGTAGTACATCAACCCGAGATTTGCCTCGAGTTCGGGGATTTCGGGATGAATCGCCACTGCCTTCCGGTAGAATTCGGCGGCCGACTCAAAATCCTCCTGGCCTGGGCTTGTTGCGCCGAGGCCAGGAGAGATTCAAACGGATCGGATTGTTGCGGGGATGCAATCCCCGGTAACACAGACACCAGCCAGTAACAGACTACAGTAACAACCCTGATTGTTCGCCCCACGTATCACCAGTAAAGCCTGAGCGCTGCCTGCATCAGCCTTGGCGTCCATGCTTGATTAATGGTCCCGAATCCACCTCCGATGATTGTGTTCGGGCTGTAGAAGTTGGTGTGGTTGAAAGCGTTAAACATGTCCAGCCGAAACTGGAGACGTACGCTTTCTTTAATGGGAAAGTACTTTTGAATACTTAAGTCAAAGTTTCTGTAGCCGGGTGCGCGTAGATCGGAAAAGTATCGCGGAGCATCCCCCAGAGTCCAGGCCGGCGCGTTCACGAAGGCCGCCGTGTTGAACCAGGCATTGCGGCCTGGGTTTGCGATGTGGTAGTCACCAACAACATTCACATGCTGGCCCACGCCAAAATTGTTGTTGTTACTTCCCGCAATCGTGAGAGGAAAGCCCTCTTTCAAGGTCAGTGTACCAGAGGTCTGCCAGCCGCCGATGACTTGATTCAACACACCGTTCACCCCGGCAGCGAACTTCCTGCCTTTGCCCACCGGAAGCTCGTACACATAGCTGAGAACGAAGCTATGAGGAGTGTCGGTTGCATCGACCGATTTCTCCGCGGCCAGGTTGTAGACGTTGCGAATATTTTCCGAGAAGTTGGCGGAAGCGGACGCCCAGTTCTCGGGTCCGCCCACGTTGTCGAGGAACTTCGAGAACGTGTAGGACGCCAACAGCGTGAGGCCCTGTGACACCCGGTGCGTGTAGTTTACGTCCAGGGCGTTGTAGTTCGAACCGCCCGCCGGATCCTGGTTTTCGTTAATGTCGCAGAATTCCGGATACGGCCGAAGCAGCTGTCCCTGAGCGAACGGTCGGCTGATCAAGGCTGCAACCGCTCGAAGTGATGTGGCCAAAAAATGGGTTGGTGACTTGAGTCAGCAAGGCGTTCCCCATCGAAAAGAACTTGGGATCCAGCTGATTCAAATTGAGGCCGCTCGCAACCACGTGCACCCCGTGATTGCCTACGTAGGTCAGGTCGATTACGTCGTTGGACGTCGGCGCATACTGGAATCCGTACGTCCATTGTTGGGTGTAATAAGTCTTGCGGTCGCGTGAGACCGCGGTTACGGACTGTCCCACATTGGTTAAACCGCCCAGTGAACTTCCACTGACGGGAACGAGCCCACCCGAAAACGCGTTGCTCAACGTACCAGCCGGAGTCAAGCCGCCGTCGTTCGAAGCTACGTAAGGAGTATCAGAGCTAAATCCGGGCGCCGGACCAGTCCCGCGATAGCTGGGTGGATAGAAAATGCCATAGCCGCCCCGCATCACCAGCTTCGGCATTACTTGATAAGCGAATCCGATTCGGGGGGCGAAGTTCTTGTAGTTTGTATTGGTCAGCCCTCGGCTGTCTGACGAGGCGAATACAAGTTGGCCGAGATAATTTTGGCCGACCGCGGCGCTGATGGGATTGACTGCGTTGTAGTTAAAGGATGCCTGCCGGTTAAAGCGGTCAGTTACCGGGCGCTGGACTTCCCAGCGAATGCCAAGATTCACAGTGAGTTTTCGCGTCGCCTTCCAGTCGTCCTGCAGATACACTCCGTGGAACCAGGTGCGGCTTACGTTTGAAATGGCAATACCAGTGTTCCCGCTGGCCGGCACACCCAACAGCATGGAAGCGGCCGCGTCGCCGGTTCCCGTCGTGGGAGCTTTAGGATCCGGCCCGGCAGTGAACAGCGTGTCGAAGTTAAACGGCGTGAAATGAAAGCGCCCGCCATTTTCGTCCGTTGCCACCGCCATATATCCGAAGGAGAATTGGTGTGCCCTCCGGACCTTGACAAAATCGATTGATCCGCTGGCAGCGGATCGCGGAAATGCACCCTGTCCCGCCCCTGCCACCGGCCCTTCTGGCAGGTAGTTGGTCACGCTGACAATCGGGAATTGCGGTGAGAAGGTGTCGATGAAGCTCGGCAACCCAAGGGACGAGGCCTTGAAGCCGTTGCTTTGAACGTCGTTGCCCTCGACCCACTTCATTCCGCCCAGATTTACGCTCATCGTGAAAGTGGGAGTGAAGACCTGGCTTACGCCAACACGCGACATTCCAGCGGTTATTGGGGTTTCTCTGTCCCGGACCAGCAGGATTGTCGGCGCCGAAGAAAGCAGCCTCTTCGTCTTTGTATTCCTTCTTGTAGGAAAATCGTCCGTAGAGCCGGGTCTTGTCGCTGAAGTTATGGTCAACGCGACCGCTGTACTCGTCCGAATAGTCCGCCAGAAGGCCAATGGCACTCCAGTTGTTCGTCAACGCACTGTTGAGCGGGGTGGGATAAAAATTAATCAGCTTTTGGCCAATCGGATTGATGAGCGACGCACCCGTAAAGGGGGAGATGTAGGTCGCCAGATTGTTCCCCGGGACAGGGTCGCGAATGAAGCCACCGCCGACGGGGCGAGTGCTGAACGGGTCATAAATCTGGCCGCTCAGAATCGGCCTACCTAAAGCATCGGTCCCAATTTGCGGCCCCAATAGCGCCGAGAAATCTCCCGTGCGAAACGCCGGAGTGGGCACGGTACCCGCGTAGTTCCCGGCATTATGGTCTCTATGACCCTCGTAGTTGAAGAAGAAGAATGTCTTGTCACGCTGCTTGTAGATGCCCGGGATGTACACCGGGCCTCCCAAGGCAACACCAAACTGATTGCGATGCGAAACCGGTTTCGCGAGCCCGTTCAGGTTGTTGAAGTAATTGTTCGCGTCGAGGGCCGCATTGCGCAGATAATCGTATGCGTCTCCGTGCAAGCTGCTGCCTCCGGACTTGGTCACAACGTTGATCACATTTCCCGTGCTCCAGCCATATTGCGCCGAGAACGTATTCTGCTGAACCTTGAACTCCTGCACGTTGTCCGGTGAAGGAACGTAGATAACACCGCCCCAACCCTCGCTCGCGTCCCAAGCGCCGTCCAGCAGGAATGCCGTCGTTCCAAAGTACCCGCCGCCAAAATTAAAGAACGAGACGTCCTGGTCGGCGGAGCCTTGCTGTCCGCCCGAGGAAATGGTTTGCCTTTGCGACAAATTGTTGACCGATGAGTTCAACTCCACAAAGTTGAACACGTTCCGCAGATTAAGCGGCAACTCGGTCACCTGTTTCTGAGAAATTTCGGCGCCGACGTTGGCGTTATCCACCTGCAGAAGAGGGGCCGTCGACATCACCTCGATTTGCTCGACCGATCCTATGGTCAGCGTGACGCTCTGGCTGGCAGACTGGCCAACTTCCAGCGTGATTCCGGTTTGCTTGGAGGTCTTGAAACCTGCCGCCTCCACCGTCAGGGTATAGCTTCCAGCCGGCAGCAGCGCGAAGGAGAAATTGCCTTCGGGATCGGTGGTAAATGCCCGCGTGATTCCCTTCTCTGGGTTGTTTAACGTGACTTTGGCGTTGGGTATCCGGGCTCCGGTGGAGTCCGAGACCGAACCTGAAAATGAAGCCGTGGAAGCAAGCGTCTGGCCGTGCGCGACGGGAACGGTTATGCCGGCGAAAATGAAGACAATCGCCAAAAACAACAACAGAAGAGAAACTCTCCGAAGCTTGGGCATCGACAGGGACCCCCATCCCTTTTAGATTACGGTATCGGTAACTGTACCGAATTCTGCGAAATTTAGTACCACCTACTAGGCGTTGTCAAGCCATTTTCTTTGGAATGCTCCTTCGCGAGCAATTATCGATGACTACACCGAGGTTTCCGTGGCAGACGCGCCCGCCCCGGAAAGCGCCGCGTGCGGCACTCCAAGCTTGCGACATGGCATTTCGCGCCCCCAACGCTGAGGGCAGGCACGAAGGGATATACTTCATTGCCTGATGTGTCTAGGCTCACTACCGTAGCTTACCGGCTCTCTCTTCGTTTAACTCTTCGGTTGACAATGGATTACAAACAGGAATAAAAAGCCGAGCTGAGGCAGGTTTTGGCGGTAAACTACCGTCGGTTTTCCCGCCCGAAACTCAAATGCCTTCACCGGCTGCTCATGGCTACACACCAAAACTCGCTTCTTGACTCAGAGCCGGCGGTTCGTTCTCAGATTCAACAACTGGTAGACGACATCCTTCGGAGCGCCCCGTTTCGAACCAGCCGGCAATGCCAGGATATTTTTCGCTTCGTGGTTGAGCATAGCCTTGCCGGATCGGAAGAATCGCTTCGCGAACGCATCATCGGGATGGAAGTATTCGGACGGGCGGCGGACTACGATACGGCTGCGGACCCAGTGGTGCGCCTTCGGGCTGCCGATGTCAGAAAACGCCTGGCTCAGTACTATCAGTCTCGAAAAAGCGAGCCCGGTGATTGGACGATCGACATTCCAACTGGATCCTACAAGGCCCACTTCCATCGCTCAGAGCCTGCTACAGCTCAAGTTCCAGCTCCCGGCAGCCTGATGCCTTCCCCAGCAGAAGCCGCTGGGCTGAGCGTGATCGACTCGTCGGCCTCGAGCGACCGCCGCATTGCCAGAAAGCGATTGTGGCTGTTAGCAGCTCTCGTCACCAGTTTGGCGGTCGTGCTCGTCTATACCCTGGTTCAGGCAAAGTATGCTCTGGTTCAGACCAAACCTCGCCCCACGAATTCGTTAGATCTTTTTTGGGGTCCGGTTCTGGAAAACCCAAGACCAGTACTGGTTTGCACAGGTAGCAATTCCGTGTATCTGCTGTCGCGACAGGCTTTGGACAAATACAAGAAGACTCACTCTCCGCAGCAGGATGCCAGCGCAAACCTCGAAAGGCTGGTCCCACCCGAGGACTTGAAAAACTTTACCGGCGCAGACTTCTTTCCCCTCAAGGACACCTATTTGACCCTTGGCGACGCCTGGGCAACGGCCCAGATTTCGTCCCTGCTCACCTCTCACCAGCACCCTTTGATCTTCGCTTTGGCAATGATCTCTCGTTCGGCGATTTGCGGCAGGGTTCCGTCATCTTGATCGGCGCGTTTAACAACAGCTGGACCCTGAACATGACGGACAATTTGCGATTCGTCTTCGAATCCGGCGACAGTCCTCAAATGCACATCCAGGACCGGGTTGATCGTTCACGTTCCTGGTGGCCCAACGGCTCTCGGGGGAACATCGCGGGAGACTACGCGATTGTTTCGCGCATTGTGGAGTCGAAGACGGGAGGTATCCTGGTGATCATTGCGGGGCTCAACCATGAGGGCACCCGGGCAGCCGGCGAATTCGCCACCAATCCGCAGATGATCGCGGATCTTGTAAAGAATTCGCCCAAGGATTGGAACAAGAAAAATCTACAGGTCGTGCTCCACACCGATGTGGTAAATGGTATTCCGAGTTCACCGACAGTGGTTGCCGTGCATTACTGGTAGCCTTCAAAGCCTCCGCCGCGTGCCAGCAAACCGGGTTGCCTAGTTCGTGCTTCCGCCGAATTTCACGCGCAACACGTAGGCATATTTAGGCGGATCTCCTGCGGGCAACTGGACGTGCAGGCCGTCTGGACGCTGCTCGAAATGCAATGTCGCATCGCTACCCAACAAGGCCACGCTTTGCACGGGTTCATCCCCGGCCGTTTTCGCGAGTGAGTGGATCACGGCTTCTCCATTCCCAGGCCAGCCGAGTCCGATCACATAAAGAACACTGCCTTTTGTCGTAAAGCGGAAGTCCTGAGCGGTAAAGGGCTGCGTGTCGGCGTCGTGAAACGACCCAGTCGACACTTTCGTTGGGCCTTCGCCATAGGTCCGCCAAGGGCGAGTACCATAGATGGCTTCTCCGTTGACATTCAGCCAGCCGCCGACGTCAAGGAGCACCTGCTGCACTTCGTCCGGTATGGTTCCATCCGAACGCGGACCGATGTTCATAAGCAGGTTGCCGTTCTTGCTGACGATATCGACGAGTTGATGGACGATAAATTCCGGTGACTTGAACGTGTCATCTTTGATGTAGCCCCAGGACTTGTTGCTCACGGAAGTATCGGTCTGCCAGTAAAGAGGGCGAATGTCGCCCAGTTGCCCGCGCTCCACGTCGAGCACAGCGGAGTGCGCCTGCATGGCGTAGTCCTTGTAAGTGATCACGCCGACATGGTCCCCGTATTTCAGGGAACGGTTGTAGTAGAACGCGGCAAAACGGGTGAGGTTGGGACGGATCGAAGCTTGCCCGATCCACCAGTCAAAGAACACGACGTCGGGATGATATTTCTCCACCAGTTCCGCGCTACGCGCCAGCCAGTCGTCAGGCCAGGCGGAGGAAACATAGGTGAAATCATTAGCGATCGGATCGAGCCAGGGCGACAACCAGTTATGGGCCGGGCCGTAGAATGCGGCGTATTGCGGATCATTCACATCAGAAGTGATTGCGCGGCCCACGCCGAGGAAGAAGTTGTGTTCGACGCGATGCGAGGACAAACCGAAATGCAAACCTGCCGCCCTTACCGCTTTCGCCAGTTCACCGGTGGTATCGCGGTGCGGTCCCATTTTGACTACCGTCCAGTCGCTCAGACCACTGTCATACATGGCGAAGCCATCATGGTGCTCTGCCACGGGTACCACGTATTTCGCGCCCGACTTCTTGAATAGATCCGCCCATGCGACGGGATCGAAGTGCTCGGCTTTAAACATGGGAATGAAGTCTTTGTAGCCGAACTTGTCCTGCGGTCCGTAGGTCGCAAGGTGGTGCTTGTATTCTCGAGACCCCTCCGTGTACATGTTTCGTGGATACCATTCGTTGCCAAAAGCGGGAACTGAATAGAGTCCCCAGTGAATGAAAATCCCGAACTTCGCATCCTTGTACCATTCCGGCGTCTCATACTTCTGCAGCGATTCCCAGTCCGCGCCGGAAGGGCCCCTGGGCATTGACACTGTCAACATCTTTCAGCAGGGTCGCGCGCTCCGAATCATATTTGCTGCTGGCTTTCTGCCATATCTGATCAATGACGGCCGGATCTTGCGATGCGGTCGGAGCCATGGCATCTCTGAGCGTGCAGGGTGGAAAGGGCGGACAGCGCCAGCACAACAACGGCGAATCTGCGAATGGAATGTGACAGCAATGAAAAATGATGGGACATGTATGTCTTTTCCTCAATCCAGAAATTACCGTCGTCATCATTCGGGACGGGTTGAAGCACGTTAGCCCTCGACAGCAGGTGAAGGCGTCTTGCCGGCTGAGTCTGGCCCAGACAAGTCCGTAGAGAGCTACAAACACAAAACATATCAACGGCACAACGAAACCGATGCGCATGGAATGCTGATCCGCGATGCGGCCCATGAAGGGCGGGCTAATGGCGCCTCCGACAATGGACATCACGATCAGCGATGAGCCGAACTTGGTGTGTTCGCCCAGCCCGCTGATGCCGAGGGCAAAGATGGTCGGGAACCCGATGGACATAAAGAAGAACGAAGCGAACATCGCATACATTCCAGTTTTGCCACCGCCGATGGCAATCGCAACCAGCACCACATTCATGACCGAATAGGCCGCAAGCACACGCTCCGGCTTGACCTGGCTGATGACCGCGCTGCCGCACACACGCCCGACCATGAACAAAACGAACCCGATGGCACCCAACCACCGCGAGGCCTGCAAGCGGGTCACCCCCGGATCATTCTCCAGAACATAGTTCACAAAGAAGCTGAAGATACCGGTTTGCGCCGCCACATACAGAAACTGCGTGGCCACCCCCAGGGTGAAGTGCTTGCGCCGGAACAGGTCCCAATTCCTGGAGACCGTCAGGAAAGCAGCCACATAGGCGACGATCAGCAGTCCGTATTTCACCGGCTGCAACAATGCCTCGTTCATGTGCAGCAGGGTCCACATCAGTCCCAGAATCGGAGCAATGAAGAAATACAGCAGCCCGCAGACCGCCGCCAAAACGATGGCGGTCCCAGCCTGTTGCCCACCCGTGGGCTTGATCCGTTTCTTTCCGGCGGCCGCTGCACGACTTTCATCTTCGGCGTGTAGGTCGGGGATGTTCGAGACAGCAAAAATGACCAGCAGTAACGCTACAAATATCCCAATCCCGATGTAAGGCGTGGTAAGACCGGCATTGGCATCGGCCCCGTCAGCGCCAGCAAAAACAAAGTACCCACCTACGATCGGCCCAAGAATCCAACCCAGCGCCGTTGGTGGTTTGGGCGATGTTGATGCGCGTAGGCCCGCTTTCCGGTGGCCCCAGACACCGTGGCGTAAGGATTGGCGATCGTTTCCAGGCAAGTCATGCCCGCAGCAATCACGAACAGGCCCAGCAGGAATGCCCAGTACGTGCCGATGTTGACGGCAGGAATAAACCAGAAGGCACCCGCGGCAATCAGCGACAACCCCACCAGGATGCCACCTTTGTAACCGAACTTCTTCGCAATCAAACCGGCGGGGATTGCCATCAGGAAGTAAGCGAGGTAGTTGGCTGCCTGCACCAGTCCTGACTGCTCCTTGTTGATCCTCAGCGTGTCCTGAAAATGTTTGTTGAGGATATCGATCATCCCGTTGCAGAAGCCCCACAGCAGGAACAACGATGTGATCAAGACAAAGGTGGCGGCAAGATTCCGGCCATCAGCGGTGCGAAATAAGCCGCCTTTCGAGGCGACAGGGCTGAGAGTGGTCGTCGATTCGCGCGGGTATGTGCTCATCGTGGCTACTCCAGAGAGACCAGAATTTTCGTGAATCGTGACGGATTATCGCTCCACGAACGCAATGCATTTGCCGCTTCCTGAAGAGGAACGACCAGGCTTACAAACTGCTCCACAGGAAAATTCCGCCCCTCGAGGAGGCGGATCACCGCGTGGAAATCTTCCGGCTGAGCATTCCTCGAGCCTAGAACATCCAATTCCTTTTGCACGAATAGCCTGGTCTCGTAGCTCACGGGTTCTTTGGCATAGCCGATGTAGACGACCCTGCCGGTAAAAGCAACCTCTTCAACGGCGGCTCGAAATGTTGCGGCCCTACCCACCGCTTCGATCACAACGTCCGGACCACGCCCCTCCGTCAGTTCCAGCAAACGATCATGCACCGATTCCCGTTGGCTGTTAATCGCGTGAGCGCCGCCTGCAGCGCGTGCAAGTTCCAGCTTGTCGTCGTCCACGTCAATGCAGATCGTCCGCGCACCGCGAGAACTCGAAGCAGCGACGGCGCCCAGACCCACTCCGCCACAACCCATCACAGCGACAGTGTCCTCGGCGGTGACCCGTCCACGTGACACCGCGTGAAATCCGACTGTCAACGGCTCAATCAGGCACAATTCCTTCGTCGTGAGTTTTGCCGGATACAATTTCTCCGGCGGCATCACGATGAATTCGGTGAGGGCGCCGTCCCTTTGCACTCCGAGAGTCTGGTTGAATTGGCAGGCGTTCGGACGTCCCCGGCGGCACGATGCGCATTTGCCGCAGCTTGTATATGGAAAGATAGCGACGTCCGTCCCTGGAGAGAGCCTGCTATCCCCGTCATCGCCATGCACGACCGTCGCGGACACTTCATGCCCTGGAATCCGCGGAAAAGTCACCAGCGGATTCAGACCGCGAAAGGAATTCAAATCGCTTCCACAGAGGCCCACCATTCGGATTTTCAGCAAGACGTCTCCGCCGCTCCCTACTGGTTCGGGAATCGTCTCGATCGATCCATGCCCTGGCTTGTGAAGTACAAGTGCCTTCATGTTGAATGCGGGTCCCCGGAACTAGCGATCACGACCGTTGCTTTCGGGCTTTCCGTCGTCGACCTCCGGACTTCATCGCGGCCCGAAGCCGCTTCTCGGCCTGAGCATTCCAATATCCGCAGTCCAGTTCGAAAAACACGGATGTATACGGAATTCGCATGTTGGTTTTGACTACCAGCACTCGAAACAACTCGCCAGCGCGATCGAGCTTCGCGATGATCTCTTCGTGTGGAAGGACGCGCACTTCGGATCCCGCGAAAAGGCTGCCGAGCTTTTCCCGGTAGGAACTGATGCCCGGGGCGTCTTCCTCACGAACGAAGGCCAGTTCCTCGTCGGTATAAATGTTCGGTTTGATGTGCTTGCATCCGCCGAGAATGGCGGACGTGCGTTCCAACACCGTGGTTTGTTCCTCATCGGCCACAATGGTTTCGATTGCTTGCCTGGACTGTGCCGGATACGCCGAGTCGGCAATGACGAGCCAGTTGCGATGACCGTAGAGTTGCAGGCGATCCTTGAGAATCTCTTCCCAGTTTGGCTTCATTGCGGGATCAATTCCTCATCTGAGCAGACGGCAACTTTGCCACACTTACCGGAAGCCATGAGGGCATAGGCGTCTGCAGCATCCTCAAGGCCAAAGCGGTGAGTGATGATATCGGCGGGATGCAGATTCCATCGTACGAGGCGCTCGACCAATTCCTCCATCAGCCAGGTCGAGGTCACCCACGATCCATAGATGGTCTTCTGATCGTGAATGATGTCGGGGGAGGGATTGAACTCTACGGTCCCGCCTTCGCCCACGAAAGCAATTTTTCCCCATTTGCGAGTGGCTCGAATCGCCGTGGCACGCGCGGCTGGCGTTGGCCGAGCAGTCCAGCGCGCGTTCCACGCCGGACCCCCGAGTCAGTTGCTTGATCTGAGTGACGTTGTCCGGGCCAGCGGTTCGAACGAAGTCACATAGTCTTAGAGACTCTGCCAACTCCAGGCGCTCCTGGACAATGTCAATTCCGATAATCATCTGGGCGCCGAGTTTGCGGCACAAGGCAGCTGCTGCCAGCCCTACTGGCCCGAGTCCGGTGATGAGCACGGAATGGTTGCCATTCACTCCAATCTTTTCAATGGCTTCGTACACGGTTCCGAAGCCGCACGCAACCTGGGCGCCGTCTGCGTAAGAAAGCTCGTCGGGAAGCGCGATGAGGTCCTTCTCTTCCGCAATCATGTAGTCGGCCATTCCGCCGTCGCGCTGCCAACCGTAGGCACGCCGGTATTTCTCGCTGGTGCAGGAAATCATGTATCCACGCCGGCAATCGTTGCAAACTCCGCAGCCGGAAATGTGATAAACGATCACCCGGTCGCCCACAGCAAAGCGCCGACAGCCTGGGCCAACCTCCACGATTTGACCACTGGGCTCGTGGCCGGCAATCACTCCTTGATAACCCTCGGGCCCTTTCCCGAGGTGCTCGTGGTAGATGCAACGGATATCGGAACCGCAGATAGTTGAGGCCTTCACCCTGAGCAGAACCTCGCCGTGCCCGGGGCGAGGCGTCGGCAGAGTGCGGAGATCGACTCTACGGTTGCCGGGAAGAAACGCGGCTCGCATGCTCTGTTCCATGGTCTTCCAACTCGAGGTCTCCAACCGAGTTCAGGGCGGGGTTATCTCCCCATTCAAGTCCCAGAGGTCCTCCCAGGACTGTCCGTCCTTCCAGAGAAACACCTGACCCTTGATCAGCCGGCAATTGCGGTCGATGGTGCTGATTTCATCCATTTCCTCTTCGGTTAATGGCTCGCTCACGACGCCTTCGAGATTGCTGAGATAGTGATCTTCGGTTGGTCGAAAACGGAATGGGTACCTGTCCGCGCTGGACCGCCCACTTAACGCAGACGACAGCCGGATGCACTCCCAGGCGGTTGGCAATCTTGACAATCACCGGGTCCTGAGTTGGCACGGTATCCTCGGCTGTACGATCTCGCTCGGGCCGTCCCGGCGAACCGACGGGGCAATATCCGACCGGTATCATGCCGTTCGATCGGACAAAATCAAATAGCTCGGGCTGCTGAAAATGCGGGTGCAGTTCCATCTCATTGACCGCGGGCTTGATGCGAGCGTCGCGCAAGAGAAGCTTGAGTTTGGGGACCGTCATGTTCGAAGTCCCTATGTGACGAACCAGCCCCAGGTCGACTAATTCCTCCATCTTTCGCCAGGTCTTCATGAATTCCGCGTGGATATAAGGTTTCGCGTCCTTGCTGCGCGACGTTACGTCGCACCCGGGTGGATGGAAATTCGGAAACGGCCAATGCACCAGGTAGAGATCCAGGTAATTGAGTCTGAGGTCCGTGAGCGATTTTCGACAGGAAGCGATTACATCGTTTTCGCCATGTTTGTCATTCCACAACTTCGAAGTGATCCACAGTTCCTCGCGTTCAAGATGCCTTCTCATTACCTGCTCGAGTGCATATCCAATCTCGTGTTCGTTGCCGTAGACCGATGCACAATCGAAGTGCCGATACCCAACCGCCGCCGCATCTTCCACTGCCGCCGCAACTTGACCTGCCGTGACATGGTCCGAGCCGAAGGTTCCCAAACCGATTCCTGGCATCCGGGCACCGGTATACAGAGTCCGCTGGGGTACGAGAGCTGGATCGACATACCCGTTAATCAATGGTCCTGACGCGCCTTGAACTTTCATCCTGCACTCCTCATGATTCCGTGATCGGAATCTCGAGTCTTCCGAGCTGTGTTAGCAACCTCCCCGAGCACGAGCATGGGGAGCGATACTCAGAAAAGGACGATAATCGGTAAAGTTATCGATGTCAACAGGGCGATGGCACGGGTCACAGGAATGTCCCGGGAATCGGAGATCCGGCGAAAATCAGGGAAAGCATTGCGTCTTTGTCCCTAAAGTCATCGTAAACAGAGATGGCTGCCTGAGGGTTCGATATACTGACTAACGATCATGAGCACGCGAATGAAGGACATTGCCAGAGACCTTGGGGTATCGGTGATCACCATTTCCAAGGTGCTCCGCAATCATCCTGATGTAGGAGACGAGACTCGCGAGCGAGTTCTAGCCCGGGTTAAAGAGCTTGATTATCGGCCGAACCTGGCAGCACGCAGCCTGGTTACGGGACGCACGTATCTGGTCGGGCTGGTTGTTCCGGACCTGCTTCATCCTTTCTTTGCGGAAATCGCCAAGTCTCTTTCCGATGTCTTGCGGGAGAGCGGCTACTATCTGATCATCTCTTCCTCCGAGGAAGACCCTAATCTTGAGGAACAGGAGATCAATCATCTCCTGGCACGCAGGCTGGATACGTTGATCATTGCTTCGTGCCGTTCGACCGTCGATCTCTTCTTCCGAATTGAAAAGCAACAAACGCCTTACGTCTTGATCGATCGAAGTCTGCCGGGACTTTCGGCAAACTTCGTGGGAGTGGATGACGAAGCGGTCGGAATGCTTGCTACCCGGCACTTGATCGACGTCGGCTGCAAAAACATCGCGCACATTCGTGGGCCGGAAACCAGTACCGGTATTCGTCGCATGGACGGATACAAACGCGCACTGGTACAAGCAGGTCTTAAAGTAAGGGATAACTACATCATCGCCGAACGGAAGGGGGATGTGGGAACGAAACTGCGCGGCGCCGAGGCGATGGGCCAGCTCTTGAGTTTGAAGCAGAGACCGGACGGGGTGTTCTGCTTCAACGACCCGCTGGCGATGGGCGCTATGAATTACGCGCTTGATCACGGAATACGCATCCCCGAAGACATCGCGGTCATTGGCTGCGGGAATCTTCACTATGACGATTCTCTCCGCGTTCCACTTTCCAGCATCGATCAGCATAGCCGAAAAATCGGAGAGGAAGCCGCGCGTCTTGCTCTCAGAATTCTGAACTCGAAAGTACCCCTCAAGTCCGAAACGGTTGTGCTGCAGCCAGAATTAATAGTGCGCAGGTCGACTCAACGCCGCGTACCGAAACAGGCGTCCTCAAAAGCAAAGCGACGGGCATAGCATGCCTTCCACCGCCAGGCTGGAAACAACGCGCTCTTCCTCTCACAGCATCAGCGCCTAGTTCCCGGACGTTGCCGAGTGGTGGTTGCAGTTTGAAAATCCTCATAGGATTGTCATTCCGAAGCGCGGCACTATCGCGCGAGGAATCTGCTGTTTCGCTGCTGGCAGCAAGCAGATTCCTCGCCGATAAAGCCGGCTTCGGAATGACAAGAGTGCGGCTGTTTTTTCGCAAACTGCACCACTACCTGTTGCCGGGCTGGCTGGCATTTTTGTACAGACTTCGTTACAGTCAACGATGTTTTGCGCGACTGGATGGTTGACCAAACATTGTCTTTCGCCTTTCGGCTGGTGAGTGACAAACGCCGATTATCTGACATGGATCGTAGAACCTTTCTGACGTCCAGTGGGGCCGCGGCATTCGGCATTCTCGTGCCGCGCATCTCCCGTTTTTTCCCCGCCTCCAGTACTTCCGAGCCGTTTGCGTGGGAAGTGAACGATCTCATCTTCTCGTTCGAAGTAACGGCTGGAAAACTGCGCGCAAAGCGTGTTGCCCCGACAGGCATTGTGGCGTCAGGACCTGACAATTCCTCCGGTGTCGAAATCGCACTGCAATGCAGCGGAGAAAATTCTCCCGATCAAGGGATGAAATCCGGCAATGGGGCAGCCAGGCTCCCGGTTGCTTTTTGCCGGAAGGCGGGAGGAGGCCACGCGCGCAGGCAAGCGTTTGGTCTGCATGCATACGGACCCGGTCTTGAAGTTAAGCGTGGAATCCGTCTATGAAGCCTTTGACGGAGTTCCAGTCGTCCGGCGTTATTCGCGGGTCACCAATAATGGTGCTTCACCCGTCGGTCTCGAGTTCCTGAGTTCAGCCATGCTTCACGGGCTTGCGGCTCCGCAGGAATACGACCGCGAACTCCGCATCCATCTTGCCCAGAATAGCTGGATGGCTGAGGGACAGTGGCATACCTTCCGGCCTTCAGAAATGGGTTTTGTCGAAAACGAGCGGACAAGCTGGTCGCAAGCGCAGGCAGGAAGCGTCGGCAGTTGGTCCTCAGAGCGGTATTTGCCCATGGCCATGGCAGAAAACACGAGGCTGGGGCTGACCTGGTTCTGGCAGATTGAACATAACGGATCATGGTATTGGGAAATCTCCAATGTCTCGGCTCGCGATAACAACGCCGACGACGTTTACGCGTATCTCGGGGGTCCCGATGATCTTCACGCCGCGGCGTGGAAGAATTTGAAACCTGGCGAAACCTACCAGACTGTGCCTGTGGCGGTCGGATGCGTGCGCGGCGGGTTCAGCGACGCGGTCGAATCATTGACACGCTACCGTCGCCTCGCGTGCCTGACGCCCCACAAGGATAATTCGCGATGCCCGGTGATTTTCAACGACTACATGAATTGCCTTTGGGGCGACCCGACCGAAGCAAAAGAGTTGCCGATGGTCGCTGCCGCTGCCAAAGCGGGTTGCGAATACTTCGTAATCGATGCCGGATGGTATGCGGACCTGCATGAGGACTGGAGTCCGACCATCGGGGCATGGCAGCCTTCGGCGACACGATTTCCCCGCGGGCTGAAGTTTCTTCTGGATCAGATCAGGCAAGCTGGAATGGTTCCGGGACTGTGGCTCGAACCCGAGGTTGCCGGAGCCAAGTCGCTGCTCGCGCAAAAGCCGGACCACTGGTTTTTCATGCGTCACGGCAAACGAGTGTTGAAGAATTCGCGGTTCCTGCTCGATTTCCGCAATCCGGAGGTACGGGCTTACCTGGATCAGGTGATCGCAAGACTTGTCAATGATTATGGCGTCGGCTACATCAAGATGGACTACAACGTCGACTCGCTGCAAGGGACTGAGATCGGTGCCGACAGCTTCGGCCAGGGCTTGCTCGAGCATAACCGCGCCCACCTGGCCTGGCTGGAGGAAATCCTCAAGCGTTATCCTGACCTGGTGATTGAAAACTGCGGCAGCGGAGGCGGACGCATGGACTACGCGATGCTCAGCCGTCTCCAGCTACAGTCCATGACCGACCAGGAAGATTATCTGAAGCTTCCGATGATCCTGGTCGGCGCATCAGCCGCCGTTTTGCCCGAACAACTCGCGATATGGTCTTACCCGCTGGCGAAGGCGGATGCCGATCAAGCCAGCTTCAACATGGTCACAAGCATGATGTGCCGCATTCACCAGAGCGGCCGTCTCGATTCGCTGACTCCCGAAGCATCAGCTCAGGTAATCGAGGGTATTCGGGTTTACAAAGAGTCTCTGCGTAAGCACATTCCCACTGCGGTTCCTTTTTATCCGCTCGGCACCTCTGACGTTACCGATTTCAAGACGCCGGTTGCTTTGGGTATGCGCTCGCCGCAAGCAAACCTTACTTGCAGTCTGGAGGATCGACGGTCCCGCCGTAACCAAAATACCTTTGGCGAGCCGGGAAGCCAAACTCCTTTATCCCATTGATCTCGGCATCAAAATTAGCCGCTAATGATGGAACTCTGCAGGTTGAGTTTCCGAGAACACGAATGGCGTGCTTGGTATCCCTCTAGAATCATGTTGCATCGAGTGGCTGGAAATTCGACATCCGGCGTGCCCGGGTTTAGCTGGTGTCTGTGATCGTCGCCGAGAGCGGTGAAGCAGGCAGAGGCCTATCCGGAGACGCTGGTGGCGAAGCCGAAGGCCGGCAGAATGCCCCCTCCCATGCCCACCGCGTTGCCAAGAACCTTTTGCTTGTTGATTTGCTCTCTGAGCCAAGACTTGGAATCTATGAAGATGTTCGGGGATGAAGAGGTTTGGGCCACATTAACCATGGCCAGCGTAGCTGGATTATTTTATTCAGCTGAACGTTTCTCATAGAATTTCTCGTTTGACATCCTATAGCTGCCGGGGTGTAGAACTTTAATATCTGGCGGTGCGTGTACCCGAGGTTCTGGCATGACAGACAACCAAAACGACCAGGCAGCCGGCAACTTCTTGAAGAGACTTTCGAGACGCAGCTTCATTAAAGGCGTGATCAGCAGCGGCGTCGCCGTTTCTTCAGCGAACTATCTGTTCCGCGCCTCCTCTCTTTTAGGACAACAGGCCCCGGATGGACTGGGAGAGCGCCTCCTCACACTCAACGTGAATGGTCAGCAGCGACGCGCTGATGTGATGAAGCAGGAAACCCTGGCGTGGACGTTGCGCTACAAGCTGGGTCTCACCGGCACCAAACTCGGCTGCGACCGCGCCGAATGCGGTGCGTGTACCGTCCTCATCGACGACGTGCCGCACTATTCTTGCTCCGTGCTGACCCATACCGTCCGCGGCAAGAGAGTCCAGACTATCGAAGGTCTGGCCAGCCCCGATGGCACGCTCCATCCGGTACAGCAGGGTGTAATCGACGAACAGGGCTTTCAGTGTGCGTTTTGCATGTCTGGCTTCGTTATGGCGACGGTGGGATACCTGAAAACGAACCCCAACCCCAGCCGGTCCGAGCTGGCACACGGAATCTCCGGCAACCTCTGCCGCTGTCAGGACTACGACAAGATCCTCACCGCAATGATGCGCGGCGCAGAGAACATGAGGAAGGTGAACCATGCCTAGCCCGGACGCCAAGCCTGGTCAACAAAAGTACAAGCTCATCGGCAAGGACTACACCACGCCGGATCTCTACGCGAAAGTGACCGGCAAGGCGAAGTATGCGGAAGACTTCCGCGCCGAAGGCATGCTGTTCTGCAAGCTGCTTTTGAGTCCGGTGCCGCACGGACGCGTGAAACATCTTGATTTGAGCAAGGCGCTGGCCATGCCCGGGGTTAAAGCAATTCTTACGCAAGATGACCTGCCTGCACCGGCGGACAGCGTCACCGATCTGGGCGCGGTCATCAAGGCCAACAAGCAGGGGGAAATGGCCCTCACCATGGAGCCGCTGTACCAGGGCGAGCCAATTCTGGCCGTCGCGGCGGTGGACGAACTAACGGCCGCCGAAGCCATCGAAGCCATCGATATCGAATTTGAACATCTGCCATTCGTCGTAGACCCGCTCGACAGTCTTCGCCCCGGCGGGCCAAACCCACGCACAGAAGGCAATATCTGGGTCAGACAACAGGTCCCTCCAGCTAAGCCGGGAGAGAAACCGCCGAGCCCTCCGCCACCCCAGGTCGGAGAACTTAAATGGACAACGGCGGACTTCGCCGAAGCGAAAGAAGGACGCCTGCCCATGGGCAAGGCGCCGGACGAGTGGTCCTTCGGCGATGTAGACGCTGGACTCAAGAATGCCGCTTTGGTTCTCGATGAAACGTTCTCTACGCCGGACAGCAGCCATCAGACCCTGGAGCCTCGCACCGCGCTCGCGTATTGGCAGAACGGCAAGGTCTTCATTCACATGGGAACGCAGAGCACCGTGCAAACCCTGGCCGGTCTGGGACGCTGGCTGAATATGGATCCCAATCAGATCGTCCTGATCAGCGAATACACCGGTGGCGGCTTCGGCAGCAAAGCAACCGGCTACATCTTCGCGATTATCCCGGCTCTGCTGGCGAAGAAAGCCAACGCCCCGGTGATGATGCGCATCAGCCGAGAGGAAGAACATTTCATCGGCAGAGCACGACCCGGTTTCCAGGGCCGAATGAAGGTGGGTTTTTCCAAGGACGGAAAAATCACCGCCCTCGATATGTTCACCATCTCGAACAACGGCCCTTACGACGCAAACGGAGATGCCGGTGCCTCCGGAATCATCGTGTCGCTCTTATATCAACCTGCGGCGATGCGATGGCGCGGAGTAACAATGTTGACCAACACGCCGCCGCGAGGCCCGCAGAGTGCACCGGGCGGCATGCAAGGGATCATCATTATGGAGCCGATCCTGGCCAAGGCGGCGCGCAAGCTCTCGCTCGACCAGGTGGAAATCAGAAAAATCAATGCACCTGAAGGCAAAGCGCCTTTCGGGCCGCCGCGGGACGGCAAGCGGGGGCACTCGACCAGCGCATTTCTGAAAGAAGCGTTCGATCGCGGCTCAGAACAGTTCAAGTGGAAGGAACGGATCGCGCGTCCGAAGCGAAGTGGCACCAAGGTGCGCGGGGTTGGCGTCTCGTCGAGCGGATTCTTCGCAGGCTCCGTGGGATACGACGGGCTGTTTGTGATCAGGCCCGACGGCCGCATCGCCATCCAGTCAGGAATCGGCAACCTGGGAACGGAATCCATCAGCGACGTTCATCGCGTGGTAGCTGAAGTCCTCGGCGTCCCGTGGGAAAAATGCGATGTGGAGTGGGGCAACACCAGCAAGAACCTGCCGTGGACCTGCGTCTCCGGAGGCAGCCAAACTACCCACGCTATGACCCGAGCGGCGCACGCCGTGGCCATGGATGGGAAGCAAAAGCTACAGGAGATTGCTGCCAAAACTTACGGCGGCAAGCCGGAGCAGTACGAAGTGGCGAACGAACGGGTGTTCCACAAGGGCGGCGGCAAGAGCATGACGCTGGCGCAGGCGGCGCAGCGCGCAATTCAACTGGGCGGCATTTACGACGGTCACGAAGCGCCCGAGGACGTTAACAAGTACACGAAGGCGTCGATCGCGGCGCTCGCTGGACAAGGCCTGGTCGCTGCGGCCAAGGACAAGTATCCGCACGACGGCCAGTCGTTCTCCTACGTTGCCAGTTTCGCGGAAGTCGAAGTGGATGTGGAAACCGGAAAGTATTACATCACGGATTTTCTCGCGGTCGCCGACGTGGGCACGATCATCCATCCCAAGTCGCTCGGCGGACAAGTGCTTGGCCGATCAATATTGGGGATCGGTCATGCCATCAGTCAGAAGTGGGTGTTCGATCCGCAGTATGGACACACGATTTCGCGGCGGTTCCACCACACCAAGCCGCCGACGATTCTGGACGTGCCGACCAATATGCAATGGGCGGCGCTCGACATTCCGGATCCAGAAACGCCGGTGGGAGCTCGCGGCATTGGTGAACCCCCGGTGGGCGGCGGTTGCGGCGCCATTTTGAATGCTCTCTCGGATGCGCTCGGCGATGAAATCTATCGCCGTGCTCCGGTCAACCTGGACACGATTCTGACCTCGCTCGAAGCCGGGCGACCCATGCAGGATCCGTTGACCGCATTCATTTAGCCGAATCTATTTGATCGGGATTTGAAACGGAGAATGTTATGGCGGTAATTCGAGATGTCATGCCGGCGTTCCAGTTGTATCAGCCCAGCTCGATTGCGGACGCGCAAAAGCTTCTCGAGCAGCATGGACACGAAGCCTGGATCATGGCTGGCGGCCTCGACAGCTTTGATTGGCTCAAAGATCGAATCAAGAAGCCCAAGGCACTGGTTGATCTGAGCGGGATCGAAGAACTGAGAGGTGTCCGCACTACAAACGACGGAATCGAAATCGGCGCGATGACGACGCTCACCGAAGTGGTGCGACACCCCGTCGTCAAAGAGAAATACGGGTTGCTGGCGCAGGCCGCCGAACTTGTCGCATCGCCACAGATCCGCAACCAGGGCACGCTGGGCGGCAACGTGTCGCAGGACGCACGTTGCTGGTACTATCGCGCCGGCTGGCCTTGCTACCGGGCTGGCGGAAACATTTGCTACGCCGACACGCCGGTGGGAGAAATCGCGAGCACGCCATTCTTCACGCCGAGCGCTGCGTGGCAGTGAATCCCTCAGACTCGGCGCCGGCATTGATCGCGCTGGATGCCAAGTTTGTGGTGCAGACTCCCAAAGGCGAGCGAGTGGTTGATGCCGAAGACTACTTCGTCGGCCCCGAAATCGATATTACCCGCATGAACATTCTGCAGCCTGGGTATTTGCTGACCGCAATCCGCATTCCTTCAACCTGGGCGGGCGCGCAGTTCTATTTCGAAAAAGTACGCGACCGGAATGTCTGGGACTTCCCGTTGATGAACGTAGCCTCGGCGATGGTGTTGTCGGGCGACCGGATTGAGCGTATTCGCATTGCAGTCAATGCCGCCGCAGCGCGCCCCTTGCGATTGAAAGCGGTGGAAGATGCGGTGCGCGGTCAGTCGCGGACCGCAGCGACGGGAGAAATGGCAGGCAAGCTGGCGGTGCAAGGGGCTGTACCGTTGCAGTTCAACGGCTACAAAATTCCGCTGATGCGAAACCTGGTGAAACGCGCCGTCAGCGGCGTGCAGGAGGCAGCATGGGCATCATAGAGTGGGCGACCAGTCCGCTGGGACAGAACGTTCCGATTCACATTGCCTGGTTTTTGATCTGGGTCGCGCTGATTGCGGGACTACTGTTCCTCGTCGTGCATGCCATCTACCTTCGATATTTCGCTAAGGAGAAAGAGTTCGCAGCCGATACGTCCCCTAAAATTGCAAGCCAGTTGCCCGCACGCATCCCCAGGCATTCGCTGGCGGCGCGATTGTTTCACTGGATCATGGCGGCCTCGATGTTCACTCTCTTGTTCACCGCATTCCTGCCCAAGATCGGCATTCAGTTCGATTGGGTGACTTACCACTGGATCGCGGGCACGGTGTTGACCATCTCCATAATCTTTCACATCATCCACGCTACTTTTTATATGGATTTCTGGTCCATCTGGCCCGACCGGGCCGATCTCGAAGACGCCTGGAAAAGAGTCAACCGCTTCATGGGAAAACCGTCGCCCTTGCCGCGGAAATTCGCCAAATATCCGCTGGAGAACAAGCTTTATCACGGCGCCATCATTCTGACTGGACTGTCGGTGATTGTGACCGGCGTCTTCATGATGTCCCGCGTACGCACCATTTTCTTTCCCCGTAATCCATATTTGTTCGGCGACCTGACCTGGGGCATGATGTACGTTCTGCATGGCATGGCGGGAGTCGGCCTCATCACGCTGGTGATCGTGCACGTGTACTTTGCCATTCGGCCTGAGAAACTCCCCATTACCGCCTCCATGATCGTCGGCACCATGAGCCGGGACTTTTACTTGAAAGAACATGATCCGGAGCGCTGGGTGGTCGAGACTTCGAGTTCGTCCTCGAGCGGGCAGCGAGGTTAGTGAATGCCCGCTGACTTCTCGGATCGCTGCGATGCGATAGAAGAGTGCTACGAGTTCATGCTGGCCTATGCGGGTCAGGGGCTGCCCAGCGATGAGGGCAGCCACGCGGGCGGCCAAGTCCGCGAATTCCTCCAGCGTGCGGTCAACGCACTCAATGGTTTGGCCGAGAGTTGTACCCGATCGGTGGCCGAGCAGGGACTTGAGCCTGCCGCAAAATATCAAGCTTTCATTTCAGTTCTGCAACGCGATGCCCAGGATTCTCTCGCTGCTCTCGAGTTGGTGCTGGCTCAGCCATCAATCAGCTCCCAGTTGATCGACAACCTGAACGCATCCATCCATCTCCGCGCACTGCTTACCGACCTATTTCTGGTCGGCGACATTCTGACGACACGACTCAAACCGGGACAGGTTGTCACGAGCTAGTGTCCCAAAATTCAGGCGGAGTCGCCTTCGCTCCCTCCAAAGTCAGGCGACGTTTGTGGCGATAGGACAGGTTGGCCACGCCTTTTTTGCGTTAGAGCGCTCCTGCCTTTTCCAGATCATTCTTCATACCTGCCCAGCTTTGTACAGTCGACGCTTCGGGGGTGCCTGCGCCGCGCCAGTGGGTTTCGAGGCTCACGACATGGTGATATCCATCGCGCTTAAGAGCTTTGTACTGGCCTACCCAGTCGATCGTTCCCTTGCCCATGGCGGCCCACTCCACGCCCTTGGCGGTCTTGATTGCATCCTTGCAGTGGCAATGGCCGATGCGCGCCTTCGGCAGTAAATCGTAGCCGTTCGGATAAGGTATCTCTCCGAACATGGCAGCGTTGCCCGGATCCCAATTGAGCATGAACGCCGGAGAGGGTACGCCGGCGAGCACCTTGGCGGCTTCGGCTCCGGTGGCGGTGTTGCAGGCAAATTCATTTTCGAGAATGAGGATCAACCCGACCTTACGCAGCTTCTCCGCCGCCTGTTGCAGTTGGTCATTCATCGCCTTGCGGTACGGACCCTGATCATCTAGGCGCCAGAAATCGAAGCAACGGACACGGTCACTGGAAAACTTCTTAGCCAGCTCGATGGCACGATCCAGAACTTCCCCTTGCCGGTCATAAGTAAAGTTGGCATTGAACTGGTCGTGCTCCGGGCTGAACTTTGATTTCGGCGCTCCCGGCCAATCCACTTTGAACAGAGGGCTGGCGATATCAGTGACACGCAGGTTGTACTTCTTCAACAGTCGCTGCGCTTCGGCAATCTCGTTGACGTCCAGACTGGCGACGTTCTTATTCCACATACTGCGCAGTTCCATCCACTCCATGCCGAATTGCTGGGAAGCCACCTCGCAGGCGCGGGCAAAGTCCTGCGAGATTTCATCGTTGATGACGGCGATCTTAAAGGGTGACTTGCCCAGGCGGGGGCTTCCTGACGCGGATGACGATTGAAAAGGGGCGGCCGAAAGGCTGCCCTTGGCGGCAGCCAACATTCCCACTCCTGCAATGAATTCACGGCGTGAAAAGTCTGATCGCATGCGTGGTTTCTCCTGGTGAAATTCTTGAAACATGACTACATTCAGCGAACTTGATTCCTTCAACGAGGAGCCGGCAATTTAGCGTGGTTATCATCCTAACGTCTCGGTTCCAGGCCATCGCATTTGTTTTCTCTGGGCCATGGCCGCCCACCGTGAAGGCGAAGACCGGCAGTTTGGCGTGGTCAACGTGCAGCGCGGATTCGATCAGGGATCTGCCGGCTTGGAAGCCGGACGCAAAAAGTAAAGCGTTACAATCCCAATCATGGACCGAGCCGCCAGCTCCGCGAACCGGCCGACTTCAGCGGATTCAGTAGCGGTGAAAGCCGAGCCGTCGCCACGGGCCGGCTACTTCCGCTGGATTATCTGTGCCCTCCTGCTTTTCGGAACCACGAAAAACTATATGGACCGACAGGTCCTGGGAATCCTCAAGGGCCCACTGCAACACGATTTGGGATGGAACGACATTGACTTCGGCAATCTGGTGTTGGCGTTCCAGGGGGCTTATGCGGTCGGCATGTTGCTGGTGGGCCGGGTCATTGACCGGCTGGGTACACGGCTGGGATACGCGCTGTCCATGGTCTTCTGGAGCCTGGCTTCCATGGGGCATGCTCTGGGCGGCTCCTTCACCAGCTTTATTGTCGCGAGGGCGGCCTTAGGTTTTGGCGAATCAGGTGTATTTCCTGCGAGCATCAAAACTGTCGCGGAGTGGTTTCCCAAAAAAGAGCGGGCGTTGGCGACCGGAATATTTAATGCCGGGTCAAACCTGGGAGCCATCGTTACTCCTCTGATAGTCCCGTGGATCGCGATTCACTGGGGTTGGCGCTGGGCGTTTCTGATCACTGGCGCCTCAGGTTTCGTGTGGCTGGCATTTTGGCTGCTCCTATATCGCCGGCCCGAGCAGCACCCCCGTGTTTCCCAAGCGGAACTGGACTACATTCGCAGCGATCCGCAACCCCCGATGGCCAAGATCGCCTGGGCTCGACTCATTCCCCATCGCCAGACTTGGGCATTCGTCGTGGGGAAGTTTATGACCGACCCAATCTGGTGGTTCTATCTGTTTTGGATACCAGATTTTCTGCAACGCAAACACGGGCTGGCATTGATGAATATTCGGCTGCCCATCGTGGTCATCTATGTGATCGCCGACATCGGAAGCGTCGCTGGAGGCTGGTTCTCGTCCTGGCTGATCCATCGTGGCAAGAGCGTGAACCTCGCGCGTAAGAGCGCGCTGCTGATTTGCGCGCTGTGCGTCGTCCCTATCGTTTTCGCCTACAACATGGAGAGCTTGTGGGGAGCCGTCCTTTTGATCGGCCTCGCCGCGGCAGGCCACCAGGGATTTTCCGCTAATCTCTTTACCCTGCCCTCCGACACTTTTCCGGCCCAGGCCGTGGGTTCGGTTGTCGGAATGGGCGGCATGGCAGGCGCGATCGGAGGCATGCTGATCGCAACCATTGTCGGCCATACCTTGCAGTGGACGGGCAGTTACATGATCCCATTTCTGATGGCCGGTTTCGCCTACATTCTGGCCTTGGCCGCGATTCAGTTATTGGTACCAAAGCTGGAACCCGTCGACATCCACTGAGAGCAGCGATGATTCTTGAGAGTTTCCAACTCAAAAGCAAAAACGCCCTGGTGACCGGTTCGAGCCGTGGCGTGGGCGCGGCAATCGCCATCGCCCTGGCAGAAGCGGGAGCCAACGTCGGCTGTCATGGTCGAAGCGAAGACGTAAGACCACGAGCGAAACCATTAAGCAGATGGGAAGGAATTCCTTCTATCTTGCCGGAGATATGTCCGATCCGAAGATCTACCCGGCCTTGATCGAGAAGACAGTCGAGGCCTTTGGCTCAATCGACATCCTGGTCAATAACGCCGGCACCATTCGGAGAGCGCCGGCAGCTGAATATCCTCAGAATTATTGGGACGAATTGATTGCGGTTAACCTGACTTCGGTATTCCGGCTCTCCCAGCTTGCGGGCCAGGACATGCTGAAGCGAGGTGCCAGAGGCAAGATCCTCAACATCGCGTCCCTGCTTTCTTTTCAGGGAGGGTTTTGAGTGCCACAGAACGCCTGATGGCCCAGATTTGCGGGGAGGCAAATTAGGAAGGCGGCATCGAAGGAGCGATTCGAACGCTACGGTTTCCCGGACAGCCGGTTTAGCAAAACACGGGCGGGTTCCGAACCGTTTGCAAAATTTCCTACTCCACTCCGATACTTGCGCTCAGCAGCCCCAGAACGGTCCGCCCATGGATCCCGATCCCAGTAACCCGTTCTCGCCACTGGGGCTTCGGGACCAGCTCCTGGTTTTCTTGATCGGAGCGCTGGGCACTCGACGAGGAGAGGTAGGGGCGTTACGCTGGATGGATTGCGACTTCAGGAACGAAGTCTTTTACATTCGACACTCCTATTACTGGAGAAGAGGAGGGCATCTCAAAGCGACGAAAACGGAGGCATCCGCGAAGCCATTGCCTATGCATCCGGCGTTGAAGAGCGCTCTGCTCGAGTGGAAGGCACAGAGCCTCTACGGAGCGGAAATGGACTTTGTTTTTCCGTCACTGCGCAGGAATGGGCGAAAACCCCTAGACCTGGCCGCAGTGCTGAACCGGAAAATCAAACCGGCGTTCGCGAGGCTTGGAATTGCGGGAGTGGGCTGGCATACTTTCCGGCATTCAGTCGGAAGCATTCTCGCCAGCATGGGAGAACACCAGCTGACGATCCGCGATTACCTGCGCCACAGCAACCTCAACGTTACCAATCAATACTTGCAAGCGACTTCGAACACCAAGCGTCTCGCACAAGGGAAGCTGGTCGACGCGATCCTGCCCACGGGATTGTTGTCCGCAAGCAAGTCGACTCTGATTCAATAAACCCTGCAAGACTATCCCCGCGCCACTCGGTACCGAGCGGTGCGAAGTCAGTTTTGTTGGACATGAAGCGCTTAATGGACCCTAATGGACCCAGATTTTCCGGATGGGTTTTTGTATGTGGTTGAAAGATATGGTAGGCACGACTGGACTCGAACCAGCGACCTCTACCGTGTCAAGGTAGCGCTCTAACCAACTGAGCTACGCGCCTACAACAAGTTACGAGTTTATCAGGGAACATTTGGGAACGGAAGCGGCAAGCACCGCCCCAATGACGCCTGATTGCGCCGCTCGCCTGTCCGCCGGAATCGACTGCGCGTACAGGTCCATCGTGAGTCTGCTACTGGCGTGACGGAGCATGTCCTGTGTGGCTTTGACCGAAGCTCCGGAAGCTTGTAGCAGTGTCGCCAAGGTGCGCCGGAAAGAGTGCCAGCCGATATGCTTTGAAATACCAGCACGCTTTGCCGCCGGGCGGATCACACCACGCAATAGGCTGTCGGGCCAGTAGGGTTGCAGCCCTTTTTTGTCGGGGCTGCCGAACAGGAAATCTGCCTCCTGGTTGTATGGACAGCGGGACCGCCAGTCGATGAGAGCACCCGCGAGTGCATCGTCCATCGGCAAGGCTTTTCCGCTGGCTTCTGTCTTCAGGTTGCCTATTACCTGATCCACAATCGCCCGGGTCGGTCGAATCTCCCCAACATCGAAGTGGATATCCGTCCACTTCAAAGCCATCAATTCCGAGACTCGTAACCCGGTGCACGCTGCTAGTAGTACCGCCGTACGGCAAGGGTCCGGCAGTTCGACGAGCAACGCTCCGATTTCCAGAGCTGTGAGCACGTCTGGCAATCGCTCCCGCTTCGCACTCTGACGGACGAGTGTGATCGGGTTTCGATTGAGCCATTCGTACCGCATCGCGTGAGTAAAAATCGCCGACATGACGTTGCGTATTTTCGCCTTGGAAGCGTTAGCTAACGGCAGAGTACCCAGCCATGCTTCCACCGCGACCGTTTTGACATCGGTCATAGCGAGTGTTCCCCACGCAGGCAGAATCCACGTACGGATGTAGGATGTATAGACCCCGCGTGTGCTGTGAGCCTTGCGACCATTTTGCGACAGTTCTTTGTCGGTATAGTGGGAGACCAGATCGGCCACAGTGCGCGGCGATCCAGTGTCTCGATTGAGGTTTGACCGGAGCAATTCGCAAGCCTGGCGTGCTGCCGTCTTGGTTGGGAATTGCGCCAAAGTTCCTACGACTGCCTTTCGATTGGTCTGTCCGTCACGGAATCTGAAAACCCAAACATCCGGGCCAGCTTTTCGTGACTCACGGTACAGACAACCTTGTTGATAACGTCTGCTCATTACATCTCCTTTCGAGGTTGAGCAGGCGGGTTATTCTGGCCCGTCGAATGTAGCACGAGCCACGCGGCCAGTTCACTGGCCTTGAAGCGCCAATATTTTCCGATCCGATAGGCCGGTAGTTGACGGTGTCTTGCCATCCTCTGAACCGTTTTACGATGGAGACCACCCAGGAACACCGCAGCCTCGGCATCATTCATCAAGGGTTCATGCTTTGTGGGTTCGTCCATACTCAGTCCCAGCCCAGACGCGTCATCTAAGTATCCTTATTTGCAATAACTTACATAAATGGCTTTGTATTCAATAAACTGTCCAAAATCGAATAATTAATGTTTGTGTCTCATTTTGAGACTATGGGCTCTAGAGTGAATCGGCGATCAGAAAAACACCCCCATACCCGCTATCAGTTGTCAGGCCACGGGCCTGTACCTAGCCATGATCTTCGCCAGCTCATCGGTCCAGTCTTGCGCGTCCTCTGTCTTACCCTTCTTGTTATGGCACGCATGGCACAGACCACGCATGTTGTCCAGGATGTAGAAGCCTGCCCACGGATCAAATCGGAACAACCTAGACGCACGCACCGCGCGCACTATGATCCGTGCCGGGACGTTGTGGTCTGCCACCTTCGCCACGGCGCCACACTCGCAGAAGGGATAACGCTGCAGTGCTAGCCGTCTGAAGGTCTGCCAACGTGCCGTCCTGTACTGGCCCATGATTTCATCGTTTGCCGTCCGATCAACCACAGGTTTCCTATGCTCGGGCGCGCACTCATGGCAGTACCTAACGTTGTCTTCTACCGCCCGCCCGCATCCTGCTCCGCTACACAGTCGCATTGGTCCTCCCTTGTAGGGCATCAGCCATGCGGCTCAAGGCGTCCGCTATCCGGTCCACAGCCTCACCCTCAAGCACAAGGCGCACCGGGTAACTGTTCCTACCGGTGAACAAGTTCAATCCGTTCTCACCGAGCGTGGCATTGTGGACGTAGCTACCAAGGATGCGGACAATGCCTTCTAGCGGCTCGGCCAGTTCCGATAGATCCAGGTACGGCCTGTAGTCGTGCGGGGCGGGTGACTGTGCCAGTGTAGGCGGCTTCTTCCGCGGCTTCCGTGGTTCACCCGGTTCGTGCTTGATTACACCCATAGTTCCTCCGTTTGCGACACGTGAGACATGTCTTAATAGTCTTTTCTTTAACTAATCCAGTGAGCCCTTATCCCGCGGTATCTAAGAAAAGGCTTAGCGGGACATGTCGCATGTGTCGCACTGTCGCAACCCGAACAGTCCCCGGTGTTCGTGGCCCTGTCCATTCCTTTTTTTGCCACGGCGGTAGCACGTGAATGCGAATGTAGTCCTGTGACTGACGGCCGATCACACGTCTTTTCTCGAATCGACCGGCGAATCCCCCCATTTGCAGGCTAGGCAATGTGCGAGGAGTGTGCCTCTGCCGACAATCGCGGAGTCTCCCGTCAGTTACCCTAAGCGCGTTTATCGGGACTGATCGTGGTCTGCTTCGGTCGATTTTGGGTCCTTCAAACCACGTCTGAGGTATTCACCAGGATTAGCCCTGACAACTCGCTTGAACGCCTTACTGAATGCGGCGTCGGACTCGTAACCGACCAATCGAGCGACTTCTGGGAGCTTTTTGTCACGCCGTTCAAGTAGCTGTATCGCCTTCTGCATCCGCCACTCGGTTACGTATTCCAGCGGCGTTTGTCCGAGTAGCTCTTTGAAACGTGCTGCGAATGCGGAGCGAGACATGCCCGCCGCTTCGGCCAGGGATTCGACCGTCCAGGGTGTATTCACTCTGTCGTGAATGGCACTCAGAGCAGCGCCTATTTGAGGATCGAAAATTGCACGAAGCCATCCTTTGTTGCGTTCCGGTCCCGACGCGATATGCGCCCGGAGTACCTGGATAAACAGAACCTCGGCCAGCCGACTCGCGACGACTTCAGATCCCGGCGCCTGTTCTTCCATCTCTGACGCGAGCGCCTGCACTGTGGTGTGAAGAGCAAGGGTGCGTGCCTGATCGGCCTTCATCAAAATGAAGTTCGGCAATAACTGAGTGATCGGCCTCAGGCTGGCGCGATCGAAACTCAAGGATCCACAGACGATTGTCGTCGGTGCGCCACCGCCGCCACAAAGAGCGACATTGCCGTTGGCCTTGGCCCCGATCTCGCGGAAGCTCCACCTCGGATGTGTTCGCGGGCTGTCGCGCAAAACAATCGAAGTCCCCTTAGCCAGTAAAAAGCAATCACCACCGGTGAGGGGAATCGGCTCCGCAATCCCTTCCACACTCAGCCAGCAGTTGCCGCGCGAAAGCATGGCGAAGTGCGCCAAATCTGTGGGTGACATCTTTTTGTCGGAAGGCGTGACTTTTTCTTCGGTCTGGTTTTCCTGTTTTACACCCCACGGGGCTGTGGCTTCGAGCCTATGCAGACCAAAAGCGGTTACGTGCATCGTTCTAAAGATGTCTGTTATCGAATCCAACTTAGCCTCTATCTTTTGGACGAATAGACAAAATATTAGGACTCCTGAGCAGTTCTCGTCCACCGCTGAAGAACTCTACTCTAGTGTACCGAATGCTACGCATCTACCGAAGGGAGTAATTATGGGAAAGCTTGAAGGAAAAGTTGCAGTCATCACGGGTGGATCGAGCGGCATGGCGCTGGCGAGCGCCAAGCGCTTCGTTGAAGAAGGCGCCTACGTTTTCATCACGGGTAGGAGGCAGGAGCAGCTCGATGAGGCCGTCAAGCTGATTGGCCGAAACGTGACCGGGGTGCGCGGTGACGCGGCCAATCTCGACGACCTCGACCGTCTATTCGATACGGTCAAGCGGGAAAAGGGCAAGATCGACGTCTTGTTTGCGAGCGCTGGCAGGGGCGAGGCCCTACCACTGGGCCAAATTACCGAGCAGCACTTTGATGCGGCCTTCGGCCTGAATACGCGCGGAACGCTATTTACGGTTCAGAAGGCATTGCCGCTGTTCAACGATGGCGGATCGATCATCATGACCGGATCCGTTGCTTCGGTGAAGGGTTTTCCTGGTTTCGGCGTGTATGCGGCGAGTAAGGCGGCATTGCGCTCCTTTGCACGCACGTGGCTCAACGAACTGAAAGGCAGGAATATCCGGGTGAACGTTCTGGGCCCGGGGCCGATCGCCACACCGATGCAGGAAGAGGTTCTCACCAAGGAGGCGAAGGAGATGTTCGAATCCCTGATCCCGCGCGGAAAAATGGGTCAACCTGAGGAAATCGCGACGGTCGCGCTGTTTCTTGCTTCCGACGATTCGAGCTTCGTGAACGGGGTGGAGTTGAATGTCGACGGCGGTTTCTCGGCCATCTGAAGTCGGCGGTTGGGATCAATATCAACATGGATCGGAGAAGCACTATGAACTATGCAATTGTCGGATTCGGAAAGATAGGCCAGGCCCTCGCCCACGTGTTCGCCCGTAAAAATATCAACGTGACCGTTGCGAGCCGCCGGCCCCCTGAGGCGTTGGCACCGCAGGCTCGGGCGATTGCACCCACGGTCGTCGCCAGGTCGCTGCGGGATGCACTCGAGGCCGACACAATCATCTTGGCGGTCCCGTTTGGGGAACATCGCGAAGTTGCAAAGGCCCTGCCGAGCTGGAAAGGCAAGACGGTCATCGACGCGACGAACGCGTTTGGAGTTCCCCCTGAAGAGCTGGACGGCCTCCCGTCCTCCGCCTTCGCTGCGACGTCCTTCACCGGCGCTAAGTTCGTGAAAGGCTTCAATCACCTGGTTGCGGCCACCCTGGCGACCGATCCGGTCGTCGAGGGGGGCCATCGGGTGGTCTTTCTGTCGAGCGACGACGAGGACGCGTTCGCTCCCGTGGCGGATTTGGCCAAAAAACTCGGATTCGCACCCGTCAACTTGGGAAAGCTCAACGAAGGCGGCGCGCTGGTGCACGCACGAGGCCGCACTTGGGGGCCACTCATCTTCCAGGATCTGTTCAAGAAGGAGCAGTAATCGATCGTCGACCGTGTGATTTGGTCCGAGAAGGATGGTTCCGAAGCGTCCGATTAGATCGGACACACTTGATGTAAGGGGAAAGGAGAGAATTCGATGAGCATTGAAAAGAATGTCCAGATCGTGAAGAATTTTCTTGCGGCACTCGGCCGCCGCGATAAGCAAGGTTTGCTAGCGTTGTCTGCCGAAGATCTTGAGTGGATCATTCCGGGCAAGAACTGGCCGCTGGCCGGCACGCACCGCGGGCACGCGGGACTGGAGAATTTACTTCAGAAGGCAAACGAAACGGTGGAAACTTCATACCCAGAGCCCCCCGAGTTCATAGCGCAGGCGAACCGGGTTCTGGTCGTCGGCTTCGCTACGGGGAGAATCAAAGCCACGAACAAGACTTTCGAGGACCACTGGGTTTTCGACATTACCGTTCGAAATGGCAAATTGACGAAAGTAAGGGAGTATGTCGACACGCAAGCGCTGGCCCGGGCCTCCGAGGCGGCCGCGAGCGCCAGGCCCTGACCCATTGCGCTGTTTCGTCTCGGCAATCTGAATCGGCGGAATCTCGGTGAGTGCATGATCGCCAAGGTACTCTCTGAGTCACGATCAGTAACGATAAGTCGGAATGGAGGAACTAATCCCGAGTGCTAAGGCAGGAGAATCCGCGATTGCTGCAGCATAAAGGGCCAGGAGTCATTCCGGGCCAGAAGTCGGCTTGTGAGAAATGTGGTGCTGACTGAAGGCGGCTCGCCGCCCAATCTCCGCGCAGCCCGTTTCTAGATAGCTTCCGAGTTGCCGACCAACCGCCCGGAATTCGGGAATACTGAACCTCCATGAGTGACTTGCCCTCGAGGTGCCAATTGGAGAGGGGGACTTCTGGTTCGTCGGTTGTCCGGAGCATAGCAAGATCAAGGGGCTGGAGAGTTTAAAGGCTACCCTGGACATCTTCACCATGATGAATGGTGATAACGACTTTCCCTTGTGCATGTCCTTCTTCGCGATAGCGAAGGGCTTCAGCCACCTCGCCTAATGGGTACCGTCTGTCGATGATAGGTACGATCTTTCCGGCTTCAAGAAGATCCTTCAGAAGACGCAAATCCGTCCCGTTTATCTTCGCAATAAAGAAACGCATTTTCTTACTGCCAATCCACGACAGAAGTGGCCCCAGGGACACCGCCTGGAGAATTCGAGCCAAGCCACCTCCAACCATGACAAAGATTCCGTCCCGACTGAGCGCGCGCCTGTAATCGAAAATCGAATGATGCGCGTTCGCACCGAGAATCAGATCGTATCGCAACCCGCTGCGCGTGAAATCTTCTCGCGTGTAATCGATAACGTGGTCGGCGCCGATCACTCGCGCCCTGTCGACATTCCTCGGGCTGCAGACGGCAGTCACTTCAGCCCCAAATGATTTGGCAATCTGGACAGCGAAAGTCCCCACACCGCCAGACGAGCCATCGATCAAAACCTTCTGCCCGCGCTGGATCTGACCCTGATCGCGAAGACCCTGAAGGGCAGTGATCGCTGCCACCGGCACGGCTGCCGCCTCCTCGAACGACATGTTGGACGGCTTCGGCGCCAGGCTTTCTTCACTGGCACACACAAACTCAGCAAATCCTCCCATGCCTTTTCCCGCGAACGATGCTCCGAACACTTCTTCGCCCGCCCGAAACCGCTCTATGTCGCGGCCAACCGATTCAACTCGCCCTGCAAAATCAGCACCTGCGATCTTGTGTCTCGGCTTGAGGAGCCTCCCAAGTTTCGGAAAGAAAAACAATGGCCCTCTTATTGTGAAACTGTCGAGCGGGTTGACCGAAGAGGCATAAAGCCTGATCAGCACCTCGTCCTCCGCGGACACAGGAGTTGCTACCTCTGTGAGTTGCAGCACGTCCGGTGGTGGCCCGTATTGTGTGGTTACAACGGCCTTCAAAGCATCACACCCCCTGGGACTTGCGAGAAATGTAGCACTAGTCGCGGTGGCGGACGAGATTTACTGATTCGAAGGGATCACGATGAATGTGTTGTCGGCGGTTCGGAAGATTCGTGTATCTGCGATTTCAATTGGCGCATTATCGCCGAATCACTCACCGAACTATGGAGGCGGCAGCATTGCAGGATGTGCGCCGCTTGCGATTCTGGGCGGATGACGGGCAAGCCGGAAGTTATGCCGGGCCAGAAGTCGGCTTGTGGGAAGTGATTGCGACTGACATTCCATCAGCCGTGGAGTTGTGAGTGCACTTGCAAAACCCACGCCACATAGTTTCACTGTGGCCCGGAAGTGTGCCGGATTCAAAGCTCCTGATTTTCTGATCTCAATCACGTGTACTTTCGAAGAGCTTTTGCGAGATCCTCAATACCGCCTTCGTCGGGGAAAGCTGCCACCTGATCCGTAAACTGCTTCTGTTGCTGTGCCATCAAGTCCTCTGGATGTCCTGCAAATACTCCGCCACCATATCTGCGCGCTTGATAGGCGAATGCCTCCACGAGACGTTCCCTACTTTTACCAGTGAAATGCGCTAAGAGATCTCTGGCAAAGGTCGTATTCGCAAATGCCAAAGGTGGAATCGCCTTGCCAAGCAGGATTGCAATATTCTCGACACCCCGTTCCTCAACATTCGGGGCAATCTCTAGAATCAGTCGAAGCGAAGACTCATCGTACCCAGCCACATCCCAGAACAGCTCCGCATAATCCTCGGCAGAATCGGTTGAAATAAGTCGACCCAGGCAATCTCGACCAAGTTCAAGCCGCGTATCAGCAGGAACGCCGCCGAAGGAGATGTTCTGATGCACGAGCCGGAAAGTGCGAAGCCACTGCTGCTTGTCCTCTCTCGCGTGCTTTGCCTGGTCTATTCGACCCAGCAAGAGATTGTAGGTCTCGTCGGGAAATAGATTTACAAACCTACTGAGGAAACGCGGAACGGCGCCTTGATCGAAATCCCAATCCCGTACGAAGAGGAACTCTGAGGTGACGCTCGCCGCTTCTTCTCTCGTAAGGCTTGTCAGAGGAACACCATATGGCCCGAAAGCGTCAGCGAGGTCGGCGGCAACTGCCTGATCTCCTTCTGTATGGACCGATAGAACAGCCTCTCTGAGGTTCTGCCTTAATTCAGTGAACTTTCCCATGTACGTAATGGCGAAGATAGCGCCGCGTTTTACGACCGGATCAGGGTACCCTGCATAAGCCTGAATAACAGCGATGTCCTCCTCCGTTGCGCCATTGAAGACTCGCAGATTGCGGGAGGCGGCGTGGATCACATGAACAGCACCCGATTTCAGAGCAGACAAGGCCCTATGCCTGAATGCTGCGGGATCTGCCTCGTGGATTGAAGCAAAGACAGAAGATAAATGGCCCACCATATCATCGGCTTGAGGATGAGCGATTAATTGTTCGGCCATTTGGTCCAGAAAGTCTGGCCTGTCCGTAAAAACCAACATGGAATCGATGAAACCCGCCTGTTTTGACGCGGAGTTCAAGGCAGGCTTGCGTTTGATCGATAGTGAAGCGGGCCTGATTTCCCGCGCCAGCCATAAGACGCTCCAGGCTAGAGCGCCCTTTCATCATCAGTTCCATAATGGGCCGCTCCCAATCTGTTTCGGTGAGATCCTTCGAGACCAAAGGAAGCTCATGTTCGGCGGTACAAATCGCATCGACGACTGCAACAGCATCATCCACGACTATCTCGTCCAGAGCGTCCTTAGCGGTTTGTCGGATCATGTCAGGACAGTTGCTCCCAGTCGCGGATCGCAATGCATCGTAGATCTTTGCCTTGAGGACTGTGCTACCCGGAAACTGGTAACGCAGGAGTAACGCCTGAAGACACCGCTCCCGCTCTCGATGTTGCCACTTGATTTCATCTTCCGATGATTCTCGCACTACTCGATTTAGGTAGTTATGGAGGAGATCTTCCATGACGTAAACCGCTTGGAGAGCTGCACTGCCGTTACCTTCTAACGCACAGTCTAAGTAATCCAAGGCGCTCTCTCGAACCGGGCCTACAGCCGCATAATTCAGCCCGAAACCACCGAAGGAAAACGTCATCTCGTCCTGCCACTCGTTAAATTCGCCCTCTCTTTCCAATATTTGCCGAATGATCGAAAACGGTGTGTAGTCGCTTGTAAAGGCGTCGGCACGCTTCGTCAGGCGTATTGCCTCAACGAGCATGGCAAAGTTTAAAGCAGGGTTACCGAAGCGATGCCAAGACGCTAATCGCTTGAGAGCAGATTTCGCGGCTTCGCGACTACCACTTCGAGGTGATCCTCTCTTGGAGAGTTCCCAAAGAGTAGTAACCCAACTTGGTTGGCCCGAGACTTCCACTAGCGGCCAACGTAGGCTCTGCTTGACCGTTCTTCGCAACTCCCGGCAAAGCCCTAAGGAACTGCACGTGGGTCTGCGGTCGTTGTCGATTAGTAGCGTCGATCTTACCCATAACGGTCTTGACTAGCCACGTTCGATTCGCTATTGGCAACCTCGGTGCCAACCGTTGCGACGATTTGACAAAATCCATTTCGCTTCGCCCCACTGAAGTGTCAGAATTGTGCGCAATGTTAGCTAGTGAAGAACGATTGTTCGTCGTTACCGCTTCGAACTCGGACGCCCAGCGCCACGCCGAACACTCAATCGCAAATCCAATTGATGCTGAATTGTGTAGCAAGTATTTCGATCAGGCGTTGCTAGATAAAGTCGCGAGCAGCAGCGATGATGGATGTTTTTACACTTGGGGAGCTGTCCCGGGTAAGAGGAATGCCCCGAATTGGGAGCAAATGAAGCCGGGAGATCACATTCTCGTATACCAAAACGGGAATTACAGGTATTGGACCAGAGTCATCACTAAACACAAGAACATGGAGCTCGCCAAGGCCCTATGGAGAAACTGGTCGGAGCCTTGCCGCGTCCGGCTGAATCCACGAAGACATCTGCTCCTGCCTTGTAGCTAGTTATTGATAACCTGCCGTCACTGTTGACCGAGGTTTCCGTCACAGTTGCAGTGTGCATGGACGTTGTCTCCGAAATAAGAGCCATCCCATAGAATGACTTTGCCTGTGTAATTTCGACAGTCCTCGCTCCGTCTGCGGGCTGAGCATGCACCATCGGCGCTCATCCTTCGCTGTGCATCGTAGGGGCCAAAATGTTGAAAGACGGAGAGACGGACCGGCAAATACTTCGCTCCAAACGACTCGCGGTGACGAAGGCGACCTCAGGGAGTCTCGCCAGAAGCGTGAATTTCGATTTCGACTGATTGATCCACGCGGAGCACAAATGTACTGGGATTCTTCATGCCCCACTTCACATAAGGTACGGTGAAGTGTGAGTTAGCACTCCACTGGCCTGGGGACATTTCCACTTGTACAGGAATGGTGATCTCATGCTCAGCACCATGGATGCTGAACATCCCATGCACCTGGACGGACGAGGCGCCTACGTCGGCAACTTGTCCCTCAACTCGATCGGGCCGGAACGATATGTCGGGGTAGCGGCCGCTTTCCAGCACCTCATTCTGCATTTTCTTATCGCGACCGCTACTTCCACTATTGCCACTGGCAGCTTCAACAACGATTTCTCCCCTTATTTTGTTTGTTGCAGGGTCGAAGTGAACGGCCCCGCGATTCACCTTGAATGATCCGTGTACGGTATGGAGGATATCGTTGAGCGTGAAGTTGATGGTGGTCTTAGGCGGAACAAAATTCAGTTCGATTTCGTGTGAATTGGATTGGGCGAGAGTCGCTCGGCTCAACCAAAAGACTACAATTGCGGCGATAGTAGTGATCTTCACGGGGTCAGCAAATCCCATCCCAACGAGAGTCCAATCCCCGCCAGAGCCAGAGGAGTTGCGGCGCCGACATGTAAGGCCAGCATCCTGGCGAAAGTCTGCGGCTGGGTCGCGAAGGCCTGCATTACTCTCTGCCGGAACAAGTCGCGGCCGTCCAGAGTGAGCATAAGCCAAGACATTGCAGCGGGGCGTCTTGCCAACTCCCGGTGTTTGGCCTGATATGGCTTCAGGTTGTCGGCGGTGAAGCTCTCAGACAGGAGGAGGGCCTGGCGAAATGCGAGGCACAGCCCTTCTCCGGTAATCGCGTCGACGCTGCCGGAAGCGTCGCCAATCAGAGCGGTTCGGTTCCGATGCACCTGCCGCAACTTTCGCGTTGCCGAAACCGCGCCCCTCTCGGCTGAGGTCCGCTCCAAGCCTTCGAGGCGACTAGCAACGACAGGAAATTTCGCAAGCGCCGCGTCAAGGCGCAAACCGGGGTCCCGCGAGATGGCAGCGACGCAGATTTCATCGGCTGCAACCGGCGTGACGTACAACTGGCAGTTGTTTCCCCAATAAAGCTCCATACAACTCGTCCACGGCGTGACACGATAGTGGCGACGGAAAGCGAAACGCTGTTGGTGGCGAGTGTCTGTGTCGAGACCCGCCCACTTTCGTACCTGGGAATGAGTGCCGTCCGCACCGACAATCCATCGCGAACGCACCAGGTTCGCCCCGAGCCATACACCGTCGGGGTGCAAGCCGGTGACCACGGTCTGCCAAAGGAGATTGACTCCGACTGACATCGCTCGATCGATCATCAGGCTGTGGAGTCTGGTTCTACGTATTCCAAGTCCGTGCCCGGTTGGAAAACTGGCATCTACTTCCACGCCCGAACTGAGGAAACGGATGCCGCGAAAGGGGTAGGAGCATTCCCTTGGAATCTGGATACCAAGATCAGCCAGCGCGGATACCCCGTCCGGCATCAGACCTTCACCGCAAGGTTTGTCGATAGGAGGAATCGCGCTATCGGCGACTACCACCTCGAATCCACGTTGGCGGGCGGCGATCGCCGCTGCGAGTCCAGCCGGTCCTCCGCCGATTACGAAAACGTCAGTGTCCCGCCGATGGGGAGAATTTACCATTGCAGCAACACCAGTTCGGAACAGAATCCAGGCCCCATCGCTGCCAGCAAGCCCAACGTGCCGGGGTCAGGGCGCCGGTGTTTCATGATTTCCTCAAGAACAAGTAGTACCGACGCGGAAGACAAATTTCCGGTCTTGCGAAGACAATCCCAGGAGGCATTCAGTTCTCCATCTTCGAGACCGAGCGCTGCCTGGGTTGCTTCGAGGACTTTGGGGCCTCCTGTGTGCAGTACCCAGCTTCGAATGTCACTTCGGAGGTACCCGGCCTCAGAAAGAAAAGCGTCTACATCGCCGCCGAGGCGCTGACGCACCAGGTTGGGAACTTCGGGGGAAAGAACAATGCGAAAACCTTTTTCGGAGATCGCCCAGCCCATCATGTCTTCGGTTTCTGGATAGAACACAGACCGTGTAGCCAGTATTTTTGGCCCCGCTAGTTCAAATCCGAGCGACGCAACTTCCGGAGCAGGAAGATCAAACTCTTCCCCAGCCACAATCACGGCGGCGGCGCCATCCCCAAACAAGCCGGCTGAGATCAGATTTGCCACCGACAAATCTTCGCGTTGCAAGGTTAGCGAGCAGAGTTCGACCGACAGTAGAACTGCCAGTTGCGAAGAGTGGGCCTTAACGTAATCGGCCGCCCGCGAGATCCCTGCGGCTCCCGCGACGCAACCTAACCCGAACATGGGTATGCGGCGGATATTCGGCGACAGACCCAAACGATTGATCAAGAGTGCGTCTATCGATGGACTCGAGATGCCGGTGACAGACGTGAAAAAGATAGCTCCCAGATCTCGGGGCGAAAGACCGACCTGGTTGAGAGCGCGGCAGACCGCCTGCTCGCCCAACTCAGTGGCGGTTTGAATCCAGAGATTATTAGTTTCTCCCCAGGCTGCCATTTCGGTATACGCGTGCAGAGGCAAAGAGAGATATCGACCTTCGACGCCCGTATGGCGGTGCAGTCGGCGCATTAGCGCAGGGTTTTCGAGCTTGTCTCCCCAATATTCTTCGAGAGCACGACACAGTACATCTTGGGAGTAGTAATACTTGGGGAAGGCGCTTGCAGCGCTTAGGATTTGCATGACCTTCGTGGAAGGCTCCTGATCGTCGGGCTCGCAACGACAACATTAATGTCCCGTTGATCCGTTGCTAAATGTTTGCTGCTCTCCGCGCCAACCCGAGCGCCTCAGACCAAAAACCGGAGGAAGAATGGGCTAGTTCGACAACCCTCTGAATCGCGGAAACGAATTGATTCACCTGCGATTCCGAGACCATTAACGGAGGCGCAACTTTCAAGACCATGAAATCGTTTCCACAAATCTGGGTGAGTATTCCGTGGTCGCGGAACAATCGCATGACCATGATCTGCCCGAACATGGCCGGATGAATCCTCGAAAATGCTTCGAAAGGAACTCGAAGGCTCAGGCGAGCGGGCGGGTCGAATTCGATCCCTATTAACAGACCTATGCCCCGCACAGCCTTCACCATTTCGAACGGGGATAGTTCGTTACTCAAGCGGCTGCGCAACTCCATTCCCATACTTGTTGCGCGCTTTCCCAGTTGTTCCCGTTCCAGCACCTCCAGCGTGGCCAGTCCAGCGCGCATCGCGAGACTGTTTTCGCTGAACGTTGATGCGTGCACGATTGCCCGTTTGAGTGAGCTATAAACCGAGTTGTAAACGTCATCCGACATCAACGTTGCGCTGACCGGAACCAGGCCTCCACTCAAAGCCTTAGCCAGGACGACAATATCGGGATCGAGACTATAGTGGTGCGCCGCAAGAAATGGGCCAGTGCGATACATCCCGGTCTGCACTTCATCCAGAACAAAGAGAGATCCATAATGCCTACATATCGCCTGCACAGCTGATAGGTAATGATCGTCAGGAATCCGTATGCCACCTTCAGATTGCACGGGCTCTACAAAGAATGCAGCGTAACGCCGAGTCGCGAGTCTCTGTTCGAGTGCTTCAACATCTCCGAAGGGCACCGCATCCGTCTGCGGAAGGAGTGGGCCAAATCCATCACGCCAGTACTTCCCGTCCATCAGCGAAAGCGCGCCACAGGTCAGCCCGTGAAAGGCCCGGTCGGCATGGAGCAAACCGGTTCGGCCAGTATGTGCACGGGAAAACTTTATGGCAGCCTCAATGCCTTCGCTGCCTGAGCTGGCAAAAAATACTTTGGACAGTCGGCCACCGGCGCTCTTGCAAAGACGCTGCGCCAGTTCGCCTGCCAATTCTGAAACGTGGCTCTGCAGCATAACTGCGCCACGCTTTTGCAGTTCATCGATGATGGCCCCCAATACGGCGGGATGATTGTGGCCGACGTTGTGGACGCAATACCCGGAAAGAAAATCGAGAATAAGTCGGCCGTCCGTTGTGAATAGTTCGGCTCCCTCGCAGCGTTCGTAGCTAACGGAGAGGTCAAGTACTCTGAGCAACCTCTCCCATTGGGGATTCACATGTTGAAAGTAGAGACCATCGGTCGCGATGTGTTCTGCAAGAGGCATCGTCATCCACACGTCCACCCAGGCTGAAGGAGTCGAAGAAACTCAGGACGCGCGGCCAAGGCTATCGATTGCCCAATTTCACCGCACCCACCGCGAATCGCGGCGATTGAGAAGGCTGCTGCGCTCCAAGCACTATTGAATGGATGCAAGTTGCTCGCGATTGTGAGGCAAGATGAACAACTTGTCATTTCGCGGACACCTTCAATTCATTCACTTCCGGCAGTCTTTACTGCAAGGCAACGTAGAACTTAAGAAGCTCATCGTCAGTTTCTTCACATGGCTGCAACCTTGGACACTACCTCTCTGTCTTCAAACTCTGGTCGAGCCTGCAGGATCTCGTCTGGGAAGAACGGGGGCTTCTCGTCGGGCAGCATTTTCAGGGAGCGCCTTGCACGTGAGGGATTTCTCGCCTTAGCGATGCTGACAGTGGTCTTGTGTGCGGGCTACACGCGCGCTCAGGATAACTACGAAATTCAGGTGTACGGGTATGAGTTGGTCGACCCGGGGCACACAATGGTCGAACTACACAGCAACTTTACGATTGACGGCTCCAAGGAGGCCGTCGATGGAGTGTACCCAACGAATCACGCCCAGCATGAGACCGTCGAAATTACCCACGGATTTAACGACTGGTTCGAATGCGGTTTTTACATCTTCACTTCGATAACCGAGGGCCAGGGCTGGCAGTGGGTGGGCGATCACATTCGGCCGCGGGTTGCAGTTCCGAAGAAATGGCACTGGCCGGTCGGAGTCAGTATCTCGAACGAACTCGGTTATCAACGGCGCCAATACTCCCCGGATACCTGGACATGGGAAATCCGCCCAATCGTGGACCAGAAGGTGGGGCGTTGGTATTGGTCCCTGAACCCAACGCTGGACCGGTCTTTCCACGGCGAAAGTGTCCGCCAGGGCGTCGTATTTTCGCCCAACGCGAAATTCAGCTATGACTTGACCCGCAAAGTCGCCGCCGGCCTCGAATACTACGGCTCCGTGGGCCCGGTAACAGGATTCGATCCACTCTCCCAGCAGCAGCACCAAATTTTTCCCGCGATCGACTTGAATATCGCACCGCAGTGGGAGCTGAATTTTGGCTTGGGCGTCGGTTTCACCGGTTCCACCGACCATCTGATCGCCAAAATGATCCTTGGCTATCGCTTCAATTTCTGAGCATCGGGAGAAAACGAAAAATGATCAAAGGTCTCTTCGGGATCTTCTCTGAATACGAAAGATAAATGAAGCAGCGCTCTGAATCTACTGGCCGATAAGGCCAGCAAATATCAAAGCGGTCATTTCTTGTTGAGAGCTTTGATTTGCCGAACCAGGGTATCGATTTCTTCCGAAGTTAGTTTGCCGGCATATTTGGGCATGTGACCCTTGCCGTTTGCGATGGTGTTGCGCAGATCTTCGGTGGAGGTGTTGATTGTTTTGTCAGAGATCAGGGATGGTCCGCCGAAGTGACGACCCTCAGCGGTTTTGCCGTGACACTTCGCACAGTTTTTCTGAAATACAGGGTTCGCTGTGAGAATCGAATCTGACGTCGGGGTTTGAGCAACTGCTCCCGCAAACGCGAAGCACAACGAACACGCGATAATCGTCAGTCGAGATGTTATCAATTCGAACCTCGTCGAGACTAATTCAGGAGACCTGGTCTACGTTGCTTGTAGGACGTTGGCAGGCACCGACAAAGTTATAACGGCTCCCCCACCAGTATGATCCGAGATCTTAGCCGCACCGCCGTGCGCCTGGATCACTGCGTCCACGAAGGCAAGTCCGAGGCCGTGGCCAGGAGAATGCTTTCCCTTGACGAAACGCTCGAAAGCCCGGCTGCCCATCTCAGGCGGGAATCCCGGGCCATCGTCTTCGATCACCAGTTCTGCCGAGCCTTGATAGGAGTGAAGTTTAATGCTCACTCGACATCCCTGTGGCAGGTGGGTTAATTCGTTCTCAAGCAGATTGCTGACCACACGATTTAAAAGAGGTAGGTCAGCATCGACCATCACGTGGGCTTCGAGGTCAATTGTCATGTCGTGACGGCGCTCCGCCATGGCAGGCTGATAAATATCAACCAGTTGCCTCACCACATCTGAAAGATTGACTGGGCTGCGATTCATGTGAAGCGCGCCGGCTTCCGCTTCCGCCAGGTCGAGCGTGGTATTCAACAACTGCAAGACCCTGTCCAGTTCCTCGATCGCCTCGCCAACTGAGTCCCGCCACGTGTCGTTCCCTTCATCGCATAACGCAGATTCCAGCGTTCCCCTAATCAACGTTACCGGGCTCTTCAGATCGTGCGCGACTGCACCGGTTACGGTACGAAGCTGCTTCACCGAGGACTGAAGCCGGTCCAACATGTGATTAAAGGTCTTAGCCAGTCGGGAGATCTCATCCGAATTAACCGGTTCAGGCAGTCGTTCCTCTAAATCTTCGGCGCCAATTCGGGCGACCGCTTCTGTGATGCGTTCGACGCGGAGCAGGGTTCGACGGGCACTCCAGTAGGAGATGGCGAAACCCAGGAGGAATATGCCGCCCCAAACGATCAGTAGACGACGACCCAGTCGGTGAAGCAGATATTTGGCACCGCGATCCGAGAGTCCGAGATAAATAGTTCTTCCGTCCTGGGCCTTCACTACCACTCGAAACGTTTGGTGTAGCCCCTCCAGGGTTATGGATTGCGGAACGCCCGGAGCAAGTTTCGCCTTTTGAATCTCCGTGATAAAAGCCTCTCTAGAACCCGGGCCCACCCACAATGCACCTTCACTGTTTTTGGGATCTGTTGCCAAAAAGAAGACGGAATTCAACCTCTCTCCGAGGGAATTTCGCTCATCCGGCACTTCCTGAGTGGCGAGTTCTGCCACCTCACCAACGATTCGCTTGTACAGGTGATCTCTGGGAGTATCCGCCGAGACTTGAGCTAGCACCTCGGCTTCCCCGCTGAGCCAGGTATCACTTCTCTCTCGGATCCCCTGAGCGACCAGAAAATAAACGATGGAGAAAGCGACAGCCGTTCCCACCGCGAACGCCAAGGTTGTCCAAATCGAAATCCGCCAGGCGGCGGTAGTCCGTATATTCTTAGGCACTCTTGAGAACATAGCCAACACCACGAATCGTATGGATCAGCGGCCTCATCGCATCTTGGTCCACCTTACTGCGGAGACGATAGATATGCACATCCACCACGTTGGTTGCGGGATCGATCCGCATCCGCCAAACGTGGTCCAAGATCATGGTGCGAGTTACCACCCGACCTGCATTCCGGCAAAGATATTCCAGCAAGGAAAACTCTTGCGGCGTCAATTGCAGCAAGTGATCGCCCCGGCGTGCCTCCCGACTTACGAGGTCGAGTTGCAAGTCGGCGGCTTGCAGACGCACCGACTCATTGCTAGAAGAGAATGCGGGCCGCCGTAGAAGGTTTCTAAGTCTTGCGAGAAGTTCCGGCAGAGCGAATGGCTTCGTGAGGTAGTCGTCTCCGCCCTGCTCTAATCCGCGAACTCGATCGTCCACAGAACGCCGAGCGGAAAGGATTAACACCGGGGCCGAACTGCCCTGCGCACGGCAGTGGGCAATTAAGTCCAATCCGTCCAAGTCTGGAAGGCCAAGATCGACGATGAGGGCATCGTGAATGCCTTCCAGGGCTGCGGCTTCCGCTGTTTTCGCGTTACTGGCCGTATCCACTTGATATCCGGCCTCTGATAGCGCCCTTTTCAGGAACTGCTGAATGGGCAGATCATCTTCTACCAACAACAATCGCATCGGAACCATTCCCCGGCAAGACTGTACACCCAAATACTATGATGCGGGAAGCTGGTGAAACGCTGAGTCTCTCATTCCGAAAGCGGCTTGGGTGACACTTAGCGGGAAATTATCTTGACCGTTGCTAGGCATAAAACCGCATGCGTTGACTGAATTTAGTGAGAATCCCGAGTGGTCCGGCAAACCGGAAATTGGCGAGACTGACCCTAGTTGATGAAAAATCGCCATTACACTCATTGACTCGGATCATGCAGTCGGCCAGTTAATCGCGGGGAAAATCGACTGGGCTAGTCCCTTGCCGCGATCTTCGGTGCCAGCCGAAATCGTCTGTTTCTGGCGGATGAAATTCGATCCCCATCAGCGCTCTAGGCAAAGAATTTACGCGTGCAGTTGCAGAGAGGTTTTTGGCGGGACCGACAATCTACACTTCCCAGCGGTAACGGCTTCTGCAACGATACCGTGGGCACATAGATCCCCTGCAGTTCTCGCTTCCACCAGTGTCCCGTCGCCTTTCTTTCCGCGGGCGTCGTGAAGCGGTAGTCATAAACCAATGCGCGGACATAGTGCGGAGGCACATCTGGAAATGGGTTGTGGCCAAGCAGCCCAAGAACTTCTGGCTGGCCCTCGAGCAGTCGTGCCAAGAAATGCAGCACCCACGGATCCGACCTGTAATCCCCGAGGGCAGCGAACCACATCTGCCAGTCGAGCCGCGGCTGGTGGGGTTGAACCCATAGCGGCGCTCTCGACAGGTCTCCAGGCTGATACTTGAACTCGTACGGAGTCCAGGTCGTTCCGTCATTCGACCCCTCGACGATAATTTCGGGGCGCGTGGTCGTCATCACGGCGAACAGTCCGTAGGCGTTGACGATCGCAAAGGGCGAAACAGCGCGAATGACCGCTTCCGCCGGTGCCCAGCGGCGGCCCGAAAGCTCACCCGCCATCTCGAATCCGCTGACGAACAGCACGAAAGTCGCCACGATTCCATAGACCGCGCGCCACCAGACCGGTTTTCCCCTGGCATGGGCTCGCGAAGTCAGGTACGACATAAATCGCTTCGGCAATGTGCGACTCAACGCCGCGTCATCCAACACGAACAAGCAGAGTGAGATCGTGAGCAGATTAAAGAACGCATAGTTGCCGGTCACGAATATCAGTAACTGCAGCACCGTAATGGCAAGGCCCGCGAACAATCGAAGCTTGCGCGGCGCCAGCACGAGCCACGGGACTACCAGCTCCACGAAAAATACAAATATCACTGACATCCGTTGAAACCACTCTGGCAGGTGATAGAAGTACCAGGCTAGGGGCGTGGGTAACGGCTGCGTCTGGTAATGCACGGGTAAGGCTGTGAGGTGGCGCCAGGTAAGGTCTTGGCTCAGCAGCTTGACGGCGCCGGACAGAAAAATCAGTCGGCAGAGCAGCCAACGGAAGAGCTTCACGATGGCGTCTTCGGAACCGAGAAACACCGCCAGGAAGCCTGCCTCCAGCAGTAAAGCGTCCCACTGGTAGCTCATGAACACCTGCCCGGCCGTGTCCAGCGACAGATAAAGCACGAACAGTCCAATGCGGAACACCCTTGTGTTTACTCCGAACAACAAGAAAAGCGAGAGGCAGCTGCCGGCGATCCACACGGCACGCAGGCAAGCGTCGCTGCGGTTCAGCCACAGGAGTGTCGGGACGTTCCAATACGCTGCCGTTCCCAGGGACTGGTGCACGGCGTCGAGAAAGTCAGTGGTGGGTAGAATACCGTGCGACCCAACGAGGCCGGCTGCCTGGATTCCAAACGATGCAAACGCCATGAGGTAGATTGCACCCAGTAAGCGCAGAAACAGCCAGCTGGTCACATGATAAGTCTCGGGCCGAAGGGGAGTTCCCCACAGCACTTTCGTGACCCAGTAAGCGAACGACCGACGGCTAGCGATCGTGCGGTAGGCCGCCTCACACAATGGAGCGACGCCGGGAACCCGATCGTACGACCACAGCATCCATCGCTTGTTCGGTAAGCTGGCCAGCGCGGTGCATACCGCGTGGGCACCGCTACGCACCTCCCCGTCTGGAAGAATGAGTTTGACCGCAGACGCAAACTCCTCACGGGACACTTGCGGAAATCGTTCGCCGACCTCCTGAAACGGCGCGTAGTACACTCGGTCGCTCGTGAGGCCTTTCCAATAATCCACCCAGGTCCGGCAAAACCCACAGTCTCCGTCAAAGACGAGAAGTGGCCCCTGGAATCGGTCCATAAATTCACTCTGCGTGAACTTGTTTGGAGCAGTTCGTTTCTGCTCCGGAAACAGAGCACTCACTTTGAGCAAGCAGTTGCCTGAAGAGTGTCGCGAGTCATGTTAACAGGAAGAAAACAAGGGTAGGTTTGATGGTGGGGCCTGTACCCAGCAACCCCTGGTGGCGTACCGACATCCGCTTCAGGTCGGCCCGCATTTCAGCAGCGCCCTGGTAACGCAACTCTCTGTCTTTTTCCAGCGCCTTATTGATGATCCGTTCCAACTCGGCTGCTCGGCGTGCCAACAGAATTAGCAAAGATCGGGCTATTTACCGACCACGCTTGCGAGGTCCGTCTACATCGTCAATGTCGATGCCACCGGCGGCAGCAGTTACCCCATTAACGATGGCGCGGACGACGAGGTTCCGCCACTTCGGAGGGTGCGCTAAAGTCATAGGAGCCTCGTCCCAGATAGCAGTTGAAATACGCGATCGGGAGTTATCGTCAATCTTGTCGGTGGACACGGGAGCTGTCTCCGCCGGACTCGCGGCTACACTCGACGAGTTTGTTAGAACCGGCATAGTTGTCGAGTGAGAGTTTAGAAATAAATCGACTTCCTGCGGAGGCTCAGATTGGGAAACCATCGCCGCTTGCGGCGTAGTGATCCCTTTGCCCAACGAACTGTGGTGTGCTTTCCGTCTCAGCGTTTTCATGGAATCGTCATGAGGGTCGCGAGCTGGACGTAACCAGGCAGAAAGCGGAGCCGGCGAATAGAGAGTCAAGACCAAACCAGAGACCAGAAATAATCCGGCGGTCGCCGTGATCGCTACGACCGCTCCCCGGGCCGCTTTTCTCAAGTTTGAATCAGCCGATGGCTCACACAAGAGGGCGCGAACTCTCGCTGCCAGCAAAGACTCAGAGGAGGAAAAACCAATTCCTTCTGAGCGAGTATTCTCCTCCGCAAACCAGCGCGCAAGGCTGGTGAGGCATTCAGCATACGTTAAGCGCGATTCCTCGCGTTTCTCCACGACGGCGTGGTCGCAGGCCAGCTCTCGCTCCCATCGCAGACGGCGGTAGGCCAGCCATACAAGTGGGTGAAAGAAAACCAGACGGCAGCCCAATGCCGCCAGGCGGTCCCACAGATAGTCATGCTGTCTGACATGCGTCAGTTCATGCCGCAGAATATCAGCCAGTTGATCGGTATCGAGATGGGGAATCAGTTCCGTCGGCAGTAGAACGTGACTCCGCAGCCAGTAACAGGTAGCGGGAGAACGCAGGTCCGATACAAGACCGAGTTCACTGTGCCGAATACCCAACTCGAGACAAAGCCTTCGAAAGAGTAGTTCCAGATCGGGTGAAGGCTGTTCCGTGCGCCGCAGGCCAGATCTAAGGTGCAATGACTTGAGCAGCAAGTGCAACAGCAATGCCAGTAACACCAGTGCATATAGTCGCCAAGCGACTGACGCAAGTTTGGCAACGTAGGAAGCCCACACGGTTTTCACGGGTAGGGCCAAATGAAGGTTCGACGTAGCCGGTAACGACGTTGCGCTGAGAACGAAATGAACTGGGGCCGCTGCCTTGGAGGGTACCCACAAAAGCAGCCAAGCCGCGATCGTCAGGAACAAGAAGCAGCCCCACATTCGTACGCGAGCGCGTGGGTTTTGGATGAAACTGCAAATGCATAACGTCGTCAGATAGGCAAAGACGACCTGCACACAATATGTAGACCAGGTGCTCAAACCCGAGAGGGTGCCGTCGAACCACATAAAGTCTCCGACCTTCGACTATTTTTTACCGCCGGAGCCGCTTGCTTTGCGATAACTGCGAATGAGACGTTCGAGCTCCTGCAACTCGGCGGAGTCGATACGCTCGTTCTCCAGGAGATTAACCAGAAGCTCCGAGCGGGAGCCCCGAAAATACCTGTCCAGAAAGGAGCGCAAAGAGCTGCGGCGCACTTCGCTACGCTTCACCCGAGCTCGATATACAAAAGCCCGCCCGCGCAGCGAGTGACTGACGAATCGCTTGTTTTCCATGATCCGCAAAACGGTTTGGACCGTCTTGTAGTGAAGCGGACTATCTTTTCCCGAAGCTCGCAAGAAATCCTCAATGGTGCCCTCTCCCAGGCGCCAGAGAATTTCGAGCAAGCGGAACTCCGCAGCAGTCGGTATCGCTTTCGATCTAGGCAAACGCGGCCTTCTTTTGCCTTGAAGGCAGACTAGTCTATGCGGAGTCCACTCTTCAAAGGATTAACCCATCTTTCATTCGGAGATTAGCAGCTTAACTCACGACGAGCAACAATCAAGGTGTATGGGCAATGTCCTGATTGATGTCTAGCTAAAGGTTCCTGACGGACGATTCAAGGACGATTAAGTGTCACTCCATCCGAAGCGCCTCAATGGGATTCAAGTTCGCCGCCTCGCTGGCCGGGCGGTAACCGAACAGTACCCCAACGCCACTGGAAACCACGAGCGCGACTGCCACCGCGATCCAAGAAATACCAAGCGGAACGATGCCCTCAGTCAACCGCCTGACCAACCAGACGAGTCCAAGCGCAGCCACTACTCCGACCACGGCCCCAGCGAAGCTGATAAAGAATGCTTCCATCAGGAATTGGATCCGGATCTCGTCTGGTCGCGCGCCAAGTGCCTTGCGGAGTCCGATTTCATGCGTTCGCTGGGAGACATTGACGAGCATGATATTCATGATGCCCGTTCCGGCTGTGACGAGCGTCAGGGTGGCAATTGCGATAAGTACGGCACTCATAGCGACCGCAATGTTAGTTGCCGTCTGAATAAGGGAAGACAAGTTCTCGACGGTGTAACGCGCTTCCTTGCGGTGACGGCTCTGTCAACAAACGGTTCATTTGCCGAGTCAGATCGGTTACTTCGCCCGAGGATTCCGCCTGCGCGTAGAGCACCTGAAAGAAGTTTTCGCCCGTAATGGATTTGACCAGTGGGAACGGGATGAGCAACGTGTCTTCTTGTATCTCGGACCGCCCGAACGTGGGCACCCCTTCTTTGAAGGTTCCAATGATGGTGCAACCAAACTGTCCGAGATTAATGGTTGTTGCCCACCGCGGGATCGAGGCCAAAGGCGGTTTGAGCCATGTGGTCCGTGATCAGACAAACCTTGAAGTGGGCCAGAAAGTCTTCTACGTCGAAGTATCTGCCTGAGGTAATCTGCAGGTTGCGAATCTTCTCAAAGTCTTGGGTGACACCAACCAAGCGAGGATGGACCTCTTTGCCATGAAGTTGAACGCTGACCGGGATGTCGTAAGTACCGGCAACGGCACTGACGGCCGGGAGGTTCTGGCGTACGGCCACGAGATCCTCTGGTGTCAACTCGTCGTCTAGAGTAGCGGAGACTCCATTGCGATCAAGCGTGGCATAGGCAAGGTCGGCGCCGATACCCTCGATCTGGGCGATCATGTAGGCTTTGCCGGTCGACGAGATGGTGACGACGAGCACGATCGCGGCACTGCCGATCACAACGCCCAGCATGGTAAGAGAAGCCTTCAGCTTGTCGCCGGCTAGCGCCCACCACGCGAAGCGGACGCTCTCCTCCCAGCGGACCATGCACGCGGCGGTGGTCTTACGGGAGCGCATAGTTGGTCAGCAAATAGTTGCCGGCATTCTCGGTTACCACGCGCAGATGGGATTGCCCGACGAGCTTGCTCCAGATGCGGCATTTCCGTGCCGTAGGCAAGAAGGTAACAGCGGCCAGCCCCTGTCCATATTGATACGAACTCGCGGTCGTCAATGAATACGCGGGGAGCATCCGGTGCGTAAGAGCCGTACTCGAGGTTGTTGTTGCGGCCGTTAAGCAGCAGTGCCGTGCGACCGGTATAGAAAGAAGACGGACGAGAAACGCGTAGTAAGAGTTGGCTTCGATCAGTTGTCCCGGGGGACTCTGCTCCAGGCGCTGAGCCAGAGGATACGATCCCAGATACGAGTCGAATCGGACAAGCGCAATTCGGGCGGCATGAACGAAGAGGATCATGCCGACGGCGATAACGAGAACGACTTTCTTGCCGTTACCTCTCGATCCGACGATCCCAACGGCGGTCATCCCGAACGCGAAAGCGGCGATTGCGAGTGGCAGCCTCAGGTAGGCAAAAGCGTTAAGCGTCAGGTCTCGAATGTGGCCCATCGACAGCGTGTACAGTTCGGGATGTTGGGTCAGGGCCGTCGAAATGTTGCCGACCGTGCGGCAGGCGCCAGACCAATGCAATCAGGACTGTGAGCGCGACACACAGCAGCATGGAAATCGCAAGAAGTACACCGGTGGCCGTGCGTATCCTTCGACCTCCGGCACTGATCGCCGATCCAATCAGGAGCGCCAAGGCAGGATAGATCGGCATCGAGTAGTACTCCTGGGTGGTCGAGAAACGTGAAAAACAACATCACTACGCCGACCCAGCAGAGCGCCATCAACCGTGTTCTTTCTGCACGGGAAACTGGACTGAATGAAAACCTCGGAACAGCCGAACAAATAAACCGACCACGGGAAGATCCAGACCAGGTTCAGCAGCCAGAACCACAGCCTTGGCACAGTGTTGTAATCGCGCGGGTATCGCAGGTTCAGAAAACGCAGCAGGTGTTCGTTGATGAAGTAGAACCAGAAGAATCCGTGGTATTCGCCGGGCTCACTATGCATAGAAAACGCAAAGTAGGGCGGATTGCGCAGGGTTGCGAGCACATGCCACGGCACGGCAATCGCCAAAGCGATAGCAATCGCCGTGCCGAGAGTCAGTCGACGCCACGACTTGAGAGAGAAAAGTTGTCGAGTGAGGGCCATATAGGCAATGCCCGCCAGCACCGGAAAAACCACCGCAATCAGGCCCTTCAGCAGTAAGCCGGTTCCCAGACACGCTCCCAGCATGACCGACCATCGAAGGGAGACGTTGCTCTTTCGGTTCGAGCAGCGACAACCATGCCCAGATGGCGCCCGTGATGGTCGCCGTGAGCGTGGCATCCGGAATCAAGATCCGCGTGAACAGGAACAAGCCTACTGAAGTGGCGAGTACGACGCCGGCGTAGAGTCCTGCTTCCTCGTCAAACGCCCAGCGTCCGAAGCGGTAGGTCAACCAACACAAAATCACGGCTGCGAAGGCGAGCGGTAAACGGGCAGCCCAGTCATGAACGCCGAGGATTCTGTACGATACCGCCATCATCCAGTAGATGAGCGGCGCCTTTTCCAGATAGGCGACGCCGTCAAGGCGCGCGGTGACCCAGTCTTTCGAGGTCAGCATGTTGCGGGCGATCTGCGCCTGGACCGCGTCCACATCGTCCATGAGCCGAGGTGGGCTGACGATGTTGACGAGAAAAACGAGGGAGGCTACCAGAGACTACAAGCCAGCCCCGTCGAGGACCTCGACGATTGGCATCGTCAGTCGCGGTTCGTGAGACGCCAGCTCGATCTTCCATCGCTTCATCCAGATCAATAAGACCATCAGACCCCATAGGTGATACCCGTGATTTGCTCTTCCGCTCCAGGTGTGCATTCACAGTTGTTTCACAGCAGGCCAATGGAACAGCCCACTCGCCAAGACGGCTTCCTGCGACAACGTGTCCAGCAGTAAAGGCCGAAGGACGCCTCGGAGCCACTCGTGAATCGGGACATCAAATCCAATTTTCGGGCGCTGCAGTACAGCGGGCGGCAGCTTGTCCTTCATCAGGCGGCGAAGTACGTATTTGGAAGTCGATCCGTGCAGCTTTAGGCGTTCGGGCAAACCAGCAGCGAAATCAACGATTCGCTGATCCAGAAAGGGAGGCCGCACCTCTAGTGAATGCGCCATGCTGATGCGGTCTACCTTGTAAAGGATGTCATCGGGCAGGTAGTAACGCTGATCGAAGTCCAGATAGCGTTGCAGGCCCCCACCTTCTCCCATTTCAGCGAGCACCTCGGCGAGGGGTGCGGCCTCGGCGAACAAGAATAGGCGTTGCTTTTCAGCTTCCGAAAATGTTCCGTTCCAGAACACGTGTGCCATCTCGGGCGAAAGCAGAGTGCCTTGCAGAAACCGCTTGAGCCTGTATTCGAAGCTGATCTTTTCGTCGGAGACTGGCAGATGCATCGCAAACGCCAAGGCTGCCTGACGCAGGCGAGGGGGAATCCGGCGGGCCAGTACTACTGTAGCGATCGGCCTTGTAGGTTAGGTAGCCACCGAATAGTTCGTCGGCTCCCTCGCCTGTCAGTACCACCGTGACATCTCTGCTCGTCATCTCAGCCAGAAACCAGAGTGGCAACGCCCCTGCGTCCGCGCCAGGTTCGTCGGAATAGTAGGCAATCTGCTCGATTGCGCTAACGAGGTCGGCGCTCGCGGTCAAGTCGAACTCAGTGTGCCGGGTGCCGAAGTGGCTGCTGACCTCTTTGATGTATCGACTCTCGTCGAACGAGCGTCCCCGGAAGGTAACGGAATACGTTTGCAGCGGAGCGTGACGAGCGTTCGCGGCGTAGTGCAGGATGGTTGAAGAATCCAGGCCTCCGCTGAGCCAAATACCCACGGGCAGGTCCGAAACAAGCTGCTCCTTCAACGACTGTTCCAACAGGCGGTCGAGTTCGTCGCAGGCACTCTCCGCTGAGCCAGGAACGTTTGCCCCAGCCAAAGGTGGAACATATGACCAGCTACTCCACTCGCCGTTCTGCCATTCCAGAAGATGCCCTGGCATGAGTTTGATAATGCCCTCAACCAAAGTAAACGGTCCGGGCACATAGTTCAGGCTCAGAAAACAGTTCAAACCCGATAGGCAAATGTTGCGGCGAACTCGCAGGGTGCAGAAGGATACACTTCAGCTCAGAACCGAAATATATTTCACCGTCCTGAAGGCAGTAGTACAAAGGCTTAATGCCAATTCGGTCACGCGCGAGAATGAGACGGCGTGTCGGACCGCACCCAGATGGCAATGGCAAACATCCCCCGGAACCGGGAGAAGCATGAGCTACCCCAGCAGAGGAAGGCATTGAGAACGATCTCCGTATCGCACCGCGTCTCGAAGCTATACCCCTCGGCCTCCAACTGAGCCCGCAGTTCGATGCAATTGAAAATCTCACCGTTGAAGACAACCACAACATCGCGATCAGGGCTAAACAGCGGCTGATCTCCGTCCTCCAGATCGATGATGCGCAGGCGAGTCGCGCCCAGAGAGATATGCTCCGAGCAAAAAGTTCCTTGATGGTCGGGCCCTCTGTGAGCAAGGGCCTCTATAGCGGCCGCCAGTAACCCGGCGGGTAAATCCTTTGCGAGATGTGAGTACCCCAGAATGCCACACATGTGCAGTGCCCCAATTGCGCACGAGAGCAATCTGAACCCAACACTGCGCTCTCCCGTTCAACTATCTTGCCGGTTGTCCGCTAGTATAAGTCTTATTTAATTAAGAGTACATTGTCAATTCAAAATGCCGCTGTTCGCGCAACCCTCTAAAAGGTTGCTCTTGACACAATACGTCTTAACCCATTAAGACGTAAGAGCTGTGTCTCTTAACCAACGAGGAGACGGCTTAAACAAGGTCAGGGGTGAATGCGGTGGCGGATCCTGATTTGCTGGACCTCGCGGCACAAACGGTTTGCGAAATGTGCCACGGTAATACAGCTTTGTTCCGCTATGAACTGTTCTCAACCCGCGCATCGATAACGGGTAACTGCTGCCTCACCTGCTTTCTGAATGTGCTGAGGGCAACAACAGATAGCGCTGGCAACGCAATGGGCCAAGACCGGCAGCAAGGGAAAATCCTTCTCACCGTTTCGCGGAAGTCAGATCCTGCGAACTAGGAGTCTCGGAGAGACTTATCGAGTAAAGCCGGAGCGCACCGCAGCCCTGTTTCACAACCTGGCGTTACGCCGACGTTTCACGGACTTTTCGGCATGACTTAGAACTGTCCTTGGTTTGAGGATTCCTCAGCGCTGGGAATTTTTCAAGTTGGGCGAATCAGCGAAATCGCCCACTCTCTTGCCATGGCTTTTTAGCTCGCCCAGTACGTAGATGGGCTTATTTTGCGATTCGTAGTAGGTGCGCGACACAATTTCGCTCAGCAACCCCATTGAAATGAATTGAATGCCGCCGATAAAAAGAGCGACAGCCAGTAACATCAGCGGTCCATGTTCCGTCATAATCGGAACGCGGTGGACCAGCTTTTCGTACACGAGAAAGGTGGCAACGACCAATCCAAGTCCGGAACCGGCCAAGCCCGGCAATCCAAACAACTGCAGCGGGCGAGTGGAATAGTCCAGCAGGAACTTCACCATGATGAGATCGAGAAATACGCGGATGGTGCGGCCGATGCCATAGTTGGATTTTCCGCTCTGGCGTTCCAGATTAGTGATGGGTATTTCCGAAATCCTTGCCCCGACGGAACTTGCCAACGCGGGTATGAACCGGTGCAGTTCGCCGTAAAGCTGGATTTCCTGAATAATTTCGCGGCGGTAAGCCTTGAACGTGGTTCCAAAATCGTGCAACTCGATTCCGGAGAGCTTCGCCATCATCCAGTTGGCGACGCGGCTGGGAAGCTGCCGCGTGAGCCAGTGATCGCGGCGGGCATAGCGCCAGCCGCTGACCAAATCGTAGCCCTCCTCGATCTTTTCAAGGAAGCGTGGAATCTCTTCCGGGTTGTGCTGCAAATCTCCGTCCATGGAGATGATGATTTCGCCTCGGGCGAAATCGAACCCCGCCGCGAGTCCTGCGGTCTGTCCAAAGTTTCTGCGTAGCCGCACCAAGTTCACGCAGGGGTCGAGTTCGTAAATGTCACCGAGGACTTTGAAGGTGTTGTCACGGCTGCCATCGTCGACAAAAACCAGTTCGTAGCGCTCGCCGAGCCCACGCATCACTTCTGTCAGTTTTGCATACAAAGGAACGATGTTGGCCTGTTCGTTGTAGAGCGGGACAACAATCGAGTAGCGAACGGAGGAGACGGTTCCAGGATCCACAAAGGTTCACACTATGAATATAGTCTTAATCGTATAAGACTACTTTGTCAAGGCCGAGGCGGCAATTGGCAGAGCGCTACGAAGCGGACTCGCCTTCTTCTTGTCTGTGACAAAGAAGGATTGCGCCGCAAGAAGGGCCTTGCGAAGTGCAACTGACTTTGAAGAGGGCTAGTAATGTTTACGAGCGATTGGGGTGTACGTATTAGAGTGCAGCGCGGGAGTTCCGACCAATAATTCCCGTCCGCGACTACGCGCCTGGGCTCAAAAATCGAACACGTTCCCGTGCGTGGCAAACAAGATGAAGTGAGTAGTTTGCGGAAACTCGGGGTCGCCCTCGTCGCACGACCCCGGGCCTATGCGTAGTCCTAGAATGGACTTTCGCTTGGGGCGACTACGCTTAAGTGTTTAAGACCTAATAGCACAATGGAGCCGCATTATTCAACCAGATATCACACGAACAGCCGCATCATGCACGACACTGTAAAAACGAATGAGGCGTGATGTCCGAATGAGAAGCAGATTGGCGCTCTTGCATTTCACGCCGGCCGGGTGGCGCATCAACCATCACTGACAAATTAGCGTGGCTGTACCCGTCACCGTAGCTGATGTGTTCTGTACTCCATTGTTAACAGTGAACTGCAAGTTCTGAGGAGCGCTGGCGGTAATCGTAACAGTACCCGGCGCCGAGCACGTAACTTCGCCAGTCGAGCCAATAGTAGCCGCTACGCCACCTGTGCTCGTGGGCGAGGTCTTCCAGGAGAGTCCGTCTACCTGCGACAATTCCCGGCTCTTCCCATTTTGGAAGTTCCCCATCGCAGTGTAGCCAACCTGCCCTTGGGGACTGCTCGTGGCGGTTGCCGTCTGTGGACTAACGGTAATACTGGTTAGGTTGGAGTGACCCGCACCGCAACCGATCAGGAATGTGACCGCCAACAAAATAAACAATGCCTGCTTCATAAATACCTCGGTGCAATGAGATGCGGTCTTCGTCACCCAGGTTTGTTCCTGCAATGTTTTCCCGGCGGAACTGTCGTTTTAAAGCATCTACTGAAGCTTATGAATATAAGAGTTAAGAGTGCAGGCACGAGGGACTCCCCTGCCTTAAGGTTCGCTTAATACTTCGTGGCTGCTCCGCAGGAATCGGCGCCTGATTCTGCTCTTTCTATGTTGCGCAACGATGCTCTGGTTGGCTGGGAAGGAAGAGGCTCCGTCAGTTTCAACCGCTACTCTGGTGCCACAGCCGACGTGAGCGGAGCCCCTGGTTCTCCATTTTCTGCCTGCCGTCGACGCCCGATCCCAATCTCCATCAAGGTATTCTTCGGGAACACTACTTCGTGTCCGCGAGCAATGAAGTTCGAATACACCGACATCCCAGCGCCGTATGCGCCCATCGCGTAGCCAAGGGCTCGCGACTGCACCGCCAGACCGAGCACGATCCCGACCAGCTTGAATCCGTTCGCACCGCCTGCAACCCGGGACCCGGTGTCCCCTCCGGCATGAGCCGCGCCGTGGTCGATGTCGTTGTCACTTCTCGCGGAGGCGGCCGCCAAGGTGAGCGACAAGGCGGTGGCCAGGTAGCGAGTCTTCGGTGTGGTAGCTTCAGCACCGCCTTCGGGGTCGAGCTTCACGTTAGCGTCCTTGACCGATTGCACGCCTTCCAAGGTCGCTTCGACCTTTTCCTGAATCCCATCCGGCTGAGTCAGTTCCTGGAAGCGGATGCGCAGCTGCCCGTTTTTCTTCATGCGACGAGCGGGCTGGACTTGGCTCACTGTGCCCGAGAGTCGGCTGCCTTGAGGAAGGATCAGCTCGTGATTGCCATCCAGAAGCGGCTCGGATATGACCACCTCCACCGTTTCGCCTTTTTGCGATGTTGCAGATGTTAAAGGTGTAACCAGCCGCGCGTGTACCACGCTGCCGGGGGGGAGCGGGCCGCCGATTGACGAGGCCATCGCCGGCGTCATCATCTCCGTCCCGAAATCCAAAGGCGCATTGAGCTCCGCGAAGTAAACCGTCCCCGCAGGAATGTATTGCGCATGGAGCGGCAGCTGTCCCTCAATATAACGTTTCAGCCGATGCACGCGGCCCGGTGTTTTGAGCTGCTTCATCGCGTTGTCCCACTCCTGCCTGGCTTGCTCTTTGGCCTGTCGGGTTTTCTCGGACGCTGCATCCTTGACGCCTTTCTTCTCTTTGCTCTCCGCAGCTGCAACGAAGCGGATCACTTGGCCCGAGCCGGGACTTACACTCGTGTTCAATTGGAAATGTTTCCCATCCGGCAGCGCTAGTTCGTTGAAATTCACTTCCACCTTTCGTTCAGGAGTAAAGTCCGCGTCCAACGCAGCGACTGTGCGCTTGCCGCCGGAGATGGCCTCAATTTTCGTGACTTGGCCGGTCACCTGCGATCCCACGGGAACGACAAGGCGGTCAAACGCGTACACAGGCCCCACGACGATTGCGCGAATCGGTTGCCCCACTCTCTTCACACGCGTCTCCGCCTCCAAGGCTACTTGCAATGGTGTGCCCTTTGGCACCGAGAGCTTAACGGACTGGAGAGAAGAGGGCGTAACGGGAAGTATGACCGCCGGCGCCGGCTTGCGCGCCCAGCCTGGGTACAGCTGACGAATGGGAGCCTCTTGAGCTTCCGTCGAGCCCAAATATCCAAAGGCGAACAAAACCGCGTAAAGGAGGGGCCGTATCGTCATGGAGTTTCTCTTAGGTCGCTCACTTCCGGCATATTCGTAATGAACTTAGCCCGGGAGCAGTTGACATGCCTCAATTGCTTTGCGAATCGGGGCGGTGTTCCTCACCCAGATGTTCCGCGAATGCTTCCTTAAGTACATGTCGTAACTCTGCCCGTGTTTCGACATGGATTCCTTTAACAATAATGGTTTTATGACAGGCGGAGCATTCGCCAGAAACCACGGAGCCCACCCGAAGTGTGGAAATCAGTTCCGGTTGCTGTTCTGGCGGGTCAGTCACGGATGTGGACCACAACAGTGGAATAGGAGGCCGAACCTGCATTTGCAACGGAGAACGGAATGAACATTCGCCCTCCGACTCCTTACGCCACTGCCTTGATAGAAGCTCTGCCAGCGAAATCTGCTTTAAGTCTTACTACTATAAGACTATACTGTCAAGGCCGCCAAGTTAGTGGAGAAGATGTGCACAAGGCATCGGCGCCGCAGCTTACGATTCTGCGAGTTTCTCCGTCCAGCTGAGAGGTCGTGATTGTGATCCTCATCACACAGATGAGTGAGCGTGATTGCTGAAGCTAACTTCCCTTCGCCGTGAGAATGGCGACGTCGCAGCCCGACGGCATGGACCAATACTTTTTCGAGGAGGCCGTGAGATGCTCAATCGTCACCAGGCAAATGTACTTCTGTTCTCGATGCTGGTCTTGGCGCTCTTCGCTAGTATTCCGGTTCCGGTCGCAGGAGGAGCAAAATTTGGCCACCAGATTTATGCGATTCCTGCATTTTCTCGCCAGTACGGTACATCATGCAGCACGTGTCATGTGGACTTCCCTAAACTGAACGATTTCGGAAAAGCCTTCAAGGATGCCGGGTTCAAGTTTCCTAAGGATGACGAGACCTTCATCAAGGTTCCACCTGTGATGTTGGGATCTCCGGCGCAGAAAGAACTATGGCCCCATACCATATGGCCGGGAACTATTCCCGGACTGCCGCCCGTCGGGCTGCGCTTCAATACCTTCTTCCAGGTCGTCGGCCGGAACCGGAATAATTTCAATCTGCAAACTCCCGGAGATCCAACCGCTCCTTTTATCCCTCGCACTGATTTTCAGTCCGGTCTGTTCAGCATCTTCATGGCGGGAAACTTCGGAGATGACATCGCGTTCTGGGTGGATGACGACATCAGCGTCGGCGGCTCTGGGGCCAACGGCGGGCTAGGCGACGGTTATCTGAAGTTCGTGAATATTGGCCGCCACCTGAAGCTACCGACTGATTCGCTCAGCCTGAGGATCGGGCAGTTCGAGCTGGATCTGCCCTTCAGTCCAGCGCGCAGCTGGAACCTCAGCGGTTGGGACATCTATGACCAGGCGAATATCGGCACGGTAAATTCCATGCTGGCGCTGCCCACCGTCAACAACTCTTTCGCCATGTCGAACGCGGCGCAGGGGGTGGAGTTCAGTGGTGGTCACAACTACCGCGGCTATCACTACTCTCTGGCCATTGTGAACCAGAATACCAGCGGCGGCACGGCGGCGACCGGAAACAACGTTCCGCCGGAAGTGGCCTATACGTCGGACTCCAACTTTAAAGACATCTACGCCCGCCTGTCCTATCGCTTTAATCTGGAGCGTGACCCGGCCAGCCGCAACGAAATTCAAGCGGCGGGAGCCTCTGGGCCCCACGATCATACCTATCTCAACGTAGGGACGCTCTATTTCTACGGACGTTCCGTGCAGCGGTTTCAAGGCCAGGACAGCACGGGAGTTTCGACGGTGCTGACGGCGCGTGAGCCGTTCTATCGCGTGGGGGGAGACTTCAGCTTTAACTACCACGCCCTCAACCTGTTTGGACAGTACCTGTACGGACGTGATCAGAACCTGCTGCCGCTATTTCCCGCCGGCCTGCCGCCACCGACAAGCCTTCTCCGCGGAAGCCCGGCCAGCTTCAGTGGCGGCTTTCTGGAAGCGGACTATTTGCCGCTGCCCTGGCTGATGACCATCATGCGCTGGGATGCCGTGCACTCCACTGCCGACCTTATCAACGGCATCGGAGCCACCCCCGACTCCGACATCGGATCGTTCGTGTCGCCGTTTCACGCCACGCGAAATCGCTTTACGCCCGGCGTGCAGTTTCTAATTCATGCCAACATAAAGGCCTCCTTCGAGTACCAGATCCGGCCGCAGCAGATTGTCTACGACCCGACTACGGGCACGCCACTGACTGGCGCGTTCCGAACGAACTCGGCAATCGCGGGACTGGAATTTGTTTACTAGATCGGGCAGGCCATGCCTCCCCACTTAAATTAAGGAGAAATCATGCAGCGCAATATTTTGATTCTGATCGCAGTCGTAATGGGATTCAGTCTCGCGGCCAGCGCCGGTACCATCAGCGGACAGGTCTCCGGTGTTGCAGGGCAATCAGTCGTCTATATTGACGCGATTGCTGGTAAGACGTTTCCCGCACCGACTCAGCATCCGGTGATAGACCAGAAAGGCCTAGTCTTCCAGCCGCACGTCACGGCGGTCCAGGTTGGCACCACCGTGGATTTCCTCAATAGCGACAGCGTGGCCCACAACGTATTTTGGACTTCCATCGGCGGAAACAAGAAGCTGAGCCACAACATGGGTACCTGGCCGAAGGGGGAGAAAAAGTCGTTCAAGTTCGACACGCCGGGCGCAGTGCCAATACTGTGCAACGTTCACCCGGAGATGTCGGCTTACCTGGTGGTCGCCCCCACTCCGTACTTTGCCATTTCGGATCAGACCGGAACCTACAAGATTGAGAATGTTCCGGATGGAAGCTACACCGTGACCGCGTGGCATGAAGGGGCGAAGAACCAGTCCAAGCCGGTTTCGGTATCCGGCGATGCGAAGGCGGATTTCACTCTGGGTAAGTAAGGAAGCGAAGGTGGGGGACCGGAGGCTGACTGGGCCTGTACTGCCGCGAGAAACGGAATGAAAGACTCTTCAATGATATCGATGAAACGTCTGGTGGTGATTTTCGCGCTGGTCTCACAGCTACCTGGTCAAACGGCTGGGAATAAAGAAATTCCAGTGACGCCAGTAAACGGCGAAAGCTGGATCAGCCATCTGCATAAGAGATTCAGCGACACCAGCATGGGGAAGACCTGGCGTTCAGGGCCGGCCGCACCCAGACCAGGAGAGGACTCAGCAGTCTGGCAAGAAAAGCTTTCGCCAGGCTTTGAGGTGCGAAGCATGACTCTTCACGGTTCTGATGTTTACCGCCTGAATTGCCGGGGATGTCACACCGGGTCCGGACACGGTGCCCCTCCGGAAATCAACTCGGTTATCGATCCAGTCCGCTCGACCTCTGTAGAAATCATAATGGAGAGAATGAAGAAAGTTGGTATGGACATGAGCCGGGCCAACGCGGCAGTGCTTGCGAAGCAGGCCAATGCTGTCTTGCTGGACCGCTTTCACAAAGGCGGACAGGACATGCCCCCGTTCCCGCAACTGAGCGCAACAGAGGTTCGGGCTCTGATCGCCTATTTGAGAGACCTTGCCGGCGTCCCGGGGGCTGAAAAGCAACAACTTGCCATTACCGAGTCGCCCGCTCGCGTGGGCGAGCAAGTCGTAAAATCCACGTGCCACATCTGTCACAATGCGGTTGGACCGAATCCCGACCCCCAGCAAATTCTGGAAGGCGCCATACCACCGCTCAGTACGCTCACCACGCGGACGACCCTGTCTCAGTTCGTTCGAAAGGTCACGTTCGGCAACCCAATCACCATGGGCGCGCCGCCAGAACCATTCCGCGGCAGGATGCCCGTGTTTGACTACTTGGGCCAGGACGAAGTAGCAAATGCATACTTGTACCTTACGCTTTACCCGCCGCAGGATTAGGGAAGCTGCATTCATATGTCGCACAATCTAACTGCAATCACAGCCCCGACCTCCATGATCAGCTCTGCCATAGCAGAGCCAGTCCATCGCGTTCTTCGGGAGGATGGGTCTCGGCGCAGGAATTGGCTTCTGCCATTGATCCTTATCGTGGCCACCAGCAGTATTGGCTCGACGCAAGTTCTGACCCCGGCCGAGATCAAAGATCCAGAAATGCGCTCGTTGCAGCAACAATACATTAACGATTTGAAGGTAGTGGGCCAGGATATTCAGGCACTCCCGCTGGAGTACCGCTTCTATCTGAACCGCAAACTGGATCTCGATGAATCCCAACAACAGCATGCCGATCAGCGGTCGATTCGATTTGATCGCTACAACGGCCAGACCGTAGTGGCAGTGACCGGCAACTACTACGCCGCCTATCCGGAGAAGATTGCGGCCTATCAGCGGGCACGGAGCACTTTTCTGAGTGTGGTCATGCCGATTTTGAAATCCGAGGTGCCTCGCTTTCAGGCAAACCAGCAGGTGCAAGGTTACGCCCTCGAAATTTCCCATCACGTTCGCGGACAGGTCATGGGAGTGATGGTGGAGAGGCCCGAAAACCTCATGGTGTTTTTGCCGCAAAGCGGCGCGCTACAACTTTTGGGCTCCAGGGATGAGAATGTCCAACAGGCTGGGTTGATGCAGGGTCAGATTTTTCTCAACGCCCAGCCCATCAATATCTGGCTCAACGGACAAGGCCCCCAGCCCGCCCTTGGCGCGGACCCTAATCCCGCCGCTACGGAACGCCGGGTGGTGCCGAGCGGAAGTGGAATCGCCCAGATAGGTGATAGTAGCGGCATGCAAGTACCGGTGAGCGCCCCAGTCGCACCGGCGGCAAAAGCAAATGTTGTCGCACGGACTCCGGTTCGGGACACATCTCCACAAGCCATGGCCGCGCTGCAAGGTTCCAGTCAGGAACTGCTAGCCAACCTAGTGAGAGAGTTAGACCCGCAGGCGCACTTTGTCTCATATGCGGTCCAGAGTTTTGTGCCTTTTCGCCAAGGTATTTACCTTGAGCTTTCGCTGAAGACGGTTTTGCCCGAGTCTGCAGCGGGGTCGCGATACAGACTTGCCGCAATGGCATTTGATGACCACGTGGCCCACCTCATCCGTCCGACGCTAGCCTATTTCAAGGAAGAGACAAAGTTCGACGGGATCAGTTTCAGTACGACCGTGCACCTGGCAGGCCGATCGCCCGCCGCTGGCAAAACCGAAGCCGTGGAATTCTTTTTCCCTTTCCCGGAGTTGCGCTGCTACGAGAAATACGACTGCACTGGCCAGCAACTCATCGATAGTGGGGCGGTACTGATCAACGGAGAACGAGTAGCACTGAACCTGCAAGTCGCTGAAGGCGGCTCTGGCCGCTGATGGCGCTAGACCCGTCAGCGGAGATACGAGAATCCAAGATTGTAATCACTATCAGGGGGCAAGTACCCGGTTGTTGCCACTATCGCGCACGCCCAGACGATGAGTGAAAGTTAGTGTAAAAGTTGATCTTTGTTGTGTCGCGGAGATGCTCAGTAGGAGCTGACGGTCGTCCAGACTGTCATGAAATTGTAATTGTTGCACGATCGGAACGACTCCTTTCCAAGCGGATCAAATCGACTGATTTGTAACCCGCTGAAAAGAGGAGTGGAGTAGGAAATTTTGCAAACGGTTCAGAACCCGCCTGTGTTTTGCTAAACCGGCTGTGCGGGAAACCGTAGCGTTCGAATCGCTCCTCCGATGCCGCCTTCCTAATTTGCCTCCCCGCAATTCTGGGCCATCAGGCGTTCTGTGGCACTCAAAACCCTTTGACACCGTCTGAAAACATACAGGAAGTTCTTCCGACCGGACGAGAAATTGACAGTTTCGTCGAAGGGCAATCTGGGTCCAATTAGGGTCCGTTAATAGTTCCTCAGAGTTCCTTGCAACGCCAAAGGTGGCTGCCAGTGCCGTTGGAATGTCATTCAGTTCCCAGTAGACCGGGCCTTCTCCGCAAACCATTCTTTTTGGGCGTCCGCATTTCCACGGACCTAATTTGCTGGCCTGCCCGCCGCCGTTCTGGGCGAGGAAGAATGGCGCGACGCGTGGGAACTAATCGAGGAACACACCGGGATATCGGGAGCAAATCGAAGTCCGGAAAGTAGGTCAAAATGCTATGGGTTGCTTCCTCGAGAAAGTAGCAATCCAATGCCAGAAATTCCCGCCTGCGGGTTGGGAACGATCCGGGAACCGAAGCAATATCCAACTGCTCTTTACATGCACTTAGGCTCCCTAGATGCCTGCTAACGCCCTGATTCCGCGTGTCCAGCTAGAGTGTCAAGGTAGCGCTCTAACCAACTGAGCTACGCGCCTACAGGAACCGTTTCAACAGTTTACCAAATTGCTGTTGACGGGCCGAGAACGTCACATTACCGCGACGTCGTCTGCAAATTCAGTTTACCGCGTTCGAACCGTTCCGCAAAATTGCGCCAGTTTCCCTATTGGGCGTGGATGGGTTGTTGTCTCGTCGAACCATTCATCGGTTCGTCGAACTTGATGACAAACGACGATCTTCTTGTGCGGCAATCGCTGGTCCCCGATTGCCCCATGTAAGTCAACTCGGAGAGCTCCACTCATTTCGAACCGAAGTCACTCAGACATTGGCCATTACGCGCAGCCGTTCAGCAAACGTTTGATTGTCGCCGTGAATCGCTTTTACCGGATTGCACTACAGTGAGGTTGTTGACGTTCTCTATTGTCCAGAACACGCGATTGTGAAACGATTCCTGTGCCATCGTCATGGATGATTAACTTCGCTGCTAGAAAAGATTAAAGATGGTGATCGTCGATGAAGAATAACGAGCGCGGTAACAGTCGCATCGAGCCTGTCATTGCGTCATTTGCAAACACCTAATGTTTCTCAACAACTCTTGCGGACGCTGTACCGGTTCAGTAGGCTGAAAACGAAAGCTGGGGGATACTGATCTTGCCAACCGTTCCTGCCACAACCATGGCCATTGCAATTGGCCCATCGCTGCGCGCGCTTTTTCTTGCGGCATTGTTTACCACTGTCCTGCACGCTGCAGCTTCCCCGCCGGGCGCGATTCCCGCAGACCGTGTCTACCGGAACGGGGTCATTTTCATGGCCGATACTCACAACGGAACCGCCGAGGCTTTGGCGATTCGCGATGGACGAATTGTCTATGTGGGCAGCAACGAGGGTTTGGCCCCCTTCGTCGGCGCGGCCACCGTGTCAGTCGACCTTAAGGGACGGTTTCTGATGCCGGGCCTGGTTGACGGGCACATGCACCCCCTCGAAGCCGGGGCTCACCTTCTGAAATGCAGCCTCAACTACGAATCGCTTACGATCGCCGAATTGCAGCAACGAGTGCAGGCGTGTCTCGACCACGACGGGTCGAAAGATCCGGACGCCTGGCTTGAAGTGGTGAGCTGGTTTCAGGAAAGCATGCGCCCTGCGGGCGTAAAAACCAGCCGCGCCACGCTCGATATTTTGAAAACAACCCGGCCAATTATCCTCCGCTCTTCTTTCGGACACACCGTGCTCGCCAACACGCGCGCTCTGGCCCTGGCCAAAATCACGGCAAGCACTCCCGATCCGATCGGCGGAAAGATCTGGCACGACACCAGCGGCGAACCCTCGGGCCTGCTCGAAGATGCCGCGCACGAAGTGTTCGCGACTCTGTTGCCGAAGCCGACCGCCGAACAGAACGTGGAGGGCGCGAAGGCCGCGCTCGAAGCCATGAAGCGGCAGGGCGTAACCACCTTCCTCGATGCTGACGCGGCGGCCGCAGACATGGCTGCCTTCTCAACCGTGCGCCGCTCCGGAGGCTTGACCGCGCGGGCACACTTTGCCCCGCAAATCACACCGGCTGAAGCTGGCGATGCTCTCGGCGCCGTCGCTCACGTGGTCGCTTTTGCGAAACAGTATGACGAAGGCGCTACCGCGCGTGCACCGGGCATCACGGTGCGAAACGCAAAACTGTTTCTCGACGGAGTGATCTCGGCTCCGGCGTTCACGGGCGCGATGCGCGAACCGTATCTCACGAACGCCGGGACGGCGGCGAATCCCCACTGGGTGCCCGGTCCAAGCCGCGGGCCTGCGGTCTACTTTCCCGCCCAACCGCTGGCCGCGATACTCATCGCGCTTGGAAGGGCTGGCATCGATCCCCACATGCACGCAGATGGAGACGGCGCGGTCCACGCCGCGCTCGACGGCATCGAAGCGCTCAGGAAAGCGCTGCCTGCGGCAGATATCCGTCCCGCCATCGCACACGACGAAATCGTCGACCCTGCGGATTTCCCGCGTTACAAACTGCTAGGAACAATTCCTGTGTTGTCGTTCCAGTGGGAGAAGCCCGCAGGAGACACGTTGGGAGTCAGAGATTATTTCGGCCCGGCGCGAATGAAAATTCTGGAACCCGCCGGCTTTCTCGCTGCGGCCGGTGCTCGCATTGCCTTTGGCAGCGATTGGCCAGTGGACCGCTTAGACGAATGGTTTGCTCTTAAAGTCGGCGTCACGCGCACCAACTCGCCCGATGCGGCGCCTGAGTATCGCGGCCGGCTAGGTGACGATCCCGGATTGTCGCGTGAGGCGGTGCTCCGGGCCGTGACCATCGATGCTGCCTATGAGCTTCACCAGGACGAGACGACTGGATCGCTGGAGGTTGGCAAGTTCGCGGATCTCATCGTGCTCGATCGCAATCCGCTCCAGATTCCCACGGAGGACATCGCAAACATCAAGGTGCTCGAAACCGTGGTCGGAGGCAATGTCGTGTATGACGCTTCCGCCGGTTCGCGCTGACGTCGGTAATTTGCGGACTGTGGTCTTCACTAGCAATGGCTGTCCTGATGGCGGCCGGTGGCCGTGCAATCCCTTAATCCACGGCCCTCCCCGGCGGGGGCGGGACGCCCCCACGACAGCCGGCGGGACGCCGGCGCTACTTTAAATCGAGCGGACCGCCGGGGGGGCTTCGGCGTAGTTGTGGCGCTGCCGCACGAGCGAGGGCGCTCGCGCCTACATCGCCAGGTAATATAATGGCGCACGCATGGCGCTTACCTCCGGAACGAAGCTCGGGCCTTACGAAATTCAATCTTCAATAGGCGCGGGCGGCATGGGCGAAGTCTATCGCGCGCGCGATACCCGCTTGGCGCGCGAGGTCGCGGTCAAGGTTTTGCCGGAAGCCTTCGCCCGCGATCCAGACCGCTTGGAGCGCTTCGAGCACGAAGCTCGCGTACTGAGCACGGTCAACCATCCCAACATCCTCGCCATTCACGACGTAGGCGCGCAGGGTGACCTCCACTACCTGGTCTCCGAACTTCTCGAAGGCCAGACGCTGCGCGAAAAGATGAACGCCGGCCCGCTATCTCAGCGTCGCGTGACCGAGTATGCAGTAGAGATGGCTCGAGGACTGGCCGCGGCGCACGATAAAGGCATCGTGCATCGCGATTTGAAGCCCGACAACATCTTCATCACCAAAGACGGCCGGGTCAAAATTCTCGACTTCGGGCTGGCCAAACAAGCCATTGGCGAAGCCGGACTCTCCGGACAGAGCGCGACCATGGCCGCACCCACGCCGACCCAACCGGGTACAGTGATGGGCACGGCGGGCTACATGTCTCCCGAACAGGTGCGGGGACAAACCGTCGATCACCATTCCGACATTTTCAGCCTGGGCGCGATTCTTTACGAAATGATTTCCGGAAAACGCGCGTTCAAGGGCGACTCCAGCGTCGAGACCATGAACGCAATCCTCAAGGAAGATCCACCCGAGTTAAACGAAAGCGGACTGAATGTCACACCCGGACTCGATCGCATTGTCCGGCATTGCCTGGAAAAGGAACCGGGACAGCGCTTCCAGTCAGCGCGCGATCTGGCTTTCGATCTGGAGAGCCTGTCATCTCTCAGCGGTGCTGCGAAACCAGTGACGGGACCGCACGTTGCGAGTAGCAAGAGGTTCGGAACTCCGTTGCTGATTGCGATTCCGGCTTTGTTGCTGTTGGCCGCGGTGGCGTTCTGGGCCGGGCACACGACCAGGAAGTCTACTGCTCCGGTCTTCAGCCGACTGACTTTCCGCGGCGGCCATGTTGGGGCGGCGCGGTTTTCTCCCGACGGCCAGACCATCGTGTACAGCGCGCAGCTAGGGGATGAACCGCTACAGCTCTACACCACGCGCCCCGACGCTCCCCAGTCGCGCGAACTCGGCCTGAAGAACAGCAGCATTCTCGCCGTCTCCAAACAAGATGAACTCGCCATCACCCTCAATCACGTTCAACCGATGGCGAATGCCGGGGGCGGGACTCTCGCCCGAGTGCCGCTCACCGGCGGTTCTCCGCGCGAGATAAGCGAAGCGGTAGGCAGCGCGGACTGGTCTCCCGATGGCCAGTACCTGGCTCTCGCTACGCTGACCGCCAGCAGCGTTAACCTGGAGTACCCCCAGGGCAAGCGGTTGTACGAAACTCAAGGCTGGATCGGCGATCTGCGCGTTTCGCCTGACGGCAACATGGTGGCTTTCATCCATCATTCCATTCGTTGGGACAGTCTGGGTACGATCATGGTCGTGGACCGCCAGGGCAAGAGTCGCGTGCTCACCGGCTCCTTCTCTGATGTTCGCGGACTGGCGTGGGCGCCCTCCGGCAAAGAGATCTGGTTCACCGGATCCAATGTCCACCTCTCCAGCAATTTGTTCGCGGTCGATCTCAACGGACATCAGCGCCTGGTATGGGCGGGTGCAGGCGGAGTTGTTCTCCAGGATATTTTCCCCGACGGCCGCGTGCTCTTCATCCGCGAGAACCGTAGGCGTGGAATCGCCGGTTTATTTCCCGGGCACGACTCAGAAATTGACATGAGCTGGCAGGACTGGTCGCTCGTCACTCGCATTTCTCCCGATGGCAAATGGATATTTTTCTCCGAGGAAGGTGATGGTGGAGGTCAAAAGTACTCGGCCTATATGCGCGCGACCGATGGCTCGCCCGCGATTCGACTGGGAGATGGCGCGCCCTATGGCGTGTCTCCTGATCTCAAATGGGTAGCATCAATTATTCCAGGACAGCCGCAGCAGCTCTGGTTGCTGCCCACTCGCGCCGGGACGCCGAAGAATCTCTCACAGCCTGGATTCGATTACGACTATGCCGTCTGGTTTCCCGATGGCAAGCACTTACTCGTCACCGGAAGGGAGCCCGGAAAGCAGTTGCGGTCCTATCTGACCACAATGGATGGCGGCACACTCACTCCAGTTACACCTGAGGGCGCGCAGGGCTTTCCAACGGAAGACGGAAAAGAAGTCGTTTCGCGGCAGGGAGACACCCTGAATTTCTATCCCGTTGACGGAGGACAGCCACGCAGTGCCCCGGCCAAAATTCCCAATCTCTTTTTACCTTTAGGCGGACAGTCAGGGCGTTATGTCATCGGAGCCGAGCTTCCGGGAGTCCCTCTGAAGTTGTACCGTTACGACACCGTGACGGGTGAAAGAAAACCGTGGAGAGACCTGGTGCCGGCGGACCGGGCAGGCGTCTATGTCGCCAACATATTCGATATCACCCCCGATGCGCGGTGGTACGCGTACTCCTACGTGCGCGACCTGTCGGATCTGTATCTCGTAGACGGCTTGCAGTAGCGCCGGTGTCCCGAGGGCATGCTCCGACAAACCAAGAGCGCTTCGCTCCGCATGAACGCAAGATTTAACTCACAGCCTTCTTCTCGAACTGCCGCAGCCCAACTACCAGCAGCAGCACATCGAAGAAAAGCAGTGCGACCAACACAGCCGTTACCGGCAAATGCGGGAATTGCGGGACCAGGGTGGCACGCATCCCTTCGCTGGCGTATACCAGCGGGTTGATCAGCACGGCCTTCTGCAGAATAGGGAAAGTTTTGAGAGCGCTCCACGGATAGTACGTGCAGCCGAAGAAAATCATTGGAGTAATCACCATGCCGAACATCAGCCCGATATGCTGCTGATTGATGGTGCATCCGAGGGCCAGCCCTCCCGCGGCGGAGAAGATCGCGATCAGTACCAGGATCGACACGAAGGTCAACGGCGAGCCGATACTGATTTCAACGCCGGGCCGCAACACGAGCCACGCCAGCGGGATCACGATCAGCCCGGAGACCAGAGCCTGCAATATTCCCGCTAAGACTTTCTCGATCGCGATCCAGGGGACCGCGATCGGAGCCAGCAGCCGGTCTTCGATTTCGCGGGTCCACTGAAACTCGGCGATGAGTGGCATCGCCACCGCCCAAATCCCGGTGAACACCATGCTGATGGCAATAATGCCGGGGAGCAGAAGGCTTTTGTAGCTTGCCGGCAGAAAGCCGCTGCCCACCATCACTCGACCGAAAATGAAAACAAAGAGCAGCGGCTGCAGGAAGGTCTGCAGAAAGAGTTGGACGGCGTTACGCCGCGCTACGTGAGCGTCGCGCGCCAGCATGGCAAAAAAAGTCTTCCAGTTCAATCGCGCAAGCTCCTTCCGGTATGGTGCAGGAAGAGATTTTCCAGGCTTGGCTCAGAAATGTGAACGTCCGACAACTCGGCCGCTACATTCGCCGCCAGGCTCGCAATTTCGGGAATGAGCGGGCCTCCTCGGTCGGCGTAGACGTCAACCCCAGTGTTGTCCTTGGCTCGCACTTCACGCACTCCGGCCAGCGACTGCAGGCGCTGGAGCAGTTCCGAAGTCTGATTTCCGAAACGAAGGCGCAGCAGATATCCTCCGGGGACCGACGCCTTCAACTCCTCCGATGTACCCAGGGCAATAACATGGCCGTGGTCGATGATGGCCAGGCGCTGGCACAACCCATCGGCCTCTTCCATGTTATGAGTGGTTAGCAGAACTGTCCTTCCCGCCTGGTGATATTCGCGAATGATCTCCCAGAGAAGAATCCTGGTCTGAGGATCGAGCCCCGCGCTCGGTTCATCGAGAAACAGGACCTGCGGATCGTGCATCATGGCGCGGGCAATGGAAAGCCGCTGCATCATGCCGCCGGAGAAGCCACGGACCATCTGATTCGCACGTTCGGTGAGCTTGAATTTTTCAAGCAATGCGTCCGCGCGCTCATTTCTTTGTCTCGAACCAATTCCAAAGTAGGCAGCGTGAAAAACGAGAATCTCGCGGGCAGTCAAAGAAAAATCCAGGTTGGCACGCTGTGGCACAACGCCGATCAGGTGCTTGACTCGGGTCGACTCCTTCCACACATCGTGCTCGCCAATCCAGGCCTGGCCCGATGTTGGGCGTACCCGAGTGGTCAGGACTCCGACGGTGGTGGATTTGCCGGCGCCGTTCGGGCCCAGAAGGCCGAAAATCTCTCCGGGAAGGACCTCTAGCGATAGCCCGTCCAGTGCCGGGATTTGGGCCTTCGCCTGTTTCCCATCTTTCGCGTCGCCGCGTCCGACAGGACCACCACCCCCGGAAGCCAATGGAGGCGAGGCGCTATAGATTTTCCGCAGGTCTTGAGTGCGAACGCCAATCGCCATGCCGAACAATCCTCACGTACAAATGCTGAGGTTCGAAAGTATATCTCAGCCAATTCGCCCTGATTGAAACCACATCCCCAAAAAGAAACTATCGGAACTGGTGTCGCCGTCATTTTTGTTGACCTCCAGAGCGCTGACGGGGCAGAATGCCCGGACGCTGGGGGGCGGCTCAATAATGTGTAACCGGAAGTGTCTCTGGACTCTGATACTACTAATTGCGGCGCCGGGACTCACGCGGGCGCAGGGAGTTTGCCCGCTGAACGGCACGGGCAGCCGCAAGCTGATCTGTATGCTTCCGCAGGCCCTGGGATCATCCGGCTTCAATTACGCGCTGTTCGGCATCCTGAATAACCGCCCATTTCCTAACATCAGGCCCATCACCCAGGCGGTTGGTACTCGCCTCTCGCAATTGCCGATCGCGTCGCCATCTTCCGGGATCAGCGTCACCTATGACACGGCGCTGAAAACTTTTGTGCCTTCGAGCGACGATAACCTCGGTCCCATCTTCGGCGAACGCGCAAATACTATTGGTCCGCACAGGTTGTTTGTCGGGTTCAGCTATCAATACTTTAAGTTTGATTCCATCGACGGCCAGAAACTGGACAGCATTCCGCTTTCTCTTCACGCCAATCCCGTTCCGGCGGCGCTCATTCCTCCCGCGTTCGATACCCCAGCGTGCAACACCACCGGCTTCCCCGCTGACGGCTCATACGATGGCAGCCCATGCTTTGTCCGCGATTATGTCAAGACGAACTACGATATCAACTTAAAAGTAAACCAATACATTGTTTACCTCACCTATGGTCTCTCGCAGCATTTCGAGATCTCGGCTGCCCTGCCCTTTTCGAATGTCCGGATGAGCGTGGTCTCGCACGCTACCATCGTGCCCAATTCCTTCGCACCACAACCGCCCTTTCTTTTGAACCGGTTCAACTTCTTTCAACCCACGATCGCGCAGGCTGCGCCTCCTCCAAATATCACCGTGCCCAATTGCACGGCGGCTCCGTGTTTCGATGCGGTTTTTTCCGATTCCCGGAGTGTTACTGGACTTGGCGATGTTGTGGTTCGTGGGAAATACCAGTTCTACACCGGAGAAAGACTGGGGATAGCGGGCGGCCTCGACGCGCGTTTGCCCACTGGAGATGAAGAGAATTTTCTCGGCTCGGGCACGCTAGGGCTCAAACCCTTTGTAGTCGCTTCCTATCGCGGCCGAGTTTCGCCCCATGGGGAGGTGGGATACGAACTGAACGGAAGCTCCCTGTTGTACGGCAACTTCATTGCAACTCCCACGGTCACCAAGAGTTCCCTGCCTTCGCGCTTCCTGTATGTTGCCGGCGTAAATGTGGCGGTCACGAAGCGCCTCACCGCCGCCTTCGATCTCTACGGGCAACGAGTATTCGGGGCATCACAACTGGAACCCGGCCATCTGGACGATTTCGGGGCCTGCAACGATTCCGATTGCGCCGTTGTGACCGTGGGCAGCCCGATACCAACTTCCGAGGTCAAATCCGACACCGATATCAGCATCGTGGACGCCTCGCTCGGCGCAAAGGTCCGACTGTTCCGTCACCTGCTGGTGACTGGAAACGTGCTTCTGAAGCTGAACGACAGCGGCTTGCGGGCCAAAGTCGTGCCCTTGGCGGGCGTCTCCTACACCTTCTGAGCCGAGCAGACCGTGCCTTACTTCAAGCTATTGTTTAACCAGTTCCGTGTCGATCGTGATGGATATATCATCGCCCACCATCGTCGCGGCGCCATTCACACCGAAATCCTTACGGTTGATGGTCGTACTTGCTGAAGCGCCCATGTGCAAGTTGCCCTTCGGATCTTTCATCGGAGCGCTAGGACCGTCGACATCGAGCACCACTTCCTTGGTGACTCCATGAATTGTCAGGTCGCCGGTAAGCTTCATCTTGCCAGTACCTGCTGACTCCGCACGCTTGGACTTGAACGTGATGGTCGGATATTTCTGAACATCGAGAAAGTTCGGACCGCGCAAATCGTTGTCCCGCATATCCACGCGCGTATCGACGCTGGTGGCGTCAATCGTGGCCTCAAGGGAAGTTTTGGTGGGATTGGCGGGGTCGTAGCTGGCGGTGCCACTGACTTTCCGAAACTCGCCCCGGACCGTTGAAATACCCATGTGACGGACGGCAAACTGGGCCGAGGAATGCATGGGATCAATCTTCCAGTTTTCAACCTGCGCGAGAGCCGGCGAAACCAATGATGTGATGAATGCCGAGACAAATAGGAAGCGTCGAGAAAATCATGCGTTTGTGGATCAACGAATCCTCCTGGCAAAGAAATCGCCATCTCTGCATATTACACTCTGTGCAGTCGAAGGCTGGCGTCCCCGGACGTGGCGAGACACTCGTCCTCCATTCCTACAGCGCCGGGGAGAAATCTGTGAGCGCCATGAAAGTGGAATCAACTTTATCCACGAGCTTTCCGTTCACTTCCGACGCGTCGCGCACCTTCTGCCATTCCGGATCGTCGACGAATGCCTTCCAATTGCTGGTCGCGGCCTCCCGGCTGGGATGGGCGAGAATGTAGATGAGCGTCTTGCCCTTCAACGGATCGTCGAGCGGAGTCCAATAGGCGACGTTTTTCATTCCGTGCTTCTCGAACAGCACCATGGTGTGCTCGCGGAAGCGCTTCAGCAGATCGTCGAGCTTGCCTTCGTTCGCGTGGTAAACGCGAAGTTCGTAGACCGTTGATGCCGGTCCCGCAGCCTGGGCTTCTCCAGGTTTCGCGGCCGCCCAGACCGCAGCCGGAATCAGTGCGATGGTGGGCAAAGATTGCAACAGAGCCCTTCTGTCCATGTCAGCCTCCCCGATAAAGTAAGAACCAATCCGTTCATGACTGACCACATTAACGGGTTCTCGGCCAGCAGGTCAAAGCCAAGCCAACCCTCCAGGGTAGCAACAGCGCGGGGGTTGCAAAATTGACCCACTGACGGCGACAATCATCTGTGCAGCCTACCCCATCAGTCCGGTCCCCGATCTCCAATGCCGGAGATCCGTTTCAACCCGGCAGCATGGCACTTTTAACGTTGGGTAATCCTCGTGAGAAGTTCTGGGGTGCGGTGCTTGCGCTGGCCGTTCAAGGGATCAGTCTCTCCGGCATTGAACTGGGGTCATTCGAAGATTTTGTCTCGATGATAAAAGCGGGCGATCCCCCCGCTTTCGGTGTAGTCTTCTTTCCGATGCATCGTATTGAGCGTGTAGAGCTGGATCTATCTGACAGCAACATCCCTTCCCTCTCTCAACGCTTCACGGCCAAGACAGGATTGGACCCGGCTTCAATCCTCATTCCGCATATTTCCACCCGGTCGAGCCAGTGAAGATGAAGCTTTCCCAACTGCTGACCGCGCCCAACCAGTTGACCCTGCTGCGCATGATGTTCGTGCCGTTCATCGTGATTGATCTGGTTGCCGGCCACTACAAATGGGCGCTCATCTTGTTTGTCCTGGCCGGCTTCAGTGACGGCCTGGATGGCCTGCTGGCCCGGACACTCAAGCAGCAGACGGTGCTCGGCCAATATCTCGATCCCATCGCCGACAAGTTTCTGCTCAGCACCATGTTCATGGTGCTGTCTATTTTGCATAAGATCGCGTGGAAGTACACGGTACTGGTTTTCAGCCGGGATATCTCGATTCTCTTTGCCAGCGCCGTGCTGTACGCCATCGCTGGATTGCGCAACTTTCGTCCCAGCATCTTCGGCAAGGCCAACACTTTTGCCCAGGTGGCCGCCGTGTTTTTCGTAATGCTGTTTCAAATTAAACATGACCGCTGGGTTTTTATCACACAGGCGACATTTCTCCACGCTACGGTCGGGTTCACCGTCGTCTCAGCACTGCACTATGTGCTTCTCGTAGGCCAACGACTGCGGGCCGCCAACCACGTTTCTCCGGACGCTTCCAAACCGGCGGGTGGTTCGATTTGACCCTGTTTCCGCTGTCCCCCTAGAATTGACGATCCTGTCGCACACTTCCTCATCCTATGGCCCTGCGCCTGTACAACACGCTGCCCGGCAAGATAGAAGAATTCCATCCGCTGCAAAATAATAATGAAGTGCGGATGTACGCTTGCGGGCCAACCGTCTACGACTACGGCCACATCGGTAATTTCCGGACTTTTGTTGCAGTGGATATCCTCCGCCGCTTTCTTCGGCAGAGTGGTTTCAGTGTGCGCCACGTCATGAACATTACCGACGTGGACGACAAGATTATCCGCAACTCTGCGCAGGTGGGATTGAGCGTCAAGGATTACACCGCTAAGTATGAAAAGGCATTCTTAGAAGATAGCTCCACACTGAACATCGAGCCGCCATTTCTGGTACGAGCTACCGAGCACATCGAAGAGATGGCGCGCTTCATTGCAGAGCTCGAGAAAAAGGGCTTCGCCTATCGCACGGAAGACGGCTCCTATTACTTCCGCATCGCGAAGTTCCCCGGCTACGGCAAGCTTTCAAAGAAGGATTTCGCGGGCATGGAAGACGGTGCGCGGGTTGATGTTGACGAATACGAAAAAGATAACGCCCGCGATTTTGCCCTGTGGAAGGCGCCAAAGCCTGGAGAAGCATTCTGGGAGAGTCCGATCGGGAGAGGGCGGCCGGGATGGCACATCGAGTGCTCGGCCATGTCGATGCAGGAATTGGGCGAAACTTTCGATCTGCATGCCGGTGGCGAGGACCTAATTTTTCCGCATCATGAAAATGAAATCGCCCAATCCGAGGCGCTGACGGGGAAGCCGTTTGTACACTTCTGGTTTCACGCCCGCTTTCTGCTGGTCGAAGGCGAGAAGATGTCGAAGAGCGCAGGCAATTTTTTTACTCTGCGCGATTTGGCGCTCAAAGGTTACAAGCCTTCTTCGATCCGGCTGCTGTTGGCGTCGGTGCCTTATCGCCATCAACTGAACTTCACCTTCGATGGTTTGAAGCAGATGGCTAGTAACGTGGACAAGTTGCGGAACTTTCAATTGCGTCTGAAGACCGGACAATTCCCTCCCGGCGCCAGCGATTCGACGCTGGCCTCCGAAACGGTAGCGCGCATGACGGCCGCGCTGGAGGACGACCTTAATACCGCGCAAGCCCAGGCCGCCATTTTTGACATGGTACGCAAAGCCAACGCCGCGATCGACGGCGGACAGATGCAGAAAGATGATGTTGCACCGCTGCTTGCCGCACTCGACAAATTTGACGAAATCTTTGCGGTCCTGCGCGACGACGACGGACCCAAAATGAAAGCCATTCTGCAATGGGCAAAAACGGAAGGCCGGGAGAAAGATGTCAGCCAGGAACTGCTTGCCGCCGTCGGAACGCAAAGCCTCTCTGACGCCGAGATCGAAACCAGGATCGCTGAGATGGAAGCTGCCCGCCGCTCGCGTAATTTTAAAGCCTCAGATGCGATCCGCGCCGAACTCACCACCGCGGGACTTCTGGTCGAAATCACCAAAGATGGCGTCCGCTGGCGCCGAAAATAACTGAGAACCGAGAACCGGTCACTGAAAACTGGTTTCCAGTTTCTAGTTTCCAGTTCCCTAACCTCTGTAACTACCGCAATATTCGTTGACTAAGCGCAGCATCCAAAACTGCGTTGCCGGTTGGGCCGCACACCTGCTGGTTCCACTGCTGTTTCAAATCTTTGGGTTGAGGAATGAATGCGGCCCGTCGAGCCACCCTCGGAGCCGGAGACGACGTCTGGGGAATCAGCGAAGCAAAACTGCTCACCGTAGTGAGGATCAGATTGACCGCGGCCGTGATTCGAGCGGAAAGTGCCGGGTCGCTGATATGGGCCGCCTGCAGAAGGGCCGGCAATTCCTGGTTAGTTTCCTGAATCATGCTCTGGATTTTCTGCAAAGTGTCCGCGCTGGGAATTGTTTTGTAAGCGTTGTACAGCGACTGCAACAGTGTTAGGTCTTTGCTGGCCTCCGCCGAAATGTTCTGGATCGCCGTCGCCTCGGTCGAGGTCAACTGCTTTCCCGATTGCAAGGTGGTTACCAGCGCGGCAAGATTCAGCGCCATCTGGGTAAGTACCGGCAAGTCCGCCAGTGCGACGCTGATCCACTGTGCGCTGCATCCCGTCGCGATCAATGAAATGCTCAAGACAAATACCAATACGACTCTCGTCGTCGAAGTTGACTTCATGAGTTGTTTTCTCCCTGGGATAGATCGTGTTGACTTGGATTTAGTGAAGTGAGTGCCACGGGCACGTGGCTCGGCTCCCGTGGCCCGCAAAAAAAATCGCCACCGGCCGAAAGCCGATGGCGATTCTGTTCTTGAGGTCCTTAAGTTATTTTCAGCTTTGCAACGCGTGGAACAAACTTACGCCGCCTTTTCACACGCCTGCGCCACCCTAAAGATTGTGCTCTCGTCAAAATGCCGGCCTAGGATCTGCAACCCAATGGGCAGCTTTTCCTTGGTCTCGCCGCAGGGCACGGATATTCCGGGAATTCCCGCCAGGTCCGCAGTCACGGTGTAGATGTCGGCCAGATACATGGCCAACGGGTCATCCACTTTTTCGCCCAGCTTGAAAGCCGCCGTGGGACTAACTGGCGCCACGATGGCGTCAACTTTCTTGAACGCCTCTTCGAAATCTCGCGTCAGCAAAGTGCGCACTCGTTGCGCCTTAAGATAGTAGGCGTCGTAGTAGCCCGCGCTGAGAGCGTACGTGCCCAGCATGATGCGACGCTTTACTTCCGCACCAAAGCCCTGATCGCGACTGCGCCGGTACATCTCGGAGAGCGTCCGCGCATCTTTAGCGCGATGTCCGTAACGCACGCCGTCAAAGCGGGCCAGGTTCGACGACGCCTCGGCTGTCGCCACAATGTAGTAAGCGGGGATCGCATACTTTGTATGCGGCAAAGAGACTTCTACGATCTCGCAACCCTGCTTGGCCAGCTTCTGGATCGCCGCTTCGATCGCGCTGCGAACCTCCTTGTCCAGGCCTTCTCCCAAATACTCTTTGGCAACACCAAGTTTCAGCCCGTGTACAGGCTTTTCAAGTTCAGCGACATAATCCGGAACGGGCACGTCGGCCGAAGTCGAATCCATTGGATCGCGACCAGCAATTGTCCGCAGCACCATGGCCGCGTCCTTGACCGTCTTCGCCAGCGGCCCGATGTGATCGAGGGAAGACGCGAACGCGATCAGACCATAGCGCGACACGCGTCCGTAAGTCGGCACCATCCCGACCACACCGCAGAACGAGGCTGGTTGACGAATCGACCCGCCCGTGTCCGAGCCCAGCGCCACTACAGCCATGTCGGCCGCCACGGCCGCCGCCGAGCCTCCGGAAGAACCCCCGGGAACACGCGTGAGATCACGCGGATTGTGCACCGGCTTCCAGGCCGAGTTCTCGTTGGACGATCCCATGGCAAACTCGTCGCAGTTCAGCTTGCCCAACACTACGGCGCCCGCAGCTTCAAGCCGGGCAACGGCCGTGCAATCGTACGGCGGAATATAGTTGCCCAGAATCTTCGAACCCGCCGTACTGCGAACACCCTTCGTGACCATTACGTCTTTGATTGCGACGGGCACGCCACCCATTGGAGGAAGCTTTTCGCCTTTCGCAGCCAAAGCGTCCATCTCTAAAGCTTTGGCAAGTGCCCGATCTTTGCAAAGAGTCAGGTAACGCGCCGATCTTCGGATCGTCGTTCTGAATCTTGGCGTAAAACGACTCCGCCAGCATGGCAGCGCTGGTCTTGCGCTCCTGTACGGCGGAGCGGGCCGCGTCAATGGTGAGCAGATCGAGATTCATGGATGAAGAATTCGTCGAGGCCACTGGTCCTTGGCCAAAGACCATCGGCCAGGGACCAACGACGATTTTTTCTACCTTTCGATCACTTTCGGAACTCTGAAAAATGTCCCATCCGAGTCCGGAGCATTTTCTAGCGCCACATCATGCGGCAGCGACTTTCGCAATCCGTGGAGAATGTCTTCGCGGCTGGCGTAGGCAAAACGCTCGCTGCCCTGCTTCGACTGATCCACACCGTAGCGGTCCGACACCTGCGCCATAGGCGGCACATTCGTTGTGTCCAACTCGTTCAGGCTGTCAATGTGGCCAAGGATCGAGTTCAGGTCGCGCACCATCCGGGTGCGCTCTTCTTCGGTCAACTCCAGGTTGCCGAGGTCGGCCACGTACGCCACGTCTTTTTCGGTAACTTTCATGTCCGTGTGGGGCGGGCGCCCTCGCCCGCCGCTTTGTCGACAATCACAAACTCAATCCGTCTCACGCTTTCTGCGACATAGCGATTGAGAACCGCTAGATATTGTGGAGCCAACGCTTGCAACTCGGCGCGCCACCCGGCGTCAGGAACTTCAACTCGAAGAATCCCCTGAGCAAAGGCGACGGCCCGAGTGCGCGCCGCGACCGCCTGCCCGCAGGCCAGCGCCCAAGCCCGCAGCGGGCCTTCTCCTGCAGGAGAGCGCCGCAGACTGCCGGCAACGATCTTCTCCAGTCCTGCGCCGACTTGTTCCATGGCTCGGGTCATCAGCGGATCAAATTCTTGGTGGGAAACGAAAATGATTTTATCATCCCCCAAAGCTTCCACCCCGCGCTGAACGACTCGTGATGCCTATATTTCCAGAATAGCAATTCGCAACGGGCAAGTGGGACATCGAGACACACTATATATTTCTTTTCTTCTCAACCGCTTGAGCAGGAACCGGTGAGTTATGGGGCTTGACAGATTCTATTCCGCGGGTCGGTTTTTATTGGAATTGTCTGCTGGCAGAGGAAATTCCCGTCTCACGTAGTCCATCGCGTTGTCTTTCGACTGCAGACGCCCTTCGAGCTGGGCATCCTCCACCGAGGATAGGATTTCTTTGAAGCGCGGCCCCGGTGTGTATCCGGCCGCGATCAGATCATCTCCGCTGATAAGCGGCGCGGGACGAATAGTTTCCGGAGGGATCGCAGCGATCTTTTCGCGAGTAAAGTTATAGGACGTCAGGTCGCGGTGGCTGGCCTCGCAATCCAGCCGATGCAGCTCGATATGCTCGTCAAAGTGCGGCATGCGCACAAATTTCTTGAACGTTGATTCCTTCATTTGCGGCACATGCGCGAAACGCATGTGATTGGCCACCAGCGCCAGGATCTGCTCGGATGCGTCATTCGAAAAACGCAGTCGTCGGCAGATTTCCTCGGCCATCTTCACGCCCACATCCACGTGATTATCAAAGCGAATACGATCGGGCGCCACGCGGAAAGTCGGAGGCTTTCCCACATCGTGCAGGAGCGCTCCCCAGGCCAACGTCGGCGGACTGGGATGCGGCAATTCTTGAAGTAACAACAAGGTGTGCACAAAGACGTCGCCTTCGGGATGAAACTCAGGCGGCTGCTGCACGCCTTTCATCGCCGAAATCTCCGGCAGGATTTCGCGCAGCAAGCCAGTTTCGTCGAGCAGCAGGAAAGCTTCGCGGGCGTGGCCCTCGGTGAGCATCTTGGTCAGTTCGTCGCGAACTCGTTCACGCGAGACTTGATGGATTCCGCTGGCCAGCTTCTGGATCGCAGCGAAAGTTTCGGGCTCGATGGCGTATCCGAAGCGGGCGGCAAAGCGGACCGCACGCAGCATGCGCAACTTATCTTCCGCGAAGCGCAGCTCCGGCCGGCCGATGGTGCGAATGATTCCAGCAGCAAGGTCCTTGCGCCCGCCTACGAAATCCAGGACTTCGTCGCCGATAGGATCGAGCAGCAGGCCGTTGATGGTAAAGTCGCGGCGCTCGACATCTTCCTTGGCACTCTTGCTGAAGCGCACCTCGTCAGGATGGCGGCCGTCGCTGTAGCCGAGATCGCTGCGGAAGGTCGCGACTTCGACCGTATTGCCGCCCTCATCTCTCACCGGCACCAGCACCACTCCAAACTGCGCGCCCACCGCGTAGGTTTCGGGGAAGATCCGCATCACCTCGTCAGGCGTCGCGTCGGTGGTGACGTCGTAATCGGCGGGCTCGCGGCCGAGCAACAGGTCCCGAACGCATCCGCCAACGAGGTATGCCTGGTGGCCGTGCTCGCGCAGAGTGCGAGTAATCTGTTTGGCGAACTCTCTGATCTCAAGCATTTTGCCTGCAGTGAACATTAGTCGCCCGCAGCGACCGAACAGCAGGGGTTCGTCCCGAGCAAAGTCGAAGGAGCGGCCGTCCCCTTGGTTCCTGATAGATCAGGCGCCGGCATTCCATTCCGCGCGCAGCGCCTCCCGTTCCGACTCACTCAATCCAAACCATGATTCCGCCACATCGCGGACGCGCTCAAGGGCAGCCTGCATTTCCGCTTGCTTTCGCGTGAGCTCTTCAGCATCCGCGTCGGGCGAAACTGTGATCAGCGGCGCACTTACGATCACTGCCCGCGAGAAGGGGCGGGGAATCGCCATCAGATCCCAGGCTTTCTTCAGCGTGTGCGCCTTTTCCATTGCGATATGAAACACGTAAATCGGCCGGCCGGTTTTCCGGGCCAGCATTACTGGTCCGGGCTTGGCCACATAGCGTGGACCGCGCGGGCCATCGATGGTAAACGACGAGTCGAGGCCCTCTTCCATCCGCCGCGCCATCACTGCCAGCCCGCGCAGCCCTCCGCGCGTGGAACTTCCCTGCGCAGTGTTGAAGCCAAAATGTTCAATCACACGTCGCGTCCACTGGCCATCGAAATTGGTGGTATTCATCACCACCACGCCCCGATTGCGCCAGTACCAGGTGGCGGGAATGATGCAGCGATGCCAGAAAGCGGAAACTACCGGCACTCTTAGAGCGCGAGTTGGCCGGAAATAATGCATTCCCAGTTCCTCAAAACGCAGCGTGGGACCGAGCACGCGAATGACGGAGATCACGGCCGCGGCGATGACCGGGATTTGCATACGCCGCCAACGGGAAAGTTGGGGCAGACGGGTGTCGTAGAGTGAGCTGACCGGCTCGGCGGCGGGTGGCGCGCTCTGGTTTCCGCTCGACATCACGCATATTGTAGTCGCCCGACGGTCTAGCAAGCATCGGGGAGGGATGGAGGACGGGTGTCCCGCCCGTTGAGCCCTGGCCCGTGTATGACGGGTGAGACGCTCGTCCTCATCACTCCCAATTCGTGATTTAAACTGGAAACTATGGCTGAGGCCTACATTCTTGGGATCGAAAGCTCCTGCGACGAGACTGCCGCGTCCATCGTGTATTCCGGAGAGAGAGTCGTCTCGAATGTCGTCTTCTCGCAGATCGCGGCCCACCAGCCGTACGGTGGCGTGGTCCCCGAGCTCGCTTCAAGGGAGCATCTGAAAGCCATTGTGCCAGTGGTTCGCCAAGCCCTGGCCGATGCCGGGCATACCTACCAGTCCATTGACGCGCTGGCCGTGACCCAGGGACCGGGGCTGGCGGGAGCGCTGTTGGTCGGAATCGGATACGCTAAGGCTTTGGCGTTTGCGCTCGACAAACCCCTGATCGCCGTCAATCATCTCGAGGGACACATTCATGCTGTCCTGCTCGAGGAACGGCAGAAAAATAATCGCGAGATGAATTTCCCCGTACTGGCCTTGGTCGTCTCAGGCGGACACACGCATCTTTACCTGGCCGAGCAGCAGGAGCAACACTGGTCGTACCGGAACATCGGTCACACTCGCGACGACGCTGCCGGCGAAGCCTTCGACAAAGTAGCCAAGCTACTGGCATTGGGATATCCGGGCGGCCCCATTATCGACAAGCTCTCCACTCACGGCGATCCCACTGCGGTGAACTTTCCTCCTGCGCAGCTCAAGCATCGGGATCGGAACGAGCGAAACAATGACGGAGCTACGGAGCGTTTTGATTTCTCTTACAGCGGCATCAAGACCGCAGTCTTGCGCTACGTGGAAATCCACGACATGAAGGCTTCGATTGACGCGCGCCGAAAGGCCCTGGCCGGGATGGAAAGGCCGAAGCTTGAGGACTATCTGCTTCATTGCGATCGCAAGACCCTCAATCTGGTGGCTTCATTCCAGCGCGCGCTCGTGAGTGACCTGGTCACAAAGACTCTCACTGCCGCGCGAGCGAGCAATGCTGCCACCCTGTTCGTTACCGGCGGGGTTGCCGCGAACAATGAACTGCGGCAGCGCTTCGAGCGGGACGCTGCCATGGAAGGCCTGCCCGTGTATTTTCCTTCCCGTCCACTATCGACTGACAACGCCGCCATGATCGCGGCCGCCGCGTACCCCAAATTTTTGGCCAGGGATTTTGCTGGCATGGATTTTTCGGCGGAAGCTGGAATGGTGTTGGGTGGAACGGTAGTTGGCGATTAGCGCTAGGAAATTGCCAGTTGTCAGTATGGAGTTGTCAGTTCTCAGTAGGTTGCTTTTGCTAATTGCCAATTGCTAATTGCTGCTCTTCGCTGCCGCCTTCGCTCTTGTAGTGTGTTTTCCCAGCAGTGCTTCGAGCGCTTTCGCGAGTTGAGCTTCGATATCAATGTCTTTGAAGATGGCGAAATTGGCTCGATGCTCTTCCGCGTCGAACCCGCTATTCTTGCCGGCCACGATCACGATCGGGATGTCAGCCGTCTCGGGTTGGGCTTTGAGAGCGGTGATGAGTTCGGTCCCGGTCATCTTAGGCATCTGCATGTCGGTGATGATGATGTCGGGGTGGATCCGATTGACGATGGGAAGAGCTTCCTCACCGTTGGTGGCGGATTCCACGGTATAACCACGCTCCTCGAGAAACCGGCAGACCGTGTGGCGGATGAGCATGGAATCGTCTACGACCAGTGCCACGAGCGGAGTTTGACTTTTTGCGGACAAGATATTCCCCGGGCGACATTAACAAACTGTTAGGGTCGCAACAAGCGTTAAGCCGCAACCGGGGTTACTTCTGTCACCGAAGAGTCACGTAGCGCATGCGTCCGCCGGCTGACGCATGGCACCTTGCTTTCGCAAGCTCAGGGTTCCTTCCGAAGCTTCGTGTCCTCGATAATCATGTCCTTGAATTCGCTGGACTCGAAGATTTCTCCGCATTCCTTGCACTCAACGAATTCGGAGTCTTCTTCGCGAGCGACGATTTGCACGCGCGGGTGCTTGCACGGCGCCATGTCGCTTTTCTTCTCGGGGGTGGGGGACGGCGAGGATGGAGTCATAAATCCGGGTGTTGGGGTTCCCTGTTGGACGCCGGGGATTTCTCCGGAAATTGGCGGTATTTTAGACCGCCTTCTCCAGTTGTCAAGTCCCTACGTCGATCTTTATTCCGCAGCGGTTCATCCAATTTTCTGGATTCGGTTGCAACCCTCGCCGCATCGAAACCTTGACGGCCCAAGTTACGGTCTCTCAATCGGTTAAACGACTGCCACGACCTCTCGCTGGCTCATTTCTACCGTTGCCTGTAACAGGTTGCATTAAAGCAGGTTGACATCTAATATAGATATATCCGACTGAAAAGGTCGGAATTGCTGAGCATGCTTAAGCTGACCAAAAAGGCGGACTACGGATTGATGGCCATGAAGCATCTGGCCGAGCATGCCGCACAGGGAGCATGCAGCGCCAAGGATGTAGCGGATGCCTACGGCATACCCCAGGAAGCCCTGGCCAAGATTTTGCAGCGCCTGGTCAAGGCTGGCCTGCTCCATTCGCAGCATGGGACAAACGGCGGCTACACCCTGGCTCGCGATCCGGGAATGATTTCGGCTTTCGAGGTGATCCGCGCCATCGATGGTCCACTTTTTATCACTTCGTGCTTTACCGTGCGAGGTGAATGCGATCAGAGCGATCGTTGCAATATCCGGGAGCCTCTAAGGCGGGTCAATGACGGAATCGAAGAGCTACTCCGGAGCATCACTATCCTGGAGATGAAGGAAGAGACCGCACACACCGCCGACAAGACCCGCAGCGACAAGACAAAGCACGCGACGGAATTCGTAACTATTGGATAAGCAGGTTCTGAGGAGAGCAATCATGAGCACGGATGTAAAGACGATCCCCCAGGGGACCAACGGACACAGCGAAGCGAAGACGCAAGAGCAGCGTACTGCGGCCAACGGCGTCAGGCTGCCGGTCTACATGGACAACCATGCCACCACGCCCATGGATCCCCGCGTGTTGGAAGAAATGCTTCCCTACTTCATGGAGAAGTTCGGCAACGCGGCCAGCCGCAACCATTCCTTCGGATGGGCCGGAGAAGAAGGCGTCGAAACCGCGCGCGAGCGCGTCGCCAAACTGATCGGCGCGACCCCCAAAGAGATCATTTTCACTTCGGGCGCCACCGAGAGCGACAACCTCGCCATCAAGGGCGTGGCCGAGATGTACAAGGAAAAGGGAAACCACATCATCACGGCCGTGACCGAGCACAAGGCCGTGCTCGATACCTGCAAGCGCCTCGAGAAGTACGGTTACCGCGTCACTTACATGGCGGTGCAGAAAGACGGCCTGATTGATCTCGAAGAACTCAAGCGCGTCATGGATGACAAGACCATCCTGGTGACGATCATGGCCGCCAACAACGAAATTGGTGTGGTGCAGCCGGTGGCGGAAATCGGGAAGCTCTGTCGTGAGCGCGGCGTGATCTTCCACACCGACGCCACCCAGGCGGTCGGTAAGATTCCGATTGACGTGAACAAGATGAACATCGACCTGATGTCCATCTCGGCCCACAAAATGTATGGGCCCGAAGGGTGTCGGCGCGTTGTACGTGCGGCGCAAGAATCCTAGGGTACAGATTTCCGCCATCATCGATGGCGGCGGACACGAGCGCGGCATGCGCTCTGGAACCCTGAACGTCCCCGGAATCGTCGGACTGGGCAAGGCCTGCGCGATTGCCTCCGAAGAGATGGCCAAGGAAGCCAGCACCCTGTCGGGTCTGCGAGACCGCCTGCGCGACCGCATTATGGGCCGCCTGGACGAGACCTACATCAACGGCTCGTGGGAGCATCGGCTGCCGGGCAATCTGAATATCAGCTTTGCCTACGTAGAAGGCGAATCGCTCCTGATGGGCATCAACGACATCGCAGTTTCGAGCGGATCTGCATGCACCTCTGCGACTCTTGAGCCATCTTATGTATTGAAGGCTTTAGGCACTGGCGACGACCTGGCCCACAGCTCGATTCGCTTCGGCATCGGCCGCTTCAACACCGAAGCTGAAGTGGATTACGTGGCCGACCGGGTCATCGAAACGGTAGAACGATTGCGCGAACTTTCGCCACTGTACGAAATGGCAAAAGAAGGCGTGGATTTAAAGAGCGTCAAGTGGGCAGGCGAGTAGGGTCGGCAGCGGAAGTAGCTTTCAGCCGCGAAGCGGCGCAAGAGTAAAGCCCACGGCGCAAGCCGTGGGTAACAAGTGGAGAGATCGCACAGCCCTGAAAGGGCGAATGAGGGCGGCGTCACGAACCACAAAATAGTTGAGGGAGTAGAGGTCCTTCGACTTCGCTCAGGATGACACGAGTTTTAATTTTAGGAGAGATCAAAATGGCATATAGCGATAAGGTTCTCGATCATTACTCAAACCCGCGCAACGTAGGCTCGATGGACAAGAACAGCACCGAAGTCGGCACTGGCCTGGTAGGCGCGCCGGAGTGCGGCGACGTCATGAAGCTGCAGATCAAGGTCAATCCGCAGACCAACATCATCGAAGACGCTAAGTTCAAGACCTTCGGCTGCGGTTCCGCGATCGCATCGTCTTCGCTCGCCACCGAGTGGGTTAAGGGCAAGACGGTGGACGAAGCGCTGCAGATCAAGAACACCGAAATCGTGAAAGAGCTCGCGCTGCCTCCGGTGAAGATCCACTGTTCGGTGCTGGCGGAAGACGCCATCCGGGCGGCGATTCATGACTGGAAGGCGAAGCAGGGCGCAGTCAAGCCGGTAGCTGTAGAAGCGAAGTAAGCTCTCAGCCATCAGGTCTCGGTAAGAGCTGCGCGTTTTTTTGGAATATTTATGGCTACGATAACAGAAGAAACGACCAAGCCGGCGGCTCCGGCCAAGGGCGGAGTGAAGGTCACGGACAAAGCCCTGGCCAAGGTCCGGACGGCCATCGTCAAGGAAGGAATCTCGCCCGAGCAGGGCGGGTTGCGCCTGGGCGTGCAGGGCGGCGGGTGTTCCGGACTGAGCTATAACATCCGTTTTGATACTCAGCCCCGCGAGCGCGATCGAATCTTCCAGTTTGGCGATGTGCGCGTGTTCGTGGACCCAAAGTCGTTCATCTACCTGAACGGCATGGTGCTGGATTATCAAGAGACGTTGATGCAGCAGGGATTTGTATTCGTCAATCCCAATGCATCGAAGTCCTGTGGCTGTGGCACGTCATTCTCAGGCTAGAGTTTTTGTATGGCGCGGGCGCCCTCGCCCGCGAGCTTGGAGCGGCAAGGCCCTCCGCGCTCCGGTCGATTTCCTCGATCCGATGATCCCCTGAGAGTTTTACGGCGCATGCGCCGGTCGCGGGCGAGGGCGCCTGCGCCACACGACCACCCAATCAAGACATGACCATCGACACCTCCAAAACGATCGCGACCCCAGAAAGCGGCGATACCACCGCCAGCTGCTGGTCATGCGGGGACATGCGCGCCGCCCACTTCTGCCACGCCTGCGGCAAGGTGCAGCCGCCCTCGCCGGTGAATTATTTCTCGTTCTTTGGATTGCCCCGAAAGCTGAATTTGGATGTATCGGGTCTGGAAAAAGAATTTTACGAGTTGAGCCGGAAGCTGCATCCCGACCTCAATGCCCGCGCCGACAAGCGCGAGCAGGAGTGGAGCCTGGAGCAAAGCTCATTGCTCAACGACGCCTACCGTACGTTGAAAGACCCAATCAAGCGTACCCAGTACCTGCTGCGGCTGGAAGGGGTGGAACTCGAGGAGCAATCAAAGACCGCGACCGAAAAGGCGCGCGCCAGCGGCGAAGTGAAGAAGCAGATTGTGCCTCCCGATCTGCTCGAGGAAGTATTCGAACTGAATATGCAACTCGAAGAACTACGGATGAACAAGAAGATGGGTGAGGACGATCCTGCCCTCGTGAAAGACCTTGAGACGCACAAGGCGCAGTTCGAGAAAAAGTACGAAGAGTTGGCGGAAGAACTAAAGAGTCACTGGGAGCACTGGGACCGGGCCCTTGACCTCGACAGGTCAAGCGAGCGCCGCGGAGCGCTGGACGGCATGGTCGATCTGCTGAACCGGCGCAGCTACATCAGGAATCTGGTGAGAGACGTAAATGAAGCGCTGGGAACGTAAAGCGATTTCAGATTTGTGATTTAGGATTTTAGATTTTCAAATCTCAAATCCTTAACAATCTACATTCTCTATGTCCACTGACCGCATCGTCGGCATCGATCTCGGAACCACCAACTCCCTGGTGGCTTTCATGCAGGGGGACAGGCCTGTCGTTATCCCCGGCGAGGACGGCGTTAACCTGGTGCCTTCCGTCGTGGCGCTGGACGAGAAAGATCAGATTATAGTTGGCAATGCGGCCCGCAAGTATTTGATCGAGACTCCTGAACGTGCGGTTTATTCGATTAAACGCCTGATGGGGCGCGGCATTGAAGATATCCAGCAGGAGTTGAAGCTGTTTCCTTTCCGTCTGGCCGATGACCTCCAGGCCGGAGAAGTTCTACGGATCCGGCTCGGCGAAAAGACTTTTACGCCGCCTGAGATTTCAGCCTTCGTTCTGCGACAGCTCAAGCGCAACGCCGAACGATTCTTCAAAGCGCCGGTGACAAAAGCAGTCATCACCGTGCCCGCCTACTTCAACGATGCGCAGCGCCAAGCCACGAAAGACGCAGGCCGCATCGCCGGGCTTGAGGTCCTTCGTCTGGTAAATGAGCCGACGGCGGCTTCCCTGGCCTATGGGCTCGACAAAAGGCAGAACGGGATCGTTGCCGTATACGACCTGGGCGGCGGCACGTTCGACGTCTCGATTCTCAAATTGCACGATGGAATCTTCGAGGTGGTCGCCACCAACGGCGATACACATTTGGGCGGCGATGATATCGACAATCTGCTGATCACGATCGCACTCGATGACATTCGCGGCGACATGGGTCTGGATGTTTCGCAAAATGGCGAAGCCGTCGCTACCATCCGCAAGGCAGTTATCGAAGCCAAGATTTCCCTCTCCTCAGAGCCGGCGACCACGATTGAAGTTGAATTGCCCGGCGGCAGGCACTATACACGAAAGATCACCCGGGAGCAGTTCGAGCAACTCATTCAGCCCATCATCGATCGCACGGTCGGCCCTTGCAAACAGGCCCTTAAAGATGCAGGCCTGAAGCCGGAACAGATTGATGAAGTGGTGCTGGTTGGCGGATCAACGCGAATCCCCAAAGTACGCGCGCTTGTGGAAGAGATGTTTCACCGCAAGCCACACACCGACTTGAACCCGGACGAAGTCGTGGCCCTGGGCGCGGCCGTACAAGCCAATATTCTTTCCGGCGGCTCGGAAGCCACGGAAAACATGCTGTTGCTGGATGTGACGCCTTTGTCGCTCGGCATCGAAGTGGCAGGCGGCGTGACCGACAAGATCATCCTGCGCAATTCGACGATTCCGGCTTCGGCCACGCAGCACTACACAACCCAGGTGGACGGACAAACCAATGTCGCCATCCACGTATTGCAAGGCGAGCGTGAGTTAGCGAAAGATTGCCGCTCTCTTGCGCGCTTCGAGTTGAAGGGAATTCCGCCCATGCCGGCCGGAATTCCCCGCGTGGAAGTGAAGTTCCTGATCGACGCAAATGGCATCCTGCACGTGTCCGCGCGGGAGCAACGCAGCGGAAAGGAAGCGGAGATCGAAGTCCAACCCAGTTACGGCCTGACCGATGAACAGGTCGAGAGCATGATTCTCGATTCCTTTGATTCGGCGGAAGAAGATTTTCGCCAGCGGCAAGTAATCGAGGCGCGGAATGAAGCTGACACCATCGTCGCCGCGCTCGAAAAAGGAAAGCGCAGCCCGGCCTGGGGACAACTCACGAGCGACGAGAAGAAACGTATCGCCAAGCTGGAAAAATCATTGCACGAAGTGAAAGGCGCAGACGACTACCAGGCGATTCGCGACGCGATTGACGCGCTCAACCAGGGCACCATGCGGCTGGCGGAGTTGATGATGGATAGCGCCGTGTCAACCGCTCTCAAGGGCAAAACGATGGACCAGGCGGACATGGGCGAAGGCCCGGACGCGCCGCATCCGGTGGCCAAAGCGGAGTTTGAATAAACTAGTTGTCAGTCTCTGGTTCTCAGTTGTCAGGTAAGGAGTTTTGATGGCAGAGCATAAGACGCAAGGCGCGGGAGCAGCAACAGTTGACGCTCCGGGCGAGAACACCGTGCAGGTCACATTTCTGCCGGAAGGCAAGACTGTGCAGTTCGAGCACGGCAAGCTGCCGTACAAAGATCATGGCAAGGAAGAATCGCTGCTCGACGTCGCCCTCAACAACGGTATCCGGCTGGACCATGCCTGTGGCGGCAACTGCGCCTGCACCACCTGCCATATCTGGGTGAAAGAAGGCGCCGAAAATCTTTCCGAGATGGACGACGACGAAGCCGACCGGCTGGACATGGCCGCCGATTTACAGTTAAACTCCCGTCTCGGCTGTCAGGCGGTGATTAACAAGCCAGGCAAAGTCGTAGTCGAGATTCCAGCGTGGAACCGGAACTACGTGTCGGAAGAACACTAAAGCAGTTTCTAGTTTCCGGTTTCCAGTTTCCAGTTCTGGTTTTGAAACTAGAAACCAGAAACTGGAAACTGAATTCAAGGAGTTTCCATGCCAAAAGAATTGACCTGGGAAGATGCGGAAGACCTCGGAATCCTGCTCTCCGAGGAGCATCCTGAAATGGATCCGCTGGCCGTGCGCTTCACCGATTTGCACCGGCTCGTGACCGAGCTGCCGGGATTTAAAGACGATCCCAAGAAATCGACCGAGGGCAAGCTGGAAGCGATCCAGATGGCATGGCATTCGGAATTTCTGGACCGTACTCAAGCCTAGACTTCAGCGTCCGCTTTATTTGCCGGAGTCGACTTCCCGATAGAACTTCTGCAATACGTAGAATGCCTGCTTGCGCTCTCCCTGAATTGAAAACAGTCCTTTACGGTTGAAATAATCCTGAGTTCCGGGAAGCAAGCGGCGCGGCGAATGGAAATCCATGAGCACCCAGGGTGACATGCCGGCCAGCGATGGAATTTTTTTCAGCATCGCAATCTGATGCTGGTAGATATTCGCCTGATATTCCTCGGTCCAGCGCTCATCAGCTGCGCCATGTCTGCCATACGGACTTCCACCGCCGAATTCGCTGGCAATGAGTGGCTTGTCCCAGGCGATCTTCCACTGCATTCTGTCGGCGTCCTCCGGACGTCCTCCATACCATCCCAGATATTCATTGAGTCCGAGCACATCAAGGTATTGGCCGAGAGGATCGGTGAGGGCCCGCGAATCCGGCCCGAGGTCGTCTACGTGACTCATGGCTGAAGTGATCAGACGAGTGGAGTCCAGCTGGCGTGCCCGCTCCGCGAGCTGCCGCAGAAATTCGAGTCGCGCCGGCTTGATCGGAGTTTCATTCGAAAGCGACCAGAAGGCAACTGACGCCCGATTGTGGTCGCGGGCAATCATGTCCCGAAGCTGATCCTCGGCATTTTGCAGCGTGGCTGGATTTTCCCAGTCGATGTCCCAATAGACCGGGATTTCCGACCAGACCATGATGCCCATACGATCCGCGAGGCGGGTCACATTTTCGTTGTGCGGGTAGTGAGTGAGGCGAACGAAATTGCAGCCCAATTCGCGCGCCCATCCCAGCAGAGTTTCCGCATCCTCGGGACTGAACGCACGGCCACCGCGGAGCGGAGCTTCTTCATGCATTGAAATACCTCGCAGGAAGATGGGCTGGCCGTTGAGTAATATCTGCGTGCCGTGGGTTTCAATCGTACGGAAGCCGATGGAATCGCGCACCTTGTCAGCACCAGCCGACAACCGGACGTCGTAGAGTTTGGGATGTCTGGGCGACCATAATTCGAGGCGTGCAGAAAAGTGGAACTCCGCGCGGCCAGAGGCATCCGTGGTAACGGTCTGCTTGATTCGTGCCTCGGGAATTTCAACGACAACCGGTTGCGCCAGTGCAGGGCCTCTGAGTTGCACCCAGCCCGAGACCTGATCGGCCGATCCCTTGGCAAGTTGCACCACGTAATCCTGTATGAAGGTCTCTGGTTCCTCGACCAGCATGACATTGCGCGTAAGTCCGCCGTAATTCCACCAGTCGGTATTGACCGAGGGAACCCCATCGCGGCGGCGGGCATTGTTCACTTCGGCAACCAGGAAGTTGTCGCCTTCGCGAATCTGATCAGTAATTTCAAAATTGAAGGGCGTGAACCCGCCTTCGTGTTCTCCGAGAGCCTGTCCGTTGATATAGACGCGAGTGAAATAGTTGGCCGCCCCGAGATAGACGAGGACGCGAGTGTGCTCGCGCTTGTGGTAAGAAAAGCTTTTTTTGTACCAGACTGGTCCTTCGTAGAAGAACAGTTCTTTCTTCTGCAGATTCCAGTCGCCGGGAACTTGCAGGACGTCGGACTTATCGAAATCGTATTCCAGAAGTTCGTGTTTGTCCCGGGCTTTGGCATTCAGGTAAAAGCGGGCGTTCACGCCGGTTTCGTAAGGATCTACGATCGCCTGCCATTGACCATCCAGGCTGATGGTGGTGCGATTCGAAATATTATTGATCAGCGGAGAAGGGCTCGCGGCAGCAAAGCCTAATGACGTAAATATGCCCAGCAGAAAAATCAGCTTTCGCATTCCGGCCTCATAAGTCGGGCAATCTTAGTGAGAGCCGAAGCACGCTGTCAAACGGCAACTTGCCGATGTTACGGCCGGTCAGCCGGCGGCGATGGTGCCCTCTTCCACTCCGGCCTCACGCAAAAACTTTGCAGCTTCCTCGGGGGGCGTCGGGTTGATGTAGAAACCTGTTCCCCACTCGAAGCCGGCAGTCTTGGTCAGCTTGGGCATGAATTCTATATGCCAGTGATAGTGGTCGTTGTTCGGGTCCTGCACCGGCGAAGTGTGAATGACCAGGTTGTAAGGCGGGTTATCCAGCACGCGCTCTGCCTTGGTGAGCAGCGTCTTTACCGCCTTGGCCAGATTCTCGAACATGTGAGAGGAAGAGTTCTCGAATGCCGACTCGTGCTGTTTAGGCAGAATCCAGGTCTCAAACGGAAAACGCGGCGCATACGGCGCGAGCGTAATGAAGTCAGCGTTCTCCGCGACCACTCGGGTGCCAGTCTCAATTTCCTGGCGAATCACATCGCAGAAGACGCAGCGCTCTTTGTAAATGTAATACTGCTTCGCGCCTTCGATTTCTTCGCTCACATAAATCGGGAGAATGGGCAACGCGATCAGCTGCGAGTGCGCGTGTTCGAGCGACGCCCCGGCCGCCTCCCCGTGGTTCTTGAAAATTAAGATGTACTTGAAACGGCGGTCTTTCTTGAGATCAAGGATCCGGTCACGGAAGGTCCAGAGCACGTCCTCGATCCGCTTGGGCGGAAGATTAGCCAGGCTGGCGTTGTGGTCGGGAGTCTCAATGATCACTTCGTGCGCGCCAATACCGTTCATGCGGTCGAACATGCCTTCGGCCTGGCGGTTCAAATTCCCTTCGATGCCGAGCGCTGGAAATTTGTTGGGAACAACCCGCACCGTCCAGCCCGGAGAATCGCGCTGTGGCGGAGGCCCGCCGTTAGGGTTCGGTCGGTAAGCCTGGATCTCAGGCGGAGTCTTGGATTCGTTGCCGTAACAAAAGGGACAGAAGCCGCCCCTGATCTTGACCGCCTCACGCGCAAAGTCTGTAGGACGCTTGGCCCGGTCGGTCGAGATAATGACCCAGCGGCCCACAATCGGATCTTTTCGAAGCTCAGGCAATCGCCAAAACCTTTCTGTGCGGGAACATCCAGCGAACCGGTCTATTTTACCCTTAGACTGGAACGTTCCGGAACAGTTCGATCTGCGGCCGTCTCGATTGTTGGTCGTAGTAAACGCTGATGATTTCGAGGCGCCACGGACAGGAAGGCGGCATATGTCGAAGATATTCGCGGGCGACGGCAAGAAGGTCGCGGCGTTTCTCCCGATCCACTGCCGCTTCGGCAGGCTTAACGTCATGCGTGGTGCGGGTCTTGACCTCGACGAAGCACAGAACCTCGTTGTGCCATGCAATCAGGTCTATCTCGCCGCGACGATTGGGTGAGCGGAAATTGCGCGCTACCATCGTGTATCCACGTCTTCGAAGATAAAAGTATGCTGCCTCCTCGCCACGCCGACCGGTTAGCAGGTGCTTGGCGACGTTGTCAGGCGGCAGGGTTCGGCTCGCAATCCAGTCAAGGACACGAATCGTGGCGTAAGTAAGGCGGCCGGACATGAACTTGGTAGCGCCGGCCTCCCGCCGGCTCGATAGGCGGGCAGTAAGCCCGCCAGACCTCAGAGGCACAACGCAATTCGCACATTCTAGATTTGAACAACCGGCAAAAGATGTGACGGACGTCACAACGGAAGCATTTTTCTGACCCAGAGAGGAGGTCACAAGACAAGGCGGGAGTTTTTGGATGCCTTAGGACAAATCTTTCCCTGAGAGGGTCCTTACCAACAATCCCGTAGGCCGGGAATTATTGATCTTCGCGGACGCGCAGCCAATCCAGGAACATCTGTTCAATCGGTTTGTCGTAGGTCATCAAGACATGCCGGACAGTATGGCCACTGACGAAGTGGCAAACCTCCTCGGCGAGATTCTTGGCGTGGTCCCCGGCGCGCTCGAGCGATTGAGTCATGAAGATGACCTGCAAACTGGCCTGGCGCTGCAGATTCTCGGGGTTTTCGATGTGACGAAGGAAAATGAGGTTCCGCAAGCGGTCAATCTCAGCGTCGGCCCGCAGTACGTCAACAGCTTTTTTGACGTCGCGGGTAGAGAAGGCCGAGCCCGCGTCGGCCAGCATTTTCTCTAGCACCGTAGCCATGTGGGTGAGGTCGCGAATGTCCTGCGGTTCGATGCGGGCACAAACCGCCTGCGCGCTGCCGGCAAAGCTCAGGAGCAGATCACCAATGCGTTCCAGGCTGATCATGAACTTCATACAAGCCAGAAGTTCGCGGGCCTCGGCTTCGGTGACCTGGGTAATGATCTGAGTCACGCCGGCGTCGATTTCCATGTCCAGGCGGTCGAGTTCCTTCTCGCGCTCGCGAAGAGTGTTCAGCAACGGACTTGAGGCGGTGGCAATACCTTCAGCGGCGGTTGCGGCCGCTTCTTTAGCTACTCCGCAAGCTTCGATAGTGCGCTTCACCAGGTAGGCGTAGGGGGATTCCGGTTCCGGGCTTCTCAGAATAGCCGTACTCATGCGCAGATTCCTTCCGGAAGCGGCCTGGACTGGCCGCACCAGATCCTGTCTCCGTATACTTCTCCCGCTGATGTTATTGATGGCCAATACTGGAGCATAGGCCGTTTTTCTAAGGGTTTGGTTAACATATTGTAAATTAATGCGTTGGCGGTAATGCGCCTCCGACCACGCGGGGCCAGCGCCTATGGCGTCCGCCAGTCGAGGCCACCTTGCGGCGGCCTAAGCTAGCGGAAGCGTGAACAAAAAGATTGATCCGTGATTGAGTTCGCTCTGGGCGCGGATGATGCCACGATGGGCGAGCACGATGTGCTTGGCAATGGCCAGTCCCAGTCCGGTGCCCCCTGATTCGCGCGAACGGGCTTTGTCGACCCGGTAGAAGCGCTCGAACAGCCGGGGCAGATGTTCGGAAGGAATGCCGGGACCGAAATCCTGCACATAAAATTCGACTCCTCCAGAGACGGGACGAGCTCCCAGCACAATCCGCCCCCCGGAATTAGCATATTTCAGCGCGTTGTCCACGAGGTTCGAGAAAACCTGATGGATGGCCTCGGGATCGGCTCCCACCTGGGCGGAAGCATGGTCTTCGACTTTCAACTCGACATTCTGTATCCGAGCGATTTCCTGGAAGCTCTGCACCGCTTCCTGCAGCAGCTCGGCAGCCGCGCTAGGTTGGATGTCAAAACGCTGCTCGCCCGATTCCACCCGGGCCAGGGTCAATAGATCCTCCGTCAACCGCGACATACGCAAGGCGCTCTTGCGGATGATCTCAAGAAAATCGCGGGAGTGATTGTTGTCCGGTGCACTGTCGAGCAAAGTCTCGGTGTAACCCTGAATGGAAGTCAGCGGCGTCCGCAGTTCGTGCGAGACGTTGGCGATAAAGTCGCGACGCGTCTTCTCCACTCGCTCGGTCTCGGTAAGGTCGCGCAGCACCGCCACGGCGCCGCCACCCGGCATGGGTGCAGCGGTGACATCGAACGTCCGTCCGGGAACGATGGACGCAGCCCGGGCAGTAAACACTCTGCGCGCCTCGCTTGCACCTCGCACCGCAGTCAGGAAGTCAGGATCGCGAACGGTCTCAACCAAAGGTGCATTTTTTCGCGTGCGTTGCGGCACTAGCTTATCCATGGTCTGATTGGCCCACTGCACGCGATCGTCGGCACTAACCGCGATAACGGCGTCCTGCATGCTATTGAGCAAGGTTTCAAGCTGATGCTGGCTGGTCTGCAACGCGGCAAAGCTTTCTTCCAGATGGCTCGCGGTTTTGTCGAGCGTGGTAGCAACCTGGCCGATTTCGTCTTGCGAAGGATCCTCGATGCGTGCCGTCAGATCCCCGGCAGCGATCCGGTCAGCGAAACTAACAATGCCCTGCAAACGCCGCGCCATGGAGCGGGCCGCGAGGCCGGACACGATGAGCGCCACGACGAACGCCAGCAGCGCGCCTTCCCAGGCATGATAGACCGAAAAATCGAAGATCACCGTGGCTGCGGCAATCACCAGCGAAAACGCAGCCAACAATTTAATAAATATCCGTTTCCTCACTTCGGGGCCTCGAAACGGTAGCCGGCCCCCCGCACCGTTTTCAGATAGCGCGGGTTCTCCGGATCGGGTTCGATTTTCTCTCGAATGCGGCGCACATAAACATCCACCGAACGCGGCGTAACGTACGCAGTGTCACGCCAGACTGAGTCGAGTAACTGGTCGCGAGTAAAGACCCGGCCAATGTGTCGGGCAAAATAGTCGAGCAGTCGGAATTCGGTAGCAGTCGTCGTCACCAGGCTTCCGCGCACCATCAGCGTCATGGCACTGGGATCGATCTCAATCTCACCAATCTTTACCGGCGCCTGCGACAGCGGCCGCTCGAAGCGGCGCAGCACAGCCTTGACCCGCGCCACCAGTTCGCGCGGGCTGAATGGTTTTGGAATGTAATCGTCGGCACCCAGTTCCAGGCCGAGAATGCGGTCAGCTTCTCCGCTCTTCGCGGTCAGAAAAATAACAGGCGTGGCCGCCAGCGCCGGAATCTGCCGAATCTGGCGGCACAGTTCGAGGCCGTCTTTGCCGGGAACCATGATGTCAAGAATGAAGAGGGCCGGCCGCTGCCGTTCAGACTCGGGGATGACGGTGTTCCCAGTGGCAAACACTTTCACCGCGAATCCGTCTGCTTCCAGATGGTGCCGCACCAGGCGGGAAATATCAGGATCGTCTTCGACCACAAAGATACTCGGTTTCATGGGGAGTATTGTAGCGGGCGAGCCTGTGGGACACCTAGTCTTGCCGACCAACTCACACGAACGGAAAGGGCGAGCCGCGAAGCGGCGGAAGAATGTAGCTCAGGGCGTAAGCCCTGGGTAAAAGGCGGCGTGATGAAGGCCTGAAAGGACGAAAGAGACCGCCGTGATCGAAGCCTAAGGGATCTGGCCCGATCGATCGCTGTCCGAGCGACCATTCGAGGATGACTTGACTGCGACGATCAGATTACCGGCTCGATCTTTTTGGAAACTAACGCCCGGTGGAACCACCGTGGTTGCGCTGTACTCCGTGACTACCGCAGGCCCGGAATATTTCCTGCCACTGACCAGAGAATCCCGGGATAGGACGACGGCAGCGACTTTTTTCCCGGAGAAAAACACCGGCGCACGTTCCGGCGACACCCTGCCGGGCTTTGCCCGGCCAGGACGGGCGGGGGCGCCCGTCCCCACGTGGCCTGCGGCGTGGTCCCCTTGATTGTGGACCGCAGGCGAAGTGTTACCAGTTCCACTTCGCGCGTCGGGTAGTTGTAGCCGTAGCGGCGCTGGTGCTCGCTGCGAAAATCCCGGATCATATTGTGCGTGTACGGGACATTCAATTCGTATCCCTGGCCTCGGTACCGGACATCCACGCTACGCTGGTGCTGGATCGTTCCTTTCCACTTCTCGTCGCGGAAATCCCTTTCGGCACGGCGCCGAAGCGTGGCAAACTCACGTTCCAGCTGTGCGATGGGAACTTTCTCTCCAACTCGCCACAGCACGGTACGCGAATAGTCCTTTACCACATCACTGACGAGAATGCCAAAAGCAGAGAGAGCGCCAGGCAATGCCGGAACAATCACTCGCGGGATGCTGAGCGCCTCCGCCAGTTCGCAGGCATGAAGACCGCCCGCCCCGCCAAAGGCCACCAGCGCGAACTCTCGCGGATCGTATCCACGTTCGATGGAGACCACGCGTATGGCCTTCTCCATCGTCGCGTTGACGACACGGATAATTCCGGCAGCGAATTGTTCCGGCGCCAGCTTCGATCCGTTATGCTTCAGCCATTCGGCAACCAGGCGGCGCGTGCGCTCGAGATCCAGAGTGAAGTCTCCACCCAGAAAGCGCTGCGGCTGCAAGCGGCCGAGAAGCAGATTCGCATCCGTCACCGTAGGCTCGGTGCCGCGGCCGTAACAGATCGGACCGGGATCGGCGCCCGGCAGATTCAGGACCGACCCGCAGAGCTCCGCCGGCGTCGAAGCGCGCGATGGAGCCTCCCCCGGCGCCTACGGTGTGTATGTCGAGCATCGGCACGCCGATGGGGAATCCTGCGATCTCGGCCTGGTTGCTGGCGCGAGCTTCGCCATCCACCAACGCAACATCGGTGGAGGTACCACCCATATCGAATGAGATGATTCTTTCGAAGCCGCTGCGCCGCGCCATGGCAGCGGCACCCACTACTCCTCCGGCCGGTCCCGAGAGCACGGTACGCACCGGTTCGCGGACGGCAGAACTGAGGGCAGTGATTCCGCCGCTCGATTGCATGACGAAAATGCGGGCGCCGGCGCGACTTCGGCGATCGAGATTCTCGAGATAGCGCTGCATGACCGGCTGCAGGTAAGCATTCACCACAACCGTGCTGGTGCGCTCGTATTCGCGGAACTCGGGAAAAATCTGGTGGGAGACCGACAGCGGCACGCCAAGCTCTTCCAGGGCATGGGCCACCGCATTCTCAGTTCTTCGGGTTGGCAAACGAAAACAGCAGCGAAATGGCAATGGCCTCAGGATGCTTCTGCTGAAGTCTTCTGTCAGAGATTGCAAGTCTTGTGGGGAAGGCACCTGAAGGACTTCGCCGTCGCTGGCGGTTCGTTCGTCCACGCCAAAGCGCAAATCCGCGGGAACCAGAGGTTCCACACGATCAAAGAAGAAATCGTAAAGCTTGGGCCGGGCCTGGCGGCCGATTTCGATGGCGTCTTCAAAACCGGAGGTAGTGACCAGAGCCACGCGCGCGCCCTTTGCGCTGCAACAGAGTATTTGTGCCAACTGTGGTGCCATGCAGAAGGACGATGGATCTGGGCTGTCCGATCTTCTCCGTAACTTTGACGAGGGCTTCGACAATCGCCTGCGAGGGATCGGCCGGCGTAGAGAAGACCTTGAGCATGCGTACCTGACCGCGCTCCACCCAGACGCAGTCGGTGAAGGTGCCGCCGGTGTCGATGGCGATGTGGAGCGGTTGAGTTCGGGAGCGGGCTGGCATGAAGGTCAAAGCGGAAGGGTAACATCGCACGAAGGAGGCACGAGCGCGCGCAGCGGACGCGGGTCACGCGGTCGTTATTCTTTTGGTAGGCTGATTTAATGGCGAAAGAAGCAGCCAGCGAGGTGCTGTCGGTCGAGGGACGTGAAGTCCAGATAACGCATCCCGACAAACTGTATTTCTCGTCGCAGGCGCGTATCTCGAAACTCGATCTTGTGCGCTACTACCTGTCGGTCGCGCCGGGCGCGCTCGCCGGAATCCGGGACCGTCCGATTGTTCTCAAGCGTTTCGTCAACGGCGCCGAGGCCGAGGCCTTTTATCAAAAGCGTGCGCCGACCCAGCGGCCTTCCTGGTTGAGAACCGTCACGCTGTCATTCCCTTCGGGCCGAACCGCGGAGGAAATCGTCGTCGATGACGCGCCTGGGCTCGCCTGGATCGTCAATCTGGGTTGCATCGAACTGCATCCGCATCCGGTGCGCTCCGGCAATCTTGAGCATCCCGACGAATTGCGGATTGATCTCGATCCGGTCCCGGGCGTGAGTTGGGATGATGTGCGCCGCGTAGCTCTCGAAGTGCAGGCGCTGCTCAAGGACGTCGGACTTCGCGGCTGGCCCAAAACCAGCGGTTCACGCGGCATGCATATCAATGTGCGCATCGAACCGCGCTGGACGTTTACTGAAGTACGCCGCGCTGCCATCGCATTGTCTCGCGCTGTGGAGCGGCGTGCGCCCGCGCTGGCCAGTTCGAAATGGTGGAAAGAAGAGCGGCACGGCGTGTTCCTGGACTACAACCAGAATGCAAAGGACCGCACCACGTGCTCGGCGTATTCGGTCCGCCCGCTTCCTGACGCCCGTGTTTCGACGCCGTTGCACTGGCACGAGGTCCCTGACTGCAATCCCGCTGACTTCACGATTTTCACGGTACCGGAGCGCTTCGCGAAGATCGGCGATCCGCATGCCGACATGGATGCAGAGCCCGGATCACTGGAAGGATTACTGGAGCTCGCGAAAAAAGACGAAGCCGCCGGTCTCGGCGACGCGCCCTGGCCTCCGCACTTTCGCAAGATGGAAGGGGAGGCGACCGCGCGTCATGCCCTCTCGCGCCAAATCAGCTGCAAAGAAGCCGCCACGAGTGAAGATGCCGCTTATCGTGATTGCGAACTCTACCGACAAAGCGGCCGCACTTGCGGGACTGGAAAGATGGAAGAACAAATATTCCGAGATAGCCGCTCTTCTCGCCGCGGACGACGTGCTGGTCGACTCCATGCGAGGCCGATCTTCGACCTGGACCCGCATCCGGGTCAATCTGCGTCATGTGCCCGAAGCACAACGGCCGCCGCAGGAAACTCCCGACCCCGATGACGATCCCACGCGTGAATGGCGGGAATGGCGTAAGAAAAAGGCAAAGAAAAAAGAAATCGAGTAGAGGCGAGCCGGGCAGCTAACGGCCGTGCGGAAAGATCTCTTCCAGTTCCTGCGGCGGAACCACTTCGAGCTGCGCGTAGGTGCAGTCGCTCGGCTTCTTGTCGGTCCGCCATCTGCGGAACTGCGACATGTGACGGAATCGGTCTCCCTGCATGTGCTCGTACGCAACCTCCACTACCAGTTCGGGTCGCAGCGGCTCCCATGACAAGTCCTTGCCTTGACTCCAACGGCTTTGGCCGCCCGGCATACGCTTGACGCCGTCATCAGTCGCGGCTTCCGCCTCCGCCCAGGCTCTCCACGGATGATTTGCAAGCGCATCTTTGCGATACGGTTCGAGAAATTCCGCCAACTCCTTCCGCTTGGCAGCGCTGAAGCTCGCACAAACTCCAACGTGCTGCAAAGCACCGGCATCATCAAAGAGGCCCAGCAGCAGTGAGCCGATCAGGGTGCGATCACCTTTTTTGTACCAGCGAAATCCTGCCACCACACAGTCGCAGTCGCGCTCATGCTTGACCTTGAGCATCACGCGTTTGTTTGGCTCGTAGGTTCCTGAAGTCGGTTTGGCGATGACGCCGTCAAGACCCGCGCCCTCAAAGCGGCGAAACCAGTCGGAGGCGACGCTGCGGTCGGTGGTTGCCGGCGTTAGATGAATGGGTGGCGGCGCCGATGAAAGCAGCGATTCCAGCTCGCGGCGGCGGATTTCAAACGGCTCGCCCCGAAGGTCGCGTTCGCCCAGGCAAAGCAGGTCGAAGAACACGACTGAAGATGGAGTTTGTTGCGACAGAAGCTTCACCCGCGATGCGGCGGGATGAAGGCGCAGTTGAAGTGCATCGAAGTCGAGGCCATTGTCTTTGACGATGACAATCTCTCCGTCAAGCACGCAGCGCGCAGGCAAGGCCGAGCGCAACGGATCCAGCAGATCAGGGAAGTAGCGGTTCAGCGGTTTTTCGTCTCGGCTCTGGATCAGGATCTCATCGCCATCGCGAAAGACGAGGGCGCGAAAGCCATCCCACTTCGGTTCGAAAATCCAATCGCCATCGGCTGGCAGTTCGCCTACTCGCTTGGCCAGCATCGGCAACAGCGGCGGGTTCACGGGAAGTTGCACACCTCATGGTATACCGCGCCATCATCTCGTGATTGCTGGGACCCTGAGTTCTTCCTCAATTTCTATGTCTTATTCGTAAAGGCCAGGGTCAGCAGAGTCTTCTGTTCCACTTCGTGGGCCTTGGCCGATCCCGTAGCAGGGCTGGCGCTGGCGGAGCGCTTCACCGACAGCACCGGACGCTCGCCCGCAATGCGGCGCAGGCGAGGCAGCACATAGAACAACGCGCCCATGTTGGCTGGTTCTTCCTGCACCCAGACAATCTCGCGCGCCGAAGGAAATTGTCCGATCGCCGCTTCCAGCTCTTTCTCGGGGAAAGGATATAGCTGTTCGACCGAGACGATCGCGGTGGTCTTGTCATTCCTCTTCTTACGTTCGGCGCGCAGTTCGTGGACGATCTTTCCGGTGCAGATCAGAATGCCGCGTCGCGTCGCTGACCTCCGTATCCGGCAACACGGTCAGAAAGCGCTGGTGGGTGAAGTCTTCAATCGGAGACGACGCATCAGGATGACGGAGCATGCTCTTCGGGGTGAATACGACCAGCGGTTTGCGCCAGTGGCGCAACGCCTGGCGCCGCAGCAGGTGAAAATATTGCACTGCATTCGACGGCTGGCAGATCTGAAAATTGTCCCGCGCCGCGAGTTGCAGGAAGCGTTCGATGCGAGCGCTGGAGTGCTCCGGCCCCTGCCCTTCGTGACCATGCGGCAGAAGCAGCACGACGCCCGAGAGCAGTCCCCATTTGTCTTCGCCGGCGCTGACAAATTGATCAATCACCGCTTGCGCGACGTTGGCGAAATCGCCGAACTGCGCCTCCCACATCACCAGCGTTTCGGGATAGTCCCGGCTGTAGCCGTACTCGAATCCCAATACGCCCGCCTCGGAGAGCGCGGAATTATAGATTTCGCAGCGCGCCTGGCCCTCTGCGATGTGTTCGAGCGGAACGTACTCCTGCTCGTTCTCGATATCGAGCAACACGGAGTGGCGCTGGTTAAAGGTGCCGCGTCGCGTATCCTGCCCGGTCAGGCGAACAGGTACTCCGGCTTTCACCAGGCCTCCAAGCGCCAGCGCTTCAGCCATGCCGTAGTCCACCAGTCGCTTGCCCGTACCCATCTCGGCCCGCTGCTCCAGCAGCTTTTTGACCTTGGGATGGATGTGGAAGTCCGCGGGATAGGTCGTGAGCTTCGCGGTAATTTCGCTGAGTTCTTCCGCTGAGAGACCGGTGTCCACTTCATACTCAGGCTTGTAGCGGCCGCCCTTGTAGTCATTCCAGTAGTTCGGCAACTCGCGCAGCAGCGGCTTCTTCTTGAGAGTCTTGGCCTTTCTTCTGCGCCGCTTCCAGTTCTTCGCGAATCTTCTCCACCTTTTGCTGAACGTTCTCCGCGCTCGATGTCTTCGGCGTAGATCTCCCACAGCGGCGGATGATCCTTGATCGCCTTGTAGAGCAGCGGCTGGGTCACGGTCGGGTCATCGACTTCGCTGTGCCCGTGGCGGCGATACCCGATCAGGTCCACAACCACGTCGCCCTTCCAGGTATAGCGATAGTCGGCAGCCAGACGGCCTACTCGGACTACCGCGTCGACGTCTTCCGCATTCACGTGAAAGATCGGAATCGATTGCCGGCGGGCCAGCTGGGCAGAAAATCGTGACGAGTGCTCTTCCTTGTACAAGGTCGTGAAGCCAAGCAGATTGTTGGCGATGATGTGCACCGTGCCGCCCACGGTGAAACCCTTCAGGTCGGACAAGTTCAAGGTCTCGGCCACGACACCTTGACCCGCAAAGGCCGCATCGCCGTGGACCAGCAAAGGCACGAATTTCTGATCGCCATCTTGTCCGGCGCGGTCTTGCTTGGCACGGGTGCGGCCTACGGTCACAGGATCCACGGCTTCCAGGTGGCTGGGATTTGAGACCAGGTGAATGTGAATTTTCGTCCCTGACCGGGTCACGTATTCGCCGGTCGCGCCCATGTGATATTTCACGTCACCGCTGCCCAGAACGCTGCGCGGGTCCACGTCTTCAAATCCCGCGAAGATTTCCTCCGGAGAGCGCTTGGCCACCTGCACAATAATGTTCAGCCGACCGCGGTGGCTCATGCCCATGACCAGTTCCACCGCGCCCTGCTGCCCGGCGGCATCCAGAATTTCATCCACCAGCGGGATCATGGCGGTCACGCCTTCGAGCGAAAACCGCTTGCTGCCGAGATAGCGCTGCTGCAGCACCTGCTCGAACAGGTCGGCCCGGATAAGCTGGTCGAGCACCCGCTCCTGGTCCACATCGGGCTGCGGCCCTTCCATGCGCTCCTGGATCCAGCGACGCCGTTCGGGGTCAGTAATATGCATGAATTCCGCGCCCACGGTTCCGCAGTAGATGCGGCGGGCCTCTTCAGCCAGCTCGCCTTCGATACGCAGGCTGGGATGCGTCACGGGGGGCAGAAATCCGAGCGGGTCGAGATCGGCCTCCAGGTATCCCCAGTGGCGAAAAGGGTCAAATATGCGCTCACGTTCGCCGTTGGGAGCTTCGAGTACACCGGTTGCGGCAGATTCACTTGCAGGTTTGGATCGGGTCGCCATATGTCTGTTACTAGAATAACGGATGCAGCGGGATACGTGCTGGATTCGCCGCGCCGGGGGCACAAGGGGCGTGATTTCCGCTAGCTAACCTGCTGTCATCCTGAGGAAGCGGAGCCTTTCGCAAGGCGAAGGGCTCCCGACGAAGGACCTATGTATTTGTGCATGCAGCATTCCGAAACACGTGGGGATGGCCGCAGGCGACATGCACAGGTCCTTCGCTTGCTTTCGCCCCACTTCGCGGGACGAAAGACTGGCGCTCAGGATGACAGTGTTTTTGTTCTCGGCAGCGCTTTCATCAGTAGTCCATTCAGCAGGATGGTGATTACGGACGCCGCCAAAGTAGCGTGGTACATGTCGTCAGTGACCAGGTGGGCATCGCGGGCCACTCGCACCAGGACGTAGGAAAACTCGCCGATCTGGGTCAGTCCCAGGCCCACCATGAGGGCGGTTCGCGGAGGATAGCGAAACAGCCAGACGATCAAGGTCCAAATCGCAAACTTCCCCAGCATGGTCAGGACCACGATCGAGCCCCAAAGCGCAGGCTTCGAAATCAGGATTCGCGGATCAACCAGAACTCCAATGGTGACAAAGAAAAGTGCCACGAAAGCGTCGCGCAGAGGCGACAGCTTGTCCAGCATCTTGTGCGTCGTCCCCGACTCGCTCACGATCAGGCCGGCCAGAAAAGCTCCCAGCGCAAGTGACAGACCGACCGCCTGGGTGACCGCCGCGGTAGCGAAACCCAGCGCCAGTACGACCAGCACGTACAGTTCGTCGTTTCCGGTCCCTTCGATCCGCTTCATCAACGGCGGCACCAGCTTCGCAGCCACAAACATGACCGGGACCAGGATCAGCAGGGCCTTACCAAAAGCAATCAGCAATGAAAGGAAGTGGCTTCCCGTAAGATTGGTCATCGAAGGAAGCAGCACAGTCAAAACCACGACTGCAAGGTCTTCGACCAGGGTGATGCCAATCATCACGTTGCCGTGCGGCGAGCGCAATTCTCCGCGCTCTGCCAGCAAGCGGGAGAGCACCATGGTGCTGGCGACAGCGATGATGGCGCCTACCGCAATTCCCTGGATCGTGCCCCAGCCCATCAACCATCCCGTAGCCGCGCCCAGAGCCAGCGATAACAGGATCCCCAGCGGCCCACCGAAAATCGCAACCCACTTCACTTGCCGCAAGCTCGCCGAATGAAAATTCCAGGCCAATGGAGTACATCAGCAGGATGACGCCGATTTCGGCCAGGACCTCGAACTCGTGGACTCCCGAAAGAGTGGGACCGGGGGTAAAGGGTCCAATCAGAAATCCGCCAAGAACGTATCCCAGGATCAAGGGCTGCCGCAGGGCCTTGGCCACACCACCGCCCACAACGGCGGCACCGAACACGTAGGCGAGGTCTCGAAAGAAGGTGGCTTCCATGGTCGTTGGCGAACCCTGACGGACTTATCAGTCTAATGCGATCCGCTGATTTTGGGTGGAGCCGCTTTTCATCGTCCCAAACCTGCACTCATCCCGTTTTGACATCCCATTCCACCTTCTTTTCGTAACTGTTCCCTTACCCACCAAGCCAGTGCCTCTGCCCTCCGATGTACCAAGTAGCCGCGGTAACCGGTACCCCCATGCAAAGCCTTAGAAAGGCCGTAATCGGCAGCGCAGCGTTGCGACTCCTGCTGGTAGGAGAGGCCAGCGACTTCGCTTCTATGCGCGCCCTTTTAAACCGTTCCGGGGACGTGCAAGTGGACCTCGACCACGCGCTTTCGACCGAAGAAGCGCTTACCCGCATGGGTCAGACCACTTACGACCTCCTGCTCTGCGAATACAAATCGGGAGATGGCGCAGGCTTGCGCCTGCTGCACGAATTGCGGCGGAACCATCCTCGCGCCCCGGTGATATTTCTCAGCGACCACATGGACGAGGACGCTGTGGACACGGCCTTGAAAGCCGGCGCTGGAGAGTTTTCTCACATCTCGAGGATCGATGGGCCAGCTATCGCTGGAACGATCCGTTATGCGCTCGACGAGTATCGCAAGGAGCGGCAACGCCAGAAATCCGAGGATACGCTCCGCAAACTATGGCGCGCCGTCGAGCAATCCGCGGACCTGGTCATGATCACGGACCGTGAGGGCGTGATTGAGTATGTGAACCCGGCTTTCGAGGCGCTGACCGGCTACTCTCCCGGCGAATTGATGGGCCAGACTCCACGCGTCCTGAAATCCGGACAGCAGACCGCGGACCTCTACAAGGAATTGTGGCAAACCATTCTCTCGGGCAACGTCTTTCGCTGCACCATGGTGAACCGCAAAAAGAGCGGCGACGTCTTTGTCGCGGAGAAAACTGTCACCCCTCTGCGGGACAACGATGGCAGGATCACTCATTTCATCTCCAATGATCGCGATATCACCGACCGGCGCCGGATGGAAAATCAGCTTCAGCAGGGCCAGAAAATGGACGCCATCGGAAAATTGGCCGGAGGCGTGGCCCATGATTTCAACAATCTTCTGATGGTCATCAGTTCCTACGCCGAGCTCATGCTGGATTCGCTGGCTCCGCAACATCCCTTGCGCCGCAACGTGGATGAGATCCAGAAAGCTTCCCGCCGCGCGGCTGACCTGACCCGGCAATTGCTGGCTTTCGGACGCAAGCAGATGCAGACGCTGCAACTTCTCGACCTGAACCTGATCATCGAGGACATCAACAAAATGCTGCCTCGTCTGATCGGTGAAGATATCGAACTGGTATTTGTTCCCGGCAAAAAGCTGGGCAAAGTGAAAGCCGACCCGGTACAGATCGAGCAGATCCTGATGAACCTGGTGGCCAACGCACGCGATGCCATGCCCAAGGGCGGCAAGCTGGTGATCGAGACCGCCAGCCTGCGACTGGACGAGCCTTATGTTCAGGAACACTCCATCGTTCCTCCCGGAGAGTACGTCCTGCTGACGGTCACCGACTCAGGAACGGGCATCGCTCCCGAGCATCTGCTGCATATCTTCGAGCCGTTTTACACCACCAAAGAGGAAGGCAAGGGCACCGGACTCGGCCTGGCCACGGTGTATGGCATTGTGAAACAGAACAGCGGATTCATCTGGGTGTACAGCGAGCCCGGGCTGGGAACGACCTTCAAGATTTACTTGCCTCGGGTGCGGCAGGCGAAGCTTGCTCCCCAGCCTACTGTTCCGTCAGAGGGCAGCCCCCGAGGCTGCGAAACTTTGCTGCTGGCGGAAGATGAAGAAGCGGTCCGCCAGTCCGCTCGTGAGTTTCTTTCCTTGCAGGGTTATATCGTTTTGGAAGCAGCCAATGGAGCCGAAGCGCTGGCTCTCGCCCAGACGTATCACGGCCGCATCCATTTGATGATCACCGACGTCGTCATGCCCCAGATGGGTGGCGCGAGGCTGGCGGCGGAACTGGCCCCTGCCCGGCCGGACATGAAAGTTCTTTTTGTCTCCGGCTACGCCGAAGCCACCTTCCAGCGCCACGGCGAAATTGACGTAACCACACACTTCCTGCAGAAGCCCTTCTCCTTGAAAGCGATGGCCCGCAAAATCCGCGAAGTCCTCGACGCGGACAAAGCTTCCGCCGCAGCCGGCAGTTCGTCGAGGTAGTTTTTCTGATGGAGGACGGGCGTCCCGCCCGTTCCGCCGGCGGCCAACCGTATAATTAGTTCGTAATGTGGGCGCGAGCGCCCCGCTCGTGCGGCAGCGCCAGATAAGCGGCGTCCCGCCAGATCGCGGAACGTCCGTGCCGGAGAAACCTTCATATGAGCCTGCACGCTCCGTCCATTCGCAACCCGAGAGAAATGGCGTGACCTACGTCTTGCTGGCTCTGCTGGCCGGTGCTGTCGTTTACTCACTGCTGTCGATCGTGGCGGCCTTGCGCTATCTCTCGGTTCGGCCGCCCAAACTGGTTGCTACGGAACCGATCAGCATTCTCAAGCCGCTCTCCGGACTCGATCTCGGTCTCGAATCCAATCTGCGGACTTTTTTCGAGCAGGACTATCCCGCGTTCGAAATTCTTTTCGCGGTCAGGAGCCAGGATGATCCGGCGGTACCGATCGTTGAAAGTCTTCGCCGCGAATATCAGAGAGTTCCGTCGCGCTTGATGGTGACCGGAGACTCTCCTTATCCCAACGCCAAGGTCTACAGCCTGGAACTGATGCTGGCTGCCGCCGCGAATGACCTGGTAGTGATGAGCGACAGCGACATCCGAGTGACCCCCGACCTGCTGAAGACAGTTGCCGCCGAGTTTCAGGATGCCGGCCTCGGCGTGGCCACCTGCCCGTACCGCGCTGTGGCCGGGCCCAGTTTCTGGTCGCGGCTCGAGGCCATCGGCATGAATACAGATTTCGCTGCCGGCATTCTGGTGGCGCGCATGCTCGAAGGCATGAAGTTTGCGGTGGGCCCAACCATCGCGGCGCGGCGGCGGGTGCTGCAAGCTATCGGCGGTTTCGACCGGTTGAAAGATTATCTGGCGGAAGATTTTGTCATGGGGAAATTTGCCGCCGACGCCGGCCACGGCGTAATTCTTTCTTCCTATGTCATCGAGCATCATATTGGCAGCACGGATCTGCGGCACAACTGCGGCGCATCGTCTGCGCTGGGCACGCAGCACGCGGCGCTCCCGCCCTTGGGCTATGTGGGACAGCTGTTCACCATGCCTCTGCCTCTGGCGCTGTTGCTCTGCGCCGTGAATCCGCGTGGTGGCCTGCGTTGCTGGTGACGCTCGCTGTTCGCCTGCTGGCGGCTTACACAATTTCGGCGCGCGTTTTGCACGCAAAGATCAACTGGCTGCTGCTGCCGATCGAGGACGTCAATGCCTTCTGTTTCTGGCTGGCCGGATTTTTTGGAAATACGATTGTCTGGCGAGGTCGGCGATATCGTCTTTATTCCGACGGCCGTTTCGAGCTGCTGCCATCTCCCGCAGGTGAGTGAAGCGACGGGCGGACTCGTAAAAGTTTGCCATCTTTCAACCTAAACGAATCCCCGCGCCACGTAACTCCGTGCCCCCAGAAACCGATCAACCACACCAGCGCCGCCACGAAATCGCGCAAGGGGACAAGCGCCAGCCACTTGGTCACCTGGCGATCCTGGAGAACCGTTCGCCCCACAACCAAAGCGACGGCGTATCGCATGAGCAATCGCGACACCCAGCAACACCCACGCCCAGCCGGCTCCGCGCGCACATATGAGAGCGAGCAAGGCCCAGGGCAGCCCGAAAGTCGCCACCAGCCCGGCATAGCCGCCCGGACGCGAATCACGGATCGTCCGCGCCCATCGCAACTGGTGGTCCAGAAACTGCTTCAAGTCATAGCGCGGCAGAAATGTCTCGACCACGGTCGCGGAAAGCTCGAATCTTCAGAGCCCAGCGCTGCGATGCGCCGACCAATTTCGTAGTCATCGGCGAGGTAATCCGCCAGGGCCTCAAATCCGCCGATAGAAACGAGATCGCTACGCCGAAAAGCCAGGGTCGAACCCAAACCAAAATGAATGCCGCCTTCAAGCAACCGCGCCACCAACACGCCGGCGCTGAAATCCGTACTGATGAACAGAGATTCCAGCCGCGATCCCAGGCTCGCACTGGCCACGCCGCGATAAAGACAAGTCACCAGTCCGATTTTCGGATCCGACAGCGGGGCGACGACGTTCCGCAAGTAGTCCGGCCTCGACCCGGATGTCGCTATCGTTCACCACAATGTGTTCGTACTTCGCTTCCGTCACCATCTGCGCCAGGTTGCTGACTTTCGTATTGGCGCCCAGATTTTTCGAGACAAAACACGAGCCGGATAGGAATCTGCGGGAATTCAGCTTTCAATCGCTCCACAAACACAATCGCAGGATCGTCGGCGTCGCTGACCCCAAAAATAATTTCGTATTCGGGATAGTCCTGCAAACAATGACTGCGAAAGCTCTCATACATCTCAGGATCAGTGCCCTTGAGCGGCTTGAGAATGGAAACGGGAGGAAGGAGCGGTAGGTTGGTGTGGGGCGGGCGCCCTCGCCCGCCGCTTTTCTCTCGCCCAGAAATCGAGCCGCGCCATACAAGCAAAGAACGTAGTAGCCAGTGCTCGCAAGAGTTCCCAGAGACGGCAACAATTTCGAGGACAAAGAAAAATTGGTGAATCATGCGGGAGCTAGTCTACTCGTACCGCAGCGACTCAATCGGATCCAGGTTCGCAGCCTTCCACGCCGGATAAATCCCAAACAACAAACCCTCGGCCGCCGCCGAGCCCAATCCAAACGCCGCCCAGAAAAACGACATGCGCGCCGGCAGCGAGCTCCAGATCGCGGGGATCGTCCAGGTAATGATCGCCCCTGCCAGCACGCCCAGCACGCCGCCCAATGCGGTCAGGGTGATGGCCTCGAGCGTGAACTGCAGCAGGATGTCCCGTTTGCGCGCGCCAATCGCTTTGCGCACGCCGATCTCACGCGTCCGCTCAGTCACCGACACCAGCATGATGTTCATCACGCCCACGCCGCCCACGATCAAACCCACGCTGGAAACCGCGAACATGAAGATGAAAACAGCGCCCGTGACCTGGTTCCACACATCGGAAAGCGAGTCCTGCGTGAATACGGCGAAGTTGTCCGGCTTGTCCGGCGCGACTTTGCGGCGCCGGCGCAGCAGTTCGCGGATCTCGTCAATGGCCTTGGGCATGTCGTCGTGCGAAGTGGCTTTGACGCTGATCCAATATTGCTTCAGCTCCGGATGCAATTTGCGGAACGTGGCCAGCGGGAAATACACGATGTTGTCATCCGGATTCTTGCCGCCGGCAAACACGCTCTTGCGCTTCGCGGCGACGCCAATCACGGTGAACAACTGGCCATCAATCGTGATTTCTTTGCCCAGCGGGTTTTCATTCGGGAACAGTTCTTCGGCAGTGTCCGAGCCCAGCACGATGACGGGAGAATGATGTTCCTGATCAGTCTCATTCATCCACCGCCCGGACGCGATGTCCAGATCAAACACGTCTTTCCAGGTGCCGGTATCGCCCTCCAGGACAACGTTCTTGACCTTGCGCCCGTTGTACTTGACCTCATAAGTGCCAGTCCCGAATTCCTGACGAAAATAACGCAACCCGACCGTGGCAATCTTGACGTGAGGCAATTGCTGTATGGCCTCAAAATCGTCGAAGGTGAGCTCTTTGCGCGTCCGTATCTCTTCCGTCGGCCGGCCAAAGGTCAGCGGCTGGTGGTAAGCAAAAATAATATTGGATCCCAGGCTGCTGATGACCTGGCTGACGTTGTCATTGAGCCCGCGCACCACCGAAGAAATGCCGATCACGACGGCGACACCAATCACGATGCCAAGCACAGTCAGCGCCGACCGCATCTTGTTGGTGCGGATCGTGTCCAGCGCCATCTGGACCACTTCACCGTAATCGCTGGTACGCAGCATAGGAATTCAGTTTCTAGTTTCCGGTTTCGTAGTTTCCGGTGCTAGTCTCTGGCTTTGAAACTAGAAACACGGAAACTCAGAAACTCGTCTTTCTACAGTTCAAATCTCAACGCGGCAATCGGATCCAGCATCGCCGCTCGCCGGGCCGGATACACGCCAAAGAACACGCCCACGCTGGCGGAAACCAGCAGGCCCGCCGCCACCGCCCACAATTTGATTTCAGACGGCATGCCGATGATCGCCGTGATGCCCTTGGCAAAGACGATGCCGAACAGCACGCCCAGCAGGCCGCCCACCAGCGCCATGGTTCCCGACTCGATCAGGAATTGCAGCAGCACGTCCTGGCGGCGCGCGCCCATCGCTTTCCGTATGCCGATTTCGCGGGTGCGCTCGGTCACCGACACCAGCATGATGTTCATGATCACGATGCCGCCCACCACCAGCGAAATCGCCGGCAATGGCGATCATCGCGATAAAAAACGTTCCACTCAGATTCGACCAGATACTCAGGAAGCTGGCATTGGTTTCCGCGGCAAAACTGTCGGGACTGCCGGGAAGATCATGGCGCCGGGCCCGCAGGACGGCGCGAGCTTCGTCAATCGCCGCATCCAGCTCCGTGCCCACGCCCGCGGCCTTGCCCGAAATGCGAATGCTGGTGTGCGATCCGAACTGCTTCAGGTAGGTAGTGATCGGAATCGCCACATAATTGTCCCGGCTCTGCCCCAGCGTAGTTCCCTGCTTCTTCCCCACTCCGATCACCCGGTACACTTCACCCTCAACCCGAATCTCTTTGCCCAAAGGATCCACCGTGGGGAAAAAAGTGTCCACCACGTCGGTACCGATCACGCCCACCTGCGAACGGTTTTCCTCGTCGTTCTCGTTGACCATGCGGCCGGCGGTGAGATCGAGATCAAGAATCGGAGCCATCGACGGCGTCAATCCGCGGATCCAGGTATCGGCCAGCGCTTGTTCCTCGTAGCGCACATGACCCGCGGTATTGGTGATGGAAGCGCCAATCATGGCGCAATGTTTGCAGGCCTCCAGCACGGCCTGGTAGTCCTCCACGGTCAGGTCTTTTCGTTTTAGACCATCGAGAAGCTGGTCAACATTGGTGACGACGGGAGTGACTTTGCTGATGATGAAAACATCGGCGCCCAGGTTGAAAATCTTCTCCGCCACGTAGCCATTGATCCCGTTCACGAACGTGACCACGGCGATCACGGCGGCCACGCCGATCACCACGCCGAGTAGGGTCAGGGCAGAGCGCAGCTTGTTCGCCCAGAGAGAGAGCAGCGCGATGCGAATGGCCTCGATGGTTGTCATGAATCAGTCGTCAGTCGTCGGTCGTCAGTCGTCAGCAAGAACCTTGGCCTGCATCAAGTCTAGCAGTTTGACCGGGAGCAGGCCCTTACACGGCGTCTCGCGAACGGACACATAACATTCCGGGCTGTGATAAGGTTCCTACCGCAATTTCTGCAGGAGGATTGCAATGATAATGGTCAGGACTATCAGCTTTCTTCTATGCTTTTCAGCGTTCGCCCTCGGACAGCAGAACAGTCCTCTGGATGGCCTGGCCAACCTAAGCGACGCGGTTTCAAAGCGAGCTTCGAGCGCCGATCGCTCCGGCGGCAATGCATGACTGGGTCGCAGTCAAGGCCGGTTCGACCGCCACCCTCGCGGACATCAAAGGCGCGGGCTCCATCCGGCATATCTGGTTCACCATCAACTCGCCCAGTCCGTTTCATCTGCGCGAACTGGTGCTGCGCATGTACTGGGACGGCGAAACTGATCCCAGCGTCGAGGTGCCGATCGGCGACTTCTTTGGCACCGGCTTCGAGTATGAAGATGTTCCCGGCGGACATCGCGGACAGAAATATCAATCGTGGGTCTCCTTGCCGATCACGGTGCAGGATCGCGCCATGAACTGCTACTTCGCAATGCCATTTGGCAACGGAGCGCGGATCACGCTGAGCAATGACGGAACGCAGGATGTGCCCAACCTTTATTTCCACATCGACTACCAGGAGTACGCCAATACGCAGAGAGTCGCTGCCGACAGGGCCGCTTTCACGCGCAGTGGAGGCACGAACAGACCCGCGCCGTTCCCGAGTCAGAAACCGGCGGCAAGAACGTGGATGGCAAGAACAACTACGTGTTCATGGAAGCGAAGGGCAAGGGTCAGTATGTAGGAACGATCCTGAACGTCTTCGGGCTCTCGACCGGATGGTGGGGCGAAGGCGACGACATGTTTTTCATTGATGGCGACACCGCTCGTGCCACCATCAACGGAACCGGCATGGAAGACTATTTCAACAACGCGTGGATGTTCCAGAAAGAATTCAACTATCCGTTCATCGGTTATTCGCAGCAGGGCAATCGGGACTGGACCGGCAGCCACACCATGTACCGCTTCCATATCGAAGACCCGATCTATTTTCAGAAGTCTCTTCGCGCCACTATCGAACACGGACACGCCAACGACCGCGAAGACGACTACACCAGCGTAGCCTTCTGGTACCAGACCGAGCCCCACCAGAAGCTGTCCCCGCTGCCCCCGGTCAAAGAACGCCTGCCCAACGCCTTCTGGAAGATTCAAAAGCTGGAAAAGAACCTGCCAAACTGAACACTGAGAAAAATCGGCCGCGGATTTTCACGAATTCACACGGATCAGAAAAAAGAATAAAAAGGGTTTAATCCGTGTGAATCTGTGAAAATCCGTGGCCGCGCTGTTTTGCCGACGTCCGAGGTCCGACGCCCGAAGTCCGCTATAATGAACCTGTTGGCAGCTGGACCGGACGGTCGCTCTCGCCGCGTCAAGTGGCGAGGGAGGAAAGTCCGAACTCCACAGAGCAGTGTGCCGGATAACGTCCGGGAGGCCGGGTTCAAACTCCGGTTTACGGAAAGTGCCACAGAAAACATACCGCCCTGGCGGCAACGCCGGGGTAAGGGTGAAAAGGTGCGGTAAGAGCGCACCGCCGTCGCAGTAATGCGGCGGGCAGGGCAAACCCCACACGGAGCAAGACCAAATAGGGAGGGAGTCTCGGGTTCGCCTGAGGCGCGTGCCGGCTCGGTGCGCCACAACCTCCGGGTAGGTCGCTTGAGCCGCACAGTAATGTTCGGCCCAGAGGAATGACCGTCCTGCCGGAGCAATCCGGCGGACAGAATTCGGCTTACAGGTCCGGCTGCCACAAATATTTTATTTTCACCGATTTATTGACCCGGCCTGCTTGCTTGGTGCGCCTACACGTAGATCGCTCATATCGACTTGCCGCTTGTCCGTTCGCCCCAGACTCAAATCTGAAAGTGACCTAGTTCGGCAGTGGAATGCGATAGATATTCCGCCGCGTATCATGGCGCGTGTAGGAGTAATGATTGGGCCCCGTGGCCGAGTCAACTTGCTGCGGGATTACGATGAGTTGTTTGTCCCCCTTCAAGTCATCTCCTGTGGCGACGCCCCCTGGCGGGAGATTCGGAATTCCGCGAGCTGCGTTTACGGGCAGCATGTAGGAACTTGCGTTGCCCGAGGCCGGGAAATTGAGATAGAAGAACTTCCCGGTAGTGTCCCACCGACCCGTGGAATACGAGGTGCACAACGGGAAAGATGGGCCGCCTTCCAGGGAATAGGCGGTGAGAACATTTTGATGTTCGTCATCCGCTCCCTTGGTTGGTGCCACGATCCAGCGGCCGTCGGGAGAGACTGAGTACTGGTCGAGAATCGGGTCGGGAATGATCCTCCGGCGTTCGGTGCCGTCTTGTTTGCTGCGATATACAAAACGTTGCCCATTTTCTATGGAGCGGAACGCCAGGTCGCCGCTCGGCAGAAATGGTCGGACAATCCTGGCTTGAAGTAGACATTACCTCGCTCGGCGATGAGCGATGATCCGTGGGAGAAAGCCACAAATGAGAGATCCCGCGCCGATCCCTCATCGAGAACGCAACCTGCTTCCCATCATGCGAGACGCTGTAACATGCGATGGTAGACCCAGGCTGGATTGCGGAGCCCGATACTACCCGCTCAGTTTTGCCGGTTTCCAATTCTCTGGACCAAAGATCGGCCCCGTTTTCTCCACTCTGCATCAGGTAATAGAGCTTGCGTCCGTCCCATGAGAACGTAGTCCCAAACGCGTCTCCTTCGGACGAAAGCTGGCGGTCTCCGCTGCCATCGTGGATCCAGATGGTGTTGTCCGTAACACCCACCGAGGTGAGCAATGACTTGCCATCGGAGCTCATCGCGATGCCTTCTTCCTCCGTGGTCCCAGAAGTCACTTGCTCCGGAGGACCCTCTGGAAACCTCTGCCGCCAGATGTGGAAGTGCCCACCCTCGTTTGAGCTGACGTAGATCCATTTACCGTCGGGCGACCAGGCACCGGCAACGCAAGACGCCTTCGGGAGGCCCGACGACCCGAGCGTCTCCGCTCCCGTTGAACGGAACCACCTGGCACGGCGTCAATTCTCCCTGATTGTTCATGGTGACAAGCAGCACCCAGCGGCCATCAGGAGAAAGGTAGGAGTGGTGGACCATGCTCCGATCGCCAGGAGGAACATAGACGTCACGGCTCTGTCCTCGAGCCTCGTCCGTGGTAACCAGCCCCATGTGCAGCCCCTGCTTGATCTCCGAGAAGAGGAGGTGCTTGCCGCCGTCGATCCAGCTCAGGGAAGAGGCATTTCTAAGAAAGATGTCAGGCTGTCCGCCCAGGACCGGGACTACCCAGGTATCCCACGGGGTGACCGTTCCGTAGGCGATACGCGACCCGTCGGGAGAGAACACGGGACCGAGTTTCGCCACCGAGTCATGGGTGAGTTGAACCGCATCACCGGAAGGAAGCAGCCTGACGTAAAGATCTCCTGCACCAAAAAAAGAGTTCCCGCCTCGAATAAATGCCAGCATGCGCCCATCGGGAGAAAGGGCAGGGTACACCGCCGAATCGGTAAAAAATGTCAGCTGCTCCCACTTCATGGGGCCAGCCCGTTCCCCGTGCAGGAAATAGCGATAGAGTCCGATGGCGGCCAAGCCCAAGAGCACCATTGCGAGGCCGGCAACAACAATCAGCTGCAGAAAACTCCGTGGTCGCGGACCGGGCAGCGCGATGGTTCCTGACTCGCTATCGCGCTTCAACCGCTGCAAGTCAGTCCTGAGTTCCGCAGCGGACTGGTAACGCAAGTTGCGGTCTTTTTCCAGCGCCTTGCTGACCACCTCGTTCAATCTCTGGGGCAGGATGGGGTTCCGCTGCAGCATTGGTGGAGGGGCCTCATCCAAAATGGCCTTGAAGACTACAGCTGAGGTCTTCCCTTGAAACGCAGGCTTTCCCGTCGCCATCTCGTAAAGCACGGCGCCAAAAGAAAAGATGTCCGTACGCTGATCTAGCCCCTCGCCGCGCGCCTGCTCGGGGGACATGTAAGCCATGGTGCCAACCGCCGTGCCGATCTTAGTCAAGAGACGTGACACCGTCTCGGACGCGACCGCAGCCTCCGGCTCCGCTGCATGCAGCAGCTTCGCCAATCCGAAGTCCAGCACTTTGCACTCGCCGTGCGCTGTCAGGAAGATGTTCCCAGGCTTCAGGTCGCGGTGGACGATTCCGCCACGGTGCGCCGCATCCAGTGCGTCACTGACTTCAATCGCGCATCGCAACAATTCGGGTAGCGGAAGAGGGCCGCGGTTCAGACGGTCAGCCAGTGTTTCCCCCTCTAGGTACTCCAGGACCAGGTAGTTGATTGTGTCCTGAATGCCTACGTCGTAGAGCTGGCAGATATGGGGATGGTTGAGCGACGCAATGGCACGCGCCTCGCGCTCGAAGCGTTGCCGCGCGTCTGCCTGGTCCGAGCGATGGAGGGGAAGGATTTTAATCGCGACGACTCGTTCCAACCGGGTGTCGCGAGCCCGATAAACTTCTCCCATCCCACCTGCGCCCAGCAGGACCCCAATTTCATACGGCCCCAGTCGAGTGCCTTTTACAAGCGGCATGGATCCGTAAATTATACTGCTCGGCGATAGTTAGAGTTGTCTCTCAAATGTCTCGCGAAGCGCGGCTGCGCACCGGACGGATCGAGCGCTTGATGTCGGGCAGCGCACTTCCCTCGACGGTGTAGGACGAACCTGGCTCTCTGAAACCGGCGCGGACTCTTAAGAGTTAATCCGTTCTGCAGGAACCGATTCTTCCGCCCAGGAATGGAGTACTATAGGCAACGAAAGTTTGGCTTTCCTAAATACAGTTGGCTTCTTCCTAAATATAGAAGCATCAAGGGCCCTCGAGCCGATCACTTCTTTCAGATCCTCACATCATTGGCTCGCGGCGCCTGCTTGCGAAGGGAGAGTCATGCGCAACAGAATCGAATACAGCGGTTCGCGCCGTTCCTACCGGATTGCTTTCCTGATGGTATTCGTCGCACTCGCCGTCGGAGCACCGGCCAGGGCCCAGAAAAAGCCGGCCAGTCAGTCCCGGCCCAAAGTACGACCTCCAAACCGAGACCAAGATCAAAGGTACTGTGGACGAGGTCAAACTGCCGCCAAAAGGCAGCGAGAAAGAAATTGCCCACCTGCAGGTGAAGGATGGCGCCAACTCCAGTCGACGCCTATTTGTGCCCAAAGACTTTCCTCGACGACATGGGCATGAGCTTTGCCAAGGGAGACGAGATCACCATGACCGGTTCGAAGGTGAAACAAGGCGACGCCGATCTTTTCCTGGTGCGCGAAATAACGAAAGGAACCGATACCTTCGTATTGCGAGACCCAAAGGGAGAGCCCGTCTGGGACTGGCGTCACTGAACCTTGGCTCCTGTGGGGCGGACACTCCTGTCCGCCGCCTTTGACTTGAATTTGTTTGTTTGTCGGTTCACCCTCCAACTTACTTGCCAAATCACAAATCAAATTCAAAAGCGGCGGACAAGAGTGTCCGCTCCACACTATATTGGGTCTGCAATACCAAACCGATAGAATCCGAGGACACAGAATTGAGAAAAGATGTGACCACAAATTTCCTGCTGCTGGTCATCGCGATCGCCCTGATCGCAATCGCCACCAGGCCCTATCTAGCGCCCGATCCCGTGCACGCCCAATCCGACTCGCCTTACCCGTTCTACATCGAACCTGGTACCAAAATGCTGCGTGCTCCGGATGGCAGCCAACAAGTTTACGGAAGAGTCGTGGTGGACATGAGGACTGGAAAAGTGTGGGGGTTCCCCACCTTCACGACCGATACTTATCCTGTGAACTTGGCAGACTCCAAGCCGCGAACTTCTCATCCTTTTGCGCTCGGTAAATTTGCCTTTGAAGAGACTGAAAAATAGTTCCGGGGTCGAGAGATTGGCCACAGGAAGGGCTTTGTCGTTTTCGATGGAGGTCTCAGCTGGAGTTATGCTTTGCGGTTCTTTGCGGTTTTCCTTTGCGGCCTTTGCGGTTAAAAGATTTTCATCTTTAGCCAAAACAAAATCTTAAACCGCAAAGTTCGCAAAGGAAAACCGCAAAGGACGCAAAGAACGAAGCCAGGACACTGCCGAGGACATTGATATAAACTAGTTATCGACCTACAAAATCAGGAGGTTCAATGTCCGCACCCAGCCGCCGGCCCGAAATTCGCCGCCGCCGTACTCGCAGTGAAAAGATTACCAAGCTGAAGAAACGCCTCAATGCTGCCTCGACTGATGCCGATCGCACCCGAATCACAGCCAAACTGCACCGCCTCGAGTTCAGTTCGCCTGGGCAGCCGTTGCTCAAGAAGGCCTAAGGCTGCACCTAAGAGTTCGCCGCATGCTGAGAGGCCCTTGTTTCGTCCGCAAACTGCGGCCGGACACGCGGCTTCTCCGACACTTCGTGGTAGACGCGGAGAATTTGCTGCGCGGCGGCGTCCCAGGAAAATCGGTTTGCCTGCTCGTAACCCCGCGCTTTGAGTTTGTCGCGTAGTGACTGGTCCACCAGCACGCGATGCAACGCGCGCATGATCTCAAAAACGTTCTCGGGATTCACCAGCACCGCGGCGTTGCCTACCACCTCGGGCAGCGACGACGTGTTCGAAGTCACCACGGGCGTGCCATGAGCCATGGCTTCCAGCGGCGGCAGTCCAAAGCCCTCATACAACGAGGGGAAAACGAATATTTTTGCCGCATCGTAAAAGATGCGCAGCACTTCGATGGGTACGAATCCCATGAAGCGCACATCTGTCTGCATCCGGCTGCGAATTACCGTGCGGCGCAGGTCGGGGTGCTTCGATAGCTCGTCGCCGATGATGATGAGCTTCAAGCCAGGAAACAACTCTTCCTTCTCCAGCTCCGCTTTCAGTGCGGAGAAAGCCTCGATAATCCGCACAACGTTCTTGTGCGGGCTGATGCGGCCGGTGTAAAGCAGAAAGGGATGATTGACCAGGTAGCGCTCCGACAGGAGCTGACGGTCAGCGTCGCTGGCATGTCCGCGGAGAAAGCGCTCGTCAATCGCGTTGTAGACAACTTCTATGCGGTCAGCCGGAATCGCGAACAGTTTCTCTACTTCGCTTTTGGTGAAATTAGAGACGGCGAAAATTCGCGCCGCTCCCTTCAGCGCCCGATGGGTCAGATAAAAATGCAGCGAACGCTTCAATCCTGATTGGTCACGGGCCCGGTACATGTGATCGAGCACATCATGCACCGTCATCACATATCGGCAGGGCAGGTTGCGCGGCAGCCAAAACAGGTGCGGAATGTGCACCAGGTCGCAACTCAGGCGTTTGAGGATGGCGCGATAGTCAAAATAATTCTTGATCGTGGCGTCGCTGCCCAGCATGGGTACGGTGTGAAAGTTTGGCGGCAGAGTGCCGATCTCCGCCACTTTCTGCGGCGGCCCGATCAGGAAATACTTGCTCTCGCGATCCAGCCGGCCCAGGGCCCGGACGATATTGCGCGTGTACGTGCCGACGCCAAATTCAGTCATCCGCCGGATGTCGATGGCGACTCTCACGGGGAGATTTAATCACAGAGAGTGGCCCACCGCTAGGCGCAGGCGGTATTCAATGGAAAACGGGCGTCCCGCCCGTCCAATGTTATTCGAAAGGTATAGCTTTAAAATCGGTACCATCGCCGGGACGGGTGGGACGCCCGTCCTCCATTTATTAGGCCCTTACTTCCACCTGGGTTTTCGCCCTGCGCTCGGGATACAGCGGGAAGGCCTCAGCCAGACCCAAAACCTGCTTTCGGATCTTGCCAAGCACAACGGTGTCGGTCCGATGATGTAGAGCTTCGGAGATCCAGCGTCCCACCTGCCTCATCTCTTCTTCCTTCATGCCGCGCGTGGTCAGCGCCGGTGTGCCGATACGGACGCCGCTCGGCTTCATCGGCGGGTTTACATCGAACGGAATGGCGTTCTTGTTGACGGTGATGGCAGCTTCACCCAACGCTTTCTCCGCCTCGCTGCCCAATATCCCCTGCGAGAACACATCCACCAGCATGAGGTGCGTGTCGGTGCCTCCAGAAATAATGCGGAAGCCTTCGCCGGCAAGGGTTACGGCCAGCACTTTGGCATTGGCGACGATCTGCCGCGCGTAATCTTTAAACTCAGGCTGCATCGCCTCCAGGAAACTGACTGCCTTCGCCGCGATGATGTGAACCAGCGGCCCGCCCTGCATTCCGGGAAACACAACCTTGTCGATGGCAGCCGCAAACTCCTGTTTGCTCAGGATCATTCCGGCCCGCGGCCCGCGCAAAGTCTTGTGCGTTGTGGTGGTCACAATGTGCGCATGCGGCACTGGGGAAGGATGCACGCCGCCCGCCACCAGCCCTGCGAAATGCGCCATATCGACCAGATAGAGCGCGCCGACTTTGTCGGCAATCTGCCGCATACGGACAAAATCGATGATCCGGGGATACGCGCTGCCTCCGCCGATGATCAGCTTTGGCCGCTCCTTCTCGGCCAGCTTTTCCAGATCATCGTAGTCGATGGTTTCGCTTTCCTTGGTCACTCCATAAGGAACGATACGGTAAGTCTTGCCGGAAAAATTCAGATGATGGCCGTGTGTAAGATGGCCGCCATGCGCCAGATTGAGTCCAAGAATGGTATCGCCAGGCTGCAACACCGCCGCAAATGCTTCCATATTGGCCTGGGACCCGGCGTGGGGCTGTACGTTCGCATGATCGGCCCCAAAGAGCTTCTTGGCCCGCTCCCGCGCCAAATCCTCGACCACGTCAGCAAACTCGCAGCCGCCGTAATAGCGTTTGCCAGGATAGCCTTCGGCATACTTATTGGTGAAGACCGAACCCATAGCCTCCAGCACAGCTTCGCTGACAAAGTTTTCGGAAGCGATGAGCTCCAGCCCTTCATGCTGGCGGCGGACTTCGTTATCAATGGCTGCGGCAATCTGAGGATCGGCTTCGTGGAGCGGGAGTGACATGCGGTCAGTTTTCATGGATGGACTCTTTTCAAGATACTCGAGCCATTCTAACGTAGCTCTTAGCCTTTAGCTCTTAGCTGTTAGCCAAAGAAAAAACGAACTCCATGTCGGGACGTGAAGACTCGGGATCCAAGCTAAAGGCTAATGGTTAGGAGCTAAAAGCTGCTACACACTCTCAAAAGCCGTCCGCAAAAACGAAACCAGCTGCCACCCATCCATGTACTTGTAGGGCGTCTCGCCGGTGGTGTAGTGGCCGCAAGGCAGCACCACGACTTTGTGGTCCAACCCGTAGCGTTCAAACTCGGCCACGGCGTCCCGCGAAAGCTCGGGCAAAAATGTCATATCGTACTTCGCGTAAATGATCAGCGATTTCTTGGGCCAGCGGGCAAACTGCTCGAAGTAGGAAATGGGACTGATGCCGCTCCACAGTGCCCGTAGTCGGTCGAGATCAATTTGTGTTTCAAGACCCTCGCGGATGTGGCGGGTGGATTGTCCATGCCAGACCACGTCCGCGACGTTCGTTGACGCATGGTTGAAGGCCGCGACACGAATACGCGGATCGTGCGCCGCCGCAAGAAACGAGTAACACGAACCCAGGCTCGTGCCCAGGATACCGAGGCGGCTGTATCCCTGCTGCTCCAGCCAATCCAGACAGCAACGAACATCAACCACCGCCTGGCGACAGGCATCGAGAGTGCGCCCAATGTTGGCGGAGACGGCATAGTCGGCCCGTCGCGTATCCGCCGGCATGCGAATATCGTGATACGGCATGCTCAAGCGCAGCACTGCAATGCCCATCAGGTTCATCGCGCGGCATAGCCCGGTGTAAGAGATGGCATCCGAATTCCAATGCGGCAGCAGCACTACGGCGCGCCGTCCGCGAGCCGGAAACCAGCGGGCATTCACCAGATTGTTTTCCGGGTACTGTGTGTGTACCGGTGACGTAAAGCGCAAAAAATCAGCCTGAGTATCCCGGACCTTCTCTTCCAATCTTTGATCCGGCACTGCCCGTGTGCTGAAGACCTTTATTTCCCGGCGCTCGAGGCGGAAATCCGAAGGCGTTTTGTAGGAATAAAATTCGTCGCTCGACGCGACAATTCTTCGATTGTACTCGCGCAGGAACTTCTCGGAATCAGCCAACCCAGGGATATATCCAGGAGCGAAGCCGTTTCGGCAAGGCCAATCCCGCGCCCACTCCACGCCCCACTCCAGAGGACGTACTACGCGGTTGTTGTCCACCGACGTTAGCCGGGTCTCCCAGTCATACATCCACTGCTGATAGCGGGAAGGCATTGATAGACAAGCATAGCAAAGGGGAGCAAATGGGTCTGTGGGTCTGCAGTGGAGTGCAATAATCAGCATTCATCCCGACGATGAGGGCTGTAATCGGAAGTCCACACAGGCTCTGGTAATCCAAGAGGTTTTGGCCGACGACCAACGGCCACGACGAGAGACTAGCTATACTTCCGCGGCACGCGCTTCGAGATCGCGCAAAGAATTTCGTACACATTAGTGTTCGCTAGCTCGGCATGCTCGCGGGCGTCCACATTCAAGCCGTCCAGGGCGCCGAGCAGGACCACTTCATCGCCGACTGAAACTCCCGGTAAGCCAGTCACATCCGCTAATGTCAAATCCATCGAGATACGACCGACGATGGGAGCGTAATGTTCCCGCACAATCACCCGTCCGCGAGATGACAACGCGCGATTCAATCCGTCGGCGTATCCAACCGGAAGCACCGCAATTCGCGCCGGGGCCTTGGTGACATAAGTGCCGCCGTATCCCAGGGCCTGGTTGGCGCGCACATCGCGCAGCGAGAGGATTCGCGTCTTCCAGGTCAGCACCGGCTTTACTCCGAGCCGCAGCTTGCTGCCGCTGACTTCTCTTCCCGCCCGCTCAAAAGGCAAGTGATAGCCGTAGAGGGCAATTCCCGGCCGCACCATCGTGTTCCACGATTCTCGCTTTGAAATGACGGCACCGGTGTTGGCCACGTGGACCAGCGGCGGATCGAATCCTTCGTTGCGGAGCAGATTCCGTACCTGCTCGAACTTCTGCAACTGCTCGTTGACGGATGGCGCATCCAGCACCTCAGAAGATGCCAGGTGAGTGGAGAGCCCTTCCAGCAGCAGATGCGGCGATGACTTCAAGGCGCCAGCAACCTGGTACAGGTCCTCCGGATCGACTCCCAGCCGTCCCATGCCAGTGTCCACTTTCAGATGGACAGCAAGTCTTGGCAATCCCAGGCCTGCAGCAGCTTTCTCCAGCAACTCGACCTGCCCCGGTTCCCATACCGTCGGCGTCAGCTGCAGGCGGATAATTTCTTCTTCCTCGCCCCGCCAGAACCCGGTCATCAGCAGGATGCGCGTGCGGATGCCAGCTTCGCGCAGGGGAATCGCTTCGTCGAGTGAGGTCACGCCCAGCCAGCGCGCTCCTTCTTCCTCCAGCGCGTGTGCACACTCCGTGGCGCCATGACCGTACGCGTCAGCCTTCACTACGGCGCAGACGGTAACACCCGTTCCGATGTGCCGCTGCACCACGCCGAAGTTGTAGCGTAGGTTCTCCAGCGACACCTGCGCCCAAGTAGGACGGGTTGCGGTCCGTTTCAAAATTTCAGCGGTAGCCACTGGGCCGATTATAGCGGGCGCAGCCGGAGTCGAGAGGTTACGCCTGTGCTACTCCCGAATTCGTGGAAGTTAACCGCCCGACAAGACGAAGTTCACTTTTACTTCGGTCTCCACCTCAACCGGCTCGCCGTTGAGTTCGTAGGGGCGGTATCGCCATTGCCGCACCGCCTCGACTGCGGCCTTCACCAGCATGGGATGGCCGCTCAATACCTGCAGATCTTCGATGGCACCGTCACGGCTGATCATCGCTCGCAGCACCACCAGTCCCTGGACGCGGACCTGCCTTGCCAACGGCGGATAGTCTGGCTGGACCCGATGGATCAGATTCCCTTCCATCATCCGCGAGACCGCAGGGTGATGGACGGCAGGCGGAGGAGGCGGAGGCAGCACATGATCGGAGCCGAATACGGAATCGAGAACAGTGCCTCGCGAATTTGGATAGCCGGTCCCGTCACGCACGCCCAGTGCGCCGGGATCGATCACAGGAGGTGGCGCCTCGGTGTCGGTGAGCAAGTTTATTGCAGGCGGGATGCGTGAAGGACTCAACAGCCTGTCTCCTATCATGTTGCTTTGCGGAGTGGCGGGTGAATTAGGACGTGGGGTTGGCGGAGCTGCCGGCGGCGGGGCAGGCGCGAGCAACGGCGCGAGCAATGCCAGCCTCGGAAGTCCCTCGTTGTAAAGCAAAGGCAGCAGAAGCAAGCTGCCGACGGCGACTCCCTGCAGTGCAAACGATATCAGGGTTGTCCATCCCCGGTGAGAGTGATTGGACCAGTCGGAATCCGGCGAGAAATCGGCAAACATGGTGTCCTCCACGATGATGTTGAAGCGCTACGTGTAAGGACACCGAAGAACCCGTTCTCAGGTGCATTAGAGAAAGAAGAAGGCAAGAAAAAAGGCCGCGTTCTGCACGCGGCCTGTGGGAACTTCTTCACGACACCAGGTGTCGTAAAACTATTTTGGTTGAGTGGCTGGCGCCTTTGGGGCAGTCGTCGCCGGCTTGGGCGCTGTGGTCCCCGGCCGGGGTGCTGACGCAGCAGGCCTCGCTCCGGCAGGTCTTACGGGCGCGGGCACTCCGGACTGTGCGTTGTACAGTTCAACGATAGGCCGGGTGATGTCCACGGCAGGGCCGGACCAAAGCACCGGTCCGTTCGGCCAGGGCTGCGAGGTGTCGATGATCACGCCGAAACCGTTTTCCGCGGCGTACTTTACCAGCATGGGCCCCAGCTTCTGCAGAATGCGCTGCGCGATCTCGTTCTGTTGGTTCTGGGCATCGTCGCGCGCGTCCTGGACTGACCGCTCCAGTGACTTCTGCTTTTGCTCAATCTGCTTTACCAGCGTCGCCCGGCTCTCATCGTTCAGCTTCTCGCCCTGGGTATTGAGCTGTTTCTTCAGGCTCTCGACTTCGTCATTCTGACCTTTGAGTTCCGTCTGCTTCGGTTCGAGCTTCTTGCTCAAAGCTTCAAAATCACGCTGGCCTTCGTTGGTGGCGAAAATTGCCTGCTCGACATTGACCGTTCCGGTCCTTGTCCCCGTGGCGCTGACGGCAGCGGGGGGTGCGTCGGCATTGGCTGCTGCGGCACTGGGGGCGGCAGGCAGTCCAGCAGACTGGGCCATGGCCGCAACCGACGCAGCGAAGACGGTGGACATAAGTAATCGCGCAAACTTGCTTGTCATGTAGTTGATTTTGAACTCCTTGGAATTTATCCCGGGAAATCGCTTAGATTTTTTCGTACAAGCCAATGCTGGCCGCGTCTCAGCACGAACCCGACCGTTTGCTGTCAACGGAAGAGGCTGGGCCGGAGTTCCCAGCTCCTCACGCCGGACCTGAAGCGGCGTGGTGACCACCCCGTTTGGCTGCTCATCTCAGGGCGTGGATATCTGCATTATAGGTACGCTCAAGCCTAAGGTCAAACGGTCTTCAGTCGTCGGTCATCAGTCGTCGGCCACTCAATCGCAAGTCTGGCTGACGACTGAAGACAGACGACTGACGACTGCACTTAGAACGTCGTCGCCACGCTGAACCGGAACGTTTTGCGCGGCTCGCGTAGTTGATACTCGGGCGTGAGGCTTCGCGCGGCCTGCTCGAACGTGAAGTCTCCGGCTGCGCCGGGCGGGAACATGTCGCGGGTGATTGGAACCGGGCCGCGAGTAATGTTGTCCAGGCGCAGCGGGTTGTAGGCCCAGTAGACCCGGAACGGCGCGTTGACGATGGGCAGAAACACCTGCACCTCCAGCCCTGTTGACATCCTCGGCACCCAGTTGGAATTGCTCACGATCTGCAGGTTCTGCGAGAACTGTGGGTTCTGCAGGTGCCCACCCGTACAGTTCAGCGCGATATCAAGGGCGGGACATCCAAACACCGTGGTATTGATGTCGGCAAGTTGCCCGGGATTGATACGCAGTTGCGATCCTCTGATTATGGGATTCATACCGACGTCCACAAATGGCGCGAGCGCAACCGGGCCGGCAATCGTGATTCGGTATTCCAGGTTCGTCACCAGGCTGGCATCGCCGCCCGGAAACACGATCTGCTCGACCGGCACTGGAACGGTGAGGCCGCCGCGAAGGGGGTTGGCTGGGTCTTTGGGAACAATGGTGCCGTCCGGATTACGGAGAATGATGCTGGTCTTGCTGGGCAAAAACGCAACCGGCGACACAGAGCGAATATCAAAACCGCGTATATCGTTTTCGCCGCCGAGATAGAAGCGCTCAAACGGCGGCGCCACCACCCCGCCATAACCCGACAGGAAAGAACCCTGCACGTTGAATCCGATGGTATTGCGCCCCTTCTGCACCGGCTTGAAGTGCTTGTACTGAACAATCGGGCGCACCGACCGCACTGTCCCGCCCAGTCCCGCAATTTCTCCGCCAAAAAATACGCTGGTCCCCTTCTTAGGTGATATCGGACTGTCAATGGTGCTGAAGGAAAAGCTGGGAAGAACTTTGCTGGTGATGATGCCTTCCAGCGAGTTGGGGCCACTGATTCCGCGAAACGCCAGGTCGGTGAACAATATCTTCGAGGCATCGCTGACCGCGACAATGGACGACCGGTCGAAGGAATATGTAATTCCTATGCGCTTGAACGAATGGTGAAGTTGGTAGCTGAGTGAACCGGTGAAGCCCGCGCTGGACTGGGTGTAGTTCTGCAGATTGTTCAGAAATGCGTTCGGGATGTTCACCTGCTGCCCGGTCAGAATCGCTTCCTGCCGCGCCTGGTTGTAGTTGTATTTCTGGGCAAAAATCGAAAAGCCGCCCTGGATCGGTCGATCAAAAAGATACGGCTGCGTAAAACTGAACGAGAGAATGCGCTGGCTGTTACCGATACTGGTCTGGACCGCCAGTGTCTCACCCTGTCCGAGGAAGTTGTTGGTGCTGTAGTTGATCCCGATGAACGCCCCGGCCAGCCCGCTCACGCCACCGTTCAGTCCGATCTGGTTCTTGCCTTTCTCGTGGACCTTCAGTGTGAGATCCACTGTGCCGTTCTTTTCGTCCAAATGAGTTTCCGTGACGTTCGGGTCATCCGGTTTCAGGGGATCGAAATACCCCAGCTGATTCAGCCGCAGCAGGCTCAGCTTCCACAGCCGCTCGTCGTAAACCTGTCCCTCTTCGAGCGCCACCTCGCGGCGGATGACTTTGTCTCGGGTCGTGGTATTCCCAGCAAACTCGATGCGCCGGACATAAAACTTCTTGCCTTCGTCCAGATCGATAGAGAGATTCACCAGCTTCTTGTCTTCGTCGAAAGTCGTGTTGGGGATGGAAGTGAAGTTGATATGTCCGAGCTCGCGGTAGGCGTTACGTAAGTTGTCCAGGCCCTTGGCCACCTTTTCCCGCGAGAAAATATCGCCGTCCTTCATAGGAAACAGTGAGCGCAAAGCTTTTACGTTGGTGACTTCCTTGTTCCCATTAAACGTGATTTCACCCAGCCGGTACTGCTCTCCTTCATCGATTGGAATCGTAATGTCCACCGCCTTGCCCGGTCCTTTCATCAACAACGGCACGTGAAAGCCCGGACGCCCGGTGTCATGGATCTCCGCCTTAGCGTCCTGCACTACGACTTTGAAGTAGCCGCGGTTCTGGAATTCCGCTCGCACCCGTTCCGTGTCCTCATCCAGCTTGGTGGCGTCGTAGGTCTTGGCAAAGATGTTTTCGAGAAAAATAGAATGCGGGATACCGATCGGCTTCAGGTTCTTCATGGCGCCGCGAAGAATGCGCGAACTGACGTGCTTGTTGCCGATGAATGTGATCTTGCCGACGGTGACCTTGGGGCCTTCCTTCACCACAAACGTGACGCTTACCTTGGCGGGCGGGATGGGCCGAATCTCGGTGCGGACGGTGGCAAACTGCCGGCCATGCTCCGACAACAACTCGCGGATCGTGACCTCAGCCTTTTTAACCTTGGTGGGATCGTATTGGCTCTCGGGAGAGATTCCAACCTTGCGCTCCTTGAAACGATCAAGCACGTCGCTTTTCGAGACGGAGCTCAGTCCAAGGTACTCAATTTCGCTGATGGTAGGACGCTCTTTGACGTAAACGTGGATCCGCCAGCCTTTGGGGGTCTGCTCGCGTTCGAAGCGGATGTCCTCGAAATACCCTGTGTTCCACAAGGAGTTGAAATCGCGGTCTAGGGAGGCCTCGTCGTACACATCGCCGGCCCGGGTAAAAATGCGTCCTCGGACGGTCTCCGCCGGAATTCTCCGGTTTCCGTGAATAACGATCTCAGTGATGATTTCCTGCTGTCCCCACCCGGCTGAGCACAGAACAAGAAGGATCAGGCACAAGATAGGCCAACGTGCTTTACAAATCTTTATGATTGAAGGAGATGAAGGCGATGCACCAGCTGGAGCAGGCCGTGGACGGCCCGACCAACTCCTCGTCACTACAGGGCTATCCTGATGAAAACGAAGAATCGTTACGACCTCGGAACCTTGGAGTAGGAAAGTGGCAATTATACGGTAGAGCTGTGGAGACCGTCCAAACCCTCCGCATACCTCGGAGAGGGCTTAAAAAGCTCTACTTCAACCAAGACGGAATAAAACGTGGCGGAGTTGCCTAGGTCCGTAAGTTTTTCCGAAGTAAGGACATTTATGTTTCGGTTCCCCTCGCTTAACTTGGCCCAGTGGAGCGTGGCCGAGACCACGCCCGCCTGCACCGCGCCGTCCACACGCGCTCGCAACAGGACATCTCCGCGGCGGTTGAAGACGCGCACCATGTCACCATCGACAATACTACGCGCCTTGGCATCGGTTGCACTCAGTTCCAAAAGGCCGGCCTCTTCCATCTCCTGAACTACCGGCACATTGCAGAACGTGGTGTTTAGAAAGTTGTCCGCCTTGCGGGCCAGCAGCTCCAGCGGAAACTCCCGCGCTTGCGGACTGTGACGCGATTCCTTCGGCGGAGTGAACGCCACAACCGGATCCAGTCCCTGCGCTTTGAGATCTTCGCTGTACAGCTCAGCCTTGCCACTCGTTGTACCGAACTTGCCAGTCGCAAACGGCAAAAACTCTGAGAACTGAGAACTGGAATCTGACAACTGTTCTTCAAAATTAAGCCTGACATGCCCTTCCCGCTGTAATCGCTCCCGGTCAATCCCCCGCAATCGGGGATTCTTCGACTGCAACGCCGCATCAACCATCTGGTCTACCGAGTCACGAAAACATTCCTCGTCAAAGCCCATACGCACAGCCAAGCCTCGAAAGACGTCGACGTTCGACCGGCACTCGCCCAAGGGATCGATCGCTGCGTCCGACATCTGCAGGTAATAGTGCCCGTAGGCGCTCTGCAGGTCTTTGTGTTCAAAGAAAGTGGTCGCCGGAAGAACAATGTCGGCATAGTCGACGGTGTCCGTAAAGAACTGCTCGTGCACTACGGTGAACAAATCCGGCCGCTTCAAACCTTCAATAACAAGATTGTGATTAGGACAAACCGCCGCCGGATTCGAGTTGTAAACGAATAGCGCCTTGATCGGCGGACCTTCTAGCGTATTCAGCGCCGTGCCCAGCTCCACCATGTTCACGGTGCGCGCAGGCCGCCCAAGCGCGGTTTCCATGAGGTCGGTCCGTTCCAGGGCGGACTTATTCAGCCCAAACGCACCGCTGGTGGAAAGCTGCAGTCCGCCACCAACTTCCTTCCACGAACCGATGACGCACGGCAACATGGTCACGGCGCGAGTCGCCATACCCCCACCCTCCGAGCGCTGCACGCCGTAATTCAGCCGGATCACCGCCGGATGCGTGGTGGCATACTCACGGGCCAGCCTGACCACGTCGGAGGCCGCAATGCCAGTCCACTTTTCGACTCGTTCCGGCGTATATTCCTGGATTTTCTCCCGTAGCTGATCGAATCCCACGGTGTAGCTGGCAAGGTAGTCAGCGTCGTGCAGTGCCTCGCTGATGATGACATGCATCATGCCCAACGCCAGGGCCGCGTCGGTCCCAGGATTGATAGGCAAGTACCAGTCCGCGCAGGCAGCGGTTCGCGTTCGGTAAGGATCGATCACAACCAGCTTGGCCCCTTTGCGACGCGCTTCCGAAATGAAAGGCCACAAATGAACGTTGTTGCCATGGATATTTGCGCCCCAGGCGATGATGTACCGCGAATGCGTGAACTGCTCCGGATCGGTGCCCATCTTGACGCCGATAACGGACTTCAACCCCGCCTCACCCGCCGCCGAGCAAATGTTGCGGGCCAACTGCGAAGCCCCCAGGCGATGAAAGAATCGCCGGTCCATGGATCCGCCATTGAGCGCACCCAGCGTGCCCCCATACGAGTACGGCAGGATGGCTTCACTGCCGAAATCCGAAACGACCTGCCGGAACCGAGCCGCAATTTCGTCGAGGGCTTCGTCCCAAGTGATTCGCTCGAAGGCCTGTGTGGCCGCGGGCGACTCGCCCGCGCCCGGACCCTTCGGTCTCACCCGTCGCATCGGGTAGAGCACGCGATCCGGCGAGTACACCCGATCCAGATACTTCGCCACCTTGGCGCACAAAAAGCCGCGAGTCACCGGATGCGCCGGGTCCCCCTGAATCCGCGTAGCGCGCCCGTCTTCCACCGTGATCAAAACTCCGCACGCATCGGGACAATCATGCGGACAGGCGGCATGCACAACTTTCTTCATGGTTGCTAGATTATAAGGCCAAAAAAAGAAACGGGCGGCCGAGGGCCGCCCGCGGGAACAACCACACCGTCACTTACTTATTGCAGAACTTCGACTGCCCGGACCCGATGTGCCCACAAGACCGCATTCCCGCTGACTGAGTCTTTGAGGACCAATCCGCGCGCCACCACACCCACCGAGGCGGTGGTGCTCGCAGTTCCCAGACCAGTGAGGGTCGAGGCACTACTGTTGCCCTGGAAGAACAGCGTTCCCGCGCCAGTGTTCACTTTCAACGGTGCGGCGAGCGTGTACCCGAAAAGGCTGGTGTTTGAAACCTGGAAGGTACCCGCGCTCGTAGCGGCGTCGGTAACGGTCACACTGGCCGGCACCACCGTGCCGTACACGCCCTGGCGCCGTAAAGAGATCAGGTCAGGTGCAAGTACGGGACTAGCGAAGGTTCCGCCGACGAAGATTCGTTGGCCCACCAGTAACGAGGAATTGCTGAATAGGCCCGTCGTGGTGAACCAGCCATTGTTGAAGGGGCAAACGTTATACACGGTCACGGCGGCAATGTTGATGGTCTGCACTGTGTCCAGCAGAGCCGTGGTTCCCCCACCCGTTTCATCCACAAACAACGTAATGGAGGTGGCCGCGCCAGTGGTCGGCGTAAAAGCCAAAACGCGCCCCGAGACAAAGGCTGAGTCCGTGGTAATAACCTCTACGTCGCTGGCCAGGACGCTGCCGTCCCGTCGCACTGTGCCCTGCAACGCGACAAATGCGCCCGTGCCCGGCAGAGTGGGCAGAGTGAAACCCTGGTTGAACGTAGTGCTGTCAGTGACGGCCACGGTAATCTGAGGTCCAATCGCCCCCTGCATCGTAAACGAACCATTGGCCGTACTCACGGCGGCAATGGTACCCGTGAGTTCTGTGACTTGGCCTTCGGCATCGGTCGCCTTGACCGCTTCCGCGAATATCACCGGGGTGATCACGCCCGTGACTTCTCCCGCGACAACTTCCAGCGATCTCGGGATGTCGAATTCCATGTGCAGACCCGCTAGGGCGTTCGCGGCCACCACTATGGGCGTGGGAAAGGTTACGGTCACGGACTTGGTCTGCGGAGCGGTGCTGGTAGGAGCGGTGAATGTGCCATTCAAAGTGGTCGGGGTGACGGTGCTAACCGAAGTGATGACCGGACTCGCCAGAACAAACGTTGCACTGCTGTAAGTATCGGCCGGCACGGCGCCGAAACCCAACTGGGTGCGCAGGCCGACCAACCGGGCGAAATCCACCGTGATCGGAGTCGACACCAGTGCTGGCGAACTCTTGGCTCCGGTGAGGGTAATCGAATTGATAGTGAGCTTCAGGCTTACCACGGAAGAGAGGGGAGCGTCTTCCCCGGTCACGTAAACCGCTCCGGCTTGCGGACTACTCGTAGAAGCCTTCGTCGTCGATCCTCCACACCCGACCAGACTCAGCACCATCGGCGAAAGCAATAAAACGAGTGCAAAAAGGCGTTTCATGAAACCTCCTGCACTGTGTATAGCGACAAAGCTGCGGCCTCAGCATGAGAAGCCTCTAATGTCGAGGGGTTTGAGGTTACTTTTGGAGACGTCGCTTCGTGCCGCGCTGGTGCCCCGTCCAAGCTCTGCCTGGGCGGGGATTTTGGTCACCATCCAAGTAATGAAGAACACTCGTTAGAAGATCGAGCTAAAAAAAATCGGAGAGACAGGGGCCTCTCCTCGTTGCATGGAGCAGTCGCCAAAAAAACACCCGCCCAAGCACAGCTTGGACGGGGCACCCTCCACGCCATTAATGATTTTCTGACGACTGACGACTGACGACTAGATCTCCATTACTTCCTTTTCTTTCGCTTTACTCATATCTTCCATCTTCTTAATCTCATCATCAGTCAATTTCTGGATTTCATCCATCGCGCGCTTCTCGTCGTCTTCGGCAATCTTCTTGTCCTTGGTGGCCTTTTTGATGGCGTCGTTACCATCGCGGCGTATATTGCGCACCGCGGTGCGATGCTCCTCCAGCATCTTGTGCAGATGTTTGACCATGTCCTTGCGGCGCTCTTCGGTCAAAGGCGGCACTGGTACCCGAATGATCTTGCCGTCATTCATAGGGTTCAGCCCAAGGTCGGCGGTGCGTACGCCCTTCTCGATGGCCGCGAGGGCGGTAGGATCGAAGGGCTGCACCGTGATCAGCTGCGGCTCGGGCGCGTGCACCTGGGCAATCTGGTTCAGCGGCATCTGCGAACCGTAGTAGTCCACCATGACCGCGTCGAGCATATGCACAGAAGCTCGCCCGGTGCGCGTGGCAGCCATCGCCTTGCGAAAATCTTCCACCGCTTTGTCCATCCGGGTCTTAAGTTGAACGCGGATATCTCTAAGTGGACCCGCATCAGCCATGATCAACTCCGTCGTTGTTCAGAATCAAAACGCTGAATTATAAACCTTTAGACCATAAAACTTTGTCATCCCGACCGGAGCGCTGCGAAGCAAGCGCAGTGGAGGGACCTTGTGTTTTGCTACTCGCGGCACGGTCCCGTCGATGGCTATTGATGCGATTGATGGTCTTCGAGCGCGCCCGCGCTAGCTAAACGCAAGGTCCCTCCACTGCGCTTGCTTCGCAGCACTCCGGTCGGGATGACAAAGTGAGACGAGCTTTAAGCGCTGACCAGCGACCCAATCTTTTCGCCGATCACAACTTTGCGGATATTCCCACGATGGTTGAGATTAAAAATGATGATAGGCAGGTTGTTGTCTTTGCACAGGGAAATGGCGGTCGAATCCATCACTTTGAGTCCCCGTTTCAGCACTTCCATGTAGCTAATCTCTGCAAACTTTTTGGCGTCTTTCACCAGCATAGGATCGGCATCGTAAATGCCATCCACCTTGGTGGCTTTGAGGATCGCGTCCGCCTTGATTTCCATGGCGCGCAGGGATGCCGCCGTGTCGGTCGAAAAATATGGGTTGCCGGTGCCGCCGGCAAAAATCACGATCCGTTCCTTCTCCATGTGACGGATTGCCCGCCGCCGAATGAAAGGCTCGGCGACTTGGTTCATCTCAATAGCCGACTGCACCCGGGTATGAATGCCCTGCTTCTCCAGTGCGTCCTGCAGCGCCAGGGCGTTGATCACGGTGGCCAGCATACCCATGTGGTCCGCCGAGACCCGATCCATCTCGCGCGCCTGCTGGGCCACACCGCGGAAGAAATTCCCGCCTCCGACTACGATCGCAATCTGAATGCCGAGAGAATGGACGTCTGCGAGTTCAGCGGCAATTTCGTGAATGCGGAGAGGATCGACGCCGAAGCCCTGGTTCGCCGCCAGGGCCTCGCCGGAGAGTTTAAGCAGAATGCGCTTGAACACCGGAGTCGACATGGGTAGTTTGCAGCGCCGGCGTCCCGCCGGCTGTCCCGAGGGCATCTTGCCCTCGACCTAAACACTGTATCGAACACGGCGTATCAAAGTCACAACGAAAGTGAGCGCAACGCTATTTCGCGGGAGCAGCAGCCTCGCCACCGTCTTCCGTATTGGAAGTCGTAAACGCGACGGTCGCTGCCACCTCGCCAACCTTGAAGCGCGCGAAGCGGCGCACCGCAATGTTCTCGCCGAGCTTGCCGATCTTGGTGGCAACTAACTGGCCGATGCTCACGGTCTGGTCGCGGATAAAAGGCTGCTCCATGAGACAGACTTCCTCGTAAAACTTGCTCATCTTGCCTTCCACGATCTTTTCCACTACCTGTGGCGGTTTGCCGGTCGCGGCGGCCTGGGCCCGGTAAATGTCCTTCTCGCGCTCGAAAGCCTCGGGCGAGACGTCTTCCTTGCGCACAAATTTCGGGTCGCTGGCCGCGATGTGCATCGCGATGTCGTGCACCAGCTCCTTGAAATCATCAGTTCGGGCCACGAAGTCGCTTTCGCAATTCACTTCTACGAGAACGCCAATCTTGCCTCCGGCGTGAATGTAGCTGGCCACTGCGCCTTCCTTGGTTACGCGGCTCGCCTTCTTGCCGGCCACGGAAATGCCCTTCTTGCGCAGCAGGACAACCGCCTGCTCCAGATCTCCCTTGGCCTCGGTGAGAGCATGCTTGCAGTCCATCATCGGCGCTCCGGTCTTTTCCCGGAGCTCTTTCACTTGATTAGCAGAAATATTCACGGTAGTTGTACTCATAATAAGTTCTAGTTTCCAGTTTCTGGTTTCCGGTTTCTAGAAACTGGAAACCAAAAACTCGAAACCGTCCTTACAAACTTTGACCCGCGCCGGACGACCCGCGCGGGTCTGATTTCCCTCAGGGGCCAAGATTTTGGCCAACGGCCAACGATGAAGACCGACAACAGGTTTAATACGTTTGCGTTTCAACCTGCGGAACGTCTTCGTCCACGGCTTCCGCGGCGGCCGCGGGTTGTTTGCGCACGCCCTTGCCCAGAACATCCTCCATGCTGATGTCTTCCGCGCCGGCTTCAGTAGCGCCCGCGGCCTGAAGCTCTTCCGCAGCCTCTGCCGCTGGGACCGCCTCGGGCTCGGCATAGACGGCTGCGGCCAGATCGGCGGCCTGCTTGTCCGTCATCAACTGCGCGCCCTCAGCAACCGAATCGGAAATCTTCGAAGCAAACAGGCGGATCGCGCGCAACGCGTCGTCGTTGCCCGGAATCACGTAATCCACTTCGCTGGGATCGCAGTTCGTATCGACAACCGCAACCACAGGGATGCCCAGTTTGCGGGCTTCTCGCACCGCGATCTGCTCTTTGTTCGAGTCAATCACAAAGATCGCGTCCGGCAACCGGCTCATATTCTTGATACCCGCCAGATTGGCTTGGAGGTGCTTGCGCTCGCGCTCCAGCTTGATGACTTCCTTCTTGGGCAGCAACTCGTAGCGGCCATCCGTGGCCATCTCGTCGAGTTCCTTGAGTCTCTTGACCGACTTCTGCACAGTCACCCAGTTGGTGAGCAGTCCGCCCAGCCAGCGTTGGTTCACGTAGAAGCCGCCGCACTTCGTGGCCTCTTCCGCGATGGCGTCCTGCGCCTGTCGCTTGGTGCCCACAAAAAGTACGATTTTGCCTGCCGCGGCCAGGTCGGCCACGAATTTCGACGCTTCCTTGAACATCTTCAGCGTCTTCTGCAGGTCGATGATGTAAATCCCGTTGCGCTCTCCGAAGATGTATTCCTTCATCTTGGGATTCCAGCGCTTCGTCTGATGCCCGAAGTGAACACCCGCTTCGAGCAGCTCCTTCATGGTGATGTTAGCCAATCAACCTCCTCATTTGGTCTGCATCGTTCGCATGCCTTGCGGCTGCTCCCGATTGCCATTCCCGCCCCGCGCCGCGAGGCACAGGAAGAATTGAACACCTAAAAAACAGCTGCTAGCCATTAGCTTCTAGCTCCTGGCTAACCTTGTCATTCCGAGCGGAGCGAGGAATCTCGATCTGCTCGGACACATCTTTACCGCTTGCTGTACTGGAAACGCTTGCGGGCGCCCTTCTGCCCGTACTTCTTGCGTTCCTTAGAACGCGAATCGCGACTGACCAAGCCTTCCGCCTTGAGCTTCTTGCGGAGCTCGATGTTGAACAGCATGAGGGCGCGGGCAATACCCAGCTTCACCGCATCCGCCTGACCGTTCACCCCGCCGCCACTGACCCGGGCGAGAACATTGAACGTTGCCGCCGTCTCGGTCGAAAGCAAAGGCTGTTTGGCGCTCGAGCGCTGCGATTCAGTCACGAAATACTGTTCAAAAGGACGTCCGTTGACTTTGAAGTCTCCGCTGCCCGGACGCAAATAGACGCGCGCAATCGCCGACTTGCGCCGTCCCGTACCGTAATACTGAACTAACTCTGCCATGTTTTAGCTTCTAGCTCCTGGCTTCTAGCTCCCGGCCACACAGGCTGAGAGAGAACCGGCTATCTGACCTTTCAAAGAATTCCAAATCTCGCGTGCTGGCTTTTGAAACTAGAAACCAGAAACTAGAAACCGTTCTACGCTTTTACCGCCTCCAGCACTCGCACTTCAGGCTTCTGCGCTTCGTGTGGATGCTTCTCGCCGCGATACACCTGCAGCTTGCTGATCATGTGCCCACCCAGTTTCGTCTTGGGCAGCATGCGCTTGATCGCCTCTTCGATAATCAGTTCCGGTTTGCGGTCAAAGCGCTTACGGAATTCTTCCGTGCGCAACCCGCCCGGATATCCGGTGTAATGCTGGTACACCTTCTGTTCCGATTTCATTCCCGTCGTCTTCACCTTCTCGGCGTTGATGATGATGACGTGATCTCCCGTATCGAGAAACGTTGTGTAACGCGGATTCTCTTTACCCATGAGGATGCGGGCGACCTGTGAAGCCAGACGGCCGAGCGTCTGCCCCGAAGCATCCACGACGTACCACTTGCGCACAATTTCCCCCGCTTTGGGGAAATAGGTTGACATTACGAGTCTCCCAGAATATTTAAAAAAACAAAGAAGACCGCTGAGTATCCACTTCAACGCCGAAGGCGCAGGGTACCAGGCGGGCAACCGCAGGACTGCTAAAGACTTAAAGATAACGTACGGTAGAGGATATTGTCAACGGTGACGGCTGACGCCGGACCTCGGACTTGCTCTCCGCGCCGTAGTTATCACTTCTCCTTAACCCCTGTCATCCTGAGCGGAGGAAGCGCGGTCGTTTGCGGCCGCTTTCCGCAGTCGAAGCACCCCAATAGCTACCTCAAATCTAAACCCGCAACTCCACCACCGTCGCCCCGCCGCCACCCTCATTCTGCGGAGGCTCCGTCACCGACTCCACATGCGGATGCTTCTGCAAATATTGGCGCAACGCTTTCCGCAAGATGCCCATCCCGCTGCCATGCACCACGCGCACCCGCGACAGGCCGGCAAGGAACGCCCGGTCCACGAATTTCTCTACTTCCCGGGTAGCGTCGTCCACGGTACGTCCGATCACGTTGATCTCTGACGCCACACTCTCATTCTCTTTCTCCAGCGAAACCGAAATGCCTCGCGCCCGCGCCGCCTTGACCGGCGAGTCGGCCGCCCGTGAAATCACCTCCGCTATGTCGTCGCGCGCGATCTTCATCTTCATGGAGCCAATTTCGACTTCAAAATGGTTCTCATCGACGCGCCGGCTGACCACCGCCGCACGGCCCACAGACTTTAGCTTGACCGTATCGCCCTCAGAAACATGCTTTACCACCCGCGGCTGCGCATCGGGATCGCCCTGGTCGGCCCCGGTCGCATGCGCGACCACGCTGGAATCAAACTGCTCGCGAAATTCCCGGCGCAACTTGGCGATGCGCCGCTCGGCGTCTTTGGAGAGCTTTTGCGATGACGCCCGGTCCTGGACGGCATTCACCATCTCCCGCGCCTGGTACTCGAAATCCCGCAGCAGGGTCTCGAGCTTCCTCTCCATCTCTTTGATTTTCGCCTGCTGCTCTTTGCGTCCTTCGGCGGCAAGGCTCGCCTTCTCGCGCTCCAACTCCTGCTCGCGGGCTTTGAGCCGCAAACGTTCAGCCGCAGCTTCGCGCAAGTCCGCGTGCAGGCTGTCGAGAAATTGGCCAACATCCCGCGCCTGCGTGCCCAGCTTCGATCGCGCCGCCTCAATGATGGTCGAGTTCAGCCCCAGCCGCTGCGCGATGTTGATGCCCGCCGACGCTCCCGGCACACCGATCCTCAACTCATACGTCGGCTGCAGAGTGGCTTCATCGAATCCAACTGACGAATTCACAACTCCGGGTGTATTTGCGCCAAAAACCTTTAGCGACGTGTGATGGGTGGAGATCACCGTGATACATCCAATCCGCCGAAAGTGTTCGGCGATGGCTACCGCCAGCGCCGCTCCCTCTTCCGGATCGGTGGCAGAACCCAATTCGTCCAGCAGCACTAGCGAATGCGCAGTGGCCGTTCGGGAAATGAAGTCAATGTTGGTCACGTGGGCTGAGAACGTCGAAAGATTTTGCTCGATGGATTGATAGTCGCCAATGTCGGCTAGCACCGAATCAAAAACGGGCAACTCGGCGCGGTCCGCAGGAACTGGAATGCCAGACTGTCCCATCAAGGCCAGCAAGCCCACGGTTTTCAACGCAACAGTTTTTCCGCCGGTGTTTGGCCCGGTGATGACCAGTTCAAGATTTTCACCTTCGAGTTCGATCGTGATCGGAACAACCTGCCCACCCTTGGATTTCAGGTTGCGTTCGAGTAACGGGTGGCGGGCGTTGATCAAAACCAGCCGAGCGGTGCTCGGCCCGGACAGCCGAGGGCGGCTGTCCCCACGTGGTTCTTGCTGATTTTCAACGATCGCCGCAGGAACGCAGTTGTACTCTTCGGCGAAACGCGCCTTGGCGAATTGCAGCTCAAGTTCCGCCAGCACGGCGACCGCTTGCAGGATCAGCTCCGAGTTCTCGCCGATACGCCGCGTCATCTCGACCAGGATGCGATGTATCTCGGCCAACTCTTCATCCAGCAGCCGCACCAGTTCGTTGTTCTGTTCGATCGTCTCGAGCGGCTCTACAAACACGGTCTGCCCGCTCGAACTCGCTCCGTGAACCACGCCCTGAACCCGGCGCTTCTGCTCAATCTTGATCGGGATTACAAAGCGTTCGCCCCGGATCGTGATCAGTTCATCCTGCACCGCGCCGCCTTCGGCCAGCCGGCGGAGATAGCCACGAAGTGACTCCTGGATCGTTCTCTTCTGCCGCTCCATCTCTCGCCGTATCCGGGCCAGTTCCGGTGAGGCGCGATCTTCGAGAGTGCCGTCAGGCTGGATTTTGTTGCGAAATGCCTTCAGAAAATCCGTGAAGTCGGTGATGCCCGACGAAAGTTGGGCCACGGCAGTCCACTCGACCTTCATCGCCGCCGGCGGGCTCAGGGCGATCCCGCGCCATTCGGCGGCGCGGTCCACCACCAGCACTACGTCGCGGATGTCCGTGGTTTCAAGGACCGCGCCATGAATTCGCGCCTTTTCAACTGTCGTCGAAATGTCAATCAGTCCGGAGAATTCGAAGCGTCCGCCGACGCGGCGAAACTCCCGAATTTCTGTTGTCAGCCGATGCTGATTTTCAATCCACGAGCGATCAAGGGATGGAGAAAGTCCCGCAATCCTCCCCTGCCCAAGCGGCGAAGGGGCATAGCCGCCAACCAGATCGCGTAGCGATTCGAATTCGAGGACGCGCGCGCTCGTGTGTGCAAGGGAAGACTGCATCAGATGTCATGTTACAAGAAGCGACGCTGGGGCTGGCACCGGCTACGTGGGGACAGCCGCTCTCGGCTGTCCTGGTCGAGCAAAGCTCGACAGAGTGTGGAGTGCAAAAATTGCGGAGTGCGAAACTCAGCGGAGCTTCGCTCCGCCCAGGAGAGTCGTAGGCGGCTGTCCCCACGTGGCCGGTGGTGGCTTCAAATGGCCGGTGATGGCTTTCGCACGAGCGGGGCGCTCGCGCCCACATTTACACTGTGGCGGTTTCGGCGAGCTTGGGAACGGACTGCTTGGCCACAGGAAAACGCAATTCGAAAACTGCGCCCCCCTCCGCCCGGTTCTCACAGCTGATCTGTCCCTGGTGGTCCTGGACAACTCCGTAGGTCACGCTCAATCCGAGCCCCATGCCCTTGCCCACTGCTTTGGTCGTATAGAAAGGATCGAAAATACGGCGAGGATCGCGGATGCCCGGCCCGGAGTCCGAAAACTCCATTACCAGTTCATCGCCTTCCTGAATGACGCTCACAGAAAATGTCCCTCCTCCCACGTCATCGAGAGCGTCAATCGCATTCCCGATGATTTCCACACAGCACTGAAAAAGCTGGTTAACGTTGCCCCATATTGGCGGCAGGTCGGGCTCAATCCGGTTCTCCAAATTGATGTTCTTGTTTTCCGTGCGCAGCATTTTCATTTGCAACGCCCGCTGCACGATCGATCCCATATCCAGCAGCGTTTTCTCGCCCGGCGATTGCTGCGCAAAGCTGAGCAGGCTGGAAACCAGTTCCCGCGTTCGTCGCGCCTGCTGGCCGATCTTGCGGGCCATGTTGGCCTGGTTCGATTCCAAATCCGCCTGCGCCGCCAGCAGCTCGGAGTATCCCAGGATCGCCGCCAGCGGGTTATTGATCTCGTGCGCCGCTCCCGATACCAGTTGCGCCAGGGATGCCAGCTTCTCGCGTTGCACCAGCTCGGTTTGCAGGCGCTTCATATTTTCCAGGCTGGAGCGGGATTCTTCGAGCAGCCGCACCAGCTCCCGGTCCATCAGAAATTGCCTCGAGAAGACGAACAGGCCGAGGACCAGCATGGCAGCCAATGTAACCAGCAACCGGAACTGGCGGATGTGAGGCGGTGCCGTGCCCTCAAACCAGGCCCAATATCCCATCACCGGGAGTGACAACATCGCGAGCATGGACAGCCGGGGCGCCAGCATCTGCCAGCGCGAGAGCTCCGACGGCGCCGGCTGCGAAGGCGTTTTCAAATCTCGCGCCAGCAGCGTGGCCCAGATCATCCAGCAAACCGAAGCGATAAATGGGATGTCGTACAGGCTGCCCGTATGATACTGGCCGCGAGCGATGGCCATGTTCAGCGCCAGCGAACTTATTGCGTAGAGCCCCGAAGCCACGAACAGGTTCAGATAAATCTGCTTCCACGCCCCCCGCGTGTTCCACGCCAGCATGCCGAGCACGCCAATGAAGGCCAGATTTTCCACCAGATAGAGCAAATCGTAGTGCGGACTGTACTTCGCAACGTCTAGAACCACATACTCATCCGGGAAGATGATGAAGGCGTACAGAAATACCCACCACACCAGCAACATCAGAAAGTTCAAAGTGCTGAAGTAAAGCTTTCGCTCCTCCAGTTGGTGGGGACGCAGGGCCACGGCCGCCATGAAAGGCACAACGTGAACGAATAGAACGACATCTCCTATAAACGGCTCAGGGATGGTCCGCCGAAGGATTACCTCATAGAGCGTCCATAGAGCTAGATCGGCTGACCACAACAGGCAGCCCAGCGCCATCAAACCCCAAAAAAACCTGCTCTGGCCGCGGTTCGCGACCGCGTTAGCCGCCATCAACACGAAGGCAAGAAACAGCAGAGAAAATTGGGCGATATCGCCGAACGCGAGCAGTTCGAACCTGGCGGATGTGCTCAACGACACGCAGGCATAGACAAGCGTTATGCCGACCACGCCGGCGGTCCGCCACTGCCGCCCGGAGATCATGAAGATTGACACGACATTCCGCATTCTAGTAGGTGCGCTCGCGCTCGTTAGGTTCTGCTAATAAACAAAGCATTACGAAAGTACTCCCGGTCGCAAAAATGGAACATCTGTCATGATGGAGGACGGGCGTCTCGCCCGTCGGGGAGACCGTACATGGCGGGTGGGGCGTGCGTCCTCCACCATCAGAGGCTCTGCTAGAATCAGCCATGGCCTTCCCGGTCACACGCCTCCGCCGACTCCGCCAGAATGACCAATTGCGGACGCTGGTTCGCGAGACCCGCCTCACACCCGAGGCCTTTGTCTACCCCCTGTTTGTATGCCCGGGAGAGGGTGTACGCAAAGAAGTCCGGTCCATGCCGGGTGTCTTCAATCTTTCTGTGGATGAAGCGGTAAAAACGGCGCGCGAGACCGCCGCCCTGGGCGTTCCTGCCGTCATACTCTTCGGCTTGCCCGAGACCAAGGACGAGGTCGCCACCGGCGCCTGGGCGGACGACGGAGTTGTGCAACAGGCCGCCCGAGCCATCAAGCGCGAAGTCCCCAAACTGATCGTCATGGGTGATGTTTGCCTGTGCGAATACACCTCTCACGGACACTGCGGCGTCGTACGTAAGCCGCAAGCACCGCAATCCCTGGGAGCGGCAGCCATCGCCGTGACTGCCGAAGAAAAGATGAAGGCCATCGAGAAGATGGCGGCGATGGTCGTCGCCGGCGGGGCCGACTACGAGATTCTCAACGACCCCACCCTCGAACTGTTGGCCCGCACATCGGTTTCACTGGCCCGCGCCGGAGTCGACATCATCGCCCCCTCGGACATGATGGACGGCCGCGTAGCCGCTATCCGTAAAGCTCTCGACCAGGCCCAATTAACCAACACCCCTATCCTCTCTTATGCGGCCAAGTTCGCTTCCGGCTTCTATGGCCCGTTCCGCGAGGCAGCCGATTCAGCGCCCCAGTTTGGTGATCGCCGGTCTTATCAAATGGATGGAGCAAACGTGCGCGAAGCCATGCGCGAGATTGAAGCTGATATCGAAGAGGGCGCGGACATGATCATGGTCAAGCCCGCCATGCCCTATCTGGACGTGATCGCCGCCGCTCGCGACCGCTTCGACTTGCCTCTGGCCGCCTACCAGGTGTCCGGCGAGTACGCCATGATCGAAGCCGCCGCCCGCAACAACTGGATCGACCGCGAGCGTGTAATGATGGAATCTCTAGTGTCAATCCGCCGCGCCGGCGCCAGCATCATCGTCACCTACTACGCGCAGGAAGCGGCAAAACTGCTGGGCTAACTTAAGGTGCGGTGCAAATTCTCTGCCGCATTGGAACAAGCTTTCTGGGAGCCGCGAAGCGGCGGAAGAATGCAGCCCACGGCGTGAGCCGTGGGTACAGATGAGGAACGAGAAAGCCCCGGAGGGGCGAAAGATCGGTTTTTCACGCACACGCTAATAGCGCTGCACATTCTGTACATACACTACCCTGTCATTCTTGAACGCCCAGACCAGGGCCACGATCCACCCAATCAAACTCCATCCCAAAAAGAAATTGAGCAAAAAGATGGAGAGCTTGTCGTATTTTTCCCGCACCAGCGCGACCAGCGTAGGCAGAAAATACAGAACAAACCCAAATCCGAAGAACGGAAACAGGAAGAACCCAAAGACGTGCATAGAGACCTCCTACAAATAATATTACGTCTAATCTGGCTTGGAAGTTCCCCCACTCAGGATCGAGGACGAGCGAGACGCCCGTCCTCCCATTTCACCTTCGCACCTACCTGTTCTAGAATCAAACGTTTGCCATCCTGCATCTGTTCATAGTGAGGAAATTACTTGCCCGAAACCATATATGACATCGCAATCATCGGCAGCGGACCGGCTGGATACACGGCGGCCATCCGCGCCGGCCAGTATGGCCTGAAAACCGCCCTCATCGAAAAAGACAACGTGCTCGGCGGCACTTGCCTCCATGTAGGCTGCATCCCGACCAAGGCCTTGCTTTTCAACGCCGAGCTCTGGGACCACCTCAAAGAAGCAAAGGAATTCGGCATCGAAGGCGTTGACGCCCGCAAGCTGAATTGGGCCGCCATCCAGGAGCGCAAGTCGAAGATCGTGACCAAGCACACCAAGGGTCTCGACTTCCTGATGAAGAAAAACAAAGTGGAAACCATCCGCGGATACGGCAAGCTGACCGGCCCGGCGCAAAACGGCGTGCTAACGGTCGAGGTCACCGCTGAAGGCAAAAGTTCGCAGCTCAAGGCAAAAAACGTAATCCTGTGCAGCGGCTCCGAAGCCCGCATGCTTGCCGGATTTGAACCCGGCGAGCAGATTTTGACCAACATCGAGATTCTGTCGCTGAAGGAAATTCCCAAATCACTGGTGATCGTCGGCGCCGGAGCGGTAGGCGTCGAATTCGCCTCCATCTTCCGTTCTTTCGGATCGGAAGTCACCATCATCGAAATGCTGCCTCGCCTCGTCCCCATCGAAGATGAAGAAGTCTCTAAGGAATTGGCGCGGGTCTACCGCAAGCGTGGCATCGCCTTCCACACCGGTGCCAAAGTAGACAAAATCGAAAAAGGCAAATCCGGAGTGACCGTCACGTTTAGCGTTGACGGCAAGCCGCAGAAAATTGAAACGGAAAAAATTCTGATCGCGGTCGGACGCAAGCCGCGCACCGAAAACATCGGCCTGGAAAAAACAAAGATCAAGCCCGACCGCGGCTTCATCAAGACCGACAGCTGGATGCAGACCGCCGAACCAGGTGTCTACGCTATCGGCGACATCGTGCTCGGTACCCCACAACTGGCCCACGTGGGCGCGATGGAAGGCATCGTCGCGGTAACCACAATCGCCGGCAAGAAGGCCAAGCCGATCAACCCCGAGCATATTCCGAACGCAACCTATTGCCATCCCGAAATCGGCAGCGTCGGGTTGACCGAAGCCAAAGCCGAAGAAGCCGGTTACAACGTCAAGGTCGGCAAGTTCCCCTTCACCGCCAACTCGCGCGCCTCCATCGTGGGCCAGCACGAGGGCTTCATCAAGATCGTCTCCGACGCCGACTACGGCGAGATCCTCGGCGTACACATCATCGGCCCGCAGGCTACCGAACTGATCGCCGAGGCTGTCACTGCCATCGAACTGGAGGCTACAGTCGAAGACCTCATCTGGACGATCCACGCCCACCCCACACTGGCCGAGGCCATGCTGGATGCTTCGAACAGCGTGTACGGAATGGCAATCAACGCCTGAAAGGCAGGCCACGGATCACGCGGATCTTCACAGATAAATCCTTATTTGTCTGATCCGTGTTAAACCTCGAAAATCCGTGGCCAAGAATTTTGTGATTTCAGTCCTCCAATTCGGCACGATCGATTACGCCACCGGCCTGAGCCTGCAAAAACGCCTCGTCGAACTGCGCAAGGAGGGCCGCATCGGCGACGTCCTGCTGCTGCTCGAACATTCTCCCGTCATCACTCTCGGCCGCAACGGAAAACAGACAAACATCGTGGCCTCTCCGAACCTGCTCGCCCAGCGCGGTGTGGAGGTATTCGAATCGGATCGTGGCGGCGACGTCACCTTCCACGGTCCCGGCCAGCTGGTCGGCTATCCCATTTTCGATCTGCGGCAAATCGCCACGCCAGACGGCAAGCGCAAGACTCTAGGCGCCGTCGACTATGTACGCCGCCTGGAAGAAGTCCTGATCCGCACCTGCGCTGACTTCAGCATCCCAACCGCACGTATTTGTGGCCTGACCGGCGTCTGGACAACCCTGCAAACCCTGGCATCCCGAGCGGAGCAGAACGATTCGCTCGCGAATTGTTCTACGGAGTCGAGAGCCTGCCCTGAGCGAACTCCGAGTGGCAACGAGGGGGAGTCGAACGGGGACCTTGCGCCTGAAGCGAAAATCGCCGCCATCGGCGTCCACATCTCCCGCTCCGTGACCTCGCACGGTTTCGCCCTCAACGTAAACACTGACCTCGACTACTTTAACTTGATCATCCCCTGCGGCATCGCCACCAAGGCGGTAACTTCGATGGCAAAGGAATTGAATAAAGAACTCTCGCTACAGGAAGTCGCCCACTCCATCTCCCGCAACTTCGGCGTGGTCTTCGAAAGCCAGATGCTATGGCTGGAGAGTCTGGATGCGCTGTTGGGACAATCTGTAGGAGTGCCGCTAAAAACTCCGGAGCCACTTCGCCAGCTCCACAAAGAAGAAGATACATTTCTGGCATAACCAAACTGAGTCCAGAGACGCGACACAGTTGATCTCTTCGCGTTAACATGGAGATCGCCCGAGCCGCTATGGCCAAAAAGCAAAACAAACGCCCCGCAGCCAAAGCTACGACTTCCGATCAACGCACGTACACCATTCCCGACTATCGCCTCGAAAAACCTAATTTCACCGTCAGCCAGGTTCGCAAGGGCGGAAAAGTCGTCTACGAAGTTACGGGCGATCTCAGCGCTCCAGTTCCACCCATCCGCGACTCAAACTATCTGAACAAGAAGCAATGCATCGAGATCTACCGCTGGATGGTCCTGAACCGCAGGATGGAAATCACGCTCGAAAATCTTTACAAGCAGGGAAAGGTAGTCGGCGGCGTTTACTTCGGGCTCGGCCAGGAAGCCTGCTCCTGCGCGTCCGCGTACGCTCTGCGGAAGGAAGACTGGTTTGCTCCCATGATCCGCAACCAGGGCTCGACCCTGGTCCGCGGCTTCCCTCCCCGCGACATCATGATGCAGTACATGGCCAAGGCCGGTTCGCCGACCGGAGGCCGCGATGGCACCTCGCACTTCGGTGACATCAAAGACCGCAACATGGTTGCTCCTATCTCGATGCTGGGAGATCTGATTCCTGTTCTGGCCGGAGTGGCTCTGGGCGCGCGCCTGCAGGGGCGCAATCTGGCGGTAATGACCTACATCGGCGATGGCGGCCAGTCCACCGGCGTTACCTACGAAGGTTTGAATTTCGCCGCGGTACAAGACCTCGGCCTGGTGCTCTTCGTCGAAAGTAATCTCTGGGCGTATTCCACTCCAAGCTCCATGCAATACCGCGTAAACGATCTTGCCGAGCGCGCCATTGGCTATGGCATACCCGGAGTGATTGTCGACGGCACGGATGCCTGCCAGGTCTATGACGCAGCCCACGAAGCCTGCGAACGCGCCCGCCGCGGCGAAGGCCCCACGCTTATCGAGGCCAAGATGATGCGCATGAAGGGACACGCTATCCACGACGCCGCGGATTACGTCCCTAAACAGATGTTCGAGTTCTGGCGTAAGCGCGATCCCATCACCCGCTTCGAAAATTACTTGATAAACGCAAAAAAATGGCTGACCGCAACTGAGAACCGAGAACTGATCGCTGATGTTGATCAACAAGTGGAAGCCGAACGTGAGTTCGCGGTTGCCAGTCCCCTTCCCGAGCCGGAATCCGCCGAGGGTGGGGTGTATTGCGAGAACGGTTGTCATGAGATCAAGCCGAAATATGCAATGCCAAAAGTTAAGAAAGGGACCGCCGCCAGCTTCGAGAGACCGGAAGCGGCGGTGCATTTGAAGTGACAACCGCGAACAAGAAACCCACATGCCTCAACTGACATATCTCGAAGCCATACGCCAGGGTATCCGCGAGGAAATGGAACGCGATCCTTCCGTCTTCTGTATCGGAGAAGACATCGGAATTTACGGCGGAGCCTTCAAGGTGACTGATGGCTTGATCGATCGCTTCGGTCCTGAGCGCGTAGTCGACACACCGATTGCGGAATCCGCCATTGTCGGAGCTGCCTTTGGCGCCGCGATTACCGGACTGCGCCCGGTGGCAGAATTCCAGTTCATGGATTTCATCGGCTGCGCTTTCAACCAGATCGTCAACATGGTTGCTTCCTCTCACTACAGGTGGGGCGCTCCCGCTCCTCTCGTGATTCGTGGACCGAGCGGTGGCAATGTTCACGGTGGTCCGTTTCACTCGCAGAACCCGGAGATGTGGTTCGTCCACGCTCCCGGCCTGAAAGTGGCATGCCCTGCCACCGCTTATGACGCTAAGGGCTTGATCAAAGCGGCCATCCGCGACAACAATCCGGTCATCTTCTTCGAGCACAAATATCTTTATCGCCGGATCAAAGATGAAGTGCCTGAGGAAGATTACGTCGTTCCTCTGGGCAAGGCGCGTATCGCCCGGGCAGGCCGCGACCTCAGCATCATTACTTATGCCGCCATGGTGTACACCGCGCTGGAGGCTGCCGAGACCTTAAGCAAGGAAGGGATCGAGGTCGAAGTTATCGACTTGCGGACCGTCTCGCCTCTGGATCGCGAAGCGATTGTTGAAACTGCCCGCAAGACCAGTAAGGTCATTATTCTGCACGAACACTCGCGCACCGGAGGCCTCGCAGGCGAGATTGCGGCGATCATTAACGAAGAAGCTTTCGACGATCTCGATGGCCCAATTGTCCGCATCGCTGGCAAGGATTCGCCAGTGCCGTTTTCACCGCCGCAGGAAGAATATTTCCTGCCCAAGGTAAGCGACGTGCTGCGAGAAGCAAGGCGGCTGAAAGCATATTGAGTTGTAGTCACCACCGGCCACGCGCAACTCGCCAGGTTATCAGCATGCACGAACCCCTCGTAACCATTGCCATCTTCCACAGTCAGCCGGAATTCCTGCTGGCCCGCGGCCGCCTCGAGTCAGCTGACATCGAATGCTTCGCGTATGATGAAAACATGCTTCGCATCGGCGGCTGGCATTCCCACGCATTCGGCGGAATCAGGCTGCAGGTCAGAGAGTCGGAAGCGCAGGACGCCCGCGCCATCCTGCAATACACGGCACTGCCGGGCAATCCATAGTTCAGTCGTCTAACATCGCGAGTGAAGCATTACAGGAGGTAAGAATGCGCAATTTCATACTCGGCATTATCGCCACCTTGCTTCTCCTCTTCCTGGGAGGTCTGGTCATGGCCACGCTCGGCTTTCTTCCTACGAATGCCGACTCGTCGCCTCCGAAGATGGAAAGTCGCATCGCGATGTCCGCCGTGGACGCTTCCATGGAGCGCCATGCCCCGCGCTTGACCAGTCCCGTGCCCCCGACCGACGACAATCTGATCGACGGAATGAAAATCTACACCATGAACTGCGCCGGATGTCATGGCAACCTCGATAACAAACCAAGCGACTTCGGGCGGTCCTTCTATCCTCCCGCGCCGCAGCTGGTTCTCTATCCCATGGATGATCCCGAGTGGCGAATTTTCTACGCCGTTCGCACCGGCATCCGTTACACCGGGATGCCCGCCTGGAATAAGGTTTTGAGTGAACAGGACATGTGGAAAGTCACTGGCTTTCTGTCCCGCATCGAAAAACTCCCTCCTGCCGTGCAGGATTATTGGAAGAAGTCCACCGGAGTCGCGCCGCCTCCCGTCGATCCTCAGGGCGAACAGCACGGGCACCACGACTAGAGATTGGCGTCCCGCCGGGATTCCCGGCCGATATATATAATGAAGGGTTGCGCTTAGGCGCGTGGAAGGGATTTATGCCGACTGATATTGTCATGCCCCAGATGGGCGAATCGATCTTTGAAGGCACCATCACCAAGTGGCTGAAAAAGCCGGGTGACAAGGTGCAGCGAGATGAACCGCTGTTCGAGATCTCGACCGACAAGGTAGACGCCGAAATTCCGGCGCCGGCTTCGGGCGTCCTGCAGGACATTAAGGTTGCTGAAGGCGCTACCGTTCAGGTCAACACCATCGTGGGTACGATTTCCGCGGACGGCGAGAGCGCCGCCAAACCCGCCGTCGCGCCACCCGCTGCAAGGAAGGAATCAGCTCCCGCTAAAACGGCCCCGGAGCCCAGAGCGAATGTCACATCCGCGCCCGCTCAGCCTGTGCAAGCCCCGGCTTCCCATGAAGACGAAGACCACGCCCGCTCATCTCCACTGGTCCGCAAAATCGCACGCGAAAACAACATCAACCTCGCGCAGGTGCCCGGAACCGGACTCGGCGGCCGCATCACCAAGCAGGACATCACCGCTTTTCTGGAGAAGAGCTCAGCTACAGCCGCGCCGCTTGCTGCCGCTGCGACCCCGGCTCCAGCTGCGGCAAAGACCGATGCCGCACCTCTCGCCGCGCCATCAATTCCCGGCGATCTCGTTCCGATGAACCACGTGCGCAAGATCATCGCGCAGCGCATGATCGAGTCGCGCCGCACCAGCGCCCACGTCCACTGCATGTTCGAAGTGGACCTTACTCGCATCGTTCAGCTGCGCAACAAAAACAAGTCCGGCTTCGAAAAGCGGCACGGTGCACGCCTTACCTTCATGCCCTTTTTCTGTCGGGCGGCCATCATCACGCTGCAACAATTTCCCATCGTGAACGCGTCAATCGAAGGCGATAGTATCCGCTACCATCGCAACGTCAATCTGGGGATCGCCGTCGCGCTCGACTGGGGCCTGATCGTTCCCGTGCTGAAAAACGCCGACGACCTCAACTTTCTAGGCCTGCAGCGCGGAATCAGCGACCTTGGCGAGCGTGCCCGCACCAAAAAGCTCAAACCCGAAGAGGTTGAAGGATCCACCTTCACCGTCACCAATCCCGGCCAGTTCGGAGCCGTCTTTGGATTACCCATCATCAACCAACCGAACTCCGCCATCATGGGCGTGGGAGGAATTACCAAGGCGCCGATGGTCGTGACCGACGACGACGGCAACGACTCTATCGCGATCCGTTCCGTTGTCCATCTGACTTTGGGCTACGACCATCGCCTGATTGACGGCGCGGTTGCCGACCAGTTCATGGCCCAGCTCAAAAAGACGCTGGAGAACTGGTCCGAAGAAATCGGTTAGCTCACGGCTGGGTCGGCTTCGCCCACGTAGAAGCATTTAAGCAGAGAACGGTTCCGTCAATTACGGCGCTCATACCTTGCTTGAATTTTTCCGGATCGACAATGTGCCGCGCAGTCACCGCATCGGTGAGTTGTAGAGCAGCAGATACAAACGACATCGCCGCAGTTTTCTTTTCAGCACCTGACCGGCTGGCGAAAAGCCCCTCTATCCCGTTGACCAGCGACGGCACAAAAGCAATCCCCTGCAACATCTTGGACAAGAAATCCATAAATCCCCCTATGATTATTTAGAATTACCGAGAACTAAAAACTGAGAACCGAGAACTGAAGAATTAACAACGTCACTTGAACGACCAGCGATCATGCATCGCAATTGCCGCGCTGATCGCAACCGTGATCGCCGCGTTCACAATCCGGTCATAAACGCCGCGGCGAATTTCGCTTTTTTCCAACTGGGTTATGCGGTCTTCAACTTGCTTGACCCGGCCGGGTTCGCCTACAAATAAACAAGTGTCATTCATCCTGCACTCGAAGATGGATCCCGAAAAATCCACGGTGATATTTGAAGCTCGAATCGAAACCCGCGCGTATGCCTGATATTCTCCCGGGGGAACAACCACTTTCCCGGATTGCGATTGGCCTGTCGGGTTCGTCGGCGTAAATCGCGCGACAATCAAAGCCTCCTGCAATCCGCTCGATGCACTGCCAATCGTGTATCCAGAAGGATGCGCATTCACGGTAGTAAATTGAAGCGTCCCGGCCGACCCGTCGCCGTTGCAGCTTCCGCCAGTTACTAACACGGCTTCTGCCGTTCCTGTGCCGGCAATGTAGACGAAGTATTGTGGCTCCGCGGCCTGCACTCCGGCCACGCACGCCGCCAAATTTACCGTCTTCGCTCCGGCTGTAGCCAGACTGGTGGATGGCGACTGCGACCAGTTGAAATCCGAAGAATATTTCGTTGCAGCCATTCCAGCAGTCACTCCGCTGCCGGCCCGCGGCTCGTACTGTCCCGAGGAGGCCACATAAGTAATGACCTGGTTGTCACTCGGTGCCGTGGTCGCCACTGGAACGCTCTGAATCGAAACCGCGTTGCTGCTGGTTCCGCATCCTGCCCAACTGGAATCACCATGCAGGCAGACGCTACTATTCGCAACTCCACCGCCCAGTTGACCGCTGGGAATGACTCCGCCGATCACGTCGGCTTTTGCCGCCAACCCTCCATCCACGTATCCCTTGGTCGAGGCCTGGTTGGGCGACACTGGCGCGCCCGGCAACTGTAGAGGGCCGGTCATGGTGTCTCCCGCCTTGCTCACGAATGGCCCGCCGCCTGAGCCGGAGCCGGAGCCTGGCCCTGTGACGTTTCCCGACCCCAGAGTCGTTCGCACCGCCGCGATGGTGGTCGGGGAAGTCGGAGTGACCATCCAGAATTCTGTCTTCACCGTTCCATCGTCAATCTGATATACCACGGTGTAGAAGGTTCCTGCGGGTGTAGAGCCTGTGTTCGGGACCAGCGCCACCGACAAAACCCCGCCCGCCGTCAGCGTCACGCTCTTTCGTCCCGCAGCCACCAACTGCCCAGCCGCCGTGCTGAATGTTGGCCATGAAATCAGCAGTGTCCCTCCAGCCAACGTCCCATCAGCCCGGTATACGACGTCTTGAATCGTCGAGGTCGTCGGCGCAGTCTGTCCCCACAAAACTCCCACCGAAACAAACGCCAGCAAGTAGAAAAGCCGCCCCCAGGGGCGGCAGTGCTCGTCGAACATGTTTCCTCCCTTGCTGAATTTCACCATCGTGAGACAGACCTCTCCCTCAAAGGGAAAGACCTCACGAAAAAATGTTGGGATTTACTAAGAATTTAACTGACAACAGAGAACCGGCAACCGAGAACTGGTTTTACTCGGCCCTCACCTGCTGGTCCAAAAACCTCTCCACACTACGCAAGTACACATCCGCAAAATCTACCACTGGACGTTCCTTTTCGATCAAGTCCTGCGCCGCCTCAGGCTCCCAACCCATCGAACACAACACCGCCAGAGTCATCATCGGCGCGCGGTGCACTCCAGCCGCGCAATGGATGAACAACTTCGTTCCATCCTGTTCCAGCGCTTCGGTCGCAAAGTCGACGCCGCACTGAAATACCTCGGGAGGCTTGGGCTGAAAATCATCGTCAATCGGGTTCCACAGCACTTCGATGCCGTGCGGCCTCGCCAACTGAGTGTCGTCAAATTCGATTTGCATGTCGATGATGTGGGTTACGCCCGCTTGCGCCACCTCCGCCATCTTGTCCGCCGTCCAGATTCCGCCGCCAACTGCGATCCGGCCCGTCACCCAGGTCATGTCCATTCTGAAAGCCTCGCGCAGTAAAAAGAAGAGGAGCGCCACCGCCCGTCTCTGCTGTAGCCCAACTGCCGGCTTTCATTCTAAAACATCCTTCGATGCCGCCGCGGCCGTTGTGGAACCTTTGGTAACTTCTGATTCGAGGTTTGGCTGTTCGTCAAGACCAAGTCTCCGCAACAGTGTTGCCGCCAGCGAATCTTGTGCTGGCGCATCGCCCGTCGAGGTCCTTGGATAGAGGCCGATCATCTCGAAAAGGAATTTCATTCCCAGATAGTGGCCCTTCCCCGCTTCTTCCATCGTGGCTTCGACCATCCCCACAGCCCCACTTCCCACAAGGTCCGTTATCTGCCGCCGGACCTCCGTCAGATCCAATGGTTTCTGGTGACCGGACATTCCAGGCGCCGACTTCGGGGATGAACCTCCTTGTGGGCCCGCCGTCCCGGTCTTCGCTTTCTTCACTTTCTCTTTCTTCATGCCCACGCTCATCCCGGCGCATTTTGTCGCCAAAGAAAAAGGGCGCGCTCTGCAGCGCGCCGCTGATTTCGTCTTCTCAATCTCTAAATCCAGAATAACAAGTCCATCAGGGTAAATGGGACATGCCTGCGCAAAATTTATTCCCTCTGGACAGAAGCACTTGCAGAACTTTTCACGATTCTTCCCTCTTGACAGTTGCGCGCCCGCGCAACATCGGTTGACGGAAGGCGAATCAACAATCCTCCTTCCAGAAAGATTTCCGTCAGCCGGTCCAGCGCTTCGGGAAAGCGCCGCCCCACCGTACGCCGCCAGCATCCCAGCAGACGGGCTGTTTCGTTCTGCGTATAGTTTTGCAGCGCGATCTTCGCGATCAGTTTGCTCTCGAACCCACCGAGTTGTGCCAGACCGTTCGCCACATCATGTACGAAAATCACCGCGTCCTCAAACGTCCCCGCGTGATAAGAAGTCACTCGGGTCCGGAAAAACTCCCTCCCCAACAACGACGGCAGTCGCCCCACCTCCACCGATAGTCGCTGGTACCGTCTCAACATCCCGAGCGTCCGCTCCCGATACAGCCACAAGTCGGGATCACGGCCCATACCCCTGCTCTCCCGATATGATTTTCTCGGGAACGGCGGGTTTCGCGGAGCACAAGCAATCGAGGTCATGCCGCCCCCCCTTTTCCGACCAGGCCCAAAAGGACGCCAGGCTGCGACCTTGCTTCAATCTTGTGGTTTCCCGGCAGCCGCGGACGACTGGTCACTCGGCGCGGGGACGGCAAGTCCAGCACCTCCAGGTCGCACGGCGCGCAATAGATCTCCTGCGTCCCTCGCAACCGCAACCACAGCGCCCCACAACGCTCGCAATACTTCAGTTCCAACTGGATCGCTTCCGGATCTTCGATTTTCATGATTGCCTCTTCAGCTTTCAGCTCTCAGCTGTCAGCCATCAGCCGCCAAAGACTCTCTCGTCGCGTGTCGTCGAAGGCTCGCACTGAAGGCTGAGAGCTGAAAGCTGATAGCTGCACTGAGAGCAAAATAAAAAAGCCCTGTGCCGATTACTCGGTCACAGGGCTCGTTTCTCTTACGATGACCTGCTGGGAATTATTTAGTTATGAGTGCGTGTAGTGTTCGGATGGGGAACTATCCGCGTAAAACTGACCTAGGAAACGGTCGGCCGGCGGAAATAGCCCTCCTCATAGCCGGATTTCAGCACGCGGCCATTCTGCACCACGACGCTGAGCCGGCCCGTAAATTGGAGCTCCCGCAAAAGCCGCTCCATGGCCGAGGAGAGCATTTCCGCGGAACGCACCTTGCGGCGGAATTCCACGAAATTGTTTTCCTCGCTCTCGGATTGTGAGTTGCTTAACATGACAGTTATGGCCCTGGAAATGAAATTCCCCCTCAAGAAAAACAGCTATATAAGGCGCTCATCGTATAGCTCCTGATTTCACAAAGTCAAGAAATATTTCCTTCCAGATGTTCTACCTATTATTTGAATATCAATGCGCTATACACGCAATGCTATACTTCGGCATGAAGTTTCGGGCGCTGCAGGAAAATCTCCGCAAAGCTCTCTGGGAGCGCATCGAGGAAGGCGAATTGACCGGCCTGCGCCTGGCCCGCGAGACCGGCTTCAAGCAGGCCCATATTTCCAACTTCCTGAACCGGAAACGGGGCCTGAGTGTCGAAGGCATGGACAAGGTTTTGAACGTGCAGCGCCTGTCGATCCTGGATCTCCTCGATCCCAGCGAAATCAACAAGCGCGCCAGCATCGCTCCCCCCAGCGAAGATGAATTCGACAACGTCCTGCTTGTGGACGGAACAGTCGCCGCCCGTCAGCCCCTGATCATGAGCATGAAGGTAAAGGACATTGTGAAGATGAAACGAAGTTTCCTGCACAAGCTGCGCCCCGAGATGGAGGGTGACCGCGAGAACTGGGAGCGCTTCGTGATCATCCGCGCCGACGGACGCGAAGGCATGAGCATGTATCCTCGCCTTCTACCCGGTGCCACTGTGCTGATTGACCGCCACTACAATTCACTGAAGCCGTATCGTAAAGGCGAGTCCAACATGTACGCCGTCGCCCGCAACGGAAACTGCACAGTGAAATATGTGGAGGTCGCCGGCAATCACCTGGTTTTGCGGCCTCACAACCAGGCCTATCCCGTCGAAGTAATGGCCATGGAACCGGGCAAGAAAGTCCACGACTACTTGATCGGACGCATCTGCTACGTGGGCATCGAAACCTAAGCTGAGCATCCACAGATACTGGCGTCATCCTGAGGGATTTCAGTTCCGAAGGATTCGCGCGCTCGCCACAATTGCCACGTAGGCCAACTGACATCACCGCGCGTCATTTTTCCGACGGCCAGTCGCGCAGGACTCCTTCCAATAATCTGACTGCCTCCTCAAGAGTGGCCAACTCTTCCCGGGTCAGCCCGTCGAGGTGCCCCGCCAGATATTCGATTCGGCGCCGCCGTCCCTGATGCAGCAGACGTTCGCCGCTCGCGGTAGCGCGAATCCGTACCCGGCGGGCATCTTTCGAGTCCGGCCAACCGCTCCGCCAATCGGCTCTCCTCGAGGCCAGTGACGATGCGGCTCATGGTCGGAGGTTTCACCTGCTCGGCCGCCGCCAGCTGGCCGAGCGTCATCGGGCCCCCGAAAACCAGCACCGACAGGGCCGAAAGCCGGGCAGGTCCCTCGCCCGTCGCAGCATCCTGCTTCCGTACTCGGCGCAGCAGATGAATGGCCGCGGAGTGCAGCCGGTCCGCAATGGCGGAGGTCTCCGGCAACGGCTTTTTTTTGGGCTTGCGTCCGGCCATAAAATATAGTTAGCTATACTAACAATTCGCCCAGGAGGCTGACATGACTGCCGCAACCACACCCATCGGAATTTCGCGACTCGGCCAGATCGCCATCAACGTCCACGACCTCGATCGCGCCACCGCCTTCTACCGGGACGCTCTCGGACTGCCACTCTTGTTCACCACGGGCGCCCTTACCTTCTTCGACTGTGGCGGCGTACGCCTCATGCTCAGCCGTCCCGAGAAGCCCGAGTTCGACCATCCCGGCTCGGTCCTCTACTTTACCGTACCCGATATCATGAGCGCGCATCGGCAAATGCTTAGCAATGGCGTAACCTTCGAAGACGCGCCTCACCTCATCGCAAGAATGCCAACTCACGATCTGTGGATGACATTCTTCCGCGACCCAGACAATAACCTGCTGGCCCTGATGTGCGAAATGCCCCAGACAATGTAGGCGCGAGCGCCCCGCTCGCGCAGCAGACGCAAGAACAAGAGGTTTTCGATAGGATCTTTGTCGCCACCAGACACTTCCGAGCCGTTTCAACACAAGCGAGGGCGCTCGCGCCCACACCAAAAAAAGAGGGCCCCTGAAACCGTCAACTCTTGCGGGCGACGCAAAAGAGTTGCCGGGCCCAGAGGCTTGGGAGAAAACTTGTTTCGGACGCCGCCTACTGTTGCGGACTGTCCGGAGCGCCGCCAGCTGGCGGAGCAGGAGAGTTGTTGTCGCCTCCCTTGCGCCACTGCTTCATCCGCTCCTGTTGCTCAGCACGCATCTTGTCAAAATTCTTCTGCTGTTCTTCGTTCAACACACCCTTGATCTGAGCATCAGAACTCTGCCGCAGGGCCTGCATCTTGCTGAACCGGTCCTCGCGGGAAAGTGATGAATCGCTGTGGATCGCTTCCATCTGTTTGCGTTGGTCTTCGAGAATCGGCTTCAGCTTCGCCTGCTGGTCGTCGGTCAGGTTCAGCTTCTTGCTCAAATGCTTGATCTGATCGTCCACACTTCCCATCGGACCATGGCCCATGCCATGCCCCTGCCCCATGCCCCGTCCCGTACCCTGCCCGGTCTGTTGACCCTGCGGCGGCGGCGGTGCGTCCTGTGTGTCCTGAGCAAAGGCGCTGCCCGCGCTCAATCCCAGGCTAAGCAACCCTGCGAGAAATGCAGTGGTCAACCATGAAGACCGCTTCGCTGCTGTTGAATTAAACATGTAGATACTCTCCAATTCTGTTTTTCGAAACTGCCGGAGGCTCTTGCCTCCGGGAAACATTCATCAGCTAGTTAGAACACCACGCAATCCGCAACAGAGTAAAGACTTGGTAAAGTCACGTAAAACTTCGTAAAGCAGTTATCAGTCTTCAGTCGTCGGTCGTCAGGCAGTCCACACCCATACTGACGACTGAAGACCGACGACCGACGACTGTTTTACAAGTCTTTACCTGCCTTGACGCACTCTTTACGCCCGCATTGCAACTCTGTCTTGAACCCTCTGCATCAGTCGGTTTTTACTCGCGCGTAATTTCCAAACTCTCAAAGCCAAGGGGTGAAAACCGTGGGACGATTCTTGGGGTTGATGTCGTTGTGTGTCTGCATTCTGGGTCTGGGGACAATCTTTCTTCTGGTGGGATGTGGCTCGGGAGGAAACACACGCTTCCGGTTAATGAACGCAGTCCCGGACGAATCCAGTCTCGACGTGCTGGTGGACAGCAAATCGGTCTCGAGCAATCTCGCTTACGGCACGAACACGGGATACCTGTCCGAAAGCTCCGGTTCCCATCAGGTTGGAATTGAGCCGTCCGGATCGAGCACAACCTTGCTGCAACAGTCCATCAGTCTCGGCTCTGGGACTGACACGACCGTGATCTCTTCCAACTTTTCTGCCTCCGTCACCAACCTGGTCCTTACCGACAACAACTCAGCGCCCGCTTCGGGCGATTTCAAGATTCGGATCATTAATGCATCGCCTAACCTGGGGCCGGCCGACGTTTACATCGTCACGCCCGGAACGGCACTGGACACGGTGAGTCCAACGGTGAGCAATCTCGGTTTTGGCGCGAACACCAGCTACCAGTCTTTGGCCGCGGCCAACTTCGAGATCGAACTGACGTCAGTAGGCCAGAAGTTCGCGGTCGTGGACACTGGGTCTCTCACCTTCACCGCAGGCCAGGTTCGAACATTCGTAGGGTTAAACAACCAGTCCGGCGGCTTCAGCTACGCCATGCTCCAAGACGTAAACTAGCTCGTGTGGGGCGGGCGCCCTCGCCCGCCGCCTTTGAAGTTGATTTTGTTGGTGATGTTTTCGTGAATTCACAAGATCTTGATTTCGGACAATAGCCCAAATCAAATGCGGCAAAGGGAGTCTCCGCCTTACACGGCCAGAAAAATCAGAGAGAGGAGTGGATCGGAGATCCACTCCCCCACCGTCCTCCCTGTGGAGGATCGGCCAGGACAAATTTGCAGTTACTGTTTGTATCGACAGACGGTCCTAAACCTTGAAATGCTCGCCCTCCCGCCGCAAAGGCTTCTGTTATCATCGGCTTCTTAACGGACTTCATATTTCTCTGACAGACCAAAAACCAATTTTCGGCCATACGGGAGGCTTTTCATGGAGGAAGTACCAGGCGGAGGATCTGGATCGCGCCGTAACGAGGACATCGCTCTCGATCTCATGAAGTTTGTCGCCATGACCACTGGTTACGGCCGCACAACTTCGACCGGAGTCGGGTTTCAGGGCGGCGGGGCAGCGGCCAAACCGGAAGAGTACGCCGGACATCTGCTCGAGCTCTACGGTCGATGCCTGCAGGCGGTCTCCGGCAAAAAGTAAACCGTCCACTGCAAACAATTGCGCACGCGCAGAGGACATCCACCATACTGGCGTCATCCTGAAGGACCTTTTCCTTAAGGATCTAGCGTGTAGCGGATGCACTCTCGCGGCAAGTGTACCGCGCGGCGCTAATCCCCGGGCTCTTCGCAAGCTCAGATCACCCCATCGTGAGAGAGAAACTCACCCGCCACCACTCTCTATCCGGCTTGCCAAAACCGTGTCCAGGGAGCAGAATGTGCCGTCCAGAATCTGGATCGAGGAGGCTCATATGGTCGCTCAATCAACAGAGTCGCTGCTGAAACACGCTTCCGGGTGGTCGATTCTCTGGGGAGTCCTGCTTATTCTGTTCGGCGTCGTAGCCATCGGCTCGCCCCTGCTCGCGGCTGTGGCGGTCAACGCGCTGATCGCCTGGCTCATCATTCTCGCTGGCGTCGTCCACCTGGTGGTGGCGTTTCACTCTCACTCCGCAGGCAGCCTGATCTGGAAGCTGCTGGTAGGCTTCGCCTACATCGCCTTCGGCGGATACCTGCTCATGCACCCGCTCATTGGAGTCGCTTCGCTAACCCTGGTGCTCGCGTCGTTGTTTCTGATCGAAGGCGTGCTGGATGTAATGCTCTATTTCAATCTGCGTCCCGCCCGCGGTGCGGCATGGGTACTCTTCGATGGACTGGTGACCTTGGTATTGGCCCTCTTCATCGGCCTCCACTGGCCATCCAGTTCCGCGTGGGCGATTGGCACGCTGGTGGGCGTGAGCATGATCATGAGCGGAGTAGCGCGAGTGATGATGTCGGTAGGGATACGCAAGCTGACGCAAACAACAAGCTTGCCCAAGGCAGCTTAGCGCACGACTTATATGTAGGCGCGAGCGCCCCGCTCGTGCAGCAGCGCCACAAACGCGTCGGTAGTTTTGGTTAAAGCTGTCTCCGGACGGCTGCAGAGCCGCTATGCTGCGGCTCCCACACTGCCGCGCGAGCGAGGACGCTCGCGCCTCCATTGGAAATCTGCGCGGGACAGCCGGAGGCGGCTGTCCCCACGCGGTCCGCAGCGACTTACCGGCGCTTGCCTTTTCGCCGGGCCGGCTTGGCAGCCTTACGTGCCGGCTTCTTCTTCGCGACCTTCTTCTTCGCAGCCTTGCGCGCTGGCTTCTTCTTGGCCGGCTTTTTCTTGGCCGGTTTCTTTTTGACGACTTTCTTGACCGGCTTTTTCGCGGCCGGCTTTTTCGCAGCCGGCTTGCGTGGCGGCTTAGGTGGGCTTCCACCGGCGGGCTTGGATGGGGCCGCCGGCGCAGCCGGCTCCGGTTGAGGCTCAATCACGCCCGCAACCTCGGCTTCCTCTTCCTCTTCTTCTTCCTCGTAATCTTCTTCCAGCGAATCGCCATAGGCGCCGCTGTCGCCAAATTCATCCATCTCGTCGTCACGTGCGTAGAGGGTTTCGTTGAATATCATCTTTCCTCCTGGATTTGGGCCGCGTCGGGCGCGGGCCGCTGCGCGAGCGCTGCGGGTACTAAGCGAAATAAAAAGACACCTAAAAGATTACTGTGCCGGTCGAACGGGGCGCGATTATAGCACAGCGTTTTCGCAAGACCGTATCCAGAACCAGCTGTCGCAGGATGCATATTACACCGAGAGGGCAAAGTGGAATAGCAGAGGCTGGAGAAGTTTTTATTCTTAGAATTTTCAGTAGCAGAAATGGACTGGATGCTGGCAGCCAGACGCCTGAAGCACGTCCTATCGCACGGCTTTTATCATCAGGACCATCCCGGGACGCAGCACCGCCAGGTTCCCGTTGTCCCGCTTCAGGGCTTCAACCGTAGTATGGTGCGTGCTGGCAATCGAGACTAGCGTTTCTCCGGGCTGCACTTTGTGACGCTGCACCGTCTTCGGAGCCGCCGGATGTAAGTCTTTATTGGATTTAGGCTTAGAAGTCTCCGGTTGCGCGCTCGACAGTGCGGTCGGGGTCACCGGCAGGTGCACGTAAACGATGCGGCGGCCTCGCAAACTATCTCCCCGCAGATGGTTCCAGCGCCGGATCATGGTCGGCGGCAGACTGAAATTGTCGGCTACCGTCTGCACCGTGTCTCCGCGGCGCACTTTGTAGCGAGTGGTGTGGCGAGCATAAGTAGCGCCGTCTTCAGTGGCCGCATGTTTGCCCGGCGGGATCGGGATGATGAGCTTTCCATCCGGCTTTAGTTCATCGCCGGCTACAAGGTGGTTTTCTTTTTCGATGGCCGCGGCACTGGTCCGGTAGGTGCGCGCAATCGACGCCAGGGTGTCGCCTTCAGCCACTTCGTGGTATCTCCACCACACCCGCATCGGAATCGGCACGGGTTCGATCGCCGCCAGATAGCGGTCCCTGGTGCCGACCGGCATACGAAGCTCAAAGGTCTGTTCGTTGGGGGTCGCCAAGCGCAGCAGGCTCGGATTCAGGTCCTGCAGTGTGGCCGGTGAAACGTCAATACACTGCGCCACCAGTCGAAGGTCGACCGAATAGTTGATCTTCACTGCATCGTAGGGAACCGGCTGCTCCGGAGAAATGTCGTCCAGGCCGTACTGCGCTGGATTCTTGGCCATGATGGTGACGGCCAGAATAATCGGCACGTAGTTTCGCGTTTCCTTAGGCAGAACATTGCGCCGGTAAAGCTCCCAGAAATCGGCGTACCCGGTGCGCTTGACCGCGCTCTGCACCGTACCCGGTCCGGAATTGTAGGCCGCCATCGCCAGGTACCAGTCGCCGAACTGGTTGTACAGATCTTTCAGATGGTGGGCTGCGGCGCGCGTCGACTTCTCCGGGTCCTGGCGCTCGTCCACCCACAAGTTGTGCTGCAAACCATAGCCCCGGCCGCGGCTGGCCATGAACTGCCACATGCCCCGTGCCCCGACCCGCGACAGCGCCAGCGGATGGAATCCCGACTCCGCCTGTGCCAGGTAGATCAGTTCCTGAGGAACGCCTTCTTCTCTCAGTGTGCCTTCGATCATTTCGCGATAACGGCCGCCGCGCTCCAGCGCATGTTGCAGGATCGCGTGACCCTTCGGCGTGGAAAAATAATTGATGAAACCCGCCACCTGGTCGGTCAGCATGAGCGGCAGGTCTGAATGCGTTGCCTTGATCTCGGCCTCCGCTCGCGCCTTTACATTAGGATCAACCGGCGGCGTTACGTCGTTGACTTCGTCAATCGGCGCAGGCTCGGCTTTCTGCTGCGGCGCCGGATTGTCCGATTGCAAAGCCGCCATCTCCGGGCGGTTCACACCCTCCAGAACGTGCTCCAGTTCATGCTGTACTCGTTCATCCGCGCGGACCTCGGCAGGGCTTTGCAGCAGCATGTCAACTGCATGATCAAAATTCCGCTTCGCCGCTTCCAGCTCTCCGGCTTTGAATTTGTCCTGTCCCGCCTGATATTCCTTGTCCGCGCTGGCAATCAGATCGGCAACCGGGTCCGGCTTGGGCGTAGGCGAGGTTTGAACCGGTTCGGACGAGGCTGGTTTCGGGTCTGGTTCCTTCTGAACAACAATTGCCGGGGCCGCAGGGACCGCGGCAGTCATCGCGGGAGCATTGGCCTGGGGTGCCGGCACCTTCCCCTGGCGCTGTTCAGTATGGCAGGCCGTTCCGACGAAAAGTAGTGCCGTCAGGGGCGCGATGAAAAGCGTGAGCCTCTTAATCTCCATGTTTATCTATGGCTTACATTCCAACCTATGCTGCAACCCTCAGCCGGGAACTTGGGGCAGCGCAAACTCCTGAGATTATGAATCGTACTCCCCCTGAAATTGAAGGGTCAATCCGTAATCGGGCCCTTCCTGTTACTTTAGGGACAGGGGCGGCATAATACTCGCCGCCGCTCCGGCCGCGCAATAGGAAGGCTCCGGAACCGGAAGGCTAGCACCAATGACGGTTTTCAATTAACGTCCTGGGGTTATACTCGTCTAACAAGGCACACAGGGGGACTCGGTGGACACCTGCCCGCAGTTCTTTCGTTGTCATCCTAATCTCGACGATGAAGTGAATCGGAACATCGTCGAGTCGGAGATCGAAGGCGGCGCGTTTCTTGAAGACCTCCCTGCCCGGGCCATGCTTCAAATCCAGACCCAGCACCGCTGGTATACAGTCGTGCACCGCGGTCGTGGCGAAGCCTGGATTTGGGGTCATCCCGCATTTTGTCCTGAACCCGTCCTGGTAAGAATTGAAGGTTCATCCTGGGGCGGTTCCATGCTGAAGATAGGTTTCGTCGGCCGCGGTATGCACCTGGAATTTCGCCATCCCAGTTATCGCACTCCAATCGTCACGTCGCGAATTTTGGAAATCCGCCAGTGCGAACAAAGCGAATCCCAACTCACCTCATCAGAGTACGAAACCCACCCCACCAACTGAATTACAACTAACTAAACTAACCAATGGAGGAGGGGCGTCCCCACCCCTCAAGCACAGACCCGCGTAGCGCCGGCGTCCCGCCGGCTGTCGGGGAGGCGTCCCGCCCGCCCTTCGGCCGGCCAGAGGCCAGAGCTAGGCCACAAAACACCTCAACAATTGTTATCTGTACTCGCCTTGACCTGCCCCAATGCCCTGTTTAACCTGACGGGTTTGCACACGTCTAACTCCTGCACCGATTTCACGCCCATACCTTCGCAGCTCGAGGAGAAACTGATGAGTCGTAAGTCTACCGGCCTGTTGCTTATGCTCCTGCTTGCAGGCGCCAGCCTTTTCTCTACCGCTCAAGCGCCAATGCCAACTCCGGGCGCTTCCAGATATTTAGCCGGCACCGCCGACTCCTTCCTCGCTTCCTGCCGCAGCGACCTGGACGACGCGAAAAAGCGCATCGCCGCGATCAAAGCCAGCCAGCCCCCGCGTGACGCTACGACCACGCTACAAGCCTACGACACTGCGATCCTGATAGCCGTTGACGCCGAGAATCGCGCTGGCCTGGCTGAACAAACGCATCCCGACAAGCCATTTCGCGATTCCGCTCAGGTCTGTGAGCAGGAAGTCAGCCGCATGCTCACCGACGTCTCTCTCGATAAAGAGTTGTTCAACGTTCTGGCGTCGCTCGATGGCTCCAGGCTCGATCCCGCCGGCTCCTATTACTTGAGGACATCCCTGCGCGACTATCACCGCGCAGGCGTTGACCGCGACGACGCGACCCGGGACAGAATCAGAAAATTGCAGGACGAACTGGTAAAAATTGGCCAGCAATTCGACGAGAACATCGCCGGCGATGTGCGCAAACTACAGGTCAACCCCTCCGACATGGACGGCCTTCCCGACGATTTCAAACGCTCGCACCCGCCCGACCCTTCCGGAAAAATCACCCTCAGCACCGACAACACAGACTATTTTCCGTTCATGGACTATGCAAAAAGCGAGCCTGCCCGGCAAGCCTTCTACATGCTCTACCGGCAGCGCGCCTACCCGAAAAACATTGACGTCATGGGACAGCTCCTGCAGAAGCGCCACGAACTAGCCAACGTCCTGGGATACCCGGACTGGGCTGCCTTCATCACGGAAGACAAGATGGTCGGCACCGAACAGAATGCCGCCGATTTTATTGAAAAAATCTCAGTCGCGGCCCAGCCTGGAGCAAAGCAGGACTACGAGGAGTTGCTGGCCTTCAAAAAGAAGGAAAACCCGAATGCGGAGAGGGTCAACCCCTGGGACGTGGCCCATCTCAACCGTGGCGCGGTGATTGAAAAGTTCGGCTACGACTCCCAGGTCATCCGCCCCTATTTCGAATATTCGCGCGTCCTGCAGGGCATTCTAGATATCACCAGCCGCATGTACGACATCACGTACAAGCCCGTGGCTTCGCCCCAGGTTTGGCATCCGGAGGTATCCGCGTATGACGTCTACGACAAGGACAAGCTGATCGGCCGGATTTATTTCGACATGTTTCCGCGCGAAAACAAATACAAACACTACGCCACGTTCACCCTGGCCACCGGCAAAAACGGCTTTCGTCTTCCCGAGTATGTCCTGGTCTGCAATTTTCCCAAGGCAACGGACGGGCCCGGCCTCATGGAGCGCGATGACGTCATCGTTTTCTTCCACGAGTACGGACACCTGATCCACGGCATCCTGCGGGGAAACACCAAGTGGTCAATGGGCGACCTGGAAAATGATTTCATCGAGGCCCCATCCCAGATGTTCGAAGAATGGGCGCAGGATCCCGCAATCCTGAAGCTCTTTGCGCGACACTACCAAACCAACGAACCCATCCCGGCGGAACTGGCGGAGAAAGCCAAGGCCGCCGACAAATTCGGCCGAGCCCTGGATGTACGCACTCAAATGTTCTACGCTGCCATCAGCCTCGACTTCTATAACCGCGATCCCCAGGGTCTCGATACCGACAAACTGGTGGCGCAGTTGCAGTCGAGGTACACACCCTTCCAGTTCGTCGAGGGCACACACATGCAGACCGCCTTCGGCCACCTCAATGGCTACTCCGCGACCTACTACACCTACATGTGGTCGCTGGTCATCGCCAAAGACATGTTCACTGAGTTCAAAAAAGATGGGCTGATGGACCCTCAGGTCGCGACAAAGTATCGCGAAACGGTCCTCGGCGCCAGCGGCACCAAACCCGCCGCCGAAATGGTGCGCGATTTTCTGGGCCGCCCGTATTCCTTCCAGGCATATGCAGACTGGCTGAATTCAAAATAACGAAAAAGCGGCCACAGATTTCGCGGATTCACACAGGTCATATCTTTATTTTCTATTTTCTCGATCTACCCGTGTGAATCCGCGAAAATCCGTGGCCGCTTTCTCTGATGCCGCTATTTTTTCCGCGAATATTCGCGCGCGTAAGCCGGCACCGTCGTATTCGGGTCCAGCCGCGGATCGTTGATCGGCGCACCCGCCGTCATTTCCAGCGGAATCAATCCCGCCCAGGTGGGAAAGGCATAGTCTTCTTCGTCATCAATCGGCGGGCCTTGCCGAACTTTCGCCGAGAATTCCTCGATGGGCAAACGCAGCACCAGCGTCTGCTTGAGTTCCTTCTCGTTGGGCTGGCGCGATTCTGCCCAGCGCCCCGGCAAAATATGCTCTGAAAGCAATTCCAGGGCTTCCAGTTTTTCCTTTGCGTCGAACACCGCCACCGCCGTGCCCAGCACGACCACGGAGCGGTAATTCATCGAGTGATTAAAAATAGATCGAGCCAGCACCAACCCATCAAGCAGGGTCACCGTAACGCACACCGGCACGCCCTTATTCAGATTGCGCAGCATCCGGCTGGCCGCCGACCCGTGGATATACAGATTGTCGCCCGATCGCCCATAGCCGGTCGGAATCACATACGGCTGCCCTTCCAACACAAAGCCAACGTGGCAGATAAACCCTTCATCGAGAATCTCGTAAGCCGCAGGCCGCTCGTACACCCCACGATGGGCCTCGCGGACAACACGAGTCCGTGCCGTAGGTACATGGGTCTCAGACATGGAAAGGAATCTCCGGCAAGCGCCAAGAATAAGAAAAGAAGGATAACAGACGCCGGACTGCGGACGTCAGCCCTTGGACGCAAGAAGTCTGAGGCCTGAGGTCCGATGTCCGAGGTCCGAAGTCCGCCCTACCACGTTAGCTTCAACGCAAACTGCAACTGCCGCGGATCGAATGCCGCCGTCGCCGTCTGCCCGCTGTTCCACAGCGGGTTCACATCCGACACATTGAACCGGTTGATGAAATTGAAAGCGTCCACAATGCCTTCGAGCGCCACGCGGTCACCGAGTGGGATGCGCTTGGAGACACGAATGTCAGTAAAGAGGTTATAAGGGCGGGTGCCCGCATTGCGTCCCAGGTTGCCGCTAAGCGTGCCATTCAGGAAACAAGCCGGCATCAGGAAGCCACTGGGCGAGAACTTCGACGGCGCCGCGGTGTCCCCGCAGCCGTCAGTGGCCCCTGCCACCGCTATGTTTGGCCGATCCGTTGGCGTGCTGAAATCGAGGTTGCGATCGTCGCCCGAGATGATGTTGAACGGACGCCCCGACGCCACTTCGAGAATGGGAGCAACCGTCCATCCCGAGAAAAATCTGCTGGCGAAGCTGCTGCCGCTCAGCGCGCCGGTCTGGTACACGCCGCTCAACACAAAACGATGTCGCTGGTCGAAGGATGAATTAGAGCGCTCCGCCGCGAGATTGTAGTTGTCCTGCGGCTCCAGCGGTGATTGCAGATCGGTGGAGTCGTCAATGGTATGCGACCAGGTGTAGGAGCCAAGAAATTCGTAGTGCTGTCCAAAACGTTTACGCAGATTGGCGGTCAGTCCGTGGTAGACCGAACTCCCGTTGGAAAAATTCGCCGGCGTATCACTGAAGGGTACGCATCCCGCGAGAGTGGCTGGATCGCAGGCCGCGCTAAGACCATCCGCTTGGATGATCTGCTGCGCCAACCCCACGCAACCCGCCGCGGGGGACAAGAGCAAAGCCTGGCCCAGCGCAGGATTCAGGCCGGAGGGACGGAAAAAATTCGTCAACGCCGCGGCCACCCAGGGCTGCCCACTGCCGTTGAATCCACAAGGTGTCCCCGCCGCGCCCACTCCCTCCGGGCCCAGCGTTGCGGCACCGGACGTAGGATCGCCCAGCGCCACTTGCCAGTTCGCCAGCAGTGGTCCTGTCTTCACAGCGTTCGAGTTGATCGGACGGTTCAAGTGGCGACCGCCGTTGAAGTTATAAGCCAGGCTGAACGACATGTCGTGGCCAAGGTCGCGCTCGAACGTCAAATTGGCCTGGTGCGACACGGCGTATTGAAAGTTCTTCGCCGTGGGGAAGCTGAAGGGCAGAAACGATAGCGGCACCGGCGCAGCGGGATTCAAAAACGCTTGTCCGACAAAAATGGACGGCGCGTTCGGCGCCGGATTGAAACGCTGCTGATTGGGCAAATAGTTAAATGCCGCCGGCAGGCAGCCCAGCAACCCCTGGAAGGCGTTAGTTGCATTCAAGTTTGAAAGGGTTGGGGTGCAAGTACCCGGCGCTCCCGGCGTTAACACCAGTTGCGGTGCTTGCGAACCGTCGGCCACGTCGGAATCAAAGGCCAGGCCAAGCAGCGGATGGTCGTAGAACATCCCGTAGGAGGCGCGCACCACTGTCTTGCCATCTTTCTTCGGGTCCCAGGCGAGTCCTATCCTCGGCGCAACGTTGTTGAAGTCGCGCGGGATTCCTTGGGTGATTCCAAGCGAATTTTCCGCCGCCTGCGAAAGCGCATTAATCGCACGGAACGTCGGTGTGAATTCCACGTCGTAGCGCACTCCATAATTCATGGTCAGGCCCGACGTAATGCGCCAGCTGTCCTGCAGAAAAGCAGCCGCAGTGGTATTGCTGAAAGAATCGTGCGGATTCCCCACACCCTGTATGAAATTGGAAGGAATTCCCGCCCCATAAGCCTGTATCGGACTGAACGCGGGAAACGGATTGCCCGCTGGAGGCGCAACGGCAGGATTGTCGAATCCCAGGCTCTGTTGACCGAAGTTGTAAATCCCGCCAAAGTTCACCGTAAAATTGGCCACGATCGGGATGAAATTACCATCTACGCCAAACTTGATAGTGTGCGAACCCTTCACCCATGTGAAGTTGTCGGTGAACTGGTAGCGCTGTTCAGTGCGCTGGACGAAAGAAAAAGGTTCGCGGCCGAAAAACGCGAAGCCGGGAATGTTCACCGCCACGTTGCTGCCTCCCGCGGCCCGCGAGAAGTCGTAGAGCAACCCCCGCCGGGCGTATTGGAAACGCAGCTCGTTGATCTTGTTCGTCCCGATGGTCCACGTGTCCTGCCCGGCGATGTTCCAGTCGTGATAGTTCTGCACTGAAGTTCGAGAAAACGAATTCTGTCCGAAATTCTGTGGACCCTGCGCCTGCACCTGAATGCCGGTCTGATCGCTGGGACTCACGCCGGCCCGCAGCGTCAGCCGGTTGTTGTTGGTCAGATTGTGGTCGAGGCGAAGCGAGTAAAGATCCGTGTGCTCCGAGACCGGAAAGTTGCCGACCAGGCTGTTCAGCGGCACATACGAAGTCGGCACAAAGCAGTTCGGCGTCGGCGGCGGACACGAGGTTGGGAAACCGCTGAATCCTCCTAAAGTTGCTGGCCACGCTCCTTTCAGCGCCATCCCGGAGGAAGACGCTGCCAGCGCCGTGTACTGCCCCACCTCTTGCCCGAACAGCGGATTCAGGAACTCCTGCTGCAGGACTGCCGGGTTGGTCAGGAATCCAATCTGTTGTCGCGTGAGCAGCACCGTGCCGAACGGTTGACCGACTTGCGTGGTGTCAAACGGAACCAATCCGAAATTATTGGCGCCAATCGAGGAAAATCCAGTCTCCTGCCGCCACGTGCCCTCATAGGAGAAGTAATAAAAAGTCTTGTCCTTCTTGATCGCTCCGCCGATCGCCGCCCCAGCCTGCACCCGCGTGTACGCCGGGTCCGGGACCGTGCTGAAAGGATTGACCGCCTGGAAATTGCGGTTTCGCAAATAGCCGAAGAGCGAACCGTGCAAGTCATTCGCCCCGGAGCGCGTAATGATGTTCACCACTCCGCCCGAAGCGCGGCCGTACTCCGCCGCATATCCATTGGTGATGATCTGAAATTCCTGTACGCCCTCCTGCGAAATCGTGGAGCGAATGCCGTTCGTGGAATTGTCCACCGCATCCGCGCCGTCCACGTTCACCAGGTTGGCCCTGGCCCGCTGCCCGCTCATGTTCAGCCCGGAGGTCGGTGCAGCTCCAATGCTGGGCGCGGTATCGCGCGCCAGCCGCGAATCCGTCAGCGCGAAATTAATGTAGTTCCGTCCGTTGATTGGAAGGTTGTCGATACGCCTCTGGTCAATAGTGTCCGTGGAAGAGGTGCGCTGCGTCTCTACCAGCTCCGCGGCTGAAGTCACATCAACGACTTCCTGGGTTCCCGCCACCGCCAGAATAATAGGGATTTCCGCCTGTTGTCCGACTGTGACGGTAACGTTCTTCACCTCGGCCGTCGCGAAACCTGGCGCCTTCACGGTCACGGTGTACTGCCCCGGAGGCAACAGCAGAATGCGGTATTGACCATCGGCATTCTCGCCGGTGGCGCGTTCCAGTCCCTTGGTCTCGTCCCGCGCTACCGCGCTGGCGTTGGTCACCAGGCCGCCCTTGGAGTCCCTGACCGTGATGTGCAGATCGCCGGTTGAAGCTCCCTGGGCAAAACCCAAAGCGGCAAGTAAGAAAATCAAACACACAGCTGAGACGAGATTTCGCACAACCATAAGAATTCTCTCCGTGGACTGAAGGACCCTGGGTGCTCGCTGGCAGCGGTCACCCTTCGTAGGCAGGAGTTGAAAGAGCACGTCTTGGACACGCAAACGCCGCACGGTTTTTACATCAGGTAGGCCGGGTAAATCAAGCTAAATCACTGAGAGGAATTGACTTAGTTAGCACCGAGAACACTTCACTGAGAACCGAGAACTGAATTTTATTTCTCCCGCTCGATCCCGTAACTCTCATGCTGTGATGTCTTAAGCGCCCAAGCCATGCGAGGAGTATTGTGTGAAATCCCAAACCGTCCAAGAGCGTCGAGCAGGATCATTCCACCATGCCCGTTGACCCGGTCTTTTAAGTAATTGATGGCCTCGGCCGCCACCCACTCCGGCAAACTGCCGGTAGCCACCCGGTCCGCGGCCCACTTGGCCAATACAAGTTTCATGATTGGCTCGCCCCAACCGGTCGTCGACGCTGCAGCGGTCTGATTGTCCGCGTAGCAGCCACATCCAATAAGCGACGAGTCCCCCAGACGCCCCGGAGCTTTATTGAGGGTGCCTCCGGTCGAGGTCGCCGCCGCAATGTTGCCGCCTCGGTCGAGCGCGACCGCGCCGACGGTATCGTGCGAAATGGTGGGCGCGAACAGGTCAACCTTGGCGTCCGCCGCCCGGGCCTGAAATTCCCGCAACCTCTCGACCTCGCGCGGAATAATCAGGTCTTCATTCCGGCACAGTGGAATGCCATGCTCCGCCGCAAACCGCTCCGCGCCTTCCGCTACAAAATAGACATGCGGGCTGTCGCTCAAAATCTTCCGCGCCGCGCGGATGGGATTGGCAATGCGCTCAACACAGCCCACGCCTCCGCCGCGCAACGTGGCGCCGTCCATGATAAAGGCGTCGAGTTGCACTTTGCCGTCACGATTCAAAAAGCTGCCGCGGCCCGCGTCGAAGGTTTCGTCATCCTCCATGATGACCACAGCTTCCTCAACGGCATCGAGGGCCGTCCCGCCACGTTCGAACATGCGCCAACCCGCAGCCATGGCATGGCGAACGCCATTGAGATGGGCTTCGACCATGTCGTCCGGAATGGCCCAGGCGCCGCCATGAACTACAAGAACAGGTTCAGCCAAGAAGAGTCCTCAAAGAGAAAGAGGAAATCAGGATAGCAGGAGAAGGCAGCAGCAAGAACTGTGTAGCGACGGGTCTCCGACCCGTCCATGCCGAGCGCAGCTCGGCGGCGCTCTCGTCCCAATCTTCCTTAAACTTCAACGAAAACTCTGGGGATTGAATTCGCTGGTCAACACCTTGCCGAGGTGCGCTCGGACCGGACGGGTCGAAGACCCGTCCCCACACAATCATTCACACTAAGCTGCCTGCCCCGCCTTGTGCGGCACCGCATCCACACCTTCCGTCCGCGTCCACGTATAGCGAATGCGATGGATGACAGTAATCGTGGACAACACGGCAATTAACCACAGCACCGGCGCCATGCGGTTGAACAGAGCCCCAATGATGACCAGCACCAGCCGTTCGGGACGCTCCATAAAGCCCACGCGGCACGAGCCTATAAGCGACTCGGCGCGAGCCCGCGTATAGCTGACCATGATGGCGCTAACCATCACGAACGCTGTCAGCACCACGTAGAAGAAGCGATCGCCGCGCGCGTAAAACACCAATAGTCCAAAAAATTGGGAAGCGTCGCTGTAGCGGTCAATAACGGAGTCGAAGAAACCGCCGAAGCGGGTGACCTGATTGCTGGCCCGAGCGACGCGGCCGTCCACCAGGTCGAAGAAACCCGAACCTATGATGACCAATCCCGCGTAGCGGAACATGCGAGCCTGGTTGTCGCCGTTAGCATAGCCGAACAGAAAGGCGGCGATGGTATTGACCACCAGGCCCAAAAACGTCAGCACGTTGGGATTGATCTGCGCCAGCGCAAGCCAGCGGACAATAGCGTCGAGCAGCACGCCGCAAGCTCGGCCAAAGGCGCTAGTCCAAGTCATGCTCATCGGACCCTCGTCACTTCGCTTCCGTCTGGTCGTGGATCGTGGTCAGGTTCAGAATTTCCATCTCGCGGTTGCCGTTGGGCGTGACCACGACGGCGCTGTCTCCCACTTTCTTGTTAAGCAGGGCGCGCCCAATGGGCGAGCTGGTTGAAATCTTGCCTGCGGTCACGTCCGACTCTTCGCTGGTCACCAGCTTGTACTCGACTTCTGCATTCTTGGAATTGTCATAGACCCGGACCGTCGAACCCAAACCCACCTTATCTTTGGGAATATTCTCCATGTTGATAAGGGCGAGTTCGGCCATGCGAGCGCCCAGCTGCCGTAACCTCGCCTTGACGAACTCCTGACGCTGTTTCGCCATGTGATACTCGGCGTTCTCGCTAAGGTCACCAAGGGCAGCGGCTTTCTTTATTTCCTTGGGAAGTTCGTGGACGAGTTCGTGCTCGAGCACGTTCATTTCTTCCTGCAGTTTGCGTTTGATCTGCTCAGTCATGTGCTCGAGGATTATAAACCTCTGCGTCTGACCTTCGGGCGGACCTGCCTGTCCGCCGCCTTTGACGTCTGACTTCGGGCCTTCGAGGATCCGATCAGACGACCAAATTCACGCGACGCTATCCCGAGGTCAAAAGCGGCCAAATCCGGTCTGCAAAGTGACTCCAGAAGTCGAGGTAGCGGAGTCCGAGGTTGACGTCCGAGCCCAACATCCGCTTTAGATTGCCTTTCGACTCCGCTTCGGATAGACTAAAAGGCGTGCAGTTCTTCATTTGCCCTGCCCTCGTGGGTGTTCCCTCATGATCAGCGGCGATTTCCACATAGGCGATAAGGTCGTCTATCCCAATCATGGCGTTGGAGTTATCGAACAGATTAGCAGCCGTACGATTGGCGAAACTGTGGAAAAGTTCTACCTGCTCAAAATTAAGGCCAACAGCCTCAAGGTCATGGTTCCGTTTCACAACGTGAACACCGTGGGGCTCAGGCGGGTAGTCAAAAACGGGGAAATCCAGAAAATCGTTGATTTTCTTACAGACGGCGAATGTGACAACAACGCCGACTGGAAATACCGTTTCAAGGAAAACTCTGAGCGGATGCGCACCGGTTCGCTGCTCGAAGTCTCTGCGGTCCTGAAGGGCCTGCTCCTGCTGAACCAATCCAAGCCGCTGTCCTTCCGCGAAAAGAAGATGCTGGAACGGGCCCGCTACCTCCTGGTCAGCGAGCTGGCCATGGCCAAAAACTGCGAAGAAGTCCTGATCGAAGAAATGCTCTCCAAGGCCCTATCCAAAAGCAAACTCCGCTTCCCCGAAGCCTCAGATTTCGTGGCCTAGTTTCAGTCGTCGGTCGTCAGTCCTCGGTCGTCAGCCAATCCTAATATCCACTCTTCAAGCGACCTGTTTACGCTCGTCAGAGCCTATAGCCTTAATAAGACCGCTGAGCATCCTGGCGATTTCGCCGGCAGAGTTTTCCAGCCGACGAACTTCGGATCCGGAGGTGTAGCCCAGCTGTCCGGCAATAATGAGTTGCGTTTCCACCTCAAAGACGGATCCCCGCGCATTGTGCAGAAACAGCAGGAATTCCTTGTCGGTTCGACGCCCTTTGCCTTCGGCGATGTTGCTAGGAATTGAAACTGCAGCACGCCTGAGCTGACTGACAAGACCGTACATTTCCTCCTTAGGAAATCAACGAGTGCAGGAATAAATGCCCACCACCAACTCAATGGCTTTCTGCCAGACCTTGATGTCCCGATAAGAACCGCTCATGATCACCCCCGGCGACTACTAGTAGCAGGCCGGACAATTGCCGTCTGTGACGGGTGAACATTCCGAGCGGTCAAGCGAAGGGAGTTGTTTAGCTGACGACCGACGACTGAAGACCGACGACTGCTATTCTCCCATCCAAGCCCCATACCGTTTCAACGACTCAATATGGTCGAAAACAATTTTCATGGCCGCCGTTATCGGGACGGCCAGCACGAGCCCGATTGCGCCCCAAAGCCATCCCCAGACCAACAGGGCCATGGTCACCGCCAGCGGATTTAGCTGCAGACGGTTGCCCAGGAATTTGGGATAAAGAACGTTGAGCGCGACCAGGTGCAGGCCCAGCACAATCATCACAATGGCGACTGCGTTTCCGGACTCGAGGTGCCCCATAGTTACGAAAATCGGCGGCGCCATGGCCAGCACAACTCCCAGGTAAGGGACCAGGCTCAGAAACCCGCTGATGAAACCAATGAAATAGAAAAATGGCAGATTCAGAATGCCGAACGCTATGGTGCTGGCAGTCCCCAGAAAAAGGCCAATCAGAAGATTCCCCACCATGAAGCTTCGAATCATCGCGGAAATCAACCCCAGCGTGACGTACGCCGTATTCCGGTTCTCCAGGGAGAAAAGCATTACCGTCGCCGAGCGGACATGATGCTGCCAGCTCAGCATGAAATACACCAGAAAAGGCACGAAAGAGGCCGCCAGCAAAGCCTGTGACACCGACCCGAAGCCGTGTGTCATGATGTCCTCCCAGTTAGTACTGGGAGTGGTATTTCCACTTTTCGCGGCTTCACCCGGCGCGGTCCCGCTGAACGATTCCGCCTGCTCCCGGACCTGCGTAATCTTCTGCCGGATAGTCTGCGCATACTTGGAAAGATCCTGCGCAAAATTGATGGCCTGGTTCGAAGAGTAGTACACCAGCCCGCCCACCAGACTCAGCAACAGGACCACGGCTACCGCGGCGGCCAAACCGCGAGGCAGTTGGCAGCGGATAAAGAATTCCATCACCGGTGCCAGTATGAAAGCCAGCAACACCGACACCAGCATGACCGCCAGCACCAGTTCTCCCCAATAGCACAGGCCCAGAATCGTGGCGATTCCGATGGCGGTAAACGCCCAGTGAGGCTTCTGCGGCTTCGGCGGAGGCAAGACAACAGCCGGCGCGGAAACCCGGGCGATCTCTGCCTCATCAATGGCCATAGCGGTATCGTAGCCTAATCGCAAAAATGTGTATGCGACATATAATCGACAGGTGCCTTCTGACCAAACTGTTGCCCCGGCGGGGCATGCCAAGCGAATTTTGGGCCTGGACGTTGGCTCGAAGCGGATCGGCCTAGCCATTTCCGACCCGCTGGGCATCACGGCGCAAGGACTGCAAACCCTTCATCGGCAAAACAAGCGCTTCGACTTCGCCCAACTGGAGCAGGTCATCCGCGAGCACCACGTCGCCGAGATCGTGATCGGCCTGCCCCTCCGAATGGTCGGCGGCGAAGGAATCCAGGCCGAAAAGATGCAAGCCTTCGCGGAAGAAATCCGCCGTCGCTTTCGCTTGCCCGTCCACCTATGGGACGAACGCCTGACCTCCGCCCAAGCCAACCGCCTGCTGCGCGAAACCGACATGTCAATCAAACGCCGCGGAGAAGTAGTAGATCAAATGGCGGCAGTCCTGATATTGCAGTCCTGGATGGATGCCAGAGGTGGTTAGAGGTCGTCGGTCGTCAGCGATTCCCTTAGTGCGCTACGCCCGAAATGTTCGCTGACGACCGACGACTGAAGACTGACGACTGCTCCTAAAGGCCAACGACCAAAGGCCAACGACCGACCACCCCTTCTTCATCTAAACTATTGCCAATTTGCGCAAGTTCTTCACACTCGTGTTGCTCGCTATCCTCGGAGCAGGCGGCTGGCTGGCGTGGGCGCTGATGACGCCCGTTACGCCCGACGGGCAGAAATTCGTGATGTTGCGGCCGGGCTACTCCACTCGAAGGATCGCCTCTGAACTTGAAGCCGCCGGAGTGATCCGTAGCCGGCTTGGTTTTATCCTCTGGCATCGCATTCACCCCAAACAATCACTGAAAGCTGGGGAGTATCTTTTCGACAAGACGGCGAGAACTCTGGACGTTCACGATCGCCTTGTCCGCGGCGACATTTACGTGCACACGGTTGTGATCCCCGAAGGCTTCACCATGTTCGACATCGCCCAGGCGGTGCAGGACGCGAATCTAGGTTCCAGCAAGGAATTTCTCGCGGTCGCGCAATCGAACACCGAACTGATTTCAGACCTGGCTCCGGACGCAAAGACCCTGGAAGGCTACCTCTTCCCCAACACCTACGAATTCACCCGCACCCAGAGTATGAAGGACATCGCCGCCGCCATGGTGAAACAGTTCCGCCAGGTCGCGGAGCAAGTTGGCCTTACTACCGGCGGGAAAGCGACAGATGTACAGAAGACCGTAACGATGGCCTCAATCATTGAAAAAGAAACGGCCGTCCCCGAGGAGCGTTCTGTCGTCGCCAGCGTGTACTACAACCGTCTGGCGCGAAACATTGCGCTGCAAGCCGATCCCAGCGTGATCTACGCCGAACTGCTGAATGGGAATTACGGCGGAGCACTGCATCACGCCGACATGCGGTTCCAGTCGGCCTACAACACTTACACTCACCCGGGACTTCCCCCCGGGCCCATCGGAAACCCTGGCCGCGACTCTCTCGCAGCCGCCCTGCATCCCGCCCAAACCGACTTCTTCTACTTTGTCAGCGACGGCAACGGCCACCACCGTTTTTCGCGCAGCCTCGAGGAACATAACCAGAACGTCGCCAGGCTGCGGCAAGCGGTGCAGGGGAGATAGCCATCGCTCGGCTAGAAACTGCCTGCCAGATGCTGATCTGACAACCCCAAACCAGCCGGACCGCTCATTATTCGCATATACTTACGTTATTGGTGAACCCAACTGCCTGTTAAGGAATCCAATTCAGTCTCAATGCCTATTTTGTCCCGTCATCGGGCGCTGTTCATCTTCTTGTTTGTTCTGCCGCTGACCGGGTGCCTTTTCAGGTCGCGGCGGGTCGAAAGGCAGCTCAGCACAGCCCCCCTAAAGACCGCCACCCAAGCCGAACTGATCGACTACCTGAACTCCCAGGCCGCCAGAATCAAGAGCTTGCAGGCGACGGTGGATATTGACACCTCCGTCGGCGGGGTCAAAAAGGGCAAAGTCACCGACTATCAGCAGATCCGCGGCTACATACTTCTGCGCAAGCCCGCCATGCTGCGAATGATCGGCCTGCTGCCCATCGTCCGCAATAAGGCCTTTGACATGGTGAGCGACGGGCGCGACTTCAAGCTATGGATTCCGCCCAAGAACCGCTTCGTAACCGGACGCAATGACGTCGAGACCCACAATCCGGCGCAGCCCATGGAAAACCTTCGCCCTCAACATATCTACGAGGCCTTGATCCTGCGCGAGGTCGATCCCAGTAACGAAATCGCGGTGATGCAGAACAACGTAGAAATCGTGACTGACGGCAAGAACCACCAGGTGCAGCAGGCCGACTATGAAATCGAAGTGATCCGGAAGGGCGATCGTGGCTGGTTTCTCTCCCGCAAGATCATCTTCAGCCGGACTGACCTCCTGCCGCATCGCCAATTCGTCTTCGATCAGGACGGAAATCTCGCCACCGATTCGCGCTACGAGGGCTACAAGAACTACGATGGCCTGAACTTTCCCTCGCAGATCGAAATCTGGCGGCCGCAGGAGGAGTACGACATCACCCTGACCATCTTGAAGCTGCAACTGAACGAGCCGCTCGACGATGACAAATTTGCGCTCGACCAGCCCCCCGGCGCCCAGATCGTGCATCTTGACCAACCCCAGGCCAGCCAGATAAACGGAACTGATCCGAAGTAAGATTTAGCAATCGCCGCCCGCGCGATAGACTACTGAGAACCGGGAACTGAAAACCAGGAACTGGTTTCTTGTGAAAGTGCGAGTCTATTCTCCGGTTGAAGACGGACGACTAGCCCATGATGAACAAAATGATCGTCGCCAACCTGGTGCATCGGCCCATCCGGTCGCTGATCAGCATAGTGGCTATCGCTCTCGAAGTCACACTGATCCTCTTGATCGTGGGACTGTCCGTCGGAATGCTGAACGACGCCCGCCAACGCCAGGCCGGCATCGGCGCCGACGTCATCGTCCAACCGCCGAACACCTCTTTCATGGCTGGCGTAAGCAATGCCCCGATGTCCATCAAGATCGGCGGCGTGATTGAGAAACTGCCCCACGTCAGCGTGGTTGCCCCAGTTATCTGGCAGCTCACCACGACCAAGAATCTCGAGGTCATCTACGGGATTGATCTCAAGACGTTTGAGGAACTGGTCCCGTTTCACTACCTCCGCGGTGGACCCTTTCAGGGCCCGAACGATTGCCTGGTAGACGACTTTTTTGCCCAGTCGCAGAAGGTAAAAGTGGGCGACACCATCGAGATTCTCAATCACTCTTTCCGGGTCGCAGGCATCGTCGAGCATGGTCGCGGAGCACGCAAGTTTTTGCCCATGAGCACACTTCAGGACCTGATCGGCAGCGAAGGCAAGGCCTCGGTCTTCTACGTAAAGCTCGACGATCCGGCCAACGCAGATGCGGTCGTGCAGGAAGTAAAGAGCGTCCAGGGGTTAGAAAACTACTCCGTCCGCTCCATGCGTGAATATCTCTCCATGATGACCGTCACCAGCTATCCCGGCCTGTCCACGTTCATCAACGTGGTCATCGGCATTTCGGTAGTTATCGGCTTCATAGTCATCTTCCAGGCCATGTACACCGCGGTCATGGAACGCACCCGCGAAATCGGAATCCTGAAATCCATCGGGGCCTCGAAGCTCTACATCGTAAACGTAATTCTGCGGGAAACAGTGTTGCTGGCGGTCGGCGGCATCGTCGTCGGAGTCCTGGTCAGCCTGGCCGCCCGTGCCGCCATCCATTACCGCCTACCCACGCTGCCGGTAGTCGTCACCGGCGGATGGATCCTGCGCTCCACCGGCATCGCCATCGTCGGCGCCATCCTGGGAGCGGTGTACCCCGCCTTCAAAGCGGCCCAAAAAGATCCAATCGACGCCCTCGCTTACGAATAGGGGACTAGGGGCGTCGACCAAATGCGCACTGTCATCCTGAGCGGAGTGAAAAGTTCGCTACGCGAACTTTCCGCGCAGTCGAAGGACCCCTATACCCTTCTCCGAAGCCGCTAAGCGCCGAGTTCAGCGCGAACAGCTGCAGAAGACCCGTGTGATTTAGGGGCGAGGATGCTTCGACTCCCCAATAGCGGTCGCAAGCGACCACTCTGTCTTCCGCTCAGCATGACAGTTCGATGTGTTTCATGTTTTCCTCGCGAATCAACGGAATAAGCGCACCTTGCACAGCTTCTCCACAACAATCTCGTTCCGGTATATTCAAATCAGCGGCTTTCAGCCTCACAATTCCTCCGGACAGCTGTGCCTCCATCCATGACCGAATCCAGCGACTTCAAGGAAACCGTCAAGCAGCAGGCGGACATCGTTCGCATCGTCGGCGACTACGTGAAGTTAAAGAAGGCAGGGGCGCAGAATTACTCCGGGCTCTGTCCCTTTCATAACGAGAAGTCACCGTCGTTTTCGGTCCACGCCACGCGGCAGTTCTATCACTGCTTCGGATGTGGCGTGTCGGGAGACGTTTTCAGCTTTGTGCAGAAGGTCGAGAACATCACTTTCCCCGAGGCTGTGCGGACGGTGGCACAGAAGTTGGGGATTGCTCTTCCGAAGATTAGTTATTCGAGTCCCGCTGAGGCGAAAGAAGCTAGACTCCGCACTGTTCTGCTCGATGTGCACGAGCGTTCCTGCGCTTTCTTTCAGGAGTATCTGCGGCGACCCGAAGGGGCACATGCACGCGAATATCTGGCGGGCCGCGGGCTGAACGAGGAGGTCATCAAAGCCTTCCGCATCGGCTTCGCTCCGGATTCCGGCTTTATCTTGCGTGACCGCTTGAAAGGCGAGTTCGACGAAGAAGTTCTGCGGGAGAGCGGGGTATTTTCGTGGAAGGCGGAAAGCGGACGTCAGACGTCGGACGTCAGACCTCAGCAAAACACAAGGTCCCTCGACGCCGCTCGAGATGACAAGAGTGAAGGACGGGAGCCAGAAGCTAGCAGCCAGAAGCCAGCAGCTCTTGCCGCAATGTATTCCAAATTCCGCAACCGCGTCATGTTTCCCATCACCAACGAAGCCGGACGCGTTATCGCGTTCACGGGACGCACCCTTTCAGCCGATGAGAAGGCAGGACCCAAATATTTAAATTCGCCCGAAACCGCCATCTACTCCAAGTCGCGGATTTTGTTCAATCTCGACCAAGCGAAGGAAGCGATTCGCAAACTGGATTACGCCATCCTGGTCGAAGGACAGATGGATTGCATTTCAGTCTTCGCCGCTGGCTTTCACAACGTGATCGCCAGCTCGGGCACGGCTTTCACCGAGCTTCAGGCCAGGCTTTTGGGGCGCTTCACGAAAAACGTTGTAGTCAATTTCGATCCGGACACCGCCGGCGCCAAAGCCACCGAGCGCACTCTCGGCCTGCTGGTCGAAGAAGAATTCCAGCTGAAAGTTCTCACCCTGGAGTCGGGATTCGATCCTGACCTGTACATCCGTCGCAAAGGGAAAGACGCCTACGCCGGCGCACTAAGGAATTCGCAGAAGTATTTCGACTATCTCATCGAGCGGGCTCGCGCCCAGTTCCCGGTTCGCAGCGCCGAAGGCAAAGTGAAGGCGGTGAACTATCTGCTGCCTCACATACAACGCGTGCCCAGCCGCATAGTGCGCGACGAACTGGCGCGGGAAATGGCTCAGAAACTGGGGATTGACTCGTCGGTCCTGCGCCAGGAGTTGAAACACGCCGCCGCCAGCCGGTCCACGGCGACGCTGAAGGCCCCGGCCGAGGCTCAGATCACGGACGCGGAAAAGATATTGATCCGGGCGCTGGTATCGGCCACCGAGATGCAAACCTCCGAATCGCATCTTTCAACCCGCGAGGGAGTGGAAGAGGAATTCGATCCCTGCCGCCAGGCCCGGTTCGCGCTCAAGAGCGAGAGTCTCCACCAGGGCGTCGCCGCGGAGTCGTTAATCGAAGTCCTGCTCAGCTCGGAAGGCATCCACGTCACCGATCTGGTTTTGCCGGAAACCGACCGCAATCTGCTGGCCGCCATCCTGATGAAGGACGATGAAGAGCTTTCCGCCCAGCGACTAGAGGGCGCAGTCCGGGCCCTGCGGCGCATCCAACTAAGAAGGAAGCTGGAGCGGGTGCAGCGCGAATTGCAATCCACTCGAGGCCAGGATTCCGGCCAGATTCAGGCCCTTCTAGAGGAGAAAATGCGGCTTAAACGGGCCCTCATGGACCCCAGCCTGGCTGACGACGGCCCCGTGGCCCGGCCGGCGTAGCCGCAAAAACACTATGAAACTAAATGGAGTTCGATAACATCTAAATCAGCAGTTGACGGGAACATGGACGGGGTGTGTCAAAAATCAGCCCATCGCTGATATCCACGAAACCCATCCGATGCTATAATTCGTAGGTTTGTGCCCGGCGCGCAGCTCGCCGCTTCACGTTCCCACCGCTAAATAACGCTCTCTGTCCTTTCCGTAGGACGAAAAGAAGGTAATCCGTCTTGGCTCTTGACGACAAGTACGACGACATTAAAAAGCTGATCGACACAGGTAAAGAGAAGGGATATCTGACCTATGACCAGGTCAACGACCTTATCCCGCACGACGTGCATTCTCCCGAGGACCTGGACGATCTGCTGACCACCATTGGTACCCAGGGCATTGACGTGCTCGAGGGACCAAAGCTTCCCTCTTCCGCACTCGATAAGAAGTTTGAAGAAGAAGGAGAAGCCGGCGAAGACGTCGAACTCGACCTCACCCCCGGCGCTCTCGAAAAAACCAACGATCCCGTCCGCATGTATCTGCGCGAGATGGGAACTGTTCCTTTGCTTACCCGCGAAGGCGAAGTAGAAATCGCCAAGCGCATCGAGCGCGGACAGTTGCGGGTACTGAAAGCGCTCTCCCGGTCGCCGATCGTCATCAACGAACTGCTGGCGATGGGCGAGGACCTCAAGAAAGGCGTCCGCTCCATCAAGGAAGTGGTCACTTTCGATGAGGAGGAGATCACCGACGAAATCCTTCAAAACCGTCTGAAGGAATTCACCGGCAAAATTGACGACCTGGCCAAGGCCTATAAAAAAGCCAGTGGCTTGATCGAGAAATTTGCTTCGGTCTCGCAGAAGAAGCGCCCCAAAGATTATCGCCGCGCCCGCCTGAACCTGGCGCGGGCTGTGGTGGCCGTTTCGTTGTGCGTCCGCAAACTGGGCTTCACCAACGCGGAGCGCAAGCGCCTGATCGACCGGGTCAACAAGACGGTCGACACCATGCGGTCGCTCGACCGGCAATCCCAGAATCTGGAACGCAAAGCGGAAGCTACCCGCAGCGAGGACCAAAAAAAAGAATATCGCCGCCAGTCGCGCTCCGTCCGCTCTGAACTGGAGAAACTGGAGGGTGAAGCAGGAGTTTCCTTTCAGGAACTCAAGCGCACCCAACGGGAAATCATCCAGGGAGACATGGATGCGGAACAGGCCAAGCGAGAACTGATCGAGGCCAACCTCCGCCTGGTAGTTTCCATCGCGAAAAAATATACCAACCGCGGTCTCCAATTCCTGGACTTGATCCAGGAAGGCAACATCGGTTTGATGAAAGCCGTCGACAAGTTCGAATACCGCCGTGGCTACAAGTTCTCGACCTATGCCACGTGGTGGATTCGGCAGGCCATCACCCGTGCGATTGCCGATCAGGCCCGTACGATTCGTATCCCTGTACACATGATCGAGACGATCAACAAACTGATCCGCACCTCGCGGCAGCTGGTGCAGGAACTGGGACGCGAACCTACGTCGGAAGAAATCGCCAAGCGCATGGACATTCCAGTCGCGAAAGTGCGCAAGGTGCTGAAGATCGCACAGGAGCCCATCTCTCTCGAAACCCCGATCGGCGAAGAGGAAGATTCGCATCTGGGCGACTTCATCGAAGATCGCGCGGTCGTTTCGCCGGCCGAGGCCGTTATCAACGTCAACTTGAAAGACCAGACTTCGCAGGTGCTGCGCACGCTCACACCGCGCGAAGAAAAAGTCATCAAGATGCGCTTTGGTCTGGAAGACGGTTCGGAACACACGCTCGAAGAAGTAGGCCAGTCGTTTGCCGTAACTCGTGAGCGCATTCGCCAAATCGAGGCGAAAGCATTGCGGAAGCTGCGGCATCCGTCGCGCTCGCGGAAGTTGCGGGCATTCCTGGATGGCGTGCGCGACTAGAACCGGGCCACGGATTTTCACGGATCTCACGGATTAAGGGCATGACTTCGGTTATGCCCTTTTTCTTTTCCGACTCAGCACTTGCGACCTCCTCTCACGATGGCGTCATCCTGAGCTTGCGAAGAGCCTGCCCTGAGCGAAGTCGAAGGGATCCGGCGCGCAGCGGATATTCCCTCGCGGCAATTGTGGCAGTACACGCAGGATCCTTCAGGATGACGCCCCTATATGTTTGTCGCCGAAACAACAGCACGGAAAAATTCCAGGCAGGTAACAACTGATTTGAAGATTTATCCGTGTTCATCCGCGAAAATCCGTGGCCCGAATTTCTTCCTCTCGAATTTTCTCCCCGTTTTCCTTCCCTTTCCACAAGGAAGTCTCATCCTCCACAGTTTCTGCACAAGCCAGCATCAATTTTCCGTTGCGCATCAGTCTGTATTCCCGCACAGTGCTGTCAGTGCAAACGTGAGTTGCCTTGAGCCTGCTCGCGACTTGTAAAAGAGCTGGCGGTGACCGGTGGTTCTCGAGGGTGAACCATCGGGAGGGTTTTCGGAAATGCGCTTCGGTGCGTTCCAGGAAACTCGGGCGTTGCGGCCTCCTCAGAGAGTCCTTCCCTAAAAAGCTGGACTGGCGCCGCCCGCTTACGCAATCGCTTCAGGCCAATGTTCCGTGAATCTTGTATTCGCGGATGGATTGCCCGCAGGGTGTCTCAGTGATCTTGCGCTCCTTCGGGAGTGCGGTTTCTGATTTCACAATTCGCCCCTTAAAGCGGTGAAACCTGTTGGCGTCGCACTCACGAGCGATGCGGCCCAGGTGGCTGGCCTGGGCCGCATTTATTTTGAATTCTTCTTGCCACGGATCTTCGCCGATTTGCACGGATCGAGCGAACTCCCAGCGGTATCGCGACGCCATCATACTCGCACTTGATAATTCGCTTTTTGTTCTCCATACTGAGCGTAGCACGCAGGTCGCCGAAAAAAATCGGTTTGTTCCCGGTTTTCCGAAGATCTTGCGGAGCGTCCACAAGCGTTGGACGGCTAGTATCGCTTTCGCATTTCGAACCTGATTTTCTTTACAAATAAAAATCTTGGCTACGACCGACTACAATCTCGCGCACAGCCTGCCCGCCAACGTTGAAGCCGAGCGCTCCATTCTCGGCGCCATCCTGCTGGACAATTTTTCTTACAACCAGGCCGCTGAGCATCTCAAGCCCGAAGATTTTTCTCTCGACTCCCACCGCCGCATTTACACCCGCATGATGGACCTGGCTGAGTCTTCCCGGCCCATCGACATGATTACGCTGGTCGAAGAGTTCGACCGCCACAAGGAACTTGAGGCCATCGGCGATGTTGGCTACATCTCTGGCCTGGTGGACGGCGTCCCCGACCGCCCCAGCATCGAGCACTACATCAAGATTGTTCGCGACAAGGCTCTGCTGCGCGGACTGATCCACACCGCCAACTCCGCCATCGCCCGCGCCGCCGATCAGAGCGATCCCGCCGAAGAAGTTCTTAACGACGTCGAAGCCGCCATCTTGCAGCTTTCCGAGAAGCGTATCGGCCGCGGCTTCATGGGCGTCCAGGAAATCGTCAAAGAATCATTCGGATCGGTTGACGCCCTGCTGCAGCGCGGCCAGCGCATTACCGGCTTGGCGACGCACTACACCGATCTCGACGAGATGACCAGCGGCCTGCAGCGCTCCGACCTGATCATCATCGCCGCCCGCCCTTCGATGGGGAAGACCGCCTTCGCCATGAACATTGCCGAGAACGCCTCCATCGAAGACCAGAAAGTGGTCGGCATGTTCTCGCTCGAAATGTCGCGCGAGGCCCTGCTGCTTCGGCTGCTCTGCTCAAAGGCACGAGTGGACTCGCACAAGATGCGCACCGGTTCGCTGTGGCGCGAAGATATGGACAAAGTAGTCCAGGCCATGGAGCAACTGGCGCACGCACCTATTTTCATCGATGACACGCCGGGCATCAGCCTGAGCGAAATGCGCGCCAAGGCGCGTCGCCTGCAACAGTCGCAGGGCGGTCTCGACCTGATCATTGTGGACTACCTGCAGCTCATGTCGGGCGGCAGCCGGCGCTACGAAAACCGAACCCAGGAAGTCTCGGCCATCTCGCGTGGTCTCAAGGGCCTGGCCAAGGAACTCAAGGTGCCGGTGGTCGCTCTCTCCCAGCTAAGCCGTGCTCCGGAAAGTCGGGGCGGCGACCACCGTCCTCAACTTGCCGACCTGCGCGAATCGGGATCGATCGAGCAGGACGCCGACGTGGTGGCATTCATCTTCCGGGAAGAGGTTTACAAGCCTGACGAACCCGAACTCGATGGCATCGCCGAGATCATTATTGCCAAACAACGCAACGGCCCAACCGGCCGGGTGAAGATGGCTTTCGTCAAACGGTCCACCCGTTTTGAATCCATGGCCCAGGATGGCATGGGGGAGCCGGATTAGCCGATTTCCACAACTTACCCACCAACAAATTCGCTGCCACACCTTGTGGAAAGCTTGTGGAAGTGATGACCTGTTTCCCGGCACCGTACTGTAACGGTCGCCGGGAAGAGTTTTCGTCGGCCATCCCGCGGCTCCTAACCCTCGTGGATTGTCCCACTTAGTCGCAAAACAAGGTCAGTCCCCCGAGATACGAACCCGCAGCCTTGGAATTTGTACAACCTTTGGGATTTGCACATTCCCATTAAGGCATCATCGGCATCCAGGCGGGCTCTGTGCGTCCCACTCCTGCGGCGGACACTACACGGGCCTGACTAAAAACGAAAGCGCCCCAGACCCAGGTTTGGGTCTTGGGACGCCCGTCGAACAGCCCTCCCCCAGAACTGCTCAATTGCAGCCTAGATTCGTTTCGGGTTCGCGTAAATGGCCCCGTCGTGCCAGCCAACCAGCACCACTGGGCTACAGGATATCGTCGACAAGTTGCGAAACAGGGGAGGGCCGACCAAATGATTCTAGAGGCCGAGGGCCCGCATCTCCCAGCATCTTGCATGCAGAGCCCTCGGCCAGGACCACGTAGGTATTGTGTCATCGCGGAGAATTCGGCAGGTAAAAGACAGATTAAAGTCGGTTTACCGACGCGCACAGATGATACTGCGACCTTTGTAGCGCCGGCGTCCCGCCGGCTGTCGGGTGGGCGTCCCGCCACACCCCATCGGGCCGAAGACCGGCGCTCGCAAACGCCGGATCCCTAACGCTCCCAGGAAGAAATGCCGATTAACGGGTGAGACAAACCACCGCACGGGGAGAGGCCTGTACTCCCGGTCCCGCTGTGGAATCAGCCGAAGGTCGAAGTGCCTTAACCATGACAGAAAAAGCAGGAATCATTCGCGCGCTGACTCTGCCGCCGGCGGATCTTGTACGCTCCCTGTTCAGCCGCCGCGAAGTGACACTGCCGGCCGATCCGCGGCACTCCGATGTGCCGCTTTTGCGCTGTGCGGAAATCGCCGCCGTGTACCACAACCAGCGCGTGGCCGGCGATTTCTACGAATTCCTGCGGGTCGGTCCATCCCGTGTGCTGTTCGGATTGTTCGACCTGGCCGGCCGCCGAGTGGACACGCGGGAGATCCTGATCGCAGCTCAGAATACCTTCCGGATTCACGCGCCCAAACTCTTTGCAGGCAACGACTTCAACGAGACCGAGGCGATGGTGGGCCTTTGCCACGAAGTCAACCGTACCATCCTGGACGTTGCCGGCGGCATTCGCAGCTGCCCCGCATTTATCGGCTGCTACAACGAAGACCTGGGCACGGTCTGCTACATCAACGCCGGGCATCCCCCGGCCCTGCTTCGCGACGATTCAGGAATCGCGCAGTTGGAGGCCAGCGGCCTGCCGCTCGGGATTTTTTCCCACGCCACCCAGAGCGCCTCGACCTGCGGGATGGGGCCGGGGGCGGCGCTTTTGCTGGTGTCTCGCGGAATCATCGAAGCCGAGCACAAAGACGAGGAATTTGGCCTGGAAGGTGCAAAGAAAAGCTTCCAGGGAGCGTCTGCACTCAGCGCACAGGATTTGTGTCTGGCAATTCTCCAGTCCGCCGAGCAATTTCTTGAGACTGCACCCACCCATAACGACGTCACTGCACTGGTGCTGCTTCGCTACCGTGACGTCGGCCGACCAGGATCGCGCTCTTTCACCCGAAAACCTTTCCCCTACGAACGCACCGGCAAAACAAAATAAAACACGGAACCACACCCCAGTTGGCTCGTAACCCCGATCTTGCCCCCATGAGCTTCGACAATGGCGCGCGCGATGGCCAAACCCATGCCTGTTCCCTGCACTCGGTAGCGCTGATTTTTGCCGCGATAGAATTTGTCGAAAATCAGCACCTGTTCCATGTCTTCAATCCCGGCGCCCTGGTCGGCGACGCTCACCTCCAGGTTGGCGCCTTTCAACTCAGCCGTGATCCGGATGGGAGATTCCGGAGGCGAATACTTGGCCGCATTCTCCAGCAACTGCACGAGCACTTCCTTGACCCGGTCCGCGTCCAAACGCACTGTAATCTCTGGCGGCACCCTGACCTCGATCGTATGTTTGCCGAGGACTTGTTTGACCTCTCCGACCGCGGCCTGCACCACGTCAAGTACACGCCGCTCCTGCAGGTCGAGCTGAAATTCGTGGGACTCAAGCTGCGCTACCTTCGCGGCCTCGCCCACCAGCCGGTTCAGGCGATCGCTCTCTTCGTTGATCACCGTCATCAATTCCTGACGGTCGTCGGGACTCAGGCCTGGGGTGGAGAGCAGGCTGGTAATCGACGCCTTGATCGAAGTCAGCGGAGTTCGAAATTCGTGGGTGACGGAATCGAGGATGGCGGAGCGCAAGCGTTCACCTTCACGGGCGCCCTCTGACCGGGCCAGAGTTTCTACCGCATTGGCGCGTTCGATCGCGATGGCGATCAGACTTCCGATCGCAGCCAGGGTTTGCCGCGAAAGATTTCCCGCCACACCGATCGCACCGACGGTCCTGACGCCCATCTTCAGCGGCGTATAGCTGAGATTGCGGGCATCGTCCACCACCGGCTCGCCGCGCGCGATGATGGACTTCAGTTGGTCCATGTCAAGTTCGGGCACTTCAATGCCAGACCGATAGATGTTGCCCCTGTCCAGAACGTAGACCACGGCCGCGGATACACCGAACGATTCCACCACATGATGCGGCACAGCATTCAGCAATTGCAGAACGTTGTCCGCAGTCAGTAATTGCTGGCTGAAGCTGTAAAGCCGTTCGAGTTCACGACGCCTGCCCACCGCGTCTTCCGTCTGCCTTCGCGCGCGGTCTGACAACTCACTGGCGATCACTGCGGTGGTAAGCAGGGCAAAGAGAGCTACCCAGTTTTGGGTATCAGCGATGGTGAAGGTGCCGGTGGGAGGCAAAAAGTAGTAGTTATAGGCCGCCGCTGCGAGGAATGCGGTGAACAACGCATAGCGCAACCCCCACAGCGCGGACACGATCAGCACGGAAACCAGAAACGTCAGCGCAACCGTCGTCGGATTTACGTGAATGACTCGGGTGTAGAGACACACCACGAGAAACAGCGCCACCGCGCAAGCGGCAAAACGAAGTCCCACTCTGAGCGCTGGACGATTCACGATCAGCGATTGTAGCCGAAGTCGACAAATCCAGCGCCGTCTACGACAATAAGCGGCAGTGGCCAAGACTCCCGAGCAATGGCTTGAAGAAGCCGCGCCAGAAAAAAAAGGCGGGACGCTCAAATTGTTTCTCGGATATGCGCCGGGTGTAGGAAAAACCTACAGCATGTTGAGCGAGGCCATCCGTCGCAAGAGCCGCGGTGAAGATGTCGTCATCGGCATTGTTGAGACCCACGGCCGCAAGGGCGTGGTTGAACTGGCCGAAAAACTCGAGACCGTCCCCCGAAAAAAACTCGAATACAAAGGCACCATCTTCGAGGAGATGGACCTCGACGCTATTCTGGCCCGCAAGCCGGCTGTCGTGCTGGTGGATGAACTCGCGCACACCAACATCGAAGGCAGCCGGCATCACAAACGCTACGAAGATGTTCTGGAGTTGGTCGACAACGACATTTGTGTCCTGACCACCATGAATGTCCAGCACCTGGAGAGTGTCGCTCCCAGCGTGCAGCGGATCAGCGGCGTCACCGTGCGGGAAACAGTGCCCGATTGGGTCATGAAGCGGGTGCGGGAACTCGTCATGGCGGACCTCACGCCCGAGGCGTTGCAGACCCGTATGCGGCGCGGTGATATTTATCCGCTCGAGCGCGTCGAGAAAGCGCTTTCGAATTTTTTCCGCCCGGGGACCCTGATTGCTCTCCGCGAATTGGCCTTGCAGGAAGTCGCCCAGGAAGTTGACCGCAATCTCGAAACCTACCTCGACAAAGAGGGCAAGGAGGGCAACGACCGCAACTTGGGAATCCGGGAAAGATTCGCGGTTGCCATCAGCTCCAATCCCGCTGCTCAACAACTGATCGCCCGCGCCGCCCGCATGGCGAAGCGCCTGGACGGCGAGTTGTACGTCGTGTACGTCGACATTGGCGTGGACGACAATGAACCCAACCAGCGCTCGCTCGCATCCAACATTCGTTTTGCCGAAGCGGTTGGGGCCCAGGTGGTCAAGCTGAAGTCACCCACGGTGGCGAAGGCGGTTGCCGGGTTTGTGCGCGAGAAACACATCACCCAGGTCGTATTCGGTCACTCTGCCGTCAAAGGCTGGAAGCGATACTTGTACCTCAATGCCATCCACAAATTCCTTCGGGACGCGCCGCCGGTGGATGTCCACATCGTCACCCAGCAATCGTCTTAAACCAATATGGCTGATAAGAAGCGCATCCTGGTGGTGGATGACGAACCGCAGATCGCGCGCGTCTTACGCACTGCTCTGACCGGCAGCGGCTACGAAGTTCGCACCGCCGACGACGGTCACAGTGGCCTCCGGTCGGCGCGCGAGTGGCAGCCGGACCTGGTGATCACTGACGTTTCCATGCCCAACATGACGGGCATCGAACTGTGCCGGCAGCTCCGCGCCGAGTCCTCCGTGCCCATCATCGTGCTGTCCGTCAAAGGCGAGGAAAAAACCAAGGTCGAGGCGCTTGACGCCGGCGCCGACGACTACGTCACCAAGCCGATCGGCATGGACGAACTGCTGGCCCGCGTACGCAGAAACCTGGCCCGCGCAAAACCGACCGAAGATCCCTCCCAGCGGACCATCGCCATCGGCGACTTCAAGATTGATGCCGACGCCTTCCGGGTTTCGGTCAAGAACAACGAGGTCCGTCTTACCCCAAAGGAATTCGAACTGTTGCTTTACCTCGCCCGCCACGCCAGCCGCGTGGTCACCCATCGCACCCTTCTTCTCGCCATATGGGGACCCAACAGCCTCGAACAGCCCGAGCACCTGCGGGTCCTGGTCGGACAACTCCGCAAGAAAATAGACGCTGCGGACACGCCTCATTACATCATCACGGAGCCCTGGGTCGGATATCGCTTCGAACCCGCCGGCGAAGCCTGACGTTTTTCGGTGTCATCCTGAGCGGAGCAGAAGGTTCGCAAAGCGAACTTTCCGCGGAGTCGAAGGACCCCTACCGCGATACCGAACTCGCCTCCCGGAGGATCTGAGCCCGGCATGGACTTTGTTGGGACAGCCGCCCCCGGCCGTCCCCACGTGACTCTTGCCGCTGCCGCGAGCGAGGCGCTCGCGTCCACATTCTTCTTTAAGTCATTCCTCTTCAGCCTGATGGCTTCTTTACAAATTTTTTATGCACTTCTTATACAAACTTTATGTCCAAAACAATCCAATGCTTGTTGAGAGGTCACAATGACCAACGCGGAGACAGTAGCGAATCCAGCAATTGTCACTGCAGTCCTGCTGGCATGCGTTGTGGGGATCGTCTTCATGGTCCTTTTTTTCATCGCGCTGGCGCGCGAGGAAAAGAGCGCACGTCCTTCTTACGCGATTCGACTGCGAGGTGTAAACTGCGAGGCGGAAATTGCCCGCGCAGCGGCCCCGTCCCGCATGCCTGTCGTCAGTCCCACGGCCTACGTTGCGATGGGAGTCGTCAGAATTACCACGGCCCTCGGCTCCAGTGCCGGACGGAAGAATACTGACCTCTCGTTTGACCGGCTCCAGGTGGTCAGGCTCGACCGAGCGGACCGAGAACTCAATTTTCCAGACCAGCGTCATTATCGCTCGACCAGAATCTGAGCAGGACCGGAGGGCCCGAATATGCGAGACATAATTTTCGTCGCAGCAACAATTGCTTTCTTTCTGATTTCTATCGCGTATGTGAAGTTTTGCGATCGCATTCGCTGAGGTGAAATGCCATGGATGCTGAATCGATCATCGTGCTGATTGTAAGTGCAGGACTCATGGTCTATCTGCTTTATGCATTGCTCAGACCGGAGAGGTTCTAACTCCAATGACCGTAAATGGCTGGCTTCAGATCATCGTTTATCTCGCCGTGATACTGGCGCTCACCAAGCCCATCGGCGTGTTCATGACGCGCGTGTTCAACCGCGAGCGAACATTTCTCGACCCGGTGTTGCGCCCGATCGAGCGCCTCTTGTACCGCCTGACCCTGGTGGATGAAGAGCACGAGATGCGCTGGACGGAATACGCCTTCTCCATGCTGCTCTTCAGCGGCGTTTCCATGCTGGTGCTGTATTTGATCCAACGCACCCAGCAGATCCTGCCCTGGAATCCGCAGAAATTCGCGGCGGTAGGCACCGATCTTGCTTTCAACACAGCGGCCTCGTTTACGACGAACACCAACTGGCAGAACTATGGCGGCGAAGCCACCATGAGCTATCTGACTCAGATGGCCGGACTGGCGTATCACAACTTCGCCTCCGCCGCGGTCGGCATCGCGCTGGCAATCGCATTTATTCGCGGCATTTCGCGACGTGAAAAAGAAACCATCGGCAATTTCTGGGTCGACCTCACCCGCACCACTCTCTGGGTGCTGCTGCCGGCCTGTATCGTCTATGCGCTATTTCTGGTTTCGCAAGGCGTAGTGCAGAACTTGAAACCGTATGACACGGTCAAGCTGGTCGAACCGCAGCAGGTGCAACGAGTCACCGACGGTAAACCAGTAGTAGGAACTGATGGCAAGCCGGTGATGGATACCGTCACCGACCAGGTGATCGCGCAGGGACCGGTCGCATCGCAGGAAGCCATCAAGATGCTGGGCACCAACGGCGGCGGATTTTTCAACGCCAACAGCGCGCATCCTTTCGAGAATCCCACGCCGCTCAGTAACTATTTGCAGATGCTTTCGATTTTCATAATCCCGGCCGGCCTGACCTACACCCTCGGCCGCATGACCGGATCGCAGCGTCACGGATGGGCCGTGTGGGCGGCCATGGCAATTCTGTTCATGGTCGGCGTGACCACCGCGTACTGGGCCGAAGCGCAAAGGCAATCCGCTGCTGAAGGGCGTCGACCAGCGCGCGAGCCTGATGCAATCCGGCGGCAACATGGAAGGCAAGGAAGTCCGCTTCGGCATTGCTGACTCCGCCCTGTTCGCCACCATCACCACCGACGCCAGTTGCGGCGCCATCAACAGCTGGCACGATTCCTTCACTCCCCTGGGCGGAATGGTTCCGCTGGCCAACATCATGCTCAGCGAAACAGTGTTCGGTGGAGTTGGAGCGCGGTCTGTACGGGATCCTGATCTACGTTGTGCTGGCCGTGTTCATCGCGGGCCTCATGGTCGGACGCACGCCGGAGTATCTCGGCAAGAAGATCGAAGCTTATGACGTGAAGATGGCCATGCTGGTGACATTGGTCTTTCCCTTCGTCATTCTCGTGCTGACAGGAATTTCCACTGTGGAAGGATTCGGAACATCGAGCATCAGCAACGCCGGGCCGCACGGCCTGACTCAGATTCTTTACGCCTTCACCTCGCAGGCTGGCAATAACGGCTCCGCGTTCGGCGGACTGAACGGAAACACGCCCTGGTACAACATCGCCGGCGGGTGACCATGCTGATCGGCCGCTTCTTCATGATTCTCCCCATGCTGGCCATCGCCGGAAACCTGGCGAAGAAGAAGTATGTTCCGCCATCGCTGGGCACGTTCCCGGTGACCACGCCGTTGTTCAGCGTGCTGCTGGTTGGCGTGATTGTGATTGTAGGGGCGTTGACGTTCTTTCCCGCATTGAGCCTGGGACCGGTTCTTGAGCACCTGTTGATGCAGGCTGGAAAGACTTTTTGAGGAACTATGGCAGACAAAAAAGGTAGAGCGATTTGGGACCTGAAGATCGTGCGCGGCGCGGTCTGGGAGTCGTTGCTGAAACTCAATCCCCGCAAGATGATGGGCAATCCGGTCATGTTCGTGGTGGAAGTCGGCAGCGTGTTGACCACGGTCCTGCTGGTGCGCGATGTAATGCACCACCAGGGCCAGTTTGGCTTCAATCTCCAGATCACGCTCTGGCTGTGGTTCACGGTGCTGTTCGCGAATTTCGCAGAAGCCATGGCCGAGGGCCGCGGCAAGGCCCAGGCTGATGCGCTGCGAAAAGCCAGGTCTGAGACGGTCGCCAATCGGGTTCTGCCCGATGGCAAGATCGAAAAGATCGCCAGCTCGAAGCTGCGCTCCGGCGACATGGTGTCGGTGTCCGCGGGAGAATTCATTCCGGGGGACGGCGAAATCGTGGAAGGCGTTGCGTCGGTAGACGAGTCTGCCATCACGGGCGAATCCGCGCCCGTGATTCGCGAAGCCGGAGGAGACCGCTCCGCAGTGACCGGCGGCACGCGCGTGCTTTCCGACAATCTCAAGATCAAGATCACTTCCAATCCCGGAGAAACGTTCCTCGATCGCATGATCGCGCTCGTCGAAGGCGCCGAGCGCCAGAAGACGCCGAACGAAATCGCGCTCAACATCCTGCTCGCAGGCTTGACCATCATTTTTCTGCTGGCCGTCGTCACGCTGCAGCCCTTCGCCATCTATTCCGGATCGCCGCAGACAGTTTTCGTACTGGTATCGCTGCTGGTCTGCCTGATTCCGACGACCATCGGCGGACTGCTTTCCGCCATCGGCATCGCCGGCATGGACCGCCTGGTGCAGCACAACGTGCTGGCCATGTCGGGACGCGCCGTCGAAGCGGCCGGCGACGTCAACACCCTGCTGCTCGACAAAACCGGCACCATCACTCTGGGCAATCGCCAGGCCGCGGAGTTTGTCTGCGCGCCCGGAGTGACCGAGGCGCAACTCGCCGACGCCGCACAGTTGTCATCGCTTCCGGATGAAACCCCGGAAGGCCGCTCGATTGTGGTGCTGGCAAAAGAACGCTACGGCCTCCGCGGACGCAACCTGGCCGAGCACGAAGCCCACTTCGTACCCTTCACAGCGCAGACACGCATGTCAGGCGTGAATCTTGATGGCCGCGAGATCCGCAAAGGCGCATCGGACGCCATCTCCAAATATATTTCCGCGGTCAACGGCAACGGTCTTCCCAAAGAAGTGCAGGCGACGGTCGAACAGATCGCGCGTTCCGGCGGTACGCCGCTGGTGGTGTCGGAGAACAAGCACGCTCTGGGCGTGATCTATCTCAAGGACATCGTGAAAGGCGGCATCAAGGAACGCTTCAGCCAGCTGCGGGCCATGGGAATTCGCACCGTCATGATCACCGGCGACAATCCGCTCACCGCCGCCGCCATCGCGCGCGAAGCCGGAGTCGATGACTTTCTCGCCCAGGCCACACCCAAGGAAAAGATGGACCTGATCCGCCGCGAACAGGCCGACGGAAAACTGGTGGCCATGACCGGAGACGGCACCAACGACGCCCCCGCTCTGGCCCAGGCCGACGTCGGCGTCGCCATGAACACCGGCACGCAGGCCGCGAAAGAAGCGGGCAACATGGTGGACCTGGATTCGAATCCCACCAAGCTGATCGAGATCGTCGAAATCGGCAAGCAGTTGCTGATGACGCGCGGCGCGCTGACCACGTTCTCCATCGCCAACGACGTGGCCAAATATTTCGCCATCATCCCGGCGATGTTTGCCGGCACGTTCCCGGTGCTGAATGCGCTCAACATCATGCATCTCAAGACGCCAGGGTCGGCGATATTGTCGGCGGTAATTTTCAACGCGCTGATCATCGTCGCCCTGATTCCGCTGGCGCTGCGCGGCGTGAAGTATCGCGCCATGGGCGCAGCCGCGCTGTTGCGCAACAACCTGCTGATCTACGGCGTGGGCGGGATCATCGTTCCGTTTATCGGCATCAAGCTGATTGACATGGTCATCACCCGTATCGGGATGGCTTAGGAATTTAAGATTTCAGATTTGGGATTTCAGATTTAGGACGCGCGAAGTATGCATTTGAAGTGAGCAACTAAAAAGCGCGTAAAAAAAGAGAACTGCTATGAAAAAGAATCTTATTGATTTCCGTACTGATGACAATCGTCACCACCGTGTTACTTGGCCTGATCTATCCCCTGGTGGTCACCGGTCTCGCGCAGCTTCTCTTCCACGACAAGGCCAACGGGCAACTCGTCGAACGCAATGGGACCGTCGTGGCCTCGCGCATCATCGCCCAACCTTTCGTGGGCGCGGGATACTTTCATCCTCGCCCGTCCGCCGCTGGCACCGGCTACGACGCCACCAGTTCAGGCGGAACGAACTTAGGGCCCACGAATCAGAAACTGATTGATCGCGTGAACGCCGACGTGGCGACCGCTCAGGCGGAGAACCCCGGCAAACCAGTCCCGGCCGACATGGTCACAACCTCTGCATCAGGACTTGATCCCGATATCACGCCCGCCTCCGCGGAATTCCAGGTTCCGCGTATCGCCAAAGCCCGCGGGATGAGCGAAGACGCAGTGCGGGCAATCGTCGCTCAACACACCCAGGGACGCCAGTGGGGCTTCTTCGGCGAGCCCCGCGTCAATGTGCTGGAACTGAATCTGAGTCTTGATTCCGCGTCCAAGTAATGGTGAGATAGAAGAATTCGCGATCACATCAGAGATCTGTATCCGCTGAACGAAGAGCTCGGGCATGAACCGCCTCACGCTTTTCGGCCTGTTCGCCGTGACCGCAATGCTCGTGACCTACGCCCTCGAGAACCGCAGCCGCTGGTTCATTCTGGCCTTCAGCGGTGCTTGTGTCCTCGGTTCCATTTACGGCTTTCTGCAAGGTGCCTGGCCGTTTGGAATTGTCGAAGGTATCTGGTCGATGGTGGCGCTGCGCCGCTGGTGGCTGGCACCTCGATCCTGACCGATCCATCACGGACGCGCGCCTATATTTTCCGCGAGGTTTCTTTCTCAAAAAGCATCTTGAAGTCTTCAATCGAAGTGAGCAGCACCACGATCGCCGAGCCCGCCACGCCGGCCACAAACATCACCTCGATAATGCGAATCAGGATGGCGATCAAAATGTTCATCAAGTCCCCATTCCCCAGGCACATCAACCCGCCCAAGGGTGAAAAGCTTTGGTCGGGGCGATAGGATTTGAACCTACGACCCCCTGCGCCCAAGGCAGGTGCGCTACCAGGCTGCGCTACGCCCCGACTGTGAAAAACCTTCGTCTTCGATTATAGCCGACCCGTTCATTTCGCCCGGTTCTCCCGCTCGTCCAGGGCTATAGTGATGAAGTTTGCACCAAAGACGCCCCTGTGTCATTCCGAAGCCGGGTCTACCGGCGAGGAATCTGCTTCTTGCCGGCAGCGAAACAGCAGATTCCTCGCGCGATACTGCCGCGCTTCGGAATGACAATTCTTTCTGCATTCTCGCGATCACTGCACCGACGGCCCCAATCCGGTGCCTCGTTAACGCTCACGGCGTATAATTCACCACTGGATCATGCTGACCCCGCGTTATGCCCTGGTGGCCTACGTAAGAAATCCGGTCGGGGAATTTGTCGAACGCCTCCGCCGCCAGTTGCACCCCGAACTGCCTCATCTGGCCGCTCATCTGACCGTGCTCCCGCCTCGCCTCCTGCAAGGAAGTGAAGCGTTCGGCGGTAGAGACCCTGGAAGAAGTGTGCAGCCAGGTGGCGCCCTTTACGGTCACGCTGGGCGATGTCGAAACTTTCGTCCCACGCACGCCCACGGTTTTCATCCGCGTGGCCGAAGCGTCCTACCGCATGCGCGAGCTGCATGACCAGCTCAACACCAAGAGCTCTGGCCTCCCAGGAAGAGTGGCCCTACATGCCTCATCTGACCATCGTGAAGATGAGCGACGAATCCCAGGCGCAGAAAGCCTATCGCGTGGCCCACGAGCGTTGGGCGCACTTCAAAGGCAGTCGCGAGATTCAGGTGAGCGAACTGACTTTCGTGCGCGAAGACGAAACAGAATTGCTGGGTGGATCTCGCCGGAGTTCCGCTGGGCCGCCAACTGGTTTCGTAAGCGGACCTCGGACGTCGGACGTCAGACGTCGGACCTCAGGAAAATCAGCCACGGATTTCACGGATCTCCACGGATCAAGATCTTTATCTTGTCTTGCCTTATCCGTGTGAATCCGTGAAATCCGTGGCTGCGAATTTTCGCATCCAACGTCCGAGGGCCGAAGTCCGACGTCCGACAGCCGATTTCTTCCTCCGAAGTACATGGCCTTCCCGTCTATTGCCAAGCTCTCTTTCTGGGCGTACATAAGATGTGGGGTTGCTGCGTAAAGCCGCTGCCCGCGCGGGTTTTCGGCACATTACGGCCAGGAGGCTTATGCAGACAGGAGTTTACGGGTCAGGCTATCTTGGGCACGGTGGTTTCAGCCTGTCTGGCGGACTTCGGAACTCCGGTAACCTGCTGCCATCCCGATAGTTCTCGCATGGTCGAAATGGCACAGGGCAACGTGCCCTTCTTCGAAAAGAACCTCACCGAAGTAATCAAGCGTAACGTGCGCTCCGGCCGCCTGGCTTACTCCACCGACATGGAGTCTTTTGCCCGGAAAGCCCAGGTGATTTTTCTGGCTGAGGACACGCCGCAGCACCTGGCCGATCTGGCGGTTCGAATCGCGCGCCTGGCGCCGAAGCCTCCCATTCTTTCCATCATGACGCCGGTGTCGGTCGGAACCGCCACCAGCGTGGAGAAGCGGCTGAAGGACGCCGGCCTGAAGGCGACCATCGTGTCGCAACCTGTGTTTCTTACTCCGGGCTGCGCGGTGGAAGATTTCAACTGGCCCGACCGGATCATCCTCGGGCACCTCCGCCAACGATGCCGTGCTGGCGCTGAAACAGATTCTTCATCCCCTGGTGATGCGCGGCGTTCCGGTGATCGTGACCAATCACGAAACTGCCGAACTGGTGCGGGAATCGGCCACGGCGTTTGTCGCCACCAAGATTTCTTTCATCAACGAGCTTTCGAGTTTGTGCGAGCACGTGAACGCCGACGCCGTCAGCCTGGCCATGGCGCTCGGGCTCGACAAGAAAATCGCTCCCCGCTGCCTGCAGCCGGGAGCCGGCATGGGCGGAATCTTCGCCGAATCTGACATGGAATCGCTGGCCGAACTGGCGCGCGGCAAGGGAGTCTCGCTCAAAGTGCTGAGCGCGGCGCGGGAAGTGAATCTCAGCCTGGCCGACCGCATCGTCGACAAGATTTCGACCATGGTGAAGTCAGTGCAGAACAAAGACGTTGGAATCCTCGGCCTGGCTTTCAAGCCCAACACCAACTCGGTCGCCGGATCGTCGTCGCTGCGACTGGCCCAGAACCTGGTGGCCCGCGGCGCCCGGGTTCGCGCCTACGATCCGGTAGCCATCCCGGAAGCACGCATGGAACTGAATGGCACCGTGCACTATTGCGAAACGCCCTACGCGGCGTGCGAAGGCATGGACGCGCTGGTCGTCGGCACCGGCTGGCCCGAGTTTCGCGGCCTCGATTTCGATCGCATCAAGCACCTGCTGAAGCGCCCCGTGATCGTGGACACCAAGAATCTTCTCGACTCGACCCGCCTGCGCGCCATGGGATTCGAGTACGTCGGCGTAGGCCGCCACTAAGTTCGCCAACACCATACGCCGCGGGAAGTGGCGCTCAGTTCGAAAAGTCATCAGAATTGTCATTCCGAAGCGCGGCGGTATCGCGCGAGAAATCTGCTGTGCGCTAGCTTCCAGACAGCAGATTCCTGCGCCGATAAATCGGCTCGGAATGACCATGCGTTACGATTTCGCCGAGCTGACTCCGACTGCCAGCCCACCCACTCTTCTGACAGCTCTCACCCCAGTTGCTATAATCGCTAAGAAACGGTGGGAGTAGCTCAATTGGTAGAGCACCGGACTGTGGCTCCGGACGTTGCGGGTTCAATCCCCGTCTCCCACCCCAAACGCTTCAATCCCTAGCTCCTCGGAAATTCCGAACCTCCGGTCAGGAGGTTCAGCTTTCATCTATGGAAAGCACTCTTGATACAGTCCCAGTACCAGCAGTCCAGATCAGCAACGGGAATTTTCCTTGCCAAATCGGGGCAAGCGTAAGAACCTGCATGCTCGATCGGACCATATCGCACTATCGCATTGTCGCCAAGATCGGCGCCGGCGGCATGGGCGTGGTGTATCGCGCTCATGACGAACAACTGGAGCGCGACGTTGCGCTGAAGGTGCTGAATCGCGGGCACGCTCGCCAACGAAACTGCACGCCAGCGCTTTCGCCGCGAGGCCCTGGCTCTCGGCAAGCTGAACCATCCCAATATTGAGACGGTCTACGAGTTTGGCAGCGAAGACGGAATCGACTTCCTGGTGATGGAACTGATCACCGGCGTCGCGCTCGCACTACAAACTCGCGGGCGGGGCCCTGCCCGAGAAAGAAGTCCTCCGCCTCGGCGCACAACTGGCCGACGGCCTGGAAGCAGCGCATGCGCAGGGAATCATTCATCGCGACCTGAAGCCGGGCAACCTGCACATCACGAAAGACGATCGCCTGAAGATCCTGGATTTTGGCCTGGCCCAGTGGATACCAACGGGCGACCAGGACAACCTGGCCATTACCGTCAGCAAGGCGCACGAGATCATCGGCACTCTGCCCTACATGGCTCCGGAGCAACTGCGCGGCCAGCGGGCCGACCAGCGCACCGACATCTATTCCGCGGGTGCGGTGCTTTATGAAATGGCCACCGGCAAGCGGCCGCATCTTCAGACCTCGGGGCCACAACTCATCTCAGCCATTCTGGAGCGCCCGCTGACTGCGCCGAGTTTGCACAACCCGCAGATCACGCCGGCTCTCGACAGCATCATCGTCAAGGCGCTCGATAAAGATCCCAATCGCCGCTATCAATCGGCGCGCGAATTGCAGATTGATCTGGAGCGCTTAAGTAGTGGCCTGACCCCGGTCGTGCAGCGTCACAATCGACGAAGGGGACTATTCGCGGCGACCGTCGCGGCTGTGGTGATTTCCGCTCTCATGCTCCTGGCGCTCGATGTGGGTGGCATTCGCAGCCGGCTGTTCCATCCGGCAAAGCACGTCTCAATCGCGGCGCCAATGCAACGGCAACCATCGCTCCGACCGATCAAGGCCCGACGTTCCGTGGCCGTGCTGGGCTTCAAAAACCTGTCCGGCAAGCCGGACGAAGCCTGGATCTCCACCGCACTGGCTGAGATGTTGAGCACCGAACTGGCGGCCGGAGAACAGGTGCGTACCATCCCCGGCGAAAACATTGCGCGCATGAAGGTCGACCTGTGCGCTGGCCGACGCGGACAGCTTCGGCCAGGATTCGCTGACGAAAATCCGCAATCACCTGGGCACCGACCTCGTGGTCGTGGGTTCCTACCTGGCGATGGGCAAGAGCCGGAGGCAAGCAAGATCCGGCTCGATTTTCGCCTGCAGGACGCAGTCGCAGGCGAGACCATCGCTTCCGTATCGGAGACCGGCACCGAGAGCGAACTCCTTGACCTGGTTTCACGCAGCGGAACCGAGATTCGCCGCAAACTCGGCATCGGACAGGTATCAGACTCCGAGACTTCCGGAGTACGCGCTTCCCTTCCCGGCAATGGAGAAGCGGCCCGGCTCTACTCCGAAGGATTGGCCCAGTTGCAGGTGCTGAACGCGCTGTGCCGCCCGCGATCTGCTGCAGAAAGCGGTGCAGGCCGATCCCAAACACGCGCCCACACACGCCGCGCTGGCCGAGGCGTGGTCTGCTCTTGGCTATGACAGCCGGGCGGCAGCTGAGGCCAAGCGAGCGCTCGATCTCTCGGAGAATCTTTCACGCGAGGAACGGCTTTTCGTGGAGGGACGGTACCACGAGTTTTCTCGCGAGTGGCCCAAGGCAATTGAGATCTATCGCACGCTCACCGGATTCTTTCCCGACAACCTTGAATACGGATTGCGCCTGGCCGCAAGCCAGGCAGCGGGCGGTTCGGGAAAGGACGCGCTGGCCACGCTCGAGAGGCTTGCGCAACCTGCCTGCTCCGGCGAGAGACGATGCTCGTATAGATCTCGCCGAAGCCAACGCAGCTGCCGTCATCGGCGACTTCAAACGATCGGAAGCCGCCGCAGCGCAGGCCGTGATGCAAGGGACGCGCACAAGGAACCCAACTGGTGGTCGCACAGGCCCGCTCCAGGCAAGGGTGGGCGATGGAACGTCTGGGACAATCGAACGATGCCGCGGCCGCTCTCACCGAAGCGCAGGGGCTATTCACGGCGGCGGGCGACCGCATGGGAGCTGCGTCCACCCTGCAATCAATCGGGCATCTGCTCTATGACCAGGGAAATTTCACCGACGCCCGCAAGTCCTACGAGGATGCTCTCGCCGTGTTCCGCAGCCTGGGCAATCAGGCCCGCGTCGCCGCTTCGCTCAATAATATCGGCAACATTTATTACGACCACGGAGATCTGGTTCAGGCGCGGCAATATTACGAGCAAACGATTGCAGCCTATCGCGAGATTGACGATAAGTCCGGACTGGCCGGCGGCCTGGGAAATCTTGCCAATGTACTCGACAGCATGGGCAATCTTCCTGAAGCACTGAAAATGCAGCAAGCCGGATTGGCGGCATTCCGCGAGGTCGGCGATCAGCGCGGCACCGCTTCGACGCTATCCAATCTCGGCAATCTGCTGGTTGAAATGGGCGACCTTAAGGCGGCGGAGGAAAATTACACTGAAGCGCTGGAGATGGACAATCAGATCGGATACAAACGCGGCGCTGCATTCGCTCTCTCGGGACTCGCCGACGTGTTGACGCATCGTGGAGATCTGGCCCAGGCGCGGCAGAAGGCCCAAGACGCGGCCAACATTCGCCGCGATCTCGGGGCCCAACTCAACATGGCCTTGAGCCAGACCCAGCTCGCCACCATCGCGCTGGAGGAGGGCCACGACGCGGAATCCGAAGGCCTGATCCGCACCGCTGCGGCAGAGTTTGAAAAAGAAAAGCTCCTGGACAATCAGGCCGTGACCCAGGCGCTCCTGACCTCAATCATGCTGAAACAGGGGAGGCTCGCCGACGCGCAGAAGACCGCGGAACAGGCAGTTGAGTCTTTCCCGGCAAAGCGGGAATCGGACAGGCGCGTTTTGACGCGGAGTTGGCCAACGGAAGGGTCCTCGCCGCATCGGGCAAGAGCGCGGAAGCTCTGCCACGGCTCGAAGCCGTGCTGACCGAGGCCAAGAAATATGGCTATCTCATCTACGAATACAAGGCCCGACTCGCGCTCGGCGAAGTGGAAGTGAAGTCGGGAAAGACGACTGCCGGGCCGAGCCCGGCTCACTGCACTCGAAAAGGACGCAAGCAGAACCGGGTTCCTTCTTATCGCACGCAAAGCGACAGGTGTGTGAAGGACGCGACTTGGACAAAGCACCCGAAGCGTGCTTGAGTGAATGTATTTTGGTAGCGGATCAGCATGGACAAATCCACCATCCCTGGCGTCATGCTGAAGGACTTCAGTCCTGAAGCATCTTGCGCGCGCTGCCACGACAGCGCGAAGGCATATCCGCTGCGCGCCAGATCCTTCCCAAGTTCAGGATGACGCATCCATAAGGCGGAACAGGCTATGCCGTCCATTAGGCCCTGGACAGGAACCGGGTGCGCACTTTCCCTCACTGGTAAAACCAATCATTGTTAAACTACGTTGCGACTTTTCTGGACAACAGGAGTTCCATGACGAACCCCAAGTTCTCGCTGCTGGCGGAGTTGACGGCCGAGTTCCTCGGAACTTTTGTGTTGATCCTGCTGGGGGCCGGTGTGGTCGCAATGGTAGTGCTGTTTCCGACCACGACGCCCGGCGAGGTGGTCCACGGCGGCTACACCAATATCACTTTGGGATGGGGTCTGGGAGTGACCATGGGGATCTATGTGGCCGGAAAGATTTCCGGGGCGCACCTGAATCCTGCGGTGACTTTGGCGCTGGCCATTTTCAGGGGATTCTCCTGGAAGAAAGTTCTGCCCTATTCGATCGCACAGGTTGCGGGAGCTTTCTTCGCAGCGGCATTGGTGTACCGAAATTATCTGCCTGCATTTCGTCAGGTGGACCCAAATCTGGAGAAGACGGCCGGCATCTTCACCACCTTCCCCGCGTTTCCCACGTTGCCGCAAGCGGGATTTCTGGATCAGGTGATCGGCACGGCGTTGCTGCTACTCCTCATTTTTGCCATCACCGATGAATTCAACATGCCTCCGGGATCCAATATGGCGCCGCTCATGGTTGGGTTGGTGGTGGTGGCAATCGGCATGAGCTTCGGCGCGATGCACGGATACGCGATCAATCCGGCGCGCGATTTCGGTCCCCGGCTGTTCACCGTGCTGGCCGGATTTCGCAACAACGGGATCACGGACGGGGCCCGGGTGTGGTGGGTACCGGTCGTAGCGCCTCTGATCGGCGGAGTGTTAGGCGCCGGAGTCTACGATTTCGGCATTCGCCGCTTCCTGCGACGTTCTGCCGACTCCACTTCCTGACCGGGGTGCCCCACCCTTCGCCGCTTTTGCGAAGGGTGGGAGGCACGGACGCGGTAACCACATCAGATTCTTTCCCCAGAAAACAAACCCTTTCGTCAATTTCGGTTCTAACTGTCTGCCTCCCACCCTTCGCAAAAACCGCGAAGGATGGGGCACCCTCGGCATAGGAAGGCAAACCGTTGTAGTGCCTCGCTGCGCTACACTGTTCGACTCAAGAGCGAGCGGAGCCAATGGCGATCCTACCCGGCAGACGACTTGGGCCCCATGAGATTCTCGCAGCCATTGGGGCGGGCGGAATGGGCGAGGTGTATCGCGCCCGGGACACACGCCTCGACCGGATCGTCGCCATCAAGATTTTGCCCGACCATCTGGCGGACCGCGCGGACCTGCGGGAACGCTTCGAGCGCGAAGCTCGCACCATCGCCAGCCTCAATCACCCTCACATCTGCGCCATCTACGACGTTGGCCATCAGGACGGCACCGACTATCTGGTGATGGAGTATCTGGAAGGCGAAACGCTGGCGCAGCGGCTAGTCAAGGGGCCGCTGCCGGCGGAGCATGTCCTGCAATACGCAATTCAGATTGCCGACGCGCTCGACAAAGCTCACCGCAAGGGAATCACCCACCGCGATTTGAAGCCCGGCAACATCATGCTGACGAAGAGCGGCGCCAAGCTCCTGGACTTTGGTTTGGCAAAACTCACTCAACCAGATGCCCTTTCGGATGCAACTCTTTCGGGGCTGCCGAAGAATTCCATCACGGGCGAAGGCACCATCATCGGAACACTGCAATATATGGCGCCGGAGCAACTGGAAGGCGGCGAAGTGGATGCGCGTACAGACATCTTCGCGTTTGGCGCGGTGGTGTACGAAATGGCGACAGGAAAGAAGGCGTTCGAGGGCAAGAGCCAGGCCAGCCTGATCGCGAAGATCCTGGAGACAAATCCGCCGCCGATGTCCTCACTTCAACCAATGACGCCTCCGGAGGTGGAGCGCATCGTCCACTCCTGCCTCGCGAAAGCCCCCGATGAGCGCTGGCAGAGCGCGGCCGATTTGGCACGCGAGTTGAAATGGCTGGCCGGTTCAGGCACACAGGGGGCAAGCAGTGTCAGACAATCGCCAGTCCGGGTCGTGCGGGCCTCGAATCGCACCTTCGCCTATCTAGGCTGGGCCGCCGCGGCACTTCTCGTCGCTGCAGTTGCGGTCCTTCTTTTCAGGAACAGTGCCGCGCCCACAGTCGCATCTGTGATCAGGACGTCAATCGTGCTCCCCGTCGGCCAGAGGCTGACCTCGGATGCCGCCGATTATCCAATGGCCGTATCGCGTGACGGCAACCGGATCGCCTACGTGGCAGAGGAGGAATCGGGCACGCAGCTTTATGTCCGCGAGCTGAGCGCGCTAGGACCGAAGGCAATTGCCGGCACATCTGGAGCGAGGCATCCGTTCTTCTCGCCCGACGGTCAGTGGGTCGCGTTCTTCGCGGATGGCGCATTGCAGAGGGCGTCCGTTGCAGGTGGGGCCCCGCTGCGGATCTGCAACATTTCAGGAACGAGCATGGGCGGAAGCTGGGGCCCTGACAACACGATTGTGTTCGGATCTCGGGGCACCGGTCTCCATAAGGTCAGTGCGGCCGGAGGCGTGCCACAGCCGCTGAATGGAGGCGATAGTGGGACCTGGCCAGAAATCCTTCCAGACAATAAAACTGTGTTGTTCAGTACCGGCTCTATCATCGCAACCATTCCGCTCAACGGCGGGAAAGCCCGCGTTCTGGCGCGGACCAATGATTCTTCCTCAGAGGGGCCTGCGGTCCTCGGGACCGGATACGTCCTCCAGGCGCGATTTGTGTCCTCCGGTTACCTGGTCTACGGCCAATCTCCCGGCGTAGTGCGGGCCGCGCCTTTTGACCTTGAATCGCTGAGCTTGAAGGGTCCGCCGGTTTCAATGATTGATAGCGTCGAACGCGCCAGCGGTGGCGGTGCCATCTACTTTGCGTCCTCCGATACGGGCTTGCTGCTATACGCGCCTACGGGACAACACCACCAAATTGTCTGGGTTGACCGAAATGGTGCAGAGACGCCGGTCAGTACCAATCGGGCCGCGTTTCGCGTCCCGCGCCTCTCGCCCAATGGAAAGTCAATCGCCGTCGCAGTCAGCGACGAAACCCGCCGGTCTGATATTTGGATCTACGACGCGGAGGGCGGCGCAAAACGCCGCTTGACAACCGAAGCGCACAACCTCGCGCCAGTGTGGACGCCTGACGGGACCCACCTGACATTCAGTTCAGACGCCAATGTTGCGGAGATGCTGGCAACGGGCAGTGGAACTAAAGAAATCCTGCTGCCCCGAGTTGGCTATCGATATCCGTGCTCGTGGTCTCCAGATGGCAAGGACCTGTTATTTCAGGAAGAGGAGCCAGCGGGATACAGTCTTTGGCGTTTCAGCCGTGACTCCGGAAATGCATCGCCCACTTTATTGGTTCGCCCGACTGCCGGAGAATGCGGGATGCTTTCACCAAACGGAAAGTGGGTGGCGTACGCTTCAAACGAGTCCGGACGCGCCGAAATTTACGTTGAGACCTACCCCAATCTCACAGAAAAGATTGCCATCTCAACCGATGGCGGGACTTGCCCAGTGTGGTCGCATGATGGTCGCGAGCTGTTTTATCGTCAAGGCGACGCGGTGATGGTCGTCTCTGTGGATACGGGAGCTGGGTTGCGGCCGGGAAAGCCGCGTCGATTGTTCGCCGGCCCTTACAGGGGTGAGAGCCAGGAGCCGGCATTCGATGTCTCGCCAGATGGCCGGCGGTTCTTGATGATCAAGAGTGACGACGCAGCAACGTTGCGGCAGATCAACGTTGTCCAGAACTGGGTCGAAGAACTTAAGCAGAGAGTCTCGCCAAATCAGAACTGAGAAGGGTGAGAAATGGGGGTGCCCCATCCTTCGCCGTTTTTGCGAAGGGTGGGAGGCACGGACGTGATAAGCGGATCAGTTTCCTTCTCCAGAAAACCAAACCCTTTCGTCAATATCGGTTCCGAGTGTCTGCCTCCCACCCTTCGCAAAAACGGCGAAGGATGGGGCACCCCCGCTTGGATAGTGTCCGCGAGGTCAGAACCTATCTACTTCAGACCTTCTACCAGGTAGAGATCGCCGAGGGTGCGATGGAAACCATAGACATAGGTCTTTCCATCTGGCGTCGTCTGGATCGGTCCGATGGTGGAGACGCCGGTGGTGTCTACCGGGACAATCTGCTGGCGGACAGTTTTCTTTCCTGTCGCTAAGTCCAACTGGTAAACCTTGGCGGGCACTTCACCGGTGCGATAGAGATAAATGGACCGGCCGTCACTGTTCCAGATGATGGGAATGTCTCCCGGTTCCAGGCCGTTCACCACTCTCGGATCGCCACCAGCCGTGGGATAGAAGTACCCCTTGCCGTCGGGGCCGGTGCCGACAACCGACTGACCGTCCGGAGAAACTGCGAACGCAGTGGCATCGACTCCTTCGGGGGAGATTGCCTTTGGCGTTCCTCCTGCAAGTTCCTGCGTGTAGAGTCGCACTCCCTTTCCCGGTTCGTTGCCCGAAAAGGCAAAGCGCTTGCCGTCGGGAAACCAGCGCGCCCACTGATGATTGATCGAATCGTTAGTGAGCGGCTGGGTCTCGCCGGCTCCAGTGGGCAGCAGGCGAAGTTGCTCGGGGGATACCGGAGTTTGCACGATCACCCACTTCTGGTCCGGAGAAAGTGCATCAGCAACTCCTTCGCCCAGCCGAATAGCGGGCGAACCATCCGTGTTGCGGATGTAAACAGCGTAGGTCAGCTCTTTTGAATTCCCGTACTGCACTCCGCCGCCAACTCCCTCCTCATCAAAAAGAACGATCTTGCCGTCGGCCGAAAGATCTGCGGGATAGGAGTAGTCCAGCCAGGAAAGATCGCGCTCTTTGGCCTGGCCCTCCTGCAGGGCCATGACTTCGCGGCGCCGTCCGACGCGGGCCAGCAACACCCGCCCATCGTGCCAGATGTCGAATATCACCAGCGTGCCGGGTATCCGAGCCACCAGCCGTTCTTTTCCGGCCAGGCTCACAGCCGAGAGATAGTGGTCCACACCCAATTCGCTCGCCGTGAACCAGACTTCTTCGCCATTCGGTGACCAGGCAAGGCCGCCGGTACCGTACCAGTCGCGGGTCAGTTTTGTCTTTTTCCCCGACAGATCAACGACTGATACCGAGCCGCCATCGTCTCCCTGATTGGCGTGGTCTATGAACGCGACAGCGTCGCCCTTTCGGCGAAACTCGCGGATAGCTGATCCAGCCGCCGGTGGTTTCGTAGAGGACCTTGCCAATCGGAAATTCCAGCCGCTCGCGGCCGCTCACATTGCGTACCACCGCCAGGCTGGTTCCGTCGGGAGACCAATCTGCCGACTCGACATCTTCGAGAATCGGACGCGGTGCCCCGCCCGCCAACGGCGCTCTCGCCAGCGTCCCCACATTCACCCAGGTTCCGACCGGATTGCTGCCCAGAGAAAGCGCCATCTCACCGGTTGATGACACTCCCAGCAAGCTCGGCGCGGCCCAGTCCCAGAGAGCGCGATTCGACCGTGCCCTGGCGCGCCGCAAATATCTCCACCGGATTGCCTTGCCAGGAAGCGCTGTACAAAATTGTCTGACCATCGGGCGCAAAGCGGGCGGAACGAATTTCGCCGCGGCGGAAGGTGATCTCGTGATAGAGCGGCGCGCTGGTCTCGGACGATCCCCAGAGCCGCTTGCCCAGCAGGAGTCCAGCTGCGAGAGCGACCAAAAGGCCGAGGCCGATCATGGCGGGACATAAGTCCGCCGCTGCGCCGGGCTGGGGCCGGTCTTTCCCCTTCAGCGCTCGCTTTTCGGCTGCTCGCGACGGCCGCTGCGGAAGCGCTGCTGATCCCAGCACGTGACGAATCCGTGTCACGCTTTAATCGCTTCAGGTCGGCGCGAAGTTCCGCCGCGCTCTGACAGCGCAATTCCCGGTCCTTCTCCAGAGCTTTGTTCAGGATGATTTCCAGCTGCGGCGGCAGTCCGGGATTCAACTGGACCGGCGACGTAGGAACCTTATTCAGGATCGCTTCAAAGATGACCGCCGATGTCGTCCCCGAGAATGGCTGCCTTCCGGTCGCCATTTCGTATAGCATCACGCCGAAAGAGAACAGATCGGTGCGATTGTCTAGCGCCTCACCCCGCGCCTGCTCGGGCGACATATAGGAAATCGTCCCCATCGCCGTCCCCGGCGTGGTGAGCTGATCGACGCTGATGGAAGTACGAGTCGCCCCTGCGTTACCTTCGACCACCCGGTTGCTCTGCGGAGTTAGTTTGGCCAAGCCAAAATCGAGGATCTTGGTCTGCCCGCGCTGGGTGACAAAAACATTTGCCGGCTTGATGTCGCGATGGACAATGCCGCTGGAGTGCGCGGCATCGAGCGCGTCGGCAATCTGGATCCCCATCTCCAGCAACTGTTCCAGCTTGAGCGGCCGGCCCTCGATCTTGTGTCGGAGGGTCGTGCCGTCCAGATACTCCATGGCGATGAAGGCCTGTCCCTCTTCCTCGCCGATGTCGTATATGGTGCAGATATTGGGATGGTTCAGGGCGGAAGCAGCCTGGGCTTCGCGCTGGAAGCGGGCCAGGGACTGGGGGTCTCGGGCGACGTCGTCCGGCAGAAACTTGAGGGCAACAAAGCGGTGCAGCCGGGTGTCTTCGGCTTTATAGACCACACCCATGCCGCCGCCACCGACCTGCTCGATAATGCGGTAGTGCGAGATGGTCCGACCGATCACTGGCGGACGATGTTACTGGTGTAAAAGCGCCAAGTCAACGAAAGCGCACATTTGAATTTTCACATGCGATTGAGCGTCTTAAATCTTGTCATCCTGAGGAAGTGGGGCCCTTCGCAAAGCGAAGGGTTCCCGACGAAGGACCTGTGTATTGCCGGACGATAGCATCAGCAAAGCCCCCGCCCAATCGGTGATACGCTGTCACCTTAAATTTTAAGCCGAGAGAGCAGATAAGGGCGGCGAGCAAAATGCACAGGTCCTTCGATTGCTTTCGTCCCGCTTCGCGGTACGAAAGCTACACTCAGGATGACAACACGCGTTGCCGGCAAATAACGCAGGAATCCAATCATCAACCCAGAAAAGCCTGCTAGCGAAATACTCACCTTTTACGTCTATCTTCGTACGTCTATGTGTTCGGGAGGAATCTGCGGTATGAAATCTACGATTGCACTTCTGGTTCTGTTCCTGTCGTTCCACGCCTACGCGCAAAACCCAAAGCCTGTGACGCTGCGGAGCGTCCTGCTCGAACAGCTGCGCACCACTCACAACGAAAAAGACTGGTTCGTTCCGATCGACGTGGCCGTCGAGGGTCTCACGGCAGAGCAGGCAAGTTGGAAGGATGGAAGCGGGAACCACTCCGTCGGCCAGCTGACCAATCATCTCCTGTTCTGGAACCGGCAAGAGCTGGCCAAGTTCAAAGGGGAACCCAAAGAGAAGTTCAGCGGTAACAACGACGAAACTTTCAACGACTTTGACGCCAAGAAATGGAGCGACACAGTCAAGCAACTTGACCAGGTGATGACCGAATTGGAAAAGATTGTCGAAACCGCGGATGAAAAGAACCTGCAGGCCTGGGCCTCTGAAATCGCGCACATCGGGACCCACAACGCCTATCACGTGGGACAAGTGATCTTCGTGCGCAAACTGCAAGGCTCGTGGAATCCGGAAAAAGGCGTGAAGTAGAAACTAAAGAGACAGTGGGTGCCCCATCCTTCGCCGCTTTTGCGAAGGGTGGGAGATACCAACGTGGGTAGCGAGGTGGGATCTCAGAGAACCAACATCGTTCGTAGACCACTGTGCTTACTCTCTGCCTCCCACCCTTCGCAAAAACGGCGAAGGATGGGGCACCCCCGGTTAGGTGATTTCAGCGGTCTAGCTGGCTTTGCCTTCTTTCGCCAGGCGGGCTTGCGTGGTGTCGTAGCTCTCGCCGTAGATCGCCGGCACTTTGGCTCCCATGGGGCGCAGGTACATGGAAAGCTGTCCGCGATGATGGATGCTGTGGTTGAGCGCTAGATGTATGAAGCTGACGGCGGGAAGCTGGAACATGCCGCGGAAGTCCACCATCCTCGCCAGTGCTTCCCCGCCGGTCGCCTCGAGCGTCTGGAGATTCGCGGCGAAGGTCTCCTCAAACCAGGCAACAATGCCGGCGGAATTTGTGATCGAGTCCGGCCGGTGAATGGCTGTGAAATCAAACGCTCCTATGGGTATCCCGCTGAAAAAACGCTTCTCCGACGCCACAATATGCCATGCCAGCTCTAACGCGCTCTTCGAGACGGCGTCCGGGCGGTAGTCGCCTTTGTCGAGAGGAATGGCTTCGATCACCCGCTTGGTAGTGTTGTGTTCGCTCTTGAGCGTGGGCAGTGCCATCGCTAAGACGAATTTGGCCTGATCGGGCGTGAGCTGAGACATAGGTTCCGTCCTGTCGGAAGAGTTGCATCATTCTAATCTAGAGGTGGACGTTGCGGACACCGTCCAGGCGCGGGTGCCCCATCCTTCGCCGTTTTTGCGAAGGGTGGGAGGCACGGACGTGGACGGATGGTTGGAACTGAGAAATTAAAACCGTTCGTCGATACTGGTTCTGACTCTCTGCCTCCCACCCTTCGCAAAAACAGCGAAGGATGGGGCACCCGAGGTTGGATAATGAATCCTCGTCAGAACCCCGGTGTGAACGAGTATCCCAGGGACACTCCGAATCTTGTGGCTCGAGGTGAACTGAACTCCTGATTGTTGTTGATCAGGTAAAGATCGGCTTCCGGGCGGACGAAGAAATGGCCGTGAAAGTAATAGCGCAGGCCGGCACCGAAGTGTCCCATGAAGTGATTGCTGCTCACAAAGTCAGTGCAGCTGATCGCGCCGCAGACGGTGAACCCCTGGTAGAAGCGCAGGCTTTCCCATCCTATGCCCGCCGAAAGTTCGGCGGCCGCGTGCTTGCCCAGCTGGGGGGCGTAGATCCCGCCAAAATCATAGAAGAGCGGACGATAGGGCTGGAAACCGGCATACAGGTTCCGGCTGGCTCTCCAAGCCAGTTCGCCGCCCACACCAAACCGCTTCTTCAAGAGAAGGTCCGCGCTGACAACCGGGTAGGCCCCGCCGGTAAGCGACACCGGGTTATGGTCTCCGGAAGCGCTCGACGCCGAGGGCGCCGTCAGCGTTCCTACTCCAAAAGCCACGTCGAACTGTTGCGCATGAAGAGTGCCTTGAATAAGCAAAGGTAGAACCAGCACCGCTATCAGACTGAGCTTTCTCAAATGGTCCTCCGGAGCGATATATGTTTTAGATGCAATGGGTCTGCCGGGAGAAAGCGAAAAGTTTTGTAAATCGGGCCCCGGCCGGCAGGGTCCCGCTTTACCCGGCGAAGATCGTCGCCTCAGCCACCCGCCAGCAATCGTTTGCATCTATAATGCGGCTCCTGGAATCAAGTTAACTTACTGCATCGGTTTATGTTCAGCCTTTCTTTCCATATGGAAGAACTCAATCCCGAAAAGGAGTCACCACAAAGAAAGGTTACCTGGCTGGCCGTCGTAGTCCTCTGCCTGGTCACCGCGGGTGCAGGGCAAATCGCAGACACAAAGCAGCAGCGGATACTCCAGCACCGGTTCGGATTCGACCCCGTCCCCCAGCATACAAGTTACCCCGTCCAGTCAGAGCCCCTACAGCGGCAGCGTCGCCCAGGGGACAGTCAAGCCGGAGGCCGTCTCGCTCACCTTCCAGGATGCGATTGAGCTGGCCCTGAAGAACAACCTCGGGGTCCTGCTGCAGAGTTACAACACCATCACCGCCCGGGGACAAAAATGGAAAGAGCTGAGCGCGCTTCTCCCTAACGTGACTGGGGCCGTGGACGTAAATGCGGTGCAGGACAATCTTGCGGCACGCGGGCTCAGGTTCCCCGGATTTCCGACGGTGATCGGCCCCTACGGATTTACCGATGCTCGCGTCTACCTGAGCCAGTCCATCCTGAACCTCAAAGCATTGAACCGCGAACGCGGAGCTAGAGAAGACGAAAGAGCGGCGCAATTCAGCTACAAGGACGCTCGTGACCTGGTGGTGCTGGCGACCGGCAACGCCTATCTGCAGGCATTGTCCGGAGGCGCACGCGTCGAAACCGCCGAGGCGCAGATGCAAACCGCGCAGGCGCTCTATGACAAGGCCACCGACCAGCAGAACGCTGGCCTGAGCCCGGCCATCGACACGCTGCGCGCCCAGGTGGAATTCCAGAACCGGCAGCAACAGCTTATCGTCGCGAGAAATGACTTCGCCAAACAGAAGCTGGCCCTGGTGCGCGCCATCGGATTGCCCGTCGGCCAGGAAATCGCTCTTACTTCGAAAGCGCCGTACGATGCCATTGCCACCCTCGGCATTGAAGCCAGCCTGCAGCGCGCGTATGCCTCCCGCTCGGACTACCTGGCAGCCGCGCAACAGGTCCGAGCCGCCGAGCACTACCGCAAAGGGGCTTCCGCGGAATACTTTCCCACGATTGATGCGACGGCCGACTACGGTGATCTGGGAGTGAATTTCGGGAACTCGCATGGAACTTTTACCGTCGCGGGACGGCTGAACATTCCGATTTTTCAGGGCGGCAAAGTCCACGCCGACGTCCTGCAATCCGAAGCCACGTTGCGCCAGGCCCGCGCCCAGCTGGACAATTTGCGCGGCCAGATTGAATACGAGGTCCGCACCGCGCTTTTGGACATCGAGGCCGCCGACCAGCAGGTGCAGGTTGCGCGCAGTTCAGTCGATCTGGCGGAACAGACCCTTATGCAGGCCCGCGACCGATTTTCCGCCGGCGTTACCGACAACCTGGAAGTGGTGCAGGCGCAGCAGACAGTGGCCGGGGCCCACGAAAGCTATATTTCCAGTCTGTACGCTCACAATCTGGCGAAGATCGAACTGGTCCGCGCGATGGGTTACGCGGAACAGGGCGTATTGCAATATTTAAAGAGCAAGTAATATGGAACAGACCACGACGACGACCGTGCCTGACACGCCTGAAGTTAAAACTCGCGAACATCCTCCCTTGCCGGCTTCGGAGAAAGATCTCCGCTGGAAGCAGGCCTCCCGCAATCCCCGCTTTCGCCTGGCCCTGATCGTGGGCGGGATTGTGTTGCTGGTGGCCGGCTTTTTTCTCTGGCGCTACCTGGGAAGTTACGAGTCCACCGACGACGCGCAGATCGATGGACACCTGAACGCCATCAGCACGCGTGTGTCCGGTCACGTCATCAAACTTCTCGTCAACGACAACCAGTTTGTGGAGGCAGGCACGCCGCTGGTCGAGATTGATCCCAAGGACTACCAGGTGGCGGTGGCCAAGGCCAGGGCCGCCTATCAGGACGCTCAGGCCACGGCCGACTCCATGGAAGTGAATGTTCCGATCACGTCGGTGAACACGGGCAGCCAGTTGTCTTCGTCCCAGGCGGAAGTGGAGAGCGGACGCGCCGGAGTCTCCATGTCGCGTCAGCAACTGGAGGCGTCGCGAGCACAACTGGAGCAAGCCATCGCCAATGACATCAAGGCGCAGAACGATGTCGGGCGCTACAAACAGTTGGTGGACAAGCAGGAAATTTCGCACCAGCAGTATGACCAGGCAGTTGCCGCGGCACGTTCGAGCGCCGCCGGAGTCGCCGCTGCCCGGGCCAACGTCGCCGCCGCCGAGCAGGTGGTCTCGCAGGCGCAATCCAAACGGGAGCAGGCGGAAGCCAACTTGCGCTCTGCCCAGACCGCGCCGCAACAGTTGTCCGCCATGCGCTCTCGCGCCCAGGCTGCGCAGGCCCAGGCCCAGCAAAAGAAAGCTGAACTCGAACAAGCCACTCTGGATCTGGGATACACGCGGCTGGTCGCTCCCATCAGCGGCATCGTGAGCAATCGCACTGTCGAAGTCGGCCAGAATGTCCAGGTCGGCCAGGAACTGATGAAGATCATCAACCTCGACGACATCTGGGTGACGGCCAACTTCAAGGAAAGCCAGCTCCGCTATATGCGGCCCGGGCAACGGGCCACCATTTCAGTGGACGCCTACGGCAAAAAATATAACGGACACGTGGAGAGCATCGCCGGCGCCAGCGGAGCGCTGTTCAGCTTGCTTCCCCCGGAAAATGCGACCGGCAATTATGTGAAGGTGGTGCAGCGCGTTCCGGTGAAAATCACCTTTGATCCGGGAGAAACCAAGGAACATATCCTGCGCCCGGGAATGTCAGTCGAGCCCAAGGTCTGGGTCAGATGAGAAAGTCAGATGAGTATGAGCGTGCGATGAGTTCGGCCGCTCTGACCGCGGATGGCGCAGCCCTGCCACGTCCGGCCATCAATCCCTGGATCATCGCGATGGCCGTCACCCTGGCCACCTTCATGGAGGTGCTGGACACCAGCATCGCCAACGTTTCCCTGCCCCACATCGCCGGCAGCCTTTCGGCCGGAACCGACGAGAGCACGTGGGTGCTGACGTCCTACCTGGTTTCGAACGCCATCGTACTTCCGCTGAGCGGGTGGATCTCTTCCATCATCGGACGCAAGCGTTTCTACATGAGCTGCGTCGCCATCTTTACCGTCAGCTCGTTGCTTTGCGGACTGGCGCCGAACCTGGGCATGCTGATTTTCTTCCGCATCCTGCAGGGCGCGGGCGGCGGCGGCTTGCAGCCCAGCGAACAGGCGATTCTGGCCGACACATTTCCTCCCGCTAAACGCGGCATGGCTTTCGCCGTCTACGGCCTTGCGGTCGTTCTGGCGCCGGCCATCGGCCCAACTCTCGGCGGGTGGATCACAGACAACTTCACTTGGCGCTGGATTTTTCTGCTCAACATTCCAGTCGGGATTCTTTCGCTGGTATTGACCTCGCGCCTCATCCAGGACCCACCTTACCTGAAGCGCAAGAAGCTCTCTGAAACCAAAATCGACTACATCGGCCTCGGGCTGGTAACACTGGGCCTGGGCACGCTGCAGATTGTGCTGGACAAGGGGCAGCGCGAAGACTGGTTCGAATCGCATTTCATCGTGATCTTGTCGGTGATCGCAGCCAGTTCCCTGTTGTTCCTGATTTACTGGGAGTGGACGCGCGAAGATCCGGTGATCGACCTTCATCTCTTCACCAACCGGACGTTCGCCGCCGCGAATATCCTGATGTTCATGCTGGGCTTCGCGCTGCTGGGCAGCACGGTCCTGCTCCCGCTCTTTATGCAGACCCTGCTGGGCTATACCGCCCAACACTCGGGCCTGGCGCTGTTGCCGGGCGGCTTCCTTCTGATGATGCTGATGCCGCTGGTCGGCTTTATGCTCTCCAGGTTCGATCCGCGCAAGATGATGACGTTCGGTCTGGTGACGCTTTCCTTTTCACTCTTTCACATGACCAGCTTCGACCTCGGGGTTGATTTCCGTACGGTCGTGTTCGCCAGAATGTTGCAGACCATGGGTCTGGCTTTCCTGTTCGTCCCCATCAACACCGCCGCCTATGCATTTCTGCCCAAGGAGAAAAACAACGCGGCCTCGGGGTTGATGAACCTGGCCCGGAACATCGGAGGCAGCGTCGGCATTTCGATTGTGACCACCATGCTGGATCGCCGCCAGCAATTCCACCTGAACCGGATGTCGAGCCATCTGTCGGGCGCCGATCCTCAAGTGCAAAACATGCTTCAGGGCACGGCCCAGGCAATGCAGGCACGCGGTTTTTCCGCCACGGAGGCCATGCACAAGGCCTACGGAATGCTGCAGGCAAACGTATTTCGCCAGGCTTCCATGCTGGCTTATATTGACAACTTCTGGTTGCTGGGAGTAGCTATTCTGGTGATGGTTCCTTTGGCTTTCCTGATGAAACGGCCGAAACCCGGCGGGGCGATGGCGGTCCATTAGGAGATCCGTTCGTGAGATGGATCGGGAAGAATTCGGGAACGATTGCAGGATTCCTCGAGCGAGAGGATAGGCTGTTGGAGGGCTGGATTGCGGGAAGAGCTGGATTACGGGAAGGGCTGGATTACGGGAAGGGCTGGATTACGGGAAGGGCACGGCTTCAGCCGTGCCACAAGGACATCCGATTTCGCGGCTTTAGCCGCTGAGGGCCGCTTTATCAGCCCTCGTACGAAAGAAAAGGCAAACCCCAGGGGCTGAAGCCCATCAAAAGCGGCGATGATGGCACGGCTGAAGCCGTGCCCTTCCCTTGATGGATCGACCAGGGGCCGCCAGAGGAGCAACCGTGTTTCGAGTCATCACCGTGGAACGGGAATTCGGAAGCGGTGCCGCGGAAATCGCACGCGAGATCTCCGAACGCCTCGGATGGAAACTCTGGGACCAGGCCCTGACCGAGGAGATCGCCAACGAAGCCAAGGTCGACCAATCCGCGGTGATGTATTGCGATGAGCGCCTCGACAGCACCTTTCACCGCCTGGCCAAGACTTTCTGGCGCGGCAGCTACGAGCGCAGCATGCCGCTGAAGGGCACCGAGCCTTTCGACGCGGATCGTTTTGTAGCGATCGGCCGCGAAGTGATGACCCGCGTGGCCACGGCCGGAAACTGCGTCATCGTCGGACGAGGCGCTCCCTATTTCCTGCGCGAGCTTCCGGCCGCATTCCACGTCTTCCTCTATGCTCCACGGTCTGAAAAGCTGCGACGGCTGCGGCTGATCGGGCATAGTGAGAAAGAAGCCGAAGATCTGGTCGACACCGTGGACCGCGACCGCATCGAATTTGTAAAACACTACTTCGGGGCCGACTGGCCCACTCGCTGCCTCTACCACATGATGATCAACACCGCCGTCGGTGACGAAGTCGTCATTTCAACTGTCCTCGACACCATGCGCCTGCTGGAAGCACCGGTAACCGGCGAAGTCCCCCAGCTCGAAAAATGTCCATAACTCTTTGGTAATACAGGGTTGCACCTTTTTCGTTGCACATTAACACTCCTGAAATATCTTCGAGATAACATCGCAAGAGAAGACAGCTCTGCGGAGGCCTCAGAAATGGGAGCGGCCCGGATTCCACAACACGCTCTTCCCTTGCAGGTAGCGGCTGTCTGCTACCGGCGCCGCGGCCCGTCTGTCGAGTTCCTGCTGGTGAACACCAACGGCGGCAACAAGTGGACCTTTCCCAAAGGTGATCCCGAATCTTCTCTTTCCCATGGCCAGGCTGCGGAACGCGAGGCATGGGAAGAAGCCGGCGTCCGCGGCACCATTGAGTCGCGTCATCTCTGCCTTTACATCCATTCCAAAGGCGTTTTCTGGAAATCTCCCGGAGTGCGGGAATACGTGATCAAAGCATTTCTGCTCGAAGTGGAGGCGGCAGAGGAGCCGCAAGAACTCTCCCGGAATCCCACCTGGTTCAGCCCCGAGGAAACCAAAAAGATCCTGGCCAAAGGCCGCGAAGTGAAGTACGCCCACGAGCTGCAGGCGGTGGTCGATCGCGCGATGGAAAAGATCGGCGCCGCGCAAACCGCTCCCGCGCGATAGTGCTTCTCGTAGCACCGTCGCCCCGGCCGGGCTACACCCTTCCTCTGTGATGCTGACGAGTCAGGACGGTCGCTTCGCGACCCGATCAACACATTGTTCTTATCATTGTCATTTCGAACCGATTTATCGGTGAGAAATCTGCTTCGGCGCCAAAACATCAGATTCCTCGCGCGATACATCCGCGCTTCGGAATGACAACTCCTGCGATGTTTCGAGCTGGCCCGCAACTTCGTTCATGTAAACGTTCGTCGACCCGCTCAGGATGACAGGGTTCTTCTTCAAACCAGCCCTCTCATGAGACGATTGAACGAATGCTCCAACTCTCCGGCGCCGGCAAACGCTATGGCCACAAGCTCCTCTTCGAAGGCGCGGACTGGATGATCACGCCTCGCGACCGCGTCGGACTGGTGGGCGCGAACGGCACCGGCAAATCCACCCTGCTGAAGATTCTGGCCGGAACGGAAAGCCTCGACTACGGCTCCGTCAGCCGGGCCAAGGGCATCAGCGCCGGATATCTGCCGCAGGATGGGCTGGCGCTCTCCGGGCGCACCGTCTTCGCCGAGTGCATGTCGGTCTTCTCGCACCTGCGAAGAATGGAAGAGGAGATGGAAGAGCTGACCGGACGCATGTCCGAACTCGACCACTCATCTCCCGAGTACACGCAGGTGGCGGAGCGCTACCAGCGCATCGAGCACGAATTTACCACTCGCGACGGATACGCCATTGAAGCGCAGGTCGGCACGGTGCTTGCGGGGTTGGGTTTTCGAAAAGAAGACTGGACCCGGCAGACCGAAGAATTTTCCGGCGGCTGGCAGATGCGCATCGCGCTGGTCAAGCTGCTGTTGCAGCAGCCCAACCTCTTGCTGCTGGACGAACCCACCAACCATCTTGATCTCGAAGCCCGCAACTGGCTGGAGGAATATCTCGGCAACTATCCCTACGCCTTCGTGCTGATCTCACACGACCGCTACTTTCTCGATGTCACCATCAACAAGATTGTCGAAATCTGGAACAAGCGGATTCATCTTTACCACGGCAATTACGCGAAGTATCTGAACGCGAAGACAGAGCGACTGGAGCAGCTCGAAGCCGCTTATCGCAACCAGCGCGAGCGTATCGAGCAGCTGGAAGTTTTCATCAATCGCTTTCGCTACCAGGCCACCAAGGCCAAGCAGGTGCAGAGCCGGATCAAGGAACTGGAGAAGATCGAGCGCATCGAACTGCCCGAAGAAGAGAAGACCATCCACTTCTCCTTCCCGCAACCCAAGCCGGCGGGCCGCATCGTGGCAGAGTTCATCGGGGTCGCGAAATCCTACGGCGAAAAGGAAGTGTTTCGCGATGTCAATTTCATGATCGAGCGCGGCGACCGGATTGCGCTGGTCGGAGTGAACGGCGCCGGAAAATCCACGCTCATCAAGCTGCTGGCGCAGACCGAGCCGCTGACCCAGGGCGAATACCGGCTGGGGCACAACGTCGATCCCGATTACTTCGCGCAGGACCAGTACAAGGAACTCGATCCGGATGCGCGTATCCTCGACGATCTGGGTGAAATTTCTCCACGCTCCACGCAAACCGAGTTGCGCAGTCTTCTGGGATGCTTTCTGTTTTCCGCCGATGACGTTTTCAAGCGCATCGGAGTGCTCTCCGGCGGCGAGCGTAACCGTTATGCGCTGCTTCGGATGCTGCTGCATCCGGCAAATTTCCTGCTGCTCGACGAGCCTACCAACCATCTCGACATGCGGGCCAAAGACGTCCTGCTCAAAGCGCTGACCGACTACAACGGCACCGTGGTCTTCGTTTCGCACGACCGCTATTTCATCGACAAACTGGCCACGCGCGTTTTGGAAGTAGGAGACGGACGGGTCGAAGTCTATCCCGGCAACTACGAAGACTATCGCTGGCGCAAAGAAGGCGGCGCCGCGGAGCTGCAAAAAGCGGTTTCCTCACCAGCAAATTCCCAGCCCACGAATGGCAACGTCAACGGGCAGCCGCCGAAGTCCGAGGACCCCGCAGGCAAGCGCCTGAATCCCATCAAGCGCAAGCAGATGGAGGATCGCGTCCACGAGCTCGAATCTGAGATCAACCGTCTGGAAGATGCCATCGCTGAGTGCGAATCAGCGTTGCAGAGCTTCGTCAGCGCCGAAGAAACCCAGCGGGTTACCCACGAACTGGGCGATAGAAAGACCGAACTGCAAAAGCGGCTGGCGGAGTGGGAAGAACTGGGACAGGCGCTTCAAGCATAGCGCGCACGCCGCCTTCAACACTGCCCGCGCGAGCTACATTGCTTCCAGTTACTTGCTCTGGATCACTTACCCGAGTCGGGGAGAATTGCCTCTTTCTCCAATTCCTTCAAAATCAGATTCACCAATGGCTTAATCACTTTGTGCGCCGAACCGGGGTTAAAGGTGTCACTGGTCCCGGTCCAGACGAGCTCTCCATCGGGTGGTTTGACGGCGTACACATTGGTCTCAACTCGAACAGTTTTGTCCTTCACCAGATAATCCGGGGAATAGACGACCGGATACACAGTGCCGTAGTAACCAGAAAAAGAGTTGTAGTACGGGAGAAAGTAGGGTTGGCCGGGAACATAGGTAATCTTGGTTTCGACCTTTACCAATCTGGAAACCACAACGGCATCGATCTTGTATGCCCGAATCTGCTCCTTGATGTAAACCAGATCGAGCGGACCGGCCGTAGGACGGAGCAGGATGTCTGTTCCCGCAACTCCAACGATTCCGGGCCTGGTGATCCCGCTGGCAAGCGCAACTTCGAAGTCCGCACGCGTCTCTAAATTGTTACTCATTCCAATAACGAGGATTTTTGTGAAGTGCTGGCCGGAATAGCCTGGGTTCTTCCAGCTCATCTTCAGTTTGGTCGATGCATCCCCTGTTGCCGCCGCCAATAGTATGAGCGCAACCAGCAGTATCCGTTTCACCACATTTTCTCCAATCTCGGTCCCACGCACGAGCTCACGAACTACTGAGCGGTCCTGTCCTGAGTAGAAGCCCTGCAAGTTTACAGCGTGTTTCTTCCCCCGGACCCTGGATCTTTGTACGCAACGAACACATAAGAGCCGGTTTATGCCGGGTCGAAAGGTGATTTCTAGGATTGTTTTCAGGGGATGTTACTCGTTTCAAGAGACCGTACAACGTTCTTCCGTAACCTGCTTTATTCCCTGCACCCATGCGATATTCAGCTTGGCCAACCGGCCACAGTTCAGCAGACTTGCCGCATGCGGTAACGCCGAAAGTGCGCGCCGCGCGGAACACTTTTAAGGAGCGCCGCAACCGATGCTGCAGCCACCAGATTCACAAAAATCGCCGTCACCCTCGAACCCTTACACCCCAAGCAAGACCGTCAGCGTGCCTGTGGAGCAGGCTACGATCGGCCGCTCGGTGGTCATCAAAGGGGAAGTCAGCGGAACCGAATCGCTCTATATCGATGGGCGAATCGAGGGCACCGTCAACTTTTCCGAGCACCGAGTCACCATCGGACGCAACGGCAGCGTTGCCGCCAACATCGTCGCCCGCGAAGTTGTGATCCTGGGCAAGGTGCAGGGCAACATTCAATGCTCCGACCGTCTGGACATCCGCAGCGAAGGCGCGCTAACGGGAGACGTGGTCACCCAGCGCATCAGCGTTGAAGACGGGGCCATTCTGAAGGGCAGCGTGCAGGTGCGCGCGGTCGAGCACAACAAGTCTCAAGCTCAGAAGCAGACACAAGCCGAGTCGAAACCGGCCGTGTCCGAAGCGCCTAAAGAGGCGGCAGCAGCCGCAGGCGCCTAATTCATAAGCTGTGTGGAGCGGACACTCCTGTCCGCTCCACACACTTCTCTAATTACTTCTTCTCTTCCGGTTTCAAATCCAGCGCCGCCGAATTCATGCAGTAACGCAGTCCAGTCGGGGCTGGACCATCTTCAAATACATGCCCCAGATGGGCATTGCAGCGCGCGCAACGGGTCTCGGTCCGCACCATGCCATAAGTCTTGTCGGTGTGGTTTACTACGGCGGACTCGTCTACCGGCTTCCAGAAACTGGGCCAGCCCGTGCCGGAGTCGAACTTGGTGTCTGAGGTAAACAGCGGTTGCCCACAACAAACACAGGCGTACGTACCAGCGTCTTTGGTCTTCCAGTATTTGCCAGTAAATGCCGGCTCAGTCCCGGCCTCGCGCGTTACGTGATACTGCTCAGGCGATAACTGCTTTTGCCACTCTGCTTCCGGTTTCTCAATTTTCTCTGCCATACATTCTCCGAATCGTGATTGTTGTTGTCTTAAAACCTTGCGGTGCAATCCTCAAATCTCGATGACCATGTCTTCCAGGCGCGTGGGATAGCTGTTCAACACCTCACCCTTGTCTTTACGTACGACGACCGTATCCGAATGCCGGAAGCCGCCGAAGTCGGGATCGTAAACCCCCGGCTCACAGCTGAAGGTCATCCCCGCTTTCAATACGGTTTTATCGCCTTCGGCAATCCAGGGGGCCTCGTGGCCCTCAAGGCCAATGCCATGCCCGGTACGATGTCTGAGGAACTTCTCAAACCCTGCCTTGCGGATCTGGTCGAGGCTCTTCTGGTCCACTTCCTCGGCGACTGCGCCTTCCTTCATGTTCTCGACGCCGGCGTCGTGCGCGGCCAGCATGGCATCGAACAGGCGCTTGGCGTAGTCAGTCGGCTTGCCGACGCAGAACGAACGCTCACACTCGACGTTGTAGCCTCCGACCTGCGCGCCGAAACTCAGGATCAAGGCGTCTCCTGTTTTCAGCCGATCCTTACTGGGTACCGCGTGAGGAAATGCCGAGCGCTTGCCGAACGGCACCAATCCACCGAAGGGAGGATCGATGCCCACACCGACCACGTCGTTCAATTCCTTCGACATTCTGTCGGCGACGGCGTCGGCCGTCACTTTCAGGATTTCGTCTTCGCTGACGCTGCCATTGTGTTGCACGAATTCGCGGCCCGCCTGCACCTTGAAATCCGCATAGGTCATGGCCCGGCGCATGATGCGTATTTCGTCTTCGTCCTTGACCAGGCGAAGGTCGTCAACCAGGTCCCCGGCGTCCACAATCTTCGCATGAGGTGCGCCCAGACTTATTTGATGCAGCCGGCTGGGTTTTGGCTCCTCCACTCCGATGGTCGCCCGATCGAAGCCCCGCTTGGCAACGCGCTCAAAGATCCAGCGCACCCGATTCACTGGCCCGGGATAATCAAAATAAGCCTCGTAATCCTTCACCCACCACGTCTTGACCTGATCAGTCTCGAGGCCGGGAACGAACATTACCGGATCCCCCGACTCCGGGATTAACGTCGCCAGGGGGCGCTCGGTCGAAAGATGAAAATACCCCACGGTGTAAATGATGTTGGTCGCATCCAGAAGAAGCAGTGCGTTGAGCTTGCGCTCTTTCATCTTCTCCTGGACCTGGGCGACTTTGCGCCGGTACCACTCCGGTTGCAGGCGGTCGTGTTGGCTGCTGTCAGGCATGGCGGTCGCCATACGCAGAAAGCGCATCCGGCCCAGTCGGCTCACATCCGTGGTGATGCTGAGCGCCGCCACTCCGGAGAGCGTGCGCATAAATTCCCTTCGGTTCGCCATTGCCCCTCCACCCGGAAAACATTTTGGCACTTCAGAAGCGATCCATCTTAGCCTACCCATACATCTCACAGCTCGCCGTCAGAATTTTGGGTGGTACTGCAGTTTGTCCTCTACACGACTCTGTCATCCTGAGCGTAGCCGTTTTTCAGGCGTAGCGAAGGACCTCCCCCTTGACCGGCCTAACGCGCAAGCCAAACTGCACTCCTGCCGAATTTTTAGGCAGATCGTGATTTTGGTGGACTTTGATTTCGGGTGGAGCAGCGCTTTCAGCGCTGCATAGAAGACGCCCTCTCGCCGCGGCTTCAGCCGCTGAGGTACCTCAGGGGCTTAAAGCCGCAGGCACGATCGCAGCCGTAATGCAGGCCTGAAGGCCTGCTCCACCCTAGCCGGTTTATACTCCGAGTGCCGCGCTCTGCCGCCTTATGCGACTCATAACATTTGAAGACAGCGTACGACGATCGCGAACAGGCGCCCTCGCCCCCGACGGACGAATCGTTGACCTGAATTCGGCTTGCGCCTTGTACTTGCGCGATGTGGAGAACGAGGGCGCCTTCTACCGCCTGGCCGACGTGCTGGTCCCGCCCAACATGCGAGAACTCTTCGCGGGCGGCGACACCAGTCTCGAGGCCGCCCGCAAAGCTCTGGACCACGTACTGGAAAGTGAGAGCATTTCCGGACCGAACGGCGAGCCCATCTTTTACTCGACAGATGACGTCACTCTCAAAGCCCCGATTGTTCCGAGAAAATTTTTCCACGCCGCTGGTTTCCAGAACGTGGACGCCATCATCGGCCATGAAGAGCCGGTGATCTATCCCGAACACCTAACGCGAGAACTGGATTGCGAAGTTGCACTCGCACTGGTCTTGAAGAAGAGCGGTAAACACATCGCATTGGAAGAAGCTGGCGGCTACATCGGCGGTTACGTAGTCCTGAATGACATCACGGCACGGGACATCCAGCGCCGCGAAATGAAGTCAGGAGCCGCTGGCTTGGCCAAAGGAATTGATACTTTCTGGCCGCTGGGGCCGTGGATTGTAACCGCGGACGAGATTGTTGATCCGCAGAAGCTGGCAATGAAACTTCGAGTGAATGGCGAGATCCGGAATTCGGTCGCCAAGGTGGCGAACATCTCCGAAATGCTGTCGCGCTATTCAGCCATGGGTTATAACGCTGGCGATGTAGTTTCCACGGGCGCGGATTCTGCCGGCGATGCCAAAACCGGGTATCTCAATGTTGGCGATGTGATGGAGTGTGAAATCGAGAGCATTGGCATTCTGCGCAACCGAATAATTTCCTGGGAAGAGGCCTACGGCCACAAAGCTCCGGCGATTCCGTTGTAGCGCCGGCGTCCCGTCGGCCGCCAGCTAACGCGGGCGGGGGCGCCCGCGCCACACGAACTCAGAACGTCCGATATTCGCCGCGGTGATAAAGCAGTGGATTGCCTCCGCGCACCACTACCTCCTCGACCTCAGCAATAAAAATTGTGTGGTCACCGGCATCCTGCGCGCTGTGCAAGCGGCATTCCAGATACGCCAGGGCGCCGTTGAGCACTGGAGTGCCGTGCGCTGTGCGATCGAAGTGCGCCCCCGCCTCCCGCTCGGCATGGCGATGGTCCTGGGCCGGGCGTGCGTAGTATTCGGAAATGACGCGCTGGTTCTCCGCCAGCACGTTCACTCCAAAGCGCTTCCTGGCGTGCAGATGGGCATGCGTCCGGGCACGCTGGTCTACGCAAACCAGCACCAGCGGCGGATCGAGCGAAACCGAACTGAAGGCGTTGGCGGTCATGCCGTTTACGGCACCTTCATAGTCCACAGTGATCACCGTCACCCCAGTCGCAAAGCTGCCTAGCGCGCTGCGAAATTCTTCCTGAGTGACGGACATTGGAAGGCTGGAGCCCTACCGTTTCGTATAGTTTGGGGCCAAGACCCCACGGTTGCCCGCACGGCCCTTAAGAGTTTTACCACCAAACCCGGAGTGTTGAACAATTCGACCGGAGGTCATCGAGTGCAATGGGCCGTTCGGGGGTGGAGCAGGCCTTCAGGCCTGCATTCAGGCTGGTGTCGGGTATGGGCTTCAGCCCCTGAGGTACTTTCCGGCAGAGGCCGCCGCACAACGCGCTCCGAATCAGTCTCATGTATCATTCTGATGTTCGTCTGCCAATGCCAGTCTCTGACAGCACTCAGACCGAGACGACATGCAAGCGCAGGAAAATTCGCTCACGTCTTACCTCGAAGAACTACGAGACGGCCTTCCGCTCTCTCGCGAGGGCGCTTGCCAACTCTTGCGTTGCCCGGACGACGACCTCCCCACTCTCCTGGCCGCCGCCCTGGAACTCAAGCAGCGATTCAAGCCGGACGTCGTCACCTACTCGCGCAAGGTCTTCATCCCGCTGACAAATCTGTGCCGCGACTATTGTGGCTACTGCACCTTCCGCCGCGATCCCGGCGAAGCCGGTGCGCACACTATGACCCCGGACCAGGTCTTGGAAGTGGCCACCGCGGGACAAAAGATGGGCTGCACCGAAGCCCTCTTCAGCCTGGGCGACAAGCCAGAGCTGATTTTCCCCGAGATGCGGGCGACCCTGCGCCACCTCGGATACAAATCAACACTGCATTATCTCGAAGCCATGTGCGAACGGGTCCTGCGGGAGACCACGCTGTTGCCGCATCCCAATCCAGGGCTGTTAAGCTCCGAATGGATCACGCGCCTCGCTGCAGTCTCGCCCAGCATGGGTCTGATGCTCGAGACTACGAACACCGCGCTGCTCGCGCACCGGCGCCGCACACGACAACGCTCCTGACAAGGTGCCCGCCAAACGCTTACGCACGATCGAAGAGGCGGGCAAACAGTCGGTGCCCTTCACTACGGGCCTGTTGATTGGAATTGGCGAGACTTTGGAAGACCGAGTGGATACTCTACTCGCCATCCGCGACCTGCACATGCGCTACGGCCACATCCAGGAAGTAATCGTGCAAAATTTTCGGGTCAAGCCTGAAATCCCGATGCGCGACTGGCCGGAGCCGACGCGGGGCGAGATGTTGCGGACCGTCGCGGTAGCGCGCCTCCTTATGCCTGAGGTCAACCTGCAGGCGCCGCCCAATCTGTCCGCGCCTTATTATGACGACCTTCTTGATGCAGGCATCAACGATTGGGGCGGGGTCTCGCCACTGACCCCAGACTTCATCAATCCGGAAAAACCCTGGCCTCATCTGGACCAGCTCCAGGCCCGGACTGAATCAAGAGGATACATTTTGCGGCAGCGATTGCCGGTTTATCCTGAGTTCCTGACGACGATAACCTCGCGCCCGGGCTTGCTCGCGGAAAAAGTACAGGCCGCGGCCGATCGCGAAGGCTACGCCGGGAGAGCCAGGGCCGCATGATTGTCGTACTCACCGGAGGCACAGGCGGCGCGAAGTTTGTGGACGGACTGCGCCAGGTCGTCCCGTCGAAAGACCTCACCATCATCGTCAATACGGGAGACGATCTGGAGTGGTGGGGACTCTACGTTTCGCCTGACCTCGACTCCATCACCTACGTGCTGGCCGGATTGCTGAGCAAGGAACGTGGCTGGGGCGTCAAGGGCGACACATTTTTTTGTCTGCAAGCCATGGGCGACCTTGGCGAGCCGATCTGGTTCCATGCCGGCGACCGCGATCTTGCCGTCCACCTGTTGCGCACGAAATTGCTCAAGCAGGGGAAGACGCTGTCTCAGATCTCGGCTGAAATCGCGACCAAGATGGGGGTGGAGGCCCAAATTCTCCCGATGAGCAACGCCCGCGTAGAAACCCGGGTGGACACCCCAATCGGCGAACTCAGCTTCGAAGAATATTTTGTGCAGCGTTGGTACCAGGACCCGGTCAACTCGGTCCGCTTCGCGGGCATTGAAGACGCCCAACCCGCACCGGGCGTAATCGAAGCGATAATGTCGGCGACCGTGGTACTGCTGGCGCCCAGCAACCCGATCACCAGCATCGGACCTATCCTGGCTGTGCCCGGCATTCTGGAAGCGCTCAAACAGACTCGCGCTCCAGTCGCCGCTGTGAGCCCGATTATCGGCAACACCGCAGTCTCCGGACCAGCAGGCATTTTGATGGCGGCCAAAGGACTGCCGGTTTCAATCGCAGGCGTCGCCGAGGCGTACCGCGACTTTCTGGATGTTTTGGTGGTGGACAACCGCGACGCCAAAGCAGCCGAAGAGCTGAAACAGTCCGGACTCCGGGTCCACTGCGCCAACACGATCATGAGCACTGCTGATGGCAAGGTTGAACTGGCCCGCCAAGTCCTTTCGCTAATGTCCGCCGAAAGCGCGGCGCATGCAGGGTCCGACCCGCTATGATTCTCGTCCCGGTCAAGAACCTTTCCGGCGCCAAGCAACGCCTCGCTTCCCTTTTCGATCAGCCCACCCGCACCGAACTAGCACAAGCCATGCTCTTCGATGTGCTCGAGACCCTGGGCACATGGACAGATTGTCCCGAAGTCGGCATCGTCACTAGCGACCCTTTCGCGATTCAACTCGCGGACCAGTTTCAGTTTTCCGTCATTCCCGACAATGCCAACCGGAGCGAGACCGACGCCATCGAAATGGCAACCCGCTTTTGCGAGACCGAGAGAGTGGATAGCACACTGGTGATTCCGGGGGACATTCCGCTAATCCAGAGCTCGGAACTGGAAAGGATTTTGCAATCCGCGCCGGCCGAGGGCTCCGTGCTGGTGCGCGCAGCCGATGCACGTGGCACCAACGCGATCTTTCGACGCCCCGCCGGATTGTTCCCCGCCCGCTTCGGCAACGACAGTTTCGAGCCCCACCACGCCGCAGCTAAGGCCACGGGGAAACCCTGCGTGGTACTGTCCCTGCCCGGCATCGCGCTCGATGTAGACACTCCCGCTGATCTGCGCGCCCTGGCCGCCGCGCCCGGCGAAACCCATGCCCAGCGACTGGTCCGGCAATGGCAACTGGCCGATCTCCCCGTAGCCGCAAATGAGTAAGCAGAAAATCGCTAAGCAAAATAGAGCCCCGAAGGGGCAAAAGAATATAGCCCACGGCGTAAGCCGTGGGTCGGTGCGGCAGCGCGACGGCAAAGCCCCGAAGGGGCGAAAGGAGCCACTTCCGCTGGCCCGCGAACTGCGGATCATTCCGCTTCCCATAAGAGCGGAGGTTCAAACCGGTGATTCCGTTTCCCAACTAGTTCTTGACGCGCTAACCAATTACGAACAAAAACTCCGCCACGGCGACATCCTGATCATCAAACACAAAATCATCTCCAAGGCCGAAGGCCAACTGGTAGCGCTGAACAAGATCAAACCCTCTGCCGCTTCCCGCCGCTGGGCCAAACGCTATGACCTCGACGCTCGCGTCATAGAACTTGCCATCCGCGAGAGCCGCCGCATCGTTCGGCGCAAACGCGGCGTCCTGATCACGGAAACTCGCCACGGCCTGATCTGCGCCAACAGCGCCGTTGACGTCTCCAACGTTGACGGAGGCCGTCACGCACTGCTGCTGCCCAACGATCCTGACCGGTCCGCCGCAACAATCCACCACGATTTGAAAAAAGCCCTGCGCCTTTCCATCCCCGTGATCATCACAGATACTTTCGGCCGACCTTGGCGTGAAGGGCTGACCGAAGTGGCCATCGGAGTGGCGGGCATGCAGGCCCTTCACGACTATCGCGGCCAGCCTGACTCGCACGGATACACGTTGCAAGCTAGTATTGAAGCAGACGCCGACCAGCTGGCTTGCGCGGCCGGCCTGGTCTGCGGCAAGCTAGCTCGTACGCCGGCGTGTATCATTCGAGGATTCGCCTATCGTCCCGGCCGGGGCAGCGCTCGTGACCTGATTCGCCCGGCTGCCAACGATCTGTTTCGCTGAACTGGTTTTCAGAGGAGGCGCTATGACCCGAGTCCTACCCGATTCCGAACTGGAAAATTTTCCTGCGCGCGAATGGTCGGAAATCGCCGAGCGCATGTCGTCGGAATCGCGTAACGCGTTGGACCAGGTCCTGGCATCGCTGGATGGTAGTGTGCTCTCACGCGAACAATGCCTACTCCTGGCGAATGCGGAAGGCGATGACCTTCTTGGCCTGCTGGTGGCGGCTGACGTTCTCCGCCGTGAGCTTGCCGGCAATATCGTGACCTACGTGGTCAATCGCAATATCAATTTCACCAATGTCTGCTTCGTCGGATGCAAGTTCTGCGCTTTCAGCCGCGGCCCGCGTGAAGAGGACAGCTACTTCCACAGCCTGGAGACCATGGCGCAGAAAGCGGTCGAGGCTCGCGCAATTGGCGCCACGGAAGTCTGTATCCAGGGCGGCCTGCCGCACGGACTGCCTCCCTTCTACTATCGCGACATCCTGCGCTCGATCAAGGCGGCCGTGCCCGACATGCATATTCACGCCTTCTCTCCCATGGAGATCGTGTACGGCGTCGAACTCACCGGCATGCCGTTGCCCGACTACCTGACAATGCTGCGCGACAATGGGCTCGACACGCTCCCCGGAACCGCCGCGGAAATTCTCGACGACGACGTACGCTTCGTGCTCTCGCGCAACAAACTATCTACTGAACAGTGGAAGCAGGTGATCCGCACCGCCCACCAATGCGGTATCCACAGCACATCCACGTTGATGTACGGACATGTCGAAACTACGACGCACTGGGTTAACCAGCTCGAGCTTCTTCGCGACATCCAGCAGCAGACGGGCGGTTTCACCGAGTTCGTTCCGCTGGGCTTTGTCCATCAAAACACTCTGCTGTTTCAGCAGGGGATCGCCCGGCCCGGTCCCACTCTTGCCGAGCATCTCAAGATTCACGCGCTGGCGCGGGTCATGCTGGCCGGCGCGATCAACAACATTCAAGTGTCATGGGTGAAGTTGAACCGGCACCTGTCGCAGCTCTGCCTGCACGCCGGCGCCAACGATTACGGCGGCACCCTGATGGAAGAAAATATTTCGCGTGAAGCGGGCGCCACGGCGGGTCAGTACACCAGCGGCGAAGAATTCCAATCGCTGATATGTGAGATCGGACGCATTCCAGCCGAGCGCAACACTCTGTACACGCGGATCAACCTCAAACTGCAACCTGACCACGTCGCGATCGAAGAAGCGCTCGAGCCGGAGTTCGCATAAATGAGGTTAGAAGCGTAATGGCTCGCACGATTGCTGTTCTGGGAGGCACCGGTCCGGAGGGTTTTGGACTCGCCCTGCGCTGGGCTCGATCCGGCGAGAATGTAATCATCGGATCGCGCGACGCCGGCCGCGCCCGCGAGGCGGCCGCGAAAATCCAGGCAGCCGTCAACAGCTCAGCAACAATTTCAGGAGAAGAAAACAGCGCCGCCTGTGCCGCCTCAGATTTGCTGGTGCTCACGATTCCGTTCGAGGGCCACTGCCCTCTCCTCAAGCAAGTCAGGTCGGCAATTCGTCCTGGCAGCATCGTGGTTGATACCACGGTGCCTCTCGCAGCCAGCGTCGGCGGACGCGCAACCCGCACTCTCGGTATCTGGGAAGGTTCTGCGGCTCAGCAGGCCGCCGAACTCGTGCCTCAGGGAGTGTCAGTGGTCGCTGCGTTTCACAATACCTCGGCAGATATTTTGAACGGCGATGACGCCGTGGACTGCGACGTCATCGTGTGCAGCGATGATGCTGAAGCGTCAAAAACAGTGCGAACGCTGGCAGCAAAAATTCCCGGCGTGCGTGCGATTGACGGCGGCAAACTGGAAAACGCGCGCATCCTGGAGCAGATCACCGCGCTCCTGATCGGCCTCAACATCCGCCACAAAGGCCACTCCGGCATTCGCATCACCGGCCTGCCAGAAAAAGCATACGAAGTGGGGTAGGTTTTCGTAGCGCCGGCGTCCCGCCGGCTGTCGTGAGGGCATCTTGCCCTCACAGTAGCAAGCTCCAAATTGATGGCGAAGACCACAAATGAAAGATTCTCCGAACCCAGGCCCAGCCATCGAATTCCGCAACGTCGAATATCGCCTGGACAACGGGACTACCCTGCTTCGCAATCTGGACCTCGAAATCCAGCACGGCGAAACTCTGGTGCTACTGGGCCGCAGCGGCTCGGGCAAAACTACAACTCTAAAACTAATCAACCGTCTGCACACGCAAAACGCAGGCGCCATCTTCGTAGACGGCCGCTCGCTCGATGAATGGGACGTAATCCGCCTGCGCCGCATGATCGGCTATGTCATCCAGGAGACCGGACTTTTTCCGCATTTCACCGTCGCCCGCAACATCGGAATCGTCCCACAGATCGAAGGATGGCCCGCCGATCGTATCGAGCATCGCGTCACCGAACTATTGGAACTCGTCGGCCTGGAACGACAACTCGCATCTCGCTATCCGCGCGAACTATCCGGCGGCCAGCGGCAGAGAGTCGGTGTAGCCCGCGCGCTGGCCGCCGATCCGAAGTTTCTCCTCATGGACGAACCATTCGGTGCGCTCGACCCCATCACTCGCGCCGAACTGCAGCGCGAATTCCTGGCCCTGCAGCAACGCCTGAGAAAAACGGTAGTCTTCGTGACCCACGATCTGCGTGAAGCGCTTCTCCTCGGCACCCGCATCGCGCTGATGGAATCAGGCCAACTGGTCGTCACACTGACGCCCAGACGAATTTGTGCGCTCCACCAACCCGATGGTCGCCGACTACGTAGACGCCTTCAAAACCGAACTCTCACCCGAAAAAAGGGTGCGCGATGAACGCGCAAAGTAGCGCCGGCGTCCCGCCGGCTGTCCCGAGGGCGTCCCGCCCTCGGAGATGCGAACGAGAAGAATCTCGTAGAAACGATAGCAACACGAGAGCCACACGAGGCCAATCATGAATGTCTTTCAATTCATCTCGCAGAATCGCATGGAAGTGCTGGACCTCACCACCGAGCATCTGTGGCTGGTCGGGGCCTCCATCACACTGGCGGTCCTCATCGGAATTCCGCTCGGCATCCTGATCACGCGCTGGCCGGTGTTCAGCAAGCCGGTACTCGGCAGCGCGAACATTATCCAGACCGTTCCCAGCCTGGCCCTGTTCGGGTTTCTTCTGCCCGCACCCTGGATCGGAGCCCGGGCCGACCGAATCGCCATCCTCGCGCTGATGCTGTATGCACTCCTGCCGCTCATTCGTAACACCTACACCGGCATCAAAGGCGTTGATCCCGCCGTGGTCGAAGCCGGACGCGGCATGGGCATGACCGACCGCCAGTTGCTCTGGCAAGTCGAATTGCCATTGGCGCTCAGTGTGATCATCGCAGGCGTTCGCGTGGCCACGGTGCTCTCGATTGGCCTCGCCACCATCGCTGCCGCTATCGGGGCGGGTGGACTGGGTGAATTTATTTTTCGCGGCTTGGCCATGGTCAACAATCAGGTGATCCTGGCGGGTGCAATTCCCGCCGCCGCGCTTGCCATACTTGCGGACACGAGTTTGGGATGGTTAGAAAAGCGCCTAAGCCCCCGCTAACAGGTGTTCCGTCGCGGCGGAGTAGTGAAGTGCAGGAGCCGCGGAACGGCAAAAGAATACAGCCCACGGCGTAAGCCGTGGGTCAGGAACGAAGCGAGCCAGCCCCAGCGGGGCGTAAGAGACACATTTAGCGATTTCTGCTTCCGCGACCGAAACTATGCGCGTGTTCACCATCCTCGAAATACAAAGACTGGTCGCTGCTTTGGCTCCGCTGCTCCTCCTCACCGCCTGCGGACCGCCACGCGCCGACGTCATCGTCATCGGCTCCAAGAATTTCACCGAGCAACTCGTCCTCGGCGAAATCATGGCGCAACAGATCGAGAATAAAACCCACCTGCCGGTCGAGCGCCGCTTCTACCTCGCCGGAACGTATATTTGCCAACAGGCAATTCTCGGCGGCCGCATTGATGTCTATCCCGAATACACCGGCACCGCCCTGACCGCAATTCTGAAAGAGCAACCGTCGAGCAATCCCGCCGAGGTTTACAACCGGGTCAAGACCGAATACGCGAGGCGGTTTAATCTCGAACTCGGCCAGCCTTTCGGATTCAATAACACTTTCGCCATCGAAATCCGCGGCGAAGACGCTCGCCGTCTCGGCCTGAAAACGATCTCGCAAGCGGCCGCCTACACTCCGAAATGGCGTGCCGGCTTTGGCTACGAATTCACGGGACGCCCCGACGGCTACAAGGGACTCGCCGCAACCTACGGACTTCGCTTCGCAGAACCTCCGAGCGTCATGGATCTCGGCCTGCTCGCCCGCGCGCTCACCACCAAACAAATTGATCTGGCGGCAGGCAACATGACCGATGGCCTGATCCCGGTACTGGACTTATTCGTCCTGGAAGACGACCGCCACTACTTCCCACCTTACGAGGCGGTCCCCATCATTCGTCAGGAGATGCTGTCGCATCATCCCGGCGTGGCCCAGGCCTTACACGAACTCGCAGGAAAAATCTCGGACGAGGACATGCGCCAGCTCAACTACGCGCTGGATGGCCAGCATCGCGATGTGAAGGAAGTGGTGGGGGAGTTTCTACGCAAGAAAGGCCTGTCCAAGTAGCGCCGGCGTCTCGCCGGCTGTCCCGAGGGCGTCTCGCCCTCGGCGCGGCGGGACGAGAGATTACATCAACCACACCGCGTCCACGTCCACAATCACCTGCGAACGTGGAATCTTCTGCTGGGCCGCATACGCCAGCATCGTCCTGAGCAACGTGTTCAGCTTCTCGCGGCTGGCCGACTTCACCACAAAGTGGTAGCGGTAATCCCGTTTCAAGCGCAAGATCGGCGCGGCCGCCGGACCCAGCACGCGAATCCCTTCATGCCGGGTTTTCTCAAACCACTTTCCCAAAATCCCAGACCAGTTCAGCGCCTCATCCAGTTTGTCGCTACGTATCAGTACATTGGCCAATGCGCTGTACGGCGGATAGTGCATCCAACTGCGAAAGCGCAGCTCTTTTTCATAGAAGCCCGCAAAATCGTGCTGCGCGGCATATTGCACCGCGTAGTGATCGGGAAAATAAGTTTGCAGCACAACTTTACCGGGACTATTTCCACGACCCGCACGCCCCTCCACCTGGGTCAGCAACTGGAAGGTACGCTCGGCCGCGCGAAAATCAGGAAACCCCAGCGCCATATCGGCGCCGACCACGCCCACCAGCGTGACTCCGTGAATGTCGTGTCCCTTCGCGATCATCTGCGTGCCTACCAGCAGATCGAGTTCGCCTTCATCAAGGGCATTGAGCGCGCGTTCGAAGTCTTCGCGTCCGCGCACAGTATCGCGGTCCAGCCGTCCAATGCGCGCCTGCGGAAACATTCCGTGCAGCAATTCTTCCAGTTTCTCCGACCCGGTGCCAAGAAAATAGACATACTCGCTGCCGCAATGAATGCAAGCCTTGGGCACCGGCGCAGTGTACCCGCAATAGTGGCATTCCATGCGGCGGGAGCGCTTGTGATGCGTCATTGCGATAGCGCAGTTCTTGCATTCCAGCGTCTTGCCGCAGGCGCGGCACAGCACCACCGGCGAATATCCCCGCCGGTTCAGCAGCACCATGACTTGCTCTTTGCGCTCGAGCCGTTCCTTGATTTCTTCGGCCAGCTTGCGCGAGATGACCTGCTCGCTGCCGGTCTCCTGAAATTCCTGCCGCATGTCGATGATCTCAACTTCCGGCAAAGGACGCTGCTCCACCCGGTCGGGCAATTCGAGCAACTTGTATTTTCCCTTCTTTGCGTTGAAGTAAGACTCCAGCGACGGCGTGGCCGATCCCAGCACCACGGCCGCGTTCGCCATCTTGGCCCGCATCACCGCCACATCGCGGGCGTGATATCGCGGCATTTCCTCCTGCTTGTACGACGGGTCCTGCTCCTCGTCCACGATCACCAGCGCCAGATCGGTCACCGGAGCGAACACGGCTGACCGCGTCCCGACCACCATGCGTGCGTCTCCGCGCTTGATCCGATGCCACTGCTCGGCACGCTCCTTGTCTGACAACGCCGAGTGCAGGATGGCGACTCCATCTCCGAAGAGTTGATGCAGGTCGGCAGCCACTGCCGGAGTCAGGCCAATTTCAGGGACAAGCAAGATGGCCGAGCGTCCGGCCTCGAGCACCGCCCGCATCGCCGAAAGATAGATGGCGGTCTTACCCGATCCGGTGACGCCGTGCAGCAACATGCCGGCAAACTTTCGCGCGTTCACGCTTTGCTGAATGGATTTAAGCGCCGCCTGTTGCGCCGGGCTGAACTGCGAATCAAATAGGCTGGGACGGGCCTTCAGCACGGACACCGTAAACTCAGCCGGCTCTTCGACAATCTCCACCAGCCCGCGTTTCACCAGGGTGCCCAAGGTCGTGCGCGGGACTTCCAATGACTGCAGGGCATCGACGGGCGCTTTGCCGCCGGCCGCGGCCAGAGTGTCGATGAGAGTTTGCTGGTTGGCGTTGAGCTTGCCTTCGACATTCTTCAGGACAGCGAACTTGACCGTACGGGCCGCGTCGCGCGCTTCGGACAAATCCTCCCGCACGATCCACTTCTTTCGCACCATTCCAGCGAGCAGTTCCTTGGACGCCCGGGTCGCGGCCCGCAAACTCTCTTCCCGCGCCATCTCACGTTCCGCAAGGTAGTCGAGCACGCGAATCTCGATCAATTGGTCTTCCGGAGTTTTCTGCGAGCGCGCGGATGATCCCGACGTTCCGGCCCGATGCAGCGCCAGATGCCCGTCTTCCGTGATGCGGTAGCCGATGGCTCGTTTGAATTCGGCGCCCAGCGGCAACATGGTCCGGAAAACTTCGCCGATGGGAGCAAGATAGTAGTCGGCAATCCATTGGCCCAGGCGAATCAGTTGCTCATCGAGCACCGGTGCAGCATCCAGCACGCTGATGATGTTCTTGGTTTTGACTTTCGGCTTGTCATCATGCAGCGAAGTGACGATCCCAGACATGCGCTGCGTGCGGAACGGCACAAGCACGCGCCCGCCCACCAGCGGCTGCATCCCGTCGGGAACACCGTAGGTAAAGACGATGTCGAGCGGAACGGGCAGAGCGACGTCGCAGAATTCAGACATGATCAATGTAGGCGCGAGCGCCCTCGCTCGTGCGGCAGCGAGGAAACGCCGTCAGCTTACTCGGAGGTCTTTGCTTCTTCGGGGCTCTTAGGCGGCGCCACCAACCCGAGGTCCTTCATCACCATCTGCAGATCTTTCCAGGCTTCCTTTTTCTGCCGCGGATCGCGCAACAGAAATGCAGGATGGTAAGTCACGGCAAGCTTGGTCCCCCGGAAGTCGTACCACTTGCCTCGCAACTCCGTCATCGGCGCGTTGATCGCCAGCAGCGTCTTGGCCGCGACCGCTCCCAGAGCCACCAGAGCCTTAGGTTTGATGGTAGCAATCTGCCGCATCAGAAATGGAGAACAGGTCTCGCACTCGTCACGTTCCGGAGCGCGGTTGCCGGGTGGCCGACACTTGATGATGTTCGCGATATAGATATCTTCACGCCGCAGGCCCATGGCCTTGATCATATTGTTGAGCAACTGTCCGGAGCGGCCGACGAAGGGCTCGCCCTGCTGGTCTTCGTCAGCGCCCGGCGCTTCGCCGATGAACATCAACTCCGCCCGCGGATTACCCACGCCGAAAACAATCTGCTTGCGTCCCTGTTTGGCCAGGCGGCAGCGGGTGCAATCGCCGATATCTTCACGGATGGCGCGCAGCCCCTGGGCTGGGTCGGCAAATGCTGACTTCGGACTGGGTGGAGATTTCAACTAACTCTTCTGCGGGCCTTACGGCTGCGGCTTTGGCTCTGGGCAATGGCTCTCGCTCTTCTGGCTGGATTTGGACGGTGGTTTCGCGCCGGTAGAAATCATAAATGCCAAGTTCATTGTAGTAGCGGATGCGATCGGCCAGGGCGCGTTTGAGTTGTGGGTCCAGGGTTGTGGGCATGGAAATTTCGAAATCGATTGCAGATTTCAGATTGATGATCTCAGATTGAACGTCCTCATGCCGAGGGGCTGGTGTCCAATCTTAAATCTAAAATCAACAATCTGAAATCCTGATGTGCTACTCTGGCCTGTGGCACTTTTCGCAGACGGACTGCCTGGTCGAGAACGCGCTGGGCCACTTCCCACTTTGTGGTCTCAGGCACTTCGATCACCTCGCTGTGGGTGATGATGGTGACTGCATTGCGGTCGGAATCGAAACCCACGCCTTCGCGCGACACATCATTCACCACGATGGCGTCGAGCGATTTCGACAGCAATTTCTTTCGTGCGTTTTCCAGCACATTCTCGGTTTCCGCGGCGAAACCGATGATAATTTGTGAACTCTTGTTGCGCGCCAGTTCCGCGAGGATGTCGGTGGTCGGCTCCAGTTCCAGCGACATCGTGCCCTTACGCTTGATCTTCTGTTCGGCCGCGCTCTTGGGGCGATAGTCGGCCACGGCAGCAGTCTTGATCACGATGGTCGCTTCGGGCAGAAGTTTCAGCACCGCCTGGCGCATCTGTTCGGCGGATTCGACTTGTGTGACCTCAGCTCCACCCACTGGCGTTAGGGCGGTCGGCCCGCTTACCAGCAGCACACGCGCTCCCCGCCGCAATGCCGCTTCGGCCAGCGCGTATCCCATGCGACCGCTGGAGCGGTTGGTGAGATACCGCACCGGATCAATCTTTTCTCGCGTGGGACCGGCCGTGATCAGAACGGTCTCGCCGGCCAGTTCCTGCGAAGCGCCCAAAGCCTCCATCACGGCGGCGACAATCAAGTCGTTTTCGGCAAGGCGACCCGGGCCAGTCATTCCGCAGGCCAGATAACCGTCACCCGGCTCCACGATACGCACGCCGCGCTGGCGCAGCAGTTCCAGATTCGCCTGGGTCGCAGCATGGTTCCACATGTTGACGTTCATGGCAGGCGCGACCACCACGGGAGCGGTCGTCGCCAGATAAAGTGTGGTCAGAAAATCATTTGCGATGCCTTGCGCGAACTTTGCGAGAAGGTCGGCGGTGGCGGGTACGACCACCAGCGCATCAATAGACTGCGCGACTGCGATATGCTCGATGGCGGAGTCGATGTTAGGTTGGGAATTTTCCTCGCCGCCCGCGGCAAACATATCGGTGATGACTTTTTCGCCGGAGAGCGCCGCAAAAGTCAGCGGGCGAACAAATTGCTGTGCCCCCTGGGTCATGACGACTTGCACGCGGATGCCGCGGTCCTGCAGCAGGCGGACAACTTCCGCCGCCTTATAGGCCGCGATGCCGCCGCTGACTCCGAGCGCAACTTTCATGGATCACTCACGACGATTGCAGATTCCAGATTGAAGATTTCAGATCGTGGCCCGCACGGTTGGCGCAATGGTCGCCAAATCTGAAATCAAAAATCTGCAGTCCGCAATTTAGACGTCTTTCGCCAGTGCCTTCTCCAGCATTTCGCTGGCGACCTCAGCCGCGGAGCGCGGCATTTCGGGGATCACCCACTTCACCTTGCCCGCCTTGATCTCATCCTGCGCAATCCGGCAAGGTTTGCGGGAAGGCGTTTCGATGACTGGAGGCGCTCCACCCTGTAATTGCCGCGCACGCCGCGCGGCCACCAGGATGTACCGATAGTTGCTGTCAAACCCATCCATCAACTTCATCGTGTTCTCCCCTGCTGCTAACGTCCACCCGGCGCCGCTACCTTTTCGAACGATGCCAGAATCGGCCGCAATCGCTCCCGCACATTTTTCAGGCGGCAGCGCTCGGCTTTGGCGATCAGGTCGGTATCGTCAGCGGATCGTTGTTTCTGTTCTTCGGCTCCTGGTCGCGTCAGTCGCTCCGCGAGCAGGATCGACTTCAGCGCGTCGATAGATTCTTCCAGGCGGTCGTTAATCAAAATATAGTCGTATTTGTCATAATTCTCAATCTCACGAGAGGCCGTGACCAAACGGCGCTGGATCACAGGTTCCGCATCCAGACTGCGGGTGCGCAACCGCTTCTCCAATTCCTGCCGGTTGGGAGGCAAAATGAAAATACTTACCGCCGCCGGGATTTTCCGCTTGATCTGCGCCGCACCCTGAACATCGATGTCCAGCAGCAGGTCCTTTCCCTCTTCTTCGGCCTCAAGCAGAAAACGCCGCGCTGTACCGTAGTAGTTGCCGAACACTTCGGCGTATTCGAGAAACGTCATCCTGGCGGATCATTTCTTCAAACTCCGACGCGCGACACAAAATAATATTCGCGGCCATTCTGTTCGCCCGTCCGGGGCGCGCGCGTGGTGTAGGAAATGGAGAACTTCAGGCCCGGCACAATCAGGCGCACCTGGTTCACCAGCGTGGATTTTCCCGAACCGGACGGCGCCGAAATGATGTACACACCACTCATTCGATGTTCTGCACCTGTTCACGCGCCTTCTCGATTTCTGTCTTGATCGCCAGTCCCATCTCGGTGATTTTCAGCGCGTCGCCGGCCAGGCCGGAAGTCTTCGAAAGCAGCGTATTGGCCTCGCGATTCATCTCCTGCAGCAGAAAGTCCAGCTTCTTGCCCACTTCGCCGCCCTGCTCGAGCAATCCCAGGAAGTGCTTGACGTGGGTATCCAGACGAACGAGTTCTTCCTGGATATCGCTGCGATCGACCAGCAGCGCCGCCTCTTGCAACAAGCGCTCCGGGTCCACCTGGCTGCCAATTAATTCCTGCATCCGCGTCTTCAATTTCTCGACATAGATATGTTGCACCGCCTGGCGCTGTTTCTCTACACCGTCGCCGGCTTTCTGCACCTCGGCCATGCGCTGTCGCAACTCGCGTTCGATCCCGCGTCCTTCTTCTTCCCGCATCTGGTTGAGGTGATCAAGAAGCTCTTCCACCTTCGCAAGAACAGACGCCTCAAGTGCACCATCGGCAGGCAAAGCCGCGGCGTCCAGTGCTCCCGGAAGACGCAGGACTGCGTTCAAGTCCGGCTCGGCCGCCAGCCCGAACTCCGCCGCCGCCGCCCGAAATGCCTGAATGTAACCTCCCGCGATCTGGCGGTTGAGCGCGAAATTCTCGTTCCCGCCACGCTCCAGATTGAGCGTCAATTCCACATGGCCGCGGGCCAGTTTTCTCTTTGAGCAGGCGGCGCAATTTCATTTCCAGCGAATCGCTGTCCGACGGCATAGCGGAAGTGCACGTCGAGAAAGCGATGGTTCACCGCTTTCAAAGACAACGTAAAGCCCATCGGGCTCTTGCCGGGCACGTTGCCCGGCGGGTCCACAACCTGACCCTTTACCTGCGCAAACCCGGTCATGGAACGAATAGGCATTTGATTTTCGTAGCGCGGTTCTTAGTAGCGCCGGCGTCCCGCCGGCTGTCGCGAGGGCGTCTCGCCCTCGCACTTCAGCTACCGAACCGCATTCACCTTAGGCAGTTCCCCCTCCGCGAATTGAAGATCATACAACCGACGGTACGTCCCAGCTTTCTGCATGAGCTCTTCGTGCGCCCCGATGTCTTCGATCGTCCCATTCTCGAGCACTACAATCCGGTCGGCACGCCGGACGGTCGAAAGTCGGTGCGCGATCACGAACACGGTCCGCCCGGTCATAAGATTTTGCAGGGCCGACTGCACCAGCGCCTCCGACTCGCTGTCCAGCGCGGACGTGGCTTCGTCCAGAATCAGGATCGGCGCATTCTTCAGCAAGGCGCGCGCAATTGCGATCCGCTGCCGCTCGCCACCCGAGAGCCGCACCCCGCGCTCGCCAATCATGGTTTCGTAGCCGTTCGGCAGCCCCATAATAAAGTCATGCGCCAAAGCGGCGCGGGCGGCAGCCTCCACCTGCTTTTGAGAAATGGAAGGCTGCCCGTAGGCAATGTTGTTGCGCAGAGTGTCGTTGAAAAGCACCGTCTCCTGCGTGACCACGCCGATTTGCGAACGCAGCGATGCCAGCGTGGTGTCGCGCACGTCGCGTCCGTCGATAAGCAGACGCCCGGCGGTCACATCAAAAAAACGCGGGATCAGGTGCACCAGTGTGCTCTTGCCTGCGCCGCTCGATCCTACTACGGCCACGACTTCTCCGGCGCGCACTTCGAGATTGATGTCGCACAGAATCTCGCGCGACTCGTCGCCGTCCGTCTCGTAAGAGAAGCACACGCCTTCCAGTCGGATGTTCTTGGAAAAGGGCGGGATGGGCTTCACTCCCGGCTTTTCCCGGACGTCGTCCTCAGTGTCCATAAACTTGAAAATCTCTGACGACGCGCCCAGGGCCTGCTGGAAATTGTTGTTAAAGAGGGCAAACTTACGCACCGGATCATAGAGCTTGAAGACCGCGACGATGAACGCAAGAAATGTTCCTGCGGTAAACACCTGGTGCTTCATCTGCTCGCGGCCCAGCAACAGAAGCAGGGCGATGGCGATGGCGCCCACGATGTCCATCAGCGGAGAACTGATCGCCGCTGCCGCCACAGAGCGCAGGTTGGCGCGGAACAACCGCTGCGCGGCTTTGGCGAAGCGCGCAATCTCCCACGACTCCATGCTGAATGCCTTTACGATGCGGTTGCCGGTGATGGTCTCGTGCAGAATGTTCTGAATGTCGGCCAGCTTGTCCTGACCGCGGCGCGTGGTGTGCCGCACCCTGCGCCCGATCTTTCCCGCCGAATAAATGATGAAGGGCACAAACAGCAACAGCACCCAGGCCAGCTTCCCGCCCAGCAGCACCACCACGAACGCGGTGAAGATCAAGGTAAATAGCTGCTGCAGGAACTCCGCCAGCACGCTCGACATGGCGAACTGCACTCGCTCGATGTCGTTCACGATGGTTGAAATCAGTGTGCCGGTCGTGTGCCGCTGATAAAACGCCGCCGAGCGTCGCAGGATGGAGTTGTACAGCTCGTTGCGCAGATCGGTGATCATGCCGAACCCGGCATAGTTCACCAGGTAAGTGCCGGCATAATCAAAAATTCCCTTCAGAACGGTTGCCGCCACCAGCGCGAAAGCCACCACCGGCCAGGGATTATGAAAATGGGAGGGAACAAACTGCTGCAGATCCACGGTGTGTCCCGGTAATAGGCACCCGGAACAACTGCATCTCGCGCGAAGGCGAACCGGGATTGAGCACGCGGTCAAAAATGGGCCCGATGAGCAATACCCGGAAGGCGTCCAGCAGTCCCACCGCCGCCATCAGCAAGACCGAAGACAGCAACTGCCACCAATACGGAGCCACATACCGTAGAAGGCGGGTCAGTTGCCGCATCGGGGGCTCTCGCTGCGCAGCCCGTGAAGGCCCGCGCGTGGTGGAATCGGCATAGATTGCCAGGCTTATTCTACTTCAGTCGTTCAGTCGTCAGTCTTCGGTCGTCAGCGCAGGCCATTCTTGCCTCGGCTGACGACCGACGACTGACGACTGTCTACTTCGGACTGTCCCGATGCACCACCTTCACCCGGTATCCCGCCTTGCGCAAGCGCTTGCCGACATCTTCCGCGATCATGACCGAACGGTGCTGACCACCGGTGCAACCGAAGGAGATGGTCAGGTAGCTTTTGCCTTCGCGGATGTAGTGCGGCAGCAGGTACACCAGCAGTTCGGAAATTCGCTGGATGAATTCCCGGCTCTGGGGGAATGATCGGATATATTTCGCGACTTTCGGGTCCAACCCGGTCAGCGGGCGAAACTCGGGCACGAAGTGCGGATTGGGCAGGAAGCGGACGTCGAAAAGCAGGTCGGCGTCGTCAGGGCACGCCGTGCTTGAATCCGAAACTCACGCAGGACACCAGGATGTTCTTGTCCGACTCCCGCTTGTGAAAACGCTCTGTGATATAGGCGCGGAGTTCGTGGACATTAAACCTGGAAGTATCAATCACCAGGTCTGCCATGGCCCGTATGTAGCGTAAGTGGCGGCGCTCGGCAGCCAGCGACGACTTTACCGGCGTGTGCTTGCCCAGAGGATGCGGCCGGCGAGTCTCGCTGAAACGCCGCAGCAGGATGGATTCCGCCGCTTCGAGGAAAAGCACCTTGGTGGGCAGCATCCGCTTGACCGAGTTCACGATCGCCGGAAGCCCTTCCAGTTGCGTGCCTTCCCGAACATCCACGACCAGGGCGGTGCGCTTGATCTCGGAGGACTGCCCGACCAACTCCGCAAACCGCGGAATCAGCTCGACCGGCAGGTTGTCGACGCAGTAGTAGCCCAGGTCCTCGAAGGCTTTGAGCACGGACGCCTTGCCCGATCCGCTCATGCCGGTGATGATGACGAGTTCGCCCGGCGAACGAATCGCGGCGTTTTTCCGGACAGCCGTGGCTGGGCTCCGTTTTGATCTTTCTTCTTAGGCTTGGGACGAGCCATCTGGTGCGATGTTAGCAGGCACGGCCCGGGCTCGCCAGTTGCATGCCGGTTGCTGGTGAAGCTCGTGCGCGGTTCAGTTAGGAACTCTGCAGAAAATAAAAAAGGGGCACTGGATGTGCCCCTTTAATGCTTCGCTACGCATGAAGTGCGCCTTCCCCCGAAGGGCGCCTCTAACGCAGCGTCGCGACTACGACAACACTCTGGGCCGGATAGTCCCGGGCAACTTCGGTTTCAAGCCCGCTCGCCGGCAATTCCTGGCCCCGGTCGTTTCCCGCCCTCCAGATCTCGGCCAGGAAGTACTGGGTACCGTAGCGGTGGAAAACCAGCTTGGTTGTTGTCTTGCACCTGCGGCGCTGAGCAGGCATTCGGCAAGAAGGCCTTGATGACTTTGCCGTCCGGGCTCTGGATCGCCATCGCGCTGGCAGTGATGCCCATCGGATGGATCCTGTATTGGCCAGCGGGAAGCTCGGTCTTGTTTACGATGAAGTTGAACGGAACATTCGCCTTCACCACGCCGGTCTGGGCGTAGGCTGATGCAGTGGCCAGCAGCAGGCCCAGTCCGATAAGAGCAAACATTTGGTTTTTCATAAAAATCTCCTCGTCTCACGTCTCCGACTCTTCGCAATCCTTTGAAAGCCGTTGGTACTATGGTTGATTGCAGTTGGCGTGCCAGAGTTTGCGACTGGCGCAACCTCCGATCGTTAGTCGTTCCGAACTGATTGATAGGGCTTGATGTTTTCGCTCGATGACCTGCGACGAGGTGGCGTCGGGTTCAGGATTAAGACAGGCACCGCTAACACAAGTGTTAGAAACCACCCAGCGATTGCGTTAATGGGTGGTGGTGCAGTTTGTCCTTTACAGGACTTTGTCATCCTGAGCGTATCCGTTTTTCAGGCGTAGCGAAGGATCTCCCGCCTAACCGACCTACTGCGCAAGCCAAACTGCACACTGCCCGTTAATGGATTTTGACTGGTGTGCCGCCGGGTCTTCGACCCGGTCGGGCGACCCGAAGGGCAGCAGCTCATCGTCAGTTCAAGAGGTTCGAAACAGTTCATCGCAGTGCTCCGCACTGCCTGACCGGGTCGAAGACCCGGTCCCACACATCGCATGTACACTACAGGGCGATCTGTGCTAAACAGCGGAGTATGGCGGAGACGAATCCCAGACTGGTCGGTATCGGCGGTCCCTTGAAAGGCACGGCTTTTTCTTTGCCTGCCGGCGAGGTGTCCATCGGACGCGACTCATCGAACCACCTCTGGGCACCCGATCCCGCTCTTTCGCGCCGGCACTGTCTGCTGGTCGCGAGCGACGAAGAGGTTTCCATCCGCGACCTGGGAAGCCGCAATGGGACCCTGGTCAATGGCGTCCCGGTCGAGCAACAGCAGATGCGGCACGGAGACCAGATCTATATCGGCGATTCGATTCTCCTCTTCCTGTTGGACGCGGACGGCGAGCACCCCGTAAGAAATCCGGTTGAGTTTCAGGACACCGCCGCTATCGATGGCTCGCCGCTTCTGCTTCGCGCCGAGGACTCGCTCTACCTGCAACCGGAGAAGATCGGCGCCAGCTTGCCTGCCTCGGAGCGCCGCGCCCGTGACCTGAATTCCCTGCTCAAGGTCGCGACCGGAATCGGTGGCATTCGCGACCAGGACTCGCTGCAATGGCAGCTCCTGGGTTTCATATTCGAGGTGGTGCCCGGCCGAGCGCGGCGCGGTGTCTGCTCTGCGATCATCCGGACGAGTTCACTTCCACCGCTGCCTGGGACCGGGTGCGCGGGCCCGGCCATCCGGTTCGGGTCAGCCGCACCGTGGTCCAGCGTGCTCTGAAAGAACGCATTGGCCTGGTGGTGAGCGATGTCATGGGGAATGAAGTCTCTCCGCCAGGTCAAGACTTTGTTTGAATTGAAAGTGAGGTCCCTGCTTTGTGTTCCGCTGCTGGTCGCGGACAGGGTCCTGGGCGCCATCTATCTCGACACCACCAGCCCGACCGTACAGTTCGACGAAGACCACTTGCAGGTGATGACCGCAGTGGCCGGCATCGCCAGCCTGGCCTTTGACAACGTGCGCCACTGGGAGAAGTTGCGGCAGGAAAACCAGGCGTTGCGCGCTGAGATCGAACTCGAACACAACATGGTGGGCGGAAGTCCCGCCATGCGCAAAGTATTCGATTTCATCCGCCGCGTGGCGCCCACAGACTCCACCGTCCTCATCCAGGGCGAGAGCGGGACGGGAAAAGAGCTGGTGGCCCGCGCCCTGCATCGCAACAGCTCTCGCGCGGAAGAGCCCTTCGTCGCCATCAACTGCGCCGCCATCGCCGAAACCCTGTTGGAGAGCGAACTGTTCGGCCACGAAAAGGGCGCCTTCACCGGCGCTGCCGCGCAGAAGAAAGGCAAGGTGGAAGTGGCCGAAGGCGGCACGCTGTTTCTGGACGAGATCGGCGAACTCGCGTCCGGATTGCAGGCCAAGCTGTTACGCGTCCTGCAGGAACGCGAATTCGAGCGCCTGGGCGGCACCAAGCCGATCAAGCTGAACATCCGCCTGATTGCCGCCACCAACCGAAGCTTGCCCGAAGCCGTCAAGGCGGGCACCTTCCGCAACGACCTGTACTACCGGCTTAACGTGGTCACACTCAACGTGCCCTGCGTTGCGCGAGCGCCGCGAGGACATATCGGTACTGGCCGACCATTTCGCAGCCAAGGCCAGCCGGAAGTGCGGAATGCGAGCCAAGTCGCTCTCGTCCGAAGCGTTGAGCTGTCTGATGCACTACGACTGGCCAGGCAATGTTCGTGAACTGGAAAATGCCCTGGAACGGGCGCTGGTCCTGGGTTCGACAGATTCCATTCTCCCCGACGACTTGCCCGAGGCTGTCCTCGAGGCCGGCTCCACCGCCACAACGGCGACCGACAAATACCACGGCAATATCAAAGAGACCAAGAAGCAACTGATCCTGCAGGCCCTGCAACAGGCCAAAGGGAACTACATAGAAGCCGCAAAGGCGCTGGGAATGCACCCCAATTCGCTGCTGCGGCTAATCCGCAATCTGGATTTGAAGGCTGTGAAAGCAGGAATGCAGGAGCCGGGCAGGAGTGGGAAAACCTAGATCCTGAATGGCGCACTCAGCAAGCCGCGCCGGAAGCATGACGATGGCCCAAACCAGCGCGAGCGCGCCGTGGACCGCGATCCCGACCAGACCGAAACGGCAGCAGCACCACCCACACAAACGGGTAGAGCACCAGCGCCAATAGAGCCAGGGGCCAGCACACCACAAAGAGAATGCACCACAGAAGAAAAGCGATCATGCTTGATTTACGAAGAGAATACCCGAAAAGTTCCACGGCAAGTAACTGAGAACTGACAACTCGAAACTGACTACTGGGTTTTATCTTCGAGCGAGGTTTCTCCCACCTCTAACCTCGCTAAACCACTAGCCCGCAGGCACAGTTTCCGGCGCCAGCCTGCGCAACGATTCCGCATAGGGAGCCCGCGCAATCCCACGCTCGGTCACAATTGCCGTGACATACTTCGCCGGCGTGACGTCAAACGCCGGATTCTCCACCTCTACGCCATCGGGCACCATCTGCCGGCCGGCGATATGCGTGACTTCTCTCGCGTCGCGCTGCTCGATCGGGAATCCCGCTTCCATCTGCAGTTTCGAAATCCACGGTCGACAACGGCGCCGCCACATAAAACGGAATACCGTGTTCCTTCGCCAGCACCGCCACCGAGTAAGTTCCAATCTTGTTCGCTACGTCGCCATTGGCGGCGATGCGGTCGGCGCCCACCACGATGGCGTTGATCTTCTGTTGCTTCATCATCGCGCCCGCCATGTTGTCGGAAATCACGGTCGTGGGAATGCCATCTTTCATCAACTCCCACGCGGTCAGTCGCGAACCTTGCAGGAAAGGACGCGTCTCATCCGCAAAGACATGGATTTTCTTTCCCTGCTCGACGGCAGCGCGGATCACTCCCAGCGCCGTGCCATATCCGCAGGTGGCCAGGGCACCGGCATTGCAGTGGGTGAGAACGCCGCCGCTGGCGGGCATCAAGGTCGCGCCGTGCCTGCCCATGGCCTGGTTCGCGGCGATGTCCTCGGCGTGCATGCGCTGGGCCTCTTCCACCAGGGACTGCTTGATCTGCGCAATCGGGCGCACCCGCAGCATCTCAAATCTGTCCCGCATGCGCTTGATCGCCCAAAAAAGATTTACCGCTGTCGGCCTGGTCTTCCCGATCACATCGCAGATCTGATCGAACTCGTGCTTCAGATCGCCGCCATTCTCGGCTTTCGAAGTCTTCACCCCGAGCGCGATACCCATCGCCGCCGACACGCCAATGGCCGGCGCGCCACGCACCACCATGTTACGGATGACATCGGCGACCTGGGTGTAAGTCTTGCAGGTAACGTAAGTCTCTTCGGTCGGCAGCTTCGTCTGATCAATGAAGCGCACGCCGGAATCAGTCCATTCAACAGTTTGAATCATAGTGTCAGTCGTCAGTCGTCGGTCGTCAGTCGTCAGCAACTCAGCCGTTCGCTTGGCTGACGACTGAAGACCGACGACTGACGACTGTTCTAGTTCTTATGCGCTTCGCAGCGAATTCGCGGGTTATGCACCACCGCAGGCTTTCCGCAAATCTCGCAGCCGGAACCTGCCGCGGGCATTCCCGGAGATGTCTCGTCGTTTTGCAAAAGATGCTCTTTCCGCACATCGCTCGCGGTGAATAAGGAAACAAACGGGGCGGGCGCGGCCGCCTTTTCTACATTGGGACGCCCACCTGCTTCCTCACGTTCCACCAGACACATTACGCCTACCACTTGAAATCCGAATTCCCGCGCCGCTTCAATCGCCTGCACTGTCGAGGAACCGGTCGTGCAAACGTCGTCCACAATTACTACGCGTGCTCCCTTTTCCTGGAAGCCCTCAATGCGCCGTCCCGTACCGTGCTGCTTCTCCGCTTTGCGCACCAGGAATCCGTCGACCTCACCGCTCGCGACGGAAACCGCCACCACGATGGGATCAGCACCCATGGTCAGGCCCCCAATTGCTCTGACCTTCCATAGGCGGTGCCGAATCTCATCGAGCACCACCTGCCCGGTCAAACGCGCACCCTTGGCCGAGAGCGTGGTGGTACGGCAGTCAATGTAATAGTCGCTGGTCCCCCCGGACGAGAGCTTGAACTGTCCCAGCCGGAAAGACTTCGCAGCCAGCAAACGCAGCAATTCCTGACGAGGGGAAGCCATGAAAACCTACGATATCACGCGGCTGCAATCAAGATACGACGTAGAGGCCGTTGAGTTTCGCGGCCCTCAAGCAATGCCGTGAGCAACAGCCGCGAAGCGGCGGCAGAATGGAGCCCCGGGCGTAAGCCCGGGGTCAAAAGCTCCACATCATAAGCCCTGAAAGGGCGGAAGCCTTCCTCTGGCTTACCCCCGGGCTATATTCTTGCCGGTTCGCCGCTACTCCCACCCGCTATTGCGTCATGCGCTCCAGATGACGGAAATGGTCCGTCCCGATATAGAGCACACCGAAGAGCATCAGATTGTAGCCCATGTGAATCAGAAGTCCCGGCGTCACGGACCGAGTCACCACTCGTGTAATGGTCAGGACCAGACCCACCACGAACAGGACCAGCAGTGGTCCCCAGGCTTGCCCCAATTGTTCGCCGTGCACCATGGCAAAAGCGAGACTGGTCGCCAACACGGCCAGTATCCTGCCCCACCTGCCGGCAACCGGAAATCTCCGGTGTCGGAGCCATGCTAAACACTGCGAGCAAGCCACCGAGAACCAGAAGCACGGTCGTAGCGATTCCGAAGGCATGACTGGAAATCGCTCCCGCCGCTAACCCCCAGGCCACAATCGTACAGGCCGGCAGCAGCACCAGGCCCGACGGCCTCTCACCCGACCGCAAACTTCGCACCGCAACCAGCGTCCCCACCAACAGAAAAACTGCGGCCCCGAGCAGGACTGACCACGCTAGCGGAAGCCGGTGTTCGACGTATCCCCAGGCGGCCAAGATGAGGATCCAAATGCAGCCTCGCCGAACCTGGCGCGGCCTCATGAACAGACTTTGCAGCCACCGGTCCAGTACCGGATACAGGAACCCTCGGAAAAGCATCTCCTCGGCCAGAGGCGCGATCGCGACTCCAAAAATCATCATCAGATACACGCCCTGCGGATTTTGGAAAAACTGGTCCATGGGCAGCGATTTTGGAATCGGCAACAACCGCGAAAGCTCTCCCAGGGCCACCGCGAGAAAGGCGCCTGCCGCAAGCAAGCCCAGCCAGCCCGGACTGCCCGGCCACCGCCACCCCACGGTCTGCCAGAACGAACGTTGCTGGTGACGAGTCACCAGCCCATACATAGCAACCAGCATGGCCACGTACGCCAGCGTCATGCTGGGCACAATCACCAGCGGCCCGGGGTTCTTCCCCAACTGAGCCGCAGACATGCCATGCGCGAGCGGGCTATGCAAGACAATGACGAAAGCGATCAGAGGTGAACAGGAACAGTGCGGCCACCAATACCAGCACAACGATCAGGAGATCAAGGCCACTCCAAGGGGGATTCTCAGAGCCCGGATTGATCACGACCGGCGGCGGTGAGACCACCGGGCCCACCGGGGGCTCTATCTGCATCTCCGGGACAACATGATCTGGCGAAGACAATTGGGTTTGGACCTACCTCAACAAATGTGGGGCGGGCGCCCTCGCCCGCCGCCTTTGACCTCATTGCATGTTTTCGTAACTCTTGCTTGCCGGTTGAGAATCAAAATCGACGTCAACAGCGGCGGGCGAGGGCGCCCGCCCCACACAAACAGCTATGCCAAGCTCTTTTCCCGCTGCCCGTTGGCAAAATATCCTGCCAGCGCCTGCCCGGTGTAAGACTTCTTGTTGCGTGCCACCGTCTCTGGCGTGCCCTGCGCTACGATGCGTCCGCCTTCTTCTCCGCCCTCCGGACCGAGGTCAATAATCCAGTCCGCGTTACGGATCACATCCAGGTTGTGCTCGATGATCATAACTGTATTTCCCAGGTCGGTCAGCCGATGCAGCACCTCAAGCAATTTCTTCACGTCATCAAAGTGCAGACCGGTCGTGGGCTCATCCAGCAGATACATCGTCTTGCCAGTCTGCCGCTTGCTGAGTTCGCGTGCGAGCTTGATGCGCTGTGCCTCACCGCCAGACAGCGTCACCGCCGATTGCCCGAGATGTATGTAGCCGAGCCCGACATCCACCAGTGTCTGCAGCTTCTGCCTCACCTGCGGAATATTCTCCAGAATCGGCAACGCATCCGCGACCGGCATCTCCAGAAGGTCGGCGATGGATTGCCCTTTGTATTTCACCGCCAGGGTCTCGTGGTTGTAGCGATGGCCGCCACAGACCTCGCACAGCACGTACACATCGGGCAGGAAATTCATTTCGATGCGCCGCTGCCCTTCGCCCTGGCAGGCCTCGCAGCGTCCTCCCGAGACGTTGAAAGAGAATCGTCCCGGCTTGTAACCTCGCTCGCGCGATTCCGGCAACATCGCGTACAAGTCGCGGATCTGGGCAAACACTCCCGTATAGGTCGCGGGATTCGAACGCGGTGTGCGCCCGATCGGCGACTGGTCAATGCGAATGACCTTGTCGATATTCTCCGTGCCGGAAATCGCCTTGTGTGTGCCCGGCTCTTCCCGCGAGCGGTAAAGTTTCTGGGCCAAGGCGCGGTAGAGAATGTCATTCACCAGGGTGGATTTCCCCGATCCCGAGACCCCGGTCACCACCGTCATCACGCCCAGGGGAAACACCACGTCAAGGTTCTTGAGATTATTTTCGCGCGCGCCGAGCAGCGTAATCGCCGCTCCGTTCGGCGCTCGCCGGTCCGGCCGCATTTCAATCTGTACCCGGCCTGAGATATAGGCTCCGGTCAGCGAACCCGGCACGCGCTCGATCTCCTGCGGCGTACCGTGCGCTACCAGTGCCCCGCCGTGCCGTCCCGCTCCCGGACCAAGGTCAATCACGTAATCCGCCCGCCGGATGGTTTCTTCATCGTGTTCCACCACCAGCACAGTGTTGCCCAGATCGCGCAGTTCCTCGAGCGCCTTCAGCAACCGGCCGTTGTCGCGATGATGCAGTCCAATCGACGGCTCATCCAAGACGTAGAGCACGCCGCGCAATTTGGACCCGATCTGCGTCGCCAACCGGATGCGCTGCCCCTCACCGCCAGACAACGTTGCAGCTGAGCGTTCCAGCGAGATGTAGCCCAGTCCAACAGCGTCGAGAAATTGCAGGCGCTCGACAATCTCGTGCATGATGCGTCCGGCGATAATCGCCTCGCGCCCGTTCAGTTTGATCTTGCGCGCCGTCTCCAGCGCCCTTGACACGGGGAGCGCCGTAAAGTCGGCGATGGACATGCCATTCACCTTCACAGCAAGACTCTCCGGTCGCAACCGCTTTCCCTGGCACGCTGGACATTTTGTTGCAGACATATAGTCGAGCAGAAAATCCCGATAAGTATCGGAAGTGGATTCGTCCACCGCGTGCTTGAGATACCCCAGAATTCCGCGGAAGCCCGTCTTCCGGCTCTTGCTGGTTTCGCTCCCGTTCTTCCCCGCCTCTCCGTACAGACAGCAGATTCTGGATCTTCTCGGGAAACTTTTCGAACGGCGTTGCCAAGTCGAACCCGTGCGCGGCCGCCGTGATTTGCAACATATGGATCAGGTTCTGCGACGCCGACCCCGGCCCCAGCCCGCCATCGAGCAGAGGCTTTGACCAATCGGTAATCACCCGCGCCGGATCGAATTCGTAGCGGCTGCCCAATCCATGACACTCCGGGCAAGCACCGTAGGCGCTGTTGAATGAAAACGACCGCGGCTCAAGTTGCGGCACGCTGATCCCGCAATCCGGACAGGCCAGCTTCGCCGAATAAAGTTGCTCGTCGCCCCCCACCACCGCGACCTGCACCAATCCGCCGGCCAACTTCATGGCCAATCCCACGGACAGTTCCAGCCGATGTTCGATGCCCGGTTTCACCAGCAGCCGATCAATCACGACTTCGATGGTGTGGTTTCGTCGCTTGTCCAGCGGAATGTCGTCTTCGAGATTGACCAGTTCGCCGTCAATGCGCGCCCGGGTGAAGCCGTGCTGCACCAGCTTCTCCATCTCTTTCTTAAACTCGCCCTTGCGTCCTCGCACGATGGGTGCGAGCACCATCACCCGATCTTCCGGCGTCAGGCTCATGACTCGCGCCACAATTTGTTCTGCCGACTGCCGCGCAATCGCCCGTCCGCAGTTGGGACAATGCGGAACTCCGATAGAAGCAAATAAAAGGCGAAGGTAGTCGTAGATCTCCGTGATTGTCCCCACCGTCGAGCGGGGGCTGCGGCTGGTGGTCTTCTGCTCGATCGAGATGGACGGGCTAAGTCCGTCAATGGCGTCCACGTCGGGACGCTCCATCTGGTCCAGAAACTGCCGAGCATAGGCGGAGAGGGTCTCCACATACCGCCTCTGGCCCTCGGCATAGATGGTGTCAAAGGCCAGGGATGACTTCCCCGACCCGCTGAGTCCGGTAATCACCGTGAGGGTATTACGGGGGATTTCGACGTTTATATTCTTGAGGTTATGCTGCCTCGCCCCGCGCACCGAAATCTTGGTAATAGGCATGAAATTGGCGAAAGTAAAACTGGCCTTCCGTAATATGGACGGCCCCACAGAAATGATGGAAAGTGGGTTTGCGCGGCTCTACTCACGTATCTTAGTAGCTAACAGCGGCAAGCGTCAACGCGGGTAAAGTGAGGGACTGCGCCAAACGGGTCTGGAGCATCTAAGCCAGGACTTGACTAGGAAAGTAGGCCGAACTTGGGCGGGTTAATCGTTGCTTTCGTCATGTCATTCACAGCCGTCACGGTAGTACTCGTGGGGATCCTCACAGCCTACGCCGTGGTAACCGGCATTCTGTACGCCTTCGCCTATAGCTCGCGCCGGCGCCCCCGCAGCACCCCCGCCGTCCTCGTACCCAGCCAGAGCCAAGCCAGCGGCGACTAGGCTCGGACCTCAGACTTCGGACGTCAGCCCTCGGCCTTCAGATTCGAAGTACTTCAGACCTAAAATTCGTCCTCATGTGTTGATGACGGACGACGGGCGTCCGGCCCGTCTCATGCGTATAACACCGACACCGAATGGTTCTGGGACTCGTAGTCCAAGGGTCTGAAGTCTGACGCCCGAGTCCTGGGCCCTCAGGAACACAGTCACAGTTCCCGGCTGGAGGCCGCAGACACAAGCAAGCCGCCCGGTAGGGACGGCCTGCCGCTGGATCATGCCTCGCGGATGCCTATCTTTCAGAGCCCTTCGGTTCTTCCATGAACTTCGCGACAACAGCAAGGATCCAGAGGATCAGGCAAAAATCAAGCGAATCGATGCCAGCAATCGCCGGTGCGGGAACCCACTTGGTCGTCCAGGGAACAAATAAGATCAACGGAATATGAAACGCCGCAATGCCCGCCATGGTCCCCCAAAACCACGCGTGCCGCCATAGCTTTCGCTTCAAAACGAGCATGAAGCCAAGTACTCCAATGCTATTCAGGGTTGGCAACACAAGACCGAGTTTTCCAAAATTATCGAATAGCCGAGCGCATATGAAGGAACCAATAAACACACACAACAGGCCCCACCAGGGCAGGCGTAATTTCTTGGCCGCCTTTATCTCGCCTCTTACATCGTTAGCTAGGGACATTGGCGGACCGACTTCCCTCCGACGTCCGACCCTAGTTCGGCCCGCCCTGCGGCTGCGGTCCACCTTGCGGAGCTTGTTGTTGCTGCTGCTGTTGCTGTTGTTGCATTTGCAACTCGCGCAACAACTGTTCCGGCGTCTTTACCTGCTGAGGATTCGGCTGCGGCTGTTGAGTTTCTGCACTGGCTGAGTTCTCGCCCGGGTCTTCTACCGGCTGTTCTGAGATGTCCACACCCTGAACGCCCTGATCATCCACCTGAAACTGGTTGGTGTTCTGGGCCGCGGGTGCTGACGGCGCAACGTCAGGCACTCCTCCCGACTTCGAGGTCAAGATAAGGCGGTCCACGCTGTCGGGATGCGCCGGCGAACCCAGCATCACGTAGTTGAAGTGGGTCCCGTTCAGCAGCGCTGCCAGAATGTCACGCGCCGGCCCTGGCCCGAGGTGCGCCACGACCCGTTCGGTGGCGTTCGGCGGGATTTCCACGTCCGCCCCTGTCTGGGCCCGTACGGCGTGGAGAATGTCAGACAGCGTGGAGTTCTCGGCCACGATCGTAAGCAGTCCGCGGCTATACCGGACCTGGGGAGGCAATGCCGGCATCTGCGCCAGAGTGGGAGGCGGCGGAGGCGGGGCCGGTGGAGGTGGAGGCTCAGGCGCAGCCTTCTTCACCGCCTTGACCGCACGCTTCTTCGGCACAGATGGTTGTGTTGATGATTTCTGAGTTGAATCTGGAGGAGTTGAAGCTTGCGACGCTGAAGACTGCTGAGCGGCCCCTGCTGTGTTCAAGGTTAAAATCGCAAACAAAATCAAGCCCAGTACCAACCAGACTCGAGCCGACGGGGCTGACTTGAAGAGAACCACGGTACCTGTTTTCACGGCCTACATTGAGTTCGATGCCGATTGCGGCCTAACCGGAATTGTAGCATCGTAGTCCGGCGTCAGCCCGCAGATCTCGGAGCCCGGCCCGGTGTCCTTTGCGCGATCTGCCTCTATGCAAACGGGAAGGGCACGAGTTTACTCGTGCCAACGAGCCCTTGGACTAACTGCGCTTTAGCGCCTGAGGAGCGCTGCTGGCACCGGGAGTGAAACCCAGGGTTCAGGCCATCAGAACCTGCGTCAGCGCCGGCACGGCTAAAGCCATGCCCTTCCCGGGCGAGTTCGGGACCTCGAAGCAAACAGGCGGATTTGCGGTTTCCTTTCATGCGATTTATCTTTGTCCGGCGTCAAAGGAGACCACTATGTTTAAAATCACGCGGAATCAGAGCTTGCGATTCCTGCTGCCGCTCTCGTTAGCCGTTATTACCATCCTGGTCGGGCTGAGCGTGCGCTTTTCCGCCGCCCAATCCGGCACCGGGGCGAGTCATCCCTCCGCTTTCTCGCACGCCCTGCCGAAACTGGATGGCAGTCACTTGCGCGCCACCGTCGTCGAAGTAAATTACGCGCCGGGAGAGGCAGATAAGCCGCACAGCCATCCCTGCACCGTGATCGGATACGTGGCCCAGGGTGCGATTCGCTTCCAGGTAAAAGGCGGCCCAGAAGGTGTCTTCAAGGCCGGGGAAAGCTTTTACGAGCCGCCCAACGGCGTCCATGAGGTCTCGGCCAATGCCAGTGACAAAGAGCCGGCAAAGCTGATCGCCTTCTTCGTTTGCGACCATGAAACGGTGCTGACCATGCCTCCGATGGACGGCCGCTGACCTTTGACCATGTGGGACGGGCGCCCTCGCCCGCCGCCTTTGATTTTGCTTCGACGAACATCCAAATCAACTTCAAAAGCGGCGGGCGAGGGCGCCCGCCCCACACGAATGTTGGTCACATGACGGAAAGGGCACGGCTTCAGCCGTGCCACCTACGATGCTGGTTGTGGGGCTTCAGCCCCTGAGGTTCGCTTCACAGTAGCCACCCTCAGGCGCTAAAGCGCATCCCCCGTGGCAGCAGCGGCACGAGTGAACTCGTGCCCTTCCCCAATCGTAGCGAGGCTATGATTCGTGCGACAGACGTCGGACCGTGGCGGTCCCTGAAAATTACTCTTGAAAAGCGTATAGCTACTGTCGCGGCGCGTAGTAGCCCTTACGAGCTCGCACCTGGAGGTCTTTCTTCAGCGCGGTAATTTCGATGGATCGATAACGCCCATCGGCATCAAAGTCAGCTGGCTTGTAGGAAACCACATACTGACTCCGCAATTCATCTTCAATCGCGGCAAACGAGTTCTTGATGTCTTTTACCTTGAAGGGAAAGAAGGCGCGTCCGCCGGTGGCGTCCGCCAGCTGTTGCAGGGCCTTGTCGCCGCGCAGAATCAGCCCGCTGTCGTCGGTCGAAATCGCGTAGATGATCACTTCGGCGCGTTGTGCCGTCTCAATCGCCAGGGCCTTGCTGACCTCGCTCTGATTGTCCTCGCCGTCGCTGATCACAATGATGGCTCGTCGCACCGGATGGTCGCCGCGGTCCTTGCTCAACTTTTCGCGGCACGCCTTGTAAATGGCGTCATACATCGCGGTGCCGCCGCCGTTGCGCAGACTTCGCACCCCGGTCTCCAGCAGCCGAACGTTGTCGGTAAATTCCTGCGTGACCAGACTGTGAGTGCCGAAGCCCATGACGAAGGCTTTATCAAAATTTGCGCGCAGGGTGTGCTGCAAAAAACTGACTGCGGCTTCCTGCTCGAAATCAAAGCGGCCGTGCACCGATCCGCTGGTATCGACCAGCAGCCCCAGTTCCAGCGGCAGATCGGTTTCGCGGCGGAAGTTGATGATGGCGGTTGGCGGCTTGTGATCATCCAGGATGCTGAAATCGCCCTGGTTCAGATTGCGGACGAATTTTCCACGATGGTCGGTGGCAATGAACAGCACATTGACTTCGTTGACTCGCGCCTTGATGGTAAGGACGGGATCGGTTGAATCGGTTCCGGTCGAAGGAGAGGCCTCGGGCAGGGCCATGCTGGAGGCTGCGACATATGGCGTCTGCGCCCGGGCGAACAACCCAGCCATGGCAAGCCCAACCGCGATTACGACCAGCCACCGACACCACGTCGTGTATTTCATGCCCGTTCAACCCAAAAACTTCACTCCAAACACAGCTAAAGCCTTCGTCTCTCAATTAGATGCACGTATCGGGCCGAAAGCCGCAGCTACTGTCTTGACTGTAGGGGAGTGGCGCGGCCAAGCCAAGTTACAAAAGGAGCACGCGCTTGGTCATTGATGAAGTTCTGTGGTATCTGTTTGTGTGGCGCGGGCGACTCGCCCGCGGTTTTTGAACTTGAGACCTACGCGGGCGAAGGCGTCCGCGCCACATAAACCACAAGAGCGAATCTCGTAAACTACTTGCCACCATGAAACCCAAATCTTCAGATCTGGTCCGCTGCTCCTGGCCCAGCAACCCGCTGTCTGTCCGTTATCACGACGAAGAGTGGGGGCTGCCTCAGCACGACGACCGCGTTCTCTTCGAGTTCCTAATTCTCGAAGGCGCCCAGGCCGGGCTGAGTTGGGACACAGTTCTGCAAAAACGCGAGAACTACCGCGCCGCCTTCGACGGCTTCAACCCGCTACGCATCGCCCGCTACGACCGCCGCAAGCTGGCGAGCTTGCTGCGTGATCCCGGCATCATTCGCAACCGGTTGAAGATCGCGTCCGCGGTAAGCAATGCGAAAGCGTTTCTAAATGTCCAGAAGGAGTTTGGCTCTTTCGACCGTTATCTCTGGCAGTTCGTGGACGGGAAGCCCAAGGTGAACGCATGGCGCTCCGGACAGCGTGTTCCGGCCAGCACTCCGGACTCCGACGCCATGAGCAAAGACCTTAAGAATCGCGGCTTCAACTTCGTGGGATCAACCATCTGTTACGCCTTCATGCAGGCTGTCGGCATGGTGAACGACCACAGCATCGAGTGCTTCCGCTACTCCCAGGTTAGCCGGGCACGACGACCCCGCGTCTGATCTCCAGTTTGTTGTCTACTTCCAGCACAGCAACCAGCCAAGAGTGAATGGAACATGCACGTCAGGTCTATATCTCGCACCCAGACAGTGGGTTGCCGGGAATCCACGTGTCTTGAGGTCTTGACAAGAACGTGACCAGCCGCGAAGCGGCCGGAGAATGTAGCCCACGGCGCACGCCGTGGGTAAAGAGCGGGACAGTCGTAGAGCTCCGTAGGAGCGAAAGAGACTAATACTGTCGATTTTCTCGAGGCCTCCCGCGATCGTAGCGGCAAAGCGACGCCGATCAGACAAACTCCGGTATGGGTCAGTTCTAGTTTCCCCTCCTCACAATGGGGTCATCCTGAGCTTGCGAAGGACTTACCGCGAAGCGGATCTGCCCGTGGCGGGAGATCGTGGCGGTGCGCGCGAGATCCTTCGGGACTGAAGTCCCTCAGGATGACGCCCGTAGTATGTGGATCTGCCCCAACCGACCCACTGATTTTTTATGTTATGTGACCAAATCAACTATATAATTGACTTAGTCACATTCTCTACTCGCAACCTGCAAAACGTATGGCCACATCCCTGAGCGCAGATCTCGATCAAAACATCCAAACTGTCCGCGCCTTCAACCGCTTCTACACCCGACAGATCGGCGTTCTGCGCGAAGGCCTGCTCAAGAGCCCCTTCTCGCTTACCGAACTGCGCGTCCTCTACGAAATTGCGCACCGCCAGCAGCCCACCGCCACCGAACTCTGCAAGCAACTCGACCTCGACCCCGGCTACCTCAGCCGCATCCTGCGCAGACTTGAAAAGCGTGGCCTGCTTCGCAAATCCGCGTCCGAATCCGACGGCCGCCAAAGTCTTCTGGGACTGACCGCGCGCGGCAAAGAAACCTTCGCCACCCTGAACTCGCGACAGAGTGAAGAAGTCGCAACCATGCTGAGCCGGCTCCCGGCCGCCGGGCAGGAACGATTGGTGCAATCCATGCGCGTCATTGAAAGTGTGCTGGGCGATGTCCCCCAATCGAAAACGCCTTACATTTTGCGCCTGCATCAACCCGGCGACATGGGATGGGTGGTACATCGCCACGGCGTTCTCTACGCCCAGGAATACGGATATGACGAAACCTTCGAAGCCCTGGTAGCGGAAATCGTCGCCAAATTTATTCAGCACTTCGATCCAAAACGCGAGCGTTGCTGGATTGCGGAAAAAGACGGCGAGATCGTCGGTTCAGTGTTTCTGGTCAAGAAATCGAAGACCGTAGCCAAGCTCCGCCTGCTGCTGGTGGAACCATCGGCCCGCGGACTGGGCATCGGCAAGCGTCTGGTCGGCGAGTGTGTGCGCTTCGCACGGCAGGTGGGCTACAAGAAAATGGTTCTGTGGACGCAAAGCGAGCTGCCCGCGGCGCGGCACATCTACCAGGAGGCGGGCTTCCAGTTAGCGCAGCAAAAGAAACATCAAAGCTGGGGTCGCGACGATCTGGTCGCACAGGTCTGGGAGCTAAAACTTTAAGACCTCGGGGTTTCAAGCTCAGAAGAAAGTCCACATTTGGCAAGCCAATCGAATAGTATTTCCCGACACACGCGCTTTTTCTCTCGAAACTCTCCGGCGCTAACTCCGCAATAAGTTTCTGGCTATGAAGAACACATTCGCCGGCCGTTCCGCCAGACGCCGCATGAAATAGGGATACCACTCGGTACCGAATGGAATGTACACGCGCATGCGCCATCCCTCTCGCACCAGCCGCCGTTGCAGGTCACGGCGGATTCCGTAGAGCATCTGAAACTCAAAGGCATCGCGCGGGATATTCTCCCGCGAGGCAAATACTTTCGCCTGATTGATGATCTTCTCGTCGTGCGTCGCCAGGCCGTGATAGACGCCGCTCTTCATCAGAATTTTCATCAGCCGGACATAGTTCGCATCCACCTCTGATTTTTCCTGGAAGGCAATTTCCTCCGGCTCCTTGTACGCCCCCTTGCACAGTCGAATGCGAATGCTCTCTGCCAGCAGTTCCTCAACATCTTTTTCTGCCCGCCGCATATACGACTGGATCACAGCGCCCACGGCCCCCGCGTGTCCCGGCATGCGATGCAGTTCGTGTACGAAATCGAGCGTGCGCTGAGTGTAAGGCGATCCTTCCATGTCTACCCGCACGAAATTGGGCGGATTCATTGCCGCTGCCTTTGCCACCAGCCCGGTGACCAGGTCGCGCGCAAGCACCTCGTCCACGTCGAGGCCCATGTGGGTGAGTTTCAGACTGACATTTGCGTTAAGCTGGCGGCTCGAGATCTCGTCCAGCATCTGGTGATAGAGCTGGGCACTGGCACGGGCTTCTTCGGCATTGGTGACATTCTCGCCGAGATTGTCGACTGAAACGCTCAAACCACTCTGATTGACGGTTTGCGTGACGCGCAGCGCATCGTCCACCTGGGTGCCCGCCACAAAACGGCTGGACAAACGCTGCCCGATAGCGGACCGCTCAGCCATCCCGCGCAGTGAGCGGTTTTCGGAAAGAGAAATGAAGAGCGCCCTTAGCATGTTTCTTCCCGGCCAAGGTCGAGATGACGGGCGCTCTGCGCGTGCATGAAGGTCACAGAAATTTGTACCACAGGAAAGCGGGCGTCGGACCTCGGCCGTCGGACATCAGCCCATGGATCTTGATGTGGCCATCGCAGGAAAGCTTGCTAACGAGGCGGAAATGGAAACCAAACCCCGAGGCCCGACGTCTGACGCCCCAGGTCACTTTAGGACGTCACTCTAGAAAAACCTCGTCCACGTAGCACCACCGCCAGTCTTCACCGGGCTCGAAGGACTGCACGAGAGGATGCTTGGTCTGGCGGAAGTGTTTGGTTGCATGTTTGTTCTTCGAGGAATCGCAACAGCCCACGTGGCCACAACTCAGGCACTCCCGCAGATGCAGCCAGGTATCGCCCATTTCAAGGCACTCCTTGCAGCCTTGGCCACTCGGTTTCACAGGTCGGATTTCGCCCAGGTGGGAGCAGGTTGGGGCCGGACGCGCCATCTAAATTCCTCCGAGTTCTAGTCTTACTCTCCCGCGTCTTCCAGAAACTTCTCGGCTTCGAGTGCGGCCATGCAACCAGTGCCCGCGGCAGTGATCGCCTGGCGATAGCGCCGGTCTTGCACGTCACCGCAAGCGTAGACACCCGGCACCCGCGTAAACACATTTCTCTCGGTCACCAGGTAGCCATCCTGATCGGTTTCGAGTTGGCCTTCGAACATACGGGCGTTCGGTATATGTCCGATGCCAAGAAACATGGCGCTGGTCGGAAACTCCCAGGTCTTGTCGGTCTTCGAATCGCGCAGTTTGAGAGCAGTGACTTCCTTCTTGGACGGATCAAGCACGTCTTCGACAATAGTGTTGGTAAGAAATTCAATCTTGTTGTTCTGCTGGGCGCGGTCAAGCATGATCTTCGAAGCGCGAAACTGATCACGCCGATGGATCAGCGTCACCTTGGTGGCAAAGCGGGTAAGGAAGTTCGCTTCTTCCATAGCCGAATCGCCGCCGCCAATGACTGCAATTTCTTTCCCGGAAAAAAAGAAACCGTCGCAGGTGGCGCAAGAGGAAACTCCGTGACCGATCAGCGCCTTTTCACCCGGCAACCCCAACCAGCGTGCCGACGCCCCGCTGGCGATGATCAGAGAGCGCGCGTAAATCGTCTCCTTGCCAAAATCCACCGCAAAGGGCCGTTTGCTCAGATCAACGCTGACCACATGCCCCAACTGATACTGCGCCCCGAAGCGTCCTGCCTGCTTGCGCATGTTCTCGATGAGTTCGGGGCCCTGGATGCCGTCGGGGAATCCAGGAAAATTCTCCACCAGCGTGGTGAGCGAGAGTTGGCCTCCGGGCTCATGGCCTTCAATCACCAGGGGCTTGAGATTGGCGCGGGCCGTGTAAAGCGCGGCAGTATGGCCGGAGCAACCGGACCCAATAATGACTACGTTGCGAATGTTCTCCATATTGATGTGCGACCGCACGTGCAGCTTTAGATTGCCAAATTACGATTTGGATGCAAGGCCCCAGTAGCGCCGGCGTCCCACCGGCTGTCCGGAGGGCGTCCCGCCCTGCGTGTAGCTTCTATTTCTTCTGAGACGCAGCCTTCTTGCCCGAGGACGATTTCGGGGCTTTGGCCTTCTCCGCCACCTCGGCAACCCGTTCTAATTCCTCAGGCACCGTAGTCCGGGCGCCCAGCAAACCCCGATAGTTGGAAAGGATCGCCGACGCACTCTGAAACAGAGGCTCGTAGGCGCTTTGATCGGGGGGCGGGCCGGCTTCCGTTCCCGAGCATCGGGCCAGCACTACCGATGACTTGCCAAAACGCTCCAGCTTGATCCGGCTGGCAGGCGTGCTGCTGGTGAGCATGGTGGCCGGCGTGGTCACAGCCGAGGCGCTGTCTTCGATCGAAACCTGCATCAGGTCCTTGGGATCGCGGACCCTGAAGACCAGCGTCTCAACCATGTTCTTCGGATCCACACTGAACGAATACTGCACCGTCGAAAAAAGCGCCTGCACGGAAAACTCACGCCGGATGCGCACCCAGTTGGAAGTGCCGGGGTCGGACGACATCTGCCCCCCGGATCCGGGCTGCAGAAATCCAGGGCCCACTTCGAGGTTGGTCCTTCCGCGATCGACTTCGAAGTCCACGCCAAAGAGAGGCTGCTTGGGAACGCGGGCCAGTGCGGAAGCAATTTCCTGCTGCTCCCCCGCCGAAGGCGAGCACACGTTCAAGACATTCACTTTGACCTGGGGCTGCGACGACTGCTGTGCCATCGCCAGAGGACTCAGGCCGAGACATATGAAAACGATTGGGATGGTTCGAAGCACCAAGGGATTTTAGCAGGACGGCCACGTGCCACGTGGGGACAGCCGCTCTCGGCTGTCCTGTCGAGCGCAGCTCGACCGACGTTTGACGAACGTCAAACCGCGCGGAGCATTGCTCCGCAGGACAGCCGGGGGTGACTTTCCCACATGGTCTCGGCAATTGCCGGGAGTATCAAGAGAGTACATTCATTCGGCGTCTGAATCGGCCTATCATCTCCAGAGACAAACCCCCGGGAGGCATTTCTTATGGCAGCGAGTCAGGTTGTTCTTTATTTTGACAAGCAGGAAGACGCGCTGCTGTTCACCTTGGCCGCCAGCTCAATGATTTCAGATGACGGCGCAGCGCGCGCTGACGAGGCGCTGGTGAAAGTCGCCGCCGAAATCCGCAAGGCCAACCGGATCACTACCGAGGGTGTTCTGGAACCCTCCAACTAGTCTTTGGACAATGGAGGCCGGGCGTCCCGCCCGGCTGGACGAGACGCTGTCCTCCAACCTTGTAACCACGTCGGAAAAGCGACCCTGACAGCTTCTTTTTCTTCCCCGAAGTTTTTGCTGTAACAATCCCTCCAGGTTATTCGCAAGTTAAGAGGTCACCTCATGAATTTGCGATGACCGCATGGACCAGTGAAACCCGTGTCGGGAGGCAATCTTTGGATCGGGACCTCAAAGTTGCAAAAAAGCCCTATAACGCTCCATCGTTTCAAGTCCTTGACGCCGACGCTGCGAAGGCGGAACTCGAGGCAATTGGAAGAACGAGCGATGCGAGTGCCCGGCAGATGCTGTCTGTGCTGAACCGGTCGCGTGATGGAGACACATCTCCAGCGCTTTCATCTCCAGAAACCTCAATACCCTAAGCACGAATTACTGCCTCGTACATGGCTGAAGAGTCCATGAAACACGAAAACATAATCTGGAATCACGCGGCCCGGCTGTGGCTCTGCACCCGGTGCGGACAGACTTCAGGGCAGGTCGACGAGAAAGCAGCGCTTCTCGAACTGGAACAGCGCCAGTGTCACCTTCCCTGGAAAGAAGCTCCCACCACTTCGAATCGGTCCCGCGACTGAAAGCACGCAGTACCCAAACGGTTTGTCATCCTGAGGAAGCGGAGCCCTTCGCTACGCGAAGGGTTCCCGACGAAGGACCTGTGTACTTGCGGACGATGGCGGTGCCGAAGTACTGGCCTCCGGCGCGCTGCAGTTGGCACCCTGGATTGGACCGAACACGATCGGTGAGCGAGCGCGGAATGCACAGGTCCTTCGCTTGCTTTCATCCCGCCCCGCGGGATGAAAGACTGCACTCAGGATGAGAACCTATGCTGGCGGCGAATGACTATTCGCGATCAAGTCGGGAGTAAGCCCGCTCAGCCAGCACCAGACCGCCGAGGACCCCGGCCCGCCCCTCGAGTTGCGGTGGCACCACATAGTGGTCGATGTCCCGAATCACCTCGGTGGCCTGGACATACCCGTTGAGCAACTCAACCAGGTCTCGCCGGATCCGGGCGAAGAGATGCGACTGGCGCAACACGCCTCCGCCCAGCAGAATGCGTTGCGGTGACAAAGTCAGCACCCAGTTGGCCAGGCCCAGCGCGAGATAGTGCGCTTCCAAAATCCATGCTGGATGGTCCGGCGGAAGGTCTTGGCCAGCCTTACCCCAGCGCGCCTGCATGGCCGGACCAGAAGCCAATCCTTCCAAGCAGTCGCCATGGTAGGGGCAGCCGCCCGGATATGGGTCCTTCACCAAGTCGTGCGGGACCCGAATGTGTCCCATCTCCGGATGCACCAACCCGTGAAGAACGCGGCCGTTGATGATCGCGCCGCCGCCAATACCAGTGCCGATGGTGAGATAGAGAAAGTCAGTCAGGTTTTGGGCCGCGCCCCAGTGCGCTTCGCCGAGCGCGGCGGCGCTCACGTCCGTATCAAAACCCACAGGCACGCCGAGAGCGTCGCGCACCGTGCCCGCCAGATTGTAATTCTGCCATCCCGCCTTCGGGGTGGATGTTACATAGCCAAACGTAAGCGAGGTGCTGTGCAGATCAATCGGCCCAAACGAGCCAATCCCCACCGCTTTTAATTCGCCGGCTGATTCCTGGCGCAAGAACTCAATGGCGATCGCCACTGTGGCTGCCGGCGAGGTCGTAGGAAACTGCATCGTCTTCAAGTCGGCCGGCCCCGTCCCGACCCCGCAAACGAATTTCGTGCCGCCCGCTTCGATCGAACCGAACATGTTGGATATGAGTCCCATGGGAGTCTGCCACAGAACCGCCCGAGGACAAAATAGACTTGTGTAGGGCGGACACTCTTGTCCGCCGCCTTTGACTTGGCCTTGGCCTTTGACGTTCCGCCACTACTACTGGCCCGGCAAGCTCCCACGATTCCTCAACCCACGCAAGTCAACTTCAAAGGCAGCGGACAAGAGTGTCCGCCCCACACTGGGCCTTGGCAGTCCTGCAGTTTTGGTTGCGTATGAGGCCGGTTAAGCGGGAGATCCTTCGCTACGCCTGAAAAACGGCTACGCTCAGGATGACAAAGTCGTGTAAAGGACAAACCGCACCACCACTCGGGGTCTTCCGGGGCTTTTCAGTCTGCCCGAACTTCAGATAAGCTTTAAGCAATGTCATTCAAAAACCTGCTGCCAGTGAGTTCCCTGTTGCTGCTGGCGCTTCTATTGCCCAGTTGCGGAGGTGGCGATGCCACTCCGTCTCCAACACCCACTCCCACTCCAACCCCGACGCTGGCTCTGACCACTGTGGTAAGTGGTCTAACCGCTCCGCTCGGTCTGGAAAGCCCGCCGGGCGACAACCGGTTTTTCGTGGTGCAGCAAACGGGGACCGTCCGCATCATCCAGAATGGCGCCTTGCTGCCAGGAAATTTTCTCGACATCCAGAGTCTGGTGAACGACGACGGAGGGGAACAGGGCCTGCTAGGTCTGACCTTCCATCCCAACTACAGCACTAATCGCAAGTTCTATGTGAACTACACCCGCGACTCGCCCAGCCGGCAGACCGTCATTGCCGAATTCCAGACTTCTGCCTCAGATCCCAATCAGGCCGACCCCAACAGCGAGCGCATCCTGCTTACGGTAAGCCAGCCTTTTTCCAATCATAAGGGCGGCCAGCTGGCCTTTGGTGCTGACGGTTTTCTCTACATCGGCCTGGGGGATGGCGGGAATTCTGGTACTCCCGATCCTCTCAACAATGGGCAAAACCTGTTCTCATTGCTGGGAAAAATGCTTCGCATCGGGGTAGATCCTCCCTTTACAGGTTCCCTGTCCTACGCGATTCCATCGGACAATCCTTTCGCAAACGGCAGCACCGGATCGCCTGAGATCTTTGCCTACGGCTTTCGCAATCCCTGGCGCTTTTCGCTGGAGCGCGGCGGCACCCGGATCTTCGTGGCCGACGTGGGCCAGTCAAACTTTGAAGAAGTCGATATTCTCCAAAAGGGCGGCAACTACGGCTGGAGTGTGATGGAAGCCACTCACTGTTTCAACCCGCCCACCAGCTGCGACACCAGCGGCAAGGTCCTGCCGATCGCAGAATACGATCACTCGATTGGCATCGCCATCATCGGTGGATTTGTCTACAAAGGCACCGCTATCCCGAGTCTCGCGAACAAGTACATCTTTGGCGATCTCAGCGGCAAGATATTCGGCCTGACCGAATCGCCGCCCAACACCTTCACTCGCGCCGACCTCCTCAGCACCAATCGTGAGATCTCGTCTCTCGGCCAGGACGCCGCTGGAGAACTGTATGTAGTCGACCACGGCGGCGGCATCGTCCTGAAACTCGTTTCCCAATAAGGGAGTTCCATCCAAACACCGGGTACTGGGTGCCCCATCCTTCGCGTCCTTTGCGAAGGGTGGGAGCCGCCACCACCAGCTACGTGGTGATTCCTAGAATCCCGCGCGGCCTTCTCGAATACGACGGGAAAAATCAGGATCATCCCCCGCCGCCCGTGCCGCGGCATTAATGTGAGCCTGCTTTTTAAGCTGAGCGAACGAAAGATTCCCCGTAGCCAGGTCCCCGCGCTCGTAAAGCATCTGGTCAGCGCGACCGTTCAGCAGGACGCGCCAGTCCCACTGCGGCTCTCCCGCCAGCGTAGCGATGTTGGTGGTGCAGTTGTTGGTCAACGCGTTGTACCACTCCGGATGGTCGCGAATCCGGTTTATCTTTTTCAAATAATTCAGGAAAGTCTCTCGCGCATGTTCGGGCGTGGCCAGCGTGTGAAAAATATAAGTTTCCTCGCCGTTGCGAAAATTGGTGCGCAGCCGCACCACATCGCGCTCGTCGCTTACTGTGTAAATCAATTCGTAGTAGCGAAAAAATCCGCGGACCGCGGAGTACACCTCGCCGACTTCTTTCCGGGTCTCGATGGACATTGAGATGTAGTCATGGTCGCCGAACTGGAAACTGACAATGGGATGCGCGATCCAGGGCGAGCCCCAGTAGGTGAGAAGAAGATCCATGCCGCGTATCTGCGAGAGGTTGAAAGATCGAGTCTCCCAACGCGGCGTGTAGTCGCCTTCCGTGCGGTAGTCGCAGTTGCGGACGTTGTGAATCGTAACGCGATCGCCGTCTATTTCCGCCCATGCGGTCTGCGCCACGTCGGGCTGCCAGGCCCGGTCATTGGACGGCTTAAGGCTGAGCCACCAGGCTAGTACCAGGACAAAGGCGGCGACGCAAATGGCAACCCCTTTGCCGCGTCCGCGGAAAGCCAACAGCGTCCCCAGCATGGCGATCCCATAGCCGGAGGCTGCAATGTTTCGGAAAGAGTAGCCGGACAGCAGGTCGAAATATAAAGCCGCCACTGCCCAGCCAGTAAGGAATACAACGAGAAGCACGGCGAGTCCACATCCCACAACACCCGCGCCGCGCCGCCACCAAGGGTGTGGATTCATCCACCGGTCCAGTTTTAAGCGTAGATTCCGCGTTGTCGAAGCGTAAAGGCGACCCGGTCGATGGCCAGCATGTAGGCTGCAATGCGATTGCTGACATTGTGGGTCTCAGCGTACTTAATGACTTCCGCAAAGGCAGTCCGCATGGTGTGCTGCAGATAATCGTTGACCACTGCTTCGGTCCAGAAATATCCCTGACGGTCCTGCACCCACTCGAAATAGGAAACTGTGACTCCTCCCGAGTTCGCAAGAATGTCGGGAATAACGAACACGCCTTTGTCCACCAGAATTTCATCCGCCTCGGCGGTGGTGGGGCCATTGGCTCCCTCGCAAAGCACTTTGGCCTTCACCCGGTCTGCATTACGAGTGGTGATCTGGTTTTCGAGCGCCGCTGGAATGAGGATGTCGCAGTCAGTGACCAGCAATTCCTCGGAATTCGTTTCTTCGCAACCGGGAAAACCGTTGAGCGTGCGATTGTTCTGGTAATGCAGCGAGAGTGCCTCAATATCAATGCCGTTTTTGTTATACAACCCGCTCCTGCTGGTGGAGACGCCAACAATCTTATAGCCCCTGCGCCGCATGAGGCGGGCAGCATTCGAGCCCACATTGCCGAAGCCTTGAATGACCACACGGGTCTGGTCCGGACTCATGCCGAGTTTCTTCGCGGCTTCGTCGCAGACGATCATCAGGCCACGCCCGGTGGCTTCAATACGTCCGTGCGATCCTCCCAACTCCAATGGCTTCCCTGTCACTACCGCCGTGACGGTGTGGCGCACATGCATGGAGTAGGTGTCCATGATCCAGGCCATGATCTGCCCGTCAGTGTTAATGTCAGGACCGGGAACATCTTTTTCCGGCCCCAGCAGTTCCATCAACTCAGCCGTGTAACGACGCGTGAGCCGTTCCAGTTCGCGCTTGGAAAGCTTATCGGGATCGCAAATCACTCCGCCGGCCGCGCCCCCGAAAGGGATATCCACCACGGCGCACTTCCAAGTCATCCAACTGGCCAGCGCACGCGTCTCGTCCAGGGTGACGTTGGGGGTGTAACGGATCCCGCCTTTGGCCGGGCCGCGATCAATCGAATGCTGCACCCGGAACCCGGTGAAAACCTCCAGGCGCCCATCATCCAACTGGACTGGTATGTGCACGATGACTTCCCGGCTGGGCTCGCGCAGTATTCTCCATAAGCCCTGGTTCAGATTAAGCTTCTGCGCAGCCACGTCTGACCGGGCAACCTGTGCTTCCCACGGGTTCACTTCTTCCAGATATGCAGTTGGCATTCAGATGTCTTCAGGGCGTCGTCGTTGGCGAGCAGGCCCGCAGCAAAGTTTATCTCAAATACCGGACTTCGCGCAGTACCTCGAACGCTGGCAGTAACGAACGACGAGAAACGTTCGAGTTTTGCCTCGTACCCAGAAGGCGTCATCCTGAGCTTGCGAAGAGCCTGCCCTGAGCGAAGTCGAAGGGATCTGGCGCGGAGCTGATATGCACGCGAAGATCATGCCGGTCCGCGCGAGGTCCTTCGGGACTAAAGTCCCTCAGGATGACGTCAACGTCGGCGGGCATACCCGAAGAGTTCTGAGGGAGAAGCCGCGAAGCGGCGCCAGATTGAAGCCCGGGGCGCAAGCCCCCGGGTCCCGTTGGGAAATGGAAAGAGCCCTGAAAGGGCGAAAGAACGAGCGTTACCCCTTCGCCGCCGACGCCATCTTCTGTGCCTTCACGCGAATAAACGCGTAATTCAGCGCAGGCAGAGAATTGAATCCTGCAGCCTCGGCGTAAAGCTTGTGAGATTTGTCCTTATCACCCTTGGCCTGATACGCCTGGCCCAGGCGATACAAATTACGCGGGTCCTGCTGATTGGCCTGTTCCAGGTCCGAAATCGCGGTGTCATAATCTTTCTGGGCCAGCGCGATCCGTCCCGCTAATTCATGGGCCAGCTTCACCTGGGCCGGATTCTTCGAGACCTCTGCCCCCTGACGGTATTCATCGGAATGAGACTTCGCAGCCGCATAATCCTTCTTTCCAATCGCCAGCGCAGCCAGGTTGAAATGATGCAGAAGTTTGGAATTGTCCTTGATCTCCTGTGACAGGCTTGAGCCTTGCACCATCTCAAAAGACCGATCGAACTGCTGTGCCGCCAGGTCATACTTCCCCGCCTCGGCGATGATATTGCCCTTGGCCTGAAGGTCCGCCGCCATGGCCGCCACATCGTTCTTCTTTTCCGCCACGGCAAATTCCTTGTCCATGGCCTGCACTGCCTTGTCCCACTTGCCACCATCCGAAGCCACGACCGCCATCCCGAACAGAGCGATCCGGAGTTCGCCGTCATTGCGCGCCTCCTCCGTCATCTTTTGTAGTTCGGCGTTCGCCTCGTCCGGTTTGCCCATGTACGTGAGATCAGCCGAAATCCCGAAGTGCGACGGCACGAAGTGCGGATCAATCGTGAGTGCCTTGCGATATTGCTCGATCGATTCGGGGAACTTCCCCATTCTTAACAATAGCTCCGCGTACGAGTCGTATGGATTGGGATCGTTCGGAATCAGCTGTATGTATTTCTTGAAGGCCTGCTCTGCATTCGCGTAGTCGTCCGCTTGCCGGTAGGAATAGCCCAGCATGTTGTACGCCGGAGAGTAATCGGGCGCCAGTTCCGGGGCCTTCTTCAAGTGCGCGATGGCCTGAGCGTAGTCCTGTTGCCCAAACTCGAATGCGCCCAGGTTGAAATGCGCCCGCTCGTCGTTGGGAAACGCAGCCACAAGTTTCTCCAGGTCGTCCTTCTGCTTGACCGTGTCTCCATTCGCGCCGGCCTGCGTTGCGAGAATGATAAGTCTCTCGCCTTCTGAAGCCTTGTCCGCCAAAGCCACCGCCTTGTTCAAATGCTCGAAGAATTCCTTGGCAGTCGCACCAGCATTGGCCCGCGCCAATTCAGCGGTGGCGAACTCGGGATCGAGCGCAATGGCTTTATCAAAGTGCTGGACCGAGTCCTGCGCCTGAAGCTTCTCGGAAAGTTCGCGTCCCGCGAGGAATTCCTTTCTTGCGTCTTCGGACTTGGTCGTGATGGGAATCTTGCCGCCGCCAGCCGACGCCGTCGACGTTCCCTCGGTGTTCGACTTGTCGCAAGCGCTCCACGTTGCTGCGCTCAACACCAGCGCAGCAAATACCCAGCAATTGGACCCGTTTCGGCGCATATGGCTACTCCTTTGAATTTGTGATGAGGTGGACGGACTCGTCATGTGCGGGCAGTCTCGAACGATGCCCTGTTGTTGCTAGACGCCGACTGGGTGAGTTTGGGTAGCAAGAGAATGGGTGTTTGTTGAGGCCGCTGAATTCTCCAAGCAACATAACAAGAGACATTTGCTTCGGCGGTTGTGTGGTCGCGGGCGACTCGCCCGCGTCTTTTGACTTTGACTCGAGGCTTTCCCGGGCGAGCCGCCCGCGCCCACACAACTGTCCACCATTCCAGTTGATATAGTCACAAGAGCGATGCCGGTCGAATCTCAATCCGCTTCTCACACCCCGCTGCGCGAAGATTTTGTGCTTACGCTGCGCCTTGCCCTGCCGCTGATCGTCGCCGAGGTCGGCTGGATGAGCATGGGTATCGTGGACACCATCATGGTGGGGCGGCTGCCCGACAGCGCGGTCGCCATCGGCGCGACCGGCCTGGGTCAGAGCCTTTACCACAGCATCGCGATCTTCGGCGGCGGCCTGCTTCTCGGACTCGATACGTTCGTCTCGCAAGCCTACGGCCGCAAGGACCTGAACGACGCGCGCCTCTCGCTGGTCAACGGGCTGTTCCTTGCCTTCGCGCTGAGCCCCATCCTGATGCTGCTCGTATCGTTCTGGCCCGCGCTGATGCAGCACTTCGGAATCAGCGCGGAACTGGTGGACCCGATGCGCCCGTTCCTGCGCGCCCTGAACTGGGGCACCCTGCCCCTGCTCACGTATTTCGCTCTTCGCCGCTACCTGCAGGCGCAGAACGTCGCGATTCCGATCATGTTCGCCCTCATCTCCGCGAACCTCGTTAACCTGGTCGGCGATTGGGCGCTGATCTACGGACACCTCGGCCTTCCCGCCATGGGCATCACCGGTTCGGGATGGGCAACTTGCGTGGCTCGCATCTACATGGCAGGCGTGCTGGTCGTCACTTTTTTCTGGGTAGAGTCGAAGCGGCCGCAGCTCAAGTGGGCTAGCACGGTCGCGATCGATCTGCGCCGCGTTGGCGAGTTGCTGAAGCTGGGAGCGCCCGCGGCCACTCAGATCCTTCTCGAAATCGGAGCATTCTCGGCCGCTACCGCAATCATTGCCCGGCTAGGGCCGGTTCCACTCTCCGGTCACGAGATCGCATTGAATTGCGCCGCATTAAGCTTCATGGTGCCATTGGGGATGAGTTCAGCCGCAGCGGTTCGCGTGGGACAACAATTGGGAAGGCAGGACCCCGAGGGAGCACGGCGCGCCGGATGGTCCGCTATCATACTCGGAGCTGGGTTCATGACCTGCTCGGGCCTTCTGTTCGTGTCCGTTCCCACTTGGATTGCCCGGTTATTCTCTCCTGATCCGGATGTCATTCGCACCGGCGCAAGATTGCTCCTGGTAGCTGCCGCATTCCAGTTGTTCGATGGCGTGCAGACAGTCGCGACCGGAGCTCTTCGCGGGTCGGGCGACACCAGAACACCCATGCTGGCCAACTTCGTCGCCTACTGGCTGATCGGACTCCCGGTCGGCTATTTCTTATGTTTCAACCTGGGATGGGGAGCCGTCGGCGTGTGGATCGGATTGTGCGGCGGCCTGATGATTATCGGCTCCGCCCTTCTGCTTACATGGCACAGGAGAAAGTTGGCGGTGTAACTCCGCTTTCGGGGTCGCCGAAAAACTGGAGGTGTCATCCTGAGCGGAGCCGATCCATTCGCTTGCGAATGGACCGGCGGAGTCGAAGGACCCCTATCATCTTTACGGCTTTGGCTGGCACACATCACTTCGGCGAAATCCCGAAGCGAGAGAGCGTGGAGCGGGTAGGGGTCCTTCGACTACGTGGCTACTTCGCGTGCGCGAAGTAGCTCCTCCGCTCAGGATGACAAACGACGGGTTGCGGGTTTCACGCGAGAGACTCTCGGATCTTCGCGTATCCGGGCTTTATGACCGTGTAGATCAAACGACAGCGCTGATCGTAAGGCAGAAACGCGCTCTTCATCGCATTGATGGTAATTTTCTCGAAGTCATTCAGCGATAGCCCGAAAGTTTCTGCCGCAGCCTCGAATTCTTTCGTCATCGAGGTATCACTCATCAGCCGATTGTCGGTGTTGAGAGTGACGCGAAATTTTTCCTGATAAAGAATCTTGAATGGATGTTCCGCGAGACTTGGCGTCGCTCCCGTATGAACATTGCTGATCAGACAAATCTCCAGCGGAATCCGCTTATCGAGAACGTACTGCGCAAGGTCGCCAAGTTTTACCACTTTGCCATCCGCAACGGCGATGTCGTCGATCAACCGCGTGCCATGTCCGATGCGATGCGCCCCGCAATACTGAATCGCCTGCCAGATGGATTCCTTGCCGTAACCTTCGCCAGCGTGAATTGTAATGCTGAAATTCTGCCGCTGAATGTAGTGAAAGGCATCAACATGCTTCTTGGGCGGATACCCGCCTTCTTCGCCCGCCAGGTCGAAGCCAACCACGCCGCGTTCGCGAAAATCCACGGCCAGTTCCGCCATTTCGAGCGAGACGTCCATATTCCGCATGGCGCAAATAATCAATCCTGTAGCAACTCCAAAATCTTTTCGCCCCCGCTCCAGTCCCTTTAAGACAGCCGTCACCACTTGCTGATGCGTCAACCCCTTGCGGGTGTGAAAGACCGGCGCAAAACGAGTTTCAAAATAAACCACGCCGTCCTGGCTCAGATCTTCGACTTGCTCGTAAGCGACCCGCTCCAGCGCCTCTTCCGTCTGCATCACCGCGATGGTGTGGGCGAAGCCTTCCAGATACTTCGCGAGACTTCCCTTGTTCGCGCCCTGATGAAACCAATGGGCCAGCGCCACGGGATCGCTGGTGGGCAGTTCCGTGTACTTCGTTTCTTTGGCGAGATCAATGACAGTCTGCGGCCGCAATACGCCGTCGAGATGCTCGTGAAGAAGCACTTTCGGCAGCGTGATCAATCGGCTTTTATCTAGTTTCATGAAAGACTCCGAGCCGCGCCGGCGCTATGTGAACCATTACTCTTCCCCGATGTCCTCATTCCACACTTCTGGGTTCTTCCGAATGTACTCGCTAAGCAGCGAAGTGCACTCTTCGGAATCGAGATCGATCACATTCACACCGAGCGCCCGCAGCCATTCAACTCCACCCTGAAAGTTACGGCTCTCGCCTACGACCAGCGTGCCGAAACCAAACTGCCGAACCAACCCGCTGCAATACCAGCACGGAGCGAGCGTCGTCACCATGGTCAGGTTGCGATAACTGCGCTGGCGTCCCGCGTTGCGGAAGGCGTCCGTCTCGCCGTGCATTGAAGGATCGCCGTGCTGTACCCGGCGATTGTGACCCGAGCCGACCAGTTGGCCACGCGCGTCGAAAATCGCAGCACCGATGGGAATGCCACCTTCGGCCAGCCCTTTGCGGGCTTCGGTCAATGCGACATCGAGCATGGCGGTGTAGTCGGGACTCAGATTCGTGCCCTCTCGAATCATTTATTATGACATCGACCCAGCTCAGGTTCGGCACCGGTGTACCGCGAATAAAATATGACGCCGCCACACCGTGGAAGAGCGGCCCTTTCAGGGCTGCTTTCTTAGCGCCACCACACGCCGGCCTTCAGTTTGAAAATCTCCCGTCAGCTTAAGCTTGATGCCGGTCAACTTCTGCCGCAAAGCTTCATGAAGATAGAAGGCGAGCGTGCTGGCCGCTGCTGAGTATTCCAGACCCGCCGGGCGGATGTTCGAAATGCAGTTGCGTTCGGCATCGGTGAGCCCCGGGCGCGGCCCCCATGTGATGTAAGCGCCAAGGCTATCGGGCGAACTCAGGCCTGGACGCTCCCCGATCAAGACTACAGAAACCTTGGCCTGGAGCGCGAAGCCGATCGCATCGCCGATGGCCACGCGTCCTTGTTCCACGATGCAGACCGGACCTACCGACCAGTGTTTGTCCAAGAGAGAAACTACCTCATCCAGCAGCGGCAGCGTGTGACGCGACACCGCCGACGCCGAGAGCCCGTCGGCAATCACAAACACGCAGATCACAAGGATCGGCGACGAGTTGCGCCGAGGATTCCGGGCTGAGTGTCCGACCCAAGTCTGGGTGGCGTAAATAAGAAGACCGGTCCGCGGCAGCGCTCTTAAGGACACGCGCGGACAGTCCGCGTTCGCGCAGGCCACTGAGAAGAGACTGCACATCCAGCGTGGCGTGGACGGCGTCGCGAGCCTGCGCGTGTGCCAATTGGAAGTCGAGCACTTCATGCGTCGCCAGGCCGCGGCCCGCGCGGTTCAGACCAACTCGCGCCGATGTATATTGCCGAAGACTTCTGGCTAGCTCCCGATTATTCATGTGATCGCCGTCACGACACCGGATTGACTCCCGCCGGTAAAAGCTCGCTTACGCTGAGCCGACGGAATTCGCCGCGCTCAAGCCAGACCTCGAATTCCGGAGCGGGCCGCAGCCCCAGCGCAGACCTCAAATAGAGTGCATCGTGAAACGATGTGCTCTGGTAGTTGAGCATGATGTCGTCGGCCCCGGGCACTCCCATGATGTAATTCACTCCCGCCACGCCCAGGAGAGTCAGCAGCGTGTCCATGTCATCCTGATCGGCCTCGGCGTGGTTGGTATAGCAAACGTCGCAGCCCATGGGCAGGCCCAGCAGTTTGCCGCAGAAATGGTCTTCGAGTCCCGCGCGGATGATCTGTTTTCCGTCGTAAAGATATTCCGGCCCGATAAAACCCACCACGGTATTCACCAGCATCGGACGGTAGCGGCGGGCCACCGCATAGGCGCGCGCTTCGAGCGTCTGCTGATCGCATCCGTGGTGCGCACCCGCCGACAGCGCGCTGCCCTGCCCGGTTTCGAAATACATAATGTTGTCGCCAACCGTTCCCCGCCGGAGTTCGCGCGCCGCCTGGTGCGCCTCATCGAGCAGCGCAAGATTGATTCCGAACGATTGGTTGGCCGCCTCCGTTCCTGCGATGGATTGAAACACCAGGTCGACCGGGGCGCCTTGTCGCAACGCCTCCATCTGCGTAGTGATGTGCGCCAGCACGCAACTCTGCGCGGGAATGGCAAACTTCTCGCGCGCATAGTCCACCAGCCGGAGCAATGTGTTTACGGAAGCGATATTGTCTCCGGCCGGATTGATGCCGATCACCGCATCTCCGGATCCCAGCGAGAGCCCGTCCACAATCGACGCCGCGATTCCAACCGGATCATCGGTCGGATGGTTGGGCTGCAGGCGCGTGGAGAGCCGTCCGCTCAGACCGACGGTGGTGCGGAAGCGGGTCACCACCCTGATCTTGCGAGCTACCGCGATCAGGTCTTGCGCCTGCATGAGCTTCGAAACCGCCGCCGCCATTTCCGGAGTGAGGCCCGGCGCCAGCGCGGCCAATGCTTCGCCCGAGGCCTGGTCATCGAGCAGCCAGTCGCGAAACTCGCCCACCGTGAAGGACGCGATCGGCGCGAAGGCATCATGGTCGTGGGAGTCAACGATCAGGCGGCTGACTTCGTCGGACTCATATGGGATGACAAGTTCGTCCAGAAAATGCTTAAGAGGAAGATCGGCAAGAACGAACCGCGCCGCGACTCGTTCTTCCGCGGTGGCCGCGCTGATGCCGGCCAGTTGATCTCCCGACCGCAATGGCGACGCCTTCGCCAGCAACTCCTTAAGGCCGGCAAAATTGTAAGTCACCCCGCGAATGGTGTGAGACATCCGCATGACGGACGCAGCAGTGAGAGCGCGTCCTCTCAATTATGCCCTGTTCATGGAGATTTGTAGCAGTGGCCAGATAGGAGCCGAAACCTCTGTCGTTGGCCGAACCACATTATCGGCAGATGCTCACGGACTACACGACCGGGCGATATTGCGGTAAGATTCCTTGCCTTTCCAAGAAACGAGTGGTGGTAGAAGCGAGTGAATCCGGTGTATGAGCCAAATCTGAGTTTCTTGTCAGCAGGAGAATGTCCGATGAGACTTTTCTGGAAGAATGTGGCTTTTATCCTGATCTCGCTGCTCGAGCCTTACCGGAGCAGCGCTACGCGCAAGCCAGCTATAGCCTGCTCTCTCCCGACAAGCGGATCGAGATAAGGGTCCGGACCGGCGACCGCTTCAGCTACGACGTTCTCTTCAAGGGAACGGTGCTGTTGCAGAATTCCACTTTCTCGATCGACATTGATCACAACACCCTGGGCCTGCAACCCAAGGTCAAGACGACCAAGGAACGCAGCTACGACGGCACGCTCGAACCTCCTGTCCGGCAGAAATTCGCCAAGGTTCGCGAGAACTACAACGAACTGCGCCTGACCATGGACGGCAACTACGCGGTCATCTTCCGCGCCTACAACGAAGGCGTGGCATATCGTCTGGAAACTTCGCTGCCGCAAGCCGAAGTAAAGGTTTACAGCGAGGAATCCAGCTTCAACTTCCCCGACGATTACCGCGTTTACTATCCTCAGGAAGAAAGTTTCTTTTCGCACAACGAACGACATTACCTGCCGGTGAATTTGAAGACGATCGCGCCCACCGCCATCGCCAGCCTGCCGGCGGTGGTCGAGGCCGCGAACGGCGTGAAGGTGGCGATCGCCGAATCCGATATTGAAGACTATCCCGGGCTCTGGCTGCGGGGCACCGAGCGGCAACGGACTGGCGGCAACCTTCCCTCCGTATCCGCTTCAAGGAAACGCTGGAGAAAGACCGCGATTTCAAAGTCACGCAGGCCGCCGATTACATCGCCGTGACTCGCGGCACGCGCAGCTATCCCTGGCGGCTGCTGGGGATCGCCGAAAAAGATGGCGACCTCATCACCAATCAACTGGTCTGGCTGCTGGCCAAACCGTCGCAGGTAGAAGACACCTCGTGGATCAAGCCCGGCAAAGTGGCATGGGACTGGTGGAACGCGCTTAACGTTGACGGAGTGAATTTCAGGTCCGGAGTGAACACCGAGACTTACAAGTACTTTGTGGATTTCGCTGCCAAGTACGGCCTGCAGTACATCATCCTCGACGAGGGCTGGTACAAGCTCGGCAACGTGCTCGAAGTCGTGCCCGAACTCAACATGGAAGAGCTGACCGCATACGCCAAACAGAAAAATGTCGGCATCATTTTATGGATGGTGTGGAAGACGTTGGACGACCAGTTCGACCCAGCCTTCGATGAGTTCACGAAATGGGGAGTCAAGGGCCTGAAGATCGATTTCATGCAGCGCAACGATCAGAAGCTGATCAACTTTTATTACAAGACGTCCCGCGAGGCTGCCAAGCGCCACATGCTGGTCGATTTCCACGGCGGACAGAGCCAGATCACCATGACCCGGACCTGGCCCAACATGATCAGCGGTGAAGGTGTCCGCGGCCTGGAATGGAGCAAGTGGAGCGCCGAAACCGAACCCCAGCACAACATCACCCTGCCCTTCACCCGAATGTTTCTGGGCCCGATGGACTTCACGCCCGGCGCCATGCTGAACGCAACTAAGAAGGACTTCAATTCCGTCTTCGATCGCCCCATGAGCCTGGGCACGCGCTGCCATCAGTTGGGGATGTACGTTGTGTTTGAAAGCCCGCTGCAAATGTTGTCCGACAGCCCATCGAACTATCTGCGCGAGCCGGAGATGATGGAGTTCCTCGCGCCCGTCCCTTCGGTCTGGGACGAAACAAAAGTGCTCGACGCCCGCATCGCCGAGTATGCCTTGGTTGCGAGAAGAAGCGGCAAAGACTGGTACGTCGGCGCCATGACCAACTGGACAGCACGCGATCTGGAAGTAGACTTCTCTTTCCTCCCAGCAGGGAACTTCTGGCTCGAAGCCTATCAGGACGGAATTAACGCCGACCGCGTGGCCAGCGATTACAAGAAAACCAAAACTAAAATCACGCGGGACACAAAACTGAAAATATCCCTCGCCCCCGGCGGCGGATGGGCGGCTAGAATCCACCAATAGACCCTGGCTTTCCTGTGTCATCCTGAGCGGAGGGAAACGATTCGCTCGCGTAGCGTTTCTCGCAGTCGAAGAGCCTGCCCCGAGCGAAGCCGAGGGGACCCCTATTCCCTCCACGAACGCTCTTTCCCTTTCAATTTCGCAAACTTTTACCTACATTGAGATGCCCCAACGACTACAGTCTTGCCCTGATTGTTGGGAAATTCCCTCGCCATTAGCCTTGTCGAGTTCGATTCGAAACTTAGGAGGACTTCCATGGGAACAATTTTGATCATACTTCTAGTGCTTCTCCTGCTGGGCGCGCTTCCGACATGGCCGTACAGTGGCAGCTGGGGCTACTACCCAAGCGGCGGCCTGGGACTGGTTCTGCTGATCGTGGTGATCCTGGCGCTCACCGGAAGAGTCTAGGCGGCGAGACTATTTCTCGCTTGCTTATTTCTCGCTCTCTTTGGAGTGCGCCTCAATCAGGTGCTTGGTCAAAATGACCAGAGCCAGAATCTGGGTCCATTCCGAAACGATGTTGCCAGCCACTTGTCCCCACTTCGAGTCTGGGTCGGCGTGCTTGTAGACGACGACCCAGCAGGCGCCGGTTACGATCAGAAACAACGTCAAAGAGTGGTCGGTGATGGCCTGCCAGAAGCGTCCGTGCAAATTGAGCGGCGGCTTTCGGCTCTCCGCCGAACCGAGTTCATAGAGGTATTTGGTGGCTAGTACTGTGACCACTACGCCGGACCAGTCGGCGATAGCGTTGCCAAAAAACGAGCCCCAGTGGGTATGGGGATCGGAAACGATGTAGAGAACGATCCAGAGAATCAAAACGGCGACACTGGCGACGCTTAAAGAGTGGTGCGCCAGGAAGCCACCTTTCTTCTTCTTTTTCACCGTGGGCTTCTTGGCCGTCGATCCCGGATTACTGTTTTCCGCTGGCACAGCAATCAGTCTAAACCTAATCGCTTGTCATCCTGAGGAAGCGAAGCTCTTCGCTACGCGAAGGGCTTCCGACGAAGGACCTATGCACTTGGCCGATAGCGGCAGCCAACGCGATCAATGCATGGAGCCTTCGCTCGCTTTCGTCCCGCTTCGCGGGACAGAGACTGCGCTCAGCATGACAGCTCTATGTTTCGGACACAAAAACGGCATCCCTACGGGATGCCGTTGTCCGTCACCCGAACTGAAGATCCGCTCTAGTGGCGGCTGGAGCCGCCATGCGGACCTCCTCCCCCGTGACTGCCGCCACCGCCTCCGCCTCCGCCCCGGTTTCCACCTCCACCGCCTCCACCACCACCGCCGCTGCGTGATGGCGGAGCGCTCCCCCGTACTTCAGAAGACCGTGGAGTCACAATCGGCTGCCTCATTTCCAATGGCGGCCGCGAGTAACTCCTCGGCGAGTCCTGGACCATGCTGCGTCCGCCGCCTGCGGGTTCCATCTGGGGACGCGACATCTGGTTGCGCTGGTACTCCGGCGCTGAACCGCGGCCACCGTACATGCCGCCGCCGCTGTTGTTCACTCGATCAGCTGGGCCAGCGTTCGGCTGGGGCGTAAAGTGCCGCCAGTTTCCACCGTTGCTCGAACCATTTGGACTCGACGAATTTCCCGGCCGAGGCACATTGTTGGACGCCCCCCCGAGGTTCGACGTTCCCCCGGGCGACACGCCTGAAGGACGATTCATTGCGCCATTGTGCTGTGCCGAATTTGTATCGGAGAACCGGCGCCATCCATCGTTGGACGTCGCAGACCTTCCCGTCCGCTCGGCCTGCACGCCCGAAGGATTGCTGAAGCCGCCGCTGGATGGAGTCCGAACTCCCGGCGTGGGTCTGGCAATTGCACTTTGCCCCGCGCCGGTTGCGCCACCCACGGAATTCTGACCGAACCGGTCTCCCCGCGAAAATGTCTGGCCCGTGCCAGCACCGTTCCGCTGCATCGACTGCCGCATCTGCGAAACTTGCCGATCGAACGACTGAGGTGCTGGCGCTGGCCGCGCTTGCGAGAAGAAACGTTGCTGCGCCCCACCACGCGGTATCGTAGACGCCGCTGCCGGCCGGTTGGTCACCGACAACGCCGATCGCGTCGGGACCACGGGAAGATTTCCCGCGATCATATGTCCGCTGCGGAAGGTTTCGCCGTTGACTCCAACGGGACGCGATCGTCCCGTACCGAACTGTCCGGTCGGAACAGTGGAGATGCCGCCTCGTACTCGCTCATTCACCGAAGCCAGGCGCAAGTTGGAATACGCACCACCCGCACGCAGCGGCGCGTAGCCTCCAAATCCACGTCCCCGGCCGTTATAGATGTTGATATTGGTGACGTTCACTACGTTGTAGCGCGAGCCGTAACGCCCATACCACGGATAGAATCGGTCACACGGCCCAATCGGCAACCAGCCCACCGAACCAAATCCGAATCCGACGCCCACGCCAACGCCCCCGCCGAAGCCGAAGAAAGACACATACGCAGGCGCCCACACCGGACGATACCGCGGATATCCGTAAGCCGGACCGGGCCACCACACCCACGAGCTGTTGTAAACGAACCAGCGTCCGTAGTGATAAGGAGCCCAACCCCAGGGTTCAGACGAAACCCACGTCCAGCCCCATCCCGGCTCCCATACCCAGCGTCCGCTGCGATAAGGCGCCCAACCCGGCCCAACTGCAGGCGACCACACCGGGCCGTAATCCGGCACCGTCACCCAGCGTCCATTAGCATCAAGGTCTTCTGAACCGGTGTAGTAGCGGTTGGTTTTTCCCCAGGACTGCGCGTCGTAGATCAACCGGTTTCGTTCGTTGTTCCAGGAGTCCCATTGGTCATTCGAAGGCGCTGCCGATAATTTGTACTGCGCGTCTTCGCTGGTACCGCGCACGATCGCCATCTGGCCCTTCTCTATTTGGGTGTTGCCCTGCGGCGTCGCAATTTCAGCCGATCCCTGGCGGACAATTACGACTGTCTCGCCTTCCGCGTTGATTTCGATGCGATAGATTCCGTCTTTCTGTGCCGGTCGAACCGCGGCGTTCGCGGTGTCAATTTCAACCTGGGCCTCCGTGCCCTTGAAAACCGAGTAGTCAATCAATCCGCGCTGGAGTTGTACCTGGATCTGATTGCGTGAGAGGCCGGCAATGCTGGCCAGCGTGCTGTCGCCCAGCCGCAGAATGTTGGCGGAATCAAGCTGCACTTCAGCCCGGGAGTTGATGCCGGTAGAAATCTTGTCGCTGCTCACCATGGGCTGGTTGAGTGCCGCTGTCGCCCAATCGCCGGAATCACCGCGTTGGGTGGAAACGTCCCCGTGCGTCAAGCTAATGCGGGCTACGCTGGACGAAGGCTCGGACTGGGGCTCGGCTTGCGCCTGCTCCTGTCCTTGCGGCTGCTCCTGTTCTTGCGCTTGTGGCGGTCCCTGCTCCAGTCCCGGGACATCTTCCGAGACCTGGGCGCCCGCCATAATGTTCACGCTTAGAACCAGTGTTCCGATGATGAATGCAAATCTGTTTTTCATGGCCCCACCTCTCGCGAGAAACTCGCGCCCAACTAGACATTGCAGGTGCCATGCCAAACGCCGCCTTAAAGCCGCGCGTAAGCTTTGTGTTTTCATAGGATTAGAAATGTAAATAAGCGTCATCGAGAGGCGGGGAAACAGCTCCGGTTGAGGTCAACCAGAAGTGGTGGTTTTCAGCCACTTTCCCACGATCCCACTTTGAGATGTCTCGGTCGAAGGAATGCGGATGAGGGCCGACAGCGCCGTGGAGGAGCGGCCCTTTCAGGGCCGCGTTCCGAACGCCGCGCGTGTGGGCCTTCAGACCCAGTGGCGCCAGGGGCTAAAGCCCCGCTGTTTCAAGCCGGATAACGTGGCGCTTAAAGCGCCACTCTTCCACGGCGCTGCATGGGTCATTGCCCAAAAAGAAAACCTTCTACATCGAGAAGCGTATACCGTCTGAGATCTCAACCCTCAACGCAAAAAACGATCGCAGCGCCGTCGAAGAGCGGCCCTTTCAGGGCCGCGTTATTATCGCCGCACGTGCCGGCCTTCAGGCCCTGTGACGCCACTGGGGCTAAAGCCCCGATGTTTCAGGCGAGGGTAACGAGGCGCCTGAAGCGCCGCCCTTCCACGGCGCTCCCTATGTCATTGCTCCGACCGATGAATTCCTTCAAGACCAACATGCGGCAAAATTATTCCTCCTCCTCTTTCTCCGCCTCGTCCCCAATGCCGATTTTCGAGAGGCGATACCGCAGCGCATTGCGCGAGAGCCCCAACATACGCGCGGCCTGGCTCTTGTTCCCATGAGCACGCCGCAAGGCTTCGCGGATCATCTCGTCCTCCCACTGCTCTAACGTCATGCCTTCGGGAAGAAAACTGGCGGGAAACTCTGCAGCCTTGTCAGTTCGAGAATCAATATGAATGTCGCCCACTTCCAGCGCAGGCCCAGCTGCCAACGCCGACGCCCGTTCCATGATGTTCTGCAGTTCGCGGACATTCCCCGGCCAGTGATAGTCCGTCAGCATCTTCAAAGCACCCGCTGAGACTCCCGTAATTTTCTTGCCGGAATCCTGAGCGAAGCGCGATAGAAACAAATTCACCAGTTCGGGAATATCTTCTTTGTGCTCTCGCAGTGGGGGAATATCGATGGGCACAACATTCAGACGGTAATAAAGGTCCTCGCGAAAGGTGCCGTCTTCGAGCGCGGCCCGCAAATCGCGATTGGTTGCCGCCACTAGGCGCACATCCACTTTGATGGTCTTCGTCCCGCCCAGCCGCTCGAACTCGCGCTCCTGCAATACCCGCAACAACTTCACCTGCGTCGCCGGAGGCACGTCGCCGATTTCATCGAGGAACAGCGTTCCCTTGTCGGCCAATTCAAATTTTCCGGGCTTGGTCCCGGTCGCGCCGGTAAAGGCGCCTTTCTCGTACCCGAATAATTCACTCTCCAGTAAATTCTCCGGAATCGCGGCGCTGTTGATCTTGATGAACGGCCCCGACGCCCTGCGCGACTTCTCGTGGATAGCTCGCGCCACCAAGTCTTTCCCGACTCCGCTCTCGCCGCCGAGCAGCACGGTCGAATTGGTCGGCGCCACTCGCTCCACCGTGGACAGGACTTCCTGCATCTTCGCGCTTCGCGCCACCAGGTTGGGATGCTGATAGCGCTGCTGCAGCGCTTCGCGCAGCGACCGGTTCTCCACCCGCAGGCGCTGCACGTCCAGCTCCTTGTGCACCACCATACGCATTTCGTCCAGAGAAAAAGGCTTCAGCACATAGTCGCTGGCGCCCGCTTTCATCGCTTCGACTGCGGTTTCCACGCTACCGAAAGCGGTCATGACAACGACGGGCATCGCGGCCTGAAAGCGCTTCACTGCCTGCAGAAAGTCCAGCCCGTTCATTCCCGGCAACTTGAGATCGGTGATCACCAAGTCAACGGAACCATTCTGCAGCAGCTTCAAACCGGTCTCAGCGTCTTCCGCGGACAGGGTTTGGAAACCGTCATCTCCCAGATCTAGCTCGAGGAGACGGCGCATCTTGGCTTCGTCCTCGACAATCAGAATGGTCGCCTTCGATGCCGTCATGCGATTCCAGCTCTGTGGCTGGCATGCTTTTCTGTCGGAAAGAAGATCACAAAACTGGCGCCTCTTGCGGGCGTATTCTCCAGCCGGATGGTACCGTGATGCTCATCCACGATCTTTGAAACAATCGAAAGCCCTAATCCCACGCCGGTTTTTTTGGTCGTCACAAACGGATTGAAAATCTGCTCGCGCATTTCCACCGGGACACCCGGTCCAGTATCGCTCAGCCGCACCTGTACCCCCTTGCGTCCGTTCGAGCGTGCCTCCGAAACCTCGACCCGAAACGTTCCACCTTCACTATCCATGGCTTCGTAAGCATTTTGCACGAGATTAAAAAATACTTGCTCGCAAAGATTCTCATCGAGCGGCACCGCAGGCAGGTCCTTCTGATAAGCCCGCTCTACTACCACCGGGCCGCCCTTCCACTGGTCGGCTACGGTTTTCAGCGCGTGGTCAATCAATTCCGTCACCTGCAGTGGCCGCGTTTCCGTGCGCAACGGCCGGGCGAAATCGAGAAATCGGGTCACCAGCGCGCTCGCCCGGTTCACTTCACTCGATATATAGCCTGCCAGCTCGCTGGCCAGCGGATTCGAGTTCTCCAACTTCCGGTTAAGCGTTTCCGCCGATCCTTTGATCACGCCCAGTGGATTACGAATCTCATGCGCCAGCCCGGCCGAAAGCTGCCCCAGGGCCGCCAGCCGTTCGGACCGGCGCGCCTCCGCCTGGGCCCGCTCGAGCTGAAGATTGGCTTCCGTCAACTCCTCCGCCACTTGCTGGTATTGCAGGGTCTTGCGTCGGTTCTCGATGATAAAGCGGTTCACCACGATCGCCGCCATAAAGAAGAACATGATCCGGATAGCGAGTTCAGCCGCTCCGGTCGGCGTAAGCGTGTATTCCTGCAGCGCGGGATAAAGATACGAGCAGTAGGCCGCCGAGGCGAGTCCGGTCCAGAGCAATGTGCCCCAGGACCCGAAGTGGATCGCCGCCGTCACAATCGGAATGTAATAGATAGGATAGTAACTGCTGTTGATCCCCAGCTCCCCGGTGTGGTTGATCAGCAGGGTGGCCAGCACAATCTTGACCAGGACCACGGCGGACGGCCCGGACCGCGGCCATTTTGCGATGATCCGGCCTTCGGCCAATTGCACGATCCCAATGGCGAGCAGCGCCAGTTGCTTGTGGCGTTCCTGCACCGGCGGCAGCACCGCCAGGCCCAGCAGAAAGACCAGCCAAAGCAGGTCCATCCACTTGATGCCACTCTGTTTTTCTTCATTCATGCGAAGACGAGGCGCTAACCAGGCCGGGCCCGTCGCCCGCTCGGCCACGACGCGAGTTCCACCGTGTGAGCAGTGTATCTCGGTTTTTATCTAGATCGTCAACGGCGGCTCTTTCCCCGCTGGGCTGTCATCCTGAGGAAGTGGGGCCCTTCGCTGCGCGAAGGGCTCCCGACGAAGGACCCATGCATTGTCGGACGATAGCCGCGCCAATACCCCGCCAGTTCTGTGGCTACGGTTTCCGCCGGATTTGAGCCGGCAATGCAGGTGAGAGTGGAGCGGACTACATAGGTCCTTCTAACTACCCCATGGCCTTTGGGCCTCGAAAACCAAGATTTCCACAGTAGCCCGAATGTGCCATTCACATGCTCTCCCCTATCCCGTATCTTGCAATTGAGCAGACTTCGGGGGAGGGCTGTTCGACAGACGTCCCATGACTTAACCAGGTCATGGGACGTTTTGTATTTGGCAGTATTCTGCAGTCCGCATTTCGAACCCCCAAGATTGTCATTCCGAAGCGCGGCTTTATCGCGAGAGGAATCTGCTGTTTCGCCTCCTGCTAAAAGCAGATTCCTCGCCGATAAACCCGGCTTCGGAATGACAAGGATTGGGGTCCTTCCCGCGCGCTGCATCACACCTGAATTTGCTCCGCCCGTCACCAAGACTGGCGCACGTATCCGCCCGACGTGTACCCTTATTTGCCCGCGGGCGATGGAATGACCGCCGCCACAACGCATGAACAAAATAGACTTAACGAACCGTCACGCAATCGTGACCGGCGGGGCCCAGGGGATCGGCTTGTCTATCGCCCAGCGCTTCCTTGCCTCGGGTGCCTCAGTGACTCTCTGGGACCGCGACCGCGAACTCCTTGCGGTGACCGTGAAGGAGCTTGAAAGCCACGGCACGGTCGATGCCGTAACCGCGGACGTCACCGATGTGGATACGGTCAGCAAAGCTGCCGCCTCAACCGCGGAAAAGTTTGGGAGGATCGACATCTTGGTAGCCAATGCCGGAATCTCGGGCCCCAACCTGAAAACCTGGGAATATTCCGTGGAAACATGGAACCAGATTATCGACGTAGACTTGACCGGCGTGTTTTTGTGCTGCCGCGCCGTCGTACCCTTCATGCTGCGGCAAAAATATGGACGGATCGTCAACGTCGCATCGATCGCAGGTAAGGAAGGAAATCCAAATGCCTCCGCCTACAGCGCGGCAAAAGCGGGCGTGATCGCCCTGACCAAGTCGCTGGGAAAAGAACTGGCCGATCGCAATATCGCGGTCAACTGCATTACGCCCGCGGCGGCGCGCACGCGGATCTTCGATCAGATCTCGCAAGACCATATCGACTACATGCTGTCCAAGATTCCGCGCGGACGCTTTCTCGAACTCAATGAGATCGCCTCCATGGTGGCCTGGCTGGTATCCGAAGAAAATTCCTTCACCACCGGAGCGGTATTTGATCTGAGCGGCGGCCGCGCCACGTATTAGTGTGGCTTTGGTTTGGTCTTAATGTAGTCACACGAGAATACTATGCAACTCTCAAACCCAGTCGTCAGAGCCGCCACAACTGACCGCCGCCCCCTCTTCCCCGCCGAACATCTCTTTCCCTTCTTCCTGGTCACGGCTCTCTTCTTCTTGTGGGGCATCCCGAACAATTTGAACGACGTCCTGATCCGGCAATTCATGAAATCATTTGCCATTACCCGGTTTCAGGCTGGACTGGTGCAATCGGCTTTTTACATGGGCTACTTCGTTCTGGCGATGCCAGCGGCGCTAATCATGCGCAAACTTGGGTATAAGGCCGGATTCGTCATCGGGCTGTTCCTGTTCGGGATGGGTACCTTTCTGTTCTGGCCGGCCGCCATCGCCGGACGCTATGCTTTTTTCCTGCTCGCGCTTTTCGTCATCGCCAGCGGATTGTCTTTTTTGGAAACTGCGTCGAACCCCTTCATCGCGCAGTTGGGAGACCCGGAAAGTTCGGAAAGACGGCTCAACTTTTCGCAGGCATTCAATCCTCTGGGCTCGATCACAGGCGTTCTGATCGGCACCACGTTCATCTTCTCCGGAGTGGAATTGAGCTCCCAAGAAGTGAATTCCCTGAAGTCCCAACATCTCTACGACGCCTACTTGCGGACGGAAACGTTGCGCGTCGTAAAGCCGTATCTTGCGCTGGGCGTACTTGCGATCTTCTGGGCATTGCTGATTTTGCGCACCAAGTTTCCTACGATTCAGAGTGAACACGAGGCCGGTGGCGACCACGGCCACTTTCGGGAGTTGCTGAAGTACCCTCACTTCTTGCTGGCCGTCGTGGCCCAATTTCTTTACGTTGGCGCGCAGGTCGGGACCTGGAGTTATTTCATTCAGTATGTACAGGACTACACTCACCGGCCGGAGAAAGTCGCCGGATACTTCCTCACTGGCACCCTGGGGGCATTTGGTGTGGGACGCTTTTTCTCCGCCTACCTGATGCGATTCGTTGCCCCCAGCAAATTACTGGGCGTGTACGCGCTGTTCAATGTGGCGCTGGTAGGCATTGCCGTAGTGCGTCCCGGGTGGGTCGGATTGTGGGCAGTCTTTCTCACCAGCTTCTTTATGTCACTGATGTTTCCCACCATCTTCGCGCTGGGTTTGAAGAAACTGGGGCCGAACACGAAAATCGGCGGCTCGTTGCTGGTGATGGCTATCGTCGGCGGAGCCGTTCTCACGCCAATCATGGGGCTCATCGCAGAAAGCCGCAGCATAGCTTCGGCGTATCTGGTCCCGTTGGTGGCTTACATCTTTATCGCGATCTACGGGTTTGCCGGGGCCAGGGCGGGACTCTCTGACGAAACCACGTAATGCCAGTATGCTTACGCCTTCCGTATTCTCTTTGGCAAAGCGGCCCAGTAGACTGCCGGTTCGATCAATCAGGAGGCTCCATGCATAGTTCTCATGCCCGCAGAGCAGGCAGCATCGTCCTATCTCTTCTATTCGGCTTCCTGGTTCTTCCCGGCCTACAGGCTCAACCCTCACATTTTGAACCAACGCTGGAGTCCCTCAATCAGCATCCTCTTCCTCAGTGGTATGCCGATGCCAAGCTCGGAATATTCGTTCATTGGGGTCTCTACTCTGTTCCAGGATGGGCCCCGCTGGTCCATCCTGAACATGACTTCAGTTCTCAGGATTACATCAAGAACAATCCCTACGCCGAGTGGTATTTGAACACCATGCGGCTGGATGGCTCGCCCACCCAGGCCTATCATCGCGAGCACTATGGCGCGGGCTACGATTATTACAACTTCGCACCCGTCTTCGACCGCGAGATCAAGAAATGGAGTCCCGACGCCTGGGCCAAAATTTTCCGCGACGCGGGCGCGAAGTATGTCGTGCTCACCTCGAAACACCACGACGGGTTCACTCTCTGGCCCAGCTCAATCCCGAACCCCACGCTGCCGGCAGACCGCCAGCATGCCACCCGCGATATCGTCGGCGAATTGACAACTGCTGTCCGCAGTCAGGGTCTGCGCATGGGGCTGTATTATTCCGGCGGTTATGACTGGACGTTCGTACCTGGCCCCATCCGCGAGGCCGCCGACTATCAAAAGGTAAAGCCGCAAAGCGAAGCCTACGGCAAATATGCGGATGCTCATATGCGGGAGCTGATCGAGCGCTACCATCCCGCCTTGCTTTGGAACGATATCGACTATCCCAAATCCGGTCAGCCGCTGCAGATCATGGCGGAGTATTACAACACGGTTCCCGATGGCGTGATCGACGACCGCTTCGGAGTCAAACATTCCGATTTCAAGTCTCCCGAATACCAGACGTTGGACAAGATCAGTGAAACCAAGTGGGAGGAGTGCCGCGGTCTCGGGCGCTCCTTCGGATATAACCGCGCCGAAGGTGAAGCCGAGACCATCGCTCCCGATGAACTGATCCGTCTCCTGGTCGATATCGTTAGTAAGAACGGTAATCTTCTTCTCGACGTTGGTCCGGAAGCCGATGGCACCATTCCTCCCGTCCAGATGAGCCGCCTGCTGGCGCTGGGAGCATGGTTGCAGCAAAATGGCGAAGCTATCTACGGCAGCCAACCTTGGAAACGCGCGGTAGGCGAGACCGCCGAGGGCATTCCGGTTCGATTCACGCGGAAGGATTCCGCGGTTTACGCAACCCTCATGGATCAGCCGAAAACAAAGATCATTACGCTGAAGTCTTTTTCCGCGAAGCCAGGTTCGCAGATTTATCTGCTGGGAAATAACAAGCCGGTCACATGGTCTCAGCAGGGCGATGATGTTCGAGTTGATCTGCCATCCGCTCTTCCGGGGCACTATGCCTATGTGCTTAAGTTTGTTGCACCGGCGCCCTGACTCGAGTTTTCGACACCATCGTTTTCGACACCATCAATGAACCAAGCATTCGGGAGTGAAAACAGCAAGATGAACCAACGATTCTGCCTCACTCTGGATCTGAAAAGACGACCCCGCGCTGATCGCCGAATACAAGCGCTATCACAAGAAACTTTGGCCGGAGATCACAAAGAGCATAAAAGACTCCGGTATCGAGGACATGGAAATCTATCTCCTCGGCACCCGCATGTTCATGATCATGGAAGTGAACGAGCAGTTCTCTTTCGAAACCAAAGCTCGAGCCGACGGGAAGAATCCGAAAGTTCAGGAGTGGGAGAGTCTGATGTGGAAGTTCCAGCGATCTCTCCCCGAATCCAAGCCCGGCGAGAAATGGCTCCGGATGGAAAGAATATTCAAGCTGGAAAGCTGAGATGGGAAGGGCACGAGTTCACTCGTGCCACTAAGTCGCTGAAACTCGATTGCGCTTTAGCGCCTGAGGTTCGCTGTTCAGTCTTCGTCTGTTGGCACGACTAAAGTCGTGCCCTTCCCACTCAGTCTGAACGAGTCTCTTTTTTCCCACCTTCAGCACGATTGAAGTCGTGCCTTCCCATCGCTGAGGACCGTCCCGCCCTAGAACATGTTGTTGAATCCCCAGAACAGGAAGCCCGCGAGAATCATCGAGGCCGGCAGAGTCAGCACCCACGCCATCAGCAGATTGCGCACCGTGCCCCACTGCAGCCCGGTATGATTCGCCGCCATCGTGCCCGCAATACCGGATGACAGCACATGGGTCGTGCTCACCGGAAGTCCAAACCAGTCCGCCGCTCCGATTGTCACCATCGCTGTAATTTCCGCCGCGGCGCCTTGTCCGTAGGTCAGGTGGTCCTTGCCGATCTTTTCTCCGACCGTGACCACGATGCGCTTCCAGCCCACCATTGTGCCGAGCCCCAGCGCCATGGCGACTGCAACTTTTACCCAGAGTGGGATGAACTTCGTTGCGTTGTCGATGTGCTTCTTGTAGTTGGTCAGGACCGCCCAGTCGCTGGCTGCGATTTCGGGCTGGTGGGTCTTCTGCATCAGGCGCAGAGCTTCGCTGACCAGGTACATATCATTGCGGAAGTTGCGTACGCGATCGTTGGGTACCTTGCGCTAGCTCGCCAAACAAGACTGTTTCGTTGCCGATATCACTAACCAACTGGCGCAGTGCCAGCATCGTGTTGGGGGTGAATTCCCTGCTGCGGATGAATGCTGTTACGTCTTCACGCGCATCGGAGATCACCGCGTTCGGACTCACATACTTGCTCAATGTATTGCCGGCCTGTTCAGAAACCGCGATGAAATCCTGGGACTGCCGCTTGGTGACTGCATGGTTCAGCGCGTACGCGGTGGGAACGGTGCCGATCAGGATGAGCATGATCAGGCCCATTCCTTTTTGTCCATCGTTCGAACCGTGGGCGAAACTCACGCCGGTGCAGGTCAGCAGCAGCAGCGCGCGGATCCAGAAGGGCGGCGGCTGTGTGCCTTCCGGGGCCTCGTAAAGTTTCTTGTTCTTCACTACGACCTTCATCACCGAAAGCAGCAGGTATGCGCCCGCAAAGCCCACAAGCGGCGATAGCAGCAGGGACTTCCCGATGTTCAACGCTTGTCCCCAATCCACGCCGCTGGTACCTGTTTTTATGGACATGAGTTGGTTCGCGATACCGACTCCAATGATGGAGCCGATCAAAGTGTGGGAACTGGATGCGGGCAATCCGAAATACCAGGTGCTGAGGTTCCAGATGATAGCGGCCACCAGGAGAGCGAAGACCATCGCGAACCCGGCTTTGCTTCCGACTTGCAGAATGAGTTCAACCGGCAACAGCGAAATGATGCCAAACGCCACCAATCCCGAGGAAGTCAGGACGCCCAGGAAATTCCACAAGCCCGACCACACTACCGCGATGTGTGGCTCCAGCGAATGCGTGTAGATCACGGTCGCGACAGCATTGGCCGTGTCGTGAAATCCGTTGACGAACTCGAACCCCAGCGCCACCAGCAGTGCAAGTCCGAGCAGGATATACGGCATGATTGAAGAACTATGAACGCCCGACAAGTCGTGCGCGAGACTGTAACCGGCATAGCCGACGCCGATAATCAGCACTACTCCGAAGGCAAGAATTCCTATCTTCCCCGGACCTTTGCCCAGCTTGGCGTCGAGCGACGACACTGGAACGGGCCTCAGCTTGGCTGGAGGCGGAGTCGGTAGTGTGGGTGCGGTGGCCATCGGCAGTCTCCTCGTTCTGGGCTAGAGCCCATCAAAGTTGACGGCCACTATACGGCGGCACTGTTACAGCAGTATTAATGTTGAAAAAAATCTAAGGTCGTAGCCTTCGTGAACCCAAAACGACTGCCCCTTTCAGCGTAAAACTTTGTAAAGGCCCGATTTCAGCGGGCTTCGGAATGTAAATTACTAAGGACGGGGCGTGTACGTACATGAATCAAGTAATAAGAAGATTCTTGGTATTAGCTTTCAGTGTGGCCATCGCCGCATCGCCGCGGCTGATGCCGGCGTGCCTCGCGATGCTATTGCCCGGGCCGCAGGGTTCGGAGACACCCGGAGGGAATGCCACAGCCAGGCGAATTGGCTCGATTAAGGCCATCTCTGGCGGAGTCATCACGCTTACGCCAGACTCCGGACCCGAAATTCAGATCACGGTGCAAGCCGGTGCGCGTATCGTCCGCATCGCGCCCGGAGAAAAGACTCTAAAGAATGCGACTCCGGTCGAGTTGCAGGAGCTGCAGACCGGTGACCGGATTCTGGTTGCCGGGAAAGCCTCCGACGACGCCAAAACAATTGCGGCCGCATCGATTGTCGTCATGAAGCGGTCCGACGTTGAAGCTCGCAAGGAAGAAGATCGTCAGGACTGGCAGAAGCGCGGGCTCGGCGGGCTGGTGAAAGCGGTGGATCCCGTGTCTGGGACCGCCACTATTTCGGTGACCGGCTTCGGAGGCGCCAAAAGCGTTGTGGTCCAGACTTCCAAGGCCACGGTGGTCCGCCGCTACGCTCCCGACTCGATGAAATTTGACGATGCGAAGCCCAGCACTCTGCAAGAAATTCAGCCGGGCGACCAGTTGCGTGCCCGCGGCAATCGTAGCGCTGATGGCACGGAATTAGCGGCGGAAGAGATCGTTACCGGAAGCTTTCGCAACGTGGCGGGAATCGTCAACTCGGTCGATGCCAGCGCCGGAACGATGAACGTTCAGGACCTTGTGAGCAAAAAGCTGGTGCAAATAAAAGTCACGCCGGAATCGCAATTACACCAGCTTCCGCCAGAGTTCGCGCAACGAATCGCCATGCGCTTGAAGGCGGCCATGGCAGGTGCAGCCGGCAACGCCGCAGGCCCGGGCGCACCCCCTGCCGGAGCAGCGCCGGGAGGCGCAGGAAGCAGCGGCGGAGGAACAACCGGGGGCATGCGCCCCGGCGGAGCCCCGGATTTTCAGCAAATCCTCAACCGCATGCCCGCCGTCACTCTATCTGATCTGCACAAGGGCGACGCCGTCATGATCGTTGCCACCCAAGGTGCGCCCTCAGGCGGGGCCACCGCGATTACCTTGCTCAGCGGTGTGGATGCAATTCTGCAGGCCGCCCCCAGCGGGAGTCAGGCGATGATGTTGTCACCTTGGAGTCTGGGCGCGCCGGGCGGCGCCGATTCCTTAGGTCAATAGCTGTACTGGAATGAAGAACGCCCAGAATTAGTAGCTTCGTTGTCGCTGGAAATACTGTTTGGAGAAGCGGACCCTGGAATGAGAGTTGATAAATACCCGGCGCTATTAATCGCGCTTTTTTCATTATTGCTAGTTGCGACTTTTTCGCGGGCCCAATCGGATGCCGGAATTCTACGGGGACAAGTCACCGATCCCTCCGGCGCCACCATCACCAACGCCACAGTGGTGATGACGCCGCCTGCCGGCTCTCCAGTGACGACCCACACGAACTCGCAGGGCATGTACGAATTCAAGGGGCTGCTGCCGGGAAAATACACTCTGAACGTCATCGCGCAAGGCTTCACAGTTTATGAGAACGACAACGCCGCCATAGCTGACCAGCCGCTCCGATTGAATATCCAGCTCACCATCGCGGTGGAAGAGCAGAAAATCCAGGTCTCCGACACCGCGCCGACCGTCGACGTGAATCCCGGCAATAATGCAGGCGCCATCGTGCTTTCGGGAAAAGAGCTCGAGGCCCTGCCCGACGATCCAGATGAACTGCAGTCTGATCTCGAGGCTCTCGCCGGTCCCTCTGCGGGGCCGAACGGCGGACAGATGTACATTGACGGCTTTACCGCCGGCCAGCTTCCGCCCAAGTCATCCATTCGCGAAATCCGGATCAATCAGAACCCGTTTTCCTCGGAATACGACAAGCTGGGCTACGGCCGCATTGAAATCTTCACCAAGCCGGGCACCGACAAATATCACGGACAGTTTTTCGTCGAAGGAAATGATTCTGCTTTTAATTCCGCCAACCCCTTCGCTGGTACGGAACCGGGCTACGATTCGACCCAGTACAACGGAAACTTTGGCGGCCCGCTTGGCAAGAAAGCTTCCTTCTTTCTTAATTTCGAGCGGCGGAATATCAATGACCTTGCGGCCGTCAATGCCCTGGTCCTCGATCCCACCGACATTAGTAGCACCGTTCCCTTTACCGATGCGGTACCGAACCCGCGAAACCGCACCAACGCCAGCTCGCGTCTGGACTACCAGGTCAGCAAGAACAACACGCTGACGGCGCGCTACCAGTATTTCCGCGACGCGCAGAACAACAACGGAATCGGACAGTTCAATCTTGAACCGCAGGCCTACAATTCGGAGTCCACGGAACACACCGTGCAGATTGGCGATACCCAGGTCTTCGGGTCCAAAATCGTCAACGAGACCCGCTTCCAGTATCTGCGCGAGAGCAATAGCCAGTTTCCAGTCACGGCCACACCGGCGGTCAACGTTCTGGGGGCCTTCACCAGCGGCGGCAACAGCCGGGGCACGATCATCGATCACGAGGACCACTACGAATTGCAGAACTACACCTCGCTGGTCCACGGCACCCACATCCTGAAATTCGGAGGACGTCTGCGCGCCAACCGCAACGCCAACTTTTCTCAATCCGGCTTCAACGGTACCTTCATTTTTTCATCTCTGGATTCTGCGCAAGACACTCCGTTCAACCCCAATTGCGACATCGCCGCCAATCCTGCAACACCCTGCCCAATCTCATATCAATTTGCCGTGGCACAACTGGCGACTCCGGGCGGAACGCCCTTCGCCACCCAACTTTCTTTCACCAGCGGCCTGCCCAACGCCAATGTCAACACCTACGACGGGGGCCTGTACGCGCAGGATGACTGGCGCATACGCCCAAACCTCACGTTGAGCGCCGGTTTGCGCTTTGAGACCCAGAACGACATTCACGATCATGGTGATTGGGCGCCGCGCCTGGGAGTTGCGTGGGGAATCGGTGGCAAAAGCGCGCCGCCGAAAGTTGTCTTGCGTGGCGGCTTCGGAATTTTCTACGATCGCTTCCAGTCCGAGCAGTTGCTGCAAGTCGAGAGATTGAACGGCGTCACTCAACAGCAGTTCGTCATCAACAATCCCACCTGCTTTCCGGGACTGGGGATTCCGGTGGACCTTTCGACCTGTGGCAATACCAGCGCCGCCGCGGCGACGGTCTACCAGATCGATCCTCAATTGCACGCGCCCTACACTCTGCAGTCAGCCATCAGCGCCGAACGTCAGCTCACCAAGTCGGCTACGCTCTCGGTCACATACCTCAATTCCCGCGGCTTCGATCAGTTGCTCACCATCAACGCCAACGCTCCGCTTCCCGGGACACCGGGCAGCACCGTGCGTCCGCTACCGGACCAAGGAAATATTTACCGCTACGTCTCCGAGGGAAATTTCAAACAGAACCAGTTGATCGTCAACACCAACATGCGGCTTGGAACCAAAATCCAGCTCTTTGGCTTCTACACCCTGAACTACGCCAACAGCGATACTTCCGGGGTCTCGAGCTTTCCCTCAAATTCCTACAACATTAGTCAGGACTACGGCCGGGCCTCATTCGACACGCGCCACCGCCTTTTTTTTGGCGGCACCATTGCCATGCCTTATGCGTTTCGCCTCAGCCCATTCATGATCGCGAGCTCCGGATCACCCTTCAACATTACGTCGCCGAATGATTTGAACGGTGATTCCGTGTTCAACGACCGACCGGGATTTATATCCACCGCGACATGCCCAACCACCACGATCAGTCCGACTGACGCGAACGTTTACTGCACTTCGTTGGGGACCTTCGACGCCCGGCCGGATTTGGCCGCGACCACGCAAAGAATTCTTCCCATCAACTACGGCACGAGCACCAATCATTTTGTGCTGAACCTGCGGCTGACCAAGACCTTCGGGTTCGGCCGCAAAACAAAAGGGGCTGCGACCGGCCAAGGTCTCGGCGGTCCGGGAGGCCCCGGCGGTGGTGGCGGCTACCGCGGTGGAGGCGGAGGCCCTCGCGGCCCGTTGTTTGGTGGCGGTCCAACCGGAATGTCCGCCAATTCAGACCGGCGTTATAACCTCATTCTCGGCGTTTCCGTGCGCAATGTGTTGAACAACGTAAACCTGGCAACTCCCAGCGGCATCCTCGGCTCGCCATTTTTCAACACTCCCAACGCGCTTCAGGGAGGACCTTTCTCCACCGGCGCCGCCAACCGCCGCCTCGACTTGCAGGCAACATTCAGCTTCTGACCGCGAATCAGTTCGGAAGAATCCACATCCACAGGCGTCATCCTGAGGGACTTTAGTCCCGAAGGATCTCGCGCGGACCACCACAGTCGTCGTGAGGGTCCATATGCACTTCTCGCCCTAATGAAGATGTGGCAGGCTAGGCGCGAGTCGAGCCATTCAGTTGGTGGGCCCAACGCATGGCATCGTTATAGGAAGCGGCCACGTGCACGAGCGACAGGTTGAGCTGTTTACCCAGCTTGGTGACACTCTCCCAGTCGCCGGATTCCCGAGCCAGCATCAGGTCATAAATCGGAGAAAGCGGTGTCCGATTACCGCTCTTTCCGCAAAGGAGCTGTGCTTTAACATCACGATCGAGAGGCAGCCGTTCGATCACGACCCCGATTGGCACTTCCAGCATTGCGTCCATCAAGGAGAGCATGCCCATCAGAAAAAGATCGGACTCACAATGTTTTATCTTCTGCGCGATCAGTTCGCAGAAGCGCGCCCGCACCAGCGCTGAAAGAGCCAGATCGGAAGACTTTCCGTGACCCATCGCCAGGGTGCATGCCATTCGTATCCACCGGACCAGTTCCCGCTCTCCCAGCAGATTGAACGCATGCCGAATCGATAAAACCGGCGAGTGAGTTTCCAGCAAGGGAGAGTTCAAATATCGCAGCAACCGGTAACACAACGAAGGTTCGTGCTTAATAAGGTCTTCAATCTCTCCCAGGTTCAGTTCCGGACTGGAAATAGCCTGCAGCAGCCGCAGGTAGGTGACTTGGTTCGCGGGAATGTTGCGAGCACGCAAGTGCCGGGTCTCACGAAAAAAATATCCCTGAAATTGCGTGAACCCTTGGTCCTTGGCCGTGGCAAAGTCCTGCCGGCTATCAACGCTCAGGGCCAACAACTGGGAAGATTTACGACCGTGCCGGCCGATCAGGATCGCGACCTCTTCCGGCGCAGTTTTTCTGATGTCTACCTTGATGAAGTCTGCGAATGGAACGAGCGGTTCTCTGGCGTCACCCGGCTCAAAATCGTCAAGGGCCATCAGGTACCCTGCCTCCTGCAGCCGTTCGCACACACCGACAACCTCGGCATCGGCTGGGACAGATTTCTGGATCTCAAGCACGACCCCTGACGGCAACAACTCGAAATATTCCATCAACAGCATGTCGTAGGAACAGTCGATGAACGCGCGACGCTCATCGCACAACACGCCAAGGCCAATTACATTCAACGTATCAACAATGGCGCAAGTCTCACGTTGGGCATTTTCGGAAGCGTTCTGGTTCTCCGAGTTCGGTTGAAATGACAGTTCGTAACCGAAGACCTGCTCATCAGCGCTCAGAATCGGTTTTCGGGCCACGCAGGGAACGGATTCTTCGGAAGGAGCCGCTGATGCCTGAGTGCCCATAGTTTACCGGGCTCTTTTATCGGCATCTTTAATTTCGAACTTCAGTACGGCACTTTCTTCCTCCGCCCGGGCGCAGAACGCGGGGTTGCCCCGTCCAGTTCACACCTGGGAGCAACGCAGTTACTTCAGTTACTATTAAGTAGCACTCAGTCGATCATTTCTGCAGCGAAGAGATCTCGTAGTGCCGGACGCCAGCTTCCTTTTCGATCAGGTAGTCGGAATCGAAGTCGTAATACTTGGCTTTGTTGAAGTCGTCCCCGGCGAAACGCTTAATTGCGTCGATATCGTCCCAGAACGTCAGCATCTCGAAGTGCGTTACCTCTGCTTCGGTACGGTACAAACACCACGCCCCTCGATTTCCGGGCGTCGCCTCATACTCGGACAGCGCAACCCTACGCATGAGATCCAGGTACTCTTCAGCTTTCGAGACGGGAACCATCCCGTGCCATATTCGAGCGATCATACAGCCCTCCCTGTCCTTGAATAGAAACTCCGGAATCCACACTTTTTCCACAGCCCCATGAGGATTAGATTGCTTATTCCAACGCTGAAAGTATGAAACTCTTGCATCATCAGCAGGCTAGACGGTTTGACCGCAAATAATCTGAGAAAGTAGGGCCCCATAACCGTGGCAAAAAGACACAAGGTTCTAGCCGCAGCCGCGCTCTGGGGAGCATGCGCCTGGTTCGTATGCCTGGATGTGGATATCCTGGTGACGCACGTCCCCAACGCTCCCCATTGGCTGCTGCAAGGTTTCCGTGCGCTATTCATGGGCGCCAGCGTCGCTGTCGGGTACGTGGTCTACAGAAAATATCTGCTGGAAATGCAGACTCGGGGCGAGAAATACGCTGAGATCCGGGTGCAGATTCGCCTGCTCCTTGCCGAGTTGCTGACTGTTCGCGACGAAGATTTAATCCACCAGCTGCAGCGTACCATCCAGCGAATCGAGCAACTGCTCAAGCGCCACGACCCAGACGCCGCTTATCAAACTGGGGAACCAAAAAGACCAAAAGTTGCATAACGCGGGACAGCAGCGTGAGAGCGAAATCAAGAAACTCGAGTGCAGCCGCAAAGCGTTCAAAAAATCTCCGACCGAACGCACCTCAGCAGCCAGAAATGCGAGAGGTTGTTCGGTGCCCTTATTGTGTTTCAGGCTTTGCCTTTCGTCCGATGGTCGCGCACCTTGATGGCAGGTACATCTGTGACAAGTGCGGCCATACGGCGCATGCCGAGAATACGAAATACAAGTGTCGATGCCCCAAGTGTTTGGAGTTGGCGGTCGCTCGAATCGCAAGTTGAGCGGTCCAGGGTGGCTGATTGCAGCCCGCATTCTGGAAGTGGCGAGCTGAATAGTTTTCAACAGCGAGAGCGGATTCACGACTAGCTTACTTGTGTTAGACTTCCGCCCTCCCCCAAAAATGAATCGGGCTGACGTGTCTCTAACGCCATTTTCATGGCGGACTCCATTGCTCCTCACCCGGTTTCCGGAGAACAGGAAATAATTTGGGCCAAGTGACTCAACCCGAACCTAAAAGAACGGATAACATTACCGAGCGAACTATGTGGAAGAAGGATCTCAACGTGAGTACAGAGCCAGCAATGTGGAAGAAGGATATTCCGTCGAGCACCCAACCATCTCCATCGATGGCGACTTATACCGATGCGATGAATAAATTTACCAAGGCGGCCACGGCCTTCATGGACCACGTGCACCTTTTAAGTGAGGCTAGGGATGCTTACCTGGCGGCGATGACGGCCAGCACAGCGCTTCGCAGCAGCCTGGAGACCGGTGACAAGGCCTTGCGATCGCTTATGACGCAGATGGAGCAGGTGGTTAGCGTCCATTTGGCTGAGCCCTCTCACGATAAGAAAAAAGTTGAGCCGATAAGGACCGACGGCGAGAGCACCGCAGCTGGATAAAGCCTCCTCGTAAAATTTGCTTCGTGAAGATCTGGAGCAGTGCTCGCATCATCGGAGACGTCCGACTCGCATTAGTTGTGAGTTCTGGGGACCACAATGTACTGCGTCCATTACTCGACCTTGCCCCCGATATGCTGACTCCATGGTATTCCTGGCCATGCCGCTGTTCGTTTCCCTGCGAAATCAGATCGCGCCCATTTTTAAAAATCCGCTCCGGCTGGTCAAAACTGGCCTGAAAAAAGAGGTCGGGCCGGACCCTCCGCTGCTCATGGCGACATACACCGAAGCGGTGAACAAGTTCACCAAAGCCGCCACTGAGATCATGGAGTATGCCCGTCTTCTAACCACGGCGCGGAATGTTTACCTGCTACACCAAAAAGAAAACGAGCTTTTCCGCCTGCAGAGAGAAATCGATTCGCTCAAACTCGTTATTCCTCTACTTACCGAGGACCCGCATGAAATCCCAAATGGCGAAAGACAGAAGACCGAGGCTAATCACGGACGAGGTTTTTGACTTTGTCTCGCCGCTTACCGTCTCTCGAATCGGTCTTTAGCGGACACCGTAACCAACGCGACCGGAGGGGAGTGGTGACATCGGCGACGCCAGTTGCCAACCTCATCCATTCGACGTAAACCAGTTGCAACACTACCCTCCGAGATAAGCGATTACGCGCTTTATCGAACTGCTCGGTGAGGCGAATCGGTCGTCCTTCTTTCTTCCTTAGCTCGCTTTCTCCTCTGCGCTGCGCTTTCGGAAGGCGGCTTCTCCAACGTCGGAAATCTTGACCCACTTCGGGTCAGGCGAGGCCTCGGCGCCGTAGTTGTCGTGCCAGTTCCACCATTTATACGGCGCGCTCTGCGGGTAACCCTCGGGCGAGTCTTCCCACGTCTCCTGACGGCCGAGCGGAGTGAGGTCGAGGTAGCTCCACAGGCTGCCCATGGCTTCGTCGCCGCGGTTGTTGATGAAGTAGGTGCGAAACACTTTGTCGCCATCGCGGAAGAAAACGTTGTGGCCGTGCCACTCGTCGACGCCAAAGTCTTTGTCGAAGCTGTCGGTGATGGTGTACCACGGCATGTCCCATTCCATCCGAGCTTTCAGCCGAGCGATGTCCTTCTGCGGCGCGCGCGAGGCGTACGCCAGAGTGGTGTCGCGCGCATTCAGATGGGCGAGATGGGAAACCTGGTCGGCCCCCAGCGAGCAGCCGCGGCACGCATGCTCAGGCCATCCAAACACGCCGGGCTCGAAGAAGGCACGGTAGAGGACCAGTTGAGGGCGGCCTTCGAACAAGTCGAGCAGGCTCACCTTGCCCTTGCGGGCCTTCGAACTCGTACTTCTTCTCCACGGCCGTCCACGGCATCCGCCGGCGCTCGGCGGCCATCGCGTCACGGGCGCGGGTCAACTCTTTCTCCTTCACCAGCAGTTTCTGACGCGCTGCCTCCCACTCCTGCAGCGACACGATCGGGGGTGTTTTAATATTCATCTTCGTTTCCTTCTTGTTGTCCATGTCTCTCTCCTTTCTCGAGGTTCCTCTTATTAGTTGTTAGGTTCTCGTTTCTCGCCGCGAAGCTTCTTTCCGCGAAAGCTGCTCACGACCAACGCGGAAATGCCGCCCGTCGAGACGGTGCCTGCGGCGATCCAGGCCGCGGTTGCAATACACGCAGGACACATAGGTTCTCCTTTTCGTTCAATGCTTGTTTGCTGCCACGCTTTGACGCCGCCGTGCGAATCCGGGTCATCAGGTCGGTCCAGCCGGCATCCACTCCGCGGTCCGATTCGCCGATCCACCCCATCGCCCGATGCACAAACCGGAGTCGCGTCACTCCGTTCTCTTCTGTCAGCCGGTACTGGAGATTTGACACCGCCGGCGTGGACATAAACAGCGGCCCGCATATCTCCAGCAGCGACGGCGGCTTGATCGCCTGCACCACGCCCCAGAAATGTCCCGTGTTGTTTCCCAGATCGCGAAACCAGCGTCCGCCCGGCCACGCTTCCAGCTTCATTGGCATCGGCTTCTCCGGCGTCGAGTTCAAAGGTCCCATCTGCTCCAGAATCGTCTCGAACACGATTCCGATTGGCGCCGCAATGTCTTCCTGCTTCACGATCTCGAACGTCTGAACCGCCTGCGTCGCCTGTTCCTGAATATTCGTTGCCATTAGTCCTCCTTTTTCTTTATGATGTCGCTTGAAATCATCCGCTCCAGCGCCTTGCGCTCCGCCCGTTCCTTGATCTGGCCGATTTGATGCGTCCAGTACCGCTCGAAGGTCTTCACCCAGTCATGCACCGGCTTGAGCTTGGACGCATTCAATCGGTACATCCGGTGCTGTCCGCGCTTGATCACCGACACCACTCCGACCTTGCGCAGCACCCCCAGGTGCTTCGAAACAGCAGGCTGCGGCATTCGCATTCGCAGCCACTACTTCCCCCACCGCGTACTCCCTGCCATCCGCCAGCACAGCAATCACCTGGCGCCGTCGGGGCTCGGCGATTGCGTTGAATACGTCCGCCGTGGTTGCCGCTCTCGCCATTCCTTAAATATATTCCTATATAAGAATATGTCAAGTAAATTTTAGGGGATAGCCAAAGATCGCCGGCATACAAATATTGAATGAGTTGTTTTTAGTTCATGCCACGCGCAGTGCGCCGGCTGGGCCCCGAGCTACTGCGCTTCCGGCAGTATGGGTAAAGCCGCAGGATTGACGGAAGATGAATTGTCTCGGAGTTTAATGTAAAGCAATGAGTTGTCTGGACGCGGCACGCTCAATGTGGAATCAGCAAACCCTTCGGGGACCGGGACCGAGTGCTTGAACTCCGGGTCCGATCCAACCGAACTGATCAGGAAAAGATTGGTCCCGGTGAGAGTGCATTGCTTGTCAGGACTATCGGGACAACGAACTTCCTTCAGCGCCGGCAACCGCACCAAGGTTACCAGTGGCTGCCAATCGCCCTTCACATCGCCATCCACGGCGCGAAACCGGAGCGGGCCGAAAGCGGAAGGTCCAAAACTCTTGAGCGGATCGAGCGTCGCCATCACCGTATGAGCATCCTGCGCCAGAAGGCCGCCATCGTCCAGGCTCAGAGAAGTGTTGTAAGACCCGTCCGTCGTCGCCACCTCGATCTTCTGAGTGCGCGAAAATCTATCGGGGACTTCGGTTTTCAAGAAAAATGAAAGCTTCCCTTCCTGGGGTAATTCATCCTGATCGCCGAGCCGAATCGCAGACGGCGAAGGCCCCGGCTGTATGCTCTTGTTGAGCAGCATCACTTTCGGACGAGGTAAATCGACGGTTGTCTCAAGGTTCAAAACGCGACCGTCTTTGAGTGAGGTGCGCGCCGTAACTTTGTCACCCGCATGCAGAATGGAAATGTCCCCGGCGGTCGTGGACAATCGAAGTTTGTCCTTGGTGTCCACGCGAGCGAACCCTGCTGGAGCAAAGCGGACGCCATTTAACTCGACCGCCGCCACCTGATCCAATCGCGTTCCGATCAACGTGGCTTCAGAGTCGCCGGCATTGATTGCGAACTTGTCCAGATGTGCAGCTTCGGCATAACTGTGCAGTTCAACCTCGTCTGCCTTGCCGGCGCTATACTGCTTCACTAGCATCGTGATTCGTCCCGGGCTTTCTTCTTTCAGCGGCACCTTCACTGCGAGCTCATTCCCAGCTGGCGAGCTCCAAGTCGCCTCAATCAGCTTGCCTTGCTCATTTTTCAACGTAACGTTCTCCACGCAGGCGGCCGCATCAGATTTGAAATGAATCGTGTTTTCACGGCCTACGATCAGAGCGCTTTCGTCAACCGAGGCGACGGCCCAGTTTCCTGGGTGTGCATTCTGCAAACGAAATACCGGGCCCTCAAAAGAGTCGAAACCCCAGTTGCCACGAATCGTTCCTGTCACCTCATGCTCCAGCTTGTCGGACGCGATCGCATGCGTGTCGATGGTAAAACCGCCACGCGTGGCGTCGGCACTCGCGGGCAGATCGATGGCGTGGCCCGACTTATCAGGAATATGCAAAGTCAGATCGTGCGCGTAGTCAGTCGAGAAAACCACCGGGGCGCCTTCAGCCGCGAGCAGCAGCGAAGGTTTTTCCACACAGAGGGTACGATTCGAATCCACGGATCGAAGCGGGGGCAGTTGGGCCGCCTCCACCGCCGGCAGGCTCAGAACCATAACGGACATCGGTTTACGAAACGAGGGCGGATTATTAAGCTTTAAATTCAATTCATCAAGATGAGGTAGCGCCAGCGCCGGAATGTAGCGATATTCCGGACTACGAAAGCTTTCCATCATTTTCGCCAGATCCACAACCGCACCGACGTACGGGCTGTAAGTCCCGCCACCTGCCAGGCGGGTAGTGCTAAGCTGCCCGACTAGATCCGATCCGCTGCCGGAGGTGAGTGCTGCCACCATCGACTGGCTATGCCCATCGTCGAGTACCAGTTGATCGGTGTTTTGCGTCAGGCAGGACTCCTGCTGCTGCCGCGGCTTGTTGAAGCAGTCATTGTCCAGCTTGATATTGAGGCTGCGGGCCAGGAGCACCGAGCGATCATGCAGCGCAGTGGAGTCGCTACTGGTCATTTCTCTGACTGCATTCAAATATTTGTCCAGTCGTGAACGGTCGAGGCTGGCTTGGTTCAGATCTTGTGAAGCGCGGACGAATGCTCCCGGCTTCCCTTGTACCGCAGCGCGCAATGCGCCGAAATCACCGCCGGTTTGAGGAGCCAAAAAAATCAGCGCCTGCTGTGCGCCCTCGGGAACGGTAATCACGATCCCTTCCTCGCGAACATGCTTGTTCCAGGTTTCCACTTTTCTGAACCAGGACTCTGGCGGAGGATTGGTCGAGCCTCGCAGGAATACCGAAATCATAAGAAAACGCACCGACTCAGCATCCGGCATGTCGGGATGAATCCAAAGTCGATCGCCCGCTTGCAGATTGGGGACCCTGGATATGGGCAAAGTCTTGCCCGCGCGAGTCACCCTCACTTCAATTCTGGGTCCGGCCAGGTCAAACCCGGCAGTATCAGCCCAGAGCAAACTCCCAAACAGAAAAAAGGACAGAAGAAGGATAGACAAGTGCAACCAACGAAACGAACGAAACATGTCCTTATTGTAAGAGGTTCCGACCGGTGAATGGAGGCTGAAAGGGCATAAAAACGTTCCACATCGAACACCAAAGTAAGGGGGCTTTCATAGCGCCAATCCAGGCCAGGCTATTATTCTGAAATGTGACTGTACCGCCGGACACACACGCCAAGACCACGCTTCGGACGGGCCTCCTCCGATCTTCTATCAGGTGGTTTGTCATCGGCGTCGTGCTTCTCTGGTTGGTGGCCGCGCTGACCCTCGTGGCCGCCCGGTGGATCGATCCCCCGACGACCGCGGTGCACATCCAGCGCCGCTTTCAGGCCTGGATCCGCCACACACCTTATCGTGAACGCTACACGTTCATTCCGCTCAGCCAAATCTCGCCTGATCTCCAGCACGCTGTGATCGCCGCAGAGGACGCGCACTTCTACCAGCATCATGGATTTGATTGGCACGAGATTCAAATCGCTGCCGCAGACGATCTGGAAGGCGATCGCACTCGCGGAGCGTCCACCATCACACAACAACTTGTTAAAAACCTGTTCTTCGGAACGGGGCGCTCTATCGTCCGCAAGGGCGCAGAGGCCACACTGGTCCCTGTGGCAGAATTCGCCCTCGGCAAACGGCGCATTCTGGAGATATACCTCAACGTCGTTGAGTGGGGCCCTGGTATTTATGGTGCAGAATCCGCCTGCCGTTACTACGACGAAACCGCAGCCCGGACTGTAGGCCGGCAACAGGCGGCACGCCTCGCTGCCATTCTGCCGGCCCCTCTAAAGCGACGGCCCGAGCGCATGAATAGTTACAGCGCGATTATTCTCGAGCGGATGCGACAAATGGGCTGGTAATCCTGGCTGACCGTTGAACACGTGGCGCTTTTGTTGGTCTCGTGCTCCCATTTCCTAAAGAATTGTTGGCGGCCAGATGAATCGTATCTGTCTCCCTATCAAGCGTCCCCACCTGAGAGCCGTTAGGGGCGGCTGCGTATGAACGAAATCCGTTTCTCTCTGCGGCACGTATTCTGTATGTACGGATGCCCGGGACAACCTGAAGTTTAGTGCCTGGCAAGTTCACAGGCAGCCCGGAGGCTCGCCTCCCGGGACGGGAAGATATGCGACCCAGTCTCAGAATTGGATTTCTATCTGCGCCGTGGCTTTGCTCCGCTTTGCTGCTTTGGGTTTGTTGTTTCGGTGCCCCGACGGCAACTGCAACAGACCTCACGGGCACATTGACTGATCCACAGGACCAGTTCGTCCCGCAGGCAACCATAGGTCTCTTGCGGCGTGCCGACTCCACACGGCGCGAGACGAAGACCGACGCACAAGGGCGATTCTCCTTTACTGGCCTGGATGGCGGGGAGTATCGCTTGACCGCGGAGTCTCCCGGTTTTGCGCTTCTAACTCGGACGCTGGTGTTGCAAGTAGAGGGTCGGCAGGCTGAGAGTCTGCATTTCTCCAATCTGGCAGCGTCGAATGAATCCGTTACCGTCACTGGGGCGGTCTCTGATGTGGGTATATTTGAACCGGATCCGGCGCAGCGGGTCATGATTCGCGATGAAACGTTAGACGCAAACCCAGGGAGGCCTGGCATGCCGGTCTCAATTCCTGGCATGCCGGTCGAGTCTCCTGCCGGCGGTGTGAAACCCCCACAGTATTTCGCTCCCGGGGTAGCGGGAGATCACGGCGAGCCGATCGCGATGTTTTTCCAGGTCGGCGGATATCTTTTCCCCAATAACTTGCCTGCCAATGCGCACGGCAACGGTTATGCCGATCCGAATGTGATCATTCCTGTCGCGATTGAGAGTGTGCAGACCGACGGCGCAGCCTTTAATGTCCGCGAAGGAAACAATTCGGTGAACTCCTCGATCACCTTTGGGATGCGCGAGCGCATTGAGCCGATCGTCCGCCTGACCGGCGATTATCGTGACCTCAATCTGGTTACCGGTTGGAGCCCAGATAATCCGTCGAACCGGATGTGGATGGGCGCCGAAATCTCGTTCGGCAACGGCTACCTCGATCGCCTGGAGCATCGCAAGCAATACAAGGGCAACATTTCGAAGGTGTTCGACTTCGGCAAACATGAACTGACGGTGTACGGCATCGGTTATTACGGTACCTCCTTCCAGCCGGGGCTGATACCGATTGACACGCCAGTCCCCAACGACACGATTGACGCCCGCCAGCACGAAGAGACCTCCAACGGTGCCATCATTTTCAATGATGTGTGGCATTTGACCGATCACCGTCAATTTCAGTTTTCTGGCTTCTACCGCTATTACACCCTCGACGTGCGGCCAAACTTCGGTGACGGACTCATTCGGCAGAGTGAACATCGGAATGCAAACTCCGAGAACGTCCTTTATACGGACCGTTTCAGCAAGGCCGTGTCACTCCTGGCCGGCGTTGATCTCCGGCGGGAAGCGCCGCGGGCGCTGAATCTGGACAAGGCCGACGCCGCGGGTGCGTTCATACCGGACACGTCGAATAACCTTACGATCAATTTCTACAGCCCGTTCGCCGCGTTGGATGGCACTCTGTCTCCATGTCCTGCACTACAACGCGGGCTACCGCCTGGATCAGGTCACCATGGACAATCAGGATTTACTCCGGCCCAGCTTCTCCTTCAACCGAGCTGCAACAGTCAGTTCGCCTAAGGGAACGTTGACCTTTCTGCCGCCGCAGTCGGCTTCGTTCTTGCCTTTGGTTTCACTAAGCTACGGACAGGCCTTTCACACGAACGACCCGCGCATCGGCACCTCAGCAATTCGGGGCGGCACCATCGTTGCCAAGGCGCGTGCCTATCAGTTGGTAGCCAGCAAAACCGTGGCGAAAACTGAGGTTCGTCTCAGCCTGTCTCACGTCACCACGGCACAGCAACTGGGCCGCATTTCCAACGATACGGGGTTGCAGGAGGACGAAGGCCCCGGAATCGTAAAATCGCTGACGTTTCTAGTCCGGCACAATTTTCCACACGGTTTCGTGCAGGGTCTGTTCTCGAAGGCGGACGCACGCGATCGGCTCACCGGCCTGCCTACGCCAGAAGCGCCACGGCAGATTTGGGACGTTCTCGCAACCGTGGACAAACTTCCATTTCACCTGATGGCCCGCGGTGAGTATGAAGAGGTCGGGCGGAAACCTCTGGGCGATGGCTTCACTGCAGTACCAGTCCGCGAATTTCACGGCGCCATCATCCGGCCCTTCCAATCGAGAGGCTTCGACATCGGAGTCAATGCGTTCATCGTCAGCGGATACGGGGGCCAAACCTTGGAGACGCTGGCCCTTCCCGGAGAAGGCGCGCCTTTCGAGCGCATCACCGGGTTTCCGCTGAAGTCCTATGTGAGCGCATCTTTTACCTATCATTTCCGCCGTCGCTAGGGCCCTTCTTCCGCTCGCGGCCGCTAAATTGAGGGCAACTTGGCGGCCTGCCTTTCACAATCTCCGAATAGCGGAAAAAACCGAAACATCCAAAGCTTATGCCGGTGACGTACATCCTTTGACGGCGCCCATCGCAATCTTCTGGGGCGAGCAGTGCCGGTCACCACGTCAAATCAAACGAATCACAAGAGGAAAATTTTTATGCAGCAACTGAAGCGACTCCTCGCCTTTGTTGCAGCGATGTGCGTGCTGGTGCCAACCAATTTGATTGCATCCAGCCACCGCGAAGCTCCCATCTCTGCACTGGACCATAGCGCGGACGTGACCGATTGGTACGCGTTCGTCAGCTATGACCATCCAGATAAAGTCACCATGATTCTCAACGTCGACGGTTTTCTTGAACCGTCGAATGGGCCCAACTACTTTCCCTTTGATCCCAACGTGCTTTACGAAATGAAGGTCGATAACGATCGTGGTGGGCATGAGGACATCACCTTCCAATTTCGTTTCAAGACGGAAATCCGGCAGCCGGGCGTCTTTACCGGTTATGTAGGTGGTATCGCCGGAATCCCGCCTATCACTTCATTGTCGGGCGCGGGCGCCGCAGGACTAAGCCTCCGTCAAACCTACAAAGTCACAATGGTGAAGGACGGCCACTCCACCGATCTGACCGAATGGACAAACTCTCTATGCAGTGCCTTCCAACGTGGGCCCTCTCACCATGCCGAACTACAACGACTTGTTCAAACAGGGAATTTACGACCTGGACGACGGCGTGCGTGTGTTCGCGGGGACGGTCGACGATCCTTTCTACATCGACCTGGGTGCCGCCTTTGACTCGCTGAACTTCCGCATGGGAGTTGGAGGGGTGCTGCCGGCCGCAGAGGATGCAGATGATACCCACAACTATGCTCCCGACGCAGTGGCCGGCTTCAACGTCAACTCCATTGTGCTGGAAGTGCCCATCACTATGCTGACAGTAGATGGAAAACTTCATGCCGCGAATGACAAGAATGCGGTCATTGGCACATATGGAGCGACCTCGCGTCGGCGCATCACGGTCCGTCGTCTCACCGGGGCAATCGATGGCGAAGGCGGCGAGTGGAGGCAGGTCAACCGCGAAGGCAATCCGCTGATCAATGAACTGATTATCGGCACCGGATTCAAAGACCGTTTCAGCGTGGACGAGCCAGCAAACGACAAGCAGTTTGCCAGCTTCTTCCTCGATCCGCTTCTCGCTCACCTGTTCGGCTCACTGGGCATTCCTGTTGCACCAGCGCCGCGCACTGACCTGCTCCCTCTGGTCCAATATATGGCCCCGATTTGTCCAGGCTGCGGCCCGAAAGACACCGGACCGATTGCTGATCTGCTGCGACTGAATACGGGTATTCCTCCCACTCCGGTCGGGAGCCAGAAACGTCTGGGCTTCGTGGCGGGAGACTTAGCCGGCTTCCCGCAAGGCCGGCGCCCCATTGACGACGTCGTTGATATCGCCTCTCGTGCCGTCGCTGGCATTCTGGCAGATCCGAAAAAGTTCGGCACAGCGATCGGCGATGGTGTGAATACCAACGAAGACGGTTACGGCACTACCTTCCCGTATGTCATGCCTGCTCACAGCGGTCGCGACAGTCACCACACCGGTCCCGGCCAAATGGGTTGTACTGGTCAACCTACTGGTGTTTGCCCGGTCAAGTAAATCTGCTTTGTGGCTGCGGGGTAACTCGCAGCCACGAACTTTTCAGAATATGCGAGGAATATTATGAAGCGAATTGCAGGTCTTCTATTTCTGATTATAGCGATGGCCGCGGCATTAGCGCAGACACCCAGCTCAACCGCCGGCCAAAAACTCTCTCCGGCTGAGCGGAGCATGGCGCAGGCCAGGAAGTTAATCGAGAAAAACCCCAATGACTTCGAGGCCTATAACTCACTTGCTTTGGCACTCTCTCGGCGTGCGCGCGAAACCTCCAATGTTGCTTTCTATAAAGAGGGAGAAGAGGCGCTACAGAAGTCCTTTGCCATCTCCCCGGGCAATTTCGATGGTCAGAAGGATTCAAGTCTGGCTGCTGCTGGGAAAACACGAGTTCGCAGCTGCATTGGAGGCTGCCAAGGAACTCAACCGGAAACTGCCAGATGACGTCATGCTTTACGGCTTTCTGACCGACGCCAACGTTGAGCTGGGAAATTACAAGGACGCGGAAGCCGCGGCCCAGTGGATGCTTGATCTCAAACCTGGAAACATGCCGGGCCTGACTCGCGCAGCCTACCTCAGGGAGCTTTTCGGCGACGTCGACGGTTCGATGGATTTGATGAACATGGCTTACCAGTCGACACCGCCCAGCGAGGTTGAGGACGCAGCCTGGATCGTCACTCAGATGGCCCACCTGGATCTGTCAATCGGCAAGATTGACGAGGCAGAAAAGCTTTCACAACAGGCGCTCGCTATGTTTCCCGGCTACCACTATGCGCTGGGAAATCTGGCAAAAGTGAGGATCCAGCAGAAGCGCTACGACGACGCCGTTGAGTTGCTGACGCAGCGCTATCAGGCGGCCCCGCACGCCGAAAATCTCTTCGACCTGGCGCGTGCGCTGCAGTGGGCTGGACGCAAGGAAGAAGCGCAGAAAGCCTTCGCTGAATTTGAACAGAAATCGCTGCTGGAAACGAATCGGGCAGACAATTCCAATCACGAATTGATCTTCTACTATGCCGACTACGCGAACCAGCCCGCCAAGGCGCTGGAAGTGGCGCAGCGCGAGTATGCCCGGCGGCACGATGTGTTCACTACAGATTGTTACGCCTGGGCGCTACATCTGAATAACCGAAACCAGGAGGCCCTCGAGTCAGATCACGGCCGCTCTGGCAGTTGGAATCCGAGACGCTCAGTTGTTCCGTCACGCCGGAGAAATTGCGCTGGCGACTGGCGATCATGCGTCTGCCGAACGCTACCTGCGACAGTCTGCCGAATTGAACGGATCGGGATCGGAAGAAGCGCGCATCGCGTTAGCCAGACTTTCGAAGGACACTATGGGCGCGGAGCGGCCCTGACATGCTGGAAGGGGCAGAATCGACTGTGTCCCGGGATTACTGCCTGAGATGATCTACGCGGATTTCCTGGCAGGAGCGAAGTCTGGTGCGGAAGGTATTTGTGTTGGTCGTTGCCGTTCGTTCTTGGCCTCGCTCTTGGAGAAAATCTTCGCTGTGATTAACATCGCCGTAAACGTCACGCTCAAGAAGTGCGAATTGTCGCCATCCGTTCAGCATCGACTCATTGCCCATCAGCGTGAGACCGGCGAAGCAAAACAGAAGATGGACGCAAAAGACCTGCAGCGAAGATTGTCCCAACAGAACGAGAGGTCTTATCGCTGCAGCTTTCGTGACCGGTTGCGAAAGGATCAGCAACGCTGCCACGGCCGCAAAATCGAGCATCCTCATGGGTCCAAGGTGCCACTTGTCGAAGAGAAACTCGAATGCTCCCAGTTCCAAACCGTGTACGAGTTTTCGCCGCATGATGAAACAAAAGACAGCGATCACCACGGCCGGAATAGCGGCGCGTCTGGCCCATGTTTCAATCGACAGGTTGTCCTGGGCCCAACGCACGCCTAACCATACCCCAACAAACCAGAGAAATTGCCAGGCCCAGAGGTCGAACGAACCCATCTCGTTTATCGGAATTCGAGTAGGAATGTATCGCATCATGAAGGTGTGTTCGGCGCGCGAAAGCCGAACTGGGCCAGTACCCAGAAAGCGAAAGATGTCCACAGGATCGGTTTCCATCCGATTTTCCGCGCCAGCGGAATGGCCATCGATGTGAACATCAGAAAAATGATGTACATGGGCAGGATATCGAGTAAAGGTGGCCGATAAATGAGCAGGGCGGCTTCCGTAACCGCTTGCTTCGCCCCAGCGATGAAATAAAAATCCAGCAGATTGTGAAGTCCTGGCCGATCGCCGTGGGAGGCAATGGGCACTGCCACCAGGAACGCAAAAGCCAGCAAGAGTGCGTGGTAACCGTACAAGCGTAGCGGTGCGGACCCACAACTTTCGCGTCATCGCGCCGTAGCCGTCGTGTTCCGCGATACGGAAGTAGATTCGTCCGGTGAACAGTGCCGAGAGAAAAATGAAGCCCTCGGCGGCGCCCACAAAACCAAAAGGCTGATTTACCCACGAACTCGCGGCCGTGGGCAGATGCGTCAAAGCGATCCAGACAAGCATCACTCCCCGCATCGCATCGAGTTCCAGCCGGCGTCCTGCGCTCACATCAGCTTAGACGCCATCTGCGGGCCAACCGTCCCTCGAATTCGACACTCAAAGACGAAAAGCAGGCGGCTTTACGAAAAATTACGTGTTAAAGTCTAGCCTCGGGAGAGTTCGTTGGCCGTTTTTTCAAAGACGTTGAGAACATTTTGTGTTTCTCTGCCTGCTGTTCCCATCCTCTGCTTACGCCAGAAAATACGAGACCGGTTTCATCGACCGCACCATTACCATCCAAACCGTTAATTTCAAATATCAGGTTTTCGTTCCGGAGGACTGGACGCCCCATCAAAAATGGCCGGTGATTCTTGCCCTTCATGGCGCCGGCGAGCGCGGGGACGACGGCTTGCTGGAAACCGACGTTGGCATCGCCACGGCCATCCGGTCCAACCGTAGCGCGATCGAGGCAATCGTGGTCATGCCGCAATGTGCCAAAACATCTTTGGTGGACGCTTGCGCCCATGGACGACTTAGCCATGGGCGCCCTGGCACAAGCGACGAAGGAATTCCACGGGGACTCTCAGCGGACCTATCTTACCGGGCTATCGATGGGAGGATTTGGCGCGTGGCATCTAGCCCAGAAATATCCGGGGAAATTCGCGGCCATGATAGTGATTTGCGGCGGTATTCGCCCTCCAGGCCATGCGCTGACTGCCGTCCCTGATCTGGCAAAAGTGACGCCACCGGACTCACCCAAAAGCTACCTGGCAGCAGCCGAGAGAGTCGGCAAAACTCCGGTCTGGATCTTTCATGGCGCCAACGACGACATTGTCCCGGTCACCGAATCTCGACGGATGACCGAGGCCATGAAGCAGATCGGCGCCGAAGTTCACTACACCGAGTATCCAGGCATCGGACATCCCTGCTGGGACAGGGCCTACGACGAACCAAAGTTATTTCCGTGGCTTTTCTCGAAGTCCCTACCGAAATAGCACCCAGCAGGAACCAGCCTTGCTTCGGCAAAAGGCAGTGGTGCAGTTTCAAATCTCTAAGGGACTTGTCATTCCGAAGCGCGGCTTGGCCGCGCGAGGAATCTGCTGTTGAACTAGGCTGGCAGGAAGCAGATTCCTCGCCGATGAACCTGGCTTCGGAATGACAAGAATGACAAAAGGGTTGCTCTCGGACAAACTGACCCACTACCCAGTAGAAAGGTCCCTTCGCATTCCGCGAGAGTTCGAGTTATTATTACTCGCTTGCGACGACGACCTCCAGCCGCCACTCGCGGGTCCAATCCTAAGATTGTACGTTTCCTTACCGTTGGGCAGACCGCCCGTATCCTAAAGATCAGTCCTTCGACGCTGCGATTGTGGGAAAGTGTGGGCCTCGTCACTCCCGCGCGAAGTGCCGGGCGCTACCGCCTTTACACTCCCGATGTCCTGGACATCCTGAAACGTATCAAATACCTGCACGACGTAAAGCGATTGAACGTTCCGGGGATAAAGGAGGCCATGGCGGGATCTCTGCCCGCCAAAGCAGCTATTGACACCAAGCCTGGTCGTGATCTCGGCGAAAAACTGAGACGGCTGCGCAAAAAGTGCGCGCTAAGCATTACCGAGGCGGCGCGACGCGCACAGATTTCGACGGGCTTCCTTAGCGCAATCGAACTCAACCGTGCCAATCCCTCGGTATCGACAATCTACCGCGTGGCGGCGGCGTATGGCACCACTGTACTGGAGCTATACGATCTACCGGTACAAGCGAGCCGGGTCGTGCGGCCCGGCAATCGGAAAAGTTTGGAGACCAAGTCGGGTGTGCGTATGGAGCTGCTTTCAACCGGCACCAAGATGCTCGAATCCATGTTGATTCGAGTTCCTCCCGGGACGGGCAGCGATGGCGCCTACGCGCACCAGGGAGAGGACTTCCTTTATATATTGGAAGGAAGCCTGGAAGTCTGGCTGGACGAGGTCGAGTGCCACGTCCTGCAGCAACACGACAGCTTTTGGTTTGAAAGCAACCGAGGACACCGCTGGTTCAATCCATCAAAAAAGCCGACAGTCATCCTATGGGTCAACACACCACCAACGTTTTGACGCAGAGCGTTTAGTCTCAACTCTAGAACGAGAATCGCAGCGAGAATTGCTGGACCCGGGGCGTCGTAAGCGTTCTGCGAAACACTCCCATTGAAGATCCATCTGCCGAACCGTTGTCCAGCGACGTAAGCGTGTTGACGTCGAAGCGGACGGAGTTGGTCACGTTGAACACTTCCCATGCAAACTTGACGCCCATGCTTTCGCGAATTTTCCAGGTCTTGGCCAACCCCGTGTCGATCCCGAAATATCCCGGGCCGCGAAAGTTGTTGCGGCTTCCGGCTTCACCCACGTAGGGAAAGCGTATTGGACTCTGCGTCGTAAAGATCTGGTTCTGCATGGCATCCCGATCGGCGTCGGAAAAGACCTGCGGCGCGCCAAAGGGAGTCGACTCCGCGCTGCGGAATACGCCCGTCTTTATCGGCGCCGTCTGAACCATGTTGGTGTTGAATAGAAAGTTGTTGGTGAATCCCTCGGTATCGACAAGGCTGAAGGGCAGACCGCTGGTCCAGCGTCCGATCCCGGACAGTTGCCAACCGCCAATCACGGCATCCACCCACGACCCCGATCCCGAGCCGAATGCTTTTCCCTTGCCAAAGGGCAGCTCGTATACCCAGCTGGTGGTTATGACGTGCCGGGTATCGAAGTCCGAAGGAGCTCGATTCAAACGCGGATTCCAGGAATTCTGAATGAAACTCTGGACCGTGCTGGCGCCCCCTATGGCGGAAGTTGTAGACGTGGTGCCCTGAGGATTCGTGCGCTCCGTGTCCGAGCCCAAATCCAGCGATTTCGAAAGGGTGTAGCTGAACTCCACCTGCAGCCCATGATTCAACGGGTGCCGCAAGATGAACTGACCGGCGTTGTAGCTGCTGGTCCCGATGGAAGACCATGCAAACAGCGACGAGAACTGGGGATTCCAGAAGGGCACTGCTGCCGCCGGTCCGCCAGCGCAAACCGCCGTCACTCCACCATTGGCTACACCGGTGCACAGTAGCCCCAGGCGATATGGTGCTCCCACTTCTCTTCCCGGCCGCCCAGCCCAACTGAAACAAGAGTCCTGAGCGCAACCCAAATCTCCCGTATAGATATTCTGGGTGGCGCTGAATCCGCCCGCTGCGGCTGTGGGAAAAATATTCTCGAAGAACGGAATGGGTGCAATGGTCGCGCTCGGATCTTCGCCGTGAGTAATGGCGAACTTCGACATCAGGGTAGCTGCGGTGAAATAGTCCATGCCTGATTTCGGGTCCACCAAGTCGGTCGGTTCGGCCAGATCCAACTGCTGCAGCAGATGTCGTCCAAACCGTCCTACGTAGGCTGTTTCTAATGTCCAACCTCCCGGCAGCTGGCGCTGGATCGAGAAGTCGGCGGCAATCGAATACGGAGTCTTCAGGTGATCGTCGATCCCGACGGAATTGAAAGTGAAGCCATTCGTATTGGGATCGTCCGGCGGAAACGCGGGGTAAGCAATTGTTGATGCCGGCGGAGTCAGGACACCCGAGGGCACGTCGGTGCGACCCGTGTAACGGGGTGCATCGTCTGGAGTGAAGATATTCGACGGCGCTGCCTGTGTGCTGGTAAGGCCGAAGGAGCCGAATTGTGTGAAGCCGTTCACAATGCCCTGGCCAAAGTGGTCGTGATACATGCCAGCGCCAGCGCGGATGGAGGTCTGACCGGTCCCGCCGAACAAAGTATGAAGGAATCCGTCCTTCGCGTCAGGCGAGTATGCAATGGCGAAACGCGGAGCAAAATCAGCCTTGTTCATGTCCCAGAAAGGCTTGCCTCCCCGGCTCTGGCCCGACGGAGCAAAGGCAAACTCGGGTTGATTTCCCAGGCCCTGGGCGGCCGCTATGCCGCGGTTCAGGAACCATTGATGGAGGTCGATATTCGGCTGCACTTGCTGCCCATTCACTTCGTAGGGCACCCCTAACAAGGTGTGGCGGAATCCGACAGTGACAGTAAGGTTCGGTCTGACGCGCCATGAATCCTGAATGTAGTATTCGAATTCATTGGTCTTGAAATTACGAGGGATCAAAGTCCCCGTCGGCAAGAGACTCGCAGCCGTCTCGCTGGTCACCTTGTAGGTGTTGTGCGCGTTGATTGTCGAAAGCAGACCAGCGACCGCAGTCACAGCATTGTCGTAGTTGGAAGAGAAGGAGTCCGCGACTGCGGGGAATCCAAAAGCCGCGGGATCGAAGCTCTGTCCGCTGTTGGCAATCTGTGCATTGCTGATATTGGCCGAACCCGTCGTGGCGGAATTGAAGGAGACGCTGTTCGAAAGCGTATCGTTGTGAATGAGCCGATAATTGGCCCCCGCCTGCAACGTATGCTTTCCCTTGGTCCAGGTGATGTCATCCACGAAGTTGTGCACCGGGACGCTCAGCAGGGTGGTCGTATTCTCGGCAGTGAGCGGACTGATGCCGACGAAATCAGAGAACGAGTTGTTTCCCGCGCCGATGTTGTTTAGCGCCTGACGAATATATCCATAGCGGAAGTTATTGATCAGATTGCCGGTGACGGCCCAGGTGTCCCCCGCGGCAATGCCTTTCGAAGTATTGACCTGGCTGAAGTTCGACGGATCGCCAGGAAATTGCGCCGAGCCCGATATGCGGTCACCCAACAGATTGCCCCGAACAAATACGTGGTGTGTCGAACTCGCCTGCCAATCGATCTTGGCGATATACGTATTAAGGCTGATGGGATTGGGCGCAGACCAGGTAAAGCCAGCGGTATTCACACCATCGCCGCCTGCGGCGTTCGAGTGCGGGTATGCCTGCAATGCGGCCAAGGCTGCGGGATTCACGCCATGTCCCGGACAAGCCTCATTCAACGGCGTGCAGACCGGATCCATGGTTGCAAGATCGGCCGGGGTCAGGGTCTGCTGGCCGCTGGCCGGACAGGCAGGATCCCCACTACAGTCGTAAGTCAAATTTCCCGCGCGCAACCCTTCGCTGGGGACGGTCAGGTTCTGCTGCTGGTTTTCCGCAGTCCTCTGGCCTTCATAGTTGATGAAGAAGAACAGCTTGTCCTTCTTGATCGGTCCGCCAAGCCGCGCGCCAAACGTATTACGGATCAGCGAGCCTGGTTTGTTGGGAAGTCCCGCGGCAACCTGCGACGCCTTGTTGAACCAGTCGTTCGCGGCAAAAAGAGTGAGCCGGTTATATTCGTAGAGGCTGCCGTGAAAATTGTTGCTGCCGCTGCGCGTCACCATTGTTACCTGCGCGCCGGATGACCGTCCGCTGTCGGCATTGGTGTTCGTCGTAGTGACTCGAAACTCCTGTACCGAATCCAGCGTGGAACGCAGCACTCCGGTGAAAGCATATCCCTGGCGCTGATCGTTGTTGTCCAGACCATCCAGGGTAACGTTGGCCTGGTCGGAACGTGCCCCCGCAACTGCACCGCTTCGGCTGTCCTGGTCCTGATTAACATTGCGCCCCAAATAGAGGACGCCGGGTTGCAGGCTCAACAGGTCAGGGACATTTCGCCCCTCAATGGGTAACGCCTGAATGGTCGCACCGCCCACCGCGTTTCCGATCGTGGCATCGGTCGTGTTTACCGTCTGCGCGACTTCACTGACCTCAACCGTGGTCGTCGAAGCCTGGACCGACAGTACGAAATTGATCGTGGCCGGCTGACTTACCAGCAACTCCGCCTGCTTGGATTGTTTCCCGAAGCCAGAAGTATTTACCGTGACTGTGTACGGGCCTGGCGGGATTTGAGGAAATTCATAAGCCCCGTTCGGATCGGTGGGGTGCGTGGCGTGAAATCCGGTCGCTGGATTATCGAGACTGACTTCTGCCCCGGCAACCAGCGCGCCAGAGGGATCAGTAACAGTTCCGCGCAACGATGTAAGTCCTGTTTGGGAACTTGCGAGGGCTGGAAATAAAAGCAGGAACACGAACAGCGCAAACATTCTGCAGCGCGTCATAAGTCATCTCCCGCGGCATGTGCCGCGACCCGACGGCCTCTGATTCCTGATGGGCAGAAATGTTTACCGACAGGATTTTTCGAACAAGGTGAACTACAAACCCTACTATAGTTGTGGAAGGTTAGAGAACGGGCTGGAGAACTGTCAAGATAAAAGTTTTGCTGCGCCGCATCGAAGAAACCCGGGGCTCGCGCATATGCCGTCGCATCGCATGAATTTTCAACTCTTCCTGAACAATCACGAGCTGTAATTGTTCTCCGCGACTTCACACACCGCCCAACAACTCATTCACGGCCCGATATGCTTGATCGATGGCCGCATCGGTATAAGCAGTCGCTGCGGAATCAGTGTTGGCAATGGTAATTCTGCCAAAACGCTTGCGCCCGATTACATTCGGACGCTGATCTTCGGGCCAGTCGGGATCGAACAACGGGTTGTACTCATACCCGTAGCCGTGCGGCCAGCGGTTGACGGTGATCGCCTCGATGTCGCGCGCCGGATCAAAACCGCCTGCAGTGAGGGTGCGGGCGAGTTGGTCTCGCGTATTGCGCTCGAAGGTTTCGAAGCTTGTCGCGAGCAATTCATACCTACCTGCCTTGTGCTGCTCGCGCGCGGGCAGTCCCGGCTTACAGGGGGTCCGGGTAAGGTGTAGAAGGATTGGCTCCTCTGGCCTCGTGGGACTTTCATAGTCCCCGATGTTCACCGCCGCATTGAGACTGACGCTGGACCAGTACGATCCCGGAGCGGACACGTTCGCGATGCCAAGTTTCTGGAACGAAGTCCAGTTCCGGATACCCACGCTGGTGTAGACCAACGGCACTTTGACCAGGTAGTGCAACGCCTCTTTTTGCGCCTCGGGAAGTTCCGGACACAAATACGGTATCGTCATGTTCCAGCAGGCCAGCACACACCCCTTCGCGCGCACCTTGAAAACCTGCTTCCCGCTCGCATACATGACTTCGACTTCTTTCGCAACGGCTGGCCCTCCGACGTTGCGGGCAGCCACTACCGTGCTGTTCAGCCGGATTCTTATGGGAGCGTTCTCGCGGTCGAGTCGGCTGTAATCAACCTGTGCGGTGACGATGTCTTCAGCGGTGTGGCCGGGAACGGCATCCGGAAACAGGTCACGCACCAGCAACCGCGCAATGGATGCGTTTCCATCAGGAAAATGAAAACGATAGGAGCCTCCGTTGGCATAGCCCGCCGCCGTATAGCTCATGTTGGGCGCGGAACCGGGCTCCAGATTCATCCCCCGAAATCCGGGCAAGCCCAACGCCCAGCAGTCGAGCGCCGGCTCTGCGTCAATGTGGACTCCCCACTCGCCGTCGGTTCGCGTCTGATAGAACGCGATTACACCCGGATCAGCTTTGACCACATTGAGCAGAAAGTCGCGATAGCTGATCTTCGAAAGTCGCGCCTTTTTCTCCGCGGAGGACAGGCCGGGCATGTAATCGACCTTGTCCTCCTGAATACGCACGATGTCGCGCTGGACATTCGGCAGATAAAGGCGTGCGGGCCATGAATTCCCGCCACGTCTCCGATTTCTTTGCCCGGCCGCCGGAGTCTGATTCGTCATCGTCCCAGCCACGGCCGGGAGTGCCCACGACCAGGCGATCTTCACCAAACGTTTCCTTGTCGAAGAACACCGCAGAGTGCAAGCCGAGAGAGGGATAGAGTTTTCTGTCGGTAAATTTCTTTTCGAAAGCGGGTGGATCGATGCCGAGTGACTTCAACAATCCGTCAGCAACCGGACTGTAAGGGTTCGGACTGTCGATCAGGAATGTTCCACCATTCAACAGTTGTAGACGCCCTCCCATGTGGAACTCGTTGCGCTTGGCATGACCGCCGAAATCGTCATGATTTTCCAGAATAAGAATGCGAGCTGACTTTCCCGCTTTCTCGCGAAAAAAGTGAGCTGCCGCCAGGCCGCTGATTCCTCCACCGACCACGACCAGGTCGTAGGCTTCGCCGGTGTCAACCGGTTGGCCAGCCGTTTTCCAAAAACTGCCATCGCGCAGGCTGTGAGCAATTTCAAATGACCCTGGATGGCTGCCGCGCAGCCCTTCCTTCACCGGCGGATCGTATCCCGACTGGTTCTGCGGCTCCGCTGGACTGGCTGCGCCGAAGGCGTGTCCCTGAGGCAACATCGCCGCGCCAATCACCATGGCGGCGCCATTCATGAAATCACGGCGCGTGATGGGCCGGTCCATGCCCAGATACCGGTCATAAGAACTACTCATGAAATGCTCCGAATGGTGGAGTGACTATTTTTTCTTTGGCGCGGGGGAATAGTGCAGGTGCACAACTTTCCAGGCTCCATCGCGTTTGAACCAGACATCTGACTCCTGAAACATCTCGTCGGCGACTTCTTTTTTCTTCGGGGACCGGGTCTTGACATGCAACAGGTAACTCGCAACCGCGGTATCACCGCTCGGACCTATCTGTATATGCATATCGGAAATCTCGTCCGACTCAACGGCTCCGCCACTCTTGATGAACCCGGTCCACATCTTCTCGTACTGAGGAAGGTCGGTACGCCCTTCGGGCAACCACTGTGTGAAATCCTTGGAGTAGTAGGCGAAATATGTTGGAAGGTCGTTGGCCGCATACGCCGCATTCATTTTCTGTTCCAACTCGGTGATCTCACGTTCCGCGGCCGACTGCGCCATCGCTGTCCTTGGACAAAGAGACGCGACTGCCACTGAAATGACCGCGACTATGAACAGCGTTCGGCTTTTCATGTTTGATCTCCTTAGTTAGCTTCTGGCTTCTAGCTCTGGCTTCTAGCTTGGCTCTAGCTGTTCGCTTTCTACTCTTTGCGGCAGGAATGAGCTAGAAGCCAGGAGCTAGGAGCTAGAAGGTGCCTTTTCGACCAACTCCTGGACTGCCCGGTAGGCCTGATCGATAGCCTGGTCCGTATAAGCGGCGGCGTTCGCATCCGAGTTGGCAATCGTGATCAATCCAAAACGCCTGCGCGCGATGTCGCATGGCCGCTTTCCCTCCGGCCAATCCGGGTCCCATAGCGGGTTGTATTCATAGGCGTATCCGTGGGGCCAGCGGTTCACGGTGATGGCAGTAATGTCTCGCGCGGGATCGAAATCTCCCGCGCCCAATACTCTCGCCAACTGGTCGCGAATGTTCCTTTCGAAGGTTTCAAACGACGTAGTCAGCAAATCGTAATGACCGGCGCGCTGCTGGTCCCTGGCTGGGAGGCCTGGCTGGCAAGGTGTACGCAACATGCGCACCAGCACCGGATCATCAGGCGAACGCGGAGGTTTGTAGTCGCCAATATTGATGGCCTGATCCAGGTTGATCGAAGAATGGTACATACCCGGGCATGAGATGCCGCGGACCCCAAGCTTGCTGAACGCATTCGAATTACGCAGAGCGACTACGGTATAGACTAGCGGCACCTTGACCCCGTAGCGCAGCGCTTCCTTTTGCTCGGTCGGAAGGTCCGGGCAAATGTACGGGATCACCATATTCCAGCAGGCCAGCACACTGGCTTTGCCGCGGACGGTGTAAACCTTTCCGTCGCGCGCGTAGGCGACTTCTACTTCTTTCGCCGAAGCGGGATTTCCCACGTGATGGACCGCGACCGCCGTGCTATTCAGCCTTATACGCACCGGAGAGTCAGCACGATCAATCCGGCTGTAATCCATTTTGGCAGTCACGATGTCTTCGGCAGTATTGCCGGGCGCCGAGCCCGGGACCAGTGACCGCACCAGCAGGCGCGCAATCGAAGCATTCCCGTCCGGAAAATGGAAGTGATAGGAATCCTGCGGAGTCACCTCTCCCAGCGCGGTGAACGTGAGCCCCTTCGAGGGTACGCGATCAAGCTCCATGCCTTGAAATCCAGGAAAACGAATGGCCCAGCAGTCGAGCGCCGGCACCGCGTCGATGCCAATTCCATAAAGGCCGTGAGTGCGGGACTGATAAAAAGGAATCACATCAGGGTGCGCCTTCACCACATTGAGCAGGAAATCTTTGTAGCTCATCCGCGAGAGGCGCTCTTTTTTCTCCGCTTGCGGCACTCCTTTCATGTAATCGGTGTTGTCCTCCTGTATCCGCACAATGCTCTCCTGGGCCTGCGCGGAGAGCGGGGTCTTGGCCAGAAAATCTTTCCAGTTGCCGCCCGACGCGCCTCGGCGCCCTCCGGGCGCGCCCGTAACCAGCCGCTCGGCTCCAAAAGTCTCTTTGTCAAAAAAGTAGCCTGAGCCCAGGCCGCGATAGGCTTCATTGTCGGAGTATTTTTTTTCGAACGCCGGCGGGTCGATGCCAAGTTCAGTGATCAACCCGCTTGCCTCTTTGCTGTAGGGAAACGGGGATTCGATCGCAACGGTCCCACCGTTAGTCAGCAACAGTCGGCCGCCCGGACGAAACTCGTTTCTCTTGGCATGGCCCCCGAAATCGTCGTGGTTGTCGAGAATCAGAATGCGGGCTGACGGTCCGGCCTGCTTGCGATAGAAGTAGGCTGCGGACAACCCGCTGATGCCACCGCCAACGACGATAAGATCGTAAGTCTCTCCGGTAGCGACCGGCTTTCCAGCTTTCGCCCAGAAGTCTCCGTCACGCACGCTGTGCGCGGTCTCAAAAGCTCCGGGATGACTGCCACGCATTCCAGTCAATGCTGGTGGATAGTAGCCAGGTGCGTCCTGCGCGGCGCCGGATGTTTGTGCGGCAAGCGATCCAGGGAGCCAGGTGCTGGCTAACGCACCACCGGCGGCGATAGCCATGCCATTCAGGAAATCTCTTCGGGTGATGTCGCGATGCATACCAAGCTCGCGGTCGCGAGACCGTTTGCGCTCTTCTTCACTCGAGTTAGCCATAGTTCTCCGAGAGATCTCGAACCCTGTCCCTTTAAGCTCCGCAGGTTACGGTAGAGGAATCGGTTCCGGCTCCGCCGATCCATCAGCCCGCGGATCGGAAGCGCCGGCGTTTCCACCCGTTCTTGAGTTGTGCAGCACTGCCTGGCCGCGCCCCATCACCGCCGAGTATTCCTTCCTCACAATCAGGACATGGCCCTTCTGGCGCAAGTTGCCCTGTACCGCGGGCGCAATACGCGACTCGACCACAATCGTGCACTGGATGGGCTCACCCGTGTCGCGGATAGTAAATCGGGGAGCCGAAAGCGCTCCCTGGATATTCATGCCGTAGTCCACAATGTTCGAAACAAATTGTGCATGCGCCAGCGGTTGATTGGATCCACCCATGATTCCGAAACCAATATGCAAATCGTCGTGTTCCATGAACGCCGGAATGATGGTGTGAAAAGGACGCTTGCGCGGAGCCAACGCGTTGGGATGTTCAGGATCGAGCACAAACAGGCCACCGCGATCATGTAAAAGAAACCCCATGCCGCTGACCGCGACTCCGGATCCGAAATAATCATAGAGACTCTGAATCAATGATGCGATGTTGCCGTCTTTGTCCACCACCGCGAGGTAAGTGGTGTCGCTCTTGGCCGGAGCACCGCTGGCAGCGGCGCAATTTGCTTTCTGGGGATCAATGAGCGCGGCGCGCTGCTCCGCATATTCCTTCGAAAGCAGCCCTTTCACCGGGACCTTGGCAAATCTGGGGTCGGCGTCGTAGCGATAAAGATCGGTGTAGGCCAGCTTCATGGCCTCGATCTTCTTGTGCAACTCAACTGCTCCCTGTGGCCCGTCTTTGTCCGGCTGAGACGTCGCCATCATGTTCAACATCTCGAGCGCGGCCATGCCTTGCCCGTTGGGCGGAAGCTCGTAAACCTTCCAGCCGCGGTAATCGATAGAAATCGGCTCCACCCACTCCGAGGAAAACTCCGCCAGATCGCTTGCTTGCATGGTCCCGCCGAGACCGGCGGATGTTTTCAGGATCGCTTGCGCAATTTCACCTCTATAGAACGAATCCCTGCCTTTGTCCGCCAGCAACCGCAGAGTCTTTCCAAGATCAGGATTGCGAAACTCTTCGCCCAGTGCAGGAGGTTTTCCCTGAGGCAGGAATACCCGCTGGGCTTCCGGCGTCTGCTTCAGCCGCGCCTGTCCCGCTACCCAATAGTCCTGAATGATTTCCGGCACCGCGTAACCATGCTCGGCGTAGTAAATGGCAGGCGTGAACAGATCTTTCCACGGCAGTCGTCCAAAACGTTGATGAGCTTTCGCCCATCCATCCACCGCGCCGGGAACCGTAGCACTGTGGATACCTTCCTCAGGCATGGATTTGAAGCCCTGCTTTTTCAGCAAGTCTATCGTGAGGTTTTGCGGCGCCCAGCCGCTGGCATTCAAACCGTAAAGTTTCCCGGTTTTCGCGTCCCAGTAAAGAAGAAATAGATCGCCGCCGATGCCATTCATCATCGGCTCGGTGACACCGAGAACGGCATTGGCCGCAATGGCCGCGTCGATTGCAGAGCCACCTCGGGCCAGAATCTGCGCTCCGGCTTGCGATGCCAGTACATGGCTGGTGGCGACAATGCCGCGATCAGTCATGACCATGGAACGCCCGTACGCGCGATCCTGGGCGGAGGCAGTGAAGGGAAAAATACACAAGAGAGCGAAGAGGAAACTATAGAGGAACATCGAGCAGCGCATGGAATCTCTGCCGGAAGACGAGACCATCATTAGTATCTGCCCGCCTGAGCCCTTTTATGACATTACTATAAGTGTGCAAGGTTAGAGAAAGCCCCGATGCCTGTCAAGCGGCAAATCAAATCTAACCCGCCATAATCTCTTGTACTGCGCGATAAGCCTGATCAATCGCAGCGTTCGTGTAAGCGCTGGCCCCGGCGTCGGAATTCGCAATCGAGATTCGCCCGAATTGTTTTCTTCCTGTGACCCAGGGGCGCTCTTCCCGCCCGTGGGGATCGGAATACGAGTCGTATTCGTAGGCATAACCGTGGCCCCAGCGGTTCACCGTGATGGCTGCGATGTCCCGGGCCGCATCGAATCCAGCGCCAGACAGCATGCGATTCAACTGATCGCGAATGTTGCGCTCGAAGGTGGAAAATGGTGTGCTCATCAACTCGAACCGCCCCATCCGATACTGATCGCGTCGCGGCAGGCCTTGCTTGCAGGGCGTGCGCAGCATGAACAGCACCATCGGTTCCTGCGGCGTGGAAGGAAACTTGTAGTCGCCGAGGCTGACCGGAAAGTCCAGCATGGTAAAAACGTGATAACTGCCGGGAGAAATTATTTGCCGGACACCCAATTTTTCGAACGCCGTCCAGTTGCGAATTGCCACGTGGGTGTAGATGAACGGTTCCTTCACGCCATAGTGGAGAGCTTCCTTCTGCTTTTCCGGCAATTCCGGACATAAGTAAGGAATCATGCCGTTGTAGCAAGCCAGCACGCACGCGCTCGCCCTGGCGGACTGTAGTTTCCCTTCTCGCACGTATGCAACTTCCACTTGCTTCGAATGTGCGCCGTCCAGGTGCCGTGCTCGCACCGCGGTGCTGTTCAGCCGCAGGCGGATGGGAGAAGAAGCCCGATCGAGCTTGCCGTAGTCGGCGCGGGCCGTGACCACGTCCTCCATGGTATGGCCCGGGATCGATCCCGGGATCAACGAGCGTACCAGCAGGCGAGCGACAGAAGCATTGCCATCCGGAAAATGAAAAATATACGGCTCTTCTTCTTTCTCTTCTGCCTCGCTTAACCCCATGCCATCGAAGCCCGCATACTGGTAGGCCCCGTAGTCGTCGGGATTTCTAAAGCAAGCCATAGCGGAAATCGCTTCAATTCCGACTGCCCACAAATCGTTGGTATAACTTTGAAAGAATGGCAGCACTGCCGGGTTCGCCTTGCATACTTCAGTGAGAAAGGTGGCGTAGCTGATCTTCGAGAGTCGCGCGATCTTCTCTTCGCGAGACAACCCTGGCAGGTAGTCTTTCTTCTCGGTATAGAGCCGGACAATTTCTCGCTGAAGATCTTCACTCAGCGGAGACTTGCTTAGAAATTCTCGCCAAGGCAGCGTGCCCATGCCCGGAACGCAGCGGTCTTCGCCAAAAGTTTCTTTGTCAAAAAAACATGCGGTCCCCAGATGTGAGTACAACTTCGTATCGTAGGCTTTGTAGAAAACCTTGGGCTCAATTCCCAGGTCTTTAAGCACTCCCTTGGCGACTTCGCTGTACTCTGAAGGACTTTCAATAGACTGAGTTCCGCCGTTGCTGAGCAGCAGCCGGTTGTCTACCTGGAACTCATTGCGCCGGGCATGACCACCGAAGTCGTCGTGATTGTCGAGAATGAGAATGCGTGACTTCGCGCCCGCCTGCTTGCGATAGAAGTAGGCCGCGGCTAACCCGCTTATGCCTCCTCCCACGACGATCAAATCGTAAGTTTCGTGCGTGTCCTCGGGAGTTCCGGCCGTGGCCCAAAATGTTCCATCGCGGAGTGAATGCGCAACGTCGAAAGCGCCCGGCTGGCTTCCCCTCATGCCATTTAACGCGGGGGGATATGCCGGGTGAGCGGTAGTCGGAGCTTGGTCTGCAGCCGAAGCCATTGCGTCAAATCGAACGCTCCCCAGCACCCCGATTCCCATCGCAACGCCATTCAGAAAATCGCGGCGGGTAATGTTGCGACCCATTCCCAATTCGCGGTCGCTCTGTTTGTGGCTCATGTTTGTAGCGGCAGATACAGCTTACTATTGCGCCGGGTGTCTGCGCACATGCGACATCGAGGGAATCTATCGCCTTCTAGGCACTCGCATACACAGATGCGCGGGTTTCCGGCTTTTGACCGCCAGTGATCTCGCGCACCGCGCGGTAGCCCTGGTCTATCGCAATATTTGTGTAGGCGTGGCCGTCAGCGTCGGAATTTGCAATGTGAATGCGTCCAAAAGGCTGCCTGCCGATCACGCATGGCCGCTCGGAATCCGGCCGGTCGAGCGGCTCGAAGAGCGGGTTGTACTCGTAGGCGTATCCGTGAGGCCAGCGGTTTACGGTGATGGCCTGGATGTCCTTTGCCGAATCGAATCCTCCGCCGGCAAGCATGCGCCCGAGTTGGTCGCGGATGTTGCGTTCGAAGACGTCAAACGGCGTACTCAGCAATTCCCATCTTCCCGCCTGGTATTGTTCTTTGGCGGAAAGCCCGGGTTTGCACGGGGTGCGCAGCAGATGTAACAGGCAGGACTCCTTGGGTGAACTGGCGAAACGGTAATCGCCGATGGACACAGGAAAATCCAGTGACACGCTACTGAAGTACGCGCCCGGAGCGTAAATCGAATTCACGCCCAATTTCTGGAACGATTCCCAGTTGCGGATCTGCACATTGGTATAGACCAGCGGAATCTTCACGCAGTAATGGAGCGCCTCTTTCTGTTTTTCAGACATTTCCGGACAAAGATACGGGATCACCATGTTGTAGCAGGCCATGACGCAATGGGTGCCGCGCACCTTGTAAGCCTTGCCGCCACGAACATATGTGACTTCGACTGCGGTAGCGTTTTGCGGATCGCCTGTGTGTTTGGCGCGCACTGCAGTGCTATTGAGCCGGATGTGCACCGGCGAAGCGGAATCATCGAGACGCGCATAGTTGATGCGCGCGGTCACGATATCCTCCATCGTGCTGCCCGGCACTGCGTCCGGAATCAGTGAACGCACCAGCAGGCGGGCGATCGAGGCGTTGCCATCGGGAAAATGAAAGATGTACGGCTCTTCCCGCTCGGCTCCGCCTGCATGTTTGCGCGGCTCCAACTTCATTCCCTTGAAACCTGGATAACTCATCCCATAGCAATCTTCCGCGGACACGGCATCGATGCCCACCGCATAAAGCCCGTGAGGCGCTGTCTGGAAGATCTTCAAGACCTCGGGATCGACCTTTACATACTGCAGCAAAAATTCTACGTAGCTGATCTTTCTCAGCTTGCGCCGCTTTTCTGCCGGAGTGAGGCCGGGCAGATAGTCGACATCCGTTTCCTGCAGCCGCGCGAGATCTTTCCGCGCCGCCTCCGAAACCGGAATTTGCGCCAGAATATCTGGCGGATAACTTAAGCCGAGATAGTGAGTTCCAAAGCCGGGCAGCATCCGGTCGACGCCGAACGTCTCCTTGTCAAAGAAGGTGGCGCGCTTCAGGTCCATCGACTTGTACAGATTTTGATCGTAGTACTTGTAAAAGCGATCGACGTCGACACCCAATTCCTGAAGCAGGCCGAAAGCTTCCTTGCTGTAATGATGAGGCGCTTCGAGAGACTGGGTTCCACCGTAGCCGATCAATAGCCGCTGGCCATCGTGGAATTCGTTGCGCTTGGCATGTCCGCCAAAGTCATCGTGATTATCGACAATCAGAATCTTCGACTGGGGACCAGCCTGCTTGCGAAAGAAATAGGCGGCAGCCAGGCCGCTGATTCCGCCTCCCACAACGACGAGATCGTAGGACTCTTTGTCATCGACCGCATCCGGCCAGGTCTTGCCGTCGCGCATCCCATGCGCAACTTCCCAGGATCCGTCGTGGCTCCCACGCATGCCGGTTTTAGCCGGAGGATAATAGGCGGGATCTTTTTCCGGAGACGCATCGGACGATGACATCGCTTCGAGCCAGCCCGGACTGGTTGCCGCCAGCGAAGCTCCCAGCGTGATTGCGCAGCCATTGAGAAAATCTCGCCGCGTAATATTGCTGCCCATTCCAAGTGCCTGGTCCCGCTTCTTTCTCATTCGCCCCTCCGGCGAGACACGCCTTCACTAGATACACCGGTCCCGTCGCTTAACCCCGGTGTTCTTGAACTGCCACATTCCACATGAACCGGCAATCCCGCAGTGACCGCCTAAAAGGTAAACCGGAGAGCCAACTGCAGGATTCTCGGGTCGTACGTTCCGGTGATCTGGCCAAACGTTCCGGACAGGGACGATCCAGAGGCAGGCGGCCGGAATTCCGTGTGGTTGAAGATATTGAACGCCTCGAGACGAAAAATGAGTTTCGTACGCTCAGAGAGGTTGGTTGACTTTTCCAGTGCGAGGTCCAGATTGGCCCGACGAGGACCATGAAATGAGTTTCTCCGATAGGTTCCGTAGAATCCCACCGGGCAGGTGTCTGCATCGATGCAGGGGTCTGGCTGGAAAGAGCTGGGATCGAACCAATAGTTCCCAGAGGTCCCATTAAACGTCTGTACCTTGTGCGGATCAAATGTCTGAACCGAGCTGACGGTCTGATCTGCTCTGACCAGCTGTCCGTCACCAGCTCCCGATGGTCCAGGATTGGTGGAACGCTGGCGTGTGCCCGCAGTAAAGTCGAGCGGGATTCCGGATTGAATAAAGAAGATAGGAAACAGGCTCCAACCGCTGGTCAGCCGCTTCGGGCCGTTCTCCCAGGCCTTAGCGAAGGGCAACTCCCAACCGCCGCTGAGAGTAAACCGCTGCCGCACATCGAAGTCGGAGTTTCCGTAGAACTGATGACGATTGTAGAAAGGAATGGCCGTAATCCGCGAATTGAATCCCGATCCATTGTCCAGGTTATGTGACCACGTGTACGCCGCCGTAAAAAACACGTTTCCGAGCACCGGCACATCGCTCGCTCTCTTCGTCACGCTGGTCAACAGGCCGTTGTAATTTGCGTTATTGAGGCCGTCAAACGTTGCCATGAACCCGAAAGTACTATCGTCCAGCCCCTGGCTTACATTCAGGACGCGGTGTGGGGTTCCCAGAACGAACGGGTTCTGGTCAACCCAGGTCAGGAGCCCGTGTGAAGAGCTGCCGGCGTAACCGATCTCAGCCATAAGGCTGTTGCTGAATTGGCGCTGAAAGCTCAGGTTGTACTGATAAATGTATGGAGTCTTCAGGTGCGGGTTCACAAAATTATTGCCGGATCCCAGGAACGGAAGGAACCCCGCATCGGTAAAGTTGATGTCCGACGGAGGCGGTATTTTCGATGGGAAGGGATCCGCTTGACCCGCCGTCTCGTACGGATGAGACATGATCGGGCTAGCCGCGTCTGCGGGAAGAACACCCGGTGCGGTGGGATCGAACACTACAGCGGCACCGCCAGCCCATGGTGCCTCGTCGGTCGCCCAATCCGACATCCATCCGTTGAGCGTGTCAAAAAACATTCCAAAGCCGCCACGAATGCTGGTTTTCCCGTCACCCTTCGGGTCCCAGGCAAAGCCGAGGCGCGGAGAAAAATTCTTGCGGTCGGGAAAATACCAGCCACGCGGCGCCCCTGGATCGCCGGGAACGACGAACCCGATCGGCGCACCCGGAAACCTCGTCGACTGGACGCCGGGGAGGATGGTGAAACTGTAGCCCTTGGAATCGGTTTCGGGCGTGGTGTACTCGTAGCGCAGCCCTGCCGTCAAGGTAAGGCGTGGAGTTACTTTCCATTCGTCCTGAGCAAAGGCCGCGTACTGCTTTTGGTGCTCGTTGCTGGGCGCCTTGGAGAACTGATCAAACTCGTCCGAGGCCCCGAACAAAAGGTCGGCGAGGTCATTTCCCGAACCGATCCCATCGGCGCCGGAGAAATAGAATATCCCGTTGGTCTGGTACGAATACACCGTGTTCTCTTGCATGATCCCGAAGCGGCCGCCAAATTTAAACGTGTGGTGGCCCCGGTTCAAGGTGAGCGTGTCTGAAAATCCGTAGTTGTTGTCTGCCTTCCAGTGAACGTTGGGATCGAAACCCACGGTCATGCCGCTGGCAAATGACAGCGTCGCCGGGCCAAAAGGATCGTCCGATTGCACGTTGACTCCCAAATCGGCTATGGACGGCGGATGACTGGCAGGAATGGTGGTTTGGTACCAGCGCTGTGCGGTCACCAGGAATTCGTTCAGCGTGGTTGGCGAAATCGTTTTTGTGTAAGCGATGTTTCCGAAGTAGTCCCACGTGGTAGCGGCCGAACTAAAGCCGGTTACGTTAGCTCCGAAGAATGGATTGATGATCGGCTCTTTGTTATAGCCAAGGGACAGTGAAATGCGGTCGTTGCGGGTAGCGTAGAAGTCGAACTTGCCGACATACTGGTTTACATCGTCCTTTTCCGACCCTTGAGGAAATACTTGCCCGCTGGGAGATGTAGGCAGGAGGCCGGCGGCGATGTAGGCCTTTGCCACTGGATCGATCTTCGTTGGATCGATAATCGCTTGCGCTGCCAGGGCCGCATTGGGCTGGTAAAAAGGATGGTCAATGAGAAATTGGGCGACTCCAGGGTCTGGACCCGCGCCATTGAAATTTGAGAAGTCACCGGTCAACTGTGCGGGAGTGTATGTCGAAACAAACCCCTCATTCACAGTCGCCGTCTGCCGCTGCCCTTGATAGCCAAAGAAGAAAAAGAACCGGTCTTTGCCATCCACTAACTTCGGAATGGTAATGGGGCCGCCAATCGTGCCTCCAAATTGATTGCGCTTCAGGACCGGACGCGGATTGCCCTGGGCTTTGTCAAAATAATCGTTGGCGTTCAGTGCGTCATTCCGCAGATATTCGAACAGGCTTCCGTGCAGGGAGTTCGAACCCGACTTAAGCACCACACTGACCGTGCCTCCCCCATTTCGCCCGTATTCGGCGGTGTAGTTGTTTTCCAGGAGGCGAAATTCTTCCACGGCTTCGGGATTGGGATTAAAGACGACCTGGTTGCTCGTGGTCCTATTATTGAGCCCTCCATCGAGGAGATAAGTTACAGAATCCCCTCGTCCCCCGGCCACGCTGATGCCCCCTAAGCCGTTGGAACCGCCATTGCTTGTGCCGTATGTTCCTATGTCATCGGCGATGGGAACGACTCCAGGTTGGGTCAGGGCCAGATCCAGCGTATTGCGGCCGTTGAGCGGCAGATTCTGGATCGGCGCTCCTGTCACGGTAGCTCCGAGGGTTGCGTTTGAGATTTCAACCTGTGCGGCTTGCGCCTCGACTTGCACCGTCTCCACAACCGACCCCGGCTTCATGCGCACATCGATTCGCAGCGTTTGATTGATGTCCAGCGGTGTGGCCGCCGTGACCACCTTCGAGAAACCAGCCTGTTCCACCGAGACGGTGTACGAGCCGACCGGAAGCTGGAACACCTGGTACGCGCCCTCGCTATTGGTGACGGTCTCGGAAACAACATTGGTGCCGACATTGGTCACCCTTACTCTGGCGCCCGGCACTACCGCTTCCTGGGCATCGGTGACTGTGCCGATGATGCGGCCATTTGTGTTTTGAGCGGAGACCGACAAGGCAAGAAGCAGAATCGTCGTCAGAACGGCAAGTACCGGCGCCTGCAATCGAGATAGCGGAAAAGAACGGCAGCGTGACATAGGACTTCCCCCGGGATACACAAATTTGTCAGACACCCAACCACAGAAATACTTTTCGGAATGTGTTTGCGCCGGACGTGGGCGATGGTGAGAGGAAAGGGCAACCTGGCCGCGAGACGTTACGCCGTCCATGGATCTCCGTTTATTTGCCTACCGGGCGATAAACAGCGAAAATCGTCCCCTGCACCTTACGATAATCGTGGAAGGTTATGCACAATGACCTCGCTTGTCAAGCACCTTGTGATTTTGGACGGGCAAGCGGAAGCAGAGTCGGGATATTGTTCCCGCAGTATCAGATTTTTTGATAACGCGAATATGGTCCGGGCGGCAATCGCGCTCGCCTGGTAAGAAGACGCACTCGACCGCAGCTTGTAAACGATCTTCGGCGTCTCACACTTTTGTAGTAGGGTACCCGTGGCAGGACGCGCAGAACTCAACATAACGCGAAGAGACGAAACTCGGGGGGACGAGCGATGACGAAGAACCGCCACAGCCGTAGAGAATTCCTGAGCCTTACAGGAGCAGGCATGGCCGGTATTGCCGGCGGGACAATGCTTGGGGCCGCAGGCACCGTCAATGCACAGGCCACTAATTTCGATCCACGAAACGCAGACTTGGTCGTCCTCAATGCCAAGGTCTACACGGTCGACGAGCGCGCCCCGAAGGCGGAAGCGTTTGCGGTCAAGGGCGGACGGTTCGTCGCCGTTGGGAACTCATCTGAGATCAAGACGCTGGCCGGCAAAGGAACTCAGACGTTCGACGCAAAGCAAATGACGGTCGTGCCTGGATTTATCGATTGCCATAATCACGCTGGCGGCAACATCCTGCTTTACGAGGTAATCGTAGGGAATCCCTTCGAAGTTGAGTTTGTCACTATCGCCAGTATCGTTGACAAGCTACGCGCCAAGGCCCAAACGACTCCAGCGGGCGTTTGGATCGAAGGATATTTCTTCGACGACACTAAGGTAAAAGATAATCGCCAGCTCAACGTCCACGACCTCGACCAGGTATCGAAGGACCACCCCGTGGTGGTCCATCATCGCGGCGGCCACACTTCGTTCTACAACAGTAAAGCCCTGGAAATCGCCGGAGTTAACAAGAACACTCCCAATCCGCCGGGTGGGACCTTCGATCATGATGCCAGCGGAGAACTCAACGGCAGGGTCACCGACCGCGCGCGAGTCGTGTTCGAGACTGTCGGCAAGCGCGAAACATTCACTGCGGAGCAAAAGGCACAGCGCGATCGCGACGGGCTGGCCTACATCTCAAAACAATTTGTCCGCTTCGGCCTGACCAGTGTTCACCACGAAGGCGGCGATCTTTCCGCTCTGCAACAGGTGCGCGCCCGAGGCGAGCTCCTGCATCGAGTGAGCTACGAGACCAGCGGCGGGGTGCTGGAGGCGATGATCACCAGCGGAATCGGCAGCGGCTTTGGAGATGAATGGATTCGCATAGGAGCCACGTCCGAGCACACAGTCGATGGATCGTTCTCTGAACGCACCATGGCGATCAGCCAGCCGTATGAGGGAACCAATCCTCCATACAAAGGCAACATCACAGAAACGCAGGACGACCTGAATGCCTGGGTCGAGCGCGTCCATCGTGCCGGCATCCAGGTCAACTGCCACGCCAACGGCGACGTTGCTATCGATATGGCGCTTACCGCATACGAGCGCGCGCAAAAGCTGTTCCCGCGGGCCGACTCGCGTCCCAAAATCACCCACTGCACGCTGGTCAACGACGATCTGCTGCGCCGAATCAAGGCCCTCGGCGCCGTTCCCGCTCCCTTCACTACCTATGCGTACTACAACACCGACAAGTTTCATTTTTACGGCGAAGAGCGCATGAAGTGGAGCATGGCATATCGGTCGTTCATCGACGCCGGGATTCCTGTGGCGGCGGGCTCGGACTTCAGCCCGGGACCTTTTGCCCCGCTGATGGGTATTCAAGGAATGGTGACGCGCACCGGCTGGAACAAGGAAACCTGGGGAGCCAACCAGCGAATCAGCGTCGATGAAGCGGTTCGGGTCAATACCTTTAACGGCGCTTACAACTCACATGAAGAAGCGATCAAAGGATCTATCTCGCCGGGTAAGCTGGCTGATTTCGTCGTGCTGGCCGACGATCCTCACACCGTAGACAAGGAAAAAATAAAAGACATCGAGATCGTGCGGACGGTCACAGGCGGCGCGACGGTCTACCAGAAGTAACTGCCGGAAGTTTGAGACGGGGGCTCGCGAGTAGAATCAAACGATGTCTCTGCACCGCAAACTCATTGCGTCATGCGTCCTGCTCGGAACCCTGCAGTTGGTCCGCTCTCTCCCCGCGCAGAATCCCGCCGCCGACCTCGTCCTGATTCACGGCCACATCCTCACCGTGGATGCCAACGATTCGATAGTCCAGGCCATAGCCGTCCGACGTGGCGTCATCGTGAAAGTCGGCACCGACGCGGAAGTTCTTCGATTCTCCGGCAATGCACCCGGCACCCGCGTCATCGACCTCCACGGTCGCACCGCAACGCCTGGCTTGATCGATACCCACGCCCACATTGCTGAGGCAGGCATCAAAGAACTCTACAGCGTCGTGCTCTCGGATGCGACTTCGGTAGCTGAAATCGTCGCCCGGGTCAAAGCCAAGATCGCTCTCGTGAAGCCCGGCGAATGGGTAACAGGCGCTGGCTGGGACGAAGGCAAGCTCAATGAACATCGTTACGTCACCGCCGCCGATCTCGACGCCGTTTCCCCCAACAATCCTGTGTGGCTAGTGCATACGACCGGGCATTACGGGGTGGCCAACTCGCTCGCGCTCAAACTCGCCCACATCACTGCCGCCACTGCGGACCCTACAGCCGGCACCATCGACCGCGATCCACACGGGAACCCAACCGGCATCCTGAAAGAGGCGTCCGCCATGGAGCCAGTCAGGCAGCTCATCCCGCCCATGACTTCGGAGCAGCTGCGTCAAGGCATCCTCCACACTCAGGAGGTGTTGCACAGCGAAGGTATGACCGCCGTCAAAGATCCCGACATCTCCCAACTCCACTGGGACGCCTACAAGTCTCTCCTCGACCAGGGGCAGCTTAAGGAGCGCGTCTGCGTCCTATGGCACGCCGGTTCAACGCTGGAGTCAGCCCGCAAGGCACTGGCCGAAATCAATTCCGTTCCTCGCTTGCCCGCCACTCTCGGCGACCACCGACTGCTCTCCTGCGGTATCAAAATCTACATGGACGGCTCTGGTGGCGCGCGCACCGGCTGGCTTTATGACGACTGGCTGCGTAACGGCACGACGCCGGATGTCACAAGTTCGGGCGCGGGCAATCGCGGCTATCCACAAACCGACCCTGCTGTTTATCGAGAGATGGTCCGCCTCTTTCACAAGAACGGTGTCCCGGTTGGTACTCACGCCGTCGGGGACCGCGCCATGGACTGGGTCGTCGATACCTACGCTCTTGTCGAGCAGGAGCAACCGCACTCCGGCCTGCGCCACAGCATCATCCACGCCAACCTGCCCACTCCGCACGCCATCGACGTAATGGCCGACCTGCAAAAAAAATACGATGCTGGCTACCCGGAAATGCAACCCGGATTTCTGTGGTGGATCGGCGACATCTACGCGGCCAACTATGGACCCAAGCGCGGACAGCGACTGGAGCCGTTCAAGACCCTGCAATCTCGAGGCGTTCTCTGGTCTGGCGGATCAGACTACTTCGTCACTCCGGTGGCCGCCCGATACGGCCTGTGGGCCTCCATGGCGCGCCAAACCGCCAAAGGTACTTTTGGCCTGCACCCGTTCGGAATGGAAGAAGCGGTGGATATCCACACCGCCCTTCGCAGTTACACCGCCTGGGGTTCGCGCCAGATGTTTCTAGAAGATGAGATCGGCACGCTCGAGGTAGGCAAGAGGGCCGACATTGCGGTGTGGGACCGCGACCTCTACTCCGTCCCCACCGAGCAGATCAAAGACTTGAAATGCCTGATGACGCTGCTTGATGGCGAAGTAATCTACAGCTCGCACGACTCATCCGTAACCACAGAAGTCCGCTGACCCAATCACGAAGGTGGAAACGGCACTGGCGTGATTTGAGCATCAACAAGCACATGACGTCGACATCGCGTTCCTCCTTATTATTGTGTCTCTAACTTGCAGGTTGGATTCGACGGACTGAGTGCCATCCACTGGTGCTCTGTGAGTCCGTTCTTCAGGCAATTTGAAGCTTCTCATAAACTCCAAACAAGGAAGAGTTTACAACTGCCTTCGCCTGATATCCCGCGCAGCCTGGGGACCCTCCTAGTCACGCCATAGTGAGGTCCAGTATAGCGAGATCGAGCGTCAAACGAGAAGGCTTCCACCGCAGTCTACCCATCCTTCACAGCCGCTACCACATAAGTCGGGACGCAAATCAGGAACAAGCATCTGGCAAAAACTACAGTTGCCTACCAGTCGAACTTACACCACCCTGAACAAGTTCTTACCCTCATTGGGGTTTTCTATAACGGTCATTGGAAGGAGAGAAATCATGTCTGCGAGCGGTGTTGTTGTCCGGCGGCTTTCTGTCACTCTCGAGCAGCAGAAGGAATTCGAAAAACTGAGCCCGTTCGAGTTGAAAGACAAGGTAATCCAGGTGGCCGGTGACACTTCCCGGCAAAATGCGCGTGCCATGCTGAACGCCGGGCGAGGCAACCCTAACTGGATCGCTACCACTCCGCGGAATGCCTTCTTCACTCTTGGCGAGTTCGCCATTGAGGAATCAAAAAGGTCGTGGGACGAGCCCGACCTTGGTGGCATGCCACAAAAGCCCGGCATCGCGAGCCGCCTGGCAGACTTCGCCAGACGACATAGCAAAGCCCCGGGTATGGGGCTGCTCACTGCTGCGATCCAGCATGGCGTCAGCGAACTTGGATTCGATCCAGATGCATTTGTGCACGAGTTGGTCGACGGAATCATCGGCGACCAGTATCCAACCCCTGATCGAATGCTGACGCATGCCGAACGGGTCGTGCACGAGTATCTGGTCAAAGAGATGTGCGCGGGAAAACCGCCTGCCGGCAAGTACGACATCTTCGCGGTGGAAGGGGGGACCGCCGCCATGTGCTACATCTTTGACTCCCTCATGGTGAATCATCTGCTGCACCGTGGCGACAGGGTGGCCCTCGCCCTGCCGATGTTCACTCCTTATATCGAGATCGCGCACCTGGATCGTTTCCATTTCGACGTCGTCGAAGTCAACGCGGACGAGGTTACGAAAGAAGGCTGGCATACCTGGCAGTATCCGGATACAGAAATTGATAAGCTCATCGACCCATCCATCAAAGCTTTGTTCTTCGTAAACCCCAGCAATCCTCCTTCGGTGGCCATGCGCTCCGAATCGATGAGCAGGCTTTCGTCGCTAGTTCAGACCAAGCGGCCAGATCTGATGATCGTTACGGATGATGTGTACGGGACTTTCGTGCCCGGATTCCGCTCGCTCATGGCGAATGTGCCTCACAACACGATCGGCGTCTACTCCTATTCAAAATATTTCGGATGCACAGGATGGCGCCTCGGAGTGATCGCAATTCATCAGGACAATATCTTCGACAAGATGATCGCCGAGTTGCCCGCTGCGCAACGCGACGACCTCCATACTCGCTACAGTCCCCTTACTCTTGAACCCGAAAAACTCAAGTTCATTGATCGCATGGTGGCGGACAGCCGGTGCGTGGCGCTAAATCACACGGCAGGCCTATCCCTTCCGCAGCAAGTTCAAATGACTCTGTTCTCGCTTTTCGCCTTGCTTGACAAGGAAGACAGGTACAAAAAGTTAACTCAACAGATCGTCCACCGGCGGAGACAGGCGCTGTGGAATGGCATGGGACTTGAAATGCCGAAGGACCCGAATCACTCGGAATACTACACAACGCTGGATCTTATGGCGTGGGCTGAAAAGACACACGGTCCTGGATTCGCTGCGTTTCTCCGGAAGAATTATCACCCCTTCGACATTTTGTTTGCCCTCGCGGAGAGGTTTTCAACCGTTTTGATGAACGGTAGCGGATTCGCGGGCCCGGAATGGTCCGTACGAGTGTCTTTGGCAAATTTGCCAGAGGACGCATATCCGAACATTGGGAAACAGCTTTCGGCCGTCGTCCAGGCAGCCGTCGATGCCTGGAAAATGCAAAAAGCAGCATGACAGCAGTCGCTAGTTTTCGCGGGCACCGGGATATTCGGCGACGAGAGCGGAGCTAGAAGCATCGGCTTCTGCTCACCGGGCCGAGTGAAAGAACGTTTCGGAGAAAAACCATGCAATGGCTAGTCGGCAACCTGCGTGATCACCCTGAAATCGCTTTGTTCCTGGTCCTGGCGATTGGCGCGTGGGTTGGATCCTTGAAGTTCAAAGGTTTCAGCCTTGGAGTTGTGACTAGCACGCTTCTGGCCGGCGTTCTGGTCGGTCAACTGAACATTGTGATGTCATCGAACGTGAAGTCGGTGTTCTTCCTCATGTTTTTGTTCGCCGTGGGATATGGCGTGGGGCCGCAATTCTTCCGAGGCTTGCGAAGCGGTGGATTACAACAAGTGTTTTTCGCCGTGATCGTGTGCGTGGCATGCCTGGTCACCGCTTTTGTGGTCGCCAAGGCTCTTCATTACGACATCGGCCTCGCCGCTGGCTTGTTGTCGGGCGCTTGTACGATTTCCGCGGTGTTAGGCGTGGCGACTGACAGTATCAACCAACTCGCCATCTCGCCTGAGCAAAAGAAAGCGCTCATCGACGTTATGCCGGTGGCGTATGCCGTCACATACATCTTCGGCACGGCCGGGTCCGCGTGGTTCCTGGCTACGTTGGGGCCGAAGATCCTTGGTGTCGATTTGCCCAAGGCTGCCAAAGAACTGGAAGCCGAGATGGGCGCAGGAGAAATGGAGCCGGGAGTAATTTCCGCCTATCAGGCGATCGTGGCTCGGGCGTACCGGGTTACCAACCCGAAGTTGATAGGACGAACCATCGCCGAAATCGAAGCAACCGGCGCACAGCAACGTGCGAACACATCTCCGGAATCACCCGGCCGCGTGTTCATTGAGCAGATTCGCCAGGGTGGAACAATCTCTGCCGCCGAAGCGGATACGGTAGTGCAAGAGGGAGCCGTCATTGCGCTTGTAGGGCATCGCGATGCGGTGATTTTGCATGAAAGTCAGATCGGTCCAGAGGCGAATGACCGCGAACTTCTCGACTTCCCGGGTGAGAGGCTGGACGTGGTGATTACAAATAAGGAGTTGGCAGGCAAGAACCTGAAGCAGATCATGGATTCTCCTCTCGGCCAGAAAGGTCGCGGCGTCTTTTTGCGCAAGCTCATGCGGGGAGGAATCGAGATGCCGTACGGTCCCAACACCGTGCTGGATCGAGGCGATGTCGTGACGCTTGTGGGAGCCAAGCGGGAAGTGGAAGCCGCGGCGAAAATCATCGGTTACGCGGACAGGGCTACCGAGAACACCGACATGGTCTTCATGGGCCTCGGCATCGTCCTGGGTGCACTTGTCGGTGCTATCACGATTCACGTCGGCGGGGTTCCCCTCAGCTTAAGCACCAGTGGCGGCGCGTTGATTGCGGGTCTGGTGTGCGGTTGGCTGCGTAGCGTAAATCGCACCTTTGGCCGGATTCCCGGTCCTGCTTTGTGGGTCTTTAACAACGTTGGCTTGAATACATTCATCGCCGTGGTCGGCCTCACCTCTGGACCCGGCTTTGTAAAAGGGCTGCAGCAGAACGGGTTGAGTCTGTTCTTCGCGGGCGTCGTTGTAACCACAGTGCCGTTCATCGTCGGCCTGCTCGTCGGCAAGTACGTTTTCAAAATGAATGCGGCGCTTCTTCTTGGCGCTTGCGCCGGAGCGCGCACGACAACCGCCGCACTTGGTGCAGTCCAGGAGGCGGCGGGCAGCAAAACGCCGGCACTCGGTTATACGGTGACTTACGCAGTGGGAAATACCCTGCTGATCATCTGGGGCGTCGTCATCGTTCTGTTGATGAAGTAACGTCTCCAGCGCAGGCAGGTGCGCTGGAAATGTCGCTTAAGTGCCGATCCTGATTGGTGAGATCAGGTTGGTTGAGACGATCCGGTGCAGCTACGGTCGCATCAGGTAAGGAGTCGTTCGGTGATGGATGCGAACAAAGTCGTCAGGTGGTTTGGTCTCGTGGTCTTGCTGGTTTCTCTGGCGGGTCATGCTCAGACCTCGGCTAACGGAACAGAAGTAGAAGAGTTGCGCAAGCAGCTTGAAGAATTGCGAAAGCAGATGAGCGCCATTCAATCGAAACTTGACGCAATGGGGCCCTCATCAGTTCCATCCTCATCCGCCCCAGCGGCGACTGGCGCCCCTCAGGAAAGCACGGTTCAAACTGGGCAGCCAATTCCACAGGGGCCAGTTTCTGATCATGTCGGAGAGCAGACACGCAACTACAGTACTTTTTCAGAAGACGACCTTGCAGCCGCGCGCCTGAACAACATCCCTCTTGATCCGAAATATCACGGGTTTTTCTTTTTGCCCGGGACGCGCACGATGTTGAAGATCGGCGGCTATGCTAAAAGCGATTTTATTTACGATTTGAAACCGGCTGGAAATGCGGACAGTTTCGTCCCAGCAACGATTCCCATACCCTCGCCGGCTGGCGTGAACAATGCGAACGTCTCGATTCGTCCCACCCGTTTGACCCTGGACTTTTTAATCCCGGCTTCAAAGTTTGGCGATGTGCGTTTCTACTTTGAGGGAGACCTATTTGGATCGAACGCGACCACACCACGCCTGCGTCACGCCTATGGGCAGGCGAATAACTTCCTGATCGGCCAGACTTTCACAAACTTCATGGACTCGGACGCTTTTCCTGACACCCTGGACTTCCAAGGCCCGAACTCAATGGCCAACATCCGCAATCCGCAGTTCCGATATGGATTTGGTCTGGGCAAGGGCAGGAGCTTCTATCTTTCGGTGGAGAAGCCCAGCTCCGATGTTTCCTTTACGACACCCAATTTCACATCCGCGCCCAGCGCACCCAGCCCGGACGGCGCACTTCGCTTCAGGCAGGAGTTCACAGCTGGCCATTTCCAGGTGTCATCGCTCTTTCGTTCGGTCGCAGCATCGGTGGGAACTGGGACAAATACGAGAACGGATTCCGTCTTCGGCTGGGGCATTAATGTTGCGGGATCTGTTAAGACCTTTGGCAAGGACAACCTGATCGCCGAAGGGACCTATGGACACGGGATCGCCCGGTACATTCAGGATACGTCAGGGCTGGGCATTGATGCCGCTGTAATTTCAGAAGAAGACCCTCGTTTGCGGGCGACGCCGGAGATTGCCGCTTTTGGAGCCTATCAGCACTACTGGAATAAGTCAGTCCGTTCGAGCGTAGTTTATGGATATGTTCAAGTAGAGAACACGGACTTCCAACCGGGATCGACCTACCATAAAAGCAACTACTCGGCTGCCAACCTGATCTGGAATCCAATCGGGTCTCTTAATGTAGGTGCAGAGTTTCTATATGGCTGGCAAGTGTTTAAGAACGGCCAATCTGGCAATGCGCCGCGCATTCAGTTCAGCGCGAAGTACAACTTTGTGAATCTGGGCCCGAGTCCTAAAAAGTAGCGTAGGAATGTCCACTGCGGCAGTCGGGGAGATCATCTGCCGAGCCAAGGAGAAACGCATGCAGGAAATCACGGCGTTGCTCCATCGATTTCCAGAGCTTTCTCTTTTTGCCACCATCTTTTTCGGCACGTTGATCGGTCGCATCCACATAAAGGGCCTTGGTCTTGGCTCGGTGGTCGGCTCTCTCGTTGCCGGCATCGTGATTGGCATCTTCGCCAAGCCTGAGTTCCCACAACTACTACGCTGGATATTTTTCTATCTTTTCTTGTTTTCCATCGGCTACTCGGTCGGCCCACGCTTCTTCGGTAGCCTGCGCAAGGAAGCGATTCCGCAGATTGTTCTGGCAATCACGATGGCCGTCACGGGGCTTGCGACAGCGGTTACGGTGGCGTCCGTTCTCAAGTTTGATGAAGGCATCTCCGTGGGCCTGCTATCCGGCGCCCTGACGCAATCGGCTGCGTTGGGGACCGGGCTGAATGCCATTGCCGCGCTGCCACTTTCCGACGAAATCAAGGCACGTCTTTCCGGAGATGCTCCTCTGGCTGATGCCATTACCTATGGCTTCGGGGACCTGGGACTGATTCTCTTTATCACTGTCTTCGGGCCGATGATGATGCGCGCGAATCTGAAGAGCGAGGCGACAGTATTGGAGGCCCAGCTATCAAGCGGCGGAGCAACCGCCAGTCCACTTCTTGCAGGCAGCCGCTTCGCCTTTCGCGGCTACCGTGTCGAAAACTCTTCTATAGCGGGCATCACTACATTCGAACTCGAAGAACGATACGCAGGCGGTCGTTTGTCAGTGCAGCGCATAAAACGCGGAGACAAGTTGATCTCTATCTCCCCTGACACTCGAATTCAGCACGGCGATCTGCTCGTCATCGCAGCGCAACGGGCGGTACTTGCCAATGCGGAACGTGAAATCGGGTCAGAATTCGATGATTCCGAAACGCTTGCGGTCCCTATCAAGTCTGTCAGCGTAGTAGTGACAAAACGGTCCGTGATAGGAAAAACGCTCGCTGAATTGGCCGTGGACCGGCAGGCAGTACGCGGAGTGTATCTGGAATCACTCAAGCGGGGTGAAGAGGAGATGCCGCGCGACATGGGTGTGAAACTTGAGCGCGGCGACGTCGTGCGGATTGTTGGCTCGCCGCAGGACGTCGAGCGTGTGGGAAAGAGCGTCGGCTATGTCGAGGCCGACATGACGAAGACCGATCTCACTTTTGTTGCGGCAGGCATCGCATGCGGAGTTCTTTTGGGCTTAATAACCTTCAATGTTAACGGAGTGCCCCTCGGGTTAGGCACTGCAGGCTCCATCCTGGTGGTTGGTCTCTTCGCGGGTCTGGCGCGGAGCCATTATCCGGTCTTCGGCGCAATCCCGGAGGCAGCCCAGCGCGTGCTCGCGGACATTGGCCTGATCGTTTTCATTGCGATCGTGGGACTGGGTGCCGGGCCGCATGCAGTCCAGGCATATATGGAGCGTGGCAGCAGCTTCTTCGCCAGCATCTTTGTCGGCGGCATGGTCGTAACGATGGTTCCGCCGCTGGTCGGCATGGTCGTGGGCCGATGGATTTTCAAGATGAACCCGTTGATGGTCCTTGCAGGCGTAAGCGGTGCGCAGACCTGCACACCAGCACTGAATGCGTTGCGAGAAGCCAGCGGAAGCAATATCGGCGCTCTCGGCTACACCGTTCCGTACGCGATCGGAAATATCCTGCTGACGATTTGGGGACCTGTCACGGTGGCAATCATGCATTCTCTGCGTTCGTGACAGGAGAGTTGGTGAGGTGGAAGTTCGCTGAACATCAATGTCCGCTCGGACAATTTGCACTGGACCACGTAGGAGTGAGCAGGGTAGCTACGACCAGACATGGTCCGGCCTATAGCAGAAGAACACCAAGGAGACTAAGAAATGGCAACCTCAGTTAAGCTGCATTCGAAAGTCGCGCATTTTCCCTATAGCAAAGAGAAAGAAACACCTTTCGATGAATTCAATCTACCGATCCCCATCGGCTTTCCCCCCGATGGAATGTCAGCCAGGGCTGCTCACGCAATCGTGCAGAGTGAGTGTTGGACGGACGCGAATCCAATGCTCAACCTCTCATCTTTCGTAACAACTTTTGCAGAACCCGAAGCGCGCGACATCTTCAGTGCCGGCTCGTTTCGGAACTTCGCCGACCCGGACATGTATCCGCACACCAAGGACACCGAGTTCGTCTGTGTCCGCTGGCTCCACAACCTGTGGAATGGACCTAAGAATGCCGAACCCTATGGCTCTGCCACGATCGGATCTTCTGAGGCCTGCATGTTGGGTGGCCTGGCGCACAAGTGGAACTGGCGCGAGGCCCGGCAAAAGGCCGGGAAGGACGCCAGCCGTCCGAACATGGTCACCGGTGGCAACGTACAGATCGTCTGGAAGAAGTTCTTACGCTATTTCGATGTCGAGCCTCGAATCGTACCCTTGAAGCCCGGCAACTATCGCCTCACGGCCGAACATCTCGATAAGTACGTCGACGAAAATACGATCTGTGTTGTGGCTATCGCCGGCCAGACCTTCACGGGCGAGGATGATGACATTCAAGACATTCATGACTGGCTTGACGCGTACGAAAAAAAGACTGGCATCTCCATCCCCATGCACATCGACGGCGCGTCCGGCGGCTTCGTGAATCCCTTCCTTGACCCCGACTACAAGTGGGACTTCCGTTTACCCCGAGTTCAATCGATCAACGCCTCTGGACACAAGTACGGGCTGGTGCCCCCCGGTCTGGGCTGGATCGTTTTCAGAGACCGCAAAGTATTCAATGAAAACCTGGTTTTCTACGTGAATTACCTGGGTGGCGAAGCCCCTACGGCAACTCTGAATTTCAGCAAGAGTTCGGCGACCATTCTGGTGCAGTACTATGCTTTCCTGCGCCTGGGCCGCGAAGGCTACACCCGAATCATGAGACACGCGCTTGAGCACGCCCAGTATCTGCGCCATCGTCTGACCAAGAGCGGCAGGTTCCAGATCATGAATAAGACGCAGCGCATCCCAGTGGTTGCACTGACGCTCGATAAGTCTGTGACGCGTTACAACGAGTTCGATATTTCGAACAAGGTACGCGAACGGGGCTGGATTCTCGCGGCCTATTCCATGCCTCCGGACGCCCAACAGGTCAACAGCCTGCGGATCGTGGTTCGTCCGCATCTGAACCGGACGGTTGTCGAGATTCTGGCAGACGACATCGAACGGGCCTGCGAATATCTCGAGGTGCACGGCGGGAATGCCACGCCTCCCAAGCTGCACGAGTCGAGCAAGACATCTGTAGCCAAGTGTTAGTCGGAAGAACGTGCATGGAAATGCCCAGATGGACTGTATAGCGCATCTCCATCTGGGCCCGGCGCTGGCTGGAAGCCCATCCTCATAGCGGATCATTCTCCTCGTGAACTGTGCGTACGAATGACGACGGGCGTTGCGGCGGACTCAGGTGTAAGTCATCTTGGCGCGTTGACCACGACATAGGTCGTCGTCGTTCCCGACATTTGGGGTTGATACCAGGTGTTGCCGCACTGCTGGTAGGCGAGTCCGTTAACGATGGTAGTGGCACATCCTGCAGGTGGTCTGTCAACGATCGAACCAACGACGGCGATCCTATGTCGAACGGGCCCGCACACAACTGTCAAGAGTGACAGGAAATTAAACGCTGATTTAAAAGACGATGTGCGCTATCTGCCGGATGGCTGGCCTTGGATCTTCAGTTGGTTTTGCTACTCCTGGGTGACTGGTGTTCGAAGACGTAATGTGGCGGCACGGGTTAATTCGTAAGAGATGAAGACGGCTTGTCTGAGTATTGACTCAGCACTCGACTCAAATCCTGATACAGCAACACTGTTTATGATTCTACAGATACGTCGACGGCAAATCCGATTCCATTCACGGCGATTTGGCAGGCGAAGATTGAGCGGCGCCTCTGAGGTATTGATCCAGGAAGGAAAGCACGGCGGTGTATCCCTTGATCTCGTTCTCCTTTTTCACAAAGCCGTGACCTTCGTCGGGGAAGACCACATATTCAACGGGCACGCCATTCTTTTTCGCAGCTGCGACGATGTCATCGGATTCGACTTTCAGCACCCGAGGGTCATTCGCCCCTTGCAGGACCATCAGCGGGACTTTGATCCGTTCGGCATGGAACAGGGGTGAGATCCGCCGCAGTCGGACGCTGTCCGTTGCCGGATCGCCCATCTCTGCAAACAGCGCCTCTCGAAATGATGCCCACCAGGGAGGCGTGTTGGAAAGGGTTCGAACCCAGTTCGAAATGCCAAATAGATCCACGCCTGCCTTGAAGGCGTCGGGTTGAAGCGTCAGCGCCGCCAGCACCATGTAGCCACCGTAACTGCCTCCGATGATGCCAATTTTGTTGGCATCTACGTATCCTGTATCGATCAGCATTTGTCGGCAAGCCACCACGTCGCCTAGATCAGCCTCGCCGTGCTTTCTGTCGTCCAAAGAGAAGAACGTCTTGCCATATCCCGAACTCCCCCGATTATTGATGTCGAAGACGACATAACCATGATTCACCAGGGCCTGCTTCAGCGGGCTGTATCCCACTTGCGCCTGCCCACCAGGCCCGCCGTGAACGTTGACCAGGACTGCAGCCTTCGCTTCCGACGAGGCCTCGTGCGGCTTGTAAAGCAAGCCCGGAATCTCGAGTCCATCGTAAGACTTGAAACGCACAACGGTCGGGATCACGAGATCCTCACGTCGGATGGCCGGGTTGAGCGCGTCCGTGAGGTGATGGGGCGCGGCTCCGAACAGGCCGGCGTAAAGATCTTCCGGAACACTGCCGTCACTCGCGTAGAACGCAAATGCGGAGTCATCGGGCGCGAACGTAACCCCGCGTACCAACCCATCGGGCATTCCAGTGAGGGCAATGGGTGTGAAAGTTGAGGCATTGAGGATATGCACCTGGGCGTGCGAGTCTTCATTAACAGAGACCGCCAGGTATTTTCCTCCTTTTGAGTAGACAGCACCTCCCACGTCCCAACTGGGCTCATATACCGCAGTCTGAGCACCTGTGGACAACTCGTGTCGGCGCAGTGATGCAAATTCACGTCCTCCGTCCGACACGAACAGGAGCTGAGACCCATCTGGAGAAAAATCGGCGGGAAAGTTGTTTACTTTCCCGGTGTGCTTCGTGATGTTCTCTGTTGTCTTCGTAGTTCGGTCGTACAGGAAGATATCCGCGTCGGAGGTTGTGCGTCGCTTCACCAGCGCAACATAGCGTTCGTTCCGTGAAACCGGGCCTAGATCGTATCCCTTGGTATTCTTGTACAGAAGCGTTCGCTTGAAACCATCGGTCGACACCTCATATAGGTCGAAGTACCGTTGATCTCGCTCATTCGTGGAGACAAGAAAGGACTTGTCGTCTCCTGTCCAGCCCTCGAAATTCGCCTTCAACTTTGCGCCGGGTGTGACATCGACGTTCGAACCGTCGAGATTGCGAACATAAATGTGCGTGAGTTCATTTCCACCTTGGTCGCTCGAATACAGGATCCGTTCGTCATGGGGAAAGTACGATTCTGCGAATATTGAATCGGTCGTCGAGTGCGTGATTGGTTGAGGTGCGCTGCCCGACAGCGGGATCACGTACGCGTTCCAAATTCCAGAAAGATTTGAAGAGACGAGAATTTTGCTTCTATCCGGTGCCCAGGAAGCTCCTGTAAATTCTCTGTTCTTGTAGAAATCTTCAACGCTATATTGTCGGTGAGTGACGGCCTTCCCGGTTACGCCCGCAGGCTCTGGTCCAGGTGTCTGGTGCGACGTGCAAGCCGCGAGCACGACTACGGCAACGAATGAGATGTAGCGACGAATGCCTAGGAGCATGGCGCGACTTCTATCCCTTCCGACACTACCTTCAGAATCTGATGAACTTGGCACACTAAAACTGTAATTAAAGGCCTATGCAGCTTTGCCTGCTCTGACGTTGTGACTGGAAAATGCATCGACGTTGAAGGTGCGTGATACCGGAGCACTGCTCACCAGGTGCGAGATCAGTTCATTGATCCTCGGATACTGTTCATGGGTGTATCGCTCAGCATCCTGCTGACTTTCCCAAAAGCTCAGCGCCAGAACCTGGTCGGGATCGGTATCGGAGATAAGAACAATCTCATCCACGAAACCAGGTTGGCTTTGCAATATTGGCAAGATTCGTTCCTGGATGGTTTTGGCGAACTGCTTAACCTTTCCCTCTTTGGTATTGACGGCTACGACTCGACTGAACATGGCATCCCTCCCGTTGGCAATTGCCAGTCAGAAAAAGGCTATGCTCGACGGCTTCCAGGGTCAATTGCCGAAAAACGGTGCAAGGCGAAAGTTGTCGCGGACTGGTGAAAACCCTCGCTGTGCCTGGCGGGAATACCGAAACTGACGAGCAATCACCGAAGCCCTCGGTTCCGCTGCCGCGTTATGGCAGGGGGCGCAACATAGTATTGAACAGATAAGGATCTTGAAAGTCGGTTTGGTCCCCTGCCTTTTTTCCTTTCACGGGTAGAATCCGCCCGGCCAATGGCTTGTTCCATTTAAAAGCGAGTGAAGCAATATCGGCGAAGATGCGTTCAATTTGCTCGACGGATATGTCGCCCGGGAGTGGAACGGTATCCAGGCCAGTGGCGCAAACGGCGGAATAGGCGAGAAGAGAGTCTACGTCGTAGGTAGACTCGGCCCACCGCCGGGCGAGGAGTTTGTCTTCCAGAACGGGTAACATGAGCCCGGAGTAGCCCACTTGCTGGACGGGAATCGCCTTCTCAGCGGTTGTGATGATGCGGGCGGCGGTCAGGGTTCCGCTGGACCCAAAGCGGGCTCCGGTAAAGGCTTCAATCGCGCCTGCAATCGACACATCGCCAAGCGCTGTAGCCGTAGGATCGAGACCCAGATAAATCCAGCCTGTCGCAGCTGCGACTTTCTTCCCAATTGAATCGGCTAATTTAGCGTGTGTAGTCAATGCAGCCGCAAGATCAGAGATGGCAGCGTCGACGTTGCCCTTGTCTTTTGCAAACACGTCCCGAACGACGTTAGCGGTTTCGAAGCCGAACGCAAATTGGTGTCCATCACCGGTGTGATAGGAGCCGGGATAGAAGGGCGTGTAAGGCTTTAGCATCGCAGTTACTGCAAAATTGAAATTTCCCTGACTGCGCGGACTGTTTTCAGCCACGTACTTAACCAGCTCTGCGGAGCGGCGAATTGCGTTCCAATGGATGCCGCTCTCGTCAGCAATGATGGCGCTGGCGTTTAGATTGGGTAAGGTCGAGAGCACGCGCTCGAGAAGGTGCATGGTCGAGGGATCGTCGGAGTCGCGCAACGAGGCGGGGCCAATGTTCGCGTTGAACTTCTCTTTGCGGAAAGATCATCGAACTTCTTCAAAAAGGCGAGGGCTTGTTCTTCCGAAAGTCCGGACACGAGCTCGGCGAGAGGTTGAGTCGTAATGCGAATGGTTTCGACGTCGTAGCCGCTAGATGTGAATTCTGATTCGGCACGATGAAGGACGACAAGCGTGTCTTCGATTTGCTTCAGAAAGTTTGTGCGGTCGAACCGAACGAAGGCAGTAATGGCGCGAACTTTTGGATTGGTTTTTTCCGGGACAGCCTGCGACAGAACGCAAATGGAGCGGAACAGCAGCAGTACGAGCGCGATGCGCTTCATCTTGACCTCACGCGATATTAGCGGAGAAGTGTAGCAAGAAACCGCTGCAAAACAGGTAGGATAAGGTCAGCGATCCGCACGAAGAATTGCAACACCTCGGGCATGGCCAGGACACCGGCCTGGCTCGCTTATTGTAGTGTCACAGAAATAACGTGATCAGGAGGTCAGGTAAAAGTGAAACCCTCTCTTGCGGCCCTGAAACAAATCGGAATCTGGACGGGCGCATTTGAGCGCCAGCCCGCCAGCAAGGTACGGGAGGCCGCGGCCGAGTTGGAACAATTGGGCTACGGCGCCATCTGGTTTAGCGAAGCATTGGGCCGGGAAACGTTCACACAAGCCGCCTTGCTGCTTGCGGAAACGTCTCGAATCCTTGTCGCCACTGGAATTGCGAATATCTATGGACGCGACCCTTTCACAATGGCGGCTGGGCAGAAAACATTGAGTGAAGCTTACCCGAACCGCTTTCTTCTCGGTCTAGGCGTCAGTCACATTCCGCTAGTGGAGCAATTGCGAGGCCATAGCTATGAAAAACCAGTCGCTAAGATGAATTCCTATCTCGACGCCATGGATGACGCTCCGTACGAGAGCGTCACCCCTGCAGCAACGACCAGAGTGATAGCGGCCCTGGGCCCCAAAATGTTGCAACTGGCAGCCAAACGGGCCGATGGCGCTCATCCATATAGTGTTTCCCCCGAACACACAGCCACGGCGCGGCAGTTGCTGGGAACGGAACCTTTATTGTGTCCCGAGCAAGCTGTCGTTTTAGAAACCAATCCTGCGAAAGCTCGGGAAATCGCAAGGAGTTTTCTCAAGATTTATCTCACGCTACCCAACTATACGAACAACTTTCTCCGCTTAGGCTTTTCCAGCGATGACTGCAAGAATGGTGGCAGCGACCGTCTGGTTGACGCAATCGTCGCATGGGGTGATCTGGACGCGATTCGTGAGCGAATTCGTGCTCATCTGTCGGCAGGGGCCGATCACGTTTGCATTCAGGCGCTCCCAGCAAGTCCCAACTCGCTTCCTTTGCAGGAATGGCGCGAGCTGGCAAGTGCACTGATCGAGCGGGCGTAATGAGGAGAGTGTGCGTATGAATCGGGCTCGCATGGTAACGGTGCTGGTCCTGCTGACCGTGCTGGCCGGCACCCTGGCAGGTGTGTTTCTGACGCGGGGAGTGATGGCATATCTCCCGTTTTTGCAGGCCAGGAAGGGGGACTGGACGGGAGCTTACGTACCGCCGGGAGTTGTGGACCAACGCCCCTGGCAGACAGCGGCAACTCTGGCTGCCCTGGCGCAGTCGGCGGAGGAGAAAGAACTGGCCCGCGAGGCCGAGCGCCTGGCAGATCACGAAGTCGACCAGGCGTTCTCGCAGTCACTGCGGCAGGCAAGTCTCGTAAAACCAAATCTAAGCGGTAAAGCGTTGGCATTGCAGCAAAGGGTCACCGAGCTGCAGGAGACCATCAAGAACGACCAGGCTCGGATCGCATCACTAAGTGCAAGCGCGGGCACGAAACCAGCGGGCGCAGTCTCCAATGGCAGCGACTTGGAGATTGCAAAAGCGCAACTCGGCCTCGACCAAAACGAACTGGCCGATTCGATCGACGACCTCGCCCGCGAAAGCGGAGATCAGCGAGTCAAGCTTCAGCAGGAACTGGCGGCACGGCAAGCCGCCGTGAAACTGTACAGGGATAGCGCCTCCAAGGATGATGCTCAAACTGCTGTTGCCTCCGCCGAACAGTATCGGACGCTGGCACAGCAGCTATCGACCTGGCGGTCCCTCCGCGACAGGAAACAACTGATTGTGCAGGCTGAGCAGTTGGCCAAGGCAGACGTGGCCGCGCTGACAGGCGATCAGGCAGCGCTGAAGGCAGAAGCCGCTCGCCTTGGCGATAAAGCAGTTGCAGAATCAAGTTCCGAACCAATCGACAGGCTGCAACATCTAAGCGCTCAGCAGAACATTCTTAGCATTCTCAACGATCGCCTGGTCGCGCAACAGCAGCTTGCGGCCCTCTACGGGCGATGGGGAGATCAGGTCGAGATACAGCGAAAGATCGTAGTTCACTTGATTCTGCGGTCTCTGGCTCTGATTGCAGCGATCTGCCTGCTGGTGATCCTGGCGAGCTGGGCTCTCCAACTCGGGTTGGAAAAGATGGTCCGCGATCCTCGGCAAAAGCAGACGTTGAAAACAGTTCTAAATCTGGGCACGCAACTTGTCGGCCTCTTACTGATCCTGTTGGCCGTTTTCGGTGTACCACAGCAAATGCCAACGATCCTCGGTTTAGCGACCGCAGGACTGACCGTGGTCTTTCAGGATTTCATCCTGGCATTCTGCGGTTGGTTTGTTCTGATGGGACCAAACGGAGTCAGGGTCAGGGACTGGGTAGAGATCGATGGTGTCGGCGGAGAGGTGGTAAAGCTCGGTCTGTTCCGCACCTGGTTATTGGAGACGGGAAACTGGACTGCCAATGGCCATCCCACGGGAAGAAGAGTCTCGTTTTTAAACGGTTATGCCATAAAGGGTAAATATTTCAACTTCTCCACCGTAGGACAGTGGATGTGGGATGAAATTAAGGTCACTGTTCCTCCCGGCACCGATATTCACGCTCTTATCAAGGGGATTTACGAAGCCACGGTGAAGGTAACGGAAGCGGATGCAAAAATGGCGGAAGCAGAATGGAAGAGGGTGACGCACGAAGAAGGATCGCCACAGTTTAGCGCCATGCCATCGGTAAATCTAAGGCCGGCAGGAGGTGGCGTCGACATCGTGATTCGCTACATCACTCGTGCCGGATTGAGAGTGGAGACCCGGAACCGTCTGTTTGCGATGATCGTGGAGCAGATGCAGGGTGTTCCGAAAGAGGATAGGAACCTCGCCTCACTCTCCCCGAAACAGAGCCTGAAAGGTTGACGACCAGAGTTTGGAGATCTAAACGATCCTCGACGGTCCATCGATGTTGCTTTTTCGTTTCAATCGAAGCCGAAAGGGGTGACTCTTGGGAGTGTGGGGAGCCGGCCTCTTCTCAGATGACGTGGCCTGCGACATACGTGATCACTATCGTCAGTTGCTGGAAGATGGTGCCGAGGATGGCGCCGCGACGCGCCTGACTCTTGAAAAGTTTGGCCCATATTTGGAGGAGTCCGATAGCATCGTGCTGATCGCCTTGGCTGTGACCCAGTCGAAGCTTGGTCGGCTGGAATCTGACGTTCGCGATCGCGCGCTCGCCATCATCGACGCCGGCGCCGACTTGGCGGTGTGGGAACGAGAAAATCCGAAGCTGCTGCCGAAGCGTCGCGCCGTGTTCGAGAAAGCTCGTGCGCAGCTGACCGGCCCGCAACCGGCCAGGCGACGCTTGCGTCGGCCTAAACAAAAGCTCTGTGGTCTCGTCGCTGGAGACGTTCTGGCTCTCGCGCTTCCACGGCGCGTGGCGCTCTTGCGCGTAGTGCGTGTTCACGCGCATCGCCTGGGCGAAACGCCGGTGCTCGAGGAACTGGACTTCGATGGCAGTGAGGTGCCCACGTGCGATGCGCTCGAGCGCCTCGGTCCCCGGGTGACGGATCCCATCACCTTCAAGCACCCCTTGTCGTCCGATACGCGTCTCACCGCCTTCGTCAACCAAGGTGTCGACTGGCAGCATGCTGGTTTCCAGAAGGTCCAGACGATTGGGGGTCACCCCGGCGACGAGCAAGCGCCGCTGCCAAACACCGGCATCTCATGGTCTGCGCTTGCTGAACGCTACCGTCGTCGAGCGGTGCAGTAAGCCATTAATTGCAGAACACTTTTTGAGGGTTCAGAGCCGTAAAGAAGCGACTGGGCATGAACGGGCGCAGCATACCCAGCGCCCCCCTCATTTGCTTCGGACAGGCAGCAGAGCCTAAGATTCGCTCGTCAACGTACGGTCCGATATTCGAATGACCGTCGAGGAGATCAACATGGCAAAAACAGTGAGCTGTAGAGACGTGGGAATGGACTGCGACTTTGTGGCGAAGGGCGAGACTAACGAGGATATTATGCAGCAGGCCGCAGAACATGCGCGGACAGCCCACAACATGACCGAAATTCCACCCGAGGTCGCAGAGAAAGTTCGGGGTGCAATCCGTGACGAGGCCGCCTAGCCTCTGTCTGGCAACGTAATCCATTCACAGCTAACCGCATGAACTAAAAGCCGCACTCGCGTGCGGCTTTTTGATCCGTGACCCTCAAACCTAAAAAGAAATCCCAGCGCCAACAGGCAGAACACTTGGCTGCGCCATAATTAAGGAACAGGCGTTTGTTTTCTCTGAAACGATATACACGGAAATCGGGGCACATCAATGCACACCCGGCGGTGCCTGCACATTGCTGTATTCATAGCGGATGGACATGTGGCGCTTGTCCCCGTCGCCGGTATCGATGTCTTCTTCGGTCTTCAGGGGTAGCCCTTTGCTTTTGGAGATCCAGGTCTGCGCGTCCGACTTGACTCCGTCGTTTTCGCTGTGCCCCATGTACAGTGCCGCGGCTTCTCCGTTCACCATCTCGTCGCGCACATGGCTGCACGTGCTCTTGGAGTCGCGAATGTTCTCCTCTTCCTGTTTGAGCATGTCCTGCGGCGTCATCCGGCTGTGGATCCATTTGCCTCTCGTGAGGACGTATATAGCGCCGTTTACAAAGATCGCCTCGGAAGTTTGGGACTTTCCTCCCGGAAGGGTTTCAATGGTGTAGGAGTGCGAAGGCACCGAGAAGAGCTTGAACCTGGTGTTAAACAGTGCCTGGCAGTCGACATCAGCAGCAAAGGTTGGAGTGACGAGAGAAAACATTGCAAGTGCGACCATCGCAAGTGTTGTTCGAGACATCGCGTTCCTCCTTATTGAAATCATCGTCTCCTGGTTACAAGTTGCCGGGAACTCTTACTTGCACGTTGGATTCGACGGGCTGAACACCATCCACTGGTGGTCCGTGAGTCCGCTCTTCAGGCTCAGATACATCACCGAGAAAGCTTTATCACTTTTGGGGGTTCCGGTGATGTTGACGCCTTTCGTGCCATCAGGACTGAAGAATGTGTCCTGGGAACGGTTGTCCCAGAAGGCATGCACCATGTGGTATCCAGGCAAGTGAGTTTTGTACCAGACAATTTCGGTGGGCACCGTGTCGCTGCCGAAGATGAGTGAGTATTGGTTGGCTTGTGCCGGTTTTCCGCAGATGGTGATGCTCAGGGGATCGTTTTTAGGCGTCATGCCTGGCGCTAGAGGAAGGCCGCTTACAGGATCGTTGGCTGGTCCGGCGGCAAAGGCGGGCATGGTAAAAGAAAGAACCAAGGCAGGTGCGGCCAACAGAAATGATTTCATCGCCAGTATTTTCATGTTGTTATTTTCCTTTTCTGGTTTCTCCTGTAGAAGCTCGCTTCGGCGCAAACCTCTTGCTACAAGCGATCAGCCAACGTTTTGGCTAGCGGCTTGATAGCTTCGATCGTGCACGGGCAGGTCGAATACATGATGCGGATCAGCTTGTCGCCCTTGCGGACCATCATCATTGCGCCGGCTTCGTCAAACGCGTGGTCGCCAATGCCCGGAATGTCCTGCGCCCCGGGGCCTAAACGCCCCAGCACATTTTCGTTCACGCGAATTTGCGCGTCGGCCGATTGGTTGTCGACCGAGAAAGCAAAGACCGGAACGTTTCCGTTACTGTCCGAGGTTTCCTGGTGACCTTCGCTCTGTAACGTTTTAGCCATTCCCCCGACAAGGCCCTGAATCATGTTCTGGGTTTTAGCATCAGCGCCTTTTGTTCCCATCATCGCAGCCATATGTTTGGCGGTCATGTCTCCGGAATTGCCGTGCGCCAGATAGGCACATCCAACGTCGCTGCTCTGGGTGGCGACGATCTGCACACCGACGGCCCTGCCAACCTCGCTGTTGCTGAGAAGACGGCAGGGATCGCCGTGGATCGTACCGTTCGATCCGCTGTCATTGGAACTGTTGCTGCCGCCCGAAACCGCCTTTGAGATGGACCCCATGAGCGATCCCCCATCTGAGCTGTTGTCCTGATCGGAGCCCAAGCCGGGAACCTCCCTGGCGACCTCATGCACTTTCTGTTTCACTCGGTACACGACGTAGTACACGCCGCCTGCAGCCATGGCCGCGACGGCAATTACGACGACGGCGATGCCAACGAGAATCTTGGTCAGCGGGCTGCCTTTTCCCGATGCCTGTGGTGCACTCACCGTCTGCGCCGGAACGGGCTGCTGAGGTGGAGTTGAAGGCTGCGCTTGGGCGGCCGCCTGCTGCAGCTTGGCTCCGCACTTGTTGCAGAACGGTGCTCCAATCGACGGGGCACCACATTTGTTGCAGAATTTGGTAGCGGGCACACCGGAGGCTGCGGGAACGGTTGGCGGTGGCGCGGACACCTGGACTGGTGACGCAACCTGCTGACGAACGGGTTGCGGCGGCGGGCTTGTTGCCAGCCGAGTATCATGTCCGCACTTCACGCAAAAGATCCCGCTGACCGGTGCTCCGCACTTGTTGCAAAAGTTGGCCATGAATGCTCCTTACCCCGACCGGCGCCTCCCGGGAAAAACTCCCAGGCGCAAACGCCAGTTCCCCCGAACCTTGCACTTACGCCTGGTATTTCTCCAACTGCGACACAAATGTGTAGCACTTGCCTGACGCCGTCAACGAAACTGTTCTTTAAGCCTGTATTAACTGCGAAATGGCCGCCAGACAAGGGTTTACACGCTGGTCTTAACTGCAGGTTCAGGGGATTTCCCGTGGTAAGATTTGGCCGCGTCTCTGCGACAGGCAGCGAGGGTGATGAGCAGCTCAGGTCCAAAAGGCGTCCGCTATCGGTTTGGCCCATTCGAGTTGGACCCTGCCCAGGGCCGACTTTTACGCAGCGGATCGCAGGTAAAACTGCAGGACTTGCCGCTGCGCCTGCTGGCCCAACTGGTTGAGCGCCCCGGGCAAATCGTGACCAGGGAAGAAGTACGGCAGCGACTCTGGCCCCAGGACACATTCGTCGAATTCGACAACAGTCTGGGGGTGGCCGTACGAAAACTGCGCGAGGCATTGCGCGACGACGCCGACGCCCCACGCTACGTCGAGACCGTGCCGCGCAGGGGCTATCGCTTTGTGGCCCCGGTTTCTGTGCAGGGCGGGGATGGGGCGGCAGATTCCGATACGGGACCGGAACGCGATGCCTCAGACGTAGAACGGGAGCTCGGAAATATCCGGGCTACGGTTGAGAATCCACCCCCTGCGGCTGCGAAAATATCGCCCTACGGGCGCTATTCGATCATTGCGTGCCTCGTCCTGCTGATGGTCGGGATTACGGTTTACGAGTTCCGGTCCAATCCTCGTCAGTCGGCAGCGAAGGCCGATACGGCGCTATCGTCCCGCCCGCGGCCCCGCCGGGCGGTAGCGGTCCTGGGCTTCCGCAACCTGGCTGGACGTCCAGAGGACAATTGGCTCTCGACTGCGTTTACCGAAATGCTGAGCACCGAACTGGCGGCGGGCGGAAGTCTTCGCCTGGTCCCCGGAGAAGACGTGGCCCGCGCCAAACGCGAGCTGCCACTCGCCGACGAAGACACTTTGGCCAAATCCACCCTCGAAAGGTTGCGGACGAACCCAGGCGCCGATGTGGTGGTGCTGGGGTCATACACCTTGCTGTCTGGCAAAGACGGAAATCGCATCCGGCTGGACATTCGACTGCAGGACACGGCGGGCGGGGAGACGATCGCCGAACAAGCTCTGACCGGCAGCGAGGATAAACTTTTCGAACTGGCGGCAAAGGCCGGAACTGATTTGCGGCAGAGACTGGGCGCAAACGCTGTTTCTGCGGAAGCTATCAACGCCGCCCGGGCTTCCCTGCCCTCCAATCAGGAAGCGGTGAGATTGTATGCAGAAGGCCGCGCCAGATTGTGGGCATTCGATTTTCAGGGCGCGCGTGACCTGCTGGTCAAGGCGGTTGCCGCTGATCCCAAGTACCCTCTAACGCATTCCGCACTCTCTGAAGCCTGGTGGCACCTCGGTTATGCCGGTAAGGCCCGGACCGAAGCGCAACAGGCGCTGGACTTGTCGCAGCATCTGCCGCAGGAGGAACAATTGCTGGTGGAAGGACAGTACCGGCGGGCGATTGCCGACGGGCCCAAGGCGGTGCAGGCGTATCAAACTCTGTTCGATCTTTTTCCCGATCGCCTGGACTACGGTTTGCTGCTGGCCTCGGCGCAGATCGGAGTCAGGCCGGCTGATTCGTTGCAGACGCTGGCGGCCCTTCGCCGTCTTCCACCGCCGGTGGGTGACGATGCGCGCATCGACATGATGGAGGCATCCGCGCTGATCAATACCGACTTCACGAGAGCGCGGAGCGCGGCGCAGCACGCCATCGACAAGGCCAGCGCTCAGGGGTCCCACGTTCTAGTGGCCCGAACTTATGGAATTCTTTGCCAGCAGGCAGTGTCCATCGAGGCATCGGCGGACACGATTCGCGAATGTCAGATCGCGCTGCAGAGTTCGGTGGCGGCAGGAGACATTAATGGCGAGGCCATGATGACTACCGACCTCGCCAACATTTATTACCAGCAAGGGGACCTGACCCAAGCCGAAAAGCTATGGCGCCAGGCAGTTCAGGAATTTCGCCAAATCGGCAACCCGGACGGCGTCGCCACAGCATTGAGCAACATCGGTGGCGCAGACCTCACGAAGGGGAACCTGAGCGAAGCGAAGAAGCTGCTTGAAGAATCGGTTCCGCGCTACCAGGCCGTCGAAGACAAGAGTGGAGTGGCGTTGTCTCTGAACAATCTTGGCGACCTGTCGCGGCAGCAGGGTAATCTGCAAACCGCAGAAACTACCTACCAACAGGCAAGAGCGACGGCCCAGGAAATCGATGATAAGGACGCGATTGCGTACGTCCTCACCGGACTCGGGGATGTCTTTACGGACCGAGGCGATCTTACGGCTGCTCGCAAGTCGTATGAAGAATCGCTTGCGCTGAGAGATCAGGCGGGTGAAAAACAAGCGGCAGCGGAAACCCATGTTGCGCTGGCCCGCCTCGCCATAGAAGAAGGTCACGCCGCCGATGCCGAGGCGGAGATGCGGAAATGCAAGAAACAGTTCCACGGGGAGCGGGCAACCGACGATGAATTGGCGGCCAGCGTCATGCTGGCCCAGGCCTTGCTGGCACAGGCAAGCAAGAGGATGCGAGGACAGAACTTGACGCCGCCAGGGCCCTGGCCGCAGGGAGCCAGAATCGCCTGGTCCGCTTCCAGTATGATCTGTCGCTTGCCCGCGTCCTCCTCGATTCGGCGCAGCCCAAATTATCTCGACCACAATCGGAAAAGGTCCTGCAAGACGCGCGCGAACATGGATTCGTGGGTGTCGAATTCGAGGCCCGGCTGGTCCTCGCGGAATGGGAGAAAAAAACAGGACACGACTCGGCAGCGCGAATCGAATTTGCAGCGCTGGAGAGTAGCGCCCGCAGCAAGGGGTTCGGTCTCGTGGCCCGCAAAGCGGCCGCTGCCCACTGAGCCACGCCGAATTTAGTCCGTCGCTCTCGACGTCTACACCGAACCTGTACCGCCTCATTCACTTTGGCATGACGAGGGGACCGTTCGTTACGAGTTTCGAGTCTACTATGCCGATCTCGACCCGCCGGTTGGCAGCACGTGCCTGCTCGCTGTCGCCCGGAACGCGCGGGTCGGCTTTGCCAAAGCCCTTGGTGCTCATGATGGTCGTGGGAATTCCGGTCTGCACGAAAAAGTCGCGGACCGCTTCGGCGCGACGCTGTGAGAGCTGCAGGTTGTACGTCGGCGTTCCGACGTCGTCCGTATATCCGTAGACAGCAATCGTATATCCCTTAAGCGCCATCATGATCCCAGCGATGCGATTCAGGATGTCGCGATATTCCGGTTTAATGGTTGCCTTATCGAAGTCGAAGCGAATCGACTTGCTGTCCAGCGTCATCACGAGGCCCATGGCGGTACGACGTGTTTCGGCGATCTGCCCGAGAGCGTCTTGCAGCTGTGCAAGTTGCGCTTCTCGTTCTTGCCGATACGACTCAGCCTGCTGTGTGGCTTGCTCTGCCTTTTGTTGTTCGGCGGCGGCCTGCTGCCGCGCAAGTTGCGCCTGCGCCTCCGAGTTCGATTGGTCCTGCTTCGCCAAGTCGCGCTGTTGAGCGGCCGCCTGCGCGTTCGAAGCCGCTTGCGAAGCCTGTTGAGCCAACGTCTGCGATTGCGCTTGTGCGCTTACAAGCACCCGGCTGAAATCTTCCGTCTGCTGGCTGAGCCGCGCCACCTCTCGCTCCAGGCGACGGACCGACGTCAGATAAACAAACCCAAGAACCAGGTTGAGCGCGATTGCGATCACTCCTAGAGCCAGCGCCAACTTCCCTTGAGGCTTGGCAGGCGCATCCCCAAGTCCACCCTCGTCCGGCATTAGCTCCTCGCGTGAAGAGTCCATCATTCGGCAATCTTAGCGTGGAATTCTAGATTGAGGCAAAACGGAGTGCACACCTTACACGCCGGTTTTCGACAGCAATAGCTTTGTACCGGTTGAAGTAGTGCTGCTGCCTAGTTTAAGCTGCGCGCTTCTGATGTTGCCGGTCGGCAGCAGAGGGAATAACACCGAACTTGGTTGGCAGCCCCGCGATCCGTAGCACAATCGCATCGAGAAGTCGGCCAGACAAGATTCTCGGGAGTGCGGTCAAAAGGCTGGCATGCTTTCCTACTACATATCGAGGTCTCGGGCGACGGGCTGTGAGGGCGCGATGAACTACCTCTGCCACAACATCTGGTGAACTCCCATTCATTTCGCGTTCATAAGCGCGGCGGGCAAATCCCTTCAGCATTTCACCATACTGCTCTCCACCGAGCGGCGGCAACATGCGGACTACCTCAGCAACATTGCCAAGCGTCTTCTCAACGGCAGGGGTCTTAATGGCTCCAGGTTCTACCGTACAAACGTGGATACCGAACGGGTGCAATTCCAAGCGCAACGTGTCGCTGAACGTGCCGAATGCGCTTTTGCTTGCGTTGATCGGGCCCCCGAACGGTATCGCGATGTGCGCACCCACGGAACTGATATTCACGATCCGGCCGCGCGATTTGCGGATCAAGGGAAGGAATGCCCGTGTGACCGCTAGCTGGCCGAAGACGTTGATCTCGAATATCTCTTGCAGGTCCTCCGGCGTGGCATATTCGATCGGCCGCATCATGCCTATCCCAGCTACGTTGACCAACCCGTCCAAGCCTGGTGCATTCAGCCCGGATGACACCTGTTCAGCCGCGGCGATGATGGTGGCACGATCTGTTATATCCATAATGATGGGAGCGAGCTCTGTGCCGAACTCCGACTTCAACCTGTTGCCATCTTCAGACTTGCGGACCGCGGCGAAAACTCGCCATCCCGTGGCTACCATTCGTGCAACGCAAGCCCGTCCAATCCCGCTAGAGGCCCCGGTAATAACAACCGTTTGTCTTTCGATGGCATTCATGGTTTTAGTCCTCCGTTGAAAATGTGCTGTTCTCGGTTAAAACTCCCAGTGCTTATGCAGCAAATATTCAGGCAGCCTTGTTGCGGAACTCCTCCTCTACCGTCGAGGCCAATCGGTTGAGCGTCAACGCTGTTTCGATGAGACCAAGATGCGTGAGAGCTTGCTGGAAGTTGCCCCAAACTATTGTCCGTTTAGGTCGAGGTCCGGCCCGTCAGATACTTAACTTTGCCCGGCGAGGCCTCCGGAATCGGGCGGGTGACGAACTCCTGGCTTCCTCCGTATCAAGGGTGATTGTGCAAAGGACTCTGGCAAAGAATAGTAAAAAGGGAAAAAAGGGCGTGCCCAGCAAAAGGACCGCAGAAGTGTCGATGAGGCCACCGATTCCTTTTATTGTTCCGAGGGTCTTAGAACCCCGCCCAATACCTTGCGACCACGGCGGCACAAGCCTCCACAAATTGTCGCTCAGATTGGTTGAACGTGTTAGGAAAATAGCTTTCGATATCTAGCTCGGCTACAAGCTTGTTCACGATAATCGGGACGACGATTTCAGACTTCACCATTGTCGATCCCGAAAGATAACGCGGGTCCCTTTGAACATCGTCCACCACCACAACCTGCCGGCTTTTGGCTGCTGCGCCACAGAGTCCTTTGTCGAGCGGGATGCGGGCATTAGGTGTAAAACTGCCGACGAAAGGCCCAACCACCAGGAACTCGGAATCCACGGGGTCTACGAGATAAAAGCCTACCCAATTGTACTTCGTCATCTTTTCGTGAAGGCGCTGCGAGATGTGCTCCATCAATGCGTTCGACGTGGAAGCAGTTCGAGAGCTCTCCTGGAATTCTCGCAGAAGCTCCTCATGTAAACGAGTCATGGCTACCTGGTCGACAACGTTGGTCGCGATCTTTAGTTTACGCTGAACGCACTGGAAGGTTTGCGGAGATGAACACGGGTGAAGGGAGCCCTGGCCAGCATCGACTCGGCGCAAGATAGCGGCAGGACAGCAGGCAAACCCTGCGTGGTTCGTGGCTAATGTTTTTTGGGACTATCTAGCTTTGGTTTGGCCGCTTCAACAATCCCGCTTCCTTCACGAATGGTGAGTATCTGGTTCACTTTTACCTGAGTGAAGCGCTCGATTTTCTGCGTGGTCGGCCACTTGACCTCGATGACATCCACGGTCGCGGCCTTCCCCAAGCCGAAATGCAGGCGTAAGTCGGATTGCGACATGACGCTGGTGCCGCTGTGAACTTCATCCATCTGGTCGTGGTTGCCGGTGACAACGCGCACACGGGCACCGATAGCGGTGCGATTACACTTGGTGCCGATCAGCTTGATCTTGATCCAGTTCTGCCGGTTGCCGCCATCGTTGCGCAGCAGCGAAGGCAGGTCATTCATATTCAGAATGAGCGCATCAATATCGCCGTCATTGTCGTAGTCTCCGAAGGCTGCGCCGCGACTTGAGAAGCGCTCACTGATGCCGGGCCCCGCCTCAGATGAGACGTCTTTAAATTTCCCGTTGCCCAGGTTCTTGTAGAGAAGCCGCGGATTCTTGAACGTCTGACCTATATCGCGGCTTTCGATCTCCGGATAAACGTGTCCGTTGACCTGCATGAGATCGGTCCAGCCGTCGTTGTCGTAGTCGACGAAACCGCAGCCCCAGGCGACGTAGCGGTTGTTGACTCCGATACCGGATGCAAACGTAACGTCAGTGAAAGTGCCGTCGCCGTTATTGTGATAGAGATTGCAGGTGTCGTCGGCGAAATTTGTTTTAAAAATATCCAGCCAGCCGTCGCAATCATAATCACCGACTGCCACGCCCATGCCAGCCTGCTCGTGGCCATTTTCGCTATAAGCGCATCCCGCGATGACCGCGATATCGGTGAACGTTCCGTCGTGATTGTTGTGGAACAGGATGCTGGGTTGGGAGTCCACAGCCACATAAATATCCGGCCAACCATCGTTGTCGAAATCATACGAGACAGGGGTGATGGAATAGCGCGGGCCCGGCTTGAGGATGCCGGACTTTGCTGACACGTCGGTAAAAGTGCCGTCACCGTTGTTGTGATAAAGAACGTTGGTGTCGGCAGGGAGGCCGCGCGGACCGCACATCACCGGGATACCCTTCCACTGGCAGGTAAGAGGATCGTCAGGCGCAGGCGCTTTCGTCGGATCGAGTTTTATGTAGTTGCAGACGAAGAGATCTAGGTTTCCGTCGCGATCGTAGTCGAGCCAGGTGCAGCCGGCTCCCCATCGGTAGTTTTCGTCGTAGACTCCGGCTTTGCGGGTGACATCGGTGAAAGTTCCGTCTCCGTTGTTGTGAAACAGGATGTTGTGTCCCCAGAAGCAGCAGAAGAGATCGTCCCATCCGTCGTTGTCGTAGTCGCCCACGCAAACACCGGTCTGCCAGCCGGTGCGCCCGAGGCCGGATTTCTCCGTCACGTCGGTGAAGGTTCCGTCTCGATTGTTCTTGTAGAGATACGAGGTTGGAGCCTTGCCAGCCGGCCATTTGGCGTCGAGATGCGTGCCGTTGGTTAAGTAGATGTCCAGCCATCCGTCGTGGTCGTAATCGAAAAAGGCCAGGCCACTTCCTTTGGCCTCGATGATGTAACGCTTGTGATCGGCCGCGCCCCAGACGTTGGGAAGATTCAGACCGGCTTCGCGGGCCACGTCTACGAATGTGACTGGAGGATTTGCTGCGGGATTTGGGGCGGCGGTTTCGAGGACTGCTGAGTTTTTCCATTTCCAGAGCGGAGTCGCGAGCGCGTCCACCAGCGTGCTGCCGAGGACGACCAAGGAAGATCCCAAGAAATGGCGTCGCGGTAGATTCATGGATTTTCAGTTGCCTGTTTTCGGTTCTCAGTTGTCAGAGCAACCGACTTCGACGAATCTTCCATTACTTGGTCACCACCTTGGGGAATTTACGCGGCACGATTCCTGCGCCTTCTTTGACGGCGATGATCTGATCGATAGGGACATTGGTCAAACGGTCGATCTGTCCGCTCGGCCAGGTGATCTCGAGAGAATCCATTTTAGTGCGCTTGCCCAAACCGAACTGGATTCGTGGATCGTTGGCCGACATATAACTCATGCCGCCTTTCACCTGCTCCACATGCACGAAGCTTTCGGAGGTCAGCTTCAGCGAAGCGCCGATGCCGTCGCGGTTGGAACGCGTCCCGATCAACAGGATTTCCAGCCAGTGGTTAGCGTTTCCGCCGTCGTTGCGCAGAAGTGAAGGATAGTCGCCGCGGTTATTGATAGCGATGTCGATGTCGCCATCATTGTCGAAGTCGGCGGTGGCCAGGCCGCGACCAGCGATGGGACGCATGAAGTCAGGACCCAATGATTCTGACGCTTTTTCGAACTGGCCTTTGCCCAGGTTCCGGAACATTAGTAGAGGTTCCTTGTACGTCACTTCGTTGCGGTAGAGCTGAATGTTATCCAGCATGGCGCCATTCAATTGCAGAATGTCGGTCCAACCGTCGTTATCGTAATCTAGAAATTTCATGGCCACGCCGCTCAGCAGGACCGCTTTGTTGCCGATGCCGGAGCGGAACGTCTCATCAGTGAACGTGCCGTCGTGGTTGTTGTGGTAGAGGCGATTGAGTTCGTGATCGAGATGGGTGACGTAAACATCCTGCCAGCCGTCACCGTCGACGTCGGCAGCGTCGATGCCCATGCCTGCCTCGTAGCGCCCGTCCTCGCTGGCCGCCATTCCGGAGACGAATGATACGTCCTCAAAAGTTCCGTTGTGCTTGTTGATGAACAGAAAATTAGGCCAAGTATCGTTGGCGATGGCGATATCGGTCCAGCCGTCGTTGTTGAAGTCGGCCAGGACCACGCCCATGCCTTTCGATTCAGGCTTGCCGACCCCGGACACATCGCTCACGTCGGTAAACGTTCCGTCATGATTGTTGTGATAGAGCTTCGTCTTCTGCCCTCTGTAATTATTGGGATGACAGTAAGACCGATAGCCGGGCTGGCGTTCACCACACCACTGGTTGGTCTTCGGGGTCCAATCAATGTAGTTGGTGACCAGCAGGTCGAGCCATCCGTCTTTGTCGTAATCGAACCATCCAGCGCTCGCGGACCATCCACCTTTGTCCGCAACTCCTGCCTTGGCCGTAATGTCGGTGAAAGTTCCGTCACCGTTGTTGTGATAAAGGATGGCGCTGCCGTAGCCGGTCACATAGAGATCGGGGTACCCATCGTTGTCGAAATCTCCAACGGCAACGCCTTGGCCGTAATGTCCCTCACCTCCGACGCCGGCTTTTTCGGTCACGTCAGTGAAAGTCCCGTCGCCATTGTTGTGATAGAGCGCGCTGCGTAACGGTTGCGGCGGCTTGTAAATGTCGGTGGCCGCCGATTGGACGAAATACAAGTCCATGAGCCCGTCCTGATCGTAGTCGAGCCAGGCCACTCCGGTGCCCATGGTTTCAAGATAATATTTTTCGTCTGTGGCGGTAGCATCCTGCAGAAACGTGATTCCGGCGGACTTTCGAATATCGGTGTAACGCACGGGTAGGTGTTCATCTTGAGTTTTCGTAGGCTGTTCTGCGGCCGCCACCATGGCGGCGGCCGTTCCTATGAGTACGCCAAGCACGAGAATTACGGCAGGTCGCTTACGCGTGTTGGATTTCATCCGCATTCTGGTCTTGCTTTTTCGTTGTTCAGAGAGTCCGGTCAGCCAGCGATAGCGCCAGCTGAAGTAACTGCTGCCGGGCGGCCATCGACATGGGTTCCTGGGCGGAAGAAGGTCTGGCAGGGGCGCGGGACAGGACTTCTTCAATTCGATTCACGTCCAGGCCACCAGCATTGCTGCCTTTGAAACGGTCAAGCACCTCGCGGGCCTTTTCGATTTGTCCGGTCTGAAAATAGAACACACCAAGAGTGGAGTAGCTTCCCGGCCATTCGGGTAACAGTTCCACGGCGCGTTCCAGGCGTTCGGCGGCTTGTGCCGTGTTCCCTTCCAGCGCAGAGACGATTCCCAGCCCCCATTGGATCTTCCCGGAGCTGGGAATCCGCGCCAGGCCTTTCTGTAGAGTCTGCTTCGCGCCGCTAAGATTGTGACTGCGAAGCTGGACCAGAGTTAGCGAGAGGTAGGTTTGATCATTGTCAGGATTGCGTCTGATGGCATCACGGAAAATCTCCTCTGCCCTGGAAGTGTTGCCGAGATGAGAATAAATATCTCCAAGCAGAGCGAGAAACGCGGCGTCCTGTTGACCCGCGGACGAAACTTTTAAGGCAGCTTCCAGTGCCTGGTCGTAAAGGCTTTTGCGGAAATAAGCATCGGCCAGATCAAATTTCACATCGTCAGAGTCGGGGCTCGATTGCAGCGCCGTCTGAAAATGCATGATGGCGTCATCATATAAATGATAGCGGGCGAGCAGCACTCCCACGCCGGTCTCGGTTCGGTAGTCGCTCGCGCTTAGCTGATCAAGTCGTGCGATTGTGCTTCGGGCTTCTTCCCGCTTTCCGAGCTTCAGATATGTTTCCGCCAGCAGATAGAGTTCTTGTGGACGATCTGGATGCTTCTTGACCTGTTCCAGTAGTTCGCTTTCGTCGAGTTGAGTGCGGGCCTGGGGAGCCAGGGTGGAACGGTTGTCGAGATATTCAAACAAGTGCTGGTAGGACTGCGTACCCGACGAAGAATCTCTCGAGGCGCCCTGGAACAAGGCTAAATCCCTTTGTGCGGCCTCGTTCTGATGCAGACTCCTCTCGACCATGGCGAGCTTGTAGTATCCGGAAGCGGGGTCCTTGCCAACCTTTATATATAGTCTGAGCAGGGTTACGGCTTCCTCAAATTTCTTGTCCGCGATTCGTAGATTGGCCAGTTCCAGAAGCGCTTCGGGAAAATTCGGGTTCGATTTGAGGGCCTGCTGAAAGAGTCGTTCAGCGGCCGCCTGATTGCCCTGCCGCTTTTCAATGTAGCCCAGGTTGAACAGGCAAGAAGCGTTGTGGGGATCGAGCTTCAAACCCTCCTGAAAGTTTTTTCTGGCCTCGTCAAAGCGCCCCAAGTGCCGGTACGCGAGTCCCAGAGCCACGTAGGATGGAGCCGAGGGATTGAGGCTGACCAGAACTTTGAACTCCTCAACAGACTTCTCCACTCGATCGGTCATGAAATAACTTTCGCCCAGGGCGGCGTGAAGATCGGCGCGTTGAGGAGCGATTTTCAAACCCGAGTCCAGCAGTGGGATGGCGTCTTCGAAATAATTCTGCGCCATGCTGAGGCGGGCCAAAAGGAGAATGATGTCCGGGTCCTCAGGCGCCAGCTTATGGGCGCGTGCCAGAAAATCGAGCGCGTCTGCCGGACGGTTCTGCGCGGAATAAACCTGGGAGAGCAGCGCGAGGGTTGCAGCCGAATCTGGTTTTAGTTTCAGCGCACGGTTCAAGATCACTTCAGCTTTTGAATAATTGCCGCCGCTGCGAAAATAAGTCTGTCCCAGGTTAAACAGAATCTCAATCGTCTCAGGCCGCAACGCGTTAGCTTTCTCCAGTTCAATCTGGCTAGCCGGGTACTGTTTTTCAGCCGTCAATAGGACTCCCAGCGTGAAGTGCAGTTGGACATCATCCTTATTCTGTGCTGAAAGCTCGCGAGCCAACTTCAAACCTTCGGTCGTCCGTCCGGCTTGAAGATACGCGCGGACCAAGTTGAAGCGAGTTGCGACGTCGGCCGGGCGGACCCGTTGAAGATTGAGGATCGCTGCGGCGGGCAAATGCCTGGCCATCAGGACGAGGCCGAGATTGTAGTTGGCATCGTGATTCGCGGGATCAAGCCGTAGGACTTTGCCAAACTCCTTTTCTGCAAGGTCAAGCTTTTCCTGGGCGATGTATGCGTTCCCTAGGTTGTTGTGGGTCGGGATGGAATTGGGATCGAGCGTCAACGCTTGTTGAAATGATTTCAGGGCGTTGTCGTAGTCTTTCTCGCTGCTGTAAACGATTCCAAGCAGGTTGTAGCCCTCTACGCTGGAGGGATCCAGCGTCAGCTGTTCTTTTATTTTCTGTTTGGCCGCCGCAACCGAACCCTGCCGTAATAGCGTCTCGGCCTCGAGAAACGGCGACGAGGTTTTCGATGTTGGACGCGGATTGCTCTGGCCTGGGCTGGATTGCTGAGCAAAAGAAAGTCCCGCAAAGACAAAAACGACGGTAAGCACAAGAATTCGGGACAGTTCACGCGCGCGGCCCGCGTTCCTGGGTGAATGCTGAAGTGGGACGCCGATGACCATTTCCCCGTGTATCTCCGCGGGCGTTTTGCTTTCGCGTACCAAAAGGTCAATGTAGCATTTCTAACGCCTGCTGGGCCATCTTGTGCTGCGGCTGCTGGCGCAACAACGAGAGCAATACTTCTTTGGCCTTTTGCTTGTCATTCATCAGGACGTAGAGGCGGGCCAAATTCAGGTAGGCCTGATCGAAGTTCGGCGCGACCCCGATGCAGGTCTTGAATTGTTGTTCCGCATCCGGGTAACGCTGCGCCTGAACAAGAAGCACGCCCAGGTTGTTGAGTGCATCAGGATAGCCTGGCCGCAAACTCACCGCTTTTTCCAGATACAGAAGAGCGTTTTGGGCTTGGCCTTGCCGGGCGTAAAGCATTCCGAGGTTGTAGTTGACCTCGGGATCATCGGGCTCAAGTTCGTGAGCGGCGTTCAGCACCCTTTCTGCCTCAACAAAGTTTCCCTGCCGCCGGTAAAGGTTTCCCAGGTTCAGAAGGGCGATGGCGTAGGTCGGTCGCTGTTGTAGTGACTGCTGGAAATTGCGAATCGCCTCGTCCGCCTGATTTTCATGGGCGGCGACCATGCCGAGATTGTTCCAAGCTTCCGGGTAATCCGGGCGCAGCTTTACCGTCTGCTCAAGATATTGGCGCGCATTCTGGAAATCGTTTCTTCGGAGATAAAGCGTGCCGAGGTTGTAATGGGCTTCCGGATTGCCAGGCTTGGCAGCAATCACCTGCTTGAAGGATGCCTCGGCCTGCTCCAGATATCCGTGCTGGAAAAAAGACACTCCATACGTGAAGTCGTTGCGTTGGAATTGGCCCTGGAAGAGGGTCCCTGAGAACGGGAGCGCCCTCGCTACCCTGTCCGCGGGAGTGCTCGGAATCGATCTCGCATCGTCTACCATCCGTTCGGCAGTCACCGGACCCTGGTAGACCTTGACGATCAAGCCATCCTTATTTACGAGGAACGATGTGGGAAGAGGCAAGTCACGACGACGGTCGTAAAGGTAGCGATAGACAATATTGTAGATGCCGGCCACATCCGGCGTTGCAAGCAAGGTGGGAAACGAAAATCCCTGCCGGGCTACGAATGCCTGCAACCTCGGCACATCGCGCGGATCGTCCACGTTAATGCCAACGACACGAAGGCCGCTGGATACCAGGGACGACCGGGACTGCCGCAGAAGTTTCATCTGCTCTTCGCAGGCCGGCGATGCGGTGGACCAGAAATTCAGCAGCAGGGGGGTGCCGCGCAATGATGGCAGGTCGTACGTTTTGCCCACCAGGTCAGGCAACGAAAAGTCAGGCGCGCTCAAAGGCTCGATGAGCCAGGTCTCGATCGCGGATGGTAGAGATCCGAGGTTTTGAGGCTCGCCGGCATGCGTATAAGAAGGAGAAGAAACCGCGAAGGGCCTGGCGAGGAACTTGGCAGCGCCTTCCTGAATCTCAATGCGGTTCTGCACCGGCAAGTCTTCGAAGACCTGACTGAGTCCACTGGGCCAGCGAACGGTGGCGCGGATCGTTGTTTCGACTTTCCCGACTCCGAAGAAGAGCTCCTTGGTGTGCTGGGAGAGGAATCCGGAACCGGCCTGAAGGTATTTGGTCTGACGATGGCCTCCGGCTTCGATTGTCACTGCGGAGCCGATGGCATCGCGATTGCTTTTTTGTCCGCGCAGACGGAATGCGATGGAGTTGCCAATATCTTTCATCGCATTGTGCAAGACGCGTAGTTGCGGCGCATTCCGGTTCTTCAGGATGACCTCGAGCCGCCCGTCGTGGTCAAGGTCGGCGAGCACAAACGAACGGCTGTCGTCCGGGAAGTCCAATCCGATCGCACCTGAGACTTCGGAAAACGTGCCGTCGCGATTATTGGCGTAGAAAACGTTTCTTTCCGGACCGGCCCACGAAGAGTCCGAACGGACCAGTTCGTTGATGGCGCTCCATCCCTGTTCGTACTTGGATGACGGATTGGAATTCTGTGGAGACTTTCCCACTACCTGGCGCCAGAAGAAGCTGGAAACCTCCCGCGGGTCGGGCCCTGAGATGTAACCGTTGGCAATGTACAAGTCGGAGTAGCCGTCGTGGTCGAAATCCCAGGCGTCGGAAGACCAAGACCAGCGGCCCATCTCGACTCCAGCCTTAGCGCTCATGTTTTGAAACTTCCCATCTCCCTGATTTCGGTACAGAGAGTTACCGCGGGCGTGTCTGCGGTAGAGCTCCCGTATATTTTCCGGCTCGCCTTCATGGAAAATCTTTTGTTCTGAAACCCGTTGGCCGGCGGCGGACCACATGTTGGCGACGTAGATGTCTTGATTCCCGTCGTTATCGAAATCGAACCAGCACGCGCTCATGCCGGCGCCGGGGTCGTTTACGCCCGATTCCGTGGAGATAGCAGTGAAGTTTCCTTCGCCGTTGTTGCGATAGAGGTTGCTTCGCCCAAAGTCGTTGGCCACGTAAAGATCGGGTGATCCGTCACCGTTGAGATCGCCCCAGGCGCAGGCGAAACTGTAGCGATCGTTTTCTGCGTTCAGCCCTGCAGCGTCGGTTCGATCGCTGAAGATGGCATTGCCTTCGTTGTGCATCAGAAAATTCGGAGGCCCATTGCGCGCGTCGAAATACGGGACCGGATAGTGGTACTGGTCCAGGCCCACGTAATAGCTGTAGAGGCAGAAATAGATGTCGAGACGCCCGTCGTGATCGTAGTCGGCGATGGCCGCGTGGGTGAAAGTTCCCTGCGGAGGCCGTGCGAACTTGAAGGCATCGGGCTTGAGCGCGAATTTTCCATTGCCCTGGTTCAGAAACAGCATGGGGCCCGCGCCGCACACTACGAGCAGGTCCTGCACTCCCTTGTTCTCGAAATCGGCGAACAGGGCGCAGGCCGTCTCATCGAGCACTCCGACTCCGGCTTGTTCGGTCACATCTTCGAAACTGCCATCGCCGCGGTTACGATAGAGGCGGTTGGGAAGTCCCGCGGGCTGGCAGACGTAGAGATCATCAAATCCGTCGTTGTCGAAATCTCCGACGGCCAGGCCGCTGTTTCCGTAGACATCAATCCCGCACGCGCCGTCGAGCACCGTGCGCCAGTGGTCGACTCCGTGAAGCAGCTGATTTTTGTAGGATGCGGCGTGCCCGAAAGCCTCGCTGGTGACGTCAATGAAAATCGGTTCGCGGGCGCGCGCGAGAGTTTCTCCGGTTGCCTCCCAACGCACGGCCTGCCAGCCGTGGGTTTCGCTGCGCGACCAGCGGGTCAGCCAGTGCCCTACTCGCTGTTCACGTGCCCGGTTTTTGAGTGTGCCGACTAGGTTATAGCGAATGTTGACGTCGAACTCGTTGGAGGAACTTGCAGCTTCCTCGATCCCGACAATTTCCAATTCAGCCGTCTCCACTCGCGCCATCGCGGAAAAATAATTTTCAATTTCGCGGAGGAATTTGTCGCGGCCCGATGCCACATCTCGGGGAAACCGCCGGCGCAAAACCTCAATGCCATTTCCCGACCGCGCGACGACTTCTCGCGTCGGAAGCAGCGACGTAGCCGCGATCGAAGCGTCGAGGAATTTCGCCAGGCTGGCGAGCGCGGGGGGCGCCGCCTTAAGCGCCCGGCTCCATTCGCCGAGAAGCTGCGTGATTTCTATCGCGTACTTTTCCGTGACGTACTCGTCCGCGCCGGGAACAACCTTGAGCAAAATGTCGTCCAGCGGAGATTTCGTGGGATAGTGCGGATTCAGGCGAGGGTCGGTAAGGCGAAAAGAGTCATCGCCGGGTATGTCCGGACGCAACGAATGGAAGGAAGACGCATGGAAGGGCGCGGGAAGAAAGAGCACAGGCGCCCACCGGATTCCTCTTAAAAAAGCTCGACGTGAAAACAATTTGGTCTTCGTCTGCGGCGCATGTTAGCACCCAACGCGAAGCTAATCCAAGCCACCGCCAAAGAACATTCGATCTAAAATCAGCTCGCTAATTACTGCGGAGGTTCAGCCTCCGGAAGAAGTTTCCGTCTTTGCCAAGACTAGAAGTGTTTGCGCGGCACCTAGTAGAAATGCACTAGTTTTATTCTTGACAAGTTCTCAGAACCTGTTCTAAGGTTGTCCCGGTTTCGCCAATGTACACGTTTACATTAATCAACTGACGCTGCCTGCAAAGGCTTAGGAGAGTAAGGTCATGAAACCTGAGACAACGTTGTCTTGGATGCTGCGTATCTCGCTGGCGTTAACGGTCGGCGTAATGCTGTTGAGCCCGGCAACCCTCCACGCTCAGGTTGACTCGGGGAGCATCCTGGGAACGGTGACGGATCCATCGGGAGCGTTGATTGGAAACGCAACCGTCACTCTGACCAACGAAGGCACCGGTTCCACTCTCTCTACCTCAGTAGGATCGGACGGCGGATTCAAATTTACGCCGGTCCGAATCGGAAGCTACAAACTCAGCGCTTCTTCTCAGGGATTCCAGACCACCGAGCAGAAGAACATCACGGTCAACGTCGGCTCCGCCGTGGTAGTGAATTTCACAATGAAGCCGGGCCAGGTGACGGAGACGGTCGAGGTAACGAGCAGCACTCCCGTACTGGAAACCCAGGACGCTTCGGTCGGCCAAGTGGTCAACAGCAAGAGCGTCAACGAGCTCCCTCTGAACGGACGGAATTTCACATTCCTGGCACAGCTCGGCGCCGGTGTGAACTCTCCGCAATCGGACACGCGGGGCAACGCTGCCAGTGGCGCTTTCTCGGCCAATGGCCTTCGATCAGCCCAGAACAACTACCTGCTCGATGGCATTGACAACAATTCCGACACGGTGGACTTCCTTAACGGCACCAATTACGTCGTCCTTCCGCCGGTCGATGCGATCCAGGAATTCAAGGTTCAAACCACGGGCTTCAGCGCAGAGTTCGGACGCTCCGGCGCTGCGGTCCTCAACGCCACCATCAAGTCCGGTACCAATAGTTTCCACGGCGCCGGCTGGGAATTTCTGCGCAACGACATACTGGACGCGCCTGACTATTTTGAAAGCGCCGGTGGAATCAAAAAGGGCGAACTTCGTCTGAACCAGTTCGGGGTTGCGGTGGGCGGGCCGGTGATCCGCAACAAGGTATTTTTCTTCGGCGACTATGAAGGCCTGCGCCGCCGCCAGGGAACCATCAAGTCCGGGACCGTCCCCACTCTTCTCGAGCGCAACAGCGGTTACACCGATCTCTCCGACCTGATCACTGGAGGTTCCAGGACCGACGCTGTTGGCCGATCGATTCCAACCGGGACCATTCTGGACCCCACGACTACTCGTCCGGTCACACTCGGTAATGTTGACCCCGTCTCGGGCCTCGTAGCAACAACGTCAGGGTTCGTGCGTGATCCCTTCGGTACTTGCCCGGCCACTACCGTTACCTTTTCGGCCGCCACATGCGCCCTTAACCACCTCGATCCGGCGCGGTTGGATGCGAACGCCATCGCGCTGTTGAACCTGTATCCCGCGCCAACCAATGGCGCGGTCCAGCAAAACTACGCTGTTTCGCCAAAATTAAACGAACACCGGAACGCTTTTGACAGCCGGCTGGACATCAATTTCAGTGACAAGAATCAACTCTTCTACCGCTTCAGCCTGGTGGACGATCCGCAGTTCATTCCCGGAATCTTCGGTGGCGTTGCGGACGGCGGCGCTTTCCAGGAGGGCGATCAGACCGCTAATGCCCAGCAGAGCGCGCTCGGTTATACCCACGTCTTCTCTCCCAACCTGGTTAACGTGGCCCGCGCAGGACTGAATTACCTACATACCACGCGGGTTTCGCCGGCCGCGAATGATTTGAGCAATATCCCTCTTACCTTTGGCATTCAGGGCGTTCCCCAGGTGCCCGAAAACGGCGGGCTTCCCGAACTCGACATCAACGGTCTGAATAACCTGGGCACGAACGGTTTCCTGCCTTCGGATGAAGTCTCTTCCACATTCCAGTTCACGGATGACCTCACCAAGATCTATCGCAATCACACGTTCAAAATGGGTATGGAGTATCAACATGTCAAGTTCTCGACTTTGCAACCACCCTGGTCGCGGGGCGACTTCCAGTTCCGTGGCGCATTCGTCGACATCCCGGGCCTGAATCCGCAGAACCTCGGACGGGCGCAGTTGTTGCTGACCCCGCAACTTGCCAAGGCCGGTGTGGGCACGATTGATTTTGCCGGCGGCCCTGACAACATTCAAAGCTCCAACATTTCTTTGAGCGACAACGGCAAGAACTACTTCGGTATCTACGGTAACGACGACTGGAAAGTCACAAACAAGCTGACCGTCAACCTCGGTTTGCGTTGGGACTTCTTCGGATTGGTCTATGACCACAAGGGAAAGCAGGCGAATTTCGTTCCGGGCGGGCCACCGATCGGTGGTGCAATCTACCTGATCCAAAACGGACCGAGCGGTACGCAGCTCTCTCCGAGCTTCCTTGCCCTGACGGCCCTGGATGGCATCACCGTGCAACAAACTAACAAGTACGGTAAAGGACTGGGGAACTCGCAGAAGACTAATTTTGCACCTCGTATTGGTTTCGCCTATCAAGTTACTCCCAAACTGGTGGCGCGCGCCGGGTTCGGCCTCTTTTACAACGGATTTGAAAACCGCGGTTATTTCCCTAACCTCGGTGAAAACTATCCTTTCCAATTCCAGTTCAATTTCCAGAGCGCTTCCAGCGCAGCTAACGCGGTCAACCCCGTCGTCTACACCAACCCCGACGGTACACCCTGCGGCAGCGCAGGTCCGGGCGGAACCGGGAACCTGGAGACAGGCCTTTCCTGCACTCCGTTTGATCCCCTCCTGGTCAATGCGAAGGGGCTGACCTTCCGCGGAATTCAGTTTGATTACATCACTCCGTACTCCATGGGTGGCAACTTCACCCTGCAATACCAACTGACCAATACCATGTCTGTCCAGGCCGCCTACGTGACCACTCAGGCTCGTCACCTTGAGGTGTTTCCGGGCAGCAACAATGTCACCGAAATATTGCCCTCGAGCCTGCCTGCGGGCGACCAAATCTCGAACCATCTTCAGTTCCCGGATTTCGCGAGAAACATGGTTCAGGCGGCTACCAACGGAAACAGCATCTACAATGGCCTCCAGGTCAAGGTTGAAAAGCGCTTTGGAGAAGGTCTTAACATCCTTGGGACATATACCTGGTCCAAGGCCCAAACCGATGCGGTTGACCTGCTGAACAACAATGGAACCAACTACCGCGGTCCGGCCATTCCGGGTTTCGGAATCGAGAAGGACTACGGCCTCGCCCCTAGCGATATTCGGAACGTCTTCCACTTGAGCGGCAGTTACGAACTCCCTTTCGGCAAGGGCAAGCGTTACATGTCCGATGCCGGCACTGCAGCAAGGACGCTCGTTGGCGGGTGGAGTGTTATCTGGAACGCGACTCTCCAGGGAGGCCAACCATTTACCATCCCGTGCCCGACAGGCACGGCCAACGGAACGAATTGCAATGCGATCGTCAAAGCCGGAATCAGTCCGACCTCCGGGCCGCACAATGTCACTCAGTTCATCAATCCAGCGGCATTTACCCAACCTTGTGTGCTGGGTGTCGATTCGGCCAACCCAACCGGCCCGCCGGTACCCATCCCGAACTCACCCACCGGATGCGTTCCTTTAAGCGGCCTGGATGCCTTGGGTGGCGGTCCTTCACAGGTGGCTGGACCGAGCTTCAAGCGGCTGGACTTCTCGACCTTCAAGGATTTCCAACTCAGCGAACGATTCAAGCTCCAGTTCCGGGCGGAGTTCTTCAACATTCTCAACCACCCGAACTTCAACGCTCCGGGATTCGGCGGCAACGGCGTCAACTCGGTCCCCGGATCGCTTAACTTCACACCGAATAGTGACGGAACTTTTGGTTCACACACCTTCGGCAGAATCGGGTCGACTCGCGATGCTCCGTTTGATCCGAGACAGATCCAGTTCGCTCTGAAACTGTACTTCTAAACTGAGCTTGGCTTCCCCCGGCAAAATGCCTCATCAAGGCGTTTCGCCGGGGGAAACACTTTCGAGATCCACTCTCCCACCTGCGCAAAGCGCGGTGATAACATACGAAGACCGTGACCATGAGACGTCCGTCGATTTGGTCTGCTTTCCTGGTTCTTCTGGTGTACGTGCCCTGGGTGGCAGCCGGCAGCCAGCCGGGTTCAAGCCTCGACCGCAAATTCCAGTCAGCCGTAGCCCAATATGAGTCCGGCCACTTTGCTCAGGCTGCGGCGCAACTGGAGGCGCTCGTTCACCAAGTGCCCGAAAGCTTTGAGGTGCACGAGCTTCTGGGACTGGTCTACGCTGCACAATCGCAGGACGCCCAGGCCGGGAAACACCTGGAGACGGCCGTGCGCCTGAAACCGGATTCTGCCGCGGCCAGAACCAATCTGGCAGCGAATCTGGCGCGCATGGGCAAGCTGGACCTCGCCGAAGCGGAGTTTAAAAAGGCAATCAAGCTCGAACCGCGAAACTTTGACGCCAACCACAACTTGGGTGAGCTTTACGCGCGATCGGGAAAAGTAGCAGACGCCGCGCCCTTACTCGAACAGGCCTACCGGATCGATCCTTCCGCCTACGACAATGGCTACGACCTGGCTCTGGCCTACGTTCTAACCGGGCGGCTTTCGAATGCCCGGCAATTGGTGCAGGATCTGTTGAAAAAAAAGAACACAGCAGAGTTGCACAACCTGCTGGCCGAGATTGAAGAGAAAGACGGGAAATTTGTGGCTGCGGCCAACGAGTATGAAGCCGCTGCTCATATGGATCCGAGCGAGAGAAATTTGTTCGACTGGGGCAGCGAACTGCTGGTCCATCACACGCTGGAGCCCGCCATAGACGTATTCCGACACGCCGCCACCGAGCGCTATCCCAATTCTCCCCGGCTGTGGATCGGCTTGGGCATGTCTCTCTATTCGCGCGGGAATTACGACGAGGCGGTCAAATCGCTGCTGCGGGCGGCGGACCTGAATCCTGCCGATCCGGGGGCCTATCTTTTTCTGTCCAAGGCCTACAATAGTTCGCCGAGCCAGGCGGATGAGGTCATCCAGCGCTTCCGCCGCTTTGCGGAACTGCAGCCGCGCAACGCTCAAGCCTCTTATTATTATGCGATGAGTTTGTGGAAGGGGAAGCGGGCGCAGGATCCGGCGCTGGACCTTCAACAGATCGAAACGCTGCTGAAGCAGGCGATTGCGCTCGATCCCAAATATGCCGAGGCCCACTTGCAACTGGGCAATCTCTATTCAGACCAGAGCAAGTATGCCGAGGCCATCCCCGAATATGCACGGGCGCGTGAACTCGATCCGAACCTGGGGGACGTTTATTACCGGCTGGGACAGGCTTACGTTCACGTGGGCGAAAAAGACCGCGCCCAGGAACAGTTCGCGATCTATCAGAAGGTCCGCGCGGAGCACATGGCGGAACTCGACAAGCAGCGTGCGGACATTCGACAGTTTGTGTACTCGGCAAAGGATGGGCCATCTGGGAAATGATTCGTATGGGCGCGAGCGCCTACATAAGGTCTAAATGACGTCAGACTTTTCATCGCTGAATGCTCGCGAAGTCGCGCGGCGGCTTGCTTGCAACCGCCGCGAGTTCCTGCGAAACGCCGCAGGTCTGGCGCTGGGGAGCGCCCTGCTGCGCCCCAGCGCGATGGCGCGAGCAGTGGCGCCCCGCAAGAAACGAAAAGTAGTCGTCATTACGTTCGGCGGCGGAGCCCGGGACCAGGAAACATTTGCGCCGGAGGGGCAGGAGAATATCCCGCACCTGATGCGCGAGCTTATTCCACAGTCGGCTTTCTTTACCCAAGTGGTGAACCGCGGAATCCTCGGCCACTATGTGGCCACGGCCAGCCTAGTCACCGGAGTCTATGAGACCTTTAATAACTTTGCGGCGGTCCCGCCCGAACATCCGACGGTGTTCGAGTACTTCCGCAAAGAGCTGAAACGTCCAAGTTCGGATGCGTGGGTTGTGGCGCCCAGCAATGGTTTCAACCGGATTGGAGAGAGCAATCATCCATCCTATGGTGGAGGATCGGGCGCGACCGTGATTCTGCCGAAGCATCTGCTGTCGGCGGCCATGTCGGGAGCTACCAGTGACGTCGACCATCTGCTGCGGGACAACTATGAGACCCCGTTCTACGCGCCCGAACTTGGGGGTCGGGAGTTTGAATTGCAGCAGCTGGAAATGTTGCTGAAGCTTTCTGTGGACGACTTCAAAGCTCATGCGCGGACCCTATCGAGCCCGGACGAACTCTCCGTCTACATTGCCCGGCAGTTGATGCGGCAGGTGGCGCCCAGCCTGTTGTGGATCACCATGCACGACATCGATATCGCCCACGCGGGCGCTTATTCGCTTTACATCGAGGGTATCCGGCGCACTGATCGTCTCTGCGCTGAACTTTGGCAGGCAATCCAGACGGAGCCCGAATACGCCGGCAACACAACGCTATTCATCCTGCCGGATTTTGGGCGGGATTCAGACGATGATTCCGGGGGCAATGGATTTCAGCATCATCGCACCGGCGACACGCTCTCTCGCACTACCTGGATGATGGCGCTGGGCGCGGGTGTGCGCCCGGGCGTGGTTTTCGATCGTGCCATGGAGTCTACCGATCTGGTGCCGACCATCGGCTCGATGCTGGATTTTTCCGCTGCACTGGCGCAAGGCAAGCCGATTCCGGAGCTTTTGTAGCTCGTATGCTTCCAAGCGATCTCAAACCCGAGCAGTTTAATGGCTATCCGCCCGAGGCCAGGAAGCTGGTCACGGGCTATGTGGAGACGCTGCAACGGCTGCCCCTGAGTTTCGTTCCGAGCCTGCTGCGGGAAGTCATCGACTATGATTTCAAGTTTCCTCCCGAGCGCAAAGCCATTGAAAAGGAACTGGCCAACCTAAAATCTCTTTCACCCGAGCAGGCAAGAGAATGGTTCCAGGGATTTGCCCAGATCAAGCAAACTCCAAAGCTCGAAAGCGTTGACTGGGTAAACTCACCCGGCCTGTTTGTCGAACAGTTCTCGGCGCACCTTTGGGCCACACATCAGCTTGACGGCTTTCGCAAGGCGGCGATGGATTACGCGAGCCGATTACAAGCCGTGGCGCCGCCAGAGCCGCCGCCGGTGCCCCGGCTCGGAATTGCCGTAATCGGACAAGGCGCGGATTCACACGACGAACCTCTCTTTCGTAAATTGCGGGCTCACGGCGGATATTTCAGCAAAGTCAATCCGGAAAACGGACTGGGGACGTTGCTGAGTGCGGTCTCCGCCAGAGCAAAGGCTCATTCTGCACTCTACGCTCACTGGTACATTGACGGAGGTCAGGCCGCCAGTCACGATCCTGCGCTCACCTGTGTTTCGTACAATGCTCTGGAACCCGCGCGGGCGGCCCTGTTGCGCAGGATGCACGGAGAGATCGAAAGACCTGGCATGGGTCCGGAGGCGCTACGCACGCTGCTGGCGCAGATGCGTCCCACGGATCTTGGGATGGGTAAAGCAGAAGACGAGGTGCTCAATCGCTTCCAGGTCAAACTGCTGACCGAGGGTTCGGGAACGCAGATTTTCAGCACCACGTTCGCGCAATGGGCGGCCCGCGAAACCTTGCGGAGGGCCCAGCCACTTACCTTGCTGGTGCGCTTCGCTCCGCGACAGCGGCAACGGCCGATGAACGAGTTGCTGTCCGGCCTTCGGCCCAATGCTGAACTCGATCCAGCAGGCTCACTGGTGGATGCCGACATGGGTTCGTACTACACCTATCTGAACCAACAGCGGCTTGCAGGAGCGGAGAAATCCTCTTTCCTGGTTTGGTTCGAGGGTCACAATGAAGCTCTAGCCATCGGCCCCGCGATGCCGACGGGAACACAATCATCGAGTCCAACCGATCTAAAGCAATTGCTTACCTGGATGAGCTAAGATTGCATTTGCAGGCGAGGGCGCCCGCCCAACACTAGATCTTCCTCGACAACATCGTGATCGAAGCCGTAATACCCTCCCATGGTGTTTGTGGCGATCAGGTCAAAAGAAAGTCAATTGACAGGAGGTTTCTGGCCGCCTATCTTGACATGTTGTAAGCGATTACATAGGCGTATTTTATACTCCAACTCAGGTCTCAGGTCCCGTTCCCGAGTCGGCCCGGCATGAACATGCAGACCATGAAGTCGACAGAACTGGCACGACAGTTCACGGACCTGTTTGGGTCGGAACCCCGTGTCTTTTCCGCGCCGGGACGGGTCAATCTTCTGGGCGAGCATACTGACTACAACGATGGCTTCGTGATGCCGTGTGCCATCGGGTTTTCCACGCGGGTTGCTATTTCTTCGCGGCCGGACCGCAAACTGGTCATCCGATCCGATAATTTTTCCGAGCAACTGGAATTTGATCTCGAGAACCTGCCCAGTCATGGCAAGGGTGTATGGTCCGATTACGTTTTGGGCATTGCCGTCATGCTCAGCGAGATTGGGCATCCGGCGCCGGGGGCTAGTTTGCTGGTCCGCGGTGAAGTGCCGATCGGCGCGGGGCTCAGTTCGTCGGCGGCCATCGAGGTGGCCACTGCCCTGGCCCTGATGAGCCTCAATGGCGCCCGGCTTTCGCTGCCTGAAGTTGCTAAGCTGTGCCAGAGAGCGGAGAACGTATTTATCGGCGCCAGGGTCGGCATCATGGACCAATTCGTCTCCTGTCTCGGGCGGGCGGGACACGCGCTGCTGCTGGATTGCCGCTCGCTCGAGTTCAAGTTGGTTCCCATTCCAGAGGATGTTCGACTGGTGATCTGCAACACCATGGTGAAGCACGACCATGCGAGTGGCGCCTACAACCGCCGCCGCGAAGAGTGCGATGAAGGAGTCAAGATCCTGAAACGGTGGTATCCGGAGACCCGCGCTTTGCGGGACATTTCTTTGCCGCAGCTCGAGCAGCACATCGGTGAAATCCCCAAGACGATCTACAAGCGCTGCCTCCACGTGGTCACGGAAAACCAGCGGGTGCTGGAAGGCGCCAAAGATCTGGCTGAAAACGGTTCCGTAACTAAGTTCGGAACGTTGATGCGGGAATCGCACCGCAGTTTGCGCGATCTTGTTTGAAGTCAGTTGCCGGGAGCTGGACGTCATGGTCGAAATCGCCGAGTCGCTTGAGGGATTCTGTGGCGGCCGCATGACGGGCGGAGGGTTCGGCGGATGTACGGTCAACCTGGTGAAGGCTGCCGATGCTTCGCGCTTTGCTGCGCAGATTGCGGAACGATATCAGGCAACAACCGGGATCAAGCCTGACGTTTATGTCTGCTCCGCGGCCAATGGCGCGGATTTGAACGGTCAGGGTTGAGAGTTAGGGATCGCCGCTCGCCTGAGCGGCCGCAATGTACGAAGCCGTGCAGCGGCGTAAGAATGTAGCCCAAGGGTGCCAGCCCTGGATAGCCGCGTCGGAATGATTAAGCCCTGAAAGGGCGGAAGAAACGTAGCGTCTCGGCAAAATGCCCAACATCGCCGGCCGCCGGTCCGTTCATAGGGGTCCTTCGACTGCACAAACCGATTCGCAAGCGAAACCGGTTTGTTCGGCTCAGGATGACAAGTCTTATATGGCGCGGGTGGAACTTCGCATCACCAGGTGAGTGGGAATCCTATAGTCCTGGTGCGGTCCTTCTTCTTTGCGAATGAGCGCCTCGAGGGCGGCGAAGGCGGTCACTGCCAGTTGAGTTCTCGACAGGACCACCGTGGTAAGCGGTGGCTGGGTGAGATGCGCGAAGGAAATATCGTCGAATCCGATCAGCGATATGTCTTCCGGGACCCGCAATCCGGCCTGAAGAATCACCCCCAGCGCTCCAATCGCGGTCAGATCATTGGAAGAGATCACGGCGGTTGGACGTTGGGGTATTTTCAGCAGACTTCTCATCGCCATGGCGCCGCCTTCGACGCGGTGGTCTCCCTTCTCGATCATGCCTTTTTCAGACAGGCCACGCGACTTGAGCCCGGAGATGTACGCGTCGCGCCGCATACGTGCCGATTCCAGATTCATCGGCCCGGTGATGAAGGCAATTCTCCGGTGATTGAGCGAATAGAGATGCTGCACGGCTTCGTGAATACCCTGCGCGTAGTCGATACGAATGTTGGCGCTGTGAGGGCCGGTTTTGCCCGTGTCCATGAAAACAGTGGGGATGTTGCGCCGGGTGAGTTCAGTGACCAGCGCGGGATCGGCCTCCGAGGTCATGATGGCAACCCCGTCGACCTTGCGTTCGACCATGCGGCGAATGCAATCCGCCATGCGTTTGGGATTGTAGTTCGTGTTTCCGATGATGACTTCCTGGCCGCGCTCTACCGCCTGGTCCTCGAAACTCTTCACCAGTTCAGGGAAAAAAGGATTGGTAATATCGGAGATGATGAGCCCCAGCATGCGGCTTCTTCCCGAAACCAGCGTGCGCGCGTGAGTGTTGGGATAAAAGTTCAGCTCTTCGATGGCTTTGCGAACACGCGCCGCCGTCCCTGGCCGCACCTTCTCCGATTCGTTGATGGTCCGCGAGACCGTGGCAGTCGAGACTTTGGCTCTCTTGGCGACTTCTTTAATGTTCATGCAAATCCACGAGGAAGGCCTTGGGGAAGACCTCTATTCTAGCAATGATTGCGGGGCTAAGGAATCGCGGGTCCGGGCTACCGCGGGATAGGACCTTCCACGAGAACGTATCAGGTTGTATTTGTAAGCGTTTACAGAAATAGCACTGTGGTAGATAATGCAGCTCTGAAAGTCACGCTATCGGCGGATTGGCACAGAGGAAACATGAATCGAACCAGCATGGAGCGACGCAATATGGACCGACGCAAATTCCTAAAATCCACTGGCACTTTCATTGCGGGCGCGACTGTTGCCCGCTCCGTTCTCTCCCACGCCGCCACCGAGCCTGCAGCTGCCCAGGGACGGATAGTTCTTCCCTTGAATCGGAACTGGCGATTCAGCCGAACCGTTGCCGAAGGTGCACACGCGCGCGATTTCGACGACTCAGCCTACGAACGCGTGGTCATTCCTCATACCAACCTGCGTCTGCCCTGGCACAGCTTTGATGAAAAGAGTTACGAATTCGTCTCCGGCTATCGCCGTCGGTTCAAGCTTCCGCCTGAGGCCCGTGGCCACCGTGTGTTTGTAGACTTCGAAGGCGCTATGACCGCCTCCACCGTATGGATCAATGGCGAGCGGCTGGGTGAATACAAGGGCGGCTACACGCCTTTCTCGTTTGACCTTACGCCGCACATCGATTTCAACGGTGAGAACGTGCTGGCGGTCGATCTTGATTCCAGCGAGAGGCCGGACATTCCTCCCTTTGGCTACGAGATTGACTACCTGACTTTCGGCGGCATCTACCGCGAGGTTTCGCTTCGCATCGTGCCGGCCACGTTTATCGAAAACGTCTTTGCCAAGACGAAGGACGTGCTGACCGACCACCCCAGCCTCGATGTTGACTGCTACATTCAGCACTCGGAGGCCTCGCGCGAGGCAATGACTCTCGAAATCAGTTTGCGCGAGGGCGATCGTGTACTCGCGAAGAGCACACAAAACGTTCCGCCGGCCCAGGCGAATGCGGACCCTGTTATGCATTCGGTCCATGTCGAAAATCTCGGCCCCGTAAAACTGTGGGACCTGTCACACCCTCATCTCTACACGGTGCAGGTCCGCCTGCTACGCGGAGTACAGGCAGTGGATGAAGTCTCGCGCACCATCGGCTTCCGGGAAGCGCAATTTACTGAGCACGGTTTCGAACTGAACGGCAAAGTGATCAAGCTACGCGGGTTGGACCGCCATCAGACCTTTCCCTTTGTCGGACAGGCCATGCCGGGCCGTGTGCAGCGCCGGGACGCGATGATTCTGCGCAAAAAGCTGAAGTGCAATATTGTGCGGACCTCGCACTATCCTCAGTCGCGTCACTTCCTCGATGCCTGCGACCAGATTGGATTGCTGGTACTGGAGGAAATTCCCGGCTGGCAGCATATCGGAGACGAGCCGTGGAAGCTGATCTCCATCGACAACGTCGGCCGCATGATTCGCCGCGACTGGAACCATCCATCCATCATCCTGTGGGGCGTGCGGATTAACGAGTCGAAAGACGATCATGACTTCTACGTTCGCACCAATGCGCTCGCCCACAAGCTGGATCCGACACGTCAAACCGGCGGCATCCGCTATTTTCAGGAATCGGAATTTCTCGAAGATGTTTTCACCATGAACGACTTCGGATTTCCACTGAAGCCACCAAACCATCCCCGCTATCTGAACACGGAATTTGTCGGGCACACCTATCCCACGAAGACCATCGACCAGGTGGAACGCCTTACCGAGCACACGATGCGGCACGCCCTCATTCACGACCAGCTCGCGTCTAATCCGCAATATGCCGGTGGAATTGGCTGGTGCGCTTTCGACTACAACACCCACGGAGATTTTGGCTCAGGTGACCGCATCTGCTATCACGGTGTCACCGATATTTTTCGCGAGCCCAAGCCTGCGGCTGGTTTCTACAAGTCGCAGTGCGATCCTGCGGAAGAAATTGTGCTCGAACCGGCGTTTCACTGGGCGCGGGGCGACGCCTCTGTGGGATTTTCAAAGGCCGTCATCTGTTCCAACTGCGACCACGTGAAGCTCTACATCGCAGACGAGTTGATCGCGGACGTGGACCCTGACCGGAAGACTTTTCAGCACCTTCAGTACGCTCCATTCATTGTGGAACTGGGCGAGCTGTTTCACAAGTGGGGCGACCTGCGTCTCGAAGGCTACATTCAAGGCAAGCAGGTGATCGTGAAAAAATACTCGGGCAAAGGCATTGACCAGAAGTTCACACTCTTCCCCGACGACTCCAACCTTTTTGCCGACGGAGCAGACACGACCCGCGTGGTACTTCGCGTGACTGATGAATTCGACGCCATCCGTCCCTTTGCCAACGACGCTATCAAGTTTGAGCTGGAAGGTCCGGCGGAAATCATCGGGGACAATCCGTTTGCCCTCGTGGGCGGAACTGGGGCGATCTGGATTCGCACCAAGGAACAGACCGGTACCGTGCGGCTGACTGCGACGCATCCAGTGCTGGGAAAGCAGATGGTGGATTTCACGATTGCTGCGGCTGTTCCGGAAGCCGTCTAAGGATTTTCACGCACACCACCCGACCATCTCCCATTTGAGATGGCCACCTGTTTGTGAATAGCCATCTGACTTAATAGCCGAAGTAGAACGTCCCTTCAGAATTGGAAGCGCCATCGATGGGTTCTGTGAAAGTATAACGGCGCTATGGCAAGCAGATGTCATTAGTCTTCTCCAGCTGCTCCACTGATTTGGTGGGCGCGAACTCGTCGCTACATCGGCAGCCTATTTAAAGCCCTCTTCCAGTATGGCCACGTCCCATGGGGCAAGGCTAACTTTGTCTCCCCGAGCAACGGCTTGACCGGTGAGCAGATCGCGACTCGCAGCGTAGGCGTATGTAAAGTTAGCAGAGACCCCGGAGTAGTTCAGATAGTAGTGAATCCGTTTGCCGGCTCGATTGATGCCATGCTTGACCCGTACCGACTCGGGAAGGGCTTGGTCGGAGCTGGTAAGGCCGGACTCGCGAAGAACATCGAGAACAATGGCCCGTTGGAGTGCGTCGGAGAGAGCGGTGCCTTCGTAGGTTAGCGTGCCCGAGCCGAACTGGTTGCGGGTGATGGCCGGCCAGCGGCCGAAGAACGGATGATCGTAGAACGCGAGCGGTTTGGCCGAAGTGGGCACGAGGAACTCCGCCCACGTGCTGACCTTGTTATCGGCATCAGCGACATGCAGCGGGTTGTCGCGGAGCGCGAGCGGGTGCTCGAGGTTGGAGAACTCCTGATAAGTGAAGCCCGCCGCTTCTCGGAGTGGGCCGGGGGCGCGTTCCCAGCGGACAGCGGAGTTCTCATTCGTGAAGCCGCTCTTGAACGTCATGAGAACGTGGCCGCCGCCGTGAACGTAATCGGCGATCTTCTTCAGCAAGGCGTCATCCGCAACGTAAAGCGCGGGAACGATGAGCAGTTTGTAGGGCGAGAAATCCGCCGTCTCGGGGAAGACAAAGTCGGCGCCGACGTTCGCCTGATAAAGGGAGCGGTGTAGCTGCGAGAGGATGGCGTTGTAGGCGCCCGCGGCTTTACCGGGCACCCATCCCAGTTCCTGCTGCCGTTCGAACGGCATGAAGCTGATCGCGTTGGACGAATCGACGCTGTAGAGGATTGCTACCTCATTTCTGATTTGGAGATTGACGATCTCGGGGCCGACCTTCTGTAGTTCGTGCGCGATACGCGAAACCTCGAAGTAGGCGCGGTTCGGTTCGAGGTCGTGGCTCAAAACACCCTTCCAGTAAGTCTCCTGACCGGCGTGGATAGAATGCCAATGCCAATACTCCACCATGTTTGCGCCGGAGGAGAGATCGGTGTAGACGTCGAGCCGGAGTTGGCCGTCGTAGGGCGGGAATTGGCCTGCCGAGTCCCAGCCCAGCGTTTGCGCGTTCGTTTCCGTCACCAGGAAATTCTGGTGTTTGAGAGAGCGGGAGAAGTCGCCCTGCAACGCCTGCGAGGCCCCGTCGAAATGGTCCTGCGAGCCGTGGTAAGGATTATTAGCGACGACATCGAGTGACTTGGCGACCTCGACCTCGTTGACGTCGAGTTTCATCATGGAACCGTAGTCCTGGGTCACGAACTGGTCCGGACGCCGGGATTTGCGGACCAGCGCAGCCTGAAAGGCTAAAAAGTCGGCGACTCGCATTTGCTGCCAGCGCGACCACTCAAGTTTGTAACTGGTGCTGGTCGCATTGTCGCGGTTCGGCATGTCGGCCCAGTCGTTTACGTCCTGGCCCCAGTAATTGAGGAACCAGGCCTTGTTAAGCGCGTCGGTGGTGCCGAATTTTTTCTTCAGGTGATTGACGAAGCCGTTGAAGACGTCGTCATTGGAAGCGCCGTAGGCGCCGGTTTCGTTATCGATCTGCCAGCCGATGACCGCGGGATTGTCCTTGTAGTGCGCGACCAGGTTGGTAATGACACGCTCGGCATAGAAGCGAAACTTCGGGTTGTCGGTGTCCATGTTCTGGCGCATACCATAGCGGACCGAAGCCCCGCCCAGCGGCCGAGCATAGAACTCAGGATGAGCCTTGGCCATCCAGGTCGGCATCGAGTAAGTGGGCGTGCCCATGATGACCTTAATCCCGGCCTTGCCCATGGCATCGACTACACGGTCCATCCAGGCGTACTCGAAGACTCCATCTGATGGCTCCCAAAGACTCCACGTTGACTCTCCCATGCGAACCACCGAGATGCCCGCACCCTTCATGAGGGCAACGTCTTTCTCCAAACGACCGGGTTGGAGATCAGCAGGCATGTACTCGTTGTAATACGCAGCCCCATAGAGCACGTTAGGCAGCAGAGCTCCGGGAGGCGTTGTATCGTCCTGTGCCCCTGCGGCAAGGCACGCGAGCCCCAGAGCCATAAACGCCATAAACGCGTTGAAGGAGCGATGGGTAAGCAAGCGAGTCAATACGACAGGCCAAGCCTTCATAGATTCTCCAAGAACTTCTTAAGGAATATACACGGTTGGCCTGGCGCTGAGACCGTCGGATCTTACATGATTGGCGAGCTAAGGACCCTTGAATCCCTGTTTTCGTTGACCTCGCCATTACATGTGATGCCTTTTTTCAGCCAGAATCTTTGCTTTCAGAACAGTTGCCAATAAGTTAAGGTTCTTCCACTCATGATTCACAAGTACGCTCTCAGCGTTACCGTGGCGGTTGCATCTCTGCTTGCACCGCAACCGGCTGCCTTGGCCCAGAATGCCCCTGAGTCGCGAGCGAAGTCGCTTCCATTGGTCAGTCCGATCTTCGGCGACAACATGGTGTTGCAGCGCGGCAAGGTCAATACCATCTGGGGCTGGTCAGAACCTGGCGCCGAGGTCCGGGTGGAAATAGCGGGCAAACACGCGTCCGCGGTTGCGGGTGTTGACCACCGCTGGCAGGTGAAGATTCAGCCGCCGGCTGCCGGCGGACCCTACACCCTCAACATCAAAGGTGCTCAGACGTTGGAACTCCACAATGTGCTGGTCGGAGATGTCTGGCTGTGTGGCGGTCAATCCAATATGCAGGTGGGGCTCGGCCGCGCGCGCAATGGGGAAGAGGAAGTCAAGGCCGCCAACTACCCGCAGATTCGCTTCTTCTCGGTTGCAGCTCACTCCGCGTACCATCATACAGATATTCCGGAAGGCGCCTGGAAAGTTGTGTCGCCCGAAACGGCAGATCAAGTTTCGGCTGTCGCGTACTACTTTGCCCGCAAGATCCAACAGCAGATCCATGTTCCTATCGGTCTGGTCATAGATGCCCTGGGTGGAACTCCTGCCGAGGCCTGGACGAGCGCCGAGGCCCTTCGTCCGCTGAAGGACTTCGACATTCCGTTAGCAGAACTGGAAAGACTCGCCACGGCGGGCGCGCCCGAGTATGGAAACTACGTGATGCACTGGTATGACCAGTACGACGTCGGACTCAAGGGAAACTGGGCGGCTCTGGATCTGGACGATTCGACCTGGAAGACCGTCGATATTCCCGGCGGTTTCGCTGAATTGGGCGTGCCTGACACTCCAGCGGTGGTGTGGTTCCGGAGAGAAATTGTGCTGCCTGATCCGCTGCCCGCGGGACGTGCGTCGATCCATCTGGGTTCGATCGAGCGCATGGATACCGTGTACATCAACGGGACGCAAGTCGGCGCCAGTGCCTGGGTCGAGAACCCGCGTGTCTATTTCATTCCCGACGGTGTGCTGAAGCCGGGTAGGAACGTTGTGGCAATTCGTGTTCTGAAAACAAAACCGCAAGGCGGATTTCTCGGCAAACCAGAAGAGTTGCATCTCGTGCTTGGAGACAAGACAAGCTTTCCGCTGGCCGGTAAATGGAAAGGGCAACTGAGTGTCGACGCCCGTCCGCCACAAGCCTTACCCATCGGCTACGAGAATTGGCCAGTCATGCCTTCGGTGCTTTACGAGGGCATGCTGGCGCCCGTTGCGCCGCTTTCCATTACGGGAGCCTTGTGGTACCAGGGCGAGCAGAACTCAGACCGTGGCTTTCAATATCGCAAAATTCTTCCAGTTATGATTGCGGACTGGCGAAAGCTCTTCGGGCAGGGCGACTTCCCGTTCTACATCGTCAGCTTGCCAGCGTTCCGTCATCGCAGCGAGACGCCGACCGACGACACCTGGGCAGAAACGCGGGAGTCACAGGCGCTCACCTCCGCCAGCGTTCGCAATTCGTGCCTGGCAGTGACCATCGACACCGGCGATCCCGATAACATCCATCCCAAGGACAAGCAGCCGGTTGGCGAGCGCCTGGCATTCTGCGCGTTGGCCAAACACTACGGCAAGAAAGTGCCTTACTCCGGGCCGACTCTCGCTTCGGTCAAACGCCTGTCCGGCTCGATTCGACTGCGCTTCAAACACACAGATGACGGCCTGGTTGTGAAAGGTGAAAAGTTAGCGGAGTTTGAGATCGCCGGCGAAGATCACAAGTGGTATTGGGCCGAAGCTCACGTCGAAGGCAACACAGTCGTTGTCTCATCACCTTCGGTGTCGAACCCGAAAGAGGTCCGCTATGCGTGGCAGTCGAATCCGGCGGCAACCCTGTTCAACGGTGCAGGGCTACCAGCCGCTCCTTTCAGAACGGACACCTGGACGGGAATGACCGAGGCCCACCGGCCATACTGAAATGCTATGTGGCAGGAGCATGATCAACGACACTCAAAGTTGTTGGCGTTTTCGGTGTCGCCCTGTCCCTTGTATTGAGCGTGCCTGGGATAAGCGCAGAGTGGGCGGCTGCGTCCCGGAAACGCTTTGCCGGTCGCAGTCACGGATGTCGGCGCGGTTCCCTTCTCTACCCAGCTGACCATTGCAGCTAACAAATCAAACTGGTCAAGCGACTGGCCGCCGGCGCAGTGGCTCATCCCGGGAACAAAATAAAACTGGCTCCACTTTGATACTGCTTCGAGGCCGCCGTTCGCAGCGGCCATATCCTTGTAGTAAGTGAAAGTGTCGAGCGGTGAGAACCACGGATCGCTGTCGCCGTGGTAGAAGATCAGCTTTCCTCCGTGGCCGGAGAAAGTCGTTAAGTTAGTGGACATCGAGTCCACCAGCGGCTGGATGTCCGCCAGAGCTTCCTTATCAACATCAAAAGTCAACTCAGTCGGCGCAGGTCCGAAGAGGCCGGGGCCGGGTGACAGCAATCCCCGGAACGGCGGGACGTCCGTGATGCCTGTGTCGTAGAGGAACCCAGGATAGACCTGGGTTCCGTTTGAGGTCTTCGGACCAGCGAGGGCTTTCTTGATGGCGGCGGCTTTGTCCGCAGCCAAACAGGAGTCGCTCTTCGCGCCCTTACACGCCAGCATCTCAGGATCGAAATCGCACCCGAGAGGATCGGAGATCATTCCATCGGCGACTCCATCTTTCGCGTCGCACCGATTCATGAGCCCGTCCTTGATCAGCTTGCGGTCATTGTCTGAGATGGATTGCTCGATGATTGGTTTCCCATTCGCGTCCTTCGGCGCGACCTGGTTGAAGGCAATGGGTATCCACCTCCCGATGGCCAGATTGGAAAGCCCTGTCCGCATGGCCGGATCGCCGGAAATGATACCGTCGAAGACCTCAGGATAGCGCTGCGAGAGAATCATGCCTTCGCGGCCACCGGTAGAGCATCCGGAAAAGTAGGAATGGGCCGGCGGCTTTGTGTAGTACTGCGCGATGAGTTCTTTGGCGAGCGCCGCCACCTGCGCATTGGCGAGATACGCAAAATCCAGATAGGCTTGCTCGTCTTTCATGAAACCGAAATCAAAAGCGCCTCCATGACTTTTATGGCCAGTATCGGTACTGACGACGGCGAAGCCGCGCATGAGTCCGGGCGTATCTCCCGCAGCAACCAGGCCAAGCGGGTGGTAGTACAACGCCATTTCCGCCGCCTCCGCCTTGCATAAGAAAATCGCTGTTCCAGTGGTCAGGCATTGCCAGGGCGAAATTGATTCCAAACTCTTCGCCGCCCACACCGATGCGACGATTGATGACTCCCTCGACTCGGCAATAGGCCGGAAGCGGAGCACTGTGGCCGGGCCCGTAGGGATTCGGTTCTGTGGTTCCGGCAGCAATCGGTGTAGCTTTGGTGATTTCAACGCCCGGGCTCTTGAACTTCATCAGCCCAGCGCATGAGTTTAGCCGCTGCGCCGAGGCGCACGCAGCCAGCGCGATGACGGACCACACTAACCGTAGGAAGAATTGTGAATGCATATCACCTCTGATACTTCAAGCGCTCGGCGTTCAGCGAATCGCACCAGCCAAAATATCTTGCAACTGGCTGGCGTTCATTCGAGGAGTTGCACCCCTCTAGGTCGCGACCCATGACCCAAAGCGGTTCGCAAGAGTTCATGGCTTACTTGTCGGGGTCATCTGCGCCTGAGGCGGAAACACAGGGACGGTCAGCGCACCTGCGCAGCGAACAATGCGTGATGCGCAAGAATGAAGAGTGTCCGGTGATCCGTACCTCCGAAGATCAGCTGCAAAGGCCGCTCCGGCACATCGATCTCACCAATGTGCTTGCCCGTCTTGCGCGTAGACGAAAATTTGCCCATTGGCCACGTAGACGTTCCCGCGCGTGTCCACGGCCACGCTCTCGCCTCCTCTTTGCGCGAAGGGCTTCAGTTCCGCGAGGGTCCCGTCCGGTCCCACTCTCGCGCTGTAGGTAATGTCCTCAGACTCACTGCTGACATACACTTGCTGTCCTGGCTCTGCGACCAGGAACCCATGCGTATCGAGGTTGTCACTGAATCGCCAACCCGACGTGTCGTTTGCCGGACCTTGCTCGAACACCCGGCCGGCGGGCAGAAACATGCTGCCATCGAGCGAGAGGTATTCACGCATCTTCGGCTTGCTCGCATCCGCGGCAAACATCTCCGCCAGCGTCGTAAAACGCATCGTATCCAGGTTCAGCTGGTCTTTGAACTCCCCGTTGTTCCACCAGTTCACCGGCAAAATCACGGCGGCTTTGCCGTGCGACTGGGCAGCTTGCGGTGCTAGCACTGTGAGTTCTTCCGGCGAGGTTCCGGGGCGGAATATGTACACGGTGCTCTCGGGCCCCGCCGACGAAACCACCATCAGGTTACCTGATTTGTCGACCGCGAGATTCACCGGGTCGAGCGGATTGTCACGTTCAACCGTGAGTCCTTCCTTTTCGTCCCACCCGTAGATGCGCTGGTTGTGGTGGTCCACGAAATAGAGCTTGCCTGCCGCATCCACCGCTGCCCCTGAAATCGAGAAAAAGCCGTCCTCCAGCTTTCTCACGCTTGTTCCCTCGTTCAGCACAGTGGACGCATCACTCTGCTGCGGCTTCTGTGGATCAGCAGAAATATCGAGTGCTGCGAACTCGCGTTCACGCACTTCGAGATGGTGCGTCATATCCTCGATCGCGTTCTCGTAAGGGAACTTGCTCAGGCGCAGGAATGTGCCGCAGCCATTCGCGTCGCAAATGCCATACCCGCTCTCCGCGTTCACATGCACGTTGCGGAAGTGAATATTCGACGACCGATAAATGCGCACAGCCGCCGCGAACGGCGCGCGCGAACGAGTTACGCGATAACCGTGATAGTTCGCAATCGTCAGATTGCGGCAGTCATCAATTTCCAGGGAAAGCGATTCAGGGCTCTCCCCGGCCTCCTCCTCGGTCTGCGGCGCGTTGATGTCCCAGTTCTCTACGTGATCAAACTTGATCTCGTTGCGGACGTGATGCTCGACCGACAACTCGTACACGTGCCCGGGCGTGTTCGTATTCGATACCAGAAAGCCCGCCTGAGCGAAAGTATTCGGCGTCCAGATGTCTGCAAATGTTCCTCCGCCTCCATCCGTGACCCACAGGCTGGGATACTGCCCGTCCCAGCGCTTGTGCAAGTCAGGGTCAGCCGTGTGGTTGTTGTTGTAAGGATTGCCGCCGCTTCCGTGCCCCCCCAGAAAGCGTACGTCATCCATAAGCGACTGCTCCCCCGCCTTCCAGAGCACAGCTACCGCACGTGGGTTGATACCGCCCGAGGAAACTCCGATCCCGCTGACGATATTCTCTCCGCCGGGCGGCGCAAGAAGCACTGCCTTCGGCGCACCCGCTCCCTGGTATCCCGGTGTCTCATCCAGCAGGTCGATCTGCGTGAGCGTCGGATGCAACCCGACGAGCACCGTGTCCGGCTTAAGCTCAATCGTGTCGCGCACCACGTAATGCCCACCAGGGAAATAAAGTACACGATGCGTGTTGATGGCTTGCCGCAATGCCGCAGTGTCATCACTTACTCCGTCGCCCTTCACTCCCAGCGCATGCACATTCACCCATTCGCCGCTGGGCGGTAGCGCCCGCATCGCCGCCGGCAGTGCTGCCGGTAACGAACCGAGCGGCGCAGCTTCATACTGCATGCCGATTGATCCCATCCGCCCTTCGCCCGGGACGATCAACCCGTAAGTGAAGTTCTTCACCTCGTAAACTGCGCCTTTTCCGGCAACCGTCTTCCCGCTCTGCCGCAGCTTTGCGAACACCGGCGCGTTCCTGAGAATCGCGTTTTCGAATCCGACCTCAGTCAGCGGACTCCTTTCCAAGCTGATCGTCAGAACCGGCCCGCTGATATTCTCAAAGCGCGAGTCCTTCACCCAAAGTTGATCCGGATACCCCTCGTCGATGTCAATCGCCTTAGGCACATCGCGAAACGTATTCCGGATCAGCGTCAACCCAGCTTCATGCTCGCGGATGGCGGCTTCCTTCTGCCCCTCAAACGCTGAATCGATCAGCGTGAACTGCCACGCCGGCGAAGTATTCTCGGTCAGAATTCCGTACCGTCCTCCATAGAAGTGCAGGTCCTCCGCCTCATTGCCCACCTGATAGACACCGGCCAGCCCTGAGCCCAGATGGAAATCCATATGCGCAAGGAACGAGTGCTGCGCCACATGAAAGCGCACCGCCACCGCCGCAGGATTACCGTCGCCAATCTCGAAGTCGATGTTGCTCATCGCCGAATAAAACGTATTCGGATTGGCATCAGCTACGTTGTTGTTCGGAGGCACCGACCCGGGTGGAGGAAATGCAATGCGATCCCCGGCCTGCTGACGCTCGTGAGGCGTGAGCCCCGTGAACATCACCATCACGCCCATCCCTTTCTGAAATCCCGGCGAATTCGGCGGCAGTACGAATGCCGGGCGCGTTGCGCCATAGCCGATGAGCCGCACGCCTGGCCACAGATACACTGTTCGTGTCAGGATGTAACTCCCTGCTGGCACAAACACAATCCCTTCACGCCCGGTGCCCGATGCCTTGTCGATGGCTGCCTGCAATGCCGCAGAACTATCCCCAGTGGTCGCCGGGGCGTCCAGATAAACCGCCTTGGGATCTTCAAGACGCATGTTGATAACGGACGCGGCGAAAACCGCCGGGCAAAGACACAGTGTGACAACGGCCAGTACAGCGTTCGTCATGGCCCCCCCAGGCAATGAAGTCTTGATCCGAACTGTGGAATCCAGCATACCGCAACCTTTACGCCAGCCTGAGAATCGCATTGCAGCTGCGTGCGTGCTAACATCCACTCATCCGGCTCGCCAACCCCTCGAGTCGGGGAGGTCGAAATGAGTCCAACCACAAGGCGAAGTTTCCTTAAAACAGGTCTGGCCGCTGGAGCCATGGCGACCGTAGGAACCTTTTCCCTGGGCGCCACCAAGCCCACCGCGACCGATACCGTGGTGCTGGGCCGTTCCAAAATAAAGGTGACGCGGCTGGCCTTCGGAACCGGGACGGACAGCGGTGCGGTGCAGGCCGCGCTCGGCCAGCAGGAGTTCACGCGGCTGGTGCGCTATGCGCACGACCGCGGCATCCGCTTCTTCGAGACGGCTGAAGCCTACCAGACGCCAGGAATGCTGGGCGAGGCGCTGAAAGGCTTGCCACGCGATAGCTATCAACTGATGAACAAGGTCAGTACATTCCACGAGGGAATAAACCCGCAGGCGAAGTTCGACGAACTCCGGCGCATCTCGCAGACCGAGTACTTTGACATCATGCTGCTGCACTGGCAGCACACAGCCGACTGGCCCGAGACCACGAAACGCTGGCAGGATGGGATCCTCGAAGCGCAGCAGAGAAAAACCATCCGTACACATGGTGCTTCGGTGCACGGACTGCCGGCGTTGCGGCAGATGCCGGGCACCCAGTGGCTCGACGTGGGATTGATCCGCATCAACCACAGCGGCGCGCGCATGGACGGGCCGACCTACGAGGACACCAACCACCCCGCCAACGTGAGCGAAGTGGTCGATCACATCCACCAGCTGAAGAAGGAAGGGCTCGGCGTGATCGGTATGAAGCTGTGCGGCGGAGGTCAGTTCCAGCATAGTCACGACGACCGTGTGAGAGCGATGAGGTTCGCTTTCCAGAATGCTGGCGTGGACTGTGCAACCATCGGTTTCAAGAGCACGCAAGAGATCGACGAGGCCATCAGCAACATGAATCTGGCGCTTGCCTAAGCTTCGAGGCGAATATGCATGCCCTTTCTTGAGCATGAGGTGGCGCACCTAGCGATCTGAGGTACTCCTCCGCCAACATTCTTGTTCGCACTGGACAAGAGGATCGTAACTTTATCCTGTGCCCAGCAAGGAACCGCCGACACACACACCAGCAAGAACGCCAAGATCCGCAAAACGTGGATTCGCAAAGAGCACCTCCAATCCGAATTTCAGAGCGAGTATAACAAGCTGGATGCGGATAGGTGCTGCAATCAGGCCATTACATTCATTGACGACGGATACCGATTAATCCGGCTATTGCGGGCCAGAAGTCGGCTTCGAGGACATCGCCATCGATCTCCCCCGCTTGCATCCAGATAGAATTCCGTCGTGCTCAGATGGGTCGCATTGAACTGATTGTTGGCATCGGACGGGACGATCTGATACACCTGATGTGCTGCACATTCACACCGTTGCGCTGTTCTTTCCGCCGTTTGAATCCGATCTCACCGCCGGGACCACCCTCCTGGTGATTCCAAAGCCCTCCGCAATCTGGGGTGTGGCCATCTGTAAGGACATGGGCGGTTTAACACGCGAGGATCGTGTTCCCAGACCGGGTTAACGCAGAAACGGTTTTGGAAGCACAGAGGCCGTTAGCTATCTGTGAGCTACCATTAAAAACACGCCGATGGGGATCCTGCAACCTGTCTTTGCGGTAAATTGGCGGAAAACGATCGCAAGAGGAAATCGCGGCCGTCATGGATGGTGGAAGTTCCTGGTAAAGGGTTCGGGATGAGTCTCCACAGAGTACGTTCCGTGCCGATTTGATTACTCTTGGGCCGCGCTGGGGAAACGCGTACCTGCGTTCTGTGTTCCAGCACGAGCTTTTGCGACCGCAGTGCTCTGTTTCAGGAAGGATGAACGATGCGAGACTTAAAGTCGTCTGCAACCATGGCTTTGCTCTCTCTGTTGGCGATCGGTTTTTGCGAATCGTTTGCTGCGCGAGGACTAGCGGGCAAACCGCACGGTGGCACTGCTTCGTTCCATGTGGCTGTGCTGGATGCGAAAGGAACGTCTGTCGCGGGAGACAGCGGACACGCAGGGGGTGCGCATTCGATCAACCGGGAGTACAAACCGGGGGATCGCATTGAAGTGACAGGTTCGCAGCGGATGGCTGTGCGCCTAGACGAGAAGATGCCGGAGTGCCTGCTCTATCTTGCGGATTCGGCGCAGGGGAAGTTCAGCTACGAGGTACCATACGGACGCGCCGAACAACAGACCGGAAGTGCTTATGCGCCGGAGAACTTTACCGGGAGGTCGCACACTGTGACTGTGCGCCCGCTAAATCAGCAGGAGAAGACGGACTATCGAAATCTTGCGGCGAATCCATGCGATGTACTGAATCCGGAAGAGGGTCCGGGGCAGGCTTATCCGCATAGCAGTACCAATAGCTATTCGAGAAATCTGTATGACTTTGCGGCGAGGAATGCGATCGATGGCGTATCGCAGAACGGGCATCATGGCGTATGGCCCTACCAGTCGTGGGGACCGGGGCTGCGGCTGGACTTGTGGTGGAAGCTGGATTTTGGCAGGCCTGTCGATCTCGACAAGATACGGCTAATGGTGCGCGCGGATTTTCCGCATGACAGCTATTGGAAGAGCGCGGTGGTGGAGTTCTCGGATGGGAGCCTGGTTCCGATTCAGATTACAAATTCTGCTGATTTTCAGGAGTTCAGTTTTCCGAAACGGCAGGTCTCGTGGTTTCGCTTTCACGATCTGGTTCCGGAAGATCCGGCGCGGTGGTGCGCCTTCATTGAGGTTGAGGCCTGGGGGCACAATCTGCCATGATGCTCAACAAACATTTAGAGATGCGAGGGCTGCATGGGTGAGACGAAACGCATTCTGGTGACTGGCGCAACAGGGAAGGTTGGCCGGACATTTATCGATCAATTCCTGGCTGATCCTGCGTTCGATGCGTTCACCGTGCGGGCGCTCTGTCACAATCGCGTTTTGGAGCCTCGACCTCGGCTCGAGATTGTGAAGGGATCGCTGGAGAATCGCGAGGATGCAAATGAGGCGGTGCGGAATACGACACATGTGCTGCATCTGGCGACGTCGAAGGAGACGCCGGGAAGCGTGATGGATGTGGCGGTGAAGGGCATTTTCTGGCTGCTAGAAGCCTGCCGCATCAGCCCGACATTTCAACAATTTCTCCTGATTGGCGGTGACAACAGCCTGGGGCACTTTGTGTATCCGCATCCGATCCCTGTGACGGAGACGCAGAGGCATACTTCTTATGCGGGTTGCTATGCGCTATCGAAGGTGCTGGATGAAGTGATTCTGGAGCAGTATTACATTCAATATGGACTGGCCGGGTGCTGCCTGCGCGCCCCGTGGATCATGGAGAAGGACGATTTCCGGTATCAGCTTTCGTTTGGCGAAGATGTGTTTGGCGGGCCAAGATGGCGCGATCTTGTTGGTGCCGAAAGAGCGGATGAGTATTTCCGAGCGAAGACTGTTCCAGTGATGCTCGATCCGCATGGCTTGCCTGTAAAGCGCAACTTTGTGCATGTAAAAGATCTGATTGCGGCGATACTGGGGGCGATCGATCATCCCAAGGCACATCAACAAACGTTCAACATCTGCATGGATGAGCCAGTGGATTATGGCGAACTTGCCGCGTATCTGGCAAAGTCGCGCGGTTTGCCTTCGGTACCTGTATCCACCCGGTATCATTCGAACTGGCTGGACAATGCGAAGGCCAAGTTTCTGCTGGGCTGGCGGCCAATCTACGATCTGAAGAAAATGACAGATGCCGCGTGGGAGTACCGGCGAAGCGAGGACGATCCTCGAATTGTCTGGTATCCCGGTTGAGTGAAGTAATCGTGTAGAGTTACCCGGAGTGGGTTGGAGTATAGAGTGTCGGGCACTCAATTGATTGCCTGAATCAAAGTAGGACGCTTTCCTTCAGGGGTCAGCTTCATGCTGTCCGGCCGGAGTGGATTTTTGGGGATTGGCCTTATGCTGGAGCCGAAGCTACGGCAGACTCGCGCTGCGCAATCGCTGCAATCTGATGGAGCATCCCCCATCCTTGACTGTGGAGTCTTCGGGATGTATGACGAGCTAACCGGAAGTTATTCCGGGCCAGAAGTCGGCTTGTAGGAAGTTTCACCACATAGGTAACGATAAACGCGCTTGTCTCCCCGAATGGAGGAGTTCCCGGTTGGTCCAAACCGGGAACTGTGCGGTTGTTGACGTAACATCGCTGACTACGCTTCAGTAATAAAAGACAAGAACTTTTCGAGTGTTTCCGCCTGCTCTGCCTTCTCGGCCAACTCAATCAGCCATTCCCGGAAATCACTCACGTCACGCACACCCGCACCGGTCGAGAGGCGCGCTTCCGATACCTGTGCCCGCAATCGTCCGAAGCAATTGAGCGGAGTTCTTCATGGTAACCCCACAGACTTTGCCGCGTCTTTATAGCGCACTCCTCGCCAGCCCCGAGGAAACTTCGAGCTACAGGAATGTTGCAAAATGAGCAGATTTGATGCGGTATCGCTCCGCAAGATGTCGTGCGTTTTTTTGATGACTTCGAGCCGAGGTGCGTTGTTCGCGTTCAGGCATCAAACAAATGATTACAGTCATCGACTGAAAACGTTCGAAGACGATGTTTCCAGATTGTTGAATGTCTCGTTCCACCCACATCGCTTCGCGGGCAGGATGATATTTCCAACAGTAATTGCGTTCATCCTGACGGCATTCAACGCCTACTGGGCCCCGTGAAACCATTCGTCGGGACTTCGCGCGTGCGCTCCCGGTAACCGTCTCCGTAGCTCAACGCTGGCGGAGACCAGGGATGCAGGTCACATGCAGGGCGGTTTATGCCTCTGCAGAAGAACTGACCGCTTGGGTTGGCACGGGAAACGGGAAGAAGGAACTTTTTCACATTGCCAGGTGAAGGCGAGGATCTGGTAGGCGGACTCAAACAAGATCTTTCGTATGTCCGCAAACAGCGGCAGGCCCGAGGCTCCTGAGCTAGGCCGCATGAAGTAAATTGCCAACAAAGTGCATCGTTCTGCGAGCAGCGGCACTACGTAAAACCGCAACTCCAAAGGCTTCACCGTGTGTTTCCCCACACGCGTGGCATCCAAAGTGCGGCTCCACTTTCAGGCACGAAGCGGTGACTCGTGCTTACCTCCCCTCCACTCTTTAGGGGGTTTTCTGCGTCGCTCCGACCTACTGAAGCCCGATGTAATGAGCGAAGTCATACTCCTCGCTGCCGGCGCATTAGTCTTCGCCATCCTGATTCTGTTCCTTATCATAGTTCTGACTAAAGGCTCCGCGTCGTAGAACTAGGGTGGTTTAAGACCTATGCAGCTTTGCCTGCTCTGACGTTGTGACTGGAAAATGCATCGACGTTGAAGGTCCGCGATATCGGAGCGCTGCTCACCAGGTGGGCGATCAGTTCATTGATCCTCGGATACTGTTCATGGGTGTATCGCTCAGCATCCTGCTGACTTTCCCAAAAGCTCAATGCCAGACCTTGGTCGGGATCGGTATCGGTAACGAGGTCCTGCTCGTCAAGTACGTAAATTCAGCATCGGGCCGGCAATAGGACGAAAGCGTGCGGGCGTCACGATCGCATCCGGACCGCTGCCAGCCCGGCGTCAACGCGAGGGTGTACAGCACGACGACGACGCTGAACCTCACCGGAACGCGGACCACCACAGCCATCTACGCCTTCATCGTGAAGGTCACTGGGTGCGGCGGGGCTGTCTCGCGAGTTTCGTACAAAGTCGTCATCCGGGGTACGGCCAACCATGTAGTGGGCTTTTCTTGTCTTCACGTTAACCGCAAAGCCGTCTCCCTCGGGAAAGGGATAAAAAAAGGGAGGCACTCTAGCAGAACTGCTAGCTGCCTGAGAGAGGTCGTAGCGGTATTCTGTCTTCAGTTCCGAACTGCAACACGGTCATGGGTTAGTGTCGAGAAACCGACGTTCGGACCCTCACGACCGCATTTGCTTCACTGTGCTTAAGACACATGGTCAAACATTTTGGAACACGGGTCCTGTACCGTCCATTTGCAGGCATGATTGCCTGCGATACAAGAGGGTTGCGAGTTTTACTCGCTTGATTCCGCTGGTGATTCCGAAGCGCAGAAACAGTCGGCTGAAATGCATTTTCACGGTTCGCCGGGCCATTTTGAGCTGGCTGGCGATTTCGGCGTTGTCACATCCCTGCAGAAGTAGCTCGACGACCTGCTGTTCACGCAGACCAAAGCGAACGTCCTGTTCCTTCATCATTCGTCCTCTTTTATTGCACCGCCCCTACTACATGGAAGGCTAGCTTTTTAGTGGGTCAATGTCGTTGCCGGCGGGCAAACATCTGCGAAACTTAATGCCATTGAAGTACCCACCAGCGCGTTCCGGTAGATACAGAATGAGCGCTATCCTTTTTTTTGACAGGTCATCGGGAATCGGAAGTTTGGGCGTCTCATTCTTTTTTCTCATTAGCGGTTCCTGATCACCTCGCTATTGCTAGAGGAAAGAAGCAAGAGAGGGCAGGTGTTTTTGAGGCGGTTCTATATTCGCCGGGCGTTTCGCATCCTGCCCGCTTACTATACTTTCCTGATCGTTCTGCTGCTTCGGTGCGGCATGTTTAAGAGGTCGAAATCTGGGCGAGACGGCCGACCACAAGATACTTCTCGTTCTCTACGATTTGAAGAGTGACACTCCCTTTACAAGGGAATGACACTTACGTGACATCCGTTTCCTTGCCGCCCCCTAGACTCCAAATCAGACTCCCGACTGGAGAATGTCATGAACATGTCAGCGTTGTTGCTTGCGATGCTGGCTTCCGGTCGATTACAGCTCAAACGACTCGCACAAAATGACGGAGGTAAAGATATGCAGTTTCGAAAGCTCGATCAGCCCTTGCGTAAGACAACTCTGATGTTCATCGCGGTGCTTGCTTTCAGCAGGCTTGGAATCGCGCAAGCCTACCAACAAACCAACCTCGTTTCCGATATTCAGGGCCTCGCTCAAAACCCACCGAGCGGGCAGCCCGATACCCAGCTCGTCAACCCTTGGGGTCTTATTTCGAGTTCCACAAGTCCGTGGTGGGTATCCGACAACAACGCCGGCGTTTCGACCCTTTATAACGGACAGGGAGTGAAGCAAGGACTTGTGGTCAATATCCCGTCACCGGTAAGTGGGGTCGCCGGCACTCCAACCGGGGTGGTTTTTACTGGAGCCGCGGGGTTTATGTTCCATGCGAAAAACGAGCAGGGACAAGATACAACAACCGGCGCGGTTTTCACTTTCGTGACCGAGGACGGAACTATTGTGGCCTGGGGTCCTGGAATCAACCCAACGGACCTTCCCAATGACGCATTTGTGGTTATCGATAACTCCAAGACTCCCTCCGCAAAGAAGGGCGCCGTCTACAAGGGCGCCACAATCGCTCAGATGAAACCTGGCGGACCGTTTTTTCTGTATGTGGCAAACTTTCGGGCAGGTCGCATCGAGGTTTACGACTCGATGTTCAAGCGCGCAGATCTTGATGATGGCGATCAAGCGTTCACGGATCGTGAGATCCCGAGAGGCTTCGCCCCGTTTAACGTGCAGGAGGTAAACGGAAACATATATGTCACATACGCGAAACAGAACGCTAGCAAGCACGACGACTTCGACTTTCCGGGACTGGGCTTTGTGGACAAATTCTCTCCTGCAGGCAAGCGGCTACAGAGATTGGAGCCGGGGCAGTGGCTCAATGCGCCCTGGGGGGTGGCGATCGCACCCGCGAACTTCGGATTCTTCAGTAAGCACCTGCTGATCGGTAATGCAGGGAGCGGACAGATTGCTGTCTACGACGTGGACAGCGGGCACTTCGATGGCCTGCTCCGGGATGCAAGTGGACATGCACTGCAAAACGATCGCCTGTGGGCGCTACGCTTTGGCAACGACCAGGGGGCTGGACCGAGTAATTGGCTGTTCTTCACCGCCGGCATCAGCGACGAGGCGCACGGTCTGTTCGGCTTCTTCACACCTGCGGATAAGAGCGCACCGGAGGACAACGGTGACGATGAGTAGCCTGCTCGATGTGGGTTCGAGAAGAAGTTTATAGCGCTCGCGACACCCGGTTTGGAACGTATCGTCGCGATTAAGATCCTTCCTCCCCATTGTGATGTCCAGCGGTTTCAAGCCCCAGGTTCTTGAAAGGGGATCGCGGAACTTGTCTATTTCTGGCGGGTGCGACACCATGGGCCGGTTGTTGCGTTCGGAGAGGAGCCAACGGGGATCGAGATGCAACTGGAAGATTGTGCAATCAGTTGGGAAACCTATAACACCCATGCGATGGTTGCATTTGGGCAAGAAAATAGCATCGTTGCTACAGCGGACGGAAAATGGGTGAAACTCGGGATGAGATATGACCGTGACGCCTTCGTGTATCGAACAAATGATGACGGATCAGAGACTCTGGTTGAGATTCGATTTGCGGGCATGAGCCATGCTCTTGTGTTCAATAAGTCCTGATCGACTATCCAGCTTTGGCTTCGATGAGAAAAATCAAGTCGAAAAGATGACAGTGCGTTCGTCTTCATATGTACCAGGGAGTGCCATCTTCACCGGGGACACGGTTGTGAGTGTAATCGCCTGATTAAAACAGTCACGTCCAGATTGCCCGTAATAGGCCAGGAATATGGAACTCCTGTGAAGCTCTCCACTTGGTGCTGATCAAGCATCACAATATGCCGGCTGAAGACCGACGCGCTGCACTAGCAGTCCGAAACCCCGAGGTTGGCCATCTAGGTCATAATCTTGGCTACGTAAGTGGCCACATCCATGCTAATGACGGACGCTCCTCCCCAGAAAAACGCTGGATGCAGTCGGTGCGACCTCACCTTGTCGACAACGGCGCAAGCCAGAACAATCCCCAGGCAAAGCAGCAACACCCCGATATCGCTGTCGCCTCGAAGCCCCTTCGCATATGCCGTGAGGCGCCCGAATGCGGGCCCAAGTAGGCTGAGCGTCGCCAACAGCATCAACCGCTTGTGGTAGTCGCCACGCTGGCGAAGCAAAATCGCAGCGCCAACTAGGCCTGAAAACACAACCAGAGCAATACCGTCAAACGCAGCCAGCATCCACAGAAACCGAGTGCTGTGAACGTCGTGCGATCTGCGAGCGGCGGCGTTAATCAGAGTGGGCATGCCGACCAAAATCACCAGCATTGCGAGCCCCACGCCAAACATCCCAAGCCGGCGGTGCAGATCGACTCGATGTCTCGCGATCAGTAAAGTTTGCGTCAGAAACAGCGCGATCCATGCCGTCATAACGAATCCGTGAGCATGCACGAGCAGTGTCAGATTTGGGTCGTGACGCAAGATACGCAACGTGTAGAGCGGTACAAATCCTGCGAGTACCGTCACTGTGACAGAGACTGCCACGACAGAGAAATATCGATGCTCGGTCTGCGCTATCGAGAGTGAATTCACGGTCGTGAGACCTTGGAGGAGATTTCCCGTAGGGCGTCCGTAGTGTAGCCCAAGTCTCCAACACCTCGTTCATTTGGGTGAAAAATCGACCATTACACTCATTGACCGGAAAAAGGGTCCTCCTGGGAGACCGTCCAGCCTCAATGAGTGTAATCGCCTGTTTACAACAACCATTCGAGTATGCACTCGCAGTAACCTGTTTGGGCCATGTGCACACAAATATTGAAGCGATTGAATAGCCTCTCTGGGAGGAGCGGTTCAGCGAACGACCCTATTACTCGCACGAGTCGGGTGGCATCTTCGTGTTCTGAATAGGCGGAAGTCTGGTCAGGCTCAAGTCCCGCCAACTGCGCTCTAAGGGACGCATAACATTGTTCTAGCGCAACGAATGAACTCTTCCGTTATGCGATCCTCTTCTGTTCTGGACTCAGCAGCTTTTTTTGGTGACTTCGGAGTTCAGTTTAGACGGAGACTACTTGGCTACCTCACCAGTCCGCGTTCTTGTGGTTGACGATTTTGAACCGTTTCGGCGCCTTGTCCTGTCGATGCTGCAGAAGCAGCCAGAACTTCATATCATTTGCGAGGCATCGGACGGCTCAGAAGCAGTTCAAAAGGCAGAAGAACTGCAACCAGAGTTGATTCTGCTGGACATCGGCCTCCCGAGGCTGAATGGAATCGAGGTGGCTAGGCGAATCCGTAAGCTTTCTCCCGGCTCCAGAATACTATTCATCAGCCAAGAATCGTCCGCGGATTTGGTGCGCGAAGCGCTTGCCACAGGCGCACGGGGCTATGTCGTCAAGACGGATGTGCGAAGAGAGTTACTGACCGCTGTAAACATTGTCCTTCGGGGCGAGCAGTTTGTGGGTGGACGATTTGCGGACCAAGATTTCACCGGAGTTTCAGACGCAGGAGCCTCCGAAGGCCATAGAAGCAAGAGCGTGTTCGCACCTCTTCAGCAAAGCATGGAAATCGCTCGCCGCCACGAGGCGCGATTCCATTCTGATGATGCCAGTCTATTGGATGACATCACTCAATTCATCGGGACCGCACTCAAGGCCGGGAATGCAGCCATCGTCGTCGCCACCGAGTCACACCGGAACAGACTTCTTCCAAGATTGCAGGCAGAGGGCTTGGATATCGGTACTGCGATTGAGCAGGGCAGATATATCGCGTTGGATGCCGCTGACGCGCTCCCGACATTCATGCTCCGAGGCATGCCGGATTCAGTTCTATTTTTGAAACTCTTGGGTGATCTCATTGGGACAGCGGCAAAGGCGGCGCGGGGAGAACAAGCCCGCGTTGCAATTTTCGGAGAAATGTGCCATCTCCTATGGGCACAAGGTAACGCGGAGGCGGCGATTCAGGTCGAAAAACTCGGCAACCAGCTAGCCAAGACATACGACGTGGACATTTTGTGCGGTTATTCTCTGGGTAGCGTTCAGGGCGGGATGGACAGCCAAATCTTCCAACGAATCTGTGCAGAACATTCGGCCGTGGGGGCTGTGCTAGCACGGGAGCACCTTCCCGCCTTGTACACGAAAGTCGATAGGGTCGAGAGCTGGAGGATGGGCGACAGTGTTCTTGACGCCGCCGTTGTTAGCACGGCTGGAGCGTTCGGGGGCTTCGTGACTGCCGCCGTAGGCTCCGCGATCTGGGTGCGACGAACTCTTGCCCGCCAACCACTCAAGATCGCCGCCTCGCTTGCGGTTGGGAGCTTGCTTCTTAGTCTGATAGTTGGTGTGAACATCCACGGCCCAAGCGCGATTTTAATGTTTCTAGCCCTATTCTCCGTCGTCCACGTTTTGTCGTTGCTAGTCGTGACCCACTGGTGAGTAGCTTCCGCCATACCACTGGGAATGTGGGGACCATTTAATGCATGACAGGCATTGCGTGGAGGCCCACCGGTGGAGACAACGCCGGGCACATACCTCCCGTGTCGAACATATTCCGCCAGTAGTCGTCCTTTCGGGGCGACCAGCCGCAGAGTGGGGGTTACGGAGCTGGTCCAGATGGATCAATTCTGAAGCAGGAATGTGGCGTGGACTGACTTGAATCCCATCAATCATGCACTGCGATGCAGTTGATCGTCCCGGTAATGGCCGCGTTGGTGTCCGTCACCGTCTGGACCCTGACCGATGCCGCGGCGATGGCTGAAGTCGAAATCGCAGCCAGGTGGCCGAGGGTAGCCGTACCCAAAAGAGTGCAGACCGGCGTGTAGTTCGCGTCAGCGAAGGCCGTGGTCCACGTCACTGTGGTCTCGCAGTTATTTCCGGCAGTGGCTCCGGTCGTGCAGCCCGTGACCCGTTTGTGCTTGAAACCGTTTCCGTCGGCGGCGAGACCCTTCCCGAAGTTAACCAAACCGTTGAAAAATTGATTCTCCGTACTGTACCCGCCAATCGTGCTGTTGGCCGCTGCCGTAACCAACCTGCCGGCTCCGTTGTGGTCATTAATTGCATTCGTGCTCACGCCGCCGTGCTGCAAACTTGTAAGGATGGCGTGAGCGCCGGAGGCAATGTCTATGTCATACCTGGTCGAGCCGGCCACATCGCCGCCCGCTGTTACTCCAACAAAATAGTCTGCTGCGGTTGGCGATCCGAATTTCTGGACAGAAATCCATGGTGTCGTAGTATCGGTTTCTCTTGACCTCTCCATGTACACGTTTTTGAACACGTTGTTGCCGAACTGGTTCCACTCCTGGTCGACCAAGTTGCTCGCGCCGTTTCCGGGATGGACACATGTGAGGCCGTCGGCCTTAATGTTGAGGTTTGGCCCCGTCGTGCCGTTGCCGAACCAGCAAGGCGTAACCCCAACCACCGAGAAAGCGTCGGCAACCGTATCTTCAATGGTCGTACTGCAACAGGCATTGTTCACCCAGAGAACCTTGGTAGCATTGGTACTGCTTAGGTTTCCGAATGTCATGTGCCCGATATAGCTACCATCGCCCAGACCGCTGAACGTTCCAACGGCCTTGGTAACTGTGCCCGTGCCTGAGAATATGTTGCAACTGAAGCCTTCAACTCGGATGTGCGCATTGGCTAGCGAGGTATCATTGCCGCACAGCGCTCCCACGTTTACGTTGCTGTTGGCGGGCTGGATTTGAAAGACGCCATAACCGGCATTTGAGCCGATGGCTGCGCCGTTGTTGAATACCTTCAGGCAGTAAGAGGCGCCATCCGTAATATTGCAGGACCAGCTCCCGATGCTGGGCAACAATAGGGTGACGGCAACACTCGAACCGTTGCCTACATCAATCTCCGAAGTATAAGACGAAAGTGACGGGCAAGGGCGCGCATCGACCGTCCCACCGCCAGCAGCGATAGACGCGCTGATAGCAGAATTCACTCCGAGTGACGAACACGGATACTTCACTCCATCCACGGTGGGCACGCCATTTAGTGTGCCAAGCATTTCATACTCGCTGCGCTTCGGGGAAGCTCCGGAGTCTTGCAAAGTACCGGACAAGTCTTGTCCTTCAAGGCTAACAAGTGGCGCATCAATGACCTCAAAGGAGGGACGGACTGGATCGATGTCCGTCGGACTGACGCGTAGCAGGTGCACTCCGAGCGCATGTGGATTGCGTCGGTCGTGTCCGCCATCTGCGATATTCATGCCGCCGTACCCTCCACCAATGCAGGACTTGCCTGCCTCACAGGCCGGTGGCGGTGCTGGCGGGTAACGGAAGGCGGTACGCTGTCGCACAAGGGAGAGGTCGATATATTTGATTTCTTGCGCCTTCCCTGTCACGGAGGCGGTGAGGAGAAGCAATAGCACCGTGCGGCATGTAAGTGTCATGGCGGTCTTGAGGGTTGGAACCCTTTCAGCGATCCTATCGCCTGGGCCGTAACTGTTGCAAAATCGCCATTACACTCATCGAACCCGCGCTGATGCGGTTCGGCACCACCTCCACCACCGCAACGATGATATGAGCGCCACAGCTGCAGGTTGCCCATCTTCTCTTGCCCCTTATTGGTCGTGGCTATTGCTTGAACCCGACAAGTGTAGTGGGCGGATCGACAAACTCAACGGCAACCGTAACGCTGAATGTTCCGGCGGTGGGCACCGCGGCACAAAGAACGGTGACGTTGGCAAGTGATAACACTGCTGCGGCGACGGTTCCGGCGACTGTGGTGGTGGCGGCGGGCGCGACTTCGGCCAACTTCACCGTGACCACTCACACGGTAGCAAGCACCAGCATGGCAAATATCTCTGCAAGCCTGAACGGAGCAACCAAAGGGGCAGCGTTGACGGTCACTCCGTAGTCCCGAATGTTTCACCGACTCGAGCGTAACAAAAGCCGCGGATGAACCCCCATGCACCGTGATACCGGCCGTTCAGTCAGCTTGCATCTGTTTCAAGAGTTCTCGACTTTGGGCCAGCAGTTCGCGCACACGCTTTTGTTCCGCCGGGGCGCCAGACCTTCAGCGGTTCGCGGTCCGGTACTGACAACCGAGTGCATAGTTTGGCTTTGTTCCATACCGATCCGCCGATCAGTTGCTGAAATCAAAGACCTTTTTGGCTTTGTTTCGTAATTCTATTTGTTTGGCGGTAGCGCCTCTCCCTTCCTGTGCGCCTGCATCCTCTCCAACTCGGCAATCGCATGGTTGAGTTGCCGATTGATCATGGCTTAACTATGTTCGCTTCGACATAGTGAGTGACTTGAGCCTTTTCCTTCGCCACTCAGTTCGGTATGAACGCTATTACGCGTCGGGCTTGGCCCCGGGAAGCCGTTTCTTCAGCAAATCGATCTGTCCAGCGTGGTGCGATTCGTGCTCGCAAACGTGAAACCACTTGAAGAAATAGTCGGCTAAACGGAAGTAATAGCGAAACGAGTTTCCTGGCCTGCGGGTTATGCACGAGCCGGCTCACACCGAATGCCTTAAGCGCGACACTATTTCTGGGAAATCGCCCTCTGTGCCTCTAGGATCTCCGCCCTTCCTGGCTTGTCCGCACGTCCGCAAACCTTCAAGAGCTCGCCAAAATACTTCTGACTCGCTTCGCGCCTTCCGCTCAACTGAGCAGCACGCCCTGCCCCATAGAGCGCTCGCAATCGCCCCGGCTCTCTCGTCAGCGTAGCTTCGAATTGCTCCAGTGCCTGCGCCGGCTCTTTCATTTCGAGCAACATCTCGCCGAGTAGCTCGCGCGCCGGGGCGAGGGGCCCGGGCGTCACCGCGCTTTTCTCTGTCCCATCTTCCAGTCCCGCTGCCGACTTCATCTGCCGCAGTGCTTCCTCTTTCTTACCCTCCGCTAGCGCCGCCCATGCTCCAACCTCAAGTTCCTGAATTTCCACTTGCTGCGCCCAGTAGTTTTCGCTCGCCTTCAACAGTCGCTTGCGGATCTGCTTCAGCGCGGCCACCGATTCGCGCGCAGCCTGCGCTTGCCCCAGGTGTCCTGCGCCCAGTCCGCGGGCGAACCAAGTCATGGCCTCGGTGTGAGGAAACGGTGTCTCTGGTTGTGTGAGCTGCGCAGCTTGCTTCCACTCCCGACGTTCCAGCGCGTATCGTGCCGGGATCGCCGCCAGAGCAAAATAACCCGTAGAGGGGCTACCAGCGCCGCTGATCACCGCCTTCGGGTCGAAGCGTGACGCGATCTCCGGCAATGAATCCACGATCCGCCGCGCCGCTTCGTCCTGCCCAGTTTGCAGGCAGGCGTAAATTTCATAATCGCTGGCGTGCAACTCTTCTGCCGTCTGACCCTCGCGCCGCGCCGCTGCTGCCGCTGCTATGTTGCTGTCGATGGAGTCTTGCCAGTAACCCGTGCGGGTGAAGGTATGCGATGGCATGTGCAGCGCGTGGGGCGCATCTGGCGCAATTTCTGAGTAACGCCGCGCCGCCACCAGCGCCCGCCCCGCCAGCGCCGGCACGTCGTAAGTATGGATGATGTAATGTGCCAGTCCAGGATGCGCCGGCTCCTGCTCGAACAATTCTTCCAGTATCGCTCCTGCCTTGAGCCGCCCCGCGTACGTCTTGTCCGCGGGATCTTCCGAAGCCGCGATCGCCAACGCGTAGAAGATTTGCGCCTCATGATCTTCTGGATACTTCGCCGCGACTTCCCCCATGGCGTCTCGATAGGCGATCAAACGCGCTGGCTGCGGCGTGCTCTCGTAGTCGCTGTACAACTTGCCTACCGCCCCGACATACGCCCGTTCCCGCTCCGTCTTTGCGCCCACGGTCTTGCCGCGTTCCGAGCTCTCCCGTCCTGCCTGCAACTGGCTCTTGTCTTTTCTTCCCGATGCAAATGGATTACCCCAATCGCTGAGCGCGGTTCCCCAGTATGCGATTCCACAGGTCGCGTCCTCCCCCAGAACCGCGTTGAATCCTTCTATGGCACGGCTAAACTGGAAGGAATGCAGCAGCGCAACCGCCCGATTGAATTCCTTCTGAGCCACTTCGTTGCACGATGTGGCAAAGTGCACCGTCCCCAACTTCTCGCTATTCCCATGCTGGTGCTCCTGAGCCAGGCAACTCGCCGCCATCCCCAGTACAAATCCCGCAACGACCGCAGCCCTGACCATTTCACTCCTCCAACCCTCAGGATTATAGACACGTTTCAGGATCTCCAGAAGATTTGCTCCCGCAAGCGAACATGATCGCGTGCGCGGTGCTTTCCACGCGGTTCCCAAAACTCCTCTGCGATCTCGTTTTGGGGCACAGCCTTTCTGCGCGAAGACTCTGCTGAAGCCAACAACGCAGACCATCAGCAAGTTACCTGCAGAGCTAGGGCAGATTTACTAAATCGTGGATTCATGGCCCGCGTGCGCCAAGAGGGATCTCTGGGGATGACGTACCCGGTCGTGCTGGGGTGACGGCCCTCGCCTATCAGGAGATGGGCTATTCCCCTAATCCCAGGCCGTTTTCCTTTTTCTGCTCTAGAAAAGCCTCGCCGCATCAACGAATCTTTATCGAGCTCATCCTCCCATGCCACTGTGATGTCACGACAAAATGGCGGTTTTCAAGGTATACGCCTGAGCCAAAGGAGGCACGTATGTCGGGTCCATGCGGCTTGTCACGATTAAAACTCTTTGGCGACTTTGGGACATGCTCGGTGATCAGAGCGTACTTGTAATGTGAAATGTCCTCCAACACAGCCTGAATCTCGGCATTCGACAGATGCTTCAATACCTGGCGGAACCAGGCACAGGTCGGCCTCTGGCAGCGGGTCGAGAGCAAGATCCGTACACAGAAAACCAATGCGCTCGTCGCCGAAGCTAATTTGGTTACTCGCCACCATGGCTTGGATGATGCGTTAGATGTTCAGAAATTGCCTTTCTCTATTCATGCGCATCTCATCTGTTTGAAAATATAGCTACTTCTTGGGTTCGTTTTGCAAATTCTACGTCCGACCAGGAGGCCTTGCACCCGAAATTTCTTTCCCGAATCTAAGTGTTAGTAGGTGTCCGACGCCAATCGTTCAGCAAAGGGGGACTGGCGCCTAGGGGGATTCATGGTTTCAGACGCGAGGGCTCAAGCAAGCCGTGAAAATGGTCGGGGCTCTAAGGGGCCGGTCTCCCCTGAGGGCAAAAGTCGAACGCGGCTGAATGCGCTCAAATTCGGACTTTTCAGTCAGGACTTGGTGGTCGCGGCAGTGGGAGAAACCCAGGAAGAAGCTGACGCCTTCCGCTCCTCGGTTTGGAACTACATTCAACCGAAAGACCCCGTAACCGCGTTGCTTGTGGAAGATTTCGTCAACACCGCTTGGCGGCTCCAGCGTCCACGTCGGTGCGAAACGGCGGAAATTCGAAGGCGAACAGATACAGCCCAGTACCGTCGCCACTTTGAAAAGATTTCTGAGGTCGCCGCACTGAAGGGCCGCTTCATGCGCGACTATGTCAGACTGTGCTCCGCTGCAGTAGAGAGGGCAGATCGGGAGGCCCTCAGCCTCTCGCTTGTAGAAACCAGGACGCAACTGGCTCAAAAATCACTCGGCCTTGAGTTTCTGATAGGCCTAGTTCAGTCCATTGAAACTACGGTTGAAACTTCCGGCTTCTTTTCTGCATCGGCCGCATTGACACTGCTCGCCGCCTGTGGAGAGGATGACGAGTGTGCCCAGTCGTGTGTAACTCTGAACGAGCTCTACAGGTCGCAGGTCCAGAAGTCGAAGAAGGCTAAGGCGGCGGACAAGACTGCATTTGAGCAGAACAAGCTCGTCTTGTCCGAGCTATTGACGTCGAAAATCCGAGACATGCGGATGAAGAAAAACATCTTTCGGAAACTGGAATCCGTGGAAGACGAAGCCTACCTCGCGAGTCTGGTGATGCCGCCAACAGAGAGTTCAGAGAAAATCCATCGCTGTGAGGCGGCACTTGAGCGGCGTTTTTTTAGGACCTTAAACTGTTTGTTGGCGATTCGAGGTGTGGAATTGCCTGGTTAATCGCTGACCGTGCATTGCGCTTCCAGTTGACAGTTCGCCACAAGGTGAGGTGCGTCCAGACTTTTGTATAAACGACCGAGTACTGTTTTTTGGGGATGGGTGCCGGGAAAGGAGGAGGTTCTCCCTTTCCCGGCCAATCTCTGTATAGGTGGGATACTGTGGGCAAATTCTGCGTGCGTCATGTCAAACCCCGCGGAGCTCTCTGATCCTGCGGTCCCCACTGCCGTCCAGTCGACCGCGCCTTCCATTATTTTGGTTGAGTGTTATGGTTGCTTCAGACAACGCTACTACGCGTCGGGCTTGGCCCCGGGAAGCCTCTTCTTCAGCAGATCGATCTGTCCAGCGTGGTGCGATTCGTGCTCGCAAACATGAAACCACTTGCAGTAGTTGTTTGTGGGTCCCCAAGGCCAGGTCTGATCGACTGCCATGAGCCAGGTGTCGTCATGCTTACGAAATTCCGCGAGTGATTTCTCGCGAGTTTCTCGCAGGGCATCTAAATAGTAGGCCAGATCATTGCCTTTGATGGTTTTGCGACCGGCATCCCCAAGGTTCATGGCAGGATCCCATTTCTGCTTCACGGTGTCCGGCCAGCTGTCCCACTTTATCCCTTGGAATGTGTTCATTTGATAGTAGGTTTCCGTGGCCGCCAGATGCAGCAGTAGGGCACCAATACTGTTCGCGTTGGCGTCAAACAGGTAGTCGAGGTCCTGCTTCGTCATTCCCTGCCACAGGCCTCACCACTGCGTCCTGCATCCACGTCAGCATCGAAACCATCGTGCCAACTTGCGGCGAGTATCCCGGCTTCGGTCCAAGAATGTTCACACCTGTGTCAGGCGTATCAGCGGCGAACCCCGGAATTATTCCAAAACCGGCAAGCCCTGCGGTCAGTCGCTGCGGTTCGTCTAATAAAACCCCTGCGTCCTGCAACTGCTTCATGCCCATGAATCACTCCGTACTTGAAGTTGTTGCTGCGTCTGCACGCAGATCAAGCTGACGGCAGCTTTTACCACATACCCTGCCTTCGCTCCAACGTTTGTCGATTGCGTTCGTGCTGACACCGGCTACCCAGCTTCACGCTCACCGCCACTAGAATGCCTACCCCGTAATAGAA
>CAWEWN010000002.1:0-2324384 GCA_963812835.1 Terriglobia bacterium
AACCAACGATGTCCCGAGCAGCAGCGCTAGTCTCCCCGTCATAGTGCAACCCCCTTCTCAAGATCAGTTTAGCCTGACCGAAGGGAATAGCTCGCGAAGAATCGCCATTACACGGCCTCAGGTGAGGCGCAAGCACTTCAGCCGCAACTCGATCCCATTTCGCGCGAGGCAAGCCCACAGATTTCCCCGACCCGTGCGAAGTGGGTCGTCCGCTTGATTGCAGGGCGCTCAAAGCCTATTTAATTTCGCGCAATCGGCCGGTGCTCACGTCTTACACGAATCCTCGCACGGAGACCTGTTTGGGAATCCATGGATGAGTACGAAGTTTTTGAAGTTGGTGACGCACGTTCTCCTCGATAGTCTGAAATAGCAAGAGTCTGACAAAGATCGACCTGTCAATTCGCCCAGTGTTCGGATTCAACTCGAGATTCTTGGCGGTGCAATCGCCTGATTTCGACAGTTATTCCGCGACTCTGGAGTCTCTGTTCAGCGCGTGGGCCTAATCCGATTTTTTGTGGCCCAGCATTGCCGTCGCTTCTTTAGCGCGTCATGGGAGAATGACTAGTTCCGGCTTGCTGCCGCCGCTCATTCCATAGACTGTCCCGGAACGGAACGCACCAGCATCATACTTGTAGCAGCCGGGACTGACTGCTTTGGTGGTCACGTGCTTCTGGCCGCCTCCCCTGATCGGGTCGTCTGGGTCAAATGGCGAGTCGGTGCCGAACGAGACCATGAATCCATTGTTTTTGTTCGAGCTCATCCACACCACGGTAGTACCAGCCTTGATGCAGAATAACTGGTTATTCTTTGCATTGGGGATACCAGGTTTTACGTTGGCGGAATCTGACCCTCTTGTAATGTCAATCGTGCATGCAGACGAGGGTGAACCGCAGGTGTTGGCCGCATTGCACATGCTCTCGGGTTGCTCCTCATCACATACGTATTTGCTCTTCTTTTGCGCCTGCGCGGTTGCGGAGCTCAGCAGAACGACGAAAGACAATAAAAGCAGCGCACTCCAAAAGTTGAACTGCCGTTGAATTGTCATAGTGATATACCTTGGCTCGCACCGAAGATATTTGCGCGATTTCACTTCCACTCGATGATGTTAGTCAGCCTCCAGGCATTCTGGTTTAGCTCGATCTGCAATTCGCCTTCCTTGTTGACGATGAGCTGTGCGGCAGGCAACAGGGCACCGTCACTCTTTTTCTTGTCTTTATCATTGAAGTTGATTTCACCGGCCGTCAGATTGAAACTCTTCGACTGGGTATTCTGACGGGCTTCGCCGAAAGCAATCCTGCGGTCCGTAAGAAAACGAATGGTTCGCCCTGTCGGGGTCACAATTTCTCGAATGAAGCGAAGGTCGTATCCAACTGTGCCCGGGATCTGTATCCGACCCACGCCTTTCATCTTTTCAAGAGCATCCTTCAGTCCCTCGTTCTGACCTTGCTGGAACGCCTGTACCAGGATGTCTCTGTCCTCGGGGCTCGAGAACTCGTTAATAATGATTTTCACGCTAAAGTTGCTTCCCATCTGAGTGCTTGTGCCAAAGGCGGTGGCGTCAATGGTTTCGGGTTTCTGCCCAAAGCCGGGAACGCTAGCGATCATAAGCAGAGCAATCAGGAGGAGGATTCCATTTGCGAAGTTCAGGATCTTCAAGGTTGTGCCCATGCGGTCCTCTCCCTGTGGCGCAGCGTGTCTCGCCCGTATAGGACGCGCCCAATTCCCTCGCAGAGTCTATGGGGGTTCGGACAATGGCGACACTGGCAGAAGTCTCAGTCGGTAACGCGAATGAGCAGCCGTGTTGCCGGGCGTGTTCCCCGATTGATTTTTCTGGCTCGTTGTTGCCCCGGGTTGACTCTTTCCACGCAGCATCAATCGAGAGTCTGGGGCAACTGTTGAGAAATCGCCATTACACTCACAACCCCCCAGGAAGGTGCCTTGGGTAGGCCCGGAGGTCGTAGTTGGTGCTAACGCCTGTTTCCAACAACCATCCGCCTTCTGTTGACTAGGGGACCTCGCAGTAGATTGCTTTTTCAAGTTCAGAGACTGCTCAATAACCGGGCAATTGCATTCTGTCCTCGCATTTCAGCCAACGACTGAGGAGTGACTCCTTGTGCGCGAGCATGGGGTGAGGCACCACGGCTTAGTAGCAGTTGGACTATTTGAAGTTCGCCCATCTCTGCCGCACGATGTAACGCAGTGAAGCCGCGCTTGTCTGCAGCGTTCGCGTCTGCTCCGCGATCCAACAGGAAGGTTGCCGTCACGCCGCTTCGCCATTGGACAGCGTGCATCAACGGTGTTGCTCCTTCGGCCGATCGAACGTCGATCGGTGATCCGCGCTCCAATAGCAGTGCAGCCATCGCAGTATCGGCTCGGGCGAGCGACCAATGCAGCGGAGCGAGCCCATCCCCGGCAAGCAGGTCTACTGGCATACCGTTATCCAGCAGGCTCTTAGTCGCAATTAGGTCGCCGCGTGCAACCGCGATATGCAGCAGCGAGTCGGTACGCAACGGTTCATCCGGCATGGGCAGCACAAGCTCATGCGGGGTGGCGAACTGAGCTTGGTTACCGAAGCACGAGAAACACCAAAGGGCCGCTCTTTGGGTGTCGGCCTCCATCCCCGCTGGGAGTGGAGCCGGCAAAACCATGTTAAGAGAGTGACTGCGGAGCAGGTAGTCTGCAACACGGCGAGTAAAGGACGGCTGTTCGTCATTCGCCGCGAATGTTCCTCGAAGGGTCGTAATCTCAATGCTGTTCGCGCTCGAGTCCGCACTCACCTCGGCGATAACATCAACTCGTCGCTGCCAACTGCGGACAAAAAGAATCTTTCCTCGATGGAAGTAGATGGCCCACTTGTGCTCCATTTCCGTTGGGGTGAAGAGCGTACCGTCCGCGAGCATCCTGTCGATGCGGAACCGTATCCCTCCACTAACGGAACGTGACACTACAGGGTTGACACCAATGAAACTCGTGCCTGGGTCTTGCAAAAACGACATTGCATTTTCAGCGCATTGCCGATCTGCGGTCGTGGAGACCATCGAGAGTGTGACCGGACGAACATCCAAGACCGGCACTCCCCAAGGGTTGTCATCCGACTCAAGCCAGCGCACGACAGGGAGCTGAGATCCATCTCCCCTCTTTTTGCGCCGAGCTTTGATCCATTCCCATGCCATACTCTGTTTGTTCCTGCCAGTGAGAAAACAGCCTCGATTGAAACTCCGTCCAGCGTTATAGTCAACCCAGCCAATGGTTGGCGAAAAATCGCCATTACACTCATTGACCCTCTCGGGAGGGGGTTTTGAGTGTAATCGCCTGATTACAACAGCTAGACAGCGCGACGACCGTATGATCACGGAAGCTGCAAATCAAGGGCGTAAATTTCCTGACTGCCGACGTCGCGCAGCACCAGAGGAGAATCATCCGGAGCGAGGCCGCCCCAGATTCCTGCAAAGCCAATCGGGAGACGGATCCCTCTAAGGCCAACGATCTTCTCCAACTTGTGGTCGCTGATTCGCACTCGATAAAGGGCTGCATCGCTTCCGAAAGATTGAAAGTGAATGTAGTTTCCATTCTTGGACCAATTCGGATACGCCACTCCCACTCTTGCAAGTTCTATCCACTTTTGAGTTTTGAAATCAAAGAGCATCAGTGCTTGATGGTCGCCTGACATTGCCACGATGTATCGTCCGTCGGGTGACCAGTGAGGTGAGAAGAGTCCCGCTGATCCCGGGACGACCGATACTTTGTGGATTCGCAAATCCAAAATATTGATGGCTCCGCCAGACCAGAAGACGATCGAGTTGCCATCCGGAGACCAGTTGGGGTCTTCCTCATCTATGAGTTCGTCGGGAAGCACTGGCTGTGGGACGCCCCCGTTGGCCGAAACCATATAATTCCGGCCTGGTTTACCGGGTACGAATCCACTGAACAGAATCTGCTTCTGGTCAGGAGACCAACGTGGCAATAAGACTTGCATGTGAGCAAATGTGAGCTGAAGTCGCTCGCTGCCGTCCGCCTTGCTCCGCCACAGATTACCTTCCGGATAAGTAACGTATGCCACCCATTGCCCGTCCCTGGAGAAGTTCACGCCCTCAGCGGATATTCCTGAAAGATAAGGCTCGAGCTGTTGGGTGCATCGAGACAGTGTCGACCGACGGACAAAAGATGACCGAAGACTTCACAAACACAATGGAAGCACAAACGGTTGCCGGAAAGGCGGGCTTCACGAGAGTTGGCAACGGGCCCGCTGGCTCGCACGCCCTCTCTGGACAATGGCGGATGGATACGAAGCAGGCCCCGAACCCCTCGGGGCCCTTTTTTATGCAAACCGAGGCCCCTGGGCATAGCCTTACTTTTTTGGCGATTTTCACGATCACCGATTTTGACGGACAAGTAAGAGTTACCTCCTGCCGTATGGCAGATTTGCTTGTTTCTTGACGAGCTTTCCATCGCGGCCTCGAAAGCATGATCCCATGTTGCAGATAACGCAGGGATGGTACCGATCGTGCAGTAGATAAACAGTGTTCAACTAGACGGGAGGAAGTCATGCTGAATGTAACCGTTGAGAACATCGGCGAATTGGCGGTAGTTGAGTGCGAGGGCAGGATTGTGCAGAGTGAAGCCGCGTTCAAATTGCGAAAAGCCGTGACCTCGCAAACAGGTGCCCGGATTGTTGTACTTGAACTCTCGGAGGTGCACGCCATCGAAGGCGGCGGTCTCGGCATGCTGGTGTTTCTGCGCCGATGGGCGCGAGACCACAACATCCGTTTCTTGCTGTTCAACCCCTCCAAGGCGGTTCGTAAGGGATTGAAACGTGCCAGCTCGATCTCAGAGTTCTACATTCCCACGATGGACGAAATGATGGCTCTCCTCGCTTACGCCAGCAGCCGACACGCGCTAGCTGCTTGAGCCATTAGTATTCGAACTTAGTGCATGAAGAGCGGACAGGCTAACTTCACTATCTCGGATCATGCACCACAGCCTCCCGCAGGCCAGAGAACATTTCCCCACCGTGGCAAAACTACCCGAATCGCATTGCTATTGCTGAGACCGAAGACTAGCCTTAAGGAGTCCCTTTCGGATCTCTTAATTATTTCGAAAATAAATCGTGGAGGTGATCTATGACTCAGGGAATGGAATGGTCGTTGATCGCGTGGGGTGTTGTGACTGGAATTCTCCTCATCCTCCTTTTTTACCGCAGTACGCTGACGCGGCAAGAGGACGACCAACTTTTCATTGATGAGTCTTCCTCATCACGGGCAACGGAACAAAGCCAACTGATCGCCAAAGTGAACAGGATAAATCCTCTGGTGAAACTGGTAGGCGCAACTTCGGGCCTGATGATCTTGGCAATCGCGGGTTGGGCTGTCTATCTTGGATTGAACTCAGTACAGCCGTAAAAACCCACCCGCCCCAAGAAGTAGAACATTCCGACGGAGAATCTTGCCTGGCGATTTATTCCCGGCTCGATACGACACTCTTCTCTGCGACTAAAAATCTGCTTTGGATGAAGGGGAACCGGGCGCCGCCGCGAACGAGCATTGGAGAAACAATTGTTTTTGTAACCAGCCATCTTGCGCACTTTTATGGAACCGGATCATCTTCGCCGCTGGCATTCCAAGATGGCTCGCCAATTTAAATCCCAGTTGCCAGGGTTAGGATTCCAGCAGCGCCCGTAACTTGTGAGCGTATCTGCGGCTCGATGTGACCACCGTTCCTTCTGCCAGTACGATGTCGTAAACCCCATCGAACATCGGACGAATCTCGCTAATGCAGGCACCGTTCACGATGGCCGATTTCCGCACGCGGATGAAGTGGTGTGGCGCAAGCTTCTCTTCGAGGTGTGCCAGAGTTTCCCGCAACAGGTGACTGTCGCTGGCGGTGTGTATGCAGGCATAGTTTCCCGTGGCTTCGATCCACAAAACGTTGGAAACGGGAACAAAGAAAATCCGCTTCTTGTCCTTCACCGCAAAGCGTTCCAACGGGCGGAGACTACGGAGGGATTGGAGCAGCGGTTCGAGATCTCGATTTGCTGTTCCGCGCTGTTCGACGACCTGGAGCGCGTGAACCAGGGCCTTGGCAAATCGCTCCTTATCATACGGTTTCAAAAGGTAGTCAACAGCGTGCACTTCGAATGCACGAATGGCGTGCACATCGTGAGCCGTGACGAAGATATAAACGGGAGCGGGGCCGGTCGATGGCTCCACATTTTCGATGACTCCAAAACCATCCAGATCAGGCATCTGCACATCGAGAAAAACGATGTCGGGACGAAGTTCATTGATCTGCTCCACCGCACTTATTCCGTTCGCCGCCTCGCCTACAATTTCAATATCGTTGTTCTTGGCCAGATAACGACGGATACCGCGCCGGGCGATCGGTTCGTCATCGACGATGAGGACTCGCGTCTTCATGCGAACTCCGCAGTGGAATGGTGATGATGGCCTCACAACCTCGACCGTCGCCTCTGGTAAGTTCCAGCGACGACTCGTCCCCGTAAAGCTGTTTCAAGCGTGACTGGACATTGCTGAGTCCGACGCCGAATCGCAGACGCGATCCCGGTGCCGGACCCGGGCCATCATCGCGGACGCGGAGCGAAACTCTGCCATTGTTGCGTTGCGCAGCGATCTCTAGCCGGCCTGCGGTGGAATCGACGCTGATGCCGTGCTTGATGGCATTCTCAACCAGAGGCTGAAGCGCCAGGCTCGGTACATAGATTCCGAGAAGGTCAGTCGGTACGTCCATGTGGACTTTCAACCGATCATGAAAGCGTGTCTGTTCGATCTCCAGATATTTGCCGACAAACTCGAGCTCGCTCTGCAAGGTGATCTCGTTCTCTCGCCGTTCGAGGGCCATACGCAGCAAGTCGCCGAGGCTGACCAGCAGATGGCTTGCAGCCTCGACGTCTTCCTGCATCAGGACTCCAATGGTGTGGAGACTGTTGAACAAAAAGTGCGGATGTAACTGGCTCTTAAGGTTCTCAAGTTCGGCGTGGGAGAGTTGCGTTTCCAGTTGCGCCGCTTGAGTCTGACGCTCCATAGCAGCCTGGTAAAAGTGGATCGACTGATACAGCCCCACAACTAACCAGTATGTCAGCACGCCAGTGAAGCTCATCGACAGAACACTGACTGTGAACGTCGGGGGAAGGGGTGGCGCACCAGGATCGGTTATGCGAAGAAGTAACCGCAGAAGTCCATGGCTCAGAAAGTATGCGGTGATCGATCCCAGGGGAGCGATCATAAACGACGTGACCGTGTGGATCGCTATATGAGGTACAAACCTCGGCCCCGTCAACGGGAACCGTTTTGCCAGAGCAATCACGAGCGGTGTGCACGCCGCCCATACGTTCCAGTAGACGAGTTCGATCGCACCCACGATCACCCAGCTGACATGCCCGCCGTGAACCTTCGCCACTACGATCTCCCGCACCGTGAACAACAGTCCCACAATCGTCCACGCACACAGGATCAAAATCCATCTCGTCCGTCCCATATCTGGTGTGGCCTGCAGCAATAGGTGTGTCAACCCTTCCGGCACGGATTATAGCGGAACCCTCGAAGAGGACATCAATGAGGACAGACCGCTTGTCTCACTTCGGACGCCGCATGTCACTTTTCCTGCAAACACTGGTTCTTCGCGGCGTATGTTCCATACTCGCTAACCCAGTACCCACAGGAGTTTGCTATGAGCAAAACAGCAATTACCTCTCCGGAACTCACGCCGCCGGTCGGCCCGTTTTCCCAGGCGATCCAAGTCGATGGTCTCCTCTACTTCAGCGGACAGGTCGCCCAAGACCCGGCCACTGGCAAGGTGGTCGAGGGGGGCATTGTGCCCGAGACGGAGCGCGTCTTCCAGAATCTCTCGGCGGTTCTGAAGGCGGCCAGCAAGAGTTTTGATGATGTCGTGCGCGCCGGTGTGTTTCTCACGAACATGACTGACTTCGCCGCGATGAATGGCATCTACGCAAAATATTTCAGTCAGCCCTTTCCCGCCCGCACGACGATCGCGGCTGCCGCGCTACCACTTGGGGCCTGCGTCGAGATCGATCTCGTTGTCAAGGCCTGAGGCGGCGCATGGAGGTCGATCCCATCGCGATACCGCCTGAGCTCCAGACAATAACGTTCCATAATCCGTCATCATTTAAGGAGGAGAAGTGCCTTTAGTCCGAATCGATCTACTCGAGGGAAAATCAGAACAGTACCGTGCTCAAGTCGGCGATATCCTTTACCAGACCTTGGTGGATGTTCTCAATGTTCCGGAACATGACCGATTTCAGGTAATCACGGAACACACGAAGGCGAGCCTGCCATTCGATCGAGAGTATCTCGGCATACATCGGTCGGACGATTGCATCTTTTTTCAGATCACATTGAATAGCGGCCGCTCCACTGAATTGAAGCAACGCTTCTACAAAGCACTAGCGGACCATCTCCACGAAGGAGTAAAGATTCGCAAGGAAGATGTCCTCATCAACTTTGTTGAAGTCCCGAAGGAAAATTGGTCCTTTGGTAACGGCGAGGCCCAGTACGTCACGCCTCCAAAATAGATCGAAGATGACACCAGTTGCGGGAAGTGGTGGGGAAAGAGCTCGATTCTTGAGGCAACTGGTCGGCTTCAGTCTCATCGCGGGCATCTTGGAGGCTTCACAATGCAAATGCTGATAGTGGGCATCGGCGCGTTGGGTGGAACAATCGCCGCGCGCGCCCTCCGCGCTGGATTGCCCGTCCGGCTTGCGGCTCGCAATACCGAATCCGCGGAGGTGCTGCGCAGATCGGGCCTGCGAGTGTCCGGCATCGGAGGAGAGGTGAGGGCAGACGTTATCGACATTGCCGCAGTTGAGGACTACGGAAAGAGAGACCAATTTGACTTGATCCTGCTTGCCACCAAAGCGCAGGACACGCTGGAAGTCGCGCCCCGCGTGTTGCGCCTACTCGCGCCCGGCGGGGTTATGTTGCCTATACAGAACGGCGGGGTTGCGCGGGTGCTTGCGGACGGTCTCGGCGAAGACAGGATCCTTGGAGGATTCTCAAATCTTGGCGCCACGATGGTTGAACCCGGTGTGTACGAGCAGAAGAATGCCGGGCATCTAGTGATAGGCGAACTTGCCGGTGGCGTCAGTGAGCGCATCGATCGGGTTGCGCGCACGTTGGGTCGAGCGATTGAGGTCAAGACATCTTCAAACATCACCGGGGCCATCTGGTCGAAGCTGCTGATCAACTGCTCCGTTACAACCCTTGGCGCGCTTTGTTCTCAGACCATGCGCCAGTACATGGAAACGGAGGCAGGCAAGAAGGTCTTCCGACGGACGTACGAGGAAGCGTTGTCGGTGGCACTTGCAATCGGCACTCGGCTGGAACGTATGGCCATGGACCCAATTCCGCCCGACTGGGCGAGCAATGTCGCGATAGAGCAACGCTATGAGTCGTGGGTTGAAGAAATAATTGCCTTCTACGGAGATGTCAAACCCTCGATGCTCCAGGACTTCGAGCGTGGCCGGAAGACTGAGATCGATTTCATCAACGGCTATGTGGTGACGTTAGGCCACGCGTCCGGAGTGCCGGTACATATGAACGCCACAATTACAGACCTTGTACACCAGATCGAACGTGGAGTTCTCCAGCCGACACGAGACCGGATGAACGACCTAGCTGCTCAAACCTGTCAACCGATCCGTGGCAACAGTATTTGACGGCCAACTCTGACCGCTTGTCTCACTTCGGACGCCGCATGTCACTTTTCCTGCAAACACTGGTTCTTCGCGGCATATTGTCCGGTGAGCAGGCGCATCGCCTGGAGGAGTTTCACATGAAGAAGATTTTGATTCAGTACGGAATTTGCGCGCTTGCGGTCGCTCTGATGGTGCCGTTGGCGCAGGCGCAGGCGGCAGGAATACAGGCCGCCTTCGGAAAAGATGCCGGAACGCTTTCCGACAAATTCACCGGACTCGCGCGCGTTATGTCGGGCAAGTACGACTGGAAGCCCGGTCAGGGCGTTCGCTCCGTCGGCGACGTTTTCAACCTGATCGTTACGGAGAACCGCATGCTCGTCGGCGTGCTTTCGGGCACACCGAATACGGGGGCTAAGCCCGCGCCCATCACCGATCCGGAGAAATTGCAGGAAGCTCTGAAGGCTTCTTACGTCGATCTGCAAAAAGCGATTACGGGACTTTCCGACAACGACCTGCAGGCGCCTGTGAAACTGTTCGGAAGAGACATGACGAAGCAGGGCGCGCTGATGCTGATTCTCAGTGATCAACACGAGCACCTGGGGCAGTCAATCGCGTACGCGCGCACCAACGGCGTGGTTCCGCCCTGGTCTAAGTAAGGACAACAATGAAAAACGAGGTGAAGAGAAAATGATCAAAGCCGCTATCTTTTCCATGTGTCTCGCAATTTCCGCACTTTCGCTTAATGCACGTGCCCAGGATGTGCGCGGGTATAGCTACGGTCCGGTCACTGAGGTGGACTACGTACACGTTGAGTACGGGCACTTTGATGAATACATGGCATGGGTGACTTCGACATGGGTGCCGACCATGGAAGCCGCGAAGAAAGCCGGGCTGATCATCGGTTACAAGGTCTTCCAGGCCTCTCCAAAATCACCGGATCAGCCCAATGTGTATCTCGAGTTTACTTTTAAAAACATGGCGGCTTATGCCGGGGACATCGGCGATCAAGCGGACGCGTTTGAAGCAGTGACCGAAAAAGTAATCTGTAGCAGCGCGTGTCAGAACCAGGCCAGAGTGCACCGGAATGAGATCAGAAAAGTTCTGGGCACTGAAGTGACTCGTGAAATTATTTTTAAGTGAAATTGTTATACATGGCGAAAGAGGTTTTGCCACCGCAGGTTGTCCGTTGAGCAAATACTTTGCTCGCACCGACTCGTGAAATGTAAGACCGGAACGCCATCGACATCTGCCTGCAAGGAGTGACTTCTCCATATGACAACTCAGGTTGTAACCAACTGGAAGAAGGAATGGTTCGAAATTGAAGACGCAACCTACCTGAACACGGCAGCACATACGGTGATGCCGCGCGTATCTATCCGCGCGGTCGAGCATGCGCTCGAAGCGAAGAAGTTTCCACATCGGGTGGACGAATCCGTGTGGTTTGAGGCACCAGTGCGAATCCGAAAGTCTCTTTCGAAAATGATTGGAGCTAAACCCGAGGAAATCGCGGTCACCACGGGAGCCAGCGCCGGCGCTGCGGTCGTGGCGTACGGCCTCGAGTGGAAGCGAGGAGACGAGATCATCACCGTGCAGGGAGAGTTCCCGCTACAGTATGCCACCTGGAAGCCCATGGAAGAACGGGAGGGCGTGAGGCTCAGAGTCATAGCGCCGCGCGACCGGCTTATCACTGCGGATGACCTCATTGATGCGCTAGCGCCTAAAACCAGAATCGTCTCCGTGAGCCTGGTGCGCTATGACGACGGCTCCCTGCTGGACGCTGCCCGATTGGCTGCCGCGTGTCATGCGCAGGGGGCGTTGCTTCTGCTGGATGTCAGTCAAGCCTGCGGCGCCGTGCCAATGAACGTTAACGATCTCGGCGCCGATTTTATGGTGTGTGCTGCCTACAAATGGCTGCTGAGCTGTTACGGTACGGGGTTTTTCTGGGTCAAGAGCGAGCACCTCGACAGGCTCCGGCCTATGCCTTTCTACTGGACAGGCCAGAACACGGACAATTTTTCAGAGTTGAATTTTGTCGACCCCAAACCGTGCCGCGACGCCAAACGCTGGGACGCCGCAGAATGGGCCACTTACTACAACTTCAATCTTTCCGCGATGGCTGAATCGGTAGATTTCGTGTTGCGCGCCGGCCCGGAAGTAGTCACCGAGCACAACCGGCACTTGATTGAATTTATGTTTTCTCGCCTCCCTGAAGACCGGTGCGTTCCCGCAAGTCCGCTGGATCCGGATAGGCGGGGGCCGTTTGGATGTTTTACGGCGCGCCAGCCGGAGAAGACCGTCGAGCTTTACCACAAGCTGCGGCGGGAAAACATCATAGTGAGCCTGCGGGACGGCAAGATTCGGGTCTCACCTTATCTATTCAACTCGGAGCAGGACATAGATCGCCTTGTCAGTGTGGTGTGCGACTGGCGCAACTGATGCAGGAGAACAGTTATGACAAGTATCTATGAGCGGCTACAGGCTCTGCAAATCAATTTGCCTGAAGTTCCCCCGCCGGTGGTCGATGGCTACGTCCCGTCGTTTGTGCCCTTTGTGCGGACCGGCAATCTTATTTATTTGTCGGGGCGACTGGCGAAGAAGGACGGCAAGCCGTTCTCCGGCAAAGTGGGGCAAGAAATCACAACGGCGGAGGGCAGGCAGGCAGCGCGTGATGTCGCCATCGAACTCCTCGCGACGTTGCACGGTGCCCTGCACGACCTGAATAGGGTGAAACGTATCGTCAGGCTGCTGGTACTGGTGAACAGCGCTCCCGGCTTTACCGAACCGCACGAGGTCGCCAATGGCGCCTCCGAACTTTTTCTGGAAGTCTTTGGCGAGCGCGGTGCGCATGCCCGCAGCGCGTTTGGCGCGGCGCAGATCCCATTCGGCTCCTGTGTGGAGATCGAGATAATTGTCGAGGTTTCTGATTCCGACAGCGAATGCCAGGTATGAAGAGCACACAGGTCGGACTTTGTGCATAGACGCATGATAGAAAATAATGTGAACGACGCAGCCGCCAGTGATTATTGCACTTTCCCACTTTGCGTTCATGGAACCGGTCGGCCTTAACGATCCAACCCCTAGGTCAAGATCTGAAAGGAAAATTGCATATGAATAAAAGGAGATTGGGCGCAGTATTCCTTGCACTCCTTTATGTGTGGCTTGGTTTCTCAAGCGTCGGCGCAGGACGCGGAACCCAAATTCAACTCCAACGGCGCTGACATCACGAGGATTCGCGGCCTATTGGACGAGTTCCGTCAGGATATTATTCGCAAGGACGGCTACGCCCTAACGAAGCTCGTGCTGAACCCTGATGTGCTCTTTCATCACGCCAACACCCAGGAAGAGATTGATAGCGCCCGCAAATATAACGCTCAGTTCGATGGGATTGGCCCCAGCCAGCTCGATGGATTTGCGAAACTTCTCGCTACGTCGAAGGACAAACTCGAAGAGAGATTTCGCAATATCGAGATTCGCCAGGACGGTCCTCTAGGGCTGGTGACATTTAATTACGATTTTGTCATCAACGACAAGGTTCACCATTCAGGCCTCGAGGTCTGGCAGGTGTGCAAAATTGATGGGCAGTGGAAGATCTTGTCCGTTGCCTGGACGATTTATTGACAGTCACAGCTGACAGCGAACAGCGCTCCAGAGAACAAGGCGAGCATCCGCCTGATGGTTGCTAAATTCGCTCAGATGAAGGAGTAGGAAGCCGGTGTCTGTTCTTCGGTACATCCGTCTCGATGTTTTTTCGAATCAGCCATTCACCGGCATCCAGCTACGGTGTGTTCCCCGATGCGGCGGGAATTGACGAACGGCGGATGCAGCAGATCGCAAATGAAACATGGCGTCTCCTCGAATCTGTCCCGGAATGATGCCCGTTTCTCACGATCTATCCGGCTTAGCTGGCGGCGAGGCGTCACTTTCGAGAACATGTCGTCCCGTGAACCTGAGTCACTGCTCGACGCGCCTCAATAGATGAGCTTTAGCGAAAACTGAATTTGCCGGGAGGTCCCCGCGGTCTTGCTGATCATGCAAACCCTGTACCCGCGATGATGTTCGCGGGGATCGCCATGTTGACGATGTTGAACAGATTAAATAACTCTGCGCGTAATTGCAGGTCCGCTCGCTCCAAACCGCTTTCCACGATGGCCAATCGGGGTTGTCTTGATGAGCGGAAAATCGAAGTCATAATATGCCGGGCCTCGAAGAGTATTACGGCCGAGTGTTCCAAAGCGCCCGGAGTTAGGTACTACCTGCCGCGATTCGCATGTTCCAGACTTGGCTGTTTGGCTGACAACCAGGGACTACTCCATTCTGGAGACAAGCGCGTCTATCTGGTGCCGCGTAGCTGTTGCGGTAGGGCCCGTCACGAAACGTCCCAGTAAACCGAGTAACGCTTGTCATACAGGCTGTTCAGCGGAACCAGCGTGACATCTTTCCGCTGCCCCGACGTCCGGAATGTCAGCGGCTTGTCTCCCGCCTTGATCCACGAGCTCGGATCGGACCCTGACGCCGTGAAACTCGGGATTTCGAGATCAGGCACTGGAGGAGTTCTGTTCACGGGCCCTAGCGGCGAGCCGTGCTGCTCGGGAATCGGCGCGCCCACCCGCAAGTTTGGCCCAATGATGTGGGCTTCGGTCAGCCCCTCCGCGCCGAGGTCTCCGGCCAGTACCAGAGGTCCATATAGAAATGCCTGCATGTGAGAATCATCCGGCATGACTTCCACATGTAAGTGCATGGGAAGCCGCATCTCCACCTTATCTCCGGCCTTCCACAAACGGGTGAGCGTTAGGTACGATCCAGGAGCTGCCGATGCATCCAGTATCTTGCCGTTCAACTTCACAGTCGGCGCCGATTGCAGCCAACCGGGAATACGCAGACGCAATGCCATTTTGTCCGGTCTTGCCGCAGTTATTGTCAGTGTCACGTCCTCCGACTGAGGGTACTGAGTCTCTTGACGGAGTTTGAATCCTTTCTCCGCCCAATCCAGCTCCGACGGAATGAAAAGGTTCACGTATATCCCTTCCTGATCCTTCCAGTAGATGCTGTCGTTCAGCTTCGAATACTCCTCGGTTCCCGAACCCGTGCAACACCAGAATGTCTGATCTTCGGTGTTGAAGGTCTTCCACGCGCCCGGAGCCAGCGAGAGATAATACTGCGTGTATCCAACCTTCGGCCGGATCGTGCCGATGCGATGATTTAGCAGCGAGCGCTCATAATAATCAAATAAGGTGGGCGATGGATTCCAGCTATAGAGCTGTCGTGTCAGCTTCAGCATGTTGTATGCGCAGCAGCATTCAGTCGTGTTCACGCTCTGCTTCAGCTCGGCGGCCAAGCGCTTCGGCGGAGCGAGCCAGGCTTCCGCGTTGCTCGTCCCAGCCGTGACATAAGAACGAGCGGTCGTGACTTCGTAAAAGAAGTACTCCGATAAGTCGCGAAAGCGGCTGTCGCCCGAGATCTCGTACCTTCGTGCCGCCGCAATCACCTGCGGGATATGGGTGTTGACGTGCAATCCCCGCAACTCATCCCGACGCGCTGCCAGCGGATTGATGAAGCTCTTTCTTCTGGAAGCGGTCGCCCAATTTCGCCCACCGCGGGTCGTTCGTCTCTGCGGCAAGATGATAAAAACTCTCCGCGACGCCGCCAAACTCGATGGTGAGGATCTGCTGCATCTGCGCTTCTGTCTTTGAAGACGTCCACTCGTCCGCCCAGGCCGCCATGCCTTCGAGCACTTGCAGAGCCTGTTTGTTCCCGGCCAACCGGTACATGTCAAACATCCCGGCTGTAATCTTGTGAATCGTATAGAAAGGAGCCCAGACGCGCTCGCCCTTCTCGAGCCGGTCCCACCAGGTTGTCGGAAAGGCGCTGAGATACTTGCCGCCTAGCTTCTCCTGACACTTCGCCATCTCAGCCACCATGTAGTCGCCCTTGGCTTTGGCCTCCTGATCTCCCATCGCGGCTAGTTGCGCGCTGGCGCTAAGAAAGTGGCCGCCGAAATGACCGCGCAGTTCGCTCGATCGCTGACCATTTTCCGGCTGTTCCCAACCTCCAAGCGGTTTCGCCGACCCCACCGGCAGTCCGGCATTGGCGCGAAACGTATACAGGAGACGGTCTGCCTGCAGTCGTGCCATATAGCCACGGTTCCACTCCTGCGAATCGAAGTACACGTTGTTCGGCAGCAGTCGAACCTGACTCATCGGGAAAGGATGCACCGTCGGCGCAACGTCCCGACGAGTGAACTCCAGCGGCCCGTCGAATGCCGGCGTGTCCGGCACAAGCGGTTGCCGGAACGATCCCGGTGCCAGCCGCGTCGAGGCGGCATTCGGCTGCTGAACCTCTTGGCCAACTAAAGCCGTAGACGCCGCACAGGCTGCGACCATGATCCCGAACTGGCGTCGGCTTAAAGTACGAGCATTTGTCTGATCGCTCATATGGAACCGATCCTATTTTTTTGGACGCGTACTAAGTCGATACGCAACATCTGGCCTGCGAGAGGATGGTCCACGACCCCTGGGAGAATCTGCTGCCTATCCGGGGCGATCTTACCATTGTCGATCTGCCGGTCGTTTCCGTCGGCGACTTGGATGACAACAGTTGCACCCGCTGCCACGGCGATGGTTGCCTCGAAGTCCTCCTTGTAGATGATGTGCCCGACCGAGGGATAGTGATTCAGCCAATACGTTTGTTCGGGCTCCGAGACTTCGATTCCCCAATGGGACCAATCAACTGCGCTGACCGTACCACCGACCTTGAAGTATGGGTGTGCGGGGTCAGGCGTTTCGCCACCGGCGATGGTGGTAGGTTCGAAAATGCCCCGAATGCGCAGAGTCACGAGGTATACGGTTCCAGGTTTTCCACCAAAGGTGAATGATTGCTTGTGAAGCCTATCGTGGAGGCAAGTGTCAGGCTGGGGCGGGTATTGCGCAGTGCAATTGTCGTGCAAGAAGAACTGATCGAAGCCTGCGGCAATCTGCATGAGTTCGCCTGACGTGGATTGCGACGAGATCGCCGGAGCAGAGAGCCCCGTCTGTGCGGAATGAACCTTACCATGCCCGCAACCAAGAGCTGCGAGGCAAAGAATTGCCAACGCTCCTCGGAGGACTTCTGGCCTTGAACAGAGACGGCGCCGCCCGAACAACAGCATCGTAAATATCAGCATGACCCCTCCAGGGACAGCTACTCCTGCGACGGGATGTGGCAGAGCAGGACGCCGAACACGGCGAGCACCGAGTTCCGGAAAGGCGGGCTCGTTGCCGTTCCACGTCAGGACGCTAATTTTTGTCATGGTACGCGCATCCCATATCCTTAACCTAACCTTCTTGCACTCTTTGTCTTCTCGGTCTTCTTGCGCTCTTTGTTAACATGTACTGCCTTTTAACATTGGCGTTCGGGGATGAACATTCCTGCCCGGAGGGTGCATCGATGGCGGGTATACATGCGTACGGTCTAGGGACGATGTTGCTGGTTTCTACGCTGTTACTAGCAGGTGTTTCTCCAGCGTCAGGGCAGGCAGCCAAACCAACTGCTAGGCCTGCGCCGGCGCGCGGCAAGGGGCTTTTTGCGCAAAATTGCGCCTTCTGTCACGGCCGCGATGCCGCCGGCGGCGAATCCGGTCCCGACCTGACGCGTTCTCGTCTGGTGACGCGCGACGTCAGGGGAGACAAGATTCGCGCGGTAGTGCACGACGGGCGGATCGAAAAAGGCATGCCGGCTTTTGCCAGACTTACCGCTCCTCAAGTCAACGATCTTATCGCCTTCATTCGCGATCAAAGCAGGAAATTGAGTTCGAAGCCGGGCGGCCGCCGCGGCGTTGATGTTGCTGACCTGCAAACCGGGAATGTAGAACAAGGTAAGGCGTATTTCAATGGTCCCGGGAAATGCTCCACTTGTCACTCACCCACCGGCGATCTGGCGGGGATTGCCACCCGGCGCGAGGGGCTGGAACTCGAAATCCAAATGCTCTATCCCCAGAATGCGAAGGCCACGGTCACAATCACCACCACATCGGGCGAGACTTTCACCGGCACGCTCACCTATAAAGATGAATTCCACATAGGAATGACGGATGCTGAAGGATGGTACAGATCCTGGCCAATCCGCGCAGTTGATTACAAGATCGACTCACCCTCGGACGCTCATATCGAGCAGTTCGAAAAATACACCGACGACGACATCCATAACCTGATGGCCTACCTGCAAACGCTGCGATAGAAAATATGAAATCTCGTTCAAAGAAATGGTCATTGTGCGCCATCGGTCTGCTGTTCTTTTTCCCGGGCCGGCTTCTGTCCCAAGGGCTTGATCCCGCCACCATTGCAAACCCGCCGACAGACTCCTGGCCGAGCTACCACGGCGATTATTCCGGCCGACGACACAGCCCACTGACCCAGATCACTCCCCAGAACGTTGCATCTCTCGGGCTGGCGTGGGCGTTTCAAACCGGACAGGAAGCCAGCATCAAGTCCTCCCCTCTGTTGGTCGACGGCGTGCTGTATTTCACAATGCCGGACAACGTGTGGGCGGTTGACGCCCGTACCGGCCACCAGATCTGGCACTACACGTATAAGCAAAACGCAGGTATGCACCTTGGGCATCGTGGGGTCGCCATGTACAAACAGTGGCTTTACTTCTCCACTCCCGATGCACACCTGATTTCGCTCGAAGCAAAGAACGGCAAAGTCCGTTGGGATGTGGAAGTCGGCGATATCAAAAAGGGATATTGGGCAACCATGGCGCCGCTGGTGGTGCGCGATCACGTGATCCTGGGTGTGGGCGGCGACTTGGACAACATAACCGCCTACGTGCGGTCCGTTGATCCCGAGACTGGCAAGACCCAATGGCAATGGAACACGACGCCTCCTTCCGGCACCCCGAATTCGACGACGGGTGGCACCATCTGGTTGACCGCGACCTATGATCCCGAGCTGAATATGCTGTACACCGGCACGGGCAATCCGACGCCGGTGTTGAACGGCAAGGCGCGCCCCGGAGACAACCTCTATACGTGCACCATCGCGGCCCTGGACCCGGATACGGGAAAGCTTACCTGGGCCTTCCAGCCTTCTCCGCATGACACGCACGATTGGGATGCCATTGAAGTCCCGGTTATGGTTGATGCCGACTTTCACGGAGAGCCTCGCAAGCTGCTGATGCAGGCCTCTCGCAACGGCTACTTCTTCGTGCTCGATCGCACCACCGGCAAGAGTCTTCTCACCGTGCCGTTTGGCCCGGTGAACTGGACCTTGGGCATCGATAAGGAGGGCCGCCCGATTCCGAATCCGGACAAGGAACCGGCGCCTGATGGACGCTTGATCGCGCCTGATGAAGGAGGCATGACCAACTTCCGCTCTCCGAGTTTCGATCCCAAGAACGGACTGTTTATAGTTTCCGCGCGAGAGAGTTATTCCCTCTACTTTGCGAAGCCCGCCGACGGCGCCTATGGCTGGGCTGGCGCGGACTACGGACTCTGGGGCAAAGGCATGATCAAGGCCATCGACTACCAGACGGGAAAAATTCGCTGGAGCCACGACATTGGGGATACTGCATCCGCCGGCGTGCTGACTACGGATTCCGGCGTCACGTTCACCGGCGACTCCAGCGGCAATGTTCTTGCTCTGGATAGCAGCGATGGCAAAACTCTCTGGTACGCTGGCACCGGCGGCCAGATCGCGAGTTCTCCGATCACTTATGAGCTGGATCACCGGCAATACATTCTGACCAGCGGTGGCGGAGTGTTGTTTGCCTGGAGTCTGCCGGAGGACAAGTAAACAAGATCTTGCCTTCCAGTATCATCCCGGCGGACTGCCGCATCCGGTCGTCCAAACGTGCGAACGCTGATGCATGCCTCAGGATCCGGTAAGATCTTCCGTTCTGCTACAGAAACTGCAAGCCGCTCTAGCTGGCGATTGTGCCGGGAGGAGGTGTCTGCACCGTCGTCACATCGCCTCCACTAAAAATATCTTAGTGTTTCTGCCACCTCGATTTCGAAAGGGACGCGCCTACCTCACGGGTTTTGCTCTGTTTTTCATACACGCAGATGGTTGTTACGCGCTTGCCCGCCAAATCTTTAGAAGTCGTGGTGATCGTCATGCTTCGCCCATCGGAGGAAACGACTCTGCGACTGGTGGCGACCACTTGCAGAAGCCGCGTGTACGAGGCGACTACGGTCCGCGAGTCAACCTTCTTCAGCGATACTGGCAGCATCATACCGCGTGCGCCCGTGACCACTGCCTGTTGGCCGTTGTATTCAGCGCTGTAATTGGCCTGCATGGTGCGGCCGTTCGTGTAAGTGGTTTCCGAGTGGTAGCGGATCGCCCGGCCAACCGGCTCCATCTCGATCACCATGCTCTTCGGGCGCGCGCCTGCTGGATACTTAGAGTGCTGGACATCGAGCACCCATTTGCCGGCAAACGGATCTACCGATGCGGTTGCGCTTGCGGCCAGCAGCATGGCCGCGATCACAATCTGAATCGCCTTCATGATTCCTCCACTGATGGAGCGGCTTCCAAGAACGAAAGCCGCTCGCAATTGACGGTTATAGCGATCGCAGAAAATCCAGGATCGCCTGCTTGTCTGTCTCTGACAGATTGTTGAAGCGGTCCACCACCGTGTTCGCTTCCGAGGGCCCGTACGTGTAGGACCGCAAGTCTTTCGATGGGTTGTCGCCGCCGTCCGAAAAGCGCCGCGAAGAGTGGTCCTGGATCGCAACTTTCAGGTCGCTGGTGCGTCCGTCGTGGAGAAAGAACAAACGCTGCCCGAGTCCCCACAGAGGCGTGGTCCGGAACTCGTCGGGCCCGGCATTTCCCTGCACGATGTTGTCGGCCAGCGTCGCACCCATGTGGTGAACCAGCAAATCAGAGAAGAGATTTACGGTTTGTCCGCGCAACGCCACCGAGCGCGGGCCAATTTCCTCCAACGGAGTTGTCGGATTTGCAGTTCCCGCCGTCTTGAACGACGGAGTGTGGCACAACGCGCACCCGACTGAGCTGAAGAGGTCCTTACCGTGCTGCGCTCTGCTGGTCAAAGGCGCGGGCCGCGGAGCATCCACAAAGCGCATGAACTCCGTGAACATGAGCCACGCAGGCATGATCTTCAGCGGATTGTTGTAAAGCGTTGGATCGGTGCGCGGAATGTCGAACGGCTCGTAGACTGTGCTGCAGTTGGGGTCTTCGCTGCGTCCGATGGGAAAGGCGTCATTGCTGATGCCCATCTCCACGTTGTAGGCCTCGCCGGCGAAAATAGTGATGGAACCATTCTGCGCTTTCCATCCGAAACGGCTGATGGTGCCGTTGTTCGGAACCATGTTGGGATGGCCGGCAATTCCGAGTGCGCGCTTTGTCCCCTGATTGGCTGCTCAGATTAGCGCGGATCGCGGAGTCTTGAATACTTTCAATCAAACCCAGCCCGAATAATTGCAAGGGAATGCGGAAAGCAATGTTGCGGTCTTGAACCGCGGCCTCGAAATCGGGCTGCTTGAGCGTGCAGCCCGGAGCATCGGAACGGCCTTGCAGCGTGAAAAGGCTATGAACGCCACCGTCGCGCGAGCCGTCCGGGTTGAATTTGAAGCGCACCTCGCGAAAGGCTCCGTCTTCAGCTTCGAAAGAGGGCACGGTGTTCGTTCCCCCCAGCCGGTGTGCAATCTTCTCCGCAGGATTTTTCGCCGGAGCGCTGCCACCGATCGCCGGTTGGGAGTGACAGATAAAACACTGGTCAGCGTTGAAGACCGGGCTCATACCCGCCGAATTGACCAGCCCCAGTGGCGAGAACGGGTTACTGGGATCGGGATCCATGGGCGGACCGTTCTGGGGCTGCTGAGCGCAAGTATCGCAGGATCCCTCCAGTTCCGAGACTCGCAGGATGCTTTCGTTGAACAGGGCAGTCTCGTTCTCATCCAGGGCCGGAACGGGATTCGGAATTGCGGTTGACGGATTCGGGCGTGGGCCAGGATCTTTGGACTTGAATCCTCCATGGTCCTCGGCCAGCACAAACGAGGTCACGAATCCGACGAACAGCAGGGGCATTGCTAGCTTTCTCAGAGTGTTCTTCATCGTGATGCCTTCCTCTCTCGATTCGATTTACGAACGGGGCGGCGTACCTGTGTTTTCGAGTAACCGAAGCAGCGCCTTCAACCTCATCGCCAGTCCCTGCCTGGCTCGGTTCCATGACCCTTCTGGTTGCAAGGGCGTAGGTAAGGCATCGATCAACGACCCAGCGGTCTCGGCTCTGGGCATTTCTTCGTGACCACAGGGCTCACACCCCACACGAGACACCTGTCGGCAGGTAATTACTGAAACAGACTCGGTTTCGATTGTGGTTCGCGTGCGGATTTCTCTGGCCACGATCGGGTCTCCTCTGAACCGGGTAAATTCGCGAGAGCACTTTGCGAGAACCACCGTTAAAGGTCAACGGATCAAATTCCAGCCCGGACCTGTACAGGCAAGTCTTTCCACGGAAAGGGATTAGCTGGAGTTCTGTACTTGCGTGCTAGAATCTCCGAACTGACTTGGGGGTACGTCGGGGATGGATCTTTTCCCGCCGAGAACGAAACTCGTTCAATTTGGGTTGTTCGGGGCCGACCTTGAGCAGCGCACGCTGACCAAAGCGGGCATGAGGGTCAAGCTTCAAGACCAGCCGTTTCAGGTTCTTGCCCTGTTGCTCGAACGCCCCGGCGAACTCGTCACGCGGGAAGAAATTCGTCTGAAGCTCTGGTCCGCCGACACCTTTGTGGAATTCGATGACGGTCTGAACACCGCCATCAAAAAGATTCGGACGGCGCTCGGCGATTCAGCCGATAATCCCCGTTTCATCGAGACTGTCCCTCGACGCGGGTACCGGTTCCTCGCGCCAGTCACCTTTCCAGTCGTACCCGCTGAACCGGCCTCGCCCCTCCCGTCGGCGGCTGTCCCCGCCGACTTTGTAATCGCCTCGCGTGAGAAATCCCGAGTCGTGATTGAGAAGACCTCGTCCCGAATCCCGGTTCTGTGGATTGGTCTTGCGGCTGGGGTCGTCATGCTGGCAGGAATCGTTGGATATCTCTATCGGGGACAGCAGGCTGCATCACGCTCCCGACTATCGAAACCTGCGAACGCTGCCGTGCAGTTGCGGCCGTACTGTCGCGGTCCTGGGGTTCCGTAATCTGTCGGGACGGCCTGAAGCGGCGTGGCTTTCAACTGCGATGGAGGAGATGCTCCGGACGGAATTGTCGGCCGGCAGGCGGCTTCGCCTGGTCGCGGGGGAAAATATCGCCCGCACCAAGCGGGAAATGCCTTTTTTGGCCGACGCCGACTCGCTGGGCGCGGACACGATACAGCTCCTGCGCACCAACCTGGACGCTGACTACATCGTACTGGGCTCCTATACCGATCTTGGCCGGCCTGGAAAAGGACGGATCCGCCTGGATCTTCGCATGCAGGATACGCGAACCGGAGAAACCAACGAAGAAGCCGTAACCGGCCAGGAAGATGAGATCTTCGAGCTAGTCAGCGAGGCTGGCGTTCACCTGCGCGACCGGCTTGGCGCCGGAAGTCTCTCGACCGTACAAACCGCAACCATCCGCGCGGCCCTGCCCTCCGATCCGAAGGCTGCCCGCTTGTACTCTGAAGGACTGGTCAAGCTGCGTTCGTATGAGCATCTGGCTGCACGTGATCTTCTGCTCGAAGCCGTCAAACTGGAACCGTCCCACGCCCTCGCCCGTTCCGCTCTGTCGGCCTCATGGAAGGGGCTGGGCTACGACGGCAAAGCACAGGAAGAAGCCCGGAGCGCATGGGAATTGTCTTCCGGCCTGGAACGGGAGAACCAACTGTGGATCGAAGGCCTCTACCGCGAAAGTGCGGCAGACTGGGGCCGAGCTATCGATGTTTATCGCACTCTGCTGGAGTTTTTCCCCGACGACGTCGAGTACGGACTTACGTCTCGCGGAGACCCAAAGCACTGGCGGCAAAGGGCAGGACGCGTTTGCTGAGCATCGCGCACCTGCGCGTACTTCCCGCACCGGTTTCTGACGATCCCCGCATTGATCTGCAGGAGGCGTATGCCGGCAGTCAATTGTCGGACTTCAAGCGAGTGCAGGCTGCCTCCGACAATGCCGCGCGAAAGTCCGAACAGCGCGGCTCCCGCCTGCTGCTGGCACAGGCAAAATTATTCCAAAGTGCCGCCGCCAAGAATCTTCAGGACCTGGACGGAGCCAAGACGCTGGATGACGAAGCCCAGCATATTTACGAGAGTGTGGGGGATCGTTACGGCGCGGCGCGGGCGCGGGTTCGCATGGCTGACGTGCTGTGGCGGCGGGGCGAGATCGCACAATCAAACGCCATTAGTGAAGAGTGCATGCAAGTGTTTCGGGCGCTCGGCAACAAGAAGGACTATGCCAACAGCCTCAATGATATCGGAGGCGGGCTCATACAACTGGGACATCTCGACAAAGCGAAAAGTGTTTACGAACAGGCGCTGGCGGTTCAAAAGGAAATCGACAACAAGGTTGGCAGTCGCCCAGGAGTGGAACAATATTGGCGTGATTCAACAAGACCAGGGAGATGTGACGGCGGCGTTGAAAAGCTACGGGCAGTCGCGCGATGCCTATTCCGCGGTCGGCGATAAGAGTGGACTGTCCAGCGCGTTAAATAACCTGGCGATCATTTACCAGGCGCAAGGCAATCTGGCCCAGGCCGAGGATCTTTTCCGGAAGTCCCTGGACCTCCGGCAGGAAATGGCAAACGAAAGCGACGTCGCCGAGTCTCTATACAACCTGGCCGGATTGCTGACCCTTCGCGGCAATGTGGTCGAGGCGCAAAGGGATTACGACGCCGCGCTGCTCATCCGTACCCGTCGCGGAGAAGACGGGACTGTCGCCGAGAGCCGGCTGGGTAATGCACAGTTAGCGCTCGCCACCGGGAATCCTGCGCAGGCGGAAACGCTGTCACGCGCCGCAGTCGTGCAATTTCAGAAAGAGCACGACGCTCAGGAAGCCTCGGCGCACGCAACTTTGGCCGAAGCCTTATTCGACCAGGGTAAGGTGCAGGATGCCGCCTCGGAGAGCGCGAAGGCAACCGCGCTTCTGAATAAAGAAACGGACCACGAGATTCTCCTCAAGGCCGAGACGGTTGCCGCCAAGGTGTCATCTTCAAGCGATCCGCAGAACGCAATTCGCCAACTGGAGGCGATCATTCGGGAGTCAGAGAAGTCCGACCTGTCTGTGCAGAAACTGGAAGCGATGCTGGTGCTGGCTCAAGTCGAAATAAAATCGGGTCACACAGCGAGCGGCCACGCGCATCTTCAGATGACCCGAAAAGAGGCGGGCGACAAAGGCCTCCAGTTGATCGCCAGCAGGGCGTCCCTTGCCGAAGATCGACACTAGGGTCGTGCGCTCAGTTGGAAACGGCGGCATAGATCTCTCACGCCAGGTGCAATCCCCCCAAAACATTCGTAAGCCCCGATAAACGCGCTTGTGGCAGTACCCGATAAGTCCGCTATCTTTGGCGGTCTGGAAATTGATCGAGCATCATCACCCCGAGGCTGTAGGTGGCGGGACCTATGGATCTGTTTGGGAGCTTCCGCAAGGCTGAGCCCGCGACGGCAACTGTTTCTTTGCATCTTCCAGTGCAAAAGCCTTCGAGATTTTAACTAATCTTCACTCCAGTTCTCAGGTTGCCGGAGATTCTGAGGCGTGCGCCACTTCTATTTTGCTACGGCTGCGGAAAAAAATGACAATCAAAAGCAGGATGACGAAAGCGCTCAGGGCCGAAGTCGTCCAGAAGGCCCGCCAGTTGCGGACTATAACTCCACCTGCGCTGGAAGTGAAATAGTCGACGGTCCGGCCGGAAATCAGAGACCCGATCAGCATTCCTACTCCGTAGGTCAGAAACGTAATCAGTCCTTGCGCGGCGCTGCGCAGGTTGGCTGGAGCCTCCTGATCGGTGTACAGCTGCCCGGTCATGAAAAAGAAGTCGTAACAAACGCCATGGAGCAGAATGGCCAGATAAAACATCCAGATGCCGCCATCGGGATTACCGTAGGCAAGCAGCATGTAACGTATCGACCAGGCCAGTAGACCCATGATCAGGATGCTCCTGACGGTGACGCGCCTGAGGATGAATGGCATCAAGAGCATCATCACGACTTCGGAAGCCTGTCCCAAAGCCATTTTGCCGGCGGCATTGGGGACGTGAAGTTCGTTCAGGTAGGCATTCGTAAATGAGAAGTAAAAAGTGAGCGGGATGCAGGCCAGAATCGAAGCCACCGCAAACACCGCGAACGACGGGCGTTTGAGCATCACCAGGGCATCGAGTCCGAGGATGCGCCGCATCGTGACCGATTGGCCCTTACTGGGCGGCGGCGTGTGCGGGAGAGTGAGGCTGAAAATGCTCATCACCACCGACGCGCCCGCGGCCAGCAGAAATGGAACGGTGGATGTCTCGACGCCGAGACGTCCGATGGTCACGCCAATCGCAATCCATCCCAGTGTGCCGAAGACGCGAATCAGGGGAAAGTCGCGGCCGGTGTCCTTCAGATGCTGCAAGGTGAGCGAGTTGGTGAGCGCGATCGTAGGGAAGTAACAGAGACAGTAGATGAACATCAAGGTGTAGACCGAGCCAAACGTGGTCGCTTTGGTGACAAAGTACAAGAGCACAGCACCCAGCAGATGCAGGGCGGAAAGAACTCGCTCGGAGGCAAAGAATCGGTCAGCAATTAGCCCGACAAAAAAAGGCGAGATCATGCAGGCCAACGCGGTCGTGCCGAACACGGCCCCGGCCTCCGTTCCGGTGAATTTCAGATTGATCGTTAGATACGCGCCGAGCGTGACGTACCATGATCCCCAGATCACATAATTCAGGAACATCATGAGACTAAGGCGAATTCTGTCTGCGATGGGCATGATGGTGGACACCAGTTATCAATTTGAATTTGTCAGTGCCGGATAGCGGAGGTTTGCTTTCGGGCGGGGCCATTCAACCACAAATCTATCGGCTTTTTCACGGCGGGTGCCTCGAAAGGTAGCGCTATCTTTCGTCCCTCGCCGGCGGAGGCGTAACCGGCGTAAAGAGCGTGCATCACGACCAAACCGTCTTCTCCGGTGATTCGCGGAGTTTCTTTTCCCCGAGCACAGCGGGCAAAGTGGCTCAGTTCTTGCGGCGTGCCGTAGTTCCAAAGTTCCTCGAAAACCGGATAGGTCCAGCCTTTGGTGCTCGGGGCCTTCTCGACGGCGTAGCCATAACCGTTTTCGCTGTACGTGGGCAGTGCATTGCCCATATGCAAGTTGGCATAGGTCACGCCGGCCTCACCGTAGACCTCGATGCGATCGTCCATGCCTCCGCGTCGCGCCCAACTATTCTCGATCAGCGCATTTGCCCCATTCTCAAACTCAAGAATGCATAACGAATCGTCTTCCGCCTGAGTCTTCTCGCCATGAACGTAGGTGCCCATCTGGCAATAGATTGACTTGATGGGTGACCGATCGAGAAACCAATAGCAGAACGCAATTCCATGACAACCCAGGTCCATCAACGCGCCGCCCCCGGAGCGATTGACATCCCAAAACCATTCGCTGTGCGGACCAAAATGCTTTTCACTTTGCTTCACCAGATAGATTTTCCCGAAGGCGCCGGCATCCGCCATTTCTTTTGCCTTCAGATATTTCGGCGTGAAGACGAGTTCCTCTCCGTACATCAGAAGGACTCCGTGACGTTTTGTAACGGCGATCATCTCCTCGCCCTCGGCGATGGTCATGGCCAGAGGCTTTTCGCAGACAACGTGTTTGCCGGCAGCGGCCGCATCCCTGGTCATTTGCGCATGCAGGCTATTGGGAGCGGCGATGGTCACCATCTCGATGTCTTTTTCTTTGAGCATCTCGCGGTAGTCCGTAAACACGCGCGGGATTCCGAACTTCTTGGCAAAGGCGGCAGCGTTTCCTGGGCTGGGGGAAGCGACGGCAACAACTTCGGCTTCGTCCGGCATGATCTGAAGCGAGGCGGCGTGAATATCCGCCTGAAATTGCGAACCGATGATTCCAACTTTTACTCTGCCCTGGTTTCCCATGCGACTCCGGACTCCTTATATTTATGGTTTCTCGGACGCCCCCAGCGGTTTGATCCTGATGTCGCGGAACCAGATTTCGGAGCCTTCTGCTTCGAGGAGAATCCGGCCGCTGGTCAGCGGGACCATGTGGGCGGGATTATTCGGGTCGGGCCGCTGGATGTCGCGAGCATTGTTCACGATCCGGCCGTTCACCAGGTGCGTGGATCGATCTCCCGCAATAATTACTTCCACTGTGTTCCAGCCGTCCCGGTTCTCGAAGTCGCCGGACTTCAGCACGCGGAGTGAGACTCCCGGGCCGCTGCGAACACGAGTACCTGCTTGCATGTCATCGTCATATACCGGCATTGCCGGGGCGATGAAGAAGGCAGTGACCGCCGCACCGTTGACAATCCACAGATCTCCGACGTCCGTCTCCTCAATCTGGCACTCCAATGATGTCGGGTAGATCGCATCCGGACCCACCGCGAGATACAGCAACCCGCTATTCCTTTTTCCTTCACGTCCTACGTTTGGCGCCCCACTTGTACTCGACATGAATACGGACGTTGGAAAAATCCTGGTTCGTGGCAAGGTAGCCATTGTCCGATTCCAGGATATGAATCACGCCGTCCTCTACTTTGAAGACGCCCTTCGGGTCCTTATTCTTGCCGCTGGAATCCAGATAGGTGTACCAGCCCGTGAAATCTTTCCCGTTGAACAGAGAAATCCATCCGTCATTCCCATGTTTCTCTTCAGCTGCTGAAGCAAAAGGGACACTCAGCACACAGGTTATGAGAATCAAGCTAAGAGACGAGCGTAAGATCGCCGATTTCATGTTGACCTCGTGTTCTTGTTTCCCGGCGGCTATCGAGACTTCGGCGTCGGATCATCACAGCCCACAAACTCTGTCAGCATGCGATTGCCTTTATATTCGAGTTCGTCGTGAATGCCGATCTTCGAGGTGTAGTAGCCGCGAACGGTCAAGCCTTTCAGGTCGCGAAAAAATCGGACTTCGGGAAGATCGGTCATGTGGTCGTGGTCCGAGAGGACAGTAAGGACTGCGATCCGTTCTTCCGGACTCGAATCGACGAAGGCTTTTCCGCTGGAGTGCACGCTCATGACATCGATCAGGCGAAGCCCTTCACGCCACACCTGCTTCTGATCGTCGTCGGTGGTTTCTCGCAGAACCTGTTCGATGTAGTCCGCAACCTTGGCGGCCTTGGCTCCGCCGGAGTGGCTGTCAGCAGGAATAATCGTTTCCGACAACTCTTCGACAAGTGTGTGTTGCGCAGGAGTGAAGAATCGCGCGCCGGATTTTACATGGTCAGCCTTCGCGTGCGGCGCAGTTGCCGGGGTTTCTGTCTGGCCCATTGCCGGGATGGGCAGGAGTGACGCGCCAAGAACGGTGGCGGAAGTTTTTAGCCATTGCCGGCGATCCTGTTTCAGGTTGATGGGCTCGTCTGCGGACATTGCCTTTCGCCTTTCCCTACAAATTGCCTTTCCCAAGTTCATCGGCCAGATAGTCGCACGAACGCCAGCACAACGACATGATGGTCCAGGTGGGATTCTGGCAACTGGCATTCACGAAAGCGCTGCCATCCACCACGAAGAGATTCTTGACATCATGCGACTGCTGAAATTGATTGAGAACCGAGGTCTTCGGGTCGTTACCCATGCGAGCAGTTCCCATTTCGTGGATGGACCAACCCTCGGTCAGGACGCGGCTGTTCACATGCACAATGTTGAAGCCCGCAGCCTCGAACATTTCCTGGGCTGTTTCCTTCATGTCCTCGGCCATGCGGTGTTCGTTGTCACCAAACTTGTAGTGAAAACGCAGAGCAGGAATGCCCCACTTGTCTTTTACTACCGGATCCAGATCGACGTAGTTTTCGTAGCGCGCCAGGACTTCGCCGAACGCTCCCATGCTGATATAAGAACCCTGGTTCTTGCGAACTTCCTCTTTGAACGACGCCCCGAAGCCGTGCTTGTCCGCGCCCTCCGGAAACATCCTGGAGCCGCTTCCGCCCTCGAATCCATAGCCGCGAATGAACTTCGGGTTTTTCTCGGCAAGATTCCGGAACCTGGGCACGTAAAATCCTCCAGGCCGGCCGTCGTCGAGTGTAGAGGACTTGCCCACGAGATCTTTTGCCTGGCCGGTGACACCGGGCCCCATGACGTGCTCACAGAAATTATGGCCAACGTGGCCACTGGAGTTTGCCAATCCGTTGGGATAAAGGCGCGACTTTGACAACAGGAGAAGTCGCGCCGATTCCAGCGTTGATGCTGCAACGACGACCACTTTCGCGCGGACGGTGTAATCCTTCATCGTCTCGGAATCGATGAAGTGAACGCCGCTGGCTTTACCAGTCTGCGGGTCAACCGTGACTTCACGTACCACTGCATTGGTGCGCAGTGTCAGGTTGCCGGTGTCGGCGGCCGGGTAGATCAGGCCGGTGGGAGAGTCGAATGCGGCATGAATGTCGCAGCCGCCTTTGCGTTCACAGGCCCCGCGTCCAAAGCAGCGGCTGCGATATTGGTTGTGCTTCAACCCGTCGGTGGTGACGCCCGCGCGGTACTGGGTCAGGACCCGGCCCATCTTCTGCATCCCTTGCTTCAGGGTAATCTCGGCGCAGTTCAGTTTGGTAGGACGTTGAAATATGCCGTCGGGAAGATAAGGAAGGTTTTCCTTCACGCCGGTGATGCCCAAGTACAAATCCACCTTGTCGTAGTAAGGAGCAAGATCGCTGTAGCTGATTGGCCAATCTTCTCCGTAACCATCGCGGCTCTTGGCCTTGAAATCGTAATCGGAAAGCCTCAGCGAGAGGCGGCCCCAGATATTTGTCTTGCCACCCAGGCAGCGCGCCCGGACCCAGGCGTAGTTGGTACCCGTGAAGGGATTCTCGCGCTCATCCACAACGATGTTCTTGACGTAGTCGGTGCTGCCTATATAGCTGTGAAGATGCTTGGCTTTTTCAAAGCCCGCACCGTACGGAGGATTGCGGATGGTGTACTCATTAAAAGTAAGAGAATGGCGGTCGGACGGAAGTGCTCCCCGATTGGCATTGTCATAGGGCCATTCCATCGACCGCAACTCTTTTTCGATAGGGAGTTTTTTCCCCGCCTCGAGCATCAAGACCTTCAAACCGTGGCTTGTGAGAACATGCGCCGCCATGCCGCCAGCAGCGCCTGATCCGACGACAATTGCATCGTACGTTCTGGTTAAATCAATCTCGTGATCTGCCATTGTGTAGGCTCTTGTCCTGGGCGTGACCTTCCCGCTTCATCTTCGCGACTCCCGGCGGCCGCGGTAGTTTGCAGAGGGGTAGTCTGCAGGGATAATCTACGCCCGCATCTGCATTTAACAGTGGGACGTAATCCCTTGTCCAGTACTGCAACACACTTGTGGAATAGGCCCCCGCGAGCCGAGCAAGGATCCGCTCGGTATGTGGTAGGCTTACCCGTCTTGCGGTATCCAAGCTCCTGTCCTGGGAGATTTTCTTTTGACCGTTCCTCGAATTACAGTCGTGGGCAGCTACGCCACCGGCCTGACCATGAAAGTCGACCGTATGCCGACTACCGGCGAAACCCTCTTGGGAACGGGTTATCGAGTGGACTATGGCGGCAAAGGTTCCAATCAGGCTGTGGGATGCGCCCGGCTGGGAGCGCACGTCAGCTTCGTCGCCAGAATTGGAACAGACCCTTTCGGAGAAATGGCACTCGGGCTGTACCGCGACGAAGGCATTGACGTCGCTCATGTAAAGCGCACTGCCGACACCCCGACTGGAGTGGGCTTCATTATTGTCGAAGCGTCCAGCGGGCATAACTGCATCACTATCGACCCGGGAGCCAATGAACTCTTGACCGCCGTCGACGTCGCCCAGTGCGAAGCCGCTTTCAGGTCGCCGGCTGTGGTGCTCACCCAGCTTGAGATTCCGGTAGCCGCCGCCGAGGCCGCGCTGGCACGCGGGCGCGAACGAGGTGCAATCACGATTCTGAATCCGGCTCCGGTCCGGCCGTTGCCTCCGTCCATCTTGCAGTTAGTCGATGTTCTTACCCCCAATCAGAGTGAGGCCAAGGTGCTGGCCGGCCTTAGTCCGGGGGCAGATGTCGAGCCCGAGGCAGTCGCGCGCAGGTTGATTCGAAGCGGAGTCAAGCAGGTCGTCATGACCCTGGGAGAAAACGGCGCACTGATCGTAACCGACAAATCCTCCACCCACGTTCCTGCGGTACGCATGTCGGCGGTGGATACAACCGGTGCCGGGGACGCGTTCAACGCCGGGTTGGCGATCGCGCTGGCTTGTGGCACGAGTCTCGAGGAGGCGGTGCGGTTTGCCGTGGTCACCGGCGGCCTGGCCGTCACCAAGGAGGGCGTCATTCCTTCCCTGCCCAACCGGGATGACGTTCTCCAGTTCTATCGCAAGCAAGACCTGCATCCTCCGAATTGGTCGAACCCTTCGGCGAATTGGTTCGTGGCTGGCCCGATCTGCGATAACGGTCTGAGTAGAGTTCGCAGCGTCGAGATTCCCTTATGCCCCTGCTGATCGGTTTTCTTCTGGTACTGCTTGCGGCCCTGCTGCAAGGGACTTTCGTTCTTCCCATGACACTCGTTCGGCAATGGTCCTGGGAGCACACCTGGGCCACGTTTTCACTGCTGGGCATGTTCGTCTTCAACTGGATCATCACGCTTGTGCTGGTGCCAAATATTTTCGCGGTGTATTCCGCGTCTCCTGCGAAAGACCTCGCGGTCCTGGCGCTCTTTGGGCTCGGATGGGGAGTTGGGGCCGTCCTGTTCGGCCTGGGGATGGAGCGGCTCGGCATGGCCCTGGGATATCCAATCATCATGGGACTTATCGCCAGCCTGGGCGCGCTGATTCCGCTGCTGCTGTTCTTCCCGCAGAGTCTGTTCACGGGCAAAGGCCTGTTTCTGCTCGCTGGAACGGTGCTGGTCATCTTTGGTATCGCGTTCTGCTCCATTGCCGGATCCCGCCGCACCCCTTCTGAAGGCAAGTCCGTCTGCAACACGGTCAAGCACTTTCAAAATCGGCCTGGCCATCGCCATCTTCGCCGGCATACTCTCTTGCCTGCCCAACGTGGGCGTGGCATTCGGGGGAAACGTGATCCAGGCTGCCGCGGCGATGGGAGTGTCCCCGGCTTCCTCAGGGAATACGGTGTGGGCTCTTCTGTTTACTCTGGGGTGCGTCGCCAACCTGACATATTGTCTGTACCTGATGATCAGCAAGCGCAGCCTGGGCCAATACTGGAACCGCGAGACGCCACGTAACCTGGGCCTTAGCGCGGGGATGGCGCTGATGTGGATTGGAAGCTTCTACCTTTACGGTGCCGGCGCCGCAAAACTGGGACGCTGGGGCGCAATTGCAGGCTGGCCTCTGTTCATCTCTCTATCCATCGTCGTGGGCAATCTTTGGGGATTATGGCGAGGCGAGTGGCAGGGCGCGCCTGCGCCTAGCCGTCGACTGCTGAATCAGGGTTTGCTGGTCCTGATCGTGGCGGTCATTACTGTGGCGATAAGCAATTTATTCTAGGATTATTTTCACCGTGGCTCTGTGACCGCGCTGGCAACTCTGCGAAAATAGGCCTGCCCATGTCGTCGGATTCCCCATTCCTGCTGACCTCGCAGCCCAGGGCGCGCTGGATGCGCTTCGATACCGCGCAGATCCTCAAACGCTTTTTCTTTTGTGAGCGTTCGCTTCTGGTGAGCCAGGCGGCGTGGATTCCTGCTCTCGCCCCTCTTGATATCAAGACGGGACTCGCCCGTTTCATCTGGCAAAGCGCAGAGACGGCTGACGCCCTGCGGAATCGTGTGTTCGAGCTTCGTTTCCCCAGCCGCCTGCTGGAGGAGGAAGGAGCAGATCGCGCGCTGATCGAGCTTTTCGGTGCAGTTAGAAATTCTCCATCGGTTCCAGCTTTCCTGTTGAGCATTGGAAAAGTTTTGTTACCGGCTCTGCGCGATTCATTCCAGGCATATCTGGAAGCATCTGATTCCATCGCCGACGGGCCCACGCACCGCTTTCTGTCGCTCGCCGTCTCTGAAAAGGCAGAGCAGATCGCTGCCTTCGAGCAATGGAGCGAGTCGGCGCTGGCTGACAATTCCCAGTTGCGTGAGAGCGCGCTAGCATGGACGCAGGCAGTCGCCAAACGGCTTTCTGACTTGGGCGGAGTAGGAATCGGGCCGTCCTCATCCTCTGCCACCGTCGGACCTTTGCCCGAAGCAAGGCCGTACATCACTCCAGACAAGCCCGCGCGCGACGCACGGTTCTGGCCTTGCCGCTTTTACTGGCCGGACGTGGTCGATCCCGCTTATCCCTACGGCGAAGGTCATGCAACTGCAACTCCGCTCGGCTATCAGTCACCTGAATGAAGTCTGGGCAATAGAAAACGGCGGCGTGATGTTGAGCGCGTTCGCTGACATTCTGCCCTGGGAATGGATACACAATGCAGCGCGCTGGACCTACGATGAATCGCGGCACTGTCGCATGGGCTACGAACGCCTGATGGCGTGGGGCCTTGATCCCGCGGACATCCCCCTGGGCACATACATATACGAAAGCGCTTCCGGCGAGGACCCTATCTACCGACTGGGGATGCTCTATTTCTTCGAAACCAAGAACATCCGCCACAAGCCGGCCCGCGCCCAGCTTTTCCACGCTTACGGTGACGCCGTGAGTGAGCACGACATGGACTTCGATTGGGCCGACGAAACCATGCACGCCGGTTACGGCAAGCACTGGCTTAAAGAATTGCTGGCAGTTCGTGGCCAGGACCCAACCGCCTACGATCAGGTGCGCGACCGCTGCGAAAAACTGGTAAGCAGTTATGTGGAAACCGCTACACCGGACGAAGTGGCCGACATCAAGAAAGTGGCACGCACTTTGATTGCCCAGGCACAAACAAAATAAGACTGTCGGAGGAGACATGGATCGGTACGTTCGGAAGATGATGATGTGTCTACTGGTCGCTCTCCTGGGGACCACCGCTGCCGCTCAGAAAATCAAGATCATCGTCGATCAGGACGCTCGTGGCCCCGGCACCAGCGACCAGCAGGCCATCCTGGTCTTCCTGCAATCGGACAAATTCGACATCCTCGGCATCACCACCGTGAGCGGCGACCAGTGGGTGAAGGAAGAGACCCAGCATGTGCTTCGCATGACGGAGATTGCGGAGCGCACCGACGTGCCGGTAATCCAGGGCGCTGAATTTCCCTTGGTCAATTCCAAGGAAGAGACCGAGCGATGGGAAGGCCTATACGGCAAGCTGGAATACAAGGGATGCTGGACGGAACGCTTCGAAGCTAACCGCTCCACCGTCTATGACGAGCCCTACCACGCCCCCGACATTGTTCCGCCTATGAAGGAAGGCGCGCCCCACACTCAAGCCACTCCCGGCACTGCGGCCGAGTTCATTGTCAAGATGGTGCACAAGTATCCGGGCGAAGTGGTTCTGTGGGCAGGTGGACCGTTGACCAATTTTGCCCTGGCGCTAAAGCTCGACCCCGAAGTCGCCACGCTCGCCAAGGAATTCGTCATGATGGGCGGCGGATTGTACGCGGACAAGGGCGCAATCGATCCTGGCGCCATTGATGCCCGCCGCGAATTCAACTGGTGGTTCGATCCAGAAGCTACACGCATTGTGTTGCGCGCGCCCTGGAAAAAAGTGTCCATTACTCCGATTGATATATCGGTCAAGACCCGCTTTACCGCGGAGATGAAGGCGGTCATCTCCAAGGCAAACACCCCGGTCACGCAATATTTGGACAAGTATTCTTTACCTGGATACATGTGGGACGAGATCGCCGGCGCGGCCCTGATTGACCCGTCGATCATCACCGGCCAAAAGCAACTCTATATGGACATCGATCTGGATCGCGGGGCAAGCTACGGAAAGACCATCTTCTGGGATTCCACCGCTCACGTTCCTCCGTACCTGCGCTTGGCCAATGTCCAATTCGATATCGACGCTCAGAAGTTCTACAAAATCTACATCGACCTGATGACCCGACCGGCGCGGAGCGCCACTTCGCACGCGCACCCGGAGGAATGAAACATGGTTTCAACTTCGTAGGCTCAGATCATGGCTGAGCGCTAACCGTGGAATCCTACTTCTGAAGTCCGTCCCATGACCAGCGTGGGATCCTGAGGCCGTTCGGCACATCATCTGCGGAATGCTGGTAGCGGGACATCGTTGCGTTGGTCGCCCAGGCGAAGTAGTCGTGCAGCACGTGTCGCAACCGACTGTCGTCGGCTAGTCCGACATCGGCCAGAGCATGGTCGAAGCATGCAATCGCGCGGCGGTCCATTTCATCGTGCTCTCCGTTGCCGCTGTGCATTTTGACCACGGTGGTCTCGTCACCATACGAATCGGAATACGTGCTAGGGCCTCCAAGTGCCTCGGCCCAGTAAGCGGCGAGTCGCTCGACATGCTGGGGGTGAAAGCCGTGGCTGAAGGCATGGCTGACCACATCGTCCGCCATTACCCGACGATGCCAAGCTGCGGCGAGGCGGCGCAGGCCGTCGTTGCCCCCCACCGCTTCAAAGACCGTTTGCATGCCTACATGATGACAATGGTTCCTTCTCTATGCAACTTGTCCTACCGTTTTCACGGTAGGAGAAATTCTCGCGTAACACGGCAGAAATTGCATGCCATCTGCACGCCTGTCGCGGGTAGTTCTCGGCAGACAATCCCTTTCTGATTGGCCCAAGGCGTGCTCATAAATTCACGCATCTTAGACGACGATGACGCCAGCGATCATAACTCCGTTGCTGAAAATGGCCGGGCTGACTTCACTGCTCTGCTGTTTTGCCATTGCGCAACAGAGCGCCAAAACGGCAGCAGCGCCCTCGCTTACGTCAATACTTGAGGGCATGGAAAAATCTCAATCGGAAGTACGGCAGCAAACCCCTTATCAGGTAATTCGTGAGTACAACTTGTCTGGTATGAAAAGTTCAGGCGCCGATGCCGACGTCGTGGCCCAGGTGGATTTCACTCCGCCAACTGGCAAAGATTACAGCATTCAAAAATGGTCAGGCAGCGCGCGAGGCAAGCAGGTCGTGCAGCGTGTGCTGGACCACGAAATAGAAGCGAGCAAAAGCAATCAAAGTCGGGCCGCGCTTACGAGGGACAACTACGATTTCACCCTGATGAGCGACACTGTCTTGAATGGTAGGCCCTGTTATGTTTTGGCATTGAAGCCAAAGAGGAAAGAGAAAGATCTAGTCTCAGGGTTGGCTTGGGTGGACAAAAGTTCGTTCCTGGTTCTCCACCTTGAGGGAGAAACGGCTAGAACTCCTTCGTGGTGGCTGAAAAGCGTGCGAATCAAGCTGTCGTTTGGCGATGTTTCGGGGATGTGGCTCCAGACGAGCATGGAAGCGGTATCTGATGTGCGCCTTCTCGGTCTTCATACGTTGAGATCGCGCATTCTGGATTATCGTGGCGCCGATATCTCCGCCTCCATAAAGCTCGCTCCACATCGCACTGAGTGGCTGTCCCAACATCTTGCACATTGATCATCATGCTCCTGGAAGGCGACGACGCAAAACTCCCCGTCCTGTCTCTTAAACGCGCAGAGGCCAGGACGGGGCAATCCGATTCGCAGGTCAGGCTGCTTTTGCCAATTGGGTGCGCATCTCTTTCATGAACTCGCGCATGGCCGCGATGTGGCCTGGCGAGCGGGCTTCGATCCATTTCTCATAACGTTGCGCGGTTTTTTCCAGGTTGGCGCAGAACGTCTTGGCGACGAAACGCTCGCGGAATGCAGGAACAACCGGCTTGACCATCTCCCAGACACCGAAAAACTCTCCGCTGGTTTCGAAGAACAGATCCTCATGTAGCAGACCATAATTGAGAAGAGCGCAGGCTTGTTCCCAATAACTCATGACCATACTGGCGAACGCGCCTGTTTCCGACCCCATGGGAGCAACCCGCATAGCGTCGTCAAGGTTTGCGACATGATAGTTTTTGAAAAACCAGTCGCGGGCCTGGCGCAGCTTGGCCTCGCGGCGCTGATCGTAAACCTGAAGATGCAGTTGCGCTTGTTCGAAAGTTGGGTTTGTGCTCATGTTATTTATCTCCTTTTGAGTTTTGCTGGTCCAGGGTTATGAATTGACACTAAGAGCATGTCCCCAAAATGCCCCGTGGCACTTGTATCGGGACCGCCCTCTGCATGTACGACGTCCGGGCCTGGCCGAAATCGACAATGGTTCAGAAAAACCTGTGAAAAACTCGGGAGTTTGGTACCGCATTGAACAGCCGTCGGAGCGTTTTCAGCCCCCAGGATGCGAAGATGCGAACAGGGCTACAGCAAATTGCATCATGAATTACAGGTTCGGCGGCATTGAGGGATTGCGCGGAGCGGCCCTATTATCCAAGCTAGTGTGGTCCTGTTTGGGAATCAGCTGGCGGGGAGGCTTGCAATGCACCGCGATGACTTGATGAAACCAGACTTGTTAAGCGAAATAGTGCTGGTGAGCAGTGGGATGCTGGTCGTCGTAATTTTTATCCTCACAGTTTTCGCGGCCCTCACGCGAATCTCCTTGCTGCAATAAGCACAGGGAACATTGCCGGAAGAGGATTCATGTCATCAGAATTTGTATTAACTGTTGCCGGTCCGGACGTTCTGCCCAACCCCATACCCGAGCCTGACCCGCAGCCTCCCGAGCCTGATCCAGCCCCAGAACCTGCTCCAGTCCCGCCATTACCGGAACCGGCACCGGCATTTTCATTCTTCGGACTCATATCACGAGTGCCTGTGAGCGGGTTTGGACGCGCCTTTGGACATTTTTCATCCGCGTTCGCTTCCCTAAGGGAAATACCGTATGGCGCTGGCTTGGCTAATATGTCATTTTAAGAAACCTGTTTGCCGCCATGCCACCGTCCAGCCTGGAAGACCGCGTCCGAATGTTGTGTGAACAGGCTGTCTCCGCCAAGACCCAAGCCGAACTGGATGCCATTCTGCCGGAACTTAAAAACGCCATTCGAGACCACATACGCTATGTACGGGCCGTTGTCGCTGAGACCATCCCCGAGGCCTTCGGAACACGGAGCCACACCGGCGACTAACGAACTGCTACTGAACTGAACTCGAGACGGAAGAAAACACGTTGTTGGCATTGCTGCCCACCAGTCGAACGGTGCCTACAACCAGCACCAAAATCACCGCCAGGATAAATCCGTACTCAGCAACGTCTTGACCCCGCTGGTCGTTCCATAGCGCCTTAACGAAGGCTGTTATCGTTTTCATTTTGCATCCTCGTCGCACTCCGGAATTAACGTGAATCTGCCCATGAAAAGCGACATTAAGATGCGAAGCCACGGCCAAAATATGGCCCAGAAAATGTACAGAATTTAATGTATGGATCTGTTCCGAGTGAACCGTTTCGAAGGAAAGGATGTACAGATAACGGGTACGATGGGTGAAGATAAGAAGTTAATTCGCGTCGAAAAGATTAAAGTGTCGGCAGCGATGTAAATTGGCACACCGCGCCTTCCGTAGCCGTTCAGGTGGGCTTGTATCCCATGTCGGCTCGGAGATCGGTGTTGGGGTAGGCCCGGCTCGCTACACGCCGCTTTCTCGCCAAATCACGCGCTTCTTTGAAAGTCCAAACTAGCCGCACTTCGAATCGTAGAAGAACGCTGCTTCAGAGAGCTACGCAGGGCATGAAGGATGGATAACGCGTCGTCGATACTCTCTTCCTCTTCAAACTTGTCTCCCGAGCTGTAGAACAACTCTCGCATCCGTATCACGAGCGCGGATTCCGCGTCGGTGATGCGTTCGGATAATTTATCCATGTCCGGTTCGTGGATTGCAGCTTGATAGAGATCTCTCCACGATCGGGTGTACAGGCCCTTGCAAGTGGCTGTGTTCATAGTGGCGCTTCCTTGAATATCAGGCGAATACGCCTGGGGTTGCTTCGCGCTTCGTTGTGTTTAATGGTATTGATCGGATAATGCCATTGAGGCCGCCTATTATCCATACACGGTTTACTGTAGGTCGAGCGCATTGCTGGCGTTTACAAAGCCAATTTTCCACAGGGGGAAGCCAACACCGGGCGACGGCCCCGAGCGAAGCTGACCCGTCCTTGCCGTCGTGTACCGGATCAAACTCGTCAACGGTTTGTAACTTCATTCACCTTGATAGCGTCGTGCCGCTGTGTGAGACTACATCTCCAATTTAGACCTGCGTCTGCCTTTCCAGCGCATCCGAGGAGTGCACGAACCAGGCCGACACCAGATATTAAGCTCCCGATGCGTTCGCAACCTCCTCACAATTCGATACCTGGGCAGACAGTCCGAGTTTTGATCGCTGATCGAAACCGGATGAGCAACCAGCTTCTCGCGGAATCGCTTGGGCGCGATCCACGTTTTGAAATAGTCGCCCTTGCATCCCCCTTCGATATTCTGTCGATGGTCGCAACCCTCCGGCCCCATGTAATTTTGATCAGCGCAGATTTTGATGGCTCGGCAAAAAAGGGCCTTCAAATCGCGCGAACCATCAATGGTCGTGACCCTGCTGTTCGGATCGTGGTCCTGCTCGAGGCGAGTACACCCGAATCTGTCATCGGCGCCTTTCGCTGTGGCGCTTTGGCAGCGTTTTGCCGGACCGAATCGCTTTCCGACCTTTACAGCTGCATCGAGCGGGTCAGTCGTGGAGAGATTTGGGCGAGCCCAGCGCATTCAGCGTTCCTGGTCGAAGCCCTTAGAAGCGCTCCGTCCTGCGAGGGCATCGAAGCCGGCAAGCTCGACCAACTTTCCCGTAGGGAATTTCAAGTGGTCGAACACGCCGCCCAGGGCGGGAGCAACAAACAGATTGCAGAGCGACTGGGGCTCAGCGAGCATACCGTCAAGAATTACCTGTTTAACGTCTTCGAGAAACTCGGTGTGTCGAACCGAATGGAACTGCTTTTCCTGTTATTCAAGTGCCACGTTCAGGCTGCAAGTCCAGGGGAGTTGGAAAACGACCGCAGCCAACCCATCAGCGCCTATCTCAAGGCCGCCGAAGAGGGCGTGGTAGCAGCCCAATTCATCGTTGGATTGGGACACCTGGAAGGCTACGGCATAGAAAAGAACGAGCGCTCCGCGTACTACTGGCTAAGAATGGCCCAGGAGAATTCTGCCGCGATCGAACAGCGGACCCATGCTCCTCTGGAAAAATTGCGGAGCACTCTGAAAGCCGACGATATCGAGGCGGTGGAACGAACGGTTGCGACCTGGGTGCAAGAAAACAAGCTGCTCAGAAGCAAACGCCCCTCCGAATTCATCCGCACGACCACCGGTCCGGGGTCACTGCAAATGCTTAAGGAATCTCCCCCGCGCGGCAAGGCCAAAGCAGCGTCGTAAGATCACTGAAAGCGACATCGCCTCAAGAATATTGAGACAGCCGATGCGACGGAAAGTGCGATTCAATTAAGGCCCGCGCGTATTCCCCGTCGACACGGCTCAGAAGAGTCATCATCTGCTCCAGCGTGGCAATCTCGCAGTTGATATGCTTCAGCTTATTTCGCACCGGACCGGATGGGTTAAATACTTTAAATCGAATGCCATGGTCGTACGCCCATTTCTGCAGAAGAACCAGCACGCCCAGGCCGCCACCACCGATTGCGTGCATTTCCGTGAGGTCAAGAACTACGACTTCGGCATCTGTCTGTGACGTAACCGCGTCTCGTAACTTCAGAGCCGTCTCGGTACGGACAAATCTGCCCGCGCACTCAACGATCGCCATCTCGCCAACTTTGTCGACATGAACACTTGGCATCATCCCTCCTAAAGTTTTTGTGATCTCTAGAGCACGAACGCTGCCGTTCTGTCTTTTGTGGAAGATGAGAGGGGTAACCTTCGCGAGGATACCGGAACTTCCTACGTAGGGTGAGCAAATCTGCCGTACAGAAAATGCTGTACGGCAGATTTGGTTACTGTGGGAGCTTCAGGCCGCTTCCAGCACCGACAAAATATTCCCTGCGGGGTCCTTGAACCACGCAATCGTCGGTCCATTGCCGCGGGAAATCCCGCGCGCGTCCGTCTTCAATTGGGGTTCGTTGTAGACTTCAAATCGCACCCCACGTTGGCTCAGTTCATCAACAGCTTTCTCGACGCTGTCTACCGGAAAATTAAGGACGGTGAATGTGGCGGGCTGGTGGTTAGGTTTAGGGTACATCAAAGCTTTGGTTCCGCCGGAAAGGGGCACGACCAGAGTGCCTTCCGGGCCGTTAGAAAGTTCGAGGCCCAGCGTCTTGCCATAAAATTCACGGGCCTTCTGAATATCGTTCACTGAAAAACTGCTGAATGCTTTTTTTATGTTTAGCATCGCTATTCTCCTGAAGTACTGGTGTTTTGACTTTGGATGCGAAATCAGCCTTTAGGTGGCCTGCTGGCTCGCGATACAACGACCCGCAACATTTGTCAGCTGTGCGGAGAACATAGAGAATAGTTGCGACCGATTGAACACAACAAACAAAGAAAGGCAGAGCGATGTCATATCGGCCCATCGAAAATTACGGAATCATCGGCAACATGCGCACGGTTGCCCTGGTAAGCATGAACGGTTCGATGGACTGGTACTGCTATCCTCACTTTGATTCGCCAAGTATTTTCGGAGCCATCCTGGATGACAAAAAGGGGGGCCGGTTTCAAATTTCTGCCGACTCCGATGGCGTGCGGCACAAGCAGTATTATTGGCCCTCCACCAACGTTCTAGTGACGCGATTCCTGCTCGCGGATGGGATCGCCGAACTGGAAGACTTCATGCCCGTCGGGCTGCCTTCCGACTCGCCCGCGTATCGTCACATCTACCGCCGCATTCGTTGCGTCAGGGGAAAGGTGCGCGTTTCAGTCTGTTGCCGCCCGGCCTTCGATTATGGACGACAGACACACCACACGCGGATCGAGGCCAACGGGGCGACATTCGAGTCGGGCAGCTTTACCTTGGCTCTTTCAACTGCCGTGGCGCTCAAGAATGACGGGCAGGGTGGAGTTTCCGCCGAATTCGTTCTCTCGGAAGGAAAATCACAGGTTTTCATTCTTAGGGATGACTGTGTCGAGGGCACTCTCTCCTCTCCACCCTCCGAAAAAGACGCCGAGAAGCTGCTGCGCGGGACGGTCAAGTTCTGGCAAAGCTGGCTCTCAGCCTGCACCTATCACGGCCGCTGGCGGGACCAGGTGCACAGATCAGCCTTGGCGCTGAAGCTCCTGACCTTCGAACCTACCGGTGCGATCGTTGCCGCACCAACCACGAGTTTGCCCGAAGTCATCGGAGGAACTCGCAATTGGGATTACCGTTACACCTGGATGCGCGATGCCGCCTTTACGGTTTACGCGTTTCTGCGCCTCGGCTTCAAAGACGAGGCCGCTGCATTTACCAGCTGGATCGAAGATTACGCGGCCAAGCACGCCCATCCCGGAGAGAGCGGCGCGGTGGTCTTCACACTTCAGGGCGAAAATCACCTTCCTGAGCAGGTACTGGAACACTGGGAAGGATATCGAGTTTCGAGGCCAGTACGGATTGGCAATGCCGCTGTTTCACAGTACCAGGGAGACATCCACGGCGAACTCATGGACGCGCTTTACCTGTCCAACAAATACGTCAGCCCGACCTCCTACGACGCTTGGGTCAAGATCCGCAAGCGTCTGGAGTGGATTTGCGACAACTGGCACCTTCCTGATGCCGGCATTTGGGAAATGCGCAATCGGCAGGAACATTTCGTCTATTCAAAAGTGATGAACTGGGTAGCTCTGGATCGAGGCATCCGGCTTGCCGAAAAGCGTGCCCTTCCAGCCGACCGGGGTAGGTTGTTGCACGAACGGGACCGCATCTATGAAGAAGTGATGACGCTGGGCTGGAACGAAAAGCGCAAGGCCTTCACCCAGTTCTATGGCAGCGACGATCTGGACGCATCGCTTCTGATCATGCCGTTAGTGTTCTTCATGGCCCCGACCGATCCGCGGATGATCAGCACGATAGACGCCATCCTTAAAAATCCGCGGGATGGAGGCCTGGTCAGCGACAGCCTTGTATATCGTTATCCGCCTCAGCCCCGCATTGACGGGCTCCCGGGCGAAGAAGGCACCTTCAACATGTGTTCTTTTTGGCTGGTAGAAGCGCTGACGCGCGCCGGTCAAGCAGACCCCGAAAAGCTGGATCGTGCCCGGCTGCTGTTTGAACGAGTGCTGGGCTATGCCAACCATCTCGGGCTCTACTCAGAACAAACAGGGCCGCAGGGCGAGGCGCTGGGTAATTTCCCTCAAGCCTTTACACACCTGGCACTTATCAGCGCCGCGTTCAATCTCGACCGAATGTTGGGAAGCCAGATTTGAACCGGCTATCTCGATAGTTCGCAAATCCAATTTACTTCCCAGGTTTTCCCGCCATCAGGCGAGAACGACTGCTCCATACGCGCCGAGTTGGGGGAGATGTTCAGCCAGACGTACCGGACCAGAATGGCTCGGCCTTTGAAGTCTTCCTGATCGAAAAACTCACCGCGATTCCCGGTAAAGTTGCCCACCACAGGAGGCAAGCCAAGAGTTCCGTTGTCAACGTCGACGAGGTAGATACTCCACTGACGCGATGTAGGGTTGTAGAGTCGGAGCGTCTGCGCCTTGATGTGCAGTTTCTTGTCTGTGCTGGTCACATCGAACTCTTCGAAATTCGAATTGCTGTCGAGAAGTTTCTTGTGGTTCGAGATACCGTCGTACTCAACCCAGGTTGTAGAGTTGTTGAGACGGTCCGGCAGACGGCGGACGTGCGCCTTCCAGTTGCCGATTATGAAATCAAAGTCGTGAGAGCCATCACGTTGAGGAAGATTCGCTGGATTCGAGGTTGTCTGAGCGTGACATGAAGCCGGAAGTATCGCGACGAAGACGATTGCTACGAGGATGAGAACGAGTAGCGGCAGGTACACCAGCTTGCTGCTTTTCATACTTATTCAATCCTACGACACAATGATCGCCGCGCAACGCCAACGGCTTCAGGACCTGGGACAACGCCGGTCGGACATGATCTGGGCCACGTTTTGGGCCTGCTGGTCATCACTCTTGCGCAACTCCGTAATCACGTTCTCATAATTCTTTTGATCGCGGTTCTGGCTCAACTTGAAGCTGGCCTGTATTTCGTCGACCGATATTTCGAAGCCGACTATTCCCTTCATTTGCGACTCGAGAAAGTCGGCTGGCAAACCCTCAACCGTGTAGCGGGCGTCTACATCTGCGCCGCCTTCGTAGCGATCGACCAGTCCTTTCATTAGTTCATGCATCTCCGCCGCGTCGGTGACTAGCCGTGGCTTTCCGTAAACGTGGACAGCAACGTAGTTCCAGGTTGGCACGTTGACATGGTCATACCAGCGCGGAGACACATAGGCGTGCGGGCCAGCAAAAATGACGAGAGACCGGCCATCCTGCTCGAAGAGTCGCCAGTGAGGGTTGGCTTTCGACATGTGTCCTTGCAACTTCGCCGCTCCGCTCGCGGATTCGAGAAGGCGCAAAGGCACATGGGTCGCAGTGGGAAGGCCCGCGTTACAACTAATAACGGTCGCAAAGCTGTTCTCCTCAATCACCCGCTTGATTTCGGGCCAACTGCTCTCGTGGAAAAGTCTTGGAATGTACATTGCTGCTCGCTCTCCGCTCCGTGTGTTTACCGCTCAGGATCTGCTGCGGGGAAACTATGGACCACCCATACCGTCACCATCGCTGGGCACACCGATCATACATCTGGAGCGATATTGATTTGACGCGCAGAGGGCTTACTCCGGCAAGAATTACGGGCGGCGATAGGTTCAGGCTGGCTTTTACTCCACTATGTTTATTGCACTATCAATGTGAGTGAAGTGGTCTGCGTCGTACCATTCGAACTTGCCGTCACATTCAGAGTGTAGGTTCCAGCTGGGGTCCCATTCGGGTTCGGCTGTGGGCCGCCCGAAGTACCGCCACCACCGCCACAGGAACATATGAAGAGCAATAGCGTGAACAGCGTGAGCGGGAGATAGCGCCGCCGCGAGCGCGCGGAAATGCGTCTTCCAGGAAGGACCACCACCATTCCCAGCAGTGAGAAAATCCACAATCCCGCCACCGGAGAGAAAGCCGGGAGACGAAGCGCTCCCACGGTGCGCGAGGTGGTCGGCACACTCACATTAAAGGTTGCGGGAACGGTGGCGCTAAACGGTTCACTTGCGGGTACCGAACAGTTGGCGCCGGTTGGCGAGCCCGTGCAACTGAGTGACGCTGTCCCGCTCAGTCCTGCGCCTCCAATAGACAGCGTGTATTTGGCGGTTTGTCCGGCAACTACGGTGGCCGAACTTGAATCCCCGGAGGGCACACCGAGGCCCAGGCTCGCGTTCCCTGTGTAGGTATAGCCATTGGGCAGTGTGCCAGCATGTTGTTCCGCGTTTGATACGACTACATCCACCGCACCCGCGGCATGCGCCGGAGTTATGGCCGTAATCGACGTGCTGCTCACCACCGCCACTCCCGTGGCCGGTGTCCCTCCCAGGCTCACCGTCGCTCCCGCCAGGAATCCCGTGCCGGTTATGGTCACCGCTGTACCACCGGAGGCCGTTCCCGACGCCGGCGAAATCCCGCTCACCGTCGGTGGCGGATTGGATACTGCCGTGTAAGTGAAGCCTTGGGTCAACGTTCCGCTCTGCGTATCGCTGTTGGTCACGATCACGCTTACGGTCCCGGCCGCATGCGCCGGAGTGGTGGCTGTAATCGACGTGCTGCTCACTACCGTCACGCCTGTGGCTGCTGTTCCTCCCAGGCTCACCGTCGCCCCGGCCTGGAATCCCGTGCCCGTGATCGTCACGGCTGTACCACCGGCGGCCGTTCCCGACGCGGGCGAGACCCCGGTCAACGTCGGCGCGGGATTGGCGATTGGCGTGTAAGTGAATCCCTGGGTCAACGTTCCGCTCTGCATATCGCTATTGGTTACGATCACGTTTACGGCTCCAGCCGCATGCGCTGGAGTGGTGGCTGTAATCGTCGTGCTGTTCACCACCGTAACTCCTGTAGCCGGTGTCCCTCCTACGCTCACAGTCGCTCCTGCCAGAAATCCCGTGCCCGTGATAGTCACTGCGGTACCACCGGCAGCCGTTCCCGAATTCGGCGCGATGGAAGCCACGGTTGGCGCGGGAGTAGAACTGGAACTTAAAAGGAAGGAACTTGCCACCGACGGGACGCCGTTATTATTCAAAATAAACAGCATGTAATATCCGGGCGGCGCAACATTGCCGTTGGGTGGCGCCGTGACCGTCAATGAGCCTGAGCCCGCCGTAAAAGACATCCCCACCATCCGCTGGTCCATGCCGAAAGAGTGGGTCACCGTGCCGTTGCGGACGAGTACCACCGAACCGATACTGGCTGCATCCGGCGTTTGCAACGTAAATTGATTGCCGTAGCTGACGCTGGCAGGCACGTTCGTGATAGACGGCCGCGCAGCCGGCGTTCCATCCGATTGGAACAAATATGCGGGCTGGTAGATCTCGATATGTCGCTCGTAGGTGCCGCGTACTGGATTGCCGCCGGCCACCCAAACCGTGGCATCAGGAAGAAGCAAAGCCACGGAGTGATACAGCCGCGCGAATGAATTCGCTCCCGCAGAAGAAAATGTGTTTGTCGCGGGATCATAAAGGTCAGCGTTAAGACTTTGCGTCGACGAATCCTCATCGTTCACTGAACCGCCCAGCGCCAGCACCTTGCCACTGGGCAAAATGACTGCATTCATCTCGACGCGCGCCTGGGACATACTTGGTCCCGACTGCCATGTCGGATTAGCAGCTCCCATGTCGATGGTTTCGGTCGTCGCGGTCGCTGGACTGTTTCCTCCCATGATCAATATGACCGGGTCGTAGTTGTTGGCCGGCGTCAGGCCAAGCAGGACTGAAGTTCCGTATGTCCGCGCACCGCCGTAATTTGTGGTCGCGACATTCAGCGTCCACGTCGTGTTCGATGGGTCGAACAATTGGGAGACCGGAGACGGGCCGGAATAAAAAACTTTTCCGTTAGGCAAAAGATGCAAGCGAGGATATAAGTCCGGCGTGAAAGGGGCCGTGAAAGGCTGGCTCCAACCCGAACCGGCCGTGTAGAACTCGACCGTGGTGTTGGTGTTTGTCCCAGTCTCAAGAAAGCCGGAGAATGTCATGACCCGGCCATCGCCGAGAGTCAAGACCGTGGGATACCAGCGCCCATGCGCCATGTTTTGCACGTCGTCAAAAGTGTTCGTGGCCGGATCAAAGAGGGTTGATTTCTGCGATCCTAGAAAAGGATCGTAGGCCAGAGTGCCGCCGTTAATAAAGGCGCGCCCGTCCGGTAGAACAACCATCCCGTTGCAAAACATGTCGGACGACACGCTGAATTGGGTGATGTTTCCGTTGGTAGGATCGAGCAGCAGAGCGCCGGAGTTATTCGCTGGACCGTAGGGCGAGCCTGTTGGACATCCAGGCTGGGAAGCCGGGCAATTTCCCGAACCCGCAACCACCAGGAGCTTGCCGTTATTCAACAGAGCCACGTGGATCGGGTTGATAGGCATGGTGTAGGACAGAATCGACCATTTTCCGACCGTCTGCGCCTGACCCAGCCCCGGTTTTGACATCCCTGCCAAAAACAAAAACAGGAGCCACCATCGCCCGAAAGGCATGAACTTCGTAAGTCTCAAAGCAACTCCCAGTCCCCGGGAATGCCCCGGTCCCGGTGGACCTTTTTTTACTGAATGTGAACCGCAATGCCCGCTAAACGCGCTTATCTCAAAGGTTTCTCTATCCTAGCGGTTCGGCCGGTTAAATCAAAATAGGTAGTTCGTGGTGCAGTTAGTCATTTCTACGACTTTGTCATCCTGAGCGTAGCCGTTTTTCAGGCGCAGCGAAGGATCTCCCGCTTAGCCGCCCTTATGCGTAAGCCAAACTGCACCACTGCCACAATCCCTGGGAGAACGCGGAGAGACGGTTTTCAGGCCGCCCGGTCATCGCTGGCGTGGCCTGGGCTGGCAACCAGATCCTGGCGAAGCCGCTCCATTTGTATGGATGCTTCCTTTATCTGCTCAGCATATTCATGGCCTTGCCGCGGTAGAAATCCACCGTAGTTATCTAGGAGCAGCCGGGCGTTTGCCTCGATGGCCGAGGTCTTGAATCGGGCTTGATTGGAAAGCGCGAACGTCAGCTTCTCCAGTTGCAAATCGCGGACGGCCAATGCTTGTCTGCTCTCAGCAGTTTCCTGTTCCAGCGCTTGCCCATGGTAGCGGACGAGTCCAAACAGACATGCCGTCAATACGACCAGACACAAATTGGAAACAATAGTTTCTAACAAAGCCTTTCTTACGCTCGTATTCCTCTCTCTATCGAGTATTTCGAAATTGTTGGTCTGCGCCGCAGACAATGAGGACAGAAGTCCGCGAGCTTGATCCATGTACTCCATCCCTTCGTTCGAATCCACCAGCATGAACGCGCGATGGCGATATCCCTGTTGACGAAAAGTAATAGACCGTTCCATCTCAGCTTGTTTTGAGGTGGCCAAAGACTCGAGCTGTGACACCTCGGACCGTTCGCTCTCCGCTCGATTCGCGACCCCTGCACGAAGGCCGGCAAGATCGGTTTCGATCCTGCTCTTCGCGTCGGTATAGGGTTGCAAGTACGAGGGGTTTCCGGTCAGCAGATATCCACGCTGACCTGTTTCCATCTCGGTCAAATCTTTCAGAACACCGGATATGTTCGCCTGCATTGTCGAGGCTTCCAGTGTGCGGACCGCAATGTGTTGCATCTGTTTTAAGTGGTTGACCGCAAGAAACGCGTTCACGGCCATGAAGGCGAGTAGCGCGGGAACCCCGATTCGCAGCAACGCTTTTCGAATCATCTTATGTGTGCCTTCCTTCATGTGATGTTCAGAGCACCCTCAGCCGTGATGCGACTGGCTTTGCAAATCTCTGCCGCAACCTTGACCGCTGCGTCGCTTCGGTGCGCCGGTCCTTCTGCTGACATAACCGAACTGGCAGCCAGGGTAAAAAGCAGGGCGTCTTCCTGCTTGTCGAAGTAAATCACGACCTGATTCGCGGACATTGCGCGTACCTCCTACTGCCTATTCATGAATGATAGGCCGGTTCACCACAAGAACGAGGTTATCTCTCTTGGTGCGCCTCATTGTCGAGCTTGAAGCAGATGATCTTCGGGAGTTGTGAGACGTCAGCGATGGCTGAAACTACCCCTGGGACAGACACGGCGGCCGTGTCCGGCACAAGCCTGGAACGAATGAAAAGCGGCACCGGGCCAACACGTGCGCTTTACTATCTACTCATGGATGGGCTGATCCAATTTGCCAGCAGCACTACGACGATTCCTGTTGATACAGCCAGACCGATCAGAATTGCCACGAGGCGATATTGACGATTGCGACTGCGTTTAAGGCTCGTGTGGACGAGTTTGCCTTTAGCGAAGTCGATAGGTGGAGTTGGACTACTGTAGACACTGCGATGGTTACGCATTCCGCTCATGGTGGGCTCCAGAAGGCAACAAGGCTCAACTGCTGCCGGATTCGGACGAAGTGAGCGGTGAACTAATAAAATTATACGCCGGCTGACGCTAACAAAGGGGATTAACTGGTAATGGGTCAGTTTGATTTTCTTTGCGACCTTTGCGCCTTTTTGTCTTTGCGCCCTTTGCGGTAATGCCCTTGATTTACTTACGGAAACTCAAAAGCTACCGCAAAGAACGCAAAGAAACCTCCGCAAAGTTCGCCAAGAAATCAAACTGACCCACTACCGATTAACTTCGCGGGCTGACTCGCCAGGCTCGTCGACGGTCCTCTTTCTCGTCCAGAGAATCCAGAGGCCAGCTTCGTCATCCTGACGAGCTTCATGAGCTCTCCGCAAAATCTTATCGAGCGCGACGAGAATTTGTCTCCGCACGAAGAGATTATCCGGCAAGAAAAGGACACCGAACCAAGGACTGGAAGCAACAGCTTATTGGTGTAATATCGCGTTCATTTACTAATCGTTTGTTACGAGGTGTCTTCGAGCCCAGGTTCGGCCCAGTAAAGTGCAGATGAGGCCACTTAGAGGCCTTGAACGATTCGAGGGGCGGAAGGGGTTATCTTGTCGACCAAACATCGCGTCGAGACTGATTGGCTCGAGGAATGGGTCATCAATAACTCCAACTGGCTGGCGCTAGGGGTAGTGATTGCGGCATTCGCGATACGCCTTGTCTACGCTGGGTCCTGCTACTTCAATCCCGATGAAGCCGAACACTTCGGCGCGGCCAGACCAGCGACCTGGACCGGGGCCTGGAGCACAGCCTTAACGCTGGCGCACCCGCCGCTGTTCATACTGGTTCTGCACGGATTTCTCGCCTTCGGTCGGACTGAGCTGATTCTCAGGTTGCCGAGTCTCGCCGGCGGAACTGCGGCGCTCGGTCTCGCATTCGCATGGCTGCGGCGCAGCCTTGGCGAGATTGCCGCACTTGCCGGGCTTGGGTTCATGGCGATAGCGCCAGTGGCCATCACCGCCTCAACCGAAGTGCGCCAGTATGGTCTCCTGCTTTGCTTCGTCTGCGGGGCCCTTTACGCGACCGAGCGCGCATTCAGCGAACCCTCGACAACCTGGGCGATCGTTCAGGCACTCTTCCTGATAGGCGCCTTGCTGACGAACTACACTACGATCATCGTTCTCGGCTCTCTTGGTCTCTATGTAGTGGTCCGATTGCTACAGGGCGATATGCCCCGGCGTATCGTTCTCACGATGATTGTGAACCAGTGCGTCCTCGCCGCATTGCTGGCTGGTCTATATTTTGGACAAATTCGGCGGGCGAGTGTGTTCAATCCCAGCGGAAGTTTGAGCTATCTCGCGCAATACTTCTACGCTCCGGGACGCGAGACCTTTCTGGGATTTGTATGGAGATCGCTGTTCGAGACCTTCCATTATGCAACCGGTCTCCGCCCTTTGGCAGTTCTCTTCATGTTGATCTTCGTGGCCGGCCTTGCCGCCCTGCTTACAGGCCAGACCAAAGCGCCCAAGCTCATGGCTCTCCTGGTCATCGCGCCCTTTATAGTGGGTTTCGTCGTTGCACTCTTTCGGATATTTCCCTTCGGCGGTTCCAGGCACCAGACCTATCTGCTGCCCTTTCTCGCGGCCGGCATTTCAGCCGCCTTCGCCTGGGTGCCGCGGAGGCGTGCGGTGCCGATATTGCTATTGGGTGCCCTTGTCGCACCATTCTGGATCATCCACTCCTCGCCCGAGAATGACCTGCGGATTATGCCTCTAAGGGACATGACCGCAGCCATCAGCTATATCGGCCGGGTAGCTCCGCCTGGTGCGCCACTGTTTGCAGACGACATGACTCGCGATGTGCTCAGATACTACCTCTCGCGAAACGATAGGGCCTTGGACATCGCCTTTGAAGAAGGCCCTGAGGAATGGCTCGGCGGCCACCGTGTCGTCATACCTTCGACAGCTCCGCAAGCTTTTCGTCCCGCCGATGCGATCGAGGAGGTCACGGATGCGGCGCGAATGATCGGAGTGCCACCTGGTGATCCGTTGCGTGTGGTTTCCGTGGCCTGGAAGGAGCCGGCGCTGGCGTCTCGGCTTTCACCCGGAGAAAACCGCGAGGTCAAGGAATTTGGGCTGATCACCGTGATTACCATTCCCACACAAAAACGCTGATCGGCTATGTGAGAGATTCGTTTTAATTTGCCTCAGTTCGACAGTTTTGCACATTCAAATTGAAAGGGATTCAATGGCACGCTTCGCGCTCGTTCTAATGTCAAGCCTTGTGACGCTTGGTCTGGCCGCATCGGCGCAGACGATACAGGTTAGCCGCGACAATAAGACCATCTACGTGACCTCCGAGGGCGAAGCCAAGGCAGAGCCTGAGATCGCTGTTCTCACGCTGGGTTACCACGAATGGAGCAAAACAAAGGTCGCCCTCTACGAAGAAACCGCAATAGTCTCGGACAAGGTAGTCTCCGCGCTATTTCGGGCGGGTGTACAGAAAGAAATGATCCGCACTGACAAGACTTCGCTCACCCACGTCGAGGCGGAGCCAAACTGGCCCGCCGATTGGAAGGCTAACAGGGTTTTCGAGGCCGAGCTGCGCTGGAAGGTTACCGTTCCTGTCAAAGATGCTGAAGGCGTTGTTGCAATCGCCATGCAGGCAGGAGCAACCGAACTAAGCGACGTGACGTGGGATGTCGTGGATCGAACCAGGCTTCAAGCCGAGGCCAGCAAGAACGCATTAGGGAAGGCGCGCACTGTGGCCGATTCCATGGCTGTAGGATTGGGAACCAAACTCGGGGCACTGGTTTACGCCAGTAACTCGGCACCAATCCGGCCTTCCAACTGGCCCTTCTTTAGCGGCCTCAACACCAGCACGGCATCCGTTTCGGGGGTGATCGTAACGCCTCTTCCTCCAAAGATTATCAAGCTTCTCCCTGAGAAGATCGATGAGAAGACGACAGTTTACGCAGTGTTTGCTATCGACTGATGAGGGTCAGCTAATTTGGCTATCGCTTCGACTGAGTTGTTTTTGAATGTGCCAGTCGACTGCTGATAAATCGCCATTACACTCATTGACCCGGGAACCGGGATTAGGGCCGCCGATGATGAGTCTTAACGCCTGTTCACAATTGTTTATCGTGAACGTGGAAATGGCGCGCGCGGCTCGTATCCTTGACCGGTCCACAAAATTGACAGCAACGCGCACAGTGTCGGTTTCTAAAAGCTGACACCAACTGCAAGAACCACCGTGGGCCGACTCGCGTCCGGATTGAAGACGTAGGTAGTGAAGTCCACACTCTTATAGGCAAAACCCACTAGAAAGCCGCGCTGCACGTCGAACCCCGACTGGTAGAGCTTGGTCCGCTGAATGGCCGGGCCCACGCGAAACCAATCTACCGGAGAGATGCTCAGCTCCGACCAGTTGTAGAAAAAGCTCGCTGCCGAATCGCGGGTGTCGAAAACGTATTCTCCTTCGGTTGCGAGTTTGAGCTTCCAGTAGCTGAGTAAGGCTCTGTAGCCGGGGGCAACCCCGGCGGTATCGCCCACCACGCCACCGATCATGGGTGTGAACTCCAGAGCCAGTTTGTCGCCCACGCTGAAGTTGTACCCAAGCCAGACCGAACCCGTCCGAAGGCTCTCGTAGTTGTAGCGTGCTTCAAGGTGCAGCCAGCCGCGATCCCCCATGATCGTCGGCTGCACGAAGTTCTGACTGTCCGGCACGATGTAGGTGTAGACGGAAGCATAGGCAGACCATGTTTTCCCATCAGCTTCTTTCGTGGGGGCTGGCACCTCGTTCGTCGTAGGAGAGACGGGCGGGTTCTCCGTCTGGGCCAGCGCATCGCCGCCCGCGAGAACAACAACAATCGCTATGAAGGCGAAAAATCGCATTGTTCTCATCCACCCAGCGCTTTGGTTAGGCCTACGAGCGAAATACCGAGGAGTACCATGGCAATCCCCAATACCCATGGGCGACGTCCAACGAACCGGCCGTAGGCATAGCCGCCCACGAACAGCATCGCGATGGCGATGGCATTCGAGAGACGCAGCGCCGCTACTGCGTTCTGCATGAGAATGAACGGAATCACCACCGGGAACGTGGACAAGACCACCAGCGAGAAAACGCCAATCCCGCCCAGCCAGTCGTTTTTTTTCAAGCGGGCGTGCAGGGGCGGATCGGGCAATTGTTTCAACCGCAGTTGTATTGCTTCAAGTTCCGTTGGCTTCAGGATGGACGCGACCACCGGCGGTAACGCGTCCGCGACGAGACGCTGTGCCTCTTGCGGATCGTTGGCCCCGCGCACTGCCTGGAAGACCAAAAGGTTTCGGCCCTTCTCGGCTACTCGGCCCATGAGATACAACACCGCGTCGATGATGCCCCAGGCCACGTTACAGCCAAGCGCGCCGATAAGCATCGTGCGGATGTCGTCGCGGCCGGCCTCCGCGATACTGAGCGAACCGGTGAACGTGAGGACCATGATCAGCCCGAAAATAACCTCGGACACACGATTCGCAGGGTCCAACACGCGTTGAGACGATTGAGTAGGTTCGTTCGACATTGGCATGGTTGGGCGTCATCTGCTTGGCTAGAATGAAACGATCGTTATCGTTAAGGATCAGCTTGCGGCTGCATCTAGGCGCGCAGTACCCAAGTACTTGGTAACCGCAATCTCTAGATTGAAGTGCATCGCGTCGCGTCCCAGCGCTTCACCCAGCTGCGATCTCTGTATCACGCCAAGCACGCCTGGGTTCATCCCAACCAGCCACAGTCTGCCGCCACGCTCACGCTGTCGCTTCTCAGCTTCGGTCAACATCTTCAGGGCTGTGTACTCGAGATCGAAAACAGCACTGAGATCACAGGCGATGACCGCCGGCCGCGCTTCTTCAATCAAGAGTTTTATCTTCCGCGCGATTTGCTGAGCATTAGCGAAGAAAACCCGGCCCTCCAATCTCAGCAGCAACAAGCCGACAAACGTCTCATCCTCGGGGTGTTCCTCTGATCGGGGACGGAATACATTCGTGCCCGGCTTTCGTCCGAGGACGTACACCGGCGGATCAGCTACTTGGTAAGCAAGCGCCACGAGGGAGACAATGATGGCCACGACAATACCCTTCAGTGTTCCCACGAGGACCACACCGGCAAATGCAATCAGAGCCCACCTGAACTCTGTTCGACGTACACGGAGAATCTCACGGAACTCTACCGGTCGTATCAGTCCGACCGAATAGACAATGACCACAGCCGCAAGAGTGGCTTGCGGCATCAGGGCAATGAGTGGCGCCAGCAGAATCATTGTCAGCAGCGTGATAGCCGCCGTCACGATCTCTGCCAGCTGGGTGCGAGCTCCGGCCAGACGATTCACCGCCGTCTGGCTGGTACCGCCGCCACCGGGCATTGCGCCGAGAAGCGCGCCGCCGGCATTTGCCAGGCCGGTAGCCAGCAACTCCCTGTTAGCTTGCGGCCAAGGTTCATCGTTACGTGCAAAAGCATGCCCGGCCGCGATCGTCTCCGTAAAGCTCATTAGAGCAATACCCAAGGCGCCGGACCAGAGTTGTGTCGCGAGGGAGAACGCAGGAATGGTCAACGACGGCAGGCCCGGCGGAATGTGGCCGACCAACTCAACTCCGTGTGCATGCAAGTTCAGCAGGTAAGCGCCGGTAATGCCTGCAGCCACCGCAAGGAGCGGAGCTGGAGCATGGGGCATGAGTCGTTCGATGGCGACCAACAGAGCGATAATGGAGAGTCCGACCGCCAGTGTTGTTAGCGATGTCCCGGGAAGGCCGTGGACCGTTGCAAGCAGGTTCTGGACGAACGAACCTTTTGCAAAATGAATGCCGAGAATTTTGGGGACCTGATCCAGGACGATGACAACGCCAACGCCAGCTTTGAAGCCAATCAAAACCGGTTCGGAGATGAAATTGGCAACGAAGCCCAGTCGCAGGAGCGAAGCGACGACGAGCATTAATCCCACTAACAGCGTCAGCATGGCGGAGGCAGTCAACAGCGACGCTGGATCTCCTCCCGGGACCACTTTGCCCAGCTCGGCGGCAGCCAATATCGCGATCGTAGTGGTTGTGCTTACGCTGAGTACACGCGAAGTACCTAGCACGGCATAGATGACCATCGGCAGAAAGGCCGTGTACAGTCCCACCTGCACCGGCAGGCCTGCGATCGTTGCATAGGCCATTGCTTTGGGAATGACCACCGCAGCAGTGGTCAAGCCAGCGACAACATCGGGTCGCAGCCATTCTTTCCGGTAAGAGGCGAGCCAATTTCCCATAGGAAGCAACCTAAAATGCTAGGAAGCTCCTACCCCAGTCGGACACTGGCAGAAGTAGCAGGCCAGCAATTGTCGTTCGGTTGCTTGCTGAATCCCTCGCCGGCATTGCCGCAGATTTTGCTTGGTAGCTTCGTCGCAAACGGCGTGATCTGGATTGTTGGCGTAAACATCGCCATTACACTCATTGACCTGATCGTGACCATCAGGCTCGCTATTCCGACAGGGGTTACGAGTTTAATCGTGGCATCCACGGTGCTACTGCACGATCCGAAGTTCCATCCACCTCCGTGGAATCAATTGGACGCCTTGGCCCGAGCGTATGCTAAGCGCGGCAACGCTCAACAGGCAATTCGGTATTACAGCCTCTCTCTGCAAGCAAACCCGCACAACACTTGGGCCAGACAGAAGCTGAAAGAGATGGGTAGAAATCCTGACGCTTTAATGAAGGAAAAGCTGCAATAGATTGTCTGCAGACATCTCAGTGTTCCGGTTTCTGAACGTAATTGGCGTAACATCGCCACTCAAAATCACCGCGACGAGGTCAATGAGTGTAATCGCCTGGTTTCGTCAACCGAGAAGCGCTCTCGGAAAGGCTTTATGGAAGAGGTTCTTGGGCAGCCACTAGGTTTGCGCAGCAATGAATGGTATTTCTTTGCTAGTGTCCACAAGGTTCCCAATAGCACTTCTTTTTTTCGTGTTAGCTGTGGTGTTCTGCTGCCTGCGGTTTGTTCGACTTGAGCAAAAGCTGTATTGGGTGGATGAGGTCGCCACCTCCGAGCACATTACGGATGATATTGACGGACAAATTGCGAACGAATTGATGTCTGGCGACATCGGAAACATCAAGCAGGTCGCCTCACTGATCAAGCTTGCGAAGACTACAACGCTCCGCAGGACGGTAGCTAATCTTGTGGCAACCGATCCCCACCATACTCCGCCGTATTACCTTCTTTTGAATTTGTGGAGTAGGTTGCTCGGGCTTGAACCCGGGAAACTTAGGCTTCTCTCCGCCGTGTTTAGTCTCGCTGCTGTTCCGGCTCTCTACTGGTTCGCGCTGGAATTGTTCCAGTCGCATACCATAGCCGCAATTTCGGTTTGGCTTTATGCTCTGTCCCCTTTTCAGCTGATCTATGCTCAACAGGCTCGGGAATACAGCATGTGGATTCTCCTGACGCTGCTCTCCTCGGCGTCCTTGATTTGCGCAGCACGGCGACCTCGATTAAGGTCCTGGATTCTATATTTTCTACTCACTTGCGCGATGCTGTGGACACACGTGCTGTCGATCTGGATCGTCGCAGCACATGCTGCATTCATGGCTATCCACCTTCGCGGAAACAGGAAAGCCTTGATCGCCTTCGGCTCGGCAGCAGCCCTTTCACTTCTGTTGTTCGCTCCGTGGCTGGTCATGATTGCAACACGACCGTCTGAGCTAAACGACTACGGCGGCATAGAGAAGCCAATGGCGCCTTCGCTCTACGCCGAAACCTTTCTCCTAAACTTCAGCCGCACGGTGTTAGATGTGAACTTGCCAAGCTATGAACACCTTCCCTACTTTCGAGGGCACTTGATTGTGCCCATTGTGGCCACGGTCCTCCTGATTGCCTCTTGCGTATGGCTGTTTATGCGAAGGGCGACATCGGAAGTGCGAACACTGCTTCTTCTCCTCGGCGTATCCACCATGCTGCCGCTCATCCTCGCGGACATTGTTGCAGGGGGCCGCCGAGCACTGTTGCCCCGCTACGACGCCCCCACGTGGATGACCCTTGATTTGATTCTCGCGTTCTCTATCGCTAGTGCACTCTCGGCCCAAAACAAGCTCAATCTGTGGGCTGGCCGCGGGGCCTTGCTCCTCATCCTTTTCTGCGGTTCGTATTCCCAATTGCAATTCCTTACCAGAACGACCTGGTGGACCTCACGCCCTCCTGATCTGGCAAAAGCCGCGGTTTTCCTCGAGGAGAATCCAAACGTGCCATTAGCCATTGACTTGTCATCCGTCCACTCGGATCAAATGTTCTCACTGGCATGCTTTCTCCGCGAGGGGCCGATCATAACTATCAAAGATCAAAGCCTCAAGCAGCACTATCCAAGTGAGTTTTTCGTTTACAGGCCCAGTGACGGGCTGATGAGAAACGTCGACGAATCACATAGCTTCTTGATTCGACAGGAGACGAGCTATGTATGGAGACTTTCTCGGCTTCAACCTTAAGGCTTTTTCTTCATCACTCGGCGACGCGGCCTCTCCCGCAGTTGCCGTAACATCGGCATTACACTCATTGTGGGAGCAGTAGCCCGCCAGGGGTCAATGACATTTGCGCCCACACGCGAGCCGGGTCGCTGGCAAGTGGATTCTGCAAAGTAGGCGGAAAGCCGTGGAGTTTGCGGCATTTAGGAGGGAAGGAAAAGTTCGACTTCAAGCCCGCTGGCATGGACGCCGGCCATTAGTCAGCCGCGACGCGGCTATGAACTTCGCAAGTTTGTTGATTATCGAAATATCGCTATTACAACAACGCCTTCCCAATCCGCCTCCAAGGTAGTGAGTGCAATCGCCTGTTCTCGGCAGCTCTCAATTCACGTACTATCCGTCATTGATAGGCTGACACCATGATTGTCCTCCAGTCCCCAAGATTGCAGCTCAGCCAGTTCCAGATGATGGATGCACCGGAGGTTTTTGGATGCATCACGCCCGCCATCGCTAGATTCATGCCATGGGAGCCGCCATCGTGGAGCGAGTACGTGACGCGATGCGAGATGAGAGTGCAGGCTCCAGAACCGAACAAATTCTCTTTCGTCATCCGCCGGTTCGACAACCGGGAATGCCTTGGCATGGCCTCATTGGAAGACGCGGATTCTGTTTCGCCCGAACTCGGCCTTTGGCTCAAGGAAAGCGCGCATGGGCAGGGTTTCGGCCGGGAGGTCGTAGCTGCACTGGTTGAGTGGGGACACGCTACTCTCGGCAAAGGAAGTTTCATCTATCCGGTGGCCGTACAAAACACCGCCAGCAGGCGAATCGCTGAGAATCTTCACGGCGAGATCATAGGCAACCGCACGAATCCAAAATATGACTCCGTCGTTTACAGGATTCCGTTCTACGAATCGCCATGTTAATTAACAACAGAGCGACACAGTGTTTCACACGATTCGATCACTATCGACAGCCTGTTCTCGGATGACGATCCGTTAAGGGTTCCCGGCACCAACATCGTAGGAGCGAGCACGGCGTGATTGCAAAAATCGGGAGTCTTTGACTATCCGGATTGCGACTCTCGGAATTGCAGCTGCGCTTCCAGCGAATCCAGCCAGGCCGTGAAAGATGGACGCAAACCAGGTTCTATACGCAGGAAACGCAGGCCCATGGCCGAAGCGTCGTTCCAGACTACCTCCGCTTTCGCTCGAAACGGTTGTGGTTCCGAGCTGGGAAGCGCGAACTGCACAGTCACCACCCCTTCGGCTGCGGCCGGTCCAAAACGAGTAAGAGCAAGCCCGTCCTCGCTCACATTGATGATCTTCCCAGCGAATGTCTCTCCCGTGTGGCCCGAAAGCTCGACGGGCAGGTCAACCTTGTGACGGAAATATCTGCGGTGCTCGCGTGCCATCCTCGGAATCGCTGCGTCGAGAAGGCTTCGCAGTTGCGCATCCTGTACCGGCTTTCCGAGCACGAAATGGGCCCCTGCATCAACCGCCATACTCACACTGGTTGTGCCGTTGACTACAGCAACGACGACCGATGCCTTGTTCGAGCGACCGCTGCGTATCTCGGCGAGCACATTTGCGCCTCCCGCAACATCGTCGCAGTCGATGACGAAGCCATCGAGATGCCGCCGAGTTGAGAGTTCGATGGCACTTGGCGCATCCCGGCGCATTTCGAGTTCGACACTCGTTCCGCTGAAACCAGCCCGGAAGACTTCCAGTAGCGTCGCATCGCTGGTCAGCAGCAGGCAGTTCAGAGGCATTTTCTCAATCTACGTAAACGAACAGGATTATCAAAGTGACAAAGGTTCATTGAATGTCAGATGGGTCTGAGTGCTGCTTTGGAAGGACCGCGAGTGGAGGCGGCTTCTGTGGGGAAGTGGTGGCTCGTGAGAACGATGGCTACATCGATCTCAAGATCTCGCACATTGCTGGATCAACACCAACTTTTGCTGGACGATGCGCCAAATCAACACCTCTGCCTCCAGCACGGTTCGATCAGCCAGATCCAATCCGATGGATGCTTTCCAGAACTGCTGATCATCCAGCTCGGATTTCAGGAAATCATTCGAGCTATGCGAAGAAGTCATATTGGTTCACCTCCCGAATGATCGGGACGCGGTTCACTGCACAGGTGATGTGCCGTTCCGATAAGAATAGGGTGTCGGATCGCTTTGAAACGCCCTGAACCCGCGCGCGGTAAGCCGGATCGTGCCGCGCACCTCTTCCTCAATGTGGCCCTCGTTCCGCAACTCCGCAACAATCTCGCGGCCCAATGCAGAATCAATGGCTTCTTTTGACAGGCTCAAAAAGCCGGTTGGATCTTCGCGATATCGCTCGGCGAGTTTGAACCGAAGTCCATCGCGCACCAAGTCTCGTTGCATTTGCAGCACCCTCCAGAGTTCAGCCTATGCTCGCCGAGGACCAAGAGAAATGGCCCTTTCGTGCCATTTGATGGGAGTTCCGTGCAATCGAAAGGCGAGACGATACGTGGTTGATCGCGATACGGGGGAGCCACTTAAGCCCGCACACCGGGATTAAGACCAGAGCGCCGCTAGGCACTGGGTCCGTTTCAGCGCTCGGGCTTTGCTAGAATAGTGCCTGTCGTTCTTCTCCCCGAGCCGTGCTGCCTGCGAACCAAGGCCAGTTCAGCCGTTGTGAAACGATAGTTTGCAGCAAGTCTTCAGCAGCCTGGTAGGGGTCGTTTGTTTCTAATGTGGCGGCGTAGCTCAGGTGGCTAGAGCGACGGTCTCATAATCCGTAGGTCCGTGGTTCGAGTCCACGCGCCGCCACCAATCAAATCAGTCACTTCGGCCGGGATTGCCGCGTTGTCCACCCTGGCGACCACTCCTTAGCAAAGCCAAATTCCCAATTCAGCACTGAACTTCCGGAAGTTGCGGGGGCGGGGACTGGTACGTAGGTTATACCCACGCTGGTACATGGGGAGACCTTGCTTTGAAGACCTTGTGGATTTGGCTGCTGATAGTGGCGGTCGTGGCCATGGCCGTGCCTTTGGCGGCACAGGACACGAACGCGCCGCCGCCCGATAGCGGACATATTACCGGCACCGTGACCGATACGAACGGCGACTTCCTTGCCGGCGCGGCAGTCGTCCTGCAAGGTCCCGGCCTCAAAGATCCCCAGAAGTTCCTGTCGAATGACACCGGATTCTTTGAGTTCAATCAACTCGGTCCTGGAACTTATCGCGTCACCATCACCGCCCCGGACTTCGCCGACTGGGCCTCGACCGACGTTGTGCTTAATCCGGGCCAGTACCTGATCCTCAGCGGCACGCAGCTCCAGGTCGCGCAGGTGAACACTACAGTAAGCGTGGTTTATACGCCGGAGGAAGTCGCCGTCGAGCAGGTCAAGATAGAGGAGACGCAGCGCGTCTTTGGTGTCATCCCCAATTTCTACGTCGTCTATAACGCCAACCCTGCGCCGCTTACCACCAAGCTCAAGTTCCACCTCGCACTGAAGACCTCCACCGACGCCTTCACCATTATCGGGGTAGGCACGCTGGCCGCCATCAACCAGGCGGGAGGCACGCCTGGCTACGTTCAGGGTTGGAAGGGTTACGGCGAGCGCTTCGGCGCGGCCGCCGCCGACGGACTTTCCGACATCATGATCGGGGGCGCCATCCTGCCCTCGCTGCTGCACCAGGACCCCCGCTACTTCTATCAAGGGACCGGGACCAACAAGTCTCGCATTCTCCACGCCCTTTCGAGCCCGTTGATTGGTCGGGGAGACAATGGAAAGTTGCAACCTAACTACTCGAGCATAGGCGGTGATCTCGGCTCGTCTGCTCTCTCCAACCTCTACTATCCGGCATCGGACCGAGGCGCAGGGCTAGTGTTCCAGAATTTCTTTATCTCCACCGGTGAGCGCATGCTCAGCAGTCTGGTACAGGAGTTCGTCCTGGGCCGCATCACCCAGAAACAAAAAGTCAAGAACGAGCTGCAATAGTTTGGGAGTCACGCATCCGCGCGGGCAGTTGCTTCGGTGCGATATTTTGGGCCACTACCCATGCGGCCGACCCGATCGCCCATGAGATAAAAAACGCCGTCCACGGCAGCCGTGTTGTCGGCGCGGCGAAAATCGCAGGAGCCCACACCAGAAGCGTAAACAGGGTTATCATGCCCGCTTCCGCCCTGGCCGCCACACCCGGAAGAATCGAGAAGAGCACGCCGAGACCGCAGGCGATCTGTCCGGCGCCGGTCAGGTAGGCCCAACCCTCGCGATAGTGAAGCCACGCCGGTACGAACCCAGCCGTTTCCTTCACATATATAAGATGTGAAAGCCCGATCGGTATCACAGAAACCGCGAAGAGTATCCGTGCCAGGCGGACGCCATTTTCGCCTGTGGCGAATGACAGTGGCGATCCCGGTCGCAGTTCGGCCAGCCGGGCAAACAGGACCCAGCCTCCAGTCATGAGCACAGCAATCTCGCCAAAGCCGAGCCAGACCGCTTCCATCCCCGGCGCCACAAACAAAGCGGGCGCCTTCAGGAGAAGCCAGACAATAAGATATGGAAAGAGGATGCGAACCGACCATGCCGACGTGGCGCTGAAGAGCAATCCAACACCGCCGAACAGCATGATGACGCCCGAGAGATAGGCGAGTAGCGTGCGCCCGGGAATCCATGGGGCAACGGGCTGCCACACCAACGCAAAGTCGCCATAGATCAGAGCGAGTATGCCGAGCCCGATCATGCCGATGGCAAAGAGTGTTAATGCCGGTTGCTGGCTTCGGTTCATGGGTTTCCAACCCTATTCAAAAGGCGGATTCCTGTCAACGATGGGGTGCCCACATCGTCCTTAGACGTTTCGATCTCAGATTGGTTCCGAAGTTCGGCAGGATTTCTAAATGAGCGGGTACAAATGAGCTGACCCAGCACCTAATTAAGTGTGGGGCGGACACTCTTGTCCGCCGCCTTTGACTTTGATCATTCACTGCCCCTTGCTCTCGCTGGTCGAAGGGCCAAAGCCGCAAGCTCCGCGCAGGCCCTGCCCTGAATCGTTCCCGTTCTTCAGGAGTCATGCGCTCCCGGCGCTCGGCCATGCGACGGCGGAAATTGGAGTGCCCGGAACCGTGGCGCCCAAATCCGCCGAAAAGTATCCGGCACAGCGCCAGAAGTCCGATGGCTTGCCAGAAGCTAATCTGGTGCCAGCCAAAGAGCGGCGGCAGCAGCCAATTCCACAGGCGCATGACTAACTCGCCGCCGATCGCGATAAATAACAGAATCCCCACAATCGCCAGCGGAGCAAGGAAAACCCATTTCCATCTCATGTTCAGTTCCTATCCTTTCGTAAATTCGTCGTAAATGCTCTGCAAACGCTCGCGCAGATGCAGCACCGCATAGCGTTTGCGCGAGAGCAGCGTATTCACGCTCACGCCGGTCTCGGCGGCGATCTCTTTGAAGCTGCGCCCTTCCAGTTCGTGCGCCACAAATACCTTGCGCTGCTCTTCCGGCAGTTCGTCGAGGGCCAATTCGAGTTCGTGCAGAAGCACGCCGCGGGCATAAAGCGCCTCGGGCCCGGCATCGGGCGAAGGCAGCAGATCTTCGAATGCCGGCAATTCATCGTCAGCGTCGTCGTTACGACGCGACAGCGCTATCGCTGAAGCTCTCCGGCTTCTTTTTGCGGAAGAGATCAACGATGCGATTCCGCGCGACCCGAAACAGCCAGCCGGTGACGTGTTCGATCGGCATCAGCAGGCGGTTCGCTTCCACCAGTTCGTAGAAGACGTCCTGCAGAATGTCCTCGGCGTCGAGCGGATCAGCCACGCGCCGGCGAATAAAGTTGCGCAGCCGGGACTGCTCCCGCTTGACCACTTCGGAGATTCGCTGGTCCGGTTCGAGTGCCATCCGCTCCAGGCTCGCCGCGTCCTCTCATCTACGGTTGTAGACGAATGAGGAGGTGCGGATATTGTAGGGCGCTAAGTGGCTGAGGGGGATAGGCCGGATGCCGGGCACCCCTCATGATGGGGGTCATCCTGAGCTTGCGAAGGATCTGGCGCGGTGCGCATATCCAGGTTCGCGGCAGCCGCGCGGCAGTACGCGCGAGATCCTTCGGGACTGAAGTCCCTCAGGATGACGCCGGAGGAGGGTGGGTCGATCAACGGGATAAGCACCATATACGACATCACTTGATGCTATAATACATGCCTATGAGAACAACCCTAGCACTGGATGACGATCTCGTTCGCATCGCCCAGGAGTTCACCGGGGTCGCGGAGAAAACGGCATTGATTCGTGAAGCTCTCAAGGCCCTCATCGAGCGGGAAAGCGCTCGAAGATTGGCGTCCCTCGGAGGCACCATGCCAGCATTGAAAAACATTCCACGCCGCAGATTGGGCAAAACCAGGGTGCGTTCGAATTGATTCTCGCCGACACGTCCGTCTGGATTGACCATCTCCGTTCGGGAAACCGAAATGCGTCAGCATCTTGACCAGGGGCAGATCGTGATCCATCCGTTCATCATTGCGGAACTTGCCCTCGGATCGCTGCGGGAGCGCACCAGGACGCTTGCGCTGCTGGATCTCTTGCCGCAGGTAAGAGTGGCACAAATAAGCGAGGTGCGGTTAACCATCGAGGCCCGTCGTTTGTACAGCCTCGGCATCGGCCTGACCGACGCACATCTGATCGCCTCCGTCTTAATCAACTCCCCCACGCTTCTGTGGACAAGAGACAAGCGCCTCAGGAAGGCCGCCGAAGGCCTTGGCATTCACGCCAACTTGGCTTAAGAGACAAAAGCCCGACAGCTACACGGAAAGAGGGTGCCCCACTCTTGCGCGTTTTGTGCGCAAGGGTGGGAGACACGGACGCGTAGAGAAGCGGCGTGCAGCGATGCGATCACACGCTTAGCTGGCGAACCGCCGAACACTGAAAGAAATCGGCAACCCGATCACGACCATGTGCACAACCAGCCCTAGTATCAGATCGTGCAGCGTGTAAGGTCCCCGCGCGTGAAGCGCCGAGAGCGGCAACACAACAAGGTTCATTACCTGTTCCACCGCCCCGCCAAAGAACAAACCGCACACCAGCGGATGCTCCCTCAGAAAAACCAATTTGCGACTGGCGGCGTAGTACACAGTCGCTGCCGAGAGCGCGATAAAGAAGTGCAGAAAGACACCAAGAATATAGGTGCCTGCGCCACCATTGAAAGCCTGCTTCCCCAGCAGGCCGGCAGCAATCGCGAGCGGAATGTCCCATCCAAAAAGGATGCACGCTTGCAAAAGGTCCACAGTCCCGGCAATCACGCCGCCAACGCCGATTGCTAATAAGGCATTTCTCTCCCCCAATGGCCCAGGCACAGAATCCGTACTCATCCGCCACCTCTCCAGTCTCTGTTAGGAACCTTGGACTATGCAGGTATGGCAATGGTTAGCGGGTCTTTTGCAAGAGGGCCAGAATTTCCGCACTAGTGGAAAGTAAAACTCAGAGAATTGTCATTCCGAAGCGCGGTGCGTGCGCGCGAGGAATCTGCTGTCTCGCTGGTCGCACCCGTGCCTCCCACCCTTGCGCACAGAACGCGCAAGAGTGGGGCACCCATTTTGTGCCGCTGTAGACAGTTTACTTTTTGTCGCCTGACGCTTTTTCCTGCGCGTTATAGGCTTTCCAGGCTCCATCGATCACGTATGCATGAATGGCGTCGTCTTCTTCTACACGTCAGCTTCTTGATGTTAGGAAATTGCATGTCAACGCCGAAGCCGAGCATTCCCGCGTCCCGGTGAGTGCCGGCCAGCACAATCGCGTGCCATTCTTTGTGGACACGCGGCGGAGCATATCGCAGGTCAGGAATGGCTCCATTCTCCGTCCACGCTCCACTTCCATCGAGCCCGGGAGAATGGCATCCGCTGCATAAGTGGGTTTCGTAGAGAACTTTTCCCCGTTCGATGATTTCCTTGCCGAAAGTTTGCTCCGGCGGTTTTGGAACGAGCGGCACCAGGTTCAGCGGATATGGAAATGGAGTCGTTCCTCCCAACTTAAAAGCCAGCAGTCTCGACGGCCCCCGCTTCGACTGGGGAGTCGCCATCAGGCTGGCCGGGACCGAAAATTCGCGAAGCCGAACCCCATCCCACCGGAACCACTACGTACTGCTGTCCGCCTGCACTAAAGCTTACCGGCGTGGCATCAATCGCCGAACCTGTCTTGAGCGACCAGAGTTTCTTTCCGCTATCGGCCGCGTATGCGCTGAATTCGCCGGTGCCTTCGCCTTGAAAGACCAAATTGCCGGCGGTGGAAAGCGTGCTGCTGTTGACCGCAATGCGGCTGCTCCACCGACCAACGCACCGACTCGCTGACCGGGTCCCAGGCTACAAGCCTTCCGTCGAAGGCAGATGCCCAGCGCGCCCTCGCCCGGAGCCTCATCCTCGGCATCAGCAGGCGCTCGCAGGGCACTGCGACGATCGGTCGTCGGAACATACACCAGGCCTGTCGCCGGGCTATAGCTCATGTGCCACCAGTTGTGGACTGTCCAACCTATCTTCGCGCCGGCCATTTTCAAGGGCCGCCCCGTCCTGGGATCGAGCGCCTCAGCCCAAGGCACCTTCACCAGCGGATTCCCCGCAATGAACTCCCCGGTCTTCGCATCCAGCACATAGAAGAAACCATTTTTCGGAGCGGTCATGGCGACGTGCCGCTTTTGTCCGTTGATCTCGAGGTCAGCAACAATAATGTGGAAGTTCTCGGTGTCGAAACGCGGCGCGCTGGTCTGGAAGTGCCAGACATATTCTCCGTTGTCGGGATTGACTGCGACGATGCATCCCGCAAACAGTTTGTCGCCGCCCGGAGTGTCGTCGCGAGAGTCGGTACCTTCGCCGACTCCGGCTCTCGAGGTGCCAAAAAGTAGAAGGCCGGTCACGGGATCGTATGTGATCGGGTCCCAGACATCTCCACCGCCGAACCTCCACCACTGCTTGCCGGTCCAGGTCTTGGCCGCCATTTCCAGGGCCTTCGATTCAAACCCTTTCGCGGGATCGCCCGGAACCGTCCAAAATCGCCAGGCTTCTTTCCCGGTCTCTGCGTCGAAAGCGACCAGAGATCCGCGAATGTCGTCGTCCGATCCGTTGTAACCAATAAATACTTTTCCCCGTGCGACGTGCGGAGCTCCGGTGGTTCCGGTAACTGCCGGATCGCAGATCTGCGACGCCCACACCTGTTATTCCCGAGGCGGCATCGATCGCAAACAGACGGCAATCTCCCGTGCCCACGTACACCTTCCCATTCCAAACCGCGGCGCCTCGATTGACTCGCGCCGAATAGGAATTCTGGGTGCTCATGCCGAGCGATATCTTGGGATCGAACCGCCACAACAGATGCCCCGACAGGGCGTCAACCGCGTACACGCGCGAAAGCGAATCGGTGACGTAGATTCGTGCCGTCCACCACGATCGGCTCTGACGCCATGCCCATCGGACTGTCAATGTCCAGCCACCATGCCAGCCCGAGGTTGTTGACGTTCTTGTCGGTAATTTCCTTCAGGGCGCTGAAATGCTTCTCGCCAAAATCGCCGCCATCCACCATCCAGTTCGTACCGTGCGAGGCCTCCGCCAGGACTCTCGCTTCATTTACGTCACCAGCCTTGACGGGAGCATCGGCGGAAGATCCGGCAATCAGAGCGAAACCAGCCAGCAAGACGGCTGCAGTCAAGGTAGGAATTTGAGATGCTTTCAGGAGGTCCCCTTTTCCGATGTAGGCGCGCTTCTTCTCCGTCACTCACCCTGCGAGTCAACGCTACGCCTGCGGCCTTCGCGTTCGCCGGCAGTCACAATGTCGCATTGTAGTGCTCCCACTGCTGCTTCTGCTTCTCCATGAACGAAATAAATCCTGGGTTCTTTCTCAGGCTGTCCAGGTTAGTGTCACCCTCAAAAAGCGGATAGCAAGGGAAGCCCTCATCCGCTGTTACTTCCAACCATTTGAGAGCTTCCTCTGGGCGATTCATGAGCGCGTATGCAGACGCGATGCTGTACGAGGTGTGATGAAAGTGAGCGTAACCGCGGCCGATTTCAATGGCGTGCTGGATCGCGTCTTCTGCTTCTCGTTCCTTGCCGGCTTTTGCCAGCATCATGGCTTTCACGCTGGTTACCAGCCCGCCCTCGTCATTGGGATAGCTCTTGAGGAATTGCTCAATCACTGTGGAAGCTTCATCGTTTCGTCCCAGCCGGAATAAAGCCGTGGATGTATAAAATGCTAGGAGCGAAGGGCTCTTCTCGAGCGGAGTGCTGTTGAAGATCTGAAAAGCTTCTTCGTACTTGCCCCGGCACATATCGATGACGCCCAGGCGGTAGCGCGCCAGGCTGTTCCCCGGATTGATGGCCAATGCTTTTTCAATCTCCTGCCATCCCTTGTCGAGCAGACCAATGTGGAGGTAGACAAATCCCAGCTGGTGATGGGCTTCATCGAGATTGGGATTTAATTCCAGCGCGCGTTTGTACGCCTGCACCGCTTGCTCGTGAGGAAAACGTTTGTAGGGGGTCCACAAGATCAGACCTTTGGAAAAATACCCCTCGGCCAGATTGGGATCGAGTGCGAGAGCTTTCTCGACATCCACCTCGGCTTCCTCATTCAGCTTTTTCTTTTCTGCTACGGGCGCGAAGAAACGCGCCTTGATGCTGTACGCACGGGCTAGTTCGGCATAGGCGCCAGCGAAGTTTGGGTCAGCCGCTACGGACTGCTGGAACAGTTTGATGGCAGCTTCATTGTCTTCTGGATTCTCACTGCTGACATCAACTTTGCCGCGCATGTAGGCATCGTACGCCGCGGCGTTGGCGGATTTCGCTCCCGATACGGCCGCACGTGGTGGCCGAAAAGACAGTGTGTACACAAGTCCTGCCACTGCCAGAACGACGGCCGTCAGGATGAGCCCGATCTTCTGTCTTCGGCTCCATGTCCGCACAAGCCCGCCGCTTCCTGCCTCAGGCTTTACAGGTGTCACGGCCGTCGGGCTGCTCGCGGGTTTCACCTGCCCGCTTTCGTAGTCGCGGCGGATTTGCGCCAGGTCAGAGATCAAATCGGCCATCGTTTGATAGCGCCGCCCCGCATCCTTCTCCAGGCATTTTCGGATCAGCCGGTCCTCGCCCTCGCCGATCGGAATGGCGCCGGAACGGCTGATCGGCGCGGGTTCCACAGTCAGGATCGCCGAGATCACTTCCGCCGTACTCCTTGCTTCGAAGGGCCGACGTCCGCTGAACATTTCGTAAAGCACAGTGCCGAAGCTGAAGATATCGCTGCGGCCATCCAATTCTTCGCCGCGCACCTGCTCGGGTGACATGTAGGGCACGGTGCCCATTACCACCCCCGGGATGCTCAACATGCTTCCAGTCTGCGCGTCACTTTCGACGATGCCGGGATCGCGCATCGTCTTGGCCAGACCGAAGTCGAGCACCTTGACCTGTCCGCGGGTCGTCAGCATGATGTTTTCCGGTTTGATGTCACGATGAATGATGCCACGCGCGTGCGCTTCACTCAGCGCATCGGCAACCTGAGCCGCAATCGCGAGGGCCTCGCGCAAGTCGGGCGGCTGGCGCTTTAGTCTCGCGGCCAGCGTCTCCCCTTCGATGTACTGCAACACGATGAAGCTGTGGCTGTCGTCCTGCCCGACTTCATAGATGGCGCATATATTCGGGTGATCGAGAGTGGCCGCGGTCCGGGCCTCTCGCAGCAGACGCTGTCGCGCACGCTCGTCGGTAGCGACGTCCGCGGGCAGGAACTTGATCGCAACCTTTCGGCTGAGCCGCTGGTCCTCTGCCAGGTAGACCTCGCCCATGCCCCCGCTCCCGAGCTTCCCGATGATCAGGTAGTGCGAGATGAACTGGCCAATCACCGGGGGAAAAGACCTCTGCGCGACCATGGTAGTAACCAACCGGGGCCGAGTCAACGCGGCTCGAAATTGGCTAGCGGGTCAGTTTGAACCGTTGAAGACAAATGAAGACAGGACATGCCCCGAGGCAAATGTTAGTCCGTCCGGCTCCACGAACATTTCTTTCGCCGTAGAAGAGCGGCCCTTCAGGGCCGCGTTTTCGACGCTGTGCGAACGGCCTTTAGGCCCTGTGGCGCCACGGTGGCTGAAGCCACGCCTGTTTCAGTCAACGACGCGGCGCTTGAAGCGCCGCTCTTCCACGGGACTTTCCACACCTTCTCCAGGATTTTTCGGAACTGCCCGACCATTCGAAAATTGCGAATTCTGGCACCCTGCTAGTCCGCGGATTTCACCGACTTGACTCGACGCAGAAGATCAGGAGACTTCAAGCGGACACAAAATTCCTCGAAGCTCGAGTCCGGCCCCTGCCAACGCAGATCTTCGACCGTATCAAAGACCGGCACGTCGAGCCGCAACGTCGCGAGGGTGCGAAACAACAATGCATCATCCCACGCCGTGAATAGTGATTCAGATAGCGGCCGGGCCTTGCGGATCGAGGGATTCCACTCTCGCCAATCTTTCGGAATATCCTCCAGATGCGGATACTGGGACAGAGTAAGCGCCGCCGCCTTTGCACCCCATCCCGGCAATCCGGGAAAGCCATCGGCACTGTCACCGACCACGGCCAGGTAGTCAGGAATTGATTGCGGCTTCACGCCAAATTTGGCCACGACGCCGGGCTCATCGCGCAAAATCTCTCGCCGACGGTCCAGTTGCACCACTCGCGTGCCCACCACCGACTGGCTGAGATCTTTGTCCGGCGTGCAAATGAGCACCTGCTGCACGCGGTCATCCTGCGCCGCTTTGGCGGCAGCGGAAGCCAGCGCATCGTCCGCCTCAAAGTAGACCATGGGCCACACCGTCACTCCCATGGCCGTCAGCGCATCTTCGAGAACCGGGAACTGCGAGAGCAATTGCGGATCAACACCTTCGCTGGTCTTGTATCCGTGATACAACTCGTTGCGAAACGACTCTACGACATGATCGGTGGCCACTCCAAGGTGGGTCGCACCACGCTCAATCATGGACAGGACCGAACCCAGGACGCCACGCACCGCGCCGACTTCCTGCCCGTTCACGTCCGCCGCAGCCGGCACGGCATAGAAGTAGCGGAACAGTTCATACGTCCCGTCGATCAGGTGAACGTCCATAGGACTCGCAAGTCATTCTACTGCCCACGTTCAAACTATGAGAACGCTCGATATATGCCCGCAATTTCTCTACCACTGGCGCATCCTGAGAGACTTTAGTCTCGAAGGATCTCGCGCGTACCATCACAAGCCCAGCCGACCGCATATCCCGCCCCTTATTCACGCCGGGCCAGCCCGGTGGTAAACTGCGCGTATGGCCACCAAAAAGAAGGCAAAAAAGAAGAAAGCACTCGCGAAGAAAATGCCGAAGAAGTTGGCGCCTAAAAAACCAGCAAAGAAAAGCCCCACCCTCAAGAAGAAACCAGCCAAGAAAAAGAAGAGACCAGCAGCCAAGCCAAAGCTCGCGACAAAGAAGAAAACGGCCCCGAAGAAAACTCGCGCCCCGAGACGATCCGCCGCGACAAGTGACCTGACCGTAGATACGTCAGCTTTCAATCGCGAAAGCCAGAGAGCCCGCTCCGGCGGCCAGTCGGGAGACCTCCAGGGATTGTCGAATCGCGAAGGCGCAAACTCCGAAAGCGTGGACGAACTCCTCGAGGAAGGAAACTCGTTCGAGGCCGATATCGTAAAGGGAGTGGAAGACGCCGGAGACGAAGGCGAAGTCCACACTCACGAAGTACCGGAAGATGACGTCCCCGGCGAATACCGAGACAAAGATTGGCAGGATTAGTCCCGACTGAGAACTGAGAACTGAAGACTAACAACTGAAGTTAAGTAAGATACAGCGCTTCCTTCTTGATGTACTCTTCGACCGCTGCGTCGACAAACTTGCGCAGCGGCTTCTTTGCCACCACCGCCTCCCGGATCGCGGTCGCCGAGACTGCCTGATGCACATTCTCCAGCAAATGTATGGTGGCGCCGTTCAGCACCAGGTCTCCCGTCGCAGGCTGCTTGGTGAAGGGCTGGCTGACTGACTGCGGAGGGCGGATTTTCTCCGGCAAAGCATTGGCCACATCCGCCAGCGAATATCCGGGACGGCTGGCCACAATGAACTCGCATTCGCGAAACAATGCCTCAGCCTGGTGCCAGTGTGCAATCTCTGAGAAGGCGTCCATGCCAATCAGGAAAAACAGCCGGTCGCTTTTCTTTAGCGATTCCTTCAGACGCTTCACGGTGTCAATACTGTAATTCGCGCCTTGCACGGCTTCCTTTCCCGCCCGGCCTTTGGCGGGAGCCGCGCCCACTCCTGGCGCTTCCAATACCGACGGGACAAATGCCTTCTCGCCCATCGTGGCCAGCACCACCATGGCATAGCGATGGAAATACGGAGTCACCGCCCGGCTCTGCTTGTGCGGAGGCACATTGGCCGGCACAAAGTGGATGCGCCCCAACTCAAAGCGCTCCTTCGCCGCCCGCGCCAGCGCCGTATGCCCGTGATGAATCGGATCGAAAGTCCCGCCCAGCAGGCCGATATTCATAAGTTTTACTTTGCGTCCTTTGCGAAATCTTTGCGACCTTTGCGGTTTAAGATTTTAAAGACTTTTGCCGCAAAGTTCGCAAAGAACGCAAAGAAATTCCACTCCTTATTTCCCCCGTACAGGTTGCCCGGAAGCCCCGAATCTCCCGGCCAGGTGCCGTTTGGCCCGTCCCCTCATGCACTCACGTAACTCGCGCAGTTCCAATCCAGGAATTAAATTCTACTCATGCGAGCGAAGCTCCCCCTTCTACTTCGCAACCGCAGCATTGCTCCGGCTCGGGCCCCAGTCCTCCGATACGGCGTTGCGGTTCTCAGCATTATTCTTGCACTCATCCCAGCCTTCCTGCTTTCCGACGTAGGCGAAAGCCGCCTGGTCGTGTTCGCGGTCGCCATCATGGTCAGCGCCTGGTACGGCGGCTGGAAGCCGGGCTTGGTCGCCACATCTTTTGCCCTGACGGTCAGCGCATATTTTTCGCTCGCCGGCGCGCACGGCGTTGCGGAGTACCGCCGGGCCATCATACATCTCGCGTTGTTTGTGTTCGTAGCCGGACTCATCTGCTGGTTCAACGCCGCGCTGCGCTATGCCCAGGAAGGCCTGCGCCGCTCCGAGATCAACTTCCGCTCGCTGGTCACGCATGCTCCCTACGGCGTGTGCCGGTGCGATTCGTCCGGCATTCTGCTCGACGTGAATCCGGCGCTGGTCGCCATGCTGGGCTACAGTTCCGGCACCGACCTGGTCGGCCGCAATCTGGCGAACCTCTATTCCGACTCCCAACAGTGGTTTGGTCTGGCCGACTACCTGGGTCTGCTGGAGAAATTCCAGGGCCTGCCCGCTGACTGGCTGCGCAACGACCGTTCCGTTGTCAGCGTGCGTCTCTCGGGCCGCGCCTTCCGCGACGAACGCAACACCATCTTCTTCGAACTCTTTGCCGAGGACATCACCGAACGCCGCGCCCTGGAGCAGCAACTTCGCCAAGCTCAAAAGATGGAAGCCGTGGGACGCCTCGCCGGCGGCATCGCTCACGACTTCAACAATCTGCTGATGGTGATTTCGGGATACTCCGAATTCCTGCTGGGACAAATCGGCGAGGATCCAGCCATGCGAGCGACATGCGCAGGAGATCGCCAACGCCGCCGCCCGCGCCACTTCCCTCACCCGCCAGCTGCTGGCCTTCAGCCGCAAGCAAATGCTGGATCCCAAGATTGTGGATCTGAACAGCGTGGTCGCCGAAAACGTGAAGATGCTCACCCGGGTGATTGGCGAGGACATTGATCTGGTCATGGTTCCCGGGCCCGGACATCGGCGCCGTCAAAGCCGATCCCGGACAGATCGAGCAGGTCATCATGAACCTGGCGGTCAATGCCCGCGACGCCATGCCGCACGGCGGGAAACTGACCATCGAAACCGCCAACGTCACCCTCGACGCCAACTATGCCCGCTTCCATGCGCCGGTAAAGCCCGGAGACTACGTCATGCTCGCCATCAGCGACACCGGCATGGGCATGGACGCCGACACCCAGGCCCACATCTTCGAGCCCTTCTACACCACGAAGGGCCTGAAGGGCACAGGCCTCGGCCTCTCCACGGTCTACGGCATCATCAAGCAAAGCGAAGGCTATATCTGGCTGTACAGCGAAGTCGGCAAAGGCACGTCGTTCAAGATCTATTTGCCACGGTTCAGCGCCACTGGAGAAGTCCCGGCGCTACAACCCGCTCTGGCCCAGGAGCCAACCAGCCCCGGCCATGAAACCATTCTGCTGGTAGAGGACGAAGAGAACCTGCGCCGCCTGGCCCGCCAGTCTCTCGAGAACCAGGGATACAGCGTGATCGATGCTCCCGACGGCGCCACCGCCATCCAGATTTCCCAGGCTCACAAAGGCCCCATTCACCTGCTGTTGACGGACGTCATCATGCCGGGAATGAACGGGCGCGAATTGGCCGACAGAGTCGCTCCGACTCGACCCGATATGAGAGTGCTGTACATGTCGGGCTACACGGAGAACCACATCGGCCACAACGGCACGCTGGACGAGGGCATCACCCTCCTCCAGAAGCCCTTTACTCTTCCCGCACTGAAGGCAAAGGTACGGGAGATGCTCGATACTCCACTCCCTCAGGAGAAACACATGTCTGCTCGTTTAGCTCAACCAGCTCCAATTACTCGAACTCGTAACAAAATATCCTCCCCCTTCCGCGCTACCCGCTTCGATCTTCACCTGCCGTTGAAATACCGGCTGGTCGGAGAAAGTGGATGGCGTGAGGGAACAACCGAAAACATCAGCCGCTCGGGAATGCTCTTCCAGGCGGAAGAAGCCGATCGCTCCCAACGCGCAGCTCGAAATCAACCTCGTGCTGCCGGCGGAAATCGCCGGACTGGCCGCGGCAGAAGTAGTTTGCCGGGGCGAGGTCGTGCGCGCGGTGAACCGGGAATCCGGTACCGTGAGCCCGACACTGGCCGCAAAAATCCTGCAATACCACTTCCAGCACGGCTCCCGCCTCTCCGAGGCATGAGTCGAGCTGGAATCGACACAGGCGATAGGACGCCCGTCCCGAAAACATGTAGGCGCGGGCGCCCTCGCCCGTGCGGGCGAGCACAGCTCGCCGAGAAACAGAAACCACCCCGTCCATGTAGGCCCGGACGCCCCGTCCGGGCAGGCGAGCAAGGCTCGCCTCGGGAACGTCCGCTAGCGCAACCCGTGTATGCTTCTCACCCGTCCGGCAGTGCTAGACCAGCTCGGCGCTACCCTCGCACCCACATTTTCCTCTTAGCGCATGCCGCCGCGTAGCCAGTAACTGCTCGCCCGTCAGCCAGCCCGAATCGTCCGAAGCCAGGAACGACAGCGATCGAGGCGATGTCGCCGACCTGGCCAGTGCGGCCAAGCGGAACTTGCGCGACTATCTCCTTCTCGAAGTCCGAGCCGATGAAACCGCGCGCTGACCGTGCCTTCGGTCTCAACGATTCCGGGATTAATGGTGTTGACGCGGATCTTCCTCGGCCCGAGCTCGCGCGAGAGCACGCCTGTAATGGCGTCGAGCGCACCCTTGGTACCCGTGTACACCGAGCTGTTGGGCAGGCGTGATACGGCTGACGCCGGAACCAATGTTGATGATGCTGGCGCCCTCGCCCAGGTGCTTCACGGCTGCCTGCGTGGTCAGCAGGACACCCAGCACATTGATGTTGAACAGCCTGTGGAATGATTCTTCGGTGACCGACTCGATCGGAGAGAACTCGTAGACGCCTGAGTTGTTGACCAGGATATCCAGCCGTCCGTAGTTCTTGATGGCCGCGGCGATGAGTCCCTGCGCGTCGGCGGCTTTGGAGACGTCGCCACCCACGGCGACAGCCTTGCCTCCGGCTGCAGTAATGGCGGCGACGACCTTGTCCGCGCCGGCCTTGCTGGAAGCGTAGTTGACCACAACGGATGCACCTTCCGCTGCGAGTGCCTTGGCAATGGCGGCACCGATGCCCTTGGATGCGCCCGTAACGACTGCTACCTTACCTTTGAGTTTGCTCATGTTCGGTCCCTTTCAAAATGCGTTTGTCGGAAATTGTGTGGGCCTGCATCGGTCACGCAGGCTGTTTGCGGTGCTGGCAGATAAGATGTGGGGGAGCGACTGATAGATTCATTAGTTCTGAACATATGAACTATTGAACAATAGTCCAGTAGCGCGTAAGATTGAAAGATCAAATGAGGCCTCTTTTTCACCCCTCGGTCGAAGACGTTACGGTAGAAGGCATCCTGCACGCCCTGTCGGACCCGGTGCGGGTGGCCATCTTTTCCCAGATTGCGGCCTCTGGGTGTTCGCAGAATTGTTCCGACTTTCTCCACATCAGCGAGAAAGCCATTCCTAAGTCAACTCTCTCCCAGCACTTCAAGGCCCTTCGGGAGGCCGGCTTGATTCGGGGTGAGCGAATAGGCGTCGAGATGCGCAACACGTCGCGTTGCGCTGAAATCGACAAACGTTTTCCCGGATTGGTCACGGCCATCGTGAAAGCTCACAACGTCCAGTCGGCGGGAACAGAAAAACGGAAACCAACCCGCAGGAGGGCAAGAACCACGTAGGGGCAGATGTCCTCATCTGCCCGGTCGAGCAAAGCTCGACAGGTTTTGCCAGGTTCCCGGCGTTATACTCTTTTTCCCAAACTGCGGCGAGCGACGTCATGTCCGACTTGTCGGCCGCTGCTGCCGGAACGGCGACGAGCAATGTGGCCAGCGTCAAAACGGACCCCCAACAAACCAATCTTTTCGTGCGCATGTTTTCCTCTCCTTCGAAATGCAGGCGCATCCTAAAAGATCGCCTCGAAAAAGGCAAAGACTGATGATTATCGTTTTCTTGAATGAAGCGTTCGGAAGGAGTCCAGAGTATAAATCGACGTCAACCCGGATCAGGAAATCGAACTCAAAACCTCGCTGCCAGAAGTCGCAAGTTTTCCCAGGCGGTTCTCGAAAAATCCTTCGACACTAGCCAGGATTTCCACTCGACTCTTCGATTCGTAGATGGCCTTGCGCAGAGCCGCCCCACCCGCTACGCCATGCGTGAACCATGAGGCAAACTGCTTCATCTTGCCTTCGGCACCCGGCATCTCTTCTTCTATCAACATCTCAAAGTAGGTGCGGATCATCTGGTAGCGGTCCGCCTCGCTAGGCTCGTCGTAGGTACGATTCTCGGCACGAACCACGTAGCCCCGGACGCCCTCGTCCGGGGAGGCGAGCGAAGCTCGCCAGAGGTTTGCTTCGCCACCTGGAATCAAGGCCGAGCTTTGCTCGGCCGGGCGGGCGAGGGCGCCCGCCCCTACATGGCCCATGCCGCTGCAATATTGCTCAATCTGCCGAAAGATCCAAGGATTCGCCGGCGCCGTCCGCCCAATCATCACCGCATCGCATCCCGTCTGCGCCACCATGGCGCAGGCGTCTTCCGGAGTGCGGATATCGCCATTCCCAATCACCGGAATCTTCACCGCGTCCTTGACCGCCGCAATCCACTCCCAGCGGGCCTGCCCGCTGTAACCCTGCTCGCGAGTGCGTGCGTGCAACGCCACCGCGCACAGCCCGCAGTCTTCCGCCATCTTCGCCAGTTCGACGCAAACGATGTTGTCGTCATTCCAGCCGGCGCGGAACTTAACGGTGAACGGAATCGTGACCGCAGCCCGCACCGCCTCGAAGATCTTCCCGATAGCCGGCAAGTCCTTCAGCAGCCCGGAACCGCCATTGCACTTCACGACTTTCTTCGCCGGACAGCCGAGGTTCAGGTCCACCAGGTCGAACCCGAGCCCCTCAACCATGCTTGGCCGCCTCAGCCATCACCTTGGGATCGCTGCCGAAAAGCTGTGCCGAGATAGGATGCTCGTCCTCGTAGAAATGCAGGTAGAGTTTGGCCTTCCGGTCCTTGGAACGCAGGATGCCGTCGGCCGAGGTGAACTCGGTCATGATCAGCCCGCACCCACCCAGATTCCGAATGAACCGCCGAAAGACGGTATCGGTCACCCCAGCCATGGGAGCCAGCACAGTCGCCGGAGCAATCCGCACATTCCCAATGGTCAAGGACGAAGGCAACAGGCACGGCTTGTGTGGCGCGGGCGCCCTCGCCCGCGCCCGGCCCCGAGTTGTCCCAATACTTACGCACGCCTCTATTCTACCTGTCCTCAAAAAAGGAAAAGCCCCCGCCAAAGCAGGGGCCTTAAAATCCGTGCGAACAATCCGTGGCCGAAGTTACTTCTTCGCCGGTTCCGCTTTAGCCGGCTCCGCCTTGGCATACTTCCGGCGGAAGCGCTCCACCCGGCCAGCGGTGTCCATTAGCTTCTGCTTGCCGGTAAAGAAAGGATGGCATGCCGAGCAGATTTCCACGTGGATATCGCCTTTATGCGTCGATCGGGTCGAAAAGCTGCTGCCGCAGGCGCACATTACGCGTATTTCGTTGTAAGCGGGATGAATAGCTGCCTTCATAGGGTCTCCAAACTTTACTCGAGACATTAGATTCTAAAGGATTACCGCAGGATTCAGCAACTCGGAGGCCATTGGTGTCAGTGGCGCGGGCGCCCTCGCCCGCCGCCTTTGACATCTTGCCCTCGAATCGTAGAGTCGATGCAGCAAGTCGAGACCTCAGCAAAGCCAACATCAAAGGCGGCGGACGAGGAGCGCCCGCCCCACATCTGTGCAAAAGAAAAAACGGCAGGACCGACCTCCTGCCGTCTGATCAAAACTGGGCCTTCCTTACTTACCGCGGTTGACCGCTTTCTTGAGTTCGGCTCCGGATGAAAACTTGGCGACTTTCCGGGCAGCGATCTTGATGGTGGCGCCCGTCTGCGGGTTACGCCCGTTGCGGGCTTTTCTCTGCGAGACGGAGAACGTGCCAAAACCAATCAACGCTACTCGATCCCCTTTTTTCAGAGCAGACGTGATGCTGTCGACAGCGGTGTCGATAGCCATAGCTGCCGTGGCCTTGCTGATTTCGCAGCTAGCTGAGATTCGGTCAATGAGATCGGCTTTATTCATCTTCTCTCCTGGCAGGCTTCGTTAGTCCCCCAGCGCGCACAGGGGAGGGAAGAACGCACACTCGCTGAGTGGGGAAACCCGACAGCCTCATTTAGCTACTGCCTGATGCGATTGTCAACTGTGGAAATCCGCAGTGGATGCCGAGTTTGGGTCACGGCACCAGCCGATCCCGCTCCAGGCAAAGAAAAAGGCCACTCGCCCCGCCGGGGACGCCGGGAAAGTGGCTCTTCGGCCGAGAAAACCTTATAGGCGGACCCGCGTCCGTTCCGTCCCGGGAATCATTATCGATACGCTGGCGTGCTCTTCTCCGTGGGACATTGCTTCCGGGCTATTCCCGGCCTCGCCTTGTGCAAACTGCGCTGCTTCGGTCGAGCCTGCCAGTGCCGTGGTGGAAGAGTTTCCACTGGCGATCACCTGCGTCACCATATCGAAGTATCCGGTCCCGACAAAACGTTGATGCTTGACTGCTTCGTATCCGTACAGCTCCGCACTTCCGAATTCCTTCTCCTGCAGGCGGGAATAGGCGCTCATGCCCGACACCTTGTACGCCCGCGCCAGTTCAAACATGCTCAGGTTCAGGGCGTGAAAACCTGCCAGCGTGATGAACTGGAACTTGTAGCCCATCGCCGCCAGCTCGGTCTGGAAGCACGCGATGGTGGCGTCGTCCAGCTTCTTTTTCCAGTTGAATGACGGCGAACAGTTGTAAGCCAGCATCTTCTCCGGATACTTGGCGTGGATGGCATCAGCAAAGCGCCGCGCCTCCTCCAGATTGGGTTCCGAAGTCTCGCACCAGATCAGGTCAGCATAGGGCGCGTATGCAATACCGCGAGCAATCGCCGAATCCAAGCCACCCTTGATGCAGAAGAAACCCTCCGCCGTTCGGTTGCCGGTAAGAAATTCGCGGTCCCGAGGATCGGTATCGCTGGTGAGCAGGTATGCGCTTTGCGCATCGGTACGCGCCATGATCAGCGTTGGCACTCCCAGGCAATCCGCCGCTAGCCGCGCTGCAACAAGCTTCTGGATCGCCTCCGCAGTCGGCACCAGGACTTTTCCGCCCAGGTGTCCGCACTTCTTGGCGGAGGAGAGTTGATCTTCAAAGTGGACGCATGCCGCGCCCGCTTCGATCATCGCCTTCATCAATTCGAACGCATTCAGGTTTCCGCCGAAACCGGCTTCCGCGTCAGCAACGAGAGGTGCGAACCACTCGACTCCATTTTTCCCCTCGGCATGATGGATCTGGTCAGCCCGGATTAGCGCCTGGTTGATCCTCCGTACCAGGTTGGGCACGCTGTCCGCCGGATACAGACTCTGATCGGGATACATTTGCCCAGCATCGTTCGCGTCCGCAGCCACCTGCCACCCGCTAACGTAGATCGCCTTCAGCCCAGCCTTCACCTGCTGAATGGCCTGGTTCCCGGTCATCGCGCCCAGAGCGGCAACATGAGATTCGCCATGAAGCAACTGCCAAAGCCGCTCCGCCCCATGCCGCGCCAGCGTGCATTCGATAGGCAGCGACCCGCGTAACCGCTCCACATCGTCCACGGTATAAGGCCGTGTAACCCCCGCCCATCGCGGATTTGAAGTCCAGTCCGTTGCACCTTTTCCATTGATTGTCATATAAGGGCCCCTGTATTTCGTAGCGCCGGCGTCCCGCCGGCTGTCGGGAGGGCGTCTCGCCCTCTCTCTTCAACTCGGATCAAATTCCCCATTCAAAATCATCGCCTCGCTAATTCGCCGCGCCTCGCGAAACGTCTCTACCGTTCCCAGATCGCGGCCAGGATTCGCCACCAACTTCTCCAACTCCTCGTCAAACAAACGGGACACCAGCCCAGGCGTATGCACCACAATCTTCCCGTCCTCGGTTACGGGCACATGCCCGTTGTGCCGCAAGCGCTGCGCAATCATCAGCCGGTAAATGCGATCGGTCGCCAGGTCTTCCATGTAGCCATCCAGCAAGCTCGCGCCTTTGCCGTTCAACACGCCGTTGCGATAACGGATCACAGTCCGCACCGCCGCCCGCGTCCCGGCCAGCGTGTGCTCGCCAACGCCCCTCGGCACCGGCCGCAGATCGGGATACCGTTCAGCCTGCGCCCGCCGCCCCCGCAACTGATTGGGAAAAGGAAACTGGTCAATCGCAATCTGGTTCTGATCAGGATGCCCCGTCCACGCCCCATCCATCAGGCAATCCGCTTCGTTTTTCTTGTCTTTCCCGAGCGCAGCCAGGGCGCGGGCATTCAGCTCGGCATCCTCACGGCTGGGAAAAAGCGCCGTCATGCCACCCACTGCGAGCACGCCGCGCTTGTGACAAATCTCCGGCATCAACTCACGCAGGTTCTGGAAAAAAGGAACATTCGAAGGAATCGTATTGCGGTCGGGCAGGACCCAGTCCGGATCGTCCAGATTGAAATGGATCAGGCTGGCCATGTAATCCCAGCGTCCCAGGTTCAGCCCGAGAATGTGGTCGCGCAGGTTGTAGAGAAACTCCTCCATCTGAAAAGCCATCGGATGCGACTCCACCAGCGCCATGCACTTGATGTAATCGCGTGGCCATCCCCGGGCCTCCGCCAGCGTCTGAAACAAGTCGCGCCACCACAGCGCTTCCTCAGCCGACTCGGACTTCGGAATATAAAACGCCAGCGGATGCTTCAACTCCGCCGGATCAACCCGGTACACAATACTGGCCACATCGAATAGGGACGCCGAAGTAAGCTCCTCGCCAAATATGCCGCCTTGGTGAATATGCAGGCCACGCGGCCGTGTCCAGATGACCGTCGGTCTCGGCTCGATGCCCACCACCTTGTTCCGCTTCTTGTCGAAATAGGTCAGGGTGCCGCGCAGCGCCTGCAGCACGTTTTCCACGCCGAGTCGCTGGTGCTCCCATTCGTTCACCATGGAATCTTCCAGGTCGAGCATCACCCCGGGCGCGCCCGAGTTGAGCATCTTTACGACCAGGTCGGCATCATCGGCCGGCCCCGTCATCTGGTTGCGCTGGTCCTGGCACCATTCCGGCAACTGGATTCGCCAGCCCCGCCGCACCGCGTCCCCGGGAAACCGGTGCACCGGCTTCTCCCCATCATGAGACTCTGCGAGGACCTGCTTGCGTTCCTCGATCAACGATCGCTGCCACGGAGCAAAGCGGCGATGAAGAGGAGCCAGAAACTCCAGAAACCCCTGAGCCAGGTCGCGCTTCGGATCAAATGTCACGGGCGGACGGTTCACCTGAAAGCCCTCCAGGGCAACGTTGCTGACAGAAAGAGTGGCCATCGCTGACTCCTGCGCTCAAATGTGGGGGGAAGGAATTTTCTTCTTCGAAGCAAAAACTTTGCACTCTGAAATGACCGCATTCAACGGCGGCCATGGAGGCTGATTCTGGGGAGTTTTGCCCGTGCGGTCAAACGGAATGTTTAAATCAGCACGATAACTAAAGTTTATCAGCCACCAACAGGCTGATAGTAATATGTTGTCAGCACTGAGAACTGAGAACCAAGAACTGAAAACTGACTTTTAAATCAGCCGCTGAACCATATATGGAAATTGACCAGATCAAGACCTTCCTCGCCGTCGCCACCTTCGGCGGCTTTCACCGCGCGGCCGAAGGTCTACGCATAAGCCAACCCGCCGTCAGTGCCCGAATCAAGGCTCTGGAAGAATCATTGGGAACGAGTCTGTTCGCCCGCTCTCGCAGTGGACTGACCTTGTCCGAAGCCGGCCGAATTCTCCGCCCCTACGCCGAGGAACTGTTGCGCACCGCATCGCTGGCCTCGCAGGCGGTGCAAGAACTGAAGCCCGCCAGCGCCGGCCCTCTGCAGATCGCGGCGGCACACTCGATTTCCGTCTACTTTTTGCCTGATTTCTTGAAGCGCTTTCAGCGCGTCTACCCCAAGGTCGTGATCTCGATTCGGGCGGGACATTCCAAGGAAGTGCTGGAGATGGTGTTGAATCAGGAAGCTGAGGTCGGATTGGCCCGCTCGCTGAACCATCCTGAGATTGAAACCCTAAGCCTGCGGGACGATCCGCTCCTGCTGGTAGGGCACCCCAGGCACAGTCCAACTCGCGCCCGGCGCGCGCGGCTTGAAGAGGTAGCAAACTGGCCGCTGGTCTTCTACGAACGTGGATCGAGCGACTGGACCCTCACCCACGGTCTTTTCCGCCGCGCCGGCCTGGTGCCGAACGTCGCACTCGAAGTCGACACCATCGAAACCGCCAAGCGCATGGTGGACCGTGGCCTGGGCATGGCCTTCCTTCCTCAACTGGCCGTGGGACAGGAGTTGCGTTCCGGCAAGCTTGCGACCGTCAAACTCCTTGATGCCGAACCCCTCGGCCGAAGCCTGGACATCATTCACTCGCGTCACCGTCCGCTGCGGAAAGAGGCGCAGGCTTTTCTGCAAGTGATCAAAGAAGCAGTCAAGGAATCTTCTACAATCAAGAGAAGCGCACGACGAGGTGTTCGCCGCTCATAATTGCGGCGGACGAGCGAAGGCGGCCTCTATTTCCTCAGCCGTCCACAACTCGGCGTACTCCTTCACAGGATGTACACAGGCACATCGGCTTTGGCACTTGCGCAAAGCGCGTCGGCGAGCGCAAAGTTTATAGCAGGAACAAGGGAAAGAATTCGGGTCATGAAAGTTTCCGTGGACGTTTGCTCTCTGTGCGAGGGTACAGGCTGGAAATCAGTCACTATTGGCGCCGATCGCCGTGTAACTCGATGCGATTGCCGTTTGCAGGCCCGTGCCCAGACACTGCTCGCTGCTGCCCGCATTCCCAAACGCTACGAACACTGTGAGCTCTCGAACTTCGAGTTCGATGGCCCCCATCGGGCCTTGGCATCGTCCCGGTTAGCCGCATGCAAGTTCGTAGAAGAGTACCCGGTGGACAGCACCGGGCTGCTGCTCATCGGCAGCATCGGGGTAGGAAAAACCCATCTCGCGGTCGGCATTATCAAAGAACTGGTGCTCAGCAAAAACATTGCCTGCCTGTTTTACGACTACCGCGAATTGCTCAAACAGATCCAGAACTCTTACAACGATTCCGTAAAGGCCACAGAATTGGACGTCCTGCGCCCGGTCTTCGATACCGAGGTTCTTGTACTCGACGAGCTCGGCGCCGTCAAACCAACAGAGTGGGTGTGGGACACGGTCAGCCTGATCTTGAACACTCGCTATAACGACAATCGCACCACCATCATCACCACCAATTTCGATGACCGCCCCGCTGCCGCTGTCGCCGGCCCTCGCGGCGCTGCCCGCGAAGAAACCCTGGGCGACCGCATCGGTGAACGCATGCGCTCACGCCTGCACGAAATGTGCCGCATCATCAAAATGGAAGGCGAAGACTTCCGCCAGAAATTCCGCAGCGCCAGCTTCCGATAACTGAGAACCGAGAACAAAGATCTGAAAACTGGTCTTCAAAGAGCCGCGGTCACCCGCACGGTACTGACCTCTCCGTCGTTTACATCCTCAATTCGAACTAGAATGCCTAGGTGCTGACCGAGCGCCTCGACTTCACTCCTGATCGCGCAGAAGAAGCCTTCGCCTCTGCCCCAGCCGCGCCGGCCGTGTTCCTCCTCCGCGGCAACGACCCTCAGGCCGAACCCTATGTCAGCAAGACGACCAACCTGCGCCGGCGCCTGCTACGCCTTCTCGGCCCTCCAGACCAGAGTCGCCGCCTGAACCTGCGCGACCGGGTGCGTTCGATCGAATACACCGCCACCGGCTCCGACTTCGAGTCCGGCTTTCTCCTGTATCGCGCGCTGCGCACCGCTTTCCCGAAGACTTACTCTGACCGGCTGCGCCTGCGTTTCGCCCCGCTGCTCAAGCTGCACATGGAAAATGAATATCCGCGCGCCTCCATCACCACCAGGCTGGGCAAACTGGGCGGACGCAATATCTACTACGGCCCCTTCCCTTCCCGCGCCGCGGCAGAAAAGTTTGCCAACGATTCACTCGATTTCTTCAAGATGCGCCGCTGCGTGGACGACCTCCATCCCGATCCACAATTCCCCGGCTGCATTTATTCCGAAATGAAAATGTGCCTGGCGCCATGCTTCAAAGGCTGTACCGACGAGGACTATCAGGCTGAGGTTGGCAGAGTGCAGTCCTACTTCGACAGCAGCGGAAATTCCCTGGTGCGAGAAATAACCGCTCAGCGCGACCAGGCGTCGACCAGTCTCGATTTTGAAAACGCCGCAGCGTTACACGCGAAGATTGAGAAAGCTGAAACCCGTACTCAGCCAACTACCGGAGATCGTCCGTCGCATCGACCAACTCACAGCCGTCATGGTGCAGCCGTCAGCCGTCCCCGAATCGGTGGTGTTCTTCTTCGTGGATGGCGGCCTGATCACCGGGCCACTCACCTTTCCCATCCAGGCCACCGAGCACACCAAGTCACAATCCATGGAAGCCCGGCTACAATCCGCGCTGGCGACGCTTTCGCCCGTGGAATCGAAGACATCCCTCGAAACCATGGAGCATCTCGCGCTGCTCAAACGCTGGTTCTATCGCAGCACCCGGACAGGAGAAATTTTCTTCGCTGACACTCAAAGGTGGGCTGCCCCTGCGCCGCCTGGTGCGCGGCATCGCGCGCGTCTATCGCGGCGAAAAGCCCGAGCCCGCTGCACCCAACATCGAAGACAGGGTGGCCGGTTCTCCCTAGCCAGCCAGTGCTAAACTATCCGAGCCAAAAATCAATCCAGGGAGAAAATAAAAATATGTCGGACGCCAAAGTTCTATCCAATCAAAAGACGATCCTGTCCAACCAGGCGACGATCGTAAAAAATCAGAAAGGGATCCTGGCCAACCAGACTGCCATCGTGAAGAACCAGAAAACCATCCTCGCCAACCAGGGTGTAATCAAAAAGAACCAATCCGCTCTCGACGAAATCCTGAAAAATCAAAAGCTGATTCTCGCCGCCGTAACCAAATAGTTTTTCTTCGGCCAGATCTCCGGACTGTGTAGGGACGGGTCTCTGACCCGTCCAGGCCGAGCACCGCTCGGCGAGCCTCAAAGCTCTGTCATCCCGAGCGAAGTCGAGGGCTTTGCGTCTTCCGTCAGCGCCACCACCCTCGTTTGACTTGCCCACCCCGTAGACATACCATGTGCCCGGCCCGAACCCGGTGTAGCCAACAAAACTTAAAGAGATAAAAGAGAGGAAACATCGAATGAGAAGAAATGCCGCTATGGTCGCTGTAATTCTCCTGCTCGTCTGCGCAGCCTCGAGCGCCGCTTTCGCGCAAAAGGCAACTGTCCTGCGTGTGGTCGTGGTCAAGACCGACAATCCGGCTGCCTACGCTCAGGAGCTCGAAAAGGGACGGCAAATCATGAAGAGCCTGGGAGTACAGGCAACGACACGAGTGTGGCAGGCCAGATTCGCCGGACCGGAAGCCGGGGCAATGGTGGTCAGCATCGAGTACCCCAGCATGGACGCCTTTGCCGACGGCTACAAGAAGACCAGCGCCAGCAGCGACTACGTGAACTGGATAAAAGACCTCGACAAAATAAGAAAGATCGTCTCCGACAGTCTCTACACCGAATGGTAGCCGCGTAACTCAGAGCGAGAGAACGACTCGACGGTGCCCCATCCTCCTTCGCCCTCGCGCGAAGAGGGTGGGGAGTGTCAAACCCTCCCCGCCCTGTCATCCCGACCGAAGCGAGCACAGCGAGCGAAGTGGAGGGACCTTGTGCTGCGCAACAAGCAAAAGTGCACCACCGCGGAACAATCTCTTCCGCTCGCACGCAATGTCAGGTGCGTACACCTCGCATAAAAAGGACCCTCGAATGAAGAAGCCCTCTGCGCTCTTACAAGCCGCCGTCGTTGCCGTTCTCCTGGCAGCAACAATCGGTCATGCTCAGGCCCCCACTCCCGACCCACTCTTCAAAACCATCCAGTCGCTGGACACCCAACTCTTCGACGCCTACAACCACTGCGATCTGGATAAATTCGGATCGCTCGTAGCTGACGATATCGAGTTCTATCACGACAAAACCGGCTTGGCGCGCGGACGCCCAGCTCTCGTCGAGGGAATCAAGAACAACATCTGCGGCAAAGTCACCAGAGAACTCGTTCCCGGGACGCTCGAGGTCTATCCCATCGCCAACTATGGCGCGGTCGAGATCGGCGTCCACCGCTTCCATCATCCTGGACACGAGGAACCCGGCTCAGTCGGCGAGGCCAAATTCATTCACCTCTGGCAAAACAAAGATGGAGTGTGGAAGGTCACCCGTGTCATCAGCTTCGACCACCAGTCCCTGACCAAGTGATCCAAGCCTAGAAAAGTGCAACGAAAGACGAGGGTGCCCCATCCTAATTTCGCGCGTTTGCGAAATTAGGACGGGGTTTTTGACCTTGAAGGTTTAGAACTCTCGAACCGAAGTAAGCCTCGCTGTCACTTGGCCGTCAGTCCGTCGCGCCAAGCCATCACTTCAAGTTCGACCCGAACTGCGTCCTGGACGGCAATCACCGGCCTCGCCTCCATCTGAAATGCCGGAAGCATCGAGCAAAACTTGTGGACCGCCAGCGGATCGTCGCAGTCCACCAGCAAATGTCCGCCCCAGTCGCCGACCCGTATTACGAAGAACTCGATTTTGAAATTAGCTGGCGCCTTCCACTGCCCAAACACCTCAAGGATCCGCTTCTGGGCATTCTCATACTCCGCAGGCGAACCCTGCGGCCGTTCATTCCAGCTGATCACATATTTCATCTCATCTCCTTTTGTGGAAAGTGGTCTGAGCAATCAGAATCGCAAGGAGTCTACTCCTCGGCATCTGGAATCGGGAAAGTTGTGGGAACGCCAACACAAGGCAGGAGATTGAGAGAGGATCGAGGGGACCGAGCGGAGTGAGGGTTTTGAGGAGGATCGAAGGGGGTGCCCCATTCTAATTTCGCGCCTTTTGCGAAATTAGGGTGGGGATTTTGACCTCGAAGCTTCAGACCTCCCTGCTACTACGCCACTTTCGTGCCAGTTCTCAGTCTACGAACACCCGCTCGTACTCCCGCAGCTCCCGCACCGGTAGCAGCTTCCATTGCGCGTCATGATGGATCCGCAGAAGCTGCAGGTGGGGGCGTCGCCCAGGTCGATGAGTCCGGCGAGAGCGTCGGCGGCGTGGACTGAACCGGGCGTCGGACCTCGGACTTCGGACCTCTGGTCGGAAACCGGCGAGCTGCTGGCTTCTCCTACGGCTTCAGACTGCGATGCGGCGCCGGGCGTCCGCAGTCTCAGGTTTTCGAACAGCATGCCCTGCTGGCCGGTGAGGAAGCGCAACTGCAGCCAGCGGAAGATGTAGTCCATGATCGACTTGGCGAAGCCGATGTCGGGATTGCTGGTCCAGCCGCTGGGTTCGAAGCGGGTGTGGGCAAACTTTTCGCAGAACAGTTTCAGCGGCACGCCGTGTTGCAGCGCGATGGAGACGGCCAGAGCGAAGCTGTCCATCAGGCCGCTGACCGTGGAGCCTTCCTTGGCCATGGTGATGAAAAGCTCGCCGGGTTCGCCGTCGGGATAGAGGCCGACGGTGATGTAGCCCTCGTGTCCGCCGATGTTGAATTTGTGAGTGATGGAGGCGCGCTCTTCCTGCAGCTTGTGGCGGACGGCGCGCGGCGGAGCGTTGAGATTTTCTTCCTCAACGTGCTGCTGGGCGGCGACCGCGGCGGCGGCATCGCCCTTCTTGCTCAGCGCAGTCGTGGTGCCGGACGCGCTCAGCGGTTGCGACTTCTTGCATCCATCACGGTAAACGGCCACAGCCTTCAACCCCAGTTTCCATGCCTGGAGATAGCACTCCATGATGTCTTCGACGGAGGCATTCTCCGGCAGGTTCACTGTCTTAGAGATGGCGCCGGAAATAAAAGGTTGCGCCGCCGCCATCATTTTCAGATGCCCCATGTAATGGATCGACCGCGTCCCCTTGGCCGGCTTGAACGAGCAGTCAAACACCGCAAGATGGTCGTCCTTAATATCCGGCGCGCCTTCGATGGTGCCGGTAGCGTCAATGTAAGAAACAATCTTGTCGGTTTCGTCGTGATCGTACCCAAGCTTGAAGAGCGCGGTCGGGACCGTGTTGTTCACGATCTTGATCATCCCGCCGCCCACCAGCTTCTTGTACTTGACGAGCGCAAGATCCGGCTCGATGCCCGTAGTATCGCAATCCATCATGAAACCAATTGTTCCTGTTGGAGCTAGAACTGTGACTTGGGAATTGCGGTAGCCGTGTTTTTCGCCGTGGGCTAGGGCTTCGTCCCAGGCGTCTATGCTGGATTCGTAGAGATTCGTTGGGACGTTGGTTTTGTTGATGTTGTTTACGCTGACGCGCGGTGCATGCGGATTACGTCGAGGAACGGCTCGCGGTTTATGTACCAGCCGGGGCAGGCTCCTCCGGGCATGACGTTTGCGCCTAGATTGGTTTCGGCCAGGCCTTTTTGTGTGGGCTCTGTGGCTGGAACCAATGCTGGGCAAAGTTCGGCGATGCGGGAGGATTGCAGATAGGCTTCACCGCACATGATGGCGGTGACGCAGGCGGCGTAGTCGCGTCCGGCGTCGGAGTCGTAGGGGAGGCCGGCAGCCATCAACAGGGCGCCGAGATTAGCGTAGCCCAGGCCTAGCGGACGGTAGTCGTGCGAATTTTTCGCGATGGTTTCCGTCGGATAGCCGGCGTTGTCGACGATGATTTCCTGCGCTGTGATCAGCACATCGACCGAGTGACGATAGGCTTCCACGTCGAAGGTGCCGTTGGGCGCGAACTTCAACAGGTTCAGGCTGGCCAGGTTGCAGGCGGAGTCGTCGAGGAACATGTATTCCGAGCACGGGTTGCTGGCGTTGATGCGGGCCGTGTTCTTCGAAGTGTGCCAGCGATTGACCGTGGTGTCGTACTGCATGCCGGGATCGCCGCAGCGCCAGGTGGCGTCGGAGACCTTGTACAACAATTCTTTGGCCTTGAAGTTCTGCATGGGGCGTCCGTCTTTGACGGCGCGCGTGGTGAAGCCGTTGTCGCGCAGGACCGAGTACATGAAATCGTCGGTGACGCGGACGGAGTTGTTGGCGTTCTGGAAGAAGATGGACGAGTAGGCATCCGAATCGGGAGAAGACCCGTCGTATCCCGATGCGATCAGCGCGTGCGCCTTGGCTTCTTCTTTCGATTTGCACTCGACGAAGTCAACGATGTCCGGGTGGTCAATGTTGAGGATGACCATCTTGGCGGCGCGTCGCGTCTTGCCGCCCGACTTGATGACGCCGGCAAAGGCGTCAAAGCCTTTCATGAAGCTGAGCGGACCGCTGGCGGTGCCGCCGCCGCTGAGGCCCTCAGTAGAAGACCGCAGCGAAGAAAGATTGGTGCCGGTGCCTGATCCCCACTTGAAGAGCATGCCTTCGGTCTTGGCGAGGGTGAGGATGGAATCGAGCGAGTCTTTCACCGAGTTGATGAAGCAGGCCGAGCATTGCGGCTTGCTGTAGCCAGTGACGCCGAATTCGACACGCGCGCTGGCCGGGTTCCAGTGCCAGTTCTGGGCGTCGGAGTTGGGCTCGATGCGGTCGCATCCCACATTGAACCAGACCGGCGAATTGAAAGCGGCGTACTGACGCAGCAGGATGTGCGCGAGCTCGTCGTGGAAAGTTGCGCCGTCTTCCGGCGTCTTGAAATATCCCTGCGACAAACCCCAGTCGCGAATGGTCTCGGCCACGCGCGAGACCAGGACGCGTACGCCGCTTTCGCGCTCGGGCGTTCCAATCGTGCCATGCAGATACTTACTGGCCACGATGTTGGTGGCAGTCACCGACCAATCTTTGGGAACTTCGACATCTTTCTGTTCGAAGATGGCGTTGCCCTTGGCGTCCGTGATCAGGGCTGTTCGCTTCTCCCATTCGATTTCGTCGTAGGGGGAAACGCCGGTCTTGGTAAAGAAGCGGCGGAAGCTGAGGCCCGGGGCTTTCTTGCTGGGGGTGGCGGTGTTGACCGGGGCCGCAATGGTCTCGGAGGTTACGGGGGCTCCTGCTTTTACCTCTGCCATTTCTGTATCTTCTTTCCCTTTGGATTTCGGTGTCTAGTATCTCGCAAAGCTAAATCGTTTTTAAAACCAGTTTTCAGTTTTTAGTTCTCTGTTCCCAGTTCGGTGATGCCTGAGGTTATTTCAAGCGAAGAAGCCAGCCATCGTTGCAAAGCGTGCGTGGGCGGCGTGGCGTTGCGTCGCGTCTTCAATGACGGCGTAGCGGGCGAAGCAGCGACCGGACTCCAGGCGCTCCCGCAACGGGCTTGCCGGGTAGAAACAAGCGGCCGAGAGCCATCCCCAGGTCATCGGTTTCTGAAAGTTGGAACAGGGCCAGCATGCGTTTGCCGACCGCTCCGGGAGCCACAATCTCTTCCCCCAGGGCGAACAGTCCGGGCTTGCTGGACATCAGGACCAGGCTGCAGCTGTCGGCGCAACGGAACCACCGGGACCACTCGACGCGGCGATAATCGAACGCCGGCTCAACCCCGAGCCGGGCGAAGGATTCGCTGACCATGCGCTCCAGACCTTCCATTTCTACCTCAATTTCCCACCTCGAGGGAAAGGGATTGCGGGCCCTTGTTTCGAGGCATTTTCCACAGCCTGTTTTGTCAACTGTCGTCGCTCCCTCGGGAGGAGTTCAGCAAACTGCTACACAGAACGAGGGAACGGCCACCGCACTACAAACCCGCCCAAGAACGGGGAACCGCCTATTCATCTTGCAAGGAGGCGCCTGGTCACCTCAACCGAAGCCCCGATCCTTTGTTTTCTTACTCTTGCCCAGCATCGCCACGCCTTCGTTTCCGAGGCGTTTAAAGCCTTATGGGATGCAAACAGTACGCCCGTATGTTGGGGCTGTCAAGAGGGTATCCCTATATATTGTATCTCAGTCTTAGCAAGTGGGATGCTGCCCCCTGTGTCCCCTTTTTGCACAAGGCGAACTCTTCAGCGAAGATTCAGGTGGCACATTGCAACCGTGCCACCTCCGGATTTGCCATTGTTCGAATTTTTCGTGGCCTGCCAGGTCGCGGTCCAGAATTTCCGGGCCGCTCACGCCAGCATCTCAGCTCGTGCCGAGGTCCGGCGTTTCAGATCTGAAAGAGAAAAATTTCGTCTGTCCAGCAGGGGCCACTTTTCAACGGCGGGACCCATGGCTACGTAGACATCCTCAAAAATTTCACGGGGCGCGATCCGCTGCGTGCCGTCCGAGGATTCCACAAGATAGTCGCCTCTTTGTCCGCGATGTTCACGCCCGAGCGCATCCCGGAACTCCAGGGGACCGGTGAGCTGCCTGGCTCGAATCAGAAATCGCGTCCGATAGACTTGCCACTCGTTTTCTACTTTCCGCACTTTATTCCACCCTTGGGGGAGGGATATCACTTGGAATTGGTTGTAAGCAAAACGCAGTGTTCCTTGGCTGGGTTTTCTGTGAAGGTGAAAGAAATCTACGCGTGATCGGCGGCGCGGTCAATGTCATTTTTTTGTGCAATTCTAAAATTGCGCTGCGGAAATTTTTTCATGAGTCACGAGATTGGGGGACCAGCGAAGAGTCGCTACTGGTGCGATGATGCGGGTATTCTCGCGGGCGCGAGTTGGAAGAGTTGTTTGAATCGCGACAAGGAATTTCCACAAGCACGGACCATCTAGGGGCAGATGTTCGCATCTGTCCGGTCGAGCGACGAGATCTTGCGCGCGGAAAAACTGCGGAGCTTCGCTCCGCTGGGCGGACGAGGGCGTCCGCCCCTACGTGGTCCGTGGACGCTGCCCAGTCCTGGCGTCGTACACTCCCTTTCGCCTTTCTATGCGGGACGACGGCAATCTGCGCGGCCAGGGCCAGTTTCCGGCTACACGCTGGTCGCTCATTGTGGCGGCGCGGAGCGTGGTGCCGGAGGAACGGCAGCGCGCGCTTGAAGTCCTGACCGCGGCCTACTGGAAGCCGGTCTATAAATACATTCGCCTGCGCTGGGACAAGGACAACGAACAGGCCCAGGATTTAACTCAGGATTTTTTCCTGCGTATTCTGGAGAAGGATTTTCTTGCCCAGTACGACCCGCAGAAGGCCCGTTTACGTACTTTCCTTCGAGTGTGCGTCGACCACTTGATCGCCAACGAAGACAAGGCGGCGCGACGCTTGAAGCGGGGCGGAGATATACAGATTCTTCCGCTCGATTTCGAATCGGCGGAAGGAGAGTTGCAGCATGTCGAGATTCCTTCGCCGGATTCGATGGAGGATTTTTTTGAGCGCGAGTGGGTACGCAGCGTTTTCAGCCTGTCCCTCGAGAGGTTACGACAGGAATGTGAACAGCGCGGAAAAGCAGGTCCACTTTCGTCTCCTGGAATTTTACGACATCGACGAAGCCGGTAAAGAGTTGACCTATGAACAGGTCGGTCAACGATTTGAATTGAAAACCACCGACGTTACAAACTATCTGGCATATGCGCGCCGCGAGTTTCGCCGGATCGTGCTGGAACAACTGCGCGAGATGACGGGCAGCGAAGATGAGTTTCGACGCGAAGCGCGCACTTTGCTGGGAGTCGACACCGCCATGAGGACACGACACGCCATGAAATGGCTGTCCGATCAGGCCCTGGACCGCCTTCGTGTGGCCGCCGATATTCCCGACCTCAGCGGCACCGGTTATGTGCTGCTTGACAAGCTGGGAGCGGGCGGCATGGGCGGCGTCTTTCGCGTGCGAAGACACGGCACTGGGCCGGCAGGTCGCGCTGAAAGTAATCGGAATCGTTGACTCCAGTGGAGAATTTGGGGCACGACTGCTGCGTGAGGCGAAAATAATCGCACAGCTTGAGCATCCGGGAATCGTCCCGGTGCATGACGTGGGTACGCTGCCCGATGGCCGTGTCTTTTACACCATGAAGCTGGTGCAGGGGCGGCGACTCGACCAGTACCGAGATGAACTCAGAGGCGTCCCCGAACGTTTACGAACGTTTCAGAAAATCTGTGAAGCAGTTGCATTCGCGCACGCCCATCATGTGTTGCATCGTGACCTGAAGCCGCAAAACATCATGGTGGGAAAATTTGGCGAAGTGCTGGTCATGGACTGGGGTCTGGCCAAGTTGCTGAATGCCGAATTCCCGGCTGAGTCGAATTCAGCTCCTGCGATTCGCTTGCATCAGTCCTCTTCCGACGCGGACACCGCCGAGGCGGGCACCGCGCACGGCGCGGTCCTGGGCACTCCCGGCTACATGGCGCCGGAGCAGGCCCGCGGAGATGTCGCAGCAGTGGGGCCGCGTGCGGATGTTTACTCGCTGGGCGCGGTGCTCAGGTTCTTGCTGGACGATTCCGGCACAGTGCCGAAGACCCTTGCGGCAATAGGCGACAAAGCAACAGCGGACGATGCGCAACACAGATATGGATCGGTGGAGGAATTGGCGAACGACATTGCGCACTATCTCGACGGGTTGCCGGTCAGCGCCTATCCTGAGGGTCCGCTGGCGCGGCTGTGGCGATGGGTGGTCAAGAACAGCGCATGGATTCTGCTGATCGTTGCGTATCTGGTGATGCGGACGTTGTTCGTGCTGTGGCGAGGACGGTGAATTTTTCGCGAGCCTGGAGGTTGCGAAAAAAATAGCGGTGTCATCCTGAGCGTAGCCAGTCCATTCGCTTGCGAATGGACTCGTGGAGTCGAAGGACCCCTATGAGCTTAACGCGTCTTTGGAGCGATGGATTTTGCTTACGGGTGTCTGCCGGTCATAGGGGTCCTTCGACTGCGCGGCCCTTTCGCTGGGCGAAACGGCCACTCCGCTCAGGATGACAAGCTTAAAGGATTTGGGCGCTGCGTTGAATAGGACACTAGCGGGCAATTGGCCCACGAGGAGAAGCATATGAACAAGATCGTGCTGGGACTGCTGGTGGGAGGAATCCTGGGCATATTTGACGGGTTGAGTGCGTGGTTTACGCCGGCGGTGCGGGCCCAACTGTTGGGCATCGTTATCGGTTCCACGGTGAAAGGGCTGATTGCGGGCATTCTCATTGGGTACTTCGCGAAGAAGGTAAATTCCTTGCCGCTCGGCTTGTTATTCGGACTGAGCGTCGGATTGCTGCTGGCCTATGCGGTCGCGGCCATGCCGGACCCCACCGGCAAACACTATTACTTCGAAATCATGCTTCCGGGCGGCATCGTCGGAATGATTGTGGGTTACGCGACGCAGCGCTTCGGTCAATCGATGCAATTGGCCCGCAAGTAGTGGTGTGGGGCGGGCGCCCTCGCCCGCCGCCTGGTTTTGAATTTGCAGGTTTTTTAACCCGTCTCAACAAAATTCAACGTCAAAGGCGGCGGGCGAGGGCGCCCGCCCCACACAGACGGACGGGAATCCCCTGGCCATGGCTTGCATCTATGAGGGTGTAACTTTTCCAATTTCCCTCTGGAGTGCAATCATGAAGACACGCAAGCTTGGTCGCGGCGGCCTCACCGTTTCCGCCATGGGCCTGGGTTGTATGGGCATGTCGGAGTTCTATGGTGGACGCGATGACGCGGAATCTCTCGCCACTATCGACCGCGCCCTCGAACTCGGCATCAATTTTCTGGATACGTCAGATGTTTACGGTCCGTACATTAATGAAGAGCTGGTTGGGCGAGCCATCAAGGGCAAGCGCGACCGGGTGGTGCTCGCGACCAAGTTCGGCATTGTGCGCGATCCCAAGAACCCCAGCGCGCGCGGCTTCAGCGGCAAGCCGGAATACGTTCGGCAATCCTGCGAAGGCAGCCTGCGCCGCCTGGGCGTGGAGACGATTGATCTCTATTACCAGCATCGCGTCGATCCCAACACACCGATCGAGGACACTGTGCGCGCCATGGCCGATCTGGTGAAAGAAGGCAAGGTGCGCTACCTCGGCCTTTCTGAAGCCAGCGTTGCCACTATTCGGCGGGCCGCGAAAGTCCACCCATTGCCGCGTTGCAGACCGAATACTCGTTGTGGACGCGCGATCCCGGAAGACGAGATTCTCGCGACCTGCCGCGAACTTGGCATCGGATTCGTTGCCTACAGTCCGTTGGGCCGCGGATTTCTTACCGGCCAGTTCAAACGCTTCGAGGATTTTGCGCCCGATGATTACCGGCGTTCTTCTCCCCGGTTTCAGGGCGAGAATTTTCAGAAGAACCTCGATCTGGTCCGACAGGTTGAGGAGATGGCCAAGCAGAAAGGCTGCAAGCCGTCACAATTGGCGCTGGCCTGGGTGCTGGCGCAGGGTGACGACATCGTTCCCATTCCCGGCACCAAGCGCCGCAAGTATCTGGAGGAGAATGCGGCGGCTTTGGATGTGCAGCTAAACGCTGAGGACTTGCGGCGATTGACGGAGGCTTTTCCGCACGGGGCGGCGGCCGGGTTGCGCTATACCGAGCAGATGATGAAGGCCGTGAACCAGTAGCGAAATCGACATCGCACCCAAGGTAATTGAGGGGCGATACTTCGCCAGCCACGGACTATGGTTTCCTTGCCACTAGCCGGAGGACATCTGTTTCGCGGCGTTCGTAGAAGTCCGACTTCGCCCGAACAATCTCGTAACGTACGATCTGGAGACCGTCAAAGTTGTGAAGCATCTCGTTACGTCCGACAAAATCGGCGCCGCATTCCATGACCACGATTCCGCCGGGCTTGAGTGACTCCACTATCTTCTGGACGGGTACCAGCGGCATGGTCCAACTGAAAAGAACGAGATCGAACTTTTCCTTGCCGAAGTCGTAGTCGCTATCGCGAACGGCTTCGGTGTGCAAGGTCAGCCCAAGCTCTTTCGCCCGTTTTTGAGCCAGCGCGATCCCCGCATCGGCAGGATCGAATCCCCACACTTGCCATCCAAGACTCGCCAGGTAGATGGCGTTTCGGCCCTCCCCCATTCCATAGTCTAGGGCGACCCCGGACCGCTGCCCTTCGACCATTTGCTTGAGGAATTCATTGGGAGCCTTATTGAAATTCGCATTGCTGTCGAGGTAGAAGCGATTCCAGTAATCGGCTTCTAAGGAGTTGCGCTCTGTCAGAATCAATCTGCTTCGACGGGTTATTTCGGTTTCACTGACTCCTTCGCTCCCGAGCTTAGCGGCGTACCGTTCCACAATCTGCTCATTCGTCAGTGACGCCGAGGGATTCTCGGCCCGCAGTTTTGGAGTAAAGCTGTTTCGATATTCAGGGTAAAAGTCGTACTCCGGTTTTTGACCGAATGCACATAGCGAATACAACAGCGTTGCAACCAGTACCGCGAGCAACTGCGTGCTGCGTAGGGAACAATTCGTGGATTCGTGGCGCTCGATCAGCCTCATAAACCCTCCAGCCTAGCTGAATGCACAGAGTATAGATGGCCACAAGAAAAAAGGGCGGCCAGTGGCCGCCCTTGCTGAGGTCTGAAGTCCGTAGTCCGTTCTACGCTGGAGCAGGTCTTTCGCCGCTTTTGGCGCGTCCGGGCTGCAGGTCGGGCTTGATGACCTGCTGAACGCCGTCGTCCGGCTTGACCGGAGGAACGATCTTCGGCAGTTCCTGACCGTCGATGATCATTTTGATCTGCGCTGCGTCCAGTACTTCGCGCTCGATCAGCGCTACTGCGATTCGGACCAGCACTTCGCGATTAGCTTCCAGCAGGTCCTTGGCGGAGTCGTAACCGCGTTTGACCAGTTTCTGCACTTCGGCGTCGATCTTGACTGCCGTGGCTTCGCTGTAATCGCGATGCTGGGCGATTTCGCGGCCCAGGAAGATCTGCTCTTCCTTTTTGCCGAAGGTCAGCGGGCCCAGGTCGCTCATGCCCCACTCGCAAACCATTTTGCGGGCGAGTTCGGTCGCGCGTTCGATGTCATTGCCGGCGCCGGTGCTCATCGAATTCAGGAACATCTCTTCCGCGAGACGGCCGCCCATCAGGATGGCGATCGAGGTTTCGAGATAGTTCTTGTAATAGTTGTGGCGATCGTCAGTGGGCAGCTGCATGGTGACGCCGAGGGCCATTCCGCGAGGGATGATGGTCACTTTGTGCAGTGGATCGGAATGAGGCAGCAGGGCCGCAACCAGGGCATGGCCGGCTTCGTGATAGGCGGTGTTCTTCTTTTCCTCATCGGAGAGCAGCATGGATTTGCGTTCCACGCCCATGAGGACTTTGTCCTTGGCCAGTTCGAAGTCGTACATCAACACGGCTTTGCGATTTTGCCGCGCCGCCGCAAGAGCCGCTTCGTTCACCATGTTGGCCAGGTCGGCGCCGGAGAAGCCCGGAGTGCCACGGCCCAGTACGAAGAGATCTACATCGTCAGCCAATGGGATCTTGCGGGTGTGGACGCGGAGGATTTCTTCGCGGCCGCGAACATCGGGACGGCTCACGACGACCCGGCGATCGAAGCGTCCGGGGCGAAGCAGCGCGGGATCGAGGACGTCGGGGCGATTGGTGGCGGCCATCAGGATGACGCCTTCGTTGGACTCGAAGCCGTCCATCTCAACCAGCAGTTGGTTCAGGGTCTGCTCGCGCTCGTCGTGACCGCCGCCCAGGCCGGCGCCGCGATGGCGTCCGACTGCATCGATTTCGTCAATGAAGATGATGCAGGGGGCGTTTTTCTTGCCCTGTTCGAACAGGTCACGGACGCGGCTCGCGCCCACGCCTACGAACATTTCCACGAAGTCGGAACCGGAGATCGAGAAGAACGGAACGTTGGCTTCGCCTGCTACTGCGCGGGCCAACAGGGTTTTGCCGGTTCCCGGGGGTCCGACCAGTAGTACGCCCTTCGGAATGCGTCCGCCCAGCTTTTGGAACTTTTGCGCTTCGCGCAGGAATTCGATGATTTCTTTCAGCTCTTCTTTGGCTTCGTCTACGCCGGCCACGTCTTTAAATGTGACTTTTTTCTGCTGCATGGAGAGCAGGCGGGCGCGGCTCTTGCCGAAGGACAATGCCTTGTTTCCGCCGGTCTGCATCTGGCGAATCATGAAGAACCAGAGGGCGGCGAGCAGGATCAGCGGCGCCCATGTTCCCAGCAACTGCAGGGGCCAGCTGCCACTGGTGATGTCCCGGACGGTCATGGCGACGTCCTTATCACGCAGGGTCTTGATCATGTCGGGATAATTTGACGGGGCGGTGGTATGGAAGGCGGAGTTATCGTTGCGATAGTGGCCGCGCACTTCCTGGCCGGTGATGGTCACATCTTTTACGTTGCCCTGATCCACGTCGGTCAGGAACTTGGAAAAAGTGACGTCCGCATCTTTTTGTCCCGCGCTCCCGGCTTTCATCACCTGCCACAGCAGGAACGCCGAAAGCACGATCACCAACCAGAAAACCACCGTCTTGACTGTTGAATTCACCGAAGACTCCTGAGAAAATTACCGCACGCCGAAAGGCGCCCCAGCGGGTCACGCCCGCTCTAACTTAGATGCCCAGACCCAAGGTTTAGGATTGGACAAGTTGCAAGTGTCTATTCTAACCGTTCCCAAGGAAAAAAAGTCGGCGTTCTGCGGATGACTTAAGTCACGGGGTCACTTCAGCTTGCCGCGCCGATAAAAGGCAGATTCCGATTGGTTTGCTCGGGAGAACCCAGTCCGTAACCTACCAGGAAAGCCTCATCGACCAGAAAACCGAAATAGTCGGGCTGCAACTGGACCCGGCGGGCCGATTGCCGGTCAAGCAGCGTGGCCAGCTTCACGGAGGCGGCGCCCCGGGCTTTCAGGTCGCTCATCAGGAACTCGGTGGTAATTCCGGAGTGCACCAGGCCCTCGACCACCAGCAGATTCTGGCCGCGAATGTCGGGCTGGTGGCTGAAGAAAATCTCCAGTATGCCGCCTGAGCCATCTTCTTCACGGAGTTGATACTTGGGCTTGATGAACTGGCAGATGACGGGTACTTCCAGCGCCCGCACCAGGTCGGCCATGAAGATGAAGGCATTCTCGAGCAGGGCCAGCAGGTGGATGGACTGGCCGCGGTAGTCATCGGAAATCTGGCGGCCCATCTCGCGTATCCGCTTCTGGATCTGTTCGGTGGAGATCACCGTGCGCAATTGCGGCGGTCTTGCGATCTCATTCATGCTTGGCGTCCTCCGGGCTGGGCAACTCGCGAATCACCAGGGCCTCGTGATCGCCGTCCCCGGGACGCAAACGCGCCGGCGTGGGAAAGCCGCGGACCCAGACAATTTCCTGTCCGCTCACTACGACCGGCCAGAGCTTGCGCTCGGTTCCGGTAAGCTTGCGCTCCTGCAGCAGTTCCTTGATCTTTCTCGGGGCCTTGCTGTGGGCCGGCCAATAACGGTCCCCCGCACGCCAGTTGCGTACGGTCAACTCCTGCTGCAGCAATGCCGGGTCGAGCATGTGGTCGGGATTATAACCCGACGCTTCGCTCCCCGGAACCCGTGCAACCTCAAAACATGCACCTGTTTCGGGGACACGAATCGTGCCGGGTACTGTCAACTTGTGTTCATAGCCGGAATTCTCGGCGGCTGCCGGGGCGGGCGGGGCAAATCGCAATCCGTCCCGGGTGACGGAAAGCAGCCAGCCCTCCGGCAGCATGGCAGACCGGGGACCACGCTGGTCGAGTGCAAGAATTTCTTCCACGTGGCGAAATTCCAGGTTCAAGACCGAGAGACTCGGCCGCCGCCCTGACCAATCGCCGCCGCAGGGCCAAAGGCAAGCCTGCCAGTGCAGCCGGCTTTAGGGTGCGTAGCTCGGCGTGCCACACATTCGGCAACGCGCGCGCCACTTCCTTCTGCCAGTACTCTTCCTCCGATCGCGCAATGTCAGCTGTCTCAGCCAGAGTTTCCCGCACTGCAGGGTTGAGAGTGCGCTCGAGCCTGGGGACGATCCCGTGGCGCACGCGGTTACGCGCATGGCGGAGATCGCGGTTGCTCGAGTCCTCGCGCCAATCCTGGCCAATTTCTCCCAGGTAGCTTTCCAAAAGTTTGCGCCTTGTCTTCAGCAGCGGGCGAATGACTCGAAAAATCAGAAGCGTGAATAACAACCGGGGATAAATTCCAGCCAACCCGCGGGTACCAGCCCCGCGAACGACTCTAAGCAGAACGGTTTCAGCCTGATCGTCCAAAGTATGACCGGTAGCAATACGGTTCAGCTTCTTCTCCTCAAACAACTGCCGGAAATATTGGTAGCGAAGCTGGCGGGCAGCAGCCTCGGTGCTGAGGTGGTGGCTGCGGGCGTGGGCAGCGACATCGCCGGTACCGACAAATAACTCCAGCTTGTGCCGATGGGCCAATTGGGTGACGAACTGCTCGTCGGCGTCGGCCTCTTCTCCCCGCAGCTGGTGATTGAAATGGACCACCGAAAGAACGACACCGAGTTCCGGGCGCAACTCGAGCATGATTCGCAGCAGGGCTACGGAATCGGCTCCGCCTGAAACGGCGACACCCACGCGGTCGCCGGCGTGGAGGAGACCCTCGCGACGGATGTAGTCGAGGACGCTTTGAGGCAGGGTGCGCACGGGAACATAGTACATCTGGGGGTTCGGGCAGTTGCAATGGCTGAGGTTCTTGAAATTCGGACTCAGCTACACCGTGTTAAGACACTACCGTGTAAACGCCTGATTACATCAACTATCCGGTAAATTCTCGGCAGGGATCCTTGTGTGAGCCCTCTACTCCTGTCATTTTTTCCAGTCGACTGAAATGGTATAGCGTGAGTGATAATCACCGAAGAGTAAGAAATTCCTTTGGGCAGTCGGCCCAGAAGAAAGGTGTTGCATGTCTTCACGGAGCGTACTGGTAGTAGAGGATTTCGAACCGTTTCGCCGATTCGTCTGTTCGACGCTGGGGGAAAAACCGGAATTGCAGATTGTTGGCGAAGCTTCAGACGGATTGCAGGCAGTCCAGAAAGCCCAAGAACTAAAACCGGACTTGATTTTGCTCGACATCGGCCTGCCTGGGCTAAATGGAATCGAAGCCGCGAGCCGAATCTTGCGACTGGTTCCAGGCGCAAAAGTCCTTTTCGTCAATCACGGCAACGATGCGGATGTAGTAACGGCAGCGTTAAGTGACGGGGCAAAGGGGTACGTACGCAAGGAGAATGCCAAAACAGATCTTCTCCCTGCAGTTGAAACCGTTCTGCGCGGGGATCGCTTTGTAAGCAGAGGATTGCACATCGAAGAATCGCCGTAAGGGAAACCTTAATACGTTGCCAGTTGCGTCTAACTGACTTTCGGAAGGCCGAGTGGCTCTTGTACCGCAGTTGTAGACGGTGCGTTGCCTACTCTAAGTAAGTTTAGCTCCGTTTCAGCAATCGTGAATCGGGTTGAGCCGCACTCTAAGCAGACCAACATTAGTGAGAATGTTGGAACGCCGGGATTTTCGAGGTGCTTGAGGCCGCTGAAGTGGATCATCATGTCAGCAGCAAACTCTGCTTCGTTCGTGGAGGAGCATAATCTGCAAGTCATCGCGTCTCCTAACTCTCCCGTTGAGCACACGAATCTCACATTCCACGCTGATACTTATGTTCTTGAGGGATTGTATTTCTAGCCCGATGGCTATGCCATGTCAGCTGGTAATTGTGACAGGGGAGGAGGAAGCGCGGCACGTTACGCTGCAGTCGTATCGCTTTCCCCTAGTAGTCGTAAATCGGCTTCGGGAACTGCAAATTCCGTAAAGCCACAATTCAAACAGACCAGAAGCTTTGGGAAGACCCAAACTATGGGTTTGTTCAGTCCTTCGAGTCCAGGGAAGTGAATCGCAATCTCACCATTGAACGTGCCCTGGTTGGCTGATTGGCATGACCTGCAATGACAGCTACTTTGAGCACACATCATACCCCTCACACGTAGAAGTTCCTTCGAGGAAGAAGCGACGAACGGAAGATTGAAGTCTGTATGCGAACGCCCCGTGCTACATAGCTTACCTCCTGCGCCCTAACTCATCCCTCCGGGGTCAATGATTGTAAACGCCTCTCCTGTGTGAGCCCCCCTGTCATTTTTGACAGTCGTCGTGAGCACGGCAGCGTACCGACAGCTAAAACCAGAATCGGGTAGTTTAACGCTGGTGTCTCAGGAGGATTCGCATGTTAACCGCTCTGGTCGTCGACGACTTCGAGCTCTTTCGGCGATTCGTCTGTTCAAAGCTGGAAAGCAGGCCGGACTTGCAGCTTATCGGGGAAGCCTCAGACGGGTTAGAAGCTGTTGAGAAAGCCCAAGCACTGAAACCAGACTTGATCTTGCTGGACATCGGTCTTCCCAGGCTAAATGGGATCGAAGCTGCGCATCGTATATCCCGGCTCATTCCGAACACAGCGATCCTCTTTGTAAGTCAGATCTGCGACGTGGATGTGGTTCAGGAAGCTTTAAGCAATGGAGCGAAGGGCTACGTTTGGAAGCAGGACGCGGGCGAAGACCTGCTGCCTGCTGTAGACGCTGCCCTAGGGGGCGTGCACTTTGTCAGTAGCGGAATTCACGCGGGTTACTCTAGAAACCGAACAGGCATGTCCCTAGCCTCAAAATAGTATCAACCCCCTGCCCGGTACCTCACGCTTTAGCCGCATCGCTCACCGTGAGCTCTCGTAACTCGGCATCGGAAATTGCAAATTCCGTGAAGCCACAATTCAAACAGACCAGCAGCTTTGGAAACATCCAAACTATGGGTTTGTCCAGTCCTTCTAGTCCGGGGACGTGAATCGCAATCTCACCGTTGAACGTGCTCTGGTTGCTTGATTGGCATGACCTGCAAAGAGAGGTTTGGGCGGACATGATACACCTCACACGGGCAAGTTTTTTTCGACGAAGCAGGCCGATCCGACATTTGAAGTTTGTACAGCTCCCAGCGCTACATTAGCTTACCTCCCGCACCCGATATGGTTCAATTCTCTCTCGAATCAATGATTCGGCGATGTGATTTCCGGTTGTCGGAAAGCCCACGCCCCGCCTGGTACGGGTGCAGTTGTTGAAGAATCGCCATTACACTCACGTCGGACGGGTGGCCCACTCAAGCCCGGTTTTGGCTTGAGTGCGATGTTCTCGCGTCACATCGTCACCTTTTTATAGTTACTATTGCAAGTCAGAGTGAGACATCGCAAAACGTAAATTAGCGGCGGAAGACTTGGCCAGTCGTCGAACCGTCCCGCTCAAGCCAAAATCGGGCTTGAATAGGCCACTCGCCCGTTGACGCCGTAGTTGGTGTAATCGCCCGTTCAGTCGCGTTTACTTATTTTCAAGCGCTCTGATCTTCGCGATAGTTTTCTGAATTTGTACGGCGGCGCGCTTTGATCTGCTCTTCGATATCTGACGCCTATTGCGTTTCGTCACGCTGTGTCGTTGCGACAAGGGGTTCCTCGCTTCCGTAAATGCTTAAACCTCTGCATTGTAACTGGTTTCGCCGCCATCGAAGCCGGACCGTACGCCGAGAGGCTTACACCCTCTGGTTGCAGTGGATTTGTATTTCGCGGCTGACATCATCTTTGGTGCGCTTATGTTGACGTCAAAACGGCAAATCTCGCCGCTCCAGTCAGGAGGACAAAGTGGGCGGACTTGGGATCCCCCACTCAAGCCAAAATCGGGCTTGAATGGGCCACCCGTCCCTTCAATGAAGTGGCGGGCAACTGCTTTCTACGATCGACTGGATACGATAGTGTCATCGTGCGATTCCGAGTGGCAGTTCTATTTCGAGGCAGCCGAGAGTGAACGCGAATGGGAACGGGCCCGGATCCTCGGTTCGATAAGCTCCGTCAAAAAACACAATCGCGCGCTCCTCAGTTTGCCCGTTAAATTGAAACGAGGGTTTCCAGGGGCCGGAGTGCCATCCACGATCTGCACCCGTCATGATCTGGATCGGTTCGCTCCAGTCACCGAGCGCGCCCGAGGGTCTGTCGCCTGTGCACCACCACAAGCCCGTCTCAGGCGGCGGTGTTCCGTCCCCGACCCAAACACGTGCAAGGATAGCGTCGAAACGGTCTCCTCGCTGACGAACGCAGAAATCGAACATCTTCATTTCCGGCGGCGCAAAGACCGTGTGCTTGCACCAGTCGTTGCCGTCTTCGCTCTCTGCGTAACCTTGCACCAGATAGTTCTCCTGGTTTGATCCTGCGACATACCACATCTTCCATTTGCCATCGTGATAGAGGAGATTCGGTTCATACACGCTGCCGTGTTCCCAGTCTTCATTCGCAACGAAAACTGGTTCGGGCTGATCGATCCAATTCTCGCCGTCCCATTGCAGATAGCCGATGGTGTATGGTCCCCAAAGATTCTCCGCCGCGCCTGCATAGTAGATGCGTTCCACCCATTCGCCTTGGCGGGGGTCCCATCCCCTCACGTACGAGGGGCAGTGCCGTCCACCGTTGCCGTCCCATGCCCGGCTAACCTTCCGCCCCGCAACTGGCACAAGCTCTCCTGTTGGCGCCCGCGTGAGGTTCCAACCAGAAGCAGAAAGCGGCGCGGCCTGACGGAGTGACGCGCTGTAGATGTCGGTTGCTCCGTATCCGTCCGCCTGACCCGCGAGATACATCCACCATTGATCGCCTCGCCGTACAACGGTGGGGTCGAGTAGTTCGGCGCCCCCTGAGCCTGTTGAGGCGTCGCGAGGATCGAAGACCTTTCGCTCATTTCCTGACCCAAGTTTTCCCAGATAATTCATTCTGCTCCTTCTATGCCAGCATATATTTCGCCATGCCTCCAGGATGATCGGCTGTTCCAACACTGAGATCGAGTTGGTTTGGTGAATCGTCGGCAAAGCGGAAGTTGTTCAAGCCTGAACACGGACGTGCCGGTTAGTGAGAAATCGCCACTGCGCTCATGACCGGTACGGCGCTTCCCTGGCGGGTTTGCAATCATTCCATCATGCGGTTTACGTCGGCAAAGGGTATTCCGCCTTCAAGGGTCGTGTAGGTTCCGGCGCTGTTGAGTTCTTCCGCGATTCGACGCAGAAGGCCGAGCGTCGCTCGCATGGCGGCTGATCCCACGCTCACCCTGGCCACTCCCAGTTTCTGCAGTTCTGGCACGGACGGCGAACCTGGGCCAGCCAGGATGTTGACTGGACATTGCAAGTCTTTCACCAGGCGTCCGATGGTGGCCGCGTCGCGCAGGCCGGGGACGAAGACGCAGTCGGCGCCGGCATCGCGAAATGCGGCGAGGCGGCGCAGAGCTTCGTCGTAGCGCTTCTCGGGTGTGCCGACCTCGAGCAGATAGACATCGGTGCGGGCATTCAGGACGATTGGCAGTTCCTTTACGGCCTTCACCCTTTCGACCTGCAGCGCCAGGTCCAGGAGCGGGTGTTGCGGATCGCCGGTGGCGTCTTCCAGATTCATTCCTACTGCGCCCGGCGGCGAGGACGTCTCGCGCGGTGCGGGCGGCGTCTTCCGGGCGGTGGGCCGTATCCGGCTTCGACGTCGGCTGTGACCGGGAGCTTGACCGCTTTCGCGATGCGAGCGACCACCGCCAGCATTTCTTCGCGCGAGATGCGTTGGCCGTCGGGATATCCCAGGGTGAAGGCGATGCCGGCGCTGGTGGTGGCTATGGCGCTGGAGCCGGCTTGCTGGATGATGCGGGCGCTGGCGGCGTCCCAGGCGTTGGGCAGGATCAGGATTTTGCCCTGGTGCAGGGCGCGGAAGGCTTCGGTTTTTGCTTCGTTGTTGGTCATGGGCTGGGGTGCATTAAACAAAACCTTAGCCGAGCTTTGCTCGGCCTGGACGGGTCTGAGACCCGTCCCTACACCGGTCTGTGGTATATACCGGCGGTCGTGAGGAAATCAACGCTTGGTGCGGGGGCGCGGAAAGCGGTAGAGTATCGGTCGCGGGAGCACTCACGGCATGGCAAATGATCAGGAGAAAGAAGCGGCTGCGCGGGCCAGCCTGCGCTTTGTGCGGATGGCGATATCGTCGGCCTGGGTACGGGATCGACCGCCACTTACGCGGTTCGCTTTCTCGGTGAACGGGTAAAGGCCGGATTGAAGATTCGCGGCATACCGACTTCCGTCCACACCCAGGAACTGGCGACCAGCCTGGGGATACCGCTGACCACGCTGGATGAAGTGCAGGAGATTGACGTCACCATTGACGGCGCGGACGAGTGCGATCCGCAACTGCAATTGATCAAGGGCGGCGGCGGGGCGCTGCTGCGGGAAAAAATCGTGGCTTCCGCGACCAAGAAGTTTGTGATCATCGCCGATTCCAGCAAGCAGGTGCCGGTGCTGGGCAAGTTTCCCGTCCCGGTGGAAGTGATCAAGTTTGCCGAAGCTCTGGTGGCAAAAAAGATTACCGCGATGGGCGCGGAGGTCAAAGTGCGCGCGGATGCCACCGGCCGCAAGTTCATCACCGACGAAGGCAATCACATTCTCGATTGCCACTTCGGCCAGATTCCCGATCCGCCGGCGCTCGCCCGCAAGCTCGAAACCACCCCCGGAGTGGTTGAGCACGGGCTTTTCATTGGAATGGCGAGCATCGCCCTGATCGGGAAAGGGACTCAGGTTCTGGAGATTCCACGCAAGGACAGCTAGCCGGCAATTTCTCGCAGCGCAGCTTAGAAATCTCTGCACTTCCTCGGCGGTGTTGTAATGCGCCAGGCCGATGCGCAGGAAGCCGCCATCCTTCTCGACGTCCAGCCGCTCGCTGAGATTCAGCGCGTAGTAGTTGCCGTCCCAGGTGAAGAAGCCGCGATCGCCCAATTTGGTGGCGAGTTCCAGCGGAGTGTGGCCCGCGATGCGCACCGCAACCGTTGGACAACGCCGGTCAAGCTTCCCCACATCGCGGATGCCGTAAAACTTTAGCCCCGGAATGGTCAGCAATCCGCTGATCAGGATTTCCGCCAACGCGTGCTCGTGTTGCTGGATGGCGCCGTAAGCCGCCAGCAGCGCGGCGCGGCGAGTGGCGGCGGAAGGATCCACCTGACGCCCCAGGTCGGCCAGATAGTCCACGCACGCGGTGATTCCGGCGATGCATTCATGATTGAGCGTGCCCCACTCCCAGCGGTGCGGGACGTCGTTGGTGTTGGCGCGCAGTTTATAAGGTTGCAGGCGTTGCAGGTGCTCGCGCTTGCCGTAAAGAATTCCCATGTGCGGGCCGAAGAATTTGTAGCTTGAGCACACCAGGAAATCGCAATCGAGAGCGCGGACATCAATGGGACCGTGGGGCGCATAGTGCACCGCGTCGATGTAAGCCAGGGCGCCTTTGTGATGCGCCAGCCGGACAATTTCTTTCACGTCATTGATCGTGCCCACCGCATTCGAGGCATAGCCGACGGCCACCACCCGGGTGCGGCTGCTGATCTTGTGCGCCAGGTCGGCCATGTTGAGGGTGCAGTCGTCTTCGGTTTGATGTCGACGAAACGAATGGTCACGCCACGCTCTTCGAGCGCGCGCCACGGGGAAACGTTGGCGTCGTGATCGAGATGGGTGAGCAGAATTTCGTCGCCGGGCCCGAGTTCGCGGCCGATGGAGCGGCTGATGGCGAAGGTCAGCGTGGTCATGTTGGGACCGAAGACCACTTCGTCGCTGTCACAGCCAAAAAAATCCGCCATGGCGGCGCGAGCTTCGGCGACGACAGCGTCGGTGCGCCGGCTGGTGGCGTAGGCGCCATGGGTGTTGGCGTTCGAAGTTCTTCAGATAGTCGCTGATGGCGTCAATCACGCGCTGCGGCACCTGGGTACCGCCGGGGCCGTCGAGAAAAACGGCGGGCTGGCCGTCTACGGTCTGAGACAACGAAGGAAATTGAGAACGGACCCGGGAGATATCGAGTGCAGCAATGTCGGTCTGAGCAGTCGGCATAGAGTTCGTTCGTCGTAGCGCCGGCGTCCCGCCGGCTGTCCCGAGGGCATCCTGCCCTCGGCGATTCATCAGGCAATCATGATCGGCCCATTACGAATCAGCCCATCACATTTAGCCCATCATGGTCGTGTGTTCCGGCTGGATCTTGTAAATCACTCGCTGCTCCGTCGGCTGGCGATAGGGATACTTGTCCACGCCCAGATACTTCTTGGCCAGCTTGTCGATGTGAGCGTCGGCGCCCTCTTCGGTGATTTCGACCACCCGTCCGCGGATTTCAAGATACCGGTAGGGATTGTCCGGATCGACAATGGCCAGAGCCACGCGCGGATCGCGGCGCACGTTCTTATCTTTTTGCCGCCCTTTGGCTGAATTGAAGACGACGAGATCGCCTTCCAAATCACACCAGATTGGCGTCACCTGGGGACGGCCGTCGGGCATCAAGGTGCCCAGATTGGCAAACGCGCGCTTACTGAACAGATCACGATATTTTTCGGGGATGGCTGAAGACATGCATACCTCCTGGGTTATGCGGAAAGGTCTGAGGGATTATAGCTGTGTGGTACCCGAAGCTGGCAACCGGTGACGCGGCCTTCGCCTGGCAGACGGGTGGAGCAGGCCTTCAGGCCTGCATACGCTTGTTGTAAAGAAGGTGGGCTTCAGCCCCCGAGGTACCTCAGCGGCTGAAGCCGCCCCGAAACAGCAGCCTTAATGCAGCGCTGAAGCGCTGCTCCACCCAAAATCAAAACCGCGCTGCTGTTTTGCATCTTTTTCCAGCTCCAGTAAACTACTCAACGTTTCCGGATACGCTAAACAAACTATGTCCACCCGTCGCCTGCCGCACTTTCTGCTCGGAATCGTACTTCTGTTTGCTGCCAGTCGCAATCAGCGCCCAAACCGCTGCACCCGCGCCGTCCGACCGTCGTCTTCATGACCGACTTCGGCGTGTTGGACGACTCGGTGGCGCTCTGCAAAGGGGTGATGTATTCGATTGCGCCCGAGCTGCGCATCGTGGATCTCACTCACGAGGTCACTCCGTTTTCCATACTCGACGGCGCCCGCTTCCTCTATGGCGCGAGTACGTATTTCCCCGCGGGCACAGTATTTGTGACGGTCATTGACCCCGGGGTGGGAAGCACGCGTAAGGCGGTGGTGGTAAAGACCAAGCGCGGCCAGTATTTCGTACTGCCCGACAATGGGCTGATGACGCTGGTGCAGGACCGCGACGGAATCGAAGCGGCGCGCGAGATCACCAACCGCGACTGGATGATCGGCGCTGCCCTGTCATCGACTTTTCACGGACGCGATATCTTTTCTCCGGTCGGGGCGCATGTGGCCCACGGCGAGGACTGGACCAGAGTGGGACCGGAAGTGGACGTGAATAAACTGGTCCGGCTCGATCTTGTCGCTTCGAAACTCGACGAGCATGGACTGAGCGGCGAGGTCATCGCCACCGATGGTCCCTTCGGAAACCTGGTGACCAACATCAGCGGCGAAGATTTTCTTAAATTGGGTTACGGACGCGGACAGAATGTCCACGTCACCATCGGCAAGACGGAGATGAACATCCCCTTCGTCCGGACTTTCAGCGACGTGCCGCTGAAAAAACCGCTGATCTATATAGATTCGCGAGGACATCTGGCGCTGGCCGTAAACCAGGGCAGCTTCGCGGCGACGTATTCGATCAAGCCGCCAACGCCGATTTTCTTTTCCAGGGCGAAAAACTAGATTCGTCAGGTATGCGTGGGCGAGTCGCCCGCGACCACACAACTACTCAGACCGCACAATCACGCTTCGATCAGGACAGTGGGTAATTTGTCCACGTCCTTCGCTATCTCAGGCAGGACTGCCCGCACCAGGGCGGTGAAGTCGCCTTTTACCCGCTCTCCGGTTTCCAGCACTTCTTCGTGATTGATGACCTGGTCTAGAATTCCCGCCGCCATGTTGGTGACGCAGGAAATCGCCAGAACTTTCATTCCCATGTGGCGCGCGGCGATCACTTCGAGGACCGTGGACATCCCCACCAGGTCTGCGCCAATTGTTCGCAAGTAGCGGATTTCCGCTGGAGTTTCGTAACTCGGTCCCAGCACTGCGGCGTAGATGCCCTCATACAGGGTCTTGCCCAGCTTTTTTCGCTGCCGCCAGCGCGATATCGCGATAGGCCTTGCAGTACGCCTGTGTCATGTCCGGAAAGCGGGTGCCGAAGCGATCGTCATTCGGTCCCACCAGCGGATTGTGTCCCCTGCAAATTGATGTGGTCGGTGAGCACGACCAGCGCGCCCTGCTGGTATTCCAGATTGATGCCGCCGGCCGCATTGGTAAGAATGACGGCGCGAATATTCAGGCAGTCAAACACCCGCATGGCGAAAGTGACTTCGCCGGCGGAGTAACCTTCGTAGAGGTGCGCGCGTCCCTGCATTACCGCCACCGGAACGCCTGCTACATTCCCGATTACCATTTTTCCGGCGTGGCCGACGGCGGTCGATCGCGGAAAAAACGGAATGTTGGTGTACGGAATTTGAGTTGCGTCAGACAGTTCGTCGGCGAATCCGCCGAGGCCGGAGCCGAGGACGAGAGCGATCTTTGGGCGCACGGGAGTCTGGGACATCAGGAACTGCGCGGCCGCTCCGGCTTTGCTGAAGTCGTCATTCATTTCCGTGGCCTTTCCGGGCGCTGCAGCGCCGGTTTCTTTCGCCCTTTCAGGGCTGCGTCGCGTCCGTTTCTGTACCCAGGGCTTGCGCCCTAGGCTTTATTCTCTCGCCGCTTCGCGGCTGTGGCCGGCGACCGGGCCTTCGGACGAAACGATTTAGCTTACCGTGGGGACGCGGCGGGCGTCGAGGGCATCGGGTTTCGAACGGCGTGACTAGAAATCCCGATAAGAATTGTCATTCCGCGCGGGTTTACCGCGCGAGGAATCTGCTGTTTCGGTGCCGGCAACAAGCAGATTCCTCGCCGATAAAACCGGCTTCGGAATGACAAGGGTTAGGGGTGTTAAGCGAGGCCCCGGCTCGCCCGCCCTGCCGACTCACATCGCTAGCGGCGTTGCTTCGTTTCATCCGCAAGGGTTAGCATGGCCGCCATGACCAGACGGTCCGCATTGCTCCCGCTCCTTCTTATGCTGCTGATGCCAGCGGCGATTGCCACTGCACAGAATCCTGCGGCCGCGGATGCCGTTTACCCCATCCGCGAAGGCTATGTGAACGCTCACGGCGTCATGATCTATTACAAGAGCTTTGGGCGCGGCCAGCCTTTGATGCTCCTGCATGGCGGGCCCGGCGCGTCCCATGACTACTTCCTGCCTTATCTGCTCCCGCTGGCCCGGCACCATCGCCTCATCTTCATTGACGAGCGCGGTTCAGGCCGCTCGCAGACGCTCGAGGATGCCTCCGGCTACACCGTCGAAAATATGGTGGAGGACGTGGAGGACGTGCGCCAGGCGTTGGGGTTGGGCAAGATCAGTATGTTGGGACACTCCTACGGCGGCGTTTTGGCCCAGGCCTACGCGTTCAAGTATCAGAAGAATCTTTCGGCGCTGATCCTGGGCAGCACCTTCGCCAGCACCAAGGCGATCAACGAAGTTTTTCTGCGCATGAAGGAAAAGATGCCTGCCGACGTGCGCGACCGCATTAACAAGATGGAAGCTGAGGGCCTGTACGGCCACGGTAAGGACTACGAGAAGAACCGCTACACCGTCGGAGTACATGACCGCGGCCTGGGGCGACGGATATTTTCCGTACATCTACCAGAACCATCCCGATGCGAACTATGACCCGGTGGACGGCGGGAAAATGTCCTGGGATCTTTACCGCGAGATGTGGGGATCGCATGGCGAGTTCGTCATCGACGGCAACCTGAAGTCGGTCGAGTACACCGACCGCCTGCCCACCATCAAAGTACCGACGCTGATCCTGGTGGGCGATCATGACGAGTCCGACCCGTCGCTGTCGCAGACCATCCACAAAAAGATCGCTGGCTCGAAGCTGGTGATCCTGCCGAAATCAGGGCACATGACCTTCGTGGACCAGCCCGGAATGTTTCAGAAGGCCGTGGAAGAATTTTTGGCGAAGTAAGCAGACCACCCCAGACCACGTGGGGACAGCCGCCCTCGGCTGTCCAGGTCGAGCGACGCTCGACAGGCTTTTCGCCGGCACAAAATGGCGGAGCTCGCTCCGCGGGCAGGTGAGACACCTGCCCCTACGTGGCCTGGATGCTGCATTGTCCTTCCGGACACTGTCGAATGATCCACCCAGTGTTACAGTGCCATCTAAGGCCCTTATGAAGGTGAGACTCGCAGGATCTCTGCTGCTCGCCCTGGCGCTGCTGGGGTCCTCCGCCGCACAGCAGGGTGCGGCCACGGGTGAGCCCATTGTGTTTGCGACCGCTCCGCTCCCCAAGGGATTTCTGCGCCAGCCCTACCACTTCAAGCTGGAGGCGCAGGGCGGCATCACTCCGCTTCACTGGGAAGTGACGAACGGATCGCTGCCGGAGGGCGTCGAACTGGCCCCGGACGGCACGCTCAGCGGTGCCCCTACCGAAGTCGACAGTTTCGTTTTCGTGGTGACTGTGACCGACAGCGGCAGGCCCGTCGCTCAAAAAAAGAAGGAATACACCGTCGAGGTGGTGGCCCCGCTGGTGGTCGAGTGGAGCAGGAAACCGAAGATTACCGGCCATCGCCTGGACGCGGCGATTCGAGTGTCGAACCAGACCGGCGATGATTTCGATTTCACCGTGATCGCGCTCGCGGTCAACGAGAATGGCCGGGCCACGGCCGTCGGCTACCAGCACTTCACTTTGAAAAAAGATACCGATGAGTTTGAGATTCCGTTCGGAGAAAATCTGCCGCAGGGGTCCTACGACCTGAACGTGGACGCAGTTGCTGAAGTGGCATCCACGAATACTATTCTTCGCGCTCGACTGGCACCGACGGGGAAACTACAGGTAGTGCAGGGTCCTTGAGAGCTGCGGGCAAAAAATAAGAGCCCCGAGGTGGTGTTATGCCCATTCATCTCGGCCAGTAGCTCGCTTTAGACCCTTACCGACCTGCTCTCGTCGCTACCCTTGCGGGCTGCTCCGCGCGATCATGCTCGGGCTCCGGGCTTACCGCCAACCGGACAAACCTGCTTAACGCCTCGGGACTCTATCCTGCCTCCGACATATCTTCTTGTTCGCCTCGACCAGCGCTTTGCTATAGACCCTTACCCGCCTTCTCCCTGTCATCTTGCGATGCAGAGAGTGACTTGGCTTGAGCCCCGGACGCCGCACCAACCGGGAAAACTTCAGAAGCTGTCAAAGAACGAGTTTGTTTTTACTCCTTTCATTTTTAGAGTCAATAAAAAAGGCGCGTTTGTATCTGCTGAAAAATCAATCGAGTGCACGCTGTCCACAGGCGGGTGCCGCGTTTTTGGTGCAGCAGAGTATTTGGCCCGAACTTGTATCTTTGTCGAATCCGCCTCTTGCTGTGATTTTTTCCCATGGAAGGTTCGCCGGCAAAAGCAGCGCAGAATTATTTAATTGTGAAAATCGGAGCAAGAACCTTACTGGAGGCGGAGTTCGGATCAATCACAAAGTTTTTCTTTGCGTCCTTTGCGGTTTTCTTTGCGATCTTTGCGGTAAAGGTTCTTCTTGAAGGACTGCTTAAACCGTCCATCAGGTAAAATGCCCGTTCGACAGGGGGATGGCGTGAAGCGATTTGCTGGGTTGCTGGCGGTCGCGCTGGTTTTCTGTACTCTAACCAGCCTGTCGCAACAGAAAAACCCGACCGCCGAACAGAAAACCGCGCACCACTTCGACTCGATCCGCCAGCAGCCCGGACTTCTGCTGGCGTTCCTGCGCGAGATGCCGAAGGGCGGCGACCTGCACATCCATCTGGCCGGGGCGATTTACGCTGAGAGTCTCATCGACTTCGCCGCGCAGGACGGCTTTTGCGTCGACCGCACGACTTCCGTTCTGATTGCGCCCCCATGCGACGATGCCTGCGACCGCTTCGCCAGCAAGCCTGCCATCCGCTGCGCCTACCAGGACCACGTTCTCTACAATTCCATCGTCGATGCCTGGTCCATGCGCAACTGGGCCGGCGAGGAACCGGGGCACGATCACTTTTTCGCCACCTTCGACAAATTTCTTCCCGCCATGACCAATCACCTGGGCGATTCGATCGCCGAGACGGCGGAACGCGCGGCGGCCGATCATCTGCAATATCTCGAGTTGATGCACACGGCGGACGGGAACCTTGCGCCCGAACTGGGAGCCCGGGTTGGCTGGGACGATGACTTCTCCAAGCTGCGAGAAAAGCTACTGGCCGGTGGACTTAAAGATGTGGTCGCCACCACCCGGAAGCAACTTGATCACGACGAAGCGAAAATGCACGAACTACTGCGCTGCGGTTCGCCCCAGGCCAGCGCGGGATGTGGCGTCACCGTTCGCTATCTGTACCAGGTGCTGCGCGGGCTGCCCAAAGAACAGGTCTACGCGCAAATTCTTCTGGGCTTTGAACTGGCCCAGGCTGACCCGCGCTTCGTCGGACTAAACCTGGTAATGCCCGAAGACTGGTACGTGCCCATGCACGACTTCGATCTGCACATGAGAATGCTCGACTACCTGCACGGAATTTATCCGAAGGTGCACATCAGTCTGCACGCCGGGGAGTTGGCTATGGGCCTGGTCCCGCCTGAAGGTTTAAGCTTCCACGTTCGCGAGTCAATCGAGAAAGGCCATGCTGAGCGCATCGGACATGGAGTAAGCGTGATGAACGAACATGATGCTGTGGGTCTTTTACAAGAGATGGCGCGGCGCAAAGTGCTGGTCGAGATCAGTCTGACCTCGAATGATCTGATTCTCGGAGTGCGCGGCGAAGAGCATCCGCTGCCGCTATATTTGCGTTACGGCGTGCCCGTGGCGTTGGCAACCGATGATCAAGGGGTATCGCGGTCGGATATGACGCATGAATATGTTCGGGCCGCCGAGGGCTATCATTTGAGTTACCTGGATCTGAAACGGATGGCGCGGCAGAGTCTGGAACATAGTTTTTTGGCCGGAGACGGGCTTTGGTCCGACGCGCAGGCCTTTCATCCAGTCACTGCGTGCGCCGGTGACCATCCCGCAGCTGCCAGTCTCTCCGCTGGGTGTAAGAGATTTCTCGATGCCAACGACCGGGCGCGGGTACAGTGGAAACTGGAACGGGAATTTGCGGAATTTGAAAAACAATTCTAAAGACTGGCATGCCGGAGCCGCGTAGCGGCAAAAGAATGTAGCCCGGGGCGTAAGCCCCGGGAAAGAGGTAAAGACGTCAGAAGCCCTGAAAGGGCGAAAGAACCGAAGCCAATGGGTCAGACCGTCGTTGAAAAAATCGCGCAGGCGCACCTTGCCGAGGGGCCGAAGCGGCCGCTGCGGACCGGAGACTTTGTGGCCATCCGTCCAAACCGCGTGATGACAAATGACAACACCTCTGCAGTGATCAAGAAGTTTCAAACCATTGGCGCGAAGAAGATTGAAAATCCCAAACAGCTGGTGTTCGCTCTCGATCACGATATCCAGAACAAGGAAGATTCGAACCTGCACAAGTACCAGGCCATCGAAGGCTTTGCTAAACATCATGGCGTGGATTTCTATCCCGCGGGTTCCGGCATCGGCCATCAGATCATGGTCGAGCGCGGCTACGTCGTGCCCGGATCATTTGTCGTCGCCTCCGATTCGCACTCGAATATGTATGGCGCGCTGGGGGCGGTCGGAACGCCGATCGTGCGCACCGACGCCGCAGCGGCCTGGGCGACGGGGGATTTCTGGTGGCAGATTCCGCGTTCGATCCAGGTTGTGCTCGAAGGCTCATTGCCCGCGGGCGCGACCGGCAAAGATGTCATCATCACGCTCTGCGGACTCTACAATCATGACGAAGTCCTGAACTCAGCCGTCGAATTCAGCGGGCCGGGCGTAGCCAGCCTATCCATGGAAGCTCGCTTTTCGATTTCAAATATGTCCACCGAGTGGGGTCCGCTGGTCGCGTGGTTTCCCGTGGATGACGTCACGATCAAATATCTGCAAGCGGTAAAACAGCGCCTGGCGCTGCAGGGCATTGAGCGGTTCGCCGATCGTGACATCACGAACTGGAGCGAGAACCCTCCGCAACCCGACCCCGACGCGGTCTATGCCGCCCGCATCGTACTCGACTTGTCGCAGGTGACTCCTCATGTGTCCGGGCCAGACACGGTGCAGAATCATGGCGTCGCTGGCGAAAATCGAGACGCAGAAGATCCCGATCCAGAAGGCCTATTTGCTGTCATGCGTGGGGGAGGACCTGGCTGCCGCAGCGACTGTGTTGCGGGGCAAGAAAGTTGCGCCGGGCGCGAAGCTGTACCTGAGCGCTGCCAGCAAATGGGTGCAGGAAGAGGCCGAGCGGCGCGGCATCTGGCAGACACTGCTCGATGCCGGAGCAAATCCTTTGCCGGTGGGATGCGGACCATGTACAGGTCCCGGAGTCGGACTGCTCGAGCCCGGCGAGGTCGGAATCTCCGCCACGAACCGCAGTTTCAAGGGCCGCATGGGATCGAGCGACGCGAAGTGTTATCTGGCCAGTCCGGAAGTGGTCGCTGCGTCGGCCGCTGCCGGTTACATCCGCGGACATTCCAAGATGTTGGACCGCACCCCGGCGCGGGTGTACCAGGAATTTTCCGCCGGCGCCACCGCGGAAAAAGTTGCGATTCTCCCAGGCTTTCCCGAACGAATAAAGGGACGCCTGGTATTTTTGCCGCAAGACAATGTGAACACCGATACGATTTATGGGAAAGACCACGACGACGTAACGCCGGAAACCATGGCGAAGGTCGTGATGGAGAAATACGATCCCCAGTTCGCCTCGCGGACCCATGCCGGGGACGTAGTCGTAAGCGGTTTCAATTTCGGCACCGGTTCGAGCCGCGAGCAGGCAGTCACAGGCCTGAAGGCAAAAGGAATTCCCATGGTGATTGCCGGCAGTATCTCGCAGACATATTTGCGCAACGCGTACAACAGTGGATTCCTGTGCGTGGAAGTTCCGGAGTTGGTGAAAAAGCTGCGCGAGCAGTTTGTCAAAGAAATCGGCGCGAAAGAGAAGACGATCATCCCCGGCGATGAGATCGCTGTTGACTTCACCTCGGGCATGATCGCGTGGCGTGGCGAGAAGTTTGCGTTCCCGACGCTCGGCAGCGTGGCACAGTCGCTGGTGATCGCGCAAGGCGTAGAGAAGTCTGGTGGCGAAGCGACTGGGATTGGGTTAGTCGGTTGTTGTAGAGTTGCAAATTCGTGGCCACGGATTAACGCGGATCTTCACGGATTTCAATCTGAGGTTATCCGCGATTATCTGTGTAAATACGTGGCCGGTTTTTCCTACTCGTTCTTCATCGCGTCAATCAACTGAAACAGCTGGGTGCGGTCCACGACTTCGACAAAAGGCTTGCCCTGCGTCTTGTTGCTGACCACATAGATGGTTGGGGTGTGATTGATGCCGACACGCTGGCCCGCATTCTTGTCTTCGTTGATTGCCGCCGCGAGTTTTCCTTGCGGGTCGAGAACGAAGGGCAAGTCTACCTTGTGTTCGGTGGCGAATTTCTCCGCGAAGCCGCGTAACGTCGGCGGCGTGATCTCAGGCTGGTGCTGAAAGATGTAGTCACGGAAATCATTGCCCAACTGCTTCGACTGGGTATCAAAGTAGCGGGCCATGATGGCCGCGTCGAACGACCAGTTGTGCATGGGCAACGGAAAGTCGTGCCGGACTACTGGAATTTTGTAAGTGCGTCCAGCTTCCGCCACCAGAGGAGCGGCGCGGCGGCAGTCGGGACACTGCAGGTCTTCAAACACCACCAGCGCAACCTGTGCGCCCTTGGGCGGCCGCAGCGCGGGATCGACAGATTGGGCCGAAGCCAGGGATGCAACCAGCAGGAAGGCAAGAGCAAGCAGATAGTGGTTGTTCATATTTGTTTTAGATGCTTGTTTTGGCTGATTTATTCCACTCTTATGGTAACCGATTTACACGGCCTTACAGCAATCGCAACTGCCGGCGCTCCAGGCCCAGCAGTTTTTCCTTGATGGGCAACCCGCCGCCGTAGCCGGTGAGCTTTCCGTTGCTGCCGATCACGCGATGACAGGGGATCACAATAGGAATTGGATTGGAGCCGTTGGCCAGGCCGACCGCGCGCGAAGCACTCGGGTTGCCGATGCGGCGAGCCAGTTCGCCGTAGGAAATCGTTTCTCCGAAAGGAATTTCGCACAAGCGATTCCATACCGTGAGTTGAAAGGGCGTGCCCTGGGGCGCGAGCGTGAGATCAAAGCTTTCCAACTCGCCGCCAAAGTAAGCGCGGAGCTGGCGGACGACTTCGCGAAGCGGTTCCGCGTCTTCATGCCATTGCGGATCAGGTGTCCCCGGATTCCGTCCATTCACGAAGTCGATGCGCCGCAAGCCGCTGTCATCGGCGACCAGCAGCAGCGGCCCGACCGGGCTTTCCATCCGGGTGTAGCAGGCAAGGTTCGCAACGAGGGTCTCATTCTATTTCCTTAAATCACCGCAGCTTGTTCGCGCCGCTTCGCCTGGATCTCGATGAATACATGCACCAGCGAAACCGCAGCCGGAGTCACTCCTGGAATGCGGGAAGCATGTCCGAGAGTGCGAGGACGAATCTTGATCAGCGTCTCCTGTATCTCGCGGGAAAGTCCGCTGACCGATCCGTAGTCAAACCACTGTGGGATGGTCCGCTGCTCGGCTTTCTTCAGGCGATCGATGGCACGCTCCTGCTGCAAAAGATAGCCCGCGTACTTGATTTCGGTTTCGACCGACTTCAGTTCGTTGCGGAGTGCTGAAGAAAGAACAGCCACGGATTCTCGCGGATTGGCACGGATTTCTTCTTCGAAAAATTCCGGGACCAGCTCGCGCAGAACTGGAACCAGGCGCTCGATGGTGACCTCCGGGCGCTTGAGTAATTGGGACAAACTTTGGCCAATGGCTGAACTCCAGTCGTTGGTCGTTGGTCCCTGGCCGTTGGCCGCTGCCGAGCTTTGTTCGGCCTGACCGGGTCGGAGACCCGGCCCCACACGGTCTGTGGTTGCCTCGGCTATTTGCTCGAGCATCACTGGGGTTAGCCGGGTCCGGTCGAGCAAATGCTTCATCGATTCGTGGCGCGTTTGCTTGGTCTCGAAATCGGCCCAGGCGGCATCGGAAATCAGGCCGACGCGGCGGCCGTGCGGGGTGAGACGCCGGTCGGCATTGTCGATACGGAGGTGCAGGCGAAACTCGGCACGCGAGGTGAACATGCGGTAAGGCTCGTTTGTGCCCTTGGAAATCAGGTCATCGATCAAGATCGCGGTGTAGGCCTCGGTGCGATCGAGAATCAGCGGCGCTTCGTTCTTGACCTGCAGCGCCGCATTGATGCCGGCCATCAGGCCCTGGCACGCGGCTTCTTCATAGCCGCTGGTGCCGTTGATCTGGCCGCCCAGAAACAAGCCGGCAATTTTCTTGGTCTCGAGCGTACGCTCCAGCTCAGTGGGATCGATGGCATCGTATTCGATGGCGTATCCGGGCCGAAGCATGTCGGCGTTGTCGAGGCCGGGGATCGACTTCAGAATTTCCATCTGCACTTCTACCGGCAGAGAAGTGCTCATGCCGTTGACGTAAATCTCGTGCGTGTTCAGGCCCTCGGGCTCGAGGAAGAGCTGGTGGGTGATCTTGTCCGGGAATTTAACGATCTTGTCTTCGATCGAAGGGCAATAGCGCGGCCCGACAGAATGGATTTGCCCGCTGTACATCGGAGAACGATGAACATTGTCGCGGATAATGCGATGCGTCTCCGGCGTCGTCCATGCAATGTAGCAGGGCACCTGCGAATCGTGATGCGCCACTTGCCGGGTGTGAAAACTGAAGGGCGTGGGATCGGCGTCGCCGGGCTGCACTTGAAATTTGGACCAGTCGATGGTGCGGCCGTCGAGTCGCGGAGGAGTACCCGTCTTGAGCCGGCACCCTCGCAGACCGAGCTGCTTCAGCGCCTCGCCCAGCAGCACCGCGGCCGGCTCTCCGGAGCGTCCGGCAGGATATTGCTGTTCACCGCAGTGGATGAGGCCGTTGAGAAATGTGCCGGTCGTAATAATGACAGCGGCAGCGCCGACGGTGCGTCCGTCGCGCAGGCGGATGCCTAGGACTCGCTTGCGCTCGTCGTCGTCAGTCGTCAGTCGTCGGTCGTCAGCAAAAACAGATTCCTCGTCGCTGCGCTCCTCGGAATGACAATCACGAGAAGAAGCTACCGACCGAGGGCTAACGACCGACGACGGTTCTATGATGAGATCCGCAACTTCCGCCTGCTTGATTTTCAGATTCGGCTGCGACTCCAGCACCTCACGCATTTTCAGCCGGTAGGCCTGTTTGTCGCACTGCGCTCGAGGCGACCACACTGCGGGACCACGAGATGTGTTCAACAACCGGAACTGGATGCCGACGGCGTCGGTAATTTCGCCCATGATGCCACCCAGGGCGTCGACTTCGCGGACCAGGTGTCCCTTGGCAATACCGCCAATTGCAGGATTGCAGGACATTTGCGCAATCAGATCGACGTTCAGCGTGTAGAGGGCGGTCTTCAGGCCCATGCGCGCGGCGGCCATGGCGGCTTCGCAGCCGGCGTGTCCCGCGCCGACGACGACGACATCGAACTGTTCGGTGAATTGCGGCATGGCCAGGTTTCATTCTAGCAAGGTGTGGTGAGGGAGGGGCGACCCCCGTTCTAGCCGAGCGGAGACGCCCGGCCTCCATGGCCTTGCTAAAACTGCGGGCCGCCGACGTCGGTGAACGATACTTCCTGCCACTGGGGAGAGGGGAAATACCAATCGCTGGCGCCGGCTTCGTGATTGTTCCCGCCGGAGCTGTACGGAACAGCCGGAGAGACGCCAGTAGTCCATTCCCATCTGCAACAATGCACCGGCAGAAATTCTGACCCGGGCGCGAACCGTACAGCCCTCGAGTCTGCCCTTGGGCAGTGCAGCGCGCGGAGATGGGCTCCAGAAATGCCAAACGCGATCAGTGCGCTGTCCCACACGCAGCACCGCCGCGTGCGCTGTGGGATCAAAGTCCAAGGGCATGGGATCATGTGCGTCCGTGCCAAACCATGGCTGGCGCCGGTAGAGTCCTCCTTGAAGCTGGCCGCCGTCATCATTGAGGACAACCTCTTTGCCGTCGATCCGGCACGACAGCCTGGTCCAGGCCACTTCAACCAGCGCCAATTCGCTGCCCGGCACTCGCGAGTCCGCGATCGCGATGCCCCACAGCCGCGCCGATCCGAACCCGGCAGGCCGCGGGACCGGATTGACATATCCCGCTTTGTAACTGACTTCATCCGGAATGCGCGGATCGTTCAATACGACAAACGCCGCCCGGCTACTACATCGTCCTTCCGGCGTGATCACGGTGATTATGGAGGTCGCGACTTTGTGCGGCACAATCGCAATGAGTCTTTCCGGTGAGACCGGATGAAAGGCTGCCGGGATGATGCCGAACATTACAGCGGAAACATTCTGCAGATTCTTGCCGCTGATTGCTACGCGCGTGCCTTCGGGGCCGGTGATAGGTGAAATGCCGAGGATTTCAGGCTGTATAGCGGCCGCGAAGCCTACAAACAGGAAGAGGACTAAACCGGTCCGTAGCGCCAATCCGTGGTTCCCGACTTTCTGGGAGAGGTTTCTCATCAGAGTTCGGATTCAGACTACGTGAAGAGCCGCGGAGTAGTCTGTGACGGCCGTCACAACGGTCCATCGCCGAAGCATGCCCTCCATAGAACCTCATGGTCTTGTGGGGAAGGGCACGGCTTCAGCCGTGCCGACCGGATCGTAGTCGACGGGGCTTCAGCCGCTGAGGTCCGCTTTTTATCGAGAACGACAGCCCACTACAGGCGCTGAAGCGCGACGCCGTTGCAAGTCCTGCGGCACGACTGAAGTCGTGCCCTTCCCAGCAAAGCTGGCGGCGGGCCGGTCACCCCAGAACGGGGGCGCTGCGGTTGCGAGACCGGCTGCGCCTCCGTATATTGGTGAGCACACTAAGAAACGAGGCCTAATATGAAAACTCAGGAATTCTTTGAGCAGCTGCATGCGCGTATCGCTCCGTTCGATTTGCTCTGCCATCCCTTTTACAAGGCGTGGAGCGCGGGCGAGTTGTCGCGTGACGACCTCCGCGAGTATGCGCGGGATTATTACCATCACGTAAACGCCTTTCCCAGCTATCTCGCGGAACTCAGCATGCGTCTCGAAGAGAGCGAGTTGCGGCGCGCCGTACTGGCTAATCTGGCCGACGAAAAGGGCTGCGATGATACGAGCGGCAACAGTCGTGAGCACGCCGAGCTGTGGCTCGACTTTGCCGAAGGCATGGGAGCCAGCCGCAACCTGCGGGGACACAAGCCGGTTGCCGAAGTCAATAATTTGCTGGCTTTCTTTCACGACGTCGCCATCGCGGGATCGGCGGAAGAAGCCCTGGCATCGTTCTACACCTACGAATCGCAGGTCCCGCGCGTGGCCGTTGAGAAAGCCCGCGGACTCCGGGAGATGTACGGCGCCGACGAAAAAACTTGCGGCTATTTCACTCTGCACAGCACTGCGGATGTCTACCACTCACAGATCTGGCGACAGCAACTGGCTCGACGGCTGGAACAGAATCCGCAGGCAGCCGAGCCGGCCCTGGCCGCAGCCGAGAACGCAGCCAAAACGCTGTGGAACGCCTTAGACGGAATCGAGGCCCGCAGAATAGCGGGTCGATCTGAGAACCAAGAATTAGAAAACAGGAACTGATAAAAAACCCAGTTCTCCCTTCTCAGTTTCTAGTTCAATGTATATAGGCATGGCAAACCTGACGGAATTCAGCCTGGCCGAGACTATCGCAATTCTCAGCCGCACTCCGGCAACCCTCAACGCCCTGCTGCGTGGGCTGCCCGGCCCATGGGTACACTGCAACGAAGGGAAAGATACCTGGAGCGCGTTCGACATTTTGGGCCACCTGATCTGCGGTGAGCGCACCGACTGGATGCCGCGGGCACGAATCATTCTGGAGCACGGCGAGGCGCGGCCATTTGATCCCTTTGATCGATTTGCCCAGGCACGAGAGAGCCAGGGCAAATCGCTCGAGCAATTGCTGGACGAATTTGCCCGCCTGCGGAGTGAAAACCTGGATGCGCTGCTCGCGCTGAATTTACAGCCGGAAGACCTGGCCCGGCGAGGACGGCACCCTGCACTGGGCGTGGTGACGCTATCGGAACTTCTGGCGACCTGGGCAGTGCACGACCTCACCCATGTGCATCAACTCTCTCGTGTGATGGCCCACCGCTACGGTGAGGCGGTCGGTCCGTGGAGCACCTACCTGGGCGTGCTGAAGTGTAGCGGTCACAGCGCTTAGTAGGGCCGGGAAATCCTTCGCCTCATTCTCGCCAAAAGGAGAATACGCATATGTCCTTAATGCCAGATCCAACTTTTTATCCTTCACCGGGCATGGCGATGCAGGCCGCGCCGGAACGCATCGCATATGTCACCCTGCTCAACGTCGGCAAGACTGGAAAGCGGGACGCCATGGGCGTCATCAACGTTGACCCGCGTTCTCCCGTGTATGGCCATTTCGTCGGCCAGGTGGATTTTCCCAACGACGATAACGAATTGCATCACTTCGGCTGGAACGCATGCAGCGCGTGCCTCTGCCCGCAGGCCCCGCATCCGCATATGGAACGCCGCTACCTGGTGGTGCCCGGCATCGCTTCCTCCCGGATTCACATTCTGGACACGAAACCGGACCCCAACCATCCCAAGATCGTGAAGGTAATCGAGCCGGAAGAGTTCATCAAGAAGACTGGCTACACCTCGCCCCACACCATTCATTGCGGCCCCGACGGCATTTATGGCAGCGCGCTCGGTTCCGCTACTGGTGACGGCCCTGGCGGCATTTTCCTGATGGATGCCAACACGTTTGAGCTGAAGGGACCGTGGGAGAAGGATCACGGTCCTCAAAGCCTGGCTTATGACTTCTGGTGGCACCTCGGACACGACACCATGATCACTTCGGAATGGGGCACTCCGAACATGGTGAAGGACGGCGTCAACCCGGAGTTGCTGCTGGCGGGAAAATACGGTCACAAGCTCCACATTTGGGATTTAGACAAGCGCCGTCACCTGCAAGAAATTGACCTGGGCGCGGAGCAACAGATGGTGCTTGAGCTTCGACCTGCGCACGATCCTAAAAAAACTTACGGATTCGTCGGCGTGGTCGTATCCCTCAAAGACCTGTCGGCCTCCGTCTGGATGTGGTATCGCGAGGACGGCGGCAAAAACAGCAAGTGGGCGGTGCGCAAGGTGATTGAAATTCCCGCCGAGCCGGCCGATCCTGAGAAACTGCCGCCGTTGCTGAAAGGCTTCAAAGCGGTGCCGCCTCTGGTCACTGACATCAACCTCTCACTCGACGACCGCTTCCTATACGTTTCATGCTGGGGGACGGGAGAGTTCATTCAGTACGACGTCTCCGATCCTGCGAACCCGAAAAAGACCGGCTCGATCCATCTCGGCGGCATCGTGCGCCAGGCGGCTCACCCGAAGAAGCCCACGCAGGCACTCAATGGCGGCCCGCAGATGGTTGAGATCAGCCGCGACGGCAAGCGCGTTTATTTCACCAACTCGCTGTACTCGCCGTGGGACGAGCAGTTCTATCCTGATGGCGTAAAAAGTTGGATGGTGAAGATCGACGCGAACCCGAAGGGCGGAATGAAACTCGACGAGAAATTCTTTGTCGAGTTCGACGGATTGCGCGCGCACCAGCTTCGGCTGGAGGGAGGCGACGCTTCGTCGGACTCCTACTGCTATTCGGACACGAAATGATGCATGCGGGTCTGACTTCGACAACGTTATCGCTGATGCTGCTCCTCGGCGCTTACCACGGGCTGAACCCGGGGATGGGATGGCTCTTCGCGGTGGCGCTGGGGATGCAGGAGCAGAAAGGGAGCGCTGTTGCAAGATCGCTCGTCCCCATTGCTCTGGGTCACGCGCTGGCAATCGGCAGCGTGGTGCTGGTTGCCACGTTTCTCGGCACGACGCTGCCGCTGGCAGTGATTCGCTATGCTGTCGCAGCGATTCTGGTCAGCCTTGGAATTTACTGCCTGGTGCGGCATCACCACCCGCGGTGGGTACGCATGCAGGTGGGCTTTCGCGACCTGACCGTCTGGTCTTTTCTGATGGCGTCGGCGCACGGCGCCGGTTTGATGGTGGTGCCGGTACTTCTAGGCAGCAGTGCAGTCGAGGCGCAGGACGGGATGACCGGCCACAATCACATGGCGTCATCCGTCACTCCGCTAACCGGAATGTTCGCCACCGGCGTACATACTTTTGCTTATCTTGCAGTGACAGGGCTGGTCGCCTGGCTGGTTTATCGAAAGTTCGGGCTCGCTCTTCTCCGCAAAACGTGGTTCAACTTTGATTTGCTCTGGGCGGTTGCGTTGGTGGGCACGGGTGTTGTCACTCTTCTGGTATAGCCAGGCGTCCCCTGCAGGAATTCGGGGTTATCGCGAGAAATATCCCGTTCTCGATCGCACCGCAAGCCCTGCTGGTTTCGGCCGGATCACAATCTTGCGAAAGGTTTCGTCCCGGGCGGGATTCGTCGGGTAGTACCCGAGTTCATACGAGGTGCGCAGTTCTTCGGCGATCTGCCGGAAATAAGTTTGCGGGTCGGTGGTCGCGGCGTCGATGGATTGCCCGCCCGTTTCTTTCGCCAGGCGGTCCATTACTCGAATTCCATACTTGTTGCGCGCGGTGAGTTTGCCGTGCTGCGTTTCGGTGTAACGGATGGTGTACACGAGGACGTTGGCGCTCTGCGCGGCCTCGATGGTGCTCATCATGTCCTGCGAGCTTGAGTTGTCTTCGCCGTCACTGAAAACCAGCAGCGCGCGCCTGCCGGTCTCGCTGGCCAGCCTTTCCGTGACCGAGTAATAGATCGAATCGTAGAACGCAGTGCCCGACTCGCGATCTTCTTTTGGGCCCAGCTCCGGGAAGTGCGTGTCGTGATGCTGGTATTTTCTTAGCCGGTCTAATAACTCGGTCCCGGATTGCGAAAAGTCACTGACCAGGCGGATGTGGTTGCCAAAACCGATAAGAAACGCGCGGTCTTTCGCTCCCAGAACATTCTTCAGAAAAACTTCCAAGTCGTGCTGGTGCTGTTCGGAAAAGCGGTCCTGGCTTCCACTGAAGTCCACAATCAACCCGAGGGTCAGGGGCACATCCACGCTACGGGCAAAGAAAGAGACTTTCTGCGGGACGGCGTCCTCGAAAACCTCAACGTCGTCCCGGGTGAGATTGTCGACCAATGCTCCACGGGAATCACGGGCGGTAAAAGCGACATTCACGAGCCTGACGTTGACACGAATCGGCTCCTCGGCACGGCAGACGCAGACGGTGAGAAGCAAAGTCAGGAGCGTCGACCGGCGCACCAACTCTCCTCCAGCGAACATCTTGATCCAATGCATCTCCCGATTCATGTGAGCTCGAACTTGGACGGCTTTCGGTCATCTAACGTTAGCACTAGCGCCTTACCTACGTTCATAGGCAGCACAGGATGTGAAGAGTTCACACTCCGTCGCCAAATTACAACGGTTTACTGCGCCGAGTGTAGTATGTCTTGAAATGCAGGCTTCTGGGCGCTGGATACGCATCGGGTTTTGGGCTTGCACAGTGATTGCCGTGGCCGCGGTGCTCCGCCGCGTGGTTGCACTTGCACACCCGCCACAATCGGGGCCGCCGCAACTGGCCGAGCTCGATGCCTTATTTGCGTCTCACGCAACTCTTACGTTGGCACATATTCTTCCGGCGCTGGCGTTCGTTCTACTGACTCCGTTTGTTTACATCCGCCGGTTCGCCGTCGATGCCTGGCCGAAACGCCTTCTGTTTTTCCTCGGGGCGGTCGTAGGTGTGACCGCCTATGCAATGAGCAATTATTCCATCGGCGGATGGGTAGAACGTTCTGCGGTTCTACTCTTCAACAGTCTTTTTCTGTTCTCGTTATTTCGCGCATGGCGCCTGCGTGGCGAGGCGGCGACTAGTCTGCGATGGTTAACGCGGGCAATCGGGATCCTTCTCGGCATCGCAACCACCCGCCCGGTGATGGGCATATTCTTTGCTACCAGCAGGTTCACCCACCTTTTGCCTCAGCAGTTCTTCGGCCTCGCGTTCTGGATTGGGTTTTCGATCAACACAGTGATCGTCGAGCTTTGGCTTCGATCACCAGGAGGGGCATCTCAAATTGAAAGGATAGCCGTGCGTTGATAGTCACTGTCTCGACTAAGAAGCGCCATATTTTGCTGTGACCAGGATCGCAGGGTTCTCACCGGTGGAGAACGGAGAATACAAGTACGGAAATGCGATATCTGTTTCGGAGTTGCGTAGCTGCAAGCTGCGTGTCAGTAGGGTGCGTGTTCATGTTATCGAACACCGCCCTGGCCTTGACAACACGCCGCTACTGCATCGTCATCTTTACGTTTCCATTCACCGATAGGATATTTTCCCTTCCGTCCTGGATGTGGGGCTGGTTACCACTCTCCGTCTGTGCAGCCTCGACGCTAACCGCTGTCGTACTCTGGGCAACCTTCCTCGTCAAGCGCACGCGAGCACAGCGCTACTGCGCCCGCAATTCGTAGTTGGTGCAAACCTCAGGTTACGACAGTTATGCGGTGGCTCGTCCTACCCTTCGCTAAACTAATCCGTTCGACTGCGAGGTAAACAGTGAAGGCTCTCTTGTTACGTTCTGTTCTTGTCGCAGTTCTTGTCGGTCCTGCAATTGGCTTCGTCAGCAAAATCACATCCATGCAGGGTGGAACGAAATACGAACCACCTTTGAGTGAAGCGGAATTCCATCAGATGGGAAATATGACAGTTAATGAGATGGAAGCTACGCTCGCAAAAAGGAGAATTAAGATGACTCGGTGGGACTGGCTGAAAGATTCGATTCCCTATTCGTATTTCTGGAAGCAGGTCGGGCATGATGCTATCGTGCCGAGTTCTGGCGTGTTTCTCGCCTGCATATGGGTTGGGTGGATGGAAGAAAGCACCGGCAGAAAGCGGAGGGCCGTCAGCTAGCCGCGCACTTGGGTGAATTCGCCATCACCCTCATCGACCTGGAGCCAGCAGCATGTGGTCTTCACGCGGCTTCTCAGTAAAAATCGTAGTACAAACGGAACCACGGACTCTTACGGTGTTCCCAATCGTGCTTACGGTTGGTCTCCAGCAGGATCGCCTGCTCCGTTTTTTCCCACATGGCAGTGGCCTCTGCGGGGGAGATCGGGGAAAAGTCTACGCCTGACAGACGTTCGACGACGTCCTTGTGAGCTCGGGTGAATGCTCGAATTAACGGCGATGGTTCTTGCGCTTCCATAGTACTTAGCTGGTGATCCTGCCTAATCCACAGAGCCCTCAGTTCCTCAACACGTCTCCCCCGTTATGCGGGAAATCCGGATTATAGCGAATTGGCCGCGCGGCGGCGGAGCACTCTGGTAATTGCCCTTACATTTAATCGGCTGTTATCGCGATCAGCGGCCTGGTCTTTGGCATGACTTCGCCAATTTCCACGGCGGGTACTCCGCCGGCTTGCAGGTTGCGGAGAAGTTCCGGCGCATGTTCGGCTGCGACCGAGATCAACAGGCCGCCGGCGGTTTGCGGGTCGAACAAGATTGTCTTGAGGTCTTCCGCAATTCCCTCTTCGTAGCCCACCACGCATTCGGCGAAGTCCCGGTTGTTCTTTAATCCGCCTGGGATGTTGCCGGCTCGAATGCAATCCAGAGCGCCTTCGAGCAGGGGGATTTGGTGGAGCCGGAATTGAAGTGAGACGTTTGAGGCGAGGGCCATTTCGCGGGCGTGGCCGATGAGGCCGAAGCCGGTGATGTCGGTGAGGGAGTGGACGGGAGAGCCTGCCGAGCTGCGCTCGGCCTGGACGGGTCTGAGACCCGTCCCCACACGGCTGGAGGTAGCTTCCGGCTGAGCGGAACAGAAACTGACGATGATTTCGCTGGCGATCTTGTTCAGCGTTGTCATGGAACGGGTGGCCGCGTCGATCCAGGATTGCTTTGCCGTGCCTTGCTTGATTGCGGTGGAGATGACGCCGGTGCCCAGCGCTTTGGTGAACAACAAGCGGTCACCGGGTTGGGCGCCGCCATTGGCAAACACGCGGTCTGGATGAATGAGGCCGGTGACTGAGTATCCGAATTTGGTTTCCTCGTCGCGGATGCTGTGGCCGCCGACGATGGTGCAGTTGGCTTCCATCATCTTCGAGAGTCCGCCGGCCAGGATTTGTTCCAGAACTTCGAGGTCGCCGCTGGCCGGGAAGCAGACGTGGGCCAGTGCGGTGATGGGGCGTCCGCCCATGGCGTAGACGTCGCTCAAGGCGTTGGTGGCGGCGATCTGGCCGAAAGTGTAAGGGTCGTCCACGATGGGCGTGAAGAAGTCGACGGTCTGCACCAGCGCCAGGTCGGGAGCGATTTTGTAAACGCCGGCGTCATCGGCGTGATCGAAGCCGACCAGCACGTTGGGATCATGCTGGCGAGGCAGCTTCCCCAGAACTTTGTCGAGGACGGCGGGGCTGATTTTGGAGGCGCAGCCGCCGGCTTTCACTGTCTCAGTGAGCCGCATAGTTTTGACGTCAGGCATGAGTACATTCTAGAAGAAATCTTGCGCTTGAGGATGGAGGACGGGCGGGACGTCCGTTCTCCATTGCCTACTTCACAGTCACATCGGTCACCCGCAACTCGGGATACTCGTGGTTCCAGTCGGCACGTGACGTGCTCGAAGGTGAGGCGGAAAGATTTGCTTTGGCTTGGAGCCAGAGGTGCAACCGTGAGGTCTACGGCCTCAGGATATGGTCCGCTGGTCTGCAAGAATGCGCAGTGGAACGTCATCCGCCTGGACGATCTGGCCGAGTGAATCTTTGAAGCTGACGCGCACGAGGGCCCGGGTAACCGTCTGGTCTGCGGTGTTCGTCACCGTGCCGTCGAGGTAGGTGACGGTTGATCCCACAAAGTTTTCCGCCGCACTCATCTTCAGGTCAGAGAACTTGATGTTGGCGGCGTAAGGATGCGGCGGGTTCGCAATTTTGGCATCCGTACGCAACAGCAGGGACGCGATCACTGCCACGACAACGACCAGCACCACCCCGAATACGATTGGAAGCCAACTGGAGTTGCGGTCGTCTCCCGCTCGTCGCGGGAGAAGGCTGGAGCAGGCTTCCCATGGGTCGATTGTACTCTCGAGGATCGGCGAGGATTTTAGCGGAACGGGCGCCGTTCCGGATATTGCGCGCAGCGTCTCGACACCTTCCCAGCAACAGATCCGCCCCGCGCGAGATCCTTCACCCGGCTAAAGCCGGGGTTCAGGATGACGCCGGTCTTGGTGTGAGCGCATTTTTGCGCCACTCATCTCTTGATGGCGTCATCCTGAACGGCCTTCAGGCCGTGAAGGATCTCGCGCGGGTCGGCAGAAACGTTGGCCCGCTTAACGCCCCTGAAGAATCCCAGAGCCGTGAAGATCCGCGCCAGATCCTTCACCCGGCTGAAGCCGGGCTCAGGATGACGCATCACGATCAATTATTGTTATTTTTACTCGCCGCCGACGATCAGGCCGTCGATGCGGATGGTCGGACATGCCATGGCGCCGCGAAATTCCAGGTCGCTGGCGATTTCGGAAATGTTGAAGAACATCTCTTTCAGATTTCCGGCCACCGTAATCTCTTCGACGGGATAGGTCAGCTCGCCGCCGGAAATCCATAGGCCCGAGGCGCCGCGAGAATAGTCGCCGGTAACCAGGTTGGCGCCGTGCCCGAGAAATTCGGTGACGTAGAGTCCCTCGGGAATGTCAGCAATGAGTTCTTTCGGCGTCTTCTTTCCCGGGCTCGAGGAAATAATTTCCTGGCCCGATTCCCGGAGTGCCGGCGAGTCCGCGAGAGGCGTTGCCCGTGGTCTGAAGGCCGAGCTTCTTGGCGGTGTAGGTGTTCAGCAGATACGACTTCAGCACGCCCTTCTCGATGACGACCGTGCGCCGCGTCGGAATGCCTTCGCCGTCGAAGGGCGCCGTGCCGAAGCCTCCGATCATGGTGCCGTCGTCAATCACGGTGACGTGTTCGCCGGCGATCTTTTCGCCCAGCTTGCCGGCAAGGAATGACGCGCCGCGATAGACGGAGTCTCCGTTGATGCCTTCAAAAATATGTCCCAGGATCGAAGTGGCCACCATGGGATCGAGGACGACGGGAACTTTCGCAGTCTTGACTTTGCGTCCGCCCAGGCGCCTCAAGGTGCGTTGGGCCGCGATCTTGCCTACTTCTTCCGGCGAATCCAGGCGGCCCAGGTTGCGCGCGACCGAGAACCAGTAATCGCGCTGCATGGCGCCGTTTTCCGACTGCGCGATTGGCACGGCAGCAGACCGAACAGTAAGAGCGGCGATACTCGCCTACAAATCCGTGGGAGTTGGCCAGCACTTTGTGACCGGTGGCAGCGTCGAACGAGCCGCCTTCAGAATTCTTGATGCGAGGGTCGTAGTCGAGCGCAGCTTTCTCGGCGCGGCGAGCGTAGTTGATGCGCTCTTCGCCGGGCAGCGAGTAGACGTCGGCAGAGTAAAGATCGAGATCGCCCGGCAGCGAGCCAAGTTGCGAGGCCTCCGGGATGCCGCTGAAAGGATCTTCAGACGTGATCTTGGCCAGCTCCAGCGCGGACTTCAACATGCGGTCGAGGGCTTCGCGGGAGAAGTCGCTCGAATAAGTGCTGGCGGAACGCTGGCCGTGAAAAACCCGCACGCCGATGGAGCGCGAGCCGGCTTCTTTGAGCGTTTCGACCTGGCCCAGGCGCACGAGCGTGGAAAATTCGTCGCCCTCGCGGACTACGCATTCGGCGGCGGTGGCGCCTCCGGCCATGGCTCGGCGGACGATGTCTTGCGCAACTTCTCGAAGATCAGTTTCCAGTTTCTGGTTCTCGGTTCTCAGTTCAGTTTGAGGCATAGGAAAATTCGTTAACCACGGAGACACAGAGTCACAGAGAAACAAGAAATGAAAATTGCTCTGTGACTCTGTGCCTCCGTGGTGAATATGTTTTCTACTGCATGAATCCGCCGGACTCTTTCTTCTGCGTGCCGCCGACGGTGAGGCGGTCAACTTTCAGCGTAGGAATGCCGACTCCGACGGGCACGGCTTGTCCATCTTTGCCGCAGGTGCCGACGCCTTCGTCGAGTTTGAGATCGTTGCCGACCATGGAGACGCGGGTAAGGACGTCGGGGCCGTTGCCGATCAGCGTCGCGCCCTTGATGGGGGCGGTGACGTGGCCGTCTTCGATCAGATAGGCCTCGGAGGCGGAGAAAACAAATTTGCCGCTGGTGATGTCTACCTGTCCGCCGCCGAAGTTCACCGCGTACACGCCGTTCTTGACTGAACGAATGATGTCTTCGGGATCGTCCTGCCCGGCCAGCATGTAGGTATTGGTCATGCGCGGCATGGGGATGTGCTCGTAGCTTTCGCGGCGGCCGTTGCCGGTGTCGGCCATACCCATGAGGCGGGATGACAGCTTGTCGCTCAGGTATCCCTTCAGAATTCCTTTTTCGATCAGGACCGTGTTTTGCGTGGGCTGGCCTTCGTCGTCCACGTTGAGCGAGCCGCGGCGCCAGGGCATGGTGCCGTTATCGACTACCGTGCATTTTTCGCTGGCGACGCGCTTGCCGATAAGTCCGGCGAAAGCCGAAGTCTGTTTGCGATTGAAGTCGGCTTCGAGCCCGTGGCCGACGGCTTCGTGCAACAGCACGCCGGGCCAGCCCGGACCGAGCACGACTTCCATTTCGCCGGCGGGAGCTTCGCGGGCGTCGAGTTGGAGGATGGCCTGGCGGGAGGATTCCTTGGCGAAGTATTCGGGAGTCTTTTCTCCGAAGAAGAAGTCGAGGGCGACGCGTCCGCCGCCGCCGGAGCTGCCGCGAGCCGAAGTTGTCTCGGTCTTGGCGATGCAGGAAACGTTCATGCGGGCCAGGGGCTGCGAGTCTTCGGCGAAGGTGCCGTCGGAACCGACCACCAGGATGTTGCGCAATTCGTCGGAATAGCTGGCGCGAACTTCCTTGATGCGCGGATCATAGGCGCGGGCCGAAGCGTCGGCGCGCATCACCAGTTCGACCTTGGCGGTAATTTCTGCGTCCACGGAAGGCAGCGTCACCGGGTAAAGACTGCGCGCGGGCTTCTCCTGGAATCCCACGACCGGGGTCTTGGAAGGTCCGCTGGCGATCAGTGCCGCGGTGCGGGCAGCATGCAAAATGCGTTCTGACAGAAAGATCGTCGGTGTAAGCGTAGCCGGTGCGCTCGCCCACCACGACGCGCACGCCGCATCCGGCGGAAATTCCCTGGGAAGCCGACTTCACCATGGACTCGTCCACCATCAGCGACGTAGACGAGAGGTACTCGAAATAAAGATCGGCGTATTCTCCGCCGGCTGAGAGGGCTGCCGCCAGGTAGCGCTCGAGATCATGTTCCGTGAGGCCGTAGTGCTGAAAAAAGAACCGATTTTTGTCCACGGTGATTAGATGTCCTTGGACTGGGAAAGACTCCCAGGGTGTCTTCATTATCCCACACGGTCCACGTGAGGGCAGTCTACGTGTGGGGCGGACACTCTTGTCCGCCGCCTTTGAAGTTGCTTTTGGGTTTAAGAGCACGGCAGTTTTTGAACCGCCAAGTACAAAGTCCAAGTCAAAAGCGGCGGACAGGAGTGTCCGCCCCACACTATCTGTCCCCACGTGGACTGTGGTGATGGTCATCCGTCACAGACAGGAGTCCACAAAGATGAAAGCATCCTAACCATGACTCCCGAGGCACTGGCTCGAACCGTAGAGGATTTTCTCGCCGGAGCACGAGATGCCATCGTGCTCGATGACGGCGCTGCCGTCTTTGACCTGGCGCAGGCAAAATATTCGATTTCGGGCGAACACAACAAGTGCCTGCTTCATCTTTGGTCGGCGGAACGCAACCTGGTCCGGCGCGTGCTCGATGTCGAGGTCAAGCATGAAGTGCTGCGGCTGGCGGTGCAGCGGCTGGGACAAACGCGCCCGGGTAAACTCGAGATTTGCCGGCAGCGCGATCAGCGCACTCCGACGGCGAAACGGGCCGCGCGCGTTACCTATCAGCGCAGCCTGCAGCGCACCCTGGAGCGGCGCTTCCCTACTTACGTGGCTTCGCGCCTCATCACGTCCGCCGATCTGGAGCGGTCGTTTGGTCCGATCTATGCCCGCGGACTCTTGCGTCGCGGACAGTCCGGCTTCGCGGTGCTGGGCGTGAATCCGCATGAGACCCAGTCTTCGATTGACGCTGCCCTGACCTTCGGCATCCTCTGGCTTGATGCCTGCCGCCTGGCGCAAGCAGGAAAAGTAATGGTCGAAGGTCTGAAACTTTTTTTACCCGCGGGCACGTCGGCCTTGACCCGGGAGCGGATGGCGCATCTGCATCCTCAACGCCGCCAAGTGGCAGCTGTACGAACTGGAAAATCGCGACGACCAGCTCAAGGAAATCGAAGTCTCGGACAGCGGCAACACCAGGACCCGCCTGATGCACTGGACCGATGAAGCCGAAGCCGCAAAGCGCTTCGCGGAAGCCATAGGCCGGGTTCGGGAGCTGATGCCGGAGGCCGAAATGGCGGTGATTTCGCCGGCCGAGATCGCCTTCCGCTGCCATGGACTGGAATTTGCCAAGGCACGCCTGGCGCACCATCTCGGCTCGCTGCGCAGCACGCCCGAGATCGTGTTTGGCGTGGGCGCTGATGAGCGTGTGCTGGTAGAACAGAACGCGGAGGCCTTCCGCCGCCTGGTCTACAGCGTGGGAGAAGTGCGCCATGCCGGAGGGCCGCGAGATCATGCCTTGTGGCGCTTGCATCCTGAGCGCTGGCTGGAATCGCTGGTAGTGCAGGACGTGTCCGAAGTGGACGAGCGTCTCGATGCCTCCAGCCAGTATTCCCAGGTGCCCGCATTCTCCGCTGCGGACCGCGCCATGATTGATGTGCTGACGGTCACGTCGCGAGGGCAGGCTGGCGGTGGTGGAATTGAAGGCCGACGAAGATATCCACCTGCCGCTGCAAGGTCTGGACTACTGGTCGCGCGTGGCCTGGCACCATGCGCGGGGAGAGTTCCAGCGCTTCGGATATTTTCCCGGGCGGGAGTTATCGCCGGAACGGCCGTTGTTATTTCTGGTGGCGCCCGCGCTGCATGTGCATCCCTGCAACCGACACTCTTGTTGCACTACATCTCGCCCGAAATCGAATGGGTGGTGGTGGGCATTGATGAACGCTGGCGTGACGGAGTCAGGGCGGTGTTTCGCAAACGGCCACGAGACATGGAACTGCAGCGCGATCCGCGATCCAGAGATTGTGCTTGAGTAGCGCCGGCGTCCCGCCGACTGTCGGGCGGGCGCTACTTTGCCAGGCTATTTCTCCGGCCAGGCTCCCGAGCAAGCGGCGGACATCCACCAACTGGGCCACGTGATAGGCATTGTGATCGGCAACCAGCAAAGCTTCGCGCAGGACAGTCTGGCCGTCTCCCCAGGGAATGCGGGCGTGCAGGTCGGTTTTCGGATTGGCGACCAGGTCCTGCATGGCCTTCAAATCCTGGCGAAATTTCTTGATGCTCGCATTCCAGGCAGCAACGCTCGGCGGAGCTTCGGCGCGCGGCCAGTAGCCCTTGGGCCAATCGGGAGAAACGTGTTTCCGGTTGCGGCTGAATTCGAGGATGTCCCACTGCGCGATGCGCATGTGTTCCAGCAGCATCCACGGAGAGTGGGGCAGGCCAGCCGGTTTTTGTCCCCGCAGTTTAGCGGGGATGCCGGCGATGGCTTCTTCAAACCTGGCATGGGCGCTTCCGCCTTTGAGCAGTTCAATGAGGTGGTGCCGCAGGGATTTGTCGGGATCGATTTTCATTGGTCATACCTTTTTTCTAAGCAACCTGGATTCACCATCAAGTCTAAAGTGTCGCCTGCTCGGCCGTCATCCTGAGGGACTTCAGTCCCGAAGGATCTGGCGAGCAGCGGTAGGATTGCCGCGCGAAGTCCTGTCCGCGACGCGCAAGATCCTTCGCGGCCTAAAGGCCGTTCAGGATGACGCATTGAATATTGAATAACGAAATGGCCGCCAATATTCAGTTTTTGCAGAAAATTGACAAGCCCCGCGTAGACACGGATCATCGTCCCGCGCTAACCTAGCTCGTCGAAGGAGTCTTTATGCGTCTATGGATGGTTTTGCTGGTAACGATCGTTTTGGCGGCCGGGTTTCACTCTGCGTTTGCGGCAATGCCAGCCGTGGGCTCTGCTGCCCCCGACTTCAGTCTTCCTTCACAGGATGGCACGCAAGTCAGCCTGAAAGATTTACGCGGCAAGTGGGTGGTGCTTTATTTCTATCCCAAGGACGGAACGCCCGGATGCACCATCGAGGCGCACAACTTTCAGCGCGATCAGCCGCAATACGCGCAACGCAACGCGGTGGTGGTCGGAGTCAGCGTCGACACCACCGACTCACACAAAGAGTTCTGCTCCAAGGAAGGCCTGAACTTCAAGCTGCTGGCCGACACGGAACACAAAGTGGTGAAGCAGTACGAGTCCACGATGAACTACAAGGGCGTGGAGATCGCCGCGCGCAACACTTTCATCATCGATCCGCAAGGCACGATCCAGCGCGCCTACACCGGCGTGGATCCCAACAAGCACAGCCAGGAAGTGCTGACGGCACTCGACGAGTTGCAGAAGGGCGCGTCCGGCTCGAAGTAGCTGGCTTTAATTTGGGTGGAACAGTTGGGTGGAGCAGCGCTTTAGCGCTGCATTAGACTTCAGATTTCAGCTGCGGCTTCAGCCGCTGAGGTACACCTGGGGCTGAAGCCCTTCGGTGAGCGGAAGATTATTGCAGGTTTGAAGGCCTGCTCCACCCTTTCTCGCTCCACTTGACCGTGGCTCCGCTGCGACTCCCCTGCTATTCCCGGTACGCGTTTAAACTGGAAGGATGAACGTTCGCCCCGACCAGCTTCCCCATCGCGAGTTCTATCGCATCCTTATCAGCACAGTCGTTCCGCGTCCTATCGCATGGGTCTCCACTCTCAACCACGGACATCTGAACCTTGCGCCGTTTTCCTTCTTCAACGCTGTGTCGGCGAAGCCGCCGATGCTGGGATTCTCTCCTGCGCTCCGCCTGGTGGACGGCAAACCTGCGCCCAAGGACACGCTGCGCAACATCCGCGAGACCGGTGAATTCGTGGTGAACCTGGTGACCTTCGCCGTGGCCGAAGCCATGAATCTCACCAGTGGCGAGTACGACAGCTCGGTGGACGAATTTGCGCTGGCGAAGTTGACGACCCGGCCGTCGCTGCTGGTGGGCCCGCCACAGGTGGCGGAGTCTCCGGTCAGCTTTGAGTGCAAACTGAACCGGATCATCGATTTTGGGACAGAACCGGGAAGTTCGAGCCTCGTGATCGGCGAAATCGTCAGCGTTCACTTCGAAGACAGCGTCTTGAAAGAAGGACGCTTCGATCCCGATGCACTCGATCTGATCGGGCGCATGGGCGGAACGCAGTACTCGCGAACTACCGGGCGCTTCGATATGAAGCGGCCTTAATCCTCGGCTCTCCACTTACCGTATGGAATTCCGCAGTTCGTTCAGGGCGTTGTCTGCCGCGGTCAGCCGGATCAAGCCGAAGCGCGGATAGTCGAGGTCGATCACGGTGAAGATGGTGATCGAAATCACCATGGCGTAAAGCAGGCCGTGGAACCAGCTGCGGCTCTTTCTCCTTGCCATATCGTAGCCCGCGATCAAACCGCTCAGCAGCGCGACACAGATCGACAGGCCAAAGATCAGCGGCGGCACATGAGTGTGCAGTGCGATGGTGCGCGCCGTGGTCACGTCAATCATCTCATTCAATGCCGGTAGCAGCAGCCGCGCCACATTCTGAGTAGGATCGTCGCGGCTGCCCGGTGACGGCCCGCGACCAGATTTCCTCTTGCAGCGTCGCAGCTCGTTGCAGGTCCGCCTCGGCCGCCGGCAGGTTGGGCAGCTTTTCGTAGACCTCCAACCGGGTGTCGAGATATTGGCGAAACAACTGGCGCATGGCTGGCTGCTGGTTGGCAGGCAACAAGTCCAGGCGAAGATACGCTGAGCCGATGGCATTGGATTCCTGAACGATCAGCTGCCGCCTTTGGTCGAGATGTGAGATACCGTTCGCAAACGTGAATCCCAGAAGCAGGCCCAACAGGGCGAAAACTGCGGCTTGAATGGTGGAAGTGCCTTCGTGGGCAGCTGCGGTTTTTCTCGCAACATACGAACCCATGCGATAGCCCACTTCGAGGCAGATCGCCATCCCGAAAAACAGACAGATCGAAATTACGACGGCCAGCTGTCCGGGGTTCATAGAAGGCCCAACAGTCTACCGAAGTTTGGGCCGTGGCTGATCCCGAAATTTCCATCACGAGCCACGTAGGGACAGATGTCCTCATCTGTCCGGCGGAGCGGAGCTCCGCAGTTTTTAGTCTCCGGCGTGATTTCAGCTCCAGGCAAAAACCGGGTCGAGCTGCGCTCGACTGGACAGCTGAGGACAGCTGTCCCTACGTGGACCGTGGTGGCACTCGGCTAGTTGAAGTCAATCTTTTCGAAGCCCAGGCCCTGCAGCAGGCTGGTGAGAGTCTGAGTCGCATTTTGTTGGGCCGTGCGCAGGATGCCGTCTGCCAGCGCCGCCTCGCTGAGCTGGCGCTCTGCCTCCTGGCGCACCTGGGATTCGAGATTGGGATCGGTGGGCACGAGAAATCCGGTCTGGCGGGAGTACACTCGCGTCTTTGCGCTGTCCAGTCGGGTGCTGAAAACCTGCGCCGCGGGAAGGTGCAGATAGACCTGCTTGCCTTCCACCCGTACGTCACCTGGCTTCAAGCTGGAGAAGTCAATGCCGGCAACAACCTCGCCGTGTACCAGGAGCAGGATGCGATCTCCCGCCAGGAAATCCGGGAAGACGGGATTTTCCTTGGCGCCGCTGACTATTTTGTCCATGGTGTAGACCACTGTCTCCAGGCGCTGCAGCTGCTGGATGCGATTGACAACAGTGGGCTGGCTTACGTCAATGCTGAGTGTCCTGCCTGTCACAGCCGACCAGACCCGGCTCAACAAAGCGGGTCCGGAGTTCCGCGATAGCAGGACGAATCCAAACAGGCCGAGCAGCGATGCGCCGAGAAGCAGTCCGATGACTAAGGCGACTGCCACGGAGGCTGATGATCGGGCGGCTTTCGGAGTGTCGGCCATGGTGCAAGGTTAGCATCAACAGTTGGGGGCGGAGAGGAACGAAAGTCTTTTCCGCTCATTATTTTATGGGACGCTCTAGCCGCGAAGCGGCGCAAGAATGTAGCCCACGGCGTAAGCCGTGGGTCGAAAGCCGGCTCACTAAGCGAGCCCCAACGGGGCGAAAGAGATGTCTCGTGCAACAGCCGGTGGCGTATAGCTCGTCCGTTTCTTCCGCCCCTTCGGGGCTGGGTTGCTCTTTGACGTTTACCCACGGCTTACGCCGTGGGCTACATTCTTTCGCCGCTTCGCGGCTCGCCCACACGTCGGTTCGTGGCGGACAATTCTTATTTTTCAACAGGGTTGGCCGGAGATGCTTGGTGCAACGAAATGGTTGCATTTTTACGTCGCACCAAGGTAAGATGCACATTGAACGCAGCAGTAAGCGTTTAACTCGTCGCTGTACGCCCTTTCTTCCATCGGTTCAAAAATGTGGCCCAATAGTATGCGTGGGGTGACCCTATCTCGCCTCGCAACAGGTTCGGAGAGACCTTATGGCGTGGTACGCGTATTGCATTACTGAACAACAGACCCTAGCCAACGGAACCCGTTCTCGTCGTCCTTCCTTACTGGAAGGGGTTCAAGGCGTGAACGGCGCTACCGTTCTTACCTATCCCAGCGGTGAATTCAACATAGTTGTCAGCGAATACGAGCGCGATAACGTGCAGTTTGGGGAGAAGAACGTCCTCGAACACGCCCGTGTCGTGAGCGTCTGCTTCCGCAGTGGGACGGTCTTGCCGTTCCGCTTTGGGACGATTTTCGACACCGACGACGCTCTACGGCATGCCGTGCGATCCAATCGCCGGGCTTTCGGCCTGAGCGTAGCCAAGCTGCGCGGCAAGGCTGAGATGCACCTGAAGCTGCGGGTCAAAGATGGCTCGCTGCGCGAAGCCATGGCCGATATCGTATTGCCCGACACTGTGGGCGGCGACTACCTGATCAAGCTGCGGGAGAAGGCCTCCCAGGATCGCGAACGCCGGACCAAGGCCCGCGCCCTCTCGGTGCAAGTCCATAAGTTGTTCAATCCGTTGGAAGAAGAGATTAGTTGTAAGCGAGTGGATTCCGACGGAATGCTGATCGATATCGCCCACCTGATTGACTCCAAATCCATCGAAAAATATCAGAACCGCTACAGCAGCGCCGCCAAGCAGTTGAAGAACTGCGAACTGGCGATCAGCGGACCCTGGCCGCCTTATCACTTCCTGCCCGGCAAGCTGCGGATGGTCGCGGGTAACTCCTAAGAACGGACCTCGGACTTCGGACCTCAGCCTTTTGGCTGAGGTCCGGATTGCTATGCTTCGGCGTCCGAAGTCCTAGAGTATGCAGCGAATGTGCAGGATTCTGCATTTCAAGCGTCTTTCGCCATCCAGTGATTTCTTTTTCAAGTCCTCCTTGAGTCCCGACTAAGTACATACTCTGCAACAGGTTTGCCGATGGGTCGTCATTCTGCTGTTTAGTTCCGCGGCTTTGGTTGCGCAAATGCACTTGATCAGGTAACCAAAAGAGGCCGCTAAACAATGACCTTCACTCTCTGTTTTTCGCGACATCTCTCTTGTTGCCGTTCCGGCCGCCGGATCGGCTCACCGCATCGCCATTCCTGACTCAACCTTCCACTTTGCCTCTTTTACTAGTGGCCCCAGCAATGGGGCCATTTTTTTGGTCTTAGATGGCGGCGAGACGGGCGGGACGCCTGTCCTCCATTTTCCTGGCTGAAGTGGGATGTCCGCAGTCTGAGGTCTGACCTCCGACGCCAGGAAGTTATTACCCCGGAACTCGGCGGTTGGTTAGACTTGTCTACCTTTTCTATGAAGACTCTCCTGCGCGTCCTGGTCGTGGGCCTGGTTTTGCCGCTCTGCTCTCCCTCTGCCGTGCGAGGTACCGACCGCACTGCTGCGCATGCTTCCGGCGATCGTCTGCTTTCCACCATGCAGCGGGAGTTACAGCGTGCCCAAACCGAAGCTGGGACAGCTGAATCCCGCTCCCTATTTCACCAGCTACTCGGTGTATGACGAGGAAGGAACCGTTGTGGTCGGCGGCCTGGGCAGTTTGCTGAATTCCACCCAGTTCCACCGACGCACGGGCGAGGTCACCATGCGGGTGGGAAGCGCCGCGCTCGACAATACTCACCAGGAGAGCCGTCCTTCCGGAATGAGTTCGGGGCTGGTTCCCTTGCAGGACGATCCCGACGCGGTGGCGCGAGTGTTGTGGCAACTTACCTACCAGGAGTATCGCCAAGCCGCGCAGACCTATCTGAACGTCAAGACCGCGGCAGCGGTCCGCACGCAGGAGGAAGACACTTCGGCTGACTTCGCCGACGCCAAGCCTGAAGTGCATCTGGACTACGCCATGCCCGCGTTCCAACTGGATCGGAAGGATTGGGAAGACCGGGTGCGACGCTACTCCAGCAATTTCCGCAAGTATCCAGAGATCTACTCCTCGGCGGTGATGGTGATCGGGCAGAAGACCCAGATGCGTTTTGTCTCGACCGCAGGCGCTCAACTGGCCACGCCGGGGACAATCATCCGCCTGATGATTGAGGCCGAGACCCGGGCCGACGACGGGATGGAGTTGCTGCGGGTGGAAACCTTTCAGGCTGACACGCCCGACGGCCTCCCGAGTGAAGCTGAGATTGCGGCCAAGATCGACAAGATGGCTTCCGACCTGAAGGCCCTGCGGGCCGCGCCCACGGCCGAGCCGTTCGATGGGCCGGCGTTGCTCTCGGGCAGGGCGGCCGCGGTTTTCTTTCATGAAGTGCTGGGCCATCGCCTGGAGGGCCACCGCCAGCGCGGCGATCAGGAAGGCCAGACCTTCACCAAGAAGATCAACCAGCAGGTGCTGCCGCAATTTCTCAGCGTGATTGACGATCCCACGCAGCGCAGCCTGAACGGAATGGACCTGGGCGGCTGGTACCGCTATGACGACGAGGGTGTCCCGGCACAGCGCGTGGACGTGATCAAGGACGGCATCCTGCGAAACTTTCTGATGTCGCGCATGCCGATCAAAGGCTTCACCCAATCGAACGGACACGGGCGAGCGCAAGCCGGACTGATGGCGACCGGACGGCAGGGCAATCTGATCGTCAGTTCGACCCACACCGCTAAAGATTCCGAGATGCGGCAGAAGCTGATTGACGAAGTCAAGAAGCAGGGCAAACCCTACGGCTTGTACTTCGAAGACATCGAGGGCGGCTTCACTCTGACCACGCGCTCGCTGCCGCAGTCGTTCCAGATTTTGCCGGTGCTGGTGTGGAAGGTCTATCCCGATGGCCGTCCGGACGAACTGGTGCGCGGAGTAGACATTGTCGGGACGCCGCTGGCTGCGCTCAACCGGATTGAGATCACCGGGGAGAAGACGGAAGTGTTCAACGGCGTGTGCGGAGCGGAGTCGGGCAGCGTGCCGGTTTCAGCCGCTGCGCCGGCGATGCTGTTCTCCGAAATGGAAGTGCAGAAGCGGGCGCACTCGCGGACGCGGCCGCCGATTCTGCCGCCGCCTATGTGGGAGAAAACCGGCGTCGGACATCAGACTTCGGACCTCGGGCACTTCGGTTCGGGCTCCAATCATCGGAGGGCAGCAATGATTCGCTCCCTTCATCGGCTGGCGCTTCTCGCTGTCCTTGTTGCTCGCAACCGCGAGCGGGCTTGCTGCCCAGAACTCAGCTTCTGCTGACGATCCGGTGCTGCGCGCCATGCTGGCGGAGATGCAGCGCTCCAAGAGCCAGCTCAAGCTTGCGGACGTGCAGGCGCCTTACTACGTCGACTACCGGCTGACGGACGTTGATCAGTACATGGCCGAGGCGGCGTTCGGCGCGTTGCGGACTGCGCTGCGAACCCGCGTCCGCATGCTGCGCATCGTGGTGCGCGTGGGCGACTACAAGCAGGACAGCTACTACGGCCCGGGAGAGGGCGTGGTTGATGTTGGTCCACTCGACGACGACGAAACTGGGCTGCGGCACCAGTTGTGGCTGGGCACCGACCGGGCGTACAAGGCGGCTTCCGAGGCGCTGACTGCCAAGCAGGCGGAGCTCAAGAAATACTCGGTGGACCAGCAGGTGGACGACTTTGCCCACGCCTCTCCGGTCCAGTTGGTTGCACCGATTGCCAGGCTCGATTTTTCTCCCGAACCCTGGCTGGCGATGCTGGAAGAGGCGTCCGGGCTGTACAAGAGCGATCCGCAGATCCAGTCGCTGAATGCTTCGCTGCGTTTCACGTGTCACCAACCGGTATTTCGTCAGCTCGGAAGGGGCGGTGGTGCGCACCGCCGACAGCTTCTACCAGGTATTTGTCGGCGCCTACACTCAGGCGGCCGACGGCATGCGTCTCGACCGATCGCATGGCTACCAGGTCCGGCAGATGAAGGAACTGCCGACGAAGGCAGAAGTGCTGACACGCACCCGCGGGTTGCTGACAAGTCTGAAGCAGTTGCGCGAGGCGCCGGTGAGCGAGGAAGAGTACCGCGGCCCGGTGTTGCTCTCGGCGGACGCGGCCGCCGGCGTGATGTCCGAACTGGTCGGACCGAATCTGCTGGGCAATCGTCCGCAGCTGGGTCAGAACGCCCGCACCACTGGAGATTGGGCCAACAACTACAAGAGCCGGGTGCTGCCCGATTTTCTTTCGGTGGTAGACGATCCGACGCTTACCAACTTCGGAGGTCACGCTCTGCTGGGCAATTACGAGGTAGATGACGAAGGCGTGAAGGCCAGCCGGGTCTCGCTGATCGAGAAGGGACAGCTGGTGAGTTATTTGTTGAGCCGCGCACCCATCCGGGATTTTCCCGACTCCAACGGCCACGGCCGGGCGTCGGTGACAGGACCGCCGACGTCAAGCCTGGGAAACCTGATCGTGCAGTCTTCCGATGCGCTCAGCACCGACGAACTGAAAAAGAAATTGATCGAAGCCTGCAAGCAACGCAACCTGCCGTATGGATATTTTGTGCAAACGCTGGGGCCGCGCCTGACTCCGCGACTGCTCTACCGCATCTCAACCAAGGACGGGCACGAGGAACTGGTTCGCGGGGCGGTGTTTGGCGACCTGGACACGCGCGCGTTGCGCAACGATATCGTGGCCGCAGGCAAGGAATTCGACTCGGAAGACCGGCTTGATCCCATTCCGCAGAGCGTGGTGAGTCCGGCGTTGCTCTTCGACGAACTGGAAGTGAAGCGCGGCGACGTCGCCAAGCAGAAGCTGCCGGAATATCCGCCGCCAGCGGGAACCGAGTAGATTTAATGTGGGCGCGAGCGCCCACGCTCGTGCAGCCGCAATCCCGGACGATGGTTAATTATTCCCGGCGTCATCCTGAAGGACTTCAGTCCTGAAGGATCTGGCGTGTACCGCTACAAACTCTCGCGGGTGCAGATCCGCTGCGCGCCAGATCCTTCGCAAGCTCAGAATGACGCCATTTTAGAGGGTACCGAGGTGTTCTTGATCCACGCACGAAGTGTGATCTGCCTGCTGATGTTATCAACGCTGTTCACGGGATCTGTGCTCGCCCAGAAAAGGCCCCGCGCCGATTCTGATTACGAACGCCCTCAAGCTGCGGCCGCGCCATCTTTGCCGGCGCAGCTGCTGCAGCAACTCGCAACCATCCGCGACGCGGCTCTTGACCGACGACTACGCCTACCAGCAGGTCGCGCATCTTACGGAAAATATCGGCCCGCGCCCGGTGGGATCTCCGCAAGCCCAGGCTGCCATCGAATATGTTGCCGCAGAGATGCGCAAGCTGGGGCTGGAGGTGCGCCTCGAGCCGGTACAGGCGCCGGCACTGGATACGCGGGGCCGAGTCGGCCGAACTGGTGGAGTATCCGGGACAAGCTCCAGGGACGCACGCAAAAAATCGTGCTGACCGCGCTGGGCGGAAATCATCCCACACCGCCGGAGGGAATCACGGCGGACGTCGTCGTGGCCAACAGCTTCGCCGATCTGGATCGCCTGGGGCGACAGAATGTTGCCGGGAAGATCGTCCTGTTCAACGTGGCCTTCGACAAAAAGAAGGCCGACAACGGCTATGCCGGTGAGGCTTACGACGAAGCGGTGGTTTACCGTGCGCTGGGAGCAAGACGGGCAGCCGAGCTGGGCGCCGTGGGTTCGCTGGTCCGGTCAGTCGGAGGCGCCAACTATCGTCTGCCGCATACGGGAGGAAGCCGCGCTGCCGACATTCCAGCCGGTGCCGTGACCAGCGAAGACGCTGACCTGATCGCTCATCTGACGTCTCAAGGGAAAGTGCGCATGCACGTGATTCTGACTTCGCAAACTGCGGAAGAAGTCAGCACCTTCAATGTGGTGGGAGACCTGAAAGGCTCCGAGCATCCGGAACAGGTGGTGATCGTTTCCGGCCATCTCGACTCTTGGGACCTGGGAACTGGCGCGATTGACGACGCAGCCGGCGTGGCGGTTGCTATGGAAACCGCGCAGTTGATGCAGCAACTGCATCTGCGGCCCAAGCGGACCCTGCGGGTGATTGCCTGGATTGACGAAGAGAACCTGGGACGCGGCCATATGGAATACGCCAAGGCGCATGCGGCGGAGATCAGCCAATCTCGTGGCGGCGATGGAAAGCGATCTGGGGGCCTCTCATCCCCTGGGATTCCGGGCCAAGATCAGCTCCGGACGCCGCGGCCCGGCTGCAGCCTGTGCTGGAAGTCCTTCGACCTTCGGGAGCGAACTTGCTATTGCTGAGCAGTGACAGCCCGGAAGCGGATATCGATCCATTGGCCAAACAGGGAGTGCCCGCTTTCGGCCTGTTGCAGGATGGGCGCACATACTTCAACTACCATCACACCGCCGCCGACACGCTCGACAAGATTGTCCCCCAGGAGCTGCGGGAGAACGCGACCGCCATGGCGGTGATGGGATACGCGCTGGCGGAGATGCCTGATCCACTGCCGCATTAATCACCATCACGAACTGTGTGGGGACGGGCGCCCTCGCCCGTCCTGGCGGAGCGAAGCTCCGCTAGGTTCTTTTTAGCAAAGACTCCTGTCGAGCTGCGCTCGACTAGGACGGGCGGGGGCGCCCGTCCCCACATGGTCTGTGGTGGGCCCGTTCCCCACCCGGTTCGTGGTGGCCCGTGCATCTATTCTCCCGCCAAACCATCTAATAGTACTGAGTACAAAGTTATGGGGAATACATTTAAAACCGCGTTTCTGCTTACCGCGTTGACGCTGTTGCTGATGGCTGTGGGCCGCGCTCTCGGCGGACCGAACGGTATGCTGCTGGCCCTGGGCATTGCCGTGGTGACGAACTTCGTTGCCTACTTCTTTTCTGACAAGATCGCGCTCGAGGACTTACCGCGCTCAGGCCGTAACGCGAGAGCAGTTGCCTCGCGTCTACAACGTGGTGGAGCGGCTGACCCAGAAAATCGGCTTGCCCATGCCGAAGATTTACGTCATCCCTACAGATTCGCCTAACGCCTTTGCCACCGGACGCAATCCGAAGCATGCCTCGGTTGCGGTCACCGAAGGCATACTGAATCTGCTCAATGATGAGGAACTTGAAGGCGTGCTGGCCCACGAACTGGGACATGTGAATAACCGCGACATCCTGATCAGTTCCGTAGCCGCCACCATCGCCGGGGCGATTACCTGGCTGCGCTACGGTGCGTACTTTGGCGGGATGGGCGATCGCGACGATCGCCGGGGCGGGGCCATGGGCGGCCTGCTGATGCTGATTCTCGCGCCGATTGCAGCCATGCTCATCCAGATGGCGGTCTCGCGTTCGCGTGAATATGCAGCGGACGAAACCGGCGCGCACTTTACCGGCAATCCTTACGCTCTGGCCAGCGCGTTGGCCAAGCTTGATGCTTACTCGCGCCGTGTCCCGATGATGGGCACGCCCTCTACTGCGCACCTGTTCATCATCCAACCGTTGCTGGGCATGAATTTTGGCAACCTGTTCTCTACCCATCCGCCGATCGCCAAGCGCATCGAGCGGCTGACGGGAAGGCCGGCAGAGTTTACGCAGTAGAGCGGACGTCGGACCTCGGACTTCAGGCCTCGGGAAAGTCAAAATCGTTCTTTGGGGTGCAATGGGTTGCCCAGGTCCGAGGTCTGACGTCCGACGCCGCCTTGTGACGTTCGTAACGTCTTCCGCCCGGCTCAACCGCTCCAGTCGCATAGTAAAATTTCACGATGTCGCCTGAAACTGCCATTGCCGTGTCACATCGTGCGACGCGGCTGGAAAACGCGTTGCGCAAGGTGATTCGCGGCAAGGATGATGTCGTCCGGCTGGCCTTGGTTTCGGTGCTGGCTCGCGGACACTTGCTGATCGAAGGCGTTCCTGGAGTAGGCAAGACTACGCTCGGCCAGGCATTGGCGCGGGCCATTGATTGCGGTTTTCAGCGAGTGCAGTTCACCAGCGACATGCTGCCGGCGGATGTTCTCGGCATCTCGATCTACTCCGCTATCGAGCAGCAGTTTGAGTTCAAGCGTGGACCGATCTTCACCAACGTCCTGCTGGCCGACGAAATCAACCGCACGACTCCCAAGACCCAATCGGCACTGCTTGAGGCCATGAACGAGGGCCAGGTGACGGTGGATTCGCATTCTTACTCCCTGCCGCAGCCCTTCCTCGTGATTGCCACCCAGAATCCGATCGAGCATCATGGGACCTATCCCTTGCCTGAGTCGCAACTGGATCGCTTCCTCATGCGGCTGCGGATGGGATATCCGGATGGCGAGTCGGAGCGCGAGATTTTGCGCTCTGAGGCGGGCACCGCACAGTTGGAACTTCTGGAGCCAGTGCTGACCGGCGCCGATGTTCTGGAAATGCAGCAGGCAGTCACCCAGGTGAGGGTGGATGAATCGCTGGTGGGATATGTGCTGGCGATTGTCCGCGCCACGCGAGAGTCGGAGCAATTTTCGCTGGGAGTATCGCCGCGCGGGTCCCAGATGCTCTATCGCGCCGGGCAGGCCATGGCGTTTCTTGATGGCCGAACATTTTGCGTCCCGGAAGACTTCAAGCCGCTGGTGGTTGCGGTTTTCGCCCACCGTGTCGCGGTGAATGGCCGCTACTCTTCTACTCTGAAAAAGTCCGAACAGGCTGAGCAGTTGATGCGGGAAATTGTGGAGAGCGTGCGGGTGCCGGTTTAGCAGCTAAAGGCTTAGTAAACCCAGTTTTAAGTTTCCAGTTCTCTGTTCCCAGTTGGCTTTTCTTCATAGTAGTCTCCCCTCATGTCATTTCTTCGTTTTCTTATGCTGCTGTCGCTGATCGTGTGGCTGGGCGGTCTGATATTTTTCCCGGTGGTTGCGCAAACTGCCTTTTCGGTGCTGCCCACGCGTCATCTGGCGGGGTTGGTCGTGGGACGATCATTGGGAATTCTGCATTGGATGGGCATGGTTTCTGGCGTCGTCTTTCTGGTCAGCTCGCTGTTGTTAAGCCGGCTGAGTACGGGTTCAGCACATGCCTTGTCGCCGCAGAATGTTCTTGTCTGCCTGATGCTGTTGCTTACGCTGATCTCGCAGTTCGGCGTAATTCCGCGCATGGATGCGCTCCGGGCGTCGATAGGCGAGATTGATACCGCACCGGCCGATCTTCCGGCTCGTGTGCAGTTCGACGCGTTGCATCACTGGTCCACGCGAATCGAGAGCGGAGTGATCCTGCTCGGTCTGGTCGCGGCTTACCTGGTGGCGCGGTCGCTGACCTGATCTGGCTGTTATCATCATCTCTTCCTATGAAGACTGGCATTATTGGCCTGCCGCAGGTAGGCAAGACCTCTCTGTTTCGGATTCTCACCAAGGCGCATCTTTCCGACCAGGCGTACGCCAACCCGCGCGAGGCCCACATCGGTGTGGCCAAGGTGCCGGATGAACGCCTTGATCGTCTGGCGGCGCTTTACAACCCGAAAAAGCTCACCCACGCGTCCGTCGAATATGTGGATGTTGGCGCCATTGGCCAGGAAGCCCTCAAAGAGAGTGCCTATGTTGGCCACCTGCGCAACGTGGACGCGCTGGCCCATGTGGTTCGCGCCTTTGAGGATCCCTCCATCCCGCACGTCGGGGCCGTCGATCCGCTGCGCGACATCAAGAACGTTGATTTCGATCTGATGGTCAGCGACCTGGGACAAATCGAAAAACGGCTGGAGCGCCTGGAAAAAGATCTCAAGAAAATGCGCACGCCCGAGCTGGAAAAAGAAAATGACCTCCTCAAGCGGGCCAACACTCACCTGGGAACGGAGCGTCCGCTGCGCGAAATGGAGATGACGCCAGAGGACAAGAAGCGTCTGCGCGGTTTCATGTTCCTCAGCGAGAAGCCGATTCTGTACGTCCTCAATGTCGGGGAGAGTACGGAGCTAGGGAACGATCTCGAAAACGCAATCGTCAAGTACAACTTGACCGAGGTAGCTTCACGCCCCAACGCATCTGCGTCTGCGATCTGCGGAAAAGTCGAAGCGGAACTAGCGGAAATGAGTGATGCAGATGCGGCCGAGTTCCTCGGCAGCTACGGACTGAGAGAAAGTGGACTGGTTCGCCTGATTCGTACGACCTACTCGTTGCTGGGGCTCATTTCCTTCTTCACCGCAGGAGAAGACGAGTGCCGAGCCTGGACGATTCCCGTCCGTACTCGCGCCGTGGAAGCTGCAGGCGCGATTCATTCCGATCTGGAGAAACATTTCATTCGCGCCGAAACCATTCGCTGGGACCAATTGCTTGAAGCTGGCTCCGAAGCCAACGCCCGCGCCAAAGGCACACTGCGCCTCGAAGGCAAAGATTACATCGTCCAGGACGGCGATGTAATGCACATCCGCCATAGCGGGTGATTCCCGTTTTGAAACTGAGAACCAAGAACTGATATCTGATGACAAACCAGTTCTCGGATCTCAGTTTCTTGTTCTCAGTGTTCATACGTCACATCTTTTGAAATGGGAAATAGGCATGATTGTCCCTGGAGGATTACTTTATGGGGCAGTCATACCGGGACCTGATCGCATGGCAGAAGGCCATGGATTTTGTAATGGACGTTTACCGCACCAGCAAAGCATTTCCGCGAGATGAGGTCTACGGGTTGTCGAGCCAACTACGGAGAACGGCGGTTGGTATTCCCACCAACATTGCGGAAGGACAAGCCCGTTTCTCGGCCAACGAATTTCATTATTTCCTGGCACGGGCGCGAGGGTCTTTGGTTGAGGTTGAAACTCAACTGATGATTGCTCAGAAACTGACGTACTTCTCTCCGGAGCATGGGAAAGACCTGCTGGACAAGTCAGCCGAACTGGGGAAGATACTGAACGGCCTCATCGGTGCGATTCGCCCGGCGGCCTAGCTGAGAAGCGGAAGCTGTTATCATCGCCCGCGTACATGCACCCCATTCTTCTTAGTATCCTGCTCGGGCTCACGGCGGCCGCGGCCAACGTTTTTGGCGGCGCAATCATTGTCCAGAAGAACTGGGACCGGTCTTACTTAAAGTATTTCGTGGCTCTGGGCGCAGGCTTCATGCTGGCGACGGCAATTGTTGAAATTTTCCCCGCCAGCCTGGAGCTCCGGGGCAAGAGCGCTCCAATTCTCGTTCTGGCTGGATATCTTCTGGTCCACTTGTTCGAGCATACGGTTACACCGCACTTCCACTTCGGCGAGGAGACCCATAAGGATGCGTTCGTCCACGGCCACCGGGGATACTCGGTGCTGATGGGACTGGTCATCCATACTTTTTTCGACGGCATCGCCATCGCTTCCGGTTTCATTGTTTCCAACTGGCTGGGATGGGTCATCTTTCTCGCGATCTTCCTGCACAAGATTCCTGAGGGATTCACGATTGCATCGGTCATGCTGGCCAGCGGGCAGAGCCGGGGTATCGCCTGGGGCGCGTCGGTGCTGCTCGGCGCCTCGACCCTGGCGGGAGTGCTGACTATGGCAGTGTTTCGCCATGAAGTCAGCTATGGACTGCCGCTCTCTGCTGGAGTGACGATTTACGTGGCTGCCTCGGACCTGATGCCCGAGGTCAATCGCGAGCCGGGAGTGAAAATGGCTCTGGTGGTCTTCCTGGGAGCGGGGATGCTCTTTCTGCTCGATGCGATCGCCCACATCCACTGACGTTTATTCCACTGTGTGTTTTGCGGTGTAGCCTTCCCGGGCGACCACGTTGTACTTCACGTCTTTGCCCTTTTGATCTTTCACTTTCAGCTGGCCCCCGTCGGGAGCGATGACCTCCACTTTTAGTTTGCGGTAGGTGCCGTCGAGTTTGGGATTGGTGGGGTGGTAGGCCAGGTTGTACTGATTACGAATGTCGCCGATCACGTCGTGAAAGATCTCCGGCAGCTCCGCCTGAAAACGTGGGAAGTAAGCGCGTCCACCCGTGAGGCGCGCGAAGGTGTTCATTTCGTTGTCAGCTTGCAAATAGTCCATTTCGCCGACCGGGATGCCCATGCCATGGGTGTAACCGCAGCGATGAGTTTCGCAATAGTTGCGCACCGCAAATCCCACGCTTATCGGGAAGATGGTGACGTCATGCGTTGCCTTGACCTTCTTGGTGATCTGGTCAAGTGTGAGCTTGCTAAAGGTGTCCACGCCGGTGGTTACGAGGATGATGTACTTGCGCCCTTGGATCTGGTCGACCCGATCCAGCGTGTCATACAGGGCGTCAAACAGGTTGGTCTCGGCGAATCCTGGGATTCGCAACTGGTTCAGCGCCCCATAGACGGCCTGCTTGTCCTGGGTAAAGTCGGCCAGGATGTGCGGCTTCATATCGTAAGAGATCACCGCCACCCAGTCGTTCTTCTTGAGGGCATTGGCAAAGGCGTAGCTGGCGTTCAGTGCGTCCACCATGAAGTAGTAGTTGGTCGAGGCAAATTCAACCAACAGGATGGCCGTGATCGGCGCCTGCGAAATGTCGAAGTCAACCACTGACTGCTGGACGCCATCCTCCGATACGCGGAAGTTGTCCTTCTTCAGGCCGGGAATGAATTGTCCATCTTTGGTAGTGACCAGCACATCGACATTGACCAGCGAGACGTCGGACTTGATGGAGTAGTCCGGCATGCCTTCCACCTTTTTGGGCTTTGCCGGCGGGGGAGGAGGCGGCGGCTCTTCTCTCTTCTTCGGAATGGCGTACGGCCCAACGTCGTTTTGGGGCCCGCCCGCTTCCGGGGGCGCCTCTTGCTTCTGCCCACTCGCGGCCGGCTGGGACTGGTCTTTAGTTTGATCTTTATCCTGATTCTGGGCGAAAAGTCCGGGCGTGCCCAGGGCTAGAAACAGCAAAACCAACATCGTCAATGGGATAGTGACAAGCCTTCGGCCCAGAGAGTTCAAATTTTCGCTCGGGTCAATCGAAAACATGGAATTCCTCGAAAAATCAATATGCTAGTATAGACGCAGGGCTTCGCGATTGGGATGTTTTGCACAGCATTGGCCGTCGCTTTTTCGACTCTCCCCACCGGCAAACCACACACAAAGCGCGAAGTGTAATCTTTTTTGGAGGAGCATTCATCGCTCCTGGGTCAAAATTCATGAGACGTGTACTCTTCTTCGGCGCTATCGCCGTCCTGCTTTCCGCGACAATCCAGGCCCAAACCCCCAAGGTATTTGAAACTATTCCCGTGAGTGAAATTCACGCTGGGATGAAGGGTGAGGCTTACACCGTATTCCAAGGCACCAAGCCCGAGTCGATGGGAGTGGAAGTTCTCGGAGTCCTGAAGAATGCGAACGGTCCCAAGGGGGACATCATCCTGGTTCGTCTGTCGGGCGAAAAAGCGGAATACACGGGCGTAGTCGCAGGCATGAGCGGCAGCCCGGTTTATCTGAATGGCAAGCTGGCGGGAGCGCTGGCCTTCCGCATCGGCGAATTCTCCAAGGAACCGATTGCTGGCGTAACTCCTATCGCCGAGATGCTCGAAATCAACGCCATGGATCGCAACCCCGGCGGCACCACCAGGAATGGCGGCGCGGCCGTTCAGAAGCCCACCCCAACGTCGGGCCCCGGAGTTGAGAGTTCCATCACCAAAGACTATGCCAACTACCTGAAGCCGATCGAAGCGCCGCTGGTTTTCAGCGGATTCTCGCAGGAAACCCTGCAGCGCTTTGGCCCGCAGTTCGCGAGGGAGGGAATCGTCCCGGTCATGGGCGTGGGCTCGGTCAGCGAAAGCAAGCAGCCCGAACCTTTGGAACCGGGATCTGCGATCAGCGCGATTCTGGTGCGCGGCGACATGGACATCGCGGCCACCTGCACGGTCACCTACATGGATGCGCAGCACCTGCTGGCTTGCGGTCACCCGCTACTGCAATTCGGCATGGTGGATTTGCCCATGACCAAGGCGGAAGTGCTGGCCACGCTGCCTTCGCCGCTCAACGCTTTCAAGATCGTGAACGCGACCGAGCCGGTCGGCGCTTTCATACAAGATCGCCACACCGGCATCATGGGCGAGTTTGGCAAGCAGCCCGAGATGATCCCGGTCACCTTGAATATTCATGCCGGGACGGCCAACAAACAGTTTCACTATGAAGTGCTGAACAACGCCAATCTGAGCCCGGTCGCCATGATGGCCACGGTATTCAACGCGCTGCACGGAGTGAACGAGTACGGTGAAGACACCACCTATCGCATGAACGGTCGGATCAGCGTGAACGGGTATCCCGACGTCACGGTGCAGAACATGTTTGCCCCGTCAGACGGGGGACAGCCGGCCGCGGTGATGGCGGCCCTGTCGCTGGGGGAACGCTTCAGCGGCATTTATGACAATCCGTACAACGTACCCGGCATTCGTGGCGTCCAGCTTGATTTCGACCTGATCCGCGAACGCCGCTGGGCCCGCCTGGAGGGTGCGCGCACTGATCTGATCGAGGCCCGCCCGGGAGACGAAATCACCATCGAAACCGTGTTGCGTCCATATCGGGGCGAGGTCGTCCTGCAGCAGATTCCAATTCATATTCCTACCTCCACCTCGAAGGGCCCGCTGCGAATTCTGGTCAGCGATGGCGACACGCTTGACCGCATCCGCCGTACCAGCCCGCAAATGGGCCGGAAGATGGACCTGGCTTCGACCATTGCTCTGCTGAACAAGCAGCACGTCAACAATCGGGTTTATGTGTCGTTGCTCGAGGCCGACCCGGAAGCCATGGTCGCCGACAAGATCATGCCGACCCTGCCACTCTCCATCATGAACGTGATGGACAGCATGCGCGGCACCCAGGAAATGATCGTGCAGGGTGAGTCGTCGGTAAATGAAGCCGCCACCGGACCGCTGGATTACGTGGTCGCGGGCGCGCAGGTGCTGACGATTACGATCAAGTGATGTATGGTTATGTGGTCGCGGGCGACCCGCCCGCGGCTTTTGATCTTCAAGCAATCGCGGGCGAGGTCGCCCGCGACCACGCTAAAACCCCACCTCAGCTCCGTGATAGTCTAAATTCTTCCGCTCCAGCCCAGCGATGAGGTAACAAATTGGCAATCTTTCTCCGTAGGCAATTCTTCCTCTCTCTTATCTCTTTGTTAGTCACGACTCGCTTTGCATCCGGTGAAGGGACGCGCACCTGGGAGCAGTCGAAGTTTGAAGAATTGAGCAAGGGATCGGCCTCGGGCGTGGCCATCCGCAGCATGGGCGGACTCGAACTCGCTCCCGCTTTCAAGGCGATCTCAACCACGCCGTCCACCTACATCTGGTCTATTGCGGCCGACTCGAGCGGAAATCTTTATGCCGCTACCGGTTCGCCCGCGCGCGTGTACCGCATCACTCCGCAGGGGCAGTCGTCCAGCATCTTCGAGCCAAAGGAATTGCAGGTCCAGGCCCTCGCCCTGGACAAGAACGGCGTTCTCTATGCCGCGACGAATCCCGATGGCAAGGTTTACCGCATTGAGCGACAGCCTGGGGTTGCTGCAGACAAGACCAAACCGGCCAGCGAATTTTCCTCTTCTGTGTATTTCGATCCTGGCACGAAATATATCTGGGACCTGGTTTTCGACGCCTCCGGCAACCTGTATGTCGCGACTGGCGATCATGGTGAAATCTATCGCGTCACTCCCAAGGGGGAGCATTCCGTTTTTTTCAAGAGCGACGAAGCGCACATTCGCGTCCTGTCGATGGACGCCAAAGGAAACCTGATCGCCGGCTCAGATGGCAGCGGACTGGTCTACCAGATCAAGCCCAGTGGCGAAGGTTTCGTGCTCTACAGCGCGCCCAAAAAAGAAATCACCGCGCTGGCCATCGACAAAGCGGGAAATATTTATGCTGCCGGTGTCGGAGAGAAGCGTCCGAGTGTAGCTCCGCCGGTTTTCCCGTCGCCGATGCCTAACCCGACACCCACGCCAACGGGCGGGGCGGGACAACCCGGCATGGTGGTCTTGAATGTGAATCCGGCTCCGTCGGCCCTGGTGAGCAGCATCCCGCTGCCCGGTTCCGGAGCAAGCGGCGGTTCGGAGATTTACCGCATTGCTCCCGACGGATCTCCCAGCCGAGTTTGGGCTTCGCGTGAGGATCTGGTATATGCCCTGGCCTTCGATCCGGCGGGACGCCTGCTCGCCGGGACGGGAAACCGTGGACATATTTTTGCCATCACGGGCGAAGATCGATTCGTCGATTTGCTTAAGGCCAGTGCCACCCAGGTCACCGCCTTCGCCGAAGCTCCCGGAGGGGGCCTGTACGCTTCAACCAGCAATCTCGGCAAAGTATTTCTGCTGGGCGCGTCGCCGGAAACCGAAGGCAGCTACGAGAGCGATGTGTTCGATGGCAAAGTTTTTTCCCGCTGGGGACGCGCTGAGTTTCGCGGAGCCGGTAAGGTGGAGCTTTTTGCGCGCAGCGGCAATGTGGATAACCCCGATCGCAACTGGAGTCCGTGGACCCCGGTTGATCTGCAGAAGGACGCAGTGTTGAATGTCCCGCCTGCGCGTTTCATTCAGTGGAAGGCCGTGCTGCATGCCGGGAATCCCGCCCCCAGCGTGGACAGTGTGCTGCTGAACTATCTACCCAAGAACGTCGCGCCGGACTTCGACGACGTCAGTGTGCAGGTGGGCGTGCGTTACCAGCCGTTGCCCAAGCCGGTTGGCATTCCCGACAGCCAGTGGAGGAGCAGGTGGTACTCCTCCGATACGATTCGACGCGCCGCCTCCCAGCACTCGCGACTCCGATTCTATCGGTGTGAAGTGGACAGTCCACGACGACAACGACGATCAGATGGTCTACTCGGTCTTTTACCGGGGCGACGGCGAGACCCGCTGGCTGCTGCTGAAGGACAATCTGACTGACAAGTTTTACTCCTTCGACGCCTCGCTGCTTCCGGATGGCGGCTACACGGTCGAGGTTGTGGCGTCGGATGCGCCGTCGCATTCTCCGGGACAGGCGCTTACATCGACCCGGGACAGCGCCCGCTTCGAAGTGGACACCACTCCGCCGCGAATCGACGAACTGAAGGCAGCGGTAGAGGGATCGCAAATCCATGTGAGTTTCCGTGCCGTGGATGGATTTTCGAACATCAAGCGCGCCGAGTATTCCGTGGACGCGACCGATTGGCAGTATGTCGAGCCGGTGGGCCAGTTGGCGGATTCGAAATCCGCGAGTTATGACTTTCTTGCGGCAGTGCCTGCGGGGAAGATGTCTGCCGAGCATGTCGTCGTGGTGCGTGTTTATGACCGCTTCGACAACATGAGTTCGGCGAAGACTGTGATTCGGGGCAAATAAGAATCCACGTTTATCTCGAAACTGAGAACCGAGAACTGATTTCTAATCCCTGTTCTCGGTTCTTAGTTCCCGGTTCTCAGTTTGTGATTTGGTCGGCGTTGCGTAGTTCGGGGAAGGCCCAGGCCCAGATTCCAATTACAACGAGCGTTCCCACTCCACCCAGCACCACTGCCGGCACCGTTCCGAACCAGTGTGCTGTTAAACCTGACTCGAACTGTCCGAGCTCGTTTGAAACTCCAATGAAAATCATGTCCACCGCATTGACCCGGCCGCGCATTTCATCGGGCGTGGCCAGCTGAACCAGGATGGAACGGATGATGACGCTGATCATGTCCGACGCTCCTAGCAGGAACAATGCCACCAGAGAGAGTGCCAGGCTGCGCGAGAGCCCGAAGACAATCGTGCAGATGCCGAACGCCCCCACGCACCACAGCATGGTGAGGCCAGCGCGGCGCCGCAAGGGACGATGCGCTACCAGGATCGCCATGACAGTCGCACCGACGCCGGGGGCGCTGCGCAGCAGGCCCAGCCCCCAGGGCCCAGTCTTGAGAATTTCGCTGGCATAGATCGGAAGCAACGCGACCGCGCCACCCAGCAAAACCGCAAACATGTCGAGGGAGATCGAGCCCAGCACCAGCTTGTGGCTCCAGATATAATGAAAACCGGCCAGAACGGTGTTCCAGGTGACCGGCTCACGCGAGCGGGCCTGGGTCTGGAGCGTGATTTGAAGCGTGGAGAATACAGCTGCAAGGCTGGTGACCACGGCGGTCGCGTACACGACTGAGGGTCCGCCAGAGAGGGCGTACAGAAACCCGCCGGCCGATGGTCCCAGGATGGTGGCAGCCTGAAAGATGCTGGCGTTCCAGGCCACTGCGTTGGGAAAATGTTCTTCCGGGACCAACTGCGGCAGGAGTGCCCGGCTCACCGGAGCATTGAAGGCGCGCACCACGCCGAGCAGCACAACCACTGTATAGATCAGACCCACTGAACGACTGCCCCGCCACGCGATGGCCCAGAGCAGGCCTGAAGCCACGGCGAAGCCGACATAGCACAGCGTAACCACTTTGCGGCGGTCGAAGCGGTCGGCCACGTGTCCCGAGATCAGAAACAAAAGCATGCCGGGCAGGAACTGGGCCAGGCCGATCAAACCGAGATCGAGGGGACGCCGGGTGATCTCGTACATCTGCCACCCTACGGCGACTGACTGCATCTCAAGCGCCGCTACGATGAAGAATCGCGCCGCCTGGTAAATGGTGAAGTCGGGATAGGTGAATGCAATGCGGCCAGCCGTGAGTCTCGATGCAGGAACTTTTTGTTCAGCAAGCTTGAGGTCAGGAAGATTCGGGTCGAGGGATTCGGCCATCTTCTATCTACTTTGCCATAAAACAGCCTGGGTGGGGCGGGCTTTCATACAGCGCTGAAGCGCTGCTCCACCCTCAAGAGCATCGCTATAATCGAATCAGCTGAGAGCTGACTGCTGAAAGCTGATAGCTTCTTCTATGCGCTTTGAATTATTCATCGCGACCCGCTACCTGCGCGCTAAACGACGCCAGGCGGTTATCGGCGTGATCACCGGCATATCCATCGCCGGAGTTGCTGCGGGGGTCGCGTCGCTCGTCGTGGCCCTCGCCATCAACAATGGATTCCGTCAGGACCTACAGAACCGGCTGCTGGGCTCGACTTCGCATATCAATCTCTTGCGGGTTGAGAGCGACGGTATCAAGGACTGGCGTCCGCTCATGGAACGCTTGTCGAAGCAGCCTCATGTGGTGGGAACGGCGCCTGCGATTTACGAACAGGTGTTGATCTCTCGGGGACCGCGGGCCCGTGGAGCTGTGTTGAAAGGGATGATTCCGGCTTATGAGCGCAAGGTCAGCGATCTGCTGGATACGGTGAAGATGGGATCGATGGATCCGCTGGAGGAGGGCACCGAGCCGTTCGAACGGCACCGGACCGCTTCCACGCGCATCGACCTTCCGCCTCAGAAAAGTCTCCCGACGATTTGGACTCGGTGCACGAGCGGGTGGCATCGATGCCGCCCATCGTTCTCGGCAAGGACATCGCGGAAGACCTTGCGGCCACCTTGAACTCGGTGGTGCTGGTCACCAGTCCGCAGGGCGAACTTACTCCGTTTGGGTTGGTGCCGAAGTACACCCGGTTTCGTGTGGTGGGGATTTTCAACTCCGGCTTCTTCGACTACGACAGTTCATGGGCCTTCGGCCGTCTGGCGGACACACAAAGTCTGGAAGGCCTGGGCGATCAGATTACTGTGCTCGAGTTCAAGATTGATGACATCTATCAGGCCGGAGAAATCTCCCAGCAGCTGGAACAGGCTGCCGGCAAGGGTTTCATGTCCACCAACTGGATGGAGCAGAACAAAGCTCTCTTCCGCGCCTTGCGTTTGGAGAGGCTGGTGACGTTCATTACCATCGGACTGATCGTGTTCGTTGCTGCCCTGAATATCCTGATCTCGCTCACCATGATGGTGATGGAGAAGACGCGCGACATCGCCGTGCTGATGTCCATGGGCACGCGCAAATCGCAGGTGCGCCGATTATTCATCACGCAAGGATTGTTGATTGGCGTGATCGGTACGGCGATTGGTTTGATCCTCGGCTACGCGCTCTCCTGGGCGGGAGGCCACTATCACTTGCTGTCGCTGGCTCCCGAGGTTTATTCGATCGACTACGTACCCTTTGCCCCGCGAGCTATAGATGGCGCGCTGGTGGCTTTGGTTGCCATCGGTATTTCCCTGATCGCCACGTTGTATCCCTCGTGGTCGGCGGCGCGGATTCTTCCCGCGGAAGCTCTGCGCTACGAGTGACCCTCGGCCAGCTTTGTGACTATCGTCATATCGTATTTATTAAAAATCAGGCTTAAGGTTCCCTTCATAGACGCTCCCCAAAACGGGGAGCAGAAGGTTTCCGCCCCGGCATTCATGTTTTAATGAGCTTGCAGCCTGGCAAGAAGCTAGCAGCTAGGAGCTAGCAGCCAAGCTGGTGCTTGAGCCGAGGAGCCGATCTTTTGCATCTAAGTCAACAGGAAACGATCCTGCGCGTCGAAGGACTGAAAAAAGTTTTTCGCTCCGGCGAGTCGGATCTGGTGCTCTTTGAAAATTTGTCCTTCCAGGTAGCCAGGGGAGAAATGCTGGCGATCGTCGGAGAGTCGGGATCGGGGAAGAGTACCTTGTTGCACATCCTCGGCGCTCTTGATCGTGCTTCTGCGGGTGACGTATACTGCGCCCACTTGCGCTTGAGTTCGCTTTCAGAAGATGACGCAGCCGGGTTCCGAAATCATGAACTCGGGTTCGTCTGGCAGTTCCACTACCTGCTGCCGGAATTTACGGCACTGGAAAACGTGGCCATGCCGCTTTTGCTGAGGGGTCTTCCTCAAAGCAAAAGCGGAGGGAGAAGCTTCGCGATGGCTGCACGAGGTGGGTCTGGAGCAGCGCTCGCATCATCGGGCGGGAGAACTTTCCGGTGGTGAACAGCAGCGTGTGGCTTTGGCCCGCGCGCTCATTACCCAGCCCAAGCTTTTGCTGGCCGATGAGCCTACCGGAGACCTCGACAGCCGCACAGCGGACTCGGTTTTTGAATTGATTGCCCGGCTCCATCGCGACTACCAGCTGACCTCTCTTATTGCCACCCACAATTTTGCCTTTGCGCGCCGTTGCCATCGGGTGTTGCGCCTGCAGCGCGGGCGAGTTGAAGAAATCGCGCCGGAGACACTTTCCGGCTAGGGATGACACGAAGTGGCGAGGTTTCGAAGGGGAAAAGGCAAGAGATATGAAAACCAGTTGTCAGTTTTCAGTTCCCGGTTCTCAGTTGTGCGTTTAGGGATCTCCGGGTTCCTTTGGTAACGGAACGGAATACCCATTTAGCGCTTACGGGCCATAGACGTGTTGGCAGGTTGATTGCAATAATGATGAAGGCGGTTGGTTTCTCGGGGTTGGGGCTTAGAAACCTCGTCCTCAGTAGAGCCAAGGGGGTAGGGCTTTATGTTTGAACGGTATACGGAAAAAGCGAGGCGCGTCATCTTTTTTGCGCGCTACGAGGCCAGCCAGTTCGGTTCTCCTTATATTGAGACTGAACATCTGCTACTGGGACTTCTGCGCGAAGACAAAGCCCTGACCAATCGATTCCTGCGTTCGCACGCTTCGGTCGAATCGATTCGTAAGCAGATCGAAGGGCATACCACGATCCGGGAAAAAGTTTCGACGTCGGTTGATCTTCCTTTAAGCAATGAGTGCAAGCGGGTGCTGGCCTATGCCGCTGAGGAAGCGGAGAGGCTTTCGCACAAGCACATCGGAACCGAACATTTGCTGTTGGGTTTGCTAAGAGAAGAAAAGTGCTTTGCGGCCGAGATCCTGCACGAGCGTGGTCTGAGGCTTTCCACCATTCGCGAGGAACTGGCGCGCAGCAGCCAGGAAAAGTCGGCACCGCAGCGTCAGCGCGAATCTTCGCTGCTCAGCGAGTTTTCCCGCGACCTGACCCAGGCCGCCATGGACAACCAGCTCGATCCGCTGGTGGGACGCGACGGCGAACTGGAACGCGTGATTCAGATTCTGTGCCGCCGCACCAAGAACAATCCAGTGCTGATCGGCGAACCGGGTGTTGGCAAGACCGCCATCGTCGAAGGACTGGCGCAGCGCATCGCGGACGGCGAAGTTCCTTCGTTCCTGGCGGACAAGCGGATCCTGGGACTTGATCTTTCGCTGATCGTCGCCGGTACCAAGTATCGCGGCCAGTTTGAAGAGCGCCTGAAGACCATCATGAAGGAACTGATGGAGTCGCAGAATTCCATCATCTTCATCGACGAGTTGCATACCCTGGTGGGCGCAGGCTCGGCGGAAGGCTCACTCGACGCGGCCAACATTCTGAAGCCGGCGTTGTCGCGCGGCGAAATTCAGTGCATCGGAGCCACCACGCCGGGCGAGTATCGCAAGTCGATCGAGAAAGATCGTTCGCTGGAACGCCGCTTCCAGGCGGTGAAAGTTCCGCCGCCGGATGAGGTCAACGCCACCAAGATTTTGTTCGGAATCAAAGACCGGTACGAGAAGTTCCACGCCGTCACTTACACCGACGAGTCCATCAACTTCGCCGTATCGCATTCGAACCGCTACATTCCGGACCGCTTTCTGCCGGACAAGGCCATCGATCTGATTGACGAAGCCGGAGCGCGCGTAAAGCTGCGCCAGACTTCGCTGCCCGAGGACATTACCGAAGTCCAGAAGCGCATCAAGTTCATCGTCCACCGTATGGAGAACGCCATCGCGAACCACGAGTTCGAGAAGGCGCGCTTCTACTCGGACGAGGAACGCAAGGAGCGCGAGAACCTGCGCGCCCTTCGCGAAAAATACCACCTCGATGAATCCTCCACCGGCGTTGTCGGTCGGGAGGACATCGAGGACGTGGTATCGCGCTGGACCGGCGTGCCGATCACCTCGATCAAAGAAGAAGAGTCGGCCAAGCTGCTGCGCATCGAAGAAGAGCTGCACAAGCGGATCATTTCGCAGGACAAAGCCATCGTGGCTTTGGCCCGCGCCATCCGCCGCAGCCGCGCTGGTCTCAAGAGCCCGAACCGGCCTATCGGTTCGTTCCTGTTCCTCGGCCCGACGGGCGTTGGCAAAACTGAAGTCGCACGCACCCTGGCCCAGTTCATGTTCGGCAGCGAGAAGTCGCTGGTCCGCTTCGATATGTCCGAGTTCATGGAAAAGCACTCGGTCTCGAAGCTGATCGGTTCGCCTCCGGGATACGTCGGCTACGAAGAAGGCGGACAGCTTACCGAGCGTGTGAAGCGCGCACCGTATTCCGTCGTCCTGCTCGACGAAGTCGAGAAGGCACATCCGGACGTTTTCAACATCCTGTTGCAGGTGTTTGAAGACGGCCAACTGACCGACGGCCTGGGCAATACGGTCGATTTCAAGAACACGATCATCATCATGACCTCGAACATCGGCGCCCGGCACTTGCAGAAACGCGAAGGCCTGGGCTTCCAGTCGAGCAACGAGGACATGATTTCCGGCAAAGTTGAAGACCTGGTGAAGGGTGAAGTCAAACGCACCTTCAACCCGGAATTCCTCAACCGGCTGGATGAAATCATTCTGTTCACGGCGCTCAGCGAGCAAGACCTGATCCAGATTCTGGAACTGATGGTCAGCTTGCTGAACCAGAACCTGGCGCAGAAGTCGATCACGGTCACGGTGACCGACGAAGCCAAGAAGTGGATCCTGAACCAGACGCTGGGCGATCGCAGTTACGGCGCGCGTCCCCTGCGGCGGGCTTTGCAGAAGTACATCGAAGATCCGCTCTCCGAGGCGCTGATCCAGGGCACGATTACCACCCGTCCGGCGTTCATCGAAGTCTTCCTCGACGGCCAGAAGCTGTACTACCGTCCGGTGGACTCGGAGAAGACCGAAGGCGTGTTGTTGTACGAAAATAGTTAGGAGCTTTCAGCTATCAGCTATCGGCCGTCAGCCTATGCTGGCGGCTTTTCTTTGCGAACTTAGCGGGATCCTTTGCGCTCTTTGCGGTCAAAGGCTTTACCGCAAAGGACGCTGAGGAAATCGCGCAAAGGGCGCAAAGAAATTCTCTATGGAAATCGTCGTCTACTCCGCTCCGTGGTGCCCGGACTGCCGTGTGGCCAAGCGCTTTCTGCAGGGCCATAACATCCCCTTCAAGGATGTAGACATTGAATCCACCCCCGGCGCCGCTGACGAGGTGGTCGCCCGCACCGGCAAACGGGCCATTCCGCAATTTGTCATTGATGGCGAGTGGGTGCAACCGTATCGTCTGGGCGAGGGATTTCTGTACGAAGAGATGTCCGAACGCCTGGGAATCAAAGAACCGTAAGTCCACCCGTACATAACCTTCCGTACCCTAGGAGACCCCGGCCCCAAGCCGCAGAATAGTAGGTCAAAGGTCTACCCGGCGGACACGCATTTCCCTCCCCTATTTTGGCCCGCCGCAACCGGTTCGTCCTCATGGTCGAGAACCATCATTCATCGGAAGAAGAGCCGGTCTGCACCACCTGGGCCCGGATGGTCGAGGTCGTGCTGGGCCTGTTCCTGATCGTCGGGACCGGCGGTCATGGCGCACTACTATGCGCCACCCGAGCCGCTTCCGATCGTCGCATCGGTCAGACCGGCATTCACCAACGAGCACCAGGAAGAACTCAACCAGCTGACCCGCGATGTGGATGAACTGAAACAGGAGCAGGCCATGCCGGCCCTGGTACTGAACCGGTATCGCAATTCGATCTGCTACATCTACGGCGTTTATCACGTCTCCATGCCGGGACACCGGCCCGCGCTTCGCGCCCGCATTTCCGGGACCGGCTTCGTCGTGGCGGAAGGCCTGCTGGCCACCAATCGTCACGTCGCCGAACCCTGGTACGGAGACGCCGAGTCCGACATCCTGATCAGCAAGGGCGCCAAGCCGGAGCTGGAAAAACTGGTGGCGTTCTTCCCAGGATTTCCGCTGCCGGTGGACATCACGCCGCTGGTGCTTTCGGCGCACGGCGACCTGGCTGTGCTCAAGGTCGAGAATTCGCAAGCCATCAGCCGGCTGCGGCCTCTGCCGCTGGCGGAGAGAGCTTCGAATCCGGGAGAGTTGGTCGCGGTAGTGGGTTATCCCATGGGCGTGCTGGGTATGGTCGCGAAATCGCCATCGGCGGTCTACGAGCGCCTGGCTTATCGCCACGACGACATCGGCGCGGCCAACGAACTGGCAGCGCTATCGCTGATCCGTCCGTCGGCCACTTGCGGACACCTGGGAGATGTGGTCGGAGACAAGCTGATCTATGACGCCCCGACCGCCCACGGCGGCAGCGGCGGCCCGGTATTCAACTCGCAAGGCCAGGTAATCGGCATCAACGAAGCCTATATTGACGGCTTCTCCGGCGGGACTCTCGGAGTTTCCGTGCAGGCCCTGCGGCCGCTGATCACAGCGGCGCAGAAGAGGATCATCGCAAGCACCCCGCCGCCGGCAAAAGAGACGCAGTAACCCTTTCCGAAGTGCGTCAACGGAACTTGCCTACCCAGCCCGGCTCGCGCACGTGTTCGTCATCCAGACGGCGCAGCCGCGCTGCCATGATTCCCGGCCTTCCCAGATAGCCCACGACGTGCCGCGGATCTTTGCGGTCAACCACTGGCAAGCGGCCGATATTATTGCGCAGCATCTTGGCTGCAGCCTCATGCAACGTTTCGTCCGGATAGGTCACGATCACTTTGCGGCTTCCAGCTTCGAGCAGATCTCATGACTCCGGACGGATCCTGGTCAAGCGCTCGCAAGATATCGGCACGCGTTATGATTCCGGCCAGCTTGCCTTCCCCATCCAGAAGCACCATGCCCTGATGGCGACTGGCTTCCGGCTCGTGACGGGTGATGCGCTCGGCCAATTCGCGGACTGGCAGTCTCAGCGGGAACGGTGGGAGCTTCGGAGTCCATGGTTTCCGATACCAACATCTGTTGCAATACGTCGGCTTCGTAGTCCTGGTGGATCCGCAGCCCGCGCCGGATCAGTTTCTCCGTCATGATGGATGCATTCGGCATGAGCAGAATGGCAACTCCGTCGGCAATGACGGTGACCAGCATCAGGGGCAATACCGAGTTGTAGTCGCGGGTAATTTCGAAGGCAAAGACGATGAATGAAAACGCGGCCCGGGAAGCTGCTCCAAACACCGCGCCCATAGCCACCAGAGCAAACGCCCCGGCCGAGAGGTGGGCGGCGGGGAAGATTTCATTCATTCCTATTGCAAATACCCCGCCCAGGGCCGCGCTCGACATGAACATTGGCGCCAGCAGGCCGCCTGACGTTCCCGATCCTAACGAGATCAACCAGCGCCACCGCCTTGGCCAGCATCACCACGATCAGCACTCTTCAAAGCAAGGTTTGCATTCAGAATGTCGCTGATCGTGTCGTAGCCGACGCCTAACACCCTGGGCACGAAATAGCCGATCACGCCCAGCCCCAGTGCCCCGATCGCCGGCCACCAGAGTTCGTCAATGGGCAGCTTCTCGAACTGATCTTCAGTCCAATAGAGCAACTTGCTGAATCCGACTGCCGCCAAACCGCAAATTACTCCCAGCACCAGATAGAACGGCAAAGCTTGCGGGATGCGGAAATCCATGGCCGTCACCGTGAACATGGGGCCGGCGCCCAGCAATTGCATGTGGACCGCGGTCGCGAGGGTGCTGGCGATGACCAGCGGGATAAACGACCGCGCTTTGAACTCAAACAGCAGCAACTCAATGGCGAGAATGACTCCGGCGATCGGCGTATTGAAAGTTGCCGACATGCCCGCCGCAGCTCCGCAGGCCAGTAAAACTTTGCGCTCCGACGCCGTGGTATGAAATATCTGTCCAACCAGCGACCCGACGGCGCCGCCGGTTTGAATAATTGGACCTTCGGCCCCGAACGGACCGCCAGTACCAATCGCGATAGCCGCCGAGATGGGTTTCAGAATTGCCACCCGCGGCTGAATACGGCTGCGATTGAAAAGCACCGCCTCCATGGCCTCGGGAATGCCGTGTCCCTTGATCTTCGGATGACCCGTACTTGGCCATGACTCCGACGATGAGTCCGCCGATTACCGGAATCGGGATGACCCACCACCCAAGATGATTGTGGCGAGCGCTGGTGAAGTCGGCAGCGAAACGACCGTAGAAGAACAGGTTGGTCAGGAGGCCGATGAGTTTGTACAGCAGGAAGGCGATGCCGCCGGCAATCAATCCAATCGCGGCCGCGAGAAATGAGACCAGCACCATGCGGAATTGGGCGGGTTCGGCCAGCGTTGTGTCGCCGACCTGAGCACCCGTCGCCGCGAATCCCCGGTGAACTGATTCGGTCACGCTTAACCGGCCTTTCCGGATCGTCCGAGAACAACCTTTGGCGCGGACCCCTGGACACCTTTGGTAGTCCGCATCGCCCGTTCCAGGGCGGCCACCAGGGCCGGGCCTTGACTGCGCAACTCGGCCTTGTGACCGATCGACAACTTCCGCAGCACGCTTTCGCCCTTGGGAGTGAGCCCAAGCAATACTTGACGGCGATCTTGATCGGAGCGGCTACGTCGCACCAGGCCTCCGGAGGACAGCCGATTCACCAGTTCGACCGCGCTGTGGTGCTGGATCTGCATCCGTTCAGCCAATATCTCCAATGGTTGGGTACATCCCTGTCGGCAGACCTTTAATCGCCAGCATGAGCTGGTGTTGTTGCGGTTCGAGGCTCATTTTCCGGGCAGCCTCTTCGCTGAAGCGAAGAAACAAACGAACCTGATAGCGCAGTTCCGCCAAGGCTTGGTAGTCAGAAAGAGTCAGAGTTTTTTGCATGCTTTATATATCGTATCACGATATATTAGAGCAGGAGAATCTCGCACGAACCGGGTCCCTGCCGACCCGCGCGAGATCCTTCACGGCCTGAAGGCCGTTCAGGATGACGCCATCAAATGGTAGCTGCGGACAGGAACTACGAAGACGGCACAGACCGGCCCGCCCGACGCAAGCGTCATCCTGAGCCCGGCTTCAGCCGGGTGAAGGATCTGGCGCGGATCTAGACGGGTCTACTGTGGGAAACGCTTACGCTTTGACGACTTTGCCGCTGCGCAGGCAGGAGGTGCAGACGCGGATGCGCTTGGTGGCGGCGCCCACTTTGGCGTGCACCGGCCGCAGATTCACGTTCCAGCGCCGCTTGGTGACGTTATGGGCGTGGCTGATGTTGTTTCCGAATTGCGGCCCCTTGCCGCAGAGCTCACATACTTGTGCCATGGACTACTCCAGGTAAGTTCAGAACTTGATCTGTAAACACTTTATTTTAGCTGAATTCCCATCAGTTGGCCAGAGCCTGTTGTGTGGGCGGACACTCTTGTCCGCCGCTTTTGAATTTGATTCTGACTGCGCCAGGTCACGAAATCAAAGTCAAAGGCGGCGGACAGGAGTGTCCGCCCCACACCAGCCTTACGTGCGATACTGAAAAAGTGATTGCTCCTGATCCGAAATCCGTCAAAGTAAACATTACGACCGGCTCGGGCTTGGACATCGAGTGGAAGGACGGCCACCACTCGCACTACACATTCCCCTTCCTGCGCGATGCCTGCCCCTGCGCCCTTTGTGACGACGAGCGTGGCAAGTCTGGCCGCCAACCCGGCGAGCGGCCTAAACTCGCGCCCGGCGCCCTCCCCATGTTCAAGGAGGCTGCCAAGCCTTTGTCGGCCGAGGGCGTAGGCAAATACGCCATCAAGTTCCACTGGAATGACGGGCACGAATTGGGCATCTATTCCTGGCAGTTTCTGCGGGATGTTTGCCCGTGTGAAGAATGCAACGCCCAGCGCACCGCCGCGAAGACAGGATAGTTTCCGTTGAAGCAGGGAAGATTCAGCCGGACCGCGTACAAGGTTGCTCTCCGACGCGCCGCCCACCAGCTTTTTGACCAGCCCAAAGTCCTCGACGATCCCCTGGCCGTGCCGATCGTGGGAGCCGAAGCAGCCGAGAAACTGCTTGCCAGTCCGAAAGAACGCAATCACCCCATTGCTCGCGCCTTTCGTGCGTTTATGGTGGCACGGAGCCGCTACGCAGAAGACCAACTGGCGCAGGCCGTCGAGCGGGGCGTGAGGCAATACGTTGTCCTGGGCGCCGGCCTGGATACCTTCGCCTACCGCAATCCGCATGCTCAGCTACGGGTGTTTGAGGTCGATCATCCGGCGACTCAAGCGTGGAAGCTCGAGCACCTGCAGACAGCGGGCATTGCGATCCCAGCGTCGTTGAAGTTCGTTCCGGTTGATTTCGAGCGGCAGACGCTGGCGGCCGGACTCGAACAATGCGGCTTCGACTCGGGCTCGCCTGCATTCTTTTCTTGGTTGGGAGTGACGCCTTATCTCACGCGGGACTCCTGCATGGCGACTCTGCGTTTCATCGCGCAGCTGCCAGCGGGCAGCGGCGTGGCCTTCGATTTCGCCGTGGACCCGAAATTACTCAACTTGCGTCAGCGACTTGCGCTGCACGTGATATCGCGGCGGGTGGCGGCTGCGGGTGAGCCTTTTCAACTGTACTTCCGTCCCACGGAACTGGCACAGGAACTCAGGAACATGGGATTTCAGCGCACCGAGATACTGGATACGGAAGAAATCAACGCCCGCTATTTCAAAGATCGCGCGGATGGACTGCGGGTTCGCGGCGGCTTGGGACAGCTGATGGGAGCGTGGGTGTAGATGAAATCCGCGAATCGTCGATCCCCTGTAAAATTGAACTAGTGAACCCCGGAGCCGCCCCAGTTTTGTCTTTTCTCGACCAACTCAACCCGCAACAACGCGCCGCCGTTGAAACCACGGACGGGCCGGTCCTCATCCTCGCGGGCGCGGGCAGCGGCAAGACCCGGGTCATCACCTTTCGCATCGCCTATCTCATCGAAAATCAGGGCGTGATGCCGGAAGCCATTCTGGCGATGACCTTCACCAACAAGGCTGCGCAGGAAATGGTCGAGCGCGTGGACAAGCTGGTGGGCGGCCTCTCCATCGCCAAGCCGACTATTGCAACCTTTCACTCTTTCTGTGTGCGAGTGTTGCGGCGGGATATTGAACAGCTTCGCATTCCTTCGGCTGTTCCCGGACAACCGCCGATTGGGCTGACGAAAAGTTTCGTGATCTACGACGAGTCCGATCAGCAGCAACTGGTCAAGGCGGCGATGCGGCGCCTGGGGATTGACGACAAGCAGACCACGCCGCGCTCCGTGCTCTCGCACATTTCGTGGGCGAAGAATCACATGCTCGATCCGCAGGAGGTGTATCTGCAGTCGGGCGATCCCAAGACAGAGAAGGTCGCCCACATCTACGAGGAGTACCGCAAGGATCTGCGCAAGGCCAACGCGCTTGATTTCGACGATCTTCTGCTCGAAACCGTAAGACTGCTGAAAGCAGTGCCGGCGGTGCGCGACTATTACAACCGGCGCTACCAGTACGTGATGATTGACGAGTATCAGGACACCAATCGTCCGCAGTACGAACTGATGCGGTTGCTGGCCGGGAGCCATCACAACATCTGCGCCGTGGGCGACGAAGACCAGTCGATCTATTCCTGGCGCGGCGCGGACATTCGCAACATTCTGGAATTCGAAAAAGACTTTCCCGAGGCGAAGATCATCCGCCTGGAGCAGAACTATCGTTCGACCCAGAACATTCTGCAGGCCGCGTCGGCGGTGGTGGCGAACAACATCAAGCGCAAGGGCAAGAACCTGTGGACTTCGCGGCAGGGCGGCGCCAAAGTCGGCTACTACGAAGCTCCGGACGGAGAGAACGAAGCGCTCTTTGCCGCCGATTACATTTCGAAGTACCTGCGCGAAGCAGTCGAACAGGGCGAGAACGCGCGGGCGGCGGTGCTCTATCGCACCAACTCGCAGTCGCGGCTTTATGAAGAAGCCATGCGCCGCTACGGGTTGAAGTATCACGTGGTCGGCGGCTTTTCGTTCTACGAGCGCGCCGAGATCAAGGACATGATTTCGTACCTCAAAGTCATCCACAACCCGGATGACTCGATTTCGCTGCTGCGCGTGATCAATACTCCGGTGCGTGGAATCGGCAAGACCAGTATCGAAACTGTGGAACGGGTCGCGCTCGAAACCGGGCTTTCCCTGTGGGGCGCGATTGCGGAAGTGATCAAGCGGCAGCTTCTGCCGCCGCGGGCGGTGGCCGCTCTTAAGATTTTCACTGACATCATCGAAGACGGGCGCGCGATTCTCGCGGGAAATTATGCCGAGCGTCTGGCAGAGACGGCGCGCAGACGGAAGGACAAGGCTGTGTGGCCGCGGGCGACTCGCCCGCGCGGTGCGGACGACGAAGAGCTAGAGGTTTCATCGGCGACGATACTGATTTCAGTCCGGATAATTTTTCTTTTGATTTTGGCGGCGACCTTGGAGTCGGACGAAGATAGCGTAGAGTTGCCGCCACTGGTGGAAACTCCGAATGGCTTGCCTCTTCAAGAGGTGGAGGCGGGACGCCTCCACGACAGCCGGCAGGATGCCGGCGCTACGGATGCCGATGCGACGACTGCCGATACTGCGGATGTCGACGCCGGTGCTGGCAGCCCTTTCGGCGCGCCCACTCCCAGCACTGCTGACGTCCTGAAATTTCTGATTGACCGGACTGGTTACATCAAGTTGCTCGAGGAGGAAGACACGCCCGAGGCCTACTCGCGAGTCGAGAACCTGCGCGAACTGGTGAATGCCGCCATGGATTCCCGCGACCGCGGCGAGACTCTGGACCAGTTTCTCGATCACGCTGCCCTGGTCAGCGACGCCGACGCTTACGACGAGCGCGCCCAGATCACTCTGATGACTTTGCATGCAGCCAAGGGCCTCGAGTTCCCGTTGATATTCCTCGGCGGCCTGGAAGAAGGGCTGTTTCCGCACTCGCGGACATTTCTGCAACCTGACGATGTCGAAGAAGAGCGCCGGCTTTGCTACGTCGGCATGACCCGCGCCATGGACACGCTCATTCTGACTCGCGCCGTCTACCGCCGCCGCTACGGCACCGATCTGCCCGAGGCCAGCATTCCGTCGAGATTTCTGGAAGAGATTCCGATAGAACTGGTGGAAGACCTGGGGTCGTCGAGAAGAAGCCGCGGAGGTCGTGGAGGTTATGTGGCCGCGGGCGACTCGCCCGCGTCTGGCTATGCACGGGCGGGTCGTCCGCGGCCACACAACCGGCCACATGAGCAGGAATCTACCCACTACGCTTACGAAGACGAAGACCAGAGCGCGGTCTGGAAGGGGCCGCAGAAGGCACGGACTCCCGGCAACGTCCTACTCCGGCAAGTCCTACAACTCGATTGAGAACATTGCCGACTTCTTTGCTTCGCGAGGCAAGAAATTCAGCATCCCCAAGCTGCCGGTTGAGGAACCGAAAGGCAAAAAGGGATTCCGCCCCGGACAGAAGGTTCGCCATCCGAAATATGGCGAAGGCACCGTCTACCAGCGCGAAGGAGAAGGTGAAGATGCCAAGATTACGGTACAATTCCCTCGCTTCGGTTTGAAGAAGCTGGTGGAAAAGTACGCGCAGCTGGAGGGAGTACGCTCTTAGCCATTAGCTCTTAGCTTTTAGCCAGATCCGGAGTCGAAACGTTCTGGCTAAAGGCTAAGAGCTAGAAGCTAAAAGCTCATTTTAAGGAGAACCAAACCGCACTCATGGCAAACACAAGCGCACTGACCAAAGAAGAACGCAAGAAGACCAAGCGCGCATCGCGCAAGAAGCGCAAGACCGACAATCCGCTAAAGCCGCGTGAATATGCGCGCGGCTCGGCCAAGCGCAAGGTGAAGAAGCTGGCACGCGGTACGGCGAAGCGCTAAGAGAGCATCGTGGCGTGCAGCAATTGGGACTTGGCCGTCGAACGGCTGAGTCCCAATTGTGCAGGGCCATACGCTTCCCAGGAGACGAAACCCTTTGGCACAACCACCAACGGCCCGTACCTCTGAAAACCAGCTGCTCTGCTGCAAGTCCATTGACAAGCTGATCGCGGAAGCCGACGAGCCCGGCCATCGTCTCAAGAAAACTCTCGGTCCGTGGTCGCTGACGGCGTTGGGCATCGGCGCGATTATCGGTTCGGGGATATTCGTCCTTACGGGCACGGCTGCGGCGGGAGAGCACTTCTCGGCTCCGTCGATTTTGCATGCGCAGGTGCTGGACCTGATCTCGAATTTCCTGCGCACCGGAAGCACTGCGGGTGCCCTGATGCACGGACGCCCGCCGGCCGGTCCCTCCATCGCTATTTCGTTTTTACTGGTGGCTGTCGCTTGCAGCTTTGCCGGACTGTGCTACGCCGAGCTCGCGTCGATGATCCCGATCGCGGGCAGCGCTTATACCTATTCCTACGCGACCCTGGGCGAAATTTTTGCCTGGATCATCGGCTGGGACTTGATCCTGGAATACGTGGTGAGCAACGTGGCGGTCGCCGTTGGATTTAGCGGATACGCCAAGGCGCAACTAGCGGCGTTTGGATTGAACTTGCCCAGTGAGTGGGCCAGTCCGGTGTGGGCTTCGGGACATTGGACCGGCGCGTATTTCAACGTGCCGGGTTTCCTGATCGTATTCATTCTGACCTTGTTGCTGGTGCGCGGTGTAAAAGAGTCCGCCGGCGCCAACAACGTCATGGTGATGATCAAGATCGGCGCGATTCTCACCTTCCTGGTTGTGGGCGGCATGCTGGTCAACAAAGCCAACTGGACGCCATTCGCTCCGTCAGGATTCGCAGGAATCGTAACCGGCGGCGCCATCGTTTTCTTTACCTACATTGGCTTCGACTCCGTTTCCACTGCGGCTGAAGAGTGTAAGACTCCACAGCGTGACCTACCGTTCGGCATCATCGCATCGCTGATTATTTGCACCATCCTTTATGTCGGGGTCGCGATCGTGTTGCTGGGCATGATGAAGTACACGACTTTTGTTTCTGGCGAGGCCGCCGAAGCGCCCGTCGCCTACGCGCTGAAGTATCTTGGCGCGCATCCGTTTTTCCGCTCCGTGATCGTGGTGGGCGCTCTTACCGGAATGATTTCGTCGCTGCTGGTGTTTCAGTACGGACAGGCGCGCATCTGGTATGCGATGTCCCGTGATGGGCTGCTGCCGAAGCTTTTTTCAGTGGTGCACCCCAAGTACAAGACTCCCTATTGGTCTACTTGGATTGCGTGTTTCGCGGTTGGAATTCCCGCGGGCCTTGTGGACATTGGGGACGCTGCCGATCTTTCCAACATCGGCACGCTGTTTGCATTTGTGCTGGTGTCGCTGGGCGTAATTTTTTTACGACGCCGGCAGCCAGATCGTCCACGTGCCTTTCGCGTGCCCTTTGTTCCGTGGTTCCCGTTGATCTCGGTGGTGCTGTGTGGCGGGTTGATGACCGGATTGACCGTGATCACGTGGTTGCGATTTTTTATCTGGCTCGCGCTGGGTTTGGCCATTTATATTTTTTACAGTCGGCATCATAGCGAGTTTTGCAGAGCGCAGAAGCCGTGACATTTGTAGATCGAAATTGGCTTCTTTCGCTCCTTCGGAGCTCACCCGTTTACGTTTTGCCTCCCAGGGCTTGCGCCCTGGGCTATATTCTTTGCGCCGCTTCGCGGCTCGGCTCAGCGTGATGATTTGAAATCTCCATTCTGCAATCTCAAATCTTCCATCTGTTATCGAATCCTCTGCAAATCCTGGCGCTTCAATCTACAATTAAGCTATGGCGTCGCAGCCTAGTTCGTTCATCGTGACTTTGCCTAAGGCTGAGTTGCATCTCCATCTTGAAGGTGCGATTGATCCCACGACCTTGCTTGAACTGCGGCAGAGGCACGGCAAAAGCAGCACGCTGAGTGAGATTGAACAGCTTTACAGTTATCAGGACTTCAACGGTTTCCTGATGGCCTTCAAGGCTGTCACCGAAGATCTGCAGACTGCCGACGATTACGAACTTATCACTTACCGACTGATGGAACGGCTTAGAGCGCAGAACGTTCTGCACGCCGAGGTGTACGTGTCGGTGGGCGTTTGTCTATGGCGCAAGCAGAATTTCGATGCGCTGTTCGAAGGTCTGGAGCGCGGCCGCCAAAAAGGTGAGCGCGACTTCGGCGTGTCGTTGTTATGGATCTTTGACGCGGTACGGCAGTTCGGTGCGCCTGCCGCTCGTGAGGTCTTCGAAGTCGCGGTGCGCTACCGGGAGCACGGGGTCGTTGCCATCGGAATGGGCGGCGATGAGCAGAAGGGGCCTCCTGAGCTGTTTCGCGAGGCCTACGCCTATGCCGCTGACAACGGACTGCATCTGACCGCGCATGCGGGTGAGAATGCCGGCCCCGAATCCATCTGGGGCGCGCTCAATCTTCGCGCGGAACGCATTGGACACGGACTTACCGCTGCGCAGGATCCGGAACTCGTAGAAGAGTTGGCCACCCGGCAAGTCCCAGTGGAAATCTGCATTACGAGCAACCTGCGCACCGGCGCTTGCCCATCGTTGAACACGCATCCGGTCCGCCAGTATTTTGATCAGGGAATCATGATCACGCTTAACAGTGACGATCCGGCAATGTTTCGTACATCGTTGACCCGCGAGTATCAGTTGGCGCAACAATCTTTCGGCTTCAGCGAAGAACATTTACGCGAACTGGCCCGAAACTCTTTCGAGGCCTCTTTCCTTCCCGCGGAAAAGAAACTGACCTTCCTGAATTTGTTTGACGCCGCGGCCGCCCACACTTAGCCTTTCCTCACTGTTTATCCGGAGCTCTGGGGCATGAAAGTACTTCTGACTGTCTGGGTGTGCCTGACCAGCTTCCTGTGGGCGGGGTCCAGGTCGAAGATCACAGCGCCGGACGTTCTCATATTCACTAACGTCAATGTCGTGAATATGCGGGACGGCACTGTCGCCCGGGAAGTGACCGTGGTGATCAAGAAAGGGCAGATCAGCGCTGTGGCCAAGGTGGGCCTGGTCGACCAGGGGCGCGGGGTTCAGATCGTCAACGCCAACGGAAAATACATGGTCCCGGGGCTGTGGGACATGCATGTGCATAGCGCTTTCGTCTCCCCGGCGTGGGACGAGAAGGTGATTTATCCCCTGTACATCGCGAACGGCATAACCGGCGTGCGCGATATGGGTGGCGATCCAGAGGTGCTGGAGAACCGCCGCAAGCGAATCGAGAGTGGAGAGCTGCTGGGCCCGCGGATGATTCTGGGCGGCCCCTTTCTGGCGAGCGGCAAGAGCGACCGCCAGACCATCGCCGTCAACACTCCGGAAGATGCACGTCGGGCAGTTGATACGGTGAAAAAGCAGGGTCTGGATTTCGTCAAGATACTTTCCAATGTTCCGCGCGATTCCTACTTTGCGATTGCCGATGAGTCCTCGAAGCAGAACATTCCATTCGCCGGCCACGTTCCGTATGCGGTGAGCGTTCGCGAAGCATCCACGGCTGGACAGAAGAGCATTGAGCATCTGACCGGAATGCTGTTGGCTTGCTCGTCCCGGGAGGACGAACTTCGCGCCCAGGGACTCGCAGCGCTGGCCAAACGCGACTTTGCGGCCTACGAGAAACTTGGTCCGCAGATCATCTCCACATACGATCAGGCCAAGGCTGACGGATTATTTCTGCAACTCGCCAAGAGCAACACGTGGCAGGTGCCGACGCTGGTATGGACGCAGACCAACAGCCGCATCGATGATCCCGGCCTGGAATCTGATCCACGCCTGAAATATGTTCCTGCATCGGTGCGCGCGCAATGGAATCCGGACAAACTTCGCCAAAACACTTCGCCCGAAGAGCTGGCCCTTCTGAAAGCTGAGGCTGCGCGCGACATGGAATTGGTCAAGGCGATGCACGATGCCCAAGTGCCGTTCATGGCGGGGAGCGACGGTCCCGACCCTTACGTTTTTCCCGGTTTCAGTCTGCACGACGAGTTGGAGTGGCTGGTAAAGAGTGGTTTCACTCCCTTTCAGGCATTGCAGTCGGCCACCGTCAAGCCGGCGCTGTTTCTGGGCCGGCTCGACACGAACGGCTTGGTCGAGCCGAAGCACGGAGCCGATCTGGTGTTGATGGACGCGAACCCGCTCGAAGACATCCGCAACACGCGCAAGATTTTTGGAGTGGTGGCAAACGGCAAATATTACTCACGCAAGGATCTGGACACAATGCTGGAACAGGTCGAGAAGCTGGCCGCGCAGGAGTAAATTAAAAAGAAACTTAATGACCCAGCACATCGGCATTGTCGCGTGCAGCGCGGAGGGGGCGGCACTCTGTTACCGCACGATCGCTCTCGAGGGCGCGTATCTGCTCGGGACCCACGATCACCCCGAAGTCTCGATGCATACGCATCCCCTGGCCCGCTACATGAGTTGCATCTACGGCGAGAACTGGCAGGGGGTTGCCGATCTCATGCTCTCATCGGCCGAGAAGCTGGCAAAAGGGGGCGCCGATTTTCTTATTTGCCCCGATAACACGATCCATCAGGCCTTCGAGCTGGTCGAGCAAAAATCTCCGCTTCCCTGGCTGCATATCGCACAGGAGGTGGCGAACGAAGCGCGCCGAAGCCACTTCAAACGCCTGGGTGTTCTGGGCACTCGATACCTGATGGAAGGTCCGGTTTATCCCGAGAAGTTGAAGGCAGCCGGCCTCGACCACCGCACGCCCGACCAGCCGGCGCGCGAAAGAATCAACCAGATTATTTTTGACGAACTGGTAAACGCCCAGTTCACTCCACGCTCGCTGGCGTATTTTCAGGATGTAATCCGAACGTTGGCGAATCAGGGCTGTGATGCGGTAGTCCTGGGCTGCACCGAAATCCCACTTCTGGTGACGCCCGATTCCTCGCCACTGCCAACACTGGATTCAACCCGGCTGCTGGCCAAGGCGGCAGTCAAGAAAGCCGTCGGCACCACCTGAAACCATGTGGGGACGGGTCTCGGACCCGTCCAGGCCGAGCGAAGCTCGGCTAAGTTTGGAAGCTATCCCATGCACCTAAAATTCCGACGCCTCCCAGTCTCCTTCGCAGTCTGCCGCTTACCTCCGGATGCCTCAATCCCGTTACTCACCGGAACCGAATTCATCTCCATCTCGCGGACCGCGGAAGAACTCTCCATCGTCTGCCCCGCTGATCAAGCTCCGCGCAACGCAAAGTGTGAGTCGCCGTGGACCTGCTTCAAGCTGGAAGGTCCGTTCGCATTTTCGCTGACCGGAGTCCTGGCATCTTTCCTCAATCCACTGGCTGAGCGTGGCATCCCCATATTCGCCGTTTCCACCTTCGACACCGACTACATACTGGTCAAGGAAGAGCATGCAGCCACCGCGCTTGAGACTTTGCAGGCTGCTGGCCACGAGTTGGTTTCCTGATTTTCGACCAAGCGGATCGGATGCTTTACACGCCCTGCGGATTCGAAATACCAGTTTCTAGTTGGGAGTTCTCGGTTCTCAGTCTCCACATTCTCCATTCACTCGGTAAATCGCACCAAACGCTGCGGAATCGGTGCACTTCGCCTATCCCTATGCTTTAATAAAGTAGTAACCATGCCATCCACCGGAACGACAGTGCGCCGCCGTTTGAAGGCGCTTCCACCGCAATTTGCGGGGAGCTCGCATGATCGCGGGCGCATTTGCCTCGACCGACCATCCGCTGTTGGCGCACATCATCCCGATACGGCGCTGCAATCTGGCGTGCGAGTACTGCAACGAGTACGACGACTTTTCGAAGCCGGTTCCTACCGACGCCATGTTCCAGCGTGTGGACAAACTGGCCGCGCTGGGGACGTCGGTCATTACCATCAGCGGCGGCGAACCGCTGCTTCATCCCGAACTCGACGAGATCATCCAGCGCATTCGTAAACGCGGCATGATCGCGGGCCTGATCACGAACGGCTATCTTCTGGTGGCCGAGCGCATTCAACGCCTCAATCGCGCCGGACTCGAGTGGCTGCAAATTTCGATCGACAACGTAACTCCCGACGAGGTATCGAAAAAGAGCCTGAAGGTTTTGGACAAGAAGCTGGAGCTGCTGGCCGAGCATGCCGACTTTCACGTGAACATCAATTCCGTGGTGGGCGGCGGCGTAAAAAATCCGCAAGACGCGCTCACCATCGGCAAGCGCGCTCTGGGCCTGGGTTTCAGCTCTACCATCGGGATCATTCACGACGGCTCCGGCCAGTTACAACCGCTGAATGACGAAGAGCGCGGCATCTACAACGAGATGAAGGCCATGGAGAAGAGCAGCTTCACGCGCATCAACGGCTTCCAGGACAACATTGCGCAAGGCCGCCCCAATCAATGGCGCTGCCGCGCAGGCGCGCGCTATCTCTACATTTGCGAGGATGGCCTGGTGCATTATTGCTCCCAGCAGCGCGGCTATCCTGCAATCCCGCTGGAGAAATACACCGTCGAAGACATTCGCCGCGAATATCTTTCGGAAAAGGGTTGCGCTCCCAACTGCACCGTCTCCTGCGTGCACCAGGTGTCCGTCTTCGACTCGTGGCGTGCGCCGCAGTTTCCACCGGCCGCGGTCGCATCCGGGGCGAGCGACCTGATCCAGATCGGCTGAACTTCAGGCCAGCTCTGCTCTGCCGGAATCTCTTGCTTTGCTCCCTCCAAGTCTCTATATATTGTTGCGATTCGAATTGGACAATATGAACAAGAGACAATTTCTCAAGACTTCCGGCGCCCTTGTCGCGGGCAGCCTGCTATCACGCGTGATGAACGGCCAGCAGCAACCACCAGCGCCGCGGACGAATTGGGCCGGAAACTACCAGTACAGTACCGACCGGTTGCTCCTCCCCAAATCCGTCGAGGAAGTGCAGCAGGCGGTGAAGAGCTGCAACAAGGTGAGAGCGCTCGGGGCGCGCCATTCGTTCAACGGCATCGCCGACAGCAAGGACAACCAGATTTCGGTGAAGCTTCTCGACCAGATGTCTCTGGACCCGAAGGCGCGTACGGTCACTGTTGGCGGCGGCGTCACTTACGGTCGACTGGCTCCGTACCTCGACAGCCAGGGCTTTGCGGTGCACAACCTGGCCTCGCTGCCGCATGTCTCGGTGGTGGGCGCATGTGCGACTGCCACGCATGGCTCGGGCAGCAAGAACGGCAATCTGTCCACGGCTGCGTCCGCTTTGGAAATCGTTACAGCGGACGGTGAGGTCGTGACCCTCTCCCGGGAAAAAGATAAAGACCGGTTCGCCGGTGCGGGGGTTGCGTTGGGCGGACTGGGCGTAATCACCAAGGTCACACTGGATGTTCAGCCAACCTTCCAGGTCAGGCAAGTGGTGTACGAAAACCTGTCGCTCTCGCATCTGGAAAACCATCTCGATGACATTTTCGCGAGTGCGTACAGCGTCAGCCTGTTCACCGATTGGCAGAACCACCGGGCCACACAAGTATGGATAAAGCACCGCGTCGAGCCCGGAGAGTCGTTCGAATTCGCGCCTGAGTTTTACGGCGCGAAGCTCGCGACCCGAAAGCTCCATCCGCTGGCTGACCACTCGGCGGAAAATTGCACTGAACAGATGGGTATCCCCGGCCCCTGGTATGAACGGCTGCCGCATTTCCGCATGAACTTCACGCCCAGCAGCGGGGCGGAGCTGCAGGCTGAATACTTTGTTCCGCGCAACCGCGGATATGAAGCCATCCTCGCGGTGGAGAAACTTCGCGACAAGGTCGGGCCTCATCTCTTTATCTCGGAGTTACGCACGATTGACGCGGACAATCTTTGGATGAGTACTGCCTACCAGCGGCCGTCGCTCGCGATCCACTTTACCTGGAAGCCGGAATGGCCGGCGGTCAAACAGTTGTTGCCGATGATTGAAGAGCAGTTGGCACCCTTCGATGCCCGTCCGCACTGGGCAAAGCTTTTCACCATGCAACCGTCGCGGCTGAAGTCGCTCTATGCCCGATTGCCCGATTATCAGGAACTGCTGAAGCAGTACGATCCCAAGGGCAAGTTCCGCAATGATTTTCTGAACACGAATATCTACGGCGGATGAGAATTGCGAAAAACCGGGTGCCCCACTTCTCGCATCTTTTGCGAGAAGTGGGAATGGAAAGCGGATCGAAGCCTGTTTCTATCTCTGACGAAGATAAATACCTGTGACGGACACTCCTGGAAGAACTTGAGACCCGCTGTGCAGGACCCACCCACTTCTCGCAAAAGAGGCGAGAAGTGGGGCACCCCTGCTCTGTACCCTCTGCTAGTTTCAGTATTTGCTGTTCAGGTATTTGCCTACTTCGGTTTGCAGCTGACCGTAGTCGTCGTGGATGGTTGCCCGTAATGCCGCCTCGGTGGAATTTCCCTCGGCCAGTCGTTGCAGGATGCGTTGCAGGTCGCTGGCACCTTGCGTATCGATGATGAATTGCACGGCTGCCAGAGACTCGTCGTAGGCGAGAACTGCTTCCATCGGCGAGAATCGCATGAAGCTGCCTTCCAGCGCGTTGAACGGAATTTCCTGTTGTGCCTTGAAGAGTGCGGCCAGGCGGCGACCGCGTGATGACAACGATTTCGGCTCCATCGCCTGGGCGATACCCTCGTTGAGCCACTGCGGACAGCGTCCTCCCGACAACTGGTTGATGAATGAGTGCGCCAGTTCGTGCTTCAGGACGCGCGACAGCTCCGGCGTAACCGTGTTCATTCCATTGACTGGAATGCGCAATTTGCCGTCATTGACCGCGCCCGCCCATGAGGGTGACTGAGTCACGTCGAAGAAGGCCTGGTCGGTATAGAGGACCACGGCGATGCTGCCGCGCGGCGCAACGCCGAGGTCGCGTACCAGGTCACCGTAGTGCGACTCCAAAGTTGTGATCAGATCGCGGCGCAATGATTCCGGCGTCTGCTTGCCCTCATATTTCAGAGTGAAGTGGCTGCTTGCGTTTTGCGTGTAGTCGGATTCCGCGGTGGCGTCGCGCTCGGCCTTGTCCAGATATTTCTGCACCTGGGCGTCAGGACGCAGTTGCAAGGACCGCTTCCAGCTGCGGATCGCATCCTTGTTCCGATCGTTGGCGTATTGGGCATAGCCCAGAACGGCCAGCGTGTCGGGTGAATCGGGCGCGGTTCGTACCGCGCGTTCCGCCAGGGGCAGGGCATCGATCGCGTTCCCCGTGCGCAGCAGTAATGCGACGTAGTAGTTCAGAATGGTCGCGTTCTGGCCGTCAAAGCGCAGGGCGGTTTCGAAATAGGTCCGGGCCTTGCTGAAATTCGTCTGCTCCATCTCGTGCTTGCCGGCGATGAAATACGCGGCAGCGGATGTGTGCGCATTGCCTTGTTGTTCGATCGCGGCCAGCGCGTCCGGGTCCACCTTGCCCTCATGGATGATCTTGTCGCTGACTTCCGGCTCGCCCTTCAGCTCATCGGCAGGCGTAAATGAGGGAACGTCTTTGGAGTCCTTGCCATCCCCAGTCGAAGCCCGCTCGGGACGAACTCCTCCGGCCTCGATCCGGTCAACTGCCGATTTTGGAATTGCGTAAGAGTCTTCCCCGACTTCATATTCGAGGTGGGCCCCATTTTCGTGAACATGGTCGGCATAGATGGTCCGGCCATTTTTCAGATGGATCACTTCCGCGGAAGCACACGCTGCCCCAAGGAGTAGGCCCGACAATAAAGGAAAGATGACAGATGCCCGCACTATGGCGCATTCTAGCAACAGGAGTAAGTCGAGCCTACGTGACCAAGGTAATCAGAATTATTTCCGATACGGCGCTTTTCCTGTTGGTATTCGCGTTTGCGGCGGCGCCGGTTTGCGGCGCGCAGGCCGCGGCAGCAGCGCCTCGCACCAAGCCACACTCCGCGGAAGCTTTGTATTCGCAATTGCAAAGTGTGGGCCTCGACAAATCACGCGTCTACAACATCCGCGAAGTGACTATCGAGCGCGCTGCCTTCCACATCACTTTCGACGATGGCACCATCGCGTTCACCGAAGATGTCGCCGGGCACGTCACAGGAGCTTTTTTTGAGGGGGAAGGCGAAGTGCTGCTGATCCCCAACGACCAGGCGGAGCGGGCGTCCATGATGCTGTTCACGGGCGCCGCTATTCTCGAAGAGAAATTCGTTACTGCATATTTTCGCTTTAACGATGACACCTTTGCCGAGTTGCAGCCTGCGCTCCGCGCCGCCGCAAACTCCCAGGAGTTTGTTTCGCAGTGGAACTCAAGCGCCCGCAACCTGGCCCAGTTCGACGCCTTGCGCCTGCTGCTCAGCTTCAGCAATACGATACCCACGTCAGGCCAGCCGGAGACGGCGGCTCCGCCATCGAATCGCCGGGCAGACGACGATCGCATGCTGCATGCGCGCCTCCAGGGACGCGAGCTCGGGAACTTTGATCTCTACTTTGATTCGCTTGCCTCTGAGCAAAACTGGGCGGGCCAGCAGAAGATAGTGGAAGGAGAAACTTATTACGACGTGTGGAGCGCTTTCACGATGGGTAAACCGGGCGGCCGGTCTGGCGATGCCGCCGGAGTGATGGGGGAAGAGGCCAAGCCCGAAGCGGTCAGCGTGTCGCAGTACAAGATCCAGGCAAAAGTGGCGCCGCCCACCCGGCTCGATGCCGAGGCCAGCCTGCAACTCGAAGTCCGGCAGCCGGGCCAGCGAGCTGTGCTGTTCGAATTGTCCCGCTTCCTGCAGGTCAGCAAAGTGGAATCCGACGGCGTTCCAGTGGAATTCATTCACAACCAATCGCTCGAGGGCACGCAACTGGCGCGGCGAGGCAACGATCTGATCGCAGTCGTCTTTCCGCAGCCGCTACGCGCCGGTCAGCGGATCAATCTGCACTTCGTCTACGGAGGGGAAGTGCTCTCGGAAGCCGGGGCCGGGTTGCTTTACGTTGGGGCGCGCGGGACCTGGTATCCCAACCGCGGGCTGGAGATGGCGCGCTTCGATATGCAATTTCGTTATCCCTCGGAATGGACACTGCTCGCCACCGGCAAACGTGTTGACAGCGTACCTGCCGATGTTCCGGCGGGTGAACAATCCAGCCATTGGGTTTCTGATCGTCCCATGCCGATTGCCGGATTCAACCTGGGCAAATACCTGCGAGTCGGCCGCCCGGGCCGGAAATGTTTCGGTGGAAGCCTATGCCAGTTCCGGCGTGGAACGCACCTTTCCGCAAGGCTCGTCGCAGGCCCTGGTGCCACCCGCCACGCTTCCCTTTCCCGCGCACCGGCATCCCGAGGCGATCACTGTGGCCGCGCCTCCACCTTCTCCCTCGCATAATGCGCAAGCAGTGGCCAATTCGTCAGCGCGCGCCGTCGAGTTCTTCGCTCATCGCTTTGGGCCCTACCCTTATACCAGCCTGGCGCTGACCCAGATGCCCGGCGAGATCAGTCAAGGTTGGCCATCGCTCATTTTTCTCTCCAGCTTTTCCTTTCTCACGCCCACTGAAAAATCCCAGTTGCATATGAGTCCGCTCGCGACTGTGCTGAGCGAGAATGTCATCGTCCACGAGACGGCCCACCAGTGGTGGGGCGATCTGTTGTCCTGGAAGAGCTACCGCGATCAATGGCTGTTCGAAGCGCTGGCGAACTACAGCGCATTGCTGTTGCTGGAGTCTGAAAATCCGCCTGCGTTTCGCATGGTCATGGAGAAATACCGCCAGGATCTGTTGGCGAAAAACAAGGAAGGGTCGCCGCTGGCCGACGCCGGTCCCGTCACCTTCGGCACCCGTCTCAATTGTTCTCACTTCCCCGACGGATACAACGCCATCAGCTACGGCCGCGGCACCTGGTTATTCCATATGATTCGGACCATGCTGCGCGATGCCGAGCGGAGCCGCAGTGGGCGCGCCGCAAACCTGTCAGACTGCCCAGGCGGACGAACCTTTTATGCGTGCGTTGAGCAAGGCGCGGGAGCGCTTTCAGGAACGAGCCATCAATAGCCGCGAGTTTCTCCAGGTCTTTGAAGATGAATTGCCTCCGTCTCTTCGCTACGAGGGACGCAAATCGCTCGACTGGTTTTACGAAGGATGGGTAAACGGCACAGCCCTGCCACATCTGGAATTGCAGTCCGTAAAATACGGAGACAAAACTGGAGGCTCGGCGGTCAGCGGCAAGATTGTTCAAAAAGATACGCCCCAGGAGTTGGTGACCGTGGTCCCTGTCTACGCGGTGGTTGCCGGAAAGAATGTTTTCTTAGGCCAGGTATTCGCCGACGGCCCAGAAACCGCCTTCCACTTCACCGCCCCAGCCGGTATCCGAAAGATCGTACTCGATCCCTACCAGACGCTACTGACTCGACCCTGAAAATGTAGGCGAGTGCCGGGCTCGTGCGGAGATCAAATCAAAAGCTTGTTTCCCGAAAACGTTCAATCCGTCCCAAAACAAACTCGCAATTTCCAATTTGTGCTCAAACCACTTTCTTCGTCAGGCCCTATCAATCACGTAACTACAGCCATATCAGTCCGCGGCTGATCAAACTGGCCTCACCAACCGTGGAAGCACAAATGCATAACGGCTTCCATGGCCGTGGGCATGCATCTGGCAAATCCAGAACAAGAAGCTCCGGGAGATTCGACCCGCGTTTCTCTCGCGCCGGAATCTAATGTTGGAGTTCCAACTATTCTGCTGGTCGAAGACAACGCTTTTGTTCGCGAAGTGGCTTATGAAGTTCTACGCTCGGCGGGATACCGTGTGCTGGCAGCACGCAACGCCGCCGATGCAGTCCGGGCCTTTCGCAATCATACGGACAGCGTACAGGTGTTGCTTACCGATGTAGTCTTGCCCGATCGTGACGGCTGCGATCTGGCCCTTGAACTGGCAACAGGCCAGAGTGGATTGAAGGCCATATTCATCTCGGGCTATCCGGAAAATTGCATCACCCGGAAAGGCCTTCCGAATCCTGGCTGGTTCTATTTGCCCAAACCATTTCCCGCCATGCCTTTACTGCGGAAAGTAGAAGAAGCTTTGAGCGAATTGCCGATGCGATAGTGGAGTTAGCCAGTGTTCCCTTCTCATGATGGGTCATCCTGAGCTTGCGAAGAGCCTGCCCTGAGCGAAGTCGAAGGGATCTGGCGCGCAGCGCATTTGACCCTCGCGACGACTGTGGCGGTGCGCGCGAGATCCTTCAGGACTGAAGTCCCTCAGGATGACGCCCGGGTATGGGTATGTGGATTCTTCGAAACTGACCCACTGCAACGAGAGGTCATGGCGCCTTCGTCATGCTTCGTGGTTCGCAAGGTTTCCGTCGTTCGTTCTGCCGTTCATTGCGCGCCGGCAGCGGCCCCTCTCGCGATCTCGCGGCTACGGTTTTTGTCGCTGAGTTCGGCCAGCCGGGAGCGCAAGCGGACCACCGCCATGGAGTGGATCTGCGAAACTCGCGACTCGCCCAGGCCCAGAATGATTCCGGCTTCCTTCATCGTGAGTTCCTCGTAGTAATAAAGCGCCAGCACCTGACGCTCTCTCTCCGGCAAATCCGCGATTGCACGAGCCAGCAAATGCGTCATCTCGGAGCGCAAGCAGAGAAACAGCGGCGTCTCCTCGCTATCGTCGGGCAGACACTCGCACAAATCCTGCTCCCGGCCGTCGAGCGGCGATTCCACGCGCAGGCTACCCACTTCGAGCCCGGAGATTTCTCCCACCAGCAACTGCAGCCCGAGCAAGGTAATGCCCAGCTCCGCCGCCAGTTCCGCTTCGCTCGGGTCGTGCCCCAGGGTGGAGCGCAGCGTATTGTGCGCCTCTTCGAGTCGCCGGGCCTTGCGCCGCAGGTCCCGCGGGCTCCAGTCCATTTCGCGAAGACTATCCAGAATTGCGCCGCGAATGCGGAACTTGGCATAGGACCCAAACTGCACGTGTTTGCTGCCGTCGAATTTTTGCAGGGCATCGATCAATCCGACCACGCCGGCATGGACCATATCTTCGAGCAGCACATGGCGTGGCAGCCGTTCGTGGATACGGCGAGCGATGTAGCGCACCTGCGGCAACTGCTCCACCAGCAGGCGCTCACGTTCAATGTCATCCTGGCTGATGGCAATGAAGCCCTTGCTCTCGTCGGTCATAGGTCCTCTTCCCGCACACCATGCCCGCTGGAAAGCTTTTCGGGACGGAGGCTCATGCAATTCGGATCTATGCCGATTGAATGCTTATGAGTTAAGAAGGAGATTAGTTAGAGATTAAAGATGCCTCTCTGGAAGGAACCTTTTCCGGTTTCAGGAGGAGTGTCGCTGTGGGAAAGTCTTTCGCGAGCATCAGAATCGATGGTCTCGTTCAGCGCCATTGACTCACGATCGTGGCCCGCGCCTCAATCCTCAATGTGTGCAATATTGGGCAGAAAGCCAATAGATACGCCTGTATAAAGATCTTATGGCCGCCAACAACACACTGTTGTGCATACACCAGGATCCCAGCCAGCTCACTCGATTGGAGGAAGGTGGATACGACCTGCTTACCGCGACCAACGGTCGCGATGGTCTGAGGCTCTTCATGTCGTGCCCGGTCGATGCGATTGTGCTCGACTATCACCTTGGCCTGTTGGACGGCGGAAACAGTGGCGGCTGAGATCAAGAAGATCAGGCCGGAGATGCCGATCATCATGCTCGCACCCGGGCTGGAACTGCCGGTTATCACGTTGAGCTGGGTGGACGCGCTCGTGCCCAAGACCGATGGCCCTGACGTACTCTTGGCTACGATCCGCTCCGTGCTGGATGCGAAACCGATCACCCCTCGTGCAGCAAATTCGGAAGACTCCGCAACAGTACACACGCGACGACCGAACCAACGATGGGACGGCAAAGAGCGCCGGCACGTCAACCCTTCTCAATCGCAAAGTTGAAGGCTGCGTCGACAGGTCCTGCAACTTAGGCCAACTTAGCCATGGGCCTCCGACTGCCGCTCCTCCGATCGCGCGTCCTTCCGCAGAATCCTCACCTGCACGCTCAGACTCTCGACTCCGCGCTCGACCGTTAAGGTGCCACCCGCAGCCTCGAAGATGGCGCGCGCAATCCCCAGACCCAAGCGGAGCAGCAGTTCTTGATCTGAATTCGCCGGAGGCCCGCTATCCTGAATGCCGGCCGGTGAAACTACCAGCGTCAGAACGGCTTCCGTTCCGCGCTCCGCCAGTTCGATCCGGACAGAAGAGCCGCCGGCTCCGATCACGAACCCCATCAGGTGAAACAGTCCCTGGCGCATCCGTGGGGCATCGAACCAAATCCGGCACGCGGGTCCGGGAGGGCAGATGACCTGGACTCCAGCCGACTCCGCCACCGGCAACAGATCGGCGGCCGCGTCTTCGACCGCCCTGCGCAGCTCCAGGACCTCGCCCCCAGGACCCGCATGGCCCGCGTCAAACAACTCCCGGATGGCGGTGGCCAGCGCGGAAACTTTTTCCGTCTGGGCCAGAGCATGCCCCACAACCTCCCTATAGCGTTCAGCACTGGGAATCTGGAGCTGGGCCAACTCGAGCGAACAACATAAGGTGGTCAGGGGCTGACTCAGCCGGTGGAACAGATCGGAAACCAGTTGGCGGGATTCGCACTCCGCATCCGGATTCTTCATGGTAACCACTTTCATAGTTGCGCTCCAGAGGATGGCCCATCCTGCGAGCGGGCGCTCAGCTCATAACCCACTCCCCGGATGGTGTGAATGAGGTGCTTGCCGTAACCATCGTCTACCTTACGGCGCAGGTAGTTGACGTATACATCCACTACGTTGGTACAGGTGTCAAAGGACAGATTCCATACATGTTCGATGATCATGGCCCGGGTGATGCGGCGTCCCGCGTTGCGCATGAGATATTCCAGCAGGCAGAATTCCTTGGAAGTCAACTCGATGCGGCGACCTGCCCGCTCCACTCGCCGCTCCACCCGGTCCAGTTTCAGGTCATCCACCGCCAGCACCGACTCCACCGGCAGGTGGCTGCGCCGCATCAGGGCCCGGATGCGTGCCGACAGTTCGGCAAACGAAAAGGGTTTCCCCAGGTAGTCGTCCGCACCCAGGTCCAGGCAAAGTACCCGGTCTTCCACCCGGGTGCGCCCGGTCAGCACTAAAATCGGCATACTTGGTTTCCGGGTGCGCAGAAAGCGTAGGATGGTGACGCCGTCCAGTCGCGGCAGATTGAGGTCGAGTACCACCAGGTCGAAATCCAGCTCCCCGGCCATGGCGCGCGCCTGTTCCCCATCAGTTGAAACGTCAACCGCGTAATGCTCGGACTCCAGGCCCTTTTTTACGAAACTGGCCAGCGCAACATCGTCTTCCGCGACTAAAATTCGCATAAGATCAATCTAATTTGGACTATTCTGATTCTTAGCCACGAAGCGGGCTGGGGCAAGGAAATCAGCACTAATCAAAGGTCTCGGCTTCCGTAAAGAGAACCGAGTGCTAAAAGGGGACGGGCAGGCGAACGTCGTCTAAGACCATATTTTTACTGGAATCTGTACGGTCACTGACGTGCACATTCGGCATCAGAGATAATGGCGCGAACCTCTACAATCCGGAGTTCGCTGAAAGGATCCGCCCGGGAGTGAATTTCTGGACCCCAAAAACGTTCAAGTCCCTGGTGCTGCCGGGAGCGCTGTTCCTGGTGGCCGCCTGCATCGTTTTCCAGGGCGCGTTTGGTTTCATTCCTTCCGCCGCGGTCCACTTCTATTTTTATTCCATCTTCATCGCGGGAATGCTGCTGGCCTGGCGCTTCCACTCCAGCCGCATTCTGTTCGCGCTCTGCACTGTGTTTCTGGCGCAGCGTGCCATAGAATTTTTTTCTTCGGGCAGGATGACTTCCGCCGGGCCCGGCCGAATCGCCCTTGAAGCCGTGGCTTTTCTGCTTCCGTTGAACTTTATTGCCTTCTCGGTGTATCGCGAACGGGGACTTGGTTTTGCCCGCCATCCTTCCCCGAATAGCGCTGCTTTTTTTCGAATCGGTATTTGTAGCCATCGTATCCCGGCCCGGCGAGATAGTCGGCCCTGCACTTCTCCACTCCCGCTTTCTGGGACGCATGGCCTGGACGCCCTTGCCTGCCCTGGCCTTGTTGGCCTACCTGGCGGCTCTTACGGTCTTGTTTGTGCGGCTGGTGTTATACCGCAAGCCCACAGAGAGCGGATTGCTATGGGCGTTGCTCGCCACTTTCCTGGCCTTCCAGGTCGGGGCGGCAGGTCCGGCCGCTACGGCTTATATGGCGACGGCGGGCCTGATCCTGATCAGCTCCATCATCGAGAATTCCTACTTTCTGGCGTACCACGACGAGCTGACTTCCCTTCCCGCGCGACGCGCTTTCAACGATGCTCTGTTGCGTCTCGACGGACCCTACACCGTCGCCGTCGTGGATATTGATCACTTCAAGAAATTCAACGACACCTACGGCCATGACACTGGCGACCAGGTTTTGCGGCTGGTGGCGGGCAAACTCGCCGGCGTAACCGGCGGCGGTCGCGCTTATCGGGTGGGCGGGGAGGAATTCTCCATTCTCTTCCCCGGCAAATCAGCCAAGGATGTTATGCCCCATCTGGACCTGCTGCGCAACGTCGTTGAAGTCGCGACTTTCCGCGTACGGGGAAGCGAGGAGCGCCGGAGCACGATTCGTGGGCCAAGGTCGCGGGCTTCAGACTCGAGGGCCGCGGATTCCAGAAATCAGGATTCTCAAAGTCAGGGTCCGAGCGATCAAGGAACCCAGGGGCAGGAGTTTCGTAATTACGACCGGCGAAACGCCGAACGCCGCGCCCGGTCTCGCCGGCCCCCTTCACCGCGAAAGAAGTCTCGCCCGATCGCGTCCGAGGCCGGGAACCAGCAAATCTCGGTTACGGTCAGCATTGGCGCCGCCGAACCAAGTGGCAGGCACCGTTCTGTCGAACAGGTGCTTCAGGCCGCCGATCAAGCCTTGTACCGCGCAAAACAATCCGGACGGAATAGGGTAGAGCTTTCATCTCCGCCACGCCCCACCCGGCTCAAGCGAAGTATTGCCTAAAGAGTAGCTCCGGCGTCGCGCTACTGCGCCGCGATCCAACTTTCAACCCGGGAGTGCAGCACGCCCAAGGGCAGCGGTCCGCTGCCAACCACTTGATCGTGAAAGGCTCGCAGGTCGAATTTGGCGCCCAACTTCTGCCGCGCCTCTTCGCGTAGCCTCAGAATCTCCAGTTGACCCAGCTTGTAGGCCAGGGCCTGCCCCGGCCAGGCGATGTAGCGGTCCACTTCGCTCTGCACATTGGGTTCATCCATCGCAGTATAACGATGGAAATATTCCACCATCTGTTCCCGCGACCAGTGCTTCTCGTGCACGCCGGTATCGATCACCAGCCGGATAGCGCGCCACATCTCGTTTTCCAGCCTTCCGTAATCGCTGTACGGGTCCTCGTAGAAACCAATCTCTTTGCCCAGGCGCTCCGAGTAGAGGGCCCAGCCTTCGACGAAGGCGGTGTACTCTCCGTTCTTGCGAAAGGCGGGCAAGTCTTTCAACTCCTGCCCAATGGATATTTGCAAATGGTGCCCGGGCACGCCTTCGTGATAGGCGATGGCCTCGATGTTCAACGTCAGGCGATGCTCCGGGTCCCATTCATTAACGTTGATGTGCCCTGGACGAGACCCGTCCTGTGCTCCAGCATTGTAGTCAGCCGGGACCGCATTCTTGGCGCGAAATGGATCCATGGGGATGACCTCAAGCTTGTTCTGCGGCAGCCGTCCAAACAGTTTGGGAAGCTGTGCTTCCATCTGACGGGTGTATTTGGTGTACAGGTCGAGCACCTGCTGGCCCGAAGTCGCGTAGAACTTGCGGTCGTTCTTGATGTGTTCATTCAGGCTGGCCAGGTCCTTGAAGCCAAGTTTGTGCGCCAGCGTCAGCATCTCTGCTTCGGTTTCGGCCAACTGCTTGAGGCCGATCTGGTGTATTTCCTCCGGGGTTAAGTCGGTCGTGGTCATGCGCCGGATTTGAAAGCGATACCGTTCCGCGCCATCGGGCAGCGCCCAGACGCCAGGCTCGGTGCGTCCGTGAGGAGCGTAATCGTCGCGCACAAATGTGGCAAAGCGTTTGTACGCGGGAAGAATTTCGCCGCTGATCGCAGTTAAAACAGCCGATCGCAGCCGCTTCTGATCGACGTCCGAAATACCGGCGGGGAATTTGCTCACAGGCTGGGCAAACGGGCTGGCTGCAGCGTTTGTTCCAGCAATTTCCTGCGTCTGCGCGGCCACTTTTTCCAGCAAGTATCGCGGCTGCATCAGCCCGTCTTTCATTCCCTGCCGCATGTTGCTGGTCACCTGATCGAGCATTTTGGGGACCTGATGCAGCCGCGACAGGTAGTCGTCGTAGTCCTTCACCGTATTGAAAGGCGTCAGGCCCAGGGTCTCGAGCAGTTCGAGATGAGGGCCATTCATTTGGTTCACCGGCATTTCCCAGGGCTTGAATCGGGCTTCTTCAATATCCTGGCGCAGGTTGCGGATCATCAACTCGCGGCTGAGTGCATCCTGCGCGGACAGGCCTGCGGGGTTCAAGGCCTCGAAACGGTCGAGAAATTTGCGTCTCGCTTCCACATCGGACTGATAGAACGCAGGAGAATGGTCGCTAAGACGATCGTTGTAGCGCGAATCCCCGATTGACGTCGCCATTTCAGGGTTGGAACGCAGCTCGTATTGCCACTCTTCGTCGAACAGCGCGAGCAGCTGGCTTCGCCGGCTCTCGATAACTTCAGTCTTGTTGGCGGCCTGCGTATTCTGCGCGGTCAGCACAACTGAAAATAAGCAGGTCGTGATAAAAATAAGGACTGTAGTGCGACAAGCGCGTGCGACTCCTGCATTCATTAAATTCTCCTAGACTTTTTAGAGTCAGCAGATTGTCTGGCTAGCAACCTCAGCTTTGCAATTGGGTATTCTATACACTCGCGTACGGTTGATGGCGACCTTCACTCCAGCAGGCCGCACCATTTTGGAGCAAGCCGCCGCAGGGTTGTCATCCTGAGTGCCGTCTTTCGTCTCGCGAAGCGGGACGAAAGCAAGCGAAGGACCTCTGAATGCCGCGCCACATTCCCGGCAGTCGGCTCCATTCAGAGCGGAAGCACATCAGCAGGTCTGGCGGGTTTTCGGTGCTGCTACGGTCTGGAATGCATGGGGCCTTCGTCGGGAGCGCTTCGCGCAGCGAAGTGCTCCGCTTCCTCAGGATGACAACATTCAAATTGATCCTCTACCCTCGGTCAAAACCCTGAGCAGGCCGCAGCCGCTATACTGTTTTCTTCGGCGCTACATCAGGCATTTGGAGAAATAGCATTGAAAATATCAGGACAATCAATCGTCGGATTCCGTTCCACAACGAACACCGGAGCATCCTTTCGCGCCACCAATCCGCGCACCGGCGAGAGCCTTTCGCCAGACTTCTTCTCCGCTGGAGCTGACGAAGTAAATTCGGCTGCTCGCCTTGCGCATGAGGCTTTCGCAACCTATAGCCAGATCTCGGGGCGCGAAAAAGCAAAGTTTCTGCGTACCATTGCCGACAAGATTGACGGAGCCGTGAATGAACTGGTCGAGCGCGCCGAGCAGGAGACTGCTCTGCCGAAACCTCGCTTGCAAGGTGAAACCGCGCGCACCAGTGGCCAGCTTCGCCTGTTCGCGAAAGTAGTGGAAGAGGGTTCGTGGGTCATGGCGCGAATCGATCGGGCCAACGCCACGAGCACTCCTCCCAAGCCCGATCTCCGTTCCATGCTGCATGCGCTGGGCCCGGTGGTGGTTTTCGGCGCCAGTAATTTTCCGCTGGCCTTTTCCGTCGCGGGCGGAGACACCGCCTCTGCGCTGGCCGCGGGCAATCCGGTCATCGTCAAAGCTCACCCCGCGCATCCGGGGACTAGCGAACTAGTCGGCCAGTTGGTGCGGGAAAGTGTTCGGGAATGCAGTTTGCCGGAAGGAGTTTTCTCTCTCCTGATGGATTCAGGCACCGAAGTGGGCGTGGCCCTGGTCAAGCATCCGATGGTGAAGGCTGTAGGCTTTACGGGATCGCACAAGGGCGGACGGGCAATCATGGATGCGGCCGCTGCCCGTCACGAACCCATCCCGGTATTTGCCGAGATGGGCAGCACCAATCCGGTTTTTATTTTGCCCGGAGCGCTACGGGAAAATGGCGAGAACATTTCATCCGGAATGTACAAATCTTTTACGCTTGGGAGCCGGCCAGTTCTGCACCAAGCCAGGAATGGTGTTCCTGCCCGAAAACAACGACGCGGCAAATTTTGTCGACAGCCTGAAGAAATCAGTCCTCGAATCGGGCCAGTTCAATATGCTGACATCGGGAATCAGATCTGCCTATCAATCCGCCACTGGTCGTCGCAAGACCGAAACAGGAGTGACGCTTCTCGCCGAGAGACCTGCCGCGGGTAACGAACAGGAACAGGGCGTGAGTGCCGCAATTTTCGAGGCCGACACGGAATCATTTCTGCGAAACCCGGAGTTGTCGGCGGAGGTCTTCGGTCCTGCTACCCTGATCGTCCGCCACTCCGACCGCGCCCAGGTGCTCGAAATCGCACGCAATCTATGCGGCCATTTGACTGCAACGATTCATGGCACGGAAGCTGACCTTCATGAGTTCAGCGATTTGATCGCGATCCTGAAAGATAAAGTCGGCAGGCTGGTTTTCAACGGATTCCCCACGGGTGTTGAAGTTTCCCACGCCATGGTGCACGGCGGCCCTTATCCCGCGACCTCCGATGGACGCTCAACTTCGGTAGGCAGTCAGGCGATTTTCCGTTTTTCCCGGCCCGTGTGTTACCAGGGATTTCCCGAATCCACTCTGCCCGACGAGTTGCGAAACAGCAATCCTTTGGGTATCTGGCGAATGGTGGATGGAGAAATGACTAGAGAGCCGCTGACCACCTGATTCGAACCAGCCTCGGTGTAATCGCCGTGCACAACCAACCTGCTGCCTACGGACAAGTTCGGGTCGTATCAATACCTACGCCACAAGAGTCCGTCGCGGTTCCTCCGGCGGGCTTCCCGACCGGACAGCTTCCGAGAGCGGAGACCTGCCGGCAAGCGTTGCCCTGCGTGCTGGAACAAAAGCCCGTCAACGCACCGCACCGTGTGCTGCCGCACACATAAACACAATTGCCGGATCCCGTGGACACCGAAGACGAACAAGTGAGCTCCGCTGTGCCCTGCTTCGCACTCGAAGACGCGGTGATGACTACTGGGCCGCCAACACTCACGCACGTTGCAAGTCCGGTGTTAGCGTCTACCGTGGCGACTGTCGTATCGGAAGACGACCATCGCGCGTTCAGGTTGTCTTCAGTCATTGGGGGCTGATCAAAGGTGCCGGTTGCAGTGAACGGCGCGGTCCCCGCGGGCGTGAAGGCTTCTGCGTCGCCAGGTTGTACAGCAATGCTCAACAATGTGCGTGAAGGTGTGCTATAGCCCCCGCACCCGATCCAGCCTGGAACGAGAAGCACCAGGAGCAGAAGGCTGGGAATATGGCGCGATTCGGCGAGCAAGGCCACACGCGTGGATATTCTGGAATGCATAGGGCGTCTCCGTAAGATGCTCGTGAGTTGGAGTGTTACTTGCCCTTGGTTCGGTCCCCTTTTTTCGCCGGGTACTTTATCTTAGAAGTTAGTTGTTGTAAAGATGGGAACACTAGCTTGTGCGAGTCTTGTACCTCGGTCAGGCCGTCTCCGGCTCCAACGCTTTCGCGGAAACCGTGTCGGTCGCCAGCGCGGCGCCACCGGCGATGCCGGCATCTCCGCCGTAGAAGGCGAGCAGCAGCGGAATCTCCTGGCAACGCCGGTTCACGCAACAACCGGGAAGAAGGTCGCGGATTTCTCCGAGGAAGGGTTTCATTAGATCAGCAACGCCTCCGCCCAGGATGATCACATCGGGTTCAAGCAAGTCGATCATGTTGCCCAGCCACAAAGATAGAAGCTCAACCGTTTCTCGCAGAGTTTCCGCGGCAATAGGATCTCCCTGGGCGTAAGCTTGGCCCACCATCTCGGCAGTAACGCTGCCGCAGTCTCCGTGGGCAAGGCGCAGCATCACCGACTCTTGCATGTTGACTGAGCTGAGTTTTGCCCGCGCGCGTTTAGCGATGGCCGGGCCTGCGGCAAATGCCTCGATGCAGCCTGGCTTGCCGCACCCGCATAGCGGGCCCCGATAGTCAATGCTGACGTGGCCGCCTTCTCCCGCCGCGCCAGTGCGTCCGTGATAAATGCGGCCATCGAAGACAATTCCCGTTCCTATGCCCGTCCCCAGGATGGTCAGCAGAATGTTGCGATAGCCGCGTCCCGCGCCCCACAAGAACTCTGCCAATGCCGCGGCATTGGCATCGTTGTCGACCTTCACCGGAACTTTGTATTTCCGCGAAATCTCGTCGGCCAGCGGAAAATCACGCCAGCAGGGCAGGTTGGGAGGATTGACGATGACGCCGGTCTTGGGATCGAGCGGGCCGGGACAGCAAATGCCAACTCCAGTTAAACGGCTTTTACACCCCGAGTCAGCAACCTTCGCACACACCTGGTCGACGGCTTTTATGACGGTTGCGAGTCCGGTGTCAGGCCCGTCGTTCGGTAACATGGGAACGCGGGTGTGATAGCGAATCTCCCCGTCAGGAGTAACCAATCCAGCGGCGATCTTGCTCCCGCCAATATCTACGCCGACGACGAAGCCGACTTGGCCCGAGGATGGCTCTGGTGCCATAGTTGCGCTACGCCAGGCGCCTCACCGGGACGGGCTTCGATCCTCTGAATGCGTAGAAAATTATGTACAGATAGCAAATTGCGGGCAGGACGAATGCGCGGTGAAGTCCGATCATGTCGGCTAGACGTCCCTGCGCCAGGGGAATCAGCGCGCCGCCCACAATCGCCATGATCAGGAGGCCAGATCCCTTGCCCGTGAGCGGACCGAGTTCCGCGATCCCCAAAGTAAAGATGCTGGGAAACATTACGGAATTGAACAGGCCCACCAGAATAATGCTCCACATCGCCAGGTGACCGAGGCTGAGGATAGACGTACAAACCAGCAGGCAGGCCACCAGCGCGGCGATCCCCAGAACAGTTCCGGTTCGGACCTTCTGCAAAATGGCGGACCCGGCGAATCGTCCAATCATGGCCCCGAGCCAATAATAGGAAACATACTTGGCGGCAGCCAACTCGGAGATATTGCCGATGTCGGCCTGGCTGAAATAGTTGATGAGATAACTTCCAATAGAAACTTCCGCACCCACGTAAACGAAGATTCCGATCGCGCCCAGCACCAGTTGCGGATGTTTCCAAATACTCTCGCCGGGAATTTTTCCATGCTGCTCGGCTCCGGGCAGCGGTGGAAGCTTGAACCTGGAGATGGCAACCGCCAGCGCCAGCAACGCCAGCCCGATGACCAAGTAAGGCAGCTTTACCGAAGACGCTTCCTGGACCCGGTAGGCTTGCCGGGCGGTCGCCGACATTTGCCGCACCACATCAGCGCTCTCGCGCGTGCCGCTGAGAATGATTGCGCCGCCCAGCCACGGAGCGATGGCCGTGCCCAACGAATTGAATGCCTGCGCCAGATTCAAACGGCTGGATGCGGTTTCGGGAGGCCCTAGCACGGCCACATAAGGATTCGCCGCGACCTGCAAAACGGTGATCCCTGCCGCAAGCACCATGAGCGCACCGAGAAAAAGCGGGTAGGAGGCAGCGCTTGCCGAAGGAATGAAGAGGAGCGCCCCCAAACCTAGAATCACCACGCCGATTACCATGGCTTTCTTGTAACCGACCCAGTCGATGAGCCTTGCTGCGGGAATCGAAAAGATGAAATAGGCAGTGAAAAAAGCAAACTGAATCAGGCTTGCGCGGGTGTAGTTTAGATCGAAAATCGCCTTCAGATGCGGGACCAGCACATCATTGAGGACGGTGACGAATCCCCACATGAAGAACAGCGTCGTTACCACGCTCAACGCTGCGCGGTTGGAAGAGACCGGGCCGGTCGCTGAATTGATCGGAGTCTTGAGGACGGTAATGGCCATTCAGTGCTCGTCTGCGCGGCTTCGCGGCCGCCAGAATGCGCAATTCGAGTCAGCATCATACCATCGGAAATGCACTTGTTCGCGCCTGTTATTGCCAAAGTAATCGATTAACTGGCGGGAAACGCTTACCCCGCCTTAACCGAGTTTCGGGTAAACCCTGCGCCAACGGACGCAAGTCGTAGCATTCAGACTGTGCGCGCAGAATGTGCGCAGCCGCGAAGCGGCGCAGGAATGAAGCCCGGCGCGAGCCCGGGGTTGGGGGCAACGAAACGACAGAGCCCTGAAAGGGCGAAAGAATGGCTCCCCGCTAACTCGATCATCTGTTAAATAATCAACGAACACATGCGCGGTAGCGCGGTGCTATAGAATGTCGCGCGTAGCGATGCTCATCCTTCAGGAGGACTGCCGACATGTCCGATCTATTGCCGAAAGAAATTACGCGCCGGGGATTCATCACAAGAATTGGCCAGGGTCTAGTGGCGGTCAATGTTGCTGGGACACTTCTGAAAAGCGCTGCCGCGCTCGAAGTCCCCGATCCGCCGGGAAAGAAATTGGGCTGGGCCATCGTCGGTCTGGGCAGCCTCGCGATCAACCAGATCCTGCCGGCCTTCGCGAAGTGTGAAAAGTCAAAAGTAGTAGCGCTGGTCAGCGGCCATCCTGATAAGGCGAACAAGCTGGCAGCGCGCTACGGCGTGAATCCGAAGAATATTTACAACTATCAGAACTACGATACGATCCGCGACAATCCGGAAGTTGACATCATCTACATCGTTCTGCCGAACGGAATGCACGCCGAATACACCGTCCGCGGGTTCCAGGCGGGCAAGCACGTGCTCTCGGAAAAGCCCATGGCCAATACACCGGCAGACTGCCAGCAAATGATCGACGCGGGACGCAAGGCCAATCGCAAGTTGATGGTGGGATACCGATGCCGTTACGAACCCTACAACACGGAAGCTATACGCATGGCGCGCCAGCAGGAGTTTGGGCCGACCAAAGTCATTCTCGCTGATCACGGATTCAATATTGGCGATCCCACACAATGGCGGCTTAACAAAGCGCTGGCGGGAGGAGGCTCGCTGATGGATATCGGCATTTACTCGCTGAACGCTTCGCGTTATCTGACCGGCGAGGAACCTACCGAAATCAATGCCATGATGTACACCACGCCCGGAGACGTGCGCTTCAAAGAAGTGGAGGAAACGATCAATTTCCAACTACGCTTCCCCAGCGGAATTCTCGCTAACTGCACTTCGAGTTACGGATATTCGGGAGAAAATCGTTATCGGGTCGTGACCACCAAGGGATGGTTCGAACTAGAGCCGGCGACCAGCTACACCGGTTTGAGAATGTACGTTCACCACGACAACATTACAGAAGAGCGCGTGCTTCCAGAGCGCGACCACTTTGCCCTCGAGATGGACCACATGTCCAGTTGCGTGATGGAGAACAAAGAGCCCCTCACTCCGGGCGAAGAGGGATTGCGGGACTTGACCATCATGATGGGCATTTACGAAGCCGCGCGGAGCGGCAAGACGGTCAAGCTGTAGCGACGCCCGGAGTAGTCGAGGTCGACATCCGAATTCCAGCACCACTATTTCTATCGTAGCCGTCATGCTGAGCTTGCGAAGCATCTGGCGTGAAGCGGATACGAACGCCGGCGAGACTGGTCAAGCTGCGCGCAAGATCCATCGGGAACTGAAGTCCCTCAGGATGACGCATTCTCGATGGAACAACTATTGCCGCTGGCGCCGAATTTCCGCCAGACGCTTCTTTAAATACTCCTGATATTCCTGTTTTAGCTTGGGATCGCTCGGGGAGCCGTAAATCTCGCTGGACTTGTACTTCCCCTCATCGAATTTTTTCTTCGTCCACTCATCGTGAATGCGAGTTTCATCGGCGCGGTCGAGGACGTCCTTCACCGCTTGCGGAGGAATGAAATAGACGCCCTCGCGGTCCCCAACCACCAGGTCGCCCGGCATGACTGTGACTCCGCCGATCCGGATCGGAATGTTGATTCCTGTGAGCATGACGTTTCCGATGGGCGTGGGATCAACCGAGCGAAAATAGGCCGGCATGTCGATTTCCGAAAGACCGTCGAGGTCGCGGACGCTTCCATCAACCACTAGTCCACCGCCATGGGTAGCCTTCATGACGTAATAAAACAGATTGTCGCCGACGATAGTTCCATCAACTTTCTTGCCAAAGAGATCCACGACCAGCACGTCGCCCGGTTGCAGCATGTCGATTGCGGTCTGATTGGTGAGCTCCGCAATGCCGTGGGCTTTGGCCTTGGCTGTGGCTACGGTGTTCAGATCGGAGCGCTCGGGCATGAACTGAACTGTAAAAGCGCGCCCTACCAGCATTTTGCCGGGATGCAAGATTTGGAAACCGTCAGCATACTGATTGTGAAAGTTCTTGTCCTCCAGGACCTCCCATATCTCCTCGGCCGACAATGCGCGCGCCCGCTCGATCAGTTCATCCGGCACCTTCGGCCGGCCATCCGGAAAACGACCGAACGGATTCTGCGCGGTGTAGTCCCGCAAGTCCTGACTGGAGAAAGTAATCATTTGTGCGCGGCTGATCGTCGGCGCGAGCAGTAGCATCGCGCTGAGAGTCACGATGGTCGTTCGGAATCCGGTCATTGGTTATCTCGCAACTCAATATGCTTAATAATGGAGAAATGTTGTCCACTACTTAGTTTCCACCGCGCTCTTCCAATAGGCCTCGTGGCCGTGATAATCATCGTCCGCCAGATTCGCAATGATCAGCCGTTTCAGTTGCAGCGGGTCCACGGTTCCCTGCCGTTTGTAAACGACTTCGCCATCCGGGCGGATCAGCAGCGTGTACGGAACGGCGGCGCTCCAGTTCGGATCGAACGCAGCCAGTTGCGGGTAGATATCGGTCGAACTCAAAATGTGATTGGTGCTGGTGGCGTGCTCTTCGTTGAGAACTTTGAGCACTCCGGCCTGCTCGTCGGGATAATTGATGCTGACCGTCACCAGGTCAAACCCCCGGTGTCCATACATCCGGTACATGGTTTCAAACTGCGGCAACTCGGCGCGGCACGGTCCACACCACGTCGCCCAGAAATCCACCAGCAGCAATTTGCCGGTTGAGTTTTTTCGCAGCTCCTTGAGATCGGCCACGCTCACGGGATTCAGGACAACTGGCTTCTTCTCGATAGTTTCCATCTCCTTGCGCCGGACAGCTTCTTTGTAGATCCACTTCGTCGAACAGCCCACCGAGGGAGTCTTCGCGACAGCAACCGGCTTTCCTGCCAGCAGCGCGTCAAGAGCTTCTCGGGCGTCCTGGCGGGTGACCAGCGGCTCACGCATGTTGTTGTCCACGCGGCCTTCGTAACGGAGCTTGCGCTCGGAATCAAAAATGAAGAGATGCGGTGTCGCGGTGGGCCCGTACGCGGTCGAGATCTTCTGGTTCTCTCCGTCGTAGAGATAAGGAAAATTGAAGTGCCGGTATTCCGCCCGGATCTTCATGTCCTCGAACGAATCTCCTACGTCGGTATAAGCCATTTCGAACAGCAGAACCGCGTCGGGATTGTTGGGCTCGATCGCCACCACGGCTACACCCTTGTCTTTGTAGTCGGCGGCAATCTGTTTGATTCGCGACTCGTAGAGTTGCGCCGTGGGGCAGTGATTGCAGGTAAATGCGATCACCAGAATCTTGCTGGCTGCGTATTCTTTGAGGCAGTGGGTTTGCCCATCTATGCCAGGCAAACAGAAGTCTGGCGCGGCCGATCCGATGGCCAGAGTCGGATGCTCATCGCCCGCGGCCGAGGCGGGCAAACACAGCAGTGTGCCCAGCAACAGAAATAAGATTGCGAGAAAGGCAGAGTATCTTCGATTCACGCCGATTGCGTGGTCGTACGCAGAATGAGGCGAATGCATAATTGTCCTCCTCGAGATTGAGAGATCCTATTTCGGAGCCGGCTCCATCGACCAGATGGCTCCGGGTCTCATATACATGCCGGCGCGGTACATGCCCCGCGCATCGTAGGCTTCAGGAGTGCGGAAGAAATATCCTCGATCTTTCCAGACTACGTTGTAAACGCCGCGTGCAGTGTGGAACGCCTTGCTCGCGCATTCCCTCCGACAACATGTGGGACGCAATCGCAAACGTGGTCCCAGTCCAGACTTCTTCGACCTGCTCATTTTCGTGCAGGGCCTGGCCGTCCGCACCCATGCCGTTGAGGGCGCCCATCTCTCCGTCCTGGAACTTCATCACGTTGTAGTCGAACACGCGCTGCAGCGCGGACTTGCGCATTTGCGCCGGGAACCAGATCGCCGAGTCCGGTGAGGTTGGCATACCACTGTCCGGCGAGCTGCTCTGCCATGATGTCGGTGTGATACGTACTGCCCTGGTCGTAGTTGAAGTAAGTGCCGTTCCAAAGATTCTTGACGTAAGCGGCCTGGGCTTTCTTGAATAGAGCATCGTAGTCCGCCGCCACCGCGCTATCTCCCAGCTTGCGAGCGATCTCGCTGGTGGCGCGAAGCGCAGCCAGGTAGAGACTACCGCTGTAGGCGCTTTCGCCGCGGGCCACCCAGTTGTCGTAGGTCTGGTCGGGGAAGCCGCCGTTTTCGATCAGGCCGTCGCCGTCGGTGTCGTACTGACGAAGATGTTCCATGGCCAGCTTGACTGCGCTCCACGTGTAGCGGAGAAACTTATCATCCTTGCTGCCGCTCCACACATAGTCGCGCCAGATCATGAGCACGTATTTGCTGTTCAGGTCGCGCCAGTTGGAAACATCCTGATAGTTGTACTGGTTCACATTCACAAACGGATCTTCCGTAGGCGATCCCAGGTCGTGCGGAGCTGATCCCGCCACCTTGCGCTGCATGGTTTCGAACTTGCCGTGGTCATGCTTCCATGACCACAGATAGTGCTGCGGAATACTTTCCGGAATGGTGTCGGTGTACTCGCGCATTTCCTGCTTCTCGATCTCCGGCCAAAACTTGATCAGCGGGAAGGATCCGTAGAAGCGAACATCCGATGTGCCGTAGTACGGGTAATCGAAGCATTCGAGATAGGCGAAGCTGTCAGCGTTTTTTGCGGACAAATGCAGCGGGTTTGCCGGACCGCTCTGCTCGTGCGCCCAGAGCGTGCCACCATCCGCAATAATATAGAGCTCGTTGAATAGTTCACCGCGGTACCACGCAGGCTTGGACTCGTCCTCGATGTAAGGTTTCTGCCAGGCGTCGATCTGGTTGCTCCAGCTCTGGTTGTTCTCGAGCGCGGTGCGGGCAATCTTCCACGCATTGGTGCCGGAAGCATCGAAGAACTGTGTGTAATGCCGGATCCACTTGCGGCCCCCGCCAAACTGCACCACGGGAAGGTCCCAGGAAAGTGCCATCGGAATTAGTTTTCTTTTCCTTTGGAGCCAGGGTGAAGCGAACGGCGATGGCGCCGGCCATTTGTTCTCCAGCGCTGGCCACGTCGGGCGACTGGTTCGGCAGGCGTCCCGTGGTCGAGAACGGCTGCCAGACTTCAGCGCCGGAACGTTGCGGATCGAAGTCCGTGATGTAGGTGACCTCAACCCCCGCTGAGGCGAGCGTAGCGATGGCGAACTGGCCGTCCCATTCCTCGGCCACAGGGCCGGTGCGGATGCGATCGAAGACGATGCCCTGCATCTTCGCGTCAGAGATCGATTCAGAGCGGAATACGTTTTTATTCTGCGCGTTCAGGACAGCGTGAAAGTTGCTGAAGATGTGTCGCGAAACCAGCCCACCATGTTCGTCCACGAAAACAGCAGCGAGACTGTCACCGGCTTGCTGGAGGGGTTCTCCGCGTACCAGTTGTAGAGGGCCACCGGATAGCTGGTCTCTTTGTAGTTGTTGGGCAGAATGGGAGAGAACTGTTCGACGGTCAGCGAGATCGGAAGTTGAGGCGAGCGATAAGCGAACCATGACTTGGGATAAAGTGCGGCGTACTCTCCGGCCCCCACCGGATACGACCAGTTCCAGGCGGAGAGCGCTGTGCCCTCGGGCTTGCCGGTAGAAAGAACCTGCGCCACTGCATCGCCACCTTCGGGCTGCACAAATACCGCGAACTGGTTGCCAGGAACGTTCTGATACTTGTGGACTCCCGCCTTAATATGCCAACGCTCGAAATTTCCGCGATAAGAGCGGGAAAAAGTTCCCGCGCCAATGCCGCCCACCGGAGCGCCCTGCCAGAAACCGTCGTCGATGTTGGTCAGTTCAGGCTTCCGGCCGCCGGGATTCGCCGGCGGCTGCCCGATGGGAATACGCCACGCTGTGGCCGGAATCTGATCGCTCGCGGCAAGAAAAAGATGGGTCGAAAGCACCAGGAACATCAAGGAAAAAGTCAGGATGAAAGGTTGAGTTCGTCTCATGGGATCAAAAACACGGACTTGTGGCGAAGAAACTCCGGCAGTCTGAAGCACCCAGCCCAGGTTGTCAAGACTGAAGTAAACAATGATTCAACGTGGAATGTTAGACCTTACGGAGCTCAGGGAAAGTGATGGACTTTCCTGCCTGAAGGCTCTCTAGCACGCACTTGCCACAATCGCCGGGCGGATGCAGATCCGGTGCGACGCGAGATCCTTCGCAAGCTCAGGACGACGCCATCATGAGAAAAGAAAATTCAGACTGACTCACTACCTGAAGCTAGCGGCATTGACAATTGTTGCCGCGCGTCCTACCTTCTCTGCGAATCGTTTCTACTAAGAAGGCGAGGGGCTCGCGTGAATGGAAACAAGACTTCGTGGCTGCTGTTGATCTCTGCGGCCATCCTGATATTTGCCGCACCGAGTATGTCTGCCGCGCAAACCTCTTCTGCAACAGTCGGAATTTTCGAAGACCACGGCGACGTTGGCGAGGTTCTTCATCCGGGCACGGCCGAATATGATCCGGCGACAGCCAGCTACAAGATCAGCGGCAGCGGCGCCAACATTTGGTTCGCCACAGATGCGTTCCACTTCGTCTGGAAAAAAGTCTCCGGCGATGTATCACTGACCGCCGACGCCGCCTTCGTCACCCAGGCCGGAAATCCGCACAAGAAGGCAGTCCTCATGTTTCGTCAGTCCCTCGATGCGGACTCCCCATACGTTGACGTTGCCGTGCACTTGAGTGGGATGACTTCGCTGCAATATCGCGAGGCAAAGGGCGTGAATACACACCATGTGCAATCCAATATTTCAGCGCCGACCCGCCTGCGCCTGGTCAAGCGCGGCGACTATGTCTACCTGTGGCTGGCAGGCCCTGGCGGCGACTTCAAAGTGTCCGGCGCGTCGATCCGGTCTCCGCTTCAGGGAACGTTTTATGTTGGCATCGGCGTTTGCGCTCACGACAAAGATGTCATCGAGCAGGCGGTATTCTCGAAAGTCGAGTTAACTACGCCGCCCGCGCCCACCGGAGAGCCTAAGCTTTACAGCACTCTCGAATCCGTCGCCATCTCTTCTACCGAACGCCGTGTCGTCTATGTCGCGCCCGAGCGTTTTGAGGCGCCCAACTGGACCCGCGATGGCACCGCGTTTCTATTCAACAGCAACGGCCACATTCTGCGGTTGCCCGTGACCGGCGGCGAACCCGCAACCATCGACACCGGCTTCGCTAGCCGTTGCAACAATGACCACGGCATCTCGCCCGATTCTAAATGGCTGGCCATCAGCGATCAGTCGCAGGAAGAACACGGCTCCCTGGTTTACGTGGTGCCCATCGAAGGCGGCACGCCCCGTAAGATCACGAAAAATTCTCCATCCTACTGGCACGGATGGTCGCCGGATGGAAGCACGCTTGTTTTCGCAGGACAGCGCAACGGCGACTTCGATATCTACACCATCCCAGTCGAGCGGCGGCGACGAAACCCGCCTGACTAACGCCAAGGGAACCGACGATGGGCCCGAGTACTCTCCGGATGGCAAATATATTTATTTCAATTCGGAGCGATCCGGCAGCATGCAAATCTGGCGCATGCACCCGGACGGAAGCGGACAGGAACAAATCACCTCGGACGATTTCAACAACTGGTTCCCGCACATCTCGCCGGACGGAAAGTGGATGGTCTTCCTCACCTACGAAAAAGATGTCACCGGGCATCCCCAAAACAAGGACGTGAAGTTGCGGCTGATGTCGCTCGAAGAAAAGAAAATCACCGTGCTGGCCCCTCTGTTCGGCGGGCAAGGCACGATCAACGTGCCCTCCTGGTCTCCCGATAGCAAGGAACTGGCCTTCGTCAGTTATGAGCTAATACCTTAACCGGCTGTCGTCAGAGGATTAGAGATCCTGGGAGCAATAGAAATGTTGACGGCTGACTGAGATTCCTGACGGCACGCTCGCGATGTACGCGGCCTAAACGCACTCAGCGGCATCGACCCGTGCTAGAATTCAATCGGTCCTTGCCTTGCGTCATCGCCCGGGAATGCGACGGGCGACCTCGCCAAGTCCCTTGGCAGAAACATCGGAGAGGTGGCAGAGTGGCCGAATGCGGCGGTTTGCTAAACCGTTGTACTGGCTAATACCGGTACCGAGGGTTCGAATCCCTCCCTCTCCGCCATGCAATTGAGAAACAAAGTAGTTGGTTGTTTTGCCTTTCCGGGATGCTAGCCTGAAGGTCTGATGTGGAGAACAAAGCGGAGAACAATTCGTCGTTATTTCTGAACGAATTCACAGCACTCCGAAATCTGAGAGATTCGACGGACTCAAAATCCCTTCTTTCTTTCATGCACTTGGTCCTGAGCCGAGAACGTGTTAGATCTGGTCTGAGAAATGGCTCGTTCTTTTGGGACCACCCACAAGTGCCCGCGCAAGTTCGACCACAACGAGCACAAACAACCTAAGCTTAAGCTCTCTGAGCTGTTGCGGAGTCAGCGTGTCCCAAGAGCGCTTGTCGGCATTATTCGACCCGTATGCCAAAGCAAAGATCATGTAGAGCAGCAACCGTTGCGACTCTTTCGTCGATTGCTCCCCACGCGCTAATATGAAGGGCGAGATCCTCGTCGATTTCAAATGAGGCTGACACTCGCCAACCGGCGATTACACCAATTGAGAGATTGGTCATGAGGGTCAATGAGTGTAATAGCCATTTCAACAACAAAACATACCCACAGTTCCGGTCGAAGATGTTCCCGATTAACCTCATACTTCCGCGCAACGTGAACCAGTCGCGTTGACTTGCAAGTATGCGCGGCCTACCATTGGCCATGGCCAGGAAATCCCTATGCTGGGCCAAACTATTTCTCACTACAAAATCGAAGAAAAGCTGGGCGGCGGTGGCATGGGGGTCGTCTATCGCGCCGTGGATCTTCGTTTGGGGAGAAGTATAGCTCTCAAGTTCCTTCCGCCCGAACTAGTTCGCGATCCCATGGCGCTGGAGCGTTTTCAGCGCGAAGCCCGTGCCGCCTCCGGGCTCAATCATCCCAATATCTGCATCATCCACGAGATTGACCAGTTCGAAGGCCAGCCCTTCATCGTGATGGAATTGCTGGAAGGCCAGCCCCTCAAGCACGTGATCACGGGCAAGCCGCTGCCGGGCGCTCAAATTCTCGAAATCACGATCCAGATTGCCGACGCGCTGGAAGCTGCCCATGACTCCGGGATCATTCATCGCGATCTAAAGCCGGCGAATATTTTCATTACGAAACGTGCGCAGGCGAAGGTTCTGGACTTCGGGCTGGCGAAGCTGGTGCCAACCCAGCATCCGATCAGAGATGAAATCGGCAGCGCGTCTCTCCCCACACTAAGCGGTGTCGATCACTTGACCAGCACGGGAGTCGCTCTCGGCACCGTGGCATATATGTCGCCGGAGCAGGCCCGCGGAGAGGAACTGGACCGCCGCAGCGATCTTTTTTCTCTGGGCGCGGTGCTGTACGAAATGGCGACGGGACGGCTCGCATTTGGTGGCGGCACCACAGCGGTGGTTTTCGAAGCCATCCTCAACCGCTCGCCGTTGTCGGCTTCGCGAGTAAATCCGGAACTCATTCCCGACCTCGGCTGGATCACAGCCAAGCTGCTGGAAAAAGACCGAAAGTTACGCTACCAGTCCGCCGCCGAACTTCAAGCTGACCTCAAACGGGTCAAACGCGACACCGAATCTTCCGGCGTTCCCACCTTCGTGCCGCCAATGAGTTCCAAAGTCCCATGGCGCAAAATTGGTATCATCTCGGCCGCAGTGGCACTGGTTTTGCTGCTGCTCGTCGTCCTACTTCCGCGCCACCTGCGTGATCGATTGCTGGGCGGCGGCTCGGGGCACATTCATGCTATTGCCGTTTTGCCCTTCGTCAACGTGGGAGCAGATCCAAATATCGAGTATCTAGCGGACGGCGTTACAGAAGGAATTATCAGCAGCCTTTCCCGCGTCCCGGAACTACGGGTTATGGCCCGCAGCACGGTTTTCAGTTACAAGGGACATGACATCAATGCCCAGAAAGTCGGCAAAGAGCTCAACGTTGACGCCGTGTTGATGGGCCGGATCGCGCAGCGCGGCGATACCCTCACGATCCAAACCGACCTGGTCAGTGTGGCCGACGGCTCCGAACTCTGGGGCGATCAGTACAACCGGAAGATGTCCGACCTGATCGCGGTGCAAGGTGACATCTCAAAGGAGATCTACGACAACCTGCGGCCCAGAATCGTCGGGGCGGAAGAGTCTACCACTCAAGTCGCCAAGCATGATACGGAAAGTCCCGAGGCTTACCAACTCTACCTGCAAGGGCTTTTCTACTGGAACAAGTGGACCGAGGAAGGATTCAGGAAGGCCACCGACTTTTTCAACCAGGCGGTCGAGAAAGACCCGAACTACGCCCAGGCTTACGCCGGGCTTGCCGATACCTACAATTTCCTGGGCGAGTCCGGATACACAGCTCCGCAGCAGGTTTGGCAAAACGCGAAGTCTGCGGCCATGCATGCGGTCAAGCTGGACGACACCCTGCCCGAGGCGCATATCTCTCTGGCACTGGTGCGGGAGAGCTATGACTGGGATTGGACGGGAGCCGAATCCGAATTCAAACGCGCCATACAGCTCAATCCCAACAATTCTTCAGCGCACCAGTGGTATGGAGACTTTCTGACCCGCATGGGTCGCTTCGACGAGGCCAAAGTCGAGTTGAAGAAGGCGCAGGAGCTTGATCCGCTGTCTCTTCTCACCAACACCAGCCTGGGGCGGCAGTTGTACTTCACGCGGCAATACGATGCGGCGGTGCAGCAACTCAAGAAAACATTAGATATGGATCCGAAATTCGTCCCGGCGCAACACGCCATCGAAGCCGCATACGCTCAGAACGGGATGTTTAAAGAGGCTATCGGCGAACGGCAAAAGGTTCTCACGCTTTCAGGCAATCCCGATCTGGCGGCATCCATCGGCGAGGACTTTAATGCCTCTGGCTATCCCGGAGTGATGAAGAGCTGGCTGGAAGGCTTAAAAGAGATTTCGAAGCGAAGTTACGTTTCGTCTTTCAACATGGCCCAGATCTACGCCAGGCTGGGAGACAAGAACCAGGCGCTGGCCGCCCTCGAAATGGCTCTGGAGCAGCGAGACAGCAACCTCACTTACGTCAGAGTCGAACCCGCATTCGATGAGATTCGCTCCGACCCTAGATTTCAGAAAGTAATGCAGCAGCTCAACATGCCGCAGTAGCTGGGCACTACTCAGCGCAATGGATAGCCCGGTTCCCCCGGCAGATGCCCGTCGACCCGCACAACCTTTGTGCCGGGCTTTACGTCCTTGCTGTCAATAAACGCAATTGCGCCCGGGATCGCGGTCACCAACTGGTTGGCCATATCGTTCGAGTACACCACTTTTGGTGCTGTGGCAGATTCCGCTCGAAAAATCTTCGCGATCCAATACTGTTTAAACTGCGATTCGGACATCTGGTAGATGATTTTGAGAACCACGTCTCTCTCTCGTGCTACGGGTGCGCGAATGAGCAGCACCACGGGAACGTTTGTGCTCCAGTATTGACGGTCGCCGAGAAAGACCTTGCGCACTTCCGACAGGCTCAGATTGCTGATGGGCGTGTCCGGGTGCACTACGACAGCGACGTCAACTTCGTGGCGCTGGGCCGCAAGCGGCTGCAGAAAGGCCAGGCACAGGCAGCTTATGGCGACGACTCGGAAGGCGAATTTCAATTGAGCTGTCATGTGCGTGTCAGAAGGTAAATGCGGTCTGGAAGAATACCCCGTTTACCCAGGGTTCATCGACGCCGTGGCGACTGTACCGATACTCGCCCTTGAAAGCCGCGTAGTTCGTAATATCGTACCGGACCCCAAACGTCGAACCGGACAAATCCAACACATCCACCAGCGTCGGATCGCTTTCCGGCTTATGAATATACTCGTAGCGATAATACGGTTTCCATTTACTTTGCTGCCAGGGAAGCCGGTACGCAACCTGAACATAGAATGCCTGGCTGTCCCATGTGTTGGCAGTCAGCTCGTCGCGATGATGGATGTTCTCGTATTCAGCCAGAAATTCCGGCTTTTCTTTGGTCCAGGCTACGTAGGCGCCACTGATCCATTCGCCAAAGTTTTGCCCTGGTTGCGGGGTGAGCTTGTCGCGATAGACTGACGCGCCCACCTGCAGACCGTAAAACCGTGAAGGCCGCGCATAGACGTTGGCCACCCAGGCACGGTTGTCGTTGGAATCTCCGCTGTCCCCCGACTTGCTCAGAAACGAGGAACGGCCGTTTCCGAGTCCGACGTTATAGCCCAGACCCAAACCACCTGAGGGAATATTTCCTTCCGCTTCCACACCCACGAAATGGGTGGGTGTAAAGGTTCCGCCAAACTTGACCATTTCGGGCCGGGCGATAGTTGTTTGCAGCCAGGCTCCGTGATGGAAAGTAGCATTCCAATAACCTATTGGGGTGTGATATTTGCCGAACGAGAGTTTGAAGTAGTCATTGTAGTCGTATCGGATGATGGAGCGTTCCACGCTCAAATCATAGGTGCTAGGTTGGGCAGTGAAGCTGACCTCGCCGAAATAGCTGACCTTTTCCGACAAAGGTGAGGCCAGGTGCAGAACCAGTTGGCCGAGGTTAAAACCGCTAATCGATCCCTTCTGATCCGTTGCGGAGAAATCGACGTCGCCGAAACCCCTGATTTGGAGAGACGGAAAGCGTCGCTCAGTGTCGCGAATCTCGCCCATGCTGGCGTGATCTTCGTGGATCGCCGCCATGGTTGGAGAAGAAGCCGGAGGCGGGACGGCCGGAGTTGGTGCGGCCGCAGCAGGAATCTCGGCTGGGGTCGGGGCGGCCGGGCTGGGGGTTTGGGCAATCTCTCTCTGGCGGTCATGAGCTTCCAACTGGTCAATGCGATTCTCCAGTTGCTGAATACGCTCGAGCAGAGCCTGCACCGATGGTTCGTTCGGCGCCGCAGGCGCCTGGGTTTGCGTCGGGGAAGATGGCGGCGGTGCAGACTGCGCCAGCAATGCGCTGGTGGCCAGCGAAAACAAGAGCAATAAAAGACAGCGAGAGCCCATAAATCGCCTCCTAAAACTAAAGCGCGTACGCACGCGTCGTGTTCCACTTGCAGTCAAAAGGCTTCCCAAATTTCAGGCGCCTAGTCTAGTACGGTGTGGGTTTTTGTGAAAGCAGGGGTTTCGGAACGAGTTTCGCGAACAACGTGAAGTTACAGCATTACAGTAACGCGGCGCTGGCTATTTGGCACTGACTGGGTAGCTCAGTACTGAATACGGGCCGCACGGTCGTTGTAGGCAACTCCCCATTGCTGTAAATGCTGGACTAGGTCGGCCGAGACCCCTGCGTCGCGGAACTCCCTGGCCGACTCCCATACCTTCCCGCCGCTGATATCCCCGTAGGAACTGGGTTGAGTGTACGGACGCTTGGGCACCCCGACGGGTAAGTGCTTCGTGATCGGATATTGCAGGTTCTTGTCCATCCATGCGGCCAGGAGCGACGCGGTTAATGCCTGATGGACCTCGACAGGCAATGGTTCAAATATTGGTGCCCAGACTGGACTGATCATGATGCGGGGATCAACGTTGTCATTCGGCCGCCACCCCTGTTTGAGGTTGTCTGGGCCTAAGAGCGGATCGGCGGATTGCAGCGCTTTGACTACGGCCACGAGCAGTCGTGCAGGCTCCGGCTGATGCGTCTGGGCATGAAGGTCAAGGAACCCACCGATCACATATACCCAATCCACCGGGGCACGCTCCCGGTGCTGATGATTGCCGCTGTTCAGGACGATCTGCAACTCATACCACGCCGCGTTGAGATACTCGTTGGTCAACGCGCTACCGCCGACGCCGGCCGGTCCATTGGGTATGTGGGCAGCCGCTGGAGCCGCATCTCCCGGAACAACGTTGCACCACGTGCGGGAATCCGCGGTCGAGCCGATGAGGTTGCGCCCGCGCCCTTCGAGCCCAAACTCCTGCGTCATTTCCCAGGTCTTCACCAGTTGCCATAGCTGAGTCGAGTAAACCCTATTGCTCAGCTCTGGCGACCACGCTGCATCCGCTTTAGCCAGGCGCCCGAGGAAGGAGCGCCGGGCTTCAGACCACTGTGCGAAGGCAGCAACGACGGGGCGAAGATCGTGATCCGTAGTCTGGGTCGCCTCCAGGAGGGTGCGCAGCGGCGGCTTCTTGCTTGTCTTGCTCTTGTTCTCCGGAGTCGTCTCACCATCGTATGAGGCTGCGAACGCGCTCTGTGTAAATGCTGTTCCCCATGCATCCTTGGGATGTACGCGCGGCAGCCATTGGTTCCAATCGGGAAGTTGTAAGGCGATGGGAATTTCACGAGCACTGAGGTTGCCGTCGGGACGAAACATGGCCGGGGTAATCTGCCGCACGAGTTCACGGAGGTCGGGAGCATTCCCCGCTGGCTTTGAGGAGACTGGGTTAAGCTCGTCGCCGTGCTGGCGAACTAGATACGGCAGTGTGTCCGTATCCTTCTCAAGGACCCACGCGAGTCCTGCGCCTGCCGCCCAGCTCGAGAGTGGTTGCTCGTCCACGCCGGGTCCAGGTTGATATGGAGGGTTCCACGGGCGGCCGGGATTGGGCACTGGCAAACTGCGAATGTAGCTCGCAATCTGCTCGCTCTGAAGCGTCGACAGGCCATGGAAGCGTGCACGGGAGACAATGCTCTCGTTGGAGAAGTTGAAGTATTTCAGATCGCGCCCATCCTGCGTGTGGCAGTCGCCGCAGTGCGCCTGGATCCTCGGACTATTTGGGAGGCTGTTTGCCACCAGTGAGGCGGTCCGCCAGAGCTCCCGCCCCGCGTGGATAGACGCTGCGTCGGGCAAGGGTGGCGCCCAGCTCTCGGGCGCATCTTCCACAAAATTGTCTGGCGCGAGGATTTTCTTCCCCTCGACGGTTAGGAGGTTCAATGCAAGGATGCGATAGCTGCTGACGATCCCGTCAGTTTGGTTGAACCGGAAGCGGATTGTATTATCACCACCCACGACCGCGCCGTCGGGGAGCACGAGAGTCATCATCAGTGTGGAGAAGCCTCCGCCGATACCGCCGAAACTCTTGCCGGGCTCAGCGATGGTAACCGTGTTGTTGTTGAGGGGTATCCAGGGTTTCTCGTTGACCTGGACGCTGGCTTGATCCGCATAATGTAGACCGTGGATCTGAAGCCAGAGAGATCGCACCGACTCGGCCTGTCCGGCTTGAAGAGCGACAGTCCTGCTCACCGTCGTGCCGTTTGCACCCAAGACTTCGATCGGTAACACAATCTGTTTTGTGGTGGTATCCGCAAATCCGAAGGAAATTGTTATGGCAGCCAAGAATAGAGGACGCAGATGACGCCATCCCGCGACATAAAGGATACGACAGAGCCCCTCATCAACCGATTGCGCGCTGTCAGTTGGTCGTCGCGCAGATGCCTTCTTCCGTGACACAAAATTCCCGCCTGCGATGTCGCGCGGAATTGGCTTAGTGTCGGCTGACATATCCCGTCTCCTTGATGACAGAGCGCGGCGCAGAATTCATTTACCGTTCATTTTCTGACTATCAGAGTCTCCTGTCACGCTATTTTCGAGCTGGCCGCGAAGCGATGACTCAGTCGAAGTCGGATTCGTTATTTCCACCAACCTCTTTCGCCGCCGATGGTGAAGGTCATACCGGCGCGAAAGGCGAAGGGCAACGCTGGAAAACCAAAGACGGCTTGATAGTGCTGACTAAACAGATTTTCGATGCTCGTATACACCTTCACGTACGGCTTGATGGTGTAGCTTCCACTCAGATCGAACTTTTGATATCCCGGGGCGAGATTGCGGTTCGGCAGAAGCATTGAATTTCCGAAGAATCCGTCGGAGAGAAATGTGCTGTCATCGCGCCGGCTGACAAGGTATCCGGTGAACGCTCCAGTGAACTTCTGCCGACTGTAGATCAGAGCCAAGCTTCCGGAATGAGGCGCACGACGGAAAGGCCGCGCACCCTCCAAAGGAGAGAATGCGCCAATCGGAATTGTCGGAAATGTGTCGTTGAAGGACGGGTCACCAAAGGCTTTCGTAATCACGCCATCGAGATAAGTGTATTGTCCTTGGAAAAGTAGCCCGTGCCCCAGGTCCATCTTGTATTCGAGTTCGGCCCCTTTCATGCGTTCCGAGGTCGCGTTCACATACGCACCGCCGGTTGTGTTTAGAGTGGCGTTGGCAACGTCGGGAGGAACGCCGATGGAAATCAGGGCCGCCGGGTTGAGGAACGCGATCAGGTCGTAAAAGTCGTTGTAGAAAAACGTCGCACCCAACAGCGCCCGGCCGCTCCAGAACCTTTGCTCGATCCCGAAGTCGAATGTGCGGCTACGCTCTGGGCCAACGGGCCCAACATTAAACTGCGTGATTTGCTGGGGCGTCAGAAGGCTGATGAGGGCGCCGCTCTGCTGGAACGTGCTGGCTTCCCTGATGCCCTTGCCGAAGTTGAACTTCAACTTAGTATCTCCGATTGCGCCGGTGTTGCTAGGCTGGCGAAGGTAGTACGCCATCGATACCCGGGGCGTGGCCGCAAAACCAAAGAATGAGTTGTGCTCCAGGCCTACGCCAAATGTCGTAAAAAATCTGTGCGCGATGCTCCCGTGCCCTTGCAGGAAGGAACTGTAGTTGTCCCGCGTAATTTCTTCGCCGTTTTCATGCTCGTAGCGAAATCCAAAGACCCCGGTCCAGTCTTTGAAGAATTGATAGTCAGACTGCGCATAGACGGAACGGCGGGCCTCGTAGTCGGAGAATTTTTGGGGGTAGGGCGGTGGGGGTCCGAAATCCAGAATTGCCTGACCCGTGACGCTATAGCCATTCGCGCCTCGGACGGTGACAGTCTTTCCCAGATAATTCGGTCCAAAGCCAAACGGATCAAACGGCTCACCGGTAGGTGAAGGGTTCTCAAAGGACGAATCAAACTGGGCGTAGGAGAATTGCACGAAGTTGTGCCATCTCTCCGTGGTCTGCTGCTGGGCGCTGACTCCGCCGTAAGTATTGTGGTTGATTTGAAAGGAGTCGTCTGGAATCCCGTAAAACAAGATAGCATTCGGACTTCCCAGGCCGGTTGCCGCGCGGCGAAATGTGGCACGGATGCCGGTGGTCGGATTCAATTGCCAGCCGACATTCGTGCTGGTCGTCGCGTTGTGAAAGGATTCGTTCGGAATGCTGCCCTGCGTATCAAAGCGCGAAAACTCCGAGAAATAATCGAAGCCGCGAAAAGCACCCGCGAGCGAAGCATCCTGGTTCAAGGTTCCGAAATTGCCGCCGTCGATAGAATATTTCAACTGTGGCAGTGGGGTCGTTCCACGAGTGGAAGTAATGTTGACCACGCCGCTCAAGGCGTCGCTGCCATACAGAACGCTGTTCGCGCCGCGCATCACCTCCAGATTGCCGACTCCATTGTTCGAGAGTTCGGCATAGTCAAAACCGCCGCCAATCGCGTTTATCGGAATACCGTCAATCACTACCTTGTTGAAATCCGATTCTCCGCCTCGGATGAATAGAGAAGTAGGGCCGCCGCGCTGGCTGGTCTGCGCTACCTGGGAACCTGTGATGAGCCGGAGATTCTCGAGCACATCAAGTTTGTTCAAGACTTGAATCTGATCTTGATCAATTACGGATATCGAGGCTCCGACTTGGGATTCCGGGGTCGCGACACCAGTTGCTGAGACAACAATTTGTTGTGCCAGGGGTCCGATGTTCAGCGTCACTGTGAGTTCTTCAGTCTTACCCTCTGCGACCAGAACGTCCGGAACTATTTGTGTCGCGAATCCAGCGGCTTCCACGCGAAGGCTATAGCGTCCGATGTCGACTCTGGAAAAGGCTAAACGAGCCACCCGCATCCGACCTTCCCTGAACCACGTTTTTGTCATTCTGGACCAGGACTAGTTTGGCATCAGGGACAAGCTTACCGAGTGGATCAACCACCATGCCGCGCACCGTGCCCGTTGATTGCGCCTGCAGACTCAGGGTGAACAGAATGGTTGACAGGATCGCGCTTAAAAAATATCGGACTGAGCGTGAACTTGAGATGAACATGAAGTCCTCCTTCGCCCTGGAAAGAGCGGACTATGAGCTTGGCGGGACCGGTCTCCTGACTTGCGACCTACTTCTCTCGGCTGCGCCTTCCCACCCTGACGGGCAGTGGCTTCGTGCAGCCGTAAAACGATCGCTTACAGTTGCGGGGCAGTGGCGGATTCTCACCGCGCTTCCCAAACATCTCGCCAGCGTGTTGCTTTAATCAGCCAACGGACAACGCCTTGGAAGTTGTGTCTCGGACAGAGACAAGGCCACCAAGATTATTAAGCCAAACAATTAGGCCACTTGATCTGACTACAGAATCGTGATCGACACTCCCGTAGAGGTCGATTGCGAATCGGAGTGAACTCGGTCGGTCTCCTGGCTTGCGCTTCTTCGGAGCGAAACCGCCTTCCCAGCGCTTGCGCGCCAGTGGCATGCTCGTTTCGTTCCTCAGCGCCTACAGTGGCTGGGCCGCTCCGGCGTTAAACCGGATTCCCATACAACACCGAGTCGTAAGTTTTATACGGTAATGAACAGGCCGAGTCAAATCAAGACCGGGCGGAGTTGCGTGCGTTGCGAGCTGCGCCTTGCCTCAATCCGATTTGCTGTCAATTTTGACAGTGTGACGAACTTTCACCTGACGCTAGCGTGGTAGATCTTTAGTCTTTAATTCGTCCCGAACCCACTGTCTCTGGTTGCAGTCCGACGTAAACAGGTGGGGAAAGTGCTGAGGGAGATGCTCGATTTGTTCAGGAGTTTGGCCGATGAAAAGATGGATTGCATTGCTGCTCTTGACGATGGTCGGCGCTCTAACTGCAAGTGTGGCTGAGAAGGAAGCGGGAATGACAACGTTAAAGGATGTTCAGCCAGCGGGCACCACGGATACTAAGGACAAGAAGAACCAGCAGTACGATTTTGTTTTCGAGGTTTTGGGGAAACATTACACCTGCCGGACCAGTCCAAAAACATCTGTGAAAGCGATTGATTTTGTTGTGGGCAGCGATGTGAAGTATCAGCTCGACGGGGACAAGGGCAAATTGAAGACCACGGCGGGGAAGGAATTGAAATGTACCGTAGTACGCGTCCAGAAAACTACGGCACCTAGTCAATAAAGTTCATTCCGCGCGAGTGGCCCTGATCGGAAAATAGTCACTACCAACAGAGAGGCATGCCTGCAGGCTGGTGCAATCATCACGGCTTCATTCGACAGTCGCGCCTACGACCTGCACGCATTGACAGTTACCGATTTCGGGCGGGTGACCTAACCTTTATTAGAGAGAAAGCAGACCCGCTGGGTTGAGGTTTGGGGATGCACTTCTCCTCGTACTGATGGCGCCCGCCGTCTTGTGTATCCAGCGCCCCGTGGCAAGGACATGGTCAATTCTCGCTTAGCAACGATTGCCACCCTGTCCTCCAGCCTCCTGGTAGGTCTTGAGCGACCCGCAGCGGACGCAATTATTGCAGCGGCCCGGACCCAGAGAATTTCCGCCAAGCACAACATTAGTACTGAAGGCTCTCGAGCTACACGTTTGTTCCTTATTCAAAGCGGCCGGGCACGTTTTTTCCACCTCACCAAACAAGGCGAGTTAGTTCTGCTGGGGTGGTTGGTGCCGGGAGACGTCATCGGGTTGGTGACCATGGTGAATAGTCCGCTTCGCTATATGGCAACCGCAGAAGCAATTTCCGACTGTGAGGTCTTGGCCTGGGAGCACTCCGTCATTCACAATCTCGCTTCCTTGCACCCAAAGCTCGCAGAAAATGCACTTCACATTTCGCTTGGCTATCTGCGGACCTTTATTGACCGCCATACTGGACTGATCACCAAGACTGCAGAGGAAAGATTGGCAAAGATCCTGGTCAGGCTTAGTGACCAATCCGGGCACTTCCATCCTGAAGGGATCGAAATCCATGCTACCAATGACGAACTCGGCGCGCTGGCGGACATCAGTCCGTTTACCGCCAGCCGCGTGCTAAATAATTGGGTACACGCAGGATTTGTCTCCAAAGGGCGCGGCCGTGTTCTTCTCCATGCACCCGAAGCACTCATGGCTGGTTAGCCGGATCCGGTTTATCGGCCTGGGTGCGGATTCCAGTACTGATCCCAGAGCGGAATTGCGAATCCCTTGCTGTCCGTTACTCGCTGATAGCGCGGGACTTACCTTAACGTGCCGTCCCGTGGCCCCCGGTAGCCGCCCTTGTCGTCCAGAGCCGGTTAATTCGCTGGATGCGCTCCGCTTCATACTAGTATTTCTCAACTATGTCCTAACCAGGCGTTCCAGCATAGTGTGATCGGGTCAACTGGCAGGCCCATGAGAATGTTTGGACAAGCGACGGACAGAGTCTTGCGGTTGCCGGGGCTTCTCGGGGTACCGGTTGGCTCCAGAACCGTTCGAATTTCGGCTGGCCAACTCGACACTCTTCTGAATCAGGCCCAGAACGTGACCCTGAAAGCCAAGAGTTTGGTCGCGGGATACAGTCAAACTGACCTGACAACACCCCTCGAATCTGCGTCGTGGTCTGTGGCGCAGTGCCTGGACCATCTGGCACAGACCACGAATGCATTTCTTCCGCCTATATCCTCTGCCATCGCTCGCGCTCCGCGTCTTGCCACTAACCGGGCGCTGAGGACTGGCACTCTCGCGCGTTTGTTCATTCGGAATTTAGAACCTCCCTACCGGCTCCGGTTTAAAGTGCCCGCGCCGCTGGTCCCGATTCAACACGACTTCAATTCCGCCTGGAGTGCGTTCGACGAGTCGCAGGCCCAACTTGCGAAAACCATACAGTCCGCAGCTGGCCTTGCCATTGACCAGGTGAGAGTTGATTCCCCCGTGTATGCGCGCTTCAGCTACAACGTGTACGGCGCCCTTCGCATGCTGACGGCCCATGAACGCCGCCATCTCTGGCAGATCGAACAAATCCTTGCGGCAATTAGCGAGGCGAAAATCCGCAACGCTTCTTAGAATTCAAATAAAGTCAACCCCTGATGCCTGACACAGCGCCATCGATTTCCTGCGATGTGACTGTGATTGGCGGCGGCTTGTCCGGAAAAGCTGCCTCACTGCATTTGGCCAAAGCCGGCCTGAAGGTCGTATGCATTGAGCCGCATCAATCCATTCGACCGCCCGTTGGAGAGTCGCTGGATTGGTCTGCTCCGGATCTTTTGAATCGCCTCGGACTGTCTTCCGACAGCCTGATAGCATCCCGCATTGCAACCTGGAAGCGGCATGTCACCCTGAAAATGCGTGATGGCTGTGAGGTACATTACGTCCCCTCGGCCTGGCTTGCTGGTTTTCCTTTCTATGTCAATCTCACGACTCTGCATGTGGGGCGGCCGCAGCTGGATGATGAAATCCTGAAGATCGTCGTGGACCAGGGAGTTACATTTGTGCGCGACCGGGTGGTTGATGTCGAGACCGCAGACGGAAAGATTCACTCTGTTCGAACCGAAGAGGGTGCACGGTTCTCCTCTCCGTGGCTCATTGATGCTTCCGGGACTGGAGCCTCGCTGGTTGCGCGAAAGTTCAACTTACCCTCCCTGCAGTATGGTCCCACGAAGTTGGGAATATGGACCTACTTCAAAGTGCCGCAGCAAGTTGAAGGAACGACTCTTTACATGGACCCGATGCCTACGGAATATCTCGAATGGATTTGGGAAATTCCGGTCAGCCCTGACACAGTCAGCATCGGATATGTGCTTCCGGGTGCGGCGCTCAAAGCAAAGCGTGAAGAGGGTGAATCAGTCGAAGATGCATTTCGGCAGCAACTCATGAAGTTTCCCCGCTTCGAACCGCTTCTTCAAGAAGGACCTCTCCGCGCGCTTGATGTGACATCGTTCCGGTGCCGGGTTCACCTGGATTGCGCAGGACCGAACTGGCTGATTGCCGGCGAAGCTGCGTCCCTCGTGGATCCCATGACTTCGAATGGAGTGACCGCAGCCCTTCGCCATGCAGCCGAGGCTGCGGCACTCGTCGTGAAATTCCGAGAGCGGGGGGAGCTGCCGCTGCGCGCAAGAAGGGCATACAGCAGACGGATTCTGCAGACGGCCAAGTTTTTTAACGAAGGGATCGAAAAGATTATCTATGAGCCGGTGGTGAGAAATCGTATCGGGCTAGGATTGGCGGGCGCGGTTTATACGAGCCCTGCGTGGAGCATGAACGTCGTATACGCGCGTTTAAGTCCGGCGGGAGCATTTTCAACATTCCTTTTAGGGGTGATGCTGGGATTTTTTCGGATCAGTGCCTCGATACTTCATCGGTACTGTGGCCTGATGAAATCCCCTGTCGCAAAGCAGGAGTGCGGGCTGAGAGCAAGCCGGGATGGATTCAAAAAGGCAACTGGGTGAAGACTGAACAACTCATCCTTTCCATTGGTGCCATTCTGCTGGCCGCGCGTGTATTCGGCTGGCTTTTTCAGCACATTGGACAGCCGCGAGTTGTGGGGGAAATGACAGCAGGCATTGTCCTCGGACCCTCTCTTTTTGGGCGCTTCTTTCCAGATGCTTTTGCCTTACGTTTTTCCCGCTTCGTCCCTGCCAGCGATTACAGTTTTGAGTCAGCTTGGACTTTTGCTTTTCATGTTCGTGGTCGGGCTTGAGGTTGATCTCAAACGTATTCTCGAGCAACGGACTGCGGTCATTTTGATTAGCAATGTCAGCATAGTTCTGCCGCTTGCCCTGGGCGTCGGCTTGGCCACGGTGCTGTATCCAAGATTTGCTGTTGAGCGGGGAGCGTTTATTCCTTTCGCTCTTTCATAGGAACGGCAATGAGCATCACTGCTTTCCCTGTGCTCGCCAGGATTTTGAAAGAACGCAATTTACTGGGAACCGACCTCGGAAGTATGGCCATCTCCTGCGCGGCCATCGACGATGTTAGTGCCTGGCTATTGCTGGCCGTTCTCACGGCGATGGTGCACTCGGCACAAAGTTGGCATCATTTTGCGGTCACACTGCTTCTGCTGGTGGTGTTTGTCGCCATCATGCTGGTCCCAATTCGCCGTGCGGCATTCTTCCTGGAACACTGGTATCAAAAAAATGGCACCGGCATGGAGTTCATCTCTTCCCTGATCCTCTGCATGCTCGCAGCCAGTTGGACAACCGAACGATTGGGAGTACATGCACTGTTCGGCGCATTCATGGCTGGGTTGGTCGTGCCAAAAAATGAACGCATGATCGCGGATGTGGTTGATCGCATCGAATCTCTCAGCCTTGTGCTGCGGCCGGCCAGCGACCCGAGTGGCCCGTAAAGACTTAACTGAAACCAGATTGGGAGAAAATCAAATGCCGAATGAGAATGCAAGCCCGCACGCCGACCACGACTGCCGTCATGAATGGACCCGCCGACCTGCTGACTGCCGGCATGGCCGCCCCCGATTTCAAGTTACCACGTCACGCCGGACCAGACGCTGTCCCTGAGCGAGTTGCGCGGCAAGCCTGTGATTCTGGCGTTTTATCCCGCGGACTGGAGCCCGGTATGCGGCGACCAGATGGCGCTGTATAACGAAGTCCTTCCCGAGTTCCAGAAGATTCGGAGCGGAGTTGCTGGGCGTGTCCGTGGATGGCGTCTGGTGCCATCGCGCTTTTGCCGAAAATCGTCATCTGCACTTTCCGTTGCTGGCGGATTTTGAGCCCAAGGGAGCGGTTGCGCAGGCCTACGGCGCCTATCGCAGCGCGGACGGATTTTCGGAGCGCGCTCTATTTGTGATCGATAAGTCCGGAATCATCGCCTGGAGCTATCGCTCGCCGGTGGCGGTGAATCCCGGCGCGGACGGAATTCTGCAGGCTCTCGAAGACTTGTCTCAGTAAGACTAATAGGAGGAGTTCATGGCGACGCTCAAGACACCGGTTACGGCCAATGATCACATCCAGGGGCCGGAAAACGCAGCAGCTACTTTAGTGGAGTATGGCGACTACGAATGTCCTCATTGCGGGCGTGCTTATTCCATCGTGAAGCGAGTACAAAAGCATTTCGGCAAAGGTCTGCGGTTTGTATTCCGGAATTTTCCCCTGAGTGAAATGCACCCGCAGGCCGAATCCGCAGCGGAGACCGCCGAATTTGCCGGAGCTCACGGAAAATTCTGGGAAATGCACGATGGCCTGTTTGAAAACCAGGAGCGCCTGGGCGGGCCGCTATTTCTGGAACTCGCGCAGGAGTTGGGCCTGTCCGCTACCGGACTTCGGCAGGCACTGGAAGAAGGAAAATATAAGGACCGCGTCCGGGCCGACTTCAGCAGCGGGGTGCGCAGCGGAGTCAATGGCACTCCGACCTTCTTCATTAACGGTAAGCGGCATGACGGGTCTTTCGACTACGAGAGCCTGGTACGGGCGATTGAGGATGCCGTGAGCGGTCCGAAAAACGCGATTAGCGCGTAGCCACGCAAAGTATAGCGAGGAGTATTTCGATGTACTGCTACGTTTGGTCCTATGTGGTCCGCCCCGAATGTTTGCCCGCATTTCACACCGCGTATGGGCCGGAGGGCGATTGGGTCAGGCTGTTTCGGCGGGACCCTGAATATATCCGCACCAATCTTCTCGGCGATTGTGATAACCCGGCGCGCTTCATGACCATTGATTTTTGGACCAGCCGTGAAGCGTGCCTATCTTTTCGCGAGCGGTTCCGCACGGAGTTCGAAGCTCTCGACAAAAACTTCGACCAGCTCACCTTGCAAGAAATGCACCTCGGTGATTTTGAGGTTCTGGCGGGTCCGTAGCGCCGGCGTCCCGCCGGCTGTCGGGCGGGCATCCTGCCCGCCCCATCGGGCCGGCCGGAGGCCGGCGCTACCAAATCAGAACGTGAATTTCAACGCGAACTGAATTAGCCGCGGGGGCTGGGCCTCCAGAATCTGGTTGAAAGTTTGTGAGTTCATGTCGGGGTCTGGGATACGAAAGTTCGTATGGTTCAGGAGGTTGAAGAATTCCGCCCGGAACTGAACCTCCGTAGATTCCGCCACGCGGATGTTCTTGAACAACGAGAAGTCCCAATCCGCGTATCCCGGACCCTGAGCGATGTTGCGGCCCGCCGAACCGAATTGCTGCACTGGGGAGTTCGGGTCCTGGGTGATTCGCTGGAATGCATTCGGGTTGAGCCATTCACCGGACTTTTTCGGACCTGCATTGGGGTCCTGTCCGGCGACCACGTTCGGACGGTTGGAGAAAAACCCGGTGATTTCCGGCGCTGAGCCCTGCACGGAGAAATCGTTTCCGTCGAAGACCGTGAACGGAGTTCCTGTCATCGCGGTCACAATCCCGTTCACTTGCCAATTCCCCAATACCTGCTGGTACCAGCCCTTGGGCTGCCGCCAAAACGGCAAGCTCCACTGATAACTCAATACGAAACGGTGACGGGAGTCGAACAGTGAGCGGCCTCGTTCCGCGTTCACGTCGAAGGGGTTTTGCGCCAGGTCATTCTCTCCGGCCAGAGGTTTTGACGCCGAGCCACTCAGGTTGAACGTAGAAGAGTCGTCGATGGACTTGGAATAGGTGTACGACGCCAGGAAAGAAATACCGTGGCTGAAGCGCTTCTTCAGACTAGCTTCCAGGGCGTTGTAGGAGGAATTAGCAATGCCCGTGATCAGGCCAGTGGAAGAGAAATTGCAGACTGTCGCCTGATCAAGCGTACATCCGGAAAACTTCCGCCGCCGGTCGGCATTGTCGGACGTGGAGATCGGATTGTCCGTCGGCATCCACTCCCGGTATGTAGATCGCAGGGTTGCCCTCGATGAAGCGCGGTAGTTTGGTCCCCTTGGTTCCGACATACCCAATCTCAAAAAGCAAATCCGATCCGAAGGAGCGCTGAACATTCAGATCCCAGTCCTGCACATAAGGCAAGGGCAGGTTCGGCGCAAGCGTCAAGTTGGTCAGGGGTCTCGAGAACTCACCTTCGATAGGAGGCTTGCCGTTAAATGGATCAGCAAAATCGGGCAGACTTACCTGCGGGGTCTGCAGGAAGGGCGGCGCGCTGATCGGCGACTGCAACGGTCCACCCTGGCCGGTGTAGTAGGGCTCGTAGAAGATTCCGTACGCGGACGTGACCAGCCACTTGGCGCTTCCGGTTGGGTCCCATGCGACCCCAACGCGTGGCGCGAAGCCCTTCTTGAATGTGGGAATCAATCCCGCGGGAACGCCCTTGTCTCCGGGATAGAGCAAACCCGGAGGAGCATCCGGTACCACCGTTGACTGCCGGCCCGGAATCCACAGAGTTTGCCGGTTTTTGATTTCGGTATAAGGGAACGGCAGTTCGTAGCGCACACCAAAGTTTAAAGTCAGGCGCGATGTGGCTTTGAACGTGTCCTGAACATAAGCGTTTGCCGAGTTTCCCCGGATGCCACGTTCAAAATCACCCAAGCCCTGCAGAAAGACAACCGGCTGGCCAAACAGGAAGCTGGCAAAGGCATCGGGCACGACGGGAAAACCCGCGAAAACATAGAAGCCATTGCTGGCAATACCCTGCAACGCATTGACCTGCAGGTGCTGGTATCCGCCTCCAAACTTGAACTCATGACGGCCGTGCACCCAACTCAGCGCTCCTGAGTAGTCGAACGCATTCTCAAAGGTATCGCGCGGCCCGGTGATCGGATTGCCAATGGTGGTGTAGCCCGACACCTGGATTGACGGTGGACCCACGGCAGCTTCCAGGCTGGGCGTGTACTGGAAACCGAGGCTGGCCGGAGTGGTGGGATTGATATGGAGGCCGAAGAGAAATTTATTTCTCAAATAGGAAGCGCGGAAGACACCGATCAGGCTGGTCGAGAAAGTGTGAGTTTCCTGGACGACAAAGTTTTGCGCCCGCTGGTCCTGGCCGACGGGAAAGCCCGGAACGCTCGCCCCAGAGGTTGCGATCGGACTGAATTGCGTTCCGTCAATGATCGAGTAACGAAAATTGAGGATGTCGGAAGCCGTCAGGTAATGGTCTACCTTTACCCCGCCCTGGTTCGAGTCCTCGCGAAACACTTGCAGTCGAGGTAAACAAGTTGGTTCCAGTGTTGGGTAGCGGAAAAAACTTCAAGAGATTCTGCGAGATGGGATTGGTTTGGGTATCCACCGGGTACTGGTTGTTGATGTAGGGCTGGCCGAGGAAGACGTTGAATAGCTGGTGGTTCGGATTATTGCAAAAACCCGCAGTGAAGCCTTCAGGGCAGATGGCCGAGAAATCACCTTGCCGCTCGGCCAGGGAAGGCACGGTTGAAGATTTCGTTTCTCCCTGGCGGTTGTGAAAGCCCTCGTAATATGCGAAGAAAAAGGTCTTGTCTTTGCGGATTGGCCCACCAAAAGTCCCGCCGAACTGGTTCTGCTTCAGTGGTTCGGTTTTGGCCGCGAAATAGTTCGTAGCATCAAAAACATCGTTGCGGAAGAATTCCCAGAGCGCTCCGTGGAATCTGTTGCTACCGGAACGAGTGATGATATTGGTGGTCGAACCCAGAGCGTTTCCAAACTCAGCGCTGGCATTGTGAGTGAGAATTCTGAATTCGGTTATGGCATCTACCGGCGGTTTAAGAACGAAGCCTCCATCCACGCCGTTGAAATTATTTGCTCCGTCGATCAGAAAATTGTTGGACTCGGGGCGCTGGCCATTCACAGCGTAGGATTGTCCCGCGCGCAGCGATCCTCCAGCTTCCGACAAACCCGGAGTAAGCGGCACCACGCCTGGCTGCAACAGTCCGAGCTGGGTAAAGTTGCGACCGTTCAGAGGCAGATCGAGGACTTCGCGCTCGGTGACCGTCTTACCCAGGCTGGTGACCGTGCCCTGGATCAATTGCGCGTCTGCATTCACCTCCAGTACCTGGCTCTCGGCGCCGACGGCGAGATGGACTGGAACGGTGGCGGTCTCGTTTACGTTCAGTGTGATGCCCTGCTGAACGTACTTTTGGAAACCTTTGGCTTCAACCTGCAGTTCGTAATGACCGACGGGCAGCTCGACCAGGACATAGGCTCCGCCGGCATCGGTGTTCGCGGTACGCGTCAGCCCTGTCTCGATTTGCCGTGCGCTCACCGACGCACCCTGCACCAAGGCGCTGCTGGGGTCCTGAACAGTTCCGCGAATACTTCCTGTGATCTGTTGCGCCCCGGCGTGCACACCCGCAATGAGTATTGCCAGCACACATACAAGGCTTTTGGAACGAACCATGGGTTGCTTCTCCTTCGCGAAACGCTTTCTCAAGATTGGGAGTACAAACTCGGGCCGCGGAAATCGGCAGCGCGAAGAAACTTACACACAGAAAGTGCGCCGATTATAGGGACTACGGCTGATGGGTCAATAGTGTGAAAGGAGTATGCGCTTCGCTTGGAATTTTTCGTTGTTCGAGGTCTCGAGGTGACTTGTGCGTGTTAGAGGAATCGAAGGAAGTCCATCTTCGTCACCCAGCCGGGACAAGAATACTTGACCTGATTGTGTTCAATAGCCAGAACAATCATGCAGCTTGTATTCGAGCCCACTATGACGTCCTCGAGACCCCAGACCCTTGTCATTCCGAAGCCGGCTTTATCGGCGAGGAATCTGCTTTCTGCCGGCGCAGGAGACAACAGATGCCTCACGCGATAAACCCGCGCTTCGGAATGACAAGGGGCCGGTTTCGGGACGCATTACACCAGTACCCTCCCTGAAAGCGTCTGGACTAGGATCAGCGCGGAACTGTGGGTTAAGATGCTAGGGTTCTAATGCCCTGGTAGGCCATGGATAATCCTGCTTCACCAAAACAATTGGCTGGCCGCTACGAGGTCAGGCAAGTCCTCGGGCAGGGCGGAATGGGCCTGGTCTACCGCGCTTACGACACCGTCGTCCGCCGCGAAGTAGCGGTCAAGACCATCCTCGATATCCCCGATCCGGCCTCGCTTCAGCTCTTCTATAAAGAGTGCGACGTGCTCGCCTCCATGAGCCATCCCAATATTGTCGAGATATTCGACATTGGAGAGTTCGAAGAAGAGGGCAAGAAAAAACCCTACTTCGTCATGCCGCTGCTCCCCGGCGCCACGCTGGAATATTTCATGCGCAACGCAAGCCACCGTCTGACGGTGGAGCGCACGATCGACATCATGTCCCAGACCTGCCGCGGCCTGCAGGCGGCGCACGAACGCGGCCTGGTGCATCGCGACATAAAGCCGAGCAACATCTTCGTGATGGAAGATGACTCGGTAAAAATTATCGACTTCGGCGTCGCCCACATGAGCGATGCTCACACTACCCGGGCGCAAAAAGGGACGCTGCTCTACATGTCTCCCGAGCAGATTGAATTGAAGGCTCTCTCTCCCGCGTCGGACATTTTTTCTCTGAGCGTGGTCTGCTACGAAGCCATGACGGGCCGCAACCCGTTCCAGCGCGCGCGTGCCGACGAAGTGGTTGACGCCATTCTCCGGCAGATTCCGCCGCTCGCGGCCGAGTTGAATTCGAGCGTAAGCCAGCCGGTCAGCCGCGTGCTGCATAAAGGAATGGCCAAGCAGTCCTGGCACCGTTTTGCAAGCGCTCGAGATTTCGGCGACACCCTCAACAAAGCGCTGCGCAACGAACCTATCGAGTTTTTCGATCCCGAGCGCACTCGGCCACGGCTGCAGCGCGCCACCAAAGCTTTGGAAGAAGGCGACTTTCAGTTTGCCGGAGAAATTCTCGGTGAACTCGAAGCCGAGGGCCACATGGACAATTCCATCGGCTCTCTCCGCCGCCAGCTCGATGGCGCGGTCCGGCGAAAGACGCTTTCTCAGTTGCTCGAAGCCGCGCGGGCGCGCTTTGATGAAGAGGAAGATCCGCTGGCGTTGCAGAAGCTGCAGGAAGCCCTGCTGATCGAGCCGGACAATTCCACGGCGTTGGCCCTGAAGAGCCGAATCGAAAACCGGCGCAGTGAACGCCAGATCGACAACTGGTATCGCCTGGCCCGGCAGCATATCGACAATCACGCCTATCCGTATGCCCGCGAGGCCCTGCAGAATGTTCTGCAGCTTCGGCCTAACGAGGCACGCGCGCTGCAGTTGCTGGCCGAAGTCGACCGCCAGGAACAGGAATACAAGAAACTTCGCCACGAAAAAGAACAGTTGCACAGCGCCGCCATGTTCGCCTGGCAAAAAGGCGACGTCAGCAGCGCTCTGGCCAAACTGGGAGTCGTGCTTGAACTGGACCGGCGCGCGCCGGATTCCATCAATCGCGAGAGCGGCGCCAATTATCAGAGTTTTTACAACGAGGTGCGCTCCGAACACGATTCGATGAACGCGGCTTATGCCGAGGCCCGCAGGAATCTGACCGAGCACAACTTCACAAGGGCCATGGCTGCCTGCCAGGCATATCTGGTCAAGTATCCGAACAATGCCATCTTTCAGGCCCTGAAATATGACATTGAGGAACACCAGCGGCAGGAGCTTTCGGCTTTCATTGCTTCCGTGGACCGCCAGGTCGAGGCCGAGCCCGACCTCGACAAGCGGGTGAATATTCTGCGCGAGGCGCTGGACCAGCATCCCGGAGAATCGCACTTTGAGGGCGCGTTGCGGCTGGTGCAGGACAAGCGTGATCTGGTCAACTCGATTGTCGCGCGAGCGCACCTTCACGAAGAACAGGCAGCGTTCGGCGATGCCCTGAACGACTGGGAAATCCTGCGCACAATTTACAGCCAGTATCCAGGATTGACGTTTGAAGTTGAACGTCTGCAGAAGCGGCGCGACCAGCAGGTCCGCATCGAATCCAAGGCGCGCCTGGTCGAACAGATTGATACCTGTTTGCATTCCAGCGACTACGCGCGGGCGCTCGATCTGTTGCAAAAAGCGGCGGCGGAATTTCCCAACGACGCGGAATTGACCGAACTCGAGAAGCTGGCCCAGGATGGTGTAAAGCGGAAGACCGAAGCCCACCGCCTGATGACCGAGGGCCAGGACTTGTTTGCCCAGCAGAAGCCCGTCGAAGGAATCAAGATTGCTGCGGGAAGCCTACGAGCTGGATGAAAACAATCCGCTGCCCCGCGCGGTTCTGGCCAATGCTTTGGTTGAGCAGGCACGCTCGATCGTGGAGAACGATTGGCAGGAAGCCGAAAAGCTGTCACGGGATGCACTCGATTTGAATCCAGGGCATCCGATGGCCAAGACCATTCGGACCGAGATTCTTCATCAGAAGCGGGAAGGCTTCATTGAAGAATGTGTTTCGCAGGCGCGCAAGCTGCAGGCTGGCGCCGATCTGGCCGGGGCCTTGTCGCGGATCGAAGAGGGATTATCGGTTTATCCGCGCGAGCCCAGGCTTGTTCAGCTTCAGGATGTCGTGCAGGGCGACCTGCAGGCTCAGCGCCGCCAATCGCGCCGCCGCGACCTGGAAGAGTTGCGCAACATGGAGAGCGAGATTGATACCGCCACGGAGGCCACCGCCAAGCAGTCCCTGGTAGACCGGGTGCGGGCTGTGGCGGATAAGTATTCGAACGATGTCGAGGTCCTCACCATCGCGAATGGATTTCTGCGCCGGTTGGGCCTGCTGGAAGCGACCCGAAACACTGTGATTGAGCCGCATCCGAAGGATTTGCACGCGAACGAAACCGCGACCCTGACGTTCCACGGGGGGGCGGTAAACCCAACCCAACCTTTCCCGGCTCTGAATAATACCGTCGTCGGTCCTCCGCCCGCTGATGTCGTGGCCGCACCGCCTTCGCCGCCGGTGGTTTCGCCGGCGCCGCCGCCTCCTCCGTCACGGGCCAAGGTTCCCGCTCCTCCGCCGAAGCCGGCCGCAACGGCACCGAAACGTATCGCTGCGCCTTCCAGTTTCAAACTGCCCGCGAAATCACAGAAGTTCTATTTGACGGCAATCCTTGCCTCGACCGGAGCCATATTGCTGGTGGCAGCGTTCTTTATTTTTGGGCGAAAGCATGCGGCACCTGCGGTTGCCCCGCCACCGGTCGCCGCTCCCATCGCGTCGACGCCCGCACCGCCGCCATTGCCTCCCGAGCCGCCGGCGCCAATGCTGAAAGTGATTTCCGACACCGGCACCGGCAAAGTCACGTTCGATGATCAGCCGCCGGCGCAATTTCAGGATGGACAGTGGACTCTCGAAAAGCTGACCGCCGGAGATCACAAGCTCAAAGTTGTCGGCCCGCAAGGTGAAGTGTCATTCGCTTTCGCAAACGAGGAGGGAGCGGCCCCGGCCGTCAAAGGCGCCATCGCTTCCCGTGGACTGCTCGCCGTGGTCGTCACCGGCCTTGCTGACAACCTGCACGTTTATTCGAGTGACCCTTCCATCAAGCTCAGCCTCGATGGCCAGGCGCCGGTTGGCGTTCCTCGTGATGGTGTAGAGCTTTCATCTCTAGGCGCAGGTCCGCACGAATTGGCCGTGACCCGGGGCAGCGATCAGTATCGCTACAAACTCGATCCGAACGCGGGAACGGTGCCTACGCTGAGTACCTTCCTGGAATCGGGACAGGACCTGGGCACGCTGGTGGTGGTGACCAGTCAGGACAAAGCCAAGGTTTTCCTGAATGGCACGCTGCAACCGAGACTGACCCAGAGCAGCGGCCAGTTGCGTATTCCGAATCTCGAACTGAAAGAGTACGTGGTACGAGTTTCTAAAAGCGGATTCCAGGAAGTCCCGGATCAAAGAATCCGGATTCGCAAAGGCGAGCAAGGCAAACTGACTTTCAATCTGCAACCCATCCAGCGCTTCTCTTCCCTGACCATCCAGGGCGGGGTTCCGGGAACCGCGGTGCTGATTGACCAGGCTCCCGTCGGAACAGTTCAGCCCGACGGAACGCTGACGGTCGCAACGGTCAATCAGGGCGACCACATCGTCGAGTTGCGCAAAGACCGGTTCAAGCCCAGGCAAATAAAAAAATCTTTCGTCGTGGGGACAGCTGTATCTCTCGCGGCAGCGGATGTGGCATTGGAAACTGCGCCCGCCGAACTAAAAATTACCTTCACGCCAGTCGATGCCCAGGTGACCCTCGGGAAAGCGGGCGAAACACCGGTCAGGATCGTGAGTGGCGCCGCGCTGAACTTGTCAGCCGGCTCCTACACGCTCACCGTGAAAACTGTTGATAACATCACGCGCTCGTCCACAGTGGAAGTCGTCGCCGGTCAGTCCCGAAGCCTGGATCTGTCACTCGGGCCCATCGGCATGTCCAAATGGGACGATCCAGAAAGTTGGAAGCCGGAGAACGGGGCGTTCGTCCATAAGGGCGGCGACTTCGTGATGTACAACCTGTCTCCCACGTCCGGCACATTTGTTTTTTCCGCGATGCTCACCAAGGGCAAGCGCCTGCAGTGGATGCTGAACTGCGTTGACGCCAACAATTACGTCCTGTTCCAGATGGACGAGAATAACTTCTACCGGACTGTGGTCCGAAACGGCGAAAAGGGAGACGAGATCAAAGTCCCGCACAAGGGTGACAAGAAGAGTTTCCGGACCTTCCAGATTCGCGTGGGGGCGAATGAAATAACCCATCTGATCAGGCAGGGAGAAAATTGGGTGGTTCTGGAACGCTGGGCCCAACCCGGAAGCAATTTAACTCTTGGCAGATTTGGTTTCTACATTCCCGGGAATGATCAGGTTGTGCTCTCCAGCTTCGGCCACTATGTTGAGTTGAACACGCGGTAAGGCGATGTCCCGGCTGTACAATCACACCTTAAAACCGACTGACGTGAGGTCAATCATGAAGCTCGTTCCGATTTTCGTTTTCTGCCTGTTCGCTCTAACGCCGCTGGCGCACTCCGTAACCCAGGCGCAGGTATTTTCGACTGCCGCCGGGCCAGTCACGATTACGCCGCTGAACCATGCCAGCACGCTGATCGAGGCCGGTGGCAAAGTCATTTATCTGGATCCCGCCAAGCCCGTGAACTGGTCGGGGCGCCCCAAGGCCGACCTCATCCTGATCACAGATATTCACGGGGACCACATGGAACCGGATTCCATCAAGGAAATCAGCAAGCCCGGCACAGAAATTATGGCGCCACCGGCCGTGGTCCAAACCGTGACCACTGCCAAGCCCATTGCCAATGGAGAGAGCAAGACTTGGGGCGACTGGTCCATTGAAGCCATACCGGCGTACAACCTAAAACGCGGCCCATCTCCCGGAAAATTCTTTCATGACAAAGGACGCGGCAACGGCTATGTCCTCACCTACGGCGGCAAGCGCTTTTATTTCTCCGGTGACACCGAAGGCGTACCCGAAATGCGCGCGCTCAAAAATATCGACGTGGCCTTCGTCTGCATGAACCTGCCCTACACCATGCCGCCCGATGAGGCCGCCGATGCGGTCAAAGCCTTCCATCCCAAGATTGTTATCCCATATCACTACCGTGGTTCCGATCTCACCGTTTTTCAAAAAGGATTGGAAGGCACAGGCATTGAAGTGCGATTGCTCGACTGGTACCCGAAATAGCGCACCGAACCGCGTAGGGGCAGGTGTCCTCATCTGCCCAGCGGAGCAAAGCTCCGCTTTCCTTTCGCAATATCCAAGCACGAGTCGAGCAATGCTCGATCGGGCAGATGAGGACATCTACCCTTGCGCAACCGGCGGTCCTGGCGGGTTTCGAGGCTACCGCCTGTGGAAAGCCGGTGGCGAGTCGAATGCAGTTTCTTGCATGCCGGAGCTGTTGAACCGCCCTTCCCCGTCGGTTCAGCAGCCCAAATGGCTCACCCAGAGCGGCATTCAGCGGATGGACTGTGCAAGAATTTGCAGTCCGTTGCACCAAACTTCATCGCCAAGATATACACGGGGTAAGAGCGTAATTCCGTTGACAGGCGGCCAATTCGATAGCAAAATTCTTACGGTTCGGCAAGTGTGTACGAGCGAGGCCGGGTTCCTGCGAGCGGGCCGTAACTTATTGTCCTGTAACCAGCGAACATTCTGACCTCCCCGTTTCCCCCGCGCCCCGCGCCGACCATCAATCACCAGGCTGAGTCTTACAAGCGAAGTTTTCCGGGAATCATCATCTGAGTTTTGGTGTCCGTGATTGGCCGGGCAATTGCTGAAAAATGCTTCGGCGGTTCTTGGTCCCAGGTATTTGTTCAAAGCTAAAGCGGTACTACGTGGGGATTCGTCTGAAGGCACGACTGGGAAACCAGCGCGCGTTTTAAAGGGGGAGTTATGAAGACAGCAGCGATTTCAAGATTCGTAATTGCGGCCGCCATCGCGGCCCTGGTAGCGGTTAGCGGGAGCACGCCTCTGCTGGCACAGAATTGTCCGGCGTCGCCGAATTTCAGCACTGATTTTTCAGGCGGCGCGACTTGCCTAACGCCGAACGTTAACGCGGGCCTGTTTACGAGCGGCAATACAGTGCTGCGGCTCACCACTGCTACTGGCGTTCAGTATGGATCTGCCTGGTACAACACGCCGCAACCATTGCAAAAAGGGTTCAGCACCAGCTTCCAATTCCAATTTACGAACGCTTCCACACCTCCGGCCGATGGTATTGCGTTCGTGATCCAAAACTCTTCCCTGACGGCAATCGGGTCATCCCCCAGCGGCGGAGCTTTGGGATATGGAGATCATGACGGAAACGCCGATCCCAGCCAGGGTGAAGGCATCGCGAAGAGCTTGGCCATCGAATTCGATAACTTTCACAACGATTGGGATCCCGCGAACTTCGTCAGCCACGTAGCGATTCAGAGTTGCGGCCAGGGACCAAATACCTCACACCATAACCAGGCTTGCAGCACAGCGCAGGCGGCACCTGGCTCTAACCTTGGCGTTCCGGTTAGCGCCGACCTGTCGGGCAACACCGTACACAGCGTAACGATCGTTTACGCCCTGGCTTGCCCCACCTGCACACCAGCTACGAATTCGAATAACCTTCACGTAATCCTGGACAACGTTGATCTCTATCCCAACGGCGTTAACGTGGATTTGGCCTCGCTCGGTCTCGGAACTGGGGGGACGGCCTTTGTTGGTTTCACGGGTGCTACAGGCGGAGACTTCGAGAATCAAGACATCCTGAACTGGACATTTACACCACAGGCCCAGAGCGCGTCTCTTCCGGCCGTGAATGTTCCAGCCGTCCTGCCTTTCAACGGCGGCACCGGGAACCAGGCCTATGACTACAACGCGGTGCTAACCGGTGGAGGCATTACCTCCATAACCGCGCAGGTCCAGCCGATATTGATCAGTCAAAGTGCTTGCAACAAACTGGTACAGAAAAAGTTCCCGCTGGCACAGTGCTTCGTCTACCAGAACGCCGGTAAAAACAGCAGCGGTAACACTGTCGATTCGTCAGTCCTGTTCTCACTCACCTGCCCCGGCTCCCTCGAAAATGGAACCTGCGGCGATGTTAGTCAGGATTTCTTTGCAGATCTGGGAAGCAACTTTAGTTTCATCAAAGCGGAGAATCCCGGGTTCCAGCTCTTGATGGCAACCATTGGACCGTATCCGGGCTGGCTCAAGGGCACAGGCCCCGATCCTCTTAATCCCTGCGTCTTCGATCCCAACAGCACTACCCCACTCTTCGTGAGTAACCAGATCTCGTCCTTCTCAGTAGTCGGCGATCCTCTGGGCACGACAAAAGGCAAGAGCGGCGGTGGTGGTTCTTGCTGGGTAGCCACGTACTTTACTCCTGGTGAACTGCCGCCGGGAGTCAAGATCTCTCAGCCGACGGTTGCCACGTACCACCAAAGCACGACGCCCGGCACGGCGAGCTACACTTGCAGCGATCCAAAAACAAGCAAGCAGCTTCCTCCGGTCAGCGCTGTGGGCCCGTATCTAACAGCGGCAACTTGCACGCAGAGGTCAGGCGCCGAATCTCAACAACAGCAGCTGCTCCGTCAATAATGTCAATGGCGTGATCAGCTGCACTGGCACCTTCGACCTCTCGGTCAAAGGACTCCACGTGTTCACGGTCACGTCGAAAGACAGCGGCGGGAACGTCGGCGCGAACGCCGTCATCTACAACGTCGTTAAGTAGGACTGAACACAGGGCGCGCCGCAAACACCGCGCCCTGTCAATTACTAAAGGGCGCCGCTTTCGCGGCGCCCTTTTTTCATGGCAGAACCAAGGGTGCACAAGCCCCGCTGGTCTGGTTGGCTTACGCGCGCTAAAGCGCAGCTCCAAGTAGTGTGGGGCAACATTGCTCAACGCGACGAGCGCTTTACGCCGGCTTTCGGATCCGACGATCTTCTTTGCGAACTTGAATCGTGAGGACGGTCTTAGCCTTTGCCGGCTTGCGCGCCGGCAGTCGACGCTTCGTAGATGGCCTTGAAGTCCGCGCGCTGCAGCAGTTTCTCCGCTCCGGGATCTTTCTTCATCGCATCCAGCAGGCGAAGGGCCTCGCGATAATTGTCCCGCGCTTCGTTGCTGTTGCCGGAATCTCGATGCGATCGTGGCCAGCAGATAATGCGCACGGAGCGCTCAGTGGTTGCATGTCCAAGCTTGTCCGAGAGCAGCAGGGCGCGATCCAGTTCCTGGCGGGCGTGAGCGTTGTCGCGGTTTTGCATCATGGCTTCGGCCATGAAGATGGAAGACTCGACCGAGACGTACTTCAGCCCCAGGTCGTCGGCCTGCTGAATCAGTTGCTCGAGACTGGAAATGGCTTCCTGGGTGCGCTTTTCCTGAACTTGCGACCTTGGCCAGCTTGGCTTTCGCGATCAGAATCGTGTCCGGTTCTTTGCTGCGAGTGGCCGCCTGAAGCGCCTGCGCATAGGAAGCATGCGCCGACTTGAAATCTCCCGCGATAAAAGAACATGTCGCCCTGGACACCCAGGGTCTCGGCCACCATGCCGTCATTCTTCAGTTCGCGCGAGAGGCTGAGCGCCTCGTCCACGATAGCTCTTGGCTTCGTCTCCGCGTCCCGCCAGGATGAGCGCCTCCGCCACACCGTCCAGCATCTTGGCCATCCAGAAGGTCTTGTCCTTGATGTCGCGGAAAGTCTTGAGCGCATCCTGCTTGGAGTTGACGGCCGCGCCGAAGCGTCCCTGGTAATCCAAACAGCTCGCCCAGGCTGTAAGACTCGATGGCCGCCGCCGCGCGCGTCGTTCATGCTGCGCCGCAAATCCAGCGCCCGCAGGTAGTAGGAAATCGCCTGATCGTACTGGCCCATGCCGGACGAGGTATCACCGAGATTGTGGACCGCCTCCACGATGTCCTGCGGCACTTTCGAGTTTTCGCGCAGCTGCAGCGCCTGCTGGAAGTAGGTGAGAGCGTCCTGGTATTGGCCCTTTTCCAGGTACACGCTGCCGATATTGTTCAGGCAGATGGCCTGCAAGCTCTCATTGCCGAGATCGCGCTCCGATCTGCAGCGCTTCCTTGTACATTTTCAGGGCCTGGTCGTGATCGCCGCTGGAATCGTAGAAATTGCCCAGATCGATCAGGGTGTCGCCCAGGCCGCGCTTGTCGCCGATTTCACGCCGAATCTGCAAGCGCCTCCTGATAGCTGGCCAGAGCGTCTTTGGTTTTGCCCAGCGAAGCTTGCGCCGAGGCCATTTCGTTCAGGCTGAGGGCCAGGCCGCGCTTCTGACCGATGCTCCGCCAGATGGCCAGCGCCTGCTCCTCGTTACGCAGGCTCTCCTCAGGCTTGCTCAACATTCTCGTAAGCCACCGCCATGAAGTGCAGGCTGGCAGCTTTTTGCTCCTGGTTATCCATCTGGACGGCCAGGCTGTAGGCGCGGTTCAGGGGATCGAGACTGCCCTGCGAATCGCCGCTCTTGATGGCCACGCGCCCCAGTTCGAGAGTAGCCGTGACGTCCTTCGGATTCGCGGTCAGCAGCTTCTGGTAATATTCGCGGGCCTTGGTGAGGTCTCCGGAATCCTTGTACAGGCCGGCCAGCGCCGATTGCACGTCGGAGTTGTCGGGCGACGCCTTGGCCAGGTTTTCGTAGGCCTTGATCGCCTCGGGATAGTTCTTCGTCACCTGCGAGCGGACTGGCCGCGATCAGATACTTCTCCGCCTCCGGCAGGTTCTGGCTCAGGTCCACGGCTTTTTGGGCCGCCTGCTCCGCTTCGTCGTCGTAACCCAGACTGCTGTAGGTCTGCGCCAGCCGGGAAAAAGCCAGGGCGAACGACGGGATCTTCCTTGGTCGCCTGCGTCGAATTGCTTCTGCGCTTCCAGATTCTTCCCGTCTCGCTGCAACCCGATTCCCAGGTTGTAGGCGCGCAACGCGTCCACCGATTGCGAAACCGGCTGGAAGGAACTGGCCTTCAATTCCTTGAGCACATCTTCGGGAAGCGAAAGTTTCTGGCGGATGGACTCGGCCAGGCGATCGATGGCGCCGGGAATTTCTTTTTCATTGGGGACATCGATCTTCAGCGGAACCGTGCGGTCGTTCTTGATGTCCTGCAGCGTGGCATCAATGCGGATCTGGTCGCCGAATTTGGCGTACTGTCCCCAAACCACGCGGTCGGCGTTGCTGAAGTCAGCTACGCGGCGAATGGCTGTCGGATCGAGCACGGTGGCCGGCGCGATGCGCAGGTCGGTCAAAATCTGATGCAGAACGTTCGGGCTGACCGTGCGCAGCTGCGCCGACTGCCCGACATCCGTACTCAGCATTTCAGCCACGCTCGGACCGAGCCAGTCCAGGCTGGGATCGCCCGACGCGTTGCGAAACGGCAGAATGGCCAGCGAAACGACAGGTCCCGACGGAGTTCGCGCCGGCGAATTGAACAGCATGTCGCGATACACGAATCCGACAATCGCCAGCACCAGCGCCGCCACCACGCCACCGATCCAGTGCCACGGGATAGTCTGTCCCCAAGGCTTGGAACTGGCGGGGAAATTCAGTGTCGCGGCCGCGCGTCCGCCCTGCCAGGCATCCAGATCGGCCAGAATTTGCGCCGAACTCTGGTAGCGCAGCTTCACGTCGGGCTCCATGCACTTGCCGACGATATTGCTGAGCGGCCTCGGTATGGAGGCATCGTGGCTCGACACCGGAGCGGCCCTTTCCTGGGTGCGCTTGAGCAGGCTGGCCACCACGCTGTCGGCTTTGTACGGCATCTTGCCGGTCAGCAATTCATAGAAGATCAGGCCCAGCGCGAACACGTCGGAACGCTGGTCGAGATCCTTGCCCAGGGCCTGCTCCGGCGACATGTAGTCCATGGTGCCGACCAGGGCGCCGGTCTGGGTCATGCCGTCGCCTTCGAGAGTGCGGGCCAGGCCGAAATCCATCACCAGGACCCGGCCGGTCTTGTCGCGCATGATGTTCTGCGGCTTCAGGTCGCGGTGGATGATGCCTGCGCTGTGCGCGGCTTCCAGCGCGCGGCAGGTTTGCTGCATGATTTCGACCGCTTCCTCGGGAGCAAGCTTTCCCTTCTGCTGCATCAGGCCGCGCAAGTCCTCACCCTCGACGTACTCCATGGTGATGAACTTCATGCCGTCGGCTTCGCTCAGGTCGTAGATCCGGATCACGTTCTTGTGGGTGACCTGGGTGGCCAGAAGCAGTTCCTGCTTGAAGCGGTCAATGATGGACTGGTTGGTGGCCAGATCGGGCCGGATCACTTTCAGCGCCACCATGCGATTCAGTTCGATGTCGCGCGCCTTGTAGACCGCACCCATCCCACCTTCGCCGAGGATTTGCAGGATTTCATAACGCTGCCCCAGCAGCTGACCCGGTTCCAGCATCGCCGGGCTGGCTCTGAACTCGTGGCTTCCACGGCGCGGGTTTTCCGGGGAGCGGGCTGACGCCCTCGACCATGGTCGGAGAATCGGGGCCCGGAATGTCCACCATGGTCGGAGAGTCCGGGGAGTTGACATCCGGAATATCCACCATCGTCGGAGAATCAGACGATGGAACGGGCGTGCTTGGGCCCGGGAATATCGATCAGCGTGGGCGAATCCGAGGGCGGAGCAGTGCCGGGAGAAGAGCTGTCACCCTTGGACGGCGTGCGCAATGCCGCACCACCTTCGCCAGCGTCTGAAGGCTTTCCATCCGGGCGGCCTCGGGAGAACTCTTCCATTGTGATCTCGGGCAACAACCTGGGACCGCGACCGGGAATGGAAGCTCTTAAGAGGCAACCCCGGGTTTGCACACACGAACCCCAGACGCGGTACCAGTTGGGGGGCAGAGGTCCGCGAGTTGACCAGTATATAACGTAGTTTCACCAGTGTCAGCCAGTCGTCACTGAGAAGTGAACATGCCGCAAGTAACTGTGGAAATGAAGGACGGGCGTCCCGGCCGTCAGGCTCAGGCCTGTGCTCGATGGGCAAGGGCGCCCGTCCTCCATCGCACCGCCGGAGGTGTATATCATGGGGAAGCCACCGCCTATGCGAAGCATCGCCGTCATCCCCGCCCGTCTCGCCTCCACCCGCCTGCCGCGCAAAGCGTTGCGCGAGATTGCCGGAAAACTGCTGATCGGCCGGGTCTACGAGGCGGTCCGCGGCTCGCGCTTGCTCGATGACGTGATCATCGCCACTGATTCCGAGTGAAATCATGGAAGCCTGCCAGCGCCACGGCTGGAAGGCGCAGATGACCTCCGCTGCACACCGCAGCGGCACGGAACGGGTGCACGAAATATCGCAATCCGTGGCGGCCGACGTTTACCTGAACGTCCAGGGCGATGAGCCCATGACCCGGACGGAGCACATCGCCGGACTGCTTGAGGTGATGCAGAACCCGGCGGTGCAGGTGGGGACCCTGATGACTCCGGCCGCGCCCGCCGACATCGACAATCCGAGCGCAGTCAAGGTGGTCACCGATTCGGCCGGGCGGGCTCTCTATTTCTCCCGCGCCACGATTCCTTATGATCGCGACGGCGCGGGATCGAAATATTTCAAGCACCTGGGTTTTTACGCCTATCGCAAGCCGGCTCTGGACCGCTTCGTCGCGCTTCCCGAGTCATTCCTCGAACGCAGCGAGCGGCTGGAACAGTTGCGCTTCCTGGAGAACGGAATCCCCATTCACGTGGCCGAGACCCCGTACGACACCATCGGCGTAGACACAGAAGAAGACTTGCGGCGGGCGGAAGAAATCCTCAAATCGACAATGTAGGCGCGAGCGCCATCGCTCGTGCAGCAGCGACACGAACCACGTAGGGGCAGGTGTCCCCACCTGCCCAGTCGAGCGAAGCTCGACAGGTTTTTTCCCGAGCAAGTAGCGGAGCGTCGCGCCGCCGGACAGCCGAGGGCAGCTGTCTCCACGTGGTCTGTGATGATTACAAGACGCGCTCGCGCCCACATTTTTTAGGATTGGAAGCTGCGGGCCGCGGCCACGCGCCGCGAGATTGCCGGATGCGAATGAAAGAACCATTCCACCCATGGCGACGGAGAACGTTCCGCCAGATTCTGCTCCGCGAGTTTCTCCATGGCGGAAATGAAAGGCTGAACCGTGGGAATGGAACGGAACGCATAGCGGTCCGCCTGGCGCTCGTTGAATCGTGAATAAGCGTTAAGCACCGGCAGCACCAGAAATGAAAGCGTGGTCGCAACCAGCATCAACAATGGAAGATTGGCAAAGTCGGAGAGGGTTTCGAACATATGCTGCCGGTCCACTGCGTAGTGGAGGACCGAGTTGGCTGCCCAGAATCCGACAAACGTTATCCCGGCCTGCACCAGGATGCTTTTGAAAATATGCCGGTGCACGTGGTGTCCCAGTTCGTGCGCAAGCACCGCTTCGATTTCGTCGGTCGAGTAATTCGCCAGCAGCGTGTCCGCGAGAATGATGCGGCGCGTGTTGCCCAGTCCAGTCAGGGCTGCATTCGCTTTCTTGCTTTTTTCGGAAAGCTTCCACTGGTAGACGCCGCGGACCCGCGTCCCCGCGCGCTCACCCAACTTCACCAGCCGTTCTTTCAATTCTTCATTTTCCAGCGGCGCGAATTTGTAGAAAATTGGAAACAGAACCACCGGAGCCAGCTGCGCCAGCAGCACGAACAGTCCCAGGAACGCCGCCCATGCAATCAGCCACCAGTGCTGTGGCGCCTCGCGCATGATGAAATACAGCAACTCGGCCACGATCGCGGCCAGGACAACGCCCACCAGAAAGCCTTTGCTCTCATCCCAAATCCAGGCGCGCAGCCGCATGTTGGAAAGTTGATAGCGGTGCTCGAGGCGAAAACTGTAGTAGTCCAGGCCCAGTCCGAGAACTTTGGCCAGCACCATGAGCATCAGCAACGTAGAGGAACAAGGCCAGGCCGTAATGCTGGAAAGTGGCTTCGTAGGCGATGTCGCGAAGTGCGCCGCTCCATCCGGTGGTCAGCAGCACAACCATCAAGGCGAGTCCGAGGAGAAAATCGGCAACGCCGAGCCAGCGCCGGATGCGGTTGTAACGCCGCGCCTGAGGCGAGTCGGCAGGGACCGGGACGGTGGCGGCGGCTGAGACCATTGTTGCCTGCCCAATTATCGTATCGCCGAAAACGAATTGCGAGACTCGGAAGGCCAATGGTTATACGTGTCTTCCGCGTCTGGTCCTACGATCGACGACGCCTCTGACAAATGCCTCCGCGGTGGCGAGAATATCGCTCACCAGCTCGGGCGACGCCGCTTCGGAATAGACGCGCAGCAACGGCTCGGTGCCGGACATCCGAAACAGTACCCAGGGCACGGCCCCGTTGCCGTTCGTGGGAGCGTCCAGAAAGAACTTTATACCATCAAGACCTTCCTTCTTTTTGATGGAATACCGCCCCAGATGGTTGGTCTGGTCAGACTTCGCCCGCTGAATCGCGCTTTGCTTCATCTCTTCTGTGATGTGCAGATCGCGGCGTCCATAGTAGTGCGGACCGTACTCGCGCTGCAGATCGGCCACCAGTTGCCCCAGCGGCTTGCGCTCTTCCGCCATCACGTTGGCCAGCAGCAGGCAGTTCAGAGTGCCGTCGCGTTCCGGCAGATAGCGGGAATATCCGATTCCGCCGGATTCCTCGCCGCCCACAACGATTTCCTGCTCCATCATCAGGTCGGCAATGTACTTGAATCCGATGGGACACTCGATCAGCTTGCGCCCGTACTTGGCGGCAATGCGATCCACCATGCCGGTGGTGTTGAAGGCGCGTACCACGTTCCCCGGCCATTTCTTCCGCTCCAGAATCCAGCGCAATAGGACGGCGAAGCACTTGTGCGAATCCACGAAACTGCCGTCTTCGGCGATCGCCCCGATGCGGTCGGCATCGCCGTCGACGGCCAACCCGGCATGGCATCGTTCTTTCAGCACCGTCTGACGCAGCATTTCGATGTGCGGCTCGATGGGCTCAGGATTGATGCCCGGAAACAGCGGATTGATCTCCTGGCGGATGGCAACGTACTGGATGCCGCGCTTGTCGAAGATTCCCGTCAGCACACCGCGCCCTGAACCGTACATCGAATCCACCGCGAATTTGAAATTCGCTTTGGCAATGAGATCGAGGTCTGCGAACCGGCTGATGGCTTCCGAGTAGGCCGGCTTCAGATCAACTTCTTTAATCGGAGCCGCCTTGCCCTTGGGCATCGCGCCGGCGCCGACTTCCTCTTCAATCACCTTCATGATCGCAGGCGTCGCCGACCCACCGAATTTTGCCTTGAACTTTACGCCATTCCAGTTCCAGGGATTGTGACTGGAGGTGACGACCACTCCGCCGGCGGCGCCCTGACTCTTTACGGCAAATGAAACCGCAGGTGTGGGAGTGGAGTCGGATGTGATCTGCACCGGGATGCCAGCCCCGGCAATGACCTCGGCCGCGGTCTGGGCCATCTGCTTTGATAGAAAACGCGTGTCATAGCCGACGATAACGCCGCGAGCCGCATCTTCGTGACGCTAAAACGTAAGCGGCAATTCCGCCCGCAACACGGCGAACGTTCTCGAAAGTAAAATCGTCGGCGATAAGGCCGCGCCAGCCATCGGTGCCAAATTTGATCATGTGAGTCGTCAGTCTTCAGTCGTCGGTCGTCAGCCAATCGCATCAGTGTCGTGGGCTTCTGCTGAAGACCGACGACTGATGACTGACGACTGCTACACCAGTTTTCCCAGCTTCTTCTCGTCCAGATACTTCACTACTTTTCCGACATCCTGGGCCTGGTCACGAGTGGTGATCAGTAAAGCGTCTTCGGTCTCCACGACCACCAGATTGTTGACGCCGATGGCCGCCACAAATTTGCCCGGCGCGTGAATGTAATTTCCCTCCGCGTTGAGCGTGAACCATGCGTTCCCCCGCGATCAGATTGTCATCTTTAGGCTGACTCTTGGCTACGTGATGTTCATGCAGTGCGGTCCACGAACCCAGGTCATTCCATCCGAAATCGGCGGGAAGGCAAATGATGTTGGAATTCTGCTCGCCCTTGCCCGAACGGGGCTCGAGCACGGCATAGTCAATGCTGATGTTTTCGCATTTCGGATAGAGTCGCGCAAACGTGGCTCCGAACTTGCGAGTGCCGAAGGTTGCGGCAATCTGTTGTAGCAGAGCGGCAGTCTTGGGCAGGTGTTCGAGCAGCGCATTGGCAAGCGTCCGCGCGCTCCACAGAAACATGCCGCTGTTCCAGAAATAGTTTCCCGCCTGGACGAATTCGGCGGCGCGCCCCGCATCGGGCTTCTCGGTAAAACGGCGCACACGAAGTGCGTCGCCACTCGAACGACGATCCAGCTTCGATATAGCCGTAACCGGTCTCTGCCCGCGTGGGACGAATACCCAGCACCACAATATTCTCCCCCGCAGCGGCCATCTCAGATCCCGTGTTTCAGCACATCGCGATACCGTCTTTTCGTCTCCGATAACGTGGTCGGAGGGGAAAAGGCCGATCACCGCGTCGGGATCGATGTTCATCAGAATGAAAGCAGCCAGACCGATGGCGGGCGCCGTATTGCGCGCGGCCGGTTCGGCCAGAATCTGCTTTGCGCCGAGCCGCGGAAGCTGGCGCGTGACCTCGCGCCGCAAATGCTCGTTCGTGATCACCCAGAACCGTGCCGGCGAAGCCAGCGGCAACAGCCGCGCCACCGTCTGCTGGATCATGGTCTGCTTGCCGTCGAGCGCCAGCAATTGCTTGGCCCGACGCTGCCGGCTCAACGGCCAGAAGCGTGTGCCACGGCCGCCGGCAAGAATGACGGGATGGAAGTTTGTCTTAGCCACAGTGTATGAAAATAGGATTTCAGATTCCAGATTTTAGATTGCAGATTTAAAACCCAGGTTCGATCTTCGATCTGCAATCTAAAATCTTAACTCTGCAATCTCTCTACATTCTTGTTTCGGGTTCCGGCACGGACGAGCCGGGCACCGACGCCTTGAGAAACTCTACCGACCACTGCGGCCGCACCTGAAACTCGTCCACCACCGCGGGCACGACCACGGCATCGCCTCGGGCCAGTGTGACCGGGTTCGCTCCAGAGGCCTCGACGATTCCGCAGCCTTCCACCGCCACCAGGATCTGCACCGAACGTTTGCCGCTTTCATCCTGGGTCTTGAACGACTGCGACTCCTTCAGTTCAAACATGTCGACCGTGAAGTACGGCGCAGCAATCAACGGCGCCCGCCGATTCGCCGCGTCATTCAGTTTCGAAGGCGCAGGACGAACCACTTTTCCCGCTACCGTCTTTTGTTTGATGACCGCTAATCCTTCTTTCAGATGCAACTCGCGCGGGCGCCCGTAATCGTAGAGACGATATGTTGTGTCCGACTGCTGCTGGGTCTCCAGCATGATCGAGCCCGGACCAAGCGTGTGCACCGTTCCGCCGGTTACGTAAATCATTTCGCCCTGGTACACGTTGATCCAATTCAGCAGTTCCTCGGCGCGCTTTTGCTCAATGGAAACCGCGAATTGTTCGCGAGTGACGCCCGGCCTGAGGCCCAGTGCAATCTGCGCACCGGGCCGGGCGTGTGCGACATACCAGCATTCCGTCTTCCCGCAAGGCAGTCCGGCGAGCCGGGCCGCTGCGTCATCCGGATGCACTTGCACGGAAAGTTTTTCGTGAGGGAAAAGAAACTTCAGCAGCAGCGGGAAACGGTTGGGATCGGCCGCCGCGTCTCCCACGAGTTCGCGGCCATACTTCACGCCCAGATCAGCCAGCGACTGTCCTTTTAAAACACCGTTCGCTACTTTGCCGGCGTCGCCGGTCAGCCACGCTTCGCCGATCTTCTCCTCGAACTTGTGGTTGGGATAGATCGGCGAAAGATCCAGCGTGCCCCAGGGGCGCGGGTCGAAGGCTGGTTGCATCGAAAATGGATAGAGTGAGCTCACGCGAGATGAATGGGAACCACAACTCAGGCGCACGCCCGAGGATTTTCTGCGCAGCGGCCGTCTTACAAGGCCGCGAGGAACTTGCGCATGCGCTCCAGCCCACGATCGAGTTCGGTCACGGTCGTAGCGTATGAGACCCGGATGTGCTCGTGAGTGCCAAAGCCTTCACCGGGCACGGTTGCCACATGTGCCTCGCGCAACAAGCGGCCGGCCACATCGGAAGCCGATTTGATTCCGCCGCGCCCGATGAACGACGAAATATTGGGATAGGCATAGAACGCGCCTTCGGGCAGCGTGCATTGCACGCCCGGAATCGAGCGCAGTCCCTTGACCACGTGGTCGCGCAGCTTGATGTATTCGAGTCGCATGTCTTCCACGCACTGCTGCGGGCCGTTCAAGGCCGCCACCGCGGCCTTCTGCACGATAGACGTCGGATTCGAAGTGGACTGGCTTTGCAGCTTCTGCATGGCCGAGATCACCGCCGCCGGCCCCAGCGCATATCCCAGCCGCCAGCCCGTCATGGCGTAAGTTTTCGATAGTGAACCGATGATGAGCATGCGCTCGCGGTATTCGCGCAGCGATCCCACAGAGAACTGTTCGCCCGTGTAGTTCAGATACACGTAGCACTCGTCGGACAGCACCCAGATGCCGCGCTCCGCGGCCAGTTGCACGACAGCCTTCAAATCTTTCGGAGACATCACTGCGCCCGAAGGATTCGACGGCGAATTCAAAATAATCATCTTCGTCCGCGGAGTCACCAGTCGCTCGATCATCTCCGCCGTCACCCGGAAACCCTGGCTCTCGTCAGCTTGCAGCAGCACGCAGTTCCCACCCGCGTAGCGCACGATGTCCTTGAACGAAACCCAGTACGGCACCGGCAGAATGACTTCGTCGCCATGATCGACGAGCACCTGAATGGCGTTGAACAGTGCATGCTTGCCGCCCACGGAAGCCATGGACTCTTCGCGACGGTAGTCGGACTTGAAGTCCGCCGCGTGGCGATGCACGATGGCATCTCGCAGCTCGAGCGTCCCACCTACTGCGGTGTACTTCGAAAAATTACTCTGGATGGCGGCAATGGCGGCTTCCTTAACGTGCTGCGGCGTGGAAAAATGCGGTTCGCCGGCGCCGAAGTCCACAACGTCAATGCCCTGCTGGCGCAGCTTGTCGGCTTCGGCCACCACTGCCATGGTGGCGGAAGGTTCGATGCGGTTGATTCGTTCCGTCAGTCTGAGAGCCGGGGTTGCTTCGGTTACTGGAGTCATGCTCGTTTTCCTGTTCGTTTTTCGTTATTCTTTTTTCTTGCATGTTTTCGTGCGTCTTGCAGCTTGATCGCCGGATCAAGTTTTTCCTGCAGCCGGCGTTCCACCATCTCCGGCACCAGACCCTGGATCGATCCGCCGAGTTTTGCCACCTCGCGCACCAGCCGTGAACTCAGGTAGGAGTACTGTTCAGCCGGCATCATAAAAACCGTTTCCAGGTCGGGCTGCAGCTTGCGGTTCATCATGGCCATCTGCAACTCATACTCATAATCGCTGAGTGCCCGGATTCCGCGCAACACGGCGCTGGCTTTGACCCGGGCCGCGTAATCGACCGTCAGGCCATCGAATACATCCACCCGAACGTTCCTGAAGTCCGCAGTCAGGGCTTCCAGCATGGCGCGGCGCTCCCCCAGGCTGAACAGCGGGTTCTTGTCCGGATTCCGCAAGATCGCGACAATCAGCTCGTCGAAAATCTTGCTGCCGCGGTCAATCAAATCCAGGTGCCCGTTGGTCGGGGGATCGAACGAGCCGGGATAGATGGCAATGACCTTCTTCAAGAGTCCTCAATTTTCCTGACGGACGACAGGCAGGCAAGGGTTGAATAAGATTCTATGCGGCAGGGAGGAGAGATGGCAATTCCTCTACCAAAAAATGACCTGTCATCCCGAGCGCCGCACGAGCCGCGCTTGCGCGGTGAGAGCAATTCGAGGGACCTTGTGTTTGTGTTGGTGGTAGGACGGTGATAGCAGCGGCATAACGCAAGGTCCCTCGATAAACTTCCTCACGCTTCGCGCGAGGAAGTTTCCTCGGGATGACAGGACAGATTAGCGCCTTGCCGCCGGCACTTTAGCCGCTTCCGGCACTGCGCTGGGCATGGTGGTGACGCGAGCGCCCGTTCCCTGGGGAGCACCCGCAGCGGCAGTTTGTGCTTGTGGCACTGCGGTCGGTTGCGCCACAGACGGGGTCAATCCCAGATGCTTGCGCACTTCGGTGTCCAGCTTGGCAAAGGTCTCGGCATTGTCTTTCAGGAACTGGCGGGCATTCTCGCGACCCTGGCCGATGCGCTCGCCTTTGTAGCTGTACCAGGCGCCGGATTTTTCCAGCAGGTTATTGTTCACCGCCAGATCGAGCAGATCGCCTTCGCGCGAAATGCCTTCACCGTACAGAATGTCGAACTCGGCTTCACGGAAGGGTGCGGCCACTTTGTTCTTCACCACTTTGACCTTGGTGCGCGAGCCGATCATCACGTCACCCTCTTTGATCGCAGCGATGCGGCGAATATCCACGCGCACCGACGAATAAAACTTCAAGGCGCGGCCGCCGGTGGTGGTCTCCGGATTGCCGAACATCACGCCGATCTTTTCGCGAATCTGGTTAATGAAGATAAGGCAGGTGCGAGATTTGGAGACCGTTCCGGTCAACTTGCGCAGCGCCTGTGACATCAGCCGTGCCTGCAGGCCCATGTGGCTGTCGCCCATTTCGCCATCGAGTTCGGCCTTGGGGACGAGAGCGGCCACTGAATCCACGACCAGTACATCAATTGCGCCGGAACGTACCAGCGCCTCGGTGATCTCTAGTGCCTGCTCGCCGTAGTCGGGTTGGGAGACCAGCAGGTTATCGACATCCACACCGAGTTTCTTGGCATACGCGGGATCGAGCGCGTGCTCGGCATCGACAAACGCCGCCATTCCGCCGGTCATTTGGGCCTGGGCCACCACTTGCAGGGCAATCGTAGTTTTGCCGGAAGACTCCGGTCCGAAGATCTCAACCACCCGCCCCCGCGGAAAGCCGCCCACACCTAGCGCCGCATCGAAAGAAATAGCGCCCGTCGGAATCACGGCGATGGGGACGATCTCCTTTGAGCCCAGCCGCATGATGGAGCCTTTGCCAAACTGCTTCTCGATCTGCGCAAACGCCAAATCGATTGCTTTTCCCCGTTCGTCAGCCATAAGAATGCGGCTCCTTTTCAGTTATAAAAAATTGTAGAAGGTGTCGAAGGGCGGATTATACACCGGGCTCGAAGCGAATAAAAAGCGAATTATGGACGGCGGTAGTGGAAAAGTCCCAAAACAGAACCACAAGAGAGAACAGGGGATAGGGCGCGGCCCGACGCCTGCCTGCATTTTGAGGCCCTGCATGCCGGGACGAATTCCGGCTCGCCGTCCGGCGTCGCTATCGTCAAAACCGCGGTCTTGGTCTTAGGCGGGACGCCTTTCCTCTTCTTTACTCGCGATGGCCAAGACTCTAGCGGCCTTCCGGCGGGCGGTCACCCTTACCGGATTCTCAGCGACCGGCAACCATAGAGGCCGGTAGTGACGACGGTAGCAGACGTGACATCTCACCAGCCGGAGCAAGACCAGGAAATGCATCATCTGCCACAGATTGGTGCAGGACGAGGCATAGATTTTGGAACATCCGCAATACGGACAATTACTTAAGCTGATTCTTCGCATTTTCTCCACTTTGCGGGATGAATTGCGTTGCTGGCAGGGATTTAGATGCAGCCGTCGCCTCCGCAGTTTTCGCAGTTCTGGAAAGGAGAGACAAAATCATTTTCTACGCAATTCACTGTATTGCGGCCAATGGAGGCCTCGTGCGAGAGTTTGGGCTACCCGGAGAGTGCTGTATGGGACACTTGACCTTGCAGGAAGTCATCGATCGCATTAATAAGGTTTATTCTTTCGTGGAAGACCGGCGGGCTCAGGATGATCGAGGCCGTGAGCAGACACATCGTCCCGAGTTTTACATCCCTCGCATTACTAGGCGCTTAGCCAGGTTCATGCTCAGCACCTGAGCGGACAACATTGTTTGCGCCGAAAACAACGTGCAATCGTCCAGCGGCATCTCAGTCGTGACGCGAACAGCAGCTCCGGGGGGAGAGGCTGGTCCGACTGTGCGCTCCGAACTTAACCGAGTCCGGAGCGCGATCTTTTTAGGGAGAGTACGTCCCCCATTTGAGTGATTTCTGCGCGATCTTTGTGCCTTGCATGCAAAGGCCTTTTCAACCACACGCGACCCAAACCCAAACAAGCGCCTGAAAGCTCCGTTCAACAATTGTAACTTCTTGTAAATCAGGCTCCGCCCCATCGCTGGTCGCAGAGACCCCTAAATTTTCCTGTGCCGCGAGGCAGCGGTTCGTAGTAATATGCGCCGCATCAAGGCTGCTTTGGCAGCCTGGGACGCCATGTCGCGTCCGGCTCTACCTTGTTTGTGGAGGTTCCATGCAGAATCGAGTCCTGGGGAATTCGGCCACTACCAACTCACAAATTGCCACCAAGCGCCATGAAGGACGCCATGTTTGGGTCCTCACCGCATACGCGGTCTCGGGCCTGGCTCTATTTGGCGTACTGATCTACTACGTATCGTCTTACATCGCGCAATAGACAACATCGGGCTCGCTGACTTCGCGGCGCACTCGGCGTCGGATGGTTACGTCATCCCACTTCGCGGGTAAGTTCTGTTCCGGGTTGTTCTTCAAGGTTTCATTTACCGAAATGCCGTGTCACCTCTGTTCTGAGATTTATCTTTGCCTGACGCCTCCGATTTGCTCATCTGCGATCGTGCTACAATCGCGGCTTGCCGGGTGGGCGACACTTGGCAAATCCCCACTTAACTGAGATGTACTGACTCCCGTGGCCCATGATCCCTCGAAGACCGCCGTCACCTACGCCGACGCTGGTGTGGACATTGACCGCGCGAATCGCACCAAAAAGCGCATCAAGTATCTCGCCCACAAGACTTTCACCCGCAGCGTCCTGAGCGAAATTGGCGGCTTTGGCGGCCTGTTTGCCGTGGACAAGGCGAAGTGGACGGATCCAATCCTGGTCTCCAGCGTGGACGGAGTCGGCACCAAGCTGAAAGTCGCATTCGAGATGGACGTCCACCACACCATCGGCGCCGACCTAGTCAATCATTGCGTCAACGACATTGCAGTGCAGGGCGCCACGCCGCTATTTTTCATGGACTATCTGGCCACCGGCCGGATCGAGCCGGAGATAACAGAAAAGGTCATCGAAGGCCTGGCCGAAGCCTGCAAACACAACGGCTGCGCACTGATCGGCGGCGAGACCGCCGAGATGCCAGGCTTCTACCCGGATGGCGAATACGACCTGGCGGGCTTCATCGTCGGCGCCGTGGAGCGCGAGCGCATCATCTCTGGAAAGACGGTTGAAGTCGGCGACGTGATCTTAGGCTTGGCCTCAAACGGCCTGCACACCAACGGCTACGCGCTCGCCCGCAAACTGCTCTTCGAAGTCGGCAAGTACACCCTGGATTCCTACGTGAATGAACTTAAGGGGAAAGTCGGCAACGAACTGCTGCGCACCCACAAAAGCTATTGGCCGGCGATCAAGCGCCTGGTGGATGGCGAGTGCGTGTCGGCCATGGCCCACATCACAGGCGGCGGCATCACGGAAAATCTGCCGCGCGTCCTGCCCCGCGGAGTGGCCGCCGTCATCGAAATGGGTTCCTGGCAGGTGCCGCCAATTTTCGAGCACCTTCAGCAGCTAGGAAACGTCCCGCAGGACGAGATGTTGCGCACTTTTAACATGGGGCTGGGAATGTTACTGGTCATCCCTTCGAAGAAGTTCAAGAAAGCTCAGACGGTCCTCGAGCGCGCTGGAGAAAAAGCCTTCACCGTAGGACGCATAGTGAAGGGCGACCGCAAAGTGCTGTACACCTGATTCGGCAGCGCGGAACGAAACTCCCTCTTTGTGTGGTCGCGGGCTACTCGCCCGCGGCTTTTGATTTTGACTCGAGGCCATCGCGGGCAGGTCGCCCGCGATCACACAATTTCAGCCATTAAGAATTCAGAATTGGTCGTAGAACTTCAGCGCCATGGCGCCATGGGTGGCCGCTCCTCCAGAGCGCAGGGCGGCGGCAATCAGTGCAGCTTCAGCGATTTCTTCGCGAGTCGCACCCACCGCTTTCGCGCCTTTTACGTGCCCTTCGATGCAGTAGGGACATTGGGTCGTAAAGGCAACCGCCAACGCGATGAGCTCGCGATATTTTCTCGGGATGGCACCGTCTTCACGGCGAACAATGTCATCCAGGCCGAGCCATGCTTTGAATTCCGTGGGTGCGAGTTTCCCCATCTCCTTCATAAACCGCATGTCGCCTGCGTCGTGGTAGTGTTCGCTCATTCTGCCCTCCTATATGTCCAGCTCTCTCTGGAACAAGTTGCTTACGATCCGAGAGTAGGCGGTGGAGAGGCTAGGAACAAGATGGCGGATATGACATTGTACATAGGCGATTACGCCATTACCCCGATTTTTTGGTACCGGCTGACTAAGTTCTGGACGATGCTAAATCGCCCATCCCTTGTCATTCCGAAGCCGATCTATCGGCGAGGAATCTGCTTCCTGCCGGCAGCAAAACAGCAGATTCCTCGCGCAAAAATGCCGCGCTTCGGAATGACAAGCCTCTGGGATTTCGAATTTCACACTAAGGAACCTCAGATAGACAGGCCCGTGAAGACGGTAACCGGGGAGCCGTCTGCGACAAACGCGCAGTCCGGGCGTCGTCGAAGAACACTCGAGAGATCGCTCCCGTAAAGCGCGGTGGTCTCGCCTTCAAATCCAGCATTACTGGTCGCCCACACTTGCCAGGGGACATGCGCGACATGATATTCGAGAGAACCACGCGCTCGTTGAGCCGAATAACCCCAGTAGTGTTCGGCAATGAACTGTTCCAAACTCCCTTCCCGCGGACGGGACGGATCGCCAGTAGTCTGAGCCCAGAGGCGACACCACTGGTTGCCAACCTGCCACTGATACTCGGCGCGTTTGTTCAGTCCCCCCGACTCAATGCGGTGCCGCATCGGATGGTATCTATAATTCTCCCCATATGCGACACGGGCCATAGTTGCGATAGCGCGTCTGGGTACGACTTCGGCAATAAAGACGACGCCTCTTTTATCCTCGTCGCCTTCTCTGCGACGAACGTAGAAGCGCAGGTTGACCTCGTCGAAATTGACGTGAAACGGAACGGGGAGACAGCCGAATAGTTTTGTGCGACAGAATTGGAAACCGACCAGGCTCAGGTAGGTTCGTCCCTCGAACGAATCCAGAGTCGTACCAGCGGGAACGTACCGATTCAAAAGACTCGGTTCAACCTCGTAGTTCAACATCACGAGGTCTCGCCACTCGGCAGTAAGAAACACTCGCCTTGTCTGAGACATTTAAGCAAACTTGAATACGTAGAATGCCTAATTTATCAGGCTAAAGATCGCTCGAGCAGTCGTGGCTCGGTTCGGACAAATCCACCCACCACCGGCGTCATCCTGAGCTTGCGGAGGATCTGGCGCGCAGCCCATAAGAACACTCATGGTTGTGGCGGTTCGCGCGAGATCCTTCGGGACTGAAGTCCCTCAGGATGACGCCCTCGTGTGTGTGGGTTCTTTCAAAGAGACCCACTATGCAAACTGAAACTTGTAGAATGCCTAATTTATCAGGTGCCTACTTACTAAGCAGATCGCAGTTAGCTGAGCACTTCACCGTCTGCAACTCGATTTCTGCCTTCTTGTGCGGGATCTTGCCGGCGTCTGGAACTACCACCAGAGACTGGCGTCCATCGGCCAGGTTCACCGTGCAATCGAAGCTGAGCGACTGCACGCCGCGCTGCTTGCATGAAGTCTTCGAAAGCGCGGAGGAAAGCGCACCGGGATTGTCATAGACCTGATCGGCCAGTTCGGACGGCAGCAGAGCGACCGTCATTGGGATAGGCGCTTTGATCCTGACATTCACCTGCTGCCCGTCGCGCTCCGGAGTCAGAAGGCTGTAGATCTTGGGGACGGAGGTCAGCTCGTATTTTTCTCTCACCAGTGAAAACCACTGGAATTCCGGCTGGATACAATTTTGCACGCACGTCCAGCTGTAATAGCTGACCGTCACGTCATTGGGCGCGATGAATTGCCGGACGCCACGGCCCAGCACCACGCCGATTCCTGTCAATACGGCGTGATCCGCGATTCGCTCGTCGCGAATGAGCAGGACCATCGGCCGGCTGGGCGGCATGTGGCATTCGTAGGTCGTGCTGGTCACGTGCTCACGCACGCAACGAAGCTCAAGGTCGGTCTGACTTTCCGGATGCTGAGTCCAGGCATTCCAGTCGCTGGCGAACGCCATGGCGATGGTCACCGGCCGCCTGGCGTGAATGTCAACGTGCATTCCGCCGCCGTCGGGACCCGGACGATAGACACGGCCCGCATGGTACTCCGCGGGGTCGAGTTGCGAAACTTCATCGCTGGCGCGGACCCAATCGAACACTTTGTCCTGCGCGAGCGAGAGCCTGCCTAGACACACCAATGCCAACCCGAGCATGCACACTTTTTTCATAACGCCCCCACGTTATTTAAGGGCAGCCAGAGCGCGGGCAACAAGCGGCAATGGCAGCCGCAGATAACGTTAGTAATGGGACCGTGCGAGGACGAATCTTGGGCAAATCTACCCACCACTGGCGTCATCCTGAGCTTGCGAAGAGCCTGCCCTGAGCGAAGTCGAAGGGATCTAGCGCGCAGCGCATATAGACCCTTACGACGGTTGTGGCGATGCGCGCGAGATCCTTCAGGACTAAAGTCCCTCAGGATGACGCCCCTCTATGTTGAGATTTCAAACTGAACCGCGGACAGTTAGCGGCGTGACATGGCTTTGCGGTAATCGTCTGCCGTGGTGCGGTAGCAGGGCAGCATGCCCTTCTTGTCTTCGGGACTCAGCCCTGGGGCGTCGGCAGCGTTGTGCATGTCCGGGTGGGGATCGGCTTCGGGCCACGTCATCTGCATCAGCGATTCGTCGCAGCTCCGGTCGCGACTTACTAGAAGCCTGTACACCTTCGAGTTGTCCACGCCATACTCCGAGAGCCGCCGTTGATACGGAAGGTAAACGTACACCAGCTTGACCAATTCGGTCAGGTTTTTGCGCAGACGTCGCTCTGCGATGTAGACCTCGTAGTTGGAAAAATACGTGGAGTTGGGCAAAGCCATCGCCAGGCCAATCAGACGCAGAGGCATCTCTTCAGTCGCAGGCTCGCGCGCTGGCTCGAGCCTGTTGCCGCGGGTTCTCAGTCACCGGCGACGGTGGCGGAGGCATAGCGGGTTCGCTATTCATTGCCATCTGACGCCCCCCATGATCGGAGTTGCCTCCGGCCCCGCCCGCGCCAACGGAAGGGGCGGGTGGCACAGCCTGTAAGCCATTACCGATCCCGCCGTTCGAAAGCGAACTCGAGCGTTGACCGGTACCGGAATTGCCCGGTCCTTGCAGTGATGGCGGTGGCGGCACAGCTTGTAAACCATTTCCGATCCCACCGTTTGCAAGCGAACTCGAGCGCTGACCGGTACCGGAATTGCCCGGTCCTTGCAGTGATGGCGGTGGCGGCACAACACCGGCGCTCGACAACGAATTACCGGACGAAGCCAGCGATAACGCTCCAATGTGTCCGCCAGCGGCCGAGCTGCCTACATTCTGGACCGACGGCGGAGGCGGCACGACACTGGACCCGACGCCAGAGAGCGATCCCGCACGCCCACCCGACAAGTGTTTCGGAACGCGGAGCCATAGGCGGAGGCGGCACAGCCCATGCGATCAGGCTCCCAGTCGCTGACTGGCGCGCTCCCGAAATTGGGTGTTGTTCGCCCATCGGCAACCGGGGTGCGGGCGCGACCACTGCGGTCGTTCCGATGTTGATGTCCCCAACGCTGCGTACTAACGCCTGCACAAGAGGAGGCGGGGCAACAACCGCCGTACTGGGCACAGTCACCAGACGCTTCGAGGAAACCATCCCAGGCTCCGAGGCCGGGGCGACACCGGAAGCTTGCAGCAGACCTATCTGCCGCGAACTGCCCTGGCTGACCTCGGGCGCCGGGGCAACGATCGAAGTCAATCCTGGGCTCGGGGCCAATCGCGAAGGAGCGCCGGCAGCCGCAAGCGGCATCGCCGGAGGCACAACGTTCGAAGCCACAATATTGGGTCGCCCTGGCCCCTTCAGTTTGAGGTCAGGCGCTTTGACGTCCGCCTGGGCTCGTTCTGGCTTCACGTGAATCGAGCCGCGACGCGCGGACTCGGACGGCTTCGCGGTCACCCGGCGTACCCGCGGCGGACTGCTGCGTAACGCCGGAAACGAGCCGTCGGGCTTGTAGTAAGTGAGCTGGGTATTTTCGAACATGCTGCGACGGCGTGGTTGCTCCTGCGTAATCCACATCTGGGATCCGAGCAGCACCATGGCAAGCACAACCAACTGGCCCACCAGTGTTTCCGCAAACCGCTGCCAGGGGATGCCGGAGTCGAAAAAGGCTTCGCGCCAGAATGCTGCCGACCAAATCGTCGGCTCTCCGGGAGACGCGGGACGCAGCACGTCTACCAGGTTTCGCAGGAAGACGCGAAAAGCCGGTTCCAGTTCGACCAATAGTTTGAGCTGAGGCTGTATTTCAGGACGGGCGCCAGCGTTCGGGCCCGAAACTCCCGGCGCAAGCGTAACTCCTGGCACACCGCCCACGCGCTCCATGGTCGTCCAGTCATATTCACACTTGACCCCACAGGTGCGACACACCTGGTAGTAGCGGCCGTCGGCGGCCCGCAACGGCCAAAAAAACTCGTGGGTACAAACGACAGGCATGATTGGTCTTTGGGATCCGGGCACAAGGCCCGAAGTAGCTATCATCAAGGCGCAGAGCGGGATTGGCTAGGTGACTTTAGTTCAACAGGAACTAAGTATTTCATGTGGGACGGACACTCTTGCCCGCCGCTTTTGAAGCTATTTTTGAATCTGAGTTGAAATTTTGATCCACGTCCCGGACTAGCGCTTCAGCAAATCCACCGGCTGCTTCACATCATGCACCCTCAAATACTTCGCCAGCGCAGGATATTTCTTCGCCACCGCTTCATACATCGCATAAGCCACATTGCGGTAGGAAAAATGGCCGGCAGGCCCGGTCCTTAACTCAGAGATGTAAACCACTTCGGCAAAATCCATCTTGAACAAGAGTCCGCTTGCGGAAGCCGAGAGGAATCGCATACTGCGAATTTTCCCGCGCCTCGGCTCCGCCCGTCGAAGCCAGTTGCTCGACCGCGCTTGCGGTCCGCTGCATCATCGCGTCGTAGTCTTGCCGGGCTCCGGCGGCTTCGAGCTCATCGGGCGCATCGTATCCGTGTTTGGTGGTGAACTCCTGCCCAATCTGAATGCAGCGGCGGTGGCGGTGCATGTCGCGGAAGCCGCCGATGTCCATCAGAATGTCGAAGCGAAATTGCTGTCCGGCACAGAACGCCCGCAGCATCTCGTCATGGCGTCCGCGATTTCGCAGACCCAGGTCGATGATCTCGCGGCGAATCGCTTCGCCGGCCGCCTGCACCGCCTGGCGAATCTGCCGGTAGGAATAATGGCTGTGCTCGTAGATCAACGTAGACGCCAGCTCAACCTCGAGCGGTTCCTCTTCCAGAAGGTCAACAGTCGGAGCCGGCGCAATCGGCAAGTCGCCCATCAACTCGGACGCAACCTGCCGCAGCATGCGCCGGGTCTCGATCTCATACTGGTTGGGATCGGCATACTTCACGAGCGTCGGCGCCACCCGCACTTCCTTCAACAATTCCTGCTCGGCGCGGGCGCCCAGTTCGGGCGAGGCAGCGCGAATCTGCTCGACCAGTTCTCGCAGCGACTCCTGGTTCACGTTGTACGCCGGCGAGGTCGCCGCACGTTTCAGCAACTCTCCCAATTGCCGGATTTCCTTGTGAGTATGCGAAAGCAGATGCGACACCTGGCTCTCGAGCGTGCGCGCGTTGACGATCTCTCCCAGCGAAGTGTTGGCCGCGAGCGGAAGCAGGTAACGGGAAATATCGAAGGCGCGCGCCCGCAACGTGCGCTCGTAGGCCTCCTGCTTCATCTCGTCTGGCTTGGGCGTGATGCTGGCCAAATACAAGAACATGCGGTCGGACAACGATTCGTATTCCGCAAACAGGGAATCGACTGTTTCCCGGTATAACTGCCTGGCTGTGTGATCTTCGCCGAAATCGGGCGCGTAGTATCCGCTCTTTTTGAAGTCCTGATAACGGGTGGAGCGTTCCTGCCCGTCCCAGCGCTGCTCGTCCGCGACAGCGATGGCGGCCAGAATGGACAGGCGTTCGATGGCCAGCGCAATGTGCGCCAGATCGGCGATGGAGCGGTGACCGTACTGGAAGTAGAAGGTGTTGAGAAATTTCTCCGCCTTCTGCTGGCTGATCTCGCGCAGCGACTCTTTCATCGAGAGCGCGGAGCGCGAGTACTTGGCCATGGCGTAGGCCTGGATTTCAGGCTCGACGCCGTATACGGCATAGACCTCGACCGAAGGCGTCTCGTGCGGAGCGGAGTCCGGGCTTTCGGAGGCGGGCTTTTCGACTACTTCCGACATGAGCATCTCTAACCTCAGGATGGGTGCAGACTTGGAATCTTACTGCATCGTCAACGACCCTGACTGAGGAAAAGATCGGCAACTTTCAAAGCCAGATTAGCTGGCACCAGGTCATCGCGATTGCAGAGCAGGATGACGGTGAGCTTGTCCTCCACGAAACGCTGAATGGTGGTGCGGAAACCAACTGTCTCGCCGTAGTGCCACATGCGCGGATGGTCCCGGTATGGATTCAGAAACCAGCCGAACCCGTACGCCGCCGGAGTGCTGTCAGGTTCCTGCACGCTGCCATCTGTCACTTTGACGGGAGTAATTGCCGGCTTCATCTCGGCCTCACTCAAGAGCACGTGATGCGTAAGGGCCCGGTCCCACTTGGCTAGATCGTCGAGTGAGGAATAAACGCCGCCGTCCCCCAATACAGCCGACGTCGGACTCTGGTCCTGTTCACGCCACGCTTCCCTCTCATGGGTGTGGCCATAAGCTCGATTGGCAACTACTGTTCTTGCCTTTTTCGTAGGCCACGGTGTGCGTCATGTCGAGCGGGGCGAAGATACGGGCGTGAAGAAAATCGCCGAAAGGCTGTCCGGAAACTTTTTCCACCACCATAGCCAGCACTGCATAGCCGGAGTTGCTGTAGTCCCAATGTGTGCCGGGTGGAAATTTCGTCGTCTTCTGCTGCTTCAACAGTTCGAGGACTCCGGCATCTTTAATCTGGGGGATTTCGTCTGGAGCTATGCCAGGCGCAGGCTTAGCCATCAGGTCTTCGTAGTCCAGCAGCCCGGAAGTGTGGTTCAGCAGATTGCGAATGGTGATGGATTTCCCGTACGCGGGAAAGTCGGGAAAGATGTGGGTGAGTCGGTCTTCGTACCGCAGCTTGCCGTCGTGTACCAGCAGCATGACGGCCATGGCTGTGAATTGCTTGGTACACGACGCGAGTCGAAAATTTGTGCGACGCGTCTATTTTGCGGCGTGAATGAAGATCGGCGACGCCGTACCCGCGCTCGAACACGATCTTTTCGTCTTTGATGACAAGGACCGCTACGCCGGGCGTGCGGTCCGATTTCAGTCCTTCAAAAATATGATCGATCTGTTCTTGACGGACCGGTGCTTCAGCCATACAAATCGGGAGGGCGAGCAAGCCGATTGCAGCGAGTACAAGCGGAATCTTTGCGGCTACTTTGCGTCCTTTGCGGTTAAGAGCTTTTACCGCAAAGGACGCAAAGGGAAACCGCAAAGTTCGCAAAGGAAAATCCTCTCCGCCCTCGGCCCGTTTCACTTGATCTCCCGTCTCACGGACGAATCCCTGCCGCCGCCATCATGCGCCCCGTCACGCCCTTTTCCGCGCGATAAGAGAACAGCAGATCGGTCCGGCACGAAGTACAAAGCGGCGATGTGCTGATGTTTTTTGCCGCCACTCCAACCGCGAGCAACTGGCGGCGATTGGCCTCCACCAGGTCAAGGTAAATTTTCTTCGGCAGCTCGCTGTGGCCGGGAGCCCGGGCCGTCAGAAACAGCAGTGGATATTTCTCGCGGACCGGGTCTGATTCCTCGACCTCGCGAAACAGCTTGCTGCCGTACTCGAACTGGGACTCAAACTGTGTACGGACTTCAGGGCCAACGGAATAGCAACAACCATGAACGCCAGGTCCAATGGCCGCCCTGAGGTCGCCGGGACGAGTACTGAACCAGCGCCGCATCTCGCCCACACCTTTTTCCACGATGCGTTTTACCGTTCCCCGCCAGCCCGCGTGGAAGACCCCCACCGCCCGGCTCTTCGCGTCCACGAGTATGACCGGCAAGCAGTCGGCGGTGAGAATTGCGAGCAGCAGACCCGGGGTTTGCGTGATCAGGCCGTCGCCAGTGAGACCCTCGGCGACTTCAGTAACGCAATGAATAAGGTCGGAGTGAATTTGGCGAATGGTAACCAGCGGCCACTCGCGCCCCTTGTGCACCGCTCCGAGCTTGCGGAGAAATGCAGCCCGGTTCTGCTGCACTGCCCTCTGCTGGTCCTCGCGGGTGAAGCCGAGATTCAGGCTGCGCTTGCCGTACGCTCGAGAAAATCCGCCCGGCCTGGTGCTGAAGCCGTGAATAAGCCACGGCAGCGGCGTAAGAGAATCGGCGTGGAGAATTTTGCTTTGGACTTCCCGGAGGGTCTTGAGCGGCACGGCAACATCTTAGCAACGTTGTCCGTCATGTGTATGCGGCCACGGCAAATCTTAGCGCGCTCCTGGGTAGTGGTGCAGTTTGGCTTGCGCAGTAGGCCGGTTAAGCGGGAGATCCTTCGCTAAGCCTGAAAAACGGCTGCGCTCAGGATGACAAAGTCGGGTAAAGGACAAACAAACTGCACCACTACCGCTCCTGAATCGCCGCCCCCTCCACATGCAACGCGTATAATTCCGCGCTGCGTGAATTCAAAGTATTTGACAGTCAGACATTTCCAGGAGAGCCGATACATGCGTGTCTTTTTTGTGACTGTGACTTTATTGTGTGCACTTGCGGCCGGAGCCGCGGCTCAGCAAAGCTCGTCAAACGATGCTCCGAAAGAGAAGAAGACCAAGAGCAATGAGACTGCGGCCAGGAATCAGGAAAAGAAGCCAAGTCAATCCCCCGAGAAGGCAGAGTCCACGCCTCCAGCGGAAGATCAGAAGGTAACTCCGCCAAAGCCCGGGACTGACAAAGATAAAGAAGAGTATGACGTCTCCGAAGTTCCGCCGGTGGTGACGCATCGCCAGATCACGGTAGACGGCAAGGTGCTGAAGTACACGGCGACCGCGGGACGCCTTCCCATCAAGCGCGGCGACGGCAAGATCGAAGCCGAGATGTTTTTCGTGGCCTACACCCTCGACGGTCAGGATGTTGAGAAGCGTCCGCTGACTTTCGCGTTTAACGGCGGCCCGGGGTCGGCGACCATCTGGCTTCATATGGGCGCGCTGGGACCGCGGCGGGTCACGATGCTGCCCGATGGCCTGCTGCCACCCGCGCCCTATCGCATCGCGGACAATCCCCATAGCCTGCTGGACAAGAGCGATGTTGTGTTCATCGATGCCATGCAGACCGGCTTCAGCCGCGCCGCCAACGCCGAGTTGTCCAAGAAATTTCTCGGCGTCAAAGGTGACATCGAAGCTTTCAGCGAATTCATCCGGCTCTATCTCACACGCTACGAGCGCTGGAGTTCGCCGCTCTTTCTCTTTGGCGAGAGTTACGGAACTACGCGGGCTGCCGGCATTGCGGGAAATCTCGCCGACCAGGGCATCTCGTTCAATGGCATCACCTTGCTTTCGACCGCGCTCAGCTTCCAGACCCTTGAGGACACCAAGAGCAACGACCAACCATTTATTTTGCTCGTTCCGAGCTTCACTATGATCGCGGGCTACCACAAGAAATTGCCGCCAGACCTGATGCAGGACATGGACAAGGCGCGGCAAGAGTCCGTGCAGTGGGCCGCGACGGAATACACCCAGGCACTGGCCAAGGGAGACACGCTTCCTGCCGATGAGCGACAGAAAGCTATCGATCAAATGTCGCGATACACGGGATTGAGCAAGGAGGTCATCGACCAGGCCAACCTGCGCATCGACGTGCCGAAGTTCACCCACTATCTGTTGCTCGATCAAAAATTGCGCGTCGGCCGCCTGGACAGCCGCTTCACAGGCCCTGATCCGAACGGATTGCTGGACACGCCGTTCTACGATCCCAGTGAATCTGCCGTACTCCCGCCCTTTACTTCCGTTTTCAACAATTATGTACGGACTGAATTGGGCTATAAGACTGACATGCCATACCAGGTGTTTCCCGCCGATCAAAACTTCTTCGAGAGCTCCTGGAACTGGGGCTCCGGCATCACTGGATTCCCCGACACCGCCACCGCATTGCGCGCCGCGATCGTGAAAAATCCCTACTTGAAAGTCCTGGTGATGGAGGGGCTCTACGACCTGGCGACTCCATTTTACGCCGCCGACTACACCATCGATCACCTGAACCTCGGCCCGCAGTATCGCAAGAATATTTCGATCGCCACCTATGGCGCAGGTCACATGATCTATCTGCCTGTCGATGGCCTCAAGAAAATGAAGAGCGACGAAGCCGGATTCATGGACAAGGCACTGGCAGGAAACTAACTGGGAACGGAGAACTTGAAACTAGAAACTGGTTTGTAAAAAAGGAAATCGAATTCTCCGCTCAGGATGACACGGGCTCACGCTTGTGCCACGCTGTCGCCTGTTCATAGGCGTGGGCTACCCGTAAGATCGCCGATTCTCCCCAGGGCGGACCAATGATCTGCAGACCGATCGGCAATCCTGCTTCCGTAAATCCGCAGGGAACAGAAATCGCCGGCAGTCCCCAAACGTTGACCGGGCGAGTGTTTCGCAGCAACAGGAGTTCCCGCGGACGCAAAAGGTCGGGATTCTGTTTCAGCTCTGCAATCGTCGGCGCTGCAATCGGCGTGGTCGGCGTGACCAGCACATCCACATCCGCAAAGACCGATACGATGTCGTGGCGCGCCCGTTCCAGTTCGCGGCGGGATTCGAGCAGGGCCTCGGGGCTGACATTCTGGCCGGTGCGAATCCGGCGCAGCGTTTCCGGCTGATAGAGTTCCGGATTGCGAGTGACGAACTCCGCATGAAAGGCGTAAGCCTCGGCGCTTTGCAGCGTCCGGTCAGTCGGGACCGGTATTTCAATATCGCGGATCTCAGCGCCCAGCGCGGCCAGACCTGAAACCGCGTGATTGATCGCGGAGGCCACTTCCGCGTCGAGGTCTTCGAAAAAGAATTTCTTCGGCAGGCCAACTCGAAGCGTCTGAAACTTTCTGCCAATGGCTCACCACATAGTCGTCGACCGGAGCATCCACACTGGCTTTGTCCGCCGGAGTCGTAACCGGCGATGGCTGCGAGGATCACTGCCACGTCTGCCACCGTGCGCCCGATCGGCCCCACGTGGTCGAGAGAGAGCGAAAGCGGAATCACGCCCCGGGCGCTGACTCGTCCAAAGGTTGGTTTCAGGCCGACCACGCCACACAGCGCACTTGGTTCCCGGATCGAGCCGGCGGTGTCAGTGCCGATGGCGCCATAACCCAGGCCGGCGGCGACAGAAGTCGCCGAGCCTCCCGAAGAGCCGCCGGCGATGTGCTCCTGGTTCCACACATTCCGCACCTCGCCAAATGCGCTGACCATCGAACTGCCGCCATAGGCAAACTCGTGTAAATTCTGTTTGCCCAAAAGCACCGCGCCGGCAGCCTTCAGGCGGCGAACGACTTCAGCGTCTTCGGTGGGGACCCGATCTTTGAATAGCAGACTGGCGGCGGTAGTCCGAACCCCAGCAGTGTCGATCAAATCTTTCAGGGCAAGCGGGATGCCGTGCAGCGGCCCGCGCCAATCGCCGCGCCGGATCTCGGCTTCCGCCTGGCGAGCCGCCGCCAGGGCGGAGTCCGCTGTTACAGTAATGAACGCGTTCAGCTTCGGGTTCAGCTTTTCGATGCGGGCCAGACAGTCGGTTGTCAGCTCGACTGGCGAGACTGAGCCTCGGCGCAACAATTCGCTGGTTTCAAGAATCGAGCAGCAAGCTTTCGTTCATGGCTGGAACACCATTATCGTCCAATGCGTCACCACGAGCCACGTGAGGACAGCCGCCCTCGGCTGTCCGGTCGAGCGCAGCTCGACTGTGGTGTTGAACTTTTGTTGTCATCCTGAGCGCAGTCTTTCGTCCCGCGCAGCGGGACGAAAGCAAGGGAAGGACCTGTGCATTCCGCGCTACCCCACACGCATTCCCGGCTCAAATCCAGCTTGAGAGTAAATCACAGGTCTTGGCGCTGCATTCGCCCAGTCACTGCATAGGTCCTTCGTCGGGAGCCCTTCGCGCAGCGAAGGCCTCCGCTTCCTCAGGATGACAGCGGTTGAAGTTCAAGCTGACCTTATGGCAAATCAGCATGACAATTGACCCTTCCCAAAAGGCCTATAATTGCCGTTCCACTCCCCGTGGAGGTCTAAGATAGCGCCATGGCCCACATGACTGCGACTCCGGTCAGCACCCAAGGTTTTTTTGTTGATGGCAAGTGGATCGAGGAAGGCGACCCGGTCGAGGTCCGCGCTCCCTATGACGGCGCGGTGATCGCAACTGTCTTCCAGGGCCGGCGGGAACACGCCGAGGCCGCCATTGCGGCTGCGGTAAAAGCATTCGGCACCACTCGGCGGCTTCCGGCTTTCGAGCGCCAGCGCGTGCTGCGCCGGGTTTCGGAAAACATCACGGAGCGCAAACAGGAATTTGCCCGCACCATGGCGCAGGAAGCGGGAAAGCCGATCAAGGCTGCACGGACCGAAGTCGAGCGCGCCATCTTTACCTTCAACGTAGCCGCCGAGGAGAGTACCCGGATTTACGGCGAGTACCTGCCTCTTGACTGGCAGGAATTTACGGCCGGACGCTGGGGAATCGTGCGCCGCTTCCCGCTAGGGCCGATCGCCGGAATCACTCCGTTCAATTTCCCTCTGAATCTGGTGGCCCATAAGGTCGCGCCCGCCATCGCTGCCGGGTGTCCGCTCGTGCTCAAACCCGCGCCTCAGACGCCGCTGACTGCTCTGCTGCTGGCGGAGGCGGTGCAGCAGGCGGGCTGGCCGGATGGCGGGCTGAACGTGCTTCCGCTTTCAAATGAAGACGCCGGACTGCTGGTGACCGACGAACGCATCAAGCTGATCAGTTTCACGGGCAGTGCCGCCGTGGGCTGGCAGATCAAGAAAAATTGCGGGAAGAAGAAAGTTGTCCTCGAACTCGGCGGCAATGCCGGTGTGATCGTTCATAGCGACGCCGATCTGGCTTACGCCGCTGACCGTTGTGTGGTGGGAGGCTTCTCCTACGCCGGTCAGACCTGCATTTCGGTGCAACGCATCCTGGTGGAACGCAGCGCCTTTGCCAAGTTCACCGACTTCTTGCTCGAAGGGGTAAAGAAATTAAAGACCGGAGACCCGCTCGACGAGTCCAGCGATCTGGGCCCGCTGATCCGCGAAAGCGATGCGGTGCGCGCCAGTGACTGGATCCAGGAAGCTGTACGCGCCGGTGCCCGGCTGCTCTGCGGCGGACAGCGCCGAGGGCCGGTGCTTGAACCCACCGTGCTTACGGGCACGCGACCGGAGATGAAAGTGAACTGCCAGGAAATATTTGCCCCGGTCGTCACGGTTGAACCGTACGATGATTTCAACCAGGCCCTGAAGCAAATCAACAATTCGCCCTACGGATTGCAGGCGGGACTCTTCACCCGCGACGCCAAGCTGATCTTCAATGCCTACGAAGAATTGGAAGTGGGCGGGCTGATCGCGGGCGATGTGCCGGCGTTCCGCATCGATCACATGCCCTACGGTGGCGTCAAAGATTCAGGATTGGGCCGCGAAGGATTGCGCTACGCCATCGAAGAAATGACCGAACCCAAGCTGCTGGTGATGAACCTCAAGTAGGAACCCCGAAACGCTGTACGGTGGCGCACTAAATCAGTGATTTTTTTAACCGGGCTGTAACATTTGTTTATTCCCTGGAGCGGCCGCGATGTTTCAACAATCTCTTGCTGCTATAATCACGAGTTTTATTGCCCCCTAGGTTTGCGGCTTATCGCCGCATAGCACAACGCTGCACGAGCCGGATGCCTTGCACACGGCATCCGCGGTACGGACCGTTCCCATTCGATGCAGATTTTTCACCGCAGCACGAATACACTCTCGCGGGCCACGATCTATGGCGCCGTCTTCGTCGTCGCTGTGTTGTTCTGGGCTGCGGCGGAGATCCAGCGGTCGCCCTACGTGACCTACGCCGGAGTGCGGCGGCCGCAACCTGTGCCTTTCAGTCACCAGCACCATGTTGCGGGGCTTGGCATCGATTGCCGTTACTGCCACACCTCGGTCGAAACCTCGAGCTTCGCCGGAATTCCTCCGACCAAGACTTGCATGAACTGCCATTCGCAGATTTGGACCAACGCGGCCTTGCTGGAACCAGTGCGCGAAAGCTTCAAGAGCGGCAAGTCGCTGGTCTGGACCCGGGTCAATGATCTGCCCGACTTCGCTTATTTCAATCACAGCATTCATATCAATAAAGGTGTAGGCTGCAACACCTGCCACGGCCCGGTGGACCGCATGCCGTTGATGTATAACCAGGCTTCGTTGCAGATGGAGTGGTGCCTGGAGTGTCATCGGGCGCCGGAAAAGAATCTGCGGCCGCGCGACCAGGTTTTCAATATGCGTTATGAGCAGCCGACCAGCGGCAAGCCGGTCGAGTTCGATGGCAAGGAATATATTGATCAGATTTCACTGGGCACGGATTTGGTGAAGAAGTACAAGTTGCGCTCGGTAACGGACATCACCAGCTGTTCGACGTGTCACCGGTAGGGCGCTGCGGGTAGTGGGATTTGGGTTTGCCTTCGATTTTGGGTTGAGCTTGGATTTTGATTTTGTGGGTTCTGATTTTGGGTGGAGCAGCGCTTTAGCGCTGCATTAAAGGATCTACTGTTGTGCGGCTTCAGCCGCTGAGGTACGTACCTCGGGGGCTAAAGCCCATCAGGTGGTCGGGAGTAAATGCAGGCCTGAAGGCCTGCTCCACCCGACTACCCGGCTCAGGCTGATTGAAGGTGCTTTTTGAACGGCATGAACATGGAAGACAAAAACCAAGCCGCACCGCGAGGACGTCTGCCCCAGCAAGAAGGGCACACTCGATCTGGACGCGGCCCGCGCCAAGTTAGCCGAGACCAATGGTCCGGAATACTGGCGCAGCCTCGAGGAACTGGCCGGCAGCCCCGACTTCCAGGAGATGCTGCACCGGGAATTCCCCAAGGGCGCATCGGAGTGGCTGGATGCGGTTTCGCGCCGCGGCTTCCTCAAGCTGATGGGCGCATCGCTGGCCATGGCGGGCATGACCGCCTGCACCAAGCAACCGCTCGAGCCGATTGTCCCGTACGTGAAGCAGCCCGAAGAGGTAGTTCCCGGGCGGCCATTGTTTTTCGCCACCGCCTTCACCCTGGGCGGATACGCCAGCCCGGTCCTGGTCGAGAGCCAGATGTTTCGTCCTACCAAGATTGAGGGAAACGACAAGCATCCGGCGAGTCTCGGCGGCACCGACATTTTCTCCCAGGCCTCGATCCTGGGGATGTACGATCCCGACCGTTCGCAGACCGTGACTTACCTGGGCGACATTCGCTCCTGGGGATCGCTGGTCGAGGCCATGCGTTCCCCGCTGAGTATCCAGAAAAGCCTGCAGGGTGCGGGCATCCGCATCCTGACGCCGACCATTTCCTCGCCCACGCTGGCCGACCAGTTGCAATCGTTTCTCAAGACTTATCCGCAAGCCAAGTGGCATGTGTACGAACCGGTCAACCGCGACAATGTGCTCGAAGGCGCGAAGCTGGCATTCGGGCAGCCGGTCGAAACGCAATACAAGCTGGAGAATGCGGACGTCATTCTCTCGCTCGACGCCGACTTCCTCTACGCGGGATTCCCCGGCTTCACCCGTTACGCGCGAGATTTCGCCAAGCACCGCAATCCCGATGCGGGCGAGATGAACCGGCTGTATGTAGTCGAGAGCACGCCGAGTTCGACGGGCGCGAGGGCGGACCATCGGCTGCCGATGCGGGCCGTTGACGTCGAGTCAGTTCGCGCGGTCGGTTCGACGTGATGCTCGGCGGCGCCGCTGATAAGAGCTGCGATCGGCGCAGAACAGCAGAAGTTCTTGGAAGCGGTGGCAAAAGATCTGAAGAGCCATCGCGGATCAAGCGTGGTGATCGCAGGTGATCATCAGCCTCCGGTGGTTCACGCGCTGGCTCACGCAATCAATCAAAAGCTCGGCAACGTCGGCAAGACAGTTTTCTACACCGATCCGGTAAACGCCAACCCGGTCAACCAAGACCGAGTCGCTGAAAGATCTGGTCGCCGACATGCGCGGCCGCCAAGGTGGACGTATTGGTCATCATGGGCGGCAATCCCGCCTACGATGCGCCCGCCGACGTTGGCTTCGCCGACGCGCTCAAGAGTCCAAGCGTTCCCGTTCCGTGTGCATCTCGGGCTCTACCAGAACGAAACCGCCGAACTCTGCCAGTGGCACGTGAACGAAGCCCACTATCTCGAAGCCTGGGGCGACTGCCCGCGCCTATGACGGCACGGTGAGCATCGTGCAGCCGCTGATCGCGCCGCTCTACAACGGCAAGAGCGCGTGTGAACTGGTGTCCATGCTCTCCGGACAATCCGATACCGGCGGACACGAAATCGTGCAGGCCTACTGGAAGAAGCAGCACTCCGGCGCCGACTTTGACACCTTCTGGCGGAAATCGCTGCACGATGGCTGGGTTGAAGGCACGACGTTCGCGCCGAAAGCAGGTCAGCGAACCAAGAGCCGCCGAGCTATCGCCGTGCTCACGACCGGCTCGCTGGCGACCCAAAGGCCATCGAGATCAACTTCCGCCGCGATCCCTCCGTCTACGACGGACAATTCTCCAACAACGGCTGGCTGCAGGAACTGCCCAAGCCGATGAACAAGCTCACCTGGGACAATCCGGTGCTGATGGGCCCGGCCATGGCCGAGCGCATGGGGATCAAAACCGAAGACCTGGTCGAACTCGAACTCAACGGCAAGAAGGTGACCGCCCCGGTCTGGATCCAGGTCGGCCATCCCGACAATTCCGTCACCGTGTTTTTGGGTTACGGTCGGCGTCGCGCCGGGCGCGTCGGGACCGGCGCCGGTTTCGATATGTATCCGCTCCGCACCAGCGCCACGCCCTGGTTCACCAGCGGGGTTGCGATTCGCAAAACCGGAGGCACTTACAAGCTGGCTTCCACCCAGGGCTACCAGACCATGGAGACGCCCACCGGCACCCGTCCCCTGGTGCGTCACGCGGATATCGAGGAGTACCGCAAGGAACCAGAGTTCGCGCGCGAAGAAGAGCCGCCGAAGGAACTGACTTTGTACAAGCCCTATCCGTATGCGGCCGAGCCTTACGCCTGGGGCATGACGGTTGACATGAACTGCCTGCGTGGGCTGCAACAACTGCATCGTCGCCTGCCAGTCGGAGAACAATATCCCCGTCGTCGGCAAGGAGCAGACTGTTCTCGGGCGGCACATGCACTGGCTGCGCGTGGATACTTATTTCCAGGGTGACCGCGCCAATCCCCAGGCCTACTTCCAGCCGGTGCCCTGCCAGCAGTGCGAGAACGCTCCCTGCGAAGTGGTCTGCCCGGTGGGCGCGACGGTGCACAGCAGCGAAGGCCTGAACGACATGGTGTACAACCGCTGCGTGGGCACGCGCTACTGCTCCGACAACTGTCCCTACAAAGTGCGGCGCTTCAACTTCCTGCTGTTCCAGGACTGGGAAACTTCGCAGTACAAGATGATGCGCAATCCGGACGTGACCGTGCGCAGCCGCGGCGTCATGGAAAAGTGCACCTACTGCGTGCAGCGCATCAACCAGCACCGGATTGATTCCGAGCGCGAAGACCGCAAGATTCAGGATGGCGAATTGCAGACCGCCTGCCAGCAGTCGTGCCCGGCGGACGCCATTGTTTTCGGCAACATCAACGATCCCAACAGCCGGGTTTCAAAATTGAAGGCGCAGCCGCGGAATTACAGTCTGCTGGGCGACCTGAACACGCGTCCCCGGACCACGTACCTGGCCGACATTCGCAACCCGAATCCGGAATTGGAAGGCGAGCACAGCTAGACCGTTCTCGAAATGAATATGGACGAACCCATCAAAGACGAGCGCGCACCGGTCATCGAACCCGGCTACACCCTGGGCTCGGTCACGGACAAGATCAGCTCGATCGTGCTGACTCGTCCTACTTCCGACGGTTGGTTCATCGGTTTCGGGATCGCGTTCATTCTCCTGATGATGCTGCTGTTCGCCATCTCCTACCTGTTCGTTAAAGGCGTTGGCATCTGGGGCGTCACCATTCCCATCGGTTGGGGATTCGCCATCGTCAACTTCGTGTGGTGGATCGGAATCGGGCACGCCGGCACGCTGATTTCCGCCATCCTTCTTCTGCTGCGGCAGTCGTGGCGCAACTCTATCAACCGTTTTGCCGAGGCCATGACGCTGTTTGCCGTGGCCAGCGCCGGTATTTTCCCGCTGATCCACGTCGGACGCCCGTGGCTCGCCTACTGGCTGTTTCCCTATCCCAACACCATGCGGGTGTGGCCGCAATTCCGCAGCCCGCTGGTCTGGGACGTGTTCGCGGTCTCGACTTACGCCACCATCTCGGCGCTGTTCTGGTTCATCGGACTGGTTCCCGATCTCGCCACCTTGCGCGACCGCTCGGAAGAGCGCTGGAAGAAGATCATCTACGGCATGCTGGCCATGGGCTGGCGCGGTTCGGCGCGCCACTGGCATCGCTACGAGACCATGTATCTGCTTCTCGCCGGACTGGCCACGCCGCTGGTGCTCTCCGTCCACACGGTGGTCAGTTTCGATTTTGCCGTGGGCATCGTCCCCGGCTGGCACACCACGATCTTCCCGCCATACTTCGTCGCGGGCGCGATCTACTCCGGCTTTGCCATGGTGCTGATGCTGGCCATCCCCATTCGCAAGATTTACAACCTGGAAGACTTCATCACCGAACTCCACCTGCAGAACGCGGCGAAAGTGATGCTGGCCACCGGCTTGATCGTGGCCTATGGCTACGTGGTCGAAGCTTTCATGGGATGGTATGGCGGCAACCGCTACGACGCCTTCCTGCTGTGGAACCGTCTGCACGGGCCCTACTCGTTTTTCTATTACATGCTGCTGGTCTGCAACATCGTGATTCCCCAGGTGCTCTGGATTCCCAAGCTGCGCAGCAGCCCGGTCTGGTTGTTCCTGATTTCGTTCGTCGTTCTGGTGGGCATGTGGCTGGAGCGCTTCATCATCGTGGTGGTCAGCCTGCACCGCGATTTCCTCACGTCGTCGTGGGGCATGTACTATCCCACGCGCTGGGACTGGATGACCTACATCGGGACCATCGGCCTGTTCCTGTCGGCCATGTTCCTGTTCGTGCGCCTGCTGCCCATGATTTCGATCTTTGAAATGCGCACTCTGCTGCCCGAAGCGGAGGTCAAGGAATGAAGCGCACCGAGACCTACGGCATCATGGCGGAATTCGATTCCGTCCACACCCTGCTGGCTGCGGCCAACCGCACCCGCGAGGCTGGCTACAAAAAGATCGACGCCTACAGCCCCTTCCCCATTGAAGGACTGGCGGAGGCGATCGGATTCCATCACGACGAAGTTCCGCTGGTGGTGCTGATCGGCGGGATCATCGGCGGCCTGACCGGCTACCTCATGCAGTACTGGATTTCGGTCGTCAGCTACCCGGTGAATGTGGGCGGCAAGCCGTATCACTCGTGGCCGTCGTTCATCATCGTGACGTTTGAGATGACGATTCTGTTCGCCGGAATCTCGGCCGTGTTCGGCATGCTGGCGCTGAATGGCCTGCCCATGCCCTATCACCCGGTTTTCAATTCGCCCCGTTTCGCATTCGCCAGCAAAGACAGATTTTTCCTGATCGTGTTCTCCTCCGATCCCAAGTACAAGCCGACCGAAGTCCGCGGTTTCCTGCAGAGCCTGGCGCCACGCTCCATCTCGGAGGTGCCCGATTAAGAGGCATCCCCAATTTGATGTAGTTCGTGTGGTCGCGGGCGACTCACCCGCGGCTTTTGATCTGATGCCTCGCGGGCGAGTCGCCTGCGACCACACAACCAAAGCAGTTGTCCCCACGTGGCTTGTGATGGCCCCCGCACGAGCGAGGGCGCTCGCGCCCACATTGTTGCTCCTGCTTCATCCTGGCCGGGTGCCGTCAGGACATGCACGACCAGCCGCGCTTCAAGCCTTTCGCTCGCAGCGATTTCTACACCGACCTGCGCTCTGCGCGGCCGCCAGTCGAAGGCACCATCGCACGCGGCCAGTTGCACGAAGACACCTATCTCTACACCGGAAAGCTTGGCGAAAATCCCGGAGACTACATGCCGTTCCCGGTCACCGCGGAACTTCTGGCCCGCGGACAGCAGCGCTACGACATTTACTGCGCTCCCTGCCACTCCCGCATCGGCGATGGCAACGGCGTGATTCCCGCGCGTGGTTTTCCGCGCAAGCCGCCCTCTTATCACATCGAGCGTCTGCGCAAGGCGCCCCTGGGATATTTCTTCGACGTGATCACCAACGGCTTCGGCTCCATGCCCGACTACTCATCGCAAACCACGCCGCAGGATCGCTGGGCGATTGTGGCTTACATCCGCGCTCTGCAGTTGAGCCAGGCAGCCACCGCCGCCGACGTTCCCGCGGGACAGAAAGTCCCCTCCGATCCGCCGCACTTCGGAGAACTGGGTTCGGGCGCAACATTGCCGGTCATCGAAACCAAGCCCGCACACCGCATTCTGCGCAAGAGGAGCCGAAATGAGCACGGTTTCCATGCGCCCCCAGGACCTGATGACGCCGCCGGTGGTGAAAACCATCCAGCAGCGGTCGTTGATCATCGGCCTGGTTTTCAGTGTGATCGCCGCCCTGGGCGCATGGCTTCGTCCGGAGGAATTTTTCCGCGCTTACCTGCTGGCCTTCATGGCCTGGCTGGGCGTCACCCTGGGATCGATGGCGATTCTCATGCTCCGCCATCTGACCAAAGGCGCATGGGGAATGGTCATCCGCAGAATTCTGGGAGCGGCCATGCGCTGTGTGCCGCTGATGGCGGCGCTGTTCATCCCGCTGCTGTTTGGAATTCGCAGGCTGTACATCTGGGCCCGGCCGCTGGATGCTATCGCGGACAAGCATCTGCGCGAGCATCTGGAAGAGATCACCAAGACTTATCTCACGGTGAATGGATTTATCATTCGCGCCGCAATTTATTTCGCCATCTGGTGGGCATTGTCATATTTCCTGACCAAGTGGTCGGCGGAGCAGGACCATCCCCCCATGCGCGACAACAGTGCGCGCTTCAAGGCGCTCAGTGGGCCGGGGCTGATCCTCTACGGCTTCACCATCACCTTCGCGGTCATTGATTGGATCATGTCGATCGATCCCAGCTGGATTTCCACCATCTTCGGCCTGTCGTTCCTGATCGGACAGGTGCTCTCGGCGCTGTGCTTCGCCGTCGTGGTGGAGCGAATCCTGTTCAACTACAAGCCCATGTCGGAGCTGCTGAAGCCGGAGCAGGTGCACGATCACGGAAAATTCATGCTGGCCTTCATCATGGTGTGGGCCTACTTCTCGTTTTCGCAGTGGCTGATCATCTGGGCGGGGAACCTGCCCGAAGAAATTACCTGGTACATGCGACGACTGAACGGCGGCTGGGGATACGTTGGCCTGTTCCTGGTTCTGTTCCATTTCGCGATACCGTTCGTGATGTTGATTTCGCGTCCCTTCAAACGGGACATCACGCGCCTGGTCTGGCTGGCGGCGTGGATTATGGTGATGCGACTGGTTGACCTGTTCTGGGTGATCGAGCCCAACTTTTCCTTGACCTTCCACCTTACCTGGCTGGACGTGGTGGTCCCGATTGCGATGGGCGGCCTGTGGCTGGCGTACTTCTTCCGCAATCTGAGTTCGATGCCGCTGGTCCCGGCCTATGACGTTTATGCGGTAGAGGTTCTGGAAGCGGCGCACGAGTAAGCGGGCGAGTCTAAAAAATGACTGACGACCTTCACATCGACGGGCAGAACGAGGAGATGGATTTTGAGCGCGAGGACCTTGGCGCCAAACCGATCCTCATCTTCCTGCTCGCGCTGATCATCGGTTGCGTGCTGGTCGCGCTCGTGCTGAAGGGACTGTACAGCTACTCGATCGCTACGAGAACCACCATCAGCCGGCACAAAGTCCGCTGGTACAGCAGACCACCGCGCCGACACTCGAATTGTTGAGCCGGGCGACATCAAGAAATTTCCTCAGCCGCGCCTGGAAAGCGACGAAACAACCGAGATCAACGATTTCCGTATGCAGGAAGAGCAGACGCTGAACAGCTATGGATGGGTCGACCAGCAGGCCGGGGTCGCGCGAATTCCCATTGACCGTGCAATGGCCTTGCTGGCCCAGCGCGGACTACCCACCCGGCCGCAAGCCGGCGTGACTCCGCCATCGGATGTGAACACGGCGAAAGAAGCAGCGCGGAAGTCAGATACAAGCAGCAAGCCCGCGAAGAAGAAGTAAATGAGAAGCGGGAGGGCGCGACTTTAGTCGTGCCGGGTGAGGAAATCGGGAAGGGCGATATTTTAGCCGTGGCGAATTAGAGAGTTGGGAAGGGCACGACTTCAGTCGTGCCGAAAGAGACCTGGATTTGAGCGGCTTTAGCCGCCGGGGATTTTGGGTGGAGCAGCGCTTTAGCGCTGCATTCACGAGCGGACAAAGGCGGCTTTAGCCGCTGAGGTACCTAGGGGCTGAAGCCCGTCAGGCGTGGGATTTTAATGCAGGCCTAAAGGCCTGCTCCACCCGGGATTGCTAGGCAGATTCTGGAGAATATTTGCAGTGTCTGCACAGAACTAACAACTCGAAACGAATTGCTGACCCTCGTCGCCGTGCTCTTACTGTCCGCGTCGGCCTTCGGTCAGGGCATGACCAAGGGCATGATGTCGCCGCCCGCGAACGTGCGCCCGCCAGGCTTGAAGAATGTCGGCATCGAGCAGCACCTGGACGAACAGATTCCTCCCGACCTCAACTTCCGCGACGAGACCGGCAAGCCAGTCCGCCTGGGAGATTACTTCGGCAAGAAGCCGATGATTCTCAACCTGGTCTATTACAACTGCCCGATGCTGTGCGGCGAAGTGCTGAGCGGCCTCGAAAGTTCGCTTACGAGTCCTGAAATTCGATGTCGGAAAAGAATTCGACGTCCTGACCGTAAGCTTCGATCCCAACGAAACGCCGGACATGGCCACAAAGAAAAAGGCCGAGTTCCTGAAGCGCTACGGACGCCCCGGCGCCGCCGACGGCTGGCACTTTCTGACCGGCCCGCAGGAATCGATTGATGCGCTGACCAAAGCCGCCGGCTTTCAGTACCAGTACGATCCCAAGACCGGCCAGTTCGCGCACGCCACCGCCATCATGGTGCTGACTCCCGAGGGCAAGATCGCGCAGTACTACTACGGCGTCGAGTATGCGCCCAAGGATTTGCGCCTGGGACTGATCCAGGCGTCGGAAAACAAGATCGGCACGCTGGCGGACCAGGTGCTCCTGTACTGCTATCACTACGATCCGAACGACCGGCAAGTACGGAGCGATCATTTCGCGTGTGCTGCAGCTTTCGGCGCTGGCGACGGTACTGGCGCTGGGAATTTTCATGACTGTGCTGATTCGTTTTGGATCGGGACACAATGAGCATGTTGCGAGATAAGTCAAAAGCGGCGGGCGAGGGCGCCCGCCCCACACAACCGAAGAGAAGGGCTGACGACCGACGACTGAAGACTGACGACTGACCTATGTACGATAATTTTCCACTTTGGCCAGCACGAGCCTCGACGACAGCCGGGAGCGTAGACACGCTCTTCATCTTCCTCGTCATTTTGTCCACGATGGTGAGCGTGGCCATCTTCGCGGCCATTGTGCTGTTCGCGTCCGCTATCGCCGGCGCCGGGGAGTCGCGGCGGAGCAGATTGAAGGCTCTACCGCGCTCGAAATCACCTGGTCAATCATTCCGCTGGGTATTTTTATCGTCATCTTCTTGTGGGGCGCGGTGATTTTCTTCAAGGAGCGCACGCCTCCGCGCGGCGCCACCGAAGTCTACGTCGTAGCCAAGCAGTGGATGTGGAAGCTGCAGCACGAAGAAGGCCAGCGCGAGATCAACGAACTGCACGTCCCCGTGGGCCGCGACGTGAAGATGATCCTGACCTCGCAGGACGTGATCCACAGCTTTTATGTTCCGGCCTTCCGCATCAAGCAGGACGTTCTGCCCGGCCGCTACACCACGGCCTGGTTTCGTCCCACCAAGGCGGGAATCTATCATCTGTTCTGCGCCGAGTATTGCGGCTCGCAACACTCCGGAATGATCGGGCAAGTTGTAGTACTTGAGCCGGCGCAGTACGAGGCCTGGCTCAGCGGCGGCGGCGCCTCGGGATCGATGGCGTCGAACGGCCAGAATCTTTTCCAGCAACTGGGTTGCTCCACCTGTCACCGCTCGGACACCCAGGGCCGCGGCCCCAATCTGGAAGGACTCTTCGGCAAGCCGGTGCAACTGGAAGACGGACGCGTGGTCACGGCTGATGAAAACTACATTCGCGAATCCATTCTGACGCCAGGCGCGAAAATCGTCAGCGGATTCAAACCCATCATGCCGGTATTTCAGGGACTGGTCAGCGAAGAACAACTCAACGCGCTGGTGGCGTACGTGAAATCATTGAACCCGAGTCCATCGGGAGCGGCGGGCGGTCCGACGGTAGTTCCGTCGGGCGCGAAGCCGCAGGAAACCAAGGTGCAATAGCAATGGCTACCGCAGCGATCACCGCGGAACGCGAGACTTATCTCAACCAGGAATATGGCATCAAGTCCTGGCTGCTTACGGTTGACCACAAGCGCATTGCGCTGCTCTACCTGCTGTCCATCACTTTCTTCTTTTTCATTGGAGGATTTTTCGCGCTGCTGATCCGGCTGGAACTGCTGACTCCGGCGGGCGACCTGGTGCAGGCCGACACCTACAACAAGCTCTTCACCATGCACGGCCAGGTGATGGTGTTCTTCTTCCTGATTCCATCGATCCCCGCTGTGCTGGGCAATTTCCTGGTGCCGTTGATGATCGGCGCCAAGGACCTCGCCTTCCCGCGCATCAATCTTCTGAGCTGGTATCTGTACATCATCGCCGGCGCTCTGATGCTGCACTGCATGCTCACCGGCGGCGTGGACACGGGCTGGACGTTCTACACGCCCTTCAGCACCGCGTTCAGCAACACAAAAGTCATTGAGGCCGGGCTGGCGATCTTCATCTCGGGATTCTCGTCCATCCTGACCGGACTGAATTTTGTGGTCACCATCCACCGCATGCGCGCCCCGGGCATGACCTGGAACCGGCTGCCGCTGTTCATCTGGGCGCACTACGCCACCAGCATCATCCAGTTGCTGGGGACGCCGGTGATCGCGGTCACGCTGGTGCTGGTGGTTCTCGAACGCGCTCTTCACCTCGGGATCTTCGATCCGACGCGCGGCGGCGACCCGCTTCTGTTTCAACATCTGTTCTGGTTTTATTCCCATCCCGCGGTCTACATCATGATTCTGCCTTCGATGGGAGTGATCAGCGAGATTGTGCCTTGCTTCTGCGCGCAAGCGCATTTTCGGCTACAAATTCGTTGCCCTCTCCAGCATCAGCATCGCGGTTTTCGGATTTCTGGTGTGGGCCCACCACATGTTCGTGGCCGGCATTTCGCTTTATGCGGCGCTGATTTTCTCTGCCCTCAGCTACCTGGTTGCCGTCCCTTCGGCCATCAAGGTCTTTAACTGGACCGCCACCATGTACAAGGGCTCGATCACATTTGCGACACCCATGCTGTACGCCTTCGGTTTCATCGGACTGTTCCTGATGGGCGGCCTTACCGGACTGTTTCTGGCGGCCCTCGGAATCGACGTGCACGTGACCGACACTTACTTCGTGGTGGCCCACTTCCACTACATCATGGTAGGCGGGGCGGTCATGGGTTACCTGGGCGGCATGCATTTCTGGTGGCCGAAAATTTCCGGACGCATGTATCCCGAATACCTGGGCCGGTTGGCCGCGGTCATCGTGTTTCTTGGATTCAACCTGACGTTCTTCCCCCAGTTCATCCTCGGCTATCTGGGGATGCCGCGCCGCTACTGGCAGTACCCGCCGGAATTCCAGGTGCTGAACGTGCTTTCGACTGCCGGCTCTACGATTCTCGCGGTCGGATATCTTTTGCCCATGGTGTATTTCCTGTGGTCGATGCGCTACGGAAAAATTGCGCCGGACAATCCCTGGGGAGCTTCCGGCCTGGAGTGGATGACGACTTCTCCGCCCCCAACTTTTAATTTCGATACGCCCCCGGTTGTTGATTGGGAAGCTTACGACTACGAGAACATTCCCGCTCCGCAGGAGGCCCGCAGTGGCGGATAGCCCGATCGCGGTTGAACATCACAATCCGGCGCTCAAGCACCACTTCGTCGACATGGAGCAGCAGCGCGATGCTTCATCGCTCGGCATGTGGCTGTTTCTCGCGACTGAAATCATGTTTTTCGGCGGCATGTTCTGCGCCTATCTCATCTATCGCTACTGGTACTTCCCCGACTTCGCCGCCGCCAGCAGTTCGCTCGACATCACGCTGGGCACGGTAAACACCGCCGTCCTCATCTGCAGCAGCTTGACGGTCGTCATGGCCGTTCGCGCCGCGCAGATCGGCAAGCGTCAGCAACAGGTGGTTTATCTGGCGCTCACCCTGGTTTTGGGATTGGCCTTTCTGGGAGTCAAAGCGGTCGAGTGGACCAGCAAGTTCGAAGAGCACCACGTCCCGGGCCCCACTTTCAATTTCCAGGGCAGCATTCCCGGTCATCCCGACCAGCCGGTGGACCAGCATCACGCGCAGCTTTTCTTCTCGCTGTACTTTGCCATGACCGGCATGCACGCGCTGCACATGATCATCGGAGTCGGGATCTTTGCTTATTTGCTCTACCACGCGTGGAAGGGCGCGTACACGCCGGACTATCACACGCCGCTGGAAAATTCCGGCCTGTACTGGCACTTTGTGGATATTGTTTGGATTTATCTGTTTCCGTTGTTGTATTTGATTGATCGGAAAAAATAGATTTCTTTGCGTCCTTTGCGATTTCTTTGCGATCTTTGCGGTAAAAAGCTCTTGACCGCAAAGATCGCAAAGGATCCCGCAAAGGACGCAAAGGAAAAACGAGCGACCTATGTCCGAACACATCGTTTCCGCGAAGACCAACATTGCCGTCTGGCTGACGCTGCTGGTCCTGACCGGCGTGACCGCCGGCATTGCCTTCGTCGATCTCGGTCCGCTCAACACCGTCGTGGCCCTGGTCATCGCGACCGTCAAGGCCTTGCTGGTTGTCTTGATCTTCATGCACGTCAAATACGCCAGCGAAAAGCTGGTCAAAGTCGTGGTGATTTCCGCCGTCTTCTTTCTCTTGCTGCTGCTGGGATTGAGCCTGGCGGACTACACCACCCGCCTGCTGATGTGAACTTGCGATATACTCCGCCGTCTGGGACGGAAACTTAAGCGCGAGGTGATGCGATGGCGTTTTGCAATTCTTGTGGCGCAACCCTCGATGCCGGAGCAAGATTCTGCAACAAATGCGGCAAGACCCAGCCGGTCGCGGCGTCTGCAACTCCCGTATTCACTCCCGCCGCGGCCGTTCCCGGCACTCCTCAGAAAAGCAGCGGTGCTCTCAAGATCATTCTGATCGTCGTCGCAGTGATTGTAGGTCTCGGCATTCTGGGAGTCGGCGCCATTTCCTTCGTCGGCTACCGCATCGCCCAGCACAGCCGGGTTCACAACGAGAATGGAAACGTGCGCGTGGAAACACCCTTCGGCACGGTGAACACCACCACGGATCCCGACGAAGCGGCTCGCAATCTCGGCATCGATCTTTATCCCGGGGCTGAGGTGGTGAAAGGCACTACGTCCGACATGACCATGGGCAACATGCACACTGCCGCGGCGGATTTTGAGACCAGCGATCCGGTCAGCACAGTGGCCGAGTTCTACAAATCGAAGGTTCCGAACGCCAACGTGGTCTCCTCGACGGCGACCACTACGCCATCATTTCCACCGACAAGAAAAACATGCTCACCATCAACATCGAGCCGAAAAATGGCCGGACCAGAATTCACATCTCCAAAATCTCCGGCAAGATGGTCGGCGGCGATTCCGATAGCAACTAACCTTCCACTCAAGGAAAGGTCGCGTGGGGCGGGCGCCCCCGCCCGCCGCTTTTGAATTTGATTTTGCTTCTGAATTTGTTTGCATCGTAGACGAGTGCTGCAATATCAAACTCCAAGGCGGCGGGCGAGGGCGCCCGCTCCACACGACCCCGGGGATCATGTCCGACCAATACGTAGCAATCGCCAGCGCCGCCCGCACCTCGGTGGTGGATGCGGCCGCTCTCGAACAGGCCCTACGCAAAAATATTCGCGGCGACGTCCGCTTCGATGCCAGCAGCCGTGCTCTCTACGCCACCGACGGCTCCAACTATCGCCAGGTCCCGATCGGCGTAGTTCTTCCCCGCGACGCCGATGATGTAATCGCCGCCGTCTCTCTCGCGCGCGAGTACGGCGCTCCTCTCCTCTGCCGCGGCACCGGAACTTCACTCGCCGGTCAATGCTGCAACGTGGCCCTGATCCTCGATTTCACCCGCTACATGAATAACATCGTGGAGATCGATCCCGGGCAGCGCATCGCCCGGGTGCAGCCCGGTGTCGTTCTTGACCACCTGCGCAATGCCGCCGAGAAACATCATCTGACTTTCGCGCCCGACCCGGCCACGCACGACCGCTGCTCGCTCGGCGGCATGATCGGCAACAACTCCTGCGGCGTGCATTCCGTCATGGCGGGAAAGACCGACGACAACATCGAGGCACTCGACATCCTCACCTACGACGGGCTTCGCCTGAAAGTAGGCAAGACCAGCGATGCGGAACTGGAGCAGATCATCCGCGAAGGCGGACGGCGCGGAGAAATCTATGCTGGCCTGAAAAAACTGCGCGATCAGTATGCCGACCTCGTCCGCCAGCGCTATCCCAATATTCCCCGCCGGGTTTCAGGCTACAACCTCAACTTCCTGCTGCCCGAAAATGGCTTCGACGTCGCCCGCGCCCTGGTCGGGTCCGAAGGCACCTGCGTCTCCGTGCTCGAGGCCACCTGCCGCCTGGTGGAAAGCCCTCCGGCGCGGGTCCTGCTGCTGATCGCCTATCCCGACATCTTTCAGTGCGCCGACCACGTCCCCGACGTCATGGCCCACAAGCCAATCGGCCTCGAAGGGGTCGACGACATGCTGGTTGAATACACGCGGCGTCGAGGCATCAATTCGGAAGGTCTGGCGCTGTTGCCCGAAGGCGGCGGCTGGCTGCTGGCCGAATTCGGGGCCGACACGATCGCCGCTGCTGAAGCTCAAGCCTCCGGCCTGATGGAAGCCCTGAACCGCACCCCGAATCCGCCGAACATGCGGCTGTTCACCAATCGCGAGCAGATCAAGCGGGTCTGGGAAGTGCGCGAGTCCAGCCTCGGTGTGATTTCGTACGTTCCTGGCGAAGACTTGAGCTGGGAAGGCTGGGAAGACTCGGCCGTCGCTCCGGAAAAGCTGGGCAAGTACTTGCGCGACCTGCGCAAGTTGATGAACGGCTTCAATTATCGCGGCACGCTCTACGGCCACTTCGGCCACGGCTGTGTGCACAACCGCATCAATTTCGATCTGCAATCGACTGCGGGCATCGCCAAGTTCCGGAACTTCATGGAAGCCGCCGCGGACCTGGTGGTCAGCTACGGCGGATCGCTCTCCGGCGAGCACGGCGACGGCCAGGCCCGGGCCGAACTGCTGCCGCGAATGTTCGGGCCGGAATTGCTGCAGGCCTTCCGCGAGTTCAAAGCCATCTGGGACCCGGCCTGGAAGATGAACCCCGGCAAAGTGGTCGAGCCCTATCGCATGGACGAAAATTTGCGCCTGGGCGCCGACTACAAGCCGTGGGACCCCGAGACCCACTTCCAGTTTCCCCACGACCACGGCAGCATGACCCACGCCATGCTGCGCTGCGTCGGCGTAGGAAAATGCCGCCGCGAGGAAGGCGGCGTCATGTGCCCCAGCTGGCGGGTGACGCATGAAGAGGAGCACTCCACCCGCGGCCGCGCCCACCTGCTCTGGGAGATGGCCCAGGGCGACGTGATCCGCGACGGCTGGCGCGACGAGAATGTAAAGGAGTCTCTCGACCTCTGCCTCTCCTGCAAAGGCTGCAAGACCGACTGCCCGGTGGGCGTTGACCTGGCCACCTACAAAGCCGAATTTCTTTCCCATTATCACGAGGGACGCCTGCGTCCGCGCAGCGACTACGCTTTCGCCAACATCGACTTCTGGGCGCGGCTGGCCTCGAAGGTGCCGGGGCTGGTGAACCTCACCACCCAGCTTCCTTTCCTGCGGGACATCGCCAAGCTGGCCGCCGGGATGCCGCACCAGCGCAGCGTTCCGGCCTTCGCTCCCCAGACTTTTCGCGCCTGGTTTGAGAAGCAGACGAGCCGGCCAATCCTGACGGCCAGCTGGTCATGCTCTGGCCGGACACGTTCAACAACTACTTCCTGCCCGATACCGCCAAAGCTGCGGTCGAAGTTCTGGAAGCCGCCGGATTTCAGCGTGTCCGATTCCCAAGTCCATTCTTTGCTGCGGACGCCCGCTCTACGATTTCGGCATGCTGGATCGCGCCAAGCGCCTGCTGCTCAAGGTTTTGGACACCCTCGCCCCGGAAATCGAAGCCGGAATTCCGATCGTCGTTCTGGAGCCCAGTTGCGCCGCCGTCTTCCGCGACGAGTTGCTCAACTTGTTCCCACAGGATGAACGGGCGCACAAGCTGTCCCGGCAGACCTTCCTGCTGAGCGAATTTCTGGAAAAGAAAGCCGCCGACTTTCGAGCTTCCGAAGCTTCCGGTCAAGGCCCTGATCCATGGCCACTGTCATCACAAGTCGCTGATGAAAATGACCGATGAGGAGTCCGTCCTTCGGAAAATGGGCATCGACTGGAGCGCTCCCGCGCCGGGCTGTTGCGGAATGGCAGGTTCGTTCGGCTTCGACGAAGAGAAGTACGACGTCTCGATGGCCATCGGCGAACTGGAGCTTCTGCCGGCTGTTCGCCAGGCCCCGGCCGACAGCCTGATCATCGCCGACGGCTTCAGTTGCCGCGAACAGATCTCCCAATGCACCGACCGCCACTCCCTGCACCTGGCAGAGGTGATCGCCACGGCGCTGAAGGGAGAAGTCAGCGCAAGACGGCAGCCTATCCCGAGACGCCCCACGTCCGCAGAAGGCAGGCCGAACTGGATCGCTCGATGAAGCGGGCAGGGCCTGGCAGTCGCCGGCGTCGCCGCCGGCGCCGCCCTCCTCTGGTGGCTGAAAAGAAATGTAGGCGCGAGCGCCCCGCTCGTGCTCCCTCTTCTCCGCATCCTCGCCGTTCTCGTACGGGCCAGTGGCACTGCCGCACGAGCGTGGGCGCTCGCGCCCACATTAAGGCATTTATAATCAACAACTTACGCGTTTACCTTCTGGCCTCTCCCCAACCCACCCAGATTCTGGGACAATAGTAAGTACCACCTAGCTGGGACACTCCTGCCTTCTCATCCCCCGGCGGCAAGCAGGCTTTATGGCACTAGACTCCGAAATCCTTCTTAACCCACCCGAGACCGACCGCATGGCCGGAACCGATGGTTCAGCCGGCGCTGCGCGGGTCCGTCCTCGTCCTTATCCAGTTCGACGTTTGCGAAGAAATCCGGCTCGACCAGCTGCGCCAGATCTTTGGCGCGCGTACGGTAGAGCACCCAAGCTTCAAGCATCCCGCTCCCGGATACGTCCGCTACCAGCGCCCTCCGGTCGTCGAACCCATCGACCCCCTGGTGCTGGACAGCGGCGAGCGCCTTGACGGTCAGATCAAGTATTACGACTACGGCGTACTGAGCGTGGTCTTCGAGCTGCCTTTTTCCGGCGACTGGGACACGCTGGTCCGCATGGGCAGCCGCTGGGTCTGGGACGTCGACTTTGAGAAGCACGCCACCCGCATCGTCCGCCAGAAACTGGAGCGGGCCGCCCCGGCGCTGGTCAAGCCCTATCCGGAGTGGCTGAGTGAGGACTACTTCATTTTCCACGTGAGGGAGATTGCGGGCTCGCCCTCCGCCTGCCGACCTGTGCACCTCCCAGGGGGGACGCATCGCGCAAATCGTGCGCGGAGAGACGGCCCAGCTTTCAGAAGGCGAGCGCAACGAGATTCTGCAGTCCCGCATTTCCTACTATCCCAATGATCTGGCGGTGATTGGCTGGAACGCTGCGTTTCTGTACGACAGCGAGGCCGGCGCCGAGACCGCCATCCAGCTGCTGGAGTACGCCAACTCGCAGTTGCTGGAATTCCGTCATTACGACGAACTGCTGACTCGCGAACTGGGAATTGTGTACGCCGCCCTCGACAAGGGCACCGGAATGCTGGCCCGCTGGCGCCTGGCCCGGGCCGCAACCAAGCTGCATACCGTCCTGCTCGACGTGAACGAACTGACCGAGCGCGCCGACAATGCCATCAAGTTTCTCAGCGACATGTTTTCCGCCCGCCTGTACAAGCTGGCCGCCGCCAAGGTCGGCGTGCCCGACTACAAAGACCTGGTCAATCAGAAAGCTGCATACCGCCGAGGACCTTTACCGCTTCATGGTGGACCAGTTCAACCAGAGCCGCGCCTTCGTGCTCGAACTCATGGTGGTCATCATCCTGGTCATCGAACTGGTCTTCCTGTTCGGCGGCAAGCTGTAAATGTAGGCACGAGCGTCCTCGCTCGTGCTGGGGCCATTCATCATTTACCATCTTCTCGGATAACTGACGCACGGGCGGGACGCCCGCGCCCACATTACCTTAGGAGACCCATGCGAGGACTGAAGGACAAGCGCGTCCTGATCACCGGAGGCGCCAGCGGAATCGGCGCCGCAACTGCAGCGCGCTTTCTGGAAGAAGGCGCAGCCGTGGTCGTACTCGACCGCGACGCCAAAGGCCGCGCGCAAATCCAATCGCAGCTCCCGAAACTGGCCGGCACGGTGGACGCCGACGTCTCCAACCTGAAACAAGTGCAAGCCGCCTTTGCCGAGGCCGTGCGCCTGATGGGCGGCGTGGATGTGCTGATCAACAACGCCGGCATCAGCATCCGCCACAACTTTCTCGACATCACTCCCGAGGAATGGGACAAGACCATCGCGGTCAACCTCACCGGCGTCTTTTACATGGCGCAGACCGCGGCCCGGCATATGTGGGAGCGCGGCAGCGGCGTGATTCTGCAGACCGCGTCCACCAACGGCGTGATGGGCTATCCCTTTTATGCCGACTACAATGCCACGAAAGCCGGAGTCATCGAGCTGACCAAGTCCATGGCCCTCGAACTCGCGCCCAAAGTTCGTGTGTGCGCGGTCGCGCCGGGATACGTCCTCACTCCCATGCAGCGCGCCGAATACACCGACGAAATGCTGGACGCGGTAAATCGCAAAATTCCGCTGGGCCGCCACGCCAAGCCGGAAGAGATCGCCGCCCTGTTCGCGTACCTGGCATCGGACGACGCGGCCTTCGTCACCGGCCATGTGTACACGATGGACGGCGCAGAAACCGCCGGAGGCCTGGCCAGCCGCTAAAACTGGGCATGACATCCGCACGCTTGAGAGGGCCACAGTCTCGATACGATGCTTGCAGAAACCGAGGTCTCGGGGGCACAAGGTCTTGGGAAGGGCACGACTTTAGTCGTGCCACCAGGCGGCGAGCTGTCGCGCTTTAGCGCCTGAGGTTCGCTTTTGAATCCGCCGCAGGCTGAGCAAGCGAACCTCAGCGGCTGAAGCCGCGGCGCTCGAACGATCGTGCGGCACGCTGAAGTCGTGCCCTTCCCAAAGCCGCCCTTGCCGAAACCGTTGCGTTCGCTTCGAATCGTTGAAACTCAAATGCCGATAAATCAACTGACGGCAAAATCGCTCTTATCACAGGCGCCGCCTCCGGCATCGGCCGCGCCACGGCCCTCCTCTTCGCCCGCGAAGGCGCTTCGGTTGTTCTCACGGACATCAACGAATCGGCCGGCAATGCCGTCGCCACCGAAATCACCCAAGCACGGCGGCCGCGCCATCTTTGAACCCGGCGACGTCACCCGCGCCGCCGATTGCCAGCGCGTTACTGAACGCGCCGTCCGCGATTTCGGCGCCATCCACATACTGTTCAACAACGCCGGCATCATCCGCCGCGCCTCAGTCGTCGAACTCAGCGAAGCGGACTGGGACCGTGTGATGGCAGTGAACGTGAAATCCATTTTCCTGATGTCCCGCCAGGTCATTCCCATCATGGCAGCGGCCGGCGGAGGCTGCGATCATCAACACCGCCTCCGGTTGGGGTCTCGCCGGCGGCCCAAGAGCGGCGGTGTACTGCGCCTCCAAAGGCGCGGTGGTCCTGCTGACCAAGGCCATGGCCATCGATCACGGGCCGCAGACATATTCGAGTAAACTGCATCTGCCCCGGCGACACCGACACAGCCATGCTGCGCAATGAAGCCCAGCAATTGGGAGAGCCCAACGAAAAGTTTCTGGCGGAAGGCGCAAAGCGCCCGTTAGGACGGGTCGGCAAGCCGGAAGAAATCGCGCAAGCCGCGCTCTATCTGGCCAGCGATGCGTCATCGTTCGTCACGGGAACGGCGCTGGTGGTAGACGGCGGCGGCCTGGCAGGATCAGGATAGCGCCACTGCACACGTAGGGGCAGATGTCCTCGTCCGCCCAGCGGAGCAACGCTCCGCAGGGGTTGCTCGATTGTGAACCCAGGCGAGCTCCGCTCGCCCACCCGGACGAGGGCGTCCGGGTCTACGCAGTCTGTGACGATTTGCATATGCGTCTCGAAAACAAAGTCGCTCTCATCACCGGAGGCACCTCGGGCATCGGCGAAGCCACTGCCATCCTCTTCGCCAAAGAAGGCGCCAAAGTCGCGATCACGGGCCGCCACGAGCAGCGCGGCCATGCCGTCACCGCGCAGATTCTCGAAGCCGGCGGTCAAGCCATCTTCCTCCGCACCGACGTTCGCAAGGCCGCCGAATGCCAGCGCGCAGTCGAAGAAACCGTCGCCGCCTTCGGACGTCTCGACATTCTCTTCAACAACGCCGGCATTTTCTATCCTCACACCACACTCGATTGCAGCGAGGAGGAATGGGACCTGCAAATTGACATCAACCTGAAAGGCACGTTCCTGATGTCGAAGTTCGCGCTGCCCACTATGATCGCGCAGCGCAGCGGCGTGATCATCAACAACAGTTCGGGATGGGGAATCGTGGGCGGCGACGCTGCCATCGCCTACTGCGCCTCGAAAGGCGGGGTCGTGCTGCTGACCAAGGCCATGGCCATTGATCACGGCCGCCAGGGAATTCGCGTGAACTGCATCTGCCCCGGCGACGTGGACACGCCCATGCTGCCCGAAGACGCCCGCATGCGCGGCCAGAAATGGGAAGACTATCTCGCCGGCTGCAGCAATCGCCCGTTGGGACGGATCGGCACATCCGACGAGATCGCGAAAGCCGCGCTATTTCTGGCATCGGATGATTCGTCGTTCATGACCGGAGCAACGCTGGTGGTAGACGGCGGAGGCACCGCAGACTAAAAGCAAGCCACGGATTTCACGGATCTTCACGGATCAAACCCTTTTTTTTGTTTTGCTTAATCCGTGAAGATCCGTGAAAATCCGTGGCCGCCCTTGAAATGCCCGCAACTCGCAAAAACTCGCAGCAATGGTTCGAGCGCTCCCAGCGATCGCTGGTCGAAGGCGTCAACTCGCCTTCGCGCGGCGCGGCTGTCTTCTCACCCGGCCCGATTTTTCTCGAACGCGGCCAGGGCACGCGCGTGTGGGACGCCGACGGCAACGAATACATAGATTTCATGATGTCGTTCGGAGCGCTCATCCAGGGACACGCTCATCCCAAGCTGGTTGAAGTCGTCTCGCAAACCATGGCGCAAGGTTCGCACTTCGCGGCCGCAACTTCCGCCGAAGTAGAAGCAGCCGAGCGTTTCTGCGCGCATGGTCCCCTCCGCTGAAGTCGTGCGCTTCACCAACACCGGCAGCGAAGCCACCATGCTGGCCCTGCGCCTGGCCCGCGCGCACACCGGCCGCACCAAGTTCCTGAAATTCGAAGGCCACTACCACGGCTGGTACGACCCCTATCTTTTGAATGCGCACAGTCATGCGCCGGAGAAATTGGGGCCGCCGGAAAATCCAACCCGCATGCCCGACTCGGAAGGCATTCCAGCTTCGACTTTCGACGACGTGGTACTGGCGCCCTGGAACGACGCCGCTGCGCTCGAGCGCGTCATGAAGCAGCACGGCCGTGAACTGGCGGCCGTCATCACCGAACCCATCATGGCCAACATGGGCTGCATCCTGCCGCGTGATGGATATCTCCAACTGCTGCGCTCGCTCACGCAACAGCACGGTGCGCTGCTAATCCTGGACGAAGTCGTCACCGGCTTCCGCTACGCTCCAGGCGGATGTCAGGAGTACTACGGCATCACGCCCGACATCAGCACCTTCGGCAAAGCTCTGGGCGGAGGGTTCCCCGTGGGCGCGGTGGCAGGACCGCGGTCCATTCTCGACCGCATGCGCTGGAGCGAGCACATGGTGCTGCATTACGGAACATTTAACGGACACCGGCTCACCATGAAAGTAATCGCCGCTAATTTGGATTTATTGGCAGCGGCCGGCACGTATCAGAAACTGCACAATGTGGGCAACGCCGCCATCTCAGGCCTGCGCGAGGTCTTTCGCCGCCATAAGATAAAGGCCATCGTGCAGGGCTTCGGCCCGATGTTCCAGATTTACTTTACCGAACGCGACGCCATCCACGACTACCGCGACTACTGCACCTACGTGGACACTCAAGCTCTATTCCCGCTTCGTTCATCGTCTGCTCGAACGTGGCATCTACATGACGCCGTCGAACGGCCTGCACTGGATCATCTCGACCGCGCATACCGAAAAAGATGTCGCAACGCTGATCGAAGCCGCAGACAGTGCCTGCCTGAATCTCGCATGAAAGCCCTTGCATGAAAAATGCACGCAATGATGCCATCGTCTTTCTCGGTGGCGGACGCATCACCGGCGCACTGCTGGCCGGCCTGCGTCTGGCGAATTACGACCAGCCAATCGTCGTGCACGATCGGCATCCCCGGAAACTGCGTCAGCTCAAAGTCCAATACGGAGTGAAAGTTGAACCCGACCTGCATCGCGCGGTAGAACAGGCCCATCTTCTGATCATCGCCGTGCGGCCGGATTCAGTCCGCGAATTGTTGCAGCAGATCGGACATGCACGGCCGGCGATCGCCGTCAGCCTGGCCGCCGGAATCCCGCTCAAAAACCTGCGCGCATGGATGGGCCGTCCAGTGCGATGGGCACGCGCCATGCCCAGCCCGGTCGCTCGCAGCGGCCGCGGTCTTACTGCGCTGACCTTCGACCGCGGTTTCCCGGCTGCATCCCGTCGCGAAGTGCGCAGCTTTTTCGCCCGCGTGGGACAAGTTTTCGAAATCCCCGAGAGCAAGTTCGACGCCTTCACCGTCACTTACTCTTCCAGCCATGGCTACCACGCGCTGGCCGCGCTCGCCGGAGCCGCCGTGAAACTCGGCCTCGATCGCAAGACAGCGATGACCGCCGCCGCTCATGCCCTCGCCGACGGCATTCTGGCCTGGCGCGAATCCAATATTTCGCTGGACGATCTACTCCATGAAGCTGCCACGCCCGGCGGCATCTCCGCCGCCACTCTCGCCAGCATGGATAAATCTGGATACAAACGCGTCGTGGAACAAGGACTTACGAGCAGGAATGAATCGAGCAACGAAGAACGCGAAGAGATGAGACAGTATGAAGTGGGCCGTTAGCCGCAGCGCAGTATTGGACAAAGAAGGTTGGTGCAGACATGTTGAGCTTTCTCCAGGACATCTTCACCCTCGTCCTCACAACCACTGGCTCGTTGCTGCTGGTGGCGACGTTGAACCGGTTCTGGCCGAAGGAAAAACGGCGCGTACACAACGATCTGATTGGATGGCAACTCGGCATCCTCGGAACCACCTACGCCGTAATTCTGGGCTTCATGCTCTACACCGTTTGGACGGACTTCGGCGCCGCGAATCTGAATGTGGATCTTGAGGCCAACGCTCTCAGGAATCTATATCGCCTTGCCGAGGGTCTGCCGCAGCAACAGCGCACATTACTCGAAAGCCAGACCCGCAACTATGCCCAGACTGTCATTGAACGAGACTGGCCAGAAATGGCCAACGGCCAGGTCCCGGAAGAAAGTCATGAAATCAACCAGGAGATGTGGAAGACCCTGATGTCTGTCAAAACGGCGGCGCCGGCTGAATTCCTCGCTGAGGACCATGCACTGACCGAACTGAGCGCGCTTACCGAGCATCGCCGGACGCGGCTGATCCAGAGCAGGTCCCAACTCCCTGCCATTTTCTGGTGTGTCCTCGTCACTGGAGCAGTTGTGACAATCTTTTCGGCTTCCATGTTTGGCTCGGAGAACGCGGCGCTCCACGCCATTCAAGTATTTTCCTTCACTCTATTGATCATGCTCGCACTGCTTGCAATCGCTGACGTGAATCTCCCGTTCCGGGGCTGGGTCCACATCAGTGACTACGCTTTCCAACGAGCGCGACAAAACATGCAGTAGTACACGGACTACGAGCGGGAAGGAATCGAGCAAGAAAGAACACGCTGTCATCCTGAGCGGAGTGGAGAGTTCGCTTCGCGAACTCTCCGCGAAGTCGAAGGACCCCTATAGCCGAAACCGCACCTGGAAGTCCTGGACTTTCAGCTGCAACCGTCCGAAGAAATCCACTGCTCTCCCGTCATCGCGAAGCTTATAGGGGTCCTTCGACTGCAAGTCTGCTTCGCTCGGCGAAGCAGTCTCTACGCTCAGGATGACAAGATGCTTCAGGACTGAGACTCCTTTAGGGATGACGCTGGACGACGCCGCCTCACGGAGCTTCAAAATCGAGCGCGTACACCTCCTGCGAGCTGACGTCGCGCAATAGCAACGGCTCACCATCGGGGGTGACGCCGCTCCACGGAAGCCATCCAAAGACCACTCGACGAAATCCTTTCAGATCGGCAATGCGCTCAACCTTGCGGTCCGCAACACGAACCCTAAACACGGCTGGCTTTTCACCCAATCCGGTATCGAAGTAGATGTACTTGCCGTCCATCGACCAGTTTGTCCAGCCCACGTCCGTCTTCAGAAGCTCCGACCACTTGCTGGTGCTGAAGTCGAACAAAAACAGAGTTTTGCCGTCAATGCTGGAACCAGCCAGATACCGGCCGTCGGGAGAAGTACCCGGAGCCACTAAATCCTTTGACTCCGTAAAAGCAGTAACTTGGCGAGTGTTTATGTTGACCATCTTTAGAACGCCCGGCTGCCCGGTACCGTTCGTGTCGAGGAACACGAGGGAATTGCCATCCGGCGTCCAACTCGGGTTTACGTTTTGGAATTCTCCCGCTGGAACGACGCGTGGCGTGCCTCCATCCGCGGAGATCACATACAAGCGGGGAGGATGCCCGGGGTCGCCACCGGAAAAGGCGATTTGTTTTCCGTCCGGAGACCAGTGTGGCAACATTGCGTACGTCGGAACCGCAGAGATCAATTGCAGCTTCTGGGTTCCGTCAACCCGGCTACGCCATAAAATGCCGTCAGGATAGGTCACATAGGCTATCCACTGCCCATCGCGAGAAAAGCTAACGTCAGTAATCGAGGCACCCTCCAGGTAAGGAAGGAACTGTCCGGACTTGGCGTCGTAGCGAACCAGTTCGGCACGAGGCTGCAAGCCAACGGCGTAGATTTTCTTGCCGTCAGGACTGGGCTGCGCGCCATTAAAGCTCATCGGCCCCGAGGTCAAACGAACGGGACGATGGTCCACCTTATGAAACAAATCGCCCTTCTCCCGGACCGCCCACAGATCCATACGATTCGGATGAAAAACCTGAAAGACAAAATATTTCCCGTCCGGCGTCCAGATTCCCTTCTGGTGAAGAGTTCCCGTCAACTCCGGAAAGACGCGGTGCGGGTTGCCGCCACTTGAGGAGACTTCCCAGATTGCTTGGGTCCCCTTCGAGTCGCTCACGGTAAAGCGCAAGGCCTGCCCGTCGGGTGACCAGCGGAACCAGTACGCGTAGTCCGGCAGAGCTGCGAACCTGCGCGTGCCGCCCGGAGAGACTTGGAGAAGCTCGTTGTTGCGGGCGATCAGGAAGTCGCCGTTGGGCAGCCAGGTTGCGTCCCAACCCAGGAGATCGGTCACCCGACGGGGCGAGCCTCCCAGCACGGGCAAAGCCCAGATTCCCTGGTCCAACTCCGCACCCGTAAAGCTGCCGACCAGGAGTTCGGATTTGTCCGGAGAGAGGTTCAGTGGCGTTACATTCGCAAATGGGGTAGCGATCGGTACGGTTTCCCCGCCGGTGGCGGAAACCTGGGCAATCACGAAACGTTCATTGATGTTTTCCTGGAGGAAAAGGCGAGGACCGTCCGTCAGGACCGTGTCCGTGGCCTGCCCTAAAAAGTCTTTTTGCAGTCCATCGTGGGTGATCTGGGTGTATCCGGTGATCCTGGGCGGCGGCAGAGTGGGCCGGAATAAATAGGCGAGGATCGCGATGAGGACGACCGCGGCCGCGCCAATCGCGTATAGCTTGGCGGCTGGAGCGGGGCCTTACCGGCGCAGCAGAGACCGATGATGCCGGCTGGGTCGCAACCGCACTGAAACCGGAGGACGAACTGACGCGTCCGGAATCAATCTCGCGTCGCAGGCGCTTCAGGTCGGCCACCATTTCGGAGGCGGTCTGGTAACGCAGCTTGCGGTCTTTCTCGAGCGCCTTGCCTACGATGCGTTCCAGTTCCGGTGGCACGTCGGGATTCAGGCGCACCGGAGAAACCGGGGCCTTGTGCAGGATGGCGTCAAATACCATCGCCGAAGTGTTCCCGGAAAAAGCCGGACGCGCCGTGGACATCTCGTAGAGCACCGCGCCGAAGGAGAAGAGATCGGTACGTGCGTCCAGTTCCTCGCCCGCGGCCTGCTCTGGCGACATGTAGGCAACCGTACCTACGGCCGCGCCCGGACTGGTCAGCGCCGCCTCGGTCATTACGGCTGATGCGTGAGGCGTGATCGGCGGGGAGTGTTCCGGAGAGAGTTTCGCCAGTCCGAAATCGAGGATCTTGGCGTGGGCAAGCTTGGTCACAAAAATGTTGGCCGGTTTGATGTCGCGATGAATGATGCCCTTGGCGTGGGCCGCATCGAGCGCCCCGGCGATGTCCACCGCCAGTTCCAGCAACTGATCAGTCGGAAGAGGCCTGCCCAGGATGCGCTCGCGCAGCGTCATCCCTTCCAGCAATTCCATGACGATAAAATATTGACCGTCCTGCTGGCCGATCTCGTGGATGGTGCAGATGTTGGGGTGGTTGAGCGCAGAAGCCGCCCGGGCCTCGCGCTGAAAACGTTCCAGGGCAGACGCATCCGAGCTGAGTTCGGGGGGAAGAAACTTCAACGCGACGTGCCGGCCCAGCGTTTCGTCCTGGGCCTCGTAGACAACGCCCATGCCACCACCGCCCAGCTTGCCGATGATGCGGTAATGCGAGATGGTCTGTCCGATCATGGTTTAGCGGATCATGTTGGGCCCATGTTGTTTTCGCCGATATCTGGTGGAGAATCCTACGTGCGGGAAACCGGCAAGTCAACGAAGGGTGGAGCGCCCCAAACCAAGAGTAGCGCCGGCATCCTGCCGGCTGTCCTGAGGGCGTCCCGCCCTCAGCGCGTCGAGCCAGTCAAAGTAAGAAATCAAAGGCGGCGGACAGGAGTGTCCGCCCCACACACTGACGGCGACGTCAGGGATGACGTCGCACGAGCGCTGACGCTCGCGCCCACATTAACCCCTAATCCCTCACCAGCCTCCCGGCCAACCGGAAAACCCGCACCACGCGATACAGCGGAAACAGCGGCCCCGGCAACCGCACCGCCGACCATTCTCCAGCGCCCGGAGTAGACTAACAGCCGCCACCAGAAAGAAAACCGGTCGCGCCTGCGCTCTCTCAATTCCATCATCAGGCGAAAGTAGGCCAGCGATTCCGGATCGAACTCTTCTTCCGCCACGATCAGGCGCACGATACGCTGCGCCAGAATCTCCGCGCCTTTCATCTCTCTCTATCCCGAGTTCCGCGGGCAACTGCTGCTCCAAGCAGTTTGTGGGCCAGCAGAAATGTCACCGCCACAATGCGCGTGATTCCAAGGCTCTCGGCCTTGGCCTGCAGCGCCGCCCAATCGAGCGCCCGCGACCGGGCCAGCTGGACAATGTCGCACAACCAGGAAATCTGCTTCCACGCATGTTTGGCGGCGTGAACACACAGCACGAGCATCAGGTCCTGATCGCAGAGTGTGCGCAACCTCTGGCCCTCAATCGTGACCACGCTCGCTCGTTCGAAGAACTCATTGACGTCGAAGCCGATCGGAGTAAAACCGCGGCAGAATCTGCCACTTGATTTCCAGCAGATTGCGTCCCCGAGCGCCGTCGAAGGTGTACTCGTATCCGGACTTCAGGTAGTCGCGCTCTGCCGCCTTGCTCCAGTCGCAGACCCGGTTCGTATCCCAGTTCCGCCAGCGCCTCCTTGATCGCCGGCAGGTCACCGGACCGGATCAGCAGATCGAGGTCGGAAAACTGGCGCATCGCGACGTTGCCGTACAGCGTCTCCGCCAGCACCGGCCCTTTGTAAGGCAGCACTTCCAGGCCACGAGTCTGCAGATGGCGATGAATGTTGAGCAACTCGAGTGTCAGCCACAGAGCGCGGTGCGCGTTGGCTTTGTCCTGCTGACGAAGCGCTTCCAGTCCGGGCGAGTGACTGGCATCCATTTCGGCGGACAACCGGCGAAAAACCAGCGGCATCAGTCCATGATGCTGCGCCAGCTGAACCAGCCGCTCCCAATCCACGCCGTGCCGAAGAATTTGTTGGATACGCGCGGAAAGGCTGCCGTCGAATCGTCACCGCAGCAGGCCAGAATCAAGTCGAGTTCAGGGCTGAAAATGCTGGCGTATGGAGAGATCGAGGCGGGCAGCCGGGATGGCGCAGGTTGAGGCAAGGCGATGGTCGTCGGCGACCGCTCTCGATCCTCGGACCGGAAATTCCTCCTCGCCGAACTATAGTACAAACCACTCTCGCATTCGTTTACTCGCTCTGTTCTCCTGGCACGTGATGCGCAGGAATATCCGCGGGTCATAGTTAGCAACTTCCTGCAACAGGTACCCAGCGACGCAACAGCGCTTCCGCATTATGTCTTTGGCTCAGAATGGGCAGTGGGTTATCGTGAATTCTGCGACCAAAAGACGCTTCATATCGCCGGAAAACCGCGCTGGTGTGAGCTTTCGGCCGGTACGCTAACGTACAACAATCATGTAACTCAATGGATTCTCAGGCACGTGACCAAGGCAGATGCAGTCTGGCGGCCGAGGCATTGCGATCGTGGGGCACATTGAAAGTGCGCGCCCACGGAGTCAGCATGCTCCCGACTTTGTGGCCGGGCGATGTTCTCACCGTCCAGTCCGTCCGCCCGGAGCAGGTCGAGCCGGGAGAGATTGTGCTTTACATGCGCCAGGACCGTTTTTTCATTCACCGCATCGTAAGCACCGACCTCAGCGCAGGACAAAGCGTTTCTGGTCACTCGGGGCGATTGCATGTTCGAGGACGATCCTCCGGTGGAAGAAGCGAGTTGCTGGGAAAGATCATCGAGGTTCGGCGCGCGGGCTCAACCTTTGTGCCGGTGCGAAAGCTTTCACTCGTTTCGCCGGCTCGTGGCGTGGATGTTTTGCCACTGGGGTCTCTTCCGGCGGGTTGGGTTGCGGTTCCGGACTTATCGCCGCGAAAGTGAGCAACCAGAGTCGACCAGACATTCGTTAGCGCAGCATAGCGACCGAACAGAGGCACGGGCGATTTCAATCCCGTGCCACGGAGCTGCCCGAGAGTGAATCCGAGCTACCAGATCACGGTCGAGATTGGAGGCATGCCGATCCTCCTGCACACGCAGGACGACTCCTTCCGGCAGATGCTGGCCCGCCGCTACGCCGGTTTTGTCGATTCCGCCGCTCCCCCCAGATTTGAATTTGATATCGAACTGACAACGCCGTCCCGCAAAGCTCCTGACGAAGATGTTCGAGTGGAAATGCAGGACGGCACCTGGCGGCTGCGGCGCGGCGATTTTCGCGCCCAGTGGAATCCGGACGCCGGGCGCGGCAGCATTCGGCAGTCGGCCAATCCTTACTCCATCGATTCGGTCCTGCGCATCGTGCACACGCTGATCCTGGCGCGGGAAGGCGGCTTTCTGCTGCATTCCGCCGGGGCCATCCGCAACGGACGCGCCTTTCTCTTCTCCGGAGTGTCCGGCGCCGGGAAGACCACCATCTCGCGCCTCGCGCCGCCGGACGTGACCCTGCTGACCGATGAAGTGTCTTACATCCGCCGGATCGACGCCGGCTATCGCGCCTGTGGAACTCCTTTCGCCGGAGAGCTGGCGCGGGTGGGAGAAAATTGCTCCGCCCCCATCGGCTCCCTGTTCTTCCTCAAGCAGGGCCCGGAGAACAAGATCGAGCCCATGGCCAAATCCGAGGCCATCCGCCGCCTGATGAGAAACATCCTATTTTTCGCCGAGGATGCCGCTCTGGTGGACAACGTCTTCCAGTCGGCCTGCGAATTTGTGGAGCGCGTTCCGGTGCAGCGCCTGACCTTTGCTCCCGATTCGCGGGTTTGGGACATGATCGGGTGAACCAGACATGAGCGCAAAATACATCGCGAAAAGTTCCGCCATCGCCTCTCGCCTGCTGGGCGGCGAGATGATGGTCATGTCTTCCGCCGATTCCACTTTCTTTACCCTGAATCCGGTGGCCACCGTGGTCTGGCAGGCCGCGGACGGCGTTACCCCGCTGTCTGACATCGTGACCGATCACGTCTGCGCCGAGTTCGAGGTTGATCCCGAGACCGCGCACCGCGATGTCGAGCGCTTCGTCGAAGAACTCTCGCAGCCACGGCATCCTCCTGCGTTTCCGAGACATCCCATTGCAGAATCCGCCGCCAGCCCCACGGAGGCCGCGTGAGCCTGATGCAGGAGATGAGCCAGCGCGCCCTCGACCTGGGCGTGCCCATGTCCGTCCACTTCGACATCACCTACCGCTGCAACGAGCGCTGCGTGCACTGCTATCTCGATCACGACGATCACGGCGAGATGACCACCGCCGAGATCAAGCGCGTGCTCGACGAACTGGCGGACGCCGGCACCTTCTTCCTGACCTTCAGCGGCGGCGAAGTGCTGATGCGGCGCGATTTCTTCGAGCTTCTGGAATACGCGCGCAGCCTGATGTTCGCCGTGAGAATCAAGACCAACGCGGTCATGATTGGCGAAGCGGAAGCCCGGCGCATGCTGGAACTTGGGCGTTGACCAGATACAGGTCAGCATCTACTCGCACCGCCCCGAGGTTCACGACGCCATCACCAAGCTTCCAGGTTCGCTGCGCCGCAGCGTCGAAGCCATCCGCTTTCTCTGACCGAACAAGGACTGCGGGTGACGATTGCCAATGTCCTGATGACGGCCAACATGCACGACCACGCCGGAGTGCAGGCCCTGGCCCGCGAGTTGGGCGTTCAGTACACTCTCGACCCGACCATCACGCCCAAGATGGATGGCGACACCTCGATCCTGAATCTGCGTATTCCGGGCTCGGAATTAAACGGCGTCTTTCACAACGAAAGCCTGGTGGGAAACGTCGAAGAGTTTTGCGCCCCGCCTCCGGCTCCTGACGAAGACGTGATGGAAGGATATCCCTGCAGCGCAGGCCACACGCTCGCCTACATCTCTCCCTACGGCGACGTTTTCCCCTGCGTGCAGTTTCCGCTGCCCAGCGGCAACGTCCGGCGGCAGAAGTTTCTCGACATCTGGAACCACTCCTCCGAACTGAACGATGTCCGCTCCATTCGCGCCAAAGACCTGACCGTCTGCTCAAGCTGCAGTCATGTCGGCACCTGCACCCGCTGCCCCGGCCTCGCCTACATGGAAGGAAGCATGCGCGGACCGTCCACCGCCGACTGCGAAAAGTCTTTCCACCGCACCGGAATCCGCTCCGCCAATATGCTTCGCCTGGACGGGGGTCAGCACCGACCGACGCCGTCTGGCCCTCTTATCCATATTCAGCCTCTGACGGCGTGATCGGTATGATTTCAGTAGTCAGATCCAAGTTTTCAGATCTTAGTTAACCAGAGCCAAGCTGCGAAGCAGCGCAAGATTGAGGCCCCGGACGCAAGCCCGGGGTTAGAAATGAGGACGACGAAGCCCCGAAGGGGCGAAAGAAGGGTTCTTACTGTTACTTTGGTGTACTGTCCGGCCCACGATGGCACGACGGAATTCGCCGCCGAACGTAAAATCATAGAACCTAGTCACTATGGACTCCACCGAAAAACCACCTGAATCGGGAAGGCGCAGCACTCGCATCCGCGCCCAGATTCCGCTTCGCGTCACCAGCCTGGACCCGGCAACCCCATTCTCCGAATCCGGACACACGCTCGTGCTCAATACCCAGGGCTGCGGCGTGCGGATTTCGCGCGCCCTGGAACCCGGCCTGGCAGTTTCGCTGGACGACCTGCCGGGCGGCAAAAGTGTCTCCGCCCGCATCGCCAACTGTGTGCCTCTGGGTGCCGGAGGCCAGTGGTGGATGGTCGGTATAGCGCTCGACGAACCCGGCAACGTCTGGGGCGTTCATCCCGCACCGCCAGATTGGAATTCAGAAGCGGCCACTGCTGCCGCCTCTGCCAGCCCCGCACCTAGCGCATCCAAGAACGGCGAATGGCCCTTTCGGCAATTCTCCAGCCGCGGAGAATTCCACCCCGGCAAAAGATAATCTCACGAACCACGTGGGGACAGCCGCCCACTTTGACTAGGCCATTTTCCCCACGTAACATTCCTTGCCAGTGATCGGGCAGACTATTTCGCACTACCGCATTGTCGAGAAGCTGGGCGGCGGTGGAATGGGAGTGGTCTACAAGGCCGAAGACACACGGCTTCATCGTTTCGTAGCCCTCAAGTTTCTGCCCCCGGAAGTTGCCCGCGACCCGCAGTCCCTCGCCCGCTTCCAGCGCGAAGCCCAGGCCGCATCCGCTCTGAATCATTCGAACATTTGCACCATTTATGACATTGGCGAGCAGGACGGCCAGGCCTTCATCGCCATGGAGTTTCTGGATGGCGTCACCCTGAAACATCGCATCTCGGGCCACCCCATGGATACCGAGACCTTGCTCTCTCTGGCCATCGAAGTGGCCGATGCGCTCGACGCCGCGCACACGGAAAAAATCGTGCACCGCGACATCAAGCCGGCAAACATCCTCATCACCAAGCGCGGACAGGCGAAAATCCTCGACTTCGGACTGGCAAAGTTGACCGGCGCGCACTCTCCCGCCGCCGAAGGCGCCACAGTCGAGGAGAATTTGACCAGCCCCGGAACGGCCGTGGGCACCGTAGCCTACATGTCGCCCGAACAGGCACGCGGTGAGGAGCTCGACGCCCGCACCGATTTGTTCTCGTTCGGCGCCGTGCTCTATGAGATGGCCACGGGACGCATGGCCTTCAGCGGAAACACCTCGGCGGTAATCTTCGATTCCATTCTGCGCGGCTCTCCCACGTCGACGGCACGTCTAAATCCGGACCTGCCTGCGGAACTCCAGCGCATCATCAACAAGGCCCTGGAGAAAGATCGTGCCCTGCGCTACCAGAGCGCCGCCGAAATGCTGGCTGATCTGAAGCGTTTGCGCCGCGATTCCAGTTCGGCACGAGTCGAGATCGCCGCCGCGCAACCCAAGAAAAGTAAGATCCTGGTCTGGGCAATCGCTGGTGTTGTCGTGCTCGCCTTGGTTGCAGGGGGCGCTTTTCTTTGGCGCAGCCACAGCAATTCGGACCAGATCACTTCAGTTGCGGTCATGCCCTTCGTCAACGCCAGCAACAACCCCGACTCCGAATATCTGAGCGACGGCATCACGGAAAGCTTGATAAATAATCTTTCGCAACTACCCAACCTGACCGTGCTGGCCCGGTCTTCAGTATTTCGCTACAAGGGAAGAGACGTTGACCCACAAACCGTGGCGAAGGATTTGAAAGTCCAGGCACTGGTCACCGGACGCATCGTGCAGCACGGCGATCAGCTCATCATCAGTTCGGAGCTGATCGACGCCCGCACCAATCGCAACCTCTGGGGCGACCAGTACGATCGCAAGGTTTCTGACGCGCTGGCGGTGCAGCAGGAAATCACCGGCGCCATCTCAGCCCGACTACGTGAACGTCTCTCCGGAGAGGCGCAGAAGCAGGTCGCCAAGGGTGGCACCAGCGATCCCGAGGCCTACCAGCTCTATCTTGAAAGGCCTCTACTATTGGGAGAAGCGCACGCCCGAGACTCTCGACAAAGCCCGGGACTACTTCAACCAGGCCATTGAGCGAGACCCCGGCTACGCCCTCGCCTATGTCGGGCTGGCCGACTATTATGTCGCTGCGCCGGACTACGGTCCGATTCCCGAAAACGTAGCTGCTCCCAAGGCGAAAGCGGCAGCCGAGAAAGCTCTGTCCATTGATCCTTCTTCGGCTGAAGCCCACCTCGCCCTGGGTGGCGCTCTCTGGAGCCTGTTCAATTTCTCCGCCGCGGAAGCCGAATTCAAGCGGGCCCTCGAACTCAATCCCAACCTCCCTCACGGGCATCACTGGTACGGGCTATTCCTGTCGTGGGAGGCGCGTCACCCGGAAGCGCTGGCCCATTTGCGGCGCGCGGTTGAACTCGATCCCCTGAACCTGCAATACCAGTCCAACCTCGGTCAGGGACTGGCCAATTCAGGGCAGGATGACGCGGCCATCGAGCAGTTGAAAAAAGTGACAGAGATGGATCCTAACTTCTCCTATGCCCACGTCGAGTTGCGCCAAGTCTACCGGGACATGGGTAAGCACGACTTGGCCATGCAAGAGTGGAAGAAACATACTGCCCTCGACAACGATCCCGAGGAAGTGGCAATTGCGGTGGACTGCGCGAACGTTTACGCCAAGTCCGGCATTAAGGCCGCTATCGCCCGCGAAATCGAATTAAAGACACAACTGGGAAAGCGCCGCTACCAGGACCCCGGAGAAATTGCCTACCTGTATGCTCAACTTGGCGATAAAGAACAAACCTTTGCCTGGCTGGACAAGGCGCGCGCGGAGAGAGCCGGAGGGTTGGAGGCAATCAAAATCGTCCGCGCCCTGGAGCCGTGGCACAGCGATCCCCGCTATGTCGCACTCTTGAAGGACTTGGGCCTGCCGCAGTGAAGGTTTTCATCCGGTTAAACAAGGCCTTCAATCGATTGTGAAAAAAGTACTTCGTGGTTAATCCGCAATTAACGACCAGTTTGGTTGACGGTTTTGAATGCTCTCCGTAGATTCGAGACAGCACCGAACTCGTAAGGAGGCCTTTGGTGAAATTCTGGAAGCGTTCTACTCTCTTCATTCTGTCTGTTGTTGCACTTTCCCTCGCCGGCCCGTCAACTCTGCTGGCACAGCTCTCCGACCTTCCGCTCAAACCCGGCCTGTGGGAGACGCACGTAACCACGAAAGCCGGCCCCACAAACAACAGCGCCGTGGGCCAGTCGTGTTTCACGGCTGGAACGACGCTGGGAGACTATTTGACGGCTTCGAACAAGGGGAGCGGCGCGCAATGCAGTATCAGCAACAAGGTGCAGTCTGCTCACGGAATCTCCTACGACACCTCGTGTAGTGGTTCGGCCGCAGGCTCCAAAGGACACATTGATTTTCAGTTGTCTGGCACTGATAGCATCACCGGAACCAGCCATACGACGGTAACGGGCAGCATGCAAGGCAAACCCATCAACATGACGATCGACAAAACGTTCAGCGCCAAATTTCTGCGATCAGACTGCGGCAACGTAGAGCCGATGGTTACCCCCAGAAAGTAGGGCCGATCCCCTACCGCACCTCTTATTACAAGGAAAACTGGGACTTCTGTCTCCCGCACCATCAGTTGGAACAGATGCCGGAAGACAACTACGAAGGTTGCATCGACTCCACCTTGCGTGACGGTCACTTGACGTGTGGCGAGTACCTGCTGCCAGGAGTGTCGGACTGCACAAAGAGCGCCACGCTGAAGTCACGTCCAGCATGACGGCAAGGATTGGCGCTGTCACCAAGGACGGGGCGGAGAAAGAGGGCGCAATCGTCGTCTCTCGTCAAACGGGTCTATGAAATGTAGGATCGCGGCCAAGGGGAAAAAGAGGGCCGGAAAAGTCCAGCGCAATGATTCCTGCAACAGGTATTCCTGTCGGTTCATGTAGGTGTACTTAGCGTGGTTGTTAAGCGGGTAAACCCGACCTTCGGCAGGCCGCGGTGAAGATGGAATACCCGGCCACCAGAACATGGAGATGAGAATCACGAAGTCCGCAAACAACAGGACAGCTAATACGATCGTGATGACCTTCCAAAATGTTCGCCTTCTCGGAAATCTGACGCTATCGCTCGCTCTCGTGTCGACGCTCATAACGGAATGACTAGGCTTCGAGCGCCGCCTACGTCTTCATCAGCTTCGAGAAGTACCGGTTGTCGTAAAACATCGTGCTGTTATGCACGAACTCGAGGACCTTGTGCATCTTGTCGCGGTCTTCGCGATTCATGTCGTTGAACTGGATCGCGATGCCGGATCCGGGATCGATACGCACGACAAATCCTGCAGCCTGAAGCCGGCCGTCATCAATCGAGAAAATCACTTTCAACTTTGAGCCGGCAGGCATCAGCGTGCTGGTTTCCACGTAGCAGCCGCCCAGGCTGACATCAATCAGGTTTCCCAACACCGGCACTTCCCCTTCCAGCGGCCGCAATTCGATGGTGACCCGGCACTTCATGCGCGGATACAAACGGCGGTTCTTGCGCGAAGGCTGCTTCTGCTTTTCGATGTACATGCGACGGTCGGCTTCCGCCAGCAGCGCCTCCGCGTCTTTTCCGTCTTCGGGATACAGGGCCTGTCCCACGCTCAGCGAGAGGATGTCTTCGTTGCACACTTCCTTTCCCGCCAGGCGCGCCAACTCCTTCAGACTCTCCGCCCTTCTTGGCGGCGGCTTCCGCGGTCAACCCCGGCGCCACCACAACAAACTCGTCTCCGCCCATGCGAGCTACGTAGTCGTATTCGCGGCAGCTTTCTTTCAGGGCTTGCGCGAACAGACGCAGCACGCGATTGCCTTCCAGGTGGCCGAAGCGGTCGTTGATCTGCTTGAAACCGTCCATATCGCTGACCATGACCACCAGCGACGTGGAGTCGCGCTTGCAGCGCGCCATTTCGCGGTCCAGTTGCAGGAACAACGACCTCGCGTTGGGCAATCCCGTAAGGTAGTCGGTGACTGCCGAACTCTCGGCCTGCTCGAACTTCAACGCATTTTCAATCGCCAGCGCCATCTTCGAACTGATGGCCAGCAGGATGCGCAAGTGGTCCGAAGTGAAGGCGTCGGTCTCCGCGTGATAAAGCGCGAGCACGCCCACAACGCCCGCCAATCCTTCCAGCGGAATCGCCAGCGCCGAGCGCAACGTGCTGAATTTCGTGGGATCGTTCAGATACCCCGGCTCGACCGAAGGATTGCCGTTGATGATGGGTTTACGGTTCTGTGCCACCCATCCGGAAAGACCACTGCCCAGCGGAATGCGCAGCGATGAAAACAGACGGTGGTTGTCCCCGCTGACCAACTCCGGAATCAATTCCTGTCCGCGCTTTACATAGATGGCGATGGCGTCGTATGGCACCAACCGCCTCAGCTTCACCGAAAACACCGACAGGGTCTCGCCCAGGCTTAGCGATGCGCCGAGATCCTGGCTCAGCTCGAACAAAGTCTGCGCTTCCTGCCGCGCCGCCGCGATCGACGAAAGGAAGGTCGCTTCCTGGCCGGGCGCGTCCTTGACCGTGATGTCTTCGAAGCCGGCCGCCGGCGCCGCCCCGGCTTCCACTTTGACTTCGGTCGAGAGCGGCGCTGCTTCCTCGCGCCGGTAAGTGGATTCCACCAGCTTTTCCAGCTGGCGATACCGCCTCTCCAGAATGCTCACCACTTTCGGATCAAACGATTTTCCCGACTCCGCCGACAGGCGTTTCATTACCTCTTCCAGTGGCAGGGCCCGCCGGTATTGACGGTCGGAAGCCATAGCGTCGAGAAAATCCACGGACGAAAGGATGCGTGCGCCAACCGGAATCTCTTCCCCCTTCAGTCCAAAGGGATAGCCTGATCCGTCCCACTTTTCGTGATGGGCGCGCACAATCGGCACCACCGGATAAGGAAAGCGGACCCGCTCCAGGATCTCCGCCCCAACCACGGGGTGGATTTTCATCTTTTCAAATTCTTCCGGCGTCAGGCGGCCCGGTTTCGAAATGATGTGTTCGGGCACGGCCAGCTTGCCAATGTCGTGCAAGAGGGCGGCCGCATGCAGAGCTTCCATCTCTCCCGGCGTCACACCCAACTCTTTCGCTACCTCAATGGCATAAATTCGGACTCTTTGCAGGTGATCGTGCGTGGTGTGGTCTTTGGCTTCGATGGCCAGTGCCAGGGCTTCAATGGTCCGCAGATGCAAAGTGGCCATTTCTTCGACGTGGCGCTTTTCGTCCTCAAGTTTTCCCAGATATAGCCGATAAGAGCGGTAGATCAGGTAAATGATGGGGACGATGAGCAGCGAGGTCTCCCATCCGAACTCGCGGTTGAACCAGCCGATCATTCCGGCAAACGCAGCGCCTACGAGGTAATAAGGGAACGACCAGAAATAGCATTCCACCCACAAGCTCCTGATGGATCTTCCTTCGGTGAGCGAAATCACGGCTGCGATCGAGCCAGTGTTCGCGGCGAAATAAGTGACGGCTGCCAATCCCAGCAGCAAAGGGTGACTCTTGACCTGCGCCGCGGATATGGCCAGGTGATAAACGTTGTAAGCGGCGGCAATCGAAACCGCGCTGGCCGACAGATTGAACGTGACCTGGAGCGGGCTGGGTCGGTCGCGATAGAAACACTGAACCAGGATGGCTGCGGTGGCCAAAGCCAGGGTCTCCGCAAACCCGAGTTCCAGTATTCCCAGGAGAATGAAAAGGAAGTTCACCGACATGGTGCCGGTGATGCCAGGTAAACGAACTTTGAGCCGTGCGGCCAGAATCGCGATCAGCAGATAGCAAATAAACTGCGCGATATTCTTGCTGGTTGGCCGGATGGCGCCATACAACAGCACACAAGTCCCGACCACGACGACCAGGCTGATAAACACCTTGGCGCCCAGGCTCAGTTCTCTCCACGACTGAGAGCGGCTACTCACGACCCTCCGTTAAGACTCCGATAGATTTGGGGGGAATCTGCCATCATTGATATCAATTAAAGCTTTCTAATACAACAACTTGCATTGATTTTGCCCAAACTTTCGTAATCAGGGCCGGCTTACGTTAGGGCCTGTACCTCGGTCGCGGGGTTTAAGGGACGCCCTTTCAGCTAGTTGTAGATTAGGCCGGGCGTCGCACCCGGCGGCGACGGATCTTCCCTGCTCTCGCGGATAAAACAAGAGACAAAAGACTTTGTCATTCCGAACCGCTTTAGCGGTGAGGAATCTGCTTTAGCCGGCAGCTAAGCAGCAGATTCCTAGCGCGAAGGGCCGCGCGTCGGAATGACAATTCTGAAATCCACTAACGTCGAGGGCCGCCGTGCCGCGGCTCGATTCTCCAGCCCCAGATCATGAAATCCGTAAAAACATGCTTGACAAATTATACTGTGCGTCGTACAGTGTATGCCATACACTATGCAACACACGGTAGAACAACCGAAGAACATCGAGGTCCTCGAAAACCTGCGCCTTGAACTCAGACGGGGCTGCCTGATCCTGGCCGTCCTGGCGGAACTGCGCGACGAACGCTACGGATACACACTGCGCAAGGCCCTTGCCGAGCAGGGCATGGAGATTGACGAAGGCACGCTGTATCCCCTGCTGCGCCGGCTGGAGAATCAGGGGTTGCTGGTCAGCGAATGGCGCGAAGAAGATAAGCGGAACAAGCGCTTCTACCGCCTGTCCACCGACGGCAAATTGATCCTGAAACAACTGGCGGCCGAGTGGAAGACGATCAACGCCTCGCTTGAGGGAATCCTTTGACCGCGAGGAAGGTCATGTTGAAAACATTCTTAGGAGAATCGCCATGGAACTAATCGAACGTTATTTGCAGGCTCTTAGGTTTGCGCTTCCTCAAGCGCAGCGCGATGACATCATCAAGGAACTTCGCGACAGCATCCTCTCGCAGGTCGAGGAGAAGGAGATAGAGGTTGGCCATCCTCTCACGGAAGATGAGCAGGTAGCGATACTGAAGAAGCTGGGCAGCCCGGTCCACCTCGCCAGCCGCTATCGCAAACAGCAGGACCTGATTGGAGCAACCGTGTTTCCCATTTATTGGAAAGTATTGAAAGCATCCCTGGGCTTGGCCTTCCTGGTGCTGGCCGCCGCCAGCATCGCCACCGCCGCAGCGGGCAAGACGTTCATGGAGAGTCTTGGGGTCTTGTTCCGCTATCCCAGCGTCGCGCTGACGACGTTCGCCTGGATTACTCTGACCTTTTCCGCTCTGGAGTTCTTTGGTGCCAAGTACCGGGTCGAGGACACCTGGGATCCTCGAAAGTTGCCGCCGCTGGTAAAGGACACTCCCCGCAAATCGCAATTTGAGTTGATCACACAGCTCTTCGTGCAAACTATTTTCAGTGTCTGGTGGCTGGTCGGGCTGCACTACCAATACCTCATACTTGGCCCAAGCGTTACCTTTCTCCGGTTTGGCCCCGTGTGGCTAACTCTCTATCCCCTTTTTGTGATGATGGTAGTGGTCGATCTACTCATTACCGCATCCATGCTGGTTTGGCCGCCGTGGACGAAGGGAAGGGCCCTGTCGCAGCTGGTCCTGAGCGCAGTGCGTCTGGTGGCTATCTATTTCCTGATCAACGCTCCTGACTTGTTCGTGGCCGCGGAGTCGAGCTCGCCACAACTGCAGGGCCTGATGAAAGCTATCAATTACTGGGTCCATATCGGATTGCTGATCACCGCATTGGTCATCGTCATTAAGACCGTGGTCGAAGTTTTCAAGCTTGTGGGACGCCGGTTGGCTCAAGTCCACCAGGCCACGGTAGGCTCCTGATGAGGTGGGGCCTGCGCCCCGCTTGTGGAGGCAGAGCCTAGGGTTGGGATTGGCGAGCCAGTCGGTAGAAGCTCAACACCGCATCCCCCTGCTCCAGCTTGCGATAGCGGAGCAGGGGCGCAAACGAATCCCCGGGATCGAACCTCTTGTCGTGCTCCGCTACGACTACCGTTTCCACCGTCACCAGGGAGGATTGCGAGAGCAGCTGGAGGACCTGTCCGTAGACCTTCTCCATTCGGTAAGGAGGATCGAGAAAGATGGAGTCGGCCGTAACGTTCCGGGTTTCCAGCTGGCGCAGGGTGCGGTTGACATCGTCTTTCAGGACTTCGAAGCCCTCGGCCACTCCCAGTGAGCCAAGGTTCTGCCGGATCACCCCGGCGACCGCACTCGATGATTCCACGAAGTAAACCTTGGACGCTCCCCGGCTCAACGCTTCGATCCCGACCGCGCCGGTGCCGGCGCAAAGATCGAGCCAGACTTTACCCTCGAAGGCGCCCGGATTCCCCGCTCCCAAAACATTGAACAGGGTTTCCCGCAACCGGTCGGCGGTAGGACGCAGGTCGAGTCCGCGCAACGAATGTAGAGGGCGGCTGCGAAATTTCCCGGCGATTACTCGCATGGCACCGGCCTGCCACAGGCCCTCGCATTACCTTTGTTTTGGGGAAATAGCAACTCCCGGCTCCTATCCGTTGTCTAAACTATATAGAATGGCTGTAGCGGGAAAACCCGCAGGTTCCCCATGAGAAGCTGGTCTATTTCGATAGGGCGAATTTTCGGTGTTGAAGTTCGCGTCCACTGGACTTTTTTCCTGCTGTTGCTTTTCGTGTGGTACTTCGAGTACGCATCCCATCGTACGGCCAGCGATGGCCGCGGCCTGGCATTAGTAGGAATTATCTTCGGCTGTGTTCTGGCCCATGAGTTTGGTCATGCCTTGATGGCCCGGCGCCTGGGCATTCGGGCGAAGTCAATCATCCTGCTTCCGATTGGGGGAGTAACGCAACTCGACGACAGCCAGCCTGCGGCAGTAACCACGCTCGCTCCCTGGCAGCGCGACATCCGCATCGCAATGGCGGGGCCGCTGGCCAACCTTCTGCTGGCTTGCGTTTCCGGCCTTATTGTCCTCGCAGTTGTTCCCCATGCCGACCTCTGGACGTGGCCCTTTATGCGCTCCGGCAATCTTCCCCGAAGCCTGGTGTGGGCCAATCTATATCTCGCGGGATTTAACCTGCTGCCGGCCTATCCCATGGATGGCGGCCGGGTGCTGCGCGCTCTCTTCAGCCGCCACATGGACCCGATCCAGGCCACGCGCCGCGCCGTATCAATCGGACAGGCCTTCGCCACCATGTTCATCCTGGGAGGCATGCTTCTGCCTAACTACTGGCTGACTCTGGTGGGATTGTTCCTGTTCATCGCATCCCAAATGGAAGAGCGCTCAGCGGTATTTCAGTCGGTGCTGGAAAAGGTGCACCTGGAAGACATCATGCTCACCGACTTTGCCACTCTCTCCCCGGCAGACACACTGGAAGATGCCTTGGAGAAAGCGGTGCACTGCCTGCAGGATGATTTCCCGGTAATTCGCGGCAGTGACATGGTGGGAGTGATTTCGAAGCAGAAGATTCTGGAAGCGCTCCGCGCCGAAGGCAACGGCTACGTCCAGGCAGTGATGAACCGGATATTCGACGTGGCCCAGAAAGGCGAGTCGCTAGCTTCCGCCTTCCGCAAGCTCACCACTAAAAACCTCAGCATCATTCCGGTGGTCGAAGACCAACGCCTGGTGGGAATCGTCACCCTGCAAAATCTGATGCACTCCATGACGCTGCTGGCCGAAAGCCGAAAGCTCCGCAAACAGGCGCTGAATTCCTAAAATCGGCCACTGATTTTCGCGGATCTTCACGGATAAACCAGATAAACCAAAAGAAATAAAAACCTTGTCATTCCGAACCGCTTCAGCGGTGAGGAATCTGCTTTAGCCGGCAGCGAAGCAGCAGATTCCTCGCGCGAAATGCCGCGCATCGGAATGACAATTCTGTAGGATTTTTATCTCTTTTGCTTTTATCCGTGCGAATCCGCGGAAATCCGTGGCCGCTTTTGCCGCTAGAACTTCACCACGATCCCCACCGAAGGCTCCGCCATGTGTCCCCGTGCGCCGGTAAACAGGTTTTGCACGTTGAAGGCCGGCGCCTTGTACACCAACCCCCGGTATTGCAGCCGGAGCGCGAGGTATTTGGTTAACGAAGCCCGGCGAATCAAGGGCACGCTCGGGAAGACGCGCCAGTCTAATCCTCCGCCATAAAGAAAAGCCGGCTGGGTTTGCTGGGATGCCGGCAGATAGGTTTGCACCCCGTTGATGGTGTTGGAGCTGTAACCGGGATAGAAGACCAGAGCCCCCGCGCCCGCAAAAACAAATGGCTCGACCTTCGGCGTCTGGTGAAAGCTGAAAACGTACGCCCCCGAGTATTCCGCGATGGTGCCCTGAATGCGAATGGTCAGCGGCGGAGAAGAGTAGATCTGTGAGTTTGACGTGTGCGAATAGTTGAGTGCGATGGAACTGTGTACCGAAAAACGGTACCGTCCGGTGACCAGTATCGCGCCGGAGTTGGTCGGTGTAAGCACCGTACCGTTGCCCGACGACTGCTTGCTGAACACGGCCGACCCACCCAGGCTGATTTCGTAAGTGTTGTCCTGCGCCCATGCCACGGATGCGAGCAGAAAGAATGCCGCCATTGCAATGCCGGATCTTCTTAACATCAATTGTCCTCGTGCGCTCTTGTCATAACGCCCAACTTTAGCTGTTGGAACCTGCTGCGGCTTCCGGGGATGTACAGTCGTCAATTTTCCATTGTCAGCACGATCTAATCTTCGAGTCATTGGAACCGCGAACCACTTCGCAGCGAAGCACCACGTCAGGGGCCACGACTGCCCGTCTGTACGATCTGCTGCTCCGCTCCATCAACATCCGCGACAAGATGCCGCTCGGCCGAATGACAGCCCCACCTAGAACAGCCGAATGGCTTTCGCCTGCTCCACCGCCGGCACCTTCCTCAGTTCGGCCAGAACCTCCGGCGGCACTTTCCCGTCCACGTGCACGACCGCAATCGCCTGCCGCGGAACGCCTGGCTTGGTGTTTCCCGACCGCCGTCCGAGCGAGAAGTTCGCGATATTGATTTTGTGCTGGCCCAGAATCGTGCCCACTTTCCCGATCACACCGGGCACGTCGCGGTTGCGCAGGTAAATCAGATCGCGCTCGAGCGGCGCTTCCACGTCAATCCCGTCCACATGCAGCAGACGCGGTGTGTCTTTGTGCAGCACCGCGCCCTTGACCAGATGCTCCCCGTGTCGCCGTCTTGAGCAGCACAGAGAGCACGCTGCCCGAGCCGCCGCCGAGCTGTGCGGCTTGCGCGACTCGTGGATGCGCAATCCCCGGGAGGAAGCGATCGCTTCCGCGTTCACCAGGTTCGCCTTCTCCTCGAGCGCTTCGTTCAGGATGCCCTTGACCGCGGCGTTGCGGATCAGGTCGGTCTTCGATTCCGCAATGTGTCCGGAGTAGCGCAGCGAAATCTCTTCCAGCGTCCCTTCGCTCACCTGCGCCAGGAACGAACCCAGCCTCTCCGCCAGCACCACGTAAGGTTGCAGTTCCAGATATTCGTCGTGCGAGACCGACGGCACGTTCACCGCGTTCTGGATGACACCGTGCTTCAGATATTCCTTCACCTGCATCGCGATCTGATAGCCGACAGCCTCCTGGGCCTCGTTGGTCGAGCCCGCAATATGCGGCGTCAGGATAATGTTCTCGACCGCCGTCAACGGCGAGTTCTTCAAGGGCTCGTCGGTGAAAACATCCAGCGCCGCGCCCGCTACGAGACCTTGCTTGACCGCCTGCGCCAGGGCCGCTTCGTCCACCAGTTCTCCGCGGGCGCAATTGACCAGCCTCACTCCGCGCTTCATTCTCTTGACCGAATCCGCGTTGATCATGCCCGCGGTTTGCGGCGTGAGCCCGACATGCAGAGTCAGGTAGTCGGCGGCGGCATAGACTTCTTCCAGCTTGGCCAGCCGGATGCCCTGCTCTTTGGCCACCGCGGTCGAGACAAAGGGATCGTGCGCGACAATTTCCATCCCGAAGGCCCGCGCCCGACGCGCCACTTCCATGCCGATTCTTCCCAGGCCCACGATGCCCAGAGTCTTGCCCCGCAATTCGGTGCCTTGCAGAGATTTCTTCTCCCACTTCCCGGCATGCATCAACTCGTTGGCGCGGCCGATGTGGCGGGCCATGGCCAGCATGAGCGCCAGCGCGTGTTCAGCCACGGCGATGGCATTGGCGCCGGGAGTGTTCATGACCGCGATGCCCTTGCGGGTAGCGGCATCCAGATCAATGTTGTCGACGCCCACGCCGGCGCGCCCGATCACTCGCAGCTTGCGGGCATGTTCCAGCAGATCGGCATCGACCTGCACCGCCGAGCGAACGATCAGCGCGTCCGCCGACTGCAGATGCGTCGCCAGCTTGCCCTCCACCTGGTCGGGCGTGACGATGGTCCAGCGCGGCTCGCGCAACAGGTCAATGGCTGAGGATGAAATCTTTTCTGCCACCACAACTTTCATAGTTAGGGATCAACTCTCCAAAGAATTGAAGTGCTTCCTGCGAACGCGAATGCTCCGCGTCTCACGCCGGACTTTTTCCCGGAAGATAGCAGACCGCCGACACCCGCCCGTAGCCGCTTCGCACGCTGTGGAAGTGCTTGAACGATTCTCGCGTGGAGGTGAACCTCTGCATTACCGGTGGATCACTCAGGCGCCAACCGGCTGGCGTTTTTCCGCAGCGCTGCGCGCATACACTTCCTGCGCCGCGCGCACCGCCGCCCCATACTCCACCGGCTTCCCGGTCACGCTGGCGAGCACATGCTCGAGCGCGGCCAGAATTCCGATGGTGTCGAGATAGTCGTAGTAGCCGATGTGCGCGATGCGAAACAGTTTGCCCTTCATCCATCGCCCTGGCCGTTGGCGACCACCGCGGCAAACGATTCGCGGAACTCTTTGACGATCGCGCTGGAGTCGATTCCAGCCGGCGACTGGACGGCAGTCAGCGCCGCCGCCGGCGCGCCTGGCGCAAACAGTTTCAGCCCCAGGGCCTGCACCGCGGCGCGAGTCATCTCCGCTGCCAGTTCCGCGTTGTTGACCAGGGCTTCGCGTCCCGCGACCAGGTCGCCGTTCCCCATCTGCCGAACGAAATCAAGCGCCGCGCCCAACGCCGCAAACAGCGACGTCGCAGGCGTGTAGGCCGACTCTCCCTTGGCCGCTGCTTTGCGCTCTTTGCGGAAGTCGAAGTAGTAGCGCGGAGACTTGGCCGTCTCCATGCGCTTCCAGGCGCGATCGCTCACCGCGCAGTAGGCCAGCCCGGGCGGGATCATCAACGCCTTTTGCGATCCTCCGATGATCACGTCAATGCCCCAGCCATCCACGTCGAAGTGGGTCGTGCCCAGACCGGTGATGGCGTCCACGATCAGCAAAGTGTCGTCGCCCTGGGCGCGGACCAGTTTCGCAATTCCCTTCACGTCATGCCGGGCACCGGTGGAACTTTCCGTCGCCTGCACATAAACCGCGCGAACGTCGGGAGTCAGTTTTTGCCGAATGTCATCCAGCGAGAGCGTTTCGCCGTAAGGCGCGCTGAGCACCTCGACGACGCATCCAAAAGCCTTGGCCAGATCGCGCCAGCGTTCGCCAAATTTGCCCGCAGTCAGCACCAGCACCTTGTCGCCCGGTGAGGTCAGGTTGGAGACCGAGCCTTCCATGACGCCGGTCCCGGAGGAGGCCAGTATCAGGACATCGTTCTGCGTGCCGATGAAATCTTTCATGTCCGCGAGCACCCGCGTGTACAAAGCGCGGAAGTCGGCGGTGCGATGGTGCATGGCAAACGAAGCCATGGCAGTCTGCGCCGCGGGAAGTATGGGAGTCGGGCCGGGAGTAAAAAGACGATTCTTGCGCAGCATGTATAGAGAAGTCCTTTGTTAGGAAGATCGTAATAGTTTACCGGAATCAGGAACTCTTCACCACGGACGGGCCCTTCGCTGTCATCCTGAGCGGAATCGGTCCATTCGCTCGCGAATGGACCGATGCAGTCGAAGGACTCCTATGAGCTTAACCGCAAATTGTTGATTGGGTATCTCGGTGCCCACCACCCGAGAAGAGGGTAGGGGTCCTTCGACTCCGCAGCTGCTTCGCGAAGCGAAGCAGTCACTCCGCTCAGGATGACAGTTGAAGGATTTGCCCGTGAACCTCAGTGTCCTCTGTGGTTAACGCCTTCGGTTTCCCACCCAGACGCTATAATCCCCCCATGAGCCTCACCGAACAGATCCAGAAAGACATCGTCACCGCCATGAAGGCGCGCGACGAGCACCGCCTGTCCACGCTCCGCATGGTCAAGACCGCGCTCAAGAATCGCGAGATCGAGAAGATGGCGCCGCTCGACGACAAAGAAGGTCAGCAGGTCCTCACCACCCTGATCAAGCAGCGCAAGGATTCTGTCGAGCAATTCACCAAGGGCGGTCGCCAGGAAATGGCCGACAAAGAAGCCGCAGAGATCGTGCTGATCGAATCCTACATGCCCAAGGCCGCCAGCGAGGACCAGATCGTCGCAGGGGTGAGAGCGGTTATCGCCGAAATGGGCGCGCCCACCATGAAAGAAATGGGCACAGTCATGAAAAATGTCATGGCCCGATTCGCCGGAGCCGGAGTTCGCGTGGACGGAAAAATCGTCAGCGATGCAGTGAAGCGCGAGTTGGCAGGGAAATAGCCTCGTGCCTGCGAGCGTCGAGCAGGTAGAGAATCCTTATCCTCTGCTTTCTGGACCTCCCGCCTCCATCCGATTCAGCTGCCCTATCCCTTGCCCGCGTTTGAATGCGCAGGATCGCCGGGAGCGTCAGCCAGATCCAGGCGAGGCACCCTCGTCAGACCGTCATTACGACCGTACGACTCATGGTCGAGTATGTGCGCCATATAGAATCGGTTGACCCATGCGTCATCCGCGTTTCGCGATGGTACGTAATGCCTGAGGTGGTACATGGGCGATATCTTTCGCAACTGATGTTCCTGATTGAATTCGGCTATCGCCAGCCGCTCCCCGTTGTGTTCTGCGAATGTGAAGCCATTGATATCGTCGAAATAGCAATGCACTCTTGGCAGGAGCATGCCGAGGTCGGCTTCGAAGAGACGGAGTGCTTGCTTGGTTGAAGTGTAGAGATCAAGGTCAACTGAAACAAAAGCAACCGGCGGCGCTTTTTTTGTGGATATAAACAGCGGAACTGTCTCATCTACCATACCGAGGATAAGCTCAGCTCGTCGAAGACGGCGACGCAGCTTATCAACATCCATCGCATAGGTTCCCTCACTAAAAAGGTTCGGACAATCCCGCACGTCCGTGGTGGGGGCAAACCCTTTCCTGTATCGAAGCCGAATACCGAGATCTTGACGCCGAGATGGTGTTCGATGCGCTCCGCAATCAACTCAAGCGCCACCAGGCCGTTGCCCCCGGCAACCCCAAACTCGATGAGCGACGCAGAATCGAATCCCAATGTTTTAGCCAGGTAAGCTCCATGAAGCGAGCCCCAAAGGTAGCCGGGACGAACGATGGAAGGAGCTTCCCGGGTGATCTTTACATGCAGAGCATTTATCAAAGGATAGGCGAACGGCGCATTATCCGGGACTCGCGTCTCTTCGTCGCCACTCAGCCACACCCTTGCCACTTGCAATCCAGTTTTAACGATTCTTCTTAGCATAGATCCTCCGCTGAAAGTTGGGGGGAGGAAGGCCGGGGGGATAGAGGCCGAAAGGGGGAGACGGGAAAAAGACCAAGCCGAGGGGGAGAAGAGCCGAATAAAAAAAGCCGAAGGGAAAGAGGCCGAACAGGGATTGAGGCTGAGGGTGAGGACAACCTGCAACAACGATTACAAGGTTAATACTCCTACTGCGAGTTCCTTGTCAAGTGGTGTCCGTGCGTTCGTCATCCTGCGAGATCTCAGTCTCGAAAGATCTCGCGCATACATTCAAACTGCAATCACTTGCTCCGCTGCAGTTCCCGATACGCTTCGCTCTTCGAAACACCCATCTCTTTCGCAATTCTCTTAAGCGCCGATTTCTCGTCCAGCTTTTCTTCTGCCATGATCTGCTCGAGCCGGTGGCGCACACTCACGCCCGACGCGACCATCTGACCGTCTTCGGCCTTACCGATCAGCAGCGTGATCTCGCCCTTGATGTCACCGCGAGTCTTCAATATCTCCAGAACATCGGCGGCCCGGCCGCGCAGAAACTCTTCGTGTATCTTTGTGACCTCGCGTGCGATCACCAACTGCCGGTCAGCCCCCAGAATTTCTACGACATCTTCCACGGCTTCCTTCACCCGATGCGGCGCCTCGTAAAAAACCTGCGTTCGTGGCGAGATCTTGATGCTCTCCAGCATCTGCCGCCGCTGCCCCACTTTTGCCGGGAGAAAGCCGCTGAATCGAAACGAGTCGGTGGGCAGCCCGCTGGCGACCAGCGCAGCCAGGAACGCGGACGCTCCGGGAATCGGCACCACCGGAATGTGGTGCCGGATGGCCAATGAAATCAGGCGGAAGCCGGGGTCGGAGATTCCCGGCATGCCCGCGTCCGTAACCAGGGCTACGCGCGCGCCCCCCTCCAGATCGATCACCAACTCGGGGGCGCGGGTCAGCTCATTGTGTTCGTGATAGCTGACCGTCCGGCTGGAGATGCCGTAGTGATTCAAAAGCTTCTGGGTCTGACGGGTATCTTCGCAGGCAATCTGGTCGGCTTCCTTGAGCACGCGCACGGCCCGCAGCGTGATGTCTTCGAGGTTGCCGATCGGCGTGGCCACCAGGTAGAGGCCCGGCGCCAGAGCACTCTTCGGCCGCGCGACATCGCCCTCTCCTGCTTTCATGAGGCGAGTTTAACATCGCCTGATAACCACAGAGGACACCGAGAACAGAGAGTCTTGGAAGTGTTGTCTCTGTATCCTCAGTGTCCCCTGTGGTTAAGTCCTGCGCAGTCGAAAGAAGCACGTCCGCCGGTTCATTGACGAGCTTGCGCACAAACCCTAGAATCAATGAGACAGCAGTCAGTTGTTAGATCTCAGTTCTCGGTTCGAATCCAGACAGTTGAGCTCTGCATCTGAACAGGTGTCACCTGTTTTTCGGGAGAGTCTTCAGGAAGTCCATGCCACTTTACGAATACGAGTGCAAGAAGTGCCATCACCGCTTCGAGCGCATCCAGAAATTCTCCGATCCCCATGTTAAGAAATGCCCCAAGTGCGGTGGCCCCATCGAACAGGTGATCTCCGCGCCGGCTGTCCAGTTCAAGGGATCGGGATGGTACGTCACCGACTACGCCAAGAAGTCCTCCACCGGTTCAGCATCATCTTCTTCGAACGGAGATTCGTCCTCCAAGAAAGACGCCAATTCAAAGAAGGACTCCTCAAAATCCGAAAGCTCCTCCAAGTCGGAGAGTTCAAAAGAGAGCTCAAGAGAAAGCTCGAAAGAAAGCTCAAAGAAGACCGAGAAGAAGTAATGTAGGCGCGAGCGCCCTCGCTCGTGCTCCCTCCAGGCAACTGTCTCCCGATTGGCTCGCGCTGAATCGTTTCGAGCCATCCAGCATCTAAATAGTCGTTATAACGAGGATATCAAACATGATCAATATCAGACGCAGTGACGAGCGCGGCGGAGGCGACTTCGGCTGGCTCAAAACTCAACACTCGTTTTCCTTTGACACCTATCACGACCCACGCTTCATGGGATTTCGCTCCCTGCGCGTCATCAACGAAGACTGGGTGCAGGGCGGCCACGGTTTCCCCATGCATCCGCACCGCGACATGGAGATCATTACCTACGTCCTGGACGGCGCTCTCGAGCACAAGGACAGCATGGGGAACGGCTCCATCATCCGCCCCGGCGACGGACAGCGCATGAGCGCCGGTACCGGAGTCCGTCACAGCGAAGCCAACTCTTCGAAGACCGAAGCGGCCCACCTGCTCCAGATCTGGATCCTGCCCGACCGCGGGGGCCACGAACCCGGTTACGAGCAGAAGGCGTTCCCCGAAGCGGAAAAGCAAGGCAAGTTGCGCCTCATCGCCAGCCCGGACGGAAAGGACGGCTCGGTGACCATCCATCAGGACGCAAAGCTTTATGCTTCCCTGCTGAAACCAGGGCAAGAGGTGAAGCATGATTTGGGCAAGGGCCGCTACGCCTGGCTGCAGGTAGCCAAGGGCGCGGTGGAGCTAAACGGCCAGAGTCTCGAACCAGGGCGACGGCGCCGCAATCAGCGAAGAGAAGAGCCTTGGTAGTAAGAGGTACGTCAGATGCCGAAGTCCTGCTCTTCGACCTGGCATAACCGTCCGTGTGGGGCGGGCGCCCTCGCCCGCCGCCTTGACGTTGAATTTGACTTTGAAAATTAGCGCTAGCCACGCCGCAAACACTCGACGACAACATCAAAGGCGGCGGACAGGAGTGTCCGCCCCACAGGTTATTGCCCCATGCCCCCTTCTGTGCTAACTTCCCGATCAATTGTCCCGATGCGCTTCCTGTTCAACCACGAAAAAACTGCCCGATCGGCCCCCAAGGAGGCGACTCAGGCGGAGGTTCCAACGCTCCACGCCGCCCAGTTGGCCGCCGCCTATTACGGCGAACGCCAAGGGGGCGACCTCTATGATTTCGTGCGGGTCACACCCAACCGCGTGCTCTTTGGTCTGCTCGACATGGCAGGACGCCTGGAAGATAACAATGCAATTGTCTCCGCCGCCCAGCAGACCTTCCGCACCCGTTCGCCTGAGCTTTTCGCGGCCGAGGACGTCAACGAAGCCGATGCCATGGCCGAACTCTGCCTCGAGCTCAACCGCGCGATTATGACGGCGGAGGGAGGCGTCCGCTCCTGCCCCGCGTTCGCCGGCTGCTACAACGAAGACCTCGGAACCATCTGCTACTTCAACGCCGGCCACACTCCCGGGCTGCTCCGCGACACGACCGGTGTCAGTGAACTTCCGGCCACCGGACTACCCCTGGGGTTGTTCTCTCACGCAACTTGCGAGGCGCCCCTGGTTGCGTTGTCGCCCGGTGCGGCTCTTCTGCTGGTTTCGAAAGGTCTGCTCGAAGGCAAACGTCGACGCGAGGAATTCGGACTGGAACGCGTTAAGACGGGGTTGCAACAGACCAATAACGGAACTGCCAAGCAATTGTGCGCCGGAGTGATCGACGGCGTGCAGCAATTCATGCGCAAGCCCCCCGTCCACAATGACGTCACCGCCTTGGCCCTGGTTCGCAACGGTAGTACCTAGCGTTCCAATAGTGGAAAAGCATCTTGCTCTGCTCGAAATCTCCTCAGTTTTCAGCTTTTCTCAGTCTTGTATCTATACATGCAATTAACGTTAGACATTTACATTTATAACTGGTATTGCCTCTTCCTTATCAACGCGGCCTGTTCTCGGGCGCCAGTTCATCCGCAGTCACAAAAATAGGTTCAATGTCAGTCGGAAGATCCTGCAGCCGGTCAAGCGACTTCTGCAACGCGGGACGCACTACTCCCATCTCGTCCTGCAGCTTCTTCGCGCCGGCGTAATCGCCCTGGGCCTCAAGCGTCAGCAGGTCGTGATCGAGGTCCCGCACTCCCTGCTTGAATTTCGCCAAGTCGAGCACGAATGTCTGGTCCGCCTGTTGCGCGAATGCCCCTTTATCCATGAGGTAGTTGAACTGGATCGCCATGCCCTTGCCGTGAGCGTCGTTCAGTCCGAAGCGCAGGACACGGAACATGGAAGCCATGTAGGTGGTGTACAACTGCCGCTGCGCCGCATCATCGGAGGGCAGGACGCTGGCCAACTTCATTTCCTGAGCGTGGTCCATCACGTACTGCAAGGCAAAGAGGCCGGTGATGTCCGCCTTGGCTTCTTCGATCGCGCTGTAAAGTTCCTTGAGCTCGGCGCGCGGAGTCGTGTCCCGCCCGTCCACCTTGATCTGGTGCGGCCCGAGTCCGTGCATCAGTTCGTGGGCCACGATGTGATTGAAAAATGATTCGAAATTAACGTCCCGGGCGGCCGCCGGCAGCACCCGGCGCGCGATCGGCAGCAGCGTGCTGCGAAATTTCGCTTCCTGCACATTCTTCAGCATCACCCGCTTGCTGCCCTTCTGGTTTACCACCCGCTCGTCGTTGGGCAGATTGTAGGCGGCAGTCGCCACTCCCCGGTTGCCGTCGCCCGCACACAAAATTTCATTCACCACGCGGATCGGCGCGGCCGCACCCAACTTGGGGTTGCGATACTGGGGATCCATCGGAAGGTTGTCTTCGATCTCCTGCAGGTGCGCGCTGAAGGCGGAAAACTTCACGCTCTCTTCATCGTCCCGCAGGTTCAGGAAGGTTTCGAAGGCCGCTTTGTAGCCGAAGAGTTCGTCGTTGTAGGTTTCATACGGCCCAATGGTGATGTCAATGGGTGCGTCCAGATCCATCCAGGCCATGTCGCTGGCATAGTAGTCGTTGGAAAGAAACGCATCCGCGCGCAGATTGAGAAAGTTCTTCAACGAGGCGTTGTCGGTAAGGTTGGCCGCTTCTTTCAGCAGGTTCGCGGCCCGGGTAAGGTCGTCTTTGTATTCGTCGCTGTAGGGAATCGCCACCAGGGTTTTCACTCCAGACGTCGTTTTTCCGCCGGATCACGGTGAAGAATCCCTTGGCCTGCTCCTGCTCTTCTTTAGACAAGGACGCGACCCAGGTCTCGAATTCCGCCTTCGTCATGTCCTCAGGATAAAAATTTGCTCCCTTGGGCTTCTCCGCCGGGACGCCAGGAAGAAAGGACTTGAAATTATCCAGGAACGCACCACGGACCCTTGTTGATCCAGAAATACTGCAGCCGCGCTTTGCCCAGCGGAGTCTTGTCCTTCTGCAACCTGGAATAGAGAGCCAGATCGCCACTCCAATACTGAACCATGAAGATGTCGTCCATGATCCGGCCCGCTTCAATCAGTTTGATCAGGGCCTGCTGGTCGCCGGAGGACAGTTTCGAAGTATCCACCCGCAAGGTCGTGGGCGCGAAGCGCGCGGTCATTTTCTGTAACTGGGCGAGTCCGGGCGCGGTTGTGGTTTTCTTAGCTTGGCCTTGGACTTCTGGGCATGAGCGGGAACGAGCGCGACCCCGAACAGAACAATAAGCGCGAAAGATGCCAGTAACTTCATTCGGATCTCCTCGTAATTAATGACTCAAAAGGAACATGATATCAGGAGAAATCTAGGCCATGGATCTCAGGGATTTACGCGGATAAAGGTCTTCTTGTTTGTTCAGTATTATCCGTGAGATCCGTGAAAATCCGTGGCTGCTTCGAGTCTTATTCGAGGTGGCCTCAAACCCGTCCGCAGAGGTACAATTTATCCAGGTCGGCCCTGAGTGAAGTGCGGCGACGGATTCTATGCGAAAACTACTCCCCTGGTGCCTGGTTGTTTGCGTCGCCGCCCTTCCTTCTCTCTTGTCCGCCGATACGGTCATCGAGGAGATTATAGCCCGCGTTAATAATCAGATCGTTACGCGTGCCGAGTATCTGCGCAGCAAGGAAACGCTGAAACAGGAAGCGCAGCAGCAGGACCCGGCCAATGCCGACAAGATCGTTCAGGAGAAGGACAAGGACATCCTGCGCGACTTGATTGACCAGCAACTGCTGCTCGAAAAGGGCAAGGACCTGGGCATCACGGCCGACACGGAACTGATCAAGCGGCTCGACCAGATGCGCAAGGAAATGCATATGGACTCCATGGAGGACCTGGAGAAGGCCGCCACGAGCCAGGGCATCTCCTACGAGGATTTCAAGCAGAACCTCAAGAACCAGATCATTACCCAGCAAGTGATCTCGCGGGAGGTCGGCTCCCGCATGAACGTCGGCAAGGAGGAAATACAGCAGTTCTACGACGAACATAAGAGCCAGTTGGAGCAGCCGGAACAGATCCGGCTCAGTGAACTCCTGGTTGCAGAAAAGAAGGACAAAGCGCCTCCGGCCGATGAACAACAAGAACTCGCGGCGGCGCAGGCCAAGGCGGAGGACTTGCTGGCACAGATTCGCAAGGGAGCCTCCTTCGAGGACATCGCCAAGAAGAATTCAGAAGGGCCCACCGCCGCTCAGGGTGGCGATCTCGGTTATTTCAAGCGCGCCACGCTGGCCAAGGAACTTGAGGACAAGACGTTCGCCATGAAGCCGGGCGACGTCTCCGACGTCATTCGCACCAAGCAGGGTTTTGTCATCCTCAAGGTCACCGAACACCAGCAGGCCGGCGTGCCTCCGCTCAGCGAGATCGAGGGCAGAGTTCAGGAAGCGATCATCGATGCAGAAGATGCAGCCCGCGTTGCGAGCCTACTTGCAAAAGCTGCGTGAGGACGCCTACATCAAGTACGCGGACGGCTATGTCGATACCGGCGCCAGTCCCAACCAGACTGCGCCCATCGAAACCACCTCCAAAGAGGCGGGCGCGAAGGAACTGAAGAAAAAGAAGAAAAAGCTGGGCATCATCTAGCCTGAGATAGGCACAAGCCTGGCTAGAACAACGTTGAGATGGAGCCGATTGCCAGACTAACCCGGCGCCTCTTCAGCGGACTCTCCGACAATCTCTGGAAGCGAACAGCTGACAATAATCTATGAAAGAATTTTTCGTTTCCGAGTGCCTTCAGTACGAGAACAAGATCGTCACCTCCACCTTCGTGGTGGTTTCCCGCCAGGTCAAACCCAAGAAAAGTGGCGAGCCCTACCTGGCTTTGACCCTCGGCGATCGCAGCGGCCACATCGAGGCCAAGATGTGGGACAACGTCGAGGACGCCATTGACGCCTGCGACCAGGACGACTTCATCAAGGTCAAGGGCCTGATCAACAAGTACAAGAACCGCTTCCAGCTTACGATCCACAAACTGCGCCGCCTGGGTGAATCGGAAGTAGACTTCGCCGACTACCTCCCCAAGACCACAAAAGATATCGGCGAGTTATGGCAGACTCTGGCGGGATACGTCGCCAGTTTTAAAGACCCTCACCTCAAGGCCCTGGTCGAGGCCTTCATGGCCGACCCGGAAATTGCGGAAGCTTACCGCAACGCTCCGGCCGCCAAGACTCTGCATCACGCTTTCATCGGCGGATTGCTGGAGCACGTCGTCTCGCTGTTCAATTCCTGTGACCTGATGTGCCGCAATTATCCGCACATCAATCGCGACCTGCTGCTTACCGGCGCGTTCTTCCATGACATCGGCAAGATCCACGAGCTCACATACAATCGCTCGTTCTCCTACACCACGCGCGGCCAGCTGCTGGGACACATGATCATCGAACTCGAAATGCTCCAGGCCAAGCTGCAGCAGATGCCTGATTTCCCGGATTCACTGAAGACTCTGGTTGAGCACCTCATTATCAGCCACCACGGCCAGTACGATTTCGGCTCGCCCAAGCTGCCCATGTTCCCGGAAGCGCTCATGCTGCACTATCTTGACGACCTCGATTCAAAGATGGAAGCCATGCGGGCGCAGTTCGAACGCGGTGGAGAATCCGAAGGCGGCTGGAGCGGTTACAATCCGTCGCTGGGCCGGCCTCTGCTGAATACCGCAAAATTCCTGGCGCCAAAGACGTCAGCAGCGAAGAAGAGGAGCAATGGCGGCAGAGCCACCGGCCTCGGCTTCCGAAAAAGGCGCAGACCGGGACTGCCACGCCTGCCGGCCTCGGATCCTCCGAACTGGAGCCTGCGAAAGAAAAGAGCGACGCCGCCATGACATCCGCCGCGCATGAGGATAAAATCTAGGCCAACTCGTTCCAAGGCCCTCGTCAGCATTCGTTAAAGTATTTACAGCGTAACCTGGTTTTTCCGATCGACGTTCTCAGATCGACCATCCCGACATGGAGGGAAACATGCGAATCCGTTTGACAGCACTCACTCTTGGTCTTTATTTGTCGTTCGCTTTGCTCGGCTGCAGTAAACCGGGCGCTCCGGCGGATTCAACTTCTCTTCCAGCTCGTCACCGTCGTCAAGCGACAACAGTAGTGGCGGGAACACGGCGAACTCCTCGTCCGGCGGTGGCTCGGGTTCAGCCATGTCCAATACAGCAATGTCGAGCATGAAGCCCGAGGCGCCCAGGGCTTTGGTTGTTCCCGCGGGCACCGTATTGACGGTTCGCCTCGGACAATCGGTTGGCTCCAAGATCAGCTCACCCGGTGAGACTTTCACCGCCACCTTGGCCAGCCCGGTTTCGGTCGATGGCAAAACCGCGATCCCTGCAGGCGCGAGCGCATCAGGGACCGTAGTTGACGCCAAACCGCTGGGCCGCTTCAAGGGCGGAGCTTCACTGCAGTTGCGATTGACCTCAATCACTGTCGGCGGGGCGGAACGGTCGATTTCAACCTCTTCCGTGTCTCGCACCGCAACCGGTAAAGGCAAGCGTACGGCCGTCCTGGCCGGTGGCGGGGCGGCGCTTGGGAGCACTTGATCGGCGGACTGGCTGGTGGCGGTAAAGGTGCCGCGATCGGCGCACTGGCAGGTGGTGGCGCAGGCGCAGGCGGCGCAGCCTTCACCGGCAACAAGGACATCGTTCTACCTGCCGAGTCAGCCCTCAGCTTCAAGCTGGAGCAATCGATAGAAGTCAGGTAGTCGCGTCCAAAGAATGCAGCCCAGGGCACAAGCCCTGGGTTTGCTTTTGTTACATGTACATGCTGAACTTTGCTCAATACCGCCTCGTCAGCTTTGACTGCTACGGCACGCTCATTGACTGGGAGACGGGAATCTTCTCCGCGCTGCGTCCCATTCTCGCTGCCCACGGCAAGACCATCGCCGACCCGGAACTCCTGCGTCTCTACTCTGAACTCGAATCTGCGGGCACAGCAGGGAGAATTTCATCCTTATCGCGAAGTTCTGCAGTCGGTAGTCCGCGGGTTCGGCAAACATCTGGGATTCAACCCAACCGAGTCCCAGGTACGTTCGCTTCCCGAATCGCTCGCCAACTGGCTGCCCTTCCCGGACACGGTCGCGGCCCTCGGCAAGCTCAAACAGCGCTACCAGCTTGCGGTCATTTCCAACGTGGACGACGATCTCTTCGCCCCCACGGCGCGCCGCCTGCCAGATTCCTTTTGACTTACGTAATCACTGCGCAGCAGGCCCAGGCGTACAAACCGTCTCTCCAGATGTTCAAGCTGGCGCAGCAGCGGACAGGCGTAGCGCCAGGCCAATGGCTGCACGTAGCCCAAAGCGTTTACCACGACGTGATTCCAGCCCGGTCGCTGGGAATCTCATCCGTCTGGGTAAACCGTCCTTCAATCCGCCCAGGATCTGGCGCGGCCAAAGCCGCCACAGGCCAGCCAGACCTCGAAGTCCCCAACCTCGAAACCCTGGCCCGCCTGTCTGAGAACTGAGAACCATGAACTAAAAACTGGTTGTCCAGTATTAAACTGTTATCCGAACTCATCATCGGAGACTCAAAAGATGGCAACCACCACCGCCCGCTCCAACCCACTCTCCTACCTGACCGACCAACTCAACGAGCTAAAAGCGAAAGGCACCCACTTCCGCCTGCGCGTTCTCGACGATGAACAAGCCGCGGTCTGCACCTTCGACGGCAAAAAAGTCATCAACCTGGCTTCGAACAATTATCTGGGCCTGACCACGCATCCAAAGTTGCGCGAAGCCGCGCTCGAAGCCACCCGCAAGTACGGCGTGGGATCAGGCGCGGTCCGCACCATCGCCGGCACCATGAAAATTCACATGGAGCTGGAAGAGAAAATCGCCCGCTTCAAAAATGTGGAAGCCTGCGTGGTCTTTCAATCCGGATTCGCGGCCAATGCCGGCACGGTGTCGGCGGTGTTGGGCAAAGAAGACTTCATCATCTCCGACCAGCTGAACCACGCCTCGATCATTGACGGGGCCCGCCTGTCCCGCGCCAAGATTCTGGTCTTCGAGCACAAGAACATCGCCCAGGCAGAAGAGCGCCTGGCCAGCATCAAAGACCAACCGGGAAAGAGGTTGCTGATCACCGACGGCGTCTTCTCCATGGACGGCGACATCGGCCCGCTGCCCGCGCTCTGCGACCTGGCGGAAAAGTATGGCGCCATCATGATGGTCGACGACGCCCACGCCTCCGGCGTGCTGGGCAAAAATGGCCGCGGCACAATTGATCACTTCAAGATGCACGGCCGCGTGGACATCCAGGTCGGGACACTGTCAAAAGCAATCGGAGCCCTCGGCGGCTACGTCTGCGGCACCCGCGACCTGATTGACTTCCTCTATCACCGCGCCCGTCCGTTCCTGTTCTCAACTTCGCATCCACCGTCGGTCGCGGCGACCTGCATCGCGGCTTTCGATGTGTTGGAGAACGAACCCGAGCGCATGGAGAAACTTTGGGACAACACGCGCTTCTGGAAGAAGAGAACTGGGCCTGCTCGGTTTCGACATCGGAGGCAAGACCACACCCGCCAGCGAAACGCCAATCACTCCGATCATCATCGGCGACGGCAAACTCACAATGGATTTTTCCCGCGAACTGTTCAAGGAAGGCGTGCTGGGCACAGGTATCGCATTCCCCACCGTGCCCGAAGGCAAGGCCCGCATCCGGACGATCATGACGGCCACTCATACCCAGGACGAATTGCAGCAGGCGTTAGAGGTGTTGAAGACTGTCGGGAAGAGAATGGGGATTGTGAACTAGAACGGTTGAAGATTCAGCCGCGTTTGGGCCTGAACAGGCTGCCAAAACCGAGGCCTACGATTCCACCGAAAGCAGCAATGACTGTGGTTATCACGAGTTCAAACGGGAAAAGGTTGTGAGATGTGGGATCGCGGGAGACGTCAATTGTAATATTCAACATGTTCGCAGCAATTGCGGCCGCAATCACTCCCACAAAACCTACCCACAGTTTGGCGTCTGAGAATACGCGCACCAGCAAACCCGCCACCAGGGCGATCGCGCACCAGGCCGTCGCCGTATTCTGGTCAATTTGAGTTTTCTCAAAGCTACGCCAAACCAGAAAACATATTGTTGCTTCGGCGAATAAGATCCCGACCAACGTTTTATTCACATGCATCTTGAACTGCAGGTCCTGATTCACCCGATCGTGCGGGCGCAACCGACGGACGAAAGCATCTGTTCCGCAAGTTGAAGGGAACTTCACACTGCCCGATACACAATCCGCCCGCTCACAATCGTCGCGACAACTTTCCCCGTCAGTTGCGCTCCGCCGAACGGCGTATTCTGCGACCGCGAGTGTGACTTGGCGGCGTCGAACGTCCAGCGCTTCTGCGGATCGAAGATCGTGACATCGGCATGGCTGCCGCGAATCAGCGTCCCTCGTCCTCTCAGGCTGAACACGCGCGCCGGGCCCGAGGTAAAGAGTTCGACAATCCGGCTGAGCGGCATCTTGTGTCCGCGATGAAGGTGAGTGATGGCGAGGCCGAGCGCAGTCTCGAGGCCGGTGATCCCGAAAGCAGCACGCTCGAACTCTATGATCTTTTCGTGCGGCGCGTGAGGAGCGTGGTCTGTGGCAATCGCATCGATCGTGCCGTCGGCCAGCGCCACCAGGATCGCTTCGCGGTCCGAATCCGACCGTAGCGGTGGATTCATCTTGAAGTTCGTGTCGTACTCACCGACATCCGCATCGGTCAGCGCAAAGTGGTGCGGTGTGACTTCGCAGGTCACGTGCGACTTGCTGCGCTTCCCGCGGCGAACAGCCTTGAGCGCATCGGCAGTCGAGAGATGGGCCACGTGCAAGCGCGCTCCTGTGAACTGTTGCGCCAGTTGGACGTCACGCTCCACCACCGAAGCCTCGGCCGCCGCGTTCATGCCGCGCAGGCCCAGGCGAAACGCAGTCGGACCGTCGTTCATGGAGCAGCGATCGGTCATTCGCGTATCTTCCGCATGCTGAATGACCGGCAGATTGATTTCCGAAGAGAGCCGTAACGTCTCCCGCATGACGCTGTCGTTGAGAATGGGTTTGCCATCATCGCTGACGCCCACCGCACCAGCTCGCTGCAAAGCGCGAAAGTCGGTAAGCACTGCCCCTTTGCTGGCATGCGTAGCGGCCGCAATCGGAAAGACGTTTACCACCGCGCCGCGCTCTGGTTGCTGCAACCAGGTGACCCACTCGGGCGAGTCCACAACCGGCTGCGTGTTAGGCATGCAACAGACGGAAGTGAATCCTCCGGCAGCAGCGGCAGCCGTGCCGGTCGCGATGGTCTCCTTGTAACCCTGCCCGGGCTCGCGCAGGTGGACATGCAAGTCAATGAAGCCAGGAGCGACGATCAAACCACGCGCATCGAATTTCTCGTGCGCCGTACCGCGCGTCTTGCCCGGCGCCGCGATCTCAGCCACCTGCCCATCGCGCAGCAGAACATCCATCGTGGCGTCGATCTTCGCGCCGGGATCGATAAGCCGCCCGCCCTTGATCAACAAACTGTAATTTTCTCTTCTCGTCAAATTTGCAACCTTACTTCTCTTCCACGGATTCACGCGGATTGTCGCGGATTTTTTCTTTCATTCTCAAATACGTAGCGTTTAAATTGCGCGCTAGGCCCAAAATTGAACAACATTCCGACTTCGATCTGAGTGGCCCGCAAATAATTAAGGAGTTGCTTTTCCCATGCAGGCTCAATCTCCCGGCCTGTCTTCAATTCGACGATGACCTTCCCGTCAATCAGCAAGTCGGCGCGAAAATCGCCGATTTTCTGCCCGTGGAAAAACACCGGCACCGCAATTTGGCGCTGAAAAAAAATACCGCTCTCAACGAGGGCCACCGAAAAGGCCTGCTCATAGACTGATTCCAGAAATCCATGCCCCAGTTCGTTGTAGATGCCATAGAAGATGCCGATTAGCTTCTCGGTAAGCTCGTGATGTTTCAATCCGTTTTGATCCGCGTAAATCCGCGGAATTGAAGTTGTCGTTCTCATCTCAGCTCTCCCGACCGCCTTGGCCAGAATCGCCATGCGCACCGGCACTCCGTTCCTCACTTCTTCCACAATCACCGACTGCGGACAATCCGCCACTTCCCAGGTCAACTCCAGCCCGCGAATAATCGGCCCTGGGTGCATGAGCATGGCATCTTTCTTCGCCAGTTTCAGCCGCGCCATGGTCATCTGGTACCGCGCAATGTAATCCTGCAAACTGATCTTCGTCCCCGCCAGGCGTTCCTTTTGAACCCGCAGCGTCAGGACCACGTCCGCGCCATGGACCGCATCTTCCACCGTACGAGTGATGTGCAGTCCTGGCGCCAGGCTGATCGCGGTCTCGGGCAAAAACTCCACCGGACCGCACAAGCGTAATGCGCGCCCCAAACTTGCTGAGCAAGTGAATCGCAGACCGCGCCACCCGGCTGTGATAAATGTCGCCGACAATCGCGACCTGCAATCCCTTTAGCGTTTTCTTGTGCCGCAGGATAGTGTACGCATCGAGCAGCGCCTGCGAAGGATGCTCGTGCATGCCGTCACCGGCGTTGATCACCGGAATATCCAGATACCGCGCCATCAGCGCCGCCGCGCCGGCCTGGGGATGTCGTATCACAATCACATCCGCGCCCACCGCGCGCAGCGTGTAGCCGGTGTCCAGCAGCGACTCGCCTTTTTCGATGCTCGACCCGCTGGAGAGTACCAGCGTGGTCATCGCGCCCAGCGACTTGGCCGCGATTTCAAACGAACTGCGGGTGCGCGTGGAAGCCTCGTAAAACAACAGCAGCACCCGCTTGCCACGCAGCAGTGGACGCGGCTTGAGCGGATTCATCCGCCGGGCCAGCTTGAGCAGCCCCAGAATTTCCGGTGCGCCGAGATGTTCAATGCCCAGCAGGGAGCCGCGAGCAGCTTGTTTCATGAGATGCCAGGGTCAATCCGACGATCAGCCGGAGATTTCAGGTTGCAGATTTTAGATTGCAGATTTTAGATTGCAGATTTGATCAACGCGGACAATGGAGATCAGCACAATCTGAAATCAGCAAATCTTCAATCTGAAATCGAACCCGCCGCGTCAATCTTGCCGTTCCACCAGCAGAACTTTCTCCATGTCATCCACTTCGCGCAATTTCACTTCGATAATTTCCCGGTCCGAGGTCTGCACCTTGCGTCCAATGAATCCTGCTTCGATCGGCAACTCGCGGTGCCCACGGTCAATCAGCACACAGAGCTGTACTTGCTTCGGACGCCCTTCACGGAACAGCGCGTCCATGGCAGCACGAATGGTGCGGCCGGTGTAGAGAACGTCGTCCACCAGGATGACGTTCTTGCCCGTAATGGGGAAACCGATCTCGGTCTTCTGCACCACTGGTTTGGGCCCCAGCGTGGAGAGATCGTCACGATACAAAGTGATGTCCAGCGTGCCGACCGGAACCGGCGTCTTCTCGATGCGCGCAATCATCTGCCCCAGGCGCTGCGCCAGCGGCACGCCGCGACGCCGGATGCCCACCAGCCCGAGATCCGCGGCGCCATTGTTCTTCTCGATGATTTCGTGGACCAGCCGGACCAGGGTCCGCTCAATTTCCGAGGCCGACATCAGCTGCGCCTTCTCGCGCAGGCCCAATGGACGTGCAGATATTTTGGCAGTCATAAACGCGCATCATACGCGGGCGACCTGATCCGGGGCAAGCTGCTGGAGCGCCGTGTAGGACCTAACTCTCACGGAATCAGATGGGTACGCGGCAACAACATTCCATGGAAAGCGGAGAACGGAGCCAGCGCCTCCTCCACGGAGCGAAACTAGACCAGGCAACTCGAAGGTCTTCTGCCGCACCCAAGTCTCGAAAGCATTATTCACCCTGCCAAGGAGGCATGCGTCTATGCATTCCGGATCCCGCTATTTCAGTTCGCTGCTTCTGGCCGCCGCATTTCTTGTGCCCTGCTGTCACTACCGGCTGCGGAGGCCGAACCTATCACGACTCCTACTACAACGACACTCATCGCTGGAACCATGGTGAGAGGGTTTACTACAATCAATGGGTCGTCGAGACTCATCGCGACAACCGCGACTTCCGCCATCTCGACAGGGACGAGCAAAAGCAATATTGGGAGTGGCGTCACAACCATCACTAGAAAGAGTACGAACCGCCACCGACCACGCAGGGACGGCCGCCCTCGGCCGTCCGGTCGGGCGAAGACATTGATTCACGTGTGGCGCGGGCGCCCTCGCCCGCGGCCTTTGACTTTAATTTTCGTGTCCGTAGCTCGATGCCAGGATAACACTCGCATTAACCTCAATCATCCACAAACACAAAAGATCCAAACCAATTTAAATGCGGTCCTGCAACACTGCATAGCAACCTCAGCACGCGGGCAAGTCGCCCGCGACCACATAATCAATTCCTCATGTCCACGGGTCATAGTTGCTCCGAGAAATCTGCCTGCCCGGTGGGTTACACTAGGAAACTTTGAATTGACTCCCAGGAGGAATCAGTTATGCCCGAAGCCACCCTCAGTGGTGCCGACTTCAAGAAGCAACTGCGCGAAGGCTCACCCAAGATGGGTCTGTTCCTGAATGCGCACAGCCCGACCGTCGCCGAGCAACTCGCCTACAGCGGCTATGACTGGTTGCTGGTCGATACCCAGCACGGCCCCATGGGCTACGAAAAACTTTCCGCCATGCTCTCCGGAATTTCGAACGGCGGCGCCAAATCCCTGGTCCGCGTGGGCGGATACGACGATCGCCCCGGCATTCAGCAAGCCCTCGACATGGGCGCCGACGGAGTTCTCGTCCCCTACATCAACACCGCCGACGAAGCCCGCCAGGCCGTCAGTTGCACCAAGTACCCCACAGCGGGAACGCGCTCGGTCTATTTTCCCCAGCGCAGCATGAACAAAGCCGGACTTCTGGGATACGCCGGAAACTTCAACAACAACGGCATCATCGCTCTGCAGGTCGAGACCGCTTCATGCATCGAAAACATCGCGGAAATCGCGGCCGTCCCTGGCGTGGACATTCTCTTCCTCGGCCAAAACGATCTGTGCATGTCGATGGGCCTTTACGAGAAGTACGAATTCCCCCACATGTACACGTCGCCGGAACTCGGCGCCGCCACCCAGAAACTGGTGGACCATGCGCGCAAGAACAAAGTCATTCTCGGACTCTTCCTCTTCGGCACCTCTCGGGTCGGCGAGTTCCTCGAAAAGGGATTCACTTTCATCAGCATCGGCAACGACCTGCACCACGTCCTGACGCAGGCTGGCGCCTACGTCAACGACATGGAAAAAATCGCCAAGGAAAAAGGAAAGACCTGGAAGCGCAGACCAACAGCGCTGTTCTAAATCGAATTGTGTCGTGTGATCCGAACTGTGTGGCGCGGGCGCCTCGCCCGCGCACCCAACAAATCTCGACGAAAGCAGTCGCAAGCCAAGAAAGCAGGTGTCAAAAGCGTGAAACAGATACTCGTTCTCACCGCGCTGTTCGCTGCCTTGCTGGCTTACTCAGCGCCAGCCGCTGCCCAAGCCGAAACAAAAGACGTCTACCCCGGCCCCATCGACGTCAACAAGATGGACCCAGCTCTTCGGGCCGTGGGTCCCTACAGCTTCTACGTCCCGCCCTACAATCTTTACTACTTCCACCACATCGACCAACTGAATATCCAGCAGGACTGGATTCATCGCAGCGGCCCCGTGTTCGCTCTCCGCGAGCCCTCGGCTCCGTTCTCGGCAAGCTACACCTACGCTAACCAGCAGCACACTCTGGACGAGTATTTTGTCCGCAACTACGTCGTCGGATTCGTAGTCCTGCACGACACACCAAATCCTGCTGGAGAAGTATTTCCACGGGGCAGATCGCGAGTCGCGGTTTCTCTCGAATTCAGTCTCCAAGTCGTTCACTTCGGTCCTGATTGGAGCGGCCATCGCCGACGGCAAGATCAAGAGTGTGGATGACCCCGTGGTGAAATATCTGCCCTGGCTGAAAGACAGCAGCGGATATCGCGATACCACCATCAAGAACCTGCTGGAGATGTCCTCTGGTGTTCAGTTCGACGAACAGTACACCAACACCCATGCGGACATCCTCCGGTACGTCTCGGCTCTGCTGCACGGCGACCCTTCTTTTCACGATTTGGCGCTCTCCATCAAGGCGAAGATCAAGCCGGGGACGAAGTTTGAATATCAGACCATCAACACCCAGGTCCTGGGGATGACGCATCGAAGCGGCAACCGGCAAGACGCTCAATCAATACGCGGAAGAAAAGTTGTGGAGCAAGATCGGCCCCGAGGCAGACGCATTTTACTTTCGCAGCAAGAACCAACCCCAAACATGCGCAGGTTCTGCGCTGAACGTCCGCCTGCGCGACTACGCGCGCTTTGGACTGATGGCGATGTACGGAGGCACCTTAGGAGTGACCCAGGTGGTGCCGGATGCGTGGATTAAAGAGTCAACCGAGCCTCAGGGAAAAGTCCTGCAGCCGCAACCGAACGGTCCCGACGACCATCAGAATTTCGGCTACGGATATCAATGGTGGCTGCTCAACGATGACGACGGGGCCTTTGCCGCTCTCGGCATCTACGGCCAGACGATTTACATCAATCCCAAGCGCCACGTGGTAATCGTGCAAACCGCCGCCTGGCCCCAGCCAGATCCCGATGAGCGATGGGACGAAACCATCAAAGTAATGCAAACCGTCGCGCGAAAAGCAGGTCCGTAGCCCCTGCTGGCTCCAATCTCGCTCTTGGTTTCCTTTGCGCCCTTTGCGGTATCTTTGCGCACTTTGCGGTTTAAGATTTTGTCCTTTTCCGAACATAAACCAAATTCTTTAACCGCAAAGTTCGCAAAGGTACCGCAAAGGACGCAGAGGAAACCATGCTGGCGGACACTCACGACGCCGGCGTAATCCCCATCTCCTTGCCTAATTCAATCTGCTGGCTTTGAAATTCCTCCAGCGCCTTCTCTAGCCTGTCGGCCGTGCCGGCGATTCCTTCACTGACAGACTTCGCTCCTCCCAGCTGTTTCTCCAGGTCCTTCCACTGTTTCGTGACTTCCGAATCCGCCTTCTCCAACTTCTTGGTCAGCTCCTTCAATCCCGCCTTCTGGGATTTCGTAAAGCTCTTCACAAAATCCTGGTTGCTGCCCTGCGCTTCTTCCACAGCTTCCTTCAAGGCCGCAGTCTTTTTATAAAACTCAGTCTCGCTATCGGCCTTCCCGCTCACCCCGCGAAAGTCCACCGCCAGCTTCCTCGCAGCCTCCGTGCTCTTGGTCAACTCCGGAAAATGAGATACCTGGTCCGAAGTCGCCTGGACCGCCAGCGCGCGGTTGAAGTCCACCAAACTCGCGTCGCTGGTGTCACCGGCGCCCGGGAGATCCACGGCGGCCGCCACCCCCGCCGCCATGTCCGCCATGCTGGGCCAGAGCAGTGGATGCCGAAAGCGCCAGCAGCGCAGCGACGCCCAGCACCAGTGATCGGTTCACACGCATTCTCCTTCCCGGCGAGATAGTGCTCGAAGCCATTGACTCGAGCCAGTGTAGTTTATGAATGAGACGTAGGCCACAATGTAAAGACATGGTCAACTGCTGCAAACATTTGTAAACCACCTGCCAGCTCTCGCGGCGAATGAAAAAAGCCACGCCCATTACTGAGCGTGGCCCCGTTTTGCAACCCTGCAATCTAGAACATGTTCCACAGGAACTGATTGTAAACGTCGTGGTGATACTGCACCTCCGGCGCCTTGACAAACGTCCCCAGCAGACGCGGACAGCGGTCGGCCGCGGCTTTTTTCAAGTCCGCATACCGCCCTTTCACGTCCGCACCGAAAAGCTTGGTCGTCCACTCCGCTTTGTTGAAGTTTTCCATGGCGTCGTAAATGTTGTCCGGCAGGTAACGCTCGGCCTGGCGAAGGTTCTTGATCTTCGACGTGTCTCCGTCAATGCCGGACTTGAAGATCGAGAGCATCACCATGTAAGGATTCGCATCCGGAGCCACCGACCGCACTTCCACGCGCATGCTCTTCTCGTTGCCGATCGGAATACGAATCATGGACCCGCGATCCACGGCCGAAGCCTTGATCTGGTTCGGCGCTTCAAAGTGCGGATCCAGCCGCCGGTAAGCGTTCACACTGGGATTCAGCAGCAGGCAGATGTCATTGCCGTGGGTAAGAATGCGGTCCACAAACGACCAACCAAGCTTGCTGAGCTTCTCCTCGCCCTTCGGGTCCCAGAACAAATTCTTCCCGCCTTTGCTGATGGACACATTGGTGTGCATTCCGCTGCCGTTAACGCCCACCACCGGCTTCGGCAGGAAGCTCGCGGTCAGACCCATGTTGGTCGCCACCTGCCGGCAAACCAGCTTGTAGATCTGGATCTGGTCGGCCGCCGCCACTACTTCGCCGTACCCATAGTTGATTTCAAACTGCGAAGGCGCCACTTCCGGATGGTCTTTCTCGTTCTGGAAGCCCATGGCGCGCTGCACTTCAGCCGTTGTATCGATAAATGTCCGCAGTGGATCGCCGGGCAGCGAGTGATAATATCCGCCCGTATTCACGTATTCAAACTTGCCGGTTTCGTTGTAGCGCCGCTCCGCGTCCACTCCCTTAAAGAGGAAGCCTTCAATTTCATTGGCCGCGTTCAGGGTGTAGCCTTCGTCCTTGAACTGCTGCGCGGCGTACAGCTTCAGAATGCCGCGAATGTCAGCGCCGTACGGAGTGCCGCCCTTGTCGATCACGTCGCCGAACACCAGCACTTTGCCGGCCCCGAAATAGTCCGCCGGCCCCCAGTAGAATGCCGACCAGTCGATCCCCAGCCGCAAATCGCTTTCTCGCTGTGCGGTAAACCCGCGAATCGACGACCCGTCAAAGGTGAGATTGTCCCAGCTCTTAATGAGGAACTTCTTGTCGTAGTCCAGCATATGCAACCGGCCTTCAAGATCGCTGAAAAGCACGGTAACGGCCTTGATCCGCTTCTCATCCGTGAGGTACTTGAGCCGGTCTTCTTGGATCTTGTGCAGGGCAACGCGGTTCTTCCGCTGTTCCTTCGCCTTCAAATTCAACTGTTCCAACTCGTCATACGACAGTGTCAGGAAGTTGCGCAGTTCGTTCGACATGAATCTCCTTAGTTGATGACTCGCGATCTGTCCTACAGTGGGGATCGTACGGCTGGTTTCGCACCCGAAAGAATAGCGCGAGCCCTATCCCGCGCCTAATTAAAAAACCTTATAAGCCATATTGAAGACTATTTATCCAACTCGATGTGTGGGGCGGGCGCCCTCGCCCGCCGCATTTGAAGTTGATCTTGATTGTGTGGTCGCGGGCGACCCGCCCGCGGCTTTTGACTTTGACTCAAACGCGGGCAAGTCGCCCGCGCCGACAAAATGTCCCCCAGAAACCAAAAAAGCGATTTTTATCAGATATTCATCCTCCATTCATTTGACGCTAACGATTCCCTGCCAAGGTACTGAAAAACCCCAGCAGCGAAATCCACCGGAGGAACTCTGTTCGTGAGAAAAAGTCTGCTTTCCATTGCCCTAGTTGCCTTTGCACTCGGCTTCGTCGCCGCTCCCCGGACCAGCGCACAGGTCAAGTTGCTCGCCGTCGGCTCCCTGACCAGTTCCAGCGCCGGTTCCTTCACAGACCTTTCCGGCCTGCATAACACGCTCGAAAACAACGACCCAGCCAACATACTCGGAGGCCTCGGCTCCGGCCTGGCCTACGCTTCGGGCAACACTTTCCTCGCCCTGCCCGACCGCGGACCGAACGCCGTGCCCTTTGACTCCCTCATCGACGACACCGTCACCTACATTCCACGCTTCCACACCATCACCATGGACCTGCAACCCAACAGGGGCAGCGGATTGCCATTCACGCTCACCCCGAGACTGCGGAACACGACGCTGCTGTTCAGCCTGACACCCCTGGTTTACGGCACCGGCGAAAATCTTGCCGTCGGCTCTGGTGTCCCGCCGCAGAACAACTTCCTGCAGCATTTCTTTACGGGCCGCTCTGATGCTTTCGACCCCAACCGAAATTCCAGCAACCCCAACGACGGTCGTCTGGATTCCGAAGGCATCCGTCTCTCCAACGACGGCCTTCGCGTCTACATTTCTGACGAGTACGGCCCGTATGTCTATGAGTTCGACCGCATCTTCGGCATTCGCCTGCGCTCCTTCAAGCTTCCGGATCACCTGTTCGTGGACATCCTGAGGCCGATCGGAAACGACGAAATCTCCCTCAACACCAGCGGCCGCACCGCCAACAAAGGCATGGAAGGACTCGCCATCACACCCGATGGCAAGACCCTCGTCGGCATCATGCAGGCCGCGCTGATCCAGGACAACGCCGAGGGTGGCAAAGCCAAGAAGGTCTTGCGCCTGGTCACGATTGACATCGCCTCCGGCATGACCACTCACGAGTACGCCTACCTGCTAACCACCGGCTCCGGCGTCAGCGAAATCACTGCGCTAAATCAGCACGAGTTCCTGGTTGACGAACGCGACGGCGCTGGACGCGGCGACGGCAGCGTGGCCTTGGTCAAACATATTTTCAAAATTGACCTGAACGGCGCAGTCGACGTCACCGCCATGGACGGGCTCACGGCCGCAACCCATGCCGTAACCAAAAGCGCGCTGCCCTTTCTGGATATCGTTGCCGTCCTGACCGCCAACGGCATTCCCGCGGACCACATTCCCGCCAAACTGGAAGGCATCGCTCTAGGCCCGGACGTGAAGCAGGGCAAAACCACGCTGCACACCCTGTGGGTCGCCAACGATAACGACTTCCTGTCCGAGGTCCTCGACGACAACAAAGTTTCGACCCCAAACCCAAACCAGTTCTTCGTCTTCGGTTTCACCGACGCAGACCTGGCCGGCTCGAAACTGGTACCGCAACAATTCAGATCGTTCCTCTGGTAGAAGTTTTCTAAACATTACTCTGAGGGTGCCCCGTCCAAGCTCTGCTTGGGCGGGGTTCTTCTGCCGTAAATTCTCTCCAGACCTGTCATCCCGAGCGAAGTCGAGGGACCTTGTGTTTCCCCGCCCGCGGCAAATAGTCAGGTCCTCCACAGGATTAGACTTCCATTAGACAACTCCGAAGAATCACACCGGCCAGCTTTCTGAGCGCAAAGCAAAACTTACTTTCGTAAGCCATCAAAGCCAGGCCCAGAGCGCCTTAGAGAAGGAAGAACTCCTCGCAGACCACAACCCTCCGCAATGTGGAAGTCGATTTGCTGCCAGAAACCCGGAGAAAACCATCCCGCGAAGGCGCCATCCATGCTCGAAACCACACAGTACAAATTGGCCACGATGTATGAAAAGCATCCGCAACGAGGCAGCGACGGCCTCATGCACGACCTCGACGACATAACCAGGATCAGCATCGAACAGGGACATCTGCTGGCTGAGTTGCATGCGACGATCAAACCAAAGCTCTCGATTGAGATCGGGCTGGCTTATGGTTTTTCAACCCTCTTCATCCTGGACGCGGCATTTCACACCAACGCAGGCCGCCACATTGCGATTGATCCTTTTCAGGATTCGATGTGGCACGGCATCGGCCGCGAAGCCGTAAAAGAATTAAGCTTCGACAGCAAGTTCGAACACATCCCGGAGACCTCAGTCACTGCTCTCACGGATCTAAGCAAACAGGGAGCGAAAGCTGATTACATCTACATTGACGGTGCCCACACCTTCGACTACGCCCTGGTGGATTTTTTCTGCTCCAACCGCGTACTCAACGTGGGTGGAATTCTGATCTTCGACGACATGTGGATGCCGGCGATCCAGAAAGTGGCGTCTTTTATTCGCAGCAACATGAGCGGTTACCAGGAACTGCCCACCGCGGTCAGCAACGTCTTATGTGTGAAGAAAACCAAAGAAGACGACCGCCCCTGGGACCATTTCGCAGCCTTCTGAAGACCAGCCAGTCGGCACAGACTGTGTGGGGCCAGGTCTCAGACCCGGCAAAGTCGAGCGAAGCTCGACAGGGGGTTGCTCTCGAGTAACCTGATTGACCTGTCATCCCGAGCGAAGTCGAGGGACCTTGTGTTTCTCGCGAATCGGTTAGACCTGCGAACAACTCAGCGGGCTCAAATACAAATTTGAAATATTGCTGACAATCTCCGCGTCCGCATACTCTGGCCGGTGTGAGAGTTCTTTCCATGCCGGATCATTCACAAACACACTCCACTTGGCATTCAGGTCCGCGACATCGGCAAACGTCAGCATGTAGGTCAGGCTCGGCATCCGTGTCCCGATCAACGTGTCCCCAAAAAACACCGGAGTCAATCCTGTCCGCGAAAAGATTCCGATTTCCGCTTCATTGAACATCTGCACTTTGCGAACATGCCCGGAATAACTCGCGCTCTCGTACGTGCGCAGCTGAAACATTCTCTTGTCGGCCTTTGGCGCCACGATTTTTGGGAACCCCGCGAACGCCGACATCAGCGAACTCTCGACTCGCACAAACGCCGGCGCCGACGCCGGCGCTCCCCGGAACGCCGCAGACGCTTTCATAAACTCCCCATCGTCTGCCAGCTTCAAGTCCAGCGTAACCAGAGCGTCAACCGAAGTTGCGGGTATCAACAAGTAGTAAGTCGGCGTTTCTGGACCGATATCCAGCTTAAAGGCCCCAACCGGAGCCATCGCCATCCGGTTCAGCGCCGGAATCAAAGCATGCTCAAAATAGTTCTGGGTCAATGCCAACTGCGGTCCCGACAGTAACTCATATTTCTGCAACTGGTAGAACTCATATGACGACGGCGCCGACGCCCAGGCTCCCGATCCGCTCATTGCCATCCCCGCCATTGCAACCGCTGATGTAACGAAGTCTCGCCTCTCCAACGCGCCCTCCAATGAAACCGCGACAACTGTTTCGCCCTAATAAAGTATCGATGGAAGATAAGCCCCCGCGGGCTCCTGGTAGAAACCAACAGTCATCAGCGTCATCGGCTGCACCACGCGAAGGCCATTCTCCAGGCACCATCGGAACAGTCCGGCGTTTCTCGTCGGGACAAGAATGCCGGGCCCCAGAAACGCATCGGCATTTGAGATCAGCGCCTGCACATCAGAGTTCGATTCGCCAATCATGTGTCCGGAGAAACCGACCAGAGTGGCATACGCCACGATTCGGCCTCCTCGCTCTGCGACAACCGCGGTGCCTTGTTCAATCGCGTCGCGCACTTCGCCGCTACGGTCGTGACCATGCACAAATCGGCAAAGTCGGTTGCATTCCTCCAGGTCCGACAGGCGGGCGGGACGTACGCTGTAGCCGGGAGGCGCGGCCTTGATCGGCGGCCCCTGCATCGCAGATATCGGTTCGCGCGTATCAAAGCCAAGCTTGGTGTACAGAGAAAGAGACCGATTGTGAAAGGCTGCCTGCAGCAGTCGAGTTCCCTGGCAACCGCGCTCCGCCGAGCGCGCAAGCACAGCTTCCATAAGCGCGCGTCCAACACCCCTGTTCTGGACCTCGGGGTCGATCGTAATCGGCCCAACCCCCGCAATCGCAGAACGTTCGTCAAGACAGTTGCTGCCCAGAATCTGCCCGCTCGATTCGGCGACCACGCAATAGAAACCAGGATGAGCAAACATCATCGAAAGAACTCTCGTAGCCACCTCAACCGAAGGAAAGTCGGGCGGAAAAGCGTGGGCGGTTGAAATCTTGGTGAAGGCCGCATAGCAGATCCGCCCACACACCGCGGCATCTTCCGCCTGAGCTTTGCGGACTACTACTGGCGAGCTGTCAAACGCGGGCTGGCGTAGCGTTGCCATAATTTCCCCGATTCAGGTTGGACGCGGAAGTGTATCGCAGATAGCGCGATGTTTCTAGATGCGCGGCGACTGCATAGGCCGGCCGCGCGGCCAATGTAACTTAGAAAGATTTTCTTGTCTGATCATTCGCGTGATATGGGGAAGCGCCCATTCGCAAAGTGAGTGGTGTTCTGTCACCAGTCGCAAACATTCATTTGACAAACAAGTGACACGCACACCGAATCAATCCCGCTAAAGCCTGAATCAAACCTCACAACGCATTGAAGACGGTCTTCACGAACATGCCGCGGTCTCGAGGAGCAAACCAGCTACGAGGACCGCGGACCCAAATTCACGCAGTCAACTTACTAAGGAGAAAAGTCATGAGCCATTTCGCAATCAAGCGCAAAGCCCTGTCGTTCGTGAAGTTGTTTTCGCTGACCACTGGAGTGATCACTGCTCTGGTAGTTGCACAACCAGCCGCAGCACAAACCAATGAATTCGCTGCAAAGCATTTCGTATCGCCAACCGTATTCCAGGCAGCCGGCCCATCCGCCGCATCGATTCAAAGTACCGTGGACCAGTATCGTGCAGCGCTCGGTGCGGTCAACAACGGCAATAATCCCGGTCAGCCCAGCGGCCGCCGCGAAATCAACTGGGACGGCGGTAGCCCGACCAACGCAGCCACCACTCTTACCGGCACTCCCTTGACCACGTTCCTGAACACTCGTGGCGCCAACATCACCACACGCGGCAGCGGATTTGTTCAAGCCCCACCGTCCGGCTTGGCCGACACCTTTGGGAATTCGAGCTACGCCACGATCTTTCACGCGTTCAGTCCGCTGCGCCTCTTCTCGCCAATCGGAAGCAACGTCACCGAAATCGTGTTCTCCGTTCCCGGCAGCAACGGCAACACACCAGCCACTTCCAATGGGTTCGGCGTAATTTTCACCGACGTCGACTCCCCGGATGGCAGCCGCCTGAGAAACCGGACAGGAAACCGTTTCCCCAGCACTTTGATCGAGTACTACGACTCCCGCGGAGAGTTGCTCTTCTCGAGCAACGCGCCAGCGTCGCCGGGCGACGGAAACCTGTCCTTCATCGGCGTTGTCTTTGACGACGTTCGGGTGGCTCGAGTAAGGATCATCGCCGGCGACACTGCGCCGGGTCCTAATGACGACAAAAAAGATATCGTCATGATGGATGACTTCTTCTACGGAGAACCAATAGCCGTCTATTAATCGAACCTGCTCCAGAGTGCTGACCAGAGGGTGCCCCGTCCAAGCTCCGCTTGGGCGGGGATTTTTGCGATCATCTCTCGTGGCCTGTCATCCCGAGCAAAGTCGAGGGACCTTGTGTTCCGCGCCGGTATCGAGATAGTTCATAGACCTTTTCGTTGGTTCCTCACAAAAACGTGGGTAGCGTTCTCTCCAGCAAGAATTTTGTACGGGGCGAAACCAAGATTGGACAAATTGATTCCGGAAAATAGATGCTCTCCTTCGCCCAACAAAATCGGCGACACTGCCAGGTGCATTTCGTCGATCTGCCCTGCGGTGAGATATTGACGAATGGTGGAAACTCCGCCACCGATTCGTACGTCTTTGCCCTGGGCCGCATCCCTGGCTTTATTCAACGCCGCCTCCGCGTCAGTCACGAAGTAGAAGGTGGTGCCGCCTTCCATCGCGAGTGCAGGCCGAGGATGATGCGTCAGCACAAAAACAGGTGTGTGGTATGGAGGATTGTCGCCCCACCACCCATTCCACGAATCGCCGGGCCTGTCGTTCCATGGCCCCCGGACCGGTCCGAACATATTACGTCCCAAAATCCAGGCGCCGACATTCTCGAAGGATTGCTCAGCCACATCGTTGTCAATGCCCTTCGTCCCTACACCTTGTCCGTGCATCTTCTTGAATGCATCTGTTGTAAAAACCCACCCGTGCAGTTCCATCCCTCGAACCCCAAGCGGATTCTCTAAATCCTGTCGAGGCCCGGCCCCAAACCCGTCAAGTGAAATCGAAAACGCAGCAACTCTGACTTTGCCCATGCTCTCCTCTCCGCGACAAGCAATGGTATCAATTTAGGCGATCTGGAAGGCGGGAAGCCAAGCGGCAGCCGGGTGCCCCATCTTTCGCTTCTTTTGCGAAAGATGGGATTCCACAGACCCAGAAAGAAAGGACCTTGATCGGAAATAAGATCGGAGTTAACGACTACTATCCCAGAATCGCGCGAGTGATCCCCTGCCACCAGGCGGGATTGCCTCGCCACATGTAGACCGAGAGGCTTTGGCCAAGAATCAACAATGGCGCCGCGTAGAGATAAACTTTGTGGACGCGCCGATCTACCAACAGATCGCGCGCCACGCCAAGGATAATCAGCAGGTCCAGGCAAGGATAGAAGAGATTGTTGTTGAACAAATAGTCGAAGCGGCCAAGGGCCGCGTCCATGAGCCCGCAGGTTGCGATGAAGATCAGCCGGCGATGCAGCTCCGGTTTCGTGCGCCAATAGATGGCCAGCGCAATGCACACGCCAAACGCGATCATGTCGTAGAACGGGATGCTCAGAAAAGCATCCGCGTCGGGCACATGGAGTTTAACCAAGTCAAAGCGGGCCATAACGATGGCGGTAACAACGCCCAGCGGAACCATCACGGTCGCCAATCCGGCGCCAAACCATCCAATGGAGCGATGCCAACTGACTTTGCGTACCCGCACCAGCGCAGACTGACTAATAAAGAAGATCACCCACGCCGTGAAAGCCGACGCATGAACCCATAGAATGAACGGCCGCGGGATGGCGGGATGAAACAGGTTCTGGTTGACGGTCCGCTTAAAGCCGGTGAACACAATCGCCGCGAATAGCAGCGACATGCCAAAATAAAAGTAGCGACACAAAATCCCGTTACGACCGGTAAAGGTCGTCGCGCCCAGTTTTTTCCCCGGACTGATGGCAGCCCCGACGCGTTCTACGTTGACAGTAGCCATAATAAGGATGGGCCAGGACTTCAATTCTTCTCGCCCGGCCCACGGGAGCATACACCGCTAGTGCCAGGCTCGTCATCTTTTTCCGGCTTCGCGAAAAGGAGAGAGCGGGGTGCCCCATCTTTCGCTTCTTTTGCGAAAGGTGGGATTCCACGGACGCATATATTTGGATCGCCCGCAATCCCGGCCGACGTAGTACCTAGACACGGCGATTCAAGTCGACGCGTCCGACTATTTCAGCATCAACTATTTCAGCATCCCGATCTTCATGTTGCGGAAATATACTTCCGACCCTTCGCATTGAAAGAGGATCTTGCCCTTTGTGGTGTTTGCATTCGTTCCCAGGAGGGCTAATTTTCCATTTACAAAATACATAACCCGGTCGTGATCAACCACCAGTTCCAGGACATTCCATTTTCCGTGCAGCCGTTCCAGATCGTTTACTGGATCGCGGTGTCCGGTAACATTGACCAGCGGGCCCCTGCCAATATGCGGGATGCGAATATATGAGCCAGGCCCGGATGAGGAGCTTTCGTACACCTTGCCGTCCACGGTCGCGCCGGTGCCGCCGACCACCCACATATCGCCCGTGCCGCCTTCATTGATCTGAAATTCCATCATCCTCGGCCAGACCTTGAGCGGCCCCGTGATGTTGTATTGAATGCCGCTGTCCCTGGCCTTCCCGTCGCGTGGCGGATACGTCTTTTCGCCCCATTTGAATTCGGCGCGCAGGTAATAATTTTCATATTCCTTCTGGGTTACAAGGCCGCCGAACTCCTGCCCCGAGATGTGCAGCATGCCTTTTTCAACCTGAAAGACTTTGTTGGGATCGCTGTTGATACCTTGTTTCTCGAGCAAGGTGTCGAAGCCGGTCAAATCCCTTCCATTAAAAAGCGGCGACAGTTTTGCGTGTGGAGGTATGGAAGGCCTTGCCTGGCCCGATGCCGCTATGCTCAGCATCAGCCCCAGCGTTGCCATACCTAACATGTGTACCATCTGCGGCCCGATCTGAGTTCTCATTGGTATCCTCTTCGGAATCCATCAAGCTTGAATTTCATGGCAAACAAAATACCGTTTGACCCGCCCCCATTTTCCGTTGACGTAAGAATACGACAACTTTTTGTTATCCCATCTCCGGCGCGAGCGGGGATGGGGCCCGCCTCTCGTAGGTTTCCTGTAACCTATAAAAACTCCGAGTTGGGGGCCTACAAACCCATGAACGTCGAACAGCAGGTCGCGAACTACTACACGCACGGAAAACTGGAAGACAAAATTATGGGCGCGCTGCGCAGCGCCGGCAAGAACGTCGAGCAATTACATATCGACGATCTTGCTGCAATTGACGAATTCCATCTTGGCGGTCGCGAAGCTACTCAGGCTTTGGCAGACTTCATGCAGCTTCGCCCCGGCATGCATCTGCTCGACGTCGGCTGCGGCATAGGAGGTCCGGCACGCTACTTTGCAGGGCGCGGCTGCCAAGTCACAGGCATTGACCTGACCGAGGAGTTTGTTCGCGTAGCGGAGAGCCTCACTCGTTTGGTCAAGCTCGATCAAAAGGTGACATTCCGCCAGGCCAGTGCGTTCGAACTGCCTTTCGCTTCGGACACGTTCGACGGCGCTTACGAAATCCACGTCGGCATGAACATCGCCGACAAGGCCGGGGTCTTCCGCGAAGTGGCGCGCGTGCTCAAGCCGGGCGCCCGCTTCGCCATCTACGACCTCATGCGCAGCAACGACGCAACGCTCACCTTCCCCGTCCCCTGGGCACAGACGCCCGAGACCAGCTTCGTCGCCAGCTTGGACGACTATCGCCAGGCGCTCCAGGCAGCAGGATTTCGCATCGATCACCAGCGCGACCGGCGGCAATTCGCCATTGAGTTCATGCAGCGAAGGATGGCTCAGGCCCCGTCGGGCCCGCTAGTTCTTGGAATCCACGTGCTGATGGGCGAGCAAGCGCCCCTGATGCTCAAGAATGTGAATATGGCCCTCATCTCCGGAGCTTTGACGCCGATGGAATTGGTGGCGATCGCCGGCTAAGCGTGAGGCATTCTTCGCCCTAGTTTAGGCCGGTTGGCCCGGCCCCCACTCAAGCCAAAACCAGGCTTGAATGGGCCACCCGTTCGGCAGTTATCTTTTTCGAATTCGCTCAAAGAAAAAAGCCGGGTGCCCCATCCTTGCGCGCTCTTTGCGCAAGGGTGGGATTCCACGGACGCTGCTTACAGGGCCTTTTCTCCTCGGGATCTGAGGAGGTGGAAAGACCCACCCTTTCGCAAAAAACGCGAAAGGATGGGGCACCCTCAGGTTCGAAGAGGATGTTCATCCGTCACAGCCAGAAATTCTGTTTCGCTGACTAACTGTCTCTTTTCGCCATGACTCTAAGGTGCCATTGACAGGCGGCACAGACCACGTAAGATTCAGCGCGATCAGTGAGGGGGAATCGAGGTGCGCGTTTAGGAGAACGAAATGCGGATCGTGCTCGCAGCGGTTCTTTCCATAGTTATTCCTATCTCAGTCCTTGCCGGAGACAACGGATACAAAGTCACCTATGACGGCGGCTCCTTAGCCGACGTCAAGTCGGGGACAGGCCTGAAGTTGTACATCGAAGGAAATCAGGCACGGCTGGTCAAAGACAGCGCCGTGGTCGCTACCATTCCCGCCTCGTCCATCACCGAAGTAAGTTACGGACAAGACGTTCATCGCAGAGTCGGCACCGCCGTAGCTGTCGGCGTGTTCACTCTCGGCCTGGGCGCTCTAACTGCCCTCAGTAAGTCCAAAAAACATTTCGTAGGATTGACCTGGGCCGACGGAGACAAAAAGGGCGGCTTCGCAATTCAATGCGACAAGAATGACTATCGAGGCGTCCTGGCCGGGCTGGAAGGCATCTCCGGCAAAAAAGCTGTGGACTCGGAAGCCATGACGGTCAAGAACTAGGCGCTTAAAGGGAATGTCGGGTCCCTATCTTGCGTATTCTTTGCCCAAGTGCGATGCATTCCCTCTAAGGACGGCCTGGAATTGATCTGCGATAATGTTCGGAATGTTAAGCCTTGGTGAGCTCGAGCTTGACCGAGCCCTAGCTGCGATCCAGGGTCATGGGTACGGAGATTTCTTTCCGGACCCGCCCGAATTGTCTTTGCTGGTGGCCAAGTGGCCGGAGATCCGCGCCGACCTCCTTCGGGTCGACCTCGATCTATATGAAGGCTACGACGTGACGTTCTCGTTCGCGCCGAAGTCGCGCCTCAACGTTAGACGCCTAGCGCTTCTTCACCCTTATGACCTCGTTTTCTACACCGCCTTGGTTCTCGCACTACGGAACGGTATCACTGCTGCGCGACTACAACTAGGGGCGGATCGCGTCTTTTCCTATCGAGCGGACACAGCTAGTCCCGACATGCTTTATGTAGACCCGCCGGGTTACCGAGATTTCACGGACGCGATTACCCGCCGCGTTCGCGCTAATCCCAATTCGTACGTTGGCATTACAGACATAGCGGACTCCTACGCTCGCATCTATCAACATCGACTCGTAAACGCTCTTCAGGCGGCTTGCGGAACTGCACTGAATGGATACATTCGCGTTCTAGAAAAGATGTTGTCGCGGTTCTCCGAGAATGTTAGTTACGGGATACCGATTGGGCCACCGGCGTCTCGGCCGTTGGCCGAGGCGATCCTGATCGATGCTGACAGCACGTTGCTGAGCTTCGACGTGGATTTTGTTCGATTTACGGACGACTACGTTATCTTCGCCGAAACACCTGAGGACGCTGAGTATGGAGTAAGAGTCCTCGGTGAAACACTGTTTATGAACCATGGTCTGACGTTGCAGACTGCAAAGACGAAAATCCTCAAGGGCTCGGAGTATGTGGATCGTTATTTGACCACCCACTCCGCAAAAGAAGAGGAACGCCGGAAACTACTCGATCTCGTCGGTGATTATGACGATCCGGTTAGCTATGAAGAAATGAGTGAGGAACAGCAGCGCGAAATAGACGCAATGAATCTCTCAGAAATGTTGACGGACGCACTAGCGGAGGGTGAAAACGTCGACTTCAAAGAGGTTTCCTTTATTCTGGGCCGTTTGTCCGCGCTTGAAAAGCCGGAGTTAATTCCAATCGTGCTAGGCAATCTAGAAAGGCTGGCCCCAGTTGCTAACTCGGTCGCCGCGTTTTTTAGGCGATTCGCCGATATGGAAGAGAATACTAGGGAAGCAGTGGCCATTGCGATGCTAGACCCAATACTCAGAAACAGCAAATATGCGTCTGAGTATTACTCAATTTGGATTCTTAGCATCTTCGCGAGCAATCCCGCCTGGGATCATGCCGACAGCTTGTTGAAGATCTTTCGAGAGACAAACTCGGACGTAGTGCGAAGGTTCGCCTCTCTTGCACTTCGGGTTTCGGGAACTCGGGCTCAGGTGATTCATGTTAAGCAATATCTGCAATCGGCTTCTTCTTTGAGCCGAACCGCGATGATGCTTGCCAGTGAGAAAATGGGACAGGACGAACGGAAGTACCTAAAGCAAAGCCTTCGCCTCCACGACTCTTTTGAGAAACTCTGCATTACTAACTGAATCGAACTTGAGGCCCTTTGCGGGCGTGAGCCAAGCGGGAGCCCCAGCCGAAATCCCAAGCGCTTTGTGCGAGGGATCCCTTTCTTAAGGAGCGCAGCAAATGAAAGTCGCACTGGTGCTGTTCGTCGGCTTATTGCTGAACCTATCCGCGCTGGGAGCGGATCTCGGACCCTATCTCAAATCCGCACCCATGCCTTTCTATCCACCGTTGGCTCGCCAGGCTCGGGTCATGGGAAGAGTTTCATTGCACTTTACCATCAACGAACAGGGCGAAACCTCCGATATTGAAGCATCCACCGGAGCCAGGATATTGCAGGATGCCGCGGTCGAGACTATCCACAACTGGAGGTTTCGGCCGCCGAGTTGCGCTTGTCGGGTAAAGAAAGAAGCAGTTCTTGTTTATAGCTTGTCTGCCGACTTGAGATCGGCTCCAGAAACGCCGACTGTCACGGTCAAGTGGTTTCTGGAAGCTCCAACAATCCGGGTGGAAATCGAGGAGGCCGGCGGCATTTTGATCGACACGGAACGCACTCGTTAAGCCACAACGGAAAAGGCCACGCTGCTTTCGCAACGTGGCCTTTATTTAAGCCGGCGACGACCTACTCTCCCACACACTTTCGCGTGCAGTACAATCGGCCCTGCGGGGCTTAACTTCCGTGTTCGGTATGGGAACGGGTGGATCCCCCGCGGTAAGATCACCGACAACTGAAGCAGCTTTTAGCTATTAGCTCTTGGCTTTTAGCTTTGCCGTGCCGATCGAGGAGCTTGCGCTCAACCCGTCCAGCGAACGACTGGCTGCAATGTCGTTGAATATTGACTATTGGCTCCGCGCGCTTCCAGCATGTCTCCAATTTCCAAAGGAAACAAGCTAAGAGCTAACGGCTAAAAGCCAATAGCTGATTTTCAAAGATCGTGAGGTCGATGCCTCACAACTGAATAGATTGGGTGTGGCTTACTTTCTTCTTGGTTTACTTCCGATTTCAACCACTGCTACCAAGGCTAGCTTGCTTTCACAAACTCGTCGGCGCCCAGTGTCAGCGTGTTTTTCTAATTTCCATCCCAGGTTCGAGCGGATGAGAAAAACGCTGCTTTCATTCAGCTCAGGTTCTAGCTGAAGGCTGAAAGCTAAGAGCTGACAGCTGGTTTAATGCACCGAGTAAATTTTATGGTCAAGCCGAACGGGCGATTAGTGCGGGTAAGCTTCACACATTACTGCGCTTTCACTTCCCGTCTATCAACCAGGTGGTCTTCCTGGGCCCTTCTTATCCCTTACGGGTTGGGAGATCTCATCTTGAGGAGTGCTTCCCGCTTATATGCATTCAGCGGTTATCACAACCGAACTTCGCTACCCAGCTATGCCGTTGGCACGACAGCTGGAACACAAGAGGTTCGTCCATCCCGGTCCTCTCGTACTAAGGACAGGTCCTCTCAAATCTCCTGCGCCCACAACAGATAGGGACCGAACTGTCTCGCGACGTTCTGAACCCAGCTCACGTACCGCTTTAATAGGCGAACAGCCTAACCCTTGGAACCTTCTACAGCTCCAGGATGCGATGAGCCGACATCGAGGTGCCAAACCGGAGCGTCGATATGAACTCTTGGCTCCGATCAGCCTGTTATCCCCGGCGTACCTTTTATCCGTTGAGCGATGGCCCTTCCATGCAGAACCACCGGATCACTAAAGCCTACTTTCGTACCTGCTCGTCTTGTAGGACTCGCAGTCAACCACGCTTATGCTTTTGCACTCGTCGGCTGATTTCCAAACAGCCTGAGCGTAGCTTCGCGCGCCTCCGTTACCGTTTAGGAGGCGACCGCCCCAGTCAAACTACCCGCCTTACTATGTCCCTCTCCCGGTTTACGGGAGTAGGTTAGAACCACAGAACTCGCAGGGTGGTATCTCACCGGTGGCTCCTCCAAGCCCGAGAGCCTGGAATCAAAGCCTCCCACCTATCCTGCGCAGCAAGTGCCATAGTTCATAGTAAAGGTATAGTAAAGGTGCACGGGGTCTTTCCGTCTAGTTGCGGGCAACCGGCATCTTCACCGGCACTACAAGTTCGCCGTGTCAGTCGGCAAGACAGTCGCACTTTCGTTACGCCATTCGTGCAGGTCGGAACTTACCCGACAAGGAATTTCGCTACCTTAGGACCGTTATAGTTACGGCCGCCGTTCACTGGGGCTTCAGTTCGAAGCTTCACCTTGCGGTTGACCTCTCCCTTTAACCTTCCAGCACCGGGCAGGCGTCAGCCCCTATACGTCGTTTTCGACTTTGCAGAGACCTGTGTTTTTGTTAAACAGTCGCAGTGCGCATTTCTCTGCGGCCGCTTCGGGCTTTAACACCCTAATGCGGCACCCCTTCTCCCGAAGTTACGGGGTTAATTTGCCGAGTTCCTTACCAACTGTTCTCACGAGCGCCTTAGGATATTCTCCTCGTCTACCTGTGTCGGTTTGAGGTACGGATCCCTTACTTCTCCTTAGAGGTTTTTCTTGGCAGTGTGGAATCAGCAGCTTTCCTCCATACGGAGTACTGTTTTGCGTCTCAGTGATAACTTCCTCGCGGATTTTCCTACGAAGAACACCTTACACGCATCAACCGTCATAGCCATAGGACGGCCTGCTTATCCTACTGCGTCACCCCATCGTAATAACGAATACAAGGGAGTTCCGGAATATTAACCGGATGTCCATCGGTTACGCCTTTCGGCCTCACCTTAGGATCCGACTGACCCTGAGCGGATTAACCTTTCTCAGGAAACCTTAGACTTTCGGCGCGGAGGGTTCCCACCTCCGTTATCGCTACTTATGCCGGCAGGGTCTCTTCTCAACCGTCCACCAGTCTTTTCAGTCTAGCTTCAAACTGTTGAGAATGCTCTCCTACCACGCACACCCGTAAAGATGTGCATTCGCTGCTTCGGTACCAAGCTTGAGCCCCGTTATATTGTCGGCACCGGACCGCTTGACCAGTGAGCTATTACGCTTTCTTTAAAGGATGGCTGCTTCTAAGCCAACCTCCTGGCTGTCTGGGCGTTCCGACTTCCTTTCCCACTTAGCTTGAATTTGGGGACCTTAGCAGGCGATCTGGACTGTTTTCCTCTCGACGACGAAGCTTAGCCCCCGCCGTCTGACTCCCGTGCTTGTTGTTCTATGGCATTCGAAGTTTGATTGGATTCTGTAAGCTGGAAAGCCCCATAGTCCATTCAGTTCTCTACCACCACGACAAATCACACGAGGCTAGCCCTAAAGCTATTTCGGAGAGAACGAGCTATCACGGAATTTGATTAGCCTTTCACCCCTACCCTCAGCTCATCGGAGCTTTTTTCAACAAACACCCGTTCGGCCCTCCAGTAGGTTTTACCCTACCTTCAGCCTGGCCAAGGGTAGATCATCCCGCTTCGCGTCTATTCCTGCCAACTGATTCGCCCTATTAGGACTCGCTTTCGCTACGGCTCGCTTTCGCTTAACCTTGCTGACAAGAATAACTAGCCGGCTCATTATGCAATAGGCACGCGGTCAGACTTTCCGCTTACGCGGCATAGTCCTCCCACCGTTTGTAGGCACACGGTTTCAGGTACTATTTCACTCCCCTCGCAGGGGTTCTTTTCGCCTTTCCCTCACGGTACTGGTTCACTATCGGTCAGAAGCTAGTATTTAGCCTTACGGGATGGTCCCCGTAGCTTCCCGCAAAGTTTCTCGTGCTCCGCGGTACTCAGGTATCGACTTCGAGTCCAGTTCGTTTTCGCCTACGTGGCTATCACACCCTATGGCTCCGCTTTCCAGCGGGATTTGGCTAACGACTGGATTGTTAACTCTACTGTTGTCGACCCTACAACCCCGGCCACACCCGAAGGTATGACTGGTTTAGGCTAATTCCGATTTCGCTCGCCACTACTTTCGGAATCGAGGTTTCTTTATTTTCCTCCTGGTACTGAGATGGTTCACTTCCCAGGGTTCGCTCGTTCCCAACTATGGATTCATTGGGACGTACTAGGGTTTTACCCTAGTGGGTTTCCCCATTCGGAAATCCCCGGATCAATGCCTGCTTGCGGCTCCCCGAGGCTTATCGCAGCTTGCCACGTCCTTCATCGCCTGCTTCTGCCAAGGCATCCACCATGCGCCCTTAGTAGCTTGACCATAAAATTTACTCGACACACGGGCGGCTTCGCCGCCAGCTCCTAGCTTTTGGCTATTAGCTTTTAGCTCAACCTCCCACACACCGATTCAACTCTATGGGCCTGTCTGCCTGCTCCTCGCACGGGATCACTGCTTCACATCTCAAATCTCTCGCTCCGGATAAATCCGGAACTCGAAATCTGAAATGCGAAACTCCTCCGCACACCAGCAGGCTTCTCTCTAGGCACTCATAAAAATTTACAGCCTTGTAGATTGCCCAATCTATTCAGTTGTCAAATATCGTCCTCACCAGCTTGCGCTGGATCACCCTGCCTAAGCAGGTATGGGTCTTACTCGACTCCGAAGTGTGCAAACTTCGAAAGTCTTTCCAACCCAATGTTCGGCGCCAAGCGACTTTCTTGAACCGTGAACAGAATCATGGTTGTCACAGTTGGCGCCCAACATCGGGCTAGTGGTCAGTCGGGATCTTGATTGAACTCAGTTACCAGTTTCGAGTTCGCAGTTGTCAGTTGCTGACGACTGAGGACCGACGACTGATGACTGAATTCTGGTGGAGCTGACCGGGATCGAACCGGTGGCCTCCTGGTTGCAAACCAGGCGCTCTCCCAGCTGAGCTACAGCCCCATAACAAGTTTCAAGGTTCCACGTTTCAAGGTTTCGAAACCCTGAAACCCGGAAACTTTGAAACCTGATTTTTGGTGGGCCTGGGTAGAGTTGAACTACCGACCTCACCCTTATCAGGGGTGCGCTCTAGCCACCTGAGCTACAGGCCCGGCATTGCTTGCACAAACTTTCCGGAGCCTGAATTTTATCACCGGCTCCAGCCGCTAGCTGCTATCAGCTAGTAGCCAGAAGCTCAATATTTTTTCGAGGACAAGGTTGAACGTACATCCCAGCTAAGCCGGGACTGACCATCATGCGGATAGGACTCGAGCAAGAGAGGTCCGAACGGGTTTCCTATTCCACTTCACAGGTTTTCCCTTGCGGGTTATCAAGAAGTGAGACAGGGTACACGGCAACGTCCTCCGTATGTTTAATTTCCACTGTTTCTAAGCCGAAGCTTTGAAAGAGTGGAACCGCGGAAGTGCCGTGACGTTCTCTCTAGAAAGGAGGTGATCCAGCCGCAGGTTCTCCTACGGCTACCTTGTTACGACTTCACCCCAATCATGAACCATACCTTGGACGGCTGCCCCCTTGCGGTTGGCTCACCGGCTTCTAGTGCAGTCCACTTTCGTGATGTGACGGGCGGTGTGTACAAGGCCCGGGAACGTATTCACCGCGGCGTGCTGATCCGCGATTACTAGCGATTCCAGCTTCATGGAGTCGAGTTGCAGACTCCAATCCGAACTGAGGCCGGCTTTTTCCGATTAGCTCCCCTTCGCAGGTTTGCGACGGTTTGTACCGACCATTGTAGCACGTGTGTAGCCCTGGACATAAAGGCCATGAGGACTTGACGTCATCCCCACCTTCCTCCCCGTTATCCGGGGCGGTTTCGCTAGAGTGCCCGACTTGACTCGCTGGCAACTAACGATAAGGGTTGCGCTCGTTGCGGGACTTAACCCAACATCTCACGACACGAGCTGACGACAGCCATGCAGCACCTCCACAGCAGTTCTTGCGAAAAGGGATATTTCTACCCCGGTCCACTGTGCTTCGAGCCCAGGTAAGGTTCTTCGCGTTGCGTCGAATTGAACCACATGCTCCACCGCTTGTGCGGGCCCCCGTCAATTCCTTTGAGTTTCAGCCTTGCGACCGTACTCCCCAGGCGGGATGCTTATCGCGTTAGCTTCGGCACAGCCGGATTGGGTACCGGCCACACCAAGCATCCATCGTTTAGGGCTAGGACTACCAGGGTATCTAATCCTGTTTGCTCCCCTAGCTTTCGCGCCTCAGCGTCAGATGTGGTCCAGTGCGCCGCTTTCGCCACAGGTGTTCCTCCCGATATCTACGCATTTCACCGCTACACCGGGAATTCCACGCACCTCTCCCACCCTCAAGCACGGCAGTTTCGCCTGCAGGCTCTAGGTTGAGCCTAGAGGTTTCACAGGTGACTTACCGCACCGCCTACGCGCCCTTTACGCCCAATAATTCCGAACAACGCTTGCCCCCCTCGTATTACCGCGGCTGCTGGCACGAAGTTAGCCGGGGCTTCTTCCACCCGTACCGTCATTATCGTCCGGGTCGAAAGGAGTTTACGTCCCAAGGGACTTCATCCTCCACGCGGCGTTGCTGCGTCAGGGTTTCCCCCATTGCGCAAAATTCCCCACTGCTGCCTCCCGTAGGAGTCTGGACCGTGTTTCAGTTCCAGTGTGGCCGTGCGCCCTCTCAGGCCGGCTACCGATCTAAGCCTTGGTGGGCCGTTACCCCGCCAACTAGCTAATCAGCCGCGACCCCCTCTTCCAGCGAATTGCTCCTTTGATCTCCGAAATTTCCACTCCAAAGATGTTATGCGGTATTAGCCCCGGTTTCCCGAGGTTATCCCCCACTCGAAGGTAGGTTAGTCACGTGTTACTCACCCGGTCGCCACTTTACTCATGGATTGCTCCACTTTCTCGTTCGACTTGCATGTGTTAGGCACGCCGCCAGCGTTGATTCTGAGCCAGGATCAAACTCTCATTTGAAACCTGTCGTCTGCCGACGGGTAGTTGGCAGACTGCCACCACACCCTCGAAGAGGCATGGTGGATCTATCTTGTGAGATCGCTCGGATTTCAACCCGAGCCTTCCTCTCACGACTGGCACGTTCAACCTAGTTGTCAAAGAACCGATCCGCTACCGCCTGAGCGGGCGCTTTCAGTTCAGAGCAGAGACACACAAGTGCGTCCCTGCCTGTCCTCGAAACTTGTACAAACTACGCGTTTGCGACGACCACTGTCAACCCGTTGCTGGCACAGGATTTCCACCTGTTTTCCACATCCGGGGAGCTAAATCACTCGCTTAAGAGGAGCTCTACGCGCACGCGACGAAACGCATCTCCCGCCTGCACAACAACGCCTATGCCATTTCGGCACAAGCCGAGGCGGAAGAGCATCAGTTTGAAAAAAGATCACTTGGAGGTTTCTGCGAAAAACGCATTCAACCCTTCGAGGAACCTTGTCCCCGAATGTAGCCCCGTGGCCGGGACTGATTTGCAGGAATTAACCTGTTCTTGTTTGATGCCGGACGAGCGACGAGAGTTTCACAAAATTCGTCCGACTAGCCACACACTGCTCTCGGTGGATTGTTTATATCAGATGAATATGGAAAAGCGCAAGGGGGAATCTGTTTTGTTACGGCGCCGGCCCGTTCGCGCTCGCAACTCAAACGCAAGGTCCCTCGACTTCGCTCGGGATGACAGAGTTTGGCGGACTGCCTACCCTCGACGCACAGTGAGGCTTTCGTTTTTGTACCAGTCGGCAGCCAGATCTTTGAACTCTGGATTCATTCTGGCGATCAGCCATAGTTTCTTTTCTCTTCGCCAATTCTTCAATTGTTTTTCGCGAGCGATGGTCTTGTGTACGTCGTCGAAACTTCCCCAGTACACCAGGCGAACGGCGTCGTAGTCGTCACTGAATCCTTCGTACTCTTGAGTTTTATGCTGGAAGACTCGGCGATGAAGGTTGTTAGTCATGCCTATGTAGAGCGCGCGGCGCGAGCTGCTTTGTACGATGTAAACGTAGTAGCGATATTCGCGCGGCATCACTTTCCACCGAACTGTCATCCCGAGCGGAGCATCGGTTCCGCGAAGCGGAAGCTTTGCAGAGTCGAGGGACCTTGTGTTTCTTAGTTGTGTTTCTTCGTTCTAATTGTGCAGAGCGATGGCAGACACGTCAGTGATGGATGTCACAAGTTCGTGTGCGCACCGGCCAAACGCAAGGTCCCTCGACGGCGCAGGCGATTCGCTTTGCGAATCTTCTGCTCCGCTCGGGATGACATTACTTTGGCGATGGCAGGCGCCAGAGTTTTGTTAGCACTAGCGCTACTGCGATTCCTAGCGACACCTCTATGAAGCGATGATAGGCGACTACCCATGGTGGGGCTGCGTGTGCGATTAGCAGGATGATGCTTAGCGTAATCGCAGCAAAGCGATAGGCGCTGCCCAGGCGCAGGAGGGCGGAGAGAATTCCGCAGACGAGGATAGCGGCGCCGTAGACCATCCAGTTTATGGGGAAGTAGGTTGCGATAATTGCTCCGACGACCGCGCCCAGGGCTGTGCCGGCGAAGCGTTGCCAGGCCAGGGTGAACGGGTCGGACGGGGAGAGCAGGATGACTATGGTTGAGATTGGCGCCCAGTAAAATTCGGGGAGTTTCAGGGCGTGGGCCAGCATGAGGGAGAGGACGGCGGCGACGGTGGTCCGCAGCGAGTGCAGGAGGGATTCGCGGGTTAGGCCTACCGAATTGGCGCCAGTAAAATTCGAGCTTAGGGCGTGGGCCAGCATAGACAGGACGGCGGCGACGGCGGTCCGAGCGAGTGCAAGGGCTTCGCGAGGCAGCGGGTTGTCCATGCGGGCATGGCGGATCATTTTAGCTTGTCGGGTTCTTGGGGCGGATGGGAGTCTATGGGAAAGCTAAAGTCAAAGGCTTCGCGGCGAGTCGCGCGAGCCACTCGCCCGCGACTACACAAGAACTGCAACGCCGAGCTTGCTCGGCCTGGACGAGTCGGAGACCCGTCCCTACACGGGCGGTGGTGCCTCCGGCTGTGGTGGTTACGGGAATTCTATGGTGATTAGTTTGGCGTCTTGCTTGGCTATGTTGGTCAGGGCGTGGGTGGTGTCGCCATTTATCCAGACTACGTCTCCGGCCTTGACTTGAATTTGGGCTGGGGCATTGCCTTCGATGTCGCTGCGCAGATCCAGATCGGTTACAGCCACGATCAGGTGAGGGCCGGCGTGATGGTGCTTGGGGAGGGTTCCACCGGATTGCAAGTCGAGCTGGGAGACGCGGACGCCGTCGTTGACGAAGAGAATGTGGTTGGTGCCGCCGTTCAGGACCTGCAGGCCGCGTTCTTCATCTCCATTCTCTCCCCATTTGGGCGGAGGCGACTGGCGGGCCTTCTCGTCCTGCATGATTTCGATGAGGACGTCGCGGAAGGGGCGGTCGGAGAGATTCTTGGCGACGTGGGCGAATCCGCCGGGGACGAAGTGGGTCTCGCCATCCTGCAGCGTGAGCTTGATGGGCGACTTTCCGGCGACGTCGTTTTCTACCTGCGATATTCCCAGGGTCACGTAGAAGTAGTCGTGGCGGTGTTGGTGCAGCAGCGTGGACCCGTTGGGGCCGAGTTCCACCTTGAAGACGCGTACATATTCGTTTTCGAGGGTGAGATGATGTCCGGGCTCGGCGGTGACTTCGACTGGCGTGGGTCTGGCGCGGTGCGCGTACAGGAACCAGATTAAGGCGACGACAATCAATGCGACGGGAATGAAGACGAACCGAAGCTGGCGGCGTGTCATTTGAGCGAGATTCTAGCATTCCGTCCGGAGGGAAGCGGTTAAACTTAGCTTATGGCGGACCTCGGCAAGGTGCTGATTGTGGCGGGGGCGCTGGCCATCGTGGCCGGACTGGCGTTTGTTCTGCTCGGCCGCGCCCATGTTCCGCTGGGGCGGCTTCCGGGGGACATTGTTTATCGCGGGAAGAACACTACGTTTTACTTTCCGCTGGCGACTTCGATACTGATCAGCGTGGTGCTTTCTGTTTTGCTTTATCTGGTTGGGCGCTTCCGGCGGTAGGAACGCCGACTGCCTGAAAACCCCGCCCAGGCGGAGCTTGGACGGGGCACTCCGTTACAACTTTTGCCAGACGCTTACGACATCGGCGTCGGCTACAATGACCACTGACCGACTAATGACGAAGGACCAACGATTGGCGACCCATCCCGCATGATTAAGAATGATTCGAAATCTCAAGTCTCTGAAGCTATCCGCGCTTGCCTGGAAAAGAAGGCAGAAGAAATCACCGTACTGGAACTGGAAAAGGGCTCGGGCGCATTTACCGACTATTTTGTTGTTTGCAGCGGGAGCAATCCGCGGCAGGTGCAGGCCATTGCGGATGAAGTCGAGCTGCGTTTGAAAAACGCCGGGCAGAGGCCGACTCATGTCGAGGGGTACCGGCAGGCGGAGTGGGTGCTGCTGGATTATGTGGATTTTGTGGTCCACATTTTCTCCGAGAAGGCCCGGAAGTTTTATGACCTTGAGCGTTTGTGGAAGTCCGCTCGGCGGATGGAGGCGGCGGAGCTTGTGGCGGAACCGAAACAGCGCCGGGCCCCGGTACGGAGTTTGCGGAAGAAGCGGGCTTAGGAACAGTTTCCGGTTTCTGGTTTCTGGTTTCAAAATCAGACTTAAGGCAACCGTAAAAGCGGTGCATGGGAGAAAGAACCAGTTCTCAGTTACCGGTTCTCGGTTCTCAGTTTTCAGTTCTCGGTTACTGATCCTTGTGAAAATCAAAGTTGCCTGGATCGGCAGGACGAAAGATGCAGCTATCCAGTCCCTGTCAGATGAATATCTGAGACGGCTGGTGCGTTATGCCGACGTCGAAGGAGTCGCGCTCAAGGACGAGGCGGCGATTCTGAAAATGTGTGCGCGGGACGCTCGTCTGCGGCATACGTTGGTGCTCCTGGATAGCCGGGGTAAACAACTTTCCTCGGAAGAGCTGGCAAAATTTGTCGGCGACTACCAGGACCGGAATCCGCTGCCGTTGCTTTTCGCGGTGGGCGGGGCGGATGGCTTCAGCGACCAGGCGCGCCAGGCGGCCACTTTGGTGCTCTCTCTGGGCAAGATGACCCTGGCGCATGAGCTGGCGCGAGTCGTCCTGCTGGAGCAGCTTTATCGCGCGTTCACCATCCTAAAGGGTCACCCCTATCATCTGGGGCACTAAGAAAATTCAGGAATTCAGGCGTGTACCTTCGTGACGTTCCATCCCGCGTCCGGGAAGCTTAGAGTCGAAGTGTCAGCAGAAGATCGCTGGTTTTCAGCCCTCCCCTTTAAAGGACTCACGGCCTATGAAGAACCCTTTTGAAGTGTTGAAGAGTAAGGAACAGGAAGTCGCTCAAGTCAAGAAAGAGATCAATGCGTTGCGGGTCACAATTCAGCTGATCGGGGATGAGAAATCGCCGGTGGCTGATCCCAAGGTGGATCTGCGATCCGTTATTGAGATGCCTTAGGCTGCTTTTCCTTCCCTCCAGTAAAAACTGATTCTCAAAAAACTAGTGGAGCACGGGCGTTACGCCCGTGCTTTTTGCTTGGTCCCCGTTCGCACCTTTTCTCTTTAGCATCAGCGGGATAGCGCCGCACGAGCGGGGCGCTCGCGCCTACATTGGCCAGAACATATACAATTAAGGATTCGTCTATGCCGGATATCCGCCGTGGTCTCGTCATCGTGAATACCGGTCCGGGCAAGGGCAAGACGACCGCCGCAATGGGTACCGCCTTGCGGGCGGTTGGGCAGGGTATGCGTGTCCTGATGCTGCAGTTTTTGAAGGGCTCGTGGCACTACGGCGAACTGGACGCGGTGCAGGTTTTTGGCGACAAGTTCGTCATGAAGCAGATGGGCCGAGGTTTTGTGAAAGTCGGAGCTGAGAAGCCTGACCCCGAAGATGTGCGTATGGTCGAAGAGGCGTGGGCCGAGGCGGCGGCTGCGATTAACTCCGGGACCTGGGACCTGGTCGTCCTGGACGAGATTAATTACGCCGTCAGTTACGGAATGCTCGATCCGGCCAAGGTGGTAGAGACTCTAAAGAGCAAACCTGAAATGGTGCACATTATCTTGACCGGGCGAAACGCGCATCCGACAATCGTCGAGGTCGCGGACACTGTGACCGAGATGCGTCAGGTCAAGCATGCCTACGAGAAAGGCGTGATGGCGCAGAGAGGGATCGAGTACTGATTTGGTAATTGAGTAATTTTGTAATTTGGTAATTGAAACCCCCGGCCGGCCCCGTGTGGAATTTTCAATTACACAATTACAAAATTTCCAATTACTCAATTCTTATGGCCTGGTTTAAGCGACAAGCGGGTGAGCTGGATACTTCGGGCGAGCGTAAGGTTCGCACCGAGGGGCTGTGGGTGAAGTGTGACACCTGCCGGCAGATTATCTGGAAAAAGGACCTGGAAGAGAACTTTAACGTTTGTCCCAAGTGCGACCGGCATTTTCGCATTGATGCGAGGGCCCGCCTGGCCCAGCTTCTGGACGACAACGAATACGAGGTTTCCGACTCTAACCTCACTTCTACCGATCCCCTCCATTTCGTGGACCTGAAGGCATACTCGGCGCGGCTGAAGCAGGCGCAGGCCGATACCGGACTGAAAGACGCAGTGATCAATGCCCGCGGGAAATTGAACGGGCGCACGGTAATCGTCAGTTCGATGGAGTATGCGTTCATCGGCGGAAGCATGGGAGCAGTCGTGGGAGAGGCGATTACCCGGGCCATAGAACAGGCCACCGAAACCCGCGCGCCCATCATCATCGTCTCTGCTTCGGGCGGAGCGCGCATGATGGAAGGCGTGATCAGCCTGATGCAATTGGCCAAAATCTCGGCTGCGCTGGCCCGGCTGGATGAAGCCAAGGTCCCATTTATTTCGGTTTTGACCGACCCTACGACCGGGGGCGTGACCGCTTCTTTCGCCATGCTGGGCGATCTGAATATCGCGGAACCCGGAGCCCTGATCGGATTCGCAGGTCCTCGAGTGATTGAGCAGACGATTCGCCAGAAACTTCCCCAGGGTTTCCAGCGAAGCGAATTTCTGCTGGAACATGGGATGCTGGATGCTGTGGTGCACCGGCGTCAGTTGAAGGCTTATATTTCGCGGGCGCTGGAATTTATGGATCAGTCTGAAAGGCAGTCGTCAGTCGTCGGTCGTCAGGCGTCAGCCTAAAATCCTAGGCTTAAAAACCCAGCGGTCAGTTGTTTGTTCTCGGTTCTCAGTTGTTCCATCGAAGTCTCCCACCGCCCATTGGGCCATCGAGTTTGCCGTTTCGACGGCATGCTGTCGAAGGCCCATAGATGAAGCTGATAATCTAGAATTTAGCTGACGACTCAATGTCTTCCTACGAAACTGCCATCGCCCGCATGTATGCGTTGGGCCATGAACTGGCGCAGACGCCGTCGCACAAATTCGATCTGGCGCACATGCGGGTATTGCTGGCAGCGCTGGACAATCCGGAGCGGCGTTTTCCCAGCGTGCTGATCGCCGGGACCAACGGCAAGGGGTCGACCGCTTCCACCATTGCTTCGATCCTGCGGGCTTCGGGAGTGCGCACCGGGCTTTATACCTCTCCCCACCTGGTACGAATCAACGAGCGCATTCAGATTGGTAGCGAACCGATCAGCGATAGCGATTTTGCCCTGGTGCATGACCTGGTCGAGCGTACGGCTGAGCGGTTGGTCGGTGAACATGAACTGCCGTGGCATCCCAGCTTTTTTGAGATGCTGACTGCGATTGCATTCGAGTATTTTTCGCGCCGGAAGGTGGAGATGGCGGTGCTCGAGGTCGGTATGGGCGGGCGGCTGGATGCGACCAACGTAGTGGAGCCGCGCGTCAGTGTCATCACCGATATTTCGCTCGACCATCAGAAATTTCTGGGCGATACCGTGGCCGAGATTGCGGCGGAGAAGGCGGGGATCATACGTACGGGCGGTGTGGTGGTGCTGCTGCCGCAGCAGCCGCAGGCCAACGATGTCATCGGGAAAACAATGCTGGAATTGGGAGCACGCGCGGTGAGTGCGGTGCCGTATGTACCACCGGTGAGTCCAGCGAGCAGCGCATACCTGGCGGCCACTGCCGACAAAACGCCGGTGTCGCGCTACCCGCTGCAAGTGATGAGTGAGCAGATCATGGTCGAAACTCCGTTGCTTGGGCGCCACCAGTTGAGAAATGTCGCGCTTGCGATTGCAGCGGCGGAAGAACTGGGCCGACAGGGATTCCCGGTGACGGCTGCTTCGATTGAGCAGGGCATACGGGAGACGCATTGGCCAGGACGGTTTCAGGTGATACCTGCCAATGGCAGCGCTCCCGAATATGTGTTCGACGTGGCCCATAACCCGGCTGGAGCATGGGCGCTGCGGTCCACTCTCTCGGCGGGCTATCCGGACCGCCCGGTGACGTTTGTTTTCGGTGCAATGCGGGACAAGGCGATTGGAGAGATGACAGAAATTCTGTTTCCGCTGGCGGAGCGGGTGATTGCGACCCGCGCCGACAATCCCCGGTCGGCTTCGCCGGAGGAGATTCGGGAGGCGGCGGTGCGCACGTCTACCCCGATTGAGGAGGCCGCGGATGTGGCTGCTGCCATCGAATTGGCGCAGACTTCCGCTCGGGCCGGTGCAGTGGTTGTTATTACCGGATCGATATACATTGTAGGAGAGGCGATGCGACTGCTAGGCGCGCGCATCTAAGACGTAGTGCCATCCGTGAAAACACCGATTGAGATGGACGGGGCGACGGAAGTGAATGAGGCGTCGGCCCCGGCGAAAGCCGCGACGGCAGCCGTCTCCCAACGCTATGGCTGGCCCAGCCGCCTGCGGTCCTATTTCATCTTCGATCCGCTTATCTGGGCTTACACCGTCGTCCTCGGAATTATTTCCATTCCAGTCTCACTGTTCGGAAACAAGGGCCGCATCCTGCACGGGTTCGCGCGCTTCTGGTCATGGCTGATCATGAAGACGATTACTTCGCCCACGAAAGTAACGGGGATGGAAGCGATCGACACTTCGAAGCCGTACGTCTACGCCGTCAATCATGCGTCAGCGCTCGATATTCCGGTGTTGTATGTGTACCTGCCGTTCGAGTTCCGCATTGCGTTCAAGAAAGAATTGCTGGCCTATCCCATTGTGGGGTGGCACCTGAGAAGGTCTGGGCAAATTTGTGTGGACCAGCAGAACCCGTCGCGGTCGATCGGTAGTATTCGCGCTGCACTGAAGAGCCTGAAGAGCGGCATGCCGTTGGTGATCTTCCCGGAAGGGGGCCGTACCCCTGATGGAGAGATTAAGCCATTTTTGCCGGGTGCTTTATTTCTGGCGATCAAGGCGCAGGTGGATATTGTGCCGGTGGCGCTGGTGGGAACTTTTGAATTGCTGCCGATGAATACTTACCACATTAAGTGCCGGCCACTCGAGATGCGCGTGGGGCAGCCTATTTCGACTTCCGGATATACGCTTGCGAAATATGGATGCGCTTTCGGATCGGGTGCACCAGGCAGTTGTCGATCTGCACAACGGATCTGTATAAAACCAGATTTCAGTTTTTAGATCTCAGTTGTCAGTTGGTCTGCGGCAGCGGGTTGCAGTCGCAACTCTTCTACTTTTTCAGCGATGGCGTATTTCAGGTCGTCGATCCCTTTGCCGGTCACGGCTGAGACGGGGAACAGTTCCAAGCCCTTCTTTTTGCAATAGCGTTTGAGCTTGGCAAGCTTCTCTTTGTTGGCGACGTCGATCTTGGAAGCCACCATGATCACGGGCTTTTCTTCGAGGTGGGCCCCGAAGCTGGCTAGTTCTTCGGCGATGACTTCAACATCTTTGACTGGATCAGGGCGTCCGCTGGCGTCGGAAACATCCACCATGTGTACCAGCAGGCGGTTGCGCTCGATGTGGCGGAGGAACTGGGTGCCTAATCCGGCGCCGGTGTGCGCGCCTTCGATCAAGCCGGGGATGTCGGCGACCACGAAACTTTTCTCATCGGGCGGTTGGCCGACGACCGCCACGCCCAGGTTGGGCTGCAGCGTGGTGAAGGGATAGTCGGCAATCTTCGGCCGGGCTGCCGAGATGACGGAGATCAATGTGGATTTGCCTACGTTCGGATAGCCGACCAGGCCGACATCGGCAAGCAGTTTCAGTTCCAGGCGGAAGACGCGCTCTTCGCCGGGGCGTCCCGGTTCGTGCTCGCGCGGGGCCTGATGAGTTGAAGTGGCGAAGCGTGCATTTCCCCGACCGCCGCGACCACCGCAGGCGATGACGATGCGGTCGTCAGGGTGAGAGAAGTCGTGAACTTTTTCGCCGGTTTCGTCGTCGTAGACGATCGTGCCCACCGGGACTTTCAGCAGGACGTCAACACCCTCGCGGCCGGTGCGGTTGGAACCTTCGCCGTGGCGTCCGCGCTGCGCTTTGTATTCGGGATTGAAACGGAAATGCACCAGCGTGTTGTGTCGCTCGCTGGATTCCATGATGACGTCTCCGCCCTTGCCGCCGTCGCCGCCCGAGGGGCCGCCGCGCGGGACGAACTTCTCCCTGCGAAAGGCCATGCAGCCATTACCGCCGTCGCCAGCTTTGACCCGGATTTTTGCCTCGTCTATGAACATGAAAATCAGCCGTCAGCCGTCAGTCTTCAGCAAACCATCGTCTGAGGAGAATGCGGGCTGGCTGAAAGCTGAGAGCTGATAGCTTAAACAAAAATGCCCCGGCCCGCGCCGAGGCTTCGGGCCGCTGACGCGACCCTGCATTAATCTTCGGGCCCCTACTTCGCTTCGAGCGGTTCGACCATGACGAACTTGCCCATGGAGCCTTTGTCCAGGAACTTGATGCGTCCGCTGATTTTGGCGAAGAGGGTATCGTCTTTGCCGCGGCCGACGTTCAGGCCGGGTTTCACCCGCGTCCCGCGCTGGCGGACGATGATGGTGCCGCCTGGGACGACCTGTCCGCCGAAAGCTTTGAAGCCTAACCGCTGCGCGTTGGAGTCGCGTCCGTTTCGTGAGCTGCCTAGACCTTTTTTATGTGCCATTGATTTTCAGTTTCCAGTAGTCAATTTCTTGTTTCTGGTTTCTTGTTTCAAAATCTGGCGCCGCGCTACTTTTTCTTCTTCGGCGCTGATTTCTTTGGCGCTGCCTTTTTGGTTGCTGCTTTCTTTGCCGGTGATTTCGACTTGGCTTCGACTTTGGGCGCGTCTTCCGTTTCGACGGGCTTCACTTTCTTTGCCTTTGGTTCTTTTTTCGGTAGCTCTGGGGCTGTGAATTTCTGGCCGCCGAACGCGATCTCCGTGATGCGGACGGCAGTATATCCCTGGCGATGTCCGCGCAGTTTCTTGTATTGCTTCTTGCGCTTGTAGTGGAAGACGAGAATTTTCGCGGCGCGGCCCTGCTCCACGACCTCTCCGGTCACGAGCGCAGCGGACTCGGGGCGGCCGATCTGGCCGGGTTCGCCCGAGACGGCCAGCACATCGTTGAACTCGATTTTTCCGTCGGTGCCGTTGCCCTGGTTCTCGAGTCGAATCACATCGCCGGGCGCCACCCGGTACTGCTTACCTCCGGCGCGGATGACCGCGTACATACGTATGCCTCCGTCCAATCTTGTGCCCGTCGCGGCTTGGCGCGATTGCGGGGAACCTGCTGAATTTCCTGTGCTTGCGTTCCGCGTCGGCGCTTTGGGCAACGAATGCGGGGACGGCTCCAGAACGGAACCGTGAGTACAGGCAAACCCAACTATTCTAGCGTGTGCTGTAGAAGGGCGTCAAACAGAGGGCAGGATGGGTGGTGGTGCAGTTTGGCTTGCGCAGTAGGCCGGTTAAGCGGGAGATCCTTCGCTACGCCTGAAAAACGGCTGCGCTCAGGATGACAAAGTAGGGTAAAGGACAAACTTCACCATTACCGAAGGACACGCTTTAAAAGTGATGCCACCCAGATCATCTGCAGATTTACTGACGGGACAGGCTTCTGATTGCGGTCCGGCGTGCATCTAGCTAATTGAGACCAATTTTCCGTGAGGGCATTCCAGATCTTATCGTTTGTATTCCCGTCAGGTCACAAAAGCCGGTCTTGTCTTGAAGGTCAGCCATGGAAGCGGTTATAACTGCGCTAGTTGCGGTTCCTTGCGGGCGGGGGCGTTATGAGTTTTTGTAGAAATGTTGAGGTCCCGGCACGAGTTGTGGTTGTTATCTCGCTTTTGGCGCTTACCGCCGCGGCGCAGGAAAAGAAGGAATTCACTTATAACGTCGGGCCACGGGCGATCGTCTCGATCACCAACAACTACGGTCCGATCACGGTCAAGCCTTCAGGAAGCCGGCAGGTTGTAGTCGAAACCGTGATCGCATTCCGACGCGGTGGGTTTGGTGAACGAGCAGCACGGCGATCGTATTGAGCTGCGGTCAATTTCCAGCCGTCAGGGCACGAACCTGGTGGACTATACGGTGCTGGTGCCGGTAGACGCGTTCGTAAGCCTGCGTTCGTCGGACGGAACACTGCGAGCGCAAGGGTTGCGGGGCGATGTGATGCTGGAAGCCGCGGCCGCCTCGGTCGAAGTGACCGACATCAACGATGCCCATCTGCATGTCAGGACCCTCAGCGGACCGATTACCTTGACTGACATTCGCAATAGCCATCTGGACATCCATTCGGTAAGCGGCGATGTAAGCATTCGCAATGTGACCGGGCCATCGGTCGAGGTGAATTCGGGAAGCGGGCGTATCTCTTACCAGGGCGATCCCGGGTCTGCCGGGGAATATTTGCTCACCAGTCATTCGGGAGACCTTGAAGTCTCGATTCCGGCCAACGCCTTTGTGGACATCAAGGCACGCTCGATCAAGGGACAGTCAGATCCGGAGTTCCCGATCGCAAACGGTTTTGCCGCGGGCAGCGCCGGGAATCTGTTGCTGAAACCTGGCATGGTGGGCCGGTCCCGCTTTGAGCTGCGTTCGTTTCGGGGCAAGATCAGCCTGAAACGGCCTTAGGTTACATCGGCCAGGTGGGTGGCCTGTTACTACGGTGCCAATAGCGATCAACGTCGGTTGCGCTTGCTTTCGTCTTCAGTGTAGATTTTAAGAGCGTGTTCTTGCGGTAGTGCTTATGCGGTCATTCTCGAAACGGATAGCGTTGCTGTGCCTGCTGCTGACATTGTGCTCAGCGGTGGCGACGGTCACGCACCACCACTCGAGCGCAAACGATGCGGCAAAGTGTACGGTCTGCGTGGCCTCGCACTCGGCTTCTCCACAAGCCGCTTCGGTATTACCCAACCAGACTTTTGTTCGAGTCCTGATTACCCGGTCTGAGCCGGTCGCTGCCAAGCAGCGCCTGGTGGCGTTTGCGCTTAGCGTTCGTCCCCCTCCGGCAGTCTAGAAATCCAAAGAGCTGATCGAAATCTCGTGCGCTTTCAGCGCACCTCTTTCCATTTTTCTTAGACTTTTGGAGGAACCATGCTGGCTTTCCATAAGCAGTCGTCTTTTTCGCTATTCATAACAGTTCTCTTTTTGGCTTTGGGTCTTCAGGCGCGCGCACAGTCGGGTGGAAGTTCAACTTCCGTGACTGGAACGGTGGTTGATCCGACCGGGGCCGTGGTGGCGAATGCCGTTGTGGAGATTCGCAATCCGGTCAGCGCCTTCGAGCGCACCATCACCACTGACGGTTCGGGGAAATTCAGTATTCCGAATGTTCCCTTCAACCCCTATCACCTTACGGTTACCGGGCCTGACTTCGCGCCTTTTGCAACCGACGTGGATGTTCGATCCATCGTTCCCGTGACCGTGAGCGTAACTCTGCAGATCAAAGGCTCGTCGGAGACCGTGACCGTGGAAGGCGCCGGGGCGGACCTGCTGGAGAATACTTCGACATTTCACACCGATGTGGACCGCGGTTTGTTTGACAAGATGCCGCTCGAAAGCCGGTCGTCGTCGGTGAGTTCGCTGGTCACGTTGTCTTCTCCCGGAATCGCCGCAGATTCGAATGGCCTCTTCCACGGCCTGGGCGATCATGCGGAGAATTCGTTCTCGGTCGACGGCCAGCCCATCACCGACCAGCAGAGCAAAGTTTTTTCCAACCAGATTCCGCTCGATTCGATTGAGTCGATGGAAGTCATTTCCGGCGCGCCGCCGGCGGAGTTCGGAGAGAAGACGAGCGTCGTGATCAACGTGACCACGCGCTCGGGACAGGGGATGACCTCGCCCAAAGGCAGCATCACCACTTCTTATGGCAGTTTTGGCACCGCCGATCTCGGTATCAACCTCGGGTACGGCGGCCAGAAGTGGGGGAATTTTATTTCCGCCAGCGGATTGAACAGCGGACGCTTTCTCGATCCTCCGGAATTTGCCGTCTTTCATGACAAGGGTAACGAGGAGAACCTGTTCGATCGCGTGGACTTCCAGGTCTCGAAGGCAGATTCTGTTCACGTCAATCTCGGATTTACGCGCTCATGGTTCCAGACTCCGAATGCGTTCGACAACCTGAACAGCGGCGTGACTGATCCGGTCGCAGGCAATCCAGTTGGCCCTACCGATCAGCGATCACAGATCAAGACTTTCAACATTGCGCCGTCGTGGACGCGGTTGCTCAGTCCCAATGCGGTGTTCACGCTGGGCGGGTTCATACGGCGCGACCAGTACAACTACTATCCCAGCGACAATGCGTTTTCGGATTTTGGGCCTATCCAGCAGGAAAGCGTCAGCCAGGACCGGACGCTGGCTAACGCCGGTGTGCGCTCGGATATTTCTTACGTGAAGGGCATTCACAATCTGAAAGCTGGAGCCACTTATCAACAGACTTTTCTGGACGAGGACACGCGATTCGGAATCGTGGATCCCTCGCTCAATAATCCATGCTTTGCCGCCAATGGAAATGCAGTGCCATGGATTGGCAGCCCGGGACTGAATGATCCCGCCAATTGCGGATCGGCGGTCACGACCGACCCGGTTCTTTTTCCGGCGCCGTTTACCGCGAATGCCGGCTTCTTCAACTCGCTGGGCTGCTTTGACCTGACTCGTCCGACGCCCGCGACCTCGGACGGTTGCGCCGCGACTACCAGCGGCTTGTTTCGTTTCAACGGACATACCGACGTCAAACAGCTGGCTCTCTATGTTCAGGACACGATCACCAAGGGAAGCTGGTCGCTCAACCTGGGGTTGCGCGGCGATATCTACAACGGGCTTACGTCTCACCGGGAGGCCGAGCCGCGTGTCGGTATTGCCTACAACGTGAAGAAGACCAATACGGTGCTTCGCGTTTCCTATGCGCGAGTGCTGGAAACTCCGTTCAACGAAAACCTGGTGCTGGCCAGCACGGGATGCGATTCGCTGGTTCTGTCTTCACTGCTGGGTTGCGCGACGCCGGGTGTGGCGACTCCGTTTGCTCCGGGCTGGCGCAATGAGTTTCACGCCGGTCTGCAGCAGGCGTTCGGAAAGTATGTGGTCTTCTCCGGCGAATATATCTGGAAATACACGCACAACGCTTACGACTTCAGCGTGCTGGGAAGCACTCCGATTACTTTCCCGATTGAATGGCACAACTCGAAGATTCCCGGATTCGCGGGACGCGTAAGCGTGCCCAACTTCCATGGAGTCTCGGCCCTGATGGTTTTCTCCAGCGTGGCCGCGCGCTTCTTCACTCCGCAGATTGGTGGCGCCGGGGCGGTTCCTTCGGGAACTTTGGGGGAGGCTTTCACGGCGTTTCGCATCGATCACGACGAACGCTTCAACCAGACCACGCACCTGCAATACCAGCCGTGGAAGACGGGGCCCTGGGTCGGCTTCAACTGGCGTTACGACAGCGGACTGGTGGCTGGTGAAGTGCCGGTTGCGGATGCGTCGGGGACGGTTGATCTGTCGGGCCTGACCGGCGACCAGCAACTTCAGGCGGGACTCTTCTGCGGAAATGCGCGTCCGACTTTGACCACGCCGCTGGGAGTCTGCACCGCGGGCTACGGTTCGACGCTAATCAGCTTGCCGGCGCCGGGCAAGGAGAACGACGACACCAATCCGCCGCGCATCGCTCCGCGCAATCTGTTTGATCTCGCGGTCGGGGACGACAATCTTTTCCACGGGGAGCGCTATAAGTGGAGCCTTACTCTGACAGCTATCAACGTGACCAACAAAGTCGCGTTGTATAACTTTCTGTCGACGTTCAGCGGGACGCACTACGTGACCCCGCGGGCGCTGACGGCTGAGATCGGCTTTCACTTCTAAACCACACACGTAGACCCGGACACCCTCGTCCGGGCGGGCGAGCGTGAGCTCGCCCTTTGTTTTGCCGACGTATTGGATTGCGCCCGCGTTCTGATAGCCGGGCTTTGCCCGACTGGGCAGGTGGGACACCTGCCCCTACGTGGTTCGTGGCGGGTTACCATAGAAATCATGAAGCGAGCCGGGCTTGCGTTGTTGGCCGTGCTGATCCTGTTGGGGGTAGTCGCATTTCGCGGCGCGGGCCGGTGGCTGGAGCGTGAAGATCCGCTGGCTCATGCGGACGTGATTTTTGTTTTGAGTGGAGGGCTGCCGCAGCGGGCGCTTGGAAGGCGGCAAGGTCTATGCCATGGGCTACGCCCCTGAAGTCTGGCTCAGCCGGCCCGACGGGCCGGCGGACGAACTGGCCAAGCTTGGAATCCATTTTTCCAATGAGGAGGAATACAACCGCCAGGTCCTGATTCATGAAGGCGTCCCGGAAAGCGCGATTCATGTTCTCCCCGTGCCGGTGGTGAACACTGAAGAAGAACTGCAGGAAGTTGGAAGCGAGATGCGGCGCAACGGGAAGAAAACCATCATTCTGGTCACTTCACCGCAACACACCCGGCGGGTCTGGACCATTTGGCAGAAGGTCGTGGGAAGTGATGCCAAGGCCATGGTCCGGGCTGCACATGATGATCCGTTCGATCCGGACCACTGGTGGCACAACACTCGCGACGTCTTCTCGGTGGTGCGCGAAACTCTGGGGCTGGTGAATGCATGGATAGGCTTGCCGGTGCCGCCGCATGCGAAGCGAACTGGCGAGTCATGATCAACGGTCCGGGCCTGCCTGCGACTCTCAGTCGATTTTGGAAAGAGGGTGTGGCGGCGAATGGATTTTGGCCGACGGCCCGGAGTTGTCTCCACTCACTTCTGGGAATTTCTGCTGGAGTCGACGCCAGCGCAGCGGCGCATTCGCTACGGAGACGCGGAATATGATTGGGACCACCGCGTCGATACGACGAGCGCGACCGTCGGTTGGCGTGAGCGTTTGCTGGGACACTTTCATTCTCCCTATCAAGCCACCGAGCCTGAGATTTTCCAGGAGATGATGGCGATCCCGAAAATTGATTTTCGGGAATTCACTTTTATTGATATCGGCTCGGGTAAAGGCCGTGTGCTCCTGATGGCGGCGGACTATCCGTTTCGCCGCATTCTGGGGATCGAACTGTTACCCGCTTTGCATCGGGTGGCGCAGAAAAACCTGAGCGCCTACAAGAGCGGTTCGCAGCAATGCTTCGCGGTGGAGGCGGTGTGTGGGGATGCCCGCGAATTTGTTTTCCCGGCGGAGCCGCTCGTGGTCTATCTGTTTAATCCTCTGCCGGAAGCGGGGATTGTTGACGTGATGGCGAATCTTGCCCAGTCAGCTGAGGCAGTATCCGCGAGTTGTGTATTTGCTGTATCGCAATCCGTTGTTTGAACACGTAGTGGCGAGGTATCCGGAGTTTCAGCAAAATTGCGGGTACGCCGCAGTATTCGATCTTTCGAATGTGAGGTCAGCTTGAATCTTCCCTTCTCATGATGGCGTCATCCTGAGCTTGCGAAGGATCTAGCGCGCAGCGCATCCGTACCCTGACGATCGTGACGGTACGCGCGAGATCCTTCGGGACTGAAGTCCCTCAGGATGACGCCGGTTATGGTGGATTCGTCCCGGACTGGAAGGATGCGATATGAACTGCATCGCCGTCATCTTCGTTCACTACCAAAACTCCCGCCCAAGCGGAGCTGGACCGGGCACCATCGAGGACAGTCGATGGTCTTGGGAATATTTACGGTCACATATGCGTGAGGGTGCCGGTGATCTTGGTGCGGCGCAGCGACCAGGCGAAGACTACGCTTGAAAGCGGCAGCAGGATTACCGCGAAGAGGAGCAGCGCGCGCACTGCCGGCCAGAGTTGTGCGAAGGTGGCGCCTGCCAGCAGCGCCTGCCGCATTCCTTCCAGTGAGTAAGTGACCGGAAGCAGGCGCGCCATCCATTGCAGCGACGGCGGGAGGACCGACACCGGATACATCATGCCGCCGAGGAGGCTGGACGCCCCTACGATCAGCCACTTCGCCGGGTTGCCGCGCTTGAACAATAGAAGATAGCTGGTCGAGATAACTCCCAGGCCGGCGAAGGCGAGAATGGAGACGATCAGTATCATCACCGCTCCCAACCAGTTGGCTTCGTGAATTGGAAAGTGAAAGAACAACACGCCCCAGGCCAGGTAGATTACCGTCCGCATGGCGAGCAGGACGAAGGGATATGCGGTGGAGGCAATCAGGATCATGGTCAGCGGCGTTTCCGTGACCAGCATGGCTTCGAGGGTGCCGTTGCGCTGCGCTTCCGTGATGCTGCTGTCGAAGGCACTCAGCGAGACTGTCAGATAGTCGAAGAAGGCGAAGCCGACCAGGGCGAAGGCGAAATAATCGCCGCCGGCTGGGAGGCTGCGGGCGAGTTCGTCGTTCGAAACGAAGCGCGAGAGGTAGTAGAAAGTCGCGACCCCGAAAAAGGCTTCGAGGATTTCGAGTCCGAAGGCCATGCGGTAGCTGCGGGCGATGGCAACGTCGCGCCGGAAAAAGGCGAGCATCTTGCGCCACATGCGCTGCGAGTTCACGAGGACACCTCGGCCAGAGAGCCGGGCGGAGTCAGCCGCTCCAGCGCTTCCTCGAGCGTAGGCGCGCCGGTGGAGGCGCGCAGGCCGCGCGGCGAATCGCAGGCCAGCATGCGTCCTTTGTCGAGGAGCACGACGCGGTCCGCCAGTTGCTCGACTTCCGCCAGGGTGTGCGAAGCGAACAGGATGGTCGTGCCGTGGCGTTCGACCAGTTGAGTTTTCAGAAATCTGCGGAAGTCGGCGGCGGCTATGGGATCGAGACTGCGCGTCGGCTCATCGAGCAGCAGCACGCTGGGACGGTGGATCATGGCCCGCGCCAGGCCCAGGCGATGGACCTGGCCGGTGGAGAGGGTCCGCACCTGGCTGTCGATGAATGTGCCCATGCCCATCAGGTCGGTCAATTCTTCGAGGCGCCCGGCAGCTTCGGTGTCGAACAGATTGTTCATGGCGGCGAAGAATTGAAGATTTTCGCGCGCGGTGAGGCGATCGTAGAAGCCGCCGTCGGTGGCGGAGTGAAAGCCAAGCTGGGTGCGGACCAGCGGACCCTGGCGTTCGACGTCGTATCCGGAGACGCGGGCGCTGCCGCGCGTCGGCACCAGCAGAGTGGCCAGAATGCGTAACAGAGTCGACTTGCCCGAACCGTTGGCTCCGATCAGGGCAGCGATTTCGCCGGGCTCGACCTGGAAGGAAACGCCCAGCAGAGCGGGATGGGTAAGCGGCGAAAAAGGATTGAGAAACGCCCGCACTCCGGTTTGCGGCACCGGGAAATACTTCACGACGTCTTCAATCGCAAGCGCGCTGGCAGCCATGTTTTATCGTATACCCTGAGTGTACGATGGCCGGGACACAGCAGCACACAGCCCTTCCCTAGAAATTATGCGTGAGATCGCGACCCCGCCATGACTCCCGTCTTGAGCCGCGAGGACGAACTCTGCCTGCTGCTGGCCCGCGGAAAACTCAATTCCGAAGAGCGGGCGCGCGTCCTGCAATTGCTCGGTGCACCGTTAGCAGTGGCCTCTGCTTCTGGAACGCGCTTACAGTCACCAGGTTTATCCGCTGGTTTATCGCAACCTGCTTGAGCTTCGGTTTCTCCGGCGTGCCCGAGCCGGTGCAGGCCGAACTTAAAGGTCAATACCTGGCGAACGCGCTGCGCAACCAGTTGCTGGCCGAGGAATTGGCTCGGCTGCTTGGCTTACTGAGTGAGGCTGGGATTCAGGTCATCCCCTTGAAGGGCGTCGCTCTGGCGCAGTCGCTGTACGGCGATGTAGCGGCCCGGGTTTGTATCGATATCGATATTCTGGTTCCGCCTGCGAGGGTTGAGCAGACGATCGCGTTGCTTCTGGCTTTCGGCTACCGTGCCGAGCCCGACGATCCGTACCTTTCGAAGCTCGCGCTGCGCCATGGCCGGCATTTCAGCATGGTTCGCGAAAGCCGGGGCATTTCATTCCTGCTGGAACTGCATTGGATATTGGTGCAGCATTCTTCTCGGAACGGTGAGGCTGTGCGAGACCTTTGGGCCGAGGCGCGTCCTCGGAATTTTTTGGAGGCCCCCGCGTTTTCGTTGAGCCCTGAGTGGGAATTCCTTTATTTGTGCATACACGCTGTGGACCACGAATGGCGGAGCCTGAAGTGGCTGATTGATATTCATGAAATTGCTTCAGCCTCGCCGATCGATTGGCCAAGGGTGGCGCAGAAAGCCGAGCAGTTCGAATTCAGCCTGCCGGTTGGGCAAACCTTGGCGGTGTCGGCGGCGCTGCTGGGGACGCCGCTGCCTTCTTACTATTCTTTGGCTGTGTTGCCGGAGGGAGTGAAGCTCTTTCCGGATAATCCTCCCGCTGACGAAGCAGAGAATGCACTTGCCTTTCGTCATTTACGCCTGTTGCGACGGCCATGGGACAAAGTGCGATATTTTTCGGGCATTCTGTTTGCGCCGAAGTCTACGGACCTGGAGTTCTTGCGTTTGCCTCCGGCGCTTGGATTTCTTTACTACCTGATTCGTCCGGTGCGGCTGGCGGGTAAGTGGGGCTGGTGGATTTTGCGGGCGGCTTTCGGAAGGCAATCCTGAGGAATGCGTTGGATGTTCTCTCGGGAAGGGCACGGCTTCAGCCGTGCCACAAACGATGCGGGCTTCAGGGCTTCAGCCCCTGAGGTTTGCTGTTTCCAAAGCGAGAAGCGAAACCTCAGGCGCTAAAGCGCGACGGAAGTCTAGCGCTGGTGGCACGAGTGAACTCGTGCCCTTCCCAAGCAATGTGGGCGCGAGCGTCCCGCTCGTGCGGAGTCGTTCGGGACGCTGCCACACGAGCGGGACGCTCGCGACCTACATTGGTTCAGTGGCGACTTCGCTTTTTCGGTCAGGTGGCAAAGTTTCGGGAGATGGCTGAGACCAGGTTGAAGGCGTCCTGGCGGCGCTGGAATTTGGTGGGGAATTCTTTTACCAGTTCCTGCGCGATGGCTTCGAGCGACAACTGTCCTTCCATCAGCGACAGGATGCGGCGATGGATTCGGCCATCCTCGTTGAGTTTTGGTTGAAACTGTGATGCCGAGGCCCGCAGTTCGGGCAGCGACAAGTCTGCGCCGAAGAAAGTTGACTGGCGGAATGGCGGCTTCGCACCGTTGGGCGAATTTTTGGACTGCAGCTGAGTGTCCCAGCGCCAGACGTACTCGTCGCCGACCAGTTTGGCAGAAATGTCGACCGTGACGGTGTCGCCGGGCTCGACCTGGAGCGGTTCGGGCCAAGGAAACAATGCCTGCCGATAAATAAGACGAGGGGCGCCGGGCTGGTTGGTCCACGAGATGCCGTCGGCCAGGATCGAGTCGAACCAGAGAGCAAGTCCGTGGCCCTCGATGGCCTGGGCACTTTGATCGATCGTCCACGAGACGGTTGCATCCAGACCGGTTTCTTTGACCGTTTGGTAGTCGAGGGTGGCCAGGCAGCGTGGTTCGAGGAACAGTTGCTCGGCGGTCGCCGCGCACTGGTCGATCGAATTGATTCGCCTCATGCCTGCGGCTGACATATCGAATTCGTATGGCCGCTTGTTCCAGGGGCCAATGTGTTTTTCGTAGATCTCCGGAGCGCGGATTCCGGCGATCCAGAGCGTGTCGCTGCGCGGGATCATGTGCCCGTTGGGGGCCAGAAAGCGGTCACGGGCGTCAATGATGGAGACCAGGCTCTTGCCGAAGAAAGGCAGAATCCCGTGGATGTCGGAGACAATCACATTCGCCGGTTCGGGCAAGGAGCTTTCCGTGGACATTTTCGGGATGAATTCGATGCGGTCGGCGAAGCCGTTGGCGGCGGCAATTTCCCGGGCAAGTTCGATAATTCCGGAGGGCTCGAAGGCGTAGACACGGCGGGCACCGAAGCGGCAGGCCAGAAGGGCAAGGATTCCCGGTCCGGTGCCAATATCAACTACGACGTCGCCGGGTTTTATGAGTTGTTGGAGTGCCTGGGCGTAGGCATCGGTGCGGATCTTGTCGGCGACCATCTGGCCATAGGCGGCTAGCGAATACACGCAGGCGATCCTTAGCGTGGTCTTATCGACCTTCATCTTGGTCGGCCGTCCATGGTCACCTGACTGATGCCCGAGGGTTTGGGTAATGTCCCTCAGGTCGCCGTAAACCTGGAGTTGTGGCTGACGGTAGGCCTTCTTGGATCGTTTTGTATTAGGCAGCTGTTCTTCTTATCTTATCTTTCATACTTCTCCTCCCGCCTGACATCGGCAGTGGATAAGAATCATGTGGCTCACGCCGAAATCGCGAGAGGGCTCGACTTCGTTCGTACCTTCGCAGGGGCGGCAGCGACGGTGGCCTTGCCTTGCAAGTTCCGCAACCAGTAGTTCAGGGCCCGCGGACGCAAATCGACCCAGAAATTCATCATATCCTGATCTGGCCGGATCAGGCACTCGATCGAGATCCACATATTTTTCCAGCTCGACAGCCGGGACAGACGGCTGGCGACGGCCAGAGCGCCGAGTGCCTCTCCCATTGCAGGATCGCCGGTCAGGGGCGATTTGGGGCGGCGCAAGCACCGCGGCCGGACAGCACCCCGCGCATCGCGCGGCGAACCAGATATTTTTGATCGCACCAGGGGACAACCGGAACCGCCAGCATGTAGCGGAGCAGGCGCAAGTCCACAAACGGATGCCGGATCTCGGCGGCAGCGCCCGTCACTTCCGCGTCGGATTGAGCAAACAGGCGATCCCACAGCAGACCTTGGAATGAGCGGTAAGCATCGGGGCGCCAGCGGATGCGGGCATGGCGCCGTCCACGAACGCTCGATTTCTTCCCAGCGTTCTCGCAAGTTGCAGCCGGGACACAAAATCCTGATTGAGCCACTCGGGAAATGCGGCTGCTCGGATTGCGCCTGCGACCGCAGTCTTTAGCGACTGCCGTAGTCGGCCGAGAAATGGAATGCGCCGCGACCGAACCACCAGTTCACACGCACTCTTCGCCAGCCGGCCAAAGTGTCTTTGCCGAACCAGGTAAGAGAGATAAGCCTGCCACTCGTGCCGGAGCGCGTTGTCGGGACCTTCTCCGTAGAACGAGACCCGGCTGTAGGCGGCCATCTCCCGGTATTCCTCTGCGATCCAGAACCAGGTTCGTGGGATCCGGCACCGGTTCCGGCGTCCGGACGCCGGCTTCCTCCCAATGAGGATCGATCAAGTGTTCACTGTCGGTCGAAGAAGTGGATCGGGATTCCCAGATGCTCTGCCACCAGGCCGGCGTAATAGCGTTCGTTGTTGTCGATACGCCATCGAGGACGGTGGTGAAGGCGCGCACTTCGCAATCGGCTGACCGGGCGCGCAGAAGCTTGCTTGCGGTTGCGGCCAGGGTCGGCGAATCGAGGCCGCCGCTCATCATGACTGCAATCTTGCTGGTGCGCAGCCGGTCGCTTACTGCCTGGTCGAGCAACTCGCGGAAGCGATCCACATAGTCTTCGGATTTGCGGAAGTAAAGCGGCTCGTCGATGGGGAGCGTCCAGTAGCGGCGCAGTTGCATGCCCGCCGGCGGACCAGATTGCCGCGTGCGCCGGGGGGAGGCGTTGGATGTCGGCGAAGCTGGTGGTTGCCAGGTCCTGGTTGAGATCGAACAGCAGAAAGTCGGCGATGGCCAGATCGTTCAGCCGGTCGGAGACGGCCGGATGCTGGCGGATGCAATCGAGCGAACTGCTGAAGATGAGTTTCTGCCCGAGGTGGGCGTAGAAGAACGGCTTGACGCCCAGGTGGTCGCGGGCGCAGAAAAGACGCTGCTGCGGGGCCGTCCCAGATGGCGAAGGCGAAGTCGCCCAGCAGGTGTTCGACGCAATTCTCTCCCCAGGTCTGGTAGGCGCGCAGGATCAACTCGACGTCGGTGGCGTCCGGGGAGAGATCTTCGTGACCGTGGGCTTTGAGTTCGGGAACCAGGTCGCGGCGGGCGTCCACGCGGGCGTCGGCGACGATCCAGACCCGGCCGTCGAGGGTGAAGGGCTGGCGCTCGTGCTCGGATTCATCGGTCGTCTTCAGCAGCGCGTGGCCGAAGCCGACGTTGGCCGTCGGTCCAGATTTCCTGGGCATCGGGGCCGCGGAAGGCCATGGACGCGGTCATCTGTCCCAGCAGATGGCGGTCGACCGGCGCCCCATCGAAATGTACGATGCCAACGATTCCGCTCATTCAGGATTCCTGTCTGGAACGGCCTAGCTGGCCACCGCTTCGCCGGGGTGCAGCTCGATGAGACCCTGTTCAAGCATCTGGTCGAGAAGCCTGTCCATATCCTGGCGAAGGCGCTCCGGCTCGACCTCGAACTCGTCGAGCAGGGACGCATGCGCGGCCTGGATGGAGGGAGAGTCTCTGAAGGACTGTCCATATGCGGGTGCCGACCGGGTCGAGGCCGAGATAGGTTTCGCTCTTGAGATTCAGAATTACGGCTTCGTCGCCGATAATGCGGAGCATCACATCCGGGGCGCTGGTGACGCGCGATGAAAACTGGCTGGGCATGTTGCCGAACTCCTGTCAGTCCAAAACTATGATGGAATTGTAGTGATTTGGCTGCTGCCCGCCTAGCACCACTTGGCCGTGGCAAACCACCCAGGCATGGGCCTGAAGGCGACGATGGTCGTCCTTATCCTTGGCGACGCCAATTTCCACTTGCGAGGGTAAACCGGACTGAGTCAGCAGGGCCTGCGCGGCCAGTGCCTGGGTCAGGCAGGTAGCGCCGGGCAGATAGCGGCTCACGACCGTAACTGCCCACACCATTTGCTCGAGCGATCCTGAGGCGCCGGCGGCGGCTAGGGCTGCCACCTTGCGGGCCGTGTCGGTGGAGAGGACGCATAGGGCTGTGCGGGCTACACCGACCACGAACAGGACGCGAATCAGGATGCGCTTTTCGGTGGCCGTAAGTTGGGCGAAGCGCTTCAGTCGCCGCATGCTGCCTGCCGGTCGGGTGCGGGATTCATGTCCGCCAGAAGGGCGTCCCGGACTTCGGGAAGGCGGGCCAGAATCCGCGGGTACGATACCTTCTTTACCCGCATGACGCTGACGACCCCGGCCGCTGCGTCGAACTGGCGTTCCAGGCGGGCTGGATTCACGATCCGTAGTTGAATGTGTTCTTTACCAGGGCGATGAAGCTTTCGCGCGGCGAGCAGGGGCGTGAGACGAATGGCTTGTCCTGCGAGCGGCAGGACGGGGCGGAAGCAGTGCGTAAATCCCCCGGAGAGGTACCGGCGTCTGGACGCTCTGGGCATGACGCAGCGGAAGGATGAGTTTCTTGCTCTCCAGGTTCATGGCAATACCGCGGGCCGCCTCGTGGCGAAACCGGCGGGCCAGTTTGGGAAAGAGTTTGATGCGCGGAGGCCCCGGGTAGGCCATGATGCCCCGGCTGGTGGGTCGGAGAATCAGCAGATCGTCGGTCAGGAGGCGATGGCCTGCGTCCAGGAAACAGGCTGCCAGGCTCGATTTCCCGAAACCGCTATTGCCAAGGAGGACGGCGGCTGTCTCCGTCGACTACGATGGCGGTGGCGTGGAGAGGCTCAAACCCTTGCTTGACCAGCGCGTACGAAAGCGCCTGGCCCAGCAGGTAAACCTGGAACGACTCCTCATGAGCCTCGTCATTCTGGCGGCCGGTGATTTGGCGGCCGTCGGGGGAAATCAGAAACTCTCCCACACCCTCCCAACGGACGTAGGTTGAGCCGTCGCGCAGGAACCTCGCTTGATAGAACGATTCCGAATCCGGGTGCAGGGGAACGCTGCGGGCTGCTTCGGAAAAATAAGAGGCCGGGGCAATGCGAAGCTCGATCTGGCCCAGGTCTCCGTGTCCGTGTTCGGGTAAGGCTAGCGGGATCTCGCTGTGGAGGGTAATGCCGTAGACGAAATAGCGGTAGGTGGAGAGTGGTCCCGACCCTAGCTCGCTGCTGCGAACCTGCAACATTCTCTTAACCCTGGAATCTTCAATATACCGTAATGTTCGAAGCCGGTGTCGCACGGATGGATGTGGGCGAGCGTCCCGCTCGTGCCGGCTGGCCAGGGCCGGTGCCAGCGTTTTCAAAGACCTTTAACCGCAAAGGTCGCAAAGAAAACCGCAAAGGACGCAAAGAAAAGCCCCATGGCTTAAAACAGCCTGCCACGTCTGGGGGCGCGGATATAATGCCCTGCAATGTTCTTCCGTCTTGGGGAAACTCTGCGTGTGCTGTGCCTGATTGCCGTTTTGGCGGCGGCCACGGTTGCCGGCGGTCTTTCCCTGGCGTCGTGGCGGGGCGTGGTGCGCGACGATGCCGGAAAACCGGTGGGCACCGCGACCGTCAAACTGAGGTCAGTCGCCGGAGAGCGCCACTACGCTGCCAGCACTTCGGCCGACGGCGGCGTTTGCTTTCGCTGAAATCGTCGCAGGAGAGTACGAACTGGCCGTCGAAAGCGGCGGCAAGAGTTGGGGAACAGTGAAGCCCGTCGTTGTTGTCGTCAAGGACGGCGCCGGGCTCACAAGCGGGTTGCAACTTTCGCCCCAGGGGGAGGTAAGGTTGCTACCGTCCGCGGAAGCGATTTCAGTGCAGGGCAGCGGAGGGGAGCATCTTTCGAGCGGCGAAGTTTCCAGCCTGCCGCTGAACGCTCGCGACTTCAGCAAGCTGTTGCTGCTGGCGGCCGGCACCATGACCGACACCAATGGCGCCGCCAACTTTACCGCGCAGTTCGCGGTGAACGGACAGCGCGGCACCGCCACCGTCTTCGCCCTGGACGGGTTCGACACCACCGATCCGGAGCTTGGGGGCGCCACTTTTTCCAATTTCAATGTGGACGCCATCCAGGAAGTGCAGGCCAGTTCCGGCGTGATGGAACCGGAGGTCGGTCACGGCGCCGCGAGCTTCACAAACGTCGTCACCAAGTCCGGCAACAACCAGGTGCACGGCAGTTTCTTCGAATTTGCCCGCAATGCCGCCTTCGATGCGCGCAATTATTTTGATCACAAAAGCGTCGCCGACGAACGGCGTATTCCGCCGTTTGTCCGCAACGAATTCGGATTTACCAACGGCGGCCCGGTGGTGCTTCCGAAGATTTACGACGGCCGCGACCGCACCTATTATTTTGGACAGTATCAGGGCTTTCGGCAGGTGCTGGGCACGACGCAGGTGTTTCCCGTCCCCACCGGAGCCGAGCGCCAGGGGATCGACACGGAGACTTTTCCCGGCGATACGCTGACCGTGCCGGTGAACCCGGCCATCGTGCCGGTGCTTGAACGCTATCCGCTGCCCAATGATCCACAAGGAGCGTACGGCGATCGCACTTACGCTGCTTCTTCGAAAATTTACACGCGCACCGACCAGTTTTCGGTACGGGTTGACCACAAGATTTCCGACAAGGCCTCGCTGATGACCCGGTTCAGCCTCAACCAGGTGACGGGGCCGCTGACCAATCCCGACCAGACTGCGATCGATCCCAGCTTCGCGGTGCAGTTTTTCGACCATCAACGCAACGCCGGAGTGAGATATACGCGGACGATTTCTCCCCGCTTCGTTTCGGACACTTCGTTCAGCTACATTCGCAGCACGCCATTTTTCCCGACCATCAATCACACCCAGCCGGCTTTGCAATTCGGCGATGGACTATTTCAGGGCTTCAATTCGGCGGGAGGCTCGATCTTCGGATCGTTCGGCAATCTTTACCAGTTGAAGGAGGACATGAGTTATGTCCACTCGAATCATGCCTTCAAATGGGGCGTGGAAATACGGGCCAACCGTGATGCCACGATTTTCGGAAGCAACGTGAATGGGAGTTACACGTTCGGCGGGGGCACGGCATTTTCTCCGGTGCTGATCACTTCGGCCAGCGGGACCCATGACATCAAGCCTGGAGATCCGCTGCCGGATTCGCTGACCGGCTTGCTGACCGCAACCCCTTATTCATTCAGCATCATCGCGCCAGCGGACGTTACCCCCGCCGGCGACAGGTTCGATGAAGCCGCTGTCCGCCGCGAAGCCTACAACTTTTACTTCCAGGACACATGGAAAGCTCGTCCGAACCTGACCGTCAACTATGGATTGCGTTACGAAGTGAACAGCCGCATCCATGAGGCCGGAAACCGGACTTCGCTTCCCAAGTTCATTGACGCAAATGGGAACGATGTCCCGTACTCGGACCATAAGGCGAAGCAGATCTTCCTATACAACCCGCAACCTCCGTATGACCAGGATTGGAACGGCTGGGGACCGCGGGTGTCGGTGGATTACAACGTAAAGAGCCACACCGTGCTGCACGCCGGAGGCGCGATCACAACCATTCTTCCCAACTTGTGGCAGGACAATTTCATTACCGGCGGCCCCCCGCTCGCGACCAGCCTTTACGCCAACGCGCTGCCCAACGTTCCTTTGCCTTTCCGGAATGAGTTCGTGCCGATCAATCTGCCGCAGCCCTATACCACTGGCGGCCAGCTTCTGTTTCCTAACGGAGATTCCAACCACGTGGCCCCGAACACGGAAGTAGACCTGCCGCGATATCAGGATGATCTGCGGGCGCTCACGCCGGGCAACCAGGTTCAGTTGCTCACCATGATCGGTTTCGCCAAGAATTTTCGCAGCGGCTACATCGAGACTTTCACCGCCGGGGTTGACCACGACTTTGGCGACTTCAAGTTCACCGCCGCATACGTGGGCACCGCCGGCGTCAAGCTGGCCAGCGTCTATTCGCCAAATAGCTTTGGCGGCGCCGAACCTGCGTTCGCGCCGTTTACCCAGTTCGACTCCGCGGGCAATGCCATTGGAGGTTTCGGGCCGGAGCTGGTGATGACCAGCCGGTCGCACTCCACCTATCACTCCCTGCAAAGCAGCCTGAGCAAGAATTCGGCACGCGCCGGCCTGGGACTGCAAGCCAGCTATACCTATTCAAAATCGTTGGATGACACGAGTTCGGTGCTGGGTGGAGTGATCGGGGGTGCAGGCGTGGTGCTGCAGACGCTGCCGCAGGATCCGTGGAATCCGGGCGCGGAGAAGGGACCGTCAACTTTCGACGCGACCCACTCGTTCACGCTAAGTCTTATTCAGGTGCTGCCGCTCGATCGGATTGGTTTTCTGCGGCCGTTGGGACGAACCCTCACACGGGGTTGGCAGGTGCTGAATATCACCACGCTGACCAGTGGATCGCCGTTTTCGGTGTATTCCGGAGTCCAACAAACCGGTGTAGGAGCAGGGGGAACAGATCGTCCCGACCTGGTGGAGCAGCCCAAGTTTTCGACCAGCGGCGCGGTGCGGGAAGACTACTTCGGGCGCGGCGCGGACAATGCGTCGTTCTTCTCGGTCCCGATCAACGTTGCCGGCGGCACCGGCCCCAACCACGGCCGCTTTGGCACACTGGGGCGCAACACTTTCCGCGGGCCGGGCTTCAAGGATTTCGACTTCGCGCTGATCAAGGACACTCCCTTTGGTCGCCGCGGCGGCGCAGAGTTGGGCACGGTGGAATTTCGGGCTGAATTCTTCAATGTGTTCAACCTGGTGAATTTCGGGTTGCCGTCGAATATTCTGCGCGGCAGCGGTTTTGGCGATTATCAGCAAGACGGCGGGATCTTCGCGGCAGATACAGTTTTCGCTGAAGCTGATTTATTGAGATGGCCGAGTCGATGTATTTCGGAGCGGAATGGAATTCAGCCGCGAAGCGGCGCAAGAATATAGCCCAGGGCGTAAGCCCTGGGTGAAGATTCGGAAATCAGCGGAGCCCTGAAAGGGCGAAAGAAACGGATTCTTCCGCCCCCTTGGGAGTTCGCTCAGATTCGTCTCCATCTGGCACATCTTGCCAAATTTACTTGCCGATAAACGATAATAATGTTATCGTTTATCGATAATGAATACCTCAAAACCCACAACGAAACGGTCGACTGCGCTCGTCGCCACCTGGGTCACTTTGCGGATCCTGATTGTCCTGAATTGGATTCTCGGGGCCCTGATTTTTGCTTTGCTGGCGGTCAGCTTCCTGGCTGCGGATTGGACTTGGCGAGCGCTTGGCGTCGGGGCGGTCGCCGCTCACGAGAGCGTGGTCGCCGGGATGCGCGCAATCATGGTGGTCGGCATCGTCGGCACTCCCATTGCCTTCGTGCTATTCAGCCGGCTGCTTCGAATCGTCGAATCGGTGCGCACCGGCGAGCCATTCATTATGGAGAATGCCGGACGGCTGCGGACCATAGCGTTTGCCTTGCTCGGCCTGGAAGTGCTCCACATCTGCGTCGTCGCGATTGCCTCCGCCGTCTCGACCAAAGAGGTACCGCTGCGCATGAACGGCAATTTCGATCTCACCGGTTGGCTCGCCATCCTGCTGCTGTTCGTGCTCGCGCAGGTGTTCCTTGAAGGGACGCGCATGCGCGAAGACCTGGAGGGCACGGTCTGATGGCCATTCTCGTAAAGCTCGACGACCTGCTGCACGACCGGCGCATGACGCTGACCGAACTCGCCGAGAGCATCGACATCACGCTCGCGAACCTCTCGATCCTGAAGACCGGCAAGGCGCGAGCTATCCGCTTCTCTACGCTTGAGGCAATCTGCGAAGCGCTCGCCTGCCAACCGGGCGACCTCCTGGAATTTCGACACGATTCCGGCGCAGAAGAGCTTCCGCCGGTTTCACTGGATAAGATTGGAGGCTTGAAATGACTTTGAATGCTGCCACTGTTGCACCGTATGCTGCGGCCCCCATCGAGAGCGAAGTATCTCTCACCCGGCTCTACATACTGCGCGCGATGTACCTGTTGCTGATTGTCGGCGGCGGAATCGCATTTCTGCCGCAATTGATCGTCCATGAGCCGACGGCGCGCGGGGTGATCCCTAGCATGCTTGGCGGAGTGTGGTTGCTTGCATGTTTCGGCTTGCGCTACCCGTTGCAGATGCTTCCGGTACTTCTCTTCGAGCTGGCGTGGAAGACAATCTGGCTGGTCGATTACGGGCTGCCGCAGTGGAGGGCGGGAGTTCATACGACGCAATTCACAGAGGATTTCCAAGCGATCGCGTTGGGCGTGATCCTGGTCCCGATTATCCCCTGGGGATACGTCTTCCGGCATTACCTGAGGAAGCCGGGGGAGCGTTGGCACTAGGCACCGTGAGTGGGCGTCGTGCGCAGCCATTTACTATCGGGTGGCCCTCGATAAGAGCGAAGGGCACCCGTCTTCCCTCTGAGATCAGAGCTCACCAACCATTTTTTCTGACGTCGAAGAAGGGTATGAAAACAATCTTATTCGGCCCCGCCGTTTCAGGCGTCTGGGTCGTTCTATTTTGCACGATGTGGACTTCGGCCCAGACGCCGAAAGGTGCAATCGGTATTGCGTACCAGTTCAGCCACTCCGTGAACGACTCTCCATCGTTTTCGCCAGACGGGGAGGAAATGGTCTTCATATCAGTGGTGGCGGGCAAGGAACAGCTATTCCGTATGCGCTTGGACGGCTCGCAGGTAAGGGAGTTGACACACGATGATGCCGACCATGAAGACCCGGCGTGGTCGCCGGACGGGAAGCACATCGCATTCGTGCTGATGCGCAACGGCCTGGAGCAAATTTACCTGATGAATGCCGATGGCACCGCGGTTGAACCGCTCACCCCGGCGGAAGTGAAGACGATCCATCCCAACTGGAATCCAGACAGCAAAAGTATTGCCTACTGCACGGATGATGACTTGAAGCCACCGAAGAAGAATCCAGCGGAAATCTATTCCATCGAAATCGCCAGCCGAAAGATCGTCAAATTGATCGGCGACGGCGGCGTGAACACCTACCCCGCCTGGTCTCCCGACGGGAAGAGGATTGCCTTTCGTCGGATGCTGGGCGAGAGCAACTCTGAGGTCTTTCTCGCCAACGCCGACGGCAGCGAGGCCCATAATCTGACCAACGATCCGGCGTTCGACGGATGGCCGGCATGGTCGCCCGATGGGACGAAGATCGCGTTCGCATCGAATCGAAGAGGCAGTTACGAGATTTACGTCATGGATCCTGATGGGAGCGGGGTGAGAAAAGTGGCAAACAACGAGGGCCGAGCGACAGCCCCGCAATGGACCAAGGATGGTAAGAACATATTCTTTCCTCTGTGCAGGAAGGTGGATTTCTCGTTCGATTGCCAGATTTACGCAGTGAAGTTGGATGCGTTTAAGAATTGAACAGCCCGTCCTGATTTCAACGCTCAGTCGGGCGGCCCGTTATAATCTCGCGGATGGCCAGCGACCCTTTTATTTCGTGGTCGAACCGGACCGTGCTTCGGCCGGGCCGAGAAGAGCCCTACTTGTCGATCCAGGACATCGTCGTTTTTGTCCGCGATCTGGAAGTGAGCAAGCGGTTCTATCTGGAACAATTGGGCTTCGAACTGATCACAGAACAACGCCTACCTACGGGCGAACGCTGGATCGAAGTGGCCCCGCCGGATGGCAGCGCGAATCTCGCGCTGGTTGAACCTAAACCCGACGCGCCGGAATACAAGCTGATTGGCGGATATCGCTGGGTGCTGTTCATGACCGAGGATGTCCACGCCAAGTACAAAGAATGGAGCGAACGTGGCGTTCGTTTCACAACGGCACCGGAGACGCCGGGGTGGGGCGGCACCTATGCGCGTTTCGAGGATCCGGACGGAAATGCGTTTGGCCTGGAAGGCTTCGATGAGGTCAGGCAAAGCCTGGAGTTGCGCCGGCAGGCGCACGCAGAGAAACTCGAAGCCGAACGCCGCACGGCCCAGGAAATGGACATAGCGCGCCAGGTGCAGGCGCGGTTGTTTCCGCAAATTCAGCCGGAGCTGAAAACGGTAGAGTACGCCGGTGTCTGCCTGCAGGCGCGGCAGGTGGGAGGGGACTATTTCGATTTCCTGAATCTCGGGCCGCAGCGGCTGGGGCTGATCATCGGCGATGTTTCGGGCAAGGGAATCGCCGCAGCTCTGCTGATGGCGAATTTGCAGGCCAGCCTGCGAAGCCAGTCGGCGCTGGCCTTCGATCAGCCCGAGGCTTTGCTCCGGTCTGTGAACCGCCTGTTCTATGACAATACCGGCGACAGCGCCTATGCCTCGCTTTTTTTTGCCGATTACGACGGGGCGGCGGGGCGAGTCCGTTATGTCAATTGCGGCCATTTGTGTGGCCTCCTGGTAAGAAGCGACGGCAGAGTGGATCGGCTCGAGTCCACCAGCACGCTGCTCGGAATGTTCAGAGAGTGGAATTGCTCAATGCGGGAGCAGGAGCTTTTTCCCGGAGACGTGCTGGCGCTTTACACGGATGGGATCACCGAAGCCAGCAACGAACAAGGCGAGGAATTTGGCGAGCGGTGCCTGATTGAATCGCTTCAGCAAAATCGGTACCTGCCGTGCCAGGCTTTGTTGACCGCAATCGTGGATGGTGTTCGGCGATTCAGTTTTCAGGAACAAAGCGATGACATCACGGCGATCGTCGCGAAGTTTAGGGCCGCGAGCTGACGTATCGCCGGGTGGTGGTCGCAACGTGATTGGGCACACCGCTACAACTCGGTGCAACACTGAGCGAAAAGCCACTCGTCCTTAGTAGTGTGGCCGAGGGGGGACGGACAACTCGGCCAGCCAATAGCCCGACATAACAGCGGCCTGGGCGGCTTGCTCGCGACCCGCATCGTCCATGGCCGCAAGGGCGGCTTCGCGCCGCTGCTGAAACACTTTTTCAAGGTGCGCGCCGTAGTAGCTTCCATCCTGGCGCGTGGCGTATCGTGCCACCGATTCGGGGCTGCTGATCTTCAGCGTCTCGCCCAGTTCCAAACCTGCTTCGCGGAAGAATTCCCGGTCTCGCCCGTCGGGCACGCCGAACACGAAAGGCTCTCCCCAATCGAAGGCATTCTTGATCATCCCCGAGGGATATTTTCTCATTAAGTCGAGCCCGCCCCGGTTGAGGTACTCAAGCAGCAGTGCGCTGCCCGGAAGGGATTCCGCAGCGATCGTCCGCAGGGTTTGCATCATGCCTTCCTCCGGAACGTACATGCTGACGCCTTCGCAAATGTAATAGGTCTTGCGTTCAGGCTGGAAACCGGCGCGGCGCAGCACTTCGCCGAGGCTTTCGCGCGCAAAATCGATCGGGGCGTATACCACGTTGGCCGGCGCGCCGCCCAAAGCAGCTTCGACGCGCTGCTTTTTGTACTCCTGGGTGGCGCCGTAATCGACCTCGATCACTGCGACGTCCTTCAACAGTTCGGTGAAGCGGTGGGCCCGCGTATCGAACCCGGCGCCCAGGATGACCAACTGCGTCGCGCCGCCGCGGACAGCGCGCTCCATGAGTTCGTCGATGAAGCGCGTGCGCACCAGCATCAGCCAGGCGAAGCCGAAGACATCGGGATCGTCCATGGCTTCCTGAAAATTCTGGTCGAGGGCCTTGCTGATGGGATGGTCGGCTATCAGGACCAACTCTGCCGGGCCGATCAGCCGGTCGGCGAGTCGGTCTGGATTGCGCACGCTTGCATCGGGTTCGCGTGAGCCCAGCGCACGCGCCGCGGCGGTCAGAATCGAGGTGCGGGAGGGTAATCCGTTGGCTTCCATCCAGGAATTATCGAATATTTCTCGTCGTGGCGCACGTCGCAACACAAGGTCCCTCCACTCCGCGGATCACCGCTGTTGCGGTGATCTGCTCCGGTCGGGATGACAGACTGGGGAGGGTAACCATTTCCCGCTCCACCCAACACCGGGCTTGAGCGGGCCACTCCTGTCAATCGTCCTATTCGTCTTGCCGCAGGCGGCGCAGACTTTCAACGGACGGCACGAAGTAGTAGGAGCCGGTCAACGGTTGAGTAAAGCGGGTGAGCGCATCGCGCTTTCCGCTGATGAGGCCGGCCATGCTATCGAGCATTTTCGAGAGGCGCTTCTGGTCGGCGCTGAATCCGACGAACATGGTGCCGTGGTCTTCGACGTTTCCGTAGGGCATGTTGCGGCGAAAGATGTGGCCGAACTCGTCCTGATCGGTGCGTGCTACGTGCGAGTCCACTGGCTTGTTCTCGAGCTCGATGCTGTCCGGCTTGGTGCGTCCCATGATGCGTTCCTGCTGATCAATGGGAAGAGCTTCCCAGTCCGCTGTCTTGTGCTTCCACTTTTGCAGCAACAGGACAGAGCCGGCAGCACCAGGGACTCCTTCCGGCAGGAGAGCTGCGGCGGGAGCGTCGAGCAGCGTTGGATTCTCCGAGCCATCGACGAAGCCGGTAAGATCGCGATCGTGCCGGTACGACCAGCTCGAGGTCTCTTCTGCAAGTGAAGCTTGGCCTGCAAGATCGTGGATGATCGAGCGTGCCATATCGAATATGACGTCATAGGCACTGCCGGACAGCCATACAACTGCGTCGTGTTGCGTGGCGGGCATGACGAATCCTTCTGTGCCCTGGACTGCTTTGTTAAATCCCTCGACGCCCGAAGGCGTGTCATCGGGAACAATATCGCGCCAGAGCTCAGGCCGAAAACCGATTACGAAGTTCACTCCTCCAGTGGTGGTGCGTGGTTCACGGATGGCGGAGATCGTGGATGCGAACTGATTGCGTTTCTTGGCATCCAGAATGTCGAACTCAAGATAGGTATGGGAGGACGTTCCGAGAGCAAAGATTCCAGCCTGAGGCGTGTACATGCGGGGCATTATAGCGAGGGCAATGTAGGACAATGCAACTGAGCTGGACAGCGCTGCCAACCTGATCCAGTGACGTCTTTTTAGCGCATTGTTATGGCGTCATTTTGCCGGCGGAGAGATAGTCCTGAGAAGGAACACCGAACGCGTCGGCTACTCTGTTGAAAAAGGCGAAGAGGGCTGTGATGTAGACAGCTTCGGCAATCTGTTCTTCTTTCCAGCCTGTTGCTCTGAGTTTGTTGACGTCTTCGGCGGTGGAGCGATAGGCGGCGTCTGTGATGAGCTTTACATATTTCATCAGGACGAGCTCAGGCTCGGTCAGGCCGGCGTCCTCCAGCTTGCCTTCCAGAACTGCAGCTACGCATTCATCGGTTGCTCCCTGGACACGCAGGAAGTAGGCGTGGCTGTCCAGTCAATACGGGCACCGGTTCAGGAAGGAGACATAGCTCGCGATCATTTCCTTATGGCGGCGGGAAAGATGTCCTTCAGAAAAATGGATGGTGTTGGAGAACTCGACTACCTGGCGCAGGAAGTCAGGCCGTGCGCCAAAACATTTGATGATCCCAGGAACCTGCTGCCGGCCTGAACCCTTGCGCCAGAAATCGTAGGCAGCGGCAGTCTCGCCTTTGGCTTCGGCGTCCTCAATCACTTTGATCTTGGTGGATGGTTTTGTGGCGGGAGGCCTGGGTTCCGGAGCGTCCTCCCCTTTCTTGTCGGCCATATCTCTAGTTTACCTCTACCCCGCGCTGAAACTTCAGTTGATATCCGCTTCGTCAACTGTGGTGGCCATGGGGATGGTGGTATCCACTCTTGTCATCTTGAACAGCTCGCGGACGCGTGGGCCCACTCCGGCGGCAATCAACCGGACGCCCTTGCGGTGGCAGCTCACATAGTGTCCTACGACTATGCCCAGGCCGGCGGAATCCATGTACGGGACATCGGTCAGGTCGAGAATGTTCACGAGACGGCGGCTGCTCGTCCGGCGTCGATTGGAAATCGAGCATACTTCGCAGACCGACGGGGGTCAGAGACCCGTACATGTCGCGCGCGGTGAAGGGTCCGCAGAGACGGAAAATCACTGTGCCGGAAGCTTTGCCGGCTTTGCGTTCGATGCTGAACGGAGTGCCTTTCCAAAGCTGGGCCTGAGATATCGTCATCGAACAGTCTCCGCCGAAACCAGTCGGCTGAACTGGCCATTGCAATCCACAAACTTGAACCCGTCGTTTAGCATGGCCACAGATTATACGCTGACAAGTATTGGCACTCGTTGCACTCGTTTGGCTTGTGCAAACCAAATCCAGATTCGATCTCAACCGTTCCTCATGGCCGGTTGACCGCGCCGGGTGGCATATAATGTCGGCCACCCATGGCCCTCACCTCTGGCATGAAACTCGGGCCGTATGAGATCCGATCTCCGCTGGGAGCAGGCGGAATGGGAGAGGTATATCGCGCCCGCGATGTTCGGCTGGATCGAACCGTTGCCATTAAAGTTCTGGCTTCCCATCTTTCTTCTTCTCCTGAACTGAAGCAGCGCATGGAACGTGAAGCGCGGGCGATTTCATCGCTCAACCATCCAAATATCTGCCACCTTTATGACATCGGTTCCCAGGATGGCATTGACTATCTGGTGATGGAGTTTCTGGAAGGGGAAACTCTGGCGGAGCGTCTTCGTAAGGGACCGTTGCCGCTGAACGAAATTCTAAAGATCGGGATTGCCGTGACCGAAGCGCTGTCCGTGGCGCACCGCCAGGGGATTGTGCACCGCGATCTGAAGCCGGCGAACATCATGCTCACCAAAGCCGGCGCCAAACTGATGGACTTTGGCCTGGCCAAGTCCGCGGCCGGTGTTCCTGGAGCATCGAGCGCGCCATTACTGTCGGCGGCGCGGACCATGACCGAGGCCAGTCCAATCTCTCCTCTGACCAGTGCGGGTACGGTACTCGGGACGATCCAATACATGTCGCCCGAGCAGATCGAGGGCAAAGAGGCTGACGCCAGATCCGATCTGTTCGCCTTGGGTGGCGTGTTTTACGAGATGCTGACCGGAAGCCGAGCGTTTGAGGGCAAGAGTCAGATTAGCGTGGCCAGCGCGATTCTCGAAAAGGAACCGGAGTCAATTTCAAAGACCCAACCGCTGACGCCGCCGGCCTTCGAGCATTTGGTTCATGTATGCCTGGCGAAGAATCCAGACGACCGCTACCAGACCGCGCACGATATCGTTCTGCAGTTGAAGTGGATTGCGCAGGGTGGCCCTGCGGCTCTCCAGTCAACTGAGAAAACGGAGAAAAAAGACAATCGGCGCGAGTTGCTGGCCTGGCTGATCGCTGGCGGACTCGCATTACTGCTGATCGCGTTCGTTTTCTGGTGGCACGCGTCGAAAGTTCTCCCACAGACCACGTTTTATTCCGCACCGCTCCCCTTCGCTGCGCGCGACGTCGCTGTGTCTCCCAACGGCCATACGGTCGCCATCGTCGGTCGTCGAGAGTCGGATCAGAACGACATGATCTGGATCTATGAACCGGGAGCACTGGATGCCAACAGCCTGACGAGCACCGAAGGAGCAAGCTTTCCCTTCTGGTCCGCTGACGGACAATCCCTCGGTTTCTTTGCCGACGGAAAACTGAAGAAGCTGAGTCTGTCTGGAGGACCGGTACAAATGCTTTGCGACGCACCCAGCGGTCGAGGTGGCACGTGGAGCAAGGACGGCGTCATCCTCTTTACTCCGAGCGGACATCTGGGAGTCGGTCTCTACCGGATTTCAGCTGCGGGCGGAACGCCCGTTCAGGTCACTGCTCCGGACAAGAGCCTACTCGAAGACAGTAATCGCTGGCCGGTTTTTCTGCCCGATGGAGTCCACTATCTATATTCCGCGATCCACCTTTCGGGCCGAAGAGAGCTCAGTTCGGTCTACCTGGGTTCACTGGGATCGAACGAGAAACGGCTGGTGACCAAATCGGGCGCGAATGCGGCCTACGTCGCACCGTATCTGCTTTTCTACCGCGATCAAACTCTTTTCGGTCAGCTCTTTGACGCTGGGAAATTCGAACCGACCGGGGAAGCCATCCCCATCTTGACGAATATTCAATATTGGCCACGAATTTCTGAAGCTGTATTTGGCGCCACGAGTACTGGCTTACTGGTAGGGCAAAAAGCCGGAGACTCCGGCGCGTCGCAACTTCTGTGGCTCGACCGGAAAGGCCAACAAATTGGAACGGTGTTGAACCCCGGCATTTACGGGAACATAGGTCTGTCTCCCAATGGCAAGGTTGTGGCCTCGGACACGACCGATTCCGCCAGCCAGAACACGGACATCTGGACTTACGACCTTGAAAATCAGAGCGCCAAACGCCTGACCTTCGATCCCGCGATTGACTCCACCCCAATTTGGAGTCCCGATGGAAGCCGGATGGTTTTCGGTTCCAATCGCGGTGTTAATTTCGATTTGTACTTAAAAGACACCAATGGAGCGCAAGAGGAGAAGCCAATTCCGCAGGAGGGTTCTGACAGGTTTCCCACAGACTGGTCGCGGGATGGGAAATATATTCTCTACGAGCGCGGCGCCGACTTGTGGTTCGTCACTGTGCCGGAATTCCATCCTGCGCAGTTTCTCAAAGCGAGTTCCACTCTCAAGGGCGGCCGTTTCTCCCCCGATGGCAAGTGGGTTGCATATTCTTCCAATGAGAGTGGACGATGGGAGATTTATGTAACCTCCTTTCCTGAAGCGCACGGAAAGTGGCAGGTCTCGAACGCAGGCGGCAAGGAGCCCAAATGGCGAGGCGACGGCAAGGAACTCTTTTACCTTTCGACTGACAGCAAAATGATGGCAGTTCCGGTGAAGACCGGTTCCAATTTCGACCCTGGAACGCCGATGGTGCTTTTCCAGGCCAATCCTCGTGAAATGCTGGCAACATCCGAGCAGTTCTCTTATGAGGTCAGTTCGGACGGGCAGAAATTCCTTATCAACACGCGCCTAAAGACAGCCATCACACCTCTTTCTGTCGTCCTGAATTGGAGCGCGAAGCTGAAGTGATTAGTACGGTTGGCCCGCGCTCGGAGTGACGACGCTTCTAAAGGCTTCAGAAAGATCCGCTTCATTAACTGCGGTAGTCATTGGAATGAACTGCCGAGCCTAGGATTGCGCCAGTACCTTATCGGCTGACGTTCTCCACAACCGCTTCGAGGTTTTCGGCGAACATTGCGGTTGACACTGTTACTTATCGTTTTATAATCATTCTTATCCGATAATCATGCGCCTTACCCATCAGACAGTTCCGTGAGCTGGCCGAGAAGCACGGACTTGGCGGTCACGCACCAGCGCCAGGTGGTCTATGAGGCCGTCATTGCTTCCGACGGACACTATTCCCCGGAAGACATCTACGCCTCGGTGCGGCGTCGCATTCCATCCATTTCTCTGGCTACGGTCTACAACAATCTGCGGCTTTTCATCGAGTGTGGCCTGCTGCGGGAGGTCACTCCGCATGCGGCCACGTTGCGCGTGGACGGCAATCTCAAACCTCATCACCACCTGGTTTGCTCCCGCTGCAAATCGGTGCAGGACATTGAAGGAGAGTTCATTGATTTCAAACGGCTGTCCCGGCACCTGCCGGATGGCTTTGATCTGACGCAGCCGCTGGTTGAGGTCTTTGGCCTCTGCCGCCGCTGCAGCGCCAAAAAATAATTGTTTTTACGCAGTACTCAATCAAGATTCGAAGGACGGAATATATGGAAAATACACTCGCAACTTCATCGGGAAGCGTTTCCCCCGAGACTCAAGACAAAAGCACCAAACCCGAATCCAAGTGCCCGTTCAACCACGGGGCCTCCGCGCCCACGAACCGCGACTGGTGGCCGAATCAGGTGAGCCTGAAGGTCCTGCATCAACACTCTCCGCTGTCTGATCCGATGGGCGAGGAGTTCGATTACGCGAAGGAATTCAAAAGTCTCGATCTGAATGCGGTGATCAAAGACCTTCATGCCTTGATGACCGACTCGCAGGATTGGTGGCCGGCCGACTTCGGACACTACGGAGGACTGTTCATCCGCATGGCGTGGCACAGTGCCGGCACCTACCGCATCGGCGATGGCCGCGGCGGCGCCGGAGCCGGGCAGCAGCGTTTTGCGCCGCTCAATAGCTGGCCCGACAACGTGAACCTCGACAAGGCGCGCCGGTTGCTCTGGCCGATCAAGCAGAAATATGGACGGAAAATTTCCTGGGCCGATCTGATGATCCTCGCAGGCAACGTCGCTCTCGAGGATATGGGATTCAAGACTTTCGGTTTCGGCGGTGGACGCGCGGATGTGTGGGAGCCCGAAGAAGTGAATTGGGGGCCGGAAGGGACGTGGCTGGCAGACGAACGCTACAGCGGCGATCGTGATCTGCAGAGACCTCTCGGCGCGGTTCAGATGGGCCTGATTTACGTGAACCCGGAAGGGCCGAATGGAAAGCCCGATCCCATTGCGGCGGGCCGGGACATTCGCGAAACCTTCAAGCGCATGGCCATGAACGACGAAGAAACGGTCGCACTGATTGCCGGCGGACATACCTTCGGCAAGACCCATGGCGCTGCCGTTCCCGCTGACTACGTGGGCAATGAACCGGAAGGCGCCGACATTCGAGGACCAGGGCTTCGGGTGGAAGAATAAATTTGGTAAAGGTTTTGGTGCTGACACCATCGGCAGTGGTCTTGAAGTTACGTGGACCACGACGCCGACAAAGTGGAGCAACAACTTCTTCGAAAATCTTTTCAAATACGACTGGGAACTGACCAAGAGTCCGGCGGGTGCGAATCAATGGACGCCGAAGAATGGCGCCGGCAACGGCACGGTGCCGGATGCGCATGATCCTTCGAAGAAGCACGCGCCATCCATGCTGACCACGGACCTCGCGTTGCGCTTCGATCCGGCTTACGAAAAGATTTCGCGGCGCTTCTACGAGCATCCGGACCAGTTCGCGGATGCATTCGCGCGGGCGTGGTACAAGCTGACGCACCGCGACATGGGTCCGATTGTGCGTTATCTCGGGCCTCTGGTTCCGAAAGAGACGCTGCCGTGGCAGGATCCGATCCCTGCGGTGGATCATCCGCTGGTCAACGAGCAGGACGCTGCTGATCTGAAGGCGAAGATCCTCGCGTCTGGCTTGTCTACTTCCCAGCTGGTGTCGACGGCATGGGCGTCGGCGTCAACCTTCCGCGGCTCTGACAAGCGCGGCGGAGCGAACGGTGCGCGCATTCGTCTGGTGCCGCAAAAGTTCTGGGAGGTGAACCAGCCGACGGAACTGGCGAAGGTGTTGGAAAAACTCGAAGCCATCCAGAAGGAATTCAACTGCTTCGGCAACCGGCGGAAAGAAAGTCTCGCTGGCTGACCTGATCGTTCTCGGCGGCGACGCAGCCATCGAGAAAGCCGCGAAGGACGGTGGAACTGAGGTGAAAATTCCGTTCAAGCCGGGCCGCATGGACGCCTCGCAGGAGCACACAGATGTCGAATCCTTCGAACCGCTGGAGCCGGTCGCGGATGGATTCCGTAATTATTCTCGCGGCAAGCACCGTCTGTCGGCTGAGGAACTACTGGTCGATAAAGCGCAATTGCTGAAGCTGACTGCGCCTGAGCTGACTGTCCTCGTCGGTGGCCTGCGGGTCCTTGGTGCAAATGCCGGCAACTCGAAGCACGGCGTCTTCACAAAAAAACCCGGCACGTTGACCAACGACTTCTTCGTCAACCTGCTCGATATGAAGACGCAATGGCAGCCGTCCAATCACTCGAACGGATCTGGAGACGTGTACGAGGGGCGCGACCGAAAGACCAACGAGGTCAAGTGGACCGGCACCCGTGTCGACCTGATCTTCGGTTCGCACTCGCAGCTGCGGGCGCTTGCAGAAGTCTATGCATCGAACGATTCGAAGGAGGCGTTCGTTAAAGATTTCGCGGCGGCGTGGAGCAAGGTGATGAACAACGATCGCTACGATCTTGTTTGAGGTTGTGAAAGGCACGCGAGGCGTTCACCCGATTTTCGCCCGAGTGGATTGGTGTAGCCGCGGAGCAGCGCAAGAATAAGGCCCCGGGCGCAAGCCCGGGAGGACAGTCCGGAAACGGCGTGGCCCTGATAGGGCGGAAGGAGCGGACTCTTTCGCCCCTTTGGGGCTTGCTTTGGTTTTGCCTATGACCCACGGCTTACGCCGTGGGCTTTATTCTGCCGCCGCTTCGCGGCTCTCTCGCCGCCTCGCGGCTCCGCTTACTATCGAAAGCCTCATGTGTCGACCGATGGTTTCGACGGTTGCTAGTATTTCTTTACTATTGCTGCGGTCCGTTACTGACTCATAGAGTGTTCGCTTGCCAATGCGCTGGGACAAATTCACGAGCCGCCTCAAACTGACCCCGACCGCGCGCAAGCGCCTGGGGATTGGTGTTGTCGTCCTCGCCATCGTTTATCTGGCTTTTGGAAGTTATATCTGGTGGGCGATGAACCAGTCGCCGGAAACTTTTGGACGGGTCATGGCGAAGATGCCAGGGCCAGTGCCCTTCCTCTTATTTCCATTTGAAACATTTTGGATGCGCGCTCGCGCGGGAAGTCTGAAACTGGGAGATGCCGCGCCGGACTTCTCCCTGCTGAAACTGGACAAGACAGAACGCGTGCAGCTTTCCGCCTTGAACCAACACCAACCTGTGGTGCTGGTTTTCGGAAGCTATACCTGACCGCCCTTCCGGCGGGAGGTTCCTGCCCTCAACAAACTCTACGAGCAGTATCGCGATCGCGTGGGATTTCTTGTGGTGTATATCACGGAAGCGCATCCCAGTGACGTCTGGCAGATGCAGAGCAACATCAAAGACCAGGTGGTTTTCGCCAGTCCAAAGAATGAAGATGAACGCGCGTTTATTGCAGGGGCTTGTGTGCGCAAGCTAGGCATAAAGTTTCCCAGCGTGCTCGATGAGTTTGGCAACTCCACCGAACGGGCCTACACGGGATGGCCGGATCGCATTTATCTGATCGATGAAAAAGGCCGGGTTGCTTATAAAAGCAAACCCGGCCCCTTTGGATTTCTGCCGGATGAACTGGGCGCGGCATTAGCGCGCACCCTGGCCGCTCCGGAGAGTCGTCAGTCTTCAGGGTTGAGGGACCCCATTAGCGAGTCCCTCAGAGTGCACTGACCTTTAGTCGTTTCTTACTCGTTCGCCGCGCGGTTTCGCTGGCGTAGTGCTTCGTTCTCGTCCGCTTGATCCTTCTCAGCCTGGTTTGTGTTGGGCTTCTTGACTGCCTCCTTCGCGTTGCCCCAGGCATTCTGGACTTTTCCTTCTACCTGTTTGGCCGCGCCTTTTACCTCGGCCTCTTTGTCGCCTGTCCACTCTCCTACTTGGCGCTCGACGCGTCCTGCGATGTCCTTGGCTTTTCCTTTTACCTGATCATCGTTCATATGAGTCCTCCACGAACATTTTTGACGGCACCAACAGGCTAGCCCACGCGGGGGCGGTAGGACATCGGGGAGAGTCTGTAGCGATGCTGGGGAGGTACTGTATCGAAGGTTGTTTGTCAGAACATTGATTGAAATCAAAGATCAGTTGTCAGATTTCAGTTCTCGGATTCAGTTATGACTTCGATTTGCCGCGCCTGGTTGATTGCCGCTCTACCAGTTTGGGGACGATGAGGACTTTGGTGGGACGCACTGCTTTCTTTGCAGCAATGCGTTCGAGTAAAAGGTTAGCGGCACGCTTGCCGATTTCTGAAGTTCCCTGATCGACCGTGGTGAGCGGCACGGCCAGAAAATCTGAGTAGTGGACGTTACCCGCCCCCACGACGGCAATGTCCTCGGGCACTTTGTAGCCGGCTTCGGAGATGGCCCGCATGGCTCCGATAGCCACGGGGTCGTTGTAGCAGAAGATGCCGTCCGGCACAGGTCCTTTGCGCAGCAACTTCAGCATGGCTTCGTGGCCGGTCTCGTCCTGATAACCGGCGTCAACGACGTATCCGGGAATGAAATCGAGCCCAGCCTTGGCCAGCGCGCTGCGATAGCCCTGCATGCGCCGGGTGGCAATTCCGATCCTCGGGCCGCGCAGATGCGCGATGCGACGGCATCCCCGCTCGATGAGGTGGGCCGTAGCCAGCTGGCCGATGGCCCGGTTGTCGGCGCCCACAAAACTTGCTTGCACGCCCGCAATCGGGCGGTCGATCAGAATGAAGGGCACTTTTCGTTTTTGCATGTCGGCGAAGGCCTTGGCTCCGGGTTGCGCCGATGCAAGGATGAGCCCGTCTACTTGCCGGGCCAGAAGAGATTCGGCTTCGTTTCTTTCCAGTTCTGGATCTTCGTCAAAATATGAAATGACCACGTGATAACCATGCGGCCGCACCGTTTCAGCCACGGCTTTAGCAATCTCGGCAAAAAAGGGGTGGGTAAAATCGGGCAGCAGCAGTCCGATGGTGAAGGTACGGCGGGTCACCAGGCTGCGGGCAACCCAGTTGGTCTGGTAGTTAAGGGCCTTGGCCCGGCGCAAGACGCGCTTCCGAGTGGCGGCGCTAATTTCGCCCTTGTTGCGCAGCACCTTGGAGACGGTGACAACCGAAACGCCCACGTCCCGTGCGATGTCCTGCATGGTCACTGCCATGGTCGTGAAGGATATCATTTACGGCGGATTTTCGTCCGCCAGCAAAAGGATCAGGTTGTCGTTGCCAGAACGATCTTAGCGGTGGTGATCGCTTGCCCGACGTGACGCTGAGTATGATCGGCGATGTGTACAAGCAACCCTGCCACAGTCGTGGGCAATTGCTTCCGGCCAACGAAGCGGATTTCTTCAAATACGCTTATTTCGAACGCCCGGATCCGGATGATGCTTTTGGCTAATGCCGAATTAAGTTCCGCAAAGAGAATTCCCCGCGTCGCGTCAGGATTCATCTCTTCTTTCAGCGTTATGAGTTGCTGCTCACTCAGGTCTCGCCCTTCGGCGTAGGTCAAGAGGCGGTCCATGCTTCTGGCGATATGACGCAAGTGGAATGCGACCGGAGGCAATCCGGCTGGACGCGAGTTGATCTGTTCGTCGCTCAAGCTCCCGCACCAGCGTTGCAGGTCTTCTCCGGCAAGTTCCAGTGCGTGTACGACGGCGCGCTGCACGGGCGAAACCTCCCCTAGAGTGCCCCGCAGCCAGGGCTCTGGTTGACGTTCGGACATTTGCTTCACCTCGGCGAACGATCAGTTTATGCGCTCTTGGCAATCTGCCACGGACCCGTGGTCGGTGGTGAAGATACATTACAATGTTGGCGGTAGTCTGCCGAAGGGGACCCGTAGCTCAACTGGATAGAGCACTGCGCTTCGAACGCAGGGGTTGGGAGTTCAAGTCTCTCCGGGTCCACCACTCGACCGTTCAGTGCTTATGCAGAAAGCTATCGCGATAGCTCTTGTCCCGGAAAGCTTCTGTCCCTCCCGGGCGCGTTACTGAGAGCGCACCGGCACGATTACCGCTGGCCAGACAAGTGGGTAGATCTGAGCCGCGAAGATATTCGTGCAGGAACCCGGCGTCGAAACTGTCTCCGGCTCCAACCGCATCAACCGCCTCCACCTTCAATGAAGGACTGGTGAAGCGTTCCTTGCCGCGCTGCGCCAATGCTCCTTCGTGGCCGAGTTTCACCACTACCAGCGGAACCATCTCGGCAAGTTGCCGGATGGCGATTTCCGGATCATCAGCCCCTGTAATTTTCATGGCCTCCCGCGCGTTGGGAAGCAGCACATCCACGTACTTCAGCAGGTCTTTCAACCCTCCATCCCAGAGATCTTGAGGATCGTCGTTGGTGTCGAGCGAAATCGTCAGCCCGGCCGCTTTCAGCCGGCGAAACAATTCACCAACATCCGGCCGCAGGGTCTGCTGCAAGTAGAGTGACGACAGATGAAAGTGACGGGAATCGGCAAGATAGTCGAAGTCGAGATCCTTCAACGAGAGTTCAGCGATGGTTCCGGAGTAGGTCATTATGTTGCGCCAGCCGACGTGGTGCAAAATTACGGTGAGGCCGGTTGTGGTTGGCCCCTGCACCTTCCGCACGCGTGAAATGTCGACGCCACCTTCGGCCAGGCGGTCAAGCGCAATCTTTCCCAGTGAGTCTTCACCTATCAACGATTGAAAACCGACCCGGCTTCCCAAGGCCGCCAGATTGTGGGCAACAATAGCTGAGGAGCTGCCGAGAGTTAGCATCATGCGATCGGCCAGCAGCTCGCGCTCCGGCGCGAGTGCATCAGGCAGACCGTAGAGGATGAGGTCGAGGTTCAGTTCTCCGGCGAGAGTAATGTCAAAGCGAGGCATGATTTTTTTGTGGGACTGAGTTTTCTTGCGGCAGATTTCTGGTTCTGACAACGTTTGAGTGGGGCGGGCGCCCGCGCCCGCCGCTCATGACTTCCAGCTTCCGGGGAGATCGAGATCGGAACCTTAAGTCAAAAGCGGCGGGCGGGGGCGCCCGCCCCACACATGCACGGGCACTATCGTGATACTTCCAGCAGCAGGTGATCTTTAAATTCTGTTTTGAGTTTGGGGGCTGCGTCCGCCGTGACTTCTACCGTCCCCAGGTCTTTGTCTTCCGAGTAGTCGCGGACGTGATAGCTGCCGGGAGCCAAGCCGCGCAGTTCAAGCTCGCCTTTCCACGATGACGCCGACGGAGCGAAGAAGGCGTAGTACATCTTTCCGTCTTTCTCGATGGCGTAAGCTTCCGGTGCGTCGTAGCCGTAGACATAGAGGTTGCGGAAGGTGCCCTTCGACAGCATTTTCTGGTTGTAGATATCGATCCACTTCTTCCAGTGCTCTTCTTTTTCCTGGGTCAGGGCCACGGCCTTGAATTTTGGGCCGGGATCGGGCCAGACGAATTTCGTGCCTACCACGCCGCCTACGCCGATCGTGGAAGCGAAATCTTCGCCATGCTCGCGCCAGTTGTTGCCGATTCGATCCATGGTGGAGAGTTCTACGTGATCGCCGTAGACAGCGGACTCGGGGCCCAGCAGTGCTTTGTACATCTTGATGCGGCGACGCACTTGCACCGCACCCACCGGGTCTGCTGTGACTGCCTGGTCGAGAAATGGCAGCCAGGCCAGTGATGGCGGCGTACCGCACGGGCAACTCTGGGTAACGCTCTCGGGCTTGAGGGCGCGGCTGGTTTGGAAGATGGTTTTGTAGACATCGGCCACGGCGTTGACCGAATCCTGCGGTGACTTGTGATGATGCGCCGGGTTGTAGCACATGGGCACACTGTAAATATTGTCGAGCTTCGAACCGTCAAAGCCCCACTCGCCGATAAATTTCTCGGTCAGCTTCTTGAAGTATGCCTGCACCTCGGGCACGGCTGGACACAGCGTTGCGAGGTCGCGGGTGATGCGACCGTGCGTTCCATCTTTGTTAAGGAGCAGCCACTCCGGATGCTCCTGCGCTATTTTGGACACGATGTACTTGTGCGAGTCCCACTTGCCCTTGCCGTCTTCCACAGCCAGAGGCAGCCACCAGAGCTGAACCAGAATCCCCTGCTTGTGGAAGTCATCGGTCATCTTCTTAATGGAGTCGCCGGGGAAGGTGTCTGCGCGCGGCTCCCAGTCGCCGTAGGTATTGAACCAGCGGTCGTCGAGCGTCGCCCACTTGATGCCAAATTCTTTTAGCTTCGGGACCGTGCCCAGCATCTGCGCCGGAGTGACGTTGAATTCATAGCCCCAGCCACACCAGCTCACGTTGTAGGCTTCGCCGGAAGGCTTGGGAATTTCCCATCCTTCTTTCTGCAGCACGCTCGACCACAGGTGCAGGGGCTCGTAAAAATCGCCGGCGTACACGGAGACGAAACTGCGCGGCGTGGAATATGTTTCGCCGGGCTTGAGCGTGGTGTCGGCGGCTATGTCCACACCGGCGTTTACGCCACCTGCGTCCACCTTGACCGGCAGCGAGAGCGTCAGAGGCAAGGTTTCCACGTGGCCAACCGACTCGCCGACCTGGCCCGTCCAGAAGGCTACGACCGGAATGCCGCCGCCGTAGCCGCCTTTGACCATTGCGCCCATTGCGTTGGGCTGAGCGAAGTTGCGGCCGAGCTTGATGACGTCGTCTTTGCCCCAGTCGTAGCTCGCGCCGTGAAAGCTCCACATGTCATAGGGCTGCGCTTTTTTTTCTACCAGGCTGGCACTGAATTTGTGCTGCTGCTCAATGACGCGATCGATGTGAACATCCTGGCTTCCGGCGTTCTTGTATTCGGCGCTCGAGAGCAGCAGGTTGGGGTAACCGTCATAGACCTCGACATCAACGGTGCGCTGGATGCTGGAGGCCGCGGGGTCAGAACTCCGTGCCGGAATTTCTACGCGCTTGCCCCGGCCCAGCTTGCCCGAGCTGTCCTGAACTTTTGCGGCGCCCAGATCGAGTGCAAACTGAACTGGTTTGCCATTCTGCAGCAGAAGATCACTGCCGGCCGCGCCAGGTTCGTCCAAAGTGAGCCGCTGATCGCCTTTAAGCAGCGCTGCCTGAATGTATCCCGAAGGAAGTATCTGGAACTCTGCTGAGCTGGTGGTCAGGACAATGGGCCCGCCCGGTTTCACTTCTACTTTGATCTGCGAGGCTTCGGGCGCCGGGGCTTCTGTCTTGGGTTTAGGGCGGCTGCAACCTACATTCAGGAGGAACACAACCACTAATCCCAGGATCATGCCGCCGCGAGTGCCGTCAATACGAGTTCCGTGAGACAAGTTTCCTGCGCGTTTAGCGTTCATTGTGTTCCCCCCTTGGTCACGCCCTTGAACTGGCTGAACATTTTCTCTGCATTCAGGTGATAAATCTTTTCCAGCACCGGATCGGGCAATTCGAGGCCGGAAATTTCCCAACGACCTTGCGCTGGATATCCCCAGTAGTCGAACGATTCGTCCGCGGTTTCCAGCCAGCGGAAGTGGTTGCGATACATCGCTTCGTCCATGCCATTGTCGGTGCCAAACATGACGCGGTCCTGGTACTTCAGAAAGAATTCGCGAGTCTGCCGCGGTTGGCGTCCCAGCTCAGCCTCGCGGGCACCAAATTCCACCATCACGTTGGGATGCTCATCGAGCATGCGCGACACCCAGCCGAGATTTTCCGGCCAACCCATATGCAAGGAAACGAAACGCGTCTCAGGATGCCGGGCAAAGACACGGTTGCGCGCTTCCAGCAAGTCTTCCAACTTGGGATATTGGGGACCGTAAAAACTCCAGTCGGGATGCTCGGTCAATTCCTCGTAGCGTTCGTTGGTGGCGTCGGTGGGGTGAAAGAACGCTTCCGGATCGCCGGTGTGTATTGAAACTGGAATACCGAGGCGCCCGCATTCCTGCCAGACCGGATCCATTCGCGGATCATCAATCGCAACCAGCTTGCCGGTTTTGTCGCGCACACCCAGTCCCCAATCTTTCAGCAACTTCAGTCCGCGGGCCCCGCGGGCGACCGCATCATCGAGCTGGCGCACCATCTTCTGGCTAAAATCCGGATCGTCAATCTTGCTCCAGTCCATCATGGTGAAGACGATGAAGCGCCCGGGATAGGGCTTTACCATCTCGTCCATCACATGCTGCAGTTTTTCGCCCCACAGCCCGGTGAGTATGACGACGGTCTTCACGTTGGTCTGGTCCATGATCTCGATGACGCGCTGGGGCGGTATATGGTCGTCAATGCCAAGAGCATCGTTGGTGTGATTGTGGACGTCTATCACGTAAAACTTTGCCTTAGCCACGGAGTGTGCGGGGACATGAAGCATCGAGGCGGGATGGAAATCCCGCAGCAGGAGCGTCTTCTTCTGCTCGGCATCGGCAGCCGATTTGTATCCGATCTGAGGCGTGGGGGTGGTCTGCGCTTTGATGCCAGGGACGCAGAGAAGAAACGCCAGCACCCATCTGGCCTTGTTCGACGTTGATGCCATGCCCGACCTCCAAGTCGTGTAAGTTTTTGACTTCCCGCCGCCACACGCCCGAACGAAAGTAAAAGAAAGTAATCGGAACTATACAACAGTCCCCAATCCTAGCGCCAAGAATTCCCAAAAAAGCCCCTGCGCCACGGCGCCGGAGTGGCCCTGTGCAAAAAAATGCTGCCAACTGCTCCCTAAACTCTGGCATCTTGATAACAGCAACTTTATTTCTATGAAGAGGCAAAGCAATGGGAACACGCAAAGATAAGGTTCTTCTGAATATTCTGCTGGGGACGGGTGTCTACCTGTTGGATTCCTGGCGCAATCGTATGGGTGGATCGGTCGACGAATTACGTTCGAGGGCGCAGGACACCTACGAGACGGCGGCCGACCGGGTCAGCCGGGCTACGGACGTGATCCGTGGCGAAGACAGCCACCTGCTGGGCACTGCCGCTGCGGCGCTGCTGGGACTGGGTATCGGGATCGGCGTTGGCCTGCTGTTGGCTCCGGCCAGCGGAGAAGAGACACGCAGCAACATCGCCAGCAAAGCCCGAGACATTCGCGATCGAGTTTCGTCGCGCGAAGGCGCAGCTGCCGCCAGCTACGGTACGTAGAACCTGACGTCGGACTTCAGACCTCGGACCTCGGCTGGAAGCTTGGAATTGACGTCTGAGGTCAGACGTCCGAGGTCCGGTTCACTTCCTCTTGTAGTGAATTGGCCAGACGACTGTCCAGGACTTGCCACCGTCCTTCGATCCTTCCCAGCTCCAGTCGAACTCATTCTGGGTGATATTTTTGAACACCATCCGTTGCAGGCCTTTGCTGCCGTCGGGACGGGTGGCTTCGCGGGCCAGGATCATCTGGCCGTCTTTGAATTCACCTACGAAATCGAGATATCCGCCTTCGTTATCCACCCAGGTCTGTTTCCACTTTCCTGCGGTGGCGTCGAAGATGGAGACGCTCTGGCCGCGCAGGTGCAAGGCATCGGCGCCAGAGAAATTTTCCTGCACAATGCAGCCGTCAAGAATGCGGCGGATGCTGTTCGTCCCGTGATCGGTCTGGCCCGCCGTGGTTCTCGGCCAGGTCAGATCCCATTCTCCGACCCAGAAGTCGAGTTGCTTCTGCTCGGGTTCGGAGCACGGCTTGGGTTGTGGCGCAGGTGTGTTCTGCCGGGCGTTAGCTAGGCAGGTCAGGAGCATAAGTACGAGGCCCAGCCGATAGATCTGCATTGCGTTTCTTCCGGATTGCCTTGCATCAGACGGCGCCGCAACGAAAACGGTAGCAAGGCGACAGGCAACGGCCAAATGGAACATGGGATTGTGTGGTCGCGGGCGACTCGCCCGCGTGGCTCGAGTAAGAGTCAAAAGCCGCGGGCGAGTCGCCCGCGACCACACAATCCGGATCCTTGTGATAAAACCTTTAGGCTTGACGCTCGAACACGCCATCTTCCTTTTTCTGGCCAGCATTGTCGGCGGAGCTTTGAACGCAGTGGCGGGCGGAGGCAGTTTTGTGGCGTTTCCCACCCTGCTTTTTACCGGCGTGCCGCCAATTCCCGCGAATGCCACGAATACGTTGGCTCTCTGGACGGGCGCCGCCGCGAGTGGTGGGGCGTATCGCAAGCGGTTAGATGTACCCATGCGTGTGCTGGTGCCGTTATTGGCCACTGGGCTGACCGGAGGCATCGCCGGTGCGGTTCTTCTGCTACGGACCCCAGCCCACACTTTCCTGCGTGTGCTTGCCGTGGTTGATGCTGGCAGCGACGCTGCTCTTCGTCTTCGGCAAAAAACTAGCCGGCCGCCGGGCTTCCAGTGTTGGACATGACGCGACCACCGCGGCCATTGTGGGCGCGTCTTTTTTTGAACTGGTGGTGGCTGTTTATGGCGGTTATTTCGGAGGCGGGCTGGGCATCGTCAACCTCGCCATGTTTGCCGCAGTCGGCATGACGGACATTCATGCCATGAACGCGCTAAAGAGCATTCTGGGAGTCGCCATCAACGGTGTCGCGGCACTGGTGTTCGTGGTGAAGGGGGCGATTTACTGGCCGCAGGCCATCGTCATGATTGTGGGGGCTTTGGCGGGCGGATATTTCGGAGCGCACTATGCCCAGAAGTTGCCGCAGGTGTGGGTGCGGAGTTTTGTGATTCTCGTGGGGACGGGGATGACGATTTATTTCTTCGTCAAAGCCTACTAGGTGCCGCGACATCCATTAGTTAGCAAGCAATTGGCACTTAGCTAACTGCCAATTGCTGGTTTAGGGGAACTCCACGTCCAGCGCGTAAATCTCCTGGGTACTGATATCACGATCGAGGATTGGGGACCCATCCGGAGCGATGCCGCTCCACAAGCCGAACGGCCCAAAGTAGCGATTGATTCCCTTCAACTCAATCAGGGGTTCAATCTGAGCCTGGCCAATCTTGAGGCGGCTGAAAACAGGCTTGTCGGTATACAGGGTATCGAAATAAAGATATTTCCCATCCCTCGACCAGGAAATGAAACCGGTCACCGCGGGGGTCTTTGTCCAATCCGACCAGCGCTGGGTCTGAAAATCGAAGATCATGAGTTTCGTCTGGTCGGCACCGACAACCGCGACAAGAAAGCGTCCATCCGGTGACCAACGCGGACTGAACAGGCCCTCGGAGCCGGGTACGGTTGAAACCTGGCGTGTGTTCATGTCCACCATGCAGATGGCTTGAGGTTCGGTACCGCTAGCCACGGCCAAGCGCCCAAAAACCAGACGATTGCCGTCTGGAGACCATGAGGGGTCGAGTTGGTTGAGCTTCTCTGGCAGGAGTTCCTGAGAAGGACCACCCTGGGCGGACACTAGAAGAATTTTCCAGGGCGCGCCGGGCTGGCTGACCATGTAAGCAATCTGTTTTCCGTCCGGCGACCAGCGGGGAAGCGCCGCGAATTGGGGTGGGTACGATAGTTGCATCCGCTCGCTGCCATCCACCCGGCTGCGCCAAAGGACACCCTCTGGATAAGTGATATACGCGACCCATTGACCGTCGCGGCTGAATTCCAGATCACCGGCGGAGATCCCGCCAAGAAACGGCGCAAATAGTTTGGACCGGGCGTCGTAGCGAACCAGTTCGGCGCGGGGCTGCGTGCCGACGGCGAACAACCTGCGCCCATCATTGCTGACCTCAGGGCCAGCGTAGCTGATCGGTCCGGTAGTCAGTTGAACTGGCGGACGATTACTCCGGCGGAAAAGACGAGCGCGATCCTGCATCGCCCAAATATTCGATCCGGCGGCGTTGTTGCTCTGAAAAATATAGTAGGCGCCGTCGCGGGTCCACTTGCCACAACACTCCTGGGGAGGGTTGTTCCAGCCCGGAAGCAGGGGCCGCAATCCCGTACCGTTCGCACCTACCTCCCATAAGGCGGAGGTAGTGTTGATCAGGTCCGCCAGAGTAAACCGTATGCGGGTTCCATCCGGCGAAAACGTTGCGCCATCCACAGATCCCTGGAGAGACAGCAATTTGTGAAAGTCGCTCCCGTCGGGCTTGGCCAGGTATAGGTCAGAACCCTTCGAGACCACGAGTTGTTGACCGTCGGGTGACCACGCAGCATGGAGACCGGTGAAGGGCATTTGGCGCGGCGATCCCGCCGGCAGAGGCAAGATCGAAAATCCATTGACCCCTTCCGACAGGGAATGGGCAATCAGCAGCGAAGAACGATCGGGAGAAATATCCGACGGGAAGACACTCGGGAATGGGGTTGCGAGCGGAGCGACGTCTCCCCCGTTGACGGAAACCTGGAAGATCTGTACATGCGCGTCGGCGCTTCCCCCGAAATAGATTCGGACTCCATCGGTCAGCAGCCCAAACTTGGCCATACCATCGTGTGTAATCTGAGTGATGGCCGTAACCTTGGGCGGTTGGGTAGGCCAGAGCAACCACCAGAGAGAGGCTGCCAGGATGATTGCCAGCGGGGCCGCCACCCACGGCCAACGAGACTTCCCTGTACTCGGCGCTGCCGATGCAGGAGCGGCTTCAATCTTCCCGGAAGTGGTGTCCCGCTTAAGCCGCGTCAGGTCGGCGCGGAGTTCGGCGGCGCTCTGATAGCGAACGTCGCGGTCTTTTTCTAAGGCTTTGCGGGTGATGCGCTCCAGTTCAGCCGGAAGGTCGGGATTGGCGCGAAGCGCCGATGCCGGTTCCTTGTTAAGAATCGAGTTAAAGAGCGCAGCCGAAGTGTCCCCACGAAAAGGCAGCGTTCCGGTGGCCATCTCGTAGAGCACAGCGCCGAAGGAAAACAGATCGGTACGGGCGTCGAGGTCTTTCCCCAACGCTTGTTCGGGCGACATGTAGGCAACGGTGCCCAGCGCGCTGCCCGGACTGGTCAGATGCTCCTCGGTCACAGTCTTGGCTTCACCGGCCTTCGAACCTGCGGGCTCGCTAATCTTGGCTAAACCAAAATCGAGAACCTTGGCGTGGCCGCGATCGGTCACGAAAAGGTTCGCAGGCTTGATGTCACGATGCACAATGCCCTTGGCGTGAGCGGCATCGAGGGCATCGGAGATTTCGATGCCAAGGTCAACCAGGCGGTCGGTCTCAAGCGGGCGGCCGAGTATGGCTTCGCGCAGAGTTTTTCCTTCCAGATACTCCATCACGATGAAGCGCAGGCCGCCGTGTTCCCCAATTTCGTAAATGGTGCAGATGTTGGGATGGTTCAGAGCCGAAGCGGCGCGGGCTTCGCGGCGAAAACGTTCGAGGGATTGCGGATCGTGCGCGATGTCGTCGGGCAGGAACTTCAGCGCGACGAAACGCCCGAGAGAGGTGTCTTCGGCTTTGTAGACAACACCCATCCCGCCGCCACCCAGCTTGTCGAGAATTCGATAGTGGGAGACTGTTTGCCCAAGAATCGATGGAGCATCGGGCATGGGAGCAACATGTTAACACTGAGAAGAAGCGGGGCCGGAAAATGACTAATGGGTTAGTTGGACGAGTCGATATAGACCGGCGTCATCCTGCTGAAGGATGCAGCGCACACTGCCGCAATGATGCAGATCCGCTCCGCGCTAGATCCCTTCGACTTCGCTCAGGGCAGGCTCTTCGCAAGCTCAGGGTGACCCCATCATGAGAAGGGATCGGACGGAGCTGCGCCCCGTCCTCTGTCAGTGTTTTTACTGCAGCGGCTCTGACATGTGCTCGTGCACGATCATCCACTTGCCGGCCTGCTTTTCGAAGATCAAAGTCCAGCGCAGGGTGGCGAGTTCGTGCTTGCCGGCCGTGGTGACGGCATCTTCCTTCACGGTCGTCGTGGACCAGGTGAGGTTGCCGTCGGTGTGGATCTGGGTATCGTCGTTGAGAGTAAGCTTCAGTTTTTTGTAGCCCTTCAGTAGTTCGGTCACCCCGGTCTGGTACTCCGTCCAGTTGCTGTACTTCAAGGGCGCAATATCGAAGAAGTTATACACGCCCTGATCGTAGTACTGGCCCATCGCGGAGGGGTCTAATGCGGCCCATCCGTCGAGCATTTTCTGTAGATAAACTTTGTCAGGAGCGCCCGGCGGGACCACTTTCTTCTTGGGTTTCTTTGCGAAGCCGGAAATGCTGAGGGCAAAAACGCAAACCAGGATCACCAAAACGCGCTTGTACATGCTCTTCCTCCCCATGTGGCGAAGAATTGTCGCATAGGAGGGCGGAAAGCTCAAAGGGTGCGGGAAGCTCGTGATGAGCTGGTTTGGAGAGTGGCGCTTGGCGTTTTGGGTGGAGCAGCGCTGCCTGAAGGCGGATTCCCGTGCGGCTTTAGCCACTGAGGTACCTCGGGGGCTGAAGCCCCGAGCACCAAAGCTGGTGTAATGCAGGCCTGAAGGCATGCTCCACCCTGTTGCCTCTCGCCTAGGAGCCGATCTACACCGGGCAACCAAAACAACCTGAGCAAGCAACTAAATAATTAGTTGACCTTGGCATCCCTTGATGCGTCTAATAAGGACATGAGGAGAACGGTCTGTGCCGCCCAGGAAGTCTGAGACTCTAACTGAGGCTGAACTGCGCCTGATGGACGTGCTGTGGCAGAAGGGTTCCGCCACCGTCCAGCAGGTTCTGGACGCCCTTCCGGAAAAGCCGGCGCTGGCCTATAACTCCGTTCTGACCACCATCCGCATCCTCGAAAATAAGGGCTACCTCGAGCACGTCAAAGACGGCCGGGCCCATATTTATAAGCCCATCATGGAGCGCGAAGAAGCTACGCGCTCGGAGATCCGGCACCTGGTTAGCCGGTTCTTCAAGAATTCTCACGAATTGCTGGTCCTGAATGTTCTGGAAGATCTGAGTTCTGAAAATCGAGGCCCTGAAAACCCGGGCCTTGAAGCCACGGAACTGAAGCGCCTGCGTGAACTGTTGCAATCGCGGGAAGACTCGAGAGAACAGCGATGACCGTCGCGGCCTTCCTCAATCTGTCGTCGCTGGCCCAGCTTTCCGCCGAGCGGATCATCAACTGCACTGCAGAGGGGATCGTCATCGCTCTGCTTGCGTGGTTACTGCTGCGCGTGATCGGCCCGCGGAATTCGGGCACGCGGTTTGCTGTCTGGTTTTCAGCATTGTTGGGGATAGCGGCCCTGCCCCTGTTGGGCAGCTGGGCGACAAGCGGCGGCGAGCTGACGAAGCGGTCCGAAATCAGTTTGCCGGCGTCGTGGGCGCTTTATGTATTTGCTGCGTGGGCGCTGGTGGCTTTCGTGGGATTGCTCAGAGTTGGCGTCGGATTCTGGCACTTGCAGCGGCTCCGCAAGAGCTGCGTGCCGGTGGATGTCGCCGCCATTGATCCTCTATTGCAAAGGACTCTGGCGGAATTGGACTCGCCCAGGGCGGTGACGCTCTGCGTATCGGATGAGCTGCGCGTCCCCACGGCTATTGGCTTCGCCAAGCCGTTGGTGGTTATCCCATCCTGGACCATGCGGGAACTTTCCGCCCTGGAATTGAACACTATCCTGTTGCACGAACTCGCACACTTGCGGCGGCGGGACGATTGGACCAACCTGATCCAGAAGGTTGTCGGTGCGTTGCTGTTCTTCCACCCCGCCGTATGGTGGATCGAGAAGAAGCTCGGCGCTCGAACGCGAGATGGCCTGCGACGACATGGTGCTGGCGCAAACGACAAGTCCGCGGGCCTATGCGGAGTGCCTGGTATCGCTGGCGGAGAAGAGTTTTATGCGGCGGGGCATTGCCCTGGCACAGGCGGCGGTTGACCGTTTGCGGAACGTATCGCTGCGCGTAACCCAGATATTGGATGTAAACCGCTCGCGGGCCACGCGAGTATGGGGCCCGGCACCGGCGCTGGTGGCCGGGGTTTCTCTGGCCTGCGTGGTGGCCTTATCACATGCGCCTACCCGGCTGGTGTCGTTCGAGGGCAGCGTGGAATCTGCGTCGGCGACAAATGCAATCGCGGCCGGTGATTTCGAAGCGAGCCAGATGTCGCAGATGGGGGCACGAGTCGTTCCAGCGAAACTTCAGATTCGACCGGATGAGATGCGATCAGAAGAGGTCCGCCCGGTGCTGGGCAATTCGGTTGCTGTCGCTGCGAAGTCGGTAGCCAGGAATTCGTTCAAGGCGAAAGATAAACCTGAGGTCATCCCCGCGCGAGCAGTGCAGCGTCGGGCCACCGTGCCGATGCTGGTGCGGACCAGCATGGCGGGCGATGGGGTTGCTCCTCAGCCCACGTTTCTTGTGATGCAGACCGAATTTGTACAAACCCGGCAGTATGACGCCACCGGTGCCGTGGTTTGGGATCTCTGTGTGTGGCGCGTAACCGTGGTCGGCCCAGTGCAGAAAAACATGGAGCCGGGAATCGCAGCTAAATCAATTTGAGTTTTTTTACCAACAGCAACTAAATAATTAGTTGAACAAACAGGAGAGAGTAAATGAAGAGCTGGATGCAGAACTGGAAAACAGGAGTAGGGCGACATTTCATCATCCCGATTCTGACGCTTGCGATGGTGGGCTCGGTCGTGACCTACGATTTCATGAAGGCGACGCCGGCCAAGGCCGCAGCCATGGCTGCGTCTACGACCACGCCGCTCGATGACAACAATGTGGGCGCGCTGCTTTCGCTAGACCAGGCCATGGAAACCCTGGCCGCACGCGTCACCCCCGCAATCGTGAACGTGACGGTAACGTCGCGGGCGAAAACCAATGTGGCCGAAGGCGATCTGCCGGAGGGCATGCAGGACAGTCCGTTCGGACAATTTTTTGGGCAGCAATTTGGCCAGCAGTTCGGACGCCAGGGCCGGCCGCAACAGCCGCGGGTTGAGCATGGACTGGGCAGCGGCGTGATCATCTCGCCCGACGGCTACATCGTCACCAACAACCACGTGGTTGATGGCGCCACCGACGTTCGCGTCACCATGAGCGATCGCCGGATTCTTCCCGCCAAGGTTGTGGGCACGGACCCGCTGACTGACCTTGCGGTCATTAAGGTGGACGGAAACAATCTGCCCAACGCGCCCTGGGGTGACTCCACGAAGCTGCACCCGGGGCAGACCGTTCTGGCCTTCGGCAATCCGTTTGGATTCCGGTTCACCGTGACGCGCGGCATTGTTAGCGCGTTGAACCGTCCCAATCTGTCGTCGGACGACGCCCGCAAGCCAGGCCAATTCATCCAGACGGATGCGGCCATCAATCCGGGTAACTCCGGTGGTCCGTTGGTGAACGCGCGCGGTGAAGTGGTCGGGATCAACACCTTTTTGATCTCGCCCTCGGGTTCGTTCTCGGGCATGGGATTTGCCATTCCGACGCAGATCGTGCGCCCAACGATCGAGAAGTTGATCCAGTTCGGCAAGGTCACACACGGCTACATGGGAATCGGGATTGCCGACGTGACTCCGGACAATTCGAAGTTCTTTCACATGGACAAGGCCGTGGGAGCGGTGGTGAGCCAGGTCGAGTCTGATTCGCCGGGAGCCAAAGCCGGCCTGAAAGTCGGCGACGTGATCACCCAGATCGACGGCAAGGAAGTGAGCGATGCAAGTGATCTACAGGTCGTGGTCGGACAGAAGAATCCGGGGACGACGATCACTCTCGGGGTGATGCGCGACGGCAAGAACGTTTCGGTCCCAGTCACGCTGGAAGCCATGGGCAGCCGTGACAAATCCGGCAAGGAAGTCTCTGAAGCCGGCACGGGCAAACCTCGGTGGGGAGTTGGTCTGTCTGACATCACTCCCGAAATGCGGGAACAACTGCAGGCGCCTGGCGATCTGCGTGGAGCGGTGATCCAGCAGGTGCAGCCGGGGAGCCCGGCGGACAATGCTGGATTGCAGTCCGGCGATGTGATCGTCGAAGTTGATCGCAAGCCGATGCAGAGTGCGTCCGATGTCAAGAATGCACTGAGCAATGTGGCCAAGGGACAGGATGCACTGGTGCTGGTGTGGTCAAACGGAGGCAATACGTTCCGTGTGCTGCATCCCGCCCAGGAGGATGGCAACAGCGGTATGTAAGCAGTTCTCTCCCCGGGGAGGTGGGCGTTCGCGCCTGCCTCCCCTTTTTTTCCACGTGATCCGGCATCACGACCGCGGCATGTGTGGGACCGGGTCGAAGACCCGGTCCCACCCAATCCAATCCTTCCCTGCACGGCAGAGATACTAACTGGCACCGCCGGCGATAGATGGCACCAGCAGCACTTCGTCTCCGTCCTGGAACGCGTACTTGTTTCCGCCGAGGAAGCGGATGTCTTCTTCGTTCACGTACACATTTAAGAAGCGGCGAATTTCTCCTGACTCATCCCGCAGGTGCGACTTGAGGTCCGGAAATTGCTGGTCGAGCGCGGAAAAAAGTTCTCCCAGATTGGCGGCCGAGCACGTGACTTTCGCGTTGCCTGCGGTCAGGCGGCGCAGCGCGGTCGGAATTTGGACTGTGATGTTCATCTAGACCTCAACAGCTTCCGGCACTTCTTTCGCGGGAGCGTTCAGCGTTCTCTCCATGTATTTTTCGAACTCGGCGACCTTGGGCGCGATAGGCTCTTCGGCTTCGTACTTGCCGGCGAGCGCATCGGTGGTCTTCAGTCCGTTGCCGGTAATGCAGAGCACGGTAGTCTCGTCGGGCGAAATTCGTCCCTGGCGGTAGAGCTTGCGCGCCGTACCGACGGTCACGCCGCCGGCAGTCTCGGTGAAGACACCTTCGGTTTCAGCCAACAGTTGTATGCATTCGACCAGTTCGGGATCGGAAACATCCTCCGACCAGCCGCCGCTCTGGGTAATGACCTTGATCGCATAGTGCCCGTCGGCGGGATTGCCGATGGCAAGCGATCGCGCGATGGTCGAGGGTTTCTGCGGATCAATGTCTACATTCCCAGCTTTCACCGCCGTCGAAATGGGAGAGCAGCCAGTGGCTTGCGCTCCGAAATATTTCACCGGCTTCGCTTCCACCAGTCCCAGGTGAATGAGTTCTTCGAACGCTTTCTTGATCTTGATAATTAACGATCCGCCGGCCATCGGACACACAACGTTGTCTGGCAGACGCCATCCCAATTGTTCTGCGATCTCGAAGCCGACTGTCTTCGAGCCTTCCGCGTAATAGGGCCGCAGGTTCACGTTCACGAAGCCCCAATTGTGTTCGTCGGCGATCTGCGAGCACAGGCGATTGACCTGGTCGTAGCTTCCCAGGATACGAATCAGCTTCGCTCCAAACACTTGTGTGCCCAGAATCTTTGCCGGCTCGAGATCGGCGGGAATGAAGATCACCGCTTTGAATCCGTTGCGCGCCGCTTGCGCCGCAACCGAATTGGCTAGGTTCCCCGTGGACGAGCACGAGACCGTATCGAATCCAAACTCACGGGCCTGGGCCAAAGCCACTGCAACGACGCGGTCCTTAAAACTCAGGGAGGGCTGACAAACCGCGTCGTTTTTCAAATAGAGGCTTTTCGCTCCCAGCTTTTGAGCCAGGCGCGGTGCCTCGAGCAGTGGGGTAAATCCGGCTGGGACCGTGGGCTGATAATTCGCGGGCAGAGGCAGCAGATCGCGATAACGCCACATGCTGGCCGGCCCCTGGGCGATGCGCTCACGGGTAAACTTGGGACGCGCGGCTTCGTAATCGTAGAAAACTTCGAGGGGAGAGAAACAATCGTCGCAGATCGAACGGGGCTGGTTTCCCCAGCTCTTGCTGCATTCGCGACAGCGCAATTCGTATGTCTGTGTTTCCGAGGTCATGGGCCACTCGCTTTGGAGTAGCGGCGGGACGAGTCTTGAACAGCGCCCTAAAAACGAAATCCTCTTTCCCTGTCGAATGAGGAAAAGAGGAACGAGATGCTGGAAATTCGGCACCCCGAATCTCATGTTCCCCCTTTGCAGGGCGAGAGTTGACACCGGGCGACCAGAAAATGAATTCTGATCCGGTTGTCGTGGCTTCGTAGGGCTCGTCCCTCAGCCACTCTGCATGAAATCCAAGGTCTGCTCCGTAGAGCAAACTGGTTGAATGGTAGTGGGCGAGGTGGGGGTTCGTCAAGGGGCTGGGGGATAGCTACTATCGTACCCTGAAGGCTGTCATCCTGAGCGTAGTCTTTCGTTCCGCGAAGCAGTACGAAAGCAAGCGAAGGACCTCTGCATTCCGCGCCTGCTCCACTCCGTTGAAATTCTGCCGCTGCCATCGCCTGGAATACAAAGGTCCTTCGTCGGGAGCCCTTCGCGAGGCGAAGGGCCCCGCTTCCTCAGGATGACAGGACGTGACAAGTCAGTGCTATTCCAATACCGGGTTGCGCAGCGGAGGAACGGATTTCAAGTCGTCCTGCGAGACACGCTGAATCTGTTGCGTTAGAGGGCCGACGATTTCGTCTCCGGCAGGAGCGTGGGTTCTGGCGTTTTCATAGGCCCGACGGGCCTCGTCACGCTTGCCGCGCTGGATGAGAATGTTGCCCAGCTCGATCCAGCGGTAATAAACATTCGGATTGACCTCGAGAGATCTCGCCATCAGCAGTTCGGCCTTTGCCAGGTCGGGGGTGGCGGAATATTCGGCATCAAGCGCGCGATCGGCCAGGCGAAATGCTCGCGGTCCCGAGAGCGTGTACGTGCCGTGAAAGATCATCAAATTGCCGAATCGCTGGACAGGCTTGGTCGCGAGTAACGGGGTGTAGTCGAGCATGTAGTCGGACTGCGGATGCGCCGGAAGCATCGACGCTGCGATCATCACGGTGCCGCTTACTACGTCAGACGTATCGGTTTCGGGATGCGCCTTCCACTGAGCTTGCATGGAAGGGATTCCGCGGCGGTCGTCCTCCGCATAGGATTCCGAATATTCGACGTATGGAACTTCTCCCCTTGGTTCGAGATATTGATGGTAGTAGGCGGCAAGCTCTTTGGTTCTTTGTCCCGACTCCATGCTTTCGTCGCTGAGATAGTGCCAGGCGTTTTTTGTTCCGCCCACCAGTTCGTTGTAGTACTCCCACGGCCGCAATACTGGGACAGCCGATATCATCGCCACTACGGTCGCAAGGACGATGCCGGCAAGAAGCAACCGGGATTTTCGCTGCAACGCAATCGCGAGCGCGGCTGCGCCGGCCACCGCTATAGAAGGAAGAACAATCAGCGCGTGGCGCATGCCGGCATAACTTGACGTGCCTTTTATCAGCATGGCCAGCAGCAATCCGCCGAAGAGCAATATGACCAGCAGCGGCTCTCTCCCAGGCCAGTCACGAGTTGTGATTGCAAGCACAAGGCCTATCAACGCGAGCGCAATCAGCCCGAGGGGGATCTTTATCAGCAGCACCGTGGGGAAGAAGTAGAACGGAGCGCGCTGCATGTAGGTGTTGCCCATGAAGAACATCGGAGTCACGCGGCCTTCGACCCCCACATGCAAAATGTCAGCCAGTCCCCATAAATACGAACGTGGCATGAAGTGGGTGCGGGCCATCAGGCTTACGGTGTCGCGAAGCAGAGGACGATGAAGGTCCGCGATCTTGGCAGCCAGAGGGCGATTGAAAAGATCCAGGCCAACTGGGCTCTCATTAAAACGAAACCGGTAGAGGCCCCACAAAGTGATCCAGGCCAACACCAGAACTGCGAGCACCTGGGCCAGCCTTCGCAATCGCGGACGGTTCTCTTCTTTTCGGAGCGACATCACCGCACCTAGCAACGCCACAGCCACCGCGACGATCAACCCGGTATGCTTGGCGCCCAGCGTTAGCCCCAAGGCCAGTCCAGCCAACACAACATCGACTGTCCTGCCCCTGCGAAACGCAATCCAGGCCAGGAGCATCGCGGTGGCACCGAGAAGCGCGACGGGCAGGTCGGTCAGCACTACCGGCAGGTGGGCCGCGATGGTGGGATCAATTACCAGAAACGCCAGCGCACCCAGCGCCATCCGGGGACCGATCTCGCTCCCGAAGGCACGCCACACTGCCAGAGCAAAACCGAGCAGCAGGATTCCATTCAGAATGAACATGGCAAGACGTACGCGACGCTGCGCTATGTCGGGATCGTTCTCCGTGAATACGACGGTCTCGGTGAAATGGCGCTCATCCCATTTTTCCGCGAGCGGCCGGAACTGTGGAGCCTTGAAAACGCCTGGCGTAAGAAATGCGCCGGCCCAAAGCTTGATCAAGGGGGGATGCTCCGGGTTCAGGCGATAGTCACCGAGACGGACATAGGTGACTCCTGCGGTGATGTGATAGGCCTCGTCAATGTCAAAACTGTCGAGACGCGTCGCGATGGCGGAACGCAGAATTCCGCAAAGAATGAGCGCGATTAGTAGTGCCAGGACAGTTTTCGTTCGGCGGGCGCCCCACATGTTCGGGAGAGTATAGCTAGGATTTCAGCTTGCATCGCTCAAACTTTGTGTGGGGCGGGCCCACGCCCGCGAGAAGCCGTCCAGCAGAGTCTGAGTCGTGAACGTCAAAGGCCGCGGGCGAGGGCGCCCGCGCCACACATGCCCTGCCGAGCCTAAGTGCCCAGAAATACAAGGGTCTTTCGGCCACAAATGACCGGAACCGGTACCCCGCAAGCGTCTTGACCCGACGAAGGCGGCAGAGCATAATTGTGCCCTTGCAAGACTATGGTTTTCCGCTTGAAAACCGTGTCCCTGCCCCCGGCAAGAAGTGCTCGCCAAATTCCCGCAACCCCTAGGGAGATTTACACATGAGCAACGAGACCAGCAAGCGAATCGGCGATTACGAGATTCTCAAAGAGTTGGGCGCCGGAGGTATGGGTAAGGTCTACCAGGTTCGCAACGTCATCACCGACCGCATTGAAGCCATGAAGGTCCTGCTGCCCGACCTGGCCTCAACGCCAGATCTGGCCGCCCGCTTTCTGCGCGAGGTCAAGCTCACGGCCAGCCTTGACCATCCCAATATTTGCGCGCTTCGGACCGCTTTCTCGAACGACAACCGGCTGTACATGGTGATGGAGTATGTCGAGGGCACCACCATGGCCACCAAGCTGGATATGGGGCCGCTCTCGGTGAATGAAGCCGTCAAGTACATCGGTCAGGTGTTGAGCGCGGTCAGCTACGCGCACCAGCGGCACATCATTCATCGCGACATCAAGCCGGCCAACATGATGTTGACAACGCAGGGCGTGATCAAGCTGATGGATTTCGGCATTGCTCGTTCCGGCGACGAACGCGGTCTGACCATGACCGGCACCACGCTGGGCTCGATTGGATATATGTCGCCCGAACAGGTGAAAGGCGACCCCGTGGATGCTCGCTCCGACTTGTACTCGGTCGGCATCGTGCTCTACGAGTTCGTGACTGGTCGCAGACCGTTCCTGGCCAACAGCGAGTACTCGATCATGGCTGCGCACCTGAACCAGACCCCTAAGCCGCCGCTCGAACTGAATCCAGGGCTGCCGGCGGCTTTGAATGAAATTATTCTGATGGCGATTGCCAAGGATCCGGCAAGACGCTTCCAGGCGGCGGAAGCCTTCGCCAACGCTTTGACCACGGTGCCTGCGTCCTCGGCGGTTGCGCCTACCGTCCCAAGGACGCCGATTGGCGGAGGTACAAGCGGCAGCACCGAGCGTCCTGCCGGTTTCTGGGAAGCTTCGCCAACGCTCGAACGGCCGGCCGCGTCCCGCACAGAGATTGCGTCTGCGCCACCGACGATGGCGACGACTGTGCCGATTGCGACTCCGATGCCACCCACAGCACCACTGGCGGCATCGACTCCGTTGCCGGCGACCCTTCCAATGCCGGCCACAACGCCGTTATCCGCGGCCACTCCAGGCTTTGCGCAACCGGGAACGCCGGTGCCGGCGGCTGCCGCTCCACCCACGCCAGTCCCCATGCCGCCTCCGCAGGCCAGCAGTCATCGCGGCCTGTACATGACGCTTGGGGCTCTGGTGGTGCTCGCGGGTCTCGTACTCGCTGGAATTTATGTTCCGCGGATCAGCAAGACGAATGCGAAGGCCCCGGACGCATCTGGAATGGCTGCGCCGGATACAACCTCGCAGACCCCAGTCCAGACTCCACCGCCAGCAGCGCCTGGCACTCCGAGCTCACAGCCCGGCGCACCGGTTGCCACAACTGCGTCGGTTGACACTTCAGCCCCCATGCCCCCAGCACAGGCTCCAGGGGCGGCGACTCCAGCGCCCAAGGAGATGAGTCCGGCTCAGCCCAGCCATCCTCGAGGCAAGAAGCTGACTGCCCAGAACAACGGAATGGCCAGCGATAGTGCCATGCCTGCACAGGGCGATAGCGGAATGGCCGCGCCAGCCGCAGCCGATTCTGCCAACTTTGAGCAAATGGAAACGGAGCTTGACCAGCTTTCCAACCGCGCCGCCTCGGTCAACAGCAGCCTGGATCGTCTGCAGCAACAGCAGGCCGCCTCCGGCTTTGGGCTTCGCGGCGACATGGCCGCGAAACAAGCCAGCATGAAAAACAACCTGTCCAAGGCCGAGGACGCCGTGCAACGCCACGACGCAGCCCGAGCCAAGAAATACCTGGATCTCACGGACCACGATGTGGAAGCGCTGGAAAAGTTTCTAGGACACTAGAAGCGGTTTCTGGTTTCTAGTTTCTAGTTTCCAGACGCTACCGAGATGTTGTCATCCTGAGCGGAGCGGCTGTTTCGCGAAGCGAAGCAGCCACGCAGTCGAAGGACCCCTATAAGCTCAACGATGTGGGAGTGAATAGGATTTTGACTTTCGATTCCACCAACCGCTGCCATCGGTTCCCCATACCACGCAGCCTCTGCAAATCATGAGGAACTTTTACCTCGGTCCCGAAGTCTATTATGCTTAGACAGCCATGACCCTGCTGGATGCTACTCCCTACGACCCGGGCCCGGCGCGCCGGCGCAAGATCAGAATTTTTATCGCCGTGATCGTCATCCTCGTTTTGGCCGCCGCGGCGTGGATGAACCGTTACTGGTCAGAAGAGCACGTTGTAGGTAAATTCTTCGGCGCCCTCCAGAACAAAGACTACGAAACTGCCTATGGGATTTATTACGCCGACCCGCAGTGGAAAACGCACCCGGATAAATACTCCAAATATCCGCTAAACCAGTTCATTCAGGATTGGGGGACCGGCGGACAATGGGGAGTGATCAGAAGCTACAAAGTGAATGGCTCGAGCACCTGTTCCAGCGGAGCCAGCGGCGTTGTTGTGGATGTGATCGTCAACCAGCGCGCCGAGCACGCTCAATTGTGGGTGGAGAAGTCCGACAAAACGCTGAGCCCGCCGCCCTGCGAACTTCTGTTTCGGTGACCCGCCTAGGCCCGCTGCGCCGTAAGCTGTTCGAGGGTCTTCGCCAGAGATGCTTCATCGGCCACGTTCGCACAGGCTTTTGAACGATCAATCTGGCGCATCAGACCGCACAAAACTTTACCCGGACCGACTTCCACGAATAGCTGGATTCCGTTCGCAATCAGTAACCGCATTGATGGCTCCCATTTCACGGCTCCGGTTACTTGGCGGACCAGCGCATCGCGAGCGCGGTCGGCGTCTTCGACGAACTCAGCGTCAACATTGCATGCGATAGGAACTCCGGGCTTTTGAAATCCGAGGGACTGCAAGTCCGCAGCCAGCCTGTCCTGCGCCGGCTTCATCAGCGAACAATGAAACGGTGCGCTGACCGACAGCATGATCGCCCGCTTCGCGCCACGTTCACTGGCAAGCTTGGTGGCGCGCTCGACCGCCGAGGTATGGCCGGAGATCACGATCTGTTCCGCCGAATTGATGTTCGCCGGTTCACAGACTTCGCCCTGGGCCGCATCGCTGCACACTGCCGTGACCTTCTCGAGATCCATTCCCAAAATTGCTGCCATCGCACCGACGCCCACGGGAACGGCTTCCTGCATATACTTTCCGCGGTTGCGCACAGTGCGAACGGCATCCGCGAAACCTATCGTGCCGGCCGCGACGTGGGCAGAGTATTCACCCAGGCTGTGTCCGGCGACGAAGCTGGGGCTAACGCCCTTCTCGCGCAGAACTCGCAAGGCAGCGACGGAAGCGGTCAGGATTGCGGGTTGAGTGATTTCCGTCAGCCGCAGTTTCTCTTCCGGGCCTTCGAAGCAAAGTTGCGAAAGCTTATAGCCAAGGGCTTCATCGGCTTCTTCGAAAGTCTGCCGCGCGACGGGATATTTTTCCGCCAACTCTTTGCCCATACCAACGGCCTGAGAGCCCTGGCCGGGAAAGAGAAAGGCGATAGATTGCGATGCAGTCATAGTATTTGTGTTTTGCTTTGCTTTAACGTAGGGGCAGGTGTCCCACCTGCCCAGCCGAGCGAAGCTCGGCAAACGATCGAACCGTTCAACTCCAAACCCCTGGCGAGCGTCGCTCGCCCACCCGGACGAGGGCGTCCGGGCCTACGTGGTTCGTGCCGTGCTAGGTTGTCAGGCCCACCTGTGGCCTCAACCCCGCCACTTCCTTCGCGATCTTGTCATTGATATTGCGCTCGGCAAATTCGGCGGCCACGCGCAGCGCATTCTTAATCGCATTCATGTTCGACGATCCGTGCGTGATAAAACACACGCCGCGCACGCCCAGCAATGGCGCGCCGCCGTACTCGGTATGGTCCAGACGCTTTTTGAAATCGGCGAAGGCGCTGCGCGACAGCAGGTATCCCACCTGGCGTGTAATCGTGGCCTTCAAAGTTTCCTTGAGGGTGGCGCGCACCAGGTTGGCAACGCCTTCCGAAGTTTTTAACGCCACGTTGCCCACGAAGCCGTCGGCAACGATCACGTCCACCTTGCCGCTGTAAATGTCACGGCCTTCCACGTTGCCGACAAAATTCAGCGGCAACTGCTTGAGCAGCTGGAAAGCTTCGCGCGTCAGCTCGTTGCCTTTGCTTTCTTCCTCTCCGATGGAAAGCAAACCTACACGAGGACGCCGCGTGCCGAACATGCTGCGAAAATAAATTTCGCCCATGACCGCGAACTGTTCCAGGTTCTCGGGTTTGCAATCCACATTGGCGCCGACGTCGAGCAGGATGGCGACCGTGCTTACCGCAGTGGGAAAAACCGCGGCCAGCGCCGGACGATCCACTCCCGGTATCGAGCCGAACACCATTTTCGCCGTTGCCATCGCCGCGCCCGTATTGCCCGCAGTCACGAAACCGGCAGCGCGACCTTCGCGCACCAGCCTTGCGCTCACGTGAATGGAGGAGTCACGCTTGGACCGGACTGCCTGCACCGCCTTGTCATCCATGGTGATGACTTCACTGGCGTGGACGACTTCAATGGGCAGTCCCGCAGCGGCAGGGTGGCCAGCCAGTTCGGCTCGCAACTCGTCTTCGTTTCCGACTAGGAGGACGTGAACGCCATGGTGCCGGGCCGCCTGAATTGCACCTTCGATCTCAGGTTTCGGGGCCCGGTCCGAGCCCATCGCGTCCAACGCTATGACGCTTGGCATGGAGGGTTCAGGCTAGCTGGCTTCTTTGACGTCCAGAACTTCGCGGCCCTTGTAGTGTCCGCACTTGGGGCAGGCGCGGTGCGGCATCTTGCGCTCGTGACAATTGGGGCACTCGGAGAGCGAGTGGCTCTTGAGTCCGTCGTGTGCGCGGCGGATGCTGGTGCGTCGTTTCGAGTGTCGCCGTTTTGGATTAGGCATTCGATTCCTCTGTTTTCTTCAATCTTGATTTACAGATATCTGGTGTTGCCAGTTGCTCAGTGGTCCAGCTTGCCGCGAATATCTTTCAAGGCCGACCACCGCGGGTCCTCCAGCGGTTCGGCGCATGCGCACTTCTCTACATTCAGGTTCGTGCCGCAATGTGGGCAAAGCCCCTTGCAATCGTCGCGGCAAATCGCTTTCAAGGGAAGCGACAGGATGACCTGCTCCTGCAACACATCTTCGAGCTGCAAGCCCTCACCCTGATAATAGCTGACCTCGGCCTCCGCGGTCGTTACCGAAATCTCTTCCTTCCCCGCGTCGACCCCTTGCGGGCGATATAGCAAATCGAAATTGTGGTCCACGTCCTGCAACACCGGCTCGAGACATCGGGCACACGCCATTTCAACCCGTGTCTTCAAACTCCCGGCGAGGCGTATGTCTTTTACTATCTTATGCTTGCCGTGCTGCTCTTCGACCAGCTGAGCGCGCCCGGCAGTATGCAGCATTTCGACCTGCCGCAAGTCCTCGCCCAAATCGAGCACACCCGGGCGAATCTCCTCGTCGAAATCAATGGGATGCAGCTCAAGTTCGTGGATTTCGATGAACATCAGGCACCCCCCGCGCTGCTGATTCGTACCGCGAACACCCGCGGAAGCACGCTCTGAAGAGCAGGTTCTCCAGGAAGTAACTTAAAGAATAAAGGCCGTGAGAATGGGTGTCAAGGAAGGGAAGGTGTAGGGCGGGCGCCCTCGCCCGCCGCCTTTGATTTTGATCTGTCCGCTTGTGCCACTGCCGCACGAGCGGGGGCGCTCGCGCCCACATTCACCAGATCGTTTTCAGCAACGGCGATTTGCGGATACCTTCGTCTCTGGTAACCAAGGCCAAGCCTTCGGCCCGTGCCGTCGCCCCGATGAGCCGGTCAATAGGATCTCTCGGATAGTCATTAGGAAACTGCGTGGCAAGCGCAGCAATTTCCGGTGTGATGGGTTTGATCGCTGACCCCTGAGCGACCGACGAGACTGCGCACTGTGTTTTCGACCGTGCCGCCTGACTGCAAAACTCCGCGCGATAAAAGCTGCGCAAGCTCCCAAATTGTAACGTCAGCGATCGCCAATCCGTCGCTGCTTCGCGCTCTTCGAATCGCGGAAGCAGCTGCTTTGGAAAGTTTTTCCGGTTCCCCGACCAGCCACACGAGGACGTGAGTGTCCAGAAGGATCACCGCAGTGCGTCCCAGTCTTCCAGGGGCACAACTGGAGACTCAATATCGCCTACGATCTTTATTTCGTTCCTTCAGGCAGCCGAAGATATCTTCCGGTTGGCTTTCCGCAGGCACCAACTTCGCCACCGGCCGCCCTTTCTTCGTGATCAGAACCGGCTCACGAGTTGTGCGCACTTCGTCCATCAGTCGTAAGCACTCGCTTTGAATTGCCCCGCAGGAATCTGTCTTCATGACCTCTCCAGATGACCATGGTCATTATAACATGACCACCTAGTAAAAGCCCTGATGAGCTCCGATCCCGGCTGCTAAACTATTTCCCCATGCTCTCCGGACACGCCACCGCCGCCGGCACCGCCCGTTATCGCGACCGCTTCGCAAATCTGCGCGATGCCGGCCACTTCCGCCAGGCGGAACATGTACCGGGAGTTAGCCATCTGTGGCTTTCATCCATCGGGCTGGGAACGTATCTCGGCGACCCCAGCGATGCCGCCGATCAGTCCTACATGGCAGCGATCGAGGCTGGCCTGCGATCGGGAATCAACGTTCTCGATACTGCGATCAACTACCGTCATCAGCGTTCGGAGCGCAACATTGGTGCCGTGCTCAAGCAGATGATCGAGTCCGGCGAACTGCATCGCGACGAAGTGCTGGTCTGCACCAAGGCTGGCTATCTTTCGTTTGACGGCAATCCGCCGCCGGATCCGCGCGCCTACTTCCATCGCGAGTACGTCGAGACTGGTGTGCTCGATCCGACGGCGCTGGCAGGCGGGATGCACTGCATGTCACCGGCATATCTTGAAAATCAGATCGAGCGCTCGCGACGGAACCTAGGGTCTCGAAACCATTGACCTCTTTTACATCCATAACCCGGAATCGCAGTTGGCGAGATGTTACCCGCGAAGTTTTTCATCAGCGCCTGAAAGATGCCTTTGCGCTTCTGGAAAAGCTGGTGAAAGCGGGCAAGGCTTCAGTACTACGGAGTTGCGACCTGGAGCGCCTTCCGCGTGGCCGACAGCTCGCGCGACTACATGGATCTTTTTGAGCTGGCGAAAATCGCACATGACGTGGCCGGAGAGCACCACCGCTTCCGCTTCATCCAGCTGCCCTTCAACCTGGCGATGCCGGAGGCCTACGGGCTGGTCAACCAGCGATTTGGAAAAGAAAAGATGTCGTTGCTCTCGGCCGCGACGCGTCTGGGGATCGCGGTGATGGGCAGCGCTACGCTTTACCAGGCGCGCCTCACGCAAGGCCTACCCGATTTCGTCGGAAAGGTTCTGGGAATGAAGACCGATGCAGACAATGCGATTCAGTTCTCGCGCTCCGCGCCCAGCCTCACAACTTCCCTAATCGGAATGGGCCGCAAAGAGCACGTGGCCGTGAATCTGAAACCCGCCCTGACCAACCCCACCCCACCGCAGGAATGGAAGAAACTGTTCACGAGAACGAAGGAGTAGATCGACGAAAGAGTGGGGTTTAAGCCGAAGTCCGAAGTCGAGGTCTGACGTCCGAGGTCTGAAGCCCGCTACTTCAGTTGCTGCAATCTCTGAGTTGCGATTTGCGCTACTTCGCTGGCTGGATTTTCCTTCTGGATCTGCTCGTACACGCGCTTGGCCTCGCCGGGCTGTTGAGTGGAAGAATACGTTTCGGCCAATTCAATCTGCGCCGTGGTCTTGCCCACGCTGCGCGTTGGCTTCGCGATCAGCTGGTTATAGATGTCAATCGCGTCCTTGGTGCGGTTCGAATCGCGATAAACCGCAGCCAGCGCCAGCTTGGCAAGGGCAGACGAGGTCTTCATTGTGGCTTGAGACTACTTCTTTCAGATCTCGTTCGGCGGCGGTGTTGTCACCCAGCTGGGAAGAGGTGAGTCCGAGGAAATAGCGGGCAAATTCACCGGTACGGGTATGCGGATACTGGTCCGCGATCGCCTGGAACTGCTTGTGCGCCTCGGTGGTGCGCTCCTTGGCGGAGGCGAAGCTGGGATTATTCGGCTCGGCCGGAGTGCCGGCAGGCCGCAACTGCGTGTCCATGGTGCGCACTGCCTGGTTCAACAGCAGGCTGGCTTTCTGGTCCTGCCGGTTCAGGTAGTACCAGCCGCCAAAAGTGGCGGCCAATACAACGGCCAGAACCAGGGCGCCGATGATGAGCTTCGACTGGTGCTCCTCCGACCAATGAACGGTAGCTTCCGCAGCCCCGATGGTGGCCCGGCTGAATCTATCTTCCTTAAGACGATGACGAGTTTCTGCGCGCACGAACGTCCCTTCGAGTGAGATTAAAGCGTGGATTGACCGTCTTTGAGTCTAACAGATGTTGAAACACCGGGCCTTGTTCGGGGGGCTAACAAGTCGACTCTAGGAACGCTTTAGTCCCGGCAAGTTTCGGGAAGGGCACGAGTTCACTCGTGCCAAACCCGCTCCACACATGGTTGCGGCTTTTAGCCGCTGAGGTGAGCTTTGAAGCCGAGTACTTCTAGAATTTCGAATCGTAGCGCTAATGGATCTAGACCGACCCGTTTAGATAGCCGCAAGCCAACCTCAGGCGCTAAAGCGCTACTATCCTCGGAGGATTGGCGGCACGAGTGAACTCGTGCCCTTCCCACGCCTGCCCCTCCCAATCACATTTGAAAAAATAAAAGCCGCCGAACCACCCGGCGGCTCATGCTTCATACGAAGCCAGCAACTAGTGCGAGGTCTCTTCCAGAATTCCCTGTTCGAGTTTCTCCTGGCACTCGATGCAGTGCCGTGTCCAGGGCACAGCCTCCAGACGCTTGGCGTTGATTTCCTTGCCGCAGGAAATGCATTCCCCAAATTCTCCCTCGCGCAGCCGTTCCAGCGCGACTTCTACCATCTGCAGCAGCTGGCGGTCGTTGTTGCTCTGGTGAAAGAGAAATTCCTTGGTGTAGGAACTGGCAGCCCGGTCCGCGATGTCCTGGGCCGAGTCCTCATCCACGGTCCGTCCATCTTGCTCGGTACGGGTGACCATACGGCGCAGGTCTAACTGCCGAGATTCCAATCTCTTCTTGAAGTACTCCAGTTTCTTCTTGTCCATGGATAATAATTTCGCGGCCCTTCGGCCGCGTCCTTAGTGCGTTATCGGGTATGAGCTAAACGAAAATGATATGCGCTTAATTTGAGATGCGTCAACTGGCCCTGGGGTTAATCCCGGGCGGGAGCATTTTTGGGCGGAGGGGCAACGCGCTTGATGGCTCGTTCCAGGGTCTGGTCCAGCGCGGCCCTGGCTTGCTCATATTCCTGCTGGGAAATGCTGCCTTGCTTATGCTCCACTTCCAGCTGAAACATCTCTTCCTTTAGCGCCTCGAGCAGCAAACCGGAGCGGCCCGAAGCAGGCTGTCGGACGGGACCACCCTCATCCACCTGTACATCAGATGCGCCGAAGTCGGGGATGGTCGCAAGCGCGGAAGAGCGGGAGTGTTTCGTGATGTAGACGGCGCCCGCCGCCAGTATGACGGCGAAGACCCCGAGAATATACCAGCGATATTTTTCCAGAGGATCGGGAGCATCAATGGGCGGGCCCAGTCCTCCTCCCGGACGCGCATCGCGCCCGGCGGTGGCACCTCCGCTATCGCCCGCCGGAGGCCCGCCTTCACCATCTTCGCGGGCTTCACTCAGGGTCCCTGTACCCGAAATCTTGAAGGCCAGCGATTGGCCCAGCTCGGTGTTCGACGCCACCTGAACTGTGGCGGTTGGCTCCCGGGGGTTGGCCCGCGACTCGAAGCCGCCGGCCGGTCCGGCTGTAAACTGCATGGTCTTGGGCAGCATCACAACAAAATGTTGGGCCGGATAAAGGGATTTCGGATCAATGCTCAACTCGCCGTTGTAGGGAAGTTCGAAGCCGATCTGAAACAGGGTCTGTCCGGGGCGCAACGGGAAGTTGAAGGCGTAACGGTTCTTTTCCTTCTGCGGAACCGGATCAGTCTTCAGAGGCTGACCGCTCGCGGTCTGAGCCGAGGATTCCACGATCTGCGCGCCTTCCGGCAGATAGAACTCGAAATTCTGGTCGTTCATCTGGGTGCGCGGCGGTTTGGAAGAGTTGTTGACCGCGAACAACCGCGTGCCCTCAAGCTGGTTTCCCTGCGCCTGGAAACGCATAACGTCGGCGGTCACGCTGATGTCGGTGAGTTTTTTGGCGACGTCAAAGACCTGCACTTCGACCGAGGTCGCCCCCGGAGGCGCCATGCTGTGGTAAGTCACGCCGTCGTGGACAGCCCGAATCAGGTGCGGACCGTTGTCGGGAAGATTGAAGCTGAAGTGGCCGCTGGCGTCGCTCTTGGTGCGGGCAGCTTCTTCCATCCCCTGACCCAGTTTGATCAGGATGACGTCATCCCCGGCGCCGGGCTTGCCGGTTGTTCCGTTCTTAAGTGTACCGGTTAAAGTTTGCGCCGAGGCAGCCGCGCTTAGCAGGATTGCGAACACGGCGATGACAATTCGTGGAGAGACCCTCAAACTCCTGGCTCCTTTTTTGCCGTAAAGACCAGCCGCCGCGCCCTGTTCCAATGTGGCCATCTCTGCCAGCACTCCGGCAGCTTCTTCCTCGAGCGATAACTTCAGCGACTGGTAGTCCTGATCGGGAAGCTTTCCCGCCTGTTGTTCGAAATTCAAATCGCGCATGTTTTCATAAATCGCTTCCTTGCGCTCCCGCAAATATGCCAGCCGTGTCTTCTCCGGACCGAGGTGCAGTCTTCCGGGAAGATAGAAGACATAAAACAGAACGCAGAGCGTCACCATGATGCATGAAAGAGTCGCGACGCGTCATATTTGAGTGTCCTTCCTGGCCTGGGTGCGAAAGCGCTCAAGCTCGCTGCCGCTTACCGGAAACACACCGCCCGGCGCAGCCAGCGCAGGCCTCTTTCTCCACGCCAGCACGATGAAGATGGTGGTCAGCAAGCCCAGGACCAGCGCCAGAAACGGCATGATCCATGCCACCCGGTTGAAGCCGGTAGCGGTCGGCGCGGCCAGCACTGTGGGACCATATTTCTGCACGAAATCTTGCAGCGTTAAATCGTCGTTCTCGCCGCGATCGAGCCCGGCCATGAGTTCGTCGCGCATGCGGTCGGAGTAGGTGCAGCCCACGTGGTTACATTCCAGCAGGATCTGGTTGCAGCCGCAGACACACATCAGACGATGACCCAGACTGTTGAAGCGTGCCCCGTCGTCACCGGCGCCCAGGAAGGCAAACACCGCCAGACAGAGCAGCGCCCGCCTGAAAAATGCGCGACGCGGAATTGGGCAACGACTTCATAATTTCAGAATTCAGATTCTTGATTTCAGATTATCGGTTCCATCGTTGATTGCATCTTGATCTTGCCGGCCGTAGTCCCAATCTGAAATCTGCAATCTTCAATCTGAAATCGCCCAGCATCAGTCTCCAGCTCGCCGGAGCCGGCTGGATCCGCGCTGGAGCGGTGACTCGTACGGGCAGCGCATTCGGGATCAGACCCAGGATGGTTCCGCCGATCATGATCAAAACTCCCACCCAGATCCACATGACGAGCGGGTTCAGGTGCGCCTTGATGATGGGCTTGCCGGTTCCCCCATCCACGCCTTCATAGGTCAGGTAAAGGTCTTCTTTGTAGGTCGAGCGAATTCTGGGCAGGGTCTGCGGCTGCTGGCTGGCCTTGTAAAAGCGCCGCTCGGGATACATGGTCTCGAGTTTCTTGTCGCCCTTGAAGACGCTGATCATCGCCCATTCGTTGCTGTAATTCGGATTGTCATCCTGGGTATAAGACTCGCAGACCAGGGTGTAAGGGCCGATGGTCATCTTGTCGCCGAAGCCCATCTCCTGTTCTTTGTCCCGATTGAAAGGCGTGCCCAGGATTCCGATGATCACCACGGCCATGCCGAAATGCACGATGTAGCCGCCGTAGCGGCGCGTGTTGCGATGGAACAGGTGCACCATCGAGGCCAGCAGGTTTTGCCCGGTGTGGCGCGAGATCACGCGGCCGCCGCGAATAAATTCCGAGGCCACGGTGCACATCACCAGCGTCGCCAGCATGGCCGCCATGAGTGCGTAGAAATAAGCAATGTCCTGCCACGGCCGCACGCCGAACGCGATCATCAGAATCCCGACGATAACGCGCACCGAGCGCGGGCCATTTGAAGTTGCGTTTCAAGCTTTCGAACGATGTCTTGCGCCACGCCAGCAGCGGACCCACTGCGGTCAGCAAGAGCAGCAACAGCGCGACCGGGATAGCCACCTTGTTGTAGAACGGCGGTCCCACGGTGACTTTGTTGCCCTGCACATATTCCGAGATCAAGGGGAACCACGTGCCCCAAAGCACGGTGAAGCAAGCCAGCAGCAACAGCAGGTTATTGAACAGGAAACTCGACTCGCGCGAAATCAGCGACTCCAGTTTGTGCTCGCTGCGCAGGTGCGATTTGTTTTTGAAAAAGAAGAAGGTAAACGTGACCAGCGTGATCAGCAGAAACCATTTGAACCATCCGCCAATCGAAGACTGGGCAAAAGCATGCACCGAGCTGATGATGCCGCTGCGGGTCAGGAACGTTCCCAGAATCGCCAGCCAGAAGGTGGCGAAGATCAGCCACATGTTCCACATCTTCAACATGCCGCGCTTTTCCTGCATCATCACCGAGTGCAGAAACGCGGTGCCGGTCAGCCAGGGCATGAGCGAGGCGTTCTCGACCGGGTCCCATCCCCAGTAGCCGCCCCAACCCAGAACCGAATACGCCCAGTGCGCGCCCAGAAAAACTCCGCAGGTCAGAAAGGCCCAGGTCACCATGGTCCAGCGGCGGGTGATGTGGATCCACTTCTCACCGGGATAGCGCATGATCAACGCGCCCAGCGCGAAAGGCAAATGGCACGGTGAAGCCCACGTATCCCAGATAGAGCATGGGCGGATGGATCACCATCTCGGGATATTGCAGCAGCGGGTTCAGTCCGGCGCCGTCGGCCGGCAATTCGCCCGTCATGAGAGCAAAAGGATGCGCGGCAAAATTCAGCAGCAGCAGAAAGAAAATCTGTACCGCGGCAATAATGGCGGAGGCATAGGCAAAAAGCCGGGCGTCAGTTTTGTGGCGCAGCCGCAGGACCAGTCCGTAAGCCGACAGCAGCAAAGACCAGAACAGCAGCGAACCTTCCTGCCCCGACCACAGGGTGGCGAACTTGTAGGGCCCCGGGAGATCGCGATTGCTGTGGTGATAAATGTAGGCGATGGAGAAATTATCCTGGAAGGCGGAGATCACCAGGATAAGGGCCGCAAGAAATACCACCGCAAACGTGGCGATGCCCGCACGCCGGGCGGTCTCGCCCAGCCGTTCCGATCCCGCGCCCGGACGAGCCAATGCCAACGCTCCAGCCAGGAACGAATAGGTGCTGAGCGCCAGGGCGAGCAAAAGCGCGAAACTGCCGATTTGCGACATGGGGAAGCCCGGACGGTATCTTTTCAGAAACAGCGGTTTGAGGCAACCGGAGACTGGAGAAAGGCTAGCCAGTAGGGCAGACCCACCACGTGGGGACAGTCGCCCTCGGCTGGGTAATCGAGCAAAACTCGACACCTCTTTACTGCCAGCTAGTTAGCGGAGCCGCGCTCCGCCGGACAGCCGGGCGGCTGTCCCCCACGTGGTGCTTGATGACCTAAGCGCTTTGCTGTTGGTCGTGACGAGACAGCACTTCCTGCTCGGCGACCAGCCAGTCCTCGTGTTCGTGGCCTGGCGTGTATCCCCGCTGTTCATACAGTTCGTACGCGCGACGGCGGATTTCCACTTCCAGGTCGGTAGGCGGCAAGGTCTTTTTGGGTTCAGGCGAATTGACGGCAGGCATGGTTGCTACCTGCTTCTTACGGGTGTTTCCGTTTCCAGAGGTTTTTACGCGAGCCATGATCGAATACTCCTTACAGATTCCAAGGTTCAGCAACGAACCGAATTGATGAATTAGCCACATACACGTCGGACGCCACCTTGAGGGGGCCTACATGGATTGTGGCGGATGAACATCTAAATCATAAACCGGATCGCTGTGGATGGGGGAGAGGGAAAGCGAGAAAAATATTGATTTTCTCGGAACAATTTTGGTAATCGCTTACACGAAACGCTAGTAAAAATCATGCGAACTGGTCTCGGCCCGGGTAATCGTCAGCGGCATTACCCGCCGCGCCTTGACCGAGATAACGTTATCTTGGTTCTGCAGCGTTCCCTTCGACCATTAGAAACTGCTCGGAGGTCAGCAGCAGGCGATTTTTCTGAAACAGGTCGGGCATGATGATGGCATTGGCCACCCCAGTCTCGTCCTCCAGGCTGAGAAAGACGAAACCTTTGGCGGTGCCGGGACGCTGGCGCGCAATGACGCATCCGCCAATTCGCAGATACTTCCCGTTGGGAATAGTTGGCAAGATCGCTGGCCTTGCGTACGCCGATCGCGTCCATGCGCTCGCGGTGATAAGCCATGGGATGCGGGCCCACGGTCATGCCAGTGCCGCGGAAATCGGCCACCAGCCGCTCTTCCGGATTCATCGGCTGCAGCGGAGATTTAGCATCAGGCTCGGGAAGTTCATCGAGCAGCGGCCCGGAGTGGCGGACCGATCGTTCGATCTGCCAGAGAGCGTCGCGGCGATGTAGTTTCCGGTTTCCAGTTTCCGGCTTCCAACTGAGAACTGGGAACTGAAAACTGGAAACTGAATTTAGCGCTCCAATCTCCGCCAGCGTATGAAGCTCATCCTTACGCAGTTCAGGAACACGATGAATGAGATCGTGAATAGAAGCGAACGGCGCAAGGTTCGCGCTGACGAATCAAAGCGAGGGCAACGTCTTCACGCAACCCGCGCACGTATCGAAGGCCAAGGCGTAGCGCCGGCGTCCGGCGGCGTCGACCGCCACCGGGCTCATCGCCCCTGGGCTACATTCTCTCGCCCACGGCTCCGCCGGGCTACGGTTCTGCTCCTGTTCCACGAAAGTGCTGGCATCTTCCGGGTCATCTTCTCGGCCAACGGCCAACGACCAACGACCAACGACCGGGCTGACGACTGACGACTGACGACCGACGACTGTACACGTCTCCACTCCGACTTCATCACATCAATCGGAAATATCTTCAACCCATGCCGCTGCGCATCACTCACAATCGTGGCAGGACGATAAAAGCCCATGGGCTGGTTATTCAGCAGGGCAGCGGTAAACGCAGCCAGGTAGTGACACTTCAGATAAGCGCTGGCGTAGGCGATCAAGGCGAAGCTGGCGGCGTGGGACTCGGGAAATCCGTACAGCGCGAAAGAAGTAATCGAAAGCACGATCTGTTCCTGCGCTTCGCGTGAAATGCCATTGCGCTCCATGCCGGCACGAAGCTTGGCCTCGATTTCCTTCATGCGTTTTTCCGAGCGTTTGAATCCCATGGCGCGGCGCAAATCTTCCGCCTCACCGCCGCTGAAGTCGGCGACCACCATGGCCATGCGCAGTAACTGTTCCTGAAAAAGTGGGACGCCTAAAGTGCGCTTCAACACCGGCTCGAGCGATGGATGCGGATAGGTAACTTGCTCGCGTTCCATGCGGCGCTGCAGAAACGGATTCACCATCTGCCCCACAATCGGTCCGGGTCGAATAATCGCGACCTGCACCACGATGTCATAGAACCGCTTCGGACGAAGTCGCGGCAGGCACGACATCTGGGCGCGGCTTTCTACCTGAAACATTCCGATGGTGTCGGCCTTCTGCAGCGTGGAGTAAACCGTGGGATCGTCCGCCGGCAAGATGAGCGAGGTCGACTTCTTCGCCATAATGATCGCGAATGAGCTTGATGGATTCTTCCAGTACCGCCATCATGCCCAGGCCGAGCAAATCCACTTTGATGATGCCGAGGTCGGCGCAATCTTCCTTGTCCCACTGCACCACCACGCGGCCCGGCATGGACGCGGGTTCCAGCGGGACCACGGAATCGAGCTGTCCCTGGCAGATCACCATGCCGCCGGAATGCTGTCCCAGATGGCGCGGCAGATCCTGCACCGCTTCGCACAATTCAAAATATTTGCGCAGACGAGGATGTCGCAGGTCCAATCCTGCATCGTGGAAGCGATGGTCGAGCGCGTCGTGAGCATCGCGATATTCCCAGGTGGAAACGGCGGTGGAAACTTTGTCCAGAGTTTCCGGATCGAAGCCGAGGGCTTTTCCCATTTCGCGTCCCGCCATGCGGTTGCGATAAGTGATGACGTTGGCGGTCATGGCAGCGCCGCGTTCACCGTAGCGTTTGTACAGATATTGAATGACGCGCTCGCGCTGGTCGCCGCTGGGCAGATCGAGATCGATGTCAGGCCACTCGCCGCGTTCTTCGGACAGGAAACGTTCGAAAAGCAATTCCATGCCGATGGGATCAACGGCTGTGATCCCCAGCGAATAGCAAACGGCGCTGTTGGCGGCCGAGCCGCGTCCCTGAACCAGAATGTTTTCCTCGCGGCAGAAGCGGACCAGGTCCCACACAATCAGAAAATAACCTTCCAGCTTGAGTTTTTCGATCAGCGCCAGCTCGCGCTCAATCTGGCTCTGGGCACGGCTTTTAAGGCCGGGTTCTGCCCGGCCATAGCGCTGCTGAAAACCTTCCCGGGTGCGCTCGCGCAGGAAAGACATCATGGTCTCGCCTTCCGCCACGGGATATTTGGGAAATTCATATCCCAAAGCTTCGAGCGTGAATTCGAGCCGGGATGAAAGTTCCACCGTATTGGCCAGTGCCTCGGGCAGATCAGCGAAAAGTTGCTGCATCTGTTGCGGAGATTTCACATGGCGTTCGGAGTTGCGCGCCAGCAGGCGCCCGGCAGTGGCCAGCGTTTTATGATTTCGAATGGCGGTGAAGACGTCGCAAAGTTCACGCTCCTGGGGCGTCGCATACCAGACACCATTGGTGGCCAGCAGTGGAAGCTTGAGCGAGCGGGCAATTTCAATGGCAGCGCGGTTGCGTGCTTCCTGCTGGCGATGAAAATGGCGCTGCAGTTCCACATAGACATTGTCGTGGCCAAAGATGCGGATCAAATGTTCCACCGAACGCCGCGCTTCCTCCATGCCGCCCTGCGTCAGCGCTGTGGCGAGCGGACCATCATCGCCCCCGGTCAGGCAGATCAGTCCTGCAGCATGCTCTTGCAATTCCTCTTTGCAGACGGCACCCTCGCCTTTCTTCGAGCGCAACTTCATCTTCGTAATTAAACGGCAGAGGTTCTGATAGCCGGCGCGGGAAGAGACGAGAAGGGGAAGGCGGAATTCACCACAGAGGCACAGAGGCACCGAGGAATTCGAAACAGGTAGCTTATCCAACGTTTGTAATCTGCGATCTGCGATTTTCTTCTCTGTGTCTCTGTGACTCTGTGGTGAAAACCCAGATGTCACTTCCGCCCCCAAATGCGCCTTGATCTTCGCTTTCTTTGCTGCCATATAAAAACGAGGCGCGCCATAGACGCCGTCGCGGTCGAGCAGCGCCATGGCCGGCATGTTCAGGTCGGCACACGTGGCGATCAGGTCCTCGGGCAGGGAGGAGCCTTCGAGAAAACTGAAAGCCGAGCGGGAATGGAGTTCGATGAACATCGCCCTGGCTGGAGGGAGGAAGAGCAACTTTCGCTATTTATTCGCCATCAGATTCTGCGCGACAGTAGACGGATTGTCAAGATCAGGAGACTAAAAATCGCAGGATCTCAGACTAGCGAAAGCTGCCGGGAATGTCCCAGAACGACCGGTCCAAGCCGAGTTCATCGAAGATCCTGGCGGCCTCGTCCGGAGTCTTGCGCCGCCAGTCAGGCGAGGCGTAGTCGCCGAACCAGCGCTCGGCAAGGCCAATTCCGGTTTTAATATCGAGGATGGAACCAATCGGATGCCCATGGCGCTTACTCCAGGCGCCGATCTTCTCTTTGGAAGAAAAGAACAGGATGTTTCCACAAGGACAATAGGGATTGTCCCACCAGCGGGCTGGCGGGTAGGGAAAATGCATGAACAAATCCGTGCGAGTGGCCTGGCCACGCGTGATTTCAAATTGCAACGGCTGCCCCTCGCCACCGTCTGAGGTCAATATTCTGACGTCTTCATGAAGGGCAGCCCCGATGCCAAGCGCGCACCAGGCACAGTTCGCCCACCATCCACCTCGACTGGTGCTGACCCAGAACTGAGTCGGGTTCAGGGCAAATGGATGCAAGCTCCAGACCTGCAGAGAATTCGGCACCAGGACGACGCCGTGCATTTCGTTGAGCTGTCTGAGAGCGCGTTCCGTTTCTTGCGGGGACAGGTCAGCGAGTGAGGCGAGAGTTGCCAGATCCGGGGCGTGGCCAGTCTCTACAACATATTGCATGAGTAGATGGTGCAGATATTCCGGAGAAGGACTGCTGTTCGCCATGATTCATTCTAAGCCCAGGTTTTTGGAAGAGAGCAGCTTGAACATTACATTCTGGCGGGTTCAGTTCACTGGATCGGGGGATGTTCGGTGCTTATCGCAGCCAGTCGCTCCAGGACGCTGCGAACCACTCGATCGCAGCGCTCACCCATGAACGGGAACGCATCTTTTGCTTTCGCTCCGACTCGCTCAAAAATCCAGCCACGCGCCATGGCGCGGCCGCGATGCAGGCGGACTTTCACGTTGTCCTCGGTGAGTTCGAGGGCGGCGGCAGTCTCTGCGGTACTTAGGCCTTCGATGTCGCGCAGCATGATCACGGTTCGGTACTGCTCCGGAAGACCGAGCACGGCCTCTTCCAGAAGCTGACCAAGTTCCGCACGGGATGCGCTTTGCTCCGGGTCAGGCGAAGTCTCGACTACATTCATATAAGGCTCTCCATCCTGCCCGGTGTCTTCCATTTGCAGTTGCTGATTACGCTGGCGCGAGCGTAGGCGGCTCAGCGCTTCGTGGACCGCGATACGCGTCAACCAGGTAGAGAAGGCGGCGCGTCCCGCAAACTGATCGAGATGCTGATACGCCCGGACGTAAGCGTCCTGCATTACGTCTTCGGCTTCGGCGTCATCATGCAGGATGGCGCGCGCTACCCGGTAAAGCCGCTGGTTGTAGCGCCGCATGATGATCTCGTACAGCGCGGTGTCGCCGGATTTCACCCGCTCGACGATCTCCTCGTCGCTGCTGGCTTCAAACCCCGCTCTCTCCACAACCTCAATGGTTCCCATGGCTCTATCCATGATAGAGCGGGGGCAGTGAAAAAGGTTACAGGCCTTTCTTGCAAAAGGATGCCTGTATCCAATTGCGCGTCCGCGGCTCTGTTGAGTAGGAGGTAACAAATGGCGGATTTTGATAAACGCCTCAACGTCAGCTGGTGGGCTCTGAGAATTGGTTTAGGAGTTGGACCCATCATCACCGGCATCGACAAGTACTTCAACAAGCTGACTGACTGGGGAATGTATCTGAGTCCCATGGCGACAAAGGTTTTGCCAGTCAGCGCACCTACTTTCATGCACATTGTCGGAGTTGTTGAAATTGTGGCCGGGCTGATCGTGCTCAGCCGCTGGACAAAGTTCGGCAGCTATCTGGTCACGTTCTGGTTGTTGGGCATCGCGGTCGAATTTGCTGACCACCGGCATGTTCTATGACTTGGCAATGCGGGACGTAGAAATTGCCCTGGGTGGATTTGCGCTTGCCGCAACTTACGGCCGTGCGAGAAGGAAAAGTAACGGCAAGAGAAGAAACGAAAACAGTGCCAGATCCGCGGCTCGCTGCGATCCGGTAAGTCGTCAAAGAAAAAAACTACTTGGAGGATACCTTGAAGAAAATTGCCTCGTTATGCGTGCTGTTGGGCCTTTGCGCGATGCCAGCCTTGGCTGCGGCTGAAACCTACAACAACGTTCCGGTCGTGGATGTTAACTGTTCCAAAAAGGCAGCTGCCGATCCTGACTCCCACACTCGAGCCTGCGCGCTGAAGTGCGAAGCCAGCGGGTTTGGCATTCTGACCAAAGACAATCGGTTCCTGAAGTTCGATGCTCAGGGAAATACGAGCGTCGTGGACCAACTGAAAGCATCCGACAAGAAAGACCATCTGCGTGCGGATGTTAGCGGAGACGTGGAGGGGGATACGTTGAAGGTCACTTCGGTGAAGCTGCAGTAACGTAGCGCTGGCGTCTTGCGATTCTCGATAAGCCTGGACAACAGAAACCAGTTGTCAGTTTCGAGTTGTCGGTTCTTAGTTGAAGAGGATGGCGGCGCACTTGGGCGCCGCCATTTTGAAACAAAGACTACGCTGGGACTTTGGTGCGCTTGCTGGTTTGCTTGATGGTTACCGGATCGAGGAAGGTCATCATGCCTCGTAGTTCCACGCCGACTTTTTCGATCTGCTGCTGTTGTTCTTTCTCGCGGGTGGCTTCGAACCATTCGCGGCCAGTCTCGTTTTCCTTGATCCACTTCTTCGCGAATGTGCCGTCTTTGACTTCTTTCAGCAACTGCCGCATGGTCTCGCGGGTCTGCTCCGTGACAATGCGCGGTCCGGCGGTGTAGTCGCCGTATTCGGCGGTGTCGCTGACCGAGTAGCGCATGTAGTTGAGGCCGCCGCGATAGATCAGGTCCACAATCAGCTTCAGCTCGTGCAGGCACTCGAAGTAGGCGATCTCGGGCTGGTAGCCGGCTTCGACCAGGGTTTCGAATCCCGCTTTGAGCAGGGCGCTTACGCCGCCGCATAGCACGGTCTGTTCGCCAAACAGATCGGTTTCAGTTTCCTCGGCGAATGTGGTTTCGATCACTCCGGCGCGAGTGGCGCCGATGGCCTTGCCGTAGGAGAGCGCCAACTGCTTTGCTTTTCCCGTCGCATCCTGATGGATCGCCAGCAGCGCGGGTGTGCCGCCGCCTTCGACGAAAACTTCGCGGACTCGATGTCCGGGAGCCTTGGGAGCAATCATCGAGACATCAACGTTCGCCGGAGGCGTAATCGTGCCGAAGCGGATGTTGAAGCCGTGAGCAAACATCAACGTCTTGCCCGCGGTCAGGTTCGGCGCGATTTCTTTTTTGTACACCTCGGACGCAACCGTGTCTGGCACCAGGACCATGATCACATCGGCCCAGGCAGAAACTTCGGCGGGAGTGCCTACAGTCAGGCCGCTGGCTTTGGCTTTCGCGCGCGAGTCGCTGCTGGCGGGCAGTCCGACGCGCACGTCAACCCCGCTGTCCTTCAGGCTGAGTGCGTGGGCGTGACCTTGGGATCCGTAGCCGATGATGGCGACTTTTTTCGCCCGGATCAGTGAAACATCGGCGTCGTTCTCGTGATACATCTTAGCCATTGTGTTTCCTTTCGATAGTTAACAGAGCAATTTAAAATCACACGGAACTTGCGTGAAGCGTACTGAGTTTTGAGCAAGGCCACGAATATCGGAAGCAGTACGAAGAATCCTCGAACGAATCCCGAACAAATGGGAAGGGCACGAGTTCACTCGTGCCGCGAAATTGCCGAACCAGGCGCGCTTTAGCGCCTGAGGTTCGCTGCTCAGCCGAAGAAAGCGAACCTCAGGGGCTGAAGCCCCTCCGCCTCGGCATCTTGCGGCACGGCTAAAGCCGTGCCCTTCCCGTTGTTCCCGAAGATCAGCGCGTGCAAGCCCACAGCCGACCCAATGAGATCAAACAGAATACGACACGCCTTCATCGGCCACGACTTCAGGCGCTTTCGTCTGCGCCGGGTTGGCCGAGGCAGAAGTGGTTCCGCGGCGCATCGCAACAATACCAGTGCGGACCATCTCCATCACGCCATAAGGACGCAACACTTCCAGCAGGCCGTCAATCTTGTCTTCGCCACCGGTGATTTCGATGGTGAGCGATTCCGGCGCGACATCCACCACGCGAGCTCGGAAGACATTGGCCAGTTCGAGCACGTGCGAGCGCGCTTCATGGGTCGCGGCCACTTTGATCATGGCCAGGTCGCGGGCGATCGCCGGTTCGTGGGTAATGTTTTCGACCAGCAGCACGTTCACCAGGTTATAGAGATTGGCTTCGATACGCTTCGCCTGGTCGGGATTCGTATCCACCGTGATGGTCATGCGCGAGACTTCGGGCTTTTCCGTGCGCCCGACGGTCAGCGAATCAATATTGAAGGCGCGGCGGCGGAACAGCGAGGCCACACGGGTCAGCACGCCCGGCTTATTTTCGACGTACACAACAAAAATGTTCAGCATTTTTCCCTTATTCGTCTGCGGCGGTTTCGACAATCGGACTCGGCCGCCGGATCATATCGTTCAACGAAGCACCGGCCGCAACCATCGGATAGACGGTGTCTTCCTGCTCCACCTTGAAGTCGATCAGCACCGCGCCATCGTGCTCGCGCGCCGCCCGCACCGTCGGCAGCACCTGCGAGCGCTCGGTGACTGCATGCTGCGGATGCCATAGGCCTCCGCCAGTTTCACAAAATCCGGGTTCAGCAGCGGCGTGGCTTCATAGTTGCGCTCGTAGAAAAATTCCTGCCACTGACGCACCATGCCCAGAAATCCGTTGTTGATGATCGCAATGTTGATCTTCAGCTTCTCCTGCTGAATGGTCGCGAGTTCCGACATGGTCATCTGGAAGCCGCCGTCGCCGACGATCACCCAGACCTCAGCATCCGGCCGCGCTACTTTGGCTCCGATCGCCGCCGGCAGGGCAAAGCCCATGGTCCCGAGTCCGCCTGAAGTAATGAGAGACCGCGGCTTTTCGTGCTTGAAGTATTGCGCTTCCCACATCTGGTGCTGGCCGACGTCGGTCACGACCACCGTGTTGCTGTTGCGGGTCTCGCGCCACAGGTCGTTGATGACGTGCGCGGCGTAAAGATGTCCGTTGTCCGGAAGTTTCTGAACGTCCCGCACCGCGGAATCGCCTTTCAGCTTGTCAATCGAATCCAGCCACTCGGTGTGATCGACCGACTGCACCCGAGGCAGCAACTCTTTGAGGACCTCGCGCAAATCGCCGACCAGCGCCACGTCCACTTTGACGTTCTTGTTGATCTCAGCTGGATCGATTTCGATGTGGATCTTCTTCGCATCCTGGGCATATGTCTTCAGATTGCCAGTGACGCGATCGTCGAAGCGCATGCCCAGCGCGAGCAGCAGATCAGCTTCCTGAATCGCGTGATTGACCCAGGCTTCGCCGTGCATTCCCATCATGCCGAGATTCAGAGGATGCGAAGCCGGGAAAAGCTCCGAGGCCGAGCAGAGTCAGAGCGACGGGGATGCCGGCTTTCTCCGCCAGGGTCAGGACTTCCGCCATGGCGCCCGAGACGATGATGCCGTGTCCTGCCAGGATCAGAGGCCGCTTGGCCTTGTGGATCAACTCCAGCGCCTGTGCGTACTCCGTTTCTTCCGGCGAAAGATCGGGACGATACCCCGGCAGCTGCGGCCGCGCAGCTTCCCAGTCAAATTCGCAGGAAGACTGTTGCGCGTCTTTGGTTATATCGACCAGCACCGGACCAGGACGCCCGGATCGAGCCACGTAAAACGCCTCGCGCAACACGCGCGCCAGTTGATCGGCGTGGGTCACCAGGTAATTGTGCTTGGTGATGGGCAGCGTGATGCCGGTAATGTCGGTCTCCTGAAAGGCGTCGGAGCCGATCAGCTTGCTGCCAACCTGTCCGGTGATGCACACAATGGGAGACGAATCCAGCATTGCCGTGGCAATGCCCGTGACCATGTTGGTCGCGCCCGGTCCCGAAGTCGCGACCGCGACGCCAACGTCGCCGCCGGCGCGGGCGTAGCCATCCGCCATGTGGGTCGCGCCCTGTTCGTGGCGCACCAGGATGTGATGGATATCGCTGTGTTTCAACGCGTCATACGCCGGCAGAATTGCCCCGCCCGGATAGCCGAAGACATGCTTTACGCCTTCGCGCTCCAGGCACTCCCAAAGAATTTGTGCTCCCGTTTTTGTCATGTTCCTCAATCCTTAATGGATCCACGTCACGTCTGAGAACTGAGAACCAGCAACTGACGACTGGTTAGCAGGTCCGTTCTATTTCAGCTTTCGCCAGCCATACTGAATGTGACGGCGAGTAAAAATCATACTCCCCACAAGTAATCTTCCTGTTCGCTCTCATGGGCTGCGTGCGCTGCATGGGCTTTTTCCTTCGCGCTTACCGCATCAGAATGCGCGGAGTGAATATCTTCCTTGCTCACCGGAGCCATCCACGTAGACGCCGTCTTGCCCGCGCTGTCTGGAATGGTAGACGTACGGCTGGGTACTTCGCGCACCAGTTCCAGCAGATGTCCATCTTCGATGGTCTTGATCTTGTCGGCCAAGGCGACGAAACGGCGATAAACATCGTCGAGTTGCGCCCGTTCGAAGGTGAAGCCCAGCTTTTCGTAGCGCACTCGCAGGGCGTTCCGGCCTGAGTGCTTGCCCAGCACCAGCGAGTTGCGCGGAGCACCCACCGACTGAGGCGCTATGATCTCATAGGTGGACGGATCTTTAATCATGCCATCCTGATGGATCCCGGCTTCGTGGGCGAATGCGTTCCGCCCCACAATGGCCTTGTGCGGCTGCACGTAAACCCCGGTAATTTCAGACAAGAGCTGGCTCGACGGGAACAGTTGCTCGGCCACGACCGTAGTTTCATACGGATAGTGTTCCGCCCGCACCCGCATCACCATGATCAGCTCTTCCAGAGAGGTATTTCCGGCCCGCTCGCCGATCCCATTGACTGTGCACTCGACCTGGCGAGCGCCCGCGCCGATGGCTGCCAGCGAGTTTGCCACAGACAATCCCAGGTCATCGTGGCAGTGAACCGAAATGGTCACGCCGTCAATGCCGCGCACCCGCCGCCGCAGAGTTTGCATCAGTTCGGCGAATTCATGGGGCACGCTGAAGCCGACAGTGTCGGGGATGTTCAGGGTAGTAGCACCCGCTTCGATCACCGCCTCCATCACTTCGCACAGAAAGTTGATATCGGTGCGGCTGGCATCTTCGGCGGAGAACTGTACGTCTTTACAAAATGACCGGGCCAGCTTGATGCCGTCGCGGGCCTGCTCCAGGCATTGCCGCCGTGAAATCTTGAGCTTGTGCTGCAGGTGGATATCGGAGGTAGCAAGAAAGGTGTGAATGCGGGGGCGGGCAGCGCCTTCGAGGGCCTTCCAGGCGCGCTCAATGTCGCCCGGGCAACTGCGCGCCAGGGCGGCGATGATGGGACGCCGAATCTCGCGGGATAGCACGCGAACCGCCTCAAAATCGCCTTCCGACGCAATAGGAAACCCGGCCTCGATGATGTCTACACCCAGCCGATCCAACTGGTGCGCCATGCGCACTTTCTCGGCCACGTTCATGCTGCAGCCCGGCGACTGTTCTCCATCGCGCAAGGTGGTATCGAATATGGTGACGTGCTCTGCTTGAGCCAAATCTGCCTCCCCGGCCGTCGAGGGCCGTGCCTGAACCTGAACTTTTGCTCTTAACTTTTTCTCTTAACTCTAGAAACTAAAAAAGCCATCATCCGATGCGGTGGATGATGGCCTCTTGCTGAACTTGGTATTGCTAAATCATCCGCCGCTTTTTTGAGGTGCTAGCACCAGGCCAGGAATGGCCACGCTAAGGGCGAGAAGGCGCACTCGCACCTCCCGGGCTGCACGGCTAGCGACAATGATTATACGATCCATAAGTGCCTAAGCTTGATCTGTATATAACAAGGGTATCGGCGTCGCCAAGCCCCTGTCAATTCAAATTGCCGCTCTAGCTCATCACTTTTTTCGATACATCTAGGCCACGGACGTGTTCGTCGAAGATCTGCTTTAGCCGGTCACTCAGCTGTTCCGGCCTGCTGCTCTGGCTGACAACGAAGACTTCATGGCAAACCGAGCATTCCGCGGAAGCAGCCAGGCCGACCTGAAGTCGGGCAATCAACTCCGGTTTTTCAAGCATGCGTTCATGCTGCCACAGATTTGCAGAGCGAATATTATCTGCAAAGGTAACCCCGTGCTTGTGTGGTCGCGGGCGACTCGCCCAAGGCTTTTGACTTTACCCACGCGGGCGAGTCGCCCGCGACCACACAAGCATCATTGACCCTCTTCCCGGATGGGCTTAACATCCCGGTGTGTCCGGGGACTTGCTCGGGAAAAATCTCAGTCGCTACCGCATCGAGAAAAAGATCGGCGCGGGAGGGATGGGAGTCGTATTTCTTGCGCATGACAAGCAACTGGAACGCCAGGTTGCCATAAAGGTCCTGCCCCCCGGCACCCTGGCCGACGACGCTGCCCGCAAGCGATTTCGCCAGGAAGCCCTCTCCCTGGCCAAGCTCAACCACCCCAACATCGCTACCATCCACGATTTTGATACCGCCGACGAAATCGACTTCCTGGTCACGGAGTTCATCGCAGGCGACACGCTGGACAAGAAGCTGGCGTCGGGCCCTTTGCGCTCGAAGGAAGTGGTGCGCCTGGGTCTGCAACTTGCGCAAGGGCTGGGCGCCGCTCACGCGCAGGGCATCATCCATCGCGACCTGAAACCAGCCAATCTTCGCCTGACCACCGACGGGCGTCTCAAGATCCTCGATTTTGGACTGGCACAGTTCGTCCACCCCGAAGGCGACCTGGCTGTCACCGCAAGCCTTACCAGTTCGCAGCAGATCACCGGCACCCTGCCTTACATGGCTCCGGAGCAACTCCGCGGCGAACCAGCCGATCGCCGTACGGACATCTGGGCCCTCGGCGCCGTGCTGTACGAACTCGCCACCGGCAAGCGCCCCTTCCCGGAAACGCACGGCCCCATGCTGATCAACGCCATCTTCAACCAGGAACCGGATCTGCCCAGAAGGATAAATCCGCGGATATCGGAAGGGCTGGAAAGTGTCATCTGGAAGGCGTTGCGAAAGAACCGCGCAGATCGTTATCAGACCGTCAGCGAACTGGAACACGATCTGGAACGGCTGACCGCCGGGATTTCGCCTCAGACCCGCCTGTCACGGCGCGTACGACAACGGCTACTCCTCTGGGCAGCGCCGGTGCTGATTGTCCTGTTCATTGCGGCGGCCTATCTTCTGCGCAAGCATCCGCCGGGGATTCAGGTCAGCGTAGTCCGCACGAAACCCTCGCGGCGCAGCGTGGCCATCCTGGGGCTTAAGAACCTCTCCGGACGCCCAGATACCGCCTGGCTTTCCACCGCGCTTTCCGAAATGCTCACCGCCGAACTGGCTGCGGGCGAGAAACTGCTAACCATCTCGGGAGAAAATGTGGCCCGGGTAAAGAACGATCTCTCCCTGCCTGAAACCGACAGCCTGGCGCCGGACACGCTCGCCCGTGTCCGAAAAAATCTGGGCAGTGAATTTGTCGTTCTCGGTTCGTACCTCGACTTGGGAGACGGCTCGGATATCCGCGTCGATCTACGGCTGCAGGATGCGAAGACAGGCCAGACAGTTTCCACCGTGACCCGGCGCGGCAGCGAGGCGCACCTCGACGATCTGGTCACGCTGGCTGGCTCGGAGTTGCGCGGCAAGCTGGGAGTTGCGCCGACCCCTGCCGCCGAGGAGGTGGCAGTCAGGGCCGAACTGCCTTCCAATGTGGAAGCGGCGCGCTTCTACTCCGAAGGCCTGCAGAAGCTGCGCAACTTCGAGCCTCTGGCGGCCCGCGATCTCTTGCAGAAAGCGGTGGCAGCAGACCCGCGCCATGCCATGTCCTACGCCTACTTGGCCTCAGCCTGGAAGGCCCTGGGCTACGATCAGAAAGCAGTTGCCGCGGCACAGAAGGCGGTTGAATTCTCCTCCGGCCTGCGCCACGAGGAGCAGCTGCGAGTCCAGGGACAATACTACGAAGCCTCCCATCAATGGGAAAAGGCAATCGAAACCTACCGCTCGCTGTATGACGGTTCCAGGGACAACCTCGACTACGGGCTGCGTCTGGCCAATGCCCAGATTGCAGCGAGCAAGGTCCCTGACGCGCTCGCCACCCTGGCCGAGTTGAGGCGGCTGCCTTCGCCACAGGGGGATGACCTGCGCATTGACGTGGATGAAGTGATGGCAGCCAACGAGGTGTCAGATTACAAGCGCACCATCAGCCTGACGACCGCCCTGGAAGAAAAAGCCAAGTCGCAGGGCGCGCGCTACCTGATCGGAAAGGCGCTGCAGTTCCGCTGCGCCGCGCTGCGCAACCTGGGCGATCCGAAGGGGGCGATGGCGTTTTGCCAGCAGGCACGTGACCTGTCAGCCGCCATTGGCGACCGTGCCGGGGAGGCCGCCTCCATCAACACCATCGCGAATGTGCTGTACGACCAGGGCGACCTGGATGGCGCCCGGAAGCTGTACGGTCAGGCTGCGTCTATTTATCGGTCCATCGGCAGCACCGCAGGAGTCGCAGCCGCCACGGACAACGCCGCCAGCGTCATCAGCGATCAGGGCGACCTGGTGACGTCCCGCAAAATGTCCGAAGAGGCCCTCGCGCTTTACCGCGAGGTTGACGACCAAACCGGTATCGCCCAAACCCTGAATAACCTCGCGGCCCAGCATGGTGCAGGCGGGCGACCTCTCCGGCGCTGAGAAGAACTTCCAGGCCGCGCTCGATATCTGGCGCACCATGGGCTCGCATGATGGCATAGCCACCGCGCTTACCAACATAGGCGATACGCGCATGGCTTCGGGAGAGATTGCCGGTGCAAGCAGCGCCTACCAGGAGTCCCTGGAAACTTTCCGCAAGAACGGCGAGAACAGCAAGGCTGCCTACCCCCTGGTCGGGATGGGCGACGTTTACTCCGCCTCCGGCGACTTCGCGAATGCGAAGAAGAGCTACGAAGAGTCGCTGGCGATCAGCCGGGAAACCGGAGAGAAGCACGAATCCGCGGTCGCGCTGGGGAACCTGGGATCGCTCGCGATGCAGCAGGGAGATCTGGCCGCCGCCCGCAAGAATTATCTGGAAGCCATCAATCTGCGGAACGAAATCGGCGAGAAAAGCGGCGCGGCTGAATTCTCTCTCTTGCTGGCCAGCTTATCTATCGAGGAAGAGCGTCCATCGGAAGCCGAGGTGCTGGCGCGCAAAGCGCTGGAAGAATTTCGCGCCGCCAAAATCTCTGAATTACAGATTTCGGCGCATGCCGTTCTCGCGCAGGCTCTGCTCGCGCAAGGAAAATTGAAACCAGCCGGGAGCGAAATCGCCCTGGGCAAACCGCTGGCGGCGAAGACCCAGCAGCGCCTTCTGCGACTGCAATTCGAAATCGCCGCCGCCGAAGTATTGGCGGCGTCCGGGAAGCCGGCGGATTTTCAGGCTGCGACCGCGTCTCTGAAGGCCGTCATTCAGGAAGCGGAAAAGAAAGGCATTCGTGGTCCGCTCTATGAGGCCCGCCTGGCCCTGGGCAAGGCCGAGATGCAACACGGAAACAAGGAAGACGGGCGGGCACGCCTGGCCGACGTTGAAAAAGAAGCAGGTGCATCAGGCTTCGTCCTGATTCGAAAGAAAGCGGCAACGGCACTATGACCCTGTCATCCCGAGCGTCGCTGTGAACTTGTCATCCTGAGCGAAGTGGCTGCTTCGCTTCGCGAAGCAGCTACGCAGTCGAAGGACCCCTACCGCCACCACCGACCCGGCGTCATCCTGAAGGACTTTAGTCCTGAAGGATCTCGCGCGAACCGCCATCGAAGTGAGAGTACATATCCGCTACGCGCCAGATCTCTTCGACTCGCTCAGGGCAGGCTCTTCGCAAGCTCAGGATGACGCCACAAGGGGATATTCAAGCTGAGGTCCGACGCCCGGCGCCCGATTTCCCCGCACGTCCCAAAGTAATGAGACCTCCCATGTCCTTCCGTGATCTCCACATTAGAAGAAACAAAGAGGATACTCATCCTGTGAACGCCCTCCCCCAACCCAACGCTAGTCTTCCCAATCGGCGCGCTCCACGGCTGAATTTACCTGACATCACTCCGGCGGTTCTTCGGTTCGACGACGGCCATCGCACCCAGGGACAACTGGAAGTGATCTCGCTCACCGGCGGCGTTCTTTCCCTGCCCAAACCGGTAGTGCGGCAGTCCCGCGTGAAGCTGATGTTTGTGACTCCGACCGGGCCCGTGCTTGGCACCGCGGAAATGCTGAATCCGGTTTCCTTGAACCAGCAGCCTTTTCGTTTTGTGGGACTCGAAGGAGATGATCAGCGACGGCTTCAGGACTCGATCCAGTCATCTTTCGGACAAGTCAGCAAGGACCAGGAGTGGATCGACAAATACCGGGCTGCCCTGGATCAACAAACCCCGCCACGCCGGAGCATTTTCAGCTCACGCCTGGCGGCCTTTACCCTGGCGCTTCTGTCGTTGGGAAGTGCGATCTACCTCTTGGATATCTTCAACACCTTCAGCATCCATCTGCACTAGCTTGATTCGAATGTGTGGTCGGGTTGTTGAGTGGTCGCGGGCGACCCGCGCGCGGCTTTTGACTTTGCCATCTTCGCGGGCAAGTCGCCCGCGACCACACAGAAGCCGGAATCACTGGGCAGCGAACGATTGCACCGCAGTATTCTCATCCTCGAAAATCTGAAACAGATTTAACACGCCAATCAGCTTCAAAGTCTGCACCACAAACTTGGACGGGGTCACCAGCTTCACCCCGCCGCCGCGCTGCTTCGCCGAAGCCATCGCCTTCACCAGGATCCCGATTCCGCTCGAATCAATCATCGGCACTTCGGCGAAGTTGATGACCAGCCGCGTGTCCCCGGCAGTCAACGCGTCATCTATCGTCTGTCGAAAGTTGTCCACCCCGGTGCCCAGTCGTAAAGCGCCGCGAATCTGTACGACCTGAACATCTGAAAGTTTACGGACGTTGATTTCCATCGTTCTCCTCGAGGACCAATCCGTGCAAACCCGCCAGCAGCCTCAACAATCACAGCCGGGAATTGATTTGTCAGATTGCCCGCTCAAGTTACGGTAGCCGCCGCGAATTTGCAAGTGCGCGGGCTTGCCACAGGCCAGGTGGAGGCAGCCGCCCTCGACTGTCCCCACGTGGTTTGTGCCGAAGGCTTTTTATCGTCGCCAGCTTCCCCCATCTGCAGCGCGACTACAAACCCCACTTCCTGACATTTATGTACCTACCAGAAACACTTCAACTAATCCGCCCAGGGCTCGGGCTTTCGGTCCCAGCGATGCCTCTTTAACGTGCGAAGCAAGCCCGCATCCAGCCCGCCCGCATCGCTGGCTGCAATATTCTGCCGCACATGCTCAGGCTTCCTCATCCCAACGATGATCGTGCTAACCGCGGGGAAAGAAAGAATGTAGCGTAGCGCCATCTGCGGGAGTGTGAGCCCTGCCGGCAGGACTGGCTTTAACTTCTCAACTCTCTCGATCGTCGGAGGAAGATTTTTCGGGCCGAAGTACATGGCCCGCCAGTCGCCCTGAGGGAACTTCGTTTCCAGCGTCATTTTCCCGCCCAGGCTGCCTTCATCGAGAGGCACCCGTGCGATTACGCCGATATTAAGCTCCTCACAAACCGGGAAAAGTTTGTCCTCGGGCGCCTGATCGAAAATGTTATGGATCACCTGTACCGCGTCCACAAGGCCGGTGCGCAAAGCCTTCAGGCCATTCTCAGGTTCCCAGCGATTGAGGCTGAGACCGAAGTGACGGATGATTCCATCGCGCTTGAGTTTCTCGACCGTGCTGCGAAACTCCGGCTCGTCAGTCCAACTGTCGTCCCAAACATGAAATTGCAACAGATCAATCGAGTCAGTCTGGAGCTTTTTCCGGATCATATCGGCGTGCTTGAAAACGTGGTCCGCCGGAAAAACATCCTGATACTTGTACGAGGACAGTGCCGGCCATTTGCCGTTCATGGGTGGAATTTTTGAGGCCGCATACAAACGCTTGTTCGAATTCTTCGACAGAATCTGGCCCAGCAGGCCATCGCTCTTACCTTCGCCGTAGGCCCAGGCGGTGTCGAAAAAGTTGCAGCCCAGATCAGTCGCCAGCTGCAAAGCGTCCAGTGACTCGCGGTCGTCCGAGCCGCTCCATCCGCTCATTCCCCACAGTCCGTGCGCCATCTCGCTGACTTCAAAACCGGTGCGGCCTAGTTTCCGGTATTTCATGATCCTCCTCGGGCGATCTAAAGCTCTTCGATTGTATTTGTTACGGGCGCAAAAATGTATTGTGCATCTCCTGCCGCTCCTGTATGATCTAACTAACTGGTTAATTAATACGAGGCGATATGAAAGCCACACTCACCAAACCGCGCCTGGGCTCACGTGGACGCCCCGAGGAAAGCCGGGCCGCCATCCTGCAGGCAGCGGTCCGTGAATTCTCCCGTGAAGGCGTAGCTGGTGCGCGCACCGATGCCATCGCGCGCGCTGCCGGAGTCAACAAGGCACTGCTGTATTACTACTTCAAGGACAAAGAAACGCTTTACGGCGCCGTCCTCGATCTCGTCTTTAGCGGTCTGACAGAAAGCATTAACGAGGCGCTCTCGAGCGACCTGCCGCCGCGGGAGAAATTGCTGGCCTACGTGGGCGCGCACTTCGACTACATCGCCGGTCATCCCCTTTACCCCAGGATCACGCAGGGCGAAATGATGCGCGCGGCCCGTGGCAAAGCGCCGCATCTGCAGCGCATTGCAAAGCAATACTTTCTTCCGTTGTTTGGCAAAGTGGCATCCGTAATCGGGGAAGGCCAGGCTTCGGGCGATTTCCGTCCTGTGGATCCCGAGCACTTTGTTCCTTCCATGATTTCGATCATCGTGTTTCATTTCATCAACGCGCCGGTTATGCGCATGGTCAGAGGGATCGACCCCCTGGCGCCGGAGTTGGTCGCCGCCCGCCGGGCCTCGGTGCTGGATTTCATCTCGGCGGCACTGTTCACTCAGCGAGCGAATGCCAAAGGAGAGCGAAAGTGAACCCGCGCAATAAATTTCTTATCGTGCTCGCGATCATCCTGGCCGCGTCAACGGCCTACTATTTTATTTCGACGCCGCGCTCCAGCGACCTGGTCCTGATCGGCACCGTGGATGCCAACCAGATCATCGTCAGCCCTCAGATGCAGGGACGGATTGCCAAGCTGTTAGTGGACGAAGGCACGCAGGTCAAACAGGGAGACCTGATCGCGATACTCGATCCCTCGGAACTTGAAGCCGAAGCCCGCGCCGCCGCAGCCATGATCGACAGCCTGCGTTCACAGGTCTCGGCCACGCAGGCCACCAGTGCGGCAACTCACGGGTCAACATCCAGCAATGTGGTGAACACGCAGTCGAGACTCGAATCCGCTCGCGCCCAGTTGTTGCAGGCGGAAGCCATGCTGCAACGTACCGAGAGCGACAGCCGCCGCATGATTGAGCTGGCGAAGCAGGGCGTGGCTTCCGATCAGGAGCGGGTTCAGGCGGAAAGCAATCTGAAGGCGCAGGCGGCGACAGTTCAGTCTCTGAAAGACCAGGTCAGCGCGGCCGCGGCCGACCTGAATACGCGCGCTTGCCAACGTCAACCAGGCCCATGCGGCTGCGAGCACGGTGCAATCCACTCGCGGACAGCTGGCCAACGCCGAGGCACAGCTCAAGGAAGCTGAAGTTCGTCTCGGCTACACCAAAATTTACTCGCCCGTGAATGGAACCGTTTCGGTGCGCGCCGCGCGCGAAGGGGAAGTCCTCATCGCGGGCCAGCCGATTATCACAGTAGTCGATCTGAGCGACACATGGGTGCGCGCGGCGATTCCTGAAACTGAGTCTGACCATATCGGCCTGGGTGACACGCTGCGCATTCGCTTGCCTGGCGGGACCGTCACTTCCGGCAAAGTTTTCTTCAAAGCTCCGGAAGCAGATTTCGCGACCCAGCGCGATGTAAGCCGGCGCAAGCGCGACATCCGAACCATCGTGCTCAAAGTCCGGCTGGACAATCCCAAGGACGCTTACGTGCCCGGCATGACGGCCGAGGTCCTGGTTTCGCCAGACCAACTCAAGGCGACGGCCTCTAACGCTGGCGCGGGTGTGGACAAACAGCAGTGAGTGCAAATCATGGTTGCTGACTTCAAACCGAACGGGGCATCTGGCGCAGGCGAGCCGGCCATCGGTGGACGTGCCAAGCCGATCGATCCGGGCAACGCCATCGAAGTGGACCATATCGTTAAGAAGTATGGCGACTTCACCGCCGTCGATGACGTCACCTTCAATGTGAAGGAAGAAGAAATCTTCGGGCTGCTCGGTCCGAACGGGGCGGGGAAATCCACGCTGATCCGCATGATGACTACGCTCATCCCGATCACCGCTGGATCAGCCCGCGTTGGCGGACACGACGTCAGCAAAGACCCAGATGGCGTGCGCCGCACCATCGGCGTAATTCCTCAGGCGTTGACCAGCGACCTTGACCTCACCATTGAAGAAAACCTCAACATCTACGCCAAGCTCTACGATGTGCCGGCGCAAAAACGAAAAGCGGCAATCGACGAGCTGCTGGAACTCGTGGACCTGACCAAGTGGCGCGGGGCGCAAACCAAGACGCTTTCCGGCGGTATGCGGCGGCGATTGGAAATCGCCCGCGGCCTGGTGCACAGTCCGCGAATATTTTTTCTGGATGAACCGACAACCGGCTTCGATCCCGTCTCCCGCGTGGCGGTGTGGGAGATGCTCACCAACATCAAATCCCACCGCCAGCTCACCATCCTTATCACGACGCATTACATGGACGAGGCCGATCGACTGTGCGACCGGATCGCCATCGTGGACCATGGCAAGCTGGTCGCGCTCGACACGCCGCCCGCGCTCAAAGCCAGTGTGCCGGGCTCCAACGTGATTGAGGCGCAGTTCGAAAACGCTCCAGCGGATTGGGAGAAGACTTTGCACGAACTGAATGGCGTCACGTCAGTGCAGCATGAGGGTGCGGGCATGTATCGCGTGCTGACCGGCGACGGATCGCGGACCACCACCGAGTTGGTAGAAACCGCGGTGCATGCCGCAGTCACGGTGAAATCGCTCTCCGTGCAGAACACCAGCCTGGACGATGTTTTCGTCCATTACACGGGACGGCAGTTGCGCGACGAACTGGTAAAAGCGCACGGCTTCGTCATGCCGCCCGAGACCAGGAATGCAGCCATGAACCGGATGTTGGCAATTGTCGAACGCGAGATGCGGAAATTTTTTCGCTCTCCAGCATTGATGTTTGTTTCGATGGTCTTTCCCCTAGTGCAACTCATCGTGCTGGGAAATGCCTTCGGCGGGAAGATCCGCGATGCGCGTTTGGGCCTGGTCGATCAGGATGGCGGGACCCAGGCGCTGAAAATTCGTGAAGCGTTTGACTCGGTCCGCGCCAACATGCGTACCTTCGAGCCGATCTATTACACCGATCCCAAAAAGGCGATGGAAGATGTGCGCAACGGAAAGCTGGAAGGCGCAGTCATTATTCCTCCGCAGTATTCGCGGAAGGTCTACGAGCAGGACCAGCCGCAAATCGGTCTGGTAGTAGATAACAGCGACAACTTCATGAGCGCGGCGCTGGAGGATGAACTCAGTCAGATTACGAACGCGCTGAACAATCCTACCGTCGAGCCGCGTCTATTACAAAAAACTGTGCTCCAGATTGTTGAGCTCTATCCTTATATCGAGTACATGAAATTTCTCTTGCCCGGCTCGATCACGCTGGCCATCTTCATGTCGGTGATGATCGGCGGCGGCATGCTCTACATCGACGATAAGGCCCGCGGAGTGCACGAAGGCTACCTGGTGACGCCCATCACCAAGGCTGAACTTGTTCTGGGGCTAAATGCGGCCAGCGTGGTGAAAGCGATCATGGTGGGAGTGGTCATCACCGTCGTCGGATGTTTGCTGGCTGGTGTAGGCACACTGTTCAGCTTCTCTACCGCGCTGGGCTTGCTTCTGATGATCATGCTGACGGCGGCGGCTTTGAATACGATGATGTTTCTGCTGGTCGTCCGCGTCGACGATCCGCTGGTGCCGAGAGCAATTTTCGGCATCCTGAATACGCTGTTGTTTTTTCCCAGCGGCGCGGTCTATCCCATCCAGGCATTTCCGTGGTGGCTGCGCGGCATCGCCAAGATTGATCCGTTCACTTTTGCGGTCCACGGTTTTAAAACGCTGCTTTTGAAAGAAGCTGGGCTGTCCGCCATCGTGCCGGACATTATTTACCTTTCGATCTTCGCAATAGTTGCACTGAGTATCGCGACACCTTTGTTTAAGCGCACCCTTTAGGTCTGCCATCCAACATGCGAACGTGTGGGGCGACACTCTTGTCCGCCGCCTTTGACTTTGACTCTTGCAGACCGGAACTCTTGCCTTCCAACTGGCAAGCTCCAAACCAAGATCAACACCAAAGGCGGCGGACAAGAGTGTCCGCCCCACACGGGCCAATCCCACCCGGCCTCTGCCGCTTATGCTTACTTGCTGTACTGGTTTCTCTTCTTCTCTTCGTGGCGTTCCTGACCCAGCCGAATCAGTTGCTCGATCAAGTCCGGATAGGCCAGGCCCGATGCTGCCCACAGCTTGGGGTACATGCTGATCGCCGTGAATCCTGGCATGGTGTTGATCTCATTGAGATAGATCTTGCGGTTTTTTGGGTCCATCAGAAAATCCACTCTCGCCAGGCCGGAGCAATCCACTGCCTTGAAGGCGCTGATGGCCAGCTGCTGGATCTTTTTGCTTTCGGCTTTGCTTAGCTTGGCTGGGATGATCAACTGAGAGCCTTCGTCGAGATACTTGGCAGTGTAGTCGTAGAACTCTTTTCCCGGAACAATTTCACCGGCCACTGAAGCTGCCGGCTTGTCGTTGCCCAGCACTGAGCATTCGATTTCGCGGGCCTTGTGTTTTTTGCCGCCTACTCCTTCCTCGATCACAATCTTGCGATCAAACTTGGCGGCTTCTTCCATCGCGGGAGCAAGCTCTTTGCGTTCCCGCGCCTTGGAAATTCCTACCGACGATCCCAGGTTCGCGGGCTTCACGAATACGGGGTACTTCAGTTTGCTTTCAACCAGCTTCTGGACTTTTTTCGGCGCGCTCTCCCAGTCGCTGCGCAGCACCGTAACGTGTTTCACGATGGGCAGTCCGGCGGCCCTGAACAGTGACTTCATGACGTCCTTGTCCATACCGGCGGCGGAACCGAGGACGCCCGCACCAACATAGGCAATATCTGCGAGCTCGAACAATCCCTGAATGGTTCCGTCTTCGCCGAAGGTCCCGTGGAGAACCGGGAAGATGATGTCCACGTTAATTGCACGGTCGCTGGCGCGGCGGGTGAGGGATTCGGACTGAAAGGCCGCGAGAGATCCGCCTGGGCGCTGTGGTTCAGGGGGAACGACGACGGCCTGGCCGGTGGCGAGGACCGCGGCCCCCGGCGTGGCATCGGGGTCTCCGGCCCTCAGATGGGACTGGGCAGGCGCCGCTTTTCCCTGCAGCAATAGTTCCGCATCGCCCGCAGTCAGCCAGCGGCCTTCCTTCGTGATGCCGATGGGTACGACTTCAAACTTGCTCTTGTCAATGGCACTAACGACGGATGCGGCCGAGAGCAACGAGACCTCGTGCTCTCCGCTCCGCCCCCCAAAAAGGATGCCAACCCGTAGTTTTTTCATAGTGTTTATGGCTTGCGAAGACCTCCCCATTCTTGCACAATGTCATACTGGCTGGGTTGTCAAGGGCTGTACCCAGGATAGCCTTGTCGATTGGACTGTAGTCTCGTCTTGATTTTGTTCGGGGGAAAATCGCTATGCGAAGGACAATTGGGTTTGCGGCGCTATTGTTTATTCTCTTGACCGGCCTGGGCATTGCCCAGAAGAAACCAAAAGCTGCGGCCGCGCCGCCGCCTGCTCCAGCGCCCGCACCGGCACCGGCGCCGGACCCTGCGCCAGTCGCCTTACAAGCCCCCCCGGCACCACCGGCCGCACCCCCGCGAAAGAAGCGCGTGGCGGTCATCGATTTCGACTACGCTACGGTGCACAGCGGCATATCAGCCCTCTTTGGCCAGGACGTTGACGTGGGTAAAGGAATCACCGACCTGTTGGTGACCTTTCTGGTGAAAGACGGCAGCTATTCGGTGATTGAGCGCAAGGCCCTGGACAAGATCATGCAGGAGCAGAACTTTTCCAATAGCGATCGCGCCAATCCCACCTCGGCAGCCAAGCTGGGAAAACTTCTGGGCGTGGACGCCATCATCGTTGGAAGCATCACGCAATTCGGCAACGAGACGAAAAGTACCAACATCGGTGGAGCAGCCGGCGGCTTTGTGCCTTTTGGATTGGGTAACGTAGGAAAGAAGAAGTCCAAGGCCATTGTGGCCATTACGGCGCGCCTGGTGGATGTCGACACCGGTGAGATTGTCGGAGTGGCGGAAGGCAAAGGCGAATCATCTCGGGAGAGCACAACTCTGTTGGGTGTTGGGGCGGGCTCAAAGGGATTCGGGGCCGGCAATGCCGATTTCACCAGCAGTGATTTTCAAAACACCATCCTCGGGGAAGCCGTAAAGGCCGCGGTGCAGCAGACCAGCACCGAGGTGATCGCCGACAAGGACAAACTAGTGACCCGCACCATCTCGGTTGAGGGGCTCATCGCCGCGGTGGATTCGGGACAGATCGTCCTTAACGTCGGTTCGAAAGCCGGCGTGAAAGTGGGCGACCAGTTGGCGGTCGAGCGCGTGTCCAAGGAGATCAAGGACCCGTCAACCGGGAAAGTGATCCGTCGTCTGGCCAGTCAAGTTGGCATCGTTCGCGTCACCGATGTCGACGACATTTCGGCGGTCGCAACTGTAGTGACAGGAAGCGGTTTCAAGACCGGCGACTTGGTAAAGACCGTCACGCAATAAGGGGCCCCCAGATTTGCCGGTGACCCTCCATTAAACTGTTCAGCCTACGCAATGCCGCCCAGGGCTTAGGCCCTGGGCTTTGTTCTTTTCGCCGCTCTGCGGCCGCCTGATTGCTAACTTTCCTCCTTCGAAGGCTTCGGGCGGCGAGTGCAGGTTTGACCCGGATTTGCCGCCTCCTGGCTATTGCGGCTAGCATCTAATCTCAAGACGAATGGCGACTGCCACGACTACCGCGCTGGAACGACGTCACCCCAAGATGGTGTACGGCGAGGTCCTGAGTTTCGCCTACGAGACTTTCTGCAGCAACAAGGTGCGTTTCGCGCTGACCGCGCTGGGAATGGTCATCGGCACCGCTTCCCTGATCCTCGTGGTAACCATTGGCATGACCGGCAAGCAGTACGTGCTGAGCCAGATTCAGTCCATCGGCACAAATCAGATCGAGGCCGAATACCAGAGCGGTGGGCAGCGCATTGCCAATGTCACCCCCGACCCGCTCACCATTGACGACATGAATGCCGCCATGGAAGAGGTGCCCGGCATCGTCGCAGCGTCGCCCGTGGTCCCGCTGGGCGAACGTATTCCTGTGGGCGGAGGCAAGGAGCGCGACATTTCCGTGCTCGGCGTTTTTCCCGATTACAGAATCGTGCGCAACCTGGTCGTGATCACCGGCAGGTTCTTTGACTCCAAGGACTCGCAGGAACACAACAAGGTCGGAGTAATCACCCAGAAAATGGCCGAGGAGCTTTACGGATCGCAGGAAGAAGCCATCGGCAAAATTATTAAACTGAGCGGCCTGCCGTTCACCATCGTAGGCACGTTCCGCGAGCGCGTCGACACCTTCGGACAGACCGAAGTGGTTGACTACACCATGCTGATCCCGTACACGGTCAGCCGATATTTCACCGACACTCCAAACGTCAAACAGATTTATTTCTCCACCGCCGATCCTTCGATGGTGCAGCCGGCGACGGAACAGATCCGGCGAGTCATCAAGGGCCGGCACCGCGCCGAGTCGGTCTACCAGGTCATGAATCTCACTCAACTGGTTCAGCTGGCCGAGAAGACCGCCAATGCCTTGACGCTTGTGCTGTTGCTGGTGGCGGCGGTGGTCCTGCTGGTCAGCGGAATCGGAATCATGAACATCATGCTGGCGACAGTCAGCTCACGCATCCGCGAAATTGGAATCCGCAAAGCGTTGGGCGCCACCAACCGTGAAATCCGCTTCCAATTTTTGGCAGAAGCCATGACCATCTCACTGGTCGGAGGCCTGATCGGTGTAGTGATCGGCCTGGCAATTCCCTACTCAGTGCGCTTCCTCACGGAATACCGCATCCCGATTTCAGGACTGTCCGCGATCGTGGCCATCCTGGTGTCGTCATTCGTAGGCGTGATCTTCGGAACAGTCCCGGCGACAAGGGCGGCAAAGTTGGATCCGGTGGAGAGTTTGAGGTACGAGTGAAGAAAGCTTTTAGCTATTAGCTTTTGGCTCTTAGCTCAGTCCCATGATTTCTGCATTCAGATGTGGCTTTGGGTTCAAGCTAAGAGCTAAAGGCTAAGAGCTAAAAGCTTCCTAAAGACAAAAATGCCGGGCAGGTTTGCCCGGCTAATTCTTGTTACTCACCTCGCGGGATACGGCTTGGTTCTGAGGTCCCCGCAGATTTCTTACATTGTCTCTGTCACCGCCTTACATCACCAGAGCAAGGCTCTCCAGTTCTTTCTGCAGCACCGGCATGGAGCAGCCTGACATCTCAACCCGGCCCACGGCGTCCATGGCTGCTTGAGGCGATACCCCGTAGCCACGGCCCATGAGGAAAACTTGCAAGAGTTCAGCGGCCTCCCGCGAATCGATCAAGCCTCCCTGCAGAAGATCGTTTCGCAGAGCCGTAAGTTCGGTACTGGAGAATCGTTCTTTCATGGTCGTTATCACCTCCGACCTCTATTTCCCTGCCCTATTAGACTCATTGACTGCCACGAACGTTGCATGCAATTTTCGTGCCGCACTCAGCGCCTTTTCCCCATATACGTAAGGCGCCGCGCCTTACTTTCTTAAACCCCTTTCGAAACGGTAAGTTGCAAGGCAGCTAAATCTTTTGACGATGCCGGCGAAAAAGCCTTTTCTGGCACGAACGTGCCATATTGGGAATTCTCGATCTTGACACGTTGTGTCGTTGTGGGACGAGCAACAGTGACAGAATATGGCTCAGGACTTGACTGGGATGATTCGGCTCAGGAAGGGTCGATGACGGCTTCATCCACCAGCATGATAGGAATTCCGTCCCGAACGGGGTAAACGCGGCGGCACTCGGCGCACTTCAGATTTTTTCCTTCATCTTTCAACGCCAGCGACTTCTTGCAGACTGGGCACACCAGGATATCGAGCAAGTCTTGGGAAATCATGCAGGGATTTTACGCCTTTTCGAGGCAGTGCAAAAAAGCTGACCGCAAAGGACGCAAAGAAAACCGCAAAGATCGCGAAGGAACCTGTTGGCTTTTTCTTGGCGACCTTCGCGGTTTCCTTTGCGTCCTTTGCGGTTAAGCTCTTTTGGCCAGGATAGTTTACGATAAACTCGATTTCCTGACGGAGGGCGAAGGTTCCATGGCTGCCACGATTCTGGACGGCAACAAGATTGCCGGGGAAATTCGAGCGGAGGTTGCCGCAGAGGTAAAGGACATGACAGCGGCGGGCCTGCGTCCCGGCCTCGCCGTCGTCCTGGTCGGCCACAACCCGGCCTCTGAAATCTATGTCCGCGGGAAAGTCAAAAGTTGCGGGGAGGTTGGCATCTACAGCGAACAGCTGACCCCGCCGGACACGATTTCCACCCAGGAGTTGCTCGATCTTGTCCTCGACCTGAACCGGCGTGACGAAATTGACGGAATCCTGGTGCAGTTGCCCTTACCGCCGCAGGTTGACTCCAAGACGATCCTCATGGCCGTCGATCCGGCCAAAGACGTGGACGGCTTCCATCCGGTCAACGTAGGCTTCCTCTCCACTCAGCGCCCCGGCCTGGTGCCGTGCACGCCGGCCGGCATCATGGAGATCCTCAGGCGCAGCAATATTCCGGTTGTGTCTCAGGAGGCGGTAGTTGTCGGACGCAGCGACATTGTGGGCAAGCCGACCGCCATGCTGCTGATCAATGCCAATGCCACGGTGACCGTCTGCCATTCGAAGACCCGGGACCTTCCCGGAGTGTGCCGTCGCGCCGATATCCTCGTAGCCGCCATCGGCCGCGCCGGAATGATAACCCGCGACTTCGTGAAGCCCGGGGCCACCGTGATTGACGTGGGCATGAACAAAGTCACGGAGCAGGCAGAATTTAGCCGCTTGTTTGCGGGCAACGCAAAGCGGGAGGAAAGCTTCCGCACAAAAGGGTCAACGCTGGTGGGGGACGCGCATCCCAACGCTGCCGAAGTGGCAGGGGCGATCACGCCCGTCCCCGGAGGCGTAGGCCCGCTGACCATCGCCATGCTGATGGCCAACACTGTCAAAGCGGCCCGGATGCGGAGGGGCTCGCGCGCGCCAGCGCCGGAGCATGCCCGCAGTGCTTAAGGTCGGATTGACCGGAGGCATCGCCGTAGGCAAGTCCGCTGTCGGCGAAATGTTTGCTGCATTGGGAGCGCAGGTCGTTCAGGCCGACGAAATCGCCCATCAACTCATGGAACCGGGCGAGTCGGTCTATCTGGAAGTTGTTAAGCATTTCGGGTCTGGAATCCTCAACCCTGATGGCAGCGTGAACCGAGGTCGGCTGGCGGAACTCGCCTTCGGTGCTGCCGGCAAGCCTTCCCGAGTCCAGGAGCTGAATCAGATCGTCCATCCCGCTGTGATTCGACGCCAGGAAGAATGGATGGCGGATGTAGGACGGCGCGATCATCATGCCATCGCAATCGTCGAGGCCGCGCTCATTCTTGAGGCGAAGATGGCGGAGGGTTTCGATCGCCTGATCGTCGTGACTTGCCGCCCGGAGCAGCGGGTCGAGCGTTGGGCCCGGCGCTTGAACGTAGATCAGGAAACGGCCCGCCGCGAAGTCGCTCGCCGCATGGCCGCTCAGCTTTCCGATGAAGAGAAAATCAAAGCCGCCGATTACGTGGTCGACAACTCGGGTTCGCTCGATGAAACCGCCCGCCAGGTGACGAAGATTTACGCCGAGTTAAAGAAAGAAGCTGAATCATAGTCGTGTGTGGGGCGGACACTCTTGTCTGCCGCTTTTGACTTTGTTTTTCGTCGTGCCATGAGCGATCTCAGGATGCTCTTCGACTGGGCCGTCACCAGCGCCCGCGAACCAAAATCAACTTCAAAGGCGGCGGACAAGAGTGTCCGCCCCACACCTGCAAGTCGGAGGATTTAGAATCAGAGGGAAGGTCCCGAACTATGAAGCTGCTGCGTCCCATTCTGCTGGCCGTGATTTTTGCCGGCGCGTTCTACTATTTCACTACCTACCGTTCCGGCCCGATGCATTCGGTGAACTGGTTTGGCCGCCCCCTTAGCAAGATCGAGATTACCGAGGCCGCTTCGGGCGAGTCCCTCGATGCCGAAGAACAGAACAATATCGGGGTCTATCGCAAGAACATCGATTCCGTGGTGAACATCACTTCGCGCGCCGTGACCTTCGATTTCTTCTACGGACTCGTTCCGCAGGAAGGACAGGGCTCGGGCTTCATTATCGACAAAGAAGGTCATGTGCTGACCAACTATCATGTGATCGCCGAGGCCCGCCAGGTGGAAGTGACGCTGCACAACTTGAAGAAGTACAAGGCCACGGTCGTGGGGACTGACCGCGCTCACGATCTGGCGGTCATTCAGATCAAAGGTCCGGGGCTGTCTCCCATGGTGCTCGGCGACTCGCGTAATTTGCAGGTCGGACAAAAAGTCTATGCCATCGGTAATCCCTTCGGTCTTGCCGGGACCATGACCCGCGGCATCATCAGTTCCATTCGCCCGGTGCGGGAGCCTGACGGCTTGCAGATCGACGAAGCTATCCAGACGGATGCTGCCATCAACCCTGGAAATTCCGGCGGGCCGTTGCTGAATTGGCATGGAGAGGTGATCGGCATCAACACGCTGATCGCTTCCAGCGTAGGGCAGAGCGCGGGCATTGGTTTTGCCATCCCTGTGAATACCGCCAAGGCCGTGCTCAATGACTTGATGACTCTGGGACGGGTGCGGCGTCCAGCCCTGGGCGTGAGTACAATTCCGATTACCCCAGGACTGGCCGACCAGATGGGACTCGCGGCCGATAGCGGATTGCTGATCGTGCAGGTGACGCCAGGTGGCTCCGCGGAGCGTGCTGGCTTGCGTGGCGGGACTGAGCGCGCCTACATCGGCAACATGCCGATCATGGTCGGCGGCGACCTGATCGTTGCCATTGACGGCCAGGAGATTCAGGACCAGCAGGACCTCAGCCAGGTCATGAACAGTCACCGGGCCGGCGACACGGTCCGGATCACAATCTATCGCGGCAAAAAGAAGATGGACGTCAGCGTGACCCTGGGCGAGGCGCGGCAGCAGGTGTGACCGGATGTGTTCGCGATGCGTATCCAGTGGCTGAATCTCCGGGACAAGGTGCAGTCGCCCGGTACGCGGTGCGATCCGGGGAAGGGCACGGCTTCAGCCGTGCCATAAGCGGCGCAGACTCCGGGCTTCAGCCCCTGAGGTTTGCTTTTTCAGCGCGACAGCCAACCTCAGGCGCTAAAGCGCGTCGCGGATTTAGCGGTTTGGCGGCACGAGTGAACTCGTGCCCTTCCCTTTTTTCGCGGGCGACGATTGTTCGTGCCACCGATTCGTTCGTTTTCAGAACCCAGAATGAGCGTTGAATCTATCCGCCGCTTCTGCCTTTCCTTCCCACACGCGACCGAAAACCTGCAATGGGGAGACGACCTCTGCTTCAAAGTAGGAGGAAAGATCTTTGCCCTGCTGTCTCTAAGTTCGGTGCCTCAAACCTTGATGTTCAAGTGCAACCCGGAAACTTTTGCAGAGTTGGTGGAGCAAGAAGACATAATTCCGGCGCCTTACCTAGGCCGCTACAAATGGGTGGCGCTGCAGCGCCTGGATGTCCTGCCCTGGGGTGAGGTGAAGGATTTGATCGAACAGTCCTACACGATGGTGGCGGCGAAGGCCAAAATAGCAAGTCCCCGGGAGATCAAACGCCGGAGACCTACAGCCCGCAGGGCCAAAAAGTGAAGACTTCCAGAAAAAGGGTGCCTCATCCTTGCGCGTACTTTGCGCAAGGGTGGGAGGCACGGACGCATGAAGCAATAGCCGTCGCTGAAGTCGAACTCGTAGCGCTGTAATTTCGAACTTCCCAAAGTCTTGTCATTCCGAGTGCGGCACTATCGCGCGAGGAATCTGCCGTTCCGCTGCCGGCAACCAGCAGATTCCTCGCCGATAGATCCGGCTTCGGAATGACAAGACGTGGGGTTGTTCTTGGCAGACTGCACCACTTTCGAAATTCTCAACCATTTGACTCCTGCTCTCCCTGTGGGCTAGCCTCTAGCAGTCCAACCCCATGCGGTCTCATTGCAAGTTACTCATTCTTTTACTCTTGGTCTCGATCGCCCCGCATAGCTTTGGGGCGCGCCTGGTTCCCGTCGAGGCGCCGCGGGCCATGGTGGCCAGTGTGCGGGCATCGGCTTCGCGGGTCGGAGTGCAGATTATGAAGGCGGGCGGCAATGCGGTCGATGCGGCCGTAGCGGTCGGCTTCGCGCTGGCGGTGGTGCATTCTCAGGATGGAAATTTAGGTGGCGGCGGATTCATGCTGATTCGCCTGGCGGATGGCAAGACGCATTTCATTGACTACCGGGAGAAGGCGCCGGCGGCCGCCAGGGCCAATATGTATCTGGATGCCCAGGGCAACGTGATAGAAGACGCCAGCGCGATTGGCTACAAAGCGATCGGAGTGCCGGGCTCGGTCGCCGGTATGGTTTACGCGGAAAAGAAATACGGCAAGCTGTCGCTCGAGCAAGTGATCGCTCCAGCTCTTAAGCTCGCTGAGGACGGTTTTGCTCTGACCGTAGAAGATGCCAAAGACTTGCAAGACGACAAATTTTTGTCGCAATTTTCCGAGTCGCGACGCATCTTTCAGCGCGATGGTAACTATTACAAAGCCGGTGAGGTCTTGAAGCAGCCAGACTTGGCGCGTACGTTGAAACGGATCGTCGCCAACCCCGACGACTTCTATCATGGAGCGATGGCGCACGAACTGGCTGCGTCCATGCAGAAGGGTGGAGGCCTGATCACGGTTGAGGACCTGGCGCAGTATGAAGTAAAAGAGCGTGAAGCGATGCGCGGGTCGTATCGCGGATACGACATCATCAGCGCGCCGCCGCCATCGTCGGGCGGGACCGCATTAATCGAGATCCTGAATATTCTTGAAGGCTACGATCTGGCGAAATTCCGCGGCCGGACAACGCCTGCAGTGCATCTGACCCTGGAAGCCTTCCGCCGCGCGTTCTTCGATCGGGCCGAGTTCATGGGCGACCCTGATTTCTCCAAAATTCCCGTGGCGCAGTTGATCGACAAACGATATGGCGCGGCCTGGCGGGAATCGATCAACCCGGCGCACGCCAGCGTCAGCAAGGAATTGGTCCGTCCCGCTATCTTCACTCAGCTCGAACAATACGCGGCCGCGCACTTTCCCAGCGCAGTGGTGGAGACTAACCATACGACGCATTACTCCGTGGTCGATCCGGAAGGGAATGCGGTCGCAACTACCACAACCCTGAACGACAATTTCGGCTCCAGGGTCACGGCCGAAGGCCTGGGTTTTCTGATGAACGATGAGATGGACGACTTCACCGCAAAACCGGGCGCGCCCAACATGTATGGCCTGATCCAGGGCCCGGCGAATGCGGTGGGGCCGGGCAAACGTCCGCTCTCTGCCATGGCCCCAACCATCGTGCTGAAAGACGGTAAGCTGTTCCTGGTGCTGGGCTCTCCCGGCGGCCCGCGAATTATTACCACGGTTGCCAACATCCTGATGGGAGTGGTGGACTATGGAATGAACATTCAGGAGGCCGTGGACGCGCCGCGTTTTCATCAGCAGTGGCTGCCGGACACCACCGACTTAGAGGAGGGATTTTCTCCCGAAATCGTCAAAGCGCTGGAAGGGATGGGCCATCATATTGAGTTCGGGGAAGAGGATTACGGCGTGCGCGAACCGTCCTGGAGCGATGGCGAGTGCATCATGGTGGATCCGAAGCGCGGGAACCCGACTCGGCGCCAGCGACAAACGCAATGGCGGGAGGGCGATAGGATTCTAAAAATGTGGGGCGGACACTCTTGTCCGCCGCCTTTGAAGTTGATTTTCGGGTTAAGACATAGTCGGTCTTGCTCATCGGCCAACGAGTTCTTAATTTGAATACGTAGAGTCCAAGTCAAAAGCGGCGGACAAGAGTGTCCGCCCCACACGGAACCAGAGCTGTCTATGATTAAAGCGATATCCACTCTCGTATACGTAAAAGAGCGGCTGCATCCCGGCCTGCTCGACGGCCTGGTGCGAGGCGGGGCGCAGGCCATCGAAATCTTTGCCGCGCGCCAGCATCTCGACTATGCCAACCGCAAGCAGCATGTGCGCGAAATTGCGGATTGGTTCCAGAACAGCGGCGTGCCCCTGCACTCCGTCCATTCGCCCATGTACGCCGACTACGAGGGAGGCCGCACCGGTTCACCGCCGGTGAACGTCGCCGCGACCGACCGTGCCCAACGCATCGAGGCCATGGACGAGATCAAGCGGGCCATCGAAGTGGCCGAGCAAATTCCGTTCCGCTTCCTGGTGCAGCACCTGGGTACCAGCGATGAGTCGTTTGACGACCGCAAGTTCGAAGCAGCCATGACGTCAATCGAACACTTGCGCGCCTTCGCCAAGCCGTTGGGAGTTCGCATCCTGCTGGAGAACATTCCGAACGAGCTGTCTATACCGGACAAGCTGGTGGAGTTTATCCAGATCACCCACTTCGACGACGTTGGCATTTGTTTCGATTTCGGCCATGCCCACATCATGAGCAACGTGGCTGAGGCTTTCGAAATTCTGAAACGCTATATTCATTCAACGCATGTCCACGACAATGTCGGCGACCGCGACTCGCATCTATGGCCCGGAGCCGGAACCATCGACTGGAAAGCAGCGATGGAGCTGCTGCAGTCGGCGCCGAATACGCCGCCCCTGCTGCTGGAAATTGAAGCGGACGACAAGGTGAATCCGGTGGAAAAGATGACCGATGCGTTTCACAAACTGGAAACGGCCTAAAGCTTTAACCGCCGAGGACGCAGAGATCGCAGAGGAATACGAAAGAATAGGAATTTAGGAGTGTGAGGCTTTCTCGGCGCTCTCTGCGTGCTCGGCGGTAAAGGGTCTCGAAGATCTATGTCATCTCCTGTAACCACAATCGCTGATATCGGCAAGCACGAAGGCCAGACTGTCACCATTCGGGGCTGGCTCTACAACCTGCGAGAGAGTGGGAAGCTGCTCTTTCCACAATTTCGCGACGGCTCTGGATTGATCCAGGGCGTGGTGCCGAAAAACGCTGTGTCTCCCGAAGTATTCGACGCGATAAAGGGCCTGACCCAGGAATCGAGTGTGATTGTCGAGGGCAAGGTCCGCGCCGACAAGCGCGCCCCGGGCGGCTTTGAGCTCGACGTATCGGGGGTTCAGGTATTGCAGCGGGTTTCGGAGAGCGATCCCTATCCGATTTCGCCGAAGGAGCACGGTGTCGAATTCCTGATGGAGCACCGCCATCTGTGGGTGCGGTCACAGCGCCAGGCATCAATTCTCCGAGTGCGCGCGGAGATCATCAAAGCGGCGCGCGATTTTTTCGATGAGCACGGGTTTACCCTGACCGATCCGCCCATTCTTACTCCTGCCGCGTGCGAGGGCACGTCGACTCTTTTTCCGGTCAATTATTTTGAGGAGGAGGCGTTTCTCACCCAGTCGGGACAGCTGTATATCGAAGCAACCGCGATGGCGCTGGGCAAGGTGTACTCGTTCGGCCCGACGTTCCGGGCGGAGAAATCCAAGACGCGGCGGCACCTCACGGAGTTCTGGATGGTGGAACCCGAGGTTGCTTATGCCGAACTCGACGATCTCATGGATCTCGCTGAGGGCTTGATCAGCTTCATCGTGAAGCGCTGCCTGGAGCGGCGGCGCGGCGATCTGCAAGTCATCGGACGCGATGTCACCAAGCTGGAAAAAGTTGAAGCTCCGTTCCCGCGAATTACCTACGACGACGCGGTCAAAATGTTGCAGGAAGCTCACGCTAAAGGCGTTCTGGAAAATAAGTTCGAGTGGGGCGGCGATCTGGGATCGCCGGATGAGACCTACATTTCGTCACAGTTCGAGAAGCCGGTGATGGTCCATCGTTATCCCGCGAAGGTAAAGGCGTTCTACATGGAGCCCGATCCCCAACGTCCCGACCTGGCGCTGTGCGTGGACGTGCTGGCGCCGGAAGGGCATGGAGAGATCATCGGCGGATCGCAGCGCATGGCCTCGTACGATCTGCTGGTGCAGCGCATTCACGAGCATGGCCTTCCCGAAGAAGCGTTCAAGTGGTACCTTGACCTGCGCAAATTCGGCAGCGTGCCGCACGGCGGCTTCGGCATGGGAATCGAACGGGTAGTGGGCTGGATCTGCGGCCTCGAGCATGTGCGGGAGACGATCCCGTTTCCGCGGATGTTGAATCGGTTGTATCCGTAAGGATTTTTGCCGAGTGGGAAGTAGGAGTGAGCGAAAAAAGCGTCCCGTAGGGACGCCTGATAGTAGCCCGGCGTTTCAACGCCGGTTGAGCGACCCGCGAGCTCCCCGTCCCGTAGGGACGGCTGAAACGCGACAACTGCGTCGGAGGCCTATTTCAGGCGTGCCTACGGCACGCGCGTCATTCCCGAAATTGCCCGCCACTGAAGTGGCGGGCTACTATCAATGGTCCCTCCGGGACCTCGTACCGGATCGTGAGCGTGGCTTCATCGCTGCTCTAACACCTATGACTCCTTCAAACGCATCCTCCAACATCACTCCCAAGAAAATTCGCGTCATCGGGGTCCCTCTTGACCTCGGACAATCGCGCCGCGGCGTGGACATGGGGCCTTCCGCAATGCGCGTGGCCGGCCTGGAGGCGCGACTGGAAGAACTGGGACACGTCGTCGAGGACGCGGGAAATATTTCTGTGGCCATTGCTGAACAGAAGAGTGCGGGCGATCCATCGGCCAAATATTTGAAAGAAATTACCGCCACCTGCACCAAGAATGCCGAACTGGTGATTAAGACGTTAGAGGCCGGCATGATCCCGCTAGTCCTGGGCGGAGACCATTCGGTGGCAGCCGGCACGGTGGCCGGTGTTGCAGAATTCTATCGCCGCCAGAATCAGAAGATTGGGTTGATCTGGATTGATGCCCACACTGACATCAACACTCCCGAGAGTTCGCCTAGCGGGAATGTGCACGGCATGCCTCTGGCTGCGACCATGGGCCTGGGACTTCCCGAACTGGCCGACATTTTCGATTTCTCGCCCAAGGTGAAGGCCGGAGAACTGTGTGCTGGTAGGCGTACGCGACATTGACGCGGTTGAAAAAGAAAACGTCCGCCGTGCCGGCATCGGCGTATTCACCATGCGCGATATTGACGAGCGCGGCATGCGCACCGTCATGGAAGAAGCTCTGCGCATGGCTGGACGGGGCACCGCCGGCTATCACGTTTCGCTCGACATGGACTGGATCGATCCCGAGGACGCGCCCGGCGTGGGCACTCCAGTGCGCGGCGGCGCGACCTATCGCGAAGCGCACCTGGCGATGGAAATCATCGCCGACCACGGCCGCATGCTGAGTCTTGAAATCGTCGAAGTGAATCCTGTGATTGATGAGCACAACCGCACGGCGGATTTGGCGGTCGAGCTGGCGCAGTCGGCGTTTGGGAAAAAAATCCTTTAATAAAAGGGGATTATGCTGTCTCCAGCTTCGCCACTTTTTCCAGGCCACGCTCTTCGATCTCGATTTCACGGATACGAAACTTCTGAATCTTCCCGGTCACCGTCATCGGAAACTGATCCACGAAGCGCACATACTGCGGAATCTTAAAGTACGCGATCTTGCCTTCGCAAAATTTTCGTATGTCTTGCTCCGTCGAAGTCTCCCCTGCCTTTAGCCGGATCCATGCCACCACCACTTCTCCCAGACACTCATCGGGAATTCCCACCACCTGCACCTCCGCCACTTTCGGGTGCGCGTACAAGAATTCCTCTATCTCCCGCGGATAAATATTCTCGCCGCCGCGAATGATCATGTCCTTGGCGCGTCCGGTCAGGTGAATGTAGCCGTCTTCCCGCATCACGCCAATGTCTCCGGTGTGCAGCCAGCCTTCCGCGTCAATGGCGCGCGCGGTTGCCTCCGGCTCGTCGTCGTATCCTTTCATCACCATGTAACCGCGAGCGCATACCTCGCCCTGCTCACCTGTCGGGACGGTTTCTCCATCCAGCAGCGAGGCAATCTTCATCTCCGTACACGGCAACGCCTTTCCGACAGTAGATACCCGTATCTCGACCGGATCGTCCGGCGTCGACATGGTCACGACTGGCGTGCTCTCCGTTTGCCCGTATCCGATGGTCAGTTCGGCGCAGCCCATTTCGCACATCACGCGTTTCATCACTTCTACTGGACAGGGAGCGCCCGCCATCATTCCGGTGCGCAGGCTGGACAAGTCGTAGGACTTGAACTCCGGCAGTCCCAGCTCGGCGATAAACATGGCCGGAACACCGTAAAGCGCCGTAGCCCGCTCGGCTTGCACCGCCTGAAGCGTGGCTCGCGGACAGAACGTCCAGTTGGGCATGATGATGGCCGCGCCGCTGGCGAGGGCCGACATGGTTCCGATCACGCACCCGAAGCAGTGGTACATCGGCAAGGGCACGCAGATGCGGTCACGCTCCGTAAACCGCATGCCCTGGGCCAGCAATCTCCCATTGTTCACCTTATTTCGATGGGTCAGCATCACACCTTTGGGCTGCCCGGTGGTCCCCGAGGTGTACTGAATGTTAGCGATATCTTCGGGCTCAACCGTCTCGCCGATTTCGTCCGATGCGGACAGCAACTCCTCCCAGCGATCGCTGCCGAAAAGAATCGCGTCTTCCAGACTCAGTTGCTTTCCCGATCGTCGCCTCGTCGAGGATTTGAGCGTACTCCGCTCTGGCAGTCCCGTTCCCAAAGAAACAGGACCTTCATGCGCGACTTTTGCAGTGTGAAGGCCAGCTCATGTGTGCGATATGCGGGATTTACATTGACCAGCGCCGCTCCGACACGTGCGCAGGCCAGGTGCACCAGCATCCACTCGGCGCAATTGGTGGACCACAGTCCTACGCGGTCGCCCCTCCGTACTCCGAGTGACGCCAAACCGCGCGCCACTGCGTCCGTCGCATCCCGCAGTTCGCGCCAGGTGTAACGCTTTGACTGATGACAGGAAACCAGGGCCAGGCTATCGCCGCAGCGTTCAACGGTTCGATCGAGAACCTGCCCGATGGTCAAATCCCACAGCTCTTGCTCGGGACCGCGTGAGTAACTGAGCATGACACCGCCCTCCGTTGGTGTGAGAAATAGTCCGACCAGATCAGGAGCGACGCAATGGTACTAGGTTTTGGTCGTGGTCAAAGTCAAAAAAATCCGCCTCCACGACCGGCGTCATGTTGAGCTTGCAAAGTATGTTGCGTGATGCCGGATAGCCCAACCCCGCAGACATATCCTTTACAAGAAAGTAACAACCGCCTGACACCCGCCCATTGTTCCCTTGCTAACTTCCCCATAGCACTTTGATTCAGGAGGAGAAGATGAAAACTATATCGATATTGTTGCTGGCACTGGTATGCCTGGGATGCGGTTATAGCGCCCCTAAGGCCATGGCACCGCAGCCGGGAGTCATGCCCGCCGTCGCCCAACTTGTACCCAATACCGCGAATTCCGGCGACCCTCAGTTTACGTTGACGGTCAACGGCAGCAATTTTGCCACGAACGCGGTCATCAATTGGAACGGTGCACAGCAAAGCACCAACCGGATGACCTCCGGCCAACTGATCGCCACGATCCCAGCCGCGGCCGTCGCTTCCCCCGCTATGGTGTCGGTCACCGTGACCAACCCCGGCACAGCGGGCACGGGCGGAATTTACGGCGGAGGCGGCACGGCGAGCGAGACATCGAACGCCATGACTTTTACCGTGAATTAGCTGGCAGCGGCACGCCGGGCACGTCCCGTAGGGACGATTGATAATAGCCCGGCGTTTCAGCGCCGGGTGACGTACGAGAAGATCCACGTCACCGGAGAGACCGCTGAAACATCTTCACGATTGCCCGGAGTCCATTTCAGGCGTGCCTACGGCACGCGTATCCTCTCGTCAGTCCACCCGCCATTGAAATGGCGAGCTACTATCAATGGTCCCTCCGGGACCGACCCCGGTCCGTTTCATGCCGCTGTTCACATGGATTTCAAAGGGAGAGATTTACGCGCCGACTGCGGCGCCGGAGGACCGCGAGATGTACTGGAACGAAACTTCTCGACGAATGTCCTCCCACGTGTCCTCGGGTGTGGCCAGGAAGGCCACTACCACGGCAGGATCAAACTGGGTTCCGGATCCGTGGACGATTTCGGCGCGCGCGTCCGCAAAGGGCATAGCGGAACGGTAGGGACGGTCCGATGTCATGGCGTCCAGGGTGTCCGCCACGCTGAAAATGCGGGCGCCGAGCGGGATCTCCGGTCCCTTCAATCCGCGCGGGTAGCCGCTGCCGTCGAAACGCTCCTGATGACAAAGCACCAGTTCAGCCGAATCCGAGAGAAACGAAATGTGATTTACCAGTTTGTAGCCGATGCCAACGTGCGATTCCATCACCTTGCGCTCTTGTGCGTCGAGCGCGCCCGGCTTGAGCAGCACCGAATCCGGAATGCCGATCTTCCCGATATCGTGCAGATAGGAACCCCGCTCCAGTGACTTCAAATCGGCGTCTTTGTAATCCATGCGCCGGGCCATTTCGAGACAATATCGGGTCACGCGGCGTGAATGTCCAGCGGTTTCATTGTCCCGCAAATCCAGGGCGGCGCCGAGGGCTTGCAGAGTATCGTCATACGTCACTTCAATGTGCTTGAGAGCGGCCTGAGCATCGGTGCTGCGGTGCTCGACCATCTCCTCCAGACGGCTGCGATAGCCGTCCAGGTCGTGCACGGACTTCCTCAATCTCAGTTGGGCGGTGACCTGATGGCCGAGCGTCGTGAGGTCTTCCAGCTGTTCAGGAGTCAACTGTCGCGGCTGACGATCAACAACACAAAGCGTACCCACTCCCAGACCCTTCTCAATCTCCAGCGGTACACCACAATAAAAACGGAGGTTGGGATCCGAAATCACCAGACGGGTTATTCGAGAAGCGGGGATCCTGACGCAAGTCCGGCACCAGCAGCGGCTGATTGCCCAGGATGGTGTGCGAACAGATGGCAATTTCTCGAGGAGTTTGCGTCGCTTCGATGCCGATCTTCGATTTGAACCACTGTCTCTCGCCGTCCAGCAGAGCGACCCAGGCAATGGGCGTGCCGCATATCTTGGCGGCCAGACGGGTGAGCGAATCAAATTCGTGTTCGGGTCGGTGTCGAGGATCTCGCAGGCGCGAAGCGCGGCCAGCCGCGCTTCTTCATTCTCAGGAATCGGAAACGACATAAAAACAGCCTGTCCGATTGTCTAAGTCATGAAGCAGCGGGACAAGTTACGTAAGGTAGGACGCGATTGCGGAGTGGTAACAAACCCTGACTTGCTCCGCGAGCGCTTCCCGAAATGGGAAGCGCCGCGATCTCGTAGTCAGGCTGGTTGCATTGACTGCTTATGGTCCCAGGCGCAGGTGCAGGTCATTTCTCGCTCTTCAGCCGCCGACGGGAACATGTGGTAGTACATCGCAATCACCATCGGGATGAATACGATCGAATTGTAGAAAAGATGCAGTTCCACGCGTGGGAAGACCAACTGCAGGACGCTGCACGGCACTGGTCTGCCCCAGAAATTGTGGTGGGTTGTGGCCTGAAAAATCAGCAGGAAATGCTCGATGTGGTGCCAGAACTGGATCACCAGCGCAACCGTCCACCAGGTCCGAGATCTTCCGGTGAACCCTTTGCGCAGCACCCAAATGCCGGTGAGCATGACCAGGGCATAGCCATAGTGCAGGGTTTCCGACTTGATCAACCAGGGATACCACAAACCAAGAATGCCATTGGCCATCGGGCGCGGCCATCCCATTACATAGATCTGGTAAGCCTGGACCAGGTGCTCGGCCCAGTGCGCCAGCACGACAACCATGAAAAGCTGAAGCGCCCGCTCATGCCAGCGCGTGTTCAGCTTCTCGTAGAAGCTGGCGTTCGCCTCAGGCGCGGCATGAATGTTGGGTACCGCCGAACTCGAAACCGCCATGGCTGCCTCCTTAAACCATCCGAAAGCCTATTCGAAACGCGACTACGATCACAGTTCGCCGATCCGCCGTCAATACTTCGATTATATTAGGCGCCGCTTGCTGTTCCAATTGTGAGAACGGGCGCCCGGCCGTTTTGCACCGCCTGCGCCCGGCCGGCGGGACGCCCGTCCTCCATTTCGCCGGTTTCAGAAGCGGAAATTAGTCTCCAGAAAAATGAGCTGCCCGTTTGCATCCTTGGGATAAACCTTGGCAATCACGCTCTCACCCCAGGCATGGCCGTAGTACAGCGTGGTGCTGAAGGAGCGGGTAATCTGGTAGTCGGCGCTCAGGTCCCAGACCTTGGCCAGACTACGGAAGTTGTTGCTGGGACGACCCGTATACCCGAATGTCTTCGGCTGAAACGCTCCTCCGCCCGTGTACCAGAGATCGGCCTTATTGGCCAGCCGCAGCGCATGAGCTTCGCTGCGCAGGGAGAGCTTCGAGGCCGGCTTCAGGTTCAGGGTGCCGTAGAAATCTTCGTTGTTCATCATGTTGTAAAAGGGAAAGCGGGCGTACTGACGCGGCGTGGTCAACACCTGGAAGAAAGTGCCGTGAGTCGAGTCCTTAGGATTTCCATCCCCGCTGCCGTAGGAGTATCCGGCGCTCAGCCACGGTTTGAGGTGCGTGACGGCGGGTTGCCAGCCAAATTCGCCGACAAACGCGCCGGCTCGCTGGGTCAACGCTCCCCACGCGCCTCCCTGGAAAACGCCCCAGGCGAGAAAGTCGAACTTGCCGGCGTGCGTGGTGTTAATGACCTGCACGTAATCGCCGCCGTAAGTTGCGAGTTGGATCTTGTTCAGGTCGGCGGTCCGCACCGGCGTGGGGCGATTATCGGTTTTCAACACAGCATTGCGATCATCCACGTAGCCGAGTCCGAACACGCGGAATTGCGCCGCGCCGTGTGAAGTATTTAACGAGCGCGTGAAGGCGCCGTAGTAGACCTCAATGTCCAGTTCGGGCATCCCGTCGACCTGGAAAACTCCAGCGGTTGGCCGCGCCGAGAAGAAAGTAAAATTGTTCCGTCCACCGGAGAGCGAGAACTGGCCACCATCGAATGAGCGCTGCACCGCGGCGAATGCAAAATTGGAAATCAGCCGGCTTGATATTCGCGTCTGCACTACAGCTGCGAGTGTTGGGTCTTTCTCTTTGACTTCGGCCCCATCGAAATATTCGAAGCGGCCCAGTTTCAGCCGCGCCGGTCCCAGGTGCTTGAAGTCCACGTATGCCTGCTTCAGGAACACGCTGGCATTGTTCCTCTCATTGAGATTGGCGGCGTAGTAATTCCCTCCCAGACCCAGCTGACCTTGGGGAGCAGCGACCACCGCATCGTTGGGCAACCCGAGAATGGAGGGCTGCTCCATCTCAGCGAACCAGTCGATGCGCTCGCGGGTCTGTCCGATCCCGATGCGCAACAGGGAATCCCACAAGGGATAGGCGCTGTTTCCTGCTGGTCCTTCGAACCAGTTCCAACCTTCGGCTCGAGTGCGCCAGTTGATGGAAATTTCAAACGGACCGAGCTTGTGCTTTGGAGGCGGGGCAGGACTTTTTTTGTCCGGGAGCGCTTGATGAAGAGTGGGCAACTGCTGCCCCAACGACGGTCGTCCGGAAAGAACAACCGAAAAAGTGACGAACCCCAATACCAATCGCAATCTCACTTCAGACTCCACAACCGGCCTCATATGAATCGCGCCAGGTCTGATTTTTGCCGTGCGCAAGAACCATCCAGGCAACGATTGCGGAGAAATCTAAGTGCAGAAGGTTTGCGACGCAATACTAGGAAGATATTAGGAGCTGTTTTACAAATAGGTCGTACAGGCCGCGTGGGGACAACCGGGGCATCTCGCAGGTTTTCACGCGGCGTGGTCCGGGCGAATAGGAGAATTCGGGGCTTATCGATCGTTAGCCTTCACGGTCGGTATGGTGCCCTCTTTCGCCCTTTCAGGGCTCTGCACTTTTGCTACATGTACCCCGGGGCTTACGCAGCGGGCTTTATTTTTGCGCCGCTCCGCGGCTTCACTTAGGTGCTGGGAGGCCGCCTAAGCCGGAGGGTCGGCCGTGCTCCGAGCGTAATAACTGGTGTAGCCTGGGTCGAGCTTGCGACCTTTCGCGCTGAAGATGCGAAAATGCGCCACCCCCGCTTTCTGTAGCGCAAACTGGAGTGTCGTCTTTAGCACTCCGAAACCGTACGTCACGCTCCGGCCGAAATTGATGGAAGACGCTTCTTTGAAATATTTGGTCGGACACGATACTTCGCCGATGCAGAAGCCGAAGTTCACACATTGCGCCAACATTTGATTGTCGAAGACGAAATCGTCTGAGTTCTCAAGTAGCGGAAGCTCCAGCAAGACCTGGCGGCTGAAGGCGCGATAGCCGGTGTGATATTCGGACAACTTGATCCGGAGAAACAGGTTCTCGAAGGCGGTGAGGAAGCGGTTAGCCACATATTTATAGAAGGGCATGCCGCCGTGCAGCGCCTGTCCGCCAATGATCCGAGAGCCCAGCACTACGTCGTAGACGCCGTACGCCACCATGCTGGCCATGGCGGTCACCAGCAGCGGCGTGTACTGATAGTCGGGATGAACCATGATGACCACGTCCGCGCCCGCGGCCAGCGCCTCGCGATAGCAGGTCTGCTGGTTGCGTCCGTAGCCATAATTCTGGTCGTGCACGAAAAATTGCAGTCCCAGTTGGTGGGCGATTTCGACAGTGCGGTCTGAGCTGTGATCGTCCACCAGTATGCGGATATCGACCAGCTCGGGCAGTTCCGCTACGGTCGCCGCCAGGGTCTTCTCCGCGTTATAGGCCGGGAACACCACGGCGATGCGCTTGCCGTTGATCATGGGTGATGATCATAATCTCATAGCCTTGGCTTCTGACTCTGTGAGGTTTTGACCGTGTGGGACCGGGTCGGTGCTTTTGTTGATAAAATACAGACAGCTGCATGGCTCAAAAGCGCACGCTGTTCGAGAAGGTCTGGGACGAGCACATTGTCTCTTCGCCACCCGACCGCCTTCCTCTTCTCTATATAGACCTGCACCTGGTCCACGAGGTCACCTCGCCGCAGGCCTTTGACGGACTGCGCGTGGCCGGACGCCGGGTGCGCCAGCCCAACCGGACGGTCGCGACCGTTGACCACAATATCCCGACTGAGCCGCGTGGCACTCCCATCACCGACCCGATTGCCGCGCTGCAGATCCAGGCGCTGCAAAAGAATTGCAAAGAGTTCGGAGTTCCGCTGTTCGATATGGATTCGCCCGACCAGGGGATCGTCCACGTCATCGGTCCTGAACTCGGGCTCACTCAGCCGGGGATGACGATCGTTTGCGGCGACAGTCACACCAGCACGCATGGCGCGTTTGGCGCCTTGGCATTCGGCATTGGCACATCCGAGGTCGAGCATGTGCTGGCAACACAATGCCTGCCTCAGCGCAAACCAAAAACCATGCTGATTGACGTTCGCGGACCGCTGCCCGAAGGCGTCACCGCGAAAGACCTGGCCCTGGGCATCATCGGACAGATCGGCACAGATGGCGCCACCGGACACGTGATCGAGTATGCCGGCGAAGCTGTCCGCGGGCTTTCGGTTGAAGGCCGGATGACGCTGTGCAACATGAGCATTGAGGCCGGAGCCCGAGCGGGCATGATCGCGCCCGACGAAACCACTTTCGCGTATATCAAGAATCGCCGGTTTGCTCCGCAAAACGGAGAATGGGAAAAGGCGCTGGCGCACTGGCGCACGCTGCCCTCTGATCCCGGCGCACACTACGACAAGGTCGTCGAGATCGATGCCTCGAAGCTGGCGCCATTCGTGACCTGGGGAACGAACCCGGGCATGGTGGTCGCGGTCAGTGGAAGGGTTCCCGACCTGAGCGAACTGAAAACCGATGCCGATCGCCGCGCCGCCGAGCGCATGCTGGAATATATGGGCCTCGAGCCCGGAACCCGGGTCGAAGAAATTTCCGTAGACCGGGTTTTCATCGGCTCCTGCACCAATTCACGCCTGGAAGATCTGCGCGCCGCCGCTCGCGTGGCCAAGGGGCATCACGTCGACACGAAAGTTCGGGCCATGGTGGTGCCGGGATCGCAGACGGTGAAACATGCCGCCGAGAAGGAAGGTCTCGACCGGATTTTCCAGGAAGCCGGCTTTGAGTGGCGTGAGTCAGGATGCTCAATGTGCCTGGGCATGAACCCGGACATCCTGCAACCGGGCGAGCGTTGCGCATCGACCAGCAATCGAAATTTTGAAGGCCGCCAGGGGCGCGGCGGACGCACGCACCTGGTCAGTCCGATGATGGCGGCTGCAGCGGCCATTGCTGGTCACTTCACAGATATTCGTAATTGGAAATTTCAGTAAGCAGCGCCGCTTTAAGAGTAGCGCCGGCGTCCCGCCGGCTGTCCGGAGGGCGTCCCGCCCTCCGCGTAGTCTGGAGAAGAAATGAAGCCGTTCCGCAAACACAAGGGCAAAGTCGCTCCGCTCCATCGCCACAACATCGATACCGACCAGATCATCCCCAAGCAGTTTCTGAAAAGAATCGAGCGGACCGGGTTTGGCGAATTCTTGTTCTATGACTGGCGCCGCACCAAGGACGGCGCACATGATCCATCTTTCTCATTGAACCTTCCGCGACACAAGGGAGCCTCTGTTCTGGTGGCGGGCAAAAATTTCGGCTGCGGATCATCTCGCGAACACGCGGTCTGGGCGCTGGATGACTTTGGCTTTCGGGCGGTCATCGCTTCATCGTTCGCGGATATTTTCGCGAACAATTGTGTAAAGAACGGCGTGCTTACGGTTGTACTCACGGAAGACGAGGTTGAGGAAATCGTTCGCCGGGTGGAAAAGCATGCTGATTACCACCTATCGATTGATCTGGAACAGCGGAAAGTTCACGATGATCATGGCTTCTCGGCCAGCTTCGAGATTGACGAGTTTACCCGCCACTGCCTGCTCGAAGGACTGGACGACATCGGGCTTACGCTGAAACATGAGGCCGAGATCACGGCTTACGAAGCGCGGCATCCGGCTTCACAAAAGATTATGTAGGGCGGGCGCCCTCGCCCGCCGCCTTTGACTTTGAAGTTATTTCAGTCAGAAGCACGGCTGCGGATACCAAGAACAACCTTAACACCAACATCAACGGCGGCGGGCGAGGGCGCCCGCCCCACACATGCCTAAAGCTAGACTGGCGGCCCTGGCGGGGCGCCTGAGGATTTCAGCTTCGGTGTGTTTTGCTCCGGATTCTGCAGGAACAGAATGATCTCGTGATCGATCTGTTCGATCGCCGGGCCGCGAGTGGCGCTCTTCTTGATCACACCCTGAACCTCATGCACTCCGGCCAGCGCTACGGCACGCACTTCGGGCGTCGCCTCGGAATTCGCCGCCAGAACCATGAGGCGTTCCGCAACTTCGGTTTGCACGACGCCGGCAAGGTCCCGTTCTGCTGGGTTCTTGGCCGCGTCGGAAAATGCAGTCGTCACCAAAGCAGAAACCACACTCCCCGGAGAAGGAACTTTAGCATCCTGCTGCGAAGTAACGGCCAATCTCTGCAAACGTCTTGGTTCCAGCAATCCTCCAACGACAATCTCGGACACGGCGCGCGCGCCGTCTTGCGGGCTGAAAAGATATCCCGCCGATGACGTGAACCGCTCCGGATCCGAATCGCGATTTTCCAGTGGAGCAAGCGCCTTCCAAATCTCGGGCGAAACGCTCAGATGGGACGGATTCAAGGCGCTCAGCGCCAGTTGCAGAGCTTCTTTCTGACTCTCTGCCGGCCAGATAATGATGGGCTCTTGGCTATCACCTGCCAGCGATAGCGGTATTTTGGCGCTACCCACCACGTTGATCGCGGCTCCCAACGCGTAGCGATGAAAGAGATAAACCAGGGGCAGCCGCGAGGTGAACATGGAATTGGGTTCGCCTGGACGCAGCATGCGCGGGCTGTAGTGGGCCAGCAGCGAATCTCGGACTGGCAGAACTTCCTTGAGCCAGGTCACCGGATCGGGGCCGTCGTCGTAGGAATTCCAGCGCGGATCGGCGGTGTTTCCCCAAACAATTCCCTTCGCGATGGCGCCTTTTACGATCGCGTCCAGACGCGCTTGTTCTTCCGCCTTACTCCCGGGCTTGCCCTGGCTGTAGCCCCACTCGATGGCAAAGCGATCGTAGCTGCCCGTTCCCTGCATGTAGGCGTCGGACAGATCGGCGGTGCCGTCGGCGCGGATCTTCACGCGCGGCGCAAAGTAGTCCATCACCGAACCACGGCCGTAGGTGCTGGCAACGAAATTGTGATCGAGGCCGAGAACATGACCTACCTCGTGGCAGGTCAGCAGCGCCAGGCGCTGCAGCATGATTTTCTCTTCGGGAGTTTGTGGATCGAGATTGTCCAGGGCAGCGAATGTATCGAGCGCTGGTTCGGCTGAGTCACGGCCGGAGGGCATCACCGATTCCCAATAGTTGTTCACGGTGCGCATGCGATGCGAATCCAGTTGCACGACGGCGTGAATAATCTCGCCGGTGCGCACGTCAACGTGACTCTGACCCACCGACCATCCCCGTCCGGAACGGTTCGTCCACTGGATGGCGGGATAGCGAATGTCCATCGGGTCGGCGCCCTCGGGCAGGTCTTCAATGTGCAGCGCATTCTTGAAGCCGGCCTGCTCGAACGCCGCATTCCACCACAGGGCTCCCATTCGCGCTGCGGAACGCACCGGCTCCGGAATGGCGCGGTCGAGATAAAACACGATCGGCTTCACCGGCTCGCTGAGCGCCGCGTTCGGATCTTTTTTCTGCAAGCGCCAGCGTTGCGCCAGGTAACGCGTGAGCGGCTGATCGTAGGGTTGGGAAAAATCCTGAAGGCTGGTGCTGCTGAATCCTACCCGGGGATCCTGCTCCAGAGGTTGGTAGCCCGGCGCAGGCATGGCCACAAACGAATGGTGCTCGCGGATACTTAGCGAATGCGGATCGGGTTGGTTCAAATCGCTCTCGGAATCGGAAGCGAAAGTCAGCAGTGTTTCTACTTCCGTATTGAGGGGAAAACTTCCGGTGTGTTCCAGGTCAATCACACTGCGGTCTTTGTCCAGACGCCAGTCGGCTGCCTTGGACGATTGCTCGCGTATCGTGACTCCGCCCACGGCGCGGCTTGGCCGGCGCAATTGCGACAGCAGGTCAAACGCGTCGCGGACTAGCAAGCTGTCGGCGTCTACCAGAACCGTGCCATCGTGCTCCGATTCAATCGGAAGGGACGCCAACACCGACGTCGGGAAACTGTATTCCACGGAATGCTGCAGCTCGGGCGTGCCGTTGGGGGCGACAAAACTGCTGTTCTCTTCGATCACCAGCACGCGCATCCCAACCCGCCGAAATCGGCACACCGAGCCAGATCCGAAGGAACTGCGGTCGGCGAAGGCTTCGATCGTGCCGACGCCGCTGCCCAGTCCGGTGAAGTAGAGAAATTCTCCCTTGAGCGCGGCCGGCGACAGTTCAAATAGGATGTCGCCCTTTTTTTCGTCCCAGTAGTAGGGGAAGAAGCCGTCGTGTCTTTCTAATCCGGCGGTGCGGGCCGACAGGGGGTCTCCGGCGGGCTTGGCTGTCTGGGCCCGGCGCCAAGTGCGATGACAGACTAATAGGGCAACGAGAACCTGCAGTCTTTTCATAGGCTTTTGTCTTATACATTACGGGCCCGCGGTTGCTCAAACGTATGGAGGACGGGCGTCCTCGTGTCAGTCGTCGCGATAGCGGCCCAGTCCACCGACACCGGCGTCATCCTGAAGGACTTCAGTCCTGAAGGATCTCGCGCGAACCACCACGACTGCCGTGCGGGTACAGATCCGCTCCGCGCCAGATCCTTCGCAAGCTCAGGATGACGTCCTTCGTGAAATAACGACGGGCGGGACGCCCGTCCTCCATCACCACTTCACATGTCCCAGATGCAATGGCCGTTCTGGAAAAATGAAATCAGGCCATCTTCACTGACTTTCAGAACATGTCCAAAGCGGGAGGCTGCGATCGCTGCCGTGGTGCGTCCGCCTTCGATGTTTTCGGGATGGAAGTCGGTCAGGTCCTGGTGCCGCAGAATCGCGCCGAACGCCAGCAGGTTGGAATCGCGGTCGAGCACGATCCCGCCGTCAATGCGGGCGACCGTCTCCAGTATCGCGGTGGGAAGTTCGAGTATTCGTTTCTGATGCAGCAGGTAATGAAGCTGGTCTTTCGATCCGGAAAGGGGCTGCGGACCGTAGTCGGGCAAGCGACGAAAGCAGGTCGGTTCTGGACACCAGGGTGGCGATGCTGGCGGGGTCCTCAAGCACCACCAACAGTCCGCCCCGCCGATCTTCCGCCAGGTTCAGGGCCGCGATGAACAGCCGCCGGGCCAGTTCGGAATTGCCGATGGCGTCGTTCCACAGTTCGTACTTTCGCTCCGCATCGGTAAGCCTCCAGCGTCCGTCCAGAAACCTGAACATCTGGACCCCGTTGGCAATAATTTTCATTTCTCCGTTGGGAGTAAGAATCATGCAAACGTGTCCGCCGCAGAGTGTGGCCCGACTGTGAGTGCGATAGCGGTCGGGACTGGGAACGGGGAGTTCGGTAGTCGAAAATGGCTCGGCCCACTGATCGACGTCAATGACCTCGGCCAGGTAGCCGTCCTGATCGACCAGGGCCAGGGTTTGCAGACCATCACAGAGTCGGTAAAAACTGCGAATCGAAGTCAGCGCCAGTGAGTAGCGCAGCGCGCCCGCTGGCGTCGTAGGAAGCTCGTGGCAGGGATCGGGCTGGGTGCCAAACAGAAGCGTGCCGGTTGAAATCCGGCGGTTTTCGTAGGTGCTCAACGAGGTGGTGCGCAGAACTTCGATGACGTCCTCGACCCGGTCGGGACCAGCCCACACTTCGCCCGCATAAGGAAGACGGTCAACGTAAGCAGATACATATCGGTCCTCAGGCAGGCCCCGAAAAAGTTCGAATCGCTGGTCGGCCAGGGCCGGATCGCGAATCATTCGATAGCGGGAATCGAGCACCGTACCGATACTCTTCACCAATTTCAGTTCCGACTCGCTGAACGGCTTGCCGTTATCGAGAACATATTGAGTTCCCATCCAGTTCAGGGTCAGAGACGAGCCGTCGGGATTCTCCGTGATTTGCTGCTTGCCCGTGTGAGCGCCAGTCGTGACCGCCTCGAGCCGCGCTGTGGGAAAGAAATACTTGATCCCGTACTCGACGAACTTCCCGTAAAGTCCGTCGACAAACGGAGGCGATTGCGTACTCTTCAACATCCGGGGAACCTCCTGGGTGGGATGATGATAATTGGATGACCATGGAACGAAGAAATATTCGAAAGAACTGCGTGGCTGCTCGGGTGTGGGCGGACACTCTTGTCCGCCGCTTTTGGGGTTGGTTTTGGGCTTGGTAGGTCTGAAGAAGCCGGCTTCGATTTACTGAAATGAAAGTGAACGTCAGAATCAACGTCAAAGGCGGCGGACAGGAGTGTCCGCCCCACACGGGCGGTTCGTGCCTCTGCGATGTGTTCCGAAACTTGAAAACAGCTCGCTATGTAGTAAAACTGTATTAGCCGGAGAGTTGGCCGAGTGGTTGATGGCACCGGTCTTGAAAACCGGCATACCCGGAAGGGTATCGGGGGTTCGAATCCCTCACTCTCCGCCATAACTTCGTTATCCAGGACGCCCTCGACGTCCGCTAGAGCACAGCTGAAACAACATCTCTCCGTCCCGGAGCTGGCTCGGCTATTCTGACTCGGAGACCACGATGCGCCGGTTGAAATCGTCCCGAAATCAGTCTGTACGCGGCGAATGAGATTCTTGCTTTAGAGGATGACGAAGAAGTTGCCCGTACCGCGGCTATACAACCGAGGAGCTGACTCCTGCCTTTATCAAGACTCCTCCTTGACTCTGGACATCGCTCAAGGGTTTATCCTCACCTTTAGGTGGCAGAGACCGTCCACATCGGAAAAGCTGCAGAGCTCGCCGGTGTCAGTGTCGATACGATCCGCTTCTATCAAAGGCTCGGAGTCATTAAGGGGGCTACACGCACCGCCAGCGGCTATCGCCTCTTCAATGCTGCGCAAATTAGCGAGCTCAAATTTGTACGGCACGCTCAGGAACTGGGCTTCTCCCTGAAGGAGATCAAGGAACTACTGGCGTTGCGGCAGAAGGACCACGCCTGCTCAGCTGTGCGATCCATGCTGAAGCGCAAACTTGCAGACGTGCGCCAGAGGATTAAAAGCCTTCTGCGTTTGGAAGCGGAGCTCAGAGTAGCAATGCGCAATTGCAATCGGGAGTTGCGTCTCAAACGAGAAGTCAAGCATGGGCCCAGCTGCCCGCTACTCAGAAGGCTTGACCGAATGAATGGTTCTAACCAAAACAGGCACGTATAACAGCCACGGGGGGGACAATGGGAGAGGATTCACCTGACTCAAAGGAAAAACCGAGCATCACCCTACCTGGAACCGTTGAAAAGATCATTAAGCCCATAGATCCACGCGACCCCGAGAAAGCCCAGATCGGTATTCACGGAGGCGAGGATTTCTATCGTGAAATTCGGATCGACAACACCTTGACGAACGAACAGGGCGAAGAAGTAGCGATCAAGGAGGGTGCGAACGTAGATGTGACGATCGAAGCGGACAGGAAAGACACAACCAAAAAAGCAAAGTAGTCAGAGGGTCGCAGGTCGGAACGTCACCGAACTTGATACATCGAGAATTAAAAGTCTCACGTTAGATTTGAACGAGCTATGCCCGCCGTTTCCCTCCATGAACGTCGAACGTTTCCTTCGGGCTAGCAAATCCGATACTATCTTCCACGATCCAATCCAGCCGTAAACTTGAATTTCCACCAGAATTTCGTCTAAGTCGTTCGAATCGTGAGAGGGTAGACGCGTGAAGCTATATCGCACCACCAAAGGCATGTTCGTTGAGGCGAACCACGAGTTCTATCCCGTGCCAGAGGGGGACTGGGACGAATTTGTTGGCCGCGCCGGTATGCACGCTCGCGCCGCTGCGGCTACTGGCGGGAAAACCACGACCGAGTTCGATCCCACCACAATTCTCGCGCCCGTGGTCAGCCAGGAGGTATGGGCCGCGGGCGTGACTTACTATCGCAGCCGTACGGCCCGAATCGAGGAGAGCAAGGCTGCGGGAGGAGGCACCTGCTACGAGCGCGTGTATGACGCCGAGAGGCCCGAACTCTTTTTCAAGGCGACGGGTCGCCGCGTGGTGGGGCCGGGGAAAGCTGTCCGCATACGGTCTGACGCGAAGTGGTCGGTACCCGAGCCGGAGTTGGCGTTGCTGATCAATGCGGACGGGGCAATCGTGGGCTACACGATCGGCAACGACATGAGTTCACGCGATATAGAAGCGGAGAACCCGCTTTATCTTCCGCAGGCCAAGGTTTATGACGGCAGTTGTGCTCTTGGCCCTTGTATTTTGCTCTCGGACCAGATTCCCCGTACGACATCCATTCAGCTGGAGATCGCGCGCGAGGGCAAGATCGTGTTTGGCGGGAGCACTACTCTGGCAGAACTCAAGCGCGAACCTGAGGAGCTAGCCGAGTTCCTCTTCCGCGACAATAGTTTCCCTCACGGAGTGTTTCTCCTGACCGGGACTGGCATCGTTCCGAACGACGAATTCACCTTGTCAAGAGGCGACACCATCAGGATTAGTATTGATGGGATTGGCACGCTGGAGAACGTTGTCGCGTAATCGAACCGGTGTTGCGTGTTGACGGGCGAACCGCCCGCGGGACTTAAAGTCAAACGCCGCGAGTCGCCCGCGGCACACACGCTCCACTAAAGCGCGCGGCGGCCGCCGATCTTGGGTGTACCGGGCGGGAGGAAGGGCATATGCGAGGCTGCCGCATGCTGGTTCATCGCGGTGGCCGCTTGTGTCCGGCGGTTCCCGACGGTGCTGTTGAAATTAAGCGTGGTTACGGAGTGCTCACACAAGGAGCACTTGAATGTGGTGCCGCCGTTCATCGATTTGGTTGTGTAATATCGCACCTTCCCATCATAGTCCCTTGTTACGGTAGTTCCTTCCGGGCATTGGGTGTGCGACCTTCGGGTGTAGGGCGGACACTCTTGTCCGCCGCTTTTGGGTTTGATTTGGTTTTGCGTCTCGATAACCCCAACCTCAACGTCAAAAGCGGCGGACAGGAGTGTCCACCCCACACCTGCTCCTGCTAAGGCTTGGCCACGTGGCCTTTCAACTCGACTACGATCACATCCATTCCCGCATCGCCGGTGTTTTCCGGCAAGTGGGTGGTGGCGGGGTCGTATTGTGTATCGCCTGCCTTGACGGCAAAGGGTGTCTTTTTCCCGTCCGGAAAACTGAACTGCCCTTTGGCGTCGGTAAGGAACACAGCTACCGTGGCCGGATGGCTGTGCATGATGGACTTCTCGTGCGGGCCGTAGTGCACTTTCAGAATCCGTACCTGATCGTTTTCGCTCACGACTGTGTAATGTTTGGGATCGGTCTTGACCGCATCCTGGGCGGAGACGATGGCGGAAAGACAGAGGCACACCGCCACGCCATAAAGCGCTAGTCGCACTCTCATATTGCTCTCCTTAGTGTTTTGAGGAAATCGCTGAAAAGCCGCCCAACGCTACTCCCACCGGCAAGCCGCTGTCAATCAGGGATTATCTGCGTTTGCACCTCGACCTCGCATACCTGGGCTCGAGCGTACTCCCTTGTTCTTTTATATGTTATGTGTATAACATTAATAGAATGCTCATAGCAGACCGCAGGTTGCCGGTGCCGCCATGGCTACTCTTGGCGTTCAGTCTGCCTAGAAACGGCGCAAGTTTGCGTGTCGCGGTATGGAGAAAACTGCAGCGATATGGATCGTTGCCGCTGGGAAACTCCGGCTATCTCCTGCCCAACACCGGCGGCAATAGGGAAAAATTCGAGTGGCTTGCCACGACGATTCGGGGAGCACAGGGAGAAGCATCCGTGCTTGAGGTCCAGGCGATCGACAACTGCAGCAAGCCACAATTGATGAAGCGTTTTTCTGACGCCCGCAGCCAAGATTACAGGGAGCTGCTCAAACATTTTCGGAGCCACGCACGTCGGTCAGGCAAGTCCCCTATACACATCGCACGGTTCCGGCAGCGGTTCCAAGATATTGTGTCAATCGACTTTTTCGGTAGTCCGCTTCGTGAACAAGTTGAAAGGACCCTGACTGCGATGCAGCAAGCCGAACTCACTCCTCTCGAATCAGCCAAGGTGTCTCGATCCACATACCGCAACCGCCAGTGGGTGACCCGCCCGCGTCCTGGGGTCGATCGGGTGATCTCTGCCTGGTTGATTAAAAAGTTTATAGATCCGAAAGCGCGGTTCGTTTTCGCAACCGAGGATCAGAAACCGAGTGACGCGGTGCCTTTTGACATGTACGAGGGAGGATTTGGGCACCGTGGTGAGGACTGCACATTTGAAACGCTGACAAAAGCCTTCCGAATCCGAGACAAGAGGGTGAGTGTGATGGGTGAAATCGTCCACGACGCGGACCTGTTTGACGAAAAGTTTGGCCGGAAAGAGGGTTTTGGAGTCGACGAAATCATGAAGGGCTGGGCGAGACAGAAGCTGAGCGACCAGGAATTGTTGAAACGCGGAATCCAGCTGGCTGAAGGTTTGTACCAATCCTTGGAAGACGTCGAGAGGTAGAACCATGCGATGGATAACACGACAGAATGTGAAGGTTGACCGGGTAGCCTGCCCCTGGCTTATTCGACGCTTCATTGATCCTGAGGCCGAATTTCTATTCGTGCCTGAAAACCAGCTCTTAGAAACGGCTCGCCGGGAGGGAGCAACTCCCTTCGACGCCAACCGGTTTCCAGAAATAAGACTGAACCACCGAGGAGAACGTTGTACTTTCGAGGCCATCCTCGAGGACTATCAGCTAACCGACCCCGCTCTGCAACGCCTCGGACTGATCGTTCGAGGTGCTGACGTGAAGGGCCAAGAGCAAATCTCCGGTGAGAGTGCCGGACTGCGGGCTATCGCAAATGGGTTTGCTCTATCCGTGGCCAGTGACGAGGAGCGTCTTGCGCGGGAGTTTCCCATATATGACGCACTGTTGGAATACGTACGTCACCAGGTGAGTTGAGGACCGAGTTGTCACGACTATCCGAATCATAGGAGCAAAAACACAGGAGGACTTTACGATGTCTCATTCCATAAAGACGACAGCACTGTTTGTGACCACATTTCTCACTCTCGCCTTTCTTAACGCATTTGCGTTCGCCCAGGACGTTCCGAGCGAATATCAGGAAGTACTGAAGACCCTGGACCGAAAAGGCGACTTCAAAGCAGGAGTTCTGAAAGTTAACGTCCCACGCAATGATTTGAAGATGACTATCCAGGGCGTATCCACGCCCACACCGTTCGGTTTCGGGGGTTGGCTTTCAATGACAAAGACGTCCGATGGGGCTGAGGTAATGATGGGTGACCTGGTGTTGCTCCAGGACGAGGTCAATCCAGTCATGTCCGCACTCCTGGACAACGGAATCGACGTGACCGCGCTGCACAACCACTTCTTTTGGGACGATCCGCATGTCTATTACATGCACGTGCATGGTTTCGGCAAGGCCGCAGATCTCGCACATAGCGTGAAACCCGGATTGGATTTAATCGGGCACGTCACGCCAGCGACTGCTGTCCCCATGCCAGTGAGCGGAACTCCGCTCGACACCGAAAAGTTGGCCAAGATCGCCGGCCACCCCGGAGAGCAGTCCGGTACCGTTTTCAAAATCACCGTCGGACGAGATGACCTGGCGATGAAAGATCACGGCGCGGTCATCAACGCACGTATGGGCCTGAACACATGGGCCGCGTTCTTAGGGACGCAGGAAGACGCTGTCGTTGCGGGCGACATCGCCATGCTCGAAGGCGAAGTTACTCCGGTTCTGAAAACGCTCCGAAAGAATGGAATTGATGTGGTCGCAATTCATCACCACATGACCGGGGAGCAGCCGACGGTGATCTTCCTGCACTACTGGGGCAGAGGCCCGGCAGAGAGGCTGGCCAACGGCTTCAAGGCAGCCCTCGACCAATTGGGAAAGGGCGCGCAAGTGCACGACCATGGCGGGAGCAAGTGATGCGGCCGAAACGATTTTCTCGACGAGTTGGAGCCATTATTGCTCTGCTCTTTGTCAGCTTGTGTTCGTCGGGCACCATGGGCCAAACCCTGAGGCAGATAGCCAAGTTTGACTTGCCGGGCCCAAGTGGTAAGCGATTCGACTACCTCACGATTGACAATGACGACCACTACTTGTTGTCGGCACATCTTGCTGCAGGCCAGACTTATGTCATTGATCTGGCAACGAACAAGGTCGTCGCGACCATTACTGACACGCCGGGAGCTGAAGGCGTGGAGTACGTCCCCGAATTGAAGAAGTTCTACACTTCCAACGCCAATGACAACACGATCGGCGTGGTTGACCTGAAACAGATGAAGATTGTCAAGAAGCTAAAAACCGAAGCCAAGCCCGACGGCAGCGCATACGCGGCACCTTTTCACAAGCTGTATGTTTCAGATGAACGAGGCAAGGCGGAGGCTGTCGTCGATGTACAGAAAGACGAAATTATCCGCACTCTGCACTTCGATAGCGAAACAGGCATGCCGCAGTACGACCCGGTCGCGCGCAAGGTGTACGTCAACCTCCAGGATCAAAACATCTTCGCTGTGATTGACCCCGCCACCGATGAGGTCGTCGGCAGGTATCCAGTTGGACGATGCAGAGGAAACCACGGAATGGCCCTCGACCCGGACCACCATCGCGCATTTCTGGCTTGCGAGGAGAACGAACTCATGACGGTGTTCGACTTGGACAAGCACGCGCCGATAGCATTCCTGACCCCTGCCCGGCGGCCCCGACGTTATCAAATTTGACCCGGGCCTCGGGCGCATTTATGTAGCCTGCTACAGTGGTTTCATTTCGGTATTTCACGCAGACGATGCTGACCACTATCGAAAGCTCGAGGACTTTCATGTGCAGCACGCGGTGCATAGCCTCGCCGTCGACTCTCAAACGCACCAGGTATATGTGCCCGAACAGGAAGAGGATGGCCAGCCGGTGGCAAGGATGGTTGTATTTGAAGCCATTGTGGCCCGTCCCTGACTTCTGCCTGGATCACGGGTAGTGAGAAGCTCTTTTCGGAAGTAACCCTTCTGCCTTTCATTGACTAGCACCCGCCGTTCTACATAAGATTCAGGCCCGGGTGATCGGCCATACCATCTCGCATTACCGGATCATCGAGGAACTCGGTGGCGGCGGGATGGGTGTGGTTTATAAGGCTGAGGACACCGAGTTGCGCCGGATGGTGGCGCTTAAATTTCTGCCCGAGCTGATCGCCCAGGACCCGGTCGTTTTGGAACGATTTCGCTGGGAAGCGCGTGCCGCTTCCGCCCTGAACCATCCCAACATTTGTGTGATCTACGAAGTCGGTGAAGCGCAGCGCCGGCGCTTCATCGCCATGGAGTTTCTCGACGGCACCACCCTGCGGCAGCGCATTGGGGAGGGCCGTCTGCCCCTGGCGCAGTTGCTCGACCTGGGCATCGAGATCGCGGATGCGCTCGACGCTGCCCATTCCAACGGCATCATTCATCGCGATATCAAGCCGGCCAACATTTTTGTCACCAAGCGCGGACACGCCAAGGTCCTCGATTTTGGTCTGGCAAAGCTCGTCGTGGGTGACGAAGCCACGATCAGTGGCGACACCTTCGACGGGATCACGCGCTCTCCGGAAGAACTGAATCGCCGGGGATCGGCTTTGGGGACCATTCCGTACATGTCGCCGGAGCAGGCCCTGGGCCAGCCGCTGGACTCCCGTACGGATTTGTTTTCTTTCGGGGTCGTGCTCTATGAGATGGCGACGGGAATTCTTCCTTTCACGGGACAAACAACGGCAGCGGCTTTCGACTCCCTGATTCACAGCGTACCGGAATGGCCCTTGCGCTTCGATCCGGCAACGCCGGTTGAGCTGGAGCGTATTGTGCGCAAAGCTCTGGAAAAGAATCCAGCGCGACGTTACGCCAGCGCGGCCGACATGCGGACCGATCTACAGAACCTGCGCCGGGCTGTGGAATCGGGCCAAGTGCCCGCCACAGGATCGGCCGCAAAACCAGCGCCGGACTCGAAGGAGCGGATCCGTTCTTTCTTTACTACTGCGGTGGTCCCGCTAAAGCCTCAGTCCAGGGTTGGGACCGCGGCCCGGGTGGTCATGGCGCTCTGTGCCCTCGCCGCACTGGCTGTGCTCGTCCTGTTCTTGAGGTCGCCGGAGTCTCCGCCAGTGGTGCTTTCCTCTTTGCAGATTACAAGCGACGGCATATCGAAGCGCTCGCTGGTCACCGATGGCACACGGCTGTACTTCTCCGAGAATGTCAGCGGCCATTCGGTGTTAAGGCAGGTTTCGGCCTCGGGGGGAGAAACGGCACCCGTACCGATCTCGCTGGTGAGCGCCGACATCTATGACTTCTATCCGGGCCGTTCTGAATTGCTCGTAAAAGGCGTGGCGGAGGGTTCGGAGACGGAGTGGCCGGTCTGGATATTGCCGCTTCCCGCGGGCACGATTCGGCCGGTGGGAGACATCCTGGCGCACGGGGCCACGTGGGCGCCGGATGGCCAGCACATCGTCTATGTCAGGAATTCGAGCCTGTACATGTGCAATGCGGATGGGACCGACTCGCGGGAACTGGTGACCGTGCAGGGAATTCCTTTTGCGCCGCGATTTTCTCCCGATGGACGCCGCTTACGTTTCACCGTCCGGGATACCAACCAGCGCACCTCTTCGCTGTGGGAGGTTGCGCCCGACGGCAAAGGTCTGCATCCGCTTTTGCCGGAGTGGAACAAACCCCCGCAGGAATCTGGCGGGACCTGGACGCCGGATGGAGAATACTTCCTTTTTGAGTCGACGCACGACCACACTCAGAACATCTGGGCCCGGCGCGAAGGCACATCTTTTTTTCGCAAGGCCGGCGAACCCACACAGCTGACCGTGGGCCCTCTTCTTTTCAGCAATCCGACTCCGAGCCTGGATGGAAAGAAGCTATTCGTGATTGGCCAGCAGCGCCGCTTCGATCTGATCGGCCTGGACAGCAAGTCGCAACAATTTTCCGTTCACCTGCCGGGGGTGTCGGCAGGCGAAGTCGATATCCAGCGCAATGGCGACTGGATCACGTACGTGGTGCATCCGGAACTCACGCTCTGGCGCAGCAAGATGGACGGAAGTTCCAAAACTCAACTTACGTATGCGCCCATGCAGGCGCACATGCCGCGGTGGTCGCCGGATGGGACGCCAGATCGCATTCATGGCCTCGCGTCCGGGAAGACCGTGGAAGATCTTCGTGACGCCCGCCGAGGGCGGCACGCCGAAGGAACTTACGGCCGGAGACCGCAACCAGGGTGATCCCACGTGGATGCCCACGGGTGATGCCATTGTGTTTGCCGGTATGCCATGGCTGGAATATCAAGCTGTTTCGGGTCCGAATATCCACATGATTGATTTAAAGAACTCGCAGATCTCAGACCTGCCCGGCTCCGAAAATCTTTTTAGTCCACGCTGCTCACAGGATGGACGATACATCGCGGCGCTCTCGGCCGACTCCACAAAAATGATGCTCTACGACGTCGATAAGAAAAGCTGGAAAGAGCTGGCGGAGGCGCGATTCGGTTTCGAGAGCTGGTCACATGACGGCAAGTATCTCTATGCGGAAGACTATTCCGACAAAATCGATGACGTGGTGCGGGTGAATGTGGCCAATGGAAAATTGGAACGCTTGTTCAGCTTGAAGGAAGTCCCGCGTGGTTTCGATCCGTGGGAATTCTGGATCGGACTGGCACCCGACGACTCGCTGCTCATGATGCGAGATAAGAGCACGCAGGAGATTTATAGTCTCGATGTGCGCTTTCCGTAACAAAACCCTTCCCCCTCCGGCGTCATCCTGAACGACTTTTAGTCGTGAAGGATGACGCCGGTGAGGGGACTGGTTCAAAACTGATTAGATGACGGGCAGTGTCGGCGATGTTCCTGCTCCAACCGGGACCAGCGCCGGGCCCACGAACCGCGGCACGTCGAGGTCGGGCATGGGAGTTCCGGCGAAGAGGCGGCGGCAGGGCTTGGCCAGCCAGCGCGCCCAGCGGCCTGACCACGAGACCCGGGCGCTGTCGGTGGCGATGCCGGTGTCGGCATACATCTGGCGATAGATTTTTGAAATCAGCACGAAGGCCAGCCGGCCGCGGCTGGACTTGATGAAGCGCGAGCGCTTCCAGATCGATCCCAGACTGTAGAAGTTGTCCCACACGGCCTGGGTCCGCGAACGGATTTCCTCGGCGGTCATGACCGGATGGTCCCAGTAGAGCTTGGGGCGAAGCGCCTGGGGGATGAGCCAGCGCCGGGTAAGCGGCACGCCGGCGATGGTGGGAGGCGTGGCCCCCAATCCTTTTTCCCAGCGATCGAAATCCACGGTCCCGGGATAGGGGCTCAGAGTCACGAACTGGGCGAAAGTGAGATCGGCACTGATGGCGGCGGCCGCAGTGGCATCGAAAGTTTCGGGGCGGTCGCTGGGCAATCCGAAAATGAACGACCCGAGCACATGCACGCCGCGAGCGCGGAAGATCTTCAGGCGCTCGATCAGGTGCTCGCCTGACAGATTGAAATCTTTGTAGACATCTTTCAATCCGGCCGGGGTCACGGCCTCCACGCCGACCAGGGCGCCCTTGATGCGCGCGGCTTTCATGGCATCAAGGAAGTCGGTGTCTTCGGCGGCTTCCATGGTGATCTGGGTAAAGAAAACCATGTCATCGGGAAGCTGGGCCAGGCGTGACATCAGTTCAAAGCGTTCCGCCCGCAGGTTTTCCAGCTCAGTGACGCGTGCGCTGTTCTTCTGCAGCCGGGCCAGGTTCAAGTCGGTGAGGGTGACAGGGTAGAAATTGTCGTCGGCCAGGGCGATAAAGCGAAATCCCAGGCGGCGCAACTGGACAACTTCTTCGATGACCGCATCCGACGCTCGCTGCCGGGGGCGCTGGCCGTCGGTCCGCCATACCGAACAGAACGAGCAATGCTTGGGGCAGCCGCGCACGGTTTGCACCGACGCCCACATGTAGCGGCTGCGCGGAATCAGTTCCCAACGGGCGGCGACGAAACTGCTGGCCTCGATTTTGCCTCCGTGGTAAAGCGGCAGCGGAGTCCCCTTTTCGCAGTCAGCCAGCGCCTGCGGCCAGGCCACATCGCCATCGCCCGACACCACTGAATGGGCTCCGCCCAACTCGCGGGCTTCTTCGGGATAAAGGGTGGCGTGAATTCCGCCAAAAATTACATAGGCGCCGCGCTGGCGGGCAATGTTGCCAATTTCGTAGCCGCGCAGAGCATTTGCGGTGTGAATGGAGATACCGACGGCATCACCGGGCTGAATGCTCTCGGGATCCATCTGGCTCAGGGTTTCATCCACCAGGATCGGGTCGCCAAACCGCTTCGGCGTGGCACCGGCAAGAACGTATTGCCAGCGAGGAGTGATGACTGCAGTCCCGAACGACACGTGGCTCGGGTTGATCAGATGAACGTTCACGCGCAGTGCTCCTCTGTACGTACTGCGGATTTCTCCGAACAGTTTCACGAGTCACTAGCGGAACACGCATCCACGTGCGTTGTGTTCTTGGTGAGACGCTTGATCTTCTGGCGCCTTACAGAATTGGAACCAGTGAGCGCGCTCTGCCTGGCAGGGATCGGAAGGCAGGAGACTTAGGAGAGGAGACGTACGCGACTCCGGGGTCGTCGAGGCCAGCTTAGGCTAGAAAGACGCCGGAGTCAAACAATCATTTAGCTTTTGACGTGCAAACTCGGCCTTTGCTCTCACATCGTTCGGGCCAAGTCAGCTCTATTCCTGGCGACGTAAGCCAGCCAGCTTGCGCGGGACGTCATTCCCCTTCAATCCGAGCTCGACGGCGCGCTGGAATGCAGAAATGGCGTTCGCCTTGTCGTGCTGCTGCAGGTAGGCTTCGCCCAGATTTCCGTAGGCCTCGGCAGAGCTGGGGTTCTCGGCAATGATCTGGTGAAACACCGTCAGGGCGTGATCGTACTTATCGACTTTCAGCAACTCGTAACCCAGCCAGTTCATATCGTAGACCACGTCCGCCTGGCGTCCTTCGTCGGTGGCGCGGAATTTGGAGTATGCCGACATCATCTGTTCGGGAGTTGCATCGGTTGCGCTCTGCAGCATCTCCAGCACAACGGCTGTGATGCCTGTGGGATGGACTGCGGGCGGTTCAAATATGTTCGGATCATGCAGGGTGTTGGCGGTAATCGAAGTCCATTCACCGCCACCGAGTACTTCGCCAGTCTTGAGATTCACTTCCTCGGACCGGGAAGGCAGGCGCACTCCCTCTACGACTTTGAACTCTTTGTAGACCGCAACGGTCTCCACCGCGTCTCCGCGGGCATGGACAGGAATCGTCAACTGAGTCATTAACAGCTGGAAATTCCTGGGATTGAAAAAATAAACCGCCGATGAACATCCCTCCTGGTCAACCTGAACTGCTTCGGCCGTCTTCCCCAAAACCGTTTTGCGTCCCAGATAGGCCGCGTGAAACCCACGCTGCTTGTAGTCGATAAAAAGAAAATCAAACTCGGCCCCGCAGCGCAGCGCGCGTTCCGCCTTGTTGACTGTTTTCACCAGTCGCTGTTTGGGCCAGTTCAACTCCCATCCATGTTGTCCGTCGAAGGCTTCGACGATGCCGCTCCATTTCCCGTCGCAGGCAGGCACTTCGGGACGGCAACCTACCAGGCGCGCACCCGGCCGCATGCGGACCAGCACGGCGTCACCGGTTTTGCTGCCCGCGAATTCCTGCTTGTAGCTGCCCTCATAGTGAAAGCCCCTGAACACCAGACTGTGGATGGCATGAATACGGTTGAGGCCGCCCATGGCAGTGACAGCTTTCTGGACGATCTGGTCGGTGCGATCGGCTTCAGCCGCGCAGACTCCGGGAACCAGAAATAGCGCAATCAGTAAAAATGTTTTCATGAATGACCTCACAGTGCCGTGGGTTAGACGGACACGAGGGCGTCCCGGTGAGGTTCGGGCGGAAGTATTTTCGGTCCGTCGCGAAGTCGAATGGTTAGGTCTTGGGAGGAAGCTTCGGCGGAATCTCGGCGTAGCCCGGGGTGGCCTGCGCGAGATTCTTGTCGACCGAAGCCTTGGCGTCGCCGATGGACCAGCGAATTCCGCCGCCCAGCAGATTCAGGAAAAAGGTATTTGAAAAGTTTTCCGGGAGGTCGCCCATGGCGGTATAGAAGACGCGTCCCTTGCCGTGCATCCGTGCCCAGGTGGCGGGATAGGGAGCGCGCTGGTAGGGCTCGCCCTTCATGCCCGCGGTGTCGAGCGCGAGAATCACGTGGAGATCCGGTGCGAAGTCTTTCAGCGAATACCACTCTTCGGTGAAACTCACGGGCGAAGTCACGCCTTCGAGGCCGGGAAATTTCGGGTCCTTCACGACGAGGTTGGCCTGCCTGCACCCGGGGATCACGGCCGTGAATGATAAACTCGCCACCCAGCATTCGCAGATAGGGATCAGAGTTCTCGCCGTGGGCAATGAAAGCGGTTGGATAGATCTTCAGGGTCAGGCTCGGTATGAAAAGTATCAGCAGCGGCGTGGACTCCCACAAAGCCCAAGCCCGCCATGGATGGCATCAAGCAGCGCCTGCTTGCCCGCCGGCGACATGGGCGGATTCCCGTCCTTGCCGGGCTTGGTGAGATCTAAGGTCGTGTAGAAGAGCACGGCAGAATACTTTTTCTGGAAGTCAGGCGAATCAAAGACGCGGCCGTCTTTGGTGGCTGTGATTTCAAAGCCATGCTGGTCGGCGAGAGTCTTGACCGCCTGTTCCAGGATGCTGGGCTGTCCGTCTGTGACTTTGATCACCTGGTGTTCAAAGCCGGAAGACTTGGTGAAGATGAGCACGGATTTTTTCTTCGCGGCGAGCAATTCTTTCGGCAACGCGAGTCCGGCGCCCGCGAGGGCGGTGGCTTGAATAAACTGACGGCGGTTGACAGATGAAGTCATGGCGTTTTCCCCAAAGCATAGTAGACCGTGATGGGTTTTAACTCAACTGGGGTAGAACAGAAAGCTGCGATCTGTCATCCTGAGGAAGCGGAGCCCTTCGCAACGCGAAGGGCTCCCGACGAAGGACCTCTGCATTTAGCTGCCAGCGCTAGTCGCTCGTGTGGGCAGGGGGCGCCGCATCAGACGCTGCCCGGATGTGGGCGAGGAATGCATAGGTCCTTCGCTTGCTTTCGTCCCGCTTCGCGGGACGAAAGACTGCGCTCAGGATGACAGCGGGATGGAGGACGGGCGTCTCGCCCGTCCAGCGGGGCGGGACGCCCGGCCTCCATTACTTAAAATTCGGGTTTCGTACAGCCACTTCCGTAATCTCCTCCTCTTTCGGTACCCGTTCCATACTGGAGGCGAACCCATGAGTCCGCAGCTGAACTCTACCCACTGAATGGCGCCCTCCCCCATCAATACGCGTCGTTGGCCGCGAAAGCCGGTTGACCTGCAAGTCCTTGTGGTTCTGCGGGATGGGGAATCCAAAGTCTTCGTGCCCGGACGCCTTACCGAAATCAGCAAAGGCGGCCTGGCCCTGTGCGCTGGACTCAACCTGCAGCCCGGCGATCCGATTGAGGTTGAGTTGCCCTCGCCCTATTCGCGGGTGAAGGGAACAGTTCGCAGCCGGGACGGTTATTGCTTTGGCGTGGAATTCCTGACTTCTCTCTCGACGGCGGCCCGTCCGGCCAGCCGCAATCTGGCGATATTCCAGCAGCGGCATGAGGCTTATCTGCGCGAGAGTGAAGCGGAGATCAACAGCTTGCGGAAAGAGATTGCGGCCATGCGGCGGGCGGTGGTGTTGGCGGAGGAGAAGGTGTGATTGGTGGTGCAATCGCCTGATTAGCTTCAACCATGAGACGCGACGGCTTCTACAGACCTCGATCTCGGAGCAGGTCAGCGCCATGTATCAGAGTAGCTTCGCTCGGCATGCAAGTTAGGCTTTCCGATCCGCCGTAGTGCAGCGAACCACTGTTCGCCTATTCTGTCGTAGGGCACGATTCTGAGCAATCGCACCAAGATCATACTCTGAACCGCACTGAACCTCTTTGGTAAGGAACGAAAACTGAATCAACTTCGGCCGTTAAAGCGTGATCGGCGGCTCGGACGCAACTAAGCTTTGTCGCGCCAGTTCCGAACCTGCCTGCCGAATCGATAGAACACTGCCGCAAGCGCTAGAGAACGGATGTCTCAGGTGTCACTCGCTGTAGACGCAAGATATTGCGACGGGCCAAGACAGTCTTCGCACGTTTGGAGTCGCATTTCTGCTCGCGACGATTGGCTCGCGAACGTCTAGGTGTGGTCTCCCGAGCTCAAGCGTAAGGACACGAACCGAATCCGCGAGTTTTACATTCCAGCAAGGTTTCCCGTAATCTCACGATCGACTTTGTGAAAAATCGACAGCACACTAGCGATTACGCGGAGTCAGTTGCACACGTGTATTGCGATTCAACTCCTGCAGAGTTCTGGACGGATCAGTTGGTTGATGTAGCATCGCGCATTACACTCATTTGACTGGAGCGTGACTGTAAACGCCTCACGACGTTGCAATCTTCCTAAGACATCGATCCAGCTAATCCAGCCACTGCGGATTCTGATACGTCCCATCAAAGTTGTGTGACGTCTTGTAAAGCTCCCATTCACCTTTTTGCGCCACTGGCGCGGTGCGTGCGAGGAGAGCGGCGATCTGTTCACCACTCAGAGGCTTGAATGATCGTGCCACTTTCAGCGCCTGTTGCAGGATGGGGAGAGAATCGCAGCCGGTGATGACCACGCTGGTCGGCAGCGTGAGGGCGTACTGGAGACACTCGACCGGCTCGGCGGCTTTGCTCTTGAGGATCAGGCCGTCGCCCATGGGCTTCATGCCCAGCACTCCGATGTTGTGTTTCACCAGGACCGGCAGAACTTTCTTTTCGAAGCTGTCGTAGTGGGCGTCCATGAGGTTGAGCGGCATCTGCACGGTGTTCAGCGTGAAGTTGCGGGCGAAGGCGGTGTTCAGCATTTTGAGGTGAAACTCCGGGCTCTTGTGTCCGGTGAAACCGATGAAGCGGACTTTGCCTTTTTGCTGGGCTTCGACGACCGCCTCCATCCCGCCTTTGGGAGCGAAGATGAGGTCGGGGTCGTTGTCGCGGATCACTTCGTGAAATTGCAGGAGATCAATGGTGTCGGTCTGCAGGCGGCGCAGCGACTCGTCAATCTGGCTGGCCGCGCCTTTGCGGGTGCGGGCGTCAAGCTTGGTCATGAGGAAGGCTTTCTTGCGGTATCCGTCGCGCAGGGCCTTGCCCATGCGGACTTCGCTGGCGCCGCCGTTGTAGTCCCAGCAGTTGTCGAGGAAGTTGATGCCTTCGTCGAGCGCGGTGCGAATGATGCGGATGCTTTCCTGCTCGTCGCTCTGGCTGCCGATGTGATATCCGCCGAGGCCGATGCAGGAGACGTTCTCGCCGGTGTTGCCCAGGGTGCGGTAAGGAATACCGTTTTTGATTTCGGCGGCCCAGACGCGGGGCAGCAGGCTGCCGGCCACGGTGACGCCGGCGGCGGTTTCCAGAAACTGGCGGCGGGTGAGCGGAGAATTCGGCTCGGTCATGGGGATGTCCTCGGAGTCATTATCCCACCGGCGCATGTGGAAGCGCCACGAGCCACGTAGGGGCGGACGCCTCGTCCGCCCAGTCGAGCGAAGCTCGACAGGTTCTTGCCGCCGCAAAAATGGCGGAGCTTCGCTCCGCTGGGCGGACGAGGGCGTCCGCCCCTACGTGGTTTGTGGTGGATCGCCTGCAAGGGCCTAGCGTGAGTTCCGGACTCTTTCTTCACGACCGAGATGTCGCTGCAGTTGTTGAGCAGCCAGTCCGCACCCGCCGCCAGCGAGTTCGGGATCTTTCACCGTGGTGCGAAACGCGATGACCCTCGCACCCGACGCCTTGCCTGCCCGGATCCCAGCCGGCACATCTTCAACAACGACGCACTCTGCCGCGGCAAATCCCAGCAACGAGGCACCCTTCAGGTAGGGCTCGGGATGCGGCTTGCCGTTCTTTATGTCGTTCGAGGTGACCATGCGTTCGGGGATGGGCAAGCCTGCTGCCCGCAGACGGGTTTCGGCCAGTGGACGGGTGCAGGAGGTCACGATGGTCCAGCGATCCGGTGGCAGTTGGTTCAGCAGTTGCGCTGATCCGGGAAGCAGGACCACGCCCTCAAGGTCGTTCATTTCGCGGCGCTCGACTTCGCGGTTCTCGGCTGCGTGGTCCGCGTCCGGGAGGTATTCACTGACCGTGGTGAGGCTGGGACGGCCGTGGGCGCGGGCGATGACTTCTTCGGGATCGAATCCGTGTTCAACCGCCCAGCGATGCCATACTCGCGCGACGGCGCGAGTAGAGTCAATCAGGACGCCGTCCAGGTCGAACAACATTGCCCTACATTGGACCTTCAGCATTCTAGGGCGCCGGCTGCAACACCAGGGGCTTTTCCAGGCGGAATCGCAGAGTGCTTTCGGCTGGGACCCTTACTTCTTTTCCGCGGGTGAAGACCTGCCCGACAAATCCGCCGCCAGCTCCCGCGAGCGCTCCGATGCCCGCGCCTTTGCCGCCGCCGAAGAGGCCTCCCATCAACGCACCGAGGGCTGAACCTCCGCCCAGGTACTCCGCCGTGCGGCGGTTCGTACCCACGCCTTTCTTGTTCGACTCGGCTACATCCGAGGTCACGACCGTGTACTGTCTTCTTGCCGAGCGTGACCGAATACAAATCGAGGACCACTTCCGCACTGTGCACCGCGCCGCCCGTGGAAATGCTACGGACCAGCAACTGGGCCGGCGATCCTGCCGGTATGGCAACGCTGCCAGCCGTATCCAGCACATCCTCCGTGATCGCGGCGGAATAAGTTTGCCCCTGATAGGAATTTGTGGAATCAATGGTTTCATTGGTCCGGACGGAAAGATCCGAACCCGAAGGAATCATCTTTGCGCCACTGGGTGGGGGCGCGGCTCCGGCATGGTTGAAGATGATCGCGTCCAGGTCGCTGACCGGGAATTGATAGTGAATTCCCTGTGCATCGGAGAAGGCGACCGGGTCTGATCCGGTGAAGTGACCGGAGTAGCTCTTGCCGTTGCGCAGGGTCACCACGTCCCCTGACGAACTGAAGACCAGGGATTGGACATCGGGTCCGGGGAATTCATATTTGACGCCTTGCGTGTCCGCAAAGGTTATGGCGCCGCCCTGCAGGTGGCCGAGGTAGCTCGTCCCATCTCGCAAAACGACGGTGTCGGCCGTTGCCAGGCTGGCGAAAGACAGAATTGTGGCTGCTAAGAGTAACTGGATTTTCAACATGGCTCGTTCTCCGGCAGTTGGGTGGGCAAAGTATACCGGAATTTTCCGCGGACCACGTAGGGGCGGACCGATGTGGGCGCGAGCGTCCCGCTCGTGCAGCGGCGTTCGGGGCGCTGCCGCACGAGCGGGACACTCGCGCCTACACTTGGCCGGCGGCGGCGGCTTTCGTGGCTGGCTTGTCGGACAGCATTTTGCGAATCTTGCGGCGAAGATCAGCCGGTGTAAAAGGTTTCTGAATGAAAGACACGCCGGGAATCAACATGTCCGAGCGGACAAACTCGCCGCTGTATCCAGTCATATAAAGTATTTTCGTTTCCGGCCGCATGGCGCGGACTTGTTTGGCCAGTGCCGGGCCGTTCATTCCGGGCATGATGACGTCCGTGATGAGCAGATGAATCATGCCTTTTTGCTGACCGAGGATACGTAACGCCTCTTCGGCTTCCGGCGCGGACAACACGTTGCAACCGGAAACGCTCAAGGCCTGGCAAACAAGGTCGCGCAGCGGTGCTGCATCTTCGACGACAAGTATGGTTTCTCCCGAGAACGCAGGTTCAGCGCCGTCTTTGCCGGGCTCGAGGGCGGTGGCCGCCTGCGCTTCGGCGGGAAGATAAACCTGGAACGACGATCCCCGTCCCAGTGCGCTCTGGACTTCGATGTGTCCGCAGCTCTGTTTTACGATTCCGTAAACCGTGGCCAGGCCCAGTCCCGTTCCTTTTCCGACGGCTTTCGTGGTGAAGAATGGTTCGAAGATATGGGCCTGAGTTTGCTGGTCCATGCCGGTGCCGGTGTCGGTCACTTCCAGCAGCACGAAGCGGCTGAGCGCGGCTTCTGGACCCGACTGCGGGTTTGATTTCTCTACATTCTTGGTCTGGATGCGGAGACTTCCGCCGTTGGGCATGGCATCGCGCGCGTTGACCACCAGGTTCAGAACAATCTGCTCGATCTGCCCGGGGTCGGCTTTTACGCGGTCCAGTTGGGGATCCAGGACAAACGAGAACTGGATATTCTCCTTGATCAGGCGGCGCAGCATCTTGTCCAGGTTGCCGACGGTTTGATTGATATTCAGCACCACGGGCTCGACCACCTGCTGACGGCTGAGCATCAGCAGTTGGCGGGTAAGCGAAGCCGCGCTGCCGCCAGCCTGCTTGATTTGCTCCAGGCTGCGGCGATCGGACTCCGGGAGATCCGGCCGCTCAAGCAAGAGATCGCTGTAACCATTAATCACGGCGAGCAGGTTGTTGAAGTCGTGGGCCACGCCGCCCGCGAGGAGACCGATAGCTTCCATTTTCTGTGACTGCTGTAAGAGCTTTTCCGATCGCGCCAGCGCTTCCTGGGCGATTGCCTTTTCCCCCTCCGCGCGATTCAGCACGAAGGCCAGGACCCATACCAGGACCATAAACAACACCATCTGGCTGACCACCAGGCACGCGATGTTCAGACGCACATCGCCCGAAAACAACTGGCTGTGGATACACACTGCTCCGAGCGCAGCGGGAACCAGCGCAGCTATTGGAAGCAGTTTTCTGGCCAGCCAGCCACCCGGATAAGGATTGGTCAGCACCGACATCAGACCCAGGTCAGGGCGACAGAACAATACGGAGAGCGAGCCCGCCAGGAATCCGAAGCCTGTGTGGAGCGCCATCGAGGTGTACTCGATCGAGCCGTAAAGCACAGGCACACCGTACAAGTAACCAATAATCGCGAATATCGAACTGACGCCGGTAGTAGCTGCGAGGACTTGCGAAAGGCTGGCCCGCTTTTCAGAGAGAGCCAGCAGCAGAACACTCATGCCCACCATGCAAAAGTTCAATGCTGTAATGTGGGCCATCCTGCCGGGATAGGGAAATTGCACCAGGTCCTTGAATAGAAGCTGGTCAATACCCAAATCAACGTGGAATAGATATTCGGACAGCGTAAGCAGGCCGAAAAGCATGACGACCGCGGCGGAAGACGCGCACAAGATTTGGGTCTTGCGATTTTTCGAGGACGAGGTCTGCACGAATAAAGCAATGCCGAGGAACACGAAGCCGACGGCAGTATTCGGTTTCATCGTGATGCGGCCGGAAAGGAATGTGGTGAACAGCTCAATCTTCCAAAGCCAGCCGAGCAACACCAGAACCCCCAGAAGCCAGCAACACTACGCCGCCGACGCGGGCGATAGTCCGGTAAACCTTGTATGGGTTCTGGCTCATCGCATTCAATTGCAATCAGTTATTGGTAATTTCGTGCCACTTGGGTGCACACGTTGCCCGTTCATAGTGTCTATTTCTGGAACGGGAGTGAAAGAGTACAAAGGTAACGACGACGAAGAGAGGGTTTTGGGCGGAAGGTACCGTGTGTGCCCAACGCTCCGGAGTAGTCTGCGAGAGGGTGGAGGCGCACTTCAGGTTACCACCTAATTCTAAAGGGAAGGGCACGAGTTCACTCGTGCCGCCAGTCGCCAATCTTCGGTCGCGCTTTAGCGCCTGACGTTTGCTCTCGCTCTGAACAGCAAACCTCAGAGGCTGAAGCCTCAGAATCTGCTTCGCCAGTTGCACGGCTGAAGCCGTGCCCTTCCCGAAACCCGAGCAGAGAGTGGCTACATTTGAATATTTTTCATTCTGACTCAGAGGGGAAGGGCACGAGTTCGCTCGTGCCGCTAGCCGCCAAACTTAGGTCGCGCTTTAGCGCCTGAGGTTCGCTCTTGATCTGCAAAAAGCAAACCTCAGAGGCTGAAGCCTCAGAATCTGCTTCGCTTGCGGCACGCCTGAAGCGTGCCCTTCCCGGGAACCGGGCAGGGAGTGTCTGAGCTTGATATTTGTTCATTCCGAAGCAGCCCGTTTGGTCGCGGACGGTTCGCGCGCGAATTTCTAGAGTCAAAATCAACAGCCGCGGGCGAGTCGCCCGCGACCACACAAATGTTACACTTTCAACTTCCCCAATCTCAGGAGCGAATTGCATGGCCGAGAAAGCCGAAGTCCGCCACACGTTGAACGAGCAACAGGCACGCCAACTTGCGACCGTCACCAAGACGGTCCCCATGATGCAGGCGATCACGCCGCGATGGCTGGTCAACTTCCTGCAATGGGTTCCCGTCGAAGCCGGCACTTATCGTGTGAACAAAGTCGTCCCCTCGCGGCCGGGCAGCCGCACCATTGAGTGCAGTCCAGACGAGGATGTCGATCTCCCTGAAATTTATGTGGACTACGAGGAAAAGCCGCGCGAGTACACACTGAGCGCGGTGACCACTGTCCTCGATTTGCAGACCCGCATCTCCGACATGTACCGCAGCCCGCATGATCAGATCAAAGAGCAGTTGCGCCTGATCATCGAGAAGGTGAAAGAGCGGCAGGAGAGCGAACTGATCAATAACACGGAGTATGGGCTGCTCAATAACGTTGACGACTCGATGCGGGTCAAGACGCGAAAAGGCGCGCCTTCGCCGGATGATCTGGACGAACTGATCGCGCGAGTGTGGAAAGAGCCGGCATTTTTTCTGGCGCATCCCCGGGCCATTGCGGCTTTCGCCCGCGAGTGCACGCGCCGCGGCGTGCCGCCTCCGACAATGACGATATTCGGCAATCCGTTTCTAACCTGGCGCGGGCTGCCATTGGTGCCATCTGACAAGGTCGCCATCAAGGCAGACAAGACAAATATTCTTCTATTGCGGACCGGCGAAAAGAAGCAGGGCGCAGTCGGACTGTTTCAGCCCGGAATCCCGGGCGAAGTTTCGCCCAGCCTGTCGGTGCGGTTCATGGGCATCAATCACAAAGCCATCGCTTCATACCTGATCTCGCTTTATTGCTCACTGGCGATTCTCACGGAAGATGCTGTCGGCGTTCTCGAAGGCGTCAGCGTGGATCAATACTATGAGTACAAATGATCCCGGCACCAGTGATCGATCGCCGGACCCGGGTTCGACTGCGCCGGCGGATGATCGTGGGTCTGCCACGATGTTCGCACTGCCTGATCCGTCGGTAATCGCCCGCCTGGCCAACGAGTTCTTCGCCGCACTGCCGTCGAATGCAGCCGTTCCGGAAAATGTGGGCGCGAGCGCCCCCGCTCGTGCCACCACGGGCCCGGGCCCAATGGTTTCGTCTTCGCCCCCGGCGCCCGCAGGCGTGACGGCGCTCACTCCGACAATCCCAAATGTTCCCGAATCTCCCGCGGCTCCCAGGTTCACTGGCATACTTTCTAGACCGCACGTCACCGCTGAACGCGACTCCGACGTTTCCGTCGCTAAACGAGGCATTTGCTTTTCAAGCCGTGCCGGGAGCACAGACATTGCCGGGCATTCCGGGGATGCCCGACTCTGCGCCTCTTACGTCATTGACCGAAGCCGATCTGCGCGCGATTCCGACATCGCTGGGAGATGTGCCGTCGTTCGCTCCGGGTATTCCGGCAGCGTCATCGCCATCCACGCCCGGATCTTCAGCGTATTTTCTTGATTTCGAGAAGATTGCTCCTTTGACCGCCGCACCATCGTTTCCCGATGTCGCAGGAATGTTTTCTTTTCCCGGCGTGCCGGGCATGCAATCGATTCCCGGAGTTCCGGGGTTGCCCTCATCTCCGCCGACTGATCTATCTACACTTCCGAATGCGGTCTCCGCACCAACTGTACCTGGTTCGTCCTCATTCGCTCCCGGTGTAGAAAAAGCTCCAGGAACTGCGACGCCACCGCTCAGCATCGGGTCATTCGAGTTTCATCCCAACCTGGTTCCAGACGTTGCGGCTTCTCCGCGCCCATTCGATCCGCAATTTATCCGGCGCGACTTTCCCATCCTGCAGGAGCAGGTAAACGGACGCCCGCTGGTGTGGCTGGATAACGCGGCCACCACGCAGAAACCAAATGCGGTCATTGACCGGATTTCCTATTTCTACCGCCATGAGAATTCGAATATTCACCGCGCTGCCCACACACTGGCGGCAAGGGCCACTGACGCCTACGAGGGCGCGCGTGAAAAAGTCCGGCGCTTCCTGAATGCTCCTTCTGTGCGAGAGATTGTTTTCGTTCGCGGCGCCACCGAGGGCATCAATCTGGTCGCCAAGAGCTGGGGACAGCGCAATGTCGAGAAGGATGACGAGATAGTCATCACGTGGCTGGAACACCACGCGAATATTGTTCCGTGGCAGCAGTTGTGTTCGGAAAAAGGCGCGCGGCTACGGGTCGCGCCGGTAAATGACCGCGGCGAAGTGATTCTGGAGGAATACGAAAAGCTGCTGGGTCCGCGCACGCGCATCGTAGCGTTCAGTCAGGTGTCAAATGCGCTCGGGACGATAACGCCGGCGGAAGAGATGATCGAGATGGCCCATCGGCATGGGGCGAAAGTGTTGGTGGACGGAGCGCAATCGATCGCGCACATGGGCGTGGACGTTCAGCTGCTCGATTGCGATTTCTTCGTTTTCTCCGGCCACAAGATCTTCGCGCCCACCGGCATTGGCGTGGTCTTCGGGAAAGCGGACATTCTCGACAACACTCCGCCGTGGCAAGGCGGCGGCAGCATGATCGCCGACGTGACATTCGAGAAGACGACTTACAACCTGGCGCCGGCGCGCTTCGAAGCCGGCACTGGCAACATCGCCGACGCGGTCGGACTGGGCGCGGCACTGGATTACCTCGACCAGATTGGCATGGAGAACATCGCCCGCTACGAGCACGACCTGCTGGCCTATGCGACCAAGGGGCTGCTCACCATCCCCGGCCTCCATTTGATTGGGACCGCGCGTGAGAAAGCAGGAGTGCTGTCTTTTGTGCTCGATGGATTCCGTACGGAAGATGTGGGCAAAGCGCTCAACCAGGAAGGAATCGCGGTGCGCGCCGGGCATCACTGCGCCCAGCCGATTCTGCGCCGATTTGGCCTTGAGACCACGGTACGGCCATCGCTGGCGCTGTACAACACCTGCGAAGACGTTGATGCTTTGATTGCCGCCCTGCTGCGCATACAGGCCGGACGCGGACATCGCGGATTGTAGAGGCACAGGCCACGTAGGGGTGGACGCCCTCGTCAGCCCAGTCGAGGCTGCTCGGCACTGGTTTGCTGTCCCGGCCCCATCCGGAACGTTCGCACCAGCACCCTTGTCATCCTGAGGTCCGCGCTTTTTGCGGGCCGAAGGACCTATGGATTCGCCGGCGGAGGTAATGCTGCTGGCCAAGTGCATAGGTCCTTCGTTGGGAATCGCCCGCTGCGCAGACGATTCCGCGTCCTCAGGATGACAAAGGGTTGAATGAATTTGGCGCAGGCCGTTAACAAAAACCGCTGTCGAGCTGCGCTCGACCGGGCAGATGAGGAAATCTGCACGTACCTACGTGGGTTGTGGCAGATCGATGGTCGTGGGCTAGACAGCCTTCTTTTGGAAAACCTTCAACTCTTTGGGGATGAGGAAAACCGTCTCTTCCTTCAGGAGCTGGAGTTCGCGGAATCTTTCCTGTGACAGCTCGACCTGTACCGGAGCTCCCCACTCGCTGAGCGCCTGGATCTTCACCAGCGGACCGGCAGAGTTGATGTGTTTGATGACGGCACGAAAGTTGCTCCCGCCATTGGAGTGACGCTGGATCTCCAGCAGGTGCGGACGCACATAGACCAGATCTTCCGTGGCCGCATTGTGGACGGCTGGAGTTTCCTCGTCAGCCCGGCCGTGGAACAGGTTCACGCTGCCTAGAAAGTTGTAGACGAAAGGCGTGATGGGGCGATGATAGACGTCATCCGGGCTGCCGACCTGCTCGATGCGGCCTTCGTTCATCACCGCGACCCGGTCGGAAACTTCCAGCGCCTCCTCCTGATCGTGAGTGACGAACACGCTGGTGATGTGCACTTCGTCGTGCAACTGGCGCAGCCAGCGGCGCAGTTCGAGACGGACCTTCGCGTCCAGCGAGCCGAAGGGTTCGTCGAGCAGCAGTACGCTGGGCTCGACCGCGAGCGCGCGTGCCAACGCGACCCGCTGGCGCTGGCCTCCGGAGAGCTGCGAAGGATAACGGCCGGCCAGGTTCTTCAGCTGGATCAGACCCAGCAACTCGTGCACCTTGGCCTGAATTTGCTCTTTCGACGGACGCAAACTTCGCGGCCGGACTTTGAGTCCGAAGGCGATGTTTTCAAACACGGTCATGTGCCGAAAGAGCGCGTAGTGCTGAAACACGAAGCCGACACGACGGTCGCGGGCGTTGCGATGGGTAGTGTCCTCGCCATTGAAAAGAATCGTCCCTGAATCGGCGAATTCCAGGCCCGCGATGATGCGCAGAAGCGTCGTCTTCCCCGATCCCGACGGTCCCAGCAGCGCCACCAGTTCACCCGATGGAATCTTCAGATCAACATTGTCGAGCGCCGTAAATTGTCCAAACTTCTTCGTGATATTTTTCGCTTCGATGCTCATGCGCTTTGTCCTTCTTCGCTCCAGGCAGCGGATTCCGCAAGCTGACGCCGCGCTCTCCATTCGACTACGGTCTTGACCAGCAAGGTCGTAAGAGCCAGCAAGGCCAACAGGGACGCCACCGCAAACGCGGCGGAGAATTGGTATTCGTTGTACAGAATTTCGACGTGCAGAGGCATGGTATTGGTGCGTCCGCGGATATGGCCGGAGACCACCGACACAGCGCCAAATTCGCCCATGGCGCGAGCGTTACAGAGGATCACGCCGTAGAGCAGTCCCCATTTGATATTGGGCAGGCTCACGCGGAAAAAAGTTTGCCAGCCGCTGGCGCCGAGAGCCAGGGCGGCTTCTTCCTCTTCTTGTCCCTGAGCTTGCAGCAGCGGAATCAGTTCGCGGGCGACAAAGGGGAAGGTCACGAAGATGGTGGCCAGGACAATTCCCGGCACCGCAAAGATAATCTGCAGATCGTGACGCGCCAGCCACGGTCCCAGCAGTCCCTGCAAGCCGAAAAGCAGGACGTAGATCAAGCCGGACACGACTGGTGAAACCGAAAAAGGCAGATCGATCAGCGTGATCAGCAGGCTCTTGCCGAAAAACTCAAATTTGCCGATACACCAGGCGGCAGCGACTCCAAAAACAAGGTTCAGAGGGACAGCGATGGCGGCCGCCAGCAGCGTCAGACGAATCGCCGCCAGCGCGTCAGGCTGACGCAGGCTCGCCCAGTAGACGCCGATCCCTTTGGCAAAGGCCTGGGAAAAAACGATGGCCAGCGGCAGGAAGATGAACAGCGCCAGAAAGAATACCGCGACGCCGATCAGGGTCCAGCGGACGGCAACCGACTCGCCGGTCGCGGCCGTGGCTACGCGCCGGGTCGCCGGAATTTTTCCCGCAGCTAAGGTGATGGATCCCATATTTCTATGTCTCAACTACATCCGGAATCAATTCGGCCGTCTTCTCTTCGCGGCTGCTGCTCCACTTCTGTAAGAGATTGATCGGCAGCAGCAGGACCAGCGAGAACACCAGCATGACCACCGCGATGGCGGTGGCTCCGGCATAGTCGTACTGGTCAAGCTTGGTGATGATCAGCAGCGGCGTGATTTCAGTTTTCATCGGCATGTTGCCCGCGATGAATACGACCGAGCCGTACTCGCCGACCGCCCGCGCAAACGCCATGGCGAAACCAGCCAGCGCAGCCGGCAAAATTGTGGGCAGAACAACCCGGGAAAAAGTCTGCCAGCGGCTGGCTCCCAGACTGGCCGCGGCTTCCTCAAGTTCTTTGTCCATGTCTTCGAGGACCGGCTGCACACTTCGGACCACGAACGGCAGTCCAATAAACGTGAGCGCGATCGCCACTCCCAGCGGAGAGTAGGCAGACTTGATTCCCAGGGAAGCCAGCGGCCGGCCCAGCCAGCCGTTGGGCGCATAGAGCGTGGTCAGGGCGATGCCGGCAACCGCAGTCGGCAAAGCGAATGGCAGATCGACCAGCGAATCGAACAGCCGTTTGCCGGGAAAACTGTAGCGAACGAGGACCCACGCCACCAGAACTCCGAATACCAGATTGACCAGAGCGCCGATGAGCGATGCTCCGAAGGTCAGACGATAGGAAGCCACGGCACGCGGAGAAGCAGCGATGTGCCAGAACTGCGCCCAGCTCAAAGACGAGGCTTTCAAAAACGTAGCGGCCAGCGGGAGCAGGACAATCAGGCTGAGATACAACACGGTGTATCCCAGCGCCAGTCCGAAGCCCGGCAGGTTGCTGCGTTTTTTGAAAGTGAAAGCCATAGTTACTGGTTGGGTTGATAGATCTGGTCGAACACTCCTCCATCGGCAAAGTGTGTTTTCTGCGCCTTTTGCCAGCCCCCGAAAACTTCGTCGATGGTGACCAGCTTTATCTTGGGAAATGTTGAGGCGTATTTCTTCGCTACAGAGTCGAGCCGCGGCCGGTAGTAATTTTTGGCCGCGATTTCCTGACCTTCAGGCGTGTACAGATACTCGAGATAAGCCTGGGCCACGGTCCGCGTGCCTTTCTTGTCCACGACTTTGTCCACGATCGACACCGGCGGTTCGGCCAGAATGCTTTGCGAGGGCACGACGATTTCAACCTTCTCAGGACCAAGCTCCTTGATCGAAAGGAACGCCTCGTTCTCCCACGCGATGAGAACGTCGCCGATTTCACGCTGCACGAAAGTTGTGGTCGAGCCGCGTGCGCCGGAATCCAGCACGGGAACATTCTTGTAGAGGCGCTTCACGAAGTCCTGCGCCGTCTGTTCATTTCCGCCGGGCTGCTTGAGCGCATACGCCCACGCGGCAAGATAGTTCCAGCGGGCCCCGCCTGACGTCTTGGGATTTGGCGTGATCACTGAAATGCCGGGCTTCACCAGGTCGTCCCAATCCTTTACGTGCTTGGGATTGCCCTTTGCGCACCAGAAAAACAATGGTTGAAGTGTAGGGAGTGCTGTTCTGCGGCAAGCGCTTTTGCCAGTCCGCGGGCAGCAATCCCGCGTTTTGTGAAATCGCGTCGATGTCGTAGGCCAGCGCGAGAGTCACAATATCCGCCTGTAATCCGTCGATGACGGCACGGGCCTGCTTGCTCGAACCGCCGTGGGATTGTTCGACGGTGACCGTCTGACCGGTCTTGGCCTTCCAGTATTTCGCGAAGGCCTGGTTGAAATCCTGGTACAGCTCGCGCGTCGGATCGTAGGAGACATTCAGTAACGAAACCTCGCCGCCTTGTGCCCGGCCTTGAATCGAATACGTCAGCAGCAATCCCGCCAGCAACAGGCCCGCGACCACCAAAACCTTCCTTTGCATTGCCTTCCCCTTTGAAGTTTCAGGCGGCACTCACGAACCCGGATGTCGTCGCTGCAAAAAGCAAACGGCCCACGATTCCGATTCGTGGGCCGCTTGAGAAATTGAATGTATTGATTCGGTTACATTCCATCCCCATGCCCACGCGGACTGCAACACGCGCAGCGACAGCATGTGCTGTTACAAAGGATGGAGTTGGTACTGGTTGCCATTAGGAACGAATATACACGAACGTTTCCCACAAGTCTACTAATGTGATAGACATTCTTGCATTCGCCTAAAGCCTTGGCGAAGGATCGGATTAGGTTGGCTACACTACGGCCTTGTCGCCTCAGATGTAGTTGTTTTGGAGCGTTCGCGTTTCGCCTCGTCAGCTCGGCCAAGATGTTCATAAGCCTGCGCAAGCAGTGAGTGTGCTGCCGCAAACTCGGGTAAATGGCTGGACACAATCTCCAGGTGGATGACCGCAGTTTTATAGTCACCGGTCTTCAACAGACTGGAACCCATTTCGTAGTGCGCCCAGGTCGAGTCGGGCTGAAGCTCAATCGCGCGGCGCAAATATTCGATGGCTTGCAGGATACTTCTGCTGGCGCGCCAGCGCCGCCCCCATGACAACTTGCAGCAAATACATTTTCGCGCCATCCCCGAGCACCGGTTGGAGTGTGGCCGCCGCCCGCTCAGGCTTTCCCTGGTCCAAGAGTGTGAGGGCAGACAACACTTTGTTGGCCGTTGCAATTCCATCTTTCGGATCGACTCCCGTGGCCGCCGCGCTCGCGGGAGTAGCCGACTTCTGCAGGCCGACATATCCCAATGACGCCAGCTTTTGCATTTCGCTGGAAGTAAGTTCAGGGCCAGCGGAATTGCCGGCATCGCTGAAGCGGCGGTCGAATGCATCCAGTTGGCCGGCGATGGTTTGGAGCGTGGCCTTTGGAAGTCTGCGCCAGGTTGCGCGTGGCACCAGGGTCGGACGAGAGATCATAAAGTTCGGGCTTGGGCGCCTTGATGAAGAGGAATTTTCCTGCCCGCCACGATTCCAGCGCGCTCCATCCGAACGCATGTTGAGGGAACATGCTAACCGAGTAAACCGGCTGATCGGCATTTGTCCTGGCGATTCGAAGCAAAGACTGTCCCTGCAACTGCGATGGGATGGGCACACCTGCAATTTCGAGAATGGTGGGTGCGATGTCCACCAGCCGGGCGCGCGCGGTCACTCGCTTTCCCGCGTTCTGGTTTTGGGGAGATTTCAGCAGCAGCGGTACACGAATGGTCTCGTCGTAAAGAAAAATTCCGTGGGCTTCTTCGCCATGCGCGCCCAGGCTCTCGCCGTGATCGGCTGTAATCACGATCAACGCGTCGTCAAACAATTTGCTGGCCCGCAGGGACGCGATGATCTTTCCGACCGCAGCGTCTTCGGCTGACACCGACGCATTGTAGGAAGCAGCAGTTGCCACCGCTGAATCGTTCAGGTGTAACCATAGAAAGAATGGCTGCTTTGGGTTACGAGCGAGCCAGGACTTGGCCCGAGTGACCACCTGCGTTGCCGGCCGGTCAATGGAAATGCTTTTGTCCAGCCCGCGTTTGGGCGCGTCGTATAGAGCGAATCCGCGGTCGAAGCCGGGGGCCAGTCCGTTTTTTGGATCGAGTGCGACGGAGCCGACGAAAGCAGCGGTGAGATATCCGCGCGCCTGCAGCAAGTCCGGAATAAACGGCAGCGTCGGGGCAAGCCTGGCGCCAAATTCGGTGACTCGATGGGTCTGGGGGTAAGTGCCTGAGAGTATGGTGGCGTGTGAAACCACAGTCAGCGGCGCCTGAGAGAGAGCCTGCTCGAACACCATGCTTTGAAGAGCTAATCCATCGAGGTTCGGCGTAATTTTTGACTTTGATCCGAGAAAGCCCATGCGGTCGGCGCGAGTAGAACCCAGTGTGATGAGGATGATGTTCGGCTTTGTGGCCGCAGGCGCTGAAACCGCGGACATGGCGATTAGAACAACCAGGAGTGCGGGGACAATCCTCCGGAACATGGAGTCCAGTCTATCCCACGGGCCGTGGAGCTGAACGCACGCGGGCGAGTCGCCCGCGACCACACCACATACAGCCGTCTTCACATCGACTATTATGGAGGCGGGGAACGGCCGCCTACCTTGCACTTTCTACGAATCCGGAAAGTTGTCCTCGCCTTGCTGGTGTGCGCGGCCGCCGGGCTGCTGATTTCCTGCCAGCCGCGAAACTGGCACGGCGATCAGAAGCTCATCATTCTCGGCATTGACGGCATGGACCCGCAGTTGCTTAAAAAGTTCATGGCGGAGGGCAAGATGCCAAACTTCTCCGCACTCGCTCAGAAGGGATCGTTCCGGCTGCTCACTACCAGCATCCCTCCACAGAGTCCGGTGGCCTGGTCGAACCTTATTACTGGCATGAACGCAGGTGGGCACGGCATCTTCGATTTCATCCATCGCGATCCCAAGACCCTGCAACCATATTTTTCCGCTTCTCGAGTAGAACCTCCGAAACACGGGATTCACCTGGGCAACTGGATCATTCCGATCGGCAGCGGCACGGCCGAGCAGCTGCGCCAGGGGAAAGCATTCTGGGAAACACTCGACGATTATGGCGTGCCCAACACGATCTTCCGCATGCCATCGAATTTTCCGCCCGTGAAATCCCGAGGGCAGACTTTGTCCGGCATGGGTACGCCCGATTTGCGAGGCAGCTACGGCACATTTTCCTTTTACACCGATGATTCGATGACCGCCGCGGGCGTGGTCGAAGGCGGCCAGATTATTCCAGTCCGCGTGGAAGATTCGCAGGTGGCCGCAAACCTCATTGGGCCCGACAACACTTTTCGCAAGGGATCGCCGCCTACACTCGAGCCTTTCAGCGTGGCGATTGATCCGCTGGAATCCGTCGCCAGATTCACTGTGCAGGACCAGAAATTCGTGCTGCGCGAAGGGGAATGGAGTGACTGGATACACATCGAATTTCAGCTGATTCCGTTTATCGGCAATGTAAAAGGCATCTGCCGCTTTTATCTCAAGCAGGCGCATCCGCGATTTGAGTTATATGTTTCGCCCATCAATATTGATCCTGCCGATCCCGCTCTTCCGCTTTCGACTCCGAAGAGTTATTCGCGCGAGCTTGCGGAAGAGGTCGGCGAGTTCTACACCCAGGGGATTTCCGAGGACACTAAGGCGCTGTCAGCCGGCGTGCTCGACGACAAGGAATATCTCGAGCAGGCCCGCACGGTGCTGGCGGAACATCGCCGGATTTTCGATGTGGAGTTTCCCAAGTTTCACTCCGGTCTGTTCTTCTTTTATTTTTCCAGCCTCGATCTCAATTCGCATATGTTCTGGCGGCTGATTGATCCGCAACATCCGGAATACGACGCTGCATTGGCTGCACAGTACGGGTCGGCGCTGCCCGAGTTTTATCAGCAGATCGATCAGGTGCTGGGTCAGGTCATGCAGCGCATGGACGATCACACGACTCTGCTCGTGCTCTCCGACCATGGATTCGCTCCGTACAACCGCTCATTCAATCTGAACACCTGGCTGCTCGAGAATGGCTACATCACTTTGAAGAGCGAACCTAATCCCGATCAGAGTATGGCTTTCGCCAATGTGGACTGGAGCCACACTCGCGCCTACGGACTCGGGTTGAATGGGCTTTATCTGAATCTGAAAGGGCCGTGAACGCGACGGAATTGTTGAGCCGGGCGCGACGGCGGATTCGTTATTAAGCGAAATTCGAGAAAAGCTGCTCGGCGTGCGCGATCCTCAGAGCAATCAGGTGGCGATTACGCGAGTGGATCGAGCCAGCGAAGTTTATCAAGGCCCTTACGCGCAGCAGGGACCCGATTTGCTGGTTGGCTACAATCGCGGCTATCGGGCGGGATGGCAGACTATTCTGGGGAACTTTCCTGCCGACGTCTTCGAGAACAACACCAATCCCTGGAGCGGCGATCACTGTATGGACTACACTCTGGTCCCGGGAGTGCTTCTGAGCAATCGCGCCATTGACGCGGCCAATCCAGCGCTGACGGACATCGCGCCCACCATCTTTGCGCAATTTGGAATTCCCCAGCCCGGCAGTATGATGGGTCATTCCGTTTTTTCATCCACCCGCTGACGGCCCGCAGGAAACCGCCAGGCAACAGGGAGACAGTTCGAATGTCGTCGCAAAAGATCAAGATTGAAGGCGAATTACTGGAAAAGGCAAAGCAGTGTGCGGAGGCGTCGGGCTATGCCTCGGTTGATGAGTTTGTGCTGCATACGATAGAGAAAGAAGTGAAGCGCCTGTCACCTGACCAGGGCGGTGGCACCGAATCCAAGGAGAAGGTCACGAAACGGTTGCAGGGCCTGGGCTACATCGAGTAATTCACCGCGCTTGGGTGGAGCAGCGCTTTAGCGCAGAGGTACTTTCACACTATCAATGATCGCTTCCTCCGCGACATCAAACATCCCGCTCTTCATGGTCCTTGCAATTTCTATCGTGATCGGGTTCTTGATGGTAATCGTGTTTCGCTACACCTCAGATCAAAAAGCGATCGGGCGAGCCAAGGACCGGTTGAAGGCGCACCTGCTGGCCGTACGCCTGTTTCAAGACCAGTTGCCGGTGGTAATGCGCGCGTACGGAAAGATTCTTCGTGGAACGGGCAGTTACCTCCGCCTTGCATTTACTCCGTTTTTGATCGCGATATTGCCCATCACTTTTCTGATCGTTCAGTTAGACCGGTATTTCGGATGGATGCCGCTCCAGCCGGCGCAGAGTTTTCTGGTGGAAGCGCGATTCATGATCCCGCAGCGTTAAATGATGCGTCGCTGCAACTACCCCCCGAACTTTCCAGTTCTGCACCGGCAGTTCATATTCCGAAAGACAAAGAAGTGGTGTGGCGAGTAACGGCGGAGCGTGAAGGACAATACGACATCACGATCGCGACCGCCGGACAGACAGTTTCGAAACAAGTCGTGGTCTCGCCGGGACTGGCCCGAGTTTCACCGGTCCGACTGAAAGACAATTTCTGGGAACGCATCTTTACCTCGGACGAGCCAGCGCTGGCGGATAATAGTCCGGTCCAGTCGATCACCATCAACTATCCTCCTCGCGAGATCAGCTTCGCCTGGATGCGAGTGGAACTGGATTGTCCTGTTCTTTGTGGTGTCGTTGATTGCAGGTTTCGTCTTCAAGAGTGTGCTGGGAATTCAGGTATGAAGTTGCGTGTATCGCGCCGAACAAAATCCGGGATTGCGCCGCTTCTGCTCTTGATGGTTGCGCTTGTTCTGCTTTGCCCCCTGCGCAGCGAGGCGTACGCCGGCCCGGGCGCGGGGTTCGCTGTTTTGTCGTCTTTCTGGACTATCTTCGTCGCCTTTCTTTATTCCTTCTACGCGTTGGTCACCTGGCCGATTCGACAGCTTTTGCGAATGTTCCGGCGGCGCAAGGCTTATGGCAAGGCGCAGGTGAAGCGAGTCGTGATTGTGGGATTCGACGGCATGGATCCTGAACTTGCCAGCCGCTTCATGGGCGAAGGCAAGCTGCCGAACCTGACTAAACTGCGCGACAGCGGGACATTTCGTCCGCTGCGAACTACCTTCCCTGCGATTTCTCCGGTGGCGTGGTCGACGTTTCAGACTGGCGTCAATCCCGGGAAGCACAATATTTATGATTTTCTGGCGCGCGATTTGAAGAACTATCTTCCGTTTCTTTCGTCGGCGCAGATCAGCGAGCCCAAACGTCATCTGCGGATTGGCAAGTACTCGCTGCCGCTCGGCAAGTCCGAGGTCAAGGGTCTGCGCAAGGGAACGCCGTTCTGGCATTGGCTGGGCAAGGCAGGGGTTTTCTGCTCGGTCATTCGTGTTCCGGTAACTTTTCCGCCGGAGAAATTTCCCGGCGTGCTGCTCTCCGGCATGTGCGTCCCCGATCTAAAAGGAAGCCAGGGCACATTTTGTTTCTGCACCACGCGCGCGAGCAGCGACAAGTTTCGCGAAGGTGGCGTGCGAATCCCCATCGAACGGAATGGCGCCGGGTTTCATTCCTATATTCCCGGTCCGGAGAATCCCCTGGGCACGGGCAGCGATCTGCGCGCCGATTTCAAGATTCGTCCGGATGTGAAGCGGGACCGGGCCCGGATCGAAATCGATTCCGAAACGTTCACCGTCAAAGTCGGCGAGTACTCGGAATGGATTCCGGTGAAGTTCAAGGCCGGCATGGGATTCACAGCCCGCGGCATCTGCCGCTTCTACCTGAAAGAAATCTCGCCCGAGGTTGAAGTGTATGTGACGCCGGTGAACATTGATCCCGGCCATCCCGATTTGCCGATCTCTCATCCCGTGACCTATTCGATTTATCTGGCAAAGCTTTTTGGCCCTTACGCGACGTTGGGCCTGGCGGAAGATACCTGGGCGCTGAACGAAGAAGTGCTCGACGATCAAGCATTTCTGGCGCAGTGCTACGGCAATCATGAAGACCGCGAGCGCATGTTCTTCGACGCGCTGGAAAAAACTCCGCAGGGCCTGTGCGCCTGCGTCTTCGACACCACCGACCGGGTGCAGCACATGTTCTGGCGCTACCTGGACAAAGATCATCCGGCGGTAAGAGATGTGCCGCAAGACCAGAAGCCGCGAGTGATTCAGGATCTCTACGACCGCATGGACACCCTGATCGGCCGGGTCATGCAGCAGATTGACGATCAAACCCTGCTGCTGGTGATTTCCGATCACGGCTTCAAATCATTCAACCGCTGCATGAATCTGAATGCCTGGCTGCATCAGAACGGCTACCTGGTTTTGAAAGACGGCAAAAGCGAAAGTGGAGACTGGTTCGAAGACGTCGACTGGTCGCGCACCCGCGCCTACACCATGGGCCTGAACGGGCTCTATATGAATATCAAAGGCCGCGAGCGCGAAGGCATCGTAGAAGCCGGAGCGGAAGCGGAGGCTCTAAAAGAAGAATTGCGCGGCAAGCTCGACGGGCTGGTCGATCCGGCCTCGGGCAAAGTCGGCATCACCGGCATGTTCGACTGCGACGCCGTTTACGCCGGCCCGTATGTCGACAACGCCCCCGACCTGATCGTCGGCTACGGCGAAGGCTTCCGCGCCTCGTGGGATTCGGTCATGGGCAAAGTGACCACCGCAATTTTCGAAGACAATCTCAAAGCCTGGAGCGGCGATCACTGCGTGGATCCGCGGCTGGTGCCGGGCGTGCTGTTTTCGAATCGCAAGATTGCGATTGAGAAGCCCGCGATTGTGGATGTGGCGCCTACCGTGATGAAGTTGTTTGGGTTGGAATTGCCTTCTTACTTTGATGGGAAGCCTTGGGCGGTGGCAGCGGCCGGCGGCAAATAATATCCAAAAGAATCAGGGATGCGATTTCTCGCATCCCTTCGCGGGCGAGTCGCCCGCGACCACACAATCCACACACAATTCCACTTTACTGCAGCAGCGTCCCCCCGTTTACCGGCTCTTCTCCCGGCGCGAGAACTACTGCCGCCGCCACGCGGTCGCCCGGCTCGAGGTGCAGCAAACGCACGCCCTGCGCGGCGCGGCCGGATTCGCGGATGGTCGTTGAATCCATGCGGATGATTTTGCCGTACTGGCTGATCAGCATGACTTCGGATTTCTCCGTCACCTGCGCGATGCCTACGACTTTGCCGTTGCGTTCGGTGGTTTTCACGTTGATGACGCCGGAGCCGCCGCGTCCCTGCAGGCGGTATTCGTCGGCGGCGGTGCGTTTGCCGTAGCCGTTTTCGGTGACGGAGAGAATCAGTCTGCCTTTTTCCGGCACCAGGTCGGCTATCTGAGCGTCCGTCGCAGGCGCTTTCGTTGGATCGACTTTCGCCGGGACATCTGCCTTTGGCGTAGTCGCCATACCGACCAGGTAGTCTCCCTTTTCCATGCGGATGCCCCAGACACCGTATGCCTGGCGGCCCATGGGGCGGACGTCTTCTTCGTCGAAGCGGATGGCCTGGCCTTCGTGCGTGGCCAGGAACACGATCTGCTGGCCGTCGGTGAGATTGGCCGCGACCAGTTCGTCGCCCTGCTCGATGCTGATGGCGTAGATGCCATTCGAGCGCACGTGGGAGAAGTCCTTGAGCTCGGTCTTTTTCACCAGGCCGTTGCGGGTGGCGAAGAAGATGTACTTGCCGACCTCTTCGAGATTGCGGACCGTCAGCATGGTGCGGACCGTCTCGCCGGGTTGCAGACCGACCAGGTTGCCGACGTGCTTGCCCTTGCCGGCCGCGCTGACGTCGGGAATTTCGTACACCTTCAGCCAGTAGACGCGTCCGGTGTTGGTGAAGATCAGAATGTAGGCGTGCGTGGAATCGATGAAGAGATGCTCGACGAAATCCTCGTCGCGCGTCTTCATGCCGGTGCGGCCCGTGCCTCCGCGGCGCTGCATGCGGTAGGTGGAGACCGGCGTGCGCTTCATGTAGCCGCCGTGGCTGACCGTGACTGCGACTTGCTCGTCGGCGATCAGGTCTTCGAGATGGATTTCGGCAGCTTCGTCTTCGATGACGGTGCGGCGCGCGTCTCCGTAGAGTTTCTTTACTTCTTCGAGTTCCTTCACGATCACGGCGCGCAGCTTCTTTTCCGAACCCAGAATGGATTCGTACTCGGCGATGTGCTCGCGCGTGACATTCAGTTCTTTCGTGATTTCGTCGATGGAGAGCTTGGTCAGGCGGTGCAATTGCAGTTCGAGAATCGCGTCGGCCTGAATTCCGGTGAACGGCTTTTCCGGATCGCGCTTGGGAGTGCGGCCGGTGACGTTGATGTCGATCTTCTTGCCGGCAAAGTAGGCGACCAGGTTCTCGCGGGCTTCGGCGCGGTTGGCGCTGGCGCGGATGATGGTGATCACGTTGTCCAGGTGATCGAGCGCGGTCAGGTAGCCTTCGAGAATGTGTTCGCGGTCTTTGGCTTTCGAGAGCAGGTAGGCGGTGCGGCGGCGGACTACGTCGACGCGGTGGTCGATGAAGTGCTTGATCGCCTGCACCAGGCCCATTTCCTTGGGCTGGTTATTCACCACCGCCAGCAGGATCATGCTGAAGCTTTCCTGCATCTGGGTGTGCTTGAAGAGCTGGTTGAGGACGAGCTGGGGCTCGCCGTCGCGCTTGAGTTCGACCACGATGCGCATGCCGTCGCGGTCGCTTTCGTCGCGAATGTCGGAAATCGTGTCGACGATCTTGTCGTTGACCAGTTGCGCGATGCGCTCGACCAGGCGTGCCTTGTTGACCTGATACGGAATTTCGGTGATGACGATGGCTTTGCGGTCTTTGTTGAAAGTCTCGATGCCGGCCTTGGCGCGCATCATGAAGCGGCCGCGGCCATTTTTGTAGGCATCCACGATTCCGCCTGCGGCCGTGAATGATGCCGGCAGTGGGGAAATCGGGGCCTTGCACGAATTTCAGAATTTCGGCGAGCTGGGCGTCGGGATTGTTCACCAGCGTGATGGTGGCATCCACGATTTCGGTCAGGTTGTGCGGCGGAATTTTCGTCGCCATGCCCACCGCGATGCCGTCTGATCCGTTCACCAGCAGGTTCGGGATGCGCGCGGGAAGAACGTCGGGCTCGATTTCGTTGCCGTCGTAGTTCGGGCGCATGTCGACGGTGTCTTTGTCGAGATCTTCGAGCAGCGCGGTCGCGACGCGAGTCAGTTTGGCTTCGGTGTAACGATCGGCCGCCGGCGGATCGCCATCGACTGAGCCGAAGTTTCCTTGTCCATCCACCAGCGGATAGCGCATGGCAAATGGCTGCGCCAGTCGCACCAACGCGTCATACACCGCGAGGTTGCCGTGGGGATGGTATTTGCCCATGACGTCGCCGACGATTCTGGCGCACTTGCGGGTGGACTTGTTGGGCGCCAGGCCCATCTGCTGCATGGTGTAGAGAATGCGGCGATGTACCGGCTTCAGTCCGTCGCGGACGTCGGGCAGCGCGCGCCCGATAATCACCGACATCGAATAGTCGAGATAAGACTTCTTCATCTCCTCTTCGATATTGACGGGTTGAATGTTGAGCGCGCCGGGAATGCCGGTGCCGTCTCCGCCGTTGGGCGGAGGAGTCAAGGGGAGTTCGGGATTCTGATCGTCAGCCATAAAAAGCTTTTTAGCTCCTAGCTTTTAGCTACCAGCCGGGCCTGCGGTTCTGCAGCATTTCCGGAGCGGAAACGCGGTTCTTTTTCGACCTCTAAGCAATTGCATTTACAGGAAGTTACAGTCGATTCGCGATATGAGAATTATATCACGATTTGGGTCAGTTTGTTGACCCTTTGGCTTCCGCCGAACAGCGTTGTTCTACCTCAAGATTCCCCAGTTATGCAGGCGGTCGCTGTCCTCATCCCAGCGATCTCCGATGTCGGTTCGGTAGTACATGTTCGGGATCATCACGTTCTTGATTCGCGAATAAACCTGCGACTGGGCCTGCTTCATGGTCTGGCCCAAACCTACGACGATCAGAATGACTCCCGAGGTCCCCGCGACCACCCACTGCCCGTTGACCTGTTTCACATCTTCGATGTGGTACTCGTCGTTGGGCGGTTTCTTGAAGACGATGGCCGCGTTGCGGGAAAATGACTCAAAGGTTTCGTTGTCATCGAAGGGAAAGGGAGGGACGACGATTCGCACTCCGATTTGAAAACCACTCTTCACTCGCAGCTTGGGATCGTTGCCATTGGCCAGGTCCCAAAAGAACTGTCCGATGGGAGTGTTCATCCCGGCCTGCTGAATACTGATGGTGGGATATCCAAAGCGCGCGGTGAACTCCAGCGGATAAATACCGTTGCCGTTCACGATGCAGTTCACGTCGATGTATCCGACGTAGCCCTCTTCTGCCAGCTTCGATTCCATCTTGAGCAGGGTCTGATTGAAGAGCTGGTTGGGCGGACTCCAGAACATGGATGTGCCCATTTCTCCAGTGGGCGGGCCCAGGTTTCCGGGGAACAGTTTCTTGTGCTCGAAATTGATGTTGACCGGATAGATGAACTGCTTGCCGTTGAAGAACGCACCGACTGCGACCTCGACGCCCGTGACTCGGCGTTGCAGTTGGAAAACTTTGATCTCGTCGGAGAACGCCCGCTTGTACGCGTCCAACATCCGGATTACGTCTTGTCCGTCTTCCTCTTCGCCGACAAAGAGCCGCCGCTTCACGTTCTGGGCCTCGCCGCTGGGCTTGATGACGTAGCGGTCGGGATTCTTGACGACGTGCTCCATCGCTTCGTCGAAAGAATCGAATTCCTTGTAGGGGATGATGTTGACGCCGGCCTTCTTCAGCTCTTCCTGACCGAAGGAGCGGTCATCCTCAAGCGCGTCGCTGTAGGCGGAGCCGCCGATGACTTTCTTACCCTGGGCGCGCAGGGCATGCGCTTTCTCTCCCTGTCCGAGCGTGTCATCGAAGACGATGATGTCAGCCCAATCGGCGTCCTTGTCGGGATTTTCGGATTTGGCCACAAAGCCGTCGGCAATGTCGGCTTCTTTCTGGTCTTTGATGTAGTACCGGACTTCGTGGCCTTCCTTGGAGACTTGCCAGGCGATGTCGCCGATCAATCCGCTGAGTGAGTCGAAGAGAAACTTTTTCTTTTCCATGGCGTCTGGGGCGGCCCGATCACCGGGATGGAATCGGCGGCGCGAAAATTATACCGAATCCAGTTTGCGGCGATAGGATAATCAGGGTCGCGGAACTATCTATGGACTCGCTCAAAGGAAAGATTGCCCTGGTTACCGGCGCCAGCCGCGGGATCGGCGCGGCGGTTGCGTTGTCGCTGGCTGGGGCTGGCGCGGACATCGCGGTAAATTTTCGCTCGCGTTCGGAAGAGGCCGAAAAAGTTTGCGCCGGGATCCGGCAACTTGGGTCGCCGCGCTTTGGCGATTCAAGCGGATGTTTCACAATCCGATCAAGTGAAAAGAATGGTGGCACAAGTTGAGCGCGAACTCGGCGCGGTGAATATTCTGGTGAACAACGCCGGTATGGCACGTCAGATCAAGCTTGAGGATATTGCCGAGGCGGATTGGGAAGAGCACATCAACGTGAATCTGAAGTCCGCGTTCCTGGTGACGCAGGCGGTGCTGCCCCAGATGCGCGCCCAGCGCTGGGGGCGGATCATCAATATTTCGTCGACGGCGGCGCAGACGGGCGGGCTGGTGGGACCGCACTACGCGGCGTCGAAGGCCGGGATGCTGGGGCTGACCCACTCCTATGCTGCGCTGCTGGCCAAGGAAGGCATCACGGCCAACACGGTTTGCCTGGCGCTGGTTGAGACCGATATGTTGCGCTCGAACCCGCGCGCGACTTCCAGTGTGATTCCCATCGGGCGCTTCGGCAACGTGGATGAGGTAGCTTCCGTGGTGCTGATGCTCGCGGAAAATGCCTACATGACCGGACAGACCGTCAATCCAAACGGAGGATGGTACTTCAGTTGAAGGAGGCCTTAGCGCCCTTTAGAGCACTGTGCGCTTCTCGACCCGTCGCGCACTGGGCAATTCTTCCGCCGCTTCGCGGTCCTGGCAGTTCACGCATCGCGGCTGAGGCTGGGATTACGGCCTGATTACGACTTCATTGGAACTGGCGGGCAGCACGAACTTCAGACCGCGCTCCTGGTTGAGCTTCAACGTGGCGGGAACGTCGAGATCGGCAATCTGTATCTTCCGGGTCCACGATCCCGTGGTCCAGTAGTCTGCCTTCGAGTAAATGGTTCCGTTCATGATGGTGTATTCGCTCACTTCTTCCTTGCGGCCATCGTGAAATACAAGCACGGCGGGCGGAAGCTCGCGCGGCGGTTGAGCTGCGTTCTTTGGTCCCTGCCGCTGATCGTGCGGGCGCCGACAGAAGGCGCGGCGGACTTTTCCGAGTAGTCAGTCGCGATCAGTGCGCCGGCGGGATCCTTCATTGACGTGGTGCGAACGAAATGATCGCCCTGCCACTCGATCAGCAATGACTCCCGCGGAGCCGGAGGCGCGGGGGGCGGGGCTGGCGCCGCCGCCTGGACTACCACGACCTGCGGCGGCTGCGAAGCCTCTTCGGAGTCGTAGTCTGAATCGGAATAAAAATACGGATAGGCCAGGACGGCCGAACCTCGCTCCGCGCGATGCCCCTGATGGAAGCGACGCGGAGCCACCGAAAGCGCGGCCGGAACCCGTTCCATGCGAACCAGTCCCAGATGAACCAGCACTGATGCCGAATCCTGCTGTCCCTGCGCCCGACGCGCGAATCTGCGCCGTGGCTGGCGATATCGAGAGCGCAGCTGGCGAGAATGGCGAGAGCGAACCGGCTTGGCATTTACTTTTTCGTTTCAGGTTTCGGCGGCAAGCGGAAATCAATGCCGCGATCGTCGTTCTGTTTCGCCGTGGAAGTCAGGTCAAGTTCGTCGAGCAGCGATCTTGTGATGGCGTCCCGGCGTCAAGTCGTACAGCGTGTCTCCAATCACCGCGTAGTTCTGGACTTCAAGCTGGTGGCCGTCTTTGAAGACGAGCACGGTCTGGGGCTGGTCAGGAACCGGGGTCTCGTCCGGCGGAGGCGCCGGAGCTGCCTCAGCTTCCGGCTGGGGACGACGTGGCTGGCGGATAGGCATCGGCGTAGGAACGCGCCGGCTCTCCTGGGCCGCGGCGATCGAAGATGGTCGGCCCGCCACGGTAATCATCTTCCGGCTGATTTTCCTGCTGGTCTGCTACCGCGTCGCCGGGGTCAGGTTCTCCAACCACGGGATAAGCGTACGGGATGTAGACCGCGCCACCGCCGGGAAAAAACTGGCCACGTTGGTGATGATGATGCCGGTTATTCGGCGGGTTCGGATTCACCGGAAACAGCGGATTAATGCAGCACCCAGGCTGATTGGGAAACGGGTTCCGGGGCTGAATGCCACTCGGTCCGAGCGAAGTGATACTGGCCGGCACACCCGGAGTCGAATTCAGATGTCCGCCAAAGTTGGTCGAGGTCACCGATGAGCCGGAACGCCGTTGATTTGCGCGTTCGCAACGGGAGCGAGGGCCAGGCAGATCCATGCAGCCTGCGACCAGGGCAAGTGCCGCTACCGTGGCTGAGTTCAGCCGCTTCACGTACGAATCATACCCCAGTTTGGAAACCATGGCGCAGGCCCCTGAGCAAATACCGCTCTGCTTTATTAGAGCTTCGAGGAGGGCAGTTGGTTTGTCTATATTTTGTCAATTCGAAGCGGTTGTAAGTAGTTGAAGCACAAGGCGGTGACAATCGCAACCTCACCCGATGCGGGCCAGCTCCCAGAGATTCCATGCGGCGTTCGCCACTAACAGGCCCGAGATGGCAGCCACGGCGATCTCGTGATAGCGGGTCTCCAGCAGATCGGCCGCGATGCCGGCCACGAACACGAACAGGAAAGGGACAGCCATGAATTGAAATCCCAGGCCGGGATAGTGCGGCGTGCCCAATCCGAGCACCAGGAACAGGGCCGCAACCAGCAGAGGCGCCGTGTTTCCAAAGTAGCGGGCGCGGGGCCAGGCGAAGTATGTGATCAACGCGACCGGCAACGCCACCACCAGCGCGGGACTGCTTTGTCCCAGTTGCGCCAGCACTTGATGGTAGGCGCCTGGGCATGGCGTAGGCCTTCCACGAGATTCCGAGAAACGACGCGTGCCGAATCCCCTGCAAGAAAGCGCGCGCGTGGAAAAAGTAGGACGCGTATCCGAGCAGCAGCGCAATTCCGCAAGCCACCGTCCAGATCGCCAGGGCAGCCAGGCGCCGGGTGGGAGCCAGGTAGAGCATGAACGCCAGCGCGACCGGCAGCACAATGACCAGCGAAAACTGCGAGCCGACGGCGAGGGCCAGCGACAATCCCAGCAGCACGATGCGCCGCCAGTTCCACAGCACCACTTCACGCGGCGCGTACAGCGTATGGGCCACGGCGATGGCGGTGAAGATTGCGCCGAAGGCTCCCCAGGCCGCTCCGACCTCAGGCTCGGCCGACCAAAGCGCGCAGGCGCGGACAATGCCCGGCGAGAAACAGTAAAGAGCCAGGGCAACATATCCGCCGGCATTGCCGAAGAGGCGGCGGGCCACGTACCAGAGCGAAGCGCCCAGCAGCAGCCCAAACATCAGATACGGCAACGCGGCCGACCAGTGCAGACTTCGAATATTCTCCGGTTGCAGCGAGACCGGCCGCAGCCACAGCGGGGCGGCGGCAATCAGGTACCAGAGCGGCGAATGATGCGCATCGTAGCTGCGGGCCTCGAGCGTGGCGATGGGATCAGTCTTCGCGTCTTCTTCCGGAAGTGGGCGGCGCCGACAGAACATCGACCTCCGTCTCGCCGCGGTTATTCCAAAGCGCGCTGCCGCGCTCCAGCCGGTAAATCTCCGCCAGATCCAACGGTCCCGGGCCGCACGCCCTTCCCCACCAGCCAGAGGCACTGCGCCAGAAACACGAGCAGCAGACATGCCGCCAGCACCTGCGGCCGGCCAAATCGTTCGCGGCTGAAGAATCGGACCATGGAGAACCGGCGAGTGTTTTACCATGGCGAGGGACGAATCGGGAAACTTCCGCGCGATGGACGAACCAAGAAACAGCCTGCCTGGCGAACTCGACGAGGCTTCTTCCGCGCCCGCGCCGCCCGCCATCGCCTCCGGCGCCGACCCAGGTTTCGCAGTTGACCAGGCTGTCTCCCCTGGAAGAAAGAGTACAGAAAGTATTTTTCGGGCGGGACGGACTTCGCCCGGTATGGCGCCTGGTGCTTTATTTCCTCATGTACCGGGCGCTGCGATTCTGCCTGTTCGTTCTGCTCGCCTACGGCTTGCCCGACGCACTGTTCCTGTGGCGACAGACCGCCGCCGAGTTGGGACTCGCCATCATCGCGCTGGCTCCTGCACTGCTGATGTCGCGGATCGAAGGCCGGGCCTTCGGCTGCTACGGCCTGCCGCCGGGCAAGGCCTTTGGCAAGCTTTTCTGGGTGGGCGCGCTGTGGGGAATCGTGTCGCTCACTTTGCTGCTGGTGGCGCTGCGCGGAGCTCATGCTTTTTATTTCGGGGCTTTCGCATTGCATGGTGTGCGCGCGCTGAAGTTTGCAGTGTTCTGGGCTGTGTTCTTCCTGATCGTAGGCTTCTACGAAGAATTCTTCACCCGCGGGTACACCCAATTTACTTTGACCGAAGCGATTGGCTTCTGGCCGGCGGCGATTTTGCTTTCGCTGGGCTTCGGGGCGCTGCACCTGGAGAATCCCGGAGAGAGCTGGGTGGGCATTCTCGGCGCCATGGTGATCGGCTTCTTCTTCTGCCTGACCCTGCGGCGCACCGGGAGCCTCTGGTTCGCGATTGGCTTTCACGCGGCGTGGGACTGGGGCGAAAGCTACTTTTATTCTGTCCCGGACAGCGGAGGCATGGCTCCCGGCCACCTGCTGCATTCTTCCCTGCAAGGCCCACGCTGGCTGACCGGCGGCTCGGTCGGCCCGGAAGGCAGCGTCTTTCTCTTCGTGCTGCTGGCGCTGCTGTGGGTGGTGTTCGATCGCGTGTATCCCGAGGTGAAGTACCCGGCGGCAATTTCAGATCACTGAGAGAACGTGTGGGGCGGGCGCCCTCGCCCGCCGCTTTTGATCTGGCTGTAGCACCGCATCTTCGCCAGCTGCTCGAAGCACGATCAACTTCAAAGGCGGCGGGCGAGGGCGCCCGCCCCACACTGCTGCGAATCAACTACCACGAGTAGTGCACGGTGTAGGTCACCACCTGCTCGCCATCGGGTGCGATGGTCACTGGAAACTCCACCGTCTGCGCGTCGGTCTTGCGTGACTCCTGCGACTGCTCGCTCAGCTTCCAATTGGTCCAGCGATAGAGGTGTTCGACCACACGCACCGTCACCGCTTCTTTCTTGTGATTGCGCACCCGGATTTCAAAGGACTCGTCCATCCAGTGTTGGGCGGAATCCACGCGATAGTTGGTGCGCTTGCGCTCGCCGACCACATCGAACGAGTTGCCGGTGAAGATGCGGATGGTTTCATCTTTCGGCGTGTGATCAATCACGTTCTCGCCGACAAATTCCAGGTGCCCGTCGGTGTCGCGACGATAGAAGCGCAGCTTGCCTTTGGGCAACGCGATCCCCATATGATTCGCTTCGGCGTTCTTGAACTCTTCCATCACCCAGACTTTGGGATTGGACTGCGTCCCGTAGCTTTGGTCCTGGCGAATCTGCTCCATGTTGTAGTAGCCGTACTGCGCCACTTGCGCGCCGTCGTACACGTACAGCCGCTGCGCGTGAATGCCGGTCGAGCGCACGAACTCCACCTGCTTGGTTTCCTGATCGTGCAGCGTGGTGGGCCGCGCCAGAGAGTAGAGATGAAATTCGTCGAATGATTTCTCGCGGACTACCGGTGCAGCCGCGGCTTCATCCATCGCCATCTTCATCGCGCCGTAGGCTCGGCTCGCGAGGTGTGGCGGCCTGGATCTTGTTGACGTCGCCGGCCATCAGCTTGATGTTCGCGTTCTCAAATGTCTTGCCACTCTGGTTGCGCATGGTGATCCAGCCCACCATGTCGAGCAGGTCGGTCTTGCCCTTGGGATTGTCGGACACCACCAGGTTGTAGTCCGCCTGCCAGCTCATGCCGCTGGCGACGTAGGAAATCTCGGCGTCGAATTTGCCCGGATCGTTGGTCTGCAACAACCAGCTAAGAGTCGGCTTCAGAATGGTGTCGCCGGAAAGCCCGGGAAACAGCGGCTGGCCGGGCAGTCCGAAGCGCAGCACGCCATCTACTTCGATGATGGGCTGGGTGAATGATGGCTGCTGATAATTTTGCGCATAGTAGGTGCTGGGAATGTAGCCGCTGCGCACGACTTTACCTTTGATGATTTCCTGCTTGTCGGCACGCTGCACCAGGAAGTCAATGGTCTTGCCTTCATAAAACGAGAGCAGCAGTTCCTGCGAGATGGGATCGTTGCGATAATTCTGCTCGAGGACCTGCAAGCTGCGTCCGGCAGGATCGCGCAGGATGACGGAATCCGGCTCGAGATGCGACGCGATGCCGGCAAACTGGGCGCGGTTCACGCCGGCTGTGAGATCGAGTGGCACATATTCGCGCGCCACAAAGAAATTCTGGTTGTAGATGGTGAGTGCGGGCTGGTTGCTGTTGTCGGCAGTTTTGTCCTGCGCCTTTTCCTGTCCCACAGCTATTCCGCACAGCAAGAGCATGGTCACCAAAAGTATGATCAGCAGCAACTTCTTCATTGTCGTTTCCCCTTTTCCGTGGACGGGGCTTCTCCCGTCCTATGGGAAGAACGCAGAGTAGGGGAAAACTTGCAGGGAGTTTCAAACCACGGAGGACACAGGGGACACGGAGGTAACCGCTGGTAACGAACGCCAGTAACTCTGTCATCCTGAGCGCAGCAGGCGCGTTCGCTTGCGAACGGGCCTGCGGAGTCGAAGGACCCCTATAGGAGGCAACTTGTTCTCTTTCGCTGCTTCGGAGCAGCGGGAAATGAGAACGGGCGACCCCAGGGTCGCCCGTTCGTTCTGCTTTTAATCCGTGAAGATCCGCGTAAATCCGTGGCTACGAATTTTTAGATATCCAGGTTCTTCACATCCAGCGCGTTGTCTTCGATGAACTTGCGCCGGGCTTCGACGTCTTCGCCCATCAGCGTGCTGAAGATGGTTTCGCACTCGGCCAGGTCTTCGAGCTTCACCGAGAGCAGGGTGCGGCGCTCGGGGTCCATGGTGGTTTGCCAGAGCTGTTCCGAGTTCATTTCGCCCAGACCTTTGTAGCGCGTCTTCTCGTAGCCGCGGCTGCCCGCTTCTTTCACGTATTCGAAGAGTTCGCGGACATTCGCCTTCTCGACGATTTCCGGCTCTCCGGATTTTCTTCGAGCACCCGCCTTGGGCGCTTTCTTCTCCGCCTTCGTGTCCGCCTCTTCGCCTTCGGCGGCGGCCTCTTCAGCGCGTGTCGCTGGCCGGAGTCGCGTCGGTGATGGTTTCGATCACGAACGGCGGTTCCATGTAGGGCTCGACCTGCTTGAACTTTGACAGCAGTTGACGGTACTCGGCGGTCGACGCCAGTTCCCAGTTGATGACGTGCTCGGCGCCCTGGGAGTTGACGTACTTCACCTCCCAGAGATTGTGCTCTTCGTCGAAGTGCGACTCGACGCTCTTGAAGTCGCGCTCTTTCTGCAGCTTCTTCAGTTCTTTTTCCAGCTTCTCGATCTTCTTGGGTGCATCTTTCTTGTCGCCTTCAAAGTCGGCGCGCTTGGAAAGATCGAGCCGCGGCAGCAACTCGGCGATTTTCTCGTCGCGCAGGCGCTTGTTCACCTTGTCGAAGAAGCCAAAATATTCTTTCAGCCCGCTGGCGAATTTCGACAGGCCCGCGCCTTCGAGCTTGGCCGCGCCTTCGCCGTAGCGCACGATGATGCTGTCGGCCGCGCGCTTCAGGATGATCTTGTCGAGCGCGTCGTCGTCCTTGATGTACTGCAGGGTCTTGCCCTTCTTGATCGAGTACAGCGGCGGCTGCGCGATGAACACGTTGCCGCGCTTGATCAGCTCCTGCATGTGGCGGAAGAAGAACGTGAGCAGCAGGGTGCGGATGTGGCTTCCGTCCACGTCGGCGTCGGTCATCAGGATGATTTTGCCGTAGCGCAGCTTTGCAAAATCGAAATCGTCTTTGCCGATGCCGGTGCCGAGCGCCGTGATCATGGCGCGAATTTCTTCGTGCCCCAGCATCTTGTCGTAGCGCGCTTTCTCGACGTTGAGGATTTTGCCCTTCAGCGGCAGGATGGCCTGGAAGCGCCGATCACGGCCCTGCTTGGCGGTGCCGCCGGCGGATTCTCCTTCGACCAGAAACAGCTCGCAGCGTTCCGGCTGCCGTTCCGAACAATCGGCCAGTTTGCCGGGAAGACCGCCGCCATCGAGTGCGCCTTTGCGGCGGGTCAGGTCGCGGGCCTTGCGGGCGGCTTCACGCGCGCGCGAGGCTTCGATGGCTTTGTTGATGATCTTGCGTCCGACGGTTGGGTTCTGCTCGAGATACGCGCCCAGGCGCTCGTTCACGAATGCCTGCACGATGCCGGCGATATCGGAATTCAGTTTGCCCTTGGTCTGTCCTTCAAACTGCGGCTGCGGCAGCTTCACGCTGATGACCGCGACCAGGCCTTCGCGCACGTCGTCGCCGGTGAGATTTTCTTTTACGTCCTTGAACAGGCCCATCTGCTGGCCGGCATAGTTGATGGTGCGGGTCAGCGCCATGCGGAAGCCGGAGAGGTGCGAGCCTCCGTCCACGGTGTTGATGTTGTTGGCGAAGCTGAACACCGACTCGGAGTAGGCGTCGTTGTACTGCAGGCCGATCTCCATGACTACGCCGCTGCGCTCGGCTTCCATGTAGATCGGCTTGTCGTGCAGCACTTGCTTGCCGCGATTCAGATGCTTGATGAACTCGGCGATGCCGCCGTTGTATTTGAACTCCGCGGACTTGGCCTCGCCGGTCTTCGCGTCGGTGGTGCGCTCGTCGGTGAGCGTGATCAGCAGGCCTTTGTTCAGGAAGGCCAGTTCGCGCAGGCGCTGCGCCAGCGTGTCGTAGTTGTATTCGGTGGCGGTGAAGATGCTGCGATCGGGCAGGAAGTGAACTTTGGTTCCAGTCTTCTTGCTGGCGCCCGGCTTTCTTCAGCTTGCTGGTCGGATCGCCCTTGGAGTAGGTCTGCTCCCAGGTAAATCCGTCGCGCCAGATTTCGAGATCGAGTTCTTCGCTGAGCGCGTTCACGCAGGAGACGCCGACGCCGTGCAATCCGCCGGAAACTTTGTAGGACGAGGCATCGAACTTTCCGCCGGCGTGCAGTTTGGTCAGCACGACTTGCGCGGCCGGAATTTTTTCGCCGTCGATGTCCATCGATGTCGACGGGAATGCCGCGGCCGTTGTCGACGACGGTGATCGAGTTGTCGAGGTGAATGGTGACTTCGATCTTGTCGGCGTGACCGGCGAGCGCTTCGTCGACCGAGTTGTCCACCACTTCGTAGACCAGATGGTGCAAGCCCATCTCGCCGGTCGAACCGATGTACATGGCGGGACGTTTACGCACCGCCTCCATGCCGCCGAGCACTTTGATGGAGTCGGCGTTGTAGTCGCCGTTGCCTCCATTTATGGCAGCGAGCTTGCCGTTCTTTGGCTTAGTTTCGTCGATGGGAGTGATTTCTTTCGTAGCCATTCAGCTCCGTGGAAAGGGCCGGGCGTGGGTCTGAACCGGCGTCCTTTTCCGATGCCCTGGAATTTGCCTCAAATTACTGAAATTATTAACACTTACGGCTTCCGAGGTTGTATCTAATTGTACCACGAAGAGGCATATTTTTCGAGCCCCGAACCGGCTGGGTAAACCGAGTATTTCCAGAGGTTTTACGCGGTGAGAGATCAGCTATTAGCTTTTAGCTCTTGGCTTTTAGCTTGAACCCTTAGGATCGCGGCCAGGATCTAATGGCTAAACGCTAATAGCTGGTCCCCGCGCCTACATGATCAGCCCACGAGGCCGGCCTGACCTGATAGCATATTGGGAGGAGATCCCAGTCAAGCATGAGTGTGCCTGTATCGCAGATGTGGACGGTGGCCAGCTACGTCATCCGTCAGAAGCTTGCCCGGCGGAAGCAGTACCCGCTGGTGCTGATGCTGGAGCCGCTGTTCCGCTGCAACCTGGCCTGCGCCGGCTGCGGCAAGATCCAGTACCCGGCCCACGTCCTCAAGCGCCAGCTGACCCCCGAGGAGTGCTTCCGGGCGGTGGATGAGTGCGGCGCGCCCGTGGTTTCGATCCCGGGCGGCGAACCGCTCATGCACCCCGAAATCGACAAGATTGTCGAAGGCCTGGTGGCGCGGAAGAAGTACATCTACCTGTGCACCAATGCCCTGCTGCTCAAGGAAAAGATCCATCTCTTCAAGCCGACCAAGTACCTGACTTTCAGCGTTCACCTGGACGGGCAGAAAGAGCACCACGACTTTGCCGTCTGCCGCGAGGGCGGATACGACATTGCGGTCGACGCCGTCCGCGAAGCCCTGAAGCGCGGCTTCCGGGTCACCACCAACACCACGCTGTTTGACGGAGCCGATCCCAAGAGCGTGCGCGCGTTCTTTGACGACATGATGGAGCTGGGCATCGAAGGCATGATGCTTTCTCCCGGCTACTCCTACGAGAAAGCGCCCGACCAGCAGCATTTCCTGGGACGCGCCCGCACCCGGCGGCTGTTCCGGGCGATTCTTTCCAATCGCGACAAGAACTGGCGCTTCAATCTGTCGCCGCTGTTCATGGAATTCCTCATGGGCAAGCGGCATTACGCCTGCACTCCGTGGGGCATGCCGACTTACAACATCTTCGGCTGGCAGAAGCCCTGCTACCTGCTGCAGGACGGCTATGCCGACACCTTTGACGAGCTGATCCGCGAAACCGCGTGGGAGTCGTACGGCACCGAGTCGGGCAATCCGCATTGCGCCAACTGCATGGTGCACAGCGGCTACGAAGCCTCGGCGGTGAACGACACTTTCGGATCGCTCGAGGGCTTTTTCGCCACCGTCAAGGGCACGCTGTTCACCCGCTACCGCGACGAAGGCGCTTTGGAGTTGCTGGACGAGCCGGCGGAGCCCGCTCATCCGCTGGTGCAGATCGCTCCGTCCAGTGAGACGCTCGAGGAGACCCGGGCGTGACCGGAAAAGCCGCCGGCCACATTCATCCCGAAGCCGAGGCTGCGTCGCCTGACGCGCTCGAAGTATCTCCCGGCTGGGAACACGAAAAGCTTGAGGGCTGGGTGCCGGCGCTGGCATCCGAAGAAGAGACCCGCAAAGCCCTGGAAAAGGCATTCGACTACCGCGGCGATGTGACCATCACGCGCAAGGACGGAACCACGGTCGAAGGCTATCTTTTTGATCGGAAGACGGGGCCGACTTTAGCGGATTCCCTGGTGCGAGTGCTGCCGCGAACTTCCAACCAGCGAGTGATGATCGCTTACTCGGACATCGCCGCCCTGGCTTTCACCGGACGCGATACCGCTGCAGGAAAAAGCTGGGAAGCCTGGGTCAAGAAATACGTGGAAAAGAAAGCCGCCGGCGAGAAGCACATCGGGCTGGAGCCGGAAGCGCTGGAGTAGTTCCTGCAGTGCCCACTCTTCACCATCCTTAGCACACTGTCATCCTGAGCGCAGCATCGGCGTTCGCCTGCGAACGCGGCTGCGGAGTCGAAGGACCCCTACAGCCGCACGATCCTATGTGCTGTGGGCTTTTGCAGCAGATCAAGATCCCATGAACTCCGGAGCATTGCCGCCTATAGGGGTCCTTCGACTGCGTGGAATTTCGCTTCGCGAACTTTCCCCTGCGCTCAGGATGACAGAGGACCAGGGTTGTAGCCACTCTTCACCGTCCTTAGCAACCCAAGATCAGTGCGGTGATTTTCGCGCTGCGAAGCTCAATCTCTCGATCAGTTCATTCACTTCATCTGCGCTCCCGCCGATGAAGGTGAACGAAACTGCGTATCCCTTCTGCAGCAAAACCAGAGACGCCTGCCGGATCGTGAGCGTCCCCCGCGCTCTGCTGAAGTCTCCGCGCACCAGCCTGACCGCACCCACAGAGAACTCGCGGGACTCCTCTTCTGTCTGGAAGCCTTTCGCTTTGGCGAGCTCGGCCAGGGAATCGAAATATTCGGCTGCTGTCTTTATGCCCGCGGGGAGTGGCTCGGCCGCGATCACGACCGCAGAATTTATCGTGTCGCCGCTGGCTTGCGGAGGCCGTTCGAATATGGCCATCAGCACCCGGGACTGGGAGGCAGTATCGTCCTGCATGTCGGCGGTGCGATCTACCCAGCCGTAGGGCAGCTTGTAGCTGAATCCGAAAGACGGATTGCGGTAGACGCCATCGGCGATCGCGCCAGGACTCGGGCCGGGCATCGCGTGCGGGGTCGGCCCGGGAGGAAGGAGCGACCGGCTGACTCTTGTCTTGCGCCCACGAAACCGGCGCCCACGTTGGCGCCGCGAGCAACGCCATGAGAACAAGAGACTGGAGTCGCGTCATAGCGTCATGCTACAGGATGTCGAACTCCCGGCGCCGGGGACCATAAAGGCACCAAGCGATTAGGCATGGACCTTTAGCGCAGTTCTCAAGAAAGTTCTTACGAGAGGATAGTGCGGAAGCTCGGCGGTACTGACCACCGGGCCTAAGTAAGGGCGCAAGGGTCCACGCCAACATTCGCTGGGTACGACCCTCGCAAAGTCCGCCAGAAATTCTAGCGCGGGCGAACGCTCTTCACGCCGCTCGGCCGAGCACCGGCTGAGTGCAGAACCCGCAGCGCCGCGCATCAATGGGAATCTCGCTCAGGCACTCGGGGCACTTCTTCGTCGTGGGATCGGCCGGCGCCGGTGCCTTACGCATGCGCGCGATCAAAGCGTTGATGGGCGTAACCACGAAGAAATACACCGCCGCCGCGACCAGGAGGAACGACACCAGCGCGTTGATGAAATCGCCCACCGGAAACGGAGTGCCGTTGATGGTGAAGCTGATGGAAGAGAAATCCGGCTTGCCGACTATGGCAGCGATCAGCGGAGTAAGCAGATCTTTGGTGAACGCCGTGACTACCGACCCGAAGGCCGCGCCGATGACCACGCCAACCGCCAGGTCAACCACGTTGCCGCGAAGGATGAATTGCTTGAAACCGCTAAGCATGGGATGGAACCTCCAAAACGCAAGGCGGCTAATTTACGGTGTCAGGGCAGGGTAGTCAAGCCGAAGGTTTGTGTGGGGCGGGCGCCCTCGCCCGCCGCTTTTGCGGTTGATTTTGGTTTGGAATCTTGCAGTGACTGGATTCCAGGCCTGCGACGAGGGATACTGACGACAAGATCAAAGTCAAAGGCGGCGGGCGAGGGCGCCCGCCCCACACATACACAGCTCGTCAGATGCGCATGGGCATGACGATGTAGCGGTACTTGTAGTCCTCGCTGTCGGCGGGACGGAGCTGGCCTGCAGACTGTGGATCTTTGAACTCGAGCATTACGTCGCCGGCGCCTACGGCCTTCAGGAAATCCAGGATGTACTGCGCGTTGAAGCCGACCGTCAGCGAATCGCCCTGGTAGCCGGTTTCGAGCGAGTCTTCGGATTCGCCGGTTTCTGTCGAGGAGGCAGACAGCTTTACTTCGCCCTTCTCCAGGCGCAGGCGGACGGCGCGGGAACGCTCGTCGGCAAATTGCGCTACGCGGGAGATCGCGGCGCTCAAGTCATTGCCCGGAAGCGTGACGCTCTTGTTGTTGTCCTTGGGCAGAACTGCTTCGTAGTTGGGAAACTGGCCGGTCAGTTGGCGCGAAGTCAGCAGCCGTTGTCCAATGCGGAAGTAAAGCGTGGACTCGTCTTTCGCGAATTCAATGGTTTCCGCATCGGTCGAATCAAGCAACGACCGCAGTTCGTCCATCGCTTTTTTGGGGATGAGGGTCTTCAGCTCTCCCGAAACGCCTTCGAACTTTTCTCCGCTGCGTTCGATGTGCGCCAGGCGGTGTCCGTCGGTCGCGACCATGGTGATGGACTCGGGCTTCAGCACCATCAATGCGCCGTTCAAGGTGTAGCGCGATTCCTCGCTGGCGATGGCAAACCCGGTTTTGGCAATCATCGCCCGCAACACCAGAGCGGGAATCTTTACTGCTCCGACCGTGGGGAAAATCGGCAGCGTGGGAAAATTCGAGCGCGCCATTCCCACCATCTTCGTGTTCGACCGTCCACAACGGATGCTGATCCAGTGATTATCCAGCAGCTTGATGGTGATATCGGCGTCCGGCAGCAGCTTTACGTAGTCGTGCAGCTTGCGGGCGGGGATGGTACAGGAACCTTCCTTTTTCACCTTGGCATTGCAGACCGTGCGCAGGCTCAGATCGAGGTCAGTCGCGGTGAGCGTAAGTTTGTCGTTCGAAGCTTCAAACAGGTAATTGGAGAGGATGGGAATCGTGGTCTTGCGCTCCACCACTCCCTGCGTCGCAGTCAGTTCCCGTAAGAGTTCAAATTTGCTGACTGTGATCTCCATGGTGGCGGTCCCCGTGACTGCAGCCAAAGCTTCTACCGGCATAACCCAAATCTCCCGTCGGGTGACGCTACTTTGAATACTTCACTTATATCAAATTAAAAACCTATAAAACCAGCAGTAACAGTAGGTGGACCGGAAAAGTGGAAATCGCGGTCAAGCCCGCAGCCCGTCCGGCTTCTGCGCGCATTCGTTCATGTCCAAAACTAGCCCGGTCGGCAGCGGAGATGAAGGTATCGTTTGGCCGTGCCTCACGATTCCCTCCGGCTCTTGCACAACTTCCACACCTGATTCACAGGGCCGCTCAAGGAAGACTTTGCTGCTGAGTGGAAATCCGGGTGGAAGCCGCGATTCATCCACCCAACTGCTCCGTCATTTTATTGATCAGCCTGTTCAAATCTTTGTCGGTCTTGCGGGTGACATCAATCTTGTCGACGGAGTGCAGCACGGTGGTGTGATGCTTGCCGCCAAACTGGCGACCGATCTCCGGCAGTGAAGCTTCGGTGAGATGCTTGGCCAGGTACATCGCGATCTGCCGGGGATAAACAATGGCGCGCGAGTTGTTCTTGGCCTTGATCTCGACCAGGCGCAATCCGAACTGTTCCGCCACGGCCTTCTGGATGGACTCGATGGTGACCTTGCGGGCCTGGGAGTCGATGAAATTCTTGAGCACCTGCTGCGTGTAGGGCAGCGTGATCTCGGCGCCGATCAGCGACGAGTGCGCCACCAGGCGGATGAGCGCGCCTTCGAGTTCACGAACGTTGGAGCGGATGTTGGAGGCGATGTAGAGCGCCACGTCCGTGGGCAGGGTTACTTTTTCCTGCTCGGCTTTCTTCTGCAGAATCGCGACCTTGGTTTCGAGGTCGGGCGGCTGGATGTCGGCGATCAGCCCCCACTCGAAGCGGCTGCGCAGCCGGTCTTCGAATTCCGCCAGCTCTTTCGGAGGGCGGTCGCTGGCGATCACGATCTGCTTCATGGACTCATGCAGCGCGTTGAAGGTGTGGAAGAACTCTTCCTGCGTGCGCTCTTTTTGCGCCAGGAACTGGATGTCGTCCACCAGCAGCACGTCCACGTTGCGGAACTTGTCGCGGAAGCTGATCATCTTGTCGTAACGCAGCGAGTTGATCATCTCGTTGGTGAACTTCTCGCTGGAGACGTAGCAGATCGCGGCCTGGGGTTGGCGTCGCTTGATCTCGTGGCCGATGGCCTGCATCAGGTGGGTCTTGCCCATTCCGACGCCGCCGTAAAGGAAGAGCGGGTTGTAAGCTTTTGAAGGACGCTCCGAAACTGCCTGGCAGGCGGCGTGGGCGAACTGGTTGCCGCTGCCGATGACGAAGGCGTCAAAGGTGTAGCGCGGATTCAGTTGCGCGGCGCTGTCCCAGTCGAAGCGCGACTGCGATGCGTGGGCCGTGGCCGGCGCCAGGTGGGCCGAGAGTCCGCCATCGTGACGCACCGGCGTCGAAGCGGGATCGTCTTCCGGCGTGACAAACTTCACTTCCTGGAATTCCAGGCCGAGATTGTCCAGCGCTTCCTGGATCAGGTCCGCGTACTTGTCTCCGACGTGGCGGAATTCCGCGGTGGGTACACGCACGAAAAGTATGGGTCCACTGGAGTGACTGTACTTGGTGGGCTTCAGCCAGGTGTCGTACGAATGGCGGTTGATCTTTTTTTCCAGCGCATCCAGGACGCGCAACCACGGATTGGGGGAGAGGCTAGGGCTTGGAACAGACATAAATAAATTTTCATGGGGCTGTGGCCAGATCAGCGCCCGGTATCAAAATCACTGCAACGATGCTTTCATTTTCCAGCCACTGAACGATCTTGCTTTCGGGACCGCTGGGGCTGGGGATCAGAAAATTTCTGTAAGCTGGATCAGTCCGGCATACTAGCACAAAATTTTTCTGTTTGGGGAATCTTGTCCGCGGACTTTTTTCGTTCCTACGATTCAGAACCCTAAGCAAACTTCCTGTCAAGTGTTCAACTTATAACTGTCGCGCCAGTGGTGCAGAAATGGGAGAATTCATTTGTCATCCTGAGCGGAGTGGGAAGTTCGCGAAGCGAACTTTCCACGCAGTCGAAGGACCCCTATGAGCTTTTCTGACGCATGCGCGATGGCGCTTTTGTCTCTGCAGAAAATTCAAAACGGGATGTCCTGACGAAGGCATTTAAGCTTATAGGGGTCCTTCGACTCCGCAAGTCCGTTCGCAAGCGAACGGACTTGCTACGCTCAGGATGACAAGTTAGCTGGCTCTTGTCGAACAATCTCCCGGTTTGCCCGCTTGCGCCCACTCATTTATACTTCTCATTCGCTTTCAAAGAGACCCAGAAGATCAGGAGCAGTGATTTTTCATGCCCAAGCGCACATTCCAGCCCAACCGTCGTCACCGCTCGAAGACGCACGGATTTCTTACGCGGATGAAGACCAAGGCCGGCCGCGCGGTGATCTCGCGTCGGCGCGCCAAGGGCCGCAAGCGGGTGTCGGTGAAGCCCGGCTTCCGTGAGTAGTGTTTCTCCCTTTCCGGAAATCGCGGAAGACTCGCAACCTGGGTTGAGGCGTGCTGTGGACCCACTCGCGGCGAATGGCAGCGGCGACCTCTCCGGACCCGGCAAACGCAGCAAGTTTCCCCGCAGCGTACGTCTTGCTTCGGCACGCGGATTTCGAGCGAGTGTACAAGCAGGGGCGCCGGCATTTCGCGCGCACATGACCGTGTTTTATTTGCCACGCCTGGACAAGCCGACGGCGTGCGCGTGGGATTCACGGTGGGGAAGGTGCTGGGCGGCGCCGTGGTGCGCAATCGCATGAAGCGACGCCTGCGGGAAGCGGTCCGGTTGCACGGCATGATCCCGGCGGCCATGGATGTCGTCATCAATCCCAAGAAGTCGCTCCTGACGGCAGCGTTTGTTGATGTGCAGCGCGAGATTCGCCGGGCGTTCGAAGTGATCGGGAAGGTCTGCGGGAAAATCATGAACCAGAGAGCCACAAGCTTCGTACTCTGCCTGTTGCGGGGATACAAATGGGCACTCTCGCCGTTCTTGCTGCCCGCTTGCCGGTACGTGCCCACCTGTTCGGAGTACGCCATGGAAGCGGTGGACCGCTACGGCGTGTTTCGCGGCGGCCTTATGGCGATGGGGCGCGTGCTGCGCTGCCATCCCTTTGTGCGGGGCGGTTACGATCCGGTGGTGAAGGTCCCTGTCATGAAGCCCGAAGTCGTGGAATTCGAAAGTTACGGCGCCACATTGAGTTCTGCGCCGCCCGCCAGTTGTGCGGTCACTGAGTAGAGAATTTGCCTGAATTCAACAATCCTCAACAAGAACCCGGCATGGAGCGCCGGCTGCTGCTGGTGTTCGCGCTCACGTTCCTGGTTATCGTTCTGTTTCAACCGTTGCTGAAGAAGTATTTGCCGCAGACAGCGGCTCCGGCTCCCGAAGCTCCTGTCGCGGCGCAGCCTTCCGCTCAGCCGTCGACCACCGCGCCGCCGGTTTCGGTTCCGCCTACAGGCGCGAGCAGGCAAGCCTCGGCAGAAGCTGAGACCGTTGTCGAAAACGATCTGTATCGCGTCACCTTCACCAACCGCGGTGGCCTGGTGAAATCCTGGCTCCTCAAGACTTACTTTGACGAGCACGGCAAGCCTCTCGAGTTGGTGAGCAATGCGGCGCAGACTTATGGCTATCCGATGTCGCTCTGGACTTACGACGAGGCCCAGCGCAACAAGATTAATTCCGCGCTCTACGTAGCTTCTGATTCGGAAAGTCTCAAAGCACCGGCAAAGCTGACGTTTGAATACGCCGATGCGGATGTTTCTGTCCGCAAGACGTTCAGCTTCGATCACACCTATGTCGTCCATCTCGAAACCTCGGTCGTTTCCAAGGGCAGCCAAGTCAGCGCTCTTCCCATGTGGCCGGCCGGTTTTGGTGATCAGTTAAGCCTTTCTTCTTACGCCGCCAGCCGGATCGAGCACCAGTACAACGACAAAACCGAGCGCCTGGATGTCAAGAAGATCAGCGGCGGCGCCACTGTGCCGGGTCCGTTCAACTGGGCCGGAGCGGTTGACCAGTATTTTGCTGCGGTCTTTTTGCCCGACAACATCCAGGACGTGGCCATGGTGACACTGCGGCACCAGATCGATGTGCCCAAGGACCCACGCAATCCCAAGCCGGGCGAGACGATCAAGACCGACGTTCTTGGAGTCGGCGTCGGCAACCTTCACGGACCGAGCGTCGAGCGTCTCTATGTCGGACCCAAGTCCCTGGGTGTTCTCGAATCTGTTTCCGTGCCGACTCTGACCGGCGCGCCCCCAGACTTGCGGGGCTTGATCAACTTTGGTTTCTTCGGCGTGATTGCCCGCCCGTTGTTCCTCTGGCTCAAGTGGACTTACGGATGGATTCATAACTGGGGCTGGGCGATCGCCATCCAGACGCTGATCATCAACCTGGCCCTGCTGCCGCTGCGCATCTCCAGCATGAAGTCGGCGCTCAAGATGCAAAAGGTGGCGCCGCAGATCAAAGCCATCCAGGAAAAGTATAAGAAGTACAGCATGCGCGATCCGCGCAAGCAGGAGATGAACCAGGAAGTTTCCGCGCTGTACAAGGCGGAGGGCGTAAATCCGGTGGGCGGCTGCCTGCCCATGGTCATCCAGATGCCGTTCCTGTTTGCCTACTACAGCATGCTGGGCGCTGCGCTGGACTTGCGGCAGGCCCCCTGGCTCTGGATCCGCGACTTGTCGTCGCCTGACCCGTGGCATCTATTGCCCATCGGCATTATCATCACCATGCTGCTTACGCAGCGCATGACGCCGCAGCCGGGCATGGACCCGTCGCAGCAAAAAATGATGACCCTCATGATGCCGTTGATGCTGGGCGTCATCAGTTGGAACCTGGCCGCAGGCTTGTGTCTGTACTGGTCCGAGGGAAACCTGATCGCGCTGGCGCAACAGTCTGTGATGAACCGCACGAGTCTGGGCCGCGAGATGCGGGAGATCGCGCTGAAGAGGGCGAGGAAGAAAGAGAAATAAGCTATCAGCTCTTTAGCCTTTAGCTCTTAGCCAGGGCCCAAGGGATTGAGCTAAGAGCTAAAGGCTAATTGCTAGAGCTTCTTTATATGTCTATTCCCGACAAAATCGCTGCTGCCAACAAGATCAACGATCTGCTGAAAGGGATTGTCGCCAACGGCGGCCTGCGCCTGAAGTACCGCATAACTGTGGACCCGCCGCTGGCTGAGCAGCGGGACTGGGAGCGTCCCGAAATTCTGGTGGAATTCGTTGGCCCGGACTCGCCGCTGCTTCTTGAACGGGGCGGCGAATTGCTGCGCTCCATCGAATTTCTGGCGCTCGAGATGCTGCGCCTGCCTGGTAATGAGCATGAGAAAGTCTGCTTCGACTGCATGAACCATCGCGGGATGCGGCTCGAAGAGCTGCGTCTGGCTGCCGGCGTGGCCGCCGAAAAAGTTCGCAAGACAAAAATGCCATACGAGTTCGCGCCAATGTCATCGCGCGAACGCCGTATCGTTCATCTGGCTTTGCGCGATCATACTGACCTGCGCACCCAGAGCGAAGGCGAAGGCCTTCGCCGTTACGTCGTGGTCTATCCGGAGAACTACAAACCGGCCGCCGGCAAGCCCGCGCGTAAAACTCTTCCCTGATCGCCTGAGGAAAGCGGCACAATCTGTCCTTACCCGATCTTCTGCGCTGCTTCCGTGCTTACTTCGCGCAATCGTCCCGTCTTGACGTCGTAGACGAAACCTCGGACTGGAATGTGCCGCGGAACCCAGGGATGCGACTTAATCCGCTCCACCTGAACTCGTACATTTTCCTCCAGGTCATCGAAGGCGTGGAAGTGTGCCAGCTCATCCGGGCGCGCGCCCATCTTCTCCTCCAGATGTTTGCGCAGAGCTTCGTCCTTGAAGGTCAACATGCCGCAATCGGTGTGGTTGATGACGATGAACTCCTGTGTGCCCACCAGGTGATGTGAAATGATAAGCGACCGCAGCGCGTCTTCGGTCGCGATGCCACCGGCATTGCGGATGATGTGCGCATCACCGGTCTTCAGCCCGCAAACCTGTTCGACCGTGAGTCTCGCGTCCATGCAGGCCAGGATGGCGAGCTTGCGCGCCGGCTTCATCGGCAGGTCGCCAAGCTTGAAATCGCCGGCGTTGGCTTCAGCATTCAATATGTCATCAGTGGCAGACATGGCTTCTCCCATGTGGATTATATAAGGAAGGTCGCGAGAGGTCTTCGATAGATAGCGAGGTTGAGGTTGCTATTCTCACCTGCCTTCAGCCGCTACAATCTCCCCGTGAACCTTGACGACACCATCGTCGCTATCGCCACCCCGCCCGGTCGCGGCGGGATTGGGATAGTGCGCCTCGCCGGACCCGAAGCGCGCAGCATTGCCGCTCCCATGCTTCGCCTGAAACACGATCTCGAGCCCGGACGAGCAGTGTTCGGAGAGCTTATCGAACCATGTGGCCGCGGGCGACTCGCCCGCGAGGAGGCCGCCTCGGACCCGGAAGTTCTTGCCACAGACGAAAGCCCGCAGGCGAGTCGCCCGCGACCACATGGACCAGATGGAGCACACAGTCCCGAGCAGCGCATTGACGAAGTGGTCGTCACCTACTTTGCCAAGCCTCACTCCTACACCACTGATGACATCGTCGAAATCTCCGCCCATGGCTCGCCGGTGGTCTTGCGCCATGTGGTGGAATTGGCTTTGGCCCGCGGCGCACGACTGGCTGAGCCCGGCGAATTCACCATGCGGGCCTTTCTGAACGGGCGCATCGATCTCACGCAGGCAGAGGCCGTTCGCGATCTCATCGAGTCACAGACGCTCTATCAGGCCAAGGTCGCGGCCCAGCAGCTCGAAGGTGCACTCTCCCGCCGGCTACAGCCCATCAAGCAAAAACTGGTCGAGCTCATCGCCGTGCTCGAAGCCGGCATTGACTTCGCCGAGGACGATGTCTCAGTGCTTCCAGCGGACCAGATCCTTGAGCAGATCTCGGCGGTTCGAACGCCACTGCAGCAGTTGTCCGCATCTTTCGCTTACGGGAAGTTGGTCCATCAGGGACTGACGTTGGCTATCGTCGGCCGGCCGAACGTTGGCAAATCGAGCTTATTCAACCGACTGGTGGAAAGTGATCGTGCCATTGTCACCGCTACGCCCGGAACCACGCGCGACCTGGTGAGCGAGACGGTTGCAATCGAAGGTATCCCCGTAAAACTTGTCGATACGGCCGGAATTCGCAACGCACTTGATGAAGCGGAGGGCATTGGCATCCGTAAGTCGAGGGAAGCGCTGGCTGACGCCGATCTGGTGCTGCTCGTGCTGGATTCCTCCGGGCCGGCAGAGGACGAAGATCACCGGCTGCTTGAGTTGGTGGCGCGACGGACTGCGATTGTGGTCGCGAACAAATCAGATAAAACCAGTTTGCAGTTTGAAGTTCCCGGTTCTCAGTTACGGGTGTCAGCGCTGACTGGGGAAGGCATTGCAGAGTTGCGGGCGGAGATTTTGCGCCAGGTGGGCGGAGAATTAGAAGGAAAAGGCGAAACTGGATTCCTCACCAATACCCGTCATCAAGGCCTGGTGCAGGACTCTCTGACGGGACTGGATGCCGGCGTGGCTGCAGTATATGGCAAGGTCCCGCATGAGATGGTGCTGCTCGATCTTTACAGCGCCTTGCGCCCGATCGACGAAATTACCGGGGCCACCACCAACGATGACATCCTGAATCTTATTTTCAGCCGGTTCTGTATCGGAAAGTAAGATTACTTCGAGAGCACCGCTAGAGCTTCTCTGAACAACCCGTCGAATGGGCCTGTCTTGCCATTCTTGGACGCCGCTGCCAAGGCTTTCTCTGCTGCTGCCCGTTGATATCCGAGATTGACCAGCGCCGAGAGCACGTCTTCCTCGACCGGACTCATGGTGGGCGTGGCGGGAATCTCGCCGGCCTTTTCGACGGTCAGCTTGTCGCGCAGCTCGAGGACCATGCGCTCCGCAGTTTTCTTGCCGATGCCGGGAATTCGGGTGAGCCGCGCGATATCGTTGCCGCGAATGGCGTTGACCATCTCGTCGGCCGCCATGCCACTCAAAATTGTGATGGCGAGCTTGGGGCCGATGCCGCTCACCGTGATCAGCTTCTCGAAAAGTGTCTTTTCGGCCTGACGTAGAAACCCATAAAGCGACAGCATGTCTTCCCGCACATGCGTGTGAATGTGCAACGCGACCTCTGCTCCAGCTCCCGGCAGGTCGGAGTAAGTGGGAATACTGATGGTGACGTCGTAGCCGACACCGCCAGTCTCAACAATGGCCTGGTTGGGACGCTTTGCCAGCAGCTTTCCGCGCAAATGGGCAATCATAGGAATCAGTCGTCGTTCGTCAGTCGTCGGTCGTCAGCAGAATCTGAGAACTGACAACTGATCACTGACTACTAGAATAGAGAACTCTGTTTTCGGTTCGGAGTGATTCCGAAATGCTCGTACGCCAACTGGGTCGCGACGCGACCGCGCGGCGTGCGATTCAGGAACCCGATCTGGATCAGGAACGGCTCATAAATTTCTTCAATCGCATCCTGCTCCTCAGCCAGGGCCGCGGCCAATGTATTCACGCCCACGGGTCCACCCTGATACTTCTCGATGATGGTCAGCAGCAACTTGCGGTCTACTTCGTCGAAGCCGTGGCGATCGACTTCCAGCATCTGTAACGCGGCCTGTGCGGTTGGCAAGTCGATTTTTCCGGCGCTGCGAACCTGGGCAAAGTCGCGCACCCGCCGCAGGAGCCGGTTGGCGATACGGGGAGTTCCGCGGGAACGGCTGGCAATTTCGAGCGCCCCGGCGTCGTCAATCTCAACGCCAAGAATTTCCGCTGACCGCTCCACGATGATGCGCAAATCTTCGTGGGTATAAAACTCCAGGCGCAACACAATGCCAAAACGCGACCGCAGCGGTGACGAAAGCAGTCCGGCCCGCGTGGTGGCCCCAATGAAGGTAAACGGCTTTACGTCCATGGTGTGCGTGCGCGCCGACGGCCCTTGCCCGATCATGATGTCCAGCTTGTAGTCTTCGAGGGCGGAGTAAAGCAGTTCCTCAAGCGCCGGCTGCAAGCGGTGTACCTCGTCAATGAACAGGACTTGCTTGTCCTTAAGATTGGTGAGGATCGCGGTCAGGTCGCCCTTGATTTGCAAGGTCGGCCCCGAAGTTTGTTGAAACGGGACCGCTAATTCGTTGGCGATGATGGTGGCCAGAGTAGTTTTGCCGAGGCCGGGCGGGCCGTACAGTAAGACGTGGTCCAGGGCCTCGCCGCGTGAGCGGGCAGCCTCGATAGCGACAGCCAGGTTTTCTTTGACCTTGGGTTGTCCGATGAACTCAGCCAACCGCTGGGGGCGCAGCTTTAACTCAAACGATGAATCATCCTCGACGGGAGCGGCTGACACCAGTCGTTGTTTGAGATCGGGAATATTCTTGGCGGTGGCCACTGACTGGATGGTAAGGCGAAAAAGGAAATTGGGCAATCAGCAAGAACCACGTAGAGGCGGACGCCCTCCTCCGTCCTAGTCGAGCGAAGCTCGACAGCGTCTCTGCATTGCAGCTTCCGGATATGATCACCACGTAGTTTCGCCGAAAGGATATTCGACTGCCGCTTTACCCAAGTCGAGCTTCGCTCAACCGGGCGGACGAGGGCGTCCGCCCCTACGTGGGCATTACCAGTCACCTGCGCGTCTTGGCTGGTTCCTTCTCGCCCACTCGCTTGCTGACTTCGAAAACCATCTTGCCGGTTTTCTTGTCAGCATCCACGACCACGTGATCGCCGTGCAGAACCTCGCCGTCCAAAATCTTCAACGCCAGCGGGTCCTGTACCAGCTTCTGGATCGCGCGCTTCAGCGGACGCGCCCCGAAGTTCGGATCGAAGCCTTCGGTGAACAGCAGGTCTTTCGCCGCATCGGTTAGCTCGAGCGAGATTTTGCGATCAGCCAGTAGCCGCCGAACGTCTTCCAGCCGCAGCTCGATGATCTTCACCAGCTGCTCCTTACCCAGCGGACGGAAGACGATGATGTCATCCACCCGGTTCAGGAACTCAGGCTTGAAGTGGCCATGCAGCGCGTTCATCACCTGCTTCGAAGCCTCGTCGAATTCCTGCTCCGAGCGCGTGCCTTCAGACTGCAGGAAGGCTGACCCGATATTCGAAGTCATGATGATGACGGTGTTGCGGAAATCAACGGTGCGGCCCCGGCCGTCGGTGAGGCGGCCGTCGTCCATCATTTGCAGCAGGACGTTAAACACGTCGGGATGTGCCTTCTCGATTTCGTCGAACAGAACGACTGCGTAAGGACGTCGCCGCACCTGCTCGGTCAGTTGCCCGCCTTCTTCATAACCGACATAGCCGGGAGGCGCGCCGATCAGTCGCGAGACGGCGTGCTTCTCCATGTACTCCGACATATCGATGCGCACCATTGAGTGCTCATCGTCGAACAGGAACTCAGCCAGTGCCCTCGCCACTTCGGTCTTACCGACGCCGGTTGGTCCCAGGAAAATAAAAGAGCCGATCGGCTTTTTCGGATCGCTCAGCCCCGCGCGCGATCGGCGGATGGCGTTGGCCACGCGTTGCAAGGCCTCGTCCTGGCCCACGACACGTTGCCGCAGGCGGTCTTCCATGGTGACCAGCTTCTTGACTTCGCCTTCCAGCATCTTCGAGACCGGAATTCCCGTCCATTTCGAGACGATGCGGGCCACGTCCTCTTCGTCCACTTCTTCTTTCAGCATGCGCTTGGCCGTGGAGCCTTCGAGCTGGGTGGTCAGCTTCTTCAACTCTTCTTCTGTCTGCACCAGCAAGCCGTAACGGATCTCCGCCACGCGCTGCAAATTGCCTTTGCGTTCCTCGGACTGCTCTTCAATCTTCAGCTGCTCGATTTTTTCTTTGAGCGTCCGTGCCTTGGCAATCAGGTCCTTCTCGCGTTTCCAGTTGGCTTTCAGCGCGTTCGATTTTTCCCGCAATTCAGCCAGTTCTTTGTCAAGAATTGCCAGCCGCTCTTTCGAATTTGGATCGGATTCCTTCTTTAGAGCCTGCTTCTCAATTTCCAGCTGAATCGCCCGGCGATCGAGCTGGTCGATCTCCGTCGGCATGGAATCGATCTGGATGCGCAGCGATGCTGCCGCTTCATCGATCAGGTCGATGGCTTTATCGGGCAGGAAGCGGTCGGAGATGTAGCGATGTGACAATGTTGCCGCCGCCACGATTGCCGAGTCCTTAATGCGTACGCCGTGATGCACTTCGTAGCGCTCTTTCAATCCGCGCAGAATCGCGATGGTGTCTTCGACGTTAGGTTCGCCCACGAACACGATTTGGAAGCGGCGTTCGAGCGCGGCATCTTTTTCGATGTACTTGCGATATTCATTGAGCGTCGTGGCTCCGATGGCGCGTAACTCGCCGCGTGCCAGTGCCGGTTTCAGCATGTTGGAAGCGTCAATCGCGCCTTCCGCCGCGCCCGCGCCGACCAGGGTATGCAGCTCGTCGATGAACAGGATGATTTGGCCTTGCGAGTCTTCAATCTCTTTCAGAATCGCTTTGAGGCGGTCTTCAAATTCGCCGCGGAACTTCGCCCCTGCGAGCATCGAGCCCAGATCGAGGGAGACAACGCGCTTGTTCTTGAGGGCTTCGGGCACGTCGCCGGAAATGATGCGCTGGGCCAGGCCTTCCACGATCGCTGTTTTGCCGACGCCGGGTTCGCCGATCAGCACCGGGTTGTTCTTGGTGCGGCGGGAAAGCACCTGCACCACGCGGCGGATCTCTTCGTCGCGGCCGATGACCGGGTCGAGCTTGCCGCGCCGCGCCTGCTCGGTCAGGTCGCGGGCGTAACGCTCCAGCGCCTGATACTTGGCTTCGGGATTCTGGTCGGTGACCTTTTGAGATCCGCGCACCGAGGTCAGGGCTTTGAGGATCGCATCGTAGGTCGCGCCCTGCCGCGCCAGAATCTCCTGCGCCGGATCGCGCTTCAGGTGCGTGATGGCCAGCAGCAGGTGCTCGGTCGAAACATACTCGTCCTTGAAATTGGCTGCTTCTTTAAAAGCGCGTTCCAGAAGATCGTTGGCCGACTTCGAGAGCGTGACTTGCGCGGCTCCGCCGCCGGAGACCTTGGGCAGGCGATCGATCTCGCGGTAAGTCTCGCTCAGCACGGCTTGCGGACCAATGCCGATTTTCTCCAGCACGGGCAGGATGATGCCTTCCTTGTCTTCGAGCAGCGCCGCCAGCAAGTGCAGGGGCAACAGTTCAGGGTTGCCGTGCTCGGAAGCGAGGTCGTTGCCCCGCTGCACTGCCTCTTGCGCTTTCACTGTAAGTTTTTCCCAACGTATCGCCATAAGAACTCCATTTAGTAATTGATTGCAATTGTGTAATTTGGTAATTGGGAACCATCACTAAATCAGCATGCACCCGCGCGAGCGGGATTTCAAATTACCAATTACCCGATTACAAAATTCCTCAATTTTCATACACCCGATTACAAAATTAACGGGAGGCGTGGTCAATACGCCTCCCGTCGTACAGAGTCGAGCTGCGCTCGACCGGGCGGACGAGGGCGTCCGCCCCTACGTGGATCTTGCCGAATTACGCGGCTTGACCTGTGCCCTTCGGCTGGCTCGACCCGGGCTGCTTGCTCTCCAGGGTCTTTTCTCCGCCCACGTTGACCTTGATCTGCTTGGGCTTGGCTTCGGCCTTCTTGGTCAGCTTGATCTTCAACACGCCCTTTTCGTAGTCGGCCGAGACGTTCTCGGTGTCCACGGTCGTGGGAAGGGTGAAGGTGCGGGAAAAGCTGCCATACTGCCGCTCGACGCGACGGTAGTTCTCTTCTTTCTCTTCCTTCTCGAACTTGCGCTCGCCGGTAACGGTCAGAGTGCGGTTCTCGATGCGGACGTCGATGTCCTTTTCATCAATGCCCGGGACTTCGATCTTCAGGGTGACGGTGTGCTCATCTTCGTAGACGTCAACCGCCGGAGCAAAGCTTGCCGTGGCCAGAGACTCGTCGCGGCCTTCGGAATTAGTGAAAGACTCATGGAATAAGCGGTTCACGCGGTCCTGCAGCGTGTTCAGTTCGCGATAGGGATAGAAGCGGGTTAAAACGGTCATCTGAGTTTCTCCTGTCTGGAATCTTGAGGATTGTGCTCTCTCAAGTCCTTAGATGAATACTTAGCGTAATTGGATGATAAAATATGAGTGTGTTATTATCAATATATTTATTTTGCTTATTTTCAATTACTTACATAGGCTATAACGCACTTCAAATACTCGGTTTCCGGCACATTTAGCAGGACTGGGTGGTCCTTGGCCTGTCCTCGGCTTTCGATGATCCGCAGGCTTCGGTGGACGTCGCGGGCCGACTCTGCCACAACTTCAAGGTACTGGACGGGACTGACGTGATAGGAGCAGCAGCAGGAGATGAGGATGCCGCCCGGCCTCAGCATCTTGAGCGCCCGCAGATTGAGCTCTTTGTATCCGCGGAGGGCGGTTTCCAGGTTGCTCTTGCTCTTGGCGAAGGCGGGCGGGTCGAGGACGATGGTGTCGTAGCGGCGTCCGGCGTCAGCATAGTCGCGCAGCAGGTCAAAAGCATTGGCTTCGACCCATTCAATTTCCCGGTTGTTCAGCGTGGCGTTGCGATCTGCCACCTCGAGTGCGGGGCGGGAGCTGTCCACACCGCTGACTTTTGAACAGGATCGCGCCAGGTGCAGGGCGAAGCCGCCCTGGTAGCAGAAGACGTCCAGGGCCTCGCCGTGGGCAAAGTGCGCCGCTGCTGCATAGTTTTCCCGCTGATCCAGGAACGAGCCGGTTTTTTGACCCTCAAGCGCCTCATAGTGAAAGCGCACTCCGTTCATGGTGACAATTGTGCTGGTCTTCTCTCCCTGGATCACGCCCGAAGGCCGGGCCGGCAGCTGCTCCAGCTCTCGAATGCGGGGATCGACCCGCTCGGCAATGGCGGCGGGTTTCAACCGCTCCGCCAGCTCAGCCACAATGACGCTGCGGACGGGTTCTGCATCCATGGCCTGGGTGAGGGCCTGGATGGAAAGCAGATCGTTATAGCGGTCCACGATAAGCCCAGGCAGGAAGTCGGCTTCACTGAAGATCACCCGATAGGCATCGGTGTCGCGCACTACACGCTCCCGGTAGGTGATCGCTCCCTGGATTCGATCTCGCAGCAGACGAGAGAGGTCATCCACGGCGTGGCTTGAGATCATGCGGATCGCAATCTGGGACGAGCTGCTGTAGAGCGCTGTCCCCAGAAACTTTCCGCGCTCATCGGTGATGCCGACGCAAGCGCCCGGAGCGATTCCGTCAGCGGAGACGATGTCGGAGCGGTAGACCCAGACGTGGCCGTCCTGCAGACGCTTCGCGCCGCGGCGGGAAATCCTTATGACAGGTAGGGACAAAGCGGCTGGCTTCGAGGGCATGCCATTGATCTTACCTCGACACGTGTGGGGCAGACGCCCTCGCCCGCCGCTTTGAGTTTTGACTTGGGATGTCGCGCAAGACGTTGTTGACTAAGTAAATCTGGCAGACAAGAACAAGTCAAAGGCAGCGGGCGAGGGCGCCCGCCCTACACAGGCGTTAGCTGGCGGCGGGGTGCTCTGCGGTTTCAGCCGGGGCTTCGCGGAGCGCTTTTTTCAGGTCGGCGTGCAGCTCGTCGAGTTCGGTCATGGGCAACTCTGAAGCCCATTCCTCAAGCTGTTTCAGGTCCAATGTTGTGTGGAGGCGCACTGCGGATCGAATGTCTTCGGCGAAAACGGCGCTGAAATCACCCGGTTGAGACTCAGTGTCGCCGATTTTTCTGCCGGTGTGCGCGTCGTACACGCGGCGGCTGGCGTTGGCCTCCGCGTTGAGAAAGGCAAAGAAAACCTCGCCCAGATCGTTGTACTCGGCGCGGTAAAACCATGCCTTGTCTACGTGGGTCTTGGGTCTGGCGCGGCGCTTTGCAGTCAGGCTGGGGCGCTCTACTGCCACTCCGGTTGCGGGATCAAAGTACAGAACTCGCTGGCAGGATTCGCAGACGATGATCTGTCCGTTACGCACTTCGTTATAGGTCTGCGGACGCAGCATGACCTGGCATCCCATGCACTTCTGGTCGCGAACTTCAGCCAGGCCGGAGCCGCGAAATTTCGAAACGCGTTCATACTGGCGCAGCAGGTCTTCGTTGACTCCGCCGCGGGCCTGGTTGCGCTTGGCATTCCATTCGGCCAGCAGTTTTTCATCTTCGGCGGTGCGCTCGCGGGCGGCGGCTTTTTCTTTCTCGATCTCCGCCATCTCGGCTTTCAGTTCAATCTCGGCGGCTTTTACGTCCTTGTCGCGGGCGTCGGCGTTGAGCATCAATTCCAGAATTTTGTCTTCGTTGGATTTGATCTCCTGCTCGGCGAACTCGATTTCGTGCAGTAGCGCTTTGTACTGTTCGTTGGTTTTTACGGCGAGAGACTGGTCGCGGTACTTGGAAATTTTGCCCTGCAGGTCCTGAATGGCGCTTTCGTACTTTCGCTTAGTGGCTTCGTCGGCCTTGACGGCGGCTTTGGCCTTTTCCAGCCCGGCTTTGGTGCCAGCCAGCTTTTCTTCGATGGCGGCCACGCGTTTGGGCAACGCGGCGACTTCCTGATTTAGGCGGAGAATTTCGCGGTCCGCCTGCTGTAGCTCCATGAGGTGTTGCACGTCTGGAAGCATTGGGCTGATGTAATTTTAGCATGGGGGTTCGTTGAAGCCGGTGTCTATCAGCGCCCTCGTAGGGACAGGTGTCCTCACCGGTCCAGGCGAGCAGAGCTCGCCCCGGTTTTGGCTGGAGGCAAGGAGCGGCGCTGCGCACCGCCGGACAGCCGAGGGCGGCTGTCCCCACGTGGTTCGCGGTGGAAACTCCACATCCTGTCATCCCGACCGGAGCGGAGCGCAGCGAGCGGAGTGGAGGGACCTTGTGTTTAGTTGTTTAGGAGAAATCGCCGCCGAACTCCGCTCGGCCTGACCGGGTCAGAGACCCGATCCCACACGGGCAGTGGTAGGCTTTTAGCGAGGCCACATGTCCATGCAACGCATCACTCTCGGCGACTTCGAACTTATCGCCGTCTCCGACGGCATTTACCACCTCGATGGCGGAGGCATGTTTGGTGTCGTCCCCAAGAGCCTGTGGGAGCGCAAGCTGCCAGCGGACGCCCGCAACCTGGTGCCGTTGGGGTTGAATTCGGTGGTCGTCTGCACCGGGTCTCATACGGTACTGATCGAGACTGGCGTAGGCAACAAGCTATCGGAGAAGATGGTGAAGATTTACGGCCAGCCTGCCGAGCTGTTGCAAAAGCTCAACGCGGCAGGCATTGCGCCGGAAGACGTCGACATCGTCATCAATACTCACTTGCATTTCGATCACTGCGGCTGGAACACCGTTCGCCAGGGCGACAAGATTGTCGCCACCTTTCCCAAAGCGAAATATTATGTGCAGGAAGGGGAATGGAAGCATGCTCACGAAAATCAGCGGGACGCCGTTAGCTACATCACGGAAAATTACGATCCCCTGGTCGAAAGCGGGCAAATGACTTTGCTGCGCGGGGACGCGGAGATCGTTCCCGGCGTATCGGTGCGCGTCTATCCCGGACATACGCGAAACATGCAGGCCGTTCTGGTACAAAGCGGCGGACAGACTGCCTGTTACATCTCCGATCTGATTCCGACCAGCGTCCACCTCGACCTGAACTGGGTAATGTCTTATGACTTGTATCCAATCGAGACCATCGAAAGCCGCAAGCGTTACTACGCACAGGCCGTTCCTGAGAGGTGGCTCACCATGTTCACTCACGATGCGAGCTTGCCGTGGGGTTATGTGGCGAAGGACGACAAGGGGAAGATGGTGATGACGGCATGACGCCAAAAAAGTTCAAGGTCAAGCTTCAGAGCCACGCAGGGATGGAGTCGGCGACACTGAAGCCGCCGTTCGACGTGGTCGACGTCTTCCAGCGCAAGGGCCGCGTGCCGGTCAAAGGCACGATCAACGGCTTCCCCTTCCGCAGTTCGCTGATGAACATGGGTGAGGGGCACATGATGGTGGTCAACGCCGAACTTCGCGCCGGTGCGAAATGCAAAGCGGGAGACACCGTCAGCGTGGTCATCGAACTCGATGAGGATAAGCGGACGGTCGAGGTGCCGGCTTACCTGAAGAAAATGATTGACCGTGATGCTAAAGCCAAGGAGTTCTGGCCGAAGCTTTCCTTCACTCATCAGAAGGAATATGTGCGAGAGATCGAAGGCGCCAAAAGGCAGGAGACCCGGGAAAAACGCATTGTGGCCATGATGGATGCGCTCCGCAAAGGCCTACGCAAGAAGTAAACTTCGTCGATCCAACTCCATGGACCTGACAATCCTCTAAAATCTCACAATCTGATTAGCTTCGGGGCGAAAAGGAGGCTGTATGAAGAAATGCAGCGGCTTTTCGGCCGCATTGTTAGTCGTGTTCTTGTCCCAGATGGTGTGGGCGCAGGAACGGGCAGGACAACCTGGAAGCCAGCCGCACGGCGGCGCTCCGCAACATGAGCAGGGCGTAGGAGGCGGGCACATTCCACAGCACGGCCCCGCTCCAGCTCCCGCAAGGCCCGCGCCGAGGCCCAAGCAAAATCCACACCCCGAGGGCGAACAGCGGAAAACTTTTCAGGACGCGCCGGGGCACCCGCCCGCGCCTCACGTGCACGCGGAAAATGATCGATGGATCGGGCACGACACCGGAAAGGCCGATGTCCACTACCATCTCGACCATCCTTGGGAACATGGACACTTCACCGGAACGCTCGGACCGCAAGCATATCTGGCGGCTGCATGGCGGCAATCGAGACCGCTTCGATGTCGGCGGATTTTTCTTCCAGGCTGCGCCCTACGATTACGATGCCTGCGCCGACTGGTTGTGGGACAGCGACGACATCGTGATCTATGACGATCCGGACCATGTGGGATGGTACTTGGCTTACAACACGCGGTTGGGGACATACGTCCACGTGATGTATCTGGGACCGGGCTAGAAGCGGGCGTTTCAAAAGCGGGCGGACTTCGCGTCCGCCCTTTTTTACCCATCGCGCGGCAGTGACACGATCACTTTCAACGCCGCACGCTCCACCGTGACTTCGACCGGCGTCGGGCAGACATACTCGCCGTCGGCGTATACCTCTGACGGTTTTGCGGTTTCGATTCTTAACCTGTCTGCCGCAAAATACTTGACCTCGGGCAGGTCCACGTGGCGACCGGAATATACGGACGGAAAGAGCCGCAGCAGGCGCGCTTTCGCCATGGCTTCCGACCACACAGATCTCAAGTTTTCCGTCGTCCAGCTTGGCCTGCGGTGCGATCAGAATCCCTCCACCGTAGGTAGGAGTGTTGGCGAAGGCGACTACCATGGCGGGTCCGTCGTGGCGAGTGTCCAATCCGCCCGAGGGGCCCTGGCGCAGAGTTTGGACCTTCACGGCTAGAGGTTGAAAGCTGAACAGCGCGGGCAGCAGGCTAAGCAGGTAGCCGCCCCGCCGGCGCAGGGCGCGAGGAAGCTGATTGGCGCGCCGCGCAATCTCCGACATCGAGACCCACTCCACCGATACAACAAAAGTAGCGTCCGGGTGTCTTGGGTGCGATCGTGCCCACGGCGTCCGGAGAAGAAAGCGCCGAGATCACGCCCAGATCGATGCGGCGAACATTTTTTCCGTCCTCTCCGTTCTCCGCGGATTGGTGGTGCGATGCGAACTGACGCCACGCAGCCAGCGCATCGCCGGTGCTACGAAGGCCTAAAGCTCGCGCAAAATCGTTGCCGCTGCCATGCGGAACCACCAACACCGGAAGTTGCAGTCTGACAAGTTGTGGCAGGTGGCGGTGCACCGTGCCGTCGCCGCCAAAAATCAGAACTGCATCCGCGTCAGTTGAGCTCTTGGGCAACCCAGTCTGCCAGAGAGCATCCGAGATTCGTGCAAAGGGCTGCAGGTCTGTGGGCGACGAATGCAAGCCGAAGATGGCGGCGGCGCGCATGATTTCGCCGCGAGATTAACAAACTTTAATGAAGGAAAGTAGGTCGCAAATACAAACTGCAGTTGTGGCGGAGTCCAGCACGACCTCACGCCATACCTCACGGCCGCACGGGCAGGGCGCTCGCGCCCACTTTGTCTAAGAGAAATTAAGAGAAGCCATGACCAGAAGTCAGTTTGAGTTCGGGGAATGGAGCTGCGATTCTTACCCCCCTGCCCCTGATGCTATTACCACTCGTCTAGCAGCTTCCATAGAGAGAGAGTCCTCCTGATCATGCGTTTTCAAGCGTTAGCCGTAGTGTGTCTATCGTCAATTTTCGCGATCACCCTGGGATGTGGAGGAGGTCGCGCGGCTACTCCGCCGGCAGCCACCCCACCGGCACCGGCCCTTGCAGCTCCAGTAATCATGGCCGATCCTTCAAGCCGGACGGTAGCGCCCGGCGAAAGTGCTACGTTCTCGACGGCGGCGTCAGGCGACGGTCCGTTGTCCTACCAGTGGGAGCGGGACGGAGCCGCGATTGCAAGCGCTAATACGGCCAGTTACACCACTGCTGCAGCCACCACTGCCGACAATGGCGCCAAATTCAGGGTTGTAGTCAGTAACTCCGCAGGAAAAGCCACCAGCAATGAAGCGACCTTGTCGGTGACGACCACGGCCGCCGTCCCTTCTCTTGACGTAGTCACTTATCACAACGACATTGCCCGCACCGGTCAGAACCTTAACGAAACGGTCCTAACCACCGCCAACGTCAACTCAGTCACTTTCGGCAGACTGCGCTCGCTTACCGTGGACGGAAAAGTTGACGCCCAGCCGCTCTACCTGAGCCAGCTTGCCATCGGCGGCGCACCTCATAACGTTGTGTATGTCGCGACGGAACACGGCAGCGTTTACGCCTTTGACGCTGATAACGGCACTCAATTATGGAAAGTTTCCACTCTGGGCGTAGCAGAAACACCGAGCGATGCCCGGGCCTGCGATCAGGTCACCGCCGAGATCGGAATCACGGCCACGCCCGTAGTTGACCGCAGCGCGGGCGCGAACGGGGTGATCTACGTGGTGGCCATGTCAAAATCCGGTTCCACCTACTTTCAGCGGCTGCACGCCCTGGACGTTACCACCGGCGCGGAAATGTTCAGCGGGCCTAAAAACATCACCGCTCAATTCCCGGGGACCGGAGACAACAACTCGAACGGCAACGTGATTTTCGATCCCGCCCAGTACAAAGAACGGAGCCGGATTGCTCCTGCTCAACGGCGTGGTGTACACCACCTGGGCATCGCACTGCGACATTCGTCCCTATACCGGATGGATCATGGGGTACGACCGCGACCACACTGGCGCAGACCAGCGTCTTGAATGTGGTCCCCAACGGCAGCGGGGGTGCGATCTGGATGGCAGACACGGCGCCGGCCGCGGACAGTTTGGGGAACATCTATCTGCTCGACGCCAACGGCGAGTTCGGCACCACCCTCAACTCCAGCGGGTTTCCCGCCAACGGCAATTATGGCAACGCTTTCCTGAAGATTTCGACCACCGGCGGATTGGCCGTGGCCGACTACTTCGAAATGCAGAACCAGCAGCAGGAAAATAACTCCGACGCCGATCTGGGGTCGGGCGGAGCGCTCGTCCTGCCTGACCTCACTGATGAAAATGGAACTGTCCGCCACCTCTCCGTCGGCGCAGGCAAAGACGGACACATCTACGTGGTCAACCGCGACGCCATGGGCAAGTTCAACGCCGGCAGTAACAACATTTATCAGGACCTCTCAGGAGGCTTGGGCGGCGGGATATTCAGCATGCCCGCATATTTCAACAGCACGCTTTACTACGGTGCGGTTGGCGATGCGATCAAAGCTTTCAAAATCACGAACGCAAAACTTTCGACCGGCCCGGTCGTCCAGACCAGCAACACGTTTCCGTTATCCGGGGGCGACGCCCAGCATTTCCGCGAACGGCGCGAACAACGGGATCGTGTGGGCGGTCGAAAACACAACTCCATCCGTGCTGCATGCCTACGACGCCAGCAATCTGCACGAACTTTACAACAGCAACCAGACGGGCAGCCGCGATCAGCTGGGAGCTGGCAACAAGTTCATCACTCCCACCATCGTGAACGGCAAGGTCTTCGTGGGGACGACGAATAGCGTGGAAGTGTTTGGGTTGGCTGCCGTAGTTTGAGGATGCAGCATTTGGCAATTAGCAATTGGCACTTAGCCAAATGCCAATTGCTGCCCTTGTCATCCTGAGCGGAGTGGAAAGTTCGCGTCGCGAACTTTCCACGCAGTCGAAGGACCCCTACCGCAGTACAAGGTTCAGCAGTTCTTAGGTTTTTTCAGCCGCACGAAACCCAAAGGGGCTGAGAGTATTTCCGCGGTAGGGGTCCTTCGACTCCACAAACCGATTCGCAAGCGAATCGGTCTGTTCCGCTCAGGATGACAGAACTATTTGGTGAAGTGGACTCTTTTGATTTTTTTCCCCACACGCAGCGTCAGGTCTTTTCGGCGTCCCACGCGATCGTGGGATCGGTCACTACTTCGCCGTCGACTCTGACTGCGTTTTGCTTCAGCTTTCGCCCTGCATCGCTGACCGAATCCGCCAGGCCCGCCAAGGCGAGCAACTTATCCAGTTTGATGCGTCCGGTTCTGTGAGGATTCGATGTCGGCAAGCTTCACTTCCACTTCCTCCACATCTTCCGGCACTGCATCTTTCTGAAATTGCTTGGCCCAGTCTTCTGCCGCCTTGGCCGCCGCATCCGCCGAATGAAAATCGGTCACGATGCGCCGCGCCAGGTCTTTCTTCGCCTCCATGGGATGCGATTCACTCTTCATCTTTTCAATTTCCGGCAGCTGCACATCGGTCAGCAGCTCGTAATACCGCCACATCATCGGATCGGATATTGACATCACTTTGCCGTACATCTCGAGCGGCGGCTCCTGGATGCCGATGGCATTGCCCAGCGACTTCGACATTTTCTGCACGCCGTCGAGGCCTTCGATGATGGGCGTGGTCAAGACCACCTGCGACTCCTGTCCGTAGGCGCGCTGCATTTCGCGGCCGACCAGCAGATTGAATTTCTGGTCGGTGCCGCCCAGTTCGACGTCGGCCTTGAGCGCGACCGAATCGTATCCCTGGGCCAGCGGGTAGAGCAGTTCGTGCAGCGCGATGGGCTTCTCTTCCTGAAAGCGCTTGTGGAAGTCTTCGCGCTCGAGCATCTGCGAGACCGTGAACTTGGCGGTCAGGCGGATCCAGTCCGCGGGCTTCATCTTGTCGAACCACTCGCTGTTGAAGCGGGTCTCGGTCTTGGCCTGGGAAAGAATCTTGAACACCTGCGCCATGTAAGTCTTGGCGTTGCGCATGATGTCTTCCGCGCTCAGCGGCGGACGAGTGGCGGAGCGTCCCGTGGGATCGCCAATCATGCCGGTGAAATCGCCGATCAGGAAGATGACGGTGTGGCCGAGGTCCTGAAAGTGTTTGAGCTTGCGCAGGAGCACGGTGTGGCCGAGATGGAGATCGGGCGCGGTGGGATCGAAGCCGGCTTTTACGCGCAACGGCTTGCCGGAGGCGAGCGACTTCTCCAGCTTGGAGCGAAGCTCCGACTCCTTCACAATTTCGGCGGAGCCTTTTTTGATGTAGGCGAGTTGTTCGTCAACGGGAGGGAAGGTGGGCATAGGGTAAAGATTATAGCGGCAAGCCGAGCCACCACCGCGCCACGTAGACCCGGACGCCCCGTCCGGGTGGACGAGCGCAGCTCGTCGCTTTATTGGCATCTGGTGCCGACGGACGAGCGCAGCTCGTCCCTTGGCGCGTTAAGGAATTGCATGACACTGCCGAGCTGCGCTCGGCTGGGCGGACGAGGGCGTCCGCCCCTACGTGGTTCGTGCTGACTTCAACGAGCCTTCGGCCCGCGATCTCATAACCGCCTGTCCAGCACGATATTGATCGCCTCTGAATACGCCACGTGTTCCTGCTCCAGAATGCGCGCGGCCAGCGTGTGCTCGTCGTCGGTATCCAGCACCGGAACTGTTTTCTGCACAATGATTGCGCCGTGATCGAGTTCTTCGTCCACAAAGTGCACGGTGCAGCCGGTGACTTTTACGCCGTAGGCGAAGGCCTGCTCTTGCGCCTCGAGGCCGGGAAACGCGGGGAGCAGCGATGGGTGGATGTTCAAGATGCGTCGCGGGTATTGCTGCACGAACCAGGGCGAGAGCAGGCGCATGTATCCCGCCAGGCATACCAGGTCAACCTGGCGCTGCTGCAGTGCGGCTACGACTTCGCGATCATGCTCCTCGCGCGGCTTGCCCTTGGACGGAATGACCAGGGCTTCGAGTCCCATGCGCTTTGCGACTTCGAGGCCGCCGGCATCTGGCTTGTTCGAGATGACGACGGCAATGCGGGCGTTGGGGATCTTGCCGCGGCGACGTTTTTGGCGATGGCTTCGAAGTTCGAGCCGCGTCCGGAGAGAAGGATGCCGAGGTTTTTCATGGGAGCTATCGGCTATCAGCTATCAGCTTTGTCGACTCCACATCATAATTCACCTCGGTTGTCATCCTGAGCGAAGCGAAGGACCTATGCATTTTGCCGCCGTCTACGCAGGCCTCGGCACGGCTATTGTCTCCCACTGCGGTGGGCGGGACGCCGGCGCTACAATTTGCCCAGGCTAATCAGGTCAGATATAGTTTTTGCAGCCATGTATCAGGATTTTCACGCCGTCGATCGCTGGACCAAGAAGAACGTGCACTGCATTTACCAGGCGCTGATCGTCGCCATCGCCACGCGCCACGCTGACGCCGTTGACATCAAGTTTCTGGTGGACGGGCGCGCGGTGTGGGTGGCGTTACCGCATCCCGCCTGGGTGGAGTACAAGAAGCGCACCGGCAAGGTGATTACCGATCAGTTCGCGGTGGAGATCGCCGGGCACTACCTGAAGACCGCGCTAGAATCCGGTGAGGGCGTAGGCCGGGAGATGTATTCGTTGACAGTGGACGAGACGCTGAAGCATCTCGAAGCGGTCGTGAATCAGCCGGAAGCCCAGCCTGTCAGCTAGTTTCCAGCACGGGCCACGTAGGGACAGATGTCCTCATCTGTCCAGTCGAGCGCAGCTCGACAGATTTTTCTTGCCAGCGAAACTTAGCGGAGCTTGCTCCGCTGGCGCCGATCGAGGACATCCGCCCCACGTGGTCCGTGACAGCCTACAGCCGGCAGATCAGCAGCTCCCGCTCGTAAATCATCTCTGGCGGCAAATGTGCGTGCAGAAGAATGAACAGTTCTTCGTGCCCGATCACTTCAGATTTCCACGCCGCCCGGTCGACTGCCTGTAATTTCTCGAATTTTTCTTTGGGGAAATCCAGGCCCTTCCAGTCGATGTCTTCGTAGTGCGGAGTCCAGCCGATCGGCGTCTCCTTGCCCTGAGCGCGGCCGTGGACGCGGTCCACGATCCATTTGAGCACGCGCATGTTGTCGCGGAACCCGGGCCAGACAAATTGTCCGTCGGCGTCTTTTCTGAACCAGTTCACATGGAAGATGCGTGGCGTGCGGCTGAGCGAGCGCTGCATTTTGATCCAGTGGCGGAAGTAATCGCCCATGTGATATCCGCAGAAGGGCAGCATGGCCATGGGATCGCGGCGCACTTTGCCGGTTTCTCCCGCCGCTGCGGCGGTGGTCTCCGATCCCATCGTGGCTCCGACGTAAACCCCGGCGCTCCAGTTGAAAGCCTGGTAGATCAGCGGAATGGTGCTGGCGCGTCGGCCGCCGAAAATAATGGCGCTGATGGGCACGCCTGTGGGATCTTCCCAGGCGGCGTCAATCGTCGGACACTGCGACGCCGGCGCGGTGAAGCGCGCGTTGGGATGCGCCGCCTTGGCGCCGGTTTTTTTCGCGAGCGCCGGCGTCCAAAGATTGCCTTGCCAGTCCTGCAACTCGGCGGGCGGATCGTCGGTCATACCTTCCCACCACACGCCGCCTTCCGGAGTGAGAGCCACGTTGGTGAAGATGGTGTTGCGCGAGAGCGTGGCCATCGCGTTGGGATTGGTTTTCTTCGACGTCCCCGGCGCCACGCCAAAGAATCCGGCCTCGGGATTGATGGCGCGCAGACAACCTTGCGCGTCTGGCTTGATCCACGCGATGTCGTCTCCGACGGTCCAGATCTTCCAGTCTTTAAGTCCGGCGGGTGGGACCATCATGGCAAAATTTGTTTTGCCGCAGGAACTGGGGAAGGCCGCCGCAACATAGGTCTTCTTTGCCGTGCGGGTCTTCCACACCGAGGATGAGCATATGCTCGGCCATCCAGCCCTCGTCGCGCGCGATGTTGGACGCGATGCGAAGCGCAAAGCATTTCTTGCCCAGCAGCGCGTTGCCGCCGTAGCCGGAACCGTATGACCAGATTTCGCGAGTTTCGGGAAAGTGAACAATGTACTTGTCCGGGTTGCAGGGCCAGGGAACATCCTTCTGGCCGGGAGCGAGCGGCGCTCCCACGCTGTGGATGCAGGGCACGACGCGCTGCTCGTCTTTATCGATCTCTTTGAAAACATCAATCCCGATGCGCGCCATGATGCGCATGTTCACGACTACGTAGGGAGAATCGGTGAGCTCCACGCCGATTTGCGACATCGGGCCGCCCACCGGGCCCATGCTGAAGGGCAGCACATACATGGTGCGTCCCTTCATGGCGCCGTTGAATTTCTCTTTCAACTTGCGGCGCATGGTGTAGGGATTTTCCCAATTGTTGGTGGGACCGGCGTTGTCCTTCGATAAGGAACAGATGAAAGTCCGGTCTTCCACGCGGGCCACATCGCTCGGGTCCGAACGGGCCAGAAAACAGCCGGGCCACAACTCTTCGTTCAGCTTGGTGAGTGATCCGCTGGCCACCATTTCGCGGCAAAGCTTGTCATACTCGGCCTGCGATCCATCCACCCAGTGAATGTCTTTTGGTTTGGTGAGTTCGGCGGTTTTTTCGACCCATTTGACGAGATGTATATTGCGCGTGAGCGGGCCACGCGAACGTGCTGTTTTCATAGCCATCCTGAACAGTGAGTGGGAGCGGTATCAATGATTGCGATGCTCGTTATTCGTACCTTCCATTCTGCCAGAGATGGGAATGAAATGCTTGCCGGGCGGATGTTACGGAAGTTGCTCAGTTTAAATTCCGCACTCATGGAGTTCCACGCGGACCGTCTGCACGCATCCTCCTTCTGTACGGTGCGGGAAGGCCACGGCTTCAGCCGTGCCACAAGCGATGCAACCTCGGGGCTTCAGCCCCTGAGGATGCCGATCTGCGGACCGCTAACGCCAGTCGCTAGCGCTGCGGCACGAGCGAACGGCACGTCTCGTCGCTTACCCTATCGATCTGGCCACGATAGGATTCTTTGGCTTTTTCTCATCAGTTCGGGCACTCTGCCGCATCTAACGTAGAAACCGATATGTCTCAATCACAGCCTGGAATGAAAGTGGGAGAGCTGTTTGCTGCCTGGGGAAGCATCCTCAGCGGACGGGCCCCCATGCTTTCGATCGAAATTACCCGCGAGTGTCCTCTAAGTTGTCCCGGATGTTACGCCTACGGCGACTCTCATCTGGGTGGCGAGAAAAAGCTGACTGAACTCTCAGACCTGCGCGGCGACGCGTTGGTGGCCGGAGTCTTGGGGTTGGTGAAGAAGCACCGCCCGTTGCATGTCTCACTGGTGGGTGGCGAGCCCATGATCCGGCACCGAGAACTCAGCCAGATACTGCCCGCACTCAGCCAGCAGAATATTTTCACCATGGTGGTGACCAGCGGAATCATTCCGATCCCGATGGAGTGGATGGGACTGCGGCGCAACCGGGTGGCTGTCTCCATCGATGGATTGCCCGAGCATCACGATCCGCGGCGCAAGCCGGCGACCTACGATCGCATCCTGGAAAACATCCGCGGCCGCGAAGTGAACATTCATTGGACGATCACGGGGCCGATGATGAAGCGTCCCGGATATCTCGAAGAGTACCTGGCATTCTGGCAGGCCCAACCGGAGGTGAAGCGGATCTGGGTGAGTCTCTATACCCCACAGCAAGGCGAGCACACGCCGGAAATGCTCACCATGGAGGAGCGGCAAACAGTGGCGCGGGAGTTGCCGGAACTGAGGGAGGCCTATCCCAAGCTGTTGATGAACCCGGGCATCGGGCAAGCGCTGGTGGAGCCGCCAAAAAATCCGCAGGAATGTCTTTTTTCGAAGATGTCTACGAACTTCTCGGCTGACCTGACGACTCGCGTCGAGCCCTGCATTTTCGGCGGCACGCCGGACTGCAGCCAGTGTGGTTGCGTGGTCTCAAGTGGATTGCACCATGTGCAGCAGAAAAAGCTCCTGGGCCCGCTGAGCATTGGCCACCTGGTGCGCGGATCTACCGCGGTCGGTTCGCTGATGAATCGGCTGCGATCGGGTTCAGTGAATCCGTATCGCTGGGGCGCGCGGGGTCACGCGAGGACACCCGCTGATCTCGTCCAGATCGGGTCGGCCGGGTCAGACTGATGTTCTGCGAGTCGCTTTCGCGGGCGTCATCCTGAGCGACTTTAGTCGCGAAGGATCTGGCGCGTAGCGTATCGAGCGCCCGCCCAAATTGCACATCCGCTGCGCGCCAGATCCCTTCGACTTCGCTCAGGGCAAGCTCTTCGCAAGCTCAGGATGATGCCTCGAATAGACGACGTCTCTCAGCCGAAGATCGGTGCAGGGCTCAAGCTCTCTTTAACGCTCGCACGATGACTACCAGCAATACCGCGCCCAGAATCGCAACCAGAATGCTGGGGACCAGCCCGCCGCTGGTGTAGATGCCCAGCAGGCGCAGAACCCAGCTGCCGAAGATAGCGCCCGCAATGCCGAGCAGAATGTCGACCAGAACGCCGTAGCCGGCGCCTTTCATGATCTTGCCCGTTGCCCAGCCAGCAATCAGACCGACCAGGATGATGTAGATCAAACCGTTCATAGGTCCTCCATATACGCCGCGGAAGCGTATGCCGAGGATGATGACCTGTCAAGCCGGTGGTATCCGCCACGACCCACGCAGGGGCAGATGTCCTCATCTGCCCAGTCGGGCGAAGCCTCGACAGGTTCTGTCCGTGAGAAAAATAGCGGAGCTGCGCTCCGCCGGGCAGTTGGGGACATCTGCCCCTACGTGGACCCTGGTGGTTTTAAAACTGTGGTTAAATTGCTGCCTCATGTTTGCCCGCCGGATTCGCGTCGAGTACGAAGAGAATGGACGTCGCGTGGCCTGTCCGCTGAAGTGGCTGGACAGTTTCTCCATGCGTAATTTCACCAACGCCACAGTGTTCGACAACACTCTTCCTGTTGCCGACGGCGTAATGGAAATCGGGACCCATGTTCCTGTTCAGGAATTGAAGGAGGCAATGGAAGATTGGTTCCGGAGGAAGAGCTACCTGCCGAAGACAGGCGTATTAATTCTCACCGAGGCGAACCACCCCTGAGCAATCGGTAAGTGCGAGCGCAAATCACCTTGATGGTCTACTCGTCGTAGTGCAGCAACGAAAACACGTCGTACTCCTGCAGTTTGTCGCGGCCTTTCAGGAAGTCGAGTTCGACGACGAACCCCAAGCCTGCAATTTCAGCGCCCAGCGAATGAGCCAATTTTGCCGTAGCCTCAGCGGTGCCGCCTGTGGCCAGCAGGTCATCCACGATCAGCACGCGCTGGCCTTTCTGGATTGCGTCCTTGTGGATCTCCAAAGTGTTGGTGCCATACTCCAGCGCATAGTCAAACTTCGCGGTAGCAGCGGGCAGCTTGCCGGGCTTGCGCAAGGGAACGAATCCCGCGTTCAGACGATAGGCGACGGCCGGTCCGAAGATGAAGCCTCGCGCTTCCATGCCCAGCACCAGGTCAATGCCGGACGTGAGGTAGTGTTCGGAGAGCGCATCGATCAGCATGGCCAGGCCAAGCTTATCCTTCAGCAGCGTGGTGATGTCGTAAAACAGGATGCCCTTCTTGGGGAAATCCGGAACTTCGCGGATCAGCTTTTTCAGCGGCTCGCAGTTGAGACGCGGCTGCTGGGGCGAGGGGTTCGACATTTACCAGGCTCCTTCAATGCGAAAAGTGGTGAGGCCCGCTACCGGCTTGGATTCGACTTCCTCGACATCATCCACGCGGGCCGCACGCGGACCGGCGCGCAGGCGCGATCGCAGCCCAAGCAACTGGTCGCGCGATCCCATAGCGAGAACTTCTACGCTGCCGTCGGCGTTGTTGCGAACCCAGCCTGCGATGCCGAGGACATGCGCCTCGCGTTCCACAAACCAGCGAAAGCCGACGCCCTGTACCCGTCCGCGGACGACGAAACGGCGGGCCTCCGTAGTTTTCTCGGCAGAAGTCATCTCTAACTTAACCACCTGTCTTCTTGAGCGGAGCGGTTGCTTCGCTTCGCGAAGCAGCTGCGCAGTCGAAAGACCCCTATAAGCTTAACGACTGCTGGGATCTCAGGTTTGTTGCCACCGACTGGACCCGAGGCGCTGGCCCTACGACGCCGACTGCATTTTAATCTGTAGGGGTCCTTCGACTCCGCGGAAAGTTCGCGAAGCGAACTTTCCTCTCCGCTCAGGATGACATTACGCTCGCGACAGGTACGCGCCTTCGGCCGTGTCCACACGAATCTTTTCGCCTTCGTTGATGAAGGGTGGAACGTGCACGACCAATCCCGTCTCCGTCTTGGCAGGCTTGGTTACGCTCGAGGCGGTGGCGCTTTTCAACCCTGGCTCGGTTTCGACTACCGTCAACTCCACCGTCTGGGGCAGTTCGATTCCTACGGCTTTGCCGTCGAAGAATTCCACCTTGATGGTCAAGTTGGAAATGAGGTAGTTGACCGCGTCGCCGAGGATCTCCCTGCTCAGATGGGTCTGCTCGAAATTGGTGGTGTCCATGAAGTAATAGCTGTCGCCGTCGGCGTACAGAAACTCCATCTCAACTTCGTCCACAGTAATCTTTTCGATGGGATCGGGCGAGCGGAAACGATGCTCGAACATGGCGCCGGTCCGCAGGTTACGTAGTTTGGCCTGGATGAAGGCGCGCAGGTTGCCGGGAGTGCGGTGCTCGACGCTGAAAACGGAGTGCAGATCATTGTTGTGTTTGATGATCATGCCGGGGCGAAGCTGGGTGGCGGGGATAGCCATTGCTGGTTACGTCTCCTTAAGCTTTTGCGATTACGTGGGCGGAAGGCGGGCGGGCCACATTTTCCACCGGACACAGGGTTCCAACTCTTTATTTTACACGGGCTTGACTTGATTTGGGAACAGCACCCAGATTGTTACCGAAGATTTAGCAGAAAGAACCTGCCAACCCGGAAGGGACAGCTAGAATCAGACAAACAGACATTCAAGCCGAAATCGAGTTTGAAAGGAATCATTATGCGAAGTGGAAACTACGAAGCCTCAGACAGTAACAGCGCGGGCACAGCGGTCACTTTCCTGCTTATCGGATTAGGCGCCGGTACCCTGCTCGGCATGTTGCTCGCTCCCAAGGCCGGCAAGCAGATGAGAAAAGATTTGCGGCGCAAAATTGACAGCGCCCGGGAAACGGTTGATGACTGGACAGACGAAGCGAAAGAGTTTGCCGAAGAAGCCATGGAGCGCGGCGCTGACATCGCAGACCAAGTCAGAGAGAGAGTAGCGCCGCTAGCGAAGGCAATGCGGCGGTAAAAAGGCGGACGGCGGACCTCAGACCTCCGACTCGCGTTCTCATGAGCTCGATGCGGCACGACTGAAGTCGTCCCCTCCCGCGATGTCGAAGAACCGCGAATGAAGCCGGGATGGGCAGGAATCCGGGAAGGGCACCGAGTTCACTTGTGCCGCTAAGGTGCAAACATTTAGGGCGCTTTAGCGCCTGCGGTTTGCTGTTCGGGGGCCAAGCGTACCCTCAGCGGCTGAAGCCGCATCCCCGTCAGCTTGATGCGGCACGACTGAAGTCGTGCCCTTCCCTTAAATCCGCGTGGGCCGGCAATCGCGATAGCGCAAACAGACGCGCGGGAAACCCGTCCTCCATCACACATTGCCGACGTCCGAGGTCTGACGTCCGACGCCTCTCTTTTCATTTGAAGATCGAAGCGAAAAAGCCCCGCACTTTCTCCATGACGCCCTTCCGCGGCGGTTCCGCGATTGTGAGGACCGGGGCTGGAGTGGCCGTGCGCGACATGGGCACGTTGCCGGTTCCCACATCTGGCGCCGACGCTGGCATGTCAGTGGCGCGGAAGACGAACGGCGCGTCTATTTGCACATGCTTGGCGCTGGGCGAAGGGGCAGGTAGGTCAGCAACCTCTGGCGGCGCGATGGTCACCGTCGCCTGTGATGAAGACGTTTCCTGCGCCGACATCCTGGCGCCCGACTGCGAAGGTGGTACCGGCTTCGACTCTTCTCCAGGCTGGGCGAGGTGCACAGCCGCTGGCAGGTCCTTCTCTGAAACCGTGGGAGCAGGCAAGGCGGCGCGCATCACCGGGACTTGCGGCGGCGGACAGCCGCAGTCGTCGGGCACCGAAGTTTCCATCTGATCTATCCGTCCCGCGCGAAAGAAAACCTGTTCGCTGGCTTTTACCTGGTAAGTGCCGTTGCCGATCAGCTCCGATACAGTGACCGAAGCCGTATTTCCCGGCAAGGCGCGGACGCAGGTATCTCCTCGAGCATTGGCGCTGATCGCATAGTTCACTTCGCCCGGACCCGAGAGCAGCATGCGGAAGTCTGGCGTGACCACGGAATCGGCGGAGCTGTTCAGCGTGTAGTGGGCCTCAAGTGCCCCGGTGCTCATTCCGAGCATCAGGTCGCGGCCATTTTCGGACGGAGTCACGGAAAGCGTTGTCCTGGGACATACCCGCACTTCGCCGCCGCGCGCCAAACGCAGGATCGAAGTTTCCGCGCCCGCAGTCAGTGCAGAATTGGCCCGCTAGGCGCCCATTCGCCTCCACCACCACACCTGAGCTTCCTGCCGCAACCGGTACGAAAGCCGGCTGATCGCCCTTGGTGAGGGCAGTTACGGACGGGGGTTCAATATTCTGCCGGGCCTCGGCCATGGGGTGCATGCGTATCAGCAGGCGGCCTCCCTGGCTGTCGCTGCTGTAGCCGACGGGGTGGACGAGGTCAACGACTATCCGGGCCACCGGCGGCGCCTGCTGAAACTGATTGATTCGCACCGTGCGGACCTGCTCGCTGCCAACTTCCAGCCGCTTGCGCGGCAACAGGGCCTTGGTGTGAGAGAGGTCGATGACCAGTCGGGGCGGAGTGTCGAGGAACTGGATGCTGGAATCAGGAGGCTGGTTAGAAATGATCTCCAGCGCAGGGCCGTCCGCGTCGGAAATCATTTTCACCGACTGCAGGACGGCGGGCGGACCCTGGTGGACCGGCGGATCATCGGGCGTCTGCGCCAGGCCAAGGCTGGCACCCAGCGTAGCCACCAGCAAGCGAAAACCGCACAAATTGGCAGCCGATTCGGGGCAAAGACTTCACTTCCGGAGACGAGGGTTTATGAATCCAACAATATCACTGAGGCTGTGCCGGGAGAAGTGACAAAGGTCAGACGTCGGGCGTCAGACCTCAGACTTCGGGACCCAGTTTTGCGACTATCCGACGCTAAGGGCAATTAGAATTGGGAAAGGCAGGGATCGCAAAATGGTCCGAGGTCCGCAGTCTGAGGTCCGTTTTTAGGGTTCGGCAAGGAATTCGTATTCGTCGATCACTGCGGCCACGGCTACTTTGCCGTCGCCATCGTCAACACGTACGACTTTCCCTTTGCAGCGGACGCGGATGCTTTCGGTCAGGGTAATTTCGGGCGGGAGGGTAAGGGTAAATTCGATGACTGACCCGGGAGCGATAGCGGAATCCACATAAAAGCAAATTCCGCGGGCGCTTACGTCTCGAGTCTGGGCGGTCTTCTCTTGCGATCCGTTGTCTGAATAGGTGACGGCCACCGGCAGCCGCAGTGCAAAACGGCGCGTGGCACGCTTCTCGGGTTCAGACTCGGGCATGAGCTCTTCCTGAAAACTGGAATAGCATGGCGTCTTGAGTCCTTCGTGTCAAGCCAGTATTTCGGCACGTAGGGATTTGAGATACGCAAAGATGTGCATGCCGCAAAACGCAAGCCGTGACCCCGAAAGGTCATCAACAACTTTGGTATAAGCTAGAAGCTTGATGGCCCCGCTTATGGTCTTCGTTCTCGACAATTACGATTCGTTCACCTACAACCTGGTGCAATATCTGGGTGAACTGGGCGCGGAGGTCGAGGTTCGGCGCAATGACCAGACCACGCCCGCGGAGGTCGAGGCCATGCGGCCGGAGCGGATCGTGCTCTCTCCCGGTCCATGCACGCCGCAGGAAGCGGGAATCACGATCCCGCTGATCCGTCATTTCGCCGGCAAAGTGCCGCTGCTGGGAGTTTGCCTGGGACATCAAGCCATCGGCGCGGCCTTCGGAGGCAATGTCATACGCGCGCCTCATCTGATGCACGGCAAGACCAGCCAGGTACAGCACGACGGCAAGACCATCTTCGGCGGTCTGCCGTCTCCCATGACGGCGACGCGTTACCACTCTTTGATCGTTGAAGAAAAGAACCTGCCTGCGGACCTCGAAGTGAGCGCCTACACCACCGAGCGCGACGGATCACGCACCATCATGGGCTTGCGGCATCGGAAGTTTCCCGTGGAGGGTGTGCAGTTCCATCCCGAGAGCGTCCTGACGGATGAGGGGAAGAAGCTGGTCGAGAATTTCCTGCGGATGTAGAAGCCTTTTCGAGGGCAGCAAACCGGAACGCAATGGGAAGGGCACGAACGGGACGGGCACGACTTCAGTCGTGCCGCAAAAAGCTCTCAGGGCTGCGGCTTGGGCCGCGGAGGTGTGCTTTGTCTGAGGACAGCAAACCTCTGGCGCTAAAGCGTCGCCGATGTTTGTGGCTTAGCGGCACGAGTAAACTCGTGCCCTTCCCGGCAATATTCGTTTCCTCGGTTTGTTTCAGACAAGACTCTGTTACGCGCCGCGGAAGGCCAGTGCCAGCAGCCAGACGTTCAGGACCGCGATCAATATCGCTACGAACCATGCCAGGACCTTTAGCCAGGTGGCATTGGTAAACTCGCCCATCTTTTCGCGGTCGCTGGTGAACATCACCAGGGGAAAAACTGCAAAGCTCAACTGCATGCTGAGGATCACCTGGCTGAATACCAGAAGTTTAGCGGTGCCGCCGGTTCCCCAAAACGCAGTGACGATGATCGCAGGGACGATGGCTATCGAACGCGTAATCAAGCGGCGCAGCCAGGGGCGCAGGCGGATGTTCAGGAATCCTTCCATCACGACCTGGCCGGCCAGCGTGCCGGTCAGAGTTGAGTTCTGGCCAGAGGCCAGGAGGGCCAGCGCGAACATGGTGCTGGCGCCGGTCACTCCGAGCAGCGGTGTCAGTAGTTTGTGGGCATCGTTGATCTCGGCCACGTTGTTGTATCCGTGGCTGTAGAACGTGGCGGCGGAGACAATCAGGATGGCTGCATTCACCAGCAAGGCGAAGGTAAGGGCGATCGTGGAATCGATGGTCCCGAAGCGGATCGCCTCCCGCTTGCCCTCAGGAGTGCGTTCGAAGTTACGCGTCTGTACCAGTGCTGAGTGCAGATAAAGATTGTGCGGCATCACGGTGGCGCCCAGGATGCCAATCGCGATGTACAACATTCCCGGGTCCCGAATTATCTGCGATGAAGGGATGAAAAATCCGTGGGCGATACCCAACAGGCTGGGTTTCGAAAAGAGCATCTCCAACCCGAAGCAGACGCCGATTACACCAATCAGAGAGATGACAAGGGCCTCGACCAGCCGGAAACCCTTCTGCTGCAGAAACAGAATCAGGAGAACGTCCAGCGCGGTAAGGCACACACCCCACAGCAGTGGGATATGAAATAGCAGGTTCAGCGCAATCGCCGAACCGATCACTTCGGCCAGGTCGCAGGCGGCAATGGCGATCTCTGCCCCGATCCAGAAAATAAAAGATACGGGACGGCTGAAGTGGTCACGACATGCGACCGCCAGATCGCGGCCCGTGACCACGCCCAATTTGATGGCCAGGGTCTGCAACAGAATGGCCATCAGGTTGGACATCATGATGACCGAGAGCAGCGAGTAATTGTATTTCGAGCCGCCCGCCAGGTCCGTAGCCCAATTGCCCGGATCCATGTAGCCTACCGCGACCAGGTAACCGGGTCCGGCGAAAGCCAGCAGCTTACGGAGGAAACCCGCCGATTGCGGGATAGGCAGACTGCGATAGATTTCCGGCAGGCTGGGACGCGCGACCGAGTGCCGCCAGCCTTGGTCTTGGCCGGTTTCCGCACTGGGGATCACTGACGACTCCGTCGGCGTCAACATTAGCGTAAGTATACACAGAAAAGTAAACCATGGTTAATTACTTTAGCTGGTGGCGGAGACTGAGCGTCCGGTCCGGCTGGATGGGCGAGGCGCCCGTCCTCCATTCTGCGTAACCCAGACCTTTTCCGCCGCTGATCCGCCCAGGGAGATAGTGCCGGCATCGGTGTCCAGCGTTAAAGTATGGTCGTAATTCCTTCCGGAAACGTGTACGTGGGCTCCAGGGCGGATGCCACGCTGCTCCAGAAACTCCAGCAGGCGGCGGTCGCGTTCGTAAATCCCGCTGACCCGGTAGTTGGCGCCCGCCTCGGCATGGGCCAGGAGAAGCAATCCGCGCCGGCGCCGGCTGCTGGGGCTCTCCAGTTCACTGAGATTGCCATGCGGACAGGCTCCGCCGCGTCCCAGCTTGGCCAGCAATTTGGCTTCAAAGTCTGGAGATACGGCATGCTCGAGCCGCTCCGCCTCGTCGTGCACCTTGTACCATTCCATGCCAAACATTTCCGCCAGCATGCGTTCGATCAGGTGATGGCGAAGCGTGAGTTTGCGTGCAATCTTGCGTCCGGCTGAGGTGAGGGTAACCTCGCCGCTATTCTGTACCCGGACCAGTCCGTCTTTCTTGAGGCGCCGCACTGCCATCGTGACCGCAGGCGGAGAAACCGAGAGCCAGTGCGCGAGCGTGGCCGAGATAACGGTCTCACCCTCGCTTTCGGCCTCGAGGATGGCCTTGAGGTAATCTTCTTTGGAGACAGTGATCATCCAGCAAGCATTATACGTTAAGCATAGTTAAGGAGATTTCAGATTGAGGATTGAAGATTCAGATTGGGAACGCCGCCTGCGCCGGGAATAGTTCGCAAATCTGCAATCGAAAATCTGCAATCTGAAATCGTCCCTCCCGGTTTGACATCGTCCGCACGTCCCCCTAACCTTGTCAGTCTCCGGCTATGAAAGTTCTTGTCATCGGAAGCGGCGGTCGCGAGCACGCCCTGGTGTGGAAACTACGCCAGTCGCCACGGGTTTCGCAGGTCTACTGTGCCCCGGGGAACGGCGGCATTGCGGAAGAGGCCATATGCCTGGCGGCCGACGTGAAAAATGTCGCCTCGATGATTGCGGTGGCTGAACAGATCCGCCCGGATCTGACTGTGATTGGGCCCGAGCTGCCACTCTCCTTGGGAGTGGTGGACGAATTCACCCGCCGCGGATGGCGTGTCTTCGGGCCGAGCCAGGCGGCGGCGCGACTGGAGTCCAGCAAGAGTTTCGCCAAGGAATTTCTGAAGCGCCATCGTATTCCCACGGCCCACTTCGCTATTTGCGATTCCATCGACGAGGTTCTTGCCGCCCTGCCGCATTTTTCCGCCCCCGTAGTGGTGAAGGCGGATGGTCTGGCCGCCGGCAAGGGCGTAGTGATTTGCCGCACCAAGGAAGATGCGGCTTCGGCGGCAGCCGAAATGTTCGGCGGAAAGACGCTGGGCGAAGCAGGACGGCGAGTGGTCCTGGAAGAATTTCTGCAGGGCGACGAACTGTCGTTCCTGGTTCTGAGCGACGGCGAGAGAGTGGCGCCGCTGGTGGCGGCCCAGGACCACAAACGCATCGGAGACGGCGACACCGGCCCCAACACCGGCGGCATGGGTGCCTATTCCACCGCCAGCATCGTGGACGAGCCGATGACGCAGTGGCTGTTGCAACACGTGGCGCGTCCGGTAGTGGCCGGCATGAAAGCGGAAGGCGCGGAATACAAAGGTATTCTCTACTGCGGTCTGATGATGACCGCGCGCGGCCCCATGGTGCTGGAATTCAACTGCCGCTTCGGCGATCCTGAGACCCAGCCGATCCTGATGCGTCTCGAAAGCGACCTTCTGGAAGCGCTCGAGGCCTCGATTGAAGGCCGGGTGAGCGAGGGAGATTTTCGCTGGTCGCGCGACGCCTCGGTCTGCGTGGTCATTTCGTCCGGCGGATATCCCAGCACTTACGAAGTAGGCAAGAAGATCATGGGCCTCGAAGACGCGGGTAAAGTGGAAGGCGTGAAGGTTTTCCACGCCGGCACCAGTAGGCGCGACGGCGCATTTTTTACGGCCGGCGGACGCGTGCTGGGCGTGACTTCGCGAGCCGCAGATTTGAAGACCGCAGTCGATCGAGTGTACACGGCGGCATCAAAGATCGGTTTTGAAGGAGCGCATTACCGCCGGGACATTGCGGCCAGGGCGCTTAAGAAATAATTGGGCTGGCTCATAGTCTCCGGATCGATCGATGACGTCAAAAGTGCCGTGGAAGAGCGGCGCTTTCAGCGCCGCGTTGCGGATCATCAGAGAGATTGGGCTTTAGCCCCAGTGGCGCCACTGGGCCTGAAGGCCAGAGTCGGATCGAGACGCGGCCCTGTAAGGGCCGCTCTTCCACGCCACTGCATGCGCCTTGTGCGGCTTTCGAGACTGGCGCTGAACGCTGGACCGATTCGAACGAGAGATTTTTGGTTTCAACTCCAATTTAAGGATGGCCATGAGCACAAAGCCTCGGGTTTCGATTGTGATGGGAAGCGACTCTGACCTCGACATCATGCGGGAGTCGGCGAAAGCGTTGGAAGAATTCGGGATTGAGTATGAGATCGACGTCACGTCGGCGCATCGTTCTCCGGACCGCACCGCCGAATTTGCGCGCAAGGCGGCCAGTCGCGGGGTCCGCGTGATCATTGCTGGCGCGGGTGGTGCGGCGCACCTTGCTGGCGTGATCGCCGCCCACACTACGCTGCCTGTGATCGGTGTGCCGATTCCATCCACTTCGTTGCAAGGCATGGATTCGTTGCTGGCGACGGTGCAGATGCCTGCCGGCATTCCCGTAGCGACGGTCGCGATCGGCAAGCCGGGGGCCACCAATGCCGGCATCCTGGCGGCGCAGATTCTGGCGCTCTCCAGTGCGCCGTTAGAGAAAAAGCTGGCCGCGCACAAGGAAAAGCTGGCCAACAGCGTGGAAGAGAAATCGAGGAAGCTGAAGATTACAGTCGGCGCTTCTTAAAGTAGTGGTGTGGGGCGGACACTCTTGTCCGCCGCCTTTGACTTAGATTTGAGGGTTACGCTTGTCCCCCTCAAACAACATTAATCGCACGGCCTCAAAATTCGGACGCAATACCAACTTCAAAAGCGGCGGACAAGAGTGTCCGCCCCACATTTTAGAGATTCAGGGTCTTCAGATATTGCCGCAGCGGCCCCCCTAGATCCGGGCGCTTCAACGCAAATTCCACCGTAGCTTTCAGGAAACCCAGCTTGTCGCCAGTGTCGTGGCGCTTGCCGTCGAAAACGTAGCCGTAGATTTTTTCTTTCTTTAGCAACTGCTTCAGCCCATCTGTAAGTTGCAGTTCGCCACCGGCGCCGGCCTTGATGTCCGATAAGGTCTCAAAAACTGTCGGAGTAAGGATGTAGCGTCCAATGACCGCGAGGTTAGACGGCGCTTCTTCTGCTTTTGGCTTTTCCACCAGGCTGACGACTTCATACAGCTTGCCGTTCGATCCCGGCACCGGCTTGCCCTCGAGCACTCCGTACGCGGAAATGCCCGGACCCTCGACGACCTGCGTGGCGAGTACAGAACACTGTGTCTTGTCGAAGACATCCATCAGCTGTTTAAGGCACGGCACATCGGCGTCAATGACGTCATCCGCCAGCAGGACGGCAAAGGGCTCGTCGCCCACCAACTCGCGAGCAGTGAGGACAGCATGGCCGAGGCCCAGCGCCTCTTTCTGTCGAACATACGCGATGTGGATCAGGTCGGAAATCTGGCGGACAATCTTTAGCAGATCGGTCTTGCCCCGCTCCTCCAGCATCTTTTCAAGTTCGTAGCTGACATCGAAGTGGTCTTCGATGGCGGATTTGCCTCGCCCGGTCACGATGATGATCTGATCGCACCCGGCGGCCACAGCCTCCTCGACGCCGTATTGAATGATCGGTTTGTCCACCAGGGGCAGCATCTCTTTGGGTTGCGCCTTGGTGGCCGGCAGGAACCTGGTGCCGAGTCCGGCAGCAGGAAAAACGGCTTTGCGAACTTTCTTTGCCATTGCTGACTTCCTCTTTGCCGCAGCAATCGAAATTGCCGAAGTGCAGATTGATGATTCTAATTCGTAATGAAGCTAGAGCGTCGGACCGTTTGTCCCCAGCATGCTCTTGCGAATAATTTTCATCGGTACCGAACCCTGCCGCATAAAGCGGTCGTGGAATTCCAGTAGCGTGAACTTGCTGCCCTGCTGTTTTCGGTAGTCCTCGCGCAGCTTCAGGATTTGGAGCTTGCCTAGATTGTAGTAGAGATACGTGGGATCGGAGGTTGCGCGCCTGGCTTCCACCTCAGCGACCGGCGGAACCTGAAAGCCCTCTTTCACGAAAAAGTCCCGTCCCTGTTCCAGCGTCATTTTGCCGGTGTGCATTTCGATGCCGACAATGAAGCGCGCGTTGCGCAACAACGCGTCCAGTAATTGTCCCAGCCTCAGATTGAGATCGTGGCCGCCGTATCCTTCGTCGAGCATCATTTGCTCGGTGTAGTGCGCCCAGCCTTCGGCGTTGCTGTTGTTGTAAAGCAATTTGCGCGTCTTGGTCGGGGCCGCCTGCACCCAGAGAAACTGGGTGTAGTGTCCGGGATAGACCTCGTGAATGGCGGTGCTGTTGATGGTGCCGCGGTTGAATCCCTGCATCCATTGCTCGACCTTATCCGGTGTCCAATCAGGCGCGGGCAGAGTCACGTTGAACATGGCTTCGGTGGCCTTGGTTTCGTAGGCGCCGGGCGTATCCATGGAAGCAGTGGTGAGGGCGCGCTCGAACGGCGGAGTTTCCTCGACGATGGGCGGGACAGTCGAGGGGATGGTAATAATTTTGTTTTCCTCGATGAATTGCCGCAGGCCGCCCAGCGTATCGCGGAAGGTCTGTAATAGTTGATCAGCGGGCGGGTGGTCCTTGCGTAGATCGACCAGCACAGCTTCTGTGCTGCGGTGAGGGTCGATCTGGGCCGCGACCTCCTTGAGTTGCTTCTGGTTGCGCCGCAGGTCTCCATAGCCGACCTCGAGCAAGCGGTCCAGGGGAATGTCCACCATCTCTTCGTACAGCAACTTCTTGCGGAAATTCTCGGGACCGATGCGGAAATCGCCGTGGGAGACCGGCAGCAGTTCGGTCCGCATGAAATCCTGATACTTGCGCAACGCCTCGACCGCTGCGTCGTTACTTGCTTTAAAGTCGGCCAGCAACTTGGGATCCTGCACATCACGGAATGCCGCCGGAACATCATTTTGAAAGAACTTGATGTTATCTGGCATCTGTTGCAGGGCCACGTCCGTATAAACGCGAGGTGGATCGACGACATTTCTCCGCGCTTCCTGAAGAACCCGCGGAATCTCGAGCTCGCGCGCTATTACCGACTGCAGCCGTTCAGCCGCCGAAGCAAAATTCCGGCGCATGATCACGAATATGCTGCCGCTAAGATCCGAGATATAGACATCGGGGTCTTTTTTCCACATCTGGATGGTCTGCAGTTCGAGCAAGCGAGCTCGAATGGAAGAGGTAAGAATCTCCAGGTCCCCCGCCTGTTCCTGGGTTAGTTCCTTAGTTGAGATCGAATCGAATCTCTTTTGAAACTGCTGCAGTCCGGAGATCTCCGCATCGATTCCTGCGCGTGAGAAGTTTTCCAACTTTCGGTCGTACTGGTGAAGACCAGCCTGTGTGCCTTCCGTGGGATGGAATTGAAAGTGGAAATCGAAATAGTCGTCCACTAACTTCTCGAAGGCAGTCTGGGGCGGCTTGGGTGAGGCCATCTTCTCCTGGGTCAATGCGGGAGAAGAAAGCACAGAGATCTGAATCAGGACACAGATTGCGAGACCGAAGAGTCGTTTGATCATTGGAATTGGGGAAATGAAGGTACCTTGATGTGTCTGTTTCACGACGGTACAGATGGCAAAGCTTGCGCGACCGGAGACAACTCTTCCAGCAAGCCGCGCAATTGTGTCAGGACCTCTCCGGGAGAAATGGCCTTTGAAACATACTTCAGCGTGCCATCTGGAGTAAACTGCGCGCCGCGTTGAGACGACACGAACTTGGCCAGCTTTCCCGGATCAATCTCGGCATTCTGACGAAACTTGATGGTCACCAGATCGCGTTTGCGTTCGATCACGGTCGCACCCACGCGCATAGCAAGTAACTTGAGCGCCGCGTATTCCAGAAGGTTCCGCACCGGCGGCGGAGGCTCGCCGTAGCGGTCTTCCAGTTCGGCTCGCACATCGCTCAAACGCGAGTCGGTTTCAACTCCCGCCACCCGTTTGTACATTCGTAGACGCTGGTTCTCTTCCGGAATGTATTCGACGGGGATGCGAATATTAAGTCCCAGGTTCAGTTGCGTCTCGGCTTCGTCCGCGGCTGCTTCGCCCTTCATTTCTCGGACGGCGCGATCGAGCATTTGGGTATAGAGTTCGAAACCGACGGCTTCGATGTGGCCGCTCTGCTGGCCTCCCAGTAAATTGCCTGCGCCGCGAAGCTCGAGATCAAGCGCCGCAATCTTGAAGCCTGCGCCGAGGTCGGAAAATTCTTTCAAGGCCGCAAGACGCCGCCGTGCAATGGGGGTTAGCTCGATTTCTGCCGGGAGCAGAAGATAGGCATACGCACGGCGATTCGAGCGGCCGACGCGCCCGCGGAGTTGATAAAGCTCAGACAGCCCGAGGCGGTCCGCACGGTTAATCAGGATGGTGTTGCATAGTGGAATGTCTAAGCCGTTCTCAATAATCGTTGTCGACACCAGGATGTCGGCTTCGTGGTGCATGAACTTGAACATCACCTTCTCTAGCTCGCCTTCAGACATTTGCCCGTGACCCACGATGACCCGCGACCGCGGAACCAGAGCCTGAAGCTTGGCGGCGACCTCCCAGATGCTGTCCACACGGTTGTGTACGAAAAACACCTGTCCGCCCCGCTCGAGTTCCTGCTCGATCGCAGATTGGATCAGTTTCTCGTCCCAGCTGGCGACTACAGTTTGGATTGCAATCCGATCCTTAGGCGGAGTCTCAATCACGCTCATGTCGCGTAATCCAACCAGCGACATGTGGAGGGTGCGCGGAATCGGAGTGGCCGACATGGTGAGGACGTCGACCTGCTTGCGCATCTGCTTCAGGCGTTCCTTGTGCCGCACTCCGAAACGCTGCTCTTCGTCCACAACCAGCAATCCCAGGTCGGCGAATTTAACGTCTTTCGAGATCAGCCGATGTGTACCGATCAGGATATCCACTTTGCCGGCTTCGACCTTCTGCAGAATTTCCTTCTGCTGCTTGGGCGAGCGGAAGCGGCTTATCATCTCGATGGAGACGGGAAAAGCGGCAAAGCGTTGCTTGAAAGTTTCGTAGTGCTGGAAGGCGAGGACGGTGGTTGGCGCCAGTACCGCAACTTGCTTATTGTCGCTGATCGCTTTGAATGCGCCGCGCATGGCGATTTCGGTCTTGCCGTAGCCGACGTCTCCGCAGAGCAGTCGGTCCATGGGTTGTGTGGATTCCATGTCACGCTTGACGTCGTTGATTGCGGTTTGCTGATCTTCGGTTTCGCTGAATTCGAATGTGTCTTCGAACTCGCGCATCCATTCGTTGTCGGGGGAGAAGGAGTGGCCCTGGGCTGTCTTGCGCTCGGCGTAGAGTTTGAGCAGCTCGTCGGTCATGTCCTTCATGGCCTTGCGCACACGAGCCTTGGTCTTGGCCCAGGCGGCCGTGCCCAGATGATTCAGTACGGGCTTGGCTCCTTCCGACGACCGGTATTTCTGAACCAGATCAAGACGGGTCAGCGGGACATACAGGCGCGCGCCCTCGGCGTATTCGAGCAGCATGAACTCCGCATTGCCGTTGCCCTGGTTGATCTCCTTCAATCCCTGGTACTGTCCGATCCCATGCTCGACGTGGACTACGTAGTCGCCGACCTGCAAGTCGCGGAAATCGGAAAGAAATGCGGAAGTTTTCGACTTGTGACGCTGAGGACGCGAGGCGACCGCCTCCGACTCATCAAACAAATCGCGCGCGCCCAGAATGGTGAGATTGGCATCGGGGAAGGTGACGCCGTCAGGGACGTAAGCCTTGGCTAGCGTGGCAGTCATCAGTTCGCCGGAGAAGTATGAAGTCTCGTCGGCATAACTCTCTCCGCTGCGGGTGCGGCTGCCCAGGCGAAATGACACAGCGTACTCGCTAAAAACGTCGGCCAGGCGTTCGACTTCCCCGGTATTGGGGACGGCGATCAGCACGCGCTTGCTGTCCGCGATCAATTTCTTTACTTCCTCGAGCATGGTCGGAACTGAGCCATGGAAGCGGGGTGTGGGTTGGGTATGGAACGAAATCGCCGCAGAATCGTCGCTGCGCTCGATTTCAAGATGCTCGACGTCGGCGCCGGGCAGGCCGGAGATTTTCTGCCAGTACTCTTCGGGCGAAAGATATAAATCCGCGGGCCGCACCAGGTTTCCCACGCCGCTGCTCTCATGGGCCTGCTCGATGCGAGACCACACGTGATCGAACTCAGCCTTCAACGCTTCCAGTTCGTCGGTCAATACCAGGGCGCGCGGCAGCAGATCGAAGACGGTGTGATTGGCCCCCGCGACGGGCGCATAGAACTCCCATCCCGGAAACACCGTAACGCCGCCGGAGCGTACGGCCTGCTCGATGATTTCCTCATTGCCGGTGATGCGCTTGCCGGACAAGCGTGCATGTACGGCCCCCAAGAGTTCTTCGCTGACCGGAGTCTCGGTGAGCGGAAGCAACAGCGCTTCATCCGTGGAATTCGAAGAGCGCTGGGTGGCCGGATCGAACTTCCGTATGGACTCGACTTCGTCCCCGAAAAACTCGATGCGCACCGGACGCTCGTCTTCCGGCGAGTACACATCGAGAATGCCGCCGCGCAGGGCATACTCTCCAGGCATTTCCACGACATCGGTGGAGTGATAGCCCACGGTGTTGAGGTGGGGCAGCAGCGCGTCAACGTTGAGGGTGTCGCCGCGGCGGACAGTCCGCGCCAGGTCGGCATAATACTCTGCCGAACGAAGGCGAAGGGCGGTGGCCGCAATTGGCGAAACCACAAATGAGGCGGCGCCAGTGGCGATTTTCCACAATGCAACTGCCCGCTCTTCCTGGATCTCCGGGTGCGGGGAGAGATTCTGAAAGGGCAGCACGTCGTGGTTGGGAAGGGAAACAACGGATTCGGGAGCAGCGGCGCCGGTCAGTTCGCAAAAAGCTTGCAGGACCGGAACCAGATCTTCAGCCGCACGATTGTCCGGGACAACCAAAATCAGCGGGCGCCCGGCCGCCTTCTGCAGCAGGACTAGAAGCAAGGCTTTTGCGGTTGGGACCAGTCCAGAGACACGAATCCGCCCCGTGCCCTCTTTCAGATGGGAGGCCACACGCGAAAAGGCCGGCAACTTTTCCACGTCCGTGAACAGATCACGGACGAAGGGGAGAACCATGCAGGTTGATTTTATCAGGTTGTTTTAATGTGGGCGCGAGCGTCACGCTAGTGCTGCGTCGTCCGTGGCGCTGCCGCACGAGCGTGGCGCTCGCGCCTTCACTAGGCGCGCAATAGCGGGCGGGTCAGGCACGTAGGCCCGCCGCCGCCATTGACGCATAGCTCGGAGCCGGGGAAGGTCTTTACGTCGAACCCCGCCTCGCGAAGTTTCTGATTGGTCGCACGGTTGTCTTCCAGAGCCAGCAGCCGCTTGTCGCCTAGCGACAGCACGTTACAGGCAAGCGTCTCGCGCTCGGAATATTCGATCTCAATAAACCGGTAGCCCCGAGACTTAAGCAGCTCCACCGTCTCCACCGCCAGCCAGGGCAAATCCACCAGAACCGTCTGTTCGTCGAGCAGGCTCATCAGCGACATGAGATGCAAACACGCCGAGGGACCTGGGCCGTACGGCAAGGGCGCTGATAGCACCTCAACCCCATGGGGCCCAAGTAGCGCTCGCATCTGCGCAATCCCCGCGGCGTTGGTGCGATAGCCCTGGCCGATCAGCAGAGTTGTGGAGTCGAGCCACACCATGTCGCCGGCTTCAGTTTTTCCCGGGGACTCGATCTGACCGAGCACCGGCATGCCAAGGCTGCGGCAGAATTCCACATGACGCTGCGCTTCCGGAATGCGGTTCGGTTTGCCGGGGTGCAGGCCAATGAGCCCTTGATCGGACGCCAGCGAGGGATCGTGGGTGTAGACAGCGTCCAGCGAGAGGTCGGAGGCTGAAGGCAGACTGGAATACCTCGGCCCCGGCGGATTCGAGCTGGCGGCAAAGTTCGTCATGCTGCGCCTGCGCGGTCACGAAATCCGGCGGATGGAAGAAGCCCAACTCCCGCCAATGGTCTGCCACGGACGGCTGGTTCCATCCCGCAGCGCGTGGCGAGCACACCAGCACGCGCTGCAGTCGTCCCACCATGGAATGACCATTCAAAGTCTGGGTATCGAGGATCGTATTGGGCAATTCGCCGGAAGTCTTCAAAGATTGCGACCGCCTTCCCGTTCTGCAATCTAAACAGGTCTTATGACAAAAGCAATCTGGGAAGGCACAGTGCTGGCGGAATCGGACCAATGTGTGGAAGTGGAAGGCAATCAGTATTTTCCGCCCGATGCGATCAAAGCTGAGCACTTCAAACCAAGCGCGAGCCACACGGTATGTCCCTGGAAGGGCACCGCGAGCTATTACGATGTCGAGGTTGGCGGCAAGCTGAACCATGATGCCGCATGGTTTTATCCCGAGCCTAAACCAGCGGCAAAGGAGATCACGGGGTACGTGGCATTTTGGAAGGGTGTGAAGGTCGAGAAGTAGGTAAAAGCTAGCCGAGCTTTGCTCGGCCTGACCGGGTCTTAGACCCGGTCCCACACGGTTCGTGCAATCGGCGAAGATGCATCAGAAACAAAAAAGACAGCCCGGAGCCCCCCGAGACTGTCCTTAGCTCTCCCGGTTAGAAGAGCATGTCACTGTCGCGAAGATAGTGCATTGATGTTGCAGGAATATTGCGAACAAATGAATTTCCAGTGAATTCAAAGCTTGCTTCTGGCTGCTATATTTATCAGTCCGCAGCGACAGGATATCCCATGGCCCGAACTGTAGATGCTTCGCACAAGTTGCAGAAACGCGCCGAGCAGATGATTCCCGGCGGCGTGAATTCGCCGGTGCGAGCCTTTGGTTCGGTCGGAGGCGATCCGCTGTTCATGGTTCGCGGACAGGGGTCTCATCTTTGGGATGCCGACGAAAATAAGTACATCGACTATGTGGGTTCATGGGGACCGCTGATCCTCGGCCACGCTCCGCCTGGAGTGCCCGAAGCGATTGCTACGGCCGCCAAGAGTGGGACCAGTTTCGGGGCCTCGACTGCGGCGGAAGCCGATCTCGCGGAAATCGTGATCTCCGCATTCCCCCACGTGGAAAAAATTCGGTTCGTCAACTCGGGCACGGAAGCCACCATGTCGGCCATCCGCCTGGCCCGCGCTTACACTGGCCGCAAGTACATCGTAAAGTTTGAAGGCTGTTATCACGGGCACGCTGACGCGTTGCTGGTGAAGGCCGGTTCGGGTGTGGCCACGCTGGGCATTCCCGGCTCCGCCGGCGTGCCTGAAGAATTCATCCAACTGACTCTGGCGCTTCCCTTCAATGATACGGATGCGCTGGAGCTGGCTTTCAAAAAGTTCAACAAGCAGATCGCCTGTGTAATCGTGGAACCGGTGGTCGGCAACATGGGATGTGTGCCGCCGAGTCCGATGTATCTGGACGCGCTGCGCGAGATTACGGAACGCGACCGGACCGTCCTCATCTTCGACGAAGTGATGACCGGTTTTCGCCTGGCCTTCGGCGGAGCGCAGGAGCGGTATGGAATTCTGCCGGACCTGACCACATTTGGAAAGATTATTGGCGGCGGGCTTCCTGTGGGTGCATACGGCGGCCCGTCCGAAATCATGGATATGGTCGCGCCGCTCGGTCCGGTCTACCAGGCGGGAACGCTTTCCGGAAACCCGCTAGCCATGGCCGCCGGCCTCGCAACCCTACGCTACCTGCGCAACCACAAGAGCACTCTGTACACCGGCTTGGAACTACGCGCTGGAGAGTTGACCGAAGGCGTGACCGCTGCTGCGAAAGAAGCTGGGGTGCCGATTTCGTGCAATCGCGTCGGTTCCATGTTTACCTGGTTTTTCAGTGACGGTCCGGTGACCGATTGGACGTCGGCAGCGAAGTGCGACACCAAAGCCTTCGCCCGATTCTTCCGCGCGATGCTGGACCGGGGCGTGTACCTGCCGCCATCCCAGTTCGAAGCGGCATTCCTGAGTGCTGCCCACACCGAGAAAGATATTCATCACACCATCGCGGCAGCCAGGCAGGTCTTCGCGACCATGCCCGTGGGCGCAAGCTGAGATCCGAGAACTAAGAACTAAGATCTGCTTCTCGCATCATCTGTGGAATCGTCACGAACTCATACCCTTCGGCCTTGTAACGAGAGATCAACCGATCGGTCGCTGTAACCGTATACGAACGATCGGCGCCGAACTCAAGGTGCCCACCGTCATGGAGCAGAATTACGTTCCCGCCACGAACCCGGCTCGTCACCTTGCGCTCAATCTGCTCGGCTGAGCTTGCGTTCCAGTCGTAGCCAGTCACATTCCACATGACAGGTTCGAGCCCCATACGTCGCGCGATACGCAGCACGACCGGGCGCCGGCCCCCAAAAGGCGGGCGGAAGAGATTTGAGTGTTCGCCAATCGCGGCGGTCATAGCGTGATCACATTCCTCGAGTTGCGCTCGCAGTTCTCTAGAGCCCTTGAAGATCATTAGAGGATGCGTGAAGGTATGGTTGCCAATGACATGTCCAGCCTTCACCAGTTCGCGAACGATGTCTGGCCGTTGCCGGCAGTAGCGTCCGATTAGAAAAAAAGTGGCCTGAACATTGTGCCGGGCAAGCACGTCCAGCAAGTGCTGAGTGTGCGGATCGTTGGGCCCGTCATCGTAAGTGAGCGCCAGCTGTTTCGACCGGTGGTCGAGTCCGGTAAAAGTATGGCCAAACCATTGTCCTGTCGGCGCCATGGATTGGTAGCCCGCGGCGGCAGCGACGGCAGCAGCGGTAGCGGTGACGATGCTACGGTACATGCTGACCGTGATTGTAAATGCAACGCAGATTCGAGATTGCAGATTTCGGATTTTTCCACGGCAGGGTTTTCAATCATCAATCCGAAATCTGCAATCTAAAATCTGTACCTGTTAACTCTTTCCACAATTGCCTCAGGGCCGCAGGCGAGATATGCTGCGAAGGACCTCAATTCTTCGATCTCTAACCCATGGCTAATCTTTTTGAGCTGCCCCGTTATATTGCAGTCGAAGGTCCCATACGAGTCGGCAAAAGCACGCTGGCGCGGATCCTGGCTGAGCGCCTTAATGCGCAGCAGGTCATGGAATCAGAGGACAATCCGTTTCTCGGTGCCTTCTATAAAGGCGAACCGGGAGCGGGCTTCCAAACGCAATTTGCCTTCATGATTCGCCGCTTCGAGCAGTTGCGCGCCCTCGATATGGGTCCGCGTTCGCAGAAAACCGTAGTCACCGACTTCGTCTTCGAGAAAGACAAAGTTTTCGCCTGCCTCAATCTGAACGATCAGGAACTGGAGATTTATAACCGCTACTACAACCATTTCCGCGAACAACTGCCCACGCCGGACCTCGTCATCTACCTGCAAGCCACGCCTGAGGTGTTGAAGAAGCGTCTGAAAAAGAAAAATGCGCCGGGTGAGAAAGCGATCAACGAGGACTACCTGGAAGAAGTGATCAAGGCCTACGAGCACTTTTTCTTCCACTACACATCGTCGGACCTGCTGATCGTGAATACTTCGGAAATCGATTTCGTAGAGCGCAACCAGGATTTACAGGAGTTGCTGCGAAAGGTTTCGGCGCCCATCAAGGGGACGCAGTATTTCTTGCCGCTGGGGAGCCAGGAAGCGGCCAGCGCGTAGCGGTTATTCCGTGCTGAAGAAAATCACACTGCTCCGTGACCGGGTGGAAAATTGGGAAGCTTATCCATTCTCTGTCGCGACGATCGGTAGTTTGCACAACATTAGCCTTCACTCACGTATTTGCTTCTTCGCTGGCGAGAACGGTACCGGAAAATCCACTCTGTTGGAGGCTATTGCTGGCCACTACGGATTTGGCCGGGAAGGCGGGAACCGCATTTTCTCAAACGACACGACTATCAGCAACCACTCGATCGACCCTTTGATAAGGGCGCTGCGCTTGTCGTTCGATAAGAGGACCGGCGCGGGATATTTTCTGCGGGCGGAGAGCTTCTTTAACAGCGCTTCCTTCATTGACGAAGTTGGTGCGAGCGAATTTTATGGGGGCCAAAGCCTTCACGCGCAATCACACGGTGAGATGTTCTTCACCGTTCTCGACCTCAAATTCCGACGTAACGGCCTGTTTCTGTTGGACGAACCTGAGGCAGCCCTCTCTCCTCAACGCCAGCTTGCCTTTTTAGTGCTGATCCACGACGTGCTACGGAAACATAAAGACGTGTAATTCATTATTTCAAGCCATTCTCCCATTCTGCTCGGCTACCCTAAGGCGCAGATCTTATCGTTCGACGACGAAAGCATTCACGAGGTCGAGTACGAGGAAACCTCTTCGGCGCAGATTGTGCGGCATTTTGTGAATGAGCGGAAGACCTTTCTTGAGGAACTGCTGAAAGAAATGCCGTCGTTATTCCCAGGTTCTGAGTAACGCCCGGCAGCCGTCCCTGCAACCCCTACTTTTCGTGTCGGGGGAGCGAGTACACCAACAGCCCCTTCCCAACTCTCGAAAACTCAGGATCGGCGGTCACCAGCCACGCGCCCTGTTCGATTGCGAGTTCAGCGGCCAAGGCGTCAGCGTAGCCGAGGCCGTGTTTCTGTTTTAATGCGCCCGCGCGGGTCGCTCTTTCCCGGTCCACTGGTATGACTGCGATCGGCATTCTCACCACGCGAGCTTCAGCTTCACGGGCATTCCGTTCACCATGACGCTGCCAGGCAATGTAGAAGACTTCGCCCCAGGTTACGGCAGAGATCAAGAGCGGCAAGTCCTGTCGCAAGGCTTCGCCCAGGAGGTAACGCATTTTTTCCGCGACCAGGCGGCGGCCCTCAAAGAAGCCGAAAAGTGCGTTAGCATCCAGCACAAAGCGTCGCGTGTTCCGACGCAGGGAGACGGGCACTATCGCTTCTCTCTCTTGCGCTCGCGTTCCCTCTCCGCGAAGGATTCTTCGAACATGGAGGGCTCGCCGGGAGCCGGCTTGAGGAAGCCCATGATTTCATCGAGTTGTCGCTCGGTCATCGGAGTAAGCACCAGTCGCCCGCGCTCTTCACTCCAAGTAGCCCGGGTGCCTTTTTCAAGCCCCAGTTGCTGCCGCAATTCTGCCGGAATCACTACCTGACCTCTTGAGCTGATGACGGTGCGATAGGCTGCCATAAAACTTAATCTTACCATAAGGCAAGACGTCAGCATATAATCTTACTTCAGTATTGTTCTCACGCTATGTCGCAGAAATGCCGAGCTTTGCTCGGCTGGGCAGGTGGGACACCCGCCCCTACGTGGCCTCTGATAACTCCTATCGACCTGACAACTGTTTGCGGCTACAATACCTTCCGTAGCATCCAAGATGTAGACAGGCTCTATCCGCCGGGTTGTGGAGGGGCACTGGAGGACATCGTGAGTCTCGTTCCGATCGGCGAACCTCGCCGCAAGATTACAGTCTCTTCTCTTCGCGACAAAAAACTCCACCACGTACCGGTTACGTGTCTCACCGCCTACGACTATTCCAGCGCGCGCCTGATCGACGAGGCCGGCATTGACATTGTCCTGGTTGGCGATTCGCTGGCCCAGACCATGCTGGGTTACGAGAACACTTTGTCGGTCACGGTTGACGAGATGCTGCATCACACCCGTGCCGTCCACCGCGGTGTTAAGCACGCATTGTTGATCGGGGACATGCCATTCGGGTCGTATCAGTCTGATCCTGTTGAAGCGGTGCGGAATGCGTCCCGTTTTGTCAAAGAAGCGGGGGCGGAAGTGGTGAAGATCGAAGGTGGCGAGAAGCGTGCCGATCTGATCCGCCGCATCATTGATGCCGAAATTCCTGTTGCCGGACACATCGGCCTGACGCCGCAGTCAGTGAACGTGATGGGCGGCTACAAGGTACAAGGTAAAGATCTCAGCGGGGTAGAGCAGCTCATGCGCGATGCGGTTGCCCTTGACCGCGCAGGCGTGGCGTTGATCGTTCTCGAAGGCATCCCGCGCGAGGTCGCGGCCATGATTACGGCCGAGGTCGAGACCCCGACCATCGGTATCGGCGCAGGGCCCGATTGCGACGGACAGGTGCTGGTGTTCCACGACATTCTCAATCTCAGCTTTGGGCATCCCGCGAAATTTGTTCGGCGGTATGCGAACGTCGCGGCAGCCATCACCGTCGCGGTAGAGGCGTTCCGGGCCGACGTTGCGGCGCGCCAATATCCCTCGAATGAAGAGTCCTATCACCTACCCAAGGAAACGCGGGCAGCGCTGGATGCAGTCCTCGAACGCAAGCGAGCGATGAGGCGCTAGAGGACGAATGAGACATTCGCGTCTGGGTCTTCTCGCGGCGGCCGTCGCTGTTCTGGTTTCCTGTTCTGCCAGCCCAAAAGCTCCCGATCCTACGGCGCTGGCAACCGCGCGCATTCTCGCCATCCCCGAGCCCACGCCGGAGAAATATCGCAGCCTGATTCATATGAAGGGCTGGCAGAACCCATATTTGATTATTCGCGCGGACGGCGTCGCGCTACTTGATCCCGACGATCATCTGGAACGCATCTTCAAGCCGGGAGAATTGACTCAGGCGTTGGGCAATTTGCCGTCATCGGCGTGGCCTTACGGGCGAGTGGTTGCCGTTACCGAAAACGCCATTAAAAGTTCTGCGGACGACGAGGTGAAGATTCGCGCCAACCGCGCCATCGTGGCCGGAACTCTGGAGAGCATGCACATCCTGATCAACTGGGTGCCCTCGGCCTGAGACGGGCCACGCGCTCGCGTCATGAGAGTCTGCCATACCATCGACGAAATGCGCGCCGCCAGCCGCGCACTCCGGCGCGAAGGCAAAAGCCTCGGGCTGGTGCCCACTATGGGAGCGCTCCATGAAGGACACCTCTCGCTGGTGCGCGCGGCCAAGGCCCAGTGTGATCTCGTAGCGGCGTCGATTTTCGTTAATCCGCTTCAGTTCGGCCCCAGTGAAGACCTGGCCAAATATCCCCGAACTTTCGATCACGATCGCGAACTGTTCCAGCAGGAGGGCGTGGACTTCATTTTTGCTCCGAGTGTGGAAGAGATGTATCCGGTGGGCGCCGTCACCTATGTCACCGTCGAAGGGCTCAGCGACAAGCTCTGCGGCCGTTCGCGGCCTGGACACTTTCGCGGCGTGACCACAGTGGTGGCAAAGCTTTTCAACATCGTGGAACCTGACCGCGCATTCTTCGGCCAGAAAGATGCCGCCCAGTCGACGATCATTCGCCGGATGGTGCGCGATCTGAATATTCCGGTGCAGGTTGTCGTCTGCCCGATCATCCGTGAGCCGGACGGCCTGGCGATGAGCTCGCGCAACGCGTACCTCGACCCACCGCAGCGAGAATCGGCGCGAGTGTTGTATCGCTCGCTTATGGCGGTGCAAGAGCGATTCGATCAGGGGGAGCGCAAGGCGGAGACGCTGATCGAGGCCGGAAAGCAGGCGTTCGCGCAGGAGCCGTCGGTCCGGCTCGATTATTTCGAGATTGTGGATCCCGATACGCTTGATCCGGTAGCCGATCTTTCGCGTTCCGCGCTGGTGGCGGTGGCAGCATTCGTCGGCAAGGCGCGCCTGATTGACAACATCATTCTGCAGCCACCGCCACGGACTACGTAGGCCCGGACGTCCCGTCCGGGCAGGCGAGCACAGCTCGCCCACATCAAACCGTGGTCACCCTCTCGAGACGAACTTATTTCCCGCGATGATGTAGCGCAGTGGCCGATCTGCGGCTTTCGTGATCCCGATGCGGGGCGTCACTTCGATCCGACCTGGCCGGAAGCCGTCGTCCACAATGAAAAGGTCTGATTTCGGACTGGTCAGGTCTTTCTCGTTGTCGCGTTCACGCGTGATGCCGAAGGCTTCTGCGAGGCGTCCCGGGCCACTGGTCAGGGTGCGGAGGTCGGCGACCTCGTCCATCGAGAGATCTCGTGCCTGTGCCATCTGCTCGATTCCGGAGATTGGTTCGAGGGCGCGGAACAGCACACCGCCGGCCTCTCCGTCGGGCAGGCAGGAGACGTTGAAGAGAAAGTGATTGCCGTAAATGAAGTACACGTAGGAAATGCCAGGCGGACCGAAGAGCACGAAATTGCGGCCGGTGCGTCCACTGAAAGAATGAGAGGCGGCGTCATCCACTCCCAGATAGGCTTCCACTTCCACGATCCGCGCAGTCAGGCGCTTTCTGTGCTGGCGCCGCACCAGGACTTTGCCTAGCAATTCGCGGCTGACGGCGCGAGGATCGCGCGCGTAAAAGTCAGCGGGCAGGGGCTTCAGCGCTGACGAATTTCTGTTCTTGGCTATCTTCATCCGCTTCCGCATAATAGTGCCTCGGGTCACAATCATGAAGGAGGATTCATGCTGGGGAGATCGTTCAAGATTGCTGCTTCATTGATGTTCATGGCGCTGGTCGCGGCGGCGCAAACCATTCCCGCGGGCACCCGTCTGACGGTGCGAGTGGGATCGGAGATCAGTTCTGGCACGGCCAAAGCCGGTGACAGATTCGACGCCACACTGGCTCGTTCGCTTGTGGTCAATGGCAAGACCCTGGCCCGGAGCGGCGCGTCCGTCCGAGGCAAGGTAACGTCGGCAAAATCCAGTGGCCGCCTGCATGCTCCGGGAGAACTCTCACTGCGACTGACAGGCGTACAGGTCAACGGACGGATGGTTCCGATCGCGACTCATGCGTACTCCGTCAAAGGAAAGGGCCACACGAAGAGCAATGCCACGAAAATTGGCGGCGGCGCTGCGCTCGGGGCAGTAGTTGGCGCGTTAGCTGGCGGAGGCAAAGGCGCTGCAATCGGGGCGGGCGTCGGCGCCGGGGCTGGCACTGGCGTCGCGGTTGCTACGGGTAAAGAAGAGGCTGTAATTCCGGTTGAGACGGCACTGACGTTCACGACAACAAGCAAGTAAGGCGTCACGACAGAACGAGATCCGATGTGGGCGCGAGCGTCCCGCTCTTGCGGCAGCGCCACAGACAGGCTCGCCGGCGGCGAGCGAGGCGCTCGCGCCCACATGGTTTGTGCCTACGCGGCGCCTTTGATTGCATCTTTCAGGTACGCCAGCACCTCTGCCGAATGGCCTTCGGGCTTTACTTTGTGGAAGATGTGCTTGATCTTGCCATCCGGACCGATGATGAAAGTGGTGCGCGCCACGCCCATCACTTTCTTCCCGTACATGTTCTTCTCTTTAATCACCTCATAGGCGTTGCATACTTTCTTTTCGGCATCGGCCAGCAAGGTGAAAGGCAAGCTGAACTTTTCCTCGAATTTCTTTTGCGCTTTCGACGTGTCCGGCGAAATGCCCAGCAGCACGGCGCCGGTATTCTGCATCTTTCTATAGGAATCGCGGAACTCGCAGGCCTCGATGGTGCAGCCCGGAGTATCGGCGCGGGGATAGAAAAATAGCACTACGTATTTTCCACGAAAAGCCTTGAGCGAAACTTCTTCTCCATTCTGGTCGGGCAAGGTAAAGTCAGGGGCTTTATCATTGATATCGATAGCCATGGCAGCGTCTCCTATTTCCGTAGAGCTTGGTGCCACCAAGTTATATCGCACCGTAAGGCGGGCCGTCATCCTGGCGGGATTGGCCTTGATGCTGACCCAACTGGCCCCGGCCCAGTCCGCCTCTAAGAAGGCGATCAAGGGACCTCGCGCGTTAGGTCTGGTGGAGTTGACCGCCAGCGGCAAGGCCCGCCTGGTTCCGATCACCATCCTGTACGACGGCGAGTATTACGATGCCAGCGCATACAAGGCCTCGCCCATTCCGATGGCGCTCGAAAGCGGCACGATATATGAAGGCTTCCGCGCCGGCGTGTCCCAAGGGCTGTTTACGGTCACGGGCGCCCTGCAAGGCAACAACACCTGGCGGGGGGCCGGAACCTGGCAGTCGGCCGCCGCGATTGCAGCCGCGAAAGATGCGGCGGCCAAGAAGCGGGCAGTCATGTCGAAGCCTGCACCCGAGGCACCGGAAGGCCCGCCGGTACTGAGGCGCGCGAGTCCGAAAGCCAAGTCTCCGGAGGACGCTCCATCCGCGGGCTCTGCTCCCCCTGCGGCTGCACCGGCCCCTGCGTCTGCTCCTGGGGCATCCTCGCCGCCCGCCGGTCCTGAACCCGAAGCCGATTCGGACCGCCCTGTGTTGAAGCGCCCTGCGCCGGCCAGTGCTCCTGCGGCGTCCACGACTTCGTCGGAAGCTCCTGGATCGGACACAGATTCTGATCGTCCGGTGCTGAAGCGGCCTGCAGCGGCCACCACGGAAGTTGCTTCCACATCTCCGCCGCCAGTTTCCGCTCCGGCCGACGATTCGGATCGTCCTGTGTTAAAGCGGGGTGCGCCGACGCCGGCTGAACTAAAAAAGCGTAATGCTGCGGTCGCGGCGCTGGAGTCGACCAAAACACCGAAAGACTCTGCGCAAGCCGCCGGCCACCCCCTCAGCTCCGTCGGAACCGGTGCAGCTGATCACTGCTGTCTCAGACGCTGCCGGTCCTGAGCCACGTCCGTATGCCTATAGTCTCAAGCCAGACGAGGAGCAGAAATTGCGCAAGAAAATCCTGGCATTGGCAGCGGACGAGGTCCGGACGTGGGCCGCGCAGCCGGAGTCGGCCGCTCCGAAATCCGCGCCCCGTGCATCGCGTCCGGCCACCAAGACAAAGCCGCCCGAGCCCAGCTTCGAAGATGTTCAGCTGCACCCGTTCGATCTCTCCAACAGCAACGAGCCTATCGTGGTGCTGACCGCAAAGGCCCGGATGCCGGCCCGTCCGGGCACAACGTCCGATTTGCAATACATCATCACGCTGGTGGCGCGCGACGACATGTATGGCGAGGTGCACAAGGTGTTCGCCAGCGTTACCGACACGAACCATTTCGACGTGCTTTCGCGCCTGGAACTGATCGATGCCGTGGACGCCGACGGTGACGGGCGCGGCGAGCTGCTCTTCCGCCAGGTTTCTGACTCGGGCAGCGCCTTCGTTCTGTATCGCGTGATCGGCGACCGGCTGTGGCCCTTGTTCCAGGGAACACCGGGTCAGTGAATGCTGTCATCCTGAGGAAGCGGAGCCCTCCGCGCAGCGAAGGGCTCCCGACGAAGGACCTATGCATTTCAGGCGATAGCGGCACCCAACCCCCGCCAGATCTGCCGATGCGCATCCACCTGGATTTGAGCAGATATTGTGTGGAGGTGGCGCGGAATTCAGAGGTCCTTCGCTTGCTTTCGTCCGCTTCGCAGGACGAAAGACCGCGCTCAGGATGACAGCCCCGGGTGCGGTAGCGCGCAGCGGATATCACCCTCGCGTCAACCAGGGCGGTTCGCGCGAGATCCTTCGGGACTGAAGTCCCTCAGGATGACGCCAGTGATGTGGATTCTTCTAGACTGACCCACTCTCGAATATCTTCAGCGCTTGACGCTCCACTGCGACGGCGTATCATTCTCCCGAATCACCACAAGGAGAGCTTTGAATATGAAGAAATACACCGCATCGGCCCTAGGACTATTTCTGTTGTTCGCGCTGCAAGCTGTTGCGCAAGAGCATTACACCGAGGGTCCGATCTGGCAGGTGACCCTCATTCGCGTTGTTCCGACCAAGATGGATGCTTATCTCACCACTCTGCAGAGCAGCACAAAATTGCTCTATGACGAAATGAAGAAAGAAAACCTGATCATGGATTACAAGGTGTATCTGAACACCACCAAACACGACCTTCAGGACTGGGACATTGCGATCGGAGTCGAGTACAAGAATTTCGGAGCCCTGGATGGTCTGACCGCCAAAAATGAGGCCATACGAGACAAGATTTTGGGGTCTAAGCAAGCTGCTCAAACACTGGGCGAGAAACGCGTGGAAATGCGCGAGATCGTCAGCACCATGGTTCTGCGGGAAGTGAACCTGAAGTAGGATAGCTGCTGGATTTTACGGTCCGGCTGCGAGATGCAGCCGGGCCAATTTACTTCTGGGTCATCACTAGTTCGCCGTTCTCGACTTTCATTCCGCCTACGTTGTCCGGCAGCTTCAGGCGATCGTGCTGTTCGTTGAGTTTTTTCTGCAAGGCGTCGTTCACCAGTGATACGGGGACATTCAAGTCGCCCACTTTGAATTCAGTGGGATCGAACGTCGCGTAGCCGTCCTTGGATCCGAGATGTCCGGATAGCGTGACCCACACATCCTTACCGGCAATCTGCGTAAGAAACTGCCCATGCGCGACATCGCCGTCGAAACTCACCTGGTAATCTTTGACGTCAGGCTGCCCCGGTGCGAGCGGCGTTTCTGGAGACCCGACACCAGGTACGGCCTGTGAAACTGCCGCCAATGGAATTTGTCCCGCAGCCTGCGCAATGGCCGCGCTCACCTCATCAGAATTAATGCGAACTTCAGCCGGGGGCTGGCCCTCCACCTTGGGCTGGTCCAGTTGCTGCACCTTTTGCTGAAAAGATTCCGCATTGACCGCCGCAGCCGCAGCCGGCTGCTGTTGCGCCACCGGTGCCGGCTTCTTCAGAACAAGGATGAGAGCAAGCACCGACGTGACCAGAGTGGCCACGCTGATGATGCGGTCAATCTTCCATTTCTTCATCGTTTCATATGTTACCGAGCCAGAGGGGGATGGCTAAACGTAACGGAAGGCAGTGACCGCGCGGGTAGGCACGAACTGTGTGGAACCAGCACAATTCGTTCAGCTTCAAGCGTCCAGCTTCTTCCCAAGCAACTCATTCACCATTTGCGGATTGGCCTGGCCCTTCGATGCCTTCATCACCTGGCCGACGAAGAAGCCCACAACCGTTTTCTTTCCCGCGCGATACTGTTCGACCTGCTTGGGATTGGCCGCAATGATCTCGTCAATGATTTTTTCCAGCGCCGAAGTGTCACGGGACTGTTCCGGGCGGCCTTCCTCTTCATACACGGCGGAAAAATCTTTCCCGCGCTCGAAGGCCAGATCGTAAAGGTCTTTAAGCATCTTGCCGGAGATGGCGCCGCTTTCCACCAGGTCCGCCGATGCGGCCACGCCCTTCATTGAGATCGGCGACTGTTCGATTTCGAGGCCTTTCGCCTTCAGGCGTCCCATCAGTTCACTTTGCACCAGGTTGGCCACCCGCTTTGGACTCTTCGCCGCTTTGGCTGCCGCTTCGAACTGGTCGGCCAGCGACTTGGTGAGTGTCAGCACCTGCGCGTCCTGTTCGGTGATGCCGTAGTCGGCAACCATGCGCTTGCGCCGGGCTTCAGGAAGTTCGGGCAGCGTGTCGCGGATTTCCTTCTGCCATTTCGCATCTACCACCAGCGGAAGCAGGTCGGGCTCAGGAAAATAACGGTAGTCGTGCGCCTGTTCTTTGGACCGCATGCTGTAGGTCTTGCCTTCAATCGAGTTGTAGAGGCGCGTTTCCTGCGTGATCTTGCCGCCGGATTCAATCACGCCAATCTGCCGCTCGATCTCGTACTCGAGTGCCTCGCGGATGAAGCGGAACGAATTTACGTTCTTCACTTCCGTTTTCGTCCCAAACTCTTTCTGCCCGCGCGGCCGCACGCTGATGTTGCCATCGCAGCGCAGCGAACCCTCTTCCATGTTGCAATCGCTGACCCCGGTATACAGAATGATTTCTTTCAATCGTGTGAGGTACTCGTAAGCCTCTTCGGGTGACGCAATGTCCGGCTCACTGACAATCTCGATCAGCGGCATTCCGCTGCGGTTCAGATCAATACCGGTGGTTTCCGAAGAGTTGGCAAAGCCTTCGTGCAGGCTCTTGCCCGCGTCTTCTTCCAGATGCAGGCGAGTGATGCCGATTTTTTTAGCCCCGCTGGCGGTCTTGATGTCGATGAAGCCATGCTCGGACAGCGGTTTGTCGTACTGCGAAATCTGATAGCCCTTGGGCAGGTCGGGATAAAAGTAATTTTTACGGGCAAAGATCGAAGTCTCGTTGATGCGGCAATTCAGCGCCATGGCCGCGAGCACCGCGAACTCCACTGCTTTCCGGTTCAGCACCGGCAAGGCCCCAGGCAAACCCAGGCACACGGGGCAAACGTTAGTGTTGGGTGGATCGCCGAAGTGAGTGGAGCAGGAGCAGAAAATCTTGGTCGTGGTCAGGAGCTGGACGTGCACTTCCAGCCCGATCACCGGTTCATACTTCGCGGCCGCTGCTACAGAGACTTCAGGCGTTGCTCCCATAATCGCTCATTATAAATGCAGACCCATATGTGGGGCGGACACTCTTGTCCGCCGATTTTAGGTAATGCTGCGGTTTCAAATCTCTAAGCGACTTGTCATTCCGAAGCGCGGCTCGGCCGCGCGAGGAATCTGCTGTTGCGCTGGCCGGCAGCAAGCAGATTCCTCGCCGATAAACCTGGCTTCGGAATGACAAGAGTTGGGGTTGGTCTCAGACGTGCTGCACCACCCGATTTTGACGTTGATTTGGTTTTTGTTTGTTCTTCTAACAAATCCAGGTCAAAGGCGGCGGACAAGAGTGTCCACCCCACACTACTTGCTGGGCGCGGTCAGATACTTTTCCAGTGGAATTTCGAAATACATCAGCTCGGTGCCCTTGGCGTCGCGCACGCCCGTGAGGTAAAAGTTCGCGCCAGCCAGAGGGGCGTTAATTCCCGATACATCGAAGAACAGGAATCCAGACTGCGTAGTGTGCGGCTCAACCGCCTTGGCGACAAACTGGGAGTTCTGTATTTCCTCAATGGCCTGTTTGCTGAGCCCGCCTTTCACCTTCTTGGTGGGAAATGGAAGCGGATAGTGGCTGGTGTTGGCCGAGGGGCTGGTAACGCGCCGCGCAATATCTTCCTCCGTCGCAGGAGAAAGCTTGGTGCGGTTTACCGTCACCAGTTGTGCCTTCATGCCGGTCAGCTCAACCGGCTGGTTGCCGTCGTTGGTGACGACCACGAAGATGGGAAGGAAACCGAGCTCGCTGTAATGAACGGAAAAAATGGTCGTTTTTTCGGCCAAATCGTAGGGCTCCACTGCGACAGAGAATGCCTCCAGGGGATGCTGGTCGTGCGCCGGATAAGTTTTGGCGGGCTGGGCTTGCGGCATGACGAATTCCTTTGCCGCCAGGCACAGCAGAGGAACCAGGGCGATGAATGCAATCGCCATAGCCGGAAACACGTAAATCCTCAAAGCTCCTCGGAACATGATGGTTGATTATAGGATGCGTCTGGCCCGCGTGCCGGTGCCTTGGAGGCAGGGTCTCAGTTCGGATGAAGACCGACCACGATGGCGTCATCCGAGGGGCTTCATCCTGAAGGATCTGGCGCGCAGTGCCACATTTGCGGTCAGGGTGCGTATCCGCTGCGCGCTAGATCCTTCGCAAGCTCAGGATGACCCCATCATGCGGTGGGGAAATTGAGCTGAGCCATAATCGCCGTGAGTTCGCAGAAGAAGCCCGGTGCGACCTGCGGTTAGAATGTCCCTTCCCTCATGTACTTGCTCTACAGTGCGTTGCTGGCGGCGGGCTTGCTGGTCAGCTTGCCGTATTGGATTTTCGGAAAGCGGCGCCATGGCAAGTACCGCGAAGGCCTGGGCGAGCGGCTGGGCAAGGTTCCGCCGCGACTGCAAACGCGCTCCATGCCTGCAATTTGGGTGCACGCGGTCTCAGTCGGCGAGGTGTTGGCGGTCAGCGAGTTGGTGCAGCAGTTGCGCCGGCGCTTCCCGGAATATCGGGTGGTGGTCTCGACCACTACCGCCACCGGCCAGAAGCTGGCAACAAAACATTTTGGAGAAGACAGCGTCTTTTACTTTCCGCTGGATTTTGCCTTTGCCATTCGACCGTATATGTCAGTTTTGCGGCCACGACTGATAGTCCTAGCGGAGACCGAGTTCTGGCCCAACTTTCTGCGCCTGGCGCACGCCAGCGGCGCCCGAGTTGCCGTGGTGAATGCGCGTATTTCCGATCGCTCGCGTCCTGGATATCGTCGCTTCCGTTTCATTCTGCAGCGAGTTCTTCGAAACATTGACCTGTTTCTGGCACAGACCAGTGAAGATGCTTCCCGACTGCGCGAAATTGGCGCGCCCGCCGACCGTGTGCAGGTGGGCGGCAATCTGAAATTCGATGTGAGCGCGCCGGATCCTCCGCCAATTGTGGCGAGGCTGCGCGCGAACTTTCAGCAAGGCGGCGCCGGGCCGGTGCTGGTCTGCGGCAGCACGGTGGAAGGAGAAGAAGAGCTGCTGTTGCCAATCTTTCAGACCGTGCTGGGCGGCCGTCCTCAGGCGGTGATGATTCTGGCGCCGCGCCGTCCCGAACGTTTCAACGAAGTGGTGCGGTTGTTAGAACAGCGTGGCATTCGCTTCTGGCGACGCTCGATGTGGAACGGTGATGCCATTGCCGGCGGCGTTTTTCTGGTCGACACGATCGGCGAACTCGCGTCCCTTTATGCGCTGGCCGACGTGGCATTCGTGGGCGGAAGCCTCGTCCCTCGCGGCGGACACAATATCATCGAGCCGGCGCAATATGGCGTGCCGATCATGGTCGGCAATCATACAGAAAATTTCCGCGACATCGTCAGCTTGTTTCAGAGTCAGGATGCCGTTCGCGTCGTCGGGCCGGCGGAGTTTCCGCTAGTTCTAATGGATTTGCTTTCTACTAGAGAAGAGCGAATCGCGCTGGGCCGCCGCGGGGCCGAAACACTGCAATCGCAAATGGGTGCAACGGACAGAACCGTGGCAGCCATAGAAAAACTACTAAAATCCGCCCGTGGCAATGAACTGAATGAATCCGCTTAGCTCACTCTTCGGCCTCGGCGTCCGCGCACGCAATGCGCTCTATGACCGCGGCCTCGCACGTACCCAGAAACTGAGCGGCCATGTGGTCAGCATCGGCAATCTTTCCGTCGGCGGATCTGGCAAAACGCCATTTGTCCTGCTGCTGGGAGAACTATTGAAAGCGCGCGGATTGAAATTCGATGTCCTCTCGCGCGGTTACGGACGCAAGACCCGAGGCGTCGCCCTGGTGGACCCCTCCGGTTCGCCTCAGGATTTCGGCGACGAACCCCTGCTGATGGCCCGGCGTCTGAACGTTCCGGTCATTGTCGGAGAATCCCGATACGCCGCCGGCGTCTTCGCCGAGCAGAAGTTTGCACCGCAGCTGCACCTGCTCGACGACGGCTTCCAGCATCGCTCCCTCGCTCGCGACTTCGATATCGTGCTGGTTACTCCCGAAGATGCGCGCGATCACCTCCTGCCCAGAGGAAGACTGCGCGAGCCGCTATCCTCGCTGCGCCGCGCTGATGCAGTAGTGCTCACCAGCGGCGCCTTGCCGGAGGCGTTTCCACTAGGCCAGAAACTCGTCTGGCGAGCTCGTCGCGGCATCGTTCCTTCGAACGTTTCAGCCAGGCCAGTCGCGTTCTGCGGCATAGCGCGGCCAAAGAATTTCGTGGCACAACTGCGGACTGCGGGCATCGAGCCGGTTGCCGAAGCTTTTTACCGTGACCACCACGCCTACACCGATCGGGACATTCACGACTTACTGGACCTACGGCGACGCAGCGATGCCGACGGCTTCGTCACGACAGAAAAAGACGCGGTCAACCTTGGCGGATATCTCGCCGCTCTGACGCCGCTAGCGGTGGTTCCGGTCAAGATGGAATTGTCCGACGCAGCTAACGCTGTGGATACCATGCTGACCCGGATCGCAGAGAGAAGACGCCAGCCGTGAGAAAATCAAGGGCTTAGTAGCGCCGGCGTCCCGCCGGCTGTCCCGTGGGCGTTTCGCCCTCGGCAGTCGGGACTGACTACAGACGAATGAGCAAGCACCTAAAAGAAACCGAGCGGCTGAGGAAGATCGTCGAAGACTTTCCCAAAGTCACGGTGACTGTTCTCGGCGATCTGGTCGCTGACGAATTTATTTTTGGAGAAATTTCCAGGGTTTCGCGCGAAGCGCCGGTCCTGATCCTCAAACATCGCGAGCGCACCGTAGTGCCCGGAGGCGGCGCCAATGCCGTCTGCAATCTCGCCGATCTGGGCGTCAATGTCCTGCCCGTCGGCGTTGTAGGCGACGATGAACCGGGCCGCCTGCTGATCAAGGCGTTCCGCCACAAGCACGTTGCTGTCAGCGGCGTTTTAAAAGACAAAGGTTACGCGACCGTCACCAAGACGCGCATCCTCGCAGGTTCGACGCATTCGGCGCGGCAACAGGTGGTGCGTGTAGATCGCGAGCCGGAGTCTGAACCCAACCGTCATTTGAAACGCGAGTTGGTTCTGGCCGCGCGCGAGTACGCTCGCGCCTCCGACGTCCTGTTGATATCAGATTATGGTTACGGCGCGGCCACGCCCGCGATCCTCAATGCGGTCCGCTACAAAGGCGGGTTGCGCGGTGTGCCGGTGGTGCTTGATTCGCGCTACCGCATGCTGCAGTTCTCCGGCGTGACCGCTGCCACGCCGAATGAGCCCGAGGTAGAAGCTGCTCTAGGTGTAAAGATCGGCCATGATTGGCGCACTCTATGCGCTGCAGCCGAACAGGTGATGGACGAGATGAAGCTGAAATCGCTGGTCATCACCCGCGGACGTGATGGCATGGTGGCATTTACTCATCGTCACAAACCCACCGACATTCCGATTTTCGGGTCTGACCAGGTAGCGGACGTTACAGGCGCAGGCGACACAGTGATCGCGACGTTCACCGCTGCCCTGGCCGCTGGAGCAAGCGCCGAAGATGCCGCCCACCTGGCGAATTATTCGGGTGGCATCGTAGTCATGAAGCGAGGTACGGCAACCGTATCGCAGCAGGAATTATTGCAGGCCCTGGACCATGTTCCGCCGACGACACGGTCGCACTGATTGCCGTAGAGTTCCGCCGACAAGTGGGAAGCCGCGAAGCGGCGCGAGAATAAAGCCCAGGGCGTAAGCCCTGGGGTCAGTCCAAAAAAGACCAAGCCCCGGAGGGGCGAAAGAAACGCTCGACCAAAGCTTCCCGCAACTTGCGGGGACGGTGCGCCAACAATCACAAAAAAAATTCTCACACGCGACGAATTGAAAAAGCAGGTGGCGGAATGGCGCCGCGCCGGCGTTGCTATCACGCTGGCCAACGGCGGATTCGATCTGCTGCACGTTGGGCACGTGCGCTATCTGCACGCCGCGAAACAACTGGGCGGAAGACTGGTCGTGGCCGTGAATTCGGATGCTTCCGTGCGCGCGCTGAAAGGCGAGGGCCGCCCGCTGGTTCCGGCCGAAGAGCGCGCTGAAATTCTGGCTGCCCTGGCCGATGTAGATGCTGTGGTAATTTTCCCTGAATCGGATGTACGCGCCATCATTCGCGAGATTCGTCCTGACATCCACGCGAAAGGTACGGATTACACCGCGGAGACCGTCCCCGAGCGCGACGATGTGATCGCCTGCGGCGGCCGCGTCGAAATTGTTGGCGACTCCAAAGACCATTCCACGACTGAGATGATCCGCTCGCGCCTGGGGCCGACGCGGTCGTGACGATTGCTGAATCATCCCCTGCCGCATCACGCATCAATCGGTTGCTGATCGTCCGTCTCGGCGCGATGGGCGACGTCATACACGGTCTTCCCGCCGTGACCGCACTGCGAGCGGCGTTTCCGGAAGCAATGGTCGGTTGGCTGATCGAAGAGCGATGGGCGGAATTGCTGTGCACGTTGGCCACGCCTCGCACCGGCCCGCGCTCAGCACAACGCCCTCTGGTGGACCGGGTTCACACCGTGAACACCCGGCAGTGGAGAGCTGCGCCTTTGTCCGTTGCTACCTGGGAGCGCATAGCCGCCAGTTTGAGCGATTTGCGGGCGGCGCGATATGACGTTGCCCTCGACCTTCAGGGTGCAGTGCGGTCGTCGTTGCTGGCGCGATGGTCGGGAGCGCCTGTCATCTACGGTTCGGCCCAGCCACGCGAAAATCTGGCCACCATGTTTTACACGCGCATGGTCATTCCTCGCGGCGAACACGTTGTGGAACAGAATGTATTTCTCGCAGAGGCGGTTGCCCAGCAGAGGCTTAAAATTCCGAAGGTCGAGCTTCCACGCGACGTCGCCGCCGACGAGGAGTGTGACCGCCGTCTGAAAGGCACGCAGGAGTTCGTACTACTCAATCCGGGCGCCGGGTGGGGAGCAAAGCAATGGCCGGCTGAACGCTATGGCGAAGTGGCCCGACAACTCGCTGCCGACGGACTGAAGACGCTGGTCAACTTCGGTCCCGGAGAGGAAGGTCTCGCTGGCGCCGTTGAAACTGCCAGCGGCGGCACGGCCGAAACATTTACAGGATCGCTCACGCAACTCATCGCTCTCACTCGTCGTGCACGTCTTTTTATTGGTGGCGATACCGGTCCCATGCACCTCGCCGCTGCCCTCGGAATTCCGGTGGTTGGAATCTTCGGGCCGACTGATCCGGCGCGGAACGGGCCTTTCGGCGTCAGCAGTATTGTGCTGCGCAGCTCCGCCAGCAACACCAGCTACAGTCACGTACCTCGGCCGGACGATGGCTTGCTTGAAATCACCGCGGAACAAGTGGTTGCCGCTGCCCACCAATTGCTGGGAGAGCACCATGGCTAGCTGGTCTGCCGTTGCGCGCCGCATCCGAGTGCCGCTGGGCTTCGTCTTCGCCTTGCTTTATTTTTGGCTAGCCAGGCCCACCGTAAAATCCATTCTGATCGGCGCAGCCCTGGTGGTCCCAGGACTCATGATTCGAGCACTGGCGTCGGGACAGTTGCAGAAGAACGAGCAGCTTGCCACCGGAGGCCCTTATGCCCACACGCGCAATCCTCTCTACCTCGGTTCGCTGATTCTGGCGATCGGATTCGCGGTGGCCTCGCGAAGCTGGTGGATCGTCGCGGGAATTGTTCTTCTCTTCTTCGCCATCTATCTTCCGGTGATTCGCGCTGAGGAAACATTTCTGCGCGAGCGCTTCCCGCAATTTGAAGATTACGCCCGTCACGTGCCGCGCTTTTTTCCGCGACTGTTCCCTTCCGCAAAAAATAGCGGAGCCTTCTCCTGGGACTTGTACTGGAAGCATCGCGAGTACAACGCGACACTGGGAGCAACGTTAATGCTGGCGGTTCTCGTAGCCAAAATGCTGGTTTGGCACTAGAAGGATTGGCAATGGCTGCGTTGGGATGGATCTCGTCCCAACACAGACAGACCGAGTTAGTTCTTGGCCACCAGTGCCTTCGCTCGCCCGAGTTCCGGTCGATCGGAACTCGACCCGGCACACACTTTCACTAATTGCGCGTAGTAGGTTGAGGCCTTTTCACTCTTTCCAGACATTTCAGCTGCATTGGCCGCTCCGTAAAGCCCGTTAAACCGGTTGGGATTAAACTTCAAATCTGTTTCGTACTCCGCCAACGCCTGCTCGGGATGCTTGGTCTCGAGCAGCAGGTCGGCCAGCATCTCGCGCGCTGGAATGTCCTCAGGTTCATCGCCGGTGGACTCCTCTCCTTCCGCGATGGTACGCAATGTCTTGATTGCTTCGTCGTCTTTGCCTTCAGCGTGTGCCACCCATGCCCCGGCTTCTTTCTGCGCATCTCCGATAACCTGGGCCGATAATGTTTTCTTTCTCTTTAGCATTTCCTGACGGAGCGATTCCAGTTCGGCGATGTCTTTTCGCGCCTCAGCCAGGTTTCCCGACCGGGCAGCTCCGATCGCCCGCGCCCAAAATGTGATGGACTTGTCGCCGGAGTCCGCGCCGGGTGCGACAGTCAGCGCAGCAGCTTCTGTCCAGTGGCGAAGCTCCAGCGCGTAGAGCGCGGGGAATTTCGTCAACGCATACGCGTGCGGATCGTAACCTTCGCCGTACATGTCTTTCATCGGAGGCAGGGCCCTCACTTCTTCGATCACGCGCTGGGCGTCTGCCTCGCGGCCGCTTTGCAGGTAGGCGTACACCAGATAATCCATTGCGTGAAATTGATGGCCTTCGCCTCCCATGTGCATGGCCGCGGTCTTACGCGTGGCCACGATGGATGCCAGGTTGGAATCAATATCGTCCTGCCACAAACCGAGGCGCGCAAAAATATGTGACGGCATATGCAAGGCGTGGGGAGCGGCGGGAGCGATCTTGGCGTAGCTGCGCGCCGCAGGTAGTCCCAGGGCCGCGAGTTGCGGCTTGTCATAACTATGGATCAGGTAGTGCGCCACGCCGGGATGGTTAGGCTCTTCCTTGAAAAGTGTTTCCAGAACGGCAGCCGCCTTCTTGCGGTTGGCGAACGTGGCGTCGCCATCCGGCTCGGACGCCAGCAGCGAGAGCGCGTAAAATGCCGCCGCCTCGCGATCGCCGGGATAGCGCTGATAAACCCCTTCCATCGCCTGCGAGTATGCCTTGGCGCGCGCCTCGTGGTCGCCTTTTTTCCGGTAAAACGCGCCCAGCGCCGCAATGTAATCACGCTCGCGGTCCGTTGCCGGGTGAAGAGCCTGAGCTTTCTTCAGCTCCGCCATGCCGCGCTTGACGGTGGCGGCTTTCGGACTATCCCAAAGCTGGTGCCACAAGCTCATGGCCACACCCCAATGCGCCATCGCGCAAGCAGGATCATCGTTCGAGATCGGCACGAATTCCTTTTCCGCTTCCTCGTACCAGAACGAATGCAGCAGCGCGACGCCGCGTTCAAATGCTTTCTGTGACGAAGCCGTGCAGGAAACCGGGAAATGCACCGTCCCCAGTTGCTCCGCTGTCAGATCCTCGTGGTGATGACCTTCATCGGCCAGCGCGAAAACGCCAAATAGCGACACTACGGCGAACACCAAGGCAACGCGTTTCATGTAAGTCTCCATCGGAAGCGAGTCTAGACCGGCGATGACAGAGGGGTCAATCAGAGGAGGGGGTGAGAACGGAGTCTTCGGGGGCTGGCCGAAAAAATATTGTGCCGTGATATTTTGAACGCTGTGCTCGTTCCAACTAGGCTCAGCATGGGCGATGTGCGTCCCGGCGAACGTGATGTCATGTCCCCTGGAAGCGAACGTAGATCTAGGCACCACTGGACAGGTTGGAAACGTGGTATCCAGACCTGCGCGCCTTGGCGCCGCTGGCGTCGGCGTAGGCCACGTCGGTGCCGTCTGATCTTTTCACGACGCCGTATACCATCGGAGAGTCCAGGCTGCACGAAGTTTGAGGGTTGCCGGATCAAATTCGTTCCCGCAATACTTCTGCAAGGCATCAAGAAACGCTTGATTCTCTGAAGTGGCGTGGGCGAAAAGAGTCATGCAGGACCGGAACTTCAGATGATCGGGTGAGCCGAAAATTTCCTGAATCGAAAGCCCCTCAACGAGGTTTACCAGTTGAGTGCACTCTCGCAACCTCGGACCCAGAATAGGATGTTGCAGATATGCTTCGGCTTCGTTCAGTGAGGAAATCGCAAACCGGTTCGAGGTAGCACTCATACCCAAACCCTTAATCTGTGGAAAGATAAACCACATCCAGTGGGAACTTTTCCTCCCCGCTCGCAATTCTGCGCAAACGTCGTCGTAGACACCGTTCTGCGCTTCCACGAAACGCCGCAGATTGTAGGGGTCGGTCAAGTTCGGTGCCGTGCTCTTCGTGCGCCGGCATCCTGCCGACGTCGGGAGGGCATCCTGCCCTCCCAGAAGTCGAAACGCCTGCGCGATAGCGGCGCTACCTCAAGGTGACCACGGCCGCGGTTCAAAAAACGTTACGCGGCGGTCGAGGGATCGATCCTCTCACCGATCTCGGTCACCTTGGTAGCGGGAAAGCCGCTCAATTCTGCGTGCTTGTAAATGAGCGACTCGTCCGCCGCTAGATACATACAGTAGAGTTTGTTAGCGGTCACAAACGATTCCAGCCATTGAATATCCGGGCCAAGCTGGCGCAGCACCTGGTTTGATTTGGCTGCACTCTGCTGCAATTGCTTCTGCTCCAGAGCTCCGATGTTGGGGATCTCTCGTTCAATGATGTATTTCTTCATATAGCCCTCCATTAGGCAGTCGTCAAATATTCAGTCGTCAGTCGTCAAAACCAGTTGTGACCACCGGCCTCGCTCCCGGGGGAGGGCTGACGACCGAAGACCGACGACTGACGACTCCCTCTGACATTAGCGATGAAAGCCTCTTGCCACAAGATGGCTTATTTGCCATTATTAGTAGGTGATTAGGCCACTTGGAGAACTACACCATGACTGAGGTCACAGTCCTGTTTCTAGACGCAACCTTTTCCTCCACCGCCACCGGACCGATGGAAGTCTTTCACCACGCCGGAACTTTGTGGAACGTTCTTACTGGAACGCGCCCTGTCCAACGCTTTCGTGTGACCACCGCATCGGCAGACGGACGCGCCGTTCGCTGCGATGGTGATATCAAGATCCAGCCCGACGTAGCGATCGCGGACATCCGCAAGACCGACCTTATCTTCATTCCGACCACTGGAATCAGCATTGATGACGTGGTCCAACGCAATGCACAGGTTGTACCGTTCCTGCGACGCTGGCACAAGCGCGGCGCTTCCATCGCCAGTGTGTGCTCGGGTGTGGGACTGGTCGCAGCCACCGGCTTGCTCGACGGCAAACGCGCCACCACGCACTGGGCCCTGGCCGAGCGCTTCCGCGAGAAATATCCCAGGGTGAAGTGGATGCCGGAATTGATGGTCACCGAAGACCACGGCTTCTACTGCGGCGGAGGTGTCCACGCAGCGTTAGATCTGAGCCTGTACCTGGTAGAACAATTCTGCGGACACGAGATCGCCATGCAAAGCGCCAAGGCGATGCTAATCGAAATGCCGCGCGCCTGGCAGGCCGGCTTCGCGATCGTCCCGTTAAAGACCGAGCATTCCGACGACAGCATCTCCAGCGCGCAGGAGTGGCTGCACCAGAATTTTCACCAGACCTTCCCGCTCGAGGCCCCGGCCCGGCGCGTTGGCATGAGCCTGCGCAATTTCGTCCGCCGCTTCAAGCAAGCCACCGGAGACAGCCCGTTGATCTACTTGCAGAAGCTGCGCGTCGCCGCCGCCAAGCGCCTGCTGGAGAGCGATCATCGCACCATGCAGGAGATCAGTGACGCCGTCGGCTATCAGGATGTCGCCTACTTCCGCCAGCTTTTCCAGCGCCACACGGGGGCCTCCCCCAGCGCCTATCGGCGCAGGTTTGGGGTTTAGTCTGCTGCGATGTGAAGGTGTATACGAAACCGATTAACGAAGGTTACGTAGGTGCACGAAGTGACGACTCTTAAGGCTGACGACCCTCGACGATACTTAGTGTCCTTCGTGGTTAACAAGATTTCATTCGAAGTGAGGGCACTACTGGATTGCGGGTAATGCGGGATGTACGCAACTAGCTACAGGATAGTCAAGCTGAATCGGAACGCTCTGCCCTGGCGTCTGGAGCAAGGCATACTTCGCGGTTTACTGTCGCGGATTGGGTTGGCGTTATCGGAGTTCCTCACGAATGAGCAGATAGCTGTTGCGACACACGATCCGCTGGATCGACTGGACGAAGTTAACTCGCTTAGAGTCAGGTTGCGTCTTTCCCGATAATCCGGACCGATCGCGGGGTAAGATTTAGCATCGTGTTCGGCGGTGACTGCGTTGCAGCCGTACAGCGTCACACCGCCCCCAGTCTTGGAACTTCATCGCTCGCCTGATGCGATGTACAAGGTCATGTCCAGCGCAAGGTAGGCGGAAGGTCATTGGCTGGATCGCTTGAGTTCATCGATGTTAAGTGCGGCGAGACTGCGCATCCTGCCGAGTCAAGTTGCCGTCTTGCCTCAACTTACCTCAATACGTTAGGGCTAATCAGCGACTCTCATAGCGCGGGCGGTCACAAGCTGACGATCGGATGTATGCGAATGAGCCTGCTCGTCGGCTTGGAACTAAATGCAGAGAATCGGTTTCGAGGACACTTACCGCTGTCGCGACCCTTACGCTGCGGAAATCATGAATCTTGGTGGACGTAGCAGGCTGGCCCATCATCGTCAGCGTTGCAACTCGATGAGCACACCTATACCAGGGAGGGACGAGTGCGCTTGCACGATCTGCTTTTTCACCGTGTTCTGCGATCTACAATGTAAGAACCCGAAGAATCGTACGCGAGTGCATACTGGCTCATCAGAACCGGTCGATTCACGTCGTCTATTGTCGAGGAGCGTTCAGCGGTGATACAATAGCGCGGCGGACTCACGCACGCGATCTAGTCCTTCCCGCTGTTCGCCTTCGGCGCGGCCTGCTCTTTGTTGTAAGCCTTCCAAGCCTGGTCAATGACGTAGGCATGAATCGCATCCGCATCTTCTTTCGTCATCTTCAGATTAGGGAAAGCGAATTTCGGAGGATCGGCAAAGCCGGGCATTCCCTTGTCCCAGTGCGTGCCGGCCAGGACGATGCCATACCAGTCGCGATGGACATCCGGCGGCGCGTAGCGCAGATCGGGAATCGCGCCGTTGAGAACCCAGGCGCCGCTGCCGTCGGTGTCCGGCGAGTGACAACCATCACAAACGAATTTGCCGTAGAGCAGCGAACCCTTGTGAATGGTTTCCGCGCTGGCGGTTTGCTGCGGAGGTTTTGGGACCGGCGGCACGACATCCGGTGGCACCGGAAACGGCACAGTGGCGCCAAGCTTGAAAGCCAGCAGCCGCACCGGCCCGCGTTTTGATTGGGGAGTCGCCATGGTCCAGGACGGCGCGAACAGGCGCGATCCGGATCCCCATCCCACCGGGCACAAGATGTACTGCTCACCTTTTATTCTGAACGTGACCGGAATGGATTCGATGGCCGAGCCGGTTTGGATCGACCACACTTTCTTCCCGCTGTCGGCGGCGTAGGCGGCAAATTCTCCCGAGCCCTGCCCCTGGAAAACCAGGTTGCCGGCTGTCGACAGGACGCCGCCGTTGGTCGCGATCGGTTCCTGCACCGACCAGCGGGCAGACTCGCGTGACCGGGTCCCAGCCGATCAGCCGGCCTTCGGTGCCATGCATCCACTCTCCCGACTCCACCGCGGTGTTGGACGCGGACTGCCGGTCGGTTGCCGGGACATATACCAATCCCGTGAGCGCGCTGTAGCTCATGGGCCACCAGTTGTGGACCGTCCACTGTTTTCCGCCGCCCGCGGAGGGAGGCACCTCGTCCGCGCGCCCGGTCTTGAGGTCAATCGAATTGGCCCAGGCCAGTTTGGCTAGCGGCTTTGCCGAGACGAGTTTTCCAGTCTTCGCATCCAGTACGTAGAAGAAGCCGTTCTTGGGCGCGGTCATGGCGACGTGCCGCTTCTCGCCATTGATGACCACATCGGCGATCAGGATGTGATTGTTCTCGGTCTGCAATCCCGCGGCGCTGGTCTGGAAATGCCAGGCGTATTCTCCGGTCTCCGCATCCACCGCGATGATGCATCCGGCAAAAAGCTTGTCGCCCCCGACTTTGATGGATGACAACTCGCCGTAGTCCACGCCTGCGCCGGCGGTGCCGAAAATCACCAGGCCGGTGACGGGGTCATACGTAATCGCAGTCCAGGCATCGCCGCCGCCGACTTTCCACGAGTCCTTTCCCGACCAGGTCTTCGCCGCCATTTCGAGCGCTTTGCTTTCAAATCCCTTGGCTGGATCTCCGGGAACCGTCCAGAAGCGCCACGCCTCTTTGCCGGTGTCTGCGTCGTAAGCGGCCAGCGATCCTCGCACTCCGTCGTCGGAGCCGTTGTACCCCATCAATATTTTTCCTTTGGCGACATGAGGCGCGCCGGTGATCCCGGTCTGAGTGGCGTCGCACACCGCGGCTTCCCAAACCTGTTTTCCCGAAGCCGCATCAATCGCGATCAGGCGGCAATCCCCCGTGCCCACGTACACTTTTCCATTCCACACCGCCACGCCGCCATTGGTTCGCGCGGAGTAGGAGCCATTGATGGCCAGGTCCAACCGAATCTTGGGATCGAATTTCCAGAGCAACTTTCCCGAAGCCGCATCCACGGCATAGACCACCGACAGCGGCGCGCTCACATAAGCGACGCCATCCACGACAATCGGCTCCGAGACGATTCCCATTCCGCTGTCGATGTCGAGATACCAGGCCAGTCCAAGACCGCTGACATTCTTGTCGGTGATCTCTTTGAGCGGACTGAAATGCTGCTCATCAAAGGTGCGTCCGTTGAGCAGCCAGTTGTCGCCGTCGGCGGCCAGGGCTCGCGCTTCGTTCACGTCGCCGGCTTTGTTCTGGTTGTCCGCGGAAGAGCGAACCGCAATGGTGAGTGCGAGTGCAAGACACAGAACTGTCAGAGCAAGAACCTGCCATGTCCTCATAGCGGGCACCATTCTATGCCTGTTCAGGCTTCCCGAATCAAGAGGTGCTATCACGAACCACGTAGGGACAGATGTCCTCATCTGTCCGGTCGAGCGAAGCTCGACTCGGTTTCTGAAGCATCCCGCACCCGAGCGATCTGTCATCCTGAGCGAAGTGGCTGCTTCGCATCGCGAAGCAGCTACGCAGTCGAAGGACCCCTATAACCAAACCGGTAGCCGGCGGTGTGTTTCTGCGGACGCACTGAAACCCGCAGAAGGAATCGTAATTGCAGTCGGCAGGGGTCCTTCGACTTCGCATCTCCGTTCGCAAGCGAACGAAGATGCTGCGCTCAGGATGACAACAAGGGTTTAGGGGCTTCGCACGGTATTGTTACTGCAGCCGGAAGCGTTCGTTCATCAGGCGCTGCAATCGAGGTTTGTAGAGGATATCGAAGGCGAGTTCTTTGTCGGGAAACATGGCCAGGGCCGCGCGTTTGGCGCCGGCTGCCAGTTCTGAGGCTTCTTCCACGGTCAGGTTGCGGTCCTGGCTGATGACCGACATGACCATGCTCATCATGATCTGCAATCGCCGGATGTTCCTGGTTTCCTGCTCCTTCTCAGTCAGATGTGCAGAGAACTCAGCCCGATCCCAGGTACTCATTCGGCCCCCAGACTGTCAAAACAACTCACCTTATCTTTTCGATGCGCTGCCGCCAACGGACGTTGCGCTCGTCCCATGGGCCTATTCTGTCGGCATTTGGCGCTGAACGCAACCTCTCTCAGGTGTAGGACTTCGGTTACCCGTGCAACCCGAGGTACAATCAGGGGGCTTCGGCAGGCTTGGTGTTCCGCTCCCGTCTGCTGCGTCGAACGGAGGATTTATGAACGAACGTCCCGCCCCGCGCCCTAATCCCAACGAAAAGCTGGTGCGAATTTTCGATACCGAGCAGGAATCCGAAGCTTTGGTCGTGCACGGCCTGCTCGAATCCACCGGGATCGATTCCGATGTTACGTCGCTCGACGCCCAGCAGGACATTCTGCCCGGAGTCGGCGGCACCATCATCCTGGTGCGCGAAGAGGATGCCGATCGCGCGCGAAGCGTCATCGAAGAATATCGCCGGGCCCCGGGCAGCGATGAGACCGCGGAAATCGATATCAGTGGACTTCCGCCCGAGGAAGACCAGGCGTGACCGTCGTGCCGTCCAGATAAAACGTGACCGCGCCTTCGAGGTCGGTGCGGTAGGTCAGCACGTGGGCTTCACCCAGCCGCGCAAGAACTTCCTCCCGCGGATGTCCGTAAGTATTGCGCGCTCCCACTGAAATCACGGCGAACCGGGGATGCACCCGTTCCAGCAGCAGCGGAATCGTGGAAGTCGCGCTGCCATGGTGCGCCACCTTGAGCAAATCCGCTTCGGGATGTTCCTCCGCGATCTGATGCTCTGAGCGGTTCTCCGCGTCGCCCTCCAGCAGCGCGGATGTCTTTCCATATGCCAGCTTCATCACCAGAGATTCATCATTGCGCCGTGCCGCAAGATCCGGCCGCGCCGGAGCCAGGATGCGAACTTCCGCTCCACCAAAGTCGAACTCATCGCCCGCCTGGTGGCGAACAACGCGCACGCCCAACTGCCTGCGCCTGCTGCACCAGCGTTGTCATTTCCGGATCCGATGGATCGGCCAGCCACAACTCCCGCGGCCGGAAGTTGGCCAGGATCGCCGCCGCTCCGCCCATGTGGTCGGCATGTGCGTGTGTGATGGCCACCGCGTCGAGACGGCTGATCGCTCGCGACCACAGGTACGGAGACACTACGTCTTCGCCGATATCCAAATCCGAATGCACCCAGTGTGGCAGACCTCCCGCATCCACCAGCAAAGTGCGGCCGCTGGGTGACACCAGCAGAATCGAGTCTCCCTGGCCAACATCAATTGCGGTCATCTCCAAAACCGCGGGCCGAACATCTGGGACGCGGCGGGACTGCGGAAATCCAGAATGCACTTGCAGCCAGCGCGGCTAATCCACCCGCTGCCATCCAGGGCGGCGGCGAACCAGCGCCATGGCCAGCACGATCGGACGGTGCGCTCAACAAAATCACGGTGCTGCCAGGCGTGGGCACGCGCAGATCGGCGACACGCAATCCGCCCAGCCAGCGCACCGTGCCGGCGATGCCTTCGAGCGCGAAGCCCGCGATCAGCACCGGAATCCTGGCCAGAGCGTGCGAAATATATCCCAGCGCCATGGCCGCGACTGCGGCAGGCATCAGCAGTTCCATCAAGGGCACGACCAGCATGTTGGCCGGCAATCCCACCACCGTGGCGCGATGGAAGTAGTACGCCATCGGAAGCGCCAGTCCGATCTGCATGACAATGGAAATCAGCAGCAGTTCGCCCGCGCCCATCAGCGTGCGCGAAGCCACTGCCAGCGCTGGCAATGGAAAGCGGCGGCCGGCAAAGCGCTGCAGCCGGCCGGCGATCATTCGCACGTCCAGGCGGAACTGCACCACTTTCGCCGGCAGAACGAAATCGTAGGACTGGGAATCAATGTGCCGCGAGCCTCGCATATAAGGCTGCGTCGTGCGCTCCAGAACAGGGATGCCCACCGCCGCCACCAGCCACACGCACAAGAAGGTCAGTTGGAAACTGGCTCCGAACAGGACTTGCGGATTCACGATCATCAGGCCGAGCGCCGCCGCGCCAATGGCATTGAGCATCGACTTCTCGCGATAGAGCAGCCGCGCGCCCAGATAGAGAGCCAGCATCAGCGTCGCTCGCCAGACGGGAGCGCCCAGCGCGGTGAGCAGGGCATAAGCCACCATCAGCGACACCGTGATAACGCCCGCCACAAGATCGCTGACCCGCAGCCGCCGCAGAAACCAGAACGTAACCAGGGCGAGGATGCTCACATTCATCCCCGAAACCACCAGCACGTGGTAAGTGCCCGAACGCTGGAAGTCCGCGCGGGTAGGGCGGTTGATGAATGCGTCTTCGCCGATCACCATGGCGTCCATCAGCGCGGCTTGGTGTGGCGGCCACAGGGCGTGGACCTTTGTCGATGATGCTGCGATGGATTTGCGAGCGCCAGAGTTCAGCCCGGCTGCCCGCAAAGCCGGGAAGCACCTCGACGCTCGCGAGCTTTGGTCGAGGCCAGAGCGACGATTCCGTTTTCGGACAAGGTAGCCCTGGTAGTCAAACGCACCCGGGTTGCGGTAGTTGCGCGGCAGAGAAATTTTGGCGGGAAAGCGCAGCCGTTCTCCGTAGGTGAACAAACGAACGCGACGCCGCGTTTGCTTCCCCCGATTCACTCTTCGATTGCTGCTGATAGATATTGATGCGCAAGCCCGCCGTTGACCGCAAAGTTCTCGTCACCCTGTGTGATCTGCTCGGTCTCAACCTCGATCCTCTGCCGGACGCTGCCTGGACCGTCCTCTTGCAGCAGTTCCTTCTTTGGTGACGTGAGCGGTGACGTACAACTTCTGTTCCGTCGGCAAATCGTGCCCAAGTCGGAATTGGCCGCGTCACCCGGCCCACGTACCTGGACCATCAGCGCGCCCAGGAAAAAAATGGCGCCTAGTCCGACGATGAACGGCCGATCTGCCTCGTCGCCGAAGCAAGTATGCGCTCGACAATGCAAAGACGATCCATGCCACCACCCACCAGAGTGGCGGCCGCCAGGCGTGAACGCCGACGGCAATTCCGGCAGCAAAGGCCAGTGCAGCCCAAAGCAGAGGCTGCCGTCCATCGGACTGAGGTTGCGAGTCACTGGCAGTGGCAGCCGGCGTTCGTCGAGCGAACTCGACAGTTCACGGAGCGTGCGACTGCGGCCCACGGGCCTGTGCTAGCGGACTAGATGGAAGACACTTTCCAGGTGGTAAGTCTGGGGAAATAAATCTACGAGATGCGCCTCCTCCACCCGGTATCCGGATTGAAGCAGGCGAGCCAGATCGCGCGCGAGAGTTGCGGGATCGCATGAAACATAAGTGATGCGAGGAGCCTTCAACTTCACCAGTCCCTTGATCACTCTGCTCTCCCAGCCCGCTGCGTGGCGGATCCACCACCACCAACTCAGGGCGCAATTTGCCCGCTGCATTTTCCAGATACTGCTCCGTGGTCGCGCGGACCGCCTTCACGTTCGCGGGCGAATTGTATAGCAGATCGGCATGAGAAGTCTGTGACGACTCAACCGCAATCACACGTTCAAATTCCCGATTCAGGACAGAAGAGAAAAGCCCCACTCCAGCATAGAGATCAAGCGCAGTCCCCGTAGCGCCGGGTCCCGGCTGTCCGGTGGGCGTCCCGCCCACCGCGAAACAACAATGTCGACCAGTTCATCGGTCAGATGGCGATTGACCTGGAAAAACGCTCCCGCGCTGACCCGGTACGAAGCAAGCTGGGTCGTATATATAAGGTTGGCGTCCGCGCCGCCGATTTGCCTCGGATCGCCCTGGCCTTCCGCTTTCGCAGACCGGGCCGCAAAGAACGCAACGCCGGAAATTTCCGCCAGAGCGGCTTTCAATTCGTCGGCGAATCGCTCCGTGAAGCCGGCAGTTTCGGGCGAGCAATAAACTTCCGACAACAGTTGCGTGTCGTCGCCATTGGCGAAGAATTCTATTTCCTGAATGCCAGCCGGAACTTTGCCTGCGCGTCCCAATTGCCACAGCGCAGTCAGCGCCCGATTGATCAACGGCGAGCTGATTGGACACTCCTCCACCGCCAGCAGTTCGTGGGAGTTGAATTTGTAATATCCAATTGCGAACTCCGGCGCGGTCTGGACCTTGAAACGAGAGCGGTTGCGATAGTTCCACGGCGGCGAAGGATGGACGTGCAGTTCCGTGTCCAGTTCCAGCTTGGCAATGCGGCGCAGATTTTCTTTCAGGATGGCAGCTTTGATCTCGAGCTGATGTTCGTAGTCGGTGTGTTGATAGTGGCATCCGCCACAGCGTTGGAAGTACGGACATCGTGGAGCGATGCGTCGCGCAGAGGCAGTGAGAATTTCTTCCAGCCGGGCCCGAGCAAACCCGGGCTTCTCTTCGCGAAGGACTGCCTCCACGGTTTCGCCGGGCAACACGAAGGGCACAAACACAGCTTTGCCCGAACCATGCTCGTCGGCAGGAAGTCGCGCCAGCCCTTCTCCGCCGTAGACCAGCTTTTCAATTGTGAGTCGCAAGCCTAGATTCTACAGGTCAAGCCTGTGTGGGGCGGGCGCCCTCGCCCGCCGCCTTTGAAGTCGAATTTGTGTTTGGACGCTGCTTGTGGAACTCGAGGACAGCAAGCCGAAGTCAAAAGCGGCGGGCGAGGGCGCCCGCCCCACACGAGGTTCACATATAGAACAGACTCAAGCGCGGCAGCCCGTACTTTTCCAGCAATCGCTTGTGCAGATACTGCTTCTGCAATTGATCGATCTGCGCCGCCGGCATCTTGCGCCGGTAGGGGCTCAACTCGCGATCGGCTTCGGCGCGCACAGCGACAATCTCGTCATCGGGCGTTGCCGCCAGCAGCACCGCAAACAGTTTTTCTTCCAGCACGGTGAGCCGGCGCTCCAGGTCTTCCAGGCGGGGCGAAGTGCTTTCCAAATCGGAAGCCAGTTCACGCAAGGTGCCGGCCGTCGCCCGCGCCGCGGCCAGCCCTGAAATCCCGGGCCGCTCGGGCAGTTTCGCGGTGAGCAGCAGGTCGGCATTGCGCCGCAGAAAAGCCACGATGTCTCCGGTCTGAAAACCCGCCGGCTTTGCGTCTGGCTTGTCGCTGCTCGGCACGCCTACCGCCGCTTCCTTCATCTCTTCGGCGGCAGCCAGCACTTCCTGCGCACAATAGGCCAGGCTGTTGACCTTGCGAGGCGTGGGACGTTTCTCGTAGCGCTCGAATGCGCCATCGATCCCGCGCAATACCGCTTCGAGCGGAATGCCGGCGTCTTTCCAGGTTTCGATCAACGCCCAATCCAGAGTGGAAAGCAGCAGGATGCCGCCTCGTCGCCGTTGAAACTGCTCTTCGATTTCGGTGAAGTAATTAAAGTAGTTTTCCACGAACGGCTCAGCGGGACCGCGGCTTGCGGCCGGGCGCGGCTGGAGCGGCAGAAGGTTTCGCGGAGGCGCCGTCGCGGCTCGGATTTCGCCTCGGTGTTTCTCTCCCAGATGAGGCGCAGGCCGTCCAGAGTCAGCAAATCGTCCACGTGCTTGATGTATTTCGATCCCTTGCCGATCAGCGCAGGCCAGTCCACCGGTTGCCACGACGGTGGTTTCCTGTCCCATTTCTTCCAGCAACCGTTCCAGAATTCCATCCACCAGTCCGAGGTAGCCATAATAAAGACCGGACTGCAGGCTGCCGACGGTCGTGCTGCCAATCACGCGCGCCGGCTTTCGAATCGCCACGCGGGGCAGACGCGCCGTCTTCTCGAAGAGCGCGTCGGCGGAAATCCCAATGCCCGGAGAGATGACGCCGCCCTGGTACTCGCCCTTGGCGGACACGCAATCGAACGTGGTGGCGGTGCCGAAATCCACCACAATGCACGGCCCGCCGAACTTCTCGAAAGCCGCCACCGAATTCACGATGCGATCGGCGCCGACCTCGGCGGGATTGTCATAGAGCACCGGCATCCCGGTCTTGACTCCGGGCTCGATGAAAAGCGGCTTGGTATTGAAATAGCGTTCGCACACCTGGCGCAAAGTGGAATCGACCGGCGGCACCACGGAAGAAATAATGATGCCGTGGACCCCTTGCACTTCAATCTTGTCCATGGCGAAACAGGTTGCGGAAGAGCACGCCGTATTCGTCCACGGTCTGGGTCGCGATGGTCGCGACCCGCCAGTTCGCCACCAGCAACTCGTAATGCTGCGATTCCCCGCCACCATCGCGCGCAGCTTTGGCGAACACCCCCAGCACCGTGTTGGTGTTGCCGACATCAAGAACAAGAAGCATAATGACAGTGTCGGAAGACGGCCGTCCGTGCGATCATCCTACTTCAAGATGACTGTCCCGCTCAACACCGTCCGCAAACCCTCCGCCGTCCGCACCTGCAGAAACCCGCGCGGATCCAGTCCCTCCGTCACCCCTTCAAATCCATCATTCTCTTCCACTCGCACCTGCCGTCCTCGGACTGATGACGACCGTTCCTGAAAGCGCCGCAGAATCGACTCATGAGCGCCCGGCTTCTCCAGCAGATCACGATATTCGCGGTCGAGAGATTTTAGCAAAGCCGCACACAGTTCCACTCGCGACCACTCCGTCCCGCTGACCAGCCGCAAGGAAGTTGCGATCGACTGCAGCTCCACCGGAAACTTCGCCTGGTTCACGTTGATCCCAATGCCCACCACAATGTAGCGGACGCGGGTCGGTTCCGCATTCATCTCAGTCAGAATGCCGCAAAACTTCTTGCCCTTGATCAGCAGATCGTTGGGCCACTTCAGATCGGGCGAGACACTGGAGTCGATCTGTTCCACCGCAGAATGCACCGCCAGCCCCGCGGCCAGCGAAAGCACCAGCGCCTCTGATGGAGGCAACGCCGGACGCAGCACCACCGAACAGTAGATCCCCGCCGAAGCCGCCGATTCCCATTGATGCGCGCCGCGCCCGCGTCCGGCAGTTTGTTCTTCGGCCACGAAAACGCTGCCCTCCGGCGCCCCCGCTGCAGCGCTTTCCATGGCTTCAACGTTGGTAGAGCCGATCTTGTAATAGTGATGAAAATTGCGATGAACGTCCGCGCCGAAGATCGTGCCCTTCAGCGACGGCGCCAGCATGTCAGGCAGCAGCAAATCGGGCACGGACTTAAGCTGGTAGCCGGTCGCGGGATGCCCGGCAATCTCAACTCCCAGCGTGCGCAACTGCTGCACCAGCCGCCATACTTCGGACCGGCCAGTGCCAATCTCGTCGGCAATCTTGGTGCCGCTCACCACGACGGTGGCATTTTCCATCAGCAAGCGAACAATCCGCCCCAGACGCAAATCCGTTCGCTGCGGCGCAAGCTCGTGTGGTCGCGGGCGACTCGCCCGCGAAGTCTTGCGAGAACCCCGTCCTGTGGCGTCTTTCGTAATGCAGGGAATTATGCGGGAGAGAGAAAGAAAGAACAAATCCAGCGATCTGGTGACTTAGCTAAAAGCTAGAAGCCAGGAGCCAGAAGCTGCTTCACACCGGCGTCACGCGCAAACTCATATCCACCGCCACCGCCGAATGCGTCAACGCGCCCACAGAAATAAAATCCACTCCGGTCTCGGCGTAGGCCCGCACATTTTCCAGCGTCACCCCGCCGGAGCATTCCACCGGAATGCGCCGTTCCACTTTCGCACACCGCGCCACTGCCTCCCTCACCTGTTCGACCGGCATATTGTCCAACAGCACGGCCTCAGCGCCATGGACAAGAGCTTCATCCAATTCCGACCAGCGTCCGGACTTCCACTTCGATCGGCTGCGAGCCCCGCCGGTTGCGATGTGCCCGTTCGAGCGCGGGCGCGATGCCCCCGGCCAGCGCGATGTGATTGTTCTTGATGAGCACTCCGTCCGATAGATCGAGACGATGGTTCTGGCCACCACCGCAGCGCACCGCGTACTTATCGAGCATACGCAGGCCGGGCGCGGTTTTCCGCGTGTCGAGGATGCGCGCCCGGGTCCCCGAAACTTCGTCCACAAATTTGCGGGTCAGAGTGGCAATACCGCTTAGCCGCTGCAGGAAGTTCAGAATCACCCGCTCGCAGGACAGAACCACCCGCGCATTGTGCCGGATCACCGCGATGGTCTGGCGGTCGTGCAGGCGCACTCCATCGAAGATTTCGGGATGGCTGGTGACCTCGTAGTGCGAAGTCACCGCTCCGTCGAGAATGGCGTAAACGTCCAGAATGCGCGACACGCAACCGACGCCGGCGAGAATGCAATCCTGTTTGGCGACGATGGTGCCGGCGGCGCGCTGATTGGGATCGATGCAGGCATAGGTGGTGGCATCGCGGGTGGCGCGGTCCTCCAGCAGCGCATTCTCGACAATCGCAGTGATCCGCCGCCCATTCCATTCCATAAGAACCGTCGATAATAAACAATGGAGGACGGCCGTCTCGCCCGTCCCGCCGAGCAACGCTCGGCAATCTTCCTGTCGAGCTGCGCTCGACCGCCCGGACGAGGGCGTCCGGGCCTACGTGGTCTTCAATTCTTCCAGCTTACTCTGCGCTTTCTCCCGCAGTACAGCCAGTTCTTGGGCCCGCGCCCGCATGCCCTCCACAACTTTGGCTGGAGCCTTCGCCAGAAACTGCTCGTTCGACAACTGCCGCTGCCCGTTGGCGATTTCTTTCTCGATCTGTTCCAGCTCTTTTTTCAAACGCTCACGCTCGGCGCCCACATCAATCTTCTTCTCGTAAACTACGTGGACATCGAATCGCGCCGTCGATCGTGCCCCGGGCAGGTTCGCCAGCGACTTCGCAACGAAAGTGAGGCTTTCAACATTCGCGAGCCGCTCGATGGCGCCGCGATTCTCATCCAGCAGCGATTTAATCTCCGCGTCCTGCGTATAAATCTCGATTGGAACTTTCTGCTTTTGCTCGACTTTCAATTCCGCCCGCAAATTGCGAACGCTGACGATCAGGTCCTGCACAATGGCCATGCTGGTTTCAGCCGCCAGATCGAATTGCTTCTCGTCCGCTTGCGGATAAGCAGCCAGCGCGATCGATTTCAGCGGCGGTTTTCCATCGTAAACCGCGTGCCAGATTTCCTCAGTAATAAATGGCATGACCGGATGCAACAGCCGCAGCGATGCCTCAAACAGAGCTGACCAGGTTGCCGCAAGCAATGCCCGCGGACGCCTTCTCCACTCCGTTCTCCGGAGTGAGGCGAGGCTTCACCAGTTCGATATACCAATCGCAGAAATCGCCCCAGAAAAAATCGTAAATCCGGTTGGCGGCCTCGTGAAAACGATACGTCTGCCAGGCGTCGTTAACATCTTTGGTCACGCGGTGGAAGCGCGAGAGGATCCAATGATCCTCAAGCGTCGTTGGTTTAAACCCGGCAAGACCCGTCTCCAAACCTTTCAAGAATTCCTGCTGCTGCCAAACTCCAGCCTCCTCAGCCCGATCCACATTCATGAACATGAACCGCGCCGCATTCCAAATCTTGTTGGCAAACGCACGATAACCATCAGTGCGGCTTTCGCTGAATGCGATGTCCGTGCCCGGCGCCGCCATCGCCGCCAGAGTAAAACGTGTGGCGTCGGTACCGAAGCGCTGAATGACATCCAGCGGGTCGACTACGTTGCCTTTCGTCTTCGACATTTTCTGTCGTTCGGCGTCACGCACCAGGGCATGAATGTAGACCTGTCGAAAAGGAACACTGTCATCTTTCTTGTCCGCCCACCCGCTGGCCTGCTTCAGCACTGGGTCTTGCTTGTGACCGGGCATGAAGTGGCAGCCGAACATGATCATGCGGGCGACCCAGAAAAACAGGATCTCGTAGGCCGTAATCAACAGCGTGGTGGGATAGAAAACTTCCTGATCGCGTGTCTTCTCCGGCCAACCCAGAGTAGTAAAGGGCAGCAGCCCGGACGAAAACCAGGTGTCGAGTACGTCGGTATCCTGTTTCAGTTGCGACTCGCCACACTTCGAGCATTTCGCCGGCGTCTCGCGGGCGACGATAATTTCTCCACACTTGCAGTGCCACGCCGGAATGCGATGCCCCCACCACAACTGCCGCGAAATGCACCAGTCGTGGATGTTGTGCATCCAGTTCAGATAAATCTGCTTGTAGTTTTCCGGAACGATCGTGATCTCGCCATTCTCGACCACCTCAATCGCCCGATCAGCCAGCGGCTTGATCTTGATGAACCACTGTGTCGAAAGCCGCGGTTCTACAACGGTCCCGCAACGATCGCACTTGCCGATCGCGATGGTGTAGTCCTTCTCGCCGACGAGGAAGTTCTGCGCGCGCAAGTCTTCGAGCACACGCTCGCGCGCAGCATGGCGGCTCAGCCCCGCGTACGGGCCGGCGTTCTCGTTCATGTGAGCGTGCTCGTCCATGATGTCGATCTGCGGCAGGTTGTGCCGCAGGCCAGCCTGAAAGTCGTTGGGATCGTGCGCGGGCGTCACCTTGACTGCGCCAGTCCCGAACTCAGGGTTCGCCAGTTCGTCAGTGATGATCGGAATCTCGCGATTCATCAGCGGCAGCAGAACGTTCTTCCCATGCAGATGTTTGTAGCGTTCGTCTTTCTCGTTCACCGCGATCGCAGTATCGCCCAGCATGGTCTCGGGACGGGTGGTCGCCACGGTGATGAACTCGTTCGTCCCAATCACCGGATAGCGGATTTCGTAAAGCTTGCCCTGCACTTCTTCGTGCTTGACCTCAAGATCCGAAATCGCTGTCTCGCACCGCGGACACCAGTTGACGATGTACTTTCCGCGATAAATCAGTCCTTCTTCATACAGGCGAACGAAGACCTCGATTACGGCGCGTGAAAGGCCTTCATCCATCGTGAAGTATTCGCGGTCCCAATCGACGGACGCGCCCAGCCGCTTCATCTGGTCAAGAATCGCGCCGCCGTAATGCCGCTTCCACTCCCAGACACGCTCGATAAACGCTTCGCGCCCCAGGTCGCGGCGCTTCTTGCCTTCGCTCGCCAGTTGCCGCTCCACCATCATCTGGGTCGCGATGCCGGCGTGGTCGGTGCCGGGAAGCCATAAAGTAAGAAATCCGCGCATGCGATGCCAGCGCACGATGATGTCCATCTGTGTCTGGTTCAGCATGTGGCCCATGTGCAGCCGCCCGGTCACATTCGGAGGCGGAAGCAGCAGAGTGAACACCGGACGCGTCTCTCCGGGCCCAGGCGTCGGCGCGGAAAACAGTTTCTCTTTGACCCAGTATTCGGCCCAGCGCGTCTCAATCGCGCCCGGCTCGTACGCTTTGGATAATTCGTGAGGCATGGATTTAGATCACTTGGCAATTAGCAATTGGCACTAAAACTGGGTCGCGTCCGCGCAGACCAAGGACGCGGGTGCCAAGGCTAATGGCCAATTGATAAAGGCTGAAGTTCGATATTACAGGTCGGAGAAAACAAGGGTCAAACGAAGGGAGGGGTGAGCATTATGTCCCCCCTAAAGTTACCCCACCCGGTAGCCGGATGAACGATCGGTCGGCCTCAGATTCGTGGTTACTCTGATAATGTTTCTCCTCTTTCGCAGGGAGAGTCATTTCAAGTATCGGCATCCACCCTTCCTCTCGGGCTCCGTTCGGTCTCTAGTGGCTGTTCCGCCGTCTTAGATTCCCGCCCTACTCCGGCGTCATGAATCGATCCAGCTCCAAAGCTGCTGTCTCATAATGGTCGGGCTGAAGGTTGTGCAACGACGTCGTATTGTCCGAAAATCTCGGTGCCGCCCTCATAAGTCGTTTTCACCCGCCCGCAGAAACCACGTGAACGGAACGCTCGCGCATGGGTCATCCTGACCAGCCGGAGTATAATCGGAGCCCGATTTGTAAACAGGAGGATCATGATGCGCTCACTTTGTTCGGCAACAATGATTTTGCTATTGGTGTTGTTTTCGATCTTCCCTGCCGCGGCCCAGGAAAATTCATGGCAGGGTTCACAAAAGGGACCGCAACTTAGAGCACAACTGGCTGATAAGGAGAAGAATGCAAGCCGCAGAATTGCCGTGGTGGATGTTGATGTGAAAAATGTCACCCTGACCGATCCCATCGCCTATCGAGGCGGCGGCTCAGATATGGGACATCTGGAGTATCGCCTGGATAGCGGTCCCTACATTTTGCCAATGGCCAACCGGCTGGTCTTTGAAGGCCTGGCTCCGGGAAAGCACACGATTGAGGTTTCGCTCGCCGACGGTTCCTTCCGTCCAATGGGAGCCAAAACGGAGCTGGAAGTAGTGATTCCCTGAAGAACGCCCCGGCCAAGGTCCCTCTTGTTGACTGTCGGAAGACGCACATCAACGGAAATCACTGCGAGAATCCTGCGTATGTTTTCATCGAACATTAAAATCGGAGAGAATCGAACGTGTGGAGGTTTCGATGACCTATCCACATTCGTGGGAAATCGACCACGATGCCAGCATACGAGTGGAACACTATGTGGGTTTTGACTCAGTTCATCTTTTGAACCTGCTTCGCTGTCCAGCATTCCCTTGCTGCAATGTAACTCAATGATGAGTTTAACGGCGATTTGTCGATATGCGCTACCCGCCCAGCTAGAATATCCCTGTGACTAGAGAACGCTGGGCCCAGATAGGAATCACGGTTCAATTCCTCATCGTGGTAAGGACACTAGGTGAGTTCTTCCGGCTCAGGCATGTCCTTGGCACGAGCTTCTCAGCCCCAGTCGCCGCGCCGTATGTTGGTGGCGCATTATTGGCTGCTTGCTCTTGCTGGGCAGGCGTGACCCTCTACTTCTTCCGACGCTATATGCTATCCGCCTGGATTGCGCTGACGGCCGTAGTCATTCTGCTCGTGTACAAAATTGCTGTAATTGGCTGGTGATGGCGGCTCTCTGAAGTGGGAACCCTCCCGCCTTCTGCGGTGGAGACTCTATCGTCGATTGAACTCCAGTATCCCCCAGAGCCTTCAGGCACTTCGCTTGTAGTTCTTCTCCAGAATGGCTGCCAGCAAAACCAAGAGACCTAAAAGGCGAAAAAGATAGATCCAGGGGCTACCTTCATTCGAATGTTCCACACGCAACAGAGCGACTCGGTTAATCGCTTCGATCGCGAAGAACGTCGCAAATGCGAGAAACAGTCGGTCGTGCGTTTGTTTCCAGAACCTCAGGAAGAATAGAGCCGCTGCCAGGGAGGCAGTACCGATCACGCCTAGTAGAAATCCTTCGACCATGATCACTCGCTTTCCCAAATCAGTCCATACAGAAGGAGCAACATAGCAACGCTAGCGCTGCCGAGCCTGTAACGATAGAGGTCAACATCGGGGAACAACACTAAGTCGACAAAAATGAGCAGATTTGAGATGGACAATATCGTGAAACAAAGACCGCTCCAAAGAAGGAGCTTCTTTCTTCCCCGGATGTAGCCGCGCATCAATAGTGCAGCGCATGCTGCACTCGTAAGGACGCCGATGATGTAAACAATCGGTCCGAACATCACTCTCGCTCCTTCGTGAAACGGAAAGCACGAGCGAAGTCGCGCACCGAAGAAGGTGGTTTTGAATGGATCATTGTTGAAATTCGAACGGTCTCGCGGCGATAAGTTAGATCAAGAGCCGAAAGTAATTGGTCCTGGCTTATCGACGTGGGTTCATAGCGAAATCCGTCTGGGGAGCCCGGGACGCATACGATCAAGCCACGGCGCTTCAAGTCCTCGAGCAGTGAGTTGACGATGGTCGTGGATACGTAAAGCCGCTTGGCCAGGTTCTCTACGGTCCAGGGTTGAGGCCGGCTATTCCAGAGAAGCAGAAGCGCCTCGAGGTGAGGGACAGTTTCGATCTGATCAAGGACGAAGTCATAAACCGCATTCTCGACTGCAGCAGGGTCGGTCATTTTGACTAGGGATGGTGGATATTTTGCCGCAGATTGCCAAGCCGTTCTGCAGTCAGCGCCAGATTCTAGAATGTATTCTCCTCTCCCTCCAATATCAAGGCACGCCGCCGGAAGCTGACGCCTGCCCCCATTGGCGCCTCGCACAACTTCCTGTTTGCCGACGAAATCGCCATTACCAAGTGAATTCGCAAGTTGATAGGATAAACAGTGATTTCTATCGATCCTTCGGCGTCGAGTTCATCTATGAATTTCATGCGTAATCAATCGAAATCAAACATTTGGTCAAGGCCTGCGCAGCAGACGACGAATCTCGTCCTGGGTGTCCTTCTGATATGGGGTGCCACCGCGTTCGGCCTACCTTCTGATCAGAATTCCAAGATCGACAAGCTGATGGGGATTTTGCACGAGCGTGGTCAGTTCAATGGCGCCATTCTGGTTGCGCGAAGGGGCACGATCCTATACCGCAAGGCGTTCGGCAAAGCGAACTTCCAAACAGGGTCAGATTTTACTCTGGAGACTCCCTCCAATATCGGTTCGGTCACCAAACAATTTACAGCGACGTCAATCATGATTTTGGAGGAACGGAAGAAGCTCAGCTATGACGATCCAGTGTCAAAATACATCTCAGAGTTTTCCCGCGCCGCACACTTCAGCAAAATCACACTGAGACAACTATTGACCCACACTTCTGGAATGCCAGACTATGGCGACTTGGGCATCGACGATTCCGTTCTGGACCAACGCGGACTCATAGCAGCTCTGCTCAACAAAGAAGGCAGTTTTGCGGCCCCAGGTTTGAAGTATCGATACAGCAATCCCGGATACGCGTTGTTGGCGATTGTGGTCGAACGCGTTTCCGGCGAGCATTTTGGAGAATTTCTGGAACAAGAAATCTTCCAACCCGCAGGAATGAGCCGCACTTTTCTCTACGACACGCCGAAAAAGAAAACCCGACAAGTCGCCCTGGGCTACGATCAATTTGGAGGGATCGACGACGGCGGACCAACAGCAATCCCGGGAGACGGCGGCATTTATTCGACCGTGGATGATCTATTCAAGTGGGATCAAGCCTTGTACACAGACAGGCTCGTGCATCAGTCTTCGTTGAGCGAAGCGTTTACTCCAGGCAGAGTCCAAGAAGCAACTTCGAGCTATGGTTTCGGTTGGAATGTCGAGGAGGTGGGCGGCAGCAAATACCTTTGGCATACCGGCAGTTCAGCGGGTTTTAGAGCCTTTATCGGCAGGCGGCTGGCAGATCGAGTCACGATCATCATGCTGACCAACAAGGGAAACAGTAAGCGACAAGACATAAATACAGCGATTCTGAACATCCTGGCAGATAAGCCGTATGTTGTGCCGAAGCAATCGGGCGCCGAGATGCTATACAGAGTCATCCACGAATCGGGAATTCAAACTGCGTTGCAGAAATACGACATTCTCAAGAATGAGAAAAGCGCTGACTATGATTTGGGAGAGTCCGAGCTGAATACACTCGGATATCAGTTGCTCTACGGAGACAAAAGGGTTAGCGATGCAGTTGCAATCTTCTCACTAAATACCAAGGAGCATCCCAACTCTTCCAACGCCTTCGACAGTTTGGGCGAGGCTTATTGGAGGAATGGACAAAAGAGTCTCGCGATCAGCACTTATCAAACCGCCGTCAAATTGGACCCGGCAAACGGACACGCAGCATCTACGCTGAAGGAATTGCAATAGCCGAGCGCTGGTTCCTGCAATGGTCCAACCTTGGTGCGTCCGATTTCTCACCCACAATTGTTCGGCGGATCACGGGCTACCCGGAAGTAATTTGTTGTTAACAGGCGATTACACTCATTGACCTCCCCAAGGGGGGTCTTCCGGGAGGGTGCCTGACATGGGGTGGGGTAACTTTAGGGGGGATATAATGCTCACCCCGTCAAACGAAGGGAGGGGTGATAAAAGACATTATCAGACTCTAAGGGACGAGACGAGAGATCCCCATGAATTGGGTGGCTCTGCGGTGCTGAGATATCATTTTGACGCCCTACGCCGCGGCAGGAGCACCAAGTCGGCCGCTTCCTCAGCATCTTTGAGGAGCGTCTTGCGCGGCGTGCCTATCTGCGCACGCATGGTCAGCCCACGCGCTAAATCCGTGACTTGGATTGCGCGCGCGGCTACGGGAAAGTCAGACGGGATTTCTCCCGCGCTGATCCCGTCCCGGAAACGGCGCTCCACCAGCGCCGCGCCGCCCGCGACCGCGTTCTGCAGGAACTGCCGGACCTCAGCGTCGTTCACAAGCGGCGCGACGCACATCAGAAGGCAGCCCCGGGCGGACCCTTTCTCGGTCGCACTTTCGACGGCGTACCTCAGAAAGCCCGCGATCGAGTCGCGAAGACTCTGTGGCGAGAGGAGTGCCTTCGCGGCGAGTGCGCCCTTCCGTCTCTGCGTACGCCCTAAGGACGCGCAAGAATATCGCCCGCTTGTCCCCAAAGACGGCATACAGGCTCGGCCGTCCCACACCCATCCCGGCGACGAGATCGTCGATCGTCACTCCGTCGTAGCCTTTCGACCAGAACACCTGGGTCGCCTTTTCCAGCGCCCCCGTCTCGTCGAAGCTGCGCGGTCGACCCCGCGGCCTAGCGGTATTTTGAATCATTTGGTTCAAAACTCCTTGACAATGGCCATCGCACCAATATATAACTGAATAGTTCGAAATTAGCAAGCCGGCTCTGGCCTCGCGGGGCCTCACGACTCGACCTTCACCCTTCACCACGGAGACGCCCATGGAACATTCGATCGCTCTCGTCACCGGCACCACCTCCGGGCTCGGTTATGCGGCAGCCCGCCTGCTCGCCGGAGAGGGCTGGCGCGAGATCATCGTCACCGGGCGCAGCCTGGCCGGGGTCCAGGAAACGGCCGCTCAACTCGCGGCTGAGACCAAGAACAGGTCTTCACGCCGCTGGAGCTGGATCTGGACACGCCGTCCAGCGTTCAGTCCGCCCTCGCCGAGCTCGTCAAGCGAGGTCGGCCGATCGATTTCCTGCTGCTCAATGCAGGGATGGTCCCAGGTAAGAAGCGCGTGCTCACTGCGGCGGGCGTCGAGGCTTCTCAGGCCCCGCTGATCGGCCATCATCAACTGACTGTCGGGTTGCTCCGCGCCAACCTGCTGAGCCCCAACGCGCGGATTGTTATCGCCGGCGCGGAACCTGCCCGAGGGGGCGTACCCATGTTCAGGTACACCGACGTGCCAGCCTTCGCGGCCAAATACCACCGGGGTGACCGAACCGCCGCTGTTGAAGCCCTGCTGCGCAACGGGCCGAACGTGAAGTACGTGCCCAACAATGCGTATGCCGACGCGAAGCTCATTATCGCTTGGTGGGTCGCGGCGCTGGCGCGCCGGCTACCCTCCGGCATGGCCGTGTACGCCGTCTCGCCCGGTGGGGCGACCGACACCAAGGTGGTGCGAAACGCTGGCCCGTTGTTGAAGTATCTGTTTATCCCAATCGTGAACCTCATTCCCGGCATGAATCAGACGCCGGAGACCGCGGCCCGTCGGTACCTCCAGGCGTCGGAGTTCGGAACCGACGTCTCAGGGCAATTCTTCGCCTCGGCTCAAGGGAAGTTCTCAGGCCCAATTGAGGCGCAGCGCCACCCACACCTCCACGATCGCGCCAGCCAGGAAGCCGCGTGGCAGGCCGTCGTCAAGGTCTCCGGCGTCGATTTCGCCTGTCAAGCCCGCGTCGCGCGTCGTGTCCGCCGATAAAAAGCGGCCCGTCGGTGACATAGAAACAATTCGTCGTCTTCCGCAGCAACTTGACGAGCAGTGTCCTGAAGAAGAGTCCGAATCGCGGCTGAACTGATCGCGGTCACCGCGTCTATTATCGTACCAAACAGTTCAAAATCAGCAAAGCAACCCTAACCTCGCAAGGAGAATACACATGGAACGGTACCAAGGTAAAAAGGTGGTGATTATCGGCGGCACGAGCGGCATGGGGCTCGCGACGGCGAAGATGCTCCTCGATGGGGGTGCGCGCGTTCTGGTGACGGGTCGCTCGCAGGCCGGCCTGGAATCGGCGCAGAAAGAGCTTGGAAAGGACGCCCTCGTGGTTTCGAGCGACGCGCGCTCGTTGACGGACATCGACGCCCTCGCCTCTCGGGTGAAGGCCGAGTTCGACACCTTCGACCTGCTCTTCGTCAACGCCGGGTTCAGCATCCGAGCGCCTCTCGAGAGCATGACCGAGGCTGTCTACGACGAGATGTTCAACCTGAACGCCAAGGGACCGCTTTTCGCGGTGCAGAAGCTCGCGCCGCTGATAAACCGGGGAGGCTCTGTCGTCCTCACGACCTCGATCGCCAACGTCAAGGGAATGCCCGGCAACGCCGCATACGGAGCCGCCAAGGCCGCGCTGCGATCATTCGCTCGGACGCTCGCCGCTGAGTTGCTTCCTCGCGAGATTCGCGTCAACGCGGTGACGCCCGGCCCCATCGACACGCCGATCATCGGCAAAGTGTTTCCCGATAAAGACGCGGCCGCCCAGCTTAGGGAGAAGATGACCGGCATGGTTCCCGATGAAGCGCTTCGGGACGTCGGAGGAAATCGCCAAGGCCGTCCTCTTCCTCGCGTTCGACGCGACCTTCACGACCGGCGCCGAACTTCCGGTCGACGGAGGATGGTCTCAACTCTAAGGTGTGGACCGTCCGGGAGGGTAAGCCGGCATCGAGAATGGTCTTCAATGACCCGCGTACCATTGCGCAATTAGAATCTCGTTCACCCCGATGACCGCGCAGGAGTCGTCAAGTTGGATGACGCCGCGATGAAGAGCGGACAACTAACTAAGGGTGAATGGCGGGTGGTCTGGGCTGACGGGAGCGTTCATTGGATCGCAGGGCGCTGGCAAGTTTTCATGGATGCGTCTGGTGAGCCAATACGCATGATCGGCGTCAATATAGACATCACCGAGCGCAAGCGAGCAGAAGAGGCAGTGCGCGAGAGCGAAGACAGACTCCGACTTCTTCTTGACTCCACCGAGGAAGCCATTTACGGAATTGATCTCGAACACCGATGCACGTTCTGCAACCCTGCCTGTCTCCGCACTTTGGGATACGAGCGCGTTGATCAAGTGCTCGGCAAGAATATGCATGATCTGTTGCATCACAGTCGTGCGGATGGAACATTTTTCCCTGTAGAGGAGTGTCGAGTTCACCGGGTAACACAAACCGGAGAAGGAGTCCATGCGGAGGACGAGGTGTTTTGGAGGGCAAACGGAACAAGTTTCCCAGTTGAATATTGGTCGTATCCCCAGCGCAGAGAGGAGAAGGTTGTCGGAGCAGTGGTCGCCTTTATCGACATTACCGAGCGCAAATTGGCTGAAGCTGCCCTCGCAAACGTGAGCCGCAAGTTGATTGAAGCACACGAGCAGGAACGTACTCGGATTGGAAGAGACCTCCACGACGACGTTGTCCAACGACTTGCGCTTCTCTCGATAGAACTTGAAGGAGTCCAGCAAGATGTCCCTGACGCGGCATCGGAACTCCGCACCCGGATCGGGGCACTCCGAAGCGAAACCACGGAGATAACGAACGATGTTCAATTGCTATCGCACGAATTGCACTCTTCGAAACTGGAATACTTGGGCATCGTTGGAGCGGCAAAGAACTTCTGCAAAGAGTTTAGTGAGCGCCAGAAGGTGGAAATTGATTTCCAGAGTCACGATCTACCTACCGGTTTGCCAAGCGAACTTTCTCTTTCTCTATTCCGAGTTCTGCAAGAAGCCCTACGCAATGCCACGAAGCATAGTGGGGTAAAGCGCTTCGAAGTGCGACTGTGGGGAAGCACGGGAGAGGTTCACCTCACCGTCAGCGATCTCGGTGCGGGTTTTGATACAGAAGCCGCAATGAAGAGCACTGGGCTTGGCCTCACGAGCATGCAGGAGCGCCTGCGGTTAGTGGGTGGAGAGCTTTCCATCAACTCGCAACCGAAGGGTGGCACCACCATCCACGCTCGCGTTCCTTTCAATTCAAACAGCGATTCCGTACGGGCTGCAGGTTAGGAATCGCGAGTTGCCGACAAGTTCACCAAGGACTCTTACCGGGAATGAACGGCTGAATGCTCTGCACAGATTCGCTGGAAGATGTGGCTGTCTGGCGCGGCCTGCAGGCTGCCGAGTCGGTATCCGCATAGAGTGTCAAGATTGTATGTCTTGGCTAGTTCGTCCCAGAGGTGTTCGACACGAATCGCCGCCTCTGCATTGCCTCGCGACAAAAGCAGAGGTGCGCATTCTCCACAGGCGACGACGCAAGGACGTTCTCCCTTTACAGCCTTCGCCGCTGCCATAATCGTATCGCTCACTGCTTTCTGGAATCGAACCGGATCAGGCTGATCGTTCACCATGAATGTCGAGAGCGTTTCGGCAACGTCCAACGAGATGTATCTCCCCTGCTCAATCGCAGCACCAATATCCAAGGCATGAGCCTGCAATCTCAATAGAATGCCGTCCCGATGTGACTCGGTCGCGATAACAATCACTGCACTCCCACTCTTGAGAGCGGCCCCTATGAACTGAGTGAAGCCATCCAGAAGACTTGCATCGTCAGAATAGAACCCCACCTCGTGCCGGCAGTCATCCGTACTCCGCTGGAGTGGAGCACAAGTATCCTTGGTTGGGAGCTTTTGGGAGGCTACTGTGCCCGATCCTTCGACGAAAGAATGACCGGAAAATCTCTCACCGATAAAGAGCTCGCCCCGAAGGACGGCGTTCACACCCTCCAGTAGCTCTCGCCCGGCATCAGTCTTGACGATGTAGCCAGAGGCTCCTGTGCCAAGCGCTTCCCGCACCATATCAGCCGAAGATTCCTGGCTTACAAAAAGTATCTTGGTTTCTGGGGAGAGCCCGCGGATGCGTCGGGCGGCTTCGATTCCATTCAGCTTCGGAAGGCCGATATCCAGCAGGATCAAATCTGGTCGCAGTTCCTCGGCCTTCTGAATCGCTGCCAGTCCGTCTGAGACGATACCGACGACCTGCAATTCAGGCGCTTTTTCCAGCGTCGAACAAATGAAGCGCCGAAACTGTTCGTGATCTTCCACCACCACAACGCGGACTAGATGCCACCCGGAGCCAACCTTTCCACGGTCAGACTACACTTTCTGATCATCTTGGCTGGATGAGCCATTGTATTTCCTGTATCGCTATCCACGTCAATCCCACCAAGGTGCTATGTTCTTGCCCAGTTTTTTTGATGCATCAGGAAGGCGTGGCGTGAGCATCGACCTAACTTTTTTAGGACTGACATATTGTCCTTCCGGCAAAAGCCCCTCAAACTCTACACAGTTCATACTTCATCTCTCCCCGATATTGCTTTGCGGCCTTCTCGACTCTGTTCGTCTGGAGCGCCTCACGCAGTTTCATGCGGGCTTTGTGTAGTTGAGATTTGCTGTTGCCGACGGAGCATCCCAGCATGGCAGCAATCTCGTTGTGTTCGTACCCTTCTACATCATGCAGTACAAAAATCCGACGATATCCTGGCGGCAGTGCATCGACCGCATTTTGCAACCGCAGTCGGTCGATGGATCCTGATAAGACCGGGTCTTGTGCGCCCAGTTCTTTCTTCGGAGATTCCTCCTCGCTTTCCAGCGTCTCTTCCAGCGGAATTACGGGAAGATTCTTTTTGCGCAACTGCATCAGGACAACGTTTACCGCCATCCGGTGCAGCCAGGTCGAAAAGGCTGACTCGCCGCGAAAAGTTCCGATCTTGCGAAATAACTGCAGAAAGGCTTCCTGAGTCAGATCCTCGGCCATCGCCGAGTTGGCTGTCATCCGGAGACACAGCGAATAAATTCGCCTCTTGTGCAGCCCGTAAAGGAGAGCAAAGGCGTCCGCATCTCCCTCCTTGGTCCGTTCGATTGCTTCTGCCTCGGAAGTCGCCAATGTTAGAGATCGATGTTTCATGTGGTATTCCTGCCTTTTCTTGCCGACGCGATCTTAGCCCGCTAGCAGTCTGCAGTAGCCGTACCACAGCAGAGCAAAGCGATAGCAATTTGCAAACACTGCTTTCAAGTTGTTACCGAACATTTGATTCAGAGAATAGGGATTCGCATCAGCAGAGTTGTAACTTAATTGTCAAAGGATTGTGTTTGGATGGTCGGGTGAAATGGGCGGCATGGACGTATCAGGTGAGTTGAACGCGTCAGACATCAAGCGATAACGCCTGGTGAAATCGCCTGTTTTCGACACCTATTTCCTGAATTGCCCCTCAAGTAGACTATTCCCATGAAATCGCAGGCACAGCCCATTCGTTCGGGCCACCGCTTCTTCGGTCGAGGCGTAGCGCGTCTTACTGCTATAAGTGCGGTGAGTTGTGTATTGCTTCTCCTGACGCTTTCGCTCTGGAATCTAGCAGTCGCGAAGTGGCAGCATGCGCGTAACCCGGTCCCAGGCAATTTCTATACCGTCGAGGGACTGCAGATGCACATAGAGTGCTCGGGCACGGGCTCACCGACAGTCGTGATGGAGGCGGCTGCGAGCGCTCCCTGGTCGCAGTGGCGAAAAGTGCAGCCGGAGCTTTCGCAAATCACTCGGGTTTGCTCTTATGATCGCGCCGGACACGGTTGGAGCGAGCCGAGCAAGGGTCCACGAGATGCTGAGACGATTGTTCGAGAACTGCATTCATTGCTCGATAAGGCTGAAGTGAAGCGACCGATCGTGTTGGCAGGTCATTCTGCCGGTGGTCTCTATGTTCGCGAGTATGCGCGTGAATTTCCGGCTGAGGTCACCGGCGTTGCCTTGATCGAGTCGAGTTCCCCCGATCAACTTGATGAAGTACCTGGCTTCCGAGCCGCATACGAAGAGGACAAGCGCGATGCCAATCGCCAGTTGTGGGAAGACAGGCTACGCGTCTGGTCGGGATGGGAGCGCCTGATTGGTCATTGCTCCGTGCCGGCCAAGGATTATTTAGGCTGGACAAGCCAGTACAATGCTATGGCGTGCCGACCTGATTATGTAGATACAGACGAGTTCGAATTGCCTTATTTCGGAGAGTCATTCAAACAGGCTGCGCGGCTCACAAATCTTGGCCGTATACCCTTGCTGGTCATCTCAAGAGATCCTGACCTACGAAAGGCGAGTATGACAAAGCTCCAAATGGCGCAGCAGCCTGTAATGGCTCGGGAGCAGGAAGCGTTCAAGTCTCTGTCTCCGCTGAGTTGGCATGTGATCGCGCGGAGCTCAGGACACATGGTTCCACTCGACAGGCCCGATGTAATCGTCGCTGAGATGACTCGCCTTATTGATTATTTGCGCGGAGGGCCGGCACCGCCATTTGGAACTACGGCAACCAAGTAGTCGGCGAATCTTCTCGTTGCTTTCACAATCAAGCGGGTTGGCAACCGGGAACTAAACGCTATTTCTATCTCTCAATACTTCATTGAGTCTGGAAACGAGTCGTGAGGCAGGCCAGCACGTGCGAAGCCTCTCCCGGACAGTCTCAACCTTAATCCAGCCTTAATTCGGCGATCCTACAGCGAAATCCTGACGGCCGTGGCCGTAACGACGGGGCCACGAAACGTGCGCCATGGCATCTAAACATGAGAGTGGAGGAGACAACCATGAAACGCGTTAGAGCTGTCACGATGGCCCTTTTGTTCTTGATTCTGGGAGCCGGTGTTCAGGCCTACGCACGACAGGATCAGCAGGACCAGAAACAAACCAAGCCTGAAAACCAAGGCAAGCCGGAGCAACATCCCAAGCCCGAAACAGCAGCACCAAGATCAGCAGCGGCAAGACCAGGCCCAGCAACAGCAGCATCAGAGAGAGCAGCAACAGCAGCAAGAGCGCATACAGCAACAGCAGCGCCAGCAGCAGAATCAGCAGCAAGAGCGAGTCCAGCAGGAGCGCCAGAGAGAGCAGAATCAACAGCAGCAGCAGCGCATGGAGCAGCAACGGCAACAGCAGGTAAACCAGCAGCAACAAGAACGTGCACGACAGGAGCAACAGAGACAGCAAAGTCAACAACAGCAGCAGCGCGTCCAGCAGCAACAGGAGCAGGAACGAGTCCAGCAACAACAGCGGCAGCAACAGGCAAACCAGCAGCAACAGGAACGCCTGCGGGTGGAACAGCAAAACCAACAACAGCAGCAAAGGCTGCAGCAACAGCGGCAACAGCAGCTCAGCCAGGAGCAGCAGGATCGCGCACGCCAGCAACAGCAAAATCAAGCACAACAAAATCGTGAAGAACAAAATCGTGAACAGCAGAATCGGCAGAACGTGCAGGCGCAGCAGCAACGCATGCAGCAGGAACGGCAGCAGCAGAACCAGCGGAGCCAGGCCGAGCAGGAGCGGCAGCAGCAACTGAATCGGCAGCAACAGGAGCGCGCCCAGCAGCAATGGCAGCAGCAACAACAGCAGCACGCGCAGCAGGAGCGGCTTTCACAGCAGCGTCAGCAGCAATTGATCCAGCAGCAGCAACAGCGCATGGTGCAGTATCGCCAGCGCCTGGATGAGCAGCAGCGTCGCCTGCAGCAGCAGACGGCATACTTGCAACAGCAGCGGCGCATGGCGCAGTACCGGTTTCAGGAGCAGTACCTCGAGCGCCTGCGCGAACAGGACAGGCGTCTGCGCGACGAACGTCACGATTACAACAACGATCCTTACTTCTACACCGCGCCCATTTATCGCTACAATCGCGGCGGCGCATACTACGAGACCAACCAGTACGGCGCAGATTTGTTAAGGCAAGCGGTGAATTCCGGCTACGAGGAGGGCTTCCGCGCCGGAGCAGGCCGATCGTGAGGACAACTGGCGTCCCGACTATCGCGACAGCTACGCTTATCAGGACGCGAACTATGGCTACAACGGTTACTACGTGGATGCCGAAGACTACCAGATACTATTTCCGCGAAGGTTTCCAGCGGGGCTATGAGGATGGCTACAACGACAGATATCAATATGGATACTATTCGAACGGCTCGTACGGCGTTCTGGGCAATGTCCTGTCGCTGATCCTCAACCTGCAGTCGCTTCGCTAGAGCTTTTGCTCCACCCAAGACCGGAGGATGAGGTCTTGGGTGGAGCAGGGCCTTGTCCCTCGAAAACTTCTTCCGCTAGTGCCTCTCTTCGTGTTGACGTTCTTGCGGTCTGGATTCTGGCCGTGATTGCTGACGCTCCCTGGGTTGCGCCTGTGGACGCCTGGGACCCTCAGGCCTTGGCTGGGCCGCAGGCCGCGTTTGGCCGGGTTGCATAGGTCGACCCTGATTAGGTCGGCCCTGATTTGGACGATCCGGCCTCGGCTGCTGCGGTGGGCGATTCGGTCGAACCGGTTGCGCTGCTGGCCGGCCTGGTGTGCCCGGTCTGTATCCCTGGTTTGGCGGCCGATAGCCACCGGGACGATTTCCCGGGTTATAGCCTGGCCGGTTACCCGGCCCGTAAGGCGGACGATTGTAGCCCGGGCGGTTATAGGGAGCATGGGGCGGACGATAGTTTGGCGGACGATACCGCCAGTCGCCGCCATAGCCCGGACGGTTGGACCACACGATCGGCCGCGGTCGATACCAGGGACGCGCCGGCCGATACGGACTTGACCAGCCACCCCAGACGACGTGGTTGTAATAGACGCGGCGCGAGCCCCAATTCCATCCCCAGCCGCCCCATCCCCACGGCCGGTTGTCCACCAGCAACGCACCGATTCCGATGCCCACGCCGAAACTGATCAGCGACGCCATTACCACCGCGTCCGAACTAGGCCTGACGTAAACCACCGCGGGGTCGTATCGCGGAACATAAACTACCTGCGGAGTGGCGGGCTGAATTACATAGACCGTCTGACCCGCGGGTTGTTGCACCACCACTTGCTGCTGCGGAGTGCTGCGCAGCGTACCCGCCGCGTAGGCCTGAGCGCGAAGCCGCTGCACGGAAGCGGAAACTGCTGCCTGGTCGGCCGTAAATGCCTGACCGATGGCGGCATAGTCGTCCACGTGTTGCGCCATCATCTCCAGCACTTGCGGAAAATTCACCAGCGCGATGAACGCGGGATCGAATCCTTGTTGCTGCGCCGCATCGGTGAGTGCCGTTCCGGTCAGTCCCTGATTGTCCTGCAGCCAATTGTCGACATCCAGAATCTCCTGCGGATTCGTCGAGGCTGTCGTGATCTGGGCGAGCAGGGAATCCGGATAGAGCGCTACCGGCGCCAGCAACTGGTCCAACTCTTGCGGAGTGGGTGGCGCAGTTTGTGCCGCGAGAAAGGGACCGAAGTCCGGGGAAACCACCAGAGAGATCAATAGCAGAATTGCGATGAAACTGGATTTCGTTCGCATCAAGTCCCCAGCAACCGGCGTGCGCCAGCGCGAATCGAACGCGATTATAGCAGCAGAACCGGAGGATTCAGCGTGCAGCCCCGTATACGTTGTGATTCTCGCTGAAGCCGCAAAGCGTCTATGATGGACGCGATAAGGCAGGCTCCGCCTGAGGAACGACTCTTGAGTGACCATACCAAGCTAGTGCAACTTCGCGACGCCGCCAAAGTGCTCGGCATCAGTTATTCCACGCTGAAGCGCTGGATCCACACGCGAAAGATCCGGACCGTAAAAACTCAAGGCGGACATCATCGTATTCCTGAAAGTGAATTGGACAAGCACCTTCACTTTGCCGAAAAACGCATGCCATTGCCTCAGCGTCGCGCCCAGTTTCGAAGAATCAGCGCGCGCAATCAATTGATCGGGCGCATCGTTGACATCAAGGTGGATGGCATCATGGCCCAGGTCACGCTGTCGATCGGCGGCCAGCAAATCACCTCCGTGATTACGGCCGATGCCGTCCGCGAATTGCGGCTGGAAAAGGGACAGGTCGCCGCTGCCCTGATCAAATCCACTGAAGTCATGATTTTGCGCGCGTAAATTTCTCCGACCACGCTGGAGGAATTAGGCTGAAACACAAGGTCCCTCCATTTCGCTACGCTACGCTCCGGTCGGGATGACAGGGTTTTTGAGCTGACGGTTGAAAGCTAACGCGAATCACAATAGCGGAGCTTCGCTCCGCTGGGCGGACGAGGGCGTCCGTCCCTACGTGGTTCGTGGTGAATTGTGAGCTGATAACCGCGGGCGGGTCTTACTTTTTCTTCTTCTTTTCTTTTTCTTTCTTTTCCGAATTCATCTTCTTGGCAATCTCTGCCACGAGCTTGGGCCTTAGTTCAGCCAGCATGGTATCCACGATGCTCGCAATTGCGGTGGATTCGCCCGGAGCCTCACTGGCTACTTCAAGCTCTGCGGCCTCCGTCTCTGTTTCCGTCTTCTTCCTCGGCGGGAGCGGCCACTTCTTCCCGGGCCGTAATTGCTTCGGCGACCGGCGCTTCTGCTACTGGCGCTGAAGGCTCCGCGCTGACGAACGATTCCCGAATCTGCTTCCAGTTTTGCCAGGCGGCAGCCAGTTCGGCTTCTCGCTGCGGCGTGACTTCTACATGTGCGACAGCCGCGGTCTCTGATATCTCCGGCGAAACGGTTGTCGAAGATACTGCGTCCACCGTGGAGACGCCCTCCGCACCGGCGCCTGCAGCCGCGGCAGCTGCGAATGCCGGTTCTTCTTTCGACGCGGCTGGCTCGCTTGTCTGAACCGGCGCCGACTCTGTGGCGACGCTCTCAGGAACTTGATTCTCGGAAGCGCTGCTTGTAACAGCGCTTTCGGCAACAGCACTTTCCGCAACATTGCTCTCCGCAGACAACGCTCTCCGTAGAAACGCTCTCGGCAGCTATGCTTTCGGCGGCAACACTCGGAGCCGGGGCCGGTTCCGCGCTGGCGACGGCCTCTGCGACGCTCACTTCCGCGGCAACTGTCGGTTTCTGCGGCTTCGACCGCTGGAGGTGCAGCTTGAACTTCAACCGCCGCCGCAGCAGCTTCGTTGCGAGCGGCTTCGGCGGCAACCTGGGCTGCTGCCGCCAGTTCCATCTCTTGTTCCAGCGTAGGCGCAGACTCTTCCAGCGCCACTGCAACCGATTCGGCAATCCATCGCGCACCGGTGGCCGCGGCTTCGGTGGCAACTGCCGAAACCAGCAGCGACGGGAACCTGACTCGATTCCGTTCGCTCCCGATGCCGGCACGCTCTCGCCGCCGTGGCCGTTTGAAGGCGCCAAAGAAGCGATCGCAGCCATGACTTCGTCATCACCCTGGGACGATTGTTCTGCGGCAGGAGAACTTGTGGCGCAGATATTGTTGGAGGCACCCAAACTGCTTCCTCGACTGGCGCGGGCAATTCGGGTGCGACAGCCTGCTCCTGCGCAGGCACAGCTTCGCTGCTTGCGATTGCTTCGGCAACGGCTTCCGGCGCTGCAGGCGCTGCCTCGGCGGCGACTTCCACGGGAGCGGCTGGTTCCGGTTCCGGCACGGACGCCAACGTAGCTGCGGGAACTTCGGGTTCAGCTGACGGGACCGCCGTGGTCTCCGCGGATGCTGCCTGCATCGTCGCTGCGGATTCCGATGCGGATCCTTCTGGGATTACAGTGGGATGTCCTGCTGTGCCGTCGAACGATGCTGCTGCGGCGGTGATGGCGGCGATTTCTTCCGGCGTGATGTCAGCCGGCAGGCCCGCCGGAATCGGACGCTCAAATTCCTGCTTCGCTTCTACCGGCGGAGCTGGCTTCGCTGCGATCAAAATCGCGAGCGGGGCCGGCCGAGGTTTCCGGCGCTTCTGTTTCCTGCGCGGGCTTGGCATTTGGAGCCAGGAATGGTGAGGCGATTTTTCCAGCCAGTTTCCTTATCGCCGAATCGTTCACCGCCGGATTGTTCCACCGCCGCCAGCGCCCGGGCGAAACGGCCGGACTTCTGCGGCTGCGGTCCGGCGACGATCTTGTCTTCGAGCTTGGTAAGCGCTGTGAGCAGTTCGGTCGCTTCAAAGGGCTTGATGATGAAGGCATCTGCGCCGACGCGCCGCGCTTCTTCAGGTTTGAACGGCTCCAGTTTGCCGACGGTCAGCAGCACCGGAATTCGCGCCGTATCGGGAGACTGCTTGACCCGCTGGCAAACTTCCAGGCCGCCGTAGCCCGGCATGTAGACATCCAGCACGATTATGTCCGGCTTGTTTTCCGCAATTTTCTTGAGCGCTGCCGAGCCGTTATTGACGGTGACGACTTCGTAACCGGCATCCGCCAGGATGCGCCGCCCCATGTTCTGGGCGGTTACGCTGTCGTCGGCAAGCAGTATTCTTCGCGCCAAAGGGATGTCCTCTGATGAGGGGGAGACAGCCTGAAGTTAATTGGTGCCGGATCGTAAGTCAATGACAAGAAGAGAGTAAGCACGTTACCACTGGTCAGAGACGAGTGGGGTGCAGCGGCCCCAGCTTGCGATATGCGGGACGCGCTGAGTGCTGCCAGGCCGAGGTTACCTGCGACAGAGCTAGAACGGTACGACCTTCCGCAGGCCCTTCTTTTTCTTGTGCTTGCTCGAAGACATGGCGTCCTCGATCTCCTTATCGTCGGCGGTCTGCTGAGCCTGTGTCGGCGGTTTTGCCCGGCGCGTTCGCCGCCGGCTCAATTTCGTTTACCTGCGTTGGTAGTGCAGCGGGCTGCGCGGCATTGTCAACGTTGGGCTTGAGTTCGTTCGGATCGGCCGCAGCCGTGTTCGGCTTCAGCTCGTTGGGATCTGCCGCGGGTGCTGTCGGATTGTCTGCCGGCGTGACTGCAGTTTCAGGCGCAGGCGTATCTGAACGCGGTGCAGGCTGGTCGGCCTTGCGGGGGTCCGCCGGTGCCCAGGGTTTCGATCGCAACCGAACCCTTGTCTCCGGCGCGCCGGGGTGCCCATCATGGCGCGTGTTGCTTCCTGTACCACTGCCGTGGCGCTGACCACTTCCGGGTCCACCAGAGTAGGCTCGCCGACTCTCGCCGCCTGGGCGGTGTCCGGGCGCTTGTTGAAAGTCCCCATCACCTTGGAGACGGTGCTGGCTTCCTGACGGCTCTCTTCTTCTGCTTTGTTCTGAGCCAGCGCCGCCTTGGTCGGCTGCGGGATCGGCTGGTGCAAAGCCTCCAGCCGCGCCTTGGCATCCACGCGACGATCCATCAGAGGATAGCGGGTGAGAATCCGGGAGTAGGCATCCGACGCATTCTTGGTAAATTCTTCGATGATGCGGGCCTTGTCAGTCTCCCTGCCCGGCCTTGACCGCACGATGGCGATTTCAGATTCGTAGGCCTGGCCCAGAAGGAACAGGGCCTCATCGGCTTTGCTGTACAGGGGATACTTGTCCATCAGAGAGCGCAGCCGCGCGATGGCCGCGGGATACGACTGGCGCAGAAAATAGAAGCGTCCCACGCGGTACTCGCGTTCCGCGATGACTTCCTGAACTTCCATCAGGCGCTTCTTGCCCTCTTCCACCACTTTCTTGTTGTCGGGATATTGCAGGATCAGCTGGCGGTATTCTTCTTCGGCCCGCATGGCATGGGTGTAGTCGCGGTCCGGCTTTTCCATTTCCTGATAGTGAATGTTGGCGATCTTCAGCTGCGCTTCTGCCGCCTCCGGCATGTTGGGAAAGAAGGTCTCAAAGTCCTTGTACTCGATTTCGGCCTGAGTCAACGAAGTCGCCGTCACCCTCGGCGTACCAGGAGTCAGCCACTGCCAGTTTGGCGCGGGCAATGAATTCCGAGTCAGGATAGGTGTTGATCAGGGTCTGCAGGGTGATCCGCGCCACGTCGAAGCGATTGTGCTTCATGGCGTCCATGGCCCGGTCAAACAGGACCTTGTCGGGCTGCTTCGAGCCCACATTCGCCAGCGGATTATTGACCTTCTTGTTGGTGCAGCCGACGGCAAACGCCAGCACGCCCAGCAGAAGAATGACCGGAATACGACGTGACATAGAGAACCTCGGGGCAGTCGTCAGTCATCGGTCTTCAGTCGTCGGCCAGAAAGCCTAGGATTCGCTGACGACTGAAGACTGACGACTGACGACTGACTTCTAGACTTTCTGCAGTGTGGCCTCCACTGCAGTCTTCAACATCTCTTGCGCGTTTACGGTTGGATCGCCTTTACCGAAGACGGCGTTGCCTGCCACCAGAATTTCGGCGCCAGCGCGCACCACCAGGGCCACGGTGCTGAGGTCAATACCCCCATCTACTTCAATACGATAGCCAAATCCACGCTGCGCCCTCAGGTCGGCCAGCCGGCGAATCTTGTGGACCGCCCCGGGGATAAATTTCTGGCCTCCAAACCCCGGGTTCACCGACATCACGAGTATATAGTCCACCAGATCGAGCACTTCGGTCAGGGTTTCCACCGGCGTTGCCGGATTGATGACTACCCCCGCCAGGCAACCGTGGTCCTTGATCAGATGCAGGGTGCGGTTCAGGTGCGGGCAGGCTTCCTGGTGCACCGACATCCAGTTGGCCCCGGCCTCGGCAAACTCCGGAATGAACTGGTCCGGATTCTCGATCATCAGGTGGCAATCGAGCGGCAACTCGGTAGCTTTGCGCAGCGACTTCACCAGCGGCGGTCCCAGGGTGAGGTTAGGGACAAAATGGCCGTCCATAACATCCACATGGACAACTGTGCCGCCGCCTGCTGCCGCGGAACGGACCTGGTCCGCCAGATGGGCGAAGTCAGCCGCTAAAATCGAGGGTGCGAGTTCAATCAAACCTGGGCCTCGCAAGAACACTTAAGTGTGCAAATTCTATCACGCGGGACGCCCTCAAATCGGCACGAACCACGTAGGGGCAGACGTCCTCATCTGCCCAGTCGAGCGAAGCTCGACAGGTTTGTGCGCCGCACGAATAGCGGAGCTTCGCTCCGCTGGGCGGACGAGGACATCGCCCCTACGTGGCCCGTGGTGACCCTTTGCGATCGAGAAATGTCTCCAGCCGTGCGATCTCAGCTTCCAGTTCCTGTTTGAATTCCTGACCTGCAGGTCGCTTTCCAACAAAGCCGATCTTTACGGCCAACTTTTCCCGCAACCATCCCTGCGTTTGCCCATCCGATTACCCGATCGCACCACAACAGCGGCATCGCATAGTAGCCGCGGACACGCTTTGCCAAAGGCGTATAGGCTTCAAACCGGTAAGGCCAGCCCCAAAGATGCTCAAATCGCCGGCGGTCCCACACCACCGGATCGAAGGGAGCCAGGAAGCGCACGCGGCGTGGCGGCGGCTCGGAAACTACTGTCCCTGCCGGCCAGAGATAGCCGAGACCCGTCGATGACTTGCCGTTCCAGTTTGCCGGCGCTGATCAAGTTCTGAATCGTCTTTCGATGATTTGGCGCTCTTGCGATCGGTCGCCGGAGATAACTCGCAATCGAGTGCAGAGTTTTCTCCGGCACCGGCGCCAGGATGTTTACGACCGCCATCACCAACCCTTGCAGCCGCTCATCCGGCGACAGCGACCTGGCGACGGTCGGCACCGCCTCATATACCCGTATTCCTTTTTGCCGATGAGCAATGCGAAGAAATCCGCCGTAGTGCAGTCGTTCCAATGCTTGCTTGGTGGCCTTCGAGTAGCCGCCCCAGGCATTGATGACCCGCTTGCCTCCGAAACTCGCCTCGGGATGGCCCGAGTGCATGGCCCCGACGGCGCGGACCAGTTCCAGAACCTTTTGATCCAGCTTAGCCAGGCGGGTCGCCGCCCTCGGATGGAGCAGTTGCCAGAGGTCACGAGACAGGAATCCGTAGGCGTACAGATAATCCTCTTCGATATCCAGCGATCGGTAGTGGCGCTCGAGGTCTCCCGCTTTGTAGTTTTCCACCCGGTGACGAAGAATTAAATCCTGGGCCCGCGCAGGCGAGCGAATGGGATCAGCCTGAACAAAACCCATGCGCTGGATGGCCGCTTTCAGCGTGCCCGGATGAAAGAGCGAATGAGAGATGGCGTAAACGCGCAGCTGTTGAAGGTTTGTCACAAAGAACATTCAAGTCTACAAGAGTGATGAAAATGGGGAGATGGCTAAGCCACCGCCTTGTCATTCCGAAGCCAGGCTTTATCGGCGAGGAATCTGCTTTCTGCCGGCAGCGAAACAGCAGATTCCTCGCGCGACAAAGCCGCGCTTCGGAATGACAATTCTTTGGGGTTTTCACACAATTACACCGGATATGAAATTTTCCCCCGTAACCTTTTCCCTCCGCCAAAGTTTATATAGTTAGAGGCACGATGGCCGTCAGACGACCGGCAGCGAAAAAGGCCCAAGGGGAAGCGTCCGGCTTACCTCAGGGAGACGACCGTCTGCTGGTTGAGGCCGCGAAAAAAGACCCCAGCCGCTTTGCCGAACTGTACGAACTGAATTTCGCGCGGGTGTACGGATACATCGCCAGGCGCGTCGGCGATCGTGATGCAGCCCAGGACCTGACCTCGGATGTGTTCCACAAGGCGCTGGCCAGCATTCACACTTTCGAATGGCGCGGCGTGCCCTTTGCCGGATGGCTGCTGCGGATTGCTGCCAACATGATTGTCGACCGGTCAAAGCGCGGAGGGAAAGAGGTCACCGGCCAGGAGCTTCCTGATCTGCCCGACCTGGACAAGCGGCCCAAGCTGGAGGAATCCGATCAGTGCGCGCGACTCTTTGGCCTGGTGGACCAGCTTCCGAAAGATCAACGCCGCGTGATCGCCATGCGCTTCGCCGAGGAGAAAAGTATTCGTGAAATCGCGCAAGCCCTGGGACGCACCGAAGGCGCAGTAAAACAGCTGCAGTTCCGTGCCTTGCAGAACCTGCGTGCCCGCATGGAGGGTGCCAATGCCTAAGCGCTCTCTGCCCAACGGCAAGCTGCCGAATCGCAAACTGATCGACCAGCTCGACGAGGCGGTCACCCAGCTTCTGGCTGCGCCGGTTGTCACCGTTGCATACCGCGGATCCGGAGCTGTTGCCGCTGCTGCACATCGCCGCCGAGCTGCGCCAGCTTCCGCGCGAAGATTTCAAGGCCCGACTCAAATCTGATTTGCAAAGGAAATCATCCATGGCAACCACGACTGAAACTGTTGCTTCTGTTCGAATCGTCGCGTTCTCCCCGCTGAGCTTTCAGGGACGTCGCGAAAGCGATTGAGTTTTACAAGAATGCTTTCGGAGCGAGAGAGACTTTCCGCTTCGAGAATGGAAAGGGAATCGCGCCACGCCGAGATCATGATCGGAGACTCGGTCATCATGCTGGCGAAGAGTGGCCTGAGGGCGGACGCTACAGTCCGGAGACCACCGGCAGTTCGGCCGGTAGCATGACGATGCAGGTTCCCGACGTGGACGCCTTCGTCGAACACGCTGTCGCTGCCGGCGCCAAGCTGCAGGGCGAGATCACGGACCAGTTCTACGGACGTCGCGATGCAAATCTTGCTCGATCCCTTCGGATACACCTGGAATGTGTCCACGGTAAAGGAAGAAATGTCGCTCGAGGAAATGCACCGCCGCTTCCGGGCGATGATGGGCGGAGGAAAAGAAGAAGCCGGCGGTTGACCCGGTGCCGAAGGGTTACACCACTTTGACCACATACCTGGTGGCGCAGGATGCCGACGGCTTGATTAACTTCATGACCAAGACGTTCGGCGCGGAAGAAACTTTCCGCACCGGACCGGGCTGCTGAAGGTGGCCTGCACGCTGAAGTGAGGATCGGCGATTCGATGCTGATGGTGGGCGGCGGAGGCGCCGGCATGAAGTGGCGCGGCACGCCGATGCCCAGCGCATTCCACATGTACGTTCCCGATTGCGATGCGACGTACGCTCGCGCCCTGGAAGCCGGAGCCACTTCCATCGAGCAAGCCGGCCGACCAGGTATATGGAGAGCGTTCCGCGAACAGTAAAAGATGCTGCCGGGAACTTCTGGTACATCGCGACCTACAAGGGAGCAAGCTACAGGTGGGAAGGTGCGCCCACGCTGCAACCGTATCTGCATCCTCTGCGCGCCGAGCCCGTGCTCAAATTTCATCAAGCGCGCTTTCGGAGCCGAGGAACTCGGCCGGCACGCGACGCCCGACGGCGTGATCCATCATGCCACGGTGAAAATCGGCAATGCGCACATGGAGATGGGCGACGCCCACGGCCCGTATCAACCCATGCCGACGATGTTCTATCTCTACGTGGAAGATTGCGACGCACTGTACAAGCGCGCTCTGGCAGCGCGGGAGCGACGTCAATCTCCGAACCGCAAGATCATCCTTACGGCGACCGCAGCGGCGGCGTAACCGATCCCTTCGGCAACAAGTGGTACATCGCCACCCACATCAAAGACATGTAGGCGCGAGCGCCCCCGCTCGTGCAGGGATCGCCACGAACCACGTAGGGGCGGACGCCCTAGTCCGCCCAGTCGAGCGCAGCTCGACAGCTGTTTGTTCCGCAGAAGAACAACAGCGGAGCTTCGCTCCGCCGGACAGCCGAGGACACCTGCCCCTACGTGGCCGGTGATGATCTCCGCACGGGCGGGTCGCTCGCGGCCACACATTTACTGCTGCAGCTTGGCGTACTCGGCTTTGGCTTCTTTCAGGATGGGAACATCCGGGTCGGCATCTTTCCACAGCGCGAAGAAATCCTGATAGGCCGTGCGGGCCCCGCCATTGTCACCAGCCAAGGACGCGGGCACGCCCCAGCTGCAGGTGAGCGATGGAGCAAATTGCCGAGGTGAAACCAATCTGGCGATGGTCCAGAAGCTTTTGAAATTCGGCCGCCGCTTCCCGGCCCTGCTTCGCCTTGAGATACGCCTGACCGCGAGTGTAAATCGGCAGCAGCCGCGCATCCCAACCAAGTTCGTACGGAGTGGCTGGCTGCAGCAATTCAACCGCTTTGGCTGGATTACCGCGACCGAGCTCGATCTCGGCACGAATAGCTGGCAGCCAGATGTTGTGGACTTCTGTGTCCAAAGGGAATCGCTTGCTCAGCTCGTCGGCCACGGCATTCGCTTGAGTGACATCTCCCGCCATGGCCAGGGCAATACCGGCAAAGGGCAGAGTTTCCCGGCTTCGGTCCATGGCCAGCGCCGCGAGTGCCTGCTGACGTGCCTGCGCCAGTGTTTCCAACCCGCGCTTCCCCAATCGCGGAACGAGCGGTGATGGCGCCGACACTTTCTACGAATTTCCCACGTTGAGCACTCTCAATCGCCTGCCGGTAGAGTCCGCGCGATTTCTGCATTTGGCCGGAGTACGCCGCGACTTCAGCGCTGGCTTCGAGCAAGAGGAACTCATCGGGCTTGCCCTTCGCCCAGTCCAGTTGACGTTGCATACCGGATCCATCGCCCTCGAAAAAAGCGAGGCCGTACAAAGCTCGATGGTCGCCAGTGCTGTCGAGTTTGAGATCGATCTGTCTAAGGCGGATCGCCTTGGCCTCCGCGACGCGCCCAAGCGCGAAGTAAGCTCTGCCGAGAACCTGGTAACTTAGGGCCGCGTTGGGAGCCAGGCGCATGGTTTCCAGGGCGCGATCCAGGGATTCCTGGTGCTTTCCGATCTGCCCGTAAAAAGCTGCCAGATTGTTGGTGGGAATCCAATCCCGTGGATAGGTCCGCCGCCAGAGTTCGTAGGCCTCAATTGACTTGTCTAGTTCTCCGGTGACGATGTCATAGTAGTGGGTCGTGATGTACAGCTTTTCCAGTTCGCTGGTACGATCGCGCCGCTCGAACGCCTGTTTGGTATTTTCGACCGCGAGCTCTTCTTGTCCGTTATTCGCATATACCTGCCCCACCCGGGCGTAGGCGACGGCGAAGTTGGGATCCAGCTCGATCGCGCGCTTATAAAAAGGAATTGAACCGAACTCGTCTCCCTTGTCCCGTTCCGCCTCGCCCAGGCTGAATGCCTTGAGCGCCTCCAGCGAAGATGTGGTGGCTTCTTCAATGGGCGCATCGAATTTCTGTACCGATGCCAACGATTCGCCCAGCTTGCCGCGCAAACTCGATGCTGCTTTGCCCACAGCTCCCAGCACTTGCTCTTTCTTGTCCGCCGATATCTGTTCGTGCGCCAGGCTGTCGCCGGTCAGGCAGTTCACGGCGTTCACATCCACCACGTATTGAGTGCCGATGTTGCTGATGGTGCCGTTCATCACCGCCTTGATGCCTTCGCGCTGGCAAATATCCCGCGCCAGGTCGGGCGTGACCCGCTCGTCGGGCGAGCGTCCCATGAACTTAAGCGTGTCCCGCACCCGCTCCTGGGGAAACACATTCAGGTATGGCGACTGCTCGAGTTGCACCGCCAACGCCTGTTTGAGGGTCCCATCGAATACGGCATCGCCGGTGGTGTTGACGAAGTCGGTCAGCAGAATGGAATCTTTTTCCGTCAGAGTGCGCGTACTGCGCTTATAGAAAAATCCGCCGATGGCGAGGGCCGCCACGACCAGCGCCGCCGCCGCGATGTACCAGCATCTTTCGTCCCGCGGGTGCCGGAGTCAAAACAGCCGGAGCCGAAGCCGGCCCGGAGATCGCTGACGCGGGCGCTACCGTCGAAGCCGAGGACGGCGGCGCGCCAACCGCGGATCCCGAAGGCGTCGAGTCCACCGGAGTGGCCACGCTCACCGACGAACTTCGGCCCGAGTCAATCTCGCGCTTCAGCCGCTTCAAGTCGCCGCGCATCTCTGACGCCACCTGGTAGCGCAGGTCGCGGTCTTTCTCCAGAGCTTTATTGATGATGCGTTCCAGCTCCGACGGCAAAGAAGGATTCAGCCGCACCGGCGCGGTAGGCGCGCGATTCAGGATGGCGTCAAAGATCACCGCCGAGGTGTTTCCGATGAAGGGCTGGCGCCCGGTGGACATTTCGTAGAGGACTGCGCCGAAGGAGAAAAGATCGGTGCGGGTGTCGAGTTCCTCGCCCCGCGCCTGCTCCGGAGACATGTACGCCACGGTGCCCACCGTGCTGCCGGGGCTGGTGAGGTGCGCCGCATCCACGGCGGCGGTCGCAAACGACGCGCCCGACCGGCTCCAGCTCCGGCGTTGGCCGTCCCGAAACTTTGGCCAATCCGAAATCGAGAATCTTGGCTTGTCCACGCTTGGTGAGAAACAGATTCGCCGGCTTCAGATCGCGATGGACAATGCCGGCGGTGTGCGCCACATCGAGCGCGTCGGCAATCTGCGCCCCGAAGTCCACCAACTGCTCGACCGACAAGCGGCTTGCCTTCGATGCGATACTTCAGCGTCGTCCCGTCGAGATACTCCATCACGATGTACTGGCGGTTTTCGTCTTCGCCAATGTCGTAGATGGTGCAGATGTTGGGATGGTTGAGCGCAGACGCCGCCCGCGCCTCGCGCCGGAAGCGCTCGAGCGCCTGCGGGTCCTGCGCCAGTTCGTCGGGCAGAAATTTCAGGGCCACACGCCGGCCGAGGCGCAAATCTTCCGCCTCATACACCACACCCATACCGCCGCCGCCCAGTTTCTGGACGATACGGTAATGCGATATGGTTTTGCCGATCATCTGAGAGCGGCAATGTTAGGCTGCATGCCTTCAGCAAGTCAATTTGGGTTGATGCCTATGTGGGTTGGTACTTGTGTGGTCGCGGGCGACTCGCCCGCGGCTTTTGACTTTCGGCTCAAATCTCGCGGGCGAGTCGCCCGCGACCACACAACACGAACCTAATTCCCACGATGCAGATGCGATTTCATCCACTGCACCGCTCCCTGCGGCTGCACTTGTTCGGGATGGTTTCCATACCACATCACCAGCCCGCCCACTGCCAGAAGAAACAGCATCACCGCATTCAGCACCCAGCGCCGACGAGGATGGGCCGGAGCAATGGGCATTGGCACGTCCGCTGACGGTTCGGCAGCGGGCACGGTCGAACGGACAACCGCCGATCGCCGCACCCGGAAGCTGGCCAGCACCAACAGCGCATTGGTTATAAGAATTACGGCGAACGCCAGTCCGGGGACGAAGGCCAGCCCGCTCCCTCGCGCCTCCGCTACTTCGATGGCCAACACCACCGTGATCAATCCTCTGGGCAACACCCAGAAGATCAACTCCTGGTTATGTTCCGCAATTCCCCGCCACGCCCATCGGCTGGAACGGATAGCGAGCCAGCGTGCCAGAAACAAGGATCCCAGTGTTCCCGCCATCAGCAGCGGATGCTCGCGGAAAATTCCCAGTTGCGCGATCGCGCCGATCATCACGAAAAAGAAAGTACGCACCAGAAATGCGAGTTCGGAGTGGAACGTCAGCAGCGCCTGCTGCGATTCCGCCATCCTGCTTACTGGCAGCGCCAATCCCAGGCCAGGATCAACTCCGGGAAAATTCGACAGCGTCAAACCGAAGCCCAACACCGCGATCAACCCGTTCGCGCCGAGCGCTTCCATCCCCGCATAAAGCACCAGGACAATCGAGAAAGTCAGCACCTGCCAGAAGCGCTGTTCGGACAGCACATGTAACAAGCGCGACCACAGAATTCCTGCCGGGACGGTAAACAGCAGCGCGATCCCAACCTGGTTAAACAATCCATGCGCCAATCCTTGTGCGACCGCGCCACCCTGGCTGCGCAGGCTCAACAGCAGCCCCACGGTCAGCACCGCCAGCACATCTCCCCATGAGGCTTCGAGCATCAGTGTGACGCGGACTGGCTCCTCGGCTTGCAGTTGCTGCAGGACCGGCAGCACCACCGTGCTGCTGGTGCAACCCAGCACGGCTCCCACCAGCAACCCGTCGGTCCACGGCAACCCAAGACCCTTGGTGACGATGACAGCGACTAGCGCCGTGCTGAAAACGTAGGCCAGGGTGGCGAGCAGAAAACTTCCGGGAAAGTGTTTCAGCGTGTCGCGAAGATTGAGCTCTAGTCCGCCTTCGAACAAAACAAGAATGATGGCCAGCGTTCCGAGCAGATTCGTCGTCTTCGCCAGCGAGGCAGCCTGCACCAGGCCCAGCACGGGGCCGAGCAGAACGCCCAGCATCATCAGCACCAGCACATCGGGGATTCGAGTCAGCCCAAACACGCGGTTGGCCATAAAGGCCACCACCAGCAGACCGCCGACCAATCCCAGAACTAACGCTGCGGACATTCTTGCTCCGTTCAGTAATGTAGGCGCGAGCGCCGGCTCGTGCAGGGACCACCACGAACCACGTAGGGGCAGGTGTCCGCACTGCCCAGTCGAGCGAAGCTCGACAGGGTTTTGCCGAAACCAAACAGCGGAGGATTGCTCCGCAGGCAGCCGAAGGCGGCTGTCCCCACGTGGCTGGTGGTATCGCCGCACGAGCGCGACGCTCGCGCCTACATAGACCCACGACATCTTATCGCGTGCTACTCTCGTCCTCCGGACGAAAAGCATTAGGAGAAATTTAGATTGGTCTCGGCCGAACAACTTGTTCCCATCGGCTTCAGCCTGGCGGCGGTGCTGTGCTGGGGCACCAGCGACTTCACGGGTGGCTACGCCTCGAAACGCTCCGACGCCTTTATCGTCACCCTGTTGTCGCATGCCGGCGGTTTCGTTCTCATGCTCTCGCTCGCGTTGCTCACCCACGCTTCCTATCCTTCGGCGTCGAGCCGAAACTGGGCGCTGCTCGCGGGCGCGCTGGGCGGGACGGCGTTAGCGATTTTTTATCGCACCCTCGCCAGTGGCGATATGGGCATCACTGCTCCGGTCGCGGCGGTTCTCGGCGCCGCCATCCCAGCCGCGTTCGCCATGATTACGCAGGGGCTGCCGGGAGCGTTGTCCATCGCTGGCTTCCTCCTCGCCGGCATCGGCATCTGGCTGATCTCCCGCCCCGAAGGCTCGGCCCGGAACTACGCCGGCATTTCGATGGCCGCCCTTGCCGGAGTCGGATTTGCCGGGTTCTTCATCTGCATCGATCGCGCCGGTGACAGTTCCGCTTTGTGGTCGGCGGTGCATTCACGCTTCGCGTCTCTCGTGATCGTGGCCGCCATTGTTTTGTTTCGACGAGGCCGCGGCAGTTTGCAGCCGGCCAACGCCGCCCTCGCACTCTTCGCCGGATGTCTCGACGTCAGCGGCACGGCTCTCTTCATCCGCGCCGAACAGACCGGCCGCCTGGACACGGCGGTCGTTCTGAGCTCGCTTTATCCGGTAATCACGGTACTGCTGGCACGAGTCGTTCTGCACGAACACTTCACCCGCTGGAAAACGGTGGGCATCTTCGCCGCCCTGCTGGCCGTGCCGCTTATCGCGCTGCAGTGATGGCTGAATGTAGGCGCGAGCGCCCACGCTCGTGCGTCAGTCATTCCTGCAGTCTCGGTCCGCACTGTTATTCGCGGACACTTTGATTGCCACTACCGCACGAGCGGGGCGCTCGCGCCCACATTCAAGCTGCTATAATCAAGGTTTGCGCTCATGCCTACGACCCGTCTGATTCGTTCCACCACAGTTCTTAGCGTCCGCCGCAACGGCACCGTTGTCATGGCCGGAGACGGCCAGGTCACGCTTGGCGAAGGCGTCATCAAACACTCCGCCAAGAAGATTCGCCGTCTCTATCAGGACAAAATCCTGGCAGGATTCGCCGGCTCAACAGCCGACGCTTTCACCTTGTTCAGCCGTTTCGAATCGAAGCTGGAGCAATACCACGGCAACCTGGGACGCGGCGCAGTCGAGCTGGCCAAAGACTGGCGTACCGACAAATTCCTGCGCCATCTCGAGGCCCTGCTGCTGGTCTCCGACAAGGAACAGACTTTCCTGCTGAGCGGCCAGGGCGACGTAATCGAGCCCGACGGCGGCATCGCCGCCATCGGCAGCGGCGGTCCGTATGCCCAGGCAGCCGCCCAGGCGCTGGCCGAGCACACCCAGTTGACCGCCCGCCAGATCGCCGAAGAAGCAATGAAGATTGCGGGCAAAATGTGCATCTATACTAATGACAAGGTAACGATTGAGGAACTCTAGTAGTCGTCAGCCATCGGTCGTCAGTCGTCAGCAAATGACTGGGCCGACGACTGAGGACTGACGACCGACGACTGATTTATGGCTATCTACCTACCCGCTACCGCTGAAGAAGAACAGATCGCACTCGACGAACTGACTCCGCGTGAGATCGTCGCCGAGTTGGACAAGCATGTCGTCGGCCAGAAGGACGCCAAGCGCGCCGTCGCTATCGCCCTGCGCAATCGCATGCGCCGCCAGAAACTTACTCCCGACCTGGCGGAAGAAGTCATTCCCAAAAACATCATCATGATCGGACCGACCGGCGTGGGCAAAACTGAAATTGCCCGCCGGCTGGCCAAGCTCGCCAACTCGCCCTTTCTCAAAGTGGAAGCGTCGAAGTTCACCGAAGTCGGCTACGTGGGACGCGATGTCGAATCCATGATTCGCGACCTGGTCGAGATCGCCATCGAAATGGTGCGCGAAGAGAAGCTGGAAGACGTCTCCGACAAAGCCGAGCTCAACGCCGAAGAGCGCTTGCTGGATATTCTGCTTCCTCCTGCCACTCCGCGCCCCGCCGAAGGGATCGACTGGCGGCATGGTGCTCGAAGGTACGACGGCCGCTTCTCCCAGCAACGAGTCGCAAAGCCGCACCCGCGAAAAACTTCGCCAGCAGTTGCGCGAAGGCAAGCTGGATGACCGCACGGTAGAGATTGACGTTCGCGAACGCAATTTCCCGTCCTTCGAAATCATTTCCAACCAGGGCGTCGAAGAGATGGACGTCAATCTCAAGGACATGCTTGCCCAACCTCTTCGGCCAGCGCACCAAGAAGCGGAAGATGAAGGTCAACGAGGCCTTCGAATATCTGATCCAGGAAGAAGAGCAGCGCCTGATTGATATGGACCAGGTCACGCGCCTGGCCATCGACCGCGTGGAAGATGCCGGCATCATTTTCCTCGACGAAATCGACAAGATCGCCGGACGCGAAAGCGGACACGGTCCCGACGTCTCCCGCGAAGGCGTGCAGCGCGACATCCTGCCCATCGTCGAAGGCACCACGGTCAACACGCGCTACGGCATGGTGCGCACCGACCACATTCTGTTCATCGCCGCCGGAGCGTTCCACGTTTCGAAACCCAGCGACCTGATTCCCGAACTGCAGGGCCGCTTCCCCATCCGCGTGGAACTGCAATCGCTGACCATGGAAGACTTCATCCGCATCCTGACGGAACCGAAGTCCTCGCTGGTGAAGCAGTACATAGCCCTGCTCGAAACCGAAGGCGTGAAGCTGGAATTCACACGCGAGGCTCAGGAAGAAATCGCGCGCTACGCCTTCCGCGTAAACGAAGGCACGGAAAACATCGGCGCCCGCCGCCTGCACACCATCATGGAGCGCGTGCTCGATGAAATCAGCTTCGACGCGCCGGACAAAAAGGGCGAACACATCAAGGTAGACGCCGACTACGTCCGCAAGATGCTGGCCGACATCGTGAAAGACCAGGACCTGTCGCGCTACATTCTGTAAAGCTTCGACCACAGAGGTCACAGGGCGAGCGCCGGCGACCAACGATTTTCTCTGTTCACATTGCGTGTCCTTCTGTGGTTAATGATTGTCCGCAAACATGACAGCCATTGACCGGCAGCGCCTCAAGTCCCTCATGCAGCGCGAGCAGCAGCGCTTTGTCAACGAGCGCCCCAAGTCCAAAGCCCTGTTCGAACGCGCTGGCAAGTCGTTGCTGGGCGGCGTGCCGATGAATTGGATGATGAAGTGGGCCGGCGCTTTCCCGCCCTTTGTTCGCGAGGCCCAAGGTTCCCACTTCTACGACGTGGACGGCCACCGCTACATTGACTTCTGCCTGGGCGACACTGGCGCCATGACCGGGCATTCTCCATTCGCGACCGTAAAAGCGGTAGAAGAACAGATGAAGCGCGGCATCACACTGATGCTGCCTACAGAAGATGCGATCTTTGTCGCCGAAGAACTGCAGCAACGCTTCGGCCTGCCTTTCTGGCAGTTCGCGCTGACGGCCACTGACGCCAACCGTTTCGCGATACGGCTGGCGCGCCAGATTACCAAGCGTCCCAAGATTCTGGTTTTTAACTGGTGTTATCACGGCACCGTGGACGAAAGTTTCATCACTCTGAAAGATGGCGTCGCGCAAGCTCGCCGCGGCAACATCGGTCCGCCGGTTGATCCGGCGGTCACCACCAAGGTGGTTGAGTTCAACGACGTCGCGGCGCTGGAGCAGGCGCTTGCCCCGGGCGACGTGGCCTGCGTGCTGGCCGAGCCGGTCATGACCAACGTCGGTATCGTGCATCCCGAACCCGGCTACCATCAGGCGTTGCGGCAGCTCACCGAAAAATTCGGAACGCTGCTCATCATCGATGAAACCCACACCATCTGCGCCGGGCCGGGTGGCTACACTCGCGCCGAAAATCTCGATCCTGATTTCTTTATTTTTGGTAAAGCCATCGCCGGTGGCGTCCCGGGCGCGGCTTACGGATTTACCGAAGCGGTTGCGCACTCGATTAACAAAGACCAGAATCTGGAAGATTGCGACACCGGCGGCATCGGTGGAACGCTGGCGGGAAACGCGCTGTCGCTGGCCGCGATGCGGGCGACCTTGACGAAAGTGCTCACCAAGGACGCATTCGTGCGCATGATCCCTCCTGCCGAACGCTGGACCGCCGGGGTGCAGAAAACGATCAATGATTTCGGTGTGCCCTGGCACGTCACCCGCCTGGGCTGCCGCGCCGAATATCAATTTTCCGCCACGCCTCCCAGGAATGGCGCCGAGGCCCACGATGCCATGGATTTCGAACTCGAGCGTTTCATGCACTTGTATGCCATGAACCGCGGAATCCTTCTGACTCCGTTTCACAACATGGCGCTGATGTCGCCCCAGACCGATCCCGACGATGTTGATCAGCACTCTCGCGTCTTCCGCGAAGCCGTCAAGGATTTAGTGCTGTAGGTAGTGCTGCGGTTTGCGCAAGAAACAACCTCACCCTTTGTCATTCCGAAGCCAGATCTATCGGCGAGGAATCTGCTTTCTGCCGGCAGTGGAACAGCAGATTCCTCGCGCGATAATGCCGCGCTTCGGAATGACAAGACCTTGGGGCTTCGAATTACACCGTACGGCGCCATCACCTGAGGGGAACGCGCCCCGGGCAATCCGGGCACCGTCTGTTACCCTGTTTGTTCCCGCGATGAAGCGATCCAATTGGTGCATTCTGGTCTGCGTGCTGGGCAGCGCGGTGCTTGTTTCCTGCGGCTATCCGGGCGTTCCCATCCCGCCCGCTCTGGAGCTGGCCAAGCCGGTGACGGACCTGCGCGCCGCACGCAAGGGAGACAGGGTTTACCTGGCCTGGACCGTCCCCGCCAAGACCACTGACCGCCAGACCGTGCGCCACCCGGGCGTGACCCGCATATGCCGCAGCCTGGAAGTTCTTGTGGCCGATTGCAAAAATCCGGCCGCTGAAATTCCTGCTACCCAGTTTCCTTTGCCCACCGGCAGTTCAACCCGCAACGGCGCGCTGCCTCCGAAAGTTCAAGCGAATTACACCGATGTCCTCTCGTCTGAACTGCAAAACAAATCCCACCGCCGAGATCACGTATGCAGTATCTGTCCTGAACGAAAGCGGACGCAGCGCCGGACTCTCCAACCAGGTGCAAGTCCCGTCCGCTCCGACTCTGCCGCCGCCTGATCAGTTCCGTGCCGAAGTGAAAAAAGATGGTGTGCTGCTTTCGTGGGAGTGTCCCCCGGCCGTGGCATCATCGAACGGGATTGAGCACAAATTGCGCATCTATCGCCGCGAGCAGGGAAAGCAGGCGGCCACGAAAGTGAGCGACGCGAACTTGACGGATTGCGGAACTTCGCCGGCCGGCCAGTTGCCCGAATTTCTGGACCAGAGTTTCGAATGGGAGAAGCATTACGACTACCGCGCCACGGTCGTGACCGTGATTGCGGAATCCGGTAAAGCCGAGGTTGAAGTCGAAGGCGACGACACTCCTTCAGTCGCGGTTTTCGCCCACGACATTTTTCCTCCCGCGGTGCCCACCGGACTGCAGGCGGTGTTCTCCGGCGTCGGTCAGGCCCCATTCGTGGACCTGGTATGGTCGCCCGATACCGAAGCCGACCTCGCCGGCTACAACATCTTCCGTCACGAGGCAAATGGACCACCGGTAAAATTGAATTCCGAACCAGTGAAGGCCCCAGCCTTCCGTGACTCGAAAGTGCAATCCGGAACGAAGTATTTCTATTCTGTATCTGCGGTCGACGAACGCAGCAACGAAAGCGCGAAATCGGAAGAGACGAGTGAGCAGGTGCCGTGAAACAGCAGTTAGCAATTGGCATTTAGCCATTGTCTTCGACTCATGCCAGGTGCCAATTGCTAATTGCCAAGTGCTGATTTTCCTGAGGTCTTAATGAAATATTGCCGCTTCCGACTGAACGACCAGTCGCACTACGGTCTTGTTGAATCCGTGGCCGGTGTGGAACAGATCACCCGGCTTTTTCTCAGCTCACCGCAAGATGCGAGTGGAGATCTCGAAGACGTTCCCACCCGAAAAATGGACCATCTTGCATTGGCCGAAGCCGCGTTGCTTCCGCCGGTCGATCCTTCGAAGATCGTCTGCGTCGGACGCAACTATCGCGAGCATGCCGCCGAATTGGGCAATGAAGTTCCGGCCGAGCCGCTGCTCTTCTTCAAGCCGCCGTCGTCGTTGCTGGCGCCGGGCGCTCCGGTCCGCCGGCCCAACATCGCCGAACGGGTGGACTACGAAGGCGAACTCGGAGTGGTGATCGCCAGGAAATGCTACCAGCTGGCCGCGGACGAAGATGTACGCCCCTACATTTTGGGCTACACCTGCGTGAACGACGTGACCGCGCGCGATCTGCAAAAGAAGGACGGCCAGTGGACCCGCGCCAAGGGCTTCGACACGTTCTGCCCCGTCGGCCCCCTGGTCACCAACGAAATCGATCCCTGGGCGGGAATTGGCGTGGAAACCCGAGTCAACGGCGCGGTACGCCAGCAAGGCAACACACGGGATTTCATCTTCCCGCTCGATGCCGTGATCCGATATATCTCGCAGGTCATGACGCTGCTGCCGGGAGACCTGATCCCGAGTGGCACGCCGCAAGGCGTCGGCCCCGTCGTCGCGGGAGAGGTCATGGAAGTGACGGTCGAAGGAATCGGAACCTTGCGCAATCCAGTAGTTTAAAAATGTGGGCGCGAGCGCCCTCGCTCGTGCCGGACCCTCACAGACCACGTAGGGGCAGGTGTCTCAACTGCCCAGTCGAGCGAAGCTCGACAGCGTTTTGCGACACCGAACAAGCGAAGCGTCGCTTCGCAGGGCGCACGAGGGCGTCCGCCCCTACGTGGTCTGTGGTGCTTCCGCACGAGCGGGACGCTCGCGCCCACATTCAATCACCTTCCCCGATTCTGCCCCAGGCCTTATTCTGTTTGTAGGCCGCCGCACGCCACGGCCGTGTCCCAGCACGCAAATCATGATCTCAATTCGTCTCTACGCTTTGATTCTGGTGGTTGGCGCTATTCTCGCCGTCGCCTACTTTCTGCTGCGCCGCAAGCCGAAGAGCGCTGAGGACGTGGAGCGCGAGCGGCGGGCCTGGCTTGATCGCATCGGCCGCATCACCGACGGCACCGTGATTGACGTTCAGGAAATGCCGGGCACACGCCAGCAGCCCTCCACTTTTTTGATTTATCAATATGACGTCGCTGGAGTGTCCTACGAAGCCTCGCAGGACGTGACCTATCTGCGCCAGCTCATTAATCTTCACTCCTGCCGTTTGGGATTGCCCACCTCTGTCCGCTACGATCCCCACAATCCGGGAAATTCCATTGTGCTCTCGGAGCGCTGGATGGGCCTGCGACAGTAGCTGGCTCTCAGGTGCGCTGAACGAAGAGTCCTTTCTGACCTGTGCTACCGCAAACAGTTCCGGACGGTGCCCTCTTTCGTTTTGCAACTTGATAAAATTGAGGGTGGCTGCGACAGCCAGCGCACTGACGCTGATAGAGGCGTTGGGACAGCAAGGTGGTGGGTATGAGTACTCCGGAAAGTTCGGCCAGAAAACCCCTGCTAGTCCGACCCGCTCAGGGGCGAAGGTACGAGATGGGCCGCATGCGGGCGATCTTTTTCGCGGATGGGAAAGAAACCGACTCCCGTTATTCGATCTCCGAGTGGTGGCTTGAGCCACGAACGCCAGGTGTAGGTCCTCACTCCAACCCCGAGGATCACATCTTATATGTGCTAGCCGGGACCGTCAGCCTGCTAATCGACAATGAATGGACAGATGCAACGCGCGGCTGTTACGCCGTGATACCGGGCGGCATTACACATGCCTTCGAGAACCGAGGCTCGGAGGAATGTGGATTTATCAGCATAAATGCACCCGGTGGCTTTGAGCAGAAAATGCCCGACATTGTGAATTGGTTTGCAGAACATCCGGAGGAGGGTACAGGCAGCTAGGAGTTTTCGGACGCAGCCTGCTCCCCCCTTGTAATGGATCAGTTTGGACCCGTCCACAGATAACGGCGATCTAGCGCGTACCATCCCAATCGCCGTGACGATGCAGATCCGCCGCGCGCCAGATCCTTCGCAAGCTCAGGATGACCCCATCATTGGAAGGGGGATTCAAACTGGCAACCTCCACCATTCTGCTTTTGACTTCGCCGTCCACTGAAACTAATATCAACGCTCGTGAGCGGGCCTAACTTGATCGGTCGGACCATCTCTCACTACCGCGTCGTGGAAGAACTCGGCGGTGGCGGCATGGGCGTGGTCTACAAGGCGCAGGACACCAAGCTGGGCCGTTTCGTCGCTCTGAAATTCCTGCCCGAAGGCTTCTCCCGCGATCCCCAGGCGATCGAGCGCTTTCAGCGTGAGGCGCGCGCTGCCTCTGCGTTGAACCATCCGCACATCTGCACCATCTACGAGATTGATACTTTCGAGGATGTTCCGTTCATCGCCATGGAACTGCTCGAGGGCGAGACGCTCAAGCACCGCATCGCGGGCCGTCCCTTTAAAGTGGACCAGTTGTTGGACGTTGCCATCCAGATCTCGGACGCGCTGGACGCCGCACATTCCAGCGGGATCGTGCATCGCGACATCAAGCCGGCCAATATTTTCATCACACAACGCGGGCAAGCCAAGATTCTCGATTTCGGACTGGCCAAGCTCACGCCGCAAAAACACAAACCGGATGAAGCGACCGCAGTCACGGCGGTCGCCGCCGACTATCAGCTCACCAATCCAGGCACTGCGATGGGGACCGTTGCCTATATGTCGCCGGAACAGGCGCGGGGCGAGCCGCTTGATCAGCGCACTGACTTGTTCTCGTTCGGCGTTGTCCTATACGAAATGGCGACGGGCAGGCAGCCCTTTTTGGGGACCACCTCCGCTGTCATTTTTGAAGCGATTCTGAACAAGGTGCCCGCGTCGCCCGTCCAGCTGAATCCGGGGTTGCCGGCGCAGCTGGAGCCGATCCTCAACAAGACTTTAGAGAAGGACCGCGAGTTGCGCTGCCAGACTGCGGCGGAGTTGCGCGCAGATCTCAAACGGCTGAAGCGTGACACGGATTCTTCGCGCGCCGGAGTCAGCGCCGCCTCCCAGCCGTCAGTTGTCGCGCCAGAACAAAGACGTCGCGCCGCCACCAAAGGGTGGGCACAAGCTGACCGCAGCCCTGGTTGGCCTCGCGCTGCTGGTAGGAGCAGGGGCAGGGCTGCTCGCCGGCAAACCATTCTGGCGGCTTTCAATACCAAACCCGCGATATCACGAGATCACATTCCGGCGCGGTGACATTCGCTCGGCACGATTTGCCTCCGACGGGCAGACCATTCTGTACAGCGCGGCGTGGCAGGGCAATCCAGTAGAAATCTTCAGCGCTCGTCCGGGCGCCGCCGAGTCGCGATCTCTTGGACTCGAACACACGCAACTGCTGGCGGTTTCTCCCACGGGAGAAATGGCCGTCGCCCTCAACAGCCACCGTACCGGCACATGGGTGAATGTCGGCACACTGGCCAGCGCCCCGCTCGCGGGCGGAGCGCCGCGAGAGTTGCTCGAGAACGTCCAGTGGGCGGACTGGGCGCCTGACGGTAGCGGCCTGGCGGTCGTACGCGACGTGGGCGGCAGGAATCGCCTGGAATATCCCATCGGAAAAGTGCTTTACGAGACCGGGGGCTGGATCAGCCATCCCCGTATTTCTCCCAAGGGCGACATGGTGGCGTATCTCGACCACTCCCTGCAGGGAGACGATAGCGGCTCAGTCGCAGTCGTGGACCTTTCCGGCAACAGGAAAAAACTTTCCGGCGATTGGTACAGCGTGCAGGGTCTGGCCTGGTCCGCGGACGGGCAAGAGGTCTTCTTCACGGCGACGGAAACCGGGCTGGATCGCGATTTGTCGGCGGTGAACTTAAAGGGTGAAAAGCGTCTGGTGGCACGCATGCCGGGAACGCTGATGCTCTTCGACATTTTCCGCGACGGCCGCATGCTGATGGGACGAGCCAGTTGGCGGCGCGAGCTGATGGGCATCTCGGCCGACAGCGATAAAGAACATGATCTGTCGTGGCTGGACTATTCCTACCCCGGCGACCTTTCGGCCGACGGGAAGACGGTCCTGTTTGACGAAGAGGGCGTAGGCGGCGGCGCTCGTTACGGCAAGATGCAGGAGCTGACTTATACGCTGTACATCCGCAACACCGATGGGTCAGCCGCGGTTCGGTTAGGCGAGGGAACGGCCGAGGCGCTGTCACCGGACCAGAAGTGGGCGATCGCTCAGAATCCCGGCACGCCGGCGCAATTTCGTCTGCTCCCCACCAAAGCCGGAGAATCCCGGCCCCTGACCGACGACAATATCAACCACAACACTGCGCGCTGGTCTCCCGACGGAAAGAGGTTTGTTTTTTCGGGGAATGAACCAGGCCACGGAGTGCGGCTGTATGTGCAGGATGTCGAGAATGGCAAAGCGCTCGCCATCACTCCTGAAGGGGTGAACGGAACCGCGTTCGCAGTTTCGCTGGACGGTCAGCAGGTGGCAGCCATCGGACCTGATTTGAAAGGATATCTTTACTCAACATCCGGCCACGGCGAGCCGCGATTGATTCCGGGACTTCAGACCGGGGATCTGGCCTCAAGCTGGAGCCAGGACAACAAATCTCTTTTCGTTTACCAATCGGGCGAGGTCCCCGCGAAAGTCTACCGCCTCGACTTGGCGACAGGAAAACGAACCCTGTGGAAGCAACTGTTGCCGGGAGACCCCGCCGGCGTCGCCACCATCGGCCCCATCCTCGTCACCCCAGACGGCAAAACCTTCGTCTACGGATTCCACCGAACCCTGGCCGACCTATACCTGGTCGAGGGCCTCAACTAAATTTCGCCGCCCCGAACCACGTAGGGGCAGGTGTCCCACCTGCCCAGCGGAGCGAAGCTCCGCTATGGTTTTTATTTCTGCAAATGCTTGTCGAGCTTCGCTCGACTGGGCAGGTGAGGACACCTGCCCCTACCTGGTCTGTGCCCCGCACGAGCGGTTAGCCGCACTAGTCCCCAGTCGGGCGTGGTCTTCGGAGCATTTCATACTGGTCTTAGGTGACGTTTCCACGTCGCCGCCGGATTGCTAACGTGGCAGCTCAGCCGGGAAGGGAAAGGCCGGCCCAACTCCACTATGGCAAACATCTCGAAATCATCGTCAAAGCTGAGGATTCTGTACGCCGAAGGCGATTCAGAAGTCCTTGCATCACAGTCAGTTACGATTGAAAAAGCGGGTTACGGCGTCACTCAGGCAGAGGGCCGCAAGCAGGTGCAGGACATCCTGCGCCAGGAGAAATTCGACCTGGTCATCCTGGGCCCCACCTTGACCAAAAACGACCGGCACCACCTGGCCTACATGGTCAAGAAGGCGCAGCCGGAGACGCGTCTTCTGGTCACCCACACCGACGGCGAAGGTCATCCCGCAGTCGATGCCACCCTCGAGACGGGCCGAAGCATGAATGCCCTGCTGGAACTGATCGCCACGTTCCAACCTCAGGCAGCAGGTGCAGCCTCGGGCAGATAGCCAGGTGTAGGTGCGTTGTGTGGTCGCGGGCGACTCGCCCGCGTGCTTTTGATTCGAACCAAAAGGCGGCCTAGTCTGGCCGCTTTTTTCATTTTGAGACAAAACTGGAACACTCTTCGACATGAAACCGGCTTGTCAACAAGTGGGAAGATCCACGAGATCACAGCTTGTTTCCAAGGCTTTTCATGCCAACTTCAATTGTTAAGTGGAATTTCAATCCGGTCCCCGAGTGTAGGGACGGGTCTACGACCCTTCCGGCCGAGCAAAGGCTCGGCTCAGGCTGCATCACAATCGGCACGAACCAACGGAGTTAATACGTGGCACAAAATCTCATTTTCCTCGCGGTCGATCCAATTTATAGGCTGAGCCCATGATGTAAAGTGGAGCGCCGGTTGATTAATAGAGGAATTTCCGCATAAGTCTCATTGTGAACAGCCTTCGGACGGGCCTGCTACAATTAGCATTTGACCGGTTGGCAAAAGGCCGCACAAGGACTCTCTCAGCCTGCTCGTGAGCGAACAAACGCCCAACGAAGACCTTGCTCTGTCTGGCATCACAATCAATAAGAACCAAAAAAGTTAATCCGTGGTAAAAATTAGGCCAGCCATTCCATTTTCAACCTAGGCCGAATCCGGTTTCTTGCCTGTCTCAAGGCCAAAGTGGAGTGCCGAACGGTTAGAATGCGAATCCAAAATCTCATTATGAACAGCCCCAAACCAGGTGACCAAGCGCAGGAAAAGAAGATCTACGTTTGTCTCAGCGGCTTGCCCCTCTCCTTCCACCTGGAGTGGCCGTTTCACAAGTCCACCTCCGGGAGCGGATTTCTATGTGCTGCACGCCGACATCGCTCTGGAAAATTCTGCAGGGCTGCACGCGCCCGTGTCAGTCAATCTTTCGGCAACTGTCTATGAAGTGATGCCGTCGCTGGAGCCGAAAGACATCGAGGCCCCGGTGATCAACGCTCTGCGCAAGGAAGTCGATCGCCGGCAAATTGAATTTTTGAAATCAGGGAAGCGAGTACCGGTGCAGTTCTCCAGCCGCTACTATGATTTCAAACGCAGCAAGTGGGTCTTTGGCAAAGCCACGGATGAGAATGTCGCACTCCTGGTGGCCCGCAAAGTTTACTGGCAGACCAAGGTCGCCGGAGGGCCAGTCTGGATTGGCGATCCCACCGAAGCGCTGTTTCTCGAAACTACACCTGCTCATCTGATCGAAGTCGCGCAGAAACTCCGGGACCAGGAATTGATCACTCTGGAAGGCGAGTGGGCATCAGCCAATGCATCGCTGATGGCGCAAGCCGAGAAGTTTGAGGCCGACATGCGCGCCGCCCTGGCCGAACTGGAGCAGAAGCACGCCTACGAAAGAGGCTGACTTATGTAGGCGGGAGCGCCCCGCTCGTGCGGCAGGGCCCCAGGCCTCCAGGCCTGTCAGCTCTTGACCCGTCATATCTCCAAATGCTGTGCCACTACCGCACGAGCGAGGGCGCTCGCGCCTACATTTACTGCTGCTTGCTGATGGTGCCGTTGAGCTCTACGTTCGGGTCGGTCTGCACCACATAACCGTCGTTCCCCGAGATCAGGTAAAAAATCAGGTTGCTGGAAAGATTACTGATCGAGGCCCCCGTCCGCCCGTTCGCCGACACCGCGTAATTACCTGACAGAGTGGCGGTGCTGGGGACACCATCCGTGTTGGTGAATTCATTCAGGGTCAGTTTGCCGGACCCATCCCACTGCAAGGTACCCACACGGTCTTTGGCTGTGCTTTGGACGTCGAATCCGTCCATGATGAACCCGAATTGTCCGTTCATCGTGGAATTCGAAAACGACGATACCAGCTGCAGATCGAGGCTGCCCGTCCTGGACGGTGTTGGGATCATCGACCACGAAAAGCCCGCGTGTCGGACTGACCATCCACACCACGTAACTGCTGTTCGCGGCGGTCGTGAGGTTAAGCAGGGCCCGTCCGTTGGGGGTCTGGGTGTAGGTGCCGGTAAAGCTGACGTTGGTCGCGGGGTTGCCGTCCTGCACCAGGTCGCGCGCGCCGGCCGTGATGTTCCCGCCACTGGCTGTGAAGCGGCCGGCCATATTGACCCCGCTCAAGGCGCCGGTGTCACCCTTGCTCCCGAAGGCGTAGCTGCCGGAGAGCGTGGGTGTTGCACTCTGAAGCTCCGCCCGGCCCTGCTCCGACGATATTCGTATCGCCTGCAAGCAGGCGTATGTTATTGGCGTCCACGATGTAGTAATTGAAGCTGGAGGTGACGAGGGCGCTGTCGGTGAAGGTTCCGCTACCCCGGCCGGTGGCGGGGTCGGGAGCGTTAAACGAACCGGTGAAGGTCAGGGCACTGAGCGTTCCGCCCACATTGACATCCCTGTTCCCACCACTGGCGATGCCGCCCGTGAGCGTGAATGCGCCCACGCTGCCCGAGGATTGCTGCTGTGTTCAAATTTATGTCGTGTTCGCGGAAGACAAACGTCCCGTTGGGAACGGCGGTAATCGCCGTCGAGTTCTGCATCTCCGCGATCCCACCCGCGTTCACCTCGGAGTCTGCCTCCACCAGGTAGACCTTGGAAGCACTGACCATCGTCACTTCCAGCGTGATGGGCCCCAGCAGGGCATTGCTGAAAGTGATGGTGCCGGTTCCGTCGTTATTGATGCGAGTAGGAGCCGGTGCTGACAGTGGGAACGATACCCGTGCCCTCGGAAAAATCGTCGGTCGCGCTGGTGATGACTTTGTTGCCGTTGGCGGTAAATACGCCGGCTTCGCGGTAGGGAACTACGTTGTTAGGATTGCTGAAATCAAAGCCTTCGATCTGGTAGACATACTGTCCGTTGAGGCTGGCATTAGAGAAAGACCCCTTCGGAATGAATCCGGGGACGCCGCCACTACTCGATCCACAACCGGCACAAAACAGAAGAGTAACCAGGCCCAGGCACAGATATGAAAGCTTCATAAGAGAATTGTCCAGCTCAACAACTCTAACCCAGCCAGCCAAGAAAAGTTGTCACTGGCATGGTCATCCGACCGTATGCCGCAAATTCGAAGAACCCTACTCTCTGCGCAACCTCCGCCTCCGCGCAACACGGAAGCTGCCTTCCTTTTCTGCACCAGCCATGCCACCACCCGGTATCCCAGCAACAAAGACAGCACAAAGGCGTATTGCGCCGGCTTGCTGATATCAGCCTTTACCAGCCACCAATAGTGGACCACGCCAGCAATCGCGCTGACGTAGATGAGACGGTGCAATGCACGCCAGCGGTTGCCTCCCAGGCGGCGTATCCAACCGGTAGTGGAAGTGATTGCCAGCGGGATCATCAGGACGAATCCGGTGAAACCGACCGTGATGAAACGGCGCTTGCTGACATCGGCCCACACCTCGTGCATATCAAAAAACTTGTCCAGCCAGATGTAAGTCAGAAAATGCAGGACGGCGTAGAAGAACGCAAACAGACCAAACATGCGGCGATAGCGAATCAGCCACAGCTGTCCGGTCAGTTTGCGCACCGGCGTGATGGAAAGCGTGACCAGCAGGAAAATCAAAATCCAGTCGCCGGTCGAATGGGTGATGACTTCGATGGGGTTGGCCCCCAGGCGGCCCGTGTACGCCTTCAACCCGAGCCGCGCCAGCGGCCCGAGACAGGCAAGAAACACGAAAGGTTTAAACCATTTCACCATGAACTAGGACGGTCTCGTGTGGTCGATCGTGTGGTCGCGGGCGACTCGCCCGCGGCTTTTGACTTAGACTCCCAGTTTTTGAATTCGACTCCAGGCCTTCGCGGGCGAGTCGCCCGCGACCACACAGCCCACATCGCAAGCTAGAAATTCTTCTTCAGATCCATGCCCGAATAGAGCGACGCTACCTGATCATAACCATTGAACATCAGGGTCGGGCGTTTCCGAAATTCTCCCAGGCGCCGTTCCGTAGCCTGGCTCCAGCGCGGATGATCCACATGCGGATTCACATTCGAGTAGAACCCATACTCGCTAGGCGCGGAGATATTCCAGGTGTTGACGGGCTGGCTCTCGGTAAAGCGCACTCGCACGATAGCCTTGATGCTCTTGAATCCATACTTCCACGGAAGGACAATGCGGAGCGGCGCGCCATCCTGGTTGGGCAACACTTCGCCGTACATGCCAAAACACAAAAGCGCCAGTGGATGCATAGCTTCGTCCATCCGCAAGCCTTCGACATACGGCCACTGCAGCACCCGGCCACGCTGGCCCGGCATCTGCTGCAAATCGAAGAGAGTAGTGAATTCCACAAACTTCGCTTTGGGCAAAGGGTCGGCGCGTTTGATCAATTCGCTGAGAGAGAAACCGATCCAGGGCACGACAATGGACCAGCCTTCCACGCAACGATGGCGATAGATGCGTTCCTCCGGCGCGGCCATCTTGATGATCGTGTCGACATCAAGCACCTGCTTTTTCTTCACGGCGCCGTCAATGGTGACGGCCCAGGGCCGGGTCTTGAAATTCTTGGCCAGGCCGGCGGGCTCGTACTTGTCGGTGGAAAATTCGTAGTAGTTGTTGTAGTTGGTGACGTCTTTGTAGGGCGTGATGGTTTCGCTGGTCGAGAACGGACTCTTCTGCAAGCCGTCAATCTTGGTATTAGCTTGAACTATGGAAGAAGGTGAAGCCATCTCGCGCAATCCCATTCCGGCCGCCACCGCGGCTGCGCCCGCCAATGACGCGCCGGCCAGAAACCTACGCCGGTTCAGGTACAACCTCTTCGGGGTGATCTCCGAGGATGGAATATCGACGGCCTTTTTGATCAGCATGTGGGGAAGCTCCTGAGAGGTTTACGTTAAAACAGGCGGTGCTGGATTGCGCATTTTATTCTCTACTAAATAGGACGCATTTAGCCGCGAAAAGTTGCATGAACGTCCGAACCTGGGTGGGGACGGCCGGCCCCCATACTCATTCATTGAGAGTTACTGTTCCTGCCGCCGCTAAATGATGTCCGCTCCGTGGGCGCTCAAGTTCCCGCGGAGAGCGCGTCGCAAACCCGGCGGATCTCATCACGCTGGGCGGCAGTCAAAGTCAGAAATTCGAAGCCATGCCGCAGTCCGTCGCGATATCGCACCAACGCCCGGAACTTGATGGGAAAGGGCGCCATCGGCAATGACAGTTCCATGGACACGACTTCGCCGGCCTCCAGTTCGCCGGTCAGGGTCGCCCCCAGGCCGTCTTCTCCCATCTCATTCGATCGTCCCCAAAGCGAAACGCTCTCTCCTGATCGGAAGGCGTGGACTGAGACGCGGACATCAAGCGGATGGCGGGTAAAGCGGCGTGACGTTTTGGAATCTTGTTTCATGTAGCGCCAGCATTCTAATTCCCATGCAATGGGTACCCAGCTTCGAGCGGAAGTTTGTTTTCGACCCGCAACACCGTAATTCCCCCAGTGATTGAGTAAACGTCCACCAGTCCGACTGCACCCGGGGTGGACTCGACAGCTTCCACCAGATCTTTGTCGGACTTTACGATGATGATGGCGGGATGATTTGCGCGTCCGTGATTGGCGGTCGTGATAAGCGTGCTGACTTCGTCGCTCGACATGCCATAAACTTTTTCCAGCACCATCCTCATCTCGTTAGAGGCGGGATTAAGGCTGTACAGAGTAACCGCCTTTCCCTTAGGCCAACGGTTAGTCTGACCCTTACAGATTTTCACCAGCTCGGACATGCTGACTTCGGTCACGCCATTCGACTTGTTGGAAACCAGGGCGAAATCTTTGGCCTGGGCCACGGTGAACGCAGCAGCGACCAACAGCCAGATTTCAAACACACGCCGGCAAAGCACAGCTCTCCCCCAAAACTCGCGAATCTGTCACATGATTGTCGTCGAAGCCGGAGCGATGCTCAATGCCAACCGGGTCTGGGTTACCAGCAGAGACAATACAGACAAAATGAAGGACGGGCGTCCCGCCCGTCGTGCCGCGGCCATTCCTCGACGGCCGGGACGCCCGTCCTGCATTTCCCTCCTTGTCGTATCATCTCCTGCATGGCTGCCGTGCCCGAGCCGTCTCTCATTCTCAGCTTCGAGGAAGCGCGTCATCTGGTCGAGGCCCACGCCGCGCTCGCTGCGCCCTCGCGGCAAGGAACTGATAGAACTGCTGGAGGCCGCCGGACAAGTTCTCGCCGAGCCCATATTCGCTGACCGCAATTTTCCGCCGTTCCCCCGCGCCATGCGCGACGGCTACGCCGTACGCGCCGCCGACCTCACGGCACGTCCCGCCACGCTCGAGGTGATCGGAGAAATCAAAGCTGGCGCCCGCGCCGAAGATGCCCCTACCCTGCAACCAGCGCAGGCCACGACCATCATGACGGGTGCTCCTGTCCCTCCGGGCGCCGATGCGGTAGTGATGGTGGAACACACTTCGCGCGATGCCGGTCGAGTACAGATCATGAAGCCCGTTCTCGCCGGCGACAATATCGCTCCCGTCGCCTCGGAGGCCAGGCGGGGCGAGAAGCTGCTATCTCCGGGAGCGCGCCTCGATTTCGCCGCAATCGCGGTCGCAGCGTCAGTAGGCAGAGGCCGACTTCTGGTCTACAGCAAACCAAAGGTCGCAATTCTCTCCACCGGCGACGAAATCGTGGACATCGATGTTCCGCCCGCACCCACCCAGATCCGTAACTCGAATTCGTATTCCCTGGCCGCGCAGGTGCAGGCTGCCGGGCGGCGAGCCTGTCCTTCTGCCGATTGCACCCGACGAACCCGAACGCCTGCGCGAACTCATCGCCGACGGGCTCGAATCCGATCTGTTGCTTTTGGCGGGCGGAGTCTCGATGGGCAAGTACGACCTGGTGGAACAAGTCCTGGCCGAATTCCAGGCAGAATTTTTCTTCACCGGGGCCCAAATTCAACCCGGCAAGCCAATCGTCTTCGGAAGAGTCCCATGTGGTCGCGGGCGACCCGCCCGCGACACGCAGCCATCGGCCCCGGACCATATATATTTCTTCGGACTCCCCGGGAATCCAGTCTCCACCATGGTGACTTTCGAACTCTTCGCCCGCCCGATCCTGGAAGCACTAGCCGGTATGCCGCCACGCAAGCTGGCATTTCTGAACGCACGCCTGAAGTCCGAGATAAAAACAAAAACCGGCTTGAAGCGCTTCCTCCCGGCAATTCTGTCAGGAGAATTCGAACACGCAGAAGTTGAACTGGCAGCATGGCATGGTTCGGGCGACATCGCGTCCATGACACGAGCCAATTGCTACATCGTGGTTCCCCCGGATCGCGAACGAATTGCGGCCGGAGAGTGGGTAGCTGTCCTGATGCGGTAGCGCCACGAACCACGTAGGGGCAGATGTCCTCATCTGCCCGGTTGAGCGAAGCTCGACAGGTTTTTGCAGCACCCAAATAGCGGAGCTTCGCTCCGCCGGGCGGACGAGGGCGTCTGCCCCTACGTGGTTCGTGGCGACCCCGCACGAGCGGGGCGCTCGCGCCCACATCTGCGCGTGTAAGATAGCTTTTCGCGATGCCTCGCAAACTCTCTCACTACGATGGGTCCGGTCGCGCCGGCATGGTGGACGTTTCCGCCAAGACTCCCAGTAAACGCGAAGCCCGCGCCAGCGCTTTCGTCGTCCTGAAACCCGCGGTAGTGAAAGCGCTGCCGAAAAATCCCAAAGGCGATCCGCTCGAAGTGGCTCGGCTGGCGGGCATCATGGCGGCCAAGCGAACTTCCGATCTGATCCCCATGTGCCATCCGCTCCCGCTTTCGCACGTTGATGTGACCATGCGGCTGTGCGAGAATGGCGTCGCTATTAGCTCAAGAGTTACCACCACGGCGGTCACGGGCGTCGAGATGGAGGCCCTGGTTGCGGCCAGTGTCGCCGCACTGACCGTGTACGATATGTGCAAAGCGCTGGACAAGGGGATCGAAATCCGGGAGATCGTGCTCGAGCACAAATCCGGAGGCAAGAGCGGCGACTACACCCGTGTTCGAAAGAACGTGCGCCAAAAAACCTAGCCTGTCATGCCGAATAACGTCAAAGTCCTGCTGGTGGACGACAATCCCATGGTCCTCGAACTGCTGCACGGCGCGCTGAAGCCGCTGGCCGCAGTCACCACCTCCAGCGACACGGCCGACGCCTTGCTCAAAGCCGTAGACGACCCTCCCGATCTGCTGGTCAGCGATTACCGCATGCCCGGCATGGACGGTCATCAGCTAGTCGAACGCCTGAGGAGTCGTCCCAAGACCGCTGGCATTGCGGCGATCCTGCTGGCCAGCAAGGCCGATATCAGCGAAAAACTTTCCAGCCAGGAACCGGTCGATGATTTCGTCGAGAAACCGTTCTTCCTGAGAGATGCCACGCAGCGCATCAAGCGCGTGATTGACAAGATTGCCCTGGAGAAGATGGCCAAGACCGCGCCTTCCGACGGCGTGTTGCGCGGCAACCTGTCGCAGATGAACGTGATCGACCTGGTGCAATCGCTCGAAATGGGGCGAAAAAGTTGCGCTCTCACTCTCACCAACGATCGCGACAAATGTGAAATGTACTTCAGCGAAGGCCAGGTCACGCACGCCGCGTACGGCTCGCTCACCGGCGACAAGGCGGTCTTCAAAGTTCTGAGTTGGACCGGCGGCAGTTTCCAGATCAACTTTGAAGGCAAGACCAGCAAACAGACCACCACGCTGAACACTCAGGGCTTGCTGATGGAGGGCTTGCGCATGCTGGACGAGTCGAAGCGCGACGAAGGCGGCGCCGAGGAAGAAGAGGAAGATGTCCTCCTCGAGGATTGACGCTTTGACGGCTGCAGTCTTGACCGTCAGCGATTCTTCAGCCCGCGGCGAGCGCGCCGATCTCTCCGGACCCGCGGTCGCCGAAATTCTCAAAAGAAAAAACTTTGTGGTAGTCGCAACTGAAATAGTTGCAGACGATCAACCTGAGATTCAGCAGGCCATCATTCGCCTGGCCGCCAAAGCCCGCCTGATCGTGACGACAGGAGGCACCGGAATCGCTGAGCGCGACGTCACTCCCGAAGCCACGCGCGCCGTTTGCACCCGCATTCTCGAAGGCATCGCGGAACGAATGCGCTTCGAAGGCTCGAGTAAGACTCCGACAGCGGCGTTAAGCCGGGCGGTCTGCGGAGTGCGGGAACGATCATTGGTTCTGAATCTGCCAGGAAGTCCCCGCGGCGCGGCCGAGTCTCTGGAAGCGGTAGTCGAAATCCTGCCGCATGCCCTGGACCTGCTCGCCGGAAACACGAAGCACACATAAGCGCATGTGTGGGTCGGACACTCCTGTCCGCCGCCTTTGATCTTGATTTTGTTTTCAAAACGTCGTGTGAAAACCCAAAAAACAAGATCAACTTCAAAAGCGGCGGACAAGAGTGTCCGCCCCACACCAGCGCAGTTCGCGTACACTGCTAGTCTTACGCCTTGAACACAATCAAGCACATATTCCTGCGCTACTCGGCGTTTCTTTGGGGACTGCTGAAACCGCTGGGCGCCTGGGGCGTTTTCGCCATCGCCGCTCTCGACGGCGCGGCCATTGGCTTGCCCATGGACCCGATCGTCGCCACCTACGTCTATCAGGACCGCTCCCGGTTCCTGCTTTACGTGCTCATGGCCTCGACGGGATCGGCGCTGGGCAGCATCGTGATTTACGGCATCGGATACTTAGGCGGCGAAGGTCTGCTGCGCAAGCGCATCTCGCCGGAACGCTTCGACAAGTTTCACCAGGCTTTCGCGAAGCATCCCTTCTGGAGCCTGATGTTCCCCGCCATGCTGCCTCCGCCCACGCCGTTCAAGCTGATCGCGCTGGCCGCAGCCGTTTCCGAGATGAAGTTCACGCACTTTCTGCTGGCTATTTTTGCCGGCCGCTTCGTGCGCTTCATGGTTCTGGCCATCCTCACCCTCGTATTCGGCCCCCAGTTCGTACGGATTTTCGGAGGTATATTTAAGCAGCATTGGCCATGGGTGTTGGCCGCAGTAGCGGTGGGATTGGCAATCTGGCTGGTGGTAGTCCTGCTAAAGAAAAGAAGAATATAGGCGCGAGCGCCCGCTCGTGCGGGAATTATTACGAACCACGTGGGGACAGCCGGCCTCGGCTGTCCGGCAGAGCGAAGCTCCGCTGATCCTTCCGGACAAAAAACCTGTCGAGCTCGCTCGACTAGGACAGCCGAGGCGGCTGTCCCACGTGGTCTGTGGTAGCTACGCCGCAGCCGCGTGGTCGCCGCTGAACGCCTCTGATAGCGCCGCCAGCACGACCGGAGTCGCAAAAAATGCCGAGGTGAACAGCAAATCTCCTTCGACGCCATGACGGAAGAAGGGCAAAGCCAGCGTGTACGACGTCATCAATCCGCCGAAGTTCTTGGGATACATGTCGTACGCCGCCCATACTGCAAAATTGCTGATCACAAAGAAAGAAACCGAGCTGGCCAGGGCCGCACCAATTACCGGCAGAGGCTTGGCATTCGTACGCAGCCGGGTGCCCAACCACAATACAGCCGCATACCACCCCCAGGTGACGAAGTGGTCCCAGACGAACGGATAGTCATACACCACTTTGGTGAGGACCACGTCCGAGGCCATCATCGCCACGAACGGCACCCATAGGAAGCGGCGCGGGCCGCGAGCTCCGAAGAAGAGCAGCGCTCCGGTCACCGGGGTAAACATCCAGGGGTGGGGTATGAACCGGACCGCAATGGCAAACGCCAGAAATAAATAAGCCAGCATGATCACCTCTAGAACTCAATCAATGATTGTGGCCCGCCATGACCGCGACGTCAAGCATGGCCTGTGTGGTTCTACGAGCCCCACGCCACACATCTGCCTACGGCTTCCGCCCGCGCGATCCAAAGCCCTCGCGGACAACATTCAGCGACCGGTCAAGCTCCACGCTCGCGCCCAGAAGATCCCGGCGCGACGAATTGGGGTCGTAGTAGCGAAGGTCCCGGAAGCGAACGATGTAACCCGACTCGATCTCCTGGGTCTCAACCACGGGATACTTCGCCCAATCCAGATAGACGCGCCCCAGGTAGCTCCGCTTGGCTGCCAGCGTTACCGGCGTTTCTTCCGGCTTGCGACGAATTCCCATTCGACCCTCGGGATCTACATCAGGCACGGAAGAATCCACGTGCATGAGGGCGAAGAAGTCTCGGGTCTCGACCACGCCATACCAGTGAAACGGATTCAGCCAATTGGGAAAAGCAGAAGCTCGCAACGGATCAGCCCCGTCATAGAGCCGGGAATTGAGCGCGTTGACCGCCCGGCGGTGCTCATAGTCCCGCACGCCCCAGACCAAGATCACACCTAACAATGCTACCGTCGCTGCAAGACGTCCCGCCGGCCCTTTGCGGCGCACTCCAATCTCGTCGTTGATCAGCGAGAACAGCCCGGGCAGAACCAGGCCGCCGATCAGCAATATCAGAAGCACGGGCTCGATGATGAATACGATGTCCCAGGAATACCACTTCTCCCAGAAAGGCCAGAACGGGCGCACACCGTAGTTATTGGTGAAGTCGAGGAGAATGTGAGTAAGTCCGGCGAGATAGGCGAACAGAAACAACATGCCCCAGCGCGGCGGCATAGTGGGGTTCTTGATCTTGCGCCCGCGCAGGCGCCAGATGAGGTAGATCAGTCCAACCACCAGCGCCTGCACCAGCAGAAGTCCCAGAAATGAATGCGTGAACCCGCGATGGTGGGCAAAGCCGAATACCGGGTCTTTGAAATTTCCTATAACGTCAATGTCCGGGGCTTCCGCCGCCAGCGTCATCGTGGCCGTAGCCAGCGCCGTCTTCCGGTTGAACCCGGTACGGGCCAGGCAGGCCCCGGTCAGAAAGTGAGTAAGCGGCTCCAAACGTTATTGTATAGCCATGTGTGTGGGGCGGACACTCTTGTCCGCCGCCGTTGAATTTGAACTTGATTTCGGTCTTGATCTTGGTTGTGACTTTCTCGGGATCAGGGCCCAAAATCAAAGTCAAGGGCGGCGGACAAGAGTGTCCGCCCCACATCACGGCACCAGCAATGCCAGCGCATCGGGCACAACGCTGATCGCGGCCGGGAGCGTCCCCAACAATTCTCCGTCGGCCTCAACGAAGATGCGGGAATTCCCACTCGCCTCACCGAGCGGCTGGCAGTCGATCTTCAGGCTGTGCATCAGATCGATTCCGCCCACCTGCCAGCGTGCCCCCACCAGCCCCCGAATGATGTACTGCAGATAAGCCCAACGGCTTGAAGTGCGGAATAACACCATACGCAGGTCGTCGCGATCGAGCGAAGCTCCAGGCGCCAGCTCGCGCAGCACTCCCCCGAAATTTCGAATACGTACCGCCAGCAACTGGGAAACCTCCACTCCCGATCCGCCGTTGTTTCGTCCGTCGTTTTGCTCAACTTCGACCGCGAACTTCTCCATGGGATGCGTGAGCCACAGGCGCGTAGCCTTTGCGTAGTAAGCCGCCATGCCCAAGTGCCCTTTGACGAGTGGGTTGAGTTTGTAGAAAAGATGCGCATCCACGCCGATGCCGGCGGCGACGGTGAAGAAACGAGAGCCGCGATTGCCTTCGAGATCCGAAAATTCCACCCGGCCCAGAGCAATACGCCGAGCTTTTGCCGTCAGTAGCGCACGAGCAGCGCCCACTGGCGAGAGTGGCAGCCGCAAATCGTGAGCGAGGGCGTTGGCCGTGCCCAGCGGAATGATGCCCAGGGCAGTGTCGCTCCCGACCATCCCCTGCAGGACGTCATGCGCCGTACCATCGCCTCCGCAGGCAAAGATGGTGTCGCAACCTTCGGCAATGGCATGGCGCGCCTGCTCGGCCGCATCTGCCTGTCCCCGCGTGGGTTCGGCCGTTGCCTCGACTCCGGCCTGGTGCAGTATGGCCATTGCCGCCCGGACGTCAGCCAGTCGCCGCTCACGGCGACGGCCAGACAGCGGGTTGTACAAGAGCGCGGCTTTACGCATGAGATCAGATGGGATTGTACTGAAAACGCATTTTCGGCAGGTTACTGGGCGGTGTAGTTCGGAGATCCCCAAAGAATTTGTCATTCCGAAGCGCGGTTTTTGCGCGAGGAATCTGTTGTTCCGCTGCCTGCGTGTTCGACTTGTCGCATCAGTCCTTCGACTGCGCGGCCGCGAACAATTCCTAACAGGATTGCTGTCCACCACGAATGGTAAGGGCGCGAGTTCACTCGTGCCGCCAGCTGCCAACTGCGGGGCTGAAGCCCCCAAACCGTATCGCGTTTTTGGCACGGCTGAAGCCGTGCCCTTCCCGGAAACGGTCAAACGTAATGCTCCGCTCGCCAGGACGACAGCCTCTTCAGTCATGTTGCGACTTCAGCATTTTTTAACTAAGCTACCGGCACGGGGCGCTCTTTCTCGCGCGATTTTGACGTCCGTCGAATTCCAGGAGGTAACCCAATGAGGCATGGCCTCGTCCCCTCACTCATCCTTGCGATATGCACTCTGGCAGTGGCACAGGACCATGCCGCGCATCCGGCAACGAAGCCTGCCACCTTGATGTCCGGTTATGGAGACCTTCATCACCCGGTCTCGACCAAAAATCCGCAAGCCCAGCAGTTCTTTGACCAGGGGCTGCGCCAGATTTACGCCTTTAACCACGACGAAGCGGCGCGCTCGTTTCAGCGTGCGGCAGACCTCGATCCCAAGCTGGCGATGGCTTATTGGGGAGTGGCGGAGGCAGTCGGTCCCAACTACAACGATCCCGCCAGCGACGAGCGTTTCGCGGCTGCGCACGCCGCCATTCAGAAAGCCGTGGATCTTTCGGCCAACGCTTCTCCTGTCGAACAGGCCTACATACAAGCCATGGCGCTGCGTTTCCCCTCTGATCCTAAGGCTGATCGCCGCCACGCCGCCGAGGCCTATCACGACGCGATGCGCGAAGTCTCGAAGAACTTTCCCGACGATCTCGATGCTGCAACACTATTTGCGGAGTCGGGCATGAACCTGCATCCGTGGGGCTTATGGCATCGCGATGGAACGCCGGAAGCGGGCACCGAAGAAATCGTCGCCACGCTCGAGTCCGTCATCAAGCGCGATCCCAACCACATGGGAGCGATTCACTACTACATTCACGCGGTTGAAGCTTCCGCCTCTCCGGAACGAGCGTTGGCCGCCGCCAACCGTCTGGCTGCCATGGCGCCGTCCGCCGGACACCTGGTGCACATGCCGGCCCACGTTTACATTCGCACCGGCGACTACGCCGCGGCGGTCAAAACCAACCAGGCCGCTGCCATTGCGGATCGCGCATACATCAAGGCCAGCAGCGTTCAGGGCCTGTATCCAATGATGTACTACAGCCACAATCTGCATTTCATCGCCATGTGTTCGGCCATGAGCGGCGACTATGCCGAGGCGATGAAGAGTGCGCAAATGCTGGCGGACCATGTGCGACCCGGGGTGAAGGAAATGCCGCCGCTCGAAGGCTTCATGACTATTCCTATCGCCGTGAATGTCCGCTTCCGCCGGTGGGATGACATTTTGAAAACGCCGAAGCCGAGTCCGGAGATGCAGACCGAGACTGTCTTCTGGCACTTCGCCCGCGGCTTGGCCCTGGCCGCCAAGGGAAAGCCGGACGAAGCTCAAGCCGATTACCAGATCGTGGCCGATGCGGAGAAGAACACGCCGGAAGACGTTATCTTCGCCATGCCGGTGAACAACAAGACCAAAGACGTCCTGAAGATCGCACGCGATGTTTTGGGTGCAAAAATCGCGCTTGCCAGAAAAGATAACGCAGGTGCGATATCGCAACTGCAGGAAGCGGTCAGGGTGCAGGATTCTCTGAAGTACAACGAGCCCGAAGACTGGTTCTTCCCGGTACGAGAGTCGCTGGGCGCAGTGCTCCTGATGAACGGAGATGCCGCCGGTGCTGAGAAAGTCTTCCGCGAAGACCTGGACCGCCATCCCCGGAATCCACGTTCACTGTTCGGCCTGGAAGCGGCGCTGAAGGCGCAGAAGCGCGATTATGATGCCGCCTTCGTACAAAAACAATTCCAGACAGCCTGGAAGGGCGGCCCGCTGAAGTTAAAGGTAGACGACCTAGTCTAAGTAGTGTGTGGCGCGGGCGCCCCCGCCCGCGGCTTTTGAACTTGAATTTGATTTTCACCGCCGGCTTCTCGCGGGCGAGGGCGCCCGCGCCACACAATCATCGGACGAATATAATCTCTCAGTCATGCCCAAGGGGATCGAAAGCAAGATCGAAGCACTGCGGGAAAAAATCCGCCATCACGAATATCTCTACTACGTCCTGGACGCCCCAGAAATCACAGACCTCCAATTCGACCAGCTCATGATCGAGTTGAAGCAGCTCGAATCCGAACATCCTGAACTGGTGACGCCCGATTCTCCCACCCAGCGCGTCGGTGGCAAGCCTCGCGAAGGATTCCTCAAAGCGCCGCACTCATCTCCCATGCTCTCGCTCGACAACACCTATAGCCAGGACGAGCTACGCAACTGGGAACGCCGTGTCCACGAACTGAGCGGCCGCGACGACATTGACTACGTTTGCGAACTGAAGCTCGACGGCATGTCGCTGGCCTTGCACTATGAGAATGGCAAGCTGCTCCGCGGGATCACGCGCGGCGACGGCACCATCGGCGAAGACGTCACCCTGAATGTGCGTACGGTGCGATCCATCCCGCTTTCCATTCCGCTCGACAAGCTGAAGAAAGCCGGAATTCCTCCCGACTTTGAAGTCCGCGGCGAAATGCTGATGCCTATCGCGGCTTTCAAAAAACTGAATACCGAGCGCGAACAGAAGGGACTGGCAACATTCGCCAACCCGCGCAATTTCACAGCAGGTACTGTCCGGCAGCTTGAACCCAGCATCACCGCACAACGCCGCCTCGATTTTTTCGCGTACGCTTTGCTACAGAACGGCCGAACTCTCCTTGGCCGCCACTGGGAAACCTTGAACGCACTGGACGCCGCCGGTTTCAAAGTCAACAAGAGTCGCAAGCTGGCAAAGACCTTCGAGCAGATTTGGACATTCATCGAAGAGGAAGAACCCAAGCGCGAAAAGCTTCCCTACGAAATTGACGGCATTGTGATCAAACTCGATCGCACTGCGCTACAAGCCGAGCTCGGATACACCGGCAAAGCTCCACGCTGGGCCATCGCCTACAAGTATGCTGCACGCGGCGGCATCACCCAGATCGAAGATATCCTGGTGCAAGTCGGACGCACCGGGAAACTAACGCCGGTAGCGGCGTTGAAGCCGGTTCCTATCGGCGGCACCACGGTCAGCCGTGCCACGCTCCACAACATGGATGAAATCGAACGCCTCGGGGTAAAGATCGGCGACTGGGTGGAAGTCGAACGTGGCGGCGACGTAATCCCGAAAGTCACGCGCGTGGTGGAAGACAAAGACCATCCCCGCGGTCACAAATCGTTCCAGATGCCGGAGCGATGCCCGATTTGCGGAGGCCACGTTGTCCGCACCGAAGGCGAAGCCGATCATCGATGCGTCAACGCCAACTGTCCCGCGAAGCTCCGCGAGACCATCTTGCATTTCGCGTCGCGCGGCATCATGAACATTGACGGCCTGGGCGACGCGCTGGTCACGCAACTCACCGATCGCAAGCTGATTAAGAATGTCGCTGACATCTACAAGCTGACGAAAGCCGATCTGCTGTCGCTCGAGCGTATGGGCGACAAATCCGCGCAGAATGTTCTCGACGAAATCGAAAACTCCAAGAAGCTGCCGCTCGAGCGCGTGATCTACGGCCTGGGCATCCGCATGGTCGGCGAACGTACAGCGCAATTTCTGGCCGAACATTTCGGCTCCATGGACGCACTGATGCAGGCAGGCGAAGAAGAATTGCAGGAGGTAAACGAAGTCGGCCCGCGCATCGCTCAGAGCATCGTGGAATTTTTCCAGGAACCAAAGAACCGTGCGCTGGTGCAGCAGTTGCAGGATACAGGCTTGCGGCTGACGGGAACAAAGAAACAGCGTGGCACCAAACTCACGGGCAAGACTTTCGTGCTCACCGGCACCCTGCCCACCCTCACGCGCGATGAAGCAAAAAAGATGGTTGAAGACGCCGGAGGAAGGGTCTCCGGTTCGGTAAGCAAGAAAACTGATTTCGTTGTCGCCGGAGAAGATGCAGGATCCAAGCTGGATAAAGCCAAAGAGCTGGGCGTAAAAGTAATCGGCGAGAAAGAACTGCAGGAGATGCTCAGCTAGAATCGTCGGTATGGGCTAGCACAGACTGTGTGGGACCGGGTCTTCGACCCGGTCAGGCGGTGCGAAGCGCCGCAAGAAGTTTGTGCCGAAGATGAAGCCTGCGGCCCTCCGCACCGCCCGACCGGGTCAGAGACCCGGTCCCACACAAGCGTTACTCTGCCATCGCTGCCTTAATCCTTCCGTAAGTCGTCTCCAGCTTCTCCGGCAAGACCCTGGTCTCCCCAACCACCGTCATAAAATTCGCGTCCGCCACCCAGCGCGGCAGGATATGAAGATGGACGTGTCCCGCCACGCCCGCACCGGCGGCTTTTCCAATATTCATCCCCAGATTAATCCCCTCCGGCTTGTACACCTTGCGCAATACTCGTTCCATGCGCTGCGCCAGATCGATCATTTCGTGCGCCGCTTCTATCGGCAGCTTTTGCAATTCATCCAGATGAGCGAAAGGCACAATCATCACGTGTCCGGCGGTGTACGGGAAGGCATTGAGGACGACGTAGCAGTGCTGGCCACGGTAAACAATGCCGGCCTTGGCGTCATCCCCCAACCGTGGCAAGTCGCAGAAGACACAGCCGGAGGTCAAGTCAACGCTGGCCACGTAGGTATAACGCCAGGGAGTCCAGAGATAGTCCATAAGCAGGGCAGAGTAGCAGAAAAAAGCTTCTGGCTCCTAGCCACTGGCTTCTTGCTAAAAGCACATTTAGCTAGGAGCTAGAGGCCAGAAGCCAGAAGCTGCTTTTGTCGTTTGACACTGCTCGGAAGCGGTTGCTACACTCGAAGTGTTCCCTTTGGACGCGGGTTTGCTTAGAGACGTCCGACCGCTGGGATTGTTCCAGTCCGTCCGCCAGGGCGGGCTCAACACAACCTTAGACTAACGCCAGCCGTCCGCTAATCACCCGCACCCGTCCCCGCACCCAACGTGCGTGGAAAACCGAGAGAGGCCATCAACCTTGCCTGACGATAACAACGCCCATAACCTGGATTCCTCGTCTTCGACTTCTGTTGCCGAGCGGCCCGTGGAATCCGCGGAGGGCTCGACCTTAGACAGCGTCTCCCCCCAGCCAACCCAGTCTGCGCATACCGAGTCATCGCACCATGACTCATCGGACAATGACTCGCCGCAGAGCGATTCGTCGCATATTGACTCGACCCAGAATCTGGACGAAAAGCCCTCATCCACCGAAGACTTCGCCTCCGCTCTCGAGAGTTTCACTACCGAGACCGAAGAGGCGGCCCGTGAGGACAAAGTCATCAAGGGCACCGTGCTGAAGATTACCGCCACTCACGTGGTGGTGGATATCGGCGCCAAGTCCGAGGGCATGCTCCCCATTTCCGAAGTGATGGACCACTCCGGCAAGCCGCGCTTCCAACCCGGCGACGAAATCGCCGTCATGCGCGACAAGGGTGAGACCGAGGAAGGCTACATCAACCTCTCCCACCAGAAGGCGCAGCGCCTACGCGCCTGGGACGAGATTGAAAAAGCCCATAACGAGAAGAAGCCGATCAAGGCGACGGTGATCGAGCGCATCAAGGGTGGCCTGACCGTAGATATCCTTGGCGCCCAGGCTTTCCTGCCGGGATCCCAGGCAGACTTGAGGCCGCTGCGCAATCTGGACGTCCTCAAGGGCGAGGTCATCGAAGTCGCCGTCATTAAGCTCAACAAGAAGCGCGGCAACATCGTCGTCTCGCGCAAGCAGTTGATGGAAGAAGAGCAGAACGAAAAGAAATCCAAGACCCTCGAGCACCTGGAAGAAGGCACGGTCCTCACCGGCGTGGTGAAGAACCTCACCGAGTACGGCGCGTTCGTCGACCTCGGCGGGATCGACGGCCTGTTGCACATCACCGACATGTCCTGGGGACGTCTCACTCATCCCCGCGACCTGGTGAATGTTGGCGATCAGATCCAGGTAAAAGTCCTCAAGTTCGATAAAGACAAGCAACGTGTCTCACTGGGATTCAAGCAGCTCACGCCTGATCCCTGGCTCGACGCCTCGCATCGCTATCCCGTCGGCGCGCATGTCGGCGGACGCGTCATCAGCGTTACGGACTACGGCGCATTCGTCGAACTCGAACAGGGCATCGAAGGCCTGGTCCACGTCAGCGAGATGACCTGGTCCAAGCGCATCAAGCATCCGTCGAAGCTGGTCAATGTCGGCGATCAGGTGGATTGCGTGGTCTTGAGTGTGAATCCGCAGGAGCGGCGCATTTCGCTGGGCATGCGGCAATTGGCCGCGAATCCCTGGGACGCGTTGCATGACAAGTATCCGGTCGGCGCCACGGTCGAAGGCCGGGTGCGCAATCTCACCGACTTCGGCGCCTTCATCGAGATCGAAGAGGGCATCGATGGCCTCGTCCACGTCAGCAATCTAAGCTGGACCAAGCGCGTCAAACATCCGTCCGAAGTCCTGAAGAAGGGCGACAAAGTAAAAGCCATCGTCCTAGCGATCGAACCAGACAAGCGGCGGCTTTCACTAGGCGTGAAACAACTCCAACCCGATGTCTGGGAAACCTTCTTCGAACAGCATCACGTCGGAGATGTGCTGCACGGCAAAGTCCTGCGGGTAGCCACTTTCGGCGCCTTTGTAGAAATCGCTGAAGGTATCGAAGGCCTCTGCCACAACAGCGAAGCCGTGGACGCCAACGGCCAGCCGATCACCCTCGAGCCGGGTGTGGAGCACGACTTCAAGATCATCAAGATGAATCAGGAAGAAAAGAAAGTCGGCTTGAGCATAAAGGCAGTCGGCGAGGAAGCATCGCGCTCCGAAGTCGAAGCCTACAAGCAACCGGTGTCAAGCACCGGCGGCTCCACGATCGGCGAGCTAATGTCGTGGAAGCGCGCTGGCGGGGATAACAACTAGTGGATTGTGTTTGATTGTGTGGAGCGGGCGCCCTCGCCCGCTGCCTCTTGAGCCGCAAAGCGGCAGAAGAATGTAGCCCAGGGCGTTAGCCCTGGGTTACTAGATGAACAATCAAGAGCCCTGAAAGGGCGAAAGAAACCGGAGCCGCCAGAGATGGCGGCTTTTCCTTTTCCGTCCCAGGCGCACATCCTGCACCCGGATTCAGCCGGGGAAGGATCTAGCGCGAAGCACCAAATCCCTGCGAGCACACGTCCGTACAGCCTGAGATCCTTCGCAAGCTCAGGATGACAACCAAGGTGGGATTGTCGCTACTTCATATCAATCCGCAGATTGATATTCACCGTGGGACGCGTATCAAACTGGCTGACGGTTTTGGTGTCGCTCTTGCGATCTTTGTACTGGGCGTAGACTTCATAATCTACATTGGGCGAGAGGGCCGGAAAACGATAGATCCCATCCGCGCCCACAATAAAAGTCTTCACCGCGCGAGTGCGCGTATTGGCGAGATACACCACGGAACTGGGCAGCGGAGCGTCCTGCTTGTCCGCCACTTTCCCCGTGAGCAGGCGTCCCGAATCCCCAGACTTATCTTTGGCGTAGAACGGGCAGACTCGCTACCGCTAGACCCATCAATAGAACCAATAGAGACACCGCCGCCTGCCTTTTCATGATCTCCCCTCCCCGGTTGCCATCCTTATCCCCCACGTTGTCATCCTGAGCTTGCGAAGGATCTCAGTCTGCACGAACGCGTCCTGCTTCGAACCGCCTACTTCTTTAGATGCAAACCGAGTTCCTGACGCTCGTCATTCTCGATGTGCACTTTGACCTCTCCGTCCTGATGTAACTCCTTGCCACTGAGCGACTTATAGCTTTTCAAGTCGGCCGAAACCAGGTAGTCAGCGGGGCCGGGATGGACCCGCAGGGCGAATTCCCCATTGTGATCAGACATCAGTTCCCAGTGCGGTTTCTTTTGGTCAGCCCGTCGAATCTTGACCTTCACACCATACAACGGGTGGTCATCCGGCCCCCATACCGTACCGAAAATAAGCGCATAAGGTTCGTCGGGCTTTTGGTTGGCAGACGCAGGGCTGGCAGACACCCTGATGGCGGGCACGCTCAGGACGATGAAGCAGAGGATGGCGGTCAGGAGCCTGGGACTGGTTCGTGAGAGAAACACCGGCATGGAGGCAGACCTAGGAATCGTCGCCGTCTCCCATTTCCTCTAGTTCTTCTTCGTCGATGACCGCATCTTCCACCGGCTTCAATTCGATGGGGCTTACGGTGACGATTTCGAAATCGGTGCCGCACTCGGGGCAGGAAACAATTTCGCCTTCGTCAACTTCCTCCTCGTCAATATCGAGGTTGGTTTCGCATTCGGGACAATAAATCATTTCATGGCCTCCGGGCTGGACGGGTGTCCTGGGTAAGAGTGCTCCTGTTAATATTTAGTTTCTTCGGGGCCAGAGGTCAAGAGGCTGGCCGTCGAAAAGATTGCGCTCGTAAGCTTACCCTGTGGAGATCATGTTTCCATCCAGAATTTCGGTAGTTTTCGCACTGCTGGCGGCATTGCTCGCGTCTGTACCCTACCGCACCGTCGCACTGGCGGCTGCTTCGGAGAATACTGCGCCGCCCGCGGACCCGCAAATCACCGCTGCGCTGGCCGATATTTCAGCGCAGCGCATTCAGGCCGATATTGAGAAGCTGGTAAGTTTTCAGACCCGCCTCACACTCTCCGCCCAGGACCCGGATTCTATCAAGGCCGGCCACGGCATCGGTGCGGCGCGTGAATGGATCAAAGCGGAATTCGAAAGTTACTCGCGCGCCTGCGGTGGCTGCCTCGAGGTCAAGACCGACAGCTTCACCGAAAATCCCACCGAGCGGATTCCGAAGCCCACGGTAATCACCAATGTTTATGCGGTTCTAAAGGGTACCGATCCGGAAAATGCGAAACGCATCGTGCTGGTCACCGGCCACTACGATTCGCGCAATGGCGATACTTTTGATGCAACCGGCATCGCTCCCGGTGCCAACGACGACGCCAGCGGTACCGCCGTCAGCCTGGAATGCGCCCGCGTTCTCAGCAAGCTGAAGTTTCCCGCGACCATTATTTTTCTGACGGTCGCTGGTGAAGAGCAGGGACTGAACGGCAGCTCTCATTTCGCGAAGATGGCGAAAGAACAGGGTTGGGACATCGAGGCCGCCCTCAACAATGACATCGTCGGCGGCGATCGTAGTCCCCAGCAAAATGCGGGCATCGTGCGCGTCTTCTCCGAAGGCGTACCACTGGCCGCGACTGATGCAGAAGTCCGCCGGATACGCAACCTGGGCGGCGAGAATGATTCCGCGTCCCGCCAGCTCGCGCGCTACGTCGCCGAAGTCGGCCGTACTTACCAGACCGCGGCCAAGCCTCTGATTGTGTTTCGCCTCGACCGCTATCTGCGTGGCGGAGACCACATTTCATTCAATGAGCAGGGTTATGCGGCCGTCCGCTTCACTGAATATCGCGAAGACTACAACCACCAGCACCAGAACGTTCGCACGGAAAATGGCATCGAATACGGCGACGTGCCCAAGTTCGTCAATTTCGACTATGTCGCAAACGTGGCACGGATAAACGCCGCGACTCTGGCGTCACTGGCGTCTTCGCCTGCTCCGCCCGCCAAGGTTCGGTTGCAAACCAAGCAGCTGGAAAACGATTCGACCCTGACCTGGGAAGCCTCGCCGGGCGCGGCTTCCTATGACGTCTTATGGCGCGATACCGCCAGCCCGGAATGGGAACACACGAAGTCGATCGGAAATGTAACTCGCGCCACGCTGCCGCTGTCGAAGGATAATGTGATCTTCGCCGTGCGCGCCGTTGATGCCGCAGGGCACCGCAGCCTGCCGGTGGTGCCCCAGCCCGAAAGATGAGAGAGTATTAGCTGGAACTGCTGATTTAAAGAAGTACCGGAGCCAATCGTGGCACGAAGTCGAGAAATGACGCTCAGCCTGCCGCCCTTTACCCGCGCGGTCACCTGGCTGCTCGCGATCAACACCGCCGTCTTCCTTCTGCTTGAACTCTTCGGAATGACCCTGATTGACGTCGCCCGCTGGGTGCGCGACAACCTGGCGCTCGTACCTCAGGACGTTGTCCACGGGTCGCTCTGGCAGCTGGTGACGTACAGCTTCCTGCATTTCGAATTCTGGCACTGGTTCGGCAACATGCTGGGCATCTGGATGTTTGGCTCCGCCTTCGAAGGCGCCTGGGGCACGCGCCGCTTCCTCGAGCTCTATTCCTTCGGCGTCATCGGCGCCGCGCTGACCACCACGGTCCTCTCCTTCAGCCACGTTCTGGGCAATCCCACGATCCCTACGGTCGGCGCGTCAGGCGGAGTGTTCGCCATTCTGATCGCCTTCGGAATCGTCTTCGGCGAGAACGAAATCCTGATGATTCCGTTCCCCATCTCGCTCAAGGCCAAATATTTCGTAGCGATTTTGATCGTGGTTACTCTGGCCTTCGCCATCCAGGGCGGAGGCAACGTCGCCTATGTCGCCCACCTGGGCGGCCTGTTCTTCGGATACATCTACGTGAAGTTTGTGCCCCGCGGCGGCACTCCCCCGCATGGGAGTGTCAGAGCGCTATTTCGGTCTGCGCAACCAGTACTACCGCTGGAAGCGCCGCCGCGCCGCCCGCAAGTTCGAGGTCTACATGCGCAAACACAACCGCACGGTGGAATTCGACGAACAAGGCAACTACATCCCCCCGGACGAAGAAAAGAAAAACGGCGGCTCAAAATCGGGCTGGGTAAACTAGCAAGGACCACGTAGGGGCAGGTGTCCCACCTGCCAGCCGGGCGAGGCCCGGCAAAATGTAGGCGCGAGCGCCACGCTCGTGCAAAGCGTCAAGCTGTACGAACTCATCTTCCAAAGAAGTTTTGAAAGGCCGTAGCCACTCCACCCACCAACTCCTCCGGCATCGTCTTCGCCTTAAACCCCAAATCATGCCCCGCCCCATCCACCGTCAATAACTCAGTCTTCGCCGGAATCAACGAGATCGCCGCCTCCATCTCCTCCACCGACCCAAACGGATCCCGCGTCCCGTGCACAAACAACGCCGGCACCCGCAACTCCGGCAAATGTTTCACCCGAAGCTGCTCCGGCTTGCGCGGCGGATGCAATGGATAAGAAAGCAGCAGCAACCCATCCACCAACTCAGGCTCCGCAGCGCACAACATCGAGGCCTGTCGCCCACCGTAAGAATGTCCGCCCAGAAAGATCCGCGCACAGCCAAGCTTCCGAACAGCAGCCACAGCATTCCTGAGCCCGTCACGATCGCGTTCAGCATCCCCCGGTCGCGGCGGACCATAAGGCCGGTTCTGCCGGTACGGAAGATCGCAGCGAAGCACAGTCAATCCAGCGCGGGCGAATGCTCCGGCCACAGTGATCAAGAGAGGAGAATTGGAATTTGATCCGGCGCCATGCGCCAACACCAGTCCGTTGCCCGAACCAAGTTCGGGACGATGCAGAAATCCGCGAACCGGCGGATCGAGCAATGCATCATGAAATGCCTGGACGTCCCCGGCGGGTGAAGTCATTGCGGTTCAGGAAGCTCAACTTTCTCCAGCACTTCAAACACTTTCACGATACGAATTTCATTTCCCAGCTTCGCCCAACAACGTTGTACTTCAGGGTCCTCGTACGCCGCCCGACGTGCCTCCTCCGACTTCCAATAGCGCAGAAGCACATACTGGGAACTGTCTTTGTAGAGAAAATCCCGGCTGAAACCCGCGGCAGAAAGGACTTTCAGCAGCAGCCCCATGGTCTCAAGAGAATCCTGTTCCCGGCCGGGCAGGGGCTCGTAGATGGCTACCGATAAGACGGAAGTCTCGTCCATAAGAGATGCCGCAACACTTGGCAATTAGCAATTGGCACTTAGCTGAATGCCAATTGCCAATTGCCAACTGCTATTTCTTACGCCGCTTCGGCCGGGAAATTCTCCGCTCTTCCTCCGAGGTCACCAGGTGCAGGCGCATGAAGTTGGTTGATCCTGATGCCATCTGCGTTCCTGCGACAACTCCCAGCACGTCTCCGGTCTTGACCCGGCCCCGGCGCAGTAGTTCCTGCTCCGCCGCCAACAGCATTTCTTCCGCGGTCAGCGCCTGGTCGCGCACCACCGGCTGCACGCCCCACAACAGGTTCAGGCGATTGCACACCGGCAGCGTCCGGCAGAAGGCGTAGATTTCAGCCAGCGGGCGATACTTCGAGATCAGAATCGCAGTATTTCCGGTCTCGGTGAACACGGCAATCGCGCTCATGTGGAGATCTTCGGCGGCATGCGCGATGGATTCGCAGATCGCCTCCGCAATCGAAAGGCGGCGCTGCTGGCGGCGTCGCGGCAGGGTAAACTCCGCCATGTTGCTTTCCGCCTCGACCACGATCCGCGCCATCATGGCCACGGTTTCGCGCGGGTATTGGCCGGTCGCAGTCTCGGCCGACAACATGACCGCATCGGTGCCGTCGAACACGGCATTGGCCACGTCGCTGGCCTCGGCGCGGGTGGGCCGCGGATTTTCGATCATGGACTCCAGCATCTGGGTGGCGATGATCACCGGCTTGCGCCAGTCCGCCGCGCGCCGGATCACATACTTCTGAATCACCGGAACTTTCTCCGCCGGCATCTCCACGCCCAGGTCGCCGCGCGCCACCATCACGCCATCGGCCGCTTCGAAAATTTCTTCCAGCCGCTTCAGTGCCTGCGGTTTTTCCAGCTTGGCGATCACCGGCACATCCTGCCCTCGCGCGGTGATGATTTCCTTTACGCTGCGAACGTCGGCAGCCGAGCGCACAAACGACAGGGCCACCATATCCACGCCATGCTTCAGCCCAAACTCAAGATCGGCGCGGTCTTTGGTGGTCAGCGCGGGGATGGAGAGCGCCGCTCCCGGCAGGTTGATGCCCTGATGCTCGGCCAGCATGCCGCCATTGACCACTTCGCATTCCACGTCGCTGCCGCGCACCTGCGTGACCCGCAACTCGATCAGCCCGTCGGAGAGCAGAATGCGCGAGCCCGGCACGCACTTCTTGCGCCAGCCCCTGAAACGTTGTCGAGATCAGGGTGGGAGTTCCGGGGACATCGCGAGGCGTAATCGTGACCAGCGACCCGGTCTCGACCAACACGGGCTCGTGGTCTTTAAGCCGCCCGGTGCGGATCTTGGGGCCCTGTAAATCCTGGAGGATGCAGATCGTTCGATTTTCCTGCTTGGCCGCGCGCCGCAGGCGGGCGATATTACGCGCGTGCTCGGGATGCGTGCCGTGAGAAAAATTCAGCCGGGCAACGTCCATGCCCAGCCGCATCATTTCGCGCAGCATAGGTTCGGTATTGCACGAAGGGCCGATGGTACAGATAATCTTGGCGCGGCGAGTGGGCGCGACAGCGAGCTCCGCCGACAAATCACCAGAGACGAGATCAGGCTTCGCTGTTTTCAAAGTCCGACTATTGTAAATGGAGGAGTGATCGTCCGTCTGGTAGGGACCGCCACAGACCACGTGGGAAAAGCCGCCCTCGGCTGTCCCCCACGTGGTCTGTGGCGAGAAGGTTAGGGTTTTCTAAGATGCGCGTTCGACTCGATCAGCTCAATTCCCAGCCGCGCCCGCGGAAACAGCATGGCGTTGAACTCCGCGCCCACCAGCACCACCAGCGAGATCATGTACATCCACACCAGCAGTGCGATGCCCACGCCCAGCGATCCGTAGAGAATGCTGTAGTCGGCGTAGCGCTGCAGATACCAGCTGAATAGGGTGGTGGCGAAAAACCACAGTGCCGACGCCAGCGTCGCGCCCGGCAGAACGCTGTGCCAGGGTTGGGTGCGCGGCACCGCGTTGTGATAGATCAGCGCCATGACTGCGATGCTGGTGAGTCCGGCAATCAGCCAGCGGATCGCCGTCCACATCAACAAGATGAAGAAGCCGAACTCATGTCCGATTTGAAACAGGATTTGAGTTTCAATGCGATTGCCGAAGGCGACAAGGATGGTTGAGAAGGTCAGCGGGATGCCGGCGAGAATGACCAGCGAGAACGCGATCATCCGCTCTTTCACCAGCCCCCAGCTCTTGGGCAGTTCGTAGCAGCGGCGAAAGCCTTCCATCCAGGAGATCATGACGCCAGACCCGGTCCACAGCGTGATCAGCGAGGCGGTAATGAGCACGCCCACCGAACGCTGCGTGGTGCCTCGCAGATAGGCCAGCGCCGTGGCGGCCCCTGCAGGAAGAATCTTGCCTACTGCGTCGGAAATTTCCCGCAGATAGGCCTCGGTCTGGCGCGAAGTCGCCAGCACGGATCCGATGAGAAGGAGCGTGGGGAAAAAAGTGAGAATGGAAGAATAGGCCGCGGCTTTAGCGGTGGCAAAGGCGTCGTGTTGAAACGCGCGCCAAAACGCGAGGCGAAGCAGGCGCAGGAAACGCGACATGAATGGCCCCAGAGTAGTGCGCCGGGGCATCTCGTGCAACTGCGAAGTGCTGCTACGTTCCTGATCTTGCAATCGTTCTGGGTTAGCGTGCATTGGGGGACTCCATGACGCAAACTCAAGGACGCGAATTGTATATCGCAAATCGGGAAACCGGGGGCGGCTGGCCGCCCCCTGCTCCTGATATTACTCGGCTGTCAGTTCTTCGGTTTCGCCTTCCGTACGCATCAGTTCGAGCGCTCGCTCGGCTTCCTCGTAGGCCTGTGAAACCTCTTCCTGGACCTTGGCCGCGGCTTCTTCCATCTCTGGCGAGAGCCGTACGTTGCGGTAGTACTCCATGCCGGTCCCGGCAGGGATCAACCGTCCCACGATGACGTTTTCTTTCAGTCCTCGCAGGTGGTCTACCGCGCCCTGAATGGATGCTTCCGTCAGGACACGCGTTGTCTCCTGGAACGACGCCGCCGAAATGAACGAGTCGGTCGAGAGCGAAGCCTTGGTGATACCCAGGAGCAGCGGCCGGCCCGTTGCCGGACGTCCACCCTGCGCAATCACACGCTCGTTCTCTTCCGCGAAGCGGAACTTGTCGATCTGCTGTTCCAGCAGGAACTGCGTATCGCCAACGTCTTCCACCTTGCGCCAGCGCATCATCTGGCGAACGATCACTTCGATGTGCTTGTCGCTGATGTTCACGCCCTGCAGCCGGTACACTTCCTGGATTTCGTTCACCAGGTAAGACTGCAGTTCTTTTTCTCCCAGAACGGCGAGAATGTCGTGCGGGTTCAGCGGACCGTCCATCAGCGGTTCGCCCGCCTTGACCCGTTCGCCTTCCTGCACGTTGATGTGAACGCCGCGCGGTACCGAGTATTCCTTTTCGGTGCCGTTGTCGGCGACCACGTACATCTTGCGCTGTCCCTTGGAGACTTCGCCGAACTTCACCGTGCCATCGATTTCGCTGATGACCGCGGTTTCATGCGGCTTGCGCGCTTCGAACAGTTCGACCACGCGGGGCAGACCACCGGTGATGTCTTTCGTCTTGGTGGTCTCGCGCGGGATCTTGGCCAGCACATCGCCCGGATGAGCGGTCTCGCCGTCCTGCACCATGAGGTGAGCGCGTGAGGGCATGAGGTAGCGCTTGCTGGTCTTGCCCTTGATCACGATGGCCGGCTGGCGCTTCTCGTCGGGCGAATCCGCCACGACGTGCCGCGACAATCCGGTCACTTCGTCCACTTCTTCGTGCAGCGTGACCCCTTCCTGCAGGTCCTTGAACTGGATCGTTCCACCGATTTCGGTCAGGATCGAGAAGGTGTAAGGATCCCACTCGACCATGACTTGTCCGAGTGCAACCTGATCGCCTTCGTTGACCTTCAACTTGGCGCCGTACACGACCGCATAGCGTTCGCGTTCGCGGCCCTTGTCGTCGACCACCGCAATCGAGCCCTGGCGGTTCATGACCACCAGATCGCCCGACTTGGCTTTGACCGTCTGCAGTCCGATGAAGCGCACGATGCCGTTGCTCTTGGCGTCCAATCGCGATTGCTCGGAAACTCGCGACGCCGTACCACCGATGTGGAAGGTACGCATCGTGAGCTGGGTTCCGGGTTCGCCGATGGACTGCGCCGCGATGACTCCCGTGGCTTCGCCCAGTTCGACCAGCCGGCCCGACGCCAGGTTGCGTCCGTAGCACATCACGCAGACTCCGCGTTTCGATTCGCACGTCAGCACCGAGCGGATTTTCACCCGTTCGATACCGGCAGCCTGAATCGCGCTGGCCAGGTCTTCGGTGATCTCGTTGTTGATGTCGACGATCACGCCGCCGTCGTAGTCCTTGATCTTCTCGAGCGAAACGCGGCCCACAATGCGGTCGCGCAACGGCTCGATGATCTCGCCGGCTTCGACGATACCGGCGACGTAGATGCCGTCTACGGTGCCGCAATCGTATTCGCTGATGATTACGTCTTGCGCAACGTCAACCAGACGCCGCGTCAGATAGCCTGAATCGGCCGTCTTCAGCGCCGTATCGGCCAGACCCTTGCGGGCGCCGTGAGTCGAGATGAAGTACTCGAGCACGGTGAGCCCTTCACGGAAGTTGGCCGTGATCGGGGTCTCGATAATTTCGCCCGACGGCTTGGCCATCAGTCCGCGCATACCGGAGAGCTGGCGAATCTGCTGTTTCGATCCGCGAGCGCCGGAGTCGGCCATGACGTAAATCGGATTCAGCGCGCCTTCTTTATCGCGCTGCTGCATCTGTCCGAACATCTCGTCTGCGACCTTTTCCGTAATCGCCGACCAGATTTCGATGACCTTGTTGTAGCGTTCGCCGTTGGTGATGGCTCCGTCCAGGTATTGCTGCTGCACGGTCACGGCCAGTTTCTCGGCGTCCTTCACCAGAGTCTTCTTGTTGTCCGGGATGACCATGTCGTCGATGCCGATGGACAATCCCGATTTAGTTGCGTAGCGGAATCCGAGGTCTTTCACCTCGTCCAGCATCTTGACCGTGACTTCCAGACCGAAGCGCAGGTAGCAGTATGTGACCAGCTGTCCGATACCTTTCTTCTTGAGCAGTCCGTTGATGAACGGCATGCCTTCAGGAAGGTGATCGTTCAGGATGGCGCGTCCGACGGTGGTGGTCAGGAATCCACGGTCCGAGTTCACGGGCTCGGTGTGGATGATCTCCTGATCGTCGTAGGCAGTCGTCAGATCGATGACTTCGCCGGTGTAGCGCAGCCGAATCGGGCTGAGCGTTTCCACCGCGCCGGCTTCGAGCGCCAGCAAGCACTTCTTCGATGTTGGCAAACGCGCGGCCTTCACCCTTGGCGCCGGGCTTGCCCTTGGTCAGGTAGTAGAGGCCCAACACCATGTCCTGCGTCGGGACCGTGATCGGCTGGCCCGATGCGGGAGACAGAATGTTGTGCGATGACAGCATCAGCACGCTGGCTTCGACCTGGGCTTCCGGAGACAGCGGAATGTGTACCGCCATCTGGTCGCCGTCGAAGTCGGCGTTGAACGCCGTGCAAACCAGCGGATGGATCTTGATTGCCTTGCCTTCCACCAGCACCGGCTCGAAAGCCTGAATGCCGAGACGGTGAAGGGTAGGAGCGCGGTTGAGCATCACCGGATGGTCTTTAATGACCTCTTCCAGGATGTCCCAAACGATCGGTTCCTGCTGCTCGACCATCTCTTTCGCTTGCTTGATGGTGGTGCAGTGTCCGGTCTGTTCCAGCCGGTGATAGATGAACGGCTTGAACAGTTCCAGAGCCATCTTCTTGGGCAGACCGCACTGGTGCAGCTTGAGTTCGGGGCCGACCACGATGACGGAACGTCCCGAGTAGTCGACGCGCTTGCCCAGCAGGTTCTGACGGAAGCGTCCCTGCTTGCCTTTGAGCGTGTCGGACAAAGACTTCAGCGGACGGTTGTTGGCGCCACGCAGCACGCGGCCACGGCGTCCGTTGTCGAACAGCGCGTCTACCGCTTCCTGCAGCATGCGCTTTTCGTTGCGCACGATGACTTCGGGAGCGTGCAGGTCCATCAGCTTCTTCAACCGGTTGTTGCGGTTGATGACGCGGCGATACAGATCGTTCAGGTCGGAGGTGGCAAAACGGCCGCCGTCCAGTGGAACCAGGGGACGCAGCTCCGGCGGAATGACCGGAATGACATCCAGAATCATCCAGTTCGGTTTGTTGCCGCTCTTGCGGAAGGCCTCGACAACTTTCAGGCGCTTGGCATACTTGAGCCGCTTCTGCAGCGAGCTCTCATGCTTCATCTTCTCGCGCAGTTCGACCGACAAGGCTTTCCACTTCAACGCGCTTCAGCAGTTCCTTGATGGCCTCGGCGCCCATCATGGCCTTGAAGCCCGCGGGACGGTACTGCTGGTCCAGTTCGCGGTACTTGGCTTCGTCCTTGATGACTTCGTGATCTTTTACCGGCGCATCTCCAGGCTCGACCACCACGTAAGCCTCGAAATACAGGACCGATTCCAGATCGCGCAGCGAGATGTCGAGCAGGTGCCCGATGCGGCTGGGCAGTCCCTTGAAGAACCACACATGCGAGCAGGGAGAAGCCAGCTCGATGTGGCCCAGGCGCTCGCGCCGTACTTTCGAGAGCGTCACTTCCACGCCGCACTTGTCGCAGATCACTCCGCGATGCTTCATGCGCTTGTACTTGCCGCACAAACACTCCCAGTCGGTTACCGGACCGAAAATGCGTGCGCAAAACAGGCCATCACGCTCCGGCTTGAACGTCCGGTAGTTGATGGTTTCGGGCTTGGTCACTTCGCCATGCGACCAGCTCCGGATTTTTTCCGGCGAGGCCAGGCTGATGCGGATGGCGTCAAAGTCAGCGATGGGGTTTGCCATGTCAAAAGGGCTAGAACGATACAAGGTGGTCCTCCGCTTTCCCGCGGTCGTACGCCGCCGCTGCGCGGCTCCCAAAACCAGTGTCGAGTTTCCGGTGTCCAGTTTCCTGTCTGGCCCGGATCCCCTTCACGTCTCTGGCCTGCCGGATGGGGAGCAACTTCCCGCAGGCTCACTTTTTCAAACTTGTTTCTAAAATTTGCTTACGCCGTCAGCTCATCGCTTTCACTGAAAGCTGAGAGCTGACGGCTGATAGCTGTCTTAGTCCGCTGCCGCGCTCAAAACCGGCTTCTTCTCTCCGGCCTTGATCAGCTCCACATCCAGACAGAGCGACTGCAACTCGCGGATCAGCACGTTGAACGATTCCGGCACGCCCGGCTCCATGGCCGCTTCGCCCTTGACGATGGCCTCGTAAATCTTGGTGCGGCCGTATACGTCGTCGGACTTCGCGGTGAGAAGCTCCTGCAGGATGAACGCCGCGCCGTACGCTTCGAGAGCCCACACTTCCATTTCTCCGAAGCGCTGACCGCCGAACTGCGCTTTTCCGCCCAGCGGCTGCTGGGTGATGAGCGAGTACGGTCCAATCGACCGCGCGTGGATCTTGTCGTCCACCAGGTGCGAGAGTTTCAGCATGTAGATGTAGCCGACCGTGACAGGCTGTTCGAACTTGTCGCCGGTCATGCCGTCGTACAAGTACGTTTTGCCCGATGACGGCAAGCCCGACTGGGTCAACAGCGCCTTGATCTCGCCTTCGCGTGATCCGTCGAACACCGGCGATCCCATGTACACACCCTTGGTCAACGTCGGAGCCACCGCCATCAACTCCTCATCGCTGAGGTCGGAGATGGTGTCCGCCAGGGTCGTGTCCTTGAACAGCGCCTTCAGTTCGCGCCGGATCGCTTCTTCTTTCGTGTTCTCCTGCAGCATCGCCGCGATCTTCGTGCCCAGTTCGTGACCGGCCCATCCCAGGTGGGTTTCAAGAATCTGTCCCACGTTCATACGGGAAGGAACGCCCAGCGGATTGAGCACAATTTCCATCGGCGTGCCGTCTTCGAGGTACGGCATGTCCTCGTCGGGCAGGATGCGGGCAATCACGCCTTTGTTACCGTGACGGCCGGCCATCTTGTCGCCCACGCTCAGCTTGCGCTTCATGGCGATGTACACCTTCACCAGCTTGATCACGCCCGGTGGCAGTTCGTCGCCCTTGGTCAGCTTGTCTTTCTTCTCGTTGACGATCTTCTTGAGCACGTCGATCTGACGCGAGGTCATTTCCTCGATCTCGTCGATCTGCTCATTCACCCGCGGATCTTTATCGGCGTACTTAATCCGTTTCAGGTTGCGGGTAGAAATGCGCTCGATGGCGTCGCGATCAAGAACGGTGTCCTTGGTCAGCAGGCGCTTGTTGGTGCGCTCGTCGTGCAGATCGGCCTGAACTTCCTTGCCGCCCAGAATGTTTTCCAGACGCTTCAGGCGCTCGTCGGTCAGAATCCGGATTTCGTCCGAAAGGTTCTTCTCGAGTTTCGCAATCTGCGTGCCTTCGATGAACTTGGCGCGTTCGTCTTTTTCCTGACCCTTGCGGGAGAAGATCTTGACGTCCACGATCACGCCTTCAATTCCCGGCGGACAGTAGAGCGAAGCATCGCGCACGTCGCCGGCCTTTTCGCCGAAGATGGCGCGCAGCAGTTTTTCTTCCGGCGTGAGCTGGGTCTCGCCCTTGGGCGTGACTTTGCCGACCAGAATGTCGCCCTGCTTGATGGAAGCTCCGATGCGGATGACGCCGGCTTCGTCCAGATTGCGCAACATCGATTCCGAGACGTTGGGAATGTCGCGCGTAACTTCTTCCGGACCCAGCTTGGTGTCGCGAGCTTCGATCTCGTACTCCTCGATGTGCACCGAGGTGTAGTAATCCTCTTTGACCAGCTTCTCGGAGACCAGGATCGCGTCTTCGAAGTTGTAGCCGCGCCACGGCATGAAGGCCACAAGGACGTTTCGTCCCAGGGCCAACTCGCCATGATCGGTGCAAGGACCGTCGGCAATCACCTGTCCCTTGGTGACCCGCTGGTTCTTCTGCACAATCGGCTTCTGGTTGATGCAAGTGTTCTGGTTGGACCGCTTGAACTTGGTGAGCTGATAAATGTCGCTGCCCACTTCGCGCGAAAGCTGTCCAGGATGATGTTCGCCTTCGACGCGAACGATGATGCGTTCCGAGTCAACGGAATCAATGATGCCGTTGCGCTTGGCCAGAATCACAGCTCCGGAATCGCGAGCGGTGACGCCTTCCATTCCAGTTCCGACGATCGGCGCTTCTGCGCGCAGCAGAGGAACTGACTGGCGCTGCATGTTTGCGCCCATCAGTGCTCGGTTAGCGTCGTCGTGCTCCAGGAACGGAACCAGCGATGCCGCCACTGAAACCAGCTGCTTCGGACTGACGTCGATGTAGTCAACTTCGTCGCGGCTCACGAGAACAAAGTTGCCGGCCTTGCGGGCATTGACCAGGTCGCCGACGATCTTGCCCTTGTCGTCGAGTTCCACGTTCGCCTGCGCGATGGTGTGGCGGTCTTCTTCCCACGCCGAAAGATAGAAGGAGAACGGTTCGAGTTCAGCCGCCCGCTTCTTCTTGTCTTTCAGATCAGCATTCAGCTTCTCAGCTTCATGCTTCTCCATGTGGTCGCCGACCTTGTGATCGCTGTCGCCGGCATTCAGGATGCTGACGTAGTCGAGTACGCGTCCCCCCTTGACCCGGCGGTACGGCGATTCGATGAAGCCGTAGTCGTTGATGCGGGCGTAGCAACTCAAGGAAGAAATCAGACCGATGTTCGGACCTTCCGGCGTTTCAATCGGGCAGATACGTCCGTAGTGCGTCGGGTGAACGTCGCGAACTTCAAACCCGGCGCGTTCCCGTGAGAGACCGCCCGGCCCAAGAGCTGAGAGACGCCGCTTGTGCGTAATCTCCGACAGCGGATTGGTCTGGTCCATGAACTGGGAGAGCTGCGACGATCCGAAGAATTCGCGGATCGCAGCCATCACCGGCTTGGCATTGACCAGGTCATGCGGCATGGCCGTCGACATTTCCTGGTAAACGGACATCTTTTCTTTAATCGCTCGTTCCATGCGGACCAGTCCGATGCGGAACTGGTTTTCCAGCAGTTCGCCGACAGCGCGCACCCGGCGGTTGCCCAGGTGATCGATGTCGTCCACGGCGCCGATGTTCTTGCGCAGCTTGAGCAGGTAACGGATGGTGCCGTAGAAATCTTCCGGCTCCAGCGTGCGGTTATCGAGCTTCGAAGCGTCCTGGTTCTCGAACAGCTTGATGTTGAACTTCAGCCGTCCTACCCGCGAGAAATCGTACTTGCGGGGATCAAAGAACATGCCGTGGAACAAAGCGGTGGCCGTATCCAGAGTCGGCGGATCGCCCGGCCGCAGCTTGCGGTAGATTTCGATCAGCGCTTCCTGCGGAGTCTTCACCGCATCGCGCTTCAACGTCTGGCAGATAACAGTTCCTACATCGTCGCGCTCGGGGAAGAACAGGTTGAGCTCAACTACGCCGGACTCGAGGATCTTCGCAACTTTGTCGGCAGTCAGTTCGGAATTGGCTTCGAGCAGAACTTCACCGGTGGTGGTGTCGACCACATCGCTCGCCACCCATGCGCCTTCAAGGTCCGAAACGTCAATCTCGATCTCGCTGATCTTTGCCTTCTGAATTTCCTTCAGCGTGGCGGCATTGATCTTGCGTCCCGAATGCGCGACTTCCTCGCCCGACTTCGACTTGATGCTGTGGGCCAGCTTCATGCCCAGCAGGTTGGTCGGCTTCTCGCTGGCAGGATCGAGCGTCCAGAAAAGTTTGTTGTCGCGGATGACCAGGCGGTCGACGGTGTAGAACGTTCGCAGAATGTCTTCGCCGGAACGCAGCCCCAAGGCGCGCAGGAAAATCGTGCCCAGGAACTTGCGCTTGCGGTCAATGCGGACGTACAGAACGTTCTTCTGGTCGTATTCGAATTCCACCCACGATCCGCGGTAAGGAATGATCTTGCCCAGGAAGTAGGTGCGGTTGTTTGCGGTCTCAAAGAACACGCCAGGCGAGCGGTGCAACTGGCTGACAATCACGCGCTCGGTGCCGTTCACGATGAACGTTCCGTTATCGGTCATCAGAGGAACGTCGCCGAAAAATACTTCCTGCTCCTTGATGTCGCGGATGGAACGGTTGCCGGTCTCGGCGTCCTTCTCGAAGATGGTCAGGCGCATCGTGACTTTGAGCGGCGCGGAGTAGGTCATGCCGCGCTCCTCGCACTCGCTCACGTCATATTTCAGCTGCAGTCCGACCGGGTCGCCGCACTTGTTGCAGAAGTCGGGCGTGTTCGCGTTGTAGGTGCCGCACTTGTGGCAAAGCACATCGCCGGGATGAAATGGATCGGTGATGACGGTGTTGCCGCAGTTCTTGCAAGTGGTTCGCAGGTGATGCAGGCCCTTCAGGTGGCCGCATTTGCACTCCCAGTTGCCGATCTGAAAATCCACAAACTCGAGCTGCGAGACGTTGCGGAAATCGCTGATGGGGAACACCGACTGAAACACAGCCTGCAGGCCGGCATCGTCGCGTTCGCTGGGCAGCCGGTCCATCTGCAGGAAGCGTTCGTAGGAGCGCTTCTGGACCTCGATCAAGTTCGGGATCTGGATGGTGGCTGGAATTTTTGAAAAATCAAATCGTGTACGGTAGGCGTTAGTCTTCGACATTCAGAGGCTCCAAACTTTCAGCGCAGCCTTGGGCTGCGAGGCACATTGCGTGGCGACGGGACGGGGTCCCGTCGGGGCAGGTCAGCGATTATCTGACCCGCTTATGTACGGTCACCGAGCTCGCTCACCGCAGACACGAATACGCCCTCGGGGGCATAGTTCCCCGTGGGCGCCGGTCGCAGCGCTTAGCGTCAGTTTAATTTTTTCTTTCCGCGCCAGTTCTCAGGCCTGTTTCCGTTCCGCTATTCACGAAACAGTTTGCCAACTCTTGTGCGACTCAGCTCCGCTTCCCCGGATCGTTGGAGTGGAGAGTCGCCTAACCGTGAAGTGGGAAGCAGACGATATATAGATGCTACCACCGCTTCCCAGGGTTCACCAGTCAAAATTGTTTCTGCAAGGCCCATTCCGGGACGGCCGGCCATCGTCCCCAGAACCCCACCCGTTGTCATCCTGAGCGGAGTTGGCTGCTTCGCCCCGCGAAGCAGCCACGCAGTCGATGGACCCCTACAGTCAGCGGTACCGTTGCAAGCCTTGTTACTTCACTTCAACAGTAGCGCCGGCGTCCGCGAACTTCTTCTTGATGGTCTCCGCCTCTTCCTTGTTGACGCCCTCTTTAATGGTCTTCGGAGCGCCATCCACCAGGTCCTTGGCTTCTTTGAGGCCGAGGCTGGTGACTTCGCGTACGGCCTTGATAACATTGATCTTATTCGCTCCGACCGCAGTCAGAACGACGGCAAACTCGGTCTTTTCCTCGGCCGGCGCTGCTCCTGCCGCTGCTCCGCCGCCACCCGCCATCATGACCGGGGCTGCCGCTGCTGCCGACACGCCGAGCTTCTCTTCAAGCCGCTTCACCAGGGCCGCCGCATCCAACAGCGACAAGCCAACGATTTGTTCTTCCAACTGCTGCAGGTCCGCCATTTTGTCTAGTCTCCTCGAATTTTCGGTCTATCTATTCCGTCAATCGCAAGCCAGGTTTCCAGTGCGCTCAGTCCTCGTTTCGCCGTGCCAGACAACACGACTGCCAGAACCGCGCAACCCCCGCTCTCGATCTCTATCCGGGCATCTGCTTGTGTGGCCGCGGGCGACTCGCCCGCGGTTTTCAAATGCCATCAGAACTTATTGGGCCCGTGCCGCTTGAGCCGTCCGTCGCGGGCGAGTCGCCCGCGGCCACATGGCCACACTCGGCCACACAGTCCTACGCTTCCTTGAACTTGCCCTTCTCCACGCCCTGGTTGATCACCACCGCCAGGTCCTTGCCGACGGCATTCATGACCGTGACCAGGCGCTGCGCCGGTGCACTCATCAGGAACAGCAGCTTGGAGTAGATCTCTTCCTTCGACGGCATAGTCGCCAGCGCCTGAATCTCTTTGATCGAGATCACACGGCCTTCAACCACGCCCGCCTTGAAGGTGAATTCCGGATTGTCCTTGGCATACTTCGAAATCGCTTTAGCCAGGGCCACCGGATCGCCGGAGGTATAAGCCAGCGAAGTCACGCCCGAGAGGTCGCTCAGCGCACCTTCCGCGGCCGTCCCTTTGGCCGCCAGCTTGGCCAAAGTGTTCTTGACCACCCGGTACTTGGCTCCGGAGCTGCGCAAGGTCTTGCGCAATTCGTAATCCTGCGCCACCGTCAGCTTGCTGTAGGTAGAGATAATCAGGCTGGAGACGTTCTTCAGCTCCGCTCCCAGCTTCTCGACTTGTTCGACTTTCTTCGCTCTGCTGACCGCCATGTTCAATCCCTCTTGAATGTCTTTGTAGTCTTGTCATCCTGAGGCGACTGCTTCATCGTCGCCGAAGGATCTGGGCGCGCCGCGCGATGCGCCGCAGGCGCATAAATCGCGTGTCTGGCGCGCTTCCCTATTAAGCCTTAGCCGCCGCTTCCACCTGGGCCGTATCAATCGAAATCCCCGGCCCCATGGTTGAACTCAGGTAGCAGCCCTTGATGTATTTGCCCTTGGCCACAGTCGGCTTCGCCTTGATCACGCTGCTGATCACGACAGTCGCGTTCTCGACCAGCTTGTCGGGTGTAAAAGAAATCTTGCCCACCGGCACATGCACCAGGGCCGTCTTGTCGGTACGGAACTCGACTTTGCCGGCCTTAACTTCCTGCACCGCTTTGGCTACGTCAAAGGTCACGGTACCGGTCTTCGGATTCGGCATCAGACCCTTGGGTCCAAGGACTTTGCCCAGCCGCCCGACGGACTTCATCACGTCCGGAGTGGCAATCAGGGCGTCGAAGTCGGTCCAGTTCTCTTTGTTGATTCTCTCGACCATCTCTTCGCCGCCGGCGTAGTCGGCCCCAGCCTGCTCGGCTTCCTTGATCTTGTCGCCGCTGGCGATTACCAGAACTTTTTTGGATTTCCCTAACCCGTGGGGCAGGACCACCGTCCCGCGCACCATCTGGTCGGCATGCTTGGGATCGACTCCCAGCCGCATGGTGATTTCCACCGTCTCGTCAAATTTTGAGAATTTGACTTTCTGCAACAGCGGTACAGCGTCTTTCAGTAGGTAAGGACGCGCTTCCACAGCCGCGCGCGCCTTGGTGATGTTCTTCCCTGCTTTTTTCATTGTTCTTCCTGTCTCCTACCGTCCAGCGTTGATCCGAGGGACCGTAGTATTTTCGACCTGTCTTGCCTTGGCGGCACGACTAAAGTCGCGCCCTTCCCGTTCTTAGCCAACCACTTCAATGCCCATGGAGCGCGCTGTACCGCGAACGCTCTTCATCGCCGATTCCACCGACGCTGCATTCAGGTCCGGCATCTTCTGCCGCGCGATATCTTCCACCTGCTTGGCCGTGACTTTTCCGACCTTGTCTTTGTTCGGCGCGCCCGATCCCTTGGCGATACCAGCCGCACGCTTGAGCAGAATCGACGCCGGCGGCGTCTTGGTAATAAAGGTGAACGAACGATCGCTGTAGACCGTCACCACGACCGGGATGATCAGCCCTTCCAGTTCCTTGGCGCCGGTGCGCGCGTTGAACTGCTTGCAGAACTCCATGATGTTGATCTGCGCCTGGCCCAGAGCCGGCCCTACCGGGGGTGCCGGCGTGGCCTTGCCCGCCGCAATCTGAAGCTTTACCGAACCTGTAGCCTTCTTCGCCATAATCTCTCTTCGCTCTTTCCAGAAACTAGAAACCGGAAACCAGAAACTGTTTTTAAGCTACTTTCTCCACCTGGTTAAATTCCAACTCCACCGGCGTCGACCGTCCGAAAATCGTGACCATCACTTTCAGCGTCTCGCGGTCTTCGTTGACGTCATCCACAATCCCGGCAAAGCTCGCGAACGGACCTTCGGTGACTCGCACCGTCTCGCCCTTTTCGAACTTGACCTTGAGCTTAGGCTTGTCCTTGGCCTCGCCCACGCGATACACAATGTGCTGAACTTCTTCTTCGGAGAGCGGTGTCGGCTGCTGTCCGGTGCCCACAAATCCAGTGACCCGCGGCGTGGATTTCACCACGTGCCAGACGTGGTCATCCATGTCCATTTCAACCAGGACGTAGCCGGGATAAAACATGCGCTCGACGGTGTACTTCTTGCCGTTGCGGACCTCCGTGACCGCTTCGGTCGGAATCAGCACTTTGCCGATCCTTTCCTGCAGCCCGAAGGCCTGTACCCGCGATTCCAACGATTCCTTCACCTTGCGCTCGAATCCCGAATAGGAGTGGATGATGTACCACTTCATATTGGGATTGCGCGGCGGTTCGAGCGCGCCGGCAGCCTGCGGCGAAACATTTTCTCCGCCCGGCCCGGCCTCGTTTTTTTCTTCGTCCTGCATAGGTGTCTCTGTACTCGTTGTTTCCAGCACTGCGGTTCCTTCCTGACTCAGTGATGTCCGAAATAGCGGAACACCGAGTCAATCCCGTGCCCGATCACCAGGTCCACCGCCCAGAAATATGCCGCGAACAGGAAAACCGTGACGATGACCACCGCCGTCGTGGCCCGCACTTCCTTGAACGACGGCGCCGTCACCTTTTTCATTTCGGTGCGCACGTCGTTGTAGAAAGTCTTGATCCGCTCCGGCCAGGACTTGAGTCGGTCGCCGAAACTGCCACCGGCTGCTACGATTGAGTTTCCCATCTTCTTCGTCTCGACTCCCATCACGACCCGACCTTATCTTCCCTCAAGCGCTGGCCTGAAATTCTGGCAGGGGCGGAGGGATTCGAACCCCCAAGTTCGGTTTTGGAGACCGACAGTTTAACCGTTGAGCTTACGCCCCTGTTCCCATTGCAGATTGAGGATTTCAGATTGAAAATCTAAAATCTTCAATCTCGAATCTGCAATTATTTTACTTCCTTATGCGGCGTATGCTTACGGCAGATGCGGCAGAACTTTTTCAGCTCCAGGCGCTCCGTCATAGTCTTCCGGTTCTTGGTCGTCGAATAGTTCCGCTCTTTGCAATCGCCGCACTGCAAGGTAATGATCTCTCGGGGCATAAAACAGCTCCTAGCTTCTAGCTCTCTGAGAACTGAGAACCAGCAACTAATTACTGGTCTTTAAATTTCTCAGTTCGTTCCACGCAAACTTACTGAATAATCTCGCTGATGGTCCCGGCGCCTACAGTGTGCCCGCCTTCGCGGATGGCAAACCGCAAGCCCTTCTCCATCGCCACCGGCGTGATCAGCTCAATCACCAGCTGCACGTTGTCGCCCGGCATCACCATCTCAGTCGCTGCCGGCAACTCCGCCACTCCCGTCACATCCGTCGTCCGCAAGTAGAATTGCGGCCGGTAGCCTTTGAAGAATGGCGTATGTCGTCCACCTTCTTCTTTAGTCAGGATGTAGACTTCCGCCTTGAACTTGGTGTGCGGGGTGATCGATCCGCCCTTGGCCAGCACCATGCCGCGCTCCACATCTTCTTTCGCAATGCCGCGCAGCAGCAGGCCGGCATTGTCGCCTGCCAGACCTTCGTCCAATTGCTTCTTGAACATTTCGACGCCGGTGACGACCGTCTTGCGGGTATCGCGGAAGCCGACGATTTCAACTTCTTCGCCGACTTTCACTTTGCCGCGCTCGATTCTTCCGGTCACGACCGTGCCGCGGCCCGAGATCGAGAAAATGTCTTCAATCGGCATCAGGAACGGCTTGTCCAGTTCGCGCGCCGGTTGCGGCACGCTCTTGTCCACTGCCGCCATCAGTTCGTCAATCTGCTTCTCCCACTTGGCTTCGCCGTTCAGCGCGCCCAGAGCCGACAGCCGTACCACCGGCACATCATCGCCAGGGAACTGATACGTCTTCAGCAACTCGCGCACTTCGAGTTCGACCAGGTCAAGCAGTTCGGGATCATCCACCGCATCGCACTTGTTCAGCGCAACCACGATGTAAGGCACACCGACCTGCCGCGCCAACAGAACGTGCTCGCGCGTCTGCGGCATCGGACCATCGGTGGCAGCCACGACCAAGAATCGCGCCATCCATCTGGGCCGCGCCCGTGATCATGTTCTTGATGTAATCGGCGTGGCCGGGACAATCGACGTGCGCATAGTGCCGGTTCGCCGTCTCGTATTCCACGTGCGCCGTGGCAATGGTTATGCCGCGGGCCTTTTCTTCCGGCGCGTTATCGATCGAGTCAAACGACCGGAACTGGATCTTCGGGTTGTGCTTGGACAACACCTTGGTGATGGCCGCCGTCAACGTGGTCTTGCCATGGTCAATGTGACCAATCGTCCCTACGTTGCAGTGCGGCTTATTGCGCTCGAATTTCTCTTTCGCCATATCTTGCTCGCTGTTTCCTTCCGTCAGTAATAGCGATACAGCTGCTGGAACTTTGTTCGCATCGCGGAGTCCACTTCTTCCACTTGCGACAAGTAGAACTCCCGCATCTGCGCCTGGTCCGAAACGGTCAGCGCCTGGTACAGCTTTTGCGCTCCCAGTTTCGCCAGCGTGTCATCAATTTTTTCAAATACGCCCCTGGCCAGTATCACTTCCAGATCACGTATCCGGGCGCCGCTCCGGCGCACCCTCTTCAGGAACTTCTCAACTCTCTCCGGGCCCAGAGCGCGATCAATCGCGCCTCGCAGTTCATCGAACTCTTGTTCCTTCTCAACCCGTATGACAGTTGGCTGAAAGATCACCATCACGCACCTGTGTCAGAAAACTCTGGAGCGGGAGACGGGAATCGAACCCGCGACCAACAGCTTGGAAGGCTGTGACTCTACCACTGAGTTACTCCCGCTAAAATCAGCCGTCAGCTATCGGCCTTCAGCCCTCAGCTACAATCCATGGCCTCGGCCGCGATTTCCATTCGCCCAAAATCTTCACAACTCAAATCATGGAGCCGATGACCAGGATTGAACTGGTGACCTCTCCCTTACCAAGGGAGTGCTCTACCAACTGAGCTACATCGGCAAACCCAGCCATCAGCTATCAGCCGTCAGCCTAAGCAATTCCTGGCCTGGTTCAGCCGACGCCTACTGCTCCGTTTCACTCTCGCCGTCCGGATGCATCACATCGTTGCGCCGCAGCCAGGTCTTTAGCGCGAACATTGCCAGAACTGCGAGTGTGGCGAAGCGCAATCTCGGATCGCTCAACGTCGCCCACGACAGCGCCCCCAAAACCACGAAGGCGGCCAGCGCCATGTAGAGACGATTCATTTCAAGTCTCTGGTGCACAGGGAAGGATTCGAACCTTCGTACCTCCGAGGAGGGGCAGATTTACAGTCTGCTGGCTTTAACCACTCACCCACCTGTGCAGAACTGCAGAACAGTTCGCCTTACCTGCTTATCCGGCATTCCTCGCAGACATCTAGGCTACGGAAGATCGTTCAGACGGACTCTTCGGTTCGAAACCACCGATTCGAAACCATCGAAAAGTGAAGAACAGAAAAGCGCGCGCGAATATGCCTCGCACGCAAACACCACACTTGGAAAATTCCTTATGGAGTGCTGTTGGAAAACTCTGTCAAGCCGCCGCGCCGAATATCCTGCCTTCCGGAAACCAATGCTGGAGCTGGCGAAGGGATTTGAACCCCTGACCCTCTGATTACAAATCAGATGCTCTACCAACTGAGCTACGCCAGCAGGTCTTAACCGGGGCTCTCCCTTTTTGGGGACAAGACACCCTCTGATCCCTTCCTGATGTCCGGGACAATTTTAAAAGTTATCATAACGGCATTTTGCGTGCAAGGGGCGGGGGCTGGGTGTATGGGGCGGGCGCCCCGCCCGCCGCTTTTGAAGTTGGTTTTGGGTGTTGGCTCGTCGCCTTGTCGACGAGGACGGGGGACCTATCTTAGGTAGCAAGCTGAAAGTCAAAGGCGGCGGGCGAGGGCGCCCGCCCCACACCCAGATCTAAACTGTGGGAGACTGTAGCTATGCCTAAGCGCAATCTTCGCATTATCAAGCGCGTCAAGAATGTTCCGGTGATCGGAATCTGCGAGGCCTGTAAAGTGCAATTCCAGGCAGAACATCAACCGGCGGGCCAGCAGTCACGAGCACAGGCTGTCATCCAACAGCAGTTCAATGCGCACAAATGCCAGCCTGCCGAATCCCAATGATAGCTTGTTACCAAACCGGTATGCGTTGGTGGATTTGTCCCAGTGGATAGTTGTGGATAGTTGATGGTTCTCAGTTCTCAGTTGCGCGAAAATGCCGGTCTGGATTGACCATCGAATTTGACATTCTGTGATGCAAGGCCCGCCACTCAGCGTGCAGCCATGCGGGTATGAAGCAACTGGCAAGAATCAGTCCTGTCGCTAACGGTGGATAGTAGTCGGGAGAATCCTCGATCCATCGATTTTCGGCCCCACTCGCGAACATGGTCGCCGCAATGCTCCAGACGAAAACCTGCAACGAATGCTGGCCGAGAAAGGCAACTGCTTTTCCGGGAAAGGTTCTTACGACGGCGTCCAGCGGCCCGCGGAAACGATACACCAAGGCGGAGACCGCCGCGAAATCAAGCAGGCAACCGAACGGCAGTGTTCGCTTCCAGTGGAACAACCATTCAAAATATGGAGACGACTCTTGGCCCGTCAACAAATGCCAGTGGCGAGCGGCGAAAAACGTGGCTGCCACAGCAATACAAACAGCGATCCAGGAGTTCCGTCGGCTCAACTCTGCGAGGTGCGGCATCGGGGTAAAACCGAAATACACGCCGGCCACAAACAATAGCTGCCAGGACGCGATGTCGAAATAACCGGTCCCTGCCGGCAAGGCGGTCATTCCATATCCCAGAGCCGCTGCCAGCCACAGACCTCCGCTGATTGCCACTACGTATCGAAGCCGATTGTTCATCAACGCCCAAAGTACCGCCGGCAGCAACAGAACGAAGATGAAATACATTCTCAGAATATCGGCGTTGACCGGCGATGCGATCAGGAACATGGACCTGATCCAAAGCGACCAATCGGGGAGAAAGCCTCGCCCCAGCGTTACCAACCCACCCTGGGCGGCAAGGACCATCAATGTGATCAAACCTGCGTTAGCAAGATAAAGGATGACAGTTCGTCTTAAGACACACTGCCGCAATGCAGAGAAACCACGGTTGACTGCGATCCGGCCATAAACCCGGCCGGCAACCAGCCCCGACAAGAACACGAAGCACTCAGCGGCCGAGAAAAAACCCAAACCCTGCCAGGTGAACTTTTGTATGAGGGTTTCCGGCAGGTGGTCCACTGTCATGATCAGGAGACAAAGGCCGCGAAGAAAATCGATGAGCACAATGCGCGAGTCAGATCGATTCTGCCCCATGGCGTACAGAGTCGGCACTGGCATCACGTCGCATTTCATGGGCCACCGAGATAAAGAAAATCGACACAAAGGTGATGGGTGGGAATGTCTTTACCCCAAAGATAAAACGGCGCGTTTACGCCAGGTCCGCTGAAGAAGTGCAGACGCCCGGTCGCGCCATGCTATTGCCTTCGTGTTTCATGGTTAGGCTAATGGCCGGGCATCTAAGTCGCCATCGGGTGGATAGGGTAGTCTCGGGGTCACACTCCTGTAGCCCACCCGAGGAAGACTTTCCCCGTCTTGGGCCGACGGGCTTCGATCAGGAAAAGGTACCCTCGCCCCTTCAACCCATTGAACGCCCTTCAAACGAGTCGCCGCGCTGGCGCACGATACTGATTACCTTTTCGAGGGTCAATGAGTGTAATCGCCTGATTACAACAACTGTTGCTTCTCAACGGAAAACGGCTAACGGAATGGCAGGGGAGGCGCACTGTTATCGGGGATTTCACTAGGCAAGAATCGGGGTTTCCCTGCCTGACAAACGTGCCTCTTGAAGGTTAACGTTTACCCCGTTCGCAAAATGTGGAGAGCTGCTTAGTCTATGCCGTCGTCGATCCGGGTTCTTGTGGTCGACGATAACGAGCCCTTTCGGAGATCCATCTGTTCAAAGCTGGAAAGCAGGCCGGATTTACACGTCGTCGGAGAAGCCTCAAATGGATTAGAAGCGGTCGAGAAAGCCCAAGTACTGAAACCAGACCTGATCTTGCTGGACATCGGTCTTCCCAACCTAAATGGGATCGAAGCTGCGCAACGTATTTCTCGGCTCATTCCAACCGCAACAATCCTCTTTGTAAGTCAGATCAGCGATGCGGATGTGGTTCAGGAAGCTTTGCGCAGCGGAGCGAAAGGATACGTTTGGAAGCAGGACGCGGGCATAGACCTGATGCTTGCGATAGAAGCTGCTCTACGGGGTGCGCTCTTTGTCAGTAGTGGAATCAAGCGGGCAACTCGAGAACCCGAGGACGCATAAATTTCCCCTGACTCAAAATAAAAGACAATCTCCCGACGGCACGCTACGCTGTCGTCTCATCGCTTTCCTCTAGTTGCCGTAACTCGGCTGCGGGAACTACAAATTCCGCGAGACCACAATTCAGACAGACCGGAAGCTTTGGAAAGACCCAAACTATGGGTTTGTCCAGTCCTTCGAGTCCAGGGAAGTGAATCGCGATCTCACCATTGAAGGTGCTGAGGTTGGCTGATTGGCACGACCTGCAATGGGACCTGCTTTGGGCGTACATGATAGACCTCGCACGTCGAAGTTACTTCGCCGAAGAGCTCATGAACCGAAGATCGAAGTTTGTACCTGGACCCGTCAGAGTGGTTGGTCCAATCCGGCCCTACTAGAAGTACGAGAACCGAGACTATGCAGCAGTTCGCTTACCTTCTCAAATTCCGTGGACTTATCCAGGAAAAATTGGGCGCCGCCTTGCAAACATCTCCTGCGGTACTGGGGGTATGCGAAATTGGTAAGCACGATGACGGCGCAAGCTATCCCCTCTTCTTTTATTATCTTGAGCACATCGAGCCCATTTCCGCCGGGCATCTGCATGTCGAGAATCACCACATCGGGCCTTAGCCTGCGGACTGCTTCCGAGGCCGTCGCAACGGTATCGGCCTGATCTAAACGTTCAATGCCCCCGATCTTTCCTACTACTTCGATCAGACGCTCAACGATAACTGGCGAGTCGTCAGCAATTAGGACTCTCATAGTGCTCAGCATCTTCCATTGCGGGCACAAAAACAATCACTGCAATCATGATTTGTTCGTCGACCTCCGTCGGATATGGATGTCGTGGTTTGTATGACAAACGACAGCGGACGCCCTTCGGCGGCAGAGACGATGGCGTCGTTGTTGTGTCAGAGGCTGACTGGTTAAACGAGGAGGGGTAGTAAAGTTGGGGTTAATCCACCAATCGATTCTCTAAGCCATAGCGAATTAGTTCCACCGTAGTCGTCATATTCATCTTTAGCAAAATTCGTGCTCGATACGTACTGACCGTGGCGACACTCAAGTGAATCGTATCGGCGATTTCGCTCACCGTTTTGCCTGAAGCAATCAAACGCAGGACCTCGAATTCGCGCTCGGAAAGAGCCTCGTGGGCAGCCTGTCCTGCGTTTGCGCTGGTTAGGTCAAACGCTAGCTTTTCAGCCAGGGCGGGGCTCACATAGCGACCACCAGAAAGCACTTTATGTACCGCCTTGATCAATTCCTCCGGCGCCACGTTCTTGTTCATGAAGCCGGAGGCACCCGTCCGCAACACACGTTTGCCATATTGGTCTTCAGCATGCATGCTTAATACCAGCACGGGAAGCCCTGGCCGCAAGCGTCGAATTTCCCGAAGAACTTCAATTCCGCTCCGGCCTGGCATGTTAATGTCCAGAATTACCAAGTCCCATTCGTGATTTTGTACTTGCTCCAGGATCTCCTCCGCATTGCCCGCCTCTCCGCAGACAACGCCCTCAAGGCCATGCATCAGGATCTTTGTCACACCCGTGCGTAGCACGGCATGGTCGTCGGAAACGAGTACCTTGATCACAGATCCCTCTCTTTCAAGAGGCCAGAAGCTTGTGGAATCCAGACTCGGACCGCCGTACCTTTCCCGGGAATGCCCGTAATAGACAGATCACCTCCGAGCAATGTGGCGCGCTCTCGCATCCCTAGAATTCCCAGCGACCTGCCCTTTTGAAGTTTTTCGCGCGGGATTCCACTGCCATTGTCATGAACCTCCAGAGTCAAATTGCCGTTTTCGATTGCTAGCCGCGCCTGTACCTCTTTTGCATTGGCATGCCGCGCAACGTTGGTCAGCGTCTCCTGAAATATCCGAAAAATCGCGACAGCGGTGTCCGGATCAACAACGATATCGTCGGGAGGCAGGTCCAACCGACATTGCGTTCCCGTCCGAGCTCCAAATTCTTCTCCTGCCCATTCGATAGTGGCGACCAATCCGAGATCGTCTAACATGCCTGGTCTTAGTTCGGTCGCAATTCGGCGCACGGACCGAATCGTTTCGTCCACTAGTGTCAGAATGGCCTGAGTTCTCGTCGACTGTCTCCTCTGATCTTCCGGCATTTCATGGACTAAGGAGCTCACGTCCATTTTGATGGCTGTCAAAGCCTGCCCCAGTTGATCGTGGATCTCACGGGCAACCCTTTTCCTCTCTTCTTCTCGAATGCTCTGCAAACGCCCAGCAAGTGCGCGCAATTGTTCAAAGGAACCTTGCAGTTCTGTGGTTTGTTTGGAAATGTCGCGCGCAATGGTAAATGACAACAATCCCCCCGCCAGCAGGACTCCGAGCCCAACCGCCACCATGACTCCAGTGTAGAGACGCACATTCCTCGCAGCCAGCGCCTCGCCGTCCCTTGCCTCCCGGTTAGCGACCTCTACAATTTGATCCACCGCAGTCGCATGCTTTTCATAAACAGGCTTCATGCGCTCGAGGGCTACCTTTCGGCCCTCAGCCTGATCGCCTTTCAGGAGCAACGGAGTGAAACTTTGTTGTGCGATCTGGAAGTATTCTTCCGCGGTTTGATAAGCCGTTCCGCGCATCATATCCTTGAGCGGCCCCTCGGGAACCCGATGCATGTAATCAGTATGTCGCTCTTCAAAATCATGCTGCACTGTCCGAAGCTGGTCGATGTAGCGCTGGAGCTCCGCAGGATCGGAAGTGTCCGTCATCATGTTACAAATGAGCGCTACTTGCAGAAGACTCTCTGAAGGAGGTACATAGTCGGATACAAGGTCTTGGCTTAAGGAAATTTTCCGATAGATCGGGCCGTTGACCTCAATCTCCATCAAGGCCATGAATGCCACCGAAGCAAAAACCACCAGGCCGGAAAGCCCGGTGCCGGCAAGCCATCGTAAGCGGGAACGAATGGCCATGAATGTTCCGTAATTTGCTTGTCGCCAAGAGGTTACCGTCGTGAATCACCGGTTGTAAATAGCAAACTTTCAGCAGGGCGGACGAGCAAGTCAGACTGACGGGATTGATGGATCACCGCGGACGTTAACGAGCACACTTCTCCTGTTCTTCTTTCCCAGAGGCGACAGGTTGCCACACTGTGGGGTTTGGTGCGGCACGGTAGCGTATGGAAAAGGGCCCCATGAAACCTGTCAGGGTGAACGCGATTGCTGTTGAAAAATCGCCATTACACTCATCGACCGAGTCGTCAGTCTAAATACACGCCTTTTTTCAGGCCTCATTACTGTGGGTGCCGACAGCGGGGGGCAACTTTGGCCCGCTCTGTCTCCCATCCACTACCCGCGTTGACTTGCTTCCCCGCCTTACCTAACATGGCAGCCTCATCTTCTTCGCGCTTGATTGTCATCAACCATGATCGGGCAGACCATTTCGCATTACCGCATTGTCGACAAGCTGGGCGGCGGCGGTATGGGTGTGGTTTACAAAGCGGAAGACACGCGCCTGCATCGGTTTGTCGCGCTCAAGTTTCTGCCTGATGAAGTGGCCAGGAATGCCGCAGGCGCTCGGACGCTTTCAGCGCGAGGCGCAGGCGGCTTCGGCGCTGAACCATCCCAACATCTGCACGATTTACGACATTGGCGAGGAGAACGGCAAGGCGTTTATCGCCATGGAGTATCTCGATGGCGTGACCTTGAAGCACATGATCGCCGGGCGTCCCATGGAACTGGACACGCTGCTGGCGCTGGCGATCGAGATTGCCGATGCGCTCGACGCGGCGCATGCCAAGGGCATCATCCATCGCGACATCAAGCCTGCCAACCTTTTTGTGACTGAGCGCGGTCATGCCAAGGTCCTCGACTTCGGGCTGGCCAAGGTCACGGCGGTAAGCGGCAGCGATGGAGGCGGCGGGGTTTTCCCAGGCGACCGCCATGAGCGAAGACCACCTGACCAGTCCGGGCTCGACCATGGGGACGGTGGCTTACATGTCTCCCGAGCAGGCCAAAGGAAAAGAACTCGATGCGCGCAGCGATCTGTTTTCTTTTGGCGCGGTGTTGTATGAAATGTCCACCGGCACGCTGCCTTTCCGCGGAGACACTTCGGCGCTGATCTTCAATGCGATTCTGGAAAAGCTGCCTACGCCTCCCATCCGGCTGAATCCCGATCTGCCGTCCGAGCTCGAGCGCATCCTTAATAAGTCGCTGGAGAAAGACCGCAACCTGCGTTACCAGCATGCCGCGGACATGCGCGCCGATCTGCAGCGGCTGAAGCGGGACACCGACACAGGACGCGCCGTGGCGGCCGCCAGTTCCGGAAGCATCGCGGCGGTGCAGGAGCCTCCGGTTTCTTCTTCGGCGGTCTGCCCGCGCCTCGCCCGGTCGGGATCTTCGGCGGCAGCCCGTCCGGCTTCACCATCTTCTGGCAGCAATGTGCAGCCGGCTCCCGTTTCTTCTTCCGCACGCCGCAGTAGTCGCGGAGTCTCCAGGGAGTAAGACATGGTGGAAGATTGCCGTCCCTGTGGTCGCGCTGCTGGTTGCGATCGCCGCCGGATTTTTCTTTTACTCGCGGCGTTCCCAGGCGCTGACTGAGAAGGATTCCATCCTGCTGGCCGACTTCGTCAACACCACCGGCGACAGCGTTTTCGACGGTTCGCTGAAGCAGGCACTCGCAGTGCAACTGGAGCAGTCGCCGTATCTGAACGTGCTGCCGCAATCGCGGATCCAGGAAGCGCTGCGCTTCATGGGACGCTCTCCGGATGAGCGCCTGACCAGCGATGTGGCGCGGGAGATATGCGTTCGCGAGGGCGTGAAGGCAATGCTGACCGGCTCGATTTCAGGACTGGGCAGCCACTACGTCATTGACCTGAACGCAGTGAATGCGCAAACCGGCGATTCACTGGGACGGGCACAGGTGGAGGCGGAAAGCAAGGAGCAGGTGCTGAAGTCGCTGGATAAAGCGGCGTCCGATCTGCGGCAGAAGCTGGGCGAGTCTATCGGGTCGGTGCAGAAGTTCACCACGCCGCTGCAGCAAGCGACGACATCTTCGCTGGAGGCGCTGCAGGCCTTCACCCTGGGCCAGGCCGAGCACCAGAAGCTGGAAGACGAGAAATCTATTCCTCATTTGAAGCGGGCCATCGAACTCGATCCGAACTTTGCCATGGCCTACGCCACGCTCGGCGTAGTCTACGGCAACCTGAGCCAGCCCAAACAACAACGGGAGAACCTGACCAAGGCATTCGAGCTGAAGGACCGAGCGAGTGAACGCGAGAAACTCTATATCTCCGCTCACTACTACAGCGAAGGCACAGGCGAGATCGATAAAGCCGCGGAAATTTACGAGCAGTGGAAGCAGACCTATCCGCGCGAGACCGTGCCCTGGGACAACCTGGCATTGCTTTACCGAACTTCGGGACAGCTGGAGAAGGCACTGGCCAATGCCAGTGAAGCGATGCGCCTCGACCCGAAGGACAAATTTTCGTTTGCCAACCTCGCCGATGCTTACCAGCGCTCTCGGCCGCTACGACGAAGCCAAAGCGATTATTGACCAAGCCACGGCCCAAGGGTTGGGGTCGCCAACGGATGCCTTTTCTCTTTATGACATTGCGTTCATTCGGGGCGACAAGGCCGGAATGCAGCGAGCGGTGGATTTGGGAAAGGGACCCGTCCGTCGAGCCCATCATGTTCCTTATCGCAGGACAGGCGCAATGCGCTTTGGGCAAGATACAGAGTGCGAGGCAAAGCTTTTGCCCAAGGGGTCACGCTTGGCTCAAAACGCCGGTCTCAAAGAACTTTCGGCGGGGATTCAGCCTGTTCGGACGCGGCTTGCCAGGCCGAGGTCGGCAATCCCGGCACTCGCCCGGCAAGCGGCCTTGCAGGCGCTGGCTGCTTCGAACGATCGCGATGCCCGAATGAACGCGGCTGACATCCTGGCCCGGGCTGGCGACACCACCGGATCGCAGAAACTGATGGACGAGCTGGCCAAGGAATTTCCCACCGACACCATGCTGAACTCGGTCTGGTTGCCGGTGGCGCGTGCGACCAATCAGATCAAGGCCAACCAGGCCGCGCACGCAGTCACCACACTGGAAGCCGCCATGCCTTATGAACTGGGCGGGCCGCCAAACGGGGCGGTCTACTGGCCCATGTATGTGCGCGGGGAGGCGTATCTGCGTCTGCGCGATGGCGCTAAGGCTGCTGCCGAGTATCAGAAGATTCTGGATCATCGCGGCATCGACGCCGTCCAGTCCGCTCTATCCCCTGGCCCGGTTGGGATCGGGACGGGCTTACGCGCTGCAGGGAGACAAGGCCAAAGCGAAAGCGGCCTATCAGGACTTCTTTGCGGCCTGGAAAGATGCCGACCCTGATGTGCCTATTCTGAAAGAAGCCAAAGCCGAATACGCCAAACTGCAGTGATGTTTGTGTGGCGCGGACACTCCTGTCCGCCGGCTTTGATTTTGATTTTGTTTGACTTCTGGCGAACTTTGCGGAGTTTCCTGCGTCCTTTGCGGTTATAGCTTTTGAGTTCCGGAAGTAAATCAAGGGCATTACCGCAAAGGGCGCGGACAAGATCGCAAGATCGCAGATCATACTGACCTGATTATGATTACGGCTCCCTGATCGTCGCCGCACTCGATGTCGCGACGGTCGCATTTCATGCGCATACGACGTCGACTCCCCATTTTGTTCGGCGTGGTGCTGGTCATCGCCGCCATCGCTCTGGCTGTCGTGCTGCGCAAGCATGCCCCGCCTGAACCGGCCCGCCTGCTTCCCGGCGCGGACGGCTATTTTTACGTCAATCTGAAATGGATCCGCCGCGCCAATATCGCCGGGCAGATCCCGGACGTTCCCCACGAACCGGAATACGAGCAGTTCATCCAGGCGACCGGGTTTCAGTTTGAGCGCGACCTCGATCAGGCAGCTTTCGCCATCCACTATCCGGCGGTGAGGAAGAACGCCAACCCTGCGGCCCCGGATCCGCCGCGATTTTCGGAAGTGTTTGTGGGCAGGATCGAAGGCGAGCGGTTGCGCGCTTATCTGGGCAAGATTTCCGGGTCGGTGGAGAACTATCGCTCGGTGGATATTTACAACATTCCGCTCGAAGGCCGAACCTTGCGGGTCGCGGTTCTGGGATTCGATACGGTGGCGGCATCGAACCACGACGATCCCATGGTGATTCGCGGCATCGTAGACCGGTCGCGCAAGGTGGCTTCGCCCTTCGGCGGACCGGCGTTGCTGCGCCGGTACTACAAATATGTTCCGCTGGCCAGCCTGGGCTGGGCCATCTTCAAAGTGGATCCGGTGGACAGCTTGCCCAGCCGCAATGCCCTGTCATTTCTGTTTACCAAGCCGGCCACGGTGGTGGCGTCGGCGCGTTATCTGGGACGCGTGCATTTCCGGGCGGAGGCCTTCACCGGCAGCAAAGACGATGCCCAGCGGTTGACCGAACAGTTGGGGACATTTCTGCAACTCTTTCACACTGCGGAGGGGACAGTTTCGACGCCGGGCAGCGATCCTGATGTGAAGGCGTTTTTCGATGGATTGAAAGTGCAGCAGCATGACGATCGGACGGTGTTGACCGCAGCCATTCCGCCGGGATTTCTCCGCAAGGCGGTGGCTTCGCCCCCAGCCGAGCTTCAGCGCGCCTGCTCCTCCTCCAGCTGCTAAAAGCAAATAACTGTAACCTTGCAACTTTGCTGAGCATCTTCTATCTGCAGGAGATCGGCGCGGGCCAGCTGGCTCAGGGCATCGCCGAGGGCGGCTGTACCCACGTCGACAGCCGGTAGACGCTGGCCTCCCAGTATTGATTAGGGCTCGCTTGTCGCAGCAGGTACAATTAATCCCGATGTCTACACTTCCTCTTCCCATTGCGGCGTTCCTGGCAGGGCTGGTTTCGTTCCTCTCGCCTTGCGTGCTGCCGTTGGTTCCAGGCTACATTTCGCTGATTTCAGGGGCCGGGGTCGAGGAACTGAAGACCCAGGAATCCCGCATCCTGGGCAAAGTGATGCTGAATTCCATCGGCTTCATTCTGGGGTTCAGCGTGGTCTTCATTTCGCTGGGCGCGATTTCGACCGAGGTCGGGCAGTTGGTGGCGCGCTACAAATCGGTGCTGGCGCAAGTGGGTGGCGTGGTCATTATTCTGTTTGGATTACATCTGACCGGCCTGTTCAAGATCAAGGCGTTATACACCGACGCGCGGCTGCATAGCGTGAAGGGCGGCAGCACACCGTGGGGAGCGTTCCTGATCGGCTTTGCCTTTGCTTTTGGCTGGACGCCTTGTGTGGGCCCGATCCTGGCCGTCATCCTGGGCTTCGCCGCGACCCAGGATTCCGTCGCCAAAGGGATCCTGCTGCTGGCCGTGTACTCGATGGGATTGGCGGTGCCCTTCCTGCTGACATCGCTCGGCATCGAACGTTTTCTGAAATTCTACAAGCGTTTTCGCATGCACATGCATGCACTCGAAGTGGCTAGCGGGGGGCTGCTGATTGTGCTCGGGCTGCTGCTGGTGTTTGGACGCTTCACCATCATTTCCAACTATCTATCGTTTCTGAATCGGTTTGCGCTTTAATTGGGACTAAATTCGCACGCTAAAGGGAGTCTGTCGTGAAACGCGATCCAGTGGTCATTATCGTGGTCGCCATGGTGGTGACCGTCATGATTGTGTTCGGGTTTCAGATGGCGCGGCGAAAGAACGGAGAGACCGTCAACGCTGGTCCCAGCATGAATGGCCAGCCGGCGCCGGACTTCACTTTGGAATCGCTGGACGGCAAGACCGTGCATCTCTCCGATTTTCGCGGCAAGGGCGTGCTGCTGAATTTCTGGGCCACCTGGTGCCAGCCCTGCAAGATCGAGATGCCCTGGTTTGCCGAATTGCAAAAGCAGTACGGACCGCAGGGATTGCAGATCGTCGGCGTCGCCATGGATGACGCCAGCCCCAAGGAGATCGGAGAGTTCGCTCACGACCTGGGCGTCAACTATCCCATTCTTGTGGGGAAGGAAGAAGTTGGAAATGCCTACGGCGGGGTGCAGTTCTTGCCTGCTACTTTCTATATCGGGCGCGACGGCAAGGTGGTAGACAAGGTTTTCGGGTTGAAGGGCCGGGGCGAAATCGAGGATAGTATCAAGAAGGCGCTGGCCGAGGGCCAGGCCGTACAGGCGCAAAAGTAACGTAGCCGGCGCCGGCAAACGCTTCTAACATCTTCCGATGCTGATATTGCGAAAGCTCGCTCCCGGATTGGCTCTGCTGGCCGCTTTTGCAGCCGCGCAGGAAAGTCCCGCCGGGGTTTCCGGGAATCAGTCCGCACCCGATATGTTGAGCCAGGACATTCCGGCCGAAGAAGTCCCTCGGTCACGATGGCGCCCTGTGCCTGTCATCACCGTGACCCGGGGCAAGTCGAACCCGGTGCATCTGCGTTTTCGCGTGAGTTCGGGTTTTCACGTGAATTCCAACCGCCTAAGTCTGAGTTTCTCATCCCAACCGTGCTCAAGATCAGCGCTCCGACGGATATTGTGATCGGGCGGGTCACCTATCCCGCTGGGTCCGAGATGAGTTTCACTTTTGCCCCGGACGACAAGTTGAGCGTTTACACCGGAGAGTTTCCGGTGGTGGTGGAGGTGCGTCCCCTGGCGGAAGTAATTACGGCCAAATACATGATTCGTGGAGAACTGAGATATCAGGCTTGCGACAATGCCGCCTGCTATCCCCCGAAAAAGTTACCGGTACAGTTTGAAGTAAAGGTGATCAAAGGCCCGCCGCCGCAGCCGCAAGAATCCGGGACAGAGTCCGCACGTCCACTTGTGAGTGGTGAATTTGGTTCATGCAGTAGCAAATTCATAGCAGTAGCAAATAAGATTGCAGCTATGTGCGCTACCGTACAATGATCAGCTGCATTGGAGCATCTAACCAGAAATTGGTCCCGCGGGCGAGTTAAGTCGGGCTAAAGTTACAGTGGTTTGGATCAGGATTTGGTGCCCCGGACGATCACCATGGATATTCCAACAGAAAAAATTGAATTCGGGCGCACCGTCCTTTGAGTTGCTACCTCCACTGGGTTTGCCGGCCGATCCGGCGGAGATGCCTTCGCCGGACAGTCTGACTGACTATGTCAGGGAAACCGTGCTGGAGACTTTGCCCAACGACCTGACCCGAATGATTTACCTGGCGTCACTGCGAGACTGCAATAGTGGAATGTATCTGCATCCCGAACTCTCCCATGAAAGAGGAATTCAGGCGGCGGACGGAGCGTTGCGGGCTTGCCATGAGCAAGTCTTTCGCCGCCTGTTGACGACTGGACTGGCGGAGTACGTGGTCCAGTTGCAGGAATATATTCGCTTTACGCGGGGCGAAATCCTTACCGTGCTGAAAACCTGGAAGTCGTTGCAGGCTTATCGCGCGACCGTGCCGGTGAGCGCAGTTTCTACTTCCACCGAGCTGTACTTCCTGAATGTTGCGATCGCGCTCGAAGTCGTGGGCAAGCAGACACAGCGGAGGCCAGCAGTCCTAGTGCGTCGACCCGCTGTTTGGTAGTTGCTCAAAGGGCATCCAGGCGTTGATCACGCGGCCGATGACCGAAGCCTCTCGCGGCACCTTGAAGCGCCTGACGGATTGGCGAGAGAGCGGATAGGGCAGCAGAGTTAGTTCTTTTCCTTCCAACTGGCACCAGCAGCAACTGTGCCCATCGGTGTGCCAGACCAGATAAACGGGACGTTCGCGAATCGTCTTCCAGTCAAATACCTGGACCGCATTCTGCATGACGTCAACTTCGACCAAGGATCCGGGAGGAATCAATTCGCCCATGGTGTCGTCTTTCAGGCCGACCACGGCATAGCGGAATCGTCTGGGATCAAGCCGTTTGCGCAGCGCCGGTGGCAGTGTGGCCAACTCCTGCGGATTCAATTTGAGCAGGCTGGTCTCGTGACTGTTGAAGGCGGTATCGAAGTTGAGTTGAAAGCGGAAACCGGGCTCTCGCACTTCCGTGGCGGTCTGAAGCCGGGGCAGGCCCGCTTCGGACTGGCCGGCGTACTGCCGTACCTCGTTCAGGTCAATTCCGAAAACGAGAAGGAGTTCCTCCAGCGAGACTTTGAGGCAGGCGGCCAGGCTGAAGAGCTTGTGAATGCTGGGCACCGATCCGGTTTCGATATCGGCCAGGGTGGAGTGCGAAACATAGAAGTCAGCATTGCCCTTGACGTCGGCAATCGATCGGCTGATGCGCTCGATGTCGCTGGACTTAACAAAGCGCTCTTCGCGCAACTCCCGAATCCATTTACCCGAGTCCATGTGAGTGGCCCTGATCTTCCCGTTGACCGCTAAGCACATAAACGAAACTTCTCCCCGATGTCCCGCAAAGAAAACTCCTGCCCGCACTGCCAGACTTTTAACTGGAAAAAGCGGAAATGCAACCACCGACGGCGAGGACACTTCATTAACAAATGATGTTTATCCTGCCATCACTGATCGCGGCAGGCCCCACTGCCGCTGTTGCTGCATCCGACCGAGATACGTGAGCAATTCCTGGTACGGTGTTTCGACCGCTGCCGGTAACGTTAACGCCCAGCCCGGGAAAATCCATTTCAACCACAGGCAGGGCTCAATCAGCATCAAGTTTACACGAAGCCGAAGTGCTCCATGGATCAAATCGGCTGCTTCCCGGGCCAACGCTGGATTTGATTCCGTCTTTGCCAGTTGCCCCAGTTTCATCAACATAGCCGCGTTTTCTCCGACCAGGTTCAGCCAGTGCAGGGCCAACGCCATGCGCTTTCTCTGGAAGAAACGGAACTCGTGCGGAGACAGCGACTGGCGCAGATACAGCTCCTCGGCAGGATCGAGCAGCGATCCGGAACATTTCCGGATCGACGGCGTGGTTCTTTGACTCCCAGTCTTCCAGGCTCTTGATTTGAGGCAGGCCGGGACGGACGACCGTCCACACCAGGTACAACGACAGGACACTGGCCAACAGAATTGTTATCGTCGATACCATTCGTCGATGTGCTCAGTCAGAGCGTCGTTCCAATTCGCCACGTCGTTACCAGGCAAACGGTCGATCGGATTCCCGTCCCTGGGCCGAAGGAAATAAAACGCCCAGATCAGGACGCCGAGATTATATGCTGCCGACCTCAGTAACACAAAGGCCGAATCGCTCAAGAATGTGAAGGTGCGCCCGAAGCTCTAGCAGAACCAGGTCCAGGGCAGCATATACGCCGAAGCCGGCAGCGATTCCGAGAGAATAGTCACGCCAGGTAAGTCCCAGGCGAGACATCAGTGGCGATCGCCACAATCAGCAGGCACACTTGCAGGAAACGGGCAGAGCGCTCACTGAGGGTGATCCACTCGAGAGCAACGTCGGCTCCGCCCGGACCCTTGGTCCAGAACAGCAGAGCCAAAGACACCGCCCGACAACCAGGGCCGAGATCCAAAGCACTCGCAAGAAAGAGTCTCAGGAAGGGATAGAGCCGGACAAAATGCCCAGCGATTTCGAAAACAATTGCCAGAGAAACAGGATTGCGGCGGCCTCTCCCCACCAAAAGACGGTGGCGTAACGGTCGCCTGGTTGGGCAGAAAGTGAGGGCTAAATCTCGTAACGGAAGCAGAAGAGTGTAGCTGAAAAAGAAGGGAAATTGCCCAACCAGTCGACGGCGCACCATGACCACAGCGATTACACACTGCGTCACGAGGGGCGCAATCCAGAGGACGAGCGTCGTCAGGCGGAGCAAATTCATGGGCCGCACTGGAAGGCTACTCGCAAACCAGACAGCCCACAAGTAAATCAGATCTTACGTTGCTGAGGCTTAAAGCTTACTTCCCTCCGCAGTGTCCGGGTGAACATAGAGGCGTCGGAGCCCCGCCGTCGGCAAAGGAAGAAATCGATACGGCGCTCAGAAGCACCAGGGTAACTACCATCAAACGAACCATCTTTTTCATGGAAGAGTCCTCCGTGGGATAGCGCCCACTCGAGGACACAATATTTTCTTCCCAGGATGAAATACGAAGTGTTCGAAAATCGTGCGATCCACGAGGACGATTCGTCGGTATACCGACAACCAACATCATGCCGGGGAACGTCGTAAACCACCTAAATAATCACGTCTAGCCTTACTTTCACGTCTCTCGCCGTGATCAGGGGCAATCGGGAGAAAGCGATGTCCGTCGGTTTACCGACGAAAATGCCTCGCTTTTAATCCCACACGTACGAAACCGTATTCTCATGGCGGGCGCCGACCGGTTGGCCACGACATATTTGTGGTGGTCGCGGGTATCGCATTACACCGCGGCCACGGTGATGGGACCCATCTGGTGCGCAGAAAGTTTTCCATCATGAAAATAGCCTGAGTTCAATGTTGCCTTGTCGAAAGGTGGGGAGAGTTCTGATGCGCAAGGGTTGGCAATGCGGGGTGGATCGTTAGCACACCGACTTGCGACAAGAGTCTTTCGCGCGGCAGCCGCAATGCACCAAGAGAGGTAGCACCGGCTTCTGCGGACAGAGCAAGACGTCGGGCTAGTATCGATGAATGAACGCGTCTGCAGCGGTCCCAGGTTGGCTCGGGACAACTCGCGCAGGGTATTCGTTTCGCCGCATTGAAGCCGGCGAAGATGCTGAGCCGGTGTGTGACTGGGGCACTCGCGTCGAGGCCTCAGAAATATTTTGGGCCGCGACGGCCACACCATCACTCAGCTTTCCGCTGCCACTCGGCGCCGCTACGGAAGTCGGTCACCATATTTCATTCCTCCCAGTTTTCTCTACCGGCTGAGAAGCGGCGTCACGCCCCACGTTTGCCAGATCGTGGCCTTGAGTGAGAGTACGGGATATCGTTTCGTGGACTGGCTGCGGATGTTCGGCTTTGATCTGCACCAGATTCCCCGCCTGCAAATCCGGCTCCACCCGCAGCGCACGACTCTTGTGACTCCGATGGAAGATTGCTTCGGGCCGTTCCGCCCACGACCTTCCCTGGGACACGAAAGAAATGGGAGTTCAGCGCCGTGGCCTGGGCCAGGAGAGTGGAGTGGCCGACACCGCTACCTGTTCGTCAAGATTGGAAGCACCGACGCTGCCGGTTGTCCCAATCTTCTGCCCGGTAACATCGTGCGGGTCGATCGTCACTACATGCCAGCGGGTGCACGGGCTCGATCCGGTTTCGATGGGCCGGCTCTTATGGCTGGTCGAGCACCCCTTCGGACTGGCCTGCACCCAGGTGAGATGGATTGACGATCGTCAAATCGTACTGCTGCCGAGTCGCCCCCCGTGGGGAAACTGGCCATTGCACGTACCGACCGAGGCGCGGATCCTCGGTCTGGTGGATACGGATGTCTATCCGTTGCAGCACGTGAAGTTGCAACCCCGGGCCGGGCCGACAGACCCTGGACTGTTTCCCCTCCCGAAACCAACTGAAGAGCCAACGAAGTTTTCGGACTTACTCCGAATCTCGCGCGGACGCGCGGGCTTGACCTTCCGGGCGGCACACCAACTTACCCGCGCCATCGCTCGAATCCTGGGAAACCCCGAGTACGGAATCGCCCTGGGTATGCTCTCTGACTACGAGGCCATGGGCCGGCTGCCGCGCCAGATCGCCAAAATACTGAGCCTCTGTATCGTTTATTGCATGGATGTCAGGGAGTTGATGGAATCCGCCGGTGTGCGTATCGACGATTCTGCGAAACTAAGTCTGCCGGTGCCTGACAGTCGATCTGCCGGTTCAGTCTGAATTTCTGGATCACTCCGCACATTCTGGGATTGGCGGCATCGTCACCGACTACGCCCGCTCAGTCGGCGCAGTGCCCTAAGCCACACGCGGCTAAAAACTGCACATACCACGGAGGGCAGGTGTCCCACTTGCTCGGCAAAGCGACGCTTCCGCGAGGTGCGGCGAACTGCGCTGGCCTGCCCGGACGAAGGCGTCACGGGCCCGCGCGGATCGCAAAGTAACCGGCCCCCAGGTTACTTACCAAAGGGAACACAAATCTCTTTGGGTGTGTGACTCTCGTGTTTTGACGAGCACACAAACTGACCCTACGATGTGGACTATACGGGAGCCCCCCGCTTCCGCCCATTCTCTCCCACGACAGTTCTGTTGTCAGGTCCCGCCGAATAGGCGGCAAACGGAGGCTGGGCCGGGCAATGAAGGGCCATCACAACATGAAGACTTCGCACCTCAATCCGGGTCGGAACCGCAGGGCCCGAGGCTTCAGCCTGCTGGAAATGATGATCGTGATTTGCGTGATGATGATCGTCGGCGGAATTGGTTTCATGGCGTTGCAGCCGGCGCTGAAAGACGCAAAAGTCAATCAAGCTTTCGAGAGTGCGATGATGCCGCTGCGAGTAGCTCGCCAGCGCGCCATCGCCGAACGCAAGCAATACATCGTGTGCTACGGTCTCGCGGCCCCGGGTGGCGCTCTTACGCCGCTGGGCGCGCCCACCGCGCAAAGCATCCAGACTTTCCGCTGGGATGCCGGCACGGCGCTCTCCGCAGCCACGCAGATCACTGCCCTCACATTACCCCAGGACATCCAGTTCCAGATCATCGCCGGGCGTGCCTAACGGCGCGGCAACCGTGCCGGATGGATTCGGCAATGCCACGGTGTCGCTCGATTTTGATCAGAATGTCGCGGGTGGTGGGATCAAGAACCAGGTCATGTTTATGCCCGATGGTTCGGCGCATGACGTCAATGGAAATTTGAACAGCGGGATTCTGTATCTCGCGCGCAACGGCGATCTGTACAGCTCGCGTGCCGTCACTCTGTACGGCGCGACCGGCAGAATTCGAGGATGGCGCCTGCTCAGATTTGGTGGCGCACCCAAGTGGTATCAGCAGTGAGGACAAAGATGACGCACAACCGACGACAGTCACGGGCGCAGAAAAGGCAGCAGGGATTCGCATTGCTTGAAACCCTCATTGCCATCGTTGTGCTGATGATCGGTCTGCTGGCGGTTCTGGCAACGTTCGCCATGGCCATCGGCAACACGAACTCGGTGCAACTCGACAGCATCGCGCGCCAGAAGGCGACCGAAGCTCTGGAAAGCATATTCACGGCTCGCCAGACCAGCCAGATCACATTTGGCAACATTCAGAACGTCGGCGCCGGCACCGGGATATTCGCGACCGGATTTAATCCGATGACGGACCCCGGTCCAGACGGTTTGGATGGCACGGGTGACGATGTTCCCGCTGCGCCGATCCGGTTGCCCGGACCGAGCGGAGTGATCACCGGCGGTTCGCCCCCGGACGTGCTGGTCAACCTGGGCAATTTTACGCGGCAGATTCAGATCGCGAACGTGCCCGGCAACCCGAACATTCGCCAGATTACAGTCACCGTGCGTTATCCGGTGCCGCAGGGCTGGATGAAGTCGTACCAGGTGCAGGCCCTGATTTCTTCCTATCGTTAACGAGGAGAGCTATGCGATCCACTGAACAAAACGCGCGCGGCTTCAGCCTGGTGGAATTGATGGTAGCCATGGCCCTGGGTGTGCTCGTTCTGGGGGCCACGACGCAGTTGTTCAAGAGCGGCATGGACGCCAGCATCCTGGTCACGCAGTCGTCCGAAATGCAGCAGAGCGCTCGCGCCACGCTGAATCTGATCGCCAAGGATGTGAGCATGGCTGGCTCGGGTCTGCCTTCCGGCGGTCTGGCTCTGCCCAACGGCGCCGGGTCGGTGGCCTCGCTCTTCGCGGTGGATGCCAACCGGGCATGGCTGGCCAACAACGCTTATCCGAACAAGTTTATGTTCGGCATTGTTCCTGGCGACAACACGGGTATGGAATCCGGCGGACCGGTCAATGTGACGGCCACGGGCGGCGGATCAGACGCGATCACGATCGTCTACGCGGACTACGCTTTCCCGCTTAATCAGTACACGACTTCGATTCCGGCCGCCAACCCGCTGGGAGACAAGGTTACGTTCGCGCCCCCAGCGGTTCCACCGGCAGGTTTTCCCGCGATCCAGTCTCCCACCGGAATTCAGGTGGGAGATTTGATCCTCTTCCAGAACAATCTAGGCAACGCTGTAGGAGAAGTGACGGGCATCGCGCCCAACGGCGTCAACACCGACATTTCATTCGCCAACGGCGATCCGTTGAAGATTAACCAGACCGGAGCGGCCGCCGGAAACATCTTGTCCATCATCGGCGGTGGGGCCACGACCGCCACCCGGATCTGGGCGATCACTTATTTCATCGAAGTTCCCGCGGCAGCGACAGGACAGCCGCCGCGCCTGATGCGTCAAGTCAGTGGACAGCCTCCGTCTCCGGTGGCCGACAACATCATCAACTTGACCGTTACCTACGACTTGTGTGACGGGACCAACGGCCCGGCCTGTTCGGGTGTCAACAACCCGTTGATTGCTCCTTTCTCGCCGAGTCAGATTCACAAAGTGAACATTCAGGTGATGGCACAGACGCTCAACCCTTACGGAAACAAGTCGAGGAGCACGGTGCTGGCAACTTCGGTGAGCACGCGCAGTCTGTCGTTCAAGGATCGCTATCAGTAGTCGCTATCGAGTAGCAGACATCGCAATTGAGGAGAGCAGAAGAGTCAGGAGATTAATTACTATGTGCAGGACTAAGGGCCGATCACGGGGATTTACGCTTGTCGCCAGCTTGCTGGTGCTCGCGCTGTTGTCCGGCATCGCGATAAGCCTTTTATTTATGGTCCAGGGTGCGGGCCAGGTTGGCGGTAATGATCTGGAGACCAACCAGGCGTACTACGGCGCCGAATCCGGTATGGAGTTGCTGACCGCGAATCTGGCTGCGCTCTACCAGCAGTCCCAGTCTCCCACTCCCCTGCAACTCACCAACCTCACCAACAATCCGCCGGACAGCACCATGATCTCGTCCATGAATTATCAGGAGAGCATTACCTGGACGCCGGATGCGTTCGGCAACCCGGCTTCGCACACCAGCGTGATCGATCCGCCGTCGCCGAATGCCGGTCTGACCGCGGAGATCATTCCGCTTACGCTGAAGGTAGTTGCCACCCGGCCCGGTGGAGCGTCGGTGAACATGACGCGGGGCGTTGAAGTGGCGCTTATCCCGGTCTTCCAGTTCGGAGTTTTTTCCGATAGCGACTTGAGTTATTTCGCCGGCCCCAATTTCAACTTTCAAGGCCGGGTGCACACCAACGGCAACCTGTTTCTGGCCGAAGGTGGCGGGAATTCGCTGGTCCTGAACGACAAGGTCACGGCGGTGGGAGAGATCGTCCGCGACCGGCTGGCCAATAACTTCCTCACCAACGTGAACTACACCGGAAACGTCTATGTACTTAAGCAGAGCCAGGGCTGCAACGGGACCGTCGCGACCGCGACTAACCCTGCCCTGAGCCCCAACTGCATACAATTTACCGTGGCCGATGCGAGTTGGAGTGGTGTACTTCCGCCCGTTCCTGCAATCGGGGCCAATTGTCCCGCGGCTGGTGGGGCTTGCAACGCCAACTGGACGAATATCTCCACAACTGTATCCCCCACCACATTTGGCGGATGGATCGGCAACGGCACGTCCATGGCAGTACAACCGCTCACTCTTCCTTTCGTGCAGGGCGCGAACAATTCGGCCGGACAGATTCAGATCATCCGCAAAGCCCCGCTGGGCGAAGTTGCGACCTCGGCGACAGGATCTTCACGCGAGTACAACAAGGCCAACGTCCGCATCCTGCTGGCCAGCAATCAAGCCGATTTGCATCCCGAGCGGCCCGGCCTTTTGCCGGAGGACATCGATTTGACCGCTGGCGGTTGCGTAGCTTCTCCACAGGGCAAAGCTGGTGCCGGTAACCGGATCCGGAGGGACCACGAGGCTCGCAATGGCAGCGACCGGCCAGTCGGACGGGGCTTGGGCAGGGTCGCCGACGGGATCGCCCTGCGGCGCACCCGGTCCCTGGAACCTGGTGGACGGCTGGTTGCGAGTGGAATATCAGAATGCCGGTGGCGTTTGGGTCGGCATCACCACGGAATGGTTGCAACTCGGTTTTGCTCGCGGGGTCAATCCTCCGACCAAACCGGTCGGAGGTGGTGCGGGCTCGAATCCGGTGCATCCGAATGCGATTCTGATATTGCAGGAACAGGCCGATCGCAACGCGAATGGCAGCGCACTCGACGCTGTAGACGCACCTAACAACACGATCGACATCGGCGCCACTCTCTCGCAATACAGCTGGTATCCCATCAACTTCTTTGATCCGCGCGAAGGCTTCCCCCGCGATGCAGCCCCTGCGGGCATGGCCAATCCTCAATGCTACGTGAACGGCATCATGAACGCGGTCGAACTGGATGTGGGCAACTTCAATAAATGGGTGCAGGGCACGATCCCGGGCGGAAGCGGGCCCCTGGTCTCGTACAGCAGCCAGAACGGTTACCTGGTGTACTTCTCCGACCGCCGCGGCATGTTGCCGGACCCGAATATCGCTCCAGTTGTCACCAATGGCACGTATGGGTTCGAAGATGTCATCAACTCGGCGTCACCCACCGGAACTCCCGACGGCGCGATGGAGATAGCTGAGGATGTGGACCAGAACGGCGGACTCGACCGCTGGGGTGCGGCGAACGTGGGCAACGGTCTCAACGTCGCAACGGCCAACAATCCTTACGCGAACGTAAATTGCTCGACTCGGCGGACGGCAAAACATTGTTACCGGTGCTCGCCACGTGCTGAAGCTGGTGGACGGCGGCCTGGGGAACCTGCCGGTGCGTCTCGATAACGGCCAGGGCGGCTTTACAGTGGCATCGGAGAACCCAGTTTACATTCAGGGAAATTACAATTCCGACGTCACTGATCCGTTCTGGAATAATCCTCCGCCAGCCATCCAGGCGGACATCCCTCACGCTGCCGCTGCAGTCATCGCGGACTCGGTGACGGTGCTTTCGAACGCCTGGTCCGATACCAACAGCATGCTGAACCCGCTGAACCTGGGCGGCCGGAATGCCAATACCACTTACTACCGGTTGGCAATTGCAGGCGGAAAGAACATCAACTTCCAGCAACCTGCAGGCACGGGGCAGGACTTCGGCACCGACGGTGGAGTCCACAACTTCCTGCGCTACATCGAGGGTTGGGGTGGAGCTGGCGGCCTGTACTACCGCGGATCGCTGGTCAGCCTCTACTACTCGCAATACGCGACCGGCACGTTCAAGTGCTGCACCCTGGTCTACGGTCCGCCGCCACGTTACTACTACTTTGACTCGGCGTTCCTGGATCCGACGAAGCTGCCTCCAGGCACTCCGATGTTGCAGGACGTAGTGAACCTGACGTACTGGCAGGATTTCAAACCTTACTAACCGAAAAGAAGAACTGCGCCGGCCCCTGGTTGGGGGCCGGCTTTTTTTGGCTTGCGTAGCGCCGGCGTCCCGCCGGCCTCGATGGGCGGGCAACGCCCGCCAGTGTGTGCTTTGCGGCGCAGAAGATTTCAACAACAGAGGGCGAGACGCCCTCCGGACAGCCGGCGGGACGCCGGCGCTACGTGTCGGGTGCTAGCGGTTCGTTCTTTGGCGGCTTGGCGGGCGGCGGTGCGTTCGTTCAGCGCCAGGGTGACTACGCGCAGCATGTCGTCCCAGGGCGCGGGCTTGCCCGTCCAGATTTCGAACTGGCGCGCGGCCTGGTGGACGAACATCTCGATTCCTGGGATCACTTCCGCGCCGCGCTCTTTGGCCATCTTCATGAGCCGCGTTTCCGCGGGATCGTAGATCATGTCGAAGACATAGCGCGCGTTGATTTCATTCTCGTTCAGCGGAGATTCGCGCGTGTTACCCATGCCGACAGGCGTGGCGTTGATGATCACGTCGAAGGTGAGCTTTTTCAGGTCGGCGCGTTTCGCGATTCTTGCCCGGGCCTGGTGCGCCAGCTTCTGCGCCGGAGCTGCGGTGCGATTCAGGATGTAGACCTCGGCCCCGCGCTCCTTGAGTCCGAAAACCGCGGCCCGCGCCGCACCGCCTGCGCCCAGTACCAGGATCTTCGCTTTCTCCAGCGTGATGCGCTGTTCCAGCGGGCGCACCACACCGGCGGTGTCGGTGTTGAAGCCGTAAAGTTTTCCGTCCTGCGCCCGCACCACGGTGTTGCAGGCGCCAATCTTTGTGGTGTGGGAATCGGTGTTGTCGAGATGCTTGAGGATGGCTTCCTTGTACGGCATGGTGATGGAGAGGCCATGAATGGGAATATCGCGCACGCAGCCCAGCAGATCTTTCAGCGTCTTGGCGTGCAGGGCTAGATACACGCCGTTCACATTCTCGCGGCGCAGCGCGGCATTCATGATGGCGGGCGAGAGTGAATGCGCAACTGGATCGCCCACCACACCGTATATTCGCGTGGCGGCCTCCATCTGCTCGATGCGATAGGTGTTGCGCAACTCCTGCGCGGTGACCTGGCCGGGCGCTGTTTTCTCATCGGGACTGACCGCGGCGAAAGTGAACACGCTACCCGCGCGCACCCCGAGCAGTCGGCTGATGATGCCCTGCTCGCCCATGCACAGTCCGACCAGAGAATAGCGGTCGCCGAACTTCTCCAGAAATTTCATCATGGTCACGTTGTCGTAGAGGGTCGTGGCCGTGCTGACGACTTTGTAGAAGTCGGCGGGAGTCTTCACCATTTTTTCCAGGGTCTGTTCCAGGTTCTTGGTGCCTCGAAAATCGTGATACGAAAGAATCAAGGCAGACTTTGTCCGCAGGCGCTGCACTTGTTCGGGTTTGCACTTCACCGCGCTCTGCACTTCGATATCGAGCAACTGGCAGCCGGATGCGCTGGCCTTGCTCAGAATGTCCAGCTGTGAAGCGATAGTCCCCTTGAACTTTCCGCCGCTGGCCGTACGCCGGCAGGTGGCGATGGCGGTGAGATGGGGATGGTATTCCATGAACCGCTTAATTCTGGGAAGGGCGAGCGCAGGCTTGGGCAAATAATCTAACCTGAACTCCAGAAAGGTGTTATCCCGAATCAGCGCCTCTGCTTTGTCCACTAAGGCTGCCGGATCTGAGTCGGTCACAGCCACACAAACCCTGGGCAGGCGCAGGGGCAGGAACCTCGTAACGTAGCTGTTGGGGGCAGCACTCATGATCGGAGAACGACTGGGGATATTACAGGCGCGTAATTGCAGATGCAACAACGGATTATCGCAAATGGGGCGCCGGCAAACTTTTTAACGTACCCGCGATAACACCAGCGTAACCTTGACCGACCCCTATCCCCTTGTTACTGTGCGACTTGAAAGCCCTTCTATCTGCAGGAGTTAGCGGGAGAAAGCCGGCGGGGGCCCCGGTCTCGATTTTGGAGGTAACATGAAGAAAACAGGACTTTTGCTGTTACTGTGTCTGGCGGTGGCGGCAGCTGCGCAGCAGCCCGATTCCACTCCGGCAGACCAGGCTGCTCCGCAAAACACCGAGGTCACGACGGGAACCTTTCCGGTTGAGCGGGTCCAGACCCCGTCCAATGCCGATATTTATTGCGGTGGCTTCGTCAACAAAGAGCTGGTGCCCAACGCAAAATTTGTTGCGGGCGGACTCGAAAGTCCGAACACCACCAAGTTCGCCACCAATGACACGATCTTCCTCGCAGGCCAAGGCTATGAGGCGGGACAGAAGTATCAGATCGTGCGCGAACTCGAAGACCCCAACAAATATGAATTGTTTGCGGGGCAGCGTTCGATGCTGAAATCGATGGGTCAGCCCTACTCGGAACTGGGTTGGGTGCGCATTGTCGACACCCGCGGCAAGATGGCCATTGCGCGCGTTGAATTCAGTTGCGAGAGCATCGTCCCCGGCGACATTGCGGTACCCTTTGCGGAAAAGCCGGCGATTTCATACCACATGCCGGAAAGGTTTGACCGGTTCCGTCCGAGCAATGGCAGCGCCAGCGGGCGAATCGTGATGGCCAAGGATTTCGATCTTCTGCTGGGAAATGGCTCGAAGGTCTACCTGAATCTCGGCGCCAGCCAGGGAATCAAGGTCGGCGACTATCTGCGTGCGGTACGCACCTACGAAGCGGACCTGCGCGATCCGGTGGACTCGCTTTCGTTCAAGGCATCGGCCACCGAAGATACGCAGAAGTATCCGGCATCCATCGAAGGCCACATGTTTACGAGGACCAAGGGGCCTTCGATTCATGTGGGTGATATGCCGCGGCGAGCTATCGGAGAGATCGTTGTGATCAATACGACTCCGACCACTGCCACTGGCATGATTGTGTTCTCGCTCGAAGATGTGCACGTCGGCGATGGTGTGGAACTCGATCCGCAGTAATTTTTTCTTAGCAAGGAATTCTTTCAGGGAGGCTTCGGCCTCCCTGATTTTTTTTGTCATCCTGAGCGGAGTGGCTGCTTCGCAAGCGAAGCAGCTGCGCAGTCGAAGAACCCCTATGAGCAGAACGGGCCTGGGTTGTTCCAGCGCCGCGAGCGGAAAGAATTCCCAAGAATCGAAACTGATGATCGCTTATAGGGGTCCTTCGACTCCGCGAGAAGTTTCGCGAGCGAAACTTCTCTCTCCGCTCAGGATGACCGTTGAGATAAGTGGAATAGAAAATTGCGGCGTCCTGGCCGCTGCCGCACGAGCGGGGCGCTCGCGCCTACATTTTTGGGTCGGAGAAGACTTCTGCGGTGAAGGCCTCCAGTTTGGCGCCGGTTTGCCATGCGTCTAACGGCAGGCCGGCTTTTCTGCAGGTTTGTTCGAGGAACTGAATGCGGTCCCATCCGTGCTCTACCGGCACTTGCGGCAGCAACAGACCGCGATACTGTCCCAGACTGACCAGCAGGCCATGGCGTCCAATTTCAATCTGGTTCGCCTTGATGGGTTGGGGCGGTGAGAGGACACTGAGGGATACCTGCAACTCCGGGGCTTCGTCGCGAGTGACCGGCGAAAAGCGTGAGTCCTCGAAGGCCGCGCCGCGAGCGCTTTCCGCAATGGTGCGATAGAGAGGCGTCACCGGGAGCACGAAGCCGACGCATCCTCGCAGGCCTTCGCGATAGTAAAGAGTGGTGAAAGCGCCGCGAGGCTCGGCCAGATGCGCGGAAGGCGCAGCCAGCGACAGTTCACGCTGATCGAGGGCTGCGGCAATTGAGTCGTGCGCGAGTCGCAGTAGCAGGGTCCGTTCGTCGGGAGAAAATTCATTCGGCTGAGAGATGCCAGAGAGGCGAGTCACATGCGAGGAACGGTCATCATGTGGCGGGGACATCGCGTTTTCTCCGCCGGCTCAGGATAAAGGCGCGGCGTCGGCTCTTCACCACCTGGCGATCGATCTTCGACCAGAACGCGACAAAATAATCGAGGGCCGAAGCCAGCGATAGGAAGACCATGAACCCGATGGCGACAATCGCGATCCAGTGGACGGGAAAAAAATAAGGACCCACCGGCCACTCTTTCCAGCGGTGATCGAGAATGACCGCGACCACGGACACAATCTGTACCAGCATTTTGAATTTACCCAGATCGCTGGCCTCGATGGTGAAACCTTCCGAAGCGGCAATCGAACGCAGGCCGCTCACCAGAAATTCGCGTGCAATGATCACGACCGCGATCCAGGCAGGAACCAGGCTGGGGTTGAACTGGACCAGCGTGATGAAGGCAGCGGCGATGAGAAGCTTGTCCGCCAGGGGATCAAGGAGGATTCCCATAGTGGTGATCTGGCCGCGGCGGCGGGCGAGGTATCCGTCGATCCCGTCAGTTATAGAAGCGGCGATAAACAGGGCGGAGGCCAACAACTCCTGTTCGCCGTCAAAGGCGTGAAAATGATTAGTGGACAGAAGCCAGATCAGCAGTGGAATGCTGAGGATGCGGGTCAGCGTGATGGAATTGGGCAGATTCACCGCGGGCGCCGGCTGTCAGCCGGGTCGAGAAAAGGCTGGCAGCACTTCATTATCCTCCACCACGAAGCGGGAAGCAATGAAGCAAAAGGTAGGGTGGTCGTGCAATTTGCGCGAAACCATCCCCGCGCCTTGTCATTCCGAAGTCAGTCTATCGGCGAGGAATCTGCTTGCTGCCGGCAGCGATACAGCAGATTCCTCGCGCGAAATGCTGCGCTTCGGAATGACAATTTCTCGGGATGACAGCGGACTTAAGAGTCCGTGCCGGTCTTGCCCAGGCCCAGATTCTTGAGCATGCCCATGCCTTCTTCCATCAGCGACCCGCCACCTGCAGGAACCTGTCCATTGGGTGTGAGCTTGTCCACCAACATCGGCAGCAACTGGGACAGATGAGAGCTGACGGCATCGGGTGAAATTCCTGCCTTGGCCGCGAGTTCCTTTACTTGTTCGCTGCCTAAAACATGCTGAATCTGATCGGCGGAAATGGGGAGGTTCTGGCCGGTGCTGACCCAAGAAGAAACCAGGCCGCCCAGTCCTTTGTCATGAAATTGCTGCAGCAGTCCGGAAAGCCCGCCGGGCTGGCTATTGATCATTTGCATCACTGAGGACGCAAGCGGATTCGAGCTGTTGGCCAGCATGCCGCTGACTTCCTTGCCCGCCATATCTTCGAGAAAACTCATACTGCCTCCAAATCGGGGGCGCGACTTTCGGTCGTGCCGTAAGCATTTGTCGAATCGATCGGTGGCACGGCTGAAAGCCGTGCCCTCCCATCGACATTCGAAAAACTACTTTTGCTTGGCGATTATCTTGTCCTTGATCTTGGCGTAGGTGGCGGAGGGAATGATCTTTTTACGCGTCAAGTCCGTCTTCTTGGCGTAGGGCCGGCCGTCAATGATTTTTTGGGAGTAAGCTGCGCCGATGCCGGGCAGCGCATCCAGTTGATCTTTGGTGGCTGAGTTGATGTCCAGCAAATCGGCATCCGCCGGAGCTGCCATGGCCGAACTGGTCTTGGCTGGCTTGGCGCTCTTGGCGGGTGCGGTCTGTGCCACGGACACGCCGGCGAGCAGTGCGATGGCGAAAAGTGAAAACAGAATTCGAGTGATCAGGTTCTTGCTCTTCATAGTTTTCTCCTTAGTCCTTTTCCGAAGCTTTGAAGCCGGCGGCCTTGGCATCCGCCTCGCTCATGAATTTTCCGGTCTTGGTTTTGCCGTACCAACGCCCACCTTTGTGGTAGACGCCGCTATCGGTGTTGACCCAAACCATCCCGCTCGACTTGGCCGATGCGATTTGCGGATCGGAAGCTGCCGGAGTGGGGGTTGCCTTGGCAGTCTTGACCGGAGCTGCCTTGGCCGCTGGGGAAGGCGCCATCGTGTTAGCGGGCGCCATGGAACCGGCCGGAGCAGGCGCGGGAGCGGATTGACTGGCTGGAGCTGCGCTGGCAGCAGGAGCTGCTGCGGGCGCCTCAGATGCCGCTGCTGACTTCTTGCTCTTGTGTGTGCTCTTGGCGGGAGCGGCTGTCGTGTCAGTGCTGGCTGCGGCAGGAGCCGCGGCTGGCGTGGCAGCTGGGGTTGTGCTGGAATCGGCTGCGGTTTTCTTACTCTTGCGAGTTTTCTTGGTGCCGGTGGTGCTGGCTGTTGCAGAAGTGTCGGAGCTGGCAGTCGTGGTGTCAGCTGCGGCAGCTTTCTTGCTTTTCTTGCTGGACTTCTTTGCCGTCGTGTCGCTGCTTGCTGCCGACGTATCGGAAGCCGCAGGTGTCGCATCGGCTGCAGCTGTTTTCTTGCTCTTCTTGCTGGACTTCTTTGCGGTGGTGGCCGACGTGTCGGTGGCGGCGTTCTTATCGTCCGCCGCGGTTGAATCCGTCGCTGCCTTCTTTTTCTTTTTCTTCTTGGTCGTAGTCGTGGCTGAATCGTCGGTCGTGGTCGTCTGAGGCTTGGCCATGGCCGAAATCCCGCTCAGCACCAAAAACATGCAGAGTGTGATTGTCCATGTACCGAGCCTGATGTGCAGTCTATTCATAGATTCCTCTCTTGTTTCGGCCCGCCGCAGAAGCTTCTTCACGGGCGTTGTGGCGCTTCCCGGCTGGCCAGCGGGGCAACATGATGACACTTCAACTCATGGGGGTCAACCGGGGAAAGCATGATGGACAGTTCGTGTGGGGCGGGCCCTCGCCCGCCGCTTTGAAGTTGATTTAGGGTTGGGCTTTAGATCAAGTCAAAGCAAAGCGGCGGCAGGCGCCCGCCCCACAGGTGTGGCTAGGCGTAGATGCCGCGTTGGCGAATGGTATAAGCGACGCGATCGATGGCCAGCATGTACGCGGCGATGCGATTGTTGACGCCGTGCGTCTCAGAGAAGCGGACCACATCTTCGAAAGCGCCCTTCATGATGTGTTCGAGCTGCTCGTTGACCACCGATTCTTTCCAGAAATATCCCTGGCGGTCCTGCACCCACTCGAAGTAAGAAGTGGTCACACCGCCTGCATTGCAGAGAATGTCGGGAATCACGAAGACGCCTTTGTCGGCCAGAATGTCGTCAGCAGTGGCTGTGGTCGGCCCATTGGCGCCTTCCGCCAGGATCCTGCATTTCACGCGGTCGGCATTGCGGCTGGTGATTTGATTTTCGGTGGCTGCCGGAATAAGGATTTCGCAATCGGAGACGAGCAGCTCGGCCGGGTCCTCGGCCTGGGCGCCCTTGAAACCGTGAATGGTGCCATTGCGCTGGCGGAATTCCCAAAGCGCCTCGGTGTCAATCCCGTCCTTGTTCACCAGGCCGCCGTCTACTTCGACGATGCCGATCACTTTGTAGCCGGCTTCCGCCATGAGGCGGGCGGCGTTCGATCCCACATTGCCGAAGCCTTGCACGATGACGCGGGTGGACTCGGGGCTGAGATTAAGTTTCTTGACCGCTTCGTCGCACACGATCATGATGCCGCGCCCGGTAGCCTCGCGGCGGCCGCGCGATCCGCCGATATTGATGGGCTTGCCGGTGACGACGGCAGTCACGGTCTGGCGCATGTGCATGGAATATGTATCCATCATCCAGGCCATGGTTTGTTCGTTGGTGTTCATGTCCGGGGCGGGAACGTCTTTTTCAGGCCCGATGAACTCGACGAGTTCGGCGGTGTAGCGGCGCGTCATGCGCTCAAGTTCGCCCTGGGACATCTTGTGGGGATCGCAGATCACTCCACCCTTTGCGCCACCGAACGGAATATTCACTACGGCGCATTTCCAGGTCATCCAGCTGGCCAGGGCGCGAACTTCGTCGAGGGTGACGTCAGGCGAATAGCGCAGGCCGCCCTTCGCGGGACCGCGGGCAATCGAGTGCTGCACCCGGAAGCCGGTAAACACTTCGAGTTGACCGTTGTCCATCATGACCGGAATGTGGAGGATGATTTCCCGGGTGGGATACCGCAGGACCTTCATTAACCCCTCGTCCAGGTTCAACTTCTGGGCAGCAAAGTCAAAACGGGCGGCTTGCGCCTCCCACGGGTTGATTTCCTGCTCGAGGGATATGGTCTTCAATGCCATGGCGGTCTCCGTTGGTGCGGTCAGACAGTAAGATGCCTGGCCGGCGCCGGATGATACATCCCGGAGTGGGCGGGCAAACGTTCAAAGTATATGCAGGGCCGGGGCAGCGAGGCAAGTTACGAGGAGACTACGTGGTGGTGCAGTTCGACGATCCACACACACGTCATCCTGAGGGACTTCAGTCCTGAAGGATCTTACGCGCATCGCCACAATTGCGCGAGGGAGCAGCTCCGCCGCGCGCTAGATCCTTCGCAAGCTCAGGATGATCCCATCAGGAGAGGAAACCAAAATGTCATTCCGAGGCGCGGGTTTGTCGCGCGAGGAATCTGCTGTACCGCCGCCCGCGGCAAGCGGATTCCTCGCCGATAGAGCCGGCTTCGGAATGCCAAGGGTGCGAGGTCAGTCTTGATGCTCACTGCTTAGCCCACCAACTCATTTCTCAACGCGGCACCCGGCAGCTTCAGGCGAGCCGGGACAGCGCACGGCTGACTCCGGCTAGCCGTGGTCCGGGACTCGATCGCATGCGCGACGTACTCTGCATCTCTGCCGATGCCAAGCAGCGTTGCTGAAGTCATAGAGTAAAGAAAGTGCAGACCGACGAAGTACATCCCGGGCGCTCTGCTTACTACTCCGCGCTCGTGTATGGGTTCGCCATGCTCATCGAAGATAGGCAGGTCAATCCATGAGAAACCAGGTTGATAGCCCGTACACCAGATTAAGTTCTGCACTTCAAGAGTGCGGCCGCCTTCCAACAATGGTTGGCCGTTCTGCACTCCGACAACCCGGGGGACGCGCTCGATGCCTGCACTGATCAGGTCTTTGGGTTTCACCCGGACGAGCGGTGCGCCCCGAGAGATGATCTTAGGGCCTAATTTTCTGCCGATCGGCGTGTCTACGGTCAGCACGTAATGGCCGAAGAATCTCAGCAGGCGCACCAGGAAGAACCGCCACAGTGCGCTTTCGATGCGGAACGGAACGTGACCCGTTTCTTTTCCGGACATGCATGTCGGATGGGTACGGGCTACCTCGATGCCGATGTCAGCCCCCGAGTTCCCGACGCCAACGATCAAAACACTCCCGTCCCGTAATTGGGATGGGTTGCGATACTCATGGGAATGCAATTGAACGATGTCGTGATCGAGTTCCGACGCAAATGCCGGCAAACTGGGGACCTGGTAGTTGGCCATGGCGACGATTACATTGTCCGACTCGAACAGCTGGCTGCCCGCGTTGACGACGTAGTGGTCTCCTTCTTTCCAGAGCCTGTCTACCTTCACGCCATTCTGCACCGGCAGGTGGAAACGCCGCGCATAGGATTCGAGATAGTCCGCTACGTCGTCCTTGGTGGGGAATGTGTCACCCCGAGCTGGAAACGGCATACCGGGCAAGCCGGCATAGCGCGCCGGATTAAACAGGCGTAGCGAGTCCCAGCGGTTCCGCCACGCGTCCCCGATGCGCTGGCCGGCGTCGAGGATCTGGAAAGAGATTCCTCGTTTTGCCAGATGGTAGCCGACGGCGAGTCCGGCCTGGCCGCCGCCGATCACGATCGTCTCAACCTTTCTTGAGCTGTACTTGTTCGTCATAGATTCACCTCCACGAACCAGAGAATAAGAGGAATGGGGAGCGTGCGCATCGGGCGAAGTACCCATGACGAGCAGTGTGGTGAGATGGGTAATTTTATGTAGCACCGCAGACCACGTAGGGGCGGGTGCCCTCACCCGCCCGGCCGGGTGCGAAGCCCGGCGCCTTTGGTTTTCGCACACCACCACAAAAAATCTCTGGCGAGCTTCGCTCGCCTGCCCGGACGGGGGCGTCCGGGCCTACGTGGATCGTGGTTACACTAGTTGGTTTTGGTAGGCGTAGGCGGTGGCGGCTGCTCTTGAAGAGAGATCGAGCTTGTTAAAAATATTGCTCAAATGGCGGGCCACTGTCTTTTCGCTGATTCCAAGCTTGGAGGCGATCGCGCGGTTAGTTCTACCTGAGGCGACCAGTTTGAGAACCTGTACCTCTCGCTCGGTCAGCACGCCGGCATCGGGCAATTTTTTGTGCGAGAGTGCCTCCACGCAAGAGAGAGCAGGCGCGGCACCCAGTTGCTGGAAGGCCTGGCATGCTGCTTCGAATTCCAGGTTCGCAGCGTCGTGATCGCCCAGCTCGCGGTAGGCGAGCGCCATCAGTACGCGGACGCGCGCAGCCTCGTACGGCGCTTCGAGTTCGCACCATGTGTTCCAGGATTGTCGCAGCACGACCATCGCCGCTTTCGCATCCCCTTCCGCAAGTGACACAGCCCCCAAAGCGCAGTCTGACATGGCATGCAGCAAGGGAGCATTGAAGCGGTGGGCGATTTCCGATAATTCGCTGGCGGCGACGCGCGCGGCTGAGACATCTTTTACTGCGAGCACAATTTCTACATACGCATCCAGCGCGCTGGCTCGAGCGGCGGGTTCCACCAGCTCATCCAATGCCCGACGGATCGCCACGTTGGCAGCATCGAGCTGACCTTGCGCGAAGCGCAGTTGCGCCAGGCCAGGTTGCGGAGTGCGCTGCAACCGGCTGGCCTGCCGATATGCGTCCTCGGCCTCGGCGAACTGGCCACGCAACCGGTAAAGTTCAGCCAAGCGGTAAAACGCGGCGCCAGCTTCCGGCCTGGGGTTGGGCTGAGAAAACTGTTCGCAGGCTTGCTGCGACTCGGTGACAGCATCCTGCCAGGAGCCGTGCAGTTGCATCAGCTCGGCTCGACGGATCAGGCAATGACCGCGATACGGAACCAGGTCAGGCTGCGATGTGCACCACTGTTCCAGCGCTGAGGTCCATTCCTGTGCCCGACGAAGATCGAAGATTTCACTGCAGGCGTCGATCAGGCTGCAATAGACACTTCCGGCGACGATGGGAGAGACTTCCCCCGCTCTGACAGCAACCATCGCTTCATCGAGCAAGGCGACGCCGCGCGCGGTGTCACCCTGCCGTATTAATGCGCGGCCTTGTCCCTGGCGGGCCATGGTCAGAAGATCGGAGTCACCGAAGCGTTCACCAATCCGGGCCGCGTCGACGAATGCCCTATGTCCAGCTTTGGCATCGCCTCCGTGGACCGCGCGATAGCCAACCGGTAAGAGCATATAGCCCTTCTCAACGCAATCGGGCTGATCGTCGAGCAGGCGCTCGGCCCGGGAAAGCCACCCGCTGGCCTGGGCCGGTTCGCCGCTAACCAGCGATATGAAACCCAGCCAAAAAGCGCAGCGTGCCGCCTGGCGGATCTCTCCGCGGGTCAGAAATCCTTGATGGGCGCGGGCCAAAAGATCCGAGCTCGCGACTTGCCTTCCGATGAGGTGAGCTGCCTTCGAGAGCTCCACCAGATCCACGGGATCGAGCGGGGCCTCGAGGTCCGCGGCCGAAAGATGATCGAACGCAGCACGCCAGGCCTGGCTTTGCAGCGACTTCCTTCCGCGATCAAGCGCCTGCACTCGACTGCTGGATCCTCTTGCTTTGTTGGCTGTAGCAGGGCGGTTCATGAAAAGGGACGGAGAATTCCGTGGCAAAGTTTAACACTGCCGTTGGCGAATGCGGTCAGAGGGAAGCTTTCTCGTGGGCCTGTTAGGAGAGTGCAATGTTGACCCTTGTCATTCCGAGCCGATTTGTCGGCGAGGAATCTGCTTTTGCAGCAACCACAGCAGATTCCTCGCGCGATACCACCGCGCTTCGGAATGACAACTCTTAATGATTATTCGAGCTGACCCGCCACGGAGAAACTTGTCGGCTACAGCTCTATCTCTAATCCTTCCGCTGCCGCTCGCACTTTTGGGTAGTGGTTGCGGGCCTCCTCGACAACTTTATCGATGCAGGCATCGTCGTGGTCGGGATCGTGGTGAAACAAGACCAGCTCTTTCGCGCCGCTTTCCATGACTACGTTGACGGCTTCGCGCCAGTGGCTGTGTCCCCAGCCGCGTTTGCGGGCCTCGTATTCTTCCGGCAGATACTGCGCGTCGTAGATCAACACGTCGGCGCCGGCGGCGAGCTTGCGCACACTCTTGTCGAACTGCGGGTCGCCGGGCTCGTTGTCGGTGGCGTAGACCAGCACTCCATCTTTTGTTTCGAGCCGATATCCCATGCAGCCTTGGGGATGATTGAGCCACATGGCTTCGACCATCACATCCTCCAGCGGTACTCGGCCTTGCTCCAGGTTGTAGAAGCCGCGCTGGGCTTTCATTTCGCTCATATCGACCGGAAAATACGGGGCGGCCATCTGTTCTTCCATAACCTGCTTGAGAGTATGAAAGCGGCTGGAGGAGTGGAAAGAAAAACAGTTTTCGGGATTGTCGTAGAGCGGGCCAAAGAATGGAATACCCTGAATGTGGTCCCAGTGAAAATGAGACACGAAGATGTGCGCATTGACCGCCTTACCCTGGGCGTCGCGCTGCAGTTGTTGCCCGAGCGAACGCAGTCCTGTGCCGCAGTCGAAGACATAGAGGCTGTCGCCGATGCGAACTTCAACGCAGGAGGTGTTGCCTCCGTAGCGCAGGTTGTCGGGCTGGGGAGTCGGCGTGGACCCGCGCACGCCCCAGAACTTAATACGCATACTTTCCCATGGAAAGACTTGAGCTGACTCGCCATCTTCCAACGGTTGGGCCCATACGTCAATCCTTTCGCTGGTTACTCCTGTAGGAGATTGCCAAAAGGAGGACCGACGTTCCGCCCGTCCGGTATCGAACTGTGAACGACGGGCGGGAGTTCCGTCCTCCATTTGGATAACGACATCCGCATTCCGTGCCTGGGGCGCAGGGTAATGCTGGGCAATGCCGCCACGGGGTGTCCGGGAACGAGGTGCAACTGAAAGCGCTGCGCGATCGCCGCCAGGAGCAGGTTCGCCTCCATCATGGCGAAAGAGGCCCCAATGCACAGGCGCGGGCCGCCCCCGAACGGGAAGTAGGCGAATTTGGGGAGATGCTGGGCAAGGTCGACGGTCCAGCGGTCGGGATTGAACTGCTCGGGCTGATCGAAGAAACGGGGATCGCGATGCAGGATCCACGGGCTCATGACGACGTTCGATCCGATTGGAAGCTGGTAGCCGCCAAGCTCTGTTTCTTTCGCTACGGTACGGGCCAGGCTCCATGCCGGAGGATACAAGCGCATGGATTCCTTCACTACTTTTTCGGTGTACTGGAGACGCGGCAGGTCTTCCAGTTGCGGCGTGCGCCCGTCCAGCACCTGGGTCAGTTCCTGATGAAGTTTCTGCTCAACCTCGGGATGCTGGCTGAGCAGGAACCACGTCCAGGAAAGAGAAACCGCCGTGGTCTCGTGCCCGGCCAGCAGGAAAGTCAGGACTTCGTCACGCAACTGGCGGTCGGTCATGCCGCTGCCATCTTCGTCGCGGGCGGCCATCAGCATGGAGAGCAGGTCGCCCGTGTCCTGTCCGTTGGCGCGACGGTCACGAATGATGCGGTTCACAATTTCATCGAGCTCGCGCACCGCACGCTTCACCCGAATCATCACGGGTACAGGAACATGGCGCATGATGGGAGGCAGAATCATTCGGCCTCCGGATGTATGGCGCATCAGTGTATTGAGCGCGGCGGCCACCCGCTCCGTGTCTTCTTTCACCTCCACGCCGAAGAGGACCTTAGCGACGATGCGCATGGTGAGCTGCATCATTTCCTGATGGACGTCGCGGACCTCGGCGTCCTGCCATGTGGCCAGCATCTCTTCCGTGTATCCGCTCATGGTGCGGCCGTACGAGGACATTCGTTCGCGATGGAATGCGGGTTGGCAGAGGCGGCGCTGCCGCAGCCATCCAGAACCTTCGTTGGTCAGCAGGCCCTCGCCCAGAAACCACCGGCTGTTCTGGATCACTTTGTCTTTAGCGAAATTCTGCGATTGCGTTACCAAAGCCGACTCAATAAGGCTGGGATGGTTGAGGAAATAGACATCCATCCAGGCGGCGCGGTAGTAAAAGATGTCGCCGAATTCGCGGGCCCAGCGGGTGTAGATCGCCAGTGGATCGGCGCTGAACAAGGGGAGATTGCCGATCAGGAATCGCGGCGGGGGCCCGGGAGGACGGCGCATAAGAAGTCCGAATGGGTATGCGATGGAGGACGTGGGTTTGTGTGGTCGCGGGCGAGCCGCCCGCGAGGCCTTGAAGTTAAAGTCAAAAGCCGCGGGCGAGCCGCCCACGACCACACAAATCACACAACCCGCGTCCTTCGATCTGCACGCTCATCTTAATTTTACAGGCTCTGCCGGCGAGTGTCTGTGCAGGCTTGTCTATAATGACTGAACCCAGAATGACGCCGCCCATGCTTCGTCCCGACTACAAGGAATTTTCCCGGCTCGCCAAAGAAGCCACCCTGGTGCCGGTGGTGAAATCGGTTGCCGCCGATCTGTTGACGCCGGTCTCCGCCTTTCTCGCCATCGCAGCTAACGAGCCTGACGCTTTCCTGCTCGAGTCGGTGGAGCGTGGCGAGCAGATTGGACGCTACACGTTTCTGGGAGTGCGTCCCTACATGCAGGTGCGGGCCCGGGGCGGCGACATCGAAGTGCTTCGGGGCAAGAAGAAGGAAAAGCGTCAGGGAAGCGCGATCCAGGTCGTCAAGGAATTGCTGCGGCAGCATCGTCCCGCTGCTGTGCCCGGGTTACCGCCGTTTACCGCGGGCGCCGTCGGATATTTCGCATATGACGTAGTCCGGCAACTGGAAAATATCGGCGACAGTACGAGGGACGATTTCTCACTGCCCGATTGCGTGCTGATGTTTTTCGATCGCTTGCTGGCGTTCGATCACTTGCGCCACCAGATCCACATCATCGCCACGGCCGATGTATCGCGCGAGAGTCCGCGCAAGGCTTATGACAGGGCAGCAGCCGACATCGCCGTGCTTGAAAAGAAACTGGCAGCGGGACTGCGGCCAGCACACTGGCACAAAGCCTCACAACCGGCCCGGGGCAAACTGAAAATCCGCGCGGCGACGCAAAAGAAGCGTTACGTCGAATCCGTCGAGCGGGCCAAAGAATACATTGCTGCGGGAGATATCTTCCAGGTAGTGCTTTCGCAGCGTTTCGACTTTACTCCGGCGGTCGATCCTTTCGATATCTATCGCGCGTTGCGCACAGTGAATCCTTCTCCTTATTTGTATTTCTTGCGAATGGGGGACACGCATGTGCTCGGTTCGTCGCCGGAAATGCTGGTGCGGGTGACAGACCGCAAGCTGGAATATCGTCCGATTGCAGGGACACGTCCGCGCGGCCGCGACGCAGCCGAAGATGAGCGACTGGAACAGCAGATGCTGCAAGACGAGAAAGAACGCGCCGAACACGTGATGCTGGTTGACCTCGGACGCAATGATCTGGGGCGGGTGAGCGAATACGGCTCAGTGAAAGTGAAAGACCTGATGTATGTGGAGCGCTACTCGCACGTGATGCACATCGTGTCCGCGCTCGAAGGCAAGTTGCGCGGCGACCTGGACGCGCTCGATGCGTTTGCGGCTTGTTTCCCAGCCGGCACACTGAGCGGTGCGCCAAAAGTTCGCGCAATGCAGATTATCGAAGAGTTGGAACCGACGCGGCGCGGGATTTATGGCGGCTCGGTGCTCTACGCCGATTTTGCCGGGAATCTGGATTCGTGCATTGCCATCCGCACATTGCTGATGCAGGGCAAGAAGGCGTTTCTCCAGGCAGGAGGTGGAATCGTGGCGGATTCCGATCCGGAGCGCGAGTTTGAAGAGAGCGTGAACAAAGCGAAGGCGGTGCTGCGGGCGGTGGAGGCGGCACGAGGCTGAGAGTAGCGGAACGAGTTCGTGTTGTTCCGGTCATGGCCTTGCCAGGTTTATATAAGGCGTCATCCTGAGCTTGCGAAGGATCTGGCGAGGAGTGCAAGCGAACTTCGCGGGCTGTGGTGCCGCTACGCGCGAGATCCTTCGGGACTAAAGCCCACAGGATGACGCCAGTGGTGGGGAGCAAAATGCTCATGCAAGGATTAAACTAGGGGAGGAAGGCAATCAGCTTATGAACAGTTTTGGCAGCCGTTCGGCGCTGCGGGTGGGCAGCAAGGAATACGAGATTTACCGGCTTAAGGCGCTGGACGAAAAGGGCGTTTCAACGAGACATCTTCCGTACTGCCTGCGCATTCTGTTGGAAAATCTGCTGCGTACCGAAGACGGCCGCAACGTGACCGCGGATGACATCAAGGCCTTGGCGGCGTGGAACAGCAAATCCAAGCCCGACAAAGAAATCGCGTTTACCCCCAGCCGTGTCCTGCTGCAGGATTTTACCGGAGTGCCCGCCGTTGTAGATCTGGCTGCCATGCGCGATGCGATGAAACGGCTCTCGGGCGATCCCAAGCTGATCAATCCGCTTGCAGCCGGCAGAGTTGGTGATTGATCACTCGGTACAGGTGGACGAATTCGGCACGCCGCAGTCTTTCCAACTCAATGCTGAGCTCGAATTTATCCGCAATAAAGAGCGCTACGCTTTCCTGCGCTGGGGACAGACCGCCTTTCGCAATCTGGCGATTGTGCCGCCCGATACCGGCATCGTGCACCAGGTGAACCTGGAATATCTGGCGCGTGTGGTGTTCGTCCAAGAATCGAACGGCAAACGCACCGCCTATCCCGATACGCTGGTGGGTACCGACTCGCACACTACCATGATTAACGGACTCGGCGTATTGGGCTGGGGCGTGGGCGGAATCGAAGCTGAGGCCGCGATGCTGGGGCAGCCTGTATCAATGCTGATCCCGCAGGTGGTTGGCGTAAAGCTGACCGGTCACCTGCACGAGGGCGCGACTGCCACCGATCTTGTGCTGACCATCACCCAGATGCTGCGCACCCATGGGGTAGTCGGAAAGTTCGTCGAATATTTTGGTCCGGGACTACCAGAGCTCTCGCTGGCTGACCGCGCCACCATCGGCAATATGTCGCCCGAGTACGGCGCGACCTGCGGTATTTTCCCGGTGGACAAAGAAAGTCTCACCTATTTGCGTCTCACCGGCCGCTCGGAAGAACAGGTTGCGCTGGTTGAGGCCTACTGCCGCGAGCAGGGTATGTTCCACGACGAGAAGACGCCCGAGGCGGAGTATTCCGAATTGCTGACGCTCGATCTGAACACGGTCGAGTCGAGCCTCGCCGGGCCCAAGCGTCCGCAAGACCGCGTGACGCTGTCGCAAGCCGGGGAGTCGTTTCGAGTTGCACTGCCCTCGCTCATCAAGCCGAAGGCCTCGGCGCAGGTGGCGGCGCCTGCGGCCGTCGCTTCCGGTAGCGCGCCTTCGGGAAGCGTTCCCAAACAGGTGGACCGCTGGGAGCAGGAAGGCGGTAGTCCTGCTGCCGTCGGAGTCGAGGACCCGCTGCACGAGGAACATGTCACGGCCAGCGTCAAGAAGGCGCTGCGCCACGGCAGCGTGGTGATCGCTGCGATTACGTCATGCACCAACACTTCGAATCCGTCGGTGATGGTGGCGGCTGGACTGGTTGCTAAGAAAGCGGTCGAGAAAGGATTGACCGTCCCGCCGTGGGTGAAGACTTCGCTGGCTCCCGGCTCGAAAGTAGTTCGCGACTATCTGGAGAAAGCTGGGCTGCTGTCTTATCTGGAGAAAATCAAATTCCATATTGTGGGATATGGATGCACGACCTGCATTGGAAATTCCGGACCTCTACCGAAAGAAGTGTCGGATGCGATCGACGAGAAAGATCTGGTGGTAGCTTCGGTGCTCTCCGGTAATCGGAATTTCGAAGGACGAATCAACTCGGAAGTGCGCGCCAATTATCTGATGTCGCCGCCGCTGGTGGTGGCCTTCGCGTTGGCCGGACGAATTGATCTCGACTTGCGACGCGATCCCATCGGCAAAGGAAAAGATGGCAAGGACGTCTATCTCGCAGACCTGTGGCCGCCGCAGCGTGAAGTGGAAGAGACAATTCGGAAGTCTATTTCTTCCGACATGTTCACCAAGAGCTACGGCGAGGTCTATGAAGGCGATGCTCAGTGGCGCGGATTGCCGGTGCCCAAAGGCGAGACCTACGCGTGGGAAAAAGACTCTACCTACATTCGTCGCGCGCCCTACTTCGATGACATGACACTGCAACCCGCGCCGGTCGGGGACATCAAGAGCGCGCGTGTGCTGGCCGTGCTCGGCGACAGCGTCACCACCGACCATATTTCACCTGCGGGCTCGATCAAGAAAGACAGTCCGGCTGGAAAATATCTGATTGAGCATGGTGTAAAGCCCGCGGACTTCAACTCCTACGGATCGCGGCGGGGCAATCACGAAGTCATGGTGCGCGGCACCTTCGCCAACGTACGGTTGCGCAACAAGATGGTCCCTGCTCTCGAAGGCGGATTCACGCGGCATCTGCCCGATGGTGCGGAGATGTCTATCTTCGAGGCGTCGGAGAAATACATTGCGGAGGGTGTGCCGCTGGTGATCCTGGCCGGCAAAGAATATGGTTCCGGTTCCTCTCGCGACTGGGCTGCCAAGGGCCCGCTGCTGCTGGGCGTGCGGGTCGTGATCGCGGAAAGCTACGAGCGCATTCACCGCTCGAACCTGGTTGGAATGGGCATTCTGCCACTGCAGTTTGTGGCTGGAGAAAATGCGCAGTCGCTAGGATTGACTGGCGAAGAAATCTTTGAGATTTCTGCGGTCAGCGACCTGGTGCGGAAGTTCGCCCCCGGCAGGCAGGTGACAGTTCGCGCGGGCCAGAAGGAATTCCACGCGCTGGTGCGCATCGATACGCCGCAGGAGGCACAATATTACGCCAACGGCGGCATCCTGCAGTTTGTGTTGCGCCAGTTGATTGCCAGCAAGCCGGCGCCGGTACCCGCGTAATATTGGGATCGGGAGGGGAAGGGCACGAGTTTACTCGTGCCATACAGCGCCGCTGGCCACGTGGCTTCAGCCGCTGGGGTTTCGCTTCTGATTCTGGAACGCTGCCGCACGAGCGGGACGCTCGCGCCCACACGAGACGGAGCTGACCTCAGGCGCTAAAGCGCACTCAAGGTTTCGGCAAGTTGCGGCACGAGTAAACTCGTGCCCTTCCCGTCACGTCCTATGCCTCTCATTGAGATCCGCAATCTGACGAAAGTTTTTGTTCTGGGTGAGTCGATATTCGGCGCGCGTGCCAAGGGAGGAGTTCGCGCCGTGGACGACGTTTCGCTAGACATTCATGCAGGCGAAACGCTTGGCCTGGTTGGAGAATCGGGGTCGGGGAAGAGCACTCTGGGGCGTCTCGTGCTGCGGTTGATCGAGCCCACCTCGGGCAGCGTGCACTTTGCCGGGCGCGATTTGCTGGCTGCAAGTCATAGCGAGGTACGGCGTCTGCGACGCGATATGCAGATCATCTTTCAGGACCCATTCGGGTCGCTTGATCCCCGCATGAATGTGGAAGATATCATCAGCGAGCCCCTGTTGATTCATGAGGCGATGAGCCTGACAGCGCGTCGCGTTCGCGTCGGCGAGTTGCTCCGGGCCGTGGCCCTTGACCAGTCGGCGCTGCCCAGGTTCCCGCACGAATTCAGCGGCGGACAGCGGCAGCGCGTTGGAATCGCGCGCGCCCTGGCACTGCGTCCGAAATTCATCGTGGCGGATGAACCAGTGTCGGCGCTCGACGTCAGTGTTGGAGCGCAGATTGTGAATCTGCTGGCGCAGTTGCAGCGTGAGTTCGGCCTGACCTATCTCTTTATCTCGCATTCCATGCCAGTGGTGCGATATCTCGCGACGCGCATCGCGGTGATGTATCGCGGAAGGATCGTCGAGGTGGGAGATTCGGGTCAGATTACTGAGCAGCCGCAACACCCGTACACGCGAAGCCTGCTTGAGGCCACCCCGGAAATCGCTGTGTAGCGCCGGCGTCTCGCCGGCTGTCCGGCGGGCGTCCCGCCCGCCGTTTCGACTCGCAACATTACCCGTCGAATGTCACAACAGCTGCTTGAATGGAATGATTAGATATTTGACGCGCCGTGGTTTTCTGGCGGGCTCTGCCCGCCTATCGGGCCGGCGGGACGCCGGCGCTACGCGTTTAGGTTATCCTTGAGTCCGTTTTGTGGAGGGAACTATGAAATTGCTTGCCGTGCTTGCTCTGTCCGCTGTTGCTTTCGCGTCAGCAATCCAAGAATCCTGTCACCGACGTGCTGCGTGAATCTCTGGCGGGTCGTCAGAAGAATACCGTTGCTGCCATCGACGAAATGCCGGCTGACAAATTTGGCTTCAAACCAACCCCAGATCAGATGTCATTCGGCCATCTCGCGACCCACATCGCCGAAGCCAATTATTTCTTTTGCGCCAAAGTTGGAGATGTTCCCCAACCGAAGGTCGAGGAGCTGACGGAGACTGCCGCCAAGGAAAAGTTGGTCGCGGCGGTGACCGCGTCGTTCGACTTCTGCGGTACTGCACTCGCCAAAGCCGAAGACGCGAAGCTCGGCGACCCCATCCAGGACTTCGCCGGCAAGACCAGGCCACGCGCCTGGGCGGCGCTGGCCCTCGCCGGAAGCTGGTCGGACCACTACGGCGCGGCCGCGATGTATCTGAGGCAGAACGGCCTGCTGCCGCCGACCGCGCAGAAAAAGCCGGAAGAACCCAAGAAATGACGGTTGAGCGCCCCACCGGCGTGACCGCCGTGGCGACTTTGTTTCTTCTGGCCGGGGCCTATCTCTTGATCGTGGGGTTGACGATGCTGGCCCGCCCTGGGCTGGTGTCCATGATGGTGGGTGCAGGGTTGCTCGGCGGTCTGGAACTCGCCGGTCCGTACATGTTCTTGCTTGTTGGTGGGCTTGGCACTGTGATCGCTCTCGGGTTATGGCACCTGCATCGTTGGGCCCGATGGTTGGCCATTCTGGCGGCATTGGTCGGCGTGGTCATGCTACTGCCTGATGTCTCCAGCGCGATGTTGGATTTCCGTATGGGCAAGCTGGTCTGGGCGGGTCTCGCGACGATCGTGCGGGTCGATGATTGTCTGGTATCTGTTTCAGGAGCCAGTGGGAGAAGTCTTTGCAGCGAAGTAGATCATCTGTCCAACCAAAGTAGTTTCGAAAGTAAGTCGTTATTTATCAGTAGCATAATAAATATAGGTATAGATATATAAAAAAGTCATGCTTGGTATATAATCGGAAATCATGCCTCTTAGCATAAAGAACGATGAAACCGAGCGTCTGGCTCGGCAGGTGGCCAACGAGACTGGCGAGTCACTGACGGAAGCCATACAAAAGGCACTGCAGGAGCGATGGGAGCGTCTGAAAGCGAGGAGGCGCAGCCAAGTTCTGGCCGGCCAAGTGGAAGACCTGCTGCGGCGCGTGGACGCTCTCCCTGCTCTCGACTTGCGGCCCGAGGATGAAATCCTGGGCTACGACGAACATGGGATACCGCGCTGATGGTCATAGATACTTCGGCGTTGGTCGCTATCTTTCTCGCCGAGCCTGAACGCCAAGTCTTACTCGATTTGTTGCTCCAGGCAGAAACCAGGATGATCTCGGCCGCCACTGTACTCGAAACAGGTATCGTCCTCGAAGCCAGGCGCGGCGAGTCAGCCGGACGGGAATTCGACCTCTTTCTTGTCCGCGCAAATCTGCAGGTTGTTGCCGTCGACAGCGAGCAAACGGAAGTTGCACGCTCGGCTTGGCGGAAGTATGGCAAAGGCCGCCATCCCGCAGCGCTCAACTTCGGAGATTGTTTTGCGTATGCACTGGCGAAATTCGCGGGCGAGCCGTTGTTGGCCAAAGGGACGGATTTCGCCGCCACCGACATTGAAGTCTGCTCGCTTCCGACAGCTTGAAGTCCGGAGTTCTTGGACGCACCTGTTAAAGCGCCTATTCCGAAGTATCCTTAAGTATGCCGGAACTGCCAGACATTGCCGCTTACCTCAGTGCGCTTGAGCCCCGCATCGTGGGGCAGCGGATTGAACATGTGCGGCTGGCCAGTCCCTTTCTGCTCCGCACTGTGCAACCTCCGGTGACGGACGTGGAGGGACGCCTCGTCCGGGAATTGCGGCGAATCGGTAAGCGAATTGTCATTGGCGTGGAAGGCGATCTCTGGCTTGTGTTGCATTTGATGATTGCCGGCCGGCTGCACTGGCGGCCCGCTCAAGCAAAACTGGCTGGGCGCAAGAGTCTGGCGGCGTTCGATTTTCCACACGGTTCACTGGTGCTTACGGAAGCCGGTACCCGGCACCGGGCGTCGCTATCGGTGTTTGCCGGCGAAGAAGCCTTGCGCACGGTGGATCCCGGAGGGATTGATGTTTTCTCGAGCGATCTCAGCTCGTTTCGCGATGCGCTAATGCTCGAAAACCGTACGCTCAAGAGAGCACTAACCGATCCCCGCATCGTCAGCGGCATCGGCAACGCGTATTCGGACGAAATCCTGCACTCCGCCCAACTGTCGCCGGTCACTCTGACCCACAAGCTGCAGCCGCAGGATTGGGAAAGACTATTCACTGCGACACGTGACACGCTCAAACTCTGGATGGATCGGCTGCGCACAGAGGCGGAAGCGGGCTTTCCGGAAAAAGTCACTGCGTTCCGCAAGGACATGGCGGTCCATGGACGCTATGGAGAGCCTTGTCCGAGGTGTGGGGAAAAAATTCAGCGCATTCGCTACGCAGATAACGAAACCAATTACTGTGCCAAGTGCCAGACGGGTGGGAAACTGCTTGCGGATCGTAGTTTGTCGCGGCTATTGAAATCGGACTGGCCGCGGACGCTGGAGGCGCTGGAGTCTCTCAAGCGCCGCTAGAATCATCTTCAGAGTGTGGGGCGGGCGCCCTCGCCCGCCGCCTTTGATCTTGGTTTTGATTTGCGTTGCCCGAGTAAAAGTTTACGTCAAAAGCGGCGGGCGAGGGCGCTCGCCCCACACAATCCACGCATCATTCTTCCTCTTCTTTTACGTCGCCGCGGGCGGCTTTGGCTTTCTCCACGATCTTTTCCTGCTGCAGCCCCGGCACCGCGTCATAGTGATGCATTTCCATGTTGAAGCTGCCGCGGCCTTGAGTCATGGACGTGAGATCCACGCCATAAGTGAGCATTTCGGCCATCGGCACTTCGGCTTTTACCACCGTGTTGCCGCCCTTGTTGTCCATGCCCTGGATGCGTCCGCGGCGGCTGTTCAGGTCGCCCATGATGGCGCCGGCAAAATCGTCCGGCACCGTGATCTCGACCGCCATGACCGGTTCGAGCAGTGTGGGTTTCGCCACCTCCATGGCTTTTTTGAAGGCGATGCGTCCGGCCATCTGGAATGACATGTCGTTGGAATCGACGTCGTGATAGGAACCGTCGTACAGGATGACTCTGAAATCCACCACCGGAAATCCCGCCAGGTAGCCACGGCCGGCCGCGTCTTTAATTCCCTTTTCGATAGCAGGGATGTAGTTCTTTGGAATTGCGCCGCCGAAAATATCGTTGACGAATTCGAACTCGCCGCCGCGCGGTAGCGGTTCCATTTTAATTTTGCAATCGCCATACTGGCCGTGTCCGCCGGTCTGTTTCTTGTGTTTGCCCTGGACATCAGCCTTGCCGCGGATGGTCTCGCGGTAGGGAACCTTAGGGGCTTTCAGAACTACTTCGGTGTGGTACCGCTTTTTCATCTTCGAGACCACAACTTCGATGTGCTGCTGGCCCGTGCCCGCGATCAGGAATTCCTTGGTCTGGGGATCGCGGAAGAAGCGCAGCATGGCATCTTCTTCCATGAGCTTGTGGATGCCGGGGCCCAGCTTGTCCTCGTCAGCGCGGCTCTTGGGTTCGATGGCAAACGTGATCGCGGGTTCCGGCAGCTTTACCCGCGGATACTGAATGGGAGCGGACTTGTCACCCAGGGTGTCACCGGTCAACGTATCCTTCAATTTTGCTACCGCACCAATATCACCTGCGTGCAATTCGCTCACCGGCACTGCAGTCTTTCCCTGCAGAATGGAGATGTGCGCCAGCTTTTCCTGCGAGCTGCGGCTGAAGTTCACCACCGCAGCGTCGTTCTTAAGGACGCCGGAGAAAACTTTGAAGTAGGAAATCCGTCCGGCGAAGGGATCGGACACCGTCTTGAAGACATAGAGCGACATCGGCTCTGCATCGGTTTCGTGGCGCTTTGGTGGTTCACCGTTGCCCGATGCCGCAGGGTCGCCTTGTACCCACTCGTGCTCCGAAGGCGCGGGTGTGTAGTCGACGATGAAATCCATGACCCGGTCGGCGCCAATGTTACCCAGGCCCGAGCCGAAAATTACGGGGAAGATTTTGTCTTCGCGAATGGCATTGTGCAGCGCTGGTATGAGGTCTTCTTCCGGGATGGTTCCCTTTTCGAAAAATTCCTCGAGCAGGGCGTCGTTGCCTTCGGCTACCAGTTCCACCAGCTTTTCGTGCTGCGCCTGGGCTTCGTCTTTCATGTCGGCCGGAATCTCGATTTCCTTCCCCTTGCCGTTGCCGCCCAGTTCGTAGGTGTAGGCCTTCATGGTGACCAGGTCGACCACGCCGCGAAAGTTTTTCTCTTTTCCGATGGGCAGTTCGAGTGGGATTACCGCCCGGCCGAAGGCGTTGGTCAGGGATTCGAGAACGCGATCGGCGTCGGCGCGGTCGCGGTCCATGCGGCTGGCGACGATCAGGCGCGGCGTCTGATATTCCTCGCAATAGTTCCACACGCGCTGGGTGACGACTTCCACGCCGGCAACGCCATCCACGACCACGATGGCTGCATCCACTACCGGCAGCACCAGCTTGGCTTCGTGGACGAACATGTTGAAGCCCGGAGTGTCCACGATATTGATCTTCGTTTTGCCCCACTCCACGTGGGCCAGGCTGGCCGAAATGGACATCTTGCGCGCGATTTCTTCCTCGTCATAATCCGTTGGGGCGGTGCCGTCGTCCACACGGCCCAGGCGCTGGTTCGCGCCGGCCGCATACAACATGGCGGAGACCAGCGAGGTCTTGCCTGCGTGTCCGTGTCCAATCACCGCAACGTTGCGGATGTTCGCGCCTTCGTAAGCCTTCACGGGTTCGCTCCTTGAGAAAGACGGGGGCTCATTCGAGACTCAAAGAAGAGGCAACTTATAGACTGAAGCCCTGTGGCATGTCAAAACGCTAGGATGCTACCACAGCGGAATTTGGTGGCTCAAGGGACCACGAAGTGGTCGGTGGTGGCGTTTACTTGATCCCGACCACCATCGAGTCTGGGCCCAGCAAGTGCTCGACGCGGGTTTCGCGGAAGCCCGCTTCCTTCATCCATGCAACGCAATCAGCGCCGGTGTAGTCGAAGCCGCCGGGGGTTTCGATCAGCATGTTCAGGCTCATGAGCAGGCCGAAAGCATTTTTGGAGCGGTCGTCGTCAATGATGCTGTCATAGACAATCAGCGCGCCGCCCTGGGGAACTGCTTCGAAGCTTTTGCGAATGAGAATTTTCTTTTGCTCGAGATTCCAGTCGTGCAGGATGTGTCCCATCATGACGACATCGGCCTTGGGCAGGTCCTGCTCAAAAAAACTGCCGGCACGAAATGTTACCCGAGAACTTAGACCATTCGCAGCGACGTACTCCTCAAACGTTGGAGCCACTTCGGCCAGATCGAAGCCAATGCCTGAGATGTGCGAGTTGGCCAGCGCGACCTGCACAATCAGGTCTCCCTGGGCGGTGCCAACATCTACCGCCGTCTTGTAGTTCTTCCAGGGAAACTTGCTGGCGATGAGGCGGTTCGCGCCAGTGCTGATCCCGGTCATGGCCTTCAAAAATCCTTTAAGATTTTCCGGGTCGGCGTAAAGCGCGGAAAAAGGGTCGGGCCCGGCACCTTTGGCTTCATTCTGCGGTTCTCCCGTCCGGAGTGCTGCCGTGAGATTGGCCCAGAACGGGTAGAGGCGACGATTCGCCATCTCGAGAATCCCGCCGACATAGGATGGCTTTCGCTTGTCCAGAAATTTGTCGGTTGAGGGAGTATTCGAATACTTTCCGTTGACGCGCTGCAGGAAGCCGAGCGCTACAAGTGCGTCCAGAAAGTCGCGGGCCGATCTTGGATGTAATCCTAGTCGACCCTGCAGAGCGTTCAGGTCTTCGTTACGACCCGCAAGTTCGGTGAATACTTCCATTTCGATGGCGCTGAGCAGGGTCTTCGAAGCCCAGAATCCAAGGCCGACCTGCATGATGGCGTCGATCGTTGGTTCGGTCGTTTTGGCTTGGTCCATTCGGTACGCCCCTTTCCGGCGATCATTGGAATCGTTGGACAGCTCAGACAACCGCGAGCGTGACTTCAAAGAGAAAGAACCTGTACAGCCAAACGATATGAAAAAAAGACCAGGCGATGATTGAGGCTGTGAGCACACCATACCATTTGGTAACTCCATAACAACGCCTTACCATGACGAAAAGGTAAATTCCCAGGCAAACCTGGAGAACGCTCGACGTGATTGCGTCATTGGTGACGTATGCAGCCGGGAGGTTCATCGCTTTGAACAGACGCACCAGCGCGACCGTCGCCATAGGAAGGATTGCCCCCAGCAGCAGCAGATTGAATGACCAAAAATGCGTTGCCACAACAGTGTGCTCGACCAGGTACTTTCGTTTCCTGAAGAATAGCGCGAAGAACAGTAAGGCGAAAATCGGTATGAGGAGGAAAATCAGCGTCTTCGAGAGAACGCTGGTTCTCCGATTGTATTTGGTCTCCAGTGCCTCGTAACTGATTCGCTCCTTCTGCAGTTTCTGCTGTACCCGGGCATTTGCAAAACCGGGGTAGTAGTCATTCATGTGAAGCTGAGTGGCGAGCGGCGTGGTAAATGTGGTTGCGTAAAACAGCGTGAGCGAGAAGTAGTAGAGAACGTTCAGGAATACGAAAAGCTGCAGCGGCTTCATGTAGCGGATCCTGCGTCCGCTGAAATATTCAGTGCTCAGATAGCCAGGCCTGCTCAGGACAAACCACGCACTTCGAAGAACTTTCGATTCCAGAAGCGTGACTGCGGTAAAGATTTCTTTCGAGTAGTGTCGAAGAGAGTAGTCCTGATCGCTGACTTGCTTTTCGCCGCAATCGCCGCAAAAATGCCCGACAGTTTCCGTGCCACAGGAGGGACACGCAAAGAGTGATTGCACGGAGGATACGGCGTCTTTCATGAGTGATCTTTCACGGTGACCCTGGACTTCTCGTTCAGGTCGGCGAAGTACACTGCTCGAGAGGCGTTCAGGTCGCATGGGATTCTAGCACCGCGCGAATTGGCCTAGGCGCTCGTGTGCGGCCGAGTTGAGAGGTTTACCATTTTTTGAAAATTACGAACACCGCTGCCACGATCAGGACAAAACCGAGAACGTAGTTCCACTTGATCGGCTGGTCCAGGTAGTAAACGGAAAAGACGGAGAAGACGGTCAGGGTGATTACTTCCTGAATCGTTTTGAGCTGTACGGCGGTGAATTCGTAAGATCCAATGCGGTTGGCGGGGACTTGAAAACAGTATTCAAAGAATGCAATCCCCCAACTGACGAGGATGACCTTGAACAAGGGTGCCTGCCGGAACTTCAGGTGTCCGTACCAGGCGAAGGTCATGAAAATGTTTGAGATGGTGAGCAGGACGATCGTAGTCATGGTTGTAATGCTGCCTTAAGCAGGGGTGTGATTTCCAGCGTCGAAGGAAAACCCGGTTTGGGAGTCGAAGCGCAGGGCTTCGAAACGGACTCCTAATTTTAGGTGGAGCAGGCGTGACGGAGCCGCCGGCGCACTACCGTAACCTGGGAATACTTGCGCACTGCCCTTGCGTGCCCTATCCTTAGGGGCGAGAGATTTGGTGTATCACCCATGTATCGCCTGACCGCCAGACTGTTGCTTGCGCTGCTGCTTGCGAGCACGCTCGTCCCGGTGGCTCTGGCGATTTCCGCTCCTGCGCCCCACGCCTGCTGTATGCGGAAGCCGATGAACCACCACGGCTCCGACACTAGCAACATACAAGCCGTGGACGGCCAACGCCATAATTGCTGCCCTCCCGTTATCACTGCTCACTGGGCCGAACTGCGATCAGGAATTGATGCGAGTGTGCATCCCCTGGTGGCCGGCCTGTCTCCCGACTTGCAACCGCTTCGGCTGACCAATCAGGCCAATGCCCTGAAGCCGGTTCGCGGTCCCCCGCTTAGCTGACAAACCTGCTCTGACTTTCCCCCGGCTTACTTGATGTCCCGTTTCGCCCCGGGCTGACCCGCGTCTCCGCTTCTGGATGGCGTGTTGCCGCCCGCGAAACTCGGACGTCGTTCGGGGGCGAGCCCTGTTCCGTTCTTACCGTCGTGTGAATGCCAATGTCTCGTGTGCTCTGGGCTGTATTGATTGTCGTTCTGCTGGTGGGGGCTGGTCTTTGGGTCTCCGGCTTGTTGCCGCATTGTTGTGGCGCACGGCAGGCGCCCAGTTGGACGGAAGAAGCCCTGGCCCGCCGGCTGCGCTCGTGGTCATTGCCGTCTGGCGCCGCACAGCGGCGGAACCCGCTCACCGGTTCGCCAGAGTTGTTGCAGGAATCGGCCCGGCACTTCGCTGATCATTGCGCTTCCTGCCACGGCAATGATGGGAGCGGTAACACTGAGATAGGACTGAACCTGTATCCGCCGGCGCCGGACATGCGCCTGGCAGCGACACAGCAACTCAGCGACGGCGAGCTCTATTACATCGTTCACAACGGCGTGCGCTGGACCGGCATGCCGGCATGGGGTGAGCCAGGCAATGATAACGATCAGGACAGCTGGAAGTTGGTCTTGTTCATGCGCCATCTTCCCAATTTGACGGCTGGTGAAATCCGCGACATGGAGCGTTTCAACCCACGCAGCGACGCCGACCGTGAAGAGGAAAAGGATGAGCAGGAATTCCTGAATGGCGGTGGGGCGGGAGATGCGACCCGCAAACCGCAATAAGCGAACTTCGATAAACAGATCGCTGGAGAAAAAATGAAAAGGGCTTCCTTAATTATTCAGCTGCTGATTTGCACGCTGTTGCTAGGCACCGTGACTTTCGCTCACGGCGACATGGAACACATTCAGGGGACGGTCACCGTGATCGCTGAGCACTCTCTTTCAGTGAAGACCCGCGATGGGGCCACCAGGACGGTGGAATTCGACAGCGAGACGAAATTTGTCAGAGGCGATGACGCGGCGACGATCAAAGACGTTCGGGTGGGAAGCCGGGTGGTGATTCACGCCCATAACAAGGGAAATTCGCTGCATGCAGCTGAAGTCAAAATCGGCAAGGATGCGGCCACGGGCCAGCGCTAGTCCTTCGGGGCTGGGGAATATATGACTTTTATAAAGAAGAGTTTGTTGGTTTTCGCCGGAGTGCTGATGGGTAGCCTGACTGCGTTCGCCACCATCTTCGGCACCGTCACCGGTCTAATTCACGATCCGCAACACCGACCGGTTCAGGGAGCGCAAGTAACGCTGCGCGCCGCCAGTTCCGCCTGGACCAAAACCGTGAGCAGTGACGATGCGGGAGAATTCCGCTTCGACACCGTGCCCCTCGGAGAGTATTCGCTCAAGGTCGAATTAACCGGCTTCGCTCCCGAAGAGCAGAAGCTTGCTCTCAGTTCAGGCCGCGAGGCACGAACCCACTTTTCTCTTACCGTGGCCCAGACCAAAGAGACGGTTGAAGTCAAAGATGTGTCCACGGAGATCAACACCGAATCTTCGGCCACCACCACCCTGGTGAGCCGGCGGCAAATTGCGCAGACCCCCGGTGCTGATCAGACCAACAGCCTGAGCATGATCACTAATTATGTTCCCGGTTCGTACATGGTCCACGACCAGCTTCACATTCGCGGCGGACATCAAGTCTCGTGGCTGATTGATGGCGTTCCCGTCCCCAACACGAATATTGCTTCGAACGTCGGCCCCCAATTCGATCCCAAGGACATTGATTATCTCGAGGTGCAGAGTGGCGGCTACTCGGCGGAATACGGCGATCGTACCTATGGCGTGTTTAACGTAGTTACCCGCTCCGGATTCGAGCGCGATCGGCAGGCCGAGCTCGTCACCAGCTACGGCAGTTTTAACCGCACGGAAGACCAGTTCAGTATTGGTGACCACACCGACCGCTTCGCTTATTACGGCAGCGTTTCCGGCAACCGCACCGACCTCGGCCTCGAGACTGGAAGTACCGAGGTGCTGCACGATCAGGGCGCAGGACTGAGTGCTTTCACTTCCCTCACATTTAACAAAACCCCAAATGACCAACTGCGCCTGGTTGCTTCGGCGCGCGGCGATCACTACCAGGTACCCAACGATCCGGACCAGCAGGACCTCGGGATTCGCGATGTAGAAGACGAGCGCGATGACCTGGTTAATTTCTCCTGGCTGCACACCATAAACCCGGGAGCCGTGCTGACAGTTTCGCCTTTCTATCATTTCAATCGCGCCCACTACATCGGCGGTTATGTTGGCGAGCCCGATCCGGATGTGGTCATCCCGACGGATGACCGCGGCTCCAACTACTTTGGCGGCGTGGTCTCGCTGGCAGTCAATCATGGCAAACACAATGCTCGCGCCGGTTTCCAGGTCTTCGGGGCGCGCGACAATCAGCTCTTCGGAGTTGTCACCAGCGATGGCAGCAATCCGCCTCTCAGTCAGCGAGAAATCGTTTGGGGCAACGTCGAAGCATTATTTCTCGAGGACCAATTCAAGCTCACCAGCTGGCTGACCATCAACGGCGGAGTGCGGCTCACCCATTTCGGCTCGACCATCAGCGAAAATGCAGTCGATCCGAGGATCGGAGCTGCCATCCGCATACCGCGTCTTAACTGGGTGTTGCGCGGATTCTACGGGCGCTACTACCAGGCGCCGCCTTTGCTAACGGTGAACGGTCCGCTGCTGGAGCAAGCCGCCCAGCAGGGATTTGGTTTCCTGCCGCTGCGCGGTGAGCGTGATGAGCAGCACGAATTTGGGCTTACGATTCCCCTGGCGGGCTGGGTCTTCGACGTCTCCAACTTCCGCACCGGCGCGAAGAACTTTTTCGATCACGACATTCTGGGCAATTCGAATATTTTCTTTCCGCTTACAATCGCCCGCGCCCGCATCCGTGGCTGGGAAGCGACGGCGACTTCGCCACGCATCGCCAGACGAGCTCAGTTCCACGCGGTCTATTCCCACCAGTACGCAGAGGGCGCGGGCGGCGTTACCGGCGGTCTTACCGACTTCGAACCGCCGGACGAAGGCTATTTCTTCCTCGATCACGATCAGCGCAACACGCTCTCGGCCGGGGTGAATCTTGCGTTGCCCTGGCGCATGTGGGCAGATTTCAACGCCAACTACGGCTCCGGTTTTGTGGATGGCGAAGGGCCGGAGCATCTGCCCTCGCATCAAACCTTTGACCTGTCGCTGGGAAAATCGTTTGGGGAAAATTGGGACGTGCGGCTGACGGGTCTTAACCTGTCCAATCACCGTTATTTGTTGGACAACAGCAACACGTTCGGAGGGACTCATTTCGTGAATCCTCGTGAGATCTCGGTGCAGGTGAAATACAGGTTTCATTTTTAGGAGCGGGCGTCGGACGTTCGTCAGTCTTCACCGTGTAGTCTGGAAATTTCCGAAGAATTTGTCATTCCGAAGCGCAGGCATTATCGCGGGAGGAATCTGCTGTTTCGCTGATGGCGACAAGCAGATTCCTCGCCGATAAACCTGGCTTCGGAATGACAAGGCGAGGTTGGTTTTGCGCAGACTGCACCACTACACAGCTGCGGTAGGATTGGACCACAGGGAGATCGTTGATGAGATTTGTTCTGGCCTTGCTGGCTGTAATCGGTATTGCAGCTTCCTCGCTGGCGTTGCGCGAGCACTATCGGACCGATACATCGCCGTGCAGTATCAACGAAAAGTGGGATTGCGGGATCGTGAACCACAGTCCCTATGCGGTGCTTTGGGGAGTGCCGGTAGCAACGATTGGGATCGCAGGCTATCTGCTGCTGGGGATACTGGCTCTCAAGCGCTGGTATGGCGTCTTGTTGCCGTTGTCATTGGCCGGGCTTGCGTTCTCGCTTTACCTGGCGCACATCGAGGCGCATCTTCTGGGGGTCTGGTGCATTTACTGTGTGGCGTCTCTCGGCGTGATTTCTGTCTTCAGCCTGCTGGTGCTGGGGACGGTTCTGAACCGTCTTCGCGGTCGGCAAGTAGCGCCTCGAAGCCGACTGATTGATTGAAAACAGTTCTCAGATCTCAGCCAGACAGGTTCTCAGCTCTTCCGCACCGATCTTCTTCAGCGCAGTCAGCAGTTCTTCGTTATTCGGGGCCTGGTCCAAGGGATAGACCTTCGCGAACGCAATTTTTCCCTTCTTGTCCACGATGAAGACCGCGCGCTCGGAGATGCCGGGGAACGGCTGTTCCTTGCGCAGAATGCCGAATTGTTCGGAAACCTGGCCGTGGGGATAAAAATCTGCGCACATGGGGGTGTGCAGGATTCCGATTTCTTTCTTCTGCCAGGCCACCTTGCTGGGTATGGAATCGACGCTGATGTCCACCACCTGGGCGTCCAAGGCGGCGAATTTGTCCCGGTCAGCGTCGAACGCCGGCAACTGCGCGGCGCATGTCGGGGTCCAGTCCAGAGGATGGAAGCTCACTACCAGGTTCTTCTTGCCGTGGAAATCACTCAGTTTTATGTTCAGGTGCCGTTCGCCTTCCACCGCCGGAAGTTCAAAATCCGGGGCTGTGTCTCCGACCTTCAGGGGCATGGATCTCTCCTTGCATCCTATGGTACCCGATGAGCCGTACGGCCGGCGGCGCACAGGCGAGTCGGCCGCGACCACGCCAAAATTAACATTGCTTTAACACTTCCCTCAACCGCTGAGATTAATATTCCCCGATGCCTCAGGAGCCGCTTGTTATAGAAGATTTGCCTGGGCCCAAGGATGGACAGCGCATTCTGCGCCTGACTGGGCCTTTGACCATGAGTTCGCTGTTCGATTTTCAGTCGAAAGTCCGGACTAACACCTCGCGCGTGCTGTTGCTGGACTTCACCAACGTCCCTTATGTGGATTCAGCCGGAATCGGCGTCATGGTCGGTGCCTATGTGAGTCATCAGAAGGACGGGCGCAGCCTCTATCTGATTGGTGTGAACGAGCGGGTCATGAACGCCCTCAAGATCACCCATGTAGAGAAGTTTTTCCGCTTTGTGGATTCGTTGACTGCGGCCGAGGAAGCCATCAACGCATAGAACGCTGCCGCCATAGGGTTTATCATGAGGGTATGATCGCCCGTCTGCTGGCTGCGCTGCTACTCTTCTCCTCTGCTTCGTTTGCTGGAATTACAGATGACGTTCGCGAAGCCCTGGCGACCAATAACGCTTCGGCTGCCGAGACCGAACTGCAGAGTTACCGTACCCGACAGGGCGTAACCCCGGACTACGTTGAAGCTCTTTCCTGGATGGCGCGCGCGAGTCTTGCGTCTAAGCAGCTGGATCGCGCCGAAACCTACGCCAAGCAGTCAGAGACTCTTTCTCGCCAGTTGTTGGTGAAGCGTCCACTGGATGCGGAACCACATCTGCCGATCGCTCTTGGCGCCGCGATCGAAGTCCAGTCGCAGGTGTTGGCGGCGCGGGGAGAGAATGCCCAGGCCGTTGCACTTCTCCGCCGTAGTATAGAGACCTACCGTGGTACTTCGATCCACGCTCGCCTGCAGAAGAACCTGAATATGCTCGGGCTTGCGGGACAGCCCGCGCCACCGCTGAACATCACGTCATACCTGGGCCCGAGGCCGACAGCTCTTACACAGCTTAGCGGCTCTCCAGTGCTGCTATTTTTCTGGGCGAACTGGTGCTCGGATTGCAAAGCAGAAGGCCCGATAATCACCCAGCTGAGCTCCGAGTTCGGTGGCCGCGGTCTGATGCTGCTGGCCCCCACGCAGCTCTATGGCTACGGGGCGCAGGGAGAGGATGCCACGCCGAAGGACGAGCTTGCGTATACCCAGCGCGTCTGGCAGCACTTTTATCCCGGATTGCAGGGCGTTCCGGTTCCGGTCAGCAAAGAGAATTTCAATCTCTACGGCGCCAGCACGACGCCCACTCTGGTCTTGCTGGATCGAGCGGGGCGCGTTTCCATGTACCATCCTGGCGCGATGCACTACGAAGACCTGAAGGCTGCCATCGAAAAAGTAGTTCGCTAGTCGAGATCTGAGAACCGGGAACTATTGACTGGCAACTGGAATCTAAATCCAAGAGTGGTCTGAAAGCCCTCGGTGTTTCCAGATATCCCCGCGGCAACTAGAATCAGCAATCACAATGGATGAAGCCCGCATCGCGGAGCTGTTGAGGCCGTTTCTCGCCGACGACGCGCAGAGACGAGGTCACACGGTGCAAGCGGGTGCGAGTAAAGTTGCTGAGCTCTCCCCGGTTCAGCTGAGTTATATATCGATATACATCGATCTACTGCTGCGTTGGAATGCCCGAATCAATCTCACGGCGGTGCGCGAACCGGAAGAGATTGTCACTCGCCACTTTGGAGAGTCGATTTTTGCCGCAAGGCACCTGTTCCCTGATGCCCAGGTTGCGACCGAAGCACCCACGCCACACGTCATTGATGTGGGTTCTGGGCCCGGTTTCCCGGGTCTGCCCATTAAGATGTGGGCTCCGCACGTGCATCTGACGTTGATCGAGTCGAACTCCAAGAAAGCGACATTTCTCCGGGAAGTTGTCCGCAACCTGAGATTGACCGGCGTTGACGTGTTCGCCAGCCGCGCAAATCTCTTTACTGGATCGAGAGGGGATGTGGTTACGCTTCGAGCAGTCGAGCGCTTCGGATCCATACTCCCGGTGGCTGCTGAGTTGGGGGTTCCGAGTGGCCGTCTCGCAATACTGGTTGGGCAAGCTCAAGTGCGAGGGGTGATTGAGCTTTTGGGCGGCCTGAAGTGGGATAAGCCTATCAAGCTACCGCTATCTGACAGTCGCGTGCTGATCCTCGGTAGGAAAGAACCAAGATCATTAACAGATTGTGAATGTGGAATGACATAGAAGTTTTTCGGTTATAAGTGATTGATTTTACCCAATTGAGTGCCTTATACCGGTTAAAAGTGGGATATCCATTTGAATTTTTGGGTGGCTGAATTCGTGTACCAGACTCGTAATCAGCGAGCATCAAGATAGTAAAAAGTGGGATGGTTTGCCTCTCGAGGGTGCATAGCGACCATTCATACCTCATCGATACGTTCCACGTGGAACATCCGGTAATTTGTTGGGATCGGACTCTGGTTGCCCACAGATTAGGGGTTGCGCTGTTCGAATTAGGCAAAAATCAAATGCTGTGATAACGGTTCCGCCTGGCAAGGCCTTTGAATCGTCGAGATCCTTCCGTCTCGGCGCGAGGCCTTGTCGGTGAGGGTCAAAGACTCGTCACCCTCGACGATCTTCGCTATGTTCCACGTGGAACATGAAGACATCCCTACTTATGTTTCACGTGGAACAGTCTGTGGAAAGTTTGGCATCGTCTGATCCAGAACTCTTATCTTTTCAATCAGGCAATGTATTTTCAGGATTGCACCAAAATGTGTCATTGCAATCGCGCATCGATTCGGCCTATTCTGCCAACATCTCTGGGTTCTCCTTACAACTAAATGGGACGCATTATTGCGGTAGCCAACCAGAAGGGCGGCGTTGGGAAGACTACGACCGCCATTAATCTGGCCGCATCCTTCGCGGCCGCTGAAGTCAACACTCTACTCGTAGACTGCGATCCGCAGTCGAATGCAACCAGCGGACTTGGATTGGTGAGGGATCCGGAGCGGATCTCGACCTACCATCTGCTTATGGGCGCTGTCAGCCCGGAGCAGGCGGTGCAGCCAACTGAGCTCGAACAGTTGTTCGTCGTGCCGGCGCACAAGAATCTGATCGGCGCCAACCTGGAACTGGTGGAAGCTGATCGCCGCGAGTATCGGCTGCGTGATGCCCTCTCGATCTTGCGAGAGCGCTTTCAGTTCATCGTGCTCGATTGCCCGCCTGCGCTCGATCTGCTAACCCTGAATGCTCTCGTGGCTGCGGATGCGGTCTTGATCCCTATGCAGGCGGAGTATTTCGCCCTGGAAGGCATCAGCGAATTGATGGACACGGTCGAACGGATCCGGGCGAGCTTTAATCCGGATCTGACCATCGAGGGCGTGGTCCTGACTATGCTCGATGACCGGACCAACCTGGCCCAGCAGGTGATGTCGGAGCTGAAGAGATACTTTGGCGAGAAGCTCTGTGCGACCAGCATTCCGCGGAACATTCGGCTAGCGGAAGCTCCGAGTCATGGACGTCCGGCGCTCTTGTACGATCCGCGATCGAAGGGAGCGGAAAGCTATATCCGGCTGGCCAAGGAGATCATTGCGCACTATCTGCCGGCGGAAGAGCAGACGCCAGCGGCGGAGATGGACAAAACCGCATAGCAGATCGATGATCGTCTATGTTATTAAAATAGATGATCGTCTATATACATTGTGCGGCTGGCACGAGCGCGGAAAATAGCCGAGCTGAGCTCGGCTCAGTCGAGGACGGCTGTCCCCAGGTGAGCAGTGGTGGCGCAGGCAGGGGATTGGCGAGGGAACATGACAACGACGGCGGAAAAAGTTGTGACAGAAACGGACAAGGCAGCTCCTGAGAAGAGGAAGGCCCTGGGGCGAGGGTTGGAATCGTTGCTACCGGGCGGACCGCGGGTTGTTGCGCCGGCGGCGAGTTCGTCCGGTACTGTGGCGCCGCCTCTCGCGGGCGGGGCGCCCGCGCCACACGTGTCGGTGCCGTCCGATGCCGTCGTGCAGATTTCAATTGGACTGATTGACGAGAACCCTTACCAGACGAGGTATCACTTCGGCGACCAGGCATTGGAAGAGCTGGCGAATTCTATTCGTGCCAACGGCGTGGTCCAGCCCGTGGTGGTGCGTCCCAACACCGATGGGCGCTACACCCTCATTTTAGGCGAACGACGCTGCCGGGCGTCGAAGCTCGCGGAAAAGACGACGATTCCCGCGATAGTGCGCCGCGTCTCCAATCAGCAAGCAGCGGAGATGACCGTTGTCGAAAACCTGCAGCGGCAGGACTTGAACTGCATCGAGCAGGCATCGGCGTTTTCCAAGTTGAGCCGTGATTTTGGACTCACCCAGGAGCAGATCGGGCAGCGGGTGGGAGTTTCGCGCGAGTCGGTGTCGAACTACATGCGCCTGCTGAAGCTGCCGGCTGCGGTGCTGCAACATTTGCAGGAAGGACGGCTCGGGTTCAGCGAGGCCCGGGTGCTTTTGCAATTGCTGGACACTAGCCTGATTGAGAAGATTGCTGACGAGGCAGTGGCGAAGCATCTGTCAGTGACACAGTTGGAAGAGTTGGTGGACCGGACGAATATTCCCATGGTGAAAGAGGAGACTCCGCAGCGGGCGCGCTGGGTTGATCCCAACGTGCGTGCGGCCCAGACAGAAATGGAGCGAGTGTTGGGCATGCGAGTGCGCATCCGCGACCGCAAGGGCAAAGGGAAGATCGTGATTGAGTATGCTACCCTCGAGGACTTTGATCGCGTGGTGGAGTTGGTGAAGGGCCGTTAGGCGGATTTCTCGTTTTTCTGGTCCAGTGAAGTGCATTATCAGGAGAAGTGCATGAATTGCCAGAAGTCCAGATTGTTTTTGGCGCTCGCAGCCGTGTTTTGCGTAATTGGCTTGAACAGTTGTGGGCACGATCAACAGTTGGTCACGATCACGGTCCAGCCCGACCATGAGATTTTCGGGGCGGCGAACATCCCCATAGCTGCCGATGCGGGATTGACCGTACAGGCCCGGGCCATTGGAAACTTCATTCATCCACCGGTAAGCAAGGACATCACTAACCAGGCTGTCTGGAGTTCGAACACTCCACAGATCGCGACCGTGGATGCCGCGACCGGCTTGATAACCGCCACTGGACAGGGTTGCGGGGACGCGTTGATCACGGCAACGGTGACGACCAACCACAGCGTTGGCAACATATCGTCGAACGGGGCCATAGTGACCGGCACGATGACAGCGTCCGTGGTTTGTCCAACGGCTCCGTAACCACCCTAATTTCCCCGACAAAAATTGGATGGGTGGAGCAGCGCTTTAGCGCTGCATTAGATGTGCGCAAGGGCGGCTTCAGCCGCTGAGGTACCTCAAGGGCTGAAGCCCGGGTCATGCCGCCGGATTTTATGCAGGCCTGAAGGCCTGCTCCAGCCTCGGTAAAGTTTCCGGTTTCAGTTTTCCCCTTCCGCTTGTCACCAAATCGCGCCCTGAAATTTACGTCCCATCGCTATTGGTCGAGCATCAAAAGGGCATGACCTCAGTGAAAAAGACCTTCACCATTGGCGGCGACCTCGAAGTGAATCGGCTTGGATATGGCGCGATGCGCCTGACAGGCAAGGGAATCTGGGGCGAGCCCAAAGACCCCGCCGAGGCCAAGCGTGTGCTGAAGCGCGTGGTTGAGCTGGGAGTGAATTTTATTGACACCGCGGACAGCTATGGCCCGGTAGTCAGCGAACGGCTGATTGGCGAGACGCTGTCGCCTTTTCCTAAAGGCCTGGTCGTTGCTACCAAGGCAGGGTTCACGCGCCAGGGGCCTGACCGTTGGATTCAGCTGGGCCGGCCAGAGTACCTGGTGCAGCAGGTAGAGATGAGTTTGCGTTGGCTGAAAACGGACGTGATCGATCTGTGGCAGTTGCACCGCATCGATCCAAAAGTTCCTGTTGAGGAGTCGCTGGGCGCGATTGCCCAGCTGCAGAAGCAGGGCAAGATTCGGCACGTAGGACTAAGCGAGGTCAAACCGAAAGAGATTGATCAGGCGCGTAAAGTCATAGAGATCGTCAGCGTGCAAAACCAGTACAACGTCGGGGACAGGCAGCATGAGGACGTCCTGCAGTATTGCGAGAAACATAAGCTGGCCTTCATTCCCTGGTTTCCCGTGGCGGCTGGAAAGCTGGCGCAGCCGGGTGGCAAGCTGGACAAAGTTGCGAAGCGCCACGGGGCGACGGTTTCGCAGCTCTCGTTGGCATGGCTCCTCCATAAGAGCCCGGTGATCTTGCCGATTCCTGGAACTTCGTCGGTCGCACATCTCGAGGAAAATCTGAAGGCCGCGGATATTGCACTTTCGGCTGATGACTTGAAGGCGATTGAAGAAGCAGCGAAGTAGCAGTTTCCGGTTTCTAGTTTCTGGCTTCCAGATGTCTGGACGCATCGGCCTGGTGCTTGTGTGGCCGCGGGCGACTCGCCCGCGAAAGCCCTGCGTCAAAAATAAAAGCCGCGGGCGGGTCGCCCGCGGCCACACTAAAGAAAACTAATTAGCTGCCGGCTGAGAATCCGCCTACGTTTGCGACTGTGAGGCGAAGGTATTTGTGGGGATTTACCGGAGTGTCATTGATGCGGACTTCGTAGTGGAGATGGGGACCGGTGCTGCGGCCGCTCTCACCTACGTGTCCGATGGTGTCGCCGCGATGTACGTGCTGACCCGGCATGACAGCAAAGTTTGCCAGGTGGCCGTAGCGGGTCGTGATTCCGTGACCGTGGTCGATCGTGACTGCCCGTCCGTAGCCGCCCAGAAAATCGGCGAAGACGACCGTGCCGTCGGCGGGCGCTAAGACCGGTTGCCCGTCGGTTGATCCAATATCGATACCGCTATGGAATGCGCCTTCTCCGTTAAATGGATCGATGCGCTCGCCAAACGAGCCGGTCACCGGACCTTCCACCGGCCAGAGATTGGGAGCGGAATTTGCCCGCAGCCAGTCCGCTGTAGTCACGTTGCGCGTGAGTCCCAAAGAAAGACCAGTCATGGTGGCGCCGCTCAGCGCCGAAGTCTTAAGCGCGCCAAGTTGGTCCAATGAAGAGACGACTTGAGAACCGGCGACGTTCTCGGAAGACGCCGTCACCAGGTTGGGATCAGCCTTCAATCCGTAAAGAGACGAAACCTCGCCCGCCAGCGAACCCAGCGAGGCGACCTGAATGTCGCGTTCCTTGGCAACCTGCTCCAGCCGAGAGTAACGGTTGCGGAGATCCTCGCGCTCGGTGCGAAGCTCGTTGTAATGCGACACCTTCAGCAGCATGCGCAGGTATGAACTAGCAATGCCGGTCAGGCTCAACCCCACGATCGACGCCCCTACCAGGAATACGTACAGGTAGTGGACGGGGATGGAGATTTTGCGGAGCTGACCGTCGTCACCGCGTGCCACAAAAAGAATGTAAAAGCGTTTTTGCAATTTTTTCCTTCCGTCAGTGATCAGGATCGGACCAATCAGGGCGGCTCGCGGTTACGAGAGCCCTACCGCCATCCTGAATCCGGGCCAGCTTTCCTATTCTGGAACCAGAGCTGTTTACGCGCCCGAAACCTACCGGAACTTAGATGCCGAAACGGTTGTGCTTGCAATCCCTACTGGATGCAGCACTTAGTTCGGCTATGCCCTTCTGAACAGCTTGGCAACGGTAACAAAGTAGGTTCCCCCCTGTCAACGTTTGCAGGCTTACCAACGCCGGGTATGGAGGACTGCCCTTAGGGACGTATTACTCGGTGGTGACTTTGGGACGTAGGGTAACGTGTACTCGGGCTGAATTCATTCTACGCCCTTTTGTGGCGTGGGCGCTCGCCCCCTTTGAACCTTGTATATTGATCGCGCCGTGCCTCTGCCTGAGAAAGAGCTAATTCGGCGCATTCGTGACTGAGCCGCAAAACGACCAGGGCCCGGTCTGGGCATTGGGGACGACTGCGCCGTGCTTCCGATCCCTCGTGGTCGTGAAGTCCTGGTCACGACCGATTTCAGTCTGGAGAATGTCCACTTTAAACGGGCCTGGCACCCGGCAGAGAGCGTCGGGCATCGCTGCCTCGCGAGAGGGCTCAGCGACATCGCAGCCATGGGAGGGGAACCGCTGGCAGTGTTTCTTTCCCTCGCCCTACCGCGAAGTTTGCCGCAGAGCTGGATTGATGGGTTCCTGCGCGGTCTGCTGAAGCTAGCGGACGAGTTCAAAGTCACCCTGGCCGGGGGCGATACTGCCCAGTCTCCGCAGGGAGTTATGGCCGACATTATCGTGCTGGGGTCGGTGCCGAAGGGCAAGGCGGTATTGCGTTCAGGTGCTTCTCCTGGAGACCGTATTTACGTGACTGGCGAGCTCGGCGCTTCGGCGGCAGCGATCGCTTTGCTCTCGAGCGGGAAGAAACTTCGACCGTCGGATTTTGGCAGCCACTTCTATCCCAGGCCTCGGGTTGCGGTGCGGGCGTTTCCTGCGCGAGAAGGGACTAGCTTCGGCAATGATTGACATCAGCGATGGACTTTCCACCGACCTCGGGCACATTTGTGAGGAAAGTGGCGTGGGGGCCGAACTCGAAACCGAAGCCATTCCGGTCGCGACGGCAGGGGAGGCGGCGCTGAAGTTTGCGCTGCACGGCGGGGAGGACTACGAGTTGCTCTTCACTTCGCCGCCGAGAAAAAAAGTTCCATCCCGAATTGCGGGTGTCCCGGTTCGGCAGATTGGGGTCGTGACGGCGGGGACGGCAAATGTTCGTGGTGGATAAGAAAGGTATGAAGCAGAAACTGCGCCGCAGGGTTGGGAACACTTCAAGAAATAGGATTTCGCCACGGACTGTGTGGGACCGGGTTTCTGACCCGGTCGGGCCGAGCGAGCTCGGCTGGGTTTGTGCGGTCATGAAAGAGCAACCCCTGTCGAGCTTCGCTCGACCCGGCCGGGTTCCTTCGACTGCGCTCAGGACAGGCTCCGACCCAGCCCCACACGGTCTCTGGCTGTCATCTACTGTGTCTCTACTCTCTGATTCCGAAGAGGACTACAGTAGATCCATGCAGTCTTCTTTTCGGTTGACTCTTGTTTCGATCACACTGTCATTTTTGGCTTTGGCCCAGCAAGCCCACCGCACCTGCCTCCACCGTGGACGACAATTTCATCCAAAAACAATTTGGGTCCACTTGCAAGCTGATGGCGGGGCCGCCGCAGCTTAAGGCCGACCTCGACGGCGATGGCATTGAAGACCTGGTCGTCGCTGCTCATTGCACCAACCCATTGACGGACCAGGCCGACGACAACTTTACGGTGATTGATCCATACAACCAGTTTTACGGTTACGGAAATACGAAGATCACCACTCAGTTCGCGTCGGAGGACCCGGCGGTGCGGGGCATTGTACTGCTGGTCATCCATGGCGCCGGTCCCGAGGCCTGGCGAGCGGCGACCCCGAAGGCGAAGTTCGTGATCATCAACCTGCCCTTCAAACAGGTCGCGGTGAAAAAGCTGTCGGTGAAGAAGAAGACCCTGATGGCCATCTACGCCGAGGAAACAGGCGGCGACCGGATGACGTCTGCCATTTTTTGGGATGGCAAGAAGTATCGCTACCAGCCGATTGGATCCAGCATGGAGCAGTAAACCGGCGTCGGACCTCGGACCTCGGACGCCAGCAGGGCCCTGGTCTCAAGGTCCGAGGTCTGAGGTCCGACGCCCGAGGTCTGGAATGAACCTGGAACAGAAACTTGAAGAACTGAAAAAGCGCGACCGCCTTGCCGCGGAGGGCGGTGGAGAAGAGCGCCGCGAGCGGCAGCATAAGGAAGGCAAGATGTCGGCCCGCGAGCGGGTTGAGTTCTTGCTCGACGAGGGCACGTTCGAAGAGACCGACAAGCTGGTCACGCACCGCTCGAACGATTTTGGCATGGCCGAGCAGAAGTTCTACGGCGACGGCTTCATTACCGGTTACGGGCGCATCGAAGGACGGCTGGTGTTCGTCTTTGCCCAGGACTTCACGGTGTTTGGTGGATCGCTCTCCGAAACCAACGCCGCCAAAATCGTCAAGATCATGGACCTGGCCGCCAAGATGGGCGCGCCCCTGATTGGCCTGAACGATTCCGGTGGCGCACGCATTCAGGAAGGCGTGGTGTCGCTGGCAGGATACGCCGACATTTTCCTGCGCAATACGCTGTACAGCGGAGTGATACCGCAGATTTCCGCCATCATGGGACCTTGCGCGGGCGGTGCCGTGTACTCGCCGGCGATCACCGATTTCATCCTGATGGTGGACAAGACGTCCTACATGTTCATCACCGGGCCAGACGTGATCAAGACTGTCACCCATGAAGAAGTGACAAAAGAACAGCTCGGCGGCGCGCACACCCACAACGAGATTTCCGGCGTGGCACATTTCATGGCGCACGATGATGCCGAATGTCTTTCCATGGTGCGCGAGCTGTTGAGTTTTATTCCGTCCAACAATCTCGATGACCCACCGCGCCGGGCGTGTAGTGATCCGACGGACCGCGCCGATGAGGCCTTAGATCGGATCGTGCCCAATGAGTCGAACCTGCCCTATGACATAAAGGATGTGATCCATTCGGTCGCCGATGACGGGTATTTTTTCGAAGTGCAGGAGCACTATGCGAAGAACATCGTTGTAGGCTTCGCCAGAATGAATGGGCGTTCGGTCGGGATCGTGGCCAATCAGCCGGCGTTTCTGGCGGGCACGCTCGATATCAATGCTTCTACCAAGGGTGCGCGGTTTGTTCGTTTCTGCGATTGCTTCAACATCCCGCTGATCACGTTTGAAGATGTACCTGGATTTTTACCCGGCAGCACGCAAGAGTACGGCGGAATCATTAAGCACGGCGCCAAGCTGCTGTTTGCCTTTGCCGAAGCAACGGTGCCGAAGATCACGGTGATCACGCGCAAGGCCTATGGCGGCGCGTACTGCGTGATGGCGTCAAAGCATATCCGGACCGATGTAAATTACGCGTGGCCGACCGCGGAGATCGCGGTGATGGGTCCGGAGGGTGCGGTGGATATTGTCTACAAACGAGAGCTGGATCGCGCCCCGAAACGCGAAGAACTGCGCCAGGAAAAAATCGAGGAGTTCCGCGAGCGGTTTGCCAATCCGTACGTGGCGGCTGAGCGAGGATATGTGGATGCCGTCATTCAGCCTCGGGAGACGCGTAAGAAATTAATTCAGGCGCTGGCCATGCTGGAGACGAAGCGGGATAAGAACCCGCTGAAGAAGCATGGGAATATTCCGCTGTAAGGTTGAGTGGGGCGGGCGCCCTCGCCCGCCGCTTTTGAAGTTGATTTTGATGTCGGGTCAGTTGCTCAATACGATTGAGAATCTCGTAGCAAAATAAGATTCAAGTCAAAGGCGGCGGGCGAGGGCGCCCGCCCCACATAGTTCTCTACTCCGCTGGTCGCTCTACCATCATCGGCTGTGATTTCTTGGGATCCACGGTAGGCACTGACGGTGACGACACCGGGGGCACTACCGGCACGCCGTTCACAACCGAGCGAGATTCGCTGCGGCTGCCGGTGCGGTCGTCCCATTTGCCGAAGATCATTTTGCCGGCTGTGGTTTGCAGGACCGATGTGACCGAGATGTCTATGGTCTTGCCGATCATCTTTCTCGCGTTGTCCACGACCACCATGGTTCCGTCGTCGAGATAGGCGACGCCCTGGTTGTATTCCTTGCCTTCCTTCAGGATGAAGACCCGCATGGTTTCGCCGGGTAGCACGATCGGCTTCAGCGAGTTGGCCAGTTCGTTGATGTTCAGGACGGCGACGCCCTGCAGTTGTGCGACTTTGTTCAGATTGAAATCGTTGGTGATGATTTTGCCTTCGTACAGCTTGGCCAGTTCGATCAGCTTCAGATCCACTTCACGGACCGCGGGGAAGTCATCCTCGACGATTTGAATCTGGAGTGACGCTACTTTCTGCAGGCGTTGCAGGATGTCGAGACCGCGACGTCCGCGGTTCCGTTTCAGTGAGTCGGCGGAGTCGGCGACCAGTTGCAGTTCGCGCAGCACGAACTGCGGGGTGACGATGATGCCGTCGAGGAATCCGGTTTCGGCGATGTCGGCGATCCGGCCGTCGATAATCACGCTGGTGTCGAGGATCTTGTAGCTCTTCTTGCCCTGCTTCTCGCCGCCGAAGACACCGCCCAGGGCCGCCAGGTTCAGCAGGTCGCCCTTGTTGGCCCCGACGACCAGTCCGACGTAGGCCATCAGGAGCATGACCAGGATTTGCAGGAAGCTCTGGGTGTGGCCGGGGGCAATGCTGTTGCGAATGACGAGGGAAAACAGGTAGGCGCCGAAGATGCCGAGGACGCTGCCGACGGCGGCGCCAATCAGGCGCTTCAGACTGACCCGGCGCAGCCTCCATTCGAACAGGACAATGCCGAGGCCGATGAGCGCGCCCACCAAGGCATCCAGCCTCGCGGGCAGATCGAACGGATCAGTCAGATAGCAGGTAACAGCAATTATGAGAACAAATAAAAAACGCACCACTACCAAGTCCACCGAAGGACCTCCCCGGAACTCGCACGCGGACCCCTCCGCGCATGAGCGTCCCGCACTGGTTACCCGGTGTTTCTAAACTTTCGGTACCAGTGGTCTTCAAAACGGAGCCTATGAATTGATTATGAAAAGCGCTCCGACCTCCCCTTCCGAAGCTGTCCGGAACGGGGAGCCCCAACTTTTGTTACGCAGAGTATATACCTGACGCGAAAGTGTGGTGGTCGCAAATTGGACTGCGACGGCGCTGTTAGACTGCTGCACATGAAGGCCCTTGTCATCAGCCGTTTAGGCGGCCCTGAGGTGCTGGAAGTACGACCTGAGCCGGACCCGGTGCCCACTTCGGGACAGGAGTTGGTCCAGGTGGAAGCCGGCGGCATCAACTTCGCCGACATCATGTCCGCGCAAGGCGGATATCCCGGGAACACCGAAACCGCCGCTCGTGGCGGGACGTGAATTCTGCGGGACCCGGATGAGCGATGGGCAGCGTGTCATGGGCTACACCCAGTGGGCTGCGTTCGCGGAGCGGGTTGCGGCCCCATCGCAATTGCTGTGGCCGGTGCCTGCGGCATGGAGTGCGGAAGAAGGCGCGGCATTTCCAGTCAATTATTTCACTGCGTACTTTGCGTATTGGAAGGCTGGGTCTGCTGGAGCCCACTGCGGGTAAGCCTGCGTCGCGGGTCCTGATTCATGCGGTGGCTGGCGGAGTGGGCACGGCGGCGGTGCAGATTGGAAAGCTGCTCGGCATCGAGATGTATGGGACGTCTTCCTCAGAAGAAAAACTGGCGCGGGTGAAAACGCTGGGGCTGCAGCACGGAATCAATTACAAGCAGCGCGACTACGAAGAAGCGATCAAAGATCTCACTCATGGAGAAGGTGTGGATGCAGTGTTTGAAATGCTGGGCGGTGAGCACACTGCGAAAAGTGTGCGCTGTCTCCGCGATTTCGGACGGGTGATTGTCTACGGTGCGGCCACGGGAGAACCTTCGCAACTGGATGCGCGCATCTTGTATGCAAAAGGCGCGAGCGTGCATGGCTTGTGGCTGACCTATTTGGCCGGGAACCGTGAGCTGATGAAAGAGGCATGGGCACGGCTCTCCGCATGGACGGCGGACGGGCATTTGCATCCTGTCATCGGGCATGTGTTTCCTTTGGAGAAGGCTGTGGAAGCGTACCGGTTACTGGTCGAGGGTAAGAACTTTGGAAAAGTTGTTCTCAAGATAAGCTAGCTTTTCTTCTTGACGTGTTCTGCGATCGTTAGTTCCTCTCAATAATCAAAGTCAAATCAAAATCAAAGGCGGCGGACAAGAGTGTCCGCCCCACACTTGCATAGACAAGACAAAACGCTGTTGTGTTGCGGCTTTTCAAAGCTACAACCGTTGCTAACAATGGGAGACGGGCATCGTCCAAAGAGGTGCAGATGAAAATATTCGCAACGGAACTTTTCATCTGTGCGTTGCGTATCAGGCAATGATTGAAAACTGGGTCTGAGGGAACAACCACCAGCCGACCTGGTTTTGAGAAAAAATTTCAGGGGTTAAAGGGACTGGCTCACGCTCGGTTTGGCGGCCCAGGTGAGGACAATCCCCGAAGCAGAAAGCGCGCGGCTTTGCGGCCGTTCTCTTTTCGCTTAACCCCGAGGCAGCATTTTAGGCCTTCGACGGCAAAACGCAAGTTTTTCCTGCCCCAGGCAAATTCAGGCCGCCCCGAACCGGTTCCCGACGTTTTCGGGAAAGAAAAAGGAGTGCAATGAGCGTATCGAAAATCTCCAAGGGCTTGCTGCTGGGTTTGGCTTTGCTACTGGCCACAAGCGTTTTTGCTGCCAACAAGGGTACCCTTCAGGTGAACGATCCAGTCACCGTAAACGGAACGCAACTGGGCACCGGTGAATACACAGTGAAATGGGAAGGCGCTGGTCCGAACGTCGAACTGAATATCCTGAAAGGCAAGAATGTTGTCGCCACGGTGCCCGCGCGCATGCTCGCGCTGGAGCAGTCTCCCAACCGGGACGCTATGGTTACCAGCACCAACAGTGACGGGCACAAGTCGGTGAGCGAAATTCGGTTTTCAGGAAAGAAGTATGCGTTCGCGGTGAACAATGAATCCGCAAAAGCGGAATCGAACGGAACCAGCAAGTAAGGTTGGTCGGTGATGCGTGAAAATGGGAGCTCTCAACGGGCTCCCATTTTTTATGCGAAAGGCTCCATCAGTGTGACGCGAGTACATCGTAGTAGCAAGAGCGAGGACTGACGACCGGGTCAGTACTTAGGCATCTTGGGATCTACGCGATCGGCCCAGGCCAGAATTCCCCCGGCAAGGTTATGTACTTTCTTGAACCCTGCTTGGCGCAGGAAATCTACCGCCTTGGCGCTACGCACGCCGGAGCGGCAATGCGCGACGATCTCCTGGCTGGAATCCAGTTCGTTGACCCGCTTTGGTAGATCGCCCAGAGGAATCAGGTGTCCGCCGATGTTGCAGATCTGATATTCGTGAGGCTCGCGCACGTCGAGCACGAACAGGTTTTCGCCTGCGTCCAGACGTTTCTTTAATTCTTCCACCTGAATGTCTGCCGTTAATGTTTCCACTGGCTTCTCCTCGCCGCGAATTCCGCAAAACTCGTTATAGTCAATCAACTGCTTGATGGTGGGATGCGTACCGCAGACCGGGCAATCGGGATTTTTGCGCAGTTTGAGTTCTCGGAACTTCATGTCCAGCGCATCGATCAGCAGCAGGCGGCCGATCAGCGGCTCGCCTTTGCCCAGAATCAGCTTGATGACTTCAGTAGCCTGCATGACGCCGACCAGGCCGGGCAGAATACCAAGCACACCACCCTCGGCGCAGGAAGGAACCAGTCCCGGCGGTGGCGGTTCGGGATAGAGGCAGCGGTAGCATGGACCTTCCTTGGTCGCGAAGACGCTGGCTTGTCCTTCGAAGCGGAAGATCGATCCGTAGACGTTCGGTTTTCCGGTCAGCACGCAGGCGTCATTCACCAGATAGCGCGTGGGGAAGTTGTCGGTGCCGTCGGCGATGATGTCGAACTCGCTAAATAGTTCGAGCGCGTTCTCGCTGGAGAGCCGGGTATCAAATTTTCGGATATTCAGGAACGGATTGATGGCCTTGAGCTTTTCGGCGGCTGAGTCCAGCTTCTTGCGTCCCACGTCGGCAGTCGAGTGAATGATCTGACGCTGCAGGTTGGTGTAGTCCACGACATCAAAATCGACGATGCCGAGCGTGCCAACGCCTGCCGCGCCCAGGTACAACGCCAGTGGCGAACCCAGACCGCCCGCGCCGATGCAGAGCACCCGGGCGGCTTTCAGCTTGAGCTGCCCCTCCATGCCGACTTCGGGCATGATCAGGTGACGTGAGTAGCGCAGGATTTCGTCGTTGCTAAGGGTGGCAGTTTCGGGTTTCACTTCAGTCAGGATTGGCATAACGGCCTCGCTGGAACATTTCAGATTCAGGATTTCAGATTGAAGATTGCGAGAACAATCTAGCGACAGGAAGGGCGACAACAGCGTGATTTGGCGATAGTTTTCATGCTGAAATCTTCAATCTGCATTCTGCAACTACCGTCCTCCCGCGATGGAAGGCACAATCGAAATACTATCACCGTCCTTCACCGCCGTGGCTTCCTTCTGCAGGTAGCGAACGTCCTCGTCGTTGAGGTAGACGTTGACGAAGGCGCGCAGCTTTCCGTCGTCGGTATAAAGATGACGGCGCAAGTCAGGATGCTGGGCGACGAGATCGGAAAGGGCATCGCCGATGGTGCCGGCCTTGACGTCAACCGCCGGCTGTTTGCCAGCGTACTGGCGAAGAGGGGTGGGGATTTGGATCTTGGGCATAGGCTATACATGATGCCACAGGAGGGGTGGGGGATTCAGCCGGGGTGTGTGGGGCGGGCGCCCTCGCCCGCCGCTTTTGACTTTGGTTCTGTGCAGACCGATACCAAGATCAAAGTCAAAGGCGGCGGGCGAGGGCGCCCGCCCCACACATGCAAATCACACTACCTCAATCTTCTCGTCCACCAGCTTCTTGTCGTTTTCGTCACTGCCGGTCAGCTCGAAGGCGTTGGTCAGAACGGCCTTGCCTTTCTCCACGCTGGTGATGACGTAGGAGCAGCTGAACCAGTGGGCCTCGGCCAGGTCGGTCTGCGACCACTGGGCGGGATGGTCGGGGTGTGAGTGATAGAAGCCGATGATATCTTCGCCGCGCTCGCGTCCCTCCCGCTGGATGCGGATCAGTTCCTTGGGATCGATGTTGTAGCGGTTGTGGGCGGAATCGGTGCGGGTGTTGCCCGCGCGGGCGATTGAAGTCACGGAACGCACGCCGTCTTCATCCATTTGTCCGAGCAGCACTCCGCAGCATTCGTGGGGATATGTTTCTTCGCCGTGCTGTCTGAGGGCTTCGTATTCTTTGCGATGGATATTCAGCATTGCGCTCGATCGCCGTGCGGGTCGATTGGGAAACCGAAATAACAAAACCAGTTCTCGGATGTCAGTTTGGAGTTGGTCAGTCTTCTTCCCAGAACCGTTCACTCAAATATTTGTCGCCGGAATCGCACAGAATGGTTACGAACACGGCGCTCCTTGTCCAGCGTTCTTGCGACCTGCAGGCAGCCCACGACCGCGGCGGCGGCCGAGATTCCAACCAGCAGTCCTTCTTCGCGGGCCAGTCGTTTGGCCATGGCGTAGGCGTCCTCGGTTGAGATGCCGATGTCTTCATCGGCCAGCTTCGTGTCGTAAATTTTGGGCACGATGGCGCTGGCCATGTGCTTGGCCCCTTCGATGCCGTGGAAGGGCGAGTCCGGCTGAAGCGAGATGCAGCGAATTGCCGGATTCAATTCTTTCAGTCGCCGCGTGGTGCCGACAAAGGTGCCGCTGGTACCCATCATGGAAACGAAATGGGTGACTACGTCCTTCTGTCTGTTGCCAGATTTCGTTGGCTGTGCCATGGTAGTGGGCCTGCCAGTTGGCGTCGTTGGAATACTGGTCGGCATAAAAATATTTGCCGGGATCCTGCGCGTAGAGTTCGCGGGCGGCACGAATGGCGCCGTCGGAGCCGTCGGCCGGGATCGGTGTAAATAATGTTGGCGCCATAGGCGTGCAGGATGCGCTTGCGCTCGACTGAAACATTTTCCGGCATGCACAGGGTCACCGGAAAACCTTGCGGCGGCCGCGATCATGGCGTACGCGATGCCGGTGTTTCCGCTGGTGGAATCGAGCAGGATTTTGCCGGGGCCGAATTTTCCGGCTGGCGCGAGCCTGGGCGACGATGTTCGATGCGGCGCGGTCTTTTACTGACCCGCCTGGGTTGTACCACTCGGCTTTGCCCAGCAACTGAATTCCGGGCAAGTCGCGAGTGAGACGTTCCAGGCGCAACAGTGGAGTGTTGCCGATGAGTTCGAGGCTTCGCCGGCCGAGCGCATGACTCGACTTGGGCGCGGTCCCTGCGGACGGCGTGGCCGGAGAATCAGGCACTTCCGTTGTTTTGGTTGAGCACTGGCTGCATGGATCTCGATAAGGGCCGTGACCATCGTAACGTATGGTGAGCCCGAATTAACGGCGTCGTAACGGTTGATTGGATTATAAAAGAGGCTACTTTGATCCATCCACGAGATGGAATTGCACTCTTTTCGTAAAATCGGCATCTCATGGAATGGAACGGAGCGAGGGATTGGATACCCAAAAACGAATGGCAACTAAGGTAGAACAACGAAGTTATGAGGAAGCGCTGAGTTGGCTGCGCGAGCACGGCTTTGATCTGATCGAAGCGCCGGGCACGCAGGGCCGCGTTTTCCTCAAGAAATACAGTGTTTCCGCCGCCATCCAGAAAGACGGCGACGATGGCGTGAAGATCTTCGCTTATCCGGGATACCTGATCGGCAGCGAGATCTCCAAACTGGTGAACCGTGGCTATCAGCAGTTTCTGAAAACTGCCAAGACTGAAGTTCCGGCCACCGCCGACCATCTGAAAGCGTTGCAGCAATTTACGGAAGAGTTGAAGGAAGGGCTGGGATTACCTGTCCTGTACAACGAGTCGCTGGGGACGGTGAGCGAATCGTATCATTACGACCGCATCAAGGACCGCGACAAGCCTGCAGCGGAGCGCCCCAAGCGTCCGTGGGAAAAGGCCGGAGCTGTGGCCGCCGCGGCCAAAAAGGGCCGCGCTTAATTTTCACTGGAGGACGGGCGTCCCGCCCGTCCTCCAGCTTTCCAACCCCAGCTTATTTTTTTACTCGCACTTGTACGCGGGTTCCCGTCTGGCAGATGGCCGTTCACCAGCTTGATCGCGCCTGCTTCCACTATTCCTTCAAACTCCTGGGGCCCGGCAGCGCTCGTCGCGGGCGAGCCGCCCGCGGCCACACGGGCTGTGCTGCTGGTTCGGCCCATGCCCTTGTCCATGGCCTGATTCGCCAACTCGTCTGCTTCGCGGTTGTGCTCTCGCAGCGCGTGGTCGATGGAGAACCACTCCATCTGCGCGATCAACTCTTTGGCGCGGCCGTGAAGTTCCTGCAGCGTCGAGTTCTTCACTTTGTAGATGCCTTTGATCTGCCGTACCAGGAGTTCGGAATCGCTTATGACCTTGAGCGCCTTGTGTCCGTGCTCGATGGCGTACTCGAGCGCCGCAATCAGGCCCTGATATTCCGCGAAGTTGTTGGTCTGGTGACCCAGGTACTGGCTGAGAGCGGCAACTTTTTTTCCGGCTTCATCCTGAATCACCACGCCGTAGCCGGCGGGACCGGGATTGCCGCGTGCTCCGCCATCGCTATGGGCAATCAGATAGTGCTCGGGGCGAGATGAATATGAGGGCATGCAGAAAGTTTACATCGGTGACCATGTGGGGCGGGCGCCCTCGCCCGCCGCTTTTGAATTTGATTTAGGCTGGCGGGCCAACTGCCAAATGAAGCGGATTGCTGAACAACGCCAACGGCGCAACAGCTGACCTCAGGCGCTAAAGCGCGGCAAGTTGTGATGTCGGTGGTGGCACGAGTGAACTCGTGCCCTTCCTCTGTGAACTCGTGCCGTTCCCCTGTTGTGGTGCAGTGACTGGTTATCTTCCGGCGGCCAAGCGCGTGGCCAGGCGTTGCGGCAGGTTGGCAGCCAGGATGCGCTCCTGGGCCTGCTTGAGGTTGTAGGGGACGCGACAGAAAGTGACGATGCGGGAGTCGGCGTCGAACACCGCAAAGGCGGCCCGCCAGTCTCCGTCGCGGGGCTGGCCGACCGACCCTGGGTTCACCATGTAGCGCATGTTCTCTTTGAGTGGAAACTCCGCGGTCTCGCTCTGTCCCACGGTGTTGTACTGCGGGCGATAGTAATCGCTGGCCACCACGTTGGTGCAAAAACTTCCCTGCAGATGGGTGTGTCCGAAAAAAGTCAGCGGCGTCGCGGCAGTCATCAGGGGCTCAATGGCGTCGCGCAAGGTGACCACATATTCATCTTCATCCACGGGAGAGCCGTGCACGAACTGGACGGCGGACAGTTCTCCGGTCTGAATGGGGCCATGGGGCAGGCCCTGAAGCCATTTCAGGTTTGGGGCAGTGAGTTGGTCGCGGGTCCACAGCGCCGCCAGTCCGGCGATGGGATTGAAGTCTCGCAGGTCCATCGCCCCACTGACTGCCTTGTCGTGGTTGCCGCGCACAAAGATGTGGCCCAATGCGCGGGAGCGCTCGATGACCTCGTTGGGGCTGGCGCCGTAGCCGACGATGTCCCCGAGGTTGACTACCATGTCGTGCGGCGGGGCCGCTGTCAGACACGCTTCGAGAGCTTCCAGGTTGCCATGAATGTCGCTTAATAGAAGAATGCGCACGAATCACCGGACAAACTGGGGATTATAGACCTGTCGGGCTGGTCTGTGCGCTGAAATGTAGGTTACGTGTGTGGGGCGGACACTCTTGTCCGCCGTTTTTGAATTGGATTTGTTCTTGCCCGGCAGTCCCCAATACCAAGCCCAAATCAACTTCAAAAGCGGCGGACAAGAGTGTCCGCCCCACATCTAGCTGGGGTTTACTACCGGGCATCTTGCCCAGTGTCGGGCCGACACTTCCAGCCAGTGGCGGCAGAGTGCGGGCGCATTCGTCTACCCGGAATTCGCAGCGCGGCTCGAACGGGACATCCTGGCGGGACTGCGTGCAGCGGAGGGACGCTGCCTTCGATTGTCTCAAGCGGTTGGCTGCGGTCGGTCTTCAAGGTGGGCACGGCATGAAGCAAGCCGCGAGTGTAAGGATGCGCCGGGGCCTCGAATATGGCGCGCTTCGGTCCCATTTCAACCAGGTTGCCCGCGTACATTACGGCCACCCGGTCGGCGACCTGCGAAACCACGGCCAGATCGTGTGAGATGAACAGCATGGTCAGGCCAAACTTCGCCCGCAGTTCGGCCAGCAATTCAAGAATCTGTGCCTGGATCGTTACATCGAGCGCGGTTGTGGGCTCGTCGGCGATCAGCAGTCGGGGACGGTTGACGATGGCCATGGCAATCATGACGCGTTGCCGCATGCCTCCTGAAAGCTGGTGCGGATAATCGCGCGCCCGTCGCTCGAAATCGGCAATTCCAACTTCGCTCAAGGCGACGAGAGTGCGCTTCCATGCCTCATCTTTTCCGACTTGATGGTGGGCGAGAACGGCCTCGGCAACCTGGTCGCCGACACGCATCACCGGATTCAGAGCGGTCATTGGTTCCTGAAAAATCATGGCGAGCTGGGAGCCGCGCAGAGGACGCATTGCCGCGTCGGATAGCTGCAGCAGGTCTTGAGTACCGGCGCCGTTGCCAAATTTTATTTCACCACTGGTGCGGGCGTGCGGAGGAAGCAGTCGCATCAAGGCCAGTGAAGTAACTGATTTTCCCGAACCCGATTCGCCCACCAGTCCCAGCACCTCGCCCGCTGCGATGGAAAAACTGAGGTCGCGAACGGCCATGAGGCTGCTACTTCCCCCGGCGCCTGAGCGGGGGAATTCGACGACAAGATTTCGGACCTCGAGGAGATCAGTCATTTCAAGTGTGCGCTTGCGTTCCAGAGGTAAGCGAACGGACACTGCCGGCACCCACCCTTTTCGCCAAGTGCGCGAAAAGGATGGGGCACCCGACGCGTCGTGCCATCTACTCCGAGTCTACTGGCCCAGAATCAGCGGCAGCCCATTCTTGCTGTTGCCGATCACGACCACTTTTGCGTTTGAACTCTTGGCCAGGCTCTCAGTCGCCTCGATGCCCTTCCATTCCAGCAGTTGCGGACTGATGCCCTGGGCCACGATCTGCTGGAAGTCGCGAATGCCGGCGGCTTCAATGCGTTTACGTTGGGCCTCCTGCGTTTCCTTTTGCAGGCGGAAGCTCATCGCCAGCGCTTCCTGCTCGGCTTGCTGTTTCGATTCGATCGATGATTTCAACGTGGTAGGCAACTGGATGTCGCGCAAGAGTACGCTCTCCACCAGGACTCCGCGCTGCCCCAGTTTGTCACTGAGCTGCTCGTAAATCTGCTTGGCCACCATCTCCCGCTCTCCAGTGTAGAGCGCGTTGGCGCTGTGCGAGGCTGTCGCCTCCCGAATCGCAGCGCGTAAGTTTGGTTCCACCAGTACCGCCATATAGTTCGGCCCAATCTTCTGATAGACCTCGGCAGCCTTCTCCGGATTGAGGTGATAGATCAGCGACGTGTCGAGGTTCATGACCAGCCCTTCACTCGAAGGCACGCTGGCGGATTCCTTTAGCTCCTGAGTGCGAATAGAGAGTTCGTGACTGGCTTTGAAGGGATTGATCAGATGGACGCCTTCAGGCAGCACTTCTCCCGTCACCCGTCCAAACAGGGTCAGGACACCGACTTGGCCGGAATCCACCCGGGCGACCGAAGCAAAAATCATTATTACGAGCACGAATGCTGCCGCGGCGATCCCGACCAGCCGTAGTACGGAGCCGGAATTGGCATCAATGACGTGGCCCCGTGGCTCATTGAATATCGTCATGGGAGTCCTCCCCCGGCGATTGTATGCCATCTGACGAATGCGCCAAGTAGCAGGTGTGGTCGCGGGCGACTCGCCCGCGAGGAGTGGAGTCAAAAGCCGCGGGCGAGTCGCCCGCGACCACACAAACACAACTCTCGCAAATCAAAACCCGCGTGCCGATTGATTTCTGCGGAAATTTTCACAAGCATGCGACTGGCGGCAATCAAGCACTTAACGTTGCTTCCAAACCAAATTGTCCAAGAAACCGCAATGCTCGCAACAGCGAGCAGCACAACCTCTGCGCCCAATGCACCAATTCCGGTCACCCCCTTGTGGACGGGCTGCACTCGATTGCATGCAAACGAGATAAACCGGGCCATTTTTCATTGACTATAAAAATGAAAGGAGTAAAAACAAACTCGTTCTTTGACACGTTCCAGAGTTTACCCGGTTGGTGTGGCGTCCGGGGCTCAAGCGAGGTCACTCTGAAGCATCGCAAGATGAGTCAGGGAGGGTCAGCAAGGGTCTATAGCCAAGCGCTGGTCGAGGCGAACAGGAGCACCCGTCAAAGGCAAGATAGAGTCCCGAGGCGTTGAACAGTTTTTCCGGTTGGCGGTAAGCCCGGAGCCCAAGCACAGATCGCGCGCCGTCGTCTTCGCAAGGAGACCACGAAGGCAGGTCAGCAAGGGTCTAAAGCGAGCTACTGGCCGAGACGAACAGGTTCAACATCACTTCGGGACTCTTAATTTTTTTACCTTCCGCTTTCTCCCATCTAAAAATCAGCGTTGTCATGCTGAGAGTCGTAGTAAGGACAGCGAGAGTGTGTAGCTTATAGGGGTCCTTCGACTGCGCGACTGCTTCGCTTCGCGAAGCATCCACTCCGCTCAGGATGACAAGGTGTTTGGGTCAGGGAAATTTGAACCTGGGCTCCGCGGGCCGTATACTTGCAGCCCGCGATGAAGGTCGTAGTGATCATTCCGGCGGCCGGGTTGGGTACACGCATGACCCCCGCCTCCGATGCGAAAAGCAAGAAGCCAGCGGCGTCCAAACAGTTCTCGGAGATTGGGGGCACGCCGATCCTCATTCACACGCTGCGCAAGTTCGCCGCCAGTCCGGAGGTCGGGGAAATCTACGTGGCCCTGCGAGCCAACGAGATCGCAGGGTTTCGCGCCCGCCTGCAGGCCGACAAGGACCTTTCGCAAAAGAAGATTGAACTGGTGAAGGGGGGCGAGCATCGTCAGCAGTCCGTGGCCAATGCGATTGGCGCAGTCTCGGCCGCTCCCGACGACATTGTTCTGGTGCACGATGCGGTCCGTCCCTTTGTTACCGCGGAAATCATTCACGACGTCATCACGGCGGCCCGAAAATATGGCGCGGCCATCGCCGGAATGCCGGCCATGGACACGATCAAGGAAGTGCAACGCACAGCCGAAGGCGCCGTCATCACGGCCACGCTGCCGCGCGAGCGCGTGGTCATGGCGCAAACGCCACAAGGTTTTCGGCACAGCGTGCTGAAGAAGGCATTCGATGAAGCCACGGCTGACGGATTTCTCGGCACCGATGAGGCGTCGCTGGTCGAGCGCTCGGGGCATGAGGTCGTAGTGGTGATGGGCTCCCCGCGAAATATCAAGATCACAACGCCGGCGGACATGGAACTGGCGGAGTTCTTCCTGAAACGGTAAAAGCGGCCACGGATTCTCGACCAACTACTAAAGACCAGACTGGAAACCGGAAACTTGAAACCAGAAACTCGCATCGGCTACGGTTGGGACTCTCACGAGTTCAAGCACGGCATTCCACTGAAAATCGGCGGCCTCACCTTGCCGCATCCGAAAGGGTTGGGCGGGCATTCTGACGGAGACGTGCTTTTGCACGCCATCACGGATGCCTTGCTGGGAGCGGTTGCCGCTCCCGATATTGGTTCCCTCTTTTCTCCGTCCGACCCGCGCTGGAAAGGCGCCGACTCTGCGCTTTTCCTGGCGGAGGCAGTCAAGCGGGTGCACGCGGCGGGATATGCGGTGGTCAATCTGGATTCGACTCTGATTCTGGCTGCGCCGAAGATTGGTCCGCACGCTGCAGAGATTCGCGCCCGCGTGGCTGAGTTGCTGGGGATTCCCGGCGGATTGCGTTGGCGTGAAGGCCAAGACTCCGGAGGGCATGGGGACGGACAATGCTGCAATTGCGCATGCCGTGGTTTTGCTGGAGAAGACGGCTGTGAAACGTGCGCCGAAGAAATCTGGGAAATAGCCTTTGATCGTCGTGCGGAGTGTCCGTGGCGCTGTCGCACGAGCGGGGCGCTTGCGCCTACATTTTCTTAGCGGCGCGCTGCGTCTACCAGGGCGCGGAAGATCGCCCGCGAGCCTTCGTCATCTTCTACGGAACGTTCCGGGTGCCATTGCACTGCCAGGACAAAGTGATCGGGAGATGTTCCCTCTAACGCTTCGATGATTCGATCATCGGGACATCGGGCCACGACGCGGAGTCCGTCGCCGATTTCTTCCGCTGATTGATGATGACTTGAGTTGACAGCGACGGATGCGTGCTTTCCTTTCGCTGGTGAAACGACAATCTGGCTCAGCCTCGAGCCGGCGTCAACTTCCACGGTGTGTGCGATCGGTACTTCTTTGCCCGCTTCATGATTGACCGTCGACTCGATGTGCTGCAAAAGCGTTCCGCCGCGAAAGACGTTCAGGATTTGCAATCCGTAACAGATGCCGAGAATGGGCTTGCGCAGGTTGTAGGCGTCGCGCAGCAGTAAGCCATCTATGGTGTCTCGCGCGGGATCTGCGGGCGCCGTTCTGGCGTCGCGAGGCGCATCGTACTTCGTTGGGTCGATATCGGCCTTGCTTCCGGGCAACAGGACCGCATCGCAGCCCTCGATTAGTGTTGCGATCTCTGCGGGTGATCGGTCCAGAGGGATGCGGACCGGTTCTCCTCCCGCCATCTCGACCGCATGCACATACTGCGGGAAGGCCCGCTCGGCGTACTCCGAGTCTGTCAGAGTGCGGAACGGGAATGGCGATGCGCGGAGGCATGGAACGATTGTAGCGCCCCTGATGTGGGGGGACGGGCGTCCCGCCCGTCCTCCATTGAAATGCCTAGAGCAGGCGATCTCCGCGATAGATCAGCTCACCATCGATGACCCGTGCCTCGGCGAGTAGTTTGTGAGGCTTTGCCGGTCCGGTTCCGTCAATGTGTAGAACTTCGTGTCCATGGGCTGTCAGCCAGTCCGACACCAGCATGCGGTGGCACTGGAAGTAGACGCGTTCGGCGCACATGTAGGCGGTGCGGGAGATCTCAGCCATCTTGATCAGGCTGGCAGCGGCGCGCTGGAATTCTTCCGTGAGCATGTAGTCGGCATAGTTACGGAAGCTGGAGTTGCGCAGTGCGATGTTGGGGGAATCATCGCGAATGGTCTTGCGCCGTCCGCCGAGTTCTTTCATCCAGACGTACTGAATTCCGGCCGCGGGCAGGGTCTTCTCCAGCGATTCACGATTGAAGTGAGGCAGGCGCCGCGACATGGGGAACGAACGAATATCGGCCAGCGTCAAGATGGAATGGGCGTGCAGGGCCTCGATCAATTCATCGAGAGTGCGAGTGGAATGACCGATGGTGTAGAGAGTCGCCACTGGGGATTTCAGAGTTTAGATTGCCGATTTTAGATTTAAGTTGCGCTCTTGATTGGGCAAACTTCACAGTTGGAGACCAGATCAAAACAATGGTTTTCAATCTGCAATCTCAAATCTGCAATCTGAAATCGTTTGGCCATCACAATGCCCTAAGAGCTGCAATCACGTTCTCATCCTGCTCCGGGAAGACGGTGCGCAGATCGAACAGTACGCGGCCTTCTTCTACGCGGGCGATGACAGGCGGCTCTGAGGCCCGTAAGCGTGCGGATATTTCATCTGCGCTCAGTCCGTCGCGCGTCACAGCCAGCAGACGAGTGGGCAGCACGGCCGACGGAGCTGCGCCGCCGCCAATCACGGATTCGCCGTCAATTATCTCAAGCTTCAGTTTCGCCGAGCCCACGTTCGCTGCGATCGTCTCTGCCCGCTGGCCAATTTCGTTTTTGGACAAATGCATCATGCGCAGCGCGGGAATCGCATCGTGGTCATGCTTCACGTAGGCGAGCAGTGTGGCTTCCAGAGCTGCGTAGGTCAGCTTGTCCACGCGCAGGGCGCGGAACAGAGAGTTGGACCGCATGCGGGCAATGAGGTCGCTGCGGCCGCTGAGCATGCCGGCTTGCGGGCCGCCCAGCAGCTTGTCGCCGCTGTAGCTGACAATGTCCATCCCCGCCTGCAGACTGTCGAGGACGCTGGGTTCGCCACTGACTCCGATAGTGCGCAGATCGAATAGCGCGCCGCTTCCCAGATCTTCCATCAACGGAATATTTCGGTTGCGGGCCAGGGCCGCCAGTTCTTCGATCGCCGGTTGCTCGGTGAATCCGGTGATCTGGAAATTGGAGCGGTGTACGCGCAGCAAGAGCCGGGTCTTTTCATTGATTGCCCGCTCGTAGTCGCCTACCCGAGTGCGATTGGTGGTGCCTACTTCGCGCAGGGTGGCATTCGATTTCGACATGACGTCCGGGATGCGGAACGATCCGCCGATCTCGACCAGTTCTCCGCGCGAGACGATGACTTCTCCGCCCTCGGCCAGGGTGTTCAGCGCCAGCAGGACGGCGGCTGCGTTGTTGTTGACGACGATCGTGGAGATGTCATGTGTGGCGCGGGCGCCCTCGCCCGCGAAGCCTTCATTCAGTAGTTTGCGAAACAGACGGTCGACGTGGACGTCGCGCTTTCCTCGCTCGCCGCTTTCTACATCGAACTCAAGGTTGGAATATCCGGAGGAAGCATTGCGAATATGCTCCAGCGCGGAGGCCGCCAGCGGGGCGCGTCCCAGGTTGGTGTGCAGGATGACCCCGGTCGCGTTGATGACCGGACGCAGCGAGTAAGTCAGCGACTGCCGAACCTGGCGTTCGATGGCATCGGCGATTCCGGAAAGGGCGAGGTCAACGGCGGCTTCGTCCAGTCTCGCGGTTGCGATTTCAGCCCGCAAGCGGGTTAGTACGGTGCGGGCTGCATCGGTCACGGAGGCCTGGCCCTCGCTGGCTACGATGGCGGCTAGATCGGGGCGGCGCAGCAGTTCATCAACGGATGGAAGTTTGCGGTAGAGGTCGGCTTTGGAAGTCGTCGGCACCGGGATGATTATCCCATTCAGAAGTGCTGGAAGCCAAAAGTCGGTTTTGCGAAGGACAGTGCGAAATCGCCTGGACTGAAAAGAACCTCAGGCGCTAAAGCGCGACCGAGTTTCACAGCTTATGGCACGAGTGAACTCGTGCCCTTCCCGTTTTCAGCACGCGGCGACGTTTTTGCCGATCAAATCGGAGAGGCCTTAGTACAGTGGGTCGTGTGGCGCGGGCGCCCCCGCGTAAGCCGGCAGCGAGGCTGAGGTAAGATCGAAGTCAGGTCAAATCAAGTCAGTCAAAGTCAAAAGCGGCGGGCGAGGGCGCCCGCCCCACACAGTCCCGGACTATCCGACCTCTACCAGGCCGTAGGTTTTTTGCCAGTGGGTGCGCATGTGGCGGAGGGCGCGGTCGATTTCTTCTTGCGGGACGTCCTCGCTGGGGCCGGCCAGGACGGCTGCGGCTTCGCGTTTGGCGGCTTCCAGAAGCTGGCGGTCGCGGATCAGGTTGGCGACCTGGAAGCTGGGCATGCCGGCCTGGCGGGTGCCGAAGAACTCGCCAGGGCCGCGCAGTTCGAGATCGAGTTCGGCGATCTGGAAGCCGTCGGTGGTGCGGACCATGGCGTCGAGACGGCGTTCGCCGTCCTCGGAGATTTTTCCGCCGGTCATGAGAATGCAAAAAGACTTGGCGGCGCCGCGGCCGATGCGTCCGCGGAGCTGGTGTAGCTGGGAGAGGCCGAAGCGCTCGGCGTGCTCGATCACCATCACGGTGGCGTTGGCTACATCGACTCCGACTTCGATCACGGTGGTCGAAACCAGAATGTCGACCTCGCCTTTTTGGAAGCGTCGCATGACGTCTTCTTTCTGATCCGGGTGCAGACGGCCGTGCAGGAGTTCGACCCGTCGGTCGGGGAAGATTTTTTTGCTGAGCTCTTTGTGCATCTTGAGCGCGGCTTTGAGTTCAGACTCTTCGTTTTCCTCGATCACCGGATAGACAACGTAGGCCTGATGGCCGGCAGCGACTTGCTTGCCTACGAATTGCCAGACTTCGTCGGCGCGATCGTCGGAGATGCGGCGGGTGACGATGGGGGTGCGGCCCGGCGGCATTTCGTCGAGGACGCTGACGTCGAGGTCGCCGTAGAGGGTCAGCGCCAGGGTGCGCGGGATGGGAGTGGCGGTCATGACCAGGACGTCCGGCTCTCCTGGAGTTGCCGAGCTTTGCTCGGCTGGGCGGACGAGGGCGTCCGCCCCTACGTGGTTCGTTGCGGTGGGCTGGCCGTTGCTGCTTCCTTCGTCTGTCGATTTCTTCATCAGCTTGAAGCGTTGCATGACGCCGAAGCGGTGTTGTTCGTCGACGATGACCAGCCCCAGTTTGGCGAACTCGACTTTTTGTTCGATCAGGGCATGGGTACCGATGACGAGTTGTGCGTTGCCCTGGGCGATGTGGCGGCGGATTTCGCGCTTGCGGTCTTCTTCGACCGAGCCGGTCAGGAGGACGATGCGGTATCCGGCATTCTCCAGAATCCGGCGGGCGGAAAAATAATGTTGCTGGGCCAGGATTTCGGTGGGCGCCATGAGCGCGACCTGATATCCATTTTCCATGGCGATGATGGCGGCCTCGAAGGCCACGATGGTTTTGCCCGATCCCACATCGCCTTGCAGCAGGCGCCGCATGGGGAACGGCTTTTCCATGTCGGACGCGATTTCCTTGAGCACGCGCTTCTGCGCCGCCGTGGGATGGAAAGGCAGAATCTTTTTGATCGCCTCGCGGGCGCGATTGTCCAGCTTGAACGCGATTCCGGTTTGCGCCTTCTGCTCGCGGCGTTTGAGTTCGAGTCCCAACTCAAGGAAGAAGAGTTCTTCGAAGATCAGTCGGATGTGGGCCGGGGTGCGCGAGGCTTGCAGGTCCTGAAGGCTCTCGCCGGGATCGGGCCAGTGGACTTGCCGCAGCGCGTCTTGCGGCGAGATCAGGCTCAGATGGTTGCGCACCACAGTTGGAATCGGATCGCGCGACTTGCGGAGAGAGATTCTCCAGCACGCCGTGGATGATGCGCCGAAACCAGCGCGGAGTAAGGCGTCCCTGGCCGGCCGACTCGTAGATGGGGACGATCCGTCCGACTTCAAGCGATGCGGCGGCTTTCTGCTCTCCGCTTTCAGCTTCGTCGGACGAGTCGCCGAGAATTTCAAACTGCGGCTGCACCAGTTGCAATTCTCCGCCGCGCTCCTGCTCCACTTTTCCGTACAGCGCGACAAGTTGACCGGGCTTGAAGCGGTCCCGCAGATAAGTGCCGTTGAACCAGATGCACTTCAGTCGGCTTCTGCCCTGGCCGGCGGTCATCTGGAAAATGGGCATGCGGCGGGTGCGGAACAGTCCCGAGGTGCGGACTTCCGCGATGACCGTGGCCATCTCGCCCGCGCGCAGTTCGGAAATTCCACGCGGGTTCACGCGGTCTTCGTAGCGGAAGGGCAGGTAGTGAAGCAGATCGTCGACCGTGCGGATGCCCTTGGCGCCCAACACCTCGGCCAGGCGAGGGCCGATGCCCTTTACGTATTGGACCGAGGTGGAAAGCTCCAGCATCGTCAGCGATGTTAGCAGGATGCAGGATCAGGAATGGATCATCGGGCCATCGCCTAGCCGCAAAGCGGCGGAAGAATGTAGCCCAGGGCGTAAGCCCTGGGTAAAACGGGCGATGAGTGCGAAAGCCCCGTAGGGGCGGAAGAGGAGTTACCACAGACTCCTCCGGGCGACAAAATGTTCTCTGATCTACGTACCCAAACTGTTTGGCAACGTTTCTTTCGCTCCTTCGGAGCTCCGTCGACTCCTGCGCACTTTCCCGGGGCTTTGCGCCCCGGGCTACATTCTTGCGCCGCTCCGCGGCTACGACCTTACGTTACTTTCGGAACGTCGGTCAGGTATCCCGTGCGGGTTACAATCCGGCTGGGCACATGCAGAAAATCGCCATCCTTTACGACGCCAGCCAGGCGGTGCTGTCCACGTTTGACCTGGACGAAGTGTTGCAGCGCATCCTGGTGATTGCGCAGGACTATTTCCATCTGCAGAACGTCGCTATCCTATTGCTGGATAAGGACACGGAGGAGCTTTGCACCCGCTCCCAGATCGGCGGGCGAGCCGGGATTTGACAAAGTCGCGGTGAGCATTGGGACGGGCCTGATCGGCACCGCCGCCCAGAAGAAGCGTCCCTTGTACGTGCCGGACTTCACCAAAGAGAGCCGTTACAAACCGTGGGGCAAGAGGACCCGTTCTGAACTGGCAATTCCTCTGATGGTGCGGGACGAAGTGGTCGGCGTGCTGGATTGTCAGAGTGAAAACCCGGACCACTTTGATTCCGAAACCGTCGATCTGTTGACTCTGTTTTCCACCCAGGCCTCCATGGCCTTGCAGAATGCCCGGCTGTATTCGCTGGAAAGGCGGCGGGCCTCGCAACTCGAGGCGATCAATACGGTCGCGCGCGAAACCACGGTCGTGCTGGACGTGAAGCAACTGTTGTCCAAGGCTTGCGAGAAAATTCGGCCGGCGTTCGAGGTTTCTCATGTTTCGATGCTGGTCAAGGAAGACGAGGACCTGGTGCTGCAGGCGCACCACGGCGACCTGACCCTGCGCATCCCGGAAGGCGGAAAGGTGCCGGCGGGAGCAGGTTTGTGGGGACGCGCCCTGCGCGAGAGCAAGACCGTAATCGAGAATGATGTGAAGACCGATCCCGGTTGCCTGGGCATCTATTTGGAATCGGCTTCCCGGATGTGCATTCCGCTGGTTTCCTTTGGGCAGACCCTGGGCGTTCTCGTCCTCGACAGCGTCCGGTCCGGTTGCTTCAATGTCAGCGACGTTCAGTCTCTGGAATCAGTCGCCGACATTTGTGCGACGGCGATTCAGAATGCTCACTACGTGGAACGAGTCAAGCGTCTGGCCTACCTGGATGGCCTGACCGGAATCTTTAACCGCCGCTACTTCGAATTGCGAATTGAGGAAGAACTGGAGCGGGCGCGCCGGTTTAGTTCCGGCATGGCCGTGATCATGGTGGACATTGACCAGTTCAAGAGGCTGAACGATGAATTTGGCCATCTGCTGGGCGACGAAGTGCTGCGCCAGGTGTCGTCGATCTTCTCGCAGCAGCTGAGGAAAATCGACGTGGTTTGCCGCTACGGAGGAGAGGAGTTCGCAGTGCTGCTCTCGCAAACCAGCCAGCAGCATGCCCTGGGCGTGGCCGAGAAGCTGCGGCGCATGGTGGATAGCTGGCAATTTCCCGGAGTGCCGCGGTCGGTCACGATCAGCGCCGGGGTGGCAACCTGTCCGGACCATGGCAATACGCGCGAGGAGTTGGTGAAGGCGGCCGACGCCGGATTGTATGCCGCGAAGCAGGCAGGAAGAAATTGTGTGCGGGAAGCGTCGGTCCAGCATGGGCGGGCGTTGGGGATCGGGAGATAGGCGTTCGTCGTCGGGTGATTATTCAGCGTCCAAACCAAACGTAGGTGCCCCGTCCAAGCTCTGCTTGGGCGGGTCTTTGGGTTCGTGGCGCGGCTTCTTTCGCCCTTTCAGGGCTGCAATCGTTGATGTTGCGTTGACCCGGGGCTTGCGCCCCGGGCTTCATTCTTTCGCCGCTTCGCGGCTCGCCACCGGCTAAGAGCCAAGAGCTAAAAGCCAGAAGCCAGAAGCCAGAAGCCAGAAGCTAAGCTATCCCCTGTTGTAAACTCCACTGCAGTGTCCTCCACCGACCAGCTGGGATTCAGTTTCAAACCTCCCGATCGCCGCATTTGGACGGTGCGCGATCTGGTGGCCGCGGTGCGCACTCATATAGAGCGCGAGTATGGCGATACCTGGGTGGAAGGCGAGATATCGAACTTCCGGGCGCATGACTCGGGGCATCTGTACTTCACTTTGAAGGACCAGAACTCGCAGATTCGTGCCGTGATGTTCCGGTCGCAGGCACGGCTGCTGCGGTTTCGTCCCGAGAATGGCATGCAGGTGGTGCTGCGCGGGCGCGTCACCATCTACGAAGATCGCGGCGAACTGCAGATTTCAGCCGAGTACCTTGAGCCCAAGGGCGCGGGCGCGTTGCAGGTTGCATTTGAGCAGCTCAAGGCCAAGCTGGAGGCGGAAGGGTTGTTCGACTGCCAGCCGCAAAAAACCGATTCCTACCTTGCCGCACCGGATCGGGATTGTGACTTCGCCGCAGGCGGCTGCGTTGCGCGACATTCTCAATATTCTGCTGCGGCGGCATCATACCGCCGGCGTGCTCATTTTTCCGGCGCAGGTGCAGGGCGAAGCGGCAGGCGTCCGAAGTCAGCGCGGGTGTTCGCTACTTCAACCAGGCGCGCAGCGTTGACGTCATCATCGTGGCCCGCGGAGGAGGTTCCGCCGAAGACCTGGCGGCATTTAATAACGAGGCGTTGGCGCGCGTCGTGGCCGCGTCCGAGATTCCCGTGATCTCTGCGGTGGGGCACGAGACCGACTTCACCATCATCGATTTCGTGGCTGACCTGCGGGCCCCGACTCCTTCCGCCGCCGCCGAGTTGGTGATTCGTTCACGCCAGGAAGTAGAGGACCAGGCTGAGGGACTGCGCCAGCGGCTGGTTCGCGCCGTGCGCTACCGGTTGCTGATGGGGCGGCAGGCACTCACTGAACTTGCACAGCCACGGCGCGTTTGGACGCATGGTGGATGTCATCAACCGGCGGCAGCAGAGACTCGATGAGCTGAAGAACCGGCTGGAACGGGCGGAGCGACAGATTCTGGAGCAGGATCGGCGGCGTCTGGAAACTGCGGCCGCTGCGGTCCGGCATTACGATGTGCGCCGTATGCTGGCCGGCATTCATCAGGAACTGGATTCTCGCGTGGCTGCGCTGGCGGCCACTGCACGAACTCTGTTGTTGCGGCAGCGTGGGCTGCTCAATCAACTTACCGGGCAGTTGGAGGCGCTTTCGCCTCTTGCGATTCTGGATCGCGGATACGCTCTGGTGTTCGATTCTGCAGGAGCGCTGTTGAAAGATGCAGATCGAGTGAAGAGCTGGTGACGAGATTTCCGCGCGATTGGCAAAGGGCACGGTCGTTGCCACGGTGAAATGACCGTGTGGGGCGGGCGCCCTCGCCCGCCGCTTTTGACTTGGACTCCAGTGTTTATCCGGTAGCTTCGAATTCAAAATCAAATTCAAAGGCGGCGGGCGAGGGCGCCCGCCCCACACTCACACATCTTTACAAAGCCTTTACTTCGATAAAGATAGCCGGAATCGTGTGACCCTGGATTACAATTGAATTTCTAGTATCGCCAATTTTTCGAAAGGGGTCGCCAGTGAAGTTCTTAGCAGGGCCGTGGCCGCATTTGTCGGTGATTTCTGTAATCGACATCTTGCTGGTCGCGGTGATCATTTACGAACTGCTGGCTCTCATAAAGGGCACGCGCGCCGCCTACATGCTGGTGGGCGTGGCGGCACTGGCCCTGGCCTTTTATTTTTCGCGTGCGGGCGAGCTGGCAACGTTGAACTGGTTGCTGAGTACGTTGTTGCCATACGCGGTGTTCGCGCTGATCGTGATTTTTGCGGGCGAGATCCGGCAGGCCCTGGCGCGCCTGGGACGCCGGCTCTTGCGCAGCCGCACCGCGGCGTCAGAGGCCGACGCTTACGATGACATCGTACTTGCCGCCAATCTGTTTTCGCAGAACCAGACCGGCGCCCTGATTGTGATCGAGCGTGAGATCGGGTTGCGGACCTACATCGAGAGCGGAGTTCCACTCGACGCTCATCTTTCGTACGATCTGCTGGCCACGATTTTTCGTCCCAGCGCTCCTCTGCATGATGGCGCTGTGATCGTGCAGAAAGACCGCATCGCAGCGGCGGCGTGCTTTCTGCCGCTCTCCATGAATCCGGTACTCTCGACTCAACTCGGCACCCGGCACCGCGCGGGGATCGGCGTGACTGAAGAGACCGATGCCATCGCGGTGATCGTTTCGGAGGAAACCGGCGCCATCAGCCTGGCTGTCGGCGGGACGATCGAACGAGACCTCTCCGTAGAGCAACTGCGTGAGCGAATCGGAGAACTGCTGCGCCGCTACGTGCCTCCGTCCACCCTGCCTACTCCCATGACGAATGGCGTTGAGGAACTCGCAGGTCTCGAGGACGATGCCCCGCGGCCCGCGCCCCGCCCGGCCGATTCGCGGGTCACGCCGGGAGGCGAGCGCTAGCGATGAAAGACTTCCTGCGCCGGCGGGTGCTGCACAATTTCGGCATCAAGTTGCTCTCGCTGGTCTTGGCGGTGGGCCTGTGGGTGGCCGTGACCAGCGATCCGGTGGCCGAAATTGCCGTCGAGCGTGCCGATTGAATTCCGCACCATACCCGAGAACCTGGAGATTAACACCGAGAGTGTTCCGCGGGCCGAGATCCGCGTTCGCGGTCCGAGGCGTATTATTCGAAGCCTGCAGCCGGCGGATATTTATGCCGAAATTGACCTTGTAGGAATGAAGCCGGGAGAGCGCACGTTCGATCTGACGGCTGAGCAGGTCCACAAGCCCAGCGAACTCGAAGTCGTCCAGGTTGTTCCCAACCAGTTCCACCTTACGTTCGATACTCGCCTTACCCGCCAGGTGCCGGTGCGTCCCCGGGTTTTCGGCAATTTTGCTCCCGGCTACCAGATCGGTAAGATCACATCGGACCCGGCCAGCGATTTCGATCAGCGGGCCACGGAAGCGGGTGGAGGCGGTGGAAGCCGCCATTACTGATCCGGTGGACGCCAGCGGCACCATCGACCACGCCACCTTCGTCCGGCATGCTTACGTTTCTGATGCCCTCGTGCAAGTAATGGACCCCAATCCAGTGCATGTCACGGTTATCATGGAGAAGGCCCCAGCCGGAACCGGCGCACGCTAAAGCATTTTCAATTCAGCATGACAACCCAGACGCGACAACTCTTCGGCACCGATGGGATTCGCGGCGTCGCCGGCGAATTTCCCCTGACCCAGGACAGCACATACATGATTGGCCGCGCGTTAGGCCACGATCTGAAACGTTCGAATGGCAGCGGACGCGTCGTGATCGGGCAAGACACTCGGCAATCAAGCGCGTGGATTGCGGACCGGGTGACACACGGACTGACCTCGAGCGGAATTGAAGTCCACAGCGCCGGGGTGATCACCACGCCCGGCGTCGCTTACCTGGCGCGTTCGCGCAAATACGCCGCCGGCGTGGTGATTTCGGCGTCGCACAATCCCTGGACCGACAATGGCATCAAGGTCTTCTCCGGCGACGGCTACAAGCTGCCGGACGCGCATGAGGTCGCCATCGAACAGGAAATTTTTGCGCTTCTGCAGAACCCGGAAGCCCACGTGGATTCGTCTTTCCAGTTTCCGCCGAGTCTGCCGGGACAAGCCGAACTGCGCCACGCCTACATCGCATGGCTGGCCAAGAATGTCGGCGCCGACATAAGCAAGTTGCGGGTCCTGGTGGATTGCGCCAATGGCGCGGCCGCGGCGGAGGCGCCGGAGTTGTTTCGCCTTTGCGGCATACACTCCACCTTTCTGAGCGCGACTCCCGATGGCCAGAACATCAACGATAACTGCGGCGCTCTGCATCCCGAGACCGTAGCTCGCGCGGTGGCAGAGAAGCCGGGACAATTCGACTTGGGCGTGACTTTCGACGGCGACGCCGACCGGGCTCTTTTTTGCGATGCCAACGGCCGGGTGGTGAATGGCGATGCCGTCCTTCTACTGACCGCGAGGGAGATGAAGTCGCACGGAGCCTTGCCCGGAAACACAGTGGTCGCAACCACGATGTCGAACATGGGACTGGAAATCGCGCTGCGCAATTCCGGTATTCGCCTGCTGCGCGCCAACGTCGGTGACAAGTACGTGCTTGAGGAAATGCAGAAGAGCGGCGCAGTGCTGGGCGGAGAGCAATCCGGCCACATTATCTTCCGGGACGGCGAAGCCACCACCGGCGACGGCCTGCTCACCGCGTTGCGCGTCATGGAAACCATGGCGCGAACGGGAAAGCCGCTGGCCGAACTGATGAGTGACCTTAAGGTGTTTCCGCAGATGATCCAGAACGTGCGAGTGAAGGAGAAAGTTCCCTTCGTCAGAGTGCCGGAGATTCAAGATGCCATCAACGCCGCCGAGCGCGAACTCGATGGGAACGGGCGCGTGGTGGTGCGGTACTCAGGGACGGAAGCGTTGGCGCGTGTGATGATCGAGGCCGAGTCAGAAGAGAAGATGAAAGTGCTGGCCCAGAATATCGCCGGGGCGATCAAGAGCGCGTTGGGCACGTAGCCACCACCAGCCGTGTAGGGACGGGTCTTCGACCCGTCCGGGCCGAGCGCCTCGGCAGGGTTTTCATGACCTTCATTGACAAACTCCTCGCCTCCCAGCTCAGGCGTCATGCTGAGCTTGCGAAGCATCTTGCGCGGAGCGGATCCGAAGTAGGTCGCTGAACCGTGCCGCTGCGCGCTAGATCCTTCGCGGCCTTCGGCCGTTCAGGATGACGCCACGTATTTTTGAATTGATGCCGCGAGAATAACCCTGTCGAGCTACGCTCGACCTGGACGGGTCGAAGACCCGTCCCCACACAGACTGTGCCGGGTTTTGATTACCTACTCCAGGTCGCGCCAGTTCTGACCTACTCCGACCTCCACCAGCAACGGCACCGTCAGCGGTGGATGAACATTTTCCATCTGCTCGCGCACCAAGGTACGCATGGTCTCCACTTCTCCTTCCGGGACCTCGAAAACCAGTTCATCGTGGACTTGCAGCGTCATGCGCGACTTCAGGCCCCGCTCGCGCAGAGCTGCATCGATTCGGATCATAGCAATCTTGATCAGGTCCGCGGCCGTTCCCTGCAACGGCGTGTTCACTGCGGTGCGTTCGGCGAATCCTCGCTGGTTGATGTTCTTGCTGTTGATGTCGGGGATGGGCCGCACCCGTCCGAACAGTGTCGTGACTTTCTGTTCGCGGCGGGCTTCTTCCAGAGTCTTGTCAATGAAGGCGCGCACGCCTTTGTATTTTTCAAAATAGGCTTCGATGAAATGCTTGGCTTCCCTGGGCTCGATGCCGAGAGTTTGCGATAACCCGAAGGGAGAGAGCCCGTAGACGATCCCGAAGTTCACGACCTTGGCTTGACGGCGGTGATCGGTTGTGACCATCAATGGTGGTACCCCGAAAACCTGCGAAGCGGTCAGAGTGTGGACGTCGTCGCCGCGACGGTACGCCTCAACCAACAGCGGGTCTTTCGAGAAGTGGGCGAGCAGCCGGAGTTCGATCTGCGAATAGTCGGCGGCCAGCAGAACATGGCCGGGTTCCACGGTGAACGCGGCGCGAATCTCGCGGCCCAGTTCGGTGCGGATGGGAATGTTCTGCAGGTTGGGATTGGTGGACGACAGTCTTCCCGTGGCAGTGCCGGTCTGGCCGAATGTGGTGTGCAGACGGCCCGTTGCCGGACTTAGCAGCGCGGGCAGGGCGTCAACGTAAGTTGACTTGAGCTTCGAAAGCTGGCGGTATTCCAGCACCAGCCGCGCAATATCGTGGGTCAGTGCCAGTTGTTCCAGGACGTCAACTGCGGTCGAAATCATTTTGCCTTTGCCGTATTTCACCGGCTTGGGCAGATTCATCTGGTTGAAGAGCACATCTCCAAGCTGCTTCGGAGAATTGATGTTGAACTGGGAACCGGAGTGCTGCGTAGATTTCGCCGGCCTTGGCATCGACTTCGCGTTCGAGTCGGGACGACATCTCCTCCAGAACTTTTCGATCAATCTTGACCCCGGCCTGCTCCATGCGGGCCAGCACTTCCACCAGTGGCAAATCTATTTCCTCATACAGCTTCAGCAGCCCCGCGTTCTCGATGTCACGGCGCAAAGCGGTTGCAAAGCGTCCGGCGACGTCGGCGGACTCCGCCAGTGTGCCACTCAGCTTCAGATTGAACCGGCGCAGCGCCACCTCGGGCAGGCGGTGCGAGGAATACGTGGGATCGAGCAGGTAGGAATACAGCATCGGGTCATGCCGCACCCCGCGCAGCGTGATGCCTTGCGGCTCCAGTGCATGAATCGCTGCCTTGTAATCATGGACCACCTTGGGTACGCCCTCATCTTCGAGCGCGGAGCGTAGCCGCGAGCCCGCCCCTTCCTGCATCGAAACGGTCAGTGCATTTCCCGCGTTGGCGGAGATCGCGATATTCCTCGCGGGCGAAGCCTCGGCCGGTGGGGCGGTGAGGGGCAACATGCTGCCCTGAGGCTCGTCCACTTCCTGTTCATCTTCGTCGGCGGCCGCGGCAGACTCGGCTTCGATCGGCTACCGCCAGCGCATTTTCTGTGGACACTTTTTTCAGCACCGCTTCTACGTCCGCCTCGGACCTGGCTTCGGTGTAATGCGCCTCGGTTACCTCGACGACAGGAAGTAGTTCCTTCAGCAGGGAAGTAAACTCGAGCTGCGTGAACAAGTCGCGGAGGTTCTCGACGTCCGGCGCACCCGCGCGCATTGCGTCCAGATTGAGATCAACTGGGACATCGCAATCAATCGTTGCCATGCGCTTGCTGAACAGCACGATGTCACGATTGTTCTCGAGCGACTCGCGATAGGATTTCTTTTCCAACTCGGCGGCACGATCGAGGGCCTGCTCCACCGTTCCAAAACGTTTGATGATTTCAACCGAGCCTTTGTCGCCGATTCCCGGTGCGCCGGGAATGTTATCGACTGAGTCGCCGCGGAGGGCCATCACGTCGACGACACGCTCAGGTGGAACGCCGAGAATCTCTTCCACTTTCTTCGCGTCGCAGATCAGATTATCTTTGGGCGGATTCAGCACCAGTACCCGGTCGTTGACCAGTTGCAGCATGTCCTTGTCGCTCGAAACCACATACACCAGATAGGATTGCGCGGCTGCTTTGCGGGCCAGGGTGCCTATCACATCGTCGGCTTCGTAGCCCGCCAGTTCGAGGATGGGAATACGGTAAGCGTCAAGCGCGCGCCGGATGTAAGGCACCTGTTGCACCAACTCCGAAGGCATCTCGCTGCGATTCGCCTTGTAACCGCGATACTCGATCTCCTGAAACGTCTGGGTCTTCAGATCGAACTTGCGGACCTTGGTGATCGCTTCCGCTTCCTGTTTGCGGAAGGTGGGCGCCGCCACGTCAAATACCGCGGCCAGATATTCGGGCGAGAAATCGTCGCGTAATTTGCGCAACATGTTTACGAAGACGTAGGTTGCCGCCGTGGGCAATCCGGTCTTGGTGGTCATGCCGCGGGTTCGCGACATGGCGTGATAGGCGCGGAAAATGAAGGACATCGCGTCCATGAGGAAGATGCGGCGGCCGTCTGTGGCAGTCAGTTTGGGCGCGGCCGGAGTAGGCATGGGTTCCGGGGCGCTTTCTGCCTGAGGAGTCGAGAGTTTTCTTCGGGGAGGCAACGACTAAGTTTAGCAGGACAACAGTTGTTAGTTTTCAGTTCTCGGTTCTCAGATGGCGTAGATGCGACTTTCTAATTGCTGCTCTTCACCGGCTTACCGTATTCGGTTTGGTAGTGCAGCTTAATCACGCCGCAGGTGCGCTGTTCTTGCGAGTACACCACGCAGGTGTCAAAGGGCCGGGAATAGACGTGCAGGCTGACTGCGCGCTGGTTGAATTCGCGGGGATTATAGACCCGGTGGACGGGCTCCACAGGATCTACGGCGCAGGGCTGTCGCGGGTTCATTTCCACTGTGTCGGAAGTCTCGAGCTCGCAGGCGCCGGCAGAGAGGTCCTGCGAAATAGTGCGAAAATTTTCTACCAGTAGCCTTCCGACCGGGACCGCCATCCAGCAATTCTGCTCGCGGTGGTTGTGGATCGAACTCGACTGACCGATTTCCCAGCAGATGGCGACCAGTTCATACAGCGTCGTCTTGTCGATCAGATTGCGTGTGTAGTGCTGGCGGTCCCAGGTCAGGTAGGGCGTCAGAGTGTCGGATGAGACCGGTGTGCTTTGGAGAAAACGGATAATTTCGTCAATTTTGGTGAAAGCAGGTTCGGTAAACTTCCTGAGCTCGGCGACAAAGTCCTGAATCGAAACCGGTCTGGATAGGGCTCGCGTTCCCATATTTCACCCCCTGCAATGCTCAGTATATTCCTGGCGCCAGGTGCCGGCACTACTCCGCGAACATACAATCCCCATAAGAATAGAATCTGTAGCGCTCTGCCACTGCATGACGATACGCGTCCAGCACCCTCGACTGGCCTGCAAATGCGCACACCAGCATGAGCAGCGTGGATTGCGGCAGATGGAAGTTGGTGAGAAGTGCACCCACCACCCTGAATTCAAAGCCCGGATAGATAAAAATGTCAGCCTCGCCGATTCCGGTCTTCACCCGTCCCGATTGTGCGGCGGAATATTCGAGTGTCCTCGCCGTGGTGGTTCCGACAGCGACAATGCGCCGTCCGGTGTCCAGAGCGCGATTGATCGCTGACGCTGCTTCCTCGGAGATCAAGAACGACTCGCGATGCAATTTGTGATCTTCAACGCGCTCCTCCCGCACCGGCTGAAAGGTCCCCAGTCCTACGTGCAGAGTGACCTCTGCCTTCTCAATCCCACGCGCTTTCATGCGCGACAGAATTTCGGGTGTGAAGTGCAAACCTGCCGTGGGCGCCGCCACTGAACCTCTTTCACGGGCGTAGATGGTCTGATAACGCTCGCGGTCCACCAAGGCATCTGAGCGATCGATGTAAGGCGGGAGAGGTACATGCCCAATGCGCTCGACTTCTGCGAAGAAATCCTGGACAGGAGCGAACCGGATGCGGCGTTCTCCGAAGCTCCCTCGGGACAAAACTTCCGCCTGCAACTGGTCATGCTCACCGAAAAATAGGCGTTCTCCTATTCCGATTTTTCTTCCGGGGCGCACCAGGCACTCCCATTCATTGGGATCGCGAGATAGCTGGCGAGTCAGAAGAACTTCGATCTGGCCGCGCAGAAAATCGCGCGACGCGGGATTCCCCTGGCTGACTGGCTGCGCCTTTGCGCCGCTCCTTCGGCCATAAAGCCGGGCTGGGAAGACACGGGTATTGTTGAAAACCACCAGGTCATCGGCTCTCAGCAGCTCAGGAAAATCGCGGAACTGCAAGTCACGCAGTTCCGGTGGGCTGCGTTTCAGATGCAGCAGGCGCGACGCGCTGCGGTCAGACAAGGGTTCCTGAGCGATGAGTTCTTCAGGAAGGGCATAATTGAAGTCGGAAACCAGCACGCTGGTTGATTATAGGATTTCTTGCCCGGGTAGACGGGATTCAGGTACTCGACGCAAAAATGTAATAGTAAGTAAACGAAGTTGTAACCACCCATCGCTTGGGTTAACATACGCGAAAACAGCCGGGGCTTCTCGGTTTTACCTTCCAAACGATGCCTAGTGAACGTCAATATCGGCGCGAAATTGTCCTCTTTGGCAGGGCCCTGCACGAGCGGGGTTATGTGGCCGCCATGGATGGCAATCTTTCCGTTCGCCTTAACGAGCGCCACATTCTTGCCACTCCGACGTCGATGTGCAAGGGCATGATGAAGCCCTCGGATATGGTCATCGTGGATATGGACGGGCGACGGGTCGAAGGGCGCCGTGATGTTTCAAGTGAAATCGCGATGCACCTGCTGATTTACAAGCTGCGGCCGGACGTGCAAGGCGTGGTACACGCGCATCCCCCCACTGCCACCGGGTTCGCCGCAGCCGGCATGGCGCTGAACCAGCCGCTGGTGTGCGAAGTGGTGATTGGGCTGGGCTCGATCCCGCTGGCCAAGTACGGCACTCCAGGAACACCTGAGCTGACCGCCGCGCTCGAACCGCTGGTCCCGCAGTACGATGCCATTCTGATGTCGAATCACGGTGTGGTGGCCTATGGCGCCGACCTGCACCATGCGTATATGAAAATGGAAACGGTCGAGCACTTTGCTCAGATTGCGCTGGTCACGCATCTGCTCGGACGGCAGCAACCTCTGGGCAGCGAGGAACTGGGAAAACTGATGGCGGCGCGGAGCAAGTATCAGGGTTCCAGGTCCGCGGCGCCACTGCCTCTCGCCGTTCCCTTCTCTGCTGAAGTCGAGGAGCAGCCGCAGGCAGTACCCAGGACGCGACGCGTCCGCCACCGCTGACCTTTGTGGCGGAGGCTCGATGTGGTCGCGGGCGACTCGCCCGCGTCATAGCCTCCCGATAGTAAGACTCGACAATTCGACTCGGACTTCAATCAAACGCTTTTAACTCAAAAGCCGCGGGCGAGTCGCCCGCGACCACACTCAGGAGATCAAACTCCGAGGACAGGCCCTGTCGAGCTGGGCTCGACTTGGACGGGTTCCTTCGACTTCGCTCGGGACAGGCTCCGACCCGTCTCCCCATCGTCTGTGGCGGGTTACAAGGTGTGCAGATAGGCCAGCAGATCCTGCACCTGCGATTGCGACATTACCTGGCCGAAGGCCGGCATCATGTTGCGGCCGGTCACGATCATCTCGCCCACGCGTTCGTCATTGGCCGGCATGCCGCTCACCGATAGGAACGGCCTCTTGAACACTCCCTGCAAGCTGCGTCCCTTTTTGTCGCGAGTTGAGTAAGGTTCGTGACAGCGATCGCAATATTGATCATAGAGCCGTCGTCCAGCCGCCTGCTGCGGGTTCAATCCCAGTTCGGCGTCGCTCTTGCGGCGTTGCACATCGCAGGCACAGAACGCGATCAAAAGCAGCGCGGCGAACGTAAGCCGGAATCGAAGTGAGCGATGATTGGCAGAGTGACGAAATGGTTCCATCCGTGCCTCGAAACAGCAGTTGGCAATTAGCACTTGGTCAAGGCCTATGCTTTGTGCCAGTTGCTAATTGCTGGTTTCCGCGCCGAAGTACAATAGCAGAGCACTCTCCATGCCAGCCGCCGGCAAACCCGTTACCGTCAAACGAGTCTACGAGAAGCCCGCTCGCAGCGATGGCTATCGCGTTCTGGTGGACCGCCTGTGGCCGCGCGGACTCAGCAAGAACCGGGTCGCGCTGGACGCATGGTTGCGCGATCTTGCCCCCTCGGACGAACTGCGCCATTGGTTTCATGCCCGTCCCGAAAGCTGGCTGGTTTTCCGCAAACGCTATCTCAAGGAACTAGCGGCGCCGGCGGCAGCGGGAGCTCTCGAGGAACTTTACCGGCTTGCCGGCAGGAAGAAAAACCTTACGCTGCTGTTCGCCTCCAAAAATGAGCAGCACAATAACGCTGTTGTTCTGAAAGACCTGCTGGATGGCATGCGTAAGCCGCCCACCGGCACGGGGCCTGCCCGCAGCGCACGCAGCAAGCACGCCAAGCGGGCGCCGAAACGCTAGCCTGGTGTGGGGCGGACACTCTTGTCCGCCGCTGTTGAATTTGATTGGTCTAATCCAAAAGCAAAATCAAAACCAAAACCAAAAGCGGCGGACAAGAGTGTCCGCCCCACACCAACCGTTCACTTCCTGGGTTTGTCGTCGTTCAGGATTTCGGCGACGAGGTTGTCGATGGTTTCATTGATACGTTTGTCGGGCAGATTGAAATTGTTCGACAGGATGGAAAATGCGACCCGGTCTCCATGATTCGTGGTTGCGTATCCGGAGAGCGTTTTGACTCCGCCGAGCGAACCGGTCTTTGCGTGGATGCGTCCTTGTATATCCACGTCTTTAAAACGATTGGAGAGTGAGCCGTCTGTACCGGACAGGGGCAAGGTATCGCGAAAGCTGGCGCCCCAGGGCTGAGAGTCGGCGTAGCGCAACAACTGGACTACTGCGTGCGGCGTTACCAGGTTTTGCCGGGAGAGACCGGAGCCATCATAGAGAGCATATTGATCTCCTGTGATCCCGGCCTGGTTCAGGAATCCCCGCAGCACCTCGAGGCCGCCTTCGACTGTCCCGGCAGTGCCTTTTTCGCGGCCCAGCAGGCGAAGCAGAATTTCCGCATGCAGATTCTGGCTGACTTTGTTGATGACTCGCACATCCTCAATCAAGGGCTTGGACTGATAGCTGGCCAGTACCAGCGGCTGGTTCTGAAACGCACGTGAGGTTTCGTCCCCCCCTCGTGTAGCCGCGGAAGCCGTTACCGTAAAAACCGAGAGGCTGGATAGTTCGGTGTGCCTGGTTTTCTGCTTGCCGTAGACTGCGATGCCGCGCACTTCCAACAGCTCGCGAAACAGTTCCGCGGCAAACTCCGCCGGATCCTCAATGGCGAGGGCTTCATTTGCGCCGGCATCGCCCAGCGGCATATTTCCCCAAAGGGTAAGCACCGTGGCGCCGGGTTCGCGGTTGATGAATATTTTCCGGCCAGTGCCCAGCGGGCGTGGTCATGATGCGATTGTCAATGCGATAGTAGCCGGCAAAAGGCGTAATGCTTACGAAGGCTCGGTCGCCGGCGCGATCGGCGGGCAGTATGTTTACGAAAATTACGTTGTCGTTGATGGTGAGTGCGGAAACCGGAGCGCCGTCAGCCCACACCAGGTCATCCTGGCTCCAACCTTCGCCGTAACGCTCAAAAGCGAAGTAAGAATCGTCGGCGATGATGTCACCGTCCACATACTTGACGCCTTTTTGTGCCAGCGTGTCCGCCAACTGCTCCAGCACGCGAATGGGATGATCGTTGCGCTCGGTGTGCAGAGCGTAGGGCAGTTCGCGGCCGGAAAGATTGGGATCGCCGCGCCCCACCAGCACCAGGTCTCCGGTGAGGCGGCCGTGGGTGTCAAGAGTGCCGTTGGTTTCGACCGTGGTTTGAAATGTATAGGCCGGACCGATCAGGGCTATCGCCGCTGCGGTTGTGAATAGCTTGGTGTTGGAGGCGGGAGTGAAGAGCTTATCCGCATCGTGCGTGTAAAGCACTTTGCCGGTCGAGAGTGAAACTACTTCGATACCCCAGAACCCGCGGGCGAGTTCTGCCGACTCGAGGATTGCGGCAACCCGTTTGTCGAGCGGCTTGCGCGAGGCGGCGTGCAGTTGCGTGCATAGCAACAGGCACAGCGCGATCTGCGGAAACAGGCGCGTGCGGCGCATCGTAGGTGAATTGTACATCGGAGATGATGCTGGAATGGTAGGTGCAAGTGTGGGGCGGACACTCCTGTCCGCCGCTTTTGACGTTGACTTTGCCGGCCTGAGTCTTGGGCCGACTTTCAAGTCAAAATCAAAGTCAAAGGCGGCGGACAAGAGTGTCCGCCCCACACATCTAGGGTTTAGAATCGCATGCATGCGTCCCGTGTTCGAGTGGCAGATTGGGTCCCGTGCGGTGCAGTTGGGAAAGCGCACCCTGATCATGGGCGTGGTCAACGTCACTCCGGACTCATTTTCCGACGGCGGCGTCAATTTCGATCGCGATCGCGCCGTCGAGTACGCGCTGAAACTGCTGCACGACGGCGCTGACATCGTTGACGTGGGTGGAGAGTCCACGCGCCCGGGGGCGAACGTCGTGTCCACGGGCGACGCAGTGACGGAGAAGGAAGAACTCGAGCGGGTGATCCCGGTAATTTCGGCGATCAAGCAGAAGAATCCCCAGGCGATTGTCTCGGTGGATACCTACAAGGCTGGCGTCGCGCGTGCCGCCGTGAAAGCCGGAGCGGAGATCGTGAACGATGTCAGCGGATTTCTTTGGGACCCGCAAATGCGAAAGACGCTGGCCGAATTGAAATGCGGCGCGGTGATGATGCACATGCGCGGACGTCCCACAGGAATGGAAGACCCTGCCGCCGTTATCGGACGTGGTGATCGGTGGTGAAACGCGAGTTGCGGGAACGCTCCGACACTGCCGTGATTGCGGGCATGAAGCGCGAGCGCATGGTAGTCGATCCCGGGTTCGGTTTCGGCAAGAATCGCGAGGAAAATTATCCCTTGCTCAGACGGCTGGAAGAATTTCATGAGCTGCGCTTCCCGCTGCTGGTGGGCGTGTCGCGAAAATCTTTCATTGGCCGCGCCCTCGCGCACAATGGAACTGACGCCAAGGTTACCGACCGGCTTTTCGGAACTCTGGCCGCGGAAACGGTGGCCATCATGAAGGGCGCCCACATCATTCGCACTCACGACGTCCGGGCGTGCGTGGACGCGGTGCGGATTGCAGACCTGGCGAGCTAGGCGGTTTTCTGCAACCATCCCCACGTGGCTTGTAAAGCTGTCCTTTTACACCGATAACGCCTCTGCAAACTTCCGGATAATTTCTGATTCCAGTTTCTTGTTCCAGGCCATTCCGATGTCCCATTCCGCATAGCTGCTGTGGACGGGCGCAAACTTTACTCCACCCACATGCATCGCCCGCGCCGCCCGGGGTACGAGCGACACTCCGATGCCGGCGCTGACCAGGTTAAGAATTGTGAACATGTCATTTGGCTCGTAGACAATTCTCGGTGTGAATCCGGAGCGGTCGCACAAGCTGATGCAGTGATCGTGATAGGTGGCAGACACTCCGCGATCGATGAGAATGAAAGGCTGCTCCTGAATGCCTTTCATGGTCAACGGCCCCGCGAACTTCTCAGAAGTAGCGATCGTAAGGCGTTCGGTCAGCACCTTGCGCACGGCGACCAGGGGATGCTTCACAGGCAAACGCACGAAACCGACATCGAGCCGCCCGGCGATAAGGGCTTCGACCTGGCTGAGCGTGGACATGTCGGCGATCTCGATTTCGACTCCGGGAGAGTTTTCGCGAAACTTCAGCAGGGCGCGGGGAACCAGACTGTGCACCGTGGACATGCCCACGCCGAGCCGCAGTTTTCCCAGTTGGCCGCTGGTCGCCCCGCGCACCGCATCGAACGCCACCTCGACATCGCGCATGATTCGCCGTGCTTCTTTGTAGAACATTGACCCCGCCCCGGTAAGCGCAACCCCGCGCCGGTTGCGGACAAGCAATGGCCCGCCGACCTTGTCTTCCAGACTCCGTATGCGCTTGCTCAAAGCCGGCTGGGAAATGTGGAGACGCGCTGCCGCCCTGCCGAAGTGCAGTTGTTCGGCGAGTACGGCGAACGAGGACAATTCCTGTGTTTCGAGCGCCATAAACTGAAGTTATCACAGGCTTCATAACATTTCATTGGACGAATCAGGCATTTGGGCGATTTACTATACAAAGAGCTTCTAACTCCTAGCCTCTGGCTTCTAATCATCGGCTAGAAACTAGAAGCTGAACGGAGAGGTATGAGTATGTCGATAACTGCCTATATAGGCATTGTGGCGGCTTTCTGCACTACGGTGGCCTTTGTTCCGCAGATTGTGAAGTTGCGAAAGCAGGGCGGCAAAGACCTGTCCTACCCCATGCTGTTTCTTTATCTGACGGGTGTGCTGCTTTGGCTGGTTTACGGGGTCCGAGTGCACGCGACAGCAGTCGTGTGGGCGAATGCGCTCAGCGGAGTGCTCGTGTTCGTATCGATTGTGCTGAAAGCCAATCCACCCAAGAGAAAGCTGGATACAGGAAACCGGAGACTGCGAATTGCTGTGGACATGGACGAAGTGATCGCCGACGCGTTCGGAAAGCATCTGCACCACTACAACCGGAGTGCAGGCACGAACCTCACGCCGGAGTTGGTCGCAGACCGGGGCCTGGGCGCACTGATTCCAGTTGAGCGGCGCGAAGAGTTCAGTGCGATTCCCCACGCCGATGGATTTTTTGCCGACGTTGCGCTCATTCCTGGCAGCCGGGAAGCGCTGCAGGAACTTTCCCGAAAGCACGACATCTTTATCACCAGCGCCGCGATGGAAGTCCCGAACTCGTTTGCCGATAAATTTGCCTGGCTGGAAACGCACTTCCCTTTTATTCCCCCCAGCCGGATCGTGTTTTGCGGGGACAAAGGCATCATCAACGCCGACGTTCTGATTGACGACCGGTCGCGGCATTTTAAGAACTTCCGGGGCACGGGAATTTTGTTTACAGCCCCGCACAATGTCTCGGAAACCGGACATCTACGGGCCAACAATTGGGGTGAGGTGCTCGAAATCCTGGAAGGCGTACAACCTGGAAAAACCGGGGCAGAGGCGTTTTCTAGAAAGCTTTCGATGAATCCAGCAGGATAGTCACGGGTCCGTCGTTGACTAGTTCCACCTGCATCATTTCCTGAAACCGCCCGGTTTCGCAGCGCAGTCCCGCGGCGCGGATGCGCTCCACAAAATGTTCGTAGAGCGTGCGCGCCTTCTCCGGAGGAGCGGCGGCATCGAAGGATGGACGCTTGCCTCGCCGCACGTCGCCGTAGAGAGTGAACTGGGAAACCACCAGCACGCTGCCGCCCGCCTCGCGCAAACCCAAATTCATTTTTCCCTGCGCGTCCTCAAAAATGCGGAGGCCGACGATTTTCTCGGCTAGGTAATCTGCGTCGGCCGAAGTGTCCTGGTTGCTGACGCCGAGGAGAACCAGCAGTCCCGGTCCGATGTTACCGGCAACCTCGTCGCCGATGCGTACCTGAGCCCGCGACACTCTCTGGACCACAGCGCGCATAACGTTTTGTTGCTCCTGTTAAGACTCATGATATGCGTATTGAAATGAGGACGGGTGCCCCGCCCGTCACATCGCTGTCATCCTGAGGAAGTGGACCCCTTCGCTGCGCGAAGGGTCCCGACGAAGGACCTATGCATCTCTGCATGCACCATTTCAGAACACGTGGGGACAACCAGTCTGGAATGCTGCATGCGAAATGCAGAGGTCCTTCGCTTGCTTTCGCCCCGCTCTGCGGGACGAAAGACTGCGCTCAGGATGACAGCCCGTTGCGTCTGGAGCTGATGGGGATCGGTCCAAACTGATCACCTGTCCAATTCCTGACTTTGATTGACGTCTTGCGCACCGCCTCTTAGAATCCCGAGGCTGTCTCCAGAAAGCAGGGAGTAGCCATGAGGCGCAAGGCCATTAAATTATTTTCAGTCGCAGCTGTCGTACTAATGTCATTTCGTTCGCCGGCACAGCAACCCGCCGGACCATCTTCCCACAATGAAGTCCTGATCAAGAACGCCGTCGTCATGACGGTCACACACGGCAATATCCAGAATGGCAGCGTCTACGTCAAGGACGGCAAAATCGCTGCCGTCGGAAAAGACGTGAGCGCTCCATCAAGCGCCACGGTGATTGACGCCGGCGGTAAGTACGTCACGCCCGGCATCATCGACTCCCACTCGCACATCGCGCTGGACGATGACGTCAACGAAGCCACCAGTCCGGTGACGCCCCAGATGATGATGATGGACGCCTTCGATTATCAGGACAAGGCGATCTATCGCGGCCTGGCTGGCGGCGTCACCACGTCGCTGCTGCTGCATGGGTCGGCCAACATGATTGGCGGCCAGGCGATTGTGATCAAGCACAAGTATGGAGCGAATCGGGATGCGATGTTGTTTCCCGGCGCGCCGCGTTCCATCAAATTTGCCAGCGGCGAAAATCCCAAGCGAGTGTATGGCGGCAGAGACCAGTTGCCTTCGACGCGCATGGGAAATTTCGCGGTGCAGCGCGCTGCCCTGGTCGAGGCGCAGGACTACATGCGCGAATGGGACGAGTACGACGCGAAAGTCAAACGCGGCGACAAGGATGCCAAGTCTCCCAAACACGATCTGAAGCTCGAAGCGCTGGCGGATGTTTTGCGCGGCAAGTTGCTGGTGCAGATACATTGCTATCGCGCGGACGAACTGCTGACCGAAATGGCCATGGCGAAAGAATTCGGCTACAAGGTTCGCGCCTTTCATCATGCGCTCGAGGCTTATAAAGTCGCGGATGATCTCGCGGCTCAGGGTGTGGCCATTGCCACCTTCTCTGACTGGTGGGGCTACAAGCAGGAGGCCTGGGATGCGATTCCGTGGAACGCGGTGATCTCGATGCGCAAAGGTGTGCGCGTCGCGATCAAGAGTGACTCCGAAGATTTTACCCGCCGCCTGAACCAGGAAGCCGCCAAGACCATGCGCTACGGCGGCGCTACCGAAGAAGAGGCCTTAAAGATGATCACGATCAATCCGGCATGGATCATCGGCGTTGACGATCGTGTGGGATCGATCGACGTGGGGAAGGACGCTGACCTGGTGCTCTGGAACGGCTACCCGCTCTCCAGTTTCGGTGTGCCGGACAAAGTGCTGATTGATGGCGACATATATTTCGACCGCTCGCTGCCGGGCTTCGGTATGCCGCACTACAGGGAGGGAGAATGAGGCAGTCGTCAGTCGTCGGTCGTCAGTCGTCAGGGGCGATCGGCCGTTGGTCGTTGGTCGTTGGCCAACTGCTTCTGGTTCTTTCTGTTTGGCTTTCGTTCGGACCAGCCTCGGCGCAGCAGAAAACCCTTGTGCTTAAGGGCGGAAAACTGCTCACGGTTTCGCACGGTGCAATTGAAAACGGCGTGCTGGTGATGTCCGGGGGCAAGATATCCGTTGTCGGTGCGGCCGGCTCGGCGAAGATTCCTAAAGATGCCGAAGTCATCGACGTGACAGGTATGACCGTGTATCCCGGGCTTATCGATTCCGAAAGCTATCTTGGCCTCACCGAGATTTCCGCGGAGGGCAGCACCAACGATCTGATCGAGACCAGCGATGAGATCATGCCCCACATGCACGTGTATGACGCCTTCCATGCCGAATCGGAATTGATTCCTGTGGCGCGCCTGAACGGGATTACCAACGCCATCGTGGCGCCCCAAAACCAGGACACTTTGCCCGGCCAGGACGTCTTCGTGCAACTCGACGGCAGGTCGGCGAACGAGATGCTCCTGGTGCGCGACATCGCCATGCCGCTTAATTTCACCGGCGAGCAGAGGCGTAACGAGTCCTGGGAGAAGAGAAAGTTTCCGCAGACCCGCATGGGTCTGGCAGCTCAACTCCGGCAGGCTTTCATGGATGCTCAAGACTATTCAGAGCGCTGGTCTGATTACGAAAAGAAAAAGGCTGACACGTCCGCGAAGCCTGACGATAAGAAGAGCCCACCATCGGCCGCCGAAGCGCGATCTTAAGCTGGAAGCATTGCTGCCTTACCTGCAGGGCAAGAAGCCGATCGTGCTGGCGGCCCAGGAACCCAGCGATCTGGAAACAGCCGTCGGATTGGCCCGGCAGTTCAAGTTGACGTTTGTGCTTAATCACGTCAGCCACTCGCAGCCTGTGCTCGATTACGTCGCCAGTCTGAAAGTTCCCGTCATCGTTGGGCCCATCTACGAGAGTCCCAAGAACTATGAGCGCTACGATGCGGTCTACAAGCTGCCCGGCGAGTTGTACAAGCGCGGAGTGAAGATTGCCTTCGCGTCTTACGATGCTCACGCTGTACGCAACCTGCCCTATGCGGCTGGCTATGCCACAGCGTTCGGGCTTCCGCATGACGAAGCGCTCAAGGCCATCACCCTAAATGCGGCGGAAATATGGGGAGTGGCGGATCAGTTGGGCTCGCTCGATGTGGGAAAGACTGCCAACGTGGTGGTCGCCGATGGGGATCCGCTGGACGTCAAGACGGATGTGAAACGAATTTTCATTGCCGGACGTCAGGTTCCGATGACCAGCCGGCAGACGGTGCTGCGGGACCGGTATTCCGCTAAGTAGCCGTTCATCCTGGCGTGAGTGGCTGCATCGCTGCAGCGGAGCAGCTGCGCAGTCGAAGGGACCCCTATAAGCGCCACAGGCCACGTCCGGGCAGCCGTGGTCTGTGACGCAGGTCAAAATCCCATTCCCAAGTATCGTTGAGCTTATAGGGGTCCTTCGACTCCGCATCTGTGTTCGCAAGCGAACACAAATGCTCCGCTCAGGATGACACGGGAATCGCACCGGCTGCGTTGACCGCCAGCAGCGAGCGCAGTAGCATCTTCTTTAGCTTGCTTCGCGGGCTTTACAGCAATTCGCAGAGGCCAGTACACTACTCGTTCCCTTTAAACTTCCAGGAGGTGGGATTCATATGGCTGCTGAAGAGAAAAAAGAGATTGTGGAGAAAGTGAAACAGATCATCTCCGAGCAGTTGGGCGTGGATGAAAACGAAGTTACACCCAGCGCGTCGTTCGTGGATGATCTGGGCGCGGATTCACTCGATCAAGTCGAGCTGGTCATGGCTCTTGAAGAGCACTTCGGAGTGGAGATCCCGGACGAGGATGCGGAGAAGCTCCGCACCGTGCAGGATGCCATTGGCTATATCGATAAGCACGCCAAAGTGGGCAAGTAAGCGCCTTACTTTCTGTCAGCCGCGGTCACGCTGCTAGGGGTCCTTCGACTTCATTCGCAAGCGAATGAACCGGCTCCGCTCAGCATGACATTAGCGGCGGAGCTATTGGCGATTCACGCGAGGACAAACAATGGCAGCCGTTGACGACAAAGTGAAACAGATCATCGTGGAACAGCTGGGTGTGGACGAGGGCGAAGTCACCTCGAACGCGTCCTTCGTGGACGACCTGGGCGCCGACTCGCTGGATACCGTGGAACTGGTGATGGCCTTCGAAGAAGCCTTCGAGATCGAAATCCCCGATGAGGACGCGGAAAAAATCCGCACCGTGCAGGACGCCGTTGATTACATCGGCAAGCACGCGAAAGGCGGGAAGTAGTTGGGACGAAGGGTTGTAGTCACCGGAATCGGCCTGATTTGTGGAGTGGGCAACACCACGGACGAAGTGTGGAAGAACCTGCTCGCGGGAAAAAGTGGAGTGGCCCGCATCTCCGAAGCGATTAAGACTGGTGCATTTAAAGAAGAAGATCTGCCGAAGTTTGCCTGCCAGATTGCTGCTGAAGTAAAAAATTTCGATCCTCTGCAATTCATCGAGAAAAAAGAACTGAAGAAGATGGGACGCTTCATCCACCTGGCCCTGGCGGCTGCGGATGAGGCCATGAAGGCTTCGGGCCTGCGAGGTCACGCCGGAGACTTCCGAACGCGTCGGCGTGCACATCGGATCTGGCATCGGCGGATTCGACGTCATCGAGCGCGAACACATCAGCCTGTTGAGTGGCGGGCCACGCAAGATCTCTCCATTTTTCATTCCGGCCGCGATCGTCAACCTGGCGGCGGGCCATGTCAGCATTCGCTATCACGCCCGCGGGCCGAACGAGGCAACATGCACGGCGTGCACCTCCAGTGCCCACTCCATTGGAGACGCCTACAAGATCATCTCGCGCTGCGATGCGGACGTCATGATCGCCGGTGGAACCGAAGCAGCGATCACTCCGATGGGAGTGGGTGGTTTCGCGGCGATGCGCGCGCTTTCGACCCGGAATGATGATCCCGAAAAGGCCAGCCGTCCCTGGGACTCGGGGCGCGACGGATTTGTGATTGGCGAGGGTGCCGGCATTCTGGTGCTGGAAGAGTTGGAATTTGCCCGCCGCCGCGGGGCCCGTATCATGGCTGAAATCATGGGCTACGGCATGAGCGGCGACGCCTTCCACATTACCCAGCCAGCCGAGAATGGCGACGGCGCTTACCGAGTCATGACGAACACGCTGCGCGATGCCAAGGTGCTGCCCGAGCAGGTCCAGTACATCAACGCGCACGGTACCTCGACCGATATCGGGGACAAGCTTGAAACGGTCGCCATCAAGCGGGCCTTCGGCGAGCATGCCTACAAGCTGGCAGTGAGTTCGACCAAGTCCATGACTGGACATCTACTCGGCGGAGCCGGGGGACTCGAAGCTGGCATTACCCTGCTGGCGTTGCGCGATCAGATTCTTCCCCCTACCATCAATCTGGAAAATCCCGAGCCCGACTGCGATCTGGATTACGTTCCCAACCACGCGCGCAAGGCTGATGTTGAATACGCGATGTCGAATTCATTCGGATTCGGCGGGACCAACGGCGCTCTATTATTCCGGCGCTGGCAAGAGTAACGTCAATCCACTCAGCACAGGCGAGCATCTGTGAAACCGAAGCCAGGCAAGCCGATGATGATTCTGGTTGCCGGTCCCTATCGCTCGGGCACGAATGACGATCCCGCGTTAATCAAGAAGAACGTGCAGGAGATGGAGTCCCATGCACTGCCCATTTTCCGGGCCGGGCACATCCCAATTCTGGGTGAGTGGCTGGCGCTCCCGCTGGTTGAACTGGCTGGGTCGAGGAAGATCGGCGACGAGGCCTTCAACTGAGGTGTTCCATCCCATCGCGGTTCGACTTCTGGAGAAATGTGACGCCGTCCTGCGAGTAGGAGGCCCCTCGGCCGGGGCCGATGAAATGGTGCGAGTCGGCCGTAGTCTGGGCCTGAACATCTACACTGCTCCCGGTGAGATTCCAGAAGCGGAATAAGCCCTGGCGAGAGAGCTGGGGGGCCGTTTCTGACTGGACAGTCCGGCTTAAATCCCTCTCATAAACCGGCGACATAACGTTAACTTAACCCCTCTAAAAACATGGATTTGCAAGCCAAAATGGGCCATCGCCGGTCCATTCCCGGTAATGACACCTTGGTACCTGCATATTGTCCTTCTATCCCTTTGCCAAGCGGCGACAGGGGGGCGAGAATGGTGTTTCATGCATTCCCCAAACACCATGGAAAAATCGTCCGGAATCGTTCTCGCGCCACCTCTTCCTCGCAGCAGAAAAAACGCCGCCCGGGTCGCCCTCATAGATATCAAGGAGCCTGCCCGTGCTTTGCTGGCGGACTGCTTCAAGCAATTTGGAATTGAAGCCGTAGTGCTGACGGGAAATGTACGGGAACGGTTGCAGCGCGAAAAGCTGGAAGCCTGCGTAGTGCACCTGGCGCCCGAAGCGGTGCCGGTGATGGAATCGGTGCGCACGTCGGCGTCCAACAATCGCATGGTGCTCTATGGACTGGGAGGCAGTGCCCAGGAGGCGATGAAGTTTTCCAAGTACGGCGTCAATGCCGTGTTCCACGAGCCGCTGGAGCGTCAGGCGGCACTCAAACTGGTGCGGGCCACGCAGATGCTGGTGCTGCACGAATTTCGCCGCTACATTCGCATTCCGATCATCACCGAAATCGCCATGGTGACGGCTGACAACCGGCGCTTCACGGCCACCAGCAAGGAGATCAGCACCGGCGGGATGTCGGTAAAGAGCCCCGAGGAAGTATCGATCGGGATGGAGTTGGAGGTTTCGTTTGCCCTGTTGACTTTGCCGCGCATCTGGGTGCGGGCCCACGTCAGCTGGCGCAAGCCGGACAAGACTTTTGGCGTTCGATTCGACAGCAAAGATGAACGCCGCCTGCGCATCAAGGAGTGGATCGAGGCGTATCTGGAGAACTAGGGAGGCCACTTTCGGTCCGCAAGTCTGTCATCCTGAGCGTAGTCTTTCGTCCCGCGAAGCGGGACGAAAGCAAGCGAAGGACCTCTGCATTCCTCGCTACCCTCCGTAGAGTCTCTGCTCAAATCCAGCGTGAAGACGTACGTGCCGATCGGGCAGGGCTTGTGCTCATGTCGTCGCAATGCACAGGTCCTTCGTCGGAAGCCCTTCGCGCAGCGAAGGGCTTCGCTTCCTCAGGATGACAGCGTGTTTTGGGGAATCTCTGCCGCGGCATGTAAAATCATAGCCAGACGATGGCAGCCAGTTCCCAGCTCGTGCAGATCGAACTCAACCCTCCTGTCCGGCAGCCCAAGCCGGATTGGCTTAGAGCCAAGGCACCCGTTGGAGAAAACTTTCACAATCTGAAGAAGCTAGCCCGCGGTTTGGGACTGCACACCGTGTGCGAGTCGGCGCAGTGTCCCAACATCGGCGAGTGCTGGAACCATCGCACTGCGACTTTCATGCTGCTGGGCGATATCTGCACCCGGCGTTGTGGCTTTTGCGCTGTGCCTAAAGGCAAGCCCGGCCCCATCGAGTGGGACGAGCCACGGCGTGTGGCCGAAGCGGTTGCCACGCTCGGTCTAAAGCACACTGTGGTCACCAGCGTGAATCGCGACGACGACAACCTGGGCGGCGCGCGCATATTTGCCGAGACGATCCGGCAGATTCGCGAGCTGGTCCCGGATTGCCGGGTGGAAGTTCTCATCCCCGATTTCCAGGGCCTCGATGAAGCATTGAAGATCGTTCTCGATGCGCAGCCCGACGTGTTGAATCACAACACTGAGACGGTGCCGCGGCTCTATCGCTCAGTTCGCTCCGGTGCACGATACGAGCGCACCCTGCGCCTGTTGGAGAATGCAAAGGCATTCGCGCCCGCGACCGTGACTAAATCCGGCGTAATGGTCGGTCTTGGGGAAACCGTGGACGAACTGGTGGAAGTCTTTCGTGACCTCGGTTCGCGAGGCGTGGATATTCTTACCGTCGGACAGTACTTGCGGCCTTCACGCGATCATCTTCCTATTTCCCGCTTCTACACGCCGGATGAGTTTGTCTATCTGAAACAGGAAGCGCTGCGTTGCGGATTCCGTCATGTCGAGTCCGGACCGCTGGTGCGTTCCAGTTATCATGCCCACGAACAGGCGGAAGCTACCAGGACGGTGTAGGCGCGAGCGTCCCGCTCGTGCAGAAAGCCACCATCAGCCACGTTTGTGCGTGGTAATTAGAAGACTTTGAAGTGGATGGTCAGATACTTCTTGGGATTCTCCCGGATATTTTTGACCAGGGTCCGGGTCTCGACCAGCATCTGGTCGGCGTTGTTATAGAGAGAGGGATCGCGCAGCAGTTTGCCGGCTGAGCCTTCGCCGGCTTCCAGACGATCGGAGATCGCGGAGAGCTTGTCCATCGTGTCTTTCAGCTTGCGGGCAAATTCTTCGTCCTTCGCCAGCATGCCGATGGGGCCTTTGCCGGCGTTTATATCGTCTGTAAGCTTCTTCGCGTTGGCGATGGTAGCGTTGGCATTGTCGTAGAGTGCTGGATCTTTAAGAAATTTCCCGGCGCTGCCTTTGCCGGCATTGATCTCATCAATCACCACGTTCAGCTTGTCCACGGTCGCGTTTGCTTTTTGGTACAACTCCTCGTTGGAAAACAGTTTGCCCAGCGTGCCTTTACCCTGGGCCACCTGGTTGACCAGTCCCTGGAATTCATTCACGGTCCCGTTCAGCCGGTCGTAGAGCGTGGGATCGTACAACAATTTTCCGACGGAGCCCTGGCCGCTTTCAACGAAGGCGACGATGCGGTCCAGGCGTTTCAGCAGCGCGTCCATGTTCTGCAGCGTGCCCTGGCCGGAACGCACCATGTCGCTGAAGTCGGGAACCTCGCGGCTGGGCAGTACGTCCCCATCCTGCGCCTGAGGCCCCTTGGATTGCGAGCTATCGATGTCGATGTAAGTTTCGCCTAGCACACCCGCAGTGGAAAGCAGTGTAAGCGAATCTTTGCGCAAGCTGAAGAGATAGCGCGTGCTCACTTTCATCGTGACTTCAACGGGAGTGAGTTGCTTTGTCCGGTCCCGCACGACCAGGATATTGGTTACGTTGCCGATGTCCACTCCCGCCAAGCGTACGGGCGCGCCCTCGCGCAAGCCGTTGGCGTTATCGAAATAGGATTTCAGCTGGATTTTGGAAGTGAACAGACCGCCGGTACCACTCATCAGGAAAATCAGCAGGCCAAGCGTGACCGTGGCCGCCAGCACCGTGAGCCCCACCTTCAGTTGAGACCACTTCAACTGCTTCTGGCTAGGCACGCATTCTCCCGAGCAAAGGTTATTCCACTGTTAGCCGAGAATCATAGCAGACCACAAGTTCTGTGTTGCGGAGTAAATGTAGACGCGAACCATGGACGACTTGGGGTAGTTGCCCTCGGTTGTCCTACAGAGAGCGAAGCTCCGTCAGATTTTCCAGCAAGGCCTGTCGAGCGCCGCTCGACTGAGCAGGTGGGACACCTGCGTCTACGTGGTTCGTGGTGATTTCTGCATCGCCCTATATTTGCCGGGGGCGAAGCGTTGTAGTCAGCAGGAGAGCGACTACGTAGGCTGCGGCTCCGGTTGCCAGTGTGACATTCAATCCCAACTGGATGGCGATGATGATGGCCAAGACCGACCCCAGGACGCTCGATGCCGCATTCATCGCCCAGGCCCATTCCACCAGATTTCCGCCGCTGTCGTCGGCTGGCGGCACGGGCAGCTCATTCGTACCACCTCCCGCGAGTGCACGCAGTCCGGTAGGAAACGGCATGCCCATGGCGAAGCCCAACGGGACCAGCAGTCCTGCGCTAACCAGGAGCTTCAGGATGAAGGGCAAGCCAACTAGTCGTTCCAGCAGGCCAGGCAGTACGGCAACATAGACCAGCAAGGCGGCGGCAATTAGCAACAGGGGCAGCCAGACCCGCCGGGTGTCCGGCAGCCACCACCGGGAAACCATGCTGCCTGCGCCGCTCGACAGCAGAAGCAGGAATACCACGACGGTCAACGCGTACACCGGATGACCCAGGAACAGCACGAAGCGCTGGATGAAAGCGATCTCAACCAGGATGTATCCCAACCCGACCGCAATGAAGTAGAGCAGGCGCATCGGACGCGGTTGCCGGCCTCTACCCCCTCGCGCCAGGGGAAGAACCAGGAACACGAGCACGGCCAGCAGCGAAATCGCCAGCACCATTCCCAAAACGGCCACTCCCAGATTAACTTTCCAGTCGATGCCTTGCATCAGCGACTTAGGGTGGAGGAGCTGTCCGGGCTTCAGAGTAAAGAAGAAGAATGGAGCATTGTCAGTCACCGGGGACACGTCGTATGGGTAACGCGCCGCGAAATTTTTCGGATCGTTTGACTGAATCAGCTGGGTAAACGAATCAGCGCTGGCGGAATAGTGGTCCTGAAGCCCGCTCACCGCGGACGCAGCCGGATCCGGAGCGTAAAGCTGAAACAACCTGTGATGCGATGCCAGGTGTTGCTGCACCTGGCCGACTTCATCGGCGGTGAAGGCTGAGCGTTTGGCCAGTACGACGACGGGAATTCCATCTGCGTCCAGATGTCCCTCGGAAACCACGATGAAGTTGCCGGCCGGATTCGCTACTCCCATCTCATGCAAAGCCTGCATGGCGACCGAGACCACGCGCAGAGCCTCGCGAGGTTGCTGAAATTCCCAGCGCGTGATGGCAATCATCCCATCCGGCTTGAGGTGTTCGAAGTATTCGCGGAAAGCTTCGACCGTGTACAGGCTGTTTTCGCTGAGGGCAAAGGCGCCCGCCGCGGTGGAAGCCCAGGTGTCCACCAGCGTCATTTGCACGACGTCGAACTGCTGCTTTGCATTGCGCACAAACGAACGGCCATCGGTGACGTGAATGTGCACCTCGGGCCGCTCATAAAGGTGAAAAGTATAGTCTGCGTACCGGCCGCGCATGATGGTGTTGGCAATGATGGGATTGATTTCAATTCCCGTAACGCTGGGACTGCCGCTGCCCACCGCACGCAAGACGTCCACGCCGCCGCCCGGGCCGATAATGGCGTAGTCGCCGCGCGGTCGCAGCACATTGGCCAGCGCCGGCGGCGCTGACATCAGATTTCGCTGCCAGACGCCTTCCCAATGCTTGGGTTCCACGTTCATCAGGTAGGTGGACGCGTCGGCATCGATCACGATTGCCTTGCCATTGCCCTGCTTATCCACTTCAACGCGCGAGATGGCATTCCAGCGCGCGAACTCGACCCAGGCGGAGTCGCGGAACCCGCCCTTGGCGTACACAATGTCGAATAGTTTGCCGGAGTAGTTAAGGGCAATCAGGACCAGGACGAATAATGCGCGTCCGGCGGCCGATTTTCGCGCCCGGCAATCGACCGCCCAGATCGTTCCGGCCAACGCCATGCACACGGCTGTAAAGAAAACGGTGTTCGGGCCACCCAGCCAGTTAAGCAAAGGAACGATAGCCAGACAGGCGAGCGCTCCCCCGGCCAGATCGGCGGCGTAGAGGGGTGAGACGTGCCGTGCCTCGCGCGCGAACACGATAGAGAATTCCAGTCCGGTAATAAAGAAGGGAACAGCCGAAGCCAGGTAGATAGCCGTAAGTCTAAGAAAATTCGCTTTTGAAATTTCCAGGGAGACTGGAATACGCAGGACGATCACCAGCACAACCGGGACAATCAACGCATTGATCGAACAGAGGCGGGAGACAAGTGCGCGGGTCTCAAAGCGCGCCAGTTGGCTCTTCCTCAAGTGCGCGAACACGCCCCCGGCGCCGAGACCAAGCAGGGCGATCGAAATTGCCAGAAATGCGAAGTGATAGAACAGCACCACGGAAAACAGCCGGGTCAGCGCCAGTTCAAGCAGCAGGGCGGCAAAGCTGCAGAGCGCCATGCCGAAGAGCATCGCGCGATTCGGGGCCTGGTCTGCGTTGGTTGCTGGGATCAGGAGGGATGTCTCGCTCATTGCTAAAGAGTGCCCGGAAACGCGGCCAGTCTAACAGAACAGGAGGGGCAACTCGTGCTCTCAATTCTCAGAGGTGAGTTGTTGCGTTGCTCAAGGCGCCGCATCCGCTGTCATTCCGAAGCCAGATTTATCGGCGAGGAATCTACTTGCTGTCAGCAGCGAAACAGCAGATTCCTCGCGCTATCGCGCTTCGGAATGACAATTCTTTGGAGTATGTAAACTGTACCGCTTCAAGATTCGAGGATCACTTGCGCAATCGCCTGCTCGGAAGTGTGCGAGAGGGAAAGCGCCACATGCGCCGCTCCCAGCCGTGCGGCAAACTCGGCTGCCTTTCCGTGGAAAGTGATCGTGGGCCGGCCTCCCGGTTGGCGCGAGACTTCGATGTCGCGCCAGCGCACGCCATGGTTCCATCCGGTGCCGAGAGCTTTCATGCCGGCTTCCTTGGCGGCGAAGCGGGCAGCGTAGCGTTCCACACGATTGGCTTTCGAGTCGCAATAGCGGATCTCGCCTTCGGTAAAGACGCGATGGAGGAAACGGTCGCCGTGGCGGGCCAGGGCCTGCGCGATTCGAGGAACCTCGGCAATGTCGATCCCGGTGCCGACAATCATGAAGAGATACGTTAGCACTGCAGCGCCCGAAGCCGCCACGTGGTTCATGGCGATTACATCGGAAAGCGGGTTTCGACTTCTTGCTGGTGATGGTTCCGGATCTCCATCACGATTGCCACGACCAGCGCCGCCGCTCCCGCGAGGATGGCGGCCGGAAAGGCGATCTCACGATATGCGATGGTCATATTGGGATGGACCCCGCGCACCGCGGCGCTGATCAGAAGTCCCAGAATTCCCAGGAACAGGCAGACCGCGAACGAAAGCAACGCCAGAAGGAACGTCACCAGCAGCACGCGCAACGGGACCAGGAGCCATCGAATCAGCGAGGACGGGACTTTAGCCGGCGGCATGACTCACGATTGTAGCTCCCCCGAATTGGCCCGGAGCGGGTAGTTCGGTCACGGTGCGCTAGAATACATCCATGCCGCAGGCAGCACCGCCGATTACACGCCCACCGGCGGAGGTCGTTCGATTGACCCCCGTCTCGCAAGCTCCGAATGGAATCTGTTACGCCGCTTCCGGAGAAATCACGGTCCCGCACGCCGACTTGGAGCGCATGGTCTCAGCCGTGCCCGACGCCGCTGCGGCCGCGCTCAAGCGCAAGGCTTACTATTTTGTCCCTCTGACCGTAAACCAGGGGGACGACACCGTGATCGCCGATCGCTATGACGTGGCGCTGAGCGATAACGCGGTCTGCCATCGCAATCTCGATCTGGGCGATTCCCAGTGCGTTTTTATTTCTACCCGCTTGATGGACGACAAGTTCTCGGTGGCCTTTGAGTTCTACATCAACGTTGGCCACGCCGTAGTGGAGCGAGTGGGCGTCTCGCAGGCTTTCTCCGAACTGGTGTGGAAGCAAGTCCAGATCGAAAGCGCGGGGCGAGACCTCGCTGGATGCCTGGGAATCGCGCAAGCTGGCGTTGGATGGCGGTCCGGATGCGGAGAAGTACAAGAACGAATATTTCGCGGCCAGCTTTTCGGATGCCATCTCTATTTATTTGTTGTCGCTGTTTATTGATGTGGACTACTACGATCTGCGAGAGCGCGACTACCCACTGCTGGCGCCGGCGCAGATGGCGGAGCGGCTGAAGAAGGTGGCGGAGTTGTTTCCGGCGAATCCCGGGTTTGAGTTCACGATTTACTACAAAAGGCGAACGTAAGAGCCACGGATTTGCGCGGATCGCACGGACAAAAACCCCGCAAACCTCTGTGTCCTCCGTGTCCTCTGTGGTTAAAATCATCACGCCATGACCGTAACGGTCCGTTCTTTCTCGAAGATCAACCTCGGCCTTTCCATTGGCGGATTGCGGCCGGACGGCTTCCACGATCTGCGCACGGTCTATCAGACGATTGCACTGCACGACATCATTCGAGTGCAGGTTAGGCGCGGGACCGGCATCGAGATTCTTTGTGACGATCCGCGTGTTCCCAAAGACCAGACCAACACCTGTTATCGCATCGCGGAACGTGCCATGGCTGCGCTTCGAGCCCGAGGGCGCGTCACCATCACTATCGAAAAGCGCTTGCCGGTCCAGGGCGGCTTGGGCGCGGGATCGGGAAATGCAGTGGCCACGTTGCTGGCGCTCGAACGGGCGTTGAAGAAGAAACTGCCGGGAGCTGAGAGGCTGCGTATTGCGGCCGAGGTCGGCTCGGATTTGCCTCTTGTTTCTGGTGGGCGGAACGGTGCTGGGAGTGGGTCGTGGGGAGGAGGTTTATCCGCTGCCGGATTTGCCGTCTGTCTGCTGCGTGGTGGCGACGCCGGAGATTGGGGTTTCGACGCCCGGAGCGTTTGCGGATTGGGATGCGATGATATCGCGACACCCTCGCCCGAGGAACGAACGGGAAGGGCACGACTTTAGTCGTGCCGAAATCGTCGGCAAAGAACAGGCGGCTTCAGCCGTTGGGGGCGCTGCCAAAGAGTCTGCCGAGCTGCGCTCGGCTAGGGCGGACGAGGGCGTCCGCCCCTACGTGGATCGTTCCAAATTGACGCCTCTGCCACCCTCCGATAGAATGGTTGAGTTCGGCCGCGTGCTTTCTGCGTGGCTGAGTAGTCAACCTTTATCCGGTGTCCCTGTGAAAAGAGGCAGGGGCCGGGCCGAGACCTCGCTTCTCGACCTTGTCCGTACCGGGATAGAAAACGACTTTGAACGGGTCGTCTTTCCGAAGTATCCCGAATTGCGCGAGGTCAAGAGTGTGCTCGAACGAACCGGGGCGTTTTATGCCTCGCTTTCGGGTTCAGGTTCGGCGGTTTATGGGCTGTTTCGATCGCGGGCGGCGGGCCAGAAGGCAGTGGCCAGGTTGCAGCGTGACGGCGTATCGGCGACGGTCACCACTACCCTGACGCGGCGGCAATATTGGAAAAAGTTTCCAGTTTCCGGTTTCTAGTTTCCAGAGGATAATGCGGGGCACAAGGTTTTACCCGAAACAAGAAACCAGAAACTTGACACTGATTTACTGGGCCGTCGACTAATGGTAGGTCAAGTGCCTTTGGAGCACTTTGTCTAGGTTCGAATCCTAGCGGCCCAGCCAGAAAAACAGCTCTTAGCCATTAGCTTTTAGCTCTTAGCGGTATCGAGAGCCGGAAACTGTGGATTCGAGCTAAAGGCTAAGAGCTAACGGCTAAAGGCTGACTCTATGGCAACTCTTGCGACAGCGACCGAAAAGAAGGCCCAGATGAACGCCGACGAGAAACCTGAGCGCAAGCCTCAGCGTTCCCGGGTGGACGATAAGTTCAAGATCTTCTGTGGCACAGCCAACGAATCGCTGTGCGATGAAGTCTGCGCGTTTCTCGGTTTGACGCGAGGGCAGGCGCAGGTCACGCGCTTCAGCGACGGCGAGGCTTACGTTCAGATTCAGGAGAACGTTCGCGGCGCGGATGTGTTCGTGCTTCAGCCGACTTGCCATCCGGTGGACGAGCACCTGATGGAGTTGCTGTTGATGATCGATGCGCTCAAGCGGGCATCGGCCCGGCGCATCACTTCGGTGATTCCGTACTTCGGCTATGCACGGCAGGATCGCAAGGACAAGCCGCGGGTGCCGATATCGTCGAAACTGGTGGCCGACCTGTTGACGACCGCAGGCGCCGATCGGGCCTTGATCGTGGATTTGCACGCGCCACAGTTGCAGGGCTTTTTCAATATTCCGGTCGACCATCTGTTCGCGTCGCCGGTGTTGGTCGACTACTTCAAACGGCTGAACTTACCGAACTTGACGGTGGTTTCGCCGGACGCGGGCGGCGTGGAGCGTGCCCGGTTCTTTGCCAAGAAGATGGATTCGGCCCTGGCTATCGTTGATAAACGCCGTCTGGAAATGAACGTGGCGGAAATCATGAACGTCATCGGCGATGTCCATGGTCGGACTTGCCTGGTGATCGACGATTTGATTGACACGGCGGGAACACTGGTTAAGACCGCTGCGGCATTGATGGAAAACGGGGCCAGTCAGGTTTACGCTTGCGCTTCGCATCCGGTGTTATCGGGGCCGGCGGTGGAAAATATTTCGAAGTCCTGCATTACTGAAGTAGTTGTAACCAACACCATCCCGCTGAGCGAAGCCGCTGCGCGGGAGCCGAAAATCAAGGTGCTAACTATCGCTGGTTTGATCGGACGCGCGATCCAGTCGATTCACGAAGAAACGTCCGTCAGCAGATTGTTTTTATAGGAATCTAAATTTATGGCAACCGCAACGACTGAAAGCAACGTTTTAGAAGCGCAACCGCGAACTCCCGGCAACAAGAACGTCGCTCGCCGAGTACGCATGGGCGGAAAGATCCCCGGGGTACTTTACGGCGCCGGCAAGGACTCTCTGCCGGTGACACTCGATCCGCGCCAGGTTACGCGCATCCTGCATTCCAAGACCGGACACAACACCATCTTTGACCTCGCGGTCGAAGGCGGCGAGAGCACCAAAGCCATGATCGTCGACTGGCAATATGAGCCCATCAAGAGCCATCTGCTTCATATCGACCTGAAGCGCATCGCCATGGACCAGAAGCTCACGGTCAGCGTGCCCATCGTGCTCAAGGGCGAAGCTGCCGGAGTGAAACAGCAGGGCGGCATCATGGAGCAGATTCTGCGGGAAGTGGAAATCGAGTGCTTGCCCGGAGACATTCCGAGCGTCATTGAGGCGGACGTCAGCGAACTGGTGTTCGGCAAAGTTCTGCGCGTCTCTGATCTGACGCACGACTCCCAGAAGATCACGTTCATCACCGACGAGAACCAGCCCGTGGCCCACATCACCACGGTCAAGGAAGAAGTGGCGCCGGCCGCGGATGCAGTTGCCGCGGACGCCGCTGCCGCCCCTGCCGAGCCCGAAGTCATCAAGAAGGGCAAGCAGGATGTCGAAGGCGAAGAGGGAGAAGCCGCCGAGAAGCCAGAGAAGTCCGAGAAGAAAGAAAAGAAGTAGGCACAGACCATGTAGGGACGGGCGCCCTCGCCCGTCCGGTCGAGCGAAGCTCGACAGGGGTTTTTGTACGGATCGGAATTTGTCGAGCTTTGCTCGACTGGACGGGCGAGGGCGCCCGTCCCTACGTGGTCTCGGTAGGGTGAAGCGGATTAGCGCAGCGTGAAACTGATTGTCGGGTTGGGCAATCCGGGAATTGAATACCAGTTCACGCCGCACAATCTGGGATTCCTCACTATCGACCGCATCGCCAACGACTGCGGCGTGGAAGTGAGAAATCGCCAGTGCCGTGCGCTCACGGCCCGGGCGACCATCGCGGACGAGCAGGTCCTGCTGGCCAAGCCAGAGACCTTCATGAACCTGAGCGGCATGTCGGTTGGTGAACTGGTGGCCAAGCATGAGATCAGGCCGGAGACGGACCTGATTGTGATTTACGACGAACTGGATTTGCCGTTTGGTGCGATCCGCATCCGGCAGCGGGGCAGTTCGGCGGGCCACAATGGCATGAAGTCGATCATTGGGGCGCTGGGCACGCAGGAGTTTTTACGCATCCGGCTGGGAGTTTCGCCGGAGCGGAAGATTGCAGATGGCGTGAAGTTTGTGCTGACTCCATTTCGCAAGTCGCAGCTGAAGAAAGTGGATGAAGTGCTGGACAGCGCCGCTGAAGCGGTAAGCGTGATTTTGAAAGAAGGTCCGGCTGCGGCCATGAACCGCTTCAACCGGAAGGCAGAGCCAGAAGAGAAGTAGCCACGGATTTACACGGATGAGCGCGGATTCGAATTTGATCTGCGTTGATCGATTAAGTTCGACCCGTGAGAATCCGTAGCGGATGAAGATGGAGAGAAAATGAATCGTACTTATGAGTTGATGTTTATCGTCCGCCCTGACATGGTGGAAGAAGAACAGGACAAGCTGATTTCGACGCTTGAGACTGCGGTAACTTCCTCGGGCGGAAACGTGAAGAGCGTGGAGAAGATGGGCAAGCGCCGCCTGGCTTACATGGTCCGCAGGTTTCACGACGGCATTTACGTCCTGCTGACGGTCGAGGGTGGCGGCGGCCTGATTCACGAACTGGAGCGCCGCCTGCGCGTCACTGAACCGGTGATCAAGTTCATCACCGTGCGCATCGATGAAGAGCAGAAGCGTCTGGACAAGATCAAGGCGATCCGCGACGCCAAGCGCAAGACCCCGCCGCCCGCCCCGGTCACAGAAGCCGGCGGAGAACCGGCAGCGGTCACGGCTTAACCCAGTCGTCAGTCGTCGGTCGTCAGTCTTCAGCAAGGTTGCTGACGGCTCGTTTGCTGACTACTGACGACTGACGACCGACGACTGATTTTAAGGAGCATCATGGCTGACGAAATTAGAGCAACAACCAGCAAGTTCTGGTTCGGAGCGTCCGGCGGGTGGAGATCGGCCTGTCCGGAGACCGGCCTTCGTTTGGAGACCGGGAACGGCGTCCTCCGCGTCCTGGCGGGCCGGGTGGCGGGCGCGAAGGTGGGCGCAAGTATTTTCGGCGCAAGAAGGTTTGCAAATTCTGCGTGGAGAAAATTGAGGCCATCAATTACAAGGACGTCCGGCTGCTGGCGCAGTTCGTGGCGGAGAGCGGCAAGATCGTCCCGCGGCGTTTGACCGGAGTCTGCACGCCGCACCAGCGGCGTTTGTCCCTGGCCATCAAGCAGGCGCGGAATATCGCTTTGCTGCCGTTTGCTGGACGGGCATCGTAAAAAAATCGGCCACGGATTTACGCGGATCTTCACGGATTGATCTATTTCTTGATTAATCCGTGAAAATCCGCGTGAATCCGTGGCGAAAAGAATTTCTAAGGGAGTTATCCATGGAAGTCATTCTGAAAGAAGATGTGCCCAAGCTGGGCTCACGCGGCGACGTGGTGAAAGTTGCCGAAGGTTTTGGACGCAATTACCTGCTGCCGCACAAGCTCGCCATCCAGGCCACGAAGGGCAACAAGGCCGTAGTCGAGCAGATGAAGGCCGCCTCCGTCCGCCGTTCCGCCAAGGAGAAGACCAGCGCTGAGGCTTGGCCAAGCAGTTCGAAGGCGTGTCGGTTTCTTTCACCCGGCGCTCGGGCGAGAACGATCAGCTCTTCGGATCAGTCACTTCCGGCGATATCGCGGACGCGCTGGCCAAGAAGGGCTTTGACGTGGACCGCCGGAAGATTCAGATCCACGAGCCGCTCAAGACCGTGGGCGAATTCACCGTGCCGATCAAGCTGCACAAGGACGTGACTACTCACCTCAAAGTGGTAATCGAGAAAGAAGCAGCGGAGTAAGTACGCGTCTCCCGCACGCGTTTTAGGTTTTCTCTGCGATCTTTGCGATATCTTTGCGCACTTTGCGGTTAAGGCTTTGAAATCAAGTCAAAGTCTTAACCGCAAAGGACGCAAAGAACTGCCGCAAAGGTCGCAAAGAAAACCTTCCTGAGGCGAATTGATGGGTTGGTATTTCCTATTCTTCTTCGTCTCTGGATTCTGCAGCATCCTCTACGAAATTATCTGGCTTCGACTGTCTATGGCGCAGTTCGGCGTCACCACGGCGCTGGTCTCTATCGTGCTCTCCATGTTCATGGCCGGGCTCGGACTGGGCTCGTGGGGAGTTGGCTACGCTATCCGGCGGTACGGGGAGCGAATAAGGATTCCCGCGCTGCGGCTCTATGCATTCGCTGAGTTACTGATCGGAATTTCCGCGTTGGCGGTGCCCGCCGAATTATCGCTGGGAAGACACCTGCTGGAGCGCGCTTCAATTTCCTGCCTCCTCGTCCTACTATCTTTTCTCCGGTGCGTGGATTGCCCTGACCTTGATTCCCTGGTGCGCTTGCATGGGGGCCACGATTCCGCTGGCGATGTTGGCCATCAAGAAGAGCTTTCAGCGAGAAGCCCACCGTTCGTTCAGCTTTCTCTACCTGGCGAATGTTCTGGGCGCGGTGGCGGGCGCCACGGTGCCTCTGCTCCTGATCGAAATTTACGGATTTCACGGCACGCTCAGAATCGGCGCGCTGCTGAATGGTTTGCTTTTTGTATTCGCGATGGGACTCACGCTGCGGTCGTCCAGCGGGAAGATCCGCCGGTAACGGGAAACTCCCGTGACTCGGGTTTCAACTCAGACTTCCGTCCGGCCACAAACCGCTGGTGCTGCTTGTTTCTCACCGGTCTCACAAGCATGGGCGCCGAGGTAGTGTGGATCCGTCAGTTCACTCCTTATCTCAGCACCGTGGTGTATGCCTTCGCGTCGATTCTGGGCGTATATCTGGCCGCGACGTTCGCGGGATCGCGAGTGTACCGCTACTGGAGCCGTACTCATGATCACGAAGGCGGATCTGGTCTGGGGAGCGCTCGGATTTGTATGCCTGCTGCCGGTGCTTACCGCCAGTCCTTTCTTTCAGGTTCGATTCGGCAATGCTGCGGCTGGTGCTTGGCATCGGACCGTTTTCCGCGATTCTGGGATTCGTAACGCCCATGCTGGTGGATCGCTGGTCGGGAGGCGATCCCGACCAGGCTGGCAAAGCTTATGCAGTCAACGTGGTGGGATGCATTCTGGGGCCGCTGGTCGCGGGATTCATCCTGTTGCCGGTGATGAGCGAACGCTGGGTGCTGTTCGTGTTCGCGCTTCCCTGGTTGATGATCGGCCTTGTGCCACGATGGTCAGTCGGTCCCGAAAGAGCGGCAGCGCAGACTTTGCAGCGCAAGCTTTCCTATGCGCTCGCGGCTGCTGGCGGTGGTTGGTGTGCTTACCATCAAAGGCTTCGAGGACTTGTTTGTGCCCGTCTCAAGTCTTGCGAGACAACACTGCGACGGTGATTGCCACCGGCGACGGAATGACCAAGCGTCTGCTGGTGAATGGAATCGGAATCACCTTTTTGACTCCCATCACCAAGATGATGGCGCACCTGCCGCTGGCCTTCCTCGACCACAGTCCGCGAAGCGCGCTGGTGGTGTGTTTCGGCATGGGAACGACGTATCGCTCTCTGCTTTCGTGGGACATCCAAACTACCGCGGTGGAGTTGGTACCCAGCGTTCCGCGCCTGTTCCCGTACTACCATCGGGACGGGGCGGAGTTGATGAAGTCGCCGCTGTCTCATGTGGTGATTGACGACGGCCGCCGTTATCTGGAACGCACTTCGGAGCAATATGACGTCATCACCATTGACCCGCCACCTCCGGTGGAAGCGGCGGGTACGAGTCTGCTGTATTCGAAGGAGTTCTATTCGATCATCAGGCGCAGGCTGGCGCAGGGCGGCATCCTGCAACAGTGGCTGCCGTATGGAGACGCTGTCGTGAAAGCGGCGGTTACCCGCGCGTTGCAGGAATCTTTCCCTTATGTTCGCCTTTTTCGGGCGCTGGATGGCAACGGGTTTCATTTCCTGGCGAGCGAACAGCCGATCGTCGTACGGACGCCGCGGGAACTGGCGGAGCGCATGCCGGCCAAGGCGGCGCACGACCTGGTCGAATGGGGGCCGGAAGCCGCGCCAGAGGCCCAGTTCGCGATTATCCTGAACCGGGAGATGGCGCTCGATCAGATGATTTCCGGCGCTCCCGAGGTCCCCGCGCTACAGGATGACCGCCCGGAAAACGAATATTACCTGCTGCGCCGCAATCTGCCGGAACATGGCTGTCCCGCTTGGCCGTGCCCCACTAAGCCCATGCACGGACAGGGCCAAACTCCTATAATCGCTGCTCACGGTTCTTTTGCTGCCACGTCCATAGCTATGCAACCGGGAAGAACGGCAAGGCACCCGGCTTAGTCGAGGACAACTAGAGATGCCGGCCGATGCATGGGCAGTACATCTAGCGGTTGGCGGGGTTTCGCATCCGGACGCGAATCGCGGGGTGGAACGAATCGACCATTCCCAGGACGCCCTTACTCGGGGCCAAATGGCTGGGCACAGTTCAGCTCGTATTGATGACACGTTGCTGGTCCGCGAAGCGCAGCGCGGCAATCGCGCCGCCTTCGAGGAGCTGGTGCGGCACTACGACCAGGCTGTCCTGCGGCTGGCCATGCACCTGACCGGGTCGGAACATGAGGCGCAGGACATTTATCAGGATGCGTTTCTGAAGGCGTACAAGAGCGTGGGGAACTTCCGCTTCGAGTGCTCCTTCTATACCTGGATCTACCGCATCGTGACCAATCTTTGCCTGGATCACTTGCGGAAGAAGCAGGTACGAAAAGAAGACGCACCGGTCGCGGTGGATGCGCAGGGCGAAGCTTATGACGTTCTGGCCCAGGTTCCCGACGCGAGGGCCGGCGCCAATCCCGAGCGCGACTTGATGCGCCGCGAACTGGGTAAGCGCATCAACCATGCTCTGGACAAGCTCACTCCCCGCGAGCGCATGGTTTTTGAGTTGAAGCATTACCAGGGACTGAAATTAAGGACCGTCGGCGAGATTTTGAATACGACGGAAGAAACGGCAAAAAATACTTTATTCCGGGCCACCCAGAAATTGCGTGGCTCTCTGGCGGACATGCGATGAAAAGTTGATGGAGGGACGGGCGTCTCGCCCGTCCAGAACGCAACGCAACAGAAAGTCAAAGGCGACGGACAGGAGTGTCCGTCCACACAACCTCCCCTGCGAAGGGGTGAAACTATGAAATGCGAATGGGTTCAGGAAAATATTCTGCTTCATATCTATAACGAGCTGCCTGACGACGCTCGTTACGAACTGGAGCAACACGTGGCGCGCTGCACCGATTGCGCGGCTGAACTGAAGGCGGCCCGCCAGCTCCATGCCACGCTCTCTCAGTTTCCCGGTGCAGGAGCCTTCTCCCAATCTGATTACAGCGTCTCGAATGCGTTTGCAGGAAGAGCTCGAAACCACCGAGCAGGGCGGCTTCTGGCAGCGCCTGGTGTTTGACCCGGGTGCGTGGCTTCGTCCCATCAAGCTGGCGCCGGCGCTGGCGGCGGCAATCTTCATTGTGGGCTTTGCCGGAGGAATTGGGGCCACGTATCAAGTGATGAATGGCCGGAACCCGGTTGACTCTCTCCGCTGCTGTTGCTCCCACGGAATCTTCCATCACCGGCATCCAATCCATCTCGCAACAGCCTGGCTCATCTCAAATCAGCATCCGCTACAACACAGTGTCCACGCAGGAGGCGCAGGGATCGATCAACGATCAGCGCATCCAGCAGTTGCTGCTGTTCGCTACGCGTAACAACTACAACTCGGGCGTGCGCATGGATTCGGTGGACCTGTTGACGCAGACACCTAGCGATATCCGGGTGCGCGAGGCGCTGCTGTATGCCTTGCGCTATGACTCGAATCCCGGAGTGCGGCTGAAGGCGATCGAAGGGCTAGGGTCTTACGTGAAGAACGATGTCCGCGTGCGCGACGCTGTGCTGGAGGCGCTGGTGAACGATTCGAACCCCGGCTTGCGGACGCAGGCGCTGCATCTGCTCGAGCCGGTGCGTGCCGACAGCAGCGTGCGCATGGTGCTGCAAAAGCTGGCGGACAACGATCAGAATCTTTACATCCGCACCCAGGCGCGCAATGTGCTTTCGCAGATGTCAGAAATTGACTGAAGAAGATTGAATGAGAGTAAGCGATAGGTGTGGAACAAAGAATCGGAAGGTGAGAGTTGAAAAAGTTATCTAAAATCGTTGCGCTCCTGCTGCTGGTACTGCCGCTGGCGGTGGCACAGGAGACGCGCCCCGAAGAACAGACTCGGGTCTATCAGGAAAATGGCAAGTGGTCGCGGCAGATCACCGGGTTCGCTGGCGGCGGCGAAAAATCTGCGAGTAAAAGTGGACTCGGGCGTGGTGCGGGTTGCGGGCGGTTCGCAGCAGAACATCAGTTACGTAATCAGCAATCATTCGTACGCTTCGTCGGAAGAAAAGGCCCGCCGCGAATTCGAATCCTACAAAATCAGCGTTTACCGTCCGCGGAGACACTGCGTGGGTGACGGGCGAGTGGGAAGGCAGCCGGCCTCGCCGCTCCTCCAGCGAATTCATCATCAACATTCCGCGTAACACTGATCTGGTGAAGGTTGAAACTGACGGCGGCGATCTTACGGCGACGGGCATCGCTGGCCGGGTCGAAGGTGAAACCGGCGGCGGCAGCATTCACCTGGATGATATCGGAGGCGTGATCAGCGCCGAGACCGGTGGCGGCAGCATTGACGTAGGAACCGTGGGCGGCGAGATTACGCTGCGCACGGGTGGCGGCAGCATCAAAGTGGCTTCGGCCAAAGGAAAGATCAACGCGGAGACCGGCGGTGGCAGCGTGCTGGTGGTGTCCGGCATGCAGGGCGCCGTGCTCGAGACCGGCGGCGGCAGCATCGAGGTGCAACGCTGCTCCGGCCCGCTGAAAGTCACTACTGGCGGCGGCAGCATTGAGTTGGGCGAGATTGCGGGCCCGGCAGTAATTGAAACTGGCGGCGGCAGTATTCGTCTTAGTTCGGCGACCGGAGCGGTGAAGGCTGAGACCGGCGGGGGCAGCATTACACTCAACGGCGTGCCTGCGGCGCGAGCTGAAACCGGGGCCGGCGGCATTGTGGCCAAGTTCGTCTCCGGGACCGACCGCACGGATTCGGTGCTCGAGACTTCTGCCGGGGACATTACGGTTTACCTGGCGCCTACACTGAACATTACGATTCGGGCGTCCATCGATCTGGCGAACGGGCATCGTATTCGCTCTGATTTTTCCGAGATTCGAGTTACAACTGAAGGCGGCCAGTGGGGACCGGGTACCGCCACCGCCGAGGGCAACTTGAACGGCGGCGGCCCGACGCTTAAGGTGCAGAACGACGACCGGCGACATCACCTTTCTCGCCAGCCGGTAAGTTTTGATGGAGGACGGGCATGCGTAAATCAATCCTCGCCATGGCAATTTTGCCGATGTTTGCTGCGGTTGCGACCGGCGGCCAACTTTGCTCCCAGGAACCCTTCAGCGAGGCCTTTGGATACTCCAGCGAGGACTTCGGCGGCGGGTCCTATCTCGGCGTTGACACTCGCGATGTGACCACTGACCGTCTCTCCGATCTGAAACTGAAAGAAGAACACGGCGTTGAGGTCACCCTGGTTGATCAGGATGCTCCCGCCGGCAAAGCCGGAGTCAAAGAGCACGACGTAATTCTCAGCCTCAACGGCAATCAGGTGGAGAGCGTCGAGCAGTTGCGCCGCATGATCCGCGAAATTCCTCCCGGACGTTTAGTGACCCTCGGAATCAGCCGCGGCGGCCAGCCTGTCACCCTCAAGGCCCAACTGGCGGACCGCAAGAAGGCCTTCGCGATGGGCGGACGGGCAAGTCGTACAACTTCGCCATGCCGGCGATTCCCGCGATGCCTGCGATGCCCGCCATGCCATCGGTAAACGCCACACCGTTCGTTCCTGAGATGGATATGCCGGTCTCGATCGTCGTGGTGCACTCTTCCGCTCGCAGCGGGTTGATGGTCGAAAACCTTACGCCGCAGCTGGGAGATTTCTTCGGCGCAAAAAATGGCAAGGGAGTGCTGGTGCGCTCAGTAGAGAAGGGCAGCCGCGCCGAGCAAGCCGGCTTCCGCGCCGGTGACGTGATTGTGAAGGTGAACGGAGAGTCCATCAGCGACAGCGGCGATTTCACGCACGCCATGCACGGCCGCAAGAGCAGCACGGTAACGGTCAGCATCATTCGGGAGAAGAAGGAGCAAAACATCACCTTGACCGTGCCGGAGCGAAACCAGTCCGAGCTGCTCGATACCGACGAGACCATCGAGGAGCCGGACGTTGACGCTGAGACTGTGATTGACCTGAGCGAGGTGCAATCCGAAGTCGCGCGCGTGCAGCCCGAAATCGAGCGTGCCGTGCGGCCAGAGCGAGACCACAGATTGAGGAAGCCACCCGGGAACTTCGCAATCATCAGGAAGAGTTGAGAGAGGAAATGCGAGAACTCGAACGTGAACTCAAAGACCGGGAACAGGAGATGCAGGACCGGGAACAAGAGATGGAGAATCAGAGGGTCGTTCCCTGGCAGCCGCAGGCAGATATCTAGGTTTTACCTGTCTCCGTAGTATCCGTCGCGGGCCTGAACGACGAGGTCTTTCTTGGTCGCGGCGACCTGAATCTTGTGATATCCGGGTTCAACCGGGTTGGGTGTGTAGCCCAGGCTGTATTGGTTGCGCAACTCTTCCTGAATCTGAGAATAGATCTGGTTGACCGGTTCTTTCTTGGACACCTGAAACATCCGCCCGCCGGTTTCCTTGGAGATCCGCTCCAGAACTTTCTTGCCGTCGGCATGTTCTTCCGGGAACCTGCGTCCGCCCCGGCCCCCACCCATCCCGCCGCGACCCATTCCGGGCCCGCCCATTCCCGGAATACTGATGCCGGTCCGGCCAAATCCTCCGCCGCCGCCGTAGGCCTCGTCATCCTTGAACAGGATGGAGTAGACGATGGTGTTGGCGCGCTGGGCAGACTCGATTGCCGTCTCAAGACTCTCTTTGCTGCCCTGGTCCACGCCGTCCGAGAGGACGATCAACGCTTTGCGGCCGGGCTGCTTCTTCATCATTTCGTCGGACGCCAGAAAGACCGCGTCATAGAGAAGCGTACCGCCGCCATGTCGGCCGGAACCCCGTCCCTGGCCTGAGCCGGGGCCGCCGCTTCCTCCGCCTCCGTTGCTGGTACGGGTGAATTGCGGAGTCTGCTAAGGACTCGAGCGCGTTCCGCAATTGCTCATGCGATGCCGTCAGATCTTGCGAGAGCTCGACCTCGTTGTCGAAGTGGATGACAAAGGCCTTGTCCTCCTCTTCGCGCAGCACTTGCGCCAGAAAGCTCTCACTGGCGTCGCGTTCTTCGGTGAGCACCCGTCTTTGGCTCATGCTGGTGTCCACCAGCATGCCGAGCGTGAGTGGCAGATCGGTCTCACGGGCAAAGTATTTGAGGGTTTGCGGCCGGCCGTCCTCGGACAGCGTGAAATCATTTTTGGTCAGACCGTTTACAATCTTTCCGTGTTTGTCGCGCACCGTGGCCAGCACGTTCACCACTTTAACTTTGACCGACAGAGTAGTCGACGGCTCGTCGGCAGGACTGGCGGCGGCGATGGAACGATCATTAGACGGGCTTTGCCCCGCGGATTGCGCCACAGCCGTGCTGAATGTCAGAGCAGCGAAACTGATGACTGCGATCGCGCTTAAAGCCGCAACACGGTGGGGGGTGAACTTCACTGGCTGGCCTTTCTGAACACTCTAAGCAAATAGGATGCCGGATGGCGTGCCTGCGGCGAAACGATTTAGTCTGCACTGTTGAGAACGCTGGAAAGCAGAATTGGTTGTGAGCTGGATCGTAAAAGTTTGTAAAGGGCGGCTGCGCGTGTAGCATTCCAGGTCACGTGGGGACAGCCGAGCGTGGCTGTCCCCACGTGACCTCAGGGAAGCGCAGCAACGATCAAACGCTCGAAGGGTGAACCCTCAATATGGATGACTCCTGTTCGGCAGCAGCGAGGCCTGAAGCGCCAATCGGTCCTCTCGTCGAGGGCCCCGCAGCTAGGCGTCCCAGCCGGACAACCTTGCCGGGACGAGTGGTCACGCTGGCGCCTCTCGATCCGCACGCCCACGGTGACGCGCTTTATGAAGGGTGTAAGCGGGGAGGGCGGAGACCGGTTGTGGCAGTACTTGTTTGAGGGACCGTTCGCCGATCGGACCGCTTTCGATCTTCACTTGCAACGAATCGCCGCGTCGGAGGATCCCATGTTTTTCGCGATCCTGGACAACACGTCGGGGAAGGCAGTGGGATACGCCTCGTACATGCGAATCGAACCGGTGCACCGTGTGATCGAGGTGGGCAGCATTCTGTACACTCCGCGGCTGCAACAGACCACGCTGGCCACGGAGGCCATGTACCTCATGGCGCGGCATGTTTTCGAAGATCTGGGATACCGCCGTTATGAATGGAAGTGCAATGCGCTCAATGCGCCCTCGCGGCGGGCTGCGTTGCGTTTCGGTTTCACCTTCGAAGGAATTTTCCGGCAACACATGATCGTAAAAGGGCGGAATCGGGACACGGCATGGTTCTCCATGCTCGATTCGGAGTGGCCGGTGCGAAAGGCGAACTTCGAGCGCTGGCTCGATCCTTTGAACTTTGGTGCAGATGGCCGACAGAAGGTAGCACTCTCCACGCTGAATAAACTCTGAAGCGTCCCTCCGTTGGTGTCATCCTGAGCGGAGTGGCTGCTTCGCTTTGTGAAGCAGCCACGCAGTCGAAGGACCCCTATCAGCTTAACCTCAGCCGGCGCCTTGGACGCCTAAGACCACAGAACCAATCGTTCCGTGGCACTGGTAGGGGTCCTTCGACTCCATCTTTCCATTCGCGAGCGAATGGAAAGCTTCCGCTCAGGATGACAAAGGGTCGGGATCTGTTCTGCGCGCGGCGGCCCGAGTCCTCATTCGGGCACATTCCTGGAAAATTTTGTACACTGGGTCAGTCGTGCAATCCTGCGGCAGTCTAGTGAATTCCCCATGCCCTCCCTCATCTACATCACTCGGATTCAATCTCCTTCAGCGGAACTGACCCATGCTTTGGAATCTTCCGGCGCCCACGTCAAATCGTTTGGGCCCGGCGAGATCACTGCCGATGAATGTGTACTGGTGATGACGTCGGAGGCGGTTCTCGCCGGAGTTGGGAGGCCGGGACCGGAATCTCGCGGCACGCCTCTGCTCGACGCGATTCCGAAACACCTCGGGGCGGACGCAGCGATTTGGAATTACATCAAAACGGGTAAGCTGAGCGAGTCTTCTACCGTGGAAGCGAAGGCAGTCCTCGGGCAGCAGGCTTCAGTTTCAATGACCGTTCCGGTATCGCGCAACCTGGGTTTCGTGGCCAGCCAGGCTGGAGTGCGAGCTCTCGCGGCTTCGCAACTTTTGCCGGCACCGCTGAACAAGCTTCCGCAGGCGAACACGAATAATGGAGGACGGGCGTCCCGCCCGTCTAGCCGGGAGGGGACGCCCGGCCTCCAGCCTTTAAGAGCGGCAGATGAGAAATCGTCCAAGAGGTTTTGGCAGCCGGCGGTCGTGGTGGCCGTGTTATCGATCTTTGCCGTGATGCTGTTGGCAGGTCGTGATCCGATACTGCCTACGCGCGGTGACGCCGCGGTCGGAAATAGAAAGCCGGTTGAAGGTGCGGTTCCCGGTGAGGGTACAGCTTCCAGCGTCGCACCCTCGACCAAACCGTCGAATCCTGCATCCGAGGCTCGGCCGCATATATCAGACTACGATTTTGTGGCGGAGGACTACACCACTCACTTTGATCAGCATTCACGTCCCGCGGCGACCGCCGCGGCTCCGACCCTCCTCCGCGAGGCTCCGAAGCGAACGGTTCGGAAGAGAGTGGTTATTAACTAATCGCTGTTTTCCTGTTTGTCCTCTGTCGTGCCAGCCTTGCGACGTCTCCGGTTTTACGACGACCCTGCCTTCCGATTCCGGTTTTCCGACGAAGTGGATTTTAATCCGCAAGCACCTCATTTCAGGGGACAATCTCGCAGCGACAGAGCAAATGCGGGCTGTACATAGGGAGGGGTCCGGAAGAATGAGTTCTCCTGGTACGGGCATTGCCGAGAGCGGCACTGCGATGGGTTGTGTGCTTCTGGTATGCGCCGATTCGGCCGTCGTACAGCAACTGTCCGAGAGCATGCAGCAACTCGCCATCGCGACCGAAGTTTGTGTTGACGTAAGCACTGCGCTTCGCCAGTTGAACCGCAAGAAATTCGAAGCAATTATCGTGGATTTTGGACTGGCGCAGGCAGATGACATGCTGGGCCAGGTACGTCTTTCTCCATCCAACCGTACGGCTGTGACCTTTGCCATTACGGATTCCTCGAAACCGGCCCGATTCTCGATCCAGCCGAACTTTCTGATGGAAAAACCGCTTTCCGCAGGCTCGGTAGGGCGAACATTCAAGGCCGCTTTCGGATTGATTGTGCGCGAACGAAGACGTTCGTTCCGTTGTCCAGTCGAGATTCCGGGAGCCCTCCACGTCAATGGCGAGGAGGTCATTTGCCACATCGTGAACATCAGCGAGGGCGGAATGGCGATCACGGAGTCGCCTTCCCTGAAGCCCGGAGCGCGGTTGAGAATGCTTTTTTCACTGCCCGGCGAATTGCTGCGTTTCCGGATCGAGTCCGAGGTCTGCTGGTATGACGGAAAGGGCCGCTGCGGGCTGCGTTCGCTGATGATTCCGTCGGAGCAGAAATCCGTATTGCAGCAGTGGCTGGCAGTGAAACTGGAAGAAGACTTGCCGGAATCGGTAGCCCGGCAGTTCCGCAAGGAATAGCTTCCCGGGATATCCGATTGTGTCCCAATTTCGCTTTTGGGTTTCTTTGCGTTCTTCGAGCATTTCTTTGCGCCCTTTGCGGTAAAAAGCTCTTAACCGCAAAGATCGCCAAGAAATTCCGCTAAGGACGCAAAGGCTACTCCTCCCCGGTTACCGTAGGCACTTGTCCGTAAGGACAGGTAACCAGCCTCGCAGTTACGTGGCCTGCAGCGGCCGCATCGAGGCACTTCGTAACTTGTCGCTCCTCCCTGGCCCAACTACTCTCAATACTATGCGGCCACACTCTCTGCTGTTCTCCTCCGATGAGGAGGCCTCACGCGCCCTGAGTCAGGCTTTCAAGGACCTTGAATTCGACGTCGAGACTTGCCCGGAGATCTTCAGTGCGGTTGAGAAGATCACCACTCGAAGTTTCGATGTCGTCGTCTCGGACTGGAATGAAGGGCTGGAAGCTGTTTTCCTGCTGAAGACGGTACGCGAACTGAAGGGCAATCACTCAGCCTTTACCCTGGCAATCGCCAATGCCGAAGCCGCCACTGCTGCCCGTGAAGCGGGCGCCGATTTGGTGCTGAGCCGGCCGCTGGTTCCGGATGAAGTTAAGTATGCCCTGCTGACCTGCGATTCGTTTCTGGCCCAGATGAAGTCCTGGTTGACCCGGATGGGACCGTCGCCGGTGGAAGGCCCGATTGCGAATCAAGTTAGCGCCAACATGCCGGCCGATGCGGCAGACTGGACTTCGGAAAACAGGGATAAAAACACAAACTCAGAAAACAATCCAGAACATCAGAGTTTGGAAAACCGGGTCTTCAATTCGGCTCCACGCGTTCGTCCATGGCCCTCCCCTCCTCCCCAACGCCGCACGGAAACAGTTTCGTCTGTGGTTGCGGCCGAGCCGATTTTTGAAGATGACCTGCTGTATCACTCGCGAGTGCAGACTTTGTTCCAGGCGCCGCAGCCATCTTTTTCGACGTCTTCATCCGCTTTTTTGAAAAAGGGACGAAGCCGGGTGCTGCCCGGCCTGGCGATAGCCGTGGCCTTTCTCTCCGTGGGTTATGTATTCAGTGAACCGCTGCGCGGAGAAGGCACGACGAATTCCGTCGCCAGGATGTGCGGGCGAGTGCTGCAAAAGACCGAGGGATGGTTGCATGGGCCCACCGAGGCCGAGGCGCCGGCCCCTGCGGTCCAGACCGCCGAGGAGAATGGCAGCCCGCAGTTTGTTCGTCCCGGCCGGGCAGTGTCGCGTATCACGATCACGCCGGTCAGAGACCCATATCAACACGACGCTGCGCCCGCACCGGCGGAGCCGGCCCAACCGGTCCAGGCCGAAACTCAACCGCCCAGCCCGCAACCCGTGGCCGCGAGCTCAGTCCGGATTCCGGAAAGCTTGAAGATGCAAGTCCAGAGCGCGAGCATGCGGAGCGTTGCGGAACGGATTACGCCATCGCTGCTCGCGGCGCTCGAACCTGTAGCGTTATCCGAGGACCTTTCTCGCCGTTTACTGACGCAGAAAGTTCTGCCCAGCTATCCGGAACGAGCGGTCAAGGCCCGCTTGCAGGGTGCGGTTGTGCTGCAGGCAATGATCGGCCGGGACGGCACCATACAGGACCTCAAGCTGGTACGCGGCTCGATGCTGCTCGGCCAAGCTGCATATCGCGCAGTGAAGCAGTGGCGCTATCAGCCATACCTGATCAACGGCCGCGCCGTCGAGGCCGAGACTTTTGTGACGGTTGATTTCAGGCTGCCGTAAGTTCGGAACGAGAAGCGCCACGGATTTCCACGGGTCTTCACGGATTAAGATCTTTTTTCTCTTTGACTCAATCCGTGAAAATCTGTGTGAATCCGTGGCCGCTTTTCTGGCCTGTTCCAGGTCCCCAATAATTCCCGGCGTCATCCTGACGGACTTTAGTCCGGAAGGATCTAGCGCGTAGCGTCACGATAGCGACTTCCCGCTCATAATCCGCCCCGCGCGAGATCCTTCGCTCCGCTCAGGATGACGTCAAATTCAAAAGATGAGACCCCCGAAGCTTGGTGATCTTTGGGAATCCTCGTTGAATCCGCGAGAATCCATGGCAGTCTTTCCCCCGACGAACCCTCCTAATCAACTCGTTCACAACTTTTTACATATTGTTACCCCTGATTGACACCGGCTTGGGCGCATTTGACTATGTTGGTTGTGGCCGAGAGCAAGCCGGCCTGAAACTGGGACAACAATGAAAACGAAACGGCGGAACGAGAAGACACGGTTGCTCCTGACGCTGGAGCTCGCGGTCATCTTGCCCGCCGCTGCCCTGGTGTTGGTGAGCGCGTGGCACGTGCTGCATATTCAGCGCGACCGCGCGGTGGAAGCTGCTATCCAGCGGGACTTCAGCCAGGTGCTGGCCATCTCGGAAAAGCAGATCAATCACAAGGCATACGAACTGGTGGACGACGTGCGCATGGATCTCCCTGCGCCCGAGTGAGACTTGTGGCCCGACGCTGGACAAAATCCTGGCTGCCCATCCCTACGCCGCGCACATCTTTATGTTTTCGCCGGAGACCGGGATGGTATTTCGTTCTCAATCCGACAGGCTAAAAAACGATAGCGGGTTTCGCGACGAGGCCGACTATCTGGACAAGATGTTTGAGGGTTGGCTGAGGATGGATTTCAAGGACATGACCGCGAAGCTGGAGAGCTACCAGAAAAAGGGATCGCCCTACCTTTTTGAGGGGGAATGGGTGTCGCGCGGCGACAAGAAGGTCTACCAGTCCACTGCTCTGTTTCTCACCAAGGCGAAAAAGGACGAATCGCCCGTCATCGTGGGCGTGGCCTTCGACGCCGAGTATCTGCAAGACAAGTTTTTTCCCGAGATGCTGGACGACGTGATCAGTCGCAACGTGAACGACGCCCAGACCGACAAGAACCATGCGGTCATGATGCTGCGGGGCAAGTATGAGTCCGCGGCACTGGCCCAGTCCAGCGGCTGGGATGGCGGCGCACCCGAAGAGGAGAGAAACCTGGAAGGCGCGTTCCCAGGATTGACCCTCGCCATCAAGCTTAAGGGAACCACGTTGGCGGCCATTGGCGAGCGTTTCGCGCGCATCAGCTTTCTGACGCTGGCCGCACTTTCCCTGGTGCTGGCAGGCGGCATTGCCCTGACTTATCGCAATGTCACCAAGGAAATGGCGCTGGCCCGATTGAAGTCAGATTTCGTCTCCAACGTTTCGCACGAGTTGCGCACGCCGCTTTCGCTGATCCGCCTGTATGCGGAGACGCTGGAGATGGGGCGGCTCACCAGTCCGGAAAAATATCAGGAGTACTACCGCATCATCCGCAAAGAGAGCGAACGCCTGACCGCGCTCATCAACAACATTCTCGATTTCTCCCGCATCGAGGCTGGACGCAAGGAATACGACTTCCGCGAAACCGATATGAGCGAACTGGTGCACAACACGCTCGACTCTTATCGCTACCAGCTGGAGCAGAGCGGCTTCCAGTTCGAAGAAAAGATTGACGAAGTGCCGCCGATGCGGGTGGACCGCGAAGCCATGGCCCGGTCGTTACTAAACCTGGTGAACAACGCGCTCAAGTATTCGCAGGACAGAAAGTACATCGGCGTGAACCTGTATCGCGACAACGGCTCGGTGAAGCTGGAAGTGGTGGACCAGGGCATCGGGATCCCGCATCAGGAGCAGCAGAAGATTTTTGAGAAGTTCTACCGCGTGGGCGATCCGCTGGTGCACAACACGAAAGGGAGCGGCCTGGGCCTTTCGCTGGTGCGCCATATCGTGCAGGCCCACGGCGGCGAGGTTGCAGTGGACAGCGCGCCCGGCCAGGGCAGCAAATTCACCATCGTGCTACCGGTCAAGAAACCTCAGAACGGGACATCGAACAGCTAGAGAGAGTTCAGCGCAGTTTTTCGGCTCCAGCAAAGTTTGGCAACGGCAAGGACCAGCGATGACCAGAATCCTGATTGTCGAAGACGAACCCAACATGGTGGCGGGCTTGCGCGACAACTTTGAATTCGAGGGCTACGACGTCATCACTGCTCCGGATGGCGTGGCCGGGTTGGAGCGCGCGCTGAAGGAAGCTCCCGACCTCGTCATCCTCGACGTGATGATGCCGCGCATGAGCGGTCTCGACGTTTGCAAGCAGCTCAAGGCCAAGCGGCCTTCGGTGCCGATCATCATGCTGACGGCGCGCGGCCAGGAAGTGGACAAAGTAGTCGGACTCGAACTGGGCGCGGATGACTACGTGACCAAACCGTTTTCCATCCGCGAGCTGCTGGCCCGGGTCAAAGCCGTCCTGCGCCGCTCCAAGACTGTTCCGAAAGAGCAGGAGCGCTACTCATTCGGCCAGGTCGAAGTGGACCTGAAGAGTTGCCAGGTTTCACGCGCCGGCGAGGCCATGGATTTTTCGTCCAAGGAATTCGAGCTGCTCAAATATTTTCTGTGCCATCCCGGCGAGACGCTGAGCCGCGACCGGTTGCTCGAGGACGTGTGGGGTTACGACCGATTCCCCACCACGCGTACCGTGGATGCGCACATTGTCCGCCTGCGTCAGAAGGTTGAGCCGAAGCCGGATGAGCCTCGTTTCATCCTGACAGTGCACGGAACGGGTTACAAGTTCGTTGGGTAAACCGATATGAACATGTCTGAGAGCGGCAAAATTCGTGTTGACGCCGTACCTGAACCGCCCGGTGCTGGCTCAGGCCAGCGCAGGCTCGCCGATCCGCGTGGACGATTCCGCGCTCATTCGTCAGGCCCAGCAGGGCGACACGGCCGCTTTCGAAGAACTGGTGCGCCAGTACGATCGCGCCGTGCTGCGCCTGGCCATCCATCTCACCGGTTCTCCGGAGGATGGGCAGGACATTTATCAGGAAGCGTTTTTGCGGGCGTACATCAATCTGGCGCGCTTCCGTTTCGAGTGTTCGTTCTACACCTGGATCTATCGCATCGTGACCAACCTTTGTCTGGATCATCTGCGCAAGAAGAGTTCGCGCGGCCGCGACTTGAATACGACGATGTCGCCAGACGGCGAGCCGGAAGATATGCTGGACCGAATGCCCGATCACAGCCCGCGGCCAGTCCGGAGCGCAGCTTTGCCGGACGGGAACTGCAGCAGCGCATCGTGCGCGCCCTGGGCCGCCTATCGCCTCGCGAGACGGATGGTTTTCGAGCTGAAGCACTACCACGGCATGAGGCTGCGTACGGTTGCCGGCATGCTGAATACGACGGAAGGCACGATCAAGAACACGCTCTTCCGCGCCACCCACAAACTGCGCACGCAGCTTGCCGAAGTGCGCTAAGCCACCACAAACCATGTAGGGGCGGACGCGCTCATCCGCCCGGCGGAGCGAAGCTCCGCTATTTCGCTCTTGAAGAAAAACACCTGTCGAGCTTCGCTCGACTGGGCGGACGGGGCGTCCGCCCCTACGTGGCTGGTGGTAGAGCCTCGGGGTCAAAGGTTTGATCTAAATAAATCCAGAGGACGCGCGCGAAAAGTGAAATGCTTGGAGCCAGGGGCAGGAACAACACTACCGCCCAGATTACGTCTTTTGTAATCCACCAGCCTGTGATCGCCCACAATAATGCCGCGATCAGCGCGATGATCGCGAGCGCCAGGCCGAAGCTGATGTACATGGCGCCCAGGAAGTAACCCTTCTTCCCGCTGAAACTTAAGGTTGCAGACGGAACAGCGCTGGCACATCTTGGGGAAACCCCGAAAAATGGAGTAGAGGAAAATTCTTCCCTGGCGGCAGCGGGGACAGCGCTGGCGAAAAATAGCTCCCAGGGTTGACGATTTTGTCGCAGTTGTCATCCGCAGACTTGTACTGATCGTGGAAACAGTTTATTCGCAATTGTCGGTGTGGGGACCGTCACAAACTACGTAGGGGCGGACGAGGGTGTCCGCCCCTACGTGGTCTGTGGCGATCCGTACGGTGGTAGAATCCCGTTCCCATGCCATGAAGTACGATCCGGAAAAACTGTTGTTCGCTGTGGATCTCGCCGGGACCTTGCTTTTCGCGATCGAAGGAGCCACGGCTGCAATCAGCGGCAACCTCGATTTGCTGGGTCTGATGGTGTTGGCATTTGCGACCGCGCTAGGTGGAGGAATTATCCGCGACCTGCTGATCGGCGCCGTCCCACCCAATTCACTTCGCGACTGGCATTATTCAGCCGTAGTTTTTATCGGCGCAGGGATCGTTTTCTTTTTGCATAGGTTCGTTCAGGGTATTCCGGGCGGAGTCATGATCGTGCTCGACGCGGCGGGACTGGCCCTGTTCGCAGTCGCTGGAACGCAAAAGGCCTTGATTTACAAAATGCATCCCTTTATCGCGGTCCTGCTCGGGACTATTACAGGTGTTGGCGGGGGGACGATTCGCGATATGTTTTTGGCCCGCATACCTACGGTCCTGCGGGCTGATGTATACGCCACCGCAGCCATGGCAGGATCGGCAGTGATGATCCTCAGCCGAAGGCTGGGTCTGCCTCCTACCCTGGCGGCTGTACTGGGCGGCGTGGTTTGTTTTGGGCTAAGGCTGGTGAGCGTCTGGCAACATTGGAATCTGCCGAAGGTCGCGGGATGACCAGCGCGACTCGTCCCATCGACCGTGAAACCGCGGGTAAGTTTTCTTACTCTTTCGGCGGCGCGTCGTCGGCAACCACTACTTGCGCTTTCGCAGCCGCGGCGTGGGCGGCGCGCGCTTGCGAGCAATTTCTCCTAAAGAGGGATTCAATGGCGGCAAGGCTTTCGGTTCGACCATGGGCGCGGGTCGCTGCGGATCGAGCCCGTAGCGATCATCTGAGTTGTGGACGCGGCGGACGGCGAAACAGGTTCCTGCGGAGCCACGGCATGTTTCGGTTCCTGGGCAAACGCAACGGTCAGTAGTACCGTCCCGCCAATGAGCACTTTCAAGAGTAGTTTCATAAGTCTATCCAGGTGGTCAGGAATTCTTACTTTTCAGTGCCTTGCTACTGTTATAGGAAGCATGTCGAGCTCCGTTTGGCTGCATTTGTATCTGTCTGATAATGTGGGAGATATGCGGGGATGAAGGTCGCCGGGAACAGGGCGATGGAAGTTGTTTTCCACTTTCCGGTGGAAGTGTATTTCCATCGAGCCTGAATCGAGCGAACGCTCTAAACTGTAACGATTCATGTCTTCTCCATCCATTCCGTCCCGGCAAGGTCTCGCGGTAGAGCCGCAACTCGTGCACATTCCCGAGGGCTGGTTTTGGATGGGATCGGAGGCTGGCCAGGACAATGAGCGTCCGGTTCATCGGGTTTGGGTGGATGAATTCCGGCTGGCCGTCGTGTGCGGTGACGAACGCGGCCTATGCCGACTTCGTGCGGGCCACGGGAAATCCGGCGGCGCCGTTTTCCGCGAATCCGGATTTCAATCATCCCGATCAACCGGTGGTCGCGGTTTCGTGGTTTGACGCGGTCAAGTATTGCGAATGGCTCAGCCTCAGCACCGGCATGAGCTATCGCTTGCCGACGGAGGCGGAGTGGGAACGGGCAGCGCGCGGCGGCGTCGAGAACCAGCTCTATCCCTGGGGAGACAATCCGCCTCAGTCATTGCCGGACTACGAAAAGCGTTGGAAGAAAGGCCCCGAGCCGGTGGCGCAATACGCGCCCAATGCATTCGGTCTTTATGACATCTGCGAGAACGTGCACGAGTGGTGCAGCGATTGGTATCAGGCGGGCTACTACGCCGAATCACCCGAACGCAATCCGAGGGGACCGGAGCGCGGCGAGCGGCGGGCATCGCGCGGCGGTTCCTGGCGTCATCACATCAAGGCCAGCCGGTGTGCGGCCCGCTCCAGCATTCCGCCGGAATTTCATTACGCCGATTACGGATTTCGCGTGGCGTGTGATTTAGAACGGGAACTTTTCAGAATGGTCGGGGCGGGTCTCTGACCCGCCCAGGCCGAGCGGAAGCTCGGCACTCGTCTCTGCGACCCATCGGCGACAGCTTAACCGCGCTCTCGTCCCGATCCCGCCAGCCAGCGGAAGAACATATTGACCAGCGCGAGAACAATCGCTCCTACGAAGGCGGCGCCGAACGTGTCCACATGGAAGCCGGGAACAATGGCCGAAGCCAGCTCGATCATGGCCGCGTTGATGACTAGCCAGAACAGTCCGAGCGTGAGCAGGACCAGAGGGAAGGTAACAATCTTCAGGAATACACCGAGAGTGGCGTTGACGAAGCCGATCACCAGGGCTGCGATCAACGCAGCCAGCGGCCCGCTGACGTGAAAACCCGGCACCAGCCGGGCCACAATCCAGACTGCCAGCGCACTCAACGCCCAGTTGAGGAGATGTCTCATGGCACTCTCCGAAACGGTGACTATAGACTGCCTTGCGATGACGTGCAACCTGGCGCAACCTGTGTGGGCGTCCGCGGACGATGCTTTGCGACGTCAGTCCGCGCCGGCGACGTCGCTACGAGTTTTCTTTGCGGCGAAGCAGGGCCGCGCCCAGAGCGCCGCCTAGTCCGGAGAAAATAACGAAAGCGATCAGGGTGCCGATCACCGCGGTGGTCAGGAGCAGGACGATGCCGTCGGGAGACTTGAAGAATTCCAATGGCTTGCTGGGCTTGCGGGTCTGGATTACGGGCGGCGGCCTGTTCGACGACTTCGATCAGTTTGCCGCGGATACTGTTCCAGGCGTGGAACAGCATGGTTCCGACTGACAGCAAGGCGGCGAAGATGCCGCCGCCCAGGATGCCGGTCACCATGCCCAGCCGGGCCCCCATTCCGGGCGTGACGTTGGCCACCGGGATGCGGCGCCGGTAAAAGACTACGGACAGGCTTCCGCCAATCACCATGCCCAGTCCAAAGCCGGCCAGAGGGGTCATCATGAGCACGGCCGCGATCAATCCGGCCAGCGCGGTGGCGGGCAAGGCCTGCGACCATTCAATCCGGTTGGTAAGGGGCGAACCGTAGTACGCCGGCAGGGACGAAACGGCGGAATCAGAAGCCGTTCCCGACAGGACCGCACTCTCAGGGACAGCAACCCGAATCTGCGGCGCGCGGCACTGGGGGCAGAAGGCAGTCCCTTGTTCCACCGCCGCCCCACATTGATGACAGGGATACTCCACTGAGTTTCAAGTTACAGCAGGGCAGCGAGCAGAGGCAAGGAACGGGGCTCTAAGGCTGGATCATCCTGAGGATTTCAGATTCGAAGGATCTTGCAGCGTTACCGTGCTATTGCTGGAGTCGCTGCAACCTCTCCACGCCAAATGCTTCGCAATCTCCAATCTGACAATCTCTTCAGATTGTGTCTTTGCCGCCTCGGCATCTGGATGTAGACCAGTCCAAAATCCGATCCCTTGCCATCGTCGCCGGGTTTGATGGAGACGATGTGCTGGTTCTGCTCGGTGCCCGACTTTTAGTTCGACCGTCTTGCCGTTCTGGTCGTCCTCACATTTCAGTTTCTTGGAGTCGCCGGAAGTGTCGGCGCCATTCATGTTTGTTCCTGGGATGCCGCTCGTTGGGGTGGCACTCCAGCACATTGCCGTATTTCTTGAGTTGGTCTTTGTAGTAGGCGACGAGCTTTTCCGGCGGATCGTCGGACAGATATTCGATGGCCACGACCTTAATGCCGAACAGACTGGTGGAAATATTGACGTGGGCGTTGTTTGGATTGTTGTCGTCGCTCTGCTTCCTTGCGGCGCGCGCCAGGGTAAACCGGGAGGCCGATGTCGCGGACGTCAGCGTCTTTCGCGACGTGAAGTGCCGCCCACGGGAGTCTCGATGTCAACGTTCTTTTCTTTGCCCTCACTGTCTTTCTTCACGTTGACGTTGCAGCCGGGCAGGGCGAGCAAGGCGCCGAAAGACCACGAGTGAATGCCGAGCCGTGAATTACTGTTGAGCCGCTTGAGTGTGCGCATGTTGCGAGTCCTTCTTCTGCGATTTGTGGCGGCCGCTCGATTCCGGCGCCACGTTGAGCGATGTTGGGAATGCTGACTGGCAAATGGCCGCGAATGGCGATCTCGCCAAAGAGCGCTTTGACCGCGCTGATTTCTGAAATGCTGGCGTTGGAAAAAGTGCAAAGATAATTTTGTATCGCGGGAAAATCCTGGGCCACGTACGGATTTCCCATGGCGAGAACAGCGGTTTTCGCTGCCGCGCGATCGAGGACCGCCTGCAGCAGCGTGCCGCTGGCGTCGTTCAGGGAAACCGAGTTGGTCAAACCGTTTGCACTCTTCATGGCCTTACCTGCGGTCGGCACCACGTAGACGGCTGCAATCACCGCTTGCGCCTGGTCCACGGCGTTCAATATCTCTTCGGACAGGGCGGCCGCAATGCGCGGATCCACATAGATGACGTTGGCATCGGGCACGCGAGCCTTGATGGCGCGCTCCAGGGCGCGGCCAGATTCGGTGCGGACGTCCTCGGAGAGCACCAGCGCCACGACGCCGTTGCGTACTTCTTCCACGTGTTGATACGGAAGCCCATCCTTAACAGTTCCCGATTGTTTCAGCGGCAGCAGCTTGCCATTGTCCCGGACCAGGGTGACGGCGTCGTCGGCGATCTGCTGGCCCATGGCCAGGTTCTCGGGCTTGCCGACGATTTCGGGAAGCGCATTGACATCCACGAGACGGGCCTTGTGCAAGCCCAGTGATGCCTTTGCCTTCAACAACTTGAGGACTGATGCGTCGAGCCGGGCCGAGGGAATTTCTCCGCTGCGAGCGGCTTCGAGAACGGCGTTGTAGGACGCCTCCAGGTCGGCGGGGATGAGCAGCAGATCGCTCCCGGCTTTGAAGGCCTCGACCGCGGCGCGACCGATGTTGGCGGAATAAAGACGGGTGAGGCCGGCCATGTCGAGGGCGTCGGTGACGACGATTCCCTGAAAGCCGAGCTGGTGTTGCAGCAGATCGGTGACGATCGCCGGGGAGGTCGTGGCCACGCGATTGGGGTCGGGCTCGAGCGCGGGAACCGTGACGTGCGCAACCATTACGGAATCGACTCCGGCGGCGATGGCCTTGCGGAACGGCGCCAGTTCCACGGAATCCAGGCGCGCGCGGTCCCCGGTGACCTGGGCCACGCTGAGATGCGAATCGGTTGCGGTATCGCCGTGGCCGGGGAAGTGTTTGGCCGTGGTCATCATTCCGTTGGCCCGCGATCCCTTGATGTATGCGGCCACGAGATCTCCAACCTGCTGGGGATCTTCTCCGAAGGAACGCGTGTTGATGATCGGGTTCGCGGGATTGGAGTTGACGTCGGCGTCGGGAAAGAAATTCCAGTGCACGCCGATGGCGCGAGACTCCTGCGCGGTGATGCGGCCGAAGGCTTCCGCGTAGTCTGCCTTTCCGGTAGCGCCGAAGGCCATGGCATGCGGGAACGTGGTTGCGCCATGCAGGCGCATGGTAACTCCGCGCTCAAAATCGGCGGCGAAGAGCAGCGGCAGTTTGGAATCCTGCTGCAGACGATTGAGCAGTTCGGCGGCCTCGTAAGGCTGGTTGCGATAGAGGAATGGAGGCTCCCAGCGCACCGTCATGGCGAATGAGCCGACGTGATACTTGCTCATGGTGTCGCGCAGCTGGAGATACTCGGGGCTGTTGACGTTGAGGAACTCCGCCCGCACCCAGACCATGAAAAGCTGTCCGACTTTTTCTTCCAGGGAGAGCTTGCGCAGGGTCTTCTCCGCCCATTTTTCGCCGTCGCGGTCGAGATGAATGGGGCCGGCGTGCTGATATTTTTCTTTGGCCAGGACGGGCAGCAGCTGATGGACAAGAGCAGGAGGAAAACGGCCAAGGATCGGATCATGAAAGGACGATAGCACGGCGGGCAATAGGTGTCAGCGTTCGCGTATCATCTTGCGTGAATCAGCCCCACTCCTTGTCATTCCGAAGCCAGGTTTATCGGCGAGGAATCTGTTTTCTGCCGGCGTCGAACAGCAGATTCCTTCGCGCGACAAGGCCGCGCTTCGGAATGACAATTCTTTGGGGTTTTCGAACTACACCACAGATGGACTTACTTCCCGTGGGCGCGGGCCTTGGCGAACTCTTCCACGCGCTCGCGCACGCTGAGCACGTGCTTGGGCAGCTTGAGCCGGCTGCCTTCTTCGAGGATGGGAATCAGCTTGTCGAATTCCGGTCCGGAGTGCGAACCGGTGATGACGATGCGAATGGGGTGAAACAGTTCTTTCCCTTTTGCGCCCGTCTCAGCTTTTACTTCGTTCACAAATAGTTTGAAGCATTCGGAGGTGAGATTCCCGGATTTCGCCGATTCATCTTCAAGAATCTTGACCGTGAATCGGGCGAACACCGCTTCGGTGTTGGGCCAGGCGAGCACTTCGGCATTGTCGGGCGCGGCCAGGGCCGCCTTTGCGTCGTAGTTGAAGATCAGCGACGCACGTTCTGGAAGCTGGTCGAGGCGGTCGACTGACGGAGCCAACAATTCCGTGACCCGGGTGAGCCAGAGTTGTAATTCTTCCTCAAGGTGAATGTGCGGAAAGCTTTCCGCGCTCAGCCACTTCGCATCTTTAAGCTCGATGTATCCCGCCTGGGAAAGAAACCACGCGCCCAGCGCTGTAAGGTTTCCCACCGGCCAAGCTCTTGATGTAGTGCCGGTTCAGCCAGTACAGCTTCTCCATGTCGAACATGGCTGCCGCGGGCGTTACTCGCTCCAGCGAAAATTCCTTCTTCAATTCTGCCGGACTGAAAAGCTCACGGGTGCCGCCGGTCGGGGCCCATCCCAGAAGAGCCAGATAATTTACCAGCGCCTCGGGCAGCACGCCCATGTCGCGGAAGTTGGCGATCGAAGTCGCTCCGTGACGTTTCGAGAGCCGCTCCCGGTCGCCGCCCAGAATCGTCGAAAGGTGGGCAAACTCGGGCACGGGCCAGCCCAGCGCCTCATACAGCGCAACTTGCTTCGGAGTATTCGAAAGATGATCGTCGCCTCGGATCACGTGCGTGATCTTCATCAGCGCGTCATCAATCACCACCACGTAGTTGTAGACCGGCATCCCGTTCGAGCGCAGGATGATGGGATCGCTCACCACTTCGTTCGAGAACTCGACATCGCCATGCACAATGTCGTGAAAACGGATGGGGTGCTCGGGAATCCGCAGCCGGATGGCGCAGGACTCTCCCGCGGTACGCCGTTGCTCGGCTTCCGCCGAAGGGATGGCGCGGCACTTGCCGGAATAGATCGGCTGGCGATGCTCGGCCTGGGCCCGTTCGCGCTCCTTCTGCAATTCTTCTTCGGTGCAGAAACACAAGTAGGCTTTGCCTTCCTCGACCAGTCGCTCGGCATGTTCGCGGTAAACCCCGAGGCGATCGGACTGGCGATAGGGTTCGTACGGTCCGCCCACATCTGGCCCTTCGTCCCAGTCGAGGCCGAGCCACTTGAGGTCGGCGATCAGCTGATCTTCAAAGCGGGACTGGCTGCGCTCGACGTCGGTGTCTTCGATGCGCAGCACCATGGTGCCGCCTTTTTGCCGGGCGAAAAGCCAGTTGAACAGCGCGGTGCGCGCGTTGCCAACGTGGAGATGTCCGGTCGGGGAGGGAGCAAAACGTACGCGCACGGGAGAGGCTGGGGTCACCAAAAGATGTTAGCAGACCACCACGGTCCACGTAGGGGCCTGTCATCCCGACCAGAGCGAGCGTAGCGAGCGAAGTGGAGGGACCTTGTGCTGAGCGAGCTGATCTGAGCCGGCGGTTCTTAGTCATGTGGTGAAGCCGTGGCTGAGATCTGCTGCGCTGACGTAAGCTGAGCAGTAATCCTCCGACCCCTCAACACAAGGTCCCTCCACTTCGCTCGCATGCGCTCGCTCCGGTCGGGATGACAGGGTGGTGGCGGTGCTGCTATTTCCTTGGCGCCATGTAGGTTCTGGTGATGCGGTCGTGCCAGCAGAGTCTGTCTTCGTCCAGGAAACACCAGGCATAACCCAGGCCGAGCGACAGGCCGGAAAGAACGGAGGTCAGCACGCGCCAGCGGCGGATACGGAGCGGAACCGGGCTTCCGTCGAAGCGGTGCAGTTCGAGCCTGGCCAGCTTCAGGCCCGGTGTGGTGCCGCTGTAGACCAGCAGCAGGTATTGATAGGCGGACCACAACAGTCCGATGAGAAGAACTCCGGCGCTGGCTATCTTGCTGAAGGGAGGCAGTTCAGCATTGATCCGAAAAAAAAGATATGCGAAAGCGGCGAACCCAGACAGAACCAGGGTGGCGTCAATGGCCGATGCGGCCATGCGCCGTGACATGGGCGCTGCCTGCAGCGGAATCTCGAATCCTGGCCGCCTCTCATTGGCCGGCTCTTCGACCGGCTCGATCAGGATGCCGCCGAGGGCGGGTGGCGGAGGCGCGAGTTCAGGTGTGTCAATGATCCGGGGACGGTCCATCACCGGCTCGGCCAGTTCGTCCAGCGCTCGCGGCGCGGGCATGTAGCTGGCAAACTCAATTACCTTGGCCGTCGACTCAGTGTTGGCGGCCGGCAAAATCCGTGGATAGCTGAGGAGGTTATCCCGGGAGAAACTCGAGGGCTCAGCCAGGGTGATGCGGGGAGCCGCGTTGGTTTCCAGGTAGTCCGTGGCCTGGCTGTCGTCGTCGGCCGGAGCGATAGACGTCAATGATGGCTCAGGGTCGCTGGAAACTCGGTTCAGGCTCAAACTTGAGCTGCAGCGAAGGATAGCGCGGCTCACGCGTGCGCCGGCGAGACCGGTAATGACTCAGTCGAGCCGCCACCTCGCGACGCCATGCATCGGGATCTTGCGGCGGCTGCGGTTCGGCCGGCTCGGGAGGCGTTGCGGTCTGCTGAGCTTCCGTATTTACCGGTTCTGTCTGATAGCGTTGCTGGTTCCGGTTGCGTGTCTTCCACCACAAACCTGGGCGTTACAGGCCGATCGCGTCCCAAGCCTCTCTAGTCCAAATCTGGATTCAGTCCGCGCAGAGGCTGGCTCGAGGCTGGCAGCAAATTGCTGTTCGCTGGCATCGAACGCTTCAGGGTCAATCAGGCTGGCTGAGAGGTCTGGGTTCGCATCGGTTGGTACATCGGGTTCGAATCTTGGTTTCATGAAAAAACGATCGGGTCCCGGTAAGTCTTTAACAAAGGACAACTGCTTTGCGGAGGCGCGATACGGGTGCACCTTGCGCAAAACAACTCCACCCCTTGTCATTCCGAAGCCGGATGTATCGGCGAGGAATCCGCTTACTGCCGGCGGCGAAGCAGCAGATTCCTCGCGCGATAACGCCCGCGCTTCGGAATGACAATTGTTTTAGGGTTTTCAAATTCAACACTACCGGAGGCCTGGTTGCTTTGCCACTCGGGCCGAGCCGTGCTACCGTCACTTTACCCCTGCGTGGATCTCCTCACTCGGGGTCTCGTCCGCTTGCGATGACATCCCGCACTCGATTCCTTATCACGGCGGCGTTGGTTTGTCATCTGCTACTCGCTCCCTCCGATAGTTACCAGCCAGTTGCTTTTCGCGTCGCAACAACCGGGCGCACAGTCTTCGCTGCCGTCCGCGCCTTCCTCTGTGAGAGAGCAGGACGTCACTATCAGCGCCTTGCAGCAGGAAAAAGATGGCGTGGTGTACAAGCTGCGCGGCCAGGCGGAGATCCACTATGGGACTTACATTCTCCACGCCGATTCAGTCGACTATAACTCCGACACCGGAGAGGCGATCGCGGACGGCCACGTTGTGCTCGATGGCGGACTCAACGACGAGCATGTCCAGGCTACGCATGCCACCTACAACATCCGGGCAGAATCTGGGCGCTTCGAACATGTCGTAGGGACGACGGGCATGCAGTTGCGCGGGAAGCGGATGATCCTGACCACCGAGAATCCTTTTGCCTTTACCGGCCGAGTGGTGGAGAAGACCGGGCCCGACCACTACCTGGTTTACGACGGAACGATCACCACGTGCGAGATGCCGCGTCCCAAGTGGGAGTTCAACGCGCACAAGATCATCGTGGAAGTGGGCGGAAACGCCACCATCTACCACAGCACGTTTCGTATCGAGGGTGTTCCGGTTTTTTATTTTCCATTTGCCACCCACCCGGTGGAGCGAGAGCCCAGGCAGACCGGGCTTCTCATTCCCAACGTCGGCAGCTCTTCGATCAAGGGAACGATTCTCGGAGACTCGATCTTCTGGGCCATCAATCGCAGCATGGACGTCACTGCGGGGGCCGAATATTTCACCCGGCGAGGTTGGGCGCCGCAGATCGAGTTCCGTGCCCAGCCCAGCGAAAAGTCGTACATCTATTTGAACTACTTCGGAGTTTTTGACCGGGGCATCGGCAAGCCGCCGGTCGACCAGGGAGGTCACGAGGTAAAACTCGATGCCGAAGATACTTTTGGACACTTTCGCGGTGTCGCCAGCATCGACTATCTGAGCTCTTTCGTTTTCCGTCTCGCCTTCAACGACGTTTTCAGCCAGGCGGTGAACTCGGAGGTGAAGTCGGAGGCCTTTCTCTCCAACGCTACGCGCGGGTATTTCTACAATGCGTCCACGCAGCGTTACCAGAACTTCGAAAGCACGACTCCGGGCGACGTCATCACCATTCTGCATGCACCCAGCCTGGAGGCTTCCAGCGTAGAACACGCGATCGGGCACACCCCGTTCTACTGGTCCTACGACGTCGCGGCTGAAGGACTGTCGCGCAGCGAGCCTTCGTTTCGAACCGCGAACCTGGTCGGACGTTTCGATTTGCGCCCGACCCTTTCTCTTCCCCTGGTGCTGCATGGCTGGTCGGTGCGTCCGGAGTTTTCGCTGCGCGAGACTTTCTACACTCAGCAACTGGTGCCCAGCAGCGGCGGAGTGGGTGTGGCGGAGAGCGACGTCATCAACCGCAAGGCGGTCGAGGGATCGGTGGAAATTCGTCCGCCGGCGCTGGAGCGGGTGTACGACCGCGAATTCTGGGGACGTAAATGGAAGCACGTCATCGAGCCTCGCGCCACTTATCGCTACGTGACCGGAGTGGACAATTTCGCGCAGATTTTGCGCTTTGACGAGCGCGACATTCTGAGCAATACGAGCGAGGTTGAGTATGCGGTGGTGAACCGGCTCTACGCCAAGCGTACTTCGGCGAAAGCCGAGAACTGCGATGCTGCGGGCATGGCTACCCTTAACATCGGACGTCCGGCGGTGCAGAGCCTTGTCCCGTGGGAACGGCGTCCGGAATCGGAAGAAATTCCCTGTCAGGCTGAACCACAGGTGCGGGAAGTCGTCACCTGGGAACTGGCCCAGAAATATTTTCTCGATCCGAACTTTCGGAGGGGCGTTGGTGCCCGGACAGCGGAATGTTTTCACCACGACTGCCGACTTTACCGGAATTGCTTTTCTCACTGAGGCCCGGCGGCTCTCGCCTCTGATTTCCCGGCTCAAGTTCCAGGCCACCAGCCGGACCGAGGCCGAGTGGGATATTGACTACGACTTTAAACAAAGCCGGATCAATGCCAGCACCGCGTTCGTGAACTATCGTTTCGGGCCGTACACCATTGGCGGAGGGGATGCTTATCTGCTGGCGCCCAGCGATACTCCTACGCCCACTGGGCAGCAGGCTTTCAATCAATTTCGGGTTCTGCTGGGCTACGGACAACCCAACAAACGCGGCTTCAGTGGAGCGACCAACCTGGGGTTCGACGCCAATCTGGGTTTTCTGCAGTATGCGGCGGTGCAGACCGCCTACAACTGGGACTGCTGCGGATTCAGCGTCGAGTATCGCCGCTTTGCCCTGGGGTCGGTCCGCAACGAGAATCAGTTCCGCTTCAATTTTGCATTGGCCAATATCGGCTCAATCGGAAATCTCCGCCGCCAGGAAAAGCTGTTCTGAAAGTGTGGGCGCGAGCGCCCTCGCTCGTGCAAGGGAGCCGCACAAGGATGCCGGGTGAGCAACTTCAAAATCTTGGGCGATACACAAACATCCCTTGCCGCTGCCGCACGAGCGGGGCGCTCGCGCCCACATTCTCTACTGGACGTTTACTGTGACTGTGGCGGTGCTTCGTCCGAACTGGTTGGTGGCGTAGAGCGTGTACGTAGTGGTCTGGCCCGGATGGACAGTCACGCTGGTGCCGCGCACTGCTCCTGCCTGCGGCGAGACGATGACGTATGAGGCATTGCTGACATTCCAGGACAATGTCACGCTTCCGCCCGAACTTACGCTGGTCGGCGATGCCGTGAAGCTGGCAATGGCGGGAGCCGCGCCCTGCGGCACATTCGATGCCGTGTACACCGGGTTCATCTGGACCACTTCAAATGCTGAGGCCGGCACCTGCCCCAGGTTGTGCAGGTCGTCGTTGTCCCAGCGGCTGTCGGGCGCGCCGCTGATGTACATGGCGCTGCCGTTATCAGCCATGATCAGGCCGTACTTCTTCATGGCATTCAGGATGACCTGCATGTTGGTAGAAAATCCGGAGATGTTGTAGCTGGCCTTCAGGCGCAGCCGCATGCCCATGGGCGGAGCATTCGCGCTGGTGGAGTTGGATGCCCAATGCGTCGCTGGCAGCACAACCGCGGCCCGGCTTTGCGGAAGCGTGAAGCGAATCGCATGCGGAATCTGTCCGGCGGCGACTTCGTCGTAACGGACCAGGCCGGGGAATATCGGCAGGCCCGCGGCATCGGCCGATGTCCACGTCCACGGACGCTGCGCGTTGTTGGCGTCACTCAGCAGGTCCCATACGGCCGCCGAATCGGCATTCCAGCTTCCGTTGCCGTTAGGAACGGCGCTGAATAATTCGTAGAGGAAGCAGTTGTCGTTGTCGAGTACCAGGACGTGGCGATCTCCGCCCGTCGGATTCGGACCGCCTTCGATTTGAGCGTTGGCCGGCACCGGCATTGGTCCCGGATCGCTTTCGTCGCCGTAGGCGGTGAAGTTGATATTGACCGGAGCTTGTGTTCCGCCCACTACGGAGTACGGGATTCCGATAATCGATCCCTGGTACAGACCCGATCCAAAATCGGCGTGCATCCCGACCGTCGGTCCGATGAAGTTGATGATGGCACTTGAGTTCGGGTCCACCGGCGAGGCGGAGATATCCTTGTTCCAGAGATTGTCGCTGCCGAAGGGAACGAAGCCGTTGAGGCTGGCGCCCTGTCCTGTGCTCATTGCGCCGCAGGCACTTTGAGTGTTCCCGCCCGAGCCGGAACCGCCTGATCCGCTCCCGCCGCCCGAACCACTACCGCCCGAGCCGCTCCCACCGCTGCCGGAGCCGCTTCCGCCGCCCGCTGCCTGCGTCGAACCGGTTGTGCCGCCTCCGCAATTTACGCACGCTAGCGCCAGCGCCAGCGCGCCAGTGGCGGCCAGCAGGCTCTTCCAGGAAGATTTCATGCCTCTATTGTCACAAGGAAATAACGGGCAAACTACGTGATCTCAGGCCAGTCCCTGCGGAAAATCGGGACATGTACTCTTAGCATCTGGCTATAGTATGTGGCCATAGATCCGGCCGGAATGGCCTTACTCCCGTACCAGTTCCACACGTCGGTTGCGGGCGCGGCCGGCCAGCGTGTCATTGGATTCTTTGGGCCGGGTGGCGCCAAAGCCCTGCGGCGTGAGTCGGTCCGCCGCAATGTGATAGCGAGTCGCCAGGGCCAGCTTTACGGCCTCGGCGCGTCGCTGGGAAAGATCGAGGTTGTATGGGTCGCCGCCGATGTTGTCGGTGTGGCCTTCCACGCGCAGCTTCCAAGAGGGATTGTGATTGAGCGCGTCGGCGATTTCGCGCAACACCGGCTCGGACTCAGGCTTGATCTTGTCGCTCGCGAAGTCGAAATAGATGCCGTAGACCTCGGCCTGTCCCGTCTGCTTCAACTCCTGTTCAATCTGCTGGCCGCCACTCGCGCCGGAAGCGGTCTGCGCCGCGGACGAACCGGCAGCCGGAGAAGCGGCCAGTTGTGCAGGATAAGAAATCTTCACCAGTTGAAGTGTGTCGCTGCCGCCGAGCTTCCAGGCCAGGGCCAACGGATTGTCGAGGTCATCGAGAAAGTAAAAGTCAGCCAGACCGTCATCGGTGGTGCACTGCGCATGCACGGCGGGGAGCGACACGCGTCTGGTTGTTCAGCAGTACCGGGAAAGAGGCCAGGCCACTGCCGGCGCGCTTGAGTGTGCATTCGTCTTTTCCCATGCTGGCCAGGTCTTTTGTTTCCTTCGACGCGCCGGGTGTGCTTCCGCCCGCCATCTGGCCGAGCGCGCCCAGCAGCGAGCCCGCCATTCCCTTCAGACCCCCGGTGCGGAAGCTGAACTGGGTTTCTCCTTTTTCCCTGAGTTCGAAAAGGACTTCGCGGGAAACACCGATCGCCGTTGTACCCGGCATAAGGTCGGGCTGGTTGGGTCCAAACCACTGCATGTAGTCGTGAGCATTTTGCAAGTCCAGGGTGCGAACGGTCCGCTGACCGGAAATTGACCCGCTCGATTTCGGGGCCGCGTCGCCGCTTAGCTTTTGCAGACCCTCCAGCGGATTGGGAACATTGTCAGCACGGTAGGAGAGCCGCACGCCGGACGGGATTACCTGCTGGACCTGTTTGATGGACTCGTAGTCGCCGCCAAACTGCGCGATCGCGGTCACCACCGTGAGTCCGGGGCGCAAAGGAACTTTCGTTACTGATTCGGCTCCAGTTGCCGAAGGAGTCCAGGCCGGGAACGAAAGCGGAGACGCGCCGCCCGACGAATCGCCCCCAGCCCTCCCGCTCGAATTACTGTGAGAAGAACCCGAACCGCGAGATGAATTTCCGACTCCGAGCGCTCCCGCCAGTTTGTTCAGGTCGTTCGACTTGTAGGCCTGCTGGATTTCATCGGCTTTCTTCTTGGCGCGGTAACCGATGTAAACGCAACTGCCCATAACGGCCAGAACAATCAGCAGAATGAAAACCAGAAAACCAACGAGGACCTTCACCAGGACATTGCCGCCCTGCGCAGCAGGTTGAGCCACGGGACTCGGGGACGGCGTGATCGGGCGAGGAGGCTGGGCCGGAGAGAGAACCGGGGGCGCAGCAGCTGTCCCTACCGTTTCCGGCACGCGAGCGCCGCACTTGGAGCAAAATTTAACTGCGCCAACCGCGGAACCACACTGCGCGCAAAATGGCATGAATCCGGGTCTCCGGTGGTTTGCAGATTTAACGGCGGGCAGTCGCAGCCTTACCGCAGACGGTCAGCGATCCTGCTCGCCATCTTTTTGGCCGCGTCTGCGTTCACGCCGGATTCGCGCAGGTCAATATTCACCATCACGTCGCCCTTACGCATCATGAGGGCGGAATTTCCGGGAGCCAGGTAGGCCTCGTCGCCGATGCCTTCGAGTGGGGTGAAAGTCTCCATACCGGAAATAGTTTTCATGGCGCCATGGGCGATGCCCATGGTGATTCCACCGTTCTCCCAGGTGTACTCCACATCGAAGTGCTGGCCGTTAGAACCGTAACTGTATTCGCAAGCCGAAGTACCGCGCTGCTCTACGGATGCCACAGTCTGGCCCAAGGCAGACGAAGCTTCGCTAGTGGACAGCATTGCGCAAGGCTGACGCCTGCCTGTGTAAGGCTTTGCGTCCGTGTGCATCGATTGCGTGAACTCGTGGGTCTTCTGCTTTACCCGATATGCGAAATAGGCACAGCCACCCGCCACCACCAGCATCAAGAAGATGAAAAAGGCAACGATGCCAATGATGATCTTGATCACCGTATTGCTACCTTTCGACGCCGGAGCAGCAGGCGCCGGAGGAAGTACGGTTCCAACTGGGGAACCGGGCTGAGTAGCGCCGCACTTGTTACAGAACCGGGCTCCATCCGCCAGCGGGTTTCCACAACTCACACAGAATCCAGCCATTTTCTTCCCCCTCGATCAAAGGGCGAATGTTACGAAGCCGTAGGGAGCACGTCAAGCAGTTTCCGATGTTAAGGAGTTTCCGGTTTCTGGTTTCTAGTTTCCGGTGCGAGGTTCAAGCGTCACAGACAAACCTCGGAGTTTCGTGTTTAGTTTTCCAGTGATTCCCTACCAAGCTACGTCAGGAGATAAGAAGCCGCCTGCTACACGGACTCATAAAGTCCATTCAACCGGCCGAGACCGTCACAAGAACCAGAAACCAGAAACCGGAAACTGTTCCTAGTGCTAAACTAAGCCATCTGTATGGCTGAAAACGGACGTTCGCGAACGTTTCTTTGGATCCTCATCGGAGGAGGAGCTTTCTTCCTCTTTGTGCTGGCCGTGTTTACCCTGGTTTACCTCTCCCTGCATGCGGGCGGAGATAACGCCTCGCTACGCGCCAGTTTTGGGGACAAGATTGGCGTAGTCGAACTGGAAGGCGTCATTCTCGATCCCAGCACGGTGGTCCAGCAGGTCAAGAAGTTTGGCGACGACGACTCGATCAAGGCGATCATCATTCATGTGAATTCGCCCGGGGGCGGAGTGGCCGCGTCGGAAGAGATTTATCGCGAGGTCAAGCGCGTCCGCGATGAGAAGAAGAAACACATTGTGGCTTCGATCGAGACCGTCGGCGCCAGCGGTGCTTACTATGTCTCTTCCGCCACAAACAAGATCTATGCCGACAACGGCAGTGTGGTGGGGTCGATTGGCGTGATTTCTGAGTGGGTCAATTACGGCGAGCTCCTGCGCTGGGCCAAACTGAAGCCGGAGGTGCTGACCGTCGGCGAATACAAGAGCACCGGCGATCCTTCACGCGACATGACCCCGAAGGAACGCGCCTACCTGCAAGCCCTAATCGACAACATGTATGGCCAGTTCGTCAAAGCCGTCGCCGAAGGCCGGCACGCCAAAGTGGACGACATAAAAGCTGTGGCCGACGGCCGGGTTTGGACGGGTGAGCAGGCCCTTTCCATGCACATGATCGACCAGATTGCCGACTTCGAGGCCGCCGTGGACGACACCGCCAAGGCGGTGAACATTTCCGGCAAACCCGTCCTGGTGCACCCCGACAAGGATCGCAAGACGGTTCTGGATCTGCTGTTCGGAGATGTCTCGCAGTGGCTGCCCACCCGCGAAAAGCTGATGGACCAGCACACCGGGTTCTATTATTTGTGGAAGTAGAGGTTCCCTGCGCGATTATCCGCCTTGGGCGGCCGCGCTGGCGGTAAGAATTTAGCCCAAGGCGCAAGCCTCGGCGCAGCCGCGCAGCCGCGTAGCGGCGCAAGAATAAAGCCCAGGGCGCAAGCCCTGGGGTAGGATTCGGGACGAGTCAGAGCTCCGAAGGAGCGAAAGAAACGCGGCCCAGGACCCGGCCAAAACGCTCGCCCGCAAAAGCCCCTTGCATAAAACCCCTGAAATTTGAGAAGTTTATACAGGTTCGCTGTCCACAAGGAAGCCGCTATCCCATATAATCCAGACGGACTGAGGAGCGTATGACAAAAGCCGATCTGATCGACGAAGTCTCAAAGTTGGCGGAATTAACACGTAAAGACAGTGAAGTCATCGTCGAGACCATCTTTGACAGCATCGTGCGCTCGCTCCGCGTGGGCGACAAAATCGAGATCCGCGGCTTCGGCAGCTTCCGCACCCGCCAACGCAAACCTCGCGTCGGACGTAACCCAAAGACCGGTGAGCGGGTCGAAGTCCCCGCCAAGAAGATCCCATTCTTCAAGCCCAGCAAAGAGTTGAAAGATTTGGTCAACACCGGTGGAGGGCAAGCTGCGGCACCTCCAGCACCCCCGGCCCCGCCGGCGACTCCAACGCCAGCGTAGGGGCAGGTGCCTCACCTGCCGAGCCGAGCAAGCTCGGCTATTCAGATCCCGGCAAGATCTCAAGAATCTCTCCCGAGACTTTCCCGTCCCGTACGGTCAGCCGTCCGACGGTCACCGGCAGCCGAAATCTCCTCGGCCCCGCGCTGCCGGGATTAAAGTAAAGTACTGCGCCCTTCACTTCCACCTTGGCCACATGGCTGTGCCCGTAGACGACAACATCAAATCCTGCAGCCTCGGGTTTCAAATCCAATTCGTTCAGGTTGTGCAGCACATAGACAGAAATCCCGCCGACTTCGAGCACGTTGGTGGCAGGAATCGTCTTAGCCCAAGCTTCGCGATCCACATTGCCACGAATCGCTGTGACTGGGGCTATAGTGGCCAGCGCTTTCAAGATGGCAGGGTCGCCGATGTCGCCGGCATGCACGATGTAGTCAGACCCGCGCAGCGCGGCCAGTGCCTCAGGACGAAGCAGACCGTGAGTGTCGGAAATGATGCCGATGATCCTATCCGTTGAAGATTGGAAAGAGCCAGACTGTGTGGGGCGGGCGCCCTCGCCCGCCGCCTTTGAACCTGATTTTAGATTTGGATCTTTAGTGATCACGAATGCCGGGAGCGCCTGAATAATTCGAGGCCAAAAGCGGCGGGCGCGGGCGCCCGCCCCACATTGGGTCTTGCTAGAGCCCTGGGTTTTTCTCCGCAATCAGCTTCTTTATCTTCTCCACGAATTCTGCTGCCGGCATGTCTTCGGTCTTCTCTTTACCCCGGGTGCGGACGTTTACTTTTCCAGCCTCCGCTTCCTTGTCGCCGACCACCAGCAGGAACGGCACCTTCTGCATGGCATGCTCGCGGATCTTGGCATTCATCTTTTCGTTGCGGGAGTCCACATGCACGCGCACGCCAACTTCCTTCAGTTGCGAGGCGACTTTATTGGCATAGTCCGCGTGGCGCTCGCTGATCGGAATCATCACCGCCTGTACCGGAGAGAGCCAAACTGGAAACGCTCCGGCGTAGTGCTCGATCAGCACGCCGAAGAAGCGCTCGACTGATCCGTACAGACGCCCGATGCACCATGACCGGCTGCTTGCGTGATCCGTCCTCGGCGACATATTCCAGACCGAAGCGCTGCGGCAGATTGAAATCGAACTGAACGGTGGAGAGCTGCCACAGCCGCCCAATGGCGTCCACCAGCTTGATGTCAATCTTCGGGCCGTAGAACGCGGCCTCGCCAGGGATAGTGGTGTATTCGATGTTCAGTTCCTTGAGAACTTTCTCCAGCGAATGCGTGGCGCTGTTCCACTGTTCGTCGCTGCCCACGAAATTTCTACGGTCGGCGGGGTTCCAGGTGGAAAGCTCGGTCTGGAATTTTTCGAAGCCGAAATCCTTGAGTACGTCGCGGGCAAACTCGACGCAGTCGGCAATCTCTTTTTCAATCTGCTCCGGCGTGCAAAAAATATGTGCATCATCCTGAGTGAAGCCGCGCACCCGCAGAAGGCCGTGCATAACTCCCGAACGCTCGTAGCGATAAACCGTGCCCAGTTCGCCCAGGCGCACCGGCAGATCGCGGTACGATTTCAGCGAGTCTTTATAAATCAGGATGTGGAACGGGCAGTTCATCGGCTTCATGCGATATTCGGCGTCGTCGAGCTCCATGACGTCGAACATGTTCTGCGCGTAGTAGCCTTCGTGCCCCGAGGTCTGCCACAACTGCCGCCGCGCCACGTGCGGCGTGTACACCAGCGAGTAGCCGCGTTTCAGATACTCGGCAGCGCATCCAGTCTTCCATCTCTTTGCGGATGATTCCGCCCTTGGGATGCCAGAAAATCAGTCCCGGCCCCGCCAGTTCCTGAATGGAAAACAGATCGAGCTGCTGCCCCAGGACGCGATGGTCACGCTTCTTGGCCTCTTCCTGCTTGTTAATAAAATCGTCGAGATCTTTTTTCGAGAAGAACGACGTCCCGTAAATGCGCTGCAGCTGTGGATTTTTCTCATCGCCCAGCCAGTACGCGCCGGCGATGTTCAGCAACTTAAACGCCTTGATTTTCCCGGTCGAGGGAATATGCGGGCCGCGGCAGAAGTCGAGAAACTTGCCGGTCTTGTAAATCGAAATCTTTTCATCGGGCTTGGTGAACTGCTCGATGAAGTGGGCCTTCATGAAATCGCCTTCGCCCTTGAACCTCGCGAGACCTTCGTTGCGCGGGAGAAATTCGCGCGCGTAGGGGATGTCCTGCTGCACCAACTCCTGCATCTTCTTCTCGATCTTCTGCAGGTCTTCCGGGGTGAACGGAGTGGGGCGATAGAAATCGTAGAAAAACCCAGTGTCAGTCGGCGGCCCGTGGCCCAGCTTGGTCTCAGGAAATAGTTCCAGCACAGCCGCGGCGAGCAAATGCGCGGAGGAATGCCGGTAGACTTCAAGTGCCTCGGGGTCGCGATCAGTCAGTAGCCGAAGATCAGTGTCTTTTTCCAGCGGCTTGGTAACGTCAATGAGGTCGCCATTGGTTTTGGCGACGAGGGTGGCATCGGCCAGACGCTGACCGATTGATTTAGCGATGTCGAGCGCTGTCGTCCCCTTGGGGACATCTTTCACGGACCCGTCAGGAAGCTTGACGTGAATGCTGTCTGCCATAGGTTAGGTTCGAACTGGAATGTTTTCAGTTTATTGGAGGGTGCGGAGCGGGTCAAACTGTGCACGGGGTAGTACTCTCCGGGAAAATTCGGCTACACCTCTGCGGGCCCACCCGCTCGAGCGATGCGGCGCTTGCTAAGACAGCCTGGATTTATTGGGGGACACCACAAAAGGTGAGAATATCCAATGCGCTCGCGAGCTATGATGATCGCCACATGGCAGCCTGTCGATGGAGGAACTGACTGTTGAACGACCATGCGAAACTGATGCGACTTCGCGACGCTGTAAAGGTGCTAGGCATCAGTTATTCCACGCTTAAGCGGTGGATCCACACGAGCAAACTCCGGACTGTCAAAACACAAGGTGGGCATCACCGGATTCCTGAAAGCGAATTGGACAAACATCTTCACTTCGCGGAAAAGCGAATGCCGCTTCCTCAACGTCGTGCCCAGTTCCGGCGAATCAGTGCTCGCAATCAGCTCATTGGCCGCATTCTCGACATTAAGGTCGAAGGGATCATGGCACAAGTCACCCTGTCGATCGGAGGCCAACGAATCACCTCAGTCATCACCTCCGATGCGGTTCGCGAAATGCGTCTGGAAAAAGGACAAACCGCTGCCGCCCTCATCAAGTCCACCGAAGTAATGATCCTGCGCGTATGAACCTTCCTGCCGCGTAGAAGCTGAGGGTCAGCGCTTGCCGTTGAATCGCCCTGTTCCGCCCCACTCTGAGACGATTCAAGTCGGATTGACATATCGTATCGATCTGCATTAAACCATCCTATCTCGGCGCACGGATCAACTCTTTCCACAGGAGCATCGAAAATGAAGTTCAGAAGGCGGGCCCTGTCCTTAGCTGTCTTGTTCGGGCTGAGCGGCGGGCTCTGCGCTGCGCAGGAGATAACGGTCGCAGCTGCAGCCGATTTGCAATTTGTTATGCAAGACGTCGGAGTCCGTTTCCAGAGCGAAACCGGAAAAAGTGTGAAGATGATCTACGGCTCTTCCGGTAATTTCACTCAGCAACTACAGAACGGCGCACCGTTCGACATGTTCTTCTCAGCAAATCTGGACTATCCCAAGCAGCTTGACGCCGCCGGACTCACCGAACCAGGTACTTTCTATCAATACGCGATCGGGAAGATTGTCGTGTGGGTGCCGAACGATTCCAAGCTGGACCTGAGTTCAGGCCTGAAGGCTCTGCTGGACCCGTCGATCAAAAAGATTGCCATCGCAAACCCCCAGCATGCACCTTACGGAAAAGCCGCGGTGGCCGCCCTGCAGAAGGAGAACCTCTACGATCAGGTGAAAGACAAGTTCGTGCTGGGTGAAAACATTTCCCAGACCGCGTCCTTTGTGGCCTCGGGATCGGCCGACGTGGGCATGATTGCGCTCTCTCTCGCCCTGTCTCCGAACATGAAAGACAAAGGCCGCTACGCAGAGGTCCCCGGGGACGACTACCCAGCTATCGAACAAGCCTGTGTAATCATCCGCTCATCGAAGAACAAGGACGTTGCCCGGCAATTCTTGAAGTTCATTCAGTCCCCGCCGATCAAAGAGCTCTTTAAGAAGTACGGCTTCGCGATTCCCAACCAGTGACCAATCCATTTTGTTGAAGTTTACGATCTTTGAAAACGACGCGACAGAGGAGCCCCGATGAAACCGTCTCTCTGTGTGGCCATGGTTGTAGTGTGCGCCGCGACCTCGATGGCCCAAACCTCAACCAGCAAGAAAAAGACAGCACCCGTAAACCGTTCTACGGCCATGGCGAAAGACATCCAGGCCTTGCGAGAAACCGTTACCGCGCAGCAGCAGCAGATGGAAGCTCAGCGGCAACAGATGGACCAGCTGAAGTCCCAGCTGCAGCAATTGCTGGACGCCACGCAGCAGGCCAACGCCTCCGCGCAGAAACTGCAGGGCAGCGCCGATCAGGCGCAGACCACGGCTGTCCAGGCTCAGCAGTCAGCCACGGACGCTCAACGCCTGGCCGGCCAGGCTAGTTCCAGTGCCGCCGAAGCAAGAGCTGCCCTGGCGGTTGTGGACAAGCAGTCCAAAGAAGAAAGCAAGAAGATCAGTGCGCTGCAAGACTTCGTGGGGCGCTTCCGCCTCAGCGGCGACATCCGGTTGCGGGGTGAGGACATCTTTCAGGATTGTCCAGCCTGCGTCACGCGCAATCGCGCCCGCCTTCGCGTCCGCTTCGGAGTCGACGGCCGGTTGAATGAGAACTTCATGGGAGGCTTCGCGCTGGCCACAGGCTCGCTGGGCGACCCGACTTCGGCCAACGAAACCTTCAGCAGCTTTTTCGACCGAAAGACCATCGCACTCGATCGCGGATTTGTCACCTTCAATCCCGTCGCCGCGCGGTGGCTCTCGCTCACCGGCGGAAAATTCGCCTACACCTGGGCCCGCACATCGCTTACCCTCGATCCCGACATCAACCCCGAAGGCTTCGACCAGAAATTTTCCTGGGATCTGAAGACGCCTTTCCTGAAAAACTTTACCGTCCAGGGAATGCAACTGCTCTACAACGAAGTTGCGAAGGGTGACGATTCATTCGCGCTTGGTGGCAACGTCTCAGCCGTTTTCCAGTTGGGCCCGCTGACCACCACTCCCTCCTTTACGCTGATTGACTGGGGCTTTCCCGATGCCATCTTGAACGCCTCGGCGTTTGCCAACCAGGCCACCACCAGCGGCAATCCGCCCATTCAAGTTCCGGGCGAGGGTCCGGGTTGCGCCACGGGTTCGGGTTTACCCAGCGTTCCGCCGTGCGCTATCGCCTCGAACGGAATGACCAACGCCACCTTCGTCGACGCCAAAGGACAGCGGCATTTTCTCTCCGGATTCGAATACGCCGATTTCATCCTCAATAGCCAGCTAAAGACCGGCCTGTCGCGTCTCCCGCTCAACCTGCTTTTGGAATACGAGAACAACCTCAAGGCCGCTTCCCATCCACTGGACTCCAAAGGGAATGTGATTACAAGTATCGGTTCGCAAAACCAAGCGTATCTCGGAGAGATCAGCATCGGGCAGGTCAAGAACAGGAATGATTTTCAATTCGGCTACGGCTTCTGGCGCTCGGGGCAGGATTCCATTCTGGCCACGTTCTCGGAGAGCGAACAACGCGCGGCCACCAACATCATCGAGCACCATATTTTTGCTTCCTGGCGGCTTAGGTCGAATGTTGTGGCTGCATACAACGCCTGGATAGGGCGCACGCTGAACTCCAACTTGCAGCACGCCGTTTTGGCACCCGGGGTTACGCCTGGCGAGACGGAGCCGTTTCTCACGCGTCACCAGTTTGATCTGATTTATTCGTTCTAATGATCGGAACCCGGAGGATCTACTCACAGCCCCTTACACTTTGACGGCGAAATGGGACTACGCTATGACTCTTTCTGCCCGCGATCAGCTCAAAGGAACCGTCGAGGAAATTCAGCTAGGCGGAGTTATGGCACACATCGTGGTTCGCGTTGGTGAGAACCTCATCGAAAGCGTGATCACGCGGAGCACGTGTTTTTCTCACAAGAAAATCTGAACTGGCAGGGCTTTGGAGCAAGACCGCTCTGCCCGAAATTAAAACTACTTTAATGCTCCTGTAACTGTCCGTTGACCTGAGGTTGCTACGGTCACCGGACAGGAGGTTTTCCATGAAAAATGCTGTACGCACCGTTTTAGCAGGCGCGATCCTGCCTATCGCCCTTTCCCTTTCTTCCCTGTCCTTCGCAGACTCGCCCCATCCTAAAAAACATCGCAATGCGATTATTTTCATCGCTGACGGGTTACGGCCCGGCTCTGTCAATCCGACCGACGCACCCACTCTTCTGAGCGTGCGCAACCACGGCGTCAACTTCATAAACAGCCATTCGCTCTTTCCGACTTTCACGACCCCTAACGGTTCGGCCATCGCGACTGGTCACTACCTCGGCGACACCGGCGACTTCAGCAATACGGTTTATTCAGGATATCCAGTATTCAACACCGGCAACTTCGGCCACACCACCGCAGGCACGAACACACCTTTCGTCGAAAACAACCCCATCCTGTCCGATCTCGATGACCACTACAACGGCAACTATCTGACCGAGGAGACGCTGCTGTCGGTGGCGCGCGCCCACGGCTATAACACGGCTTCAATCGGAAAAGTTGGCCCCGTGGCCATCCAGGACGTCACCCAAATCAATCCGGTAGGCCAGACCTTTCCAACTCCGTTCACGGTTTTTATTGACGACGCGACTGGAACCACGAGCGGAATACCGCTGCCCGCCAGCGTGGTCACGGCTCTAACCAATGCGGGGTTGCCGACCGTCACACCATTGCGGGTGCAACCATCGGGCACCAACACCACTCCGGGTACGCTGGTGCCGAACGCCACGCAGCAGCAATATTTTGCTGACGCCACGACCAAAGCGGTCCTGCCCGCCTTTAAGGCGAACGGCAACCCGTTCGTTCTGGTCTACTGGTCGCGCGATCCCGATGGCTCTCAACATAACCAGGGAGACAGTTTGAACACCCTGGTTCCGGGAATCAACGGTCCAACCTCCAAGGCTGGGGTCCACAATGCGGACAACAACCTGAAGCAGATTCTGGAGTTCATCAACAGCGATCCCGATCTCGCGGCGAACACCGACATATTCGTGACCGCGGACCACGGCTTCGCCACCATCAGCAAGCAGCCTGTGGATCCGAACGGGACCTCAACTTCCAGCTACTCCACCACCTTCATTTACAAGGACGCAACCGGCCGGCAGGAAGTCAACACCGGGTTCCTGCCTGTCGGATTCCTGGCGATTGATCTGGGCCACGCTTTGAGCCTGCCAATTTTCGATCCGGACAGTACGCCTGCGGGGGCGACTGGCGTTTATGAGCCAGTCGATCCGACCATTCCTCAGCAGACCACCACGGTCCGCCAACATCCCGCCAACGGAGATGCTCTGCTCGGCGGCTCGGGAGCCGTTCTGGACAACACGGATGCGAAGGTGATTATCGCGGCCAACGGCGGTTCCGACCTTATTTATGTTCCGGACCACGACGTCAACACCGCGAAGAAGATCGTCGCATTCCTGGCGAAACAGGATTACGTCGGCGGCATGTTCCTGGACGACAGTTTCGGCCGGCTTCCGGGCACGCTGCCGCTCAGTTCCATCAACCTGGTCGGCAACACCAGTCTGCCGACGCCAACCATCGCGCTGGCGTTCAAGACCTTCGCCACCGATCCGAACAATCCGCTGCAGACCGCGGTGCAGATCGCGGATTCCGCGCTACAGCAAGGCCAGGGCATGCACGGCAGCCTGGGACGCGACAACACGTTTAACAACATGGCGGCCATCGGGCCCGACTTCAAGAGCCATTTTGTTGACATCTCACCGGTCGGCAACGCTGACATCGTTCCCACGCTGGCGGAGATCCTTGGCTTCCATCTGTCCAGCAGCGGCGACCTGAAGGGACGCGTCATTAGCGAAGCACTCAAGGGCGGCCCCTTCGCCGTCTTTTTTGAGAAGCAAGCTTTCATCTCTCAAAAAGCAGCATCGGGACGGAGCACGGCCCTGGAATTCCAGCGAGTGGGCTCACGGCTCTATTTCGACGAGGCTTGCTTCGTAACACCCAATCCGTTTCATATCTTTAACCCCTGCCACTAGTCCCCAAGGTAGAAGCACAAGGGCGCCCCATTTCTCGCATTGTTTGTGAGAAGTGGGGCCTCCTCCCACCGCTCTGCCCTTGATAGAAGTCATACTCTCATCGAGGCGTACAGTCGCCCCAGTTCATGCTGAGCGGCCTACCCAAGCCCGGTTTTGGCTTGAGTGGGGCAATGTAGTTTGGTACCTCCGCCATCGTGTTGAGTGGGCCGGGTATACTCTTCGCGAAGATGAAATCACTCCAACTGCAGTGCGGAAACGGACCAGGAGCAAATCGAATGAGCACCAGAGTCGAGGTCTCGCGGCGCCAGTTTTTGATTTCGAGTGGAGTCGCGGTTGCGGCATGTCTGGCGCCGCCCCGGCTCTTTTCTCAGGAAGGCCTGGTTGGAATCGCCCTTAAGGAGTCCGCCACAGCCAAAATCGTTGTGCAAGCGCTTCGACGCAATATCAGTGTCCTGCTTGGTCCCGGAGGAAACATCGCGGTTCTTACGGGTCCGGACGGAAAGCTCGTGGTGGATGCTGAAATCGTCACCGCGCGGTCGAACGTTGCGGCGGCTCTCGCCAGTATCAATGCTGATCCCATCAAACAACTCATCAACACGCACTGGCACTTCGACCACACAGGCGGAAACGAGTGGATGCACCAGTCGGGTGCAAGCATTCTGGCGCATGAAAATACGCGCAAGCGTCTTTCCGTGGATACGCGCGTTGAAGGCTGGGTTTATACTTTTCCGGCCGCGCCCGCTGGGGCGATTCCCACAACTGTCTTCCAGGACGAGCACACTCTTCGTACGAACGGCTCCACTCTCGCCCTCAAGTACTACGGCCCAGCTCACACCGATTCGGACATCTCCGTCCACTTTGCCGAGGCTGACGTTCTGCACACCGGAGACACCTTCTGGAATCGTAGCTATCCTTTTATTGACTACTCGACGGGAGGCAGCATTGATGGCCAGATTCGCGCAGCGGATGCGAACCTGGCGAAGGTGAGTGCCACGACAATTGTGATTCCGGGCCATGGTGCGGTCACGGGGAAAGCCGACCTCGCACTGTTTCGTGATGTGCTCGTCGAGGCGCGCGAGAAAGTTGCCAAGCTCAAGAAGCAGGGCAGGACCTTGGAGGAAGTGATCGCTGCCAAGCCCACCGCTGCCTACGACGCGGAGTGGGGGCGATCCTTCCAGACTCCCAAGTCGTTTCTGGGATGGGTGTATCAGGGGGTCTGAACGCTGCACATACCCACTCAAGCCAAAATCGGGCTTGAGTGGGCTACCCGTCCCGGTGGAGGGATTGCTTAAGCTGAACCGCCACAGGATTTCGGCAGCCCTTGACTTGGCCTGCCTTAGCATCCAGAATCCAAGTTCCTCTTTGCGCGGCGTCCGCAAGCGTCGCTTGTTTCCACGGAGGTTCGTTATGGCTTCGAACGCGGTTACTTCCTCTCGGCGGTCATTCCTGAAACTCTCGGCCACAGCGGCAACCATCGCCGGGTTTCGCCTGGTCACGGAGCCAACGCTGGCTCGAGCGGCGCGGCACAAGGTTCTGGGCGATCGCAAGGACGCAATCTTTCTCGACTCCAATGAGAATCCGCTCGGGCCCTCGGCTGCGGCGCGGGAAGCGATTGCCGCGATTACTCCTGACGGCGGGCGCTACCGTGACGATCTGACCGACGAACTGGTCAAGCTATTTGCACAGCAGGAGGGATTGAAGACCGACTACGTCCGCCTGTTTGCCGGCTCGAGCGAACCGCTGCACTATACCGTACTGGCCTACACGTCACCGACTAGGAGCTACGTCACCGCCGATCCCGGATTCGAAGCGGGCATGTTCATGTCCAAAGTTTCGGGCGCGCGCGTTGTGACCGTGCCGTTAACCAAAACTTATTCGCACGATGTCCACGCCATGCTGGCAGCCGCGCCGGATGCCGGGGTCATCTACGTTTGCAATCCCAACAACCCGACCGGAACGCTCACCCCGCACTCCGATATCGAATTCCTGGTAGAGAACAAGCCGAAAGGCTCTGTCGTGCTTGTCGACGAAGCGTACCTGCATTTTTCCGACGCGCCGTCTGCGCTCGACCTGGTTAAAGCGGACAGGGACGTGATCGTGCTCCGAACATTTTCAAAGGCATATGGATTGGCGGGAATTCGTTGCGGCTTTGCCGTCGGGCGCCCCGATCTGCTGGATCGGCTGGACACCTTCGGCGGAAACTTCATGCCGATCACAGCTGTGGCGGCGGCGATTGCCAGCTTGAAGGATTCGCAGCTGATTCCGGAACGCAAGCGGGTCAACGCGGCAGTGCGCGCCGAGACCTTTCAGTGGCTCGACCGCAACGGCTACAACTACATTCCTTCGCAGGCGAACTGTTTCATGCTGGATACTAAGCGTCCAGCGAAAAGCGTTGTCGATGCCATGGCCCATCAGAACGTGATGATCGGCAGGGTGTGGCCGGTCATGCCCAACTGGACGCGCATTACCGTGGGCACCCGCGAAGAGATGGCACACTTCCAAGTGGCGTTCAAGAATGTGATGGACGGGACAGTGGTAAGCTCGCCAGTTCCGGCGGCGGTCAAACCGCGGTCGCATATCGATGGAAGAATCGTGCCGGCGTAGTTCACGCTGGGACGTCTGGAACATCCTACTTGCCTGCAAACGAAAATCGCGCGCCCGAGGGCGCGCGATCAAGATCAACTACCCATACCCTGTCGAACAGCGACTAGCTTGTCTTGCTTTTCAGCACCTGAATCGCCTTGTGCAGCTGTTCGTCCTGCTGCGGAGGCTGCTTCTTGTCTTCATCTGCCGGAGTGGCGTTGTCTTCGTCGTCAGGAAGAGCGGCGTCATCGTCGCTGTCGGCGATCACGATGTTAGGAGTCACCGCGCTGTCCTGGATCGCTTTGCCGCTCGGCGAATAGTACTTGGCAACCGACAGAATCAGCGCTGAACCGTCCGGAAGCTGGATCGTTTTCTGGATCGAGCCATCGCCGAAGGTCTTGTCGCCCACAACGTCTCCACGCGCATTCTCGAGCACTGCGGCGGCCACGACTTCTGCGGGACCGGCTGTGCCTTTGTTCACCAGCACGACCAGCGGCAGGTTGGTGATGGCTTTCGAAGCGTCGGCATTGAAGGCCTCACGCGGATACTTCTGGCCTTGCAAATAGGTAATGGTGCCGTGGTTGAGGAACAGGTTGGCAACCGCGATGCCTTCCGATTCGTCTCCCTCGGCGCAATTGCGCAGATCGAGAATCAGCTTTTTGGCCCCCGACTTCTGCAGCGCCCGTACTTTGGCGGCGACTTCCTGCGCCTTGCCCTTGTTGAGTGCATCCACCTGGATGTAGCCGATACCGTCGTCAACGATTTTGTCAGTGACCGGCGGGACGGTTACGATGTCGCGGGTAATCACCATCTTCTGCGGCTCGGCGCGGCGGGCACGGACCACGGATACGTTCAGATTCGAACCAGGTTGTCCCAGCAGCAGATTATGGATTTCGGCGAGCGACATCTCGCGCGTGCTCTTGCCCTCGATGGCTTCGAAGATATCGCTGGCCTGTATGCCGGCCTTGTCCGCCGGACCGCCCGGAATTACCGAGATGACTGCGGCGTAGCCAAAGCGTTTGGAGACGGCTGCCCCGATCTCACCTTTCGCTTCGGTCTGATTGGCCTTGTACTCCTTGAACTCGGCCGCTGTCAGATAGCTGGAGTTTGAGTCCAGCGATTCAAGCAGGCCGTGGAGCGCGCCGTCGGTCACGAGTGGAATGTTCGGCTCTTCCACGTACTCGCTGCGCACCCGCGACAGGACTTCGCTATATACCTGTAATTGCCGGTAAGAGCCATCGTTGTTGGAGGCGCGAACGCCGTCCAATCCGCCCACGTACATGAACAGCAGAACAGCGGCGGAGGAAGCTACAATTGCAATCTTTGTCTTCATGGACATCGGATTTGTTCTTCTTTGGAAGAGAAATTATTCGCTGAGAGCACTGCGAATATTATATCTGCTTTGATGCCGGATTCCTGCTTCTTTGCTTCGAGCAAAAATGATCGTCGGTAACCGATGTTGAGCCTTTTCGCACATGATTATCGGCAGGCGCTCACACAAAAGGACTTACCGGGCCCTGCCATCCGCTGGGAGCAGATCCCTACTCGAACCTGTCATCTTGAGCGGAGAGAAGGGACTCGCTTGCGAGTTCCTGCCCGGAGTCGAAAGACCTTGCGTTTGCTGACACCACCTTTGCAGCCGGCAAGCACAAGGTCGCTCGACTTCGCTCGCGATGACAGGCTTGGAGGAGCAGAGCAGCAAACGAACTTTTAGCACACCGGTTTGGTGTTATATTTCTTCCGCCTCGAAAGGGGGAGACTATGCGTTTCCGTTCGGTGTTGATCATCATGGTTACAGTTTTGCTCATGGCAGGGACTGTTCCCCCCGCGCGGGCGCAGTCGGAAGAATGGAAACAACTGTTTGATGGCAAGGACCTGGTGGGATGGAAGCACGTTGGCCCCGGCGAGATGACGGTCGAAGACGGGTTGATCCGCACCCATGGCGGAATGGGTCTTCTCTACTGGACCGGCGGGACGCTGGGCGATTGCGTGATCCGAGTCGTCTTCAAGATGCGCGACCGGAATGACAACTCCGGAGTTTACATCCGCATTCCGATCGAGCCCCGCGAGGCGTGGATGCCGGTGCACTATGGATACGAAGTGCAGATCGACAACGAGCCGGAAAAATCCAAAGAAGATGACTATCACGTTACCGGAACGCTGTACTCGCTGACCAAGCCATTGGCCCGTCCCGGCAAGCCTGGGCCGGAGTGGAACACCATGGAGATCACGCTGGATGGGCCGCACACCACGGTGGTTGTAAACGGAGTGAAAGTGACGGAGTTCACCGAGGGCGATCCGGTGCCGGCTAAGAAATTTCAGTTCGAACCGGAGCGCGGGCCGCGTCCGCAGGAAGGCTACATCGGTCTGCAGAATCACAGCGAAAATGACGTTGTGTTTTTTAAGGAAGTTGCACTCAAGATGCTGAAGAAATAGCTGTTAGCTCTTAGCCATTAGCTCTTGGCTAAAGCTAATAGCTAACGGCTAAAAGCTGAATGGCGGAGGCCTAATGAATGAGAAACCGTTTCTCGCGTCGTGAATTCATTGGACTCAGCGCGGCCGCGGCGGGCGCGTCGCTGGGGCTGAAGACTGTCTTTTTGGATCCTGACCCGCTCTGGGCCTTGCCGCAAACTGTGGCGGCCAGCGATCGGGTGCGCTTTGGCATGATCGGCATCGGCATGCAGGGATCGGGATTGCTGACCAATGCGATCGAGTTGCCGGGAGTGCAGTGCGTGGCGGCCTGCGATCTCTACGATGGTCGTCACGCTTTGGCCAAAGAAATTGTCGGTCCCAATTTGCCCACCACGCGGCGTTATCACGAATTGCTGGAGAACAAGGAGATTGATTGCATCGTGGCCGCCGTCCCTGACCACTGGCACAAGCAGGTCGTGGTCGATGCGGTCAGCGCGGGCAAGGACATCTACATTGAAAAACCAATGTCGCACACCGGGGCCGAAGGTGTGGAGATGGTGGCGGCCGCAAAAAAGAACGGACGCATCGTTCAAGTGGGTTCGCAGCGGGTCAGTTCGGTGATTTGCGCCAAGGCGAAAGAACTGGTGGCGCAGGGAGTGCTCGGCGATCTGATGCTGGTGGAGGGTTCGCTCGGCCGCAACGATCCTACCGGAGCCTGGGAGTATCCGCCGCCCACCGATCTTTCCCCGCAGACGCTCGACTGGGACACCTGGCAGGGAACCGTGCCCAAGCGGGACTTCGATCCGCTGATCTTTGCGCGCTGGCGTTGCTGGAAGGAGTACGGCACCGGCGTGGCAGGCGATCTGCTGGTCCACCTCGTGAGCGGAATGCAATATGTGCTCGGCATTAACGAGGCGCCCAAACAGGCGATGGCCATGGGTGGGATCCTGCGCTGGAAGGACGGCCGGAACATGCCGGACGTACACTGCACGCTCTTCAAGTACGGCGAGGTTCCCGTCTATATGCGGCTCAGCCTGGGGACGGAGACTCCCGAGACCTATCGCTTTCAGGGTTCGAAAGGAATCCTGGAACTGACCGAATACAGCCTGACCTACACCCCACAGGCGGGCGTGGACACGGGCCCCAGCTATTACGCGTCGGGCTTTCCCCGTGCCATGCGGGAAGAATATTTCAAGAAATGGCACGCGGAGCACGATGCGATCCCGGGCAAGGAATCGGCATTCGAAGGCACGACCTATCGCAGCGTTTCCTGGGACGAAGTGAAACCGCATCTGTGGAATTACTTCCAGGCGGTAAAAACGCGCAAGCCGGTTGTGGAAGACGCCGTGTTCGGTCATCACGCAGCTCTGGCTTGCCACATGGCGAACCAGTCGTACTTCCGCAAGAGCGCTGTGACCTGGGACGAGGATTCGAAGACGATTAAGAGCTAGAGAGCAGTCGTAGCGCCGGCATCTTGCCGGCTGTCGTGAGGGCATCCTGCCCTCACCGGCGCGGGCGGACGCCTCCGCGACAGCCGCCGGGACGGCGGCGCTACCTATCTCGCAAGGCGGCAATGACCTTCGTCATTTCATTCTGCTGGAACAAACGGATCGCAGCGATTCCTGCTGCGCCTGCCTGGATACATGCTTTCGCGTTTTCTAATGTGATCCCTCCCAGTGCGAGCACCGGGATTTTTTCTTGGCAAGCTTCCCGCAGGGCTTCCAGGCCGGTGGGACTAGCAGGCGACCTCGCCTTCTCAAAGACTGGTCCGAAGACCGCGAAGTCCGCGCCTTCCTGTGCGGCGCGTGCGACCTCGGCTCGGCTGTGGCAGGAGACGGCCACTGTCAACGAGGCTCCGGTTCCTGCACTCTGAGTCCAAATCATTTTTTACTTCGGATGGAAGGAATGTCATTCGAGCGCAGATGAACGCCTTGGGCGCCGCTGGCCAGGGCGATGTCTGTGCGGGAGTTTATTAGAAAAACAGTTTTCAGTTTCTGGTTCTCGGTTCTCAGACGCTGGACTGCCTCGCGGGCGAGGATTTCGAGTTCGCTGGGGGAGAGGTCTTTCTCGCGCAGTTGGATGTAGTCGACGCCGCAGCGAGCGGCTTCGGAAATAGTTGTGAGCAATCGAGAGCGACGAGCAGTTTCGTCACCGGTGAACTGAGAACGATCGGTGATGTAGTAAAGAAGCACGGAAGCGAATCGTGATCTGGTATTCCTGAAGACTGGTTTACGGATTGGTCTTAGCAATCTCCGGCACGGCTTCAGGCGCCTTCGGCTGGGGCCCGAGGTGATATCTGGTCAAACCGTCGCGCAGATACTCGAAGCCTTCTTCCGGCGAATCTGCCATGTGGAACAAATCCAGGTCAGCGGCATTAATGGTGCCGGCATCAATCATCGCGTCAAAGTTGATGAGGCTCTTCCAGTACTCGCTGCCGTAGATCACTACCAGGATCTTCTTGGCCAGTTTTTGGGTCTGGGCCAGGGTCAGGATTTCGAAAAGCTCGTCCAGAGTTCCGAAGCCGCCGGGAAAGATCACCAAGGCCTTGGCCAGATAAGCGAACCAGAACTTACGCATGAAGAAATAATGGAACTCGAAGTTAAGCGACGGGGTGATGTAGGGATTCGGGTTCTGTTCGAAGGGCAGATTGATGTTCAGCCCAATGGTTTTCCCACCCGCCTCCTGGGCACCCAGGTTGGCGGCTTCCATGATGCCGGGGCCGCCTCCAGTGGTGACGACGAAGCGGCGGCGGCGCGCTGGAATCTGGATTGACCATTCAGTCAGGAGATACGCCATTCGGCGCGCGTCCTCGTAGTAGCGCGCGGTGTCTACCAGAGCCAGCGCTTTTTTCCGTTCCGCCTCGGAGGCCACACCGGTCTTTCTCCAATTCGCCGAGAATTCGATTCGCGCCTTCTTTGCCCTGAAAACGCGCTGAGCCGAAAAACACTACGGTGTCCTGGATCTGCTCGCGCCGGAAACGTGTTAGCGGTTCTGTGTATTCAGCGAGGAGACGCAATACGCGGCCGTCCGGACTGTTCAGGAAAGTCGGATTTTCGTAGGCCAGCGGCGCCGACTTGAGCTTATCGTCACTCATGATGAGGTTGTCTTTCTATCAGTGCCGTTTTTCGTCGTGGAAGTGAACTGCTTCCCAGAATCCGATCCAGATATCGAGCAGTCCCAGGCCGCTGCACAGGCCGCGCACAAAACCGTTGGAGACGAATGCGCGAAGTCCGGGAGAGCCGAGCAGGAAATGGTTGTCGGTCCACTCCGGCCTCCAGGGCAGGATGACCAGAAGAACCCCTACCGTGGCGCAGAAAAAAACGAACAGCAATATCAGGACCCGGTGCAGCCAGAGCTGAAAGCTGGTCTGAGGCAAGGACTCGGACATTTTGTCGACGGAAGAATCAGGACTTGCAGTCACGTCGCGCTCCCCAGCGGTCATGCACGCGACCGGTAGGTGCTCCCCGGAGCCTGCTCCCGAGCATTGAAAGAACCCCATCCAAACCATTCTACGACTTCAGGGCTTTGATGCGCTCGGAGACATCTCGGTAGTCAATGTTGCTGCCGTAAACCTCCATGAAATAACTCAGGGCCTTGGCCTTGTCGCCGGCCGCTTCGTAGGAGGATGCAAGCTCATAGTTCAGGGCAGTTCGGGTCTCTTCGTCAATGTTGGGCAGTTTGAGGGCGCGTTCATACCACCGGATGGCTGCTTCGGCGACGCCTTTGTCGAGGAAGCACTGGGCCAGCCAGGTGTACGTCTGCATGAGTTGCGGGAAGTTGTGACCGCGATCCACGGCCTGGCACACTTTCTGCAACTCGCCGATGGCTTCATCCAGCAATCCCATTTCGCGGAAGGCCACGCCGAGGTTGTAATGGGTCTCGGGATCTTCCTGGGTGTTGGCGGAATCTTCTTCGAGTTCGTGCTTCAGCTCGCCGAACATGTCCGCCAGGTCCACGCTGGCAGCGGCCGCTTGCGGAGCTGCGGGCGTGACTTCGGGAGCCAGTGTCCGCTTCTTGGTCGGCTGATAGGTGAAAGTCGGCGACGTGGTTTCCATCGCAGGCGCTGGAGCGGGAGCCGGAATCGGAGCGGGCGCGGCCGCCGCGGCGGCAAAGGATGAAGTCGCTGCGATCGGCTCGTGAGTGACTCGAGCTTGCACTGGCGATGCGGGCGGCACGGGAGCAGGCGGCAAGAAGCCGTCGCCCAGGGATGCTTCCAGGTCCGAGACAAAGTCACCCAGCACGCCGGCAGGCTCTGCCTGAGCGTATTCCACTGCTGCGGGCTCGTGGTTCGGGCACAATCGGACGGATCGGCAGCTTGAATTCCTCGGCTGCAGCCGGGGCTGCATCGGAAACAAATGCGGACTCGAACGCGGATTTCGATATTGCTGGATAGGCGCTCTCGATCTCTGGTGCGGATGGGACCTCGTCCGCTTCCTCGACCGAAACTTCTTCTACCGCTTCGGCCTGCTTCGGACTGGATTGCGCTTCGGCGGCCTCGATCTCCTGCAACACTGCCGCCAGCTGCGCCGCTCCCGGCTTCAGCTTTGCCAGCTTGTCGTACACCACGCGAGCTTGCTCAGCCATCGCGTGCGCAAGATAGAAGCGAAGCTCTTCGATGGTTTCGTTGATTGTCTCGGCCTGCGAAGGATCGGATTCAGCATGCTCGGCGACGGGTTGCGCGGCAAGCGGAGCTGCCTTGGGCTCATCCGAGGTCTGCGTCTCCCATTCGTCGGAGATATCAATCTCGCTTTCAGATTCGGCTGGTCCAGAACTAACTTCAAATTCCGCTGATTCGGGCACGGTCGAGGCTGCTGCGGTGTGAAAGAAAAGTCCCGAGGTCGAAGGTTCGGGGATCGAAGCGGGAGCGTCCGCCACTTCACTGCCGGCAAAATGATCAAAAGCTGGCGTGATGTCCGAGGGCTGCAAACGCGGCGGCGGCAGCGCTCGCGGCAACTGGCTTGGTCGCGGTCCGTTCTTCGTACTTGCTGGCCAGGTCACTATAGCGGCTGGCTTCATCGGGATGCCCGGCATCGTGATAAAGCTGTTCCAGATTGCGGCAGCAGACCGCGGCTTCGCCGAAGCGGCCGGCGCGTGTATGCAACGCGGCCAGACGCTGGTTGATTCGAAGGTCCTGCGGGGGCCTTCGGTAAAGCGGACATCAAAGGGCCGAGTGCTTTGGCCGGCATGTTGTACGAAACGAACAGTTCGGCGTCGGTCAACGCGGCGCGCACTGCCAAGGCAACATCGTCAGCATATCGCTGGTCAATAAACGGTGCGGTGGCTTCGAGTTCCTCCACCAGGACCGCGCCTTCTTCCGGAGTGATGAGTCGCGAACCCGCCGCGGCGCCACCCAGCTTGGCCAGGACCTGCTCGTAGTTGCGAGTGTGCAGCTGGTTCTGCGGCTCCACTTGGGTAAGCTTCAGATAGTAGTCGCGGGCCTTCTCAAGATTTCCGCCCTGCACGCTGGCGTGGGCCAGCAATTCGTAGAGTTCGGTAACGTGAGTCGTGTCGCCGGCCTTTTGCGAAAGATCTAGAAGGATCTCCAGCGCAGGCACATCCTCGCGCATGTGTCCGATCAACGCATGCAGGCTCTCGAGAACTTTGCCGGAATCGGTGGCCACCAGGCGATCACAATATTGTTGATAAACCTTGAGCACCTCGGCGGGTTGTCCAGCTGCCATGAGCGCGTCGGCGTAACCGGTGATGGCGCCGGTGTCGTTGTGGACGGTGCACAATTTCGCTGCCAGGGTCCCTGCCTCGGGCAATCGCGCGGTTTGCAGATAGGCTTGCATCAGCGCACGCAAGCCGTCGGGATGGCTGTCGAGATCGGCCACTTTTTCGAGATTCTGGATCGCCCCGGCCATGTCGCCCGAATCGAACAGGTTGCGGCCCCGCAGCAGCAGCGCATGACTGTTGCTCGGATCCAGCGTGAGCATGCGGTTCAGGATTTCTTCGGCGGGCCCTAATTGGCCGCGTGCCCGCAGGCTGTCGGCGGCTGCGGCGAAAAGCTGCCACGCCTCCGTCTTCTTGTTCAACCGGACGTAAACTTCTGCCAGGCGAGTACGCATGGCGACGTTTTCCGGATCCATCTCCAGCGTCTTCTGGAAAATCCGTACCGCCTGTTCCAGTTCACCGGAGCGCAGAAATTCTTCCGCCACTTGCAGGTACTGCGCGCGGGCATCATTAAAGAGTCCCTGTTGGGTGTAGAGCTCGGCCAGGCGAAGCACGCTCTCCAAGGTGGGTTTCAGCTTGGTGAGCTTCTTGTACATGGCGATGGCTTTGACGGTGAAGCCCTGTGTGGCATAGGCGTCGCCAACGCTCTTGAAAGATTCGACGGCCTTGTCGGCCTGTCCGAGACGAGCGTAGAGGTCTCCAATGGTGTTGGAGACGGTGAGTTCCTTGGGGTCGGCTTTGAGAACTTTTTCGTACTCAGCAATGGCATTGGGCAGCTTGCCTTGCTGGACGAATTTCTCCGCAGCACTGAGAGCCTTCTGTTTGTTGAAGCCAAAACCGAACGCCATAAGATTGCTGACTCCAGCTCCCGGTTTATTTCCCGCCAGAAAACATCTCCGTGAGAAGGTTCACCGACGGGTTGGCCATCCGACCGGCCATTGTCTGCCGATCATACGAGGGATGGTCTTTCGGACAAGGGTCATTGTAAGACGTGTTACCAATATTCGTATGGTTACTAAGGGTTACCGAAAGGGAGTGTACGACCGAGTTACGGACGGAACCACACTGGATAACGGAGATCGATCGAGCTTTTCGCGAAAGGCGACGGGCGGGACGCCCGTCCTCCATCATCCTCACCCGGTTTCCTAAGGCGTCACTACTGCTGGCGGCTGGGTTCTTGTAAGATTGCGGCCAGCACATTCAGCGTCCCGGGGGGGCACGCTGGGTAGAAGAAAACCTCGCTTCGCTAACATTCGCCGCCTTCCTGCCAGGAAGTAAAGAACGTAGTTGGGTCCAAATTTTCTTTACCCCCTGCGGCAAATGATGGAGAACTATGGGCAGATGGCTGACATGGGTGTCGCACACGCGCCTGACTGGCTGGGCGTGTTCCCAGTGCGGCTGGACTTTTCCCGTCCCGGCAATGCTGACTGATAAGGACGCCAAGAGCGCTTATGACCGCCTGGCTTCGAGCAAGTTTCAGGAGCACGATTGCGCGGTACACGGTCAACCGGCAGTACTGGCCGACTCCGAAAGTTTCGCGGCGCGAGCCAGAAAGCTGGTCACCCGCGGTTTCAAGCCGAAAGACGCCGCTCAGATTACCTTGCAGGAAATTACCTTCGAGAACCGCAACGACCCCAGCGCCGCCAAGAAAGCTCAAATCGACGCGGAAGATTTTCTTCGCCGCGTTAAAGATGGATTGATCTGACGCTGGCCCTCGGCCCACCGACGTGGATAACAGATTTCGATTATTGGCGCTGCCGAGTTTCCGGTATAGCCTGAAACTCGTCGCGGATAATTTCGCGGCGACGAGCATCTCATCAGGGCACGTGAATCTTTATGACCTGGATCCGCACTATTCCTCTCTCTGAAGGCGACGAGAAGTTGCGCCAGGCCATGGAGGGCCAGAAGATCTCTTTATCCCGTCGAGTATGCGACGCCGGTCCACCCCGTGGAAAGCGGTGGCTCGTCAATCACGGAATCTCACAGCTTGATCCCCGACGCTCTCTATCATGCTTTCGCTACCTTCGGTGTGCTCATGTCTCCCGACTTGCCGCTCTCGCGGCGGCAGCATGAAATGATCACCACCGTGGTTTCGGTCACCAACCGGTGCGTTTATTGAATCGACTCACACGCAGAGTTTCTGCGTCGGGTGACGTTGGATAAGGAACTGGTCGATGCTCTGGAAAAGGACTACACCACGGCTCCCGTCACCGCGCAAGAGCGAGTAATGCTCGATTACGTGGTGAAAATAACCAAGGATGCGACGAAAGTCTGGAAGGACGATCACGAACGCTTGCGGGCCGCCGGCTTCGACGATAAAGCAATTCTCCAAATTACGTTGATCGCCGCCTGGTTCAACTACATCAACCGCGTGGCGGACGCGTTGGGCGTGGGACGCGAGTAAACAAGCCTCGTGCGGCACAGACTGTGTGGGGGCGGGTCTTCGACCCGCCCGGTCGAGCGAAGCTCGACAGTTCTTTGCAGGTGTGCTCCTCCTCCAACTTGAGCCGAGCTGCGCTCGGCCAGGCCGGGTCAAAGACCCGGCCCCACACAGTTCTTGCTTGACCTCCGTCTGTTCTACTTCCAGCTCTATTGTTGCTTTACGGCTTGCGGCTGTAGCGGGAACCTGTCGCTTCTCGCTGCCAGCAGCAGTTCGGCAGAGTTCTCGGGCTCCACGATCCACTCCCACACCCGGCGACCGTTTGAATCGAGCGAACATCGGGCCTCGGTGTAGTCGGCCAGTCGGTTCAGCACGGTCGTCACTGAGGCCATCGGGTCCTTGTGACGCTCCAGCAGTTCGGGAAATCTCTGCTGCAGCGCCTGGCAGACCAGCCGGGCGCCGAGTGGTTTTTTCGCGTCCATCAGGATCACCCGACAAGCTCGCGTGAATCCCGGCTGCCGGCTGGCGGTTTTGCGATCGAGGAAGGTCGAGCAGTTGGTCGCTGAGCACGCAGTCGCCAAAAATGTTCGCCAATCCGGCCAGAGTCTGCTTGATGGTGCCGATTCGCTTCATGAGTTCCGCCCGCTGCGCGAGTAGTTCGTGCAGCTCGCGTTCCGCCGAGCGGATGACCTCCTGAACGTGCAGGTCACCCGCTTGCGATTGTCCGTTGCTTCCGTTCATTCCGGTATTCATGAAACCCCCACTTTGTGATCGTGATGGTTAAGTGCTTAGCGCGGATTGCTCGCCTCGGCAGTTTGGACGTGTCCCGAGCGCTCTTCGGACAGCAACCGTGGCTGACTTTGAGCGCAAGACCTGCTGGCCAGTCTCGTCGCCTTCCTGCCAGACCTGGGTGAGGACGTTCTGGTCTCCGTCCTTCTCGAACCGCAGCTTTGGACGGCCCGGCGTGGCTGGTGCTTGCACGGATTGGGTCAATACGTTGGTCAAAGCGCGGCCGCGGGAGTCGCGCAGTTCCAACAACACCGGCCCGACGAGCGCCACCGAGTACTGCCCGGCGGGAAAGATCTCGTGTCCCACGACGAAATCGAATGGAATGTTGGCCTTGATGATTCGTTCGGTGCGCTGCGCGTGGAGCGCGGAGCCCAGCATCAGGACACTCAGAAGAAGTGAAGCGAATACACGTGCAACCCGGCTCTTCATAACAACCTCCCCTTGTTTTGTCTATCGAGTTCGTTCGATTGCGACCGCTGCGGATTTGCCGAACACCAGAACGGGAGTGTGCGAGCGAATGACTGCTGCCCGCTATCCGCTTCTTGCCGTCAAATCCGATTTCCTGCGTACTAGCGGGTTGGACGAGATTTATTAGCTATGAGATTGATTGTTTGTTTTCATTCAATCAATGAACTACACTCATGTGAATATGAGTCCGAAACTGGAAGTCCGACACCTCAAGCTTCTGGTCACGGTGGCCGAAGAAGGCAGCGTGACCGAAGCGGGCAAGCGCCTGCACCTCACCCAGTCCGCACTGAGTCACCAGTTGCGCGATGCGGAAGAAAAGCTGGGGACCGCGCTGTTTCTACGGCTGGGAAGAAAGATGGTGCTGACGCCCGCCGGAGAGCGGCTGATCGCATGCGCGCGCCGGGTGCTCGACGAACTAAGCAATACCGAAGTGCAGATCGAGGGACTAAACGGTGGCGCGCGAGGTGAAATCCGGCTGAGCACGGAATGCTATACCTGCTATCACTGGCTGCCTCCGGTGCTGAACAAGTTTCACGGGAAGTTTTCGAAAGTGGAAGTGAATATCGTCGCCAGCGCGACTTCGAATCCCGCGGCTGCTTTGCTTGAAGGCAAGCTGGACGTCGCCATCATCAGTTCTCCTCCGAAGAACAAGAGTCTGCAAGTGACGCCCATGTTCGAAGACGAACTGTTCCTGGTAATGTCCCCGAAGCACCGCCTGGCGGCCGCGAACCAGGTGCGGCCCAAGGATCTCGAGACCGAGACCATTCTGATCTATCCTCCGCGCGAGGAAAGTACGCTGATCAACCAACTGCTGAAGCCGGCCGGAGTGGAGGCGCAGCGGGTCATTGAAGTTCCACTTACAGAAGCTATCGTTGAGTTGGCGGGCGCGGGCACGGGAATTGGATTTCTGGCGCGCTGGGCAGTGGCGCCTGCGGTCGAAGCGGGCAAAGTCGCCATTCGCCCGCTGGGCGGTCGCGGTTTTCGGCGGCAATGGTACGCGGTCACCCTGCGCAATCAGCCCGCGCCACCTTTTCTGGCGGAGTTTCTGAATCTGCTGTCCAACTTCGTTCCGAAGAACGCGCGGCGCATGTCGGCGTGAGCTGCTCCTGAGCGGGTGTCCGCACGACTACTGGTGGCCCCACTTCGCTCAGGATGACAATTACGCTCCTGAAGCGATACCATCCCAAGCATGGAGCGCCGCTCCGTTGTCGAATACCTCGAGAGCTTTCTGCGACGGGGACGGGAGTGCGCCTACGTACAGCGGCGCGGATACCGCGCCGAACGCTGGAGCTACCGCCAGGTGGCCGAGACAGCGTTCCGTTTCGCCCGCGAACTGGAAAAGCGCGGAATCGGCAAGGGCGAGCGCGTCCTGCTGTGGGGGCCGAACTCGGCGGAGTGGGTGGCGGTGTTCTTCGGTTGTGCGCTGCGCGGCGTCATCGTCGTCCCTCTTGATGAGGCAGGCGCAGCCGATTTCACTCAGCGCGTTTATCAGCAGGTAGATGGAAAGCTGCTGGTGTGCTCGCGTGAACATGCCCTGCCTTCGATCCCTGTGGTGGCACTGGAAGATTTACAGGAGACATTGTCGATGCACGAGTCTGCACCTTACGATGCGGCGACGATTGGCCCTACGGATATTCTGGAAATTGTTTTTACTTCCGGTACCACTGCCGAACCAAAAGGTGTCGTGATCACGCACGGCAACGTGCTCGGGCAATATCGCGCCGCTCGAAGCAGAAATCCAGAAGTATCTGAAGTATGAACGCTTCGTCCATCCTGTTCGCTTCCTGAACCTGCTGCCCTTGAGCCATGTGTTCGGACAATTTCTGGGAATATTTCTGCCTCAACTGATGGGCGGCACCGTGATCTTTCAGGACGCACTTCAATCCGGGCGAAGTCATTCGCACCATCCGGCGCGAACGAGTGTCGGTGCTGGTGGCGGTGCCGCGCATGCTGCAATCGTTGAAGGAGAAGATCGAGCGCGATCTGGAAGATGAAGGCAGGCTCGAAGATTTTCGGCGGCGCTTTCAAAGCGGCGGAGGGAAAACATTTCCTCCACCGCTGGTGGATCTTCCGGCGAGTGCATCGCCAGTTTGGCTGGAAGTTCTGGGCATTCATTTCCGGAGGGGCCGCGCTCGATCGCGTGACCGAAGAATTCTGGGGGCGCCTGGGATACGCGGCCATCCAGGGCTATGGGCTGACGGAAACAACTTCCATCGTCAGCGTGAACCATCCGTTTCGCCTGGGCAAAGGATCGATTGGAAAAGTTCTGGCCGGGCGCGAAGTTAAATTGGCTCCGGACGGCGAAATCCTGGTTCGCGGCAGCGGCGTAGCGGCGGGCTATTGGACAGGACACGAATTACAGCCGATGACGGCGGAGCAAGGCTGGTACGGAACGGGAGATATCGGCGCGCTCGACGCCGCAGGCAATTTGTACTTCAAAGGGCGGAAGAAGGATGTGATCGTCACTCCGGCCGGTATGAATGTTTATCCCGAGGATCTCGAGGCCGCGCTGCGCCGGCAACCCGAGGTCAAGGACTGCGTGGTCGTCGCACTCCCGCGAGATGGCAATGCAGAGCCTTGCGCGGTGATGATTCTGCGCGACGCCAGCGTTGATCCGGAACCGGTGGTGAGGCACGCGAACGAAACTCTGGCCGAGTACCAGCGAATGCGGACCTGGTTCGTGTGGCCCGACGACGACTTCCCGCGCACCTCCACGCAAAAGCCTCGAACCAATGCAATCCTGCAAATTGTTCAGGCGCATTTGGGAGCGACGCGCCGGGCCAGTCCGGTCGACGTTCGTTGGCCGAGTTGATCGCGCGCGTCAAAGGGAAATCCGAACAAGGGTTGGGTGAGAAGTCTGACCTCGAAGCTGATTTGAATTTGAGTTCTCTCGATCGCGTGGAATTGCTGGGCGCGCTCGAAGATCGCTACCAGGTGGACTTGAGCGAGACCCGCTTCGCCGCGGTAAAGACCGTAGGTGATCTGGAACGCATGCTGCACGGCAAGCTTCCGTCGCGAGCGACTTATCACTATCCAGCATGGGTACAGCGTTGGCCCACCACCTGGGTGCGGACTGATTATTCATTATTTGCTCTTGCGTCCAGCGGTGTTTCTGCTGGGATGGCCGCGCATTACCGGGCGGGAAAATCTGCGCGGTCTTCGCGGACCTGTGCTGGTGGTGTGCAATCACATTGACGATGTAGATGTCGGTTTCGTACAGACTGCGCTTCCCGTCCGCTTTCGGCACTGGCTGGCGACGGCCACGGGCGGAGAGGCGTTGGAGGCCCTGCGCACGCCTCCGTCCGGCCGCGCTTTGCTAAGCAGAGCTTATGACCGCATGAAATGGCTTCTGGGAGTGTCCCTGCTCAATCTGTTTCCCGTTGCCTCGTGAAGCCGGTTTCCGGGAGAGCTTCGCCTTTGCCGGCGAATCCGTGGACCGCGGCTACAGCATCCTGGTTTTTCCAGAAGGCCGCCACACAATTAATGGCAAGATCGGAATGTTTCGCTCTGGTGTCGGACTGCTGGCGAAGAACCTGGCAATCCCGATCGTCCCCATGCGGATCGACGGGCTCTTTGAATTAAAGAAAGCAAAGAAAAGGTTTGCGCTGCCGGGAAAGATCAAGGTGAAAATCGGGGCGCCGCTCCAGTTCCCTCGCGAAAGCGAACCGGAGTGGATCGCCTCCGAACTCAAGACTGCAGTGGAGAATTTGTAGGAGAAGAATGTTCGTTTTGACGCCGTTCAAAATATTGTTAATCGATCTTGTTACCTTGGTCTGACAAACCTTGGTAATGGCCTCTGCATCGAAGGTTTGGTGTGTAATATTTTTCAAGGGCGCCCACCCGCGCTCGAACGTGGACGAGTCCCAGACCGTCCCTTACACAAGCGTTCCGCAATAACGAAATCTTAGGAGATCTGCAACCATGCACTTCGATATCAAGCAGCTGTCCCGGGTCGCAACGGCGTTTCTTATGGCCGCGGTTTTCGCGCTTCCCCAGAACCTTTTGGCAGAAGGGGCCGCGCACCTGGTGAGTCCTTCTGACCTGCAACAAGCGGCGGTGCAGGCCTCAACGGTGCGGCAGCAGAATGTGGAAAGAGTCCGGGAATTCTTCTCTTCAGAGCGAGCCGACAAAGCTCTGCTCTCGGCGCATATAAACCCGGAGCAGGTGAAGAATGCGGTCTCTACTCTGGACGATGCCGAATTGGCGAAACTGGCTTCGCGAGTGCAAAAAGCGCAGAACGATTTTGCGGCGGGCTCCCTCAGTGATCGCGACCTGATCGTTATTCTGGTAGTCGTGGCCGTGCTCATTCTTGTCATTGTCGCGGTCCGATAGGTTCAAAGTGGCCGGCAAGATGTTTGCTCGCAACGTCGCGATCGCATTTTTCTTGCTCGGCGTCAGCGGTTCGCTGCTTGCCGCTGACCTCCCCGGCGTCTGGCTGGATGTTCCTTTCGTGAAGCAGGAGAAAGACGGCTGTGGCGCTGCCAGCATTGCGATGGTGATGCAATACTGGCAGGCGCAGCAGGGTCAGGCGGCGAACGACAGTTCTGACTCGTTACAAATCCAGCGCACGCTGTACTCGTCCAAAGCCCACGGCATCTACGCATCGGACATGGAGCGATACTTCCGGGCGAAGGGGTTTCGCACGTTTACAATTCGCGGAGAGTGGGAAGACCTCGAACAACATCTGGGCAAGGGACGTCCGTTAATTGTTGCCTTGAAGCCCACGTCCGGCGCCGCTCTGCATTATCTAGTCGTGGCCGGCCTCGGACCAGAAGTGGTCATGATCAACGATCCAGCCCAACGCAAGCTGTTGCGGCAGGACCGGGCCAGCTTCGAACAGGAATGGAGCGCGGCTGGAAAATGGACTCTGCTGGCACTGCCCCAATCCCAGCCTCGCTGATCTTCAATCGTTACCCTTATATTTCTTTTCGTTTTTGCGCCTGGCGCTAGCGCCCAAACATCGGATAGATCCCTCGTCGCCACGGCCGTACAACTTTCCGCCTTGCAACGCTGGCAGGAAATTGTCAGCCTAGTCGAGCCCGTGCCGCACCCTTCGGCTGAACTCGATTTCTATTACGGTACGGCCTTGGCTCAACTGGGTCGCTGGGACGATGCGCAAAAAGCATTTGCCGCCGGAGTGCGGCTCCAGCCGGGCGACAAGAGGTTCCCGCTCGAACTGGCCGGAGTGGCATTCAGGCAGAAGCGTTATCCGGTCGCGGTGCGTCATCTGCGGCGGGCGCTGCGTCTCGATCCCGCCGATTCCTACGGCAATGATTTTCTTGGCACGGTCTATTTTCTACAGGGAAATACCGAAGCCGCGCTCAAGTATTGGAACCGCGTAGGCAAGCCGCAAATTGTAGAAATAAAAAGCCAGCCCACACCGCAAGTGAATGCCGCGCTGCTTGACCGCGCCATGGCGTTCGCGCCGGCCGGCGTCCTGCGTCTGCCCGATCTGCTGACCACCGAAGTTCGGGTGCGCGGCCTGGAGATTTTTCCGCGCTACCAATTTGATCTGCAGGCCCGCAACGACGGGAAGTTCGACATTCTTTTCCGCAACCGCGAGCGTAATGGATGGGGCCAGGGCAAATTGGAGAAACTATTTCTACTGCTCCGAGGGCTGCCCTTTCAGAGCGTTACTCCTGAGTTCTACAACCTGCGCGGCGAAGCCATCAACTTCACCTCGATGTACCGCTGGGACGCGCAGAAGAGACGGGTCCTGGCGCAGATGTCGAGTCCATTCAAGGCCAATCCAAAATTCCGCTACAGGCTGATGGCCGACTTGCGCGGCGAGAACTGGGACATCAGAAAATCGTTTCAAGGTCCTGCCCCTGTGTTGGGGAGCTTCAACATGCGGCGAGAAGCGGTAGCGGCGGATTTTGCTGCCATGGAAAGCGGCCGCTGGCGGTGGTCGGCGGGCGCTGAAATTTCTCATCGCGACTTCCGCAGCGTGGTTCCGGGAACGGTGCTGACGCCGGATCTGCTGGCCAAGGGTTATCAGCTCAAGCAGCTTACGCAGCTTGATGCCGAACTCTGGCGTTTGCCGGAGCGCAGGTTGACGCTTGAAGGTGGAGCGTCATCGCAGGCGGGACGCATCTGGTCGCAGCCTTCACATTCTTTCGAGAAGCTGCAAGGTTCGTTGCGGCTTTCACTGGTTACCGCAATCCCAGGGCGACGACTACGAGATACAACATCGCATCACTGCGGGCAAGACTTTTGGAGAGGTTCCATTCGACGAACTCTTCATCCTCGGCCTCGAGCGCGACAACGATCTGGAGATGCGCGCGCACATCGGTACTCGCGACGGCAGGAAGGGCAGCGCTCCGCTGGGGCGAAATTATTTTCTGTCCAATTTTGAAGTCGACAAGAACGTATATCGAAATGGAATCTTTACCGTGAAACTCGGGCCGTTTCTCGATACCGGCAAGATTACTGATGCTTCGGCAGGGCTGGGCTCGCAGAATTGGCTCTGGGACCTGGGAGCGCAGGCGAAGTTACGAGTCTTCGGAGTTGGATTTGCGTTCTCGTATGGCAAGGACCTGCGTTCGGGGAACAATGCTTTTTATGTCTCGGTGCGTTAGAGGTAGTTGTCAGGGTGGAAGTTCTTGCGAAGTATCCAAGTTCACGTGATTCCTCTTGTCCATCCATCATCCGCCGCTCGATCCTCGCAAAGTTCAAGGCCGGAGACCGCTCAGATAGGACACTGCTCGATCGGCCCACGAGTCCAGATTTTCGTCGGTGTCGATAACGAGTTTAGGGTAGTCGATCGGCTCCCATGCCATTCGAATTTCGCGATAGAGCTCCGGCGTGCGATTCGCGGCGATGTGGCTATTTGCCGCCACCGCTTCCGCAATGCGTCCTAGTGCGGTCGCCTCCGAACAGACGCACTCCAGCGTGGCGCACGTGGTCCCCACCTGAGAGCTGAACTCGATCACGCGATCGCGTTGGTATCGCCGCGAGAAGGTACGGCCATCCAACAGAACGTGGAGGTCAGCATGCTTAGAGAGCAAATACGCGGCGGTTTGCAGCATGATTTCCCCACAGAAATCGTCCTGCGATAACGAATACTCGACATACGCCGGTTCGAAGAGCGCCCCTCGAATTGAGTCCTTATCAAGAACGGTGCCCGGAAGGCGCTGCGCGAGTGCTCGCGCCAGTGTGCTCTTACCCGTTCCCGGCAGGCCCGCCATGATCACAATCATATGAACTCGCCTTCATGATCATCATAGCCCGCAGACTTGAGCAAGATGATCGCGTTATAATGGGCGCCATGAAAACCACACGAATGTTTTCTTGCCATCGCATTGTGTTTGCCGGTCCTCGCTCTCTCGATCACCGACCGCAGCCAAGACCACCGTCGAACTGAAAGATGCCCAGGGCAAGAGCGTAGGAACGGCCGTGCTATCGAGTAAGTCCGGGAAGGGAGTTTCGCGGAGTGTCATCAAGGCGACCCTGCATGACCTGCCGCCCGGAGTGCACGCTTTCCACTTCCATGCCAAGGCGCAGTGCGATGCGCCCGACTTCAAGTCGGCCGGGCCCGCACTTTAATCCAGACGGAAAGAAGCATGGCCTGGAGAATCCCGAAGGCCACCATGCCGGCGACATGAACAACTTCACTGTAAGCACCAAAGGCCGGGCCAAAGTGAAGGTCGTGAACAAGGACGTGACCCTTGGCGACGACAGCCATTCCCTGTTCAGCAATGGCGGTACTGCACTGGTAATTCACGCCAGCCCGGATGATATGAAGACTGACCCGGCAGGAAACGCCGGGGACCGAATAGCCTGCGGCGTCATCACGAAATAGCACAGTTTGAACAGGTTATGCACAACTGATGGGTCGAAATATACGGTAAAGACCCTATAGCGTCGTGACCTCAGACCGTCTCGAGCCGACGCAAAACAACGACCTCTAATCTTGAATTCCATGTCCGAGGTTTGACGCCTGACGCCCGAGGTCCGAGACCTGCCTCAGTCATAGTTTCCCTCCACCTGCCACTGCCCGCTGAGCAGGTCCCGGACCAGGCGATAGAGCGTGATGCCGGTCGCTTCCTGCAAAGCGATGTCCCACTCGTCGCGGGCCCATCCTTCCTGCTCCCACCAGTCTCCGGAGGTACGCCAGGGGCCGGCAGCCCATAGAATTTCTCCACAAATTTCCTTGCGCCGGGGACATTCGATGCGCGCCGGCCTGCCTTCCTGCAGGGTCACCGTGGCCTTCAAGGGTGGACGGAAGATACGCATGGCGGTGACCGCGGCTTCGTTCTGTTTTTGAGATTCCACGGGCTGGTTGTTCCGGGATGCCTTTGTTTTGCGGGTAGTTTGTTCCTCCATGTGAGGATCAAAGCGACGCATGCGGAATGCTTCTGGACGATGAGTGTCCAGCAGTTGCAGCGATCCCACTTTGTTCTCGCCCACAATCCCCGCGATTCTCGCCAATGTGAGCTCGAGTTTTTCCGGCTCCGGGGAGGGAGGCAGGAACAATCCGCTCTGCGCTGCGCGCGGGCGTACGGGTTCCGCCGACAATTGGACCTTTACGATGGGAGCGCCGGGTGGGTGCGCGTTCAAATCAAGTTGCAGCAGCTTGAGGAAAACTTTTGGGTCCAGCAGGGGGACGGGTAGACGAAGAGTGCGGTGGAAATTCTGTCGAGCTTGCGCTCGACTAGGACGGGCGGGGGCGCCCGTCCCTACGTGGCCTGGGGTGGCCACCCCTGCGTAGTCTGGGGCGCTGCATTCCAGGGTCAGATCCAGGTTCAGCTCCTGCGTGGACAGGGCACGCGCCCCCAGGCGGGCGCATAACTGGTCCAGCAGCCGGGCCAGCAGAAACGCCAGCGGTTCGAGCAGCACCAGGGGATATTCCAGCTCGATCGCCTCTTCAAAAACCAGCGGCGGCTCGACTGGAACCAGCGATCGGGAGCTGCAGCCACGCGCCAGCTGTTGCAGGCGAATGCCCTCCTGGCCCAGGCGCTCGCTCAGCGCGATTTCTGGCAATGCAGCCAGGTCGTGAAAATTTCGAATGCCCCAGCGCTCCAGCACTTCCAGGATCTGGAGATCGCGATCCTCCGGTAAACAGCACTTCCAGGGGAAGATTGCCCAACTGCTCGGCTTCCCTTCCTTCGGGAATCACGATCACTCCGGAAAATCCGCGAGCGGCGAGAGTGGCCGTGTCCGGATTGGAAGCCACGGCAACGTTGGCTTCGAGGCCGAGAGCGAAAGCGCGGCGCGCCACATCCCGCGCAATCTTCGGCAGCGGACCGAAAAGCGGCCCCATGCCGTCCAGATCCAGCAGGACGGTGTCACAGCCCACATCTTCCACTCGCGGCGAGAATGACTGGGCACAATCGAGCAAGGCGGCGTGTGCGGCTTCCTCCTGTAATAAAGAGCGCGGACGCAATACCAGATCCGAGCAGGCTTCCACCTGAATTTTCGTCATTCCTGTCGAAACCCCGGCGTGGCGAGCCTTCTCGTTCAAAGCAAAAATCGTCTGCAGCGGCGCTTTGCCTTCAAGCACAGCCAGAGCCTGTGCACGCAAGTCAGGCTCGACCCGGAGCAGGGCCTCCACCGGAAAGTCAGGCACGAAGATGCAGGCGAAGGCAGTCATCAGTCGTCAGCGTCAGAGAAAAGCTGTCAGCTCTCAACTTGTAGCGCCGGCGTCCCGCCGGCTGTCGCGAGGGCGTCCCGCCCTCGCGAAAGTGGAACCTAAGCAATCCGCACCGCTTTTGTAGCGAATGCCGCAGTAACGGATTGTGCCGGTTTTCGCTGCAGGCGCGAACGCAGCAGCTCTCCTTCAACCTGCAGTCCATCCAAAAGCTGTGCATGCGCCGGCCCAAGTTTCCCTTCCGCTGAAAGCTGATAGCTGAGAGCTGACGGCTTTTTCCCCGCCTGCAGCCTGATCAGCAGAGAAGCGCAGGTCCGAGCGCAGGGTTCCTGGGCCACGACCAACAGCACTGTGGCGGTGGGTTCGACGGCGCGCTGAAAACGAAACCAGGAAGCCAGCGGAATACGCCGTGCCGCCGAGTCCGGCACATCGCCAAGATCAATCGCCACCAGGCCAAAGCCTCCGCTTTGCAGGAGCAGATCGGTGACGCGCAATGCCTGATCGAGCCGGGCGTCGGAAGCCGGACCTCGGACGTCAGGCGTCAGACGGAGCGTTAGGTCTTGAGGTCCGGAGAGTCTGAAGTCCGAGGTCCGCGGTACACCGTATCCACAGCAATCTTTCCAGTTCGACTCCGGATGCCGCTGCCGAGGCAGCATCGAGCGCGTCCGTGGCGTCTACCAGGGCGCAGACTTCCTGACGCCGGGTAGCTGCGGCCAGCGCGGACAGCAACACGCTGGTGCGTCCGGATGAGGCGGGTCCACAAATTTCGCTGAGACATCCTCGCGGCAGCCCGCCGGCCAGTTCATCCATCTCGCGAATTCCGCTGGAGACCATCTCCGGCGTAGGCCGCACCTCAAGCCGCGATGCCGCAGTCACGCTCCGCCAGCTTGGGCAATGCCGCCAGACGTTGCAGAACCAGCGCCGGCTCCTTCTTCGCAGCAAATACAACAGCGCCGCCCAAGGGGGCGGAAAAAGCCAGGGAAGACATTCAGGGACCTCTAATTTTCAGGGAACGCCGAGGCGGCTGGCCGAGGCTGCGAATTGCGTATTCGCTTTTTATTCGCTATTGGATATTTAGCTCCCGGAGGGAAAGATTGTCAAGGGAGAAGGTATTGCGGTAGCGGACAGTTTTCGAAACAAGCTGGCGCAAGGGCTGTCATCCTGAGCGCAGTCTTTCGTCCCGCGAAGCAGGACGAAAGCAAGTGAAGGACCTGTGCATTCCGCGCCATCCTCCCCTGCAGCGTCTGCTCAAACCCCCGAGTGGAAGCGCATCAACAAATCTTGCGGGGATGGGGCGCCGCCATCGTAAATGCACGGGTCCTTCGTCAGGAGACCTTCGCGCAGCGAAGGTCTCTGCTTCCTCAGGATGACAGCGTATTTAAACTAGCCCACGACCGGAAATATCCGCACAATCGCTTTGTTATAATGACTGCTCTCCAGGGGCGCTATCGTCTAGGGGTTAGGACGGAAGATTCTCAATCTTCAAACACGGGTTCGATTCCCGTTAGCGCTACCAGTTTTTCACGCCAGTCCGGCTCCATGTGAACTGCAATACAAGCCAGTGTTTATCTCCGGTTGAGATCACATTCTCGACCGGGTGGTGGCCGTCAAAAGGGGCAGGTCCCTCGAGGTTTAATCAGGAGATACGGAGAGTCACGTCGAAGGGAAGCGTACGGACAAAATCGCCGAAGAGCATCGGACCGCTCCGATGCTCCCAGGTTTCGAACACTTCTGAGCAGGATGCTTAGAGTGCGGTGTATGCGATGCAGGCTGCGGTGTTGGCTGCTGGAACGGCACCGGCTGCGCCAGGAGTGGCGCGGACTACGCCGTCTTCAACCGAGCAGAAGCCACGCACGCCTGTGCTGTTGAAAGCTGCCGGGGCTGCGCCCGCCACATAACTTGTAGGCGGGACCGTGGCCGGAGTTCCATTCGCGATTCCAAAGAAGTAACCGCTCTTGGCCTTGGCAATGGTCGAGGCCTGAGACAAAGTGAAATCAAGCAAGCAGGCGTTGATTGACGTGGGAGTGGCGCACGCACCTAACGCTGCCGGTCCCAGGGCGGCCAGAGTGACCGAGTAGCCGCTCGTCGGATACGCGGTGAGATAGGTCACTTCAGCCGTGTTGATGGTACGGATAGAAGCGACGGAAGAAGCCTCGTTAGCCGCGATCCGGGCGCGCAGCAGGTTTGGAATAGCAATCGCAGCGATGATCAAAATGATCGCGACCACGATCAGCAACTCAATCAGCGAAAATCCGTTTTGTTTACGCATTGTCTTGTTTTCCCTTGACCCATACATTTCAGAAATCTTCATGTATTCAGCATAGGTGGGTTCGTGGGCTGCGTTCGTTAGAAGGGGATAATCTGCGCATTAGAATCGTCTCAGAAAGTTTGCCCGCCCCGTCTCGAATGCGAATCGCCACTCTCAGTGCCGCGGAGAGAGCGATTTCCGGGAAACTCCGGCGGTCCCTGGCGTGGAGCCCGCGCCATGCGCAAGTGATTCATGGTCCGCGATGGCGGCGCGAAGCAGGTTTGGAATGGCGGTCGCCGCCATAATCAAAAGGAGCGCAATCACGATCAATAGTTCACCGGGAAAATCGTCCTTTCGCCTTCCCATGGATTTCCGGCTCCTCGGGCCGTCACAGGGATCATCGGCGGCGTGTTTCACTCCTTGACCTGGCGGCCAACCAGACTAGCTTCCGCGTTCCCTATCCAAATGCTTTTGAAACGCAGGCTCTTCGGCTGGCAGGGTTTTTGCCGGGGCAGAGGATGGCGAAGATTCCCAAAAAGGACGCTTCCCGTTTCGGCATGCGTCGCGCTCTCAGAGTCCTCCAGGCGAGCGTGCGTGGACTGTTCTCCTGTTAAGGTTGGTTTAGAGAACAACTATGGCCTTGCCTGAACTACCGAGCCCGCTGCGCATGGTTCGCGCTACGAAGGATGTTGACGCTTTCCCGCTTGACGGCTTGCAAGAACCGCTAAACATTTGCAGCACCGTTCGCAACACCGGCGTTCGTGTCAGGAGCGTGGGCCTGTCAAAATCCCCGGGCCCTGCCAGAATGTCCCTGCTGTGCAACATCGCCTTGAGCATCGCGCTGATTTTCTCGCTGTTTGTCTCGATACGCCAGAACGACACCATTAAAGATCAGCGTCAAAATATCTTTGAGATGGCGCAAAACCCTTATTGCACTGGTGCGCCCGGTTTTCGAGGCAGGTCTGCTGCTTCGCCTGCGGTATCCCCTTTGCCGATTGTGCAAGATAATTAGTAAGTGCCGCGAGCGGGCCGGCAGCGGAGAGATAGTGGAAAAAATCTTCCACTGGGGCCTAGGCGGCTTCCATTTCCTGGAACTAATTAACTGCTGCGCTTGGACTTAGCCGTTGGCATTTCCATTGCAACCTAGGATTGCGGAGGCAGTCCTTTGAGGGTCTCGGTTCGAGACATCATTTTGGCGCTGGCCGGAGTCCTGGTCTGCAGCGTTGGTGGCGGAGGCAGCATGACGCCAGCTCCGGCGCGCAGCTTCTTCGACCGGATCGGACCTGATGACCGTGACCTTCTCGGCCCACGGTGGTTATTCCTGCACAACTATCTCCGGCCTCGATTTTTGCCCGGGTGAAGAATTCGGCAAACTGGCAGCCATTCCGGCAAAGAGTGGTGGCATCACGATTACGCGAATCTCATTCCGGTACACCGCCGGCGACCCCATGTTGAATGCCGAAAACTTTCCTCCCGGGCCCCGGCCGCAGGTGGCGCCGGCGTGTACGACTCCGCCTTCCATCAGCATTGGAACCCCAGGCAGTGCCGCGTACAGCTTGAATTTGAAGTCGGGCGGTAGCGCGAACTATCCAGGGGATAAGGACCCTGCGTTCAACGATAGCGGGCCGATTGCCATACATCTAAGCAACGCGACGGAAGTGTATTACGGCTACGGAAACCCGCTGGATACAGTCAATCCACCGAATTACGGCTGCTGGTATGGCGAGCAGGACGGCGCCGTTCAGGGCAAGCTCACAATTCAGTACACAACTCCGTAAAAGCTGTCCGCGCAGCCACCTTTGTTCCGTCGGCTATTGATCTGTCATCCCGAGCGGTGGCATAGTCGCGCCGTGGTTCCTTCCTAACGACTCTGTTACTCCGACTGGAATCAGAAAGAAATGCTTATCTTCTTCCCTCCAAAGCCGACAAATTACCCTTTTCCAGATACTTGCCTCTCTCAAGTTGCACGTTTGTGAACAATAGCGGAGCTTTATCGGGCGGTTCTTGGGTATTTGCCTTCCCGGAACGATACGATCGTGCACTAACAAATCCATTTTTGTGCAAATGTCTTCACATTTTCTTCCTCGGGACAAGCCGCTTCGATGATTCCACGGCGCTCCTGGTTTGGCAGGCGGCGTGCAATATAGATGATCTCCAACGCTCTTATTTCCTCCCCTTGAGCGAATCACAGATTTCCAATTGAGGAGCACTTGAAAGAGACCAACGTCAGTGTGGTTAGCCATCGTCATCGCCGGCCCGCTCGAAAGAGTGCTGCGACCAAGTTCCTGGTGGCGCTGCTGTTTGCGGCGACGGCCGCTATAACCTGGCAGTTTGCCCGCCAACAGCCAGCGTCGAGCATTTCGTATGTGCGTCCGGAATTTAAGGGAATCAAGTTGGACGAACCCGACGCGTCGACGTCGGCCAGTCGTGCCTATTCCTCATTGCTGGATTCGCGCCCGGGCCGCCCGGTGTATCTGCATTCGGTGATTCCGGGTGGAGTCGCGAGCGCCGAAGAGTTGCGGCAGGCCATGGAGCACGATCCGGTGGTGGCGAAACAATTCGCGGGATTTGATTTTCAACGCGCCCACCTGGTGCAGGTCTCCGGGAACGCAAGCGATGCACGTCGCCTATCGCATGGGGCAGAAGGTGTACTGGACACGCAAGAAGGTGAAGCTGCATCCTGGGGAGACTCTTATCAGTGATGGAAAAATTGTGGCGCGCACCCGGTGCGGCAATCGCATCGCGATGGTCCCGCTGGGTCCGCCGGCGTTGACCGAACCGGCAGACGCAGACCTAAATCAGCCTCTCTTCGCGAATGACATGGTGACCCCCGCAGCCGAGCCCCGGCCCGAGGCCTATGCGGCAGCTATTCCGATGGCTGATCCCATCGGCGCGAACGCGCTGCAGCCGGTCAAACGGAGAGGGATCGCTCCATATTTTATTCTTCCGTTTTTTGGTACGGCAGGCCTTGGCGGTGGTTCTTCGCACACGCCACTGGCGGTCACACCTGAGCCTGGGACTCTGTTGCTGTTCTCCAGCGGGTTGGCTGTAGTGTTCTGGAAGTTGCGCAAGCCGGGGCGCAAACGATAGATGCAAAGCCTCGAAGTACGCAGGACTGGTTTTCCCAAGCACGAAACGCTGCTTTACGTTCAAGCCGGCATTCTTCTTCTGTTGGCCACGTGGCTGTACGGTCCATTCGCACTTCGTATGGCCAACCAGTGGTGGCAGGACCCAACTACACCCACGGCTTCTTTGTGCCGGTATTTTCTCTTTTCTTGCTCTGGGAACGGCGCGCGAAACTGGCGGCGATTCGGATCGAGCCAGCCTGGTCGGGCCTTGTCATTCTCCTGTTTGCCCTGATGACGCTGGTAGTGGGCACGATCAAATCTGAATTCTTCCTTTATCGACTGTCGGTCCTGCTCTTTATCGCTGGACTGGTGGTCTTTCTTGCAGGCTGGAAACATCTGGCGGCGATTTCGTTCCCGTTGGCATTTTTGGTCCTGATGACGCCTTCCCCGACACTGGTGGAGCATATTACTTTTCCGCTGCAGATCGTCGCGTCCAAGATCGCGAGTTTCCTGCTCATGCTGGCGGGAGTGCCTACGGTCCGGGAAGGCAACATCATTCTCCTGCCCAGCGCGCAGCTGGAGGTGGCGGAGGCCTGCAGCGGGATCCGGTCGCTGTTTTCATTGCTTACACTCACCATTGTTTACGGATACATGGCGGAAACAAAAATTGGAGTACGGGTGCTGCTGGCTGTGGTTGCAGTCCCAATTTCGGTATTCGCGAATGCTCTGCGCATCGCTTTCACCGGCCTGATGGTGGAAGGTTGGGGTGTGGAGAGGGCGGAAGGGACGATCCACGCGCTTTCGGGATGGTTTGTTTTCATTGCGTCCCTGGCGCTAATTTTCCTGCTTCACCGGCTGGTGCAAATGGTTTGGCTGGGACCGAGTAAAGGCGCAGTGCAGGAGGAGTACGCGTGATCTCGAGAAATACGCGCCTCGCGGTGGTCATCTTCCTTCTGGCCGGGACCGCGCTGTTCCTGCGAGCGCTCGACCGCAAGCAGTCTGTCGTGCCGCGTACGGCGTTGGCCTCTTTCCCGCTCGGGTTGAATGGTTGGGCAGGGACGGACATTCCAATTCCAGCGGACACTCGGAAGAGTCTTGGCGCGGGCGAGTTTCTACAACGGATGTACAAGGACCCGGTCAGCGGCGGAGCTTACGTGGACCTGTATGTGGCATATGTTCCAGACCAGCACGCATTGTTTCGCCACCTGCCGCAAGTCTGTCTGGAGGGCGCCGGCTGGTCTCCAGTGGAGTCAGGAACAAGCATGCTGGCGTTTCCCGGTGATGCTCCTTTTCCTGCCAACCGTTACGTGATTGCCAGAGGGGACGATCGTCAACTCGTGATGTTCTGGTACTCGGTGCGCGGCCGTCGGGTGGCAACCCAGGACTGGATGAATGTCTACCTCGCGTTCGATTCACTACGCCTCAGCCGAAGCGACAATGCCCTGATTCGAATGAATACGGAATTGCAACCCGGAGAAAAACCGGAAGACGCTGAGCGCCGACTGCTCTCGTTTGCTGGGCTGGTCAATCCGCTGCTGAAAAACTATATTCCGCTCTGAAGCTCCGTTAACCACGAGACACGTACCTGAATGAGCTAGCTGCGTGGTGAGGCGGGCGCCCTCGCCCGCCGTTTTGGCTGTTGAGGTTGCATTCGCGCCAAAATCCAAATCAACTTCAAAATCGGCGGGCGGGGGCGCCCGCCCCACACGGACGGTTACTTCGATTGTGTGGTGCTCAGCGATCTCAAGTGTTCGGCTGCACTTTCCGGAGTGATATCGCGTTGTGGCATTCCCAGCATTTCGAATCCCACCATGAATTTACGAATCGTCGCGGAGCGCAGAAGCGGCGGATAGAAGTGGGCGTGGAAGTGCCATTCATGATGCGGCTTGCCGTCCGTAGGCGATTGATGAAAGCCCATGGAATATGGAAACGGGACGTCGAAAACTTTGTCGTAAGTTGAAGTTACCTGCTGTAGCAATTGGGCCAGCAGGAGAACTTCCGCTTCGGTAAATTCCGGAAATGTTCCCAGGTGGCGCCGACTGCACACCAGAACTTCGAATGGCCACACCGCCCAAAAGGGTACCAGGGCTACGAAACCTTCGTTTTGGCAGATCACTCGAACCTGCTGCTGTTCCTCCAGTTGGATGTAATCGCACAGTAGGCAGGTGTTATGTCTCTCGATGTAATTCGTCTGGCTGACCAATTCCTTGGAGGGGATGTCCGGGACGGAATGGGTCGCCCAGATCTGGCAATGAGGATGGGGATTGCTCGCGCCCATCGTCGAACCTCGATTCTCGAAGATCTGCACGTGGTTGATTTCGGGCACCTGCGCCAGTTCCTGGAATTGAGTTGTCCAGGTACGGACCACGGTTTCAATCTCTTTCGGGGGCATGGTGGCCAGCGTGAGGTCATGGCGCGGGGAGAAGCAGATCACTCGGCACAGGCCAGGTTCGCCCTCGGCGACCAGCAATCCCCGATTTTCCAGGTCGAGGCGGTCGTCGCGTACCCCGGGCTTAAGCGCCGCGAAGTCGTTCTCGAAGACGAATGTGCCGGTGTAACGCGGATTGAGCACTCCGCCGACCCGGGGATTTCCAGGACAGAGATAGCAAGTCGGGTCATACTCGGGCTCGTGTTTAGCGGCAATTGTTTCGACCTGCCCCTGCCATGGCCGGCCCGCCCGATGGGGAGAGACCAGCACCCACTCATTGGTGAGAGGGTTTAACCTGCGATGTGGATCTTCAGTGAGTTTCAACGATCCCTCTGCAACTGGCTTGTGTGCCTTGGACTACAATGTACGCGAATGCTTGAAAGATTTCGATTCGGCCGGGCATGACCATTCAGACCATATGAAGTCGGCAGAACTGGCGCGACACTTCACGGACCTGTTTGGCTCGGAACCCCGTGTCTTTTCCGCGCCGGGACGGGTCAATCTTCTGGGCGAGCATACTGACTACAACGATGGCTTCGTGATGCCGTGTGCCATCGGCTTTTCCACCCGGGTCGCTATTTCTTCGCGGCCGGACCGCACACTGGTGATCCGGTCCGAGAATTTTTCCGAGCAACTGGAATTTGATCTCGAGAACCTGCCCAGCCGGGGCAAGGGTGTATGGTCGGATTACGTTTTGGGCATTGCCGTCATGCTCCGCGAGATCGGGCATCCGGCGTCGGGGGCTAGTTTGCTGGTCCGCGGTGAAGTGCCGATCGGCGCGGGGCTCAGTTCGTCGGCGGCCATCGAGGTGGCCACTGCCCTGGCCCTGATGAGCCTCAATGGCGCCCGGCTTTCGCTGCCTGAAGTTGCTAAGCTGTGCCAGAGAGCGGAGAACGTATTTATCGGCGCCAGGGTCGGCATCATGGACCAATTCGTCTCCTGTCTCGGGCGGGCGGGACACGCGCTGCTGCTGGATTGCCGCTCGCTTGAGTTCAAGTTGGTTCCCATTCCAGAGGATGTTCGACTGGTGATCTGCAACACCATGGTGAAGCACGACCATGCGAGTGGCGCCTACAACCGCCGCCGCGAAGAGTGCGATGAAGGAGTCAAGATCCTGAAACGGTGGTATCCGGAGACCCGCGCTTTGCGGGACATTTCTTTACCGCAGCTCGAGCCGCACAGCCGTGAAATCCCCGAGACGGTCTACAAGCGCTGCCTGCACGTGGTCACGGAAAACCAGCGCGTGCTGGAAGGCGCTGAATATCTGGCTGAAGGTTCCGTAACGAAGTTCGGAGCGTTAATGGGGGAATCGCACCGCAGTTTGCGCGATCTTTTTGAAGTCAGTTGCCGGGAGCTGGATGTCATGGTCGAAATCGCCGAGTCGCTTGAGGGATTTTGTGGCGGCCGCATGACGGGCGGAGGGTTCGGCGGATGTACAGTCAACCTGGTGAAGGCCGCCGATGCTTCGCGCTTTGCTGCGCAGATTTCGGAACGATATCAGGCAGCAACCGGGATCAAGCCTGACGTTTATGTCTGCTCGGCGGCCAATGGCGCGAGTACAGATGTGAACGGGCAGGGTTGAGTTTGGCTTCACCGGGCCCCTAAGCGTCGGCAATGTACGAAGCCGCGAAGCGGCGTAAAAATGTAGCCCAAGGGCGCCAGCCCGGGTAACTTGGCGGAATGATTCAGCCCTGAAAGGGCGGAAGATACGTAGCGTCCGTACAAAAATGCCCAACATCGCCGGCCGCCGATTCGCTTATAGGGGTCCTTCGACTGCACAAAGCGGTTCGCGATGCGAACCGTTTTGTTCCGCTCAGGATGACAGATCTTTCTTATCTTGTAGCGACAAGAGCTTGAATTGTAGGCGCCTATATTAGAGGCAACATGGAGCGATGCAACATGGACCGACGCAAATTCCTCAAGACTACTGGCACTTTCATTGCGGGCGCGACCGTTGCCCGCTCCGCTCTCGCCCACGTCGCCACCGATGCTGCAGCCGCCCAGGGACGGATGGTCCTTCCTCTGGTGGATTTCACGATTGCTGCGGCGGTTCCGGAAGCCGTCTGACTAGTATTGTCCACGGCGTCATCCTGCACGGCCTTCAGGCCGTGAAGGACCTGGCGCGGACCGTCAGGAACGTTGGCCCTCAACGCCCCCGAAAAACCTGGGACTTGTGAAGATCCACGCCAGATCCTTCACCCGGCTGAAGCCGGGCTCAGGATGACGCCGGTTTCGGTGCTGGAACTTCCTGCGAATTCCGTTTGACCGTAGTCGCTTTCTGGTTAAAATACGCGCTATCTCTTCGGGGGGTGCGCCATGAAGATTGGTTTCTCCCTGCCTAACGTCGGACCGATCGGCACCGCGGATGCCATCACGAAAGTTGCGCAACGCGCTGAGGCCCTCGGGTACAGCAGCTTGTGGACGATCGAACGCCTACTGTACCCACTCAAGCTGCAGAGACCCTATCCCGGCACGCCGGACGGACACCTGCCGGAAATCTACAAGCAAGTTCTTGATCCGCTCGACGCGCTCACTTACGTCGCGGCGCAGACTAAGAAGATCAAGCTGGGAACCAGCGTGCTCGACATGCCCTACCACAACCCGGTAGTGCTGGCGCGCCGGCTTACCACCCTCGATGTGCTTTCCAATGGCCGGCTGCTCGTGGGGCTGGGTCTTGGATGGAACAAAGATGAAATGGATGCGACGGGCGCCGACATGACAAAACGAGGTGCCCTGGCGGATGAATTTCTGCCATTGCTCAAAGCCATCTGGACTGAGAATCCAGTGGAATTTCACGGAAAGTTTTTCAACGTGCCCAGGTCTTACATTGATCTCAAGCCGGTGCAGAAGCCGCACCCTCCAATTTATCTGGGCGCGTTTGCCCCAGCGGCCCTCCAGCGCCTCGCGAAACTGGCTGACGGATGGAACCCGGTTTTCCTCCCAGTGCCCGTCATGGCGGAGATGTTCGGCACCATAAAGCAGATGGCCAAGGAAGCCGGGCGCGACCCGTCTGCCATGGCCATGGTGGTCCATGCCGTACTGGAAATCACCGACAAACCCCTGGGCAAGGACCGCGCGATATTCTCTGGTTCGCTCGAACAGATCACCGAGGATGTCAGGGGTTGCGCCAAAATCGGGGCCGACGAAGTCTTCTTTGATCCCGCGTTTGCTCCCGGAGGGCAGTCGCTCGATCACTGGCTGTCTCTGCTGGAACAAATGCAGGGAATGATGAGCGTAAATTAGTCGCGACGTGGAGCGGCGGCTGGTAGTGATGCAATTTGGAAAATTCCCCAAGGATTGTCATTCCGAAGCGCGGTTTATCGCGCGAGGAATCTGCTGTTTCGCCGCTGACGGAAAGCAGATTCCTCGCCGATAAAGCTGGCTTCGGAATGACAAGGAGTGGGATGGTTCCTGCACAAACTGCACCACGACCCGCGGTCCTAGATTTTGCCCCATGCGGTGATGCGCAGGGGAGTAATGCGAAGTACAGGTGCATCGTCGGCGAGCATATCCGTGTCATATTGCGGATACTTCGCTCGCAAGCTTCGAATGGCCCGTTTTCGTTCCGCCGGCGCAGAAACCAGCACGGCTTCTCCGCGTACGAGCACGTACCAGAGACGTGTCCAGTCTTCGTCGTATTGGTCAACGAGCAATGCCACTTGCGGCGTCTGTTTGATGTTCTTCAGCCGCGCCAACTGACTCGGAGCCACCCGCTTTGGCTTGTGATCTATAGCGGAATAGAAAACCGGTCCGTCACAGACGAAGCAGATGGGAATAGCGTGTGGCTGTCGGTCGGCGTCCAGCGTAGCCAGCCGTGCGACCCGCGCGGTTTCCAGTTTCGCTCGAACTGAGTCCGAGATCAGCGGAAGTTTTGTGGGCATGGCGTTGAATCGAATGCTAGCTTTCCTGAGCTTCATGCGTGTGTCTCTTGTGCCGCCGCGGAGCTTCGGTCCGCCGGACGGGCTAGGGCGCCCGTCCCCACGTGGTTCTTGCCTCTATATCTTTTGCCGGAGCAGATCTTCGACGTCGCCAATTTTTTCTCCCAACAAATTCAGCTTCCGTGCCAGGCCCTGAATTTCAGACTCAGCGCGGCGGTTGACGTCGTAGTCGAGTTCGCCGCGAAGGCGATCTTTTGTGTCCTGCCGGTTCTGGCTCATCATGATGACCGGCGCCTGGATGGCTGCCAGCATGGAGAGAAACAGGTTGAGAAGGATGAAGGGATAGGGATCCCATGCTTGTCCGCGCAAGACGACGTTGATCGCCGTGTATCCGATGATGGTCGCGCCAAAGGTGATGATGAATGTCCACGATCCGCCGAAGGCGGCGACCCGGTCGGCGATGCGTTCGCCGAAGCTCATGTCTTCCTCAATCACGTCGTTGGGATTGCGGCTCGCCCGGACCTGCACGAGTCGCTGCGAAGCGTGAAACTGACGCCCCAGCACGGTGAGCATGTCCATTCCGGCATGCGGTTTGCGTTCCAGAAGAGTCGCAATATCGTGACGGTCCACTTCCAGGCAAACACTTTCTTCAGTCGCAACAGCCTCGGTTTGATGCGGGGTCTGGTCGAGCATGGAGGCGAAGCCAAAAAACTCGCCCTCCGCGGGCTCGTCAACCATGACTTCCTGATGGTCTTCATCTACGGTCGAGACCCGCACCCCACCGGAGACCAGAACGTAAGCTCGTCCGCCCGGATCGCCGATCTTCCAGATGCGCTGGCGCGGCGTAAAGTTCTTGACTTCGACCTGCGCTGCCAGCACTGCAGTCTCGTCGTCGTCGAGCAAAGCAAACAGGGGAACGCGCTTCAGAAGGTCAGGACTGCACACCATCGATCACCTCGCACCGTGGAATAGATCGCTCCCGATCCGTTCAGAAGGATGGCATAAAGGCCGAATGGCAACAACCGGCGAGATGAATCTTGGAATTAATGAACCATGAAGGGCACGTTGAATCTCTTGAGGATTCAATCCGGGCAACCGATCGGGCCCCAAATCCTTGTCATTCCGCTTCAGAATGGCAAGTCTTCGAAGCTCATTTTTGATCGGCGAAAACACGGGAGTGGAACTCCATGACTTCTCCCATGTGGGACAGGAAATAAGTCAGGCTGTGGTCGCCGGGATACGAGTGGTATTCGTGCTTCACCCCTTCTGACTGAAGTTCCCGGTGAAGTGCGGCCGCGCCATCTTCAAATCCAAAATCATCCTGCTGACCACAATTAAAGTAGATCGCCAGATTCTTCAGGCCCAGTTGGTTTTTGCGGGCCAGGACGAAAACGCTGTTTTCCTGCCAGTGCGGCACATTGATTGGTTCGCCGAAGGCGGGTCCCATCAATCGGCCGAGCGGGCTGCCGGAATGTGCAGCGTCTGAGAGTTCCTTTGGAGTTTGCGTGATCAAAGCGGCGCTTTGGGCGCTGACGGCGGAAAACATCTCGGGATGGGCAAACGCGAAACGCAAAGCCCCGTATCCTCCCATCGAAACACCGGTGATGGCCCGGCCCTTCCGCCCCGGGCGGACGCCATATTTGCTTTCGATGTATGGGATGAATTCCTGCAGAAAGAAATCGCTGTAGCGGACCGAATCGCTGGGCGAGTTGACGTAGAAACTGCGCTTGCCCTCCGGCGCCACTACGAGAAAGTCACCGATCTTGTGCTGGCGCCGGAGATCTTCGATCACGCTCCATCCGCCGGTGCTGAATAGCGTCTGCTCGTTTTGGCCAAGACCGTGGAGAAAGTAGAGTACGGGATAGCGCTTCGGCGGAGATTCCTTGGCGTCATAACCAGGGGGCAGTTGCACACAGTAGTGGACCGCCTGTTTGAGGATGCGACTGTTGATGACGTTGCAGTCGGTACGGCTTTGCGCGTATGTGAGGCAAGGCAAGAGGATGAGGAATAAAAAGGTCAGTCTGCGAAATCGGCGCGGGGTCATTTATGGGTTCTGCTACTTTCAAAGCTTAACCGCAAAGGTCGCAAAGGACTCGCAAAGTGCGCAAAGGATTTACTCGTAACGAAGCGCCTGCACGGGATCGAGACGTGCCGCGCGCGCAGCCGGGTACAGGCCTGAAACCAGGCTGACGATGAAGGCAAAAACGATGGCCGCTCCCACCAGCCACCATGGCACCGACCAGAAACTCTCGGGCGGGAGCGCCTGGCGCTTGAGATAGATATTTGTCCCCAGGTTGATGATGTGGCCGATGGTCCACCCCAGCGCCACTCCCACCACTCCGCCCAGCAGGCCCATGGCTCCGGCCTCAGCGAAGAAGAGCTTCTTAACGTCGCTGTCGCTGGCGCCGATGGCTTTCATGATCCCGATCTCGCGCCGTCGTTCCAGTATGGCCATCACCAGCGTGTTCACGATGCCGATCGAAGCAACGGCTAGCGCCAGGCTGCCGAAAATTCCAAGGAAGAGGTCGAGCACGGCGAAGAATTGCCGTAGGCTGCGGGTCGCGTCGAGAATGGAAAACGTATTGAATCCCAATTTCTTTATCGGCCTGTTCGACCGCTTCAACTTGCTTGGGATTCTTTACCCGCACGCTGATCGTTGAATAGCTGGGCTGTTTGTTGAAGCCGCGCATGCTGTCGCGCACGTCGGATGGCTGCATGACACGAAGGTCCTGCGCGAGTTTCAGGGGCAGAAATACCCGCGCCCGGGCGGCACCGCGCATGCTGTCTGGATCCAGATCGGAGATGCCAACGATTTTCAGTTTCTGCTCGCGCGAGATGACGGAATATCCTTCGTCAGAAGATTGCGACGGGGCGCTCGGCGCGACGGATTTTGTTGCAGTGTCTTCTCCCACAGCCGACGGCGAGACCCGCTGCGCGTAGCGCATGGTCAGCTCCTGCCCCAGCAACGGTTTCGCCAGCTCATTGACCGGAAAATCGTCTTCCTGCCCGGGAGGTGGCGTCTTACCCAGCAGCTCCAGGGCAAACGATTTTTGCAAAATGACTTCAGGCGCATTTTCAGAAGAGAAGAAGCTGCCGGGAATTCCGGTGAACGCGTCGTTCGAGCGGGCTGAGTCCGGAATGCCGGAGACCATGGTCAGGTGCGGCTTGTCCTGATAGCTGAGTTCCGTAATGAAGCGGATGTCCGGATAAGCTTCCAGCACGTCGGGCAGGCGTTCGATCTCCTGCCGGGCGGGTTCGTCGAGAGTGCGGCTTTCGGCGGCGGAAGCGGTGCTGCGTTGCTCATCGTCGCGACTGAATCCGCGCAGGTCGCGTCGCGAAGTTACGACAACGGTGTCGAAGAGCCCTGACTTGGCCAGATGCCGCGTGGCCAGCTTCTGCAAGCCGATGCCGAGCGAGAGCATGGCAACCAGCGAGGCAACTCCGACCGAGATGCCAATCGTAGTCAGCGAATTGCGCAGCGACGCCTCGCGCAGGTTACGCAGTGCGAGTTCGGTAAGATCGTAAGTTTTCATCGGTGCTGTCGATATTACTTTTCATCATTCGGACGATTTTCGTTCGGACGGTCGTCAACCAGTTTGCCGTCGGCGAGAAAAATCATCCGCCGGGCATAGCGCTCGGCCAGTGCCCGCTCGTGAGTGACCATCACAATCGTCATTCCCAGGGACTGGTTGAACTCGCGGATAAAATTCATGATCTCGGTGCCGGTGCGGCTGTCGAGATTGCCGGTGGGCTCGTCCGCCAGCAAAAGTTTGGGTTGATTGATCAGAGCGCGGGCCAATGCCGCCCGCTGCTGCTCGCCGCCTGAAAGTTCACTGGGCCGGTGGGTCATACGCGAACCTAGTCCGACTCGTTCGAGCGCTTGTCGTGTAAGCGTCTGGCGCTGCCCCCGATCTATTTCCGCAAACCGCAACGGCAAGTCAACATTTTCAGCCAGCGTCATTCGCGAAACCAGGTTGAATGATTGAAAGACCATTCCTACGGTGCGCAAGCGATGCTTGGCTAATTCTTCGCGCGAGAGTTTGGCCAGGTCGCGGTTCTCGACGATCACTGCACCAGAGGTCGGGTGATCCAGGCCGGCGATGAGATTCAGCAGGGATGACTTGCCGGAGCCCGAACTGCCGAGCAGCGCGACGAACTCTCCAGGTTGAATTTGAAGCGAAACGCCATCTAGCGCGCGAATCAGGGCTTCGCCCATTTGATAGTGGCGGTGCAGGTCGACGATGCGGATCGCGGGGGTACCGTTGGAGCTATCTGATTGATTGGGGTTGAGGGTCATTTAGGAAGTGATGTATCTCTGCGTGCTCATTGTCCTCTGTGGTTCAAGCCTGAATGTGGGAGCTGCCCTAAGCACAAGGTCCCTCCACTGCGCTCGCTGCGCTTCGCTCCGGTCGGGATGACAGTGTATTAACGGACCTCTCCTCTTATTAGACGCAGCGCATCGGCGGAACTAACGTCGCGATCGCCATTTTTTGTGGGGACGCCTTCTTCCGTGGGTGTAACGGCATCTCCCTCGCCAGGGGCCAGGAACAGGTTGTTTTGCAGCCCCTGCTGTTTCGTGTAGAGATCGAAATACCGCCCCTGCAGGGCGTAAAGTTCGTCGTGCGTGCCGCGTTCGACGATCTGCCCCTGTTCGACCACGAGGATCTGGTCGGCGCGGCGGATGGTGGACAGCCGGTGTGCGATCACGAATGTCGTGCGTCCCTGCATCAGGTACGAAAGTCCGTGCTGGATCATCTCCTCGGATTCGGAATCGAGGCTGGATGTGGCTTCGTCCAGGATCAGGATACGAGGCTCGGCCAGGATTGCGCGGGCGATCGAGATTCTCTGGCGCTGTCCTCCTGAGAGTTTCACGCCTCGTTCACCGACGATGGTGTCGTATTTTTCCGGAAAGCTTTCAGCGAATTCATCCACGCGGGCAATGTGGCAGGCCCGCATGATTTCTTCTTCGCTGGACTGAGGACGGGAAAAGGCTACGTTCTCTCGAATACTGCCATCAAACAGGAACGATTCCTGCAGCACGACTCCGAGGCGCGTGCGATACGAGTCGAGGCGCACGGTGCTGAGATCAACTCCGTCAACCAATACCCGGCCCTCTGTGGGGACGTAGAACGCCGAAATCAATCCGATAGTGGTTGACTTGCCTGAGCCCGACGATCCGACGAGTGCGGTGACCGTACCTGGCTCGGCCTGAAAATTGAAGTCGTGCAAAACCGTGCGACTGCCGTCGTAACTGAAGTTGACGTGATCGAATTCTACCTTGCCGTAAATGTCGTCGAGTGTAACGGTCCGCTTGGGATCCTGATCTTCCGGCCTCTCATGAAGAATTTCTTGTGTCCGTTCGAGGCCGGCGAGAGCTTCCGTAATCTGTGTTCCGATGTTGACGATCTGAACGATGGGAGCGACCAGGAATCCCAGAAAAAGCGTGTAGGTAAAGAAACTGCCGATGGTCAGCGTGCCGGCCATGATCTGGTGCGCGCCCATATACATAATGATTGAGCCCACCACCCCCATGAGCAGGCTGGCGGAAAGGCTCATGACCGACGTGGCGGTCAGCGTCTTCATCACGTTGTCCAGCAGGCGGCGAACGCCGCCGGCGAAGACAGCTTCCTCGCGTTCTTCCGCGTGATATCCCTTGATCACGCGCACGCCGCCCAGGGACTCCGCGAGGCGTCCCGTCACTTCCGCGTTGATTTTCCCCCGTTGTCGGAAAATTGGACGAATCGTGGTGAAGGCCTTATTCAGCGCGATGGCAAAGCACAGCAGAAAGCTGAATGCCAGCAGCGTCATGACTGGGCTGATGCGGAAGAGCACCACCATCGCGATGCCGGATGTGAGTAGCCCGCCGACCAGATCAACCAGCCCGGTTCCCAGCAGGTTTCGAACGCCTTCCACGTCATTCATGATGCGCGACACCAGCGTGCCGGTTTTATTCGAATCGTAGAACGCAACCGGAAGGTGAGAGATGTGCGCCTGCACTTTTTGACGAAGTTCCGTAATCAGGCGCTGGGCGGCTTTCGACAACAACTGGGTCAACGCAAAGGACGTGATGCCCTGAATGATGGTGGCCGACAAAACGACCAGTACCAAGCGCCGTAATAATTCAACGTGATGTTTGGCGATGACGCTATCAATCAGGAATTTGGTGGAGTAGGGGAGCACCAGTCCTGATACACGGTTAATCACCATTAACAGGAAACCCAGGGCCAGCAAGCCCCGGCGGGGACGCATCAGTTCCCAAACGGCGGGAAGGACGGTCCGCAGCCGCTGCGCATTCATTGGAGGCTTGGCTGGGGCTGGGGAAGAGGGGCTCACTCCCCTGTTTAGACTTCGGCGGGTGCCGGAAGGGTTCATTTTCCCCGGTGCGCCGAAGGTCCCGGAAAATGAAAAAGCGCGGCTCAAAGCCGCGCTTCCCATGTCATTGAATTGAAGATTGCCCGGCTACTCTTCCAGGTGTGAATCCCCGGGAAGGGCCATCTGGGCGGCCGCAGCTGCGAAATCCTCTTCCGAGAGTTCAAAAGAATCGGATCCACCTGCTGGTTTCTCCAGCTTTCGCTGGACCTTGCGCTCGGCCTTTTCCTTTTGTTTTTCTTGCCGTGAGCGCTCTTTCTGACGCTTGGTGAAGCTGGAACGGCCTCGACCAGACATAGACACCTCCAAGGGACATTTTTTTGGCAGTTCGTTGCTCGTAAAACTCTGCAATGCACTATTAAATGTTGCTCCTTACCAGCGCGGCTCTCGAGGCTGACGCGCATGGCCCTGATAATCGTCACGCCCACCACCTCCACCACCCGAACGTCCACCACCACCGGGGCGTCCACCACCGCCACCCGGGCGTCCGCCACCACCTCCGCGGGGAGGGCCGCCGCGATCGGTCTTGGGACGGGCTTCATTAATGTTCAGCGCGCGCCCGCCTAGTTCCTTGCCATTTAGCGCGGCAATTGCTTTTTCCGCCTCAGCGGAATCGGTCATTTCGACGAACGCAAAGCCGCGCGACCGGCCAGTGTCGCGATCGGTCACGATGCTGACTTGTTCGATGGCCCCGTGGGGTTCGAACAGCGTCCGCAACTCTGCTTCGGTGGTGCTGTGGGGGATGTTGCCGACAAACAGCTTCTTCATATAGTTCCTCTTGCTGCAGGCTTAAAGTGTAACTCAATTTCAGGATGCGGGTTTTTCGGCTACGGCACGGGGTTTTTTGGCGGGTTCCGGCGGGGTGACCTTGATTCCGGCCGCCTGGAGCAATTCGCGGGTGCGCAATCGGCGGCGTTCGTTTTGCTTCCGTTCGCGGTGGTATCTGGCTTTATCTCCGTTAAATTGCGACATCGCTTGCTCCTCTATAGGGCTTAAATGATCGTTCAGTCCGGGGGTTTCCCTGCGAACCGTATAAACAAAATTGGTCTGCGAAGCGCTCCGAATGGCCGTCTAAAACTGGACTTGGATGCGCCTACAGGAAAGCAGCTTTCTCAATCGCGAAGGCGCAGGGTGGTTTTTTGCGATGTGTCTTCGTGGTTAAGGAACTTCTGATCGTAAGGATTATACCTGCTGGATACGGAAGTTAAAAAAAATACTGAGAATGCCGCCCTTTGCCGAAGTACACGGATTTGAGGAAAGGGCACGACTTCAGTCGTGCCGCAAACAGCTGAAAGGACGCGGCTTTAGCCGCTGAGGCTGCGCTCGCTTCCGGACAGCAAACCTCAGGCGCTAAAGCGCGATCATCATCGCGCTTTAGTGGCACGAGTAAACTCGCCCTTCCCCGGTACTGTGAGGCTTGGTCGTCGTCGCGAGCGACTGTTAAACCGAGGGGAAACTTCGACAGAGGTCAAAGGCCGCAGGTAGGGCGCCCGCACCACACGATATGGTTACTGAAGTCTTGGTCGCTCTGGCGTCAGCAAGCATTTTATCCCCCTAAAATCGGACTTTTCTGCTAAACTTCTAGTGCGTTTGATTAGAATCGGTTGTTGAGCAGCTTCATGCATACCAGCTTGAACCGCCCTTAGTACCTCCGATCTCACAGCGTAAATCGATTGAAAAGGAAACAGTAACAAAATGGCAGAACAAGGAACAGTAAAGTGGTTTAACGACGCCAAAGGCTACGGCTTTATCAGCCGTCAGAGTGGCGAAGATGTATTTGTGCACTTCTCGGCTATCCAGGCAGGCGGCTTCCGCAGCTTGCAGGAGGGTCAGAGTGTGGAGTTCGATGTGACCAAGGGGCCAAAGGGCTGGCAAGCTGAGAACGTCCGTCCGCTGTAAGTAGAGCGGAAACTCTAGATAGACAGATGGCGTGCCCGTGGCGGGAACCACCCTTCGGGCACGCTCTCCGACCAACCAAACGCAGGTTTTCTACCAGCCAGAAGCGGGGTGTTTCTGACACGCGACGAAACTAAAGCTTCATATGCCATCATCCGCCACAACATCCGGACTTACGAGTCTGGGGGGGTGGTTCTGGTGGTCAAAGGCAAGGAAAACGCTGAATTAAAAGTCAAACACTTCGAAACCGGACAGAGTTCGGAAGATCGTCATGCCGGCTGGCGCTACTTCGTAGAGAAATCCGACCTGAAGGCCGGAATGGACCCAGTCGAGGCCACCAACCTCCGCCAGATGAAGCTGGAAGTCAGAGAATCACAGGCGCAACCGGATTCGATGTCCGCCGCCACCCCTCCACGTCAAAACTAATAAAATTTAGATTTACCACCGGCCACGTAGGCCCGGACGCCCTCGTCCGGGCGGACGAGCGAAGCTCGTCTCGGTTTGCGTAACCTGGGTTTAACGTAACCATCAACCCCCTGCCGAGCTGCGCTCGGCCAGGGCGGACGAGGCGTCCGCCCCTACGTGGTTCATGTTAGTGGCGACGTTCGTTTTCGCGCAATACGACCGCGAAGCTACGTCCTCCGAAGCTGAAGCCTTGCGAGACCGTTCCCTTGACGCCAACCCTGGCGCCGTTGCCGGGGACGCCGTATCTCTGGCTGTACACCCAAATCTGACCCGTCCCGTCGTCCACCTGATAGACCCCGGTGCCGAGGGCCCCGAACGAATTGCTCACTCGTCCACCGATGGCGACTTCCCGGCCGGCGTACCGCCCCGGATCTCGCAGGATCCTCTCGATGCTGGTGCGTGTAGGACAAGCGGCCAGGAGCAGCGTTCCGGCGACAAGCAGTAGAGTCAGCGACAGCCTGCTAAACATTCTGACCACGTAAACCTCCGAAGACCGCAGAGTTTTGAAACTTTCAATCCAACAGAAGCTCCTACTATGATGCAGTTTGAAATTTTATTGATGGCCGGTAATTTTCAGAGTATATTCTGCCAGCAGTTTTACGTACGAATTCGCAGTCCATATCCGCAGTCCGACGGGAGCGCCGGCTATGGCGCTCCCTTCGCTTTTTAAGGTTGGCTTAACATTTGTACATGGAGACAACCATGCCGGAAACGCCACAAGAGTACACGCAACGCATGCTCAATCACAGCCAGGGAAAGAACCCGCTTGCGGTTGCAGCAGGCCGCTCCCAGGAAGTTCGCCACTCTCACCAGGGGTCTCGGCAAAAAGCAACTGTCGCGACGCCCGGCGGCGGGGAAGTGGTCAATCAGTGAAATCCTGGCCCACATGGCGGACGCGGAGCTGGTCATCGGTTATCGCCTTCGCCTGATTCTGGCAGACAACGGCACTATCATTCAGGCGTTCGATCAGGACGCATGGGCTGAAACGTTCGGCTACGGCCGCTGCGATCCAAAGGTTTCGCTGGAAACGTTTCGAACGCTGCGCGAAAACAATTTGCGGCTTCTGAGTTCCGTGCCCAAGCAGAAATGGAAGAACTATGGAGAACACGCAGAGCGCGGGAGAGAGACCGTCGACCACATCGTTAAGTTAATCGCGGGCCACGATCTCAACCACCTGCAACAGGTGGAGAGGATTGTGAAGCAAGCCAAGTAGGAATTTTGTAGAGGCGGCGGGACGCCAGCGCTACACAGGGCCCAAAGTTTCGCGAGAGTTTTCAATGCTGAGATTTCTGCAATTCTTGCGCCTGGGTCAGGCCCTTCTGTGCTTCCGCGCTTTCAGGCTGCAACAATAGTGCGGCTTCAAACTGGTCTTCCGCGTTTTTCGGATCTTTGAGACCGAGGTAAACCTGGCCCAGCAGTAGCCTGGCGGGGAGCTGTCCGGGAGTGAGTTTTAGGCTTGCCTCGAGGGCGTCGCGGGCGCCGGCGAAGTCACCGATCTTTTCCCGGGCCTGACCTTCGTAGAATGCGGCGTTCGCATCCCCGCCTTCTCTCGCCTGCTTCAGATGTTCAGCGGCCCGGGCATAGTCTCCGGCGCGAAGTTCCAACTCTCCCAGTTGGCGCAGGGCGGTCAGCGACTTAGGATCGAGTTGCAGAACTTTTTCCAGCGCCTGCCGCGCCTGATCGGTGCGATTGTCGTCTGACGCGATCATTGCGCTGTGCAACAGGTTCTGCTCTTCGATCTTGTCCTTAGGGTCGGGCAGTTTTGAAGTCTCAGAGCTGTTCGCGGAAACTCCCAGCTGGCCTTGATAGCCCAAGGCTTTAAGCGCATCGCTCGAACCCTGGGGATTTTGAGCCTCAGCGTCAGAAGGCGCTGGCGCTTTAGCCTTGATTTCCGCCAGCATCCCGCGGAATTTCTGGACCGTGAGATCCGAGGGTTGGTAGTGGTTTGCCAGTTCTCCCGGATCGGCCTTCAGGTCGTACAACTCCGGGCGGGGCGCTTCGATGAACTTGAACCCATCGGCGCGGACTGACCGCAACGGGGCCCAGCCGAAGCGCATCGGATAGTCCGTCTCGCCAAAGGCGGTTCGGTCTTTTTCTTCGGTGCCGTCAACGTATTGCTTCAAAGACGCGCCATCCATGCGCGCCGGCGGCGGAATACCCAGCCAGTCAACGATCGTGGGCAAAATATCAATGGTTCGAACCTGTGCCTTCACCACCTGATCGGGCTGGCCCTGGCCGAGGGGCTTCGCGGGCGTTTTCAGGATGAGGGGAACGTGAGTGGTGGAGTCGTAAAGAAAAATTCCGTGAGTGTCTTCGTGGTGCTCACCCAGCCCTTCGCCATGATCTCCCACGACGACGATGATCGCATTCTCGTAGCGGCCGGTCTTCTTTAGATAACCAACAAACCCGCCTAAGGCGGAATCGGCGTAGGCGATCTCGCCATCGTACAGACGATCCTTGTAGGTTTGTGAGTAAGGCGGGGGCGGTTCATAGGGATCGTGCGGGTCGTAAAGATGGATCCACACGAAACGTGGGCCGGAAGGATGCGCGGTCATCCACGTCTCCGCGTGCTGCACAACGTCTGCGCCGCGGCGTTCCACTCGTCCCCACCGCGATTTGGTCTGCGAGTGCTCCGGAAAGTTGTCGTAGAAATCGAATCCCCGGTCGAGACCTGGGGCGAGCGTCTTGCTGTCGAGAATGACCGCACCAATGAACGCAGCCGTGTGATAGCCGTTCTCTTTCAACAACTCCGCCAGCGTGAGATGGCTCGGAGCCAGAGGCACAGCAAAATCGGTGACACCGTGCGAACTGGGTAAGAGGCCGGTCAGGATACTGGTGTGTGAAGTGTTCGTGATCGGGCTGGGAGTGAATGCCTGGGAGAAGCGGATGCCGTCCTTCGCCAGTGCGTCGAGCGCGGGCGTCTGAATATTTTCGTAGCCGTAGCAGTGGACGTGGTCGGCACGAAGGGTGTCGATGGTGATCAGGAAAACATCGGGCCGGGAAGCTTTCTTCTGCGCCTGTCCCGACCCGAGAGAGGTGGTCATCAGACAGAAAATAGCCAATATCCAGGCGGCCTTCACGCTTTTCAGACTAGCACAGGGCGTAGCGCCGGCGGGCGGACGCAGGTAAAGCCCAATTTGAATTTTCCCTCTCACGATGGGTCATCCTGAGCTTGCGAAGGATCTGGCGTGGAGCGGATACGCACTCTTGCGCTTATGCCGGTACGCGCGAGATCCTTCGGGACTAAAGTCCCTCAGGATGACGCCGGAGCCGTATGTTTTTCTGCCGTGAGCGTTACCACAAATTTTTAAGCGCTATCTACTAATGCCCTGCCCGTTCTAGAATCTTCTGCGATGAAAATGTGCCTGGGATTTATTCTGCTTTTCCTATTGGGCGGGTTCTTGTTTGCGGCTGACGAGTCAAGGTTTGAGCCGCTGCCGGTTCCGATTTCCAACAATGCTGTCGCTAGTGTAAAAAGCCGCGGAACTTTGCTGCTGTACTCGATGATGGGCATCGGCGCCAAGAAAACATGGGACGCGACTTCCAACATGGGCTACGTGCTTGACTCAGAAGCGGAACCCGCCAAATGGGTTGAGGTGCGTTCGGTTCCGGGGACGGTAGGGCGTCTGGGGGCAACGGCGGTCGGCGCCCGGGAGCATATCTTCCTGCTTGGCGGCTATGTCGTGGATGCGCAGGGCGGGGAAACCACGCTGCGCGACGTCAACGCCTACGAGCCGCTGACCGATCGCTGGTTCCGCGCTGAGGACATGCCTGTAGCGGTGGACGATTCGGTCAGCGGACTCTATCGCGAGCGTTACATCTACCTGGTGGGCGGTTGGTCGAAGACCGACCCAGTGCGGGACGTCCAGGTCTACGACTCGGAGAAGAACACCTGGGCACAGGCTACGCCCATCCCTGGAACACCCGTGTTTGGACATGCGGGCGCCGTGGTGGGCGATACGATTGTGTACATTGACGGCGCCTACAAGAATCCGGCGGGAGGCCAGCCGAAGTACATCGCTTCCGACGAATGCTGGATGGGCAAGATTGACCGCCATGATCGCTTGAAGATTCAGTGGACAAAATTGCCCAGCCATCCAGGAACGGCGCGCTATCGCATCGCAGCGGGCGGATCGGAAAAAGACCAGAAGATTTATTTCTCCGGCGGCACCGACAATCCGTACAACTACAACGGCATTGGATACAACGGAACGCCCGCCGAGCCTTCGCCCGTGACCTTTGCATTCAACGTGCGTACCGGCAAGTGGGAAACCATCAATGAGCACACCCCCCAGCCGACCATGGACCATCGGGGGATGTTCGTCCTGCCGGAAGGTTTGTTGATTGTCGGAGGTATGGAGAAAGGACAGCAGGTTACATCCCGGGTGGCTTTGCTACCGAAAGCTGCCAAGGCAAAGTAGGACCGGGTTTCATAGCGCCGGCCCTTCGAGTGCGCTCAGGGCAGGCTCCGGCTCTCTGGTGGGCGTCCCGCCCACCCATCGGGCCGGCCGGAGGCCGGCGGGTAGTGGTGCGGTCGTCTGAGAGCAACCCAACTCTTGTCATTCCGAAGCCAGGTTTATCGGCGAGGAATCTGCTTGCTGCGAGCCAGTGCAACAGCAGATTCCTCGCGCGGCCAAGCCGTGCTTCGGAATGACAAAGCAGCACCACTACCGGCCGGGGGTACTTATTGACAGCGGGCCCGTTCAGGAGTAATCCTTAAGTTTGAACGAGTTGGGGTTTCATGAAGCGTTGGCAACTTTCAATCCTGATTTTTGAGTTGGCGTTGTTTGCCGCCATCCTTGTCCTACCCCAAGTGGCGTTGCCCGACTTTACCTTCCATGACGGGACGGCCCCCGTAGCAGCGCATTCCCGCCTGTGCGACCATACGCCCGCAGCTGCGATTGCGGTCCCACCTCAGATTGTGCGTTTTGACACGAACGCCGTGGGAGGCGTGATTCCCGATGTCCCCGCCCCTGTCGCGGTCCATTCCCGGCTTTCACAGCTTTGTGTTTTGATCTGCTAGTCCTTCCTGCGTTTTAGCTCACCCTGTCAATTTTTTAGAAAAGTTTGCTCCGCGAGGGGCGTGCCTGTTTTGTTTTGCGGGTCCGCGGAGCTTCGGAGGAAGGCGGCGGTGCCGGTGTCAGGCTTGTAGTAGGGGCTTGGACAGATTGCGCCGCCGCCCGCTCCGGAATATTCTCTGATGGCTTGCTTTGATTTCTTCCTAGCGTCATTGCCAGGCGCAGCACGAGCGCGCTCGCGCCCACATTACAACCCTATTGTCCGCGGGCCAGGACCAGGGTTATGTCGTCGGGTTGTTCGTTGGCGCCGATCCAGTCGGCGACGGCGCCGGTCACGATTTCGCTGATCCGCGCCAAGGGTTGGTCGCGATGCTCCCAAACCAGATCAATCAGCCGCTGCTCGCCAAATTCGCCGAAATCATTTTCGGGCTCGGTCACTCCGTCACTGTAGGCCACGAAGAGTTCTCCCTCGCGTAACGCGACCGACGCTTCCGGATAAGTTCGATGAGCGAACAGGCCGACCACCGTGCCTCCCTGCTCCAGCCGGCGAACCGATCCGTCTTTGCCCAGGATGATGGGCGGCAGGTGACCACCATTACTGTAAGTGAGCATGCGCTCGTGGCCGTCATATATGCCCAGAAACATGGTGGCGTATTTCTCGGTCGGGGTGCTCTGGTAGAGCTGATGATTGAGCAGGGACAGCATCGCTCCGGCGGATGCCTCGGCGCCGTTTCCGTCTGAAGCAGGCAGCACCCGCGAACCCGCGACTCCCTTTCCGACGGGCTGCAAAGTAGGCATGCTATCCAGGCTGTAAGCGCGGACAGCGGAGTGAATCGTGGCCATCAGTAGCGCCGCCGAGATTCCTTTTCCGCTCACGTCACCGACCGCCAGGATGAGCTTTTCGGAATTCAGAGTCAGAAAATCGTAGTAGTCTCCACTTACGGTGCGCGCGGGGCGGCAGAAACCGAAGACTTCGAGCGATGCCAGTTGCGAGATGTGCTGCGGGTAGAGCTGAGTCTGTACTTCCTGAGCGATGGTCAATTCGTTTTGCAGCCGTTCCTTCTCCTTTTGCTCCTCGATCAGATTTTCGATGGACGCGGTCATGGAATTGAAGGAATTGGCCAGGGTGGCGAGCTGGTCGTGTGACTTTACCGAAATGCGATGGCTGAAGTCGCCGCGATTAATGTGTTCCGTGGCGTTGTAGAGCTGGGCCACGGCGCCGGTCACCGTGCGCGTGAGTCGGGTCCCGATCCACAGCGCCAGCAGTTCGAGGATGGCAAAAACCACTGCCGCAAAAAACAACGTGTACTCCACGCCGGTCGCAAAGTCACCAAGCGCGGCGAACAGACGGGCGTAAAGCACCGAAGGCCGGGTCTCAACCCGCAGCACCGCGCCGGCCTTCTGCTGCTCGCCGCTTGTCCAGTCCACGACGGGAAGCGGTGTCCCGAAGGTGATCTCACGGTCGAATAAGTTGTCGGCGGGAGGCAAGGTGCCGGCGGTGAAGGTAATGTGGAGCTCTTCGCGGCCGCGGTCTACGCTCACGCCGTTCTGGCTGGTGCGAATTGCGAGGTCCTGCTTGTCCGGTGTATCGAGCGCAATCAGAGGGGCCGAGGTCGGCGCCGGAGTGATGGCGCCTTTGGAATCGAAAGCGGATGCATACAGCGTGATTTCGCCCAGATCTTTGGCCAGTTTCTCGAGCAAGTTTCGATCCAGTGCTTCACTGGAGACCACAGAAAGCTTTTGGCTTCCTGAGCCGACTTCCGTGCCCGCCCGTAAATACAGCTGACCCTGATCGCGAACGATCCCTCCGAATCCGGTTGTCAGAAATGTTGGCAGCGTAAACGGGGTCTTTCCCGCAGCGCCTGAGTTGCATACCGCGAGCGGGGCCCCACTTTTCCAGGCACAAAGCTCGCGAGATGCCCAGGCGTGATCGTTTCTTTTCAGTCCTTCGAGCGACTCGGCAACCGCCGGCTGTCCGTGCTCCAGACGGGCTGCCAGTTCGTGGGCGATGGCTGCGTTTACCGATTGCAGACTGTGAATTCGCGAATCCAGTTCGGATGTGACTACGAAATTCGCGAACTGGCCGGCGAACAAATAAATAGTGATGAATGCCATCGCCACCAGCAGAACCACCGGGATCACGCCGATGAAGACATAAGTCACGATCAAACGGTTGCGCAGGCGCCAGAGCACCCGGGCCTTGAGCCAGCGATAGGCGAGAATGGCAAGCAGAACAATGGCGAGACTACTGAGAATCCCTACCCATCCCCCGAGGGCCTGACCGTAGGAAACTTTGAAGATGGCGAAAAGCCGTTGCAGTGCGAAGAGAAGCAGGTCCAGTCCCAGCAGATAACAAGCGGCGCGTGCCAGCCGGGTGCGAGGCAACACACCCATGGCCAGAAGCCGAAAACGCAGTGTGCGGAGGGAGAGGTCCATGGGCAAGGAGATTATAGATCGGACGGACTTCGGACTTCGGACCTCAGACCTCAGACCTCAGACGCGCGGGTCAGGGATACGCTAAGGTCCGAGGGCTGACGTCCGAGGTCCGTCTTCAGATTTCCGGGTAGAAATCGAAGAACGCTTCCAGGCTTGTCTTTAATTGCTTCTCGATGTCTTCCTTGCTGCCTTCGAGGACGTGCATGGTGACGTGGGCCTCGCGTCCATTTTTCAGCTTGAGGGTCGCGTCACCGACTTCGGCGACCTCGTCAGAGGGCAGCAGTCGCATGCCATAAACAAGGGTCAGGTTTGCCATGGCTTGATTTTAAGCTTAACCGGGCGCTGTCATCCTGAGCGGAGTCGCGGCTTCGCTTCGCGAAGCAGCGACGCAGTCGAAGGACCCCTATAGCCGAATCGGCAGCCGGCGGTGTTGGTTGGCTCCACAAGCCGCGCCAGTAAACTCCCAAACGGAATCGCCACTGCGACCGGTAGGGGTCCTTCGACTCCGCATTGTGTTTCGCGAGCGAAACACAATGCTCCGCTCAGGATGACAACGGAATGTGTGGGTCGCGGCGAGATGCTACAGTTAAAGAGTCAATGTCTGCCCCCGATTCCCGCTTCGTCAAGGCTTGCCGTGCCCTTCCGGTTGACCGGACACCAGTCTGGTTCATGCGCCAGGCGGGCCGTTATATGCCGGAATACCGGGCCGTCCGCAAGCAATATTCGCTGATCGAGATATGTAAGCGTCCGGAAGTAGCGGCCGATGTGACGATCACCGCCGCGGAAGCCTTGGGCGTGGATGCGGCCATCATTTTTGCCGATCTCCTGCTGCCGCTCGAGGTTATGGGACTGCCCTTTCATTTCTCTCCCGGCGAAGGCCCGGTGATCGAGAAGCCCGTACGTGACCAGGCGGACATCTCTCGACTGCGCACCGATCGTGCGGCTGACCTGGGCTATGTTTCGGAAGCAGTGCGGCTGGTCTGTAAACACTTCGGACCGCGTCTGCCCGTGATTGGTTTCTGCGGAGCGCCCTTTACGCTGGCCAGCTACATGATCGAAGGCGGGAGTTCGCGCAATTATGTAAATGCCAAGAAGATGATGTACTCCTCGCCGGCGGCCTGGGATGAACTTCTCGGCAAACTGGTCGCGGTGGTCGCGGAATACGCGACAGAACAGGTGCGCGCGGGCGCCGACGTCATCCAGGTATTCGACAGTTGGGTAGGGTGTCTCAGCGTAGATGACTATTGCCGTTTTGTGCTGCCGCGCACTACCGAACTGGTGAGGATGTTGCAGAAGAGCTAAGGTGCCGATCATTTATTTCGGCACGGACAGCGCTACGCTTTTGCCTTCGATGAAACAGACCGGCGCTGAAGTCGTCGGCTTGGACTGGCGGATTCCGCTGGACGTAGGTTGGAAGGCGGTTGGGTCCGGAGCGGTGCAGGGGAATTTGGATCCGGTGCTGCTTTTTGCCGGCTGGAAGGAAATAGAGAAAAGCGCGGCGGAGATTTTGAAGCGAGCCGGACGACGGCCTGGGCACATCTTTAATTTAGGGCATGGCATTTTGCCGGAGACGCCGGTGGAGAACGTCAAGGCGCTGGCGAAGTTCGTGCAGGAATACTGACCGGTCTGGGCTGTCCCGATAGCAAGTCTCGCGGGCGTGTCGCCCGCGGCCACACGATCCGGCCAGCGACCCGACCAAGGAGTGATGGATTTGTCAGCTAGCGGACGAAATGCGGTTTTGCTTTTGGCTCATGGCAGTCCGGATTCGGTGGACGAGATCCCGCGAATTTCTGAACCAGATTACACGTGGCCGGCCTGTCCCAGCGGAAGTGATTGAGGAAGTGAAGCATCGCTACGGGCTGATCGGACGGTCTCCACTGACAGTCCTCACGTTGCGGCAGGGCGAACTGCTGGCGGAAGAATTGAAGCTGCCGGTTTATGTGGGGATGCGCAACTGGAAGCCTTTTATCGCCGACACGATTGCCACCATGAAGTCGGACGGTGTCGGGCGCGCCGTGGTTATTTGCCTTGCGCCGCAAAACTCGCGCACCAGCGTGGGGCTCTATCGCGCGGCGCTGAACGTTGAAGGCGGCGTGCCTTTTGCCGTCGAGTTCGTCGAGTCATGGCACGACCATCCGTCTCTGATCGCGGCTTTTGCTGAAAAGTTCCGCGCTGGATGGGACCGCGCATGTAGCGAAATGTCCGCGCGTGTGCCCGTCATATTTACCGCCCACAGCGTTCCTCAACGCACGATCACAGAAGGCGATCCCTACGAAACTCAGACCAAGGACACCGCCAGGCTGGTCGCGCAGCAGGCGGGTCTCGCACCCGAGGATTGGATGTTTGCCTTTCAGAGCCAGGGGATGTCGGGCGGGGCGTGGCTCGGGCCCACGGTCGAAAACACAATCCTGGAACTGAAAGAAAAAGGTCACCGCGCAGTGTTTATCCAGCCCATCGGATTTCTGTGTGATCACGTCGAGGTGCTCTATGACATCGACATCGGATTCAAGGAGTTCGCCGAGAAGGAAGGCATGAAGTTGTGGCGGGCGGAGTCACTGAATGATTCGCGGTTGTTGACCGAAGCATTGGCCGATGTGGCGCGGACCCGCAACGGAAAGTGATCGCAATTCTTAGCGTTCTTTGCGAAATTCCTTGGCGACCTTTGCGGTTTAAGAGTTTGGTCTGTGCAGGCGCCCAGCAAGGACTAAGTCTTAAACCGCAAAGGTCGCCAAGGAATTTCGCGAAGGACGCTAAGAAAAACTAAATTGTCACGGTACCCTGCGCTGCTCCGCGCCCTGTCGCTAAACTGAAAACGAATGAAACGCATCGCCATTGTCGGCGGCGGTATTTCCGGACTGTCGGCGGCGTTCGCGCTCGAGGAGCGGCGCCGGGCCGGCGAGTCCGTGAAATATGCGGTCTACGAAGCAGGCCCGCGATTCGGCGGTGTGCTGGCCACCGAGGAGGTAGAGGGCTGCCTGGTTGAAGCCGGCCCCGATTCTTTTCTTACGGAAAAACCCTGGGCCGCTGATCTCTGCCGCCGGCTCGGCCTTGAAGATCAGCTCATTGGGTCCAATGACCGCGATCGCAAAACCTACATTCTGGTAAGGGGTAAGTTGACTCCGCTTCCCGACGGGCTGATGTTCATGGTGCCCACAAGGCTGGCGCCTGCGCTATTGTCCACGCTTTTTTCTCCGGCCACAAAGTTCCGCATGGCTCGCGAATTGCGTTTTTCTCCTCGCGAGTCACCGGCCGACGAAAGCGTGGCTGCACTGGTGGAGCGCCATTACGGCAAGGAAATGGTGGAGCGTTTGGCCGATCCTCTGCTCTCCGGCGTCTATGGCGGAGAAGCGGCGCAACTCAGCGTGCGTGCCGTGCTGCCGCGGTTTGTTGAAATGGAGTCGAAGTATGGCAGCCTCGGGCGCGGTATGGTGGCTGCGCGCAAAAGCAAGAACTCTGCTCGACCTGCTCCGCCGATTTTTACTTCTCTCAAGGGAGGGATGCAGCAACTGGTGGACGTGCTGGTGGCAGGTCTTCCTAAAGATGTCATGCTGGCGAACAGTCCGGTACAAGCTCTCCAGAAGCAAGGTCGAGGGTGGGTGGTATCCGCGGGATATGTGTCGGATGAGTTCGATTCCGTGATCGTCGCTACATCTGCGACCGCTGCCGGGCGTCTGTTCGAAATCAATTGCCCTGCGCTCGCCGCAGAACTCAAGGTCATTCCATATAGTTCTTCCATGACGGTCGCGCTGGGGTTCGCCAAAAATGTACGGGCCGCACTGCCGCCCGGCTTCGGCTTCCTGGTGCCCCGCAGTGAAGGCAAGCGCATGCTTGCGGCGACCTTTGTGCACAACAAGTTTCCCTATCGCGCTCCGGAAGACCGCGCTTTGATTCGTTGCTTTCTTGGCGGCACCGGCGACGAGGCGGTTCTGCAACTTCCAGACGAAGAAATCCTGACTATCGTGCGCGATGAGCTTAGGCAAATTCTTGGACTGAATGCGGAGCCGCTCTTCACACGCATTTACAGATGGAACGGCGCCATGGCGCAGTACGTCGTCGGACACCTCGACCGGGTGCAGCGCATCGAGAGCATGCTGAAGGAATGGCCGGGGCTGGTTCTGGCCGGGAATGCCTACCGCGGCATTGGCATCCCCGATTGCGTGCGTTCGGGTGAGGCGGCAGTGCAACAAGTGCTGGCGGCAGCGCCCGCCAGTTGAACGATAAGCCTACAGGTCTCCGAGTTCGAGTGTTCCGTCTGCGTTCTTCCAGGCGGCTTCAAAGTCTCTCCGCACCCGTTCCGCTTCCGGGGCGTTCGTCTGCGTCTCCAGGCATTTGAAAAGGCCAAACAGCGATCTGGGATTTCGTGGGTATTGTCTCAGATCAAGACGAAACACTGCTTCCGCCTCGGCAGCTTGGCCGTTCTGCAACAAGGCAGCACCCAGCGATTCGCGCACCGGATAAAACCATTCGGGCGGTTCGCCATAGTAAAGCCGGTCCTCGATCTGGACCGCCTTCTTCCAATACTCGATCGCACGTACCCGGTCGGCGTGTGCCGTGGCGATCCGAGCGTCCAGGATGTTCGCGGCCATGTCGAGAAAAGTTTGCGCCTTGTTGGAATAAAAACTGAATTCGGTATCCGCAGGCATTTCTTTGCTCGCAGTTTCCAATATTCTCCGTTCTTCCTCCGCCATTCCGATCTTACCTTTTGCCGCAGCGGCAGATCCGCGGGCGAAATGCCAGAACGCGGTTGTCATGACCAGGCGTGGGTTCGTCGGCGGCAGATTCAAGACTTCATCCCAGCGATGAAACCGAAGCAGTACAAATATCGGCGTGGGCACGTAGACCTCAAACACCGGCATGCTTGCGACCATATCGCTCACGTGTGCCGCCAATTCATCTGCGGCCCGTTTTGCATCGGCAAACCTTCCCGCCATACTGTTTGAGGCGGCGAGAAAGTGCAGGTTATGGGCGTAATACATCAAGTCGTACATGCTGCCGGTTGTGCCGCTGTCCCGCAGGTAGACACGGTCTGTCTCAGCCGCGACCACATTGCTCCGGGCCGATCCCGGGTAGTCTCCGATCCGGAAGTAGGTATGTGCGGGCATATGAACCAGGTGGCCTGCCGCCGGCGCGAGCGTTTCCAACCGCTTGGCGCTGGCCAGCGCCCACTCGGGATGAGGCGATGCTTCGACCGCATGAACGTAGTAATGATTTGCGCCAATGTGGTTGGGATCGCGCCGCAACACTGATTCCAGCACGCCAACGATCACCTCAGTGCCTTCGGTCGGAACGCCATCGAGGCTCCAAAGCTTCCAGGGGTGTAGATCCATCAGGCTCTCCGCATAGAGCGTGGCTGCGTCGAGATCGTCCGGGTAACGTCTGGATAACGCACCCATGGCGTGAGCATAGTCCGCGTCGAGCCTTCTTAAGTTCACGCCAGGATCAGCCGAGTATCGCTCGGCCAGAGCCTGAATGTAGGCGCGCTCGCTTTCCGTCGCGCCCGCCGCGAGCGACAACGCCTTCTGCACGGCTTCGTAGGCAGCTTTTTCGTGAGGGGGATCTACATCCAGATTGATGCATGGACCTAACGCCAAGGCGACGCCCCAATACGCCATCGCTGACCGCGGATCCAGTTCGGCCGCGCGCCGGAATGATCGAGCAGCCTCTTCGTGGTTGAAAGCAAAGACAAGAGTGAGCCCCTGATCGAAGAAACGCTGCGCCTCAGAACTCCTTGTGGAGATCGAGTGGTGATGGCGGCCCATACCCGGCATCAGGGACGGTGGCTTTGACTGCGCTGACAACAGACAGACACCGGCAAGAAACAAAAATGCGGATGCAACGGGTTTCATCCGAATTCTCCAGGCGTTCGGGCTAGGGTACCAGACCTGCTCCCGGTCACCGATCCGTAAACCAGCCGGGCTGACTATTTCCGGTTTCGTTACGGCCGTAATGGCCGTAACTTCTCTTCTATTGCAGAAACTACCGGTCTCCTTCAGGGTTAATACAATCGGAAAGTCCTATGAGCAAACGGATTCTGGCCCTGGTTTCGCTCACTCTGTTCGCACTCCTGCCCTTGTCGGCGCAGGAACAGAAATCACTCGACGACATTTCGAATGGGGACAAGCCGGCGCAAGCTGCTCCGGCCGACGTGCCCCACGATGCATCCCCGGAGCCGGAGAAAGCCACACCGCCCTCCGCGCCAGCGCCAAAAATGAGCGGCATGAGTATGCCGGACATGGCGGGAATGAATAACGACGGCAGCGCCCACGCCATGCTTTCGATGGCAGATCGCAAGATGGACATGGGCCCGCACATGAAGATGACGACGCTGCGCGATCTGAAACCCGGCGACCAGGAAAAAGCGGACCAGGTAGTGACGGCAGCGCGCAAGGCCGCGGAAAAGTATACGGATTACAAAGTTGCCCTGGCCGACGGTTACAAGATCTTCCTCCCCAACGTCCCGCAAAAGCAGTATCACTTCACCAACTACCGTTATGCGTTCGAGGCGGCGATCGACTTCAATCCCGAGCATCCGACATCGCTGCTTTATGAGAAAAGTGGCGAACAGTACAAGCTGATCGGGGTGATGTACACGGCGCCCAAGACCGCCAACTGGAATGAACTGGACCAGCGCATTCCGCTGAGCATCGCCCAGTGGCACGCCCACATCAATCTGTGCGTGCCACCGGCCGACAGAAAGAAAGAGGCCTGGGGGCCGAACGCAAAGTTCGGTCTTATGGGCTCAATCACGACCAGAGACGCGTGCGAAGCCGCCGGCGGAAAATTCATGCCTCAAATATTTGGCTGGATGGTGCACGTCTATCCGTTTGAACAGAAGCCGGAAGATGTCTGGTCGGTAGAGCGCCAGGCCGCTGGTCACATGGACTGAGTTTCTGTCTGGAGTGCTCCCGAAGCTAATGGAGGACGGGGTTCAGCCCGTCATGCACAGACCGTGGCCAGGCGCTCGATGACGCGTCTTCAATTAAGGCTTTCTGAACTTTACATCTTCTGCTGGGCGTCATCCTGAGCTTGCGAAGAATCTAGCGAGCAGCGCATGTGCTCACAGCGATTGTAGCGATCCGCACGAGATCCTTCAGGATGACGCAACGTAGTCACCTCGGGCATCTGACAAGCCCGCGGCGCGGACAGTTGCGGTCATCGAATTCGCTCTTCCACATAGAGACGGCGCGTATTGCGCATTGTGAAGACGATCAGCATGGCGGCCATCCCAACCAGGCCAATCGCGCCGCCGACGTCGAACAGGCGGAAGTGTCCGCGGAACACAGTGGGGTGAAATAAAAGCGCCAGATTGCCAATGGACAACAGAATGCGTAGCTCTGTCGGCCCGAAGTTCCAGAACGAAAGTTGAAATTCTCCTAGCGTGTAGGTGGCCAGGTAGGACTGGATCGAAAGCAGCAGGAACGCGATCAGCAATCCGATTGCGATGTAGGGATGCATGTATCCCGAAAGCGCCAGCCCGCCCATGAGCGCGAGTCCACCGAAGCTGTCCACGATGTGGTCCACGTAGAAGCCGTAGCGCGGGCGTTGTTGCTGGCGTACCCGGGCCAGCGTGCCGTCGAGGCTGTCACCCAGCCAGTTCAGGGCCAGAAAAGCGATGCCGGCCAGGAGCCAGTACTGGCTCCGTGCGGCAAGAGCGTAACTGGCCCCGGCCATTACCTGGGCCAGGAAGCCCAGTACGGTGAGGTGATCAGGGCTGATCCAGCGGGGGGTGCGTTCGGCCATCCAGATCAGGACGCGTTTTTCCGGGCCACTGGTCAGGGCATTATGGATTCGGGCTGCGTTCGCGAAGGGCTTGAGGCGGCGCGCTTCTGTCAACACATTCGGGTTTGCCTGCTCGCAGAAATCTGTTAGTGGGCTTGCCATTTTTTGCTCCCGGGAGCCAGTTTGGCCCGAGTAGATGAGCGCGGCAATGCACTGCGGGTAATCTGCGAATCAACTTTGGATCAACCTGGAAGTGATTGATGTCAATGAAGATTATCGCGCGGGCTCGTGGCGAAAATGCTGATGTCATCGCGCTCGCGGGGGGCGGGACGCCCCCACGACGACCGGCGGGACGCTGGCGCTACTTTGCGGCTGCTTCTTCGATGGATTCTTTCAGCTGCTCCACTGCCCAGTCGATTTGCTCGGGGGTTATGACCGCTGGGGGTGCGATCAACAGGTGGTCGCCGGAGACGCCGTCTACACATCCTTGAATGGGATAGACCAGGAGGCCGCGCCTGCAGGGCGGCGGTTGTGACCCGTCCGGCGAAGTTCAGTTCTGGAGCGAACGGCTTTTTGCTGTGCTTGTCGGCTACGAACTCCACGCCGCGCAGCAGTCCTACACCACGTACATCGCCGACTGTCTTCAGGTCGAGCAACGCTGGAGAGTGCGCGCTCTAGCTTGGCGGCGGTGGTTCCCCCCCGTCCGGAGTCGGAGGCCTGTACCAGGTCTTGTTGCTGCAAGCGATGCAGCACGGCGCGTCCTGCCGCAAGAGAAATCGGGTGAGCATTGTAGGTGAAGCCGTGCAGGAATGCTCCCGAGGCGAGGCCATCAACCACTTTCTTCGTTGCAATGACCGCGCCCAGCGGAGCGTAACCGCTGGAGAGACCCTTGGCTGCGATCAGAATGTCGGGCGCGATGTCCCAGTGTTCGATGGCGAAATTTCTTCCGGTGCGGCCCATGCCGGTCATGACTTCGTCGGCGATCAGCAGGACGCCGTTGCGTCGGCAGACTTCCGCGATCTTTTGCAGATATCCTGGCGGCGGGACGACCGCGCCCAGCGTGGCTCCGCTGACCGGTTCGAAGATGAATCCGGCCGCTTCACCGTTGGCGGATTCAATGGCCCGCTCCAACTCAGCCGCATATTCCAGGCCGCAGTTCCGGCAGCCATCTTTGCAGTCGTAGTGGCAGCGATAGCAATAGGGAATTCCAACGTGCGCGAACTCCCGCACCATCGGGAGATAGATTTCGCGTCGCCGTTTGTTGCCGGAAACCGAAACCGCGCCCAAAGTCGAGCCGTGATAGCTCTGGCTTCGACTGAGCACCTGGTAGCGTTTGGTTTGGCCGATCTCTACCTGATACTGCCGCGCCAGCTTCAGGGCAGTCTCGACCGACTCCGAACCGCCGCTGGTAAAGTACACGGCGCCGCCGCGAAAATTCTCGCCGGCGAAGTCGAGCAGTTCGCGGGCATAGTCTTCCGCGACCGGCGTGGTGAACTGGCTGGTGTGGACGAACTCAAGTTGCCCGGCCTGTTTCGCCATTGCGGCAACAATCTCGGGCACGCCGTGTCCGATCAGATTGACGGCGGCGGAGCCGGAGAAATCCAGGTAGCGCTTGCCTTCGGTGTCCCACACGTAAACACCTTCTCCGCGGACTGCCGAAGGCAAAGTCTTGCGAAAAGAGCGGCGAAAAACAGAGGAGCGGGCGGAATTTTGCGCGGCGATGGGATCAGACACAGTGAGGATTATCCGGCGGGCTGCGCCGCAGTGTCAAAATGTGCAATGGGATCGTGTGAGTCTGGTCGGGTAGGGCAATGCCACTCCGCTTTCGCCCCTTCGGGGCTCTCGTGTCTCTCGGGCATACCCACGGCTTACGCCGTGGGCTTTATTCTTGCGCCGCTCCGCGGCTTTTCTTGCATGCGCGAGGATAAAACCATTCGCCGGGATGAAATCATGCGCCGGGATAAAACCCATCTGCGCGTACCGAGCGCTTGACACCGGCTACGCGAAACCCTGAGACTTCTCTGTCCAATTCCGGAACCGTAATAATTCCGAACCGAAACGAACCAGGAGCGGCCCTTGAACCACTCGATCTCGAAAAATGAACTCTTCACCGCACTTCTCTGCTTAGTGCTTTCAAACATCGCTTTCGGACAGCCTCCCGCCGCTGACAAGCCTGCCCCCACGGTCAGCTATATCCTCGCAGGCCGTTTGTTCGACGCCACGGGCGACAAGGTCCGCGAAAACGTAGTCATCATGGTGGAGGGTGAGCGTATCAAGAGCGTCGCCTCGGCCGCCGATCTCAAGGTTCCGCCGGGCGCTAAAGTGATCGACCTCTCGCAGGCCACGGTGCTGCCCGGCCTGATTGATTGCCACACTCATCTGGGTTCGCGTGCGGACCGGTACAACGAAATTTACAACTTCAAGGACACGCCCTTCAGCCACGCCTTCGCAGCCGTGGGGAATGCTCGCAAGACTCTGGAAGCCGGTTTCACGTCAGTCCGCGACGTGGGGTCAGACCCGTTTCTGGCGGTCGATCTGCGTAACTCGATCAATGAAGGTCTCGTGGTGGGGCCACGGGTGGTGGCGAGCGGCCCTGGCATCTCCATAACCGGCGGCCACGGCGACCTGAATAACTTCTCGCCGCAGACGCGGGTCATGATGTTTCCGGAAGAGCGTGATTTTCAAATTGCCGATAGCGTGGACGAGGTCCGCCACGTCATTCGTGCCCAGGAGAAATACGGAGTAGATGTGATCAAGATCCTGGCGACGGGCGGGGTGCTTTCGAAGGGTGATAGTCCCGGCGCGCCCCAATTCACATTTGAAGAACTGAAAGCAGCCGCGGAAACTGCGCACATGGGCGGACGGAAAATTGCCGCGCACGCTCACGGCACCGAGGGCATTAAGAACGCGATCCTGGCGGGAATAGATTCGATCGAGCATGGCAGCCTGATTGATGACGAAGGCATCCGCCTGGCGAAGGAGCACGGCACATATCTTGTGATGGATATCTATAACGACGATTACATCCTCAACGAGGCGCCGAAGTGGGGATTGCCCACTGAAAATCTCGACAAGGAGAGGATGGTGGGCCGGCTGCAGCGCGAGAATTTTCGCAAAGCGGTGCAGGCGGGCGTGAAGATGGCGTTCGGAACCGATGCGGGAGTCTATCCGCACGGTGACAATGCGCGGCAGTTCTTCTACATGGTGAAGTTCGGGATGACGCCGGCGCAGGCCATCCGCGCTGCCACTTCGAGCGCCGCCGATCTGATTGGGCGGTCCCAGAATGTCGGCACCATCGAGCCCGGCAAGTACGCGGACATCATCGCGGTGAATGCCGACCCACTGGCCGACGTGCGCGCCCTGGAGCATGTTGATTTCGTAATGAAGGGTGGAGTGGTTTACAAAGACACGCGCGTATCGCATCCGGCAGGAGACTGAAGTCGACTGACGGGACGTACCCTCAGCTTTCTGTGTGAACGGAGTATTTAGGGTGAAGATTTTTAATGCAGCCATTCTCGTGTTGCTGACGAGTTTAGTCTCTGCTCAATCGCGGAGCGACGACCCGCTGTCCCTGAAGGTGGATGAAGCTGTCACGGGATTGATGCGCGAGCAGAAGATCCCCGGCGACAGTCTTGCAGTCGTCCGTGATGGCAAGGTGGTCAAGGCGACCGGCTATGGCCTGGCTAATGTCGAACTTAACGTACCGGTAACACCGCAATCGATATTTCAATCCGGATCGGTGGGGAAGCAGTTCACCGCGACCGCGGTAATGATGTTGGTGGAAGAAGGCAAAGTTGGGTTGGACGACAGCATCACAAAGTACTTTCCAGAGGCGCCGCAGGCGTGGAAAGCGGTAACGATTCGGCACGTACTTACCCATACGTCAGGCATCCCCGACATTTTCGGGGAAACGGAGGCCGACTCATACAGCAAAGGGATTCTCGACTTCCGCCGAGACTATACCGAAGCCGAATTCGTCCGCAGTTTCGTCACGCTACCCCTGGATTTTCAGCCCGGCGAAAAATGGAATTACAGCAATACGGGGTACATGCTGCTCGGGGTTATGATCCGCCGCGTTAGCGGACAGTTCTGGGGAGATTTCATGCAACAGCGCATCTTCCAGCCGCTAGGCATGACCTCCACCACAGTCATCAGCGAAGGAGAGATTGTCCCCAACCGCAGCAGCGGGTATCGCATCATTGATGGACAACTAAAGAATCAGGAATGGGTTGCACCCTCGCTGAATACCACGGCGGACGGCGGCCTTTACACCAACGTACTCGACCTGGCCAAGTGGGACGCCGCGCTGTACACCGAAAAGCTGTTGAAGAGATCAAGTCTGGAGCAGATGTGGACGCCGGTGAAACTCAACTCCGGGAAGAGCTATCCCTACGGGTTCGGATGGAACATCAGCAACGCAAACGGACACCGCGTCCTCTGGCACACCGGCGGAAACCAGGGCTTTTTCGTCATAATCTCTCGCTACGTGGATGACCGCCTTACCATCATCGCCATGAACAACCTCGACGAATACCACTGCGACACGGTCAAGCTCGCCGGCGCAGTCGCGTCAATCTACATTCCGGCAACCGCCGGCGCGAATCCGATCAAAGACTGGTAACCATGAGTTGTTGCCTAGGCACCAGAAATCGCAATCGGCTGGAGCAGCACGAACCATCCGGCGTATCAGGTGACTGGAATGTTTGCGTGTAGAATCGCCCCTTGATGGCGAAGACGGCGAATTCTGCAGATGCTCCTGAAGCACATCCGGCTAGCGGCTTCGCCCGCCTGATTCGCCTGTTTCGCCCTTCGCATCAGCACAGCGCTTTTTCGGCCACGCTGTTGCTGATGACCGCAGTCATGCTTTCGCGCGTGATCGGCTATGTGCGCGAGGCCTATATTGCGTACGCCTTCGGCGCCGGACCTGCGACCGATGCCTACGTCGCCGGCTTCACCATCCCCGACTGGCTTAATTATCTGGTGGCGGGCGGGACCGCTTCCATCACCTTCGTTTCGATCTACACCCGGTTTCTTGCCGCGAACAAAGAAGAAGAGGCCCAGAAAACATTTTCGGTCATCATCACGGTGATGACCGCGGTGCTGGGCGTGGGCGTATTGCTCGCGGAATTTTATACTCCGGAAATTTCACGCCATCTTTTCCCCAAGTTCAGCCCCGAGCAGCTTGACCTTTGCGTTCACCTGACGCGCATCCTGCTGCCGGCCCAGATTTTCTTTTATGTCGGCGGAGTAGTTTCGGCGGTCTTGCTTTCGCGGCGGCTGTTCCTCTTTCCCGCATTCTCGCCCCTGGTCTACAACGCGGCCATCATCGTGGGCGGCGTGCTGCTTTCGCATCGCTTTGGCATCTCGTCACTCGCCTACGGCGCGCTTGGCGGGAAGTTTCCTGGGACCATTTCTGATCAACGCCATCGGCGCTGCCCGCGTTGGAACCGGTTACAGCATTTCGTTCGACGTGCGCAATCCGGCATTTCGCGAATGGGTGAAGCTTTCGATTCCGCTGATGTTAGGAGTGTCGCTGGTTACCGCCGACGATTGGATCCTGCGCTACTTCGCTTCCGGAGCCGTGGGCGATATCACCCGGCTCAACTATGCCAAGCGTCTGTTCGCCGTGCCGATCGCGGTGCTGGGACAGGCGACCAGCCAGGCCTCGCTGCCGTTTTTTGCCAAGCTCTTCGGAGAAAAACGGATGCGCGAGTTTGCCGACACGGTGAATGGGTCGATCTACCGCATTGTCGCGACGTCGCTGCTGGCCACCAGTTTCATGATGGCGGCGGCGCTTCCGCTGATCGATCTGGTCTACCGTCGCGGACACTTCCAGTTTTCCGACTCTCAGGAAACCGCGCTGTACTTTTTCTGGTTCGCGCTTTCGCTTTGCTTCTGGTCGGCCCAGGGTCTCTACTCGCGCGCTTTTTACGCCGCCGGCAACACGCTGGTCCCCATGGTGGCCACCAGCCTCATTACCCTGGCTTCCATTCCCATGTACTCGGCGTTGTTCCACCGATTTTCGACGGTGGGGCTGGCGATGGCGTCCGATCTCGGGATCGTCGCCAATACGATGGCGCTGGCATTTCTGCTTCATCGGCGTCAACTGATTCGAATCAATGAATTGAATTGGAGCGAGATTGCGAAGGCGGGAGCGACCTCGCTGGTGGCGGGTTGGCTCAGCTATGAAGTCGCCCGCGTCTTGCTGGTTCACAATAGCCGGGTGGCGGACTTCAAGGCGCTTGGCTTGATCACTGTCACATGGTCGGGTGCGGTGGCTGCGGGTCTCTGGCTTACGCGATCTTCGCTAGTGGGCGACCTTCGGCGAAGGAAGGCCACTTCTTATCCCCGGGTAGCGGAAACGCAGGCGGAGGATTTAAGCAAGGGAATAGAACCCTAGACAAGATTTCAGATCTTCGTTTCTGGTTCGTCTGTTCTCAGACGAAAAAACGGCGGAGGCTCTTGTGTGAACCAAGAGTCTCCGCCGTGATCTTTTGGAAAAACTACACTCGCGCTGCGGTCGCTGCCTCGGCCGAGGCTTTGACGTCTTCGCTGTTGGGCTTCTGGCCGGCCTTGCGGATATCGATGCCGCCCTTGAAGAACGCGCCGTCTTCGATGGAGATGCGGGCTGCTACGACGTCGCCGGTAAGGGAGCCGTCGCTGCGGATATCAACCCGGTCGCTGGCCGTGAGGTTGCCGCGCACTTTACCCAGGACAACGATTTCACGGGCATTGATGTTGGCCGAGACGACGCCGTTGCGACCCACGGTCACGCGATTGCCCGACAGGTTAATCGAACCTTCCACCCGTCCATCGATGTAAAGCGACTCCGATCCAGTTACCTCGCCCTTGATCACCAGCGATTTGCCGATCGTGGCCTGGTCCGCGGTGGTGGTAGCTACCGGACGCGGAGCGGCTGGAGCGGGTTCGCTCGGGGCAGAGAAAGCTGGTGTGGGGGCGGGCGCCGCCGGGCGCTCCGGCTCACCTGGCCGGCCTGGAGTCGTAGGCTGATTCGTGGGTTTCCACATGTGGCAAAAGTCCTTTCCTCTTATGGATTCTGGGTGAAGGCCGCACTTCGGTGACCAACTGGCATTTTACTCCAGCCAACTGCTAACCCGGCCTGTGAAAAACGCCTATTTGATGAAACCACGGGACATGCACGGTCAGCGCCCGAAGGCGAATCGTGGTGACTGGTTACGCCAGCTCGCCGCGACCACTTCCAGACCATGCAAGTTTTGCCCGGAGCAGCATTTTTTCCCCGACAGCATGATTGCATTTAGGAAGGAAGGACAACAAGAAATGGTGACCGCGAGAGGTTACTAGTGTAATGCGCGGCCAGCGAGACCAAGGTTAGAAATTGATTAGAGTCCTTTAATCTTTGAGAGGAAGCGAATCGCGAAACACGTCAGCCGTCCTCGGTTCCGGGGGGAACTCATGAAACGGATTTGCCGCTATGCGGTGTTGTGCCTGTCGCTGTTGGCCTGTTTTGGCCTCACCGGGCAAGGCCAGGAGCAAGCACGCCCGCAACACGTCGGCCGCGTCCAGGACTGGAGCTATCACCATGTCACGATGAGCGGCGGATTGTCGGCCCCCGACCTGGAAAAGGCGAGGGTGGAGCCCCGGATTCTTTTTCGTCTGGCCGAGCGCAATCTGCAGATGTCCTTTGGAGATGGACGGCGGTTCGGTCCGGGTTTCCGCGGTCCGCGCCGGCCGGTCCGGCCTGTGGCTCCGAGCCTGAAAATCGACTGGAGTATTCCTCTCGGCACCGGCATCGTCGCACCCAACATGTTTCCGGCCAAGTACAACTTTGACATCAATGCGACACCAAATTGCGCCAATGATTTTGTCGTCTATGGACTGAACGTCGCTGGCGCGACGGGCGGCCAGGCCAATCTGATCGGCGTAACGAACCTGTACAGCGGCACCGGCGGACTCTGCGGCGCCAATCCCACGGTCAACTGGGCCTACAACGGGAGCACAGCCGGCGGCGCTGTCCTGACGTCGCCGGTGGTTTCGCTGGATGGCACCAGAGGATCGCCTACGTGGAAAGTGCGGCGACTTCGTCCATCTTCCACGTGCTTACCTGGAAGGCCGGACAGGGTACGTCTGCAACGACTTCTGCGGCGCCGACGCTTGGGCCTGACGGGTTGCGGGGCGGCCACATCATGTCTCAAGTCGGTCACCTACTCCACGACGGCCACCAATACTCTGGCTTCGCCCTGGGTGGACTACCAGACTGACAAGGCGTTCGTCGGCAGCAACGACGGAAAGATTTACCGCATCAGTTGCGTGTTTGCATGCGCTCTCAACGCTCAGCCGACGGTGGATTGGACTTTCACTCTTCCCGTTGCCGGTACTGGCGGTGCGGCAGCGCAACCCAATGGCCCGGTCTACGACTTCCCCAGCGGCCGGCTTTTCGTAGGCGACCAACTCGGAGAACTTTGGGTCATCAATGCAAAAACGAATACGCCCACACTGAACGCCGGTCCCGTGATGATCGGCGGCGGTGGTTGTACGGCCGCTCATCCGCCGGGTCGTACTGGCACGGGAGCGGATTGCACCGCGAACGGCGGGTCTTTCGGCATCCCCGATTCCGTCATTATGGACAGCTCCAGCAATAGCCAGAAAATTTTTGCGTTCTCCGGCAACGACGGCACCTCAGGCGCGAGCGCGGTGGTGGCGCAGATCGGCATGGACTTCACGCGGTTGGTACGAGTCCACGTCGGCCTGGGCAGCGTGGGAAGGACCATTCCGAATTGGAATCTTCACACCGGTGCCTTCGACAATGCCTATTTTGGGGCCACTCCCAACACCGGCCATCTCTTCCTGTGCGGTACGGACACCGATACTACACAGCCATTTCACTACTGGATCGGATTCAGCGCGTATCCGGCCATGGATTCAGCTCCGTCCGGAAGTCTGTTCCGGGTAACGGTCGCGGATATCCCATGCTCGCCGTACACCGAGCTGTTCAATCCGAACATTACCCTGAAGGGCGGGGCTGGCCATCATGATCTCCTGGTGAGCGGACTCATGGGCTCCGGTACCAACGGTTTGATTCTGGTCAATGACATCAGTACCGGAGCGATCATAAACGGCCAGGCAACCAGCGTGAACTACCCTGGGGGCGTCAGCGGAATTATCGTGGACAACACCAGCACCCAGGGCCAGGCCTCCAGCGTGTACTTCAGCACCCAGGGCGTGGTCACTGTGGGCAGTTGTAATAATGCGCGTTGCGCCGTGAAGCTGACCCAGCAAAATTTGCAATAAACAAAACTTAACCGCAAAGTACGCAAAGAAAATACCGCAAAGGCCGCGAAGAAAATCTTTGCGGCCTTTGCGGTTCTCTTCGCGTACTTTGCGGTTTAAATGTTTCTCGGCAAACCTTCCGAAACACCGTCCTGCACTCTCCGCGGCCTTCCACATAAAACTCAGGTATCCTGAGGACAGCGGAGAGTATCTATGAAATCCAACCAGTTGATCGCTACCCGACCTGAGCCGAACGAGTACGCCCCCTACTACGGCAAATACGTTTCGTTGGTACCCGACGGGGACATTCTTGTCACCCTGGAAAAGCAATTGCCCGCAACGCTGGCGCTGCTGGCCCGCCCGGAGGCTGACGGAGATTTCCGCTATGCCCCGGGAAAGTGGAGTGTGAAGGAGTCGCTCGGACACGTCATCGACGCCGAGCGCGTCTTCAGCTACCGGGCCATGCGCATTGCCCGCAACGACAAGACTCCTCTGCCTGGCTTCGAGCAGGATGACTACGTGAAGTACGGACCGTTCGCCATTGCACTCTGGCCGGACTGGTGGAGGAGTTCGCGGCGGTGCGCAAGGCCACCGTGCTGATGTTTCGCGCGCTGGATGAAGCCGCGTGGATGCGCCGTGGGACGGCCAGCAATAACGAAGTCACGGTGCTCGCGCTCGCCTACATGATTGCCGGACACGAACTGCATCATCGCAGGATTTTTCAGCAGAATTATTTTCCAGCCTCCGTTTCCTGACGACCCAGACTGTGCTGTCCGGCTCCGGTATTCTTACGAGTGACACCCGTCACTATGCTTTCCGATTCCGCCATCCTGAAGAAGATCGAGCAGCAGCCCAAACGCACGGCCGGCTTCAAGCAGATGGCGCGCGAACTCGGTGTCCATGGAGATGCCCGCCGCGAACTCTTCGAGCGCCTTAAGCACCTGGTGTCGAGCGGCCAACTTCAGCAGGTGGGGCCTGACCGCTATGCCATTCCGCAAACCGCCTCCGGCAAGAACATGGCGGTGGGACGGCTGACCATGCATCGCGACGGCTTCGGTTTTGTAATTCCGGAAGCCAATTCGCTCGAGCCGCGCCTGAAGGCACGACTGGTGGGAGACATCTTCATTCCGCCTCCGGCCGTGGGATCGGCCATGCACGGCGATCGCGTGATCGTCGAGATCGGCAACATTCGTCCTGACGGCCGCGCCGAAGGCCGTATCCTGCGCCTGGTCGGACGGGCTCACTCGACCGTCGTGGGGAAATTTCACTATGGCAGCCGGCGGAACTACGTCACTCCGATCGATCAGAAAATAACGCAGGAGATTGTGATTCCGCCGGGGATGGAGTATCCGGAGAAATCTGTGCTGGGCAGCGACGCAGGCGATGACGCCGCGAGCCGCGAACCAGTGAGCAGCAGAAAGAGCCCGCATCGCGTGCTGGGCCAGGAAGCTGCGCGCCGCGCCAGTTGGGACGATCTGGAAAACGTCGTCGTGGATGTCGAGATCACCGACTGGCCGACGGCCACGCAGAGGTCCGCGCGGCCGGGTGGTCGAGATTGTCGGCTACGAAGACGATTTCGGCGCGGATGTCGAGATCATGATCCGCAAGCATCACCTGCCGCATCGTTTCCCGCCCGCCGTGCTGACGGAAGCGCAGGAGGCCGACCCCGTTATTCCGGCGGGTGAATTGAAGACGCGCCGCGACTTTCGCGACCTGCCGATTGTCACCATCGACGGAGAGACGGCGCGGGATTTCGATGACGCGGTGATCGTGCAGCATCTGGAAAATGGAAACTTTGAGCTGCAGGTGCACATCGCCGACGTGGCCCACTACGTGACCCCGGATTCGGCGCTCGACCAGGAGGCCCGGCTGCGCGGCACCAGCGTCTATTTTCCCGATCGCGCCGTGCCCATGCTGCCGCTCGAACTCTCGACCGATATCTGCAGCCTGCGTCCGCAGGTGGACCGCCTGGTGATGTCGTGCGTCATGGAGATTGACCATCAGGGCGAAATTCTCGGCTACGAATTGAGCGAGGGCGTTATTCGCTCCGCGGAACGCATGACTTACACCGACGTAAACCTGGTGCTCGAAGGCGACCCGGCGCGCGCGAGCGCTACAGCCGCGCTGGTGGCTGGGTTCGAGCGGATGCGCGATCTGGCCTTGATCCTGAACCGCAAGCGCGAACGCCGTGGCTCCATCGATTTCGATTTGCCCGAGCCGGTCATCGAGTTCGACGAAATGGGACTGATGAAGAGCATCACCCGTTCCGAACGCAACATCGCGCACCGCCTGATTGAAGAGTTCATGCTCTCCGCCAACGAATGCGTGGCGTCGTATCTGGAAAATAAGCGCATCGCCTCGCTCTACCGCATCCACGAAAAGCCCGACGCCAAACGGGTGTACGACTTTGAGGTCATCGCCGCGACGTTCGGTTATTCCTTAGGCGTAGGACCGCTGCCCATCCAGCGGGTGCAACTCAAGACCGACCGCCGCGCCGGACGTAGTCGCGATGGCACGAGGCTGGCAAAGGCCGGCAGGCGCGGGAGATCGAGATTCCGAAAGATGTCCACATTACGCCGCGCATGTATCAGAAGCTGACGGAGAAGATTGCCGGCAAACCGGAAGAGCGCATCCTGTCTTTCCTGATGCTGCGTTCGCTGAAGCAGGCGCGCTACTCCGAGGAAAATCACGGACACTTCGCGCTGGCCGCGCCGGCCTATACCCATTTCACGTCGCCGATCCGCCGCTACCCCGACCTGATCATTCACCGGATATTGAAAGCAGTATTAAGCGAATCGAGCTCCGACCGTAGCGCCGGCGTCCCGCCGGCCCGAAAGCGGACGGAACGTCCGCAAGGCGATAGCGATTCAAGCGCAACTCGAAGCGGAAGGATCGAGGGCATCTTACGGGAAAGCTGCCAGCCCCGAATTCAAGCGGGCTTCCAGCCCGCCCTCGGGCCGGCAGGATGCCGGCGCTACCAGTTCCCCATGGTCGAAGCGCCGTGATCACTCGGCGCATCACGAAGCAGTCAAGCCCGAGGGCGGCCCCATCCCGATCGAGGAATTGCACGACATCGCCGAAGAATCCAGCCAGTCAGAGCGCCGCGCCGACGAGGCTGAACGCGAACTCATGGAGTGGAAGAAGGTCAAGTTCATGTCAGACCGCGTCGGAGAAGACTTCGACGGCCTGATCATCAGCGTGACCAAGTATGGATTCTTCGTGGAGCTGACCGACCTCTTCGTAGAGGGCCTGGTTCCGCTCGACTCGCTGCCGGACGACCGCTACACCTATCACGAGAACACGCGCGAAATCATCGGCCTGCGCAACCGCAAGATCTACAGCATGGGAGAGCGCGTGCGGGTGCTGGTCGACCGCATTGATCCGGTCGAAAAGAAAATCCAGTTCGCCGTTTTGGAGGAAAAGCCGGCTCCGAAGCGCAAGAACCGCCGCAGCTAGTGTAAAATCCCTAAGTCAACCCCACCGCCGCGTTTAAGAGTGCGGCCGGTTCCTTCCAGTCGGGACGTGGCTCAGCCTGGTAGAGCACTCGCTTGGGGTGCGAGGGGTCGGCAGTTCAAATCTGCCCGTCCCGACCAATCAAAAACATAGTTTCGGATAACGGGGCATGAGGGTGCCCCATGCTTTTTCGCGTAGTTTGCGAAAGAGGGACGAACGATGGTTCAGTCGCGTTTGTGGAATTGGGTGGCAGCCATGACGAACAGCGGAGATTGAAAAGAGGTACAGCTTCGAAACAGACTCTTTGGCCTGTCAAGGTTCGATACTCTGCCACCCTTCGTAAAAAGCGTGAAGGATGGGACATCCTTGTGTGCCTGAGCCTCCGCGGTTGTGCGCGGCCGCCCGTCATCTCGTGCTCAATCTGGCGATTGGAGGGTTAAGTCTTGGAGCCGGAAGGTGAGATCAGCATCCACGTGACGCTTTTCTCGGTGCTTTGCCGGTGCGGTGTTCCCCGCGGGATTACCAGCATGTCCCCTTTCTTGACCTCCATCGTAGTAGCGCCATCCGACTCGGTTGCCAGCCACTCTCCGGGCCGGTATTCCGCGGATTTTTTGGCGTGCCACCTACATCGAAATTCGTCGCGCCTTCCAGGATCAGAAAAATATGATCGCGCCCGTCGTGATATTCAAACTCCCCAGCGCTCTTTGCGTTCTGGGCGGTCATGGCGATGGTCAAGGGTAGACCTTTAGGCTGATAGAGGTAGTGCTCGCCCAACTGCGCCTGAAAAGCTTTCATCGAATCAGAAAGCTTCTCCGCCGTGAAGAGCTGGACGCCCTCCATGTCAGTCTTCGCTTCCGGTGTGCCGGCGCTCGAGGCGAAGAGCATCCTTTCGGTTAGAGGAAGGCTTACGGCCACGGCAAGCGGTGCCGCTCTTAGAAAATTTCGGCGAGTGTGATTTTTAGCCATGCGAGAGTGAAGCATACCCCCGGTAGGCTGCCAAGTGTTTCTATCCGTCAAGAAAACTGGTCCCAGTGCGCAGCCCCGCGTCTCTGGAGTGTAAAGTGCCAGCCATGCATTAAATGTAGCCATGGCAAACCGGACGGAATTTACCCTGCCCGTCTCCTGCACTCCCATAGCTGCTGATGCACTGTTGCGTTGACTGCCCGATACGTGGGTGCATGGCAATGGGAGAAACCCGGGACAGACGGGACGTTTCCCAATTTCCTCGGAAACCGAGTTCGGAAATCGTCTGCCAGAGTGTAACCAATCGGTTTAATTCAGCCTTAAACAGCTGAAAGTGTTACTCATCCCGTTCCTGCAGTGCCGCAGATTGCGCGGTACACCCAAAGAACTGTTTGACGCAAAAAACGAGTCCCGGCGAACAATAGCTCAAATCGTCGGGGCCTTGCGGTAATCCTGGGTTTCTTTCTCACTCAATTTCAGGTCAAGACCACCGAAAAAAACCATGGATTGCAGATTGCAGCTCAAAAAGAATTGACCACGCAAACTCTCAAGTTTCGGAAAGAACAATCGGCCGAACAACACAAGTTGGAATATGCGGAGTCAGAGCGCAAAGAAAGAGAGCGCATTTATAGTGAATTGTCAGGTTTGAGAAGCTTGCGAGCCGTCGGTAAGGGGATCGAAGGCGCACTGCGCGCCGCCATTGCCGCGTCCGTGCTGATCGTTGCACTGGTTGGGTGAAATGAGTGCCAGTGAGGGAAAGCGGCCGGAACTCAGGTCGTCGTAAAGACCACCCTTGCCTTCGAAGCCCACGACATTGGCGAGGCTGTTGTTGGGGTTGTGGCCGTCCTGCACACTCTTGAAATACACAAACGGGTTGTGTTTTGCGGCATACAGTTTGAGGAAGGCGTCCGAGCCGCCAAGGTTGTCGGGGACGGTCGAGAGGTCGGTGAAGAAACCGTCGCTGTAGGCGATGCCGTCAGCTCCCGTGATTGGCAGGCTCTCCTGATAGCTCGTTCCAAGGCGCCCCTTCGCTGTAATTGATCTCCGATCATCTTGCCAACAGTGTTGGGGGCGGCCGGAATCGATCGACCATCAATGCTGATTAAGCCCGGGGGGCAGGGGTCGAGCACATTCGGATTTGGACATTCGTTCGTAGTGTCGACAGCCGGCGTCTCGGCATCCGTGCCGATGCCCGCGATGGGGCAAATGCTCGAGCTTGCGGGGAAGTCGGTGTTGGTAGTAGGAGGAGGCCCGAGATTGGGAGTGCAGTTTGAGTTGTGCCAGTCGGGAGCGTTATCGCTGCGCACGCCGAAGTTCGATCCCCCTACGATTTCCAAATAGTTGGTGGAACTGGGATGGCCCACGGCGAAATAGTTTGTGGTGGAATTAGCGAAATTTGCGTATTGGTTGGCGAACGGGGCGTCCGGGTTCCCGACAATCTGGCTGAAGCCGTGGTTCTCCATCATGATGACGAAGACGTGGTCCAGATCAGGAATGCCTTCGGGAACGGGACCTTCGGCGGCGAACACAGTGCATACCGACACTGCGGCGAACAGGCCCAGAATTACAGCTTTCTTTCTCATGGCAATCACCTTCTCTGCGAAAAGTAGTCGGGCCTTTCTGATGGTCGCTGGGGCGCTGGCTCGACCCGTCAGTACGGTAGGTTGGGCTGGTTACGGGCCGGTAACAGGGAGGTTAAGATTCCGTGAATCCCGATGGTTTCTGCTATGTCCTACTATCTGCCGTTTATCTGACGACTGACGCGCGTATGTACAGCCTCCGCTCCGACCCGCGCTTTGGTGAACTCCAGCGGCGGCGCGTCGGACTAGACGCAGCTTGTCCCTTGTGCCTTCGGTCGGGTGCGGGTTGTGGGCGGGTAGTCGACAGGCCGGAAGTTAAGACTTGGCCCGGGTTCGGAAATCGTCTGCCAGAGTGTGCATTCGGCATAATTCAGTCTTAAACTGCTGAAAGAGTTAGTTCAAAAATATCGGGGTTAAGCAGAAAGGTTCGAAAATCGTCTGCTAGGGCCGACCAATAACTTCACCGCGGTTCTTCAGCACGTCTCTTAGTGCCCGTTGCAGGTCAAGTACTGGCTGGACAGGCATCGCCACACCCCTACGGTTATAATCTTGGCCAACTATGACTCTGGCCCAGGGAAGCAGGCTCGGGCCCTATGAGATCCTTGCGCCGCTCGGTGCAGGCGGAATGGGTGAAGTGTATCGCGCCAGTGACACGCGGCTTGACCGAGCCGTGGCTATCAAGGTCATCCCTTTACATCTTTCTGCGGATGCTGTGCGAAGGCAACGCTTCGAACGCGAAGCGCGGGCGATCTCTGCTCTGCAGCACCCAAATATCTGCACGCTGTATGACATCGGCCATCAGGACGGCGTCGACTATCTGGTAATGGAATTCCTGGAAGGCGAAACCCTGGCCTCGCGCTTGGCTCGCGGTGCACTTTCCATCGAGCAAACGCTGCGCTATGGGATTGAAGTGGCCGACGCGCTGGACACAGCGCACCGGAGAGGAATCGTGCACCGTGACCTGAAACCGGGAAACATAATGGTGACCGCTCATGGCGAGTGCAAAGTCTTGGACTTCGGCCTTGCTAAGTTGAGCGAGGACGCACCGACGTCCGACGCGGAAACCATCACTCGCCCGGAAGTATTGACCAGTCCTGGAGTGGCGCTCGGCACTGTAGCCTACATGTCTCCGGAACAAGTGCGAGGCGAAGACCTGGACGCGCGTACCGACATCTTCTCCCTCGGCACAGTCTTCTACGAAATGGCGGCTGGAAAACTGCCCTTCTTGGGAAAGACATCTGGGTTGGTGTTCAAGGCCATCCTTGATGAAACTCCCTCCGCACCCACACACCTGAACCCCGCACTGCCGGCACAACTCGACGACATCGTTAGCAAGGCCCTGGAGAAAGACCGCGAACTGCGTTACCAGTCTGCCGCAGACCTTCGTACCGATCTGAAGCGTGTAAAGCGCGATACGGAGTCTACGAGGCATGTGCCAGTTTCGCTCACAGAGGCTGGGAGGGGGGAATCGCGTCGATGGTCAAGAGGGCGACGGGCAACGGGCGCAGGTGTTTTGGCAGTCGTCATGGGCGTTGGCCTCGGTGTGTGGTGGTATCTGTCGAAGAGTGAAGCCGCGCCACACTTCGTTGAGCGCCAACTCACTTTCAATGCTCCCGAGAATAACGTTTCGGAGCAATCCATCTCGCCCGACGGAAAATACGTAGCCTATAAAGATTCTTCAGGTTTACATCTCCGAGTTATCGCTAACGGCGAAGAGCACGAGTTACCGGTGCCGGCTTCGGGAAAACTAAACCAAATCGGCTGGTTCCCAGACGGAAATACACTGCTGCTAGCGACTGCTGAGGGGGTGGATACTCAGACCGTTTGGACAGTGTCTGTCTTCGGGGGCCATCCCACCAAGCTGAGAGCTGGCGTAGGAGCAGTCGGGGAGGGGGCTGTGTCGCCGGACGGGTCCCAAATCGTGTTCGAAAAGGCCTACGAGGGAGACGAGATATGGCTTATGGACGCGCTTGGAGAGAACCCTCGCATGTTGCTGGCGGATAAAGATCATGTTGTGTCGTCGCCCGCATGGTCTCCTGACGGTCGCTACGTCGCCTATATCCGCCGCGATCAGTCAGGGAAAGGGGGCTCGATTGAAGCTTGGGATGTTCGCCGGGGTGCCGCGACGCAGATTGTTTCCGATGCCCAGCTGTCGGACAACGCGCTCTGCTGGAATCATAACTGGCAGATTATCTACTCTATCTGGGAACCGATAGATACGAAGCTGTTTAGTTTATCGGAGATCAATGTAGATCCAGCAAGCGGCTTCCCTACCGGCAAACCCGTTCCAATCATGAAGTGGACGGATTATTATGCCGAGGATGTAAACACAACGCGCGACGGCAAGATCCTGTCCATGCTCAAGATCGACAGGCACTTGGACGTTCATGTGGGCACGTTTGTGGAAAGAAGCTCTCGTCTCGAAAATATCCGGCGGCTAACGTTCCAGCATGGGATGGATTTCCCCACAACATGGACAACCGACAGTAGCACAATTTTGCTTAGTTCAAACCGCAGCGGAGCCCTGAACATCTTCAGACAAAACATACAGCAACAGACGGCCCAAAGAATGTTTGGAACCTCAGACTCGGTCGCCGCCTCGGCTCAGTTCACTCCCGATGGAACCTGGATTCTTTATGAGTCTTTGCCGAAAGGGGAAGGCCTTAACAGTTCAGGAACAATGCGGTTGATGCGCGCGCCTGTTTTAGGGGGGAATCCCGATATTGTCCTGGAGGCGCCCCTCGCCGTGGAGGCAGAGGTTCGCTGCCCTCGTCGTCGGAATTCTCCCTGCATTTGGTCTGAAAAAAAGGAGAAAGAGCTCATTTTCTATGAACTCGACCCGCTTCGCGGAAACGGAAAAGAACTGGCGAAGAGCGCAATTGGAAGCCTGAAGTACGGATGGGATATTTCCCCCGATGGGTCCCTTATTGCAGTCGTGAGCAGTGTTGGCCGATATGTTCATACCATCGAAGTGGGGACGGGGAAAACGCGCGATGTGACTGTGCCTTCTGACTGGCTGCTGCAGTCGGTGGGCTGGTCCGCGGACGGTACATCACTCTTCGTAACGGTGTATACGCCGAAGTCATTCGTACTCGGCCAGGTCGATTTGGCAGGCAACGCTCGTGTGCTCTTGGACAAAGGACCAGACCAGTGGTTGACCCAACCGGTCGCCTCACCCGACGGCCGTTATCTCACGTTCAGCGCGCAGACCTGGGATAGCAACGTGTGGCTACTTGAAAAGTTCTAGGCATTCCTGATACTTCGGAGCGTACGGGATTACCTAGAGGTGTAGATCCTCCATATCGGCGTAGAGTCGAACAAACCGATCAGCGTCACCGGTTCGGAAATCGTCCGCCAGAGTGTAACCATTCGGCGTAATTCAGTCTTAAACCGGTATCCAGAGCGAGTGGAAAATCCGATTAGCGCTCCCAGGGGAACTTGGGAGGAGGGCCCTGCGATTTGCCTGGGGCGCTGAATGCGGTTTGCATCCATTCGAGGGCGCGAGGAATGTCGTCCGGGTTTTGGATCACATGCGAGAACAAGCCGCGTGTCTCAAACGGGAGGCCGCCAAACGTGCGATATGCTGAGGGCAGCGGCGGCCCGCCTGCGCTTCCGACCGCCGGGATCTGTGCGGGCAGGCGCACCGCATACATGCTCCCCCCGGCCAGGGCCTCGTGCGGGTACTGCAGGAGCCAGGCACAATTGCGCGCCTCCAGCAAATTGGCAGCAGAGAGCGTCACCAACTTTCCTGCAACCTCCTGAGTTGGCGTTTGGCAATTCCAAGGGTGCGCCTGCGGCACGAATGCCGTGACATCCGAGAATCCGTATTGATCCAATGGAATTTCCTGTAGTCCGTGTTGTTCCGCATAGCGCTTAACTTCCGGAAGTCCCTGATTCCAGTCTACATTCGAATCATTAACGAGCGCATAGGTGGGACGCCCGAAACTCAAGGCGTTGACGTAGGGGAGATAGTAGGGATAGGCGTGGAGCGCAGTGAACAGACAACTCACCGCAAGCGCTACAACCGTCGCTGTTCCCGCCAGCGCTACGGAGCGCCGTTGCAGATCGGCCAGCATTCGAGGCAGTGGCGCGAGCAGCATAACCAGTAGCACGAGGGGCACACTGAAATGCCGGATGCTGATGTCAAGTGGGCTAAGCAGACACACGCCCGTGAAGACCAGCAAGCTCACCCAGAGAACACGCCAATGCAGCGCGAATTGAGTGGGTATAACTGCGATGCTCGTTTCGCCGCGTACTTTCCTGCTGATTCCGATTGCGGCTGCAAGCATCAGCAAGGCGAGAAATCCCAGTGACGATTTCAGAACAAAGACAACCGGAAAGTAGAACCAAACGCCATGCGGATAGGTATGGCCGAGAAGAAAAGTCCCGCGACTCCCGGTGAGCACAACCCAGAGCACTCCGCCGAGATACAACAAAGGAGGCATGAGAAGGCGGCGCAGGAAGAGTGACGGCTGGTCCCGTTCCGAAACGCTCGAGAGCGCCGGTTGACTGATGCCACGAAAAGACAAAGTAAAACGCGTAGACAGCCACCGCGGCATACAAGACGCCCTTGAGCGTTGCCAGTCGACGGGTGCGCCTCCACTGCCGCAGGTCTGGCTGGCTCCGAGGCTGCACGACAACTGCGCCCCAGCGAAGGCTCACTGAACACGCGACGAACGCAACGAACAGAACGCCAGAGCTAAATTTCGATAGCAGCGCCCCTGCGAGACTCAACCCGAATAGCGCAACGTTCTTTCGGTTCGGCTGCTGCCACATTTCGGCAAAGGTCCACAGGGCCAGTAGAGAAAACAGCGTCACCGCCAAGTCCGTGTGCACAAGTGGACCAAAAGTGAGAAAGGCAGGCGTGCTGACATATACGCTCAGGCAGAGCAACCCGCCCCACACTCCGCCCAAGCGGCGCGCGTACAAGTACACGGTGCATCCGAGGGCTAGCGTCAACAGCAGCATGGGCAAGCGTGCCCAGGCGAGCACGCTCTTCGGATCATTCCACCTCTCCAGCAGCCAGTCCCCAAATACCCACTGCCCCAAGAACGCCGGGAAAAACTTCTCGCTGGCAGTCCACGAGATATGGCTGTAGTCCGCGCGAACTCCGCGACACACCAGGGGCAGGGCTGCCAACACCTTCGCCAGCGGTGGATGCTCGGGATTCATCCGTAGATCCAGCTTCTGCAGGTAACTTACGCCGGCGCCGATATGCGCCACCTCATCAACTGTGGCAGACTCGCGCAGCGCTGCACCGCCGGCCAGCACTGCCATCAACACCAGCAACAATCCAGCCAACAGCTCAGCAAGAATGCGTCGCGGTTTTTGATGTGAATTCATTCCACGTCCGACCTTTGAAACAGCCATGGATCCCCGAACAGGTCCGCAATCATAACCTATTCGGCGTAGCTGCTTCGGACCTGCACTACGCAGATTTTAGTTCCCCATCATTGCCCAAGAAACACGACGCCTCTGGGCGAGTGGTCAAGACTTAGGCTCAGTTCGAAAATCGTCTGCCAAAGTGTAACCATTCGGCGTAATTTGGTCTTAAACCGCTGAAAGGGGTAGTTCAAAAATATCGGAATTAAGCAGAAAAGTTCGAAAATCGTCTGCCAGGGCCGACGAATTGTTAACAACGAGTCAGCTGTCTCCCGTACCGGCGCCACGTGTACATGCGAGTGGCCAATTCCCGCCCTGCTCAGCGGTGCCTCTAGGCCCTCCTGCGAACCATTGAAAGCCGACGGTCGCCACTACTGCACCAGCCACCTGAGCCGCAATGAAGCCCGGTACATCTGCCGGGCGGATACCCGCGAAGGTATCCGTGATGGAACGTGCCACTGTGACGGCCGGATTCGCGAAAGATGTGGAGGCGGTGAACCAGTAGGCCGCCGTGATGTAACTTGCCACGGCAATCGGAACTGCCAACGCAGACCGAATGTTCAGACAACCCCATATGACACAGAGCAAGCCAAGCGTAGCCACAAACTCGCTTACCAGTTGCGGAAACCCGGAGCGCTGGTGCTGAGATAGCGAATACAGTTCTCGTCCAAACATGACGTGGGCAAGAAGTGTGCCGAGCACTCCTCCGCTGAACTGGGCCGCTATGTAGGAAGGCACGTCTATCCACGGCAAGAGTTTTCTCAGACCCATGCACAGAGTGACAACTGGATTGAAATGAGCGCCAGAAATTGATCCAAAGGTCAGGATCAACGCCACAAGGGCGGCACCAGTCGCAATCGTATTCGCGAGTAAGGCAATGGCAATGTTTCCGCCCGCCAGCCGCTCACCCATGATGCCAGAGCCGATCACGGCAGCGGCAAGAAAGGCGGTGCCAAGGAACTCCGCCACGACACGGGCCCGCAAATCGAATTTCATTGGTGGCCGATCTTGTCGATTTCCCTCTTGATTGCAAGGCGGTCGAGACTAGTGAGAGGAAGGCACAGGAACAAACTGATTCTGCGGTCGAGCATAAAAAAGGCATCTCGAAACGCCTTGTCGATTTCTTCCTGTGTTCCCTGCACGGCCGCAGGATCGGGGACGCCCCAGTGCGCCGTCATCGGCTGACCGGGCCAAAAAGGGCACACTTCTTTCGCGGCGTTGTCACAGACAGTAAAGACAAAGTTGAGTTTAGGAGCATCGGATTTCGTGAAGTCATCCCAACTCTTGCTCCTGAGCCCGTTGGTTGGCAAACGGGCACTCTCCAGTTGTCTGATTGCTTCGGGCCGGACGACGCCGGAAGGATGGCTTCCGGCACTGTATGCAGTAAAGTTAGGCCTGCCCTTATAGTTCAAAATAGCTTCAGCCATGATGGATCGGGCCGAGTTCCCTGTACATAGAAACAAGACGTTGAAGTGTCCCAGCATTGGCATCTCCTAGCTGCAGCAGTTGGGCCCGCAGCAAGCCGCCTGTTCGGTAGTCTTTTCTGGCAGATTGTCCTGGAGTACCACGAAGACTTCCCACTCGTTGCCGTCTGGGTCGCGCACCCAAGCCTTGTCCTGCGTGGCATAGCAGCAGTCGGTTTGCATCTCATCCCGTGTAAGTAAGCCGACATCGGCCCATTTCTGGCGCACTGCGAGCACGTCGGCAGTTGAGGCGACTTGAATGCCCAGGTGGGATAGGGCACCGGAGTCAGTGAACGGAACTTCATTAAGCGTGAAGTTCAATGGCGGTTTCTGCACATCGAACTTGGCATACCCGTTCCGCACTTTGCTCGGCTCGATGCCTAGCATTTTTCGGTAGAAATCAATGCTTTTTTCGACGCTGCGAACGTTGATTGCAAGATGTGCTTTGAGGATAGTTACATCGGTCATCGGATACTCCTGCTGTTAGGTGTCATATTCGCATTAGCGAATGCGTTTACAATATCGCATGCGAAACGCATTCGTCAAGGCGAATGTGTTCTGCTAAAATCTCTTCATGAAGAAGTACCCGTTGGACAGACTTTTCCGCGCGCTGGCTGACCCTACTCGTCTTCGTCTAATCAATCTGATTGCAGAACAGGAAATCTGCGTGTGCTACTTCGTGGAAGTGATTGACGCGCCGCAGCCCAAGATTTCCCGACACCTTGCGTATCTGCGAAGGCTAGGCATCGTGGCTGTACGGCGGGAGGGAAAGTGGATGCATTACAGACTTGCCATGCCCGCCGACTCGCACGCCGCTGCAATTCTCAAGACGACCGTCGATGCACTTAAAAAAAATGGAGATTTTCAACGCGACTTTGAACGTCTTGAAAAAGCTTGCTGTGGACCAAAGAGCCTAGTTCAGCTATTGGGAGCGCCTCTGCCCTCGGAGGCGAAAAGAGCGGAGTTCGATGGCATCGGCAAATCCACAAAAAAAGGTCCGCCTGTATTGAAGTGCTAGATGAGCTTGGAAAAATACAAAGGGACGACACTTGGGGAGGGCCATCCCTTGTTTATGAAGTGTAGCAGCGTAAGGATAAGTCGAGCCTAAAACCTAGCGGCCCACTATTCCATCGGGTAGATACTGTAGGAATATAACTGGTTCCGCGATCGCTCTACGACTACAGAACCAGTGCGCGCCTTATGCGTCATCCGCGGCGTTGCCGCACGAGCGTGACGACTCGCACCCGCATCCCACAATTTGACATACCCTACCCGGGTAGGATAGGGTGCCAGCTGTTTACAAGCCATTAATGATCCTCGGGTTTAATGAATCCCCGGCGCCACCCGCATGGAAAGCCAGAGAGGGTTTTTATGCCGCGACTGCTTCGATCGTCTCCATTTCTGTTGATGGCAATCCTTGCTTTCGTAGGTTGCTCCGAGGCCCCCAAAAAGGCGTCGGCCGATGACGCCGCCGCCATCCAGCATCAGGGCAACCGGGTCGTCGTCCCGCCTTCTTCTCCGCTGGCCAATCGCCTGGAAGTGGAACCAGTGCAACTCACCAACATTACGCGGCAGGTGACTGCGCCAGCTTCGGTCGAGGCAGATCCCGCACGCTACGCCCGAATCCTTCCGCCCTTGAATGGTCGAGTGTTGAAGTTGTTTGTGCATCCCGGAGATTCGGTCATGAAGGGAGACGAGTTGCTTTTGTTAGACTCGCCGGATTTCGGAGGCGCTGAAGCCGACTACGCGCGTACCCGCACCGTGTTGACTCAAACGGAACACACTCTGGAACGGCAGCAGGACCTGGCAGCGCACGGCATTGTGGGACAACGCGACGTTGAGCAGGCGAAGACGGACCGCGACTCGGCCCAGAGTGATTTCAATCGTACGAAAGATCGCTTGCGGCTTCTCGGCATGGATCCCGACACAACCACGCTCGGATCGCCCTTGATCGTGCGTTCGCCGCTCACCGGCAAGGTGCTCGATATCCTGGCGGCCACCGGCGAGTTTCGAAACGATCCCACCGCCCCGCTCATGACTGTGGCTGACCTTTCGGATATCTGGGTGACGGCGAATGTTCAGGAGAAAGACATCCACTTCGTTCATCGAGGCGATCCAGCCGTCGGCGATCTTCGCGGCCTATCCTACGGAGACTTTTGGCGGAAAGGTTCTATTCGTTGCGGACGTGCTCGATCCCGATACGCGCACCGCAAAAGTTCGAATCGCGTATCCCAACCGGGATGGCCGGCTACGTCCCGCCATGTTTGCCACCGTCACCCTTAAGACGTGGGACACAAAAGAATTGACCGTCCCCACCACTGCGCTCGTACTGTCCGGCGACAAGACCACCGTGTTCGTTCAGGTTTCGCCCAACACCTATGAACAGCGACGGGTGGGCACGGGAGAGCAGATTGGACAGCGCACCGTTATCAAGGATGGCTTGCAGATCGGCGACAAGGTCCTCATTCGTGAAGGGGCGCTGCTGCAATGATCGACCAGTTCGTTACGCTGTGCCTGAAACGGCGCCAGGTGGTGTGGCTGATCGCCATCCTGATGGCGATTTTCGGCTATTCCTCGTGGAAGGCGCTGAAGATCGAAGCCTATCCCGATATCGCCGATGTCTCGTCCCAGGTGATCACGCAGTACCCCGGCCACGCGGCCGAAGAAGTCGAAGAACAGGTCACGGTGCCGCTGGAGCGTGAGTTGAACGGCATTCCAGGCCTGCAGATCATGCGATCGCACAGCACGTTTGGCCTGTCGTTGATCACACTGGTTTTCCAGGATGGAGTTGACGATTACTGGGCGAGGCAGAGAATCACGGAGCGCATCGCCGGAGTGAGCCTGCCGCCGAATGCCAATCCTGGCCTCGATCCTCTGACCTCACCGATCGGCGAAATTCTTAGATACACGCTGGAATCTAAATTCCGCGACCAGCGCGAACTCAAGGAATTACAGCAATGGGTTGTGATTCCACGGCTGAAGCAGGCTGTGGGCGTTGCTGACGTCACCAACTTTGGCGGCGAGACCACGCAATTTCAGCTGATCGTGGATCCCGCGAAGCTCGCGCAATACAACGTCTCACTCCAGCAAGTGATTGCCGCAGTCCAGGCCAACAATGCGAATGCCGGCGGCAGCATTGTGGTCCGTGGCGAGCAGGGATACGTCGTACGCGGGATCGGGCTGATCCGGTCGCTGCAGGATCTCGGCAACATCGTGATCCTGGCGAAAAACGGTACGCCGGTTTTTGTGAAGAACCTTGGGACGCTGCAACTGGGCGCGCTGGAACGACGGGGAATTCTCGGAAAGGACAGGAACCCGCGACGGGGTCTCCGGGATCGTTCTTCTATTGCGCGGCATGAATCCATCGCAGGTGTTGGAAGGGGTCCACGCTCAGGTCGACGCGCTGAACAACGGCATTCTGCCTCCCGACGTCAAACTCGTGCCCTACATTGACCGCACCGATCTGGTTCACACCACCGTTACTCGCGTCGGCCACACCTTGCTGGAAGGCATGGGGCTGGTCCTGATTGTTCTGATTCTTTTCCTGGGCAGCGCCGGGCCGCCCTGATGGTTGCCGTGACGGTTCCGTTTTCACTCCTCTTTGCATTCATCTGCATGCGCTTCACCAATATTCCGGCCAACCTGCTGTCGCTGGGAGCGATTGATTTCGGCATCATTGTGGACGCCTCGATCGTCGTGATGGAAAACATTCTCCGTCACCGGGAGGAAAATCCTGACTGGGTCATGAGCGAAGACGACGCAGTGGCCTCCGCCATACAGGTGGCCCGTCCAATCTTCTTTGCCACGCTCATCATTATTACGGCGTACCTGCCGCTGTTCGCTTTTCAGCGCGTCGAGAAGAAATTGTTTTCTCCCATGGCGTACGTAGTGGGTTATTCGCTGATCGGCGCGCTGCTGATGGCCCTGGGAATTATTCCCGGCCTGGCGCTGGTGACGTATCAGAAGCCCGGCAAGCCCTTTCACAATCGAGTTCTGGCATTCATATCTCACCACTACGACCGCGCCATCCGGCACCTCACGCACCATCCTATGCACGCCATCATTCCCGCGGTGATTGCAGGGATTGTGGCGGTGATTTTGTCAGTGACGATCGGCAAGGAATTTCTGCCCTACCTGGATGAAGGATCGCTCTGGCTGCAGGTGCAACTGCCGCCCGGCCTGTCTCTGGCGAAGGCCGCCACCATGGCGGACGAACTTCGGGCTGCAACTCTGGAATTTCCGGAGATCTCAACCATCGTCAGTCAACTCGGACGCAATGACGATGGCACCGACCCGTGGACTCCGTCGCATATCGAATGTTTTGTCGGCCTGAAACCTTACGACACCTGGCCCAATCACGGCGACAAGCTGGATTTGATCCGACGGATGAGCGAGCGCTTTTCCAAAATTCCGGGCGCGACTGTGGGATTTTCGCAGCCCATGATTGACGGAGTAAACGACAAGATCTCCGGAGCGCACAGCGATCTTGTGGTGAAGATATTTGGCCATGAATTCGGAGAACTGCGCCGCATCGCGGGAGAACTGGTTGACCTCCTGCAGAAAATCCCAGGCGCTTCTGACGTGACCATCGATCAGGAGCCGCCCCTGCCCCAGATCCAGGTGCGGGTGAATCGGGAAGCCGCCGCGCGATTTGGAATCAACATCGCCGATATCGCCACCATCATTGAGTCCGGCATCGGCGGCAAAGCGATATCAACATTGTTTATCGGCGACCGGGTGTATGACATTGCGGTTCGTTTTCCTGAATCTGTACGTTCGAGTTCAGACGCAATCGGCAGCCTTACCGTCACCCTGCCGAGCGGGGCGCGTATTCCTCTCTCGCAGGTGGCTGAGATCACCACCGCGACCGGCGAGAGCAGCATTACTCGCGAGATGAATCGCAGACACCTTACTGTTCGGCTCAACTTGCGCGGCCGGGACCTGTCAGGCTTTTTTGCAGAAGCCCGCGGGAAGATCGCTCGCGACGTGAAATTTGATCACGCCAAATATCAGATCGAATGGGGAGGGCAGTTCGAGAACCAGCAGCGCGCTCAGCAGCGCCTGGCATTTATCGTGCCGGGTGTGCTGGCGCTGATTTTCGTATTGCTCTATTCCTCGTTCGGCACTCTGCGCCACGCCGGGTTGATCTTGACCATCGTCCCGGTGGCGCTGCTGGGCGGGCTGATTGCACTGACGTTCCGCGGTATGACGCTGAACGTATCGAGCGCTGTAGGATTCATCGCGCTCTTTGGAGTCGCGGTGCAAAATGGCGTCATCATGGTTGCGAGCCTCAACCATCAGCGCCATGAACACAAAGATCTGCAGGATGGAGTTGTTCTTGGGGCTTCTCAACGCCTGCGGCCCGTCCTGATGACGGCCACGGTCGCCGCCATCGGGCTGCTACCGGCAGCACTCGCTCGCGGAGTTGGAAGCGATGTGCAACGTCCTCTGGCCACCGTCATTGTGGGCGGACTCGTCACAGCAACACTTCTCACGCTTCTGGTGGTTCCGTCGATGTATCTACTGCTCGAACGCAGATTCGAACGGGCTCATCCTGTGGTTTCGCCGGATCAGGAGGACGTCTGATGAAGCTGCGACGCCTCATCTTTATCGTTGCGCTTTTTCTTTACCCTCTCGCGACTCCGATCATGGCTTTGGGCCAGCTCGGTACGGAGCCATCAAATCAAAGTCTCGAGCAAGCCTCGGAGTCGGCGCGTCCGCATATTACTTTTGAGGAATACGTTACGCAGGTCTTGCGGTCTAACCTGGTCCTGGCCATCGAGAAATCCAATGTTGATCTCTCAAAGGCAGCAGTCACCACCGCCAAAGTAACGCCAGACTGGTCGGTGGATGTGGGATCGCCGGTTTTCGATATTTCTAATCAGGGACAGCCAACCAACTTCAGCACAGCACTTAATGTCCCGATTGAGCTCGGCGGTAAGCGTGGGAAGCGCGTTCACGCCGCTTTGGCTGATGTTTCAACGGCTGCGTTCGACTACGACGATACGGTGCGGCAGCTTCGGGCCACGGCGGCGAGCGCATTCATTGCTTCGTTAAGTGCACGCGATCTTCTCCAATCGAGTTACAAAAGCCTCGGCCAGTTCGACCGGATCGTGGAAGTCAACCAACAACGCGTTCGAGTCGGCGACATCGGCGACATCGAACTCATGCAGTCCCAGGTCGACCGCGACCAATTCAAGATCGGCGTGATCACTGCCCAGGCCGATGTTTACAGTGCGGACCTCGCGCTGGCCCAGGAGTTGGGACAGCCGGACAAATTGTCTGCCCAGATGCCGGTGCCAACCGGACGCCTTGAAGTCCCGGTGCGAACCTTCGACGTCGATGCGCTGGTGGCTGGCGCGCTCCAGAAACGGTCCGATGTGGTTTCGCGTCAACACGCCGTCCAGGCCGCAGAGTTGCGTATCGAACTGGCAAAAGCGAATCTGGTCCCTGACCTCGGAGTAAGCGGATCGTATTCGCACACCGGGACCGGCACCGCGGGCTTTGTGCAACCGCCGGACAATACGCTCGGCGCTTCGCTCTCCATCAATCTTCCGTTTTCACGCTGGCGGCATCAGGGAGAACTTGAAACGGCCCGGGCTTCGCGGACGCAGGCTGAGCTCCAACTGCGCGCGGCCCAGATCCAGGTAGAATCCGAAGTGCGGGACGCCTACTCGCGCTATCAGGCCAGCGTTGAGCGTCTGAAGCTTTATCAGGCAGGCGTGCTGAAGGAGGCGGACCGCGTCCTCGAAGGCCGGCTCTACGCTTATCAGCGTGGCGGCGCCACGCTGCTCGAAGTCATCGATGCGCAGAGAACGTCGGCCAACATTTACCTGGCATATTCGCAGGCGCTGGCCGACCATGCGAACGCGCTGGTGACTCTCGAAGCGGCGGCCGCTATGTGGGACGTTTCTTTTTGAGTCTGAGACGGCAACGAAGCGCGGGTTATTTCAGGTAGGTGCGGACAATGGTGATGAGATCGTCGGCCGCTTCCTCGGACGACCTGGAATTTCGAGGCATATGGTTGCGGATGTGGTCTTCCATCAATTCCCCCATCAGGCTATTGATGGCTCCGCGGGCAGCGGACAGGCGCTGCAACATTTCCGCGCACTGTTCGTCATCATTCAGCGCCCGGAGAACAGCTTCGAGCTGGCCGATGATTTTTTTGGTGCGGTTTACGAGATCTACTTTTTCTGCAGTGGTATGAGACATGCGGGCACGCCTACCCTATGGGGGTATAGTACACAGTCCGGGATCGCAGCGCAATGTTATTGACGAGCGCGTAGTGGGAGCGAAACCCAAATGTCTTGTCATTCCGAAGCGGTTTATCGCGCGAGGAATCTGCTGTACCGCTGCCGGCAGCAAGCAGATTCCTCGCCGATGAAGCCGGCCTCGGAATGACAAAGGGTAGGGTTGTTTTTCGCAGGCTGGCAGTGCGACTGAGACGCGAGCCGCGCTCAAGGGAGAACCGTCAGTGAAGAAGGAAGAGGTCCTCGCCAAAATTCATGAAGTCGGGATCATGCCTGGAATCCGCACCTCCTCGGCGGAAGATGGGCGGTTTGCCGCCGAAGCCATCGCCCATGGTGGAATTCCGATCGTCGAAATCACCATGACCGTGCCAAAGGCAATTGATGTGATTTCTGACATGGTGAAAAATTCTCCGAACGTCATCGTGGGCGCCGGAACTGTGTTGGACCTCGAAACCGCGAGGCGTTGTATCGCTGCTGGCGCTGGGTTTCTCACCAGCCCCGGACTCAATTTGCAAATCGTGGAGTTCGCCGTCAAAGAAAACATCCTGATGATCGCGGGCGCGATGACGCCCAGTGAAGTCATCGACGCGTGGCAGGCAGGGTCAGGGTTGGTAAAAGTATTTCCCTGTGCCCCGATCGGAGGGCCGGTCTACATCAGGGCGCTTAAGGGCCCGTTTCCGCAGGTGGCAATAATCGCTGCCGGAGGCGTCAACCAGGAAACTGCGGCGGACTTCATTCTGGCAGGGGCCGCGGCACTGGGAATCGGCGGAAGGCTGATACCGAAAACTGCTGTTGAGAATAGACAACCCGAGCAGATTAGCGAACTAGCCAGGCGTTTCCTGCGGATTGTAAAAACAGCTCGCAACAAATCATCGCATCGTCGGTAGCCGATATCTAGGTTCTATGTTTTCTTTGCGCCCTTTGCGGGATCCTTTGCGACCTTTGCGGTTTAAGACTTGGTACTTGGCAGATGGATGCAGGAACCAAAAATCTTTAACCGCAAAGGTCGCAAAGGATCCCGCAAAGGGCGCAGAGAAAACAAGAGGCGTCAGCATGAGCACTAGTTGAACTTTTCCTTTGCTGGGCGCAGAATTTACGGCATTCCTGAAATCGGGCCCAAACTTCTGAACATGAACTGGAGGGCGCGCAATGAAACAAGGAAGTCTTCAACTCTTGCAAGACCCAATATCAAAAGAACTTCTGCAGTCGAAGATCCCCGCCCGTCTAGCTTATGTCTGGACCGATGGAACACCCAGGGTGGTGCCCATCTGGTTTCATTGGAATGGAAAGGAATTCGTGCTGGGCACCCCACCCAAAGCGCCGAAGCTCAAAGCGCTTGCCCGGAACACTAAAGTGGCGCTCACTATTGACGACAACAATTTCCCCCACAAAGTATTGTTGGTCCGCGGGACCGCGCATCTCGAGACCGTGGCAGGAATTGTGCCGGAGTACGCCCTCGCTGCCGAGCGCTATTTCGGACGCGATCAGGGACATGCCTGGGTCAATCAACTTCGCGGCACCATTGCCTCGATGGTTCGCGTGACTATCACTCCCGAATGGGTGGGCATTCTGGATTTTCAGACTCGATTTCCCAGCGCACTTTCGGCGTAACGGTAAAGAACGACGGCGGCATTGGAGCAGCTTATGGAATCGAACACGAAATCGTTCAGTGTTGGCGAAATTCAATGCATTGCCATCAGCGACGGCACATTTTCCTACCCCACAAACTGGGTTTTCTCAAATGTCCCGCAGAAACAATTGGAGGACAGCCTGCGCGATCACGAACTGCCGTCGGATCAGGTCGTGACCCCGTACACCTGTCTTTTGGTGAAAACCGGCAAACACAAAGTGCTGATTGATACGGGAGCAGACGGGATGGCACCGACAACCGGCGACCTGATGAAACAACTGCGGGCTGAAGGAACCTCTCCCGAAGAGATCACTGCCGTGGTCCTGAGCCACGGGCATCCTGACCACATCGGCGGTGTGCTCGACGCGAACCAAAAGCCGGCCTTCCCCAATGCGCGCTACATGATGTCTAAAATTGAATGGAATTTCTGGACTGGCGATCCCAATCTGAACAGCACCGGGCTGAATGATCACTTGAAAGAACTGCTGATCAATTGTGCGCGCAGCAACCTGCCACCGCTCGCAGAACGCATCGAACTGCTTGACGGCGAAAAAGAAGTCGTGCCCGGAGTGTATGCCATTCCAGCGCCGGGACACACTCCAGGGCATCTCGCACTGGTGATTTCGTCGTCCAACAAGCAGTTGCTGCACATGAGCGATGCCGTACTGCATCCGATGAATCTGGAACACCCGGCGTGGCGCAACGTGTTTGATCTCAATGAAGACACTGCCGCCACTACACGCCAACGGCTACTCGATCGTGCCGCGGCCGATGACGCCGCTGTCCTTGCTTATCACTTTCCATTCCCCGGCCTGGGTCGCGTCAAACGCAGCGGCGCGAACTGGAGATGGGAAGCTGCGAATCAGAGCTAGGAAAAGCAGCGCCGCGGCGTGAGAATGTGCTGCGACCAGCGGGACGGACTATTCCCTTGTCATTCCGAAGCCGGTTCTATCGGCGAGGAATCTGCTTGCTGCCGGCAACGAAACAGCAGATTCCTCGCGCGGTACAGCTGCGCTTCGGAATGACACCCCCTTTGGGTGTGCGTTTAGGCATTCACCCGTATAATGGCGCCTCATCAAAGGAGCCCGCTGGAGCGCCATGCGCCGCTTCACGGAAACCGCGCTGTGGGCAGCGACAAAGAGGTTGGCCCTGGGCCTTGGCCTGATCGCGCTATTTTCCGCCATACTTCTTCTCACTGATCTGGGTCATCGAACGGCCGCTTCCGCAGCTTCCGCGAAGGCCCGCGCTGAGGCCGGCCCGGCCGGCAGAATGGTAAAAGCTGCGATCGTCTACTTCGCCCGTGACGTCGGCACCGACATGTGTGTGCAGGGCTTTATTGACGGATTGAAAGCCAGCGGATTCGAAGAAGGAAAAAATCTGGAGGTGCGCCGCGCCGATGCTCAAGGCGAAATGATCAACATTCCCGCCATTCTGCAGAACTACGACAGCTCCGACGTCGATCTCATTATGACCATCACCACGCCATGCCTGGCCGGGGCCTGCAACAAGGTGAAGCACAAGCCGGTGGTGTTTACCTGCGTGACCGATCCGATCGCCGCCGGAGCGGGCAAGAGCCACACCGACCATTTACCTTTCGTGACCGGGGTCGGCAGCTTTCCTCCCGTAAGCCGCAGCCTGGACATGATGCAGAAGCTCATTCCCGGATTGCGCGCGGTCGGAACCATGTACAACCCGGCGGAAGCCAATTCGGTGAAAGAGATGTCAAAGGCCCGCGAAGTATTTCGCGAACGCGGCATCAGGCTCGAGGAGATCGCCCTCGCCGGTTCCAATGAAGTTCTGCAGGCGGTGCAGATCCTTGCTGGACGGGACATTCAGGCGGTGTGGGTGCCCGGAGACAACACCGCGATCCAGGGCTATGAAGGCGCGGTGAAAGGCGCGAGGGATGCGCGCCTGCCGCTGATCACCGATGAATGCTCTGACCTGCCTCGCGGTGGTCTGGCGTGTCTCGGCGTGAGCCTGCAATCCGCGGCAACGGCTGCCGGAAAAATGGCAGGTCAAGTCCTGCACGGCGCGAATCCGAAAGATTTGCCTCTGGACGAAGTCGCGGTCGAGGAAATGGGCAGTCAGCCGCAGCAACGCAGCGCAACTGGGCCTCACCAGTTCCTGAGGAGTTCTCGCAGCATGTGCGCCCGTAAAAGTCCTCCATGGAAATCGTTACCCAACAGCTCGCTGACGCACTCGAAGTCAAGGTGAAGGGACGCCTCGACAACTATTGGACCGAACATCTGCGCGGCAACCTGGAGGAAATAATCCGCGGAGGCGCGCACGGCATCCATCTGAATCTCTCCGAGATTTCGTTTCTCAGCTCCGCCGGTGTCGGTTTGCTGGTGAAGTTTCACACCCAGCTGAAAGGTATCGGCGGCGTCTTTATTGTCACCAGCCCTTCCGAGCGGGTGAAGCAGGTGCTGGATCTCTGCCGGCTTTCGACCATCCTGCTTGCCCAGAAGACTCCGACCGCGGCGCGCCTGCCGTCCAGAAAACGGAAGTACGCCGCTTTTCAAATCCTGCCGGAGCGTTCGAAGTCATGGAGTGTGCTGCCGGAAAGCCATTGATCTGCGAACGGATCGGCGATCCGGGCTTGCTGAAAGGTTGTCGTTTCGGTCCGGCGGATTGCCAGATGGTGACGTTTCCCGGCGGCCACATTCGGCTTCGGCCTGGGAGCTTTCGGCCACGGCTTCGAGGATGCGCAGACGCGCTTTGGCGAATTCCTGGCGGTGGGCGGCTCGGCGGCTTATCTTCCGACGGATGGAACCAATGTGCCGGATTTCATGGTCTCGAGCGGCAAGCTGGTGCCGGAGATGAACGTCCTCTATGGACTGCGCTGCGAAGGCGGATTCACGCACCTGATGCGATTCGAAACCTCCAGCGCCGAAGGCCCGATTTCGCTGGCGGAGTTAGTACGCACCGCGTTGGAGATTTCAGGCGCGCCGGCAATCGGAATGGTGATGGTGGTCGAATCAGCCGGACTTGTGGGAGCCGCTCTTCGCCGCTCGCCGGCCGCAGCCGCCGGAGTGAACGATGCTCCCGTTCAAATATCCCGAAGTGCGCTCATGGCTTTCGTTCTCCACGGAACGGCTTTACTCGCGATCGCTGGCATTGATCTCAGGTGTGGCGGCGAGTTCGGAATTCGCGCCGCTGGCTCCTCTGCTTCGCCCGCTGGGAACCGAAGCAGGGCCGCTGGGGCATTTTCATGCGGCGGCATTTTCTTATCGTCCGCTTCAGAAGGGGAGCATCGATCTGAAAAATACGGTCACCACCTTGTTCGAGACGGAAACTTTGCAGGGCGTTCTCCACCTGCTGACCGACGCCCGCCTGGCGGCCGGGCCGCAGCAGAGCGAGTTCGTCCGGGGCGCATGCTGGATCGGCGCGGCGGCGGATATCAGGTGAGCGTGAAACGCATATGAACTCTGCTGATTGGCACATTCACGATCGGTTGCATCCTCTCGCTGCTGGCCCTGGGCGTGTTCATCAGCTTCCGGATTTTTGCTTTTCCCGACATCACAGCCGACGGATCGGTCACGCTCGGCGCAGCTGTCGCAGCGACTCTGATGGCGCACGGCACTAGTCCGACCCTGGCCTCGCTGGCTGCCTTCGCCGCCGGAATGCTCGCGGGAGCGTGCACCGGCACGCTCTATACCCGCTTCAAGATCAACTCGCTGCTCTCGGGAATTCTGGTGATGACCGCGCTCTATTCCATCAACCTGCACATCATGGGCAAGAGCAATGTTTCGTTGCTCTCAGTGACCACGCTGGCGACGCAGGCGGAGCAGATCGGAATCAAGCTCATGCGGGGCGCCACCAGCTTCGATCTCGCGGGGTGGGAAGTCAGCGTGCGAGACGCGTCGGTGCTGGGCGCGGTGGCTCTGGTCGTGGCCTTGACGGCCGCGTTGCTGTATTTGTTCCTGCGCACCAATCTCGGCATGGCGATGCGAGCCACCGGCGACAACGTGCAGATGATCCGGGCGCTGGGCGTCAACGACGGCAACATGATCATATTCGGAGTGGCGATTTCGAACGGCTTTGTGGCGCTGTCTGGAGCTTTGCTGGCGCAATACCAGGGCTTCGCGGACGTCGGCATGGGAATCGGCATGGTGGTGTGGGGACTGGCCAGCGTCATCATCGGCGAAGCGCTGGTGGGAACGAACCAGTTGGGCACGACGATCATCGGCGCGGTCATGGGCTCCGTGCTCTTCCGGTTGCTGGTCGCCATGGCGTTGCGCTGGGGACTCAATCCCAACGACCTGAAGCTGATCACGGCCGTGTTCGTCTTCTGCGCGCTCATCGTGCCGCAATTCCTGCGCAAGAAACGCATGCGGAGCGCGCATGCTTGAGGTTCAAGGAGTCTCGAAGACATTCAATCCGGACACGCCGAATGAAGTGCGTTCCCTGCGCGGCGTGAACCTGGTGCTGGAGGCTGGTTCCTGGGTCATCATCATCGGAACCAACGGCTCGGGGAAATCGACGCTGCTGAATGCTGTCGCTGGAACCTTTTTGGTGGACGAAGGCACCATCCGGCTGGCGGGACGCGACGTGACGCGATGGCCCGAGCATGCGCGCGCCGAACTGATCGGACGCGTGTTTCAGAATCCGTTCAGCGGCACGTCGCCCAGCCTCACCATCGAAGAGAATCTCAGTCTTGCCGCCCTGCGCGGCCGCGGCCGAGGTCTGGGCTGGGGATTGAAACAATCGCTGGTTGGCCGAATGCGCGACGAGGTCAGCCGCCTGAATATGGGCCTCGAAAACCGGCTGGAGAACGCCATCGGAAGTCTTTCAGGCGGACAGCGACAGGCGCTCACGCTGCTCATGGCCACATGGCTGCGCCCCGAACTGCTTCTGTTGGACGAGCACACCGCCGCCCTTGATCCCAAGAGCGCGGACCTGGTCATCGCCCTGACCGAGCAGGTGATTGCGCGCGATAAACTCACGACCTTGATGGTGACGCACTCCATGCACCAGGCGGCAAGCCTGGGAGACCGCCTGATCATGATGCACCGCGGCCAGATCATCCACGATTTTCAGGGCGCCGAAAAACGGCGGCTGCGTCCCGATGATTTGCTGGCCCGCTTCGAAGAAGTGCGGCGCGCTGAACAATTGGACGAAAGCGCGGCCCAGATGCTGGCCGAACAGTATGTCTAAAATATGGTGCGAGCGCGACAATCACGCCCACATAAGAACCGCCATTACCATCGGGAGGGTATGTGAAAAGCAAATCAATTAATCTCGTTGTCCTGACACTGCTCGCAGTTTGCCTCTCAGCCGCCGCCCACGCGCAGGACAGCGGAACGGTCTTCCTGGTGCGTCATGCGGAGAAGCTGTCAACCGCAAGGGACGCTGTTCTAAGCCCGCAAGGTCACAAACGGGCAGACTGCCTGGCGCGGACTCTTGGCGATGCCGGCATCCAGGTAATTTTCGCCACCGGGCTTGTGCGCACCCAGGAGACGGCGAAACCTCTGTCCAAAAAGCTGGGCATAAAGGCGACCACAGTCGAGTACAAGGACATCCAGGGGCTTGTGGAGAAACTGCGTGCCATTCCTGACAAGACGGTGCTGGTGGTGGCGCACTCAGACACCCTTCCCGGGATCATCGAAAAACTTGGGGCAGGCAAAGTCGATCCTATTAAAGAAGACGAGTTCGACCGGCTTTTTGTCTTCCACTATACCGGTCCAACCAGCGGCTCGGTCGTAACCCTCCGCTATTGCGACTGCCCGTAAACTGACGAAGACAATTTTTAGGGAATATTTTCCGGTTGCTCCAGTTATATGGGCTGAAAGGAGCAACCAGGGTGCGCAAATCTCTGCAACCGTTGGTCAATCCTTTCGGCCGGCGGCCCAAATCCGCGCTGATTCTGAGGCTGATGGCCGTTTAGCCTGAACCCTCGATGCCCGTCGAAACAGCGGTGCGAAAGAAAGGTGAACCTCTCCAGAGGTACACTGTTGGGGCTGTGGCCGATCGCGCTGGCGAGTCCGGGTCGTTTGAAGAGTTGGCGATGCCTCTTTTCGCCAAGCTCTATAACTTCGCCCACTGGCTTACCCAGGACCGCGCTGCTGCGGAGGACCTCGTGCAGGAAACGTATATGAAGGCGCTGCGAGGATTTTCTTCCTTCCAGCAAGGCACGAATTTTCGCGCCTGGATATACAAAATCTTGCGCAATACCTTCCTCACGACGCAGACGGGCCTCAAGGCCTGGGCGACCGTTTCGATAGACAGTGACGGCGACGAGGACGGCGGCGCGCCTGTGGAGCCCGCGGCGTCCGAGACTCCGGAATCGGTTCTGCTGGCGCGAGCGCAGCACGAGACCATCCAGAACGCATTGGAAAAGCTGCCGGTGAAGTTTCGCGAGATTGTTCTCTTGTGTGATCTGGAGGAAATGAGTTACCAGGAAATCGGCGAGACGCTGGGGATTCCCATAGGAACAGTGATGTCGCGCCTTTCACGGGCGCGGAGAGCCATGCGGGCATTGCTGACGGAGCAATTGCAGGGAGTTTCGCGATGACATTTGATCCGTGGCAGGAGAAGCTCGACGCTTACGTGGACGGCGATGCTTCGCAGCAAGACCTCGCGGGCCTGGATGCTCATCTGCGGACCTGTCCCTCCTGTGCCGCGGACGCCTTGGGCCGTGTGCGCATCAAGCGCATGACGCAAGCTGCCGCCGCGCGTTACTCGCCGTCGCCGCAGTTCCGTTTGAAGATTGAGAAGAGTATCCAGAAGAGTCGCAAACCGCTGTGGGGATTTTCCTGGATGCCGGCGCTGGCCACGTTTGCGGTTGCGCTGCTGCTGATCGTCGCATCCGCTGCTTTGTGGATGCGGAATTCCGCTCGTGAGCAGACGCTGGCGGAGTTGCTCGACCTGCATGTGACGACCATTGCGAGCGCGAACCCGGTTGACGTAATTTCGACCGATCGACATACAGTGAAGCCGTGGTTTCAGGGCAAGCTTCCGTTCACTTTTAATCTTCCTGAGCTGCAGAATTCTCCGTTCAAGCTGGCAGGCGGCCGGGTCGTTTATTTCAGGCATAACCCGGGGGCACAGCTTTTGTTCGAACTGCGCAATCACCGGTTGTCAGTCTTTATTCTGCAGGACCAGCCCGGAGTAATTCCGCTGGCGATGGGCACGACTGTGGCCCGAGAGATGGCGTTTAACGTCGAGACCTGGAGTGAAAGCGGGTTGCGCTACGTGGTGATCGGTGATGCCGGTCCAGCGGAGATTAAGGAACTCAGCGAACTGTTGAAAGCAGCCGGTCGTTCGTGAAGTGATTTTGGCTGGAGGGCGGACGTCCCGCCCGTCCAGAAGCCGCCACGGGCGAGACGCCCGTCTTTTATTTTCGTGCTAGTTCTTTAGGGCCGCGAAACTTTCATCCAGAATCTCGCGTGGCTTCATCCACATCCGCTTTCCCAATATTCAACGGCGGCGACATGCGGATTACGTTGCCGTAGAACCCACCCTTGCCGACCAGCAGGCCGCGTTTTCGAGCTTCTTCCATCAATGCATTCGTCCCCGCGGAAGCCGGCTTCTTGCTCTCGCGATCTTCCACCAACTCCAGCGCCTGCATCAGGCCCATGCCGCGCACGTCGCCGATGATGGCATGCTTCGTCTGCAATTCTTCGAGCTTCTGACGGAAGTAATCGCCTACCACCGCCGCGTTCGTCCGCAAATCGTCTTCTTCGATGATGTCGATGACGGCCCGGGCAGTCACGCTGGTCACGGGATTTCCGCCGAAGGTCGAAATCGTCATTCCCTGAAAAGAATCTGCGATCTCAGGCTTCGCAACGGTCAATCCGATCGGCGTGCCGTTGCCCAGGCCTTTGGCCGCGGTGATCATGTCGGGTTCAACTTCCCAGTGCTCGATGCCGAACCACTTTTTTCCAGTGCGGCCCCATGCGGTCTGCACTTCGTCGGAGATGAAATCGCCCCCGTACTGTTTGACGATGTTGAACGCCAGTTTGAAATATTCTTTCGGCGGCGTAATGAAACCGCCTACGCCTTGGATCGGCTCCGCGAGAAACGCAGCAATGCGCCCCGAGGTCGAAAACTGAATGACATTCTCAATATCCTTCGCGCAAGCGACTTCACACGATGGATATTTCAGCCCCAGCGGGCAGCGATAGCAATAGGGATTCATGGCATGCACGATGCCAACTTCGATCGTGCCCTTGCGCCAGGTGTTCATACCAGTCAGTCCGCGGGTCAGCGAGGAGCGTCCGCTGTAGCCGTGACGCAGGGCTACGACCTCGAAATTCCCGGTGTGCATGCGCGCTACCTGGATCGCGGTCTCATTGGCTTCCGTCCCGCTGTTGGTGAAATAAGATTTCTTCAGCGCGCCCGGCGTTATCTGCGCCAGTTTCTCCGCCAGGTCAACCATCGGCGCATTGGGAAAGCATGTCGAGACGTGCTGCATGCGATCAATCTGCTCTTTGGTGCGCGAGGTCACGCGCGGATTGCAGTGGCCGACACTGATGGTGACAATACCGCCGAAGAAGTCGAGATATTTTTTCCCTTCGACGTCCCACACATGCTGCATGGAGGCGTGGTCCATGGGCAGAGGATCAGAGTAGTAGGTCGTGACGGAAGGGAAGATGTATTCCTTCTGTTTGCGGTTGATCTCAGCACGCGTCAATTGCGATTTGTCAGTCGGAACCGTGGAGGCGCCCATATTGACCTCAGCGAAAAGCTTATTGATTTAGGAACCTTGCCTGAGACCCAACATCATAAACCACTAACCCGCTTTGGTTGGGGTCTGCTCACGGCCCGGTGTACGCCGGGCCTCGGACGCCGCTGCGGAATTGTTCCAGTGCCTCGAAAATGCGTGGGCCGTAGAGCGCAGCTTTGTATTCGCCAAATCCGGAAATGCCGAGCAGTTCAGGGATCGAGCCCGGCTGCTTGCGGCAGACCTCGTCGAGGGCGGAATCGTGCATCACTACGAAAGCCGGAACGCCCTGCTCTTTCGCGGCTGCACGCCGCCATTCGCGCAAATATTCCCGCAGAGCCGGGTCAATATCCGGAACTCCGGTTGCCGTGGCGGGCGCGGGCATGCGCAGGGCCGCAGGCGGTCTCAGCGCCGGCGCTTCTGCCTTGACTGACTTGACCAGCCAATCGGATTCACAGCCGCAGGCATCGCAGGCGCCACACGTCGTCCACTTCGGAGTTTCTCCGAAGTGCACACAAATCTCCCGGTGCCGGCATCCGTTCGATTCCGCGAATCGTCGAATGGTGTGATACCGCTGCCATGCCCGCTCTTTCTCTGCCGGATCAACAATCTGATCGCAAAAATATGCCAGCAAGGCCGCGTCGCGCTTTTGCCATAGCAGGATGCAATCCGCCGGCTGCCCATCGCGTCCGGCGCGTCCGGCTTCCTGGTAATACTGTTCGATAGACTTGGGCAGGGCCAGATGCACTACTGTACGTACCGAAGCCTTGTTGATGCCCAGTCCAAAGGCGATAGTGCCAACCAGCACGCGTACTTCATCCGACATCCAGCGTTCCTGATTATTTCGTCTCTCCGCCGAGTCCATCTTGCCGTGATAGCCGATGGCCGGGATCTGCTGCGCCTCGAGAAAGTCCACCGTGGCCTCAACTTTGGCGATGGTCGGCGCGTACACAATGATGCTGCTGTCTTTGTAGTTGCGCAGGACGCGCAGCAACAGGCTGGGCTGCTCGCCACCTTCGCACTGCTTCACCAGGTAACGGAGATTCGACCGGTGAAAACTGGCGATGCACTTATGCGGATCGCGCAGCTGAAGCTGGTGAAGAATGTCGTGACGAACCCGCTTGGTCGCGCTCGCGGTGAATGCGGCAATAGGGCGATCTGGAAAATTCGCCCGCAACCGGCTTAGTTGCCGATATTCAGGCCGAAATTCATGGCCCCACTCCGAGATGCAGTGGGCTTCATCGATGGCGAAAAAAGCGATCGGGACCCGTTGCAGCCAGCCGATGGTGTCGGCGCGGGCCAGCCGCTCCGGAGAAAGATACAGCAGGCGATACTCGCCTTCCGATGCCTTACGTATGACGTGCGCCTGCTTTTCACTGGGCAAAGAACTGTTCAGGACGGCGGCTGGGATTCCCATCTGCGCCAGTTGCGCGGCCTGGTCCTGCATCAGCGCAATCAATGGCGAGACCACGATGGCAGTTCGTCCCAACATCACCGCCGGCAACTGGTAGCACAGCGATTTGCCGCCGCCTGTCGGCATGACCACGCAGCTGTCTTGCCCGTCGAGCAGGCTGCGCACAATGCGCTCCTGCAACGGCCGGAACGAATCGTATCCCCAATGACGCCGCAGCGTCTCCAGAAGATCACTTCCCGGTGTCACTTCTGCGGCAGACATGGAACCAGTATAGATGGTGCAGTCAGCAGCAAGGTGTGATGGCAGACCTTCAGTGCTGAATCGGGAGGCGCGTTGGTGGGTTTGTGTGGTCGCGGGCGACTCGCCCGCGAGATGCCGGCACGCTTAAATGTGTCGGCTAGATAGAACCGTCAGCAACTATAATCTCGCTAGATGAAGTCCTTTTTCCGACTCGTCCTCCTGGCGCTGGTCTTGCTGGTGGTGGCCCTGGTTTCCGCCCTCACTGCTATGCGGCTGGCCATCCATGGCCGCGAGGTCGCTGTACCCGATCTGGTAGGGAAAAGTCCCGCGGCAGCCCGCATGATCGCAGAGCAAAATGGCCTCGAACTGACGGTAGAACGCCAGTACTACAGTCCCGCCGTCCCGGAAGGAAAAATTCTGTCTCAGCTCCCACCCGCTGGAAGCCAGGTACGGAGCGGCTGGCAGGTCCGCGTGGCCGAGAGTCTGGGCCCGCAGCGCGTTGCCATCCCGAATGTGATCGGACAGAGCGAACGCGCCGCCAATATCAACATCCGACGCCGCGGTCTGGATGTCGGCGCCATCGCCCAAATGCAATCCCCGGAAGCTCCGGACAGCGAAGTCCTGGCCCAGGCTCCGCCGCCGAACGCCAGCGGCGTTTCGGCTCCGAAAATCAGCTTGCTGGTCGCCACGCCAGCGCAACCGCAAGCCCTGGTAATGCCCAGCTTCGTCGGACAGCCACTCGGTACCGCCACCCAGACGGTGCAGGACGCCGGACTCAGTGTCGGCGGCGTGACCACCGCCCCGGCACCCGAAGGCTCTTCGCCGATGGCCCCGTTCCCCGGCAGCATGATTGTGTCGCAGAATCCTGCGGCGGGAGAGAAGGTGTTTACGGGCACCGCGGTGAACTTCGAAGTTCGGTAGTGAAACGCGTAGCGCCGGCGTCCCGCCGGCTGTCCGGCGGGCATCCTGCCTGCCGTCAAATCCGGTCATCTTTCTGCAGTATCGCGACAAAAAAGCCATCGCACGGATGCACTCCGGGGATGGTTCTCACAAATCGCCCGCTGATCAGTGAATCAATGTTGTTCCAGACCAGCTCACCGGCGTTTCTCATGCGCTCCAGTTCCAATCGGCAATCGATCACCCTGAATGAAATCTGCCCGGAGAGCGCTTCCTCGATGACGTCCTCATTCTCTTCCGGCTCCAGCGAACAGGTGGAGTAGACGAGTCTGCCTCCAGCCAGGACTTGCCGCATGGCCGCCCGCAAAATCGCCACCTGGCGCCTGTGCAAGTCGGTCAGGTCCTCGGGCTTCAGTCGCCATTTTATTTCAGGATTGTGCGCCAGAGTGCCAGTGCCGGAGCAGGGCACGTCGGCGAGGACACGATCGAAGCCTGAATTCGTTTTGAACCCGAGCACGTCTGAGCTGATCACTTCAATGTTACTGGCGGGGACCAGTTTTCGCATCAGTCGCGCACGGTGTGGGTGCAACTCAAGGGCAACAATGTTCGAGTCCGGATTTTGTTCCGCAAGCACGCGGGTCTTGCCACCCGGGGCCGCACAGCAATCAAGAATCCTCGTTCCCTTGCCCACCAGCAGCGCAACCAACTGCGAGGCCTCGTCCTGAATTGCGACTCGACCTTCCGTGAAGGCGCGAGCGCCGGAAACATTTCCGGCCTGCGCTCGGCGCGCGGAGGCCACCAACTGGCCCGGAGCAACATCGATCCCATCAACCTTCAGTTCTTCTTCCGTCCCTGCACCAGTCAGACGAACTGCCGCGACCGGAGGATGCTGGTCGTACGTACAGATCTGCTGCGTATTTGCCAAACCGAACTGCCGCACCCACCGTTCCACCAACCACAGCGGATGGGCCAGTTGTCGCGAGAGCTCTTCTGCACTTCTTGGCTCTGCCGCTTCCATCTTTCTCTCTGAAGTGCTTCCCGCCAACTTCCGCAGCACCGCATTGGCAAAAGGAGCGGCCGATCCCTTACGTGCGCGCTTCACCAACTCCACACTCTCATGTACGGCGGCACGTCCAGGGATCCGGTCAAGAAACAACAATTGATACGCCGCCAGCCGCAGTGCCGTCAGGACCTCAATGTCGAGCTTCTCTAATCGCTTGTCGGAGAACCGGCCAATCTCGTCATCCAGCAGCGACCGCCACCGCAGCACTCCCATGACCAGTTCCGTGGCCAGACCGTGGTCCGCTGACGACAGCTTGGCGTATTGGGTCGAGTGCAATAGCTCGGATGCATAGGCGTCCTGCTGCTCAATGCGAAGCAGGACGTCGAAAGCCGTGGCTCGAGCCGGAGAAGTGGGCATGAGTATTTAAAACCCCAGTTATCAGTAACGAGTTCCCGGTTCTCAGTTTCCGAGCATCTCGCCGTTGCGGGGTTGATAGCCGTGGACGAAGTCGGCTGCGGGCATGCGCTTCTTGCCTTCGAGCTGCACCTCGAGCAATTGCAGCGCGCTTCCCGTGCCACAGCCGGCAATCAGGGAACCGCTTTCAACCAGAAGTTCAGCGGACGCGACGACTCGCACGATGGGCTGCGCTGCCCAGATGTGGAGGTTCTTCCCGCGAAAGCTGGTGTACGCGCCGGGCCAGGGTTGAAAGCCTCGCAGGCGGTTTAGAATTTCCTGCGCCGTACTCTGAAAATCAATCTTGCCATCTTCTTTCTTGAGGATGGGTGCTAGCGTGGATTTGCCATGGTCTTGCGGTTCCGGATGAACCGTCCCAGATTGCAGTCCGCGCAGGGTTTCAACCATGAGTTCGGCGCCGATTGCAGCCATTCGTGGCGCTAGAGTAGCAGCTGTGTCCTGCGGCTGGATTGGGATTTCTTTCTGCAACAGAATATCTCCGGTATCGAGGCCGGCATCGATCCGCATGGTGGTGACACCGGTCACACTCTCGCCCCGTGCAATGGCCCATTGAATCGGCGCTGCCCCGCGATATTTGGGCAGCAACGAAGCGTGCAGGTTCAGATTTCCCAACCGCGGTAGATCAATCATCCACTGTGGAATAATGCGCCCGTATCCGACAACGATGATCGCGTCAGGCGCGATTTGCGTGAGCTGTTTACGAAATTCTTCGTTGTTCTTGATCTTGTCTGGCTGACTGAGTTGCAATCCGAGTCGCAGGGCCTCTTGCTTTACTGGCGACAGCGCAACTTCCATGCCCCGGCCCTTGGGCCGGTCCGGTTGAGTCACGACGAGAGGTACCGCGAACCCTGCCTCCACCAGCTTTTCCAGAGTAGGCACGTGCGAACGCCGGCGTGCCGCAGAAAACGAGATTGAGAGAAGAAGGCATCGGACGTCAGACTTCGCACCTCAGGCCTCGGCCTGAATCAGGATCGAACCGCTTTTGTGCCGACGCCCGAGGTCTGACGCCCAACGCCGCCTTCCCCTACCACTCTCCCGCTTTCATCAGCTTGCGGATCTTGCGCTTCATGAAATCACGCTTGAGGGCGCTGATGTGGCTGATGTAAAGCTTGCCGTTCAGATGATCGGTCTCGTGCAGGAAGGCGCGGGCCAATAAATCTTCGCCGGTTTTTTCGAACCACTTCCCGTTCACATCCTGCGCCCGGATGGTCACTTTGCGCGCGCGTGAGACCGGCTCGCGAAATTCCGGGATGCTCAGGCATCCTTCGTTCTGGGTGTGGCGGCCTTCGGTCTTGATAATTTCCGGATTGGCGATCACCAACTTGGCGTCCGGGTCTTCCTTGAAGGTGACGTCAATCACTGCCAGACGCTTTGAGATTCCAATTTGCGGCGCCGCCAGCCCTACGCCGTGCGCCGCGTACATGGACTCGAACATGTCATCCACCAGTTTTTTCAGATGAGCGTCGAAAACCGTGACCGGTTCGGCAGGTTTTTCCAGAACCGGATTACCAAACTTCACAATGGGATAGATCATTCAGGTTTTGTGGCACTCAGTAATTCTTTACTTGCTCCAGGTATCCCTTCAGGTTGCGCGATGTTTCGGTCATCGAATCGCCGCCGAATTTCTCCAGTGCGCAGCGGGCCAGGGTCAGCGCCACCATGGCTTCTGCCGCCACACCCGCCGCCGGCACTACACAAACGTCGGAGCGCTCGTAAGCCGCCTTCACCGGTTCCCGGCTGGCGAAATCCACCGACTGCAGCGGACGCCGCAAAGTTGAAATCGGCTTCAGATATCCGCGTACGACAATGTCTTCGCCGTTCGAAGTCCCGCCCTCGATTCCTCCGGCGTTATTTCTGGTGCGAGTAAATCCAGTCGACGCCTCATATCCTATTTCATCGTGCACGGCGGAGCCTGGAGACGCTGCAGCAGTAACTCCTGCTCCAATCTCCACTGCCTTCACCGCCTGCAGCGACATAACTGCGCCCGCCAGCATACCGTCAAGCCGTTCGTCCCACTGCGCATATGTCCCCAGGCCGGGCGGCACTTTGTGAGCGACCACTTCGAATATACCGCCGACGGAATCTCCCGTTCGCAAGACCTTGTCCACTTCTTCTTTCATTTGCTGCTCAGTCTCGGGATCAGCGCAATTCAGTAAAACCTCGTTACGGTCGGCGAGACCGCGGATCTGCTCCCATGCCACATCCTTCTTCAATACGGCGCTGCCCACGGCAACTACATGGCTGAATACTTCGATTCCCAGTTCGCGCAGGAACAACTTGGCCAGTGCGCCAATGGCAACTCGCGCCGCCGATTCCCGCGCCGACGCCCGTTCCAGCACATAGCGCGCTTCCGAGAAGTTATATTTGAGCGCTCCCGCCAGATCGGCGTGTCCGGGACGGGGCGACGCCACTCGCTTATGCTTTGCAGAATCGCCCTCTTCCACCGGCAGTGACTCCTGCCAGTTCTTCCAATCTTTATTTTCGAGCATGATCGCAATGGGCGATCCGATGGTTGCTCCGTGCCGCACGCCCGACAGAATATGCGCCTTGTCGGTCTCGATCTTCATCCGCCCGCCGCGGCCAAAGCCCTGCTGGCGCCGCCAAAGTTCACGATCGAGAAAGGCCTGGTCCACTTTAAGGCCAGCGGGCAGTCCCGAAAGAAAGGCGACCAGCGCCTCGCCATGAGATTCTCCCGCAGTAAAGTATCGAAGCATTGTTTTGGAATTGTATCCGATGAAAGGGATTTGACTGAAAGCTGATAGCTGAGGGCTGAGAGCTAGAAGTTACTTCGTCCCGTTGGGATACACCAGAATCTTGCTCGCCTCGCCAGTCTTCAACCGTTCCATGGCCTTGGAGAAATCTTTCATCCCAATACGATCCGTGATCACCGGATGAAGATCCAGTTTGCCCGCCTTCAACAAAGCGGTCATCTGGTACCAGGTCTGGTACATGCGCCGCCCGCTGATGCCTTGGACCGTGATCCCCTTGAAAATAATGTCTTCGGAGAAATTCAACGCAATCGGCTTGGAGGTCAGGCCCAGGAGAGAAATGCGCCCTCCGCGTCGCACAATATCGAAGGCGGTGCGTATGGCGCTGGGATGTCCGGCCATCTCGAGCACAACATCCGCCCCCAGTCCGCTCGTCCGCTCCATTAGGATGCTGCGAACGTTGTCTTTGGACGGGTCGAGGACAAAGTCGGCTTTCATCTGCTGGGCGAGGCGGCGGCGATGTTCGTTCACCTCGATAGCGAAAATCGTAGTCGCTCCCACCGCGCGCGCTACCGCAATGGAGAACAGTCCGATCGGACCGCAGCCGGTAATGGCCACTGTCTTGGCTGCAATCTCTCCCGACAGCACGCTGTGCACGGCATTGCCCAGCGGATCCAGGATCGACGCATACTCTTGTGGTATTGCGGGATCGAGTTTCCAGATATTTGACTCTGGAATGACTACGTACTCGGCGAAGGCCCCGTCCGCATCCACGCCGATGATTTTTACGTTCTGGCAGATGTGGGCTTCGCCGGTGCGGCACAGCAGGCACTTTCCGCAGGCCACATGCATTTCCGCGGAAACGAAATCGCCTTCTTTCACGCTTGTAACTTCGTCGCCGAAGGCTGCCACCTCGCCGCAAAACTCGTGGCCGGGGATCAATGGCGGATGTATGCGATTCTGCGCCCAGCGGTCCCACTCATAGATATGCAGATCGGTGCCGCAGATCGAGGCAACCTGCACTTTGACCAGGACGTCGTTCCGGCCAAACGCAGGGACTTTGACCTCGCGGATCTCCGCGCCCGGCGCGGCTTCCGGCTTCACAACCGCGAGCATTGTTTTCTGCATGAATGACAACCTGATGAGTTTAAAACAGCCAACAGAACCCTTAATTCTAGCATTGCACTGCCTGGGCACCCGGCAGTGTCGGCCACCAAACCTCGATTCTCGCGGGCCGGCCTAGAAGGACGTCACGGGGGCGGCTTCCAACTGAATCTCAATTCCGCCGAGTCGTTTCGCGATCAGGTTGTAGATCCAAGCCCCGATGGCACCGAACACGAATCCCATCGCTCCGTAGAGAAATGGTGCAAGGATGCCGAAGACCATCAGCACCGCTCCACTGATGGCGCCGGCGGCGCCGCTAGAGCCGCTGGCTTGTTGCGTCGCCATGCCAGCCAACCCGGCAATCAGGGCAAACGGGATGAAGAGTAAACCCATGCAGCCGTACAGGACCCCCAACATCTTGGCGCAAGAAAGAACGCCCACCGATTTTATGCGGTTCATAACGCCTCCTGGTTTTCAGTGACTTTGATTGGAATGGCCCCACCCGCCGCCGCCTGGTGTCTCAATCCGGATGCGTTCTCCTTTGGCCAAACGGACATTGGCCTTGCCCGGCAATTTTTCAATCACTCCGTTCCGCCGGATCACAGATGCGTTTCCTGGCAAACCATCCTCACCTCCGGCAAGTCCCCAGGGTCCACGCAAGCGCCGGTCGGAAAGCAACGTGACTTCCGCGTCAGCGAGGACTTCAATTTCACGCACAATGCCGTCGCCGCCACGTTGCTGGCCCTGGCCGCCGCTTTCAGACCGCAAAGAATATCGTCGTACTCGCAGCGGATACGAATACTCAAGCGCTTCCGCCGGGGTGTTAAGCGAATTCGTCATATGAGTGTGGACGCCAGAAATGCCGGGCTTCGTCGGTCGCGCGCCCATGCCGCCGGCGATGGTTTCGTAATAAGCGAACGGCTCGCCGGTACGGGGATCCATTCCGCCGATGGTCAGATTATTCATCGTTCCTGAAGCGGCGGCTGGAATCCTCTCTGGAACGGCCTGTGCCAATGCACGCAGGAGAACATCCACGATGCGCTGCGAGGTTTCCACGTTTCCACCCGCCACGGCCGCTGGAGGACGCGCATTCACCACAGTCCCGGACGGCGCAATCACGCGGATGGGACGCATCAGCCCCGAAGTCGCGGGCACATCTTCTTCCAGGAGGCATCTGAACACATAAAAGCAAGCCGAATAAGTAATCGCCTCGACGGCATTGATGCTTCCCTCAACCTGCGGATCAGACCCGGTGAAATCCACCGTGACCATGTGGCCGCGGGCGACTCGCCCGCGCCCTGCCTCGACCTTCACCGCCACCGCAATCTTCACAGGCCGATCGCTGATTCCATCGCTGTCCATGAAATCTTCGGCCCGATATGTTCCCCGCGGCACGCGCGCCAGGAACGCGCGCATCATTCGCTCCGAGTAATCCAGCAAGGCTCTCGATGCGGACTGCGCCCGCTCCAGGCCATAGCGCGCGCAGACTTCGCGCAGACGCTCGGCCCCGGTGTGGCAGGCCGCAATCTGCGCCCCCAAGTCGCCTTCGCGCTCGTCAGGCGTGCGGACATTGCTCAACAGCAACGCCAGAACGTCGGCCTCCATCGCTCCCGAGCGCATGATTCGCACCGGCGGAATGCGGAATCCTTCCTGATAGATCTCACGGCACAAACCCATCGATCCGGGATAGGTCCCACCCACATCCGCGTGATGGGCGCGGGAGGCCACATAGAAATCGGGGCCTGAGCGCTTCCGGGTTTTTGTAGCGCCGGCGTCCGCGGCTGTCGCGAGGGCATCTTGCCCTCGCTGTTTGCGGCGCACATACACCGGCGCTACGAGGGTAATGTCCGGCAGATGCGTACCGCCGCGAAAGGGATCGTTCAACATGACCATGTCGCCGGGGGCCAGCGGAAAACTCTCAATGGCGGCGCGTACCGACATCGGCATCGAACCGAGGTGCACGGGCATGTGATCGCCCATGGCAATCACTTCGCCTCGGGCATCAAAGACGGCGCACGAATAGTCGCGCCGCTCTTTAATATTGGGAGAAAACGCGGTACGCCGCAGTGCGGCCCCCATCTCCTCCGCGATGGAGTGATAGATATTCTTGAAGATTTCCAGTTCGATGGGATCCTGTCGCATATTGCGAGGTTCGGCGATCAGTGCCAGTGTACGATAGCGCGCCGATGAACCATCAGTCGGGGGAATCTCCACTACATACGTGGGGACGGGCGCCCTCGCCCGACCGGCGGAGCGAAGCTCCGCTAAAGCCGGCGAGCGTTGCTCCCCCGCCCGGACGAAGGCGTCCGGGCCTACGTGGTTCGTCGAGTTTTCCCATCGCGTCTTCGGCCAGAATTAAAGGATTCCTTTAGAATGTGGTTGTCCCGCGGGCGCGGTCATGCTAGAAACGCGGATGGGGAAAACTTCCCCTGCGATGAATGCGGCTTCCGGAAACTAAGATGAGCCCACGAACCCGAGCCAACGCCAAATCCACCGCTACCGATGTGCTGATTCCTGAAAAGCTTTATTTCCGCATCGGAGAAGTTTCACGTCTGTGCAGCCTGCCGGCCTACGTGCTGCGCTTCTGGGAAACCGAATTCCCTCAGCTCAAGCCGGTGAAGAGCAGCACGGGCCAGCGCATGTATCGTCGCAAAGATGTTGAAAGCGTCCTGCGCATCAAGCAACTGCTCTACGAAGAAGGATTCACCATCCCGGGTGCGCGGCAGCACCTTAGGGCCGAGATCAAGACCGATAGGAAGCAGGACCCGCTGCCCTTCCCGGCCCGTCCGACGTCAGACCTGAAATATATCCGCCAGGGACTGAAAGACATCCTGACCATGCTCTCAGCCCGGCGATAGGCGCCAGGCCGAGAGGCTAAGACTTGCAGGAATTGTGGCGGTGCGCGCCAGATCCTTCGGGACTGAAGTTCCTCAGGATGACGTCGGTGTAGTGGTCAGGCCGAACTTCCCACCGTCAGCGGCGACGGTTGATGTTAGCGGAAAAGTCGTTTCTCCCCATCCTTCCGTCCAGAATGATGAGTTCGACCTCGTTGCGGTCATTGTTGAGCCGTGCCTGGGCCGTCCCTCGGGCGTCCCCGCGGTCGGAACCTGTGATTCGCATGGTGAATCCGCCGCCATCGGAGCGCTCCACCACTCCATAAAACGTGATCCGGTAGTTGTTGTCGCCGCGCAGGGTAATTGACGGAGTAGGTCCCCGGCTGTCCACGTAGCCGCGGTCGACATTGAAGCCGCCAGATCTGCTGTTGTAGACACCCTGCATCGGAGTATCTACTTTTACTCTGGGATAGTTGGGAACGCCAGGGCTCGGGTAGCCGGGGCCGCCAGGATAACCGGGACCGGGACCTGGTCCTGGGCCGCCCGGGTAACCGGGCCCGTTCCAATTGCCACTGTCCGCCCGCGGACGATAGTTCGCTCGTTCCACTCGATTCGTTCGCGGATCAACGATGCAGTCGTAATTGGCCGTTCTCCAGTTGTTCGGACCGCCGATGCCATAGCGCAGTCTGCCGCGGATACCTTGTCGCCCGTTGGGCTGCGAATAAAGGTCCTGGCTATCAAGGCTGAGGTTCACGCGCCGGCCGGCATCGGCGCTGACCCGGTCAGCCAGTGCGTTCTGGCATTGCAGCGCGACAGGCTGTGGGCGGCCGTACTGGCCTTGCGAATAGTCCACCTGGGCTTGCATGGACAGAGGGGCGGCAAGAACAAGCGCGCAGGCCGAAGCCAAGTTCAAGCTTGCAAATTTTCGATACAGAGTACGGCGCATAAAAGATCCTCCTGAAGCGCTATTTACACAGGGTGAGCTCCGAGAGGCGAAACTATATAACAAATCGCGCCATTCGTGCGATTTTGAATAGCGGCTTTTGGGCAGCCTACAGTTCCGGTACGAGCAGCACGACCTCTGCCCCCGTCGAAGGCAAATGTCGTTTTGGGTTGGCTTAGGTCAGGGCCCGGTCGAGATGGCTGTATCCGCCGTCCACGAAAATGTGCTGGCCGGTGGTGTGTCCGGATTTGCCGGAAAGCAGGAAGATCGTCATGGCGGCAATTTCGTCCGCCGTGGTCATTCGTTTCCCCAGTGGAATTTTGGAGAGGATGGTGCTTAGTTTCTCTTCAGGATTCGGGAAGGTAGCGAGCCAATCCCGGTATAGCGGGGTCATGACCTCAGCCGGCAGGATCGTATTGACACGGATGTTGTAGGGCAGCAACTCGGCTGCCCATTCCCGGGTCAGCGCCATGATCGCGCCTTTTGAGGAAGCGTAACCGGAAGTGCCGCCCTGTCCGGTGACCGCGGTTTTGGAACCGATGTTTACAATCGCCCCTTCCGACTGCTTCAACTGGGGCAGGCAGTAGTGGGCCATGCTGTAGTAGTGCAGCAGGTTACGCTGCAGGGAGGCCACGTATTCGTCCGGGCTGCCGTGCTCCAAGCCGACTTTATCGTTGCGTCCGGCATTGTTGACCAGCGCGTCAATCCGCCCGAATGTCTTCAGCGCCTGTTCAACTGCGCGCGAACAATGCTCCGGAGTTGATAGCTCGACCGTAATTGCACCGCAGGTTCCGCCCTGGCTGCGCAACTCGTTTCGCAACTGCCCGCCCGCGTCCGCATCGCGGTCCACAATCACCGGTACGGCGCCCTCGGCGGCGCAGGCGCGCACAATGGCGGCGCCGATTCCCTTGGCCCCGCCGGTCACGATGACCACTTTGTCTTTGAGTTCAAGATCCATGTTGCCTAAAACAGCTCCGTCACTTGTCATTCCGAAGCCGGGTCTATCGGCGAGGAATCTGCTTGCTGCCTGTAGAGAAACAGCAGATTCCTCGCGCGATACTACCGCGCTTCGGAATGACAATTTTGGAATTTTCAGGTTGTGACACTAGCATTAGAGCGACACGCCCCTCTTCCAGGGATGAAATCGTTCTGGCCCTTCAATTCGGCCTTCGTTCTGGATCTCGCCGCTGGCCACCCCGATCACCAGTTCGAGAATTTCTTCACCCATGCGCTCAATGTTGGTTTCGCCTGAGATAACGCGCCCGGTGTCGATATCAATAATGTCGTTCATGCGCTGCGCCAATGACGAGTTGGTGGAGAGCTTCACCACCGGAGCGATCGGATTCCCCGTCGGCGTGCCCAGGCCGGTGGTAAACAAGACTACGCTGGCGCCCGCTCCCACCTGCGCGGTCACGCACTCCACGTCACTGCCGGGGGTGCACTGCAAATGTAAACCCGGTTCGGTGGAATATTCCGGATAATCGAGCACCGCTGTGACTGGGGACTTCCCGCCTTTTTTCGCGGCACCGGCCGACTTCATCGCATCCGTCAGCAAGCCATCGCGAATATTTCCGGGAGATGGATTCATTTCGAAGCCCGCGCCGACCGAGCGGGCGCGTGCCTGATAGTCGCGCATCAGCCTGGCAAAGCGGTCCGAAACTTCCTTTCGGGTGGCGCGATTGATCAACTCCTGTTCCACCCCGCACAATTCAGGAAACTCCGAAAGAATCGCACGTCCCCCGAGTGCCACCAGAAGATCGGCGGTGTGCCCAATCGCCGGATTGGCCGAGATGCCGGAGAATCCGTCCGAGCCGCCGCACTTCAAACCCAGGCTAAGATGTGAAAGCGCCGCCGGCGAGCGCTTCAACTTGTTGGCCTCGACCAGCCCCAGAAATGTTTGCCGGATGGCGTCCGAGAGCATGTTGAACTCGGAGCCAGTCTGCTGCTGCTCGAGCATGATCACGGGCTTTTCAAGATTCGGATTGCGCTGCTCGATCTGTTTCCGCAGCAGAGCAATCTGCGCATTCTGGCATCCCAGGCTGAGGACGGTTGCTCCCGCCACGTTGGGATGGTTGATGTATCCGGCGATCAGGCCGCACAGGTTGGTGGAGTCTTCGCGAGTTCCGCCACACCCGCCTTCATGAAGCAGAAACTTGATGCCGTCAACATTCTCAAACACGCGCGAGCGTTGCGGGTCCGCTCCGTTGCCCGGAATGCTGGGGCTGCCGGCGTTTTCCAACTTGCCTTCACGATAAAGTTTAGCCAGCTCAGCCACCTGCCGGCGATAGACTTGCGGCGCCGCAAACCCCAACTCCTCTTCGAAGGCTTGTTTCAGCACGCCGATGTTTCTGTTCTCGCAAAATACCAGCGGAACGACCAGCCAGTAGTTCCGCGTGCCGACCTGGCCATCCGGCCGCTGGTAGCCGAGGAAGGTGCGGTCTTTCCAGCGCGAAACATCGGGAGCTTCCCAGTTGTATGTCCCCGATTGTTCGTGGAAATCCGAAGCCTGATGTTGGACGTTGCTCGTGGTCAACAGCTGTCCCAGGTTGATGGGTTTCGTTGTTCTACCTACGATGCCACCGTACATGATCACATCTGCGCCGACCGCAAGGTCCTGCGTGGCGAATTTATGTTTGGCGGGTACGTTCGAGGCTAACGCATAGCTATTACCCGAGAAATCGATTTGCTCGCCTTGTTTCAGGTCGGTGAGAGCAACCAGGACGTTGTCTCTGGAATCGAGTTTCAAAACCTTGTCGGCCATGTTTTCTATTGTAAAGCAGGTGTTTCGCTGGCCACCCGCATCACCAGAGATCGGGCGGGGAGTTGGGTGCCTGCTGTCGTCCGGAATGCATGGGTCCTTCGTCGGGAGCCCTTCGCGTAGCGAAGAACTCCGCTTCCTCAGGATGACAGTGGGTGACCGTCCTTAGCGGCTCGGAGCAAGCCTCAATTCGACTGTTGGACCTGCATCGTCTCGTCGATCCAGAACTGGGCGGGACCGCCGGCGCCGTCCCGGGTGGCGGTCACGCGAAAACCGCTGGAAGTGGTTTCAACGTCGTAGGTATAAGGAGGCCGTTGTCTCTCGATGGTGATGTACTTTCCCGAGACCAACTCATCGAGGGAGGCATACTTCTGCTCGGTGGCATAGTACCCCCTCTCGGCATTGGCGATGCTGATCAGATCATTCTTCACACCCACTACGTTGGCCGTTCCCGCGGGCGCGGTGCCTCCACCGGTCGCAGTGGCTGTTTTCAACTGCGTCGAGTAGATATACATACCAACCGCCATCACGACGATAGTGCCTATAAATCCAAAGGCTCGACCCATGGCTCCCTCCCTGTGTCTGCAATTGCATCGCGAAACGGCTCGGGAGCAAGTAACCAGAGTGTAGCGGGAGAGAATGCCCGGGGATTCCGGGGGCATTGCGGTTAGATTCCGCAAGTCAACTGCTTAACCGCAAAGGACGCAAAGAGGACCGCAAAGGTCGCGAAGGAAACCCGTCCGAAGGTCACTAAATGACGTGGAAAAACAAACGTCGACACGCCCAAAGCTGATCGGAAAGTACTGGCCGATCGCTACCTGGGCGTGCCGACTGGTTTCGTGCCTGTCCCGCGTAGGGCTGGTTTGGACTATGCCGGGTGCGAAAGCCGCTTGGAGATCAGAGTGGCCTTGAAGACGCCCTTGCTCTCCCATGTGCCTTTGCAGATCACTCGATCGCCTTCCTTGACCTGGGTCGAGTCAATGTCAGTCACCGTCTTGGCGGCGTGATATTGGGCCACCCACTTGGTGGAGCTGTCGTAGACGATGGTCATCTCGACTCCACCATCTCCTTTGCGGACGGTCAGGGTATTTTTATCCGCATTCGTCCTGACGACCGTTCCCTCCCACTTCACCTCTTTTGCCATCTTGGTCGAATCTTGCGCGAACAACCCGGTTGATAGCGGTAGAGCAAGTACAATCAGGAACAGTAGAGTGAAAATCTTTTTTGCCATTTGATCTTCTCCTTTTGCGGGAAGCTGTGAATTGCAAACATCAAACCATAGGCCCGAGAACTGAAAAGAGCAAGTACGTATGTCAGGGTCCTTGCGAATTTCAGTACAACACTTCCTTCTCGCCTTTTTCAGCGATCAGTTTCTGGAATTGCTCCACAATCTTGTCACGCCGCACCATCAGGGCCTTGACTTCATCCTTGTTGAGGTAATGCTTGGTCTTCTCCATCACCTCATCTTGATTCAGCGCCTTCAGTTTCGTAAATACTTCCCGGTCGCAATGGGCCAGGTCAGAGACCCCTTTGAGTTCCTTATGCAGCCGGAAGGCGCGGGTAAAATCGATTCTCCATATCTTCCAGTCGGCGGTGATCAGCACATTCGTGAGGTTGGGGTCGCTGTCGTAGACCAACTGGTCTAACACGCGGACTTTGTACATCTGGTTGTTCCAGGCATCGGGATCGGGAACGACGATATGCTGGGCGACTCGTTCCTTTTCGTCCATTTTTATCGGCAACCACCAACTGAGCGAGCCGGTATCGCCTTTCCACTTACGTTCGACATACACGGGCACAATGTCGTCCAGACCCAACATCTCGGCCAGCTTAAAAGCAGCGATGTTATAGCGGTAGGAATCCACGAAACCCAATTCGGTGCCGCTAGCAAGCTGCATGGTCGGTTTGGTGTCATTGATGGCCTGAAAGGCGCCGTCGTGGGTGGTGGTGCCGTCGGAAAGCGTAAGCCGCCAGCTTCCCGTGACGCCTTTACCAGCTGGCTTGCTGCCCACGATCTTGGCGGTCGTCAGAAAAGTTTCGATCTGTTCTTTGGTGAGAGTGGTCTCATCTGCCGCCTGGACAACCCCCGAACAGACGAAGCAGATCAACGCAGCAGCAAGTAGCCTCTGTCCCTGATGATGAAGGACGCGCATCGTACTACCTCCGGCCAAATTGCGCCCCAAATCTACTCCATTCACAAGTCTTCGGCAACCTAAAAGCTGCCCGAACTGCCGCGGTGAAACGCCGCTGCTGGAATGCATCACCCGATATCCACACTTCTTACTGTCGCCTCCAACCGCACAATGGCGGCCCGGGCCGTCTCGCGCAGCAGTGGATCGGAGTCACTCAGGCAGCGGTGCAGTTCACCTTCCAGAGATTTGAGTCCGAAGGTTCCGATGGCGTAAGCGCCGCAAGACCGCAGCCACGGATCATCACTGGCGACGAGAGCGGCTACCGCCTGCTCCTGATTTTCGACGGTAGTGTGCACCAGTCGTCCGCCAATCCGTGCCCGCTCATTTACCGTGATCTTGCCATCCAGCAGCGGCACCAGCATCTCGCGCAACTGGGGCTTCAGTACGTTATCGAGGAATTCCAGCGCGTTATCGTGGACCGACACACTCTTCGACTGCAGGCCCACGTAAGCGCTATGAACATCAAGATGCGGATAGAGCAAACCCAGCAGGCGGAAGATGCGCTCCAGTTCCTGCTGCATGGATTCCGCCAAGGCGCGGGCCACAGGGTCCTCGGCGCCCGCCCCGATGCCCAGCTTGTCGAGAATCTGATAGGAGCGGTAGTGGCCGAGAATTTCAGCCGCCAGCACGGTCTCCAGAGTCAGTGCGTCGGTCTCGATTCCTGGGTGAAGGCGCTGGAGTTTGTTCAGAGCACTGATAATGCGAAAGCGCAATGTTGTGTCGCGTTCGAGAAGGTTTTCCATCAGCACCTGGGCGGCGGCCGGCGTGCCAATCTTCACCATGATGGCCGGGATTTCCCGCCGCGCTTCGACTGCTACCGAAGCGTCACTGAGATGGTCGCGCAAAGCTCCGACGATGGAATCGCCGAACTCGCCTAGAGCACTGGCGGAGTGGGAGCGCAAATCGCGATGGGCCAACCGGTCCAGCAGTTCGGGGACCAAGCCGCCGTTTGCGGAGCTTGCCCACGGACTGGATTGCTTCCCGCGCGATCGCAGGGTCAGGATCGGCAAGCAGGTTCGAAAGCAGCGGATCGAAGCAGTCCGGCAGTTCTCCCAGCAGGCGGGCCGCTTCTACCCGGTGCCGCTGCCGCTCCGGCGACGGTTCGCCCACCATGGAAGCGAGGATCTGCTGTGCGGCTTCAAGTATCTGAGTCTCGCCGGGTCGCGCTAAATATGCCACGACCGCGGAACTGACCGAAAAGTCGGCGAAGTCGGCTTCGTCCTGCATCAGCTCCAGCGGGTCGACGTGAGCATGATGGGTCAGGTAAAGGAGTGCTTCCGTACGCACATTGAGATCGGGGTCCCGGATCAGCCGTTCAATGTCCGGGCGCACCGTCTTGTCCCCCGATTCGGAGAGGATCTGGATCGCCTTCTGCCGCACTTCCGCAGCAGGATGGCTCAACAGACTGCGGATCACGGGATGCGCCGCCCTCTGCCTTTCCAATTCAAACAGGCTGAGGGCATAAATAATCTCTTGGGGGTCCGATGCGCCAAGGCCGCTGGCCAGTAACTCGGTGGTGGAACGGTCGAGCACTGACGTGGAGGCCTGCTCCACGTCCACGCGATGCTGGCTGATGCTTTCCTTAAGGGTGGCTACATATTCCTTGCGGACAATCGCCACCGACACAAGCCAGATGCTGCACAGTACCAGTACCACCCAGCTTATCTGGCGTGCCGGCATGTGCAACATGGTGGCGAAAACCAGAACCGCCAGCCCGGACAAGCCGTCGCCCAGGCGCCAGATCACGGTGTCGAGGAACCACTTGACCTGTATTTTGACCCGCGCCGCCAGTGGCAGATAGAGCAATTCGCGGGTGGATTGGTCGAGGGAGTAACGCAAAACCTGGTCGCAGCTTTTCAGCGCGGTCACGGCGGCCAGGGTCCCAAACGCCAGCAGGCCGGCCGATCCCATGAAGACGATCGAAGGAAGCATGAACAGCGCTGTACCAATGCCGAACCGGCGGAGGAACCGCGTGGTCACCAGCAACTGGAACAAGAGCGAAAGTATGCCCGCGTAGAAATTGAAGTTACCAAGAAAGATGGCGAGTGCATCTTTCTTCACCAATGTCTGCTGTGCGATGGCCAGAAACTGCCAACCGGTCAATGTCGTGACCAGGGAAGAAACGCAAATCACCGCGGCGATGGCACGCAAATACGGAGTGGCAAACACCAGACGCATGCTCTGGCTGATATTTCGCGGGCTGTTCTGGCCCGCACCCTCTTCGATTTCATGCCCTCCGCGCAACCGCAACCTGTCCGCTGCGCCAGATCAGGACCACCAGCCCGGCACAAGCCAGAACGAAGACCACCATGCCCAGCAGCAGGCTCTCCGTACCGAAGTTCCGGGTCATGGTCTTGGAGAAGTAGCCGGAGAAAATCCAACCCGCAACTCCCCCTCCACCCACCATCCCGAACACGCGCTTCGCCTCGCGCGTGGTCAAAACGTAGTTCGCCACGGTCCAGATCTGGGTTGGCACCAGGACCCCGAAAATCTTTACCCAGATGTAGAACGCCGGGAACAACCAGATCAGCCGGGAGTAATAGTGGTCGAGCACCCAGAAGATGGCGCAATTGCTGGCGAAGAACAACATGCTGCCTACCACCAGATTGCGCAAATGGACCCGCCGGGCAATCACTACGTAGCCGGAAACAATGAAAGCGACGAGCACCGAGCTGGCAATGTCGGCGTAGGCGAGTTGCTTGGCCTGGAAGCGCGAAAGGAACAGAGCGGCGGCAGCGACTCCACCGATCTTGTATGCCGTGATGATCAGAAACAGAGAAGAGCACAGCAGGGTGCCGCGCCCCAGGTCCCCGGGGTGAACGTTCAACGCGCGTTCAATCCACGTCTTCATCCCCCAGCCTTCCTCGAGACTACATTCTTACTTTCCTGCAGCCGCGGCGGCGCAGATGCCAGTGGCAGGATTGGCGCCAGGCGTTCCAGCGGCGGCAGCCGGAGCTGCGTTTTGCGCAGCAGAAACCGCGGGGCCTATAAGCACGGTCTGTTGGTCCATATACTCGGCGGTGAATCGCGTACCTCCGCAGATTTCCAGAGCTGAAGCCCTGCCGCCGGGGTAATAGCTACTGAGCATCCCAGTGTCCATCAGGAAAACCTTGTTATCGAAACGCGGGCGAATTCGCCCGCCCTTCTGCACGGTGTGTCCCACTGCGATGTGGGCGGCATCGTAAGCTTCCAACACTTTGCCGATCTGCGCCATGCCTTCTTCGTCGGTCCACTTGTCGTAGCCACGGAACCACAGCGGGCCGTCAACCCGCACGCTGAGCCATTCTCCGTAGCCCAGGAACTGCACCAGCCGGGCCTGCCCCTGCGGATCTGCGGGCACCTGCCCCTTGCGCTCAGCCGTGATTTCGGCCTGGACGACCGCGGTCATCTCCTGCAGGCTAAAAAATGGCAGAATCACATTCTTTTCAAGCAAATATTGCCTGGCCTCATCGAAGGCCTTGATTTCGTCGCGGACATGGCTATTGATTGTGTCCAGTTTCAAGTGCGCCAGACTCGGATCGATCCCACCATGCAGGAAAACCGTATCGTTAATCTCTGCCAGGGCGGCGTGTGTTCGCAGCCATTTGCCGTAAGTCCCGCTGGGGCTGAAGGCTTCGGCATGCTCGACGAAGCCAAGGGGATGTCTCGCCATCCACTCCCCTTCGGTAATCTCCATGGGCTGGGGAAGCTCGGTCAACAGCTGGGGATGGCCATTCCTCCATTTCACGTACTGCTGATACGCGGCCTTCTGACGCTGCTCGGAATTGCTGTCGCCGAAGCTGGCGAAATTCTCGGGCGTGACATAGCGCAAGTCGCCCATGATATTCATCATCTCGTGGTTGCCCAGCAGGCCCACGACTCGTCCGCCGGAGCTTGGCGCTTCTTTCTCCAGCGCCATCATTAGATCCATCACCTCGCGCGGCTTCGGACCTCGATCGACCAGGTCTCCCGTCTGGACGAAGGTGGCTTTGCCACCGGCCCAGTGGTTTTGTTTGTCAATTAGTCCGGTGTGTTGCAGGATGGCGACGAAATCGTCAAAGTCGCCGTGCACGTCGGCGATAGCGATGACGGCGTCTGCGACGTCAGGTTTTGTTTTGGCATGTCCCGCCGACGCCAAGAGCAGGAAAACGAGCATTAGAACGGAGAGGCGGTGGGGGAAAACACGGCGTGAAGGAGGAAACATTTTTCGGCCTCCCGTAGCCAGGCTCTGCGAAATTTGGGCAAAAACACCAGGTTTTGTCAGCGTATCCCTCTATGGAAGGTGAATCTTAGGCCGCGCGTCAAAGCAAGTCAATAAGATGGAATGGCCTGTACACCCGCTGTCATCCTCAGGAAGCGGAGCCCTTCGCGACGCGAAGGGCTCCCGACGAAGGACCTGTGCATTCCGGACGACAGGAGCGTGACAACCCCGTGCGGTCTGCCGATACGCTTTCACGCTGGTTTGAGCTGACACCGCATGTAGGGGTCAGCGCGAAGTGCAGAGGTCCTTCGCTTGCTTTCGTTCCGCTTCGCGGAACGAAAGACTGCACTCAGGATGACAGCCTTGTGACGCAAACATCCTTACGCTCTTTTCTTATCATGCTTTCCGTGGCCTGCGCTGAGCCCCAGATTCTGTGCCTCTTGATCGTCCTGCAGATCGGCCAGCAGCCCCTCGTCGCTGAGATCAAGCGGCCGGGAATTCTCCCAATCCTGATGGACGATGTCATGCAGACGATCGACCACTTCGTCCTCGTGGACTTCAATCGCCAGTTCGCGCCGGCTGTCGAAGCTGCCCGGAGTCAGATTGATTGATCCCACGATGGCTTTCATTCCGTCGGCCAGAAGCATCTTGGCGTGGAGCTTGAGGTGTTTGAGCTTGTGGATTTTGATTCCTACATCGTCCAGGATGCGTAATCCGCCGACACCCTCGATCAGTTTTTCCTTCTTCAGCTTGTGCGGCGGCCTGGCCATCACGTGAACTTTCACTCCCCGCCGATTGGCCCGGACCAGGCGCTCAATAATGATGGGGTCCTGGTAACGCTCGTTTTGCAGCCACAACGAATGTTTGGCTTCGTCGATGAAATGCGCGATGCGCTCACGGCCATTTCCGCTACACCAGATCAGGTTTGAATCCGGCGTCCCGTCGAAGGTTTGGCGGTTCCAGTCAGCCTCGAAACATTGCACAATCTCCTTAACTTCCGGAGGATGTTCGGTGACTACGGCGTAATCGCGCGTCTCGGTAAGGTTCTTGGTGTCCCAGTTCAGCGACTTCACGAACGCCGTCTTCTCGTCGATCACCATGGATTTCTCGTGGGTGAGATCGAAGGAGGGATTGCTGTCAATCACGTCCACGCCGGCTTTGTGAAGGACTTGGCGCGATTCCTGATTTTCTTCTTTTCCATCCCGGCGCGCGGGATTAAGCATGACGTGGACCTTGACGCCGCGATGATGAGCGGCAACGATCGCCTTGAGCAGTTCCGGATCCGAGAAAACGAACATCTTGACTCGAATCGATTTCTCCGCGGCATGGATCGCATTCAGGATCGGCCGGGCGGAGTCGTCGGGAAGAACGATCAGGGAACGCGACATACAACCTCCATGGGATCGGCGGCCCAGCAGGCGATTCCGCTGGACGCCATCGATGCATGATACCCAAGAACGCCGCGTCACGTCGGGGTTTCGTGCGGCGGCTCAGACAACCCCATCACTGGCGTCATCCTGAACGACTTCAGTCGTGAAGGATCCGGCGCGCACCGCCACGAAGGCCGCTCGTGCCCCTATCCGCTGGCAGCCCGCGCGAGATCCTTCGCAAGCTCAGGATGACGCCATGATGAGGAGGAACACCTCAAGCCGAGCCACCGGCCTTCACCGGCGAAGCTTCGAACTGGGCGCGATAAAGATCGGCGTAGACACCCCCGAGAGCCAGCAACTCGTCGTGCGTGCCTTCCTCGGCCACTACGCCATCTTTCAGCACCAGAATCTTGTCGCAGTTGCGGATCGTGCTCAGGCGGTGCGCAATGGTGATCACGGTCCGGCCTCTCATCAGCCGATCCAGGGCTTCGATCACCGCCCTCTCCGATTCGGTATCCAGGGCCGCCGTGGGCTCATCCAGAATCAGGATGGGATTATTGCGAATGATGGCGCGCGCGATTCCGATGCGCTGCCGCTGGCCGCCGGAGAGCGTCTCGCCGCGGTCACCGACCAGCGTGTCATATCCATTAGGCATGCGTGCGATGAATTCATCCGCATTGGCGAGTTTTGCGGCTTCGAGGATCTCATCGTTCGTGGCACCGGCCCGGCCGTAGGCGATGTTGTCGCGGATCGTTCCCCGGAAAAGCACGGTCTCCTGTAACACGTAACCAATCTGATCGCGAAGGGGCTGCAGTTTGTACTGCCGGATATCCACGCCATCAATTTTGACTTTGCCCGCGGTGGGATCATAGAACCGGGGAATCAGGCTCACGATGGTGGACTTGCCCCCACCCGTTGCCCCGACAATTCCCACCATCTCGCCAGGCTTGATCGTAAAAGAGACGCGCTGCAGCACGGGAGCGTCGGAGGCATAGGCGAAGGCCACATCCTCAAATTCGATCTCACCGCGAAGGGCCTGCGGATCGACCGCGTCGTCGATTTCCGGAATGATGATGTCAGCGTCAAGAATGCCCCGCACCCGCTCCACTCCCACGGCGGTCTGCGCGATCTGGTTCGTGATGGTGGCGAGGTCTTTGACCGGTTTGAAGAACTGGGTGAGGTAAGAAAGAAATACGATAAGCGATCCCGCAGTCATGGTCCCGGCCAGAATGAGCGACGAACCTCGCCACAACACGGCCGCGGTACAAAGAGAAACAATGATCGCGATCATGGGAGAGAGCAGCGCTTTCACCCGCCGGGCTTTCAGCGCGGCGTCTACCGTCGCACGGCTTACCTTTCCCAGTTCTTCCTGCTCCAGGTCCTGCCGTCCGAATGCTTTTACCACCCGCATCGACTCCAGGCCTTGCTGCACCACGGCCACCATGTTGCTTTGCTGCTTGCGCACTTCGTGGGTGGCTTTCTTGACAACATTCTTGAACCTCGAAGCCATCACCAGCATGAAGGGTGTCACGGCGACGACGATCAAGGTGAAGTCCCAATTCAGCCAGAACATGATGCCCAGCATGCCCAGGATGGTGAACAAGTCCACGATGATGCTCAGCGTCGACGAAGATGCAAAACCCTGGATGGTCTGGATGTCAGTGGTGATCGTGCTCAGCAGAGCTCCGGTTTGATGGCTATCGAAATAACTCAGCGAAAGGCGCTCCAGGTGGTGATAAGTCCGCATGCGGAGATCGTTGGCGACCCACTGTCCCACGCTTTCGGTGTAGTAGTTCGCGACGTAGGAAGCGAGCGCCCCCAGCAGCGCGATGACCACCACCATGACCGCGGCCGCCGCTGCGATCTCCATCTTGCTGCTGCCGGCCAGAACTGGTTTCAGGATATTGTCGAGCCATGAGGGAAGCTTGTGGCTGCCGACCACATTGTCCAGAATGATTTTGAGGGGCCAGGGCGCGGCCAGGCTCATCAGCGTCTGCACCAGCATGGCCAGCAGAATGAAGAAGAGGTTGACCCGATAGGGTCGAATAAGAGTGCGGAGCAGAGGGATCAACGCGAAGACCCCCGGAATTGCCTGATTCGCGTCGTCATTTTGCTGCCCATAACCAGAGCAGCATTCTACCCGTACTCAGGGAATTCCGGGTGCCCCACCCTTCGATTTTGAAGGGTGGGATTCCACGGAAATTTGAAGCTTGGGATTTGACCCTGAAGCTAGACCGCGGTCTCGATCTCCCACCCTATTTCGCAAAAGACGCGAAATAGGATGGGGCACCCACACTAGTTATGGTTTACGGCTTGTCCGGGAGCTTCGGAGTCAGCTTCTTGATGAGAAATTCCTGAATCAGATTGGCGCCGGCTGTGGCACCGGTTCCAATTGCCCCGCCTTCGAAGGTCAGAGCCACTCCATCGCGATCTTTCTCCGGATAGTAGAGATTTGAAATAGCGCCGGCCGCGAGACTTCCCAGAATGCTCGAGTAATTGGGTTGCCACTTTCCATTGTCACCCTTGCAGATCACGGCATTCGCCAGAGCGTACAGAATTCGCGACCGCTTGCTGCCCGTACCTTTGTAGAAATAACGTGGATCTTGCTTGAGTAGCGAGGGGAGCATCGCGCTTCCGATAAATGTTCCTGAAACGAAGTTGGCGTAGGATGCGCCATAGCGCTTGCCATAACCTTGTGCCCCCTGGCCATATCCGCTGAAATCGTCTTGCGACTGCTGAATTCCCGCGACTACACCGATCAGTCCGAAGCTTACCGGATCGATTACTGTCCTCCAGGCAAGATCGAACTTTTGCTTTGAGCTGAGAGGAACCGGATGCGGCGCGTAGCTGACGTAGAAGTTTGGAATAAAGCCGAGCACACGCTGCTTCTCTTCATCCTGGACCTGCTCCTGGGCCACTTCGATTGGTGAAAGTCCGACCCGCACCTCAGTCAGCGCCGTCGCAACCACTAGAACGATCGGCGGGACAATGTAAGTCTCTCCCGCATGCAGGACTGCGGAAAACGGTTGCGACGCGAAACCAGCCGAAGTAATGGTGAGCTGAAAGGGTCCGGGAGTGATGTTGGCAAAGGAGAATTGTCCGTTGTCGCCGGAGAGAACCTCCTGGCTTGGGGACTGATTTTCCGAAGATTGACCCTGGCGCGTAAGTCGCACTCGCCCCCCGGCCACGACCGCTCCGGTGCGATCAACCACGGTCCCGCTGATGTTTCCTGATGATTGCTGCCCGGGGAGTTGCTGAGATCGGGCCGAAGCGGCCCACAGCAAGAAAATCAGGCAGATGCAGGGGCCTTTGATTGACGAAATCACGAGGACGGCAGTATCGCCTAAACCGCGGCAGGTTCAAAAGAAAATGGAGGAAGGACCACGTCCCCAGCAGTTAGTGGGTCTCCTCTGCAGCCGGTGCCGTGTCCGGCGTGTCGACCGGATGCGCCGCAGGCGCCGTCTCGGGCGGCGCCTGGAAATCTCCCGGATCTTTTCCCGCCAACGCGACTTTCATGAAATCCATCCAGATGGGTAAAGCAGCGCGGGAACCAGTCTCCTTTGCACCGAGGAATTTCTTCTCGTCGTAACCGATCCACACTCCACAAGTGATGGAGGGCGAGAACCCGACAAACCAGGCATCGGTAAAATTGTTGGTTGTGCCGGTCTTTCCCGCCAGCGGATACTTCATGGAAGACGCGGCGATCGCCGTGCCGTGCAGCACGACCTCGCGCAACATGGCCGTCATGGTCCGCGCCGTACGGGCGCTGATCACGTCCTTCACGTCAGGAAAGTTTTCTTCGAGCGTGCGGCCTTCGTAGTCCGTCACTTTGGTGATGTAGCGTGGCGTGATGTGCACTCCATCGTTGGGGAACACGCTATAGGCTGAGGTCTGTTCCATGGGGGTGACTTCGACCGCACCCAGCGCGACCGGCAGATAGGGCGGGATGTTGGAAGTTATGCCGAAGCGATGGGCGTAGTCGATGACGGTCTTCATGCCGATGCTGTCGGCCAGCTTCAACGCCGGAATGTTGCGGGACTGGGCCAGCGCGCGCCGCAGCGTAATCGTGCCTTCAAACTTTTCGTCATAGTTGTGCGGCTCATACGCTGGGCCTGAGGGCATCGGGAATGTGACCGGCGCGTCGAGGATGGTGTCGTCCGGCGTGGCGCCGCGATCAATGGCCGCGGTGTAAACGTAGGGCTTAAAGGACGATCCGACCTGGCGCAGCGCCTGAGTTGAACGATTGAACTTCGAGAGATTGAAATCGCGCCCGCCGACCATGGCTTTGATCTCGCCCGTTGCGTTGTCGATTGCGACGAGCGCGCCTTGCGCGCCGGAGTCTTCTTCCAGGGTGATCCGCGCTTTGTTGTCCGCGAGCGAAACGATCTTCACGTAGGCAATATCACCGGGTCGAAGGATGTCTGACAGCTTGCGGCGGGTCCACACGGCGTCGGCGGGCGCGAGCATCGCCGAGTAGCGGCCGAATCTGATGGTCGCGGAAGCCGGCGTCACGGCCGTGACCAGTGCATGGACGTAGCCGTTGACCTCGGGATCGCTGTCCCAGTCCGGATGATGGTAGTTGGCGAGTGTTACGTCGCCGCCCAGGACATTCTGCAGATGTCCTCTCCAGCCATGGCGGCGTTCATACGCAGCCAGGCCGTCGAATACGGCGCGGTTGGCGGCGCGCTGCAGGTCCATGTCGAGCGAGGTATAAACTTTCAAGCCGCCCTCGTGGACCTGATCGCTGCCGTACTTGCCCTCCAGGTAGCGGCGAATGTCCTCGACGAAATAAGGCGCCAGCGAATCGGAGTCGTGGGCCACTTCAAGCCGGATGGGTAGACCGCGCGCGGCAGCCGCCTGTTGCGCCGTGATGTTGCCATCTTCGAGCATGGAGTTGATCACCAGGTTGCGGCGCTTCAGAGCGTGGTCGGGATGCGTGATGGGCGAATAGTAGGTCGGCGATTTGGGCAGGCCGGCAAGAAGCGCCGCTTCATCGAGGGTCAATCGTTTCGCCGGCTTGCTGAAGTAAAACTGCGAAGCAGCCTCGAAACCGTAAACTCCGTGGCCTAGATAGATCTGGTTGGCATAGAGAGTGAAAATCTGCGACTTGGTGAAACGCCGCTCGATCTGCACCGCCAGCAGCGCCTCCTGAATCTTGCGATGAAACGACCGGTCAGGCGAAAGAAAAAGATTGCGCGCCAACTGCATGGTAAGAGTCGAAGCTCCCTGCACCCGTCCGCCTGACTGGATATCGCGATAGGCCGCTCCCGCGATGCGCCATACATTGATGCCCCAGTGTCGGTAGAAGTCCTTGTCTTCAATCGAAATCGAGCGCCTGGCGCAGCACTTCGGGATAGTCGTCATAGCTGGCGACTACCCGGCGCTGCAGTGCGAACGACCCGATGGTGCGTCCCTGATCGTCGTAAAGTTCGGTGATGGAACTCGGCCGGTAGTGTTCGAGTTGACCAACCTGAGGCAGATCGGTGGAGTAGACGAGCAGCAGTCCGGCCGTCGCTCCCACCAGGGCGGAGACCAGCACCAGCAGGCCAATGACGAGGCGGCCCACCATCTCTGTGCTCGGCCGCGGGAGACTCCGGAGAATCCTGCAACTGAAATTTCACGGGAGATCAAGTTCAGGATAGCAGGAGGGTGGTGGTTAATTGCTGATAGAAAGGTGTGTTGTTTCAGCAGGCTGAGTGCATCCACTGAGAGCATGGAATACATCCACTCAAAGTCAAAGGCGGCGGACAAAAGTGTCCGCCCCACACAAGATCGAACCAGTTAACCAACGTTGCGCTTCAATCCTTCTTGCTCAGACCACTTAATTAAGTCGTTACGCAAGACCGCAAGCCCCCTCGTGGCGTCCGCGATAGCCTGATTTTCTTCCGGGGTGCCACCGTGATTCAGATCGAACTCCTGCTTCCTCTCGCGTAGAGCGGCCTCCGCTGTCTCAATGCGTTCTTGCATTTTCGTCCAGTCGGTTTCGAGAAGGGCCGCTTTGTAAGGCTCAATCCATTTGTATGTCGCATTCATAGAGAACCTCCCGTGCGCACACTGACCGGCTCCAGGCTCGGCTTCTTCTAGTCCTCGCCCTTGACCTTCTTTCTCCACACGTAGAAATTCTTTTCGTCTGCAAGGGTCTCAATTTCAAGTCCATGCGACGACGAGGAGCGATGGACGGCGGAGCGAAGATTGGCAAGTCCAATTCCACCTACTCCGGCAAGCGGAATTTCGATGGCCGAACCAGCCGGCAGTGTCTTTAATTGTTGAAGAATTCCAAGAATGAGATCGTAGTGCTTCCCGCGCCGGCCCTTGTCGAGGCCATCGATCCTGACTTGCTTATATTTCAAATTAAGGGGTTTCTCCGAAGCTTTCGAATCCCTCGCCATCGCTTAGCCTCCGTTTAGCATTACTATAACAAAACTGTACGCATACGACAAGTATTTTTTTACTGTACGACAACGTGCCGTTCGCTACTTCAGCTTAGTGCTGCTTGGATTATTCCTTCCGCCTAGGACGCAGGATCGGCTGCGGTATTTCCACCTTTTTTTAGTGGTCGGGGTAGGCTCGAAGCATGAAATCAAACGGTGCCAGCGAAGGGCGGGATGTGCCGCCGATTTCGAACCCGCGGCAGATCTCCTGGAAGGAAGTCTTGCCGCGCGTCACGATCGTCAGCGACCCAAGAAGGTGGCGGAGTTGAAAGCGGAATTGCGGAGGCGAAAGACTGGACTCGCAAACACTGAGCCGGCGACCGTAAGGGGCACGCAGAAATTCCCGGCCGAATGGTCAGCGCTTTTCCAGCCAGTCACACAAAAGACGCGGAAGAGCGGCATAGAGCTCGATGTAGCCGCATTCCTTGCAGATCAGGGCATAGACCGGAGCTGAATACGGGGCCATCAGTTCCGCGGGGCGCATGAAGTCGAGATCCAATTTTGCAGAAATTCGGTGTTCGTGTTGACAGCCTTCTGCGGGCATGCCCCCTCCAGGCACCCTCAGGTGCGACGGCCTTACCTCTTCCCGGTCGGCAGATCCAAGCATCCAGCGACCCGGCGCAGTCCTTCACATCTACGCCGCGGCGTTCGGTTGTCAAGACAGTCTTCGCCCGCCTGGGCTGGTCTCGCTGCTGGATATAAGACTGGTGCTAACAAGTGTGATCCAATCGCTTGCGTCGAATAGCGGCTTAATAGCCAGGAGGAACATGCACGGAGAATCCGAGGGAGGATCAGAACTCCAGGAGATTATCGGCGAGAGTCCCGTGCTCAAGAGTGTGTTACGGCAGGCGATAGAAGCGGCGAAAAGCGATTCGATTGTGCTCATAACGGGTGAGGTGGGGACAGGGAAAGAACTTATCGCGAGGGCGATCCACCGCATGGGCAGCAGACGGACCCAGAGTTTCGTCAAGATTGATTGCACGAACGTTCCTCCGGCCCAATTGGAAGCTGCCTTCCTCGGGCCGGACAGGGGCCGGCTTGAAAGAGCAAATCTGGGAACACTGTTACTCAGTCATGTTGAGAATGTCTCGCAGGAACTGCACCCTCGCCTTCTGCGCGCTTTCGAACAAAATTTTCTTGAACATCCCCAAAGCGAGATGACTGTTCCTATTGATGCAAGGCTCATCGCAACCTCATCCCCTAATGGCCAGATGATTGATTCCTGGTTCCGTGAAGGTTTGTCTCCTGAGTTCAAACTGTCAGTCATCAATATGCCAGCCCTGCGGGAGCGCGCGAGTGATATTCCGCTCTTGGCGTCGCACTTCGTCCGGAAGTGGTCACGGTTAATGAAAAAAACCATTGACGTCATCTCTCCCAGCACCATGAACACGTTGGTAGGGTATCGTTGGCCAGCCAACGTCCGGGAGTTGGAGATGGTGATTGAACGCGCTGTCGGTTCATCCAAAAACGCCGACCTTCACCTTGAACTGCCCAACTCCGCCGGGTAACGGCGGCCCCACCCGAGCGCGGCATGAGACACAAAAGGGTGGGAAGTCTCCCTTCATCCCGAAAACAATGGGATAGTGTCCGGCGACGAACCCAGTTTCATCTCTTTTTAGCCGTCTTTTTAGCCGGACCGTTTCGGCTCTGGGCAAGTTCGAGGGCTTCACGCTGAATCCGCTCCAGGGCGCGCTCGATCGTCAGCATCTCCTCGCGCATGTTAGCGACTTTGTCCAGCAGGATTTCCACGGTGTCTTTTTTAGAGACGGAGGCACGCTCGGTGGCCATAGTGAAACAACGATACCAAGCGAGATTTTCGACGGTCGGCACCATGGCGTACACAGTGGCGTCAGAAAATCCCCCATTTTTTACCGCTGAACACAGTAGGTCGCTCGGGAGCAGCTTAATACCCGATGCTAAAATGTATGAATTAAGGTGGTTTTGAAATGGGTAAACCAGTCCCAAAGCGTCGAATCAGAAAGCCACCCGTATCTAAATCCCGACTGGGATCACCTGATGGCGGTGATGAGGCGTTGTTGGATGCGACGCAACGCCTGGAGTCGATTTTGGCCGCAAACGAAGTTGCCACCTGGACTTGGGATGTCGTGAATGATCGGGTCATCGCAGACAAGAATTTGGCGCGCCTTTTTGGGTTCCAGTCTTCCGAAGGGCCAATCCAAATCTTCATCGACGCGATACATCCGGACGACCGTCCAAAGGTAGCGGCCGCTATCGGTGAGGCGTTAGAGGGAAAGACTGATAGATATGCGATCGATTATCGAGTCGTGAGGCCGGGTGGCAGTATTTCCTGGCTTGCGGCTCGGGGCAAGGTCGAGCTAGACAAACAGGGAAAGCCTAGACATTTTCCCGGCGTTGTCGTTGACATTACAGAGAGAAAAGCTTCCCAGGACAAAGCGGAAGAACTTCGTTTTCGCCTCGAACAACAGGCGCACCTGTTCGACATTACCCTCGCATCCATCACAGATTTTGCTTACATTTTCGACCGCCAAGGACGTTTTGCATTTGTTAATCAAGCACTCCTAAATCTGTGGGGCCTGACGCTGGAAGATGCGGTTGGGAAAGATTTTTTCGACCTGAAATATCCGGCTGATCTTGCAGAGCGGCTTCAGCGACAAATTCAACAGGTTTTCGACACAAAGAAAGGATTGACCGACGAAACTCCTTATACCAGTCCAACTGGAGCGGGAGGGTATTACGAATACATATTTCGGCCCGTGTTTGGGCGCGATGGAAGCGTCGAAGCGGTCGCGGGTTCTACGAGAGATATCACGGAGCGAAAGCGGATTGAGGAGGAATTGAGACAAAGTCAGGAGCAATTTCGGTCCCTTGTTCAAACGCTCGACAGTCAAGTGTCAGCCAGGACCGCGGAACTGGAACAGCGCAACTATGAGGTCCTCAAGCAGACAGACTTGCTTAGGAACTTGTCCGTTTCGTTGATGGAAGCGCAAGATCGTGAAGGCCGGAGGATCGCTCGTGAGTTACACGACAGTGCGGGGCAAATCATCGTAGCGTTGCTGATGAAACTCTCTGGCATTTTCGAGCAAATCAAAGTTGCTGATCCTGGGTTGGGGAGCGAAGTGCAAGAGGCGCTTTCTTATGCCGAGGAGTTAAATCAAGAGATTCGCACGATGTCATATCTGCTTCACCCCCCTTTGTTGGACGAAATCGGCCTGGAAGCTGCCCTGCGTTGGTATACAGAAGGTTTGGAACAACGTTCGGGGTTGAAAGTTCAGTTGGATATTTCTGATAATTTCGAACGACTGTCTCGCGAAATGGAGATCACGGTCTTTCGGGTTGTCCAAGAATGTCTTACAAATGTGCACCGGCACTCAGGCAGCAAATCCGCCCTCGTTCGTCTGGGGCAAGAGCAGGGAACGTTGCGTCTGGAGGTCCGGGATGCTGGTCGCGGGATCGCTCCAAACAGACTCGATACTCTTAGAGCGGTGGGTGCCGGGATGGGCCTCCGTGGCGTAAAGGAAAGAGTGCGACAGTTTGCGGGTGATGTGCGTATTGATTCCGAAGTGGGTGCGGGCACGGCTGTTTTTGTGTCTTTGCCGCTGCAGCCTTCCAGATGAAGTTATCTGCCCTAGCCGATCTTGTTGATTTCTCCGGCGATGTTTAGAAGATACGCGATTATTTCCAGCGCCGACCAGCGGGACGCGGTGGAAAAACTCGAAGCAGACCGGGCCAGAACAGATAAACTGGAGAAGGCCGAGAACAGCCGCTTCTAAGCCCCTTTATCGTAAGTCGTTGAGGGGCGCGTAGCTCAAACGGATAGAGCATCGGATTTCTAATCCGACGGTTGCGTGTTCGAGTCACGCCGCGCCCACCATTCCATACCTTCGATTCACTTCCGGGCCCGGTGCTCGCAGTCTTTGGTGTTGATGCAGGAGTCCGGCATCACCAATCGGTCTACCGGCTTCCCTCCCACGATGTGCGACTCGATAATTTCGTCCACGTCGGCCAGCGTGACCTGTCCGTACCAGACGGCTTCCGGGTACACGACCATGTTTGGGCCGTGCTCGCACTGGTCCAGGCAGCCTGATTGATTGGCCCGCACTTTCCCTTTCAAACCGAGCGCCGATAGTTTCTCTTTGAACGACTTCTGCAGTTCCGCCCGGCCTGTGGGGTCGCAGCTGCGGCGCGGGGCGTCGGGCGGACGCTGGTTCCCGCAAATGAAGATGTGCTTTTCAAACTTTGGCATGAGGAAAATGTTATCGGAATTGGAGTTGGTGGGAAAGCTGTGTTAGTGGCTTAGCTTGAATTTGGCTTCCCATGGATCGCCTTGAGCGAGCAAAATCCCGGAGAGCGCCGTGGAAGAACGGCGCTTCTAGCGCCGCGTGGCCTTCGAGCTGAGACGTTGGGCTTTAGCCCCAGTGGCGCCACTGGGACGTGGTGGCAGTCAGAACGCGGCCCTGAAACGGCCGTTCTTCCACGGTGCGGGAAGCTTCTAGGTAATACGCGCAGACCCTGTGGCAATTAAGCGTGAGATCGAAGCATGGAGCAAGGAAGTTAGGCAGTGGTGCAGTTTGGCTTACGCATTAGGCCGGTTAAGCGGGAGATCCTTCGCTACGCCTGAAAAACGGCTTCGCTCAGGATGACAAAGTCGTGTAATGGAGAAACTGCGTCACTACTGGAATCTAAGAACCAGAAACCAGAAACCAGAAACTAGAAACAAGAAACTTAATCTTTCAGCGGCACCATGTTCTTGTCGCCCTGGCAGAAGGTGGCGACGCGTTGCAGCCCGCCTTCGGCTTGGGGCAGCAGTCTGACAGGACCCAGGCAGTACACGGCATGGCCATTTTCCGCGAAGTACCAGCGGCCGCCCTTGCGGGCCGTCTGCTTGGCAGCGACATGGTCGGCCGGAGGCGTCGGCGGCGGAATCCGGAATCCGCCTTGCAGAGAGATTGACAACAGTAATGTGGCGAGTGCTTTCATGGAGAATAATCTGGGCCCGAGTTAAATCGTAAGCAGCGTCCTGCGATCGTCTCCCTGGTCAACCGTGCTTTTCGGTGGTCTCTGGGGAAACGGCCGCGTGAATTTGCTAGTGCTCTGATTTTTGGCGCCCGGCTGCGGTTGATGAGGCTGCGTCCTGGGGTCTGACGGCGCCGCTTGCACCGACGGCGATTTCTTCTGGGCCTGGGCCCGCGCCTGGGCCTGAGCGTCGTTTTGCTTCTGGGCCGCTTTCCCTTTTATGCTGCTCAACTGCACGCTGTCGCTGAAGAGCAGGTGAATGAGGTTGCGCTGCGAATCGATCGTCCGTCCCTGTTCCACGACCAGCATGGTCAGAAGGCCGTAGGAAACCAGAAATAGAATCGTCAGCACGGGAAGCAGCGAACGGCTGGACTTGCGGGTCGCGTTATCGGCCGTCAGGTTCCACAAATGGCACCCCAATCTATGTGCCCGCTCAGCCTGCAGGCAGCCTTACAGAATGCAGCTGGCCAACCAATGACAGAGGTTCCCGTAAAACGCTGCTGTCGAATCACTTACGGGTGATTTTGGGCGGTTCGACAGGGTGGGTAAATGCAAGTTGCTGCACTTTATAGGTAACCGGGACGGGTTACTCGAGTGCCAAGACCGGCTGAAACCGCAGGACAGGCAAGGGTTTCGGCGGTGTCCGCCGCGAGCAGGCAGTTTTCCCGTAAATTTCGCGAAGTTTTCGCGGAGCAGGATCTGCCGCGACTCTGGCATTCTGCATCTCAATCCGGGCACTTTTCTTGACATGCGGCGCCGTGGTAGCTCGCGGTGATACTTCCGGAATGTGGCCAGTAAGCGACAGAATTGAGGGGACGACGTCGTACGTCGCCCCATGAACCCAACGCGTAAGGATGCCATCATGAAGAAATTCGCAGGTTTGTTCCGTGTGACCCTCTTTTGCGTAGTCACGTTTTGCGCGGTCACGTTCGCGGTCGCTCAACAGGAGAACCCCCCGGTAGAACCGATGGATCAGACCCCGGTGTTCCGCGTGAACGTGGTTTCGCGGACCACCAAGGCGGTCAACTATCGCCATCGGGGCGGCTCCACGGTCGTGGACATCAAAGGCACCAGCCTGATGCCGGAAGTGACCGGCAAGGCCAAAGTGGACAGCAAAGCCGGACGCCTGCAAGTCAACGTCGAGCTCTCCAAGCTGGGCCCGGCGGGCCGCGTAGGGCCTCAGTTTCTGACTTATGTCCTGTGGGCGATCACGCCGGAAGGGCGGGCGCAGAACCTGGGAGAGGTTGTTCCCGACGACAACGGCAAGAGCAGCCTGGATGTGACCACGGACCTGCAGGCCTTCGGCCTGATCGTGACCGCCGAACCCTACTTCGCAGTTACCCGTCCCAGTAACGAAGTTGTTGCGGAAAATATCATCCGGCAGACCACCAAGGGCTTCGAAGAAGCCATTGACGCCAAGTTCGACCTGCTCGAAGGTGGCGAGTACACCATCGACATGCCGGCCCAGCAACTACCGTCGGCCAATGCAAATCCCAAAACGCCTCTCACACTGCTCGAAGCGCGCAATGCGGTGGCCATCGCCAAAGCTGCAGGCGCCCTGCAGTATGCGCCCGACAGTTTGCAAAAGGCTGAAACCTATCTTGCCCGGGCCGAAGACTATCTGGTGCGAAAACAGGGTAAGACTCCCATCGGCACAGCCGCTCGTGGTGCGACCCAAATGGCGGAAGACGCCCGTGTGCTGACGATCCGCCGCAAGGAACAGGAGCGAATCGCAAACGAGAAACAGGCAATGCTGGACAAGCAACGCAAGGCTGAAGCTGAGGCCTCAGCCTCTGCCGCGGCCGAAGCGCAGGCCAAGGCCCAGGCTGAAGAAGATGCCCGCAGACGAGCTCAGGCGGAAGCCGATACAGCCGCAGCCGAACGGGCCCAAGCCGCCGCCCAGGCGCAACAGGCGCAGGCCGATGCGGCGCGGGCAGCAGCCTTGGCCGACCAGCAGAAAGCTGAAGCGGCCGCGGCCGAAGCGATTCGTCAGAAAGAAGAGCAGCGGCAGCGTCTGCTCAATCAGCTCAACCAGGTGCTCGAGACCCGGGACACTCCGCGCGGTCTCGTGGTAAGCATGCCCGATGTGTTGTTCGATACCGGCAGTTACACGCTCAAGCCGGCAGCGCGGGAGCGGTTGGCTCGAGTCTCGGGCATCGTCCTGGCCTATCCCGACCTGCGTTTGGAGATCGAAGGCCACACCGATAGCGTGGGCAGCGACGAGTACAACCAGGTTTTGTCGGAGAAGCGGGCAGCTTCAGTGCGGGACTATCTAATGAACAACGGGGTGTCGATCAACAACGTGATCGCGCGCGGATTGGGAAAGGGAAACCCGGTCGCAGACAACAGCACCGCTGCCGGCCGGAAACTGAATCGCCGCGTGGAGATGATCGTGTCCGGCGACGTGATCGGGACCCAGATCACGCCGGGCGCTACGACGTCAGCACCGCCATCGCAACCGTAGGGACTTGGGAAAGAGCACGAGTTTTACTCGTGCCGCAAAATGTCATCCTGAGCGAAGTGGCTGCTTCGCTATGCGAAGCAGCCGCGCATTGGAAAGATCCCTATAGGCTGCCCGCACTAGGATGAAGGGCGAAAACTTTCCGCAGCAGGACTGAGTGGAACCAGGGCGAGCCAAGGAAGAACCCGGGAAGGGCACGAGTTTACTCGTGCCACTAATGTCAGTGCGGGACCGGCTTTAGCCGCTGAGGTGTGCTTTGGCCTCAGGTGTCGAGTCGTGCCAGCCACGCCTGACTTGAATGCCGCAGCTACAAGCTCAGCGGCTAAAGCCGCCTTTCCTCGGGGCCGTTTTGCGGCACGACTGAAGTCGTGCCTTCCCCTGTGCCCTTTTCGTTCGCCCTTCCCGTTTGCCCTTCCCCCTCTGCGTGCTGCCCGCTTCCGGAAAATTCCTGCTCGAGATCTACCAAACCCGGCAGGCATTCACCGGCATCATGGGCTGACCGGCTTTGCAGCCGAAGGCTTGGCCGAACTCGGGCATGTTCTGCACTACGCCGTTTGCCCGGAATTGCCGGGGCGAATGCGGATCGGTTTGCACCTGCAGGCGAAGTTGCTGTGGACGCGTTTCGCCGCACCAACTCTGGCCGTGTCCCAGGAAGAACTGCTGCACCGGAGTGTAGCCGTCCTGCTTTTGTGCCAGGTCGATGTTTTTCCGCTTCGCGTCCGCCAGGAAAGCGATATAGGCCAGGCGCAGTCCGCCGTTGTCGGCGGTGTTCTCGCCCAGCGTCAGCTTGCCGTTTACCTTCACGTCATCCACGGCGACAAAGTTGCTGTACTCCTTCACTTCACAGTCTGCTTTCTCCTCGAAATGCTTGGCATCCTCGGCAGTCCACCAGTCGGCGAGGTTCCCGTTCCCGTCGAATTGGCGGCCTTCATCGTCGAATCCGTGCGTGAGTTCGTGTCCTACGATGCCGCCCACGTGGCCATAGTTCGATGCATCCGATGCGCGGCTGTCGTAAAGCGGGGACTGAAGAATGCCAGCGGGAAAGTTGATGTCATTAGCGCTGGGGTTGTAGTAGGCGTCAACCGTGGCCGGAGTAATCAACCACTCGCCGCGATCGACAGGCGTACCGATCTTCGCCAGTTGACGTCGGTTCTCAAAGGCAGTGGCGCGTAGCGCATTCCCGAAAGCATCATCCCGCACGATGACCAGCTTGGAATAATCCCGCCAGTGGTCGGGATATCCGATCTTGTCTGCGACCGCGTGCAGCTTTTCCTTGGCCCGGACTTTGGTGGCGGGACTCATCCAGTCCAGCGTGTCGATGTCCTGGTCCATGGCCGCCTCGATGTCCTGCACCATTTGCAGCGTGGCCTGCTTGTTCGCCGGAGAAAATTCCTGCGCGACATAGACCTGGCCGAGGGCCTCGCCGAGTCCGTTATCTGTGGCCTGTACACAGCGCTTCCAGCGGGCCCGTTGCTCGGGCTGGCCTCTTAACTTGTGGCTGTAGAAATCAAAACGTTCATCGTCGAGCGGCTTGGGCAGCACGTAGCCCGGAGTCGAAAGAATCAGCTGCCATCGGAGGTAAGTCTTGATCGTTTCCAGATCGGTCGAGGCAAGCAGGCTGTTCATCCCCTTAATGAAGTCGGGATTGGCCACGTTAAGTTCGCTGACCTTGGGCGCACCGGATGCAAGCAGAAAGCGGTCCCACGCCACACCCGGAGCCAGCGTGGCCAGCTCGGAAACCGGCATCAGGTGATAAACCTTGTTAGGATCGCGCCGTGACGTGACGTCCATGGAAACCTTGGCCAGCGCGGTTTCCAGGTTCATGATGGCTTCCGCATCACTGACAGCTTTTTTCTCCGATTCGCCCGTGAGCTTGAACATGTTGGCGATGTGCTGCACGTACTGGGCGCGGGTTTTCGCGGCAGCGTCGCCGGTGCGGAAGTAGTAGTCGCGTTCGGGTAATCCCAGACCTCCCTGGTCAACCACGGCAATCTGCTTCCGCGCATCTTTGTAATCCTGCTGCTCGCCGAAGTTGAGAAACGCGTTTACGCCAATCAACTGAAATCGGGCGAGGAGTTCGGGCAATTCGTCTTTGCTCTTAATCGCTGTAATGCGATCAAACTCCATTTGCAGCGGCGTCAGGCCCTTCTGGTTGATGGTGGATTCATCCATGCAAGCGGCGTAGGAGTCGCCAATCTTCTGCTCGTTGGGAGTACGATCTGCGCCGCCCGCGGCGGCTTTTTCCAGCATCGAGTGAAGGACGTATTCGGTGTGGTCGGCGATGATAGCGCCGGTTGAGTACGCAGAACGATCGTTCGGGATGGGGTAGAGCTTCGAAAAATTGCCGCAAGCGTACTGGAAGAAATCGGTACACGGGTCGGCCGAGGCGTCGATGAGCTGCTTGTCAAGGCCGGGTAGAAGGTCGTGCGGCTTTTGCGGACCAGGCTTACTGGTCGGCGCCGTTTGTGCCAGCGGGGAAGCGGACAAGGCCGATACGAGCACAAGTGCGGCCATCATTTTCTTAATCATTGGATTTTTTCCTTTGCGATTATGCGTGCACGCGGTAGACAAACCATCCCAAGCGTTCGACGGGCGTGCCCTGAATTTGTAAGCAGATCAACAAGGAATATGGGCCTGCGACACTACTTGCTGCCCATTACCAGCTTGGCAATGGTGGCTAACTGCATGTTGGACGTGCCTTCGTAGATTTTTCCGATCTTCGAATCACGCCAGTACTTCTCCACCGGATAGTCTTTGGTAAATCCGTAACCGCCGTAAATTTCTATGGCCAGAGAAGTAACTCGCTCCGCGACCTGCGAGCAGAACAGCTTGGTCATCGCGGCTTCCTTGACGAAAGGGATGCCCGCGTCTTTCATCCGCGCAGCGTTATACACCATCAGCCGGGCGGCTTCGATTTCGGTTGCCATCTGCGCAATCTGGAACTGGATGCCCTGGTAGTCACTGATCGGCTTGCCAAACTGTTTGCGTTCCTGCGCATATTTTGACGCGTACTCCCAGGCGCCGCGAGCCACTCCGGCCATCTGCGCCCCGATTCCGATGCGGCCTTCGTTCAAGGTCTCGATCGCGATCTTATAGCCCTTGCCGACCTCGCCCAGCACGTTGGATTTCGGCACCGCACAGTCTTCGAGAATCAACTCGCAGGTGGATGATGCGCGAATCCCGAGCTTGTCTTCTTTCTTGCCCACCGTAAAGCCGGGAAAATTCTTTTCGATGACGAACGCGGTGATGCCCTTGTAACCGGCCGCGGGATCGACGGTGGCAAACAGCACAAAGAGTCCTGCTTCCTTGCCATTCGTGATCCACAACTTCCGTCCGTTGAGAACGTAATCGCTGCCCTTGAGGGTCGCGCGGGTTTGCAGGGCGAAGGCGTCTGATCCGGAACCGGCTTCGCTAAGCGCGTAGGCGCCACAGGTGTCGGCGGCCATGCGCGGCAGGAAGCGTTTCTTCTGTTCCTCACTGCCCCAGCGGAGCAATGCATTGTTGACCAGCGTGTTCTGCACGTCGACTACGACTCCGGCTGAGGCGTCGACTCGCGACATTTCCTCCACCGCGAGGATCGCTTCAAAGAACTTGCCACCGCCGCCGCCGAATTGCTCGGGAATCTCGATTCCCATCAGCCCGAGCTGAAAGAACTGACCAATCAGGCCCTGGTCGAAGACGCCTTTTTCATCCATCTCCTTCACCAGTGGCCGGACTTTCTCGTCGGCAAACTGGCGAATGTTGTCGCGAAACATGATTTCGTCTTCGGTGAAGGAGGTCAGGGGCGTGGGAGACGGAACCTGCAGGGTAGCGTCAGGCATGGAGGAATTCTAGCACCGCGTTGGGAGTGGAGGACGGGCGTCCGCCCGTCCTCCATCCAGTACTTGTTACTGCTTCCCGCCCTGAATGAGTTTCAATCCGTCAGCTTGCAGAATGCGCTGGATCTGGTTGCGCGCGTGAACCGACCAGGGGCCGACCGTGTCGAGTTTCACATAGGCGCGCCAGTGTCTGAGGGCGTTGCGGGGCTCTTTGATCTTCTCGTAGGCCAGTGCCAGGTTGTAGTGCGCGTCCGCGTACGTGGGCGCAAGCTGCAGCGCCGTGCTGTAGGTCTGGATCGCTTCAGCGACGCGTCCGGTTTCATCCAGCACGTTGCCGAGGTCGAAGTAAGCCAGGGCGTAGCGTGGATCGACTTCGATGGCGCGACGGTAATGCCTTTCCGCCAGCGCATATTCCTGCCGGTTGTAATGCAACGTGCCTAGGTTGATGTGCGCGGCGGCGTGATCGGGATCGAGGTTCAGCACCTGCTGGTACATCTCGATCGCCTGGGTCTGATGGCTGGGATCTTCCTCGAGCGCGATGCCGCGCGCAAAAAGCTCGGCTGCATCGGTCGGCGTCGCCTCTTTACGGTTGGAGATCGGAGTGCTGGAAACGACCCGCTGTCCAGGAGCGAAATCGAACATAAACTGCCCGGCAATGGGCTCGACGACTTTTCCCTGATGACGAAACGCGATCCGTTGTCCGGTGGTAAAGGCCCCGGCTTCGAGCAAAGGGTTTTCCATTCCGGCAACATGCTTCAGCATGGCTTCGAGCGACTGCCGTATCACTGCGGGACGCACTTTGCGCGCGCACAGATCACGCACTTTTTTGACTTGCAGGAGTTCGAAGAAAGAATAGGTGTCGGCGGCGGCCACCAATCCGGCCTTTTCCCAGGCTGCCAGTTGACGCGGCGTGACCCTCAAGATGCGCAACAAATCGGCTTGAGTGTATCGATTCACGATTGATATCGGTTCTACCGTATTATCGGAAAAGTTACTACCGGTTGGCAAGGCGAAACTGACCTGAAAGGGAATCTCCGCAGATAACTTGCCCAATTCGGAGTGCAAAATTCGTGGAAAACTGGCAGCAAATGATGGCGAGATCCGAGGTCGCGAGCATGTGGCATCTCTCCGCCGTACCGCGCCCCTGATTGAAGTCCGAGCTCTTCGGGTCGCATGCGATATCGCCCACTGCAACTACCACGATGCCGCCCTTGCCCGTTGGCATCATCGGCGACGTCTGGCTCACCGGAGTGCTGTGTGCGCAGGCTGCCAGTAGCACGAGAGCGAATGCCTGCGTGTATTTGAGAGATCGGGGCTTCATATGAGTCAACAGATCCAGGCCTGTCTGTTTAAAGGACGATACGAAGCTCGAAAACCTGCTAGGCCGCAGACCGCTCATGTCGTAGAGATTCAGAGTTTTGCAGTACCAGTTCTGCTGTGATCGCTGAAGTACACAGCTCCCTGATCAGCGGGATTTTGGTCAGTCCGTTCAGCTTGCGAATGGCTATAAGATCCAGACTGGCGAACTTGAAGTCTGAGTTCTTCACCACCCGCTGAAACTTCCTTACCGTCAACCGTCCGAGTCCGCCAGCTGCTTCTTCCCAACATGTAGGTTTTTCCTCAAGATATTCGCAGCGCATTTGCATGACCGCTTTCTCAGGGAATACCAGATGCACCCATGGGAAGGGTGTGATTTCCCGACAGTGACTACCGTAGGGGTGTAGCCAGGGGGGACTGAAGTAGATCAGCACGGTCCCGCCAGGTTTCAGAAGTCGGCACATCTGCGCAAGAACCGCAGCGGGGTCAAGGAAGTGCTCAAAGCTGTTGATTGAGAGAATGTAGTCGAATGTTCCCACTAACCTGAGGATTTCGTTGCCGAGATAGAACTGTGCTTCTACTGATGACTGTGCGGCCCGTTCCCTTGCCGCCTCCACCATGTGCTTGCGGTTATCTAATCCTGAGGCGTCAAAGCCTTTCTGGGCCAAGGTAATGACGTCCAATCCCTTGCCGCATCCGTAATCCAATATTCTCTTTCCCTTTAATCGGAGGAAAATATCAGGCCCAAATCGTTCCGCAAGTGAGATTTGTATTTGCGTATAGCCTCTCCCCCAAGATGCGAGATGGCCTGATTCGTTCCACTGAGGCTTGGCCTTATAGCAGAAAGGGCGGAGGATAGCCTCGGGGACACTCATGGCGTTCTCCTGCGAGTTTCGCCCCGAGCAAAAAACAGTTGCACCATGTTAGCAATTGTCCCTGCCCTAAGATGTTCAACAAGCGATCCGGGATGGCCTTCCAGTTAGATTGATTACCCGAGTCCTAATTGCCGAGAACCGGGCCCAGTAAGCAAGAAGGGGATCCTGAGACTCAAACGTGAGCACGACCGCTAGTTGTTGCATCAAGACTATGCTGTGACGTCCTGCGAGCTGGAGAGGTTGGGGCAGAACATCGCTGCAAATTTAGAGGGACAGAACCTTCGGGACATCGCAGAATCGGTAAACCAACCCGCTTCAAGGGTTGGGTGGAGCCGACGAGCGGACTTGAACCGCTGACCTGCCGATTACGAATCGGCTGCTCTACCAACTGAGCTACGTCGGCTTGTTTTCGATTCTAACAAAGCAGTCGTCGATCGTCGGTCTTCAAGCGTCACGAAATTCAAAATCCTATTCCAACGAAGTTTTTGTCTGCGCTGTCGAGCGACGACTGAAGACTGCGGCCTTGACGACTACTAACAAAAAGGCCGCCCTGGCATAGGCGGCCTTCTCTTTTAAGGGAGAATAGTTCCAACGGGGCAAAAAATCCGTTAAAACTTTCTGGCGAAATCTTATGAGCCGAAAAAGGGGTTCGTCAAGCGATTTTTGGGAAATAAATATCTTTGGATTCAACAACTTAGAAAATAGGTTAACAGGGCGATCCAGCGCTCCATTTTGGCCTTTTTGCCGGGTTTCGCCGGCCTAAACGGCTTTGATTGATGGGCTTACCTTGGAATCGGCCGCCCCTTCCTGACCTTCGGACAGGTTCAGGGAGATGAAATCCACGTCCTTCTGACGGTGCAGCACCTTCTCCGGCAAGATGTGATTGAAGAAGATCCGGATCCCTCCAAACGCGACACCCGCCACGCCTGCGAACACGATCAGAATTCCGCACAGCAGGAAAACATTGATCAGCAGGTTGCCCAGATTATTTTTCTTGCCTTGATAGGTGTTCTCGGTCCAGTTGACGTCTGCCTCGTAGTTCACCCAACTCAAGAGCGAGCGCGCTTCTCCGGGCGAGATTGCGCCAGTCGCTATTGCCACGATGGGACCGGTGCGTTTACTGAAGATCGGCCCCGCATTCGCCGCAGGATTTCCCGCTTGCGCCTTGGACTGATTGGCCGCATCGATCTGTCGCAAATGTTCCGCCGCCAGCTGCGGCGTCGGGTATTCAATGAGCAGCAGCGTGGCGATCCCGTCCGCAGTCTGATAGTTGCCCATCGCCACTTCGGTGCTGGCGCCGAAGTCCACCAGGGGCGCGGAAAGCGGCGCGCTGATCTTCTCCAGGCCCACGGGCCCGAGTATGTATTTCGCAGTGTTCTTCACATAGCCCGACTTCGGAAGATACTGCGGCAGGATGGGCAGATTGCGCGTGTTCCCGGTGGGCAGAGGCAAGCCTCCAGACAGATCACGCAATTCGGCGGCCGACATGGCGCTGAGCTTGTCGAACACGGCATCCACAAGGATGTTGCCGCGATAAAACAGCACCCGTTCGTTCAGCGACGCGCCCTGGTCGGGGACCGACTCGGTCAACATCTGCGGCATCTTGTAGTACGTGAAAGCGCCATAGGCGCCGCTGGCATCGGCGAAGCGAATGGCTTTGAGGGCGACCTTGCGTCCGTCATCGCGGGTGTAGGTGCCCGATTCGAAGTCGGTCAGGCCGTATTCCTTAAGCAGCGCGGCGTTCACAGGATCGGCGACCTCCGGGTCCTTGCTGGTCTTGGTCGAACCGGCGACATGCCATCCGGCAAATTGCGGAGGAAGAATCGAGCTCTGTCCAGGTTTAGCGGCGGGTGTGGTTTGTGTGGACGCGGGCGACTCGCCCGCGAAGGCAGCGCCCAAAACCAACATAAGCAATATAAAAACCGACGTAAATTTCGCGACCATAAGACAAACCTGGGCAGGGCCCTGTCTAGTTAGACTACAGACGCGAGCGGAAAGTTTCCATCGGGAAGGAAGTTCGAAAGGACTTGGTTTTCTTTGCGTCCTCTGCGGTTCCCTTTGCGACCTTTGCGGTCAAGGCTTTGACCTCACTCGCAGCAAGATCAACCGCTTAACCGCAAAGGTCGCAAAGGGAACCGCAAAGGACGCAAAGAAAATCTTGTGTTATAGCCGCGCGGCGGGAACGGCAGAACTAGTGGCTTCCGTCTTTATCAATCTTGCTAGCGACTTTGACCCCGCTTAAGCCGCCGACATACTTCGATATTCCCCGATAGAGCGACTCGGCGATGCGTTGGCGATACTCGGAAGTCTGCAACCTGCGCTCGTCGCCCGGATTGCTGACAAACGAAATCTCGGCCAGGATGGACGGCATATTGGCCCCGATCAAAACGATGAACGGCGCCTTCTTTACCCCGCGGTCGCGGATTCCGGGGCTCTTTGCGGCCAGTCCGCTGTGCAGCGCGCGCTGCACGTTGGAAGCAAACTCGCGCGATTCTTCGATCTTTTCTTTCAGGGCGATCTTCTTCACCAGGTCCTGGAGTTCGTAGACAGATTTGTCCGAAGCCGCATTTTCGCGCGCCGCCACATCCAGCGCTTCAGCGGATGAAGTGAAATTCAGGTAGTAGGTCTCGACCCCCCGCGCGCCCGGATCGCGGCTGGAATTGGCGTGGATCGAAACGAACAGGTCCGCCTGCTCCTGGTTCGCGATCGAGGTGCGGGTCTCCAGTGGAATGAAGGTGTCATCCTTGCGGGTGAAGACCACGTCGGCGCCAAGGCGAGTTTGCAGCAGCTTTCCCAGCCGCCGTCCGACGTCGAGCACCAGATCTTTTTCCTCCAGTCCATTGGGACCGATGGTTCCGGCATCGTGTCCGCCGTGGCCGGGGTCAATTACGATTCTGCCGATCTTCAAACCCAGGGCGCGGATCAGCGAGCGATCGCCACTCGCTGTCGGAGACGCCTCGCGGACATCCGGGAAAATCGTTGCCGGCGGGCGTCGGTTGCGGCTAGAGCTTCGCGAAAGCGTAGGCAAATTCACTGCAGCCGGAGGCAATGTAACCGGCGCCTTGGCTGCAGGCTTTATCTCCGGAGGGTCGAGTTTGGCGGCAGTCTCGGCGCTGTCATCGTCACCGTCCGCCTCGATCACGGTTTTCCTGGGGCCGTTGTTACTCGCGACCAGCAGCGGCTTGTCGGCAGGCTTCTGGGGTTGAGCTTTGGCTTCCGCAGCCACGGGTCGATTGGAGGGCGCCGCGTTAGCTGGTGTCTTCGCAGCCGCTGAGACCGGCGCTTTCACGGGCGTTTCCCGCGCCTTGGTCTTGGTCTTGTCCTGATTGTCTGTGCTCTGAAAATCAGCGCTGTGAATATCAATGATCAGCCGCGGCGGATCCGTAAGCATCGACGTGCTGTAGTCGGAGCCATCCGCGACTTCAAGCACGATCCGCGATTTTCCCGGCTGGAACTGCGCCACGCGGATCTTCTTCAGCAGGCCGTCATCTCCGTCGAACGCCTTACCCAGCAACGACGAACTTACGTTGGTGTCGAGCAGATCGAAAAAAATGCGCCCGGGATTCTCAATGCGCTGGGCCTCGAACTTGACGTCCTTTTCCAGACCAATGGCGATCCTGGTGTACTCAGGAGTCGACCAGTGACGGATGCTGGTGACGTGCGATGGCTTCCGGCTTTCAGTCCCTTCGTCAGGGCCTGCGATCTCGGCGGCTGACTCCGGACTCTTACTTGAAGTCCCTTTTCCCGAGCGGCTTTTGGGCGCCCTGGAATCATCATCCGAATCCTTTTCTTCTTTTGATCTCAACCCTGCTTGCTGTATTGGATCGCTGAGGGCCTTGCGGGCGTCATCCGCCAGATGGTGGTGAGGATAGCGGTGCAGGAATTCCTCAAATGTAAGTTTTGCCTGGGCCGCGTCGTTGAGATCATCATGATAAATCTGGCCGATGGTGAATAGCGCCTCGAAGCGGTCACGGCTGCCGGGATACTCGCGACGCAGGAACTTGTATTGCCCGATGGCGGCATGCAGGGCCTTGTCATCATTGAAACGGCGCCCCATTTCCGTCAACAGTTCAGCCACGGCCACTGCGCTGGGATCCGCCTTGGAAGAAGCCGGCGAGCCGTAATACACGCGACGGTAGGCCGCAATCACGTGCTGGTATTCCTTACGGGTTTGCTGGTTGGAGGAAAGGCCGTTCAGGGTTTCCCGCAGCCGCTGCGCGGTGGAGTATTGGGTCGAGGCCCAGGTCTCCGACTTGCCCCGCGCCTGCAGGGGCAGCACCGGGAGCACGAGCAGAAGCAGAGTCGCACCCAGACGCTTTGCGCGTTGGCCTCGGTCAGAGTTCAATTTTCTTGCCTGTAGTTGCCCGTAATTCGCCAGGAGCTATGTTCGGTTGCTCACACTAATTACAGATGCCGATCTCTCAATCGGTGTTGCTGAAAGTCAGTCGGTGTTACTGAATGACAGAACGCCCCGCTCATCCCGCTTCACGATGACTGGCTCGTGTATCGGAGCGCTCATGATTTGATAGCCCGAGGCCCGGTCGCCGTAATACAACTGCGTGATCCGCTTCACGTAGTTGCGGGTCTCGCGGAAGTGCGGCACTCCTGCGCTTCTGGCCACGGCGCCGGCGCCGGCGTTGTAGGCAGCCAGGGTCAGCCTGACGTCGCCGCCATAGCTTTCCATCAGCCGCTTCAGGTGCCGGACACCCGCGTCCACGTTCTGCTGTGGATCGAACGGGTTGACCACGTTCAGTGAACGCGCCGTCTGTGGCATCAGCTGCATCAGTCCCATCGCCCCGGTTCGGGAAACTGCGTTGGGATTGAAGTTCGATTCCACCTTGATGACCGCGCGTACCAGACTGGGGTCCACGTTATGCCGCGACGCCGCCTGGTCAATGGCGGCGTCAATTTCCTGCTGCGTAAATGGCCTGCCACTTACGAAGCTGGAAACCTTCTGCGAGGTGCTGACCTCAGCTGCGGCTGAACGCGCCGCCCGGATTCTTGCCGATGCGACCGGCTTCCAGGTGTGCGCCGTGGGGCTCCAGTACATCAGCCCACTGGGTTGGGCCGCGGATGCCGTCGAGTGCCGAGGCGCCACAGGCGTTTCATCGTTGACGTAGACTTTGCGTCCCGAGCTGTCGACGCTGCTGGTAATACTCGCGGAACCGGCTTGTGCCCGCAGATATGGCGTAGTGAGAGAAAGGAAGGTCGCGATTACAGGAGTAGCCATCAGGGCGATTTGCAGGCGTTTTCGCATAGCCGGGTTTAGTGATTGCACGCGGACAGACAAATACCCCGCGCCTACCTACCCGGAACCTGACGGAGAAACATCTACCAGAGTGAGGCAATTATAGGCGGGCGGTTGGTCCGTAGCAATTACTCTAAAGACCAATAGAACCACCGAAGTAATACGGCAATTTGTTGAAAATATAGATATTTACGGCGTGGATTGGTTACCGGGTGAAGCCGCTTTCGACCTGAAGAGGCCGACGCCGCGCAGTGGTCGTAGTAAGTGCACACCAACTTCACCTCTTTGTCACTCCGAAGCCGGGTTTACCGGCGAGGAGTCTGCTTTGCTGCCGGCGGCGAAACAGCAGATTCCTCGCGCGATAACCCGCGCTTCGGAATGACAATTCTTTGGGATTTGTGATTGCAAGTAGAGCACCGTTCCGGCGCGCGCTTTTGCGTTCTTTGCTCGCTGTAGTACGCTGCCTCTTTCGACCATGCCCATCGCCTCATGAACGACATCGCCCTGCCGCAACGCGAAGCTCCTGACTCGCTCATGCTGTACGGCTTCTGGTATCGCGCACTGCCAGGCGAGCAGGTAATCGGAAGCCAGCTACAAAAGGCCATGCTTCTCGAGACCCCGCTTGCCATCGGACGCGATCTTCAGGGCCGCCCGTTTGCGCTGCATGATGCCTGTCCGCACCGCGGCATGCCGCTTTCCCACGGCCACTTTGATGGACAGCAGGTGGAATGCAGCTATCACGGCTGGCGGTTTGACGGACATACCGGCCAGTGCCAGCTCATTCCGTCATTGACCGCCGACCAGAAGCTGAAGATTGACCGCATCTATGCCGGCAGCTATCCCTGCGAAGAACATGACGACTTCATCTGGGTATTCGTTCCCGAACCGCCGCCGTCCGGCGCAGGATTCACCAAGGCGGATGCCGCGCCCAAGCCCGCGCCGCGTGTCCCTACTTTCAGCGACAAGTACAAACTCGCCTACCTGACCGCTGATCTGCCTTGTACCGTTGATCACGGAATCATCGGGCTGATGGACCCCGCGCACGGGCCGTTCGTTCATCAGGCTTGGTGGTGGCGCAGCCGCGGCAGCATCCACGAGAAGCAGAAAAATTTCGAGCCCATTCCCAACGGCTTTCGCATGAGCGCGCACACCCCGAGCTCAAACAGCGCGCCCTACAAACTGCTGCGGCTTTATGCCGACGCGGAGTCCATCACTACGACCATTGATTTTGTTCTGCCCAACCTGCGACTGGAAACCATTCGCGCGGGCAAGTACTGGTTTTCTTCTTTAACAACGGTGACGCCCATCACGCGCAGCCGTTGCCGCATTGACGTAGTCGCGGCGTGGAACATTTTTCGCTGGGTACCACTGGGCCCACAGCTGCTCAAGTTTGTGTTTGCCAAGTTTGTGGAACAAGACCGGCTGACGATGGAACAGCAATCAGAAGGACTGAAGCACAACCCGCACCTGATGTTGATCGATGACGCAGACCGTCCAGCAAAATGGTATTTCGGATTGAAGGCAGCGCTTCTGGAATCACGAAAGACCGGCGGCGAGATGAAACATCCGCTGACGGGTCCGGTCACGTTGAAGTGGAGAAGTTGAGGCGTTTAGCGGGCGTCCGAGCCCGCTGCCGAAATCCTGAGCGCAGCGAAGGATCTGGCGACGGCGTCCCGCCCTCGCTGAGCTAAGCCTCCACCAGCCAATCCATCGCTTCTTCGCGAGTCTTGAACAACGGTAACTCCCGCTGCGAAAACGATTTCAAATGCTCGTAGAAAATCTTCGGCAGGTTTTCCGTTCCCACCCAGGCTGAGCGCTTGAGATAGGGACGGTCAATAACCAGGGCCGGCTTAATGGCCTCCACGCCCTTCTTATCAACCTTCGAGCCGCTAAAATCCGCTAAAAGAAGGACTGAACCGCGCGCTTCGGCCGTGATCCGGGAAAGGGCCAGCGGCAAGAGTTCCACCAATTCTTCGGGCGAAAAATTGGTAGCGTCGATCAGCAGAATCTTCTTGCCCTTGTGGCTGATGAAGCGAATGCGATCTTTCATCCGCCCTCCTGAGGACCGGGAACTGGTATCTGAAAACTGAATTTAATTTCCCAGCAAGGCCTCAACCACGCCATACACCTCGCCCAGCGCAGCATCGAGCGCCGCGGGGTCTTTGCCGCCGGCCTCGGCAAGATCGGGCCTTCCGCCACCCTTGCCGCCAACTTTCTGCGCCACCGGCCCAATCACTTTGCCCGCCTGGATTTTGCTGGTCAGGTCTTTGGTGACGCCCACAATAAGACCGACGCTGCCATTCGTGGCCGAGCCCAGGACCACAACGCCCGATCCCAGCTTGTCGCGCAGCTGGTCCACCAGGGTACGCATCTGCGCTCGCTCGAGATTGTCTACCCGGTGCGCCAGTACTTTTATGCCGCGAACATCCTTGATCTGGTCGGTAACCGAAGCCACCGTGGACGACGCCGACTTCATCCGCGCCTGATCGAGTTCGCGCGCCAGCCGCTTGATCTCCGCGTCTTTTTTCTCGAGCTCAGCTTTCAATGCTTCGGCCGGCGAGAGGGAGCCTTCTCCGGCCGAGGGTGCCCCATCCTTTCGCGTCTTTTGCGAAAGGGTGGGTCCCGCAAAGCTGGCCACCACGTTTTCCAGTTGGTGATCTCTCTGGAAATGATGCAGCGAACCTTCCCCGGTGACAGCCTCGATGCGCCGCACGCCCGACGACACGCTGCCTTCCTTCAAAACTTTGATCAGGCCAATCTCGCCGGTAGCTCCTGTGTGAGTGCCGCCGCAAAGTTCGGTGGAGAAGTCGCCGATCTTGATCACGCGCACTTTGTCGCCATACTTCTCGCCAAAGAGCGCCATCGCTTTGTATTCATTGACGGCCACATCAATCGGGACATTCTCGATGACTTCGATCTTTTGATTACTCAGTACTTCCTTGTTGATCAAGTCTTCGATGTCCTGCAGTTCTTCGTCGGCGACAGCTGTGAAGTGCGAAAAGTCAAAGCGCAGATGATTGGGCGCCACCAGTGATCCCGCCTGCTTCACATGCTTGCCCAGCACTTCCCGCAAACCGGCTTGCAGCAGGTGAGTCGCGGTGTGGTTGCGCATGGTGGCCAGGCGGACGTCGGCGTCGACAACGGCATCAACTTTATCTCCGACCCGGAGGGTGCCCCACCCAACGCGGTTCTCGTTGGGTGGGGGTTTCATCGCGACCTGATGTGCCCGTACCCCCTGTACCGGTGAGTAGCAGCCTTTCACTTCGGCCACGACAGTGTTGTGATCGTCACTGTAGAGCCATCCCCGGTCGCCGACTTGTCCCCCGGATTCAGCGTAGAACGGAGTGTGGTCGAGGATGACTTCGCCTTCTTCGCCGGACTTTAATTCTTGTGCGCCTTGGCCGTTGTGGATGATGGCGAGGACCTCGCATCCGTTGGAACGAGTCTGGCGGTAACCTTCAAACTCGGACTTCGGGAGCTGCTGGTACGCGGGGTTGGCCGTCTGTTTCGCCGCACCTTTCCATGAGGCGCGGGCGCGTTCGCGCTGTTCCTGCATCGCGCGGTCGAAGCCTGCCTGATCGAAAGCGATCCCCTGGTCGCGCGCTGCATCCTGCATAAAGTCCAGCGGCATGCCGAAGGTGTCATACAGCTTGAACGCCTCGGCGCCGGAAAGCTGGCCTGGGACGGAGGCGAATGCTTCTTCTAGTTTCTCTAGCCCGATATCGAGCGTATGCGCGAATCGCTCCTCCTCGGACATCACAGTCCTGGAAACGCGGTCCGCGGATTCTTTCAACTCGGGGTAAGCGTCCAGCATCAGGTCCCGTACGGCAAAGATCATCTGGTGCAGGAATGGTTTGTCGTGTCCGAGCAGCCTCCCGTGAGTGATCGCTCGCCGAATAATCTTGCGCAATACATAACCACGGCCTTCGTTCGATGGAAGGACTCCATCGGAGATCAAGAAGGTTGCTGCCCTTGAATGATCCGCGATAACCCGCAAAGAAGCAGCCGACTTAGTGTGGGTTTCCTTCTCTACTTCCTTTTTAAGCGAGGTGCCGGTTATCTCCGCCGCTCGCGCAATAAGCGGAATGAAAAGATCCGTGTCGTAATTCGAAACTACGTTTTGTAACAGCGCTGTTACCCGCTCTAGTCCCATGCCAGTGTCGATAGACGGTTTGGGAAGCAGCCTTGTAGCTCCGACTTCGCGGTTGTACTGCATGAAGACCAAGTTCCAAATTTCCACATAGCGCCCGCAGTCACACGTGAAGGCGCAATCAGTGTGGCCTTGATCGGAGGCCATTGGGCCCATATCGTAATGAATCTCGCTACAGGGCCCGCAGGGGCCAGTGTCGCCCATCTGCCAAAAGTTGTCTTTCATTCCCATAGCGAAGACGCGCTCTTTAGGAACGCCCACGTCAAGCCAAAATTTTTCAGCGTCGTCATCTCGTGGTACGTCGAAACCAGCTTCTAACGACCCTGCACCCTCGAAGATCGTTACGTATAACTTGCTCTTGTCGATGCCGAACCATTGCGGCGAAGTAATCAGTTCCCAGGCGTAGGCGATCGCGTCTTTTTTGAAATAGTCGCCGAAAGAAAAATTTCCCAGCATCTCGAAGAACGTGTGATGGCGGTTGGTGAAGCCGACGTTTTCGAGATCGTTGTGCTTGCCGCCGGCGCGAACGCATTTCTGTGAGGTCGTGGCCCGGGTGTAGTCGCGCTTTTCCAGTCCGAGGAAGACGTCCTTGAACTGGTTCATGCCCGCGTTGGTGAACAGCAGGGTGGGGTCGTTCTGCGGGACGAGCGAAGACGAGTGGACCTCGCGGTGTCCCTTCTGGACGAAAAAGTCCAGAAATTTACGGCGGATTTCGGAGCCCGTCAGCATATTTATACCTCGATTCTAGCATCGGCGGATCAAGGCCATGTTCGTCCGTCACAGATGATCGTCGAGGCTGTGTCGCAGGTTTCGAACGCCGGGCTACTATCAGGCGTCCCTCCGGGACGCAGACAAAAAAACAGCCCGCCGGTGAACGGGCGGGCCGGTTTCTAAAATTCTGTTTAGGCAAACACTTATTTCACGGCGTCGCCAGTTTTCTCCGCGCCTTTCTTGACGTCATGGCCGACATCTTTCGCGCCCTTCTTGATGCCGTGACCGGCCTTCTTCGCTACATGTCCGGTATCTTTGGCTGCATCCTTGGTCGCGTCGGCAGTCTTATCGGCGGCCTTGTCGACACCGTGCTCGGTCTTCTTGGCTACCTTCTTGGTGCCGTGGGCTGTGTCTTTGGCAGCGTCCTTGGTTGCATCCGCGGTCTTGTCAGCGGCCTTGTCCGTGGCATGCGCGGTTTTCTTGACCACTTTTTTTGTTCCGTGAGCTGTGTCTTTGGCCGCGTCCTTGGTCGCATCCGCTGTTTTGTCGGCCGCTTTCTCAGTGTCGGTTTTGACGTCTTGCGAATAGGCGAAAGATGCCAGGCCGAGTAGCATCGCTCCGATAACTGGTGTCCATCTTGCTTTCATACTTCCTCCTGGTAGGTGAAACGAGTGCAAGGGAGTATCCAGCATTTTCGGCGTAAACGCAACGCGGACCCATCAATCTGTCATCCCGGGCGCAGTCGAGAGCCTGCCCTGTGTTTGCCGGCTTGCGCTACGATCTGGCGGGGCAGTGGAAGAGCGTCACTCCAGTTCACCCTCGAGCGCAGTCAGCGTTTCGTCATCCACATCCCATTTTTTCAGGATGGCAAAAATCGTTTTGGCCCCAAAACCAGCACGCGCCAACTGGCGGAAGATGCGGGCGGCATCTTTCTGATTCTTTGGCTTCTGCAAGCGCTTCCGCTGTAGATACTCCCGGGCCTGCTTCTCTTCGTTGACTTCGTCGAAGACCGAATCCACTGCCTTGTCAATCACTTCGCCGTGCACTCCCTTGGCTTTCAGGTCGGTGATCACGCGGCGGCGCCCGAACTTTTCGTTGTCACGACGAAACGACGAAAATGCCGCCGCGTATTTGGCGTCGTTCAGGTAACCCTGGTCCTTCAAACGTCGAATGACCAGTTCCACCAGCGTCTTGCCGTATTCGGTTTCGGCATCAACCCGCGGCCGCAGCAGGCGTTTTAATTCAGCTACCGATCGCATGCGGCGAGCCAGTGCGCCCACTGCGTATTCGTAAAGCACATCTTCTGAATCGGTTTTTTTGGGGCGGGCGAACGGCATAGTGTGCGGAGTTGTTAAAAGCTTGTAAATTGTTGTAAAGAAAAAGATCTGGCATTTATTGCAGTGAGAACTTGGAACTCCTGTACTGCCAACTACGTATACACCACCGAAGGCAGAAATACACGAAATGAGCAGGCAGACAAGCTGGTGACTTTCTTCCCAACGTGTCGTCTACTTAAGCAAAGAAGATTAGGGAGTCAGTCATGCTAACGATTGATGTTGAAAAGAAAAACGAAGTGGCAGTGGTGCACTGCAGCGGCCGATTGGTGCGCGGGGTCGAGGTCTGCAGTTTGAGGACTGCGGTAGTTTCGCAGAAAACAACCCGCATTGTGATGCTGGACCTCTCGCAAGTCGAATTCATGGACGCGGGCGGTTTGAACTCATTGGTATCGCTTCATCACTGGACGCGCAATCATGGGATCCAGCTCAAGCTGGCAAATCCTTCCGGCCTGGTGCGCGAGCTGCTGACGCGCACCCACCTGAACCGGGTGCTGGATATGTCGTCCCTGCATGATGCGATGATGGTTCTCAGCGGCGTGGACTGCCGTCATCATGCGAAGTTCGGGGCCGCATATGCCAGCCCGATGCATGCCCTGGCGGCGAAATAACAACAGGCTCCCGTCTCCTTGACGACGGCTGCAAGAATAAAGGGCGCGCATGAACGAAATGCGCGCCCTTAGTTTTTTACGGCAGTGATACTTACTTGCCGCCGAAGCCGGTCTGCTGCATGGCATTGCGGGAAATATCGCTGGTGGAAGAAACCCCCTGCATCCGCAACTTGAAGTCGTCGGCGTTGGATGCGTTTTCCAAAGCAGTTTCGTAGTTGATCAATCCAGCCTGGAACAGGTCCCATAGCGACTGATCAAAGGTCTGCATGCCGTACTGCGAAGTTCCCGCAGAGATGGCATCGCGCACCGCACGTGTTTTTTCCGGAACCAGAATACATTCGCGGATGTACGCCGTGTTGATCATAACTTCGACCGCCGGTACACGGCCGTCGCCGTCGCAGCGCCGCACCAGTCGTTGACTGATAACAGCGCGCAGCACTGCGGCCAACTGCAAGCGAATCTGCTTCTGTTCAGGCGGCGGGAAGATCGCGATAATACGGTTGATGGTTTCGACCGCGTCCAGCGTGTGCAACGTGGAGAACACCATGTGTCCGGTCTCGGCGGCGTGCAGCGCGGTACCGATGGTTTCAAGGTCGCGCATTTCGCCGACCAGAATGACGTCGGGATCCTGACGCAAAGAAGCTCGCAACGCGGCGCCGAATGATGGCGTGTCCACTTCCACTTCGCGCTGGTTGACGTATCCCTTCTTGTCACGGTGCAGAAATTCGATTGGGTCTTCGATGGTGATGATGTGCTCGGCGCGGGTGGAGTTGATGCGATCCACCATCGCGGCCAGCGTGGTCGACTTACCGGAACCCGTGACGCCGGTGACGAGAATCAATCCGCGCGGCATTTCGCAAACCTGTTCCACGATCTTCGGCAGGTAGAGTTCATCGAGCGCGCGAATCTTGGTGGGGATGACGCGCAGCACCAGTCCCACGTTGCCGCGCTGTTGGAAGACGTTGACACGGAAGCGGCCCAGTCCGGCAACGCCGTAGGCCATGTCAATTTCCGTGGTCTCTTTAAATTTTTGCTTTTGGCGCGCGGACATCATGCTGAATGCCATGGTCAGCATGTCTTCGGCGCTGACGCGCGGCTGGTCAGTCAGCGGAGTCAGGTCGCCATCGATACGTAGATGGGGATAGTTGCCAACCTTCAAATGCAAGTCGGAGGCCCGGCGCTCCATGGCGATGCGCAGCAAGTCATCAATATTCATTCGACACTTCCCCCAGATAACCTCCCGTATGATGAACCGAAAAGTCACTCGCCCCAAGATGACCTAAGTAACGACAGAGACGCGGCAGGGTCAGACCCTTCGGGCCAGAGAAGGCATAGCCGGCGCATCCCAAGTCTGTCATCCCGAGCGAAGTCGAGGGACCTTGCGTTTTGTCGGTAGCAATAGCGGCCGCAGGCGAACACAAGGTCTTTCGACTTCGAGAACGCGCTCGCAAGCGAGCCCGTTCTCTCCGCTCAAGATGACAGGTTTGTATAAACTAGGAAGGCATGGACTTAGTCCACAGACTTAGTCTATTATTTCAGAATGGAAGTCAACATCCACGAAGCCAAGACTCATTTCTCACGCCTTCTGCAGCGGGTCGCAGCCGGAGAAGAAGTCGTTATCGCGCGGGCAGGGGTGCCGGTGGCACGTTTGGTAGCTGTGGAGCCGAAGAAGGGGAAGCGTCCATTGGGAATGGACGAAGGCCGCATCTGGATTGCGGATGACTTCGACGCGCCACTACCCGATGACTTGCTGAAAGAGTTCTACGGCGGCACTCTGCCTAAGTTGACCGGGAAGGCTCCGAGGAAGCGTAAGTGAAGTACCTGCTCGACACTTTGGTCTGGTTGTGGAGTGTCGGTCCGTCGAAAACAATCGGGACCACGGGCCTTGAAATTCTTGCCAGCGCTGAGGAGGAAATATACCTCTCCGCGGCCAGCTCCTGGGAAATCGCAATCAAGACCAGGCTCGGAAAATTTCAATTGCCCGAGCCCCCCGGCCGTTACGTTCCCAAAAGATTGCTAGAACAAGGGATTCGGTCACTTCCGATAAATCAGGACCACAGCTTGCGTGTCTACGACCTGCCCTCACACCACGCGGATCCCTTTGATCGCATGATCATCGCCCAGGCGATGGTGGAGCAAATGACAGTGCTCACTTCGGACCGCGAGTTCGAGAAGTATCCGATTGATGTGATCTGGTGCGGAAAGTGACCACAGGCCACGTGGGGACAGACGCCCTCGGCTGTCCGAGGCGAGCGGAGCTCGCTGGACCCAGCTCAATGGCCAAGTGAGGAGTTTGTGACAGATTCTTGAAACTGGCGAGCTGTGCTCGCCTGCCCGGACGAGGGCGTCCGGGCCTACGTGGTTCTTGCTAGACGCCGACGGGCTGCTTGCTATCCACTGGCACCGGCGTAAGCCACTTGTACTTGTCGGGTTTCTCTCCCTTGACGATCGCGTAGAACTCTTTCTGGATCGCCTTAGTGATAGGACCGACCGCGCCCTTGCCGACGCTGATCTTGTCTACGGACCGGATCGGCGTGACTTCCGCCGCGGTGCCGGTGAAGAAGACTTCGTCCGCGATGTAAAGCAGTTCGCGCGGAATGCCCTGTTCAGTGACGGGAATCCCCAGGTCGCGAGCGATCTGCAGCACCGATTCGCGCGTAATCCCAGGCAGCACCGAATTGCCCAGTGGAGCGGTATTCAGCACGCCGTTGCGCACCACGAACACATTTTCTCCCGAGCCTTCGCTGACGTAGCCATTGGCGTCGAGCGCGATCCCCTCCACATAGCCGTTGATGAGGGCTTCCATCTTGATGAGCTGCGAATTCATGTAGTTCGCGGCCGACTTGGCCATCGCCGGCAGGGTATTGGGCGCAATGCGGGTCCACGAGGAGACGCAGACATCGGCGCCGGTCGTGGAATCTGTCCCTAAGTACTTCCCCCAGGGATAATTGCAGATATAAACCTCGGTCGGCGAGTTAAGCGGGCTCACTCCGGCCTCGCCGTAACCACGCAAGATTATTGGGCGGATGTAGCAGGGCCAAACGCCATTGTTCTTGACCAGGTCAGCCATGCCGCCGATCAGTTCTTCGACCGTGTAGTCCACATCAATGCGATAAATTTTGGCGGAATCCAGCAGCCGCTGCATATGTTCCTTGGCCCGAAAGATTGCCGGGCCACTGGGCGGCGCGTAACAACGGACGCCCTCAAACACGGACGAGCCGTAGTGCACAACGTGGGACATTACGTGGATCTGGGCGCTGTCCCAGGGAATGAGTTTGCCGTTGTGCCAGATTTTTTCGGTCTTTTGAATCGCCATGAATACTCCTGCGGACTACGACGATTATAACCGAGGCGGAGGGACCTTCCTATCCAGCCAGCGCGGGCGGGTGCGGTTACCCGGGTAATAGTCGGGCCGACCTCCGATCGGCGCACGCTCACGCCTGGAATCCGAGTGTTATCGTTTGCTGCCCCGAACTAGGGCTTGACCGGAGCCAGGGACGGGTCGGGGTTTGTAGCAGTCGCGACGCTTGCTCGCGCCACGCCCGGCAACTCATCTCCCCGGAAATACTTTCCCTTGGCTGCGATCATTTCCGGCATCGCTGCGTACGGCTTGCTGTAATCGTTAGCGGCGTTCCAGAACAGGAAGCCAATGCCGCCCTTGTTCTTTGCGGTCACGACCTGGGCTTTTATGTATTCCGGCGAGTAGGTCTTCGTTCTCCAGCGGAATGCCTGCAGCCAGGGACGAATCACCACACCGCTGCCCTGGGTGATCTTTTCGAAACGCTCCATGGATTCGCCGATGAAGTGCTCAGGCGCGTCTCCGGGATGGGCGATGCCATCCATGCCGAAGAAGTGTGACGGATAAATCATGGGCGAGAGCACGTCGCAATGTTTCGCCATGCGCACGATGTCCTGTCCGGTATGCGAAAGGTCCACCGGGCGCTGCCAGGCCATGATGCCGAACACATCGAGCGACAAGAGCGCTCCCGTGGGATGAATTTCTGCGTACGCATGTTTCAGGAAGTCGGCAATCACGTCCGCGCGATGCCAGTCGGGATGCGCGGTCTCGAAGTAGAAGCTGGCGTCTTTCTGGTCGCCCTCGGCAGGGAATCGGACATAGTCAAACTGGATTTCGTCGGCCCCGGCTTCGGCTGCCTTCTTGGCCAATGCGATGTCATACTCCTGCACTTTGGGCTGGGATGAATCGGTCCAAACCAGTTTGCCATTCTCGCGCCACGGCTGCCCTGTTCTTCGCGACTTCACTGCCAGCTCAGGATGGGTTTCGACCAATCGCTGGTCGCGGAACATTGCGATCCGGGCGATGGCGTGCATGTTCTGCGAATGCAGGAAGTGAATAAACTTGGGCAGATCGTGGAATGAGGTGTGGTGCGCTCCCAGCAATGGATGATCGAAGGGAATGGTCACGCTGCCATCGCTATCCTTGATATCGAAGACGACGGCATTTCCGCCGACTTCTCGCCAATGCTTCACGATGCGAATTCCATGATCGCTGGCCGCCATGATTCCCGTCAGATAAATGGCCCGAACTTCAAAGTCACGCTCAACCGGAACTGACTTTTCCACAATCGGCGCGGGCAGCAGTCCGGGAACGATTACCGGCTGGCCTGCCTTCAGGAAAGTGCTGTGCAAATCTCCGTTGGCCTTGTGGATCGCCTCGGCCAACTCTGAGGACGTCAGATAAGAGGTTTGCCCGAGATAGTGCCGGGCCACCAAAGGGATGCTGTCGCCCCGCTTGGCCACATACATGGCGCTTCCGGGCGGCGCGATGGGCACAACGGACGGTTCCGGGGACTTGGGCGCCAGCGGAGCTGTCGGCCGGGACGTCAGCACGAGCTTGGGCTTCGCCGTTTGCGCAACTGCCGACGGAGACAGCGCACTGTGAATGACAACCAAACCGAAAGAAAGAAAGAGGATCGCGGCGAGTGAAGCGGGGCCCAATTGACGCAAGGTATTCTCCGTGTAAGCGGTTGTTTTCACGGATGCTACCGTCGCTCAATTTCGCCTGCCAGATAACGTCGGACCAGCGCCAACTGGAGTAGGGCCGTGGCCGTCTGCCCCAGGATCTTCCAGAGAGTGGCAAACTATTTCCATTTCCCCTAAACCGGGTGCGGGGTAACCGGTGTCATTTCGGTCGTCGCTCGCATCTAACCCATACAGAGAATTAGGAATTGGCGGTTCGTCGGGGATGGAGAGTCGTTTGCAGTAATCGTAGTGCCGGAGATGAGAGAGTGACAAAATTTGTCCCACTCTCATATCGAGACGGCGGACCCGATCTTCCAGAAGTACAGGGGCCTAGGAAAGGAAAACCAGGGCCAGACCCTATATGAAAACCGTCGTCAACACCATGCTAGACCCAACGCGCCGCTCCAATGATGCCAGAGAGTTCGAAAGCTCCCTTCGCCGCAGAATCGTCGGTCAGGACCAGGCCGTCGAGAAAGTGGTCGAAATTTACCAGATGTTTCTGGCGGGACTGAATCCTCCTGGCCGACCAGTCGGAAACCTTTTGTTTCTCGGGCCCACCGGTTCGGGAAAAACCCGGGTCGTCGAAGCGATGGCCGAATCGCTCTTCGGCGATGCCCGCGCCTGTATCAAGATTGACTGCGCCGAATTTCAGCACTCGCACGAAATCGCGAAGCTGATCGGCTCGCCTCCGGGATATCTGGGCCATCGTGAGACGCATCCTCTGTTGACGCAGGAAGCGTTGAACCAGTGGCACACCGAGACTCTCAAACTTTCGATTTTGCTTTTCGACGAAATCGAAAAGGCCTCCGACTCGCTCTGGCAGTTGCTGCTGGGCATTCTGGACAAAGCGACCTTGACGCTCGGCGACAACCGCCGCGTTGACCTTTCGCAATGCATCATCATCATGACCTCGAACCTCGGGGCCAGCGAGATGAGCAACCTGGTTGACGGCGGCTTGGGCTTCGCACAGAAGGTCACGCAAGTGGACGGAGCTTTTGACGACAAGATCAGCCGCAGCGCAGTCGATGCAGCCCGGCGCAAGTTCAGCCCGGAATTCATGAACCGAATCGACAAGTCAGTAGTGTTCCGCACTCTACGTTCGGAGCACCTGCAGCAGATCCTGGAAATTGAACTGGGGATGGTGCAGCAGAGAATTCTGATGGCATCGGCAGTGAACCAGTTCGTCTTCAGCTGCACGCCGAAAGTGAAAAGCTTTCTGCTGCATGAGGGGACCGATCCGAAATATGGCGCACGTCACCTGAAGCGCGCCATCGAACGGCACATCGTGTTCCAGCTGGCAAACCTGGTCGCTACGGGACAGGTCAAGCTGGGAGACTTCATCCGCATCGACATGAGTCCCGAAGGTAAGCTCATGTTTATCAAGGAAGCCGAAAACGCCATGGTCCCAATGTTGCTCGAACGTCACGGCGCCGCGGCAGGAGCGTTGCCATTGGCGCGTCCGGCACGGACTGTAGCTCGCAGGGAGTTCGGGGCGACCGGAACGCTAGACAGCAAGTAAGTTTTCTAGATCAACAAAAAGAGGTGCCGGGAAGCCGGCACCTTTTTCGTTTTGCGTAGCCATCCCAGGCCAGGTAGTGGCAGGTGTCCCACCTGCCCAGCGGAGCGAAGCTCCGTTATTTCGCTGTCAAGAGCCTGTCGAGCTGCGCTCGACCGGACAGCCGAGGGGCCTTTCGCGGATCTTTTTAGGTCGTTAATCTTCTCGAACATTTCTTCCGCCGTGGAAGAGCGGCCCTTCAGGGCCGCGTTCTGACGCCATCCGCGAACGGCCTTTAGGCTCCGTGGCGCCACTGGGGCTAAAGCCCAAATCTTTGTTCGACGGAAACGCGGCGCTGAAAGCGCCGCTCTTTCACGGGACTATCAGGGGCCACGGCGCTCCCGAGTCAAACACACGACAGCCCCTTCCCCCTGGTCATCCACGGCCACTTGCCGTAGTTCGTTGCGTATGCCGAATTCGATGGGTCTGCAGGGGCAGGCGGGCTACTTCAATCCTTCCACCACGTAGAGGTAAGACAGCGTGCGTGGCACGTCGTACATGTAGAACTTTCCATCTGGAGTAACCAGGCCGCCGCCGGCTTGAGGCACGCCTGAAGGGTCGGCAGGGGCATTTTCGTGGTGTAGTTTGCGTTGGCCTGTTTTCACGTCCATCACGTAAACCTTGGCGGGCATCGTGGATGGATCCATGACGTAGATCGAACGGCCGTCCGCCGTCCAGCCTGAAGCGAACTCACCAGGCTTCACTGACGGCAAAGCTTGCCCGGGATCAGTTACCCGACATCGGAAGAACCCAGGTGGTTCGATCGTTGCGCCGCCGCCCCGCTACACTCTTTCCGTCAGGCGAGACATCTACGCCACGAAAATCCTCCGGTCCAAACGCCTTTGGAGGTGTGCCGTCCAGCATCTGGATGTAGGTGCGTGGAGACTTGCCGGGCTCGGCCGCGACCATGATCACGCCCTTACCGTCGGGCAGGAAGCTCATCCGCTGCGAGTGGAATAGCTGGCCGTCGGCCAGTGTGACCGGTTGTCCAGCGCCGGTCGGCAGTAGGATCGTCGGCGCAGGCTGCTTGACGCTGGTGGACGCCACCCACTTTGCGTCTGGAGAAATATCCAGCCCCATGCCGCTGCCCAGTCGAATGGCTGGGGAACCGTCAGTCTTGCGCACAAAAATCGAATAGTCGGGTCCGCCGCCTTCACCATCTTCTTCCAGCACGACCCACTGGCCGTCATGAGAAATGGCACGTCCAATTGTCCAATCGAACCAGGAAAGATCTATGTCTTTGTCCTGGCCGGCGTGCCGCCCGTAATTTTCCAGACGGCTGGCCTCGTTGGTGATCAGGACCTGACCATCCTTGCTGATGTCGAACAAGTGCAATCGTCCCGGGATATGCAGCAGGTCGCGCTGCTTGCCGTTGAGATCCACGGCATAGAGGGCGCTGTTGATGCCGGCATCGCTGCCCGTGAACCAGACTTCGTCTCCCGAGCGTGACCAGGCCAGGCCGGTCAGGTCGCTCCACTCGCCGGTCAGCCGCCGGGCCTTGCCTGCAAGATCGGTTACGGCCACATAGCCGCGAGTGTCTCCCGCATTGGGATGATCGAAGTACGCGATCAGCTTCCCATCGGGAGAGATCGCTACATCGGTGATGTTGCCTGTGCTCGTGCTGACGACCGGTCTTGCCGATCGGATATTCCAGCCTGTTTTCTCCAGCCACCGCATGGACTGCGGCCAGCGAATCTCCGGCCGGATTCCACGAAGCATCCAATACGTCGGCCAGCAGTTCGCGCGGCGCGCCGCCGGTCAAGGGCACCACCGAGAGCATGCCTTGCGAAACCAGTCCGATCTCGGTTTTCTGACGGATCGCCATCTCTCCTTTGGAGGAAATACCCAGGACCTGGCTGTCCGGCAAATCAATCGGACGCGACATCAAGGCGTCGGTTCGAGTGGTATAGATCTGTGGCTTGGGCGCGCCATTCCAGGCGGCGCTGAACAGGATGCTCTGGCCATCGGGAGCGAACTTGGCGCCGTAAATCGTGCCCCGCTGGAAGGTGAGCTGATGGAATCGCGGCGCAGCCGGCGGTGCGCTTCTTCTGGCCAGAAAGTAAGTAGCTGCCAGCGCCGCCCCGACCAGCAAAGCACCTACTGCCAGCTTCCAGTTCCCCTTGCGCTCTTGCGCTACGACGTTCAAACGCGAGCCCGTACCGGAGTGGCTGGAAATTGTCTCCAGATCAAACGCGATGTCGCTTGCCGACTGGAAGCGCTGTACCGGGTTCTTCTCCAGGCAGTGCCGGACCACGCGATCCAGGCCGGGAGTGAGGCCGGGGACCGTCGCGTCCAGTTCAGGCGGCTCTTCCTTCAGGATGGCGTTCATGGTCTCCACGCTGGAGTCGCGCTTGAACGCGCGCTTGCCGGTCAGCATCTCGTAGAGGATGGCGCCCAGAGCAAAAATGTCGGAGCGATGGTCGGCGCCCTGGCCGCGCACCTGTTCAGGCGCCATGTAGCCGACGGTGCCCATCACGTGACCGGGAGTGGTGGCGGGATGCTCCTGGTCCACGGTCTGCAAGTCAGGATGGGCCGAAGTCAGAGCGTCGTCCTGCATCAGCTTGGCCAGACCGAAGTCGAGGATCTTGATGCGGCCGTCATTCAGAACAAAAATGTTGTCAGGCTTGAGGTCGCGATGCACGACGCCCTTCTCGTGCGCCGCGGCCAGACCGCGCGCGATCTGCATGCCGTATTCAACCGCTTTGCGCTGGGGGACGGGCCCGCCCTGCATGTGATCGCGCAGGCTCTGTCCTTCGAGAAGTTCGGAGACCAGATAGGGCACGCCGTCCTGGGCGCCGACGTCAAAGATGGCCAGGATGTTGGGATGATTGAGCGCGCCGACCATGCGCGCTTCCTGCTCAAAACGGCGGAGCCGGTCGGTGTCTTTGGCAAACGAAGGTGGCAGAACTTTAATCGCCACTTCCCGTCGCAAGCGTGAGTCGCGAGCGCGGTACACTTCGCCCATGCCACCTGCACCAATCAGGGAGACTATTTCGTACGGTCCAATCTTGGTGCCAGAAGCCATCGCCATGGGCGAGATTATACCCGCATTCCGTTAAGCGCCCGGTGTGTGGGGCGGACACTCTTGTCCGCCGCTTTTGACCTTTTGCGTCAACATCGCTGAAGTTTGAGAACCTTTAACCGCAAAGGACGCAAAGAAATTCGCGCGAAGGCCGCAAAAAACCCTACCTGCCCCATCTACTTCAGGTGTTCGACCAGAAACAAATCCGACAGGTTGCGGGTGTAGGAGAAAACGTAGTGCTGCTCGTCAGCGGCGACGCGAGGGCAGCCAACGCCGACGACGCCGGCTACGTCAGCTGGGGCGACCGTTTTCCACGGGGTACGGTTGCCGGTTGAGATGTCGAGGCGCGAAACCGAGCACGAGGTCTCTCCGCGCTTTCCAACCAGCAATGAGTTTCCGTCTTTCGCCCAGCGAATCGGCGTTTCACCTGGTTGGGAACCGCGGACCGGTTGCGGCTCGCCGCCATCCACCGAGAACCAGAGCAATTCCCTCACTCGTCACTGTGGCGATGCGTTTGCCATCGGCTGAGATCGAATGAGGATAAGGACCGAGATTGTAGCCCTCGGGAGTAATGGGATGAGGCTGACCGCCATCCAGACTGGTCACATAGAGCCGCGCGGCATGACCGGGTTCGTGTCCTTCCATTAGCAGGTGCTTGGAGTCGGAAAAGAATTGCCCTCCGGACGGAATCACGTTGCCTGTCGAGAGTGCCTGCTGCTGGCCCACTCCAGTGGGTAGAAGTACGAAGTCCGGAGGCACCATGTTCTGCCGCAAGACCAGGGCCCACTTGCCGTCGGGAGAAAACGCATTGGCCGAGCCTTCTCCTAAACGCACGGCGGAGGTGCCGGTGGTATCGCGGGTGAACACGGCGTAGTCGCCGCCGCCGGCTTCGCCCGCCTCGATGAACAGCATGAGTTTGCCGTCGTCGGAGAGGTCGTTGGGGACGGTCCAGTCCTGCCAGCTCAGGTCGCGTTCCTTGCTTTCACCGGGCGCCAGGCCGATGGCTCCGGCGCGCAACGCATCTCGCGAAATTAAGGCGCGCCCGTCTGCTCCGACATCGTGCAAAGTCAGCGTTCCTGGAGCGCTGAGGAGTTCGCGTCCCTTGCCCGATAAGCTGACACCGCGCAGGGAACGGCTGAAACCAGTGGCGGTGGCGGTAAACCAGATTTCTTCCCCGGAAGGCGACCATGCGGCCCCCATCACGCTGGCCCAGCGCTCGGTCAAATCAGACTTCTTGCCGTTCAGATCGACGGCGCTGACTATGCCTCCATCGTCTCCCAGCAGGTTGTGATCAATAAACGCGATGTGATCGCCTTTAGGAGAGAAGCGTAGATCGCTGATCCAGCCGGAGGTTTGATAAAGCACTTTGCCGATCGGATACTCGACCCGACTCAGGCTGTTGACCACGTGGACTACGGCAAGGGCGTTTCCATCGGACGCCCAGTCCGCGGCTTCCACGTTGTCGAGCAGGTCGCGCGGGGCGTCTGCGCCGATCGAAACCTGTGCCAGCGTGCCGCGATGCGTGAAGTGATTGGCACTTACGCTGAAGTGGCGCAGCACAGCCATCTGTCCGGCTGCGGAAACGGCCAACACCTCCGTTTCCGGCAGGCCGAGATCGCGGGATTCGGTTGAATTCGCCGAACTGATAAAGACGGTTTCAGGCGCGCCTTCCCAGGAGGCGCTGTAAATCGCCGATCGCGGGTCTGGAGCAAACCGGGCGGCCACCAGCGCGCCGCGCCGGAAACTCAACTCGCGAAAGGTTGGCACCGGCCGAGTGGCGGCCCGCTCACCTGCAAGAAAACCCGCCACGCTGCTCGCTGCCACCGCCAGAAGCGCAACTCCGCCAAGGACGGCAAGGCTCGGCTCGTTTCGCTTTGACGGGAGCGTCTGCTATCGGACTCTCGCTGACGGCTGCCGGGATCGCGGCGGGACTCGATCCCGAAGCCGGTGCGGCCTGTTGTTGTCCGGAAACCGATTGTGCCTGTGAAACCTGGCCTGACTGAGACTGGCCTTGTGAAGCTTGGCCTAAAGACTGTCCCGCGACGAAGGATGCCAGTCGCGCTGCAACCGTTTAAGGTCGGCGCGTATGTCGGCCGCGCTCTGGTAGCGGAGATCGCGGTCCTTCTCCAAAGCCTTATTGACGATGCGTTCCAGTTCCGCTGGGAGGTCAGGATTCAAACGCACCGGCGAAGTTGGAACCTTGTTTAGAATCGCATTGAAAATTGCCGCCGATGTGCCGCCTTCGAAGGGAAGGCGCCCGGTGCACATTTCATACAGCACGACTCCGAAAGAAAAAATATCGGTGCGCGCATCCAGTTCCTCGGCCAGGGCCTGCTCGGGGCTCATGTAAGCCACGGTGCCGATGGCCGCGCCGGGGGAAGTCAGATGTTCAATTCCTACTCCGGCTGCGGTGGCTTCCGTAGGTTCCAGAACCTTGCCGTGATCTATGCCCACTTTGGCCAGTCCGAAGTCGAGAATTTTGGCGTGACTGCGCTCGGTGACGAAAACATTGGCGGGCTTGATATCGCGATGGACAATCTTCTTCGAGTGCGCCGCTTCGAGCGCGTCCGCGATTTCGATGGCCAGGCTGAAGAGAAGTCGTAGTTCGATGGGACGGAAGGCAATGCGGTGTTTCAGCGTGGTGCCTTCCAGAAACTCCATCGCGATGAAGGACTGGTTCTCGTGCTGCCCGATTTCGTAAATGGTGCAGATGTTGGGATGGTTCAAAGCCGAAGCCGCGCGCGCTTCGCGCCGGAAGCGTTCGAGAGCCTGCGGGTCGTGAGAAAGTTCGTCGGGAAGAAATTTCAGGGCAACGAAGCGCCCGAGCTGAGTGTCTTCAGCTTTGTAAACCACGCCCATCCCGCCGCCGCCCAGCTTGTCCACGATGCGATAGTGCGAGATGGTCTGTCCGATCATATGTGTCTGATAACGAGTCGCCAATGTTAGGCGGGATGTAAAGGCAAAGTCAATTCAGCCGCGGGCAGTGATGCGCAATGTTCACCCACACAACCTCATCCTTGTCATTCCGAAGCCGGCTCTATCGGCGAGGAATCTGCTTGCTGCGGCGGCGAAAAAGCAGATTCCTCGCGCGACAAAGCCGCGCTTCGGAATGACAATTCGCTGGGGATTCTAAACTCAGGTACTTGCCAAATCCTTGGTCCGCGCCAAGTTGAGGAGCACGAGCGGGACGCTCGCGCCTACATTGAAAATCCTATCCGCCTTGCTTGAGGTCGGTGAGCACTTGCCTTGCGATTTCTTTGAGGGTCTCGAACACGCCGGGGCCCTGGAAGGCGACGGCTTCAATCATGGGCTCGTTCTTCCGGCGCAGTTGCTTGGACAGGGCGTCCACGGAAAGTACGTTCGGCAGATCGCGCTTGTTGAGCTGCAGCACGTAGGGAATCTTGTTGAAGTCATAGCCGTGTTCCTTGAGGTTGGCCATGAGGTTGTCGAGGGCTTCGACATTGGCGTCCATGCGCTCTTCCTGCGAGTCGGCCACGAAGACGATGCCATCCACGCCGCGCAGAATCAGCTTGCGGCTGGCGTCGTAGAAAACCTGCCCGGGAACCGTGTACAGGTGGATACGAGTCTTGAAGCCTCGGACCGAACCCAAATCAAGCGGTAGAAAGTCGAAAAACAGGGTTCGTTCGGTCTCCGTGGCCAGGGAGATCATCTTGCCCTTCTGCTGCTCGGCGGTCTTCTGGTAGATGAACTGAAGATTCGTTGTTTTGCCGCCTAACCCGGCGCCGTAGTAAACGATCTTGCAGTTGATCTCGCGAGCTGCGAAGTTGATGAAACTCAAGACTTCCCTCGAAACCGGTGGTGGCGTCACCCGGACGCAAACCTATCCCCGGCTAAAATTTGGGCTTGATACTGCTGGTTTTATATCACACGGCTGAGTGTCAACGGCAGGTTACCCAGGTTACTTGTGGAACACTGTCCCGTTCAGGACATGGCAGACGCAGATTTCAGATTGCAGAGTTTGAATTGACCGGACGATGGGTGCTGCGAGTTTGATGTTCTGAGTGGTCCAGGCCTTGATAGTCCCGTGGAAGAGCGGCGCTTCAAGCGCCGCGTCGTGTCGCCGAAGAATGTTGGGCTTCAGCCCCAGTGGTGCCACTGGGCCTGAAGGCCGTCGCGGAGAGCGCCGAAACGTGGCCCTGAAGGGCCGCTCTTCCACGGTGGGAGAAATGTCCGGGGAGCTTGGAACAAACCTGCGGGTCAGCGCGCCAATCCAACCGGATAGTAGCCTTCCTTTGCTGTTACCGACAGGCCCGGGCGCGCTACGTGCACATCGATTTCGCGGTGGGTGCTGCTGGGTGTGGAGTGGGTCAGATATCCCAGGGTGTACTGATTGCGGGCGTCGCCGAGAGTGCGTGCGTAGGTGGTTTCGATGGCGTCGCGGGAGAAGCCGGAGAAGATCTCGCCTCCCGTGGCATTGGCATATTGCGGCAGGATGTTACTGTACCCCAATCGCGAGCCGGTGAGCGGTACGTGCAGCTTTTGCAACGCCCCATAGACCGGGATGGCCGAACTTTCGACAGCCACGCCGTAGACCTGAATTCCGTATGACAGCAGGACCTTGAGCGTATCTTTGTAGCTGGCGTTGCTGCCGTATTCGCGGCCGTCCGTAATAATAAAAATAACTTTCCGGCGGGCCCGTTCGCGCTTGCGCAGATCCACAGCCGCGGCCACCAGGGCATCATTCAGCACGTGAAGTTCTTTGGGCGGATTGATGGTGCGGGGAGCGCCGGCATCAACCGGGACGCCGTTGATAATCGGCCCCTGCGGCCCCATCGGGCCGCTGACTACGGGGGCCCGTTATTGCTGCCGGTTACGGTTTTGAGGCCATCGAGCGCCGCGGTCAGTCTCCGGTTTACCGCCGCAAAGTCGGTCACCTTGGTTACGTTTGTGCTGTAGGTGTAGAGAGAGACTTCATCGAACTGACTGAATGCTCCCTCCAGCGCGGCAAAGGTCTGGTTCACCTTCTGCAGCGCCACATCCGGCATTCCGGTGTCGAGAATGACCGCCGCCGACAGTGCGAACGGGTCGGTGGTAAAGAAATTCAGGGTAACTTTCTTGCCGTCCTCAAAAACCGAGAAATCACGGGATAACAACCCATTGACCAGCCGTCCGGAATCGTCCTTTACCATGACCGGGACCAGCACCTGGTTGACGTTAGTCACGATCTTGTACAGCTCTTCGCTGCCGGGACCACGTTCCCCAGGGACGCTGCCCGGAGGCACAGTCGTGACATTCATGGGTACCGGCGCGACCCCGGGCGCATAAACCGGATCGTCCGCGGGAGTGGAACTGGTGGGCGGCGCCTGGTTCGCCGGCAGCTTGGGCTGGTCGGGCGGCGCTTGCTCCGGCGGACCCTGGTCAGGCGGACCGCTGCCGGTCGGGGGAACACTGGGAAAGGGCGCGAGGCCGAGGGCGCATCCGGAATGTCCTGCTTCGATTGCTGCTGGGCGGCCATGGTCCCGGAAAACAGGCAAAGGGTTACAACCACCGCCGCAAGGGCCTTCGGCACTCTACCAGTCGTCTTTCTGGCAATCGTCGTTCTGGCAATCTGCGTTCTACCAACAATGGAAAACACGGGTGACCTCTTCGCCTGACCGGCTGCTGCCAATATTTGGGATGCTGAAGCCCGTAATTTCGTGCATCTAACCCTGATGGAATAGACTAACAAAAAGTCGCGGGAGAATATCTGGATGCCGATTGTCCGCAGGTTGCAGGCGTTTGCAGTGCCCATTTTGGCGACCGCCGTAACCGTCGCCAGCCTCCTTACTGGGAGCGTGGCCTTTGGCCAGGCGCTTCCCCGTCTTGCCGGCACTCCAGATTCCGACAGCCAGAACCAGGACAACCAGCCCGAGGAGCGGGACCAGTCCGTCGGCACACTGAAGGTCAACGTCAACGTCGTCCAGCTCTTTTTCAACGTCAAGGACAAGAAAGGCGGGCTGATTCCCAGCCTGACCAAGAGCGATTTCCAACTCCTCGAAGACGGCAAGCCTGAGACCATCAAGTACTTCGCCGCCGAGTCCGATCTGCCTCTGACCCTCGGCATCCTGATCGATTCCAGCGGCAGCCAGCAGCGTGTGCTGGGGATGGAACAAGAGGTCGGGGCCAATTTCCTGGCCGAGATCCTGCGCCCCAAGGACATGGCGTTTGTTATCAGCTTCGACGTCGATTCCAACCTGTTGCAGGATTTCACCAACTCATCACGCCGCCTGCGCGAGGCCCTCAACAGCGCCCGCATCAATGCGCCGCCTTCGAGTTGCGGAGGTCTTCCCGGAGCCGGTGGCGGACCCTTGCCGTGCAGTTCCAATCCCAAGGGAACGGTGTTGTACGACACGGTCTATCTCGCCGCCCACGATCAGCTCGCCAAGGAAGTCGGACGCAAGGCCATGATCCTGCTCACCGACGGAGAAGATCAGGGCAGCCAACTCAAGATCAACGATGCGATCGAAGCCGCGCAGAAGGCCGATTCCATCTGCTACGTGCTGCTGATCGCCGATCGCGGCTTTTACGGTTTCGGTGGATACTCCGGCGATCGCGAAATGAAGAAGCTCGCGGCGGAGACCGGAGGCCGCGTCATTGATGTAGGCAACAAGGCGGACAAGCTGAAAGAAGCCTTCGACCAGATCGCGCAGGAACTGCGCAGCCAGTACAACATCGGCTATACCCCCTCGAACGCTGCACTGGACGGCACCTTCCGCAAAGTGGAAATCCACACCACGAAGAAGGATTACAAGATCCAGGCCCGCAGCGGATATTACGCAGTGCCAAAGAAAGACTAAAAGCCGGGTGCCCCATCCTTCGCGTTTTGTGCGAAGGGTGGGATGTCCACGGACGCCCGCAGTTTGGGCATTCTCTGAATTCCTGGAGATCGTGCAGATCAAAGCACCCACCCTATTTCGCCAAAAACGCGAAATAGGATGGGGCACCCTCGGGTCTAATGCTGGAGAAACGAATCCATGAAGATTGGCATTCTTGTTTTCATTCTGACGATCGCATTCTCTTCTGTTGTTTCCGCGCAAAATCCTACCGGCATTATTTTCGACACCGACATGGGCAATGATGTCGATGACGCGCTTGCCCTTGCCATGCTTCACAGCTTTCCAGGACCGACACGAAATCAACCTGCTCGCGGTGACCATCACCAAGGACAATAAGTTTGCCGCGCCCTACGTGGACGTGGTGAATACGTTTTACGGGCGTCCTGAAATCCCGATCGGCATGGTGCGAAACGGGAAAACGCCGGAGTCGAGTCCGATGATCCAGGTTCCCAGCGAGAGGCGACGGGCGGACGGCACATTCGTCTACCCTCACCGAATTCTGGATGGCACCCAGGCGCCGGAAGCAGTCTCTCTGCTCCGTCAGACCCTGGCGAAACAGGCGGACGGGAGCGTCGTGATCGTGCAGGTCGGTTTCAGCACTAACCTGGCCCGCTTGCTGGAAACGAAGGCCGATGCGGCCAGTCCGGATGATGGACCTGCACTGGTCCGCAAGAAGGTCCGATTACTGTCCGTCATGGGCGGAAATTTTGCTCACCGGAAAATCGGAGTTCAACCTCGCAAAAGATGTGCCGTCCGCAGTAAAACTTTTTCACGACTGGCCGACGCCGATCGTGGTCAGCGGATTCGAAGTCGGCATGGCTCTACCGTTTCCCGCGGCAAGCATCGAGCACGATTTCGCCTACGTGCCGGACCATCCCGTTGCCGAAGCGTATCGGTCGTACATGAAGATGCCCTACGACCGCCCCACATGGGACCTGACGGCAGTGCTCTATGCGGTTCGTCCCGACGGGAAATATTTCTCGCTTTCTGCGTCCGGAACGATCACAGTCCTGCCAGACGGCAGTTCGCACTTCGAGCCGTCTGCAACTGGGAACCACCGATATTTGATTCTCACCGATGAGCAGCGAGCGAGAACGTTGGAGGCGCTCATCATGCTTTCCAGCGAGCCTCCTGCGAAAGGCAGTAGGCCTTAAAATGAATCGGGGTGCACCATCCTTGCGTTCTTTGCAAGGGTGGGCTGCCACGGACGCCTGGAGTTTTGGATTTCGTAAAAGATCAAAACACCCACCCTAATTTCGCGAAAGGCGCGAAATTGGGATGGGGCACCCTCGCGTTCAATCAGATTGAACCTGGGGCCGCCTGATTGCGCAGCGGAGTTGCGCAGTACGGACAGTAGACATCATTCACGCCAACCACGTGCTGGCACTGCGGACAGTTCGGACTCAGCTTGTGGCTGCAGCGCGGGCAGAAGTTGAATCCCGTCTGCACCGCATAGCCGCACTGCGGGCATGCGCTGCTGCGCGGTTGCCGCAGGACGAAGTAAAGAATGATGCCCAGAGCGTTGGGAATAATGATGGCCATGACCGTCCAAAGCGTAGGGCTCATCCCGCGTCGTTTCGCGTCGCGGTTTATGTAGCCGATGAGCAGCAGATAGCAGACGCCGCCAATGCCGGCCAGCTAGTCCAAGCAATGGCCTTGCCCATGCCGGCGGCCCGCCCGAATGCCGAGCCATCACGACATTGAAGAAGACCTGCGCGGCGACGAATACGATTCCGGCGAGCACCCATGCCCACAGCGGCACGACCTTGATTTCCCTAGCGAGTCCGGTTTGAGTTTCGTTTCTTACCTGCATAAGTTTCTCCGCCTTGTTATTGCCCTTACCGCGATTGCTCGCCGTTGTTCGTGAAGTGCGTGCCGCGAGCCAGCAACAGCACACTCACCACCAGCGCGGGCGCAATGAAGAAAAACATGAAGCCGGTTTGCCAGACCAGCGCCGGAACCCCAGCGCGCTCGCCCATCCAGGCAAATAGCCGCCACAAAAAGGGGACAGAGAGGGTCGCGGAAAGGCCTACGCCCAGGCAGGCCATCGCGACCAGCCACATGCGTTCCCGGGTCTCGCGAAGCCGGCTGGCATGGAAGCGCACTCGCATCTGGGTAGCGCGCACCAGGCGGGCGTCGGCGGCGATCGGCAGCGAACGCAGAGCTTCGAACCAATCCGTTTACCCCGTCCGCATAGTGACGGCAGGTCTCGCATTCATCGAGATGCGCCCGCAGCCAGGCTTGCTTGGCATCGGGGAGACCTTCCCCCAGGGCGATCAATCGTCGTGATTCTTCATGTACGTCTCGCATCATGCCTGCCCTCCCTTGAGCCTCGACATCAGCATGTTCAATCCGCGATACAGTCGCGACTTCACCGTGCCCAGCGGCGCTCCGGTCACGGCGGCGATTTCGTCCAAAGCCATTTCTTCCTGGAAACGCAGCACGACGGTCTCGCGATATTCCGCGGGGATGCCCACCAGGGCCGCGCCGATGCGCTCGGCTTGCTCTTGCTGCTGTACCACTTCCCACGCCATGGGCCGGGTGTCGGCCGGTTCGAGCGGTGCGTGCTCTTCGTCGTCCATCAACCCGTCCAGGCTGACCGGATGTTTCTTCCGCAAATAATCAATGGTGAGGTTCCTCGCCACCGCATAAAGCCAAGTGCTGAATTCGTGCCGGCCGTCGTACTGATGGCCGCGTTCCAGCACGCGAATCCAGGTTTCCTGGAAGAGGTCTTCCGCCAGTTCACGATTTCCTGAGAGGTAGATCAAATATCGAAGCAGGCGATGCTGATACTGCTCGATGAGACGGTCGAGTAAGTCCGGATCACGCCGGCGGAGACCGCGAGCGATTGCGCTGGCCTCGGTTTCCATCACATTCACGAAGCAATAAGCTAGGGCGTTCATGCTACCCGGATATACGGGCGAGGGGGCGAAAAAGATGCAGGACGAAGAAGTAGAGGCGCATCCAAGGATGCACACCTTTATCCCTTGTCATTCCGAAGCCGGGTGTATCGGCGAGGAATCTGCTTGTTGCCGGCAGCGCACCAGCAGATTCCTCGCGCGGAAAAGGCCGCGCTTCGGAATGACAAAGTTTGCGGTGTATCAGGATCTTTACGGGGTGCCCCATCCTTTCGCGTTTTGTGCGAAAGGGTGGGAGCGTGTCGATCTTCGTCGGCCTGGGGGCGCTGTCCGCACCCACCCTATTTTGCAGAAGGCGCGAAATAGGATGGGGCACCCTCGCGTTCGGAACCTACTCTATGGCGCGAGGGGCTTTATTCGGTCTTTCACCCGGATCACGAATTTAAGGCCCGACCAGACTTCGTTTACGGCGCAGACTTTCACATCCACCAGACCTGCCGTCAGGCCGATTTTCATAACGTCGTTCTCTCCGATGTCTGTGACGATGCCGGAAGCTTTCTTTGGCCAGCTTACCCACAGCATTCCTGCCGGCGCGAGGCGGCGGGCAAACGCCGGAAACTGTTCTCTCATGTCCGCCTGGCTCTTGACGAAGATCATGGCGAAGTCGAGTTGGTCGGACTTGCCATCTTTCACCAGTACGCAATCGGAGAGAGCTTCTTTCAGTTCCGCTTTTACGTCGTTGGGCAGCTGAAAGAATGCGACTCGAAATTGTGGCTTGAGGCCGAGCTTTTTGGGCAGCGGAGTGCCGGAGTAGCCCGCCATGCCAGCGGCCTACTGGGTGGGCGCGTAGTAACCACGTCGACTGCGGACGCGCAGGCCTTTGTGGTTTTGCGCCAGGATCTCGATGGTGTGGTAACGGCCGTCGGTCCGCAGGTCGGAGGGATTGTAGGAAAGCGCGTACTGGCTGCGCAGTTCATCCTGGATTTCGACAAAGGCGTTGGCCACGTCGTTAAGTTGGAAAGGAAAGAAAGCGCGTCCGCCGGTGGCGTCGGCGATGCGCTCCAGCACTCTGTCCCCGCTATGCCGGGCGCCCCCCGTGATATTGGTGCTGATGCTGTAGACGATCACTTCCGCGCGCAGCGCCATCTCGATGGCTTCTTCGCGCGTGACGTGGCTCATATTGTCGTCACCATCGCTGAGCAGGATGATCGCCCGGCGCACCGGCCCGTTGCGTGGTTCTTTCAGCAGCTTGTCCCGGCAGGCAAAATACAGCGCGTCATACATGGCCGTGCCGCCGCCTGGCCGGAGCGCACGTACGCCTCGCGAGAGCGCTTCGGTATTGTCGGTGAAATCCTGCGTGACCTCGGGGGTGACATCGAAACCGACGATGAACGCTTTGTCGTATCGAGGCCGCACCGTCTGGTTGAGAAACTCAATCGCCGACTCCTGCTCGAACTTGAAGCGGTCGCGCACCGAGTTGCTGGCATCCACCATGAGACCAACTTGAAGCGGCAAATCGGTCTCGCGTGAAAACTACGGATCTGGCCGGACGGTTTGCTGTCGTCGAGAACGGAAAAATCGGTCTTCGCCAGGTTCTTCACGTAGCGGCCATGCCGGTCGGTGACGGTGAACACGACGTTCACTTCGTTGACCGTCTTGGTGATCGTGGCGGTGGGGTCGTTGGGCGGAATGGAGTCCTGCGGCTGCTGGCTTCCGGCCGGAGGGTTCGCTTGTGCGGCCCCTGCTTTCGCAGCGGGCGGTTCTGCTGGAGCGGAGGTAGATTGAGGCTCGCCTTCTGCGGCTGTGGTCGAAGTTTGCGGTTGCGCGCTCGCGGGCGGCGGCGCAGGAGGCGGCGGCTTGGGCTTACTGCGTTCCTGCTGAACCGCCGAGGGCGCGGATGGCAGTTCGTCCGAGCCCGGAGTTCTGGGCAAGGGCCACTGCCGCAAGCAAAATGCTGCCCACCAATAAGACGATGCCGCGGAACTTCATGAGGCCTCAATTATAGCCTCAACTCTTTTCGAGAAGAAGTTACGTGTGGGGACACTCTTGTCCGCCGCCTTTGACTTTGATTTTTGGTAGCTAAAAGGAAAGTCAAAAGCGGCGGATAAGAGTGTTCGCCCTACACAATCTCACCGTTCGAGGCAATGCAGGAAATCTGCGAGTTCCGCAGGCAAGGGCGCCGCAAAGGACAACTGCTCGCCACTACGCGGGTGCTGGAACTGCAAGCGCCGCGGCATGCAGAAAATTTCGCGGTAAGCGCGAGGCCGCCCGCTTTGCTGCGAATCTCGCGCGGGGCGCCGTACAGCGTGTCTCCCACTACCGGATGACGAAGCGATGCCAGGTGGACTCGAATCTGATGGGTGCGGCCGGTGTCGATCTTCACCTCGAGCAGCGTGAATTTTCCATACGGCGAATCCAGCCTGCGTTTGACCGTGTAGTGGGTGATGGCTTCGCGCCCGCCCGAGCGCAGCGTCGTCATGCGAGTTCGCCGCACGCGGTCACGGCTGATGCTGCTGCTGATCGTCCCGCGGTCTTGTTTCATCCAGCCATGCACCAGCGCTATGTATTTTTTCTTAACCTGCCGCCGGACGAACTGGCTGGCCAGCCGGCGATGTGCTTCGTCGCTCTTCGCCACCACCAGCAGTCCGCTGGTGGCTTTATCCAGGCGATGCACGATCCCGGGGCGCAGTTCGCCGCCCACGGATGACAGTTGGCCAAAGTGATGCAGCAGCGCATTCACCAGCGTGCCCCGGTTTCGGTCTTCTTCGGTTGCGCCCGCCCCGGCGTGCACCGTCATGCCGGCCGCTTTGTTCACTACGGCAAGCTCGGCATCTTCGAACACAATGTCCAGCGGGATGTTTTCCGCCATCGCCCGCAGGGGCGGCTGTACAGCCGATCCGAGAACAGAGATTTGCTCGCCCCCGCGCAGGCGCAAAGACGCCCGCGCGACCGAGTCGTTGACCAGGACCAGTTCTTGCGCGATGAGTTGCTGCACCCGGGCGCGGCTGGTTTCCGGCAGATGGGCCACCAGAAACTGGTCCAGCCGTTTGCCGGCATCTTGTTCTGTTGCGGAAATTAAAAGTGGAGGCATGTGTGGCGCGGGCGCCCCGCCCGCGCTAGTCCCCAGAAGGGGACGAAAGATTCTTGTCTTAACGCTGCGCGTGCGCCGGAACCGGTCTTGCCGACGACGACTTCAACCACCAGATCAATCCGCCCGTAATCACCAGCCCAATCGAGATCAACTGGGTCCCGGTCATGACGCCGCCGAAAACCTCGCCGCGCCCAGGATCATCGCGGATGAATTCCAAGAAAGTAACGTGCGATGCCGTACAGAATGAAATAGGCCGCCAGCACCTGTCCATCGAACTTCTTGCGTTTGAAGATCCACATCAGGATGAAAAAATTCGCCAGCTCGACCGCGGCTTCGAAGAGCTGCGTCGGCTCGAGTGGTATCCCCAGCGGTGTGTAGGAATTCTGATTCGCGATCGGGTTGGTGAAGGTCACGCCCCAGAAGTGATTCGTAGGCTTGCCATAGCAACAGCCCGCGGCGAAGCATCCCACGCGACCGATGGCGTGTCCCAAAGCGAGGCCCGGCGCGAACGCGTCCCAGGTGGCCAGCGCCGGCATGCGATGCTTGCCGGATGTACCAGACCGCGGCGACGGATGCGCCTATCAGACCTCCGGAGAAAACGCCTCCCGCCTGCATGGTGGACCAGCTGAAGATGTCGCCGGGATGGGCCGAGTAATAACTCCAGTCGTTGACGATGTATAGAATCTTGGCGCCGATGATGCCGCACAGAACGACCAGAACACCCAGGTTCCAGGCATCGTCCGGATTGATCCCCTGCTTGCTGGAGTTGCGCACGCTGATCCACAAACCGAGCAGCACGCCGGTGGAAACCAGCAGCCCGTAGGTGGGAAGGAAGAACTTGCCGATATGAAAAATTTGAGGAAACACTAGTAAGAGTAGATGCGTTGCCGGACGATTTTGTTCCAGCTCAAGTTTAGCAGGAGCAGGCAGAGAAAGTGCCTGAGAGGTGAGAAGCCGACCCACTGTGCCGTGTGACGGGCCGAGAATGAACCCGTCGGTAGACGTTGGGTGCCCGCCGAGACCCATTAGGCATCTCCGCATGGCGGAGCGCTGCACACCGGATCCTAGTTCGAGTCGAGCTCCCGTTCATTCAGCATTGGTTCAAAAATCGGTTACCGCCATCACCAACCCGGCAGGTCGGCTTTCAGTCAGGATGCTAGGGTAAAGATCCCTGCATTGGCAATAGGCAGGGCGTAAAAAGTTGGCAATCCGCTTGCCAGCGACTTTCGTAAGCGGAGAAATTAACAAGCCACAGACCACGTGGGGACAGCCGCCCTCGGCGTCCGGCGGAGCGCAGCTCTGCACGAAGTTTTTTGGGGGACAAGACTTCTGAAGACAAAAAGTCAAAAGCGGCAGACAGGAGTGTCTGCCCCACACACAAGCGTTAGCCTGCTTTGCGTTTTTCTCCCAGCACTTCATCGAGCGCGCTCGAAAGATGTTGCGCGCGGCGCAGGTAGTCGCCCGATCCCGCGTCCTGGTTGCGTTTCACCAGATGATACTCGTCGGCAATATTCAGCGCTGCCAGCACGGCCAGGCGTGCGGTGTCCACCGTATGGGTCTGTTCGGCCACGGCGCGCATCTTGCCGTCCACGTACTCAGCCAGCTTGAGAATGTATTCTGCGTCGGAGCCGCGGAGATTGTAGGGTTGGTCGAAAATCTCCACCCGGACAGGATTGTTGCCGGTGTCTTTGATCGCGGCGTGTTTCGTGGCAGTTGCCATACGTTTTTCTCCTCAGGACGGAGAACCGGCCGGATCAGCTGACCGCTTGTTCCTCGGAAATGGATTCGATCTGACCCAGCATCTTCTCCACCCGGCCGCGGATCTCTTCCCGTTCCTTGCGCAGACGCACCATCTCGCGGCGCAGACTATCCAATTCTTCTTCGCGCTCTTCCAACTGCTGGCGCAGACGCTGCGCATCCCGCTCCGCAGACCGACCGGGCCTCCCGCGCCGACTTGTACAACTCAATGGTGCGATAGACTTTCTCTTCGAGCGCCTGAAAATCGTCAGCCGGAACCTGGGCAGATACCCCTTCAGCCATTCTCACCGACATGGTTGCCACCACTTCCTCAAGAGAAATTGAGAACTTGAGCGCAGTATACCGCAGAAACCTGTGAATCAATCAGATGCTTGGAGGGGACTTGCAGGTTGGTAGTAGCACCGGGCCCCGATTTTCGTAGCGCCGGCCCTTCGACTGCGCTCAGGGCAAGCTCAGCCCCTGTCGTGAGGGCGTCCCGCCCTCACAACGCCCGAATCTATTTCCGCAGCTTCAATTTCCGCAAACGCTTTGCGGCCTCATCCAGCGTCTCATCGCGTTTGCAGAATGCGAAACCGAATCTGCTGCGCACCGTCCCGCGGATCGTTGTAGAAGCTCGATCCCGGCACCGTCGCCACGCCAATGTCTTTCACCAGATATTTCGTAAACTCGACATCATTGGCGAAGCCAAAGTTGCGAATGTCGGTCATGACGTAATAGGCGCCGCGCGGACGAAAGCAGCGGAAGCCAACCTCCTCCAACACAGGCATCAGCCGGTCGCGCCGCTTGCGATATCCCTCGGCCAATCCCTGGTAGTAGGTTGCAGGCAAACCGAGTGCGGCTGCTCCCGCCTCCTGCAAGCGGCGCCGGCGCGCCCACGGTCAGGAAATCGTGCACCTTGCGAATCGCATCCGTGATCATGGGCGGGGCCACGGCCCATCCCACGCGCCAACCGGTCACGGCGTACGTCTTCGATAAACCGTTGATGGTGATCGTGCGCTCGCGCATGCCTTCGAGCGCCGCTATCGAAATGTGCCGGGCGCCGTCGTAAAGAATGTGTTCGTAGATTTCGTCCGTGATGGCGAGGACGTTGAATTCCACGCACAGGTCGCGGATCAGTTCGAGTTCGGTTCGGGTAAAAACCTTGCCGGTGGGATTGTTCGGCGTGTTTACGACGATCGCTTTGGTGTGATTGTGAAACGCCGCCCGCAGCTCGCGCTCATCGAATGTCCATTCACCATCCGGAGTTATCGGGCGGGCGCAGCTTCACAAATCGCGGCTTGGCCCCGGAGATGATCGAGTCCGGCCCATAGTTTTCGTAGAACGGTTCGAAGATGATGACCTCGTCGCCGGCGTTGCACACGGCCAGCATCGTCGAGACGATGGTTTCGGTGGAACCGCAACAAACCGTGATCTCGCGTTCGGGATCAACCGCGATGCCCTGCCACACCTGCATCTGCCGAGCAATGGCATTGCGCAGGTTCTTCGCTCCCCAGGTGATGGCGTACTGATTGACGTCGGCCGCAATCGCGTCCTGCGCCGCACGTTTTATCTCGGCCGGGGCAGGAAAGTCGGGAAAGCCCTGGGACAGGTTCACGGCGCCATGCAGCATGGCCTGACGCGTCATCTCGCGAATCACAGATTCGGTGAAGTGCGCGACCTTGTGGCTGAGAAAAGATTTCTGTTGGATGGCGTGTTTCTGCCATAAAACGAGCCTAGCACAAAGATCGGACATCGGACCTCGGACGTCAGGAAGTTCTTGCCGAGGTCTGACGCCCGATGTCCGAGGTCCGGTCAATCAGTTGGGGGAAGAAGATTGTGCAGGGTCCCTGAGATCAATCAACTTCGAATTCGGCGGCAATTTGAAGAGTTTCGCGTCGGGTTCGCCCAAAACGACGTCGGATACTTCAAAATCCTGGGTGCCGATCCGCGGATCTTGAAGTTTGCTGGATAGATTTACTCCCAGCTTCGGTGAGTACCAATACTCCCGAGTGGTTTGAATCGCAGTGTCGTTGCCGATCAGTCCGGCTTCGATGACTAATGTCTCCCGCGTACCAAAAGTTTCCAGGCCTCCGAGAAATTGCGTGCCCAGGTTCTCCCGGCTGGGAGTGCCGGCTGGATTGTTGGGGGAATTAGAAGTGGTCGCTGGCGCCGGGGGGACGAACCTCGGAGCAGAAAAGAACTCGACCTGGCACACTCTTTCTTTCGGCACGCAAATGTAGAGATCATGCGAAATAGGATCGCTAATCTCGATTTGAGTAAGAATCGATTCGTGCTTACCATCTTCGGGCTGGCGGCGAGGAGTCGTATTTTTCGAGTAGAGGTGCAGTTTGAAATTCCAAAGGAGTTGTCATTCCGAAGCGCGGCTTCGCCGCGCGAGGAATCTGCTGTTGCACTGGCTGGCAGCAAGCAGATTCCTCGCCGATAAAACCGGCTTCGGAATGACAAGGGATTGGGGCCCGTTCCTACGCAAACTGCACCACTACCTAAAATCAGCTAGAAATGTCGGATCATTGGCCGCGCATGAAGAATTTTTCTTTGTCCATCTCCGCCGGCACCGCCACGTCGAAAAATCCGACCATCATCTCCTGATAAGTCTGGTCGCCCCAGGTCACCGTCGCATTAGGATCAGGATTGTGCGGATTGTTGCGCGAGTTGTCATACCAGGCCACGGCCCGCAGCTTCGTGCCGGCCTTCAGCAAGACCGGCTCGGCCAATCGGTAACTCAACTGCCAGTGAAAGTGATAGTTCACGCGCAACAGCGGCTCGATCGAGCCATCCGGACGAACGATGTCGTACTCGAAACGTTTCCCGCGCAGATGCATGTGAGGAAACAGACTGAGCAGAGTGCAGTCATGGGGCAACGTGCCCTGCACTTCGACACGGAAGTCGTCAGCGCCGGGAGGAATGATGAATGCGTGATCGTTGAGCTGCAGAGTGATGACGCGCTGCTGCGGTGGGGCCTTGGCGAATACCAAACCGATGCTTGTCCGGTCGTTGCCCGCCTTGCCGTTCGTGGTGTAGTGGATCTGGAAAACCAGGTCCGATCCGGCTGGAACAAATTTTGCCATGCCCTCGGGCCAGCGGTCCGGTGAGCTGCCGGGCGCGTACACCAGCAACAAGTCGCTGGTAGTTCCGTGCGCTTCCAGACGCTCCTGCGGATCGCTGAGCGTCGAGGCCGTGAATGGCACGCCGATCGGCGCGTGCCGCAACCAATCCGAATCCGGCGGCCGGATGTAGACCACGGCATGATGCACATACTGCGGGCTGGAAGGATGGACCTCCGCCATCTGTATCCATTTGTCTTCGGTGAAATGCGTGGGCACGATTTCGTAGGTGTATTCCACGTCGCCGTCGGCCGGAATCGTGACCGGCTTGGGCATCGGTAGAACAATGTCGGGCTTGGCGATGTTCCACCCGTCGACCCACTGGGGCGGAGCGGGCGCGTCATGCGGATCGCCGGCTGGAGCTTCCGGCTGACGAGCCCACGCCACCAGAGTTGCGATCTGTTGAGGGGTAAGCGAAGGATCGTTGGAGAAGTGTCCGAATCGCGGATCGGCAAACCACGGCGGCATCATTCCACTCTGGACTGAGCTTGCGATAGCGGACGCCCATGACCGGGTCTGCTCGTACGTCACCAGCGGCATGGGAGCGACTTCGCCGGGGCGGTGGCAACTCTGGCAGTGGTTTTGGAGCAGGGGAAGAATGTCTTTGTAGAAAGTAGGAGTTGTCGTTTCTGGGGACGGAGGAGCGGCGGTTGCAGCGAGAATGGTCACTACAACGAAAGCCACAATCAGACCGAGGCGGAAACGCACGCTAACAGTGTACTAGCCTGAAATACACGCGGTCTGTCATCCTGAGCGGAGTGGCTGCTTCGCTTCGCGAAGCAGTCGCGCAGTCGAAGGACCCCTATAGGCTGCACTGTGCGCTGTAGGCAGCAGTACCTTCGACGCCGGCGTCTATCAAGATGATAGGGGTCCTTCGACTCCACATTGCATTTCGCGAGCGAAATGCAATGCTCCGCTCAGGATGACAAGTTTTTCGGCGAGCCCTACGCGCGCAGCTTTCCGCCCAAACCTTCCAGCGCCTTGATGATTTGCGCCGACCACTTCGGCCACTTCATCTTCCCGCAGCGTGCGCTCGGCGGACTGAAAACGGGCGCGCAGAAGCAGCGAATACTTGCCCGCGGGAACGTTGCCCCCGCGGAAAATCTCTGCCGGAACAAAGCTGCGCAATTCCGACAGGGCGAGCCCGACGACAGCGTGCTGAATCTTTTCGAAGCGTCACTCCGTCGTCAAAGACAAATGAAAAATCGCGTTCCACCGCCGGATAGCGCGGCAAAGGCTGGTAACGGACCACACGCAATCCTTGTTGGTAAAGCCGGTCGAGATAGACTTCAGCAATGAAGACACTCTGACGCAGTTTGCGGGCGGCGGCAATGTCGGGATGGAGCTGTCCAAACTGAGCCACCAGAGCGCCATCCATCAGGGCGCGCGCCGAGTGCCCGGGGTAGTAGTAGTCCGCAGTTTGCGCATCGTACTGCAACGATCCGATGCTGAAAGGCGTGCAGCAAGTTCTCCACATCGCCCTTCAGATCGAAAAACCCTCCGTCATGGGTGCCCCATCCTTGCGTTTTTTGCAAGGGTGGGGAGGTGGCGCCCATGCAGATGCGCTTGGGCTCGGCCGTCGCGGTCCCCGCTCGCTTCGAAGACACTGCCCGCTTCGAACAGGCGCACGTTGTTCGCACCACGATTGAGGTTGTAGGCCAGCATGTTGAGCATGCCGGGCACCAGCGAACTGCGCATCACCGATGCCTCTTCGCTCTGCGGATTCGCCAGCTCAATCACTCGCGCCGACGAAAATGTTTCGGCATCTTCATGCGAGATGAAGGTCAGCGACACCGCTTCGTCGTAACCCAGTGCCAGCAGCGCGCTGCGAAGCTTGTTGTCTTTTTCAGCGTCGGGGGCTTCCACCACGGCGCCGGCATACGCGGGCAGCGTATTGGCGAATTTGTCGAAGCCGTGCAGGCGCGCGATCTCTTCGACCAGATCAATCTCGCGTTCCACATCCAGGCGCCAGCTCGGAATGTGGACGGTGAAATCCGGGTCACCGCCTCTTTCCGGCATCAGCTCGAAGCCCAGTTGCTGCAAGAATGCGGAAAATTTCGTTGGTCTCAAGCTTCTCGCCGAGAATGCGGTGAACTTCGGAAAGATGCAGAGCGACGGGAGCCAGGTCCACTTGCCGCGCGACCGTGTCGATCGCGAGCGCCGTCCAGTTTGCCTCCGGCCGATTCGAGAATGAGTGCAGCTACCCGGTCGCAGGCCTTGGTCGTGGCCTCATAGTCGGCGCCGCGTTCGAAGCGATGCGACGCATCGGTGTGCAGTCCGTGCCGGCGCGCACTCTTGCGGACAGTTGCGGGATCGAACCACGCGGCTTCGATCAGAATATTGCGCGTCTTGTCCGTAATCATGGTGTCGAATCCGCCCATGACTCCGGCCAGCGCGACCGGTTTCACAGCCGTCGGCGATGACCAGATCTTCCGGCGTAAGCTTGCGCTCCACTCCGTCCAGCGTCTTCAGAGTTTCGCCGGTGAACGCCCGCCGCACCAGAATCTTACCGCCCTCGAGCAGGTCGAGATCAAAGACGTGCGTGGGATGCCCCATCTCCCACAGCGTGTAGTTGGTAGCGTCGGCGGCGTTGTTGATGGGCCGCTGATCGACTAGCAGCGAGCCGCTTCGCAATCGCTTCCGAAGATGGTTTGATACTGACATCTCGAATGATGCGAGAGGTGTAACGGGCGCAGCCGGCCTTGTCAGCGATTTCGACAATGAACTCCGGCTTGCCCGATGTCGCCGGCAGTTTGGTGTCGAACGCATGCAGCGGCAGGTTGTAAATGACCGCCGCTTCGCGCGCGACGCCGTAGTGGTTCATGGCATCAGGGCGATTGGTGCCAATCTCCATTTCGAAGACGGCATTCTTGCCTTCGCCGCTGATACTCTCGACTGCAATTCCAACCGAAGTGAGGTCGTGCGCCAGGCGGCGGTCGTCCACCTTGGCGTCCACGAACTCACGCAGCCATGCAGGAGAAAGTTTCATGAGGAAGCTTTTAGCTTTTAGCTCTTGGCCTTTAGCTTCTAGCCCACAGTTCAGGCATTTTGCTCTTTGCTAAAAGCTAAGAGCTAACAGCTAAGAGCTTTTATCCAAACTGTTCCAGGAACCTTACATCCCCGTTGAAGAACAACTGAATGTCGTCGACACCGTATTTCAGAATGGCGATTCTGTCTGCACCCATGCCGAAGGCAAAGCCGCTGACTTTTTTGGGATCGTAATCCACAAATCCGTACACGTTCGGGTCGACCATGCCGCAGCCGAGAATTTCGATCCATCCCGTCTGCTTGCAGGGACGGCACGGTTCGGAGCCGCGTTTGCCGCTGCCTCCGCAGATAAAACACGACACCATCATTTCCGCGCTGGGCTCGGTGAACGGGAAGAACGACGGGCGGAAACTGGTCTTCACGCTCGATCCGAACAGAGCCTTCATGGCGTGGTCGAGCGTTCCCTTCAAATCGCAGAACGTAATGTTCGTATCGACCGCCAGCCCTTCGACCTGATGAAACATAGGAGAGTGGCTGGCGTCTGGAGGATCGTTGCGATGCACTTTGCCGGGAATCACAATCCTCACCGGCGGCTTCATCTTCTCCATGGTGCGAATCTGCACCGGCGAAGTGTGGGTACGCAGCAGCAGTCGATCACGCTGCGGCTTCGATTCCTGATTGGCGATGAACAGAGTGTCCTGGGTATCGCGCGCCGGATGGTTAGGCGGAAAATTCAGCGCCTCGAAGTTGTAGTAGTCGGTCTCGATCACCGGCCCTTCTTGGACCGAGTAGCCGAGGTTGCGGAAGACGGAGACGATCTCGTTCATCGTCTTGATCACGGGATGTTCCGAGCCGAGATGGCGGCGGTTGCCCGGGAGCGTGATGTCGAGAGCGTCAGCCGAGGCTTTAGCAGTAGCCGCGGTGGAGCCGTGAGCTTGTAAGTCCTCTGCTTTAGCTACCGCTTCTTCGACTAACGCCTTCAGCTGATTGACCCGCTGCCCCACCTCGCGTTTAGCTTCTTTCGGCGCGGCCTTGAGCCAGAGATCGTTGATCTCTGTGAGCACGCCGTTCTTGCGGGCCATCCAGCGGTCGCGGAAGGTTTTCCAGTCGGCTTCGGACTTGACAGCTGCCGCTTCCTGCTTCAATGCCGCGAGGAGCTTCTCGACGGCTTTGTCCAGCGCGGCCGCGGTGAAGCTCTTCAGTTTAGGGAACGGAGTACATAGCCACTTGTTCTCTCGAAGTTGTCCCGGTTCTGAAACAGTTGGCGGGATGAACAGCGAACCCCAGCGGCTAAAGCCAGGCCTGGGCGACTGGGCACGACTGAAGTCGTGCCCTCCCGAAACCTCTCCGCGACCGGACATCCCCCCGCGTTAGGAGCTAAGAGCTGGAAGCCAGGAGCTAGAAGGCTGGTGTTACGCGGCCCCGCCGAGAGCGCCCTTCGCCTGCTCGGCGAGGCTCTTAAACGCTCCGGGATCGTTCACCGCCAGGTCGGCCAGGATCTTGCGATCCAGTTCCACTCCACCCACCTTGAGGCCGTGGATGAACTGGTTATAGCTCATCCCGTTCAACTTGGCGGCGGCGCCGATGCGCACGATCCACAGAGACCGGTACTGACGCTTTTTCTGTTTGCGTCCCGAGTAGGCGAACTTAAGACCGCGTTCGACGGCTTCTTTGGCGGACCGGTAGAGTTTGGATTTTGTGAGGAAATAGCCGCTGGCGCGGTCGAGTATTTTTTTGCGCTTGGCGCGCCGTTTGGTTCCCCGTTTTACGCGAGGCATGAGTAGCTCCTTTTTAATTTCAGATTACGGCGGCTGGAGGTAGGAGACTTGAAGGTCTGATTGCCTCTTCACACGCCCGGGCCGCTAGTAGCTCATTTGCAGCCCTGCACGCGGGCGAGGTCGCCCGCGCCACCCAACACACAACTTCTAGTACGGAATCATTCGCTTGATCTTGGGTGTATCGGCATCGCTTACCAGGACGGCCTGGCTCAGCTTGCCCTTACGTTTCTTGTTCTTGGAGGTCAGCATGTGGCGCAAATGCGAATGATGGCGCTTGACCTTGCCAGTGGCAGTCTTCTTGAAGCGCTTGGCGGCGCCTTTGTGTGTTTTTAGCTTCGGCATAAATCCTCAGTACAGCGATTGGCAATTAGCAATTGGCACTTTGCTACACCGGCATTTGCCTGTAGTTGGCCAAATGCCAAGTGCTAATTGCCAATTGCTTTTCTCTTAAGCTTGATTCACCCGGCCTGGGGCCGGTTGTGACTGCGCGGGCTGTTTCTGTCCGGCATCTTTTTTCGGCGCCAGGATGGCGTGCAGCGTGTTGCCTTCCTGTCGCGGCCGGAACTCCACGATGCCCTTGTCGGCGATATCTTTGATCAGCCGTTCCAGGATTTCGCGTCCCAGATTGGTGCGCGTCATCTCTCGTCCGCGGAAGAAGATCGTCGCCTTGACCTTGTCGCCCTCGTCCAGGAAGCGCAGCACGTGGTTCTTCTTGGTCTGGTAATCGTGGTCGTCCACGTTAATGCGGAACTTTACTTCCTTGACGACGATTACCTTCTGGTGCTTCTTGGCCTCGCGTTCCTTCTTTTCCTGCTGGTACAGGAATTTCCCATAGTCCATGATTCGGCATACGGGAGGAGTCGCGGTGGGCGAAATCTCTACCAGATCCAGGTTTTTCTCGCGGGCCATCTTGAGCGCATCGTAGGGAGTCAAAATGCCGATCTGCTGGCCTTCGTCGTCAATCACGCGGATTTCCCGCGCCCGAATGCGTTCGTTTGTGCGGATAAAGCGTTTATCGATACAACCCTCCGTCGGCTAACCCAGGCAAATGAAACAGGAAAAAATTATAGCATGGCAATCGTCGCGCGTCGTGGCGGCTACGAGTCGCGTCGGCGTCGCGCCGCTCGGCCGAAAGGCGGCGCCGCCCCCTAACGGAAAAGCCACGGCAGTTTGCCGTGGCTTGTGTCCGCTGTCCGCGATCCCGGTTAGGATGCGCGGCGCTTTTCAACATCTTCAGACCCTTCACGGTCCGGACGATCGGTCGTGCCGCTGTCCTGGCCAGGCTTCTTCGAGGTCGGATCCTGCGGGTTGTAGACATTCTCTCCGCTCTGTGACGGATTTTTCCGGTTAGGGTCGACTTGGTTTCCAGGATTGTTCTGTTGCTGCCCGGGTTCTGCTGGTTCTTTTCGTTTTCGTTTCCCATGATGGCTCCTCTTAGAGTTAAATCGCAACACGGCGATCGCGTGCAACGTCGGAAGCTTAGGTGCGAAAACCCGGTGCCGGGTAGCCTGATGAGAAATTTTCTTTGCAGGTCGGTGAGTACAGGGTTCTATTGAATGGAATTAAGGGAGCACAAAAATGAAGCGTAGCCAACTGTTGGGTGTGAGCCTGTTGTTGATCACCACGCTGTCCGTGGCGCAGGTTGGCGAAATTGCAAGACGCCTCGGGCTGGGCACGTCGAACCTGAGTGACACCAAAATCTCCTCGGGTCTGAAACAGGCCCTGCAGATCGGCGCGGAGCAGGCGGTGAAGCTGACCGGGCGGCCGAACGGCTATTTCAGCAATCCCGATATCAAGATTCTGATGCCGAGCAATCTGCGGACGCTGGAAAAAGGTCTGCGCATGGTGGGCTACGGACCCAAGGTGGATGATTTTGTTCTAAGCATGAATCGGGCCGCCGAGGCCGCCGCTCCCGCAGCGCGAAAAATCTTCATCGACGCCATCACCGCCATGAGTTTCGACGATGCGCGCAGAATTCTCTCCGGCGGCGACACCGCTGCCACCAACTATTTCAAGGAGAAGACCACGCCGCAGCTTACGGCAGCGTTCCGTCCGGTGGTGGAGAAGACGATGGCCCAAGAACGGCGTCACCCAGCAATACAACTCGCTGGTTTCGCAGTACAAGAATCTTCCCTTCGCCAAAAATCAGGACCTCGATATCAGCCATTACGTGGTATCCAAGGCGCTCGATGGGCTCTTCTTCGAACTGGGCCAGGAAGAGCGCAAGATCCGCCAGGATCCGGCGGCGCAGACTACGAACCTGCTGAAGGAAGTCTTCGGGCGACGATGAGGGTGTGGGGCGGACACTCCTGTCCGCCGCTTTTGACTTGGATTCTGCATTTGACTTGGCTTCTGCGAACGAATCCGAACCTTGGAACGACCGTGGCCCAACACTCAAAGTCAAAAGCGGCGGACAGGAGTGTCCGCCCTACACTTCCTCTATCCAGCCAACCGCAGGAGGGCGAAATTCATCCAAGACGCGAGGTGAAAGACATGCGCTTTCCTCGAGAGATATTCGCCGCCGCGATCGTCCTGCTAGGCGGACTGGCAGCCTGCACTCGGAACCAGAGTCCTGAAGAACTGAAAGAGAAGACCGCCCGCGCGACGGCGGAACTGAAGGTTGATGCCAAAGCCGTGGCAGCAGGCGTACGTGAAGGTTGGAGTCGCGACAAGCCGCTCGACGTGAACACCGCGACCCGGGAGCAGTTGATCAGTTTGCCGGGTGTGACCGGGGCTGAGGCTGATCGAGAAATCGCGGGGCGCCCTTACAACGATCCGAGCGAACTGGTCACTCGCCACATTCTGCCGCAAAGCAAGTACGACAAGATTGCAGACCGTCTGACCGCGAAAAAATAACGCCCTGGCGGAATGCCTGTCCCTAACTGGCGATTCCGAGCAAAGCGCCCGTCTGATATTTTCTCGACCGTTACCGGAAGCCAGCGGTTGGGAGGATGATTTCCATGCAGGCGTACCGGCAGGTAGTTGTCGGTGAGTCCTTCGGTATATTTCCCTTCTTGATCGCTCCCGAAAGTGTTCAGGGTAATGACTTCAACCGGCCTGCCGATAAATCTATTCATGAAGGCCATTTTCTTTTCCGCGATGAGATCGCGCAGAACGCGGCTGCGTTCGCGGGCCATGTGCGCGGGAACCTGTTTGTCCATCGATGCCGCCGGTGTTCCGGGCCGCGCGGAGTAAGTGAAGACGTGCAGGTAGGTGAAGGGAAGATCTTCCACCAAGGCGCGCGTTTCCTCGAATTCGGCTTCGGACTCGCCGGGAAATCCCACCATCACGTCCGCGCCGATGGCCGCCGTGGGCATGGCAGCGTGGATCTTCTCGATCTTCTCGCGATAGTGCCAGGGACGGTATTTGCGATGCATCCGGCGAAGCACGGCGTCGCTGCCGGACTGCAGGGGCACGTGCGCGTGCTTGGCAATGCGCGGGGACTGAGACATCATTGCGATCAGTTCGTCACTCCAGTCCATGGGTTCGACCGAACTGATCCGTAACTTTTCCAGCGCCGTCTCGGACAGAATGGTTCGTACCAAGTCTTCAAAAACCGGTCGTTGGCCGTTGGTTGTTGGTCTTTGGCCGAAGTCTGACGGCCGAGGTCTGACGTCTGAGGCCAAATCCCTCCCCCATCGTCCCAGGTTGATGCCGGAAATCACCACCTCGCGATAGCCAGCGGCGACCAACGTTTCGACTTCGCGAATGACTTCGGCGAGCGGTCAGCGATCGGCTCTGTCCGCGGACGTAGGGAATTACGCAGAATGAACATCGGTTGTCGCAACCGTCCTGCACCTTCAGGTTGGGACGGGTGCGCTCGTTGGCTGCGTCGAAGACCGGCGCGGCCTGGAGTTCCGTATGGGCGAAGATGTCGGAAACGACGATCGGACTGGTCGGACGTCGGGCCTCGGACTTCGGACTTCGGACCTCGGACATCAGATGTGAGCTGCGTGATGGGAACGAAGGTTTTTGAATCTGTCGGGCATTCGAGATCGAGAGGCCGAAGTCTGATGTCCGAGGTCCGACGCCCGACTCCTGCCAGTTCTGCCAGCAGATGCTTGTGCGAGTTGCCGATCACCTGGGTTACGCCGGGCAGGGCGGCGATCTCTTCTGGAGCGCGTTGCGCGTAGCAGCCGGTGACCACGATTTGCGCATCAGGATTTTTGCGATGAATGCGGCGGATGGCGGCGCGGGCGTCCTGATCGGCGGCGGCAGTTACGGTGCAGGTGTTGAGGACAACGAGCCCGGCTTTGCGGGCTCGTCGGCGCGCTCCAGGCCACGTTCCTGCAGCTGGCGTTCGATGGCGGCGCCGTCGGCCTGAGTGGCCCGGCAGCCGAAATTTGTCACGTAGAAAGTTGCCACGTCTCACCCGCTCCAGCGTCCGTTGCTTCCTCTCCCGGATTCACGCGGATTGTCGCGGATTTTTTTCTGTTTCAATCCGCGCTTGTCCGCGTAGATCCGCGGAAAGGAAGTTTGTTCCTCATCCATACTAACGCAGCTTCGGACACCGGTTCGACGCCGGACGTGAGGCAATAAATTGCTCTCTCCGCCGCGCGCACGTCGCCGCGGGCAGACGAGATTCGCCTTGGAATCGGGAAGCGGGAGGAAGGTGAGCTAGCCGCGACTCTGGAATCGCCTACAAGGTTCTAGTTCAGATCAAGCCGAAGCGGGTTGCCGCTTCTGCTGGAAACACTCCCGGCAGAAGACTGGACGTCCCTGAGTTGGCTTGAAGGGCACCGTGGTTTCCTTGCCGCACTCCGAGCAGGTGGTGCGGGTTTCCACTTTGGCGAAGCCGTTGCCCTGCCCCGAAGGTGCGGCCCCCAATACGGATACTCGTTTGGTCTTGCAAGCCTTGCAGCGTTTGGGTTCGTTTTTGAACTGCTTGTCGTGAAAGAACAGTTGTTCGCCCGCGGTGAAGATAAAATCCGCGCCGCAGTCGATGCACTTCAATACCTTGTCCTGAAATTCCATTTGAGAGATGCTCCCTTCACCCCATGCCCTGAGACCACGCAGACGAGTTAGCTCACTCGCGTGGACCCAGAATCGTTGCCCCCTCAAGCTAACGCCCTGGATATTTCCCCTGGACTCGGCCCACCATGTCGAACTGCGACATGGTTTACTGCTTTACAATCTTTACAATCTCCTGCGAGCAAGGAAATGGGCCACCACTTGGCGTGGCAGCCCATGAACCTCAGTCCTGTTCTTTACGCGCTTTCTTGCGGCTGCGTTTACGGGCCAGTGCTTCTTTCACGCGTTTCTTCTCGCCCGGCTTCAGGTAAAAGGAGTGACGCTTGACCTCCTTGATAATGTCTTCCTGTTGCACTTTGCGTTTGAAACGACGCAATGCATTTTCGAGGGACTCGCCCTCTTGAAGTCTTACTTCTGCCAACTGAACTACACCCCCAAACCGGTCCCGTTTGGACGGGCTTAGTTATCGCAAGGTTCCCATCGCAAGTCAAGTGGTATGTGGGATTTTCAGCCTGTGAAAATGCCTCTCGCCGGTATCTAAGGGACTGTTCCCTTCAGAAAATTAGCTTCAGAGCGAGTTGTATCTGGCGTGGCGCGTACGCGTCGGTGGCGTGCAGAAAGCTGGACGGGACCCGGTATTGTGCCGGAAAAATATTGATTCCAATGGTTTTATCCGTCTCGACGAACTGGGCCGCGTTGCTGATGAAACCGTCCTGCGTGATCTGGACGCGCTTGTTGTCCCGGTTCAGTAAGTTGAAGGACTCGGCCATCAAGTCTAATTTCACCCGGTCGCCAACATAAATGCGGCGGGTGAGCCGGAGGTCAGTGGTGGCGTAGTCGGGACCGAGGAGTGAGTCGCGGGACTCGCCCGGGAGCCGGTCGTTATCGGTGTTGCCATCCTGATTGGCGTCGCCGGTCACGGTCGCGCTGATCGGCCTCCCGCTGCCCACTGTGACTACGCCCGATGCCTTCCAGTTGTTGAAAAACAATCCGAGCCACTCGTGGTCGCGATGAAAGGGCTTTGGGGCCACAACACATGAAAGGACAAAGCGCTGCCTCTGATCGGTGACACTTGGTCCTCTCTCTGCATTCGGTGCGTACGAATTCTGCACGCTGGCCGGTTGCCCCGCGACCAGCGCGTCCTGTCCGTCATCAATGGCGTGCGCGAAGGTGTACGACAGCATGAAGTAGAGGCCGCTGGTCATGCGTCGCCGAATAGAGAGAGTCGCCCCGTGATAGACGCTCGAGGCCGCGCTCTCGAAAACGTTGATAGAGCCAAGCTGGGGAACGGGACGCGCCAGCGGATTGATGCAGGGCGGAAATGGACAGGTCAGCGTCCGCGTTGACTGGACCGTCGAGAAGGAGTCGACATCGTAGTACGCTCCCAGAAAATTTGTTCCCGAAGCGTCATACACCGGATAAGACACATTGACCGGAGGCGGAAGATTTACGTCCCGCGCCCGGATAAGGTCCACGCCATGCACGTACATGTAGGAAACTCCCACCGACGTTCGATGGGCCACTTCGCGTTCGATGTTCAAGCTGGCCTGTTGCACTCGAGGGGTCTTGAAATTGTGTGAGAAGGCAGAAACATCCGCCTGCTCCAGTTGCGCCATCCCCGATGGCAACTGGCAATTCGTCGAAGTCACTGGACAGTTCACCAGCGGGTTGGGGTATTGGGGAAATACCTGGTGATCAAAAAAATTGTTGTTATTCAGGAAGAGAAAATTTCCCGTCAGACCGTTTTCACTTTGAATCGCGGAGGTGTAAATCTGCGGAATGCGAGTGTAGAACAGGCCAAAACCGGCGCGTACCACCAGCGGCCGCTCGTTCCCAAGCGAGTATGCGAGGCCGACTCGCGGGCCCACATTGGCGGTGTTGTAGGGGACGCGGCCTGCGTCCGGCCATAGCGGGTTCGATTGCAAACCTTTCGTGGTGAAAGTCTGCAGGTCGTAACGCGCACCCAGGCTCAGAGCGAAGTGGTCGGAGACGCGGATCGTGTCCTGGATAAATCCCGCGTATTCGTTAGTATCGGGATGCGTGACAGAGGGCCCGAAACTCTGCAGATAGTAATGCGGGACCTGATGCGCGTAGGCACGTAGGGGCGTCAGTTCCAGACCCGCCAGTTGCGGCTCGAAGCTGAAAGGATTCACCTTGATGGGATTGAACAGGTACTCTCCGCCGCCGAGCGAGGGAAAGAAGTTATAGATCCAGGTGAGCAGCACGTCGCCGCCGAACTTCCAGGAATTTCTTTTGCCTTCCACGCTCAAGGTTTCGGCCAGATGCAGGCGGTGCTCCCGGGTCTCGCGCGGAAGAATGGATGCGCGGCCAAAGCCCTCGATGATGCCGGGAATCTTGGTCAGCGGGTCGGTGCTGTTGGCGGTCGAGGACTGCAAGTCGCGCGAAAACTGGGCATGGAAGCGGTTAACGACTTGGACGGAAAGATTGCTGGTCAGGGACAGTGAACCGCTCTCAGTGGAGACATCCTCTTCGCCATTGTCGCTGATGCCGAACGCAGTCACCGGGCTTGCCGGATCGAGGAACACGTTGTTGTGTCCGTAGTAGCGCGAGGTGTTCAGCCGCAGCGAGAGGTTGTTGTGCTGGTTGAGCACGAAGTCGAGCTTGAAGAAGCCGGCATTGCCGATCATGGACGACGGGAATGTGCCGGCCTGCTTCGAAAGGTCAGCCGCTGTGGCGAACACCAGCGCCTGGTCGCTGGCTTCATAGTCACCGGGAGTTGCTGGTCCAGCGCCGGCTTGCGGAACCACGACCGAGCTCCCGTTGATAAATCGCACCACGTTGGGGATATGGAAGATGTGCTGATCGAAGCCGGCAAAGAAAAATGCGCGGTTGCGCCGTACAGGGCCGCCCAGGGTAAAGCCAAATTGCTGCTGCTGATCATGGGGCTTGAAGTCCATAAACGGATGCGTGGCCGCGAGGGCGCTGTCGCGGAGGAAATAGAAATCCGTTCCATGCAGCCGGTTAGAGCCTGACTTGGTGATGACATTCACGACCGCGCCGCCGGCACGCCCCAGGTCGGCGCCGTACGTGTTCGAGGAGACGCGGAACTCCTGTACTACCTCATTGGAAAATTGATAGGGTGCGCGATAACGCCCGCGGGCCTGTCCGAAAAAGGCGTTGTTGTTGTCGCCGCCGTCCACCAGGTAGCTGGACTGGAAGCCACGAATGCCGCCGAAGGCAAGGTCGCCGTTCGAGCCTGAAGTCAGACCTCGAGGGTCCTGGGTCACGCCGGGAGTCAGCAACGCCAGGTCGGTGTAACGGCGTCCGTTGAGCGGGAGTTCGTTGATGGCCCGTTCGTCAATCAGGGATGAGAGTCCGCTGGGCTGACTTTCGACCAGCGGCGGCTCGCCCGAAACGGTGACAGTTTCTTTGGTTCCGGCGACCGCCAGTTTGAATGCGAGTTCTGTCGTGCCACCCACATCCACATGCAGACCGGGCGTGGTCTGCGGTGACATGCCCGGCGATTCGGCGCGCGCCGAGTAGTCTCCCGGAGGAAGCAGCTCGAAGGCGAAGCGGCCAAAGCCGTCGGTCGTTGTGGAGTAGCGAAAGTTGGTGGCTGAGTTCACCAGCACAACGCTGGACGCGCCGATCCGCCCCCCGGAAGAATCACCGACGGTCCCACGGATCGCTCCCGTGGCTGTGTCCTGGGCCAAAGCGGTTGCGGCGAACCACAAGCCGCAAATTAGGAAACGACTAACGCTCCGCATAGACTCGCACCCACTGCTGAATCGAATCGTGGACGAGTCCGGACTGGAGAAGGGGACTTGCTGGGTATAGCACCCGGAGCGGCGGCTGTCTGTGATGGGCGAACTATCTTCGAGGAAGTTGTCCCGCGTCGGGAATTGTGGAAAGTACAGACGGGACTTGTTTTTGGCTGTCATCCTGAGCGGAATCGGCCCATTCGCGTGCGAATGGGCCGATGAAGTCGAAGGACCCCTATGGGCGGCGCGACTTTCATTTCAGACGTAGGGGAACTATTTCAGAGGCGTAACACCAAAAAGCTGCCGGCTTCGGCTCAGCTTATAGGGGTCCTTCGACTGCGCAGCTGCTTCGCTTCGCGAAGCAGCCACTCCGCTCAGGATGACAGGGGTTAGTGCGTTTTTAATTTCCCGTATTCACCTTTGCCTTCCTTCAGCACCGCGGATATTCGCATCGGCATCTTTCCATAGAGCTAGGAAAGTCTCGTACGCCGTTTGCGCTTTGCTCGTGTCTCCTGAGAGCGCATAGGCACGCGCCAGTCCCAGGTGAGCCAGCGCGCCGGTCCAGCAGTTCCAGACGATGCCGCTGTGGTCGACGATCTTCTGAAATTCGGCTGCGGCTTCGCTTCCTTTTCCTGCTGCGAGATACGCCTGTCCCCGAATGTAGACGGAATATAAACAGGAAATATTGTTGATGAACTGGATTTGTCCCAGCTCAATGCGTGAGGAAGCTTCGAGGCGATCGATGGCAGCCAGCCGGATTCTTCCGGTTCAACTCCAGTTGGGCCTGGATCGACGGAAGCCAGAGCGACTGCACCTGGGTGTCGAGAGGAAAGCGATGGTCCAGATCTCGCGCCAGGGATTCTGCGCGCGCATTCTCCCCTGCCATGGCGAGCGCCAGCGCGGCTTCGAGTTGCACGCTCTGACTGGCCGGCTCCAGCTTGAGCGCGGCCTCGGCGTTGCGTCGAGCTTCCGCCGGGTTGCCGAAAGCGGCTTCGCGCAGCGCCTGATTGTCCTGCCAGATCGCGGCATTTTCCTTGCTGTCGTTGCGCACTGCGGATTCAATCGCCTGCTTCGTGAGGTCGCGTGCCTTGCTCAGGTGGCCGGAATAGGCCTGGGTGTCGGATTCCAGCGCGAGACCGAAATGCTCGGAATCCGGCTGGCTGCGAAACCACGCTGCCTGCTCTTCCATGGCGGCGGTGTCCTGGCCGAGAAAAGCCAGCGCGTAAAGTTCGTTGCGCAGGATGTAGTCGTCGAAATTCTGGGTCAAGCGCGGACTTCGCGGTCTGACGAGCTTCGTCGAAGCGCTGCAATGCCAGCAGGCAATTGCCCAGGTTCATGTACGGAGCGCCCACGTCAGGCGCGAGGCGAAGATTCTCGCGGTGCGCGTCCGTAGCTTTGTCGTACTGCGCCAGCGATGCATACGCGATGCCGAGCGCGCTGTAGGCGGCATCGTCGCGCGGGTAATTCTCAATCCACTCCTGATAGGTCTGGGCCGACTTGTCGAGTTCGCCGGTCACGAAGCGATAGTAGTCGGCCGCGATGGCAAGTTTTTCCCGTTCGCTGGAATGAGAACGGAACTCGAAGGCCTTGCCTTGATACTCGCTGGCGCGTCCCAGTTCAGCCAGGCTGGCATAGCTGTTGGCCAGTCCCCGGTAGGCAGCGGCAAATTCCGGGTCGAGTTCGACGGCGCGTTGATAGTAGGCGATCGATTGCGTCGTGCTCTTCTGCATGCCGGCGCGGGTTCCCAGGGTAAACGCCTTCAGGGCCTCAAGCGACGAGGTAGTTGCCTGGCTGAGCGGGACATCGAATTTTTGTACCGTGGCCAGCGACTCGCCTAGTTCGCCGCGCAGCCGGGCGGCGGCATCGCCCAGCGTGTCGAGGACCTTCTCTTTGCTGGCGGCAGTGACCTGCTCCTGGGCCAGGGTGTCTCCGCTGCGGCAATTCACCGCGTTCAGGCCGATTACGTAGCGATTGCCGAGCGGAGCAATCTGTCCCGCGATGTAGGCTTTGCTGCCGGCGCGCTGGCAGACTTCCTCGCGCGACGTCGGGAGTCAGAGGTGTGTCCTCGGGGCGAGTCATCAGCTTCAGAGTCGCTCCGACTTTGCCGCCGGAAACAACGTTGAGAAAAGGTGACTGGCGCAGAGCGACGCTGAGCGTTTGCTTGAGCGTGTCGTCGAAGACGGGATCGCTGGTGGAGTTGGCGAAATCGGCGAGGACGATGGTGTCGCGTTCGGTTAGGGCTTTTGGGCGGTGCGAGCGGTAGTAGAGAGTGCCGGCTGCGGATGCGATGAGCAACGCTGCGATGAAAACCCAGCCGAGCTTTGCTCGGCCTGGACGGCCGGGGGCGGCCGCCCCCACGTGGCCTGGGGTGGGCACCGTCGTGATGTCATCAACGGTCTCGTCACTTACCAGCGAGGACATCACGGCATCGATACTGACCGGAGTGACTGCCGGCGATGACACCGAGCGCCCTGAGTCCGTGTCGCGTTTCAGCTTCTGCAGGTCGTTGCGCAGTTCGGCGGCGGATTGGTAGCGCAGCTTGCGGTTCTTTTCCAGCGACTTGTTGATGATGGCTTCGAGGCGTGACGGCAGTTGACGGTTCAGACGCACCGGCGGAACCGGCGCCTCGTACAGGATGGCTCCGAAGGTTGATCCCGTGGTCTCTCGTTCGAAGGGTTGGCGTCCGGTGGCCATTTCATAGAGCACCACGCCGAAAGAAAATATGTCGGTGCGTCCGTCGAGCGGTTTGCCGGAAACCTGTTCCGGCGACATGTAGGCGACGGTGCCCATCATGCTTCCGACCACGGTCAAATCCTTGAGCACGGTGGGACTGTCCGAGTCCGGCACGCCCGCGGGCCGCTGCCCGGCGCTCATTTTCGCCAGGCCGAAGTCGAGAATCTTCGCCAGGCCGCGCTTGGTGACGAAAATATTCGCCGGCTTCACATCGCGGTGGACGATGTCCTGGGCATGCGCCGCATCCAGCCCATCGGCAATCTCGGTGCCGATGGAGAGCAGGGCCTCCAGTTCCATGGGACGCCCGCCGATGCGGTGCTTCAAGGTCTCGCCATCCAGAAACTCCATGACGATGAACCACTGTCCATCGTGACTGGCAATCTCGTGGATGGTGCAGATATTGGGATGGCTCAGCGCCGAAGCGGCCCGGGCTTCACGACGAAAGCGCTCCAGCGCCTGCGGATTGTGGGCCACGTCGTCGGGCAGAAACTTCAAAGCCACGAAGCGGCCGAGCATGAGGTCCTCGGCCTTGTACACCACACCCATGCCCCCGCCGCCCAGCTTCTCCAGGATGCGATAGTGCGAAATGGTTTGACCGATCACGGGGATCCCACGCTGTGGAGCGATGTTAGGAGCAGCCGGAAGGCAAGTCAATCAGGCCCAGTATGAGAAGGGGAGACTCAAACCGAGCCACTACCCCGCGGGTGCTTTCATTGACTTGCTCTCGAATCCGCCATGGTCTACAGCAAGCGAGCAGGGGAGTGGAAGATGATCGCCGCTCATCTGGTACCGGTGTCAGAGCCAAAGGATGCACGCGGAAGTAGCCCTGGTGCGTCCACGTTACTTTCAGGAGATATCGTCAGGCCCCGACAATTGGCGTTAAATCGCGATTACACTCACAACCCCCTGAAGCCGCAATTTGTCGGAAGGCGGGTCTGGTCAAGCTGCGGCGTGGAGCAAGCAGTCTAACCGAACAGACGGCTGGCTTAACCGTTGAGTTAGATTAAGCTGGCCGCCGTCCACGCTCGGACTGCGCTTCCCTTCAGGCCCCGGACCAAGGTTCTGCGAATCAGCGAGTTGAGCCGTAGAGCGGCCGGCTTCCGCAAACTTCTCGGGTTTGGCCCGCGACCTGCTTTATTACGGACAGCACTCGTCGCTTTTTCGTGGGGTGGGTCATGCAAACACTACGTTCCGTCCGCACACTTCGGCAAGCCCTCAAGTCGAAACGAATCCTGTGTGGCTGCGATACTGCGCTGCTCGCGAGTCCTTCGTGGTGATCTGCCCGACAGCCTACGCCCAGGGTATGCGCTGAATGCGCCACGAACGCTGCTGCGGAAGACACGCGTCATCGGGCGAGTGGCTGCTGACGAAACAGGTCAACGAAGTCAGCGTGATCTTTGTGGCCCTGCAGAAAGGGAAAGCGGTCGGCGATCTCACCCAGAAGGACATCTTGGTGCGGGACGACGACAAGAGGCCCACGGCCATTCTGGGCTTCCGCACAGAGCAAGCACTTCCGTTGCGGGTGGGGGTGGCTATCGACACCAGCAATTCCGTAACTTCGCGCTTCCGCTTTGAGCAGGATGCAGCCAGCGCATTTTTTCACCAGGCAGTGAATCGAGAGCAGCGACCTGGGCTTCGTCATGGGGTTTGAAAATCATCCCACGGTGATGCAGGATTTCGCTAGCGACCCCGACCTGTTGTCCAAAGGTGTGGACCAGTTGAAGCCCGGAGGAGGCACAGCGCTCTACGACGCGATCCATGTGGCGTGCCAGAAACTGCGCAACCATCCGGAGCAGGACATGGTGGCGCGGGTGCTGGTAGTCCTGTCGGACGGCCAGAATAATGCCGGTGATGTAACCCTCGAGCGCGCCATCGATGCCGCTCAGGAAGCTGAAGTCGCGATCTACGCCGTCAGTACGAACTACAGAAAGTACTCGACCGAGCGGGATTTGGCCGCCGATCAAGGCAACTCCGTGCTCCACAAGCTAGCCGAACAGACTGGCGGGCGAGTGCTTTTCCCCGCCAACCCTCAAGATGTGACGAAAGCATTCGCCAAAATAGAAGAGGAACTGCGCAGCCGGTACGCGATTTCCTATAAGCCTTCAGGCTTCGCGCCAGACGGCCACTATCGAACTATCAAAATCGAAGCGCGAAAGGGTGAGGGTGGAGAGAGGATGGTGATTCGAGCGCGCAAGGGGTATTACGCGCGCGCCGCGTCATGGCTCAGCCCCAATCCCACAGCGGCAGAAGAGGTTCGTGCATCGGCGCGATAGTCCCGCCATTCCGACGGACGAGGAGGCCCGTCCCTCCAGATGTTGGCAAGATTTCACTGCTTGAGCTTGCTATGCACAACTTCTTCCACGCGCCGCAACACTTCGTCTTCTGACATTTGCGTGGAATCAAGCAGCAGGGCATCGCTGGCCGGGACCAGCGGGGACGTCGGCCGGGTGCGATCGCGGCGATCGCGCTCGCGCAGCTCCGCGACGATGGCGTGGGCCGCGGCTCCTTGAACATTTTGCTGTTGCAGGCGCCGCTGTTCGCGGACCACCGGGGTCGGCGTCGAGAAAGATTTTCACATCGGCAGCGGGAAAGACCTTGGTGCCGATGTCGCGGCCTTCCATGACTACGCCGCCAGCCTGCTCCCATCTCCTTCTGCCGGGCCACCATCCACTGCCGCACCCCGGGGTGCACCGAGACCCGCGAGGCTGCCTCGGTCACATCGGGCTCGCGCACCCGCAGGCTTACGTCGCGGTGGTCGAGCATCACGCGATTGCCGCTCATGCCGGGTTCGAGCACAATGCGCGTGTTGTGCGCCAGCTTGACCAGGGCGGGTTCGTCGTCGAAGGAAACGTCCCATTCGATCGCCTTCAGGGCCAGGGCGCGATACATGGCGCCGCTTTCCAGATTTACGTAGCCCAGTTTGCGCGCCAGACGCGACGCGATCGTGCTCTTGCCGGCGCCGGCAGGGCCGTCAATGGCGATGATGAGTTTGCGTGCGGACGGTCGAGGTCATCCCGGGGAGTGATAATTGTACACGGGGGAAAGAGCGATTTCGGAAGCACTCGACGTCCTGTCATCCTGAGCGGAGTGGCTGCTTCGCTTCGCGAAGCAGTGCGGAGTCGAAGGCACCCCTATAAGCGAATCGGTGGCCGCCATCTGAAGTGCAGAAATCTACAGAAGCCCAACGTAGGCAGGAGCGTTGCCGCTTGAAAGCGGGTCCTTCGACTCCGCGGGACGCTTCGAGCGAATGCCACGCAGCGCCAGCGATGACAGATGACACCTTCACCAGACGCGGCAGGCGTTGGCATGGACCATCGGCTGTCCCGCGCGGCAGCCAAACGCGTGGGCGAACTCCGGCATGTTGACGAGCACGTTGTTTACTCGATACCGGGCCAGCGAGTGTCCCTGCGTCATGACCGCCGTGCGAGCAATCTCGGGACGCACTTCTCCACACCACACGTTGGCGTAGGCCAGGAAGAAATTCTGCAATTCGGTGGCACCGTTCGCGGCCGGGTTGTCCAGACTCTTGCCCTGCGACTTGAGAGTGTTCTCAAAGCCGGCCAGCGCGATGTGGACACCTCCGTTGTCAGCCGTGTCTTCGCCCGCGGAAAGCTTGCCGTTCTGCTTGACGCCGGCCTCGGGCACGTCTTGCGTGTACTCGTCGGTGATGCATTTGTCGCGCTGCTCGTAGTTGGCGGCGTCGGCAGCGGTCCACCAGTCTTTCAGATTGCCATCCGCATCGAACTTGCGCCCCTGATCGTCGTAGCCGTGGGTGATTTCGTGTCCAATCACGGCGCCGATGGCGCCATAGTTGATGGCATCGCCGGCCGCGGCGTCAAAGAATGGCGGCTGCAGAATGCCGGCGGGGAAGTTAATGGTGTTGCCCTGAGCATCTTCGTAGGCATTGACCGTCGGCGGCGTCATGCCCCATTCGTAGCGGTCGGAGGGCTGGCCAAACTTGGCGATACGGCGTTTGATTTCGAAACCCGAAGCGCGCTGCACGTTGCCCAGAAAGTCGTCGCGCTTGATCTCGACTGACGAGTAGTCGCGCCAGTGGTCGGGATATCCGATCTTGTCGACCTGTGCAGCCAGCTTGGCGTGAGCGGCTTTCTTGGTTGTGTCTGACATCCAGGTAGCCGCGTCAATGTCCTGATCGAGCGCGGTCTTGATGGCCTTGACCATCTGCAGCATGCGCTCCTTATTTTCCGGCGGGAAATATTTGGCGACGTAGGCCTGCCCGACGGCCTCACCCAGATCGTTGTCGGCATAATTGGAGCAGCGCCGCCAGCGCGGTTGCAGCTCCTTGGTGCCGCCGAGGGTGCGTCCGAAGAAATCGAAGTTTTCCTCGACGAAGGGCTGGCTCAGCGAAGACGCCGACGCGGTGCAGTGTTGACCACCGCAGGTAGGCCTGCCATTGTTCGACGGAATGCGACTGCACCAGCTTTTCCATCCCCTGGAAAAAGCCCGGCGCGAGCACCATGTACTGCGGCGAAGGCGGGGCCTGCATGGCGGCAAAGTAATGGCTCCAGTTGAACGACGGTGTCAGCGCCTGGACCTGCTTGCAGCGACATTTTGTTGTTCTGGTTCTTGGGATCGCGGCGCAGAACGATCTCCATGGCGGCTTTGGCCAGATCGGTTTCCATGGCCAGAACGGATTGCGCGTCCGTGGCGGCCTGGGCCGGCATTTCGCCGCTCAACTCCAGCATGCGGGCGACGTGTTTCACGTACTTGTCGCGAATTTCTTTCGATTTTGCATCGTCGTTCAGATAGAACTCGCGGCCAGGCAGCGCCATGCCGGCCTGATCAAGCGCCGCCAGAGTCACACGGGCGTTGTCAAAGCTGGGTTGCGAATAGATTCCGAACAGTACTCCCTGATAGGCGGCGTCAATAAAACTCAGGTTGGCGGGCCGTGTGATCTGGTGGATGGAAGCGATGACTTCCGGAAGCTGAGACTTGTTCTTGATTCCCGCGATGCGATCGAGCACGGGTTGCAGCGGCTTGAGGCCGGCTTTGTTGATGGCGTCCTCATCCATGCAGGAGGCGTAGTAATCGCCGACTTGCTGCTGTACCGCAGTCCGATCGGAAGAAGGCTTGGCCGCATCTTCCAGCGTGTTGCGCACGGCGGCAACATTCCAGATGGCCAGCGCGTTAAACGTGCCCCATCCGCCCTGATCGGGGGGAATCGGATTGGCCTTCATCCACTTGCCGCAGGCGTACTGGAAAAAGTCCGAGCAGGGGTCGAGGGTCTTGTCTACCTGCTCGATGCTGAAGTGCTCGAGGGCAGGCATGGAGCTGGACAGTGAAGTCGGTGCGGTTTGACCGAACGACGGCGTACAGAGTGCGAAGACAATTGTTAAAAAAAGACCAAGACGCATAAACCTACCTTCCCGAGCCAGCTGGCCTGTACATAGACGTGTGAGGGGTGAAATGGTAAGTCGAAGCCCAGTCACGGATCACACGGTTTTTTTTCTCTCTGATCTGGTCCGTGAAGATCGGCGTAAATCCGTGGCCAGATTCTTTTGTATCGACGGTCTCGCCGGCCGCGCCGAGCTGCTAGTTCCCGGGCGGACCCTGGGGACAACTGGGGCCTTGGGTTGCGCCAGTTGGATCAGCGAGCGGTTACCGACCCGTATGAAGTCCAGTTCGCGGGCAGCCTGGAGGGCGTTGATCGCTTCTTTCACCCGCGAGCGCGGCACAAAATTGCCGAAGAATGATTCCACTTCCTGCTGGTCGGCGGCGATGACGCAGTCCAGATATTTCGAAAGCAGCGCCGAAAGCGCTTCACCGACCGACAGGCCGATGCCCTCGCGCACCGCATCCGGAGCCCAGCGATAAAGCACGTCCCAGGATGCGCCTTCCTCAGGTTTGTAATCCACGCGGGTGATGCGCAGCTTCGACCACAGCTCGCCGAGGGCGTGGTCGAGGGCGACAAACGAGATGCTTCCGCCCAGGTCTTCGCGCATCTTTTGCTTCGAGATCGGTCCCGGCGCGGCGGATCAATTCGAAAGCGTCACAAGCCAGTGGAGAATATTCCGAACGCGGCTTGGGTTGCGGCGTCTGCTTGGGATTGCGTTCGCCCACCAGTGCATAGAAATAAGGAAAGATCGACCCGGCCACCAGGAAAGCGTTGTTCTCTTCAAACTGGTTGGCTTCGTAGGCGTCATGACTGCGCAGCAGGCGGACCATGATTTCGGTGGCCTCCCGCGCCCGCGGGTCCGCATACGCATGCTGCTGCATGGGCAGATGCTTGTCCGATCCTGTCCATGCGCCGATGAAGGTGGGAGCCAGCAGCGGCTTCCGCATGGGATACATCAGGCAGAATCCGACGGTCTCGATGAAGCGCCGGGCATCGTCGAGCGTGCGCAGAGCGGCGCCGTTCAGGTGCCACTTCTCACGCCGGAGCTGATCGAGGTCTTGGTCAGTCATAAAAAGCAGCTCTTAGCTATTAGCTCTTAGCCTTTAGCTTGTTATCCAATCTCAGTCTCGGCTTCAGGTACTTGGATGGACGTGAGGCTACGCTAAGAGCTAAAGGCTAAAAGCTAATAGCTGATTTTCAAATTCTCTTGAACGCCTTCTGAATATCCTTCATCGAGTATCGCAGAACTACCGGCCTTCCGTGCGGGCAAGTCATGGGACAGTCGGTTTTGGCCAACTCTGCCAGCAGCCATTCCATTTTATTTTGCTCGAGCGGCATGTTGACCTTGATGGCGGCATGGCAGGCGATGGAGGCCGCGATGCGCGCCCGAATCTTCTCCAGATTCAGCACCTGTTCCTCACGGGAAAACTGGTCGAGCAATTCGTGCAGCATGTGTTCGACGGCGTGAGCGTCAATGCCGGCTGGCGCGATCTTTATCGCGATGCTGCGCGCGCCAAAGGGTTCGACTTCGAATCCGTTCCTCGCCAGTTCCTCGGCGATCTCGGCGAAGACCGCTTGCTGCGCCGGCGTGAGTTCGATCACCAGCGGAAGCAGCAGGCGCTGGCTTTCGACTTTTTGCGCCGCCCGCTGCTTCAGGATCTTCTCGAACAGCACGCGCTCGTGGGCCACGTGCTGGTCGACGATCCACAGGCCTTCAGGATTCACCGCGAGGATGAAGGAGTCGCGAATCTGGCCCAGCGGTTTGAGCGAGGCCAGCGCCGGAGCCAGATCGCTCGGCGCTTCTGCCTCGTCGGGAATGGGAGGAGCGCATGTGTCGTTCGCGATCGAGTCGGGCACAGGTTCCGGAGCACGAACCAGGGACAAGGCCGCGTTGCCATCTACCGAAATGCCTTCTCCGAATTGGAAGCGCTCGTTGATAGGCGGTGGAACCGGCGCCTGCAAACTGAACGGCTGCGACACCGGCGGCGTGTGAAACGAAGGCCAGGGCGCTGCGTCGAGCGAGGATGCTCTTGCTTCAGGAAATGGCGAACCGCCTCCGGTCAGCGACGGACTGGCACTGGGATGGGCGCTGATCTCTACCGCGAACTGAGGCACGGGGCGCGCTTTCATCAGTGCTGCGCGAACCGATTCGCGAACGAAGTCGTGCATCACGCTTTGCTGGCGAAAGCGGACTTCAGTTTTCGAAGGATGTACGTTGACGTCCACTTCGCCGGCCGGCACGTCGAGAAACAGCAGCACCACCGGGAAAACCGTGGGCGGCAGGATGTTGCGATAGGCCTCGATGATGGCGTGCTGGATGAGGCGGTCGCGGATCAGGCGTCCGTTGACGAAAACGTAGATTGAGTTGCGATTCAGCTTCTGGATTTCGGGCTTGGAGACGAAGCCGTGGACGCGGAATTCTCCGAAGTCTGGAGGTTCTGCGGCAGCTTCCTCCTGGATCCCTTCCGACTGGTTTCCGATTTCCGGCTGTTCGCGGGCGGGGGCGCCCGCGCCACACGATCCTTCTTCTTTCCGGCGCCAGGGTGGGGGTTGCGGCAGGCCGATACGTTCCAGCGGTTGCATCGCGGCGATCGGAATCAATTGATCGAGTACTTCTTTGCCGAAGACTTGGTAGACGCGTTCGCTGTACCCCGCGACCGGCGGCGCCACCAGCATGGCATTGGTGGCGGAGTGCAGTTCGAAGTGCTTCTCAGGATGGGCCAGGGCGTAGTGAGTTACGAGCGAGGCGATGTGAGAGAGTTCGGTGGACTCGGCCTTGAGGAATTTCTTTCGCGCCGGAATATTAAAGAAGAGGTCGCGGACGGCGATCGAGGTGCCAGGCGGCAATCCCGCTTCTTCTACTTTGAAGATCTTGCCGCCGTTGATTTCTACGATCGTTCCCGAGACCTCGTCGTGGGTTCGGGTCTCCAACCTAAAGCGTGAGACCGAGGCGATCGAGGGCAGCGCCTCTCCGCGGAAACCCAGAGTCGCCACGCTGAGCAAGTCTTCCGCGTTCTTGATCTTCGACGTGGCGTGACGCTCGAAGGCCAGCAGCGCGTCATCACGCACCATGCCGCAGCCGTTGTCGGTGATCTGGATCAGCTTCTTGCCTCCGGCCTCAACTTGCATGCGGATACGGGTGGCGCCGGCATCGAGCGAGTTCTCCAGCAACTCCTTGGCGACCGAGGCCGGACGCTCCACCACTTCGCCGGCGGCGATCTTGTTAGCAACGTTTTCGGAAAGAACGTGAATTCTGCCCATGAGGGTGCGTCTGCAGTTCGCAGTCAGTGTCGCAGATGACGGGCCGAGGAAGCAAAGCACGAAAAGGCGAAGCCTCTCGAAGTCCGGTTTGAACTGGTTTCGGGGTCGGTCCAAAATGGTTTGGGAAGGGCACGAGTTTACTCGTGCCGCAGAAACGCGGATACGGCCGCGGCTTCAGCCGCTGAGGTGTGCTTGGCAGAAACGACCGCAGCTTTTCCGAATGTTTCGCGTTTTGTTTTTCCAGAACAGAAAAGCGGACCCAGCGGCTGAAGCCGCCGCGCTTGCCCGGAGTGTGGCACGACTGAAGTCGTGCCCTTCCCGCTTGTCCTAACCTACGGATGGAACTCGACCGACAGCGTAGTCTCAACCGCCGTCGGTTCACCCCGGACGCGGTAGGGGCGGAAGCGCCACCAGCGGGCAGCGTCCATCGCAGCGGAGACCAGCGCATCGGGTCCGCTGGCGGGATGAAGGTTTATCACCGTGCCGTCGGCAGAGATGATCGCGTCAAGTACGACTACGCCCTGTAGATTGGCCCGGCGGGCGGCTTCCGGGTAGACCGGGTCAATCCTGCGGATCAGCAACCGCTCCATCACATCCGGCGGGACCTTGGCTGCGGGAGTTTGAGGATGCGCGTCTTTTCGTGCTGTGCTGGCTTCCAGTTGTTGCCACCCGCGGTGCCACTGCCACGCCGCCCAACCGCCTACCACCACCAACAAGGCCAACGTCAGTCTCAACAGTCGGTCCACGGCGAGATTGCGTTGTGCGACAGCCTTCCGGCGCGCCGGCATAACGGGCGCCGCGGGCAGTTGCGGGGTCATCTTCTTCGGTGCCGTGGCGGCTCCGGCCGGAATGGAAGGAGAAGGGCGTGCGGCCGGCTCTCGAATCGGTATGGGCTTGCTGTTTCCCGCCCACCGCCGAATCATGGACCGCTGGTCGCCGGAGAGTTCCAGAAACTCGAAGCCACAACGCAATTGGTTGTGATGCCGTACGACCGCTTTCGTCTGCAGGGCCTGGGCAGCGTTGGGTAACTTGAATTCCATTGCTACCCACTCTCCCAGTTGAAGTTCAGCCGCCAGGACCGCGGCCACGCCGCCCTCTCCAAGATCGAGGGAGCGTCCGGGAATGTTGGCGGGCGCACCGGAGCGCAGCACCGTAATATCAACCGGAATGGCCACCGAGTAGCGGGGAATGCGGCGGCGTACTCCGCTGAAGCCCGACGAAGGGTGTCCGGAAGCGGTCATGTTTGGCTCGATCTGCTCTAACCGGAAACGGGCCGGGGTCCTGTAGCGCCGGCGCCACGCAATTTGGTCAGAACAAACGGGCGTCCGCGTCCCCATTTGTTCCCAGAAAGTTATAGCCCGGAGACAGGGCTCCGGGCCAGTATCGAATCGCTGCCTGTCATCTTCAGACAGGCCCTTCGCCAAGCACTCGGCTACGGCCAGCGCTTGGCGGTGTCCTCCCACCCGGCGGCGCGGGCAGCTTGGGGAGCGGAATTGACCGCTGGTTGAGGAATTCGGATAGGCGTCTGGGTTGCTGTCGCGGCCAAAGTCGGCTTGTTGTCATTACCGGCTTCCTTGTCTTCCGAGAGAAGCGGCGCGGCCACGCGCAACGCTTCTACCTCTTTTTCCAGCCTGGACAACTCAAGCTCTTTCTGCCTTAAAACTTCATAAACGTTCTTCATCGCTTCAGCACCTGGAGATTTATTGAAATTGGGACAATTAAGTCGAACTTTATCAGTTGTTTCGGTTTTGTCAAGAAGGAACACATCGGGGACGAACCTGCCAAGTCTCCGGCGCTTTCCGTGAAATACACTCCTAAAGCTTAACAACAGGTGCACGTTTTGTTGGGGTAAAGAAATCGGCACAGTGCCGTCCGCAACGAACGATCCCAACTTTGGAAGTGAATTCGTGACCGAAAATATGAAAATCCGCATGGCCAGAACCGGCAACTGGTGCGGGAAGAAGAGCAAATCTTGACAGGCCCGCTCACGAATCAACAGGGACATGAGGGAGTCCACCGATTTTACATTTCTTCGCCTTAACGTTTCACAAGTCACCACGTCTAACGCAGCAGAACGCGGATTGTGCGGGCCTCAATCGAGCGGTGACAAGCGGTGACTCGATCGATTGAGTAATTTTCGAGACGAGATCTCGCGGGGGAAGCTTGGTTCAGAACTTTACGCGAAAGATGGAACCAAGGGCCGGGCGATGACGTATCAGAACTCAAGCACTGGTACGGTTTGGGGCGGGCACCGCAACGTAATGCGGGGGGCTGGCCAGCAGTCCGGCCCCGGAAGGTGGGTCATGGACATCGGGCGAAGTGGCAACGGCGCAGGGAACAGAAATCTTCCCGGCAGTTCAGATCCTCACGTGCAGGAAGTAGTCAAGGCGGCGCACGAGGAATTGCGTCAGTTGATGCGCCAGCGCGCCGATGTGATGAAGCGCATCGGGACCGTGAAGCAGACCATTGTCGGACTGGCCAACCTCTTCGGCGATGAAGTGTTAAGCGAAGAACTGCTGGAACTGGTGGACCGCAAAAGTGGAGGCCGCCAACCCGGCTTCACCAAGGCCTGCCGCATGGTGCTGATGGAAGCGGCGCGTCCGCTGGGCGCGCGCGAGGTCTGCGAACATATTCAGCAAAGAATTCCGCCGGTGCTGCTCCGCCACAAAGATCCCCTGGCGTCGGTCACCACGGTGCTCAACCGACTGGTCGAATACGGAGAAGCGAGAACGGTAGTCCGGGAAAACGGCCGCCGGGCATGGCAGTGGGTCGCTGATCCAGCCGACAGCGGCTTCGCTCCGAGTCGCAGTCACCCAGTTTCCAACCTGTAAGCAGATTTGTGTGGCGCGGGCGCCCTCGCCCGCGAGAGGCCGTAGGCAACCCAGAACCAAAATAAGTTGAAGCAAACCCCAGCGGCTGAAGCCGCCATTGCCTAGCCTCTTTCAGCACGACTGAAGTCGTGCCCTTCCCAAAACCATTTCGAAGACGTCGCGGAAGTACTTCTCGAAACTGACCTACGAAGCATTCCCAAAACCGAACGAAATCATAATTTTGCGAAACGGGAAGGGCACGAGTTCACTCGTGCCGCAGTAGGCTTGGACGATGCGGCTTCAGCCGCTGAGGTCTGCTGTGAAGCCCACGCGCGCAATGTCCCCGCCAGGGACATATTTCGTGACATTCATCACCTGGCAGCGCCGAAGGCTTTTCGTTGTCGAACCATACGTCAGACTTTTCCTGAAAACTCTGTACAGCTACAGACGGGAGAGTCGATATCAACTGCATGCTTTTGTATTGATGCCCGAGCATGTGCATTTATTATTGACGCCCGCCAGCGATGTGACCCTTGAACGAGCCATCCAATTCATAAAAGGGGGATATTCGCGCGCATTCGGTTTGGATTTCCGAGGAGGAGAAGTTTGGCAGAGAGGATTTACTGATCACCGGATTCGCGATGCCGAGGATTTCGCCCGGCATCGGGAGTATATCCATCAGAATCCCGTAAGACGTGGGTTGGTTGCGAACGAGATTGAATATCGCTACTGCTCGGCGTACCCGGGGTTCAAGCTGGACGAGCAAACCTCAGCGGCTGAAGCCGCCATTGCTTAGCGTCTTTCGGCACGACTGAAGTCGTGCCCTTCCCAAAACGTCCCTTCCCGAAAACATTTGAATCAATGGGCAAACCTCAGCCGAGCTGCGCTCGGCCAGGGCGGGTCGAAGACCCGCCCCCACACGGTTCGTTATCCCGGCAGCAGCATGCCTTTTTCCAGGTGACGTGTCACGTGCGCGTAGGATGCCGCATGGGGATCGTGAGTCACCATCACGATGGTCTTGTGAAAGTCTTCGTTCAGGCGCTTCAGGATTTCTAGCACTTCCGTCGCGGAGTGGCTGTCGAGATCGCCGGTAGGTTCGTCCGCCAGCAGCAAGGTCGGATCGCTCACGATGGCGCGGGCAATGGCGACGCGTTGTTCCTGTCCGCCGGAGAGCTGCTTGGGTAGATGGCCGACGCGTTCTTCGAGGCCCACCAGCTTCAGCGCGGTCATCACGTGGTCGCGCCGTTGTTGCGCCGAGAGCTTGGTCAAGCAGCAAGAGGCAGTTCGACGTTCTCAAACGCCGTGAGCACCGGGATCAGGTTGAAGGTCTGAAACACATATCCGATATGCTCGTTGCGCCAGTGCGCCGACTGCGAATCGCTGAAACGAAAAATGTTCTCGCCGAGCACCAGCAGCTCGCCCGCGGTGGGCCGGTCAATGGCGGCGATCATGTTCAGCAGAGTCGTCTTTCCTGAACCCGACGGTCCCATCAGGGCCAGAAACTCACCGCCGGCGATTTCGATGGAAACATCGTCGAGCGCCTTGACTTCAAACGCGTCGCGCTTGAAAACTTTGCTGACGTTGCGGGCCTGCACCACCTTGGTCTGGGTGGCGGTATGCGGAATGGTTGTCGCTGTGCTCATGATTGTCCCTTGATCTTGATTTTTTCGCCGTCTTTCAAATCTGCGGGCCCGGATGTAATCACGTCTTCGCCGCCGTTGAGCCCTTGTACCAGCACGCCGCCGCTGCGTTGCGACAGAATTTTCACTTCCCGCGCCGTGGCTTTGCCGTCAAACGCGAGCAGGACGATTTTCTTGCCATCGCGGTCCCGAACGGCTGAGGTCGGCACAAAAACGCCCTGCGGCTGCGAGCTTACCTGCTTGCCTTCGTCCGCCAGGAACTTCACGTTGGCATTCATGTCCGGCCGAAGGTATGAGTCCGGGGCGAGAATTTGTACCTTCACCTGCACCGTGGCCTTGGCCCGGTTGGCTTGGGGCGACATCTCAGCGATCACGCCGTCGTACTTGCGGTCGGGGAACGCATCGGTTGTGACCACGCGCTTTTTGTTTGGGGTTCAGCCGGGCAAAATCATCCTGCGCAATATCGAGTTCTACCTGAAGATCGTTGAGATCGGCCAGGGAGACGACCAGCCCTTGCGGACCGCCTTCGGCGGTGCTGGCGAATCCCGAGGTCACGAGCTCGCCCTTCTCCGCCGCCCGCTCGAGAATCGTTCCCGTCACTGGAGCGCGGATTACGGTCGCGTCGAGCAACGATTTGGCGTAGTTCGCCTGTCCCTGGGCTTGCTGCAGGGCCCCGCGGGCGCGCGCAATTTCTTCCTTGCGCGGACCAATCTTGGCTAACTGGAAACCCTTCTCCAGTGAATTCGCCCGTTGCTGGTCGGCCTCGAACTTTGCAGTGGCATCATCGAGCGCCTGTTTGGACAGCACGCCTTCGTTGACCAGTCCGCGGGTACGATCGAGCGTGATCTTGTCGTTGACCAGCGTTGCCCGGGCTTCGTCGAGATTGTGCTGAGCCTGCTGAATTTCTTCGGGGCGAGATCCATTCTGCAATTCTTCAAGATAAGCCTGGGCGTTCTGGGCGGCGCCGCTAGCCTGATCGTACTGGGCGCGGAATTCGTCGTCTTCCAGGCGCACCAGCACCTGGCCTTCTTTGACCTTGTCGCCTTTTTCCACGCCGATCCACTTCACCCGGCCGGTGACTTTGGAATTCAGATTGATCTTGTGGTGGGCCACAATGTATCCGCTGGCCGAGAGCACGACGCCACCCACGTCGCTGCTCTGCGCCGACGCGCGCGCGGTTTCTACCTCCGGCGCGTCGTGCGAGAGCAGGCGGTAGGAGATCGCAACGATGCCCAGCAGCACCAGCACAGCGATCCCGATAATGATGTAGCGGCGCGCCCAGACTGGAGGTTCGCCCTCGCCACTCGCACGGGCTGTGCGATCAATGCGCAGGCTGCGCAGGTCTTCGTGTTTTGCGTCAATCGCCATATGAATGTTTATGTAGCGCCGGCGCTACTTTAATCCCTCAGCGCGCTCAATATATCTCGCCGCGAAGCGTGCCACGCGGGGGCGAACCCGCCCACCACGCCCATGATCAGCGCGAATATCACCGCGCTCATGACCACGGTCGGAGTCATCTGCAGGCTGAACACAACTTCGCTGAACGTTACCTGATTTTGCGTCCCCGTCGTCATGCCGTTGAACGGCAGCATAAGAATGATGCCCAGCGTCGCGCCCAGCAGTGACAGCAACAGCGACTCCAGCATGAACGAAGTCAGAATGCTGGGACGGGAAAATCCAATCACGCGCAGCGTGGCAATCTCTCGCCCGCGATACGCCACCGCGGCGTACATGGTGTTGGCCGCGGCAAAACAGGAGCCGACTGCCATGATGAAAGCCACGATCCAGCCCACAAACTTGATCGGCCCACCCGACTTGGTTTGCGATGCATAGTAGTCAGGCTCGAGCAGGCCATTCAGTTCCAGGCGCTGGTCGTCGTTGGCGCGATTTTTCAATGCCTGGGCCGCTACCGGATCGGTCGCCCGAACCAGCACCGAGGAGTAGATCGTGCGCTCGAAGTCCGTAACCAGCTGATTAATGTCGCCCCAGATTTCGGAATCGTGGGCCGTGCCGCTGCCGTCAAAGATACCCACGATGGGCCAATCGCCCTTGCCGATGTGCACCGAGTCGCCGATGTTCGCGTGCTCAAATCGTTTGTTGATCGAACTGCTCACCACAACTTCCCGCTGACCAGGCGTAAACCATCTTCCCTGGGTAATTTTGATTTGCGGCCGCATCTCGATTCCCAGCGGAGTCAGAAAGCGGGTTGTGACATTGGTCTCTCCCGTCCCGCCCTTTCGAGGCAACACGACCACCAGGATATCTTCGCCTGAGACCAGGGGCTCGCCCTTGGTGTTCTTGGCGATACCGGGCAATTCTTTCAGAACTTGAAAGGCATCCCGGGACACCCCACCAGCGGCCAGCTCCGAGTCGGAACCTTTGCGCAGCATCAACACGTTTAGCGGATCGCCCGTGGTCGCGAACGCGCGGCCCAGTCCGGCCAGCAGCGCCATGATGAATACGGCGGTCGCAACCGTGAGCGCGATCCCAAGGGCCGTCATGATGGTCAGGCTCTTGCGCAGTCGCAGGTTGCGTACGTTGTAACTAAGAGGAATTGCCATTTACTTTTCCTTCGAGCCGCAAACTTAAGGTTTCGCTTGGTGGACCTTGGTGTCCTTAGTGGGCAGCGCCTTTGCTGCATGTCACCCGATATGCCGCAAGCCGTCCACGATATTGACCCGGGCCGCGTTATACGAAGGGATAAACGAACTCACGAATCCCACCACGGCTGCAATCAGCAGCGCCACCAGGATGGTGATCGGAGTGACTTTCATGCCGGTAAACATTCCACCCTGGCTGGCCATGGCGCCGATCACCAAGGCGCAGAGCAGCGAGCCAACCAGCCCTCCGATCAGTGAAAGCGAGACCGCCTCGCCCACAAACAAACCGAGAATGCTGTTGCGGGTGAAACCCAAGGTCTTTAATACAGCGACTTCTCGCGTACGCTCGCGAATCGACATCGCCATGGTGTTGGCCGAAACCAGCAGAATGGTGAAGACCACGGCCAGGCAGATGCTCATAATGAACGCCTTGATGTTGCCCAGCATTCCGATGAAGCCCAGCTGGAAGGCATGCTCGGTCTCGGTCTTGGTGGGTTTATCGGCGTTGCGAAACGTCTCGTCGATGGCTTGCGCCACCCGGGTGACGGACTCTGGGGAATCAGCCAGGACGGCGTAGAAGCCTTCATTCCCCTTGAGCTTGGGAAAGCCTTCGTCGATGTAGTCCTTGTTGAAGTAGATGGATTGCGTGGGGTCCGGCGGGGTGAAGATTCCCCGGATCGTCAGTTCGAGATTTACCGGGAAAATCTTCCCCGTGATGTTCAGGCGGTCGCCGATCTTCCAGCCAAACTTGTTGACCAGCCCCACATCCACGATGGCACCAGCACGGTCATGCTGCCAGGCTTCGAGTTGGTCGGCGGGAATCTTGAATTCCGGGTACACCTTCATGATCTCCTGCGGATCGGTCCCGAACTGAGCGAAGAAATTATTGGGCTTGTCGTCCTTGTACTGTCCGCCAAACCATTGCTGGTTCACCACTTCCTTTACGCCGGGAATGGCCTGGATCTTCTGCTTGTAGTAGCTGGGCAGATTGAAGACCAGCGATACCTTGTGACGGACAATCAGGCGTTGCGCCGATTGTTCGCTCGGCTTGTTGTCATAAAAACTGCGCCAGATGGTGATTAGAAAAGTCAGAAGCAACAACGAACCGCCAATGCTGAGAACGGTCAGGATGCTGCGGCGCTTGTTGCGGAAGGCGTTCTTGGTGACAAACCGGGTCAGGGTCATACTTGTGAACTCCAGGAGAGGACAGGTGTACGGATGGACCGCCAACCAAGCCTCATCAGCATAGACGAAAAAGTCAGGCTGCGGCAACCAGCCGCTGTCTAAAATCGCAAAATCAGTCCTCTTATGTGAATACAACGTTTCGCGACTGCAAAAAGTTACGGTTTCGCGGCAGAAAAAGTTCCATGGGCTCGTCGGTCGTCAGTCGTCAGTCGGGTCGGCAAAAGCAGATTCCTCACCGCTGAAGCGGTTCGGAATGACAAGATTTGAGGTTGGCGGTTGCGCCCCCACACCACCTCCCCCGGGACTACCTCTTCAGTACCTCTACTATTTCGCGAAACCGTTCCACGGACGGGCTGGGTCCCAGGTCCTCAAGCTCGTATAGCTGGCGCACTTCGATCTCGGCTGGCGCATCCTCGCCCACCGGATTAGGGAAACGCTTGCTCCACTCGAGCGCCTCCTCCCTCGATTTCACCTGGATCAGGGTGTAGCCAGCGATGAGTTCCTTGGCCTCGGCAAATGGCCCATCAATCACCGTGCGCTTTTGACCGGAGTACCGGATGCGCCAGCCTTTCGACGTTGGTTGAAGTCCGGAAGCATCGAGAAGCACTCCCGCTTTTGCCAGTTCCTCGTGGTATGTCGTCATGGCGGCAAACATCTTTTCCTCGCCTACGTTGCCCGCTTCGGTGTCTTTGGTGGCCTTCACCACAATCATGAATCGCACGTTTGTCTCTCCTCCTACCTGTACGTCGAACCAGAGGATGCAAAATCGACAGGCGTCTGAATATTATTCGTGTGGCTATTTCTGGAGTGGTTGTGTGGTCAAGGGCGACTCGCGCGCGACCACACGGGCCGTTTAAAGGATGCTGCTTCCGGCACCTGGTTCCGGCTTTCCCGGTTGCCTGTGTGGATCGAATGCACTAGCATGGCGCACGGTTCCTGCACCCCCAAGACGTGGTGAAGGAGGAGTATGGGCGAGACGGTAGCGCATCTGACGCACAAGTCACTCACCGGGATCGACATCGCAATTATTGCCGTTTACTTTGTAGTCATCTTCGCCATCGGCTTCTATTTTGCCCGCAAGGGACGCTCCTCTACCGACTACTTCCTGGCTAGCCGCGATGTGGGCTGGTTCGCCATCGGTGCGTCACTCTTCGTTTCGAATATTTCCACTGAACATTTCATCGGCCTGGCCGGCTCGGGCGCGAGTTCTGGCCTGGCCGTCGGCTCCTTTGAATGGCTGGCCTGCCTGATCCTGCTGGTTCTGGGGTGGGTGTTCGTCCCGTTCTATCTGCGCTCGAACGTCTTCACCATGCCGGAATTTCTGGAGCGGCGCTTCAGCCGGTCGTGCGCCGTGTACCTGGCAGGAATTTCGATTCTTGCTTACGTGTTTACCAAGATTTCAGTACACCTATACGCCGCCGCGATCGTGCTGGAGCGCGTGGTTGGCTGGAGCCCTCTGACGGCGGCGGTCATTCTTGTTATCGCAACTGGTATTTATACGATCGCGGGAGGACTGGCCGCGGTCATCTATACCGATCTGGTGCAAACGCTCATCCTGATTTTCGGCGCTGTCATTCTGACCGTCATCGGAATGCATCAGGTGGGCGGCTTCGAAGGTCTGCGCGCCGCCCTGCCCGCAAGCTACTTCCACATGGTCAAGCCGATGAGCGATCCTGACTTTCCCTGGACTGGTATTTTCTTCGGCGCTCCCATTCTCGGTATCTGGTATTGGTGCACCGATCAGGTGATCGTGCAGCGCGTGCTGTCCGCCAAGGATGAAGGACACGCCAAGGCCGCCACCATCTTCGCCGGATTCCTAAAGATCTTGCCGGTCTTCATGCTGGTGCTGCCCGGCCTGATCGCAGTCGCTCTCTACCGCGACCTGTTCAAGTTCGGTCCCCACGGCGAAGTGCTTGAATGGCGACATCGCTTATCCCACACTCATCATTAATCTGCTTCCGACTGGCCTCGTGGGCGTGATGATCGCAGCCCTGCTGGCGGCACTGATGGGAGCGATGAGTTCGGTGTTCAATTCGGCTTCGACCCTGGTCACTCTCGACTTCTATAAGAAGATCAAGCCGGATGCGACTGAGCGCCAACTGGTCGGCTTCGGCCGCGTGATGACCGGAGTGATGGTGGTGCTCGGACTCGCGTGGGTGCCGTTCATCCATCTGATCAGCAGCCAGCTCTACATCTATCTGCAAAGCGTGCAGGGATACATCAGCCCGCCCATTGCGGCCTGCTTCGTCCTGGGAATCTTGTGGCCGCAGGCTGAATGCGCAGGGCGCGATCAGTTCGCTGCTGACCGGCTTCGTCATGGGCGCAGGCCGATTCATCTTCGAACTCATGGACCGGGCGGCCGGTGGTCATGCCTTCGACAACGCGTTTCTTCGCACACTCGTGGACATGAATTTTCTGCACTACTCGATCCTGATGTTTGTGATCTGCTGCGTCGTGCTGATCGGCGTGAGCCTGGTGACGCCCGCGCCGGAACGCAAGCAGCTGGCCGGTCTGACCTTCGCTACCGTGGACGACAAGATGGACGTCACACCGGTACGGGTCCTGGCGCATAAACCTGCGGCGGAGACGGCGGCCGAGCAGCGGCTCAACATCATATTCAGCCTGGCGTTGATCGCTACCGTGATCGGACTGTGGTTCCACTTCCGGTAGACAGCCAGTTTCGGGACCCAGCAATGCCGCGCATCCGCAGCCTGAGAGCCAACGTTACCCGCGAAGAAGCCATGCAGCAATTTTCTTCCGGCATGTTCGACTTCCTGCGCGAAACTACGTTTGGTCCGCTGCGTTCGGTGGCCGACTTCTACATTCCGTTCCGGCTCTTCCAGATTGAAATCCTGAACGGCGGCAAACGCGATCATCGGATATTCGGTCTGGACGCGGTGAACGGGTCGCTCGACCTTTATCACTTCGAGCAACTGCCGGGCGAGCGTGAGCTGGCTTATCTGGAGACTAGAAATTGCTCCGAGCCGCTACTCGGCGAGGCCGAGGCGAACCGGATTGTGATCGGCAAAGTGCAGCGGCTGCTCTTCAGCACCGGGTTCTTTCGGGTACGCAATTTGCAGATCACAGCTGAGCCGGTGGCCGGAGAAATCTATGTCCCTTATTGGGTGGGGTTTCGCGGACGGGGGCTGCGAGCGCGGCTGGCGGTGATTGATGCCGTGCGGCGCAAGCCTGAAGGCGCCAGAGTGCGGCAGTTGCTGCGGACGTGGCTGACCTCGATCCGCGCGGCCTAAGGGAATGCCACGAACCACGCAGCGGCAGATGTCCTCATCTGCCCAGTCGAGCGCAGCTCGACGGATTTTTCACGGCGCGAGAAAAGTGGCCATGTCATCCTGGGCGCGAAGTCGAAGGACCCCTATAAGCTTTTCCGAAGCCGGTGCCGTAGCGAGTGCGATCCCTAGGAGCAGAATCCCGTCGAGCTTATAGGGGTCCTTCGACTCCACCGTTCCATTCGCAAGCGAATGGAACGATTCCGCTCAGGATGACAGCCGTCAGCGCGGTGGAAATTTCCCCGACCTCGTCGTAATATCTCAGCCCTGTTTGGAAAGGACCCCGCAACATGATGCTAGGCATGTCCCTCTCGACCTTTACCACGGTGCACGTGATCATCAGCCTGGTGGGTATCGTATCTGGATTGATCGTGATGTTCGGAATGCTCTCTGCCAAGCGGCTCAACGGCTGGACCGCGTTGTTTCTGTTGACGACGATACTGACCAGCGTGACCGGCTTCGGCTTTCCCTTCACTCACGTGACGCCCGGCATCAAGTCGGGATCATCTCACTTGTGGTGCTGGCGATCACTCTGCTCGCGCGTTACAGCTTCCACATGGTTGGGACGTGGCGGTGGATTTACGTGGTGACGGCAATCATTGCCGAATATCTCAACGTCTTTGTTCTCGTGGCGCAGAGCTTCGAGAAGGTGCCGGCGCTTCATGCGATGGCACCCACACAGTCGGAGCCGCCATTTCTGGTCGCTCAGTTGGTCGTGATGGCTCTGTTTATCGTGCTCACTATTTTTGCCGTAAAAAAGTTCCACCCCGAAGCCGGTCGCTGACAGTAAAAAAGTTTTGGCCGCAAAAGGGCGCAAAGAATTCCGCAAAGATCGCAAAGGTCGAAGCGCTTTACGTCTCCCTTTCACTCGAGGTAACCACAGACCAGTCACTTCCGTAACCTCCTTCTTTTCCGCCGGTCCCAGCAACTATCCTTCGCGGCTGGGGTTCAGATACGCATGACCAACAAAATCACTAACTCGATCTTAGCCCTGGCAGTGGGAGGCCTGATGTTTGCCGGCTCTGCTGCTGCTCAAACCTCAACCTCAGGCGCCGGACCTGGCGTCGTCGACCCCGGTCATCCACGGGTGAATGAAGTAAACCAGCGTGAAGAGAACCAGCAGAAGCGCATCGCGAACGGAATCAATAACGGTTCCATGAGTGCGCATGAGACCGCAAATGTAGAGCGGCGCGAAGCCAGCGTGCAGAGGCAGGAAAAGGCTGACATGGCCAAGCACAACGGCCACTTGACCAAGGCGGAGCAGAACCAGTTGAATCGCCGCCAGAATCGCATCAGCCACAGCATTTACAAAGACAAGCACAACAACAAGTAGAGTTTCGATTCGAACGATAGTCAGGGCATGGCCGGATTTGCTACGGCTATGCCCTCGGCCGTTTTATTGCGCGTCTCAAGATTTGCGGTGTCCCTGCGAAATTGAACTAATGAAGAAGTCCGCGGTCCGTGGGAATCAGCGCTTCATCAACTCAAAAGGCGACTTACCTTCGTAACTCCCATCCCTAATCCAGCCGCGATATTCTAGTCGCGCCTTTCCCCCATGGACGAAGTCTGGCGTCTTTCTACAAGACCGCCTGTTTGCAGTTTTTACGGGGCTCAGGGAGCAATGGCAAATAAGATTGGGCGTTTCGAAATCCTCAGCGAGATCACGCATTCCGAGATTGGCGCGGTCTATAAGGCCACCGATCCGGAGAGCGGGCAGACCATTGCCCTGAAGACCATCAAGCTGCAAATGCTGGACGAACAGGCCGATGTTCTGGTCGACCACATTCTGCAGGAAGCTGCCGGCACCAAGCCGCTCAGCAGCCACAACATTGCACAACTTTTCGGCGTGGAGGTAATTGAAGATCAGTGCTGCGCCGCCGAGGAGTACGTGCAGGGCAACAGCATTGCCACCATGCTGGCCCGCAAAGAAGGGTTTTCCATCTGGGACCTGCAGGACATCGTGCGCCAGACTTGTCAGGGTCTCGACCACGCGCACTCGCACAATGTCGTGCACTACAGTCTCGAACCGGCCAAGATCATGGTCACGTGGGACGGCACGGTGAAAGTCCTGAGCTTCGGAGTTTCCTGCATGGGGGCGTTCACCTGTCAGGCTTCGGGCAAGGCTCCGGACGTTCTGCACTACGTTTCGCCGGAACAGTTGCGGGGCGATCCCGTGGATGGCCGCTCCAACATTTTTAGCCTGGGCGCAATCCTTTACGAGATGGCGACCGAGAGCAAGGCCTTCGCCGGAGACGATGCCGACCAGGTGCGGCAGCAGATTGTCGAAGCCACACCACCGGCGCCGATCGAGGTCAATCGCAAGATCCATCCCGTGCTGAGCGAAGTCATCATGAAGGCGCTGTCCAAGGCGCCGGAAGATCGCTATCAGAGTGGACAGGATCTGGTCAACGATCTGGAACGCTGCAAGGAAAGCACGACCAAGGCCGAAGCCAAGAAATCGGCGACAGCCGGCCCAGGGATTAAACGCGCCGCAGGCGTCCAAGGCAGCGGCTGCTCCGGCTGCATCTGCTCCCGCTGCAATTGCACCGCAAAAAGCGGCAGCGGCAGCGCCAGAGTCGGCCCCGGCCGCGAGCGCGCAAACCATTGCGCGGCCAGCCGTGTCGGAGCGCGCTCCCGCGAGTTCTCATGCCAGCGCTCCGGCAAAAGCCGCCGCTGCGGCTGCGGGATGGGAGAGTGCCAGCGCGGTTTCCACCGTCCAGCCGGAAGGCGCCGAAAGCGCCCGAAGCTCCGGCGAAAGCGTCGGCGCAGACCACTTTTCAGGAACGGGCCAGCGCCGTGGCTGATGTAGAGCCGGCGACGGAAGCGCCCGTGTTCCGGGTTGATCCGTCCATGGCGGAAGGCGCGAAAAATGCCGTCAAGGGTCCAAGCTTTTCCGAAATGACGGAATTGCCGCCGCTGAAAGAAAGCTACACGCCGCCTCCGCCTCCGCCGCCACCGCAAGCCGAGCCCGAATTCGATGCAGTGCCGCCGGCTTCCTTAAGCCAGGCGCACCGGGAAAAGCCCGAAAAGCCGAAAGTGCAGCCGCGGGAAGTGGCGCGCAAGGCAGTCACTGAGATCAAGAAGACGCCGCCTAAACTTTTCTTGTATTCGATCGCAGGGCGCGGTGGCCATCATTCTGCTGGTCGTGGGCTTCATCGCCTACCGCATCCATTCGGAAAACTCTGCGGACGAAAATACGGCGGAGGCACCGGCTGCGGCAGTTGCCCCGGTCGAAGCCAATCCGAAGCCGGCCTGGAATCCGGCTCAACCCCCGGTACAGGCCCCGGCGCACGCCCAGCCGGAACAGATTTCGGCCGGCCAGGAAGCGCCGCCGGTTTCCGTGACGCCGAAGTACAACAAGAACAGCAAAAAGAAAGTCAAAGTCCAGCCTTTTGCCCCGGCCGTGATTCCTGGACAGATGACCATCAACTCGACTCCGGAAGGGGCCGAGGTCCATATTGATGGGCGCACCGATCCCAGCTGGGTTACACCCTTCAATCTGCCCGGGCTGGCCCCGGGGCAGCACAGCGTGACCGTCTCGCGCGCTGGATACTCGTCCGAGACTCGCACCATTGAAGTGGCTTCGGGCAGCAAGTCGTTTCTGGTGATCCAGCTGGCGCAGCTTACCGCTGCCGCCGCAATTACCAGCCAGCCCGCTGGCGCCCAGATTTTTCTCGACGGCAAAGATACGGGTAAAGTAACTCCTGCACAGATCAATGTGGACAAGCCGGGTGCGCATACCTTCCTGGTCAAGAAGCAGGGCTTCCTGGACGAAACCTCCAGCGCCAGTCTGCAAGCCGGCCAGATCTTCCATTTCGCGCCCACACTCAAAGCTCTGGGCTCCGCCGATGACATCAAGCTGGGCGGGAAATTCAAGAAACTCTTCGGCGGCGGTGAGACGGCGGGCATGGGCGCGGTCAACATCAAGACCCAACCCAAGGGCGCGCAGGTCGCGGTCAACAACCGCATTCTCGACAAGTTTTCTCCCGTCGATTTCTTCCTCAATCCCGGCACCTACGTGATTGACATCACGCTCTCAGGCTACAAGCCGGTGCATCGCGTGGTCGAAGTGCAGAAGGGTGGCAAGGTTGCAGTAGACGAGAACCTGGAGCGGGAGTGAGTGGGAGCAATTAGCAATTGGCACTTGGCAATTAGCGTAAGGCCAGTTAATCCAGTGCTGATTGCGAAGATTCGATGATCGTGAATTGTCCGTCAAGAAAAAAAGGCCGCCATATTCGTGGCGGCCATCTTTTTTGGTGGGATCTAGCTAATTGCCAATTGCTAATTGCTGACTGCCAAACTGCCGCTCTACCAACCTCGTCCGCCACGATAGTTCGCTTCGTAACCGGCGGAATATCCGTTGCTGTATTCGGCCTTGTAGTAGTCCTTGTCTGCCGAACGCACTGTTGTAGCCGTGGGTGCGGTTTCCGTACTCGTTGCGCGGATTGGGATTGAAGCGTTTGTTCTGCGATATGTCCTTGCGCGCCATGTAGCTGCCATCCTGATAGCCGAAGCCATAGGCCCCGCTCCTCCCGTTGCCTCCGCGTCCATACACCGAACCGGGATAGCCATAACCGCCGCTGGGGTAGCCGCCGCCCGGGTAGCTATAAACACCGCCGCCGGGATACGCATTCCCCGGGTAGCTCTGGGGATAGCCGTTGTAAATCTGTCCTCCGCGATAGTAGCCGTCGTCGCGGCGGTGCTCACGCTCCCACCAGTGATGCTCACGTTCTTGTCGTTCACGCTCCCTCTCGTGATCGCGATCTTTCCAGTGATCATTTTTCCAGTCATGATCGCGGTCATGATGACGGTCGTGGTCGTCGTGCTTGTACCAGTGATCATGTTTGTCTTTGTCTCTGTCGTGATCGTTGTCGCGGGCCAGGGCGAGACCGCTGAACATCAGCGTGATCGCGATTGCCAGTGCTGCCATCTTCATGCTGCGCATGTTTCCTCCCACCCGGCACCGTCGTTCGCAGAGCTTGATTGCGATCACGCCTGCCCTCGAGTTCGACACCTGGGACCGGTTTGCTAAGACCTCGGATGCCAACGAAAATTAAATTGGCTGTACCGCGGAGCATATTTATTTGAAGCTTAAGCGAACCTTAAATCTAAGCCCAGCAATCACTTGGGAGTGATAGACTGATCAGGATTTCGGGGCAAAAGCAGGCGAAGGAGAAGCGATATTTATGCCAATCGAGCGGGTTGGAGTGATCGGCGCGGGGACCATGGGCAACGGCATCGCCCACGTGTTTGCGCGCAGCGGATATCGGGTGACGTTGTGCGACGTGGAGCAGAGATTTCTGGATCGCGGCCTCGAAACCATTGGCAAGAATCTCGATCGCGAGCTGGCCAAAGGCAAAATCACCGCGGGAGACAAAGCTGCCGCGCTAAAGACGGATCGAACCGGTGCTCAAGCGCGGCGATCTTGTGAGCTGCGATTTCGTGATTGAAGCAGCCACTGAGAAATTTGAAATCAAAGCGGAAATCTTTCGCGACCTCGACCAGATTTGCCGTCCTGAAGTAATTCTGGCCACGAATACTTCTTCGATCTCGATCACCCGGCTGGCTGCGGTCACGCGGCGTCCGGCGAAAATTATCGGAATGCATTTCTTCAATCCCGTGCCGGTGATGAAGCTGGCGGAAGTAATTCGCGGGCTGGCAACGTCGCAGGAAACTTTCGCGACGGTGCGCGACCTGGCACTGCAACTCGATAAGACGCCGATCGAAGTAAATGACGCGCCCGGCTTTGTTTCAAACCGCGTGCTGATGCCGCTGCTGAACGAAGCCATGTACGCAGTGATGGAAGGCGTGGCCACCGCCGAAGCGGTGGACGAAGTGTTCAAGCTGGGCATGGCGCATCCCATGGGCCCGCTGACGCTGGCGGATTTCATCGGACTCGATGTCTGCCTCGACATCATGCGCGTGCTGCAGGACGGCCTGGGCGATCCCAAGTACCGGCCGTGCCCACTGCTGATCAAGATGGTGGATGCCGGCTGGCTGGGAAAAAAGAGCGGCCGCGGCTTCTATAAGTATTAAGTGATTGTGTGGCGCGGGCGCCCTCGCCCGCGTGATTCCAGCTTAACGTCAAAGGCCGCGGGCGAGGGCGCCCGCGCCACACAGAATCATGGCGGACGCGAGCGATCGTGGCATCTACATCCTCGGAGGTGTGCTGGGAGTCTGCGCCGGAGTTCTCGACGTAAAATTTGGCGACCTGCTGCTGACCGCGCTCTTCGTGCTTATATCCACCATGCTGCTAGGCGCGCTTCGTCCCCAGCGCCCTTGGCGATGGACGCTGCTGGTGGCAGCATTCGTTCCCCTGGTACAACTGGCGGCCTATGCCGTGCTGACCGAGAAACCCTATCGCGCGCAGATCTACGAATCGTTTCTCGGCTTCCTGACGGGAGTTGCCGGCGCATACGGTGGAGCGACAGCGAGAAGAGGATTGGCGGAATTGTGGAGATAGCAGCTCTCAGCCGTCGGCTCTCAGCTTTATGCAATCTGTCATCCTGAGCGCAGCGACTGCTTCGCGTAGCGAAGCAATCGCGGAGTCGAAGGACCCCTATAGCTGAAATCATTGACGAGCAGCGCGGATTTTTGCCCGCTGATCGCGAAAGAGAGAAGATCACGACCCAAGTGGAGCTTATAGGGGTCCTTCGACTCCGCTGGACGATTCGCCAGCGAATCATCCAACTCCGCTCAGGATGACAGCGCACAGATAGCTGAGGAGCTGAGAGCTTACGGCTGACAGCTGACATCTGCCATCCCATTAGTTACTCGCGTTTCCACAGCCTGCGCGAGTATTCTTCGCTCATGGGAGTTTCGGTCACGGTGCTGGCAAGCGGCAGCCGGGGGAACAGCACCATCGTTTCTAGTTCGCGCACGAAGATTCTCGTGGATGCGGGAATTTCCTGCCGCGAAACCGTCAAACGCATGCGCGCCCAGGGCGACGATCCGCGCACCCTTTCCGCCATCCTTATTACTCACGAACACACCGATCACGTGTGCGGGCTGGCTGTGCTGGCCAGAAAATTTCAGGTGCCGGTGTACATGACCGGCGCCACTCATCAGGCCTGGGCCCGTTCGTTGCGCGACGATGCTGGCGAATTGCCGAAGCTGGCGCGCCTCGAGATTTTCTCCGCCGGCCGCCGCTTCGAAATTGGGGACATTACCATTCATCCATTCACCATCCCGCACGATGCCGCCGATCCTGTCGGGCTGACTTTTCGCGCCGACGGCATCAAAGGTCGGTATCGCTACCGATCTGGGTTACATGCCGCCCAACGTGTGCGACCAGCTGCGGGGTTGCGACGTACTGGTCATTGAATCCAACCACGATCTCGAGATGCTGCGAGGCGGTCCCTATCCCTGGTCGGTCAAACAGCGGGTCGGAAGTCCGACCGGACACCTGTCCAACGACAAGCTCGCGAAATTCTTATGCACCGAATATGATGGCAACGCATCATACATAGTGCTGGCACACCTGTCGGAGCTCAACAACCATCCCGAGCTCGCGCTGGGCACAGCGGAAAAGGCCCTGGGAGGGAAACGCCAGACATTGCTGCTTAACCGGGTAATGCTGGCGCAACAATCGGAGCCGATGGCAGCGATCCAGTTATAGTTCCCATGTTTTAGCTCCTATGAGCGAGTGCGTTGATCCCATTGTTGGAAAAATTCTTGCCGGCTGGCGTTATGACATCTCCGGTCTTGCGCCCGGGATGCGTGAAGATTACGAAGAACACTTTGACAGCTGCGCACACTGCCGTTCCCGCCAGCATCTGCACCGCAACATTGATCTATCTCTGATCGCCCTGGCATCGCTCTCCGGCGTGGTCTTCCTGATGGCTTTTGGCGTAATCCTGCATCTCAACCCCCGGCACGCCTTCTGGCTGGAAGTGGCCGCCCTGGTTGGATTCGCGCTCTCCGCCCTGATCTGGCTGGGAGTGGCGGTAACTACGCCAGCGCCCATGGCGGTAGTTGACGCCGCCAAACTGGGAGCCCGCCGCGTCCACGATCGGCTGCCCGCAGAAATCCGCGAACGCCTGCCTGAAGAATTCCGCCTGAAAATTACCGGCTCGTAAAAATTTCTACCGCCGAGTATGCCGATGTCGCAGAGAAGAAAATTTCTCAGTGTTGCTCCGCGATCTCGGCGTGCTCGGCGGTCAAAAATTCCTTGCCGCATTTCACGCCGCGTCGCCACACGAATGCGATAGGCTAGAAGCATGTCCATCACCGGTCCCGAAGACCTTGCGGGAATGCACGCCGCCGGCGCTATCGTGCGCCGCATGCTCGAAGCCATGAAGCGTGCCGTGCGCCCCGGTATCACCACCGCCGAACTGGATGCGGTCGGCGCCACAGTCATGCGCGAGCACGGTGCGCAGTCGGCGCCCCAGTTGGTCTACAAGTTTCCCGGCGTGAATTGCATCAGCTTGAACGATGAAGCGGTCCATGGCATTCCGGGAGAACGCGCGGTCGCGGCCGGCGACCTGGTCAAACTCGATGTCACCATTGAGAAAGACGGATTCATGGCCGACGCCGCTGAGACGGTTGCCGTCGGCGAAGTCTCCGAAGAAAAACGGCGCCTGATTGCGTGCGCCGAGCGCGCCTTTGCCAAGGCCATGCTGGTGGCACGCGCCGGGTTCTCGCGTGTTTGAGATTGGCCGCGCGGTCGAGCGCGAGGTGCGACGCAACGGCTTCTCGGTGATCCGCGACCTCGGTGGACACGGCATTGGACGCACCATCCACGAAGAGCCGCGCGTGCCCAACTACGCCGATCCTGAAGCCAATCAGATTCTGACCGAAGGCCTGGTGATTACGGTCGAGCCCATCATCGCCGCCGGATCGGGCCGCGCTTTTGTAGCCAACGATGGCTGGACCGTGCGCACGGCAGACCGCCGGCCGTCAGCCCATTTCGAGCACACTCTGGTGATCACCGCAGGCGAGCCCATCCTGCTGACCGCGAACTAGCGGCGGAGTGTGTGGCGCGGGCGCCCTCGCCCGCGTGGCGGTGAGGCAGGCCCGTAAGAAGTCGTGAGTCGATTGCTACAATCCCAAAGTGTCCGTTTCGTTTCAAATCGACGCCACCTCTGGCGCTGCCCGCGCCGGCCGCCTGACCACACCCCATGGAATCGTCGAGACCCCAGTGTTCATGCCGGTCGGCACTGTAGCCTCAGTCAAAGGCGTTTCGCAGGACATCCTGGAAGATCTCGGCGTACAAATCCTTCTGGGCAATACCTACCATCTCTACCTGCGACCCGGAGTCGCGCAAGTCCGCCAACTGGGCGGGTTGCATCGCTTCATGGCGTGGCCGCGCGCCATTCTCACCGACTCGGGCGGCTTCCAGGTTTTCAGTCTGAACGAACTTCGCAAAGTGACCGAGGAAGGCGTGACGTTTCGCTCGCACCTGGACGGTTCGTCACACTTCTTCAGTCCGGAAAGCGCCATGGAAGCGCAGATCGGGCTGGGCGCAGACATCATGATGGCCTTCGATGAATGCACCGAGTTCCCGGCGGACCGGGAGCGGGCGCGCGAGTCCATGGAATTGACGCTGCGCTGGGCGGCGCGCAGCAAGAAATATTTTGAGGCGCATAAGCACGAAGTTCCATGGAGCACAGACCACGTAGGGGCGGACGCCCTCGTCCGCCCAGCCGAGCGAAGCTCGGCAGACTCCGCGGAAATCCCAGACGAGCTTGCGCTCGCCCGCCCGGACGGGGGCGTCCGGGCCTACGCAACTCGGAGAGACGCAGGCGCTTTTCGGGATTGTGCAGGGCGGCATGGATGCCGCTCTCCGCAAGGAATCGGCCGAACGAACCGTCGAGATCGGCTTTCCTGGCTATGCCATCGGCGGCTTAAGCGTGGGCGAGCCGCGCGCCGTGACCCGCGAAATCGTCGAAGCGACGCTGCCCCATCTTCCCGCGGACAAGCCGCGCTACCTCATGGGTGTGGGCACGCCAGAGGAGATTGTCGAATACGCCAACGCTGGCGTAGACATGATGGACTGCGTCCTGCCCACCCGCGCGGCGCGGCATGGCTTGCTGTTTACGTCCCAGGGCAGGATTTCGATCAAACAGGCCAGATACGCCGCGGACCAGGGGCCGCTGGACCCCAACTGCGGCTGCCGGGTTTGCCGGCGCTACTCCCGGGCTTATCTGCGCCATCTTTATGCCGCCAATGAGGTTTTGGCCCAAGTCCTCAATACCGTCCACAACCTCAGCTTCTACCTTGACACCATGCGGGCGGTGCGTCATTCTATTGCGCTTGGGAACAGGGCCCAACTTCTTTCTGGGGCGCAGTCAGGAGTAAGACCATAGTCCGGCGTCCCCGGTCATGCCTGAAGCAAAAAGAATCTCCGGCCTGAGGAAGCGAGAAATCCTGCGGTAAAATGCACAGGGCGAGGACGCGCCGACAGGCGTCGTGCTGAGCTGTGCCGGAGTGGAAGCGGAATCGTTTTATGAGTCTGGTAAACATACTGGCGCTACAGACGATCGGGGGCGGGGGCTGGCTGAGTTTTGCTCCGCTGATCTTCATCTTCGCCATCTTTTATTTTCTTCTGATCATGCCGCAGCAGCGCCGCCAGAAAAAATGGCAGCAGATGCTGAACGATCTCAAGACGGGAGACAAGGTTGTGACCAGCGGCGGGCTGCGCGGGACGGTCATCGCGCTGCGGGACGATTACATCCAGCTCCGCGTTCCCCCGGACAATCTGCGCCTCGAAGTGACCCGGGCCTCAATAGCCTCGGTGGTCGCGCCGGAGGACAAGAACAACAAAGCTGCATGAGTAGCGCCGGCGTCCCGCCGGCTGTCAGGTGGGCGTCCCGCCCACCCCATCGGGCCGGCCGGAGGCTGGCGCTATCAAGAGTCAGCGCTACAAGAAAGAATTTGACCCTCAGGACATGAATAAGACTTTAACTTGGAAGCTCGGACTGGTCGTTGCCACCATGGTGGTGTTCCTGTTCGGTATCTTCGGGATTCCGAAGAACTTTTCGAGCAGCGGACTGCTCGCCTCGATACAGGAACGCATTCACCTCGGGCTCGACCTCAAGGGCGGCACTCACCTCATTCTCCAGGTGCAGGTCAATGACGCGGTCAATGGAGATTCGGACCGCGCGCTGGAACGAGTCAAGGAAGATCTTCGCACTCACAAGATCAATTACACCGAGATCAGCAAGCCTGATCCGATCAATCATCCCGACCAGATCGTGCTGAAAGGCGTGCCCCCGGAGGCGACTTCGGATTTGCGCGCTGACGTCACCGAACGGCTGCCCGAATACAACCTGAATTCGGGCGCGGACAATTCATGGACCTTCACCATGAAGCCGCAGGCCCTGGCCGAACTGAAGAACCGAGCGGTGAGCCTGGCCATCGAAACCATCCGCAACCGCATTGACCAGCTGGGCGTGACTGAACCTGTGATTCAGGAACACGGCCTGGGTCAGTATCAGATCCTGGTGCAACTGCCCGGGGTGGATGATCCGGCGCGGGTAAAAGAAATCATGCAGTCCACCGCCATGCTGGAAATCAAGCAGGTGCTGGGCGGACCTTTCTCGAGCGAGCAGGACGCGTTGCAGCAGCACAACGGCGTGCTGCCTCCGGATTCGATCCTGCTGCGCGGACGCAGCCTGGGCAGCCAGGCCGGTGACGATGCCGGCGAACAGTTCTACCTGCGTAACCCGCAGCTCCGCGGTGGCGGGCGCCGATTTGCGGTCGGGCGGCGCCAGCGTGGGACGTGACTCGAATACCAACTCACCCGACGTTCAATTCGTTCTTACCAATGAAGGCGGACGAAAGTTTGCCGCCTTCACCGGCGGCCCACGTGGGCGAAAAGCTCGCGGTCGTTCTCGATAACCGGGTGCGGGAAGTGGCAACCATCAACGAGCAGATCCATGACCAGGGGCGGATCAGCGGCGGCGGCATGAGTGACCAGGCGGCGAAAGACCTGGCGCTGGTCCTCAATTCGGGCGCGCTGCCGGCCGGCATCAAGTATCTGGAAGAACGAACCGTGGGGCCGTCGCTGGGATCGGATTCGATCCGGGCCGGTGTGCGGGCGGCGATTATCGGCATGCTCGCGGTGCTGATTTTCATGCTGATCTACTACCGCGGCGCGGGCATCAACGCCGACCTGGCGCTGATCCTGAACCTGATCATTCTGCTGGGCTTCATGGGATACTTCGGCGCCACCCTGACCCTGCCGGGAATCGCCGGCGTCATTCTGACGGTGGGCATGGGTGTGGACTCGAACGTCCTGATTTTTGAGCGCATTCGGGAGGAGCTCCGGAACGGCAAGACGGCGCCCTCGGCGGTGGAGCAGGGTTTCGCGCACGCCTGGATCACGATCGTGGACACGCACGTCACCACCATCGTGTCGGCGGCTCATTCTGTTCCTGTTTGGCACCGGCCCAGTCAAAGGTTTCGCGGTCACTTTGACCTTTGGCTTGCTGGCCAACCTGTTTACGGCGGTGTTTGTCTCCCGCATGATTTTTGACTGGATTTTGAGCCGCAAGCAGCGCGGCGAGGCTTTAAGCATCTGAGGTGAAGCCTGCCGATTGAGGCGGGTTTCTTTGCGTCCTTAGAGGTGCCCTTTGCGACCTTTGCGGTAAAAGCTTTTGACCGCAAAGGTGCGCAAAGGACACCGCAAAGGACGCAAAGAAAAGCCAAGATTGAGTCGTCAAAAGAGGGGTTTAACGACAGCGTGGAATTTTTTCGAAATCCAAACATAGACTTTCTGGGCAAGAAGTGGTATTTTCTCGCCTTTTCGTTGGTGTTCAGTGTGGCGGGAGTATTTTCCATGCTGTTTTGGCATGGCGTCCCACTGGGCGTAGACTTCCGGGGCGGGACCCTGGTCTACGTGAAGTTCTCGCACCCGCCGGATGACAATGCCATCCGTGAGGCGCTGCGAAGAGTGGGTTTGACGCAGGCCAAGATACAGCGCCTCAATGCCGTGACCAGCAACGAAGTGCTGATTGATCTCGATGTGCGCGAGACCAGCGAGAAAGCGCTCGATCAGGGCAAGGTCCAAATTATCAATGCGCTGGAGACCAATGCTCCGGCCGGCAAGCTGGACTTGAACAATACCAGTTCTTTGACATTAGCCAATTACCTGCTGGAGAAGGATCCGCTGCGCGCCGGGACGGACGCCGGCCAGCGTTACACGGCGGCAGCCAAGGCCATCGTTGACTATCGCGACAAGACCAAGGGCGGAGTGCTGAGTTCGTTCGATGAACTCAAGACCGCGGCCGATCCCGCTGTGGTCGCGGCTTTGCCGGACGGCTTCTTTCTTTCCGATTTTGGTGTCTATCAGGTAGAGATCGTCGGGCCGCAGGTGGGCGAACAGCTGAAAGGCCAAGCGCTGCGCGCCGTCGCTTATTCGCTGGCCGGAATGCTGATCTACCTGGGTTTCCGCTTCGAGTGGATCTATGGCGTCGCAGCCGTGATTACCGTCTTTCACGACACCCTGATCACGGTGGGCGCGTTCTCCCTGGCCAACAAGGAAATTTCGTTGACCGTGATCGCGGCGATCCTGACCCTGATCGGTTATTCGAACAATGACACCATCGTCATCTTTGACCGCATCAGAGAGAACTTGAAATTGCTGCGGCGAGAAAAGTTGTCAGAAATCGTAAACCGGAGTATTAATCAGACCCTGAGCCGGACGATCCTGACCGCAGGGCTGACGTTTTTGACGGTCCTGGCGCTGTACCTGTTCGGCGGCGAAGTGCTGCATGGCTTCTCTTTCGCCCTGGTGATTGGAATCCTGATCGGGACTTATTCTTCGATCGCGATTGCGGCTCCCATTTTGGTGGCCTACCAGGATTGGCGGTCGGCAAAGGGAAAGCCGGTGGCGCTCATCGCCGGGAAAAACAAGACGACCGCCGGCAAAGCCACGACTGGCAAAGGTAAGGTGGCCAGCGGTCAATAGGGCTGGCTGTAGCGAATCGGTTGTGGTTTCAACGGCTTGAAGTCATTTTTTTGTGGCACCAGTGGCTAGATGAATGCGGGAGCAAAGAGTGTGCGGGCGGTGTCTAAACATACGTAGGGTCTTGCAGGAGGGTCCTCATGTTTGAAGATAGCCTCATTGAATCGGGTGGCAGGCTCAAGACAAAGCGCGGCCTGACTACTTTTCTGTCGTTTGGTTTTCAGATCGCGCTGGTCGGAGTTCTGGTACTGATCCCGCTGCTGTTTACCGAAGCTCTGCCCAAAACCCAGCTGATGACCTTCCTGGTGGCCCCGCCACCTCCGCCGCCTCCGCCACCACCACCGGCTGCGACCCCCATCAAGGTGGTCAAACAAATTCAGACCGACATTGTTAACGGTCAGCTGCGCACTCCCACCAAGATTCCCGAAAAAGTCCAAATGATCAAAGAGGAAGAAGCGCCGCCACCGGTCTCGACCATGGCTGGTGTGGTTGGCGGCGTCCCGGGCGCGGCTGGCGGACAGATGGGCGGCGTGATCGGCGGCATCATCAATTCGACTCCGATCGCAGTGCCCAAGGTAGCGACTCCGCAGCGCGTGCGGGTATCGCAAGGCGTGACCCAGGGTCTGTTGCTCCGCAAAATTCAGCCGGCGTATCCACCCCTGGCGCGCCAGGCACGCATCCAAGGTTCCGTGCTGTTGCAGGCTGAAATCAGCAAGGACGGTTCGATTCAGAACCTGCGCCTGATCAGCGGCCACCCCATGCTGGCTCCGGCCGCCATCGAGGCCGTGAAACAGTGGAAGTACAAGCCGTACATTCTGAACGGCGAGCCGGTGGAAGTGGAAACTCAGATTACCGTCAACTTCACCCTTGCCGGAGGTTAAACATCCGGTGTGCCAAATGATTTACCAAAGAAGGCAATTCGTAGCCGTAAATGGTTTTGCAATCTGACAAGCTCTGAGGAGGAAGGCAACTCATGTTCGTAGCCAATCTGGCAGCAGCTTACTTACACACATATGTCCACGATGGCCGCCTGGTTTTTCCAGGAACAGGCCGCCGTGGGTTGGGACCCGATTTCACTTTGGCACCAGATGGGTATTCCGGCCAAGGCAGTGGTCATCATTCTGTTCGTCATGTCGGGCTGGTCAATCGGAGTCATGATTGATCGCGCCATGGCCTTCAGCGCCGCGCGCAAGCAATCGCGTGCGTTTGCTCCCGCCGTGGCCGGCGCCCTGCGCGATGGCAAGATCGAAGAAGCCATCAAGGTTGCAGAGCGCAACAAGAAGAGCCACCTGGCGAAGGTCGTCACCTCGGGCCTGATGGAATTCCGCGCTCACCAGGAAAGCGGTGAGATTCCGGGCGAGACCATCGAAGCCTCGAAGCGCGCCCTGGAGCGCACCGAAGCCATTGTCCACGCCGAACTGAAGCGCGGACTGGGCGGACTGGCAACCATCGGTTCCACAGCCCCGTTCGTGGGACTGCTGGGCACTGTGGTCGGCATCATCAACGCGTTTAAAGGTATTCAGTCCGAAAAGGCCACCGGTCTGGCAGCTGTCGCCGGCGGTATTTCGGAAGCGCTGGTGACCACCGCAATTGGTCTGTTCGTCGCCATCCCGGCCGTGATGATGTTCAACTATCTGACCGGACGCGTGGAAGCCTTCGACGTGGAGATGGATAACTCGTCGAGCGAACTGATCGATTACTTCCTGAAGCGGCGGGGAATGCGCCGCAGCTAGGCCTAATCGCAAGGCTACATCCTCAGAGTTGCCGATCTGGCGCCGGTCGAATGGCCGGCGCCAGGTTTAAAGCTGGGGTTCGAAGGCGCGAAACATCAAGATGCTGGTCGCTGAGGAATATGCTCAGCTCGGGCGGAAGATACACGACCGCCGAGGAGAAGTGAGTTTATGGCGTTGAACAAACGGAACGAGGGAGTCAAGGTCAACTCCAACATCAACGTGACCCCCATGGTGGACGTGATGCTGGTGTTGCTGATCATCTTCATGGTGATCACGCCCATGTTGCAGCACGGTGTAAGCGTGGACATGGCGAAGGTCAATAACCCGCAGTCGATGCCTGACGCCGACAAGGAAGACGCCTTGCTGGTGTCGGTCATGCGCGACGGGACGGTCTACTTCGGGACCGACAAGCTTCCGGCTGATCAGTTGACCGGCAAAGTCAAAGATCGCCTGGCCAATCGTGTGGACAAGCGGGTCTTCGTAAAGGCCGACGCGCGTGCCCGGTTTGGTTCGGTGGTTGAGGTCGTCGACAACGTGCGCGCCGCAGGAGTGGACCAGTTGGGTCTGCTGACCGAGCAGCGCAAGACCGCGGTGCCGGCCCCTGCAGCTCCGGCCACGCCAGCGCCTGCCGGCGGGCAATAGCCTGCGCATCCGTAGCGTAGATATTCGTGGTTAGAGATTAGAAGTCAGGACATTCGAGGAGAATCGTTATGGGAATGGCAATGGGATCGGGAGGCGGTCAGAGCGCGGACATGAATGTCACGCCGCTGATTGACGTACTACTGGTACTGATCATCATCTTCATGGTGATCACGCCGTTGACCCCCAAGGGACTGGATGCGCTGGTGCCCCAACCGCCGCCGCCCAATGCGCCCAAGAACACCGCCCCCGACCGCACCATCGTGGTGCAGTTGCTTGACCGGGGAGCGGGCCAGCCGCCCGCGCTCAAGATCAACCAGGAGGAAACGACCTGGGACAATCTGCAGGGCCGCTTGACCGACATCTTCAAGACCCGCGCGGAAAAGGTCATGTTCGTCAAGGGTGACGATGCGGTCCCGTTCGCCGATGTGGCCAACGTGATTGACATCGCAACCACCTCGGGCGTGGACAAGGTGGGTCTGATTACGGCGAAGATTGAAGCCGGCAACTAGTTCCGTAACTGCTCGAGCAGTTTTTGTGATACACCGTTGTGGGGCGGACCCCGGGTTCGCCCATTCTCATCCGCGCACGCGCGTTGTACCGCGGCGTGCAGGTCGTCCGTAGGCACAAGCAGGCCTGACGATTTCTGGCAAGGGAGCTTACAGCGCAATGAAAACAAGCGTACAAATGCTGGCAATGACGGCGCTCGGTTTGGTGATGCTGTCCACCACGGGCTGCAGCAAACTGCAGGCGCGGGACCAGCTCAACAAGGGCGTGCAGTCCTACAAGAACGCCAAGTACGAAGAGGCGATCAACCACTTCCAGAAGGCGGTATCGCTTGATCCCAGCCTGCTGAATGCGCGCCTCTACCTGGCGACCGCGTTTGCCCAGCAATATATTCCCGGCGTCGATGCCGAAGACAACAATCGCATGGGACAAAACGCGATTGATCAGTACAGCGCGGTGCTGGAGCGCGACCCCAAGAACATCAACAGCGTAAAAGGGATTGCCTACCTCTACCTGCAGATGAAGAAATTCGAGGACGCCAAGAAGTTCTACCGCAAGGCCCTCGAACTCGACCCGAATGATCCCGAGCCTTACTACTCGGTGGCGGTCATCGACTGGACCCAAAGCTACCAGCCTCGCATGGAAGAGCGCGCGAAGGCGGGACTGAAGCCGGACGAGTGGATCATGAAGGACAAGTCAAACAAAAAAGTCTGCGAGATGCTGCGCGAGAAGAATTCGGCCGTTATCGAAGATGGAATCGCCGAGTTGCAGAAGGCGCTGCAGTTGCGTCCCGATTACGACGATGCCATGGCTTATCTGAACCTGCTGTACCGCGAGCGGGCAGACTCTGCAATGCGATGATGCAGCCGCACACGCGGCGGACTTGAAGACGGCCGATGAGTGGGTGGATAAGACCATGGCTGTCAAGAAAGCCAAGGCCGAGAAGCAGCCGGGCGCTCAGGGCATCACCATGCCCAGCCAGTAGGAATGGGAATAATTCTGTAGCTCACGAAAGCCTCTTCTGACGAAGAGGCTTTTGTTTTGCCAGGAGTCGTCGGTCTTCGGTCGTCAGTCATCAGCACCGGACTCGTCCTGTGCGAGACTTCCGTATCAACCATCGCAGGCAGCCGCGAAGCGGCGGAATAGTGAAGCCCGGGGGCGCAAGCCCCGGGTGAGACGGGAGACGTGGGAAGCCCTGGAAGGGCGAAAGAGAAAATAGCCGAAGAGACGCTTCGGCCTGTGCCGCTGCAGCACTAGCGGGGCGCTCGCGCCCACATTTAATTCATGTTCAAGAAGATTCTTGTCGCCAATCGGGGGGAGATCGCGGTGCGGGTGGTTCGTGCCTGCCGCGAGTTGGGTATTCCTTCGGTTGCCGTCTTTTCCGACGTGGACCGCGCCGCGCTGCACGTTCTGATGGCCGACGAGGCTTACTCCATCGGCGCTGCAGCTGCGGCGGAGTCTTATCTCAACATCGCAAAAATTCTTGAAGTTGCGAAGCGCTGCGGCGCGGATGCGATTCATCCCGGCTACGGTTTTCTTTCGGAGAATGCGAAGTTCGCCCAGGCCTGTGCCGGCGCGGGCATCAAGTTCATCGGGCCGAATGCCGCTTCGATGGAAATGATGGGATCAAAGACCCGCGCCCGCCAGGAGATGGAGAAGGCCGGTGTGCCGTTTGTGCCCGGTACTTCCCGGGCCCTGGAGTCGGTGCAGCAGGCCAGGGATGTCGCCGCGAAGATCGGCTATCCCGTGATGCTGAAAGCGGCGGCAGGTGGTGGCGGCAAAGGCATGCGCCTGGTGCACACCGCGCAGGAGCTGCAGCCGGCGCTGGAAGCCGCGCAGAGCGAGGCGCAGCGGGCGTTCGGCGACAGCGAGGTTTACCTCGAGAAGGCCATCCTCAATCCCGCGGCACATCGAGATGCAGGTGCTGGCGGACGAGCACGGCAACACTGTCTATCTCGGCGAACGCGAGTGTTCGATTCAGCGCCGTCACCAGAAGGTGCTGGAGGAAGCGCCCTCGCCCGTGGTCGATCCCGAAATGCGGCGGCGAATGGGCGAGGTCGCAGTGCGAGTGGCCGAGGCCGCCGATTATTGGAACGCTGGCACCGTCGAGTTTCTAGTAGACGCGGAGAAGAATTTCTATTTTCTGGAAATGAACACGCGTCTTCAGGTCGAGCATCCGGTGACGGAACTGGTCACGGGCCTGGACCTGGTGCATCTGCAAATACGCATTGCCGCGGGCGAGAAACTTCCTTTCCGGCAGGAGGACATCGTCATCCGCGGCCATGCCATCGAGTGCCGCATCTACGCGGAAGATCCGGACAACAATTTCTTTCCCAGCCCAGGGAAGATCGAGACGCTGTTGACGCCGGCGGGGCCGGGAATCCGGCTGGACAGCGGCGTGTACGCCGGTTGGACCGTGCCCATCGATTACGATCCCCTACTGGCAAAGCTGGTTGGCTATGGTGAAGACCGGCAGCAGGCGATTTCCCGGTTGGCGCGGGCCTTGCCGGAATATTTTGTGGCGGGAATCAAGACTAACCTCGGGCTATTCCGCCGAATTCTGGCTGACAAGGACTTTCAGTCCGGCAAGATCGACACTGGATATCTGGAGCGCTTGCTGAAGGGCGTCGAGACTGGTGGCGAAAGTAAACAAAATAGTGCGAACATCGCTGCCATTGCCGCGGCTGTTTTCACCGTGCTGGAATCGAAGAGCCAGCGGGTCAAACCATGAAACGGCGATGTCCGACACCGGCCCGGCAACCTCCAGTTGGAAAAGAGCGGCTCGAACCGAGAGCCTGATGTAAATGGGAGGACGGAAGTCCCACCTGTCCTCCATCAAGATCAAGAATGATTTACAACGTCACCATCGATGGAACTGTCTTTCGCGTCGACGTCACCCTGGACCGCGAGTCCGGCAGTTGGCGCTGTCTTGTGGACGGGCGCGAAGTCCAGATCGATGCGGTGCCGGCGCAGCCTGATGTGTTGTCACTCCTGATCGCTGGCAAGGCCCATCAGATCCGGCGCGAGCGCATCGGATCCGACTTGCGAATCTGGGTGGACGATCAGTCGTATTCCGCCGAAGTGTCTGATCCGCGATCGTTGCGCAACCGCCGGAGCCGCACCGATTCTGGCCATGGGCCGCGGCCCCTGGTGGCGCCGATGCCGGGGAAAGTCGTCAGGTTCCTGGTGGGCGAGAACTCGGCGGTGGAAGCAGGACAGGGTGTGGTGGTGGTCGAAGCGATGAAGATGCAGAATGAAATCAAGTCGCCGAAGAAGGGTATTGTACTGAAGCTGTCGGTCGCTGAAGGCGCGGCGGTAAATGCCGGAGATGTGCTGGCGATCGTGGAGTAGCCGCCACAGTCCACGTAGGGGCAGGTGTCCCACCTGCCCGGCCGGGCAAAGCCCGGCTCAACAGCCCCTTTGGATTTCTGTTTGGTCCCCGCACGAGCGTGGGCGCTCGCGCCTACATTTAGGCGAGCTTCGCTCGCCCACCCCGGACGAGGGCGTCCGGTGCTACGTGGTTCGTGCTGACTTATTGGGCGTTGCCGTTGCCGTCCAGGACTTTTTGCGCGTAGTAATTGTCCACCTTGGCTTGGTCGCGCAGGACCTCGTAGTACGCGGCTTTCAGCAGTTGCTCGCGCCGGTCACGGAGTTGCGAGCGGATGGCTTGCTGCACTCGGGGATCAGCTAACTCGCGCTGTCCTGCCGGCTCCTTGGAAATCAGCTTCACAATCTGAAATCCCGCGACCTGCTTGTTCATTGGGTTGGTGAGCGGGATCAGTCCGCTGTACTGGCCGGGTTTCAGTTTGGTCATGGCATCGCGGGTGCCGGGGTCGGTGTTGTGTAAGGAAGATTCGGGGGCGAAACCCAGGTCGCCGCCGCTGCCCGAAGTCTCTGCATCCTCGGAGTAGTTCATGGCAAGCGTGCCGAAGTCGTCGCCGCTGTCCAGCCGGTTCATGATCATCTGGATTTTCTTGCGGGCATCGGCTTCGTTCTGCGCCTTGTCATTCTTCAGATTGTGAACTTGCGGGTTTGGCGTCGTCGTCACCAGGATGCGGGCCACGTGATACTGCGGCTCGATGAGATTAAATTCTGCTTTGTGGGCGTTGTAGTAATTCGTGATGTCCTGATCGGTGACGTTGATCTTCGACGTGATTTCCTTGTTGAGCACTTTGTCCACGGTAAGGGACCGGCGTAGGTCGCGCTTGAAGTCATCCACCGTGATCTTTTTTTCTTTCAGTCGGCCTTCAAACTGTTCCTTGGTGTAGGGCGACTTGATCTCGTTGAGCTTGCTGTCCACTTCTTCGTCGGTGGCCAGCAGGCCGAGCTTCTCGGCGCGGCGCATCAGGATTTCGTTGTCGACCAGTTCCTTCAGGATGCTGAGACGCAGGCTGGTGGCTTGTTCACCGACTGGTACCTGCTCCGATCCGGCGGTCTGGTTCTGGTAGTACTTTTCAACGTCAGCCCGATAGATCTTGCGTCCGTCTACGGTAGCGGCGACGTCGTCGCCGGCGCGCTTCGAGCTGCAGCCGGCAGAGAGAAACATGAGAGAGACGAGAAGAAGCGCAGCCACCCGGTGGCGCGAGACGTCATTAATGTTCAAGCGAATTTTCAAGCCAAGTCCTCCGCAATGCTGATCAATACTTGTCCGGGGCCGTGAGTCGCCGGCCATGATTTGAGAGGCCATGGTCCGGAATTATTTACTCCCCGGCTGTGACGTGCTGGCCGGCGGCGGGGCAGGATGCGCTGGCGGTGTCTCACCCGCCTCCACCAGCGCGCGATCCAGAATCGCGCGAAGCTCACTGAGCGGGAGGGCCCCATCCACCTGCTCGCCGTTTACAAACAGCGTCGGAGTCGCTTCCACGCCCAGGGCCTCGCCCTCGTGAATGGAAGTCTTCACCTTGTCGTCCTGCTGCGCCTTGATGCAGGCTTGAAGCTTTGTTGCGTCGAGATTGTGCTTTTGTCCCCTGCTCCGTGGCCATGCGATCGAGTGCGGCGAACTGGTCGTCGTGACTCTTCTCGGAATTAACGTCTTTCTGGTTGGTATGGATGTAATCGGCGAAGTCCCAATATGCGTCCTGGTTTTGCGCCGCCAGGCAGTTCGCGTTCACCGCCGCATGCGTTGCCCAGGGATGGATCTCAGCCAGCGGAAAATCCTTGTAGATGAATAACACGCGGTCGCCGTATTCCTTCAGCAGATCGGGAAAAAGTGTCTGGTGCATTCGCGAACAGAAGGGACATTCGAAGTCGTCGTAGTTGATAGCAACCACTTTTGCCTTGGCGTTGCCGCGGGTCGGGCGTCCGCCGACGTCGATTTTTTTCATGACCTCGGCGTAAGGGTCCCTGCTGAGGTCGAGCTTGGTCATGCGGAGCAGTGTCTTGCCATCCTTGGCCAGCAGGAAGTCATAAGTCTGCTTTTTCGTGCCGCCGTCGAAAGTGATAGTCAAAGTGTCGTAATTGGGAAACTCTGGGCTTGGCTTTACTGGTCCCAAAATCACTTTTACCCGGGCTGGAATGGTGTAGAAAATTCGCACTTGCTGCTCGATCCGCCGCGCCACCTCTGGCGGCATGGACTGGGCGGAGCAGCCCAGGCATATGACGAGAAGTACAAGTGTTGCACGCCGAAGAAACGTCACTAGAAACCGCCTGTACATTGAAGATTCATAACGATTATCTCATAGGGGCGGGAGGCTTGCCGGGCGGTCGAAGTCCGCCTTAGGCGGCGAAATCACCGCTTGCCGGTCAGAATTTCCGCTGGCAGAAAGGTATTCATGGAGCCGGACCGGAAGCCTTCGAGATCGAGGGTCACGAATTTGAAACCCAGGGCCTTGAATATGCGGGTAAACTCTTCAGCCATTTCAGGACTGAGCGCGCGGGTCAACTCCTCGCGGGCAATCTCGATGCGAACAATATCTCCATGATGGCGGACCCGGACCTGGCGGAAGCCGAGCTCGTGCAGAGCGTCTTCGCCGCGTTCGACGATACCGAGCGCTTCACGAGTGACCTCGCGTCCGTACTCGATCCGCGATGAGAGGCAGGCCGAAGCCGGCTTGTCCCAAACCCGCAGTCCGGCGATACGGGACAGTTCCCGGATATCCTGCTTGGTGAGCCCTGCCTCTCGCAGCGGCGCCGCTACGTGGTGTTGCTCGGCAGCTCGCTGTCCGGGGCGAAAATCGCCCTGGTCGTCCAGATTCACGCCGTAGGCGATGGAATCGAATCCGCGCTGGCTGCGAAATTCCTCCATAGTGGTAAACAACTCGTCCTTGCAATGGAAGCAACGGGCAGCGTCGTTGCGGGCATACTCCGGCCGGTCGAGTTCGCTGGTCACGATGACTTCGAGCGGGACCCCCTGTTCGGCGGCAAAGGCGGTTGCATCCGCCAGTTGAGTGCGGGCCAGGCTTGGAGAATCGGCGATGACTGCCAACATGTTGCTGCCCAGGGCCTGGTGCGCTGCCCAGGCAAGAAAGGCCGAGTCCACGCCGCCCGAGTAGGCGACAAGGGTCCGTCCCAAGCCGCGAAGATACTGGTCGAGCAGGCCACGTTTGGCGGCGAGGTTAGGTTCGACTGGCACTCGGATATCTTACGACGCTTTGGCGGCTTGGCGCGAATTGAGCGTGAGCGCCACGTCGGGGCAAATGTCCTAATCTCCCCGACGGAGCGAAGCTCCAAAGGCCTGCTCCACCCCTCTGGCAAACGGCGCATCCATTGACCGTCCGGGACCCTCAGCTTAGGATGAATAGACACCTAAATCTTCATGGCGACACCTGTCTTTTACGATCCTCGCCGCGCTCGTTGGAAGCGAATTCGGCGGGCTTTCGACGTCATCGGCGTGACTATCACGCTGCTCGTCATTTTTTTTGCCTACACCGCCCTGCGCAACGAGCCTCTGCCTGAACTCCTGCTGGCGCCGCAGAAGAAGCCTTACCGGGCATTGAAGGAAAAAGAGCGGGAAAAAGCGAAAGAGCGGCGAAAGCTGGCGGCCGCGCTGCGCGGTCATCGAAAATCCAAAAAAGCGCCCTCCCAGGTGAAGCTGAATCAGGAGGAAGGCATCCGTGCCGCGTTTTACGTACCTTATGACGCTGCCAGCTTTTCATCCTTACGGGAATATGCCCGGCAGATTGATCTGCTCTTCCCGGACTGGCTGCACGCCATCACGCCAGACGGCCGGCTGCAGGGCATTGACGAACAAACTAACAAGTTCTTCGACGTGATGCAGGACTCCACCGTCCGCCCGGTGGACGAGAGGGTCATGCCATTTCTGAAGCTGGAAGACACCGGAATGGAAGTCTTCCCCATGGTCAACAACTTCGATGGAGTGGATTGGGTGGACGTGAGCGCCTTTCTGAATAGTTCGGATGCGCGGGCGCATTTTCGCCAGCAGGTTGCGGCATTCCTGGCCACCGATCACTATCACGGCCTGATGATCGACTTTGAAACCCTGGGCAGAAAAGCGCAGCCCGGCTATCTCGCGCTGCTGAAGGAACTGTCGGACGATCTGCACGCGAAGGGAATGAAGTTGTACGTCAGCGTGCAGGCGCGTAACCAGGAATACGATTACGTCGCGATCGCGTCCCACGCCGACGGCGTCGTGCTGATGAATTATGACGAGCACTATCCTTCGCCGGGCACGCCCGGGCCGGTGGCGTCGCAAGACTGGTTCCTCGCCAACCTGAAAGCAGCCAGCAAAGTTATTCCGAAAGAAAAGCTGATCTCGGCCATCGGCAATTACGGGTATGACTGGGTGCGCAAACCGAAGCACGGCCCGCTGCCGCCGGGAGTGAAAGACACGAACGTGACCGTGCAGGACGCATGGCTGGCCGCTCGTGACTCGGAAGCGGACGTGGATTTTGACGGCGACAGCCCTCAATCCCCACATCAGTTATCTCGACGAGCACGATCTCCAGCACGACATCTGGTTTCTCGACGCCGTGACCGCGCTCAACCAGATGCGCGCCGCGCAGTCGCTCGGCATCCAGACGTTCGCGCTCTGGCGACTGGGATCGGAAGATCGTTCGCTGTGGCGCGTCTGGGACATTCCCGGCGAACCCGGCGCGGAGAATAAATTGAAAGATGTCCCTCCTGGCCAGGATGTGGACATGGAAGGCAACGGTGAGATCCTGCGCATCGAAGCCCGCCCGGCCGATGGGCAGCGCAGCGTCACGCTGGACCAAGCCACGGGCATCATCACCGATCAAAGTTTCGATTCGTTTCCAGAACCCTACCGGGTGGCACGCTACGGATCGAGTGCGGACAAAGTCGCACTTACCTTCGACGATGGCCCGGACCCGGAGTGGACCCCCAAGATTCTGGATGTGCTCAAACGCGAGCAGGCCCCGGCCGCATTTTTTCTGATCGGCATTCAGGCCGACAAATTTTCCGATGTTACCGACCGCATCTACCACGAGGGCCATGAAATCGGGAACCATACTTTTACTCACCCCGACATCAGCAACATTTCTCGCGGGTTCATGCGCGCTGTGGAACTGAATCTCACCGAGCAGCTTTTTGCCAGCCGCCTGGGCATTCGCACTATCCTTTTTCGCCCGCCGTATTCAATTGACGCCGAGCCCGACACCGAAGATCAGGTCCGCCCGCTCGAAATCACGCAGGAATTGGGCTACATCACCATCGGCGACAAGATTGATCCCAACGACTGGCGAGACAATCCGCGGCACAGCGCGGATCAAATTGCAGCCGACGTGCTGGCCCACCTGCCGCCGTGCGCGGCCCACGACATCCACTGCGGCAACATCATTCTGCTGCACGACGGCGGGGGCGATCGCGAACAAACCGTTCTTGCTCTCCCCAAAATCATCCAAGGCGTACGGGAGAAGGGACTGAAGATCGTCCCGCTGTACGAGTTGCTGGGCCGGACTCGGGCGGAGGTTATGCCGCCCATCCCTTCCAACCAGCGCTGGATCGCGCGTCTGAACCTGTTTGGGTTCGCGCTGTTTCCGCTGGCCTTCAATGCCATGACCTGGATCTTCTTCGTGGGCGACGTGCTGATGACCGGACGCTTGCTCTTCATCGGCGCATTCGCCATCTACGACCGGCTATGGCCCCGGCGTTACGGAACTCCCGGCGACGCGGCGCATTACCTTCCCCAGGTTGCCGTGTTGATCCCGGCGTACAACGAAGAAAAGGTAATCGCTCGCACCATTCGTTCGGCGCTGATCTCCGACTATCCCAATTTGCACGTCATCGTGATTGATGACGGCTCGAGCGACAAAACGCTCGAGGTTGCGCGAAAGACGTTTGCCCAGGAGGAGGCCAGCGGCAGGGTGCTCATTCTGACTAAACCCAACTCCGGTAAAGCGGAAGCGCTGAACTTTGGCCTGGAGCATTTGCGCGGTGAGGAGATTTTCGTCGGCATTGACGCCGACACGGTCATCGCGTCGGATGCGATCTCCCGCCTGGTACCTCATTTTCTGAACCCCAAGGTAGGCGCGGTCGCGGGCAATGCCAAAGTCGGCAACCGCATCAACCTCTGGACGCGCTGGCAGGCCCTCGAATACATCACCAGCCAGAACTTCGAGCGCCGCGCCCTGAACACGATGGGAGCGGTCAGCGTAGTGCCGGGCGCAATCGGCGCGTGGCGGGTCTCAGCGGTGCGCGAAGCGGGAGGCTTCCACACTGATACCGTTGCCGAGGACGCCGATCTCACCATGGCGCTGCTGCAATTGGGATACCGGGTCGAATACGAGGACCTTGCTCTGGCTTACACCGAGGCGCCGGTGAATGCCAACGGCCTGATGCGCCAGCGCTTCCGCTGGTCGTTCGGCATACTGCAATCCGTATGGAAACATCGCGCCGCGTTCGCCCGCGAAGGTGTGCTGGGCTGGATTGCTCTCCCCAACATTGCCATCTTCCAGGTGCTGTTGCCGCTGGTCTCGCCGTTTATTGACATCATGTTTTTTGTGGGCACGATCTGGTATTTCATTCAGAAATCATTCCATCCGGAGTCGACCGATCCCGGCAGTTTTCAGCGCCTGATCATTTTCTTTGTGGCTTTTCTGATTATGGACTTCTTCGCGTCGGCGATTGCCTTCGCACTGGAACGCAGCCGCCCGGAGGCGCCGGAGGACCCGTGGCTGCTCAGCCAGGTCTGGCTGCAGCGGTTCGCTTATCGGCAGTTGTTCTCGATCGTGTTGTTGAAGACGCTAAAGCGCGCCGCGGAAGGCCGCCCCTTCGCCTGGGACAAACTGGAGCGCACTGCGTCAATGAGTTACCAGCCGTCCGAGAAAGAAGAATCGGTCAAGGTTCCGTAGCGTTCTTTGCGTTTCGTAGCGCCGGCGCTACGAAACCCGGTGCTACAATAAGTACGAAGAGTCTTACATCTGCCCGCCCGCATCAATATTTCCGAGGTGCACTCATGGCAACCGTTGAAGCTCCCATTCCTACACAGATTCGTCTCCACGAAGGGCCGTTCGTAAACGAGCCGCTGGTGGACTTCTCCCGCGAAGAAAATGCCCGCAAGATGCGCGCTGCGATCGGGAAAGTGCGCGCACTTCTCGGCCGGGAGTACGACCTCATCATTGGCGGCCAGCGAATCAGAACCAACGACAAGATTAAGTCCATCAATCCCGCAAGGCCTTCTGAGGTCGTCGGACTGCACCAGAAAGCCGGCAAGGAGCACGTGGAGCCGGCGATGCAGGCAGCGCTCAGCGCCTTCGCCAGCTGGAGCCAGACTTCGTTTGAAGAACGGGCCAGCCTTCTTTTTCGAGTGGGCGACGTGCTGCGCGAGCGCAAATTTGAATTCTGCGCCTGGCTGGTTTTTGAAGTAAGCAAGAACTGGGCGGAGGCCGACGCCGATATCGCCGAGACCATCGACTTCGCCGAATACTACGCACGCGAGGCACTGCGGCTGTCACGCACCGAACTGCCGGTGCAGATGCCGGGAGAACACGACACTCTTACCTACATTCCGTTGGGCGTGGGCGCGGTCATTCCGCCGTGGAATTTTCCTTGCGCCATCATGGCCGGTATGACGATGGCTTCCATCGTGAGCGGCAACACCGTGATTCTGAAACCGTCGAGCGACTCGCCGACCATCGCGGCAAAGTTCGTCGAGTTGCTGGAAGAGTGCGGCATGCCGGAAGGCGTGGTGAATTTCTGTCCCGGCGCCGGCGCCAGCTTCGGCAACGCAGTAGTGGCGCATCCGAAAACACGCTACATCGCTTTCACTGGCTCGCGCGAAGTTGGACTCGACATCAACCAAAGCGCTGCCACGCACGCTCCCGGCCAGATCTGGATCAAGCGCACCATACTCGAAATGGGCGGCAAGGATGCCATCATCGTGGACGCTGACGCCGACGTTGATTCCGCCGTCGAGGGCGTGGCCCAGGCGGCATTCGGCTTCCAGGGCCAGAAGTGTTCGGCTTGTTCGCGCGCCATTGTTGACGAGCGCATCTACGAGATTTTTCTGGCCAAACTGAAAGCCCGGGTAGAGAAAATTACGATTGGCGATCCCGCGGAAAATGCCAACATGGGCGCGGTGATCAACGAAGGCTCGATGAAGTCCATCCTGGATTACATTGAGGTGGGCAAGAAAGATGGACGCGTCATCACCGGCGGCGGTCCTGCGCAGAGCGCGGGCGAGGGATATTTTCTACAGCCCACAGTCATCGCTGATATTCCTCCCAAGTCACGCCTGGAACAGGAAGAAGTTTTCGGCCCGTTACTCGCGGTGATCAAGTCGAAGAATTACGATCACGCTCTCGAAATTGCCAACGACACAGAATTTGGCTTGACCGGCGCGGTTTACACCAAGAACCGCGAAAAGATCGAGCGCGCAAAACGTGAATTCCATGTCGGCAACCTCTACATCAACCGCAAATGCACCGGTGCGACTGTCGCCGCGCATCCTTTTGGCGGATTCAATATGTCGGGCACTGACTCGAAATCCGGCGGCCCGGATTACTTGTATTTATTTACGCAGGGCAAAGCGATCGGCGAGAAGATCTAGTTTGGGCCTGGATTGATGCGGAGAGCGCTGACTCCGCAGCGGACACTTCGCCGTTGCGGCGGTCTCGAAGAACTGTGTCTTTGAGGTCAAACGTGATCGCCAAACATGGTCTTGTAGTGCCTGTACCAGTCGCTTTGAAACCGCTCTTCAGGGTCGTACTTTCTTTTTAGCTGCAGAGATTCTGCGAACTGTGGGTAGCAGCTTTCAACCTGCTTTCGCGTGGCAAAGCGGTGGTAGGTCAAGTAGTAGGTCCCTCCTCGCCTCGCTGCCATGTCGATGAGTCTGCGGAAAGCGTCCGCTGAGCGCTGAAGTCCCTCGGGGTTATGCACTGTGTGTAAATTGAAGATGACGCAGGCATACGCTTGCTTTGCCCAAGGCAAGAAACTCTCATCATCGCGCTCGATGATGCGGACTGTGCCATAGATCAAACTGACTTCGTTCTTTCGAAAATCGTCCCGCACCTCGTCGAAGAATTCCTTGAGCATAGGTCGCGGGACGTTGATCTCGGTGATGATCTCGCTGGCTGGATACGGAGCATGCAACTTCTGGTCAATCTCTCGGTGGTAGTTGTCCGGATAGATACTCAACTGATGAGTATCTGACCAGTACACCTGTCCTGTAGTCGAGAGGTAATACTCGGCATATACCTCAAACGCCCGTTTTTGATTCGTGTGGGCGAGATACAAGAGCTGCCTCCAGCTCTCATCCGACAATTGCTTCTGTGATGGCGCGATTGGAGTCTCCATTGGGACCGGGCGATAACACGAGAAAACACCTTTGTGCAGGAAATCATCGGAGTCGTGCTCGATCGAGAATTGGAAATCACCATATTGAAATCCGGCGGACACGCGCTTATCGAATGAGGCCGCCAGATCATTTATCGTCCGGAGTTCAACCACTCGTTCTACCTTCGCTCTAGGCACTAAACGCAATCGCACAGAAGTCACGATTCCAAACATCCCGTACCCGCCCACAACCAACCGGAACAGTTCAGGATTTTCGCTTCGGCTGCAGTATCGTGCCTCTCCGGTTGCATCTACCAGAATGAAGGACTCGACGTTACTGACAAACGGCTTCATCACCAGTCCGCGGCCGTGCGCGTTCGCGGCAATGGTCCCGGCGATGGTCAACCGGTCCGCGCCGGTTTGTTTTTGGGCTATCCCCCAAGGGCGGAGGTCGGCATTTTGCAGAGCGAGATACCCTTCAATCAGTTCCGGCCACTCGATCCCAGATTCCACCTCCAGGATTCCGCGTTCACGATCCAGTTGAAGTATGCGATTCAGCTTTCTGATATCGATCAGCAGGGTATCGGTGCCGAATTGCTGCCCACCCATCGCGTGCCGCCCGCCCGCAACCGAGATTGCCTTGCGATTCTTCCGGGCGGTCCGGATGATGGTCTGCACTTCTTCCTGAGATCGCGGCCCGAGAATTGCCTGTACCCTAGTGGAATTGAGTTGGGAATGAATATCGTTGACTAGGAGTGGTCCGGTTTCAGGACTCCCTCGGCGAGAAGTACCCGAACTGACAGCAAGAGCGACTGATCCAGCGAGGAACTCTCGTCGCGAAATCAAGTGTCTGGTGTCAATCATGCGCGTAGTCAATAGGCTCTAAAACAAAAACGGCACGAGTCGCCACGTTCGCCGTGCATATTGCCGATAGGGATCGCCTAGGGCCGCAGTCAGAGCGGTTTCCTCGATTGGTATCCGATAGGCATAAGCCGCCCCCAAACAGGAGAGGGATACGGCAAGACCAGCCCAATTTCCCAATGCCATGCCGAATCCAAGCAAGCTCAGGAGGGCGCCGCTATAGGAAGGGTGACGAATATAGCGATAAGGTCCTGCCTCAATCAAGGCGTGCCCGCCGTGGATCGCGACGTCGAACGTGAAATATTTTCCCAGGATACGGGCCGAGTACCAGCGAAGTGCGGTCCCGAGTAGCATGAGGCCGATGCCAACAAAGAACACCGAAGTCCGTTCCCACGACATGGCCGCTTGCGGCAGCAGAAATGAAAGTAAAAAATCCAACCCTATCCCTGCCCACCAGAGGACTACGATGAGAGTGAGGGACCCTTTGTCACGGCCCTCAGCCGGGCCGGTTGCTCGCTTCACTCTCCAGGCGATCACTTCGGGCAATATCCACGACGCCACCGCGCCCCAAAAGATCAGGGCGTAAATCGGTCCCGCGAGAAATGGCACAGGGCGCAATTCCGAAATCTCTCGAAGCAGATCAACTTATAAACGGGGTCCGCGCTTCTGGCTATAGACTTATTGCAGGTCGAATCATCTGAAATACCTGGTATGCCGCCATTGAGGGCCAACTTGTCCAACGAGCATTCTGTAACACTGCTGTAACAGAATATTTTCGCAACCCTAAGCTAGATTCATTTAATTTCTATAAGTTGCGCGAAAAGGTTTTATGGCTGTGATCGAAAATTGCTATTGGACACGCCTCTCATCGTTCCCTATCGTTGAAACATGTCTACATCATTACCGCTAGAAGATTCTTCCGTTGATTTCTTGCACAAACTGAGCACCAGCATAGCGTCGGCGGACGCCCTGCATGAGGTGCTGGCGCGTGTCGTCGATTTCGCATCGGCTCTGGTGAAGTGCGACTCCTGCCTTATCTATGTTCTGGAGGACGAGCAACTGATGCTGCGGGCGTCGAAAAACCCGCACCCCGAAGTGGTGGACACCCTGAAACTGAATGTGGGAGAAGGTATCACCGGCTGGGTGGCGGAACATCGCGAACCGGTTGCGGTCTCGAAGAATGCATCGAAAGATCCGCGCTTTCAATTCTTCCACGAATTACCCGAGGACACTTACGAGGCCTTTCTCTCGGTGCCGTTGATGTCGCGTGGACGCGTGGTGGGCGTGATCAACTTGCAGCATCGCCGCCCGCACGTTCACAATCCGCGGGAGATCCGCCTGATTTCGACCGCAGGTTTCCTGGTGGGGGCTGAAATCGAGATGGCCCGACTAGAGACCGAGAACACCAATCTTTCGCAGCAGCTGGAAACCCGTAAGATCGTCGAACGCGCCAAAGGCATTCTGCAGCGGGATCTTTCACTGGATGAAGAGCAGGCGTATCTGGCCTTGCAACGGCAAAGCCGGCAGACGCGCAAGTCCATGCGCCAAGTGGCGGAAGCGGTTGTCCTCACGGATGAGTTGCGCCGCAACTCCCGAACTAACTAACTTTAGCTAAATTTCAGCCACGGATTTAACGGATTTACACGGATCAAATTCTCATTTTCTATTTTGATCCGCGTAGATCTGTGAAATCCGTGGGTGGTTTTTATTTGACTGGCGGCACTCAAAAATGCGGAAGCTGGCCATCAGGTTCGATGGTCGCTTCCGCCTCTACTTCTACTTGGTTGGCTGGGAATCAGCGATCGGCCCCAATCCTGCCGTTTCTGCGCCTGGCTTTACTAGACTTGGCGAGGCGAACTCCAGAGCCATGCCCACATTTTTCAGCCGCATCGTGCTGACGAATGATTCTCCACCTTCCTGACGGAGAAGCAGACTGCTGGGGCCAACGTTGTCGTCCTCTGAGACCGACTGCGGCAAGAGCATTGCCACGACCGGGCCATCAACCTGGCGGACGGTGACTCGCGCCGGCAAATCGTAGGAACTCAGCGAGAATGTGTAAGCACCTGGCGGCAGCACGGCGCCGGCCCAGCGGACCTTGTGGGCCAGGCTGAATGTTCCGGTGGTGGTTTGCGCGTGCGCTGGGATCGCTGAAGCACCCACGGCCACAGTGGCCAGAAGCAGTACCTGGGAAAGCGAAAATCTCCGAATTGATTTCATGATCTCATCTCCTTTGGGTTGTCGAGAGCAGACACACCAGCGCACTACGCCGGATAGCGTCGCTCGCGGGGTTTTCGTTGGGACGACGAGGTCAGGAAACTACAGGCCGAAAAACAGGGGTGAGAAGCGGAACTTCAATGTCCGCACCACTTCACCGTGCAGTAAGTTCCTCGCAGGGAAGTGGACATTGCTACTGTGCCAGCTCAAGGCGGCAGCGTCCAACTCAAAAAATGGATGACACTGATCTACGTAGGCATGGACGCCCTCGTCCGGGGGGGCCAGCATAGCTGGCCGGGGTTGTCTGCTCACAGACTCCGCGGAGCTTCGCTCCGCCGGGCAGGTGGGACACCTGCCCCTACGTGGTTCGTGATGGCCAAATGAAAAAGGCCGCCCGCGGGCGGCCCTTTCAGAACCCAACAATCTATTTATGACGTTACCCCGGCTCCTGCCTGGGGCGTAGCTGCGGCGGCTGTCGCCGCCGCTGCTTCGTTCAGAATCCGATGGTGAATGGTGAAGAGCGCGAGTTCCAGCCGGTCGGAGACTCCGATCTTGTCATAGACGTTACGCAGGTAGTTTTTGATCACCTGTTCGGTGGTTCCCAGTTGCGAAGCGATTTCCTTGTTCTTATAGCCCTGCACGATCAGAGCGACGATGCGCAACTCTTTCGCTGTTAAGCGGTCGCGCACCCGCAGTCCGACCATGTCGTTTTCGGTGAGTTCGCTGGGCACGGCGATATCCTGCACCCAGTTTTCGCCGCGGGCCACCTTGCGGACGCAATCCACCAGCGCCGCGCTGGTCACGTTGCGGTAGACCACGCCATTGGCGCCGGCGCCCATGTAACGCTGTGCGCTCTCGCCCGTGTCGGCCAGCACCACCACGCGGGTCTTGGCTTTATTGGCAGCTAGCAGAATGCCGTTGAAATCGGAATGGAAGCCGCCCGCGACGACCAGAACGGCGGCTCGAAATTTATCCAGGGCCATAAACATCTGCTCCTGGGTTTGCGCCTGCGCCACAATGCGCATCTCGTCTTCGACCGCCAGCACTTTGGCGATGCCTGCACGGAAGATCGCTTGATTGTCGGCCAGAATCAATTTCAGCATCTCTTCAGCTCCTCGCCTTTAGTGGCGAACGAAATCGTAGGAGTCAATCACGCAGGCCACGCCGCGTGCCTCCGTGGGACTGCCGCCGTCAGGTTCGTCGGTACGGACTACACGACCCCGGCACTGGATGACTACGCCTTCTTTGGCGCCGGTCATTTCGGGCGGCAAAGTAATCTCAAATTCGACGGTGGACCCCATCTCCAGGGCTGCATCGGCTTTGATGTATACACCGGCAGCGCTCAGGTTCCCGGTGAGACCGCTGTGCTCGCCACCGCCTTCTTCTTTGTGGATCTTAATCGGTAATTCCAGAGGAAATCGCTTCCCCGTCCGCGCTTCGGACACAAGGCCTCCTCGCTCCCGCCCATTTCCAGCTGCAAAACCCAAAGGCATGCCGGATTTCCTTGAATGTAGCCAGAACGATCTGCTTGCGCGGTTATATCACGGATGGCGCCCCCCGGAATAGCCCGATAAGGGCCACCACAGGGGTAGGAAGTAGGTTCCCCCCAAGCTTATAGCGCAAATTACCACCCGCCTCGTTGCTAGTTGGGGCCTGAAATGGTGGATTTCCGGGGCGGCGCGTACGTCCTTTCGACCGGCGCTGGCCGGAATTCTTCGGCTATTCTGTCCTCGAAAGCAAACTTAAGCCTCTGGTCGGCAACCAAAGACTGCTATGAAGTTTAACCCCCAACATGTCGTTGCTGTTTTGCTGCTGGTAACCGCGAGCGCCGCGGGTCAAGAGTCCCTCGAACAACCTAAGATGGCGTTTGCGAACGCTTCGACTTCGCAGCAAGCGATCACCGCCAGGCAGCGCTTGAATTGGATTGTCAAGAGCACGATCGGTCCGGTAGAGCCTCACCGCCGGCGCGTTCACGGCCGGTTTCGGCACCGCAATGAATCGTCCCCAGGAGTACGGTCCTCATTGGGAGGGCTACGGCAAGCGTTACGGGATGCGATTTACCGGCATCGCCACTGGCAATCTCATGGAAGGTTCATTAGGGGCTCTGTGGGGTGAGGATCCCAGATACTTCCGCGCCACCGGCCAGTCGGTCAAAGGACGGATCAAGAACGTGATTGTAATGACCTTCGTAGCGCGCCAGGATGACGGAACCTTTGCCCCCGCCTACGCCCGATACGTCGGCATTTCCGGCAACAATTTTCTTTCGAATACCTGGCGAGCGGACAGCGAGTCCGGCTTGGCGACGCCTGCCTGCGCACCGCGCTCGGCTTTGCTGGACGGATGGGCGGCAACGCCTTTGCCGAGTTCTGGCCCACCGTGACCAAGCACCTGTTTCACAAACATTGACTAGGGCAATAAATCTTGGTCGCGATGGGTTGCTTTGCGGCCCTTGCGAATGCCTTTGCGCTATTCGCGGTCAAAAGCTTTAACCGCAAAGGCCGCAAAGAACATCGCAAAGGCCGCAAAGAAAGTCCAGATCAGAAGGCGCTTCCGCCGCCGCCGCCGAAACCGCCGCCTGAAGATCCGCCTCCACCGCCGCCTCCATAGCCTGAACCGCTCGAACTCGAACGCGGCGCGGATACGAACACCTGGTGCATGTCCGACGCCATGTTGTGCATCGAACTGGAAAAGAATACGGGATTGAAACCAGTCATCCCGTTGGGCGAGACGTACCAGCTCGGAGGATTCTGAATAATTCCGGCAAAGGCTTGCGCCCAGTGATGCTCGACGCCCAGCGCCATAGCGTAGGGCAGATATTTTTCAAACGTGTCCGGCGGCATGCGTTTGAGCCGGTCGGCGTCCACCCGGTTCATAAATTCCTGAAAGCCCAGCACTGCGACCCGTGTACGGCCACCCTGCAGAGTCTTCGCCGACATCTGGCGTGCGAACAACCACCAGATAATCGCGGAGACGATGCCACAAACAAACAGAAGAACAACCGAATTGAACACAGATTTGTAACCGGTGAACTGCAAGATGGCAAACGGAGCCAAAATCACCAGGGCCGCGACAATGCTGTAGCCGTTGGCTGAATCGGGGTCGAGCAGGTACATGCCTTTGTTCTTGAGCGCCGCCTTGATGTCCTGCTTGATGATCGGAATCGCAGTGTAGAAGCGGTTCTTCAGACTGGACAGCTTTGTGGCCTCACCGCCGGCGAAAATATTTGTCCATCATCACCCGCTCGTGAGGCGCCAGACTCTGCCATTCAGTTGCCGGCTTGAGCGAGTGAAGAATGTAATCCTTGGAGTGGAAGATCAGCAGAGTCGTGTCTACCGTCTCTTCAATCTTGACGTAACCTCGTACTGCCAGGTCCACAATCGTGGAAGTAATGTCGCGCGGATGAGTGGTGTCATCAAGCAGCGTACCCGCCTCGGCGGGAGAAATGCCGGGCGGAGGTTCGTACATGGGCGCAATCGAACGTCCGGGATCAGGATCGCGGCCCTTGTACCACCACAGGACGAACATCACGCCGAAAGTAACGAACGGCAGGAATACGATGGGATTGCTGCCCAGAAACCAGAAGAATCGGGTGATCGCTCCCGGCTCTTTCAGAATGCCTTTGGGGATGAAGATGTCGATCGTCATCCCTCCGCGCATGGGCAGCGGGTTGGTGGTTTCGAAAGCCGCGTCGGCGCCGTTCACTTCGGACGTGGCATCGCGCTCGACCGATCCGTAAACGCCGGTAAAAGCCTGCGCCCGTCAACCTTCCGGCCGACGCCTTGGGCAAGTAAACATGCGCCTCGGCGTGATCGATCGGCACCGGCCAGTCGTTGCCGGTGACGTTCCAGTAGAACTCGTCGTGGTCTTCGAAATAACGGATGCCGTTGCGAACGGTGTAGCTGATTTCGACGGTGCGCGTAGTGTTTTCGGCGTCAGGAATGTAGATTTTCAGGTCGCGGAAACCGCCGGAGGTTTTGGATTCATACTTCAGCTTCTGTCCGGCAGCGTCGGTGACCGAGGTGACATCAAGAAAGAGCGTGTAGTTCGTCCCCCTGGGGCCTGGATACTCGACCGGAATAGTGCGGTGGATGCCGTGCCATTGGCCGACGAAAACGAGGCTGATCCGCTCCTTCACCACCGCCGAACCATCTTCACCGATGAGGATGGCGTCCGAAAAGTCGGCAATTCGCCAACTCTGTGCGGAGAGCGGAATGGTCAGCGTCGTGAAGCAAATCAGAACGAGAAGTTTGAATCGCAAGGCTCTCGCCCTAAGCCGCGAAGCGGCGAGAGAATGTAGCCCACGGCGTAAGCCGTGGGTCAGCAACCGCCGGATGTTGGGCCCCGAAGGGGCGAAAGAATCGTTCAGAATCGACAACTCCTGGCGGCGAACCGGAAACGTTTCAAACCGCTCTTTCGCCCCGTTGGGGCTCGCGAGGTCTCCGCTCTGGGACCCACGGCTTGCGCCGTGGGCTTTATTCTTGCGCCGCTTCGCGGCTTACACGCAGCTTAAACGAACCTCGATTCGCCTAGAACTTCACTGCCACCGGCTCGCGGTCGGCTGCGGCGACCTCAAAGAACTGACGCTGCTGGAAACCGAACATTCCGGCGAGAATATTCGTCGGGAAAGACTGGATCTTGGTATTCAAGTCACGCACCACGGCATTGTAGTAGCGGCGCGCGTTCTGTATCGTGTCTTCGGTCTGGTTGAGCGAGCCTTGCAGTTGCGTGAATTCTTCAGAGGCTTTCAGCTGGGGATAATTTTCCGCCACCGCGAACAGGCTCTTCAGTGCGCCGCTAAGCTGGTTCTCGGCTTCGGCTTTATCGCCGGGACTCGTCGCTTGCATCGCCTGCGAACGAAACTTGGCAATGTTCTCGAAAGTACTTTTCTCGTGGGTGGCGTAACCCTTGACGGTCTCGACCAGGTTAGGGATCAGATCGTGCCTGCGTTTCAGCTGTACGTCAATGTCCGACCAGGCGTTGTCGGCGCGGACACGCAACTGCACCAGGCTGTTGTACATCCCAATCAGCAGGACGACGATCACTACCAGAATGCCCAGGAAGATCAGAGCCATAACGTCTCCCTCGCGTGAAAATGCAGAACAGGGGCGACGGTAGCACACGGCGCACTCCGGTGCAATCGGCAGGTCCACGCGCGTGCAAATAGGGAGTATCGAGGTCCGGCTCCTACAGTCTAAAATTGTGATGAGGTGTAATTATCAGCTACGCAAGGATCTTCGCTAAGGGGCTGCTTGTTTCATTGATTTTCTTGTCGGCGGTGGTCGCTCATGCCCAGACCTGTCTGACGACAAGCGATATGGACCGAGGCCGACGCCACGGCGCTGGTTACTACGGCGAACACGCTATTACGATATGGCCGCGCGGGGAGACGCTGCAGCGCTACGGCAGAATGCGATCGCCAGCCTGGCATCGAATTTCTCCGGCATTGAAAACGCGGTCAAGGAGAACCAGGCGCAATTGGGCTGGAGTCCGGCCGACGGCGCGGCCTACTTTCCTGCTCAAAGCGGAGGGAACGGCACCGCTCGAGCGCGCCGAGTTCCTGTGCGGCGTTTTCGGCGCCCAGGGACAGACTCGCGACAGCGCGGTTTTTATCATTCCCAATCTACCGCCGGGCAATTACGGCATCGTCACTCTCGACGCGGCTTCGTCGCAGGGCGCTTACACTGTGTCTTTCGTTTTGCAACAACAAGGGAATGACTGGAAACTGGGTGGCTTCTACGCCAAGCAATCCCAGATTTCCGGCCATGACGGCACCTGGTTTGCGACCCAGGCACGGGAGTTCAAAAGCAAGGGCCAGCTTGCGGAATGCCTGGTTCTACTTTGGCGAGGCGCGAGAACTGCTGGTTCCCGTCCCCTTCATGGCCACCGCCACTACTGACAAACTATATGACGAGATGCAGTCGATGAAACCGGCAGACCTGCCTCCGTTCGATCTGACTGCAGGTACGAAGACCTTCAAAGTCATCGATCTGTTTCCCGTCCCGGTCGGTCGCGACTTTGACCTGGTGGTGAAATACCAGTCCGCGGATGTCTCCGACACCGGGAAAACTTTTCAGGACAACTTGGCGGTCATGAAAGCGCTGCTGGCGAAATATCCGGAGCTTCGCGACGCCTTTGCAGGAATTGTTGTTCGCGCGGTGGAACCGTCGGGAAAAGACTACGGGTCGATGATGGCGATGAAAGACATAAAATGAGTTTGAACTTTGAGTTGTTCAAGAGGTAGAGCCGGCGCTACGAAGAACTAGAAATCGGCCCCGGAAGCAATTGCTGCAAAACGCATTCTTTCGGGTCTTTGTCGTCCCTGAGTCGAAGAAACACCGGTGCACGCAACTTCATGCCGCCTTCCGCGCTTTCGTGGGTCCATTCCGTGAACTTGATTTCCGCCACCAGTTCAGGCTTTACCCAGTGCACGGTCCGCAGCGCTTCCACACCGTGGGGGAAGGGGCTGCGCTTTGTCTCCAGCTTCTTGAGCGCCTGCCAGACTTCTTTCAGCATGGCCTGATCGAAGCCCGTGCCCGCCTGTCCTACATGAATGAGTTCTCCCTTCTTGTCGTACAGGCCCAGCACGATGGAACCGAAATATGAACGGGTGCCTTCCGGATCGGTGTAGCCGCCGATGACGCAGTCGAGGGTCTGCGTAATCTTGATCTTGAGCCACTCGCGAGTGCGGCGCTCTTCGTAGACAACTGTTCCGCCGCTTGGCCAGAATGCCTTCGAGCCCTTTCTGTTTGGCCACATCGAACAGCGCCTTGCCCTGGGAGAAATGATCGGAGTAGCGCACCGGGCCATCCAGGCTGGTAATTTTCGCCAGCAGATCTTTGCGTTCTTCGAGCGAGACGCGCCGCAGATCGTAGCCGTCGAGATAGAGCAGATCGAAGACGTAGTACAGCACGGAAATATCGTGACGCGAAGCGGTGCGACGCCCGCCCGCCCGAATTCCTGTACGCTGCTGCATCAGGCTGAACGACGAGCGTCCGTGTTCGTCGAGAGCGGCGATTTCACCGTCAAGAATGGCAGTCTCCGCCTTGATGAAAGACGGAATGCTGTGCAGTTCGGGATATTGCGCCGTGAGGTCGTTCTGATTGCGTGACACCAGGCGGACCTTGCCGTCGGCGATGAAGGCAATCGCGCGGTAGCCGTCCCACTTGATTTCGAACAGCCATTCGGGATCGTCGAAAGGGTCGTCGACGGAAGTGGCCAGCATGGGGTGGATCGCGGTGGGCATCGGACGTTTGACGCTGCCCTTTAAATCTTTAACCACAGAGGACGCGGAGGAAGATCTCGTGGTCCCTGCGGTGTGGTTGGAGCCGAGGACTAATTACGGTCTTATCTTTTTCGTTTTTTTTTACTCTGTGTTTCTCCGTGTCCTCCGTGGTTATTTTCGCTTTGCTTCTTATCAAACTTGGCGATTGCATCGGCCAGCCACGGCGCCTTTACTGCTCCGCGCGACGCTGGACGGTCGCTCGTCCATTTCTTCGAGCCTGCGTCGCCCGCGATGTCGGCCATGCTTCGGCCGGTCAGCGCCGACTCGTCGTACTTGTCTATGTCGTAACCTTTCACCACCGCATCGTCCTGCTTCTTGATCAACAGCCACTCTGTGCCCTTGGTGCCGGGGCGGCGCGAGCGCATGTGGATCATCGCGAAATCACCGTTGAGCTTCTTGCCATGCAGCCGAATCTTAAAATCGCCCTTCTTCAACATGGCGGCAGCTTCGGCGTCGGTCCCGGGAACAAATTTCCCTTTTACCGGCTCCGGCGAGAGTGGTTCCCACGTGCCGACGTCCCAGACCATCACCGTGCCGGCGCCATAGTTGCCTTCAGGAATGGTGCCCTCGAAATCAAAATAAGAAACGGGATGATCTTCCACCTGCATGGCTAGCCGCTTGTCCGCCGGATCAAGGGACGGACCTTTGGGCACGGCCCATGACTTAAGCACGCCTTCCATCTCCAGGCGAAAGTCGTAGTGCAGACGCGTGGCGCGGTGTTTCTGCACCACAAAACGGTGCTTCGACTTTTTCTCCAGCTTCGGAGGCGGTTCGGGAGTTTCCTCGAAGCGGCGTTTGCGTTTGTATTCGTCGAGGGACACCCCGGTATTTTAACCTTGCTGCGATATCATTGCCCTCCTTACTTATGAAACGCGAATATCCGGATTCCCCGCTGGTAGGCGTAGGCGCCATCATCATCGACGATGGACGAGTGCTTCTGGTCAAGCGCGGGCATCCACCGCTGGAGGGAGAATGGTCCATTCCAGGCGGCGTTCTGGAGGTCGGAGAAACGCTGCGTGAAGCCGCGATCCGTGAAGCGCGTGAGGAAACGTGCCTGACGGTTGAACCCGCCGATTTGCTGGGCGTGTACGACCGCGTAATACGCGACGACGATGGCCGCACCCTCTACCACTATGTGCTGATCGATTTTCTGTGCCGCCGGGTTGACGGAGACGCCCGGGCAGCCGACGACGCTGATGAAGTCCGCTGGTTCACCCAAGAGGAGGTCAACGAACTGGCTTTGCCCGAGGACACCGCGGAAGTCATCCGGCTCGGATTCGATAAGGACAAGGCGTGACGCGAGGACAGGTATAATCTGCGTCCATCGGGGTGACCATGCCGCTCGCTACAGGCACACACTTGGGCCCTTACGAGATCATCGCCCCCGCTGGCGCCGGCGGGATGGGCGAAGTCTATCGTGCACGCGACACTCGACTGAACCGCGAAGTCGCCATCAAAGTATTGCCCGACCATCTTTCCAGCAATCCCGAATTGCGTGAGCGCTTTGAGCGTGAAGCGCGCGCAATTTCGCAGCTCTCCCATCCTCACATCTGCGTTTTGTATGACATTGGCAAGCACGAGGACGCCGACTACCTGGTGCTGGAATATCTGGAAGGCGAAACGCTGGGCGCGCGGGTGCGGCGCGGGCCGCTTCCAACCGATCAGGTGCTGAAGTATGGGGCGCAGATGGCCGAAGCCCTGGACAAAGCGCACCGGCACGGCGTGTTGCATCGCGATCTCAAGCCGGACAACGTGATGCTGACCAAGTCGGGCGTCAAACTGCTCGACTTCGGCTTGGCCAAGCCGCTTGTAGGTGCCGTCGGCGTGGCGTCGTCCAGCGCGGCCACGATGACGCATAGCCCGCTGACCACGGAAGGCACACTCGTAGGGACATTTCAGTACATGTCGCCCGAACAGTTGGAGGGACAGGAAGCGGACGCCCGCAGCGATATCTTCGGGCTGGGATGCGTGCTCTACGAAATGGTGACCGGCCGGCGCGCATTTGAAGGCAAGTCCACTGCAAAGGTGGTCGCCGCCATCATGACCACGGAACCGCCAGCGATTTCCACGCTGTCGCCGTTGACGCCTGCCTCTCTCGAGAGAGTGGTAAGGAAATGTCTGGCCAAGGATCCCGAGGAACGGTGGCAAAATGCCGGCGACCTGGCCAGCGAACTGAGGTGGATATCAGAGAGCGGATCGCAATCCGGTGCCGCCGTCCCTGCTCAGGCGTACTCCCCGAGGAAGTTACTTACATGGCTTGCACTGGCGCTGGCAGTGGCAGCAGGAATTCTCGCTGGCTTTTTGCTCCGCCGTCCAACCGTGCAGCCGACGTTTGCGGGTCGCCATCAATCTTCCACCCGGCAGTACTCTGATTGATGGCGAGGCGATAGTGTCGCCCGATGGGCAAAAGATTGTAATGGGCTTGACCGATGCCGATGGAAAGGCAAGATTCTGGATTCGCTCGCTGTCCAGTGACACGGCGCAACCAATGGCCGAAACCGAGGGAGCGATCTATCCGTTCTGGTCCCCAGACAGTCAGATACATCGGGTTCTTCGCGACCGACGGAAAACTGAGAAAAATTGCGCTGAACGGAGGAGGCCACGCAGAAGCAATTGGTACCGTACCGTGGACGGTTTACGGGGGAACCTGGGGCCGGGAAGGAAAGATTGTCTTTTCTTCTGGCCACCTCGGGCTTTTTCAGATTTCCGCTTCAGGCGGAACTGCGGCAAAAATTCCCGTTCCGGAGAACGGATCGGCAAGCTTTCGTTGGCCTAGCTTCCTGCCGGATGGAAAGCACGTTCTGGTTACATCGACTGCCGCCTCGGGAGGAATTTTTGTTGTGGATCCGGCAACTGGGGAACTTCAACCTGTGCTGCCCGGCGAGAATGGCCCGGCTCAGTATGTCGAACCCGGTTACCTTTTGTTCTCTCGCGGCGGGGTTTTAATGGCACAACCTTTCGACCTGCGCAGCATGCGGGCAACCGGCAACTCGCAGAGTGTCGCTGAATCAGTATCTACAGGCACTTCGGGCATCGGTGCGTCCACTTTCGCGGCTTCGCGAGACGGGCTGCTCTTGTACCAGTCCGCCTTCCAATCCCAACTCACCTGGGTGGATAACGACGGCAAGAAGCTGTCGACGGTTGGTGAACCGGGATACTTGTCTCAACCCGTCCTCTCGCCAAATGGCAAGTACGCGATGGTCACCGTAGTCAGGTCCCGGGCGAAAAAATCAGAAGCTCTGGCTGTACGACCTCGGCTCAGGAACTGCCAGTCCATTCACGTTTGGTGAAGGGGACGATCTTTATCCAGCATGGTCGCCCGACAGCAAACAAGTGGCTTTTGCTTCCAATCGAAATGGCAATCAGGAAGATATCTACATTAAACCGGTGGGCGGGGGCAGTGGCGAGCAGTTTAATACTCGGTGGCGAGGGCGATAAAGAGCCGGACCGCTGGTCCGCGGATGGCCGCTATATTCTTTTTGACAACAATGGACCCAAAACCAAGGCCACGGACGTGTGGGCCCTGCCTCTTTTCGGCGACCACAAACCCTTTCCCGTAGTCCAGACACCCGGGGTCGACTATTACGGCACATTCTCTGCCGACGGGAAATGGGTGGCCTACGACTCCGACGAATCCGGTCGGGGCGAAATTTATGTAGTTCCGTTCCCTGGACCTGGAGGCAAATGGCAGATTTCCACGGGCGGCGGAACTGTCCCTTTCTGGCCACAAGGGAAAGAGCTGTTTTATTTCACTCCGGATTTCAGGATGGTCGGAGTGGAATATTCAATCGAGGGTACAAATTTTAAGATCGGCAAGTCTCGGCTGCTTTTCGGAGGACACTCCTTGGACAGCGTTTCCGGGACTGATGTACACCCCGATGGCAAGCGCTGGCTTCTGTCCATGGCGGTTGGGGAGCCCAATGTTTCTCCGCTGATTCTCGTAACGAATTGGACGAAACTGTTGAAGCAGTGAAGCTAAAATAGAACGGCCCGCGCATTTTTCAATACGCGGGCCGCCCGGTGTACTGTTTGGGATTGACCAAGAGGCGGCCACTCTAAAGGTGGTCCCCTTCGGATAACTCCGGGTCCCGGCGCGACCTGCACGCCGGGTGGAATTACAACCCTAAAATCACCGGTAGTCGTGCGATGGTTCTTAGAGCGACCGCTCTAAGTCACAGCCACCTCACCTGGTCTTTTACAACTCCCACTTGAATCAGAACTTGTCATTCGACCACCTCCTTTCCGGTGTAATTGCACATTAGTACGGGAAGGTTGTGCACGTCAACTGGCACGAAGGTGGTGTGTGATAACGCATTGGTTTCCTTTGCGACCTCGGCGGCTTTTCTTTGCGAACTTTGCGGTTACGCAGTTGACTTTCAAAGCCTTGTACCGCAAAGGACGCGAAGGAAATCCGCAAAGTTCGCAAAGAATTCAGTAGCGCCACGACTTTAGATCGGCACCTTCAGGCGCGGTTTTTTGTATGCGGTCAAGAATCTTCGGCAAGTACATGGTGTGGTAGTGCAGACGCGAAAGATAGTTGGGGAGCTCCGGATCGCCATTCCAGCAATGCTCCGCGCGATCTCCGTATTTCACTTCTCCGTCGTAAGGCGGATTTTTGGTGGATTTCAGGAAATCCTCCAGGTAGTAGACCGCGTCATTCAGAAAATACGTGTCGGCAGATCCCACATAGATGTGAAGTTTGCCCTTTAGCTTGGGGCCGAGCGTTGCCCAGTCACGCTGCATGATGGCGCTCAGATCGAAGTGCTCCTTCCAATATGCAGCGACGGTGCGGTCGATCTCGCCGGTTTCCTTGTTGAAAATCTGTTTGGGATAGCCATCGTCGCCGACTGGCCCGTAGACCGCCTGCCAGATATCGAACTGTTCTCCGGAACGGGCGTGTGAGCCGAGAGCGAGTTCGTACTGGTTCATGCCTTGCACCGTGGCCAGCGTGCGTCCGAGGTAGTCGCGCATAGCGGGCTGGGCGATTCTTGTGTGCGGGCCCAGCATGTAGAAGGCGTTCGGGTCGCTGTAAATATTGATGGTGGTGAAGGCGCGAAAGTCAACGGGGTCAGGGCAGGCGACGAAGACGCCGTTGTAGTGGTCGGGATAGAACATCTGCACCGCCAGCGATTCCCAGCCGCCGGTGGAACCGCCGTAGGCAAATCGCGCCCAGCCTTGTCCGATCCCGCGGAATTGTTTCTCGATCGCGGGAATGAGTTCGGTCTCGATGGCGTCGCCGTAAGGCCCCAGGTTGGCGGAGTTCACGGCGTAGGAATCGTCGTAATAAGGATTCGCGGTATTGATGTCCGCGATCAGGACGCGCGGAAAGCCCGGCGCCGTCCACTGTTGATAAAACTTGTAAGCCTCCTCCTGCTGAATGCGGTTGTAGCCGGAAATGTGGAAGCGCTCGCTGTAATCCGGCTTCAGGTTGGGATCGGGCGGCTCGGTGCGAAAGCCGCCGAAATCGGCGTTGAAGTGGTCTTCGTTGATGATGAGCGGAAAATGAACGCCGGGGTGCTCGTCAAATCCCTCGGGCACCAGCACGTTGGCGCTGAGAAAAATGGGGCGGCCCCAGAATTTAGTGAGCAGCGCGCTCTGAATCTTGAGGTGACGGATGTACTTCGTGTCCTGCGGCGGTGGAATCGGAGGGATTTCCTGATCGACCACGATGGCGATCGGTTCCCGCGGAACGCCCCAAGCGTGATTTTGCGCGGAGCGGAATAGAGATTGCCCGGCGCGATGTTCCAGTGCTGCCCTTCGCCGCGGTCCATGGGCAGTTTGACGGTGTGGCCATCGGAGCGATGGAAGGTCTCATAGCGATGCAACACCGCCTGCACGTAATAGTCTCCGGGCGGCACGTCGCGCAGACTGCGAATGGGATAGCCGGCGGCGGAATCGTCCACGACCACGGCTTGGCCGGGCTGCATGCCATCCACGTCCATTCCGAAGATCATCTGGGTGCGGACCGAGTCGTTGATCTGCATGCGCGGTTCGGCCGAGGGGTCGCTCGAAAGAAGAAGAAAGATGCGTCCGTCGAGCGGCTTTTCGCTGCGGCTCTTGGGAAAGGAGACCGAAAAGCTCGGGCCGGAGGCGTATGAGAACGAGGCAGAAATCAAAAGTCCAGTGATCAACGCAACCAGAATTACACTGCGTCTGCGAAAGAACATTAAAGTCTCCTCGTTAGTGGCAGCGAAAATCCAGCGGATTGTACAACGAACGATCCCTCGGAATGTGTGGCGCGGGCGCCCTCGCCCGCAGCTTAACGTCAAAGGCCGCGGGCGAGGGCGCCCGCGCCACATAAGCCCTGCGGGCCATGGCCCACTGGAATCTACCTGCTTCTCCCCCAGCTTTCTACACTGGGAGTAACCCTCGGGTAACCAGATCGCTGTACTCAACCCTTCCAGCGGTAGGCGTCGGGTTGAGGCAGGCCGATATGCGCGAGCACGCGATAGGCGAACTCGCGCGCCATGGCATCTAAACCGGTGGGACGAAAATAAAAAGCCGGAATCAACGGGAACACCGTGGCGCCGGCATCGGCAGCTCGATACATGTTCCGAATATGGATTTTGCTAAGCGGCGTCTCGCGGACACAGAGCACCAGTTGACGTTTCTCCTTGAGGCAAACGTCGGCCGCGCGCTCGATCAACTGGGATGCGATGCCGTTGGCGATGCGGGCCAGCGTGCCCATGCTGCAAGGGATGACGACCATGGCGTCGGCGGGATAGGAACCGCTGGCGATGTTGGCGCCGATATCGGCATTGGCCTGCTGTTGGATTTTGCGCACTGACTTGCGGCCCAGAATTTGGCCGACGAGGTTGCTCCGGCCGCGCAGGCCAAGCTCCTCGGCCATGACGCGCAAGGCGCTGTCGGAAGCAATGAAGTTGACCGTCTGGACGCGCTGGTCGCGTTCCAGCGCGAGCAGAAAGTGTTTGAGAAAAATCGATCCGCTGGCTCCGGTGGTGGCGACGGTAATGTTCTGAGGCGGATGGTTCGGCAAGCTGGGCTCCGAAGAGAACCTTGAGCATAGGGAGCGCGCAGAGCAGAAGTCAAGGCAACGTCGAACCGGCGCGCAGCCGCGAAGCGGCGCAAGAATGTAGCCCAGGGCGCAAGCCCTGGGTAAGCAGCAGAAGTTGAGAAGCCCCGGAGGGGCGAAAGAAAAGCCACCATGGCGACCACCTCCAATTTACGGCTACGGCGCAGTGAGGCGCAGTTGCACGCGCTGGCGGGAGTGGAGCGCGAGATAAGAATCAACGATCCCAACGGCCGCCGTAAATACCTCCAAGATTTCAGCCAGGCCTTCCGGTCCTACGAATCTGTTATTGACCGGCAACAATTGACCGAGAGCGTACGCGGCGCCGACACTGTGCTCATCGGCGACTATCACGCTCTGCCTTCCGCCCAGCGTTTTGCCGCGACTCTGCTCGAAGAACGCGCCCAGCCCGGAGACCGGCCCGTGGTGCTGGGTCTCGAAACAATTTTCTCCCGCGACCAGCACATCCTCGACGAATGGTGGCGACGCGAAATTGACGCGGAAGAATTACAGCAACGTATTCGCTTCGATCTCGACTGGGGCTATGACTGGGCGCCGTTCTACGAATTGCTGGTAACTGCGCGTGAGCACGCCGACGCGATCTACGGCCTCGACTGCATGCCGCGCGAGGATCTGCGCAAGATCGGGGCACGCGACCGCCACGCCGCTCACAAACTGGCCGAGATCCGGCAACGCCACCCCAATGCGGTCATGATGGTTTTGTTTGGCGAGTCGCACCTCGCGCCCGGACATCTTCCGAAGACGCTGCGCGAGCGCTTGCCGGGAGAGCGTGTGCTCACCGTCCTGCAAAATGTGGATGCTCTGTACTGGCGCGCCGCCGGCGAGCAGCATGAACGGGTCGAGGCTGTACGCGTCAGCGATGACGTGGTCTGCGTATTCAATTCCACGCCGCTGGAGAAATACGAAAACTACCGTCTTCACCTCAGCCGCTGGGGACGCACCGACGAGGAAGGTCCGGACCTTGCGCCCACAATCTACAACCTGATTGACAGCCTGCTGCGCTTCCTGGATATCGACCGTTATTCTTCACACAACGGCACGCAACCAAAATTTCTGGTGGACCTGATGCCGGAAGTCTACAGCCGGGCATCTGGCGCACGTTTGCGCCAGCAGCTCTCCCGTCATCGCGCCACCGAGGAAGAAATCGAAGCCATGGTGCGCCACGTTGAGGAGCGCGGCAGCGTGTACCTCCCGCAGGTCAATGCTTTCTACGTACACGAGTTCAAGATGATGTATGCGGCGGAGGAGGCGGCACGATTCCTGCATCATGCCTGCCGCGGCCTGCCCGCGCGCGGAGATAAGGTTGAACCTTCGGCCGCGAATCATTTCTACGCCCAGACGGTGGAGTATGCGTTGGGCTACTTCGGCTCGCGCGTGTTGTACCCTGCCCGTCCCGTGGCCGAGGATGCCGGCGGTCGCTTGTCGTCGGACGGAGCTCCGGAGTCCGAACGCAAAAAGACCGAAGCCAGTTCGCAACTGCTCGGCTATATGCTCGGTAACGCTCTGTACGAGGCCTATCTCAAAGGACGGGTCTCACGAGGCATGTTGCGGCGATTGTTTCTGGTTCACCTGGACGAACCGGGCAAGGCCAAAGAAGCGTATCGGGAAATGGCGGCGAAAGTTCGCGGCCAGGGGAAGAAGCTGCCATCCTCAGTAAAGCTCCCAGAACCGTAACGTGTGGGGCGGACACTCTTGTCCGCCGCCGTTGAACTTGCTTTTGGTTTAGCTTTGTTCCTAACCGCTGATAAACCTCGTTCTATTTTGTGCGCCTAAAGTCAAAGTTAACTTCAAAAGCGGCGGACAAGAGTGTCCGCCCCACACCGTGCAGTGCTAATCTAACCTCCTTGAACGCAGCCGCCATCCGTGAACTCTTCGAGCAGGTCCGCCGGGGCAAGCTTTCTCCCGACGCCGCCGTTGACCGCTTGCGCCATCTTCCTTTCGAAAATCTTGGATTCGCCAATGTTGATCACCATCGCGCCTTGCGCACCGGAATGCCCGAGGTGATCTTTGGTCCGGGCAAGACGCCCTCCCAGGTCGCGTCTATCTTTTCTCGCCTGGCCAAGCACGGAGGCAACATCCTGGCCACGCGGGCGAGTGAAGAACAACTCGCCGCGGTAAAGAAGAAAGTGCCGAAAGCCGAGTATCAGCCGCTGGCGCGCGCCATTGTTCTGCGGCGTGACCGGAAGAAATACGGCAAGGGGATCATCGCCGTGGTGTCCGCCGGAACCAGCGACATTCCAGTGGCGGAGGAGGCCGTGGTCACCGCCGAAATGATGGGCAACGACGTCGAGCATCTTTACGACGTTGGCGTTGCCGGAATCCATCGCCTGCTGGCGAATCGCGCGTCGCTCACTCGGGCGCGTGTGGTGATCGTATGCGCAGGAATGGAAGGCGCGTTGCCCAGCGTGGTTGGAGGGCTGGTCGGCGTTCCCGTGATCGCGGTGCCCACGAGCGTTGGCTACGGGGCGGCGTTCAAAGGCCTGGCGGCGCTGCTGGGGATGATGAATTCCTGCGCGTCGAACGTGAGCGTGGTGAATATCGATAACGGGTTCGGGGCTGGGTATGTGGCTTCGCTGATTAACCGGCTGTAGAGATCGCCACTGTCTGTGTGGGGAGGGTCTCCGACCCGTCCATGCCGAGCGAGGCTCGGCTTGTTCCTGCTCTGATGGTGTGGACAGAACGCCGGCGCGATAAAAAACACCCTGCCGAGCTTTGCTCGGCCTGGATGGGTCGGAGACCCGTCCCACACGGGCAGTGGTCGCGCACAAAAAAAGGCGCGGCCGAAGCCGCGCCCTTTCCTCAATCCAACATTACGAACCCTTTACTACTTCCAGGTTGTTCTGCACGCTGAACACACCGAAGACCTGGTTGGCTCGAATGCCTGCGATCTGCTTGTCCGTCGCCGTGGCCACCGTGCCGTACAGGCTCAGTTTGCCGTTGTCCACCACAATGCGGATCGGCTTCGCCGGATCGCTGGCATAACGGCCCAGCACCGGATCACGATAGATCGCGCGCACCGCGCTGATCCGAATCCGGTCGTCGAACCCGGATACCGGCAGCACCTTGATGTTGTCCACCACATCGTTTACGCCCGGCATGTTGTTGGCGATCCACAGGGCCGAATCGCGCCCCACATCGTTGCGGGTTGCGCCGGTCAGCGTGGCTGCGCCGTTCTTTACCGAGACGTCTACAAAGTTGAACTGGTTGTCATAGCCAATCCGGTCGTAGTGCAACTTGCGCTCGAGCTTCGCCTGCACTTCCGCGTCGGGCGCGGACGAGCTTACTGCGATCAGGTTGCGAACGCCCTGCACCTGGTCCATCTTGCGGACTTTCTTGGCCGCGTCCAGTTTCTGCTGGTAGACGTTGACGGTGCCAGAGAGCGTCACAATTCCGTCCTCCGTGCTCGCCTGCAGGTTGCGAAACTCTTGCTTCTTGCGTCAACTGCTGGGTTACGCGGGTCTGGATATCGCCGTCATAGCGTGCGCTCGTGGTCTGCGCGGCCAGCCCGACGCTGAGTATGCCTACTATGAGAAATGAAGCCATGCCCCTGAGAATGTTTTTCATCGAATCTTTCCTCTCCCCCCGGCATTGATTAACCGGTTAGTTAATTATTTGGATGCATTGAGCCTGGTCTTTGGATGCCAGCTGCAAACAGGCCCCAACCTGGGTTCCTTTGCGTTCTTTGCTGTTTTTTCTTGGCGATCTTTGCGGTTTAGGATTTTGCTCCTGCGCCGGCTTCCAAAAGGCTTAACCGCAAAGATCGCCAAGATAAAAGTGCGCAAAGAATTCACAGCCGTTTTACAATATTCGTTATAACGATTATATTTGGAGTGTGGCTAAGAGCATTCAATCCGACATCCAGCAAACCAAGCCATTTAACTTCCTGGAAGAGGAGGCCCTGGTTGCGCTACAACGCACCGCAGACCGGCTGCAATGGCGCCTGAGCGAGATGCTGAAGACGCACGACCTTTCTCCGACCCAATATAACGCCCTGCGCATCCTGCGCGGCGCCGGGGATGAAGGACGGTCCTGCAGCGAGATTGCCGAACGCATGATCAATCGCGATCCCGACATCACCCGCCTGGTGGACCGTCTGGAGCGCCGGGGACTGGCCGCACGCAGCCGTGAAGGCCGCGACCGAAGGGTCATCATCACCCGTATCACGCCCGCCGGCCTGAAGCTGCTGGAGTCCCTGGACCGACCGGTCGAAGACCTCAACCGACAGCTGCTTGGCCCCCTTGGGGAGCAGCGGCTACGGACTCTCATCCAACTTCTCGACGCGGTGAGAGAGCAGTCGGACTGATGTCGCAATTTAGCTTGTCGCCGTCTGTTGCAGTGCACGATGACCATGAGATCGTCGTATACTGCGGCGGCCCTGAATGCTGATGTAGCAATCGGCCCTTGAAACGAAAACGCAGTCGGAGGAGATCACGATGAGCAACGTTTCGAACGAGTCCTGGGCTTTTACGATTTTTCGTGTGGCGGTGGGCGTTGTATTTCTGGCCCACGGTATCCAAAAGTTTTTCGTGTACGGACTTCACGGTGTGGCGGGAGCATTTGGGTCCATGGGAATACCGGCGCCGGCAGTGACCAGTGCCCTGGTGGCGGTGGTTGAACTCCTCGGAGGCGCTGCGCTGATCTTCGGATTCCTGACGCGATGGGCGGCCGCGCTTAACGGCTTCGACATGATCGTTGCCATCCTGCTGGTCCACCTGAAGAATGGCTTCTTCAGCCCGATGGGCATCGAGTTCCCGTTGACGTTGCTGGTCGCGTGCCTCGTCATTGCGATGCACGGGCCGGGAGCGGCGTCGGTCGACGGGATGTTGGCAAAGCGGACGTAAGCAGGTTTTGAGGTCCCGGACCTTTTCTGCGAGGATTCTGTCACGCGGTCCCGGCGGGACCGTCGATCGTAGCCCGCCACTTCAGTGGCGGGTTATGTCTGCGAGGCCGATACGCGTGCCGTAGGCACGCCTGAAATGGACCTCCGACGCATGCGGCATGTTTCAGCCGTCCCTACGGGACGGGACTTGCCTTCGCCGCCTACCCGGCGTTGAAACGCCGGGCTACTATCAGACGTCCCTGACGGGACTTTTCCCCCCTCCTTCGCGCTGCGGTCCTTCACTCTGCCGACTCTCGCGTCGCGTTTCTTTCTGCCCCTTTGGACCGAATACCCGCGCGAAGATCTTGTCGATATTTTTTAACTGACGCTTCATGTCAAAAGCGCGCTCAATCTGCTGGCGCGGTACCCGGCTGGTGATGCTCTTGTCCTTCAAAACCAGTTCCTTGAAATTGAGCCCTTCCTTCCAGGCACGCATGGCATGGTTCTGCACCGCGCGGTACGCCTCCTCGCGCGAGACGCCATGCTCGACCAGATCCAGCAAGAGCTGTCCGCTGAACACCAGGCCGCGGGTGATTTCGAGGTTCGCCTTCATGCGCTCCGGGTACACGAACATGGTGTCGAGCACATTTGTGGTCTTCTGCAGCATGTAGTCCACGAGCGTGGTGGAATCGGGAATGATGACGCGCTCCACCGACGAATGCGAGATGTCACGCTCATGCCACAAGGCCACGTTTTCAAAAGCCGCCTGCGCGTTCGAACGCACCACCCGGGCCAGGCCGCTGATCTGCTCCAGCGTGATCGGGTTCCGCTTGTGCGGCATGGCAGATGAGCCCTTCTGCTTTTCGCTGAAGAACTCCTCGACTTCGCGCACTTCGGTGCGCTGCAGGTGGCGAAGTTCGGTGGCAATCTTGTCGAGGGTGCAGGCGATCACGGCCAGAGTGGCGAGGTACGCCGCATGACGATCACGCTGGATCACCTGGGATGAGATGGCGGCAGCTTTCAGCCCCAACCGCTCGCACATGCTCTCTTCGAGTTCTGGGCTGAGGTGGGCAAAGGTGCCTACCGCTCCGGAAAACTTTCCCACCCGCATGTCTTCGACGGCTGCACGAAAACGCGCAATATTGCGTTGGGTTTCGGAGTACCAATTGGCCAGTTTGAAACCAAACGTGATGGTCTCGGCGTGGACGCCGTGAGTGCGCCCGATCATGGGAGTGTCTTTGAACTCCCACGCTCGCCGTTCAAGCACATCGGAAAGCTTTTCCAGGTCGGCGGCGATGATCTCGGAAGCCTGCTGGATGAGCAGGGCCTGCGAAGTATCGACCACGTCGTTCGAGGTCAGGCCGTAATGAAACCAGCGTGCGTGTGGCCCGACGATTTCCGCTACTGCCGTGGTAAAGGCGATGACGTCATGGCGGACTTCAGCTTCGATTTCGGCAATCCGGTCGAGGTTGAAGTCGGCTCGTTCGCGAATGGCGCGGGCGGCATCCTTGGGCACCATGCCGGCTTCGGCCAGGGTTTCAGTGGCCGCAACTTCGACCGCCAGCCATGTCCGAAAGCGATTTTCATCGCCCCAGATGAGGCCCATCTCCGGACGGGTATAGCGTGGAATCAACGTGATCTCCCTGATATCTCTAAGAAATGCGGGACTAAAGATTCTAAATGGAGGAGGAGGTTAGTGACCAGCTTGCGAGGTCTCTGGTGGCGGCTGAATTTGATGCCAAATTAGGCCACCACCAGATTTTTTTCCTTTGACTCCGGTTCGCGAGAGTGACGAAAACGTCCCGTAGGGACGTCTTATAGTAGCCCGGCGTTTCAACGCCGGGTAGACTGCGGCAAGGACCCCGTCCCTTAGGGACGGTTGAAACATGCCAAATTCGTCCGAGATAAATTTCAGGCGCACCCACGGCACGCGAATCGTCTCGTGACCAACCCGCCACTGAAGTGGCGGGCTACTATCGAAGGTCCCTCCGGGACCTCGTGACCGAATCCGTCTCGCATAACGCCAGTTGTCGCTAGAGCCGTACGTGTCCTACGCGACCGCGATGACGTCGATTTCCACCAGAACGTCTTTGGGCAATCTCGCCACTTCGACCGTCGATCGAGCCGGGGGCGTCACACTGAAGAATCGTCCGTAAACTTCGTTCATGGCTGCAAAATCACCCATGTTCTTCAGGAAGACCGTGGTGCGTACCACTTTTTTTAGTCCGCTTCCCGCCGCTGTCAAAATCGCCGAAAGGTTCTTGATGACGCGGTCCGTCTGCTCAGCTACGTCGCCCGTTATCACTTGCTGGTTTGCTGGATCGATGGCCACTTGTCCGGAGACGAAGACAAACCCGTTCGCCCGGATGGCTTGAGAATACGGTCCGATCGCCTGCGGTCCTTCTTTGGTCGCAATCACGTCGCGCATGAATCCTCCCTGAGTCGGTCGTCAGAATTAATGCAGATCGACGCTACTTCGGTCAACTGTGCTTTTCGGAGATTTATTGAAAAATGAAAGGCAGTAGTCAGTCTTAAGTTCTCGGTTCTCAGTTGCTTCTTGCTGACGACTGACGACTAGATCTTCTGCAGTCTCTGCACGTCGTGTACACCGGGAATTTTGCGTACGCCGGTGACGATGTTTTCCAGGTGCTTCAAGTCGGCGATGTCGAGCACGATGTCGACATTCGCCTGGCCGTTGTTGGTACGGGCTTCAATGTTGCGGATGTTGGTCTGGGTATCGCTGATCACGGCGGTGATCTGTTTCAGCATTCCAAAACGATCGTCGCAGAAGACCGTAAGCTTCACCGGATAAGCGCTTGGTGTCCCTTCGTCCTGTGACCACTCGACATCAATTTTGCGCTCAGGTTCATACAGCAGGTTAGTCACGTTGGGACAATTGACAGCATGGACGGCGACGCCCTTGCCGCGAGTCACGTAGCCGACGATGGCCTCGCCTCGAATCGGGTTACAGCAGCGCGCCCGGTACACCAGCAGGTCTCCGTGTCCCTTGACGCGAATGGCGTTATTGTTCTGGTCGCCCCCAAAGACGCGCCGTACCACGCTCGCGAGTCCGCTTGGTTTCTCCTGTGCCTCATCGGCCAGGGGCGTGCCTGCGGCCGGCGCCATGCGTCCCAAAATCTGGCGCGCGGAATATTTGCCGTACCCAATACCGGCCATCAGATCATCGGGACGCCCCGCGCCGTAGTCGGACGCGATCTTCTGTAATTCCTCGTCTTTGATGTCCTTCAGCGACACGCGATATTTCCGCGCTTCTTTCTCGATCAGCTTGCGGCCAATCTCAATCGCGCGCTCGCGCTGATGGACATTCAGCCAGTGCTTGATCTTGTTGCGGGCGCGAGACGACTTGGCAATCGCCAGCCAGTCGCGACTTGGCTTATGTCCGGCCTGGGTCAGGATCTCGACGATGTCGCCGCTGTGCAGTTTGAAGCGCAGCGGCACCATGCGCCCATTCACTTTCGCGCCGACGCAGCTGTGGCCCACTTCGGTGTGGACAGAGTAAGCAAAGTCTATCGGCGAAGAATCTCGAGGCAGGACTACGACCTTGCCCTTGGGTGTAAAGGTATAAACCTCTTCGGGATAGAGATCGATCTTGAGCGTAGACAAAAATTCGCTGGGATCGGAAACATCGCGCTGCCATTCCACCACCTGCCGCAGCCATGCCAGGCGCTGCTCGTCCTGCGCCGAGACGGGGCCATCCTTGTACTTCCAGTGAGCGGCGATGCCCTCTTCCGCCATCTTGTGCATCTCTTCGGTGCGGATCTGCACTTCGAACGGCGTTCCTTCTTCGGAAATCACGGAAGTGTGCAGCGATTGATAGAGATTGGGCCGGGGCATGGCGATGAAATCTTTGATCCGGCCGGGCACGGGCCGCCACAAATTGTGAATAATGCCGAGCACGGCGTAACAATCCTGTATCGAGCGCGTGATCACGCGCATGGCATAGAGGTCGTACACCTGTTCGACCGTAATATGCTGCCGTTGCAGTTTTTTGTGGATGCTATACAGGCGCTTGATGCGGCTTTCCACACGTCGCCGTGATGCCCGCTTCTTTCAGCTTGTCGCGAAATACGGTTTCCACCCGCGACAGAAATTGCTCGCCGGCCTTGCGGCGCGCCTCGACCGCATCGTGGACCTGCTGGTATCCGATCGGGTCTACGTAGCGGAAGCCGAGGTCTTCCAGCTCTCCGCGAATTTTGCCCATGCCCAGCCGGTGAGCGATGGGGGCGTAGATCTCCAGGGTCTCGCGCGCGATTTTCTCTTGCCGGTCCGGCGGCAGATGCTCAAGAGTGCGCATATTGTGCAGGCGGTCCGCGAGCTTGATGAGCACCACGCGGATGTCATCCACCATGGCCAGCATCATCTTGCGCAGGTTCTCGGCTTGCTGTTCCTCGCGGGTGGCGAAATCGATGGCGCTGATTTTGGTGACGCCTTCTACGATGTGGGCGACCTGCTCACCGAATTCCTTGCGGATATCGACTACAGTCACCGAGGTGTCTTCCACCGAGTCATGCAGCAGCCCGGCCGCGATGGCGACAGGGTCCATTTTCATTTCCGCCAGTACCAGCGCGACTTCCAGTGGATGCACAAGGTAGGGCTGGCCGGAGGCCCGGCTTTGCCCGGCATGGTGTTTCTGGGAGAACTCGTAAGCCTTGCGGATGAGTTCGAGATCGTCGTTGGGCCGGTTGGCCCGCATGCGGCGCATCAGCTCACGGAACCGGGTCACCGTGAGCACATTGGTCGCGAACTGTTGGCGCAGGGTCGCCATGCTCGATTATAGCTGGTCGTGTGGCGCGGGCGCCCTCGCCCGCGGCCTTGGACGTCGACTGTCCATCAAAAACATCAAAAGCCGCGGGCTGGGGCGCCCGCGCCACACGGATCCAATCTGCTAGAGTTGAGGCGAGCTGATGAGTTCAGAACGCATCCTCGTAAGCGGATCTTCCGGTCCAATTGGGGCGGCTCTCCTGCCCGCTCTAAAAGCCCAGGGGTTCACAGTTACGCGTTTAGTCCGAGCTTCTGGTGCTGGTAGCGACCAAATAGTATGGGAACCATCCCGGCGGCTGTCTCCTGAAATAGCCTCCGGTTTCCACGCCATCATTCATCTCGCCGGAGAATCAATTGTCGGCCGCTGGACCGCCGCCAAGAAGCGTCGCATCATCGAGAGCCGCGTCCAGGGCACGACCCACTTGGCGGAGGCGGCGGCGAAAGCGCCACAACCGCCGCGCGTGTTCATCTCGGCTTCCGCAATAGGTTTCTACGGCAATCGCGGTGATGAGGTCCTTCGCGAAGACAGCCCGTCCGGCGATGGTTTTGCCGCGGAAATATGCCGCCAGTGGGAGGCCAGCACGCAACCCGTGGCGAAGGCGGGAATCCGGACCGCACAAATGCGGATTGGAGTTGTGATGAGCGCGGACGGTGGCGCCCTGCCGGCCATGCTGACGCCATTTCGTATGGGTCTGGGAGGCCGACTAGGCAACGGGCGCCAGTGGTGGACCTGGGTCTCGGTGCGCGACGTGGTGGGCGCGATTCAGCATGTGCTGAACCATGACGAACTCTCAGGTCCGGTCAATACGGTCGCCCCGAATCCGGTAACCAATGCTGACTTCACCCGGATTCTGGCTTCCGTCCTGAATCGCCCGGCGATTTTCCCCATGCCAGCCTTTGCCGTCCGCCTGATCTTCGGAGAGATGGGCGAAGAGCTTTTTCTCGGCAGCCAGCGCGTGCAACCTACCAAGCTCGAGGCCACCGGATATCAGTTTCAGCATCCTGATCTGAAGAATGCTCTGAAAGAGATTCTGCAGCGATAAGCTCTGGTTGCCTCTTTGCGATCTTTGCGGTTCCCTTTGCGTTCTCTGCGGTAAAGCTTTTGACCTAAGTCTTGAACCGCAAAGAACGCAAAGGCGACCGCAAAGGTCGCTAAGAAAAACAGTGGTCTTTAAACCGATACCTGCATATCTGCGATCTTTTGGATCGCCTCGCTCTGAACTTTCGCATCATCCCCGAAGCCACGTATCCAAATCACATCGGGCTCACGGCGGAACCAGGTCATCTGGCGTTTGGCATAATTTCGATGAGCCTGTTGCGTCGCCTTGACCGCGCCATCGCGGTCGCCCTCGCCTCGCATCAGGGCCACGGCCTGTTTGTAGCCGAGAGCGGACAGAGGGCGCGGAGCCGATCCGTATTTCTCCAGCAAGTTCAGAGTTTCGTCCGACAGCCCGCCATCGAACATGCGTTGCGCGCGCTGGTTGATGCGTTCGTACAACTCCTTGCGGTCGGGATCGAGTCCCAGCCGCACGATGCGAAATCCCTGCAGCGGGTCGCGGCCCTGCTTCCACATCTCGCTCATCTTTGCCCGGGATGCCAGGCAGACTTCGATCGCCCGCAGCAACTTGGGCGTGTCATGGGCATGAATTTTGCCCGCTGCGATAGGGTCAAGGCGGCTCAAAAGCCGATGCAGGTAGCCTGCCCCCTTGTCTTCCGAGCGTTCGCGCAGACGCTCGCGCAGGTCCTCTGATCGTTGCGGCCCGGCAAACAGACCTTCGAGCAGAGCTCGCAGATAAAGACCCGTTCCGCCGACTACAATCGGCAAGGCTCCACGCGCCTTGATTTCCTCGAGGACTTGCCGGGCCTGGCGAGCGTATTCGCCCGCCGTCATGAAGCCCAACGGGTCCACTACATCGAGCATATGGTGTGGGACGCGGGCGCGTTCGGCGGCAGTCGGCTTCGCGGTGCCAATCTCGAACTCGCGATACATGGCAACCGAATCGCAATTCACGATTTCGCCATGGAAGCGTTCTGCCAGGGCAAGCGAGAGTGCAGTCTTCCCGCTACCGGTCGGACCGAGAACCACTACCAGCAGCGGGTCGGAAGACGCGGTCAGCGGGCACTCCATGCAATGTGATGCCAGTAGCGCACAAGGGTCAGCAGCAAGATAAGCGCTCCGATGATCAGAATGCCTCCAGCTTCAAGTTTGCGAATGTGGACGCTTCGGGGAGTCTTAGACGGCGGTGGAGTGACGGCACACACCAGAGCATTGTAGCGCCCCGCCTTTGATGTGGGCGCGAGCGCCCCGCTCGTGCGAGGGGGCCACCACGGACCGTGTGGGGTCGGGTCCCTTCGACTTCGCTCAGGGCAAGCTTCGCCCCATCCCCACACGGTTCGTGGTGAGCAAATTCGCAGATGCTAAACTTTCTGCTGCCGTGCCGACACCACCGAGCAGTCCCGAGAGAAGAATCCTGCGCTTTGGAGTTTTCGAAGTAGACTCGGCAGCCGGCGAACTGCGCAAGAATGGCACCCGCATTCGCCTCCAGGAGCAGCCTTTTCAGATTCTCGTGTATTTGTTGGACCGCGCCGGTGAGGTCGTCACGCGCGAGGAGCTTCGCCAGAAGTTGTGGCCAGCCGACACCTTCGTGGATTTTGACCACAGCCTGAACACCGCCGTGAACAAGCTGCGGGAGGCGTTGGGAGACTCCGCTTCCAGTCCGCGGTACGTGGAAACCCTGGCGCGGCGCGGATACCGCTTTCTAGGCTCCGGTGCAGCCTACAGAGGCACAATTGCCGCCGCAGGATTCTCCCCCTATGGCTGCCGAAAAAACCGCTCTCCCCTTTCATCGCGACCTCGAGGTCCCACTCCCCCGTCGCAGTCTGACTCGCAGTCTTTTCGCGCTGGTTCAGTTTATGTATCTGATCTTCTACGTGAGTGCGCTGTTTCGTTTAGGCGCAATCGATCGCATCACGGCCACATTTTTGCCGGGATGGGCGGCGCGCCTCATCTTCGTCGCAGTGCTGGTGACCGCGGGAGTGGGTATTCCGCTGCGCTGTTATCTGATCTCGGCGGTGGCCTTCGATCATCAAGGGCTGGGAGAAAAATTTCTACGCATGTTCCCTGTCGTACTGGCGCTGGATCAGTTGTGGGCAGTTGCGCCATTCCTTCTCGCTGAAAGAATAGGGTTTGGAGCGGCATTTGCCGCGACTGCTGCGCTTCTCTATGTCCCTTTTTCCGAGAGAACGTTGGTGCAGTTAGCCTATCCGGTAACAGTCGTCGGTCGTCAGTCTTCATTCGGCAGCAAATCCTAGGCCGTTGACCACTGTTCCGTGCTCACGAAAGCTGCTTACCACCGTCTGAAACCGGGGCGGCATTGAAGATTGCAGAACACGGATCGTAGATTTTAGATTTAGGATCGACTCTCCGTCAGGAGCGATCAATCTTAGATCCCCAATCGAAAATCAAAATCTCCATCCCGCGAGGAGCGCAATGTTCCGAACCACGTGTGCAATAATTTTTCTGGCCTCGATTCTTGTACCTCTGGGCGCGTACTCTCAAGGCGCGGGCCCTGCACATCCTCCGGTCCTGGACGTCACCTCCCTCGACACCACTGTGGATCCGTGCACCGACTTCTTCGAATACACCTGTGGGGGCTGGCTGAAGAAGAATCCCATCCCTCCCGACAAAACTAGCTGGGGCGCGGTCGCGAAGCTGGCGGATGACAACAAAGTGCTGTTGCGCCAGATTCTCGAAGAAGCGGCGGCGGGCGGTCCGGGGCGTGACCCGGTGAAACAGAAGATTGGTGACTACTATGCCGCCTGCATGGACGAAAAGGCGGTTGAGAGCGACTGGGTTGACGCCTTTGAAAGACGGCCTCGATCAAATTGAACGAATGCGATCCAAGCAGGACATTGCCAAAGTCGTAGCCGGCATGCCTGGCTAGGCGTTCCTTTCGTTTTCCAGTCAGATCAGGACTATAAGAACTCTTCCCAGGTCATCGCGGAAGTAGACCAGGGCGGACTGGGTCTTCCGGACCGCGACTACTATCTCAAGACGGACACGAAATCTGTCGAACTTCGTCAGGCCTACGTGGCCCATGTTCAGAAGATCTTCGAACTGCTCGGGGATGCGCCGGGCGTCGCCGCCAGCGAAGCCCAGACCGTGCTGCGGATCGAGACCGCGCTGGCCAGGGGATCGCTGACCCAGGTGGAGCGCCGCGATCCCAAAATGCTTGACCACAAGATGAGAAATCAGGATCTGGAGGCGCTCAGCCCATCCTTCCGGTGGAAGGAATACTTCTCAGGTGCCGGCCAACCGGGCCTGCAATCGCTGAATGTGACCGCTCCGGATTTCTTCAAGACCATGGACGCCACGCTGAAGAAAGAAGACCTCAACAGCTGGAAGGCTTACCTGCGCTGGCAGCTCGCAAACGCGAACGCGCCGTACCTCTCTTCGGCTTTTGTGAATGCCGATTTCGATTTCTATGGCAAGACCCTTTCCGGCGCCGAGCAACTGCAGCCTCGCTGGAAGCGCTGCGTGAGTTACACCGACAACGACCTGGGTGAAGCCTTGGGCCAGGCCTATGTGCAGCGCGCCTTCCCACCCGAGGCAAAGCAACGCGCTCTGAAACTGGTAAAGCAAATCGAGGAGGCGATGCAGCAGGACATCGATAGCCTGTCGTGGATGTCTCCTGCGACGAAACAGCATGCGCTCGAGAAGCTGCACACCGTGGCCAACAAGATCGGATATCCCGAAAAATGGCGCGACTACAGTGCCCTGACCATTACGCGCGACGATTACGCGAGTAACGTGCTGCGCGCCCGGAGATTCGAGTTCAATCGCCAGATCGCAAAGATTGGCAAGCCTCTCGACCGTGGGGAATGGGGCATGACGCCGCCCACGGTAAATGCCGAATACAGACCACAGTTGAATGACATTAATTTCCCGGCCGGCATTCTGCAGCCGCCATTCTTCGATCCCAGCGCTGATGATGCTCCGAACTATGGCGATACCGGCGCCACTATCGGACACGAACTGACCCACGGCTTTGACGATGAGGGCCGCCAGTTCGATGCCCAGGGCAATCTGCGCGACTGGTGGACGGCGGAGGACGGCAAGCAGTTCGATGAACGCGCCAGCTGCATCTCCGATCAGTATTCGCAATATATCGCCGTGGACGACATCAAGATCAACGGCCAACTCACCATGGGCGAAAACGTGGCCGATCTCGGCGGGCTGATGCTTGCTTACATGGCATGGAAGACCGAAACCCGCGGCAAAAAGCTGGAACCAATCGACGGTTTCACGCCTGAGCAGCGCTTCTTCATCGGGTACGGACAAAGCTGGTGTGACCAAACCCGCGACGAAACCAAACGCGTGTACGCCATCACAGACCCGCATTCACCCGACAAATACCGCGCCAACGGCGTCGTTTCCAACTCTCCGGAATTTCAGCAGGCCTTCCAGTGCAAAGCAGATTCGCCGATGGTGCGGCAGAAAAGATGCCGAGTATGGTAGGGCAGTCGTCAGTCGTCGGTCTTCAGTCGTCAGTTATTCGGCGTTGACAGCACCGATGTTCACAGGCTGGGCTTGGCTGAAGACTGACGACCGACGACTGACGACTGCATCACTGAATATCTGACTTATCGGGGTTGTAGTAAAAGTGGAAGCGTAAGGCGAGATATTGCCCGCCGAACTCGGACGGGAGTGGTGGAAAGGGTTTGGAGGCTGTGATCCCGCCGTAGGCCGCGCGGTCCAGCGCTACGTCTCCGGAGGTGCCGACGATTTGTAGTCCTGCGACCTGGCCGTTTTTCAGAATGGCGAACTCAATCGAGACTTTCCCCTTCTTCATGAGCGGCGCGCGCGCCGACTCGGGGATAATGCGATACCAGTTTTCCCGCACATCGTGCAGCACCCGGGCCAGGTAGGGACCGAAATCCACGCCCATTGTGTCGCTGAGGACGTCCATCGGGCCGATGGCCTGGCCGCCTTGCTTGCCTTGACCCAGGCCATAGTCCCCGCCATCGCCGCTGTATCCTCCTCCTCGGTTGGAGGCGGCGGCGCGGGCGGCTTGTTCGATGGCTGATCCCGCCGACATTGCGCCGGTAGTTGAAGCTCGGGGCAGGCCGTTCTGCGGGCGGAGTCTGCAGTCGCGCCACCTGGTTCTGATCCGGCGGTGGCGGCGGCGATGACTGTTCCGGTTGCGCTTGCGGGGCCTGGGCTGCCGGAGCCGGCGCGGCGGGCTGTGACGTGCGCCGGCGCGGCGGGTGGTCCGGGACGGCCGCTGTCCAGAATCTTCTTCAGTTCCTTACGATCCAGCTGCGGGGACTTCGAGGTGGCGATCCGGTCTTTGTCTGAAATTTTGTTAGTGTCCGGTCGCTTCGACACCTTCTGCTCGTCCGGAGGAAGCTCGAGGTAAGTGAGTTCCTTCTCCTTCATCAGGTCTTGCGGACTGACCAGAATGACCGAACGCCGGTGCAGCAGGCCTTCGAGCCTGCCGAGTTGACCACCAGGATCACGATTGCCAGGTGGACCACTACCGAGATCCAGAACGCTTCCCGTTGACGCGAGCGCGAGAGGTCGTCCTGCAACTGGATCAGCAGAGCAGGAACGTCATGCATCTCCAGGTAGGCAGTTTCCCAGCCACTGGCGTCGTATAGATCGCCGCCCGGGGTGGTGGGCGGTTGCGCTGCAGGGACGGGTTTTCCCGGCGGGATTTCAGTAGTTGACATCGACCTGCTGGCTTATGGCTTGTGTCGTCGGTCGTTGCGTCGTTGGCCAACCTGGCGCGGCGCGAACCAAATGATAATTAAGAAAAGAACCGACAGCTACTGGCGAAATACCAGGACACACCCAATCGCCAAGGGCCAACGACGACGGCCAACGACCAATGACTGATCCTTCCATTCTCGCATCTTTCTGAAGTATCTGCGAAAAACCAAGGTGTACCTAGGCACTACCGTTTGAACCTCGATGATCAATAAAGGTTACCCTGAAGGGCTGCGATTGATTGTCAAGAAGTGTAAAACAAGAAACTTGCCGGATCGTTGCGCAGCAATCACTTACGCGGTCTTGCAGCAGGTCTTCAGCGCAGTTGTTCGAGCTGAACTTTGTGTCCGTGTTCTCGCATCGCCGCCACAATGTCGAGGGCCACCGCGAGGGCACGCCGTCCCGTCTTCGAACGAAACCAGGGGCTTGGAACGCGTCCGCACTGCGTCGAGGAACGACCGGAGTTCAGCCTGCAGCGGCTCTTCCGCCACGATCGCCGGCTTGGCCACCTTGATCTGCGGATTGACCGAAGGCGTTCCGGCCGACTCGCCCACGCTGAACACCAGGACCTCCTGGCGGCTGTAGTCCAGAGAAACATATTGCCGCGGCTGAAAGAAGCGCAGCTTGCGCACGCGCTCAGTCGAAACTCGGCTGGCAGTGAAATTGGCCACACAGCCGGACTCGAATTCCAATCGAACGTTAGCGATGTCGGCCTTGCCGGAAAGAATAGGGAGGCCCACCGCGCGAATTTCTTTCACCGGCGATTTCACCAGCCAGAGCACGATGTCGAGATCGTGAATCATCAGGTCGAGGATGACGTCTACATCGAGCGAGCGGGGAGTGAATACGCTGAGCCGGTGAACTTCAAAAAACATGGGCTGCGTGATGAGCGGCGCCGTGGCCCGGACTGCCGGATTGAAACGCTCCAGGTGTCCCACCTGGCCGATTCGATTCAAACTCTGAGCCAGCCGGACCAGTTCGTCGGCTTCTCGCCAGTGACGGAGCCAGCGGCTTTTCGACCAGCACATCAACCCCGGCTTCCATCAGGGCCCGCGCAGTGGCGAGGTGGAGCACCGTGGGAACAGCGACGGAGGCAGCCTGCACTTCGCTGTGCGTGGTCACCAGTTGTTCGACAGACCCGAATCCGCGGCAGCCGAATTCAGCGGCGACGGCGTCGGCTCGGGCCACGTCCGGATCCACCACGCCCACCAGACGGACCGCCTCCCCCTGCTGGGCCAATTGATGATAGATGCGAGCGTGGTTGCGTCCAAAGGCGCCCACGCCGACCACAGCCACGTTGATAAAGTTGTCAGCCAGCTTGTCAATTCTCCGGGATACAAGAGATCTTCTTTGCGACCTTTGCGTCTTCCTTTGCGAACTCTGCGGTCAAGAGCTTTTAACCGCAAAGGACGCAAAGTGTACCGCAAAGGTCGCAAAGGAAATTCACTTCGCCGCCTTTTTCAGCAGAGCGATCTGGCCGGCGTGATACAGCTCGTGCTGCACGATGCCGCTGAACATGTAGTAAAAGTTGTAATAGTTCTGGGTCTTGCCCGGAACCTGTTCCGCCAGACGTGAATCAGGAAAGCCGGCCACTGCCTTGATCAGCTCGTGGTGGGTCTTCTTGGTGTTTTCGATCGCCTGGGTCCAGGCCGCTTCGCTGGTGTCGGTGACGGCGGGAAAATTCTGTTCATCCGTGAGCATGCACCGCCGTGCCGCCAATCCGGCGGGTGACCACGTCATCCCACGCTGCAATGTGGAGAAGAATCTCCCAGATGCTGTGAGCATCCTTGATCGGCCGTGCCGCTGCGGTTTTGGCGTTCACGTCGGACAGCAGTTCGAGAATCGAATCCCCGTGCCAGGCATTGCCTTCGAAGGCGCGGCGGATTTGATCGGCGAGGCGAAATGTTTCAGTCATCGAGAGCTCCAGGCTGCGAGAAGATTGCGAGTCACAGACCGACATGTTAATCAGCCACGATCGTGATGCCAACCGAATCGGCGGCCACGATGATGGCATTTCCATCCAGCAGCAGGCATTTCCCGGCATCGAGTGCCAGGCAGGTGGCTCCGGCCTGGCGCATCACTTCGATCGTCTTCACTCCGATCACCGGCACATCAAAACGCATGTCCTGATTCGGCTTGGCGATTTTTACGACGGTGAGTTCTCGACCGAGCGTGGAGGCATCTCCCGCCAGCGACCGCATGATTTCGCCGGCGCGTCCGATCGCGGCGTCAGTGCCCTCCATGGCCTCGACTGCAACACAGGCCGACTCCGCGACCACAACGGTTTGCCCGATATCATACTGCGCCAGGTGGCGGGCGACGGAGCGTCCGTACTCGATGTCTTTTTTTTCCTGCGACGTCGGCGCACGCCGGGTGAGAACGCCTGCCTTGGCCAGCAGCGGCTCCAGAAAAGAAGTTGAATTCTCCAGCGTGATGCCCTCCTCGGCCAGCGTCTTGGCAACTGCGCCCAGCAGCGAGTCGGTATTTCGAGTGCCGAGCGACAGCAGCAGCTTCGCCAGCTTCCAGTCGGGACGGATGCTCGAGAAAATCTGCTTGTGCTTTACCTGTCCCGCCATGACGGCGCGGTGCACGCCTTCCCGCTGAAAGGTCTCGATCAGCCGGGACAACTCGCCCAGCGAGAGCCAGTGCACCGCAGTGGCTCCGTGTTGCTCAATTTCAGGAGACGCTTCTTCCTTGATGGCGGCGACAATGACGTCGAAACCCTGGGCCCGCGCGGCGTCCAGCACCAGCAAGGGGAAGCTTCCGTTTCCGGCAATGAGACCGATTCGCTCAGACATTGGTTAATACTAAGCGTGATCCTGAAAACTTGATCTTCTGTCATCCTGAGCGGAGTGGAATGTTTCGCTTGCGAAACATTCCCGAAGTCGAAGGACCCCTATAGGCTCACGAGGTTCCGGGCCGGTTGGGGGGCCTTCGACTCCGCAGAAAGTCCGCCAAGCGAACTTTCTACTCCGCTCAGGATGACAGGGCAAACTGCACATCCGCTCCGCGCTGGATCCTTCGCAAGCTCAGGATGACGTCCTTCAAGAAAGTGAGCGCATCGGATGCTTGCTTATGCTTCGCATCACGTAGCACAATCGTTCTATCGCGAGTCCACAGCGGGATCGCCTCGAACATTTTATGGCTGAGACACCGTCCATCATCCGGCACCCGTCAGGACACATGTGGGGAGCCGCAGTACGAGCGGCGGCGCGGCATCGCTTCAAGTTCTCGCTCCAGTGTGAAAGTGGTTTCAAGGCGCTGCTCAAGGCCGGTCTCGAGGCCCACAAAGTCAGCTTGTTCGAATTCACCGAACGCCGAACCGAAGCCCAGAGCAACGTCGAGAAACTGGTCCGGGCCATGATCAACGCGCAACTGACGAAAGACCCCGCGGTTGACGTGCTCGACGAATGGACCATCTTTCACGTGCTCAACGAGGAGAAACTGTGTCCCGGCCTCTGGCCCATCTGCTGAAAAACTGCGATTCGACCCGGCCAGCCTACTTGATCACGCCGCGTTCCGATGTCTCGATGAATCTTATCAGCATGTCAACATCTTCCCCGCGGTCGGGCTCGGACTTCATGCGCTCCAGCGCCTGTGAAGTATTGAGCTTCGACGCCTGCAAAAGCTTGTATGCGTGGTGGATCTTGCGAATGCGTTCCTTGCTGAACCCCCGCCTCTCGAGGCCCACGGCGTTGAGACCATAAGCGTGCGTGTCGCGCGCCGCCGCTGTCTTCGAGAAAGGCAGCACGTCCCGCGTGATGGTCGTGCCGCCGCCAATAAACGAGTGCGCCCCAATGCGGACAAAGTGATGGACCGGGCAAAGCGCCCCCACCACTGCCCATTCTCCGACCGTGATGTGGCCGCCCAGGGTCGCGGCGTTGGCCAGGATGACGTGATCGCCGATGATGCAATCGTGCGCGATATGGGTGTAAGCCATGACCAGCGTGTGGCTGCCCACGCGGGTCACTCCGCCGCCTTTCACAGTGCCGCGGTTGATGGTGACAAACTCGCGAATCTCGTTGTGGTCGCCGATCTCGAGGCGTGTCGGTTCGCCGGCGTAGGTGATGTCCTGCGGCGCCATGCCGATCGAAGTAGAACGGAAAGAAACCATTGTCTGCCCCGATTTTCGTCGGTCCTTCAATGGTGACGTGCGAAACCAGGTGGCAGCCTTCGCCCAGTTCGACCTCCGGCCCGATCACGCAATAAGGACCGATTTTGCAGGAAGGATGGACTTTCGCGCGGGGATCAACGATTGCGGTGGGATGAAAGCCCGCGGAAACTTTCACGGTGGAATCAGGCTGCGAGGTGCTGGTTGCCAGCGGACGTTTCGCCATACGGGAGCTTATTCCGGTTCGTCCGTACCTGCTGCCCCGGTGCCATTGGACGCGGCGCGCCCGCGCGCAGCATCTACCAGTTGACAGCTGACGACGGCCTCGGCCACTTTCTTGTCGCCGACGTAGACAATTCCCTCCATGCGGACAGCGATCATGCTGGGACGCGCCCGCCAGTTTCTTCAGCTCAACTTCAATACGCAACTGGTCGCCGGGAACCACCGGCCGGCGGAATTTTGCCCGCTCGATCCCGGTGAACATGATGAGTTTGTCCTTGCGGATCTTCCGCCTCGGTCAGCAGCAAGGCCCCGCCCGCCTGGGCGATGGCCTCCACAATCAGGACTCCCGGCATAATGGGCAGGTTGGGAAAGTGTCCGGCAAAAAAAGGCTCGTTGATGGTCACATTCTTGATGACCACGATCCGCTGCTTGCGCTGGATCTCAATGACGCGGTCAATCAGCAAGAATGGAAAGCGGTGGGGCAGAATGCGGAAAATATCAACGATGTCCAGCGTGGTCTTTACCGGCGCCGGGGATGCGGTCGCTGGATGAGCAATGTCGGTCATTTTCTCTCGTCAGGTTCTTCTCGTTACCGGTTAGGAGCGAAGATTATACTGTACCGCGACTCAGCGACGGAATACTGCGAGAATGTGCATATGAAGAAGATTCTGAAAAAGCCGCAACCATCGCGGCCCCAGCCCGCCACCAGCGAAGCCACGAATCGCCTCCGTTTCTTTACCGAGCGGAAAGACACCATCACAGAAACCATCCGCCAGTTGGTAGAAATCGAGTCCCCCAGCGACAACAAATCGACAGTGGACCAACTGGGCGCCCTTCTGGCTGGCCGCTTCGAGAAAATCGGCGGGCACGCAAAATTCCACCGCGTCCCGAACTTCGGCGATCACCTGCAAGTGGACTTCTGCCGGCACGCGCAGCGACAAGCCGGTGCTGCTGCTCGGGCCATATCGACACCGTGTACTCGATGGGAACGCTCTCCACCATGCCATGCCGCGTGGCCGACGGACGCCTCTGGGGTCCCGGAGCGCTCGATATGAAGTCGGGCGTTGCGCTCATCCTGCATGCGATTGAGGGACTTCGCACGTGGCATGGCGACACCATGCCGCGCCCAGTCACCGTACTGCTGGTGACGGACGAAGAAGTAGGAAGCGAATCATCCCGTCGCATCACAGAAAGCCTGGCCAGAAGATCCGAAGCCGTACTGGTGCTGGAACCCTCCTACGGATTGAAGGGCGCGGTCAAGACTGCTCGCAAGGGCGTGGGCGAGTACACCATCAAGGTGACGGGAAAGGCGGCTCACTCCGGCCTGGATTTCGACAAAGGTGAGAGCGCAATTGTGGAACTCGCAAAGCAAATCACTGCCATCTCCAAACTGGTGAATCTTAAGCGCGGCCTCACGCTTGAACGTGGGAGTGGTTTCGGGAGGCACCCGGACAAACGTGATCCCCGCGTATGCCACTGCGTCACTCGATGTCCGCGTGAAGCAAATGAAAGACGCGAAGGCAATCGACCGCCAGCTAAGAGCACTCAAGCCCTTCAATCGCAAATGCAAGCTGGAAATCACAGGAGCCGTAAACCGTCCGCCGATGGAACGGAGCACTGGCGTCGCCATGCTTTATAAGAAAGCCTCGGAGATTGCAAAAGAACTTGGCTGGAAGCTGGAGGAAGCGGCCGTAGGCGGCGGCTCGGATGGAAACTTCACCGCCAGCCTGGGAATTCCAACACTCGACGGCTTGGGAGGGGTTGGAGAAGGCGCGCATGCAACTCACGAGTCCGTCGTCATCTCCGAGCTTGCCCCGCCGGACAGCGCTCCTGGCAGAACTGATCGAGCGGGTGTAGTGTGGCCGCGGGCGACTCGCCCGCGCCGCAGCACTCCAGACTCTTCGTTCCAGCAGAGACCACCCGCGACCCCAACACGTCAGGCTGTCATCCTGAGCGCCGTCTTTCGTCCCGCGGAGCGGGGCGAAAGTAAGCGAAGGACCTCTGCATTCCTGGCCACCGTTCATAGTGCCTGCTCAAATCCAGTGTATAGGCGCATCGGCGGATCAAGCGGAGGCCTGGCGCTGCTGCCGCCGGTCGATGCATGGGTCCTTCGTCGGGATTCCTTCGCGCAGCGAAGGAATCCACTTCCTCAGGATGACAGCCGTTTGGGGTTCGAACTAACTCTACCCAGCAGGAGATTCTTTGACTACGGCCACCGGGTAGCCTAGAATTTCCACAGGGTTGCTCGCCAACTGGAAACGCGCTCAGCGAGTGTTGGCAAACCCACCAAGGGGAGGTCTTACATGCCTGGAAAATTAGGGTTGCCGGAGATTCTGGTGCTTTTGGCCATAGCGCTATTGATATTCGGACCCAGCAAGCTGGCTGATCTGGGCAAGGGTCTGGGCGAGGGCATCAAGAACTTCAAGTCAGCTGTAAAAGACGGCGAACAGGATCCTGACAAAAAGGCCTAGGCATCAATCAGTTCTGGGTTTCTCTCCTCAAGCTCCATGCTCTTGCAGCATCCTCTGGAGCAGCGCCACCGGTAAACCAACCACGTTGAAATAATCGCCGTCAATGCGCGGAATCCAACGCGAAGCCATGCCCTGGATGGCGTAGGCTCCGGCCTTGTCCATGGGCTCGCCGCTAGCGATGTAGGAATGAATATCTTCATCGTTGAGCGTGGTCATCGTCACCAGAGTGGTTTCAGAACGTGTGTCCTCAAAACCAGTTTCAAGTTTTTGGTTCTCGGTTCTCAGTGCCCCCACCAGACACACTCCGGTAATGACCTGATGAGTTCGTCCCGAAAGCAGACCTAGCATGCGCGCCGCGTCGGCTTGGTCGCGGGGCTTGCCCAGAATCTCGCCCTCGATTACGACGATCGTGTCCGCGCCCAGGACCAGCTTGCCGGGTTGGTGAAGGAACACGGCGCGGGCCTTCTCACGAGCCAGGCGTTCCGCGCAAGCGCGCGGACTCTCTCCGGATAAGGGTGCCTCAGGAATGTTGGCCGGGCGCACGGTAAATGCAATGCCTGCATTTCGCAGCAATTCCTGCCGGCGGGGAGAGGCCGAAGCCAGCACGAGCATCGGAGTTTCAGTCACGCGTCAATCAACTCGATGCGATTGCCAAAGGGATCGTGAATATGGCAGCGGCGGACTCCAGGAATGTCGTCCACCTCGACAACATTGACCGACGCTTCGGACAAACGGCCAATAAAAGCGGCATAGTCGCGACAACGTACGGCGGGGTGCGCCTTCTTCGCCGGATGAAAATCTTTTTCCACTCCGAGATGAATTTGAACCTCGCCACTTTGAAACCAACATCCGCCGCGTTTCGCAAGTTCAGGAGGCTTGGAAATCTCGGCCATGCCGAGCAGATCACGGTAGAACTCGCGCGCCGTATCTTCCCCGCCCGGAGGCATGGCAAGTTGGACATGATCGATCGCGGTGAAGGGGACAGTAACCATGTTAGCGCTACAACCTGATTTTATATCGGACCGCAGACGTCGGACGTCAGGCGGCGGCAAAGCGCAGGTGCTCGTGAGCCTGAGGTCCGAGGTCTGAGGTCCGACGCCAGCCTGTTAGAATCAAACATTGACCGCCGCACCCATGGACGCCGCTTTTCTTCGCAATTTTGCGATCATTGCCCACATTGACCACGGCAAATCCACACTGGCAGACCGCCTGCTGGAGTTGACCGGGGCGCTGACTGCGCGCGAGATGCAAGCCCAGGTGCTCGACTCCATGGACCTGGAGCGGGAACGCGGCATTACCATCAAGGCCCACGCCGTACGCATGATGTACACCGCGCAGGACGGCCATACCTACCAGCTCAACCTCATTGACACGCCGGGCCACGTGGATTTTTCCTATGAGGTCTCGCGGTCGCTGGCTTCCTGCGAGGGCGCGCTGCTGGTGGTGGACGCCTCACAAGGCGTGGAAGCGCAGACGCTGGCCAACGCCTACCTCGCCATCAACAACCGCCTTGAAATCATTCCGGTCATCAACAAGATTGACCTGCCCAGCGCCGATGTCGAGCGCACCAAGGAGATGATCGAAGGCGCGGTCGGCCTCGACGCGACCGACGCCGTCCTGATCAGCGCTAAAACTGGGTTAGGCGTGCCAGACGTTCTGGAAGCCATCGTGAAGCGCGTGCCTCCGCCCAAAGGCAATCCGGACAACCGGTTGCAGGCGCTGATTTTCGACTCCTGGTTTGATCCCTACCGCGGGGTGATCGTGCTGACCCGAGTGTTCGAAGGCACTATCCGCAAGGGACAAAAGATCCGCCTGATGTGGAATGGGCGCGTGTTGGAAGTCGAAACCCTCGGTGTTCTGACTCCCAAGCCGGTGGAGGTTGATGAACTACGCGCGGGGGAAGTCGGGTTCCTGATGGCCAACAGCAAGACCGTCGCTGACACAAAAATCGGCGACACCATCACCGACGAAGCCAATCCCGCGATAGAGCCTTTACCGGGCTTCGAAGAAATCAAACCCATGGTTTTTGCCGGGCTCTACACCGTGGACGCGCATGAACACACCCAACTGCGCGAAGCCCTCGAAAAACTGCGGCTCAATGATTCGTCTTTCTTCTTCGAGCCAGAGAGTTCGGTTGCGCTGGGTTTCGGGTTCCGCTGCGGCTTTCTTGGCCTGCTCCACATGGAGATCATCCAGGAACGCTTGGAGCGCGAGTTCAACCTGGAGCTGATCACTACGGCGCCGGGTGTCCGCTATAAGATCACCAAGACCGACGGCACATTGATCGAAGTGGACAATCCTTCACGCTGGCCGGATCCGAGTGAGATTGCGAAAGTCCAGGAACCGGTCATTCTCGCCACTATTCTGACCGGGGAAGAGTACGTGGGCGGAATCCTGAAGCTGGTCGAAGACAAGCGCGGCAAGCAAAAGACGTTTGAGTATGTGAGTTCCTCGCGCGTGATGCTGCACTACGAACTTCCGCTCAACGAAATCGTTCTCGATTTCTATGACCGGCTGAAATCCGTTTCTCGCGGCTACGCATCGCTTGACTATCACCTCGCTGACTATTGGGAATCGCCCATGGTGAAACTCGACATTCTCGTTGCGGGCGAACCGGTGGACGCGCTCTCTATCATTGTGCATCGTGACTTTGCTTATGAACGCGGCAAGCTGCTGGTGTCCAAGATGCGAGAACTGATTCCCCGGCAGATGTTTGAAGTTGCGATCCAGGCCTCGATCGGATCGAAGATCATCGCCCGCGAAACGGTTTCGGCCATTCGGAAGAACGTGATCGCAAAGTGCTACGGCGGCGATATCTCGCGAAAGCGCAAGTTGCTGGAGAAGCAAAAAGAAGGCAAGCGGCGCATGAAGCGTATCGGGCGCGTGGATATTCCGCAGGAAGCTTTTCTGGCGGTGCTCAAAGTCGGCGAAGACTCGAATTAGGCGCTGCCGGAGATAACCGGCTCGGAACACCAATTGACGCGATTTTTGGGTCCGGTGATAACGCAGGTATGCGAACCGTGCAAACTCACATCGCGATAAATCCTGCGATTCCAATCTTTATTTTCCTGGCCTTCTTCGTCGCACTTTGGTGCGTCACCAGTCTTCTGACCGGGAAATTGAGCGGATGGGCGACCCTGGGCCGGCGCTTCGGTTCGACTCTTCCTTTTCCAAGCCAAAGCTGGAGTTGGAAGAGTGCGCGCATGCGCTGGGGAGCGAACTACAACAACTGTCTTACCATTGGGGTTGATACCGCCGGCCTTTACCTGTCGCCTCTTTTCTTCTTTAGGATTGGCCACCCGCCTCTTTTCATTCCGTGGACGGAAATCTCGCTTCGTGGACGACGGAAAATTCTGTTCATCGAATTCGTCGAACTCAAGTTGGGTCGGGAGGAGCGAATCCCCTTTCTGATTCGCGCAAGTTTGGCTGAACAGATTCGGTCGGCGGCAGGATTCAGCTGGCCAGTCGAGGCCGTTTCCCTATTATGACCATGGTATAATGACCATAGTGGTCCGGAGACAGTATGAAAACGATGCCTGCAGGCGTATTCAAGACGAAGTGTCTTGCCGTGATGGACGAGGTCAAGGCCAAGCGAGAGGCGGTCGTCATCACCAAACACGGTGAACCGGTAGCGATGCTCGTGCCGATTAAAACCCCTGTGGACGACATTTTCGGATTTTTTCGCAACCGGGGCCGCATCACCGGCGACGTGGTTTCCCCTGTTCTTTCACCAGATGAGTGGGGCGACCTGGGATGATTCTGGTCGACACCCATGTTGTACTCTGGCTCGCTCTTGAGCCAGACAGGATTTCCAAGAAGGCTGCAGCGGCCATTGAGGATACTCGAGTCGCCGGCGAGGGACTGGCGATCTCCGATATGACTTTGCTTGAGATCGCTCTTGGCGAAAGCAAACGCCGTATTCAGTTGAACGCCAGTCTTGAAACATTCCTGACAGAGGTGGAATCCAGGTTTGTTGTACTTCCAATCACGGCCCGAGTTTGCGTGAGTGCCATGGCACTTCCGTCCGCCTATCCTAAGGATCCGGCAGACAGAGTCATCGGAGCCACTGCATTGGCGGAGGGGATCGTGCTCGTCACTGCAGACGCAGAAATTCGAAAATCGAAAGCTCTGCGCACCATCTGGTAAGACGGAACCTAATCAGTCCAATCGAACGACCGCGTCACCGCTTTCTTCCACAACCGGTACATCTCGGCACGTTTCGTTTCTTCTAAACTCGGCTTCCAGCTCTGGCCCACGGACCAACTCGCACGCAGGTCATCAGTGTTCTTGTAAAAACCGACAGCCAGGCCGGCGGCGTACGCCGCCCCGAGCGACGTAGTCTCTTTGATCAGAGGCTTCACCACGGGCCGGTTCAGGATGTCGGCCTGGAACTGCATCAGCAGCGCGTTGTCCACCATGCCGCCGTCTACACGGAGGACGTCCAGTGCGATGCCGGAGTCCTTCTCCATGGCTTCGACCACTTCGCGAGTCTGAAATGCGGTTGCTTCCAGAACGGCGCGCGCCAGGTGTCCCTTATTGACGTAACGGGTAAGGCCGGCAATCACGCCGCGCGCGTTGTACTTCCAATAAGGCGCATATAAGCCGGAGAACGCCGGAACAAAGTAGACGCCACCGTTGTCTTCCACCGTGCGTGCCAGGGTTTCGATCTCGGGACTTGAGCCGATCAGTCCGAGGTTGTCGCGTAGCCACTGCACCAGCGCGCCGGTGATGGCAATGCTGCCTTCGAGCGCATAGTGTGCCGGCTGGTTGCCGAACTTGTAGGCGACAGTGGTGAGCAACCCATGCCCGGAACGCACCGCGCGTTCCCCGGTATTCATCAGCAGGAAGCAGCCGGTGCCGTAAGTATTTTTGGCCTCTCCGGATTTGAAACAGGTCTGACCAACCAACGCGGCTTGCTGGTCGCCCAGAATCCCGGCAATCGCGACGCCCTTCGCAGCGCCGACTTTCACCGTTCCGTAAGCTTCACCGCTGGAACAAATGCGCGGCAGCATTTCTCCCGGAATACTAAATGCCTCGAGCAAGTCTTCATCCCACGCGAGCGTGTCGAGGTCCATCAACTGTGTGCGGCTGGCATTAGTGACGTCAGTGATATGAAGTCCACCGTCTGTTCCGCCGGTGAGGTGCCAGGTCAGAAAGGAATCAATGTTGCCGAAAACGACCTCGCCGGTTTCGGCCTGTTTTCGGACGCCGGGCACGTGGTCGAGCAGCCAGCGGATTTTCAGGCTGCTGAAATAGGTACTGAGCGGGAGGCCGGTCTTGGCTCGAAAGCGATCAGCTCCGCCTTCGCGAGAAAGCTCGGCGACGTAGTCATCGACTCGGGTGTCCTGCCAGACCAGCGCGTTGGCTACGGGCTTGCCGGTTTTCCGGTTCCATAGCACAGTCGTCTCGCGCTGGTTGGTAATGCCGATTGCAGCCAAATCCGCCGCTCCCAGCTTCCCCTGTTGGAGCGCTTCCGCAATCACATCCTGGGTCGCCTGCCAGATTTCTTCAGGATTGTGTTCGACCCACCCCGGCTGCGGATAGATTTGCTGATGCTCTTTTTGCGCAACCGCTACGGTCTTGCCGGCAGCGTCAAACACGCAGAAGCGGGTGCTGGTTGTGCCCTGATCGATGGCGCCGATGTAGTTGGCCACGGCGGCTATGGTAACGGAGGCTGGGTTAGCGCGCAAAGAATGCTGTGGCTGGTGGCGGGTTCTCGCACGAACAGGCTGCGTCGAAAGGGCCCGCTCCGACATGGCGGAGAAAATGGAGGAGGGATGCCCGCATTCGGAGCCGCGGAGCGGCGAAAAGAATGTAGCCCACGGCGTAAGCCGTGGGTCATACACGAAGAAAGGGCGGAGCCCCGGAGGGGCGGAAGAGGCTGTCCTCGCCGGACGGTGGGCGGGACGCCCACCGAACAGCCGGCGGGACGCCGGCGCTACACGTTGGATCGCGGGGGATGTTTTTCAGTTTTCGGGGATGTCTCGTCCGTCTGAGCGCTAATGCCGGGCGGAAAACTGGAAGGCTATATAAAACAACTGGACAATCGTCAATCCGACGATTACGTAGGTCGCAATTTCCATCCGCCTGCCGGATTCGCGGACGCTCTTCACAACTTCAGCCATGTCCGTCGTCGACTGCACAAGTTTCCCGGTGAGTTCGTCCAGGTGATCGGTGGCGCTGCGAAGCTTGTCCAGAACGCGCGAGGTATCAACCAGCGCGGTCGCTGCCCGCTCGCTGTTTCGCAGATCGAGCTCGGTCTTGCAGGCCGCCCACCACGGACTCCCCGGCGGATTGTCGTACATGCGCTGCCGTATCTCCTCCGCGGAGCGCGAGCGGAGAAGTTGCACCAATGCCTGGACCGTATCGCTGGTCTTGGGATCGAGAGTCGGAGTCGCCATAGTCGAGTGAGAGACAGTCCATGATAGGACCCGTCGGTAACCTTGGACAGGTAACGGAAGGCCCAAGCAGATCCCGCTGAGGGACAAATCGGGCCCTGGACAATCGTCTAAACCTTTTGTTTTTAATATTGTGGGAGGATCATGCTGTGTGGGCGCGAGCGCCCCGCTCGTGCGGCAGCGCCGGGAAAGGTCCTCATATGTCCGGGGCGCTGGTGCTTCAGGGTGCTGCTGAACGAGCGGGGCACTCGCGCCCACATAAAAACCTACGCGGTTCGTTCCAGGTTTGCCCGGTCCCACTTTGCCAGGTTGGCTCCGGCATCGTAGGTGGTTTGCAGAAACTCGAGTACCGCGGTTCTGGGCGACGATTCCAGACGAACGTCGTCGTACATCAGGAAGAATTCTTTCATCTGCGGATTGTAAAAAGCCTTGCTCGGACGCACCGGACTTTGCCCGTAGCCGGCCGGTTCGGGAGCAGCATAAGCATAAAATGCCGCGCCCTTCATCTCGCCGCCGCCCGGCCAGAACCCCGCGCTGATTACTTCATGCGAGTAAGCCTCGCGCGTAATCGGATCTGCACCTTCGCGCTCCGGAGCGCGCCTCCCGGAAAAGCGGGTGACGCACAAGTCGAAGCTGCCCCAGAAGAAATGTACCGGGCTGTTCTTGCCGACAAAGCGTGAGCGAAATTCCTGGAAGATGCTGTCTACCACCAGCAGGATGCGCCAGAACCGGGTCACATATTCGCGATCATAGGATGCATGCTGGGTATCGCGATCGAAAGCGATCGGGTTGGGAATCTCGACCGGCATGTGCCATATCTTCACGTCGATGCCGAGCGAGGCCAGCGCCGCCATGAATTCCTTGTAGAAATCAGCAACTGAACGGGGCGCGAGTGGAATGATCTTGGTTTGGTTCTGGCTGGTCCGGATCACAAGGTTGTGGTCGAGAAAATCAAACTCGACTTCAAAGATGCCGTCGCGGTACGGGATGGCGGAGGTAGTCAGCCCCCGCGCGCTGATGTAAAGCGGCACTTCCCACCAATGATTGACCAGCGGACTTTGCGCCAGCCGGACCTTGCCCACGATCTGGGTCCACATGTGAAGCGTGGCGTAGGTGTCCTGCCAGGCCTCGAGCGGTAAGGCGGGCCATGATTCCGGCCTGGTCGTGAAATCGTGGCTTATCGAGTTCGCCTTCTGGTGCGCCACTATTAGCTCCTAAGCATGGTTCCTGATGTCGCTCCGGGGTTTCTCTGCGACCTTTGCGGCTTCCTTTGCGCACTTCGCGGTCAAAAGCTTTCAACCGCAAAGGACGCAAAGGGAATCGCAAAGATCGCAAAGGCTTCTCAAAGTAGGACCCAAGCCTACTCCTATTTTCCCGGCAAAGACGGTGTAGCCTGACCGGCGCTTGCCCGGATCAACTTCTCAACCGACGGGGCCACCATGATCAGCAACTGGGCTTGTGCCTTGCCCGCTTGCTCGACCAGCGCCAGTTGCGTCGCTACCCACGCGGGCGGGGCCGGTTCGCCGCGGTCGAGATAGTCGAGTGCGGTCAGCCCCGCGGCCCCGAGCGCGGAAAGATTCTGCGAGATGGGAGCGACTTCCTTGAGCAGCAGAGACTTTTCAAACTGGGGTTGAAGCTCAACCTGGTTGTCACGCCAGCGGCTGAGCAAATTCCTGACCCGCGCCTCCGAACCCGGTTTGGCGGCCCCGCCCAATAGTTCGTTGACCGCATCCGCAAAATGCCTGGCGGTCGCGCTTTCCGGACGAACTGCATCCACCACGCGATTGAGCGGCGAAGCGCTGGTCGCGGGTGCGGGCGCGGTTTCTTCACGGGTGTAGTCTTTCACCGGCTCGACCACGTCGGCCAGGACTTTAAGGGCAGAGATGTCGTTCGTCCCGGCGATGCGACGTAGCATGGGTGCGTAACTCGAATTGTGGGTCAGGCCCGAGCCCATCCATCCAATTGCTCACTACTGCGAGGCGCTGGTACATCGAGTTCACGTCGCGCACCTGCTGCGGAGACCACAATCTTTCGGCGATGGCTGCAGTGCGCGGCCAGATGCGGGAATCAATATTTTCCGGCGAAACGTACTCGGCCCACATGCAGGCTTCACCGCCCAGGACTCGCTTTTGCTCCTCTGGGGTCAGGTTGGCGGCCGCGCCGCTGAGCGGGTCGGCCGAGTAGTGCCGCTCCGCTGACCACATCAGGTCAACGTAAAAGCCAGACGAGAGCAAACCGCGATAACCCTGCTTCGCGGCCTGCGCCAGTGAGTCGGGCCCGCGCCACGACTGAATCACAATATCTTTCGGCAGATCGGGACGAAGAATTTCGTCCCAGCCGAGCATGGTCTTGCCGTGCTTGGCCACGATCTTCTGCACGCGCTGGTTGAAGTAGGCCTGCAGGTCGTTGTTGTCTTTCAGGCCGTGGGCACGCATGAACGCCTGGATCTTCGGATTCGCATCCCACTCCTTGCCATTGACCTCGTCGCCCCCGATGTGAAAAAACTGGTCGGGAAAAAGCGCCGCCATTTCGCCGATGAACGTGTCCAGGAATTTGTAGGTTGCTTCCTTAGTGGGATCCATGGCGGGATCGAAGATGCCCCACCGGCGCTCGACCTGGTAAGGACCCGGCCCGCTGGCGAGTTCTGGATAGCCGACAAACCAGGCGGTGGCGTGTCCCGGCATGTCGAACTCCGGGACCACTCGAATGCCGCGCTCCCGCGCATAGGCGATCACGCCTCGAACTTCATCCTGCGTGTAGTAGAGGCCGTCCGAACCCATGCCCTGCAGCTTGGGGAATTTTTTGCTTTCGATGCGGAAGCCCTGGTTTTCCGAGAGATGCCAGTGAAACACGTTCAGCTTCACCGCCGCCATGCCGTCGATGTTTCGCTTTAGAACATCGAGCGGGATAAAGTGGCGGCCAACATCAATCATTAATCCGCGCCACGGAAAGCGTGGGCTGTCTTCGATCGAAACCGCAGGCACGGCAAAACCCGCGCTGGCGGTCTGCACCAATTGCAGGAAAGTCTGCAGTCCTCGCATGACGCCAAGCGTGTTCGGCGCCGTCAAGCGCGCGCCGGAGCTGCTGATGTCCAGCCGGTACGATTCGTCTTCACCCAACTCCTGCACGCTCCTGGTGCCGCCAGCCGCTTGAATGACGAGAGTGGCATTGGTGGAGTCTGCGATCTGCATGTCGATCGGCGGCATTCCGATCTGTCGGCCCAGTTGCCCGAGAAATATCTCGACGGCAGAATCCAGGCGCGGCTCGTGACGGCCGGCAATGGAAACTGAAAAAGTTGGGCCGATCAGAAGTTGGCCGCTGCCCATCTGCACTTTGGCGGGAAGGGGCATGAGGTTCAGCGATTGGGCCTCAACCCCGGACGTTAATGCCAGGCAGAACATCACAGCCAGAATAGTCCGTACCATTCGTTCTCCAGTGATTTTCGGGACCGATAAATTACCAGGATGTCACGAACTGGGCAGCATAGTAGAAGGGAGTGCCGTCTGCAAATTGCAGAGCAACACGAAAGGCCATGAAGATCGTCGAGAGGATCCGGATCGTTGCGTCCCGGAGGGACGCCTGATAGTAGCCCGGCGTTTCAACGCCGGGTAGGCTAGCAGAACGATTCCCGTCCCGTAGGGACGGCTGAAACCCAACCACCGGCGATCGGAGCGACGTTTCAGGCGTGCCTACGGCACGCGCATCTTCTCGTTCATAACCCGCCACTGAAGTGGCGGGCTACTGTCAATGGTCCCTCCGGGACCGAATTCAAAATGGCGTGTTGGGTTTTGAAGTTGGAAGACGGGCGTCTCGCCCGTCCTCCATCACCCTTCGGCCACTAACTCGCTGTAACAACCCAGAGCCACCTCCCAGAGGTAAGGTTCGGAGGCCAATCTCTGCAAGCCGATTTCACCCGCACTCTCCGTCCCCTGCATGCCCGTCCAGATCACCCGAAACCGGGCTTTCTCCTCGTCCGACTGCACCTCGAGGATCTCTCCTGGCCTTATCTGGCGCCGCACGCCCTGGACGACCGCGCCTGTGCTGCTCAGGTTCTTGACGCTGGCCAGTTGCATGAAAGGCAGATCGTGGGCATCAACGCCCCAAATTCGCACCGGCAAACGGGCCGAAACCCGAGAATTGCGACGACGATCCATTGGTCTCCTTGCGGCTTCGAGGCGATGATTCGAAGCGCTTTCAACTGTGATGAGAGGATGGTACGGGCAAGGAACGAAGAAGAAAACTTACCGGGGTCACGCCAGGATGGTGCCCCTGGTCACACCGATAACTGTCGTAGAAACATCACGATAGGCAGGAATTAATTGGGCAGCGAGCACGATCCCGGACCGCGCGGGTCGCCGCAGGAACCGCAGGCCCCGGATGAGGGCGCGGCTTGCGACGGGCCCTTGGCGCTGACCGCAAACACCGAAAGCTGAGGCGCCAGTTTGCTGCCGTGGCACTTGGGACACTCCGCCTTCTGCTGGCCGTACACGAGGGTCTCGAACTGGTGATCGCATTCCTTGCAGATGTACTCGAAAATAGGCATGGCGGGAACTCCTCTGCTGGCAGGCTTGCCCGCCAGCACCACATTTGGTCATACCCATTTAAAATCAAGCAGTGGAGACTGTGCAAACTAAATTGCCGGCTTTCGTGCCTCGCCGCGGGTTCAGCGGGGGACATCGGCAGACGCTCGCCAGCTTCTTCCTTTCCCGCCGCCCTTCTCTGCCGCCGGCCGAGGCGCGATATATCGAGGTCGAACCCGGCATCAAAACCCTCGTCCATTGCCACTGGCAGAGCGAGCGGGAAAGAGCGCTTACGCTGATCATCGTCCATGGCCTCGAAGGCTCGAGCGATTCCACCTACATGCTGGGGATTGCCGCCAAGGGCCTCGCCGGCGGCATGAATGTTGTCCGCATGAATCAGAGAAATTGCGGCGGCACTGAGGCACTCGCCCCCACTCTTTATCACTCCGGACGATCTCAGGACGTCGCGGCCGTGGCGCAAAATCTGATCGGGCAGGACCACATCTCCCGTTTCGCCCTGGCGGGATATTCCATGGGCGGAAACCTGGTGCTCAAACTCGCAGGCGAATGGGGAAGCGCAGGTCCGCGCCAATTTCGCGCGGTGGCGGCGGTTTGTCCTGCCATCAACCTGGCCGCTTCGGCGGATGCTCTGCATTTGCCCAGCAACCGCCTGTACGAACAATATTTCCTGTGGAACCTGGCCCGGAAGTTTCGAGTCAAGGCCCGATTATTTCCGGGCGCGTTCGACACTTCGCGCCTGCGCGGTATTCGCAGCCTGCGCGAGTTCGATGATCGCATCACCGCGTTCTACAGCGGATTTACCGGCGCTGCTGATTACTACGACCGCTCGGCTGCAGCGCATGTCATTGACCGAATCGTAGTGCCCACGTTCATCCTCAACGCGGCCAACGATCCGTTCATTCGCATCCTGCCGGAGACACGCCGCAAGATCCTGGACAATCCCCACATCACATTCGTCGAAACCGAAGACGGCGGCCACTGTTCATATTTAGCCGACCCCAACAGCAGTAATGATGGCCGCTGGGCAGAATCCCAAATCGTAGAATTTCTCGGCGCCGTGTGAAGCGCCACGAGCCACGTAGCGGCAGATGTCCTCATCTGCCGGGCGGAGCGCAGCTCCGCTATTTGCACGACGGGCATGACTGTCGTGCTTCGCTCGACTGGGCAGATGAGGACATCTGCCCCTACGTGGTCCGTGGCGCGTCATTCGCCCGACTCGCTTTCCTATACAATCACGCCGAATGAGGTTTCTGCAGTCGATTCGCGTCGCCATCGTCCTGCTGGCGTTCCCGCTCTTGCTTCTGGCAGAGCCTGTCTCGCAACTGCGTCCCACCGACTACGTCAACGATTTCGCTCATGTTCTCGACCCGACCACCATCGCGCAACTGGATAATATCTGCCAACAGCTTGATCAGAAAGCGCATGCGCAGATCGCTGTAGTCACAATAAATTCTCTGGACGGATCCGACATAGAAAGCTATGCCGTCGCCCTCTATAAGCAGTGGGGCATCGGCAGCAAGGCCACAGACCACGGCGTCCTGATCCTCCTGGCGACGCAGGACCACAGGTACCGCATCGAAGTCGGGTACGGCCTGGAGCCGATTCTGCCCGACGGAAAAGTGGGAAGCATTGGCCGCGAGGCGGTCCCGCTGCTGCGGCAGAACGACTACAACGGTGCGGTTGTGCTGATGACGTCGAGAGTGGCGGACGTCATCGCGCAGGATGCCGGCATAGAACTGACGGGAGACCGCCCACAGCTCCCGGCCGCACCAAGGGTCCAGCCGGAGAGACAGCTATCTGGCAAACAACTGCTCATTCTCGGCGTAATTTTGCTGATCGTTTTATTGACGCCTCTGCGCAAGCTCCTGTTCTACTTCCTTCTGTTCGGCGGCGGTGGCGGCGGCTACGGTGGGGGCGGTTACAGCGGCGGTGGAGGTTTCGGAGGCGGTGGCGGCGGCTTCGGAGGGTTCGGCGGCGGCAGTTCGGGCGGAGGCGGTGCCAGTGGCAGCTGGTAGTTAGTAGCGCCGGCGTCCCGCCGGCTGTCCCGAGGGCGTCTCGCCCTCGGCGCAATGGGCTATCGTTCTGTCAGGGTTCGAGGAAGACGGGCGGGACGCCCGTCCTCCATAAGCGGGGAGGTTTAATGGTTGCAGAAAAACAGATCGCTGAATTCGTCAGCCGCATGAAACAGGCCGCGGGCCAGAACCTGCAGAGCGTGATTCTCTTCGGTTCGGCCGCCACCGGGGAATATCAGACCGAATTCTCCAACCTGAACCTGCTCTGCATTCTCCGCGAGAGTTCTTTTTCCACGCTTTCTGCCATCGCGCCGGTGGCGGATTGGTGGCACCGCCAGAAGCATCCCGCGCCGCTGGTGATGACCCAGGAAGAACTGGAGCGCTCCGCCGACGTGTTCTCGATAGAACTGCTCGACATGCAGCATCACCACCGCGTGCTCTTTGGCGACGAGCTTCTGACGCCCTTGCAGATTCCCATGCAGCTGCATAGGGCGCAGCTGGAGTATGAACTTAGGGAGAAGCTGATCCTGCTGCGGCAACGCCTGCTGGAAGCCGGGGACAATGACCGCGCCTTATGGCAACTTCTGCTGGGCTCGGTGTCGGCCTTCGCGACCTTGTTCCGGCACGCGCTGCTGGCGCTGGGCGATGCCGCCCCCCACTCCAAACGCGAAGCCATTCAGATTCTCGCCACTCGCATTCCGTTCGAGCCTTCGGCTTTCCTGCAATTGCTGGATATCCGCGACCACAAAGCCGACCGCAAACAGCTCGATGCCAAAGACGTTTTCGCCCGCTACCTGGCGGCGGTTCAGCACGTAACCGCGGCAGTCGATAGAATGCTGGATAACGCTAAGTGAGAAAAGACAAAGTGGGCGACTGACCGCTCGAGTCGAACCGTTTCTGTGACTTTTTGATTCAGGAGGAAGTATGGTCAAAGTTCTGATTGTGATCGCGGTCCTGGCACTGATTGCTTTCGTGGCCTTCGGACAATATGTCGGCGTCCGCAACACACTGGTGACGAAGAACGAAGCGGTGAAGGCCTCATGGTCGCAGGTCGACATTGTTCTGCAACGCCGCGCCGACCTGATCCCTAATCTGGTTGCCACCGTGAAAGGTATCGCGCAACAGGAGCAGACGGTTTTTGGCGACATCGCGAAAGCGCGTTCGGCGTTGCTCTCCGCCGGCACTCCGTCGGACAAGATTGCAGCCAACGGGCAACTGGACGGCGCCCTGGGCCGCCTATTGGCGATTGTGGAGAACTATCCCCAGCTCAAGTCGAACGAGAATTTCCTGAAACTGCAGGACGAGTTGGCCGGCACCGAAAACCGCATCGCGGTCGAACGCAAGCGATACAACGACACGCTCCAGGACTACAACACTTACATACAGCAATTTCCCAACAGTATTTTTGCGGGATGGGCGGGCTTCAAACCGAACGAAGCATACTTCGCCGCGTCCGAGGGATCGCGACAGGTACCAACGGTGAATTTCTCACCTGCTCCCCAGGCGACACCGCAGCCCGCTCCCGCGCACTAGCGTGGAGGCTGATTACGCAGTCGAACTCGGTGCGGACGACGAAACCCTCGAATTGCCCTGGGCCGCCGCGGACGGCGGCCCGCGCTATTTCGACCTGAAGCATCATCCGGAGCTTCTCCTGAACGTCGAGGAGGCCAGCCGCGTCCCCGAGCTAGCCGAATTTCTCGTCGTCATAAACTCGCCGGACGGCATTCTCGAAACCGCGAAGTGCGACACTTGGTCAAGCACGGAAATTAATCCCGAAGAGGAGATCTTCGGGGCTGCGTACAAATTCTGCTCGTATGTGGACATCGTGTTTTCGCAGGAGTCGCGCTACTCTTTCCCCGATCACGAGCAATTCGCGAAGCGAGTCACGCAACTGTTAAAGCGCGTCCCCGAAATTCCCGCAGCTGCCGAATTGCTGGTCCGGCGTGCTTTCTACCATGTGGGAGGCGAGGTGCGGGAAGGCTTCTACATCACGTTCTATTTATTCGGCTACGGAGACGATGAGCCGCAGGCCCGCCAGCGCTGGGCGATCATCCTGAAGCTGGTAGAAAATGCCATCCGCCAAGTCGAGCTAATGTAGGCGCGAGCGCCACGCTCGTGCGGGGTCTATCACAGTTCACCGTAGCACCGGCGTCCCGCCGGCTGTCCGCGGGGGCATCTTGCCCCCCGCGCGGTGGGCGACAGCCCGCCGGGTCGGCGCTAGGATCCCGTCAAGCCCCGGCAGAGACGGGCGATGATGCCCCTCCTCCGCTTAGTACCGTCCGTTTCCATCGCGTCCGTAAGATCGACAGAACCAGCATGCCGAGGAAAATCGCCAGCAGCCCAAGCGATGCAGTCCGAATACTCGCAGCATGCTTGGGCACGATGGAAAGCCGTCCGTAGACGAATTCGAGATGCACCCAATACACCAGCAGAGACGTCTGCCCCAACTGAATTAGCGGACTGAATCCCCACTGCCCCGCGCCCCACCGGCACCACGCGTAGGTCATAGAAAGAATCGCCAGCAACAAGCCTACGCGAATCAAGAAGAAATTGGGACTGGTATGCCAGAAATCATAAACCGGATAAATCTGAACCGGTCGCGCGTCCATCCATCGCGCCAGATAGATTAAAGCCACACCGGCCGCGCCAGACGCGGCAAACACCGCAGACTCATGCTGCCGTGTCCAATCGCTGAGCAGCAGGAAGCCGAGGGCAAGGCCAGCAAAGGCGAAAGCCGTCCACGGGAAAACTGGGAAGAGCCACGACTGCGGCTGGCCCAGGTTGTGGACTCCATCAATGTAGGACTCGATCGGCCAGGGTAGCCAGTGTGGACGCCAAGTGGTCCAGATCAGCGGAGTCAAAAGCGAAATCACGATCGCGATTCCGCCAGCGGTTATGCCCAGAACTTGTCTCGAACGCGCTGGTCGCGCCCTAAGCACAATCCAGCACACCACTCCCATCAGCATCATGGAGACGCCAATCGTGTTCAGAATGTCCACGCGAAGAAGATCGCTCCACGGGGACCATCCCCAGGCGATGATGTATTCCTGCAGGCGAAACAGGAGACCGAGACCGAGAATTTGCGCGCCGCGCCTGATGGTTGTGCGCGCAATCGCATTCGCCGGCAGGCCCTTCTGCCGCAGCTTGTCGGTCACCATGGCGAAGGAAACTCCTGCCAGAAAGAGAAATATCGGCGCGGGCAGGGTCCCGCCCAGTTGCGACCACATGAAGAACGTCGTTTTGCGGGCCTCGGGATTGAGCCATGAATCGTAGCAGTGGGTTTGAAACATGAGCACGCAGGCGAGGCCACGCATCCAGTCGATGTAAGCGTGACGGTGACTAGGTGACGTGGGCATGCAACGCGAAAGTATATGCCACGAACCCCGGACGAGCAGATGTCCTCATCTGCCCAGTCGAGCGCAGCTTAATTCGTCCGGAATCAAGATCGACCCTGAGGTATATTCTTAGCGTGCGCCAACTCGTGCGCCGACACCTCCGATTTTTTCTTTGGGTCACGCTGGCCGCCCTTGGGCTGCGGATTTTTTTCCTGCTTCGCTTCCCTGCCATCGTCACCGATTCCTTTATCTACGGCGACATCGCCAAGAATTGGCTGCAGCACGGCATCTATGGCCTCAGCGGCCCCGAGATATCTCCCACTTACATCCGCTTGCCCGGATATCCCGCGTTTCTGGTTGCCGTGTTTGCCATATTCGGTATGGAGCACTACCGCGCGGTCCTGGTGCTTCAGGTGTTGGTGGACATCGCCACCTGCTTCCTGATCGCGGACATGGCGCGACGCCTGGTTTCGGAGAGGGCCGCGAAAGTGGCGTTTTTGCTGGCTGCAGTGTGTCCGTTTCTGGCCAGTTATGCGGCCGCCGCGTTGACGGAAACGCTGGAAATCTTTTTCACCGCTCTGGCGATCGACTGCGCTATTGCCGGACTGCAGAAGCTGGACGAAAAGAGGTTGCGGCCCTGGTTGGGATGCGGACTCGCCATTGGCGCTGCGATTCTCTTGCGTCCGGACGGAGGCTTGCTGCTGATTTCGATTGAATTGTATTTGGCGTTTGTGTGGGTCCGTGCCTGGAGAGAGAAGTCGCGGACGAGTCGCCCGAGGCCACACGGTTCGTTTCACTTATTGCGAGTTGGGCTGATTGTCGCTGTCGTATCTTTGGCGCCGCTGGTTCCGTGGGCTGGGCGCAATCTGCACACCATGCATCGCTTCGAACTGCTGGCGCCGCGTTACGCCAATGAAGAAGATGAATTCGTTCCCAGCGGATTCAATCGCTGGGTCAAGACGTGGATAGCTGACTATTCTTCGGTCGAGGAGATCTACTGGCCGGTGCCGGGAGACACCGTGGACGCCGATAAGCTGCCGGCTCGCGCCTTTGACTCTGAAGCCCAGCGCCAGCAGACCGAAGAATTGCTGGCGGATTACAACCAGGTTCTCCACGTCACTCCGGAACTGGATGCGAGGTTCGCGGCCTTGGCCAGCCAGCGCATCCGGCAGGCGCCGTTGCGCTACTACGTGTGGCTGCCGCTCGTGCGCATCGCCGACATGTGGCTCCGTCCGCGCACCGAGACTCTGCCCTCGGATACCCGATGGTGGGAGTTCAATGACGACCCGAAGTGGTCGGCGCTGGCGGTGGCGATGGGCGTCATCGGTCTGCTCTACCTGGGATTAGCGGCTGCTGGGCTGATCGAGGCGCACAACATCGCGCTTTTCGGGCTGCTGCTGACGTTTCTGATCCTGCGATCAGTCTTTCTGAGCACGCTCGAGAATCCGGAGCCTCGCTACACGCTGGAGTGCTACCCCGTGGTGATCGTTCTGGCCGCAGTTTTTCTGGCAAGACAAACAAAACATGCGAGTTGACCTGTAGTCATTCTACGGAGTCTAGTATTTCGACTACTGAAATCTGTATAGATTCGGTCGCCGCACACACAAATTCATTGTAGTGAATGCTTTTAATTCTGGACGACTGATTGCAATGAGAAGATACAGCTATCTGTAACAAATCTTTACATTTGTTGTTCTGTTAGTGGGCTGCGTTGGTCCATCGAGATTCCAATCGAGGGAGTTTTCATGAGACGAAACCGGGTTGCTTTGCATGGTTTGGCGCTTGTTCTTGCAGCTTTCCTGATCACTTCTTCGGCGTTTGCCGCCGAAGTCACCGCCTCGCTGCTGGGAACCATACGGGACGCTTCGGGAGCCGTCGTGACCGGCGCCACCATTTCGCTGACCAACACGCAAACCAACGTCACTAAAAAGACGCAAAGCGGAAACGACGGTGAGTATTCGTTCACCCTCGTTCCCGTGGGCCAGTACAGACTGACGGTTGAGCGCTCCGGCTTCCGCAAATATGTTCAGGAAGGCATCATTCTCCAAGTCAACCAGGCCGCCAAACAGGACATCTCCCTACAGGTCGGCGCCCAAACCGAAGTGGTGGAAGTAACCGGAGACGTTGCGCAGGTTGATACCGTCACCGCAACCCTGGGTTCAGTCGAGACCCAGAGGCGCATTGTGGATTTGCCGCTGGTCGAGCGCGACACGTTTCAGCTCGGCTTGCTGCAGGCCGGCGTCTTCGCGCCGGATCCCGACGACGGCTCCGGAAATCCGTTCTCGGTCAGCGGACAGCGCTCCGAGTCGCTGACGTTCCTGATTGACGGCGTCGACAACAATGATTTTCTCGGCAACAACGCGGTGGTCGATCCCAATCCGGACGCGGTGGAAGAGTTCAAGATTCTGACCAACAACTACGGAGCGGAGTACGGCCGTACCTCGGGCGGAATCGTAAATCAGGTCATCAAGTCCGGGACCAACAAGTTCCATGGCGGGCGTGTTCGAATTCTTCCGAAACGAAGATTTGAATGCCCGCAACTATTTTCAGTTGGAGCGCACACGCTTTAACCGCAATCTTTTCGGGGGCACCTTTGGTGGACCCATTAAGAAAGACAAGACATTCTTCTTTATCTCCTATCAGGGATCGCGCCGTATTGAAGGACAGGTGGCTCCCGTGTTGACGGTGCTAAGCCCGGCGCAGCGCGGATGCACGACTGTAGCGCCTGGCTGCGTGGGCACGGTGGCTGACTTCAGCGGCGAACTTCCCGACACCCAACTGGTCAACCCGATCGACGGCACCGACTATCCCAACAATCAGGTTCCCATCAATCCCATCATCGCTACATACATCAGCAAGTACCTGCCACTGCCCAACGTCCCAGGCACGAACAACTTCACTTCCAATCCGATTGGCAGAATTCAGGACGACCAGGGCATCATCCGGATCGATCACCACATCTCCGCCCGCGACTCGATCTACGGAAACTGGATCATCGATGATCTCAGGGACGCATACCCATTCCGGATCGTCAACGGCGCGTCCAGTGGCGGAAACGTGCCTATCGGATCAGGCTTCGGGGACGCGACCCGCAGCCAGCAGGGGGCGGTGACCTGGACCCATATTTTCAGTCCCCACGTCGTCAATGAATTCATTTTTGGCTCAAACCGCGTGGCCACATTGATGGCGATTCCTCAGGACACGACTTCGCCCGCGGACCTGGGATTCACCAACGTCAATCCTGACGATCCAAAGGGCGTTGCCCCACCCATCCTCTTCTCGAATTCGTTCCAGCTAGGCCCTTCTCCGCAGGGCCCGACCAAGGAGCACGACGTGACTTTCCATTGGCAGGACAGTGTGTCCTGGAACAAGGGACATCACGACCTTAAATTTGGCGCCGACATTCGCCGCATCCGCAACAATTTCAACTTCGACTTCTTCAACAATGGCAGCTACGATTTCGCCAACTTCGTGTCGCCTTTTACGGGAGACGGGTTTGCTGATTTTGTCGGTGGCTTTCCCGACAACTACTTCCAGTTTTCCAACGCGGTTTACGGCATACGGACCTACTCGCTGAATTTCTACGGCCAGGATTCATGGAAGGTACTGCCTCGCCTGACCCTGAACCTCGGTGCGCGTTACGAATACAACTCTCCCCAGAAGGACCCGCACAACAACATCATTGGGTTCTTTCCCGGGCCAGCAGTCCACTGTCTTCCCCGATGCGCCCACCGAGCTTGCTGTATCCCGGCGATCCGGGAATTCCGAATTCCGGCCATGGTCTTTCCCGACAAGAACAACCTTGCGCCGCGCTTTGGTTTCTCGTGGGACGTGCTGGGGAATGCCAAGCTGGTCATGCGCGGAGGATTTCGGAATCTTCTACGACATTGAAGACGGAGCGCTCAACCTGCAGTTCGGTGGACAACCGCCGTTCGGAGACGTGTCGAACCTGAACTATTCGGGATTCACCCCCGGCGTTGATCCGATTGCAGACCCGTTCAACTCGTTCGAACCCGGTACGGTCAATCCATTTCCCTTCATCGCAGGCGGCAGGCTCGGTCAATTCTTCGTGCCCAAGGTGTCTTTCGCCTTCGTGGTCGATCCTCACTTCCGCACGCCGTACTCCGAAAATTACAACTATGGCTTCCAGTACCAGCTGACCAAAGACACGTTGGTCGAGGCCTACTACGTGGGCAGCCTGGGCAGAAAGCTCATCACCTCGGCGGACGTGAACTTCCCGCAGCCTTCGGTTCTGCAAGAGCAGTTCAACAACGCCGGCTTCACCAATGCCGATTGCGCGCGCCCGTTGGCTGGCTGCAGTGATCCGACCGATCCGGACTCTTCGCTTACCGAAGCTGGACAGCTATTGACCAACCACAGCAACGGGTTCTCCGCGAGCCATGAGTTCCAGCTCACCATCGACAAGCGCTTCAGCGGAGGCTTTAATCTCCGTGGCGCATACACGCTGGCGAAGACCATTGACGTCCAGTCCGGTTTCCGCGCCCGATCGTCCCTGCAAACCGACCCTCTGGACCCGAGCCTTGACCGCGGCCTGGCCGACTTTGACGCCACCCACCGGCTGGTGATCAGCGGCTCGTGGGAGATCCCGTGGGACAAGCCATTCAGCAACAACCACTTCATGCGCAAGTTGACCGAAGGCTGGCAGATCAACGGCATTGCCTCGTTCCAGTCCGGCGCTCCAGTCTCCATCTTTTCCAATGACAATCAAAGCCAACAGGCCAGCGGTCTGGATCGAGCGGATTTGGTGGGAAAACGTCAGACGTTCAATGCTCGCAACATCCAAACCTTCACCCCTGACGCTAACGGGATCAACGGAAGCTGTCTGAACGGCGAGACTACAGGAAATTTCTATTTCAATCCCATGGCATATGATTGCCTCAATGTCAGCGAGGGTGGCGGCATTCCGCTCTTCTCATTCGGCAACTCCGGACGCAATACCGTGCGTGGCCCGGGTATCAACAACGTTGACCTTTCGATCTTCAAGACCTTCAAGTTCAACGAGCGAAGTGCGCTGGAGTTCCGTACGGAGATGTTCAACGCCTTCAATCACACCCAGTTCCTGTTGTCGGGAAACTCGTCGAGTGTTTTTGGCTTTAATGACACTTTCGGCCAGCTGACGCAGGCGCGCGATCCGCGCATCATTCAGTTCGCGTTGAAGCTTTCTTTCTGATCGAGAGCCTCACAGGCCAGGTAGGGGCAGGTGTCCCACCTGCCCAGCGGAGCGCAGCTCCGCAATGTGTCGGCCTTCACGACAGATGAAGGTCCATGCTCTGTGGGCCAGCTCAAGAGGCGGCCCAACCGGACGAGGGCGTCCGGGCACATGTAGCTCGGTTAGCAATCCACTTGGTTGCACTTCTAGCCGGGCAGGACGCCCGGCCCTACGGTTTGATACCCCGCTTCAGCGCTTCGGCGCGATTGCGTTCACTGCCGGCGGCCTGTGTGTTTCCCTGCTGCTCGTAGGCGTCAGCCAGAAACGCGTGAGCTTCAAAGTTGTTGGGCTCGGAAAGCGTCGCCTGCTTCAAGTAAGGCAAGGCCTCGTCCGATCGATGCTGCAAGGTGTAAATCCGCCCCAGCAGCAGGTTGCCGCGGAAGTGTTCGGGGCTGAGCTGGATTACCTTTTGCAACAGCTCGACCGCCTCTGGGACGCGTTGCACGCGCGCATACACCGAAGCCAGAGAATACTGCGCGTCCGCAAACTCGGGACGCTTCTTCGCTACAAACTCAAAATAAGGAACTGACTCGCGCCAGTTACCATTCTCAAACAGCGCCAGGCCCAACTCGTATTGCGCCGGAGGCGAGTCCGGCATCAGCTTTACCGATTTCTGCAGTGCCGCAATGGCTTCGGGATAACGCTTCACTCTGGCCAATGCAATCCCCAACTGCATCTGCGCGACCGAGATGAGCGGACTATCGTCCAGCACGTGCTGCAGCATGGGGATGGCCTCGTTGAATCTACCGTCTTCGATTGCGATCATGCCTTCGTGCAGCGTGTTCGAGATGCCGATTTTGTCCTTCGGGTCTGCGCCATTCAGAGGATCGGTCGAAGCTGTCCCCGGGGTCGAGCCTACGTAGCCCAGGGCGCTCAGGTTTTCGCTTTGCTCGGCTGTGACCGCCGGCTGGTCTGCTTTTCCGTGATAGCTGCTGGTCTGATCGCGGAACTGATCGAGTTGGGCTTGCAACGTGTCCGTCACGGCTGGAGAGGTCGCAGCCAGATTATCTTTCGCGTCCTGATCGCGGGTCTGGTCATAGAGTTCGCGCCGCGGAGCACGGACAAAAAGATATTTGCCAGTGCGCATGGAGCGGATCGAACTCCAGCCAAACGCCCGGTGCGGGTAGTCAGTTTCGGCGTAGGCGGGGAGATCGGCCGCGGGCTTTTGGATCACCTTTCCCGGCAGCGGCGGTTTCACTTTCATCAAAGGGACCAGAGACTCGCCTTGAAAAGTAGGTGGCAGCGGCAAGCTCAACATGCTGAGAAGCGTGGGCGCGACGTCCACCAGTCGCACCCGGGTCTCAACGCGACGGCCCGCCAGCAGCGCTCCCGGTAGTTTGAAAAGCAGCGGCACACGGATGGTTTCGTCGTAGAGAAAGATGCCGTGCATGCTCTCGCCGTGCGCTCCGAGCGATTCGCCGTGGTCCGACATCATCGTAATCAGGGCGCGGTCATACAATCCGCGCTGCCGCATGTAGGTAAAGAGTTTGCCCAGGGACGCATCGGCGTAGGCAACTTCTCCGTCGTAGAGATCGGTGAAGCGCTTGTCAAAGGGCTCAGGTGGATCGTACGGGGCATGCGGATCGTAGAGATGGATCCAGATAAAAAACGGGGTCTTAGGGTCCTGGTTCTTCGCCATCCAGCGCATAGCGTGGGCGATCACATCTCCGGCGCGGCGCTCCACACTGTCGTAGCGGCTTTCATTGGCGCTTCGCTTGGGATGAAATCCGGCGTCGAAGAAATCGAAGCCGCGGTCGAATCCGGGTGCCATGTTGGCTTTGGGATCGAGAATCAGCGAACCGATAAACGCCGCGGTGCGGTAACCGCTCTTGTGCAGGATCTCCGGCACGAACGGCAACAATGCCGGCAACGGATGTCCGAAGTCGGTGACGGTGTGAAACTGGGGATATGTTCCGGTAAAAATCGTGGCGTGGGAAACCGGCGTCAGCGGCGCCTGGGAGAAGGCTTTCTCAAACACGACACCCTGACGTGCCAGTGTGTCCAGATTCGGCGTAAGACCCTTCTTGCTGCCCAGGAAACCCATGCGGTCCGCGCGGGTGGTGTCCACGGTGATGAAGATGATGTTTGGAGCTTCCGCCCGGACGAACGTGCTCGCGCCCAGCACCGCGAGCAGGAAAAACAGGAAGGGACGACGCATAAGGGCAAAAAGGGAGTTTACCATCCATCGGTAAACTCCCTCATGCGATTCGACTAAGCCAGATCAGAACGCAACGGACAGGCCAAACTGCATGTTGCGCTGCGCACCAGTACCCAGGATCGGATTCAAACCTAACCCGACATCAGGCGTGGCGAAGAATTGTCCCGAAAGATCCGCTGGTAATCTTGCCCGGGAGTCGCGGTGGCGAACATGGCATGGTTCAGAACGTTGAACACTTCCCATTTGAATTTCACGGAAAAACGTTCTGTCAGTTGGAAATTCTTGAATATGCCCATGTCGAGCTGTGCGATTCCGGGCTGCCGCAGGACATTGCGGGCGTTTCCGATCTCCCCGGCGGCCGGCGCAGAGAAATGCAGCTGTATTGAAGTACGCGTCCTTGCCGTGGGCCACGTAGTGATTGTCATAGTGAAGCGGGCTGCCATCGTAGACCGCGTACTGTATCTCTTAAACCCTGGTTCGAGGGGTCGCCGGCGACAAAGGCAGTGTAACGGACGTCCTTCCTGGGCGCGGAACAAGGAGTTGATTTGCCACCCGTCTCCCATCAGCTTGGGCAGAGCGCGGAACCTGCGGAACCACGTAGACCGCGGTGAAGTTCACGTTCCAGGGCGTGTCGAAATCCGAAGGCGCATATCCCTTGTCTGGCACGGTAGGGGTTCTGGAAGTCGGAGAGGAAGCTTCCGCCGCGATTGGCAGAGCCGGTATCAAACGATCTCGACCAGACAAAATTCAACTGTCCACTCAGGCCGTGAAGATCGCGCACCTTGAAAGCGCTCTGCAGGCTGTTGTAGTTGGAGAAGGCGTCATTGTTAAGCTGCAAAATGTGGTTGTAGTCCGGGAATGCGCCGGCCAAACGGCTGCCGAGCGGCATCGCACGCGTCGGTGGCGCTGACGGGGCAAGCATTCAGATCGCGCCAGTTGAGCAGGTCGCGCCCAGCCGTTCCCACGATAGGCGAGACTGAACGACGTCTTGTTGCTTACTTGCTGCTCGACCGTAAGGTTGTAAGCGTGGTTCATCGGAGTCTGGAAATTCCGTATGACCTGGACCACGTTGAAGGGCGGGGCAGGTGTGACGCTCTGTCCATAAATGTTCACGCCGGGAGCCATGCAAACGAAATCCGCACAAAGCGAGTTGGGGGCGCTGCCGCTATTGAAAATGGCCTGGTTGTCCGCCGGCGTCGTGCTGACGCTGATGGAGAAGATGCCCTCCGGCACCTGGCTGAAGAATCCGGCCCGGGTTCCGCTCCACATCTGGAAGTAGGTTTGGGGAGCATGGATGGCGCCAAAGTTTGGCAGGTCGTAACCCAAAGAATAGCCGGCGCGCAGCACGGTCCTGCCTTTGCCGAATACGTCCCAGGCAAATCCGGCTCTGCGGGCCGAAGTTGTTCATGTCCCGGTTGTAAAGCGGATGGTTGGCCAGGCTCACGAACCCGCCGGAATCGGCCTTGGGATCATCCGGCAAGAAGTTGGCACCCAGATTGTCTTTCTCACCCAAGGCCCCGGAAACATCCCAGCGAACTCCCAATTCAACTGTGAAATTGGGCTTCACCTTCCAGCTGTCTTGCACGTACAGGCCAAGCGACTTTTGGAAGATGTGGCGGTTGGTAACACCGAAAGATCGCGAGGCACCCTCGGACAGCCCCAGCAGGAGCTCGTTCAGCGCAGCTACTGGGTTGCTTTGGCTCACGCTGGCGAACTGGCGAGGGGCAATTGCCGTCTGTTCCACAGCAGTAGAACCCGTAGTAGTAGAACCCCAGGTCGGTACGCGCCCGGTCGCGCCGGGACTTGGTGAAGGCGTCCTGATACTGCCCACCGATCTTGATGGTGTGATTGCCCTTGATGGTGGTGAAGTGCTCCTGCCAATCGTAAGAAGCGTCGGGCCGGGTGACGATCGGATATCCCTGGACACCGCCCACCGGGTATGTACCGCTCGCTCCGAAATAGCCCAGGTAGTAGACCGACGGAACTCCGAAGTTTTCCTTGTCTGACGAGTTGGCACCCAATGGGCCAGTGTTGATGCCCAGAGCGTTGGGGTCAATGTTGTTGTTCACGCCAATGCGTTGCGAAAATCGCTGATATCCGAAGCGGCTCTCCAGCACCGAGTTGGGAGTGATCGGTCCAGGTGTAATTAAGTCCCGCAAGTTGAGCCCGGGTCGGCGCCACTGAGTTCCACATATTCCGTTGGTGGCAAGCGGTCCTGCCGATTGGGGAGTTCCTGGCGCTGCGGGTTGATTCTGCAGGCTGTCGCCAAAAAGATACTTGACCGAAACCCGATGCGAAGGGCTGAAGATGTAGTCGAATTTAACGTGAAAGTTATTCAGGTCGAGATTGTTGTCGGCCGTGATGTTAGCCGTACCCGTCGCGCTCGTGGGAATAGAACGAGAGCAAGTCGGCGCCGATGGAGTTGACCGTGCCATCGTCGGCGGTGCCGAAAATCTGGTCGCTGCCCGGTCCCGGGCCGTTGTTCAGACAGGTAGTCCACGGATTTCCGTCTGGGCCGAGCGTGCCTGAAGTGTTCGGATTCATTCCCGTTGTTACGCACGCGGTCGCGTCAGCGATCTGTGCCGCGTGTCGGCAATGTAACTTGCGGACGGGAATTGATCTTTGAGATGGAAACCCTGATACGACAGGAAGATGAAAGCTTTGTCTTTCTTTATCGGGCCACCGCCTGAGGCTCCAAACTGGTTCAGACGAAACGGAGTGACCGTGGTGGCAAACCAGTTCCTGGCGTCGAACGCATCGGTGTGGCGGTCCCAGAATGCGCTGCCGTGAATGTCGTTGGTTCCGCTCTTCAATCCGATGTTGATGACCGACCCGCCTTTGACTCCAAACTCCACGCCGGGATTCGATTGCACGTTGAATTCGGAAATTCCTTCCAGCGGAATCAAGGCCGCGGCCGTTCCTGAAATCGCCGCCTGTCCGAGCGATGATTCGCCGTAGTAGCGGTCGTTGTTGGGAATGCCGTCCACCGCGAAATTGTTCGAGGTGGCGCGCTGTCCGTCGATGTTGAGACTCTGAAATCCGCCACCGGGGCTGCGCTGCACGCCGGGCACGCCGTCGAGCAGATTGTTAAAATCCCGCCCGTTGTTGGGCAGGTCGGCGACAGCCTTGCCTTCAAACAATGTGCTGAGCCGGTCTTCCGTGGTTTCCACCAGCGGAGCGGCGCCTTCGACTTCGATGGTTTCCGATACCTGTCCGGGTTGCAGTTGGAAATCCGACTGCGTCACCAGCGACAAACCGACTTGCGCATCCCGAGTCGATGTTTTGAAGCCGGGCGCAATGGCCGTGACCTTGTAGTTCCCCGGCGGCAATTCGAGGATCCGAAAGAATCCGCTGTCTGACGTAGATGGCGGAGCGAGTTTCACCGGTGGCGTAGTTCGTGGCGGTTATCTTGGCGTCTTTGACCACCGCCCCGGTGGTGTCTTGCACTGTGCCTGAAATGTCTCCGGTGATTTTCTGCGCCAACACAGGAAGGCTGGCCAGCAAGCTGACGGCAAGCAGGAGAAATGCGCAACGCAATGACCGATACCGGTTCATACGGGTTTCCCTCTTTGTCCGTAACTTTTTGTAATTCTTGTTCAACAAATGTAAGGCGAGTTGCAATTAGCCGGGAAGTTTAGTCGGCAAACCGACCAACTATCAAGAATAAAAAAGTGCTTCGACTGATATGACTGATGGTCAGCAAAGACATAACACCCTAAACATTGTGGACGATAGCGGAGGCTGGTCACAGAACCAGGTAAAGACTGGGTTGGGAAGGTCCTTAACCTAAGGGGGAATCGCTCATGCGGAAGCGGGTGCGAACATGCTCTGAAAGCAGTTCGATAGCCCCGCGGTTGGCAACGGGATCAGCCTGCGCCAGGTACCTCATGGCTTCTACCAGCAAGCGCTGGCCGTCGACGTAACGCGGATCAGTCGTGCGTTCACGGGGTTTGCGCCCTATATTGGGAGGAACCGGGATCGTAAAAACCTTGGCCATGCAATTAGGGTTTCCGGGGTCTATAAAATTCCAACCGACAAAACGGCGCAAAGCCAGTATACCGCCGGGGCCGCGTTTTTCAGCCGCAAATTTAATTTAACGGGGGTGGTCAGTTTCCCGCACCATATCGCTGTCGGAGGTGGGGCCCTTGGCAAAGCGAGGGTATCCGATAAAGGACCTCTGTATTCGCGTTTGCTGACGTCCCGCTGAAATGCATCGAAAAACTGCATTCAGTATGACAGTGCCAAGGTGCCAGCCCTCAGCCCTGCGGAGATATGAACTTGGTTTTGCCGGTGGTCTTAAGCTTGAAGGCGGAGTCGGGAATCTTTTCATTCACCTTGATTTCGGAATACTTGGCCACGCGGTAGTCACCCGAATTTCCGAAGAAAAACTGCTGCCGCACCGAAATCCCGCGGGTGGGATCAATCCACAGAATGATGTGGGAGACATTATTGCGTGCGCCGGCTGACTTCGGGACCAGGTCCAGTTTGGCTGCGTCGATGCCGTCCACCGTTTCGTTCCCGACGTATTTCACATCGAACGATTTCGGGATGTCGTGTCCGCGGCCGCCGAAGCCCAGCACCAGAAAGCTTTCAAACTCTTCTCGGTTCTTGCCCGTGCTGTAGGTTGTGACCTGTTCTATTTTGGGCTGATAAACCTGAACTTTGGAGCCACTGAACAGGACATACTTCTGGTCCGGGTCTGTGATGTCCGCCGCCATCTGGATTTCATTGCCGGAGCGCCGAAAGTAGACCTTGCCCTTCTGCTCCTCGTGTTCTTCCACGATTTTTTGAAATTGGTCCCAGACCACGCTGGCTTCGGTGGTGCGGAATTTTTCGGCGGCGCTATCCATCTGGCCGAGGACTTTCTCCAGCGCCGCATCCGGCGAGGAATCCGCCGGGGCCCGGACCGCAACCAGCGCCGCCAGGCAAACCAACGCCAAAATCGGGCGGCAAAGCGATAGCGTGCGTTTCATGTTGACCTCGCCGGGCAAAGCGGGAGCGGTATGGCTATTCTTTCTGGGCCCAGACCTTGTAAGTCTGCACGCGTCCTCGTAGGTCGCGTAGAACTTCGTACCTGGTGATACTCACTTCGCCGGATATTGGCTCTACAATCCGCAGCAGTTGTTGCCGTATCGTGGCCTCGTCTGTCCCCGAAATGGCCGAGCCTTCGATCTGATAGATAAACCCTCCGCCCGCCTCCGGAGTTACAACTACTCCGCTTGGATGCGGATTGCGCTCCACCGGTTTGTCGCGGAAGTTGATCCAGTAGGGCGAGAGAAAGACGAACAGCAGGATCAGCGTGACCATTACGTCATACTGAAGGGTGCCGCGTTCGTACGACCAGAGAATGAAATCGCGAATTGTGCGCCAGACCCTGTTGATGGGCACGGCGGGCGCATCGGCAACGGTCGTCGTCATCCTGGCTTCGGTCAAGGCGTTTCCGATCAGTCGCAGCAGCTAAGTCTAGGCTTTGCCGCCTGGGGTTGGCAATATGCGCGTTGTTCAGCACTCTTTGCGCCCTTTGCGGTGTTCCTTTGCGAACTTTGCGGTGTCAAGCTTTTTGGATGACCTACGGCAAGGTCTAACCTTTTACCGCAAAGGACGCAAAGAAACACCGCAAAGGACGCAAAGGAAACGGGCAAAGCTTTTTGTGCTCGAGCCGCACTCTAGAACTTCTTTGGCACAATGCGATCTGTGCCCATGGCAGGCTGCAGCACTTCTGGAATCAGAACGCTGCCGTCAGCCTGCTGGAAATTCTCCACAATCGCCACCCACGTGCGCCCCACCGCCAGCCCGCTTCCGTTCAGCGTGTGCACCAACTCCGTCTTGTTCTTGCCTTCCGGACGATACCGAATATTCGCGCGGCGGGCCTGGAACGATTCGAAGTTTGAGCAAGACGAAATCTCGCGAAACAATTGCTGACCCGGGAGCCACACTTCAATGTCGTAAGTCTTGGCCGAAGAGAAGCCCATGTCGGCCGTGGAGAGCGCCATCACGCGGTAATGCAGTCCGAGTTTCTGCAGGACTTCCTCGGCGTCGTGCGTCAGCTTCTCCAGTTGCTCGTAAGAAGTGTCGGGCCGCGCAAATTTGACCAGTTCGACTTTCTGGAACTGATGTTGCCGGATGATGCCGCGCACGTCCTTGCCGTAGGAACCAGCCTCGCTGCGAAAACTGGGCGTGTAAGCGGTAAGAGAAATCGGCAGGCGCGAAGCATCGAGTACCTCGTCGCGATAGAGATTAGTGACTGGCACTTCGGCGGTGGGGATCAGCCACAGGTCTTTCTCTCCGTGGGGCACGCGAAAGAGGTCGGCGGCGAACTTCGGCAACTGCCCGGTGCCATACATGGATTCCGAATTCACCAGGTATGGCGGCAGGACCTCGGTGTAGCCGTGCTCACGAGTGTGCAGATCGAGCATGAAATTAGCCAGCGCCCGCTCCAACCTGGCCCCCAGGTCCCAGTACACCGCGAAACGCGCGCCGGATAGTTTGGTTGCGCGTTCGAGATCAAGCACACCAAGTTCTTCTCCTAATTCCCAGTGGGGCTTCGGAGTGAAATCAAATTTGGGTGGCGCTCCCCAGCGCCGCACCTCGACGTTATCTTCGGGCGTCTTGCCTATGGGGACGCTTTCGTGTGGCAGATTGGGGATGCCGGTGAGAATATTCTGCAGACTGGCCTCAAACTCTTCTGCCGACTTCTCAAGTTGCTGGATTTTTTCCCGCAGTTCCTTCGTTTCAGAAATCTGGGCGGTGGCGTCCTGGCCGCTCTTTTTTAGTTTCGCAATCTCCTCCGAGGCACGGTTGCGCTGAGCCTTCATGGTCTCGGCTTCGGTTATCGCATGGCGGCGCTGGGTGTCCACCTGATGGAAATCTTTTAGGACCTGGGCGGGATCCATAGCGCGCTGACGCAGCTTCTCTTCCACCAGAGGCAGGTTTTCACGAACGAAGTTGAGATCGAGCATGGGAGTTCTCTACTGTATCGAAAATGAGGACGAAAGGCACCCTTAGGCATGTGTGGCGCGGGCGCCTTCGCCCGCGGCTTTTGACGTTAAGATTTGCGGCACGCGGGCGGGGGCGCCCGCGCCACACATGCTTTACTTGGTTCGAGGTCTCCTACGCTGTAAACTACCCGGCAATGCGAACCTCTCGCCGCTCCTTGATTCTGGGACTTCTACTCTGCCTTGCCCTCTCGCCTGCAGGCTTCACGTCCGCTTATAACGGACGGCCCAAGCTGGTAGTCATCATTGTTATCGATCAATTTCGCGGCGACTACCTGGAGCGCTATCGCGATCAGTGGGGCGAGGGCGGCTTTCGACTTTTGCTCGAACATGGCGCGGACTTCACCGACTGCAATTACAACTACGCCAACACCCGCACCGCTCCCGGACACGCGACTCTGCTGACCGGGGCCTATACCAATGGCCACGGCATCCTGGCCAACGAGTGGTGGGACGCGCAGAAAAAGGCCTCGGTCGCCGCGGCCGACGATGACCAGACGAAGCTGGTTGGCATTCCCGGCGGCGTGGCTGGAGCTTCGCCGCATAACCTGCAGGCCGACACGTTGGGCGATGAGCTCAAATTGGCGACGCAAGGCAAATCTCGCGTCTTCGCCATTGCGCTGAAGGACCGCGCCTCCGTCCTGCCCGGTGGATTCGCGGCCGATGGCGCCTATTGGATTGACCGGGTGAGCGGCGCCTGGATCACATCCACTTACTATCGCAACGAACTTCCCAAGTGGGCACAGGATTTCAATTCCAACAAGCGGACGGACAAGTACCTTAACCAGGAGTGGAAGGACAGCAACGGAAACGTCCTCCGCAGCACCAAGCCGGTGGAAGGCAAGGGCGGCAATTTTTATGACCTGGTCGGTTCCACGCCTTTCGGCAACGATTATGAATTTGAATTCGCGCGTGAGTTGATCACTTACGAAAAGCTGGGCAATGGACCGGCTACCGATCTTCTGGTTATCAGCCTGTCGGCCAACGATATTCTCGGTCACAAGGTAGGCCCCGATTCTGCTGAGATGCAAGCCATGGCGCTGGCCACGGACCGGCAACTGGCAGGCTTCTTTGAATTTCTGGGACACCAGATTGGACTGGCCAACGTATGGGTCGCGCTTTCTGCCGATCACGGAATTGCGCCGCTGCCGAAAGTTGCAACCGGATTTCGCATTCCGGCAGTCAATATTCCGGCTGACAAGATACGCGCGCAGGTGAATAGCGGGTTGTCCACCAGGCTTTCGCACCCAGCAGAATACGTGAAGCAATTCGACTACCCGGTGGCCTGGCTGAACGCGGAGGCTTTCGCCGCTGTCAAAGTGAACGAGCAGGACGCCGAGCGCGACGTAGGCGAAGCCTTGAAGCAGGCTGGCCTGCGCTCTTATTTCACGCGCTTCCAGTTGGAGCGGGGTGATGCGCCCAACACCGAGCTCGGTGTGAAGTATCTGCACAGCTACTCACCGCTCGGGGGATGGTATGTGCTCGGCGTCCCGCCTCCCTTCGCTATCGGCTTCGTGGGCGGCACAGACCACGCATCTCCTTATAACTACGACACGCATGTGCCGCTGGCTTTCTATGGACTTCCGTTCCAGGCGGGAACTTATCGCACTCACGCCGAGCCGGTCGATCTGGCCGCCACGCTCGCTTCGCTGCTGGGGATAAACGCGCCAAGCCACTCCATCGGACGGGTCCTGACCGAAATGCTGGTTCCGGCTCGCCGCGGCGCGAACCCCTCGAGCGGAGGGCCCGATCGCAACTCACCCGCGGTCGAAGGACGGAACTTCAAGCCCGCTTCCTACGGCGTCGTTCCCGTAGGCCCTCCATTGATTAAGAAAACATTGACCCAAAAAACGGCCACGGCGAGCACCACCGAGCTACTCCAAGTGGGAGTCTCGCGATGACCACGCCGGGCCCGGCTCTCCCTCCTGATCTCGGAGTCACCTTTGCCGGCATCAAGCTGAAGAATCCAGTGATCGCGGCCAGCGGGACCTTTGGCTACGGCATTGAGTTCGAAGATGTGGTCCACCTCAACAAACTTGGCGGCTTTGTGGTCAAGGGACTGTCCGCAGAGCCGATGGCTGGCAATCCGCCCCCTCGTCTTTACGAAACGCCGGCGGGAATGCTCAATTCGATCGGATTGCAGAATATCGGCGCGCGCGCTTTTATTGACGAGAAGCTGCCCAGGCTGCGCAAGATGAAAAATATCGTCGTCTTCGCCAACGTCTTTGGCTACAGCCGGGAAGAGTACGAGCGCACCATTGAAATTCTCAACGAGGCTGAGGACATAGCCGCTTACGAGCTGAACGTGTCGTGTCCCAATACGGTGGCTGGCGGCATCCAGTTTGGCAGCGATCCGCGATCGCTCGATGAAGTCGTGAGCACAACCAAGCGGATCTCCCGCCGTCCTCTAATTGTGAAGCTCTCGCCCAACGTCACCAGCATTGCCCAGATGGCGTACGTGGCGCAGGAAGCGGGCGCCGACGGCTTATCGCTGGTAAACACCTTTGTCGCCATGGCGATTGACCCTGAGACTCGCAAACCGCGAATTGCGAATGTTACCGCTGGACTCTCCGGACCCGCGATCAAGCCGATTGCCCTGCGCATGGTTTACGACGCCTCGCGAGCGGTCAAGATTCCGGTCATCGGCATGGGCGGAATTTCGACCGCAGCAGATATTGTGGAGTTCATGCTGGCTGGAGCCACGGCGGTGCAGATCGGAACCGCCAGCTACTGGGACCCGGTGGCCACGGAGAAAATCGCCGCAGAGCTGGAAACCTGGTGCTCGGAGCGCCACATCGGACGGGTCGCAGACCTGACCGGCGCAATGGTGATGGAGTAGCAGTCGTCAGTCTTCAGTCCTCAGCAACATCAGTCCGGACTAGCTGACGACCGACGACTGAAGACTGATTCATCGCGGCCACACCGCCAAAATCGCTCCCATCGCGAGATAGCACACCAGCTGATACCCGGTATTGATCAAATAGAGCTTGGTTGACTGGTTGCCGAATAACTTTGCCGTGAGCTGTACCGTCGTCACAAACCCCAGCCAGATCGCAAAGCCGATTTTCATCCCGTACAGTGCGGTATTCACTGTCGTAACGTGGATGATCTTCGCCAGAATGAAAGCCGACACCAGGCTGGCGACAAAAGAGATGGCGTAACTTTTGCCAGCGCTCTTTTGCATCTCCTGCATCCGGGCCTTGTCTTCCGGATCGTAGCCCATAGCCACCATCCAGGGCCGGGCGAATAGCATGGGCGAATACCAGAGAAAGCCGACCACCATGGTGGCGATACCTGCGACCAGCACAGACCACAGATTAATATTCATCAAGGTCATGACATCTTCCTCCGCAGCGAAAGTGAGGCCAGCCATAGTATTCCGAGTCGTCCACGGTGCAAAATAGAAGTTGCTGAGGTCACCTGCTACTTTTCGGTCGCGAATCCATCTAATGTGTGTAACCAGATAAGGAGTTCAGATATATGGCCAAAGCCACCTTTGCCGCAGGTTGTTTCTGGGGAGTGGAAGCCACTTTCCGCCAATTGCCGGGGGTTACCGCAACCCGGGTTGGCTACACCGGCGGGCACTTCGCCGATCCGACTTATAAAGACGTTTGCAGCGATCGCACCGGCCACGCCGAAGCGGTCGAAGTGGATTACGATCCCGCAAAGTTGTCCTACGAAAAGCTGCTGGAAGTGTTCTGGGAGAACCACGATCCCACCCAGCTCAACCGCCAGGGTCCGGACTACGGATCGCAGTACCGTTCGGCAATTTTCTTTCACACTCCCGAGCAGGAAAGCGAAGCCAAGTTGTCGAAAGAGCAACTGGAGAAGTCGGGACGATTCAAAAAGCCGATCGTGACCCAGATCGTGCCCGCGGTAAAATTCCATCCAGCCGAGGACTATCACCAGCAATATCTGGAAAAGCGCGGCCTGGCAACCTGCCACATAAAGTAAAAAATGTGGGCGCGAGCGCCCCGCTCGTGCGGAGGTCACCAGAGACCACTGCGGAGCGAAGCTCCGCTTTGCGTGTGGGGCGGACACTCTTGTCCGCTGCTTTTGCATTTGATTTTGCTCGAAGTCGCCGAATCTCAGTGTCGCTAACATCAAAGTCAAATGCGGCGGACAAGAGTGTCCGCCCCACACACGCGCGTATAATTTCTCGTTCTGTTAGTCAGGAGAATTCATGACCCTTTCAGGCCGGGTGGCGCTGGTAACCGGAGCATCGCAAGGCATAGGCCGGGCTTGTGCCTTGAAGTTGGCCCAGTCCGGGGCCACGGTGGCGCTGGCGGCGCGCGGCCAGGAGAAACTGCAGACCCTCGCCGATGAAATCAGCGCCGCGGGCGGTAAAGCCACCGCGTTTCCTTTGGACGTTGGAGATGAAGAACAGATCAAATCCACTTTCAAGACCATAATCACGCAACTCGGTAAGATTGACATCCTGGTGAACAACGCCGGTATCACCCGCGACCAGCTGGTCATGCGCATGAAACGCGCCGACTGGGACGCCGTCCTCAATACCAACCTGACGTCCGCGTATCTCTGTACCCAGCAGGCGATCGGCTCGATGCTGAAGCAGCGGTGGGGACGGATCATCAACATCACGTCAATTTTTGGCCAGACCGGACAAGCCGGACAGGCCAACTATGCCGCTTCAAAAGCGGGACTGATCGGTCTGACCATGGCTATTGCCCGCGAGGTCAGCTCGCGCAATATCACCTGCAACGCCGTAGCCCCGGGTTTTATCGAAACAGCCATGACGTCAGGACTGGGCGACGAATTCAAACAGAATGCAGTGAAGATGATCCCGCTCGGACGCGTGGGCACGCCTGAGGATGTCGCGAATGCAGTAGCGTTTCTGGCGTCGGAAGAAGCTTCGTACATCACCGGGCACGTGCTGAACGTGAACGGTGGCATGCTGATGGGTTAGGGATTGTGGAGGACGGGCGTGCCGCTCGTCATTCACAAGCCATTGCCTGACGGGCGAGGACGCCCGTCCTCCATTCACCGCGAGGAAAACACCCAGTGGGAAATCCCAGACTCAACTTAACTCAGGTGGAATCGACTGCGCAGATTGAACAGGCCCGCGAACTCTTTCTCGAGTACGCGCAATCGCTCGGTTTCAGTTTGTGCTTTCAGAGTTTCGACCAGGAACTGGCCGGACTCCCCGGTGACTACGCTCCGCCCGACGGGCGTCTTCTGCTGGCCAAATATCGGGAACAGTTGGCGGGCTGCGTCGCGCTCCATAAGTTGGAAGCGGGAGTTTGCGAAATGAAGCGGCTCTACCTGCGTCCGCAATTTCGTGGAAGGGGACTGGGCCGCCTGATGGCGGAAGCGGTGATCGCAGAAGCCCGCCTGACCGGGTGCCGGAAGATCCGTTTGGACACGGTCGAACCGGTGATGCCGAATGCGGTCGCGATGTATCGACGGCTCGGATTCAAGGAAATCGAACCCTATCGTGCCAATCCAATCGCAGGTGCGTTGTATTTTGAACTGACGTTGTAGCGCGGCTCGGTAACCAGAAGCGCGTCCCGTAGGAACGCCTGATAGCAGCCCGGCGTTTCAACACCGGGTGGATTCGACAAAATGATTTTCGTCCCGTTAAGGACGACTGAAATGACACGGATACGCGGAGGGCCATTTCAGGTATGGCTGCGGCACGCGCATCGTGTTGTCAGCGGCAAACGCTGCCCCCTCAAAAAGCTACGCTGTGATACTGCAATTTTTTTGCGGCCGGACTGCAGCATTCCCTGTAGACGATGCGATCGTCAATTACTAAACTGCCGAAATCCCGGCAACTCCAAGGAGTTTGCGTTCTTACTCCCGTCACCAGTTGTTGTGCAACGAAATTCCTCTTGCCAGAAGGTACTACTCTGGTTACTATGCAGCACATCCACGGGAGACTGTTTTGGTTGCTTTTTCGATGAACATCGGCGAGACCATCCGAAACTACCGGCTGCAACGCGGAATGTCCCAGGGGGACATCGAAAAACGCACTGGCCTGCTGCGCTGCTACCTCTCACGGGTGGAAAACGGACACACTATTCCCTCGCTCGATACCCTGGCCAAAATTGCCGGAGCCATGGAAATCGCGCTGTCGCAATTCTTCTCTGAGTCCGGTCACACGAACGGCTCGAAAAATCTACCCCAACTCTCGGACGACGAAGTCCGCTTTCTGAGCCAGATACGCCGCTACGCCGTCAGCTTGAACGACAGCGACCGCAAGCTGGTGCTGGCGATGGTTAAGAAGATGGCGACGAAGTAAAGCAGCTTTTAGCTCTTAGCCTTTAGCTCCTGGCTTGAAACCTCAGCCCCCCTTCATTCTGCCTTTGCCCACGATTTACGATTGAACACCGGGATCCAGATACCCAGTCTCTACATCAATGGTCCCGGAGGGACCTCTGATAGTAGCCCGCCACTTGAGTGGCGGGTAGGCTGATAACAGAACGCGCGTGCTGTAGGCACGCCTGAAATAGCCCTGCGGCGTATCCGCGTTTTTCAGCCGTCCCTACGGGGCGGAAATCATCAGCCACGCCTCCCGGCGTTGAAACGCCGGGCTACTATCAATCGTCCCTCCGGGACGCGCACACCCGCGTAAATGGGGCAGGCTGAGAGCTAAAGGCTAATAGCTAAAAGCTGCCCTTGGGTACTTTCGTTCCATCCCTATCGTGGCCAACCGGAATCTCGTCCTGGTGGCGGGTAACCTCTAGACTGTCGGCTGGAGATTCCCGGGTGACCATTGACGAAGAACTGACTCTGCTCGATTCGCAGCTGCGCCGTCTGAAGATCGAGTACGAGATTTATTTCAGCAATCCGACCAAGCGTCCTCCCACGGATGTGGAATGGAAGGTGCTGTCCCTGCTGCGCAAATTCAGCGATGGTGGCCGAATGAGCTTCTCCCAGCGCTTCCGCTATAACGAAATCGCGCAACGCTACGCAATCTATAGCGATCTTTGGCGGAAGAAGAACCGGATTCGCGAAGAAGGCTACCGCCGTCCGCAGGATGCGTTACTGTCCGTGCAGGGAGTGCGGGTCGAGGAACATGTAACGGAGCACAAGGTCTACGGAATCAGTCACGCCGCCACCGCCAACGCGGCCTCGGCTGCAACACCGGCGACTTCGACCACCGCGGCTGTGACACCAGCAATCGCCGTTCCGGCAGAAGAAAAGAAGCCTTTCAGCATGCAGTGTGCCGATGCGCGCGCCGAACGCGATCAGGTGCAAAAACTCTACCAGGCACTTACCGACGCTAAGAAAAGATCGGGAGAGGCCGTCTCCGGCAATCTCGACAGCTTTACCTCGTTCGTGCAAAAGAAAACCGATCAGATCCGCAAGCAGTACGGCTGTGAAGCAGTGGAATACACGGTTGAAATGCAGAACGGCCAAGTGAAGCTGAAAGCCAAAGCGAAAACCTAGTCGTCAGTCGTCAGCGCATCCACTCTATTCACGTCAGCAATGACCCTTGTATTTCGTAGCCTCCGAGCCAGCCGGCAGAGCCTGCCCTGAGCGAAGCCGAAGGGATGCCGGGACTCCGACGCGCTGAGGACCGACGACTGACGACCGACGACTGCTGTAGAATTTCCTTTTGCCGTTCCCAGGCACATTCCCAATCACTCGAGGTCTGCCATGTCCGCGACCCAGACAAAAATTCAACGTGCCATTCTCAGCGTGACGGACAAGACAGGGCTGGTTGAATTCGCCCGCAAACTCGCCGGCATGGGTGTCGAACTGATCTCGACCGGAGGTACCGCGAAGTTGTTGCGCGACTCCGGCGTGACGGTGAAAGACATTTCCGAGCTCACCGGTTTTCCCGAGATGCTCGACGGGCGGGTAAAGACGCTGCATCCCAAGGTGCACGGAGGCATCCTGCACCGGCGCGAGGTGGCCTCGCACCGCAGCGCCGTCGCCGAACACGGCATTGCGCCGATTGACATGGTGGTGGTCAATCTTTATGCATTCGAGAAGACGGCGGCCAAGCCTGGCGTACCTTTTGAAGATCTCATCGAAAACATCGATATTGGTGGACCGTCAATGATCCGCTCCGCCGCCAAGAATTTTCAGGATGTGGCAGTCGTGACTTCACCTGGCGACTACAACCTGCTGGCCGAGGAGATGGCCAAATCCGGCTGCGCGCTCTCCGCGGCCACCAAGTGGCGCCTGGCGCAGAAAGCCTTTGCCACGACGGCCGCTTACGACTCGGCCATCGCGTCAACTCTTGAGCGCGTCAGCGCCAACGGGCACTTCGAGTTTCATCCTGAAGCTGGCTTCCCCCAGAATCTGCGGCTGTCTTTTGGCAAGGTGATGGACTTGCGCTACGGCGAGAACCCGCACCAGAAGGCCGCGATGTACAGCGACGGATCGGGCAGCGGCGTCGCCAACGGCCGCCAGATCCAGGGCAAGGAGCTTTCCTACAACAACATTGTGGATTTACAGGCCGCCTGGGACCTGGCGCAGGAATTTGAGCAGACAGTCTGCACCATCATTAAACACACCAACCCGTGCGGCACTGCCACCGGCAAGACACTCGCCGAGGCCTACAAGAAAGCGCTGGAGTGCGATCCGGTTTCAGCTTTCGGCGGGGTGATTGGGGTGAACCGCGTGGTGGATGGCGAGGCTGCGGAAGAAATGGCCAAGCTTTTTCTTGAGGTCATAGCCGCGCCGGGGTTCGACGAAGCGGCCAAGGCCAAGTTCGCGGCCAAGAAAAATCTGCGGCTTGTGGAAATCAACAACGCTCCGCAGAAATGGGTGTTGAAGAATGTCTCCGGCGGAATTCTGGTGCAGGATGCCGACACGCGCGTGCTCGCGGAATCCGATCTAAAAGTGGTCACGAAACGGCCACCTACGCCGGAAGAAAAACGTGCTCTGCTATTCGCTTGGAAGGTTGCGAAGCATGTGAAGTCGAATGCCATCCTGTACGCACGCGACGGGCAAACAGTAGGCGTAGGGGCGGGCCAGATGAGCCGGGTGGATTCCTGCAAAATCGGCGCCATGAAGGCGGTTTTGCCGCTCCAGGGAACAGTGGCGGCATCCGATGCGTTTTTTCCTTTTCCGGATGGGGTTCAGGAAATCGCCAGGGTCGGCGCCACCGCCATCATCCAACCCGGCGGATCAGTGCGCGATCAGGAGGTTATTGAAGCCGCGGACCGGCTCGGCCTGGCCATGATCTTCACGGGAGTGCGGCACTTCAGACACTAGCATTTTGGGTGGAGGAACGCTTTAGCGCTGCATAGAGCACTGCCAATTTTCCGGCTTTAGCCGGTGAGGTACTTCGGGTCTGAAGCCCGCGCTACAAAGACCAGCGGAAATGCAGGCCTGAAGGCCTGCTCCACCCTCCGCGCACCACAAAACAATTCTTTACATTCCGTCGAAATGGAAGATGTCAATTCTGACAGTCCCTGTACTTCCGGTCATAACCTCGACGGTTCTGCGATGCCCTTTTTCGCCTCCTTCCACCCAACCGGTTTACAATAACTTGAGCACCCACCAACAGCGGTCCGGCATCCAATCGCTATGGTTCAGGGAAGCCGAAGGTTCTCGATGAAAAGTATTTACTGCACTCTTACTTTGCTGCTGGTCATCCCTGCTGTCTCCGCGGCGCAAACTCCGGCTGCGGATTCGAAACCGGCCACCACTCCTGCGCCCCGCAAGCTTGATAAGGCTGCGGCTTACTACCACTACACTCTGGCGCACATGTACGAAGAGCAGGTGGCGGTGTATGGCCGCAGCGAATTGGCCAACAAAGCTATCGAGGAATATCGGCTCGCGATTGATGCCGATCCTACTTCTGAATACCTGACGTCCGCGCTGGCCGAACTCTATGCCAAGACCGGCCGTATTCGGGATGCCGTCCTCGAAGCGCAGGACATTCTGAAGCGCGATCCCAACAACCTGGAAGCGCACAAGCTGCTGGGACGCATTTACCTTCGGTCGTTGGGCGACGTGCAGGCTGGACAAGGCTCGCAGAATGTCCTCAAACTCGCTATCGAGCAGTATGAACAGATCATCAAGATCGAGCCAGACAATGTGGACGATCACCTTCTGCTGGGACGCCTTTACCGGCTGAACAATGATCTGCAGAAGGCCGAAGACCAGTTCAAGCTCGCGGTCAAGCTGGAGCCTGATTCGGAAGAAGCCGTCACCACGCTGGCTTACCTCTACAACGAAGAAGGCGATACGGCGCGGGCCGGAGAAGTCCTGAGTTCGATCCCTGATGCGGCGCGCTCCGCCAAGCTCTACTCAGCGCTGGGTTACACCTACGAACAGCAGAAGCAGTACAAGAACTCGATCGCTGCCTATAAAAAGGCGATCGAACTCGACCACGACAACCTTGACGCGATTCGCGGCCTGGCCCAGAACCTCATGAACGATGGCCAGACCGATGCGGCCCTCGAGCAGTACAAAATTATTGCGGATGCGAATCCCGAAGATGCGCAGACTTATTTGCGCATGGCGGAGATTTATCGCAAGAGCGGCCGCTTCGATCAGGCGCTGGAAAGTTTGAAAAAGGCCGGGTCCATGGTGCAGGACTCAATCGAAGTGCCCTACAACATGGCCGCCGTCTACCAGGCGCAGGGTCGCTACGACGAAGCCATCCAGGTGCTGCAGGACCTGCTCAAAAAGACCGAGAAGGCGGACAACAGCTACACCCAGCCCGAGAAGAACAATCGGTCAGTGTTTTTGGAACGTCTGGGCACGATTTATCGCGACAACAAAAACGATACCCAGGCTGTCGAGACCTTCAGAAAGATGGTCGCGCTGGGCGACGACAATGCCGAACGCGGCTACCAGCAGATTATTGACACCTACCGCGAAAACAAGCAGTGGCAGCAGGCCACCGACACCGCGAAGGAAGCGGTCCAGAAACTGCCCAACAATCGCGCCTTGAAGATGGTGTACGCCGCCCAGCTTTCCGACATGGGCCAGCCCGATGCCGGATTGGCGCAGGTCAAGGGGCTGCTGAAGGGCACTCCGGAAGACCGCGACGTTTACATCACGCTGTCGCAGATGTATAGCCGTCTAAAGCGTTGGCCCGAGGCTGAAGAAGCGCTGGACAAGGCTGAACAGCTGTCGACCAAGGACGAAGACAGGCAATACGTCTTCTTCCTGCGCGGCTCGACCTTCGAACGCCAGAAGAAATACGACCCGGCGGAAGATATGTTCCGCAAAGTCCTTGCCGGCGATCCCCAGAACGCGACCGCGCTGAATTATCTGGGTTACATGCTCGCGGACCGCGGCATCAAGCTGGACGAGGCTCTAGGCATGATCAAGAAGGCTGTAGATCTCGATCCCGCCAACGGCGCCTATCTCGATTCGCTGGGCTGGGCCTATTTCAAGCTGGGCAAATACGAGTCCGCGGAAGACACGTTGATCAAAGCGTCGCAGCGTATCGGGACCGACCCGACGGTGCAGGACCATCTCGGCGACCTGTACCAGAAAACTGGACGCCTCAAGCTGGCGGCGGCCCACTGGGAGCGCGCGATTTCCGAGTGGAACAAGACAGTCGCGGCTGAAGTCGACCAGAACGACGTGGCCCGCGTCCAGAAAAAGCTCGAATCCGCCAAGATGAAGCTGGCCAAAGAAGACTCCGAAAACAAGTAAATCATCACAGACCACGTAGGGGCAGGTGTCCCACCTGCCCAGCCGAGCGCAAGCTCGGCTTTCTTTTTGTATCCTGATAGAGTCCATTCCGGAGAAACCTCATGAGTCGCGAAGTGTCCATTCGGCAGGCCACGCTCGACGACATCCCCGAACTGCTGCGTCATCGCCAAGGCATGTACGAAGACATGGGCTACAACGACGCCGCCGCCATGTCCAAGATGGTCGAGACCTGCAGGCCCTATCTGGCCGCTGCGCTGGCCAACGGCACCCTTCACGCCTGGTTGGCGTGCATCGAAGAAAAAGTTGTCGCGGGCGGATTCGTACTGGTTAGTCCGTGGCCGAGTCATCCTTACGACGGCCAGTGCCGCCGCGCTACCATCCTGAACATGTACACCGATCCGGAGTTTCGCCGCCAGGGCATTGCCCGGCGGCTCATGCAAACCATGATTGCGTGGTGCCGGAAAGAGGGTTTCGTGCGCGTTGATCTGCACGCCAGCGACAAGGGGCGTCCGCTGTATGAGAGCTTGGGGTTTGAACCGTCGAACGAAATGCGATTGAATTTGCGGAAGGAGTAACCGTGCGAAGAAACAACGTGGAAGGGCACGGCTTTAGCCGTGCCACAAAAATGGAACCTCGAGGGCTTCAGCCCCTGGGGTTAAGCTTTTCTATTCCGCAGCTTCAAACCTCAGGGGCTAAAGCCCTCGCGATTTTCGCAGGCTGTGGCACGGCTGAAGCCGTGCCCTTCCACGGCGCTGCCGCATTCCGCGCTGCGGAATCCCGCGGAAGACGATAGAAAATAATGCCGAAACAAATCCTTGGTCAGTCCGTGCCGCAATATTTCGCATACTGCTCGTAAATAAAATTGTCAGTCATGCCCGCGATGTAGTCGCAGATGACTCGCGGCAGCGGATCCTGCCCGGCCTTCTCTTGATAATTAATAGGCAAGCTTTCGGGCTTCGCCATCCAAAACTCGAACAGCTCGCGGACTACGCGTTCCGCATCGTTCTTTTCCGGGTCCAGCGCGGCACTGAAATACAGGTTCTTGTAAAGAAATTCTTTGGCCCCGCGTCTTTCTTCTTCGACTTCAGGGCTGAACGTTGCGAGCCGGCGGGGACAAGCGCGCACATCTTCGAGGCTGCGAATGTTTTCGGACTTGATCTGGTCCTGCAGGTTGCGAATCAGATCGCCCACCATGCGGTCGAGAATCCGCTTCACGGCTTCGTTAAACAATAATTTCTCCGCGACATCGGGATATATCTTCTCGGCCTCGCGAAAGAAGCGGTCGAAGACCGGAATGCCGCTACGTATCTGGTCAAGTGTCAGCAGGTGGGCTTCGTAGCCGTCGTCGAGGTCGGCGGTGTCGTAAGCGATTTCGTCGGCCAGATCGATAAGCTGGGCCTCAAGCGGCGGCCGTTGATCGAGCAGGTATTCGGCGAGCTCGGGAAACTGCTCCGCCGAATAGTCGTGAGAGTGCTTGATGATGCCTTCACGCACTTCGAACGTCAGGTTCAGGCCGCGAAAGCGAGCGTAGCGGACTTCGAAGTCTTCGACAATGCGTAGCGCGTGCAGATTGTGGTCGAAGAAGAATCCATGCTCTCGCATGGCGGCATCCAGAGCTTTTTCACCCGCATGGCCGAACGGCGGATGTCCCACGTCGTGCACCAGGGCGAGGGCCTCAACCAGATCGACATTCAGCCCCAGCGCGCCGGCGACGGTGCGGGCAATCTGCGCGACCTCGATGGTGTGGGTCAGACGATTACGGAAGTGGTCGGAGAAGCGGCGGGTAAAAACCTGCGTCTTGGCCTCGAGCCTTCGAAAAGCGCGGGCGTGTATGACGCGGTCCCGGTCCCGCTGGAAATCGTTGCGATAAGGATGCTGGGGTTCAGGAATTCGGCGTCCGCGGGATTGTTCGACCCGCACGGCGTAGTCGGCCAGCATGAATGAAGTCTAGCATCGTCGTATCTCCTGGTTGGCGTCATGCTGACCTGCGAATTATAAACACCTGTCATCCTGAGCGCAGCGACGGCTTCGCGCAGCGAAGCTATCGCGGAGTCGAAGGACCCCTATCATCTTGACTACAGCCGGTGAGTGATGAGTTGCGTCCGAAAGTTCGCAGCGGCTATGCAGCTTATAGGGGTCCTTCGACTGCGTGGCTGCTTCGCATCGCGAAGCAACCCCTCCGCTCAGGATGACAACGCGGAGGGTTTGCGGCAGTCGGCCCACCCCCCAGGATGACGCCGGGTACTTACTTACCTTCCCACGTCACGCGATACACCACTCCCGCAGAATCGTCGCTAACGTACATCGCGCCATCGGGTCCCACGACAATTCCAACCGGCCTTCCCATCCACACACCTTTCTTCGTCTCCCCGGGGCGGAGCCATCCGCTGATGAAATCTTCTGGCGGGCCCTCCGGTTCACCCTTCTCGTTGAACTTTATGCGGATCACTTTGTACCCGGTGGGCACGCTGCGGTTCCAGGAGCCGTGAAAAGTCACGAACAAATTTCCGCGATACTCCGGCGGAAACATTTCACCGTCGTAGAAAAGTAAGCCCAATGGCGCCGAATGTGCCTGCATCTCAACCACGGGAGCAATTGTCTTCGAGCAGTCATAGTCTTTACTCTGGGAGCGATCAGGGACGCGATTGCCGTAGCAATAAGGCCAGCCCGCGTTGCCGCCCTTGGGGCCGAGGTCATTCACTTCCTCAGGAGGAAGGTCGTCGCCCAGCCAGTCGCGGCCGTTGTCGGTGGCCCAGATGGTGTTGGTCCTGGGATTGACTGCCAGCCCGACCGCGTTTCGCAGGCCGGAGGCGAAGGCGCGTTGGTTGCTTCCGTCTTCGTTGTATACGGTCACGGCTGCGCGGCGCTTGTCGTCTTCAGTGCACACGTTGCAACTCGATCCCACCGCGACATACATTTTGTTGTTGGCGAAGAGTATGGTGCGGGTCGTGTGCCCGCCGCCGCTTGTCGGGAAATTCACGATCTTCTGCGCGTTGCCGGCGCGCAATTCGGACTCATCCCAATCGTACCGGCGGACCGCGTCAATCTCCGCGACATAGAGTTTTCCTTTGTGAAACGCAATGCCATGCGGTAAATCCAAGCCAGAAAGTACAGGCACCATACGATCTGCGTGCCCAGTGTGTTTGGCATCCGGAAAGGCCAGAACGGTGCCGTCGCTCATGTCGGTCACCAGCAGCACGCCGCCCGGGCTGAACGCCATTTGACGAGCGTTCGGAACGTCGGCAAAGATCGCAATGTGGAAGCCGGGAGGCAGCGTGAGGCGGCGCAAGTCCAGCTTTTGCGCGCGGGTGCAGGAAAGCAGGAGTATGCAAAATGAGACGGAAATCAGGGCCTGCCAGCAGATCACCGGTCCCTTACGAATGCCTTTAACAGGCGCGGCGGCGATTACTGGATTTAATGCACTTTTTTGCATCCGTTGGCACACGCAGTTTTTATATCAGAACCGCCAAAATTACCCGGCACAGTGATTTTTCGTTCACGTCTTCGCGGCCGTAGCGTTACAATGTGTTGTTGGGTAAAGACTTACGCTGGCCGAAGTTTGGCATTCGACCTGTAATACACAGAGCAGGCGTCGCGCATCAAAGAGACGCCGATATTTTTGCAGTAATGCGGTAACGGAGCAAGACGCTCCCCCTTGGAGGACTGAAGAAATGAAGAACCGCCTTTTCGTAGCGCTACTTCTGACCGCCGTGCTGGCACTTCCGGCGCTGGCGCAGACCACTCCCACCACAACGCAAGATCAACCCGCGGCCGCAGCCGGCGCCAGCGGCAAGCCTGCTTTGCAGCCGGACACGCATGAAGGTTTCTGGGGCAAGATCAATCCCTTTGCTCGCAAGAAATATGTGCAGCGGCAGACCGCGCCCATCCGTGACCGCGTCAACGAATTGGACGAGCTGACGTCCTCGAACACCAAGATGATCAAGGACACCGACGCGCGCGCCACGGAAGGTATTCGCCTGGCCTCCACCAAGGCCACCGAAGCTGACCAGCACGCGATCGATGCCGGCAACAAGGCGACGATGGCGCAGCAGACCGCGACGCAGGCCAACACCCGCTTGACCACGGTCGAGCAGGTCGTCGGCAACATTGATCAGTACAAGGCCTCGAACCAGACGGAGATCCGCTTCCGTCCCGGCCAGAGCGTACTGAGCAAGAACGCCAAAGCCGCTCTTGACGATATGGCCACCCCGCTGAAAGATCAGCGTGGCTACATCATCGAAGTGCAGGGCTTCTCTTCCGGACACGGCCAGACCGCGATCGCCACTTCACAGAAGATGGCCGACGCAGTCGTACGTTACCTGGTGCTCAATCACGAAATTCCGGTCTACCGGATTTACGTGGTCGGCATGGGCAATGCGCCAGTACCGACCGCAGCTACCGATGATGCGAAGACCAAGCGCACCAGCGGCGGACGCGTCGAGATCAGCCTCCTGAAGAACGATCTGGAAACGCTGGCGACCACTGCTTCGGCACCCGCGAGCCAGGACCAGCCGGTACAGAAGTAGAGTTCAGCCCGGAGCCCTCCCAAAGCCTCCCGCGCAAGCGGGGGGCTTTTGCTTTGTAGCGCCGGCGTCCCGCGGGCTATCCGGAGGGCATCCTGCGCTCCGCGGTTTAATGTTCGAAAATCCGAGAACAATTTTCAATCTGAAATCTGCAATCGCTCCCCTCCCCGTATAATCCAACTCCCGTGTCCACCCCCGCGAAGTCCGCCCTGCGCAAAGCTGGTCTCTTCTACTTCGTCTGGGTCATGTTCTCCTACTGCACCGGCGGCCCCTTCGGACTCGAAGACATGGTCACCACCTCCGGCCCCGGGATGACCCTGATCTTCCTGCTGGTGATCCCGTTCTTCTGGTGTATTCCGGTATCGCTGGTGTCGGCCGAGCTGACCACGGCCATGCCAGTCGAAGGCGGCTTCTATCGCTGGGTGCGAGCCGGCTTTGGCGATTTCTGGGGCTTTCTCGCGGGATGGTGGAACTGGTGTGCCTCATTTTTGCTGGGGAGTGTCTACGCAGTGCAGTTCGCCGACTACCTCGGCTACTACTTTCCTGAAATCACAGGGTGGCGGCACTACATCGTCTCTCTCGCCATCGTCGCGCTGATCACCTACATCAACGTGCGCGGCATTCAGATGGTGGGGAAATTCGCGACCATACTGGAACTGTTCATCCTGCTTCCCGTGCTGGTGCTGGTCGTGATCGGCCTGGCGAAGTGGCATCACAATCCATTCGTTCCCGTTGTCCCTCCGCACCAGCCGACGTTCCATGTATTCGGCGTGGGGTTGGCCCTGGGGCTTTGGCTGTACTCGGGATACGAGCAGTGTTCGACAGTCGCTGAAGAAGTGGACAATCCCCGACGCAGCTATCCGCTGGCCTTGGCGCTGGTGGTGCCAATGTCCATCGCCGCCTATTTTTTGCCCACGCTGGCTTCGCTCGCAGCTCTCGGCAACTGGCAGAGTTGGCACACCGGATTTTTTCCCACGGCGGCACAACTGATAGGAGGCCGCTGGCTCGGCGCCTGGATGTTTGCCGCTGCCATGGTCACCCAGGTCGCACTGCTCAACGGCACCATCCTGGCGTCGACGCGCATGCCCTTCGCAATGGCGGAAGATGGATACCTCCCGCATGTGTTGACCGGCCAGCATCGGCGCTACGGAACGCCCTGGATCGCCATCATCACCTCCGCAGTGGTCTACGGTCTGCTGGCGCTGCATTCGCTGGTGCAGCTCATCAGTATCTATAACTGGCTCCGCGTCGCGACCACGGTCATGACTGTCCTCGCAGCTTGGCAGCTGCGCCGCAAGAAGCCGGACATGCCGCGCCCCTTCGTGATCCCTGGCGGCCGTGCCGGGCTGATCTACTCCGTGGTTGCAGTCGTCATCATGAGCGCTGTCGCGTTGCTGGGAAGCGATCGCTACGGACTACTGTGGGGGCCGGCGGCGCTGGCGGTGGGGCCCGTGGCCTACTTTGTGTTTAGAACCGGGCCGCGATCGGCATAGGCCTGTTTGAGGGTGCCCCATCCTATTTCGCGCCTTTTGCGAAATAGGGTGGGTGATTCCATCGTCATCAATCGTGCCTAGGGAAGAGAAAGACCCCAGCTCCGAAGGTCCGTGGCATCCCACCCTTGCAAAAAACGCAAGGATGGGGCACCCGGCTGTCCCCACCTGGCCGGAGGCGGCCCTATAATTTAGAAACTCGAGAGGGACAAGATGAAATGAATTCCCTAGCAATCCATGCTCATCCGACGCGAATTAGCGTGGCACTTCTTCTGCTCCGCATCGCCAGCGCTCTGGCCTTCCTTTATCACGGAGGCGGCATTCTCTTTGGGGCCTTCGATGGTCCTGGCCCACAGCAGTTTGCAACCTCTCGTCACTGGCCGGTAATTCTCGCGTATTTGGTCGGACTGGCGCAGGTGGGCGGCGGGCTGGCCGTCTTGACCGGTATTTTCTTCCGGATCGGCGCAGCGTGCATCATCGCCGTAATGCTTGGCGCGATTTTTATGGTCCATCTGCCGCACGGTTTCAACGTGGCTGACGGCGGCGCGGAATATGCGCTGACGCAATTGCTTTTGGCCATGGCCTTCCTCTTGACAGGGCCGGGCGCGTATTCGCTGGGGTCATTCCTTCCTGCGGGCGTACAGAAGCTGTAAAAGGCCCGAACCACGTGGGAAGAGCGCTTCGTGCTTGTGGATCGGATTTGCGGACGAAGTAGCAACGTGGAAGGGTACGGCTTCAGCCGTGCCACAAAAGGTGAGACCCTGAGGGCTTCAGCCCCTGGGGTTGAGCTTTAGATTCTTCCACAGCTTCGAACCGCAGGGGCTAAAGCCCTCACGAATTTCGCAGGTTGTGGCACGGCTGAAGCCGTGCCCTTCCACGGCGCTGCAGGATGTTCGATCCGACGAACAACGGCAGAACATGATTCTGAAACAAATAAGCCGCTCCTCGCCTCTCCCGCCGCGCGAAGCTAGATTACTTTGTGAAACGAAAATAAAACCGCCGCGGACCTTCGCTCGAGGAGGTTCTGCAAATGGGCCGGTTAGCTTACCCAGTCCAGAAACTTGTACCAGGCGCCGGCGAACGGCAGGAACCACGGTTTGCCGTTGTACAGGCCGAGCGGCGCGCCAGGAAAAGGAATTCCTACGAACGGATTCTCCGGCTTCTCGCCTGCAATCATCTTCGCCATTTGCTGCCCCTGCCACGTTGCCATGGCGACGCCGTGTCCGGCGTAGCCGACTGCGTAGTGGATGTCATCCATCTGTCCGGCGTGCGGCATGATGTCGAAAGCAAAATCCAGCGTCCCTCCCCAGACGAACTCCACTTTCACGTCGCGCAATTGCGGGTAGACGTCGATCATTCCGCGCCGCAGTATCTCCGCGCTCTGTCGGATCGAATCCGCGGTCTCGGGGAAGAACGCCGCACGTCCGCCGAAGAGCATGCGATTGTCGGGAGTGAGGCGATAGTAGTAAAGATAATTTTTGGAGTCGTAAATCATGCGGTTGCGCGGGCTCAACTCGCGCGCCAGCGCCTCGGGCAGGACTTCGGTCGTGATGATGTACGAGCCGATAGGGATGAGCTTCTTGCGCAGAGTCGGAGTCGCCGCTCCGGTGTAGCCGCTGGTGCCGACAAACACTTCGCGCGCCCAGAGAGCGCCGCGGGAAGTCGTGATTCGCCACCGCGACATCCCTTGCCGGTCTTCACGCTCGATCTTTTCGACCCGCGTATTCTCGCAGATCGTTGCGCCCGCCCTGATCGCTGCTTGCGCGAGTCCTCCCACGTATTTCGCGGGATTCAGCCCGGCGCTTACTTCATCCACCATGCCTCCGTAGTAGATGGACGAACCGATCTCGGACTGCAGCTCAGCTTTCGGCACGATACGCAGTTTGTGATTGAACTCGCGCGCGATCACTTCGACCTGGCGGGCGTAGTCGTCAAAATGTTTCTGCTTGCAGGCGACTTCGAGATGTCCGCTGCGGGTGAAGTCGCAATCAATGTTTTCCTCTGCCACCAGCTTTTCCACGCAATCAATCGTGGCCAGTGACGCCGCGTACATGCGCTGTGCACGCTCGCGGCCATACATCGAAATCAACTTGTTCACGCCCAGCTTGAGGCCGGTAAGGACCATGCCGCCATTTCGCGAACTGGCACCCCAGCCAATGGTTTCGGCCTCGAGAACAGCAACCTTGGCCCCGAGCTTCGCCAGTGTCCTCGCCGCCGAGAGCCCGGTGAAACCAGCTCCGATGATCGCAACGTTGACCCCATCGGGAAGCGGATGCGACGGGTCAGTCCCCGGCATGGTGGTCGTGGTCAACCAGTAGTTGTGCTCGCGGATGGGCATGCTCTCCTTTTGTTCACGCAAATGAAGAAGCATTGTAACTGCCGTCGGCCGCGTGGAGACAGCCGGGGCGGCTGTTCCCACGTGGCTGGTGGTGGATTACCGCTGTGCCTTGAAGCCTTTTCTCCATACGCTTAAACTTGTCATATGCACATGCACGCCCACGGCGGAGGCGAAAAGACCTCGCGAATCCTCCGAGTCTCGCTAGTCGTGACCGCTGCCTACATTGTGCTGTTGGTGATTGCAGGAATCCGCGCCCATTCGCTGGCGCTACTCTCCGAGGCCGGGCACAACCTGTCGGACTTCTTTGCCTTGCTGCTTTCCCTGACCGCCGTCTATCTGCAGTCGCGTCCGCCCAGTTCGACCAAGACTTACGGTTACCACCGTGCCGGCGTGCTGGCTGCATTGGTCAATGCTGTCTCGCTGGTTGCGGTCTCGGGCTTCATCTTTTACGAGGCATTCCGGCGATTGCAGAACCCCGAGCCCGTGCATGCAGGCGTAATGATTTGGGTGGCTGCTGGCGGCGTGGTGATGAACGGAGCGATCACGCTGCTGTTGTATCGCGCCGGGAGCGACGTCAACATCCGCAGCGCGTTGCTGCACGAAATCGGCGACACGCTTTCGACCGCGGCGGTCATCGTAGGCGGCTGGATCATCATGGCCACCGGCAGCTATTGGATCGATCCGGTACTTTCGGTGGCGATCGGTGTTCTCATTCTCTGGTCGGGCTTTGGCATCGTGCGCGAGACGCTCAACATCCTGCTCGAAGGCACGCCGCGCGGCGTCAAGCTGGAACAGGTCGAAGCTGCCATGAGGAAGGTCGAGGGCGTGAACGATGTACACGACCTGCATGTGTGGAACATCGGGTCAGAGACGCGAGCCCTGTCCTGCCACATTTCGATCGCGGATATTCCGCCGTCGGTCAGCGAGCGGATTCTGCGCGACTTAAAGGAATGCCTGCGGCACGATTTTCAGATTAGCCACACCACCATCCAGTTTGAGAATGTGGACTGCGAAGTAGCCCACGGCTGCGTGATTCCCGTGGGAGAAGAAGCGCACCAGCACAAACATTAGAAAGCTTCTCTGCTCGTGTGGGGACGGGTCTCCGACCCGTCCAGGCCGGGTCGAAGGCCACGGCTAGCCTTCGACTCAGACTCCTGACTTCCTTGTTTGGCTTTCGTAAATCTCCCTGGCTCTCTCAATCGTATCGGCCTCTTCCGGAAGCTTGTCGGGACGCAGCCTGACGATCCGCGGAAACCTTAATGCATACCCGCTCTCATGCCGTTCCGATTCCATCATGTTGTTGAAGGCCACCTCCAGCACGATCTTCGGCTCCACGACCAGCCGAAATCCCTGATCTTCAAGAGTGTGCTCGAGGAACCACTTTGTCATGTTGGCGATTTCAACATCGGTCAGTCCAGAGTAGGCCTTGCCGATGTTGACTAGCTTCTCCCCGTCACGGACAGCGAAGGTGTAATCGCTCAACACGCCGATGCGCTTACCGTGACCGTACTCGACTGCCGTGACAACCACGTCCAATGAGGCCAACTCGCGCTTGAGCTTCAGCCACGCCTTCCCGCGCCGCCCGGGAGTGTAAGGCGATTCGGGATCTTTAATCATCAGGCCTTCGTTGCCCCGGGCTTGGGCCGCCTCAAAAAGTTGATCGAGTTCCTGCGGCGTCGTCGCCTGAAAAACAGGTGCGCGAAGGACGCGTGTATTCGATTCGGCGACGTCGCTGCCGAATTCGAAGCGGGACTGGCCCGATGCGACTCGTGCGCCCCCAGCTTTTCTTGGCGCCGCCAGGAGGGCATTCAGGATTTTTCCCCGCTCGAGAAGAGGACGCTCCAGCAGCAACTCACCGCTGGCGTAGAGAACGTCGAAGGCTAGATAGGCGACGGGTACTTGCTGCATCAGCTTTTCGCTGACTTGCCTTCTTCCCAGGCGCTGCTGCAGCGCACTGAAAGGGAGGGCCCGGCCGGCGTCCTTGCTGCCTCTTTCGGGTGGCTCGTCTGTATCTTCGTAGCTCCACGCGACGATTTCGCCATCGAGGATTGCGTCCTGAGGCAGGCCCGCCAGAGCATCTGGCAATTCGGGAAAAGATTCCGTGATTTCGTCGCGGGTGCGCGAGAAGATCTTCACCTCGCCGCCCGAGCAGTGGGCCTGCGCGCGGATTCCATCGTACTTGTCCTCCACCAGGGCATTCTCAAAATAACTCAGCGCCTCTTCCGCCGACTCGGCCGGGCTGGCCAGCATGAAACCCAGCGGATGGAAAAGTCGCATCCTGGCATCGCCAAGTTTGTTCGCGACCGCCAGCTTCACCGTCTCGCCAATGTCTCCCAGCAGCATGTTCGCGCGCTGCACCTCGGCCAACGTTCCACCGAAGGCTTTGGCGATGGCTTCCTCCACCAGGCTTTCTTTCAGGCCGATGCGCAGATCGCCAGTCATGATTTTGATGATGTACTTGGCTTCGAGGGGAGTGGCTTGCGAGAGCAGTTCGAGGGTCAAAGCGGCTTTCGCTACCGAGCCTCTGGCCGCCGCTATCTCGCGGAATTTGGCCGCGACATCTCGCACACTCAGCGCTGCGCTGCCGGGCTCCGCCCCGCCAGGACGGGCGGGGGCGCCCGTCCCCACATGGCGTGTGGTGTTGGACGCTGGGAGAACTGCCTCGGCGACGTCACCCAGGTCTCCGTGCTTACGATAGGCTGCCGTAAGTTCAGCTTCGCTGTTCCCCGATAGCTCTGCGACAATTCGCCACAACACCCTTCCGCCCACTTGCAGCGTGGCTTCTTCCCAGACGGGAAACGGCCTCCCCGAGAAAAATACCGCCGAGATGGCAGCCTCCTCCGGCGTGTACGCCTTCAGATATTCGGCGACAATTGCAATCTTCTCGAGTTTCTTGGTGGTGGCGGCAATGCGGTTGCCGGCCTTAGCGAATTTGATCATTGTGGTTTTAAAATGTGGGCGCGAGCCCCACGCTCGTGCGTCTGTGGTTCAAGACGCGTCAGTTTTCGCAGGACTGCAAACCTGTGACGGCCCTGCAGGAGCGAGGGCGCTCGCGCCCACATTTCCGATCCTTCTAACTTCAATCTGCTTAGCCACTTAACCCGGACTCCGCCATCCTAAACGAAACTGGCTGTGGTACCCTTGTGGTTTGAGCCTCGATGCTCCGAAGGATCATCTAAGACGTATGCGTTTCTTGCGAACATGGTGGCGTTTCCTGGTGGCCGTACAGCTTCTGCCCGCTCTTGAAGGCGGCGAGGAGACCCTGGTCGGCGGCCAAGCTGTGCTTGAGGGCGTTATGATGCGCTCTCCGCACGCGTGGGCCATCGCCTGCCGCAAGCCTTCCGGGGAGGTGTCGACCCACAGCGAACCGCTGGAGCGGCTGTCGGAAAAACGCAAATGGATGGCCTGGCCCGTCATTCGAGGCGTGGTCACCCTTGGCCACGCGATGACGCTAGGCTTCCGCGCACTGAAGTTTTCCGCCAACGTTGCTCTCGATGAACTGCAACCTGAGCCGGCGGCGGAGAAGAAGAAACTCGAAATTACCGGCTGGATGGCCGCGGTCAACATCATCATCTCGGTCGGCTTCTTCATTTTCATGTACAAATTCCTGCCGCTGCTGGCGGCCACCGAACTGAAGCGGGTCAACCCGGTCTTCGGCGAGCAGGTTATTTTCAATGTCGTGGACGGCATCATCCGGATCGCATTGTTTCTCCTTTTCATCTGGGGAGTTTCTTTGTGGAGCGATATTCGCCGGGTGTACGAATATCACGGTGCCGAGCACAAAACCGTCTACGCATTCGAGAATGGTGATCCGCTGAATACGGCCGCGGTACAGAAGTATTCGACTTTTCACCCGCGCTGCGGCACCAGCTTCCTGATGACGGTGATGCTGATCTCGATCATGGTCTACATCCTGGTGTCGGCGGTGTTCCCGGTCACCACGTTCTGGGCGAAGTTCGCCATGCGCATTGTGCTGCTGCCGGTAATCGCGGGCGTCTCGTATGAAATCATCCGCTTCGCCGCCAAACATCGCGGATCGCTGTTTGCGCTGATGACCGCCCCGGGCCTCTGGCTGCAACGCATCACCACCCAGCCTCCATCCGATGCTCAAGCCGAGTGCGCAATCATCGCTCTGGACCATGCCATGGCGCTCGAAAAAGAGCATGGCGGCGAATTGGTCATTGCCTAGCGGTTCCCCCGCGAATATTCTCTTCCCAACTTTTTAAGTACTAGAATTGGATAGCAAAAGTCCGGCGCGCCCAGCTGTGAGCTGACGACTGACGACCGACGACTGACGACTGAATTTATGTTTGACCGACTAGACCAAATCGAAGCCCGTTACGAGGAGCTGACGCAAGCGCTCTCCTCGCCGGAGATTGCCGGCGACTCGGCCCGGTACCAGAAGACGGCCAAGGCGCACAGCGAAATCTCGCCTGTCGTCGAGAAATATCGTGAGTATAAAGACCTGACGCGCGGTATCGCCGAGAGCAAGGCGGTCCTGGCCGACGAAAAGGATGTCGAGATGCGCGCCTACGCGCAGGAAGAACTCGACAAGCTCCAGGCCCGCGTCGGCGGCGTGGAGGAAGAACTTAAAGTTCTGCTGCTGCCGAAGGATCCCAACGACGAAAAAGACGTCATCCTGGAAATCCGCGCTGGCACTGGTGGAGATGAAGCCACTTTGTTCGCTGCTGAAATGTTCAGAATGTATACCCGCTACGCGGAAACTCAAAGCTGGAAGGTCGAAGTGCTCTCTACTTCTGATTCCTCAGTCGGCGGCCTGAAAGAAGTGATCGCCATCATTGAGGGTCAGCGCGTTTTTTCGCGCCTGAAATATGAAAGCGGTGTGCACCGCGTGCAGCGTGTGCCGGCCACCGAACAGCAGGGACGGGTGCACACTTCCGCGGTGACGGTTGCGGTTCTGCCCGAAGCCGAAGACGTCGACATCAAGATTGAAGCCAAAGATCTCCGCATCGACACTTTCTGCTCCTCCGGCCCCGGCGGACAGTCAGTGAACACCACATACTCGGCGGTGCGCATCACTCACATTCCGACGAACACGGTGGTCAGCTGCCAGGATGAGAAATCGCAGATCAAGAATCGCGAGAAGGGCATGCGCGTGCTGCGCGCCCGGCTTTACGAGATGGAAATGCAGAAGCAGCAGGATGCGCTCGCCAAGGAACGCAAAGCCATGGTAGGTTCCGGCGATCGCAGCGAGAAAATTCGCACCTACAACTTCCCGCAAAACCGTGTCACCGACCACCGCATCGGCCTGACCATTCATCAGCTTGAGCAGGTCATGGACGGAAAACTGCAACCCCTGATCGAAGGGCTGGTCAGCCACTATCAATCAGAAAAGCTGAAAGCCGAAGCCACGACGGCGGTGTGACATGTTCGTGTGGCGCGGGCGCCCCCGCCCGCGTGACAGCGTCCGTAACCACTGCCTAGCAGGTCGAAGATGAATGGTCACATCGAATAAGCCCGCCGGCTTTTGGCGGACAGGAGTGTGCGCCCCACACTCTGTGTTCAAATAATCTTGTGACGCTCCGCGAAAGCCTCGCTGCCGCCATCTCCCGCCTCACCGCTGCGAACGTCCCGTCGCCTCGCTTGAATGCCGAGCTTCTTCTGATGTTCACTCTGGAGTGTGACCGCGCCTACCTCCATGCCCACCCCGAGCGCAATATTTCCGCCCATGAAGAGAATCGCTATGCCCACGCCCTGACCGAACGCGAGCGCGGCGTACCCGCGCAATACATAACCGGGCATCAGGAATTCTGGGGCATGGACTTCATCGTCACACCGGCCGTGCTCATCCCACGACCGGAGACCGAGCACGTAATCGAGACGGTACTGGATCTGGTCCGTGTGGGGCGGGCGCCCTCGCCCGCCGAGTTCTTGCGCATCGTAGATGTCGGAACCGGTTCCGGCTGCATTGCACTGGCCCTGGCCAAAGAGCTGCCGAGCACGGAAATCCACGCCACCGATATTTCGCCCGCTGCTCTGGAAGTCGCCCGCGCCAACGCGGCACGTCTCCAACTTGAAGCTCGCGTCCAATTCCATGAAACCGACTTGCTGCAGGGGTTTGAACGCGGAGGGTTTGATTTTGTGGTTTCAAATCCGCCTTATGTCGGTGAGTCGGAAGAAGAACAGGTACAGCTTGAAGTTCGCAAACATGAGCCCCGCAACGCGGTCTTCGCTGGCGCCACCGGACTAGAGGTCATCGAACGGCTTATTCCACAGGCCCGCGAATCCCTTAAACCAGGGGGTTGGCTTGTAATGGAAATCAGTGGCACGATCGCAGATCATGTGCTGCAATTATTGGTCGGCTGGAACGAGGTGCGGCTGACGAATGACCTGCAGGGGATTCCACGAGTGATATCAGCACGAACCACGTAGACCCGGACGCCCTCGTCCGGGTGGGCGAGCGACGCTCGCCGGGGTTTGGCCCGCGAGAAAACACAAGGTCCCTCCACTGCGCTCGCTTACGCGTCGCTTCGGTCGGGATGACAATTTTTCTGGAGCGGCGGAATTTGAGCCGCGGAGCGGCGCTAGAATAGAGCCCACGGCGCAAGCCGTGGGTAGCAATAAGCACGACGCGAGCCCCGAAGGGGCGTAAGAGACGTTCGCGGACCGAACGAGGTCTCGAAATCAGGGCTGGCTGACCGCGGCGGGTAGAATCTCTTCGACATCCACCCACTTCGTGGGGTACGAGCCGGTGTAACAGGCAGTGCAGTACGTGGTCTTCTCGCCGTCGGCGCATGCTTTCTTCATTCCCTCAAGCGAAAGATAAGCCAGGGAATCGGCACCGATGAATTCGCGAATCTCTTCGATGGACTTGTTGGCCGCAATCAGCTCTTTCTTCGAAGGCGTGTCCACTCCATAGAAGCATGGCGAAACTGTGGGCGGACAGGAGACGCGCATGTGCACTTCCTTCGCCCCTGCGTTTCGGATCATCCGTACGATCTTGCGGCTGGTGGTGCCGCGCACAATAGAGTCGTCGATCAGCACTACGCGTTTTCCTTCGAGCAACGTGCGCACTGGATTCAGCTTCAGCTTGACTCCGAAGTCACGCACGCTTTGTCGCGGCTCGATAAAGGTACGTCCTACGTAATGATTGCGAATGAGTCCGAAGCGGAAAGGAATGCCGCTCTCTGCGGCGTAGCCCACGGCGGCGGTCACGCCGGAGTCTGGAACGGGAACTACGAGATCGGCCTCGGCGGGAGCTTCCCGCGCCAGTTGTCGTCCCAGACCCTCGCGGCTGGCCTGCACTGCACGGCCGAACACCATACTGTCGGGACGCGAGAAATACACGTGCTCGAAAATACAACTCGACTGCGCCGCCACCGGGGCGTAGAACCGCGACGTGATGCCTTCCGGTCCGACAATCACCAGTTCGCCCGGCTTGACCTCGCGCTCATAGGTGGCGCCGATCAGATCGAAGGCGCAAGTCTCCGAGGCAAATACGATGGTGTCCTGCCGTTGTCCTTCGAGGCGGGGAATTCTCCCCATATTCAAGGGACGGAAACCGCGGGGATCGCGCGCCGCAAACACCCGATCCGAACTGAGCATCACCAGCGAAAACGCGCCTTCGACGCGGCGCAGCGCATCGGCCATCGCGTCCGGCAAAGTCTGTTCTTTGGAGAGCGCGATCAGATGAACGATGACTTCGGTGTCGCTGTTGGTCTGGAAGATCGAACCCTGGGCCTCCAGGCGATGCCGGATTTCGTGAGCATTCACCAGGTTGCCGTTGTGGGCCAGCGCAATCATGCCTTTGTTCGACTGCACCATGATGGGCTGAGCGTTGAAGAGAGCTGAGTCGCCGGCGGTGGAGTAGCGCGTGTGCCCGATGGCGAGCGATCCGTGGAGCGGGGACAAAACATCCTCGGTAAAAATGTCGGCCACCAATCCCATGGCGCGATGGGCGCGTAAGGTCAACCCGTTCGAGGTGACGATGCCGGCCGATTCCTGTCCGCGATGCTGCAGCGCATGCAGCCCGAGGTAAGCCAGTTTCTCCGCCTCAGGATGGGCGTAGATGGCTACGACTCCGCATTCGTCATGAAATTTATCGAACATGTCAGCTCAGCCTTTAGCTCTTAGCGACCACAGCTCATGTAGGGGCGGGTGTCTCACCTGCCCAGCCGAGCGAAGCTCGGCAATTTGTCCAATCAATCCGCAGCCATCGTTCCTGCTTCTGTTCGCAACGCTTTCTCGAGCGAGCCCTCGTACACCTCACGCAATTCCGAAACCGCCGCCGACACTACCACCTGCCCATCGAGCTTGATTTCAACTCGCTCGCGCGCCGTCTCTCCAATTATTTCTGCTGCGATGCCATATTTTAACGCCACCTGTTGGATTCTGCCGAAGTTCTCGCGGTCGCAAGAGATGATCACGCGGCTGGCATCTTCACCAAACAAAACGAACTCTCGCGGTAAGCCCAGCGACGTCAGATCCACATTCATTCCAATGCCTTTAGCCAGCCCCGATTCCACCAACGTTACAGCAATTCCGCCGTCGGAGCAGTCATGGGCTGAATCGATAATTTCGATTTGGGCTATTTCCGCTAGCGCCTTCTGCAACGCCGCCTCTTTTTCCAATTCCAACTCGGGAGGATAGCCCCAGACCGCGCCCAGAATTTCCTTGGCGTACTCTGATGATCCGAATGTAGATTCGGAATCGGTCGCGTCCCCAGGGTCTGCACCGCGAAGTAAAACGACAGCGCGTCCCGCTTCCCGGAAATCTGGACGCACGGCCTTGTGCACATCCTCCAGGATGCCGACGACGCCCAGTACCGGCGTGGGATAAATTCCTTCACCCAGAGTTTCGTTATAGAAGCTGACGTTGCCCCCGGTGATGGGAATTTCCAGCTCCTCGCAGGCTTTGGTGATGCCGTCAATCACCTGCGAAAATTGCCACATGATGTGCGGCTTTTCAGGATTGCCAAAGTTCAGGCAATTGGTGCCGCCGATCGGAGTGGCGCCGGTGCAAGCCACGTTGCGCGCGGCTTCTGCGACGGCGTGCATCGCGCCCAGTCGCGGATCGAGATAGCACCAGCGTCCGTTGCCATCGAGCGCCATGGCCAATCCCCGCTGCGATCCCTTAATGCGAATCACCCCCGCGTCGCCCGCGCCCGGGCCCTCGACTGTGTTGGTCTGGACCATGTGATCGTACTGCTGCCAGATCCAGCGTTTGCCGCCGATGTTGGGACTGGCCAGCAGCCGTTTCAAATTGGCAGTCAGATCGGACGATTCAGCGAGCTTGACATGCTCTGGCATTTCACGCGGCACCGGCGGCTCCCAACGCTCCAGTGGACGTTTGTACACCGGCGCGTCATCGGTGAGCGCTTCGTTGGGAATGTCGGCGACCACTTCTCCATGCTGCAGCACACGCATCTTTCCGTCAGAGGTGACGCGGCCGACTTCGACCGCGTCCAGTCCCCATTTCTCGAAGACGCGAAAGACTTCCTGCTCGCGGCCTTTCTGCGCCACCAGCAACATGCGCTCCTGCGACTCGCTGAGCATGATTTCGTATGCGGTCATGCCGGTTTCGCGTTGGGGTACCAAGTCGAGTTCGATTTCGGTTCCGACATGCCCGCGCGCGCCCATCTCGCACGTGGAGCAGGTGAGGCCGGCTGCGCCCATGTCCTGTATGCCGACGATGGCGCCCGTCTGCATCGCTTCGAGACATGCTTCAAGCAGAAGTTTTTCGAGAAACGGATCGCCAACCTGCACGTTCGGCCGCTTGGCCTCGGAAGCTTCGCTGAATTCCTCGCTGGCCATGGTGGCGCCGTGAATGCCGTCACGTCCGGTTTTCGAGCCGACGTAAATCACGGGATTGCCTTCGCCAGACGCTTTGGCATAGAAAATCTGATCGCGCCGGACTAGTCCCAGAGCGAATGCGTTCACCAAAGGATTGCCGGAATAGCAGGGCTCGAACTTAGTCTCGCCGCCAAGGTTGGCCACGCCGAAGCAGTTGCCATATGAGGCGATCCCGCTGACCACGCCTTCAAGCACCGATTGGTTCTTGTGAATTTCTTGCGCTGACTGTGTGGGGACGGGTCGGAGCCTGCCCTGAGCGGAGTCGAAGGGACCCGTCCGGTCGCCGCCAGGCGACGGAGCTATCGGCCCAAACCGCAACGAATCCATCACAGCAACAGGCCGCGCGCCCATAGTAAAAATGTCGCGCAAAATTCCGCCAACGCCCGTGGCCGCGCCCTGGAAGGGCTCGATAAACGAGGGATGATTGTGAGACTCAATCTTGAATGCGCAAGCCCATCCGTCACCGATGTCAATGATGCCGGCGTTCTCCCCCGGTCCCTGCACCACAAGCCGACTGCGCGTGGGCAGCCGCTTCAAGTGCACGCGGGAAGATTTGTAGGAGCAATGCTCGCTCCACATCACGCTGAAGATGCCCAACTCGGTGATGGTGGGTATACGTCCGCCGAGCAACTGTTTGATCTTTTCGTATTCGTCGGGTGTGAGGCCGTGCTCCCGGACGATTTCGGGAGTGATGACAGGCGTGGAAGAGGAGGTCATATGGGGAAATTCTATTGTCGCATAAGTAGCACCGGCGTCCCGCCGGCCCGATGGGGTGGGCTGGACGCCCACCCGACAGCCGGCCGGAGGCCGGCGCTACTTTGCAACTCCGTACCAGCGCCCGAACTATACTGTCCCCAATGAAGTCCGTCATCGTCGGCACTGCCGGGCACATTGATCACGGGAAGACCGCGCTGGTAAAGGCCCTTACCGGCATCGATGCCGATCGCCTGGAAGAAGAGAAACGCCGCGGCATCACCATTGACATCGGTTTCGCGCATTTGGAAATGCCCCTGTCCGGCGGCGAGATCTTGCGGATCGGCTTCATCGACGTTCCCGGACACGAACGGTTTGTGCGCAACATGCTGGCTGGGGTCGGCGGAATCGATCTCGTTCTGCTGGTGATTGCCGCCGACGAATCCATCAAGCCCCAGACTCGCGAGCATTTTGATATCTGCCGCCTGCTTTCGGTGCGGCGCGGTATCGTGGTGCTGAGCAAATCCGACCTGGTCGATCGCGAAACCCTCGATGTGGTGCGACTGGAGGTCGAGGAGTTTCTACGCAATTCGTTTCTGGATCCCGCACATTCGTCGATCGTCGCCGTGAGTTCGCTCACTGGCGCCGGCCTCGACGACCTGAAGCAGGCCCTGGTAAAAGCCGCTGCGGAAATTCCGGCGCGAGACTCTTCCGCAATTGCGCGGCTTCCTATCGACCGCGTGTTCACCATGAAAGGTTTCGGTGCGGTGGTAACGGGGACGCTCGTTGCAGGCACCATTGGCAAAGAAGATGAGCTCGAGGTATTTCCCTCGGGCAAACTCGTGCGCGTGCGCGGAATCCAGGTGCATGGGCAGACGGCGGAGCAAGCTTTGGCCGGTCAGCGCACGGCCTTGAACCTTGCCGGTACGACCACGCAAGATCTGGCGCGCGGTATGGTGCTGGCCTCACCTGCGACCTTTCATTCAACTTCGCGTCTGGGCGTCTCGCTTACATTGCTGCCTTCGGCAAAGCCCTTGAAAGACCGGGCGCGCGTTCACCTGCACGCCTACACCTTTGAAACCATCGCCACGGTCATGCTGTTTGGTCAAAAGCAAGTTTCGCCAGGACAGAGTGCGCTCGCACAGTTGCGTCTGGCCGAGCCCACTCTGTTATTGCCCAGCGACCGCTTCATCGTGCGCCAGTTCTCGCCGGTTGTGACAATTGGCGGAGGCATTGTGCTCGACGCATCACCGAGCCCGCACCTAATCGGACTGGATGCGTTCTTGAAAACTCTGAGTGAAGGCGATCCGCAAGCGATTCTGCGGGCCCGCATTGCACGACGAGGTCATGCCGGAACAGCTCTTGTGCAATTGATTGCTGAGACCGGGTGGTCCAGTCACGCGATCGAAACTCACCTTGCCACCGGTGCGGGAGGGGCCGAGCTTGCTCGAGTGGGTGACCGGTTGGTGCACCTGCCAGCGCTGGATGGACTGAAACTGTTGATCATCAGCGTGGTTGCGGCCTTCCACAAAAAGAACCCGCTGGTCGCCGGCATCAGCAAGGAAGAACTGCGCCACCAGGTGCAGGCATCCAGCGAAGTATTTACCGCGGCGCTGGAAGCGCTGGTCCGCGAAAATAAGCTGCAGTCTGCCGGAGAGATTGTTCGTCTTCCGGGACACGGCGTGGTCATGAAGGATGAAGAGGCAGAATCCCAGAAAGTAATTGAGCTGGCATTCGCCTCGGCCGGCTTAAAGGTGCCTGCGCTGAAGGATGTTCTGGCCGGGCTAAAGGTGGACAAAGGCCGCGCTCAAAAAATCGTTACCCTGTTGTTGCGCGACAAAATTCTGGTGAAAATCTCGGAGGAGTTGGTCTTTCATCGTGACGCGCTGCTGGATTTGCGCAAGCGCTTGTCAGCCGAGAAATCGAAGTCGCCAAAGATCGACGTTGCCCGCTTCAAAGACGTTGCCGGAGTAAGCCGGAAGTACGCCATCCCGCTGCTGGAGTATCTCGACCGCGAGCACGTGACGCGAAGAGTGGGAGACGAGAGAGTAATTCTGTAGAACGACTCTCAGTAGCGCCGGCGTCCCGCCGGCTGTCGGGTGGGCGTCCCGCCCACCCATCGGGCCGGCCAGAGGCCGGCGCTACGTCAGATCCGCGCGAATCCGTGGCTAGATCTTCTCTTCCGGCATTTCCAACTCCAGCCCCACCGGATCCGTAAACCGGTTGGTCAGGTTGGCCAGGCCGGTCAGCATATGGACATCCACGATTTCGGCGTCAGTAAAGTGTTTCTTGAGTTCGTTGAAATCGCTGTCAGCAATTTCATGTGGAGACCGCGTCAGTTTCTCGATGTAAGTCAGCGCAGCTCTTTCTTTTTCACTGTAGCTCGAGTAGTTGCCCAGCTTCAGCGCGCCCCAATCTTCCGGTGTCAGCCCCACCCGTTTGGATGAGGCTAGATGGTGTTGCAGGCAGTAGCGGCAGCCATTGATCATCGACACTCGAGTGTAGATCAGTTCGTAAAGCTTGCGATCCAGGGAGCGGCCGACGCTGGCGTAGAATCCAAGAAAGTTTTTGAGCATCTCGGGACGGTGGGCCAGGGCTTTTTGCACGTTGCCCGGCTTGCCTTTCAATTTCTGCTCGTAAATTTCCTTTACTTCGGCGGTAGCTTGTTCGGGTTCGATGAGTGCGATGCGCGCCATGAAGTCCTCCGGGCCTCGAGAATCAGCGTCCGTATAATAGAACACAGACTCGCCCACGGCCTCGATAGTGCCTGCCAAAGGAACCAGCGAAATGCTTGCAATTCGTCCTGCTCTCCCCGCCGACATGCCGGTCGTGAGCATGCTCATTCATGAATTAGCCGAGTTCGAACATCTCCCAGTGGTGGTGACGGAAGCCGACCTTTTGCGCGATGGATTTTGTGAACCACCGAAGTTTCGTGCGCTGGTCGCCGAATGGGACGGCCAGCCTGCTGCCTATGCGCTTTTCTTCGGCTATTACTCCACCTTTGAAGGCCGGGCCGGGTTATTTCTTGAAGATCTCTACGTTCGCGCCCAGTACCGGGGGAAGGGGATTGGAAAGGCTCTCCTGGCACGCGTCGCCTCTATCGCGCAGCGGGAGAACTGCTTCGGCGTGCGCTGGCAAGTGCTGGACTGGAATACTCCAGCCATCGAGTTTTACAAGGGCCTGGGTGCCAGGTTTCTTGACGAATGGAAAACGGTGAGCCTGGACGGGGATGCCCTGGTGCGCGTGGCCGAGGGTTCGCAATGACCGCGAAGTCTGCAATACGAGTGATTGGCGCAGGCCTCGCAGGATCGGAGGCGGCGTGGCAGTGCGCGCGGCGCGGTGTCGCCGTCGAACTCTATGAGATGCGTCCCGTGCGCTCGACCCCGGCGCATCAGACTGCGGACTTCGCAGAACTGGTCTGTTCAAACTCCCTGAAATCCGACAGCCTGAATACCGCGCCCTGGCTGTTGAAAGAAGAAATGCGGCGGGCCGGATCGCGTTTGCTTGAAGTCGCGCGCGAGTGCGCTGTCCCTGCCGGACATGCTCTCGCGGTAGACCGTTTGAATTTCGCCGCCCGAGTCACTGCGGAGCTCTCGCGCGAACCGCTGATTACGATTCGTCGCGAAGAAGTCACCCACGTCGACGAAGGCCAGATCACCATCATCGCCACTGGACCGTTGACTTCCGACGCTCTCTCCCAGGAGATTGCCCGGCTGAGCGGTTCGACCCATTTGTACTTCTTCGATTCGATCAGTCCGATTGTCGAAGCCGATTCCATCGACATGTCGAAGGTGTACCTGGCGGCGCGTTACGACAAAGGCTCAGCGGATTACATCAATTGCCCGATGTCGAAGGAAGAATACGACCGCTTTTGCGACGCTCTGGTGGCGGGACAATCGGTTGAAGACCGGGACTGGGAGAAGCTAAACTATTTTGAAGGCTGCCTGCCCATTGAAGAAATCGCTCGCCGCGGCCGCGACACGCTGCGCTTCGGTCCCATGAAGCCAGTTGGACTGAAAGACCCGCGTACCGGACGAATTCCTTACGCGGCGGTGCAGTTGCGGCAGGAAAATCTGCGCGCCGACTCCTACAACCTGGTGGGTTTTCAGAACCACCTGAAATTCGGAGATCAGGCCCGCGTGCTGCGCTTGATCCCCGGCCTGGAGAATGCACGTTTCCTGCGTTACGGCCAAATCCATCGCAACACATACATCAATGCGCCGACTCTGTTGTCCGAATCTTTGCAGATGAAGAAATATCCGGCAGTGTTCTTTGCCGGACAGATCTGCGGAGTCGAAGGCTACGTCGAATCCATTGCAACCGGCCTGATGGCGGGACTTCACGCGGCCGCGCTGGCTTCCGGAATGGACCCTGTGCCTCCGCCGCGTCCTACTGCCTTCGGCTCTCTGATGCATTACGTGACCCACGCGGATGCCAGGAACTTCCAGCCTGCGAACATCACTTTCGATCTTCTGCCGCCGCTGGAACGTAAGGTCCGCGATCGCCAGGAGCGGCACAGGCTGCAATGCGAGTTGGCGCTGCAACAGTTCGATCCGTGGCTGGAAAAGTGTGGGGCGGGCGCCCTCGCCCGCCGCTCTTGACTTTGATCGTTTTTGACTTTTAATTCGGTCAGAACAACCTAAACAATCCCCAACATCAACCGCAAGAGCGGCGGGCGAGGGCGCCCGCCCCACACCAACTATTCCAGTGAACAAAATCAGGCTGAACCCTCGTATATGGACATGAGGGGCGGTACGCCTGCCCGGCTTACGTTCGGGCAGCGTCCGCGTCCATAACAATATGGTGTTGCGAGACCTGGTCGGCGATGTGTTGCGTACGCTATGGTCCCACAAGCTGCGCACGTTTCTGACCATGTTCGGAATCGCATGGGGCATCGTCTCCATCGTTCTGATGGTTGCGGCGGGCGAAGGGCTGCGCCAGGGACAGGAAGTCCAGGCCCGTAACCTGGGCAAAGATATCCTGATCGTTTTTCACGGCCGCACCAGCATGCAGGTCGGCGGGGCGCGCGCCGGACGCGAAGTGCACTGGGAAGATTCGGATGTCGCCGCGGTGCAGGCAGAGTCGCCGGATTGCGAATACGCCATTCCGGAGCTCGAGCGAAACGACGTTCGCGCTCACAGCAGTTACAACAATGCCGCATTCACCGTGACCGGATCTCATCCTCCGTTCGGTTACATTCGCAGCCTCGATGTGGGCTACGGCCGTTTCTACAACTGGGATGATCAGAGGGAAGCGCGACGCGTGGCCTTCATGGGCAGCGATGCCGCCAAGCAACTTTTTCCCGGGCGCAATCCCGTCGGTGAAAGCGTCTATCTGAATGCGTTTCCGTACACCGTCATCGGCGTAATGGCGACTAAGAAGCAGGATTCCAGCTACGACGGCTGGGACGTCAACAAAGTGTTCATCCCATTCGCCGCCATGCGGCGCGATTTCCCCGACAAGCCTCCCGGCACCTCGACAACGTTTGATCAGTTGCTGGTGACGCCCAGGTCGGTGGAGCAGCACGAAGCCTGCAAGCGCGAACTGCAGACTGTACTGGGTCGGTTGCACAACTATGATCCCCGCGACAAAGAAGCCTGTCCCATCTGGGACACGGTGCAGGAGGCCAAGGCTTTCCGCCAAATGACCAACGGCATGAAATATTTTCTGGGCGCGGTCGGCATTGTGACGCTTTTTCTTGGCGGTCTGGGCGTGATGAACGTGATGATGGTCGCAGTGCGGGAGCGGACCCGCGAAATCGGCGTGCGCAAGGCGCTGGGCGCGCCGGCCCGGACCATTCTCAAACAATTTTTCTTCGAGGCTCTGCTGATCGCATTTCTAAGCGGCGCCATAGGCATGGGAATCGCGTACGGCATTTGCTTCCTGGTAAACCTGCTGCCCATGCCGGATTTCTTCGCCGGGCTGGTGGCGACGTGGCAGTCCGGGCTGGTGGCATGCCTGCTGTTGGGAATCATCGCGATTTTCTCGGCGCTGTACCCGGCGCGGAGAGCGGCGTCGATTGATCCGATTGAAGCGCTGCGGTACGAGGCGGGTGGGTAGTGAATTGGTTGGACCACGGAGCCGGAGCGACACAGAGAAACCACGCTTACCGACAGCTAAACCTCTGCTCGAGCTTCGCTCGGCTCGTTCTCAGTGTCCTCCGTGTCCTGGTGGTTAGTTTTCAAATGCTGACTGAAATCATTCTCGAAGCCTGGATTGCCCTCAGACGCAACTACACTCGCAGCCTGCTGACCATGCTGGGCATCGTCTGGGGGATTGCGACCGTCACTCTGCTGATCGCCTACGGCAGCAGTTTCCGCCGCATCCTGGTGGGCGGCTTCGACGCTTTCGGCAAAAGCGTTGTCATCTGCTGGCCGCAGCAAACCAGCGAGCAGCCCGGCGGACAGCGCGCCGGCAAGAAGGTGCGTCTCGAGCAGGCTGACCTCGACATCGTGAAGGAAACTGCTCCTCTGGTGAAGCACGTTTGCCTGGAGACCGTGAGTCGTCCCGGTATCAGCTATGGCGAGCGCATGGTGGGGACAGCCGCGATCCGCGGCGTTTGCCCGGAGTATGGCGAGATGCGCAACGAAGTCCCGTCCGAAGGACGCTGGATTTCTGCCGGAGACGAACTGGAGCGCCGCCGCGTGGTGTTTCTGGGCGGACGGGTTCGCGAACAGTTATTCAGCGGCCGGCCAGCGATAGGCGAGACGGTGCAGATCGGCGGCGTGCACTTCACCGTCATCGGCGTGATGGCCCGCAAGATCCAGTTGAGCAACTATTTCTCCAGCGACGACGACTCGGCGTGGATCCCCTACAGCGCCGCGGGCGACGTATGGAACACGAAATACGCTGCGGTCATGGTCTTCGAGCCGGTCGCGCCTCAGTTCGAAAAAAAGGCGCAGGCCCAGGTCCTGGCCGCCATCGCGAGCCGCCAACAGTTTTCTCCCACGGACCCGAAGGCGTTCCAGATGTTCGGACGCGACGAGTTCCGCCCGGTCATTGACGGCCTCACCATCGGGCTGCAAGTACTGCTCACGTTCGTAGGCACGCTGACCCTGGGCATCGGTGGTGTCGGCGTGATGAATATCATGCTGGTGTCGGTGGACGAGCGCATCCGCGAAATTGGATTACGCAGGGCGCTGGGCGCCAAGAAGTGGCAGATCAAGCTCCAGTTCCTGGCCGAGACGCTTGCTCATCATGCTGTTGGGCGGGGCCGCAGGCGTGCTGCTTTCCTACGGGATCGCTGCCGCTGTAGGCACGCTGCCTCTGATGGGGCCGCTATTCGAAGACGATTCCGGCAAGGCCGACATCCATCTGCAGATTTCGCTGGCCACGGTTATGCTTTCCACTCTCGTGTTGCTGGCGGTCGGAGTTGCCAGCGGCCTGGTGCCGGCGTTGCGCGCCTCGAAGCTGGATCCGGTAGAAGCGCTGCGCTACGAATGAAACGCTTGTCATCCTGAGGAAGCGGAGCTCTTCGCTACGCGAAGAGCTCCCGACGAAGGACCTCTGCATTTCGGACTGTCGCGGCGCCAAACTCGAGTGGACGCAGCATCGAGCCTGGCGAGGAATGCAGGGGTCCTTCTCTTGCTACCGTCCGGGCTTCGCCGGACGGTAGACTGCGCTCAGGATGACAGCCTGATGTGACACCTTCGTGCGACCATGGGGCGCCCACACCTTTCCTAACTTGACGTTCGTCTCGCTTCGCAGTACCTTGCAGCGAACCGCAATCTCCTGAGGTGCATTTTGCCGCTTTCCGCCGTGGATGCGATTTCTCCGGCTTTCGAGCATGCCCGGCAGCAACTGACAAAGCCGTTCCGGGCCAGCCAGTGGGCCAAACTGGGGCTGGTCGGCCTCCTCGCCGGAGAGATGGGGTCGGGTGGTGGAGGCTGCAATCCCGGCAGCTTTCAGATGCCTAGCCGCCCCAATAATTCTCAGCACCTCTTTGCTGCCCTGCCTTCGGTCAATCCCATGGTCTACGCTTCGTTGATCGCGGTGCTGGTCGTCACCGGGTTGGTTCTGCTGGTGTTATTTCTTTATGTGAACAGCGTGATGCGCTTCGTTCTCTTCGACAGCGTTGTGGCAAAAGATTGCCGCATCTGGCATAGCTGGAGCCGGCGGCAGGGTCCGGGACGGCGGTTCTTTATTTGGCAGATACTGCTGGCCGTGGCCTCGATCGTCATGTTGACCATCCTGGTTGGAATTCCCGCAGGCTTTGCTTTCGTGGTGGGATGGCTCAAAAATCCCAAGGAGCACATGATCCCGCTTATTCTCGGCGGCATGGCCCTGTTTTTTGTGTTTCTGCTTTTTGTGGTGGTCCAACTTCTGATTCACGTGATGACCAAGGATTTTGTCGTCCCACAAATGGCGATGGAAGATATCGGCGCCATCGAGGGCTGGCGACGGCTGTGGCCCCAGATCAAACAGGAGAAGGGAGGTTACGCGGCGTACATTGGAATGAAGATTGTGATGGCGATCGGCGCGGCGATCATACTCGGCATTGTTTCTGCCATCGTCATGCTGCTGTTTCTCATTCCGATCGGCGGACTGGGCGCAGTTGCAGTGATCGGAGGCATGGCGGCCGGACTGACCTGGAACCTTTACACCATCACGATCGCGGTCGTGGCGGGAAGCATTGCGATTTTCTCGTTGTTGTATGTGATTTCTCTGATCTCGGTGCCGGCCGTGGTGTTCTTTCCGGCGTACTCCATCTATTTCTTCGCCTCGCGTTATCCCGCGCTGGACGCGCTGCTGCATCCGGCGCCGCCACCTGTGATTTCTCCGCCTCCGCCACCAGATCCTCCGCCGCTGTTGCCAACGCCTGAGCCGATCGTCTGATGGGCCACGCCCTAGTCCCGGGCGCGGTTCTTGATCCAGATCGGAGTGCCCACGAATCCGAAGGCTTTGCGAATCTGGTTTTCCAGGAAGCGCTGGTAGGCGAAGTGCAGTTTTACTTTGCGATCGGTGAAGATCACGAAAGTCGGCGGTCCGACCGCGGCCTGGGTCATGTAGTAAATCCTGACCTGCTGCCGTGCGGGAACCGAGGCGCGTTCGAAGTCAACGTGCTTGAGGAAGCGGTTCATTTCGCCGGTTCCGATGCGCTTGCGGCGTTCGGTGGCGACTTCTTCCAGCGTGGGAAATATTTTCTCGGTGCCTTTTCCGGTTGAAGCGGAGACGAACAGGATCGGCGCATAGCTGAGAAACTTCAGCGAGTCCCGCAATCTTTCTTCGTAGGCGATGCGATCGGCCGGGCGCTTGTTCTCCTGCATGCGCGAGGATTTCGTCTGCCGGCCCGTCCGCTCTTTGCCGCTGACCACCAGGTCCCACTTGTTCACGATGATGATCATGGAGCGGCCGCTCTCGTGAGCGTATCCCGCGATGGCGGCATCGAGTTGGCTCACGCCTTCGGTCGCGTCAATCACCAGCAGCGCAATGTCAGCGGCCTCCAAATGCTTGCGCGCCATGACGACCGAGAGCTTTTCCGCCATCAGGTGCGTCTTGCCCTTGCGTCGGATTCCGGCAGTATCAATGAAGCGAAAGCGTCCTGCCGTCGTGTTCGACGATCTCATCAACCGCGTCGCGCGTCGTTCCCGGGATCGGCGAGACGATTGAACGCTCGGCCCCGGTCAGCCGGTTCAGCAACGTGGATTTGCCCACATTGGGATGCCCGATGATCGCAACCTTGGTTTCGTGCGACTCAGCCACTTGAGATTCGGGGTTTTCCTCTGCGTCCTCCGTGTCCTCTGTGGTTAGCTGGTTGTGTAGTGGCAATATTTCCAGGATGGCATCCAGCAGGTCATCCAGTCCGCGAGCATTTTCAGCCGAGATCGGAAACACCTTGCGGATTCCGAGACGATGAAACTCATCGGTAAGGCTCTGCTGCTTGTCAGTGTCGACTTTGTTGACGGCGAGAAAGAGCGGCTTGCCGGAGCGAATCAGTTGGCGGGCCAGTTCGATGTCCGGAGACGCCATCTCGGTGCGGCCGTCCACTACCATGATGACGGCGTCCGCCTCCACCAGGGCGACTTTCGCCTGGCGGAAAATTTCCGCGGGAATGAAGTCTTTGTCTTCGGGCAGAATGCCGCCCGTATCCACGATACGAAGATGGCGTCCGCGCCATTCCGACTCGCCATAGAGACGGTCGCGCGTGATGCCGGGCTCGTCGCCGACAATGGCGCGGCGCGAGCCTACCAGGCGATTGAAAAGCGTAGATTTCCCGACGTTAGGACGCCCCACGATAGCGATAGTCGGAATGCCGGCCGTAACCGACGGCGAACTCAAAGTTGGATGGGTCATAAGATTTGTACGTGTGTGGGGCGGACACTCCCTTCGACTTCGCTCAGGGCAGGCTTGTCCGCCGCCTTTGACTTTGATTTGGGTGTTAGTCGATCAGCCACCAAACCCCAAAATCAAATTCAAAAGCGGCGGACAAGAGTGTCCGCCCCACATTATAGTGACTTTGTGCCTCCCGCCTCCGACACGAAGAAACGCGATGTCTCGCTCTACCAGTTCTTCGCTCCGGGCGGAGTGCTTTCGCGCACCCATCCCGCCTACGAATTTCGCCGCGGACAGCTGCAGATGGCGCAAGCCGTCGAGCAGGCGCTGGAAGAAAAGCGTCACTTGATCGTCGAAGCCGGCACTGGAACGGGCAAGACGCTGGCCTACCTGGTGCCCGTCATTCGTTCCGGCAAGCGGGTCATCATTTCCACCGGAACCAAGAATCTTCAGGAACAGCTCTTCCATAAGGATATCCCTTTTCTCGAACAAGCGCTTTTTCCCAACGGCGAAGGCAAGCTGAAGGTCTGTTACATGAAGGGGCGCAACAACTATCTGTGCCGGAAGAAGCTCTACGACCTTACCGACCAGCCCGTGCTCAGCGGACTGGAGGAGATCGAGCACTACCGCGCTATCGCCGCGTGGGAGAAGGTAACGAATACTGGAGACCGTGCCGAACTCGCATCGCTTCCCTGAAGCCAGCGCGCTCTGGCACAAGATTGACGCCCGCTCCGACACTTGTCTGGGGCAGAAATGCAGCGCCTGGGACCGCTGCTTCATCACCGAAATGCATCGCAAAGCGATGGAAAGCGACATCATCATCGTCAATCATCACCTGTTCTTTGCCGATCTCTCGATCAAGCAGCAGGCCGAGTACGCGCCCGATGCTGGAATTCTGCCCGAGGCCGGGGCCGTGATCTTCGACGAAGGTCACGAGCTCGAAGATGTTGCTGGAAGCTATTTCGGTGTTTCGGTCAGTAACGGCAGATTTGAAGAGCTGTGCCGAGATGTCGAGGTCTCGCTGCAACGCAATCACATGCTGTCAGCTTCGCTCTCGGGAGCATTGAAGAGCCTGCGCGAGCGGGCGATGTTTTTCTTTGCCCTGTTGCCCCAGGGCGATGGCCGTTTCGCCTTCGAAAGCCGGCGCGAGTTCATGGAAGAAAACGGCGATGAATTCCTGGGATTGCAGCAGGCACTTACCCGGTTGGGTTCCGAGCTTGAGAACCTGCCATCCAAGCCGGAAGAAGTTTTCAACTTCGCCCGGCGCACTCAGGAGTTGCAGGTGCAGCTTGGTTTCCTGATGGAATCCGAAGACCGTAACACTGTCTTCTGGATCGAACGTCGGCGCGGCGGACGCGACAAGCAGAACGTTTTCCTTCAGGCCACGCCGATTGATGTGGCGCCAATCCTGAAGACTTGCCTGTTCGACAAACTGGAATGCGCGGTGCTGACCTCGGCGACGCTGGCCGTGGGCGGCAGTTTCGATTACATGCGCCAGCGGCTTGGGCCTGGAGCACGCCCGCGAAGCTGTTCTGCCTTCGCATTTCGACTATCAAAATCAGGCGCTGTTCTATGTGCCTCCCGACCTTCCCGATCCTCGCACCCCGCAATTCACGGCCAAAGCAGCCGATCGCATCCGGCGGCTGCTCGAGATTTCCCGCGGCCGGGCATTCGTCCTGTTCACCAGCTACGCGCAGATGAACGATGTCTATCAGCGGCTGCTCGGCGAACTGGAATTTCCCATGTTGTTGCAGGGCGACGCGCCGAAGACAGCGCTGCTGGAAGAGTTCCGGCTAACTCCTCATGCCGTTCTGTTCGCCACCTCGTCGTTCTGGCAGGGCGTCGACGTCCAAGGCGAACAGCTAAGTTGCGTGATCATCGACCGCCTGCCGTTTGCAGTGCCGAGCGACCCAGTGGTGGCGGCGCGAGTGAAGTCGATCGACGCCGAAGGTGGCAACGCCTTCTTCCAGTACCAGGTGCCGGCGGCGGTTATCACGCTGAAACAGGGCTTCGGACGGCTGATTCGTTCGCTCCACGATCGCGGTCTGCTGGTCCTGCTCGACAACCGTATTTTGAAGAAGCAATACGGGAAGGTGTTTGTGGAGAGCCTGCCGCCCTATCGCAGGACGACGGACATTAAGCAGGTGGAAGAGTTCTTTGGAGTCAGATAAGCGAATGTGTGGGGCGGGCGCCCTCGCCCGCCGCGTTTGACTTTTACCATTGAAACTGACCCATCCCAAACCAACATCAAATTAAAAGGCGGCGGGCGAGGGCGCCCGCCCCACATGATCAGTATCGGGGTAAAATAGGGGGTTAGACCACGCGCTGCGGTGCGGTCCGTATTCGACCGCCCGCCAAGAGGATTCATGTACGAGGTCACGGTCGAAGATTCGTTTGCCGCGGGACACTACCTGCGCAACTACAAGGGCAAGTGCGAGAACCCGCACGGCCACAACTACAAGGTGCGGGTGACTCTTGCCGGCAAGGAACTCGACAAGGCCGGCCTGTTGCTCGATTTCAGGGAGCTGAAAGAAGCCATGAAACCGGTCATCGACCGACTGGACCACCAGATGATCAACGATCTGGATCCCTTCAAGGTGCTGAATCCATCGGCTGAGAATCTGGCCAAGTATTTCTACGATGAGACCAACATGAATCTGGATCGCGTCACCCAGGGCCGGGTGCGAGTAAAGAACGTCACCGTGTTCGAGACCGATGTGACCACCGCAACCTACTCGGAGTAAACCAAACGCAACTGAGATCTGAGAACCTGAAACTGAAATCTGGGGTCTGGGACCTCCTCCGTCATGCAGATTACCGAGATCTACAAGTCGATCCAGGGCGAGTCCACATACGCCGGGCTGCCTTGCGTCTTTGTCCGGCTTACGGGATGTAATCTGCGTTGTTCCTGGTGCGACAGCGAATATACGTTCACCGGCGGCCACCGTCGAACACTGGAAGAAGTTGTCAAAGAAGTCGAGCGGTTGAGTCCGGGTCGCGGCCTGGTGGAGATCACCGGTGGCGAGCCCATGCTGCAGGAACGTGAAGTGGTGCCGCTGATGCAGCGCCTTCTCGACGCCGGGTACACCGTTTTGATCGAGACCAGCGGCGAGCGTCCTCTGGAGCGGGTGCCCCGGCGGGTCATCAAGATCGTGGATGTAAAATGTCCGCACTCGGGCGAGCCCGACACTTTTCACATGGAGAATCTCGACTGGCTGAATCGTCGAGGACGAGGTCAAGTTCGTGCTGAGTGATCGCATTGACTACGAATTTGCGCGCGACTTTGTGTCGGCCCACCAACTCAGCGAGCGCGTAAATGCGGTGCTATTCTCACCCGCTTTCAGCAAGCAAGCCACGGGTGCACGGGATGCCTCCGGTTGCCTGCTGGATCCGCGCGAACTGGCGGAATGGATGCTCGCGGACAATGTGCCGGCTCGGCTCTCGCTGCAAATCCATAAGTTTGTATGGGATCCAGCGATGAAAGGGGTTTAGTAGCGCAGCGCGCTACTCCGACAGCCGGCGGACGCCGGCGCTACTTTGCGTCGCCGTGGACGGCGCTTCGGTTCGAAATGACATCTAAATTATGGTGAAGGACGCACAACGCGCGGTGGTTCTCCTGAGTGGCGGCATGGACTCCTGTGTCTGCGCGGCGCTGGCGGTACGTGATCACGACGCGGCCGCGCTCCACGTCAGCTATGGACAGCGAACCGAAGAACGCGAGCGCCAGGCATTCTTCGCCATTTGCGATCGCCTGGGCATACGAGACCGGCTGCTGGTGAGGAATGAGGCGCTCGCCGCGATTGGCGGGTCGGCACTGACCGATCGCAACATCGGTGTTCCCGAATCGCATGCGATGGGTCTTCATAGTTTGGATGTCCAAAGTACGGTACAGGACATTCCGGTAACCTATGTGCCCTTCCGCAACGCCCATTTCCTCTCGGTCGCGGTGAGCTGGGCGGAAGTGCTGGGGGCTGGCCAGATTTACATTGGCGCGGTGGAGCAGGACAGTTCGGGGTATCCTGATTGCCGTCCGGCATACTACGAGGCTTTCAACAGGTGATAAAGCTCGGCACCAAAGATGGCCGGATCGAAATCATTACGCCATTGATCCATCTGCGCAAGTCCGAAATTGTGCGCCAGGGCCTTGAACTGGGCGCGCCCTTCGATTTAACTTGGTCGTGCTACAGCCGGGAGGACAGCGCCTGCGGCGTTTGTGACAGTTGTGTTCTGCGCTTGCGGGCCTTTGCGGACGCAGGCAGCACAGATCCGATTCCTTACGTGGCGCTGGCGCAGAGAGCTTAAGGCCGCGCCGGCCCGGAAGCCGGTTCTGGGAAATTTAATGTCAAATAGCAATCAAGTTTTGTGAGCCGGGAGGCCAAAAATGAAGCAACGTTTGCTAATTGTTGTGCTGGTGGTGGCAGTGGCAGCACTGTGCGTACCCCCGGTGTTCGCCCAGGCCACAGGGTCGGTGAAGGGCGTCTGCAAGGACGCGACTGGAACTCCGATCGTGGGCGCCAACCTCGAATGGATGAACACTGACAACGGGCGCAAGTACAACCTCAAGACCAACAAGAAGGGCGAATACTTTTCTCTGGGCATCGAACCCGGCAAGTACAAGGTCACGCTCACACAGGACGGCAAGCAACTGGATCAGGTTGCCGGTTTTCCGGTGGGAATGGATGAAGCCAACCTCGATTTCGATCTGAAGAAAGCGCAGGCTGAAGCAGCCGCTGGAGAAGGGTATCAGCCCGGAACAATTGAAGGCCATGCAAGAGCAGCAAGCCAAGGCTGCCAAAGAAACGAACACGGTGAAGGCCTTGAACGAGAAGCTTGCCATCGCCAATCAGGCCATACAAAGTGGGGATTACGACACTGCTGTCACCACTTTGAATGAAGCCACGCAGACCGATCCCACGCGCGACCTGCTCTGGGCGCGTCTGGGCGATGCCAATCTCGGCGCAGGTCCCAAGCAGACCGACACGGCGGAGAGGCAGAAGCGGTACGCCGATGCCGTCACCGATTACCAGAAGGCGATCGAACTCAAAAAGACAAACATGGCAGCGGGTGCAAAGCCCGATGATCCCAAGGTTCTGGCCGCCTACTACAACAATCTGGGCCAGGCCGAAGCCCGGTCGGGTCAACTCGATGAGGCAGTGAAGTCTTATGACCTGGCAGCCCAGCAGAATCCCGCCGGCGCCGCGCAGTACTACTACAACCAGGGAGCTGTGTTGACCAACGTTGGAAAGGTGGACGCGGCCAATGCGGCGTTCGATAAAGCAATCGCCGCCGATCCGACCAAAGCGGATGCCTACTATCAGAAGGGCGTGAACCTGATCAACAAAGCCACCACTGATCCCAAGACTGGCAAGGTGATTCCCGCCCCCGGCACCGAAGAAGCGTTGAACAAATATCTCGAATTGCAGCCCACCGGGCAGTTCGCTGATGGTGCCAAGAGCATGCTGACGTATATCGGAAGCAGCATCGAGACCAGCTACGGCAAGTCAAAGAAAGCCGCGCCAACAAAGAAGTAGCAGTAGATTTCAACTCAGTTCGAGGGCAGCCCCAGGGCTGCCCTTTTTTAATGTAGGCGCGAGCGCCCCGCTCGGGCAGCAGTGCCACGAACGCCGAAATATTGTGCGGTTGCACCGCGCTAGAAGCGCTCCTCGGACAGCACCGACCGGAATGCTGCCGCACGAGCGGCGGCGCTCGCGCCTACATTTCGCAACCCTCCATTACCAAGGTCTATGTACATGTCGTTCTTCGTAGAATGCCGCCATTGTTTTCGCTACATTTGAACGAGATCGCCGGAAGCCCTCCTCCAACCGGGCCCTACTTCCTGGACAAAATTAAATGGCAGCACCAGGCATAGCACCGCTTCAGGTCACACTCGAGCCGTCATCGCACTCGGGCGCCGCGGCTACACACGCCTTGCTGGCGGCAATGTTGCGCGCCAGTGACAAGGTGAGCGACCTGATTTTCTCGCCGGGGCGTCCACCCCAGGTGGAAATCTATGGGCAACTGATGGTGGTCCAGGGTCCGGGATTGCGCGTGCTCACCGCCGATGATACCCGCCGCATCGCCTCCGACCTCATCGGCGACAACAAGCAGGCCATCAACATCCTGCGTGAGCAGGGGTCTTGCGACATCTCCTTCGGCCTGCGCGGGTCTGGCCCGCTTCCGGGTGAACGTTTTCATCCAGCGCGGCAGTTGCGCTGTGGTCATGCGGGTGATTCCCACCGCGATTCCCGAATTCTCCGCCCTGGGCTTGCCGCCTCAACTGGGGGAAATTGCAGGTCTCAGGGACGGCATTGTTCTGGTGACGGGGGCACGCGGATCGGGGAAGTCTTCCACGCTGGCGGCGCTGCTGGATCGCATCAATGAAAAGCAGGTCTGCCATATCATCACCATCGAAGATCCCATCGAGTTTCTGCACAATCACAAGCAGTCCACCATCCATCAACGCGAACTGCACAGTGACACACCGAACTTCGCCATGGCCATGAGAGCGGCATTGCGGCAAGCGCCCAAAGTGATCCTGGTGGGCGAATTGCGCGATTGTGAAACCATGGAAATGGTCCTGGAGGCGGCCGAAACCGGGCACCTCGTTCTTTCCAGCCTGAATGCTCCGAATGCCGCTAAGACTTTAGAACGCATCGTGGCTGCGTTCCCGACCATGGAGCAGTCATCGGTGCGCAGCCGGCTGGCCAAGACAATTCGCTATGTGATTTCGCAACAACTGATTCCCCGGAAGAGCGGCGGCCGGGTGGCCGTCCTGGAAGTTTTCAAGAACACTCCGCGCACCGCGCATTACCTAGATTGCGAGGACCCCGCGGGCGCCAATCTGCTGGATGCCATCAGGAACAGCACCTCCGAAGGCACATGCAGCTTCGATCAGGAAATCGAAAAACTGGTCCGCGCAGGAGTCGTAGACTCGGAAGTCGGATTGAGCTACGCCACCGATCCGCAGCAATTGCAGCGTATCCTCAGCCAGTAAGACCGGGCCACGGATTTTCGCGGATTCACACGGATAAAACCCCAAATACTAGAAAGATCAAAGATCAAGGGGCTGATCCGTGAAGATCAGTGAAAATCCGTGGCGTCTTTTGGGGTAGGTTTTCCACAAGCAACCCGCTCCCGGTCCGGGCCATCTCTACCCGTCGAAAACAAACAGATTTTCCCGCTGAATCGCCAGTCGCGATACCATCATCTGAGACTGTTATAGAGGAGAAAAATATATGGCTTTTGAACTACCCCCCTTGCCCTACGACTATTCCGCTCTTGAACCCACCATCGACACCGCCACCATGAAGCTGCACCATGACATGCATCACGCGGCTTACGTGAAGAACCTGAACGCGGCGCTCGAGAAGTATCCCAATCTGCAATCCAAGAGTGCGGAAGATTTGATTCGCGACCTCAACGCTCTGCCCGAAGATATCCGCGGCGCCGTGCGCAACAACGGCGGCGGTCACGTCAACCACAGCATGTTCTGGAAGATCATGAAGCCCAAAGGCGGCGGCGATCCCAGCGGCCCCATTGCTGAGGCCATCCAGAAATCTTTCGGCAGCTTCAAGGATTTTCAGACCAAGTTCAACGACGCCGGAGTCAAGCAGTTCGGTAGCGGATGGGCGTGGCTGGCCGGCAAGAAGAGCGGCGAAGTGCAGATTCTCAGCACTCCCAATCAGGACAACCCGATCTCGCAGGGCCTGTTCCCCATTTTCGGCAATGACGTTTGGGAACATGCCTACTACCTCAAGTACAACAATCGCCGTCCTGAATACCTGGCGGCGTGGTGGAACGTAGTCAACTGGGACGAAATCAACAAGCGCTACGAGAGCCTGAAGTCAGGCCAACTGGAACCAGCGCTGGCCCGGTAGCAGAGACTGGTAGCGCCGACGCTAGTAGCGCCGGCATCTTGCCGGCTGTCCCGAGGGCGTCTCGCCCTCGGCGCGGCGGGCGGGACGCCGCCACCACAGCCGCCGGGACGGCGGCGCTACGAAACTCCCACCCCATTCGACTCCCTCCGCGATAATAGATAAAATTTCCCCAGCGTCGCTTGCAGCGACCGACGCGGAGTTTGCCATGAAGTCCCTTTCCCTGATGGCCGGCGGATTTGTGCTGCTGGCGTTTCATCCTCCCTGCTTCGGCCCAGTTCCACGTCGCAACCGCCGGACGAGACTATTCCTTCACCATTTCAACCACGCAACCCTGGACAGACACCGGCGTAGACCTGCAAGCGGGAGACGCATTACAGATCAACTCCAGCTCCGGCGAGACCTGCGATCCGGCGGGAGTGAGCGGTGGCCCCGGTGCCGGCCTTCCCGTGGTTTCTGCTCCAGCCGGAGCGTTGATCGCAAGGCTGCAGGCGCAAGGGGTGCCTGTCCTGGTCGGTAGCGGCAAGCAGCTCAAAGCCGATCAACCAGGTCACCTGTTTCTGGGAGTGAACACGGCTGGAGCGCCACCTTGTAGCGGCAGCTTCACCGTCAAGGTACACATTGCTCCTGCGGCCAATTCGGCAGCGCCCGCGGCCGGCAGCTCGCTGACCGCGAGTTCTCCGGCCTCCACTTCGTCCTCGACTGCGTCGACGCCCGCAGCTTCAACAACAGCAGCGCCAGCGCAGGACATCAAGTCGAAGCTGGCCAGCGCCGCCCAGGTATTTATGGCGGGACAATTCGGCACCGGCGCAACGCCTTCCACCGCTTCTTCATCAGCCGTGCCCGCCGGAAGCGATGTGGTCGCCCCGGCTTCTGCTCCGGCCGCGTCAACTACAACCCCCGTGGCACTGAAGCTTTCTTCGGGCAAGCTGGATTCCGGGTTGGAGAAAAACATCGATGGTCTGCCGCGGCGGGTGAACGACGAGTTCCAGAATCAGGGCGACATGGTGAACTTTGTCCTGGTCGGCTCCGAGCAGCAGGTCAAGGACGCGCTGGACGCCGCCAGCTGGCGCATTGCCGACACTGACAACAAGGAAGCAGTCCTGAAAGCGGTTCTCGAGACTTATCAGAAGAAAGATTATCTGCAGATGCCCATGAGCACGCTTTATCTGTTCGGGCGCAAGCAGGATTACGGTTATGAACTAGCCCAGGCATACTCGGTCGTAGCCAGCCGCCATCACTTCCGGATCTGGAAGGCCCCGGCCACGTGGAACGGACAACCTATGTGGGCGGGGGCCGGCACCCACGACATCGGTTTTGAGAAGGACCAGCGCAACGGAAAAGTGACCCACAAGATTGATCCCTCGGTCGACGGCGAGCGCGACAATATCGGCCAGACCTTACAGGCCTCGGGCAAGGTGAAGAGCCTTTACTACTATTTGCCGCCGGATCCGGTGCAGGGGGCCAAAAACGCCACCGGCGGCGGATACCACTCCGACGGCCGCATCCTGGTCGTATTACTGCAATAGCGCATCAATCCACCTCGAACCCAGAGGGTGCCCCACTCTTTCGCGTTTTGTGCGAAAGGGTGGGGGTTTTAGAGCGCCGATGAGCATCCGGACAATAAGCTCCCTAGACAGGAAAACTCCCGCCCAAGCGGAGCTTGGACGGGGCACCCGGTGGGACTACGATTTCTGCGATTAAGTCCAGAGAAGGTTTTTACTCCCCGCTGTTGATTGATAACACGCCACTTATAATTCCGCGCCGTCCGGGTGCCTGGGTCATCTATTCAGCCGTAGTCGAAAGAGGCAGCACATGAAAAGCAGATTTAAGCTGGCGCTGACAGTGCTGGTTTTGCTGCTGGCTGTTGCCGCGTTCAGCCGCTTTCTTGGCTGGATGAACCAACCCAGCGACCTGTGGCTCTGGAGTGGAGTGATTGCGGTCCTCCTGCTGCTGGTTGCTGTCCCTTCCCTGATAGCGGCTATATGGCGGCCGCAGCTACTCAGACGCATCAGCCGCAATTAACGTCCGGACCTCAGTCACAAAACTGAAACTACAACCGGCATAGCGCGCGCACGTGCGCTGTTTTCGTGCGCAGATGGAGAAGTGTATGACCACTTCAATTTTCAACAATCACGATGTTCGCAAGGGAGATGAATTCCGCGGTGGCGGCACCTGGTTCCGGGTCGCGTTGTTCGGCGGAGCGTTGTTCGTCGCCGTGATTTTGTTGACCAGCATAGTGCGCGTCACCCGCATTGGCGCAGGGTATGTAGGAGTGGAGGTGAATCTTGCGGGCAGCCAGCGCGGGGCGCAGGACATACCGGTTCGCACCGGTTGGGTGTTCTATTCGCCGCTGAAGACTCAGATCATCGAGTTCCCCACTTTCGTGCAGACGGTCAAGTGGACAGCGGACACGAACGAAGGCCGTCCCGTGAACGAAGAACTGGTGTTCAACAGCAAAGAAGGACAGGAGGTGCGGGCTGACGTTTCACTGTCCTATGCGATTGACTCAACCAGGGTGCCGTCCTTCTATGTGAAGTATCGCACCGACGATCTGGACAGATTTACGCACGGAATTTTGAAGGACATCGTGCGCAATTCGCTCAATGAGGTGGCTTCGGTCTACACGCTGGAGGACATCTATGGCGAGAACAAGGCGCGGTTCCTGCATGAATCGCGCGAGCGCGTCCAGGCGCAACTGGCGCCGGTAGGGGTGGAGATACAGCAGTTTGGATTTATCGGCAAGCCCCGCTTTACTGCCGCGATCGAGCAGGCGATCACGCAGAAGACGCAAGCCATTACCGAAGCCGAACGTGCCCGCAATCAGTTAGCGGTCACGCAGGCGGAAATGGCAAAGAATGTGGCGGAAGCGGAAGGCGAAGCCCGGAGCCAGGTCGAGCGGGCGCGTGGCGAAGCCACCAGCCAGATCGAACGCGCACGTGGCGAAGCGGAGGCCAACCGTTTGCGCCAGGCTTCAATCACTACGCAACTGCTGGCGTGGAAGCGCCTCGAAAATCAACGGGCGCTGGTCGATCGTTGGAACGGTCAGCTGCCACAAACCGTCCTGGGCGATAAAGCCAGCTTGCTGATGCCACTACCGGCAGAGCAGAAGTAAGTGGAAAGCTGAAAGCCCACTCATTCGCGCAGTTTGCAAATGAGTGGGTTTTTCATAGTGGTTGTGTGGCGCGGGCGCCCCCGCCCGCGGCTTTTGACTTTGACTTAAATTTCACTTTTCGCGGGCGAGGGCGCCCGCGCCACACAAGGCAAAAAAAAGGGGCCCCGAAGGGCCCCGTAGAGTTGCTTTGTGCTCGTGGCTAGAAAGTGATTTTCGCCACGAGTCCGATAGTGCGAGCGTTGCTGGCAAATACCGCCTTCGGATTATTGAAGATGGAATTGCCAGGCGTCAGGTAGTTCAAATAGCTGGTGCTGTTCGGGCCGGTGATGAATGAAGTAACGTCATTCACTCCCAGTCCCTGCCCAGGATTGCTGCCGGGAATGTACTGCGGGTGGTTGAGGATATTGGCGAATTGCGCCCCGATACGGAATCTGAATCGCTCACCGATGTTGATGTCTTTATAGGTAGCGAGTGAGAAATCGTTGGTCGGATCTGTCGCCAGGGTGTTCCGACCACTGGTCGCCAAAGCACCAGGGCCCGCGACGATGTACTGGGCATTGGGATTGTTGGCAAGGTAGCCCACCGTTGCGCCGGCGGTGTTGAGCAGCGGAGTTACGCCACTGCCTGTCCCCGCGACTCCTTTGGAGTTAAACACTACCCGATCCCCAGCTGAGTCGCCGTTCAAGTTGGAATCCGTGGCTGACTGTACCGTTGCCCACTGCGGAGACTCGTAGGTGTAGACCGGGCTGAAGCCCCAGTTTCCTACGATATTCCTCATGAGCCAGTTGCCATGCTTGAAGTAAGGCAAATCGTAAACCGCCGCCAGGGTGAAGCGGTGGGTTCGTGACAGGGGAGATACAGACCGCTCGGCGTCCCAGTCCTGGAAGTCCTGCGGACGGCGAGGCGTGAGGCTGGTGGAAAAGAAATCAGCCGTGCTGTTGTCAATGGTGCGGCTGTAGGTGTAGGCAGCCTGGAACATCAACCCGTTGCTGAAACGCCGGTTGAGTTGCGTCTGCAGCCCGTGATAGATGGAATAGCCGTTGGGCGAATCTGCGACGATGTTCGAGCCCACCCCGGTCCTTGTCGGGCCAAATCCAGCATTGTCGAACTCGGGTATGAACGAGCCCGGAGCCTTTAGGCCAGCCAGCGTATTTGTAAGACCGTCCAACTCAGCCTGCGAAGGCTGCTGCAGGAAAGTCGGCAAGAAGGCCTGGTCAGAAACCAACGACCTGCGGTTGATTCTGTTTTGTACATTCAGATGGATGCCGCGAGTTCCGACGTAACGAACCTCTGCGGTGAAGTCCTTGCCGAAGGAATGCTGCACCCCGAGATTCCAGTTGATGGAATACGGGTCCTTCACGTTAGGTGGTATCCAGTTCGAGGTTTGAGCGCGGGCCGTGTCATTGTCGAGAACCTGAATGCCCGACCCGCCTCCAGGCAAGCCTCCACCCGCCAGAAATCCCGGTGTCGGCGTGTTTAGGTCGGGAACGTCATGGGTTGCGCCGATCTGTGGAGGCACTGCCAGGATCCCGATGTTGTCGTAAAGCACATCGTAGGCCAAACCGAAGCCGCCGCGAATCGAGGTGGTGCCATTGCTTCCCGGCGAGAAGGCGAAACCAACGCGAGGAGCCCAGTTGTTCTTGGGAGCCCGCGGCGCGTCGAACAACAGGGGCTGGTTCACCGAGCCCGGCACGATGATGCTCGGCGTATTGGATATGGCATTCAGCGTTTGCTGCGACTCGCTGGTGGAAACCGTGGTGTACTCGTAACGAATTCCCAGATTCAACGTCAGGTGGTTGTTCACTTTCCAGTTGTCGTTCGCGTACCAGTAAACCGCCTTCTGGTTACCGTAGTAGGTGACTGAGCCAGCACTGCGTTCACCAAAGTTGTCCGGCGAAAAGTCTTCCAGAAAGAGCTGCGTGGAGTTGTAGTTGTAGTCACCGCGCTGGCGTTGGGTGAAGCTCTGCGGCGAAATGTACCAGCGATATTCGCCTCCGAACTTCAGTGTGTGAGCGCCCTTTGTCCAGCTCAGGTTGTCGACGCCCTGGTAGAGGTTCTGAATGGTGAACTGTGGAGCCTGGGAATCGGGCCCGATTTGAAGGCCGTTGCCACCCAGGTCCAGCAGGATCAGGTTGGGGAAGGCATCCAACCCGGGGTAGGCGAAGTTTCCGTCAGGCAGGGTGTTGAAATAGCGATTGAAGCCTACACGGAATTCGTTGATGACCGATGGAGAGAAGGTGTGATACTCCCCGAGAGTAAAGAGGTGAAACCGGAAAGGCTCGATGGTGTAGAAGGCCGACAGGTTTGCGGCCTGGTCGACTTTGTCCACCTTGTTGTAAATGTAGCGGCCGCGCAGCTGATCGCGGGCAGAGATGTTGTAGTCGACACTCTGAACGTAGTTCGTGTAGTTCTGGAATGCGGGATTTGCGACCGACACCGCACCGATCGGGACCGTCCCAGCCGCGCATGCACCGCTGGCCGGTGCCGTCGAGTACGGGAGACAGTCGCTCGCGGTGGCCGCCACGGGAACAAATTGCTTGAATACTCCAAAGTTGGTGGCGCTGAGGCCCGGATCGGTAGCGATCGCCGCCAAGCCGCCCGCCGTAGGCGTTAATACCTGGCCGCCCGAGGTGGCGGTCAGCGAAATGCCCTGGCGCTCAAAATTGGTGAAGAAGAACAATTTGTTTTTGATGATCGGACCGCCAAACGTGGCGCCATAGCGGTTGCTGTCAAAGCGCGGGTTGGACGTCAAACCCTGCAGCACGAAAGCGTTGTCCACTGCATTCAGGTTGCGATTCCTGAAGTACTCGTAGAGTGAACCGTGAAAGCCGTTCGTCCCGCTCCTGATGGTCGTATTGAACTGTCCGCCGGAGGAGTGACCGAACTCGGTGTCGAACTGGTTGGCCAGCAATGAGAAGTTTTCTACGGCGTCGTTTGGAACTGTGATCAAGTTGCCGGTCACAGCCTTGTTATTGTTGTCGACGCCCTCGACTGTGAAGTTATTGTTGTAGGGACGCTGGCCTCCCACCGAAGGTCCGACTCCGATTCCCAGCGAACTCGACTGCGTTACTCCGGGACTCAGCAGAGAAAGATTCAACACACCTGCGCCGGTTCCTCCGGTAGCAGTGAGGCCCAGGTCCTGAGAAAAGCGCGTGTCATAGTTGGTCTGAATTTGCGCCGAGGAGGTGTCGATGGTCGCAGCGACCCCGGAGACTTCGATGGTCTCGCTGGTCGCGCCCGGCGTGAGTGTCGCGTTCAAAGTTCCGGTCTTGTTCAGGACAACGTCTACCTCTTGCACTATGGGACGAAATCCCGACGCGTTGACTGTGATTCTATAGGTGCCCACCGGCAGATTTTCCAGACGGTATGCACCGGTGCCGTTGGTTGCGGTGTTGATCGTGGTTCCGGTTCCCAGGTTGGTGGCATTCACCGATGCGCCGGCAACGGCTGCTCCCGACGAATCCACCACGGTCCCGACCAGCGCGCCGCTGATGGCTTGGGCGAAAGCCCCGCTCGCGGTTACTGCGATGAGCCCGAGCAAAGCCAAGCCGAACGCGGCCGCTTTTAACATTGATGTGCGTCGATTCATACATTCTCTCCCAAACAAAAAGTGTGAAATTCCAGTTACAACGAAACACTCACTGAAGACTGTTGAGGTCGCTATGTCATTGCGCGTTACGTTTTATCCGCACGTGACACTCGTAACGCATAGGAGCAACTGACATTCCACAACAGCACGTGGTAAGAGCTCGTGTTCACTTGTAGTTGTAATTCTGTGAGGGAAACTAATATTGAAAACGGGACATGCACGATTTTCCCGCTATGAGATATCGTACGAAACCCGCATAAACACTGCATCATTCATGCGATGTTATGTATAGGTAGCGCGGGCGTCCCGCCGGCCCGAAGGCGGACTGAAAAGCGCGAGAACTTGCTGAATAGTTTCCGGGAATTTGACCGCAGGAATCGGCAGGTCAAAGATCAAATCATGCTAATCGTCACTGTCACCCACTTGCCGGTTGGAATCGTGGTCACCAACTTGATGACGTATGGCGCTTCCTTCGTGACCCAGAAGATACTGTGGCTTTTGTTGGCATAGTTTCCCTCCGTGTCAATTGGCCAAGCCATTAGCTGTTTGCCGGGTCCCGCGTCCACCAGCTCTTCCTTGCCTACCACAACCGTGATCCAATCCAGCTCGTCGCGGTCTTCCGAGAGCGTGGGAAACGTAGCTTTGAAACCCTCCGTAAGCGGGAGCGCCGCCAACAATACTCCGTACATCCCCCCGTTATAGTCGAAAACCGGTTCCTTCAGCTCAAGCTGTCCGGCTTCATTCTTCGCGTCATAACCGGACTTCCCCCGCCGATACTTCACCAACGCCCCGTCGAAATCACGATGCGCCCATTCTCCAGTGTCGCTTCGGTTGAAGTCCATCGAGATCGGCGCCATGGTTTTCGGATCAAACACGTTCACGTATGTGGTCACGATGTTGTACTTGGCGTAATCGGCCATCTGGCTTCGCTTGAGCAAGTGTCGACCATTGATCTCCACCGCTGCGAGCTCGTCCGTCCAGGTGCCAACCAGGAACGGCTCTTTGCCCGGAAATGCATAAACCACCTTCCACGCATTCTTGTAGGGTTTGAGGAATGAGCCGTTCACGCTCGAATCGCCGAGTTTAATGACGGTCGGCGGCGACGGCGGAGGTTGAGACTGTACGAAACAAGAAAGTACGACCGGCATAAGAGCGACGAGAGCAACCCTGCGGAGAAAAAGATCGGCGGTCTCAATCACGCAGTTTCCTCCCAGATGCACCTGCGACCGAGAGTTAGACTCGCTCAATAGAAGACTGTTAGCGGAATGGGAAAGCGAGGAAAATAATGGATGCACCTCTCCGGTTCGAACTACTGCAGCTTGGAGTACTCCGCCTTGACCTCGCGCAGCAGGGGAATATCGCTGTCCGCGTCTTTCCATACTGCCAGAAAATCCTGATAAGCCACGCGGGCCCGTGCCTTGTCGCCCGCCAGAACATATGCGCGGGCCAGACCAACCTTGCCTAGCGGCATGATCGGATCAATATTGATCAAGCTCCTCAAATCAAGCAGGCGCTGAAATCCCTGAACGGCATCACTACCGCGACCCGCTTTGAGATATGCATTCCCGCGGACGTAGAGCACGGTCGTGCTCGATCGCGCATACACCAGCGCACTGTCGAGCAAGTCAATCGCTTTGCCCGCGTTGCCTTGGTTTAGTTCAATCTGTGCTTTTACCAGCGGCACCGCGACGAATTGGACCAGCGTATCGTAGGGGCGCTTCAGGGCGATATCGTCCGCCAGTTTCGCCGCTCGCGCGTTTTCGCCCACCATGGACAACGCCATCGCACAATTGAGCACAACGTTCGGAGACTGGGAGAGCTTCAGCGCCTGCGCTACATCTTCCAGGGCGCGTGTTTTGTTCAGGTAAGTAGCTTCATTGAATGCTTCCTGCGAGTATTCAGTGGCTACAGCTTCCTTGAAGCCGAGGCGTCCGGCCGCGTCTCTCTGCTTTCCTCCCAGGTCCCGCGATGCATTAAGTTGCCCGGCATTGGCAGCCATCGCCGCGCGAATTCCGATCATCTGAAACTCGCCCTGGGGGTCATTCTTCATTGCATCTAACTCGCGCTCAGTGCCTTCTTTGTCGCCCTGCAACCACGCGATGGTGGCCAGCGAGGAATGGATGATGGCTCCGCTTGCCTTGTGTTGCAAAGCTTCCTGGAAGGTGGCCTTGGCTTCGTCGAGGCGATTCAAACCCGCGTAGGCAAAACCCACGTTCGAATATCCGCTCGCGCTGTCGGGATCGAGTTGCACCGATTTGCGCGCGTTCTCCAGCGCGTTCTCGAACTGTCCCATCTGGATGTAGACCACGGCGAGATTGTTATAAGAAGTGGCGTCCCGGGGATAAGTCTGCTTGTAAAGTTCGAGCGCAGTGATGCCTTTGTCGAGCTGTCCGGAATCCACGAAGTAGTGCGACATGATGTAAAGCTTTTCGTGTTCGCTGGCGCGGTCGCGCAGTTCAAACGCCTTCTGCCGATTGGTTTCCGCGAGCTCGCTTTGACCCAGGTTGTTGTACACCGTGCCCAGGCGGGCGTAGGCCATGGCGAAATTGGGGTCCAGTTCGACCGCCTGCTGGTAGAGCGGAATTGCGGCAAGCTCATTGAACATCTGGTGCTTCATGTCACCGAGGCTGAACGCCTTCAGCGCTTCGAGTGACGAAGTAGTCGCTTCCGATAGCGGCTTGTCGTACTTCTGCACCGAGGCCAGCGACTCTCCCAGCTTTTTGCGCAGGCTGGAACCCGCGTCGTGCAGCGAGTTCAGCACCGATTCCTTGTTCGACGCCTGTACCTCTTCCCGAGCCAGCGACTCTCCGGTGCTCGCGTTTACTGCATCCAGTGTGATCACGTACTGGCTGCCCAGGTTGGCAATTGAACCGTTCAGCATGGCTTTGATGCCGACACGCTGGCAGATCTCACGCCCGACGTCCCCGGTGATGCGCTCATCCGGAGCGCGTCCCATGAACTGCAAAGTCTGCCTTACTTTTTGATCGGAAAAAACATTTAAGTACGGCGACTGTCCCAGGTCCACCGCCAGCGCCTTTTTGAGCGTGCCATCAAAAACTGGATCAGCCGTGGTATTGACAAAATCCGCGACCAGAATCGAATCCCGTTCCGTCATCACTGACCGGGTGCGGCGCAGGAAGACCGTCATGGCAATGCCGAGGACAGCCAGCACGACCAGCGTCATGACGCTCAGGTTCCAGTTGCGGCCCGGCTTGCGGACGCGCGGCGCCCGCAGATTGGCGGAGCTCGAGGCTGCGGCGATCGCCCCCGAGTCCGTGTCGCGCTTCAAACGCTTCAGGTCCGCCCGCACTTCGGCCGCGCTTTGGTAGCGCAGGTCGCGGTCTTTCTCCAGCAGCTTGTTGATGATTTCTTCCAGCTGCAATGGCACATCAGGATTCAATCGCACCGGCAACACCGGAGGACGATTGAGGATCGCTTCAAAGATTACGGGAGATGTGTCGCCGCGAAAGGGCAGTGCGCCCGTCGCCATCTCGTACAGTACGGCGCCGAAAGAGAAAAGGTCGGTGCGCGTGTCCAGGTCTTTGCCGCGCGCCTGCTCGGGAGACATGTAGGCGACGGTCCCGACGGTTGATCCGGGACTGGTGAGCATTTCATCGTCTACCGTCACCTCCGAGCCGCCGGTGACCCCGCCCAACACGGCCTCCGCCTTAAGGGTCTGTTTCGCCAGGCCGAAATCCAGCACCTTGGCCTGGTTGCGGTTGGTAACAAAAATATTTGCCGGCTTAATGTCGCGGTGAATGATGCCCTTGGAGTGCGCCGCCTCAAGCGCGTCTGCGATCTGGATGGCCAACTCCATGAGCACGTCCATTTCAAGGGCGTGCTTGCCGATTCGCTGCTTGAGAGTCTGACCCTCCAGCAGTTCCATGGCGATGAAATATCGGCTGTCGGCCTGCCCGATCTCGTGGATGGTGCAAATGTTAGGGTGATTGAGGGCCGATGCGGCGCGGGCCTCGCGCTGGAAGCGCTCCAGCGCTGATGGATCTTTTTCCAACTGTCCCGGCAGGAACTTCAACGCTACGTGCCGCCCGAGGCTGAGGTCTTCAGCTTCATACACCACACCCATGCCGCCACCGCCTAGCTGGTGCAGGATGCGGTAGTGGGAAATGGTTTCGCCGGTCATCAACCAGGAGGCTCCAAATTGATTTTCCGATGGTAGGCTGCGTCCTCAGGCAAGTCAATGTGAAGACCGGACTTAGACAGCACATAACAATTGTTAACTGCCATCCTCGCAGCAAACCACGCCGGAAGATACGCAGTCCCGAAAGTCTTTGTTCAGAAATTGCGAGCCGCGAAGCGGCGGAAAGATTAGAGCCCCGGGCGCAAGCCCGGGGTCAACTGAACAAGCGAGGAAGCCCTGAAAGGGCGAAAGGGGGGCAGCGGCACAAAAGCTAGAGCCGCCAAGCCAACAACACAATGGTCGCGAGCGCCACCACCGCGGTCGCGATCAGATACACATGCGACCGCACCCAGCTAGGGTTCGATTCGGCCAACTCACCAAACATTTCGGGAACACTCGCCACTGCCTCGGGGCTCGCGGCCTCGCAATCCAGGCACAACCTGCGCCCCTCGGACACGGGGAACCCGCAAGTTTCACATCTCCGAAGATTCCCGAACGCAATGGTCGTGATCGGAGGTTCTGTCACCGTCGGCTCATCAGGAGCACTCGAGGCCAACGCAGGAGCGTCGACCGAAACGGGGCTCGCCGCGATCAAAGGAACTTCCTTGGATTCGGCAACTTGTGACTCGGCCGGATGAAGCTCAGCCAAAGCAGGCGCCGGCGCCGCCACTAGCGCAGGCTCCGTCTTTGACCTCGGGCGCAGGTTTCTCAGAATCTGCTTTGAGCAACGTCGCTCGGCGGAACGGCTGCAACCTCTGCCGGCACATGCCGCGACTGCGGCTGCTGGCTTTCCCAGTTCCGCTTCCGCCCGCCGGGCGGCGTCGGAATGTTCCACTGCCGTCTGGATCATCTCCGCCAGCCGATTCAGAGCTACAAAGTCGCGTTCTTCAAAGGCGCGGGGCCGTCCCGAGAGCAGTTCGAATACGCCGTACACTTCGTCTTCGCGCACCAGGGGCATCACCACCACCGATGCGATGCCAAGTGCGCGGCAACTCTCGCGGTTTACCCGCGGATCGTTGTCTGCGTCATCGCAACGCAGAACCTGCCGTGTCTTCACACTCTCAGCCGAAAGGCCTGAGTCGATCTGCAGGTGCGCTCCTAGTTCCGGCGCAGACGCACCCGAACTGGCGCAGCAAACCATGGTGTCGCCCTGCCGCAATGCGATGGCGGCTCCGGACGCTCCGGTGATGTATTGGGCCCGTTCGACCAGCAATTGCAGGGTGGCGTCCAGGTCGCGTTGCGCCATCTCGCTGAGCGACTTGCCGCCATCCTCGCCGGGAAAACGCAAAGCCTCGCGCGCCACCGGTGCAGCTGGCTTCGATTCAGTCTTTGCAGGAGCGATCTTCGCGGGAACGTCTTCGGACGGGCCGAAGCCCGACGCGACAAGATTCGGCGGGGCAGTTTTCTGCGCTGCCTGGGAGGGACTGTTGTCCAGGATGGAGTAAGAATCCATGCAAAAATTTAGAGAAATCTCTGATTTCGAGTTTCGCTCCCGCCAGGTTGTGGTGTCAAGGAGAAACCCACAAGTGCTAGTCCTTATGAGCTTAACGAGTCACCGACCCGGATCGCGCCTTGCGTGAGGATCTGCGCCCGCAGTCCGCCGCGGTGGCGCAGTCCTTTGATGAGTTGGCGTCCGGTCAGGCGCTGCAGGTGATCGCAGGGTTCGCACAGGCGAATGCCGTGGGCTTTCACCGCGCCAATCTGGAAATCGCGTCCGACAAGATGATTGAGCGCGATGCCGCGCGTGACCAGGTTGCGCCGTGCTTCGCCGGGCGCGAGTTCCACGTTGTAGTCGCGCTTCAGCGCTTCGATGGCCTCGGCTTCGATCAGAGTAAGTTCGAAGTCTGGTTCGGGCTTGAAGAAAGTTCCCTGGCGCAGGGCGTAACGGTCCCCTTCCAGGCCCACTCCGGGAATGGCGAGGACCTCGGTCACCGAAACCGTCGGCGCGGTGGCCTTGGGGGCGATGTAGATGGATTCGATGGTTCCTGTGTTCATAAAGGCGACGCCCTGAGATGGAAGCGGGACGGGCAGGACGCCCGCCGCCATCACATTGACTTACCTTACTTGCCGGCCAGCGCGATGCACTCTTCGAGCACATCGACCGCGACATCGGCTTCGTCCTTGCTGACGACCAGCGGCGGCGCGATGCGGATCGTGCTCGGGCCGCAGCCCAGGAACAGAACGCCGCGTTCGAACGCCAGTTCGATGATGCGGTCGCGCTCTTCCGCAGCGTACTCTTTCGTCTTCTTGTCCTTGACGATCTCGACGCCCACCATCAGCCCGCGGCCCCGGACATCGCCGACCAGTTTGTGTTTGCGCGGCCAGTCCGCCATGCGTTTCAGCATGTGATTGCCCACGTCGGTGGAGTTCGCCAGCAATCCTTCCTTCTCGATCACGTCCAGCGTGGCCAACGCGGCCGCGATACAAACCGGATTGCCGCCAAAGGTTGAAGCGTGCGAACCCGGCACCCAGTCCATGATGTCGGCGCGGCTCATCATGATGCCCAGCGGCATGCCGGAAGCAATCCCTTTCGCCGAGCAGATGATATCGGGATGCACTCCGGTGTGCTCGATGGCCCACCACTTGCCGGTGCGTCCGACGCCGCTCTGGACTTCATCCGCCACCAGCAGAATGCCGTACTTGTCGCAGATGCGACGCAGTTCCTGCATGAAGACCGTGGGCGCGACTACGTATCCGCCCTCGCCCTGCACCGGTTCGACAAAGATTGCCGCCACTTCTTCCGGAGCCAGCGTCGTCTTGAACAGCTTGTCTTCGATGAATCGCGCGCAGCTCAGAGCGAAAGCTTCCGCATCCTGCGGCCGTCTTCGCAGCCCCGGTAAACGTCGGGATAGCGTACGTGAGTGACACCCGGAACGCCGGTTCCGAAGCGGCGCTTCTGCTGCGGCTTCGAAGCCGTGAGCGAGAGCGATCCCATGGTGCGTCCGTGAAACGCGCCGAAGAAAGCGATCACGTTCTGGCGCTTGGTGTGATAGCGCGCCAGCTTGAGTGCGGCTTCCACCGCTTCGGTGCCGGAGTTGCCGTAGTAAATGCGATGCGGCCCGGGCATGGGAGCGATCTTCGACATCCGCTCAGCCAGCGTGATCATGCTCTCGTAATAAAAATCCGTGCCCGACATGTGGATCAGTTCGCCGGCCTGCTTCTGAATCGCAGCCACCACATCGGGATGGCAGTGTCCGGTCGAGGTCACGGCGATGCCGGCGGAGAAATCAAAAAATTCGTTGCCGTCAACATCGGTAACCACAATGCCGCGGCCCTGCTTGGCCACCAGCGGGTAGGAGCGGGTGTACGAAGGTGAAATATACTTCTCGTCGCCCGCGAGAACGCGCTTGGCGTTGGGGCCGGGGAGAGCAGTCTTGATTCGGGGTCCTGCAAGAGTCTTGGTGGTCATTGGATCCTCCGGGTAACAGTCGTCAGTTGTTGGGCGGGCAAGCGGTCTCGCCGAAAAAAGGCGGATTCAGCCCTTAAGCCACATCAGTTGGGAGGATGGGAGACTAGTCGCTACCGAACAGGCTGGGACGCGCCTGCGAAGGCAACACTGCCAGATAACGGCGCGGGCACACCAGAAAGTGCAGCCAGCACACAGGCAAGTGCGAATTGGGCTTCTGGTGGCGCATCGGGCAACATACCTCACCCATTATAGCCTGAGCCGACCGCCGGCGTAACCCCCTCATTACCTCTGTTATAGGGTGCTCTGTCCGAGGGTGGAGCAGGCCTTCAGACCTGCATTGAGCCGCTGGTGGGTCGAGGGCTTCAGCCCCTGAGGTACCTCAGCGGCTGAAGCCGCTCCTCGAACACCGTCTTTAATGCAGCGCTGAAGCGCTGCTCCACCCCAAGTCAAAGCTGGTCGGGATGACAGGGTTTGCATGCAGCGATACCCCTGATTAATCAACAAGCTACGCAGAGTCAGAATCCAATCGCCACTTCACGCCGTCTGATATGTTCTAAGTTCCCGTAAATACCCATGACCCGAGCTCAGAGCCAGCATCGCTTCGCTGTCATCATCGCTTTCGCGCTGGTGTATTTTTTCTGGGGATCCACCTATCTCGGAATCGACATCGCGGTCGAGCACATTCCCCCCGCCCTGATGTGCGGCATACGCTTCATGATCGCGGGCGTATTCATGCTGGCGTTTTGCGGACTGCGGGGACGAAAGGTCCGTTACCGCCCGTCGCAGCTGGCACAGATGGCAGTTGTCGGACTACTGCTGCTGTTGGGCGGCAATCTCACGCTCGCTTACGCCGAGACGCATGTCGGGACCGGACTTGCAGCCCTGATCATTGCCGTGACCCCGCTCTGGTTTCTGGTGCTGGACTCGCTGTTGCTCGGCGATCACCATGTCGCCCTGCGAGGAAAGGTCGGCCTCGGACTGGGCGTTGCCGGCCTGCTGGTATTGTTGTGGCCCGATCTCTCGTCTACCACCGCGCTAGGACGAGTTCAGTTCTGGGCCTCCGTCAGCTTGCTGGGCGGATCATTCAGCTGGGCGCTGGGTTCGGTGTTAGCCAAGAAATGGAAGTCCCCCGAAGTCGATCCCTTTTCAGCCACCGCCTGGCAGATGATCGCGGCGGGCCTGGCAAACTTTCTGGTCGCATTTGCCCTGGGCGATCCCGCGCGAGTGGTATGGACCACCCGCGGAATCGGCGCAGTCCTCTACCTCGTGGTCTTCGGATCCTGGGTCGGCTACACGGCCTACATCTGGCTGCTCAACCATGTGCCGACCTCGAAAGTTTCTACCTACGCCTACGTCAATCCGGTGGTCGCTGTGTTTCTCGGCTGGCTGGTTCTGCACGAGCGAGTAAGCGGGTACATCCTGGCAGGCAGCGCAATCGTGGTGGCTTCCGTCGCCCTGGTGACCAGCGCGCAGGTGACGGCGAAGACGGTCGTCGAGGAAATGCCTGTCGTGGAGACGATGGGAGACTAACGCTGGCGCTACGGGACCTGGAGATTCATGGCAACATGTGTACGCTGCGGTCGAGAAATGCCGGCCTCCTCGGGAGCAGAAACCCCTCTTTGCCGCGATTGCCGCGCCGATCTTGATCCCACGTCAATTGCAACTGCGCCTTCCCCCGCGACAGTCAGAATCAGCCAGCGGTTCCTGCTGACCCAGGCGATCGTCGGCATCAATGTCCTCGTCTTCCTCGGCATGGTGCTTTCGGGCGTGTCACCCATGTCGCCGACGCAACTACAACTGGTGACGTGGGGCGCTAACTTCGCACCCTTGTCCCTCGGGCTGCAACCTTGGAGAATACTCGCCTCGAATTACGTTCACATCGGGATCATCCACATCTTCTTCAACATGTGGTGCCTGTGGAACCTGGGCCGGCTGGCGGAGAGCATCTTCGATCGCTGGACTTACCTGCTGATTTACACCGCCAGCGGCATCGCAGGCAGCCTGGCCAGCCTGTGGTGGCACCCGCAAGGAATCGGAGCGGGAGCATCGGGAGCGATCTTTGGACTGGCCGGTGGGCTGATCGCCGTACTGTATCTGGGAAAACTTCCGTTCGCCAAGGAAGCGCTGAAGCCGACTCTCAGAAGCCTGCTCATGTTCGCCGGCTACAACCTGTTTTTCGGCTTGGTACCAGGCATCGACAACGCCGCTCATCTTGGAGGCCTGGCTGCCGGTCTCTCCATCGGTGCGCTCCTGGCGGCAAGCGTGACCGAGCCAGCGGAGGTCCGCACCCGCCGGCGCAATTTTGTCGTAATTGGAACCACGGCGCTCCTGCTGGCGGGATACAGCTACGTCAAACAGAAGTCAGGCCCGGTAGCGACCCCAGTCTCGATCTCTTTCGCTTTGTCACCGGACCGGAGCGTAGCGCACGAACCGGGAAGGGCACGAGTTCACTCGTGCCGCTAAGGCGCAAGACTCAGAGCGCTTTAGCGCCAGCGGTCCGCTTTTCCGGAAACCGGCACACCTCAGCGGCTTAAAGCCGCCGCCAGGAACTTGTTGCGGCACGACTGAAGTCGTGCCCTTCCCGTTCCGTCCCAAACCGCGAACAAAAGCGTCGATGGCACGAACCGGGAAGGGCACGAGTTCACTCGTGCCACTAAGTCGCAAGACTCAGAGCGCTTTAGCGCCTGTGGTGCGCTTTTCCGGGACCGGCACACCTCAGCGGCTTAAAGCCGCCGCCAGGAACTTGTTGCGGCACGACTGAGGTCGTGCCCTTCCCGCTTTTTTTACTGCGAAGCTTTCTCCTCCTCCGCATCGTCATCGCTCACCAGATCTGCCGCGTGTCCACGCACCGAGTAAGTAGTTTTCTGATTTTCATCCGGCTCGAAAGTCACCCGCACGGGACGCCGCTCCCACACCGGCGACGGACACTCCGAATCAGGTGCATCGTCGCCGCCCGCATCGCCCAGAGGCTTCTTCAGTACCGGTTTGCGGCGTCCCACCTGAAACACCATGGCGAACAGTTTCTTGCCGTCGTCTGATACACCGCAATACGCTGCGTAGTCGCGATACCAACTGGCGACAGAATAATAGGGATCGAATTCAGGCAGAGCGATCGCCGAGATGTGACCGGTCAATCGGTCCACCAGCAGCCATCCTCCGCGTTGCCATACCCAACCCGGGGCCGTTGCCTTGTCACCAGGCAGGGTGTCATTTACTCGGAAGGCGCGGCGTACCACGAATAGGCGCTCGGTGATTTCATGGGACGCTCCCAGAGTGGATTCCCGTATTCGACCGTCCACATAGAGCGTGCGCACCTTCAGGTCGAGACACTCGTCTTCATTTGGCCCCACGCACCACTTGATCGTAGTCGACTTGCCAAAACTTATGACGTGGGGCTTGGCGGCGCCGAGTGCACTACTTGCAAACAGTAAAAGACCGAGAGGCAAAAAGAAGAGAAGACGAGGCATCCTGCCAGCCTATGCATCTGCAAGGTCTTAGAACAAGGTCACTCGACACACCAGCAGCAATATTGTTCTGAATCGGGAATCGGTTGATATCGAAATTTGCACAAAACGAACTCACCCTTTGTCATTCCGAAGCCAGGTTTACCGGCGAGGAATCTGTTTGCTGCCGACAGCGAAACAGCAGATTCCTCGCGCGACAAAGGTCGCGCTTCGGAATGACAAGTTCTCAAGGATTTCTTACAACCGAATGGACCGGTCCGTGATCAGATCGCGGCCCCTGGAAATCGTTTACAATAAGCCGTGTCAGGTCCGTCCGGACTATGAGCCTCCCGCAAAAACTACCGACAACCATTTCCTCCCGTTCGGTGTCCTATAAAGAGATGGGGGAAGTATCAGCTCGGCGGTCTCCGGCTCGAATTCTCGTGGTCGACGACAATCGGGACATCATGGGGGTGATGCAGGAGCTGCTGGCCAGCCACGGTTATGACGTAGTGGCGGTTCCCGATGCCATTCAGGCTGAAGCTGAAATCCTGCGCCGCCCTCCCGACCTGATCCTTTCGGATGTGGTCATGCCCGGCAAGTCGGGTTACGAGTTGTGCCGGGAACTCAAAGCGAATCCCGCCACGCGGCTGATCCCGTTCGTTCTGATCACCGGCCTCACCGATCGCCAGGACCGGCTGCTGGGAATTGAATCGGGCGCCGACGATTTTCTGCACAAGCCGATCTTCCCGGAGGAACTGTTTGCTCGCGTCAAGTCGCTGCTTAAGCTGAAAGAATTCACCGACGAACTGGAGACAGCAGAATCGGTACTGTGCACGCTGGGCCTGAGCGTGGAGAGTCGCGATCCTTATACCGAAGGCCACTGTGACCGCCTGGCCAGCCATGCCAGCAACCTGGGCCGCCACCTCGGCCTGGACTCCGAGTCCATCGTGGCGCTGCGCCGTGGCGGATATCTGCACGACCTGGGCAAGATCGCCGTGCCGGACGAAATCCTGAAAAAGGGCAGCAATCTGACAGCGGACGAGTGGGCCGTCATGAAGCTGCACCCCATCACCGGAGAGACCATTTGCCGCCCCCTCAAGTCGCTGCGGCTGGTGCTGCCGATTATTCGCAGTCATCACGAACACTCGGACGGCAGCGGCTATCCCGACGGCCTGCATCGTGGCGAGATTCCACTGCTGGCGCGCGTGCTTCAGGTAGTGGATGTATACGACGCCCTGCGGACAGCGCGACCCTACAAGCTGGCCCTCACCCACGAACAGGCCGCCGCCACCATGCGCGAAGAAGCTCGTTCCGGATACTGGGACGAACAACTCACCCGCGAATTCCTCTCCATGCTCGAAAAACAAAACAAAGTAGCCTAGTCAGAAAATGGGGGCGCTCGCGCCTACACGGTCTGAGCGCGTGCTAGCTTGAGTAAGGGCACAACTGTGATTCCGCTTCTTCGGCTGTATCCCAGCGTTAGCTCCCCTGAACATTGATTGCATAGCCAGAAGAATTCGAAGCGACGCAAAGGCCTGGTAACTTCGCTGACTGGAATGCAGACAAGAATTTCGGCACTGCTGTCCAGGCGGAAGAGCTTTCCCTCGTGCAGATAAAGAAAAGAGGCCGGGCAGCCCGGATTGGCGCATTTGGAGAGCATTTCTGCCTCCTCTCGGGCGAAAAAGTATTATTCGTTGGATCCTACTCCTGAAGCTCTGGCGCGAAGCACTCCGGGTCGAAAAAACTTTGTGGAAATCACAGAGGCAGGTTCGAAAACGGGAGAGTGGTCAGCTGGCCGCCTTCTGTCCGGCAGGTTTCGCCCTCTCACGGACGGCTTCGGCAATTTTCTTTCCCATCGCAGATGTACTGAGGACGCTCTCTCCTGGCTTCGCCAGGTCTTTGGTCCGCGATCCCGCAGCCAGTACAGCAGCCACCGCAGACTCGACACAAGCTGCTTCGGTTTCGAGCTTGAAGGAATAGCGCAACAGCATCGCAGCCGCCAGAATCGCGCCCACGGGATTGGCGATGCCTTGCCCCGCGATGTCCGGCGCCGAGCCATGCACCGGCTCGTAGAGTCCGACCGATCCTCCAATGCTGGCCGAGCCCAGCATCCCCAGCGACCCCACGACGGCGCCTGCCTGGTCGGAAAGAATGTCGCCAAACATGTTTTCCGTAAGCACCACATCAAAATCCGCGGGACGCGCCACCAGCGCCATCGCCGCCGAGTCCACGTACATGTGGTTCAGCTTGACGTCGGAATATTGCTGCCCCACCTGGGTCACCACTTCGCGCCACAGGCGAGAGCAATCGAGAACGTTGGCCTTGTCCACGGAAGTCACCTTGCGGCGGCGCGAGCGTGCCAGCTCAAAACCCACCTTCGCGATGCGCTCAATCTCAGGCTCGGCGTAACGCATGGTGTCGATCGCGACGCGATTGCCGGGAGCGCCCTGTGTGTTGCGAGGTTCCCCAAAGTAGATGCCTCCCAACAGTTCTCGCACGATCATTACGTCGATGCCGCGGACCAGGTCCGCTCGCAGCGGAGAAGAATCTTCCAACCCGGCGAAGCACACGGCCGGCCGCAGATTGGCAAACACGCCCAGTTCGCGCCGCAACCGCAGCAGCCCGCTCTCCGGTCGAAGATGGCTGGGAAAACTATCGAACGAGGGTCCACCGACCGCTCCGAGCAACACCGCTCCCGAAGCCAGGCAGGCTTGCAGCGTGTCCGCGGGGAGCGGATCTTTGCTGACAAGAAGAGCGGCGCCCCCGACCGGTTTGCGAGTGACGATGAGCTTGTGGCCAAAGGTTTCAGCGATCGTTTCCAGAACGCGGACGGCTTCGTCGGTAACTTCCGGTCCGACACCGTCGCCGGGCAGGGCGGTAAGGTTGAGGAACATGGGGCTTCATTGTATGGCGGAAGGGGCCCATAGGAAACCCTGTCATCCTGAGCGGAGCAGCAGCTTCGCAACGCGAAGCTGCCGCGGAGTCGAAGGACCCCTATAAGCTTTGCGGGTGTGCTGCCGAAATTAACAGTGAAAAACACCCTAATATTCCAGCAATAGCGAAGCCTATAGGGGTCCTTCGACTGCACCGGCCCATTCGCAAGCGAATGGGCCGCCTCCGCTCAGGATGACAATTGATTTAGCTCAGGATGACAACTGGCTTACAAGTTGCGGATTTGCTCCCCGGAATGTCATCGTCCCGCGCACCTGCTCAATCAATTCCAGCAGATGATGCTCCTCCACATGCTTGATCTTGTCCGCCAGCACCACGAACCTGCGATAGATTTCATCCAGCTCGCGACGGTCGAACTGGAATCCGAGTTGTTCGCACCGTAATCCCAGCGCGTGCCGTCCCGAGTGCTTGCCCAGAACCAGTTTGGAATCCGGCACGCCCACCGATTGCGGCGTCATGATTTCGTAGGTCAGCGGGTTCTTCAGCATGCCGTCCTGATGGATTCCCGCTTCGTGCGCGAAGGCATTGCGGCCGGTCACAGCTTTGTTGGGTTGCACGGGCACGCCGGTGACTTCGCTGAGCATCTGGCTCGCCGGAAAGAGTTGCTCGCTGACGATCCCTGTGTCATACGCATAGCGGTCTGGCCGGACTCGCATGGCCATCACGATTTCTTCGAGTGACGCATTGCCCGCGCGCTCTCCAATGCCGTTGATCGTGCACTCCACTTGCCGCGCGCCCGCGGCCACCGCCGCCAGAGAATTCGCCACCGCTAAACCAAGATCGTTGTGACAGTGTGCCGAGATGGTCACATTCTCGATGCCCCGCACTCGCTGTCGAATACTTTGAATGAGCTCGCCAAACTCTGTCGGCATGCTGTAGCCGACCGTGTCCGGAATGTTGAGCGTCGTAGCCCCGGCTTCCACTACGGCATCGAGGACCTGGTACAGGAATTCATGATCGGTGCGGGTAGCGTCCTCGGGAGAAAACTCCACGTCAGCGCACAACGATTTCGCCAGGCGGACCGAATCGCGCGCCTGCTCCAGGCACTGCTGGCGCGAAATCTTGAGCTTGTATTGCAGGTGAATGTCAGACGTAGCGAGGAACACATGGATGCGGGGCCGGGCAGCTCCTTTAATCGCCTGCCAGGCACGCTCGATGTCCGGCGCGCAGGCCCGCGCCAGGCCGGCGATGATGGGACGACGAATGGCCGCGGCAATCGCCTGCACCGCGGCAAAGTCGCCTTCCGAGGCGATGGGAAAGCCGGCTTCGATGACGTCCACCCCGAGGCGGTCGAGTTGATGCGCCAGCCGCAGCTTTTCCTGCACGTTCATGCTGCATCCCGGCGACTGCTCGCCGTCGCGAAGCGTGGTGTCGAATATCCGGATCCGTGCTCGTTCCATGCCTAAGGCCTCCTGACAGGTACGAGGCTTATGCTAAGCGGAATGCGCTCCATAGCAAATCTTATAATTATTAAATTAGTATTAGCGTATCTTACTTAATAAGATATATTAATACTGTTTGCAGTTTGCTTAAGGCGTCTAAATATGGACCTGGGACAGTTGGAAGTGTTTCTTACGGTGGCGCGAGAGGGGAAATTTTCCCGGGCAGCGGAAAAGCTGCACCGCACCCAATCGGCGGTCAGCCAGTCGATTCATAAGCTCGAAGAAGATGTCGGCGAGTCTCTCTTCGATCGTTCCTCGCGCGACGGCCTGCTTACGGACGCGGGGCGCGTCCTGCAGGAGTATGCCGAACGGCTGCTCAACCTGCGCGACGACGCCACCGGCGCGCTCGGAGAATTGCGCCAGTTGAACCGCGGCAAGTTGAGCATCGCCGCCAACGAATTCACCGCTCTCTACCTGCTGCCGGTGCTGGCCGAGTTTCGCCGCCTGCATCCCATGATCCGCATCGCCGTGCAACGCTCGCTGGGCAGCCACATTCCGGGCGACGTGCTGCGCCACAACTCGGAACTCGGCGTCCTGACTTATGATCCGCAGGAGCCGCAACTGCATTCCATCGTCGCTTATCTCGATGAATTGCTGTTCGTGGTGCCGCCCACGCACCCGCTGGCTGGCGAAACCCAGGTCAGCATCCGGCAACTGGGCGCGGAATCTTTTGTCGCACACATCGTCTCCTCGCCGTATCGCGAGAAAGTGATCCAGGCGTTCAAGCGCCACAAGACCCCACTGCACATGGACATCGAGCTGCCCACGTTGCAAGCCATCAAACGCTTCGTCGCCATGGGCAATGGCGTTGCGCTTCTGCCGGCGATCAGCGTGGAGAGTGAATTGGCCCGCGGCGAATTGGTCCACATCCCGGTGCGCGAGCTGCGCCTGCACCGAAAACTGCGGCTGGTCTATCGCCAGGCTGCCAGCCTGTCGCACGCCGCCCGCGCCTTCCTGAAAGTAGCGGAAGCATTTTCCGCAGAGCACCGCGGTCCCTACCGCTTCCAGCGCGAGCATTAATGTGGACGCTCGCGCTACACAACCACGGCCAATCCACTCACATCTAAAATCGTATGCCTAAACTTACTACAATCGCATTCATTCTCTTGTTATTGCCCGTGGCCGCTTCGGCGCAAATCCCCACGCGAGGCAACGTCTTCTTTGGATATTCCTACGGCAGCGCCGATTTTTCTTCTACCAGCCGAACCAACCTGAATGGCTGGAACGGATCTCTCGAAGGCAAAGTCCTTCCCTGGGTGGGGTTCGTGGCCGACTTCAGCGCTCTTTACGGCTCGCAAGACTCGTCGCCTTTTTCGACCTTCAAAGTCGACACCAACATGAAGTCCGTGGTGCTGGGTCCGCGGGTGTCGGTCCCGATCGGGAAATTGACGCCCTTTGCCGAAGCCCTGTTCGGCGCGTCTCATCGACACGATAGCGCTTCCGGTTTTTCCGAGTCTGATACTTCGTTTGCCACGGCTCTGGGTGGAGGCGTCGACTATCGCCTGATCCACGGCCTGGGTTTGAGGGTGGAGGCCGACCTGTTACAGACTCGCTTCTTCAGCGATACGCAAAACAATTTCCGCCTGTCGACGGGAATTGTGCTGCACTTTTGAGAGCTGGCGAGAATCCACTCCAGTCCTCTACTTGAGGACGACCTCGCGCGGATCGGCAAGGGACCCTCGCCTGGACGATACCCCGAAAAATCACAGACCTATCCCGATGCGTGCCAGATCCTTCACCCGGCTAAAGCCGGGGTTCAGGATGACGTCCTTTTTGGTGAGTGGAGCCCTTGGTGAGTTTCAGCCTACGTTTTCGTATTCGGCTTCTTCGAGAAAGTCTGAGTCGTCCGCCACTTCAGCCAGGGCGGAACCGTTCGCGTTGTCCTGACGGGCTTCTGCCGTCTCGACATATTCGTGAATGCGGACCTCTCCGTCGGAATCAATCGTCAAGTACGTCGGCGGAAAATCTGTCCAACTGCCGGAGTTGTAGTAGGCGACGCCGTCGCGTTCGATGAACTGAGCTTGGTGAGTGTGACCGCAGAAGACCCGGTCCGCCTCGCGCATCCGGGCATGCAGAATGGCACCCGCAGCGACCTTCGCGGAAAGTCGCAACCAGCGGGCGTTCAAGCGATCCAGAAAGCGCGAGAAGGTCTTGCCTTTGAAATCCAGTTTCTGCAAGTACAGATGAATCAGCGTTCCCACATTGCTCAGCACCAGGTTGTTGATGGCAAACCGATCAAACTGGTGGCCGTGAATGGCGACGTGGCGATGGCCGCCGAACTCCCACTCGTACTCTTGGTAGACTTTCACGCCGACCAGGTGCGACATGATGTCGCTCAACCCGCGATCGTGATTTCCCTCGACCCAAACCACTTCAATGCCGCGCTTGGGATTGGAAAGTTTGCGGATGTAACTGAGAAACTTCCAGTGTGGCTTGGTCAGGCGGCCAAAGTTGAGGTCGGAGAAAATGTCGCCCAGCAGGATCAGGCGCCGGAAACGGTTCTCCCGCAGCATCCGCGTGGCCTGCTCCGCGCGGCTGATCTCAGACCCCAGGTGCAGGTCGGAGAGGATGAGCGTGTCATAGACGGCGGAACTCATCACCCTAGTTGTAACAAGCGATTGTTACGAGGTGATGAAAATTGCACAAAAAATAGTGCAGATGAACCAATGTAGGCGCGAGCCACAGACATCTGCCCCTACGTGGTTCGTGGTGGTTACTTCGAGGCAGGAGGCACGTATTCTTTAGGCGGGGCCGCACCTTCGCCGAAGAAGTATTGCTCCATCTGTTTGACGATCGCGGTCTGGTCCTCGCGGCGGGCGGGATTGAGCCGATACTCGTTCAGCAACATCTTGCAGAATTCCGTCCATCCCTTCCAGGCCTCGAGGGAGACGTTGTCATACACCTTCTGACCCAGTTCCGTATCGAACGGAGGCTCATCCAGCCCGGGAAGCTCTTTCTTCAATTTGACGCAAAAGACAGTGTGTTCAGCCATGAAAATTCCTCTCAATTCGTGTAAGAAAATTATCTCATAAGGTGGAGTAGGCAGCTGCAGTAGGCAACGCCGCCGGATGAGTTCGGGAAGGGCACGACTTCAGTCGGCCAGTAACCTTCCACATCGCGTTCAGCGCCTGAGGTTGGCTTTTCACGCGTGACCAGTGACAGTGGCTAAGCGACTCGACACGCTCGTTCGCTGAAGCGACATGCAGACTCGATCGTGACTGACTGATCTTACGATCTTCTCACACATCGCACAAATCCACCGCTTCCCGCAGCGACGTCAGGGGATCGCGCGTGGGCACGAACTCATGCGCCACATAGCCCTGGAAATTGGTGGCGGCGATGCCGCGCATCACGCCATCCCATTGCACTTCCTGGGTTCCGTCGAGTTCGTGCCGGCCGGGAACGCCGCCGGTATGGAAGTGGCCGAGCCACTGGATATTCGCCTGGATGGTCGCAACCAGGTCTCCTTCCATGATTTGCATGTGGTAAATGTCGTAGAGCAGCTTGACGTGCGGCGAATTCACCGCCTGCACCACCTGCACTCCCCAGGCAGTGTGGTCGCACATGTAGTCTTTGTGATTCACTTTGCTGTTGAGCAGCTCCAGGCAGATGACGACGCCGTTGTCCTCGGCAATCTTCTTCACCCGGTTAAGGCCGGCGATGGTGTTCTTCGCGCCTTCTTCGTCCGACATGCCGTTGCGGTTGCCGGAAAACGTGATCACGTTCGGAATCTTGGCCTTCGCTGCCAGCGGGATATTTTTGCGAAAGCCTTCCTCGATCGCGGCGTGGTTCTCGACCCGGTTCATGGCGTTCGTCAGTTCGCCACCCCCGGCGTAAGCCATGCTGCACACCAGGCCGTAACGCGCCGGAACTTCGTATTCCTCCGGCTTGAGCAGGTCGATGCCCTTACAACCTATCTGCGCCGAGTAGGCGCAAAGCTTGTCCAGCGGGATTTCCTTGTAGCACCAGCGGGAGACTGACTGCTTGATCCGCCCTTTGCGCTGCACCGGGACGGTTTGCTCCGACCACGACAGGGACGGGACCGAAGCCGCTGCAACTCCTGTAAGAGCACCCTTCAGCATCGTGCGTCGCGATAGTTTGTCCATAGACCGCAGAGTGTACATCCGAATCGTAGGAAATTGGGAGTTCTTAGGCCGTTCGTGTAGTGGTGTAATTTGAAGGGTCGGCCACTGCTCACGCCGGCGTCATGCTGAACCTGCGAAGCATCTGGCGTGAAGCGGATGGGAACGGCCAACAATTGTGCCGCTGCGCGCTAGATCCTTCGGGACTGAAGTCCCTCAGGATGGCGCCGGGTTGGCGGGTTGTTATAACTGCGCCACCGGTCATTTGTTTGGAGATTTTTCAAATTAGACTACTAGCTCAGTCCAAAATCGTTGCAGTCCGCCTCTCTGCGGGCTAGACTTCGTTTTCCGTTCAGGAAGTGGAAAGGGGATATCGTGGGCCGTCTTCGTTCGATCACATGTTCGGCCGAAGGTTTATCCGCTATTGGGCGCCGAGTGAGAGCGCTCGCGACCATCGCCGTACTGTTTACCGTCCCGTTCCTGGCTGCGCAGATGAAAACGAGCAAGCCCATCCCGCAGTCTGCTTCACCTGAGGTTGTGGAGCGAGGCAAAACGCTATTTGGCCAGAACTGTGCTTTTTGTCATGGCCGGGAGGGCGGCGGCGGTGAAAGCGGTCCAGACCTGATGCACTCAGATCTGGTTGCGGCGGACGTGCAGGGCAATAAAATCGGGCCTGTTGTACTTAACGGACGCCCCGCAAAAGGCATGCCGGCCTTTAAGCTCTCGCCCCAGGAGATATCGGGGTTGGCCGCTTTCCTTCATGCCCAGAAGATCAAGGCCGCCTCGCGGCCCGGTGGACGCCGCGGTGTGGAGGTCAGCGATCTTCAAACCGGCAACGTCGAGTCAGGCAAACAATATTTCAATGGAGCAGGCACGTGCTCCACCTGCCATTCCCCGACAGGCGATCTGGCCGGCGTGGCCAGTCGTCTCCGCGGACTCGACCTTGAAAAGCGAATGCTCTATCCTCGCGACGCCCCCGCTACGGTGACAGTCACTTTGCCGTCCGGCGAGACGGTCTCCGGCAAACTCTCCTTTCAGGATGAGTTCACCATTGGAATGACTACCGAGTCGGGATGGTACCAGTCGTGGCCGGCGAGTTCGATCAAGTACACGATCCACGCTCCGGCGGAAGCTCATGTCGAGTTGCTGGGAAAGTACACCGACGACGACGTCCACAACCTGATGGCGTACCTGCAAACCCTGCGCTAGGAGCGAACCGGATTGCGAACCATACATCATTGTAAGTTTTATCTTTTCACACTCGTGTTGACCGTCCTGTTTTCCTGCCGACTCTTCGCGCAGGGCCTCGATCCGGCGACGATTGCCAATCCTCCGGCCGACAGTTGGCCGACTTATCACGGTGATTATTCCGGCAAGCGCCACAGTCCGCTGACGCAGATCACTCCGCAGAATGTTTCAGGGCTCACACTGGCCTGGGCATTCCAGACTGGCGAGTCAGCGACTCTGAAAGCTTCTCCTCTGGTGGTGAATGGCGTCATGTATTTCACCGTGCCGGACATCGTCTGGGCAGTGGACGCACGCTCTGGCCGTCAAATCTGGCGCTACAGCTATCCGACCAGCAAGGGCCTCCACATCGGACATCGCGGCGTTGCCATGTACAAGGAGTGGCTGTACTTCACGACTCCGGATGCCCACGTGGTTTGCCTGAATGCCAAGGACGGCACAGTCCGCTGGAATGTCCAGATTGCCGACGTCGAAAAAGGCTACTGGTCGACCGTGTCTCCGCTAGTGGTACGCGATCACGTGATCGTCGGCGTCTCGGGCGATTTCGACAACCTGCCTGGGTTTCTGAGATCCATCGATCCGGAGACCGGCAAGACCCAGTGGCAGTGGGACAGCACTCCGCCCGCCGGTACTCCGAATGCAACCACGGGAGGCATGACGTGGATGACCGGCACATACGACCCGGACCTGAACCTGATTTTCTGGGGGACGGGCAATCCGACGCCGGTGCTGACCGGAAAAACGCGGCCCGGCGACAACCTCTACACCTGCAGCATCGTGGCCCTCAATCCCGACACCGGAAAACTTGCCTGGGCTTTCCAGGCTTCTCCGCATGACACCCACGATTGGGACGCTGCCGAAACTCCGGTGCTGGTGGACGCCGACTTTGGCGGACAGCCGCGAAAGATGCTGATGCAGACGTCGCGCAATGGCTACTTCTTCGTACTGGACCGGACCAACGGAAAGAATCTTCTGACTCTGCCTTACGGCCCCGTGAACTGGGCGCTGGGCGTGGACAAAGAAGGGCGCCCAATTCCGAATCCGGCCAAAGAACCGACCCCGGACGGCCGCTTGATCGCGCCCGACGAAGCCGGCCTTACCAACTACCGTTCGCCCAGTTTCGATCCCAAGACCGGGCTGTTCATCGTTTCCGCCCACCCCAGTTGGTCCATCTACTTTGCCAAGCCTGCCGACGGTACCTACGGCTGGGCCGGCGCGGACTATTCCGTCTGGGGCAAAGGAGTCATCCAAGCCATCGACTACCAGACCGGCAAAATCAGATGGAGCCACGAAGTGGGAGACGAAGGCCGCGCGGGCGTCCTCACTACAGATTCGGGCCTGACCTTCACCGGCGACAATAGCGGCAACGTTCTCGCTCTCGATAGCAGCAATGGCAAGACCCTGTGGCACGCCGGCACCAGCGTTCGCATGGAGACTTCTCCCATTACTTACGAACTGGACAAACGCCAGTATGTAGTGACGGGGAATGGCGGCGTAGTCTTCGCCTGGGCCCTACCGGAAGAGGGGCACTAGCACGAACCACGGGGGGGACAGCCGCCATCCGCTGTCTGGTCGAGCGACGTTCGACACTCGGGTTGTGCCGGGGATGTTCCTAGTTCGTCCAAGCAAGTCCGCCAAGAGAGAGTCGTCCAAGAAGTGTCCGAGGCTGCGGTACTTGGTGGGCCCTCCAGGATTTGAACCTGGGACCAATGGATTATGAGTCCACTGCTCTAACCGCTGAGCTAAGGGCCCGTGAGGCCTTCAATCTAGCACATTCCCGGGAAGTTACTGCAACGCCGCAGATGCCTTGGCGATAGTCACGACTAGACCGGTGTCACTTGTGGTGTCACTTGTTCGGTTCTGATCTGTCGAGGTGTCACACAGTCGCTCGACGGCGGCTAACTGGTGTTCGGGAGCAAGGTGGGCATATCGGACAGTCATTTGAAGTGTTTTGTGACCCATCAATTGCTGGACCGTGCGCAAGTCGACTCCTACCATCACTAGGCGGCTTGCAAACGTGTGCCGGAGGCAGTGCCACGTGAAATCCTGAAGATTCGCTGAGGTAACTGCAGGTTCGAACCAGTGTCGAGGAACCTAGCTGGCACTCAACTCAAAGCTCACACGTGCTGGTAGTTCGAATTCTGAATAGCAATATTCAATTGCTTGCTGACGCCGTCGATAATCAGATTGGAGACATGGTTTGTTCCATCCGGCAGGCCCGCAAACGTTACCGTCAAGGTCATCGCATCCTTGGGGTCGTCCATATAGGAAACAATTTTCACTTGCAAGAGGGCTTTCTTGGTCTTGTCGAAGACCAGGGTCATTGAATCCTGAGGTTTTAGATAGTTGTGAATGACCAGTTGAAGTTCGTTGGGATCGCCTGCAGCCGGACCGAGTGTGATGTTTCCCTTCGCATAGGCTTGCTGCAGCAGATCTTTGTCGGGGGGCACGTATTGCTGTGCCAACGCTTTCATCGCGTCGGCATACTCCTTGTACTCTTCCTTCTTCTTTGCGACCACATGCTGTTTCAGGCGCCCTCCGCTTGGAGCGGCTGCTTCGGCGGGCGGGTCCAGAGGAGTCTTTTGTGGCTTCAAGTCTGGCCCAAGACGCACCTGGAAATGCTCCTGCTTCTTCTGCTCGCCTTTCAAGCTGATCGTGACCGTTTCATTCCACGTGTACGAGGCAAGGGCTTGCTTGTTCTTCGCGGATGATTCTTTGACCTCCGCGACGCGCTGCTGCAGTTCCGGGTTTTGTGCTACAGCCAACCCTGTGAAGTATCCGGTTGTGCATAGCACAAACGAGAACATCAATGTGGTACGGGAGTCTCTTCGGCGCGTAGCTATCATATTTATCACCGTGGATGTAAGGGTTATTTGTGATTGATCGTCAGGCCCAACAGAAGTCCGCTTGTCGCTGAGCCATAGACAAAGGGGCTACTGCTCCAGTTTCACGTCGAGATAGGGCCAACCCGCTTGCAGAACGTTTTTCTTGTCGATTCAAGTGACCTTTCGGCCCCAAGCGCAGAGCAGTGTAGCGAGGCTAAAAGTCCTGTGCTTGAGTTACTACTGTCAGCACTGACAGTTGGCAAACTAGGCTAGGCAACCAAGAGCTTGAATCCGAGTAAAGACCCGCGGAAGAACCAGGATCGCTTGAACAAGGCTGTGGCGAAAATTGCCAAAAGACTTTCCTCCGAGGCCCGGCAATCAAGTAGCGGCGCTCGTAGTTCTGATAGTTCCCAATGCGCCACCGGAGTGCCAATATCGAATGAACTAAGGTTCCATTCTTCGGTTCATCGAAACAAAGGTGGCTGACCAAGGTGCAGAACGCGCTGCTTGAGCGCGGGCCTCATGTTAGTCCAATTCGCCAAGCGCCGGCCCCCATTGCGGGGCGGCTTCTATGCTGAGCGCGTCACGTTGATGTGGAGAAGATGACGTGGGTACAAGGAGTGAAACGCTCAAGCAGAAGGCCTACCACGAGCTTAAGGAATACGTCGTGATCGTGGTTTATCTTTGGTTGGTCTTTGGTGTGCTTCTTTTGTACAAGTCCGTGATTCTGAATCAGGAGCACATAAGCTCCGTAGCCCGTGGTATCGCGCTTATCAATGCGTTGGTATTGGGGAAGTTCATACTGATTGCCAAAGCGTTCCATCTGGGCGATACAGCCGATGATGCGCCGCTCATCTACCCCACTCTCCTGAAGTCCGCCTTGTTTTCTATCGTACTGGCCTGCTGCAAGATTTTGGAGGAAGCCGCCGTCGGTTTCTATCATGGGAAGTCTTTTTCTCAGAGTATCGCTGACCTTGGTGGCGGCACTTTGAACGGAATTCTAACCCTAACCCTACTCATGTTCGTGGTGCTGATCCCTTTCTTCGGATACGGTGAGCTGCAAAGAGTCCTTGGCGAGGGCAAATTGGCGCAGCTCTTTTTCCGCCCGCAGAAGGTATCGGTGCACGCGAAACCGCGACTGGTCTGATTTCGTGAGGAGGGGAAGGCGAAAGAAAAGCCCGGCAGCAAAAAAGAGCCGGAAGCAACTCGTCTGGACGGAAACACGCCGAACCCATTATGAGTCCACTGCTCTAACCGCTGAGCTAAGGGCCCTTCAGGGAGTCAACAGTTTCGCATAGGCCATATACAACCACCAAGTGGCCGTGTGGGGCGGGCGCCCTCGCCCGCCGTTCTTGACGTGCTTTGACTTTGCGTTTGACTTTGGTTGCTGATGCTGTCGCCCGACAGCGCAAGATTCCAACTCCAAAAGCGGCGGACAAGAGTGTCCGCCCCATACACCGACTGACTCGAGGTCACCTAAATGGCCTATTTCCTGCCTGTTCCATTACTTTCGTACCGGGGCGGGAAACATTGGAAGAAGTTAAACTGTGACGCTGGATGGAGATGTCCGAAGTGACTGCGGATGCATAGACAAACCGAAACTGTCTTGGCGCGGGTCAGCCAACAGCTCTCGCAGCTGGAAAAGCGGGACGGAGAACTGTGGGTGATCATCTCCCTGGCCGGCCTCCTGGTCGGCGCCGGACTCTGCGCCGTACTTTTCCCCGCCGCCTTCCTCAAGGAAGGCAACATCCATTTTGAAATCACCGTGTCGCGACCTTTGGTGCTCGGTCTGGTGGTGCTGTTGACTTTGCTCAACACGTACCTGGTTTCGCGGCGCATGGAAATTCGCCGCCTGCGTGAAGAGTTGATCTCGCGGACCATCCAGCAGGAACTGGTACAGCAGCAATCTTTTACCGATCCATTGACCGAGATCTACAACCGTCAGTCTCTCGAAGAGATGGCCAACCGCTTCATGAGTCAGGCCCGACGTTCGCACAAACCGCTTACCCTCATGCTGATCGACGTGGACCAATTCAAGGCGGTAAACACCCGCTTCGGCCACCTCACCGGCGACGTAGTGCTGGCAAACACGGCGGCGCTGCTGAAGCACTCGGTTCGTGGATCGGACGCGGTCTTCCGATACGGTGGCGACGAGTTCCTGATCATTCTGGCAGACACCTCATGTGCCGACGCCCGGCACGTAGTCGACCGAGTGAGAACGGGACTAGCGGATTGGAACCGGGCGGGACACCTGGAAAAGTTCGAGCTGAGTCTCAGCATCGGAGTCGCAGAGTGGACGGAAGGTAAGACTCTCGAAAATCTGCTAGACGGGGCCGATCATCAGATGTACGCAGCGAAGTCGGACCGCAAGTTGAGCAAGGGCCAAGCCGCTGGAGTTTAGAGAGTCGTAACAATCCCGAAAAATTCCTATTGTCATCCTGAGCGGAGAGAAACGTTTCGCTTTGCGAAACGCTTCGCGGAGTCGAAGGACCCCTATAAGCTGATCGGTCGGAGGAAAAGTAGGGGTCCCTCGACTTGATCTCACCGCGCAAGCGCGGCTCGGTCCGCGCTCGGGATGACAACGGAACCACTACATCAGCAAATCAGTGGCGCGCTGTACCAGCGGATGCTGCATCTCCTGCAGTTCGTTCTTCACCTGGTTGAGCCCATACACGCACTGTTCAAAATTCTGCGAGAGGGTGGCAAAGAGCGGCGCCACTTTGGCGTATTCAAAGTGCTCGAACTTGGAAACGATGTAGTAGCTTTCCTTGCCCGCCTTGATCCAGTCAACGAAATTTTCAGTCCGGTTGCGGCGCAAGCGGAAATGATTGATGCTTTCGGGAAACATCCCGGTAAAGAAAAGAGTGTAGTCGCCGATGTGTTTGCGTACCTGGCGCTCGCGATCAAAAGAAGGCGCGGGGCCGAACACGGGATTCGACTCCACCAGCATCTCGCCGACATCAGTCAGCGGCTGATTTTGGGCATTGCGGATGCGGAACAGTTCCTCTACGTCGCAAAACTCGGCCATCAGATGGGCGACGTAGTTCACGATCTGAGGATCGCGCAGTCCTATCTCTTCGGCATAGTGCCGGCCCACAAGCTCGATAAAAAACTGCTGCAAGGGATGCGATTCCGGAATCATCTGGATCTCACCTCCACCTTCAAGCCCCGAGTGACGGCGGGGCTCATGACAGCGTTCGATTGTCCTACTTAACCTGAGCTTGCCATCCAAGGCAAGTGACTTTTGTAAGTCAGACAAATCGATATTTCCTATTTACTTAGAACCCCATCGCGAAAGAAAGGTTTTATGGCTGATTTACTGTAGACGCCTGCTGGCAGACTAAGCCCTTGGCTGCTAATCCTGCGTGTGCTATGACGCGTTTACAATGATCGCGGGAGGCAAAATGGAACGCACCAAAATTTCAAGCGGCGCACCGTGGGAACCCATTGTCGGTTACTCTCGTGCAGTCAAGGTCGGCTCTTACGTGCACGTCTCGGGGACCACGGCCACCGGCCCGGACGGCAAGATCGTCGGTGTGGGCGATGTCCGGGCGCAAACCGTACAGACCTTGAAGAACATCGAGTCGGCATTAGCCAAGGCCGGCGCAACGATGAAAGACGTAGTGCGAACGAGAATCTATGTGATCAACATTGCCGAGTGGGAAAAAATCGGCAAGGCGCATGGCGAGTATTTCAGCGAGATCCGCCCGGCCACGTCCATGGTGCAGGTGAGCGCCCTGATAAGCCCAGAGATGCTGGTCGAGATCGAAGCCGACGCCGTCATCGGCTGATGTCCCATGTGTGGGGCGGACACTCCTGTCCGCCGCCTTTGACGTTGATCTTGTTTGGCTCGTTAGCTAAAGATCAAAAACAAAATCAACATCAAAAGCGGCGGACAGGAGTGTCCGCCCCACACTGACTTGATGTATCATGCCCACCCGAACCGAGGTGGACATGCGTTTTCTTCTCAGCCTGATCGTTGGGTTGTCACTGGTATCATCCCTTCATTCCCAAGGCGCGCCGGCCGTCACCGTCATTCGCGCCGGCGTTCTCATCGATGGCAAGTCCGACCAGCCTCGCCGCGATCAGGTCATCGTGGTCCGTGGCAACCGCATCGAAAGCGTCTCCGATGCTGCCAGCGCCAAAATACCTGCCGGCGCAAACACCATTGACCTCTCGCACTCGACCGTTTTGCCTGGCCTGATCGATTCCCATACTCACATCTTCCTGCAGGGAGAAGACCCGGCGCAGGGAGGCTACGACGCCAACATCCTGAAATATCCGCTGGCCTTTCGCGCGGCGCGGGCCACGGTCGCGGCCCGGCGCGCGCTGGAACAGGGTTTCACCACGCTGCGCGATCTCGAGACTGAAGGCGCCGGCTACGGCGACGTCGGAATCAAGGAGGCGATCGAAGGCGGCTACATCCCCGGGCCGCGGCTGTTCGTCGTGACCCGCGCCATCTCCACCACGGGTGGCTACAACCTGGAAGGCTACGCTCCCGAACTCGTGATGCCGAAGGGCGCGCAGATCATTGACGGTCCGGTCGAAGCGCGCAAGGCGACACGCGAACAGCTTGACCACGGCGCCGACTGGATCAAGGTCTACATGACGCATCGGTCCTGGGTGGGAAAGAATGGCGAACTGGTTTCCCAGCCCACGCTCACGGTCGAGGAACTGAAGGCGATCGTGGACGAAGCACACGGCTGGGGCAAGAAAGTCGCTTGCCATGCCTACAACGGCATCGGCTTGCAGCGCGCCCTGGACGGCGGATGCGACTCGCTCGAGCACGGCCTCGAAATCACCGACGCGCAGATTGCGCAGATGGTGAAGCAGGGAACGTGGTATTGCGCAACGCTTGCCCCGTACTACCACGACTGGGCTCCCGGCCGACACGCCCAACGGTCAGCGCGATCGTAAACGCGCCTCGGAGCATGGAGTCTCGTTCCAGAAGGCGCTGAAGGCGGGAGTGAAAATCGTTTTCGGCACCGACATCGGCGGCATCCCATGGAACGAACCGATCGCGCAGGAATTTCCCCGCATGGCCGAATTCGGCATGACCCCAATGGACATTATCAAGAGCGCGACTTCGCGTCCCGCCGACATGCTCGACATGACCGGCCAGCTCGGTGTACTGGCGCCCGGCGCCTACGCCGACATCGTCGCGGTCAACGGCGATCCGCTGCGCGACATCAATGTGCTGGGAGCCGTGACCTTCGTGATGAAAGACGGTGGTGTGTTCAAAAACGAAGTTAAATGACGGAGAATTTCTTTGCGTCCTTTGCGGTCCCCTTTGCGCACTTTGCGGTAAGAGGTTTTGGTCGCTTGCACGCAACGTCAAAGTCTTTACCGCAAAGGACGCAAAGGGGACCGCAAAGGACGCAGAGAAGCCCGACACACGCTATCCGATGAATCTTCTTGACACTCGTGCCGCGCAGGTCATAATGCGGAATTCTCCGTGATCGTCGGGGCCCGATCCTGACCGTGCCAAGGAGTCTCTTATGAGCGTCCTGGAACTTTGTGATGCTGATGTTGCCTCCGTACAAGTCGAGGTCAGCGCGGCCGACGCTATCCGCCTGATGCTGGATCGCCACGTCGGAGCTGTCGGCGTGGTTGACCGCGAAGGCCGGGTGGCGGGCATCTTTTCCGAGCGCGACGTTTTGCGCAAGCTGTCCCTGACGGGCCGCGATCCCGAGGCGACGCCGGTGCGCGAACTGATGACGACTCCGGTGGAGCTGGCGACGATATCCACGCGGCCGGGCGAGGCGCTGGCCATCATGCTGGAACGTCATTTTCGCCATCTGCCGGTAGTAGATAATTCCGGCAAACTGCTGGGCATGCTTTCTATCCGCAACCTGCTGGAGCAACGTATCGACGACCTCAGCCACGAACTGGATTCGCTCGAGCAGTACGTCACCAATGACGGACCGGGTGGCTAGACCCATTTGGTTGGCGCAGCCATGACTGCGGCCCTGATCCCGGCACAGGTCGCTGCGTGAATCCCGCGTGAATTCCTCGTCCGGGTAAAATACAGACACTGATGCGCAAAATTTCTGGCGCCCTTCCCAAGACCATTGCTGTTATTCGCGTGGCGACGGCTGTATTTTTTCTGCTGTTCGGCCAGTACAAGGTTTTCGGTTCAGAGTTCGCTCATGGGGGGTTCCAGCAGTATCTTCAAGGCTTCATCCAGAACGGCGCGGTAAGTTTCTACCAGCCAGTTCTGGCCAACCTGGTGTTGCCGCACGCGGTATTTTTCGGATATCTGGTCGGAGTGGTCGAACTGTTTATCGGGGTGTGCCTGCTGCTCGGAATCTGGGTGCGGCCAGCATCGGTGCTTGGGCGCGTTGCACATGCTGAGCCTTACCCTCGCCACCTGGTGGGAGCCGGGACAGGGAATTTCAGTGTGGCACTACTTCGGCGCCGAACTCGACCATCTGCCGCATGTTGTTTCTGTTCATAATCTTCTTCGTGGCCGATGCAGGTCAGGAGTGGGGCCTCGACGGACGCCGCCAACCGACCCAAAAAAGATCCTGATGACAGAGATCGTAGCGCTCGTGATCTAAAGCCGCGAAGCGGCGCAAGAATAAAGCCCCGGGCGCAAGCCCGGGGTATGGCCACGACATCACCAAGCTCCGAAGGAGCGAAAGAAACCAAAATTCAACGAGGAACGAATGAAGAAAGCAGCCAGAAAGATCTTCTCCGCAATCGCACTCTCATTATTTTTCTTAGGCGTTTCTGCAACCGCGCAGCAACCGAAAGCCACAGTCAGAGTCATGATTCACGCCGGCAAATTGCTCGATGTCCGCAGCGGCAAGACCCTCACTGACCAAGCCATCGTGATCGACGGAGGCAAAATTGTCAGCGTCGGTCCCTTCGCGCAGGCTACCCGCTCGCCGGGTGATCGCCTGATCGATCTGGGCAACGCGACTGTCCTGCCGGGCCTGACCGACGCGCACACCCACATGACCGGTGATCCGCAAGATGTCGGCTACGAAGGATTGGGCATCTCGATTCCGCGGTCAACCCTGATTGGCGCACGCAATGCGCGTCTTACTCTCGAAGCCGGTTTCACAACTGTGCGCAATGTCGGTGCCGAGGGCTATAGCGACGTGGCATTGCGCGATGCCATCAACGCCGGAGATGTGCCCGGGCCGCGCATGCTGGTGAGCGGGCCGCCTCTCGGCATTACCGGAGGCCACTGCGACGACAACCTTTTGCCCTTCGAATTTCACGACACTGCGGGTGGCGTAGCCGACGGCGTCGAAGGCGTGCAGCACAAAGTTCGCGAGACCATCAAGTACGGCGCTGACCTGATCAAGATTTGCGCCACCGGAGGCGTGCTTTCGCGCGGCGACAACCCCCAGGCTTCGCAGTACACGCTGGAGGAGATGAAGGCCATCGTGGCCGACGCGCATCGCCTCGGACGCAAAGTCGCGGCCCACGCGCACGGAGCGCAGGGCATTCTCTGGGCCTCAGAGGCTGGCGTGGATTCCATCGAACACGGTTCCTACATTGACGATGCCGCCATCGCCGAGATGAAAAAGAACGGCACCTACCTGGTGCCGACGCTGTATCTCGCCGACTGGTTCCTGGACAACGCGGAGCGCCTCCACGTTCCGCCGGAGATGATTGCGAAAGGCCGCGAAGTGATGCCGGCGGCCCGCAAGAATGTCGCCCACGCCTTCGCCAGCGGAGTGAAGGTTGCGTTCGGCACGGACGCGGCGGTCTATCCTCACGGACTGAACGCGCACGAGTTTGCCGTCATGGTGAAGCTGGGCCTGAGCCCGCTGCAATCCATTCAGTCGGCGACGATCAACGCCGCCGATTTGCTGGGCTGGTCTGACAAAATCGGCGCAGTCGAACCGGGCAAGTGGGCGGACATCATCGCGGTGGACGGCGATCCGCTTCAGGACGTGACCACGCTCGAGCGCGTGAAGTTCGTGATGAAGGGCGGAGAAGTAGTGAAGAACGAATATGTGAAGTGAAGACCGGTTCTGTGGGGCGGACACTCTTGTCCGCCGCCTTTGAAGTTGCTTTAGCTGAAAAGGAATTCGCTGAAAGTTTGCTCAGGTCAACATCAAAGCCGCGGACAAGAGTGTCCGCCCCACACAAAACACCAAAGGCCGGCTTCTCAGCCGGCCTTTACACAGAACCTGAAACGAAAACTACTTCTTGGGGGCGATGGCGTCTTTGGCTGCTTTGGCGACGCGGAATTTTACGACCGTCTTGGCCTTGATCTGGATGGGTTCACCAGTCTGAGGATTACGTCCCAGGCGGGCCTTGCGATGAGCCTTCACCAGGCGGCCGAGTCCGGGGATCACGAAGATGCCGTTCTTCTTGGTCTCTTTGACGGCGACGTCGGTAAGCTGTTCGAGAAACGCTGCTGCGGTCTTGTTGTTGGTCTCGAGCTTCTCCGCCAGATGGCGGACGAGTTGTGTCTTGGTCAAACCTGAAGCCATGAAGCCTCCTCTGAGTTGATTGAAATTTTCCTGCGATGTGCGGCTATCTTATACCAGCATTCTGTGGAAAAGCGACGTTTCAGCCGCATTTTATGCGGATTTCTGGACAGAGGACTCTAGAAAGACCACAAAAATCGCGTTCCCGCGGGGTATCCGAGTCCGAAAACGGCCCATTTAGTCAATGTAGGCGCGAGCGCCGTCGCTCTAAACCCGGCCACGGATCAAACGGATTCTCAGGGATAAATCTCGAACCAGAGAAAAATCAAGAAAAGATCCGTGGAATCCGTGTAGATCCGTGGCCACGTTTAGAGCGGGGCGCTCGCGCCCACATTGCTGATGTCATAATAGTTGTCGGAGACCAACTCGTGAGCTGTGCGATTTGCGAAAAACGTAAGGAGAAGCGCTTCTGCCCGGCGATCCATGGACGCATCTGTCCGCAATGCTGTGGCGAACAGCGCGAGGTGACGCTCGACTGTCCCAGTGACTGCGTATATCTGCAGCAGGCGCGCGAGCATGAGAAGCCGCGCAGCATGCGAGACCTGGACCCGGCCGATCTGTTCGTGCAAGTGGATGTCGAAGACCAGTTTCTCTACCAGCACGAACATCTGCTCATGGGCTTGACCTTCGCGTTGTCCAAAAGCGTGCGCGCCGACCGCAGCTTGAACGACACCGACCTGATTGCGGCGCTCACCGCGCTGACAAAAACCTGGGAGACGCTGGTCAACTCAGGATTGGTTTACGAGAATCCGATTGCCAGCCCTGCTCAACAGGCGGTCGTGGCCGAACTGCAAAACATGGTGAAGGAATATCGCGAGGCCGAGCAAAAGCACCTCGGATACGCGCAACTCCGCGACTCGGAAGTGCTGCGCGCGCTGGTCTTCCTGGTACGCATGGCCCACGGCCGCACCTCGGGCAGGCCAAAATCCCGCGCCTTCGTCGACTTCCTCCTGGCCCAGTTCCCGGAGAAAGCATCCGGAATTGCCGCGCCGGAAGAAGTAGGCAGCCGGATTATTACACCGTAACCAAGCCACGGATCCCCACGGACGCTCACGGATAAAGCCCGAACCAGAGATAAATCCAAACACCAATAGAGATCCGTTTTGATCCGCGCAGATCCGTGGCTTAGTGTTTTGGCGCCGGCTTCACAGCCTGCCCCGGCGGCAACGTCGTCTCTCAATTCCCGTACGCGTGCGCTTGAACACGGGGTGCCGCACCTCCGGCGCAATTTCAGCCAGAGGTTCGAGCACGAAACGGCGCTCGTGCATGGCGGGATGCGGGATGGTCAGCCCCTTCATTTTGATGATCGAGTTCCCAAACAGGAGTATGTCGATGTCGAGGGTGCGCGGACCCTTTTTCTGTGTGCGCCGGCGTCCCATTTCTTTTTCAATTTCGAGAATCGCCGCCAGCAATTGCTTCGGCATCTTTTCGGTGTCGAGTTCCACAGCGCAATTCAGGAACCAGGGTTGAGCGGCGAATTCAACCGGCTCAGTTTCGTAAAACGATGACACCGCCATCACCTTCCCCAACTTGCCCAATCGTTCGATCGCCGTTTTCAAATTGGCCGCGCGATCGCCCACATTGGAGCCCAACGAAAGATAGACCACTTTATGCATGGACGAAATCGTTCCTTTTTCCCGTTTCCGGATTCTGGAAAGCGCCGGCGGGCAGGCGCGCGCCGGGTTCTGCTCCCAAGGACTTTCGTTACTTTCGCGCCGCTGAACGGGAAGCCTACCATGAAAGTTCTATGCCGCTGGAGTCGTTGCTGCTCAGCCGGGACCCCGAGGTTATTCGCGTCCTACAGCCCGCCTTGGAAAAGCTTGCCATTGAAGTTGAAGTTTGCCGCGGGGTCAGTTCGGGCCAGGAAATCCTGCGCACCGAAAAGTTCGACGCCATAATCGTAGATTGTGACGATCTGAAGGGCGCCCTGAGCGTGTTCGAAGGTCTGCGCAAGAGTGTCAGCAACAAGAATTCTGTGACCTTCGCCATCCTGAACGGCAGCACCACCACCCAGCAGGCCTTCCAGATGGGCGCGAATTTCGTTCTGCAGAAACCAATTTCTGCGCAGAACGCGATGCGATGCTTCAGCGCCGCGGTCAATTTTATGACGAGCGAACGGCGGCGCTATTCCGGCATCCCGTAGAGATGTCGGCCACGCCTCATTTCGTCTCTCGCATCTCGTGCCACAGCGAGTGCTGAGCGAATCCAGATTGAGACTTGCGCATTCTCCTCTCCCCCCTCAGGCTGGAATGGAAATTATCAAAACCGAGGTCTTATGCTGTCGATTCACACAAGAATTGATCGCGCCCAACGTCTGGTGCGCATGCTGGAGAGAGACGCGCCGCTACTGGCTGTGCGGGTCGCGGAGTTGACCCCTGAGCATCAACAGTCCGCCAAGAGTTATGCCGCCCAACTGACGGCACACGCCCGGGCTGAACTGGAAAAGCTCCTGGAAGAAGGCTCGTACTGGGACCCCAACGACCCCACGCCCCATCCCGCAGATTAGGCTCGTGTCGGGCGGGCGCCCTCGCCCGCCGCTTTTGAACTTGATTTGGGGTTAAGAGTCGCTTGCGGGGGCAGGATTCCTACCAAAGACAGAGAGCCCTCAGATTTTCCTGGAAAAGCTTCAACGTCAAAACCGGCGGACAAGAGTGTCCGCCCACACCTACCCGACGGGCTGCACTGCAGCGTGCACTAGCGGTGCCACTGCTTCTTCTTCCTCTTCCACCGTGGTTTCTTCCCACAGAGTTCGGTCACGCAGGATGCGAGAGACCAGAGCCGTGTGCATGGCATGCCCAGCGCGGTCGGCTACTACGTTGCCCAGGATCTGCTTGCCCAGCAAGCGCCAGGTCTCCGATCAGGTCCAAGACCTTGTGCCGCACGAATTCATCCGGAAAGCGCAGCGGCGGGTTCATCAGGCCGTCGCGGGTCAGCACAATGGCGTTTTCCTGAGAGGCACCGCGAATCAGGCCCTGCTGCCGCATGGCGTCGGCTTCATGCAGAAATCCGAAGGTTCGGGCCGCCGCAATCTGGGTCCGGTAATTTCCGTCAGAGAGATCCACCCTGAAAGTCTCTTTTCCGATCAGCGGATGAGGGAAGTTGATGGCATACGAGACGGAATAAGTATCGGCCGGATACACGGCGATAAACTTGTCCCCTTCGCGGACCTCGAGCTCCCGGCAAATCCGAAGATAGGTGCGAGGTCTGCGTTGCTTGCGAATACCGGCTTTGAGGATGGCGTCTACGAATGGCAGCGCGCTGCCATCGAGGATGGGCAGCTCCAGGTTATCCAGTTCAACGATGGCGTTATCGATGCCGCAACCGATCAGGGCGGAAAGAAGATGTTCGGTGGTTGAGATCAGCACGCCCTTTTTCATCAAGCTGGTGGCGTAGCTGACCCGGGCCACATTTCGGCTGATGGCCTCAAGTTCAAAGCCGTCGAGATCGGTGCGGCGAAAAATCACGCCCGATCCAGGAGAGGCTGGCAATATCCTTAGGTTGACGGGAGCGCCGCTGTGCAGTCCGACCCCGCTGCATGCCACCGGCGTTCGAATTGTTTGTTCGTGTATCAAACGAGGTTAATGTGTGTTGGATGATGAATTTACCCTGCCCGAGGCGGGTTCGACTGTGGCTAATTAACCACAGTCGTGATCGCTGGAATCGGTGCTTACTGTCCGCTCCGTCGCTATACAGATGAATAAAAGACACTTAACATGGGGTGTAGTTCGAGAGTGAAACGAAGGGTTTACTTCTTAGGTTATTCGCTGTTTACAGGAATTTGACACTTCAGGGCTTCTTTTGGCCCGCCACCGCCGTGGAATCGAACTGGGAATCGCTGATGCCCTGGTTGTAGCTGACCCCGGTCAGGAACCGTTGGCCGGACATGTCGCCGTTGTAGAAACGCGTGACGGTGTGCGGCGTCATGACGCCCTGCACTTCACGGTAGTTGTCGTAGACCTCATCTTCTATGTTGCGTTGCTTGTCGGTCGCGTCGCGCCAGGAATAGGTCTTTTTCACCGGCAGGTGATCGTCGATTCCCACGTACAGGGTCACGCCCTCGTTATGTGAATTCATGACCGTGACTTGCTCAACCGGCTTTTGTTCAGCCACAGTTTGCCCTTCGTAAAACAAAGCCACACCCGGCTCCGACAGCCACTTTCTAAGAACCCAGTCCAGGGAGAAATGGCGCCGCCGCAAATATTCAGTGAGATCTTTGGGGTCCTGCGGGTGCGGGCCTTTGTACGTAATCTCGGTTCCATTATCGCCCGCGTAGACGTAGATAACATCGCGCTGCTTGGTGAGTTCGATGCGGTCTTTGTCGGGATATTTGTAGAAGCGCCAGAACAACACTCCCAGGCTGCTGGGCCGCCCATGATAGAAGCTGTAGGTCCGGCCTTCCTGAGAAATGTCCTGAATATTGAGATAGGCCGATCCACCCAGGGCTTGAATTGTCTGGTCGAGTACGGCCCGGGCCCGCTTGGCATTTTCCTGGTCCACGGGAATGGTCTGCGAGGGCGGCGCAATATCGCTCTGCGCCGCGGCCATGGCGGCCAGGAGAAGAATTGAGAGGAAGAACTTCATCATTCAAAAAGTTAGATGCAGAAAAAACGCCCAATGTAGGCGCGAGCGGCCTTGTAGCGCCGGCATCTTGCCGGCTGTCCCGAGGGCGTCTCGCCCTCGGCGCTGCGGGCGACGACCCACCGGACAGCCGCCACGACTAGCCGATCAGAACGGCCCCGCCGTTCACATTAAAAACCTCACCCGTGATGAAGCCGGCATACTCCGAGCACAGAAACAGGATGGGCCCGGCAATCTCCTGCGGCGTGCCAGCCCGCCCCAGCGGGATCCCAGAAAAGATGCGCGCGCTGGTCTTGGGATCGTTCAGGGCCGGCGCCGACATATCGGTGTCCACCCAGCCCGGCGCCACGGTGTTGACGTAGATCGCATCTCTCGCCAGCTCCGTCGAAAGCCCCTTCACCATGCTGATGAGGGCGCCTTTGGTCGCGGCATAGTCGCAGTGAAAGGCCTCTCCGCGTTGGCCCGCGGTCGAACTGACCAGCACAATGTGGCCGGCCGCTGTGCCTGACTTCTTCTGCTTCTTCATCTGCGCCACGGAGTGCTTGATGAGAGCAAAGACGCTGTCGAGGTTGATGGCCATCGTGCTGCGCCATTGCGCGTCCGACATTTTGTCGATGGGCGCGTCTTCGGGAGGCCAGACGCCGTGATTGGCCACCAGGATGTCCAGCCGGCCGAAACGCTTTACGGCCTCCGCGACCAATTCCTGCGCCGTCCCCGTGCCCGAGAGATTGCAGGCCATGGCCGCACAATTTTCCTCTCCCAGCTCTTTGACCAGTTGTTCGGACGGAGCTTTGGCCTTTTCGTAGTTGAACAGAACGCGCGCCCCCGCACTGCACAAACAATCGGACCGCAGCCGCACCAATGCCGCGCGAGCCGCCGGTAATGAGGGCAACCTTGCCAGTGAGAGAAAGAGGGATAGACATGCAGAGATAGTTTCCAGTGTCAGCCCGGAATTGGCAAGTGGGTCCTAAGCCGGGCGGGGACCAAAGCCGAGTGGCGGTGAGCCGCGAAGCGGCGCAAAGAATGGAGCCCGGGGCGTAAGCCCCGGGTCGAACATCAGGATATGGCGGAGCCCCGAAGGGGCGAAAGAATGTTTTTGGGATAGAACGTCGGGACGCCATCGCGGTGACCAGGACGATGAGGCTTGTGCCACCGCCGTTCTTCCGCCCTTACAGGGCTAATTCAATTTCGTGATGCTACCCGGGGCTTGCGCCCCGGGCTACATTCTTTGCGCCGCTCCGCGGCTGATCGCGGACGCTATCAACTCTGAATCCACTCCTTAACTTCCCCAACTGGTCGTTCTCTCCGCCTTGAGTTCGCGAATCAGAATGCGCACCAGCATGCCGTCGTAACGCGTGCCGCTCAATTTTTCCAGTTCGGCCAGCGCCTGTTCGCTGGTCTTGGCGGCCGCAAACGAGCGCTCGCTGGTCATGTTCACATACGCGTCGGTGATGGCCATAATGCGCGCCCAGAGCGGGATCTTCTCCCCCCGCAATCCGTCGGGATAGCCTCCGCCATCGAAGGATTCGTGATGGTGCTCCACCGCCTCGCGCAGCTTTCTGCCTTCGGGCAGCGTGGCCAGGATTTCGCCTCCCACCTCGGCGTGCATCTTCAACACGTAGAACTCGCCTTCGGTTAGAGGGCCGGGTTTATTCAGGATTCGTTCGGGAACAAAGAGCTTGCCCACGTCATGCACCCGGGCGGCAAAGGCCAGGTCGGCAATTTCCTCGGGCGGCATCCCGAGCGAGCGCGCGATGATTTCGCTGTAGCGGGCCACCATCTCGCCGTGCCCGGCGCTGTTCAGTTCGCGCGATTCCGCGGCGTTGGTCAGGGTCTCGATGGCGTCGCGCAGAATCTGGTCGGTGTGGGCTTCGTCGCCACACATCTTCTTCAGCGTGGAGATCAGTTCTTCCACATGCTCCGGGCCGGTGTGCTCGCGTTGCAGAAAGCCTTCGATGTATCCGGAGATCAGCTGTCGCCGGACTGCGGCGCTTTCGCCGCCGGACAAATCTTTGGCGATCTGCACCTGGTCGCCGCCCGCGCGCTTGGAGATGTACATCCCCGCGTCGGCTACGCGCACAATCTCTTCCATGGAGAAGCCGTGCACCGGGAAACTGGCCACCCCGAAGCTGCCGGTGATGTGGTGCTCGGCCAGCATGGGGTCTTGCGAAATCCAAATTCGCAGGCGTTCCGCCAGGGTCTGCGCCTGCTCGACGCCAGTCTCGGGCATGAGAATGATGAACTCATCGCCGCCGTAGCGCGCCACCACGTTCGACTGCCGGCACTTCTGTTCCAGAAGCCGTGCGACGCGGGTCAGCACCAGATCGCCTTCCAGGTGTCCCTTGGTGTCGTTCACGTTCTTGAATTTATCCAGGTCCATCAGCACCACCGAGATGGGACGGCCGGAGCGGGAAGCGCGCTTGAGTTCCGAACTGAGCGATTCGAAGAAAAACCGCCGCGTCTTGATGAGCGTAAGCCCGTCGGTGATGGATTGCCGCTGCAGCTTCTGAAATACGTTGGCGTTGTGCAGAGCCGTGGCCAGCAGGTCGGCCAGGGTGTTCATGATCAGCCGGTCGGCGGGCTTGAAGGCATCCTCTTTATGGCTTTCCACGTTGAGAACGCCGAGAAAATTTTCGCCATACGCAATCGGAATGCAAAGCACGGAACGCGCTCCCGGCAAGACGCCCTGCAGCTGCGCTTCGCTCGAGGTCTGGACCAGCGCGGCCTCGCCTGTCCGCGCCACCCGGCCGAGAATTCCCTGGCCCAGCGGGATGCGCTTGCCCAGCGCCTGCGCCGTGATGCCGGCCTCGGCCTTGATTTCGATTTCCTTGGTGCTGTAGTCGAGAAGGCCGATGCCGATGTGGTCGAAGCTGAAATTTTTCTGGATGTGGCCGACGATGTCCGCCATCATCTGCTCGGAGTCTTCGCTGGAGATCGCAGTCTTCGAAATACTGTTCAGGAATGCCAGCTGGCGCGAGCGCCGCTGCTCTTCGGCAAAGAGGCGGGCGTTTTCTACGGCGACCGAAACCTGTCCCGCCGCGGTCTGCATCACTTCCAGGTCGCGTTGCTCGAAGGCGTACTCGCGCTCCGTGTTCATCGCAGCCATGACTCCGGCCGGTCGGCCTCCCAGCAGAATGGGCGCGCCGCAAAAAGACTTGGCGGGACGCGGCGGTACAAAGGTGACGCCCAGCCGCTCGCGCGTCTTTTCCAGTTCCGAACGGATCAGCAGCGGCTGCCCGCTGCGTACGATGAACTCGCTCAGTCCATTGGCCAGTTTGCGCGAACGCTTGGGCAATATCTCGCCCTTCTCGACCTCCAGTTCGAAGCGGACCTCATCGCCTTCCTGGAACGCAATGTAGAAATCGGTGGTGTCGAAAATCTGGCCCAGTTCTTTGTGGACGGTACGCAGAATCTCGTCCTGATCGAGCCGCGAGCTGATGGCCTGTCCGATCTGGGTCAGCAGCGCAAATTCCTTGGTGCGGCGCTGCGCGTCGTGCATGACCGCATAATTTTCCAGGGTCAGGCCGATCTGCAGTGCCAGCCCGATCAGCAGGCGCAGGTTCGACGAACCGAACATCCGGCGCGCGGCGTGCGGGAACAGGATCACGCCGAAATTGTGCTCCCGGGTCTGCAGGCTCACGGCGGTGACGTTGTAAATGCGCTCTTCGGTCATCACCTCGCGGAATTGCAGAAACCGGCCGCCCGGAAACGCCGGCAAGGGCTCGGGCATTTCAGGCACGCCGCGGAAGGTAACGAATCCGCCGCGCCGGTAGGCCAGTTCGCAGACGTATTCTCCGGCTCCGCTTTTCTCCAGGCGCTCGAGGAAGTCAGCCGAGAAGCCACGCTGCACCGAGGGCAGCACGGCGCGCCAGCGCTCCGAGATGCAAAGCACGGCTCCACCCGCCGGCAAGGGCGCGACCAGGCGGTCCAGAATGCTTTGCATGCTGGGGACCAGGTCTTCGGCGGAAAGCAGCCGCGTGGGATCCACACCCAAAGTGGAAAACGCCAGCGCATTTTCCTGCACCGCGCTGCGCTCGTTTTCCGCCAGCACCATCACCATCGCGATGCCCAGCGCCAGTTGCGGAATCGGACCCAGCATGTCGGAGAGCTGCAAGTAAGAATTGCTGAATTGTCCGAACAGCATCAGCACCGACCACAGCGCCAGGGCCATCGCCAGCAGGGTGAAGGCCAGCGAATTTCTGCGGTGCGCGTAGCGATAAAAGAAGAAGGAACAATAGAGCAGCACCAGGGCCACGCCCACTTCCAGGCGGAAGCGCGGGTCGGGAACGATTTCCGGATGAAACACCCGGCCCACCATGTGCTGCTTCAGATTCCAAAGGCTGAGCGCGACTCCCGCCAGGCCGACAGCGACGTCGTACCAGCGCAGGCGGAACTTCTCGCGCATCAGGCGAGTCGAGATGAAGATGCACAGCGCCATCGCCGCCAGAAGCAGCGAGGCCAACAGCGCCATCACAGCGGAGGGAGTGCGGAACGCACTCCAGGCATCGAGGATGTAGTGGAGCGTGTAAGCTCCCCATCCCAGTTGCCAGGCGCGGAAGTAGTCCTGCCGGGTCTGCTCGTAGAGGTAAGTGAAAACCAGAAAGAGCAGCAGAGCGACAACGGCCGGTACTACAAGCAAACTAATCGTGACGCTGTTCATGGCGCGAAAACAGCTACCTCAGCCAGAGTGATAAGCAATTTCTAACTATCAATGGTTTCACAGCGGTTCAGCCAAGACAATAGTCTTCTGTGGCGGCACCAGAACCACAGTCAGCAGGCAGTTTCCTCTTCCGGATCAATTAGTTGGATCGAAACTTCGGTGCTGCAGCGGCTTGACGCTACATTTCCTCAGCCCGTACCATCAGGACACGACCTTTCGTAATGTCCCCCTCTTTCAGCACGCCCGCACGCCGCAGGCCCACGAGTTCGCTTCGCACCCTCGCCCACCGGCTATCTGCACGTAGGCGGCGCCCGTACGGCGCTGTTCAACTGGCTGTTCGCCCGCCATCACGGCGGCACGCTCGTCCTGCGCATTGAAGACACCGATCTCGAGCGCTCCACGGCCGAGATGGTCGAAGGCATTTTGCAGGGCATGCGCTGGCTTGGCCTCGACTGGGACGAGGGCCCCTACCATCAGACTCAGCGCATGGAAATGTATCGCGAGAGCGCAGCCAAGCTGTTGGCCTCCGGACATGCCTACTATTGTTTTTGCACCAAGGCGGAACTGGAGCAGCGCCGCGCCGCGGCCACTGCTGAAGGCCGTCCGCCCCGCTACGAAGGCACCTGCCGGAAGATTTCTCGCGAGGAAGGCGCCCGGCGTCGCGCCGCGGGAGAATCCGCAGCCGTGCGCTTCGCCGTGCCCGAGACCGGCAGCACCGCTTTCGACGACGCCGTCTTCGGCCGCGTGGAGTTTGCCAATACTGAGCTGGAAGACTTTGTGCTGCTGCGCTCCGATGGCGGCCCCACGTATCACCTGAGCGTGGTCACCGATGATGTGGACATGCGCATCAGCCACATCATTCGCGGCGCCGATCACATTTCAAACACACCCAAGCAGGTCCTGCTCTACCAGGCGCTGGGCGCGGCTTTGCCGGTGTTCGCGCACGTGCCGCTGATCCTCGGTCCCGACAAGACGCGCCTGAGCAAGCGCCACGGCGCCACCAGCGTGATCGCTTATCGCGATGAAGGCATCGTGCCCGAAGCCTTCCGCAATTTTCTGGCGCTGCTGGGATGGACTCCGCCCGCATCCGGAGCGGACGGCACTGCCGCGGAGATTCTCGGCGACCAGCAACTGATCCAACTTTTCGATCTCAACGGCATCTCGCATTCCAACGCCGTATTCGATCGCGCCAAGCTGGACTGGTTTAACACGGAATACATCCGCGCCTATCCCGCGGAAAAATTGCTGCCGCTGATTCAGGAAGAGTGGCACAAGGCCGGTCTCGAGCCCGCGCGCACCGACCCGGACTGGCTGCTTGCGACCATCAATCTGCTCAAGCCGCGGGCCCGCAGCCTGAAAGATTTCGCCACATCCTTCCGCGCCTACTTCACCGACACGTTCCAACCCGATCCCGCGGCGGTCGAAAAATTCCTGGCGGACGAAAGAGTCCGCCGCATGCTGGTGGAACTTGGCGAACGCTACGCGGCGTCGGAAGAAACTTTCACCGAAGCCGGAACTGAAAGACTCCTGCGCGACTTCGCCGCAGAAAAAGAGATGAAAGCCGGCGCGCTGATCAACGGCGCACGCGTCGTGCTGACCGGACAGGGAGTCGCGCCCAGCCTGTTCGCGGTCATGATGGCCCTGGGCAAAGACCGCACCGTCGCCCGCCTGAAAGCCACCCAGGAACTGGCTGCCCGAGCCATGACCCCAGAAGTTTGAAGTTCCGCGTGTGTCGCGGGCATCGCCCGCGGCTTTTGTTGGACCGAGAACTGAACTAAAAGCCGAAATCGCGGCGAGTCGCCGCGCCACAGGTCTGCACTTTCGTTCCTTACTCGTCAACAAAAGCCAAAGCCCTGGCGCTGTCATAATGGTGTATATGTGGCCCGCCATTTCCCTAAAGTTGGACGACCGTTGGCTGCCCAAGTCCGTCATCTGTCTTCGCGACTACAGTCTGAACAAGTTTTTGAAGGACCTCGTCGCCGGAATCACGGTCGGACTGGTGGCCCTGCCGCTGGCCATGGCCTTCGCCATCGCATCGGGACTCACGCCGCAGGCGGGTATTTACTGCGCGGTGGTCACCGGCTTTCTGATCTCTGCACTGGGCGGATCGAAGACTCAGATTGGCGGACCCACCGGCGCCTTCGTCGTCGTGGTTGCCGGGATCGTCGCGGTGCACGGCATTGACGGACTTGTACATGTGCACCGTCATGGCGGGCGCCATCCTGATCGTGCTGGGCGCGACCGGCATGGGCACGGCGGTGAAATTTATTCCGCGCCCGGTCGTGATCGGTTTTACCAACGGCATCGCGGTGCTGATCGCCAGCACCCAGATCAAAGATTTCTTCGGCCTGCAGCTGGCCAAGGTTCCCAGCGAATTCTGGTTGCGGATGAAAGCTCTTGTCCACGCCGCTCCCACATTTTCTCTGGCCGCCACGTTGCTGGCGGCCGCCACGGTGGCGACGATGCTGCTGTGCCGCGCCCTCTCCAACCGGATTCCGGGAGCGATCATCGCCATGCTGGGCGCGACGGTCGTCGACTTTCTTGCTGAAGCTGCCGGTGGAAACCATCGGCACGCGCTTTGGCGGAATTCCCAGCGGCCTGCCTCATTTCGCGATACCGCACTGGCACGCGAGCATGGTTCATGGCCTGCTCGGACCGGCCTTCACGGTGGCCATGCTGGGAGCGATCGAGTCGCTTGATGTCGGCGGTGGTTTCAGACCGCATGAGCAACGATCGCCACAATCCCAACGTCGAACTGATCGGACAGGGAATTGCCAACATCTTCTCGCCGATGTTCGGCGGCTTGCCGGCCACGGGCGCCATCGCTCGCACCGCAACCAATATCCGCTCCGGGGCGCAGTCGCCGGTTGCGGGCATGATCCACGCGCTCACCTTGTTGTGTGTGCTGCTGTTCGCCGCGCCTCTGGCCAGCTACATCCCCATGGCCGCGCTGGCGGGAATTCTGATGATCGTCTCCTACAACATGGGCGAGTGGCGCGAAATTCCTCAACTGCTGCGCCTGACCAAGACCGACATCAGCGTGTGGCTGGTCACGTTTGCGCTGACCGTTTTCGCCGATCTTACTGTAGCCGTCGAGGCTGGAATGATCCTGGCCGCGCTGCTCTTCATCGCCCGCGTGGCTGAGACCACAACGGTGTCCCAGGTGACCGGCGACTACGTCGAGGACGGGCGCCTGCACATTTTGCAGGACAAGGACATTCCGTACTACGCCACCATCTTCCGGATTCATGGGCCGTTTCTGTTCGGCGCCACCGACAAGATTGGCGTGGTCACGGAAAAAATGCACGAACTGCCGCCGATCGTCATCATTCGCTTGCGCAACATGACGGCCATCGACGCCACTGGACTGTTCGCGCTGGAGGAGATCGCGAAACAACTGCACGCTACGAAGCGCACGCTGATCCTATGCGGCGCCCGCGAGCAGCCGGCCCAGATGATTCATCAGGGAGAATTCGAAGAAGTGGTGGGACGGCGAAAATATCTGCGCCAACGTTCAGGAAGCGCTGCGGCGGGCGGAAGCCGTCTTCGAAAAGATCGAAGCAGACGCGGCGCTGAAGTAATGTGGGCGCGAGCGCCCCGCTCGTGCGGCGTGCCGAGCCAGCACGAGCAGGCGCTGGCCTACATCGACCGTTAGCAGCTCAGACGGCGCTCATCCTGAGCATGGAGCGAATCTGCCCGCAGTCGGCGAATCGCGTGACCTGCAGTGCCGGCATGCAGCACCGCCAGATGATGACTTCTTCCTCGTCCCGGAAATGCAATCGAACAGGGCTTCTCCGCGGGAATTGACGACAATCATACTTTCGCGTCGGCCATAAGCCCCGAGCGGGATTATGTCCGCTTAGCGGCTCATGGCGACTCGTGGTCATTATTCTTCCGGCGCGGGCTCGCTCGGCCCAGTCTCCGGGGCCAGCGGCAACTGCGAGGCGCTGCTGAGCAGGCCGCGCTCCTGGGGCGAGAACTCGCTCTTGAAACGATCCGACTCGATGACCTGCTGACGCTCGCGCCGGAGGCATGACGCTGAGGTCGCGGATCGCGGTGCGCACTTTTTGCCGGCGCTCAGGCGGCAGGTCTTTGAGCTGCGAGTAGAGTTGCCGCGCCTGCTGTTTCTGCGCCGGGGTCAGGTGTTCCCAGGTCTCCATGCGTTGCAGGATGCGGTCCTGCATGCGCGGCGGAAGGCTGCTGAAACGCTGCAAGCGCTCCCGCAAGATTTGCTGCCGCGCGGGCGGCAGGCTGCGGAACTGGGGATCGTTGTCCAGCGCTTTCTGTTGCTGATCGGGAGGAAGGTCTTTGTAGCGGCGCAGCCACTGTCCGGCGTGATTGCCTTGCAACTGGGCCTGCTGGCGCGCTTCTTGCCGGGCCTGGCGTCTCTCAGCGAAGCGGTTTTGGGCCGCGCATGGCGAACCCGCGGACGCCAGACATCAGGGCGGCCGCCGCTACCGTCATCGTGATGGACTTCAGTCCCGACACTTTTTTCTCCGCACTCTGCGATCAAAATCCTTCACCGCGGAGTTTGGGACGCTCCCACTTCTCGCAAAAGAGGCGAGAAGTGGGGCACCCGACATACAGAAATTCTTTACGGATTTGCTGTCACGTCCGGCTGCACGGCCAGATCATCGAGCACATCGAAGTCGGAATACAGATTCTGGTTCTTCTCCAGCGCCTGCAAATCTCCCACTGCCGTGCCCGGCTCCGCCGCTACTGCCACCGGGGATGACGCCGAATTGCTTCCCCGTTCGCCGCTGTTCATCCGAACCAGGCTCACGCCCACGACCATCACCAGGGCAAACGACGCGGCCAGCACCGGTCTACGCAACCACCGCAGCCAGCCGGCGGATTGCTTCGCGCTTTCCTCGCGCAAACGCGCGCGCAGCCGGACATCAAAATACGGCGAAGGCTCCGGCGCCTGCCACTCGTCGAGCAGCGACATGGTCTGGCGGAACGCTTCGAGCTTGCCTGCACATTCCGCGCAGGAATCGAGATGGGCCTTTACTTCGGGAGTGACCGCAACCAGTCCGGCGGCCAGGTCCGGCATCAGTTCGCGGGTTTCATTGCACTTCATAGCTTGCTTCCTTTACACAAACTCTTTGAGCTGTTCGCGCAAAGTTTCGTAAGCGCGAAACAGCAATGACTTGGTGGCGGATTCGCTCAGCTTCAATACATCGGCAATCTGGCGATACTCCATCTGCTGGTACTTGTGCATCACCACTGCCATTCGCTGCCGCTCCGGCAGGGCCTGCACGCGCTGCCGAATCGCGGCCAGGCGCTCCCGCTGCACAATCGTTTCCTCGGCGCTGGGCGTCCGGTCGGGCAGGTCCAGGGTGCGACCACTCTCCGCGTCCGGTTCGTCCAGGCTGACCGTATTCTCCGGGCGCTCATGACGCGTGTCGCGCGCATGATTCACCGCCAGGTTGGTCGCGATGCGATACAGCCACGTGCTGAACTTGGCGCTGGCCTCGTAGCTTTCGCGCGAGCGGTAAACCCGCAGGAAAACTTCCTGTGCCAGATCTTCCGCTACAGCGTTGCTGTGCGCGGTGCGGAACATGAAACTCACCATGGGACGGCGATACTTCTGCACCAGGTATTCGAAAGCCGCGTCGTCCCCGGCTTTCACCTGCAGCATGATTTCGGCGTCAGTCCGCCCGCCCTCGGGCAGACTGGTGTCGGCTTCGAGCGGTTCCGGCTGCGCCACGCCCCCCAATGCAAGCAACCCGCGATCCATGGCAATGCTGCTCACATCTGATTGAACCCCTTCGTCAGACGAAAGTTGCGTCTCCTCCGCGTCCCCGTCAGGCGCGGAAGTGCCTTCGGTACTATGCGGTGCGGGTACTTTGGCGGGTCTGGGTTCGGGGGTCATCGGATGCGTCTTAACCCACACGCTTTCGGTGACCGCTGGACCGGCCCCGGAAGTCGCAGCAGAAATCAGGCTATCACGGTCTCTGGATACGCGAAACTGGTTCGTTTACTTGAATATAGCGGTCATGAGTCGGATGAATAGGCCCCATTAACAGGAGTTCGAGAAAGCAGGTGCCCCAGGTCTCGCCGGTTTTGCGAGACCTGGGAGCCGTCACCACAGCACTCCCAAGGACACCGCATATTGCGTCCCACCTAGTTCAGCTTGGCGTACTCGGCCCTGGCTTCTTTCAGGATAGGGATGTCCGCATCGGCATCCTTCCACGCAGTGAAGAAATCCTGGTAGGCGATGCGAGCTTTGGCGGAGTCCCCAGAAAGAACCAGGCCTCGCGCCAGGCCGAGCCGGGCCAGAGATACGTAAGGGGAGGCCCCAAAAGCCGCTTTGTGATCGAGAACCTTCTGGAACTCGGTCACCGCCTGCGAACCCTGTTTGGCGTGGAGATAGGCGAGTCCGCGCAAGTAAACCGGTTTGCCGTCCGCGATGTAGCCGAACTGATAGGCCTCAGTGGGGCGCAGTTGCTCGATCGCCTTGGCGCTATCGCCGCGCTGCAGCTCGAGCCGGGCGCGAATTTGAGGAATTGATACCTTCTGGACAAGCGTATCCAGAGGATAGTTCTTGCTGAGCTCCGAGACGATGGCCTCGGCCTTGGCGCTTTCGCCGCAAGTGGCGAACACAAATCCGGCATTGACATCCGCGTCCCGCGTTTTGCCGGTGGGAATCGTCGCGGCGTTTTTCCGGGCCTGGTCGCAGACGCCGAAATCAGCCTGAACCATGGCGAGCACTCCCAGATCGGTCAACTCGATCTCTTTCAGGTTCTGGCTTCTTTCCAACTCCATCGCCTGTTGCATCACTTCGCCCGACGATTTCAGCTTCCCTTCGCTCTGCAAGGCACGCGCCTGGATTTGGAGGAAGGTGAATTCGGTGGGTTTGCCCTTGGCCCAGGTCAATTGCCGTTGGGCCTCGTCCCGCTTATCGATCGACAGAGCCACCCACATGGACAGCCCAGTGAATGTCTTCTGAATCGGGGAAGCGCTTGAGGGCCTGCTCCAGAATCTGCTGCGCTTCGTCGGGACGGCCCGTTGCGGAATAAGCGTAGGAGAGGCCCGAGTACGCGTTTGGCGAGTTGGGGTCCGCAGCCATACTGCGGCGTGCACCCTCCCCAGCCTTCTCAAACTCACCGACTTGCGAGTAGGCAATCGCGAGGTTGTTGCCGGGGACTGAATCGGTGGGATAGGTGCGGTCGTAGAGCTCCAGGGTCTCGATCTCCTTGTCGAGTTCACCGGTCACGGTCTCATAGTAATGCTCCATGATGTAGAGCTTTTCTCTTTCGCTGACTCGGTCTTTCAGTTCGTATGCCTTGCGGGTGTACTGCTTTGCCAGCTCCAACTCGCCGGCGTTGGCATAGACCGTTCCCATGCGCGCGTAAACCCAGGCGAAGTTCGGGTCGAGTTCGACGGCCCGGCGATAGAACGGCAGCGACGCCATCGGACGGCCGCGATCAAACTCAGCATTCCCCAGGGCAAAAGCCTTCAGCGCATCGAGCGATGCGGTGGTGACCTGCTCGATGGGCACATCGAACTTTTGCACCGAGGCCAGGGATTCGCCCAGCGTGGAACGTAATTTCGAAACCGCGCGTGCCGAGCGCGGACAGGACTTGCTCCTTGCTGGAGGCTTCCGCCTGCTGCTGAGCCAGAGAATCGCCGGTCTGGCAATTGATGGCATTCAGAGTAAGGACATACTGCGTGCCCAGGCTGGCGATCGATCCGGAAAGCATCGCCTTGCTGCCCATGCGCAGGCACAAATCACGGGCCAGATCGACGGTAAGGCGCTCGTCGGGGGAACGGCCCATGAAGCCAAGCGTCTTCTGCACCTGGGCCGGCGGCACCACGCGCAGGAACGGCGATTGGTCGAGGTCCACGGCCAGGGCTTGCTTCAGAGTGCCGTCGAACACCGCGTCGCCCGTGGTGTTCGCGAAGTCGGCGAGCACGACTGTGTCTTTCTCGGTAAGTTTGGCGGCGTGGGTCGAGCGATAGTACAGACCGCCGGCGATCAAAACGGCCGCCAGAACAGCGGCTGCGGGAACCAGGATCTTCCACGGTTTCTTGCCGGACGCAACCGGAACGCTCGCTTCCACCACAGCCGCAGACGAACCTGAGGAGGGCGTGGCTGAAACCGGCGCGGAGATCTTCGCGGACGATGGTGTTGACGAGGGCCGTGACGGCGGTGCAGATGGCTGCGGAATCGGCTCCGCGGCCGCGGCCACACTCGACGAACTGGCTGCGACCGCGCGTCCCGAGTCGGTGTCGCGTTTGAGCCGCTGCAGGTCGGTGCGAATGTCGGCGGCATGCTGGTAGCGCAGGTTGCGGTCCTTTTCCAGCGCCTTGTTCAGGATGTCTTCCAGCTTGACTGGCAGATCGGGATTGAGGCGGATCGGCGAAGTAGGAACGCCATCCAGAATCGCTTTGAAGATCAGCGCCGAGGTATCGCCGCGAAACGGCAACGTCCCCGTCGCCATTTCGTAGAGCACGACGCCGAAGGAGAACAGGTCGGTGCGGGCGTCGAGTTCCTTGCCCTTCGCCTGCTCCGGAGACATGTAGGCGACCGTGCCCATGGTCGAACCGGGGCTGGTCAGGTGCTCCTCGCTGATCGCCGTAGGCTGCGCCGGATCGCTGGCTCGCGTGGAAGCGCCTGCGACCTTGGCCAGTCCGAAGTCGAGAATCTTGGCATGGCCGCGTTCGGTCACGAAAATGTTCGCGGGCTTAATGTCGCGGTGAACAATACCGCGGGCGTGCGCCGCATCGAGAGCGTCGGCGATCTCGATGCCGAGACCCAGAAGATTTTCCAGTTCCAGCGGACGGTTGCCAATGATGTGCTTAAGCGTGGAGCCTTCGAGAAACTCCATCACGATGAAGGCCTGGCCGTCCTGCTCACCGATGTCGTGAATGGTGCAGATATTGGGATGGTTCAGGGCCGATGCGGCCTGTGCCTCGCGCCGGAAGCGAGCCAGGGTCTGGGGATCGTTGGCCACCTGGTCAGGCAGAAACTTCAGAGCGACAAAGCGGAGCAGGCGCGTGTCTTCGGCTTTGTAGACCACTCCCATCCCACCGCCGCCGAGCTTTCCGACAATCCGGTAGTGCGAGATGGTTTGGCCGATCATGAAGTTCGAGTATGGTAGGCGGGCGGCAAGGCCAAGTCAACGAAAGGCACAGATTTGGCGATGGTGCCGTTGCTCAAAGACTGCCCCCTTGTCATTCCGAAGCCAGTTTTACTGGCGAGGAATCTGCTTTTCTGCCGGCAGGGAAACAACAGATTCCTCGCGCGATACTGCCGCGCTTCGGAATGACAATTCTTTGAGGGTCTCCTCAAGCACGCACTTCGCACGGAGCGCGTCACGGTTGACGGGAATGGCGGTCACTGTTTGAATAGAAAGCAGTGGGCGCTTAACTCAGCGGTAGAGTGCCATCCTCACACGGTGGAAGTCGTAGGTTCAAATCCTACAGCGCCCACCATCGCATCCTCAGAATGTGATGGAACCGCCACAAGCCACGTAGGGGCAGATGTCGTTATCTGCGCAGCCCGACAGTTCTGTGTGGGGCGGACACTCCTGTCCGCCGCCTTTGACTTAGACTTTTGATTCAGGCAGGAGTCGTTCCAGCCACCAAAAACCTAGCCGAGCTTCGCTCGGACTGGACGGGTCCCTTCGACTTCGCTCAGGGCAGGCTCCGACCCGTCCCCACACAGTCCTTGCCGCCATGGGCTAAAGTTTCTTGTTGCCAACCTTGTCGATCTGCGTGTCTGGCACCGGCTTGCTCTTATAAACATCGAAGTCCTCAACGTTATTCAGTACAAACCGCGGCACCCCCTCAGCCTGCGGTGCGCGAATGCGGAAGAAGCGTGCCCCTTGCACGTCGTCCAGAATGAATGCAGGACGAGCGTCGGCCTGCAGGGAACTGATTTCCACGTTGCTCATCTCGATGTTCCTGACGTGGCGAATGAAAAATCCCTGCGAGGGCATCTGCCCGAACATCTTCGGCTCGGGATACGACTTCTCCAGTTCCGCCGGCTGAAGGGCTGCGATTTCACTGGTCGCGCCGCCCTGGTGCTGAATGTACAGGTCGCTGATCTTGATGTCTTCAATCGCATGTCCCGGGATTCCACTAATGATCGAGCCGAAGCGCGAGTCCGAATTCGAGCACACGATGTTGCTAATGAGTACGCGGCGCAACGCTCCCACGGAAACTCCTTGCGGCCCGCGCATCCGTGCTCCGAGACGAAAGAAGATCGGCGCCGAGGTGATATCGCGCATCGTAATGTTGGTGATGGTGACGTCTTCGAGCAGCGCGCCATCCACGGTTTCGAGCGCCAGTCCCTGGCAGCCTTCGAATACGCAGTTGGAGATGGTGATGTTCTTGAACCCGCCGTTCGACTCCGTCCCGAACTTGATGCGGCCAATCCGTTCAACCTTTTGAGTGGAATCGTGAGGCTTGAAAGTCCCGTCAAGCAAAGTGCCCAGCTGATATTTTCCGGTGACGTAGCAATTGGTAATGGTGACATTCTCGGTCGCCCGCGCATAGCCCAGCGCGAACGAACTCTTGGGGCAGAGGGCGTCATCCCAGGGCGAATTGACGGTGCAGTTCGAGACGCGAACGTTGCGGCAGCAATCGAAGTCAATGCCGTCGCGATCGGTGTCGATTTTCAAATTGTCCACGGTGAAGTTGTCCACGCCGGTGGCCAGGATCGCCGAAGTGTCCGCCCTTCAGAATGGAAAAGTCGCGCAGAATGACGTTGCGGCAATTCTTTAAGCTGATCGCTTTGTTGGCCACGCCCGGGTTTTCGGCGACCGGCCCTGGTCCGCAACCCCGGCTGAGTCCGCGGCCCCAGATGCGTCCGGGACCGAAGATCGAAATATTTTCCAGTCCTTCGCCCCAAAGCAGGCTGTTGTGCCAGTGGTTGTGACCGTAGTCCTGGTAGTCATTCCAGGGAGTGTTGGGCTCGGCGGCATCGTACCCGCCTGAACCGGAAGACGGCGAATCCGCCGCGATGATCACGGCGTTCTGGTCGAGGTAAAGCGCGACATTTGATTTGAGGCGTATCGAGTAGCACAGATAGTTTCCGGCCGGGAAGCGAACAGTTCCGCCTCCGGCCGCGCTGGCGGCGTCAATCGCGCGGTTGACAGCAGGAGTGTCTACGGTCTTGCCATCGCCGGTTGCTCCGAAGAGTCTCACGTCATGGATAGCGGCGCCCGGAGTTGCCGCAGCGGTCTGGGCCGCTGCCGGGTTGATCTGTACCGCGCCGCCGGCAATGCCTGCGCCCGCAACTCGCAAGAAATCTCGGCGGGCATTCTTTCCCGGGATCATGAGTCGCCTCCACGCTGATCGAGCAGAGTATTTTGCAACAAGGAAAAAATTCTGACCAGTGAATTGAACTAGTGGAGTAGTTTAAAAATCCTCAAGGTATTGTCATTCCGAATCGCGGATCTGTCGCGCGAGGCATCTGCTGCTTCGTTGCGGGCAGAGCAGATTCCTCGCCGATAGAGCTGGCTTCGGAATGACAAGGGCGAGTCCGTCCTCACGAAAGCTACATCACCACCGGACTCTTCTGCTCATCGTTGGGTTTTACTTACGAGCCAGATAAACCATCCGCAATAGGCGCCGGTCGCCGGTAAGGGTTCGAACGCAGGACAGGAACTTCTGCATTCCCTCGAAGTTGACCATTCCCTCAACCGCTGTCAATTCCGTTTTCCATTTTTCGCGGGCGTCATGCCAGCGCCTGGCTACCTCGGTTGCCTGAGCGGTGGTGTCGGTGACATTCAGCATCCGAAACCCGGCGCGCCTCGATGAGTCTTTCATTTTCCCCCGGAGGGACAAACAGGTAGTAGCCGATCAGGCTGCGGGTTGCGAGCTCGTCGTTGGAAAGTATTCCACCGACTACCAGGGCATCGCTGAAAAACATCCGTCCACCCGGCTTCAGCACGCGCCATAGTTCGCGCAACAAGGCCAGCCGGCCGGGAATGTGGCAGAAGACGTCGTTCGAATAAACGGCGTCAAAGCTCGCGTCCGTGAAAGGGAGAGGCTGAGACACGTCGCACTGTTGAAAACGGGCCTGCGCGCTCAAGTTCTGCCGCTCGGCCAGAGCGCTGGCATTGCGAATTCCCTCTACGTTCACGTCGAGACCCACAACGTGGCAGCGACCGGTTGCCGCGACATACAGCGCATAGCCACCCGAGCCCGACCCAATCTCTAGAACTGAGCAGCCCGGTGTCAGCTCCAAGCGGCGTGGAATGTCATGGGACTCTTGCGTGGTCACCCAACTGGTTTGGCCGTAATCCTCGCCATAGGTCTCGAGTCGCACGTCGCGATAAACGTCTCGCTCGTAGTTGCCGTACGAGGTGTTATAGATGTCCACTGCTGGAGGCATTGCATCACTTTCCCGGACCGATGTAGCGCAGTCGGCGCAGGTTGATCGTAGTTTCGAGCGGGAAATTTTACAACGCGCGGTTCGTCATTCAAACCCTCGCGGAAGCCCTTTCAACAGTAATCTTGAAGAGGATTACCCCTCTCGGCGATCGCCCTTAGCACCATTAGACATGACCTTCTTACTCTTCCCGTACATCCTTTGCTGGGATAACCTGAATCAATATTCAGAATGGCGGTGCTGGGCTCGTCACCGGCACGATGCTGCAAATTTAGCTATTCCCACAGGAGAGCAGTACATGCACCGCACCTTGGCCTACCTTTTTTCCAGGCACATTGTCATTTCTATTGCTGCATTTTTGATATTGGTTGTCGCTGCTCCCGCACAAGTCCGAAACCGCATCAGGCAGAACATCGGGGACACCGAGCCTGTCATGGTTTCGGCGCGCCATCCCCTGGCCAGCGCCGAATTCGATCAGGGCCGAGTCGAAGGCAGCTTGCGAATCAACCATGCTTCCATGGTGTTCAAGCTCTCGCCTGCCCAGCAAGCTGATCTGGCGAAGTTGTTGGCGGAGCAGCAGGACTCGCGCTCTCCAAACTATCGCAAATGGCTGACGCCAGAGCAGTACGCCGCGCGTTTCGGCATGAGCGATAGCGATCTAGCGCAGGTATCCTCCTGGCTCAAATCGCAAGGCTTGACCGTCGACGGTTTCTCTCGCGGACGTACCCAGGTCTTCTTTAGCGGGTCCGCGTCTCAGGTTGAAAGCGCTTTCCATACTCAATTCAACCGCTACCTGGTAGACGGCCAGACGAGTATCGCAAATGCCGTCGAGATCTCCGTGCCGGAGGCGCATCGCGGGAATGGTGCAGGGATTCCGGGGTTTCGAGAACTTCCGTCCGCAGCCCAGGGTCCACGCGGTGAAGCCGAACTTTACCTCGCACCAGACGGGAAATCATTTCATTGCTCCTGGCGACTTTGCCACGATCTACAACGTTCCCGCCGCACTGGATGGAACGGGACAGACGATCGCCGTGGTGGGACAGACCGACATTAATTTCAGCGACGTTGACGCATTCCGCACTGCGGCTGGTTTACCGGCTCGTACCACTGGCGCCTCGGCGAATTTTCAGAAAATTCTGATCACCGGCGGCGGGTCCGGCTTCAACGATGGAGATGAAGTCGAAGCCAACCTCGATGTGGAGTGGTCAAACGCCGTCGCCAAAAAGGCGACCATCCTCTACGTCTTCGCCGGTGCGAACTCAACCACCAAGAACGTATTCGATGCCTTGCAGTTCGCCATCGACAATAATCTGGCGCCGGTGATCAGCATCAGCTACGGAAATTGCGAAGCCAATTTGACCGGCTTCGTGAACATCCTCCAGCAAGAGGCTCAGCAGGCCAACTCCCAGGGCCAGACGATCACCGCCGCATCCGGCGATTCCGGCGCAGGGGACTGCGAAAGCGCGACTGCCACCACGGCAACGCACGGACCGGCAGTGGACGCGCCCGGCAGCGTTCCCGAGGTCACCTCCATCGGAGGCACAGAATTCACCGGAGACGCGGCCGGCGCTCTAACCGGGACCGCCCCCAACACGACTGCCGGCGCTACTACCTTTTGGAGTGGCACCACCAGCACCACCGACACCCTCAGTTCGGCCCTGAGCTACATTCCGGAAACGACCTGGAACGACACTACTCAGTCAATTGCCGCGGGTGGAGGCCTTTCCGCCACCGGTGGAGGCAAGAGTACGGTGTTTTCCAAGCCCAGCTGGCAAGTGGGCGCGGGCGTTCCAAACGATAATGTCCGCGATGTGCCCGACGTTTCGCTCGGCGCTTCACCGAACCACGACCCCTTCCTGATCTGTTCCCAGAGTTTCTTCGCCGGTGTAACGCCCGCGGTTAACAGCTGTACAGCCGGCTTCCGGGCGAGCGATGGGATGAGCCTCGCAGCAGTCGGCGGCACTTCCGTCGGTGCGCCCGCTTTTGCCGGCATCGTGGCCCTGTTGAATCAAAAGACCGGCTCCAACGGCCTGGGCAACATCAACCCCACGCTGTATAGCCTGGCGGCATCGGCTCAGGGCGCAAGCATTTTTCATGACATCGTGACGGGCGATAACAAGGTCCCCTGCACGCAAGGGTCGACGGGCTGTCCGACGGCGGCTCCCTTTCAAATTGGATTCAGCGCCGGCCCGGGATACGACCTGGTGACTGGCCTCGGGTACTGTGGATGTCACCAACCTGACTAATGCTTGGGCAGGGCTTACCAATACCCCGGATTTCACTTTGTTTGGCGTATCCGCAACGGCTACTGCTCCCGGGCAGCAAGCCACGTCGGTCCTCACTGTCGAATCGATCGGTGGCTTCAGTGGCACCGTGAATCTGACATGCCAGCCTCCTTCCACAACCGCGCAGATTTCCTGTTCCATCAGCCCGGCCTCGGTCACCGTCGGTACAACCGGTGCGACCGCGACCATGACAATCTCAACCACCGCGCCCCATGTTTTGCCTGGAGCGTCGGCATCACTCCGGACGCAGGGTTGGGGCTGGCTGGCGACTAGCGGCAGCGTCCTGTTTGGTGGTGTTTTTCTGGTGGGCGTGCCCTTGAACCGGCGTCGCCGGATAGCCGGCCTCGGCGTTATGCTCCTGGTATGTTTCGCAGCCGGAGCGGGCTGCGGCGGGGGAAGCAGCGGCGGCAGCAGTACACCGAAGAATGCCGGAACGGCAGCAGGCAGTTACAGCATCACTGTGACCGGCACCAGCACGTCGCCCGCGCTGTCACACACAGCCAACGTATCGGTCACGGTCCAGTAGCAGTGTATGTGGGGCGGACACTCTTGTCCGCCGCCTTTGCAGTTGGTTTTGCTGTTGATTTGATGTGCTGCCGAAATAGGGTCTCGCTCCGAGTAACCCAAAGTCTAAGTCAACGGCGGCGGACAAGAGTGTCCGCCCCACATACACCTAGAAGTTCACTGCGGTGGTGTTGCCGCCGCATATGAGAACGCCTACCCGCTCTCCCGGCCTGGGCTCGTAACGTCGCGACAGAAGCGCTGCGAAAGCCGCCGCACCGCCCGGTTCGGCGACCACTCGCAACACCTTCCACAACGCCTTCTGCGCGTCCTGAATGGCCTCATCTGAAACCAGCAAGACTTCCTGCACGTGCGCTTGCGCGATGGGGAACATCATTTCTCCCACCCGCTTCGGGGCCAGCGAATCAGCCGCGATTCCTCCCGCCTCGGCGTCTACCGGGCGACCGGCCTCTAACGCGCGGGTAAGAGTGGGCGCAGCCTCCGGTTCCACTCCAACGATCTTGATTCGCGACGAATACCAGGAGGCGATGCCACCGATCAGGCCGCCTCCTCCAACGGCCACGATCAGGGCTGTCGAGATGCGGACACTGCTCTTCGAACTCCAGTCCCACGGTGGCCTGTCCGAGCAGCGTTTCCAATTGCTCAAAGGCGTGGACGGCGAGCGCCCCGGACTGCGCGGCCCATATCTCGCTCGCGGCCAGTGCGTCGGCGTATCGCTGCCCGGTCACGACCAGGTCAGCCCCATATTCGCGGATGCGCTCGAGTTTGGTGGGCGACGCCACCTCAGGCACGAATATTCTGGCCGGCTTTTTCAGCTTCATCGCGGCAAAAGCCACCGCAGTCCCATGATTGCCGCCGGAGGCTGCGACCACACCCGCGGCGGGGACCTCGCGGGTCAGAAGGTTGGTGAATGCTCCCCTCGCCTTGAAGGAACCGGAGTGCTGCAGAAACTCCAGCTTGAAGGACAGGCGCACGCCCTCGAGCCCGAAATCGGAGCCGTCGACCTCAACTACCGGAGTCCGCCGGATGTAGGGACGGATGGTTTCGTAAGTGCTAGCGATGCGAAAACGGTCAATGACCGGGGGATGAGCGATGGTAACTTCGTGAGACATAGCGCCATGATAATCGGGTTTGAACCTTTTCTCCCGACCTGCCGATAAAGGGGGCGTGAACGCCCCAGCACCTGCTCCCGATCCAAGTGTGGCCAAGACCGCGCCGAGTCCCGGTTTGCGTTTTGTGGCTCGCCAACCCATTCTGACCAAGGATGAGAAGGTCTTCGGCTACGAGTTGCTGTTTCGCGACGGTATCGAAGATTATTTCTGTGCTAAAGATGTCGAGGCTGCCTCGAAAATCATGCTGGACAGCTCGCTCATCATGGGCCTGGACGTCCTTTGCAATGGTGGCCGCGCCTTCGTCAACTGCACCCGCGACATGCTGTTGAAGGACTATGTAATGTTGCTGCCGTCGAGCCACACCGTGGTCGAGATCCTGGAAAGCGTCGAACCGGATGACCTGGTCGTGGCTGCCTGCCAGCGCCTAAAAGAGGGCGGGTACATGATTGCGCTCGACGATTTTGGGATGGGTGACAAACGCGAGCCGCTGACCAACTTCGCCGACATTATCAAGGTTGACGTCCAAGGCACCACGCCGGAGGACCGCATCGCCATGGTCAAGAAATACGGGCCCTGGCGCTGCCGCATGCTGGCTGAGAAAGTGGAGACCCGCGAAGAATTTCTGGCCGCCAAGAAAGCTGGATTCGCCTACTTTCAGGGATATTTCTTTCGCCGGCCGGAGACCGTGAAGACCCATGCTGTCCCCGGCAATCAGCTCAACTACATCAAGATGCTGCAAGTGGTTTCGAAGCCCGAACTGGAGCCGCGGGAGATCGAAAACGCCATTAAGGGTGAGGCTTCGCTGTGCTATCGCCTGCTTCGCTACATGAACTCCGCCAACTTCGGTTTCGCCAACGAGATCCACTCGGTGCGCCACGCCCTCTCCATGTTGGGAGAGCGCGAAGTCCGGCGCTGGGTGCGGCTGGTGGTTACGCTCGCGGCGGGACAAAATAAATCCAGCGACCTCGTGCTCTCTGCGCTGGTCCGAGGCCGCTTCTGCGAACTACTCTCTCCCAGGGTCAAGCACGGAGAATCCGACCTGTTCCTGCTCGGCCTGCTGTCTCTTATGGATTCCATCCTGGATCTTCCCATGACCGACGTGCTGGAGAAAGTACCGCTCGATCAGGAAACCAAGAACGTTCTGCTGGGCGAAGAGAGCTATTTGCGTCCACTCTATCGCTTGATGCTGGCGCAGGAATCCGGGGACTGGCAAGGTAGCGGGGAACTCGCCAAATCTCTCAAGCTCACCGAGAGCGAAGTGGCGGAGGCGCACTGGAATTCGATGCAGTGGGCGCGCGAGATGAACGGAGTTTAACCGTGTGGGGCGGACACTCTTGTCCGCCGCCTTTGAAGTTGGTGTTGCCAGGAATCCGCTAACTCCCACCCAGTTTCTAAAATCAAAATCAAAGCTCAAAGTCAAAGGCGGCGGACAAGAGTGTCCGCCCCACATACCAGCCGGTCGCTCCTCTCAAAGTTACCATTGTGCAAAACTACATGACTTAGGACTTGCGCTTCCTCAATCGGGAGCGGTAACATCATAGGTGTTTCCAGTGGCCATGCTCTCTAGCTGGCCCTCCGCGCCCCCTGGCTCCAGACGCCATACGGAAAAAGTCATTCACGCGTGAGTTTCAGCCGCACGGGGTTTTCGGCATACGGCGCATGCCTGTGTCCGAAGCGAGGTTTTACCAGAAAGCGGTCATTGATCCAGCAAGATCAAGTCCCCCTTCGGGCGGACTGAATGCAACGATAAAAACGAGAACAATATGAATGCAGGACCCGGACATCCCTCCGGCGGTGGTGGAGGGAGAAGCAAGCGGCGACGCGGTCGTCGTCCGCCGAATCGTGGTGGCGCGCCTAACGGCCGCGACCGTCAGCAACATAGCGGCATCTACAGCGCACCCATGGACCACAGCTACCGTGCCACGATGGGCGGCAACAACGGATCGAGGCCGGGCAGAATGCGTCCCGGATTCGCTCCGGCTTACGCTCCTCTCGAGCCCGAGCCGCTGCCCCAGGGCGATAACGGCAACTCCCGCATCTTTGCCTTCGTTGACGATCTGTTCTTTCAGGCCAAGATCCAGGAGACGGCGCGCAAGCTGAATGTGAAGGTCGAATTCGTCAAGACCGAGAAAGACCTGCTCGATCACATGAAGCAGAATGGCGAAGAGAAGCCGTCGCTGATCATCTTCGACATGAACAACGCCAACGCCAAGCCTCTGACCCTGATCCCCAAACTCAAGACGAAGTTGAAGAAGGGGACGTCCATCATCGGCTTCCTGTCGCACGTGCAGGGAGACTTAAAGATGAAGGCGCACGAGGTGGGATGCGACATGGTGCTGCCGCGCTCGGCCTTCTCGCAGAACCTGCCGCAACTGCTGCGCCGTCACGGCGCCCCAGAAGCCGAAGCCACAAACTAACAATTTAATGGAGGACGGGCGTCCCGCCCGTCTATCGTTCATCTCACCGCCGCACGGGCGAAGCCTGCCCTGAGCGGAGTCGAAGGGCTCGCGCCCACATAAGTTAGCCGGGCGGCCACTTCAAATCTCTTCCACCCAGCAGATGCACATGCAGATGAAACACGGACTGGCCCGCGCCAGGCCCGACATTCAACACCGTGCGATAGCCGTTTTCGATGCCGCGCTCCCGCGCCACCCGCGCCGCCGTAAGATGGCATAGGCCGACGATCTCAGCGTCTTCGGCAGAGGCCTCCTTCAAGCCACGAATGTGCTTCTTGGGAACGACGAGGATGTGAGTCGGCGCCTTCGGATCGATGTCTTCGAAGGCGAAGGTATGCTCGTCTTCGTAGACTTTCCGGGCGGGAATCTCACCCGCCACAATGCGGCAGAACAGGCAATCTTTCATCGAAGTCCAGTATGAGAAATTTCAGATTGTAGATGCTCCTGCACCCCAAACGCGAGAATTTCATTCTCTTTGCGACCTTTGCGAAAGTCCTTTGCGTCCTTTGCGGTTAAAGCTCTTAACCCTGAAGCTCATAACCGCAAAGGACGCAAAGGACTTTCGCAAAGGTCGCAAAGACATCGTGGAAATGTCCGCACGAAAATTCCTGGCTAAAAAGTGAAAAACTTTTCCTAAACCGTCCGTTGCAGGGCAAACTGTTTCCTATTACGAAAGGGCGGTAATCATTGGCCGAGATCGGAATAAGCCATTCACTTTCATCAGGTTACACATTTGATTCGCCGATGGTAACAAACCGATTTTTTAATGTACGACGAGCCTTAAGTCCCTTATTATCGGAGGATTACAAGCGCTGGGCGAATGCCTGCTCTAAGTTGGCAGGCCTCGTGCATCAAATCAGGTATCCGAACCGGGGATGGGGAAACAATCAGTGATTTCTAGGAAGCGTTTTGCAGTATTGGGGTTGTTGGTCGCATTCGTTCTGACGGTCCTTCCCGAGTACGGGATGGCAGCCACGGTCAGCACCCGTTCCTTGACCGGGAAAAAGCCCAAATCACAAAAAGTCAGTGAAGCCCCGCGCGCCCGGAAGCGCCTGACCAGGCTCTCGCGCAGCCGCGCCCGCACTGCTGTGGCGCGAACCGGCCGTCGTCACCGCCGCCGCTACTACGAGCGTTTCACCGCCAGCTCGTTCATGAACGACAATTTTGACAGCGATGTCACCACCGGCGAGGATCCGATCGTCCGCCAGGCCGCGCTTGACGCCCTGGGCAACATGAACGGCACCGTGCTCGCCATCGAGCCGACCAGCGGCCGGGTGCTGGCCATGGTGAACCAGAAACTGGCGCTTTCGAGCGGTGCGCAACCCTGCTCGACCATCAAGCTTTCAGTCGCTCTGGCCGCATTGAGCGAAGACCTGATCACAAAAGACACCCAGATCGCCCTCGGACGCCGCAGCCGCATGAATCTGACCACCGCCCTGGCCCACTCCAACAACGCCTACTTCGAGGCCCTGGGACGCAAGTTGGGATTTGAAAAAGTCAGCTTCTACGCCCACCAGTTCGGATTGGGTGAACTGGCCGGATACAACATTTCAGGCGAGCAACTCGGAACTTATCCGCAGCAGGAGATTTCGTCCAAGCTGGGCGGAGTCGGCAAGATGTGCTCTTTCGGAGAAGGCATTTCCATGACGCCGCTGCAACTGGGCGCCATGGTTTCCGCGATCGCCAACGGCGGCACGCTCTATTACCTGCAGCATCCCGTCGACGGCAGACGAAGTCGCGAACTTCGAGCCGCGCGTGAAGCGGCACCTCGACATCGCTCCGCTGATTCCAGAAATTTCAGACGGCATGGCAGGAGCAGTCAGCTACGGCACCGCGCGCAGCCTGCGAGTCAATTTCAACGAAGAAGAAATTCTGGGAAAAACTGGCACGTGCTCCAAGGCCGGCACCCGCTACGGATGGTTTGCCTCCTACGCCAAGACTGATGTCGGACGCATCGTAGTCGTCGTCTTCCTGCAAGGCGGACGCCCAACCTTCGGACCGAAGGCCGCGGAAATTTCCGGGCGCATCTATCGCAATCTTTACGACCACGACTTCTTCGTGGCCCACCCCACGACGCCGACCGACACGGCGAACGTGAAGCCGGTAGTCAGCACGCAGTAAAGCTTTCAGCTTTCAGCCATCAGCTTTCAGCAAAGGCCTCTCGCAAGAGAGGCCTTTTGTTTTCCCCACCACCGAATCTTGTCATCCTGAGGCCCGCGCTTTCTGCGGGCCGAAGGACCTATGCATTCTTCTGTAGTGGTAGCGGCTCGGGCTAAATGCACAGGTCCTTCGTTGGGAGTCTTCCGCTTCGCTGAAGACTCCGCTGTCTCAGGATGACAGGGCGTACTCTCGAGAGCTGAATACTCCGCCAATCCAATTTCCCCGCGCCTCCGTACCTATGACGTAAGCAATTGAAAATCACAGAGGAGCGATCATGAACAAGAAAATGGCAGTTTTACTACTCAGCATCGTGGCAGCCGCCACTCTCGCCGTAGCCGGATCTGATCCGATGGTTGGCGGTCACGAAATGTTCCCCAGCAAAAACATCATTCAGAACGCGGTGAACTCCGACGACCACACTACCCTGGTCGCCGCGGTCAAGGCCGCTGGCCTGGTGGACACTCTGCAGGGCCCCGGTCCCTTCACCGTATTTGCGCCCACTAACGAAGCTTTCGCCAAACTTCCGGCAGGCACGGTTGACACCCTGTTGAAGCCCGAGAACAAAGAAATGCTCACCAAGGTCCTGACCTATCACGTGGTCGCAGGCAAACTCAGCGCGTCTGATCTGCGGAAGGAAATCAAGGCGGGCAACGGCCAAGCGTCTCTGAAAACCGTAAGCGGCGGCACACTGATCGCGACCATGCAGGGCGATCACATCGTGCTGAAGGATGAAAAGGGCGACATGTCCACGGTCACGATTTCAAACGTCAATCAGTCGAATGGCGTGATTCACGTGGTGGACACGGTTCTGCTGCCGAACTAACAAGCTGTGCGTTCTCTCTCACTAAGGCGCTCCGGAAAATCGGAGCGCCTTTTTTGGTTCAACAGGGTGCCTCGTACAACCGCCGCTAGGACGGTACTCCGCGGCGAATCCCGAGTTTTAGAAATAACTGAGCCACTCATCGCTTCGCCGCTGTTTCAGGGCCGCGAACCAGCGGCAGAGTGGGTAGAGCGCGAGCACGACAGAAGCCCAGATCAGATAGATCACCGGCAAAGAGTATCCCCATCCGGGCGGCAGGGTAACGGGAAACTGGGCGATGGTTGGCGACTCGAACATCCAGTGCACCTGTCCGTAACGCGCGTAACACACCGCGACCGCGAGCAGATGAATGAGCGGGAAGTGCAGCAAGTAATAAAACATTGGCACTCTGCCGAGAACCAGCGCGGGCCGCAGGAATCGGGGCGTCCCGCCATCAACCGCCCAGAGAAAAAGCAGCGCGGGACCGAGCGTCATCAGAAGGAACAGAAGTGACGGCGGATATTTGTTGGTGTTCAGAAACGAGAGCACGGTGAAGGCTGCAGATTTCTGCGTGGTCCAGCGCACCGGATCGCCGTAAATGTTCATGCCGCGGAGAATCACAAAGGCCGCCGTAATTCCCAGTCCAGTGCGCAGCAGGAACGATCTCCGGCGATCGGAGGCCAAGTCGAAGACTTGACCGAGGCCGTATCCCGCGGCGGTGACCCCAATCCAGGGAATGAGCGGATATGCAACGAAGACGGAGTGCTGCGGTGTTGTCAGGACGAAGTTCGGAGAGTGCAGGATGGACCAGAGCGGATTAGAAGACTGGATCTGGTCGAGCAAGTTGTGTCCGGCGATCAGCACCAGGCCGAAGGCGGTGACCACGCGCGTAGGCAGGTGAACCAGCGCGGAAAGTACGATCATTGCCCATCCGAGCGCCCATAACACATCGAGCAGTGTCAGGTGGTAGTCGAAATTAAACTGCAACCCGAGGCAGCGAAACAGAGTGAGTTCCAGAAAGATGAGCCACAGCCCCCGGGTGAAAAGGAATTTTGACAGCTCGCCTTTGGATTTCTTGCGCAACGAAAGATAGGCGCCGGTGCCTGTGAGCAGAAAGAAAACGGGCGCGCAAAAATGCGTGACCCATCGCGTGAAAAATAACGGAACGGTGGTCTGGGTCGGGTCGGTGGGACTGAAAGCGGTCTGTCCAAAGAAGTCGCGCGTATGATCGAGCGCCATCAGGATCATGATGACGCCGCGAAGCAGGTCAACCGATTCGAGGCGGAAGCGCCTCGGGGCAGCGGTTTCGGTGACGCGCCGCCATCGGGCGTGACCCTGCAGATCGCAGGCTAGGTGCCATTTCCTGGCTCACGCTGATCTTAGACGATGGCGGGCACGACAAGTTAGAGGGTGCCGTCCAAAATCCGCTTGGGCGGGGATGTTCAGCTGTTAGCGGCAGCCAGCGGTCGGGTTTTCATTACCAGGATATCCGTATCGTTGATCCGCACCGGACCCGTTTCTCCGCACTGATACCATCGAAAACTGCTCCATCGCCACTGCTCAGGCGAAGACACCAACCCGCGCGCAACAGGATTGCGATGGATGTAACGAAGCTTTTCAATCCGCTTGCGCTCCGTCCAAACATTGAAATCATAAAACCGCGCCTGCCAGAACCGGTCAGGATGAACCGGAGCGCCATGAGGAACGCGGGGTGCCCCAGGTCTCGCCGGTTTTGCGAGACCTGGGAGGCGTCTCCACGGCACTCGCACACCGAATACTCCGCACAAACGCCAAGCTTCAATGCCTGAATCGCGGTAGACAGCGTCTCCCGCTGCGGTTCGCTCACCAACAAATGAACATGTTCCGGCATGACGACATACCCGAGCACCACGAACCTGTAACGCCTGCGCACCCGATCGAGAATTTTCAGGAACAAATCACAGTGAGCGGTGTTTCGGAAAAGGGGGAGGCGCCGGTAACAACTGAAAGTCAGAAAGTGTAAGTCGTTACCGCCGTAAAAACGGTGCAGACCCTCGGTCATGAATGGAGAGTAGAAAAATCGGAGGGATCTGTATGTGACGAGTGAACATTCGAAATGGTCCCTCCCAGGTCTCGCAAAAACATGCGAGACCTGGGGCACCCGACTGAGACTAAGGACTACCTTCCCGCTTTTCTCTCGTCCTTCTCCACCACGCCGTCTCTGACGTAGATCACGCGGTGCGCGAACTCGGCGATGTCGTGTTCGTGGGTGACCAGGACGATGGTGTTGCCGTTGGCTTGCAGGCGATCCATCAGGGCCATGATTTCGTTGCCGGTCTGGGAGTCGAGGTTGCCGGTGGGTTCGTCGGCGAGGATGATGGACGGGCGATTGACCAGGGCGCGGGCGATGGCGACTCTTTGCCGCTGTCCGCCGGAGAGTTCGTTGGGCTTGTGCATCATGCGGGATTCCATGCCCACCGATGCCAGCGCGTCTTTGGCGCGCTGCACGCGCTCTTCGCCGGGGACGCCGGCGTAGATCAGCGGCAATTCGACGTTGTGCAGCGCGGTGGCGCGGGCCAGCAGATTGAAGGTCTGGAAGACGAATCCGATTTCTTTATTGCGGATGCGCGCCAGTTCGTCGTCGTCCAGTTCGCTGACCAGTTGGCTGTTCAGCCAGTAGTGGCCCTTGCTGGGCGTGTCGAGACAGCCGATCAGGTTCATCAACGTGGATTTGCCGGAGCCGGACGGTCCCATGATGGCGACGTATTCGTTGCGCTGGATGCGTATATTGACGCCGCGCAACGCATGCACCTGCTGCTCCGAGCCCATGTCGTAGGTCTTCCACAGATCTTCGGTGCAGATCATGCAGGACTCGGGAGGCGCCGACACGACTGGCTGCTTGATGTTGATGACTTCTGCGGTTGCCATTTTTCTCTCCTGGTCCTCTCGGGACACCTGCCCGCTCCGATCTTCTGTGCTGCGATGCAGTCTGCTGCGTGTTGGACGGCCAACTGAGCCGGTTGTTAGTCAGTCGTCGGTCGTCAGTCTTCAGTCGTCAGCAACTTCTCCTCGGTTTTGCTCTGGCGACGACTGAAGACTGACGACCGACGACTAGTTCTCGTCTTCCTTCTTCGGCGCCGTGTTATCTACTTTTACGCTAGTACCCGGGCGCAAAGTTCGCAGTACTTTGTAACTGCCGGTAACGATTTCGTCACCCGGTTTCAGGCCGCTCAGGACCTCGATGTCCGTAGTGCCGGTGATGCCGGTCTGTACCGGCAGGAACTCGGCTTTGCCGGCTCGAATGACGAAGACTCCCTGGACTTCTTCTTTGTCCACACTGGTCGGGTTGGATGCCTCCGGCTGCGGCGCAGCGGCTTGGACTGAATCTTTTTCGGCGCTCGCGGCCTTCAAATCCGCGCGCGTGCGGACGGTCAGAGCCTGAATGGGAATGGCCAGGACGCCGCTACGCGTGGCGGTGGTTATTTTGGCGGTGGCGGAGAGTCCGGGCCGCAGGTTTTCCGGCGGCTCTTGCAGCGTGACCACCACCTTGAAATCTTTGGCTTCCTGGCTGGCCGAAGTCTGCTGCGACGTTGAGACACCGGTCGAGCGCACGATGGCGTTGTTGCCGATCTCCGTCACGATCGCCTTGAACGTCTTCTTGGGAATCGCGTCAATCGTTACTTCTGCGGGTTGGCCCAGCCTGACGTTGACGATGTCGGTTTCGTCCACTTTGACTTCGGCAGTGATGACGGACATGTCGGCCAGTGTCATCAGCGTGCTGCCCGGAGAATTCTGGATGCCGATGACGACCGTCTCGCCTTCCCGCACCGGCAGGTTCGTGATCATGCCGTCGTAGGGCGCGGCATAGGTCGTCTTTTGCAATACATCGGCGGCGTGCGTCAGGTTGGCGCGGTTCTGCGCGATGTGGCGATCGGCCGAGTCCTTCTGCGCTTTGGCTTGCGCTACGCGCGCCTGGGCCTGCGCCAGACCGGCTTGCGCCGTCTGCCACGCCGCTTTCTGGCTGTCGAATTCCGACTTGGCGATCAGTGAGTCTTTGAACAGACCTTGCGCCCGGGTCCAATCGAGCTGGGCGCGTTCGAAGTCGGATTGGGCGCGGTTCAGGTCGGCCATTGACGTATTCATCGCCGCCGCGGCAGCGACGGAATCAGTCTCGGCTGCTTCGACGGAAGCCTGGGTGGCGTTCACATCGGCCGAAGACTGCACGTTTTCCAGTTGCGCCAGCAATTGACCTTTCTTGACCCGGTCGCCTTCCTTGACGTAAAGGCGGATGATTTTCCCGAAGGCATTCGCGCCGATGTTGACGTAAGTCTTCGGCCTCACTTCGCCGGAAGCGCTCACAATCGAAGCCAGATCCTGTCGTCCGGCTTTCCCGGTCTGGACCGTGACCACACCCTTATGGCTCTGGTAAACGGCAATGCTGGCAATCACCGCGACTGACGATGGCGACTCCGCTGCCGATCAGTATTTTCTTTCCTGTGCTCATTGCTCCCTGGTGATATCTCGACTGGCGCTCTCCGGAGCGGCGCTGCCATTACGCCCCGGAATCCGTGGCGTAACCGAGCACACGCCATCAGATACGGTGATGCGGGATGAAAAGTTCCTGCGGAACCAATTGTTGACCAATCAACCGAGCGGGTGCCGGACCGCAGACATCGGAGATGTCAGACACTACGAAACGGAGACCGGCCACGGCGTGCGTTGATAACAAGTCAATTATAGCCGGAGTGGAGCCGAAATCGAAGAAACTGTCAGGGTGGGTAACCACTGTCATGCACAAGGTGAAAAAGGCGCTCTTCGGATGCCACTTTTGACAATCTTTACAATTGGTTAGACGGTCAGGGTTGGTCTTGCCTTGGCCGCACTAAAGTCATAGAATAGCGGCCAAGGGTCGTACGTCGTAAGGAGTGCCTCCATGTCCCGGGTAAGTTTTCTGAAACGCCTCTTCGCAGTGTTGCGTTTTACCAGTATTCATATTAGCGGTAGTGTCGTTTGCGTCCGCGCAGGAAGGAAAAGCAGACGCAGCAGCTCCTGCAGCTCCCGCAGCCGATGCCGCGTCTTCCACGGACAAGGCCAGTCCGGATGTCGACCCCCTCAAGCGGCCTCTTACAGACAAGCAGAAGAAGCAGAATTCAAAGTCGCTCAAGATCGAGTTGAGCAAGACCTACAAGAAGTGGCTTGACGAAGATGTGCGCTGGATCATCACCGACGAAGAACAGAAAGCATTCAAGCTGCTGTCGAACGACGAAGAGCGCGACCAGTTCATCGAAGCTTTCTGGCAACGTCGCGATCCCACGCCGGACACCATCGAAAACGAATTCAAGGAAGAACACTACCGGCGCATGGCCTACGCCAACGAACACTTTGCCGCCGGCATCCCAGGCTGGAAGAGCGACCGCGGCCGAATTTATATTATGTACGGACCGGCGGACGAAATTGAATCGCATCCTTCGGGCGGATCTTATGAGCGTCCGATGGATGAGGGTGGCGGCGAGACTTCTACCTACCCGTTTGAAGATTGGCGCTATCGCTACCTCGAGGGTGTAGGCCAGGAAATCATCGTCGAGTTTGTGGACACGTGCATGTGCGGCGACTACCACATGACCATGGACCGCTCGGAAAAGGACGCACTGCTCAACATACCCAACGCCGGCTTGACCCTGTACGAGCAGATGGGCATGGCAAGCAAAGCGGACCGGTTCAGCGGCGGCGGCCTGGAGCGCCTGGGAACTGGCCCGTTCACCTCGGGGAATCAGACCAAACAGTTTGACCGCCTGGAACAGTTCTACAAACTGCAAAAACCGCCTGCGGTGAAGTTCAAAGATCTGGAAGAAGTCGTCAGCCACAAGATCAACGTCAACATGATGCCGTTCGATGTGCGCACTGATTTTGTGCGGGTGACCAGCGACACGGTGCTGGTACCGGTGACGGTGCAGGTAAAGAATCGCGACGTTACCTTTGTCAATAAAGACGGCGTGCAGCGCGGGACCGTGAATATTTTCATCCGGGTCACGACCCTCACCGGCAAGATCGTCCAGACCGATGAGAACACGGTGCAGGTGGACGTGCCGGCGGAATTGTTGCCCAAGGTGACGGAAAATTCCTCGGTGTACTGGAAGGCACTGCCGCTGCGGCCGAACCTGTATCGGATCGATGTGGCGGTGAAAGATCTGAACGGAGACCGCTCTGGATTGTGGAGCAGCCGGCTACAGGTGCCTAGCTATGATGATGACCGCCTGTCGTCCTCGTCGCTCATCGTCGCCGACATAATGGCTCCGGTGTCAACCAAAGAGATCGGCACCGGACAGTTTGTGATCGGTAATACGAAAGTGCGCCCGCGGGTGGGAGCGGCGAACGGCAAGCCGGTGATCTTCAAGCGTAACCAGAAAGTCTACTTCTGGATGCAGGTCTACAATCTCGGGACGGATGACAAGACCCACAAACCCTCGGCTACGGTCGAGTACAATGTGATCAACGCGGCCACCAACAAGGCTGTCATCCATACGGTAGAGTCCACGGAACAGATGGGAAATATCGGCGATCAAGTGACCCTGGAGAAACCTCTTTCGGCCTCCAGTCTGGAACCCGGGGTCTATCGCATTCAAATCAAGGTGAACGACAACATTTCCAAGCAGACGGTGGACCCTTCGGCAACTTTTGCCGTCGAATAAACCAAAGCTTGTCTCTCTTCGAGGTGGTTGGAGTAATGCTGGGTAGACTCGGGTTCAAGCTCGGGTTGTTGGGAATTGCGCTGGCGCTTCCGGTGCTGGCTGCGGATCGCCCAAGTTCCAGCTCGATCTCCGGCTACGTGCGCAGCACCGCTGGCGTTCCCCAGATGGGCGCCATGGTTGAAGTGCTGGGCACGGCCGCCCGCAGCTTTAGAGTGTTCACCGACGAAAACGGTTTCTACTCGGCCAGCGGTCTGCTGCCGGGCGTTTACAGCGTAAAAGCCTATTCGACAGCATTCTTGCCCGCGCTGCGCGAGCACATCGGACTGCGGCCCGGCAGCAGCGTGATGGTCAATCTCAAGCTCAGCGGGCTGTTCGAGGCCATTCAAATGCCCGCCTTGCGCGGCCCGGCCGACGATGATGACTGGAAATGGGTACTGCGTTCAGCCTCGAATCGCCCCATTCTCCGCATGCTGGAAGATGGCTCCCTGACACCGGTGGCGCAATCGGGCGGAGACAAACACGTTCCAGCAGACAAGCATGATCTGAAGGGCACGCTGTCATTCGTCGCAGGCTCGGCTTCAGGCGGTTTCGGAAGCTCGTCCGACATGAACACCGGTTTCTCGGTGGAGCGCTCGCTCTTTTCATCCGGAACGGTGGCCTTGCTGGGCAGTGTCGGCTACAACGGCGGTTCGCCCAACACCGTGCTGCGCACCTACTTACAGCCGCACCCTGCCGGACGGGTCGAAGCCGGAGATGGCGTTTACCATGCGCCGCCTGGCCGCGCCCGGGGTCAACGGCTATGGCACGGCGCTGCAGGCAATGGCGCTTTCCGCGTCCGATAAGTTTACCGTTGGAGATATTCTCGAACTGCGCTTCGGCAGCGAATTGCAGACCATTCAGTTCCTGGGACGAGTGACCGCGTTTCGTCCCTTCGGTTCTGCTGGTGTCCATGTCTCGCCCAACACTGTGGTGGAATATCGTTACGCCACGTCGGAGCCCGATGGCCGCCTGGAAAAAGGTTTCGACTCGGCACCGGCTGACCTGAGCGAGTCGGGTCCGCGAGTGAGTATGGCGAGGTTCTCCTCGACCGTGGAGCGGGCCCACCATCACGAAGTTTCGCTCTCGCACCGCATGGGTGACACCAGTGTGCAAGTCGCCATGTATTCCGATCGCGTGGCCGATCCGGCCCTGACCGGAGTGGGCGATGCTTCCGCCGATGGCGGCGACGTTCTTCCCGATATTTACTCCGAGACCTTCACCTATCGGGGCAAGGAACTGGATGCTCATGGAATGCGCGTGGTGTTGCAGCGTAAACTGGCGTCCGACCTCACCGCGACCCTGGATTACGGGTACGGTGGCGTGCTCGATCTGAGCAAGAGCGATGTGGCTTTGCAGGAAGCGCGCCGCGATACCCTTGTGCGTGACCGGCACACCGCGTCGGCGAAATTCAGCGGCACGCTGCCCGGTGTGCACACCCGCTGGATTACTTCCTATCGCTGGATCAGCGGGCAGGCGCTGACGCCTGTGGACATGTTCAACCAGTCCGCAGGACAGGCCGATCCATTTTTGAACATTTTCATTCGACAGCCCATCCCCGGAACAGGTTTCCTCCCCGGTCACATGGATGCGGTAGTAGATATACGCAATCTTCTGGCTCAGGGGTATGTCCCCGTGATGGGCCAGGATGGCCGCACAGTTTATCTTGTGCAGTCCGCCCGGACTGTACGCGGCGGAGTGGCGTTTACGTTCTAGCTCCAGTCGTCAGTCTTCAGTCGTCGGTCTTCAGCTCAAACAAAATTAAACATTACAGCGGCGTCATCCTGAGCGGCCTTAAGGCCGCGAAGGATCTTGCGCGTACCGCCCAGTTGCCATGACATAGGTAGCTCTTTTTGGCTCGGTCTGTAAGAACTCCCAGTTCTACTGCCCGCAGCAGTCCCGTAGCATGCCTGTTCGCTTAGCTTAAAACTGTGCGACGTATCCGGCAGGCACACGCATGAGGAGTACCCAGTTCGATGAGCATCTTCCGTTCGGAGAAAAACCAGAGGAGCACCGCGGGCGAAATCAATCTGACACCCTCTGTGAAACGATAAAACGCCTGGGCTATTCAAAAAATAGTCAGGTGAAGCTTCACGGAGAGGTATTTGATTTGGTGTCCGACCCGGTTGCCGTCGGCGAGAATTTCGTGTTCGTCGACGCACTGGACCGGAAATCAGGTCAAATCAGGCGCGTCCGCATTCCACCGACCATCGTGCAGATGGCAAGATCAAGATGTCGAGCAGCATAGGCGAACAATCCAACCAGATAGAAGCGAACTTCGGGCACATAGATCCTCTACCTGTCATTACAGACAGTTTCCCGGCTGTCGGTTTTCCTAATAAAGCTAGTCCTTGGCATCAGAGTGTTGAAATGACCGAACCAAAAATCTACATCCCTAAGTCAGTCGCTTTTCAACGCGCGGCAAAGTTGGCGGCCTCAGCGTCGCGGCAGATTGACAACGGCGTTCCGCTGAATGAAGCCCATGTAGTCGCACTGCTGGAGTACTTCGAATTTCTCGCACCCGAGCAGTTTACCTCCATCATCGGCCCGGGCTTGGCCGCCGAGTTCAGCGCTGTGACTGAGCATGAATTCCCACTCGGCTTACTGAAAGAACGGGCGCCGATTCTTCAGTTGCTCCTGGATCACACATCGATGTTCGCCGGCGCATTCTTACACGATGGCGAAGACGACCCGCGCTGTTATCGTGAGTGGAAGCGTGTTCACCAGGAAGGCCTTCCACCTGGACAGTTTAGCGGTTATAGCTGCCTGGTTTCCAACATCACGATGGCCATGACACTCGGGCAATCGCCTACGTTTGCCGACTCCAAGGTACAACTGCTGAAGCACCGTATTCTAAGACGCACGGCCGAGATACTTGTCGCAACCGGTTATGAGTCAGAACAACATTTGCGGCAGATTCTCCCGGCACAGGGACCGGATTCCGCGCAGCTTCTGGCAATACAAGTGTTTGTATTGTCGAAGCGGGGCCCGGACGATTTGATGCGGCTGTGTGGCAAGATCAATGAGTCGTCAGAAGCAACGTTGGTCTATTGGGCATCCAAAGACCCCCTCATACGCTACCTGCTGAAAGCCTGGCAATGGCTTGAACCCATCAGGTACGACGAGTCGAAGTTGACTCCAGATGCGCTCAAGGAGCGCGGAGGTATGCTTTACACAACCTGGAGAAACGGTTTGGGCGCTCCCGCAGGCCTGGTCCAGCGAGAATTGCCCGGAAGTGGCGCGGAGAGCGAAGACCATTTCCCGCGTGTACTGGGTGCAGGCCAAAGGCAGCGTTTCTCGCCCGTACCCGTGTTGCTTGTCGGAGGGCCGGGGGTCGGCAAGACTTTGTTTGTTCGCGCGCTTGCTCGACACCTCGACCACACCGCCGGCGGCGCCCTGGGGAAGGGACTTCACCTGGAGCCCGCCGAGCCGTATGGATTCTGGAACTCAACCGACGAACTCCGTGGACCGAACACGCCCGCTGTTGGCGCCCAACCAAGCGGATATCATCTTCATATTCGGGACGATCAGGACCCACAAGTGGCCCGCTGGATGCGACTGACCTTGATGGAGGAGGACAGTGAACATTTCGCACGACCGGAATTGCGTCCGGAGTTTCTGAAGCGGCTGCGCGCCGCTAAGGCACTTTTGTTCTTTGTCGATGGCTGCCGTTTCCCCCGACACGATTTCGAGGGTTCCGGTCACCCAATGGAGGAATGGCCTAAGGACGCGGTGGGCCTGGCTGCATGGTACACGCGAATCCTACAAGCGTTTCATGATGTGAATACTGATGCAGTTCATCTTGCCGGTTGGATTAGTTGTGAGCAAAGTTGACTTGCTTCCGGGAGGGTCACACATGCCGCCGCCCGACCCGGTGTTCCTGATCACGGAGGAAGTGAAGATGGAACTGGTGCATGCAGGGTTGAGATATCCCGGGGAACCCGATGACCCATTCGGCCGGTTGCGATACTGCATACGTAATACCCTGAGCAACAACAAAGACATGAACCAACAGGCTTTCATCTTTGAGTTCCTGGAACGGTTCCGGGGATTCATTGCCGCGGCCCTGGGGCAGACATATCGCTTCCAGATCTTTCTTACATCGTCATTGCCGCCGAATTCCGAAAACAGAGAACATTCTCCCTATGGAGTATGGGAGGTTGCACGGTGGATCGCCAATCAGTTGGAACCTGCGTATCGGGTTCAAGCAACACATCAGCTGGAAAAGGATAAGGCGGAGTTGGAGCAGCTTAAGAAGGACATTGAAGAAGCTCTTGTGCGCGACAGAGAGGCTTATGCCGATTTCGAGGCGGCCTGCAAACAAAAGGAAAAGCGCCTCAATTCCAAGGTCCATGTGGCGGCCCTCGATCACCTTCTTCAGCGAAACCCGGAGGCCTCTGATAAGCGAATTGACTCTTCGAAGGAAAGGATGCGGACGGCTTTGGAGGAGGCGTCCAGCTTGGCTGACCTTGGGCCTGTACCCAACAAATGGGACCCGGTCCCATTCACCACGCGGCGTCGGTTGGTCCAGGAAGCAATGGGGCGACTGGAAGAGCAAATCGAGTATTTGACCGAATGGCGTCAACAATTGACGCCGATCAAGCTCCGGCCTGCGGCACTTCCGGCGGAAAGCAAGAAGGCGGCCGCGAGTTACATCAGAAACACCATGAAACGCTGGGCAAGTTAGTTGGCTTCAAACTTGATTGCTGATACGGGCAGAGCCAGGCTGGTTTCCTCGTAGTCAATTGTGCAGTTGCGCCACTCGCTAGACTTGTTCCTTCTGATCCCAAAATCTGACAGCACTGCTTGCACCGCTTTTGGGATGCAAGCCACTCTACGCACTTATCCTGAATGTCTTTTCCGTGATCTCGTTCTCCTCCGATTCAAGACTCTGATGGTAACTCAAAATGTAGAGAACGAGCTCGATGCGGGTAGAAATACCGAGCTTCTCATACACGCGAACCAGATGATTCTTGACGGTGGACTCACTCAGCGAGAGTTTTTGGCCGACTGCACAATTGGAAAGGCCAGAGGCTGCGAGTCGAACAATTTCCATCTCTTGTTTGCTCAATGCGGTTATCACCACGGTTTTGGTCACTGAATTACCTCCTCATTAAGTCGGTAAGCGCATTTATGGCGGGATACGAGTCACGTGGGGGCCCTGCTACTACAATCAGGATTTAACGATCGCCACCAACCCTTTCAACCGAGGGTTTTTCTTCTCCAGTTCCTTCATCCGGTTGGCTTGTTCCAACTTCAGCCCGCCGTACCAAGGTTTTTGGAGACTGTCACAATTGCCAGCCGTAGCGCAAAACATAAGTCGCTGATCTGTTGTGGAAGTACTGTCAGATGTAACAGGGGACGCCGCCCGTCTGGCGGGTAGCTCTCGACAGTTATCACTTCAAGCGCAGATGATCAGCAGGGATTTTGGGCAGTGATAAATAAATTGCTTGAACATCCACCGATGCTGAAACTTAGATGGTGAGCGCGGAAGGAATCGAACCTTCAACCTACTGATTAAGAGTCAGTTGCTCTGCCAATTGAGCTACGCGCCCGTCTCTGGAGTGAGTTTCAGCCCCGGGGACCCGCCGATTTTTTCGCGGGTTGCGGGCGATCGCTGCATGCTGCAGCCGGGAAGCTGCCGGAACCACGGGACCAGCTGACCGCAAACAACGTCATCGAATATAACACAGGGGATTACAGCCGCACCAACAGCGGCGACCTCTGATGGTGGTGCAGTTTTGGCTTGCGCAGTAGGTCGATTAAGAAGGAGATCCTTCGCTGCGCCTGAAAAACGGCTGCGCTCAGGATGACAAGGTCGTGTGAAGGTGGGAGCCGTCGCGACGGAGCTTTCTGGCTTGATTTGTGTGGGGCGGACACTCCTGTCCGCCGCTTTTGAATTTGATTCGCTTTGGTACGTGCCCTTCAGGTGAATCCACCACAAGTCAAGAGCGGCGGACAAGAGTGTCCGCCCTACGCGGGTCAGCTATCGGCGTTCGGCATTTGAGAGATCGCCAGCAAACGGCGAAACTGGGTTCGTTACCTGTGGCCGGTTCGTCGCCGGGGCAGCCGGCGGGCGGCGTTCGAGAGTTCCAATGATAGAAGGTTCCCATCCGTCCTTCTCCGTGGGCGGGACGAAGCGGGGTTCGACGCACAAGGCGTCAATCACGCGGCGTTGCCGTGAGGTCAGGACCTGCAACGGCAGTACTTTGAAGTGACGGAAAATCCACAGCAGGTAAATCCGCTGCGCGAACGAAGGTTGGATGTAGCGGGCCCCGAGCGGGGTGAGCACACGCAAAACACCGGTAAACAATTTTTCAAGCCACATAGCGGGCCGTCCGAAGGGTTCGAAATCGTCCAGACGAATCAGAAATCGTGTGGTTCAGCGTCTTCTAGAGTTGCATCGGCTGAATTGGGGATTTCTTGAAGCCTGACCGTTTAACGGCCTGCAATATTGCACCAAAAGTGATGCACTGTCACCCAAAATTTACATATCGGTCCAGTTTTTTTCTCATGACGGTGCTTGGGAAGGGACGGGCGGGACGCTCGTCCTCGATTGAAACTCACCTGGTTAAAATCTAGCTGGGGATTTCGGGCAGGATCTCCATGCTGCGGATGCTCGCGGCCACGCCAAAGTCTCCGCCGCTTTCGCCGTCTTCTACTCTTACCACCGACGCCCGGCAGCACACCCATTGTTTTTCGCCGTGGGTAATTTCGGGTGGGAGGATCAGGACCATCTCTAACTCGCTTCCGGCCACGATGCGTGAGTCGGTATAGAGAAAGATGCCGCCGGCGTTCAGGTCGCGAGTGAAGCCTGTGGCCTCAGTCGTCCCCTTTCCGGCTTTGATTGAAACCGGCACCCGTGCCGCGACGCGCTGTCCGGACCGGCGTTCAGGTTTGAGGTCCGTCATGAGAAGTGGAGCCTACCACAGAACAGTCGTCAGTCTTCAGTCGGCGGTCCTCAGCTGAAGACCAACGTCAAAGTCAAAAGCGGCGGGCGAGGGCGCCCGCCCTACACCGACGACTGCTTACTCGCCGTCGGGGCGCCTTGAGCGGACTGCCGGAACCACCAGGGCCTGTTCCATCGTGGGCATATTGCTGGCCCGCAGTTTGACTTCAACTTCGTGTTTTTTTTCGCCGGCGTGGGTGATCGAGTAGGCCTGGGACAACAATTCCAGTGAGTAGGGATTGTCTTCGTCTTCTTCCAGGTGAGCGATCGCATCCGGAATCTTCTGCTGGCTCATCAGCAACGCTCCGGCCGCCCCGTGATACGAACTCTGCACCACCGCGCTGCGCGTGCTGCCTGCCATGGTCTCCAGTTGCTGCAGGGTTTGCGCGGCCAATTCGTGATTTCCGGCGTGGTCGGCGCGGACCGCGCGGTAGCGCAGGATTCTGGCCCGCTCGTCTTCCCGGTCGGCTTGCGAAATACTGGCACTCGTCGTGGGATGGCTGAGCGCGGCTTCGGCCGATGCCAGATGCTTCAGGGCCTCGGCATCGTCAGGCTGGTAGAGGCTCATCAGGCGATGCGCCTCGGCCTCGATCAGGCCAAACCCGGTGGCGTGGGCTTTATCGGCTACCGCGTCAAAGCTCTTGTCAGCTTCGGCGAGATTGTTCTCGCGCGCCCATGTGGTGGCACTCTGCAGAGTGTAAGAAAGGCGGTCCGCCGCGGTGTACGCATTCTGGATGGCCTTCTCGTATTCCACGCGCGCCTGGGCCTGATTGCCCATCAGGGCGTAGGTGTCGGCCAGACCAAGTTGAGAGTAGACGAACCAGGGATCGATTTTCAGCGCCGCCCGGTAGTGCTCGAGGGCGCCGTCAAAGTTGCCGGACATACGCAGGATTTCGGCATACGAATCCTGGGGATTGGGCAGAGTCGGCAGCACGGCGACGTAGCGCTCCATCATTTCGAAGGCCTGGGGATACTCGCGGCTTTGCGCGTAGCAATAGGCCAGATCGTTCAGGGCAGGCGGATAATTCCTGTCGATGACCAGCGCCTCCTGCAGCGTCTTTTGCGCCTGCTCGTATCCGTTCTGCCCCATCAACCAGTTGCCCGCCAAGTAGGCCAGATGCTTGTCCTTGGGAAACATCTCGAGCATGTCGTTCATGGCAGAGATGCCGGCAATAAAATTGTTTTCCTTCACGCTGGTGATCCACTGAATAAAGAGGCGCTCTCCGGGCGAGGCCTTGGGGGCGAGCAGCTTCGCCTTTTCCCGCGCGGTTTGCGCTTCCGCCGGATCGGTGCTGTTGTAAGCGATAAAAACGTAGGCCAGGGCGAAGTTCGGATCGGCCTCGACTGCCGCCCGCCATCCGATGTTGGCGCGCTCCAGGTAGAGATTCTCGTAGTCGGTCAGCGCCCGCCGAAACAAATCCCGCGCCTTGGGCGAAGAGGTGGTGAAGGGCATTTCCTTCACGGCGCTTTGCTTGATGTGGTGGGCCTGCAAGGGCAGAGCCAGCGCAAAGCTCAGCAACGTTGTAAATGTAATCAAACGCATCGGGATCTCAAATTAAGGGGTGCACCCGTGGCGAACCTACCACGTCGCAGGACGCCGTCAAAAGTGCCCGTCGAGGTAACTAGGCTCGTCCTTTGATCTCCTGTCGAAGGGCTTCTTGACATACAGTTTTTCATAGATCGCGCCCGGTCTGAGTTCCATACCACGTAGATCGCGGCTGTAATCCAGCCCAGCAATATGATGAAACTAAAACCGATAATCGAATACAGGACTTTGGCCCCCTACGTGACTTAGGTAACCCAACTCAGGGAACATCATTAACAAATGTTGGGGAACAAAAGGGGAGGACAACATGCGGCATTTGCTCAGATTTGCGGTGGTTATCCTATTATTAGCGGGTCTCAGCCAGGCACAGACATTCAGAGGCGCGATCAACGGCACCGTCGTTGACCCATCGGGAGCGGTCGTGGCCGGCGCGGAGGTAAAAGCCATCAACAATGGCACCGCCGCAGTCCTCACGACCACGTCCACCAGCGAGGGTCAGTTCGCGTTTCAGGACCTGCCGCTCGGCTCCTATAAGGTCTCCGTCAATGCGCCCGGCTTCCAGGCGGTCAACGTTGACAATGTCTCGGTCACCGCAGGCTCGGTCTACACTCTGCCGGTCAAGCTGACCATGGGCCACCAGAGCACGGCGATTGAAGTTTCCGCCGCCGCGGTCACCGTGGATACGACCACGGCCACCCAGAACATGACGATTCCTTCCGCCGTGGTCCAGAACGTCCCGCTGAACGGACGGGACTTCACCCAGTTGATCTCGACCGCACCCGGCTACGGCGGCTACTCCGTGGGTGGCTACGGTTCGCTCAACGGGACGCGCCCCAACCAGATGAACTGGCAGATTGACGGCGTGGACAACAACGACTTCTGGCACAACATTCCCGCCGTCAATCAGGGCGGCGTTTCCGGAATCGCCGGCGTCATCATGCCCATCGACGCCACCGACGAGTTTTCCGCGCAGACCCAATCGAGCGCCGAGGCTGGCCGCAACGCTGGCGGCACGGTAAACCTGGTGCTGAAGTCCGGCACCAACAACTTGCACGGCACGGCGTACTACTACAATCGCAATGAGTTTTACGGCGCGGCGTCGCCCTTCTTCCAGCCCAGCGCCACCGTCCCCAAAGCTCCTGCGCTGCGCAATCAGAACTATGGATTCAGCCTGGGCGGGCCGATCTTTAAGGACAAGCTGTTCTTTTTCGTCGTCCTTTGAGAAACAGAACTACCTGATCGGACTGTCGGGATTGGCCACTGAACCTTCGTTTGCCTGGCAAACCCAAGCTCTGGCCCTAGCTGACCGGCCAACGGAGTTACGCCCAGCCCGCTTTCGCAGAACCTGATCGGCAATCCGACAACCAACACCAACCCCATCCTCTGGCCATCACTCATCAATTCTCTCCCGGCAAAAACCGGCAACTTCTTCAGCCCGATTGCCTCCACCGGATACAGCTATAACGGCGTGGCCAAGATCGACTACAACATCACTGACAAGACATCATCTCTCCGTCCGCTGGTTTGGCGGACAGGGCAGCCAGACCGCGCCGCTGGGTGGCAGTCCGGCACTGGGAACGGCCAGTTCGAACCTGCAGTTCTACTTCGAAAAAGCTCCCATCCACGTCTACAACTACGCGGCCACGCTTAACTCGGTTATCTCTCCGCGGATGACGAACCAGTTGCTGTTCGGCGTCAACTACTTCAACCAGACTTTCAGCGACGCCAACAACAGCTTCAACACCAAGGCACTGGGCTTGTTCCTGAGCCCGGACGCCACCATCAAGGGACAGCCCATCATGGGCGCCCCGAATATCGCCATCTCGGGATTTGAGCAAATCGGCCTCACGCCGCCAGAAGGCCGCAACGATATCACCGGAATGCTGGCAGACATCGTTTCCTACAACGTAGGCAGGCACCAGATCCGTTTCGGAGGCGAGTTCCGCCAGGGACGCGTGAACGAGTTCTATCACCGCCGTGGAACCGGAAAATTCACCTTCGACGGCACCCAGGGACCGTGGGCGGGAACGTGCGCGGATGGCGATCCCACCTGCGCTCTGGCTGATTTCCTTGCGGGCGACGTTTCGACTTCCACGATTGCCGTGGGAAATCCGGAGCGCTTTGTCAGGGTCAACGGATACAACTTCTTTGGCCAGGACTCGATCCAGGTCACGCGCAAGCTGAACGTGAACTTTGGTCTGCGCTACGAATATTTCGGACCGCTGTACAGCAACAACAAGGACCTCGCTGTCTTTATTCCCGGACGAGGCATGCTGATCCAGGGTAACGGCATCGATTCTATCTTCCCGCCCGACCGGAACAACTTTGCCCCCCGGTTCGGTTTCGCATTCCAGCCGAAAGCCGATGGCGATCTGGTGGTGCGCGGCGGAGTTGGAGTGTTCTACGATCAGATCAACATGAACCCGTTCCTGGACTTCCGTCCGCCGATCTCGGCATCGGATGGTTTGCAGGACAATCCCGTGGGTCCGGCTGCGGTCTCCAACTTGAGCCTGAACGACTTACAACTGGGACGCCGTCCAGGCCGGCGGCGCCTCCGTGTTCCCCGGAGTTACGCTTTGCCCCAGCCTGAATTTCAACACCGACCCGGCATGCGGCATACCTCAAGCCAACGGCGCGAATACTTACAACGCGTACTCGGTCAACCAGAACTTCCGCGCACCCTACTTCTTTAACTACAACCTGCAGGTCGAGAAGAGCCTGGGTAGTGCGGCAGTGTTCCAGATCGGTTACGTGGGCAGCGAAGGACGCAAGCTGAGCACCATGCTGAACATCAATCAGCTGGGCGCGGATCCGACGGGGCGATTCAACGCTCTAGTACCCCAACGTCGGCTCCATCGTGCAACTCAACAGCGCCGGCACGTCGAACTACAACTCGCTGCAAAGCACGCTGAGGGTCCGGTCCTTTCACGGACTCTCGTCCCAGTTCTCCTACACCTGGGCGCATGCTCTGGACGTGATGAGCGAGTATCGCGGCGTCATTCCACTCGACAGCTACAACCTGAAGGCGGAGTACGGCAACGGGGATTTCGATACCCGGCACAACTTCACCACCAGCCTGACCTACGACGTCCCGGGCTCATCGCATGGCCCGAAGATCCTTACTCACGGCTGGCAGGTGAACAGCCTGTTGTCGTTCCACACCGGACAGCCCTTCAACATCTCGGGTGGCTTCTCCCGTCCGGGATGCGACCTGGTAGGCGATCCGTTCGCGGGCGTCAACCATACCTTCTCCGCAGCGGCAGGAGGAGAACAGTGGGTCAACCCGGCGGCCTTCAACTGCTCAACTCCGACCACCTTCCTCGGCAACCTCACCCGGAACAAGTTCTATGCGCCGGGATACGGCTCCGTGGATCTCTCGGTGTTCAAGAACATTCCGATTGGCGAGCGCTTTAAGGTACAACTCCGGGCGGAGATGTTTAACCTGCTCAACCGGATCAATCTCGCTTCCGGCGGCGGCTCGGTCGGCGGCAACGGTTTCGTAAGCGACACCATCGGCGACTTCAACGGCGCCCCTGGTATCGGTCCCGGCGAAGCCTTCAACATGCAGCTCGCAGCCAAGATCATCTTCTAGACGATTTCGAGTGCTTACTCGGCGGATGCGCGAAAGCGCATCCGTTTTTTTTGCGGGCGCGAGCGCCTACGCTCGTCCGAAAACCCCGTGATGCTGCACAGACGTCAAACAATCTCTGCGGAGCTTTGCTCCGCTAGGCGGACGAGGGCGTCCGCCCCTACGGGGGTTGGGCGGACCACAGGCGCGCAGAACGTATTGCTGTTCCGGTCCTATGGCGCAGCGTTGGGACCAACCCGATGCAGCGTGACCGTGCGGACTACTTCGAACCCCAGGCGAAGATACAGATCCAGGGCTCGGCGGTTGGCCGCGGCCACGTGGAGCCAGGAGACGAGCCCATCGCGACGATGATCTTGCACCAGTCTCCAGATCAGGCTCGCGGCCAGACCCTTTCCACGATGTGCCGGATGGGTGCAGACGCCGCTGATTTCTGAATAGCCCTCGAGCATCAGACGTTCACCGCCCATCGCGATCAATTCGCCGTCAGATCGCACGCCGTAGTACGAGCCCATTTCACACGTCCTTATGCGAAAAAATCCAGGGAAGGCGACGTCTGTGAGCGCGACCATCTCCGCCGCATTTGCGTCGGACAGCCGAACAATCTCAATCGTCGGATCGGGCGGTACGACTGCTTCCGGCAGTATCAGCTGAAGGCACTCGAGCGTTTCTTCAAAACGAAGCTCCGGCAGGCGCGGGTAATTTTCCCCGATGAGCCATACAAACTCATCAGGTGCAAGCAGGGAATGCAGTTGCCGTAAAGCGCCAGAGGTCGGAGCAGCGACTGCCGCGAAAGGAACGACCTCGGCAGGATATCGGCATGCATCACCCGCGGACACAGCAAGGTGGCGATGCTTTGCGTGCAGAGCATGCCATACCGGATTCGCAAACAGGCGGTCGGGCAGATTGTTCACTCATGTAAAACATACACGACCTGCCTGACGCACCGAAGTGCAACCTGACTACGTCGCCATGATCGCCCGAGATTCCAAGATTCGGAAGGACGGCGGCTGATGTGGAAAGTTCGCGGAGCGAACTTTCCACACAACCTTAAGCTGCGATCTTCTGGCCCAGGAAGTCCTTGGCTTTGGCTTTTTCGGCGTCCCACTTTCTCAGCTGCTCGGGACTAAGGAAGTTGACGACCCGCTGACGAATCGCGTCACGATTTGCAACGACCTTGCTGATGACGTCGGCTTTGGTCGTGTTGGGGTTCTGTTGCATGTACTCTGCGATCTTCTCTCTCGCTTCCGTGAGAGCGCCGTGAAGCTTTTCCTTTTGATCGTCGCTGAGGTTTAGGTCGCTAGCGAAACGCTTCAGTTCGGTAGCCACTTCTTCGCGTTCTTCAGTGCTAAGATTCATGACATTGCTCCTTAAATGTTTAGTAATGGGCGGTTTAGGACACCACTCGGCCCTCTTGCGAAATCCGAGTTCCTGACTGAGTGCGGAAATCTGACTACGGGATTACAACAGGGCCCCGCAATAGAGGAAACTAGCAAAACTAGTCGGGAAAGCAGAAACCTCTACTAGTGGGGATTGCGCAAGTAAAGGTTATAGATATAGAGAGAACCCCAGACCAGCCGATTCTTCAGATCGCATCCAGGTCGGCCATCGCTTCAGCAGGGATGTGGAGTCTCGCGGCCTGAAGATTTTCGCGAAGATGCTCGACGGAGGATGTTCCGGGGATTACCAGGATATTGGGCGATCGGTGGAGAAGCCAGGCCAGTGCAACCTGCATCGGCGTGGCTTCGAGCCGCGCAGCAACGTCGGACAACGTAGTCGACTGCAAGGGATTGAACCCGCCGAGTGGAAAGAATGGCACGTAAGCGATGCCGTCGCGTGCAAGATCGGCTATGAGCGCATCATCGTTTCGAAGCGCGAGGTTGTACTGGTTCTGTACGCAGACGATGGGAACGATCCGCTGGGCTTCGGCAATCTGCGAGGGCGTAACATTGCTGAGTCCGATATGACGCACTAACCCCTTTTGCTGGAGTTCGGCCAGAACCGTGAGCGGCGCCTCGATCGAGCCCTCGGCAGGTCCATGGACGCTAAACATACTGCGCAGGTTGACCACATCGAGGACATCAAGTCCCAGATTGCGCAGGTTGTCGTGAATCGCCGCGGTCAGCTCGTCGCGTGAGAAGGCCGGAATCCATGATCCATCCTTACCTCGGCGGACGCTGACTTTCGTGACGATCACCAGATCTTCGGGATACGGCCACAGCGCCTTTCGGATGATCTGGTTGGTGACGTGGGGACCATAAAAATCGGATGTGTCGATGTGATTCACGCCATTCGCGATAGCCTCACGCAGGACGGCGATTGCCGCATCGATATCGCGCGGAGGGCCCCATACCAACTTGTTGCCATCTCTCCCGGCGAGTTGCATGGCACCGTAACCCATACGGTCCACCGTCATCGACGTGCCAGGCAAAGTGAAGCTGCCGGCGAGATCAGTTTGTTGAGTCATTTCATTTCTCCTGAAGCTGGGGGATGTGTGGTCGCGGGCGACTCGCCCGCGAAGGTGTGGAGTTAAGGTCAAAAGCCGTGGGCGAGTCGCCAAAACCATACAAACCACTCGTCATTTGCTGCTAGTGAAGAGAACTAGAAAGACTCTCCGACCAGTTCTTCACTTTTCTTCCAGAGAGCCTCGGCATTTGTTGTATCGAGCGCATATTCGCGGACGCCTTCGCTGACGGCGGTGATGGGCGTGTCGGCGGGGACGATGTGGCCGACGTGGCAGTTCTCGCAGTATTGCCCGCCGATTTCGTCAGCCGGAGCGACCACAGCCGCCCATACCGAAGTCGCGGCTCCCTGGGGGATGGACTTCCATTGGAAGGGGCCCTTACCTTGCGCGGCCAGCTGCTGATTGATCTCGTTGACTACTCTCTCCATCCGTCCGGGCTCAACGTAGCGGCCTAACTCTGTCTTTATGCCTCCCGGATGCACAGCTGTTGCGCGCACGCCACGGTCGCGGTGGCGTTTGTCGAATGCGACTGCGAAGAGGATATTCGCCGTCTTGGACCGGCCATAGGCAACGAAAGGCTCATAGGGCGTGTGCTCAAAGTTGGGGTCGTTGAGATCTACATTCGAGTAGCGATGACCGGCGGATGACAAGTTGACGAGCCGGCCGCCATCGCGGATCAGAGACGCCATGCGGTTGACCAGGACAAAGTGCCCCAGGTGATTGGTGCCGAACTGGGTTTCAAAGCCGTCCGCTGTCTTGCCGAATGGTGTGGCCATTACGCCCGCATTGGCGATGACAACGTCGAAGGGCTGACCTTTGGCCAGGAGCTCGTCGGCGCAGGCACGCACGCTTTTCAGGCTTCCAAGATCGAGTTCAACCACTTCGAAGGGTTCGGCATGGGTGACGGCTTCTTTGAGCACCTGCTCGGTGGCAGCTTTGGCCTTGTTCAAGTCCCGCGCCGCGCCAACGACCTGAGCTCCATGGGCGGCCAGGGAGCGCGCCGTTTCCACACCGAGGCCGGCTGAAACGCCGGTCACGAGGACCCGTTTGCCCTTCAAATTTACGCCCGACAAAACGTCATCGGTGGTCGAAGTTGCTCCAAATCTAGTTGCCTCACTTATGTTCGTCATTTTCTACTCCTTGTACTGACATGTGTACGTTTTGATGCGAGTGTGCAGGGACCCGGTCACGCGTTAGGCGTGTAAAGGGACTGCGTCTGTAATGTCTTCGAAATATTGGTCTGCATTTAGATCGGCAAGGAGCCCGGGTTGGACCGGTAGCCATCCCAGCCGTTGCTGGGTTTGCGCACTCGAGGCCGGGCCGTCGATGCCAAAGAAGAGTGTTGTAGTTCAGTCAGTGGAGACGAAGCGGTCACTCGACTCGCGAGTCGAGTCGAAACCTTCGCCGTGATCTGTCGCCATTCGCGGGTTGAAGCGGCCAGAACATCGCTCTCGATTAACTCTTGCAACCAGTCTTCGGCTGAGAGCTCCGCTTGTTCTGGTCCGAATAAATTGGCGACCGCGTTGAAGAATGCTGACAACTCTCGCTCCGCCATCATCGTGAGGTCGGGGCAAGGATGATTGGAATTGTTTGACGATTTATAACCAGGGAGTGAATTCATGTTTCACCTCTCGAAGCCGGAAGAAGGAGGGAAGCGCTATTGACAGGCCACCCGGGTTCCAGCTAAAACGGAGAGTGTCTCCGAATCAGTAGATAAGATAACCGGAGACTATCTCCGGTTGCAAGTTTTTTTGAAATGCCCACGAAAAATAAGAAAATAGCGCCACGAAAACCGCGCACCGACGCGCAGTTGAATCGCGAGCGCTTGCTGGACGTTGCAAAGGAAGCATTTACGCGGTCTGGACCGAATGCCAGCCTCGACGACATCGCCAGAGAGGCCGGTGTCGGAGCGGGAACTCTGTATCGCCACTTTCCTACTCGGGATGCACTTAATCGAGGCGGTCTATCGGACTGAGGTGGAAAAGTTGGCTGCGGCCGAACGAAGGTTCGCTGCGACGTATGTCTCCGATCGAGGCACTGCGAGCGTGGATGCTGTTGTTCGTCGACTACATTGCGACCAAGCAGATCATCGCCTCCGCTCTGAATGCATACGTCGGAGGCCCTTCGAAGCTGTACGAAGGTTCACGCGCTCAGGTCCAGGGAGCGATTGATGCGCTGGTGAAGCGCGCGATCAAGAACGGCGATATCCGCGAAGACCTTGAACCATTCGATCTGCTTCGCGCACTTGTCGGCGTGTCCAACGTGGCGTCCGGTCCAGACTGGCAGCAAAGCGCCCGGAGACTTGTGGACATTCTCATCAGCGGTTCGCGGCCAATTTAATAGACGGTAGATCCGACACGATCAGACCCAATGTGATGGCCTGAACCGCGGCCACCGCCGCACCTTCAGGACTCGCGTTTACAGCAGACTGTAGCGACCGTCGCGCTATACTCCGCCTATGCCCTTGGCCGCTCGCGCGCCTGATAATTCGGCGCTCAGACCAATTCTTTTTGTTCTTCTGGGTGCAACGATTGTTCTGCATGCGTGGATGTTTTTCAGCCTTCGGCGAGAGATCGCAGCTGGATATCCGGACTTTACAATTTTCTACACCGCGGGCAAAGCTGTTAACCAAGGTCGAGGCCGCCAACTCTATGATTTGGAAACGCAACTTGCGTTGCAGCGTGGCTTCGCGCCTGAGGTAAAGCATCGCGAGAATGCTCTCCCTTTTAATCATCCTCCGTTCGAGGCTTTGCTGTTCGTGCCACTGGCGGGCCTTCCCTATGTAACGGCGTACCTGGTTTGGGCGATATTTAACATTGCTCTCATTCTGGGTTTCTGGACTCTGCTTCGCCCGCGCCTGCCCAACTTGCACAATTTTCTGCCAGCCCTGCCGCTGCTGGCAATGTTCGCTTTTTTTCCTGTGATCATGGCATTGCTGCAAGGCCAGGACTCAATCCTGCTGCTTTTTCTCTATGGCCTCGCCTTCTCGGCGTTGGCAACCGGACGCGCTTTTGTCGCGGGAGTATTTCTTGCTCTGGCGCTTTTCAAGTTTCAGTTGGTCCTTCCCTTTGTGTTGGTGCTGTTGCTCAGACGTCAATGGAAAGCAGTTGCGGGGTTTAGTCTCACCGCTTTCGTTTTGCTCCTGGTCTCCGCGGCGGTGGTCGGATGGAATGGTGTTTTGGCATACCCCGGATTTGTACTCCGTCTAAATCGCAGCGCTGCGCAAGCCGGGATTGATCCCCGCGATATGCCGAACTTGCGTGGCCTGGTTGCTGGATTGCTGCACCTGGCAGGCGTGCCGGCAATTCTGCTGATCATCACGATCTCTATTGCGCTGCTGGTGCTGGTGGTGCGCTGGTGGCGTGTGCGAGCCTGGGCAGAAGTTCGAGCTGGGTTTCTCGCTGTGCCTGGCAGTCACGACCATTGTCAGCTACCACTTGTTTGTCCATGACCTCAGCGTGCTGATGCTTCCCATACTGCTGCTCGCGGAACTACTCGTCGCTGGTCAAGTCGTCGGGCGGGCGCGCCGCCTTCTGGTGGCGTCTCTCGTGGCCCTGTTTTTGACGCCGCTTTACGCGGTCCTTCAGTTCTGGCTGCGGGAGATGAATCTGATGGTGTTTGTTGTCGCCACGTTTGCGGCAGGTATCGCAATCGCGCTGACCTCAAGAAGCGAATCGGCCCTGAGCGAAGTCGCAGGCGGTGCCGCGTCCCGGAGGGACGCCTGATAGTAGCCCGGCGTTTCAACGCCGGGTAAGCTGCGCCAAAGGATTCCGTCCCGAAGGGACGACTGAAACATGCCACACAGCGGTCCGAGGCTGCTGTTTCAGGCGTGCCTACGGCACGCGCATCTTTCCTTGGCCGACCCGCCACTGAAGTGGCGGGCTACTATCAGAGGTCCCTCCGGGACCGCACACGAATCGCAGCGCATGCCAATTGCTAATTGCCAATTGCCAATTGCTACCGTCGTCACAACCGCCACACTGCCATCGAATCAGGAGATAATACGCGGGTGTTCGGATATTTCCGGCGAAGCCTGAACGTCCTGCTGCGAAGGCGCACGCTCACGGTGGTCGCGGTTGGCGTGCTTACGCTCGTGATTCGAGCATCTCTCTTGCCTGTTCTGCCGATACCCAAGCCGCATTTTCAAGATGAGTTCAGCTATTTGCTGGCCGCGGACACTTTTGCCTCCGGCCGCCTGACCAATCCGGCCCACCCCATGTGGGTGCACTTCGAAAGTGAACACATCCTGCAGCAACCCACCTACATGTCCATGTACCCGCCCGCGCAAGGTCTCATTTTGGCTGCTGGTCAGGTCATTGGCGGCATCCCCTGGCTCGGAGTCTGGCTGAGCGTGGGTGCAATGTGCGCGGCGGTTACCTGGATGTTGCAGGCATGGTTCCCCGCGGGATGGGCGTTGTTTGGAGGGTTGCTGTGCGTGATGGGGCAGGGCATCGCCGGCTATTGGATGAATTCGTATTGGGGTGGCGCGGTGGCGGCGACTGCGGGGGCCCTGGTTTTAGGTGCCTTCGCGCGCATCCTGCGATGGCAAAGAACGCGTGACGCTTTGGTTTTGGGATTCGGCCTGGCAGTGCTGGCCAATAGCCGGCCGTTCGAAGGCTTGCTATTCAGCCTTCCCATGGGATTTTCACTCGCCCTCTGGTTGGGGAGGCATCGCACTCGAACTCTTCTGAGACGGATTGTGCTGCCTCTGGGAGTGGTTCTTGGCCTGGCTGCGGCTGCGACTGGCTACTACAACTGGCGCGTAACCGGCGACGCTTTGACGATGCCGCACACCCTGAATCGCCGGACGTACGCCATGGCCCCGCTCTTTCTTGGCCAGGAGCTGCGTCCGGAGCCGGAGTACCGAAATGCCCAGATGCGAAAGTTTTATGCGGACTGGGAAGTGTCGCGGTATCTGAAAACTCAATCGCTTCGAGGATTGGCGAGGGAGGAGTGGGCCAAGCTGGCAACACTGTGGTGGTTCTTTCTTGGCCCCGTACTGCCGCTCTCACTGCTGGCTTTGCCTCGCGTGGTTCGCGATCGCCGCATGAAGCTCCTTCTAATCACCGCGATCGTCACCCTCGCGGGAATAGCCGTCGAGGCCTGGCACCAGCCCCACTACTTTGCTCCTATGACCTGCGTCATCTATGCCATCGTGATTCAGGGACTACGCCACCTGCGACAGTGGAGGCGAAACGGTACTGAGCTGGGACGAACACTTGTCCCGATCATTGGCATCGTCGTGTTTGGCAGTGTGTGTTTTTAACATCCGCGCCGAATATCTTGGAGTGCAGCGGAGTGCCGCTGCTTTCCCTGGCACTGGCAACGTGCGGAGATATTGGACCGCCTCGAGCAGACAGGTGGCCAGCATCTCGTGGTTGTTCGCTACAGCTTGGATCACGATCCGATTCACGAGTGGGTCTACAACCGGGCAGACATTGACGCTGCCACGGTCGTCTGGGCGCAAGATATGGGGGAGCGAAATCAGGAACTGATCGCGTATTTCAAGAGACGGCGAGCGTGGTTGCTCGAACCGAGTGAATCGGGAACGGCGAGACTGTCACCTTATCCGGAAAGCAACCCGCGGTAAGGCTGTTTCCACGGTGGAAATGGCGCAGCGATCAGTGCATCGCAGCCTTAGTGGCGATCTCTACGAAAATGCTGGCGACAAAGTAGCGGAAGTGCCGAAGCTCCAAACGCAGATTCATATGTTTGACATCATAATTAAGTCACACCAGATATTGGACGTCATAAACAGGAACAGTCACAATACTTTTAGAGGTTGCGTCCATGTCCAGCGATGCTGCCAGCTCGATGACTAAGGCAGAGCCGATTTTGACACCACCGGCTATTGATATTCGCCCACTCCTTCCGGGCGACGATGCCACTGCATTCCGCGTTCTCAATGAAGAATGGATCACCCGCCATTTCACGCTTGAGCCCAAAGATGTCGAGACGCTGGGCGACCCCACCAACTCGATTCTCCGCAAGGGCGGTTACATCTTTATGGTTTACGCAGACGCTGAGCCTGTCGGTTGCGTGGCGCTCATCCCTGTGGCGGATGGCGTGTATGAACTTTCCAAGATGGCTATTTCTCCGGGCCTGCGCGGTCACGGACTAGGCCGTCGGCTGCTGCAGTACACCATTGCTCATGCCAAAAAAAATGGTGCGAGATCCTTGTTCCTGGGCAGCAGCACCAAACTCCCAGCCGCCGTTCACCTCTACGAATCGGTGGGCTTCCGCCACGTGCCGCCCGAAGCCCTGCCCCCGATGCCCTACACTCGTGCGAGCGTATTTATGGAAATGGTGCTGTGAGGCGGCGCGTCAGGCTGTAGTTGAATGTTCTTCGAATTTCTGTTTAGACGATCCCTGGTAGCACGATCCGCTTTAAACGATTCGTGACAAAATACGCGAAATGCTTTAATGTCACGCCTCGGTCAGCTGGCGCGACGCCGGTCCGAATCTTGTTTGATGGCCAGCGGGTCGCCAGTCCACTTCGTACAAGCTGGACAGGGCAGCTCTGGCCGGTCCACGCATTCATGAAGCGGTGCGGCTTCGGCGTCTGGCAACGACTCTGTTGTATCTCGGAGAATCAGAACTGCGGGAGCACCCCATAACAGATGAAAGAACGAGCGGCGTTTCATGGTCGCTAACTATACGCGCGGTTGGTCGCGCGCCTTGAACTGCCCGGAGAGGATGAAGTAACCAAAGTAACCCTGCCGATAGCGCCATAATGACGGCAGATCTCCTGGCCGAGGCGACCGGCTCTGCATCATTTACATTCCTGTAACAATTCGCGATTAAAATCCGGCCACGAATACTCCGCTGGCGGCGGGTTTACCCGGTGAATGCTGACAATGACCATGACGGTATTGCGGTGCCCGAATTGTGACGAGGACAACGAATTTAGACCGATGGCAGCCCTTCCAGACCGGCGGTTTGTTTGCGACAACTGCGGTCATCTGGAGATTCCCGGCGGAAAGTATTTCGATTGTCCGTGCAGAAAATGTTTTGAGGCGCGAGAATTCGATGCTCGCCGTTTCGGATAGGCCGGGCGCCCCAGTGTGTGGGCCGAGAGGTCGATGGCCCGCCAACCAGATAGCGGGTTCCGGCATCATTAACCCGACCTTTGATAGCGGTCTTGCGTCTGTCGACGGATTGAGGTATTGAGTATCCGAGGGCCGGGCACGGTAAACGGTCCAATATTGGGCCGCGTGACTGACTGGCGACAGGAAACTCGCGGCCGTTAATGTGAAAGACGACTCTTCGCCGGGCCGTCTGACACGAAATCCACTTTCAAGGAGTGAAGTGAATGAAGCAAAACAGGATTTTCGTTTTTCTTGCGGCTGTAGTCATGGCGGGGTCTTTCGCTATCTGGGCGGGTTCAGACATGAAGGTTCAAGCCGGGGAGAACCAACCCCACATGCAAGCCGCGCTGCACCATTTGCACGAAGCCCAGGAAGAACTTAGAGCGGCCGAACACGATAAGGGTGGTCACAGGACGAATGCGATCAGGTTGGTCGACCAGGCAATCGGCGAAGTTGATGCCGGCATTCACTACGCCGACAAGCACTAAGGAACGGACGGCTTGAGTCGCCCGTGGGGTGTGCGGTCCGATTCAGGCTTGTTCGCAGAGGATCTAACGGCTGAAGGCAGTCAGAAACCACACCCGCTCACATTTCCGGCGGTATCTTAGAAGCCGCTCGGCTTTTGTTCAAAGTAACGTTTTGCCCATCCGCAGGTCGTCACGGCGGCATTTTCACTCAGACCCAGAATCACCAATTCTGTCTGGGGATCATTCGCGTAGGCGGCTGTTCTGGCTTCGTCTAAATCCTGAGCAGTAATCGTTTTGCGAGGCATCATTCTGGTTTCGGCCATGCCGCCAAGATATTACCTGCCCGCACGGATGGTCAGGTTACGGAAGGGTGGTGTGTCGTGTGGCCAAAAACCTGCCGGTGCCTAAACGACTCGCGTAGCGCCGGACGCCCTCGTCCGCGCGGCGGAGCGAAGCTCAGTGGCTCTTTAGTCCAGTACACTGGCGAGCTTCGCTCGCCTGCCCGGACGAGGGCGTCCGGGCCTATGTGGTCTCGGGATCGCGCCAGGCTTCGGGATTGACGAGATTCGGAGGGCGTTCTCCGCGCAGCGCAGCCAGTAGATTCTTCGAGGCCAGCGTTGCCATTCGCAGACGCGTCTCCTCGGTAGCGCTTCCAACGTGAGGCGAGAGAGTGACGTTGTCCATGGCCAGCAACGCAGGGTGCACCTGGGGTTCGTTCTCAAAAACGTCGAGGCCAGCGCCCCCCAACCGGCCCGCTTGCAGCGCCTGAACCAGGGCTTCTTCGTCAACGATCGGCCCGCGCGCGGCGTTGATGATGAAGGCGCCGGGCTTCATTAGCGCTAACTCCGGCGCGCCTATGGCGTGGTGGGTCTCGGGAGTGAGCGGAACATGCAGGCTCAGGAAATCGGATTGCCGCAGCAACGTTTCCCGATCGACAAATTCCGCAGAAAATTCTTTTTCGATGCTGGCAGGAACGCGATGGCGCGCGTAGTACAGAATACGCATGGAAAAGCCGCGCCCACGACGCGCGGTCGCCTGGGCGATCCGGCCGAAACCATAGAGTCCCAGCGTCTTGCCATGCATCTCGGTGCCCCACAGACAATTCCATTGCCACTGTTTCCAATGTCCGTCGCGTACGTAGCGGTCACCTTCCGCAATTCGCCGGCCCGCAGCCAATAGCAAAGCGAAGGCGAGGTCAGCGGTGGCCTCTGTGAGTACGCCGGCCGTGTTGGTAACCAGGATGTGTCTGCGGTTACAGGCTTCCACGTCAATATTGTCGTAACCGACGGCGATGTTCGACACGACGCGCAAGCGAGGAGCCGCGTCGATGATCTCTTTACTGATGCGCACTCCGGCGGGCATCACGCCGTCCATCTCGCGCATGGCCGACGTCAGCAGGTCAGCCGGCATCGGCTCATCAACGGGGTGGACCTGAACATCGCAGTGCTGTGAGATCTCGTCAATCACCGACTGCTGGATCGGCCGGGTGATCAGAACCTTCGGCCGAATCGGGTCAGGAGACATGAACAACCCTCGTTTTCAGTAGTAGGTACACCATGGCGCTGGCACGGCGGCGCCACGCAACTAATCAAAAATTTTTCCCGCCGCAAAGCCGCCATCCACCACCAGGCCGCTGCCATACACGTACTTGGCTTCGTCGGATGCCAGGTAGAGCGCGCCATAGGCAACGTCCTCGGGAGTGCCGAGAGTTCCTGAAAGCTGACGCTTCTTGAGATTCTCGACCGCCTTCTCGGGATCGTCCGCGTAATGCTTCTTCAGATAGCCTTCGACAAACGGGGTGTAGATGGTGCCAGGAACCAGCGAGTTCACGCGTATTCCCGATCGGCAGTAGTCGGCTTGCATGGCCCGGGTGAGCGAGTAGACCGCTCCCTTGGAGGCGGTGTAGGCGGCACGCTGCGCCAGTCCCAACACCGCTGCCCCCGAAGCCATGTTGATGATGCAACCCGATTTTTGTTTCAGCATGATGGGCACAACGTATTTGCAGGCGAGATAAATGCCCTTGATATTGATCGCCATCACCCGGTCCCATTCCTCTTCCGAAGTTTCGTGCAGCGCACCCACGCACGAAACCCCGGCATTATTGAAGAGGATGTCGATACGGCCGAACTTTTCCAGCACGGTGCGGCTCATGGCTTCCATGTCGGCGGCGTTGGCGACGTCGGCGCTGAGAAAAAAACTCGATCCACCAATCTCGTCAGCGACTTTTTTCCCGCCCTCCTGGTCCCGATCGACTACCGCGACCTGCGCACCTTCCGCTGCAAAAATCCTGGCCGAAGCTTCTCCGATCCCGGACCCGGCGCCGGTGATGATCGCTGTCTTGCCCTGCAACCGCATGCCTTGCTCCTGTGAAATTATTAAATGTCCGCTGCGAGTAGTCGCCGGGCAATCTGTTTGCACGGCTTCCGCTCCCAAGGATTCCGATTGTAACCTCGAAAAACGATATCGTCGGTGTCCTCGACGACTCTCCCGCGATACTGTTCGACCTAATGAACGCGCGATTCTAGCGATCCAGATTATTAAAGATCTCAAGAATATTGGTGTTCACACCGTTCTGCAGCGGGGGCATCTTGCCGAAGTGAGGATTGAACCGCTCGCTGTTGCGCTCCAACAAATCACTGTACCCATTCGACTGGAGCGATTTGAGCGATGCGACGGTGATAGTCTTCTGCAGCTCGACGACTGATTTTCCCGCGTTCTTGCCTTCTTCCACCTTCCCCGTGAGCTCCTCGATATAGTTGCGAATACTCAGCATCACGCCTCGCCCCGTCTGAAGAGAAGCATGTCCGGGCAGAATGTGGTCGAACTCCTGCTGCCCGATCACATCAATTGTTCCGGGCCACACCTTGGGGAAACCGTCGGCAATAAAAGGAAGGAAGCCGTGGATTACATCGCCGGTGGCAATGGCCCGCTTCTGCGGACAGAAAACCGTCAGATCTCCCGCCGTGTGGGCATGCCCATGGAAGCGGATGTGAAGGTCGTGGGCCTTGTCCTGGATGACATACGATTTGTCGAATGTGATCGTCGGTAATTCCGGCGTGTAGTTTTGGAGCTCGGCCCGGTAGCTCTCGAGCTGAGCAATCTGGTCGGCACAAAATGCTTTTTCTTCGGAGGAAGTCGAAGCCGCGGCCCGGCCTTCCAACTCTTCAAGCTTTGCCGCCGCTTCGTCCAATGAAGCCTTCACCCGCACAACCGCCAGGTCGGACATGAGCTGCTTGGTTGCAGTGGTCGCAATGAAATCAATTTTTTCTTCGGCAACGCGGTATGCATGATTACCCTGGGTATGGTCCCAGTGAAAGTGGCTGTTGATCACGTAGCGGACTGGCTTCTCCGTAATCTCGCGCTTGATCTGTCGAACGAGTGAGGCTGCGGCAGACGGCTTGGAATGGCTGTCCACGACTACCACGTCCTTCGACCCCACGAAAATAGCAGAATTGGAATTGATCATGGATTGGGGACGGGCTTGCGCCATGTAGATACCATCCGCGACCTTCTCCAAGTCGAAGAGCTTTACGTCTGAGTCAGGTAAGGCGGCCCGTGCCCATGCGGCGCGATGATAGGCGAGTTCGATCACCGAGACTCCGGCGAGTGCGCCACCCATCAGCACACGCAGAAAATCACGACGTGAGGACGAACGGGATGAGTCGGCGTGATGGTGCGAATGTCCGTGGGAGTGCCAGTGATCGTGGCCATGCATGTGAAAGCGCCCTCCGGAAGGTCGGCCAAAGTCTAGCCGATCGCATCGTAGAGCAGCAAAGGGTAAGCATCCCGACAATGTAGGCGCGAGCGCCGCGCTCGTGCGACAGCGGCAGGGCCCCACGCCAATGGGACGACGTCAATAAATAATGGGAACCGGGTTTTTGGGTGGAGCAGCGCTTCAGCGCTGCAATAAAGCTCTTGGGATGATGCGGCTTCAGCCGCTGGAGTATCTCCGGGGCTGAAGCCCAAGGCTCAACCGCATGCATCTGCAGGCCTGGAGGCCTGCTCCACCCTTGACCCGGAGCCCACTCTTGCTGGACACCGCTCTGTGTATTCGCTAGCTTCTAGCACAGCGCATTTAGCGCAGCTCAGGAGCAGATCCTTGAGTGTTGGCACCAATACGAAGAATACACCCACTCTGTGGCGGCCCCTGCGCGTACCCGAATTTCGCAATCTGCTGATTGCCGACGTTGTTTCCGACATGGGCACGTTCATGCAGAGTGTGGGCGCAGCCTGGCTCATGATCTCGCTGCACGCTGGACCTCTTTATGTTGCCTTGACGCAGACCGCCAGCGCCTTGCCATTCTTTGTTTTCGCTTTGCCGGCAGGATCCATCGGCGACATTGTGGATCGCCGGAAGCTGATCTTGTTCACCGAAGTGTGGATGGCCAGCGTCGCCATTGTCCTGACCGCTACCACCATCAGCGGACATATGACTCCGTCGCTGCTGCTGGTCCTTACATTTGCTCTCTCTGCCGGAGACGCCTTCGAGAGTCCAACCTGGCGTGCCGTCTTGCCCGAACTGGTTCCCAAGGAGGACCTCGCATCCGCATCGGCGCTTAATGGCATTGAATTCAATTTCGCCCGCGCCTTTGGACCGGCGCTTGCCGGAATTGTTATCGCCGCATCCGGCGTGGGTACGGCATTTGCCATCAATGCGGCATCTTTTCTGGGCGTCATCGTAATCATCGCCCGATGGAAGCGGCATCCGCGCAAGCGGTCCACACCGCCAGAGACGCTGGGCGGCGCGACTGCTGCGGCCATCCGTTATGTGCGGTACTCGCCGGCAGTCCGCACCGTTCTGCTTCGCTCGGGCGTAGGCATGTTCTTTGCCAGCGCCCTGCTCGCTCTGCTGCCCTCCGTGGCCCACTCCGTTAGCCAAAGCCCTCTCGGATACGGCCTGCTGCTCGGATGCTTTGGCCTGGGAGCAGTGCTGGGTGCGCTGGTTATGCAAAAAGCCCGGGCGCGCTGGTCGGCCGATACGGTGGTGTCGAGCGGAGTCCTGGTTTTCGGACTCGGCACTATGGCTGCGGCGACGTTGCATGGGTTGCCGGCACTCGGCGCCAGCATGCTCATCTCAGGCGCGGCGTGGATCGTCTTCATCTCACTCTTCAATGTAATCGTTCTGAATCTCGCTCCCGACTGGGTGCGGGCCCGCGTCCTCGCGGTATCGATGCTCGTGTTTCAGGGTGCGATGGCCGGAGGCAGTGCGGCATGGGGCGCGCTGGCGGGAAAAATTGGAATCCATTCGGCGCTGCTGTGGGCCGGAGCCGGGACCATGGTCACTACGGTATTAGCCTTGTTCCTCAAGTTGCCCGACGCCACCGGCGATCTCAGCCCCTGGGCTCACTGGCGCACGCCCAACCTGCTGGACCAGAATTCCACCATCGTCAATTCCGGCCCGATTCTGGTCACGGTCGAGTATGACGTTCAGCCCCATCGCGAAGCCGAATTCCTTCGGGCCATGCAAGGCTACGAACGCATCCGGCGTCGTGACGGCGCCTATCAGTGGGGGATCTTCCGGGACGTCGAGAGTCCAAATCGCTATCTGGAAGAGTTTCTGGTGGATTCATGGGCCGAACATCTGCGCCAGCACGAACGCCTCACTCGCGCCGACAGCGCAGTGACCGACAGAGTCCAAAGCCTGATTCGCGGCACACCCACGGTGCGGCACTTGGCATATCCAGAACCCGAAAACGGGGAACGGCATGGCGGTCATCCCACTGAGACCGACTCACCGCCGAGCACGCCGAGTACGCCGAGATAAAACAAGGCGGCAGAAAGCGTCGCTTTTGCCAACCCAGAAGGAATGCTTAAGATTAAGGCTAAGTGCCTTGTATTCAACACGGATATTAATGTTCGATAGATCCTGAATCTATTCGTTATAACGATCATCTGTGTAACAGGAGGATTCAATATGATAACCACAACTGCACCTGAAGTGACCGTCGCCACCACTACCTGGAACATCGATCCCGTCCACTCACATGCCGAGTTTAAAGTCCGGCACATGATGATCTCTAACGTGAAAGGCCAGTTCAAAGGCATTACCGGAACGTTGAAGCGCGACAGCTCAGACCTGACAAAGTCACGAGCCGAGATCTCCATCGAAGCCGCAACCCTCAACACCGGCGATGCGCAGCGCGATGGACACCTGAAGAGCGCGGACTTTTTCGACGTGGAGAAATTCCCTACTCTGACTTTCAAATCGAATCGCGTCTCCAAGAACAAAGATGGAGTGCTCACAGTCGCGGGCGAACTGACCATCCATGGCGTGACTCGCAACGTTGTTCTTGAGGTCGACGGACCGAGTCCCGAGATGAAGGACCCATGGGGCAATACCCGAATCGGAGTTTCCGCCACCACCCGCATCAACCGCAAGGATTTTGGCCTGACTTGGAACGCCGGGCTCGAAACCGGCGGAGTCCTGGTGGGCGACGACGTGAATATCAGCCTGGATATTCAGTTCATCAAGGCGTAAGCGATATGTGTAGGCGCGAGCGCCCCGCTCGTGCGACAGCGGAACAGTCGCCGCGAGCGGGACGCGAAACCAGTAACTATCTCGACTTATTGTCCACTTGGACGTTGAGCGAAAAACCGTCGACGCGGTTCCGTCCAGCTTTCTTTGCCCGGTAGAGGGCTGCGTCAGCGCTCTGGAGTACAGACTCGATAGTCGAGTCTGAATCGACGCTGGTGGCGGTCACACCCATGCTCACGGTTACGGAGACTGATCCCGCAGGCGTCACAACGGGTTCGCGTGCGACCAGCCGGCGAATTTCGTCGGCTCGGCGCACCGTGGTGTGCAGATCGCAGCCCGGCAGCACCAGGATGAACTCTTCGCCGCCGTAGCGACCTGCCACATCGTAAAGCCTGAGGTCTGATTTCAAACGGCGGGCAACTTCGGCGAGCACGGCATCTCCCGCGGGATGTCCCAGCGTGTCGTTAATCTGTTTAAAGGCGTCCACGTCGGCCATGATAACGCCCGCGGAACGGCCCTCGCGCTGGGTGCGGACCAGTTCGCGCTCGAGCGACGCCAGAATTTCCGCGCGGCTCAGCAGGTTAGTCAGGAAGTCATGAGTGGCGGAAAATCTGAGACATTGCTGCAGATCGAGAATCCGTTTGCCTACCAGGATGCGGGCCCGCAACTCGCAAGGATCAACCGGCTTGGCGAGGTAGTCGTCCGCGCCGGCGTCCATCGCAGTCAAAAGGTTTTGCTTCCGGTCCTTGGCGGTCAGCATGACGGTGTAGATATAGCTTCCGCTCGACCCTAAACCGCGTATGCGGCGGCACAGTTCGATGCCGTCAATGCCTGGCATCACCCAGTCCAGCAGGGCAAAGGTCGGAGCATCCGGCGCCTGCAGAATTTCCCATGCGTCAATTCCATTTTCAGCCACGACATATTCGAAGCCCGATTCATCCAGGCACTCGCTGACCCGCAACCGGTCCAGCTTCGAATCGTCTACCAGCAGTATTTTCACGGCGGTAAGGCTCTCCCTGCCTGATTCTGGGGAGATACATCGGCACCCGCAAGATATCTGCCGGAAACGGATGGTGTTGTACTTCCGCGGCAGGTGCGAAGGCTGTTTGGCACCGTTGGCTCTTTATGATTGGGAAATTGGGTGGGGAATTGGATTTTGGGTGGAGCAGCGCTTTAGCGCTGCATTAAAGCGAGTGGGATGATGCGGGCTTCAGCCGCTGAGGTACCTCGTGGGCTAAAGCCCGGGAAGCGAGAGTGGCAATATGCAGGCCTGAAGGCCTGCTCCACCCTCCTTATTTTGATCCAGCCTTAGATCAGGTCCGCCCAGATCAGATCTGTAGCGAATCCAAATCCTCAAAGCCTCGCAGCCTAATCGCCAGCTGGTTGTATGTCGGCCATCGACTGGTGCCCTGCATCCGGTGGCGTGACCAGCCGGCCGGTGCGACGCATGGTGGTGCAGTCATACGAATAGACCGCGCCGCAGAGGAGGCACGCCTGGTAGGCGGTGCCGTGGATGCCGGCGTGCGGCCAGGTGAATTCGTGCCGGCAGCACATTTCGATAAGCCGTTGCAGGAGGGAATTTGTCATGGCTGCTTTTGGGTTCCTTGGATGTAAATGATGCTGTCCCCAACCTAACCCGAGAAGCGCTCCGCGCGTGTGTGTTTCTTGGTCATCGGCGGCGCGAATATGGCCATTGTCCGGTCGCATCACTCAGTTACCGAGGGAGGTGTAACGTAACTGCCCCGCTGGAAGCCATGGCAGGAACTACTGGAATCCCTTTGCTGGCGCGGCTTGCGTTACCGTATGGGTGCGGAGATTTCAGCCCCGAGCGGGCACTGAGCGTAGCAGTTCTTCGAAGCAACGCGAGTGAGGGTCACATGAAAGAGGGCCACCATGCATAGTGCGAATGTTCCCGAGACCATGCGGCGCAGCTCGAGAGTGCCGATCACCCTTCCCATCGCCGTCACCAGCCTGGAGCCGAGCGCTCCTTTTTCAGAAATCTGCGAAACGCTTGTAGTCAGCGCGCATGGCTGTGCCATATTTTCTCCCGCCAAGTTGGAAGCCGGAATTCCGGTGCAGTTTCGGCGCAAGGGAGGTGGCGCGACCAAGGCCCACGTAGTGGACTGCAAGCCCATGGGCTCAGGTCAAAATGGCTGGCAGGTGGCCGCGAAGCTCGACGAGCCAGAAAATTTCTGGGGACTGGAAGTTTGTCCGGAAGATTGGGGACGTCTGCTCGACATTCATTCTGACGATCCGCTGCCGACGCGGAAAATTTCAGTCCGAGGCGACAAAGGCCAACCCGGCGCGCCGGGACTGAAGATAGTTTCTGACAAGAACCAGCCCGCGCTCACCGAGCGCGATCTGCGGGCCATCGTGGCCGAATTCGTTCAGCCCTTACATGCCGAAATCGTGGCGCTCCGGGGAAAAGCTGCCGAGGGAGACGGGAAGCGCAGCCGCTTCGATATATCGCTGTCGCATATTCCGCCCGAGGTGGAAGAGAAACTGTGGGTACGTCTGCGCGAAGACCTGGGGACACAAGTCCTGAAGCAGACCCAGGAGCAATCGGCGCAGGTTTTGGGATCGGCCAAAAGCTTGATCGAACAGAAAATCGGCCAGGCGCTGGAGGGATTTCGGCAGCACGCCGCAGAGCAGCTGCAAACCGTCGAACAGAACGCGCGCGGGTTGTCAGAAGAAATTGCCGAGGCGGTGGGGCAGCATTTCGATTCCGGAGCAGAAAAGTTTCAGCAGCAGGTCACTGATGCCGGCGTTCGCGCCGAGCAGCAAAATGAAGAGCACTTCCGGGCCTTGCAGCAAAGGCTGAGCAAAGAGCATGAAGGCTACCGCCGCGAAATGGAGAAGCTGCAATCCACGGTGGCGGCCGAAGTCTCCAGGCTACAGGCGCAGGCCACATCTCTCAGCAGCCGCATCGCGCAACTGGACGACACGGCAACCCGGCTCGAATCTGGAATGGACACCCGGCTCTCGCAAATGGCCAGCGACCAGATATCCGCCGCGCGAGTGCAACTCGAAGGCGCAGTGGACGTGGTGCTGAAAGAGTTGGGCACGCGCAATGCCAAGGAACTCGACCATCAACTGGACGAGGCCCGTGGAAAATTGAAAATTGTCCAGAAGGGAATCGAGACTTCGGTGACCGATCTGGTCAAGACCGAGGTTGCGGCCAGCCTTCTGTCCTTCGGCCAGACCATGGAAGAACTGGCGCAGGACTCCGTCGGCAGGTGGCGTAGTGCACTGAGCAAAGATTTAACTTCAGTGGCCAAGATTCTCGGCGGCGGATTTCAGCGCGAGATCCGCGTCGAGTCGGAGCGAGGAGAACGAGTAATCTGTCATCCTGAGCGCAGCATTGCGTTTCGTAAGCGAAACGCAATGCGGAGTCGAAGGACCCCTACTCGCTCAAACAGACCCATCCCATCGCTGTTGTGGCGCCCACCAGAACCACGTAGGGACAGCCGCTCTGGCTGTCCAGTCGAGCGCAGCTCGGACGCGGTTCTGCCGGAAGCTCAACCACACACTCCAACTGCAAGCTCACTTTTTGAAGAGCGCGTCCAGCGCCGCCTGCGAGATGGCTTCGTCAATCTCGGATTTAGCGCCACTGGCCGCAATTCCGCCCAAAGTCTGGCCGTCCACTTGAATAGGGAGCCCGCCCTGGTTGGGGAAAAAGTCGGGAAAAGCCAGCACTTCGGTATCGCCTTTTTTCATCGCATCGGCGCCGTTTTTAGAGGGGGCCCGGTAAAACGCGGCATGCCGGGCTTTTCTCTGGGCGAATTGAATCGTGTTAAGCGAGGCGCCATCTGCCTTCTGGAGAAAAAGCAGGTTACCGCTTTCGTCCACGATGCAGATCGTCACTTCGACATTCTGTTTCTTGGCTTCCGCTTCGGCGGCCGCTACCATGGTTTTGATCGCAGCCAGATTCAAATACTTTCGGGTGGGAAGATCGACGGACGACGGGGCCGCGACCGAGGACGCTGTCGCAACCAGGCTCAGCATCACTACCAGTAGTTTGAACATGCGCAGGATGCTACCACAGGGCAGGTTTCCGGTTTCTTGTTTCCAGAAAAATCCAAGAAGAGAGGAACGCCGAAAACCGGTACTGGACGAAACCAGAAACCAGAAACTGCTTCAAGAATTTTTTCGGTTGAACCGGCAAAGTGTTTGCGTGGCCCGAATTTTTCCGCAGGCCAGGGCCATGGTTTCAAACGCGCGTTCGTAGCGGAACTCCGGCTTAAGATAGGGCTTCTTTGCCGCCCGTTGCGGTTCGTCCACGACCTTCTCGTCGTTTATATTCTTTTCACTCATGACAGGTTTTGCCCTGCATCGTCCGCTATATTTTCCAGATCAGACTAACACCAATCACGACCATGTATTGTTGCCACTTCGTCTACCTCGATTTGCCGGTGGACGGCCTGTGGCGGCCTGATCCCGGCCCTCCGCCTTGGTTTAGCATGGAGGCGTGACCGCCACCAATCGCTCCCGGCAAGTAGGTCTGGCGCGCGCTCTCTCAAAAATCGGCCATTGCTCTCGCTCTGAGGCTTTCGAACTCATCCATGCCGGACGGGTGCGCCTGAACGGCACAGTCCATCGCGATGCCGAGACGCCCGTGCACGAAGAAAGAGATCGCATCGAAGTAGATGGCAAGGTAGTCGCTGCGGTTGCCAAGATCTATCTCATGCTCAATAAGCCACGCGGGGTGGTCACGACTGCCTCGGACGAAAAGGGCCGGCAGACTGTATATGCGTTTCTCGATTCAGCATCGCCCTGGGTTGCGCCCGTCGGGCGCCTGGACAAGGCAAGCGAAGGCCTCCTTCTCCTCACCAATGATTCCGAATGGGCGGCCCGGGTCACATCTCCGGCATCGCATCTCGCCAAGACGTACCATGTCCAGATTGACCGGGTCGCCGACACATTCTTGCTCGAATCGCTGAACCAGGGAGTGACGACCGAAGACGGCGAGTTCCTGCGTGTCAACGGCGTTCGGATTCTGCGTGGTGGCAAGAAAAACACCTGGCTCGAAATTGTTTTGGATGAAGGCCGTAACCGTCAGATCCGGCGCATGCTGTCTGCGGTGGGCATTGCAGTATTACGACTGGTCCGGGTCGCGATTGGCCCGCTGCCGCTCGGGCAACTTCCCAAAGGGAGGGTTCGCCCCCTGACCTCCAACGAAAAACTGGCGCTCGACCAGGTCCTTCGGACCCGCTAGTTAATTCTCGAAGCGGTCAAACCGTGACAATCACTGCGCTGCATCGGTTCCTGCCCACACGGCGGTAGCTATGACGGACAGCAGAGTCGAAATACACAGCATCCCCCTCCTCGAGGAAGTGCAGGTCGGAAGCTATGATCAGTTCCAGCTTGCCACTGATGATGTACAGCAATTCGACCCCGGGATGCTGGTGCGGACGGACCCTCTCCGCCGGCACTGTCTCGAATTCCGCATAGAACGCGTTCAGCTTTCTCTCGCTGGCTTTGAAATCCAGGCTTTCGAAGTTGTAGGCAATCACGCTCGATCCAGAATTTTCCGGAAACTTGAGCCGCTCCTGCTTGCGTACGATCGAGACCACGTGACGCTTGCGCTCGTCGGCAAAGAAAAAATCCAGGCCGACTCCGAACACCATCGCGATCCGCAGCAGCGTCGGCAGGGTCGGGAACAACTTCCCGCGCTCCAGTTTCGACAGCATGGCGGGAGACAAGCCCGTGTGTTGGCCAAGTTCTACCAGTCCCATGCTCTTCTTGAGCCTCAGGGTCCGCAGCTTCTCGCCAACAGCATATGGTTTAAGACCTTCGACGATGGTTTTGTTGATCAAGGTCACCCCGCTTTCTTCGGGAGAAACAAATCGCCGGCTTTTTGACTGCGGGGCAAAGCATTTTGCTGGCTTCCGAAATTGTCATGTCATGACAATTAATGTGCATTACAGTTAATACATCGCAAGCGCAAATTGGCGCAAGAGCAAAGTACGGTCACTCAAAGAAAGATTCGGAGGGAAAGATGAGGACAGTGGATGTGGTAGCAGCGGTACTGTTGGTCGTCGGAGGCTTGAACTGGGGGTTGGTGGGTATTGCCCACTTCGACCTGGTCGCAACCATCTTCGGTATGCGATTTGGTGAAACGTCAATGCTGAGTTCCGTGGTCTACGGTCTGGTGGGATTGGCGGCACTGTATCAGGCCGTATCGTTTAAGGCTATCCAGCGACGATGGGGACACGATTCGGTGATGGCGCGATAAGAGCCGCGGCTGCAATTCTAAATAACACAAAAGTGAGGCAACGGGAGGAGGCCATACGGTATCTTCCCGTTACTCAATCTACGCTTTCGCAATCATGAACCCGATCGAAAAGCTCAGTAATGATCAGCGGATCACGGTGCGGACGCCGGGTGCGCCCAGTGTGGGAGGGAACTGCGTCGTCTACTGGATGCAGCGGGCGCAGCGCGGCAACGACAATCCTGCTCTGGATGTAGCCATTCAAGTCGCCAACGAACTGAAGAAGCCAGTTGTAGTTTTTCTGGCGCCCGTTCCTTTCTATCCGCGTGCCAATCTCCGGCACTATCGTTTCCTGGTCGATGGGATTCCTGACCTCGCGAAGGAACTTGCGGCCTGCAACGTCGGATTCGTTTTGCGGACCCACCCCGATCACAGCCTGCTGAAATTCTGTCAGGAAGTTCGCGCGGCCATTGTGATTGGCGACGAGAACCCCATGCGAGAACCGGAGCAATGGCGAGTCAAAGCGGCGGGCAAGCTCCGCGCGCCCCTCTGGACGGTGGATGCTGACGTCATCGTACCCAGCAAATTGTTGTTGAAGGAACAATTCGCGGCGCGCACTATCCGTCCTCGCCTGCACGCTGTGGTGCCGCAATTCCTGGTGTCGCAACCCCGATTGAAAGCTCACGTGCGCTGGATTTCTCCACCGCGCTTGCGTTCACTTTCTCCCCACGAAGACGTAATAGCGAATTGGAAATTGGATACTTCAGTCGGTCCAGCTCCCGGCTGGCACGGAGGAAGCAAGCAGGCCTCGCGCGTCCTTGCAGGAATTCGTAACCAGGCGTCTGGCCGACTATCCCGAGGCCCGCAACCATCCGGAAGAACACGGCACCAGTGAGCTTTCCCCGTATCTCCACTTCGGGCACATTGGCCCGCTCACGATTGCGCGCGCAGTGCAGCTCAGCAGTGCGCCTGTCCGAGCGAAGGAAGCATTTCTCGAGCAGGTAATCGTTCGGCGTGAGCTGGCCATCAACTTTGTACGCTTCAACCCGGACTACGATTCCATGGAATGCCTGGAACCATGGGCTCAGCGCTCGCTATCCGAGCATGCGCGCGATCGGCGAGCCGTCATTTACAGCGAGCAACAGCTGGAACAAGCCCTGACCCACGATCCGCTCTGGAACGCGGCCCAGAAGCAGATGGTGCTGACGGGATGGATGCATAACTATTTGCGTATGTACTGGGCAAAGAAGATTCTGGAGTGGAGTCCTTCCGTAAGCATGGCATACCAGCGTGCAGTGCGATTGAATGACCGCTACGAACTCGACGGGCGGGATCCCAACGGATATGCGGGAATCGCGTGGGCCATTGTGGGGAAACACGATCGGGCCTGGTCAAATCGTCCGGTGTACGGAAAAATCCGTTACATGTCGCTGGCCAGCACCGGACGGAAGTTTGATTCGAAACGATATATAGAGCAGATTGCGCAGCTGGAGGCACGGCATGTCTAGAAATCCGTGGCTCACTTTTGCACTTTTTGCCGGCATTTGTTTTTCGGTGGCGGCCGTTGGATCGGTCTGGACATCAAGGTCGGTCCGCACCTGGTACGTGCGCCTGCAGAAGCCTTCCTTTAATCCGCCGAGCTGGGTGTTTGGCCCGGTGTGGTCGGTGCTGTACCTGGCGATGGCCACCAGCGCGTGGCTGGTGTGGCGAAATGCAGGATGGAGCATCCCGAGAGCAGCTTTTATTCTCTTTTTTGTCCAGTTGGGATTCAATCTGGCCTGGTCCGGCGTGTTCTTCGGCCTCCACCGCCCTGGGCTGGCTTTCGTTGACATACTCGCCCTGCTGGCGACAATCGTGGCTACCGCCATTGTATTCCGTCCATTCTCGGAAGCTGCGTTCTGGCTCATGGTGCCCTACGCTGTGTGGGTCTCGTTTGCCAGCCTGCTCAATTTTGAAATTTGGCGTTTGAATTCGGAGCGATGATGAAGATTCTGATCACGGGTGCGACGGGATACGTTGCCGGCCAGTTGCTGCCAAAATTGATGCAGAGCGGGCACGACGTTACCTGCATGGTGAGAGACGCTTCACGATTCCGCCCCAGCATGACCGGCGTGCAAGTTGTCGAAGCCGATGCTCTCCACCCCGTCACCCTGCCTGCTGCGCTGCAGGGAATCGAAGTCGCGTACTACCTGATCCATTCGATGGGTGGCGGTGCGGAAGGCTTCGCAGAACGGGACCTGCGAGCGGCGAATAATTTTGCCGTAGCGGCGAAGCAGGCCGGGGTCCGACGAGTCATCTATCTGGGCGGACTGACTTCGCAGAATTCGCCGGTATCGCCTCACCTCAAAAGCCGTCACGAGACTGGCGCCGTGCTGCGAGAGTTTGGGCCGCCGGTGACCGAGTTTCGCGCCGGAATTGTTGTCGGAAACGGCAGCCTCTCGTTTGAGATCATTCGCTGCCTCACCGAGCGCCTTCCGGTCATGATTTGTCCCCGATGGGTCATGACGCGGATCCAGCCCATCGCGATCAGCGATGTGCTGGAATACCTGGTTGCGGCACTCGACGTTCCTGAATCGGCGGGAGAGATCGTCGAAATCGGTGGCGCCAGCATCGAGACTTATCGCAGCATGATGCTCACCTACGCCCGCATCCGGCGACTGAGGAGATGGCTGTTGCGGGTGCCTGTGCTGACTCCGCGTTTGTCTTCGTATTGGCTCAATCTGGTTACGCCATTTCCAGGCTCGATTACGCGTCCTCTGATTGAGGGCTTGAGAACTGAAGTTGTCTGCGGCAGCGACAGTGCCGCAAAACTATTCCCCGGAATCATTCCGATGCGATACGGCGCAGCGGTGGCGGATGCCCTCTCGAGAACAGGGCCAGACAAATCTCTCTACGAAATGATAGGCCGCGACGCGCCGCACATCGCTATCCGGCGCCAAGGCTACATCTGCGACGTTCGGCAGCTCAGCGTCGATGCCCCGGCGGCGCAAGTGTTCGGTATGCTGCAAAGCCTCGGCGGAAAGTCCGGCTGGCCCTACGCTAACGTTTTGTGGCAACTGCGCGGATGGATCGATCGCATGATGGGTGGCGTAGGCATGTCCCGAGGCCGCGCCAGCGAAGCAACGCTACAGACCGGCGACGGCGTAGATTTCTGGCGCGTGGAAGAGATTGTCCCCGGAGAAAGAATTTTGTTTCGCGCTGAAATGAAGTTGCCGGGACGCGCCTGGCTGCAATTCGCCCTTGTTGCCGAATCACGGGACCGAACGCTTCTCAGCTGTTATGCCTGGTTCGAACCTCGCGGACTGGCGGGGGAGCTGTACTGGGCATTGCTATATCCCGTCCACGTGCTGATCTTCCGCGGCATGGTGAGAGCGATCGCGCGCCGGTCAGAAGACAAATTTCGCTTACAGCCTTCTGCTTTTCAGGGAAGATAGAAAATGACAGGGTTGTATTGGCAGCTAGGCCCTAGAAGCTGGCTTGCATGAATGTCGTCTTGCTCAGGGCTTTGGCAGCCACTTCGAGTTGCTGAAGATCGTCCAGCGTGAAGTCGGGCCCAGCCGACGCCAGATCGAATCCCTTGTGGCAAATCTGGATTACGCCCAGGACTTTCTCCGTCTGATCGAGTACCGGCGCCGACATCAACTTATGAATGGTCGCAGGGCGAAGTTCGCCCTCGTCGCCATCACCTTTTTCTCCGCCCGGCTTGATGCTCTCGAAGATGCTGGCATGCTTCACCCGGGTGAAGTTGTTGAACAATTCGATTTTCTTGGTGACGGCCGTGTGCGCCGCAACCGCGGACGAACTGGAAATCGGAATCGAACCCGCCGTACTGAGTTCAAAAGGGCAGAGGAACTTCAGTAATCCGTTCTCCAGCCGAAGCAGGGCCACTTCGTTGGGCCGCACCCCGAAGATCTTGGAAAGGTCGACACAACACTGGTCCGGCGTACTCGCCCGCGCCAGCCGTTGCTCCACAGCACTGCGGTCGAGCGCCTGCGCTGCCGCCGCCCCCGACGCACTCTTACCTGAAGTTTGGTTATCTGATTCCATCACGCCCCGAATGCTGTGAAAGTCATTCCCGCTACTCCATGCTGACGCGATAGTGACCTGGCATCAAGTTACGGAGGTACTTTGTCGATGGAAGAACTCGAGAAACCGCAAGCTTCGACGGGGTTATGACGTCAGAGGAAAATGCTTCTCGCGCCAGCCCCGAATGCCGCCGTCCATGGAGAGCACATTCGTGTATCCCATCTTTTGCAGATTGTCGGCGGCCAGGGCGGACCGGTATCCGCCACCGCAGTAGAGGACGATTGGCGTGTTCAGCTCCGGCACCCGTTCCTCAATATCGCGCTCGATAATGCCTTTGCCCAGGTGAATGGCCCCCGGCAAATGGTCTTTGGCATACTCGCTTTCCTCCCGAACATCCACCAGGACAAACTTGTCGCCCCGGTCAAGTCGGGCCTTAACGTCATCAATGCCGACTTCCCGAACCCGCTTCCTGGCATCGTCGACGATGCGTAGAAAGCGAACTGAATGGTGCGGCCCCATAAGACTCCGTCCAACCAGAGTGTGTAGAAGGGTATTTTAGCGAAAATTGCGGATCCAAAAGATGTAAATTCGGAAGACGGGAAGCGTCAAAGTGTGCAGACCTATCGGCAAGTCGCCGCTAAACACCAATTGCTAATTGCCAATTGCTAATTGCCAATTGCTAATTGCTGAACGCCAGCTACTCCGCCGCCGCCCCAGAGGCTTGTTCCTCTTCGAAAGTACCAACGCCGGGAGAAGACAAAAATTTCTCCAGATCTGCTTTGAGTTTCAGCCGGTCATCTTCGCCCAGATCGGTAAATTCAAAAGGCTGGAGACAGCCCTTGGTAGCCCACATGGGAAAGCGCATCGCAGCTTTGCTGCGTACAGTGCTCCCGCCCACGTGAAACATTACCTCTGCCTTGATGCCTTCATCCAGCGGAGCGTCCAAATGCAGCAAGCCGCCAGTGAAGGAAAGCTGGTGCAAGCGGGCCCTGATCTCTCGTCCGTTTTCCAGCCGGACCATGGCCAAAATGGTTCCGGCGAGTTTAACTCGAGGGGCGCGCCGCTCGTCGACTGCCTGCCTGGATTGGGGCATACGTCCTGCTTACTATGCCATTGCCGCTCATGCAACGGCAGATTACGAAAGAATGCAGCCTTCCAGCGACAAAGAACATTCGTCTTATATTCGCTTTCATCGAAAACGGCGCTTCGACCCTCTCTGCTTACCCAAAACGGGCTATTTTCGGTAAGCATCCGGCGATTACCGGGGTCACTTTACCTCTGCCTTCCGCCACCGTAAGCTGCGGGCTTATGGCGTTCAATGCCCTGCTGATGTGCCGTGAAGAAAAACACCTGCGAGTCCTGGGGAAGGCGCTGGATGACGTGGGCATGGAACAGGAAGTCTGCCTGTCCGCGCCCGAGGCGCTGGACCTGACGGTACAACGGCACTACTCGGCGCTGGTCATCGATTTCGATTTGCCTGGTGCGGCCATCGTCGCCCGCATGGCGCGCCTCGGTCCTTCGCGGCGCCGCCCGGTGATCTTTGGGATGATCGGGGCGTTGACCGAAATCGCAGAAACTTTTCAGGCTGGGGCCAACTTCATCTTCTACAAGCCGCTCGGAGTCGAGCAGATGATCCGTTGTCTGCGCGCCGGCCGCGGCTTCATGCGTCCAGACCGCAGAAATTCACCGCGGCAGAGTTTGGAGTCGCTGGTCTATCTCCAGTTCGGCATCGCCTCGCTTCCGGCGATGGTGCTCGATTTGAACCAGAACGGCATCGCACTGCAGGCTCCCGAACCCTTGCCGCCGGTGCAGCAAGTTCCGCTGCGCTTCGTTTTGCCCGGCACCACCCACATGGTGGAGGGCATGGGCGAGGTCATCTGGGCCGACGATGGCGGACGCGCAGGCATGCTCTTCTCCCGCCTGACACCGGCTTCGCGAAAATATCTGAAACAGTGGTTCGGCAAACGAGACGCCAAAAAGAAAGCTGCGTCACGCCCCGTCGTGCGCGCCGCGAAAGCTCGCCGCGCGGCCGCAGGCTCCCACTAACGCTACTCCGTATTCCTAGCCCCTTTATTTTGTCATTCCTAGCCCCTACTTTGTCATCCCGAGCGAAGTCGAGGGACCTTGCGTTTGCTGGTAGTGAATCTGACGCAGTGTTCGTCGACCGGCTGGCTTGCTGCCGCATGCAAACACAAGGTCTTTCGACTGCGCGAAGGGACTCGCAAGCGAGTCCGTTCCCTCCGCTCAAGATGACAGTGGGTGGATAACGCCGGCGTTGCGTCCCGCAACCGCATGCTAGACTCGATCTCTCCTCATTGAGATCCCATGCCCGACCTAACTTTCCTCTCTGCTGTGTCCATGGCTGAGCAGATCCGGCAGAAAAAATTGTCCCCGGTTGAACTGGTCGAAGCGCACCTCACCCGAATCCAGGAATTGAATCCCACGCTGAATGCCTTTGTGCGCGTTGATGCCGAAGGCGCGCGGCGGCAAGCCCGTGCGGCGGAAGCGGCCGCTCGCGAAGGAAGAAAGCTTGGCGTGTTGCACGGCGTCCCGATCAGCATCAAGAGCTCGATCGCAGTCGCAGGCCTGCCCTGGGAAGCCGGAACGAAGCTGCGTGCCGGAATGGTAGGTGAGTGTGACGCTCCGCTGGTGGCACGCCTGCGCCAGGCCGGGGCCATCATTCTCGGCGTCACCAATGCGCCGGAACTCCTTATGGCATGGGAGACCGACAATCTTCTTTATGGACGCACCAACAATCCCTGGGACCTCACGCGCACGCCGGGCGGATCGAGCGGCGGGGAAGCGGCGGCGATTGCAGCCGGCATGTCCGCCGGTGGAGTGGGCAGCGATGGCGGTGGTTCGATTCGCGTGCCCGCCCACTTCAGCGGAATCTGCGGTCTGAAGCCCACTCCCGGCCGCATTCCCGCGACCGGACACTTTCCAGAATCAGTCGGGCCCTTCGCTTTGCTCGGCGTCGTCGGACCGTTGGCACGCAATATGGAGTGACCTGAAAGTTCTGTTTGAGGTCATGCAGGGTCCGGACGATGGCGATCCCTCAGCCGCGCCGGTACCGCTACATTGGCCCAGCTGACGATGATCTGAAGCGTATCCGCATCGGCTATTTCGAAGATGACGGCCGCACGCCGGTCACGGCGGAAACGCGCGCGGCAGTGCGAACTGCTGCCGAGGCCCTGCGATCGTGCGGGCTTTCAGGTAGAGCCTTTCCGCCCGGAAGGACTCGAACTCGCCCGCCAGCTATGGTGGAAACTGTTTGGCATCGCCGGAGGAATGATGCTCGGTCCCATGATCAAGGGCCGTGAAGCTGACCTGAGTCCGATGCTCAAGGAGTTTTCGACGCGGAGTGGCAGCCCAGCCGTCGCACACCGGCCAATCCTTGCTCGATACCTGGATCCAGCGCGACGAACTGCGCATAAAGATTTTTGCCCAGATGCGGGACTATCCGGTGCTGCTCTGTCCCGTGGCTGTCGATTCCCGGCATTCCGGCACGGCGAGCGCAGCTGGCAGGTAGAAGAAAAGACCGTGAAGTATCTCGACGCCTGGAGCTACACCGAATGGTTCAATCTGCTGGGCACTCCCGCTGTCGTAGTGCCGGTAGGGAAGTCGCCGGAAGGTCTGCCCATCGGCGTGCAGATCGTGGCGCGCCCCTGGCAGGAGGAGTTGGCGATTTCAGTCGCTGCCGCTTTGGAAGATGAAGTCGGCCGTCACGGGCATCCGCCAATCTAGCGATGGAAGACGGGCGTAGACTAGCTCTCTACTTCGCAGTGCGATAGCATTCGGCTATGAAGCGCAGCGCCGTCGCTCTGGCCTCGATTCCAGCTCGCCAAATTCTATGCGGCTTGTTCATGATGCTCGCGCTTCGCTGTCTGCTGAGTGCGCAGCATGAGGGCGAAAACTCGTTCCCGGATGAGCAAATCCTATCCGAGATTGGGCAGCACAATGAACTGATGACAAATATCGAATACCTCTCGGATGTCATTGGGCCGAGACTAACAGGATCCTCGCAGCAGCGAATTGCGAGCGACTGGGCAGAGCGCGAGTTTCAACGATATGGCCTAACCAATATCCACCAGGAGAAATGGATGGTGGCCCGTTCCTGGACAAGGGGGACCGCCGAGGCTCGCGTGATTGCCCCCGTCTCACGCCGTCTCATTATCGTTTCCGCCGGATGGTCTCCCGGTACGGACGGAGAGGTTCAGGGATCGGTCGTGTACGTCAGTGCCAAGTCGCCGTCTGAGCTTGATAAATACAAAACGAAGCTAAGCGGCGCTATTGTGATTTTGGAGGAGCCCAATCCTGTTACCCCGCCTTATGAAGTGGGCCATCCCCCAGTGCAATTCCCGCTTCAGGCACCGTATGCAGAGCCGCGAACAGACGTTACTTCGGCAAAGGCCTTCTATGAAACGCGAACAAAGTTCTTCGAGGCTCAGGGGGTTCGTGCAGTCCTAAGAGATTCCGCAAATCCGTACAATCTGATGCGGATGTCCAATGTCTCAAAAGGCAATTACGAGCCTGGCGTGATACCGACTGCTTTTCTTTCTCACGAGGATTACACCCTTATCTGGCGCTTACTGAAGCGTGGAGACGTCCGTTTGCAATTGGCAATCACGAACGCCTTTAGTACAGGCCCAGTCGAGACCTCAAACACAGTGGCTGAACTTCGCGGCGCCGAAAAGTCTGACGAGGTTGTTATTTTGGGTGCCCACATTGATTCCTGGGATTTGGCCTCAGGCTCGACCGACAACGGAACCGGCGTTGTGGCGATCCTGGAGGTCGCGAGGGCCCTAGTCAAGCTCAAACTTAGGCCGAAAAGGACGATCCGGTTTGTCTTGTTTTCCGGTGAGGAGCAAGGTGAGGTCGGTTCCAGACTGTATGTATCCGAGCACGCGCAAGAACTGCCCAAAATCTCCGCCGTTCTGGTAAACGACACTGGAACCGGGCCGGTCGTCACGGTTGGCGCGCATGAGAACTACAACGATATCGGACCTTTACAAGAAATTCTTGCTCCCGTCTCATTGCAGCTTCACCTTGTGGAACCGAAGCTCTCTCGTACTTTTGGAAGTGATTATGCTCCCTTCAACGCGGCGGGTGTTCCAGGATTCTCGTGCATCGGAGACGCACCGGAATATTCCGAAACGCAGCACACTCAAATCGATACTTTCGACAAAGTACACGAGGCAGGTCTTGTGCAGGCTGCTCAGCTTATGGCCGCATGGGCATTCAACACCGCACAATATCCGACCCTTCTTCCACGGCGGACGGGGAAATAGAGCAGACAAGTTCGAACGAATCCTCGACCACTGGGGTGATGTCCGCCTTCAGTTGCTGGGGCTTTGGATCAACTCGGTCCCTACGGGCATCCGAAAATCTAGCAATGAAGGACAGGCGTCTCGCCCATCATATCCGAGCTCCGCTGGCGGGACGCCCGTCCTCCATTTGTGGTTTACTTATTTCTGGCATGAATAAGCGAAGTCTCCTGCTCTGCGCCTGCGTCGCCCTGGCCGCAGCCACAATTATTGCGGCCGCTCCCCAAGACTCGCATTCCAAATCGGACCCATCCACCGAAGCCGCGCGTCTCAACAATCTGGGCGCGGCCTACATGAATCAGCAGCTTTTCGAAAAAGGTCTAAAGGCGTTTCAGGAAGCCTCAGCACTTGATCCCAAACTGCAGATCGCGTCGTTAAACCAGGGAATCGCTCTCCTGAATCTTGCCCGCATTGAGCCCGCCAAAGGACTTCTCGAAGCCGCCGGTAAAAATTCGCCCAACGATCCGCACGCGTGGTTCAGCCTGGGCTTGCTGTACAAAAATTCCGACAATCCCCAAGGATCGGTCGACGCCTTTCGCCGCGTCACCGAAATTGATCCCAACGACGCCGACAGCTGGTACTTTTTGGGCGCCGCCTCGGCGCAGCTTAAGCAATATCCGCAGGCCATCGACGCCTTCCAGCACGCACTCAAGATAAATCCGCTGCACGCGTCCGCCGAGTTCGGTATCGCGCGCGCCCACCAGCAGTCCGGCGATGCCACCCAAGCCCGCGAACACCTGGTCCGCTTCCAGCACATCACGCAAAGCAAGCTGGGCTCGCCCATCGGTCTGGCTTACGGCGATCAAGGGAAGTATTCGCTAGTGGAAGAAGCGGTGGGAGCCGCGGAGAAGGCCCTGCCTCCCGTTCCCGTGCGCTTTGTTCCGGTCGCCGAAAGCGCGGGGCTGGCTTCGAAGCCGTCATCCGGATCAGCCGCTAATTTGGCAACTTTCCTTGGGCCGGGTGCGTGCTTTCTTGACTATGACGGCGACGGCAAGCAAGACATTTTTCTGCCCGACAACGGTCCGCAGGGCGGCATGGCGCTTTATCACAACGCGGGCACGGGCAAGTTTGAAGACGTAACAAAGAAAGCCGGACTGGATCCTTCCATTCACGCGATCGGATGCACCGCAGGCGACTACGATAATGACGGCGCGGCAGATCTCGCCGTGAGCATGAAGGATCGGATCCTTCTGCTACATAACGAGAAGAATGGCACATTCAAGGACGTCACTGACGCAGCGGGCATCAAGAGTCCCGGCGTCAATCTGGGGCTGACGTTTATTGACTACGATCACGATGGCGACCTCGACCTCTATATAACTCGCTACAGCGATGCCGGGCAGTATGATCCGCGACTCCGGAATGCGTTCAATGCAGGCGTGACTTCGACAGGGGCAAGCAGTATGTGGCGCAACGACGGCAACGGAACTTTCACCGAGGTCACCGATTCCGTCGGCCTTTCGGGATCGGCGCCGGGCGTGAGCGCGCTGGGCACCGACTATAACAATGACCGGGCCGTGGACATTGTCCTGACAGGTTGGGCAAAGACGCCCAGTGTCTTCGGAAATCCTCGGGAAGGTAAATTCCCGGTGCTTGATGTTTGGCCGGGGGCCCTCTCCGCGCCGACCGCCGGAATTGCGGTCTTGGACTTCAACCACGATGGCTGGATGGACCTCGTTCTTACGCACTGGGGTTCTCCAGCAATAACGCTTTGGCGCAACCGGCAGGGAAAGAGCTTTGAGCAAGTCGAACTCCCCAAAACGAATTGGACTCGCGCTTGGGGAGTCGCCGCATTCGACTACGACAACGACGGCTGGATCGACCTGGTAGCGGTCGGCGAGACCGCTGGCGGCAAAGGCGAAGTCCGCCTCTTCCGCAATCTCGGCCCCGATGGATTCAAAGATGTCACCGCCGATGTCGGCCTCGACAAAATTCAATTGAAAGATCCACGCGCTATCGTCACCGCCGACTACGACGGCGATGGTGCGACCGATCTGCTCATCACGCAGAGTCACGGGCCCGTGGTGCTCCTCCGCAACGAAGGTGGCAACAAAAACAACTGGCTGCGGCTTTCGTTCAAAGGCCTGGCCGACAACAAGAGTGCTATCGGCACCAAGGTTGAAGTCTTCTCCGGAGCGAATCGCCAGAAGTTTGAAATCGCAGGATCGTCCGGCTACCTGGGACAGAACTCAACCGACTTCATCGTCGGGCTTGGCCAAGCAAAAGAGGCAGACGTGGTGCGCATGCTATGGCCCTCCGGTGTGATCCAGGACGAAATTCAGATTGCCGGAATGAAAGACCACAGCTTTGTCGAAATGGACCGCCGCGGCAGTTCCTGTCCCACGCTTTTCGCCTGGGACGGTACGCACTACAAGTTAGTGGGAGACATGCTCGGCGCGGGCGTTGTCGGCCACTGGATTGGGCCCGGCCAGCGCGACATTCCGCGGCCGACTGAATATATCAAGGTCGCCCGCAACTCGATTCGCGAAAAAGACGGCAAACTCAGTTTCCGCTTCATGGAGCCTCTGGAAGAAGCGGTGTATCTCGATCAGGTAAAGCTGCTGGCCGTGGACCATCCTGGCGCGGTTGAAGTGTTCCCCAACGAATATTTCGCCAGCAATCCACCCTATCCGCCGTTCAAAGTTGTCTACAGCCGCGGCGCGGTGCCGCCGGCGGCAGCGCGCGATGAGCATGGCCACGATGTTTTGCCAGCCTTGCTGGCGCATCGCTACTTTGGCGATTTCGATGTCATGCCGTTCCAGGGTTTCACCAAGACGCACACTCTGGAGCTAGATCTCGGCGAAACCTATCGTGGCGGCCCGCTCTGGCTGATGATGCACGGCGAGATCGAGTACTTCAGCGCTACGAGTATGTATGCGGCATACCAATCCGGAATCGAACCCGTCGCGCCTTACGTGGAGGCGCAGGACGCTCACGGAAAATGGGTGCGAGTAATTGACGATCTAGGCTTCCCCGCCGGTGGCCCCCGCACCATGACCGCCGACCTTACGGACAAGTTGCCTCAGGGCACGCAGCGTATCCGCATTACCACCAACCTGCAGATTTATTGGGACAACATCCTGATCAATCGGACGGAACAGAACGACAACGCCCGTCTGACTCCAGTTCCGCTGGCCCGCGCCGACCTGCGTTACCGCGGCTTCCCGTTGAAAGTAGAAAATCAGCCGCCCGGTAACGTGCTGTACGTGTACGAGAAAACCAGTCCGACTGGACCCTATGCGAGGCCGGCGGGCACATACACGCGCTACGGCGATGTGCGTCCTCTGCTTGCAGGATTTGACGACCGGCTGGCCGTTTTCGGATCAGGAGATGAAGTGGTTCTCGACTTCGATCCGGCAAAGCTTCCGGCGTTGCCCAAAGGATGGGTACGGGATTATTTCTTCGTAGCCAACGGCTACGAAAAAGATATGGACTTCTACGCCGCCGAGGCCAACACGGTCCATCCCCTGCCCTTCAAAACCATGGGTACATATCCGTATCCCCGGAGCAGATCGTTCCCGCTCGATGATGCGCACGTCGAATATTTCCTGGACTACAACACGCGCCATCTCTCCGGAAACGAGCCCAGTGGATACCGCTTCGATTATCCCCATTGACCCGGCGGCTCATGGACAGGAAGGGCACGCAGCATGGATGACCTGCGAAAACCGATTCTTCCGGGCAGAGGCGCGTCGGACTACGAACGCTACCTGCGCACCGACGAACTGTTGTCGCTACAGAAAAGTCCGGAAGAATTCCTGCACCCCGACGAGATGACCTTCCAGGTCATTCACCAGGCCTCAGAACTGGTGCTGAAAGGCGTCACCTGGGAACTAGAACGGGCTCGCGCATTCATCGCCGACGGAGACTTTTTCAACTCCTCCCAGCTTCTGCGCCGCGGCAATCACATGCTGGAGTATCCCATCTCCATGCTGCACGAACTGGAAACCATCACGCCCTACGACTACCACCTGATTCGCGCCGGCCTGGGACACGGCAGCGGCCTGGACTCCCCAGGCTTCCTGGGATTGCTGCACATCGGCCCCCGTCTGGGTGAGGCCTTCCAGTCACAGTTGACTAAGCTCAACCTGACGGTAGATGACCTCTATCGCCGGCACCAGGAATTCTTCGGCCTGCACGATGTAGCCGAGCGCCTGCTCGATTTCGACGAGCGGGTTCACCTCTTCCGCTTTCACCATCTCAAGCTGGCCCAAAGAATCATCGGCGGAGGGGTCGTCGGCACCATGGGCACCCCGGTAGAAGTCCTGCACCAGCGCATGGAACACCTCTTCTACAAAGATCTGTGGGACGTCCGCAACCGCATCACCGCCGAGTCCATGAAGGTGTAGGCGCGAGCGCCCCCGCTCGTGCGTCCTGTACCTGTCATCCTGAGCGGAGCGGCTGCTTCGCTTCGCGAAGCAGCCGCGCAGTCGAAGGACCTCTGTAAGCGCCCAATCTTTTAAGATCGTGCGTTCGCGCAAGAGGACTGCACCCGTGGAAAGGTAGGGGTCCTTCGACTCCGCGGAAAGTTCGCGAAGCGAACTTTCCCCTCCGCTCAGGATGACAGGGTTGGAGATATCATCAGACCAGCAGTTGCGCGATTGCTGCAACGTCGCCACCTGTTTATAATCAAACACGCCGAGCGGGAGTAGCTCAGTGGTAGAGCGCGACCTTGCCAAGGTCGATGTCGCGGGTTCGACCCCCGTCTCCCGCTCCAGAGTTTGCTGGAGAAGCCCCGCGCTGGCGAGGGCTTTTTCAATGTTCAGGGGCGCGGTACCCAAGTGGTAAGGGAGAGGTCTGCAAAACCTTTATACGTCGGTTCGATTCCGACCCGCGCCTCCAATACATTCTTCCTTCTGCACGGTAGCGTACAGTTTTGCCGATGGACCTGTGGTAACCTCCTCCCAATAAAATCTCTTTAGCCGTTACGAAGGGATTCGCATCACTCGTCTTCGCACCTACCACGAAGGCGCGGCGCATGCTGCTTGGGCCGTAACGTCGGGGAGTCTGGCCCGATGTTGGCAGAGTTCGAGAATTCAGCGTTTTGCCGCTTTTGTCGCTCGCCACTGCGTCACACCTTCGCAGATCTGGGCATGTCCCCACCGTGTGAAAGTAATCTGGACCTCCAACAGTTGAACGACATGGAGTTGTTCTATCCGTTGCGAGTGCTGGTTTGCGATGAGTGTTTCCTAGTGCAGCTGGAAGAGTACGTGAGCCCGCAAGCCATCTTCACCGAATACGCCTATTTTTCGTCTTATTCCAGTCTTTGGCTGGCGCACGCGAAAGCATATGCCGACCGGGCGGTCGAACGCCTACATCTCAACGAGAACAGCCTGGTGGTGGAGTTGGCCAGCAATGACGGTTACTTGCTCCAGTACTTTGTCGAAAAAGGGATTCCGGTCCTGGGCATTGAGCCTGCCGCGAACGTGGCCCGGGAGGCGCAACGAAAAGGCATTTCGACATTAGTACGGTTCTTCGGCCAGGAGTTGGCGGCGGAACTGGCGTGTGCCGGGAAGCAGGCGGACCTGCTTGTGGGCAACAATGTTCTGGCCCATGTCCCGGACCTGCGCAGCTTCGTGCAGGGCATGAAAACTTTGCTGAAACCCGAAGCGGTCATCACTCTGGAGTTTCCACACCTGATGCGTTTGATGGAAGGAAATCAGTTCGACACCATTTATCACGAGCACTTCTCCTACTTCTCTTTCCTCACGGTAATGAAGATTATGGCCGCTTTCGACTTGACCATCTTCGACGTCGAGGAACTATGCACTCATGGAGGCTCGTTGAGAATTCATGTGCGGCACACCGAAGATCTTTCTCATCCGGAGACGGAACGCGTCCGAGAACTGGCGGGGCGAGAGAAAAGAGCCGGCTTCGACCGCCTCGAGACGTATTTCTGTTTCAGCGAGAAAGTTAAGGAAACGAAAAGGCAAATCCTGGCTTTTCTGATAGGGGCGAAGAGCGCCAACAAGTCGATTGTCGGCTACGGTGCTCCCGGTAAAGGCAACACGTTGCTGAACTACTGCGGCATTCGGACCGACTTCCTGGATTACACCGTCGACCGCAATCCTTACAAACACGGAAAATTTCTTCCCGGTACGCACATTCCAATTTTTCCTCCGGGAAAAATTCGCGAGACCAGGCCGGACTATGTATTGATTCTTCCCTGGAACCTGAAAGATGAAATCCGGGAGCAGCTGCAATACATTCGCGAATGGGGTGGAAAGTTCGTGGTACCGATTCCGAAGGTGGAAATTTTCCAGTGACGTTTGTTAGATCCCACTCGAAGACGTGTTTTTCACCCGGCACGATTAAATGCGAGCAATAATAGTGCCGGAGATTCGATGTCGCCACTCGAGGGCCAAGTCGCGGTCATTACTGGAGCAAGCAGCGGAATCGGGAGAGCCATTGCCTTAGGCCTTGCAGATCAGGGTGTGTCCCTATGTTTGCTGGGGCGAGATCTGCAAGCTTTGGAGTCGGTTGCCAACACCGCCAGAAGCAAGACAGCCCAAAGTCGCTGTTACCAAGTTGACCTGGAGGTCGACAGCGAAGTTCAGCAGGTCATTGCAGATATCAACCGCGATATTAAGTCGGTGCACATTCTTATACACAGCGCGGGTGCGATCTGGCTTGGCCCCGTCGAAACCGCTGACGCTGGTCTGTTGGACAGGCACTACAAAATTAATGTGCGCGCGGCCTATGTTTTGACCCATGGTCTTTTGCCGACACTCAAATCCCAGCGTGGACAAATTCTGTTTGTGAACTCCAGCAGCGGGCTGGTGGCCAAGGCGAACGCAGGTCAGTACGCGGCCAGCAAGCACGCGCTGAAGGCATTCGCAGACAGCCTTCGCGCAGAGGTAAATCCGGAAGGTGTGAGGGTCATCAGCCTGTTTTTAGGCCGCACTGCTTCGCGCATGCAGGCGGCGGTGCATGCAGCCGAGCGGAAGCAATATCATCCAGACTTGCTCATGCAGCCAGAGGACGTTGCCGTGATGGCGATCCAAGCTTTAACTTTGCCTCGAACTGCGGAGGTCACCGAAATCCACATGCGTCCGATGCAGAAATCGTATTAGTCGATGTCCTGCCTTCAAGACATTGCCACGATCAAACACTGCCAGAAAATGTGACGCACTTCAATCTTCGCGATCGACGTTTAATAAGGCTTTGCGCACTCGCCTGATGCAAGAACTTGCGCACTGAAAGCTTGTGCACACTTTGTAAATCGCCTTGATTTTCGAATCTCGTGTGCTAGAGTGTTGCTCCCTCCCCTGTAGGATTTTCCCATTTTTCCCAGAGCTTGGACGCGGCGAGACGTGTGTGTCCAGGCTGATGTGCGGACCCCAGGAGCAGTTTGCAATGAATCGAAAACGGGCTTGGTTGGTTGTTGGCGGATTGTTGGTCGCGGGACTCACGTTGAGCGCTGTTGCGGGATATCGTCTTCCGAATTTAATGCCATTCAACGATCCTAGCGGCATTTTTCGGACGCTCGCGCTCGGCCCGGTTGATTTGGGGAATCCATTTTTCAAAAAGTTGGGGACCAACGATCGGAGTTGCGCGACCTGCCACGATGCCAGCGAGGGCTGGAGCATCACTCCGCCACAGCTTCTGCACCGCTTCGACATCAGCCAGGGTCTGGACGCCGTGTTTCGCCCAGCAGACGGCGCGAACTGTCCCAGCGCCGACGTGTCTTCGCTGAAAGCGCGCTCCATCAATTACAGCCTGCTCCTAAACAAGGGACTGATCCGCATGTCGTTGCCGGTGCCGGCCCACGCCGACTTTAGCATCGTCTCCATCAACGATCCCTACAGCTGTCCGGAAACTACGACCACCCGGCCGGCGCTCTACCGGCGTCCGCTGCCTTCCACCAATCTGCACTTTCTTAACGGGATCATGTGGGACGGCCGTGAGCCCAATCTGAAAAGCCAGGCCAACAACGCGACCCTAGTGCATGCTCAGCCCAAACATCCGCCGACGAATTCGGAGCTGCGCGATATTGTGGACCTCGAGTCGTCGCTCTTCACCGCGCAGACAGAAGACAATGAGGCCGGGCGGTTGTGGGATCGCGGCGCGCTCGGCGGTCCGATCTTCCTGGCGTTGCAGCCATTCCGCGCCGGCATCAACTCGGGGCCGAAGTTCAATCCCAACGTATTCAGGCTTTATTCCAGGTGGGCCAATGCGGGCGGCCCGAAGGCGGATGCGCGGCAGTCCATCGCGCGCGGAGAGATGTTGTTCAACAACCGCCCCATGAACATTTCCGTGGTGCCGGGCTTCAACGATGTTCGCGGCCAGAACCTGATCACGGGTACCTGTACCAGTTGCCACAACACCCCGAACGTGGGCAGCGATTCGTCGTTCGCCATGATGAATATCGGGACGGTTTCTCCCAGTGATGATCTGCCTTCCTATACGATCCAGTGCAATGATGGTTCGGGAGTGACGGTGAGCGATCCGGGACGCGCCCTGGTCACGGGCAAGTGCGCGGATATCGGCAAGTTCAAGGTCCCGGGCATGCGCGGTTTGGCGGCGCGCGCTCCATACTTCCATAACGGGTCGGCTGCGACCTTGCTGGACGTAGTCAACTTCTACGATCAGCGTTTCAATATGGCACTGACCGATCAGGAGAAGGCTGACCTGGTGGCGTTCATGAGCACGCTTTAATTTGTGGAGGACGGGCGTCCTCGCCCGTCATGCAATGGCCTGCTAGTTCTCGGCTGGTTATGGGCAGAGCTTAAGGTCAAGATCAAAGTCAACGGCGGCGGACAAGAGTGTCCGCCCCACATCTAAGGCCCTAGTCTTCGTCCGAGGGCATGGGCTCTCCCACGATGTTGTAGTAAACGTTTTTCGGCTTCTTCGGCTTGGCTGGCTCGGCCTTTGGCGCGGGCGGCGCAGGTTTCGCCGCCACCGGCTTCGCCGGGACCGGCACAACCGGAGCAACGACCGCAGGCTTCGGCTCTGGCGGCGCAATCGGCGCAGCCGGCTCTGCTGAAGCTGCCGGGACAAGAATGGATGGAATTACCGGATACATTCTTACATCTTGTTCTGCGGCAGACACAGGCGACGCAGCGGGAGTCATTTCGAATTGCCGCGGGGTCGTCTCAGTCGGCGCCGACTGCGGCGCTGCTTGAGAAATCACTCGCACGGGTCCGGGAGGCGAAGCACTCTTCACCGTCTTGACTCTTCTCGCGCCCGTCCGCTGCAGGAAATAATTGATGATCGCCGCGACCAGCCCCGCAATACAAAACTCAAACACGGAAACGAACAGCTCCGGGTAGTTGTAGGGCCGCTGGGTGAAAGACGTGGGCAATCCCGAAGACGGGCCCATGATGTCGCCCAGCCAGGGAACGAACACATGGTTCATGAATGAGACGATCAGGCCCCAGATGGCTTCTCCGAGGAGGACGGCGATGATGAGCCGGCCGATCCATCGGCGTGTGTCCGCGCCGTCGGAGGTGAAGGGTTTTGCTGGTTGGTCCATAGTTCTTCTGCCTTCAGGAGATTGTTACACATTCTGTGTAGGGCGGACACTCTTGTCCGCCGGGGTTGACTTTTGATTTCGGTCGCGATTGAAGATCGACGTCAAAAGCGGCGGACAAGAGTGTCCGCCCCACACAGAATGTGTAGCTCCAAACAAAAAAAGGGCCGACCGAGGTCAGCCCTATCTCGTTCACGCCGATCGCAATCTTACTCTTCGGCGGTGACCAGCGGCATATTCACCAGATGCTCACTCAGGAACCATACCTGCAATTCGTTGAGCCGCAGGGCATCGCTGACCGCAAGGTCGTTGGTCCCGTCATCGCCCAGCTTGTCCGCACGTTCTGCCAACTCGCGGCATTGGCTGATGATGATTTTGTGGGCGTCGAGCAGGCGCGAGAGTTGCACGGGCACTTCCTCGCGTCCTCGCGGAGGCCGTACGATCGTTGTGGTCTCGGCGATGTCGGCTGCCATGGCGAGGCTCACGCCTCCCAGCAACTGTATGCGCTCGGCGATGGTGTCAACCAATTCCGACTGCTCGCCGTAATGTTTGTCGAACAGAAGATGAAGCTGGTAAAAGGTGGGGCCTGCGACCTGCCAATGCGACTTCTTATATAGATCGCGCAGGGTCATGGTATCGGCGAGAAGCTGGTTCAGATGCTCTGTCATTTCCAGGCGGACTGGTTCTTCCAGATCCAACGGCAGGGCGTGGCTCACGGTGCCGTACTTCTGGATTTCAGGAGCTCGCTGGTTAAAGTGGGGCTGGGCGGTGATGCCACCGTTGTGGCCGGCGGTTTTCTTCGACATCGAGATTCTCCTCTTCAAGGTTTCCTGGTACGTGTTTTAGATGGTCTGGCGGACCGAATGGGTTTAGGTTGCTGGTAAGATTTATGCGACAGAAAGCGCAGCGAATCCTTATTATAGTCCTTGCCAAATCGGCACGACCGCTCAAAATATACGCCTCAATTTTGCGCGCGAGAGCGACGGCCCAGCAAAATTCCCCGCAATTGTCTATGATGGAGGGTTGAGCGTTTATTGATGGAGAAAACCAGACGTGGCTGAGACGCAAACCAACGGTGTCGAAGTTCTTGAGACCCGAGAGTGGCTGGATTCGCTGGACTATGTGCTGTCCCAGGGTGGGCCGGAGCGGGCGGGACGTTTGTTGCAGCAACTTTCGCTGCATGCCCGACGCGCCGCGGGCGTAAACCTCCCTTTTACTGCGACAACTCCTTACCAGAATACGATCGCTTCGCGGCAGCAACCGCCCTTTCCCGGCAGCCAGGAGATGGAGCGCCGGATCAAGAGCCTGGTTCGCTGGAATGCCCTGGCCATGGTGGTGCGGGCGAACAAGATCGAGAGCGGAATTGGCGGACATATCTCTACGTTTGCCTCCGCGGCCACGTTGTATGAAGTGGCGTTCAATCATTTCCTGCAGGCGCAAACCGAGTCTGGAGACCGCGACCTGGTTTACTTTCAGGGCCACGCTGCGCCGGGCATGTATGCGCGCGCTTATCTCGAAGGCCGAATTCCGAAAGAGAAGCTGCAGAATTTTCGCCGCGAGCTGAAAGCAGGCGGCGGCCTCTCGTCTTATCCCCACCCGTGGCTGATGCCGGACTTCTGGGAGTTTCCCACGGTCAGCATGGGACTGGGACCGATCCAAGCCATTTACCAGGCACGGTTCATTCGCTATCTGGAAAATCGTGGTTTGAAGAAAGCCACGGGCGGTCGAGTGTGGGCGTTCATGGGCGACGGCGAGATGGACGAGCCAGAATCTCTCGGTTCGATCACGCTGGCTTCACGCGAACGTCTCGACAATCTGATCTTTGTGGTGAACTGCAACCTGCAGCGTCTGGACGGTCCGGTGCGGGGCAACGGAAAAATCATTCAGGAACTGGAAGCGATCTTCCGCGGCGCCGGTTGGAACGTGATCAAAGTGATCTGGGGCAGCGACTGGGACAACCTCATTATCAATGATCGTGACGGCATCCTGGTCAAGCGCATGGGCGAGATCACGGACGGCCAGTACCAGAAATATTTTGTCGAGAGCGGCGCTTATTTTCGGCACAACCTGTTCGGAACTGATCCGCGATTGCTCAAGATGGTGGAGCATCTTTCCGACGAGCAGCTTTCACGCATGCGGCTGGGCGGGCACGATCCCATCAAAGTACATGCTGCATTCAAGGCCGCGACCGAGACTAAGGGAGCGCCCACCGTTGTGCTGGCCAAGACGATCAAGGGATACGGGCTGGGCGAAGCCGGCGAAGGCAAGAACATTACGCATCAGCAGAAAAAGCTGAACGAAGATGAGTTGCGCATGTTCCGCTCGCGCTTCGGGATTCCCATCGCCGACGAGGAACTGCAGGATGCGCCATTTCACCGCCCCGCGGATGACAGCCCGGAAATTCGCTACATGCAGGAGCGCCGCAAACAACTGGGCGGCTATCTGCCGGAGCGCAAAGTGCGCTCCAAGCCGATTGCTCCGGTTTCGGAATCGCACTTCGAAGAATTTCACAAAGGCACGGATGGCCGCGAAGTCTCGACCACCATGGTCTTCGTGCGGCTGCTGGGAAAATTGTTGCGCGATCCGGAAATCGGCAAGCTCATCGTGCCGATTATTCCGGACGAAGCCCGCACCTTCGGCATGGAAGCACTCTTCCGCCAGGTGGGAATTTATTCCAGCGTGGGCCAGCTCTACGAGCCGGTGGATATGGATACGCTTCTTTATTACAAGGAAGCCAAAGACGGGCAGATTCTCGAGGAAGGCATCACCGAAGCCGGTTCGATCTGCTCGTTTATCGCCGCCGGAACTGCGTATGCCAATCACGGGATCAATACGATCCCGTTTTTTATTTATTACTCGATGTTCGGCTTCCAGCGGATCGGGGACCTCATCTGGGCCGCGGCCGATATGCGCACGCGCGGCTTCCTGATCGGCGGCACAGCTGGCCGCACTACTCTTGCCGGCGAAGGCTTGCAGCATCAGGACGGTCACAGCCATCTGCTGGCGCTGCCGGTCCCTAATTTGCTCGCGTATGATCCCGCGTTTGCGTACGAAATAGGCGTCATTATTCAGGACGGAATCAAGCGTATGTATGTGGACCAGGAGTCGGTCTTCTATTACCTGACGGTCACGAACGAACCTTTGCCGATGCCGGCGATGCCGGAAGGGAAGGATGTTACTGAGGGTATTCTGAAGGGCCTCTACCGCTTCCGTGCGTCAACTAAGAAAGACGCCAAACTACGCGCCCAACTCTTCGGCAGTGGCACCATCATGTACGAGGTGCTTAAGGCGCAGCAGATTCTGGAAGAGAAATACGCCGTGGCGGCGGATGTTTGGAGCGTGACCAGCTACAAGCAGCTTTATCGCGATGGCAACGATTGCGATCGCTGGAACATGCTGCATCCTGGCGAAAAACCGCGCGTTCCGTTTGTCACGCAGGCGCTCAAAGATGCACCTGGAGTGCTGGTGGCGGCATCGGATTACATGAAGGTGCTGCCGGAATCGATTGCGCAGTGGATGCCTCGACCGCTGTTGGCTTTAGGCACCGACGGCTTCGGGCGCAGCGAGAGCCGGACGGCGTTGCGCGATTTCTTTGAAGTGGATGCGAAACATATCGTTCTGGCTACGCTGACGGCGCTGCTGCGGGAGAAGCAGATCAAGCTCGATGTACTGCAGAAGGCAGTGAAAGATTTGGGAATCAATCCGGAAAAGGCGAATCCGGCGAATACTTAAAATGTAGCGCCGGCGAGACGCCGGCGCTACGAAGTGCCAGGAGTAATACTCAGTGACAGAATTCAAGCTTCCGGAACTCGGGGAAAACATTGACCAGGGCGACTTGGTTCGGCTGATGGTCTCGCTCGGCGCGAGCGTCACCGAAGGCCAGCCTGTCATGGAACTCGAAACCGACAAGGCGGTCGTCGAAGTCCCATCTTCGGTGAGTGGCACGGTCAATGAAATCCGCGTCAAGGAAGGCCAGAAGGTAAAAGTCGGACAGGTCATTTTTACCGTTGAAAATGGCGCCGGCGCCAAAGCAAAGGCAGTCGAGTCCAAAGCGGCTGCCGCCAAAGCGCCCGCGGAAACGCCAGTTCCGGTCTCAAAATCTGCGGTACAAACTGAGGCTCCGCGATCGGCCCCGCCTTCCCAAACTCCCGTCTCCAGCGCCGGCGCCACCGGCGCGACTGACTTCAAGCTGCCGGAACTGGGAGAGAACATCGATCAGGGCGATTTGGTCAGGCTGATGGTTTCTCCGGGCTCCAAAGTTTCCGAAGGCCAGCCGGTCATGGAGCTCGAAACCGACAAGGCGGTTGTTGAAGTTCCATCTTCGGTCACCGGCACCGTGAAAGAGATCAAGGTGAAGGAAGGCCAGAAGGTCAAAGTCGGGCAGGTGATCTTCACCCTTGAGGGCGGCGCGTCGGCGCAGCCGGAGAAAGCAAAGCATGCTCCGGTCGAGCATATTTCCGAACAGCATGAAGCGCGACTGTCGGTGCACGCGGCGATTCAGGCAGAAGGAAAAACTGCGGCCCAGGTATTTCTTGCCGGACCAGCCCCAGCCTTCGGCGCCGAAAGCATTTGCCATGCCGGAGCAGCTGGGAAAGGTGGCGGGGACCGAGCATCGCGCGCCTGCGCCCGCCGCGCCTCACGTCCGTCGGCTGGCACGAGAAGTCGGCGTAGATATTCACGAGGTGAAAGGCAGTGGCCCGGGCGGGCGCATCAGTGAAGCTGACGTGAAGGCGCACGCCAAGGCATTGCTGACTTCCGCCGCCGCGGCTCAATCGTCCCAGGGACGCAATTTTGCGCAGCCCGAACTACCTGACTTCACCAGGTTCGGAAAAGTCGAACGCGTTTCCATGCGTGGCGTGCGGCGCAAGACGGCGCAGCATCTGTGGGAGGCGTGGACCACGATTCCCCACGTTACGCAACAGGACAAAGCCGACATCACCGAACTCGAACAGTTGCGCGCCCGCTTCGCACCCAAAGCTCAGGAAGCCGGCGGCAAGATGACGGTGACGGCCATTGCGCTGAAAGTCTGCGCCTCGGCGCTGAAAGTTTTCCCCCAGTTCAATGCCAGCATCGACATGGCGAAGGAAGAGATCGTCTACAAGCAGTACGTCAATATTGGAGTTGCGGTGGATACCGACCGCGGGTTGCTGGTCCCGGTGCTGCACGATGTGGACAAGAAAAATATTGTCGAACTGGCTGCCGAACTGACGCAGCTTTCGAAGAAGGCCCGCGACAAGAAGCTCACGGCCTCAGAGATGGAGGGCGGGACTTTTACGATCACCAATCTTGGTGGCGTGGGCGGGACTGGATTTTCGCCAATCGTTAATTTTCCCGAAGTTGCGATTCTCGGGCTGTCGCGGGCCAGCATGGAGCCGGTATGGATGAACGGCAAATTTGAGGCCCGCCAGGTGCTGCCGCTTTCGCTTTCCTACGATCACCGCTTGATCGACGGCGCCGATGCGGCGCGATTCCTGCGCTGGATCGCGGAGGCGTTTGAGCAGCCCTTCCTGCTGTCGGTGCAGGGGTAGAATCTGAAAAATCTCAAACCACAGATGACACGGAGGACACCGAGGAAATTCTCCTGCTTCCCGCTGTGTCTGTGCCCTCTGCGATAAAGGCCTTTCTGACTGAATGACTGAAACTTCAAATTTGCACATTGCAGTAGTGGGCGGCGGGCCGGGCGGTTACGCTGCGGCATTTCTCGCAGCTGATCTCGGACTCAAGGTCACGCTGATCGACCCGGAAGCCAATCCGGGCGGAGTTTGCCTCTATCGCGGCTGTATTCCTTCAAAGGCCCTGCTGCACGTGGCCAAGCTGATTGACGAATCGCGACACGCCAAAAATTGGGGGATCGAGTACGCCGATCCCAAGATTGATCTGGCCCGACTGCGCTCGTGGAAAGAGGGCGTGGTCAAGAAGTTGACCGGCGGCCTGGGCATGCTTTCGAAGCAACGCAAGGTCGAATATATCCAGGGACGCGCAGCCTTCGAGAATTCGAATACGCTGCGAGTTTCGAAGGCCGGCGGCAGTGAAGAGAGTTTGACCTTCGATCGCATCATCCTGGCGACAGGTTCGCAGTCCAGCGATTGTTCCGAGTCTCAAACTCGACACGCCACGGGTCATGGATTCCACCTCTGCGCTCGATTTGAGCGACGTGCCAGGAACGCTGCTGGTGGTGGGTGGCGGATACATCGGTCTGGAGCTGGGCACGGTGTATGCCGCGCTGGGCTCGAAGGTTTCGGTGGTCGAGATGCTGTCCGGATTGCTACCCGGTGCTGATCGCGACCTGGTGCTTCCTCTGCACAAGCGTCTTGAAAAAAGTTTCACTTCCATTCTCTTGAACACGACGGTTGCTGCGGTGAAGGAAGAGCCCAACGGCATTCGCGTGACCTTCGAAGGCCCTGATGTGAAGGAGCGCGAGCAAGTTTTCGACAAAGTTCTGGTGTCGGTTGGGCGCAAGCCGAATTCCGAGATACCTGGTCTGGACAAGACGCAGGTCCAACTGGGCGCGCGCGGATTCATCCAGGTGAACAAGCAGTTGCAAACCAACGACCCCGCGATTTATGCGATTGGGGACGTGGTTGGCGAACCGATGCTCGCGCACAAGGCTTCGCATGAAGGTCGCACCGCGGTCGAAGCCATCGTCGGGCATAAGGTAGCGTTCGAACCTGCTGCGATTCCTGCGGTCGTGTTTACCGATCCCGAAATTGCCTGGTGCGGCCTCACGGAAACTCAGGCGCAGAAAGAGAATCGCGAGATCAAGGTCGCCAAGTTTCCCTGGGCTGCTTCCGGACGGGCCATGACGGTTGATCGCACGGAGGGAATGACCAAGCTGGTCCTCGATCCGCAGACCGAGCGTGTGCTGGGCGTGGGAATCGTGGGCGCCGGCGCGGGAGAGTTGATCGCCGAAGGAGTGCTGGCTGTCGAAATGGCCGCTTTGGCCAAGGACATCGCCATGACGATTCATCCGCATCCCACGCTCTCTGAGACCGTGATGCAGGCGGCGGAAGTTTTCTTCGGCACCAGTACGGACCTGTACCGGCCCAAGAAGAGTTAAGCGCCAGCCGGAGATAGACGTGGTTCCGCTTTTCGTAGCGCCGCCGTCCCGGCGGCTGTCGTGGGGGCGTCCCGCCCCCACCTCCGAGGGCCACTTGCCCTCGGGACAGCCGGCGAGACGCCGGCGCTACAAGTTTCTGCCGCTACATTACAATTCTTAGGTCATGCCCTCTTTCCTGAAACGCGCGCGCTGGCTGCTTCTCTGTCTCGCCATCGCGACGCCGGCACTTGCGTATCAGTTGCTCCCTGGGCAGCCGACCAAGCCAACAAGCGAAGCAGCCGCTGATCCGCTGGGCCGCGACACACCGAGCGGCACGCTCTATGGATTTCTTCAAGCCGCGCAGGCGGGCAATTATTCCACCGCTTCCCAGTATCTGCAGATGTCAGCGGCCCGGCGGCAGTCCCAGGGGGAAGATTTCGCCACCAAGCTGAAAGTCGTGATCGACCGCTGCTTCAACGGTGACTTGCGACGCATCAGCAATCGGCCCGACGGGACTCCGCAGGAGGGAATGCCGCTCGACAAGCAGCGAGTCGGCAGCCTGGTTGCCGGAGACCTCGAGGCCGACCTTGTCCTCGTCCATGTCTCCGATGCGGGGAGCGGACGCATCTGGCTCATTTCCGCCGACACGCTGGCGCGGGTCGCTGATCTCTACGACCAGGCCGCCGTGCATCAGGTGGAAACTCGTCTGCCGCATTTTCTGGTGAGCCACGAGTTTCTCGGCATGCCTCTATGGCAGTGGCTCGCGATCCTGATTGCGGTCCCCATCGCCGCAGGCCTGGGATGGCTTGCGGTCCAGTTCCTCAGATTGCCCTGGTATCTGTGGGCGCGCTATCGAAAGCATGAGGTCACCGCTGCCTGGACTTCGTTCGTGCGGCCGCTGTGGCTGGTGCTCGGTGTCCTGGCCCACCGGATTCTGGTGTCCTACCTGCGCATTCCTATTTTGCAAAGGCACTACTACCAGCAGACCGCGGCAGTGATAGCGATCATCGGCTTCAACTGGCTGTTGTGGCAGGCCCTTCGGCAAGTGCTGAAAAGCGTGAGACGACGGGCGCTCCTCTCCGGACGCATGGGCACGGAATCGCTCATCATTCTGGGCGAGCGGATGCTCAAGGTCGCGATCTTTGTCCTGGCGATTTTCACCGTGATGAGCACGCTCGGCTTCAATCTGAGCGCGCCGCTCGCCGGACTTGGCATCGGTGGTATCGCCATCGCCTTCGCCGCGCAGAAGACCCTGGAAAATCTCTTCGGCGGTGTTTCGATTCTCGGCGACGAGGTCATCCGCATTGGAGACACCTGCCGCTTCGGCGACCGGGTGGGAACTGTCTCCGACATCAGCTTACGTTCTACGCGGATCCGAACTCCTGAGCGTACCGAGCTTTCTATTCCCAACGGCACTCTGGCCACCATGAACGTAGAGAACCTGAGCCGCCGCGACAAAATATTGTTCAATACCAAGCTCGGATTGCGCTACGAGACGTCGCCGGACCAGATGCGCTACGTACTGGTGCAAGTCCGTCGTCTGCTCTACGAACATCCGAAGGTGGAAACCGATGGCGCGCGCAGCCGCTTCGTTTCTTTCGATATGAGCGCGCTCACTATAGAAATATTTTGTTACATCCTTACGCGCGACGACCGGGAGTTCCTGGCCATCCGCGAAGACCTCCTGCTCCGCATCATGGACATTGTGGATGCCGCCGGCAGCGGCTTTGCCTTCCCGTCGCAGACCGTCTATTTGGGCCGCGACAGCGGAATCAACAAGGAGAAAGCGGAAGTGGCCGCGCGCGAAGTGCAGAAGTGGCGCGACGAACACCAGTTGCCCTTCCCCGACTTCACGCCCGACGACATTTCCGAGATCAGCAATTCGCTGCCCTATCCCCAGCCAGGTTCTGCGGTCGGAAGAAAGCAAGACACGCCCTAGCTGGGCAGCGCCCTGATTTTGCTGTTGGGTCTCTTTTGCGTTCTTTGTGCGGTTTCTTCGCGACCTCTGCGGTAAAAGCTTTTGACCGCAAAGGTCGCAAAGAAAATCCGCAGAGAACGCAAAGCCCCCAAATAAAGGTGCCGGAGACTTTAATGAGGTGGACACATTTGATGCGACCAGCAATTTACCTGGCTCTGCTCACGGTTGTGATCGGAGTCTTCGTGCCGCAAGTTCATTCCTGGGAGGTCCCCATGCAGAGCTCGATTGCAACCCCGGCACCCACTGCGGAAATCACTCCTTCATGGGTGAAAGATTTCGCGGCCAAGCTGGAAAAGGAACTGGTGGCAAAGTACGGTGAATCGCAACGCACTCGACTGCAGCGCGGGTTACAGCAGGTCGCCGAGTTCTGGCGCACTGACGATGGCGCCGCACCTGCCTTCGAGGATTTCGTTCGCGCGAACTTCGCAGGAGATCAGGCAACGCTCGACACGATGTTCAACCGTCTGGAAAGTCTGCTGGAACAGCTGGGCGGCCACATGCACGAAATCAACCGGGAGTTTCGCCAGCAGGCAGACCTCGACGTTGGCCCGCTGCTCCCATTCGACGAAATTATCGGCGGTTACGATCCTTCCGCCCACATTCTCGACGATTTCTTTCAGAACAAACTCGCCTTCGTGGTGCTGCTCAATTTTCCTCTCACCACGCTCGACCAGCGTCTCAAGGATGGTCCTTCGTGGACACGGCGGCAGTGGGCCGAAGCACGCCTGGCCGAAGGCTTCTCCAAAAGAATTCCAGCAGATGTCAATCTGAGTATCGCGGAAGCAGGGGCGCAAGCCAGCCAGTACATCGCGGATTACAACATCTGGATGTACCACCTGGTGGACGGCCAGGGACAACGCCTGTTCCCGCCGAAAATGCGCCTGCTCAGTCACTGGAACTTGCGAGATGAAATCAAGGCAGACTACGCCGACTCGACAAGTGGCTTGGCCAAGCAGCGGACGATTCAGCAGGTGATGGAGCGCATCGTTACCCAAACCATTCCCGCTGTGGTGGTCAACAGTCCGGCGTTCGATTGGAATCCGGTCACCAACGATGTAACGCTGTCGGCGGCGAAAGATTCGGACGCCGCGACGACGCCGAACGCAAAGCCCAGCAATGCGCGCGAACCCGATACTCGTTACGCGACCCTGCAAAAAACGTTTCTGGCGTCGAAAAAAGCTGACCCGTACTCTCCGACTGCGCCCACGCTCATCGCTCGCCGCTTTGATGAAGATCGCGAAATTCCGGAAGCCCGGGTCCGGGCCATGCTCGAACAAGTGCTGACGTCGCCGCTCGTTCCGCAGGTGGCGAAGTTGATCGAATCGCGGCTGAAGCGTCCGCTTGAACCGTTCGATGTCTGGTATAGCGGTTTTCGGCCGGGCAGCCAGTACACCGAGGCGCAGCTGGATGAGATGGTCGCGAAAAAATATCCGACGGCCCAGGCTTATCAGCAGGACATTCCGAACCTGCTGATGAAGCTCGGCTTCGCCCCCGATCGGGCGAAGTATGTTGCCAACAATATCGTGGTGGATCCGGCGCGCGGGTCCGGTCATGCCATGGGGGCGGAAATGCGGGCGGAAAAGGCGCACCTGCGCACACGCGTGGAGAAGGGCGGGATGAATTACAAAGGCTACAACATCGCCGTCCACGAAATGGGACACAATGTCGAGCAGACTTTTTCGCTCAACGACGTCGACCACACGTTGCTGAAAGGCGTTCCCAACACCGCTTTCACCGAGGCACTGGCGTTTGTGTTCCAGGGTCACGATCTCGAACTGCTCGGTCTTCCTGCTCCCGACGCGCGCAGCCAGGCGGAAAAGACGCTGAATGATTTCTGGGGCACTTACGAAATCGCCGGAGTCGCGTTGGTGGATATGGCGGTCTGGCACTGGATGTATGACCACCCCCAGGCCACACCGAAAGAGTTGAATGATGCCACGGTGCAGATTTCCAAAAATATCTGGAACCAGTACTACGCTCCGGTGTTTCACAAGAAAGACGTCGTGCTGCTCGGAATTTATTCTCACATGATTGATTCGTTCCTCTATCTGCCCGACTACCCCATCGGACATATGATCGCGTTTCAGATTGAGGAGCAGATGAAAAAAGCAGGATCGATCGGGCCCGAGTTTGAACGCATGACGAAGATGGGCGACGTCACGCCGGATCTGTGGATGGTGCACGCAACGGGCCGGCCTGTGGGCCCGGAAGCTTTGCTGGAAGCGACTCAGGCCGCGTTGACTGCGGTTGGAAGTCGTTGAGCTGCTCGATTTGTTTAACCTCTTGCTTTCCCCGTGTCTGGCGGGCTTCGCCCGCCCATCGGGCCGGCGGGAGGCCGGCGCTACGCTTCGCGGGCACGATGGTCTAGAGACTTTAGAACAGCTCGAGAAGAACTGGCCTACTAAGCAGCTTGCTTTTCTGCATTGCCGGCTTGTTCGTCCACCAAAATCGGCACCCACAATCCCACGTGGCACCTTCCAATTACCACGGTAACTTGCTGGCTATAACCACCCTACCTACCATTAAACGCTATGAGTTACCAAGCACTCTTATTCTGTCCGGATGAAAAAACGGCCCGCGTTGTGAGCCAGGTTTTAACTGAACTCGAGTTCACGGTCGAGCCCTGCCACGAGCCCTTTTCCGCAGTCAAAAAATTGATGGTCCAGCACTTCGATGCCCTCGTGGTGGACTGCGACAACGAGCAGAATGCCGCTCTGCTGTTCAAGAGCGCGCGCAACTCAGGTTCGAACCAGGCTTCACTGGCCGTGGCCGTGGTGGAGGGGCAGACTGGAGTTGCCAAGGCGTTTCGCCTCGGCGCCAATCTGGTCCTGACCAAACCTATTCATGTCGAGCAGTCGAAGGGGACCCTGCGGGTTGCGCGAGGTCTGTTGCGCAAGGGACAAGCCGCCAAGGCGGCCGCAGCGAGTCCGGCAGCAGCTGCGCCGACGATGTTCACGCAACCGTCTGTGCCTGCGGCTGTTGTGCCGCCACAAAAAAGCGCAGCGCCTCCGTCGCTCAGTGCGGCAGCCTTTGAGCTTGATGCGGAACCAATGCCAGCGCCCGATGCAGCCGACGCGGCATTGCTTGAGTACATGCCGGACTCTGCGGTTTCAAGTGTCGATAATTCGACGGCCCACGCATCGGAGTCCGATCCGTCGAAGCAGTATCCCTGGCAGCCACGCAAGCCTCTGGCTGAGCCGATGGCTTCAGCTCTGCGCCGGGCCGCAGAAGCCGCGGGAAAATCCGAGTTCGACGCTGCGGCTCCGCGTCCCGCAGCTGCTTCGCAGAGCGCTGCTCCGCAAACCAGCGCTTCACAAAACAACACTTCGCAAATTGGGATAGCGACAACAGGATTTGCCCAGGCACACGGCGGCGCCGCCGCTGCTCCGGCACGGGCCAAAGAGATCCCTGCTCCCGATGCTAAGAAGTTAGGCTTGGAACCGACCGCGAGTGCGATCGCTGCGCCCGCTGTAACGGCAGCGCCGTCTATATCAGAAGAGACAGAAATCAAGAGGATCGAAGATCCGTCCGCGAGCGATGGCTGGGATTCGCACTCAGCGTCAGCGCCAGCCGATTCGCCCGCTTTCGCAACGCTCGCTGACGAGCCACAGAGTTCCGATTCCGGCGGCAGCAAGAAGACCGGGTTGATCGCGGTGTTGGTGCTCGGACTCGCGGCCGCAGGTTATTTCGGCTGGACTAAGATGCACTCCGCGCCTTCACAGCCCGCCGTGCAGCAGTCGGCTATGCCGGGGACAGCCGTGCTGCCGCCGCAACCCACTTCGGGTCCAGAGACACAACCCGCGATGGGCGAGGTGGTGACGCCGCAGACCGAAGCAGGTTTGAATGGCACGACCGTAGTTCCTTCTTCATCCAAACCTTCGGCTGCCGTGATCGCAGAAGGTCCGGGAGCCAAGACACTGGCGCCGGGTAAAGCGACGTCCGCGGATGAAATTACAGTCGTCAAACCGTCGGCGACGGAGAAGACAGAAGCTTCGCCGGCATTGATGGTCCAGAATGGATCGTCGAGGCAACCGAAGCCTGAGCCCGAAGCGCAGGAAGCGGAGCAGGCCCCGGCGGCAACCAGCATTGCCACAGGCACCAGTACGAACGCTCTTTCTGGCATTGTAGATACGAATGCAATCAATGCTCAGAGGGCCCCGCAGCAGACACTGAGAATTTCGCAGGGCGTTTCGCAGGGACTGATCGTAAAGAAAGTTCAGCCCCTCTATCCTGCGCAAGCCCGACTGATACGTCTGGAAGGCATAGTTGAGCTGCAGGCCAACATCTCCAAGTCGGGCAGCATCTCCGGCGTGAAACAGCTGAGCGGGGACCCGGTCTTGGGGCGTGCGGCCATGGATGCGGTGCGGCAGTGGAAATATAAACCTTACTTTCTGAATGGTGAGCCAGTCGAAGTAGAGACCCAGGTCACGGTGAACTTCAAACTTCCGTAGATTAAGCCCGAACGGAAAGTCTGACGGCGCAAGGTTACACCACTTGCGCCGTTTTCTTTTTGCCCCCGACCCGTGCGGCGTCATCCTGAGCTTGCGAAGGATCTAGCGCGCAGCGGATATGCACCTCGCGCCAGATCCTTCAGCACTGAAGTGCTTCAGGATGACGCCGGTGGAGTGGATTTGCGCCAGATGAGCGACCTACCTCCACGAGTTATAATCAAGAGATATCCACTCGCCGAAGTTGCCTTCTGTGAGGCGGGGACCGATTTATGGACTTCAAATTAGTCAGCGATTACACACCGCGCGGCGATCAGGCCACCGCCCTTGAGGCCTTGGTTCGAGGCGTGTTCGACCGCGAGCAGCACCAGGTTTTGCTGGGCGTGACCGGGTCGGGCAAGACCTACACCATGGCCAAGGTGATCGAGCAAGCCAACCGGCCTTCGATCGTGATGGCGCACAACAAGACCCTGGCGGCGCAGCTCTATCATGAATTCAAAAGCTTCTTTCCGCATAACGCGGTGGAATATTTTGTCTCCTATTACGACTACTACCAGCCCGAAGCTTATGTCCCCGCAGCCGATCTTTACATCGAAAAGGAAGCCACCATCAACGATGAATTGGACAAGCTGCGGCTCTCCGCCACGCGCTCATTGTTTGAAAGACGCGACTGTCTGATCGTGGCCTCAGTGAGCTGCATATACGGCCTGGGCTCGCCCGAAGCGTATTACGGCATGCTGCTTTTCCTGGAGAAAGGCCAGAAGATCAAGCGTGAGGACATTACCCGCAAGCTGGTCGAGATTCTCTACGAACGCACTGATGGCGACTTCCGGCGTGGCACGTTTCGCGTGCGCGGTGATGTCATCGAGATTTTCCCAACCTATGACGACATGGCCTACCGCATTGAATTGTGGGGAGATGAAGTAGAGTCACTCTCGCAGATTGATCCGTTGTTCGGGACGGTCAAGCAGAAATATGTCCGGCTGCCAATTTATCCCAAGACGCACTACGTGATGAAACCCGAAACGCGAGATAAAGCAGTGCAGTCCATTCGGGAAGAGTTGACGTGGTGGGAAGCTGAGCAAGAGAAACAGGGACACCTGGTCGAGGCGCAGCGCGTTCACCAGCGCACCATGTACGACCTGGAAATGATCAAGGCCATGGGATATTGCCACGGCATCGAGAACTACTCGCGCCACTTCACCGGACGGCTGCCGGGCGAACCGCCGCCGACCCTGCTCGACTATTTTCCGCGCGACTACCTGATGTTCATTGACGAATCGCATCAGACCGTTCCGCAGCTGCACGGTATGTATCACGGCGACCGGTCACGCAAGGAGACGCTGGTGGAGTACGGCTTCCGCCTGCCTTCGGCGTTGGACAACCGTCCCCTGACGTTCGAAGAATTCGAACACCGCATGAACCAGATCATCTACGTCTCCGCCACGCCCGGACCCTACGAGCTGACCAAATCGGCGGGAGTGGTGGTAGAGCAGATTATTCGTCCTACGGGACTGGTCGATCCGCCGGTTGAGATTCGTCCGGTCAAAGGACAGATTGACGATCTGCTGCACGAGATCCGCGAACGCGTGGCACGGGGCGAGCGTGTGCTTGTGACTACGCTCACCAAACGCATGTCAGAAGATCTGGCGGAGTATTACAGCGAAGTCGGAGTTAAGTGCCGCTACATGCATTCGGAAATCGAGACGCTTGAGCGAGTAAAGATCCTCCGCGATCTGCGTAAAGGCGAGTTCGATGTGCTGATCGGCATCAACCTGTTGCGCGAAGGACTCGATCTGCCTGAAGTCTCACTGGTCGCGATTCTGGATGCCGACAAAGAAGGTTTCCTGCGCTCGGCTGGATCGCTGATCCAGACCATCGGCCGCTGCGCCCGCAACCTGAACGGCCGCGCCATCCTCTACGCTGACCGCATGACGGACTCGATGAAGAAAGCTCTCAGCGAAACCGACCGCCGCCGCGCCATCCAGGTCGCGTACAACGAGGCCAATGGAATCACGCCGGAGTCGATTGTGCGTCCGCTCGACATGTCCCTGGCGAAAATCATCGAAGCCGACTACGCCGATCTGACCGACGTCGAAACCGAAGGGTTGCCCGACTTCAAGTCTCAGGAAGAGCTCGATGCGTACATTAAGAAACTGGAAAGCGATATGCGCGAGGCGGCGAAGCGCTTTGAGTTCGAGAAGGCGGCGAAGCTGCGGGACACTATCAAGGAGTTGCGGACCAAGGAATTCTTGTTTGCGTGATCTGACTTCGCTCAAGATGACAGGGTAAGGATGAATTGGAATCGCCGGCGCTACTCTACATGTTGCCAGGAGTTCGCGGCGGCGACTCGAACCCGGGTTCGGGCTTCGTTTTCTGCCTGTTGTTCCACTGCGTTAAATTCTTTTTCGATCGACGAGAAGCGCTGCAGGATTTCATGCATGCGAACCGCCATGTTGCGGACGGTTTCGATCTGAGAGCGCGATGCTACCGAGAGCGATCCTGGTTCCAGCAACAGTAACTCGGAGTTTCCCAGGACTGAGGTAAGCGCGTTGTTCAGGGTGTGGCGAACGTCCAGCATGTAACGGCCCAGCGCGGCTTGCCGTTCCAGCGATTTGACTGTCCGTTCGGCACGCTGGGCCCGCGCCAGCGTCTGCCCGTGACGCAGGATTTCTGCGGACACCAGCACCAGTGCGTCCAGCCAACCTTCCTGCTGCCGCACGACGTGGACTCCCGGCCTCATCTGGCGTGCCTTCTGTGGGGATTGCTTTCCGTCATCCACGAACAGAACGGGGTTGCCGGCGGGTTCGAGCGCTTTGAAGACGGCGGGAAGAACGTCGGAAGATACCACGCCCACTACCGCCATCACGAAACCGTCGGGATCAAGGTCGCGGCAGATATCGCCGCTCATCAGGGTAAATGCGGGAGCGTTGCGTTCGCCTTGCCAGCGGTCCATGACGGAGCGGGAAAAATCAGCATCGTCTGAAATTATTAATACTGTGGCCTGATCCAAGGTCTGCTCTCCGTTCCCCGGTCCCGCCAAACGGGACACTGCCAAGGGACGATCCTCTTCTTCCCTAAACTTTGTCGTCGTTTCCCGTTGCCTGGTCGGTAGCAGATTCATCCTGGTCCCAATCGGGAGCGGCGGTGACTTCGAACTCCGCCCCGTCCGAATCGGAAGTGGCAAAGCTGGAAGAGGCAAAGCCGGAAGTGGTGAAGCTGGAACTCGAGGACTGGGCGCCCGCCGCGGCTGCCTTGGCTTGAACTGCCAGCGGTTCAGATGTTGGCGGGGCAACCTTTTCTGCTTTCTTGCCTGTGCGGGAAAGGGCCGCATCCACCACATTGCGGAGGTCCACGAGCATGCGCAACGGGCTGCCGGACGAATACTCAGCGTGGAACATTACCTTCCAGGACTGGCAGATCATGCGCAGTCGGGTCACGGGCTCGTCGGCTGAAAATTGGGCGGAGCGGCAATCAAGAGTGTCGACGCCGCGTGCTTCGAGTTCGCGCAATCCGTCCAGAATTGTGTTCAGGTCCTGATGCATCAGACGGAAGAAGACCCGCCGCATGAGGAAGCTGAAGCGGGTGAAAGCCACCATGGCGATGGGTTCAAAATAGTCGTCTGCAGCGGAGATCTTCAGTTTCCTGCCTTTTTCCAGAATGCCACTGGTCAGCAGCTCGTTGAGACTGCGGCATCCGTTGGCCGACTGAATGAAATCGTCAAGGGGTTCGAGCCACGAAGGAACTGTTAGATCAAAGCTTCCCAGGACAGGCTCCAGCGTCTGGGCCACATAACTTAGGTCGACGTCGGTGTCTTCCAGGCGTGACGGAGCGCAGTGGGAAAAGAATTGGACCAGCAAGAAATCAATCTTGTCGCGGTCCGAGTCCACCCGGACGGCGCGGTTAAGGTGGTGTTGCAGCAGGGTCTGCAGGGCTTCTTCGCTGGTCAGGGTCGTGGTCTGGAGGAACTGGCGCAGTTGATGGACCTGGATCTTCTGGTCCATTTCGAGCAGCCACTGTCGGGCCTGCTCGACCGACTCTTGCGGCGGATCTGCCAGACCGGTTTCCAGGTCGAGGCAAGAAGAGGGCAGTTCGATCACGAACTCGCGCCCCAAAGAGGTGTACAGAGGATGGAGCAGGCGCGCCTCGCGCCACTCCGCAGCCAAGTCCTGCGTTCTAGGTTTCAGAGTCATGGTTTCACGATCCAGTTAGAGACTTCCTGAGTGAAGCGGGCAGCAACCGCGGTGCGTCCGCTGGTATATTGCAGGGCCACCACGGAGGCTTCGGCGTTAAGCGTGCCGTCCGAGTTCTCCAGGTGCAACCGGTCGGCGAACTCCAGCGGCAGGGTGGAAGAGAACAACACTTCACGCGATGTACCGAACTCAATCACCGTGCTCTCGGTACAGACGTTGCCTTCCCCGATGACGCGTGTCAGGCGCACCGGAATGCGCACCGGACTAGCCTCGGGAAAAAACTTGGCTAGTTTGGCGGTGCAGCTCTCCTGTGGGACACGCGCTCGTCCGGTGGCCTGTGTGGACACTGCGAACACCTCGGTTTTCCAGGGTCGACGCGGCCTGGGTCCCCAGGCTGCCGGTTAGCATGTCAAGGGCACCCGGACCGCATCGCAGGTAAGAATGCACTCTCGCAACCAAAGTCAGCGGAGAAGAGCATTTTATGTAAGTTGCTGATTAATCGGGATCTATGGGATATCGACTCGGACGGGAAAGCCGCGAAACTCAGGCGTTTGTCTCAGAATGAAACGCTGTCTCACTGAAGATGCGTATACTTGGTTGAGATCCTCTTTTCAGGACTGTCATCTTGAGCGGAGAGAAGGGGCTCGCTTGCGAGTCCCTTCGTGGAGTCGAAAGACCTTGTGTTGGGTTGGCGTCGGCAATGGGGAAAGGAAACACAAGGTCCCTCGACTTCGCTCGGGATGACAGAGTTGGAAATAGCGCCAGCCCTTCGGCTTGGCTCAGGGCGGGCTCAGGCTGGCGGGCGTGCCGCCCGCCGATCGGGCCGGCGGGACGCCGGCGCTACGAAAAGCTACTGTAGCGCCTGCATTGGAGCCGCTACTTCTCGGCCTCCGATGTTGTAGCGCTTCAGCTTACGATAGAGTGTGGCCCGGCTGATGCCCAGCATTCTGCCGGCGAGCGCCTTATCACCTTTGACCTGTTCAAAGACCCGCTCGATGGTGGCGCGTTCGATGTCCTCGAGATCGGTCGTCGTCAGGCCTGATGACGAAGCTTCCATTCCTTGGTCAACCGGAATTCCCGAGGTAATAGACGGCGGCAGATCGTTGAAGTCAATCGTCCTGCGGTCGCCCAACGCGACGGCGCGCTCGATACAGTTTTCCAGCTCGCGAACGTTTCCCGGCCAGTCATATTGCAGCAGTGATTTCATGGCCGCGGTTGTGATCTGGATCGATCCGCCGCGGGCGTAGCGTTCCAGGAACCAGTGCGCCAGCATGGGAATATCTGAACGACGCTCACGCAGCGATGGCAAGTGGACCGTCACCACGTTGAGGCGGAAGTAAAGGTCTTTGCGGAAGGTTCCGTTGCGATACTCGGTTTCAAGATCGCGATTGGTGGCGGCAATCACCCGTACGTCCACTTTGATCTTCTGATTGCTGCCCACCGGACGAACTTCCTTTTCCTGTAGAACGCGCAGCAGCTTGGCTTGCATCTCCTGCGGCAGTTCGCCGATTTCATCCAGAAAGATGGTCCCGCCGTTGGCCGATTGAAACAGTCCGGTGCGGGCTTTGACGGCGCCGGTAAAGGCACCGCGCTCGTATCCGAATAGTTCGCTTTCGATCAACGTGGGAACTAGCGATCCGCAATCCACGGCGACGAAGGGACGCTTCGCGAACGAGCCGCGGAAGTGGATAGCACGCGCCACCAGTTCCTTGCCGGTTCCGCTTTCTCCCGTGATCAGGACGGGCGTGTGCGTGTCTTTGAGGCGTGAGATCATGCGCAGCACGTCCTGGATTTTCGTGGACGCTCCCACAATGCCATGCAGCTCCGTCTCTGTGTCGACGCGCTCGCGGAGGAATTCATTCTCTTCCACCAGGCGAATTTTTTCCGCCATGCGGCGAAGGAACAGGCGCAGTTCCTCTAACGGAGAGAACGGCTTGCTAATGTAATCGTAGGCCCCCAGCTTCATGGCCTGAACTGCGGTTTCGACCGATCCGTGGCCGGTCATGACCGCGACTTCGGTGCGAGGCAGCAGCTTCTTTACCTTTTCCAGAAATGTCAGACCCGACATATTGGGCATGACCATGTCGGTGAGGATGATGTGCGCCGGTTGTTCTTCGAGTAGCGCCAGTGCCGATTCTCCTCCGTCGGCTTCCATGCAGATAAACCCCAGGCCTTCGCCCACGGTCATGCACAGCTGACGGATACTCTGCTCATCGTCAACGATCAGGAGGCGGATTCGCAGGTCTTCGTTCATGCAGACCTCCCCATGGTTTTTTCGACTACGGAAATGAACTGCTGTACCCGGAACGGTTTCTCGACGCAGGGCGCGCCGGTTTCACGTAGCGTGGCCACGGTTTCTTCATTGGCAATGTCGCCTGTGATGAAGACAATCCGGGCCGCCAGCTCGGGCCTGTATTGCGCGACCCAGGCGTGGACATCCGCTCCGTTTACGCCCCCGGGGGTACGCATGTCGGAGACGACGCCCAAAAATTCTCCTGACTCCAGCAGCCGTAAACCATCGGCTCCAGATTCGCTGCATACCACGGAGTAGCCGTTGCGCTCGAGTGCGGCTCGGACGTAGGCCATGACGGCGGGCTCATCCTCGATGAGCAATACCGGTAAAGTTTGCGGTTTAGTGACAGGTTGTGTGGTCATCTTTGTATGACTCCGGCAGCGGCCCCGACTGAGGCCGTCTCTGGGGTTGCGGGCAGGCGGACGACGAAAGTCGCTCCGGGCCCACCCGTATTGTTGTGGCAAAGAATCTCGCCGCCGTGCTCGTGCACAATGCCGTAGCAAATGCTCAAGCCCAGTCCGGTTCCTTTGCCTACTTCCTTGGTGGTGAAGAACGGATCGAAGATGCGGTCCGGGTAGGTGATTCCAGGCCCATTGTCACGAAATAAAATCTCAACCGAGTTGCCCTTGCGCGTGGTTGAAATCTCAATCTTTGCCGGGCGGCCGGTTTCACCAACCGCGTCGTAAGCGTTGTTCAGAATATTCAGAAAGACCTGCTGCAGCTGGTGCGAGTCCCCGATCACGCTTGGCAGTTCCTGGTCGAGGTGTTCGATCACTTCAACGCCGTGGCTGTGGAAGTCGTAAGAGCGGAGTTGGACCGTCCGACGCAGAATGGGGTTGAGCTGCAGGGCTTTTCTCTGAGGCGGCATCTGGCGGGCAAAGCTGAGCAGATTCTGGACGATCTGCTTGGTGCGCTGCGCCTCTTGCAGAATGACGCGCATGTCTTTGCGTGCGCTCTCCGGCAGTTCGGGATTTTCCATCAACAGGTCGGCGAAGCCGAGGATGGCGGTCAGCGGATTGTTGACTTCGTGCGCGACGCCCGAAACCAGTTGCCCTACTGCCGCCATCTTTTCGGCGTGCATCAGTTTTGATTGCAGGCTGGCGGCATCGGTCACGTCGGTCATAACCACCACCAGGCTGATCACGTGTGACTGCTCGTCGCGCATCGGACTCAGGTTGACGGAGAAGTGGCCGATGCGCCCGTCCCCGCGCAGGATCTGGAGTTCGAGGTTATCCACCTGGCGTCCGGCGAGCGTTGCGCTGAGGGCCTCGGTCAGGATGGGGCGCCGGGCGGGTGCCACAAGATGCTCCAGAGGCAGCCCCAGCAACTGCTTCTGTTCGTAGCCCATGTCCTGCCAGCGCCGATTGGCATAGCTGATCAGTCCGGCTGTGTCGGCGACCAGGATCAGGCTTTGGGTGTTGTTGAGAATCTTGCCGGAGAAATCGCGCTCGCGCTGCAACTCTGCCTGGAAGTTCTTCAGTCCGCTGATATCCAGCATCAGGCCGCGGAACTGCGTCACTCGCCCCTGGGCGTCCCGCACCGCGAAGGCATTGATGAGTACATAGACTGCCGATCCGTCACGGCGGCGCAGCGTCTCCTCGTGGTTCCGCACCACGCCGTGCTCTTCCATTTGCCGGGCAAGTTCCTGATGACCCTCGGAAGAGAAATAGACATGGGTGCGGACGTCGACTTGCAGCAAATCTTCCCGGCTGTTGTAGCCGAGCATGCGAACCAGCGCGTCATTGACCTCAATGAAGCGGCCGTCGGGCGTGGAGAAGAACAATCCTTCCTGAATGTTGTCGAAGAGTTCCCGGTAGCGCTGCTCCACCTCAAGGCGATCGCTGATGTCCTTTAGCACGTGGATGGTCTGCATGCCCTCGCTGGTGGCGCCGTGTACCCGAGACGTAGAAACCAGGTAAGTGCGTTCCAGCACAGGATGGATGTATTCGTCATCGCCCTCGGCAATGGTGCGGCAGAAAGGGCAGGCCCGCGGCTGCGGAGCAACGCCCATGGTCAGGAGGGCAGACATGTTGACCCCGATGAGGGCCTGCGGCTGCACTCCGATGAAATCCGCCAGTGAGCGGTTAACGCGCAGAACATTGCCGGCTTCATCGTGGGCGACGATGAAATCGCTGATAGCATCGAAAATCTCGACCCAGTGCCGATTGGCCTGGTCCATGCGGGTGAATAGCCGGGCATTTTCCAGCGCTACTGCGGCGTGTCCTGCGATGGCCTGCAAAACCTGGTTGTCCTCTTCGGCTAGCCGCTGTTCTGGGTCCCCCAGGAACAGCACGCCCACTAATTCTCCGGACGCGCCCAGCAACCGCACCAGGGTGGCGTGGCTTTCCCCGAGTTCGGCGGCGAGCGGGGCGCCGAATAGTTCGGTTGCGCTGGAGGAAACAATCGCGCCCTCGTGCCGCGACAGGGCTTCTTCCATAGCATGGCTGAACCGGCGCAGCAGGGAACGTTCCTCAATCTCGCGGCCGTCGGCGTCCAGTATCACGAGGGTTTCCATGCCGCTCTCTTGTTTAACCGCGAGCGCGGCCTGATGTGCGCCCAGAATGCCCGCAGCCCTGCCCACAAAGCGCCGGGCAAAGTCGGGAAGCCTCAGGTGGCTGTTGAGTTCGAGGGCCAATCCCATCAGCGACTCGGCACGGCGGCGGTGCTGTTCGGATTGATGGAGATTACGCGTGACCTCGAGTGCGACGGCGACTTGCGCCGCCAGGGCCCGGGCACGACGAATATCCTCCTGCGTGATGCCGGCCTTATCTAACCGGTCCAGCACACCGAACATTCCCAAGACTTCGCCCTCCGTATCCAGCAGAGGGACGGTCAACAATTGCTGTACGTCGAACGTGGTCAGAATTTCCTGGTTCGCGCCGGGGACTTTGCTGGGCTCGTCCGACCAGAAAACCTCCTTCTTGAGGAGGGCCTGGCTGGCGGGTCCAGGAGGAAGCAGGAAATCCACCGGCTTCTTCTGCCCATTTTCTGCTGCCCAGCGTACGTGGAAGGCACCATTTTCAAGCAGCCCGATGAAGCCGCGTCCGAAGCCGAGGAAATCCGCGGCGCGGAGCGCGAACTGTTGCAAAAACTCATCCAACTGGCCGATGGAACCGAGCTCGGCCGAGATATCCAGCAGTTGATGGAGTTCGTAGGCCCTGGCGCGGGCTGTGTTGTAAAGTTCCGCGTTGGCGATGGCGACCGCGGCAAAGCCGGTGACCACGGAAATCAGCGATTTCTCCTCGGCGCTGAAAACCCCCTCTTGCCTCGGATAAATCAGCACTGCGCCCTGGGTGAGGGAAGTGCGGAAAGGCGCGGCAATGAGCATCCCCGGGGGGACCAGTTCGCCCAGAGCGTGGGTGGCTGGATCGATGGCCACACTGATGGGTTCGCCCGCCGAAACCGCGCGGCTGGCCAAGTCCGCGGCAAACTGCAGTCCCCGGCGATCATGCCGCGCACGAACCGAGGCCGCCAGTTGCGAAGACTCGGCAGCGACCGCATTCAAACTAAACCCCGCCCCCTCCCGCACCATCATGCAGACCAGGCGGGTGCGCAGCAGGACCCGAAGGCGGTCCGCCACCGCTTCGACGACGGCTGCGGACTGGGGCGCGGAATGTATCGCCTGGGCGACCTCCGCCAGGATCTTGGTTCGCCGGTGTTCCTCGTGAGAAATCTGGGTAAGGCGGCTGGCTTCGAGCAGGCTGCCTAGCTGTCCCGCGAGGATAGTGGCCTTGGTGGCCATGTCGGGGGTGAAAAAGTCAGGGTCCGAACAGTGTAGAAAGACCGCTGCGCCTATAGCGTCGTGGCTAACCACAAGCGGCGCGGCCATAATCGAGCGAGCGCGATACTCGGCCGCCATGAGATAGCGGCCCGGATCCAGGTGATTTTCGTAGACAGTTTTCAGCTGGCGGATGGCGTCCGTCGCGATTGCCACCGAACCTTGGCTGGCGTTGACCCTCGTCCCGCGGAAGCGGTCCGCCATGACGCCATCGGCCTCGGCCCCAACTAACTCGTCGGCCGAAACCCTTTGCCAGAAATACGTCCCATCTACTTGAAAGAATTCGCGAGAGGCCTGGCAAAACAGGCGGATCAACTCTTGGGCTTGAGTACCTTGAGCGGCGGCGTCCGAGAATTTGAGTAGAAGGCGCTGAAAGGCGACGTCCGAGCGCGGGTTGTTTCGTTGCACCGCCGCGTCCTCAGCCGAGATGGTCAAGGGGTCACCGTCCAGCCGCTCCAAACCTACAAGTAGTTGATAGATAGCAAATTAGACTGCAATCTCAATTTGAGTCAAGGGAATTAGCGGGTCGGATGTCCAAGTGGTGACACGCAAAATGAGACGTATTTGACGCGTCTCAGACTGAGATGGCGACCGGTTGATGAGACGATTCTTACCTTCGCTGAACTTGGATCCGTAAGTCGCTAAAGTTCCTTACAGCACACAAACATAATGACTTAGCGTCGAATGGTTACCTCTGGAGACGCTCCCCAACAGGCTGGCATTGGCATTGCACTTGAGCTGTGGGGATTTTTCCCTTTACCCAGGAGGACTGGTGCGCTTGGCGAGCCTAAAGCAGAGGGTAACCAACGTGGTTCTGGCAATTTGCGTGGCGTCAGTCGGCGTGGCGTTAGTTTCTTCGCTGCAGGCGTGGGCGCAGGCCCAGGCGCCGGAACAGGCGAAGGCGGAGGAGCTGCCACGCAAGGCCAAACTCAGAGTTGATCCGATCTATCCCGACGTCGCACGGCGCATGAATATCGCCGGCACGGTTCGCCTGGTTGTGGTCATCGCACCCAACGGCACGGTCAAGAGTTCAAGGCCGGTGGGTGGGCACCCGCTTTTGGTGAACGCCGCCACGGATGCCATAAAGCGATGGAGATTCGAGCCTGCGTCAGCCGAGAGCAACGGAATCGTGGAATTCAAGTTTCAACCTTAGAACTAAGTTCGAAATCGGAGCGGTTTGCCTGCGGCGACAAGCGCGGCAGCAGAGAGCGGAGGAAATAGCATGACGATCGGTAGAAAACTTTATATGAGCTTCGGCGCGGTGCTCGTCATGGTCGTGGTGCTGTTCGCCGTAAACCTGGCCGCCGTGTATCGCGAGCACAGCGCTAAGGCCTCCGCCTCCCAAGCCCTGCAACTCGCGGACGCCACCGACAAGATCAGATTTCAGATGATGCAGAACCGCCTCTATCTGACCAACTACCTGTTGAGCGGCGACAGCCGTGAAGCCGACCATGTTAATGACGGCATCCACACCTTGGTTGACCGGATGCAGGGCGCCCTGACTTTGGCTACTTCGGAACAGCAGCGAACGGCCTTCGCCAAGGTGCAGCAGACAGAACAGAACTGGGCCCGAGACTTCGCCGAACCGCTCATGCAAAAGCGGAAAGAAGTAGACCAGGGGAATTCAACCGTGGCCGAACTGCAGATCTTCTACTTGCAGAAGGATGCCGGCTCCTGGGTGAAGGCTTCGACCGAATATCTCGACCTGGCGGACCAGGAAAGCAAGCGCGTTCTTGAAGAGCGGCGGGCGAGTGATGACTCTGCCAGCAACTGGACCGTAGGAATCGCACTCCTGGGCACGTTGGCGGCCCTAGTTCTCGGTACCGTCATCGCCCTGCGCACCGCCAAGTCCATTACCGAACCGCTGGGCGACCTCATGAAGGTGACCAAGCAGATCGGCACGGCCGGTGATCTGGACCACGAAATTGACATCAAGCGTGAAGACGAGATCGGAGAACTGGGGCGAACCTTCAACAGCATGGTGGGATACCTCAGAGAGATGGCAGCGGTTTCCGAGGCCATTGCAGGAGGAGATCTTTCGGTTGATGTCAAACCTCGTTCCAAGGACGACACGCTGGGCAATGCGTTCGTACGAATGGTGGACGGCCTAAGGAACCTGGTGCGCAATGTGCGTGACGCCGCTTCACAGGTGGCCAGTGCTTCCAGCCAGGTGGCCGGCGCTTCCGACGATTCGGCCAAAGTCAGCCTGCAAACTGCTTCCGCCATTGATGAAGTCACCAGCACCATGCACGAGATGAGCGTCAACGTGCAGAACATGGTCAAGAACACACAGACGCAGGCCTCAAGCGTAAGCGAGACTTCAGCCTCCATCGATCAAATGGTGGCTTCCATCCAGCGCGTGGCTGATACCGCCAAGGTTCTGCTCGACATCTCTAACCGATCGCGGGAGGAAGTGCACAGCGGAATCAACACGATGGAAAAGGCCACGGACGGGCTGAACAAGATCAACATCACCATCCGTTCTTCCGGCGAAATTATTGATGTGCTGGGACAACGGGCAGATGACATCGGCAAGATCATCGAAGTCATCGACGATCTGGCTGAGCAGACCAACCTCCTCGCGCTGAACGCGGCGATCGAAGCGGCGCGGGCCGGCGAGCATGGCTTGGGCTTCGCCGTGGTCGCCGACGAGGTCCGCAAGCTGGCGGAGAAGTCGGCGCAGTCCACCAAGGAGATTTCCGAGCTTATCCAGAGCATTCAGAAAGAAGCGCGTAAAGCGGTCGAGAACATGGACCGCAGCACCGGGATCGTCAACGACGGTCTGGGTCTGGGACAAGAACTCAACGCGGCCCTGCGCAAGATTTCGAACGTGGTGACCGAGGTCTACAAGTTCGCGCAGGAGATCGGCGCCGCCACCAACGAGCAGTCGCACGGTTCGTCGCAGATTGCACGCGCTACGACTCGCCTGAACGAGATCACCCACGAGATCAATTCTGCAGTTGAGGAGCAGGCATCCGGCGCACAGGCCGTGGTCAAGGCCATGGAGCGCATGCGGGAACTGGTGCAGCAGACGACTTCCGGTTCGACCGAGCTGGCGGCATCGGCGGAGCAAATGTCGAAGATGTCCCGCGAGTTGCTGGATGCCATGCACCGCTTTGCTCTCGAGCAAACAGAGCGGGTGCCCTCGCGTTACGAAGAACAAGCGGCGGTCCAGGCCAAGCGCGCCGCTGCGGGCGCGCGGGCCTAGTGTCCACCATGAGCCCTGAATTGCAGATTGTCGGATTCCGAGTAGGACGCGAGACCTACGGCGTTCCTATCACCTCACTGCATGAGATCGTTCGCGTGCCTGAGATCACGGCCGTGCCTGATGCTCCCGACTACATGGAAGGCGTGATCAATCTGCGAGGCAAGATTGTTTCGGTTATCGATCTGCGCAAGCGCTTTGGCGAGCCCAAGACAACGCTGAACCGCCGCAACCGCATTCTGGTCGTAGAACATGGCGGACGTCTTTCCGGACTGATTGTGGATTCTGCCTCGGAGGTCATCAAGATTCCGGTGGCTGAGATCGAGCCCTCTCCGGCGACGTTGCAGGACGGCGGACTCAACTGCGTCACCGGGTTGGGCAAATACAAAGGCCGCCTGATCGTACTGCTGGATATGGCCAAGCTGCTCGACAGCAGCGCTCGAAAAGAAGCAGCAAATCCGGCGGACAGTGAAGCACGAAGCGCCGCGGCAGCCAAGTAGCTTTCTTTAAAGAAGGGGCTAGGACGAACCGGAACTCATGGGCACATCCAGCATACCTGCGCAGTTTTCCGAAGCTGAACTGAAGCTTCTGCAGGTTCTCGTCTACCAGGAGTGCGGCATGCACTTCGACGAGCGGCGCACCCATTTCCTTCAGGACCGGCTGCAACGCCGATTGAAAGAATGCCAACTCGACTCGTTCTATAGCTACTACCGCCTGCTGATCAGCAAAGAAGGTAAGGCCGAACTGGCCCGGCTACTGGAAAATCTGACCGTCAACGAGACCAGCTTTTTCCGCAACAAGGCGCAGCTGGATTTATTTCACAAACACATCCTCGACGAGCTGATTCGTCGCAAGCAAGCGAAGCGGGACTATTCGCTGCGCATCTGGAGCGCAGGCTGTTCCACAGGTCAGGAACCTTACACCCTGGCCATGCTGGTGGCAGACAGCCTCGCTTACTACTACCTGCGCAATCCGCAGTCAGTGGAAGTGCCTTCGCCCAAGCCGCTGATTCCGCCACCGTGGAAGGTCGAGATTATAGCCAGCGACATCAGCTACTCCGTTCTGCGGACGGCTCAGGAAGGCCTCTATTCCGAAACTCAAATGGCGAGCGTGGATTACAGCTACCGCTTGCGCTACTTCGACAAAACCGGCGACCGTTACGCCATCAAGAAAGCGTTGAAGGAAGTCGTCCACTTCGACTTTCACAACCTGAAGACCGAATACCTGCCGCAGCGCAACGACGTGATCTTCTGCCGCAACGTAATGATGTATTTCGACGAACCTGAACAGAAGCGTTTGCTGGAGAAGTTTGCTCGCTGCCTCAACCTGCAAGGCTATTTGTTCGTCGGCCACGCGGAGAGCCTGCTGGCCCTCACCGACAAGTTCGCCATGGTGCATCGCAACAGTGGGACCGCCTACCAGAAAGTTGAGGTGACGGCGTGACCCAGTCCGATGAGCGTGGCGCGGAAATGCGGGAACTCTTCTTCGAGACGGCGCAGGAACTGCTTCAGTCGCTCAACGAAGATGCGTTGAAGCTGGAACGGAACCCTGCCGACGAGGAGTTGGTGCGCAGCATCCGTCGTAGCGTTCACACCATCAAGGGTGACGCTGCGGCCTGCGGCTTTCGCGAGCTGAGCAATGCCGCGCACGAACTGGAAGATGTTCTGGCCCTGGAATCCGCATCATCGTTCGGCAGCCTGGCAGAGGTAGCCTTCACCGCCGCCGACACCTTCGGCGCAATGCTGGCTGCATACCGGCGTAAAGGGAAACTGCCTTCGTCCGCGGCTTTGACCAAGATGATTCGCGAGCTCGCGCAGCCGCCCAAGGGAAAACGCGGTCCCAAAAAGACGAAAGCAGTCAAAGCCGTCGCTCCTGCGGCGTGGACCGAATACGAAAAACTGGCGATCCAGAATGCCGTTTCGCGGGGCAAGAGCGTTTACCACGTCACGACTGCTATTGATCCGCACTGTGCTATGCCGATCGCGGCCCGGCAACTCGTCCTGAACGGGCTGGCGTCGTCCGCCGAAGTTTTGGGCGCACGCCCTGAGGCTGGTTCGCCAGCCAGTACCCAACGACTGGAGTTGTTGGTAGCCAGCGAAAAATCGGTTGAGCAGTTAACTTCTTTGTGCCGTATTCCCACAGTCATCTCGAGCGTTGTGGTTGAGGTTGTACAAGCTGCGGAACCCAAGCCCAAAACAACGGCGCCAGCTCCGAATGCAACTTTGCCGGAGTCCGGGGAAGAACCGTCACCTCCTGGCAAACCAACTCATCCGGTACTCGCGGAAAATATTCTGCGTGTCGACGCCGAGCGCATTGACAGCGTGCTCAACCTGGTTGGGGAACTGATCATCGGACGGTCGATGCTGCAGCAGGCATTCACTGAACTCGCCCGTCACGTCCCCAAGGAATCTTTGCGCGGACGTTTCAGTGACGCGATGGCGTTTCAATCTCGCGTGCTCAGCGAGTTGCAACATTCGGTGATGAAGATCCGTATGGTCCCGGTCGAGCAGTTGTTCCGGCGCTTTCCCCGGATGGTGCGCGATGTGGCCAAACAGTGTGGCAAGGAAGTGGCGCTGGTGATGAAGGGCCAGGAAACGGACCTGGACAAGAGCCTTCTGGACGTTATCGCGGAACCGATGACCCATCTGGTCCGCAATGCCGTCAGTCATGGCATTGAGAGCGCCGAAGAGCGTGTGCGAAAAGGAAAGCCGGCGCGCGGAACCATCCATCTCACTTCGTATCACCAGGGCAATCAGGTTATGGTGGAAATCACCGACGACGGCGCTGGCATTGACACGAACAAGGTCAAAGCCAAGGCCGTCGAGAAGGGTCTCCTTACTGAGGACGAAGCAGACCGGTTAGGAGAAAGTGAAATTCTCGCACTGGTGTTTCGACCCGGATTCAGCACGGCGGTCGAGATCACCGAGATCTCGGGTCGCGGCGTCGGACTCGATGTGGTTCAGACCGTGATGCACCGCCTTAAAGGTTCTGTCGAAATCGAGACCCGGGTGGGACAGAGCACCACCTTCCGGCTGAAGTTGCCACTCACGCTCGCGATCATCAAGGCCCTGTTGTTCCGGGTCGAGCAGCGGCTGTATGCCGTCCCTCTGAATGCAGTGGCGGAAATTGCGCGCGCCCGCGAATCCGACGTGCATCAGGTACAGAACTACGAAGTCCTGCAGTTACGCGATCGCGTCCTGCCGCTGGTCCGCCTGGGGTGCGCCCCGGCTGATAGTGACAAGGCAGGGTCGGGAAAAATCTTTGTGCTCGTGATTGCGATAGGCGAACGCAAGCTGGGGATGATCGTTGACCGGCTCGAAGGCGAAGAAGAACTCGTGATCAAAGCGCTCGACGATCAAACGGTAGCGACCGATTTGATCAGCGGAGCTTCCATCCTGGGCGACGGCCGGGTGGTGTTGATCGTTAACCTTCCCGCCATCGTGGAACGTCACAGCAAGGTCCGTGCTGAGCAGGCAGACAGCGTGGTCTCTGGAATTTTGCTTTCGCACGCCGACCGGAAGATTCTGCGCGAAGCCGCGGCGGGGGCGCACTCATGAGCCCCGTCCGTGTACTGGTGGTCGACGATTCCGCGCTCATGCGGAAGTTGATTCCCCAGATTCTTCAGACCGACAGTTCTATCGAGGTCGTGGGCACTGCGATGGACGGAAATTTCGGCCTGAGAAAAATCGAAGACCTGAAGCCGCAGGTTGTGACCCTTGATCTGGAAATGCCCGGCATGGGCGGCATCGAGATGCTCAAGGAAATCATGCGCCGCCACCGCCTGCCGGTGATCGTGGTGAGTTCCCATAGTACGCAGGGAGCTTCCATCACGCTGCAGGCCTTGTCATTGGGCGCGTTTGATTTTGTGGCCAAGCCCACTGATGTGTCCGCCCGCATGCCACAAATCGCGGCGGAATTGATCGGCAAGATTAAAGCCGCGGCCCAGAGTCGGGGCGTGACTATCAGGCCGGTCGGTGTAACCCAGGGTGCGGGAAAGAAAGCTCCACTCGACGCCAAAAAAACCCCGACTAAAGTGATCGCCATCGGCGTTTCTACCGGAGGACCCCAGTCCTTGCAGTATTTGTTCTCGCAATTGCCGGCGGATTTCCCCGGCTCCATCGTCGTGGTGCAACATATGCCGGAAGGCTTTACCGAAATGTTTGCTCGCCGTCTGGATGACATGTGCGCAGTTGGGGTCAAGGAAGCGCAGTCGGGAGATGTCCTGCTCGCCGGACGAGTACTGATCTGTCCCGGCAGCCGGCACATAAAAGTGAAACGCCTGCCGCTCGGAGACGTCGTCGTTCTCAGCGACGAGCCGCGTGTCAACGGTCACCGCCCCTCGGCCGACGTGTTGTTCAAGAGCATGGCCGACGAATTCGGATCGAAGGGCGTCGCCGTCCTGATGACTGGAATGGGAGACGACGGAGCCTCGGGCATGGGCGCGGTCAAGGCTGTGGGCGGAATGACGATCGCGCAGAGTGAGGAGTCTTGCGTGGTCTATGGCATGCCAAAAGCAGCTATAGATCGCGGCTTCGCGGTCCGTGTGGTCGGGCTGGATGTTTTGGCCAATACTTTGCAGGCCCAAGCCATGGCAGATCGCAAGAACATATTTGGGAACGAGCCCGGCGAAGGTGGCAAAGCCGCAGGCGCAGGGCGGGAGTAGTTTTGCAGTGTGTGATTAGTTTTTCGTAGTAACAGTCCGGTCCAATTTTTTGCAGATGAGGCAGGAGGATTTATGGAGCAGTTTGCATCGATCAAACGCAGCAAGGACGGTCAGCCGATCCGCTATCTGGTGGTGGACGACTCCGTCTTCGCCCGCAAGAACCTGGCGCGCATTGTCGAGACTTTTGGTGGCCAGGTGGCGGGGGAAGCCGGCGACGGCATGACCGCCATCACCGAATACGACCGCACCAATCCCGACATCGTGCTCATGGACATCACCATGCCGCAGATGGAAGGCATTGAAGCGGCCGAAAAAATCGTGGCCCAGCATCCCGAGGCCCGCATCGTCATGGTGTCTTCCGTGGGCTATCAGGAAAACATTGTGGCCGCGCTGCAGCGCGGAGCTCGGCACTTTGTGCAGAAACCGGTCAAGCCGGAAGTCCTGTATGAAGTCATCAAGTACGTGCTGGGTGAGGATGGTGCGGTAGCCAGTGCAGCAGGCGCGGGAGCCTGATCTATGAAGATGGAACTGATCCAGCCGTTCATCAACGCGGCGGACGCCGTCCTGGCCCAGGGCCTGCAATCCCCCATGTCCATCGGGAACCTGAGCATGGAGCAGGAGGCTTACCGGCGCAAAGGTGTGGCCGCGCTGGTTGCGATCACGGGCGACATCGAAGGCCGAATTGTGTTCGACCTCGATCCCGAGACTGCGCTGCGTATCGCCAGCTATTTCGCCGGCGCCGAACTGCCCGAGTCCGATGACCTTATACGGGAAACGGTTTGTGAATTGGCCAACCAGGTGACCGGAAATGCCGTCACCACGTTGAACGACCAGGGTTTCCATTTCCGCGTGCATCCCCCACTCCTGCATACCTCCGACCACGGTCCCACCACCACCGAAGACACCGAAGCGCTGGTCATCTGCTGCGAAACAGCCCGGGGAAATGTCTTCATGAATATCGCGCTGCGCTACAACGAGAATACCCAGACAGCGGCAGCGGCAAGGTAAGTCGGCCTTCGAATCTCAGACCTCGGACTGCGGACATAGCTTTCGGCTGGGCGAGCTTTTCCAGTTCCCGAAAGGACAATTAAACCAAAAACCGATACAGTCTCGTCTAAACTTGACAGTGGGTCTGTTCGTCGCAGTCCTATTGGTGGCATACATTGTCCGTACGCGGAGGAAGTCACGCACGAAAAATGTGGATGCCGTCGCGATTCTCGGCCCGTCAGAACATGAACGGTGGCTTCTGCTGGGCCATTTCCTTGATAGAGAAACACTCAGAGCAATTGTCCGCGGAGCTGCTCACGCAGGATCACGGTGTGAGCAAGTTCGACTGCGGCAAACATCCTCCCTGGGAATGGCTCAGGCGATACGCGCTACAGAGCCAACAAGCAAATTCCACTCGAACCTATGTCGTTCATCAGGAAAATCGAGTCGTTGGCTACATTCTCTGTCCGCGTCAAGCGTGAGAAAAGAAGACGCTTCGGAACGTGCTGCAAAGTATCAACCCGCACATCCAATCCCCGTCATTCTCCTGGCGCGACTCGCCGTTGATAAATCCCTAGCAAAAGCGCGGCATTGGCCCTGCTCTGCTTAAGAACGCGCTTCAACGATGTCTGGCTGGATCGAAGCAGATTGGTGCGCGCGCCGTATTGGTTCACGCCATAGATGGCGAAGCCACGAGTTTCTACCAATATTATGGCTTCGAGGAATGCCCGGTAAGCGAACTCCACCTAATGCTCCTGCACGAAGGTCATTGAGGCCATCACGAGAGGATTTAACGCCCGCAGACGTTCTACGGTCCGGCCAGAACAAAAACAGGATTCTGCGGCAAGGCATTGCCGCCATTGGATGGAGTGACGGTGCTTAGCGGGGCTGGCATGTCGATCACTGCGGTGTCATCCGAGGTGCGGAGGATCGTGGTGCTTCCGGCATCACACTTGCCCACGACAACTTTGGTCCCGTCGGCCGAAGCGGCAGCGGAGAAACGAAAGCGCACGCCACCCAGGACGCCGCCCGGCATGCCCAGACCAGTGACGTCACAACCGGTGGGGGGCGCTGTCGCAATCTCGACCACAACGGCCCCAGTTGCGGCCTGACTTGCGGCTGTTGTTCCGATGGCATTGGCTACGGTGAAGTTTCCGGCGTTTACCCCTGCCAGCGTGAAGGTCCCGTTGTTCCCGGCATCTGCCATGCCCGAGATCACCATTTCCATCCCCGGCCGGAGTGCGGGACCAGCAACGGGAGTGTAGGAGTAAGTCGTGCTGGAGCCGGTTTGCGTGGCTGCCGTAATGCTGACCGTGGGCTCCAGTGGAACGGTCTTGCGAACGCTGCCGTCGCTGGCGTTGATTACGGTAGCGACGGAGCTGATGCAGAACTGTGTGTCCAAAGGATCAGAGGTGCAGGGCGGGGTCCTGGTGGAACTCACAGCGTAAGCGCGACTGCCATCGGGCAGCACAGCGACGCTGGACGGCCCAGGAGCTACCGGAGTCGTGAACAGTAGAGTCGGCGGATCCGTGGCGACATTCAGCGCGGTCACGGTGCTGGCCGTCGGATTGTTGACGTAGACGCGGTTCTGCTTGCTGTCATACGCCATGTAGTTCGCGCCCACGCCCACGGAGACCGAACTGAGGACGGTGTCGGTCGTCGTGTCGATGGCGGAAACTGTGCCGCTCCCGCTGTTGAGAACGTAAATCCTCGCACTGTCAGAGCGCGCCACCGCCCAGACCGGAGCGGCACCGGTGAGAATGGCCGGGCCCGTGGTCCGATCCACCAGCGTGATCGGGGTGACGGTGCCATCGCCCTGATTGACGGCGTAAAGTTTTTTCTGGTCCGGCGTTTCCGCTAGCGCGACAGGGTTTGTGCCCACGGTAATCAGCGGGTTCAAGACGACATTGGTAGTAGTCGAAATCGCTGCAACCGTTCCCAGCCCGAAGTTTGCGACATAAACCGTGCCGCCTTCCGTGGTCGTGACAAATATCGGGTTCGAACCCGCCGCGAGAGATGTCGTGGCCACGATCGTGCCCGTCTGATCCCGGTGTCGGAGAATAGGAAGATACCGAGTCTTCGCGGGTGTTCGCGGCGTACACTCGAGCGCCGTTCGGGATCAGCGTGGCATGGGCGGGCCCGAGCCCAAGTTTGGCAACGCCGATATTGGTGTCACCGGAAATATCCACGCGGCTGCTTGCACCCGGATCATTGGCGCCGTTGACGCTGAACACCAGTACGAAATGAACTGCCTGAGGATCAGGTGGCGGCGGGACGATGGGAATGGCGACGGGACGATATTGATCTCCGCAACTGACGCAAATGAAGGCCAAGAATCAAAATGCCCAGCACGCGGGCAGCACGCCAAAATGTCATTCCCACCCCGACAGAACTGTCCATGAAAGAGTTCCCATTTTAATGGTTGGTAGGAATATGCGCCAGCGGAGGCGAGCTATTAGCTCTTAGCCTTTAGCTCTTAGCTGTTGGCCTTTTCAGTCTGATGCCCGTTGAAGGCTAAAAGGCTGCTCTGTGTGATTGACCGGAATTATCTTCGTGCAGAGACGAAGGGAACTTCAAGTTGATCGCTGCCAAGAGCCAAGAGCTAAGAGCCAAGAGCTAAGAGCTAAGAGCTAAGAGCCAAGAGCTGCTCTACGCCTTCCCTCTCGATCGCTTTCCCTCGGCGGCGAGTGCGGGCGCTGCCGGCTTCTTTTTTCCTTCCATTTCGGCCAGGCTTTGTTTCAGGGCGGCCATCAGGTCTACAACCGGGGCCAGCTTCTTCGGCTTTTCTACTTCGGTGATCTTGCCGCCTTCCAGTTTGGTCTCGATGAGCTTCTTCACATTTTCCTGGAAGGTGTCGTGATATTTCTCCGGGTCCCATTCGGCGGACAAGGCTTCGATCAACTGGTGAGCGACTTTGACTTCGGCGGCTTTCAGTTCGACATCGGGTGCGCCGAAGCCTTCCACCTGGCGAACTTCTTCCGCGTAGTACATGGTGTGAAGCATGAGTCCACCGGAATGGGGACGCAGAAACACGGTGTACTCGCGGTTATGCATGGTCAGCTTGGCGATGGCGACGTACTCGCTTTCTTCCAGGGCCTTGGTCAGCAGCCCGTACGGCCGGCGTCCCGCCTCTTCCGGCAGCATGTAGTACGACGATTCGAAAAACACCGGGTCGACTTCGCTGGCCTTCACGAACTCGAGGATCTCCATCGTCTTCGCGGTCTGCGGCTCGATCTTTTTGATCTCTTCGGGCTCGATCACCACGTATTCGTCCTTGCGGAACTCGTAGCCCTTTACGATTTCACTGCGGTCGACCACGCGATTGTCTGCGGGACAGTAATATTGTTGCTTGACCCGCTGCAGGTCGTCGCGGTGCAACATGTTGAAGGAGATGCCGCTGCTGCGCGCGCCGGAGAAAAGGCGCACCGGCATCGAAATCAATCCGAACGTAAGATATCCCGACCAGACAGAAGCTGCCATAAGTTCACCCCAGAGCAGAGTAGGCGCAAGCGTAGTGCAGTTTAGACTACACAGGAGACTTTGATGCACTTCGTGAGCGCCGGTATCCGAAAGCCAAGCCCTATCTGTAGCATGGCCCAAAGTTCTACGCTATACCTTGTGGGTGGCTGGGATTCAGGCTGCATCGCATGATTTAACTGAGACCAATGTGGACAGCCTCTCCCGACTTTCCGAAGTGACTGCCTTCCCCGGACAGTGGGCCCTTGCGGTTCTGCTCACGCTCGCTTTCACCTTGCTCGCTCGCGCGATGCGCGGAGTCACGAACTCGGGCGCGCTTGTGGGAGGGATCAGTTGCCTGGTGCTTTACCTGTGCGCCGGACCAGGGGCCTTTGTCGCGCTGATTACCGTCTTCGCGCTGACGTGGGTTGCGACCCGCCTCGGCTATCAGCAAAAACAGAGATTGGGAACTGCGGAACGGCGAGAAGGCCGGAAGGCGTCCCAGGTGCTGGCAAATCTCGGGGTTGCGACGGCTTGCGCTGCGCTATCTGTCCTCAGCCATAGTCGCGGGTTTTTCCTGGTGGCAGTGGCGGCAGCACTCTCGGAGGCCGCGGCGGATACGGTTTCGAGCGAACTGGGCCAAGCCTTCAGCGCGAAGGCTCGTCTGATCACCTCCTGGAGTGTTGTTCCTCCCGGGACCGATGGTGCCGTGAGCGTGGCCGGAACCCTGGCCGGGATCATTGCCGCAGCAGTTGTGAGCAGCGTATGCGTCCTCTGTGGACTGGTGCCGCGATCGTGGCTGGCCATCTCGGCCGGCGCCGGCGTTCTGGGCATGATCGCGGACAGTTTCCTGGGAGCCTGGTTGGAGCGGCGTCGCTTGGTTAATAACGACTCGGTAAACTTTCTCAGCACGCTCGTAGCGGCGCTGGCTGCATTCTGGTTGGCCTGAGTTATGGGCTCTTGGGTGGAGCAGGCCTTCAGGCCTGAATAGAACGTCCAAGCTTTAAGGGCCTTGAGCCCATCGGGAAAGCTTGATTAGGTCCTTCGGTGGCTAAAGCCCATCTTGAGTGATTCGGGGCTGAAACCCTGCTCCACCGAACAGCAGGTATTCGCCCGGTTATTCCGTGATTTACCCCAGTCGGTCATGTACTTACGGACCTTGCTGGGGGTGGCCGTCCGCGCGAAAATCTCTAAGAGCATCTTTGCGTGATCGTGCTCGCATCTCACTGCTTAACTTAGGTTTCCAGAATTTCTCGGCGGGGCCTGAAAAGCGACGAAAGACGTTTAGAAGTAATGCGGATACATACCTTTGTAATCGGTTCGGTGCTCGCCGTGGCACTGTTTTTGTTCGCCCAGAAACGTCCGGAGACGGCCCAGCCTGGTGGCTTTCGCGAGGTCGTAGATCTCACTCATTCGTTGCCGGCCAGTGGCCTTGAAAAGCCCCAAAAAAACGGCTATCGGCTCGAGAACGTGGCTTTGTCGGAACGGCTCCCATCGTCAGGCTCAGAATTCCGTGCCTCAGCAAGCCATGTCCCTCAAACCCAGGCCTCAAAGCAGTTTGCTACTCGCATCGATGCTCCCGCGCGATTAACTCCCGGCATGTGGACCGTCGACCAGATTCCAGCCGGCCGCCTGATCGGGCCGCTGGTCGTGCTCGATGTCAGCGCCGACGCAGATAGCAATCCCGACTATGAAATTTCCGTGCAGGACATCGCACGCTGGGAGCAGGCCAACGGACAGATTCCCTTGGGCGCGGTCATAATCGCCCGCACAGGATGGGGTTCGCGCTGGAACTCCGTCAGAAGCTACCGCAATGCCGACGGCACAGGGCTCGCGCATTTCCCGGGATACTCGAAAGACGCCGCCCGCTTCCTGGCTGAAGGACGTAACGCTCTCGGGCTGGGTATCGATACCGCTGATCTCGATCGCGGGTCAGCCAGAAAGTCTGCCGTGGCTCAATATGCTTCGGAGCATGGGCTCTATCTTCTGACCAATGTGGCCAACCTCGACCGCATGCCCGCCAACGGTGCCGTCGCCATGGTGGCTCCTGCAAAAGTAGCGGGCGGATCGACCGCTCCGGTGCGGATTCTTGCCTTGGTGCACTAGGAAGAGTTTCCAGTTTCTGGTTTCCAGACCACATTTCTAAACACCATCTGTCTTTAAAACTTTCCTCGCGCTCCGTTCTTTCATTGCTTTTCTCAACGTTTTCGCGTTTCCTTTCGTGTGGCGCGGGCGCCCTCGCCCGCGAGAACTCGAGGAGGCACAGATGATTGATCCACGTTATCCCATCGGAAAATTTTCATACGACGGTCCTCCGGACGAGCAACAGCGTCAGAAACTGATCGCAAACATCGAGGGGACTCCGGCGGCCTTGCGCGCGGCCGTGCACGGGTTGTCGCCCCAGCAAATCGAGACGCCCTACCGCGATGGTGGATGGACAGTGCGACAGGTCACCCACCATGTGCCGGAGAGCCACATGAACGCGTACATCCGTTTCAAACTGGCGCTCACCGAGGATGCGCCGACCATCAAGCCGTACATGGAAGATCGTTGGGCAAAGCTTGGGGATGTGCAGTCCACTCCGCTGGAGGTTTCGCTGGCGCTGCTCGATTCGCTACACGACCGCTGGGTACGCCTGTTGCGTTCGCTCGAACCGCAGGATTGGAAGCGGGTCTTCAATCATCCGGAACTGGGGACCATGCCGCTGGAAAAGAACCTGGCGCTGTATTCGTGGCACGGACGGCATCACGTGGCCCACATTACGGAGTTGAGGAAAAAGATGGGATGGCTGTCATCCTGAGCGGAGAAACTGCTTCGCGAAGTGAAGCAGCTTTGGAGTCGAAGGACCCCTATGAGGGTAGAGGGCGCGGGGAGCGGTGGATTCTAGAGATTCGTTCAAGATGGGAGCTGAAACTCCAAAGCTTTTCCGCGTACAGATAGCTATAGGGGTCCTTCGACTCCGCGGAGAGTTCGCTTCGCGAACTTTCCGCTCCGCTCAGGATGACCGCTGCGCGGGAGTGTTCAGCCTCCACGCAGTACGCTCAAGGTTTTGGCAGCACTGCCAAAGCGCTCCCCTGAGGATGAAAGGCTACACCGGTATGTTTAACTTCCACACAAAATAACTGGCGGCTTCGCGCAGCACTGCCAAACCTCGCTGCCAGGCTGATCGCGGGCGAGAGTCGGGGCGCGGCGCCACATACACTTGCACGCCTTCATGCTCGAGCAATTTGCGAATGCGGAAGACGTGGTATTCGTCGCTGACGGCCACGCAGCTGTGCATCCGGTTGGCATTCATGATTACGGCAACGCGTTCGGCGGAGGATGCGGTGTCGGAGCCCTGGGTCTCGGCGATCAGTTTGGATTCGGGAATGCCGCGATGCATCAGGTAGTCGTGGCCCACTCCACCTTCGCTGAACGTCGGGTCGGCGCCTGATCCTCCGGTTGTGATGACTACGGGAGCTGCGCCGCGTTGGAACAGATCGTAGGCGTGATCGAGGCGGGCGCGGAACACAGGCGATGGGCGTCCGGCGTACTCGGCTGCGCCGAAGACGACGATTGCGTCGGCGGGATGAACTTGCTGCAGGCCGGCTTCGTGCACGATGCGGACGCTGGTGGTCCCGAGAAAGGCCGCGACCGTCGCCGCCGCCAGCGCCACCACCCACAGGGGCCAGGGGTTGGGCCGCCGATCGTCCTTTCGGTTCATCCTAGTTTTCGGTTCGTCCTTGTACTGGCTTCATCCTTGCGCGAAAAACTCGGAAATCTCCTGAGACGGAATGGCGCCTTCCCGCATGATGCGCCAGCGCGCTTCTTCGTCGGTGAGGTCAATGATGGTCGAGGCCACTTCGCGGGGCGAGGTGCCGCCATCGACGATGATCGCGATGCGGTCCTGCAGCTGGTCGCGTACCGCAAGCGCCGTCGTGCACTCGGATTCGCCGCTGAGGTTGGCGGAGGTGGCGGTGATCGGAATCTGCGCCGCCTGCACGACCGCCAGCGGAATCGGGGCCTTGGGAACCCGCAGGGCGACGTTGCCGGTGTTGGCTGTCACTTTCAGGGGAAGGCGTGAAGAGGCTTTCACGATGATGGTCAGCGGTCCGGGCCAGAAGCGCCGCGCCAGGGCATAGAATTCTTCCGGCAGAGGCTGGGCCAGTTGTTCGGCCTGGTCCACGTCGGCGATCAGCAGGGAAAGGGGTTTGTGCCGGGAGCGCGACTTGATGTCGTAGACGCGGTCTACGGCGCGCAGGTTAAAAGGATCGGCCGCCAGTCCGTAAAAAGTGTCGGTGGGCATGCCGAGTACTTCGCCGGCGCGGATCTGGTCCGCCGCATAGCGAATGAGTGACGCTTCCGGGTTGTCGCAGTTGATCTTGACAATTTCTACACGCACTCCAGATTGTCCCTTCCCGTCCCGAGTGTTGAAATCGCGAGAGCTAACATAACATGGGAAAGCGCCGAAAGCCGAGCATTGCGGCGTCGGCGTCCCGCCCGCCCGATGGGAGGGCCACGCCGGCCAGTGTGCTTGTCTCGAAGAAGATTTCAACAACGGAGGGCGAGACGCCCTCCGGACAGCCGGCGGGACGCCGGCGCTACTGTCAGGAACATGTATGATTCTGGCGAATGGCGCGAACATGAAGGAAAAGACATCCACTGGCGGCCACAAGGCGAATGCCCGCTTGCGCCGCATCGAGGGACGGCACAATGCCCAGGTGAAAGAACTGCGCCAGGCCTTTGCCCGCGGCGAGCTGACCTCGGACGGCTACTGCGCCATTGAAGGTTTCCGCATCCTGGATGAAGCCATTCGCAGCGGCCTGCGGTTTCGGACGGTCTTCTTCAGCGAGTCGGCGGCGACGCGGGCGGAAAAACTGCTCTCCCAGCTCGGTGCCCAGGTCGAGACGCTCCTGTTGCCAGACAAGCTGTTTGCCAGCGCCGTTCCCAGCGACGACGCCCCAGGGTGTGGCCGCGTTGGTGCGCTGGAAGGAATTCTCACTCGAAGATGTGCTGGCCAAATCCGAAGCCGGCCCCCTGCTGGCCATTGCTGGAGTGCAGGACCCCGGGAAATCTGGGGACGATCCTGCGCTCAGCGGAGGCCTTCGGCGCCGGCGGAGTGCTGCTCGGTGAGGGAACGGTCAGCCCGTTCAATCCTAAAGTCGTGCGAGCTTCAGCAGGTTCGGTATTCCGGCTGCCGGTGGCGCGCACGAAACTGTCTGACGCTATAGGCCTCATGAAACAGCATGGCATGCGAATGGTCGCTACCGCCTCGCACAAAGGAACGCCGCTCGATCAGGCAAAGCTATCTGGGCCGCTGGCAATCTTTATTGGCAGCGAAGGCGCCGGATTGTCCCGCGATCTCATCAAAGAGATGGATGAAGTAGTGGCCATCCCGCAAGCGCCGCAGGTGGAATCGCTGAACGTGGGCGTCGCGACGAGCATCGTGTTGTACGAAGTAATGAGGCAAAAGCAGTGAAATCACCACGGAGGCACAGAGACACACGAAGAAGACCAAGGTTTAGAAATCCCTGATTTCCTCCGTGCCTCTGTGCCTCTGTGGTGAATTGATTTGCATGAGCCTGTTCCAAACCATCCCGAGCGGCGACAATCCTGGGGATCGCACTCGTCCGCTCGCCGACCGCATGCGTCCACGCACGCTGGACGAATTTGTCGGGCAGGAACACCTGGTCGGGCCGGGCAAGCCGCTGCGCACCCAGATTGAGCGCGATGACATCGGCTCTCTCATTTTCTGGGGACCGCCCGGCACCGGCAAAACTACCCTGGCGCAGATCATCGCGCGTCTCACCAAGGCCGAGTTCGTCGAGTTCTCCGCCGTGCTTACCGGGATCAAGGAAATCAAGCAAGTGATGGCTGACGCCGAGCGCGCCAAGCAATACGGCACGCGGACGATTGTCTTTATCGACGAGATCCATCGCTTCAACAAAGCCCAGCAGGATGCATTCCTTCCTCACGTGGAGAAGGGCAATATCCGGCTGATTGGCGCGACTACGGAGAATCCCTCGTTCGAAATTATTTCCGCGTTGCTCTCACGCAGCCGGGTGTACGTATTAAAGCCGCTTACGGAAGAACAGATTGTCGAGTTGCTGAGGCGCGCTCTGTCGGACGAAGAACGTGGCCTGGGCGCAATGAAGTTGCGGGCCTCAGACGATGTCTTGAAAAAAATCGCCGCCTATTCCAGTGGCGACGCCCGCAGCGCCTACAACGTTCTGGAAGTGGCCGCATCGCTGGCGCGAGGGCGCGATGCCAAAGAAGTCGGCGCTGAAATTTCCGACGAACTGGTCCAGGACGCCCTGCAAAAGCGAGTATTGCGTTACGACAAAGCCGGTGAAGAGCATTACAACCTTATTTCCGCGCTGCACAAATCGGTGCGTAACAGCGATCCCGATGCGGCGCTCTATTGGCTGGGCCGCATGCTCGAAGCCGGCGAAGATCCACTCTACATCGCACGCCGAGTGGTGCGGATGGCGGTAGAGGACATCGGCCTGGCAGATCCCAACGCGCTGTCGCAATGCATGGCTGCGCGCGACGCCGTGGATTTTCTCGGCATGCCGGAAGGGAACCTGGCGCTGGCGCAGGCCGTGGTCTATTTATCCGTGGCGCCGAAGTCGAATGCGCTCTACATCGCCTACGGCGAAATTCAGGGCGACGTGGAACGCACCGCGGCCGAACCGGTCCCTCTCCATCTGCGCAACGCGCCTACCGGTCTGATGAGAGGGCTGGGATATGGGCAGGGTTACCAGTACGCCCACGATCTCGAAGACAAAGTGGCTGACATGCAGTGTCTACCCGACAATCTGACCGACCGGGTCTACTACCGGCCCACCAGCGAAGGGGTGGAAAAGCGCATCCGGGAGCGGCTGGAAGAGATCAAACGGCGGCGCGCCCAGAAAGGGTGTTTCCCGGTCCCCGAAAACAGAATCCGGCGCCTAAGCCGAAGCATCTACAGCTGTGTAACTTCTTTCCTTTTTTCACATCAGATTAAGGAGGCTGGATCCAGATGGCCACAAGCCCACATACCGTTGTTCCGGAGCCAGCCGCTGTCCCCCCTGTGCAACTCGATCAGGTCGAGCATCTGCTTAAATTGCAGAAGTGGTCGCAGAAAATTACGTCCATCCTCGATCTCGATGAGCTGATCGCCAAAATTGTGGACGACGTGGCTGCGGCATTCTGCTGCGTGGAAGCCACCATTTATCTGCACGACGAAGAGCGCGGCGAGTTGGAGATGGCCGGCGTTCATGGCTGCACCCTGCACAACAAGGGATCACGGCTCGAAGGTAGGCAAGGAAGGAATGGTCGGATACGTCGCGGCCACCGGGCAGATGCGCTACGCGCCCGATGTGCGGAAGGATCCCTACTACATTGCCTGCGAGGAAGCTGCGCTCTCCGAAGTGGCCATTCCTCTACTAGTGGACGGCCGGCTGGTGGGCGTGTTCGCGGCTTCGCATCACGAACTGGATGCGTTCACGCGCGAGCATCTGCGATGGTTGCAGGGATTGTGCGAACACGTCGCGGTCGCGGTACACAATGCCCGCCGCTTTCAGCATGAACGGCACCAACGGCAGAAGATGAGCGCGGAGGCCAGCGAAGCGCGCGCCATCCAGGAAGCGTTGTTGCCCAAGAGTTCTCCGTATATTCCCGGCTTCGCGGTTTCCGGCCTGTCGATTCCGGCCGGGGCCGTGGGCGGCGACTGGTACGACTTCATTTCGTTCGACGATGGCTGCTGGGGCCTGGTGCTGGCCGATGTTTCGGGAAAGGGAACCGCGGCCGCTCTGCTGATGTCCGCCACTCGCGGCATGTTGCGTTCGCTGGCGCAGACCTGCAGCGGTCCGGGAGAAGTGCTGACTCGCCTGAATCGCCTGCTGGTGGAGGATTTTCCCTCCGGCAAATTCGTCACCATGCTGCTGGCGGTGCTCAATCCATCGACCCGGGAGTTGACTTTTTCGAGCGCCGGACATCTCGCGGCCGCTGCTGGTGGATGAGCAACGGCGCGCGCTTCCTGGACAGCGAACGCGGCATGCCGCTGGGACTCGGCACCGGGGAATTCTCCGAGAGCCGGGTGCATCTTTCCAAAGGCTCGCAGCTGGTTTTCTACAGCGACGGAATTACAGAAGCGACCGGCGGTTCTGACGAAGAGTACGGGGCCGAGCGGATGCGTGACCATGTGCTGCAACCGGGAGCATGCGCGGAGAGCATCCTGGCGGATGTCCGGGCCTTCGCGAACGGCGAAGGCTTGCATGACGACGCCACGGTCATTTACGTGAAGGCGTAAAGAGCATATAACCACAAAGGACACGAAGTACCACGAAGGAAATCCCATGCTCGGCTTCTGGATTTCCTTCAGTGGTCCATCGTGGTTAGATGCCCTGGCAGCGGCGGGACTTACCCGAAGCGGGCGCGGTGTTCTTTCAGGATGCAGCGATCCATGATCACGAAGATGCCGGCCGCTCGGGCTTTTTGTGCCGCGTTCTCGTGAACCACTCCCTCTTGCATCCAGATCACGGGCACCTTCAGTCGGATCGCCTGGTCCACAACTTCTTCCACGAACTCGGACCGCCGAAAGATATTTACGACGTCAATTTTTTCCGGCACCTCAAGCAAAGACCCGTACGCTTTCTCGCCCAACGAGCCCCGGATCTTCGGATTGACTGGAATGATGCGATAACCGTGCGACTGCATGTACGCTGACACCCCGTGACTGGGACGCATCGGGCTGTTCGAGAGCCCCACGACCGCGATGGTTCGGGAGCGCTTGAGCAAATCCGTAACGGGATCAGACTCCGGCAAGGAAGCCATGCAGGAGATTGTAGTGCGACGGCTGTCGGGAAAGCCAGTCGAGACCCGCGAGTCGGCAGCGGGTGACTTTCGGGGGTCCCCTACTCTTAAACCCTTGTCATTCCGAACCGATTTATCGGTGAGGAATCTGTTTGCTGATCCAAAAAAGCAGATTCCTCGCGCGATAAGGCCGCGCTCGGAATGACAAATCCTATTCGTGGTCAGCGCTTGTTGTTGCTCTCTATCTTTTGCTTGAACATCTTCGTGGCCAGCTTGCGGACCGTATCGGAGATCTCTTTGTTGCCGGAAAGGTTGCGAAGATCGCCGACCAGCATGTTCTTCATGAGGGTGAGTGAAAGATCCAACGGGGTGCGCGGATTGAACACCAGGTTGCGCACGACTGCGTAGTTTTTGGCGAAGCGTCGCTTCATCGGGATGCCGCGAAGCACGGCTTCCAGAACATTTTTCTGGCTGGCAAATCTCTCCACTTCGCCATCGCTGACCTTGGGCGATTCCAGGACGGCCAGGGCCACGATCTTGGTGCCGTCGCGGATAAGCAGCGAGCGCTCTTCCTTCGAGCCTTTCATGGCCAGCTGAATGCGGCCCTTGATGTCCAGCTTGGCAATTTTCTGCAACGCGCTCCCCCGTTCTTCCTTGGGGGACAGTTTGCCCTTCTTGGAAAGCGCCTTCTTGGCGGCTGCTCCCGCCCCGCTGCCGCTGGATGCGGTGGCAGTGGCAGCCTCCGCGGCTACGGGCTCGGCCGCCCCTGAGAATTCTTCGTGAACGCCGCCGATCGGCTGATAGCCATGGTCAGCCTCGGCCGCGATCTCATTCGCGTGCTCCGACATATAGGCCATTACGCCTTCGTCGAGCACTTCTTCGCCTTCGCGGACCACGTCTCCGGGCGCATCCTGAAACACTTCTTCCGGAGTTTCAGTTGCCTCGGCGGGCGGTTCGACCTCGGCAGCTTCAACTTCGGGAGCTTCGCCTTCGGGCTGTTTGACCTCGGGAACTACGACGGGAGCCGGGGGCTCGATCTTGATCCGAATGCTCTCCGATTGGATTCCACTCAGATTGTGATTCGAGAACAGCGCCTTCAGAATGGCGAGAGAATCATTGACCCGCTCGCTCTTCAACATCAAGTCGACCACATCGCGTCCCGCACGCGGCGCCATTTCAATCAACGATTCTTCCGATACCGACGGGTTCGCCAGCAGCGCGGGCAGCAGCGCCGGCCGCAGGTTTTTCGGAGAGATCATGTAGTCCAGGACTTCTTTGGGTGTCTTCGGATCACTGGCCGCCGCCCGTGATGCAGCTTCGTCCCAACCGGCGAGCGTGAGTTGGGCCTGCTCGCTGAAAACCCTGTTGTGGACCGCCAGATGGACCAGGATCTCGATCATCTCCAGGGGAGGAACCGAGAGCGACCCCTTGGCGGCAGACTGCACCAGGTTCGACGGCACCGCCGACGCGCGGATTAGATCGACCATGCGAGCCATATTGCCGAACTCCTCCTGTTGTGCCTTGTCTACTGAGCTTTGTTGACGCTTTGCTTTTCGCCGCGCCGCATTCGCAAGTAGGCGCGGATAAAAGGATCAATATCGCCGTCCAGCACCCGGTCCACGTCGCCCACTTCCATCTTGGTGCGATGGTCTTTGATCATGCGATAGGGCTGCAAGACGTACGAACGGATCTGCGAGCCGAAGTCAATGTCGAGCTTGGAGTCTTCAATCTTGCGCGTGACTTCGCGCTGTTTCTCCAGTTCGAATTCATACAGCTTGGATTTCAGCATGCTCATGGCGCGTTCGCGGTTCTTGTGCTGCGAACGTTCGTTCTGGCAACTGGCCACCAGTCCCGTGGGAATGTGGGTGATGCGCACGGCCGAGTCGGTGGTGTTCACGTGCTGACCGCCCTTGCCGCTGGAACGGTACGTGTCCACGCGCAACTCTTCCGGCTTGATCACGATTTCAATGCTGTCATCGATTTCAGGCGAAACGTAAACGCTGGCAAATGAAGTATGGCGGCGCTTGGCCTGGTCGAAGGGAGAAATGCGCACCAGGCGGTGGACGCCAATCTCGCTGGTCAGCAGTCCGAAGGCGTACTCGCCATTCACCGCAAAGGTCGCGGATTTAAGTCCGGCTTCTTCGCCCGGCTGGTAGTCGTAGAGAACGGTCGGGAAGCCGCGCCGTTCCGCCCAGCGAAGATACATACGCAGCAGCATGTCGGCCCAGTCCTGCGATTCCGTTCCGCCCGCCCCGGGATGAATGGTCACAATCGCGTTGCGGCCGTCGTTTTCGCCCGCGAGCAGGCTCTCGGTCTCGATGCGATCAACCAGGTTCCGCAGTGCATCAATCTCGCGCCGCAGATCGGCTTCGACATTTTCGCCTTCACGGCCCAGATCGAAGTAGGCGGATATGTCATCGCCGCGCCGGACCAGGTCAACCTCGGTCGCCAGCACATTTTCCAGGCGCTTCTTCTGCCGCATGACCTGCTGGGACTTTTGTGGGTTCGACCAAAGGCCCGGGTCGGCCGCCTGTTTCTCGACTTCGGCTAGCTGTTCACGAGGCTTGCCGGCGTCAAAGGTACTCCCGAAGATCGCGGACTTGGTCCTTCAGGCCGGCGTATTCGTGTTCAAGCTCTTCATTCATGGCTAGATTCTGTCCTGGCGCGGAACTGAAAATTGGGCAGCAGTCCCGCTACAGAAATTATCGCACACAGGTAAGCAAACCAATCACCGTGACGGGTGTAGAACGTGGTTACGTTGGTGATGGCGTAGTGGGCATCGAGGGCGTCCCGGACCTTGCGGGGGATGCTGGAGACGACTCTTCCGTACGGGTCGATCGCCGCGGTGACACCGGTATTGGTGTCGCGCAGCAGCCAGCGGTCATTTTCGACGGCGCGCATGCGTGCCTGCTTCAGATGCTGGGCATAGGCCCCGCTGTCGCCGTACCAGCCGTCGTTCGAGATGTTCACGAAAACTTCGGCGCCATTGGCAGCGAGTTGACGGATTTCATCGGGGAAGATGGATTCGTAGCAGATGAAGACACCGAGCTTGCTGCCCGCCTGCAGCGCCGCACGCGAGGTGCCGGGAGAGAAATCGCCGACTTCCTTGGTCAGGCCGCCGGCAAAACCGAACACACGCTTGAACGGCACATACTCGCCGAAGGGGACCAGGTGCATCTTGTTGTAGCGCTCGCCCCACTCGCCGGCCGGGTTGACCAGGCTTCCGGAGTTGTACAGCTTGGTAACGTGTTCCGGCGTTGCGCCGGCGTTGAGGATACCCAGGCTTCCCACCAGCACCCAGGTTTGGGCTTCGCGAGCGATGTTGCTGACCGTCTCCCGAAATACGGGGTCGGTGGTATAGAAAGGCGCGGGCGACTCAGGCCAGACGATCAGATCTGGGTGCACCGACGGAGCTGGCGGCTGATTCTGACCAACAGCATTCGAGCTGGGCCCAAGCAGACTGATTCGGCTTAAGTCCCGCAGCGTGCCCTCGAAATATTCCTTGGTCCAGTCGCCTCCCTGCAGGACGGGGATATTCTGCTGCACCAGGCGGGCAGTGTGGTCCGTGGGCACGAGCGGGCGGACTGATCAGCCTTCCGGCTTGCAGCACAACGACTGCGGCGGCCGAAGCCAGCAGAAGCGGTTTGCGCCGGCTGCGCTGGCCTCTTTCCGTGCGCAGCGCGAAAGCGGCGGCCAGCGCGGTGTTGACCACCATGATTTCGAAAGACAGGCCGTACACGCCGGTCAGCGTGGAGATGTGGGCGAGCGGGATGTTGTCGACCTGAGAGATGCCCAGCAGGTTCCAGGGAAATCCAGTGATGCGAGTGCGCGCCAGCTCCACCGCGACCCAGACGAATGGAGCCAGAAGCAGGGCCCGGCGATCGAAAGGATTGGTCCCATCACCCTTGCCCGGACTCGCGAGAAGACTGATCAGCAAGCCGAAGACGCCGTGATAGATCGCAAGATAGAGACAGAAAAGAAACAGCAGCCCGGCGGCGGCCAGCGTGCCCACGCCTCCGTACTGACGCATGGTGTTGAAGATCCAGTAGCAAGTTCCGGCGTACCAGAGGATGCCGCAGGCATACGCCAGAAGAAAAGCCTGACCCGGCGTCGCCGGCCGCAGCTTGACTCCCGCCAGGAGTTGCAGTGTGTCGGGCTCGCGGGCCCGCAAGAGGGCGATCAGCAGGGGAGCGACGGCTGCCCATCCCAGAAAGTACAAGTTGGGCAAAGGGAAGACCAATATCTGCAGGACGGCCGAAAGCAGGGCCAGCAGCCACGCGCTTTTGTGAATTCGCAACAAGCTGCCAGCATAGCAAAGTGCGGACGTCAGACCTCAGACCTCGGACGTCGGACCTCGGACGTCAGACCTCAGGCCTCGGATACCGGCACTCATGAACAACGTCCGAACTCGGGTTGAGGCTTAGAAGCCGATGCCTGAGGTCCGAAGTCCAAGGTCTGAAGTCCGAGGTCCGATGTCCGCTTCCGGCGATTGAGCATATTCAATTTTTCGATCCATACCACGCCTGCCCTTTGGGCTAAGATGTGGAGCGCTTTAACAGGGCCTCTCCTCAAGGATAGAATTCTTCTGCTACAGTTCATAAGCATCGTTTATGACTCGCCGCCGGATGGCGACGATTACGGTCCGCAGGCCAGCTAGCCCGCCTCGTAATGGCATCTCCTCCACATCCCGCAGACTCAACCAGTAGCCGCGTTCGCATCGTGGTCGCCACCTCGGTGATGCTGACGTTCATCTCGTATTGGCGAGCGGCCGCCATCGTGTTGAACGACCTCGGGTCTTCCGCCTTTTATGCCGCGGGTATCGCCGAGCAGGCCATCGGAAAATCAGCCCCCTGGTTCATCGTGGCCGTGATGCTGTTCTCGTTCGCGGTGCGCGCGGTTTACGTGGAAAGCTGCTCCATGTTCGTCCGCGGGGGCGTCTACCGCGTCGTCAAAGAGGCGCTGGGCGGAACTCTGGCCAAGATCAGCGTGTCGGCCCTGATGTTCGACTACATCCTGACCGGGCCCGATTTCGGGTGTTTCGGCCGGCCAATACATCGCCGGACTGATCAACGACACCTTTGCCACCGCCGAGGCCCACGGCTGGGTCCCGCGTGCCCTGCACAACATGTTTCACGGCACGCCCCACGTCGACGTGAACTGGACTTCCGTCATCTTCGCCCTGATCGTGACCGTTTACTTCTGGTGGCAGAACACCAAGGGCATCCAGGAATCGAGCGAGAAGGCCTTGCGGGTAATGCAGATCACCACGGTGATGGTGGTCATTCTTCTGGGCTGGTCGGCGATTACCTTGCTGAAGCAGGGATACCAATCGGTGCCGCTGCCCACCGCCGACAGTCTGAAATTCAGCGCCGAAGCGCTCGGCTTTTTAAAACACACCGACCTGGCGCACGGACTCGCCTCCAAGTTCGCCATTCTCGGCATCCTGATCGCCTTCGGACATTCCGTGCTGGCCATGAGCGGCGAGGAATCTCTGGCCCAGGTCAACCGCGAGCTGGCCCATCCCAAGCTGAAGAACCTGAAGCGGGCAGCCATCATCATCGCGGTCTACAGTTTTGTTTTTACCGGGCTCACGGCGCTGCTGTTCGTGATGATTATTCCGGACTCGGTGCGGGTCCCGGTTTACAAGGACAACCTCATCGCCGGGCTGGCCATGTATCAATACGGGCCCCTGCTGCTGCGGCTGGCTTTCCGCGCGTTCGTGGTGGTGGTGGGTTTTCTGATTCTGTCGGGCGCGGTCAACACCGCGATCATCGGTTCCAACGGAGTGCTCAACCGCATTTCGGAAGACGGCGTCCTTACCGATTGGTTCCGGCAGCCGCATCCGCGCTTCGGTACCACCTACCGGATCGTGAACCTGGTGGTAATACTCCAAATTTTTACCATCCTGGTGAGCCGCGGCAATGTGTATCTGCTGGGCGAGGCCTACGCCTTCGGAGTGATCTGGAGTTTCACTTTCAACAGCCTGGCCATGCTGGTGCTGCGCATCAAGTACAAGGGCGAGCGGGGATGGAAGGTCCCGCCCAACATCACGATCGCCGGCCACGAGTTGCCGGTGGGACTCTTCTCAGTTTTTCTGGTGCTGCTCTGCACTGCCATCCTGAACCTGTTCACGAAGTCGATCGCCACCATCGCCGGCCTGGCTTTTGCGGGCGCGTTTTTCCTGATCTTCACTGTTTCCGAGCGGCTGAACCGGAGCAAGCACGCCCTCGCCGAGCAGCACATGAAGGAACACTTCCAGCTGCTGCAAAGCGATACGGTGGAGCGCACCGGCCTGGGGATCCGTGCCGGGAATGTGATGGTGACGGTCCGCGATTACAACACGCTGAACCACCTGAAGTGGGCGCTGGAGCGCATCGATACCAAGGAGCAGGACATCGTCGTCATGTCCGCGCGGGTGAGCCAGTTCGGCTCCGCCGCCTACGATCTTTCGACGGAGCAGATCTTCAGCGACTACGAGCAGCAGTTGTTTACCCGCGCGGTGTCGGTGGCGGAAGGTTTTGGCAAGCACGTATCGCTGCTGGTGGTGCCGGCCCGCGACCCCTGGTCGGCGATTGTTCAGACCGCCAATAATCTGGAAGCTTCCGCGGTGGTCTCAGGGCTGTCGAGCAAGATGAGCGCCCAGGAGCAGGCTTTCTATCTGGGTCACGCCTGGGAAGCGATGCCCGAGCCCAAGCGGCAATTTATTTTCCAGGTTGTTTACCCCGACCTCAAAGTTGATACCTTCCACATCGGCCCGCACACGCCGTCGTTGAAGACCGAGGATGTCCATCTGGTCCACCGGTTGTGGCTGAACATCACGCGCGAGCCCGGCTTGGAGACGCTGCATCACCACGATATTCTGACCGAGGCCTTGACCCGCTTTGCCCGCGAGTACGCCGGCCACGACCGGCAGGACATTCTGCGAGAGTTGCGCAAACAGTCAGGCCTGACGGTGACGTCACGGGCCTTGGGCAGCGACGGCGTCGAACTCACCCAGGCCAACGTACTTCCTCCCGTCGCGCCTGAGCCAGAAGCCGAGAAGACCGACGACGGACCACCGAGCCCGCCAGTAGTCGGACCCTGAACGAACCAATGTGTGGGGCGGACACTCTTGTCCGCCGCTTTTGACTTAGATCTGGCTGTAGGTTTCAGAACTAGCCACCGGGCAACCGCGTCCCAAACCAAACCCAAAGTCAAAGGCGGCGGACAGGAGTGTCCGCCCCACACAGGTACATCAGTACCTTGCCCGCCGCACTACCCTCTTCTATGATCGAAGCAGGCGCGGTCATCCATGCCCGATAAGAAGCCTTCCAAGCCGCCAGTCGCGGAAAATCCCGATTGCCGACGTGTTCGACGGGCGCCATCCTTCCCCAGGCGAAAAAGAGTGGGCGGAAAAAACTCTTCTTCCGACCCTGGAAAAAGCGCCGGAGAAGCCGATCGGCGCAAACACCGGAACCAATCGCGACGAGCACGGCCACGCCCGCTTCACCACGATCTCAGGCACTCCGGTTCGCCGCCTCTACACGCAAGCCGATCTGCCCGAAGACTGGAGCGCGGAAAAATATCTGGGCTTTCCCGGGCAGCCGCCCTTCACCCGCGGCATTCATGCCAGCGGATACCGCGGCAAACTTTTCACCATGCGGCAATTCTCCGGCTTCGCCTCGCCGGAAGAGACCAACCAGCGCTACAAGTATTTGCTGCAAAGCGGCGGCAGCGGACTGTCGGTGGCCTTCGATCTCCCCACGCTCATGGGTTACGACTCTGACCATGCGGCGAGCGAAGGTGAAGTGGGCAAGTGCGGCGTCGCCATCGATTCGCTCGAAGACATGGAGATTCTGTTCGGCGGCATCGATCTGGAAAAAACCACGGTCTCGATGACCATCAACTCGCCCGCATCGGTGCTGTGGGCGATGTACCTGGTGGTGGCCGAACAGCAGGGCGCGGACTGGAAGAAAATTTCCGGAACGCTGCAGAATGACATCCTGAAGGAGTACATCGCGCAGAAGGAATACATCTATCCGCCTGCGCCTTCGATGCGACTGGTGGTGGACACCTTCGAATTCGGCTCCAGGTTCACGCCGAAGTTCAACACCATTTCGATCAGCGGATACCACATCCGCGAAGCGGGCTCGACCGCGCTGCAGGAGCTGGCGTTCACTCTGTATGACGGCGTCGAATATGTGGAGTGGGCGCAGCGGCGTGGTCTCGATGTCGATGACTTCGGTCCGCGGCTAAGTTTTTTCTTCAACGCCCACAATGATTTCTTCGAGGAGATTGCGAAGTACCGAGCGGCCCGCAAGATCTGGTACCAGGTGATGAAGGACCGTTTCAAAGCGAAGAACCAACGCAGCTGGCTGCTGCGCTTTCACACCCAGACCGCGGGAGTATCGCTGCCGGCGCAGCAACCTATGAACAACATCGCCCGCGTGGCTTTGCAAGCCATGGCTGCGGTGCTCGGTGGAACTCAGTCGCTTCATACCGATTCTTACGACGAAGCCCTGGCGCTACCCACCGAGGATGCCGCGCGCATTGCGTTGCGCACGCAGCAGATCATCGCCTACGAATCCGGAGTGACGCAGACGGTCGATCCTCTGGGCGGATCATACTTTCTTGAAAACTTGACGCTCGCGATGGAAAAAGGCGCCTTCGACTATTTCGGCAAGCTGGACGCCATGGGCGGAATGGTCAAAGCCATCGAGCGCGGCTATCCGCAGAAGGAAGTCGCCGAGGCCTCGTACCAATACCAGCGCGCCGCCGAAGCCAAAGAAAAAGTCATCGTGGGCGCGAACGAATTTGTAATCGAAGAAGAGCCGCCGCACACTCTCTACATTGACGAAAGCGTGGCCCGGCAGCAGTCGGCGAAACTGAAAGCCTTGCGCGCACGCCGCTCGAACGAGGAAGTGCAGCGGAGTTTGGACGCTTTGAAGAAAGCCGCAGCCCATGAACCACGATCGTCCGCCAACGGCGACATCTCTCCGGCGAACACCATGCCTTACATCATTGATGCGGTGCGAGCCTATGCCACGGTCGGCGAAATCTGCGAAGCCCTGCGCGAAGTGTTCGGGACCTACACCGAAGTAAGCATCACCTAGTTTCGATGGTGTGGGGCGGGCGCCCTCGCCCGCCTGGCTGAAATCCTAGTCAGACTCCTGACTTAATAAAATCTTTGAGGTCACAAATTGCAACCTCAAACAGGAACTTAAGAATGTTGAGGTCGCAATTTGCGACCTCAAACCTAGCTGTATACTTTCCCGAAGTCCGATGCCCAAACGCCCGTCCCAACTCGCCATATCAGTTGAATCGCGCATCCTTTTCTTTCGCCACCAGCGGGTCATCCTCGATAGCGACCTTGCCGAGCTCTACGGCGTCTCAGTCAGACAGCTGAACCAGCAGGTAAAACGCAACCGGGACCGATTTCCTGAGGATTTTACGTTCCAGCTTACAACCCAAGAGGACGAAATCTTGAGATCACAAATTGTGATCTCAAGTAAGAAGCATGGTGGCCGCCGATACCCACCTTATGCCTTTACTGAACACGGTGCGATTATGGCGGCAACTGTACTCAATTCAAAACGCGCCATCGAGATGAGCGTTTTTGTCGTCCGCGCTTTCGTACGCATGCGCGAAATGCTGGCCAAGAACCGCCAGCTGGCCGCCAAGATTAACGAATTGGACCGCCGCTTGGAAACCCACGACACGGCGATCCAGGACATCATTGAAGCCATCAAGGAACTCATGGCTCCCGAGCGGCCGTCGAAGCGTGGGATCGGTTTTCAGCTGCCACCCGGCAAGACTTGAAGCTTCTCGCGGGCGAGTCGCCCGCGACCACACATACCACCCAAGTCACATCAGCACACAACTATTTGCGGCGCTGGCGGTACAGAGTCCCGTCTACCTGCTTTGCCATGGCCTCGACATCGAGCGGGACTTCCAAAAACTTTGCAACGTTCTCTGCGGTCTCTTTGGGCTCGCGCAGCACGGCGTGATATTGCACCCGGCTCACCTTTACGTAAGGTTTGCCGTTGAGCCAGCCATAGACGTCGGACAGATGGTCCTGAAACGCCCGTGCCACCACGGAATTGTCCTCCCCGGGATCGAAATTTCCGCGCCGGCGCAGCATCTCGTCCTGGGACGCCATTACTTCCGGCAAAGGACGTTGCATGAAGATGACGCGATACTCATGCTGTGCCGGAAGCGAAAGCAGAAGTTGGGAGATCACTTTCACCGCCTTGCCTTCCGCCTCCGCAATGCAGCTCGGATCCTTGGGCAACTGCTTGATGCGTTCCCATTCGAGATAGCCTCGCGGGTTGTCGACGTCAGCCCGGCGTTCGCCGTCCGAGAGAATGCCCATGCCGCCAGCGGCCAGCATCTGCATCATGAGTGAAGTGCCGGAGCGAGGCAGCCCGGAAACTATAGTGATCATGGATCAATAGTAAACGGTGAAACGTCCGTGTGGCGCGGGCGCCCTCGCCCGCGTGCCGGAAGTCATCCGAAGCTCTCACCATGCTAGACTGGCGAACTTGCCGACGACCAGAAGACGATTCCTGAGACAATGCGCGACCGCCACGGCCGGAGTGTGGCTAGGCCCAGCCTTCGCCCACGCCAGTTCTGCTCCCGATCTGCATTTCCCGTCGCAACCGCGAGATCGTATTGCGATCACTTCGTATCCTTTTCGGGAGTTCATCGCCGGCGCAGACTGCAAAGCGGCGAAGCCCATGGATCTGAAAGACTTCGCTGCCCATTGCCGTAGCGAAGTTCCAGATCAATAAGATCGAGCCCTGGTCGGCGCACTTTCCTTCGACTGATCCGAAATATCTTGAGCAGTTTCGCGCCACCGTGGAAAAAGCGCAATCAACGGTGGTGAACATCGCGGTGGACGGCGAGCATAGCCCCTACGCGCTGGACCGTGCCGAGCGCGAACAGGCAATCGCCTTCAGCAAGAAGTGGGTGGACAACGCTGTCGCCATCGGTTCGCCGTGCATTCGCACGAATATTCCTTCAGCAAAAGACTCGAAGCCGGACCTGGATCGCACCGCCGAGAGCCTGACGAGAGTCGCCGATTACGCGTCGGCTAAAAACATCGTGGTCACCCTCGAGAATGACAATCCGGTCAGCGAAGACCCGTTCTTTCTGGTCTCGCTGGTCGAGAAGGTGAACAGCCCGTGGCTACACACCTTGCCCGACTTCGGCAATACGCTGGCCGCGAAGGACCCTGATTACGCCTACCGGGGAATCGACGCCATGTTCAGCAAGGCTTACAGCATCTCGCATGTGAAGTCTTCTGAGACCAACAGCCAGGGCATCACGGTACATGTGGATATGGCAAAGACTTTCGGTTTCATGAAGCAGCGCGGCTACAAAGGTTATTGCTCGATGGAGTGGGACGATGCCGGCGATCCTTATCAGGGGACGGCCGATTTGATCCGGCAGACCGTGCAGTATCTTTCCTGAGATTTCGGAAACTGACGTTTGCTATCCTCCGGCACTTGAATCGCGTCAAAAATATTGGCATGCGCAAGGCCATCAACCATCTCAAGAAATCCGATCCCATACTTTCCGACGTTATCGTTCGCACCGGCGTTTACCGCATGCGGTACAGCCCGCCGGAGTTTCACACGCTGGCGGAGGCCGTCGTCTATCAGCAACTGCATGGCAAAGCGGCAGTAACTATTTTCAAGCGCTTCGCTGCCCTGGCAGGAGACCCGGTCACGCCGGAAGGGATACTAAAACTGACTGACGCCCAGTTGCGCTCGGCGGGATTGTCCAGACAGAAATCGTCATACCTCAAAGACATGGCCGGACGAGCGTCCCGCGGAGAACTCGACTTTACACGCCTACCCAAAATGAGCGATGACGAAGTCATCAAGCACCTGACCCAGGTCAAAGGCGTCGGCGTGTGGACTGCACATATGTTTCTGATGTTCGCCCTGCGGCGCCCCAATGTACTGCCCACCGGTGACTACGGTATCCGGCTGGCGATCAAAAGACTGTACAAGAAGCGCAAGATGCCCAAGCCAGAAGTGATGACGAAGATCGCAAAGCCGTGGGAACCGTACCGGTCAGTGGCGTGCTGGTATCTGTGGCGAAGCCTGGATATAAAGACCTTGTAGCCGTAGCTGGTGGGCATTGTGCAAGGAGTGTGAACGAGATGGCCAGTCAGAGCTCTGTCGGGAAAGCCATCCTCATAGGAATTATCATCACCGCCGTTGGTGCGGTTGTCTCTCTCGCGTTCACGAACTCTTCGAATTACCTTCTCTTACCCGGGGTGTTGATGGTCTATGTTGCAACCGGAGGAGTACATGGCGACTCCAGAGGCGTGCACTTGCCAAGCCTCCCGGTTTGGTACGCCCTCGGGGGCATCATTGATCTGTTCGTCTATTCGCTGGTGGCATTCTGGGCCATAGGAGTTCTGCAGCGCCGCCGCGACAAAGCTTAATTGTGAACTTCCGCACCCGCTGTGGTTAAATGGAGGTCGATGGCCGACCTGAAGATCCGCGTGCTGGTGGCGAAGCCCGGCCTCGACGGGCACGATCGCGGAGCCAAAGTGATCGCCCGCGCCCTGCGCGACGCCGGCATGGAGGTCATTTACACAGGCTTGCGCCAGACGCCGGAGATGATCGTCAACGCCGCGCTACAGGAAGACGTTCACGTCATCGGACTCTCGATTCTTTCCGGTGCGCACAATGCCATCGTCCCGCGTGTGATGGACCTGCTCAAGCAGAACAAAATGGACGACGTGCTGGTGGTGGTCGGCGGAATCATCCCCAACCAGGACGTGGAAAATCTGAAAAAGATTGGCGTGGCTGCGATTTTCCAGCCCGGCACATCGATGGACGACATCGTCCAGTTCATTCGCGGCAACGTCAAGCCCCGCGGCGTTCCTACGGCCACGTGACATTGATGGCCGAAATCAGCACCTCACGCCTTAAAGATATTCTCCAGCGAACAGTCGGGCCCACCCCCTGGTACTGGAAAACTTTTCCTGCGTTCAGTTCTGTAGCTGGCCAGCGCTTCACCTGGACGCATCACGGCAGCGAGGGACCGCTGGGCTACGTGGTGACTCTGGCCTTGCAGCAGGAACCGGACAAGCCGCGCCTCGCTCTTAACACGTATTGCCGACCGTTTTTCGTGCCGCCGACCTACCTTGGGATCTGGTGTCCGGAAGGCCGCAGTATTCGCATCACCTGTTTCGATCCCGATCAGCTCAAAGCTTTCGATCTGATCGAAATTGCGGGCTGGTTCAAGCCATCGAGTGAGCGTATCTATTCGGCGGCGGCGCCCCTTGCGGAGTTTGAAGTCTCACTCGGTCTTGCGGCCGGCATGAACAAGATTGACGTACCTGCCGAATTGCAGACGGTGGACGAATTGATCGTTCCGACCAGCTATCCCGCCAAAGGCCCGGACGACCCGGCTTTCGCGCTCTACGTCGTCTATCCCAATGCGGGGCTGGTCGAAGTCTTGCCGCAGAAATGGTTCACGGCCAGCCAGTACCAGGTGGGGAAGCAATGGATTCCACGCGCAGCACGCGATCCCGAGTCGCATCGCATTTTTGGCGAGTGCTTTGGAAGCGGGCAGCTTTCTGCTGGAAGAAGATGGATGTCGTCTGGAACGATGGTTGGAGAAGAGCAATTAAGAAGTCCGCGCAAGCTGAGGCTACGTTGTTAAATCTGAATTCTCGAATCTTCAATCTGAAATTGGTCAACCAATGCCGGGCGGACTAGAACCGACGTTTGCGCCGTCCCGCTCCGCTGTTATACCGTAACTTCTTCCACTCATGAACGAACGCATTGATCCCGGAACGCCCTCGAGTTCCACCGTTCTCGAGTCGCATATCGATCCCACCTCGGCGCGTTTTGAAGCCAATATGCGCTTCCTGGCCGACCTGGTTTCGCAGGTGCGCAATGAAGAAGAGAAGATCCGCGAGGGTGGCGGGCCCAAAGCGATCGAGAGCCAGCACAACAAAGGACGCCTTACCGCTCGGGAGCGTATCAATCTGCTGGTTGATCCCGGAACATTTTTCGAACTGGGCGCTTACAGCGCTCACGGCATGTATGAAGAGTGGGGCGGGGCCCCGGCTGCGGGGGTGATCACTGGATTGGCCCGCATTCAAACCCGGCTGGTAATGATCATCGCCAATGATGCGACAGTGAAAGCTGGCGCATTCTTTCCCATGACCGCGAAGAAGGTCATTCGCGCCCAGAACATTTCAATAGAAAACCGGGTGCCAACGGTTTATCTGGTGGACTCCGCGGGAGTCTTTCTTCCGCTGCAGGAAGATGTTTTTCCGGATACCGATGATTTCGGCCGCGTGTTCCGCAACAACGCGGTGATGTCGGCCATGGGAATTTCGCAGATCGCAGCGATCATGGGCATGTGCGTCGCCGGCGGCGGCTACTTGCCGGTGATGTGCGATCACGTGCTCATGACCGATGGTAGTGGACTTTTTCTTGCCGGGCCGGCACTGGTGCAGGCGGCAATCGGCCAAAAGGTTTCCGCCGAAGAACTGGGTGGCGCGGCCATGCATTCCGCCATCAGTGGCACCGTGGATTTCCGCGAGCCCAACGACGAAGCCTGTCTCGCTCGTATTCGCTCCATCATAGAGAAATGGGGATATCGCCGGCAGTCTCCCTGGGACCGCCGCAAGCCGCAGGCACCAGCGCTGGCCTCCGAAGAAATCTACGGCATCTACGATTCGTCGCCGGCGCGCCCTTATGACACGAAAGAAATCCTGGCCCGCATCGTGGACGGCAGCCGCTTCGACGAGTACAAGGCTGAGTATGGCAAGACCATTATCTGCGGGTACGCGCGCATCGGCGGATTTGCGGTCGGGATCGTAGCCAATCAGAAGCTGCACGCGCAGCAGACTGACCATGAAGGCCACAAGCGACTCGAGTTCGGCGGCGTGATCTACACCGAGTCAGCAGAGAAGGCCGCCCGCTTCATCATGGACTGCAACCAAAATCTGGTCCCACTGGTTTTCTTTCACGACGTCAACGGATTCATGGTGGGACGCGACGCGGAATGGAGCGGCATCATCAAGGCCGGGGCGAAGCTGGTGAACGCGGTTTCCAATTCGGTTGTTCCTAAGATTACGGTGATCGTCGGAGGCTCGTTTGGCGCCGGCCACTATGCCATGTGCGGCAAAGCGTATGATCCGCGCTTCGTATTTGCCTGGCCCACTGCGCGCTACGCGGTCATGAGCGGCGATTCCGCGGCCAGCACCCTGGTTGAAATCAAGATTAAGCAACTGGAGCGCAGCGGGAAAAAATTGAGCGACGAAGAGCGTAAAGAATTATTCGAGTCCACAAAAAAAACGTATGACGAACAGACTGATCCGCGCTACGGCGCGGCCCGTCTGTGGATTGATAAGATCATCGACCCGGTTGAGACCCGTGATGCAATTACGCAGGCCCTCGAAGCCGCTGCGCTGAACCCGGACGTGCCGGAGTTTAAAGTTGGAGTGCTGCAAACATAACTTCTTTTCGCCACGGATGAACGCGGATCAACACGGATAAAGAAATATCTTAGATTAATCCGCGAAGATCCGCGTTGATCAGTGGCCATGAATTTGATATGTCAGATTCCGTAAAACTCGTTGAGTGTCCGCGCGATGCCTGGCAGGGATTGAAAGGGCAGATTCCGGCTTATATCAAGACCGACTATCTGAAAGCATTGATCAGCGCGGGATTCAAGCACATTGATGCGGTTTCATTTGTCTCGCCCAAGGCCGTTCCTCAGATGGCGGACTCGGAAGAGGTCTTGAAAGAACTTGATCCACCCGATGACGTTGAAATTATCGGGATCGTGGTCAACGAAAAAGGCGCGGAGCGGGCGATTGCGACCCAGGCGGTCCGCACGCTGGGTTTCCCTTATTCCGTTTCGCCGACATTTCTGCAGAACAACCAGCGCCAGACACTCGAAGACGCGATTGACGAACTGGAAAAGGTCACGAACAAGGGCGAGCCAGCCGGACTCGACACCGTGGTTTACATCTCCATGGCGTTTGGCAATCCCTACGGCGATCCATGGAATGTCGGAGAAGTGGTCGATGCCGTGGACCTACTCGAGTCCTTGGGCGTCCGCACGATTTCCCTGGCGGACACGGTGGGCCTGGCCGGGCCCGCGCAGATTCGCGAATTGTTTTCGGCGGTGAATTCGAAGTTCGACTATCTGGAGATCGGTGTTCACCTGCACAGCCGTCCGGAACAGGCAGCAGAGAAGATTTTGGCCGCGTATGATGCGGGTTGCCGGCGTTTTGATTCCGCGTTGGGCGGACTCGGCGGATGCCCCTTCGCTCAGGATGCATTGGTGGGAAATATCGCGACCGAAAAAGTGGTGGAAGCGCTCCAACAAAAAGGCGCGGAGTTGCCTGCGCTTAAATCACTGGACGTGTTGCTGCGGATTACGGCGGAACTTGGGGCCCGCTACACCGAGTCTGCGGCGGCCGATTGAAGTACGACCACATGGAATATAAGACAATTCAGCTTGGGTTCGACTCCGGTGTCGCTACGATTACGCTTGATCGTCCGGAAAAGCGTAACGCAATCAGCCACGCCCTGCTGGAGGAATTGCTCGCCGCGCTTGATGAAATCGAGAAATCTGCCGCGCAGGTTGTCATACTGACCGGCGCAGGCAAAGCTTTTTGCGCGGGCATGGACCTCGAGGAGTTGAAAGGCCTGCTGGGGAAGACGCACGCTGAGAACGTCCAGGACTCATCGCGCATGGGCCGTATCTTTCGTCGCATTTACGATTTTTCTCTACCCACGATCGCCGCCGTAAATGGCGCGGCAATCGCCGGCGGCACGGGATTTGCCACCATGTGCGATTTCACTTTGGCTGTGCCCGAAGCCAAGTTTGGCTACACCGAAGTTCGTATAGGATTCGTGCCGGCCGTCGTTTCCTCCATGCTGGTCTGGCAAGTGGGACACAAGATCGCGCGCGACTTGCTGTTGACCGGCCGGTTGATTGACGCCGCCGAAGCTCAATCTCTGGGCTTAGTCAACGAAGTAATCGAGCCAGCGCGACTGATGGCCCGGGCGCGTGAACTGGCGTCGCAGATCATGGAGAACAGCCCATCATCGGTGCGGGCGACCAAGCGCCTGATCAACGGATTCATATCCGCGCAGCTTGATCACCAGATCGCCGAAGCAGTCGAGGACAACGCGCGCATTCGCAGTACAGCCGACTTTCGCGAAGGCGTCACGTCGTTTCTTGAAAAGCGCAAGCCGCGCTGGAGTACTAAATGATCAATCGCGGCGGCGTAGTCTCAGAAAGCCGGGTCCGAGTGCGCTACGCCGAGACTGATCAGATGGGAGTCGTCTATCACGCCAATCATTTCATCTGGTTCGAAATCGGCCGTGTCGATCTGATGAGGCAACTCGGGTTTAACTATCGCGACCTGGAGCGGGACCACGGATGTTTTATCCCCGTGGTGGACGCGCGATGCCGGTATAAAGCGCCGGCACGATACGACGACGAAATCATCGTTCGGACTCATCTACGAAACGTACGCGAGTCCATGATTCATTTTGGTTACGAGCTGTTCCGGGCCGACGATCTGCTGGCGGAAGGCGAGACCATGCATATGATCCTCGACTCAAAGATGAAGCCCGCGCCGTTGCCGGAAAATTATCTGAAGGCGTTCCGCAGCGCCATAGGGAAATAGGATTGATTTTGAAACCAGAAACCAGAAACCGGAAACCGTTTTGAAAGCACTACACATCAGCGGTCAGGACCTCACTCTCCAGGCAGTCCGGGACATCGCAGTCGAACGCTGTCCCGTACTCCTTGATCCCGACGCCCGCGGAGCTGTTGACCGTGCCCGCGCGGTGGTGGATACGCTGGTCGCGGAAAATCGCATGTCGTATGCGATCACCACGGGGGTCGGGAAACTCGCCGACGTTCGTATTGCCGGCGACCAGATTCGAGAGCTGCAACTCAATCTGGTGCGCTCTCATGCCGGGGGAATCGGTGAGCCGCTTTCCGCCGCTGAGACTCGCGCCATGATGCTGCTGCGCGCGAATTCACTTTCCAAGGGACACTCCGGAGTGCGCGGCGCCGTCATTGACACAATTTGCGAGATGTTGAATCGCGGCGTCACTCCAATGGTGCCTTCGCAAGGCAGCGTTGGAGCCAGTGGCGATCTCGCTCCGCTGGCACATCTGGCCTTATCGTTGATCGGGGAGGGCGAGTGTCTGGACGAAGGCGGCAAACGCATACCCGCGGCCGACGCCATGCGCCGCGCACAGATCAAGCCATTGGTGCTTGAAGCCAAGGAAGCCGTCTCCCTGATCAACGGCACGCAGGCGATGCTGGCAGTCGGAATTCTGGCCGTGCTCGCGGCCGAAATCCTGGCTGATACCGCCGACGTAATCGGCGCCCTCTCGCTCGACGCCTTGCGAGGCACAGATGTCGCGTTTGACGAACGCATCCATAAGGCGCGACCGCACCCTGGTCAGCTTCGGACGGCAGCGAACTTGCGCAAGATGCTTGAAGGCAGCTCGCTGCGCCAGTCGCATGTCGACTGCGACCGCGTACAGGATGCTTACTCGCTGCGCTGCATGCCCCAGGTTCACGGCGCGGTTCGCGATACGCTCGCTTACTGCCGCGAGGTGTTTGAGATCGAAGTCAACTCAGCGGTGGACAATCCTCTCGTGTTTTTGAAGAACACCACCAGCCATACGGGGACGGGCGACTCGACTGTCCGGGCGGAGCACAGCTTCGCCAGCCTGGAAGCCGACGTCATCTCTGGCGGAAATTTTCATGGCCAGCCGCTTGCTTTCGCTCTGGACTTCCTCGGTATCGCTGTAAGCGCGCTGGCGGGAATCTCCGAGCGCAGGCTGGAGCGCCTGGTAAACCCGGCCCTGAATGAAGGTCTGCCGCCATTTCTGGCTGCGGGAGCGGGCCTGAATTCCGGATTTATGATGGCCCAGGTTGCGGCGGCATCGCTGGTCAGCGAAAACAAAGTGCTGGCGCATCCCGCATCGGTCGATTCGATTACCACGTCCGGAAATAAAGAAGATTATGTCTCGATGGGGATGACGGCGGCCCTCAAGCTGAAGCGCATCGTTGAAAATTCGCGCAACGCAATGGCGATTGAAGCCATGGCCGCAGCCCAGGCGCTGGATTTTCTAGCTCCGCTCAAAACCTCGAAGCGTGGACAGGCGGCGCATGCGACCATCCGGTCAGTGTGCGCGACCATGGATAAAGACCGCGTGATGTATCAGGATTTCGCGCGGGTTGCGAATTTGATTGCCAGTGGGAAGGTGGCGGAGGCCCTGCGGTAGGCGTCACCCGCCATGTGGAGCCGGGTCTTCGACCCGGCCGGGCCGAGCGCAGCTCGGCAGAGTTTTTGCTGTACCCCGACCTGGAGAACCTAGCCGAGCTTTGCTCGGCCTGGACGGGTCCCTTCGACTTCACTCAGGACAAGCTCCGACCCGTGCCCTACACAGTCCGTGGTTATGCCGACTTCGCAGCGCTGCCGTCTAAGCCCAGCTTGTCGGCGATTCCCTTCAGAGCGTCTACGCAGAATGCTATGTGCTCTTCGAGATCAACGCCCAGATCCGCCGCGCCGTTTATAACGTCCTCACGCTTTACGCCGCGGGCAAAGGCTTTGTCCTTCATTTTTCTGCGGACAGACTTCGCGTCTACTTCCGCCAGCGACTTCCCCGGCTTTACCAGGGCGCAGGCGGTGATGAATCCTGCAAGTTCGTCACAGGCGAAGAGGGCCTTTTCCATCTGAGAGTCCCGGGTGACGCCGGAATATTCTGCATGCGACATGATGGCGCGTCGTATCTCGTCCGAATATCCGCGCTCTTTTAATATTTCGTTTCCCTTATAGGGATGATCGTCCAGACTGGGATATTTCTCGTAGTCAAAGTCATGTAGCAGGCCGACGACGCCCCACAATTCTTCGTCGGCGGGAGAATATTTCCCCGCATACGCGCGCATGCACGCCTCCACGGCCATCGCGTGCTTGCGCAAACTTTCGGACTGGGTGAACTCAGTTAGTAACCCCCACGCCTGCTCTCGATCATTCATGGTCTCTTACCTGTTTTCTCCTGGTTTTCTCCGGCTAACTTTGCTTTTACCACGACACGTTTTGTTTTTGACCCCGGAATGTTCTTGACATCCACAGGTGTTGTACCTCAGATTACGCTGCAGGTTGGAATGAAGAAATTTTTCTTTGTTCCGGAGACGCCCCGCTCTGGCCCTCCCACACCTAGATGGCCACTACCCTTGCACCCGTAGATTCAAGGGAAGTAGTTCGTTGCGATCACTGCCTGTTGGTCCAGTTCCGAACTTCTAACGATCTTTGCCGCCGCTGCCATGCCTCGTTAGACGAGGATGAGCCGGAACCCGTCATGGCCCCGCCACCGCCGCAGATGATGCCGGCGAATGGTAATGGCCGCGGACATCTGAACCTGGCGACTTCGATTCGTTCGCTTCGCTTGCGGAGCGGACTTAGCCAACGTCAACTGGCAGCGCGCATGTCGGTCCCGCGGACCTACGTGTCAAAAATCGAAAACGAAAAGGCCACCCCGACCCTTTCCTCACTGGAACGGCTGGCCCGCGCGCTGGAAGTCACTGTGCCCGATCTTCTTTCCGGAGGCGAACGCAACCGGCAGGAAGAGATCGGCGAGCTGATGAAAGATCAGTTTATCGCGGAGCTGATGCCGTTCGTCGCGCAGCTGAATGGGATGCAGTTATCGAGTGTACTGGCGCAGGTCCGTGACTTGACCCTGCGTCCGCGCCGCAGCGCCTAAGCAGCAATGTGGGCGCGAGCGCCTCGCTCTTGCGGAGCTGTTCGTGACGCTGCTGCACGAGCGAGGACGCTCGCGCCGACATCAAACGATTTTTATCCGGGCAACCACCAACCTAAACCGGGGCCGCAAGGTCCCGGCTTTTTTTCCTAGTTACTTTTCCCTTAGGTAGGAATCCTTGTACTCCAGGTAATTTCTGGCGTACCGCATGATGGTTTCCTGATCTTTCTCGTCCAGCTTGCGGCGAAACTTTCCTGGAGATCCCATCCACAGCGACGCCGGTTCGACGATCGTCTTCTCCGGAATGAGTGTGCCGGCCGCGATGATCGATCCCGACCCAATGTGGGCCCCATTAAGGATAATTGATCCCATGCCGATCAAGCATCGGTCTTCAATCGTGCAGCCGTGCAGGGTCACGGTGTGGCCCACCGTCACGTACTCGCCTAGAAAGACTCCATACTGCTCTTTCATGCCGTGCAGGACGCTGCCGTCCTGAACGTTCGAATGCGCCCCTACACGGATGGAGTGGACGTCACCGCGCAACACGGCATTCATCCAGACGCTCGCGTGCTCACCGAGAATTACATCGCCGATGATCTGTGCGGATTCGTCAACGTAACAAGATTCGGGAATGGTGGGGGTGATGCCTTTGTAAGAACGAATCATGTTCAATTTGGAAAGAAATTGAACATAACACGGCACAGCTATGTGGGAAAACCCGGCCTGCAGCTTTCAGGCCCCTTTGCGTCCTTGGCGAATTCCTTTGCGACCTTTGCGGTTCAAGATTTTGCTCTTTCTGGATGGCGCATGAGAGCAAAATCTTTAACCGCAAAGGTCGCAAAGAAACCCGCAAAGGTCGCCAAGAACTCCGAAGCTAATTTTCTGTGGGCACCGGCACCTTGGGTGCAGGGGGGCGAGGTGGTTTCGGCGGCACTGGCACCTCTGCAACCACCGATCCCTTGCGGAGTTCGATGCCGCCATGCTCGTTGTTGATGACCAGGTGGGGGCCGCCTTCGCCGACCGTGCCTGTGGCCGTCGCCTGGTCGTTGCCGTTTTCGATCTTCAGCGCCTTAAAGTCAGACTCGATCTCGCCGCCGCGAGAGCGGGCGTCCACCTGGAAACTGGCCTTGTCGGGAAGGTAGATCTGGACGTCGCTGTTGCGATTGCTCAGCTGTATGCTGCCCAGCTTGCTCATGTGAATTTCGACAGCCCCGTTTTCGTTCTCCAGTCGGACGTTTCCTTCAACTCCGTTCAGCCGCACATCCTTGGAACGTGTGGTCAAGCGGAAGGGGCCAACTAACTCGCTGGCGCGCAAGTCGCCGGAATCCATGTCGAGGTCGCCATTCAGCCGGGAAAACTCCATGTCGGTGCGGGCGGATTTGAAGCCCACTGCGCCGCCGACTTTCCCCAGTTTGATGGAGTCGAACTCGCCGTTCAGTTGAACGGCGCCTTTTATATCGGCCACAGAAATATCATCGGCCCGTCCCTGCACTGAAACATCTCCGGAAATATCCGAAATCCGCGCCGAGCCACCACTCAGGTTGAGGTTCACCTTGCCGTTAACGTCGGAGGTGGAGACATCGCCGTGCTGGCTGGCAATTTCAACGTCGCCATCGCGGCCCAGCACGCTGACATCACCGCGGCGGGTCGAAATCACGACCGCGGCTTTGCGCGGGACGCTGACATCCAGATCGGTTGTCACCGTGCGGTCGCCTGAGCCCTGAGTGTTGGCGTTTAATGTGACGACGTTGGCGCTGGCTGTGATTTGCGGCTTGGTCGCGGGATTGAATTTATCGGCTTCCTGCTGGTTGTCCGCATTGATCCTCTTATGCGCGGACACATGGATCTGGCTGTCGTCCGAGACGGTCACGTTCACCGCGCCGCGATCGTTCGTAATGCGCAAGCTGCTGCCCGCGGGAAAGTCCTGTTGCAGTTGGTCGTCGTAACTGTAGTTGTGCCCGAACAGGGTGATGTCTTCGTCGCCCATGTCCATGTGGTCGCGAATCTCGTCCCAGTTGAAGCGGGAAGCCTGGGTCGCCGACAACCCGAAGATAATCAAAAAGATCAGCAGCACAACTCCTCCGCCGCCAATACCCTGGGGGCGCGTGCCTTCCCTCTGGGCCTGCTGATACTCCACCAGCTTGATCACGCCCCAGAGAATGATCAGCGCGGGCCAGTAGGTTCCGAACCAGTGCAGAAGCGGCTGCGGATGCAGCACTCGCATGGTGGTCAGCAGTAGGAGTACGCCCAACAAGATCAGCACTACCGGACCGGCCAGGGAACGCCGTTGTCTTGGTGGTTGAACCGGTTGAAACGGGGGCGGGGCCTGCACCGGGCTAGCCATTTTTCACCTCCGGCTTCGCTTCCGAATATGGCGGTGGCACTTCGCCGCTGGCATATGGGGGGGGGCCACCTGGAATGGATGGTGGCGGTCCGGCAATCGGACCGGGGCCCGAACTCTGGAAAATCTTGACTAGCCCAATGACTACCAGCAGCAGCGGCACGGTGCGTCCGAAGCGGATTACGCCAATGCTGTCGAGCAGGAATTGGAATCCCAGCGTCAGGAGGATCACCGGACCCATCAATCCGCGCCGGGAAGAAGCGCGATCGAAACCCGGCGCAACTTCGCCGATCCAGCCCAAGCGGCGGGCCAGCAGGAAACCACCTATCGCGATAAGCACCAGGGGCCAGACGCGATGAGCGCTGAAGTCCCAGATGTCGAGCGTGTGCAGCAGGAAGATTACGCCTAGTCCGATGAGCACCAGCGCGCCCACCGGTGCTTTGCTAACGTCCAAACGCTCGCCGCCGCTGAAAGTTGTTCCCAATCCAAACGGGTCGGGAGGCGCTTGCCCCAGTTGCAGAGCGCGGGCACTGCGCACGGAATCGATGATCTGGTAGAAGTAGAAGCCTGCGATACCAAGACCGCACATCGTGGCCACGGCGGCGCCGCTACTGCTACTCGCTCCCAGGACAAGCATGGTGAAAATCACCAGGTGCGCCAGTCCTTTGGCATATTGCCCGGTGTAGACGGCGCCGACGCCGAAGGGGAAGAAGCCGGCCAGAACGCCTGCAAGAGCAGGATTCGGACCTCCCACCATTGGAGCAGTCCCCGGAATGGTCGGCACGAATCCGGAGACCGGCGCCGCAACGTTCGGCTGCACGCCTTCCAGGCGCGCGGCCAGGCAGCTCTCGCAATAAATGACTCCGTTCACTGAACGGGTGCAGTTGGCGCACAGCGGTTTTCCGCAGGTGCGGCAGAATGCCACCTTCTCAATATCGGGATGGTTGGCACAGTTCATGAAATCCTCCTGTAAGTGGTCACGGTTTCTACAGGCGGATCATTCGGGATAGAGGCCAGCACGGGCTGGTTCTCTCCCTGGCTGTAGTTGCGTTCCTGTCTTGGTTCAGGTTGTCCACTGGTGTTGTTGTTCTTCTTTTCTTTGTTGTCGTTCTTCTGCTCCTTGGGGCTCGGTTCCGGCGGGGCAGTGACTCGTTTGAATTCCCGTACCCGCGACTCGATTTCGTACACGAAGCGAATGTTCTCGTAGTACTTCACAACGCGGCCGGTGGTCTCGTAGTAGGCGCGCTTGATCGCACTGGGCCGCATGTCCACCCGGCGCACGTCGCTTACTTTGACGCCCGCCAGGCTAAGTGAAATGGAGAGAGAGAAAAACGCCATCCCGAATGACATGGCAAACCGGGGTTGGCGGCCCACCGACATAACTGGACCGAATACCGGCCGTAGCCATCTGGTGAGCGCGTCGGCCCAGGGAGCTTTCGCTTTGTCCCGGACGGTTAGCTGCTCGCTCTCGTATCCAGTGGTGGCCACGAGGATGTTGTGTACCAGGTTGGCCGGAGGTTCGACATCCGCCAGCGACTTCAGCCAGCGACGCCCTCCATCAGCTTCCGCAAACAGCGGGCCGCACGTGGCGCAGACCCGAGCATGGGCATGGAACTTTTCCAGCCTGGACCCGGCCAGCGTCCCGTCGAGGGCATCAATCAGCAGCGCGTCGAACTCTGCGCACTGCATGCCGTTTTTGGTTTCGCCTGACATCACATCACCTGCCTATATGTACGTTGTAGCAAGCGTGCAAGTTCCGCACGCCCGCGATTTATCCTTGATTTCACTGTGCCCTCCGGAACCTTTAGTACCGTGGCAATGTCTTTGTAATCCATATCCTGCAGGTCGCGCAGGATGACGGCTTCGCGCAGTTCTGGGGAAAGCTTCTGCAGAGCGTTGTGCACCAGTTCGCGGGTCTCGCGGCTCTGCACCGTCAAGTCTGCGGTTGGCGCCTTGTCTTCGATCTTCTCGCTGAGCGGCATGGCGTCTTCGTGTTCCGAGGGCGTCGTATCCAGCGATTCGGTCACACGGTCCTGCTTGCTTTTGCGGAAATGGTCCACCAGCAGGTTCCGGGTAATGGTCGTGACCCAGGTCATAAACGCTCCCCGCTCGACATCGTAGGTATTGAGCGTGCGGAACATCTTGATGAAGACTTCCTGGGTGAGGTCCTGGGCATCGTCGCCCGATCCGGCAAAGCGATAGCAGATGTTGTAGATCCGGCGGTTGTAGCGCTGCACGATCTCCTCCCAGGCCACTACGTCGCCGGCTACGCAGCGACGGACCAGCATGGCTACGACCTGGGCGTCTTCCAACCCGCACTCCCTGGAACTCCTGGTCTGTTACTTCTTTAACACCACAATAGAGATACGTCTTTGTGGCCCCAAAAGTTCGGTCACGATCTATAAGGCAAGGCATTGTAGCAGGGCAGGCAAACGCAAGGAGAACAGAAGGCGAACAACTAAGAACGGAGAACTGAAGACTAAAAACTGGGTTTGCTAAAGACCAGCAGTGGTAAGAACTTTGACCCGCCGCCCCTTCCAGGCGAACAACCGTCGCACTGCGAGCGATAGCCCGGTGAACACCAGCAACGAAGCCCCTGCCGTTGCGATTACCGCGATAGTCTGCCCCAGCCACCCTCCCGCCTCGCCCGTATGAGTGAAGCGGGCCCAGGCGCGCAGCTGCCGTCCTCTGTTAAAGCCGGAGAACGCCTCCCAGCGGACGATTTCTCCCGTGGCGCGGTCCAGAGTCAGCTGCGAACGTAAATCCGGACGCCCGCCATTTCCGCGGTCGATGGAAAAGGTGAGTGTGTTCGCCGGCGGATTCGGCAGACGCAGGCTGATGGTCGTGAAGTCTGGGACCTGCTGCGAGGCGCGTGCGAACAACATTTCCAGTCCATCGAAGCGAGGGCTTTCAGAGCGGTGCTTACCGTGTTCCGTGCGCTGGCTGGAATTCTGGCTGCGTTCTGGAACGAACTGAGCTGTCGGTGGGGGTGGCGGCGCATTTCCCGTCATGCGGTAAAGCAGATTGTTCGCCCATGCGTACGACATGATTACGCCCGTGATCACAATCAGGAACAGCGGTACGACACACCAGAATCCGAGAACGTTATGCCAGTTCCAATCGCGCGCACGAACCCAAGCTCCGCCTCGGAAAAGAATAATCCTTTTCAGGTTGTCCTTGTTCCATTGCTTCGGCCACCACAGGAAAGGCCCAGTCGTCACCAGGACCAGGAAAATAAGGTTGCAGGCGCCGGTGACCGCCCGTCCCGATGACCGTGACTCGGCGCCGACCCCCAACCAGCGATGTACGTCCTCCACGGTGGAGAAAAATTTCCGCAGCCCGGCTGACCCTTCGCCCAGAATTTTTCCGGTGTAGGGATTTACGAACACTGTGCGTTCCCGGCCTATATCGAACGCTACTGGCGCGGATGAGTCTGCCTGCATTGTGATGTTGGAGGGCGGACGTCCCAGGGCCTCTTGCGTCGCGGTCAGCAGGTCTTCCATGGGTAAGCGCTGTGCCCCTGGCGCAGGTTGCGCCCGGAAGCCGCGGTCCGACCAGTTGATGATTTGGCGGCGGTAGGCGAGAAGAATTCCCGTTACAGACATGACAAGAATGACCAGCCCGGCTAAGCAGCCGGCAGTCAGATGGACCCAGAACAGAAATCTGCGGGGCGTCATGGGGAGGTTATCGAGCTCAAATTTCTGCCCAGCGCCGCAGCAGGTTGTGATAGACGCCCGTGAGTTGCACTATGGCCGAATCGTCAGGCTTCGAGGGATTCAGCCGCTGGATGGCGGTGTCGAGATCGAACAGCAGTGTGCGCTGGCCATCATCGCGCACCATGCTCTGGATCCAGAAAAATGACGACATCCGCGACCCGCGCGTTACCGGCGTCACATGGTGAAGGCTGGTCGAAGGATACAGAATCATGTGCCCGGCGGGAAGCTTCACGTGATGCAGGCCGTAGGTGTCCTCGACGATCAGTTCGCCGCCATCGTACTCGTCCGGTTGGGAAAAAAATAAGGTTGCGGAAAGATCAGTGCGAATCCGGTGTCCGGTTGCGCTGACCTGACGAATGGCATTGTCCACGTGGGTCCCGAAAGACTGCCCGCCCTGGTAACGATTGAACAGCGGAGGAAAAACCCGCGCCGGCAGCGCCGCGGAAACGAACAGGGGATTTTGGCCCAAGGCATTGAGAATGGTCTCACCCAGTTGACGGGCGGCAGGATGCTTCTCCGGAAGCTGCATGTTGTCCTTGGTACGAGCCGACTGATGGCCGGCCGTGACCCGGCCGTCCACCCAGTCCGCTGCGTCCAGGATTTTCCGCGCCTCCGCCACCTGCTCGGAGGTCAGCACCTCGGGGATTGGCAGTAACAATTAGTTTTGTTCCTTCCAACTAGAATTTGAAAGTGATGTCCAGTAGCGCCGAACGCGCCGCCCCGGGCACGATGTGCGCGGGATGGATCTGGTCGTAGTAGTACTTGTCAGCCAGGTTGTACACGTTGGCCCGAAGGTCAATGTGCTCGTTCACCTGATATTTCGCCATGGCGTTGAAGACCCAATATCCCGGGACCTGTTTCACCAGGCCGGTCACCGGATCGAGAGGCGTGGTGGAACTGGCGGTGCGGCTGTCCACGAAATCCGCGCCACCGCCCACGCTGAAGCGCCACGGCAGTTGGAACGTGTTCCATGTGCTGAAAGTGTTCCGGGGAACGTTGGCCAGTTGCGCGCCGACTGAGAGTGGGAAGACCGCTGAGCGTGTGACCACTCCGTCCAGGTAGGCGTAGCTGGCGAGGATTTCCCAGCGGCTGGTGATGTATCCGTTGGCTTGTATTTGAACTCCGTTAACCCTCTGGCTGCCGGAGAGAACCACCGTTGTTGCATTCACAGTTTCACGGGCATTGGTCTTGTCGGTCCGGAAGGCTGCCGCCCGCACTGACAGCTTTCTCGCGAACAAATCCCACTTGGTGCCCACTTCGAAGGTGCGGCTTTCCTCCGGGGGCGCGTCCTGCGTGGCCACGGTGAGTGCCAGGGTCTCGGCGGAAGGATTGAAAGAGGTGCCGTAGTCGAAGTAGATGCTACCGCCGGCCACTGGCTTGAACACCAGCGCACCGCGCCAGCTCGGCATAACGTCTACTCGCTTGAAAGGCGAAGTTGGGGTGACCGGCAACGACTGGTCAACCGTGGCATCGAACCGGTCTACGCGAACTCCGCCCACAAGGTCGAGCTTGGGCAGCAGGTTGACGGTGTCAATCGCGTACGCTCCCACGCTGATCGCGGTAGCGTGCGTATCGGTGATGCCAGTCGATGGCACGATGCCGGCAAAGGGCTGGCTGGTATCGGGATGCAACAGGTTGGTTTTTGGGACCGTGGCGAGATTGAAGCGCTGACGGAACGGCGATGAAGTTTCGCGGCCGCCCTCGACGCCCGTCACTACTGTGTGGCGGAGAGAGCCGGTGTTGAATTTCATGATCACATCGGCTTGATCCTGCAGAAAGGTTTCCGTACTGTTAACTGCAATCTGGTTGCGAATCACACCGATCTGTCCGAGCGGCGTCGCCAGCGGGTTCGCATCCAGAGTGGTCGCGTCAATCTGCGCCTCGGTGATGCGAACGTCGCGATGGTAATGAGCGTAACGTGCCTGGTTGCGGAAGGTGATGTGGCTGTTGACGTCATGCTCGACCTTGATCGTCCCCAGATCCACGTTGGTCTTCAGATAGTTCCCATGCTCGAAGCCGTAATAGTTGCGGCGTTCGACCGGGGCCGGGCCGTTGAACAGCCAGGGGATGCCGTAGTCTGGCGTGTCGTCCGACCCTTCGCGCAGATAGCTGAGCGTGAGGCGAGTGGGGGAACCTAGTCCGAACGCCAGCGAGGGAGCGACACCGTAGCGGCGGTTCTCGGCGATATCGCGCCCGGCAAATTTCGAATCGTGGCCCATCAGGTTGAGGCGGAATGCAGTTCCACTTCCCAGAGAAGGCAGTGGACGATCGAGGTCGGCGGTGATCCGCTTGGTCTGATCTGTCCCAAACTCCGCGGTCCCTGCGAAAAGCGCGGCGGACTGCGGGACCTTGCTTTCCTGATTGACGATGCCGCCGGTCGATCCTCGGCCGAAGGTGACCGATGAAGGGCCTTGCAGGACCGCGACCTCCTGCATGTCAAACGGGTCGCGATAATAGCTTCCGAAGTCGCGCATCCCGTCGAGGAAAATGTCATTTCTGGCGGTAAATCCGCGCACCGTGAGGTTGTCGCCTTGGGCGCCGCCTTCGCCCGCGGCGATGCTGATGCCAGCCACGTTGCGCAAGGTATCGCGCAATGTAGTCGCGCCCTGGTCTTGAATGATGTGCTGGGGAACGATGTCGATGGATTGCGGCGTGTCGATCAGCGGCTGCGTGAACTTCGGCAGCGATACTTCAACGCTGGTGTCGGTAACGTCAACCGAAGTTGCCATGCCCTGAATTTCGAGCAATATCTGGTCCGGGCCGGTTAAATGAAAACCGATGCCAGTGCCGGTCAAAAGCTTCTGCAGCGCCGTCTGCGGGGTGTAGAGGCCTGCCACGCCCGGAGACCAGATCGAGCGCATCGAGTCGCGCGGCACGGTCACATGGAACAGCGAGGTCTTTTCGAAGGCGGGCAGGACCGCGTCCAGTGTCCCGGGCGGGATGTCGAAGTGGCGCACGGTCAATCCCAGGGTTTGGCCCGGTCCGCTGACCGCGGGAGCAGGCCGGTCCTGCTGAGCATAGACCTTGAATACGGCATCGCTGCCGAATGTGGCATAGGCGGCCACGGTGCCCACGGCCATCCAATATTTGGCGCCGCGCCGGCGGTTGGATACCTTCTTCTTCCTGATCTTAATCCGGGTCTGGCTCATTTCGGGTCCCCAAGCATTTGGTTTGACGCTGTGCGCGTCTGGTCAGATAATCTCTAGCCGTCTCGTCTAGTTGCAAGCGAGTTGCATCTACTGGGTGTAATATTCCTAGTTGCAAATGTGTTGCATCTGTAATGCTTAGTCTCAATGGTGCACTGCGCTGTTTACCCCTGTCAAGAAACCGCGATAGATTTTGTTGCAATCCCGGTGCAACTAGATGCCACAGACGTGTTCCACCCAACAAAATGGGAGCTTTGACGCAGGGGAAGGCATTTTCAGCCGTCCCTACGGGACGGGCGTCGCGGTGCTTAGCTACCCGGCGTTGAAACGCCGGGCTACTATCGGGCGCCCCTCCGAGGCGCTCGTTCCGGTTGTTCAAATCGAGTAGAACCAGACGAGCTGCGCTCGTCCGCCCGGACGGGGCGTCCGGGCCTACGTGGGCGGTGGTGGGGACTACGCGCGCCGCTACTCGCTGGTGAAATAATCCACCGTGACCGGATTCTCGAACAGGGAATAGTCGCGGGTCACGACCGTGATTCCGCTCTCGGTAACAAAATAGCGCTGGCGATCGGCTTCTGTGTCATATCCGATCGTCGTGCCTTCCGGAATGTGGACGTCGCGATCGATGATTGCCTTGCGTATCCGACAATGCCGTCCCACATTCACATGGGAGAAAAGGATGCTGCTCTCTACCTCACTGTAGGAATTCACGCGCACATCGGGCGAGACCACGCTGCCCTTCACCATGCTGCCGGAAACGATGCAGCCTGCCGAAACAATGGAATCGACCGCAGTCCCGGTGCGTCCGGCTTCAGCGAAAACAAATTTCGCCGGCGGATACTGCCGCTGGTGAGTGCGAATCGGCCAGTCCGAGTCATACAGGTTAAACACGGGCGACACGGCCACGATGTCCATGTTGGCTTCGTAATAGGCTTCGAGCGTCCCCACATCGCGCCAGTAGAGTGCTTCTTTCTTGTTTTCGTCGACGAAGTCATAGGCGTACACCCGGTATTCGTCCGCCATCTTGGGCAGAATGTCTTTGCCAAAATCGTGACTCGAAGATGGGTCCTCGGCATCTTTCAAAAGAACCGGGATGAGCACATCTGTGTTGAAGAGATAGATGCCCATCGAAGCGGATACCTTCTCGGGATTCGACGGTGAGCGCAGCTTCGTAGTTTTCGGCTTTTCTTCGAAACCCACCACCCGGTGATCACGGTCCACGTCTACAACGCCGAAGCGCGAGACCTCGCTGGGATCGATCTGGATCGTGGCCAGGGTCACATCCGCACCCGAGTCGTTGTGCCGCTCCAGCATCAGGCCGTAATTCATCTTGTAAATATGATCGCCGGAGAGAATCAGCACATGCCTGGGCTGCTCCGAGCCGATCGAATAAATGTTCTGATACACCGCGTCGGCCGTGCCCTGGTACCACTGGTCGCTCACCCGCTTCATCGGCGGCAACACTTCGATGAACTCACCCATTTCGCTGCCCATGATGTTCCAGCCTTCGCGAACGTGCCGGTTCAGCGACAACGCCTTGTACTGGGTGAGGATGTAGACGCGTCTCAAGTCGGAATTGACGCAATTAGAGAGCGTGACGTCGATGATGCGATAGATTCCGCCAAAGGTGACGGCGGGCTTGGCGCGGTCACGAGTCAGCGGATACAGCCGCTCGCCTGCGCCTCCAGCTAATAAGACTCCAAGCGTGTCTTTCATAGCGCTTCCGCCTCGATGGGCTGCAGGGCCCGGGGAAGGTCTGCAGTCTCTTTGATGCAGGGCCGCAGAACGCGACAGTGTACCAGAACAGTCCCGCACTTGCCCCGACCGGCAAGTTCGGGGACAATCCACCGGTCTCTCATCTTCGTATTACTTCACGGCAGAAAACTCATGAATGCGCAAAAGCATCGCGTCTTCGTCACCGGCGGTACGGGATACGTCGGCCGCCCGCTGATCGCCCAGTTGATCGAGCGCGGACACGAAGTCCACGCCCTGGTCAGGACCGGCTCGGAGCGGAAGCTTCCAGCGGGATGCCGGGCGATTTCCGGAGACGCTCTGGATGGCAAGTCCTACGCCGGCAAGATCGCACCCGCCGATACTTTCATACAACTGGTTGGAGTTGCGCATCCCAGCCCGGCGAAGGCGGCGGAGTTTCGCAATATTGATCTTGCCTCCGGGCGCAGTGCGGTCGAGGCTGCAAAGACCGCAGGCGTTCAGCATTTTGTGTACGTCAGCGTGGCCCATCCCGCGCCCGTCATGAAGTCCTACATCGAAGTCAGGACGCAGTGCGAAGCTACGATCGGGCAAAGTGGAATGAACGCCACAATTCTGCGTCCCTGGTACGTCCTGGGTCCGGGACACCGATGGCCGTACCTCTTGATTCCGATCTATAAGTTGATGGAATTGGTGCCGTCCACGCGTGAGGGTGCCACCCGCCTGGGACTGGTCACGCTGGAACAGATGGTCCGCGCGCTAGTGGAGGCGGTCGAAACCCCAGCTAAGGGAGTTCGCATCGTCGAGGTCCCGCAAATCCGGGCTGGACAGATGATCTCGTAGTCACCGTTCCCTGGGATGCTTAGCCGACTCATTGTCATCTTGAGCGCAGGGAAGGAACTCGCTCGCGAGTTCCTTCCCGGAGTCGAAAGATCTGCTGTTGCCTGGGTCACCCTTGTCTCCGCCCGGAGTGCAGACCGGGCCGCAGCCGAAAGCAGGTCCCTCGGCTTGCTCTCACCGCGCGAGCGCGGCGAGAGCAAGCGCTCGGGATGACAAGGATGGACGGTAGAGCCTTAAGATTTCCGCTCCGCAGTGACACATTTTGTCGTTGAAAATCACCCGAGACCAAAGTAATGGCATGAATTACGAAAGCGCATGCACATGGGACATCTGTTCGCTGTCACCGGTGAATGAGATGGTGGGTTTGCGATTATCTCGAAGAAGCCGGGGCCCATGGAAAGAGAAGATTACCTCGACGAAATCCACGTCCGCATCCTGCGCGTGACTGAAGACCTGCGCTCGATTCAACGACAACTCAACTGCGCCGCCATGGAAGCGCCCAGCGATCCGGAGCTCATGGAAGCGCTCAGCCAGTTGCCCGAGATGGACGCGCTGCAGATGCTGAAATCGTCGCTTGACCAGATGCGTCACTTCCTCTGGTTCTACATGCAGGTAATGACCAACGAATCCGAGTCTGGCGAAAGGTTGCGCCACAGCATACGCCAGAAGGCTTCCGCGGATGCCGTGCTCAGCCCGGAAGCGTCCTTCGTCGAGAAATTTCAGAACGCATCAGACACCGCGCTTCTGCGCTATCTCTCCGACAGCAAACACCGGAAGCCGAACTAGGCAGCCCTCAGTCATTGGTCGATCCAAACTTCAAATTAGCTCGGCACTTTCTCGCGACAAGGAAGATCTCGCTCGCTCACTCCCATTAGAATCGAAACACAATACCTGTTGAATAGCGGAAGCTGTTCTGGCGATTACCGAAGCTGTTGGAAAGTCCGGTGGTCAACGCGTCGATCGAGTTGAATTGCGTGCGAATGTAATCCACCTGAACCGCCCGGATTGCGAGATGTCGAGTGAGCCCTAGATCAATACCGCCGCCGAAAGCCATGGCAAAAGCATTGGCGCTGGTGAGCCCCGTAGAAATGCTTCCAACGATCGGAACGCTCACCCCTGCACCCAGACTGGAATGCGCTTCGCCGAACAACGCGTGTGCGAAGACTGCGCTTCTACCGAATTGGCCGGTTACAGTCGGGCCAAACAAATAATTGTTCAAGTGCTGATAGGTGCCCGCCGAAGCACCGAGAAACGAGAAAGAGAATGGGCTCAGGCTGGCGCCGCTTATGTCGGCTGTGACGCCGAGGTACCGGTTGAAATTGAACGTGCCCTGTCCTTCCCATCCATTAAAACCGTTGCTGCCGTTGCGGAGATAGGAATATCCGCCGAACACCACCGCTCGTGTTGCGTTCTCGCTGCCGGCCGGCACGGCCCCTCCGATTTGGGCGGCGAGCGATAACGGTAAACATAAAATCAGCGACATCAGGATCCCGAATTTCTGCATTGTTCTCTCCTCAACGAAAGCACCACAACACCTGTGATGCGCGGAGGAAGAGAGAAAAAATTCGGAGGCACAACTTTTTGTTGAGAAGAAGTCTGGCAGATTAAGCAAACCTTAAAGAGGGCGGATTAGGGGCGTACACCTGACCGATAGAGCCGCGCGTCACTTGATACGTTCAGGTTGCATTCATCTTCTGGCGACAGTCCACTACTTCGCGGCCGGTCCACATCCAATCCTGGGTTGCCAAGGGTCGATGGCCAAGCCTCGATTGCAAACCCCCGTTTGTCCGGGTAGTATCACTTAGACGATTCATTAAGTCACTATATGAATTTAGTGCAATGCATGCAGGCGCTGGGCAACAAACGGCGGCTGCAGATACTCGATTGGTTGAAAGATCCCGAACGGCATTTTCCTCCCCAGGTCGATGGTGACCTGGTGAAAGATGGCGTTTGCGGCCTGCTTGATTTCCCGCAAGTTAAAGGTGAGCCAGCCGGCCGTAACCGACCATTTGAAAATCCTCCTGCAGGCCGGATTTGTAACCAGCAAACGGATCAAGAAGTGGACATTTTACAAACGCAACGAGAAGGCAATCCGGGCGATCAAAGAGGCGATGGCCCGGCAGGTCTGATCCGTAAGGGCGAGAAGGGCGTAAGACCATGACCAACCCGGCAGAATTTCGGTACGACACGCGATTGAACATCCTGCACAAGCCACTAGAACTGATTGACGAGAAAGCACTGGCCGATGCAGCTCCGCCGCCGTGGTACAACCAGACGCTGTGCAAGGTTAACGCGTCGGTCGTGCGCATCGGCGTGGTCAAGGGCGAGTATCACTGGCACAAACATGATGACGATGACGAGTTTTTCTACGTCGTCGAGGGCAACTTGCTGATTGATCTCGAAAACAGAACTGTCGCCCTTGCACCGAGGCAGGGATTTGTTGTGCCCAAAGGCGTCCTCCATCGCACTCGTGCCGAGCAGCGTACGGTGATGCTCATGTTCGAGAACGCAGGAATTATTCCGACCGGAGACTAGCAGTCACTGTCTCCTCAACCATGGCGCTCGAGGTGAATTGATGGCGACCTGTACTGTCCGAAAAATCGCTGCCCGCGATGAGCAGCGCTGGCGCGAGTTGTGGGACGGCTACACTCGCTTCTACGAACGTGAACCCTCTGAAGCCATTAGCCGTCACACCTGGGCGCGCATTCTCGATCCAGCATCTCCCGTGTACGCCATCGTCGCTGAGCGCGAGGATGGCGAAGTCGTGGGAATCGCTAACTACATTGTTCATGAAAATACGTCAGCCCTCACTCCGGCATGTTATCTGCAAGACCTGTTTGTCGATCCTGCTGAACGCGCGGCGGGCGTGGGCAAGATGCTGATTGATTGGCTTGTCGAGGAGATGAAAGTTGAGGGCTGGTCGCGGCTTTATTGGAACACGAAAGAAAACAATTACCGCGCCCGCGGCCTCTATGACAAGTACACGCCACACAGTGGCTTCTTGCGATATGTGGTCCCGGGCCGGGTGTAGGGTCTTTAAAAGCTCAAGCGGCGGCCGGGTGCCCCACCCTTCGTTTTTCGAAGGGTGGGATTCCACAGTCGCTTGCTATTCGGGATTTTCGTCCCCCGCATGAAGGATGCCAGTCACCCACTAGTCTCTCAAGCCCTTCAGGAGATACATGCTCCAGGCGCCCATTGAAGCCCCGATTATAAAAATCAACGCTCCAACCCAGCCCATGCCTCGATAAAATTCTCCGAAAACGAGTGAGACAATAAACGCGAGAAGCGCTAAGACGAACTTCAGAAGGTGCCGTATGAACTTCTCGCCCGGTTCCATGTCACAAGAGTATATGCGGCGGGCGATTACTTCCCGGGAACTCCAAAGCGCCGACTGATGGCGAGGTGGTTCGGTTGGCCTAAAATCCCGATTACGGCAACTACCCAGACCAAACATCGCCAAGCCAGCAGATTCCAGGTCCGAGGTTCCGACGCCTGACGTCCGAAGTCCACCCTACTCCAGCGTCACCGATTTCACCAGATTGCGCGGCCGGTCCACATCCAGTCCTTTTTTCACAGTCATGTAATAGGCGAACAACTGCAGCGGCACAATCTCGAGAATCGGCAGCAGCAATTCGGGCGCATTTGGAACAAAGATGGTGTGGTCAGCCAGGCGCGGAAGCTCTTGATCGCCTTCGGATGCGATCGCAATCACCCGCGCCGATTGCTGCTTGAACCCGCGAATGTTGGCCAGGTTCTTCTCATAGCGCAGGACTGATTCCGAGTCCTCGCGGTCGCAGGTCGCGATGATCACCACCGGCAGGTTCTCATCGATCATTGCGTTCGGGCCGTGTTTGGTTTCGCCCGTCGGATAACCCTCGGCGTGGATGTAGGAAACTTCTTTGAGCTTGAGCGCGCCGTCCATGGCCACGGGATAGTGGATGGCACGGCCCATGAAAAGAAAATCCTGCACTTTGTAATATTTGTCGGCAAGGGCTTCGCAAGCCGCGGGCGCGGTCTTCAGCAGCGCTTCCATCTTGCCCGCCAAGTCCAGCAGTTCGCGGATGTACTGTCGCCGCTGCTCCTTCGCGAGCTTGCCGCGTACCTGTCCGAGATAAAGCGCGAAGAGATAGAGCACCGCCATCTGCGCGGTGAAAGCCTTGGTGGACGCGATACTGATCTCTGGCCCTGCGTGGGTGTAGAGAACGCCGTCAGCCTCGCGCGCAATGGTCGAATCAACCACGTTCGAGATAGCGATGGTGCGCGAGCCTTTGGCTTTGGCTTCGCGTTGCGCGGCCGTGGTGTCTGCGGTCTCGCCGGACTGCGTAATAACAATAGTGAGTTCGCCGGGGCCGATCAGGGGATTGCGATATTCAAACTCGCTTGCGTAATCCACGTCCACGGGAATGTTGACCAGGTCCTGAATCATGTACTGCCCGGCCATGCCAGCGTGCCGGCTGGTGCCCGAGGCCACGATGTTGATGCGGCGCAGAGCGCGCAGCTCTTCCGTGCTGATGCGGACATCGTCGAGACGCACCACGGCCTCGTCGAGCGACACTCGGGGTTCGATCGTATCGCGCAACCCCTGTGGCTGCTCGAAAATCTCTTTCAACATGTAATGGGGGAATCCCCCTTTGTCAGCCATTCTCTTCTCCTGAAATGTACTCGACGCGTAGCGCGGACAGCCGCCGGGACGGCGGCGCTACTTTGAATCGTGCAACTAGATCCCCACGCCGCGAACCACGGTCTTTCTCACTTCGCCGCTTGGGCTTAAGACCACCAAATCGGCAATTGCACCCGCCTCGAGCACGCCACCCTGCTTTACTCCCGCCACCCGCGCCGGATTCACCGTTGCAAGCCGCACTGCCTGCTGCAAGTCCCATCGCGCAAACTGCACAACGTTGCGGACCGCGCGGTCCATGGTCAGGACACTGCCCGCCAATTTTCCTCCCGCCGTGCACCTGCCATCTTTCACATCTACCTCGAGCGACCCCAGGCGATAGCGGCCATCCGGCATGCCGGTGGCGGCGGTGGCGTCGGTGATCAACACGGCGGCGTCCGGGCCTTTGCTCTTCAGAAATAATTCTACGATCACAGGATCCAGATGAATCCCGTCGGCGATGATGTCGGCGGAGAGGCGCGCATCGGTCAGCACTTCACCCAGAATTCCGGGATCACGATGGTCCAGCGGCCGCATGGCGTTAAAGGTGTGGGTCGCATGACGTGCGCCCGCCGCGAATCCGGCGCGAGCGGCATCCAGGTCAGCATCGGAGTGCCCCAGGCTCACACAAACTCCTCGCGCGGACGCCTCCGCGATAACTTCGACAGCCCCGGGCAATTCAGGTGCAATCGTGAGTACTCGAATATGCCCCCGCGCCGCCTGCCAGAAGCGATCAAAGGCGGCCACGGACGGAGCCAAGAGATCTTCCGGAGGATGGACCCCGCGCCGCTTGTGGCTGATGAACGGACCTTCAAGATGAATTCCCAGCGGCCGCGCCCGCAACTCGCCGGCCGATGACTTTTCCGCGGCTTCGATTGCATCCGCCAATCGCGTCAAAGCGGAAAGGGTCGCGTCAACCGGCGCGGTAACGGTGGTGGGGAAATAGCTGCTGACACCGTGTGCCGCCAGCAACCGCTCGACCGGCGGCAGCGCACCGGCTCCGGCTTCCATCACATCGTGCCCGCCACCACCATGAATATGGATGTCAACATAACCGGGCGCCAGTATGCCGTCGCCAAAATCCACCACGCGGCAGTTGCCGGGAACGTCGCGCTGCGCCCGCGAGGTAACTTCTGCAATGACCCCATCCTCCACCAATACCAACGGCCTCTCGATGCGATCAAGAGGCGTAAACAACAGGTTGGCGGTGATCGCGATCATCGCGTTTCAATGCTATATAGCATAGCGATATTCTATAGTAAATTATGGCGGTTACTGAGGGAGGGCCTTTCCACTCAACAGTCGCCGGCGGGGTACCCGGCGATTTCACCGCAGGGCAAGCAGGCCCCTCGCAGAATGCTATACTTCTTAACGGAATCCCGCACTCGAGCCTGAAACGTCTTTGGCCCACGCGGTTCCTATCATCAATCGATTGACCTTTGTCGGGGCGTGGCTCAGCCTGGTAGAGCACCTGGTTCGGGACCAGGGGGTCGGAGGTTCAAATCCTCTCGCCCCGACCATTACATTTCAAATTGCGCACACTAGACGTCCCCTTCCTTGCGATGTTTTTGCGCGGGTGCTGGGATTATTGTTTTAGACTCTACGGTGCCTTGCCCGAAAGACTAAGGAGACCGGATATGAAAACGGCAGTCATCCCCGTATTTCTTGGCCTTTCCCTCCTGCTTGCAGGATGCGGAACGACGGAAAAAAACACCAGCCTAAATAGCAACGTCGACAGTAGCAAAACGACCGCGGCGGCGCCGACTGGTGACGCCCTCCTCGCACTCGACAAGCAGGCTAATGAGGCCTATATCAAGAGTGATTCCAAGTTTTTCGAGCGAATGCTTAGCGACAAGTTCGTGATGCGCGAAGGTGGCCAGCAAATGGACAAGGCGGCGGTTATCAGGATGATCGCCGGCAATAAGTGTGATGTCAAAGACTGGAAGCTTGAAGACCCGCAGATGAGCAAGATCGATGCGGATACCTACGTGCTCAGCTACAAAGGAACGTTTGACGGCAGCTGCACCGCCCCGGACGGGAAGTCGATGAAGGTCCCAAGCCCGATCCGTGCTGCGACTGTTTGGGCTCGAACCGGCGACACGTGGCTGGCGGCGTTCCACGGCCAAAATCTAATTTTCGATCCTAAGAACCCGCCGCCCGCAAAGGCGGGGGGCAACAAGGAGAAGCCGACGAAGGACAAAGCCCCGACAAAGCCAGCCGCCGACCCAAGTACCGCCGCTATGATGGCGATTGAAAAGAGCGTCTGGGAAGCTTGGCAAGCAAAGGACGCCGCGAAGCTCGAAGACCTGACGGCAAAGGACCTTTCGTTCCAAAACATATTCGGCTCATATTTTGCCAACAAGGCGGACACGATAAAAGACTGGACCTCGGCAGAATGCGACATCAAAACCGTCAGCGTAACCGACGGTGTAGGCGCATTGCTCTCACCGACCGTTGGCATCCTCAGCCGTAAGGGAACCGCCGAGGGAACGTGCGACGGGCAAAAGATCACGTCGGTGCCGGTGTATGGAACGTCGGTTTTTGTAAGAGATGGCGACTCATGGAAACTGGCGTTCAGCCTGAATCGCCTTGATTAGATAGCGCAAGAGAGAGCGGAGCGACCGTACCTGTCAGCGGCCGGTGGCGGATCTGGCCCGTACTGTCTGGCCTGAGGATTCCCAGCTCGTCATCCCGTATACATGCCTTGATTTCAGGCTGTGTGCTGCAGAAAAGTTCGAAAATCGTCCTCTAGGTCCTACCAAACTTCCGTTTTCGCGTGCTGAAAGATCAGATCGAACGGTCTTCGGAGGATCAGCCGTGATCCCAGGTTAAATCTCAGCAAATCCGAAAGTGCGAAAGGATTTCCGATAGCTGAAAGTAGCACTATGTGTGTCGAAACCATATTCTTGCATCTGAGGCACTTTCGATCGTACGGATAAGATCGGTCGTTTCCAGGACTCGGCAGGGTGAGGTTAGATCCGTAGCTTCACTGAGGTGCAGTTTCCTTGTGCAGCACCTTGCGCTTGATGTCTGGCCAGAATTCCTTCAATTCGTTGGACAAGCCATCGTAGAGGATCAGAAAGCCGAAGGTCGAAGCGTTTCGTCCGGCGGTGCGGTCTTCCGCGGGGTGGTAGATATTGGAAATGGCTGCCGCGGCAGCGTTGCCGATGGACTCCGAGTAGTTGAATCGCGTGGCGCCCGCGTCGGTACGGGTGACGAAGAGCCGGTTCATCGCGTAGTAAGCACGACTGGAAAATTTCCCTTGTCGCATCTGGTAGTAACGCGGATCTTCGTGAAGCAAACTGGGAAAGATAGCGGTGGTCATATATGTGCCGATACTGTTGTCGGCAAATGATTCGCCGTAGCGTTTCGCGTAGGCAACCCATCCCTGGCCATAGGAGTCCGGATCGTTTTTTGCCTGCGCGATTCCGGCAAGAACGCCGTTGAAGGGAAAAGCGGCCCAATCAAACACGCTAGCCGTAGCGAGCCTGAATTTCTTTCCGCTCGTGAGCGGCGGAAGAGCCTTGGAACCCGCAACAAACCCGTAATTTGGCAACACCGCGAAAATACGATCGTTTTTGGTTCCTGTTTCCTTTTCGAGCTTACTTTTGCCGACCTCCCCGTCCGTCTTGTTCACGGTTGGATCGTTGTTGGGGTCTTGCGGCGTAACGGTCTTTGGATCAGGTGCGGCAGGGGGAGGCGAGGGCTGCTGGGCGTTTGCCGGGGCAATGACAACCAAGAGGATAGCCAGAAGCAGAAGTAACCAACGGTGAGAGGCAGTTTTTCGCCCTATGGACTTGACGATTTGCTGGTCGCAAGCGGTGGTTACTGCCTGGACGAAACTTATGATGCCGTGCTCCGTAGAACCCTCGTGCCTTAAGGGACTGGGAGTCTCGCCTGGGGCGTATTCTCCGAGCGTATTTGTAACCATGAATGTTGCCATGATGGGCGTGGCTTATAGCGCGAACTGAGTAAATCATTATGACATCAGAACCGGGTGGCCGCGAGGAACTGTCACTAGTGCCAAGAGCAAAATGTAGGCCGAAGACTGAACGGGGTAGTTCTCACAGATATCGAGGTGAGAGCAGAAAAGTTCGAAAATCGTCCTCTAATGCCGACCAATTAAAATTGAGTCCTGCTTTCAAGAACTTGCCAGCATACCCATTCGACACTTTTGAAGTCGGGTTGATCCGTGGTTGGCGTCCTCGCCTGTTAGCGGAAAGCATCGTGGCAGCTCCTGCAATTTCAGCGCAGGGTGATGGCCGTGAAACAGTCGCAACGGGGATTTTTCGACTCCCTTGCCGAAGGGGAAGAGTATTGTCGAGACACGGTAATCAAAGTACGATCCCTTAGTTGTGAGGTCTTTGAAAGTCGCAGGCGACAGCTGGATTTCACAGGCGCGGTATAATCTCAGGCGCAAGTTCTCTCGCCTTCGAGTTGGCTCCCGGAGGAGTGATGTTTCGCAAAATCAAAGCAGCAGGTCCTGTGGCGTGCGCCATTGTTCTCGGCTCAGCTCTTCTTCTAGCTCAAGTTCCCAACGCTCAAAAGGTACCGGATGCTGGAGCTCCTTCACCGGCAGATAAGGGGACGAGCGCTGCCGACGGTTGTGTTGAATGCGAACTGCCGATCGTCCTGCGACAAACTGTAGAAGCGGGAAAAACCGCCGTGGGAACGAAGGTAGAAGCGCGGCTAGTGCTGGCCACGATGATTAACGGCGCAGTGCTTCCGCGGGGCGCGGTGATTTCGGGCGAGGTAACCGAGTCGGTGGCGAAATCAAACGATTCGCCGTCGCGGCTTGCGATTCGCATGGATTCGGCGCAATGGAAAAATGGCGAGGCGAAATTCAAGGTGTATTTGACGGCGTGGTATTATCCGCCGGCGCCGCCGATGGTGTCTCCGGACATCTCCTATGGACCGCCTGGTGACAGAAGGAATTGGGGCGGAGTCAATCCCACCGTCGATACCACCGATCCACCGAATCCGTCTCAGCGGTTGTCGACTCAAGGGGACAGTGGTGTGAACGTGGATACACCAACATCGGCCATCTCTAAGGGACGAGTTCAAATGAAGAATCTGAAATCAGCGAGCGGCGCAGATGGTTCGGTCGTTCTTGTTTCTTCGCGTTCAAACATCAAACTCGACAAGATGACGACTTATGTCCTCGCAAGCAATGAATTGCTTCCTAAATAGTTGACCGACGAACTAATCCCGAAGGCAATCAAGTGGAACTGGTCGGCTACTCGCATCGTCCGCCAAATCACCAGAACCCACCCTGGACTCGCGATTGTTGGTGAAACGGCGATGCTCTAATTATGGCCTATGCCGATAGATTTGAGTGAGGCTGCGGCCGCAACGCTATTCGTAGCGCAATGCTTCTATTGGATCGAGACGTGACGCCCGTATCGCTGGGATCATGCCGCTGACCAATCCGACCAGCCCCAGGATGGCGGTCGAAACCAACACGCTGGCGGGTGAAATGATCAGTCGAATGTCGCCCATCTCGCCGTGCTCAGCAAGAGCGCTATAGAAGGTGAGGGTGCCTGCCGAGTACGAAACGAGGTAGGCAAGCGCAATCCCTAACAGGCCGCCCAGGAAGGTGATGGCCAGAGCCTCCGACAGGAACTGCACGAGAATGTCAAAGCGGCGGGCACCAACCGCTTTTTCCACGCCGATCTCGCGCGTGCGCTGCGTCACGCTTACCAGCATGATGTTCATAAGACCCACGCCGCCGATGCCCAGCGTCAACGTGCCGATAAAGGCGAGTAGTATCTGCAAAGCCATGCTGATCATTCCGAATTGCGAGAGTTGTTCCATCAGGATGAAAACCCGTAGCGCGCGCTCATCGTCAGGACGAAAATTGTGGGCCGCGGCCAGCGTATTACGGATCGACCGCTTCACCGCAGGGTAGTCGGAGCCCAGAAAATCCACCCAGATCATGTCGACGTAGCGTGTGTCGCGAAAGTCGCTCAGGGTCGAAAAGGGAATGTAGACAACGCGGTTGATCGTGTTGTCATTGCCTTCCTTCGGCCTCGCTTTCATCACACCGACCACCTCGTAGGGAATGCCGTTGATCCGAATCCTCTCTCCCAGGGGGAAGCGGCCGGAGAACAATTTCTCCTTGGCCTCCGAGCCCAACGCACAGACGCGGCCGCGCAACTGCATGTCTTCGGCATTGTAGAAACGGCCGTAATCTACCTTCAGGTTCTGAATGTCGGGCATCACGGGAGTGCTGCCCGAGACGTTCCAGGTATAAGAACGGCCTTCGTAGGTGACGCGCGCTTCGAGAAACGATTCCGGCGCGATCCGCGTGACTTGCGGTACGTTGGTCACGAGGCGGTCGAGGTCATCCCGGGTCAGTTTGACATCGGCTCCCGCTTTGCTTCCGCCGGCCTGCATCGAGGTCCGGCCGCCCATCACACCAGCCGACTGCATGCTGGCAAACGCGCTGAAGATGTTGACGATGGCAGTCGAGAAACCCGTTCCATAGGCCAGCAACAGGACCACGGTGGCGATTCCCCATGCCATGCCGAGCATGGTGATCGCGGTGCGCTGGCGATTTTGCCGAAGCGCGCCGTAAGCCTCCGAGAACACATCTTTCGCACGGATCATCCATCACTCCTGGCGAAGCGCTTCGACCGGCGTGAGCAAAGCTGCGCGTCGCGCGGGATACAAGCCCGCGACGATACCGGCCGCGGCCAAAGTTCCCATGGCGAGGGCCGCGCTCGCCGGGTAGATGTGAGGCAATTCGAATCCATCGATCGGTGGTGCAAGTCCGAGGAGCCGGGTCACCGCATAGGCCCCGGCCACGCCAATACCGCCGCTGAGTGCTGTAAGCATCAGGCCCTCCAGAAAGAACTGGAACAGGATGTTTCTCCGAGTAGCGCCCAGGGCCTTGCGCAGACCGATCTCACGCGTGCGCTCCGCCACCGAGACCAGCATGATGTTCACGACCCCCATTGCTCCCAAAGCCAGTGTCACCAGGCCGACGGCTCCCAGAAATCCATCCATGGCGTCTGAAATTTTGCCGACCATTTCGACGATGGCGATGGTGTCCATTTCGTCGTACGCATCCGGCGTTTTGGGATCGAAAGCGTGATTTCGGGCCACGATGCGATGGACAGAATCTTTGGCTTGTTCGTGCTGACTGCGCGTGGTGGGCCGGTAGGCAACATATTTGATCGCCTTGGCATTGCCTTCTCCCGGCATCGGAAAATAGACGGCCATGGTGGTAAAAGGCATGACTAACCGCATGTTCTGGTCATTGTTGTTGCCGTGGCCTGTGGCTTGCATCGTCCCAACCACTTGGAAGGGCACGCCATTGATCAGAATTCTGCCGCCCAGGGCGGGGCGGCCGGGGAAGAGGAGGCGCACGAATTCTTTGCCGATGACGCAGACATTGTTGCGTTGCTTTTCGTCTTCCCAGTTCAGCCAGCGTCCCTGGTCGAGGGGTTGGTATCGAATGTCGTAGAACTGCGGCTCCGAGCCATCCACGTAGCCGTTGCTGCTGCCGTACTCGCTCACCAGACGAAGGTCGCCGCGGTAGATCACCGGGGCGGCGTCGCGCACGTAGGGCGAGTTGCGAATGTCGAGATAATCCTGATAGTTCAGGTAGTACTGGCGAGAGGAACTCTGGCTGCTGCCTATAGCCGGCACTCGGCCGTTGTAGATCTGCATGTAATTTTCGCCGAGGAAGCTCGCCAGATTCTTCGCGGTTCCCGCGCGAAAACCCTCACCTAATCCAATCAGGAGCAGCAGCGACCCGACGCCCCAGGCGATTCCGAACATGGTGAGGAAAGAGCGCAGCTTGTGCGCCCACATGGCTGCCAGGACCTGGCCGAAGCTGTCCACAAATCGCCGCATACACTACCTACGAGAATTGGACGTGCGAAGTTCCTAAATAGCGTCCTAATTCCCAAAGAATCTGCCGACTAGCTGGTAGGAGACATCTAGACACCCGAGAACAAAATGTGGGGGCCGGGCGCGACTGGGGACAGGTTCCGTTGACCGATTCGGTGACCCACTCACATCGTCGGAGCACATACTATGCCTTCCCGCTCGACCCGACAAACCGATTCGCGTCCGGCGATAAGACCATTCCCACAATTCGGATAAGCGAGATAGTCAATGACTTTCATTTGTTGCTTCCCTCGTTTCTGAAAAAACGGTGTTGGCGGAGAGTTCATTCCTAACATCAAGCAGCAACACCCGTCTGATTCAACATCGCCCCTCCCCCGCCCGAGTTGGAAATCCACCACCGAGCACATCGTGAGATTTCTTAATCTGTAAGCTCTGACAGTGGCGCAGGGACGTGACCGCAGTATCGTCAACAATGCGAAGCGAAACCACGCAGATGGCTTTCGCGACCGGAAAGGATTTTTTATGAACAGAGTTCTAGTCACAGGTTTGTTGGCATTGAGCATGATTGCGGGTCTCGGCTGTGCAACGAGGAAATATGCTCGGAAGCAAACGGAACCTCTAAAAGAGAAGGTGAGTCAGCTGGAAACGGCCACCACTCAAAACAGCACCCAGATAAAAGATTTGGATGCACGTACTCAACAGAACGATCAAAGCATGAAGGCCAGTATCGATCAAGCAAATCAGAAGGCAGCAGATGCAGCGGCCCAGGCGCAGCAGGCACAGCAGCTTGCCAGCGCCGCCGACAGTAAAGCCAGTGCGGCCGACAGTAAAGCGACTTCGGCTGACAGCAAGGCCACCGGCCTTGGCACTGAAGTAGCCGAACTGCAAACTAAGCCTCAGCAGCTCCCGAGAACAGGAAGTCCTCTTCCGTTGATCGGATTGTTGGGCATGCTATCTCTGGCTGGCTCGTTCGGACTGCGCACGCTTAGATAAAAATGACTAACTTCTTAAGAGGGAAGATCCTGCTTTAAACACAATCATCGTAAGAACGATGCGAGGGCGTTGGTCAACTCGCTGCGATCACGCCCCGGTGTTGTTAGTTCGCCGTCCGAACAGGGAGCACCGCCTCCCGATATCCGGCGGAAGGTTGTGACTTATTCGCTAGTTGACTCTGGAAGGAACCACGCGCGACTGGCCTAACAGTCGTCTCGTCGCTCAACTTGAATCAACCGGACGTGTCTCAAGCGGCTTTTTGCCGCTCCGCGACTTTCGCCAACGCGATCGACAACGCCGCTCCGCCCAAAGTCTTCACCAGGGTGGTATGTTGGGCGTAGAAAGCTCCGGCTCTGTCGACGATTGATGGGTCGGTCTTTTCGGCATGGGCTGCGAACTGCTGGACCATTTCCGGCGAGATCTTTTGGGCCTGATCAGGGGTGATCTCCCTTTCGGTACCTCCGAGTAGTCCGGCCAGTGCGCCTCCTCCGGCAATTTGTGCCAGCGCCCCGGGGCCCACGGATGCAAGCAACTGATTCAGCATCCCTGCTTTCTGCTCACCAGTGGATTGGCTGAACAAGTGGCTTACCAGATCGCCGAAGGCAGGCGTCTGGTCCGAACGAAAAACAGCAGTGATTCCCTCGGCAATCACGTTGTGCGGGGCCGCCTCCGCCACTTGATCGAAATGTTGAGTCGCATCTGCAGTGCCTTGGGTCCCGCCACCACTGTATTTCTTCAGCACATCGGTTAATGAGTCGAGTATTCCCACTGTCGTTTCCTCAGGCAGTACTCTGCCGCTTAATTTTGTGGTCCCTGTTTTAATGCATGTGTTTGTTGCAACAGATCTCGATGAATCAACGAGGCCTTCACGATAAATCGTTTTGGAGCGTCGCCGACAAAATAGAAGGGGTAGCATGTGATCAGCGTGACTGTATGGATGCCGCCCGCTTCGAGCACGCGAACGTCGTCCGGGGTCACAATCTCTGTACTATCGACGATGTAAGTCTCCGATTCTTCTGGGCCCGCGATCTCAACCTGATCGCCGATTGCAATGTCTTTCAACCCTCGAAAGAACCCGTCGCGGTGGCCGGCGATCGCGAGATTCCCGTCCTCGCCTGGCATGGCGGTGCCAGGGACTCTGCCAACACCCCGATTGAGAGTCAGTTCATCGGTACCATCGAAAATGGGTGCCTTCAAATGGAGACGAGGAATAGTTAGAACCGCGATGGGGCCAGGCAATTTGCTTGCCAGGCTTGACTCGTAGGCTTTAAGACGCGCCTTTGCCCAACGGCTTACGTCGACGCCGTCCTTTGATGGGCTGGGTGGATCGGGTGGTCTCTGCGCTGCTGCAACCACTTCCTCGAATCGCCACAAAGCGAAATGAGAGAAGAGCCACGAGTGCAGATGAGCACTGAAGTAGATGCCCAATAGGCCGATGCCCAACATGAGCAGTAACCGATCTGTCTTGACCAGACAGTTGGCAATCGTGAATCTATTTCTCGATTTCACGCTTGAATGCTCTGGAAGGACCTGCAGTTTCATCCGATTTGCAGTGTACTTTCTGGTACTAGAGTTCGGTAACTGTTAACTCTGACAGGGCAAGGTTCCCACAAGAATCCGACCGTGGAATCCCACTCTTCGAAAAACGAAGGGTGGGGCACCCGCACCCGGCCGAAGGCATCAATCCAAAAGATGCGAGTTATGATGGGCCCTGCAATGAGTCTGGCGGGGCCGCGCATCGCCGCAACCGGAACAGCCTGAGCCGTTATGAAATTGCCCTGCGACGAAAGCGTAAACCAATCGGCAACTGGCAAAACTCCATGCCGGGCCGAAGCCCGGCCCTGGATTCTCGCTGCGACCATTCTAGGTTCCAGTATGGCGTTCATTGACGGCACAGTTGTGAATGTCGCCTTGCCCGCCCTTCAGACAAGCTTTCATGCGACCGTGGTCGGTGTGCAATGGGTGGTCGAGTCTTACGGACTGTTTCTCGGGGCCCTGATTCTCGTCGGCGGCTCGCTTGGTGACTTGTTTGGCCGGCGTCGCGTGTTCGTCGCCGGGGTGGCAATGTTTACGTTGGCCTCGATGGTCTGTGGAGTTTCCTCGAACATTCAGGAGTTGATCATCGCCCGCAGTTTCCAGGGTGTGGGCGCGGCACTTTTGGTGCCGGGCAGTCTTGCGATCATCAGCAATGCTTTCGACGAGGCGAGCCGCGGCCAGGCGATCGGTACGTGGTCTGGCTTTACGGCGATGACGGCTGCGGTCGGGCCGGTTCTGGGTGGCTGGCTGGTACAGCATGCTTCGTGGCGCTGGGCGTTCTTCATCAATCTGCCCATCGCTGCGGCAGTGATCAGTATCTCGTTCTGGAAAATTCCTGAGAGCCGCAGCGCTGAAGCGGGCCACCTCGATTGGTGGGGAGTGCTGCTGGCAACCTGTGGACTGGGTGGCATCGTCGCCGGATTCATTGAGTCGGCTAACCTGGGTTGGAGACATCCTCTGGTGTTCGGAGGTCTGATCATCGGTGTTTCTTGCATTGTGGGGCTCGCCTTTGTCGAAGCCCGCACAGCTTCTCCGATGGTTCCGCTGGCGCTTTTCAAGAACGCCGGATTCAGTGGTGCAAATCTGATCACATTATTTCTTTATGCTGCGGTCGGCATTTTCTTTTTCCTGTTTCCGCTAAATCTGATCCAGGTGCAGGGTTTCTCCTCAACCGCGACGGGGGCTGCTATGCTCCCGATGATTTTGCTGATGTTTTTTCTTTCACGCTGGTCTGGCGGGCTGATCGCGCGCTATGGCCCGAGACTTCCATTGATCGCCGGGCCCATCGTAGCTGCGCTGGGTTTCGTCCTGTTTGCGCTGCCTTCGATCGGGAGTGGTTATTGGAGAGCGTTTTTCCCCGCAGTGATTGTGCTCGGCTTCGGGATGACAGTGACCGTTGCCCCTCTGACGACCGTTGTCATGAGTTCAGTCGACCAGGACCGGTCAGGCACTGCGTCCGGAATCAACAATGCAGTTGCACGAGTCGCGGGGGTACTTGCCATTGCCGTCTTCGGAATCGTGATGGTCACCGCTTTCAGCTCCCGCCTGAATCACACTGTGGGCCAGCTTTCACTACCCAGCCCGGTCCTGCAACAGATCCACACAGAAGAGATCAAGCTGGCTGACGCGCAGGCCCCCGCTGACCTCGGTCCCGGCACGAGAACCGTTGTCCAGAAATTGATCGGCGAAGCATTCGTATTCGGGTTCCGTATTGTGATGTTCATTTGTGCCGGCCTTTCCCTGGCCAGTGCTGCAATCGCATGGCTCATGATTCCCGCGGGTCCCCAGCTGGCCGCGCAAACGTGATCAGACTCCTGGGGTTTTGCGACGGGCATCCGTATAATCTTGGCCAAAATACGCGCACTGGACCCGCAGAACGATATCGGCATAATCTGCTGAGGAAACTCCCACTATCGCCTCGGGCGGTTATGAACGACGTCACGAATCCGTAGAAATCCGGCAACGGTAAAACTGCGTGGCCTCACTTTTGCGATGGGAGAGGAAAATGGAACACAACACATCAGTCAAGTCGAGCTTTTCAGCAACCGCCAATGCACCCCAGCGCGAACCGGAACTCCTCGGGCAAACCGTGGTCGTAATCGGCGGGAGCGCCGGCATTGGACTGGAAACAGGTCGACGAGCACGCGCTGAGGGTGCGAGGGTGATCCTTACTGGCCGAAATCCCGAGCCCCTCCAGCGCGCCGGGAGGGAGCTCGAAGCGCTGAGTACTGCGGCCTTCGATGCCTCGGACCCTGCCTCCCTCGAACGGTTTTTCCGTGACTTGCCGGCCACGATCGACCATGTGATGGTGACGGCTGGCCGGCCGCACTACGGGCACATTCTCGACATGGACATCGAGCAGATGCGAGACGCCATTGACTCGCACCTCATGCTGGCGCTCCTGGTTGCCCGTAACGCCGTCCACAAGGTAAGAGCGGGAGGCGCGCTAGTGTTTATGGGCGGTACGGGCGGCCGCCGCCCCGGAATCGGAATGGGCATCGTCGCGGCGGTCACCGCTGCGCTGCCCGCACTCACCGCCAGCCTGGCGCTCGAGCTGGCGCCCGTCCGCGTCAACCTCATCGCCGCCGGCTTCGTCGATACACCGTTGTCGGCATCGCTTCTCGGCGATGAACTCGAAAACCGCCGCAACCAGCTGCGCGCCACGCTTCCCATCCGACGCGTCGTCGGACCAGAAGACGTCGCCGCGCTCGCCGTACACATCATGACCAACACGGCCCTCACGGGCGCGACCTTCGATATTGACGGCGGGCAGCAACTCGTCGCCCGCTAGCTAAAGGAGCACGTATGTCCACGGATCCACCTCCACCAGACAACCACCGCGGCGGCCGAGCGGTACCTCGCCGCACTCGACTTCGGGCCCGGCCGCGCGAACTGCACGGCTGGAGAGGCCCGGGTATCACCCAAACCGCGTTAATCCAGGTTCGCTCTGGGCCACCGCCAAGGCTGCGAAACAGTCATCATGAGTTCTGGACAGTCTGGCGAAGAGCTGCCGCCATGAACGGGATCACGGGCGTTCGGCCGCGTGGGCAAGGTTCGAGCCGCGTGATACCATTCCGCCGTGAGCGATTCCGCTTGCGTCCCGGATTCGGTCTCGGCCGTCCCAGCCCGGACGGTTGGTTCGCGGCACTCTGCCCTCGTCCGGGTCACTCACTGGATCACTACCCTTTGCTTTTTTGCTCTTCTGATCACCGGAGCTGAAATTGTAATCTCCCACCCTCGCTTCTATTGGGGTGAAACCGGCAACGTTCTGACTCCAACGCTGTTCAAACTGCCTATCCCTTCCTCGAGGTCATTGGTGCCGACCGGCTACGGCTACGTGATGCCGGATCAGAACGGCTGGAGCCGGTATCTCCACTTTCAATCGGCCTGGATCGTGGTGTTGACCGGCTTGCTGTACGTAATCTCCAGCTTTTTCACGGGGCATTTGCGGGAAGACCTGCTTCCCGGTGGCGCCGATCTTTCGTGGCGTCCGTTCTGGCGGGCAATTGCCAATCACTTGAGTTTGCGGCGGCCGATTGCGGCGGAGGCTTGGTCGTACAACCTGCTGCAGCGGCTCAGCTACCTGTTTGTGATCTTCGTTCTTTTCCCGCTGGTCATCTGGACCGGCCTGGCGATGTCTCCCGCCTTTGTTTCCGCGGTTCCGGCGACGGTCAATTTGCTCGGCGGCCAGCAATCCGCGCGCACCATTCACTTCTTCGTCTCTCTGGCTCTGCTGCTCTTCGTGGTGGTCCACGTCGTGATGGTATTCATTGCCGGGTTCAGGAGCCGCATGCGAGCGATGATCACGGGCCGCACCGGTCCAGACGTCCATGCAGATACGGAGCGCATATGAGCGAGTCGTCACCTCGAGATCTATCGCGCCGCAAACTGATCACTACCGGGCTGGCAGCCGCGGCGGGTGTGGCTGGCCTGGGTGTGGCCGCGGGCATGGCACAGAAGTATGGACTGGTCCCGCCCGATCACGGAGGAATCTTCGGCCTTGGCGAGACCCTGACCTACGCTGCTCATCGGCTGTTGACGAAGCACTCGCTGGCCCGTGAGTTTTCTCGGAGCCAGATTTCGAAGCCGCCGTTCGCGAACGAAATCGATCCGCCGAGTGAAGCGTTCAAGCGTCTTCAGGCCGGCGGATTTGCCGACTGGCGGCTTACCATCGATGGCATGGTCGCCCGCCCCGCTTCGTTTTCGCTGGACCAGCTCAAGAGCTATCCTTCTCGCAGCCAGATCACCATGCTGCAGTGTGAAGAGGGCTGGTCGTATATCGCCGAGTGGAACGGGGTGCCTCTCTCCCATGTGCTCGACGAGGTGGGAGTGCTCCCGCAGGCGAGATACGTTGTCTACCTCTCGATCGATCCCTACTGGTGGGACAGCATTGATATGGCCGATGCATCGCATCCGCAGACTTTTCTCGCCTATGGAATGAATGGCGATGTGCTTCCCGTAGGCAACGGCGGACCGCTTCGCATGCGGGTCCCGCGCCAACTGGGCTACAAGAACGTGAAATTCCTAACTCACCTGACGGTCACCGACAATCTGAAAAAGTTCGGCAAGGGTCTGGGCTCAGCGTCCCCCGAAGGAGGCTATGCCTGGTACGCGGGGATCTGAGATCTGCTTGTTTCTGCCACTGTCCCGGTGGTCTAATCCCGGCTGTTGATTTTCGACAACAGGCGCAGGATTTCCAGATAAAGCCAGACCAGCGTGACCATCAAGCCGAATGCAGCGTACCATTCCATATATTTCGGCGCTCCGGAACGCGCGCCATTTTCGATGAAATCAAAGTCGAGTACCAAATTCAGCGCGGCCACGATAACCACAACCACGCTGAAACCGATTCCGATCGCGCCCGATCCATTGATGGCGGCGAAGTGCACACCGAAGAAGCCGAGCACAAACTGTGCCAGGTAAAAGATCGCGATCCCGCCGGTTGCCGCGATCACGCCCAACCTGAATTTCTCCGTGGCGCGAATCACGCCAGCGCGATAGGCGATGAGCATCGCCAACAGCGTGCCGAAAGTCAGCCCGACTGCCTGGATGGCAATTCCATGGAAGCGGGCTTCATACATCGCCGAAACGCTGCCCAGTACCAGTCCCTCCAGCAGCGCATAGAGCGGGGCCGTCACCGGCGACCACTCCTTCTTGAAAATGGTGACCACCGCAACGATGAGTCCACCGATCAGCCCGACCATCAGCGGCAGCCCGGCGGTCTCAGGAGCGGTCGTAAACCGGTTCCAGCTCCATGCCGCGGTGAGCACGGCGCAAATCAGAAGGATGCCGGTCTTGTTCACGGCGCCCGAAATCGTCATGCTCTCACCCAGCCCGGCATAAGGAAGCCGGAAGCTGTTCGCACTCAACGCAGGATTGGAAGTCTTTAGTAAAGCCATAGTCCCTATTTTACGGGAACAGCGGGCGGCGGTGAAATCCTCGGCGTGTCGAAGAACTCTTGGGTGGCGGTCAGTTTAAAAAACTGTCAATGGCTTTGTCATTCCGAAGCGCGGTATTGTCGCGCGAGGAATCTGTTGTTCCGCTGCCGGCAGCAAGCAGATTCCTCGCCGATAAACCCGGCGTCGGAATGACAAGGAATAATTCCAATCAGGTCCCAAGGCTACGATAGAATCGGTCGGCGCAAAGCGGCGCGGGAGGCGATGATGGCATCAGTGCTGATTACGGGAACTAGCAAGGGGATCGGTTTCGAGGCAGCATTGGCTTTCGCCCGTGCAGGCCACAGGGTCCACGCCACAATGCGCAATCCGTCGAAGTCTCCGGCGCTGGCTGAAACGGCGTCGCGAGAAAACCTGCCACTCATAGTCTCAACCCTGGATGTTGACTCCGACGAGTCGGTAGAGCGCGCCATTGCGGCCATAATCAAAGAACATGGTTCGATCGACGTGCTTGTGAACAACGCCGGGATCGAGGGGTCGGGATCGGTGGAGGAGCTTCCAATGGCCGCTTTCCGGGCGGTCATGGAGACGAATTATTTCGGGGCGCTGCGTTGCATTCAGGCCCTTGCGCCGCACATGCGCGAACGCCGTAGCGGATGCATCATCAACGTGAGCTCAGTGGCCGGGCGCATTGCCAGCGCGCCCCTTACGTCTTATATGGCTTCGAAGTGGGCGCTGGAAGCGCTGAGCGAGGGACTGGCGGGAGAGATGAAGACCTTCAATGTCCGAGTTGCGATTGTCGAACCCGGCATCATCGATACAGCCATGGCGCGGCGTATTGGAGAACCGCCCGACCATTCACCGTACCGCCAGACTACGCGCTTCGCCGCTCTTTTCGAGGCCTCCCTGAAAAATCCGGTACCTCCTGCACTCGTTGGCCAGAAGATCCTGGACATCGCGGAGAGTGGAACATGGCAACTCCGCCATCCGGTGGGACCCGACGCCGCTCCCTTCCTGCAATGGCGCAGTGGAATGACGGACGAGCAATGGGTGGAACTGCACGGCAGCGACGACGAAACCTGGTACAGCCGTATCCAGAGCGACTTCGGCATGGATACTCGTCCGAAGAAGTAGGAGAAGTTAGAAAATCCTCTGCCAGGGGGGGCCTCTTTTTTCGGGACCCAGTTGGGTAAACCTGACGTTAAGCCGCCGGTGCCGCAGGTTGCCACAACTCGATTGGATTTCCCTCAGGATCATGCAGGCGGGCGAACCGGCCAATATTGGGATAGGACTGCGGGTCGACCTTGACTTCGATTCCTGCAGCTTGTAGTTGGGCTGCCATCTTGTCGAGATCACGGACCCGGAAGTTCACCATCCAGACCTTGTGGGCATCCCCGAAATAGTCGGTGGTCTCGGGGAAAGGAGTAAAAGCGGTGGGGCCAGCCTCTTGCTCCCACACGGTGTCGTTTTCACTCGCCGGTGTGAGCGAGACGCCCAGGTGTTGCTGATACCAACGCGCCAATACTTTTGGGTCGTGAGCTCGGAAAAACAGTCCTCCGATGCCCGTCACTTTTTCCATTTCTGTCCCTCCCGCATGCATGATAGCGGCCCCCGCCGGTGAAGGAGAAATCTTTGGCTGTGTCTTTGTCTGAGCTGCCAGGCCGGGTTGGTTCCGGCCCAGGAAGAAGCTCGACCCGAAAGCCAATGGCAGAATTCGAAGCACTTGGCGTCTTTGAAAACCCATTACACTCTCCTTCCGAGGGTGCGGCTCGGCCTACGATACACGCGGAAACAGGGTTCTGGGAAGAGTAAGGGCGAGGGTTGGCGTGGCAGTTTTGTTTTTCTCGCGGGCGAACCAACCCCAGTTGAATTCCCCTGGAAATGGCAGTAGAGTCGCTGTGTTTCAGCGAGATCGCCGTTCGGAGGTCCGTGATGATTCCTCCCAAACCAGTCGATGAGCAGCAGAGGTTGGCCACGCTGCGCGGCTACGAAATCCTCGATACCGAGCCCGAAGCTGCGTTCGACGACCTTACGTTGATCGCTTCCTGTGTCTGCCAAACCCCTATCGCCTTGATCAGCCTGATCGATGCCGATCGGCAATGGTTCAAATCAAGCGTGGGTTTCTCGGTTAAGGAGACCTCGCGCGACATCGCCTTGTGCGCCTCGGCGATTCTCCAGCCAAATATTTTCATCGTGCCCGACGCCAGTGAAGATGCACGGTTCGCCGAGAACCCACTGGTAGTCTCCGAACCAAAGGTCAGGTTCTATGCCGGTACGCCTTTGATGGGGGATGGTCACGCTCTCGGAACACTGTGCGTCATTGACCGGGTAGCACGGGAGCTGAGTCCGGAGCAACTGGAAGCGCTCCAGGCGCTGGGTCGCCAGGTGCAAGCGCAACTTGAGTTGCGCCGTAACCTGAAACGCCTGGCTGCATCGCTGGCAGCTCGCGATCGAGCCGAGCACGAAAAGGATCTCGTGCTTCGAGACCTGAAGGCAGCCATGGCGAACATTCGCACCCTGGAAGGACTGCTGCCCATTTGTCTGTCGTGCAAAAAAATCCAGGACAAGAAAGGCGACTGGCAGCCTTTTGAGTACTACGTCAGATCGCACTCCGAGGCCAAAATCACTCACAAACTCTGCGCTGATTGTACTAAGGCGATCTCGGCGTGAGTCTCCGATCAATTTTCCATTCGAGCTCTTTTGAACAGACTTAGTCGTCTCCCGATGACAAAGTGCATGTCGGAATCCGCCGGCATGATGTTAGTCTTGCCGCGCAACTCCACTAGACGACAATCCCGGTCATGAAAATGGAGACATGTTGAATCGAATTCTCAAAGCAGTACCCGTTCTTTTTCTCTGCGTTTTATTTTCTGGTGCGATTCTCACCTGCTCGGGCCAGGACCTGCCCAACTCCAAAGATCCGGCAGGGATGAAGCGTTACGAAGGAAGTGAGTTGATCGGCTATCGTGCGCCGATGTTTGATGAGTATCTGATGCCGCTTGGCGCGCCTACAAACTTCAGTCCGCCAGTTTATGAAAAGAGCAAGCCGGTGGAGGGCCAGGTAAGCTATTACACCTACCTGGCGCCAGCCGGACGCACGCCGGCAGAACTCTTCCGCAACTACAAGCAGGAGTTTCAGCGTCTGGGCATCGAGATTCAGTATCAGAAAGATGCCGGTCAACCCGGAGACTTTGGCAGCACCTTTGACAAAGTCGACAATGACTGCGACCTCGGTCAAATCCTCAGCTATGACGCTACGGATGAACGCCTGATGGTGGGGCAGACTCGAGGAACCAATCCCAGCTACTACCTGGTTTTCGTGACCGCGTACAACGACGGCGTGATTCCCGAGCGCCTGCAGGACAGAGTTCAGAAGGGCCGGGTGCTGGCCCAACTGGTCGTCGTCACGCCCGACGTGATGGAAAAGAAGATGGCATTCCTGAACGCGGATGACATGAAACAGGCGATTCACGATTCAGGACAGGTAGCGGTCTACGGTTTGTACTTCGACACCGACAAGGATGCGATCAAGTCTGAATCGCAGCCGGCACTGGCTGAAATCGCGAAGCTTTTGAAAAACGAGCCTTCTCTTAAACTGCACGTGGTCGGGCACACCGACAACCAGGGAAAGCCGGACTACAACCTTACGCTGAGCCACAGGCGCGCAACGAGTGTGGTAGCGGAACTAACCAGCAAATACGGTATCGCTGCGAACCGTCTGGATGCATTCGGATGCGGGGTCTATTCGCCAATCGCCTCCAATGAAGCGGAAACTGGAAAGGCGAAGAATCGCCGCGTCGAATTAGTGCAGTGGTGAAGGTTTTTGTAGCGCCCCCACGACGGCCGCCGGGACGGCGGCGCTACGATTAACCTTTCGCTACTTCGAGGTTACATCCGGCGGCGGTGGAAGATTGCGGTGTTTCAGCCACTCCAGGTTGACGCTCTGGACGCCCTTGTTCTTGGGCAGAGTGTCCAGATCGGGCATGAAGATTTGCAGGCCGGCTGAGGGAGTCATGCGGGTGTAGCCGTTCACTAATTGATTTTGATAGTTGTTGAGATCGAGATCAAACCACGCGTCATCCGACAGGTCCACCATGATGAGGTCCACGTGATGCATGGTGAGTTTGCCGAAGTCGATGGTGCCGTCGTTCAGCCGCAGAAAGTTTCTCCATTGTTCGACGCGGGCCACCGTGTCCTCGGCATTTCCGAACACCTCTTCGATGTCCGGGCTGACGACGCGGACCTTGGTCAGCTGTCCACGAATATGAGGCGGCGGGAGAAGTTTGAAGGTATCGAAAAAGATCTCGTCGCCGGAAATTTCAATCCCCGGGATACCCTTGGTCTGGACGAGGTCCGAGAGTTTGACGTTCAATCCGCCGAGCAGTCCCTTCATCGGAATTTTCAGCACGCTAAGTTTCGTGATGTGTAGTTGAATCCGGTTGTCGGCTGTCGGGCTTACACTGCCCAGCAATTCTACCGGCAGCGAAATCCCCTTGTGCAGGGTCCCCTTGAGCCGGATCTGGTCGCCGTCGGCGAGAAGCGTAATGTTTCTCAGCGGCGAGTTGGCCACGCCTCCGGCATTGAGGAAGATGCCGATATCTCCGATGTTGGCGCGGACCACGCCGGTCTTGATGTCCATGTAGAAAGTTTCGGGATCGTCGAAGGTGGGATTAACGTCGCGCTTGGTGCGCACCATATTCCCACGCAGCCAGCGAACGTAGATGCGAAAGTTTGGTCCCTTCCGCAGCATCAGGTTGTGCGCGTACACAGCCGTGGGGGCGGGGTCAGAGGTGGCAGGGGTTAGAACGACAGGCGGCGTGACCGTCGGAGCTGCCGAGGGCGCAGACACGTTGGCCGAGGTGGATGATCCCAGGTGCCATAACACCCACACCAGTACAAGAGCGGGGACGGCTATGAGAACGATGAGGCGAACGCGCATACGGATCCATTCTATGGGAACGGTGACTTCGACGATTCGGTCTCGCCGGGAAATCTCACGCTACGGCTCGGTCGCGGGAAAACGAGTATCAACGGGAATCGACTCAACTAGGATGAGTATCCAGGCCAAGAGGTTGATCGGGACGAAAATAGATTACGGCGAGGGTGGACCGTGCTTTGCGCTTTCCCTGGACCGGCATGGCATACTAGCCGGGCTGGAAATCCCGACTTCCGGAAATCCTCATGCTGAAACGCATTCTTGTCGCGTTGCCACTGTTGTTGAGCAGTGTTCTTTTTGCGCAGACCGCGAGCCCCGCGGCACAGCAGCCTCTTATCGTCCTGATTGGGCCGCCGCTCAGCGGGAAAACCTCGCTGGTTGACTCGATCACGCGGACCTACAACGTTCCAAATATTTCGGTCGAAGATTTGATCAAGGACCATGCGGCGGAACTCGAGCACCTGCGCGCCCAGGGCATGTCCATGGCCGAGATGCGCTATGACCCGGCCATGAGTCGCTACCTGCGCGAGCGCCTCAAGACTTTCGATCTCAGTCATGGTGTCGCGCTCGACGGCTATCCCGCCACGCTGGTGCAGGCCGAAGATCTATCCAAAATGATTCCCGAGCTGAAGTTGAAGCCGATCGCTTTTCAGTTGCAGGTACCCGACGACGTCATTCGCGAGCGCTCCCGGAAAACCGGGCGGCAGAGTGACAGCTCGCAGATTATCGAGCAGCGCATCAAGGACTATCACCGCGAGATGGACGCCATTTCTTTCTATTTCCCCAAAGCCAACATCGTGGCCGTGGACGCCAATAAACCCGAGGCCGAAGTGTGGAAGGCGGTCCAGACCGGGTTGGACGGCGTCGGCATCAAGCCGCTGCCCAAGTAGTCTCAATATTCACGAAGGGTGGGTGCTTGCGCCATGTAAATGAAGCGCATTCATTCTGACGGCTTGGTTTCGCCTGAATCAAAAGCCCCACCCTCTTTTCGCAAATTGCGCGAAAAGAGGATGGGGCACCCCTGTTCAGCTAGGCTGAGGCGCAGGAGCGGGCGCGTTCCAGAAGAAACTCCCGTTCACGTGAGTTGCGCGTGAGCCCTGCTGCGCGTTCGAACTCTGTGCGGGCTTCGTCCATGCGGCCAAGTTTTTTGAGGAAGTCGGCGCGCACGCTGGGCAACAAGTGATAGTTCTGAAGCGAAGGTTCGGAAGTCAGCGCGTTCACCAACTCCAGGCCTGCCGCCGGCCCCGACGCCATCGACACCGCTACCGCCCGATTCAACTCCACCACCGGTGACGGCGTGACTCGCGCCAGCTCGGAATAAAACTCGACGATGCGCGGCCAGTTCGTTTCGTCCGGAGTTCGCGCCCGCGCATGACAGGCCGCGATCTCAGCCTGCAGCACGTACGGACCGCGCGCCTCGTCGAGCTTCGCTGCCCGCAACTTCTCTGAGCGCTCGAGCGCGGCCAGGCCGCGACGGATCAGGAGTTGGTCCCACTGCGCCCGGTTCTGATCGAACAGCAGGATCGGTTCGCCCGAAGGGCCGACGCGCGCCCGGGAGCGCGATGCCTGGATTTCCATCAAAGCGACCAGGCCGTGCACTTCGGGCTCCCGCGGGGCAAGTTCAGCCAGAATCCGGCCCAGGCGCAGCGCCTCTTCGCAGAGCCCCGGTCGCAACCAGTCGTCTCCCGCGGTGGCTGCGTAACCTTCATTGAAAATCAGGTAGACGACCGCCAGCACCGACGAGAGACGCGCCGCCAGGTCGGTCCCGCGCGGGACCTCAAAGGGAACGCGCGCTTCGGAAAGAGTGCGCTTGGCCCGGACGATTCGCTGGGCCACCGTCGGTTCCGGGACCAGGAACGCGCGCGCGATCTCGTCGGTCGTCAGGCCTCCGAGCAGGCGCAAGGTCAGCGCAACGCGGGCCTCGGTCGAGAGCACCGGGTGACAGGAGATGAAGACGAGGCGCAGCAGGTCGTCCCCGACGTCATCATCGAGAGCTGCCTCGATGTCGTTCATTTGGACCTTCGCGGTGCTCATCTGGCGAGCATCAAGCTCGCGGCCGAGTTCCTCGTGCTTGCGCTCGAGCCGCGTGTTGCGGCGGAAGTAGTCAATGGCGCGATGCTTGGCGGCGGCCATCAGCCAGGCGCCAGGATTGTCGGGAACGCCGGACTTCGGCCATTGCTCGAGGGCGGCGACGAGCGCGTCCTGGGCCAGGTCCTCGGCCACTCCGACATCGCGCACGATGCGGGTGAGGCCGGCGATGAGCCTGGGAGACTCGATTCTCCAGACTGCATCAATCGCGCGATGGATATCGGTAGCAGGCACTGCCTCCGATCACATCATCTTTGATTCCAAAGCGCAAGCCGGGCGACGACCGGACTGGGTGCGGGTGCCCTACCCTCTTTTCGCGCATTTTGCGAAAAGAGGGTGGGGTCTTTGACTCGCCCGTGATGCATCTCCATCACCCACCCTCTTTTCGCAAATTGCGCGAGAAGAGGATGGGACACCCAAGCGGATTACGATCTGGCACCCTGCGCCGATAGCTCGGGAGAGCACTCGGCCATGTCTTCCGGCCCAAACATCTGGCGGACTTCGGTCTCGCCTTCCCAGCCGGGCCAGTGTTTCTTGTGGAGTTCCATGAAGTCGATTGCCGACCTCACTGCTTCTTCTTTCGACTTCAACTCAAACTGTGCGAAGCCGCCGACTACTTCCTTGGCTTCGGTGAAAGGCCCGTCGGTAACGGTCAGTTGGCCGCCAGAGACCCGGACGCGGGCACCCAGCGCGGTCGGCCCCAGGCCGCCGCTACCCAGCATGGTGCCGGCCTTCGAGGCGTCTTCGGCAGCTTTCGCAATGGCATCCATCAGTTCCTTGGGTGGAGGGCCCTGTTTTTCGGCGTGCTTGACGATCATCATGAATCGCATGGTTAGATCTCCTTATGAGTGTTGGTTGGGACCCGAGTTCCGGACTCTCTCGACCCGTTTGAACCTGGGCTCTATCTAAGCGTCGAACGAGGCGCAGCGAAATCGACATCCAGCATCTTTATTCTGAAAATATTTATTCTTGAAATACCGGTCAGAGGCCGGTAATTCCTTAACTCTATCCGCGAGAGTGTCCCGCAACAAGATGATTCCCGCAATGACGAGAAGCAGCGGCCAGAATGACGGCAACAGCTGAAGCAGACTGTCCACGAACCTGTGCTGGTCAAGGTCATAGGCCTGCGCGGCTTGCGAGGCCGCCAAAGCGACGGAAGGCAGCAACCCCAGCGCGTCCGCGGCCGGAAGGCCCAGCAGGTGCTGCAACTGGATCGCATCCCCGGCAAGATTTCCGGACAGAATGTGAAGCCCCAGCCCAACCAGGATTCCACCCGCGATTGATTTGAGGTTCTTCGAACTGTTGTGCTGTGTTGTCATCTCCGCCTCCCGCTCTTTCCGCTTCACTTGTATGTCGAATGAGGGGCGGCGAAATCGACAAGGCGCCTTTTGCTTTTCATCCTTCGTCTGAATCTGTACCGCGCAGCTCGGTAGGCCTGAAGGTGCTGTTGAAGTTGATTGTCGGCCCAGCCAAAAATCGTTGGTCGTTACGACATGCAAAAGGCTGGCCGACCCGGTGGCAAAGGACTACGCCCAAGCACCGAAACACTCATGGTGACGAAGTTACAGGGCAGGAAGTCAGTCGAGGAAACGGATGGTCTGTCGGAGGAAGAAAAAAGCTACCGTCAGCGCAATTCGCCAGCCGACAAGCTTCAACTTTGATTGTTGGGCTTCAAGCCAATCTTGTTTCTTTGCGACCACGACGTTTGCCTTCGACAAAGGGTCGCGGAGCTTTTCCGCGGCCAACTATTTCCTCCTTTTAAACCTTGGCGGAGTTCGTTGTCTGTCCGCTAGCGCACTTCGCGAGACCAAAATCCGGCCAGCTTATAAAATATGCATTCCGGGTAGCGATCGGAGTGGATGGGCCAGTTTGAATCCCCACTTCTCACGACGGGATCATCCTGAGCTTGCGAAGGATCTAGCGCGGGGTGCATATAGACCCTCACGATGATTGCGGTCCGCGCGAGATCCTTCGGGACTGAAGTCCCTCAGGATGACGCGCCTATCTCTACCAGCGATTGCGAATCCAATCGGTAGAGCAAAAACCTATTATTGAGGTGAGGAATATGAAGGTCGGACTAATCGGGCTTGGAAACATGGGATCGGGAATGGCGGCGAACCTGCTGAAGGCCGGACATGAGCTCGTGGTTTACAACCGCACTGCGAGCAAGGCGCAAGCGCTGGTGCCGCAGGGTGCCCGCTACGCCGCTCAGGTGGCGGACGCATGCCAGGGCGACGCGGTGATTACGATGCTGGCGGATGATGGCGCGCTGGAGAGCGTCGTTTTTGGCAATGCTGGCGTGATCAGCAACCTGCGCAAGGGGGCGACTCATATTTCGTCGAGCACCATCAGCGTGGCGCTTTCGGAAAAGATGGCTGAGGCGCACGCGGCCAGCGGCCAGCGTTTTATCTCAGCCCCGGTATTCGGCCGGCCCGAGGCTGCGGCAGCGGGCAAGCTCTTCGTTGCAGTCGCGGGCGCGCCGGATGCGGTTGATGACTGCATGCCCTTACTTGACGCCATCGGGCAAAAGACTTTTCGCTTCGGCAACAATCCTTCCGACGCGAATCTGATAAAGCTCAGCGGCAATTTTCTGATTTCTACTGTGATCGAAGCTTTAGGGGAGGCTTTGGCTCTGGTGGGCAAGGCGGGTCTGGATCAGCACCAGTATGTTGACTTCCTGACCTCTACGCTTTTCAACGCGCCGGTGTACAAGACCTACGGTGCGCTTATCGCTGACAAAAAGTTCGAGCCCGCCGGCTTCGCCGCTCCGTTGGGATTCAAAGACAATCGCCTGGTTCTTGCCGCCGCCGAAACGTTGCGCGTGCCTTTGCCGCTGGCCAGCCTGATTTATAACCGCTTTTTGACCCTGCTGGCGCAAGGCGGCGAAGCGCTTGACTGGTCAGCCATCTCTCAACTGCCCGCCCAGGATGCCGGACAAACCTAGTCCGCGGTGCTGCGCCCACCCTGTCGTTCCGTGGAACGGAACGACGAGGATGGGATCCCGTTATTTTTTGGCCGCGGTTTGTTTGCGGAGACGTTCTTCCTGCGCTCTGAGTTCCGGAGTCATCTCCGCGCCAAAGTCTTCCGTCTCAAACACCTGGCGCACCTCGAGCTCGGCGCCGCCGTCAAAGGGACTGCGCTTGAGCCATTCGATGGCTTCGTCCATGGATCGCACCTGCCACAGCCAGAACCCGGCGATGAGTTCTTTGGCTTCGGTGAACGGCCCATCCGTGATGGTTTGCTTTCCACCGGAGAACCGTACACGCTTGCCCTTCGACGTGGGATGCAGCCCTTCGCCCGCAAGCATCACCCCCGCTTTCACCAGCTCTTCGTTGTATTTACCCATCGCGGTGAGAAGTTCCCGGCCGGGCATTACTCCCGCTTCGCTGTTCTTGTCGGCCTTAACGATTACCATGACTCGCATTTCGTGTCTCCTCAATAGGATTTTATGATTTGGAGCCGAGTTTCGAGGCTCTACTTAGACGTCGACTGCCAGGGTGGGAGATCGACAATAGCGACAGTTATTTCAGGAATATTTTGAGCGCGGAGCGGCTCACGGAATGACGACCGCAGCCGGGGTCGATGGCGGGCTCTCATGTCCGGCAGCGTCAACGGCCTTAACAAAGTAACGATAGGCGGCCCCGCTCCGGACGTCGCGATCGACGTAGCTGGGAGTGGTCACGCCCGAAGCAATCGGTTTGAAAGTCCCGTCGAGCTGGCTGCGATAAATGTTGTACCCGCTTATGGTTACGCCGGGCCGGGGATCCGGCGGGTTCCACTTCAGCAGGACGCTGTGGTCTTTCCCCCCGGCCGCTGCCCGAAAGAGCATCACCCCCGACGATCCCGAAAAAAAGGACCACCAGAACCGCAACCGGCAGGCGTAATGCTCTTCTCAAGGGTCGTTATTTGTCCGGCTGATTCACCAGCGTGCCAGCTTCGGTGATGCTTCCTTTTGCCAGTTCGGTCTGGAGCTTGACCTTCTGGTGAGCACGTATTTCGACCACCGTCTCAAACGGCAGATAGCCGGGTAGCGCCACGCGGACGCTATGCCGTCCGGGTGTGAGTAGCATCGCCTTGCCTGCTCCGTCGAACTCGTCCACGTGCCCGGCGAACTGATTGTCCACAAAGACCGCGGCCCGGGTGGGAGTGGCGGAGATTTTCAATTCTCCAGTCGCCTCGCTGGTGTTCGGGTGCTGGTCTCGGACCAGCGCGAGAGTGATCACGCTGGTTTTTCCCGGCTCCAGGACGACCTGTTCGACGTAATCCTTGTACCAGGCCTGGCGCACCATAACCTCATGTTTACCCGGCAGGAGCACGATCTTCTTGTTGCCGGTGAGCTCTTTTACAAAGCCTACATACTGTCCGTCCACCCAGACGCCGGCAGTCTTCTCTGCCTTGTTGTGGGCCACGAACTTTAATTCAGATTGGACCCGGTCCTCGGCATGGACCATTCCCACCAAAGCGATGACGGCCAAAAGTGCGGGGAAACTTCTACGACTGAAACATCTCCACCTCCAAAAATACAAACTATGAACCAGTGTAAGCATCATTCTATTCCCCGCTCGAGACTAGTAGCCAGAGGGATTCCCCGACGAAAGCTTTGTGAAGGAAGGTTTTGTGAAGGATGAGCGTGGTCGAATTAATTTTTCCGGGCCCGTAACTTCCTCGTCCCTGAGACATCTTCGTCTCTACGCCAGGCCCCTGCCCGGCGCAAACTCAGGAGGATCCATGAAGAAAATCGGAAATTTGATGTTGATGTGTGTTCTGGCCCTGTCTGTCAATGCTTTTGCTCAATCCACCTCAGATCCAAATCAGGATGGCATGAAGCATGACGAAATGAAGCAGGACACGATGAAGCATGACGACATGAAGAAAGATGACGCGGCGAAAGCCAAGAAATCCAAAAAGCTCAAGAAAGACAGTATGAAGAAAGACGACATGAAGCAGGACAACATGAAGCACGATGACATGAAGAAAGACGACATGAAGGACGACACGAAGAAGAACTAGCCGACCTGAGTAGGTAGTAGCTGAAAATCCCCAAAGAAAGAATTGTCATTCCGAAGCGCGGCTTCATCGCGCGAGGAATCCGTTGTTTCTCGCTGGCAGCAAGCAGATTCCTCAGCGATAGGCCCAGCTTCGGAATGACAGAGTTGCTCTCACCGATTCAGATACTGCCGCAGGCAGCGCACGCAGGGCACATATCCTTCCCGAATCGCTTCGGCCGCCGCCACCAGCCGCACTTCAGCTTGTCCCTCCTGATCTTCTCGCTCATGCTTGTGTAAATACTTGCATCCCGGAACATGAAAGGTCTTGCCGTCGGATGCAATCTCGACCATCATTCCCGGTGGAACGCCGACGCCCGGTTCAGACATGTAGTTGCGCACCGCAGTGAGCGGGATGAATCGAACCGGGCCAGCGCGAAGCTGCCCGAAACCAGGGCCAGTGCGGCCACCGCGATCAGCCATCCGTAGGCGGTTCCTCGGGGACCGGGCATGGATTCGGCCAGCTTTCTTTGCCAGCCGGCGCTGAAACCCGGCAGGCAACTCTACCAGGCGATCGTCGGCGTACAAATGGACGATATTTTTGGTCCCGTCCAGCACCGCGGTGCAGTGCTTGCATTCGCGAAAATGCGCCTCCATCGCGGCCCGGAGTTGCGGGTTGACCTCGCCGTCGAGGTAGTTCGAGATTTCCTGCCAGACCTGTTCGCAACTGACTACCATGGCTTACTCCCTTTCCCGAACGGCGTGCGGCTGAACCAGCCATCCGCCAGCTCGGGCGCCAGAATGTCGCGCAGCATCAGCCGGGCCCGCAGCAACCGTGTCTTGACGCTGGCGATCGAGATATTCAGGACCTCCGCGGTTTCTTCAATGCTCATGCTGTCCACGTCGCGCAGGATGAAACACTTCCCGATACTTCTCTGCCAGGCTGGCCAGCGCCCGGGCCAGCAAGGCGCGGATTTCACTTCGTTCCAGAGCTTCGGATGGAATTTCCCGCCAGTCGGCGAAGTCCCGCGGAGTGTAGGCTGCCTTCTTCATCCTGATCCTTCGATCCGGCGATCGGCTCGAAGAGCTCGGCGTGCTGCCTGCGCCGGCGCATGCGCGCTTCGTTCACCGTGATCTGGATCAGCCAGGTGCTGAACTTCGCCTCGCCGCGAAACTGCCGCAGGTTGGCAAAGGCCTTCAGGATGGCTTCCTGCGCCACGTCCTGCGCGTCTGCGTCATTGCGCAACAGGGCCAGCGCGGTGACATAGACCCGGCGTTCGTAGGGCTTCACCAGCTTGGCGAAAAGAGAAGATTCTCCGCGGCAGATGCGGTGGATCAGCGAGGCTTCGCTGTCATCGGCTGGCATCCGCTGGTCTCTCGGCAATCGTCATTCGTCGCAGCATCTGGATTTATTTGCCACCGTCTCTCGACGGCCTTGCTACAACGATGGCGTCATCCTGAGGGACTTCAGTCCCGAAGGATCTGGCGCGCATCGGCATCGAATTGCTGGCCGCAGCGTTCGATCCGCTCCACGCCAGATCCTTCGCAAGCTCAGGATGACGCCACATCGAGAGCGGTTTCGAAGTGGCCCTGCCGAACGCTCAGCGCTCAATATATTCGGGATTCTTCTTCCATCCCGTGAGCATGGACGCGAAATTATTCCAGCCGTGCAGGACGACCATGACGAGGTGTCCCAGAAGGAAGAAGAGAATCGCCCACATCACCGCAAAGTGCCAGATGCGGGCCCAGTGAAAGCCGCCCATCATCCAGGCCAGCCAGGAAAACTGTATCGGCTTCCAAACCGCCAGCCCGGTCAGTACCGAAAGAACACCCAGTCCCAACGACGGACGTGTACGCCAGCTTCTGCAGCGGGTTGTAAACCTCGCGGACAACCGGTTTGGGTCCGAAGAAAAAGTAGTAGTGCACCATGGGCCAGACGCCGCGAATATCTCGCGGCATGAACAGCACCTGGCGATAGTTGCGTGCTGAACATTTGATAGCCGAGGTAGAAGAGGCCGGTCGCGATATAGATCCACATGAAGGTGAGGTGCCACTGCAGGCCGCCGCCCAGCCATCCTCCCAGGGCGAGCGACTTGGGCCAGTGCAACAAATCTTTCTGCGGGATTTTCGCGCCGAAGCTGGGGAAGGCGCGAAATATCTGAAAGCCACTCGCGACCATGACCAGCAGCGACACCGAATTCAGCCAATGCGAGAACCGCACCGCCCAGGGATGTTCGTAGGCGGCCTGTTCCACTTCTCCGGTTTTGGCGGACTCGATTTCGATTACGGCTTCATGCATCGGTTTTTCCTGGCGCAATTCTACAGTCCATAGAAAGACGAATAGCCCTGATCTTCCCAGTATCCGACGCGTGTCAGAACATTGGTGACGCTGAGGTCCGTCAGATACTTTGCCTGCTTGTAGCCAACCTTGGTGGGAATCTGCAAACGCAGCGGCGCGCCATGCTCGCGCGTCAGCGGCTGGTCATACATCTCGTAACAGAGCAGAGTTTGCGGGTGCAGCGCGGTTGCCATATCCAGCGATTCGTAATAATCATCCGCGCATTCGACATAGACGAAGCGGGCGGTGGTATCGGCGCCGATCATTTGCAGGAAATCCGAGAGCCGCGCGCCGCCGAAGCGTCCGATAACGTCCCAGCCTTCCACGCACACATGCCGCGTGTTCTGTCGCACTCGTGGCAGGGCCTGAAATTGCGCCAGCTTGTATTCGCCCGGCTTCTGTACCGCACCGGTTACCGTCAGCGTCCACTTGTCCAGGTCAACGCCGGGGTCTTCCACGTCATAACCGTTGATCGGAAACTTCTCAAACGGAGCAACTTCGGCATCGGAAAAAGTGGTGGCCAGATGGCCGGAGCGAAACAGCCGCGCGGAAGCCCAATCGCTGAAGCCTAGCCCGGCCTTGAGCAGCGGTTCCTGCAATTGCGGGATGGCAAATGCCCCGACGGCGAGCACAGGCGTCAGCTTCAGCAATTCACGGCGCGTGACCTTCTTGAACTTGCGAGAATCGATTCGATGTTCCATTTTAAGTTCTTAGCTCGATGAAGGCCGCGCACCCCACTCGCTGGGACGGGCGTGCCTCCTCCGTCTCCGTGTGATTCCTGAGGCCTGGAAAAGTTACAGCGCCGCGGCTAGTTCCTTACCGTTTTCCCGACGAATTTGGCGAAATCCTTCACATCTTGCTCTGTCGTATCAAACGAACACATCCAGCGCACCACGGATTGCTGCTCGTTCCACACATAAAAGAAGTAACGCTTTTGCAGCTTGGCAATCGCAGCCCGCGGGATTTTGGCGAAGACTCCGTTGGCTTCCACTTTGTAGACGATCTTCACCTCTGGGATCTTGGCGAGTTCTTTCTGCAGCAGTCGTGCCATTCGGTTGGCATGCTGCGCACTCTTCAGCCAGAGGTCGCCGGTGAACAGAGCATCGAATTGCGCGGAGATAAAGCGCATTTTGGACGCAAGCTGCATCCCCTGCTTGCGCAGATACAGAAAATCGTGGCCCAGCTTCTTGTCGAAGAAAACCACGGCTTCGGCTCCCAGGGCCCCGTTCTTTGTCCCTCCGAACGAGAGGACGTCAACTCCCAAGTCCCGCGTTGCTTGCCGAAGGGTTTGTCCGAGGCTGGCGGCGGCGTTGGCGATGCGGGCCCCGTCCACGTGGAGGAACATCCCGCGCTGGTGAGCGAAGCGGGCCAGGGCTTTTATTTCGCCCGGCTGGTACACGGTCCCGACCTCGGTGGCCTGTGTGATGGAGATGACGCGGGGCTGCACGTGGTGCGGGTCATCGATGCCGTGATATGCGTGACTGACCGCTTCGACCGTAAGCTTGCCGTTGGTGACGGGAACAGGCAGGAGTTTGCAGCCGGTAAATTTCTCCGGAGCGCCGCATTCGTCAGTGTAGATGTGCGCCGCCTCGCCGCAGATCACTGCGTGATAGGAATTAGTCAGCGCTTTCAGGCCCAGGCAATTGGCGGCGGTGCCATTGAAAACGAAAAAGACTTCGATGTCCGCACCGAAATGCTGCTTGAATTTCTGCACCACGGAGGCGGTGTAGGGATCATCTCCATAACCCACCGCATGGCCGCGGTTGGCTTCGCTCAGGGCTTTCAGAATCTCGGGATGAACTCCGGCATTGTTGTCGCTGGCAAAACTGCGGGCAGGTTTCATGATCCGAAACAATGTAGCAGACGCCGGACGACAGACCTCGGACCTCAGACTTCAGACTTCAGACCTCGGACTTCAGACGCTTCCATTCCTCCGCGATTTGCACGTGGCAAAAGTTCCCCGCAAGAATCAACGGATCGGAACAGATCAGGCGTCTGACGTCCGAAGTCCGAGGTCCGACGTCCGATTCCACATGGCACGATGGTGGTATTACTCTGTGAGTACGACCGTGATCTTGGCGACTTGGATGTCCGCTACTATGGTGAGGACATGACACTCGTACTCATGATGGTGGTTCTGGCGTTCGGCCTGCTCTACGTGGCGGTCGTAGCCGAAGAACGGCAGATGCAGGAAGCCACCAAACCTCGCAAGCGCTAAACGTTAACCTCAGCGCTCCATTCCGGGACACTCTCCGGATTTGGCCCTCGTTGGTTTATCCATCCTATAGAAAGCTTCGAGTTCAACATCACGGCCTGACATCTTGTTTAGCGTGGCTGTATAGTTCTACCTGCAGCGCAGAGCTCTGTTCCTCCGCGACGGCACGCCTGGGGCGCACTTCGTAGGGGTATCGGTAAAAAATGAAAGTGCTGAGACTGAGGGAGTATTCGCCATCGGCCGAATTAACGCGGCGGGCGGGCTTGGCTGCAATTTTTGTCCTGGTGGCGTTGAGCTCGGCTTGTAGTGGAGGCTCCGCCAACGGGGCGCAGCCCCAGGGCCCGCCGGGCATACCGGTAAAGGTCGAAACCGCGAAGCTGATTTCAGTCAATGACACGACCGAATACGTCTCCACCCTGAAATCCCGTGACACCGCCGTGATCATGCCCCAGGTCGAAGGTGTGATCACCGATATCTATGTTCATTCCGGCAGCCGCGTCTCCGCCGGAACGCCCCTGATGCAGATCGATCCCGCCAAACAGCAGGCCACTCTGAAAACTCAGGAAGACACCGTCAAGGCCAAGCAGGCCGAATTGATCTGGGACCAGCAGGAGTACGACCGCAACAGCGGCCTGTACGACGCAAAGGTGGTCAGCAAGCAGGCGCTGGACCAGTCCAGAGCGGCGCTGGAACAGTCCAAAGCCCAGTTGCAGGCCCTGCAGGCGCAGGTCCGCCAGGAATCTGTGCAACTGCACTACTATCGCGTTACCGCCCCCAGCGCCGGAATCGTTGGAGACATCCCGGTGCGGGTTGGCGACCGCGTAACTACCACCACGCCCCTTACCACGGTGGATAAACCCGGAAGTCTCGAAGCCTACGTCTACGTGCCGATCGAGCGCTCATCGCAGCTAAAGCGGAACCTGCCGGTGCAGATCCTTGACCAGTCGGGCACGGTGGTCGCGGAAAGCCGCATCAACTTCATCTCGCCCCAGGTGGATTCGACGACCCAGACCGTGCTGGTCAAGGCCCCGATTGCGAACAGCAATGACAAGCTGCGCAACGCCCAATTCATCCACGCCCGCATCGTGTGGGGTTCGCAGAACCGCACGGTGGTGCCGGTGCTCGCAGTCTCCCGCCTGGGCGGACAGTACTTCGCCTTCGTGGCCGAGCAGCAGGATGGAAAGACGGTGGCACACCAGAAACTGTTGACGGTCGGCGACATGACCGGCAACAACTACGTGGTGCTGGACGGGATCAAGCCCGGAGACAAGATCGTCGTTTCAGGCACCCAGTTCCTGGTCGATGGCACTCCCGTGCTGATTTAAAAGCGGACTTCGGACCTCGGACCTCAGCCTTCCGACCTTGGCCGTCAGAGTATGAGACTCGCTTCCGGATTCGAGCCGGATTTCAAGGCTCAGGTACACTACATTTCTTTTATCGGTCGTGCGGTGCTTCGACAAGTTTGCTGAAGTCCGAGGTCTGACGCCCGAAGTCTGAACTGAAGTCCGAGGTCTGACGTCCGACGTCCGAGGTCCGCTCTTTGTTCGTTGATTTCTTTATAAAACGTCCGGTCTTTGCCACGGTTTGTGCGCTGCTGATCATCCTGGCAGGCTCGGCCGTGATTCCCACCCTGCCGATTGCGCAATTTCCCACCCTGGCGCCGCCGCAGATTTCCGTGACCAGCGTTTACGTCGGAGCCAGCGCGCAGACCGTGGAAACCGCGGTGACCGTGCCACTCGAGCAGCAGATCAACGGCGCGGAGGGAATGAAGTACGTCACCTCGACCAGCAGCAGCAACGGGGTGAGCACGATCACCGCGACTTTTGATCTCAACCGCGATCCCGATCTGGCCGCGGTTGATATTCAGAATCGCGTCAACACGGCCCAGGGACGATTGCCCAACGCGGTCAAGGCCACCGGCATCACCATCGTCAAAGCTTCCAGCAATTTTGTGCTGGGCGCAGCCATCTTCTCGCCCGAGGGAGCGCTACACCCCGCTCTTCATGAGCAACTACGTGGACGTCTACGTAAAGGACTCGCTGAAGCGCGTGCCCGGCGTGGCGGACGTGATCGTTTTCGGCGAACGCAAATATTCCATGCGGCTCTGGCTGGATCCGGTGCGCATGGCCAGCCGCGGACTCACCGCCACCGACGCGGTCAGCGCGCTGCAGGAGCAGAACGTTGACGTCGCCGCCGGCCAGGTGGGCCAGCCTCCCATCAAAGCCGGACAGGAATTTCAGATCAGCGTGCGCGCCATCGGGCGGCTCACCGAAGCCTCCCAGTTCGAAAACATCATTCTGAAGACGAACTCCGACGGCACGCTGGTTCGCCTGAAGGATGTCGGCCGGGCCGAACTCGGCGCCGAAGACTACAGCTCGGACCTGATGTTCAACGGACGCGAAGCCGTGGGCATCGGCGTCACTCAGCTTTCAAGCGCCAACGCTCTCGAAGTGGACCGCCTGGTCATTGCCGAACTGGACCGGCTGTCCACCCATTTTCCTCCCGGCATGAAGTATCAGAACGCATTTGATACCACCGAAGCCGTGAGCGAATCGATCCGCGACGTGCTGACCACGCTCATCGAGGCCATCGTTCTCGTCATCCTCGTCATCTTTATCTTTCTTGCAGGACTGGCGCAGCACGATCATTCCGGCGGTGACCATCCCGGTTTCGCTGATCGGGACTTTCGCCTTCGTGAAGCTCTTGGGATTTTCCGTCAATACGCTGACCCTGTTCGGCATCACGCTGGCCACCGGACTGGTGGTGGACGACGCCATCGTCGTCATCGAAAACATCGAACGCCACGTTCAGGAAGGCGAGACGCGACACTCACAAAGCGGCCTCCGTCGCCATGTCGGAAGTAGCGGGAGCGGTCATCGCCACCTCGCTGGTACTGGTCGCGGTGTTTGTGCCGGTGGCATTTTTCCCCGGCACCACCGGCATTCTGTTTCGCCAGTTCGCGCTGACCATCGCGTTCTCGATTTCGATTTCCGCCTTCAACGCGCTCACTCTTACGCCGGCGCTGTCCGCCATCCTGCTGGGCCGCGAGCACGGAGAGAAGAACTGGTTCTTCAAGCGAGTGGACGGGCCATTAACGGCGTCACCGAGGGATACCGGCGGACCTTGCGCCTGTTCCTGCGCATCAAGCTGATCGCTGCCGTGTTGTTCCTCGGCGCTCTCGGGCCTCACCTTTCTGGTTTTCCAGCGCGTGCCCAAGGGATTTGTGCCCAACGAAGACCAGGGCTATTTCATCATTGCGGTGCAGGCGCCGTCGGGCGCGTCGCTCGAGTACACGAGGCGCATCGGCCAGCAGGTTCAGGGGATTCTTCAGGACATTCCGGAAGTGGAAGGAATCTTCGCGATCGCCGGTTTCAGCTTCAGCGGCAGCGCCTCGAACCAGGCGCTGATCTTCGTCCCGCTGAAGCCGTATTCGCAGCGCAAGGGAGACGCGCACGCCGCCGACGCCATCGTGAACCGGATTCGCGGCCGCCTGTTCGGCATTTCCGGCGCGCTGGTTCTTCCATTTCTGCCGCCCGCTGTGCAGGGCCTGGGCCAGTTCGGCGGCTTTGCCTACGAATTGCAGGACCAGGGCAGCCACAGTCTGGAAGAACTGGCGAACACAACCCAGCAGCTCATCCGTCAAGGCAGCGCCCGCAAAGATCTGACCGGCCTCTACAGCACCTACACCGCCAACGATCCGCAATTTGTGGTGACCATCGATCGCGAAAAAGCCAAGAGCCTGCACGTCCCCCTGGGACAGATTACCGACGCGCTGAGCATCTACATGGGCTCGGCGTACGTCAACGATTTCGATTTCAACAACCGCTCTTACCGGGTTTATATTCAGGCCGACCAGCAGTTCCGCGCCCAGTCGAAAGACATCACGCAGCTCTATGTGCGTTCGGACAGCGGGGCGATGATTCCGCTGGAGAACCTGGTCACGATCAAACAGACCACCGCGCCCCAGGTGATCAGTCACTACAACCTGTTCCGCTCGGCTGAAATTGACGGCTCGGCCGCTCCCGGCTTCAGTTCAGGCCAGGCGCTGGACGCCATGGCTGAGCTGAGCCAGAAAGTTCTGCCGCAGGGATTCACCTTCCAATGGACCGGCTTGTCGCTGGAAGAACTGAGTTCAGGAAGCACCACGCTGATCCTGTTCGGACTGGGCACGCTGGTGGTTTATCTGACGCTTTCCGCGCAGTATGAAAGTTTCGTTCTGCCCTTCATCGTGCTGCTGGCCGTACCCGTGGCGCTTTTGGGAGCGTTGACGGCGCAGTCGTTGCGCGGCCTGGAAAACGACGTCTACTGCCAGATCGGACTGGTGATGCTGGTGGGATTGTCCAGCAAGAACGCCATCCTGATTGTCGAATTTGCCGAGCAGTTGCGGCATGGCGGAATGCCGCTCTTCGAAGCCGCGGTGGAAGCGGCAAGAATCCGGCTGCGTCCGATTCTGATGACCTCGCTGGCTTTCATCCTGGGCGTGGTGCCGCTGGTGGTCGCATCCGGCGCCGGCGAACACGGCCGGCACTCGGTAGGCACCACGGTGTTCGGCGGAATGATTGTTTCCACCGTCCTGAACCTGTTCTTCATTCCGGTGCTCTATCTGATCATTGAAGGCTGGCGCGAACGCGGAAAGCAGAGGCGTGCGCCCTGCCGACGTAAGCCCAGCAATCGAGAATAATTCAGCACGAAAATGATAGGCTTTGCGGATGAGCCGTGAAGTCCTGATTCTGCGCGAACCCGAGATTCGCGCTCTGCTCGATCCCCGCGCCTGCATCGCCGCGATGGAACAGGCTTTTGCGGCTTACTCCACCGGCACAGGCGCAACTGCCCGCGGTCATCCATCTCGATATTCCAGAAAATGATCTCTCGCAAACGCGCGGCGAGATTCACATCAAAGCCGGGTACCTGCACGGCGGTCCTTACTACGCGGTCAAGATCGTTTCCGGATTTCCCGACAATCCAAGGCTAGGTCTGCCCGCGAACGACGGCATGATCGTGGTGTTCGACGCCAACACCGGAGCCCCAGCCGCTTTCCTCCTCGACAACGGATTCATCACCGACTTCCGCACCGGCGCCGCAGGCGCGGTCGCCGCGAAACATCTGGCGCGCAAGAAAATTGCCACAGTCGCGGTGATCGGCACCGGCGGCCCAGGCGCGATACCAGGTGGAAATGCTGGCTCTGGAGAGAAGCTTCAGCGAGGTTCGTATCTGGGGACGCGATCCCCACAAGGCGCAAGCCTGCGCCGACGAACTGGCAAAGAGCCCCGGCATTCCGGCGTGCAATTTTGCGGTGACGGAATCCGTGCAGGAAGCGGTAGAGGATGCTGACATCGTCATCACCGTCACCGCCAGCCGCGAACCCCTGGTGCGGGCCGCGTGGTTGAAGCCCGGAGCGACCGTGATCGCGGTGGGTTCCGACGGCCCCGACAAACAGGAACTCGACGTAGATGTGCTGGCCCGCGCCGACAAGATTGTCGCCGACAGCATCGCGCAATGCCTGCGCCTGGGCGAAATCCACCACGCGGTCGAACGCGGAGCCATCGCGAAAGAAAAAATCTACGCAGAGCTAGGCGAGATCACCGCAGGCCTGAAGCCGGGACGGACCTCAGAAGATGAGATCATCGTCTGCGACCTGACCGGCGTAGGCGTCCAGGATGTAGCAGCAGCGTCGCTGGTACTGGAACGGGTTTCAGTAGCGCCGGCGTCCCGCCGGCTGTCCTGAGGGCGTCCCGCCCTCAGAGTCAAAGAAAGGCAAGACACTAAGCAGCCCCACGGCGCGCGACTTCGCCCCGCACCGCCTTCGACCGCCCAGTCTTCTTCTTCATAATTCTGCCAAGACGAGATCCACCCGAGCCAGGCCGCGCAACGTGTAGTCAACATCGTATCCGTAGCCCACGCGAATGTAGCGCCCCACCCCGAAGTGGTCGCCCGGAGTAATCAGCACCGACTGCTCCTTGCGCAGCCGGTCAAAAAGCGCGGCGGAAGAAATCGGCAGCTTGTAGCGAAAGAAAGTGATGGCGCCCGCAACCGGCGGGATGTAGGTAAATATGTCATCGTGAGAATGGATCCACGCTTCCAGCCGCGGCAGATTGCGGCGGACAATCGCGCGCGTCCGCTCGAGCACTTGCTCGCGCCGCGCCGGTTCCATCACAATCCGCGCCAGACGGTCGGACAATATCGTCGGAGTCAGCGTGGTGTAGTCGTGATAGGAACAAAGTTTGGCGATGGTCTTCGGCGGCGCGACAATCCATCCCAGCCGCAGCCCGGGCAGTCCAAAAGCTTTGGAGAGGCCGGAGGTGATCAGCAACTTGTCGTAGCTTCCCCAGAATGTCGGCGTAAGCGGCCCGCTCACTTCCGCGCCGCGATAGATCTCATCCACCAGCAGCCAGGCGCGGGCTTTACGCGCGACTCGCACAATTTCGTCCATCTCTGATTGGTTCAGGACCGCGCCGGTGGGATTGTTGGGATTCGTCACTACGATCAGGCGCGTCTTCTTGCTCACCGCCCGGTGGAGACTCTCGACGTCCAGCGCCCAGCGCGCCTTGCCGTTCTCGCTGCTCTCCACCAGGTAGAAGCCGTTCGTCTTGGCGGCGTAGGCGCGGGACAGTCCCCAGGTCTGAAGATAATTCGGCAGCATCACGGCGGCGTGATCGCCCTTTTCCAGCAGTCCCCAGAGTGCGGTGAAGTTGGCTTCGGAACCGCCGTTCGTGACCAGCACATGGTCGCTGGTCGTGCCGTACCATGCCGCGATGTGCTCGCGAAGTTCTTCCGATCCGTCCGACTCGGGATACTTCAGGCCGATAGAAAGAAATTCGGCCGAATCTTTCGAACCCTGCAACACCTCTTCGACTCGCAGCGGAAGCACGCCGCTCTCGGACAGATTGAATTCGACTTCGTTTTCATACAGGCACTGCGTTCGTTCCATCTGGAACAGATCAATGCGCATGGTCCCTCCGCTCGGCAAAGCAATTCGAAGGTGCCAAATCTAGCAGAGAGGCCTAGAAAGAAGGAAGAGGATCGATCGGAAAGATTTCCTTCGCGTCCTTTGCGGGTTTTCTTGCGTCTTCTGCGGCTAAAGATCTTGAGGTCTTGAAGTCAACCTCTTAACCGCAAAGGTCGCAAAGAAAATCCGCAGAGGACGCAAAGAAATCCCACGAGCGTTACTGAACCTTTTGCTGTGTAGCACCCAGAACCTGCCTCTGGCCGGGTTGTTGGATGAAGGCAATGATCCGTAGATTGGCTGGGTCGGTGCGGGAGTCGAGTTTGAGGTGAACATCCTGGGAGAAACTCTTGCCGGCCTCGATGCTGCCGACTTTGATCAAACTCTGCACCACGCCCACGTGGGTCAGACGGTGGCCGCTATTTTCGCCGCGCAATACCTGAGACTCGGCATGATTCAACGCTGCCACCACGTAAACATCCGCTTTAGCGACCTTGGAGTTAACGGGTAGGGTATTCGTCTCGATGTGCGCCTGCAGCGTTTTCGAAGAATCGAGCGCGACTCCTGAAATCTTGATCGCAACTTTCGGCGCCGCGAGAGCTTTCTGGACCGCCTGGCTGGCCAGCCGCGAATCGCTGCCCACAAACTCGCTGGCGCCGTCCACGACCATCTGCGGCGTGTAGACGCTGGTCAGTCCGAAACGGTCGGAGTAGGCACTCTGGCGGTCGCTAAAAAAATGTGAAGAGAAGGGATCGGTCCATCCGATATGGTTCCAGTAATCGACATGCTCGCTAAGCACGATCAACTCGGCTCCGCCAATGGGCGATCGATCGAGCTGCTGCAGCAGCGCGTCAGCCGGAGGGCAACTCGAGCAACCCTCGGAGGTAAAGAGCTCCACCAGGATCGGAGCGGGAACGTCGGTGCGCGGCGCATCGGACGCGGACATGAACAACGAAACACCAACCAACAAGATAGCTGACAGCTTCATCATGGCCAACACCATCCAGCAGCGCGAAAAGTATCGCACGCTGTCGTAATGGATGTGCGGGAGGCAGGAAAAGTTACAGTCCCCACCAGGCCTCTGCCTTAGCTCGGGTCGTCTATAATCAAAAAACCTTCCTCACCATGCGCGCGATCTTCTTTCTGTGCCTGTTGCTTCCGCTGTGTGCATTTGCCCAGACGGTCGCCCCGAAATCACCACCCCTGCCTGTCCCTCAATTCAAAGACGTAGCGAAAGAAGCCGGCCTGACCGTCTCTCACATTTCCACTCCTGAAAAGAAATACATCGTCGAGTCCATGAGCGGCGGCGCCGGTCTGATTGACTGCGATAACGACGGCAAGCTGGACATCATCACGGTGAATGGATCCACGATTGATCGCTACCGACAGGGCGGCGATCCTATGATCACGCTCTACCACCAGGACGCGAATTTCAAATTCACCGACATCACCAGTGCCGCGGGCTTGACGCGGAAAGGTTGGGGCATGGGCGTCGCCGTCGCCGACTTCGATAACGACGGGCTGCCGGACATCTACGTCACCGGCTTCGGCGGGAACGCGCTTTACCGCAATCTGGGCAACTGCAAGTTTGAAGACGTCACCGACAAAGCCGGCGTGGCCGCCGGCGGTTTCAGCACCGGCGCGGCCTGGGCCGACTACGATCGCGACGGCTTCGTGGACCTGTACGTTTCGCGCTACGTACATTTCGACATGGACCATCTGCCCACCTTCGGCAGCGACGAAAAGACTTGCCGCTTCAAGGGAATCCTCGTCCAGTGCGGTCCCTGGGGCATGATCGGCGAATCGGACCTGCTCTTCCACAATCGTGGCGACGGCACTTTCGAGGAAGTTTCAAAGAAGGCCGGCATGGAAGATGTGAACCGCTACTACGGGCTGGGAGTGATCTGGGGCGACTACGACAACGACGGGTGGCCCGACCTTTACGTCGCGAACGACGCTGGCCCAAATTATCTCTATCACAACAAACACGACGGGACCTTCGAAGAAGTTGGCATGCTCTCGGGCGTCGCGCTCGGCGGCGACGGCCAGGCACAAGGCTCGATGGGCGTGGATTGGGGCGACTATCTGCACGAAGGCCGGTTGTCCATGTTCGTGACCAACTTCCACGAGCAGCCCGATACGCTGTATCGCAACCAGGGGAAAGACGGATTTTCGGACGTAAGTTGGCCCGCGAAAATTGCGCAACCTACTTTCCTGAAAGTGGGCTGGGGAACTGCCTTTTTCGACATGGACAATGACGGCTGGCTGGATATCTTTATCGCCAACGGCCACGTGTATCCGCAAGTAGACTCGATTCCCGGCGGACTTTCTTACCGCGAACCCATTCAGCTTTTCCGCAATCATCGTGACGGCACCTTCCAGGATGTCTCGAGCTCACTCGCAGACATCCCGCCGGAAAGCCGGCGGGGGGCAGCTTTCGGCGACATAAACAACGATGGCAATGTCGATGTTGTGCTGGTGAATGTGGGAGCGCCACCCACGCTGCTGTTGAACCAGGGCGGAAACAGAAATCATCGTGCGTTGTTCAAGCTGGCAGGCACCAAAAGCAACCGGGCGGCGATTGGCGCCCGAGTTACTGTGAAGGCAGGGAAGCTGGCGCAATTCAGCGAGGTTCGCGCCGGGGGCAGCTACATTTCACAAAACGATCCGCGCCTGCACTTTGGCCTGGGAACTGAAACCAGAATGTCTGAAGTGGAAATCCGATGGCCGAGTGGCAAAGTGGAAGTGCTGCGCGATGTTCCAGCCGATTTTATTTATACGATTGTCGAAGGCCAGGGGATTGCCGGAAAAATTCCACTGCCAACTCCCTAGTTTTCATCCGACTGCAGCATCTTCCCCAATGTGGGTTTGTGCTTATCTATTTTCTTGTCCCTGCTATCTGGCACCACACGTCCCGCGGGGGGCGCGCCGATCTGTGCCCTCGCCATGGCCTTCACCTGGTCGACTGCGCTGAACTTCTTCGGCTTGCGCTTCTTCTTCGCCATCCGAGACATCTTGCCATAGCTTGTACGAAGCAAAGCTGCAATAATTGAGTTGGAAGGCGAATCGTAAACCATCGCCGGAGACTGGCCAGACCATGGAAGAGCGAGATTTCTTCGACGAGAAGACGGAAAAGAAGATGGCAACGCTGAACTGTCCGCACTGCCATCAGCCCGCGGAATACGAAGTCACCTGGATTGTCCGCACTAAAAAGAGGCAGTTGCCCGGACGTGGCGACGAACGCGATCGCGCCCGCTTTGCCAAGGCTCGCTCCTACATGCTGCGCAAAGACGATCTCATGGGCTGCAAGAACGTCCGCTGCCGGAAGCGCTTCGAAATCTCAGGCGTACAGTCCGTGGTCTTCACCGAATAGTCACATTACTTCTCTCCCGCCGCTCATTTATACTGACCAGTTTGCTTGGCTGTAAGGAGGCGATACCTAACGCCTCCGCAAGAGACGGGAGTATTGCGTGAAAATTCTGGTCTGCATGAAGCAGGTGCCGCAGAAAGATGCGCCACTCAAGCTCAACGAGTCCGGCACCTGGATCCGCGAAGACGTGTCATACGAAGTCAACGAGCCCGACGCCTTCGCCCTCGAAGAAGCGTTACGTCAAAAAGAAAAACACAGCGGGGAAGTGGTGGTCATTACCGCCGGGCCCGCGCGGGCCCAGCAGGTGTTGCGTGAAGCTCTCGCTAAGGGGGCCGACCGGGCCATTCATCTTGACGACAACGCCTTCGTCGGTCTGGACGCTTCCAACACCGCCCGCGCTTTCGCCGCCGCCATCAAGGACGAAAAGTTCGATCTGATCTTCACCGGTCTGCAGTCCGACGACTACGGATACGCGCAGACGGGCGTAGTGCTGGCCGAACTGTTGGGCTGGCCGCACGCGACCATCATTATGCAGATCGAGAAAACCGACACCGGCATCCGCGTCAAACGCGAGCTAGAAGCCGGCTACTTCCAGTTCGTGGATATGCCTCTGCCCGCGGTGCTCACCATCCAGTCCGGCATCAACAAGCTGCGCTACGCCACGCTGATCGGCATCAAGCAGGCGAAAAACAAACCGTTGCGCAAAGTGACTCTGGCCGAAGTCCAGCCCGCAATTGGCAACAACATGCAGAAAATCGAACGCCTTTACATTCCCCAGAAAACCAAAAACACAGAATTTCTGGAAGGCCCTCCGGCTGAAGTGGCGAAAAAGCTGGTTGAAAAATTACGAAACGAAGTACGCGTCCTGTAACTGAGAACCGAGAACTGAAATCCAGAAACTGGGTTTACGAAGCAGTGCCCAATACCGGATCTAAATCATGGCCGATTCAATCCTAGTCATCGTCGAACAACGTGAAGGAAAACTGAACCGTGTCTCCTGGGAGACTCTCACCGCCGGCCAGGCCCTGGCGGCCGAAACCGGATGGGCCCTCGAAGCAGCCGTCGCCGGAAGCGGAGTCGCAAGCCTGGCCAGCGAAGTCGCAGGCAAGAAGGTCGCGAAGGTCTACGCGGTCGAGTCCCCGAAACTCGAACCCTACACGCCCGACGCTTTCGCAGCCGCGCTCAAGCAATTCATCGCATCAAAACAACCCCGGCTGGTGCTGATGCCGCACACCTATCAGGTGCGCGACTTCGTGCCCAAGCTCGCGACCGCGATGGAGCGCACTGCCATCAGTGACTGCATCGGATACAAAAAAGACGGCGACAAACTGCTCTTTACTCGCCAGATGTTCCAGGGCAAGCTCGCTGCCGACGTGAGCTTTACCTGCGATGCGCCATGGTTCGTGACTTTCCAGAACGGGGCCTTTCGCGCCGACAAAGTTGAGGCCGGCACCGCTGCCGCGCCGGTCGAAACCGTAAACGTCGAAATCGCTGACGGCGTCATCCGCAACAAGCCGCAGGAAGTCTTCAAAGAAGCCAAGCAGGCGGTGGACCTGACGCAAGCCGAAATCATCGTGTCGGTCGGCCGCGGAATCAAGGAGCAGAAAAACATCGAAATGGCCAAGCAGCTTGCCGAAGCGCTTGGTGGCGAATTGGCTGCGTCGCGCCCCATCTGCGACTCAGGATGGCTCCCCATGGACCGCCAGATCGGATCATCCGGACAAACGGTTGCGCCCAAGCTGTATCTTGCGCTGGGCATCAGCGGCGCCATTCAGCACATCGTCGGCATGAAGGGCGCGCGAACCATCATCGCAATAAATAAAGATTCAGAAGCGCCGATTTTCGAAATTGCCGATTTTGCGGTGGTGGGAAACTTGTTCGATATCGTGCCGCCGCTGATTGAAGAAGTGAAAAAGGCAAAAGCTGAAAAATAAGGTTTCAAGGTTTCATGTTTCAAGGTTTCAGGCCCGGAGCGGCACGAGGAGGCATCGTGGGCCATTCTTATCGAGATTTGATCGTTTGGCAAAAGGCAAAGCGTTTGGCCGTTCACGTTTACCGGCAAACTGAGAGCTTCCCCAAGGCCGAAATGTACGGGCTGACTTCGCAGATCCGGCGTGCGGCGATTTCTGTTGTCTCGAATATCGCTGAAGGCCAAGGTAGACTGACGACCGGAGAGTTTCAGCAATTCCTGGGTCACTCGCGGGGATCTCTGCTTGAGCTTGAGACGCAACTCGAGATCGCTTGTGAACTGCGGCTCCTGGACAGCGAGGCGTACGAGGAACTGGCACAAGAGTCATATCAGGTCCTTGGTCTGATCAACCGACTGATTGATTCATTACGGAAAATTAAGCGAGCATCCTGAATCAATCATTCAACGACGGTGAGATTTTTGAAACGTGAAACCTTGAAACGTTGAAACCTGAATGTTGATCTTCCGCAAGCCGCTCCAAAACATCGAACGCCCTCAGATGCCCGCCGATGTCGTCATCGTCGGCGGCGGGCCGGCCGGCATGGCATGTGCCCTGCGGCTCTCGCAGCTCATCGATCAGCACAACGCGAACAATCCCGACTCGCAGCTCAGCAAAGAAAATATTTACGTGCTCGAGAAGGCCCGCGAGATAGGCCAGCACTGCCTCTCCGGCGCGCTGCTCGATCCCCGCTCCATGCGCGAGCTGCTTCCCGGATTTGAGAAAGAGGCGCCACTCGATTCTGAAGTTACCAAAGAGGCAGTGTATTTTCTCAGCCAGAAAGGAAAGTTCAAGTTTCCCATTACGCCGCCTCCGCTGCGCGATCATGGCAACTATGTCATCTCGCTTAACCGGTTTGTGAAATGGCTGGGCGGCAAGGTGGAAGAAACCGGTATCACGATTTTCACCGGGTTCGCCGGCTCGGAGTTGCTGCTGGACGGCGATCGTGTCACTGGCGTCCGTACTGACGACAAGGGCGTGGACAAACAGAACCAACCAAAATCAAATTTTGAACCGGGATATGATCTGCAAGCCAAGGTAGTGATTCTCGCCGAGGGAACTCGAGGATCGCTCACCAAGCAACTCATCGCGCGCTTTGCTCTGGATCGCGATCGCAACCCGCAAACCTATGGACAGGGCATCAAGGAACTTTGGGAAGTTCCTCCCGGACGCATTGCTCCCGGCGAAGTGATCTACACCATGGGTTGGCCGCTGACGACCAAGGAATACGGTGGCGCCTGGATTTACGGTGGCAAAGACAACGTGGTTTCGCTGGGATTTGTCATCGGGCTCGACTATCCCGACCCGCGTCTTGATCCGCAGCGCGTGTTGCAGGAATTTAAGAAGCATCCGCTCGTCGCCCGAATTCTCGACGGCGGCAAGATGATCCGTTACGGCGCAAAATCTATGCCTTACGGCGGATGGTGGTCGGTTCCTCCGGTTGCGGGCAACGGCTGGATGATACTTGGAGACTCCGCCGGCTTTGTGAATTCGCAGCGTCTGAAAGGGATTCACCTCGCCATCAAGAGCGGCATGCTGGCCGCTGAGACTGCATTTGAGGCTCTGAAGAAAAACGATTTCTCCGCCGCCTCGCTAGGTGACTATCAGCGGCGAGTGGAATCGAGCTGGATTAAAGACGAGCTCTGGAAGGTCCGCAACTTTCATCAGGGGTTCGAGCATGGATTCTGGCGCGGCATGATTAATGCCGGCCTGCAACAGTTCACCGGCGGCCGCGGCCTGCGCGCCCGCTATCCCTCGACTGCGGGCTACCAGCACCTGAAGAAACTCTCCGAACTCCCGGTGGATGGCGGTGATGAAGCGAATCTCCTTGGCCCCGCGAAAGGCGATGGCAAGCTGACTTTCGACAAGCTCACCGACCTCTATCACTCGGGCACCAAACACGAAGAAGATCAGCCGGCACACCTGGTCATTCATGACACCGATGTCTGCAACACGCGATGCGTGAAAGAATTCGGCAACCCGTGTCAGAATTTCTGTCCCGCGAATGTTTACGAAATGGTGGACGACGGCTCTCAGCCCAACGGCAAGCGCATCAGCCTGAACCCATCGAATTGTGTGCACTGCAAAACCTGCGACATCGCCGATCCCTACCAGATCATCACCTGGGTGCCACCCGAAGGTGGTGGCGGACCTAACTACGACGGCATGTAAAGCGGCAAGGTCCGTGTGGGGATGGGTCGGAGCCTGCCCTGAGCGAAGCCGAGGGACCTGTCGACCCCGGGCTTGCGCCCGGGGCTACATTATTTCGCCGCTCCGCGGCTGAGAGCGTTCGTTGGACGGGAGAATGAGCCGCGCCTTCGTTCGGCTACTAAGGCCCAGGTCTCCCGTTGCAGATTCTTGCGACTGCGTTATTCTTGTCGCCGAGGAAAAACATGCACCTCCGACTCTATCGCCTGATTGCACTTGATGTTCACATTGCTATTGGCGGCAGCTGGCGCCGGCCCAACAGTCGCCCGCCACGGCCCAGCAGCAGCCCGCGATTCCCACCACCGGCTTTGCCGGCCTTGACGAGTATCGGGCCCGACGCATCGCCGTCTTCACTGACGACTTCGGACAACTCGCCCGCTATCGGGATGCTAACGCCGCCCTCAAACCGCCAGCTCCGGGCGAAAACCGCGTCGTCTTCTTCGGCGATTCCATCACCGACATCTGGAAGCTCGAGGAATATTTTCCCGGCAAGCCTTACCTCAACCGCGGCATCGGCGGGCAGACGACGCCGCAGATGCTGGTCCGTTTCCGTCAGGACGTAATTGATCTGCATCCCAGGGTGGTCGTGATTCTGGCCGGCACCAACGACATCGCCGGAAACACTGGGCCCATGCGCCTCGAAGACATCGAGGCCGACTATGCCTCACTTGCGGAGCTGGCGCGAGCGAACCACATTGCGGTGGTCTTTTCTTCCGTCCTGCCCATACATAACTACACCCCAAAGTCGCAGGATTTCTTCGCGCAACGCTCCCCGGAAAAAATCCTGGCACTAAACCATTGGCTGCAGGAGTATTGCGCCGCCAACGGTCTGGTCTACCTCGACTATTTTTCCCCGATGGTGGACGACAAAGGCCTGCTCAAGCGTGAACTGGCGGACGACGGCCTGCATCCCAATGCGACCGGCTACAAGATCATGGCCCCGCTGGCGGAAGCAGCGATTGGCAAGGCCCTGGCAAGCAAGCCTTAATTGAGCTGATAGCTTAGCCGACGCATCTATAATAGAAGTTGAGTTTCCGACCGCCCCGGCCTATGGGCATACCCGGCCGCGGCGGCGAGGGACGGTTTCCTCTTTGCGTCCTTTGCGGTATTCTTCGCGCCCTTTGCGGTAAAGACTTTAACCGCAAAGTGCGCAAAGGACCCCGCCAAGTTCGCAAAGAAAAGATCGTCCCAAGGGTGCAGGCGGAAACGCCGGCGCCTCCCGGCTTCGCAAGAAGCCATTGGAAAGGAAACAGCTGCCGGGATTTTCCCGCCTGTCTGTGTCCTAAAAGCACTTGGCATTTAGCAATTAGCACTTGGCAAACGCATCTAGACATCAAGGGATTGCCGATTTTGCAGCATCCTAAAGGCTAAGTGCCAATTGCTAATTGCCAATTGCGAAAAGCTGTGACTCTTACTGACAAATTCGGCCGCGCCATCACCGATCTGCGTATCTCGGTCACCGATCGCTGCAACTACAAGTGTGTTTACTGCCGCACCGGGAACGAGGGCGCGCTTTATGGCGATCTGCCTTTCGCTGACTATCTGCGCATGGCACGTGTGCTGGTCGGGCTCGGAATCCAGAAAGTCCGTATCACTGGCGGCGAGCCGCTTCTACGCAGGGGCGTGGTGGATTTCGTCCGCGAACTGGCCAAACTACGCACCACCGATGGAGATGATCTCGACATCGCGCTGACCACCAACGGCCATCTCCTTGCCGAAATGGCGAAACCGCTCAAGGATGCCGGCCTGCGCCGCGTTACCGTGAGCATGGACGCCGTTGATCCAGATCGCTTCGCCCGCATAACCCGCGTGCCCGACGGATACGACAACGTGCTGGCCGGCATCCGTGCATCTCGCCTCGCCGGTTTGTGGCCGGTGAAAGTAAACTGCGTGCTGATGCGTGGCTTCAACGAAGACCAAGTCGTTCCGTTTGGAAAATTCGCCCGCGAAGAAGGCGTGGTCGTGCGCTTCATCGAATTCATGCCGCTCGAAGAGGACCGCGTCTGGTCGCCGAACACGGTGGTCCCGCTTGAAGAAATTGTGAGCCGAATGGCTGAATTCCGGCCGCTGGTAGAGATCCCGCACGCCCACAGCGAGACCGCGCGCCGCTATCGCTTTGACGACGGTATCGGAGAAATCGGTATCATCGCGCCGGTATCGCATCCCTTCTGCGGACACTGCAGCCGCATTCGCATTACCTCCGACGGCAAGATTCGCACCTGCCTGTTTTCCATCTGGGACCATGATCTGCACGGCCAGATGCTCCGCGGTGCATCGGATGAAGAGTTGGCGGAATTCATTCGCGGCGTGGTCCAGAAAAAAGAGGCCCGCCACCATATCGGCGAACCGGACTTCGTCCCGGCCTCGCGGACCATGGTCCATATCGGCGGCTAGGGCTTTTGTAGCGGCCGGCCGGCCCGATGGGCGGGCGGGACGCCCGCCAGACAGCCGGCGGGACGCCGGCGCTACTAACCCCCGGCGGAACCGGATACCATCGTCAGCATGAGGCGATTCGCAATCCCGATCGCCTTGGCCGCGATAATCGTGGTTGCCGGCCAGGGCGTGGCACAACAACCCGCACCCTCCGCCTCCACCTACCTGGGTTTCGACCGCAACGAATACCCTGGCGACGAGAACCTGCCGCCGCTGCGCCAGACATTTTCCTACGCTGGCTTCTGGCTCAATCATCCTCCGGGTGAAAAGGCCAACACCTGGGCTGGCAAAAGGCAAACACTTCAGTCCGCGGGCTTCGGATTTTTCATTCTGTTCAACGGGAGACTCGACGCCGAGTTGAAAACGGTTTCGAACGGAACCAGGCTGGGCAAGTCCGATGCCCAGGCGGCCATTGCCTCCGCGCGCCGCGAAGGCTTTCCCGCGGGGGCGATTATCTTTCTCGACCAGGAAGAAGGTGGCCGGATGCTGCCGGAGCAGAAAGCCTACATCTACGCCTGGGTCGATGGCATAGCTGCGGCTGGTTTTCGCGCCGGCATATATTGTTCCGGAATCGCGGCAAAGGAAGAGCGTGGCGTATCGGTCGTCACCGCTGAAGACATCCGTCAAAGCGCGGCAGGAAGGAAGATCGCATATTGGATCGCGAACGATGCCTGCCCGCCGTCGCCGGGATGCGCCTTCCCCAAGCCGCCGCCCAGTCCCGCAGAGAGCGGTATCGCCTTCGCCGAAGGATGGCAATTTGCTCAATCGCCGAAGCGGCGTGACGTCGCGGCCGGATGCCCAGCCAACTACAACCGTGACGGAAGTTGCTATCCGCCGGGAATCGATCTTGCCCGACACTTGCACGTGGACTTAAACACAGCGGCGAGCGCCGATCCGTCGCAGGGAAGAACGCGTTAATGCTCTTCCGGGCCGTCTACGCGGCGCTCTGCCCTCTCCACGCTTGTGTGCTTAAAATCCTTGTCGAGATGAAGGTGTAGAGTTATACTTCTGCTGTAGTGGTATTGGGTCCCAGCGTCTTACTTGCTCATTGAGGACTCTGTATGAAGTGGCTGCGCGCGTTTTTCCTTCTCTTCGTACTTCTCTCCAACATCCTTCTGGCTGCCCAGGAGCAGGCTCAGAGAAAAGATCAGGCCCAAGCAAAAGATGCCCCCGGATGGGTTTTTGCCTATGCTCAAACCGAGACGCAGCTTATTCCTGTAAGTAACCTTGATGAAGCGGTCGCGAACAGGCTCAGCTGGGCGATTTGTGAGGAAAAAGTCGCTCGAGTGTCGCGGGTCGCCGCCAGCCGGAAAAGCGATGCGTACCAATATCACGCTGCCGAAGGCATTCCGGTCGGGAATTATTGTTTGTTGGTTGACTCTGCGAGTCACGACGGCATGTTTTTCTGGGGCTGGTCAGAGCCGTCAGGGGCCAGGTTCGCGTGCGTCAAGGGATTCACCGAAGCAGCGGAAGAGTTGGCAGGCCGCAAGGTTGATTCCTGTTATTTCATCGGAGGACACGGTGCTGGAGCCGTGGAGATAATCCAGTACAAGAACCAGTCTCCAACCGACCGGCTGGCAGCTCTGATCGTCGATGACTTCCGCGACCCGTTAGACCATCGCTACTGGATGGCGAAATTTCCCGCGAGTGACAAGGGCTGGCTCGGCCCGGACAATGGGAATTTTCATTCGGAGAAATTTCGTTACTTGTTCACAATCGTTGATGACACCTCGGCTACAGGCGGCGACGGTTCCCCAGTGCGATTTGTGGGCATCGAGCGGGAGACCCCCGATGGTGTCGACCTGACGCTCTACCGTCCCGTGGGAAAGCAGTTGAAACCGGTAGTTACGCAATCATCACTCGTCAGCAAATTCCCAGGCTGTTGGCCCGACGACTGAAGACTGCACGCGCGGCCCCTGGGATGAATTAGAATAGCCATATACTCCTATGGCCGACCGCAGTTTCACCCTCGAAGAAGCTCAAAGCCTTTTGCCCGTGCTGGAGTCGCTCCTGCGCACCGCGATTGACGGCAAAAAACTGATCGAAACCGTCGACGCCGAACTTCAGGAGCTGGCTCATCGCGTCTTCCTCAGTGGAGGATTGCTGGTGAACATCATTCAAGTGGCTCGGCGGAAGGCGGAGCGCGAAAAAACCATCCAGCGCGTAAAAGACACGCTGGCTGAGATCGATGCCACGGGCGTCCAGGTAAAAGACCTGGATATCGGACTGCTCGACTTCCCCTGCCAGGTAGAAGGCCGCACCGTCCTGCTCTGCTGGAAGCTGGGTGAAAAGGGAATCACACACTGGCACGACACCAGCGAAGGTTTTGCCGGCCGCAAACCGATTGACGAGAAGATCGCGAAAGCGAAACGAACTAACTAGTCGTCAGTCGTCGGTCTTCAGTCGTCAGCGAAATCTTTCACCGCCGAGCACGCAGAGAGCGCCGAGAAAACAAAGCAATGAATGTTTTTCTCGGCGCTCTCTGCGTACTCGGCGGTGAATTGTTTAGCTACGGTCGAGAGTTTTGCTGACGACTGAAGACTGACGACCGACGACTGCCTTTAAGGTTTGCCCCCTTCATTCCACCGCGGCGTAAACGATGAATTTACCAGCCATCTGACCGGACGCAGCAGCGATCCGATGGCGGCATCCATGTGCTGGAAATTTATGTGGGCAACGTCGTCGCTGGGCTGGTGGTAGTCGCTGTGCATTCCGTAGCTCGACACGGTCTGCGCCACCACGCCTTTTTTCGCCAGAACATAGTTGTCGGAGCGCGCGAAAAAATTCTGCGCGGGATGGGGATCGCCTATCAGTTTCGCTCCGCGCGCTGCCAGCATTGGTCCCAGATTCGAACGCTCCCATCCGGTGAGCCAAACCGTGTCGGCGCTGACTGCGGAGTCGGCGCGTCCTAGCATTTCAAATTCCAGGTTTACTGCGATCTGTTTCAGCGGGACCGGAGGATGCTGCAGGAAATACGTCGAGCCCTGTCCGCCCGTCTCCTCGCTGCCGAACAGGGCGAAGATCACGGTGCGTCGGGGTTTCGATCCGCTTCCCAGGACGCGCGCGAGTTCCAGCACCGCGGTCGTGCCGGAAGCGTCGTCATCGGCCCCGTTGTAGATGTCGTCTCCATTCACCGGTGGGCCGATTCCGAGGTGGTCCAGATGGGCCGAGAGCAGACACCGCGGTTTGTTGCAAAACAGGATCGCTGCCGCGCAGGATGCCGAGCGCATTCCATGTGTACTTCTTGTCGCTGGTCGCAGGGCCCATCGAAGGTCAGCGTCGTATTCTCGGGAAGCGCTTTGAGGATGGCGACGGCTTCAGGACTTGCCTCCAGCACGTTGAAGTCGCTTCCCAAACCGGAGGCGTCCTCACCTTCGATCTTCACCGGCAAGCGACGGCAACTGTTTGGCGCGCTGTTGGAACTGGGTCGTACGTTCGGCGGTAGCTGCGATGATCGCCGCGACCGCTCCTTTGTCGCCCAGCGACGAGGCCTTGGCCCGCTGCTGCTTGCGGTCGTTTCCCAGGACCAGCACGATCGCCCCGGCCGGCTCCGGATCGTCCCCGTCGGCGTTGATCACGTGCAGTTTGCCTGAGAACTGGGTTTGCGCGAGGTAGAGGACCGCGAACTCTTTGCCGCAGCTCCAGGTAACTTTTTCTCCGCCGGGCTGCGCAAGTGTCAGTTGCGGGGAGCCGGTAAATTTTGGTTGCTGCAGCGTCGCCCGCTGGAGATAACCTCCGTTGTCGCCAGCGGGAGCGATCCCGTATGCGCGCAGCTGCGCCGCCACATAGGTTGCCGCCACGAGTTCGTCGGCCGTGCCGCTACCGCGTCCGCGCAAGGCGTCAGACGCCAGAAATTCCATGTTCGCCCGGATGCAGGCGGCACACAAGCTCGGAGCCAGAGCGGCGGCGCGGGCCGGTCCCGGCTGTGGTTTGTTGGCCGCTGCCGGGGCAACGCTGGTCTGAGCGAAAACTGCGGCGGAAAGATAGATCGAGAAGAAACTGACGCCAACCAGGGAGAGGTTTTTCATCACAACGTTTCTTTGCCGTTTCACTCCGGGCTTGGTCCCATTACCGACCGATAGCAGATTAGCAGACCGTGATGTGGTCTGGCGGATGTACCTGGACGCCGCACACGCCTGTAAACATTCTGTTCGGTAACGGAGTTGCGGCACAGACCTTAGTGCACACGGAAGTACACCGTTCGTTCCGGCCAAAACCTTCTCTGCTACAATTCTTTATAGCCACCTCAAGCGGAAAGTCCATGAATAGTACGTCTGCCGGAGCTTCTTTTATCATGCCTTTTCTTAAGCGGAATCTCCGTTTTTTGGCTACGTTCGCGGCCTTGTCCCTGTTGTCCCTGGCAGCTGGTTGTAAGGGTTTCTTTGTGAATCCCACGCTGACCTCGATGACCGTAGCGCCTACCTCGGCGTCACTCATCGAGGGGGGAACGCAACAGATCAATGCCACCGGCAATTTCAATGACGGCAGCACCAAGGACTTGACCGGAAGCGCCAGTTGGACCAGTTCCGCAACGGATGTAGCGACCGTCAGCAAGGGCGGCCTCGTGACCGCAGCCACAACCATTGCCACTCCTCCCGGGACGGCGACCATTACGGCAACTTCCGGTACCATCACCGCCAGTTCGACCGATCACCGTGAACACCGGGCCGCTGACTGCCATCGCCATTAACACCACCACTCCCAATCCGGCGGCAGGACAGACCGTTGTCTTCACTGCGCTTGGGAACTTTTAGCGGGAGCGCGCAGCAGCAGGACATCACCAACCAGGTGACTTGGAGCAGTAACAACACCGCGGTCATCACTACTATCACCAACGGGAGCGGTGCTGTGCTTTCCACCGCCACCTCGGGTTCCACGACCAACGTGACCGCCACTCTCAACGGCATCAATAGCAACACCGTAACCATCACTGTGCAATGACTGATATCCGCCGCATAGGATCTGCACCGGCGGCGGAGATGCACCCGGCCTCAATGCAGTGATTCGCGCTGCCGTCAAATGTGCCATCCTGAAATGCGAGTGGAAAGTCGTCGCCATCCCGGGCTGCTTCGACGGCCGGACCTGGCCGGAAAAATTCTACGAGCTTACGCTGAGAGACGTGAGCTGGGATCCTGCCCCACGGTGGACCATTTTTTCTTTGCGCTCTTTGCGGTATCCTTTGCGTCCTTTGCGGTAAGAAGCTTTTGAACGCAAAGGCCGCAAAAGAATCTTAAAGTTCGATGAAATATCGCCGCTCACTTTTCGCGTCCTGCTTTCTGCTGCTCCTTCTTCTAGGGGTGACTCTGCTGGCGGGCTGCGGGCGCGGTAAGGGCGGCCCCAAAGAAATGGCCTACGTTTCGGCCCCGCAGGCTTTTCTGCGCGATCAGGTAGCGGCGGTGTACAACAAGGCTGGAAGCGTGAAAAATGGAGAGGCCGTACAGATACTCGCGCGCGATCGCCGCTTTGCCCGTGTGCGCACAGCCGCCGGGGCTGAAGGATGGCTGGAACAGCGTTACCTGGTGACCAAGGAGACCTATGATGCGTTCCAGAAATTAGCCGAGCAGGAGCGCACCTCCCCGGTGCAGGCGACTGGAGTCGCACACAATCAGACCAATATCCATCTTGACCCGCAGCGCGACGCCGAGCACCTCTACCAGGTAGACCAGGGCGCGAAGCTCTCGGTGCTGAAGCGCGCCAGCAGCGCGAAGCCGGTTCCCGCAGGACAAGCCCAGGTTGCGCCGCAAAATCAGGCTCGGGAAAAAAAGGAAAGGCTGTCGGAAGCAGTACCTGCCGGACCTCCTATGGAAGACTGGTGGCTCATTCGCGATGAACCCGGACATGTGGGTTGGGTGCTGGCCCGCATGGTGGACGTGGACATCCCGATCGAGATTGCGCAGTACTCCGAAGGCCAGCGCACGGTGGCCGCATTTGTTCTCGACCAGGTGACGGATGGCGATCACAAAGTTCCGCAATACCTCGTTCTGTTCAGCGAGAACAAAGATGGCATGCCGTTCGACTACAACCAGATTCGCGTCTTCACCTGGAACGTCAAACGGCATCGTTACGAAACCGCCTACCGCGAACACGGTCTCAATGGCGTCCTGCCAGTGACTGTTTCTCATGAGACCTTCGAAAAAGAAGGCGATCTTCCGGTGTTCGTGGTGCGCGTAAAGGATGACGCCGGCAACGTGACGGAACGCAAATACAAGCTGAACACTCCGATTGTGCGTCGAGTGCTGGCGCCAGGAGAACAGAAAGAGTCTTCAGTCGTCAGTCATCGGTCGTCAGTCAAAGCAAAAAAGAAGAAGAAACACTGAGATCCGAGAACTGAGATCTGAGAACTAAGATCCGAGAACTAGATCTTGAGAACCAGTTCTTTAGAGCAAGGATCTGAAAATCTATTCGCGTACGACAATTTTAGGCAGTGCAGGCACAGATAGCCCTTCATCCAAGGCGCGCTGCCACTCCGCAATCGAGTGCAGCAAAGCCGCTGAGTGGATCCCGCCAAAGCCTTCGGGGTAAAGCGAGAGATTCCGAAACGCGCGGCGCAATACCGACCGCGCTCCCGCCAGATTCCCGTTTCCGTAGTGGTGCAGCGCTACCGCCACCTGGATCAATCCCTGCAGAAACTTTTTCTCCGGTTGGGGGGCGGCGCGCCAGACGTCTTCGAGCGCCTCGTGGGCGTCGAAAAAGGCGGCCCGGTTAAAGAGCTCGATCCCCTCCCGGCATGCCTCAAATTCCACGCGACATTGTGGCACAAGGCGGACCGGTGACGGCCATGAATAAATACAGAATTCCATAGGCCTAACCCATAGGCCTATCCGTTTTTCAATATCAACAGTGTAACCACAGTTGTAAATACATGAAAACACTGTCTGTTATGTCGAGGTGTTTTGGAATGACAGTTGCTTTTACTGTCTACAACGGCAGTGCGTATTCATCCTGTCATGATGTTTTGTTGCTTCGAGTTTTCGTTCATTTCGATACCCCAGGAACTTTGAGTTTTGAGGAGAAATCGTATGCAATCTGTTGTCTCCAAGTTAAAGGTTTTCGCATTTGGGCTGGCCCTGCTCAGTTTGATGGCATTGGGTTCCGGATTGGCGTTCGGCCAAGCCATCAGCGGCAGCATCGTGGGCACAGTCGTTGATTCTTCCGCGGCGGTCGTTACCAACGCGAGTGTGGAAGCCCTCAACGTCGGCACGGGAGCGATCATAACCACAAAGACGAGCGGCACGGGCGGATACCGCTTGGAAAACCTCCCGGTGGGAACCTACAGGATCACCGTGAAGGCCAGCGGCTTCAAGGCGGTCACCCAGCAGGTTGACGTCGTCTTGAACCGACCGGAACTCTGAATGTCACGTTGAGCCCCGGCGCTGCCACTGAGACCATCGAGGTCTCCGGCACCGCCGCGATTCTCGACACCAGTTCGGCGCAGATCTCGTCCAGCTACAACGAGCGTTACTCCCAGGATTTGGGCATCACCTCCGCCGGCGGAGTTGGCGCGGGCGTGTTGAACCTGTCCTTGTTGAGCCCCGGCGTCACCCAGGCGAGCTCGATGGGACTCGGCACCGGACCTTCGGTGGGCGGACAACGGCCGCGCGACAACAACTTCACCGTGGAAGGCGTGGACAATAACAACAAGTCAGTTACGGGCGCGCTGATCGCGGTCCCGAACGATGCGGTCGAGAATTTCACGCCTTCTGGCGAACCAGTTCAATACGGAGTTCGGTCACTCTTCCGGCGGTCAGTTCAACACCACCATCAAGAGCGGCACCAACGGATTCCACGGATCGCTCTACGAATACTTCAGAAATCGCAACCTGAACGCGGTTGACAACTTCTACGCGTTGCAGGGCTTGACCAAGAACCCGCGCTTCGACAGCAACCGCTACGGCGGCACTCTCGGCGGGCCGATAATCAAGAACAAGTTGTTCTTCTTTACTGACTACGAGCGTCAGCCGGTAGGACTCACCGGAACCAGCGGCGCCCAGGTGTTCACGCCGACGGCGGGTGGATTAGCCGCGATTGCCGCGGATCCCGGTCTCAGCGCAACCAACTTTGGCATCTTCAAGCAGTATGTGCCGGTAGCTGCGGGCTGGCGGTATTGCATTCCGTACAGCGGACTTCCAGCGAACGGAGCATGTGACGGCTTGACTGCGGCAGCTACCGGTTTCGATGCGGCGCGGTTTCCATCTCGGCGCCGGCTTTCGAAAACTTCGAGAACTTTGTCCAGAGCGTCGACTTCAACATTTCTTCCCACGACCAGTTGCGCGGTCGCTACGTATACAACAAGCTGGATGAAATCGACACGGCAGCGAACTTGCCGGCGTTCTACACCAACCAGCCTTTCCGCTTCCATCTGTTTACTCTGGGTGAGTTCCATACCTTCTCGCCCTCGGTGGTGAACGAGTTCCGCGTCGGCTTTAACCGCTTTGCCAACACCGTGGATGCGGGCAAATTCTCGTATCCCGGGACTGGATTCGTTTCCCAACATCATCTTGTTTGACCTGGGCGGCGGTCTTCAGTTGGGACCAGATTCGAATGCTCCCCAGTTCACCATTCAGAACCTCTACCAGGGCGTAGATAACCTCAGCTGGACCAAGGGTGCGCACACCTTCAAGTTTGGTGCCGAGTACCGGTGGTACATTTCGCCCCAGAGCTTCACCCAGCGGCAGCGCGGCGACTACGACTACAACTCGTCGCAACTCTTCCTGGAGGATTTTTCGCCGGACAACCTGGGCGAGCGCAGCTCCGGGTCCATCACCTATTACGGCAACCAGAAAGCGATTTACTGGTACGCCAATGACACCTGGAAGGTGAACAACCACCTGACCTTGAACCTGGGAATTCGTTACGAATACACCACGATTCCGACGGGCGAAAATATCCAGTCGCTGAACACCATTTCCAACACCCCCAGCATCATTGTTCCGGGCAGCTCGAACCAGCCGTTGTTATTCGGCAAGCCTCAAGCTCCCAAGAACCAATGGGCTCCTCGGGTAGGATTCGCCTTTTCTCCGGGAAGCGCAGGGACCACCTCGATTCGCGGCGGTTTCGGCCTGGCTTACGATGTGCTGTATGACAACATCGGTATCCTGGCAGTGCCTCCGCAGGTCGGCGCCACCAATGACGTGGATCTGACTACCCCAACCCCGAATTTCCTGGCCAACGGCGGCTTGCCGGGTGGCGGTACGGGTATCACAATTCTGAACGAGGCTGACGCACGCGCTGCTACTTCCAACTGGATTCCGCCGACAGCAGAGGTGGCCGTATTCCATCAACTGGAACCTGGGAGTGCAGCACAGCTTCGGCAAGGATTTCACGGCTGAGATCAACTACGTAGGAACCCGTGGCGTCCACCTGGATGTGCAGAACAGAATTAACCGGCGGTCGCTTGTAACGCCGGCAGCACTTCCTGCCCACGTTCTTCCAGCAGCCTTCACAGGCTACGTTGGACGCTCTGCCGAATACGTTGGCTTCTCTCAAGGCTCCGGGATCGTTCCTGCCGGAGTACGCCGCGGCTGGTTTCGGATCCAACATTGTGGGTGACACGCCGAATGGTTCGTCCAACTATCATGGATTGCAAACCCAACTCAGCCGCCGCTTCAGCAACGGTCTGATGTTCCAGGCGGCTTACACCTACAGCCGTACCATCGACAACAGCACGGCGGACTTCTTTACCACTGTGCTCTCTCCCCGTCGTCCCCAGGACTTCCAGAACTGGGACGCGGAGCGGTCGGTTTCACCTCTGTCGCGTACGCACCGCTTCACGCTGGCGGCTGTCTACGACCTGCCTTTCTTCAAGAACGGCAATTGGTTCATGAAGAATATCGTCGGCAACTGGGGATTCAGCCCGATCTATACCTATGAGTCTCCACAGTGGGCGACCGTCCAATCGGGGCTTGATAGCAACCTCAACGGTGACTCGGCCGGTGACCGAACCATCCTCAACAACAGCGGCGTAAAGGGAACGGTAGCGGTGTGACGCCTCTGCTTAACACCGCCGGCGACACTGTGGGCTACCTGGCCACGAATCCCAGTGCTCAGTACATCGTCGCCGGTGCCGGTGCGCTCGCCACGAGCGCGCCGCAACACCCTGGCCACGGCAGCCGACGAATGACTTCTCACTCTCAACCTACAAAGACTTCAACATTACCGAGCGCATGAAGTTCCGGTTCGGTGCGCAGTTCGCGAACATCATCAACCACGCGCAGTTCATCCCTGGAAGCAATCCTGGCCAGGGGTTGGGCGTGAATGATGTCGCGTCGTTCACCACCGGTCCTAACAGTTCGAGCTACATAAACTATCTGAAGCCGAACAGTGCCACCTTCAACAATCCGCGGTCGGTGTTCGCCAGCAACTCTCGCACCATCGCGTTGGTCGCGAAGTTCACCTTCTAATTGCAGCTCAACTGATCGACTGGACGGGGCCCTTTCGGGCCCCGTTTTTTATTACTTACATTTGTCCGCCCAAGGAATGTTCTCGGCCCTTGTTCCTATGAAATTCGGTAGAACACTCTCTACAACTGCATAGAATGACTAAAGTACCGGTGTATCCGGAGATTCTCCCATCACAATAAAGCTCTAGAATGAGCTACTTCACATAGACAATTGGACTGGTCGGCCAATTGCCATCATGATTCGACAATAACCTGTTGTAGAGTCGTGCCCTGGGGCAATTTCCCGGTCATTTTTAAGCTTTTCGGCACTCACCGCGCGTGTGTTTGCCCGCTGCGGGACAGGTGAATACAGGAGGAGAAATGCGCAGGTTGAGATTCTTTTCGGGCAGCTATCGTTGTGCTACTGGCAGCTACGTTTGCGCTGGCGCAGACCGGTTCGATTCAAGGCACAGTCACCGACTCCGCCGGCGCCGTAGTGCAGGGCGCGGAAGTCACGGTCAGGAACTGGGCTCAAACGCCGTGCGCACAGCGACCAGCAGCGGCACGGGCGCTTACAGCGTCCCTTCTCTTCCTCCTGGCGCCTACGAAATCACGGCCAAGATGGCGAGCTTCAAGACTTTCCACGTCACCGACATCGAGCTCACGGTCGGCCAGGCGCTGACTCTGAATGTTCGGATTGGAGCCGGGAGCGGTGACGGAAGAAGTCCAGGTGCGCGCCGACCAGATCCCCGCAGTCGATCTGGAAACTGCGCAGGTCAGCAATCTGGTGGACGAGCAGTCCATCAAGGACCTGCCTCTGATCACGCGCAATCCTTACGAACTGGTTCTGCTGTCTCCGGGCACGTCGCAGAGCAACACCCGGTTAGGCGGCATCACGGTGAACGGGCGCGCGAGCGCAACAACAACTTCCTGCTGGATGGAGTGGACAACAACGATACCTCGGTGCCCGGTGGCATGGTCAGCGTGCTGGGCGCCGATCCGGAATCGACCCAGGAGTTCCGGGTCATTACCAACAATTTCAACGCCGAGTATGGGCGAAATACCGGCGCCATCATTGACGTGGTCACCAAGAGCGGAACCAATACCTTCCACGGAGATGCCTACGAGTTCGGGCGCTGGAACGCTTTCGGCGGGGCGCGAGACTGGTTTAACCGCGCCAGTGACGGCCCGCAGGATCCTTACATCCGCCACCAGTTCGGCTTCTCGGTCGGCGGTCCCATTCGCAAGGACAAGACGTTTTTCTTCTTCAACGATGAAATGGATCGTTTCATTACGACGCTGACGGGAACCGCAATTGTACCCACCGCGGCCTTCAAGACCGGTGTCTTCAACTTTACCTATGTCGATCCCAACACCCTGGGCACCAACACGGTCCCGGTTGACCTTACGCCGCACCGGCGCGAATAACCTTTACGGATACCCGCTGGATCCGACGATGCAGAAGATCCTGGCGCTCTATCCCAACGCGCCGCAGTCGGCTGACGGCGTCAGCGGCATCATTCACTATCCCAGTTCGTCGCGGACCAGCAGCTATCAGACCGTGGCCAAGATTGACCATCACTTCACGGAACGCGAGACTGTGAGCTTGCGCTACGGATACGATCACGCCACCGATCCCAATCCGTCGCATGACGATATTCTTCCTGGAAATATTGGGGCGACGGCGGAGAAAAGCATCACGCAAGGTTTGTCCGCGAACCTGGTCTCGAGCCTCACTCCCAGCCGTGCTCAACAGCTTTACCTTCGGCTGGAACCAGATTTACGCCCATTTCACGTGCACTGGCCTGGATGTGCTGGACAGCGCGAGCCCGCTCGATCAGTTCGGCAACGGCACGAGATTACGCGATGGATCCGTTTACCAGTTTCGGCTGCCTCAGCCTGACCGCAGACAGTCAATTTCGCACCACCGGGACCACCAGCTACACCGACACGATCAGCTGGGTACATGGCGCTCACACCTTCAAGTTTGGTGGTGACTTCCGCAACGTTCACGAGACCGGGCCCAACAGCTTCGCCGCGCGCCGCCAGGTCGGCCTGAACCTCGTTTCCTTGTTTGGCGACCCATTTCTCGTCGGATTCAATCTGATCGATATCCCTGGGGTGACGGATCAGCCGAACATCAGCTTTGCTGTTTCCGATGCTGCGGTTGCGCTCTACGGTTTCGCGGCTACAGATTTGGGCGCAAGATTTTTCGACAAGAGCGGGACCCGACAGCCCACCGATAACAAGTTCTTCCGCCAACATGAGTATGACTTTTTTGGACAGGATGCCTGGAAGGTGCGGCGAAATCTTACGCTGACCTTGGGATTACGCTACCAGTTCAATGGTGTTCCCTACGAAGAGCACGGTAATCTGTCGAATCTGCTGTCCGATCCTGCGACTACGTTTCCGGTCACGCTTTCCCTCGTGGGACCGGGGACCGGACACCAGCTTTACGAGAACGATTACTCCAATATCGAGCCGCGGGTAGGTTTCTCGTGGGACCCGTGGAACGACGGCAGGACCGCGATCCGCGGCGGTTACGGCATTTTTCACGACCGGAATTTCGGCAATCTTTTCGGCAACGCGCGAGGCAATCCGCCTTTTGAGTTCGACTATTCCACTCAACCGTTTGATACCATCAATGACTTCGCCGGCACGGGAGCGTTCCCGGCGCTGGTGCCCAACACGACACCTTCGGCAAGCATCCCTGATTTCGATGGTACAGTCGGCGGGCTGGCACCGGTCCTTTTTGACACTCATTTCCGCAATCCCGTCAGCCAGAACTGGAACTTCGGGATTCAACGCGAAGTTCCCGGCAACATGACCTTGGATCTGGCCTATGTGGGATCGAAGGGATCGCATATTTTCCGCGCGGTCGACGGAAATCCGCCGGACCCCAATCTGGTAAACCAGTTGGTAACGTTCTGCAGCGATCCGAACAATTCGTTCCTTAACGCCAACGGAGTGCAGAGCTCCTGCACGCCCAGCCAGGTAAGCGGTCTCAATCTCTACAACGGGTTCCAGAGCAACTTTACTCCGCTGCCCTTCAACGCCGTTGCGCATAACGCCCTGATTCAACCGAATTACAACCGCTCGGTTGCGAACTCCTTTTACTCCGGGTTGCAGGCGAAGCTCACTCGCCGCTTGACCCACGGATTTCAGATCCAGGCTTCCTATACCTGGGCCCACAATATTGACGATTCTCCCGACCCGATCGATCCCGGCCAGGGGGCCCGCACGTTCCCCCGCAACTCGCGGAACCTCGACCAGGACCGCGGAAATTCTGACAACGACGTCCGGCACGTTGCGGTTATCAGCTACGTCTGGGAAGTGCCTTTGGGCAGGGGAAAAGGTTACCTCAGCAACGGAGTTGTAGGCCGAATTTTCGAGGGCATACAATTCTCTGGAGTGACAACCGCGCAGACCGGACATCCCTTTGAAATTCGCGGACGTACAGACAGCCAGAGGACTGGGATCTCTTCATGGGGCGACCTGGTGGGCGATCCGTTTGCGCCCGGCCAGAACGATGACCCGGCCGTCAATGGCGGCAACAAAGTGATCTTCAACAACCCGGCTGCGTTTCAGAATCCGGTGATCAATGGGTTCGCCGGCAATATCGGCCGCAACCAGTTTTACGGGCCCGGCTTCGTGAACTTTGACATGGTATTTTCCAAGGGCATGAAGATTACGGAGCGGGTCAACGCCCAATTGAGGGTGGAGTGCTACAACATCTTTAACCATCCGAATTTTGTCAACCCTGGCGACATCACTGCCGCCAGCCCGGGCAATCAGATCGGCAACGTCGGATCATTTGGATTGAGCACCTCAACGGTCGGACGGCCCGACGGAACCACCTCGGCGCGGCAGATGCAGGTGGCGCTGAAGGTGACCTTCTAGACAAAAAGACCGCACTATCCGCCTGCGGGTTCAAACCCGCAGGCTTTTTTTGTGTTTGGCCGGGAAGTCGCTGATGCAAACTGAATGCGGGACGCGCATTCCCGATTTGCAAGCCTGAAAGGTGTGCCCATGAAATCCTGGACTTTGATGTTCACGGTTCTCCAGCCGCGGATTGCGATCGCTGCCCTCTTCCTGACTGCTACTTCTTCACTGATGAACGGCGCGGAAGTGAAAGCGGAAGACGTCGTGGCCCGCCATTTGGATTCCATTGGCACGGCCGAGGCTCGATCGGCCGCCAAAACGAGAATCGTGCGGGGGACATCGCGCTTCAAAATCGCGTTGAGCGGCGGCGGCGAACCGCAGGGCACAGGCGCGTTGGTTTCAGAGGGACGGAAAGCGGTGGTCATGATCAAGCTGTCCAACGGTGATTACCGTGGCGAGCAGTTCGTCACTGACGGAGACAGAGTATCCGTTGCGGCGACCGCCAGCAGCCACCGGCGTAGTTCGTTTGGCGAGTTCGTGCACAGCCAGGACCAAATCGTCCGCGAGGGCCTTATGGGAGGAACACTGACGACCGCCTGGGCATTGCTAAATTTGGACGCCAACCACCCCAAACTCAGCTACAACGGGCTAAAGAAGGTAGATGGCAGCGAGGCGTATGAGATTGGCTATCACTCCAAAAAGAACGATGACCTTACCATCCACCTTTATTTTGATAAGGACACTTACCGGCACCTCATGACGACTTACTCCATGACGCTGGCATCCGGTTTGGCCCCAACATCGGGCGTTACCGACATCACCCAGACCGCTAAGCAGAAGGAGACTCGCTACACGATTGAAGAGAAATTTAGCGATTTCAAATCCAGCGAAGGTCTCACGTTGCCATCGAAGTATGTCATTCACTTTACCCAGGAACTTCAGAACGGCACGACCGAAGTCTATGAGTGGGACATCGCAACGGATGAGGTTTCCAACAATGTTGGACTTGATCCGAGGAATTTTCAGATTAAGTAGGAACGGTCAGGGGGTCACAAGTAACTTGACGTCATCCTGAACGACTTTAGTCGTGAAGGATCTCGCGAGTACTACCCGTCGCTGTACGCGTCTTTAGCTGTGCTTCGTGCCAGCCCTTCTCAAGCTCAGGATGACTTCCCAGTAAAAGATGTCCGGCTTACCGTCCCAGCAGCGTGTAGTGCGAACTCGCGGCCATGAAGAAGATCATGGGCACGGACAGGAAGAAATTCGTCCGCGAAGCCAGAAATGCTTGCCGCGCCAGGATCGCCGCATTCGCCGGCGGCGTGCCTGCCAGTGTCCCGCGGATGATCTTTTTGTTATTGCGCCAGATAATTCCCCAGACGTTGAACAGCATGATGAAGCCCAGCCCGCCCCCGATTCCGATCGAGAGTACGTGGTTGTCGTCCTGTCCCACGGGCGTGTAGGTCACGAACAGCCAGCCTGCGGCGCAGACCAGTACGGCCACAATCGCCCCTAGCACGTATCCGCTAGGCGTCTTTGAGATCACAAAATAGAGAATCATGGACACTGCTACCCAGATCAGGAGAAACAGTCCGATGGTGCTGCCGGGGCTCACCCCCATGCGGTGCGCGTCCGCGGCAACATAAACTTGCGACCAGTACCAGAAGCCCACGAACACGGTCAGCATCGCGCTCCAACGGAACAATTGCAGCACGGGCATGGTCAGGTACTGGAAAATCTTCGGCTTGGTGGCGGCATCCACCTGCTTCATGAAGGGGACGTTGACCAGGTTGAAAAAATACAGCAGGCCCACCCAGGTGATGCCCGCGATAAGATGGACCCAACGCAGCATGAAGGCCAGTGCTTCGGTACCGGTGTGGGTAGGCATGACGAAAAAAGCAATCGCATCGTGCATGGGGGCTCCTCGAAGCCGAGAATGGTGTCATTTTGGCAGGGCGATGTCAATTGGCGGTTCCACATCATTTCAATGTAGGCGCGAGCGTCCTCGCTCGTGCGACAGGGTTCATGAATCTCGGTTTCTCGTGAAACCGGGAATCATTCATCTACGGCGCCTTACGAGCGAGACGCTCGCGCACACATAACGAGTTGCTAACTTGAAATGCGCGAGGTTCCGCCGTATCGTACAGATACTGTTAGCAGTAGGCTTTGTGCGTCAGCGTACGAAGCTCCACGCGCAGGGCTGCCTGTTGAATCGGTACAGACCTGATCATGCAGAAACACACGGTCAGGACCAAGGAGATCGGCAATGGAAAACAAGCCGGCGCAAAACATTCAGGACACCTTCCTCAATACGGCACGCAAGGAGCGAACCAATATCACGATTTACCTGTTGAGCGGGGTGAAGCTCACGGGACGCATTCGCTCCTTCGACAAGTATTCGGTCGTGCTCGAAACCAACAACCAGGAGCAACTGATTTTCAAGCACGCCATCTCTACCGTTGCTATGGGAAAGGCTTTGCACAGCCACGGGGACAAGCCAACGGTCGTGCCCTCACCGGCAGCGAGTTCGAGTGCGGCGGCCCCCGAGGCGGCGGTGATGCCGAGAGCTTCCGGTACCGAGGGATAAAGAGGGCAGTTGGCAATTAGCAATTGGCAATTAGCCAAACACGGCTCCTGCCAGGATTGATTTGCGCTAAATCCAACTGCTGATTGCTGATTTCCCATTGCCACGTACGCCTCAGAGAATCCAGCAAATTGAGTAGTTCAAAATCCACATCTTCCGGGAAGAAGACTTTCGACAAGAACACCGCTGGCGGACTTCGCGCGGCGGACGACAATCGTTCGCCTAAAGAGCGGGCGTTTCTCATCGGCCTTGATGTACGCACTCGCTCGCGCGGGGCTGCGTCTGCCCGAGCCAGGAACGGCCCGCTGACTGCCGCAGCGCAGGCTGCCCGCGATACCTCCAGCGGCCCATCTGCGACGAAAGCGCCGGACATTCCGGAGTTCAGCGCCGAAGAATCGTTGGACGAGTTGCGTTCTCTGGCGGTCAGTGCGGGCGCGGAGATTGTCGGTGAATTTCTGCAGCACCGCGATCGTCCCGATCCGGCCACGCTGATCGGAAGTGGAAAGCTGGAGGAGATTGCCGGCGCCACGGCCTCGGTTTCCGCCGATCTGCTGCTGTTCGATCACGATCTCACCGCTTCGCAGCAGCGCAATATCGAGAAGCTGGTCAACACCCGGGTGATTGACCGCACTCAGCTCATCCTCGACATTTTTGCGAAACATGCGCGGACCCGGGAAGGCCAACTGCAGGTAGAGCTGGCACAGCTCGAGTACATGTTGCCCCGATTGGGCGGGCGCGGAATTGAAATGTCGCAGCTGGGCGGCGGCATCGGCACCAGGGGTCCGGGCGAAACCCAGCTCGAAACCGATCGCAGGAAGATTCACCGGCGCATCCGGCACGTGAAAGATCAGATAGAAAATGTGCGGCGCGTCCGGGCCCAGCAACGTGCCCGGCGGGAAGCGGTGCCGGTGGCGACGGTGGCCTTGGTCGGCTACACCAATGCAGGGAAGTCCACGCTGTTCAATGCGCTTACCCACGCCGCGGTGCTGCAGTCCCCGCGAATGTTTGCCACACTCGATCCCACGATTCGTTCCGTGGCCCTGCCTTCGCGGCGAAAGGTGTTGTTGTCGGACACGGTCGGATTTATTCGCAATCTTCCTCACACACTAGTGACGGCCTTTCGCGCCACGCTGGAGGAGGTACAACGGGCCTCCGTTGTTCTGCAAGTTTCCGACGCCAGTAGCCCGCTCTCGGCCGAGCAGGATGCGCAAGTGGACAAGGTGCTTAAGGAATTAGAAGTGGACGGCAAGCCCCGGCTGCGCGTGATGAACAAAATCGACTTGCTGCCTCCGAAGCAGCGCGAGTCATTGCTGGATGACGCCAGCCGAGTGCATGTGTCGGCGGCGAAGGGCACAGGCATGACTACCTTGCTCGATCGCATTGACGAGATGCTGTCCGAGGACCCGTTGAGCCGAGTGCGCCTTCGTGTACCCCAGAAGGAAGGGAAACTGCTGGCATTGCTCGAGGCGCGGTCGCGGATTTATTCCCGGCACTACAAAGACGGGCTGGTGGAATTGGAAGTGGAGGCGCCGGAGTCCGTGGTGAGAAGAGTGAGAGCCTTCGTCACGCGTGACTAGTTGTGCTCAGTCGCACGATCTTTTCGGCTGAAGCGTATGGCCCATCGCACCGCGGTGACAGCGAACATCAGAAGCAGCGCCAGCCAGGCAAGAAGCGCTATCAGAGGCAGCACAATTGCGGCAAACTCCCATTGCCAGTTGCCTCCGACGGCCGCTGCAGCCATCACGATCCCACAAATTGTTGTTGTTGCGACCGGGATGATCCAGCGCCTCGCATGTTTGCGCCGGTCGCGGAGATGGTCAATCCAGCGTCCCAGGAGCCACCACTGGCCGGCGATTCCAAGAAGGAGAAGAAAGTCCAGGAGCACGATCCGGGTTTTCACGCGCATCCATCTCTTAAGCTCTTGCAATAACGGTCGCAGCATAGTCGGGTTGCATCCGGCGCCGCCATGAGGTGGGATGAGCATTCCCGAGGGAAACTCCACCGCGAAGATCAACCGGTCGGCAATAGAGGGTCGATACTCATTGCACGGTTGCCATTCGATCATGGGGCCTGAGTGAGTGACTGGCGGCGGAGCTGCTTTCTCGAAATCTTCCACCATCTGGAGGCGCTTCATGTACAGCCAGGTCGAAGCTTCTTCATGGAGGATCACTGGCAGCGAAAGAGCCAAATGAATAAGGGGCAGCAGGAGGCTGTAGCGAAGCGCCTTCACATCGGATTAGACACCGACAACCGTCACGAAAGGGCTGACGACTGAAGACTGAAGACCGACGACTAAAATTAAATGGGCCGGCAACCAAGAAGCGGTGACATTCCTTGGCTATCGGCCCATTCGATCCGGATTGGATCGGAGGTGATACATCCATGCTAGACCCGTTACGCCGGATGTCAAGCGACTTTCGACGATCTCGCGAAATAGTTTGGAGGCCCGATTTCAATCTGGAAACATGCCTTTGATCGCGTTGACACTCAATCCGTAACATGTTACTTTCAATGGTCTTAAGCCTCCTTACGCTCTAGACCTGATCAGCACACAATGGACGAGATATTTGGACAACTAGGCGGATTACTGCTCGGGTCCGTGCCCACGATCATTCTTGTCATTTTGTTGTTCGGCATTTATACCGCCGTGGTGCACAAGCCCCTGACTAAAGTCCTGGCGGAGCGGCACAGCCGGACAGAAGGCGCCGTCGAAAAAGCCAGGGCCGATATTGCCCAGGCCGAAGCCCGCACCGCGGACTACGAACAGCGCCTGCGGGAGGCGCGCATGGCCATTTTCAAGAGTCAGGAAGCACGCCGCCAGCTGGCCCTGCAGGCGCGGGCCGCAGCCGTGGCCGAGGCCCGGAGCCGGGCGCAGGCCCATATCGAACAGGTGCGCGCCACAATCGAGCAGGACAAGGTAGCTGCACAGGCCGGTCTGCAAGCCGAAAGCGGAAAGCTCGCCACTGCGATCATTCGTACTGTTCTCGAGCCGGCGGGTCAAAGTCCTGCAGGTGGTGAGTGATGAGATCTCCACTCCTGATACAAAATGGTTGTGTGGCCGCGGGCGACTCGCCCGCGGTTTTCAGGCCAGTGCAGCGCGGGCGAGTCGCCCGCGGCCACATTGCGATCCTGGCTTTACTGTTTTTGCTTTTAATCCTCAACTACAGCGCCAGAGCCCAAGCGAATACTTCTTCTAACAGCTCCGAACACTCTGCCGCGAGCGGAGAGCTGACAAAAGAAGCGCGCGAGGCTGCGGCCGAGGCCGAAGAGCATGCCCAGTTCAGGCATTCCTGGATGGTCCAGTCGGTTGCGAAGCTCACCGGCCTGAACCTCGATGGTGCCTACTGGCTGTGCCTGGTACTGAATTTCGCCATCGTCGCCGGCGCGATAGGCTACTACTCGAAGAAGATCCTGCCCGGTATGTTTCGCAATCGCACCGCTTCCATCCAGAAGGCGATGCAGGAGGCGCGAAAAGCGAGCGAAGACGCCAATCGTCGCTTGGCTGAAATCGAAGCACGGCTCTCCCGGCTGGATACCGAAATCGCAGCGATGCGCGCAACCGCGGAGAAAGAAGCGAGCCGCGGAAGAGGCCCGCATCAAGGCCGCGGCGGAAGAAGATGGACGCAAGATCGTGGAATCTGCCGAGCAGGAGATTGCGGCGGCGGCGAAATTGGCGCGACGGGAATTGACCAACTACGCGGCGAATCTAGCGGTCTCGCTGGCGGCCAGACAGATCAAAGTAGATCCGGCCACGGACCAGGCGTTGGTGCAAGAGTTTGCCCGCGAGCTTTCGCCAAAAAATGGCGGACAGGACAAGAACTAAACCATGGCTTCCGTGACCAGCACTTACGCGCGTGCCTTCGCCGACGTGGTCTTTGATCAGCAGTCTGGATCCCGGCGAAGACGCTGCTGGAGGCGCAGTCTCTGGCCCAACTGGCGGACAGCAATCTCGAATTGCGGGAAGTCTGGGAAGCGCCGTCAATCCCCGCGGAACAGAAGCGTGCTTTGCTGGATGCGATTGTGGCGCGTGCTAACTTCTCCCGCCCGGTGCGAAACTTTGTCGCGGTGCTGATAGACCATCGGCGGATCAAGTTTCTCGCTCCGATCGTTGAAGAATTTGAAAAAGAGCTCAACCGTCGAATGGGCTTTGTCGAGGCCCAAATTATCAGCGTGCGCGAGTTGGCCCAGCCGGAACGAGCTGCCCTTGAAGCGCAGGTGGCAAAGCTGACCGGCCATAAGGTACGAGCCCGCTATGCGCAGGATGATTCAATTCTCGGTGGCGCGATCGTCAAGGTCGGTAGCATGATCTACGACGGCTCGGTTAAGGGCCAGTTGGAGAGGATAAGAGAAGCTATTAGCTCTTAGCTTTCTTTAGCTGGACCGGGTTTGGAGTCGGCGAGTTCCAAAAGACTTTACCGCAAAGATCGCAAAGGAAATCTGCAAAGGACGCAAAGAAAAGCTAAGAGCTAAAAGCTAACGGCTAAGAGCTGAATTTATGGCACAAATCAAAGCAGACGAGATCACGCAGCTGATTCGGCAGCAGATCGAAAATTACGAATCCAAGATTGCCGTGGACGAAGTCGGGACGGTCATCACCCTGGGCGATGGTATTGCCCGCGTGCATGGCCTCGATAAAGTCATGGCCGGAGAGTTGCTCGAGTTTCCGCATAATGTAGCTGGCATCGCCATGAACCTGGAAGAAGACCAGGTCGGCGTGGTGCTGCTGGGCGAGTACACGGAAATCAGCGAAGGCGACGAGGTCAAGCGCACCGGCCGCATCATGAGCGTGCCCGTCGGCGAAGCCTTGGTCGGACGAGTGGTCAACTCCCTGGGTGTGCCCATTGACGACAAGGGCCCGATCGCGACCGACCAGTTCATCGCTCTCGAACGCCTGGCCCCGGGCGTGATCGACCGGCAGCCCGTGCGCGAACCCATGGCGACCGGATTGAAGGCCATCGACAGCATGATCCCGATCGGCCGCGGACAGCGCGAGTTGATCATCGGCGATCGCCAGACCGGCAAGACTGCAGTCGCGCTCGACACCATCATCAACAGCAAGGGCAATAACCTGATCTGCATCTACAACGCGATCGGGCAGAAGCGGTCTTCGATTGCGCAGGTCGTGAAAATTCTCAGCGACGCCGGCGCCATGGAATACACCATCGTCGTGGCCGCTTCGGCTTCTGAACCGGCCCCGATGCAATACATCTCGCCTTACGCGGCCTGCGCCATGGGCGAGTATTTCCGCGACACCAAGCGCCACGCGCTGGTGATTTACGACGATCTTTCCAAGCACGCGGCATCGTATCGCGAAATCTCGCTGCTGCTGCGGCGTCCACCGGGACGCGAGGCGTATCCCGGAGACGTTTTTTATCTCCACTCGCGTTTGCTCGAGCGCGCTTCGAAGTTGAGCGACAAGATGGGCGGCGGTTCGTTGACTGCGTTGCCGATCATCGAGACTCAGGCGGGCGACGTTTCTGCGTACATCCCGACCAACGTGATTTCAATTACCGACGGCCAGATCTTCCTTGAGACGGATCTGTTCAACAGCGGCGTGCGACCTGCGGTCAACGTAGGAATTTCGGTAAGCCGCGTCGGCGGCAGCGCGCAGATCAAGGCCATGCGGCAGGTGGCGGGCAGCATGAAGCTGGAGCTGGCCCAGTATCGCGAACTGGCTGCGTTCGCTCAGTTCGGCAGCGACCTCGACAAGGCCACGCAAGCGCAGCTCAATCGCGGTCAGCGCCTGGTCGAAGTGCTCAAGCAAAAGCAGTTTTCACCGCTGCCATTCTCCAAGCAGATCCTGATCATTTTTGCCGGCACCAACGGATTCTTCGACGACCTCCCGGTAGACCAGGTGCGCGACTTCGAAGCTGAACTCTACAAGTATGTAGACGCAACCAACCCAGGCCTGCTGAACACCATCATGGAGAAAAAAGTTCTGGACGATGCTCTGAAAGCTGAGATGAGCAAAGTCATTAAGCAGAGTAAAGAGGCGTTCGTAGCGGAGCGACAAGCAGTGGCGAAGTAGCGAAGTAGCTGTTAGCTCTTAGCCTTTGGCTCTTAGCTTGAGGCCAACGACCAACGACGAATGGCCAACGACTGACGACCGACGACCGAAGACTGACGACTGATTCATGCCTAACATTCTCGACATCCGGCGGCGTATTCGCAGCGTGACTAACACGCGGCAGATCACCAAGGCCATGAAAATGGTCTCGGCGGCAAAATTGCGCCGGACGCAGGAGCGTGCCCTGGCGGCACGGCCTTATGCCCAGATGTTGACCAACGTGCTGAAGTCACTGGTGTCGCGGGCGGAGATCTACGATCCGGAGACCGGCGAACCTCGGCATCCCTGCTGGCGCGCCGTCCGGAGCAGAATGTTCTGCTGATCGTGGTCACGGGAGACAAAGGACTGGCTGGCGCTTTCAATACCAATATTCTGAAAGCGGCGGCACGTTTCATCACGACCAAGGCGGACAAGAATCTCGAGATTGAGACCATCGGCCGCAAGGGCCGCGACTTTCTGCGGCGACGCTACCGGGCAGCTGAACCGAGGAAGGCCGATTCGCAAGAAGCGCCACAGACGACGATCGTGGGCGAACAGATCGGCGTGCTAAACAAGATTGACTACGCCCTGGCGTCTGAACTGGCGGAACGGGTGATTGATCGCTACAGCCATGAGGAAATTGATTCGGTGTATTTGCTGTACAACGAATTCAAGTCAGTGATCGCGCAGCGCCTGGTGGTGGAACAGATCCTGCCGATTGAACAGATTGGTGTCGCCGACGTAAAGCAGGCTGAAGGGATGACGCTCAAAGAGAAAGAACAAGCGCTCGAGGCTGCGAAAGGCGAAGGCGTCGGGATTCGACCCGCCGACACGCGCGACATCGATGCGGCTGCGGCCAAATTCGCCACGGCGCCGGTTGACTACATTTACGAACAGTCTCCGGAAGAGCTGTTCCGGTCGCTGCTGCCAAAATATGTAGCGATCCAGATATTTCGCGGTCTGCAGGAGTCGGTTGCCGCCGAACACGCGGCCCGCATGACCGCGATGGACGCAGCCACGAACAATGCCACGGACATGATCGATTCGTTGACCCTGGCCATGAACCGGGCACGCCAGGCGAAGATTACGAAAGAAATTATTGAGATCGTAAGCGGAGCAGCAGCGCAGTAGAGAAGCTTTTAGCCATTAGCTTTTAGCTCTTAGCTAGAGCCAACAGCGCATATTGAGTTTCGTATCAAAATTTTCCAAGCCAGAGCTATAAGCTAAAGGCTAATAGCTAAGAGCTGAGGTCCTATGCCAGAGAGAATTGGACGCGTAATTCAGATTTCCGGTCCCGCCGTGGACGTGCAGTTTGTCGAGGGCGCGATGCCGCCGATTTACGAGGCGCTTAAAGTCGTCAGCGACGGTTTCGATGTGCCGAATCCTGTCGGTGTCATTCTGGAAGTGCAGCAGCATCTGGGCGAAGGACGGGTGCGCTGCGTTGCCATGGAAGCGACCGAGGGTATGGTGCGAGGCATGAAAGCCATCGACCAGGGCGGCCCGATATCCGTGCCCGTTGGCCGCGGCACGCTGGGGCGCGTGATGAACGTCATCGGCCAGCCTGTGGACCAGTTGGGACCGATCGAGCACACGAAGACCATGCCGATCCATCGCCCGGCTCCGTTGTTTGAAGATCAGGCCACCACTGCCGAGATGTTCGAGACCGGCGTCAAGGTTGTAGATCTCATCCAACCGTTCCTTAAAGGCGGCAAGATTGGATTGTTCGGCGGCGCCGGTGTCGGCAAAACCGTCTTCATTCAGGAACTGATCAACAACGTCGCCAAGCAGCACGGCGGATATTCTGTTTTTGCCGGCGTCGGTGAACGGACTCGCGAAGGCAACGATCTTTGGCTGGAAATGACCGAGTCCGGCGTCATCAAGCCGGGTGATCCCTCAAAATCGAAAGCTGCTCTGATCTACGGACAGATGACCGAGCCGCCAGGAGCGCGTCTTCGGGTTGCGTTGACCGGGCTGACAGTCGCGGAATTTTTCCGCGACGAAGAGGGCGCGGACACGCTGCTCTTCATCGACAACATTTTCCGTTTCACCCAGGCCGGATCGGAAGTTTCCGCTCTGCTCGGCCGCATGCCCAGCGCCGTGGGATATCAGCCGAACCTGGCAACAGAGATGGGCGAGTTGCAGGAGCGCATCACCTCAACGAAAAAAGGGTCGGTTACCTCCGTGCAGGCCATCTACGTGCCCGCCGACGATCTTACCGATCCCGCGCCGGCTACGACGTTTGCCCACCTCGACGCCACCACGGTGCTTTCGCGCGCCTTGACTGAGATCGGAATCTATCCCGCGGTTGATCCGCTGGCGTCGACGTCACGCATTCTCGATCCGCGCATCGTCGGTCAGGACCACTACGACGTGGCACAGGGCGTGAAAAAGACGCTGCAAACCTACAAAGATTTGCAGGACATCATCGCCATTCTCGGCATTGATGAATTGAGCGAAGACCAGAAGGTCAGTGTGGCTCGCGCCAGAAAGATTCAGCGCTTCCTGTCGCAGCCGTTCCACGTGGCCGAACAATTTACCGGCTCGCCGGGGCGCTATGTAAAGGTCGCCGACACGGTAAAAGGCTTCAAGGAAATCAACGAAGGAAAGTACGACGACATCCCGGAACAGGCCTTCTACATGAAGGGCACCATTGATGAAGTGCTCGAAGCGGCAGAAAAGTTGAAAGCAGCGTAAGAGCAGTCGTCAGTCTTCGGTCGTCAGTCCTCAGCACGATCGAAGTTACCGACAGATTTTGGTTTGTGTTGCTAACGACTGACGACTGAAGACTGATGGCAGACACTTTCCAACTCGAGATCGTCACGCCGGAAAAGATGGTGGTGAAGGACGTGGCGGAAGAAATGCAAATTCCTGGCAAGAATGGCTACCTCGGCATCCTGCCTGGCCATGCTCCGCTCATTACCGAGTTGGCGGTGGGTGAGATCACTTATCGCAAGGGCGGTCAGACATACTATTTGTCGGTCGCATGGGGTTTTGCGGAAGTGCTTCCCGACAAAGTCACGATCCTGGCCGAGACTGCCGAGCGTCCGCAGGAAATTGATGTGAAACGCGCCCAGGAGTCGAAGCGGCGGGCCGAGGAAGCTTTACAGACCGGCAAGACCGAAGCCGATTTCACTCTCGCGGAAGATGCGCTCAAACGGGCTGAGACCCGCCTGGAAGTCGCAGAGAAAAAGAGCTGACCTCGCAGTCTCGTTATCTCCGGTGCAGGTTGAAATCTCCAATGGATTTGTCATTCCGAAGCGCGGCTTGCCGCGCGAGGAATCTGCTGTTGCAAGGGCGGGCAGAAAGCAGATTCCTCGCCGATAAAGCTGGCTTCGGAATGACAAGAGTTGCGGTTGTTCTCTGGCAAACTGCACCACAACCTTATCTCCCCATCGCTTGTCATCCTGAACGGCCTTCAGGCCGTGAAGGACTTATGCATTTCGGCATCTGATCGAACGTCTCAGTGCTCCTGCAACTCCCCCACCGGAACAATCTTCGTATCCGTACGAAACTTTTTGTAGTCGCGATAAGTTACATCGGTCTCGACGTTGAAGTTTTTCAGGAGGGCGACCCGCACATCCACTTTAAGCGCAACATGCCGGGGCAACCAGACTTCGTCGTTGATCCGGGTCTGGTCGATCAGCAGGCGCGATCCTTTGTGAATTCGCGCCAGAAACCATCCCACGGAGACCGTGTCGATACACTCCGCGTCCAGCTTGACCCATTGCGATTCTGCCTGGTCGATCCAGACACGGAAACGGAATTTGGGCAGGACCTTGGCTTCCTTTGAGCGGGGCTGAAAATCGGGGCGAGGCTCAGCGTCGATCACGTAAGTCTCGCGCCCGTCGGGGTTCTCCATGCTAATCAGGCGGAAGTTGTAGGCGTCTGCGACTTCACCAACAAACTTGCGACCATCTTCGCGGTCCTTCTCTTCCTTTTCCAGCCGCTTCCTGTGCTCCTCTTCAGTTTCGTTCTTGCGCTTGTCGGTCAGTTTCTGGATGCGCTCTTCTTCTTTGGCCGCATCTTTTTCCGAGAGCGGCTTGTCATCTTTGGCGATCAGGCGCTCTACTTGTTCTCCATACAGCACCATGATTTCCTCGGTCTTTGATTCGCTCGACTTCACCTTCCCATCGCTGTCGAGTTTGTGTTCTTCTTCGCGCCGAATGTAGGTGTAGGCACTCTGTTTCTTGTCATTCTCGATGTCCTTGTCTGCCACCTGGCGAATCAGCGCGCGAATCTGGTCCTGGGAGAGCTGCGAGGTTGCTGGCACGCTCGAGGATGAATTCTGCGCCCTCTGGTTTTGCGCGAGTTCTGGCCCGAAAAGGAAGGTGACGAACAGGAGTAAGGCTGCGTACCGCTTCATAGAGTTGTATACGGGCTTAGAACCACGTGGGTTCTGGTGAGATGTCCGGAAAGCCAACTACTTCGGCTCGGCCGTAAACTGAACGACGACAAACCGCACCGGATCAGAGGTCGCATTGAGAAATGTGTGCTTCCGTCCCGCCGGAATCCAGACTGCATCGCCCGACGATTTACGCATTCTCTCGTACTCTCCGGCCTTCAGGTCGATGTCGGTGACGGGAATCAGAAGCTCCGCACCCGGTTTCTCCGGAGGCGGAAAGGGATCGCGGGACAGGAGTTGTACATCACTCACCGTGGCCGCTCCCAGCAACAGCGAATTCATAAACTTGGCGTGGGGATCAACCGGCGGAGCTATCGAAATGGGACCGTAGTCAAACTTGCCGGAATAGCCCTGATAGCCGTAATTCGTCACTTTAGGATCGAGAAATTCGACGGTGATGTTGCGATAGTCGGTGGTGCGGTCATTGCGCATCCCCAGCGCGCGCCCGCCGGAGTAGAACCGGACGTCGCCCGGGCTGAAGTGAAAATTCTGAATGTCAGACTCTCCTTCCGGCCACATCACTACATCGCACTCCAGAAGCGCAATTACCAGGAAGTCGTGATCGTGCCGTGCCATTGTCCGATCCAGAGGGCGAAGCGTTACCGCAAACACGCGGACCTGATCGTTGGCGAGTAACAGCCGGTAATGTTGTGCCGAAGCCATGTCCGGCGCGCTCTGCGCCCAGGCGGTCGTGGCGAAGAGCAGCAGCGTCAGGAATGGGAGCCTCATGCAGGGATTGTATGTCGGAAAGCAGAGCCCGCAAATGTCACAAACGGCATGGTCACCGCAAGCGTAATCGAACCGCCTTTCTACACCACAGGTTGCCTTACGGTTCTGCCCACAATCGCGACTTCCGTAATCTGGGATCTCCCCTGAGAAATCGGCTAGATTTCAGTTCACAGGGGAGTGCTCAATCATGAAATCAGTGGCCGTAGTGACTGTGTCAGTTGCGGTGTTGTTCCTGGGAACATCGGTGCTTGCCGGCGCGCAGAATGGCCGGTCGAAAGACCACGAGGGTGGTAATCCTCACCACCAGGAAGGCAACGTCCGCGAGCACGAAGGCGGACACCCATCGCCATCGTCGCATGGCAATCACCAGCCACATGAGGCCGAGTATCGGCATCAACAAGTTCGTGAATCCCACGAGTCAGTTCAGAGAATCCCTGAGCATCGGCCGTATGGCGGGCAACTGCATGAGGTGAGAAGGTCCGAACCGGCGCCTCACTACGTGCGGCAAGACATCTGGCAACGGCAGCGCGCACACGACTGGCAGCGTGAGCATCATCCCTGGCACGAGCGTGGCGGCTACCACGGATACCGTATCCCGGAAGACCGCTTCCGCGCCCATTTTGGCCGTGGACACTGGTTCCGCGTCCACGATGTTCCTGTGGTGGTGGTCCAGGGGGCTCCGCGTTTCCAATTTGGAGGCTTCTGGTTTGATGTAGTTGATCCCTGCCCGGAGACCTGGTCGCCCGTCTGGTACAGGACCGACGAAGTCTATGTCGACTACGTCAATGATGGGTATTACATGTACAACCGGCAGCATCCTGGAATCGCTATCGCCATCAACGTCTCGTTGTAACGCGGATCCACACTTCGGAACTCGCGCGAATTGCAGGTCAGCGCGATTTCTCCGCCTTACCCAGCGTCTCCGCCCGGAATAATCGCTCGTCAATGCGATGCAAATCCCGCGCCATGCCTGGCCGCAATAGCTTGGTGTGCGGGATCTCGAGGAGGTGGTAGACGATAAACCAGATGGGTTTCTCCGTAGTCATCCAGTGCAGATGGTCGAAGCGGGCCAGGTTTACCGGACGGGAAAATGTGCGCAGCGTCCGCTCCCGCCGCAGGTTGAAATAGAGGTTGAAATAGCTCATGGCCAGCTCGCGCAGCGAACGATAGACCGGCTCGCGGAAACGGCAGCCGGTGTAGTTGGATTTCGCGACCGCTCCCCAGTGGCCTTTTACCTGGTAGATGGCGAGGACGTGGTCGGTGTCGTGTTCGGCTTCGAGGTCCCAGATCAGCGGAGGAAAGCCGTTCGCCCGCAATGCCGCCGCGGCGAACATCGCTCCTTCGAGACAATGCGAAGTGTTTTCACGCAGCACGCGGCGTGGCGACCAGGCTGTGTCGGCGAGATGATACGGCATGTCGTCGAGATAGCGCTGGATTCCGTTGGGATCTTTCAGGCTGCGCAGCTTGCGCAGTTCGGCGGGCGTGAAGCTGGCTGTGTCTGGCGGCTTTTTCATCCTCGCTGGCAGTTTAGCTGATTAAATCTGCTGCCGCGTTAACCACCGAGGACACCAAGGACACGGAGTTCATCAACGAAGGCCGAACAACTCTGCCAACTCTGCCGGCTTATCGAGCACCACATCCGGCGCGGCATCGCTCAGGGTGTGCGGAGCGAAGCCGTAGGTCACGCCGCAGGTCCATGTTCCGGCATTACGGCCGGTGAGGACATCAACTCCCGAGTCGCCCACGATCAGGGTCTCCTGGGGGCCGGCCTTCAGCTCACGCAGGATAGCCTGAGCCCCCTCGGGGTCCGGTTTCTTGGTGGGAAAGCTGTTGCCGCCGTACACGCAGGCAAAAAAGTTTCCCAGCCCCAACGCCTCGACTATGGCGCGCGACGGGTTCACCGGCTTGTTGGAGAGCACGGCCATCTTGCGCGGCTGTCCGTTGTCGGAATTCTGGAGAGATGCCAGCGCTTCTACAATCCCATCGTACAAATGAGTGTGATCCAGCTTGTGTTCGCGGTAGTACGTCAGGAAATATTCCAGTCCGGAGCGGACCAGTTTCTCGTCATTGGCCTCGCTGCCGAGTGCCCGCCCAATCAGGGCTGGCGCCCCGTCCCCGACGTAACTGGCAATCACATCGTCCGGCAGCTCGGGACGCTTCATGTGCCGCAGCGTGGCATTTACCGAGTGCACCAGATCGAGGCGGGAATCAATCAGCGTGCCGTCAAGATCGAAGATCACCAACTGGATGGCGTGGGGATCGAATGGGCGATTGAATTTGATCATGGAGGATCGATTCCAGAATAAATGATGACGGGCAGCAGCAATTGGCAATTAGCAATTGGCCAAAACAACATCTGCCAGAAACGTCGATGCCATGGGAAGAGGCCAAGTGCCAATTGCTAATCGCCATGCCGAAAGCCACCCTCCCGTTTTACAATGCAAAGGGTTCTTGTACACTCGCATCTAAGGAATCCGGATGGCCACCACAAAGACTGACCCTAAATCGGCCGCAGTATCCGAACGCGATGGCAGGAAAGCCGGGAAGTACGAAGGTCTCTCCCGCGAACAACTCATCGAAGCCTACCGCCACATGTATACCTCCCGGCGGGTGGACGATAAAGAGATCCTGCTTAAACGTCAGCAGAAGATCTTCTTCCAGATCTCCGGTGCGGGACATGAAGCTGTAGGAGTGGCTGCGGCTTTTGCGCTGAAGGCGGGCTACGACTGGTTTTATCCTTATTATCGCGACCGGGCCCTTGGCCTCGCCCTGGGTGTGACTGCGTACGACATGCTGTTGCAGGCGGTCGGCTCAGGTGAAGACCCCAGCTCCGGCGGACGGCAGATGCCTTCCCATTGGAGTATTCCTGACCTCAATATCGTCACCGGCTCGTCGCCCACTGGAACCCAGATTCTGCAGGCGGTGGGTTGCGCTGAAGTCGGACGCTATTATGCCGCGCATCCTGATTCCGCCCGGAAAGCCACCGGCGACTATCGGGAGTTCAAAGACGTCAAGTTTCACGGCGACGAAATTACCTACGTCTCTCTAGGCGAAGGCACCACCAGCGAAGGCGAATTTTGGGAGGCATTGAATACCGCTGCCAACCTGCGGCTCCCCTTGATTTTCGTGGTCGAGGACAACGGATACGCCATCTCGGTGCCCGTCGAAGTGCAGACCGCGGGCGGAAACATTTCCCGCTTGGTCAGCGGCTTCCCCAACTTCCACTTTGAAGAAGTAGATGGAACGGACCCGGTGGCCAGCTATGCCGCCTTCGTGCGCTCAGCGGCACATTGCCGCGCCGGGCATGGTCCTGCTTTCGTACATGCGCACGTGATCCGGCCCTACTCGCATTCGCTCTCTGACGACGAGCGACTCTACCGGCCGGATGTCGAGCGCCAGCGTGATGCTCAGCGCGATCCCATCACACGAATGCAGATGTTCCTCATACGCGAAGGCATTCTGGACGAGAAGGGCATCAACCGTCTCGAAAAGCAGGTGGACGACGATCTGCAGGTTGCAGTTGACCGCGCGCTGCAGGCGCCTCCGCCATCGCCCGACAAAGTCCTTCAATACGTGTATTCGCCGAACCTTGATCCCACGTCGTCAGCCTTCGATACACAGCCCGCGCAGGCCAACCTTGAGGCCGTAGCTTCTGATGGCAAAAAACATGCGCCGAAAACCATGGCCGATCTGATCACCGCCACGTTGCGCGACGAGATGCGCCGCGACGAACGCATTGTCATTTTCGGCGAGGATGTGGCTGACTGCAGCCGCGAGGAATACCTCAAGCAGAAACTGGTAAAGGGCAAGGGCGGTGTTTTCAAGCTGACCGCGGGACTGCAGATGGAATTTGGCTCCGACCGCGTTTTCAATTCGCCGATCGCCGAGGCCAACATCGTAGGCCGCGCCACGGGCATGGCCGAGCGCGGGCTGAAGCCGGTGGTGGAAATCCAGTTCTTCGACTACATCTGGCCAGCGATGATGCAACTGCGGAGCGAGCTGCCGCTGATCCGCTGGCGCTCCAATGACACATTTTCCGCGCCCTGCGTCATCCGCGTGGCCATCGGCGGGTATCTCACTGGCGGAGCTATCTATCACTCCCAGTGCGGCGAGACTGTCTTTACGCATATTCCCGGGCTGCGGGTGGTCTTTCCCTCGAACGCCCTGGACGCCGCGGGCCTGTTGCGCACTGCGATCCGTTGCGACGACCCCGTGCTTTTCCTCGAACACAAGCGTCTCTATCGCGAAACCTACGGCCGTGCGCCCTACCCTGGTCCGGACTACATGGTGCCGTTCGGCAAGGCCAAAGTGGTGCAGGCGGGAACGGATCTCACCGTCATCACGTATGGAGCGGTCGTCCCCCGCGCCTTGCAGGCGGTCCAAAAACTCGAGCGCGAGCATGGCGTGAGGGCCGAGTTGATTGACCTGCGCAGCCTGAATCCCTTCGACTGGGAGACCATCGCGGCCTCAGTGCAAAAGACCAACCGGGCCCTGGTGGCGTACGAAGATACGTTGAGCTGGGGCTATGGCGCAGAGATCGCCGCGCGCATAGCTGACCAGATGTTCGAGCATCTGGATGCGCCAGTGCGCCGCGTGGCCGCGATGGATGTCTACGTCGCCTACCATCCAGACCTGGAAAACGCCATCCTGCCCCAGACCGCGGACCTGTTCCGGGCCATGAAAGAGCTGTCGGAGTACTAGAAACAGCAATTAGCAATTGGCATTTAGCACTTAGCCAAAGCGTAGTTCTGGCGTCCCGTATAACCTTGTCTTCCCGAGCGAAGTCGAGGGACCTTGTGTTTGGCCGACGCCAAATCTGACATTGCCGCTTGGCCAACCGGTTACTGGCCACCGCCAGCAAACACAAGGTCTTTCGACTCCGAGAAGGGACTCGCAAGCGAGTCCCTTCTCTCCGCTCAAGATGACAGGGGGATGGCGTCGGCTTCTGGCTAACTCGGGGACGGAGCCGGCGAGACGCCGGCGCTACGAAGATCAACCCCATAAGCGCCATATATTTGCGGCAAATACAGCTTTCTAAACGCTTCCCGCCTGTCCAGATACCTGAGTAACGTCTGTAGTACTTTAGTTACGCAATTGGGGTAACGTTCGAACCGAGTGTATAAACACCGCTTTTAGTTGTATCAACGGATACTTAAACCACAACATATAGCGCAGACCTGCAACTCCCTCCAAGTCGTTTTCCAGAAAACAGGTATAAAACCCAGTAAAACCCGAAGATACGCCTTGACCTTGGCAGTTTAGGGGTTGATATATGCTCAGCACACCTAAATTCACTCGAACGCAAATTTGTACGAGGAATTTTCTCCCAACGTTTGCCCGATACCGGGCCTGAAATCTGTGGAAGGGGTTTGGAACTATGGCCGACTCGCGTGAAGTTATGAACATTCGCCAGGCGTCGCAATACCTGGGAGTGAGTCCGGACACGCTTTACAAGTATGTAGGCGAGCAGAAGATTCCCGCTTTCAAGCTGGGCAACCGCTGGCGCTTCAAGAAGTCGAGGCTGGACCAGTGGATGGAAGAGAAGTCGAGCCAGATGGAAGCGAAAGGCAGCAAGAAGAAACCGAAGGCGGCTGGTAAAGCTGCCGGGCAACCGTAAAAGGCGGGCACATGTTTGGATTGGGATCAAAAACGATTGTTGGTCTGGATGTGGGTTCCTCCAGCATCAAGGCTGTCGAGCTGAGGAAGGGACGCAACGGCATCGAAGTGGCGCACCTGGGCCTGGAACCGCTGGCGCCGGATATCGTCGTGGATTCCATGATCGTGGATTCCGGGACCGTCTCGACCGCGATCTCGAAGCTGTTCACCGACAACGCGATCAAGGCGAAAGCCGTGGCCACCGCGGTCAGCGGCCACTCGGTGATCGTGAAAAAGATCTCGCTGCCTTCAATGAGCGACCAGGAACTGGCCGAGACCATCCAGAAAGAAGCGGCGCAGCACATTCCCTTCGACCTGGCTGACGTCAACCTCGACTACCAGATCCTCTCCGAAGACGCCGGCAGCCCGCAGATGGATGTTCTGCTGGTCGCTGTCAAGAAAGACAAGATTCTCAACTACACCAACGTACTCTCGATGGCGGGCAAGACTCCGGCTATTGTGGACATCGACGCGCTGGCCTTGCAGAACTGCTACGAGTACAACTACGAGCCCGCGCCGGCACAAGTGGTGGCACTGCTGAACCTGGGCGCGAGCGTGATGAACATCAACATCGTAAAGGGCACCACGCCGCTGTTCCCGCGCGACGTCAGCGTCGGTGGACACCAGTACACGGATTCGCTTCAGAAGGAACTGGACCTCAGCTTCGATGATGCCGAGTCCCTGAAGCTGGGCAACAAGGTGGGAACGGTGAGCGAAGACGCAAAGACGCCGATCCTGCAACAGGTCACTGAGATCATCGTGCTGGAAATTCAGAAGACGTTCGATTTCTTCCGCGCCAGTTCGGCGGGAGAGCATATCGAGAAGATTTATCTGGCGGGCGGTTCCTCCAAGGTTCCCGGCCTGGTTGATGCGTTACGCCAGGAGTTCTCGCTGCCGGTGGAGATCTTCAATCCGTTCCAGAAGATTGGCTTGCCGACGGAAGGACCGGGAGTGCAGTTGATCGAGCAGAATGCCGGCCAGATGGCAGTTGCGGTGGGTTTGGCCTTAAGGAGTTTTGAAGACTTATGATCCGAATCAACCTGCTGGGTGCACAAAAGGGAAAGAACAAGCGATCCGCAGCATCGGCAGCCGCCGTCATGGAAGTGGGTGACGTAGGCTCACCGAAGCTCAAGGTCCTGGTCGTACTGGTCCTGGCTGGCCTGGTCAACGCAGGCTACTGGTACCAGTTGGACAAGCAGCACCGGGAAATCGCCGCCAACATGGAAGTGGCGATGCGGAAGAACGCCGAACTGGCCGACGTGAAGGCGCGTTACCTGGAGCGTCAGCGTGAAGCCGACAACTACAAGCGGCGGGTTGATGTCATTGACCAGTTGCGCGCGTCTCAGTCCGGCCCGGTCGATCTGCTGAACACAGTCGGGCAGACGGTGAACAACACCGAAGCGGTCTGGCTGAACAGCATGAAAGATCAGGGCGCCAGCATCGATATCGATGGCATGGCTCTGAGCACGGACGCGGTGGCCAGTCTGATCTCCAATCTGCAGAAGACCGGACACTTCAAGAACATCGAAATCAAAGAGACCTTTCAGGACGACACGTACAAAGAAATGCAGGCGTTCAACTTCACCTTGACCTGCGAAAAGGCGAAGTCCTAGGAAGGCGGAAAACTATGGCCAACTTTAACGAACTTTCGGGCATTAAACAGTGGGCAGCCGCGCTGGGTGTTGCGGCATTAATCACCGGCGCCCTGTACTTCACCTTGTTCAAGAGCCAGCGCGAAGCCAACGCAACGGCCCAGGCCGCCCTGGACACCAAGCTCCGTGAAAACGCGGAACTGGAATCCTACAAGCCGAAGCTGGTGGATATCGAGCGCCAGCTGGCCAGTCTCAAGCAGCAGCTGGAGATCGAGCGCAAGATCGTTCCCGACGAAAAAGAAGTGCCAGGCTTCATGAAGATGATGAACGTCGAAGCCGCCAAGGCCGGGATCGAGCTGCGCCGCTATACCTCCAAGCCGACCGCGGCGAAGGACTTCTACACCGAGGTGCCCTTCGAGATTGAACTCGATGGCCCGTACTACTCGATGCGGAATTTCTTCGAAAACGTGAGCAAGCTGGAACGCATCGTGAACGTCTCGGGTCTACAGGTAGCAACCACCAAGAAGCCCACCGACGCCAAGGCGAAGCACACGTACCAGTACGCGCCCAGCGAGAGTGTTGTGGCCACCTGTACCGCGACCACATTCTTCAGTCATGACTTGACGCCTCCACCGGGAGCGGTCGCAAAACCGGGACAGCCCGCGGCGGCAAAGCAGGGGACCATATGAAGCTGACGACTGGAATTGTTTTCCTGGCGATGACGGCGGGAACTGCCTTGGGGCAGAACCCCACCGTGATCAACAACACGAAGGTCACGCTGCAGGCAACTCAGGCGAGCGGCAATCCGGCCCCGAAGGCAGGCGCTCCGGCGGCTAAGATTTCAGCGAAAGCCGCGCCTAAAGCCAAGCCGGCAGCGGCCCACCAGAAATCGCAGCCCAAGCAGCAGATTGCGGTCGAGAACCAGAAGAAGCCCGCGGAAGCCAAGGCGGACAAGCCCACGCAGGTCAACCTGACCAGCCGGCGCGACCCCTTCGTCAGCCCGGTGGTGAACCGCAGCATGATTGGTTCGGGATGCAGCACCGGCAAGCGCTGCCTCGCCATTGACCAGATCAACCTGAGGGGTGTCGTCAAGGCTGACTCCGGGATGATCGCAGTCGTGGTCAACAGTTTGAACAAGGCCTATTTCCTGCGCGAGAACGATCCGGTGTTCAACGGTTTTGTGGTGAAGATCACCGGCGATTCGATCATTTTCAAGGAATCGGTCCAGGACCGTCTGGGCAAACCGTTCATGCGGGAAGTGACCAAGAAGATTACGACGTCGGCGGTCTAGGCCGGCGGTTGGGGATTGCCGGGGACCCGGCGGAAACAAATCTGGCTGGAAAGATCACGGGGCGAGCCAAGCGCGAGTCCAGTGGGGAGAGCGAAATGCGAAAGCAACTTCTGACTGTTTTACTGCCGATGCTGGTGATTTTCATTACCGCCTCGGCGCAGACCCAGAGCGCGGGCACAGACGCTCCGAAGCACGCCGCGCTGCAGAAGGTAAACGTGGTGCGCACCAGCGACGGCTTCAGCGTTGAGATCAGCGCTCACGGCGCCGTGAAGCCACGGCTGAGCACGCTGGACAACCCAGCCCGCATCGTGGTTGACCTGCCGAACACGGTGGTCGCCACCTCGCGCGGTCACATCGTCGTTGACGGCGGCGAAGTGAATGACGTCCGGCTCGGCATGGACGGCCAGGGCGCTTCCCGCGTCGTGGTTGATCTGACCAAGGCGTACCGTCACGAACTGGTGGCCGGCAACGACAACACGCTGGTCCTGAAGATCTACACCACGGCAGTGGTTGCCAAGGCGTCGCAGCCGGCAGTGGCCAAAGTCCCGGCCGTGCAGCCCGTCGTCGCCAAGGCTGACGTTGCGGCCGCTCCTGTGGTCGCCGAGCTTGCCGCTCCGGTCGCCCCAGTAAAGGAAGCAAAACTGATTCAGGCTTCCGCTCACGCCACGGACTTCGCGTTCATCGAGCCTTCCTACTCTCCGAAGGCCGCGAGCGACGATACCAAGGCTGAAGCGGTCGAGCCGCCCGCGCGGGCTCTTACGGCTGCCGGAAAATTTGTCTCCCGTCCCGAGGGCAACCTGTTGCCTCCGGCCAGCGCCGCCATGCAGTCGAGCGGCGTGCAGCCGGCGGTGAACATGGCCGCTGAGCAGAAGGCGCAAGCTTCGCAGTCGCCCGCGATCACCGGGCCGAAGTACACCGGTGAGCCTATCTCGGTCAACCTGAAGGATGTGGACCTGAAAGATTTCTTCCGCCTGATTCACGAAATCAGCGGTCTGAACGTGGTTCTCGATCCCAACGTTAAAGGCACCCTGACCATCGTCCTCGACGATGTGCCGTGGGACCAGGCGCTGGACATCGTTCTGAAGAACAACGATCTGTCACGGCAGCTCGAAGGCAACGTGCTCCGCATCGCGACCGTCGAAACCATGCGCAAGGAAGCTGAATCACGACGCGCCCAGGTGGAAGCGGAAGCGCTGGCGGTGGACAAAGTTACCGTCACCCGGTTCCTGAGCTACGCCCACTCCAAGGATGTCGTCCCCACGGTCAAGAATTTCCTGACCCAGCGCGGAGACGTTATCTCGGATGACCGCACCAACGCTCTGATCATCCAGGACATTCCTTCGGTGATGCCGAGCATCGACCGGCTGCTCACGCAGCTGGATCGCAAGACCCAGGAAGTTGAAATTGAAGCCCGCGTCGTAGCCGCAACCCGCAGCTTCGCACGCGATATCGGTACCCAGCTTGGTTTCGGTTGGGGCAACACAACCACCTCCCTTGGAGGCGCATCGGCGGTAGGCTCTTCGCCCACGTCAGTGTTCGGCCTCAGCCCGCTCTATCCGATCATTGGAACCTCGGTACCTTCACCGACTACCGGCCAGCAGATTCCTTTGTTCTCAAACCTGCCGGTCACCAGTCCGAACAGCGGCATCAACTTTGTTAACGCCACCAACAATGTGCGCATCGACGCCGTCCTTACAATGGCGGAGTCGCGCGGCTTGCTGAAAATACTTTCCCGTCCGCGAGTAGTCACGCAGAACAACATTCAGGCTCTGGTTCGCCAGGGCGTGCGCGTGCCGATCGTTACTCAGGCCCAGCTGGGTGGACCGCCCACGGTCACTTACGTGGATGCGTTCCTGCGGCTGACTGTCGTTCCCCAGATCACGTCGGAAGGCACCATCTTCCTGAACGTGGATGTGGAGAACACGACTCCTGACTTCGGCCGTACGGTGCAGGGCAACCCGACGTTGATCACCCAGCAGGCAACCACCCAGGTCCTCGTGACCGACGGTGGCACGGTGGTCATCGGCGGTGTGATCCAGACCCAGAACTCGGTCAACGTCTCCCAAGTGCCGTTGCTGGGAAATATCCCGTACCTGGGCAATCTGTTCAAACGGACCAGCGTCAGCACCTCCAACCAGGAGCTGATCTTCTTCATCACGCCCCGCATCATTCAGACATAGCAAGCAGTAAGCAACGAGGTAGCAGTAAAGACAGCCGCCGGCTCCTGAAACTCAGGCCGGCGGTTTTGTTTTGCGCGCAAGGCGCTTGGGAAGGCACAGCTTTAGCCGTGCCAATCAGCGATGGTTTTCGGTTCGCCGACGATCCTCCCGGAACATATCCAACCGCGTCGAGATATGTATCCTTTCCTGTATGTACATCTCCGTTACGTTGACTTGCCAACGCATGCCTCCTAACATGGCAACCCTGAGTTCCCCCCGCCCATTGTGATCGGTAAAACCATCTCGCACTACAACATCCTCGAGAAACTCGGCGAGGGCGGGATGGGTGTGGTCTACAAAGCTCGTGACACCAACCTTGACCGTTTTGTCGCCATCAAAGTCCTGCCTGCGGAGAAGGTTGCCGATCCCGAACGTAAAGAGCGTTTCGTGAAGGAAGCGAAGGCGGCCTCCTCGCTAAACCACCCCAACATCATCACTATCTACGACATTGGCCGAGCCGAGGGCATCGACTTCATTTCGATGGAGTGCGTCACCGGCAAGACGCTCGAACAGTTGATTCCTCGGCACGGGATGCGGCTGAATGAAGCTCTAAAGTACGCTGTCCAGATTGCCGATGCGCTGGCGCGGGCGCATTCCGCCGGCATCACCCATCGGGATCTCAAACCCGGAAACATCATGGTGAACGAGCACGGTCTGGTAAAGGTCCTTGACTTCGGCCTGGCCAAGCTGACCGAAGCCCCTCTCTCCGTCGAGGACGACTCCACGCGCACCATGCGGCCCACCACAGAAGAGGGCAAGATCGTCGGCACCATTGCCTACATGTCTCCCGAGCAGGCGGAGGGCAAGAAGGTCGATGCCCGTTCCGACATCTTCAGTTTCGGATCGGTGCTGTATGAGATGGTCACGGGAAAACAAGCGTTCCACGGCGACACCAAAGCCTCGACGCTAGCCGCCATTCTCAAGGACAATCCCCGGGCGGCAAGTCAAGTTGTGGACGGCCTTCCAAGAGAAGTGGAGCGACTGATCTCCCGTTGCCTGCGGAAGGAAGTCAATCAGCGCTCTCAGCACATGGACGACGTCAAGCTCGCGCTGCAGGAACTGAAAGAAGAATCCGATTCAGGCGTTTTGGGAACCGCCGCTGTGTCGAGGCCTCGTCGTCGCTTCACCTGGGCCCTCAGCTTAGCGGCAGCACTGGTCGTGGCAACGGTTGGAGTGTGGCTGGTCCGATCGAAGAATGAAGTGCCAGAGGTGCCGTTAGCGGCAGTTCCACTAACCAGCTACCCTGGAAACGAGTCGTGGCCATCGTTTTCCCCGGACGGAACACAAGTAGCCTTTGACTGGGATGGAGAGAAGCAGGACAAAAGGGATATTTACGTCAAGCAAGTCGGCGTGGAGCCACCTTATCGGTTGACCAATGATCCAGCGATGAATTACGGCCCAGCCTGGTCCCCGGATGGACGTCTGATCGCCTTCTTGCGTGATATCTCGCCGAGCAAGACCGCGATCATACTGATACCGCAGCGGGGCGGATCCGAGCGGATTCTGGCGGAGGTCAATGGGCCACTGCAGAGTAACCCCTACGGTCCATACTTATCCTGGACGCCGGACTCAAAGTGGCTCGTCAGTTCGACAGCCACGACAGGACAACATGGTCAAGGATTGAACATATACTCAATGGAAACGGGAGAACAACGACCGCTGACGAAACCTCCAATCGAAGAAATCGGCGACACGGCTCCGGCGGTCTCACCGGATGGCCGGACTCTCATTTTCTCAAGGATCGCACCTGATTTCGATAATGTAACTCTATGGCTCTTGCATCTTGGAGATGGCTACAAACCGCTCGGGAAAGAGGAGAAAGTTCAAACGGGCAACGTGGCAAACCTTGGCGCAGCCTGGCTGCCAGATAGCAGTGAATTCGTGTTCAGCTCGGGAACAGGAACCAATGTCGGGCTCTGGCGGAGTGCGGCATCCAGTGGCGCGATTCCCAGGAAAATTAACCTCGACGCGAGCAACCCCTTCGCGATAGCCATTTCCCGGCTGGGAAACCGTTTAGCTTTCATGTCCGGAAGGTGGGACCTGAATATCTGGCGTATCGACTTGAAGGAGCCAGGCCAAGAACCCAAACCAAACCAATTTATTGCCTCCACGCAAGTTGAAATGTATCCGGCTTTTTCGCCAGACGGTCGGAGGATCGCCTTTGTGTCGCTACGCTCAGGGACAGAAGAAATCTGGCTCTGCGACAGTGACGGATCCAGGGCTACGCAATTGACCTCGCTCAATGGATCTTCTTCTGTCTACGGCCCGAACTGGTCCGCGGACGGACAGAACATTGCTTTTACCGCTGTGCAGAACGGAGCGAAGGAGGACATTTATTCCATTAGCACCAATGGAGGATCTCCCCGCCGCCTGACGACTAACCCCGCGGAGGACAAGTTGCCTGATTGGTCGCATGATGGAAGATGGATTTATTTCAGCTCAACCCGCACTGGTCGGGAGGAAATATGGAAGATGCCGTCCAACGGTGGAGACGCGGTTCAGATCACGCGGAATTCGGGTGACGGGCCGAAAGAATCACCAGACGGCAAATTTCTGTACTACATGAAGGGATGGCCGGACGCCGTGACCGTCTGGAGAACTCCGGTTGATGGAGGCAAAGAAACCAAGATTCTCGATTCTGTGCATAGCGAAGGTGGGTGGACTGTCGGGAAGAAGGGGATTTTCTTTTTCAGACCTCCCGACAAAATGGGACACAGCGACATCTGTTTCTACGCATTCGACAACCACCAAACCCTGAAGATTCTGACCATTCAACGTCCCGTGAATAACCATATCGCCGTTTCCCCCGACGACTCGACGATCCTCTATCCGCAAGAAGACGAGTCTGGTAGTGACCTCATGCTGGTCGAGAATTTCCGTTAGGCATCGCTCTGTTTGTCTGTGGCCGGTTGGCCCATTCCCCAGCTCCACAGACGCCTGAGGCTGCCCCATCCTTTCGCGTTCCTTGCGAAAGGGTGGGTCTCGCCCTAATCACGTAAGCAACGGGACAAAAGCAGGACTTACACCTCAGGGGGCTTACTTCGGTGGATCCCACCCTTCGCAAAAACGGCGAAGGGTGGGCGCACCCGCACCTTTCCTTCACTTCCTGCGTTGTAAAACAACCCACCTGTCAATTTTGACGGTATGACGAACCTTCGTCCAGCGTTAGCGTAGTAGTTCTTCTGATGTCACTTCATCAAGGACCCGCTTCATGTTGTGAATGAGCCGGAGATCACAGCAATTGAACCCCGCACAAGGAGGCACTTCGTGAACAACCACAGAACATCAACCAAGTCTCTTCTTATGATGGTCGAAGCCTTGTTGCTGACGTCGCTCTGGCTGTCTCTGTGTCCGCGTCTAGCCGCCGCAACTGGAGAACACGAACGTGAACGCATGACGGAATCGGGGCAGGTCATGAAAGAGATTTTGGGCACTCCGGAGGACATTCCTCAGAATCTGCTAGACAAGGCCGAATGCGTGATTATTCTTCCTTCGGTGAAGAAAGTTGCCGTGGGTATTGGCGGCAGCTATGGCCGTGGAGTCATGACGTGCCGGGGAGGAGAGAACTTCGATGGTCCGTGGAGCACTCCCACGATGATGGAGTCTACCGGCGGAAATGTCGGGTTTCAGATCGGCGGACAGGCAACAGACTTCGTGATCCTGGTGATGAATCCTCGTGGTGCGCGAAATATGATGCATAGCAAGGTGAAACTGGGTGCGGATGCGAGTGTCGCCGCCGGACCCAAGGGCCGCGACGCATCCGCGGCGACAACCGGATCGATGCAGGCGGAAATGTTGTCCTACTCCCGCGCGCGTGGCGTTTTCGGCGGGGTGTCGCTTGAAGGATCAACCCTCAAACCCGATGACGGCGCAAATAAGAACCTGTACGGAAAGGAAGTCAGTGCGGAGGACATCATCGTGAAGGGTGCCGTGCCCAAGCCCGAAGAGGCTTCACTCCTGCTGTCCACGCTGACCGAACACTCACCGAAGAACCTTGCGGCTGGCAAGTAGGATGGTTGCCAGGCGTTAACACCATCCCAATCCCACTGGGGGATTGAAGCGGTGCTGGGAAACCGCGGGCGTGATCTATCCCGGCCGGGCGATCCGCTCAAGCAGGACTGCAAGACGAACTTTCAATTTTGCGAGCCGCATTTCCTCTGATCGCCGCTCTTGTTTCGTCGATTTGGCTTTGGTTTCCCGGGCGTCTAGAGTGTCCATCGCGGCGCGAGGAAGGCGTTGCGAGGAAGTATCGCCTGGGTCCATAGTTTTCTCGCCGTATTTCGGACGCAAGGCGCGAGGCTAGCGGCGGAAAATGATGTCGTGGCTTGGTGGCAGGAACGCACCGGCCACAAAGAGCACTACGACAAGAAGTAACAGCGCCATGTTGTTTCCCCTTCTGCGGACTGCGCGGCGGTCAGCTTTTCGACGGATTCACCACACCGATTTCCCCGTGACAAACCTAAATGGAAAAGTTTGGGCTGCAAAACTGTCAGAACTGACAGGCAGCATTGGCGGCCGCCAAAAGTAACCTCGGCTCAACCTGGGGATTTATGCCATGCACACCACCCACTTGCTAAACTCCTGGCATGGACCACCGCGGTCGTCAACAGCGTCTGCAAAATTCTCTTTCTACCCATCGTCTGGACGCTCTGCTGGTCACTCATCCTGCCAACCTTCGTTATCTCTGCGGATTTACCGGCAGCTCCGGCGCCCTCCTTATCACCGAAAAGACAGCAGTGTTCATCACCGATGGGCGGTACACCGAGCAGGCGCGGGCGGAAGTAACGGCGGCAAGATCGTGATCGCTCGCCAGGGGCCGCTCGCCGCAGCCGCTGCCTGGCTGTCTTCACACCGGAAGAAAGGCCGGCGAGTTCCCTCGAAGATTGGGATCGAAAGCGAGCACATGACGGTGGCGGCCCGGTCGCGCCTGGCCCGAATGCTGCCTTCGGGCTTTCGCCTGCGCGAGGCCCCGGCGCTGGTCGAGCAGGCCCGCATGGTGAAGGACGAGGATGAGATCGCTTGCCTTCGATCGGCGGTGCTTCTGGGTGCCAGCCTTTTTGATTACGCACTGGAAGTCATTCGCCCAGGGATTCGCGAAGTTGAGGTGGCCGCCGAAATGGAGTACGCCGCGCGCCAAGCCGGGGCCGAGGCCATGTCGTTCGAGACCATCGTTGCCTCGGGAGAGCGTTCGGCGCTCCCTCATGGACGGGCTTCGCAAGCCTCGGTCCCCAGCGAGGGATTCGTGGTCTGCGACTTCGGTGTTATACTCTCGGGTTATTGTTCAGACATGACCCGTACTGTATGGGTGGGTCGCCCCTCTGCGGAGGCCCGCGGGGTTTACCAGGCGGTAAAGCAGGCGCAGCAGGCCGCAGTGGACGCTGTAAGATCCGGCATTACCGTGGCTGAGGTTGATGGCGCCGCCCGCAAGTCATTGCGTAAAAGCGGTTTAGCAAAGTATTTCACGCATTCCACGGGGCACGGCGTAGGTTTGGAAATCCACGAAGCGCCCCGGGTTGCTGCCGGGCAGACAGACGATCCTGCAGCCGGGCATGGTGATCACTATCGAGCCCGGAGTTTATGTTCCCGGCAAGTGGGGCGTGCGCATCGAGGACATGGTTGTGGTCACCGAAAGCGGGTGCGAGGTTTTGACTCCCACCGGCAAGGACCTGGTGACGATTTGAAACGGCAGTCTCTCCCGATAGCGGGAAGTGTTCGAGTTTGGTTGTGCCTTTCCGGCGGGCGCCCACGAAGGCAGATGTCGGTCCCACCGCATAACGAATGAATCAAAAAGAACTAAAGGAACTCATAGAGTTCTTAATCGAGAAGGACATAGCCGAGTTCGAACTCGAACGCGGCGATGTCAAAGTGCGGATCAAGCGGGGAAGCGAGCCCGTGGCCTCGGCATCCGCGCCGGACACGCGCTTCTTTACCGTGCACGCGGCACCGCCTGCGGCCCCCGAGGCCGGCACGGCCCCGGTACCCGGGACTGTAGCTCCGCCCCCAGTTCCGCCTGCTGCCGAGAAGGTGCCGGCGCCGGAAGAGGGCTTACACATCGTCCGGTCGCCGATCGTAGGTACGTTCTACGAGTCGCCGTCTCCCGGATCTCCGCCGTTTGTGAAGCCCGGAGACATTGTCGAAGCCGGCCAGATTCTGTGCATCGTGGAAGCCATGAAGTTGATGAATGAGATTGAGTCTGACGTTGGGGGCGAGATCGTGAAAACGCTGGTCACGAACAATGCGCCGATTGAATACGGGCAGGAACTGTTCGCGATCCGCCCGCGGAAGTAAGGCCAACCTCTTTTCACCACAGAGGCACAGAGTCACAGAGAAAACCTAAAGACTGAAAAGGCCTTTCGATGCTGACAGTCCAGGTGAAGATTGTCCCCGTTTTTGGTTTCCTCTGTGTCCCTGTGCCTCTGTGGTAAAAAGTTTTTTCCCGCAATTTAAACCATGTTCAAGAAAATCTTAATCGCCAATCGCGGAGAAATTGCCTTGCGGGTGATCTGTGCCTGCAAAGAGCTGGGCATCCGCACCGTGGCCATTTACAGCGAAGCTGACCGCAACTCGCTGCATGTCCGTTTTGCCGATGAAGCCATCTGCATTGGCCCGCCGCAACTCGCGCAGAGCTATCTCAATATCCCGTCGGTGATCAGCGCGGCGGAGATAGCCAACGTGGACGCCATTCATCCCGGCTACGGCCTGTTGGCGGAAAACGCCAACTTTGCCGAAGTTGCCGAGACCTGCAACATCAAGTTCATCGGCCCTCCCCCTGAAATTACACGGCTGATGGGTGAAAAAGAAAAGGCCCGGGCGGCGATGAAGCGTGCCGGAGTCCCCATCCTGCCCGGCTCGGAAGGAATTCTGGCCAGTGACGGCGAAGCCATGGAGTGGGCGCGCCAGGTCGGGTTTCCTGTGATCATCAAGGCGTCGGCCGGCGGCGGCGGGCGCGGCATGCGCATCGTGCGCAGCGAGGAAGAGCTACCCGGTCTGTTCAAGGCGGCGTCATCCGAAGCGGCAGCGTCATTTGGCAATGGCGATCTCTACATGGAGAAGTTCGTGGAGCGGCCGCGCCACATTGAATTCCAGGTCCTCGCCGACCAGTACGGAAACGTGGCCAGCCTGGGCGAGCGCGAGTGCTCTATCCAGCGCCGTCATCAGAAGCTGCTGGAAGAGTCGCCGTCGACGCAGGTCTCTCCCGAATTGCGCGACCAGATCGGAAAGGTTCTCTGTAAAACTCTTTCCGACGTTGGCTACGTAAACGCGGGCACCATCGAATTTCTGATGGATGAAGATCGCAAGCTCTACTTCATCGAGATGAACACGCGCATCCAGGTGGAACATCCGGTCACGGAAATGGTCACCGACGTGGACCTGGTGAAGAGCCAGATTCTGCTGGCTGCGGGCGAGCGCCTGGAGAACGTGCTGCATGGCCCCATTCTGCATCGCGGGCATGCCATCGAATGCCGAATCAACGCCGAGCATCCGGAAAAGTTCACGCCGTCGGCGGGCAGAATTACTACGTTCAATCCTCCCGGCGGCACCGGAGTGCGGATCGACACCGCCGCTTACGCAGAAGGCGTGATTCCGCCGTATTACGATTCGCTGATTGCGAAGCTGATTGTGCGCGGCAAAGACCGTGCCGAGGCGGTTTCTCGCATGAGCCGCGCGCTTGGAGATGTTCATCATCGAGGGCATTTTCACCACGATTCCGCTGCACCGCAGAATTCTGGCGGATCCCGATTTCCGCTCCGGCAATATTGATACGACGTTCATTGAAAGATTTCTGGCGAAGGGCAAGACGGAGACGCCCGCAGCGAAACATTGAGCTGTGGGTGACGCTCTTTCGTTGGCGCTGTGGGTGCCCCACCTTTCGCGGTTTTCGAAAGGTGGGATCCCGCCCGAAGCCACGGACGTTTCGCCATTCCAGCAACCCAATCGAACGTGTTCGTCCGAGGAGTCCGCGAAACCCATTTCTCGCAAAAGATGCGAGAAATGGGGCACCCCTGTTACTCTCCGCTTATACTGAGCGCGATGTGGGCTACCCGGCTTTATGCCATCCTCGACAGCCTCTTCCTTCCCTGACAGCGATGCACTCTGCTTATCCGCCAGTGAACTCGTTGCTGGTGGCGTCACCCTGCTGCAATATCGCAACAAGACCGGCAATGCCCGTCAGATGCTCGAACAGGCCCGAGAACTGAAACGCAGCCTTGGCGCCTGCTATCAAGCTAATCATGAATGACCGGGCGGACTTGTGTCTCGCTGCAGGCTTCGACGGAGTCCACGTCGGGCAGGACGACCTTTCTCCTGCCGGTGTCAGAGCCGTTATCGGTGACCGGCTCTGGATGGGAGTTTCTACCCACAATCCCGAACAACTCGCCGAGGCCGATAAGACTTCGGCAAACTATCTGGCGATCGGACCGGTATTCGCAACTCAGAGCAAGGCGAATCCTGACCCTGTGATTGGCCTCGATGGAGTGCGGCAGGCGAGGGCATTAACTCGTAAGCCATTGGTGGCCATCGGGGGGATCACCCGCGGAAACTGCCGGTCCGTCATCGAAGCCGGGGCGGATGCCGTGGCCGTGATATCTGACTTGATACGGGATCCCCGCAAATCAGCAGAGGAATTTTTCCGCATATTGGGATAAAGTCGGAGCGCTGGCTTCGCGGGCGGGTCGCCCGTGACCACACAAGCCACAGAAACCTCTAGGAGGGCTGTGAGTACCGAGACCAAGCCAACGTCCGCGAGCGCCACCGACTGGGACCTCCATAGCCGACAAGACAAAGAACTGGTAAAGGGCCTGGGACTGACCAGCGCCACCATGCTGGTCATGGGCTCCATGATCGGCTCCGGCATCTTTATTGTTTCCGCGGAAATATCGCGCGAGGTCGACTCGCCCGCTCTGCTGATCGGGGCCTGGCTGGTGACTGGCTTCCTGACCATCGTCGGGGCCCTCAGCTACGGCGAACTGGCTGCCATGATGCCGCGCGCGGGCGGTCAGTATGTCTACCTGCGCGAAGCGCTGGGGCCGCTTTGGGGATTTCTTTATGGCTGGACGCTTTTTCTGGTAATCCAGACCGGCACCATCGCCGCTGTCGGCGTGGCCTTCGGCAAGTTTCTCGGAATCTTCTTTCCTGCGATTTCTTCCTCCAACTGGATCGTGCACTTCTGGAAGGTCCCGCCCATTCATATCGGCCCCATGGTGCTGGGAAACATGGAGACCGGGTTGAGCACGCAGAACCTGGTGGCGATTCTGGTGGTAGCGTCGCTGTCGGTCATCAATATCTTCGGACTGAAAACTGGCGCCTTAATTCAAAACGTTTTCACCTTCGCCAAGGTTTCCGCCCTGCTGGGTCTGGTTCTGCTGGGATTGTTTGTCGGACGCAATGCGCAGGCGCTGGCGGCAAATTTTCAGGGAAACTTCTGGCATAACGCGAGCCTCGGGGCGCAGCACGCGGTGCAGGTGGGAGTGGGCGGCCCGACTGTGCTGGTGGGCACGCTGACCATTCTCGCGGTGGCCCAGGTGGGATCGCTCTTCTCCGCCGACGCGTGGAACAACGTAACTTTCACTGCCGGCGAAGTGAAGAATCCCAGCCGCAATCTGCCGCTGTCATTGGCGATGGGAACCGGCGTGGTGATTGCCCTCTATATCGCCTGCAACTTTATTTACCTGAACATCCTGCCGCTGGATGGCAGTCCTGCGGGCGCGACCATTCTGGAGCGCGGCATCAAGTACGCCACCGAAGATCGCGTGGGCACGGCGGTCATGTCCCAGATGCTGGGCGCGGCCGGCGGAACGCTGATGGCGATCGCCATCATGCTCTCTACCTTCGGCTGCTGCAACGGCCTGATTCTGGCGGGCTCGCGCGTCTACTACGCCATGGCCAAGGACGGATTGTTTTTCAAGAGCGTGGCCAAACTGCATCCCACCCATAAGACTCCGGCAGTTTCCCTGATGGTGCAGATGGTTTGGACTTGCATCCTGTGCGTCTCCGGAAGCTATGGACAGCTGCTCGACTACATCATCTTCGCGGTGCTGGTTTTTTACGTCCTCACAATTTTTGGTTTGTTCGTGCTGCGGCGCACGCGGCCCGACGTGGAGCGGCCTTATCGGGCGATCGGTTATCCGGTGCTGCCGGCGATTTATATCGTGATGGCTTTATTTATCGATGTCGTACTATTACGCTACAAACCGCAGTACACCTGGCCGGGATTGATTATCGTGCTGCTCGGGATTCCGGTGTATTTCTTGTGGTCACGGCGTTCGGGGGAAAAATTAGAAGTGTCATCCTGAGCGGAGAGGGAGCTTCGCTTCGCGAAGTTTCCGCGCAGTCGAAGGATCCCTACGGTCGGCACGAGTGCTGGTTATAGGGGTCCTTCGACTTCGCAGGTTCGCTCGCAAGCGAGCGAAGCTACTCCGCTCAGGATGACATACAGTTCAAGATCGAAGGAGAAACTTAGGGATGGCAAATATCTGGGCTAGAAAGCCGATGAACATGCTGCTGGCGGAAGCCGGAGAGACAGGCGAACGCAGCCTGCACCGAACCCTCGGACCTTTTCAACTTACCGCACTGGGAGTGGGCGCCGTCATCGGCGCGGGCATCTTCGTGCTCTCCGGGTTGGGCGCGCACTATGCCGGCCCTGGGCTGATGCTTTCGTTTGTCGTGTCAGGCCTGGGATGCGCCTTCGCGGCCCTTTGCTACGCCGAGTTTGCCGCCATGATTCCCCTGGCCGGCAGCGCTTACACCTACGCCTACGCCACCCTGGGCGAACTGTTTGCCTGGATCATCGGCTGGGACCTGACCCTCGAATACGCCATGGGCGCCAGCACCGTGTCTTCGGGCTGGTCGAACCACTTCATCGAGCTGCTGGATATTTTCCATATCAAGATGCCGCTCTGGCTGGCCTACGACCACTGGACCGGACTGCGCGCCGCCGAAAATATCGTTGCCCGCCAGATGGCGCAGGCTTCAGACTCCTCTCTTCTTCCCGGCACCCAGGCCTTTCTCAACAAGGTTTCGGACATCATCGCGGCGCAGTCTCCGCAACTCCTGGAGAGTGCGCATAAGTTGCTGGACGCCCCCAAAATATTCGGAGTCGAAGTGGGCTGGAACATGCCGGCCTTCGTGATTGCCCTGGTGATCACGGCGATTCTCGCCATCGGCATCAAGGAAAGCGCGCGCTTCAACTCCACCATCGTGGTGATCAAAGTTTCCGTGGTGTTGTTTGTCATCGGCCTGGGCTTCCGCTACGTGAGCGCCAGCAACTGGGGCGGAGACTGGCATTCGTTTGCGCCCATGGGGTTCTCCGGCATCGGGGCGGGCGCGGCGTATATCTTCTTCGCCTATATCGGATTTGACGCGGTTTCGACCACCGCCCAGGAAGCCAAGAATCCGCAACGCGATTTGCCTATCGGGATCATTGCTTCTCTGCTGGTCTGCACCGTGCTTTATATTCTCGTGGCCGCCGTGCTTACCGGCATGGTGCCGTGGCGCGAAGTGAATATCGAAGCTCCCATCGCCCGCGCATTCATGGATCGCGGACTGACCGGCGCCTCGCACATCATTACCCTGGGCGCTCTCGCCGGACTCACCAGCGTGATGCTGGTCATGCTTCTGGGGCAGACTCGCGTTCTCTACTCCATGGCCAACGATGGTCTGCTGCCCAAGAAATTTTTTGCCGACATCCATCCCAAGTGGCGCACGCCGTGGAAGAACACGATCCTGGTGGGACTGCTGGCTGCTATCGTGGGAAGCCTGATTCCGATTGACGACATCGGGAAGATGGTGAACATCGGCACGCTGCTGGCGTTTGTGATCGTGTGCATCGCCGTGGTCATGCTGCGACGCACTGACCCTGATCAGGCTCGTCCCTTCCGCACGCCTTGGGTGCCGCTGGTGCCAATTCTTGGCATCATCTTCAACGGCTACATGATGTACCGGCTGGGTTGGATCAACTGGGCCCGTCTGATCATCTGGCTGGCGATCGGGCTGGTTGTGTACTTTACGTACGGCCAGAAGCACAGCAAGGTGCAAGCGTTGCCGGAGAATGTCGGGAAGTAGTGTTTTGGTCTTTGGTCATCGGCCCTTGGTCTTTGGCCGTTGGCCTATGCTTACGGCTAATGGTTGATTAGCGAAGTGATGTTTCGTCTGCCACAAACTTCCGATATGGGCCCCGCCCGACGTAAGCTAAACGAATCTGTCATCCCGACCGGAGCGAAGCGCAGCGAGCGAAGTGGAGGGACCTTGTGTTTTCCCGCTTTTATGGTCGTTGCTGATCGTTAGTGAATCTGAGAACCGCAGTCTTGATAATGCCGCAGTTCGCCGAAACGCAAGGTCCCTCCACTACGCTGGCTGCACTTCGCTCCGGTCGGGATGACAAGATGTTTTGAATGCCCGACCGCAACAACCATGAAAATCGTCACTGCTGCTGAAATGCGCGAAATCGATCGGGTCACCAGCGAGCGCTTCGGTGTCCCATCGCTGACGCTCATGGAAAACGCCGGCACGGCGGTGGTGGAGTTCGTCGCATCGCGATATCCGGCGGCCAGGAGTATCGGTGTTATCTGCGGCAAGGGAAATAACGGCGGAGACGGATTTGTCGTCGCACGGAAATTACACGAGGCCGGAAAGAACGTGCGAGTGCTGTTACTGGCCGAGCGCTCCGAGTTGCGCGGTGATGCGGCTGAGATGTTCACCAAGCTGCCGATATCACCCGTTTTGGCTGCTTCTCCAGATCAGTTGAAAACTGACGCGGCCCGCACGATTTTCGATGCGGATGTTCTGGTTGACGCCATCCTCGGCACCGGCTTCCGCCCGCCCGTGACTGGGCTGTACGCTGAAGCGATTGCCGCGCTGAATGCGAGTTCCTCGCCGGTGGTTGCGGTGGATATTCCATCCGGCGCGGACGCCGACGCAATGGGTGAGCAGGTTGGCGCTGTGGCGCGAGCCGACGCCATCGTGACTTTTACTGCGCCCCGCCCGGCACACATTTTCGGAACGCTTACCACCGGGCCAACGATAATTTCGCCCATCGGCTCGCCCGATGAGGCCATCGTTTCGTCACTGAAGCTCAATCTGATTACGGCGCGCGAAATCGCGCCGCTGATTGGTCCGCGGCCCGCGGCTTCGAACAAGGGAAATTTCGGGCATGTGCTGGTGCTCGGTGGATCGACCGGCAAGGCTGGAGCGGCGGCCATGGCGGGCATGGCGGCCCTGCGCTCGGGAGCGGGTTTGTCGACCGTGGCCACCGCGAAGTCCGTGCTCGCGATCGTTGGCAGCTTTCATCCTGAGCTCATGACCGAACCGCTCGAGGAGACGGAAGCAGGCAGCATTTCTTCGGCTGCGCTGGAACAAGGGCGGATGGATGCTGTGGTGAAAGGGAAGACCGTGCTGGCGGTGGGTCCGGGCATTTCGCGCCACGCCGATACTTCCGCCTTGGTGCGAGGCGTGGTCAGGAAATACAAGATGCAAATTGTGCTGGACGCCGACGGTCTCAACGCCTTCGAGGACCGTGCAGCCGAGCTGAAAGATAAAGCGGGCGACCTTGTCATTACTCCACATCCGGGCGAGATGGCGCGGCTGACCGGATTGACCATTCCCGCCGTGCAGCGCGACCGGTTGAATGTGGCCCGCAGCTTTGCCCGTGAACATCAACTGATTGTCGTACTGAAGGGCAACCGAACTCTAATCGCACAGCCTGACGGAACGGTGTGGGTGAATACAACCGGAAATCCGGGCATGTCGACCGGGGGCACGGGCGACATATTGACCGGCATGGTGGCGGGCCTGATCGCGCAGAATCCTGGTCGGGTCGCCGACGCGGTGATTGCGGCCGTTCACCTGCACGGTCTGGCGGGAGATGTGGCGCGCGAGAGCATGGGTGAGCATTGTCTGGTTGCGACCGATCTGCTCACAGCTCTGCCCGAGGCATTTCGACGGACACAACAAGCGGCGCATAAATCCGTTCTCACGATCTGATCATCGCTAACCTCATCGCTTCGATCGCCGCACCAGGCAGGTTCCGCCAAACTACCGGAGCTCGTGGTCGGAAAGCCGACGACAGATTCTCCACCAATCTCTTTTTTGCGCGCGAAGTACGGGACGGACGTATGCTACTCCTCGTTTTTCCGTTTAGATCTTCCCCTCATCTTCCCCAGGGCCTCACAACGTTAAAGCAATACTGATCCCGGCTTTCAGGCCCGGTTCATACGGCATTGTCTTGCTTAAAAAGACTTCGCTTAAAGGGAGGACTACAACCATGAAGCGTTCAGAAAAATTGTTGTTGCTGCTCGTATTGGTTCTCAGCTTCAAGTCTCTAAGCTTCGGCTGGGGATGTTCTGGACACGAAATCGTTGCCCTGATCGCTCAGCGGCAACTCAGCGACGTGGCTGCTCAGAAAGTGCTGGCTCTGCTCAAGAGTCCGGGTTTATATGTGAACAAGAAGCCGTTTCGCTTTTGCAGTCCGCGGAACTACGTTTTGACCAATCCGAGCGATCTGGGCCTGATGGCCTTCTACGCAACCTTTGCCGACGATTTCCGGGACAAAGATCCCAGCACTGCCCCTTGGCATTTCTGGGATGTACCGCTCAATTCCACGAGTGACCCTGACTTGCCCCAGTTCTGCGACAAGGGGTGTGTGGTGAAAGCAGTTCAGGACCAGATTGACGTGCTGAAATCAACGAGCGCCACGAAGCATGCCAAGTCGAAAGCGCTTGCGCTGCTGATCCATTTCGTCGGCGACTTGCACCAGCCGCTGCATATAGCAGACAACAACGACCGCGGCGGCAACTGCGTCCCCGTCAAGTTCTTTGGGGATGAGCCCCAGATCTCAACTAATGGGACAAGCGCGACACCCAACTTGCACGGCATTTGGGACACCAATATGCCGGAGAAGATTGGCCATATCCGGCGTGCCACACACGACGACGATGTGACCAATTACGTGGATACCCTGATGAGTGAATTTGAAACCGACATGGCCACCTGGAAAACGCAGCCAGTGGATATCAGGGCATGGGCTCTCGAGAGTCATTCACATGCGGTGAGTGAGTCGTACGGCGACCTTTCTACGATGATTGAGGGCGAAGATCCGGTCGCGGTCAATACCTGCGCCGACGACGACAACGTCCTGCAGCGGATGCTCGACCTGGACGAGTCCGTTAATCAAGGTTACGTCGACCAGGTAAAGCCGGTGATTGAGGGTCAGTTGGCTCGCGCCGGAACACGGTTGGCGGTAATTCTGAATGAAGTCTGGCACGACTAGCGTGGGCTGACGAGCACTGAACGAATTCGCAGCGACTGCGATCGGCCTGTCCTGCACCTCTGTGCGGGCGACGTCTATCTTATTGAAACCACGGCCTGGGATGTTTTTCGGACAATTCCCGGGACTGGAATCCGTACACGTGTCTTCAGTAACCTGCCCCGGCGAGTGGCTGCATGAAATAGTTATGCCTTATGACTCACTTCCCCCAAGTGCATCCTCAGCGCCGCTCTCCACGTATCAAGCTTGGTGGTTCCGTTCTGGCCCAGGTCGTTCTGGAAGATGGTCAACGGACCAAAGCCAAACTTCAAACCGTTTCTGTGACCGGCGGATTGCTGCGCCTGGCTAAATCGCTAAGTCAGGGAGATTTTGTCGAGGTAGCTTTTCAAACCCAATCAGGCCCGGTGCGGGGCATGGCTGAAATGCTGAGTCCCATGCGTTCGACCACCGACGGATCCCTGCAGCCCTTCCGCTTCGTTGCTCTCGGCGACGATGATCATCGTGCCCTGCGCATGGTGGTGGATTCGGCTGCCGACCGGAGTTTTCAGGGAATCCGATCCAGTCAGTGGATAGCGCCGAAATCAGTTTAGGGGTCGGCAGGAAGATCGCGCTGCGGAAAGAACAGCCAACTCAGCGGCTGAAGCCGCGAGTCTTTCAGGCAACATTGCGGCACGACTGAAGTCGTGCCCTTCCCGTTTCTCTACCACTCGGCACAGGTGAGTTGTGCCCTTTTCTTGCTCAGGAAGGGAATCGCTATACTGGTCACTCGATTCGACCAGCATGGCGACACAGGAATTCATCACCCACTCTGCCGAGGAGACGATTGCGCTAGGCCGCACTCTGGCCGGGATGCTGGCTCCGCCCAAGCTGGTGCTTCTGCGCGGCGACCTGGGCGCCGGGAAGACCACCCTGGTCAAAGGCATCGCCGAGGCCTTTCAGGCGGCATCGGCTGAGGACGTCACCAGCCCCACGTTTACTCTGATCCACGAATATCGCGGCCCGCAAGCCAGCCTCTATCACATCGATCTGTACCGTATTGATACACCGCGCCAGCTGGAAACGCTGGGACTCGATGACCTTATCAGCGACAACAGTATTCTCCTGATAGAGTGGGGAGAGAAGTTTGCACGCTTCGAGCGTGAGCGTGATGTCGAGATCGCGCTGGGGAGAGTGGATGACGGAGTGGACAAGCAATTTCTCAAATCGAAAGGGACAACCGGTCCTGGCAGCGGAAATGAACTCGGCGAGGAAAGTGTCCGCCGCATCAGGATCACTACTCCGTAAACTGAGCGCTTTACTTCCGAGGTCTTGCAACTGGTTACGCGCCACCCCGCTAACTCTTGCACTCGTGATATTGATGATGTTGGGGATGGACGCGGCAGTCTGTCACTCTCAAGACGCGCCGCTGCCGACAGCTCCATCCGCCACCGACAGAGATCCCGCCTCCCGGAATCAAAATCGGAAGCCGACCGACTCCTCCGCTCAGCCCTCCGGTGAAGCGCGATTGTTCGGCATCTTGCCGGGATACGGGATTGCAGCAGCGGGGGCGAACCCGCCTCCCCTTACCGCCGGCCAGAAGTTCAAACTTGCTTCGCAATATCTCAATCCCTACACGTTTGTGTTTGTGACGGTCGAAGCCGGCGTGAACCAGGCGCGCAACCATCCCGAAGGATATGGCCAGGGCGCCGAGGGTTTCGGCAAACGCTATGGCGCCGGCCTGGCGGACGGTTTGACTGACGGCATCTTCGTGACCGGGGTGTATCCCTCACTCTTCCATCAGGACCCACGCTACTACCGGCTCGGCGACGGAGGCTTCAGCCGCCGTGTGGGATACGCGATCACCCGCCTTCTGGTGACGCGGCAGGATTCCGGCCGAAAGGCATTTAATATCTCGCAAATGTTGGGTGGGTTTTCTTCGGCAGCTTTGGCCGTGACTTACTATCCCAAGGACGAGAGAGATTTTTCGGATGTGGCGGAGCGTGCCGGGGTCCAGTTTGCCTTCGATGCCGGCTTCAATGTGTTGAAAGAATTTTATCCAGAGATCGGGCGCAAGTTCCGGAGGAAGCATAAGTAGTAGTTCATCGAAAGTTTCAATCTGTCACCCTGAGCGGAAGCGGCCCATTCGCATGCGAATGGGCTGGTGGAGTCGAAGGACCCCTTGGAGCTTAGCGGGTGCTGTGATCTGAGACATTGCAGATAACTTCCTCAGACTTACAAGTCCAAGGACAGGGTAGGGGTCCTTCGACTGCGTAACTGCTTTGCTCCGCAAAGCAGTTTCTCCGCTCAGGATGACAACTTGAAATCCCGCTCAGGATGACAAGTTAAAAATCCAATTTAAAACCCCATGATGTTGTAGCCGCAGTCTACGTAGATCACTTCGCCGGTGATTCCGGAACTTGCGTCGGAGGCGAGAAATACGCCGGTCGCACCCACTTCGTTGACATCCACATTGCGTTGCAGAGGCGCGCGCTCGGCGTGGGCCTTCAGCATGTCGCCGAGGCCGGAAATTCCCCGGGCGGCCAGCGTCTTGATCGGACCTGCGGAAATTGCATTTACGCGGATCTTCTTCTTGCCCAGATCGTAGGCCAGGTAGCGCACGCTACACTCCAGCGCAGCCTTGGCCACGCCCATGACGTTGTAGCGCGGCACCACGCGCTCCGCGCCGTAGTAGGTCATGGTGATAATGCTGCCTCCGTCTTCCATGAGAGGCGCGGCGGCGCGGGCGAGCGCGACCAGGGAATAGACGCTTACATCGTGCGCGATACGGAATCCCTCGCGCGTGGTGGCGACGAACTCGCCTTTCAGTTCCTCGGCTGGGGCGTAGGCCACGCTGTGCACCAGAACATTTAGCTTGCCGTAACGCTCCTTGAGTTGCACGAACAACCGGTCAATGGACGCGTCATCGGAAACGTCGCACATGAATCCGTCCGCACCCGGGAGGGAGGCGATCAGGTCTCTGCGCTTCCAGTTCCAGACGTTCGTTCTGATAGGTGACAATCACCTTGGCGCCTGCCTGGTGCAGTCCCTGTGCGATCGACCAGGCGATCGAGCGCTTGTTGGCGACTCCGAAAACGACCGCAACCCGACCTTCGAGGCTGGATGACATGCGAGTCTCCTGGGCTATCTGGAACGGAAAAGAATAACAGTCGACGGCGGACAATTGCCACTCGGGTAGCGCCGGCCTCCGGCCGGCCCGATGGGGTGAGCGGGACGCCCACCCGACAGCCGGCGGGACGCCGGCGCTACTTTCAATCCGTCGACTCGACTTCGAGAACCGGAGTTGACGTAGCCACCGGCCACACTGCCGTGACGAAAGCCACCGCATACACCATCCCAATGATGGAGAAGCCCGCAGCCAGGTTCCATTGCGCGACCGCGCCTACCAGAAATCCTAGAATGATTTGCAGCGCGGTGCCGGCGAAGTAGAAAGTGTTCTGCACTCGTCCCATGAAGTGTTGCGGCACTTGTTCCATGATGCTGGTGTTCATGGCGACGCCGCTCACGCCACGTCCTGAACCCATGATGGCGTAAATTGCGACTGCAAGCGCCAACCAGGGTGAAAGGGGCGCTACGATCATGGCGATGGCCAGGAAGCCCATCGAGATTGCAATCGAACGCCGCGCGCCCACGGACGCAATTAGTACAGGGGCATAGAGCGCACTGAGAAACGCGCCCGTGCCCCAGCCGGCATTGAGCCAGCCATAGCCGACGGCGCCGGCGTGGAACACCTCGTCACTGAGGGGCGCGGTCACCACCACTCCGGTCATCATGGCGCCTAGAAAAAGGGCCCAGCTGATACCCAGCGTCACTACGGGGCGGTGGCCGCGCAGAAAATCGATGCCTTCGCGCATCTCTCGGACAAAGCGCGCGACTGCGCTTTCCGCGGCGACGATGTCGGCCCGCAGCTCTGCCGGGCGCGGCACCACGTGGCGTCCCTTGCGCACTCCGAGGTAGAGCAGGAAGGACGCCAGGTAGGTGGAGAAATCAATCAGCAGGACGCCGCCGAGGCCAATATGGTTGTAGACGAAGCCGACGATCGATCCGGCGATCAGCCAGCCGCCCTGGATTCCCGCCAGCAGAAACGTATTGGCGTGGACGAACTCTTCCCCGGGCGTGAGTTCCTGGATGAGCGCCGTGATGGTGGGCCAGAACATCCAGAAGCCCGCCGCCACCAGCGTGTTCATCACATAGAGCTGCCAGACTTTTACTTTGCCGACGAAGGCCAGGATTGCGACCGCAAGAATGATGACAGCGCGGACTGCGTCCAGCCACATCACCAGGCGGCGCCGGTCTTCACGGTCAATGAGCACGCCGGTGAAGGGCAGCATGAGCATCGCCGGCAGCGTTTGCAGTACAGCGAAGGTCCCCAGGGCGACTTCCGAGTGTGTGGCCTGCAGGATGTACCACGCCACCGCGGCAGAATTCATGCCGCTGCCCAGCATGGAGATCATATTCGCGCCGAAAACGTAGCGCAGCGCCTTTTTCTGCAGGATTGCACGCATGCTTTAAATGTAAATGATGAAGAAAGACTCGCCAACGTAATGGGGTTGTCGTAAAGAGTTCGGTTTCTTTGCGTCCTTTGCGGACTTTCTTTGCGCTCTTTGCGGTAAAGACCTTAACCGCAAAGGCCGCAAAGATCACCGCGAAGGACGCAAAGAAATTCCCTCGCACTACGGCTGTTGGTGAATCGGCCAGCGGATCTGGACTTTACTCGCCTTCCAGAACAGGAACACAGCGAGCAGAATCATTTCCGGTTCGATGGCGTGTTTGTAGCGGGGGAAGGGATTTACCAGGTAGTACGGAAGCGGATAAATCAGCAGGAAGCAGGCCAATAGAAATGCTCCCTGTTTTTTTTCGCGCAGCGTGAGCCACAGGCCTGCAAAGGCGAATGCAGCGGGAAGAATGAACATGAGGTGGCGCGCAATCATCAGGTCATATCCGGCTACGATGTCAGCCTGGGGAGGTCCGATCCAGAAGTACAGAACGCGGTCGAGCGTGAAGCGAAGAAATTGCCCGGGATGTTCGCGAACAAATTCGCGGAACTGCTGCTGCTTTTCCTCCATGAAGCGAATTTCACCCAGCTCCTGAAATCGGCGCATGGCTTCGGGATCGTTACCGGGATGTTCGCTGCGCGTCCACAGGCCGGTGGACTGGCTCGTTGTTGGCGGTATACATCTCGAGCGGAAGATTGTCGCGAACAAAAACAAATTTGTCGAAGACGACATAGTTACGTACCAGCCATGGAGTGACGACCAGGCCTGCTACCAGAAGACAAAAGACTGCTCCGGCCATCTGCCGAGATGAACGGGGCAAGCGCCACCAGCAGATAGAGCAGGCAAAACGGCAGCAGTGACAGCACGGCGGTGTTGGTCAGCGCCAGCAGTCCCCACAGAAGTCCGAATGCCGATCCAGGCGCGCGGGCGCGGCGGCGCATCTGCCATGCGCAGGGTAAGCAGGAGCGCAAGGCTTAGCAGGAAGGCGCTGAGACTCATCTCCCAGACCACCCGCACTGGCCAGTAAATCGCGTAAGGGAACAGCGCCCACGTCCAGGCTGTGGCCCGGGCGACGGCGACTCCGTAAATTTTCTCTGCAATCCGGTAGAGCGTTAGACAGGTCAACGCGGAAAAAATGCTGTTGAACGCGAGGATGACCCAGGCGGACAGGTTGCTGTAAATCCCAAACAGCTTGAAGACTCCAGCCAGAATGTAGGGATAAACCGGCGGCGCCCAGGCGCTGGGGCCGGTGGGCAAGTCGGTGGGAGAGCTGAAGCCTTGTCCCAGTGCGATGGATCGGGCGATGCGTCCCATTTCCCATCCGTACTGGAAGTGGTCCCGGCGCGGCGTGATGCGGTAGGTGTGGCCGATGGTGATGACCGCCAGACGGAGCAGGAAGGCGATCAGCACGATGTAAAAGATGGAGTGGGTCCAGGGTGTGGTGTGATTCGAGTTCTGTTACGATCGCCCGCGAGTCCTCGCGACCCTGCATGAGCAAAAGACTAGCACGATAATTTGCAATGGTCGTATGTGGAGAGCCGCGAAGCGGCGCAAGAATGTAGCCCGGGGCGTAAGCCCCGGGTTAGAGTCGGACCATGGGGGAGCCCGGAACGGGCGAAAGAGGTGGCCACCACACCGATGCGCTTGTGGTGCGGTCTCTTGCGCTCCTTCGGAGCTCGATTCTTTACGCTCCCTAACCCGGGGCTTACGCCCCGGGCTACATTCTTGCGCCGCTTTCGCGGCTGCTTTTGGGCCCGCCGCTCCGCGGCTGCTCGCAGCCATCGCTTGCATAATCCCATCTTCGGCGCTACGATGCCGTCGCAATTCCGGAGGTGACGTATGAAGCACGGCCGTTGGCCCGTCCTGCTGGTTGCGTTTCTGTTGGCGGTTGCTTCTCTTTCGCGCGCGCAAATCGAGACCCTCGTGATTCCCGCGGGCACGCCGGAGGACCAGGCGCTGCAGGCCATCACCAAAGAACCGGATGATCAGAAGAAGCTGGCCATGTACGAGGATTTCCTGAAGCAGTTCTCGTCGAATCCAGCTGCCGTGGCCTATGGAAACTGGCAGCTCTCGCAGGCCTACCAGGGGGCGGGGGACTTGCAGAAGGCCCTCGATTATGGGGACAAGGCGCTGGCCAGCGCGCCGCACAGTCTCGATATTCTCGTTTCCCAGGCCAGCATTGCCCAGCAGCTGAAGAACAATCCCAAGTTATTGGATTATGCGGTGCGCGGCGGCGAAGTTTACAACTCGGTTGGCAAGGGGCCGAAGCCGGAAGGCTTGAGCGACCAGGATTTCGCCACGCAGATACAGTCGCAGAAGGATGGAGCGAAAGCCTCGTATGATTTCCTGGAGGCAGCGGCCTTCAATGTGATCGTTGACGAGACCAATGCGAAGTCACGCATGAATGAGATTGAGCGCTTTACCCCCGCCTTTCCAAGCTCGCGTTTTGACGAACCCATCGCTTCGTACGCCATGATGTCGCTTACCGAACTCAAAGACACTGCGCACGTTGTCGCTTACGGCGAGAAGGCTCTGGCGGTGAATCCCAACAATCTGGCGGCTCTCTTGCTTCTGGCCGGAACTTTTGTGGAGGACCCCAAGCCGGGAGGCGTGGCCAAAGCAGTCACCTATGCGCAGAGGGCAGTCGTCGCGGCCAAGGCGGATGCTCCGGACGCGGACCGTACGCGCAAACTTTCTGGCGGGGTCGCCCACTCCACTCTGGGCTACGCCTACATGAAGCAGGAAAAGACCGTGGCTGCGTCACGGAGTTGAAGTCCGCCGCCGCGCTGCTCAAAGGGGTGGATGATCAGCAGTACGCAGTCGCGCTCTATCGCCTGGGCTACGCCTACGCCAAACTGAGCCACAACACTGAAGCCCGCGACGTGCTGCTTGAAGCCACGAAAATTCCGGGGCCGGTCCAACCGCTTTCACAAGATCTGCTGGCCAAGGTGAACGCAGCCCGCGCTAAGGGAAAGTAAACCTTTGTCATCCTGAGCGGAGTAGCGGCTTCGCTTCGCGAAGCAGCCGCGAAGTCGAAGGAGCCCTATAGGCGGCACATGGCCGCGTTCGTTCTGTGTTTTCTGTTTGCGCGCAGGCGATTTATCAATTGGCCAAGACAATTCAAAGATGCTGGTGTGTGAGTTCAGGAGGCCAATGGTTCACCGATGGTGAATACAGATGTTTGATTACGAATCGCCCAAGGAAAAAGAACCTATCGATTACACGGGCCTAAAGCTTGCGGCTTTGGTGGCGCCGGTATTTTTTCTTATTACTTTCCTATGTAACGCCGAAGCAGGTCTGGCTACCTACATTGTGGTAGGCGTGATAATCTTCGCCATCAAACTCCGCTGGCATTTAAGGAAGCACGCTTGGTTCTGGGCGATCATTGCTATTATCTTGGCGCTCCACGTTCCATTAGTTTTCATGGTTCAATGGCCCAAAAATTCGCCTACGATTTTTTACGCGATGCCGATCGGAATCGCGGATTTCCTGATCATCTCGGGAACTTTGAAGCTGGCAGAAAAACTCGTGTCGAACAGTTCTTCGTCCAATGACGAAACGAATGATTAAGCCGGTGGCCCACCATTTTTTCTGACGCGATTGCGGCTGCATCTTGACGGTAGGGGTCCTTCGACTCCGCCATGCGATTCGCAAGCGAATCGCATGACTCCGCTCAGGATGACAACTCGCGGGGTGTGTGTAACATGCTAGAAGCTAGAAGCCAGTAGCTAGAAGCTCTTCACTGCTTCGCCAAATCATCCGACAACAGCAGTGCTTTGGATGCGAGGTTCTGCGCACGCTGCACGTCACCTGCCTGTTCCGCGGTCTTGGCTTGCTCCATGTATTTGCGAATCTGGCTAACGCTGGCCTGCTGGCTTGGGTTTATCGGGTGGGATGAGATCAGCTTCAGATTGGCGTCCGTGGCAGCCAGCAACTGGGTAGTGTTCTGGCGTTGATTGGATGCCTGCTCGGGGCTCATGCCTGGGGCGAGTTGGACTGCGGGATCCGTCGTGCCCCCATTTCGTACTACTTTTTTCTCCGGGGCTTCGCTGGAAGCTGTGACGGTAGTCTTGTGGCGACGTCGTTTCTTTGTGGCCGCTTTGGTCTTGGGCTGCGGCTTTTTCGCGGGGCTCTCCGGCTTCGTGGTCTGCGGTTCCTGAGTCGCTACCGGTGCGGGCGTGGCCGGCGGCTCCGATTGAGGTGGGGCGGCGGGTTGCGCGGATGGTGCGGTGTTCTGCGGTGAAGTCTCGGCGGGTACGGATGGCGTTGCAGCTGGCGGCCCAGTCTCCTGGCAGAGCTGCAGCGATTGTGCCGGAAACGCGACTCCCGCGAGTGATGGAGTCGTCCATGCACACAATCCGAGAATGGCGGCCAGATATTTACTCATGTGAAATTGGATGCTACCAAGCAACCGTCACGATCCAGCTTGAATTCTAGCTTTTACTTGGTGGGCCGGAACTCTGGACGCCGCAGAATTGATGCGGCTGTAACATAGTCTCTTGCCTCCCCGGGCCGCTAACTTCGCGTCGCTGCTTCCTGCAAGGCATTCGAGCGGGACTGGGCCAGCGGCAAGCGCAGGCGAAAGGTTGTGCCCTGCCCCAATACCGAATCGAAATCAACCGAACCGTAGTGCCATTGCAGAATCTGATAGGTTTGCGCCAACCCGATTCCGGTGCCTTCTTTCTTGGTGGTGAAATATAGCTCGAAAATCTTGTCCTGGGCGTCGGCGGGAATGCCGCCGCCCTGGTCGCGAATTTCGGTCACTACCATGTCGTCTTCGCGGCGGGCCGAAACTGTCAGCTGGCCGCCGTCCGGCATGGCCTGGACCCCGTTGAGCATCACGTTGAGGATAGCCTGCTTGATGAAGTCGGTGTCGACCTTCACGATCAACGGTTGAGAGGGCAGGTCGCTCACGATGGTCACGCCATGGCGCCTGGCATCGGGTTCGGCGAGCTGGACTCCATCTTCGAGCAGCCGGCGCAGGTCGGTTTCCTCCAGATGCAAATCGCGGGGACGGGTGAAATCCACGAGGATCTGCACCACCCGGTCCAGGCGATGTATTTCGCTGCCGATGATGTCCATGTGTCGGCGTGTGGCAGGATCTACCTCGCGCAACTTGCCCTGCAGCAATTGCAGGTGCAGAACGATGGCGTTGATCGGGTTCTTGACCTCGTGGGCCACGCCGCGGGTGATGCGTCCGTTGGCGGAGAGGCGGCGCGACATTTCGATTTCGTCCTCGATGCGGCGTACCGATTCCGCGTCGCGCATGGTCAGCAGCGCGCCGATCTGAGTCTCTCTTTCGCGGATGAAGTCGAGCGAAATCTGCACCCGCTTTCCGCTGGGAAATTCGATCTCCCGGGGAGAGATCGGGCTGCGCCGTTCAAACGCCTGCATTACGAGCGCGCCGAATTCCGATTCCGTAGAGAAAATCGAACGGGCCACCTGGCCCAACAATTCCCGCCGCGGCCGGCCCAGGAACTTTTCCACCGACGCGCTGACCAGCACCACACGTGAATCGCGGGTGAACAGCATCAAGCCGTCCTGCAAGTTGCCCATGATCTGGTCAACGTTGTCTTTCAGCGCAGAAAAGATTTCTTTGGCGTCGCGCATCTGGCGGCCCAGGTGCGCGATCTTCAGGCTGACCAGTCCGTATTCATCGTGACCGGCCTCCGGTTCGCCCGTCCCTTCGGTGCTGCCGGCGGTGACGCTGTCCAGGCTGCGATTGATCTGCTCGAGAGGGCCAAGGGCAATGTGGGAGAGTACGGCCGCCAATATCAGCGAGAGCAAAATTGCGATGCTGGAGAAGACGACAGCTTGCTGCAGCCGGGGAGTCAGTTCGTTTTTCAGAAAAACGGTGGATACACCCACCCGGATGCTTCCGAAGCGTGCACCGTCGAGTTGTAATGGGATGCGTACGTCGTAAACGGTGGGAGGGTTGTAGACCATGCGGAACTGGCGACGGAACTTGGCGTTCTCCACCTGGTGGAAGTCCGGCCGATCCGGAACCAATTTTCCCACCAGGTCCGGATTGGTATGCAGGATGGCTTTGCCGTCACTGTCAACGATCGCGGCGTCGTAGATGATCGGCCATGTTCCCACCACGGATTCCAGAAAATTATTTAGATCACGATCGGTGCCCAGGTAATACGCCAGGGCGCGGCGCGTGGCCGCGGGATTTGTTGTGTCCACCTTGGTGCTGCTCAAATCGGGAGCAGCATTGGCGGCCAGGTAAGCCAGGTTCGATGTCAACTGGGCGGCGGATTCCCGCGCCGTGGTCACACGCTGGCGCAACAATTCAGAGATGTAGATATAGGAGAAGGCCAGCACCAACACAGCGACCATGAAGGTGATGGCAAGTACGATTTTGGTTTTCCGACGCATGGGGATGGCTAGCTTTTAGCCTTTAGCTCTTGGCTTTTAGCTACTACACCTGTGTATCGGCCAAGTGCCAATTTCCACTTGCTCTCACTCTTTCCGAGGTCGACCCGTCGCTGCGATGCTGGTTCAATTTTTGACTTCGGAGTCATTCGTGGGTCTTAAGCTAAAAGCCAAGAGCTAATAGCTAAAAGCTGCTTCTCCTACTCTTCCCTTACCAGAGCCGCGTCCGCTGCTGCGTTGCCGTACTCCTTGAGCTTGTTGTGCAGAGTCTTCAGGCTGATAGCTAAGATCTCAGCGGCGCGGGTCTTGTTGTTGTTGGTGGCCTCTAGCGTTTTCAGAATCAGCAGCTTCTCGGCTTCCTCTACCGTGGTGCCGACGCCCAGCCGTACGGTGTCGGAATCCTCGGCGGAACTGCGCAGACTGGATTGTCCGAAGCCCGGCGGCAGGTGCTTGGTTTCGACGACGGCACCATCGCAAACGATGACAGCCCGCTCCAGAGTGTTGCGCATTTCGCGCACATTGCCCGGCCAGGAATAGGCTTGAAAGGCATTGAGGACAGCTTCGCTCACGCCGGCAACTTTTCGTCCATGTTTCTCGTTCATGTCCGCGAGCAGTGCCTGCACCAGTTCGGCGACGTCTTCCTTGTGGTCGCGCAACGGCGGCATGTGAATGTTGAAAACGTTGAGCCGATAATAAAGATCGTTGCGCAGTTCGCCCCGGGCTACCGCTTCCTCGGGAACCTTGTTGGTGGCGGCCAGGACGCGGACGTCCACCGTGGTCTCCACTTTGCTTCCCAGGCGGCGCAGTTTGCGGTCCTCGAGAACGCGGAGCAGTTTGGCTTGCGTGGCCACCGGCATTTCGCCGATCTCGTCGAGCAGAAGAGTTCCGCCTTCCGCCAGTTCGAAACATCCGGTGCGCCGCTCGAGGGCACCGGTGAAGGCGCCTTTTTCGTGGCCGAATATTTCACTCTCGATCAGTGTTTCCGGAATCGCCGCGCAATTGATCGGGACGAAGGGTTTGTTCCGCCGCGGGCTGAGTTCATGGACCGTGCGTGCCACCAACTCTTTACCGGTTCCGCTGGCGCCGGTAATTAATACTGAGGCGGTGCTGGGCGCGACCATCTCGATGAGGTGAAAGATTTCCTGCATTTTCTTGGAGGAGCCGATCAGGCTGCCCAGCGAACCGGCGTCGCGCAGTTTTCTGCGCGTGACCTCGAGTTCGGCCCGCGTTCCCAGCAGCGCCGTTGCGTTTTGCAGGATGGTGCGCAACCGGTTGGTGTCAATGGGCTTGGTGATGTAGTCGTAGGCGCCCATGCGCATGGCTTGTACGGCGCTATCGATTGTCCCTTGCGCCGTCACGACAATGACGGCCATGGTCTGGGCGTTGGCGTCCAGCTTCTCCAGGAGTTCCAGGCCGCCCATGCGCGGCATTTTCATGTCGGTGATTACTATGGCAGGGGCCCAGACTGTAACTTTTTCCAGTCCTTCGGCGCCATCCTTAGCGGTTTCGGCCCGATAACCCCAGCTCGTAATCAATTCGGCCAGGCCGGTCCGCTCGTTCTCTTCGTCCTCGACGATCAATACTTTTTCATGGTTCATATTTGGCAATAGCCATTATTTAGGCTTTCCGGCCTCGCTGCAAGCGTGTTGCGGTTGGTTCGGACAAGTTCTTTCAGATGGAGAACGGGCGTCCCGCCCATCGATTCGGTCTCTGCAAAGACGGGCGAGACGCCCGTCCACCGCGCGACCGCCACTTCACAAGTTCAGGATAATCGCAACGTTCTTTGAGGGCCAAAGCCGGGTTGTATATCAATCTGAGACACTTAGCGGCATATTTTACTTCTTAAAATGTTCTCAGATTGCTTGATTTGACCATTGTCTAATGTAGAATCATTGCCCATACCAAAAGTGGTGTTGGCTTCCCACGCAACTCCCGGTCTCAACCAACTTTGAAGCGTGGACGATCAATTTTTGTTTCGGATTTCGGAGGCATTGCATGTCACTTCGTAGATTGATTTCTGGCTTATTCCTCGGTTTGTGCGTCGTCTCGTTGGGCTCATTTACCGCCTTGGCACAAGATGAAGAGACGCCGAAAGTAGAACTCTTTGTTGGCTACCAGTGGTTGCATCCCGGTATCACCGTCCCGAGTCCCTTCCAGCCCGCCACTGCTCCCATCGGAGTGAACATGGGCGATATTCCGGAGGGTGGGGGCGCCGCGATCAACTATAACTTCACGCGGTTCCTAGGACTCGAAGCCGACTACGGCGCGAACAAGAACGACAATGGAACGGTACAGACGGTTTCAATCGGACCTCGTCTTTCCTACCGAAATCAGGGAACAACCTTCTTCCTCCATACGTTGCTCGGGTTAAACCGGCTGACTGTGCCCAACGTCGACACCAGCAACGGTATTGGTGCAATTCTCGGCGGCGGCATGGACCTCGATCTCTGGCGCCGGCTTTCGTTGCGTTTGTTTGAAGCGGACTGGGTGTGGTCGAGCCACAATTTTGCCGATCAGGTTGCCGCCGGCTTCCCCGATTTACGGCGTCCGCAGGAAAGTGGAGTTCGGCTACGCACTGGTCTGGTCTTCAAGTTCGGTTATCCGACGCTTGCAGTTCCGGCAGCGGCCTGCTCCATCCAGCCCAGCGAAGTCATGGTCGGTGAGCCGGTCACGGTCACGGCCAGCGGTTCCAATTTCAATCCCAAGCACACTCTGACTTACAGTTGGGCCAGCACCGGTGGCAAGATCACCGGCAAGGACACCACGGCGACCATCGATACGACTGGAGTCGCCGGCGGCAGCTACACTGCTACGGCTCGCGTTGCCGATCCGAAAATGAAGAAGGGCGGCGAGGCAAGTTGCAGCGCAACCTTCACTGTGAAAGAACCGCCGAAGAATCCGCCGACCATGTCGTGCTCGGCAAATCCGACATCGCTGCAAGCGGGCGCGTCTTCGACGCTGACCTGCACTTGCACCAGCCCGGACAACGTTCCGGTCACGATCAGCGGCTGGAACGCCAGCGGTGGAAGTGTCACCGGCGACGGCGGCAATGCCACTCTCAACACCACCGGAGCGGGTGCAGGCCCGATCACGGTAAGCGCTACGTGTACCGATTCTCGCGGTCTGACCGCGACGAGTTCGAGCACGGTCAACGTAGAGGTCCCGCCGCCACCGCCGCCGGAGGCGAGCAAGCTGAGCGAGTGCGACTTCCCCAACAAGGTGAAGCCGTGGCGCGTAGACAACACTTGCAAAGCCATCCTGGATGATGTTGCGGCGCGGCTGCAGCATGATCCCGATGCGAAGCTCGTCATCGTGGGCAATTCCGGCCCCGACGAGAAGCGCAAGAACCTGGCTGGAGAGCGCGCGGTCAATTCCAAGGCATATCTGTCAGGTGGCGAAGCCAAGCAAGCCATCGATGCCACGCGGATTGAAACGCGCACCGGCAGCGCCGGAACCAGGACCGCCGAATACTGGGTGGTCCCGGCTGGTGCGACCTTCTCGGCCCCGGGAACCACAGCGGTGGATGAGTCGATGGTGAAAGCTGTTCCGGATCACCCGGCCGCCGCCAAAAAGAAAGCCGCTAAGCCGAAGGCACAATGACGCTTAGCCGATTACGGCCGGTCGAGTTTCATACTCGACCGGCCTTTTTTTGTCTGGCCTTCGGTAACTTGAAAAGAGCGTGTTACGCTGTCAATCTCAGCCGCGAGCGGAGATTCTTTCGCCAGGGGCAAATTCACCTATGATTTCTCGTAAATTGTTGATTGCATTGGCTATTGCGATGCTGTCCGTCACGACCCTCTGGGCCGGTCAGTGGACCGCGCGTGGGTCCGGACGGCGGCGACGTGCGGAGTCTGGCCTTCGACCCGCAGAACCCCGACCGTATCTATCTTGGTACCAGCACCGGAACGCTTTTCCTGTCTTCCGACGGGGGACACAACTGGTCGCGCCTGGCCCATCTGGGCGACGACGACAATGTTCTCGATCACATCGCCATTGACCCGCAGAATCCGAAACACATTTACGTTTCCGCGTGGAGCGTAGTGAATCAGCAGGCGGGAGATGTCTACCGCTCGCACGATGGCGGCAACAACTGGGAAGCGATGCCCGGCGTGCACGGCAAATCAGTGCGGGCCATGGCGATCGCTCCTTACGATTCCAAAGTTCTGGTGATCGGCGCGCTCGATGGCGTGTTCCGCACCAAGGACGGCGGCAAAAACTGGGACCGGATTTCTCCGGTGAAGCAGGCGGACGATCTGAAGAACGTCGAGTCGCTCGCTCTTGATCCCAAGAATCCCGATGTGGTTTACGCGGGCACGTGGCACCTGGCGTGGAAGACCGACGACGGCGGCGCCAACTGGCATCGCATCAACAAGGGCATGATCGATGACTCGGATGTTTTCTCGGTCATCGTGGATTCCACCAATCCTTCTGTCGTATATGCCAGCGCATGCTCAGGAATTTATCGCAGCGATTCCGCCGGCGATCTCTTCCGCAAGCTGCAAGGCATTCCGTTTTCTGCCCGACGCACCCGCGTTCTGAAGCAGGACCCGAAGGACCCGGCAACGGTTTATGCCGGGACGACCGAAGGCCTGTGGAAGACGATTGACGGCGGCAAGAACTGGAAGCACGTGACCAGTTCCGAAGTCGTGGTGAACGATGTGATGGTGGATCCGCGCAATACGAGCCGGGTGCTGATTGCAACCGATCGCAGCGGCGTCCTGACCAGCGATGATGGAGCGCAGACTTTCGCGGCTTCCAATCATGGCTACACCCATCGTTACGTCAGTTCGATTCTTGCCGACCAGAACGATCCCAACAGAATCCTGGTGGGCGTGGTGAACGACCGTGAATTTGGCGGCGTCTTCTCCACCCACGATGGCGGACTGACCTGGCAGCAGAAGAGCGCGGGCCTGGGCGGACGCGATGTTTTCGCACTGCAGCAGGTTCCCAACGACGGCTTGATCGCCGGCACCAACAAGGGCATCTTCCTGCTGGATCGTGGTTCGAGCCAGTGGCGTCCCAGCAACACAATCGTGACGGAGAAGTCTCCGGCGCGTGTGGTCAAAACCGCAAGCAAAACCAAGAAGGGCGCGAAGACCACTAAAGTGGCCGCAGTCGTGGTTCGCTCCACCCTTGATGCACGCGTGAGCGATATCGAAATCACACCCAAACGCTGGCTGGCTGCCACCTCGGCTGGACTGTTCACCAGCGTCGACCAGGGCAAAACCTGGACCGGCGGTTCGGTCATGGGGAAGAGTGATTTCGTTGCGGTCGAGTCGAACGGCGACCTGATTGTCGCCGCTACTCGCACCAACGTTCTCTATTCCTCGAACAGTGGATCGACCTGGCAGCAGGCTCCTCTGTCGTCCTACATCACAGCCATTCACGGTGTGACTCTCACGCCGGAAGGCGAGATCCTGATTGCGTCGCGCGAAGGCGCTTTCCGGAGCACCGATTCGGGGACGAGCTGGGAGCATGTCGTGAACGGTATTCCCGACAAGAACATCAGCTCGATTTCTTATGACCAGAGCAAGAAGCGTCTGCTGGCCACCAGCGTCGCTACCGGCGTCATCTTCGAAAGCAAAGACGGCGGCCGCAGCTGGCATCGCGGACCTGATTCGGGATATCCGCTGCGTCGCGTCAGCGTAGTTCGCGGACGCTTCGTGGGAGCCACCCCGTTCGACGGCCTGATCGTTCAGCCCGAGAACGAAGCGGCAAGTGCGTCAGTCGGTTGGGCGGATCATCCAACTAGCTGGTTGTTGTTAACAATCGACGGAGGAGCGGTGAAACCGCTCCTCCGTTTTGTTTTGGCATTTCCCAGCCGGCATGGGCAGCCGCGAAGCGGCGCGAGAATGTAGCCCACGGCGTAAGCCGTGGGTTGGAGGCCATGGCAATATGAGCCCCGAAGGGGCGGAAGAATCCGTTTCTTTCGCCCTTTCAGGGCTGCGCGTTTTCCGATTTGTACCCAGGGCTGACGTCCTGGGCTACATTCTGGCGCCGCTCCGCGGCTTCGGCGGCGGATTAGTTCACTGTCTATCTGGCGGTTACTGCCAGCTCTGCCTGTAGCGCGGCTGTCGAATCTTCCCCTACCCATACGTCGAAGGTTCCCGCTTCCACGCCCCAGGTTTTGGTTTGCGGACTCCAGAAACTCAGCTCGTCGGGGCCTAAGGGAAAGGTGAGAGTCTGGGTCTGGCCTGGAGCCAGCGCTACTCGCCGAAATCCTTCCAATTGCCGCACTGGCCGTGAGGCCGATCCCGCACGCTGATGGATGTACACCTGTGCGACCACATCACCGGCGGTCCGGCCCGTGTTGGTCACGTCAACCGACACCTCGGTTGTTTCTCCTGATTTGATTTGAGTTTTAGTCAGACGCGGCTGGCTGAATTTAAAACTTGTATAGCTCAACCCGTAACCGAAGGGATAGAGCGGCTTACTGGAGAGGTCCCAATAACGCGAAGCGAATTTGGGTGCGTCATCCGGATCGTGCGTTCGGTTGTGGTTGTAGTAGATTGGCTCCTGACCCGCGGTACGTGGCCAACTTACCGGCAGCTTGCCGCCTGGATTCACATCGCCGAAGAGGACGTCGGCCACCGCATCTCCGCCTACGGTACCCGGATACCAGGCCTCCAGAATCGCCGCCACATGCTCAGCGGCCCAGCGAATATCAAGCGGCCGGCCGTTCACGAGCACCAGCACGACGGGCTTTCCTGTGGCCACTACAGCTTCGAGCATTTGCTCCTGACTTCCTGGGAGATCGAGTGACGCTCGCGATGCTCCTTCGCCGCTCATGTTGGCGGCCTCGCCCATCACCGCAATAACGATGTCTGCATGGTTGGCGGCATCTACTGCTTTGCGCACCGACTCTTCGATTTCGGCTGGAGTGGGCACGGGATTCGGCTTGCGTCCGAGCAGGTCGTCAATCATGGAAGGGAAGTCGCGACGCAGGCCCGGACCACTGACCACCGTGATCTGCACATCGGTCCCGAATTTGTTCTTCAGGCCCTCAGCAACCGTAACGACGTGGCTCTTGGGCTTCGCTCCAAACAGACCTTCGACTGTCCAGCCGCCTTCCATGTCGTCGACGGAATCGGCCAAAGGGCCGATCAGCGCCACTTTTTTCAGGCTCTTGGTCAACGGAAGCGTGTGATTTTCGTTTCGCAACAACACCATCGATCGTGCCGCCAGCTTTCGCTCCAAGTCACGGCTGCTCTGACGATTTAGTACCGCTTCCACTTTGGTTTCGTCCACGTAGGGATGTTCGAAGAGGCCCAGCCGGATCTTCATCTCGAGGATCGGCCGTACTGCATCATCCAGTTGATTAGGCGTGATCTTCCCCGAGGCCAATAAATTGGGGGCATTCTCGGCCAACGCATGGCCGTCCATATCCATGTTCAGACCGGCGCTGATGGCGCGGTACGCCGCGTCTTCGTTGTCAGACGCAAAGCCGTGAGTAACCAGATTGCGGACCGCCCAGGCGTCTGAAACTACGAAACCCTTGAAGCCCCACTCATGGCGCAGGACATCGTGAAGCAGCCAGCGATTGCCGGTGGCGGGGACATCGTTCAGGTCCATGTACGCGCTCATCAGCGAGCCCACGCCCTGCTTCACCGCCGCGTGAAAAGGGGGCAGGTACAGATTTCGCAACAACTCCTCGGGAACGTACGACGAGTCATAATCGCGGCCACCGTCGGCTGCCCCATAGCCGGCAAAGTGCTTGGCACACGCCAGCATGCTGGTCGCACTCAATTCGGAACCCTGAAATCCGCGGACCTGTGCCCGCGCCATGGCCGCACCCAGATAAGGGTCTTCTCCCGCTCCTTCAACAATGCGGCCCCAGCGCGCATCGCGCGCAATGTCCACCATGGGAGCGAAGGTCCACTGGATGCCGGCCGCACGCGAGTCCTCGGCTGCGACTCTTTGGGCCTGTTCTTCCACCGAAGGGTCCCAGGACGAAGCCATCGCCAGCGGGACGGGAAAGACGGTGCGATAGCCGTGGATTACGTCAAAGCCTACGAGCAGGGGAATATGCAAGCGCGAGCGGTCGACGGCCACATGCTGCATGCGATTGATCTCTTTTACATCTACCTGCCACAGAATTGATCCGACTTGTCCCTTTCGCGATGGCTTCGTCGGAAACCTGTTTTATCGCGTCCACAACCGTGATACCGGAGGCCTGGTTGAGTTGTCCCGCCTTTTCTTCCACGGTCATTTGGCGGAGAAGGGCGTTAGCACGTTCGCGGACGCTTGCGTCGGTTGATGGGGACAACTGGGCTCTGCACGCAGTAGGCACGAGGCAGAGAAGAGGTACTGTGAACAGGATCGCAACGCCGGTTCGGATTCTCACGTGAGTATGCCTCGTGGCATTTTTGAAAGCGGAACATTATGCCTCAGGCATAGAAGACTTGAACAGGCCGGGGCTTTCCTTAGTGGTGTAAGTGGTTTCTTGTACCTGGAAGACTTGTCATTCCGAAGCGCGGCTCTATCGCGCGAGGAATCTGCTGTTTCGCCGCCGACCAGCAGATTCCTCGCCGGTAAAACCGGCTTCGGAATGACAAGGGTAAGGATGTTTTTGCGTAGACTGTCACTGGCTGCTTTCAAAGAAGGGTGGTCCAGGCTAGAAGTCGATTTCTGAAAGTGTCTTAATGTTCGCGCCCTTCTACACGCTATACGGTGTTGTCGTGCCGGTCGCGATTCTGGTATGGATCGTGATTGAGCGACTCGAGTGAAGCTGGTGGCTGGTTCCCACGCTGTCGCAAAATACGCGATGACGGTGTGACACCCGGCAATAACTACACAGCCTTGGTTAATTCGTTCGACTAAGTTACTGATAAATCGGTCCCCGGCGATGGCATCCAGCTTGCGACTTGTAAAGAAGTGTGGCCGAGCGGCAGGATTGTTTCATGAAGGTGTCGAAGGGTATTGGCCGCAACGCCACCAGGTGCTCCTTACAGACGTCCGCCGTTCTGCTCATCATTTTCATGCTGAGCGGGTGTTCGCGGCGTGACACTCTGCCCCTGGTCGAAGAGAGTGTTTCGGCCGACCAGCACCTGCCGTTTGACGCTACTTCCGACAAAACCGGAATTTCTCCCACAGGATCGTTAGCGCCCGCCGCCATCCCAGCCGGAACGCCGGTGACCATACACTTGCGCTTGTCCTTGTCCAGCGCCAGTTCGCGCGCAGGGGATCCTTTTGAGGCGGTGCTCGACGAGCCCATTGTGGTTCGAGGACACACGTTGGCGCCGCGGGGCGCCATCCTGTCGGGAAGAGTCCTGGACGCGCAGGCTGTCAGACCGATTTCAGGAACCGGGCTACCTACGCCTGGGACTGACCGCGATATCTCTCAATGGCAAGGTCATGCCGATCCAGACTTCCAGCATCTTCATGAAGCGGGGCTCGCACGAGCAACGCAATGTGACCATCATCCGGGATGGTTCGGGGAACAAAGGCGCGCTGATCGGAGCCTCAGTCGATGCTCCCGGAACGACCTACGCTACCGGCAGCATGGATGTAGGCGTCGCACCAGAGCGGCGTCTGACTTTTCGGCTGGCACAACCCTTGCCGCTGTAAACTGACCTCGTGTGGGGCGGGCGCCCTCGCCCGCCGCTTTTGACCTGGACTTCAATCCGCAAGTCATTCGTTGTTTTCCCAACTAAGAAAAATCAACCTCAAAAGCGGCGGGCGAGGGCGCCCGCCCTACACTCACACGTGAAAACTACAGCGTGCTCATGAAGGCCACCAGGTCGGCTTTCTGCTGGGTGGTCAGCAGCAGATTGAAGCGCTGGATGTAAAAGTTGACCACGTCCGTCAGGGTGGCGGCGGAGCCGTTGTGGAAGTAGGGGGCGCGTGCCGCCAGGCCGCGCATGCCTGGGACTTTGACTTTGCCGATGTCGGCGCACTTGCCGGTGACCATCGCCCGTCCGGGATCGGTAGTCACAACCTGGCTACCATCGTTGCATTGAATGAGATAAGACGGAAGGGTGGGTGCCGGAGAGCTGGTTCCGATGTTCATCATATCGGGCAACGAGTCGCCGCCTACGTTCGGCGTGTTGTGGCAACTAGTGCATGTGCCCGCGATCACGGTCTGGCCCTGGACGTCGTTGAATCCAGCCACCGCAGAAATCATCATGGGGAAAGTATTGAATAGCACTTCTCCCCGCGCGACGGACTGCTGTGCTGCCCCATTCGCGCCGCTCGCGTTCGCCCAGTTGGTATACAGGGCAAATGCATTGGGGGTGAAGGCCGTGCCGGTGTTGATCCCGGCGGAGAAAGGTTGAGTCGAGAGAAATACCGGGCCGCCATTCGCGCCTTGCGCGGTAAGGTCTCCCGCCTGAGTGTCGGTCGATTGCGCGGTGAACAGCGAGCTCTCGAGGGTCACGATCTGCTGCAGCTGCGTATCCGTCGGCGGAGTCGAAGGCTGGGCGTGGACCGTGGTTGCGTCCTTGGCCTGGGTCTTCAAATCGGGCTCGCGGCCGTCCCACATGATCCCATTGAGAAACTTCAAATTGGTGGAAGGAAGCGGCCGGCGGTAGAGAGCCGGGTTGGTTGCCGTGGTCTCCGCACACTGGTAGGGATCGGTGATGGCGATGATGCTGAACTCGGCATTCGCCGGCACCGGGAGCGACATACGTATCAACCCGAAATTCAGCAACTGGCTGTAGGCCGCGGCTTGAGCCGAGGGAGTAGAGACGTCGGCGCTGGGGCAATTGGCGCCGTCGACCACCTTAAATATCGGGTCAGCGCCCTGCGTGGATTGGAAGCGCTGCTGCAGGTTCACCGGGGTTATGCTCCATCCGTCGCTGGCAACATGACAGGTGTTGCACGTCCGGCCGTTCGTTCCCAACTGGGTAAAAAACGGATTTGTATTATCTACCTGGGTCTGGCTGAAAGTTTCGACGGTGCCACTGGCGTCCGGAGAGCTTTCCTTGAACGTGCTCGGTGGTGGCGGCGTCGGGTTACTGGGTTGAGACCCTCCCCCGCCGCACGCCGTAAGGCACGACACTAACAAAGCAGCCACAGCCTGCAAAACCTGCTTGCGATTCATCACTTACATGGCCCTTTAGTTCAGACATCGGCCCGGCAACGGTAGAGGCGCCGCACGGCCTGAAATCTTGATTTATCCGGAGGAGAAAGTCGGAGGGGGAGTATTAAAATTACCACATTCGGATCGAAAATCAAGGCGGTAAATAGAGCAAAGGGCGTCGTTGGTCATTGGTCTTTGGCCGTTGGCCAAACAAGAGCAGCCACAGATTTTCACTGATCTACACGGATCAGTTCTTTTTCCTAAAGCTCTATCCGTAAAATCCGTGAGAATCCGTGGCTGCTTTTGATGTTGGCCAACGAACGACGACCGACGGCCAACGACGTCTTTCCATGTTCTTCCATCACAGTCCTGTGTGACCGCTGCCCTTAGCAGTTTGCCTGCTCCCACCTACACTTCCCAAAATGGAGAGCATGCCGACAGGGAAACTTCCCGTAATTGACTTCCCGATTCGGGAGGGGATGGCCCATTCGATACCGGGCTGGCCCTCATTTGGCGCTTTCCCGAAACGCGTTTGTGGCTAATGCTTTCGTTTGCCGAAGAATCGAGGAACCCCGGCTGAAGGTTGGATCGCGGCCGAGTGCTCGGAGTGTTCGGGAGCCGTGAAGTTTGCGCAAGGGCAATCCTGAAGCTTGCCATTCGAAGCGAGTTCTATCGGTGAGGAAACTGCTTGCAGCTGACGGCGAAACAGCAGATTCCTCGCGCGAAAGGCCGCGCTTCGGAATGACAATTCTTAAGGGTTCTTAATAACACTGCGGAATCTTTTTGAAGCTGAAGCTTAGAAGCGGAGTTAGAAGCGGAGATTGAAATGATGAGCGCCATCGCGCAATTGCGGCCGAACCGTTCCGGATCTCCCGATCCTGCACTGGTGACGGCCGCCTTTCAGGCCTTGCCTGAGAGTCTGGCGATCGTTGCCAGCACATCCGGGCTTATTGTTCATGCCAACCCTGCCTGCTGCGCAATGTTCGAATGCTCCGATCCGGCGCAGATTTTAGGCCGGCCGCTGGATGAGATGTTCCCAGCCCCCGCCGGGCCTGAGGCCATGATCAGCGGCGAAAGCGATCATCCGGGAACGCATTTCGTTCACCTGAGCAGAGAGGGCACTCGCCAGTGTATCGAGCTCACCAGGACGGTTTTTCGCCGGCGTGGCGGCGAATTTCACGTGGTCCACATGCGCGACGTCACCCGGCAGAAACAAATCGAGAGACAGCTCGCCGAAGCACAGGCGCTCGAGGCCGTGGGCCGGCTGGTGGGGGGCGTGGCGCACGACTTCAACAACCTGCTCACCGGCATCATGCTCTATTGCGACCTCCTGATTGGCGAGTTGGAAAAAGACAGCCGGCAACAACGCCATGTTCAGGAGATGCGCACGGCCGGGGAACATGGCGCCGCGCTGGTGCAGCAGTTGCTTGCGGTGGCACAGCCTCGCGCCGAAGAGGCTCGCGTGTTCGCGCTGAACGATATCGTGACCGGCATTGAAGACCTGGTGACGCGGCTGATTGGCGAGAACATCGTCTTGACTACGTCGTTGGCTGCGGATCTGGGCACGGTCCGGATGGATCCTTCGCAGGTCCAGCAAATCTTGCTGAACCTGGTGTTGAATGCCCGCGACGCCATGCCCAACGGCGGCCAGGTAACACTGGCGACTCGCAACTGCACCGGCGCGATGGACGGCTCCTGGGTTGAGCTGAGCGTGACCGACACCGGTGACGGCATGGATGCCGAGACCCTCGAGCGCGCCTTTGAGCCCTTCTTCACCACGAAAAAACCCGGCCGCGGCAATGGACTCGGACTGGCCACCGCACGCCGCCTGGCCCGGCAGCAGGGTGGAACTATCGTGGCGGAGAGTGGGCCGGGAAAAGGTACGCGGGTCTGCGTGCGTCTGCCGCGGGTCCCGGCGGACACGCCATCAATTTTGAAAGCCGAGGAGATTTCATGACCACAGCCGCACTCAGCACTCTTAATACTGTCCAGATGGAAGCCGCTAATTTTCTGAACCTTCTGATCGTGGATGACGAACGTGCCATCCGGGAGATCTGCCGTGAAGTCGCGCAATCGCTTGGCTTCAACACGTCAGTGGCGGATTCCGCCGAGCATGCTTACCGTTTGCTTGAGGCCCAGAACATTGATGTTGTGCTGCTCGACCTGAAGCTGCCGGGCGCTGGCGGGCTTGAGGCGCTGCATCAGATCAGCGAACGCAAGCCGGATGCGGTCATTGTGGTGGTCACCGGATACGGCACGGTGCAATCCGCCGTGCAGGCCATGAAGAAGGGCGCTTACGACTACGTGACCAAACCGTTCAGCATGGAAGAGCTGAGAATGCTGCTGCAGCGGGTGTCGGGCCATCTGAAGTTGAAAACCGAAAACCGGACGCTGCGCGAGAAGATCAAATCCAAACTGGGTTTCGGCAGCATCGTCGGCCGGGCGCCGGAGATGGAGAAGCTTTATCGCATCATCGGAAAGGCCGCGAACAGCAGCCACCCCGTGCTTATTCTGGGCGAGAGCGGGACGGGCAAAGAAATGGTAGCGCGTTCCATCCATTTCTCCGGGCCTTTTCGAGACAAACCGTTTATCCCCGTCGACTGCGGGTCACTGGTGCCTACGCTGATCGAAAGCGAGCTGTTCGGATACGTAAAAGGCGCATTCACCGGGGCCGTGCAATCGCGCGACGGCCTGCTCGCCATCGCTGAAGGCGGCACGGTCTTTCTGGACGAAGTGGGAGAGCTTCCCGTGGACCTTCAGGCCAAACTGTTGCGCGCCATTCAGGAGCGCGAGATCCGTCCGGTAGGAAGCACAAAGCGAATTACGATTAACGTGAGGATTCTGGCGGCCACCAATCGCGACCTGGAGCAGGCAGTGGCGCAGGGCACATTTCGCCGCGATCTTTATTTCCGGCTCAATGTGCTGAGCCTGAAGATTCCGCCGCTGCGCGATCGCCGCCAGGACATTCCACTGCTGACCAGCTACTTCATGGAAAAGCTGTCCCGGGAGGCAGGTCACGAGCGGACCCTGGACGACGAAGCCATGAAAGCTCTGCTGGCTTATGACTGGCCAGGAAATGTGCGAGAACTTGAGAACTGCCTGGAACGGGCCTGTGCCTTTACTTCCGGAAGCGTGCTCCATGTGTCCGATTTACCCAGCGCCATTCATGGCTCTCCCATCCCTCCGGCGCATGGAGGCAACGGCAAGACCCAGATCATGCCCATGGCGGAACTGGAGAAGCAGACCATCCTGAGCACGATCGCGCAGCTCAACGGCGACAAGCTTCTGGCGGCGCGAATGTTGGGCATCGGCAAGACCACGCTGTACCGCAAGCTGAAGGAGTATGTCGCGCAGGACTAGACCCTCCGAAACCGCGTGGGACCGGACGCCCTCGTCCGGTCGGGCGAGCGAAGGTTGCCGGGTGGTGCTCGCCGACGAATCAAACACAAGGTCCCTCCACTGCGCTCGCTGCGCTTCGCTCCGGTCGGGATGACAGATTTGTGGGGGCTACTGCGGCAGGCCTACGCGGCGCAGCAGGTCGGTAAAGCGCGGGTCGGAGCGGAGAAAGTCAAAGGTTGGTTCGGTTGCGATATCCACCATGTCGGCGTCTCGCGCCTGATACCCCTTCTCCAACCACTCCAACGCATGCTCTTTCTCTCCGAGACGGGCGTAGAGAGTTGCAATGTCCAGCGGTGCAACATAGTGATGAGTCGACTGGCTGATCAGGTCGTCAAGCCAGGCTTGCATAGCGCCTTTGTAGCCCGACACCGAGTACGCTTTCCCAATCAGCCCGGCGGTTCGGCTGTCTCCGTCGGTGGTGAACCCCTTTTGCCACTCCGCGATCGCTTCCTTGTACATGCCCTTGCGGTCGTAGGTGCTTGCCAGGGCGAGTTGAGCATTGCTGAAGTTTGGGTCCAGCTCCAGGGCTTTCTGATACTGCTCAATTGCCCGATCGTATTGATGCGCATAGTACAATCCGTCCCCCACGTTAGTAAGCTGTATCAGGCTTAACGGATCAATCGCTACGGACTGTTTGTGCTCGCTGAAGCCTTGGTCGAATCGCTTCATCGAGTACAAGAAAAAGAGGGTACATTCCGCGATTTGCGATCGATCAAGTTCGATCGCACGTCGGAACTCTTTCTCCGCTTCGGGGAAATTCCAGTCGTATCGCCACAAGACCCATCCTAAAGCTGCGTGAGCTTCGCCCACCGAATCGTCCAGTTGCAAAGCTTTCGTCGATGCTGCCTTTGACTTGGGCATCATCTCCGAAGGAGGACTGGTGTACGCGAGCTCATGATAGGCATCCGCCAGTCCAGCGTACGCTTGTGCGTAGTTCGGATCTTTTGCGATGGCTTGCTGGAAATAGTCGACGGACTTCCGCATATCGTCGTCTGTGAATTTTTCCCAGTAATACCGGCCCTTCAAATATAGGTTGTAGGCTTCCCAATTTTCCGTCTTGTGCGTCGCCAGTTTTTTCTGGTCTTCGGGGCTAAGCCGCAATTTCAATTTCTCGGAAATGTCGCGGACAATTTCCTGTTGTACGGCGGAGGTATCGGAAATCGGGCGATCGTATTGCGTGCCCCAGATCTCGGAGCCATCACGGGCATCTACCAGTTCCGACTGCAGGTGGAGGCTGTCGCCATGGTGGACCAGAGTCCCGACCAGGACAGCTCCGACCTTTAATTCACGCCCCACAGTTTGCGGATCGGCGCCTTTGCCTTTATAGCGAAACACAGTGCTACGCGACATGACTCGCAGTTGCGGAAGCTGGGAGAGGCTGTGAATCAGACCCTCGGTGATGCCGTCACAGAGATACTCTTCGTCCGGATTCCCGTTGGTGTTTACGAAGGGCAGCACGGCCACAGAATTGACCAGGCTGCCCGAACCAGGCCAGTAGTATCTGCTTCCCACGATCAGCGCTGCGGCCAGCAGAACCATGGCGACGATTGCCGCGATTCTCCTTGTGGACCATCCGCCTGCTGGGGGAATTAGCGCGGCTGAACTTCCGCCAGCAGTTTTTCCCGACTCCGAATCACGCTTCAGACGTTTTAGATCAGCCTTCAGCTCAGCGGCCGATTGACACCGAATGTCGCGGTCTTTCTCCAGCGCTTTGCTGATGATCTCCTGCAGCCGGGGTGGCGCGTCCGGGTTCAGCTTGATTAGAGATGCAGGTTCCCGATTGAGGATCGACTCGAAGATCACGCCCGAGGTATTTCCTCGAAAAGGAAGCTGCCCGGTCGCCATCTCGTACAGCACGGTGCCAAACGAGAACAGGTCGGTCCGGGTGTCGAGTTCTTTGCCGCGGACCTGTTCCGGGGACATGTAAGAGACCGTGCCCATGGAAGTCCCGGGACTGGTGAGGTGTTCTTCCGCGTCGATGGTGGCAGCGCTCTCGCTGGCGGTTTCCGGTCTTAAGGAGAGTTTGGCCAGCCCGAAATCCAGGATCTTCGCCTGGCCGCGAGTGGTCACGAAGATGTTCGCGGGTTTGATATCCCGATGGATGATCCCCTTGGCATGGGCCGCGTCAAGTCCGTCTGCGATCTGAATTCCCAGATCGAGCAGGGTCTCGGTCTCGATCGCTTTGCCGCTGATTAGATGCCGAAGAGTCTGGCCCTCCAGCAATTCCATAGCGATGAAAGCCCGGCCGTCAACCTCGTCAATCTCGTAAATGGTGCAGATGTTGGGATGGTTCAGGGCTGAGGCTGCTTTGGCCTCACGTTGGAACCGGCCCAGGGCCTGTGCGTCGTGGGCCATCTCGTCGGGCAGAAACTTGAGGGCCACGTGACGGCCGAGCTTGAGGTCTTCCGCTTCATAGACAACTCCCATGCCGCCACCACCGATTTTGCGCAGGATGCGGTAGTGGGAGAACGCCTGTCCGAGCGGTGGGAGCGGGGCGGCCATTGGCGATGATGGTAGGAGCGCTACAGGCGAAGGTCAATAGCCGGGGTTGGAGGCAGACGCAAAGCCGAGGTGAGTTCTTCTCCCGATTCAGGCTAGAGCTTCCGGGACTGGGAATTGATCAGCCGTCATAAATTCATAACCCCTCTACTTTCAGCGCCGCCATCGCGGCTGCGGACGTGCAATGTATCCCGTCATGTTGCTCTAGTTTTTGGAAAAAGGTTGCAAGAAGAACGCAGTGCTCGCGGGACGGAATGTGCACAACGCAGCGATCGGCTGTCAGGGTCCACCCACTCACTAGGTAAAGACCACGAACCAGGCAAGAGAAAAGGCGACGCTTATGCGCAAAGAAATGAGTCAGAGAGTTTGCTTCACAGCATTTTGGTTGATGGCATTTTCATTGCTTGTTTTCGCTACCGGATGTAGTGATCCAGACCGTGCCGGCAACAACCCGGGCGTAACCGCGCCCACGGTGAATTCCGTGATCCCGGCGAGCGGCGCCACAGGGACATGTGCCAGTGCGGCCGTCACTGCCACGTTCAGCAAGGCAATGAATCCATCCACCATCAATGCCACGACCTTTACGCTGACGGGGCCGGTCTCTGCCCCAGTCGCGGGACAAGTTACATACGATGCAACCAACAACACGGCAATCTTTACGCCAACCAACACTCTCGCGCTGAATACGGCTTATACAGCCACGATTACCAGCGCAGCGAGGGACATGTTTGGCAACCAGCTGGCGAGTAACCGGGTATGGAGCTTCACCACCGGTAACACTAGTGTGTCAGCCCGGGCTGCCCGCCGTGATCTCGGTTGTGCCGGCTGGTGGTTCGGCCACAGCCTGCGCCAATACGATCGTCACCGCGACCTTCAACCAGGCAATGAACCCATCGTCTATCGATGGCACGACCTTTACCTTAACCGGACCGGGCACTACTCCGGTAGCTGGCCAGGTTACTTACGACGCGGCAAGCAACACGGCCATCTTCACGCCACCAGGCGCGCTTGCACTCAGCACTCTGTACACGTCCACGATTACAACCGGGGTCCAAGCCATGTCAGGCGGTTCGTTGGCCGCCAATTTTGTATGGACCTTCAGCACCGCCGCGACGGCGTGCCAACCGCCGGCCCCACCCGTTTCCGTGACCCCTCCCAACGGCGCCACGGCTGCGTGTCAGAACTCCGTTATCGCTGTCACCTTTCCGCAGGCGATGAACCCGGCAACAATCAACCAGACAACCTTCAAGGTGACGCCGGGCGTGACTGGAACGGTCACCCACGATGTAACCAACAAGATTTTTACTCTTACCCCGTCGGCGAATCTTGCCCTGAACACGAACTACACCGGAACGATAACCACCGGAGCGACGGATATGTTTGGTAATGCCCTGGCAAGTAACTTTGTCTGGACCTTTACTACCGCGGACACGGCGTGTGCGGGCGCACCCCCGCCCGCAGTCATCGCAGTCGCGCCTGCGGATGGCGCGCTCGGAGTGTGTCCCAACTCAGTTGTGACCGCTACGTTCAATGAAGCGATGAACCCTGTAACCATCAACAATCTGACTTTCACTGTCACCCCTGGCGTAACCGGGATCGTGACCCCGGACGGAACCGCCAGGATAGCGGTATTTACTCCCACCGCGAATCTCGCACTCAATACAACCTATACCGCGACAATCACTACCGGAGCTCAGGACGTGCCGGGCAACCCGCTGCCGGCGAACTTTACCTGGAGTTTCACGACCGCGACATTGGCCTGTCAAGCACCCGTACCGTTGGGATCGGCCGCGGCATTCGAAGCTCTGGCTGGTTCCACGGTGACGAACACGGGGCCCACCATCATCAGTGGAGGAAATCTGGGCCTGAGCCCGGGAACCGCAGTAACCGGGTTCCCGCCAGGATCCCTGGTCCCCCCCGCGGTCATGGACGTGACGAATCCGACTGCAGCGCAGGCAGAACTGGATCTGGTCGCGGCCTACATCTACGCCGCCGGGCTCCAGAACCCTGCGGTTCTCCCCGGAAATCTGAGCGGTCTGACTTTCACTCCCGGCCTGTACAAGACCCCGAGCACAGTGGTGTTGTCGACAGGCAACGTGACCCTTGACGGGCAGGGAGATGCCAATGCGGTTTTCATCTTCCAGATAGGATCCACGCTCACCACCATCGGAAGCACGCATGTGATTCTTGCCGGCGGGGCCCAGGCCAAGAACATCTTCTGGCAGGTTGGCAGTTCGGCAACTCTGGGAACGAACTCATCATTCCAGGGAACGATCATCGCGCTGCAATCCATCACCATGGATACCGGCGCCACGCTCACCGGCAGACTGCTCGCGCGCAACGGAGCAGTGGCTTTGGACAGCAACATCATCACCGCGCCCTGAGCGGTCGCGGGAAGCGGAACTTTCAGAGCGGCAGGTCACGAACACATTAGAGGAATATTGATATGTCAACTCATTCGCGGATTCTTTGTAGCAGTCTTATCGGCAAGTGTCTGTTGCTCACGGTCACGTTCTGCAGCATAGGCACGATGGCCTGGGCGCAGGATCAGCTCGCACCTTCATGGGAGTTTTATGTGGGGTATTCATTTTTCCACCCCGCCGCCGATGTCCACGGCCTGCTTCCTGGAGGCGTGCTGCCAGCGAGCAGCCGCGTGGAGGCGAATCCGCGCGGGTTTGGCGCAGGCGTTACGTATAACTTCAACCACTGGCTGGGATTGACCGGCGATTTCAGCGGGCATTTAGGCAGCGGCGAGATCGGGGCGGCGGAAAGAATTGACGATGCCGCTTTTTACAACGTTTCCTTGGGACCGAAAGTGACCTTCCGCAGCCGCCACTTCTCTCCGTTTCTTGAAGCTCTGCTGGGCGGGCACCGGCTTACGTCCGATCTTTTCGGGCGCGATGATCGTTTCGGATTCATGGTGGGTGGCGGTATCGATCTGAATGTAAAACGGCACTTTGCCCTGCGTCTGCTTCGCGCAGACTATGTGTTCTCCAATCACCAATTCGGTCCGGAAGCCATAGTTCCCGATACTGAAGTCAGAGGCGTGAGGCTGCAAAGTGGACTGGTGTTTATGTTTGGCGGCAAAACGCCGCCCATTGCGCCTACGGCCAGTTGTTCAGCGCAGCCCACGGAAGTAATGGCAGGAGATGCTGTGACCATCAATGCTGCCGCCGGCAACTTCAATCCGCGGCATACCCTGACCTATCAGTGGAACAGCACCGGCGGCCGAGTGACGGACACGGGCGCTGCTGCCACCATTCACACTGACGGATTGGCAGGGGGCAGCTATACAGCCACGGCAAGAGTTACTGATTCGGAAGCTGGACGGCACGGGCACCGGGATAGCCATCCCAACAACGAGGCCATCTGCAGCGCCAGCTTCATGGTCAAGGAACTGCCGAGGAATGCACCGGTTGTATCGTGTGCGGCCGATCCGTCCGCAGTGCAGGCAGGATCGTCCTCCATCATCCGTTGCACCTGCACCAGTCCGGACAATGTTCCAATTACGGTAACCGGCTGGACTGCCAGCGAAGGAATCGTCACAGGCAACGGTGACAGCGCCGCTTTGAATACGGCTGGCGTCTCCCCAGGCCCCATCACCGTGAGTGCGACTTGCAACGACTCTCGTGGCCTGAATACGCAGACTACGGCCCAGGTAATGGTGGAGAACCCTCCGGAGCCTTCGCCCGAGTTCCTGCAACTCGAGGCCAGACTTGTATTGCACAGTATTTATTTTCCGACTGCCCGGCCCGAGGCACAGCATCCCGATGGTGGGCTGCTGGTTAGCCAGCGGGAAACGCTGATTGCGCTCGCCGGCGATTTCAAGAAGTATCTGGAGACTAAGCCAGATGCCCACTTGATTCTCGAGGGCCATGCCGACCCGCGGTCCTCCGTCGAATACAATCAGGCGCTTTCCGAGCGGCGGGTTGACCGTACCAGGCGCTTCTTGATCGAACACGGCGTTCCTGCCGTGAATATCGAAACCAAGGCCTTCGGCATGCAGCAAAACCTTAGCGCAGCCCAGGTCAAAGAAGCAGTCGAACACACCACCGAATTGACGCCGGCGCAGCGCCAGAGAGTGCTCAACCACATGACTACAATTGTCCTGGCAAGCAATCGGCGGGTAGACGTCACTCTAAGCACGACGGGCCAACGGTCGGTGCGCCAATATCCGTTCAACGCTGCAGATTCGTTGACATTGATCCGGCAGTGACCAGACGAAACACGACTGTGCGGCCGGCCGGGAAAAAACCGAGACCGTTCTGGCAACATTGAGGTGGCATCGTGTGCGAAAAAGCTGGTTCCATCTTCTCTGATTCTGACTTCGGGGAAGGACAACGCTGCAAGAACGTGTAAGAGATTCCATTATGCTGCTAGTCATTACGCCGTCCGCCAAAGCTCGGAGTCGCGCCCAGGAGATTCAAGAGGTGACGTCGGAAGAAACCCACGTCGCCGGGACGTCATCCCAGGCGCTGGCCCAACTTCGCGCCCGGGAATACGTCGCCGTTCTTATTGATCAGGCATTTCTTGAAACTGAACCGGTCGAGAGTGACCTGGTGCTGCAACAGATCGGGGCAGCCGTGCCGGTCCACGTTAACTTTGCCATCAACAATATGGACCGAGTCGGGCGGGAGTTGCGGGCCGCTCTCGTGCGACACCAGAAAGCAGTCCTGCTGATACGGCAAGAGGCCCAGCACGCTCTGAGGAACGGACTTAAGGGCACCATTACGGCACTGCTGCTGTCCTGTGAAATGGCGCTGCAAGTCCCCGATCTGCAGAGCGGGGCCGAAAGCAGGATGCGCACTGTCCACGAACTGGCGAAGGAGATTCGGTTGAAACTCGAAGGCCCGGTTTGATGGGGGTCGGCACTGGAAATCGTCAAGGCGGTCCCACTCGCGAGGCCGAAGGTGCAAGACTTTGCGCACCTGACCATGATTGACGAAATTCCTTCGCGAACATCGTGCCTCCCACTACAATAACGCAGCAGAAAGAAACGCGGAGTCGCAGCCTTCTCCCGGCCGTCTCGCGCTCTCCCAGAGGACCTCGTGCACGTTCTGGTAACAGCCGACACCTTGAGTGGTACCTGGACGTACACCCGCGAGTTGGTCTCCGGGCTGGTCAGTCGAGGGTTGCGCGTTACGCTCGTGAGTTTCGGTGAAATCCCCCTGCCCCAGCAGACTTCATGGATGGACAATCTGCATGGCCTGGAATACCGACCCACGGCGTTCCGCCTGGACTGGATGCAGGAAGGGCAGGAAGACCTTAAAGATTCCTCGGCATATCTCGTAGCGCTGGTGAAAGAGTTGAAACCGGACGTACTTCACCTGAACCAGTTGTGCTATGGCAGTCTGCCGGTTCCAGTGCCGCGAGTCGTGGTGGCGCATGGCGACCTGATCACGTGGTGGCGGGCAGTCCATGGACGGGACCCTAAGCAGGACCGTTGGATGAAGTGGTACCGGGAAGTCGTCACCCGGGGACTGGCCTCGGCCAGCGTGGCGGTGGCACCGTCGGTCTGGATGCGCGACACCATCCGCGATTGCTACACACGGGCGCGACACGACACGGTCATCTATAACGGACGGAACCCAATTTTCTTCAACCCGTATGTGGGCAAGGATGATTCCGTGCTCGCGGTCGGCCGGCTGCTGGATGCCGGCAAGCAGATTTCGCTGCTCACCCAGCACACTCATCCTCTTCCCATCTGCATCGTGGGATCGGATGCGCCAATCCACGGTCCCGCCGGATCTCCGATACAAGCCGACGTCAAACTTTCGCTCGACGAGATCAATGTCGCGCTGAAAGGGCCGCAGACCGAGGCGCAACTACGCACGCTCTATAGCCGGGCCGCGATCTATGCCGCCACGTCGCGTTACGAACCGTTCGATATGGCCGCGGTTGAAGCCGCATTCTCGCGCTGTGCGATCGTGGCCAACGACATTCCTTCATTCCGTGAAATATGGGGTGACGCTGCGCTTTACTTCCGGGAAAACGATGCTGCCAGCCTGGCATCTGCTATCCGCCGCCTGAGCGACCAGCGTGACCTCTGCCGCACCTACGGCAATCGTGCCTATCAACGTGCCCGCGAGTGCTTTACCTCCAAACGAATGATCGACCAGTACCTTGAGCTGTACGGAAACCTGGTGCAGACGAAGTGGGCGGCGGCGTAAGACAACTCTCAGTTATCAGTTCTCAAAACGGTGAACCATGGGAGCTGGCGCAGAGAGCTCTCATGAATCAGTTTTCAGTTTACAGTTCTCGGTTCTCAGCTGTTGGTGAAGGCTTTGGCTGAGAGCTGACAGCTGAAAGCCGTCTTCTGTTATCTTCATATCAAACAGGGAGGCCTCATGGCCGCAGTCAAGATCACCGTGCGCAAGAATGGCCCGTACCGCGTGGAAGACCCCGAGGGTGCGATCGAACTAGTCGATGCCGACGGCAATAAGTACGACCTCACAGGCAAGCCAGCTTTTTCGCTATGCCGGTGCGGCGGATCCCAAAACAAGCCCTTTTGCGATGGCCAGCATAGCCAGATTGGATTCCAGGGGGCGGAATTGGCCGTCAAAAAGGCGGAAGGTAACAGCTAACTCCGAGAGCGCCCAAAAACTGAGATCCGGGAACTGATAACTAATAACTGGTTTTCAACTAATCTGCGGCGCTAGTGAATCGTCTTGGTCTTCCGCGACATGTAGTCCATCAGCAGATACTGCCCCAGCGTGTAGGGAGTGGTGAAGTAGGCTTTCCCGCGGCACATCTCAGTGACTTTCTGCACGAACTGAACCAGGCCGTAGTCCGAGGCGAGCATGAAAGTGTTAATCATGACGCCCGCCCGCTTGCATTTCGAAACTTCTTCCAGCGTCTGGCTCACCACCATGGGGTCGAGGCCGAAGGCGTTCTTGTAGATGCGTCCATCCTCGAGCGTCAACGCGGATGGCTTGCCGTCGGTGATCATGACAATCTGCTTCATGTCCTTGCGCTGCCGCTGTAGGACGCGCTGCGCCAGGCGGAGGCCTTCGCGTGTGTTGGTGTAGTACGGGCCGACCTTCACTCGCGCCAGCTGTGACAGTGGGACTTCCTCGGCCGAATCGTGGAAAAGGACCAGCGAGAGCGAATCGCCGGGATACTGCGTCCGGATCAGGTGCGAGAGCGCCATCGCAACTTTCTTCGCCGGGGTAAAGCGGTCTTCGCCATAAAGAATCATCGAGTGCGAGCAATCGAGCATGAGCACGGTGGCGCAGGAGGACTGGTACTCGCACTGGTGCACCTGCAGGTCGGAGTACTCGATGTTCAGAGGCAGCTTCAGGCCTTCGCGCTGGATAGCACTGGAAAGCGTGGCGGTGATATCGAGGTTGAGGGTGTCGCCGAATTCGTAGGGCCGGGAGGCGCCACTGGCCTCGATGCCAGTAGAAAGATCGCGGGTGTCATGGCGGCCAAAGCTGGATTTCCCCAGCGACCCCATCAGGTCGCGAAGCGTCTTGAAGCCTAGAAAGTCCAGGCTCTTGTCGGTAATTTCAAACTTCGCTTGCTGGGCCTCGCCCGCCTGTCCCCCGACGCTCGACTGCTGCGATGCGTCGTGTGGCTGGTCAAGGCTGATGTAATCTTCCTGCTCCAGACGCTCGATGAGTTGCTCGATAAGATCGTCGAGCGTCCCGTCCATCTGCATCTCGCGCAGCCGTTCCTGCATTTCTTCGTCCAGCAGATTTCCATCGAGCAAGGCCTGCTCGATGGCGCGACGCAGATCTTCGAGCGTCTGCTCACCCTCCGGCATGTCGTAAAACATGTAGTTCTGGAAACCGCTCTGTAATAAGTAGTCAGAGAGTGCGCTGAGCAGTTCTTCCATGCTCATTTCGCCGGCCGGGTCGGGAACGTACTTGCTGTAGCGGATGCGTTTCATAAGAGCAATCTTCAGTCGTCGGTCGTCAGTCGTCAGCCAACGTCGCCTCCGTCTTGCCGACCACTGAAGACCGACGACTGACGGCTAGTTGTAAGGTCTGCGGCCCCTGAAAGGCATATCATCGCGCTCGAAAGGCTTTTCCGTTTGCTTCGGTTGTTTCTCTCCGGCGGTAAAAACCCGTTCTTCATTGCGGCCGATGCGCTTGTGGGCGTGGAGACCTTCGAGAATAAATTCGGCGGCTGAAACCTGCACCTCCGGACTATCTTTGGGGCCGACACCGATCTTCACCGTCTTTTCCATCAGCCCTTGAATGCCTCGCAACGATGGCAGGGCTTCGGCTGCGCTGGCCGTGTCCGCCAGTTGGATTTCACCGCCCAGATCGAACCATTGCACAATTTGCTGCATGTCAACGCCTTTGAAATACGCGTCGTGAGTCTTGGCCACTGCCGCGCGAATCAGTTCGCGGCTGACGTGGTCCGCGCCTTTCATTTCGCCTTCATATTCCAGTTCCAGTTTGCCGGTGATTGCAGGCATGGCGGCGTAAACATCTGCGATGCGCGGCACCACCTGCACTTCTTCCTGATGGATCGCGCGACGCTCGGCGTTCGAAATGACATTCTCCATGGTCGAGATGGGGAGGCGCTGGCTCACGCCAGAGCGCTTGTCGATCTTCTTGTCTTCGCGGGCAGCGAACGCGATACGCTCGATGACTTCCTGCACGTATTTCGGCAGGTGCAGTTTGTGCCCGTTGCGCTGCGTCCAGGATTCCTGGGCCGTGATGGTGATGCCCTCTTCGACGGTGGCGGGGTAGTGGGTGCGGATTTCCGAACCGATGCGGTCTTTCAGCGGCGTGATGATCTTGCCGCGGGCGGTGTAGTCTTCCGGATTGGCACTGAAGACCAGCGCCACGTCGAGCGGGAGGCGAATGGGATATCCCTTAATCTGAACATCGCCTTCCTGCATGATGTTGAACAAGCCCACCTGAATTTTTCCCGCGAGGTCCGGCAGTTCGTTGATAGCAAAAATGCCATGATTAGCACGCGGCAATAGTCCGTAATGCACGGTGTACTCGCTGCTGAGCTCGTGTCCTCCACGCGCTGCTTTGATGGGATCGATATCGCCGATCAGGTCGGCGATGGTGACGTCTGGCGTAGCTAACTTTTCCACGTAGCGTTGTTCCGGCGTCAGGTATGCGATAGGAGTTGTGTCGCCGAGTTTCGCGATTTTCTCCTGGCAGGGGCGGCAAATAGGCGCATACGGGTTGTCGTGAATTTCGCAACCCGCGACGTAGGGCACTGCGGAATCGAGCAGTGATGTCAGGGCGCGCAAGATGCGGCTCTTGGCCTGGCCGCGCAGTCCCAGCAGGATAAAATTGTGACGTGAAAGAATTGCGTTGACGATCTGTGGCACGACGGTGTCGTCGTATCCGACGATGCCGGGGAAAATTGCGCCGCCCTGACGGAGTTTCACAATCAGGTTGTCGCGCATTTCGTCCTTGACGCGTCGCGTGCTCAGCCGTTCTTCGCTAAATGGACTTTGGCGCAATTCGCCGAGCGTGCGCGGCAGACTCATGATGAAGACCCCCAATGCAAACAGCTTCTGCTCGGATTATACGCCCGCTGACCACGACCCCAGAGCAGCTCCCGACGTTCTGGTTCTAATGAACATGGCCATTGCCGCCGGCGGTCTGACGCACTCGCACCGACCGCCGCAAATTTGGCAAGATAGCTTCGAAGTACGAAATAATCGCTTGCACGCGCTCAGCTTCTGACTTCAGTCCCAGCAAGGTCTGCTTGAAATCTAGATCGAGCGGCATGGGCGCGACCAGATTGAACGAGAGCTGAGCGCTTTCAATGGCGGAAGGACTGGTGGACGACGAGCCGGCCAGGGCAAAGATCTCCCCTTGCAACTTCAGCGCCTGAGCAATTTCCTCTGCGCTGGCCTGGTCAGGCGCGTCCTGGAGGTAGAGTACGTCGGCCTGCAAAAACGATCGCTCCTGGTTGACCTGCATCACTTCGAAGCGTTCGCGGCCTTCGGTCACGATATCCATGCGGCCATCAGGATATTTTTGGGTAACGGTGATAATCTCTGCGGTGCAGCCGATTTCAGCGACTCCCTCCTCCTTGGCCCGGACGACGCCGAAGGACTTCTTCTGGTCCAGACATTCGGAGATCATCTCCCGGTAACGTGGCTCGAAGATGTGTAGCGGCAAGGGTGTACCCGGGAACAGGACAAGATTAAGCGGAAACAACGGGAGAAGGCTCACGCAGAAACTCCAGGGCTTTCCCGCGGGTGCGGGTCGGATTGCTTGATTGTACGCCCTGCTCATCGCGATTGTGCGGTTGCCAGCGCGCGGATTCGTGTGATCTGAACAACCCAAAAGAATTGTCATTCCAAAGCGCGGCGTTTTGCGCGAGGAATCTGCTGTTCTGCTGCGGGCAGGAAGCAGATTCCTCGCCGGTGAACCTGGCTTCGGAATGACAAGGGTCAGGTTTTCTGTATTGCATTGCCACCCAGCTCCGCCGACATTTGACGAAGGCGGACCAAGCCTTGAGAATTATGGATTCCTCTGCGACCTTTGCGGATTTTCTTTGCGGCCTCTGCGGTTAAAAAAGCTCTTTACCGCAAAGGGCGCAAAGTTGACCGCAAAGATCGCAAAGAAAAGCGGAGCGCTACCAACCTGACATGAGCGATAACAAGATCAGTGTTGCCGAAAAAGTTGTGGTGATCACCGGCGCTTCCATGGGCATCGGGGAAGCTATCGCGAAACTGTTTGCCGATGAAGGCGCCCGAGTGGTGCTTCTCTCGCGCGATGCGGGACGCGCCGAAGCCGCGCGCGAACGGGTGGGCCACTCCGAAAATACTCTGGCACTCTCTTGCGATGTCCGCAACCGCGAAGAAATTGACCGCGTCGTTAGCCTTACCCTGCACCATTTTCAACGCATCGACATCTGGATCAACAATGCCGGACACGGCCTCATGGATACGGTCGCCAACGTCGACATGAACGCCGTCCACGAGACCTTCGACACCAATTTCTTCGGGACAGTCGCCTGCATGCAGGCCGCGCTGGCGGTAATGAAACAGCAAGGTTCGGGAGCGATCATCAATATTTCGAGCGTCGCCGGTCACATTCCGCTTCCATTTCACGCCGTCTATAGTGCGACGAAATTCGCGATGAATGCCTTCGGCAAAGCGGCGAACGTGGAACTCAAAGGATCGGGCATGCATGTGACGACCGTGTGTCCGGGATACGTGAAAACCGAGTTCGGCGCTAATGCGATCAAGGGAAGCGAAGCGAAGACCGTGCGGCCATCTTCAGTCCGCGGAATCAGTGCTGAGCGGGTGGCGCGCGCCGTGCTGCAGGGGTATTTGAAACAAAAGCGGGAAGTCGTCGTGCCCTGGACCATGCATCCGGCCATCAAGGTCTACCAGTTGTTTCCAGCGTTGGTGGAGCGAATGATGGCAAAAATGTCGCGGCGCAGCGATTAGCCATCTTCACGATCACGGCTACTCCAGTTCAGCCAGCATGCCTTCCATTTCCGACTGAGCGTGGCCGTTCCCGGTTTTCTTGGCGGAAGCAATCCCGTCGACCAGCATCTTCCGGGCTTCTTCGGTGCGTTCGGCTTTGGCCAGTGTCTGGGCGGCCATGAAGTAGCCGGCGGTGTAGTCAGGATGAGTCGCTAGCAATCTGCCAAACTCTTCCAGCGCCCGCTCCACTTCTCCAGAGTTCGAATATTCCAAGGCCAAACCATAACGGGCAAAGGCGTCGGCAGGGTTCTGCGAGAGGACTTCATTCAGCAATGCGATGCGGTCCATAAAATCAGCTTCTAGCTTTTAGCTCCTGGCTTCTAGCTTGAACACCAGATTACTACAGCGAGGCGAAGAGACGGGCCTGTGTGGTCGCGAACTCGCTCGCGCAGCGTGTACACCGGCACAGAGATCGGAACTGGCAAGGCAATGTAGAGATGGATACAATGTCCATCACCCACCAGGAGAATTTACTTGGCCTGTCCCTTTTTCATGCCGTTGCAAAAATTAGACGGTGGCGCGTGGTTGCATCCGTCGCGCCTGCCTCTGGGAGCTGGGTGGCATGGCCGCTGCTCCGCACCTGGGCACGAGGGAGCTCAGCCGTCTGAACATGAGTTGCAAGAATTCTGCAATCTGGGATACGCCGTGAAATGTTCGCGCCTGCCGATCGAGCGCGAGTTCGACGCCGTTCGGGTCTCCGTTGCGCGCGATCAAGGATCACGTCTGCAGCTGTGGTTCGTTTGCGAGACCGGCCATCGCCCTGCAAAGCACGGGACGCTGGATTACGATGTCGAGCGCAACCAGTGGACGTCATCGCACTCTGACCCGCGCATCCAGAAAATGGTGGAGTGCTACGTTGAGACCTACTTGCAGCGTAGAATTCATGCCGCTGCGCCAGACTCAGTAGTGAGTGAAAATTCATGACCAAAAGCGAAGATCTGGAACTGCCCCGGCCGGTCCGGGACTCGCAGTCGGAAATGGCCGAAATTGTCTTGCCCAACGATTCGAACGTGCTGGGTGCGTTGCTGGGCGGGCGCCTTATGCACTGGATCGACTTGGCTGCCGCCATGGCTGCGCACCGTCATTCGCGCAACTACGTGGTGACCGCTTCTATCGATCATCTCGACTTCAAAGTCCCAGTGCACGTCGGAGACCTGGTCATTCTGCGCTCGTCGGTGAACCGCGTGTACCGCACCTCGATGGAAGTCGGCGTGAAAGTCTGGGTGGAGAATTACATACACGATCATTGCGAGCACGTGAGCTCGGCCTATCTCACATTTGTAGCCGTTGATGCCGCCGGCCACCACCTCCCGGTCCCCCCCGTCATTCCTGAAACCGATGAGCAAAGGCGCCGCTACGAAGATGCCGGACGTCGACGTGAGATCAGGCGCCTGGAAATAGAACGCAAGAGCGCCGCCGGTAAATAGTTTGTAACTCTTGATTTTCCTCTCGCTCCGTGACACTCTCTCGGGGCTATGAATGATGGCGGCAGTCAGGACGGTCCCCGCAATTGATTTCTTTGGGGTGCAGTAGCCGCCGGCGTTTCGTCTATCCCATTCTTCATCGGTGTGAGCGCGTGGTTCGTTGTCATCCAGGTTCCGCGCATGACGAGCGGCCCTCGATAATTGTGTAAAAATTATTATCCGTATGAACCCTCGTCTGAAAAACAAGATAGCGATTGTGACCGGCGCCGGCAGCGGAATTGGCCGGGCTTGTGCTCTCGCCTTCACCCGCGAAGGTGCCCACGTTGCCATGGTCGGGAGACGAAAGGACAAACTCGAAGAGGTAGTAAGAGAAGCAGGCGGTTCGGCGATCGCCATAGCTGGCGACATATCGAAGGCTTCTGATATCGAAAGCGTTCTTGATCAGACGACGAAGGCTTTCGGCGGAATCAACGTCCTGCTTAACAACGCCGGAATTCTTCACACCGGTACAGCGGAACAGATCACCGAAGCCCAGTGGGACGAGACTTTTAACATCAACGTCCGCGGACTCTGGCTATTCTCTCGGGCGGTACTGCCGCATATGCGCAAGGCCGGTGGTGGTTCCATCATCAACGTCGCGTCGGTGTTGGGGATCAACGGCACCCGCAATCGGGCTGCCTACGCAACTTCCAAGGGTGCCGTCGTGCTGCTGACGAAGTGCATGGCGGTCGACCATGGCCACGAAAACATCCGGGTGAATGCCATCTGCCCTTCGTTTGTCGAGACCGATCTGACTGCGGCTATTCTGCGCAAAGCACCAGATCCCGATGCCGTCGTGCGCGAGCGAATCGGGGTCCATCCCATCGGACGCCTCGGACGACCCGAGGACGTAGCCGGGCTGGCGGTCTATCTCGCCAGCGACGAATCGTCGTGGGCGACGGGAGCGGCGTTTCCGGTAGATGGCGGATATTTAGCGGTGTGAGGGACGCAGCATTTAGCAATTGGCAATTAGCAATTAGCAATTCAGCAACGAAATCTCGCTCGCTTTAGAGGATCGAAGGTGCTGGATGTGTCCACAAACCCTACCCTAAGCGAACGCGAAGGTCGGCGACAAAATGTAGCCCGGCGTGAGCCCGTTGAAGCACGAAATCGAATGCAGCCCTGAAGGGCGAAAGAGGATTGGCGGTAGATACAGTCTCACGGAGTTACCGCGTTTCCAGTTTGTACCTCACCGAGTCCAGCGCTAGCGCCGTTGCCAATTGCCGAATGCTCCTTCCCTCTCACGTATAATCGACCTATGAGCTCTCCACTTCCCCCGCGTCCCGGACAGCAACAGCAACCGCCATCGCCGCAGCCTCTGCCCGGTGTGGGCGCTATCATTGCCGTCGGTTCGGGCAAAGGCGGCGTGGGAAAAACCACGCTCGCCGTGAATCTTGCCATCGTGTTATCCAAGCTGGGATTCAAAGTCGGGTTGCTCGACGCCGACGTGTATGGGCCCAACGTGCCTCTGATGCTGGGCATCAGTGCGCAGCCCAAGGTGCTCGGCGACAACCGCATTGAGCCGCTCGAAGCCCACGGGCTCAAAGTTATCTCGGTGGGGTTCTTGAATCCTGGCGACAAGCCGCTGATCTGGCGTGGCCCGATGCTGCACTCGATCATCAAGCAATTTCTGGGATCGGTGGTCTGGGGAGAACTTGACTACCTGGTTGTGGATCTGCCGCCGGGCACCGGAGACGTGGCCTTGTCACTCATTCAAACCGTTCCGCTGACGGGCGCCATTGTGGTTTCAACACCCTCTGATGTTTCCTTGCAGGATGCTCGCAAGGCCATCGAGATGTTCCGCCAGATGAAGGTTGACCTGGTCGGCATGGTCGAGAACATGAGTTACTTTGTGTGTCCGCACTGCAATCATCAGACCGATATTTTCTCTCGCGGCGGGGCAGAGAAGACGGCGGAGCAGTTTGGCGTTGCGTATCTGGGAGAAGTCCAGCTCGATCCAGATATCCGCAAGGCAAGCGACAGCGGACGTCCCACGGTGCTAGCTGGCGAGGGCACGGCATCCGGCAAGTCGCTCTTCGACTTTGCTCGCAAGGTGGTCTCGCGGGTAGAAGAGATCAAAGCCAACGCCGGCGAGAGCGTAATCCAGATTCAGTAATATTTCTACCCCTTGTCATTCCGAAGCCGGGTGTATCGGCGAGGAACTGCTTTCTGCCGGCAGCGAAGCAGCAGATTCCTCGCGCGAAAATGCCGCGCTCGGAATGACAAGATTTTCAAATTACCTGCTAGACCTGCGCCGTCCCGCCATCCACGAACAATTCGATTCCAGTGACAAAGCTGGAATCGTCCGAAGCCAGAAAGAGGGCCGCTTTGGCAATGTCCTCCGGTTGGCCGATCCGGCCCATCGGGATCAGCGCCACGAACTGCTCCTTGACCTCCTTTGGGGCTCCGTCAAAGATACTCGTGTCGATGGTGCCCGGGCTGAGGACATTCACGCGAATCTTGCGCGCTTTCAGATCGCTCGTCCAGGTACGCGCGAAAGAGCGAACTGCAGCTTTGCTGGCGTTGTAGACGCTGAGCCCGCCGAAGCCCTTTATGCTGGCGATGGAGCCGTTCATGATGATCACTCCGCCGTCTGGCATCAACGGCAGCGCTTTCTGCACCGTGAACAGTGTGCCTTTCACATTGACGTTGATGATTTTGTCGAAGCCTGCCTCGGTAACGGCATCAATGGGAACGCCGAATTCGCCGACGCCGGCGCTGGCGAAAACAACATCCACCCGGCCTTTCTCGGATTTAACTTTGGCGTACAGGCGGTCGAGGTCAGAGAGGCTTCCCGCGTCTCCCTGCACCCCGGTAACGTTTCTGCCGATTTCCTTCACCGCCTTGTCGAGTTGTTCCTGGCGGCGTCCGGTAATAAAAACGTGCGCGCCTTCTTCGACGAAGAGCTTCGCCGTTGCCAAGGCCATGCCGGATGTCGCTCCGGTGATGACCGCAATCTTGCCTTCGAGCTTTCCCATAATCTTCTCCTGTTAACTAATACAAAGTCTTTTACTTCCCGAACCTGCTCAACCGAAACAATGCATCCGGATCCTTGTGTTCCATCACCAGGCTGGCCACCATTTCGCCCAGTGCCGGGCCATGCTTGAAGCCGTGCCCCGAGCCTCCTCCCAGCAACCAGACATTTTGATGCCCAGGATGGCGATCGATGATCAAATTATTGTCCGGTGTGTTTTCGTACTGGCAAACTCGAGACTCGAGCAGCGGAGCATCCTTCAGAGCAGGGAAGCGGAAGGCAATGTAGTCGCGGATGACCTTCAGACCTTCAGGGCTGACGGTTCTTTCCCCCGAAGTCGGATCAAATTCCGGGCCGCGGGTATCGTCGGCGACTTTGAACCCTCTGCCCTGATTGCCGGGAATGCCATAAATGAAACGGTCGCGGTGATCGGCCCAAACCGGCAGGCTTGTCTCTGTGAATCGGCTGTCTCCGGCGGGAGTGCCAAAGAAAAATACGTCCTGCTTGGTGGGGCGAACCAGATTGCCCACGGTTTCAGGAAACAATTTTCCCAGCCACGGCCCGCAGGCAAAGACGTACTGATCGGCTTCGAGCTTCGAGCCATCGGAAAGGGACAGGCTGTCCCACTTGCCGTCGAGGTCTCGGGGAAGCGCGGCCACTTGCCTGTACTCGCCACCTTCGGCTAGGAAGCCATCCAGCACGGTCTGGCACGCGACCCGCGCCGTGAGGAATCCGCCCTCCGGTTCGTAAATTCCCCAATGCACTGCTTCCAGATTGATCTGCGGCCAGCGTGCCGCCATCTCTTGCACTGAGAGCTCCTGGTAAGGGATCCCGGCGTCGCGCAGCAGCGGCAATGATTCGCGTTCGAAATGATCGTCGCCGGCGGTGACCATCCACAGCACGCCGGTCTGGTGCATGAGTTTCTGGTTCCATCGCTTCTCGTTTTCTTTCCAGAGTTGGATGGCCCGCGCCGCCATCTTTGTGTAAGGCTGATTTGGTCCATAGGTTCCGCGGATCACGCGAGTCTCGCCCCCGGATGAGGCGCGAGAGTTGCCCGGACCCCAGGCGTCCAACAAAGTGACGCGCGCACCGCGACGCAGCAAGTAGAGCGCAGTCCATCCGCCGAAGGCGCCGGCTCCGATTACCGCGATGTGAGTTTTGGTTTTCACTTTCGTTGGAGTCCCTTGGGTGTCTGCCTGCTTGAGCATATAAGTAGATGGGAATTTCAGGAAAGGGAACCCGCCAGCGAGAGTGCTTGCCCCGCCGACGACGGCAGAGACCTTTAACAGCCATCGGCGGGAGAAGGAAAGCATGTCGTGAGGTAGATCCTTCTAGTCTTGCTGTTTTCCTGGCTGGTATTAGGTCAGCTTGGACGAATCCACCTCACACCGGCGTCATCCTGAAGGACTTCAGTCCTGAAGGATCTTGCGCGGACCGCCTCAGTGTTGCCGCGAGGATGCAGGTCCGCCGCGCGCTAGATCCTTCGCAAGCTCAGGATGACCCCATCAAAGAGGAGGAGGGCTCAAACTGATCTACCATAAGCTCAAGACTTTAGCATTCTTGAGCCTGGAGTGCTAAGGCTTGACAGGGGGGGCGGGCGTTCCTAGAATCGACACTGGGACATTGTTTCTTCCTAATCTAAGTTTTTGTATTATAAGTACTTAATATGCCGTCTGGACCACCAATCGGGGAGCGGGAACGCGAGATTCTGACCGCCATCGTGGAGACCTTTATTGCCACCGGAGACCCGGTGGGGTCGCGCACGCTGGCGCGGTCGAATCGGGAAGGGCTGAGCCCTGCCACTATCCGCAATGTAATGGCGGACTTAGCTGACGCCGGCTACCTCGAGCAGCCCCACACCTCGGCCGGGCGCATCCCCAGTTCCGAGGCGTATCGCTATTATGTAGAACAACTTACGGGAAAGGCCAGCCTGTCGCAGGAAGATCAGGGCATCATTAAGGATTCGCTGCGGGGGGTTTCCGACGTGCAGGAGTTTATGGAGCGGACGTCTCACGTCCTATCCTTAATCTCGCACAATGTGGGGATTACCGTGGCCGTCGGCGGGCCCAAGAATGCGCTCGAGCACGTGTACTTTTCCCGGCTGGGCGACCAAAAAGTCTTGGCTGTTCTGGTGACGCGATCGGGCCTGGTGCGGGATCGAGTCCTGCGCCTCGATCTTCCGCAAGCTGATTTGGACGCGGCCGCGCGCTTTATCAACGAGAATTTTCGCGGCTGGACCATGGAAGCGATGCGTGTCGAACTGGCGCGCCGCCTGGAGCAGGAGCGCAGCGAATACGATCGGCTGATGAAATCGGTGGAACAACTCTACCGCCAGGGAGCGTTGGCGGCCGACGAGAGCGCGCAAGTCGTTTTCGTTGAAGGAGCATCTAATCTTGTAACCGGCGAGCAAGATCGGCAGCGCCTGCAAGAGCTGCTCCAGACCCTGGAAGAAAAGCAAAAGATTGTTGAACTGCTGGGAGCTTATCTCGATGCCAAGCAGGAAGCCGTCCGGGTTGTGATCGGACTGGACGAAGCTCTGCCGTCGATGCGAAATTTCGTGTTGATTGGCGCGCCGGCACGCGTAGGCGATGATGTGATGGGATCGCTGGCCGTTATCGGACCGACGCGGATGGATTACCAGCACACCATGACGGCGGTGTCCTACATCGCCCGCTTTTTGACAAGATCCTGAACGAATCTGAGTGAGCTATATGGCAAGAGGAAACGGAAAATCTGAAGTTGACCCGGCAGCGGAGCTCGATCCGGAGCACGAATTGCCGGCCGCGGAAGACGAGCGTGACGGTGCCGCGTGCGTCCGGGCAAGGCGCTGAGTTCGACAAGCTGAAAGCCGAGCGCGACTCGCTTATCGATCGCCTGGCCCGCCTGCAGGCCGAGTTCGAGAATGCACGCAAGCGCACTGCCCGCGAGCAGCAGGAGTTCCGCGAGTATGCCGTCGCCGATGCACTGAAGGCATTGCTGCCGACGCTCGACAGCTTTGAACGCGCCCTGCAGACCAGCGCCTCTGACAAGTCAGAGTTTCGCGGCGGAGTGGACCTCATCTACAAGCAGCTGCAGGATGCCCTCGCTGAAACTGGGACTGCGCGCCATTCCGTCGAAGGGTGAACCTTTTGATCCTCATCTTCACCAGGCCATTGAAATGGTGGACACTAATGAAGTCGAGGACCATCATGTACTCGACGAGCTGCAGCGCGGCTACAAGTTGAAAGACCGGCTGCTGCGTCCATCCATGGTGCGGGTCGCACGTAACCCGAAGCACTAAACTCAGCGCGAATACCCGAAAGGATTTGGGAAAGGCCATTCTGACCAGCAACGGAAAACGCGACTACTATGAGGTGCTGGGCGTAACCCGCACCGCAACCGAGCAGGAGACTCAAGAGCGCCTACCGCAAACTGGCGCTGCAGTTCCATCCTGACCGCAATCCCAACAATCCCGACGCGGAAGAAAAATTCAAAGAGTGCAGCGAAGCCTACGCAGTGCTGACGGATGCGGAAAAGCGCAACGTCTACGACCGCTTCGGCCACGCCGGACTGGGCGGAAGCGCCGGAGCGGGCTTCGACGCCACCGACCTCGGCGACATCTTCGGCGACTTCTTCGGCCTGGGAGAGATTTTTGGCGGCGGCACTCGCCGCCGCAGCCGCACTCAGCGCGGCGCCGATCTGCGCGAAGACATCAACATGGAGTTCGAGGATGCCGTCTTCGGCACCGAAGCCAAGGTCACGGTGCGGCGCCACGAGACCTGCGAGGAGTGCAAAGGTTCAGGGGCGGCCCCGGGCAAAGCGCCGATTACCTGCCGCTCCTGCAACGGACGCGGCCAGGTTCGCTACCAGCAGGGCTTCTTCAGCATTGCGCGCGCCTGTCCTACCTGCCAGGGCACTGGTCATGTGGTCACCGATCCCTGCGCCAAATGCAAAGGCGAAGGCCGGGTGCTGCGCCAGAGGACGGTTGACGCCAACGTTCCCGCCGGCGTGGAAGACGGGACCCGCATTCGCTTCACGGGATACGGAGAAGGCGGCATGCACGGCGGCCCGCCGGGTGATTTGTACGTGGTGCTGCATGTCAAAGAGCATCCCTTCTTCGAGCGTGAGGGGAACGACCTGCACTGCGTGATTCCGATTTCATTTTCACAAGCTGCCATGGGCGCGGAAATCAGTCGTTCCCACCCTGGAAGGCGATCACGTTCTGAAAATGCCCGAAGGAACGCAGTCCGGCACGACGCTGCGCGTACGCGGCAAGGGTGTGCCCATCCTCAACGGGCACGGCAAAGGCGATCTCTTCGTCGAAGTGCGGGTGCAGACCCCGGGCAAGCTGAACAAGCGCCAGCGCGAGTTGCTGCTGGAACTCGAAAGCATGACCCGGGTGGAGAATCGTCCGCAACGCCGCACGCTGCTGGGCAAAGTCAAAGACATCTTCGGATAAGTGTCATCCTGAGCGGAGCAGCTGCTTCGCGAGCGAAGCAGCTCGCAGTCGAAGGACCCCTATAAGCACCACGTGGCCTGTGGCGCTGCCTTTCAAAGTCAAAATCCCTTACACTTTAACGACCGTTGAGCTTATAGGGGTCCTTCGACTCCGCAATGCCGATTCGCGAGCGAATCGCATTGCTCCGCTCAGGATGACACGGTAGTGATGACACGAGAAAATCTCGCATGACCCGCCGCCGCTGGATTGCCGACGAAGTTTCCGGCGATCGCGCTGCCTTGGTCGGCGCTCACGCCGCAGCATCTCGCGCAGGTGCTTCGCGGACGGGTCGGGCAGGAATTCGACATCGCGACTGGAGACAGCGTCCGCCGTGGCCGCATCCTCAGCATTACCGACGACCGGGTCGAGTTTGAGCTCGGCGAAGTTATTCCTGTCGCTCCGATCCCCAACCTGACCATCGTCCTCTCCATCTTCAAGTTTGATCGCATGGAGTGGGCGATTGAGAAGTGTGTGGAGCTGGGGGTGAGCCGAATCGTTCCCGTGGTCGCTCAACGCACCGAGGCCCATCTCGCGAAGGCCGCAGAGAAACGAGTGGAGCGATGGCAGCGCATTGCCCTGCAGGCTTCAGAGCAGTCGCGGCGAGCGTCGGCGCCGGAAATCTGCTGCCGCAGAGCTTGCATGCGGCGGTGGCCGCGGCCACCGGCACTCGGATCGTGCTGGCTGAGTCCGAAGAACAAATGACTGTTAAAAGATGCTCTGCAGTCGTCCCTCGCGTCGGGCGAGATAACGCTGGCCTTCGGCCCCGAAGGCGGTTGGACCGAATCGGAACTAAAGTTGTTCCAGCGAGACGGGCTGGATCGCGGCGTCTTTGGGCAGCACCATTCTGCGGGCTGAAACGGCCGTAATTGCTGCCGTCGCGATTACGCTCGCCGAGCTGCAATAAGATTCTCTTCAGAATAATCCTCAACCATCTCTGATATTCTCCTGCTGAGTGGCAGTCGCAAAATCCATTTCACGTCCGCGAGCGTTCGAGCCTGACGAGCGCCAGCGCGAAGCCATCGAACACGTCCACGGCCCGGTGCTGGTCATCGCCGGCGCGGGCACGGGCAAGACCACAGTTCTCACCCGGCGCATCGCCCATCTGGTCCGCGAAGGACACGCCCGGCCCGACGAAATTCTCGCTGTTACCTATACCAAAAATGCCGCGCAGGAAATGCGGCAGCGGGTGCAGGAGGAGTTGCGCGGGACCAGTTTGACCGGCCTGCGCATCTCTACTTTTCACGAGTACTGCAACGAATCTGCTGATCCAGAACGACAGGAAATTCGGCGTGCTCGATGATCAGGACCTGTGGATTTATCTCCGCCGCCGCATCCGTGAACTGAACCTGAACTATTACGTTCGCGCCGCCCGGCTCAGCAAGTTTTTCGATGATCTGCTTACCTTCTTCCGGCACTGCCACGACGAACTGGTCAGCCCGGAACAATACGAAGACTATGTTCAAAAGCTGGAGCGCGGCGAGCTGCCCGTTCCGCGGGTGACGAGGTCAAAAGATGTCGGCGTCCTGTCGGACGAAGAAGTCGTAGGACGATGCCGCGAAATTGCCGGCGTCTTTACCACCGTGGAACGCATGCTGCGAGAAGACAATCTGGGCACCTTCGGCCACATGATCACCAACGCCCACCAGTTGCTGCAGCAGGACAGTGAACTGGCCAGACGGGCGGGCGCCCGCTTCATCCTGGTGGACGAATTTCAGGACGTTAATTTCGCCCAGGTCAAGGTGCTGCAAAAAGCTTGCGGGAGAGGAACGCAACGTTTTCGCGGTCGGCGATCCGGACCAGGCCATCTACCGCTTCCGCGGGGCCTCGAGCGCCGCCTTCGTTCTGTTTCAACGGCACTTTCCGGGCGCAAAACTGATCAAGCTGGAGAAAAACCGTCGCTCGCTGTCGCCTATCCTGCACAGCGCCTTCGCCCTCATCTCAAAAAATCCGAACGTGTTCGACGCGGGACGCGGTTCCACCGCTTACCAGCGATCGGTCCTGGTCTCAGCCCGCGAAGAAGATGCGGCGCGGGCGGGAAACGAGCTGCCGCGCGTGCCGGTGGAAGCGGTCGTACTTGACACCAAGGACACGGAATCGGGCGAAGTGATCAGCGAAGCTGCGCGAATTGCGCCGCAAGTCGCGTTGCCGGTGGAGCGACTGCGCCGTCCTGTATCGCACCCACGTGAATCGCGATCAGCTGGCTGCTGAAATGGTGCGGCAAAACATTCCGTTCACCATCGAGAACATGGACGTGATGGATACGCCCGAGGCGCGAGACCTGCTTCGCCTGCCTGGGTGCGGTGGTCTCGGACGCGGATGGCGCCAGCCTGTTTCGCGTCGCAGCCCTGCCGCAGTTTGCCATCGATCCGGAAAAATTGCGCTCCGGCATCAAGGCGCTTCCTCGCGATGCCGGCACTTCCGCGATCGCGTTGGTGCTTTCCCAGATCGAGGGTGGCGGAGCGGTTCTTGAGCGCGTGCGGCAGACTCGAGCCGACATTGCCGCCGCCGGCGCCAAGGGCCGAGCCGCGGTGGACATCCTGGTACGCAATTTTGCTTTGAATCGCGACTCAAGAGTGCTGAAAGCGGTGCTCGAGTTCGTGACCGCATGGGAGAACAAGGCAATCACGAAGACCGGCGAGATCGCCGAGCTTCTCGATTACCTCGAATATTTCAGGGAAGCCCGCGGAGTGATTCCGCTTTCCTCGAATGACGATGACGCAGTTCCGCCTCATGACGGCGCACGCCGCCAAGGGACTTGAGTTTCCCCACGTTTTCATTCTTCGCGCCAACTCGGGCTCTTTTCCCGTTGAATTATCAGGAAGCCCTGATTGAGTTACCCCGGGAGCTGCTACGACCCGGACTCGATTGCCCAGGGCGATGACAAGGAGTTGTGTCAGCAGGAAGAGCGGCGTCTGTTTTACGTGGCCATGACCCGCGCGCGCGATTCGCTCACCATCTACGCCAAGAAGGGGACCGGAAAGAAGGATCCCAGCCCCGCCGGTTTTCTGCGTGACCTGCTGAAAGACACAAGCCTTCGCCGCTGGCTGGTGCAAGCCTCGGCCCGCGGCTTTCAGACTGACATGTTTGCCGAGGCGGCGGCCCCGGCAACCACGACCCGCACCAACCAATGGCTCGCCCTGCCACCGGCTGCCAATCTGCATTCCCGGCTGAGCGCCAGCGCGGTGCAGACTTACGAGACCTGTCCTCTGCAGTTCAAGCTGGAACGGGAGTGGAGAATCCCCGACGAAGTCCCCGCCGCCATGCAGTATGGCGCGGTCATGCATCGCGTCTTGCGGGCTTACTACGACTCGGTTCGGCTGGAGCGCCCGATGGCAGACGATGACCTGATCCAGTTCTTCCGCGACGATCTCGCCCAGGCCGGAATGCAGGACCGCTACCAGCACGACCTCTACGAGGCGCAGGGAGTGCAGCAGTTGAAAGATTTTCTGGCCGCGTTCCGCCGCGCTCCCGTCCCCCAGGTGCTTCACACCGAAGAATTCTTCGATGTGAAGGTAGGCGAGGTGACGGTGGTTGGGCGCATCGACCGGATCGACCAGCTTGCCGACGGCCGGGTCGTGATCACCGACTACAAGACCGGCAGGGCCCAATCGCAGGAAGATTCCGACGAGAGCCTGCAGCTTTCCATCTACGCCCTGGCGGCGCGCGAGAAGTGGGGATATCACGCCGATCGCCTCGTGCTCTATAACCTGGAAGGAAACAGCGAGGTCGTCACCCGGCGCAGCGACGTTGAGTTGGAAGCAGCGAAGAGCCGGGTGAAGGAAGTTTCGGAAAACGTCGCTGCCGGGAAATTCCAGCCCAAGCCCGGCTTCTATTGCAAATTCTGCGCCTATCGCAACCTGTGTCCCGCCACCGAGAAAACAATCCAGGAACACTCACCGCAAGAGAAAGCCGCCACCGCAAGACAAAGATAGTTCTGCTGTAAAACAAGCCTGTCATCCTGAGCGGAGTAGCTGCTTTGCGCAGCGAAGCAGCAGCGCAGTCGAAGGACCCCTATAACCGGTGCGAAGCCGGGAGCGTGGGTGTTTGCTGGTCAGCGAGTACAGCCTGACAAGATCAGTATGTGCCGGGGAGAGGGTAGGGGTCCTTCGACTCTGCCATAGCGATTCGCAAGCGAATCGTATGGCTCCGCTCAGGATGACAGGAAGCGATGACAGGGTGAACGAATCGGAAATCTCTGCAGAAAAACTTAGGGGACGCTTACGCGTCCCCTGTTTTGTTGCTTACTGATACTTCTCTTAGTGCTTCTTTTTCTTCTTTGCCTTTTTCTTGGTTGCCATGGTTTCTATTCTCCCTTTCCATTTTTCATGGACTTGCTATAGCAACGGTCGTCTGTTGCAACTAATTGAATGTATAGAGTCATTAAAAAGTGATGTCAAGAAAAAAATGATGCGTCACTCGCGCATGCGACCGCTTGCACCAAAGTCACCAGCGAGGGTCGGAGAAGAAATTTTCGCGAATGCAAGCGTCCCTTTGTCGAAGTTTTCCAGCACAAAAGTTGTCTCGACACTCACGATCTTGCAATCCGACATCGCGGGAGAGGAAGTGAGCACCAACGCATTCACCTGCGCTCTCCGTCGCTGAGCGCTTGCGAATTTCAATCGTTATTCCGCCGCGCGCATCTATAATTGGAGCTGAGAAATCATCGCGGGAGCATATAAATGGCTGCTTACGACGAGGTCGTCATCATTTCCGGCTGTCGCACGCCGGTGGGAAAATTTCAGGGAAGCCTTTCTGATTTGAGCGCCACCCAACTGGGCGCCATCGTGGTGCGCGAGGCAGTGAAGCGCGCCCATCTCGATCCCAAACAGGTGGACGAATGCATCATGGGCAACGTGGTCTCTGCCGGGCTGGGACAAAATCCCGCGCGCCAGGCTGCAATCTTCGGCGGACTGCCTCCGGAAGTGGGTGCCATGACCGTCAACAAGGTTTGTGGCTCCGGACTGAAAGCAGTCGCACTCGCAGCGCAAGCGATCCAGACGGAAAACAGTTCCATCGTCGTCGCCGGCGGTATGGAATCGATGACCAACGCCCCTTATCTTCTGCCGCAGGCACGCAAGGGATATCGTTGGGCAATGCGCAGATCGTCGACTCCATGGTGAACGACGGGCTGTGGGATATTTTCAACAACTACCACATGGGCATCACCGGCGAGAACGTGGCGGAAAAATACGGCATCACGCGCGAGGAGCAGGACGAGTTCGCCCTCAACTCTCACCGCAAAGCTCTGGCTGCGATCAAGGAATGCCGATTCAAGTCACAAATCGTCCCGGTGGAACTGGCTCCAAAGAAAAAAGGTGGCGAGCCCGGTGATCTTCGACAAGGACGAGTCGCCGCGCGAAGACACCACCATCGAAGTGCTGCGCTCGCTCAAGCCCGCATTCAAAAAAGATGGCACCGTGACAGCAGGAAATGCTCCGGGCGTGAACGACGGCGCGGCAGCCCTGGTGGTGACCAGCGCGAAGCGGGCGAAGGAACTGGGCGCTCCGCCCATGGTGCGCATCGTGGCCCAGGCCACCAGCGGAATCGATCCCAAGTGGGTGATGATGGCGCCGGTGGATGCCGTCCGAAAAATCTGGGAGAAGACTGGCTGGAAGAACGAGGATGTAGACCTGTACGAACTGAACGAGGCTTTCTCGGTGCAGGCGCTGGGCGTGATGCGCGAACTCGGTCTCGATCCGAACAAAGTCAATGTTAACGGCGGTGCGGTCGCCATCGGACATCCCATCGGCGCCAGCGGTGCGCGCGTGCTCGTTACCCTCATCTACGAGATGACTCGCCGCAACGTTCATCGCGGCATCGCGGCGTTGTGTCTGGGTGGCGGGAATGCAGTAGCGATGGCGGTGGAACGGTAGAGTTTTGGAGTGGAGGGCGGGCGTCCCGCCCGTCCACCACTCTCGGACTACTGCACGCTTGCGGGAGTTTCGGGCGCCGGCAGCGTGACCTTGAATACCGCCCCGCCGCCTGGTCCGGAAGTGGCCTCAATCTCTCCTCCATGCTCCCGCAAAATTGCTTTGCAGATGCTCAGCCCCAGACCGGTGCCGCGTCCCGGCCGCTTGGTGGTATAGAAAGGATCGAAAATGTTGGGCAGAACTTCGGCGGCGATTCCCGGCCCGTCATCCTGAAAGACGACCGCAACGGCCTTAGCACTCTTTTCCAGGCGGATCCGCAGCGTACCCAGTTCGCGGGCCTCGCGCATCGCCTGCTCGGCGTTCAGGATGAGATTGAGGAAAATCTGCATCAGCTGATGCGAATCGCCGTTGACCACGGGTACAGACGGCTCCGGAATAAAGTCCACCGTAATATTGTTCTTGCGCAGCGAGTAGGCGTGCAGGTGCAGGGTCCGCTGCAGCAGTTCGCTCAGATTGATCGGACCTCTTGCCCGGAGCAGGCGGACGCGAGAAGTACATCAGGTTCTGCACGATGTCGGCCGCGCGCCGGGCCTGCTGCTGCAACATCACCAGCTGTTTGCGCCTGGTCTCCTCCTGCTCACCTTCCTGCAGAAGCTCGGCCACACCCATGATGCTGGTCAGAGGATTGTTCAGTTCGTGCGCGAAGCCTCCGATCATCTGTCCCATGGCCGCCAGGCGTTCGCTCTGGATGATCTGCTGTTCCAGCTTTCTCTCCACCGTAATATCGCGGACTGACATGATCACGCCGCTGGCTTTGCCTTCGGCATCGAACAGCGGGCTGGCGTTGGCCCGCATGGTGCGCCAGCTGCCGTCGCGGTGGCGCGCCCCGAACTCGCAGAAGCCGAACTTCTTCGCGCCCGTGCTCACGTCGTGGTAGAGGGCGACAAATTCCGCTGACTGCTCCTGTTCGGCGTCATCCACTTTTTTCCCGCGTATCTCCGATGGAATACGGCCCAGCAGATCGCGGCTGCGCGAGCTGACAAAGCTGTACCGCCCATCCAGGCCGACGACCAGGATCAGGTCGGGGAAGCTTTCCAGCAGGTAGCGTTGAAATTCCTCCTGCTGGCGCAACGATTTTTCCATCTTGCGCCGCTCGGTGACGTCCACCAGCGTGCCCTGGTAGCGGATGATGTTGCCGGTCCCGTCCCAGACGGCGCGCGACGTATCCAGAAACACACCGGTCGTTCCATCTTTGCGTCTCAGCGTCAGCTCCCGGCTGCGTTCGCTCCCGCGATCGTCCGCGGTCCTTCCCAGCACCGGGCCTTGGGCAGGATCGAGATTGAGGGCGATGGGGTCGAGGGACAGAAGTTCGTCCCGGCCGCTGCAGCCGAGCATTCGGATCAGCGCCGGGTTTCCGTCGAGCAGTTTGCCCTCTGGAGTGCTGAAGTAGACGCCTTCCTGCAAGGTCTCGAAGAGTTCGGTGAAGCGGCGTTCTTTCTCGCGTTCCTCGGTCACGTCCCGGGCGAGGGCGCTGATGCCCGACGACTTCGTCGTTCTTGACGATCGCATTCAGCACGCAATCGAAATACAGGGTGCGCGGTGCTGTTCTTGACCTGCACGCGGACCAGTCCGGACCAGCGGCGCTTTTCCAGAAACCGGGGAAGACCAGTTTCTACACTGCTCCGCAGAGGCTCGGTCAGGAACTCATCCATCTTGTGGCCGACGACGTCGGTATAGGCGACTCCCAGCAACTGGGTGACGCGCCGATTGACCGTCCTCAACTTGCCGTCAAGCGAGCAGGCAAAGGCCACGTCGTCAAACGAGTCGATGAGCTCTTTGAAGCTGCGCTGTGACCGCTGAATGACCTGGCTGAGCTGGTCGAGTTGCTCATCCGACGGGGTCACACCGGCACGGTCACGCAAGTCGCCCAGCAGGTGCTTCAGTTCCGAAACTTCGCGGCGACGCCCGTACACGTAGGCGGCGAACAGAATCGCCAAAACCAGCAGTCCAATGGAGAGAGCTCCCAGGTGATAGGGAAGGTCCTGCAAGCGTTCCCAGGAAAGCGCAGCTAACCCGGTGGCCAGAAGAACGAGGAACGCCAGGGCAAGCCGCCAGAGCCTCGCTTCTTCCTTTTCCAGATTTCCCGGAGCTCGGCGGGGGCGATCGGGTTGGTCTTCTTCTTCCATAACTGCCGGTACGAATCGTGCAACCGCGACTGGAGAGACGCGGGTTTGTTCAAATTGTTAGCTGAATCGTAGTTGACTGGCAGGGCCCACACAATGGGAAGGGATGTTGGCAACTTGGTTCGAGCCTGATTTGGGGCGCATGGTTCATCCGTCACCCCGCCTGGTGACGAACGTCACCGTCGTTTCGCTGGAAGACCTGTAAGGTGGGCACCAAGTGTGCAGTCGGCCGCCCGGCCGCGAGCGCACTCCCTCATGCTCTATAAGACCCTGAGCGCAGCGGTGTATGGCATTGATGCCAGCATCATTGAGGTTGAGGTGGACGTCTCCGGGATCAAGACCAACGAGGATCACTTTCACACCGTTGGGCTTCCCGACGCGGCGGTGCGGGAGAGTCGCGACCGGGTACGTGCCGCGCTGAAAAACTGCGGTTACGACATTCCCTCCACCCACATCACCATCAATCTGGCCCCTGCCGACATCAAGAAAGAGGGTTCAGGGTTCGACCTGCCCATGGCACTCGGGATTCTGGGCGCATACGGTGGCCTGAACAAGAAGGAAGTGCCGGATTGCCTGTTTGTGGGCGAACTTTCGCTCGACGGCGGCATTCGCGGAGTCCGCGGCGCGTTACCCATTGCGATCGAAGCTCGCGGCAAGAAGATCTCCCGCCTGATCGTGCCCGAACTGAATGCGCGTGAGGCTGCCATGGTGGGCGGGGTCGAAGTTTATCCGGTGAAGTCGCTGCTGGACGTGATCCGCTTTGTGAACACCGGAAACGGCATCCAGCCCCTGAAGGTCGACAGCGATGCACTGCTGACCGAAGCCCAGCACTATTCGGTCGACTTCAAAGACGTCCGCGGCCAGCACACCGCCAAGCGCGCTCTCGAAGTGGCCTGCGCCGGTGGCCATAACATCCTGATGATCGGCCCGCCGGGTTCGGGCAAGACCATGCTGGCCAAGCGCATGCCCACTATTCTGCCTCCGTTCAGTTTTGAGGAAGCGCTTGAGACCACCAAGATCCACAGCGTTGCCGGAGTACTCGATGCGGGTGCAGGATTAGTCGGCGTCCGCCCATTCCGCTCGCCGCACCACACCATCTCCGACGCGGGACTGATCGGAGGAGGCGCGGTTCCTCGCCCGGGTGAAGTGTCGCTGGCCCACAACGGCGTGCTGTTTCTCGACGAACTCCCCGAGTTTCCGCGCAACGTTCTGGAGGTGATGCGGCAACCCCTCGAAGATGGCACGGTTTGCATCGCCCGCGCGTCCATGTCGCTGACCTTCCCGGCCCGCTTCATGCTGGCCGCGGCCATGAATCCGTGTCCTTGCGGATATTTCAACGACCGCTCGCGCGAATGCCATTGCACCCAGCCGATGATCCAGCGATACATGGGCAAGATTTCCGGCCCGCTGCTCGACCGCATCGATATCCATATTGATGTGCCCGCGGTGAACTACAAAGAACTGCGAGCAGGCAACGAACCGGAGAGTTCCGCCAAGATCCGCGAACGAGTCATGCGGGCACGAGAAACTCAGCTGCAGAGGTTCTCGACGTCAAAATCGCGGCTCTATTGCAACGCCCAGATGGCCCCCCGCCATATTCGCGCTTCCTGCGAGCTCTCCGCCGACTGCGAACGCCTGCTGGAGCGCGCCATGACCCAACACGGCATGACCGCCCGCGCCCACGACCGCATACTAAAGGTGGCCCGCACGGTCGCCGACCTCGAAGGCGCCCCGGCCATCGAACCAAAACACATCGCCGAAGCCATTCAGTACCGGACGCTGGATCGGACGTTTTGGGCGTAAGTTTAGCTCGCGAGAAGCTCGGCAGTTCTTGTGTGGCGCGGGCGCCCTCGCCCACGAGCGCCGCCATTCAGTCTCAAACCCCGCGGGCGGGGGCGCCCGCGCCACACGACCTGACCGCCCCAATCCTTTGTTTGACCAACCCCCCCTAACATGCTATAAAAGCTGGTTTTGTATCGGGTCTCCGGAGTCCAACCGGGGGCCTCTGCGGTACAAAAATCCGACGCGGCCAAGCTCAACACTCCTGTTCAAAGCCGTGTAGTGGAAGCGTGTTCGGAACTCCGGCAATGCGCTCCCTGGCGCTCTCTAACAGAGCGTCCGGTTGGCGCTGTTCGCTGGGTGGCAGTGCCTAAACACGTGATGGTCCTGAAATAGTTTTCATATCCGGAGGAATTCCTATGCGTACCTGGCTGGCGAGAGCTGTGTCTGAACGACGCCAATTCGCCCATTTCTTCATTCGGACGGTGGCAGCCACCATCGCCGTCCTCAGTTTCGGTTCCATTGCCCTGGCCCAGCCTGCTCATGAAGTGGGCGGCGAGGCCAGTCTGAAGCTCCCCGATCTTTCGCAGGTATTGTTCCTCGGTATTGACGGTCATCGCCTCCTGATGATCGGCATTCTGTTCTGCATCTTCGGTTTGGGCTTTGGTCTCATTATCTATACCCGCCTGCGGAAGATGCCCGTGCATCGTTCCATGCTCGAGATTTCCGAACTGATTTATGAGACCTGCAAAACCTATCTCGTCACTCAGGGCAAATTCCTGCTGATCTTGTGGCTCTTTATTGCCGTCGTCATCGTGCTGTACTTTGGCGTCCTGTCTCCGGTTCCAGATAAGCCGATTGCCATCACCCTGCCGATCATTCTTCTGTTCAGCCTGGTGGGAATCGCGGGCAGCTACGGAGTTGCCTGGTTCGGCATTCGGGTGAACACCTTCGCCAACTCGCGCACCGCTTTTGCGGGTCTCGCAGGCAAGCCTTATCCGATCTACAACATTCCGCTGCAGGCCGGTATGAGTATTGGCATGATGCTGATCAGCGTCGAGCTGCTACTCATGCTCATCATCCTTCTCTTTATTCCTGCGGACTACGCCGGGCCCTGCTTTATCGGATTCGCCATCGGCGAATCGCTGGGAGCGGCTGCGTTGCGGATCGCGGGCGGCATCTTTACCAAAATCGCCGACATCGGCTCCGACCTGATGAAGATCGTCTTCAAGATCAAGGAAGACGATGCCCGCAACCCTGGCGTGATTGCTGATTGCACGGGAGACAATGCCGGCGATTCGGTCGGGCCCTCCGCCGACGGCTTCGAGACCTATGGCGTCACCGGCGTGGCCCTGATCACCTTCATCCTGCTGGCCGTAAAAGATCCGACCATCCAGGTGCAGCTGCTGGTCTGGATCTTTGTCATGCGCATCGCCATGCTGGTGTCGAGCGCGGTCGCGTACTTCATCAACGGCGCTATTGCCAAGGCCCGGTTTGGCACCGCTGACAAGATGAATTTCGAGGTCCCCCTCACCTGGCTGGTTTGGCTCACTTCGCTGATTTCGGTCGCGGTCACTTTTGTTATTTCCGCAATCATCGTGCCCAACCTCGGCGGGGATACGACGCAATGGTGGAAGCTGGCTAGCATCATTTCCTGCGGCACGCTGGCGGGGGCCATCATTCCCGAGTTGGTGAAAGTGTTTACTTCGACCGAGTCGCGGCACGTTAGAGAAGTGGTCACCTCTGCCGACGAGGGTGGCGCGTCATTGGGTATATTGTCCGGCTTCGTGGCGGGAAATTTCTCCGCTTACTATCTCGGACTTTCGATGGTGGCGCTGATGTCGCTGGGCTACTACTTCAGCACCATGGGCCTGGCGAGCGTGATGGTCGCAGCCCCGGTCTTCGCGTTTGGTCTGGTGGCGTTCGGCTTCCTGGGCATGGGCCCGGTGACGATCGCCGTCGACTCTTACGGCCCGGTGACCGACAACGCGCAATCCGTGTACGAACTGTCGCTGATCGAGCAGGTCCCCAACATCAAGCAGGAACTCAAAAAGGACTTCAACATTGACGCTAACTTTGAACGTGCCAAGGATTTGCTGGAAGAGAATGACGGCGCGGGCAATACCTTCAAAGCCACAGCCAAACCGGTGCTGATCGGGACCGCGGTTGTCGGAGCGACCACCATGATTTTTTCCATCATCATGGCGCTCACCAACGGGCTGACTGAAAACGTAAACAATCTTTCACTTCTGCACGCGCCCTTCATGCTTGGCCTAATCACCGGCGGCGCAATGATTTACTGGTTTACCGGCGCATCTACCCAGGCCGTGACCACAGGCGCCTATCGTGCGGTGGAGTTCATCAAGGCCAACATCAAGCTTGAGGGCGTGGTGAAGGCCTCCGTCGCAGATAGCAAGAAGGTAGTTGAAATCTGCACCAAGTACGCGCAGAAGGGGATGTTCAATATTTTCCTGGCAGTGTTCTTTGCGACCCTGGCGTTCGCTTTCGTGGAGCCGTTCTTCTTCATCGGCTACCTGATCTCGATTGCTATCTTTGGTCTTTATCAGGCAATCTTCATGGCCAACGCCGGAGGCGCCTGGGACAATGCCAAGAAAATTGTCGAAGTCGAGCTCAAACAGAAAGGCACTCCGCTACACGATGCTACAGTCGTCGGCGACACGGTTGGCGATCCTTTCAAAGACACTTCATCGGTGGCGCTGAATCCAGTCATCAAGTTCACCACCCTGTTCGGATTGCTGGCGGTCGAACTGGCGGTGAAGCTCACCGCAGAAGCCGGCGGCGCGTTAAGCCACATACTCGCTCTGGGGTTCTTCCTGGCGTCGTTTATCTTCGTGTACCGCTCGTTCTACGGTATGCGCATCGTCAAGGAGCGTGCATAAAGTAGAAGCCAGAAAAATGGAGGACGGGCGTCCCACCCGTCCTTTTTTCATTGTCCGAGGTTACTCAATAAGCAGCTTTCATCTTGTCTTTGACGCTGCGCGCCAGCTTTTCAATCTCTTCTGCCTTCTTGATCACGTCCAGCGACAGCGTGCTCTCGGTCGTCTTGTCCACGGACTCCTTCAGTTCGGTCGCCAGTTTAAGTAACTTTTCGGTATCACGCTTCAGATCTGCCTGGCGCGCCTGATTGGCTTTCTTGGCCAAATCCCTTTCCATCTTGGCGCGAGGCCCGTCTTCGGTCCCGGCCTTCTGTGCTGCCAGCGGGTCTCGTTGCTGGAAGGGGCCAGTCTGCGACAGCAGAGCGGTCGTGAGGACGAACGCGAGAGTAATCCGGGAGAGGGTTTTGAGTCGCAAAGTCCACCTCGATGCGGAATCGAAGCGTCATTATACTTTCGGAGCTAGATGGATACGCTCGGGCCAAGCGCGAGTCAGACGGCAGAGCAGGAAGGGCAGGGAGTTTACTCGTGCCAGAGCGGGAGCAGTGGGAAGGGCACGAGTTTACTCGTGCCATCTGGCTCAAACTGGTTTGCGGCTTCAGCCGCTGGGGTGAGCTGTTGAAGCTGATTCGATCGTTCAGAACGAACGGCGTACCTCAGCGGCTAAAGCCGAAGTCGCCACGTACGGTTTGGCACGACTGAAGTCGTGCCCTTCCCGGGATGAGGGGAATTTGCGCCGAGGCAAGATCGGAGGCTTTACAGCGAACTCATGTTCGCCAGGAACTCGCCATTCGACTTGGTCTTGCTCAACTTGTCGATCAGCAATTCCATTGCTTCGACGGGTGAAAGCGGGTTCAGCACCTTGCGCAGCACCCAGATGCGGGTCAGATCTTCCTTCGGGATCAGCAACTCTTCCTTACGCGTGCCGGAGCGCTGAATATCGATGGCCGGGAACGTCCGTTTGTCGACCAGCTTGCGGTCGAGAATGATTTCCGAGTTGCCGGTACCTTTGAATTCTTCGAAGATCACATCGTCCATGCGCGATCCGGTATCGATCAACGCAGTCGCAATGATGGTCAACGATCCGCCTTCTTCGATATTTCGGGCCGATCCGAAGAACCGCTTCGGACGCTGCAATGCGTTTGAGTCGACGCCGCCCGAAAGCACTTTGCCGCTGGGCGGAACGATCGTGTTGTAAGCGCGCGCCAGACGCGTAATCGAGTCGAGCAGAATGACGACGTCGCGCTTGTGTTCGACGAGGCGCTTGGCTTTTTCGATCACCATTTCGGCCACTTGCACGTGCCGGGCTGCAGGCTCGTCGAAGGTTGAAGAAATGACTTCGCCCTTCACCGAACGTTGCATGTCCGTAACTTCTTCCGGACGCTCATCGATCAGCAACACCATCAGCACAACTTCGGGATGATTGGTGGTGATCGAATTGGCCACGTTCTGCAGCAGCATGGTCTTGCCGGCGCGAGGCGGTGAAACGATCAGGCCGCGCTGGCCTTTCCCAAGAGGTGTCAGCAAATCCATCACCCGAGCGCTGACGTTCTCGCGAACCGTTTCGAGTTTCAAACGCTCCTGCGGATACAGCGGCGTCAGGTTGTCAAACAGGATCTTGTTGCGTGCTTCTTCCGGCGATTCAAAGTTGACCGCTTCAATCTTGACCAGGGCAAAGTACTTCTCGCCCTCGTGCGGCGGACGAACCTGACCGCTGATGGTGTCACCAGTCTTGAGGTCAAACTTGCGGATCTGCGACGGGGAAACGTAGATATCATCCGGGCCAGGCAGATAGTTGTAGTCCGGCGACCGGAGAAAACCGTAGCCGTCGGGCAGAATTTCAAGCACGCCCTCGGCAAAAATGTGGCCCTCTTTTTCACTCTGGGCCTGGAGAATCTTGAAAATCAGGTCTTGCTTACGCAAACCGCTGGCTCCGGGCAAGTCCAAAGATCGGGCGATCTTGGTTAGCTCGGTAATATTTTTTTCTTTGAGTTCAGCAATGGTCATCAGTCACCTGCGAGGAGATTTTTCAAAGGGGGGTACGCGAAAGAGAAGGAACTATCCAGCGGGGCAGAGGGGCGGGCTAACTTATGCAGCCCGCCGTTGTGCCTCAGCAAAATGTTCCGGTTCGGCTAGAACCGACTGCCGCTCCGAACTTGCAATCCGATCCAGGACCTCATTCATGGTCTCCTGGATTCTGGTGTTGGGCTTGTGAAACTTACGGGTAGCCTTCGATGCAAGCTGACAGAGCATATAACGGTTCCGCAAAGTATGTAAAGCATCAAAAACTCGATCAGAGCGCTTCATTATTCTTTCTCCTGACTTCCACCCAACGGCGAAATTGTCATTTTTTACGACAGGGCAAGTCCCGGCCAGTTTGGTAAGTCCTTCAATTCTTATGGGTTGTACGGGAAATGCTCTGGCTACTGGTATAGATGCTCCGCCTGACCCGAAAGTTTCTTCGATTCGAACCGGGCCCTAACTTGTCAACGGAGGTACTGGGGACCGTACTAAAAGCCGTCCCTATGTCCTTGGAACCTTGTAATTTAGCGGGTAAAGGGGGCGCGGTCAAGGAATTTGTTTGAAACTGAAGCCTTTTATGAATCGCTTACAAACGCCTCAGCAACCTCCTTGCCGGCTGTAAAAATCACCGCCCAAAATGTCGATCTTGTGAGGCTAAGGTCGACGAACAAGTAGCGGTATCACCGAAATCCCAGAAGGAGGATGCGATGAAATTTTTATGTTTGGTGTACTTCAAACCCGAGACTTTGGACGCTCTTTCGCCCAGCGAAAAGGCAACTCTGACCCGCGATTCGATGGACTACGACGACGAACTGAGCGAAAGGAAGTGCTACATAACTTCCCAAGCGCTTGAGCCGGTGCGCAATGCGCGTACCGTTCGAGTCCGCCAAGGCAAAGCATCGGTTACCGACGGCCCTTTTGCCGAAACGAAAGAGGTCGTGGGCGGCTTCATCTTGATCGATGCCGCCGGGATGGACGAAGCTCTCGAAATCGCCGCGGGAATTCCATTGGCCAAGCTGGGCAGTATCGAAGTGCGGCCGGTAATGGAGATGAGACGCTAGTGCTCCGAACGTGGCATCGGGGAAGTCATGTTCAACTCAGCCGGCGGGTACGATTAGGATGAAGCCATGGCTTCCATTACGCTCAACCCTATCGGCCACGTCCACTCGCCACGGAGTGAAGCGAAAGACGATTTTTGGGGAAACCTTGTATCCATCATCGAATTGGACGGCTCGCGCTTCACCCCGGAGGCGGTTGCCGGCATTAGCGATTTCTCCCACATCCTGGTGGTCTACTGCTTCCACCTGGTTCCTGAAGAAAATGTCGTGACGGGAGCTAACCATCCTCGCGGCAATCAGGACTGGCCCCGGGTCGGAATCTTTGCTCAACGGAAGAAAGACCGGCCGAACAAACTGGGCGTCTCGGTTTGCGAGTTGCTCGAAGTGAATGGCCTGAAGCTGAAAGTGAAAGCGCTGGACGCGATTGACGGTACACCGGTGCTCGATATTAAGCCTCACGTGCGGGAATTCGAGCCCGATCCGGCGCGCGTCCGGCAGCCGCAATGGATGACCGAGTTGATGCGCGACTACTTCGCCTGACTGTTTTTTCCGGCGGCTGCGCGAATTCTGCCGATGTCAATGAACTGCACCTTCTGCGGACTGCCGCTCTCCAGACCAGGGATGCGAGGCATGGGATCGCGTCTCGCCGCAACATTTTCGACGCGGGAGCGCCGGATGCGGGAGACAGCGCGGTCAACCACGCGAGCCAGTTCGTTTCCGAAGTCAGGGGTGCGGTGCTCCTGCAAGCGACGCTTTGCTTTGTCCGGCGAAAACCAGGTGGGATTTCGTCCAAGCTCCTGCGGCGGGACGAGCCGCAGGACTTCGCAGAGATGGGCATTCACTGCGGACTCCTTCTCGGCCGATCTGCCCGCCGCATTCCGCGACTCTCGACGCCGGCGGCGAATGTAGCGGGCGAAGGAGGCTTCCTCCATCCGGCCATGAACCCCGGCTTCTTCGAAGGCTTCGAGGGCCGCTGCCTGCGCATGTGTGAGCCCGGGCTCGACACTGCCTTTGGGAAAAATCCAGCGCCCCTTGCCAGTCCTGACCAGCAGGAATTCGATCTCGCCGCCGCTCACCCGGTAACACACCGCGGCCACCTGTTCGCACTCGCGAAGTTTGCGCAGTTCAGCCAGGCGCACAAACTTGGTCGCTGACTGGACCTTCCGGACCCGCGCCCATCCTATGGTCAACCGTGATTCGCCTTTATCCCTGATGGCAGCTCTCATAACAGCAGAGTGCACGATGTCATCCGCATCTGCCTAGAGCAAAGCTTGGTTCGCGCGCATTGCATTGCCGTTGCACAGACGGGCGGGACGCCCGTCCTCCATCGAGCCATGCAAGCCGTAAAGGTGCCGGGCGCGGCTATAATACCGTCGTGAGCACCCAGCCGGAACAACATATGCAGTGCATGGAAGTCTGGGGTGGAAGCCAGCTTACCTCGGCTGGCGTTGAGATGGGCGGCCTCAACGTCTGGGTTTTCAGCAAGCCCTTCGGTGAGGCACAGCGCGGCGGAGACGTTTATTACGCTTCGAGTTGTGCCACCGGCCGGATTTCCCGCCTCCTGCTGGCCGACGTCTCAGGACACGGAACTGCCGTCGCCGCCACTGCCGCCGATCTACGTACCCTGATGCGCCGCTTCGTCAATCGCCTGGACCAGGCGGAATTCGTGCGTCTGCTCAATCAGCAGTTCATTGCGCTCTCGCAGTCAGCAACTTTTGCTACAGCGGTGGTCACCACATTCTTCGCTCCCACCGGGCGCCTCACCGTCTGCAACGCGGGACATCCCCGGCCGTTTATTTATCGGGCCGCCCAGCGGCAATGGGATTTTCTGGGGCATGAGAACGACGGCGACAAAAAAATCCAAACCGCAAAACATTCCGCTGGGATTGCTGGCGCTCGCGGAGTACGAGCACGTCGATGTCGAGCTGGGTCCCGGCGATTGCCTGCTGAAATACACGGACGCGCTGATCGAATCGAGCGATGCCGACGGTGAAATGCTGGGCGAAGACGGGCTGCTGCGCATCATGCGTCTGATCGGCGACGTGCAGCCGGAGAAAGTCATCGAGAGCGTGCTGAACGAGATCGAGGACCGGTATCCCGAGAACCTCGCCAAGGACGACGTCACCCTCATGCTGATACGGGCCAGCGGACTACAACCGCAGCATCCGTTCCTAGAAAAGGTAAAAGCGCGGCTGCGTTTTGCCGGGTCGCTGCTTCGTGGATTGAATCCCTGGGGCGAGCGCGCTCCGCTCCCCGACCTCAATCTGGCGAACATGGGAGGCGCGATCGTTCCCTCCCTGGCTCGCCGCTGGCGCGCCAAAGGCACGGGGAACCGGCCGCCGAGCGCCTGATCCTATGCCCTACCATGTTATTGCTTTCACCATGGCGCAAGTCCGGCAAGGCGCCCTCTCGTTCCAGCGCGATTTAAGTGCCGCCTTGCGCGAATCGAAAGATTTGAAAGTGTATTCCGTCAGCCCGTTCGATCTCGATGAACGCCGCCGCTTCAAAGACCGCTTCGGAGGCGACGTAGTCTACTTCTTCAACGACGCCGCCCGCGACCTGATCCAGCAACAAGGTTCCGACCTGCAATTCGCAGCAGAAATCACCGACAGCAGAATTGCCGAAGCGCCGCACGCTGGTGGTCGGCATTCCCGAATAAACCAGCCACGGATTTCACGGATTCAAACGGATAAGAATTTTATTTTCTTCTTCTTGCTTTATCCGTGAAATCCGTGAAGATCAGTGGCCGCTTCTTGCTGGTCCGTTCTCAGGGAATCCTTCTGCGTACTTGCGTCTGAAATGCGATCGGGACACTATTTCCATTTGGGACGGAAGTGTTAGCCAGGAAGGTATCCGTGGAAAATTTGTTTTGTCTGCGCTGCAACCGGGAGATCGAAGTCGGCCACAAATCCGTCGCGGTGTACATGTTCGCGCAAACGGTAGGAATAAGGCCGCGGCAAAAGTCGTCGTCGCAGCGCATCTGTTTCTGTCCGCAGTGCTCTGTCTCCCTGGCCATGGGACCGCCGCCGGAAGGCGCTCTCAATCTGGCCGCATGGAACATGATCCGCGACCTGGTCGGCGCCGACCCCGCCCTGAATCAGGCTGCCTGGGAAAATCTCCGAGGGGTGGCGGGTCTGCTCCCGTCGGGCGAATCTGAAAGCATCCCGCGGCGCGCTGCCGTCGGAGGCTACTTCGAATTCTAATTAGCCGCGAAGCGGCGGGAGATTAGAGCCCAGGGCCTGCCCTGAGCTTGCCGAAGGGGCGCAAGCCCTGGGTTAAAGCAAGGCAAGCGCGGAGCCCCGAAGGGGTGAAAGAAACTGCGAAGTCCTTCGCATTTGAGAGCTGCTAAAGGGCATGTCGCAGCGCAGACGCATCCCCACCGCCGGCCCCAAAATTTCACCCGCTCCGAAATGCGCCACTCAATGCAATTGCAAAGTATGTTTGCGTCTGGCTCTGTGAGTGAACATGATCCCAAGGACCATTCCGATGGCGGCCCCAGTAATTATGCCAAGGATGGTAACGCTGGAGATGGAGGGCGTCCTTCCCACCAACATAAAACCGGCAACAGCCATACACAAAGTCCACAGAACGATGCGAATGCTCATGGTGTACTCCAAACGGCAGCGCGCTGCCCCGATCGCCAATGGCAACAGGTGTACACCACGAGACGGTAACCTTTCAATCGGGTAAAGCTCGTATTACTCCCTTTGGACGGAAATCCGACGCTACCAATGCAGGCGACGAAACGCAGGGCCACAAGCTCGTTTCTATTCCGGACCCGCCGCCGCTTCGCTCCGCAACAAGTCCCAGGCCTCGCGATACTTCTCCCACCGCGCGCCCTTGCACTCAATGTCCGGATAGAACCGCAGGGACTTCGATCCCACAAAATCTTTCGACGGCAGCACGTACCAGGCATTGCAAGGCGGAATGTGCACCACCAGCGCATCAATCTCCCTCGCGCCATAAGCCATCTTGCCTTTGCCGTAGACACTATGAATGGGTTGGACCTCGTATCCCCGTGAACGGATCACCCGCGTGCACTTCAGTTGCACCCGCCACAGCCGCGTCCCCCACCCCAGTAAGAGGTCATAGAGTTCACTGTCTCCCCAGGGCTTGGCCACCATGAAACCCATCGTCCTCGCTTTCAACGCCAGCGCCAGCTCCGACACTTCCCCGGTGCGCTTCGAAGTCATGCGGCGCGCTGGACGAGCGTCATCTTCCGCCACGCCAGTCAGCCCGGCCAAGACCCCGCCGATTGCGAACTCCGAGTTTTTCATAGCCGCCTCAGGCCCATTCTGAAGACAAAAAAGGGCGCAGCCCGAGAGGCGCGCCACACTTTGTCTCTATCTATTAGGATACCGAGCCGGACACCTCAAATGGGACACGCCTGCCAACTTTCTTTCTCCCCTCGAATCCTGAGTTTGCAGGAAATCCCCACCCCCGGCCCCCTTGACACCACAGCCGCGAAGCGGAGGGCGACAGATTCACCGGACCCAGAGCGAGCGCGAGCGAAGGGGTGCCCCATCCTTTTCGCGCACTTTGCGAAAAGGGTGGGAGTGTGACGACCATCACAGACAAAAGTCCTCCGACTGTCTCAGAATTCCGTCATGCCGCGCGGCCTCAAACGTTATTACGGCGCCCACGATCTGCACTTCATCACCTGCAGTTGCTACCGACAGGCTCCCGCTCCTGGGCACCGCCGATCGTCGCGACCTGCTCCTCAGCATTCTGGAAGAAGTCCGACAACGGCACCGCTTTGTTGTGCTGGGATACGTGGTCATGCCCGAACACTTCCATCTGCTGATCAGCGAATCGCAAGAGACTACGCCGTCTATCGCGATGCAGGTGCTGAAGCAGCGCTTTGCCCACCAGGTGTTGGCTCAATTGCGAAAGCAGCGTTCCGCATCTCCCCGGGCGGCGGGAGAAATCTGGCAGCGCCGCTTCTACGATTTCAATGTCTGGACAGAGCACAAGCGCATCGAAAAGCTCCGCTACATGCACCGGAATCCGGTCAAACGAGGCTTGGTCATCCAGCCCGAGCAGTGGGCGTGGAGCAGCTTTCGCAACTACGCCTTCGGAGAAGCGGGGCCGGTACGGATCAACGACTGCCAGGTGCTTGAATTGAAGATTCGGCCTCCAGCGGCTTGAGTGATAGGCGCCCGCACCCACCCTTTCGCACCAAACGCGAAAGGGTAGGGCACCCCCAAGGTCGGTAGCGACAAGTCAGGAACGGGCCCACCCGTCCGCTAACCGAAACCATCCGCCGGACAAAAGAGTAGAAGGGGTGAGTAGAAGGAGGTGAGGGGAAGGGGTGCCCCATCCTTTTCGCGCACTCTGCGAAAAGGGTGGGTGACGGAGACCATCGATGCACCCGAGGCGGAGAAGGGCAATGCGAAGCCCGTCTCGAGGATGAAGGGTGGGCCACCCGCCCTAAGGCCTCTGACGGAGAAACGCGTCTAAACGGTCTAGGCGGGTGGCCCATTCAAGCCTGGTTTTGGCTTGAGTGGGGCAGTTCTACCGCTGCACAAAGTCTTCCCGCACTTTTTCGTTTTTTCGTGTCGTCTATTGCGAACCGATCCTCGGGAGTCTGATGCCAAGACTAAACAGCAGGTCCCTCCACTCCGCGGATCACCGCTCTCGCGGTGATCTGCTACGGTCGGGATGACAGAGTTGGGAGATATGAACATCCCCACTCAAACCAAAATCGGGCTTGAATGGGCCACCGTCCGCGACTACGGATTACGCCTTACGGTTTCACTCCCAACTGCCAAAACAGAAACGAATAAACATCCGTCCCATCTTCAATCTGCTTGGTGATCGGCTTGCCTTGGCCGTGGCCGGCTTTGCTGTCAATGCGCAGCAGAATTGGACGCTCGCGGCTTCGTCCATTCGCGGCTTCGGCCTGCATCAGCGCTGCCATTTTTTTCGCGTGCATGGGATCGACGCGGCTGTCGCTGTCTGCGGTCATGAACATGATTGCCGGATATTCCGCGCCCGGCTTTACGTGATGGTAGGGCGAGTAGGCGTAGAGCCAGTCGAATTGTTTGGCGTCTTCGGCGGAGCCGTATTCCGGGACCCAGAATTTGGCGATCAGAAAATTCTGGTAGCGCAGCATGTCGAGCAGCGGGACCTGGCAGACCACGGCGCGAAACAGGTCAGGACGCTGCGTGATCATGGCGCCCATGAGCAGGCCGCCATTCGATCCGCCCTGGATGGCCAGGTGATCTTTGTCGGTGATCTTGTCGGAGATCAGGAATTCGCCGGCGGCGATGAAGTCGTCGAAAACATTTTGCTTTTTGTCCAGCATGCCGGCGCGATGCCAGTCTTCGCCAAACTCGGAGCCGCCGCGCAGGTTGGCCACGGCGTAGACGCCGCCGTGCTCCAGCCATAGATAACGTCCGCCGGAAAAAGTGGGCGTGAGGCTTACGTTGAAGCCGCCGTAGCCGGTGAGCAGCGTCGGGTTCTTGCCATTCAGCGCCAGTCCTTTTTTGTGGAAGACGAACATCGGGACCTTGGTGCCGTCCTTCGAGGTGTACCAGAGCTGGGCCACTTCATAGGCCGAGGGATCGATGCCGGGCGTGGCCACCTTGTCCCACAGCGAAGTTTTGCGCGACGCCAGTTCTACCTGGTAGACCGACGGCGGCACGGTGAACGACTGGAATCCGAAGAAAGCTTCCTTGCGGTCATAGCGGCCGCCGAGGCCGGCGATCGAGCCGATTCCCGGAAGCTCGATGTCGCCCAGCGGCTTGCCGTCGAGATCGAAAAGCTTGAGCTGCGAGCTGGCGTTGTGCTCGTACTGGGCCAGGATTTTTCCGTCCACGATGCCGGTGCCTTGAAGAATGCCTTCGCTCTCCGGAATAATTTCCTTCCAGTTGGCGCGGGCGGGATTGGCGGCGTCCACCACGAAGAGATGGAAGTGGGGCGCGCCTTCATTGGTGGTGATGTAAATCTTGCCGCGGAAAATTTCGCCGTTGTAGTGGAAATCCTTGCCGCTGGTGAGTTCGAGCGGAGGCGTTCCGGCTTTCAGGTCCTGCAGAAAAAGTTCGTTCTTGCCGGCCGAGCCTTGATACGCGGTCAGCAGCAGCCAGCGGTCATCGTCGTCGGGCAGCTGCGAGACCAGGATCTCTTCTTTCTTGCGGCCTTCGCCCCAGATCAGCGGGTCCTTGCTCGGATCGGATCCCGAGAGCGTGATAGAAAATGTGCAGGTAGTAGACGTCGTCGCCCTCGGGGACGTCGCCTTTCTTGGGATTGCGTCCGTAATAGAAGCCGGAGTTGTCTTTCTTCCAGGCGACCTGGGCGATGCGGGTTTGCCCGATCTGGTCCGGCAGCAGCTTGCCGGTGGCGGTTTCGATCACATACAGCGTGCTGTTTTCGGAGCCGCTGGCCGAGGTGCCGTAAGCCACGTACTTGCCGTCGTCAGAAGGGAACCACCAGTCGAGCGCGACCGTGCCGTCGGCGGACATCTGGTTCGCGTCCACCAGCGTGCGGTCTTTGCCATGCAGACCTTCCCGCACCAGAAGCACCGGCTGGTTCTGCGTGCCCTCGCGCCGGATATAAAAGAAGTAGGGGCCCGCGACCTGCGGCGTCCCGATGGTGCCGATCGAAAGCAGCTGCGCCAGCCGCTCATGGATGCGGTCGCGCCCCGGCAGCGGATCGAGCAGGCTGCGGGTGTATGCCATCTCCGCCCGCACATATTCCTGCGAGTCCGGGCTGCTGGCGTCCTCCAGCCAGCGGTAAGGATCGGCAATCTTGTGGCCATGAAGAGTCTCTTCGACGACATCCACCTTGGCCTTGGGCGGCCCGGCAGGCGGGGTCGAAGTGGAAGCGGAGTTGTCCTCCGCCAATGCCAGTGCGGCCATCAGGGAAAGGCAAGCAACGATCCAGAGCAAACGAGAACCTCCTGGCATAAAGCACCTCACAGAATCAGACGTATACGGGCGCCAGGGGTTAGGTTATCAAAATTCGAACTCGACCAGTTTTGAGCAACTCCGCCCGGATGCTAATATAAATAACGACAGCGCAGGCGACGCGTCCGTCGGACGCGCCCCTCCACACTCCTCAGTAGCTCAATGGCAGAGCATTCGGCTGTTAACCGAAGGGTTGTAGGTTCGAGTCCTACCTGAGGAGCCATTTCTTTCAGTCAGTTAGTTCGTCCCCTCACAGAAGACGAGTCCGATACCGGGGGAAATACCGGGGACTGCGCCTGAATTCACCTCCCGCTGACGCTCTCCACCGCTCTCCGCAGTTCGTTCAAAGAGAAGTGCCCAAATCGCGCCGCCATTCTTACCATCGTGGCTTACATCGCGCGTCAAGGGGGGACTTTGGATTACACCTTGCGCCTCAACTGAGGGGCCTGAGAGCATGGCGCATGAAGATTTTCTTGTTCGTGCTTTTGGCCACGATCCTCGAAGCGTCGGGCGACGCTATTGTACGTGTTGCGCTGCATCATTCATCTTTAACAACGCGAATCGGCCTTTTCTTAGGCGGTTTCATCCTGCTCGGTCTCTATGGGACTTCGCTCAATATGGCTCCCGTAGAATTTGCGACCGTCACGGGAATGTACGTAGCGACATTGTTCGTCGTCTTCCAGATGGCCAACTTTGTCTTCTTCGGTATCTTTCCGACACCGCCTGTCTTGGTGGGTGGGGGATTCATCGTGGCCGGAGGATTGATTGTTGCCCTTTGGCGATAACCAGCCTTCACTAGGACATGCTACTCAGGCGTTGCACGGGACAAGTGCTCTTTGCCACGGCCACGCCATCTCTATTGATTTAGAATAAATGTTTGTCTTGTTGTCATGAAGATTGCCCTGAAAGCCATCACACGCCGCCCCCCCGTAATCCTATTGTTTTTGCTCGTCTTGGCTGTGCTGGCGTTCGCCGGAGTCAATCGCATGGTGAACCGGTTTCACCAGCAGGAAGAGGCATTGGCACGTCATCTGTATGACCGTGGGATGAAAGCGCAGAGTGAGGGCCATCCAGAGGCGGCGCTGGGGGCATTTCGGGCCGCGCTCAGCTACAGCCACGATAATTCTCAGTATCAACTGAGTCTGGCGCGTACCCTCCGTGACTCCGGACGGACCGCCGAGGCCGAAACCTATCTCATCCGATTATGGGAGCGCACTCCGCAGGACGGTGCCATAAATCTGGCTTTGGGGCGATTGTTTGTGCGTCAGAACGTCCTCGACAAGGCTATTCAGTATTACCACAATGCAATCTACGGCGTCTGGCCAAGCGATGCGGAAACCAAACGGCGAGACGCGCAACTCGAATTGATCGAAATTCTGTTGCAGCACAAAGCCTATCCCCAGGCACAAGCTGAGATCATTAATATGGCCTCGGCTTCGCCAAACGACCCCGGTCTGCGCCTGCGTTCCGCCGATCTTTTTGTACGCGCACAGGACTATGATCATGCCCTCGTGCAATATCAGCAGACCTTGCGTACCGACAGTCATAGCCAAGATGCGTTGTTGGGCGCGGCTCAGGCATCATTCCAGTTAGGGCGTTTTCGCACCGCTCAAGGTTACCTGCAGGAGGCAGTCCGCGCCGATCCTCAGAACGTGTCGGCCAATCGCCTACTGGAGACCGCTGGCCGAGTTTTAGAATTGGACCCATTTGCGCCACGCATCTCTGATGCCGAGCGTAATCGTCGCCTCCTTGCGGCATTCCTTAGCGCGGGCGACCGGCTGGACGGTTGCGCGCAGAGCCGCGGAATTGATCTAAGTGGGCAATCTTCTTCGGATGACTTGCCGCGTCTAAAGGCCAGATGGCTGGAAATGAAACCGAAGTTGTCGAGCTTGTCCGGACCCCATTCTGATTCGCCGGACCAGCACTTGCCGGACGAACTGATGAATCTGGCTTACAGTATCGAACAGCAAACCGAGTTGGTATGCGGTACACCCGAGGGTGCGGACCAGGCCTTGTTGCTGCTTTCGCAAGATCATGCCGGTGTTGAACGATGACCCGTGCACCCGATTACCCAAGTCCAAAGTCAATTCTCGAGTCGCCGGAAGAAGACGACCCCTCTGATCCGAAAATCGCAAATCGATATTGGTTCAGTCTCAACAACACCCGGGAAGAGTGGTTCTTCCTGTTGCTGGCTGTGTTCATCGGTGTTTTCTCTGCGCTAGCGGTCGTTTGCTTTCGCTTGGCCATCGACTGGACCAAAATCTGGCTGCTCGGCCCTGTTCCTGAGCCCCATAGCTGGCGCCTGATCGCCGCCCCCGCGGTCACGAGTCTGGTGGTGGCTTTTCTGGTGATTCATGTTTTTCCGCTAGTGCGCGGTAGTGGCGTCAACCAAACCAAAGCCGCTCTTTACATCTACAACGGCTACATTCCATTCCGCACCGCGGTGGGGAAATTCATAACGGCTGCACTGGCGATTGGTTCCGGACAGTCGCTGGGCCCAGAGGACCCGGCGCTACAAATCGGCGCCAGCCTGGCCTCAGTACTCGGCCGGCGTCTCGATCTTTCGCGTGAGCGCCTGCGTCTCCTGGCACCCGTGGGAGCTGCAGCAGGGCTTGCCGCCGCCTTTAACGCACCCATCTCGGCGGTCCTGTTCGTTATCGAAGAAGTGATTGGGCGCTGGAGCGCGGGCATACTAGGTTCCGTTGTCCTCTCGGCGGTCTCAAGCGTAGTAGTCGTGCGCTGGTTTCTGGGTGCTGAACCTCTTTTTCGGATTCCTGCTGTTGGCTTGGTGCAGCCTGCCGAGCTGCTGGCCTACGCGACTTTGGGCATCGTGGGTGCGTTTGCCGCAGTAGTCTTTGCCAAAGCCATTGCATATTTGCGGCCGCGCCTGCGCGCCTGGCCGCGCTGGACACGATATTTCCAACCGCTACTGGCCGCTGTAGTGATCGGCTTGATCGGATTTCTGGGCGCTCCCCAGGTGATGGGGGCGGGTTACGAATACATAGACCAGGCCATGCACGACCAGTTCACCTGGAAGATGTTGGCTCTTCTGGCTGTTTTGAAAATTGTCGCTACTACTTTGTCATTCGTCACTGGCACGCCGGGTGGAATGTTCGCTCCCACCCTTTTTATCGGGGCCATGTTGGGAGGCGCGATCGGTGGTTTGGAACGCCACTTCTATCCGGCGTTGACCGGGTCCACCGGCACTTACGCATTGGTAGGCATGGGGGTACTATTCGCGGGATTCCTCCGCGCGCCCATGACATCGGTTTTCATGGTGCTCGAAGTCAGTGGCAACTATTCCATCATCGTGCCCGTGATTGTGGCCAATACGTTGGCGTACGTCGTTTCCCGGGCTTTGCAGACTACGCCGATTTTCGACCTTCTCACTCGCCAGGATGGCCTCGACTTGCCATCGCTCGAAGAACAACGGGACCAGGCAGTGCTGCGCGTAGAAGATGCGATGAAGGCCGCTCCTACTCCAATATTGAACGGCGGCGACCCAGTGGACCAGGCGTTACAACGCATACAAGATTTGCCCGGAGACTTTTTAGTGCGATTGAGCCCGAGTGGTTGGAGAAGCGTGACTGCCGAGACACTGAAACGTCTCGTCGGCGAAGGCAAAGGAGAAATGACCTTAGGCTCGGCGCTGGTTACTCCGCCTCTACCCTACCTCCATCCCGATCACACACTTGAAACCGCTCTCCGTTATGTCTATCAGGTCCCGTTCGTTCCGGTGGTGCATCGCGCCGATTTCGGGAAGCTGGAAGGGGTAGTCTCCCGCGATGAAGTGTTGGAGAAATACCGGATAGCTCACCGTTCTTGAGAGAGCGTGACCAGCGCATATGCCTTGGGGCCTGGACAACCTTTCACCAGGGCTACTCTCGGAAAAGCGTCCAATTTTTGGACAGGCAGATCCATCCCGGGGAAAATACCGGGGACCCCTGGCAGAAAATGGTAGTAATCGGCAGCACTTGGCCGTGCCATGAAGGGGTGCATAGATGGCTGATTCGTGTAGTTCACAGACAGCCAAAGTCATGGGTATAAATGGGCTTCCCTGCAACTCTTAACCGAAGGGTTGTAAGTTCGAGTCTACCTGAGGAGCCATTCTTTCAAGCGCCCAGCTGTGGTGGACACTTCTCAAGTAGAAATCTCAACATCGCTGAGGCCAGGTCGGCTTTTCGAGAAAAGACGGGTGTCCTGAGGGATTTCGGCAACCCTCTGCAGTCAGGATCAAACCGGCTGGCTCCTGACTGTAGAGGGGTGGCACAATCTGGTCGTATTTCCCGGTGAGGGAGAATGTCGGTGCAATAAACTCTGGCGCAAAATCTAGTAAACGATTACTATGCTTCGCGCCCTGGGTTGTTATGCATGGATTCGATCTGCGGGAGGTCGAGCATCTCAATCCGCTTTCGACTCGGAATTTCCCCGGTGCACACGATCCACCTCTTAAATGGATTTCTGTAGCGCAATACGCGTGAGGAGATGACAACATGTTTTCATCCAATCGACGACGTTTTTTGCGTCAAGTTTCCACCGCTGGAATCGCTTGTTCGGCAAATTTAGCTTTTGGCCGCTTCCTGTCTGCCCAGACGCAGACATCCAATCCCAGCGAAGTAGTTCGAGTTTATGTGGACTCGCGGAGAACCATAGCTCCCCTTGACCGCAACCTCTTTGGTTCGTTTCTCGAGCATCTGGGCCGCGCCATCTACGAGGGGATTTACGATCCCGGCTCCAAGCTTTCGGACTCCAACGGCCTGCGCAAAGATGTGGTGGACGAAATACGACAACTTGGCGTTCCCATCGTCCGGTATCCGGGAGGAAATTTTGTTTCCGGTTATAACTGGCTCGACGGCGTTGGTCCGAAGCAGGACCGGCCTCGGGTCCTCGATAAAGCGTGGAATTCGATCAACTCCAACCAGTTTGGCACTAACGAATTCATGATGTGGTGCAAAGCCGTCGGGACCGAACCGCTGATGGGTTTGAATCTTGGCACTGGGACCGCCGAGGACGCTGCCGCCCTGGTGGAATATTGCAATGTGGAAAAGGGCACGAAATGGAGTGATCTCCGCCGCAAGCATGGTTTTGCAGAACCATACAAAGTAAAACACTGGTGTCTGGGGAACGAGATGGATGGGCCCTGGCAGATCGGACACATGACGGCCACGGAATACGGACTCAAAGCGCAGGATGCGGCGCGACAGATGCACTACGTCGATCCTTCCCTTCAGCTCATTGCGTGTGGGTCGAGCGGTCCTTTTATGCCCACATATTTGGAGTGGGACCGTGAAGTTCTGGAGCAGTGCTACGACTATGTAGATGGACTCTCCTTGCATCGCTACTTTGGCAACACAGCCGAGGACACTGGCGGGGACAGCGCGAAATTCCTGGCCATGAATCTGAGCATGGAACGGCAGATCGCGGAGACGGTTGCGGTTTGCGATCTGGTACGCGGCCACAAGCGTTCACCGAAAAAACTGTGGCTTTCGTTCGATGAATGGAACGTCTGGTATCGGGCCCGCAGCGGGGACGCGGTGAACGGGCACGAGCAGGACGCTCCGCATTTGCTGGAAGAGGTATATAACCTCGAAGATGCGTTGCTGGTGGGCGGGCTCATCAATTCGCTGATTCGCAATGCCGACCGGGTGAAGCTGGCATGCCTGGCCCAACTGATCAATGTGATCGCTCCCATCATGACCAACTCAAACGGCATGCTGCGGCAGACGATTTATTATCCGTACAGCTGGGCCCTTCAATTCGCGCGCGGTTCGGTGCTTAACCTGCTGGTGGATTCTCCTGGCTATGAAGTGAGCGGAATGGGCCAGGTCCCTTACCTGGACGTTGCCGGAACCACGGAACCGGAGAGCGGAAAAGTTTCTCTCTTCGTTTTGAATCGTGATTTGTCGAAGGCCCACACGGTTGAGATCAACTGGCAGGACAAGGCGCCGGCACGGACACTGTCTTCGGTCCTGCTGACCGGCGACGATCTGAAAGCCTTCAACAGTTTCGATGCGCCGCAACGTGTAGTTCCGCGCACGTTGGACAAACCTTCGATCGCAGGAGGACGAGCGAAGTTCGAAGTGCCGGCCCGTTCTTACGCGGTCATCCAGTGGGGTGGATAGCTTTGATCGGACGCAGATAGCTACACAGGAATGCCATTTTCCCAATCGAGGCACACCCTCATTTACAAGACGGGTCCAGGCTCCCGGGGCGGAGGTTCTCAAAGATGACGGGCGCTGGGAGCGGGACCTGAAACCCAACGGGCTACGAAGGTAATACCCTCTACCATAACAACGGAAACGGCACGTTCACGGATGTCACGAAGACTGCTGGACTCGCTGGCGGAGCATGGAGTGCCAGCGCCGGGTTTTCGACTACGACAACGATGGCAACTTCGTCGCCCAGTCCCACATGATGGACACCATCGAGAAGACATCGCCTAATCTGCGATACCTCTAACCACCGTTGCTGTTGCGGAATTAATCTGGACTCTTCATGCGGGTGGCTCCTGGCGACGCGTTTCAAATACCCTAGGCCGGCCGCGACGCTGCTTTCGGGGATATTGATAATGATGGGGATATTAAAGCCGGCCAGACGCTGAAAGCGATCGAACTAGTCCCATGAGTCGAACAAGAATCACTCGCCGCAAGATGATCACCACTATGGCCGCCGCGGCCGGAGGCGCCATGGTGGGGGCCGCTTTCGGCCAGGGAATTTCGTCGCGAAATGTTAAGGCGCAGCCTCGGGGGAAGCCTTCCGGGCGTCCCTTCCTTTCGCGTCTTACCGATGTCGCGAAGCAGGCGGGCCTTACGCAGCCGACTATTTACGGTGGAGTTGACAGCAAGAGCTACATCATCGAGGTGGTCGGGTGCGGCGTGGCGTTCATTGACTACGATAATGATGGCTGGGTCGATCTGTTTGTTCTTAGCGGTACTCGCCTGGAAGGCGCGCCACCGGGCACGACCAACCGCCTGTACAAAAATAATCGCGACGGAACGTTTACCGACGTAACTGAAAAAGCCGGGCTGCTCCGCGCCGGATGGGCCTCGGCCGTCACCGTGGGCGATTACGACAACGACGGCTTCGACGACATCTTTATTACTTACTATGGCAATAACGTTCTCTATCGCAATAACGGCAACGGAACTTTCACCGACGTAACCGAAAAAGCCAAACTTAGCCAGGTGGCCGTATTGTACGGCTCGGGTTGTACCTGGGTGGACTACGACCGCGACGGGCGGCTGGATCTGTTCGTGGCCAACTATCTCAACACTACCCTTGAGAAGCTGCCCAAGCCGGGTGAGAACTCTTACTGCACCTGGAAGGGCGTCTCCGTGAATTGCGGTCCGCGCGGTCTGCCCACCGGATTCGTGCAACTATTTCACAACAACGGCGACGGGACCTTCACCGACGTCAGCAAGGCGTCTGGCGTCTCTACAGCCTCCGGCTCTTATCCCATGACGGCAGTAGCCGCGGACTATGACAACGATGGATGGCCCGACATTTACGTCGCTTGCGATTCCACGCCGAGCTGGCTGTTCCGGAACCAGCATGATGGAACGTTTCGCCAGGAGGGCCTGGAGCGTGGTGTTGCTCTGAGTGAAGACGGTTTGGAGCAGGCCGGTATGGGGGTCGGAGTTGGCGACTACGATCTCGACGGCAATCTGGATATCTTCAAGACCAACTTCGCCGACGATACTAATGTCCTCTACCGCAACGATGGAAAAGGAAACTTCGACGATGTCACCATCCGCTCTGGCTTGGGAGTTGAAACCCGATATGTGGGTTGGGGCACGGGGATGGTTGACCTGGATAACGATGGATTCCCCGACCTCTTCGTTGTCACCGGAAGTGTTTATCCCGAAGTAGAGCGCAAGCTCCCCGCTTATCCTTTCCGCACTCCGCGGCTCGTGTTCCGTAACTTGGGCGACGGTAGATTCGAGGAATTGCTCGAGGACGCCGGAAGCGGCGTTTCGGAAGCGCACTCCAGCCGCGGCTGTGCCTTCGGGGACTTCGACAACGACGGCGATATGGACATCCTGGTGATGAACATGAACGAGCCGCCATCCTTGCTGCGCAATGACGTTTCAAGCGGCGGCCATTGGCTGAAGGTCCTACTGATCGGAGTAAAAACAAATCGCAGCGCCATCGGCACGCGCGTTGTCGCTCGTTACGGGACCAGGCGTCAGGCGCAGGAAGTGATTGCGCAATCCAGCTTCTACTCCGCCAACGACCGTCGCCTGCACTTTGGACTCGGCGCCGAAACCGTCGCTGACCTGACCATTCGCTGGACCAATGGCACGACCGAGACGATCCCGAACGTGGCCGCTGACCAGTTAGTGACCATTCGCGAAGGAGCGGGAATCATCCACAAAGAGAAATTCCGATAGCCTGTTTGTCCATTTCAAACCGAGGTAGATGGCAATTGACAAGGCCCTCCCGATTGCGTACTTTCTGCAGGTAAACGATTTCTCAAAGCTGCCGGAGGAGGAGCCTATGGCCACCTATCTCAGTCGCAGGACGTTTCTCAAAGCCACTACGGCCGCAACCGCCGGTGGCTATGCAGCTCGAGTCCTACCGTCGTGGGCTGCCGATGGTCGGGGCCAGGTTGCCGTCACGCCGCCACTTTCTGCCTTTCCTTATTCTGACGTCGAGTTGCTCGATGGCCCGATGAAGCGCCAGTTCGACGAAAATCATAGCCGTTTCCTGAATCTCGACGATGACCGCCTTTTGAAGGTGTTCCGCCAGGTGGCCGGTCTGCCCGCGCCGGGAGAGGATATGGGCGGCTGGTACGATCTCACTGGTTTCAGTTTGACTCGCAACGATTTTCACGGCTTCATCGCCGGGCATACGCTCGGACAATATGTCTCAGGTCTCGCACGCGCCTGCGCGGTCACGGGATCAGAAGCAACGCGCGCCAAGGTCCATCGACTGGTCAAGGGATACGCTGAAACGCTTGATGCCCAGGCCAAATTCTTCGTCGACTACCGACTGCCCGCCTACACCTATGACAAGCTCTCCTGTGGCTTGATTGACGCCTATGAGTACACCCAGGCGCCGCTGGCCATGGAGACGCATGAAAAGCTGACTCGGGCCATGGTCGCCTATCTGCCGGAAAAGGCGCTCTCGCGCGCGGAGCAACGCTCTCGCCCGCACAAGGACAGTTCTTACACATGGGACGAGTCCTATACGCTTCCGGAAAATCTTTTTCTTGCCTACCAGCGCAGCGGCAAGGCTTTTTATCGTGAATTGGGCAAACGCTATCTCGAAGACGACACTTACTTCGGCCCGCTTTCGCAGGGCAACAATGTGCTTCCCTTCGAACATGCGTATAGCCATGTGAACGCCTTCAGTTCCGCCATGCAGGCCTATATCACGCTGGGCAGCGAAATGCATCTGCGCGCAGCCACGAACGCGTTCCGCATGCTGCAGACCACGCAGAGCTTCGCTACCGGCGGCTGGGGACCGGATGAGGCTTTTGGCGAACCCGGTGTCGGACAACTGGGCAACAGCCTTGCATCCACGCACGCGAGTTTTGAAACTCCTTGCGGTGCCTATGGGCACTTCAAAATTACGCGCTACCTGTTGCGCGTGACCAAGGACTCGCATTATGGGGACAGCATGGAGCGGGTGCTCTACAACACGATTCTGGGCGCTTGGCCCATTCAGGCCGATGGCACATCCTTCTACTACTCTGACTATGCGACCACCGGCAAGAAGGGCTGGCACCGGGACAAGTGGCCCTGCTGCTCAGGCACCTTCCCGCAACTGGCCGCGGATTACCACATCAGCGCCTACCTGCGCGGCGCGGATGGGGTTTACGTCAACCTGTTTACTCCTTCCGTAGTCCGCTGGACTGACGGAGAGGGAAAATACAGCCTGACGCAGACGACAAAGTATCCCGTTGAAAATAGAATTCAAATTCAGGTTTCAGGTACGCGCGCCGCGGAATATACACTCTACGTGCGCATTCCGGCTTGGTCAGGGTCCGAGCCGATGCTTTCCGTAAACGGTAAGCGCGTGGCCGATCCCGGGAAACCCGGCACCTTCGCCGCTGTCCGCCGCACCTGGAAGGATGGCGACCGGGTGGAACTCGAACTGTCGATGCCCCTACGGCTGGAGCCCGTCGACGAGAACCACCCCAAGTTGGTTGCGCTCATGCGTGGGCCGCTGGTCCATTTCGCGATTGCTGATTCGCAGCCCGCTTTCGACAGCGCCGAACTGCTGCGCTCTGAGCTCTCCAACAATGCCGCCGGAGACTTGATTGCAAACTCGGCCGACGCCAAGCCAATCTCGATGCGTCCATTCATGAACATCGACAAGGAAAGCTACAGCACATACGTCCGGCTGAAGTCCTAGGCCAGGGGAAAACGCCATGAGAAAAAATCGTTCTTCCCCATTCATCGTGATGTGCGCTGCCATTCTTGGCCTGACTTTGCTTGCCGAAATCGCGGTGGCGCTGAGCAGCCCGCTTCGTGCTCCGGCAAAGGACGGCGAGACAGAAGCGCCAGTGTTGGATCCTGCCATCTACCATCATGTGGCACAGGTCATCTGGGTCGTGAGTGATCTCGATCGTGTCGTGGAGTACTGGCAACGCCTCGGTGTCCACAATATCCACCGCGACGGCGTGGTGAGTTTTCCGAGTCTGACCTATCGCGGCACACCCGACCCAGCGACCGCGAAGCAGGTGACCGCTAACATCGGCGACCTCGAGATCAAATGGATTCAACCTGTGCAGGGAGGCAAGTTCTGGAGCGAAGGCCTCCGCCAACATGGTGACGGCATTCGAGTCCTTGCATATACCGTCCGCTCGCCGCGGGAGTTCGATGACCAGGTCAAGTACTTCGCCTCAAAAGGCGTAGGTCTGGTGGTCCAAGACAACTGGAAGGGCACAAACGGGCGAGGCCGGGTCGCATATCTTGATACGGCCGCTCAAGGCGGAGGACACACACTTGCCCTGATCGATCAACCAGACACGCGCCCCCTCGCGGCCGATGTTGTCAGCAACGAATACCCACTCACCAAGATCACCCATTTCGCCTGGGTCGTGAACGACGTGAAAAAGGTGGACGCATACTTTACGGGCCTGGGCTTTCCACCCTTTTCGCGAATTGACCACAACGTCAGTCTCGACCGCGTCTATCGCGGCCAGCCTGGGACATACGAAATGTGGCTCGGATGGGACCGGACCGGCGACGCGCCGTTCGAGTGGGTGCAGCAGATTATCGGTCCGGACGTCTATGTGGAGTACGGCAAGAAACACGGCGAAGGGTTCCATCACCTGGGGGTGAACGTCAGAGATATGGACGAGGCCGTCAAGCTGATGAGTGCTCGTGGAGCGCCGCCATCGCAAGAGGCCTCCTGGAAAACCGCAAACGGTAAGGGCCGCGCTGTTTATTTGGACACCGAACCCTTTGGAGGGGTCACCCTGGAGCTGATCTATGATCCGCACTAGTTCGCGGCAGCGCAGGACAACGTACGCAGCGTTGACTGCGGAGTTGGGCCGCTGAAGCCTATCATCAGGATTACGCCAGGTTTCATCTCGAATGGCGTCAACCCATTCATCCACGGCGATTTGTAAGACAGGCGCAGGTCGTCAAGATTGGTATCGCTCATAGCGGTGGCAGCTTAGTTCCGTCCTGTAGCCCGGTCAATCGAATGGAAGCAAATTTCACGGAAAATTAACTTTTTCAGGCGGGTGCCGACAGCCTCGCCGCAGGAGGTCTCCTGCTTCAGATAGAATGGCCCGCTTGGCGGGTGGTTTAACGTTCTTCATCGAGGCCCTGACTTGTTCGAATCCGACTTTCTGACCAGCGCACCGGAGAGCAAGTTGTTGTACCGGGAGCTGATGACGCGGATCACGGAACTGATTAGCTCCTGTTTTCCGGCGCAACCCTACTCCGGGAAGAGTCCCGCTGTCCTCTCGGCATTAATCAGTCCTGCGTTTCTACCAGATGAAGCCGCCGTGCCCGACGCGGTCTTTGAGCAGTTAGGTCGGTTCATTTCGAACTCCCTGGCGGTCAGTCACCCCCATAGTGTCGCTCATTTGCATAGTGCTCCGTTGCTGGCGAGCTTGGTTGCGGAGGCGGTGATTAGCGCCATGAATCAATCGCTGGATTCGTTTGATCTGGGGCCGGTGGCTACCATGCTGGAGCAGAAATTCGTGCAGTGGCTGGCCTCCGAGGCAGGATTGCCGGCTGGCGCCGGCGGGACTTTCACGACTGGAGGCACTCAATCCAACTTCATGGGCTTGCTTCTGGCACGCGATGCTTTTCTGAAATCACGCTTCCAATGGCTGGCACAAAAGCAGGGGCTACCGCCAGAGGCGGCTCGGATGCGCGTCCTGTGCTCGGAGGTGGCGCACTTCACCGTGGAAAAGTCCGCAGCGCAGCTGGGGCTGGGGACCGATGCAGTAGTCAGAGTTCCTGTTGACGATGCATTTCGAATGCGGCCGGAGAGTCTTCGCCGGACGCTCGACGAGATGCGCGATCGGGACCTGCTGCCATTCGCCATAGTCGCGACCGCGGGTACCACCGACTTTGGCTCAGTGGATCCATTGCCTGAGATCGCTGCACTCGCTCATTCGATTGGGGCGTGGCTTCATGTGGATGCGGCGTACGGCGGCGTGCTGCTGTTCTCTGCTCAGCATCGGGACAAGCTGCAGGGTATTGCGCTGGCGGATTCTCTGAGTATTGATTTTCACAAATTATTCTGGCAGCCGATTCCGGCGGGTACATTTCTGCTGCGGGACGCCGGTCACTTCAAACTTTTCGAGTTGCACGCGGACTATCTCAACCCGGAGGCGCACGAAGCCCAGGGAATTCCCGACCTGGTGACGAAGTCGCTGCTGACTTCGCGTCGCTTCGACGTCCTGAAGCCCTGGCTTTCGTTTCAACTTTTGGGCCGCCGCAAGCTGGGCGCCATGATTGACCGGACGATTGCATTAGCGGTTAGCGCCGCCGACGCGGTGCGGCGAACTTCGTCACTAGAGCTGGTTCATGGTGACAGTCTGAGCACCGTCGTCTTTCGCTATCTGCCAGCGCGGGCAGGAGTCGATGCCGACGGCTTGAATGCGGCGCTGCGGCAGCGTCTGCTCGATCGGGGGATTGCCGTTATTGGACACACTCGCGTCGGCGGCCGGCAGTGTTTGAAACTTACTTGTATGAATCCGGCGGTCAGCGATGAGCAGATGGAAGATTTGGTTTCGATTATTGCTGAGCATGGGCGGGAGATCGAACGGGCTTGGCCGGCGGGTTAGAACGGGTGGCCCACTCAAGCCCGCTTTTGGCTTGAGTGGGGATGTAACAATTGACAAACTACGGCAGGAAGACTCTGTCAGCTTTGAAAACGCCCCACTCAAGCCAACACCGGGCTTGAGTGGGCCACCCGCGAATCGTGAAATCCGGAAAACACGTGATCCCGAATCGGAAGTCGTTGCATCTAATTCCCATTCGAGCATTTGAAAGTCTAGAATTACCTCCAATTACTAGCTGAGAATTATTTATGGCGAAACCAATCTTATTGAGTGTGGATGACGACTCGGACGTTTTGCGGTCGATCGAGCGCGATTTGCGTTCGAAATACGGGGCCGAATACCGCGTGATCGGGAGCGATTCTCCCGAAGGCGCGTTGGACCTGCTGAAGCAGTTGAAGGTGCGCAATGACAGCGTTGCACTGCTGCTCGCAGACCAGCGCATGCCGCGCATGGATGGCGTGGAGTTTCTGCAGCAGGGCATGCGGATATTTCCCAAGGCGAAGCGAGCGTTGTTGACCGCTTACACCGATATGAGTGCCGCCATCAGCGCGATCAACCAGGCCAACATCAACTACTTTTTTCTGAAGCCATGGGACCCCCCGTCGGAGCATTTGTATCCGCAACTGGATGATTTGCTTGATGACTGGCAGGCGACCTATCGCCCGACTTTCGAGGGTATACGGGTTTTAGGCACGCGCTGGTCGCCCCGGTCGTATGACTTGCGAGACTTTCTGGCGCGAAATCATGTTCCATACCAGTGGATTGACGTGGAAATTTCGGCCAACGATCCGGAGACGAAACGGCTCATGGAAGCGCTCGGTTCGGAGGCTGCCGACTTACCGATTGTGCTTTTTCCCGACGGAACCAAATTGCTGGAGAGCATGCCTGCGGACGTGGCAAAAAAAGTAGGATTGCGTACGCGGGCGCAGACCGACTTTTACGATCTGGCGATCGTAGGCGGAGGGCCTGCGGGACTGGCTGCGGCGGTCTATGGTGCGTCGGAAGGTCTGAAGACGGTGATGATCGAGAAGGAAGCGCCCGGGGGCCAGGCGGGAATGAGTTCGCGTATCGAGAACTATCTTGGATTTCCTGCAGGGCTAAGTGGAAGTGATCTGGCGCGGCGCGCCGTAGTGCAGGCCCAGCGTTTTGGAGTAGAAATACTTTCGCCCCTGGAGGTAGTCGGCGTTCGTACCGAGGGTTCCTACCGGATTCTCAAACTGGCGGACGGAAATGAAATCTCATGTCATGCGTTGATGATCTCGACCGGAGTGCAGTGGCGCAAGCTCGAGGCCGAGGGCATCGAGCGGTTGCAGGGAGCGGGAGTTTACTACGGCGGCGGCGCTACCGAAGCGCTCTCCTGCGCGGGTGAGATTGTTTACGTTGTTGGGGGCGCGAATTCAGCGGGCCAGGCGGCGATGAACTTTGCCAAGTATGCGGAGCGCGTCGTCATTCTGGTGCGCGGCGATTCTCTGGCGGCAACTATGTCGCAGTATCTGATTGACCAGATCAAGGAGACTCCAAAAATTCAGATATGGGCGCATGCCAGCATGGTCGAAGCCCACGGCGCGACTCATCTGGAAGAAATTTCGGTGATGTGTTCGGACACCAACAAGATCGACCGTGTTCCCGCTACTTCGATGTTCATCTTTATCGGAGCGCTGCCGCGGACCGACTGGCTGGCCGGCCTGGTGGAGCGGGACGAACGCGGATTCATTCTGACTGGGCCCGATCTCATACGAGACGGCCAACACCCCAAGGGTTGGACTCTCGAACGCGATCCCTTTCTGCTCGAAACTAACGTGCCCGGCATTTTTGCCGTGGGCGACGTGCGCTACGGTTCGGTCAAGCGGGTTGCCTCGGGGGTGGGTGAAGGGTCGGTGGCGGTGCAGTTCATTCACCAGTATTTGAGCAAGGTATAGGAGTTCATGGTCGAAAAATCAGAATTGCTGCGCGTCCCAACGTTTCAGGGTCTGCCCGACGATCAACTGGACTGGTTTCTCAGCCATTGCCAGGAGGTCAAGCTGAAGGCGGGTGATGTTTACTTACGTCCGGGTGGGCCCACTGACTCGACGATCGTGGTGCTGGAAGGGGAACTTCAGGTGCGTGGTGAACTTGCCGGCGAAACTGTCGTCCTTCCGTTTGGGGCGGGGGCTGTCACCGGAGTGCTTCCCTTCTCGAGGATGAAGACGTCCGTTCTGACCGGGCGAGCGGTCACGGATTCTCGCATCTTGAGATTTCCTGCCGCAAAGTTTCCGGAAATGATCCAGAAGATGCCGGAACTCACCCAGCGTTTGGTGGGAGTGATGTCCGACCGGATCCGCGAAGTTACGCGGTTGGAACAGCAGCGAGACCGGTTGGCTGCTTTGGGGAAGTTGTCCGCGGGGTCTGGCACATGAGCTGAATAATCCGGCGTCTGCCGCCACGCGGGCGACCAGCCTGCTGCGTGAAGCGCTGCATCGAATCAAGAACGCCGCGCAGGAGTTGGGACGGCACGATCTCACTGCGGCGCAGAGAGCGGAAATCGAAAAACTGGAAGCCTCATTCCTGAAGCCCAGTGAAACGGCGCTCGGTACGCTGGCCATCAGCGATCTGGAAGATCAGATTGATTCGCTTCTGCGCAGTCATGGACAGAGCGATCTTTGGCAACTGGCGGCCGACCTGGCGCAACGAGGCATTAAGCCGGAGGTGCTGGAGTCGTTGTTCGCGACCCTCGACGCAGATGTTGCCCGCGCCGCGCTGGTGAGGATTGCGGCCTCGGCAGAGATTGCGAACCTGTTGATCGAAATCGAGAGCAGCACGACGAGAATTTCAGACCTGGTCCGCGCCATCAAGGAATACACCTACATGGACCAGACCCAGGCGCAAAACGTCGACATCGTAAAGGGTCTGGAAAATACGCTCACTATCCTGAATCACAAGATCAAACGAGGCATAAACGTGCACCGCGAGTACAACAAAATTCCTCTGCTGGTGAATTCCTTTGGCAGCGAACTCAACCAGGTATGGACCAACATCATTGATAATGCGATCGACGCGATGGGCGGAAAAGGCGAGCTGATTATTCGAACTTACCGCGATGACACGTTGCGTCGCAGTCGAGATTGCTGATAACGGCCCGGGAATTTCTGCCGAGATACTGCCCCACATCTTCGAACCTTTTTTCACCACCAAGGGAGTAGGAGAAGGAACAGGTCTAGGGCTTGATACGGTGATGCGAATTGTCAAAAAGCACAGGGGAAGCATCAACGTGACTTCGAAGCCCGGGAACACCTGTTTCCAGGTGCTACTGCCGCTGGTCGAATCCGTGTAGTTGGACGCCGGTCCTCCACTATTTCACACATGGTCTGGTCCGGCCTCGCGAAGGTCGAGTTCGTGCTCCAGTTGCCGCAGAGTTTCATCGTCGATGCGGCCTTCGTTGCGCAGACGCACTGCGGTCCTCCGCTCCAGTCGAAGCAACTCGCTCGAAAGATAGGACAGGCGTTCGTGATGTTCGGGGCGCTCGTGGCTGTCGGTATCGTCTTTTCCGATTACGTCGGTGAGACGATGGCGATAGTGTCCGGCGATGTCCTCGTAGATCGCATCGAATTCGCCAGAGTCTTTCGCGCGCTCACCTTCCAGAAATGCCAGCGCGGCTTCGAGTATCTCGCGGCGCGCGGTTTCCTCCTCGACATTGGGGCCTGCCTTGTCAGCAATACCGAGCAGTCGAATCAGCCAGGGAAGCGTCAGTCCCTGCAGGACCAGGGTCACGAAAATTACAGCGAAGGCGAGAAAGACGATCAGGTTGCGCTGCGGGAAGGGGCTGCCATCCGCCAGGGTCTGGGGCAGCGCGATGGCAGCGGCGAGCGCGATTACGCCCCGCATTCCCGTCCAACCCAGGGTCACAATGCCCTTCACGGTTGGGCAAGGGTAGTTTTGATGAAGCAAGCGGGTCCGGGTCCAGTAAGCGATGTAGGCGCCAGGAAATACCCAGAACATCCGCAACGCGATGACCAGTGCGCTGAAAAGGGCGCCGTAGAGAAACAGCGTGCGGTGGCTGTAGTCGTGAATTCCAGCCAGCACGTAAGGCAATTGCAGCCCGATGAGCACGAAGACCAGGCCGTTGAGAATGAAGTCCAATGCTTCCCAGACTGCCCAGGCCTGAAGGCGCACCTGGGGAGAAAAGAATTCAGAACTCCGGCGGCTCAGATAGAGTCCGCATGCCACCACTGCCAGCACTCCCGAGGCGCGCAACCGGTCGGCAGTAAGATAAGCGGCGTAGGGAATCAATATGCTGAGAGCGATTTCGATGGGGCCGTCATCGATGCGGTGTTCAACCCAGTCCGCAATCCATCCAACAATCAGGCCGACGGCCAGGCCGCCAAGCGTCAGGTACGCCAAGCGTGCAATTCCAGCGGTGACCGTGGAAGTCTCGTTCTTCAGCACCATCGCGACGCCGAATTCGAGCGCCAGCAGGCCGGTAGCATCATTCACCAGGCTCTCGCCTTCAATCAGTGAAGTGATCCGCTTCGGAATCCCGACGCGCTCCGCAATAGAAGTAGCGGCGAGCGCATCGGTGGGCGCGATGATCGCGCCCAGCACCAGACCGAGCTTCCAGTCGAACCCGGCAAAGAGCCAGTGCACACTGTGCGCTACTCCGATCACAGTGAAAATGACCAGACCAAAAGCCAGCAGCAGAATGCTGAAAATGTTGTAGGAGAATTCGCGCCAGGAGGTGACCCAGGCAGCGGAGTAAAGAAGAGGTGGCAGGATGACGAAGAAGATGATGTCAGGATTGAGCGCGATTTTTGGAATTCCGGGAACGAACCCGAGCACTCCTCCGGCGATCACGAGAACAATGGGATAGGGAACTTGAAGTTTTCGCGCCAGCGCTCCAAACGCCACCACGAAGAGCAGCAGCAACAGGAAAACCAGTTCCACCGCCTGAACGTTGCCGGTCAAACCTCAGAATCTCCGAACAGGGCTGGTTGCCCGAAGTGCCAGCCCAGTATAAGTCAGGATTTGAAATGAGGGCACGAGCGCGGGCGGTCGCGCCTACATTAAGTGGGACGGCGCGGACGTTGTTTCTTGGCGATCGATCTGATAATCAGATCGCCTGGAACAGCGCTGTCAATCGGCTGCTTTGCGCTTTTCAATGCAACGGCCATCAGCTTTCGGATGGCTGGCTTGTCCAGATCGGCCGGCGATTCTAGCTTGATGTGCCGAACCACTTTGCCGTCGCCCTGCAGCAGTCGTTCTGGATCGGGCAGGCCCACTCCCTGCAGGAAGAAGAGAGTGACGTACCGCGGGTAAAGCACGATAGAGAAAATTACGTCTGAAGCTTTCTCGGAGGGACCAAAGCCCACGCCGAGGGCATTGTAGGTATCGTAGACGAGTTGCGTTGCGCCGGGCAGTCGCGCTCGAATCTTCTTCAAGCATTGGCGAGCCGCGGCTGCAACTTCGGGCGTGTACTTGTCGAGTAAGTCGTCTAACTGACTCTGGGGAGACTTATCCGTCTTCTTTCTGACGGACGCTGCCATGGCGACAGTTTGAACGGAAATGTGTTTCCAGGCAAACCGAGTAGGTACTCGCGCCGGTGTTGAGAGTCTGCTAGCCTTGATGTGTCTGATACCGCACGATCTCCACCCCCATGAAGCGACCACGCAAAGAAAAATCTGCAGCGAGCAAGCAGGTGATCGAAACTGCCTTGCGCGCCTGTCTGATCGCCAAGGACGCTGCTTTCAACGCGCGTGACTACATCGAAACCGGTTCACGAATCGCTTTTCTGGCGGTGCGGCAATGCGAAAAAGAGCTGGACCAGATCGAGCGGCAGATTGATGACGCCACGCCCGGCGCCGTGACCCAGGTGGCCGAGGCCGAGGCACGGGAGCTGCTCGCTTGCCTGAAATTTACGATTGATCTGGAACGCGTTGGTGACCTGATCTGGTCCGTAGTGCAGCGAATTCACGGTTTGCCGGCGCCGCTGAACTCGAAAGAATCAGCGATTCTGATCCAGATGGCGCAGGTCTTGCAGGAAATGCTGGTGCGAGTGCATCAGGGATTTGTGAGCCGCGATCTCGGACTGGCGGAATCAGTCATCAAGATGGACTACGACATGGACCAGGTCTGCCATTCTGTGTTTCGTCAGTACCTGGAAAAAGGCGCGGGGGTCAGGAGTTACGAGGTGACCAACCTGCTGTTCATGGCGCAGGCATTCGAACGCGCCGGTGATCACACCAAGAATCTGGCGGAAGAACTGTTCCATCTGGTGGAAGGTCACAGCGTGCGCCACATCAAGAAATCCCGATAGGGGAGAACACTAATTGGAGATGCAGTCCAGCCTGGTTTATCTTCTGGCTTTCGGGATCGGATTCGTGACCGGTCTGCGTTCGATGACTGGCCCCGCGCTGGTTTGTTGGGCCGCACATCTGGCGTGGATCAATCTGAAAGGTTCACGCCTTGTGTTTGTGGAATCCCCGCTTGCCACATACGGTTTTTCCGCGCTGGCGCTGGGAGAACTTGTTGCCGATAAATTGCCCTTCATTCCCAGCCGGACTTCGCCCGGCCCTTTGTTCGGTCGCGTAGTCCTGGGCGCGCTTTCGGGAGCGACACTGTGTGCCGCGACCGGCGGTTCCCTGGCCTCCGGTGCGATACTCGGCGGAGCGGGCGGAGCGATAGGCGCGTTTGCGGGATATCAGGCGCGGGCCCGCCTGGTAAAGACCTCACGTTTGCCGGATTGGATCATTGCCTCGTCGGAAGATTTGATCGCGGTTGGCGGTGGCCTTCTCCTGGTTTCGCGATTTTGACCGTGAGTGCATGATCGGCACAAGCCGCGTGGGGCCGGGTCTCTGACCTGGCCGAGCTTCGCTCGGCCCGACCGGATCAGAGACCCGGTCTCACACGTCCGTGCCGAAGCGCTATCGGCCGGGCATAGCCGAAGCCGACGTGCCCGGCACCCTAGAGAGTGATATCAGCGGCGGTACTTGCCCATCCACTCCGCTTGTCCCAGCAGCAGGCCTTGCATCGCCTGTTCTACTTCCTGCCGGCTCGCGCCGGGCTTGAGATCGAGCTTTCCGTTGAGTGCGTATAGCTTGAAGAAATAGCGATGCGGTTTGCCCGGAGGCGGACAAGGACCGTTGTAACCGATCCTGCGGAAGTCGTTGCGGCCTTGCCGCTCGCCGCCGGGCAGTTCGTCAATCCGCGTGACGCCCTCGGCCAGAGTGGTCGTGGCTGCGGGCAGGTCGAACAACACCCAATGTGTCCAGGTTCCGGACGGGGCGTCAGGATCATCCGCAATCAGAGTGAAACTCACCGTTCCAGACGGAGGCTCGGTCCATGAGAGTGCGGGAGAGACATCGGCGCCGTCGCAGGTGAATTTCCTGGGAATGTCGCCGCCATTCTCAAAACCTGTGCTGGAGATCGCAAATGCCATGTGGGCTGCTCCCGGAAAAACTGGCCACGGATTTCACGGATTCACACGGATCAAATTATTTGTTGTGCGTTGTCCGTGAGAATCCACCAAATCAGTGGCTGCTCCCTTACTGCGTCGAGATGGTGAAGTTTACTGTGATGCGGGCCTCGGTCTCGACGGGCTGACCGGATTGCAAATAGGGACGGAAGCGCCATTGCTTGACTGCTTCGCGGGCCGCCGTCGAAAGAATCGTAGGTCCGCTGAGCACATGAAGATCCTGAATGTTTCCATCTCGTCCAATCAGTGCTTCGAGAACGACAGCGCCTTGCACCTTCATCTCCTTGGCCAGCAAAGGATAGTTAGGCTGCACCGGGCGGGTGAGAAGGTCAGCTGCGCCGGGCGAGAGATGAACTCGTGCTGTGGCATCCGCTATGCCCCCCGAGTCCGCTGACCCTGCTGAAGATCCGGATGACGGTCCTGAAGAAGGACCGCCGGGGACGGAGTTCGAGGCCGTGAATGGCGTTCGCGGCTGAAGATCTACCCTGACCGAATTTGAGGTCGCCTGGATAGTGCGCCGCTCGTCCCCGGCCACCACCTCGACTTCAAGCGGAGGCAGAACGGCGCGGGTCATCACGACCGGGGCCAAGGCGGGGGCAGGAGTGGGTTCGGCGGCCTGGGGCGGCGCGTGTGGCTTCGACTTCGGCCGCGCATGAATGGTCCGCTGCGGCGGCGTCGCAGTGCTGGCGGTTTCGGATGGCGCCTTCACATCGGACGAAGGCTCTTCGACGGGTTCGGATTCCGACTGTGCCGGAAGGTCCGGCGGAAACCAGAAGTCACGGTCTTTTATCAGGACCAGGATTAATGCCGCCAACAACAGGGCCAGTGCAACCAGCATCTGGCGGCGTTGCTTGCTTTCGGAATCATCCCCGAGCGAAGGTACGATCTCAACTGCGTGCTTCTCCTCCAGCAACGGCATGACGTGCGAGCCCTCCCGCCCGCAGGGGAGACGGGCCTGCCGCATAGTATGCATCGAAATTTCTCTGTAATCCAGCGAAAGTAGTGCTTCTGGCGAGTCGGATGGCAACTGGGTCAGTTTCTTTTCGCTAAGGGCGCGAAGCATGGCGCAAAGGACGCCCAGAAGATGCCGAACGGTTTAATTGATTGCAAACAAAAGGCTTACGGGAACGCGATGATTGGAGTGAAGCTCGAGCACAGACAACAACGCCCGGCTCGCATGGGAGCGGGCCGGGCGTCGGTGTCAGTTTCTTTACGCCGACTTTTTCAAGTCGGCGGGGAACGCGATAATTCTTCCACGCTGTTCTACGGGAACCCATTTCACTTTCGGTTTGAACCGCGTCGGAATGTAAAACTCAATCACCTGTGCCATAACCATCCTCCGATCCACCGCAGCCCCCTGGCTTCTTGCATCATCACCTCGCCAGGCTTTCTGCTCAATTGCCTAGTTAGATGCGGACGGCGCGTCGAAGAATCATGATGATGTTCGAGAGTGACGCGCAACTTTCCTGCAGCGACGGTGTTTCATGCCGCTGCAAAATCGGTAGTTCCATCACGAACCAAGTAGGGACAGATGTCCTCATCTGTCCGGCGGAGCGCAGCTCCGCGAAATTTTTGCCACATCCCACACCGCGTCGAGCTTCGCTCGACTGGACAGATGAGGACATCTGTCCCTACTTGGTTCGTGATGGATTTTTGGAGATCAGCAGGCGAGTTGATCGCGGGTCAGCTTCAGGCCGTTGAGATTGCCCAGAACTGTCACAGCAATTGATTCTGTCTGGAAGAATTCGTTGGCCAGTTCGGTCAATTGCTCGACCGTGACGTTTTCGATCCGTTCGATCAGTTCGTCGAGACTGTAGAAGTGGTCGAAGTACATTTCCTGCCGGGCGAGGTTCGACATGCGCGCGCTCGAAGATTCGAGCGAGAGCATCAGGCTACCCTTCAGTTGATCTTTCGACCGTCGCAGCTCTTCCTCAGGGACGGGTTCGCCCTTGAGTTTGCGAAACTCGGAGACCACCGACTGCACCACCTTGCCCGCAGACTCGCGCGAGGTTCCGGCATAGACCGAGAGGCATCCGGTGTCGCGGTAGGGCGACAGATCGCTGTAGATGGCGTAGGCCAGGCCCTGGCGTTCGCGAATATTCTGGAACAGCCGCGAGCTCATGCCGCCGCCGAGCAGCGTGTTCAGGATGTAGGACGCATGCCGGTTTTCGTGAGCGATGGGATGAGACGGAACGCCCACGCAAATCTGTACCTGCTCCAGCGCCTTCTTGTTGCGCAGGATGATGCGGGCACGCAGTCTTGGGTTGGGAGCTGTGGAAGCCGTTCTTCACCGGCTTCATGTGTCCGAAATGTTTGGTCACGAGATCCACGAATTGCTCGTGCTTCAGATGACCGGCGGCGGAAATGATCATGTTGCCCGGGGCAAAACGCTGCTTGTAGAAATCCCGCACCGGATCGCGCTCGAACTTCTTGACCGTGTCTTTGGTCCCGAGGATCGGTTTGCCCGAGCGGATGGTCTTTCCAGAAACTCTGGGTAAAGATTTCGTGGACCAGGTAGTCGGGATTGTCCTCGTCCATTTTTATTTCTTCGAGGATCACGCCGCGCTCGCGACCGATGTCAGTAGCGTCGAAGACCGGGTTCAGCACCAGGTCGCTGAGGACGTCCATGGCGATGGGCAGATGTTCGTCCAGGACCTTGATGTTGAAGCCGATACATTCCTTGGCGGTGAAGGCGTCCATGTTGCCGCCGATGGAGTCCACCTCGCGCGCAATTTTTTCCGCGCTGCGGTTCTTCGTGCCCTTGAACACCATGTGCTCGATGAAGTGCGAGATGCCGTTCCATTGCAGGTCTTCGTCGCGGGAGCCGGTCTTGATCCAGATTCCGATCGAGGCGGAGCGAATGTGCTCCATCTCCTCGGTGATAAGGATCAGCCCGTTGGGTAGGACCTCGCGACGAATGTTGCGGACTTCCTGAACCATACAAGTATTGTTGCACAACGTGGCCGAGTCCGGCGAATGCGCGGTTAATCTTTTATAATCATAGAGTTATGCATGAGTTTTGCTGATCGGGATGGCCTCAGCCTGCCGGACTTGTCCTCTACAATTAGATCAGGCGGCCGAAATCTTTACCGCAAAGATCGCAACGGGGACCGCAAAGTACGCAAAGGAAAGCAGTTCTGGAAATTATGGGGCAGGTTGGGCACAACTCGTTGTTGGGGCTTGAGCTTCCGGAGCTGGCTGTGCTGGTCGAGGAATCGGGCCAGCCGGCTTACCGCGCACGGCAGCTTTTCGAAGGCGCTTTACCGGCAGAGAGTGGAAACTCTCGAGCAGATTTCGACTCTGCCAGAGGATTTCCGGCGGCGTCTTTCCGAGAAGGGAATTTCGGTCGGGCTGCCCCGAATCGAAAACAAGTTTGTCTCAAGCGACGGGACGGTGCGTTATCTGGTGGCCTGTGGCGATGGGCAAAGTGTCGAAACCGTCTGGATGCCGGAGGGCGATGGCGGCGAGGCGGGCGACGGCAGCGACGCCGGCGACCAAACCGAGATGGGCGGCCGCAACTGGGAACGCGCTACCATTTGTGTGTCCAGCCAGGTGGGCTGCGCGGTCGATTGTCAGTTCTGCCTGACTGCGCTGCTCGGAATCAAGCGCAACCTTACTGCGGGAGAAATCGTGGGACAGGTCTGTGCGGTGCTGAACGATCAGCACGTTTCTCCTGCCTCTGCAGCGCATCAACCTGGTCTTCATGGGGATGGGTGAGCCCTTCCTGAATTACGCAAATTTCATGAAGGCGGTGCATCTGCTGGTGGAGGGAGTGGGCATTGTTGAATCGCGCATGACGGTATCCACGGCCGGGATTGTGCCTGCCATCTACGATTTTGGATTGGAGCCGGTGCGTCCGAAAATCGCGATCTCGCTCAATGCCTCGAATGACGAATTGCGCACCCGCCTGATGCCGATCAATCGCAAGTGGAACCTGGAAAAGCTGATGGCTGCGGCGCGCGAATTTCCGCTGCGCAACCGGGAAAAGATGACCTTCGAATATGTGTTGCTGGACGGAGTGAACGACTCCGCCGAGAATGCCCGCGAAGTGGTGGAGTTGGTGCGCGGCCTGCGGGCGAAACTGAATCTGATCGCGCTGAATCCCGGACCTGGAATTGATTTCCGGACCCCGGCGCAGGAGCGGGTGCTGCAGTTCCAGAATATTTTGCGGGCCGCCGGCGTGCCTGCGTTTGTTCGCCGTCCCCGGGGGCGCGACATTTACGCCGCCTGCGGACAGCTAAAGCGAACCGTGGAGCTGGCACCGGCCGGTAGCGCCGGCGTCCGGCAGATCCGACTGGCGTCCGGCATTCGCTAGGCTGCGACGCAGCACTGATAAGTTGGGAACGTGCTTCCAGTCTGATCGGCGCATGTTCAGCGAGCTCCGACCTTGCCATCCTGAGCTCTCGCACTGTCATCTGAGCAGATACCAATTCGCGTGCGAAGCCAGAAACGTCTATTTTGCCTTTTCCAGTTCCTGGGCCGCTGAGTCTACCAGCGTCGCTTCATCCTGCAGCGCGTTGGCCGCGCGCACAATCTGCTCGTCGGCCTCTTTCCACTTTTTCTGCTCGATGGCTTCGCGGACACCCGGGATCGTCTTGACGTCGTAGCCGGTGTATTGGCCGGGAGCGTAGATCAGGTGCTGGAACCAGGGACGGCCCGGCAGTCCTTCGGGAGAGGTCAGCTTGCGCTCGCTCTGCATGAGCTTCTGGTTGAGAGCCTGCAGTTCGGCGGGGCTCACCGCCAGTTCGCCATTGGTGGTGACTTTTTCCAGCGCTTTCTGATAGCGCTCGGCACTGCGAGTGAGCGCGTCCGACGCATTCTGCAATGGCGCAAAGTTCAGATGCGGAGGAACTTCCAGCGCAGGAGGTGGCACCGAGGTTTTCTTGGGATCGGCGGTCGCGGTAAAAACTCCCTCCTCGATTTCCTTGTTGCGCTCGATGGCTTCGTCCTGCTTGGTCTGCCAGAGCTTCTGCAGTTCATCGAGGTAGCGATGGATGGTGTCGGCCAGGCCGTTGAAGTTGTAAGGCAGCAGATCGGCGTCGGCGAGTCTCATGACCGCGGTGCCTACAGTTTGCGAGAGCGCGCGTCCGTAGCTGAAATCGGTGTCGGAGAAATGGGTGTACCAGTAAAAATCGTCGTAGATGGAGTGATAGATTCCGCCGCCATCTTCGTCGCCGTAGCTCAGGTCGAGCGTGGCGATTCCCAGGTGATCGAGAAAGACGGTCCAGTCGGAGCCTGAGCCCAGCGCGTCAATGCGCAGGTCGGCGCGGTCGCGAACGTCCTTCCGGTCTTCCGGCGCTCTTCGCGTCGGCGATTGCTTTCAGTTGGTCGCGCTTCCACACCGGGATCTTCTTTTCCGGATCCTGAATGTCGTGGGCCACGCCGTTGATGAAAGCTTCCAGCGTGTGCGATCCGCCCATGGTCAGATAGCCGCGATCGTTGCCGTCGCTATTGATGTAGGCCACGGCGTGCTGGCGAAGTTCGTCGGCGTGAGTTTCGCCCCACTCGGTCGAACCGAGCAGCCCGGGCTCCTCGCCATCCCACACGCAATAAATAATGGTGCGCTTTGGCTTCCATCCCTGCTTGAGCAGAGTGGCGAGGCCGCGCGCTTCTTCCATCAGAACGACCGTGCCCGAGACCGGATCTTCGGCGCCGTTGACCCAGGCATCGTGATGATTGCCGCGCACGATCCACTCGTCAGGATTGGTTGCGCCGGGAATCTTTACGATGACGTCATACAGCGGCTTGACGTCCCAGTTGGATTGCACTTTGAGATGAACTTTCGCCGGGCCGGGGCCGACGTGATAGGTCTGGGCCAGGGAGCCGCGCCAGCCGTCGGGAGCCACTTGCTCCTTTGAGCGCCGCCAGGAGCGGTTGCGCGTCGGCGTAGGAAATGGGCAGTACGGGAATTTTGGTGAGCGTCTTGGCATCTTTCAAGTCGAGACGCTTGGCGTCTTTCGTGCCTCCGACTCCGGGCGTGAGCGGATCGCCGGGATAGAGCGGCATATCGGCCACGCTGCCGCGCTGCACGCCGTCGCGGGGACGCCATCCGCCGGTGGGGAAGACGTCACCTTGCGTGTAGCCATCGTCCGACGGATCAGAATAGATGAGGCATCCGACGGCGCCATGCTCGGCTGCCACCTTGGGCTTGATGCCGCGCCAGGAATTTCCGTAACGCGCGATCACAATCGCGCCCTTGACCGAAACGCCCATGCGTTCCAGTTTCTCGTAGTCATCCGGGATGCCGTAGTTGACGTAGACCAGCGGAGCGGTGACGTCGCCGTCCGCGGAGTAGGCGTTGTAGGTGGGGAGCTGTTCGGCTTGCTGGTCGGAGGTGGGATCGATGGCGAGCGCCGGTTCCTGCAGCTTGGCGGTGAATTTCGTGGGCTCGAGCAGTTCTACGACTCGCACTTTTGGAGTGGGAAACAGAGCATAGAAAGTCTCGATGTTGGCGTCGAGACCCCATTCCTTGAATTTGGCGAGCATCCATTCGGCGTTGTCCTTGTCGTAGGGCGAGCCGACGTGGTGCGGGCGGGCGGCGAGGCGCTGCATGTAGTCGCGCAGGTTCTGCGGCTCGGGGACAGCGCGGAATTTGGTTTCCCAATCCCGCTGAGTGCGCGACGTGGCCGCGGAATATCCGTTAAGAGGCTGTTCAGTTTCAGGAGATGCAGCTAAAAGCAGGAAGCAGGAAAGGACGAGCAGGAACAGCCGGGCGCCAGAGCGCATTCATTTCCTCCGTAGGATTGCAGCGGACTGGGCATTATAGATTCTGCGGCGGCGGAAATACTATCTGACGTTGAAGGAAGCGGGGTGCCCCATTTCTCGCATCTTTTGCGAGAAGTGGGCCTTTTCCGGACGATGGAGATAGACGTGTTTCCTGACCATCCCTGACCGGTCCGCGACTAGCATCGTTCCGCTTCGCCATCTCCCACTTCTCGCAAAAGAAGCGAGAAGTGGGGCACCCTGGTTTGGTCAATGCAAATTGCACGAGCGTGGACGCTCGCGCCTACATTCTGTACTATCGTTGGCATCGAACAGGTGAGTTGACTCGATTGTTATTCCAAACTCTGCGACATCGGTTTCTGTGGCGGCAGAGAGCTCCCATCGATCCCGGCGAGATACGCCGTACCGAACGATGGCTGGCGACAGCTCGCGTTTTCCTGGCTATTTCTGCGTTGGTTGCGGTCCGCATGGATCCCGGGGGAATCGGCTACTCCTTCTGGGCCTATGGCCTGCTGGCGTTCTATATCGCCCAGGGCGTGATCGTCATTTTGCTGCTGCGGCGGCGCGAGCAGTCCACCGTTTCCTTTCGCCGGCTGGTGCATGCGGCGGACATCGTTTGGCCCGGCGTTAATCTCGATTTTCGCTACCGGCCAGGCCAATCCCTTTTTTCTGTTCTTCGTGTTCGTGCTGGCTGCAGCCGCTTATCGCTGGGGTGTGTGGGAGACAGTTGCTACCGCCGCCCTGGAAATTTCCCTGTTGTGGCTGGAGAGCCTCGCGTTTTACCTGGGTCTGTTTGGCGGAGTGGACCGTTGGCTGGCGCGTTATCACCTGCCGCAGTTGGGTGTCCAGGCTGCGGATTTCGAGCCCAAGCGGCTTTTCATGCTCTCCATTTATCTGCTGGTGATGGGTCTGCTGCTGGGATATCTGGCGGAGCAGCAGAAGCAGCTGCGCTCGGAGAAGGCGGTGATCGCGCGCATTCTGGGCAAGGTTCGTGTCGAGGCCGGTCTCAGCGGGACTCTGCAGGAAATTGTCGGTGAACTGCTGGTCATGTATGGAGCGGAGCGGGCCTTGATCGCCTCGCAGGAATCCACCGGCAATCGCGTCTATGTGGGCGAAATGCTGTTGCGAAATGGCGAGGCTTCGTTCTTTCGCTGGCTTGACCCGTCGTCCTCCGATCGCGAGACGTACCTGTTCGAGAATCCGGCGGAAACGTGCTATGCGTGGCGCAACGGTCGCTCAGCAAACGGAAGCTACACGCTGCTCGGCCTCGACCACTCCGGGCAGAAACTTCCCAGCTGCCTCTGCGGCATTTCTCGATGCACTCGCGCAGCGGCATCGCTTCAACCGGCTCATGACGGTTTCCTTTGTCTTCGGCAAGGAATGGTGGGGACGAATCTTCTTTCTGGAGCCGGCTCTGACGGTTGAGATTACAGAGGAGCTGCGTTTCCTGCAGGAACTGGTTCGCCAGATTGGGCCGGCGGTGTACAACGTGTATCTGCTGCGGCGTCTGCGATTGCGGGCCGGGGCCCTGGAACGCGCCCGTTTTGCCCGCGAACTGCACGACGGCGCTGTGCAGTCGCTCATTGCGGTGGAGATGCAAGTTGACGTGCTGCGGCGTCAGTCAGCGACGCGGTCTGAGTTGGTGCCCGAAGAACTGGGGCGCATTCAGGGACTACTGCGGGAAGAAGTCCTGAAGCTCCGGGAACTGATGCAGCAGATGAAATCGCTGGATGTGGATTCGCGAAAGCTGATTGGGTTTCTGGCGGACACGGTGGAAAGATTTCAACGCGAAACCGGAATCACGGCGCGCTTCACCTCCGATCTGGAAGAGCCCGACATGCCGCAACCGGTGTGCCGCGAATTGAGCCGCATCGTGCAGGAGGGGCTGGTCAACGTCCGCAAACACAGCCAGGCGCGACACCGCGCTGGTCCGGCTGAGCGCCAGAAATGGCCGCTGGACGCTGGTGATTGAAGATGACGGCCGCGGCTTTCCCTTCACCGGGCGGCTTTCTCAAGTGGAGCTGGACGCACTAGGGCAAGGGACCATTGGTGATCAAGGAACGGGTGCGTGTCATAGCGGGCGAACTCACGATAGAATCGAATCCCGGACAAGGATCGCGGCTCGAGATCAGTGTCCCGCAAAAGCCGGAAGCGGCGTATGGATAATCGAAGACCCCAGCCCGTACGAATTGTGATTGCAGATGACCATCCTATTTTTCGCGATGGTCTGCGCCGTCTCCTGGAGGCGGAATCCGATCTCAAGGTGATCGGCGAAGCCTGCGACGGAACCGAAGCGGTGCGGATGGCCCGCCAGTTGAAACCCGACATCATGCTTTTGGACCTGGCCATGCCGCGCATGCCGGGCCTCGAAGCGTTGCGTGAAATGAGCACGGGCCCGGCGCACTCGGTCCGCGTCATTCTTCTGACCGCTGCCGCCGAGAAGAAACAGATTGTCGAAGCTCTGCAACTCGGGGCTCGCGGCGTGGTGTTGAAAGATTCCGCCACGCAGTTGCTGCTGAAGAGCATTCACACCGTGATGTCGGGAGAATACTGGGTGGGGCGGGAGAGCGTTTCCAACCTGGTGCAATACCTGAGGAACCTGGTGCAGTCTTCCGGAGAAGAGGCCAAGCAGAAGAAATTTGGTCTCACACCGCGAGAGTTGGAAATCGTATCTGCCGTGGTGGCGGGCTACTCTAATAAAGAGATCGCGGAGTACTTCAAGATCAGCGAAGACACGGTTAAACACCATCTCAGCAATATCTTCGATAAGCTGGGCGTGTCTACCCGCCTGGAACTGGCTTTGTTTGCTGTAAATCAGGGCCTGCCGCTGAAAACGATCGCCTAAAGACGTAGCACTTTGGTGCTATCTATTTCCACAATTGGGCTATTGGCAGTTGGGCCTTACCGCAGATAACCTAATACCAGACTTTAACTCTGAGTTTAGTGTCCGTCAGTAGTTGGGGCTGGACGTGTACTCAGGCAAAAAGAATCTAGCAGGCCGAACGGGTCCAAGGAGGGCGCCGATGGCAAAGTTACTGCAACATATCTGGCACGACGATCAGGGACAGGATGTTGCCGAATATGCGGTGATGCTGGCCGTGATTCTGGTGATCGTAGTCGGGACGATTCGGCTCATCGGTTCCAATGCCAACAACGTATTTTCTTCGGTCGGTAGCGCGATTCAGTAGGCTCGAACCCCGAGTTGGTCCCCCAGCCACCAACCGGGTTCAGGTTCAGGGTCCCCCTACTCCTCTCACTGACTCCCATACCCCCAGCATGGTCTTGCCGCCGATCTCTCGGTCCGCAACCGGGCGATTGCTGCTGCGCGATTTTTTTATTGTTAGCGCCATAGAAATGAGGGTGCCCCATCCTTCGCGTTTTTTGCGAAGGGTGGGTGGGCAGTCGGTTGCTGGCGTGGGTACGTCGAAATCGACTTCCAGGTTCGATTGACGCGTCTGTGGATTCCCACTCCTCGCAAAGGAAGCGAGAGGATGGGGCACCCTTCGGTACCCCTCGGTCGGGCTATCCTTAGGGGTCTGGTGAAATTGTCAAAAGTTTGTCTTCCTGGCTGACCTCTGCTGAGTTGGGGCTACAATCTCCCGCATGAAAACATTCCTGGTTCGCCTCACAGCTCTCCTGCTTATCGCGGTCAATTCCGCTCCTCAACTGTGGGCCACGTGTGGTGGTGGCGGTGGCGGTGGAATGGGAGGAATGAGTTCGATGGGATCTGGCATGGCAACTGCAACAGGTGTACAACGTCCCGTGGCGGCTGCGCGTGCCTGAGCTGCCGCCGGTGACTGCGGGCCTGGTGCTCTACTGGTTCCCGTCGTCGGTGCAGGAGGTGCAGAAATCGAGTCTGCGCACCTCGCGCGTGTTGTCGCTTTATGCCGCGCAATGCGTCTCCATGGAAATTGTCGATGTGGCCACTCCGCTGGGACAAAAGCTGGTGGGCGCGGACAAGCTGCCGGTCGCCGTTCTCGCCACTCCCGACGGAGATACGGTGGCCAAAATTGAAAACCAGGATGGTTTCCTGCGCGCGGAAAAAGTGGAGAAAGTCGTCGATGGAGAAATGAAGCGTCGCGACAATTCTCTGGAACAGCAATTGAAGCAGGCCAAGGAACACGCCAAGTCGGGTGACAGCGCCGGCGCGATCCCGCTCTACCGCGCGGTGCTGGACCAGAAATGCCTCTTCCCCAAGCGGGCGAAAGATGCAGCCAAGGAATTGAAGAAGCTGGGGGTGAACGATGTGGGGGAGATCCTGAATTCTCCCGACTACGCTTCCCCAGTCTTCGATGCGGCAAAAAGCGCGAAGATCGAGCACACTATGCTGCGCGGGTTGACGGCGGAGAATTCGGCCAAGTATGTCGAGGCCGAGAAGCTGTACGCCAAGGCGTACAGCATGGATCCGGCTGATCCCACGCCGCTGCGCTATTTGGGTGAACTCTATCGTCATCACACCGGCGACTGGGCGAAGGCGCGGCAGACGTTTAATCAGATTCTGGCGATGCCAGCTGATCCATTGGCTCGCGCCGTCGCGCTGCATGGACTGGGTAAGATGACCATTCATGAAGGCCAGTTCAAAGATGGGCTGGCGCTGATGGAGCGCTCGGTTGAGGTGTTTCCTATCGCCCTGGCGTACCGAAATCTGGCGGTGTATTGGAACTCAGAGGGCAATGCGGCGAAAACCGACTACTACGTTCGCAAAGCGCTCGACCTCGAGCCCAACGACGCTTATAACCTGGTGTTCGCCGCCGGATTCATGGCGTCCAACGGACATGGCGACGAAGCACTGAAGATCGCCCGCGACCACGAGGACATGCTGCCGGCGTCCTACAATCTGGCGGCGATCTATGCCCAGCTCGGCCAGCGCGACAAGGCGCTCGCCATGCTCAAACGCCATTTCTTCGACTATGAGCGCTATGAGGCGGTGCGTTCGAAAGAAATGATGGAAGCCCGGGTCGATGCGGTCTTTGCGTCTCTCATGAAGGACCCGGACTTCATCGCGCTTACCAGCGGCGCCGATGGGCGTCTTCCGTTACCGCAGGATCGGGGTATGAGCGGGGGCGGCGGAGCCGTGCAGTAGAGAAGTTTCGAGGTGCCCCCGTCGTGTCTCTCCATTCTTTTACAGGGCGGGTTTTTGGTGTGACGAAATTTAGATTGGTGTTGTTCGCAGGTGCGATTTATGCGTCTGTGGATTCCCACTTCTCGCAAAGGAAGCGAGAAGTGGGGCACCCCTGCACCCTGTCAGATCATTCCCGTCGGATTAATTAGGCCAGCTGAAATACGATGTGGACCAGGGCGGTGTAGTCGGAGGGTTGGCCGTCGCGTTTGGCGGGTTTGAAGCGAATCTGTTCTGCGGCTTGCGTGGCGGTCTCGTCCAGTCCGTGGCCCAGACCCCGCACTACGCGCACCACTCGAAGCTTGCCGGTGGCTTCGAAGACCACCTCGAGCACTACCTCACCTTCGATGCGAAGATTTCGGGCTTCCGGCGTGTATGCCGGAGTGGGCTTGAAAACGACTTCGGCGGGAACCATCTTGCCGGCGGAATCGTCGGTTTGCTTGGGACGCAGTTGAGCCATGGAGACGGCCTGGGTGTCGCCAAAGCCGCTCTTCTGTACGCGTTGCCCCGAGAAGTGTTTACTTGCCGCTGCCGCCGGTGGCAATGCCGCTGCCGAAGCCGGTGCTGGCCACCACGCCGCGGACGCCCTTGGTCGCCGCCGGTGCCGTTGCCGACGCCAGGTCCGGTGGGCAAGTCAAACGCTCCCGACGGCCCCGATGTTGACCGCCTTGGTATTGGTTTCACGCGCGGCCACACCATTGGGATCGCCAAAGCCTCCGGTCTGCACGTTCTTCGGGGCCTCTGCAATTGTCGGCACGGCTGAGCTGCCGGTGGAAAATACGTGTGTCTTCACCAGTTGCTTCGGAATGACCGGCGCGACCGGCGTAAGCGGCACGGGTTTGCTGGCCGCGATCTCGACCTGGGGAGCGACAAGCGTTTCCTCAGGAGGAGTCTTCGGTTTTACTTCAGGCGCTGGGACGCGCAAGAACTTCAGCCGGTGGCGTTTCGACATGCGCAACCACGCGTGGCGGAGGAATCTCTTGCACCGGCGCGGGCTCATGTATCTCGGGCGGCGGAGTTTCTACCAGTCGGACGAAATGATAGTCGCGGACCGGCTGGTCCAATACCGCCAGGTTCAACACCGCAGCCCAGGCAAGCACAAACGAGCGCGATCCCCTGCATGCCCATGGTGAGCACGAACTGTTTCCACGGCGGACGCCGGTCGGGAAGCAATGAAAACGGGCCGTTTTCGTACATCTCAGACATAATGCTGATCCACTCGGGGAGCTTCTACCCATCTTGATGTATGGCACTCCTAAAAAGCTGCCTCATCTTCAGAGATGTTGCGAGAGATTTTTGCTTGATGATCTAAGCATTATCGCACTTGCGACCACGGAGTGCGCGGCCCAGAGCTGCGGAAAACCGCGTCTCCCCAAAGATGTTAGTGCACGACTATAGCCACTCCGCGCCGAGGAAAACCGAGCAAGCGCTTATGCAACAGCCAGTTAGGTTTGTGAAGTAACAGGGTACTAAAGCCCTGATCACGAGACCGGAAAAAATTTGCATAGCAGTGGGTAGGCAGGTGTCGTTCCGGGAAAAATCGGCGGAACTTGACGGGCTGAACTTGATAGGTTGAACCAGGCTTCGCAGAGCGAATTCTCCGGCAAGCCCGATTCAGCACCTTACGATTTTTGGGCTGTCGATACCTTTCAAGGCGTTACGCGTGTCAACCACCAGCTGCGATTCGCGCACGATGCGTTGATAGTCGTAGTCGGAGTGGTCGGTGACAATCAGCACGCAGTCGTACTGGCCAAGATTGTCCAGCGGAGTGCAGTTCATCTGCAGGTCGTATTTGCGGCCCTTTCCCACCGTGGGGAAAAAGGGATCGTTGTAGCTGACCACGGCCCCCTGCTGCTTGCAGGAGTTCGATAATGGTCAGTGACGGAGATTCGCGCAGATCGTCAATGTCCTTCTTGTAAGCCAGACCCAGCACCAGCACCTTGGCGCCATTCAACGCTTTCTTATGCTGATTGAGCGCCTTGGCTACGTAATCGAGCACGTGATACGGCATGCCGATGTTGATTTCACCGGCCAGCTCGATGAAGCGGGTGCGGAAATCCCATTCCTTGGCTTTCCATGAAAGGTAGAAAGGATCGACCGGAATGCAGTGTCCGCCCAGGCCGGGGCCGGGGTAGAAAGGCTGAAATCCGAACGGCTTGGTGGACGCCGCCTCGATGACTTCCCAGATGTCCAGACCCATGCGCAGCGACAGCATCTTCAATTCGTTGACCAGCGCGATATTCACGCAGCGGTAAATGTTCTCCAGCAGCTTGGTCATCTCCGCCGCTGCGGGTGACGAGACGCGCACGATGCGGTTGAAGATGGTTCCGTACATCGCAGCCGCCATTTCCGAAGCCTGGGCATCGAGACCGCCTACGACTTTCGGAATGTCGCGCCGGGCCACGCTGGTGTTGCCCGGATCTTCGCGCTCGGGCGAGAAGGCGACGTAGATTTCCTGTCCGGTGAAGGGCCCTCCCCGGGAAGCCTTCAGACCGTGCTTGTTCCCCTTTTCGAGGATCGGAATCATGACTTCTTCGGTGGTGCCGGGGTAGGTGGTGCTTTCGAGCACTACAAGCTGCCCGGCGCGCAGGTGCGGCGCGATGGCTTTGGCCGTGTCCGTGATGTAGCTGAGGTCGGGCTCGTGATACTCGTTCAGCGGAGTCGGGACGCAGATGATGATGGCGTCCATCTCGGTCAGCCGGGCGTAGTCCGAGGTGGCTTCGAATCCCTGGGAGCGGGCCTGCTGAATTTCGCTGGGCAGGATGCGGACGATGTAGGATCCGCCCTCGGTCAGAGTCGTGACCTTGCGCTGATCAATGTCGAAGCCAGTGACCCGGATCTTCTGCTCGGTATAGAGCAGGGCGAGGGGCAGACCGACGTAGCCGAGACCGATAATGGCCACGCGCGCCTGACGTTTTTCAATCTTGGTCTTCAGTTCAGAGACCGAATTGGTTGTGGCTACAGAAGAATGTCGTCATTTTGAGAATAATTTCTTTGCTGCAGAATTTTAGCACGCTGTTGATGCCGCCCCCTGGGGGGCAATGTACGAGCGTTCGGCTCGTGCTGCCTCTGTGGCGCAGCCGCACGAGCGGGACGCTCGCGTCCACATCACTAGGTTTTCAGATTTGCCGCGGTTCGTTGAGTGATTTCAGCAAATTGCGGTTACCGGGGTAACGGAAAAGAGCACGGTGCCGATTTCGGGACGTAACTTTTTTGGGCTTAGTATTTTTGGCCATCGCAATATGAACATTGACGCCCGCGCAGGCAGGAGCTTACGATAGCGAACAAGATTCACACTTGATCGGAGTTGTACATGAGTGTCTCCGGGCTCCGTAATCTCGCCTGCTGGACCATGATTGCTGTCGTACCCGCATCTCTGTGGGCGGCAGATTCCAGTCCGGCAATGCTGTATGCCCGGGGAGCAGCCTGGATCAATGGCGGCGCGGTGCCCCGCACCTCTGCAGTTTTCCCCGGCGACCTGGTCCAGACCCGCTCCGACTCCGTGGCCAGCATCAATGCTTCCGGCTCGAATGTGGTTGTTCTGGCGGATTCCCTGGTCAAGTTCGAAGGTCCGGCGGTGGCTCTCGAACACGGCAGTTTGAGGGTGGCGACCTCCAAAGGGCTCAGCACCCACACCGGCGATCTCACGGTGGCTCCCGCTTCGAACGGCTGGACAGAATTTGAAGTGAAGCAAGTCGGGGACGATACCGTCCAGATCATGGCGCAAAAGGGCGATGTGACTGTCAGCGACGGGTCAAACTCCTCTACCCTGTCCCAGGGACAACAGACCACGGTCGGCAACTCGATGGAAAAGAAAAAGAAGAAGAGGAGAAAAGGCGGCGGCGCCGTTCCCGCCACCGGCGGAGCCGTGCTGGATTCTCCGCCTGTGATCTACGGCGGCGCGGCCGCCGTGGGTGGACTCCTGACCTGGGTGCTGCTGCAGGACAACAACTCCGGTTAGCCAGGTCGCGCCCTAGGTTTTCCCGCCGGTTACACAACTGCTTCGCAATCTCAGACTATGTAGCGCCGGCGCTACTTTGCGCCGATCGTGCTAGCCCTGTCCCGTCTGGATCCGGGTCTGGGAATTTCTCCCATCACATCTGAACCGGCGCACCGTCTTCCGCCGGGATTTGCCGAACCTCGAATCCATCGCAGCCACCACGCAGAGCACATAGAACAGGGCGGCATTGGCGGGAATTTGCAGGTTGAAATCCACCAGGCTGTGCACCAGGATTCCGGTGACTCCGAGCAGAGCTGCCAGGGCGACTGCGCCGTTGGTGTCTTCCGTCCAGTTCTTCAGTTTTCTGATGCCATTGCGATAGACCGCCCACAGAAACCAGAGCATGGCCGCGCCGCCCAAGCCTCCCATCTCGACCAGCAGTTGCAGATAGTCGTTGTGGGCTTCGTTGATAAAGAAATTGGTGTGAAAACTGCGGAACTGCGGATAGACATCGGGGAATGTCCCGAGTCCCCAGCCCAGGACGGGCTTGCGGGCGAACATATGGAGCGCGTCGCGATCAATGTCCAGCCGGGTGCCGCCGGATAGTTCGGTCTTGGTATCGGCATGAATGGTGGCCAGGCGCTTGGCAAGTTCACTTCCACCCAGCCAGAGGACCAGTCCCACTCCGATCACCAGAAAAGTGGCCAGGGCCAAGGTCGTCTTGCGACTCTTCTGGCCCCACACCACGACCACCGCCAGCAATCCCATCTGGACCACGAAGGCGAGCATGCCGCCGCGCGATCCGGAGAGAAAGATGGTGCCGGCCATCAAAGCGGCCGCCATGCCCGCCATGATTTTTCGCGGACCTCGAGCTCCGCGGGTGAGGGAAAAAACCAGCGGGATCGGCACCAGCATTTCCATCAGCCCGGCATAGTGATTGTGATTTACGTAAGGACCGTAGATCCAGCCGCCCATGCGGGGCGTCCGAAGCCAGTACAGTCTGGAGGTTGCGGACAAGCTCTGCAGCAAGGCAAACGCTGCCATCAGAAATCCATACACGGAGAACGCGACCGTCAGCGTCTGGACCTGTGAGGTCCGGCGCAGGACCTGGACCACCAGGAAGCAAAGCATGCCGTAGGCGCAATAGAGCAGGCCAGTGGAAAAAGTTTCATAGCGATATGCGGTCCGGCCGGTTGCGAGTTGCAGGCCGATCAGAACGGCAAACACCAGCATGGGCGCAAACAGCGGATTGCCGGCGACCGACAGCTCGCCGGATGCGGCCTGCCGGAAGGTCCAGAGCAGCAGCAACAGCGCGGCTCCAGCTTCCAGAATGAAAATCGACCAGGGCTCAACCGCCCCAAAGGCGAGCGGGCCAAAGAGCAACAAGCCAAAGACACCGTAGAAGACAACGGGGTCCGCGGCCGGGACGCGGACTGGCTGAACCGCAGCGTCGGTGACGGGGGCGGTCAGCCACGTCAGAGGCCCGAGATCGGAATGCGTCATCGCCTTGTATCTTCGTTGTTACTGTTCTTGCCTTCATTGTTCCCGCCCTACGAGACGGACCGAGTCAATCCACAGTTTGCCCTTGATCGGCATTCCGGGAGGTTCACGCTGTATGCGCAACAGCAATAACTTCGTATCGGCTCCGGTGGTGAAGCTGCCGCTTACTTCTTTCCAGAAGTCGGCGTCTTTCAATTCGTCGCTGGCGAAGTAGGTGGTCTCGGTGTAAAGGTCCTGGAGGGCGAAGCGCGGTCCCCCGGCGCCCTGTATGTCGCCGGCCTTGAAGTAAGCCGAGAAATCGTAGGTGGTGGAGGGCTGGACCGGCACCAGTTGCCCGATGCCCGCGTCGTTGATCTTCTGCGCGTCAAAGGTAATCAGCAGGGAGCGATGCCCACCGTGCGATTGGGTGGGGTCGAGGGCCAGCGCAACTTCCTTCGACTGGTGATACTGCCAATCGAATCCGCCATTCAATACGTTCAGACTGAAATCGCCGTTGACCACGAGATTGTCCGGCGAAGGCTGGTAGGCCGACAACCCGCACAGAGCTGGAAGCCTGTTGCCATACCAGGCGCGCCTGATCGACTTCGTGTTGTCCTACCAGGTAGCGGATGTAGAGGAAGACCAGCGGCGTCGGCAGCGGCTGGTGCAGTTGCGCCAGTTGCGTCCAGACTTTGGCCGCGGCCGCCGTCTCCTTTTGGGAGATCAGGAAATCCAAGAATGTGGCGTAGACATTCGGCGGGGGATGACGTCGCGCAGCAGGAGCGTCGACATCAGGCTTGACCCGCCAGCAAAGCCTGACCGCAGCCGGCGGCAGGTAGGGATCGCTTTCCATGACCACGCGAAATTCCCGCAGCGCCTTATCGGTGTCGCCCTGTACCAGATAGAAATTGCCCGCCTCCCAGGCCAGATCGGGGGTGGAGGAGTCGGCCACGAGGCCGCGTTCCAGCGCCGCTTTCTGCGCGTCGGTGTCGCCCAGGAACTGATACGCCCCGGCCAGATCGAACCAGTAACGCGCCTGATATGGATTCAAGCCGACGGCGGCGCGAAAGGACTCCACCGCAGCTTCGGGAGATCGTTGGATCAGGAAGAAATAGCGTCCCAGGCGATGGCGATAGTCCGCGTTGCCCGGTTGCCAGCGGACCGCTCTTTGCAAACTGGCAAGATCGGGCCGGCCGGAAAAGTAAGCGCCCCCGAATTGCGCGGCCGGCGAACCACAGGTATCCCGAGAGCAGCAATGCGGACGCCAGCACCAGGGAAACTTTCCTGGCAGGACTGGTGAGCGGAATTCTCATGTTGGTGTTTACGGGGTCCCGGTCGTACAAGCAACGCGGCACGCGCCATCGCCGACTACGTTATGCGCCGCTCGATGTGGCCCTTGAAATTGAGTCCTCGTCATCCACGGGTTCGTCTTCCTGGTAGTAGCGGTGGCCGTATTTTCCCTGGTATTCGTAATAGTAGTAGTAGTCGGGAGAAGTGAGATCGACGGCATTCAGCAGCACGCCGGCGACGCGGGCGTTGACCTGCATCAGCAGGTCGCGCGACGCGGCGCAGCGCCTGCTTGGTGGTTTGTCCGGAGCGGATCACCAGCACCACGGCATCGGCCCGGGTGGACATGACGACTGCATCGGTCACCGAGAGGGTCGGCGGCGTATCCACGACGATGTGGTCGTACTGTTCCCGCAGTTCGGCCAGGATGTCGCTCATATTGGAGGAGGCCAGGAGCTCGGCGGGATTCGGCGGCGGCGTGCCTGCGGTGAGCACGAAGAGCGTGGGCAGGATGCTGGAGCGGACCACCGCCTGTTGCAGCGTGGCGTTGCCGGTCAGAACATTGCTGAGCCCGGTCTTGGGGCCCATGCCCAGGGTCTTGTGAATGCTGGGACGGCGCAGGTCGGCGTCGATCAACAGCACTCGCGTGCCTTTCTGCGCCAGCACGATGGCGGTGTTGATGCTGGTCGTGGTTTTTCCTTCCTGCGGAAGGGCGCTGGTGACCAGGATTACTTTGGGCGGTCCGCCCAGCGAGGTCAGCAACAGGGAAGTACGCAATGCGCGGTAGGATTCCGCCATCTGGGACTGCGGCCGCGACTGGGTGACCAGTTCGACCGCTTCGCGGGACGATGCCACCGTCAGGCGCTTCGCGGCGGCCTCAATGCCGCCCTTCGAGCCCAGAGGAATCATGCCCAGCGACGGCAACGCGGAGATGGCCTGCGCCTGCTCCGGAGTGCGCACGGTGTTGTCGATGCCTTCCAGCAGGAAGGCCAGCCCGATGCCGGTGGAGAGGCCGAGGGCCAGCGCGAACGTAAGATTTCGCGGAATGTTCGGCTCGGACGGATAGGTGGGGACGCGGGCCTTGTCCACGCTGCGAATATTGTTGGACCTGAGTCCGGCGGTGACCCCGGCTTCCTTCAGTTTTTCCATCAGGCCTTCGTAGAGGGTGCGATAGCTCTCCACGTCGCGCTTCAGCAGGCTGTACTCGATGGCGCTTTCATTCAGCTTGTTGGCTTCCTGTTTCTGGTTGTCGAGGGCCTCGCGCAGCATGGTTTCGTGCTGCAGGGCTGCGAGGTAGCCGCTGCGCACCCGCGAAACCACCTTGATCATTTCGGTCTGGAGCTGGGCATCCACTTCTTTCAGCTGAGTGTTCAGCTGCACGACTTTGGGATAGGAAGTGCCGAACTGGGTGCTGAGTTGGGCCACCTGGATCTTGAGGTCGGCTTGCTGCTCGCGCATTTTCTCCATGAGCCCCGAGTTCGCGGTCCCGCCGCCGGCGCTGGTGGCGGCTGCGGCCGCAGTGTCGGGATCTCCCGATTGCACCAGGCGATAGACCGATTCTTTCTCCATGCGGTCGGATTCGGCGGCGGTCAGTTCCTTGTTCAGTTCGTCCAGTTTGGAAGTGGTGATGTTTTGCTTTTCGTCAATGCCCAGAATCTCGTGTTGCTTCTGGTATTGCACCAGCTTTTCCTGCGAAGTCTGGACCTTCATCTCCAGGTCCACCAGTTGTTTCGACAGCCAGTCGGAGGCCTGCATGGTGGACTCAAAACGGGTCTTGAAGTTCTGCTCGATATAGGTGTTGATCAGCGTGTTCACCACGTTGGCGGCCAGGTTCTTGTCGGCGCTGCGGTAGTGGATCTCGATGATCCTGGTATTGGGAACCAGCGAGACCCGAAGGCCTCCCTTGAATCCGGCGAGTAGCGCAGTGGTCTTTTCCGAGTCCGGCTGCAGCGCATCGGTGGTGAGACCCAGGGAGTCGGAGGGGGCTGGCTCGGTGCCGCCAAACTCCGGCTGCTTGTCGAGGTTCAACTGCTTGATCACTTGCAGGGCCAGCAGGTCGCTTTTGAGAATTCGTACTTCGGTATCGAGGTCGGTGGGATCGTAGTAGTCCGCGCCGCCGCCGTTGGCGGATTCCTTGAAATTGAGTATGGCGGGATCGGTCTTGTTGATGGCGATGCTGCCGACGGCGTCGTAGATGCGCGTGCTGCGCATGGTGGCCAGCGCCACCACTCCGAAGATGATCGCCAGACAGCTGACAACCAGCCACTTGCGCTTGATCAGGACGCGAAGGTATTCGCGCAGAGCGGAATCCTGCCCGGGTAAAGTTGCATAGGCGGAAGGTCCCAGCTGACGATTCAACTCGATGGGATGATCAGCTTGAACTTCGCGCAGAACCTGGCCGTTGACGGGAATCAAGGGACCCGAAGCCATCCATACTCCCAGAAATATTTTGAGCCGCTAATTGGTCATTCTAGCACCGGCGTGGAAGGGCTCTGGGGCCTAAATTACTCGGCAGTGCCGATTTGGTTCCGATGCGAACTGGGCTTCCGACGCAGGAACTCGCCCGTACGAGACAGTCGCACTCGTAGCGCCGGCGTCCCGCCGGCTGTCGAAGCGACGTCTCGCCGCTACCTCGATAGTGGTATCGGACGTTGCGAATATGCTCGCGGCTGCCATGCCTCCGCAAGACTGCGAGCGATGACGCCCGCCGTGAGATGCCGGCAAGATCGACCTGGACGCTACGCAATCTTGCCCGAATCGTGTCACGGCGTCTTTGTAATCTCCGCTATAATCCTGTGACACTCACAAAGGGCTTCCAGCGATGAATTGGCAGGAACAGGTCGTGCTGGTCACGGGCGGGACGGGGTCGTTCGGGAAGAAGTTCGTGGAGGTGATGCTGCGCGACTACCATCCGCAAAAGCTCATCATCTTCAGCCGCGACGAACTCAAGCAGCACGATATGCGGACGGCGGGATTCGATCATCCCAGCCTGCGCTACTTCATCGGCGATGTGCGCGACCCGCAACGCCTGCAGCGGGCCCTTTCCGGAGTGACGGTGGTGGTGCACGCGGCCGCGCTGAAGCAGGTGCCGGCCTGCGAGTACAACCCGTTTGAAGCGATCCAGACCAACATCATGGGCGGGCGCAACGTGATCGATGCCGCCATCGACCAGGGCGTGCGCCGGGTTCTGGCGTTGAGCACGGACAAGGCGGTCAATCCCATCAATCTTTACGGCGCGACCAAACTTTGCGCCGAAAAAATGTTTGTGCAGGCCAACGCCTACGCCGGCGCGCAGGACACGCGATTCAGTTGCGCCCGCTACGGCAACGTGGTGGGCAGCCGGGGCAGCGTGATTCCGGTGTTCATGGAGCAGCGCAAGCGGGGCAAGATCACGATTACCGATTCCCGCATGACCCGCTTCTGGCTCACGCTGGAGCATGGCGTGCGCTTCGTGGTGAGCTGCATCGAGCAGATGCACGGCGGCGAAATCTTTGTGCCCAAGATTCCCAGCATGCGGCTGATCGACATGGCCGAGACCATTGCTCCGGGTTGCGAGGTGGAATGCATCGGCATTCGTCCCGGGGAAAAGCTGCACGAGGTGCTGGTTTCCGAAGATGAAGCCCGGAACACGGTGGAGCTCGATGACATGTACGTGATCCAGCCGGCGCATCCCTGGTGGAGCCAGCAGAACTGGAAGGATGCGCCAGCCGCTGCCGGATGGATTCCGCTACGCCAGCGATACCAATGCCCACTGGCTGACTTCGGAAGAGTTGCAGGCGCTGATCGAAGGGGAAACTCCGGCCGCGGAGAAGCTCCGGGTGGTACCGCCGCAAGCGGGCGCGAGCCTGACACGTAAAAGTGATGACTGTAACTCCAGCAAGCCGTGAAGTGCTGGCCATCCACGGTGGGACTGCCTGTGCGAAAAACTCTCCTGCCGTACGGGCACCAGTCCATTGACGAAGCCGATATTCAGGCCGTGGTCGAGACCCTGCGCTCGGACTGGCTGACCACCGGTCCCAAGGTCGCCGAATTTGAAGAAGCTTTCGCGGCCCGGACGGGCGCGAAGCATGCGGTGAGTTTCAGTTCCGGCACGGCGGCACTGCATGCCGCGGCTTTCACCGCCGGGTTGAAAGCCGGCGACGAAGCCATCACTTCGCCGTTGACCTTCGTGGCGACCGCAAATTGCGTGCTCTATCAGGGAGCGCGTTCCGGTCTTTGCCGACGTCTCGCCGGACACGCTGAATCTTGATCCCGAACAGGCAGCAGCGCGCATTACTTCGCGAACGCAGGCCATTCTGCCGGTGGATTATGCCGGGCATCCCGCGGACCTGCGACCTCTTCTCGAACTGGCCGAGCGCCATGGGCTGGTGGTGATCGAAGATGCCTGCCACGCTCTGGGCGCCGAGTACAAGGGCCGTCGGGTCGGCAGCCTGGCGCACATGACCGTCTTCAGCTTTCATCCGGTGAAGCACATCACGACCGGGGAAGGCGGCATGGTCACGACCGACAATGCGAAGTTCGCCGAGACGCTGCGCCGCTTTCGCAATCACGGCATCAGCAGCGACGCGCGGCAGCGGCAGTCCGCCGGGCAGTGGCATTACGAGATGGTGCTGCTGGGCTTCAACTACCGGCTGACCGACATTGCTTGTGCCCTGGGCATTCAGCAGTTGAAGAAGCTGGAGGCGAATCTGGCGCGGCGCCGGCAAATCGCGGAACGTTATGCGGCCGCATTTCGCGAGATCCCTGAGGTCATTCCTCCGGCGGTTCGATCCGAGGTCAATCCGGCGTGGCATCTGTATCCGATCCGGCTTGATCGAGTGAAGCTGAAGGCGGACCGCGGCCAGGTTTTCCAGGCGCTGCGCGCGGAGAATATCGGCGTCAATGTGCACTACATTCCGGTGCATCGCCATCCTTACTACTCGCGAGCGCTTCGGTTACCGGGGCGGCGAATATCCGGTGGCGGAAGATGCCTACGAGCGGCTGATCAGTTTGCCCATGTTTCACGGCATGAGCGATCAGGATGTGGAAGACGTAATTCGTGCGGTCGAGAAAGTAATATCTCATTTCCGCGATGCGGGTTGAGCGCGAAGACGGCCGAATGAAGACAGCTCAGTTGGAACATTGGCGAAGCGATTTCGGGCGTGAATACACCGACCGCAATTCGCTGACGCCGGAAGCTCTCGACGCGCTCTATCGCAGGAACTACGGCATCGGCAGAAGCGAGCTCAACCAGCGTTTCCTGGCGGACATACCACGCGACGCTCGCATCCTCGAAGTGGGCTGCAACGAAGGAAACCAGTTGTGCGCGTTGCGGGAAATGGGATTCCAGAATCTTTACGGAATCGAAATCCAGGACTACGCCTTGCGCAAGGCGCGCGCCCGGCTGGAGAATGCACAGCTCGCGCTGGCGACGGCGTTTGAGATTCCTTATCCCGATGGATTCTTCGATCTGGTTTTTACTTCCGGCGTGCTGATTCACATCGCGCCGACTGACTTGCCGCGGGCGCTGCGGGAAATACATCGCTGCGCCGGCAAATTTATCTGGGGATTCGAATACTATTCGCCGCAGCCGATCGAGGTGGGTTATCGAGGTCATCAGTCGCTGCTGTGGAAAGGGGACTTTGCCGGGCTCTACCTCGATCTCTTCGATGATCTCGATCCGGTGCGGGTGGAGCAGATACCGTACCTCGAAGGACGCAAACGTGGATTCCATGTTTCTGCTCTCGCGCGAGGCCGACCGGAGCGCAGAATCTCCGGCGGGGATGAGCGGCCAGCATGAATACCGTAGCCATCATCCAGGCGCGCATGGGCAGCAGCCGGCTGCCGGGCAAGGTGTTGATGGATTTGGACGGAGGAACGGTTCTGGCCCGCGTGGTACGGCGACTGGAGCGCTCCCGGCAAATCAGCAAGATCGTGGTGGCCACGACCGGCGAAGCTGGCAGATGCAGCGATCGTGGCGGAATGCGAGCGTTTGCAGATTTCGTGTTTTCGCGGTCCAGAGCAGGATGTTCTGGATCGCTACTATCGCGCCGCACATGCGAATGCCGCTGAAACGGTCGTGCGCGTCACTTCGGATTGTCCCTTGATCGATCCGGAACTGGTCGATGAGACGATTCGAGGTGTTCATGAACGAGCACGCTGACTATGCCAGCAACGTCTTTCCTCGGACCTATCCTCGCGGACTTGATACCGAGGTGTTCACCGTGGCCGCGCTGGATCGGGCCTGGAGCGAGGCCCGCGAACCTTACCAGCGGGAACATGTAACGCCGTATTTGTACGAGCATCCCCAGATTTTCCGGCTGGCTTCGAAAACCGGTAACACGGACTACAGCCACTATCGCTGGACCCTCGATACGCGCGAGGATCTGGACCTGCTGCGTGCGATCTACTCGCCATTTCGACGGTCGTGACGATTTCTCCTGGCGGGAGGTCGTTGACCTGATGGAGCGCGAGCCCGAGACTGGCCGAGCTCAATTCGCGAGTTCTCCAGAAATCAGTTCGCGAGCATTGATGCCGCCTTCTACTCTCATCCTTCGCGCCGATGCCAGCATTGCCATGGGAACGGGCCACCTCATGCGCTGTCTGGCGCTGGCACAGGCCTGGCAGGACCAGGGCGGAGAATGCATTTTCGCCATGGCAGAGAGTACGGCAAGCGCCGAAGAACGTATCCGCAGGGAAAAGTTTGAAGTCGTCACCCTGGCCGAGTCGCCCGGCTCTCCGCAGGATGCGGCGCAGATTGGTCGAACTCGCGCGGGCACGTCAGGCCGGCTGGGTAGTGTTGGATGGTTACCAGTTCGACGTTGAGTATCAGCGCCAGCTGAAGGCTGCCGGAGTGAAATTGTTGATAGTGGACGACACGGGCCACGCGGGCGCCTACGCTGCCGACTTGGTGCTGGACCAGAACGTCCACGCTACAGAAGATTTCTATGCCCGCCGCGAATCCTATACGCAACTTTTGTTAGGGCCGCGCTACGCTCTGCTGCGGCGCGAGTTCAAGCCCTGGCGGAGCTGGAAGCGGGAGATTTCTCCGGTCGCTCGCAAAGTGCTGGTGACGGTCGGCGGTTCTGATCCGGACAATGTCACCTTGCGCGTCATTCGCGCCTTGCGGCTACTCGCGGAGGACAATCTGGAAGCTACCGTTGTTGTGGGCGGAAGCAATCCGCATGGGCATGAGTTGGAACGGGAGGTGCAGAGCGGGGGCAACGCGCTTCGTCTGGTGAGAGACGTTCCTGACATGCCGCAGCTCATGGCTGACGCTGACGTGGCAATTTCGGCCGCGGGCATCACGACTTGGGAGATGTGTTTTCTCGGGCTGCCGGCGGTACTCATCGATGTCGCTGAGAACCAGACGTCCGGGGGCCCGTGAATTGGACCGTCAAGGCATCGCCATACACGCGGGGAGCAGCCAGGAGGTCACGCCCGAGAGCATCGCTGCACGACTCAAGCCTCTTCTTGCTTCTGCGAAATGCCGGGCGGCGATGTCCGAACGAGGCCGAAAATTAGTGGACGGCTTGGGCGCCGAACGCGTGATTTCAGCCATGCAAGGCGGAATCCTGCTGCTCAGGCGGGTGGAAGAAGCGGACTGTCTGCTGCTGTGGGAGTGGGCCAACGAACCGGAAGTTCGATCGGCCTCCTTTTGTTCGATGCCGATTGCATGGGACGAACATCGGGACTGGTTCACCAAAAAACTTGGCGATGAAAGAGTACTGATGCTGATCGCCAGCGATGAGCACGGCGTCCCCGTGGGGCAAGTGCGATTTGAATCCATGAACGATGGGGAGGCCGAGATCGATGTCAGCATGGTCCCGGAGAAACGGGGAGCGGGATGGGGCGGTCGACTGATCGAGAAAGCAGTGCAAGCTGCTTTCGAGCAGATGGATTTAGTTCGAGTGCACGGTTTCGTGAAGGTGGGAAACCGGGCTTCAGCGCGGGCATTTGAGAGGGCGGATTTCAGAAATGTGGGGACGGCACAGGTCAAAGGAAGTGCGGCGGTGCACTATGAGCGCAACCGGAATGGCAAATTGAGATGACGCAGACTGCTCGTACAACGACGCGAAAGGCTTATCTCGTGCTCGGGTGCAAGACATGGGACCGCCGGGTGTACGACGAGACGCTGGCGAGCCTGCCGGGGAAGTGGCGTTATGTCGGGTCACCGGACGAGCTCTCCGCCGCCCTGGTCCGGGAATTCGCGCCGCAGTATCTCTTCTTTCTTCACTGGTCATGGAAGGTGCCGCGCGAGATTGTCGAAAACTTCGAGTGTGTATGTTTCCACATGACCGATGTGCCCTACGGCCGCGGGGGCAGTCCACTGCAAAATCTCATTGTACGTGGACATCGCGAAACCAAGCTTACCGCGCTGCGCATGAGCCATGAGTTCGATGCCGGACCGGTCTATCTTAAGGAGAGTCTGTCGCTCGAGGGCAGCGCGGAAGAAATTTATCTGCGCGCGGCCCAGATGTCCGGCAGAATGATCGAGCGCTTCACGCACGAAAAGGTAAAGCCCAAAGCGCAGCGGGGGGAAGTGGTGAATTTCAAACGCAGGAAGCCGGAAGAGAGCGAGATCGACAATCCGGCATCGTTAGAGGCGCTCCATGACATGATTCGCATGCTCGATGCCGACGGTTATCCACGGGCGTTTCTGAACTATGGCGGGTTTCGCTTCGAGTTCAGCCGCTCCGCATTGTATGACGGGCGCGTCGTGGCCGATGTCAGGATCACGCCAATCCGAAAGGGCGGAGACACTCAACCATGAAGGTCCTTGTGGTGGCCGCCCATCCCGATGATGAAGTGCTGGGGTGCGGAGGGACCATGGCGCGACTGGCTCGGGAAGGTCACGCGGTGCACGTGGCCATCATGGCCGAGGGCATAACGTCGCGTCACTCGCGGAGGGATGACGCCGACCCGGGAGAGCTGTCTCGCCTGCATCAACAGGCGCAGGCCGCCGCTGCTCAGGTGGGTGCCAAGGAGGTCCGGCTTTTCAAACTTCCCGACAATCGCCTGGATACCGTCCCGCTTCTGGACATCGTGAAACTAGTGGAAGACCAGGTACAGGAACTTCAGCCCGAGGTGATCTATACCCATCATCCCGGCGACTTGAACATCGACCACGGCGTGGTGCATAGGGCGGTGCTTACGGCCACGCGCCCTCTGCCGGGCCTGAGTGTGCGCGAGATTTACGCCTTCGAAGTGCCGTCATCCACGGAGTGGGCCTTTCAGCGGCTGGAGCCGGTTTTTCGCGCCAATGTTTTTGTGGATGTAAGCGCCACGCTAGAGGCCAAACTGGCTGCGCTGGCATGCTACGAGGGCGAAGGGCGGCCATTTCCGCATCCCCGCTCGCCTGAGGCACTGCGCGCTAATGCGGTGCGTTGGGGAAGCGTGGCGGGTTGCGAGGCGGCGGAGGCCTTCGAGTTGGTGCGCCTGGTCCGTCCGGTCCATCCGGAAAATGTTCGATGATGACCACTCATTTGAACATTGGCGAGCGCCGCGTCGGGCCGGGCTGCCCGGTCTACGTCGTCGCAGAGCTCTCCGCCAATCACAACCAGGATTTCGAACAGGCGGTCAAAATCATTCAGGCCGCCAAAGACTCCGGCGCGGACGCGGTCAAGCTGCAGACTTACACCGCCGACACCATGACCATCCAGAGCGCGAGCGAGCAGTTCCGCATCGGCGGCGGCACGCTCTGGGATGGGCGCACGCTTTACGAACTCTATGGCGAGGCCTACACGCCCTGGGAGTGGCAGCCCAAACTTAAACAGGTCGCCAATGATCTGGGCATGGATCTTTTTTCGACTCCCTTCGACGACAGCGCGGTGGATTTCCTGGAGAAGATGAATGTTCCGGCGCACAAGCTGGCGTCCTTCGAACTGGTGGACATCGCTCTCATCCAGAAAATAGCGAGAACCGGCAAGCCGATGATCATGTCCACGGGAATGGCTACGGTCGAGGAGATTGAAGAGGCGGTGCAGGCCGCGCGGCAGGCGGGTGCAACCCAGATTGCGTTGTTGAAGTGCACGAGCGCGTATCCTGCCACGCCTGACGATATGAACCTGCGCACCATTCCTGAACTGGCGAAACGTTTCGGGGTTCCCGTCGGACTCTCCGATCACACGATGGGGAGTGCGGTGGCGGTCGCGGCGGTGACGTTGGGCGCTTGTATCATCGAAAAGCACATCACTTTGTCGCGATCGCTGAAAGGGCCCGACAGCGAATTTTCCCTGGAGCCGCAGGAGTTCAAGGCGATGGTCGAGGCCATACGCACCACGGAACAGGCCCTGGGCGCGGTACACTTCGGAGTGAGCCCGCAGGAAGCCAGCAGCCGGGCTTTCCGGAGGTCGCTTTTTGTGGTCGAGGACCTGAGGCGCGGAGAGGAATTTACCAGCCATAATGTCCGCTCCATCCGGCCGGGTCATGGTTTGCATACCCGCCATCTTCCCCAGGTGCTCGGCAAGCGCGCGTCGCGAGACATTCTTCGCGGCACGCCACTCGGTTGGGATTTAGTTGAGAATCAATGAAGGTAGTCAGTCCGCTTTTGAAGCACGCAGTTTTTCCTGGCCTGGCGAAGCTGGGATATCTCCGGCGCCGCGACGGCAGCAGCTCCGGCGATTGTGACTTACCACGGAATCATGCCCAGGGGCTACAAGATGATGGACCCCGATCTCGACGGCAGCCTGGTGACCGCGGAATCATTTCGCCGGCAAATCCGGCTCCTGAAGAAGAGCTACAACGTTATTTCTCCCGAGCAGTTTCTGGGCTGGTGGAGTCGAAACAGGAATTGCCTCCGCGCGCCGTGTTGCTGACCTGCGACGATGACCTGAGAAACACTCTGACTGAAATGGTGCCCGTGCTGCAGGAGCACGGACTCTCCTGCCTGTTTTTCGTCACCGGCGCTTCGCTCGGCGAGGTGTCCAGCATGCTCTGGTACGAGCAGCTGTACCTGATGTTCCTGGCCACCAAGAAGAGAGTCGTCAATCTGGATATGGTCCGGCCCGGCTCCCGGGACCGGGCGCTCACCCAGGATGAGAAGCGAGCGTTGTGGTGGAACCTGGTCAAGCATCTTTCGAAATACGAAGCCAATGCGCGCCAGGACGATGATCGAGGAAGTAAGACGACAGCTATCTCTGCCGGACGATTGGGGCGTGCATCTGCTTTCCGATCCGCTGCGCCGCCGGTTCCTGATGCTGAATGCCACCGAATTGCGGGCCCTGGTGGCGGCGGGGATGGGCGTGGGCGCGCACACCTTGACCCATCCCGTGCTGTCGCAAATATCGCCTGAGGCGGCGTGGAATGAGATTTCAGAGAGTCGCTGCAAACTGGAGCAGGTGATTGGCAAACCGGTATGGGCGTTGGCTTATCCCTTTGGGGATTTGGCCTCGGTCACTGAGCGGGAGCAGGAAATGGCGGAACGCGCCGGCTTCAGCTGCGCATTTCTCAATGTGGGCGGCGGATTGGGCGCCCCCATGCCGCGGTTTGCATTGCCGCGAGTGCATATTACCGGCGCCATGAACCTGGGCGAATTCGAAGCCCACGTTTCAGGTTTTTACCGGTCATTGCGCCAGCGTTTTCTGGGTTCCGCAGTGAGCGTAGCAGGATCGTCATGCGATTGCGAGAACAAGCCGCGCCGGTCGAAGCGAAAGCGGCCAACCTGCTGGTCTACCGCGATCCGGAAGTGGTTTCGCATTATGCGTCGCTGGACTATCTGACGGCGTGCGAGCGTCATCTCTTTGATACTTACCTGACGCCGGGCATGGCGATTCTCGACATGGGAGTTGGCGGCGGGCGCACCACTCCGTATCTTTCCCAGAAGGCCTCTCGCTATGTCGGGATGGATTATTCAGAAGAGATGGTCCGTCTCTGCCGTGACAAATTTCCGCGAACTGGAATTTCTGGTTGCCGATGCCTCGGACCTGTCGGCATTTTCTGACGGGTCTTTCGATGCGATCGTTTTTTCCTTCAATGGACTGGACTACTTCTTTCCCGAGGAACAGCGTTGGCAAGTGCCTGCGGGAATGCGGGCGGGTGCTGCGGGCGGGAGGAGTGTTTGTGTTTTCGTCTCACAATCCGCGCGTCTATTTTTGTCCGGCCGGCGTGGGACCGGGAGCGGCTGCGCGCTTTTGCCGGAAAACTGGTTCCGGAGCGAGAGCGTCTTATTTTCGGCGACGCTGTCGGTTCTTACCGCGGTGAAGGCGCTGCATTCTTTCTTGCGCGCAACCGCGCGAATCAGCCGGGCGGATTTGCCGGAGAGTCTCGAAGAGAGCTTTCTGGCGGGGAGAGGGCTACCTGTTCGATCCCGCCCACGGCGGCTTGATGACGCACTGCTGGACGCCGGCCCGGGTCCGCGAGGAACTGACCCGGTTCAATTTTCGGCAAGAGGCGGTGCTGGGAGATGATTATCCCAGCGCAGCCACGAATTGGTTACAGACTGGTACTACTACGTATTCACCAAAGCAGAGAACGCGGCAGGTGAGCCTTGCGCATAAGCGTGCACCGGGCGATTCCGCAAGAGCCAGCAGCTCCGCGATCAGTGGAATGCTCTGGTCCAGCAGATGGAGCGGCCGGAGGTTTTCTATACCTGGGAGTGGGCGATGGCAGTGGAGCAAGCTTACCGGGCGTCGCTGAAGCCTCTTCTGCTGCTGGCCTACGAAGGAGACACGCTGGCAGGTGTGGCGGCGCTGGCCACCGACAACGCGGAGAAGCAAGTTTCTTTTCTGTGCGGAACCACGGCTGACTATTGCGATTTCATCTGTCCTCCGCGCGCGGCGGGCGGAGTTTGTGGCGGCGGTTCTCGCGGAACTGGCGAAGCTTCATGCGCCAATTTTGCGGCTGGCAAATCTGCCGGCTGACTCGGCCACATCGCGGATCATGAAAGACGCCGCCGGCCAGCATGGCTATCTGGTATTTTCCCGGCCGGCTTACCAGTGCGCGCAGATCGCGCTGGGTTCTGCGGCCGAGCGGCAAGAGCTGAAGCAGTCGGTGGTCAAACGAAAGGCGTTTCGTTCTTACATCAAGGGCCTGGAGAAAACGGCGCCGGTCACAATGGACCATCTCACGCAGTGGAATGCGATTCAGCCGAATCTGCCGCGCTTTGTCGAAGCTCACGTCGCGCGCTTTCTCGCCGGTGAGAGGACCAGCAATCTGGCCAGCGCGGAACGGCAGAACTTTCTTGCCGCGCTCGCCGAACTGCTTTCCAGCGCGGGTTGGCTGGTGTTGACCCGCCTGCTGGTTGGCGATGAGCCCGTGGCCTGGAACTACGGATTCCAATTTGCCGGAAGCTGGTTCTACTACCAGCCGACTTTTGATGCCCGCTGGCGGCAGTTTTCTCCCGGCTTCTGCCTGCTGACCAAGATGGTCGAGCAGGCTTGTGATGATCCGGAAATACATTTGCTGGATCTGGGACTGGGTGACGAGGGTTACAAAGAGCGCTTTGCCAACGGCTATCGCCAGACCCTGCACGCTACAATTACGAATTCAGAGGCGTTGCGTCTCCGGGAAACAGTGCGCTACCACGCGGCGTCCGCGGTCAAAGCCTCGCCCCGGCTGGAGCATTGGGTGCGACGGCTGGTGGGCCGGCCTTCCGCGGAAAATGCAAAAGTATGAGAGTGCTGTTACTCCATCCCGAAGACGAACTTCCCGCGGAGCGCACGGGCGGGAAATGGGATTTGGTCGTCGACCTGGGCCGGGCGCCGCTTGCGACCTACGAACGCTGGGGCGCGCAGACGGGCGGCCGCGTCATCAGCCTGTACGATTTCGCCAGGGACTTTGAAGATCTGCATCGCGTCCGCGAATTGCTCCAACTCGGGACTGGGCCAGTGGGTGGATGGTTCGGGCATCGACTGGTGGGACGTGCTCTCGCTGATGATCGAGCCCGACCTTCGCCAGTTGATGCTGATTGGCCGGCTGGCGCACGAACTGCCGGCTGGCTGCGAGCTGTATGCCAGCCGCTCCAGCACCCTGGCGACCGCGCTGCAGACATTTACCGGCGCGAAACAAGTCAGCCGGGCTGGCGGATTTCGTCCCGGCATGCGATGGGCGCGGCACTATCGCGATGTTTTCACCCAGCTGGATCGGGCGCAGATGAGCCAGGCTTTTCAGGACAAGTTCGATCGCGAACACTTCGTGCGACGACGATTGGCCCGGCCGGCGCCGTAGCTCGAAACATCCGGTTGTGCTGTTGCCCTCGGCATATGTCAATGTTTCGCGGACCGCGGCTTCATACGCGGCGCTGCTTCCGAGCGAGAAATTTCTGCTGGTCTATGCCAGAAACAGCGCTCGTCTGAAAAATCTGCCGTCGAATATTCACACCACCTCTTTGGATTCCTACTTCGTGACCCCCGACCGCAGGCGAAGCTGCAGCTCTGACGCAGGCCTGGGAGTCGCTCAAGCGTCGTCTGATTGCCGGTGCGCCAGAATATTCGGCTGCCGATGCGACCGGGTTGTTTGACCGCATTCCGGGTTTGTTGCGCTGGGGAATCGCGGTGCGCGACGCCTGGAACGGGGTTTTTGAGTCGGAAACGGTGCTCGGATGTTTGTGCGCCGATGACAGCAATCCTTACTCTCGCCTGCCGCTGATTCTCGCCGCGAATCGTGGAATTCCAACCCTGGTCTGCCATCATGGAGCGATGGATTCGAAGATGGCGGTGAAGGTGGCGCATGCGGACACTTACCTGGCCAAGGGGGAAATAGAACAAGACTTCCTGGTGCGGTCCTGCGGAGTGGCTGCGGAGAAAGTAGTGCTGGGCGGCCAGGGATTGGCATCCGCACCGGAGACGGCGAAGGCCGCGGCGCGATCGAGCAGAACCCTGGCTGGTGTTTTTTACGGAACCGTTTCAGGCGGCCGGATGGCGCACCGACGAGGTGTACCGCGATCTGTTGCCGAAATTGTGGTCACTGGCGCAGAGCTGCGGATTGAAACTCGTTTTCAAGCTTCATCCCTTTGAAAGCGTGAAGGGCCATCGCCGGATTCTGCGAAAATATCTGCCGCGGCAGGAAGCGGGAATCGGAGTGATCGCGGGAGCGCCGTCGCCGCAACTGTGGAGGAACACCCGCTTCGCCCTGATCGTGCAATCCACGGTGGCGTTGCAGTGCGCTTCCCTGGGAATTCCGGTGTTCTTGTGTTCCTGGCTGCGGGATTCCAGCTCGGGATACGTTCGAGCAGTTCGCCAGATTTGGCATTGGCCACATCCTGGAATCGTCTGACGAGTTGAGCGAAATTCCTCGTCTGCTCGAGGTGAAGGGCAGGACGGTTCAAATGCGGCCCGCCCTGTGGGAAACCATGGACCCCGCGAAACTGCGGGATCTGCTCTTGCGGACCGGTTCATTTTCGGAAGCGATAAAAGCTTAGCGTATCCCCACATATGTCAGGAGCCTTGCCCGCCAAGAAAATTCCGCCGGCTGATCCGACCCTGGAGCTTCAGCCCCGGCCCGGAGAGGCGCCGGGCTTTCGCCAGCAGATGGGGCACATTTCGCGCCACTCGGCTGTGTTTTTTGCGGGCACGATTTTTACCGCGGCAACCGGCTACCTTTTCAAGATTTATCTCGCCCGGGTGTTGGGAGCGGAGGCCCTCGGCATCTACGCGCTGGGCATGACCATCGTTGGCCTGCTGGGAATCTTCAATGCGCTCGGCCTGCCGTACTCCGCGGTGCGTTTTGTGGCGAGCTACAGCGCTACCGCAAGGTTCGACCTGCTGCGCGGATTTCTGGTGCGCAGCATCTTCCTGTTATTGATTTTCAATCTTCTGCTGGGCGGAGCGGTGCTGCTGGCGGGCCCGTGGGTGGCGGTCCACTTCTATCACACTCCGGCGCTGAGCCGATATCTGGGTTTGTTTGCGCTGATCATGATTTTCGGCGCCATGACCGGGTTCCTCGGCCAGGTCCTGACCGGCTACAAGGACGTGGCGCGCCGCACCGTCATCACCAATTTCATCGGCAGCCCGCTGACCATGGTCTTCACCCTGGGACTGGTCGGCGCGGGTCTCAGTCTGTGGGGTTACATCTTCGCCCAGGTGGCGAGCGCGTTTGTCGTGATTGTCCTGCTGGTGGTTGCGGTCTGGAAACTCACGCCAGCACCGGCGCGAGCGTTCTCCGGCAGTCTGGCGCCGATCGAGAAGGAAGTGATTTCGTTTTCAGCGGTCGTATTCGGCGTGAGTTTTCTGGAATATCTGATGTCGCAGGCCGACAAAATCCTGATCGGTTTCTATCTCAATGCCCGCGAAGCTGGGAATCTATGCCGTGGCCATGGCGTTGGTGGCGTTTGTTCCGATCGTTCTGCAGTCGGTGAACCAGATTTTCTCTCCCACGATCGCGGACCTTTATGCGCGTGGCCAGATCGAACTGCTGGGCCGCATCTTCCAGACGCTTACCAAATGGATCCTGGGGCTCACGCTGCCGCTGGCGGCGGGAATGATCATTTTTGCGCCCGCGCTGATGCGTATTTTCGGTCCATGACTTTGAAGTGGGCTGGCCGGTGCTGGTCATCGGCACGCTGGGCCAGCTGATAAACTGTGGCGTCGGCTCGGTCGGCTATCTGCTGCTTATGTCGGGAAACCAGCGCCGTCTGATCAGGATCCAGGCGGTGATGGCGTGCGGGATGGTGGCGCTGAACTCTGTTCTTGATTCCAAGATGGGGAATCGTCGGCGCCGCGATCGGCGCCGCCGTGACCAACGCCGTGACCAACATCTGGTATCTCGGGGAAGTGCGGCGCAAGCTCGGGTTGTTTCCTTACAGCCGCAGCTATCTGGCGGCTGCTGCTTCCGTTGGCTCGGGAATCTTGGCGTGCTGCTGGTCTGCGGGTCAACTTGCAGGCAGTCCGACCGGAATGGATCGTGATCGCGGCCGGCTATGGCGCTGGCCTATGCTGTGCTTCATCGCCATCGCGATGGCGTTCGGACTCGATGCCGATGACCGGCTCATTGCGAGCGCGGTCTGGTCGAGAGTGCGTGGCGTGCTCGGGCGCGGAGGAGACTGCCTGATGTCGAGCGATCTGCGTGAGCGTGCGTTTGCCGGCCGAGCTTTGCAACGATGCCGAGCGGCGTTTTGCGCGCGCGCTTCGGCAGTCTGGAGGAGCTTCTGATTTTCGTCCTGCAGAGAGTTGCTGCGCGACGAGGCGGCGCAAATGGATCAGGCCGAGCAGCGCGTCATCGAGCAGAAGATTGAAGGATCTGGGATACATTTGAGCGGTTCAGCGTCTTCTCATACGATATTTCTGAGATCCGGATGCCGACCAACAGATTCGCTGAAGGAGTTCCAGAACGCTGGGCAGGGAGCGACTCTATCCCGTCGATCACCAATCCCAATTGGCTGGTCCTGCGCAAACGTCGTGAGTTGATTATCGCACTGGCTGGAGCAGATTCCCGCGGAAAGACTTGCGCGTTCTGGATGTGGGCGGACGAATTCAGCCATACCGTGCGCTACTTCGGGACAAGAGTCCGGCAATACGTGGCGATTGATGTAGTGCCGACGCCTCTGGTGGACGTGATCGCGCAAGGGTGAGCGGCTTCCGTTCCGCGGTCAGGCAATTTTGATCTGGTCATTGCACGCAGGTGCTTGGAGTATTTCCCGAACCGCAGGTTGGCTCGCGAACGAAATCCACCGACGTTCTGAAGCCGGGCGGCAGTGCTGATGCTGAGCGTGCCGGCGGTGTTCCCGCGAGATGCGGACGAAGAACACTGGCGCTTCCTGCCTGCGGGCTCACGATTCGACTGTCAGATTTTTCCAAGTTGAAGATCGTGCCCGAGGGGAGCAGCATCGGGGGCTTTTCCGCACCATCAACTGGTCATCAGCATTCTCGCGAGTACAGCTTGCTGCGCACGATTCTTCGTTACACATTGTCCCGATCATGAATCTTGCTGGAGCGCCCTGCAGTGGTGCATTCCCGATCAACGATGATCAGTTCACCGGGAACTACAGCGTCCTGGCCCGGAAGTGAATGCGATGCCTCTGCTGAAACCCACGGAACTGAGTGAATCGGAACTGCGAGCCCTGGTGCTGCAGTATCGCAGGCAGAACTGGCAGGGCATTCAGACGCCGCAGTGGCAGGAACGGATTGCCGAGGACATTCTTCGCGACGATGGAGAAACTGTTCTGCGGGCGATCGCCGAGTTCTGGACCGCGCCGCCAGGGGCTTGGGTGCTGGATGTCGGTTCCGGAGTGGGCAGCTTTGTGGTGGCGTGCCGGAAGCGAGGATTTCACGCGTTCGGGGTTGAGCCGGATCGAATCGGGCAAGGCGGCCGGATCAGTTCGATTCAAATTGCGCGGCGCCGGCTGGAGAACCAGGTGTTCGCCGTGGGCGTTGGCGAACGTCTGCCGTTTGCCGATCGCAGTTTCGATCTGATCACCATGAACCAGGTGATGGAACATGTTGCAGAGCAAACTGCCGTACTGCAGCGAAGCCCTGCGAGTGCTGAAGGACGGCGGCGCGATTTACATCGCGAGCTCCGAACTACCTCAGATTTTACGAACCGCACTACAAGATCAAATGGTTTCCTCTGCTGCCCAAATTTCTGGGGCGCTGGTATCTGAGGCTCCGCGGGCGCGACCCGGTTCTGCTGGATCAGTTGACCTACACGACAAACGCGCGTCTCAGGGCGATTGTTCCGTGGACTCGGCGCAGAGTACGCGGTCATCGATCTGCACCGTGAAACGTTCCTGAGGAAATGCGCGCAGCTTTCATTTGCCAGCCGCCGAGCTCGCTTCGATCGGCAGGCTGATACGCGTGCCGGGACTGGGTCCGTTGATATTGCGCGCTGTTCTCCAGTATCTGGCGAATCACTGAAGGCGGCTGCGAAATGATGATCGTGCACCAGCCTAAAGCGGCGGCTCGCGCAATGCTGAATGCGGTGCGCAAGTTGTTGGGCCGGGAATCTGCGGCGCCGGCAAACCCATTGAATTTCAGCCGTCCCCTGGTTCTGCTGCAGAGCGATGATTGGGGACGCGTGGGCGTTCGCGATCGCGAAGGTTACGAGCAGCTTCGCGCCAGCGGAGTTCACCTGGGTGAAAATCCTTACGATTATTATTCGCTGGAAACTGCCGAAGATGTGATGGCGTTGCGCGACCTGCTGAAGCGACATCGCGATTCGACCGGCCGTCCGGCGTGCCTGGTCATGAATTTTCTGCTGGCGAACCTGGATTTCCAAAAGATTGCCGACACCGGATTCAAAGACATTCATCTGAAGCCCTTGAGCCAGGGGCTGCCCGGCGCCTGGAAGCGGCCGGGACTCTTTGAAGCTTACCGGCAGGGCATTTCCGACGACGTTTTCTATCCCGCGCTTCACGGCCTGACCCATTTCTGCCGGCCGGCAGTGGAGCGGGCGTTGACGCTGCCGGGCGACCGCAACAACCTGCTGCACACTCTGTGGAAGGCGGAGACGCCCTACATTTACTGGCGAATGCCCTGGATCGGTTACGAATACAGCAATCCCGAGAAACCGCAGGCGGGTTTTCTGGATGCCGAGGTCCAGGGCAATCTGATCGCCGAAGCGGCGCGGGAATTCCAAAAGTTTTTCGCGACGGCTCCGTTGTCGGCGTGCGCTCCCGGATATCGTGCGAACGATGACACTCACCGGGCATGGTCGCAGTGCGGCGTCCGGGTGGCTCAGAATGGCAGCGGCGGCGCTTTGCCTCCGCACATGGATGAATGGGAGATGCTGAATCTGCATCGCACCATCGACGTTGAGCCCTTCGAGCGCGGACTCCCTCTGGAAAAATATATGCAGCTTGCCGAACGCTGCTTTGAACGAGGCATCCCGGCGATTGTGTCGGTGCACTCCATCAATTTTCATTCTTCGTTAAGAGATTTTCGCGGTCCCGCCTTGCAGGCGCTGGATGAATTTCTCTCCGCTCTGGAAGCGAAGCATCCTGATTTGCTGTACGTGCACGACATGAACTTGTATGAACTGGTTACCCGGGGAAAGTTCAAAGGTCCGCGGGGGCCGGTTTCGGTTGAGGTTAAGCAGGGCGGCGGCAAGTCGAGATCCATGAAGCTGGGAGCGAGCTAGCATGAAATCTCCGCGATCGCTGGTGTTGATCACGGTGGATTGCTTTCGGGCCGACCATGCCGGCTTTCTCGGCTACCCTCGTCCTACCACGCCATTCCTCGATTCGCTGGCCAAAGAGAGCCTGGTATTTTCCAACGCGATCGTGGCCGGCGCTCCGACTTATTTTTCATTTCCCGCGGTGATGGCTTCGCGTTATCCGCTCGGCCTGGGGCGAGACGTGGTTGGCCTGGCGCCGGGAGAGCCTACGATTGCTTCCACGCTGAATGAAGCGGGCTATGCCACGGCGGCCTTTCTGGCGGCCAATCCTTATCTTTCGCCGCGTTTCGGATACGACGCGGGCTTCGACGTATTCAAGGATTTTCTGGATGCCGAGAGCTGATCCGATTTGTCGAGGAATCTGACGGCGGCAAGAACGCAAGAGTTCCGAGCCGATGGAATCAGCGTCTGGCAAAGGCTTCCCATGCGCTCGGCCCGGTGGGCTCGCTCTATGACGAACTCTACTTTCAATACTGCCAGCGACTGGGATCTTCGCCCGCGTTGTCGCTCGACCAGTTGCGGCGCTTTCCCGCTGCCGACGTGATGGTTGACCATGCCCGCGACTGGCTGATGGGCCTCGCCGGTCAGCCATTTTTCCTGTGGCTGCATTTGATGGATCCGCATTCGCCGTATTACCCGCGGCAAGAGGCGCTCGAACTGATGGGGCAGAATTCGCTCGATGCCTCGCGGGCGCGATATCTGAATTCGTACTGGAACCGCGGCGATCTTGGAGCGCGCACGGTTGCGGCGGCATCGCGAAGATATCGTCGCTCTCTACGACGCTGGCATTCGCTGGGTGGATGCGCAGGTGGCCCGCCTGGTGGACACGCTGCGAGGGTTGGGGCTGTGGGAGAACTGCGTCATGGCGCTCACCGCTGATCACGGCGAGGAATTTCTCGATCATGGCGGCCGCTACCATCCACCTTCCAATGTCGCTGAAGAATTGGTGCGGGTTCCTCTGCTGCTGCGTGCGCCCGGACTGGCTCAGACCGGGACGGTGACTGCGCCGTTCAGTCTCTTGCATCTTGCGCCTACGTTGCTGGACCTGGCTGAAGTCCCCATTCCCGGCAGCTTCCGCGGACGCAGCCACTCCGAGCTTCTGCGGACGGGCAAGAGCTGGGAGGGTGATGCGGTCGTCGAATGCGTTGCCGGGTGCACGAATCCCTTTGTGAAGGAAAACCGCTTGCAGGCGCGCGTGCTGGCGGTCCGCGAGGCGCGTTACAAGATGGTGTTCGACTTCAACTCAGCGACCGAGCAGTTGTTTGACCTGGATGCAGACCCGGGTGAACTGCGGCCGCTGCCGCCGGATGCGGAGAAGGCGGTACGCAGGCGGCTGCTCGATCGGGCCCGGCAGCATCTCTCGGACTCGTTGCGGTCGCGGGATGCCGACTACCGCATGGCGGCGCGTCTGCGCGATCTTCGGCTAGAATGGTCGAGCCCCGCCGTCCGGAAGTCCGCCTAACATGACCGCATTGCGCCTCGGGAGACGCGGTCTCTGGTCAGGTTCCGTATGACCCCTGTGCGAATCCTCGTGGACAGCCTGGCTGACCAGGGTCTCACCAACGCCCAGATGACCAATGCGCGCGAGATCATCCGGCGGCTGGATCCGGACCGTTTTCATGTCAGCGTCTTTTGTGGAGGCGTGCCGGATCGCAGCATCGCGGCAGCGGCCCAACACCAGGCTGGTTTCCTTGCCGCAGCGACGGCGTACGGTCAGAATCCTTCGCGAATTTCTTCTGGGGCGCCATGACATCTTGTTCTATGTGAAGTCGTCTCCCGCCAGCAGGCTGTACCTGGGATGGCGAAGAGCGCTGGAAAGACAGGCGCATCACCATCGGGACCGTCGAGTCGCAATCGGACATGCGCAACGAGCCGACGATTGCGCCGGAGGCGGTCCATCTCTGGGAGCGGACCGTGCTGCGCTGCGACTATCTGTTCAGCAACTCGCAGTCCGTGAAACAAAGTCTGCAGCGGGAGTACAACTTGCCCAGCGAGATCGTGCCCACGGGCGTGGACACCAGTTTCTTTACGCCGGCATGGGACCGCCCGGCCAACCCTCGTCCGCGAGTTTTGTTTGTGGGATCGTTGCGGCCATTCAAACAGCCACAACTGCTTGCTGGACGCCGCGGCCCGTTTTCCCGAGGCGGATTTTGTCCTGGTGGGCGAAGGCCTGATGGCGGACGAATTGAAAGCGCGGATCGAGCGCGAGCAACTCAGAAACGTCACGCTCACGCGGTTTGCTGGCGGGCGGAGGAGTTGAAGCAGCAATATCAGCAGGCCGATATTTTTCTGTTTCCCTCCAGCCTGGGAAGGATCTCCGAAGGTCCTGCTGGAAGCGGCGGCGTGCGGCCTGCCGGTGATTGCACGAAAAAATTATCAGCCGGAAACCGTAGTTCATGGGCAAACCGGTTATCTCGTCGGCTCGGACGATGAACTGTTTGCCCGGCTGCAGAGAATTGCTCTCGCGCCCGGAACTAGCGCCGAAAACTTGGAGAGGCGGGCCGCAAGCACAGCGAACTATTCGATTGGGGTCCCATCACCCGCCGCTGGGAGGAAGTGTTCCTCGACCTGATGTCGCGGAAGACGGCGGCCCGCGCCGCATGACTGCCGCGAGCTCCATCGCCAAAGAAATGTTTACGCCCCGGGAAGCGCTGCACGTGTTGACCTTGACGCCGTTCTATCCGGTGCGGGAGACGATGCCCAGGGCTGTTTTGTGGCGGAGCCACTGGCCTGGCTGGCCAAGTTGGGAGTGACCAACACGGTCCGCGCGGTGCGGCCGTTCTACCGGGGCGGAGCCGGGACCAGCGACTCGGCGGTCCCGGCACGATGGGTGCGTTTTTTTTCGCTTCCCGGCGGCTGGGGTCTGTCCAGTTCGGGAGCTTTTCTTTTTGCCAGACTCTTGCCTGAAATCCGGCGCCTGCATGAGTTCGCAACCGGTACACGTGATTCATGCCCATTCCGCTCTGCCCTGCGGCCACGCTGCTTCGCTGCTCAGCCGCGAACTGAAAATACCTTTTGTGGTCACGGTCCATGGCCTGGATGCTTTTTCTACCCGGCAAGTTGGAGGCTACGCCGGAGAATGGTGTGCCCGCGTTTCGCGATCTGTGTATCGCTCCGCGTGCTCGGTGATTTGTGTGAGCGAAAAAGTTCGGAACCAGGTGATCGAGGGTGCAGGCACTCGGGTGAACACGACCGTTTTGTACAACGGGGTCGATCCACAAATGTTTTCTCCTCCGGACAGCGAGCCGGACGCGCCCGTGATCCTCAGCGTTGGCAATCTCATTCCAGTCAAAGGGCACGAGCTGCTGTTGCGAGCCTTTGCCGCCATTCAAAATCAATTCCCGGGACTATCGCTCGAAATCATTGGTGATGGGCCGGAGCGACCTCGTCTGCAGCAACTGGCCAACGAACAGGGAATCGCAGGCAAAGTTAATTTTCGCGGACGCCAGAGCCGCCGACAGGTCGCGGATGCGATGCGACGCGCCACCATTTTTGCCTTGCCCAGCCGGTATGAAGGACTGGGATGCGTGTACCTGGAGGCAATGTCAGCGGGCAAGACCCGTCATCGCATGTCTGGGGCAGGGAATTGATGAGGTGATTGAACCGGGAGTCAACGGCTGTCTGATTAAGCCTGACGATCTGCAGGAATTGACCGATACTCTCACCGGCCTTTTGCAGCAGCCCGAAACCCGGCGAAAGATGGGGGACGCGGCGCGCCGCACCATTCTGCAGTCTTACACGTTGGAAGAACAGGCTGCGCGATTGTTCCGCGCTCTATCGGGAGTGCCAGCCATGAAGCGGCGGCTGGTCATCCTGAGCGAGATCATCGCGCCCTACCGTATTCCAGTCTTCAACGCTCTGGCCCGGCATGAAGAAATCGATCTGCACGTGATTTTTCTGGCGGAGAGCGATCCCGAACTACGCGACTGGCTGGTGTACAAGGATGAGATCCACTTTTCGTACCAGGTGCTTCCGTCCTGGCGGAAAAGATTCGCCGGGCACAACCTGCTGCTGAACCGCGGCTTGAAAGCAGCACTGCAGCAGGCGGCGCCCGACGTCATCCTCTGCGGTGGCTACAACTATCTGGCTTCCTGGGCGGCCATGCGGTGGGCCGCCAAACATCGGATCCCATTTATTTTGTGGGTGGAAAGCACAGAACAGGATTTTCGCAGCCGCAACTGGATCGATCGAATTCCTGAAAACAAGATTCCTGAAGCGTTGCAGCGCTTTCGTCGTCCCCGGGAAGTCATCGTTCCAGTACGTGAAGAACTATGGCGCCCGTGACGAAGAAATCTTTACCGCGCCCAACGCGGTGGACACGGAACTCTTTGCTCAAAAGGCGACTGCCGTCCGCCAGGACGCAGTGATCCAGCGCCAGTCGCTGCAATTGCCACCACGTTTTTTTCTGTTCGTGGGCAGGCTGGTTCGGGAAAAAGGAGTGTTTGACCTGCTTGAGGCCTATGGCAAACTGACTCCTGAGCTGCGCGCCGCAGTCGGTCTGGTTTTGGTGGGAGAGGGCAACGGCACGCGCCGAACTGGTTCGCCGAGCAAGTCTGATTAGCCCAGGACAGATTCAATTCAGCGGCTTCGTCCACCGCGAACAGCTGGCCAGCTACTATGCATTGGCCGAAGCGTTCGTTTTCCCGTCGCATACGGATCCTTGGGGGCTGGTCGTGAATGAAGCCATGGCGTGCGGTCTTCCGGTGATCTCGAGCGATGCCGCGGGATGCACGGCGGACCTGGTCGAGGACAACTGGAATGGCCGGGTCGTTCGACGCGGCGACGTGGCGCAGCTCGCGTCGGCCATGGAAGAACTGGGACGGGATTCGGCGCTGCGTGCGCAGGATGGGAAATCACAGCCGGGAGCGTATCCTGAGATATTCACCGGAGGCTTGTGCCGACGGTATTGCCCGAGCAGCGCTATTTTTAAAAGTGCTGGCTTTAAAGTGCACGACCATGAATAACGCGCATTACTAAATTTATTGTCCCTGGCGCGATTCTGGCCGCCGGCCTGATGGCGGGCTACGTGGCGCTGTACAGTCCCGGATACCTGAGCAGCAGTTACTATCTGGGCGGACTGATGTTCCTGCAAGTTCTTCTGGCGATGGTCTGGAAATACGAGCAAAGATTCTTTCCCTTCCTGGTGGTGGTTTTTCTTTGGGCGGGCATGTCGGTTCCCTTTCAGCGGCGTATGGACTGCGGGGCGTTGGGCGGTGTTAGCGGTAGGTGCGATTGTGGGCTTCGCTCTCTACATGCGCAGCTCAGCATCCGCGCTTCTCCACCTTCCACATGGTGGCGCTGTTTTCTGTGATGGCCGCGCTGGTTTCCGCCGCCGTCTCCTCGTATGCCGGGTTGTCGTTCATGAAGGCGCTGAGTTTGCTGTTGCTTTTTCTCTATGCATCCACGGGCGCCCGGCTGGCGTTGAGCGGCCGTGAAGAAAAATTCTTTCCGCGACTGTTGTTCTTCGTCGAGATTGTGGTGTACCTCTCCGCCGTTGCTTACCTGGTTTTGCATAGGCCCGTTTTTGGCAATCCGAATTCCTTGGGCGCCATCATGGGTGTGGTCGCCGTGCCTCTGCTGTTTCTGGGGAGTGCTGACCGCGGAAGGGAAGACGATGCACCGGCGAATGCTGTTCGCGCTCATGCTGAGCATCGGGCTGCTATTTTTCAGCCAGGCGCGGGCTGGAATTCTGGCTGCCGTAGTCTCATGTTGCCTGACCTGCGTAGCTTTGCGGCGCTACCGGTTGTTGATTCAGGGCGCCGTAGCCTTTGTGTGCGTGGCCAGTCTCTTCCTGGTGTTGATTCCTGCCGAACAAATGATGGACATGCCCACTCGCCGGGAAGAAACCTCTCTGGCTGGATACGCTGCTCTATAAGGGCCACGAGAACGACGGCGTGCTGGGCTCGCGCCTCACTCCCTGGGATGAAACGGTCACCGTCATCCAGGAGCATCCCTGGTTCGGGAGCGGATTTGGCACCAGTCTGACCACCGGGCAGGAAGATATCGGCGTGGGCCAGTATTCGACTGTCGTTGCGGCCACTCACGAGCATGGAAACAGTTACCTGGCGGCTCTGGAAGGCGTCGGATTGCTGGGCGTGCTCCCGTTTTTCGCACTCGTGCTCATGCTGGCATTGAAGGTGGGACGTGTATTTGCCTGGCTGCGCCGCACCTCAAATCTTCGTCACTACCGTAGTCCCCGTCGCCATGGTGCTGGCCGCCGGGCTGGTGCATGCGGGCTTTGAAGACTGGCTCTTCGCGGTGGGTTACTACCTCTGCGTATTCTTCTGGGTGCTGGCGTTTGCTTTTCTGGACATGCTGCCTGCGGCCGCGCCTGCGGTCGTCTATCGCCCGATCACCGACTTCGGCTTCGGGACCTTGGGACGAGACGTCAACGCGGCTGCGCCCGAGCGATGATGCATCTGTTCCTGAATGGCCTGGCGGCCAGCGCAGGCGGCGGACTTACCTATCTGCGCAATGTTCTTCCCCATCTTTCGGCCCGCCCGGGAGTGCAGGTGACTGCCGCCGTGAATCCGCAACTGCGGCGGGAGTTTTCCGGTCTGCCTCGTGTCTCGCTTCCTGAAATCAATTTTCCTGCCGGGACGGTGAGCCGTTTCTGGCAGGAGCAAACGTCGTTGCCGTCGGCGATTCGGCGAGAGTGGCGCCGATGTGCTGCTTTCGGTCGGCAATTTCGCGCTGCGAAAGTCGCCGGTGCCACAGATTCTGCTCTCGCGAAACTCGCTCTATACCTCCACGGATTTTCTGCGCGATCTGCGCCAACGCCGGGAGTATGGTTTGTGGCTGGATACCCGCATCAAAGGCAGCCTGGCGCGGCGTTCCATACGCTGGGCGGACCGTACGGTCGCTCCGACCGAGGCTTTCGCGCAGGAATTGCGGCAGTGGACCGGGCGCGATGTGGTGGCCATCCATCACGGTTTCGACCACGAGGCATTCTTTCGCGACCAGACGCCCTTGCCGGAAGACATCCGGCAAAAGCTCGACCGGGAGACAGAAAAAGACACGCTGCGCCTGCTCTACGTCAGCCACTACAACTACTACCGGAATTTTGAGACACTGTTTCGCGCGCTGCCCCTGATGCGCGAGCGGCTGGGCGGCCGGAAGCTCAAGCTCTTTCTCACCTGCCGGCTGCGCTCCGAAGACAATCCCGGAAGCTACAGCGCCGAGGCGGCTGCCGACGCTGGTCGCGCAACTCGGAATCGGGGACAGCGTGGTGGAGTTGGGGGCGGTTCCGTATTCCTTGCTGCACCAGGTGTATCGCGCGTGCAACGTGTACGTGACGCCTGCCTATGCGGAATCATTTGCGCATCCGCTGGTCGAGGCCATGGCCAGCGGGTTGCCGGTCGTAGCCGTCCGACCTGGCGGTGCATCGCGAGATCTGTGAAGACGCCGCAATTTACTTCCCGCGTTTTTCTCCGGAAGAGCTGGCCGCGAGAGTCTGCCAGATTGCGGCCTCGGACGAGCTGTGCAGAGCAGCTTTCGAAGCGTGGACAGGAGCGGGCGCGCGCCTTTTCCTGGGACAAACACGTTGATGAGCTGTTGGATTTGGCGACAAACCTTCTTGCTACAATTGATCCCGCTCGATAGACGAAGAACCGGGACGCCGCGATTTCCCAGGCTGAGGTTGAGTGTGCTTCATCAGCGCTACAAGGATTTCTATTTCCTTCTGATCGCCCAGGCAACGTGGCCGAATTACTGGGTGAAAAAGCTGCGACACTGCCGGGCGGTCGCGCAACGGACATCGCCTCGATCTTCATCTGGGATGCGGCCCCAAATATCTTCCCGGCTTCGTCAATATCGACGCCAACCCGATGCAAAAGACCGACATCTGGCTCGACGTGCGTTGCGGCCTGCCCTTCGCCAGCGATTCCGTTGATTCCATCTACTCCACGCACATGATCGAACATCTTTATCCCGACGAACTGGAGAAGCTGTTGCTCGAGTGCGCCCGCGTACTCAAGGCCGGAGGCGGGATGAGAATCATCGTGCCCAGCTTGTCGAACGCCATCCTCGCCTTCCAGCAGAATCGTCACGACTGGTTCTACGACGATTTTCCCCGCCATTTCGATTCCCTGGGAGGACGCTTTTCCAATTTCGTGTTCTGCGATGGACAGCATCGGACGGCGTTCGATCTCAGCTATCTCGACGAAGTCCTGCGCAAGGCAGGATTTCAGGAAGTGGTGGAGTCGGCGGAAGGACAGAGCCGGCTCTACGGGGAGAGCGTTCCAGCCTTCGAGCCCGGCGACGCGGCGGGGCTGCCGCATTCGGTTTATGTGGAGGCATTCGTCGAGCTAGTCGTCGTCAGGGACTACTCTCGACGTCTTGTCATTCCGAAGCCAGGTTCACCGGCGAGGAATCTGCTTTGCAGACGCCACCAAAACAGCAGATTTCTCGCGCGAGAATCCGCGCTTCGGAATGACAAGGTCTTTGAAATTCTCCTGGAGTTTCGCAGTCTTACTGCAATCCCTTCACCACGTAGGCCTGCGACTTTCTGGCGATCACTATCAACGAAGTACCGATCGGCAGTCGCCACCCGCGGCTGAGCCAGAATGTTTCGAGTCTGAGCATCGCTGTGAGCAATCCGTTGATCACGGGGACCACGCGAAATTCTCTCAAAGCCAGAGTTTTCGCGTCCTCAGAGCTACGCGCCCTGGCGGCGAGTACCTATCTTGCGAAAGAGCCAGACGATTGGGAAAATACAGGTCATAAACTGGCTCAGGAACTCAACCTCGAATCCTGCCTCGATCAAGCGGGCGCGAATCTCGCGCGAGGAATAACGGCGGCAATGCTGTGCGGCCTCGTCAAAATAACTCCATAGGTACTGATGCGCCGGGACCGTCAGCATGAGCCTTCCTCCCGGTGCTAGCGCCTCGCGCAACGCAACCAGGGTCTCAAGCTCTTCCGGAATATGTTCCAGCACGTCGAACATGCCGATCAGTTCGAAGGGTTTTCCGAAAGGGGAGTTGCGCACGTCGCCCTGCACCAGGGGTCCGCGTGATCGCTGCTGGGCGAAGCGAAGGCCGTCCAACCAAAGTTCCAGTCCCACCACTTTGCCGTCGGGACAGGCCTGGCGCAGGACCCTGAGAACGTTGCCCGTGCCGCATCCAACTTCGAGGACGCGATATCCCGGTTCGAGCCTGGCAGTCAATTTCCGGGTAATTCCGAAAATCAATCGATTTCGCGCACGAAACCAGAAATGGCGATCTTCGACCTGGGCCAATTGTTCGAAGAAGGATGGGTCGTATCCGCCCGACGAAATGCTCTCAACGGCTACAGGCATCGATGATCTCGTCGCGTTGTTACAACGATTGGTTCGTGAACCAGCGATGGTACCAGCGCTGAATGGTTGCCGGCAGGAATCCACAACTTCGATAAAGATTCTGGGCGGCCGTGTTGCGGGCCTGAGTTACGACGGTTGCTCGCTGAACTCCCGGCTGGACAGACCATGAGAGGTATCTCTGCACCAGCGCTCTGCCGAGTCCGGCGCGGGCATGCGTCCCTGCCACTCCCAGCAGTCCGATTTGGGTTTCCTGGCCGCTTGAGCCGCACGTTATGTAGCCTACCGCTTGGCCATCCACTTCGGGTACAAATACGGTTTGCGCCAGATCCCCGCAGCATCTCTCGATCCAGGTTTCGTACAGCAGAGTCACACTTGGACCGTTCGAACTGCTGGTCAAAGTAAAACCTCGAGTCATGATGAAGAGTACGGGCCAACCGGCGTAATTGCGGCAGGTCTGACTCACGAGCCAACCGGACCCTTGAGTCGGCCGACAACTGTGATCGCTCGTTCTGCTGGGTCATCGGACGCGCAAGGGTCAAACGCATATCAACTTCAAAGAAGCTGTTCTGGTCTGCAAGACGGCGGGTTTCACTATCGTCCGGGTCGGCGAGGAAATACAGGCAATCAATCCGGTTGTCAGCACACCAAACCAATGCTTCCGAAGTGGACGACGCTTCCAGACGCGAGCGGTTGAGGCGGGCGATGCGTTTGCCGAAGAACTCGGAGTCCCAATCCAGGTAGATACAAATTTCTGTTGCGTGCGCCACCGCTATTCCGTCAACGCCCGACTCTGTTCGCCGGGTGATCATGCCGCCGTTCCTGCACGTTGCTGCATCTTGAATCCGGTTACGACGTCTACAATCCGCGCCTGGTCCTCCTCGGCCAGGTCGTTGTAAAAGGGCAGGCGAAGCAGTCGCGCGCTGAAGTCCTCGGTCACCGGACAGTCGCCCTTTCGGGCCTCAACCTTGCGTCCCATTTCTGAAAGATGCAGGGGGACGTAGTGAAACACGCTTAATATGCCCCGTGACTTTAAATGCGAGATCAGAGCGTCCCGATATTCCGCCGAAGGCGCAACCATGTAGAACATGTGATACGCCTGTTCACATTCCAGTGGAATAAAGGGTAGCTTAAAACCGTTTTCCTGTGCCCAGCCCTGTAAGTGCTGCCAGTAGTATTCCCAGACTCTTCGGCGCTTCTTCTGAATTTCGACTCGGCCTTCCAGTTGTGCGAGCAGGAAAGCAGCCAGAAGGTCCGACGGCAAGTAACTGGAGCCGACATCGACCCAGGTGTATTTGTCCACCTGGCCGCGGAAGAACTGATTGCGGTTCGTCCCTTTTTCGCGAATGATGAGTGCCCGCTCGACAAGTTCAGGATCGTTCAGCACAAGGGCGCCGCCCTCACCGCAGCTGATGTTCTTGGTTTCATGGAAACTCTGGGTGCCCATGCATCCGAAGGTGCCAGTGAGTTTGCCCTTGTAGCGGGCGAAGAGTCCATGCGCGTTGTCCTCTACTACCCGAACGCCATTGCGTTGCGCGATCGCGCAAATCGCATCCATGTCGCAGGCAACGCCGGCGTAGTGCACCGGAACGATGGCCTTGGTCCGAGGGGTGATTAAAGATTCCAGGCGCGTCTCGTCAAGATTCAGCGTGTCAGGCCGTATGTCGGCGAAGACAATTCGGGCGCCGCGAAGAGCAAAGGCATTGGCGGTCGAGACAAAGGTAAAGGAGGGGACAATGATCTCGTCTCCGCTCTGGCAATCGAGAAGCAGTGCCGCCATTTCCAAAGCATGAGTGCAGGAAGTAGTGAGCAGTACTTTAGCTGCGTGAAGCTCCTGTTCCAGAATTTCGTGGCACCGTCGGGTAAACGGCCCGTCACCGGAGGCGTGGCCGTTGGCAATGGCCTCTGCGATATATCTGTACTCATTGCCTGCAAGGCAAGGCCGGTTGAAAGGGATCAGCGAACTCATAGCTTGCACGACCGAAGGCCGATCTTTAAAGAAATACCATGCCAGCGGGCAGCTTTGCTTACTCTAAGGTGCCGACTCGCCGGACCTCCGCATTTTCGCTGGCCACCCCCGACCGGACAACGTAAGGGGGTTTTTGCAAACTGCGTAAATGCATGCGGGCCAGGTACTCTCCAATAATACCCAGAGCAAACAACTGAGCGCCGGAGAACACCGCGACGATCGAAGCGAGAAAGGGAAACCCGGGAACAGGATCTCCGTGCGTGAAATACCGGACCAGGACGTAAGCCAGCACGCAAAAACCGAAGAAGGTGAATACGAAACCGACCAGGCTGGCGATCTGCAGGGGCAGGGTCGTGAAGCCGGTCATCATGTTCATGGCGTGGGTGATCAGCTTGCGGAAGGTGTAACCGGAGGCCCCCTGCTTGCGCGGCTCGTGAACGACGGGCACGGCCGCAAAACGATTCGTGCCCCAGGTCAGCAACACATCGATGGAGACGAACGATCCCTCGTAGTGACTGAATGCGCCGGCTACTTCTGCGCGAAAGGCGCGGAAGGCGGACACCTGGCGCGCGATCGACGCTCCCATGACGTTCTGCAGCGCCATTTTCGTTGTCAGCGACGCCAGGTCACGCAAAAAGCCGTGTTCTTCGCGCTCCGGCGTGCCATAGACCACATCGAAACCTTGCGCCAGCTTCGCCAGCAGTTTGGGGATCTCCTCGGGAGGGTGCTGCAGATCGTCATCCACGGTGACGATCACGTCATATTGCGAGGCGCGGATGCCGCACAGCAGCGCATTGTGCTGGCCGTAGTTGCGCATCAAGTTGATGGGATGAATCCAGGGATTGCGATCTGCCAGCCTGGCAGATTACGTCCCAGCTTCGGTCCGGACTGCTGTCGTTGACCAGTATGAGTTCGTAGTTGGACGTAATCCGGCCGAGCGCATCTCCAGGCGTTGCACCAACTCGGGAAGGATGGGTTCGCTGCGGTAAACCGGCACCACCACTGAGATTCCGCTCGGGCCGCGCATCGATGCTATGAATGATGGCTTCCATCCATCGCGGACAGCATTGCCATGCACCGCAGGAACGGTGGGCAAGATTGAAGACCCATACGTGCGCCTCTTACGCGAGCGACTGGAGGTTGAAAGTGACGCGATTTTACATGGTGTCTGAGCCCAGGAGCAAGGCTAAACCAGTCCAGATGTCAGCGAACGCATTTCAAAATCATCAGTGAGTACGGGATTCGCAGCAGGTCATGACGGACACTCGATTCAATATTGGAGAACACTTTTGCCGCCAGTTCCTGGTAGCCGGCTTCGCTGCGCACGAAGCGTCCACGGTCCCGGGAGAGCAGATATTTCACGATGTGCGACTGATCGTCGGTCCAAACACCGTCGATCGTAACCAGCCTTCCACCCGGCTTCATGGCGTCGCGAGCAATCTGAAAAAGCGTCAGGGCCTCATTGTCGTCGAGGTGGTGGAGCACGCCCAGCGCCAGCACAATATCGAAGTAGTCGCGCTCGACCAGAGTGTATTGGCTGACGCGCTGGCACACGAACCGCATCTGCGGGAAGCGACGTTTCGCCTGATCGATGTATTCAGCGCTGGCGTCAAAGCCGACATATTCTGACGCTGGCAGATAAGGGGCCATGGTCCCGGGCCCGCATCCGATATCCAGAATGCGGTTTCCCGGCTGGGGGCGAATGTAGTCCCGCACCAGGACACGATTCCGCTTGTCTCCGCCGATCCCATGCCAGAAGGATTGATAGGCCCAGGAAAGAGAGAGCACGGAGCGGACGGCTTCAATCATGGCTTCTGGAGAGGTTCACGGCTTCCATCTCACTTCGAACTTACCGGTCTCGGCACGATTTGGGAACTCCAGTTCGAGCGCAGCCCTGAGGTCGGCGGGCACCGGTCGCGGAAAACTGGGGATACGTCGTTGAGGACCACGAGGTTGACGTCGTGTTGCCGGATGGTTTGCATGATGCGTTCGGTTCGACCGGTGGGATCGTCGCGAGAGTCGAACAGCGTGGGCGTCGGATTGCGAAACCCGTTCAGGAAATAGACTTCGGGACAGTCCGGCGTGGCGTAGATGTATTCGCCGCGGGCATGCTGCTTGAGTGATGGTGGCCAGTTCCTCGTAGAGGCGGGCCTGTCCCGGGTATACGCGAAGGCCTCCAGCGCGGGGAATAGTGAGAGCTTGCGACTTGTTTGTCCGGCGAGTACTGCTCGCCCATGTCGTCAATGAAACCGGGCGTTACTTCGAGCACGACATAGGAGAGAGCCAAAGCATAGCGCGCCGACGGCAACCCATCTCGGCGGTTCTTTGCAGGCAACTCACCGCCGCGGCCGACAAGAAAAGCCAGCGGCGCTACGTAGCAGAAATAGATAGCGTATGGTGAATGGAAACTGGATCAGGCTGCAGGCGGCGGTGACCGACAACACCAGGAAAATCTTTTGCTCCAGCGATGAATCCGCGCTCCGTGCGCAACGATCCAGCGAACCAGCAGGACCGCGCCAAATACGACCACGACCGGCAGGAGACGTCCAGATCGCGCCCCAATCGGCCCGGTCGACGTAGCGTTCTGTCCAGCGCGCAGAAGCAATGCGACGGGGATCCCCAGCATGAATAGGCCGCTGCGGCTTTCTCGCCGTTCTGCCCCTGATGAGGAAAGCGGCGGCAATAAGAATCAGGTTGATGAGGACTCCGCCAACGATCTTGAGAAGTGACGGCTCAAAACCGCGACGTCGAGCTGGCGTGGCCGCCAAAGGTGAAGAATCTCGACGCAGCCGGGACTGGCTTCCGGCCAGAACATAGCGCCCCAGAAAGATGGCGAGAGGAACGGCGACGCCCGCTGCGAACGGCATCAACTTCACGAAACAGAAAGGAAAATCTCTGACTTCGAATTTCAGCGGAGAAAGAACTCAAGCCAGAGTATGGCCGCGCCAATGGCGAGTTCGGGGACCCAAAAATAAAGAAAGATCGCAGGATGGCCCGCCTTCTGCAAAAGCGCCGAAAACCAGAGCCTCGTAGAAGAGCACCGTCGGCCAGGAGAAAGATTCTGTAGACAATGGTTTCGCCGCGACGCTCCGATTTCGTTCCCGGGTGCGAGGCGCTCGCGAAACAGAAGGAAGAGAAGTACGCCGGCAACGAAGTAGAGTCCGCTAATGCTTGAAGAGGAACGAGATGCCGCCGCAAAGTCCTGCCGCGAACAGCCATCCCCGGCGTTCGGTCTCGAGGTAACGCAACAACGCGGCCAGTCCGAAGGTGGCAAAAAAGAGGTTGTACCAGGAGGGCAAGGCGGCCGGATAGTTCGGGATGCTCCACGCCACGGCCAGCACCGTGAGCGCGGCCGCCACCGGCGCCGAAACAAAGTGCGTAGCGGCGTAGTAGAACGCCGGCACCCAAAACAGAAAAAACAGGAACAGCATGTAACGCAGGCTGGCCAGGTTGGTTCCAAAAAGCCGGAAGGCGGCTGCGTTCAGGAAAGTGAGACCTCCGGTATAGCCTTCGCTGTACTCCCGATGAGGAAGCTCTCCGTGAAGAACCCGCTCGGCGGATTGTCCCAGAAAGCCTTCGTCAGCCGGAACCCAGCCGCGCTTCAGTCCGTGCGCCGCGTACAGAGCACTCAACACCAGCACCACTGCGATCAGGAAAGGAGCGTAGCCACCGGGGATTCGAACGAGCGCAACCACGTCATGAGTACGAGTGGCGGTAGGCTCCGGCTGTCGGGATCAGGATCCATGTCGGTTGATGAGATGGGACTAGATACCAGAGGCGGCCGTCTAACGCGGTGGATGATAACCCATCCGGCCGTTGATTTCTCCCGCGGCCAAGTCTCGTATGCAGAGCCTGCTCAAGTCCTTTTCGTCACATTGATAAATCTGTGCCATCGGCAAGTCCGCGGCCTGCACGACATATCTGCCCTCCCTCATGGCCAGGCCCGCTGGCGGGGACGAAACTACAATCGGACTTCCTTCCGGCCCGACGCGCACCCGGAATTGCCGGGTTGAAGGCTCATAGTTCGAATACGCGAAGCAGCTGGCCAATGCAGGCCCGATCCACGATGTGCTCCGCGCCGATTCTCCAGCCTGGAGGCGTCCAGATCGAAGGGATGACTCGGTGCCCGTAAGGCAAGCCGCTTACCAGGTTCTCCGCCTGCTCCTCCATTCGGTTCAGCATGCCCGTATCCTGATACATCCAGCGAAAAAAGACACCCGCAACCCAGCAGGCCGGCCAGATGCCATTTTCGCGGTCGCACACAACCCAGCACGCACAAGCCCAGCACAGCGGTGATGGTGCTCACGCGCTGCGGCAAGTAGGTAAAACCGGTCGCGTACCTCGGGTAGGACAATATCTCCCCAGACCATCGCCGTGGCGAAAAGCGCCAGCAGCCACAACTCCACCGGTGTGCGAATTCTGCGCCAGAACGTCCGCGCTGCCCCATTCCGGAAAGCAGCCCAGAACAAAGCTAGCGGCCAGGAGAAGGAGGACTGCAGCCAAAATGCGGTAGCGACGGCCATAGACGACGAGTTGATCGGGTCCGCTGAAGAGGTAAACGTGCCAGCACACCAGGATCGTAGGTGCGATAGTGTGGAGACATAGAAATGCATGGCGAGAATTGCCGCAGCGCTGCCGGAAACAATATCCATCGCCAATGGCCGGGCAGCCGGTCGGCCAACGTGATGTAGACAATCGTTCCGGCCAGCCAGAGCAGGCCCACGGGATGGGCCAGCAGCACCAGGCCGGCCAGAACCAGGCCGAGGACTGCGATCCCACAGTCCGTCCTCGCCAGAAAAGTGCGATGTGAAAAAAAAGCCAGGCCCAGCGAAAGATAGTAGTTCAGAAAGCCCATCTGAAACGTCCAACCGTACGCAACCATGGCGATGCGCCGGCACCAGAAACCACGGTTCCCGACCGGTTGCTGCGGTGATCAAGGCGAATGCTCCCCAAAAGAAAATCAGAACACAGAGCGGCACCACGATCTTTTCTGTCAGCCGTGAAGCCCACGATGCACTTCCGAGCCGCAGCGAGCGCCAGGTCCAGCAAGATATTGTTCCACTGGTGCGCAATGTAGAGCCCGGCGCGTGTCCGGGTGCGATCAGTTGCGCCAGCCATGCGTTATAGGTGTGGCTGCCCAGATCCCCGGCTTCGATCCTGTGATGCCAGAAGCAGGGCACCACGACCGCGAATCGAGGTTCCGGCTACCAGGAAGAATCTCTTGCGCAGAAACGAAACCGCGGCCCCGAGTGTTGGCCGCCGGCTTATTGCTCTTCCGTCGCTGCGGCTCGTGGCGTCGTTCATAGTTTGGTGAAAACTACGGTAGCAGCTTTCCGCTGCAACTGAGCTTCGAGATAGTGTAGATGATTGACTTGCCGCGGCCTGACGCCGCGACTGAATCCACGATGTATCCTGAGTCGGAAATCGCCGGATGAAACGACGGTGAACAGCGTGAGATGCGGCGCACTCTGACCCTTCTCTTTATCTCGTCTTCGTTGCTGCTCTTTGTTGGATATGCTTTCTCCGTCCCGTGCCGGACGACTTTGACCGCTACATCTATGAAGCTCTGGTGCGCGGACGATACGCAGGATGTGCAAAAGATATATCCCATCGTAAAGCACGAAAATCCCCGGGCGCGAAGCCAGTTCGGTTCTGGATAGTCCTGAGCACCTGGGTCAACTCGAGCCGTTGTATGCGATACGTCCACTGTACCTGGAGATGATTGAAGTTGGTGGCTCGCACCGGAGTGCCCATACAGCGGGCCATTAACCTAGTCTCGGCTTTGTCTTTGTTTGGCATCGGGATGGTCCTGCTGGGCTGGACGCGCCGGCCATTTTACTGCGCGCTGCTGATGGCGACTCCGGCTATTGTCGGGCTGGGCAGAATCGGTACGCCGGACGCACTATCTTCGCTGCTGTTGTTGTCGTCGATGTGGGCCGTGGCTGAGGAGCGCTATTTCCCGGCGTCCTGCTTTTGCTGGTGAGCATTTGGACCCGCACGGACAACATCCTGATCGTCTTTCTGGTTCTGGCCTGGCTGGCCGGGACGGGCAAATTGTCCTGTCGCAGTCTGCGGTGCTTGCCGGGGTTGCGGCGGCAGCGAGCGTTTGGTTCATCAATCACTTTTCCGGCAACTACGGGTGGAGCGTTCTGTTCCGCTACAGCTTTATCGGCGGAAGGTATCCCGCCGAGATTGCGGCGCACGTGAGCCTGCGCGAGTACATCGTTGCGCTTGGCCGTGGAGTAGCGGGAATCGGAGGTCAGGAATTGGCGTTGTGGACGTTGCTCGGCGTGGCTGCATGGCGGTGGTTGCCCAAGTCTTTCCGTGTCGCGTCAACTGCTGGTTCCGATCGCGGTGGCGGCCGTGGCGCGCTTTCTGCTTTTCCCGACTCCCGAGGATCGTTACTTCGCCTGGGCATATCTGATCGTCGGCGCCTTGTTTCATTGAGGCCATCGGCACGCAGCCCGTATTTTCGCGAAGGATCCGCTAGCGCCGACTGCCTCTCCGGACTGTCAGTAGTGCCCAGATCGGTCGCGCTAATATAGTCTCCATTCATGTGCGGCATCTTCGGCATTCTGGCGAGTAACGGCTCCGTTCCTCCGAAACTCCTGGAGCAAGCCACGGATTCGCTGGCGCATCGCGGGCCTGACGACCGCGGGACAGTCGTCATTCAGTCCAACACCGCGCCGCGCCTCGAAATTGGATTGGGCAGCCGCCGCCTGGCGATTCTCGATCTCTCTCCGCTGGGCCATCAGCCCATGCAGGATCCTGAAACCGGCAACTGGATCGTCTACAACGGCGAAATCTACAACTTTCGCGAACTCAGGACGCGACTGCAGGGCGAAGGCGTGCGCTTTGTCAGCCAGTCCGATACCGAAGTGCTGCTGAAAGCTTATGGCCGCTGGGGCGAGAAGTGTGTAGGCGAGTTGCGTGGAATGTTTGCCTTCGCCATCTGGGACGCCAAGCGCTCGCGCCTGCTGCTGGGACGCGATCCCATGGGCATCAAGCCGCTCTACTACTGTTCCGCGGGACAAAATTTTCTGTTCGCTTCTGAGCTGCGCACGCTGCTGGGTACGGGACTGGTTCCGCGGCGCCTGGATCCCGCCGGCCTTATTAACTATCTGAATTTTGGATCGGTCTACGATCCCATGACCATGATCGCAGGCGTCTCCGCCCTGGAGGCTGGCCACTACGCGGTGTGGGAGAACGGGCGTTTGACCGATTCAATGTACTGGGACCTCGCGCCGCACGGGCCGGGCCGCCACGGCTTCGAGCTATCTCGCGGGCAACGCGAGCGCGCGGAAAGCTCTGGAAGAGGACGTGTACGCCACGCTCGACCAGGCCGTCCGCATGCAGACCGTCAGCGATGTTCCGGTTGGCCTGTTTCTTTCCGGAGGCATCGACTCCAGCAGCCTGGCTGGCATTCTGAGCCGGGCGGGAATCCGGCTCAACACGTTCTCCATAGTTTTTCGCGAGGCGGAGTACAACGAATCCGAATATTCGCGCGCCGTGGCCCGGGCTTTTTCCTCGGAGCATCAGGCGATCATGGTCTCGCAGCGCGATGTGCTGGATGCCATCCCGTACGCGCTCAGGGCCATGGACCAGCCCACCATCGATGGTCTCAATACATTTCTTATCGCCCGGCAGACCCGGGCCGCCGGCATCAAGGTAGCGCTCTCGGGTCTGGGCGGGGATGAACTGTTCGCCGGCTACTCCACTTTTCGCGACGTTCCCCGCATGGAACGCTTCGAGCGATTCTGGGGTCGTTTTCCGTCCATCCTGCGGCAGCCGCTGCTGCGCATGTTTTCTTCGATGTCGGCGGACACCGACAAAAACCGGAAACTCACCACGCTCGGCAGCGAGAAGGGCGGGTCACTTCATCCCTACTTTCTTGCGCGCGCTCTGTTTACCCCCGAACAGCGTGATTCTTTGCTGACGTCTGTCGATCCGGGAGCGCTGGCGCGCGCGAATGCTCCCTTGAGGAAGATTTGCGGCACGCCGCGGCGCTCGACCCGATCAATCGAGTTTCCTATCTGGAAGCGCGTTGCTACATGTTGAATACGCTGCTGCGAGATTCCGACGTGATGAGCATGGCCCACGGACTCGAGCTGCGAGTGCCGCTCATCGATCATCAGCTTGCCGACAAGCTGATGACGCTGCCCGGCGCCTGGAAACTGGATGGCGACGTCGCCGAAGCCGCTGCTGGTCGGGGCGTTGAAGGGAACGTTGCCGAACGAAATTGTTCATCGCAAGAAGCAGGGCTTCACTCTGCCATTTGAACGCTGGCTGCGGGAGAATTTGCGGCCTGAAATGGAAGCGGCTCTGCCGAAGATTGGCCGGGGCCCACTGGGACCGTTGCTCAACTACGATGCGGTCGCGCAGGTTTGGGATGATTTCCTGAGCCAGCGGACTTCGTGGTCGCGCATCTGGTCGCTGTATGTGCTGGAGCAGTGGTGTGAACTGAATTCAGTGTCGGCGTGAAGCCTGGAGGCCGACGTCCAGCGTCCGTGGTCGCCCGGCCTCCATCCCACACGATGTAATATGTTCACAGCGCTTCCAACTGCAATGCAGAAACTAGAAGAAGCCCGGGCGATACAGGTAGCTGCTCCGCCTGTGTCTCTTCCGGTGAGCGTGATTGTTCCGGTGCGGAACGAGGCCAGCAACCTGCCACGCTGCCTGGAATCGTTGCGCGGGGTGGGCGAGGTGTACGTCATCGATTCGCAAAGCAGCGACGGCACGGCAGAGATCGCACGCTCGTTCGGCGCCAAGGTGGTGCAGTTCCACTACGCCGGCGGCTGGCCCAAGAAGCGCCAGTGGGCGATGGACACGCTTCCCCTCGCCTACGACTGGGTATTTCTGATCGATGCGGACGAGGCCCTGACTCCCGAACTGGCCGAGGAAATTCGGCACGCCATTCAGGATCCCACGCTTTGACGGTTACTACATCGCGCTGCAGATGTTTTTCCTGGGCCGGGTGCTGCGCCACGGCGGCGCCGGATTTTACAAGCTCTCTCTCTTCCGGCGCGGGCAAGGGCCGCTTCGAGTGCCGCCTGAAAGACCAGGACGCCTCCATGGCGGACATGGAAGTGCACGAGCACGTGATCGTCGAAGGCAAAAGCGCGAGGCTGAAAAATCCCTTGCTGCATCACAACGTGGAATCGATCTCGCGCTACATTCAGAAGCACGACGAGTATTCGAACTGGGACGCGCGGGTGTGGCTCGAGGGTGAAGCGAATTCCGCCGAACTGCCGCCCTCCCTGTTCGGAAGCCAGGCCCAGCGCCGGCGCTGGTTGCGCAAGAGATTGTTCACGCTTCCCGGTTCGTCGCTGCTGTTGTTCATCTACCGATATTTTTTTCGCCTGGGATTTCTGGATGGCGTGCCCGGCCTGATTTACTGCGGCTTTCAAGGGCATGCAGTTTTTTCACATCAAAGCCAAGATCTACGAGTTGCGCAGCAGGAAGGATTGACGCCGGCTCATGTGCGGAATTAGCGGCTTGGCCAATTGCGGAGACAAAGAGACCCTGGCGCGCATGACGTCGATTCAGGCCCACCGCGGTCCGGACGACTCCGGCTTGTGGGAGCAGCGCTTTCCCGACGGCTCTTACTTTGCCCTGGGCAGCCGGCGGCTGGCGATTCTCGATCTTTCTCCCGACGGCCACATGCCGATGAGCAATCCGCAGCGCACGTTGTGGATTACCTACAACGGCGAAATCTACAACTTCCGCGAATTGCGCCAGGAGCTGACGAGCGAAGGGACACCAGTTCGTCTCCGAAAGCGACACCGAAGTCGTGCTCCATCTTTACGAAGCAAGACGGGCCGGATTGCGTCAAGCGGCTGAACGGAATGTTCGCTTTCGCGATTTGCGATCTTCGCTCCGGCACGCCCAGTCTGTTTGTGGCGCGCGACCATTTCGGAGTGAAACCGTTTTACTACGCGCACCAGGGCGACCGGCTTGCGTTCGCGTCGGAGATCAAGGCCCTGCTGCAAGTGCCCGGCATTGACGCCGAGCTCGATCCGGAGGCGCTGCATCAGTATCTGACTTTTCTGTGGGTGCCCGATCCTGGGACCATGTTCCGCGGAATTCAAAAGCTGCCCGCGGGCCACTACGCGTGTCTTCCGCGACGGTCAGCTCAAGCTCACGAAATATTGGGACCTGACTTTTCCTTCCGCCGATGCTTCCTACGCCAAGTCGGAAGACGAGCTGGCGGAAGAAATTCGCGAGCGTTTCCGGCGTTCGGTGGAAAGCCAGATGATCAGCGACGTTCCGATCGGCGCCTTTCTCAGCGCCGGGCTGGATTCGTCCAGCATCGTGGCCATGATGGCGCAAGCCAGCCGGCAGCCGGTGCGCACTTACACGATCACGTTTCCGGACAAATACCGCGTCGGCGAAAATGCGCTTGACGATCCTGAAGTTGCCACTCGCCTGGCACGCCGTCTGGGATGTGAGAACCAACGCATCGTGGTGGAACCTGATGTGGCCGATCTGTTGCCGCGGCTGACGTGGCACATGGACGAGCCCACCGCCGACCCCGCCATCATTCCCGCGTACCTGGTCTGCCGCGAGGCGCGAAAGCAGGCCACGGTCCTGCTCTCCGGAGTGGGCGGCGACGAACTCTTCGCGGGATATCGCAAGCACTCCGCGCACTACTGGGCCGAGGCCTATCAGCGTGTGCCGGCCGCGGCGCGCGGGCTGATTGCCGGAACGGTTGCAGGTCTTCCCAACTTCCGCGGCACATCGGTGAAGGGAAGCGTGCGCCTGATGAAGAAAATGACGCGTAGCGCCTCGCTCTCGCCGGTGGAACGTTTCATGATGAACTGCACCTATCTGGACGCCGAGCAGAAGACCTCACTTTACGCGCCCGCATTCGGGCGGGAGATTTTCGGCTCCGATCCTGCCGCTCGCCATCGCGCTGGATTTCGCAGCAGGTGGAAGGCTCGGATTTCCTGAACCAGATGCTGTATCTCGATACCAAGATTTTCATGGCCAGCTTGAACCTCACCTACAACGACAAGATGAGCATGGCTTCGTCGGTCGAAGTCCGCGTGCCGTTTCTGGACCGCGAACTGGCCGAGTTCGTGGCCTGGAATGTTCCGCCGAGGCTGAAGCTCAAGGGATTTTTCCGCCCGACCACAAAGTACATTTTCCGCAAGGCGATGAAAGATGTTTTGCCGCGCGAGGTGCTGTCGCAACCGAAGGCTGGATTTGCGGCGCCGATCGATTACTGGCTGGCCAACGATCTGAAAGAAATGACCGATGACCTGCTTTCCGAGTCGCGCATTCGCCGATCGCGGCCTGTTTCGTCCCGAGGCTGTCCGCGGGTTTGTGGACCAGCATCGCCGCGGCACACAGGATTGGTCGATGCAGATCTGGCAATTCCTTACGCTTGAAATCTGGATGCAAACCTTTCTCGACGGCAGCGCGCCGCACGCGATGACAGACCTGGCCGGCCGCGCCACCGCATGACCCGAATCCCGGAAAAATCAAGCGCAGCATGCTGATCCTCGGCCTCAATATGTTTCACGCAGACGCCTCCGCTGCCATCGTGCAGGACGGAGAAGTCGTCTTCGCGATTGCCGAAGAGCGACTCAACCGGGTGAAACACTACGCGGGGTTTCCGGCGTTGGCGGTCAAGGCTTGTCTGGATGCGGTGGGCGCGCGGATTACCGATGTCGATCACGTAGCGGTGGGGCAGGACAGCGATGCCAACCTGGCCAAAAAAGTGCAGTATGCGCTGGCGAATCCAGCAAAGATCCTGAATTTCATCCGCCTGCGCCAGCGCAAGGAGGCCATGCGAGATGTGCGGTCGCTGCTGGCCAAGGCGCTCGATGTTGATCCAACAGAGCTGCATTTTCAAGAGCATCACCTCGAGCACCACATGGCTCACATTGCCAGCGCTTACTACTGTTCGCCGTGGGAAAAGGCGGCAGGCTTCAGTTATGACGGCTCCGGCGATTTTGTTTCCACCATGATGGCGAGCTGCGAAGGCAACGAAATCAAAGTGCTGGAGCGAGTCTTCCTGCCGCATTCGCTGGGCAGTTTCTACACCATGATCTGCGAGTTCATCGGCTACAAGAAATATGGCGATGAAGGCAAGGTGATGGGGCTGGCACCTTACGGGAAGGACACTTACTGCGAGCAGAGTTCGCGAGATTATTCAACTCAACGATTCTGCCTTTCGCCTCGACCTGGATTACTTCATGCCGCTGGGCAGCAATCAGGGCATGCAGATTCAAGCCGACGGAACGGTCCAGCTGGCGCGACATTTTTCCGACCGCATGGTGCAGCACTTTCGGCGAGCCGCGCGAGCCACACGCCGAAATTACGCAGCGTGACATGGATCTCGCTTACGCCATGCAGCATCGTTTCGAAGAAGTTTTCTTTCATCTGCTGAAGCAACTGCACCAGCGGGTGCCTTCCGAAGATTTGGCCATGGCCGGGGGCTGCGCGCTGAACAGCGTCGCCAATGGAAAACTTTTTCAGCAAACTCCATTTCGGCGGACCTGGATCCAACCCGCGGCCGGAGATGAGGGCTTGGCCATTGGCGCGGCTTTGCACACCTATCACTCAACCTTGCAGCAGCCTCGCCGTTTCCAGATGAAGAATTCGTACCTGGGCCCGGAGTTTTCCGATTCGCGTATTGAATCCGACCTCAGGCAGGCGAATCTTAAGCTATCGCAAGCTGGAGCGGCAGCCGCTGCTCGATGCGGTGGCGGAACAGATTGCGGCGGGAAATGTTGTCGGCTGGTTTCAGGGACGGATGGAGTGGGGGCCGCGGGCGCTGGGCAATCGTTCGATCGTGGCCCATCCCGGGCTGCCGGACATGAAAGACGTGCTCAACGCGCGCATCAAGCATCGCGAGTGGTTTCGTCCGTTCGCGCCTTCGATTCTGGTGGAACGGCAGAATGAATATTTCGAGTACGACCATCCTTCGCCGTTCATGCTTCATGTGTATAAGATTCGTCCTGAGAAGCGCGCGCAGCTTTGCGCGGTCAATCACGTGGATGATACGGGCAGGCTGCAGACCGTCAGTCGCGAGGAAAACCCGCTGTACTACGATCTGATACTCGCTTTTGAACGCAGGACGGGAATACCGGTCATTCTGAATACCAGCTTCAACGAGAATGAGCCGATCGTCTGCACGCCAGAAGAAGCGATCGACTGCTTCAAACGCACGCGCATGGATGTGCTGGCAATCGGACCTTACCTGGTCCTCAAATCTGAGAACTGAGAACATAGTAACTGATCACTGGGTCTTGAAAAATCCTTATTTTTGATCCTGAGCTGTGCATCGTAATCGACGCTTCAAACAGAAATATGGCTGCACACGACTCATCTCCGGAGGCCCGGCCGAATGTTCTGAATGTCGTTCCGGTGTCCGTATTTCCAGGCTTGAGGGTGCTGACCTGGCGCGATGATTGGCTTTATGCATCGCGCGGCTATTCTTTGTTGCGGGCAAGGATGAAGACGAACGCGGACCCCATCGAGTGGCAACCTGTGGCCCGTTACGTTCCCGCGTGGTGGAGAAATCTGAGCGCATCGTCGCGCCTTACCTTCCGTTTATTTCGCGATGGTTTTCATGCGCTCGCGACACTCGCTCCGGGACATATCGTTGCGGCGGTGCCGGGAGCGATCGTCACTCTTGCTCCCGGGGAAGACGAGTTCAAGGTTTCTCACCGCGTGCTGCGTGGAACGCGGCCGTTACACATTGCCACCACGCCGGACGACCACGTCTTCTGGGGCGAGTACTTCGACAATCCGGATCGTCACGAGGTGCACATTTACGCCTCCAGCGACCGCGGGTCCACGTGGGAAGTTGCCTACACATTTCCCCGAGGTGCGGTCCGGCATGTACACAACATCGTTTATCGACGAGTGGGCCAACTGTCTCTGGGTGCTGACCGGGGACAACGGTTCCGAGTGCCGCATCCTGCGGGTCTCTTGCGATTTCAAGAACGTGGACGTGGTTCTCTCCGGCCATCAGCAGGCGCGTGCTGTCGCGTTGGTGCCCACGTCCGATGGACTGTATTTTTCTTCCGATACACCGCTCGAGTCGAACCACGTGTACCGTCTCGATCGGGAGGGAACCTCACTGAACTCGCGTCGTTAAGCAGTTCCTCGATTTATGGATGCCGCGTCGGCAGTGGAATTTTCTTTTCCACCATGGTCGAGCCCAGCCCGGCCAATCTCGATCCCAATGTCCGGCTCTACGGCAGCCTTGACGGCTCTCATTGGCGTGACCTGATGCAGTGGAAAAAAGATTTCTGGCCGATGTCGTTGTTCCAGTATGGCAATGCGGTTCTGCCCGACGGGCGCAACGCCACGGAATTTCTGGCGCTGACTACGGTCGCGGTTGATCGCGATGATCTCAAGACCTCGATCTGGCGCGTCCTTCCAGCCAGCGTGCTATAGTTCGGAAAACCAGCGCAATTTGCGTTTTTTCCTATGTCCGTTGCGGCCCGTCTGAATTACTACCGTCGCATTTCGAGCGCATATTTGTTGCCGGGGAAAAGCCAGCTTACTTTCTGGCATGACCAGCCGCAGGTGAACTCTGAGGCGTCGGTCGGCCAGCTTGGCGAATACTACATGCCCTTCGTCGAGAAGGCGGGCTACGCCGGACCGCACGATGGCGAGCGGCATTCCACTGCTCAACTACCACGGCAAGATTGGCCTGCAGTACAACCCGATCGCGATTGCGCAGTGGGGGCTGGGGAACTTCAATCTTTTTCTGCGTTCAAAAGATGAGCGGGCCAAGACGAAAGTTTCTGGCTGCCGCCGACTGGTTGGTGAAACATCTCGAGCCAAACTCCTTCGGCGTCCCGGTCTGGAATCACCACTTCGATTGGGAGTACCGCACGCCCTTGAAAGCGCCCTGGTATTCCGGGCTCGCTCAGGGGCAGGGAATTTCTTTGCTGGTGCGAGTCGCGCAGGAGACGGGCAAGTCTGAATATCTCGAGGCTGCCACGCGGGCCTTCACCAGCTTTTCGAAGTCGACTCAGGAAGGTGGAGTGGTTTTCACTGACGAACACGGTGACATCTGGTTCGAAGAGTACATCGTTTCACCGCCAACCCATATTTTGAACGGCTTCATCTGGGCCGCATGGGGCGTTTACGATTTTTTTCTCGCCACAAAAGAGAAATCCGCGCAGGAATTATTCAACCGCGCGGTCGAGACTCTGCGCAAGAATCTCGATCGCTACGACCTTGGATTCTGGTCGCTCTACGAGCTGTCGGGTACCCGCCTGCCGATGGTGGCCAGCCCTTTTTATCACCAGTTACACGTCACGCAACTGCGCCTGATGCACCGGCTGACCGGCGATGACGTATTTTCCCAATATGCCGAACGCTGGGCGGCCTATGCCCGCAGCCGGACCAAGCGGACTCGCGCCCTGTGCTACAAGGGCGCTTTCAAGCTTTGCTATTACTAGGGACCCGTGAAGATCCTCTACGTCTCACAATATTTTCCGCCGGAGATGGGGGCGCCCGCCGCTCGGGTGGATGAACTCTCACGCTATTGGGCGCAAGATCGCCACGAAGTCACGGTGCTGACAGGATTTCCGAATCATCCTACGGGTGTAGTGCCAGCCGAGTATCGCCGTAAATTCCGCCGACTCGATCGCGCGTGAAAAGACGAACGGGGTGAACGTCGTTCGTACCTGGCTGTTGCCGTTTCCCAATCGCAGGACGTACGAGCGCATGTTGAACTACAGCTCATTTTGCCTCTCGGCCGCTGTCACGGGACTGTTCACGGAGCGCCCTGACGTTGTGATCGCCAGCTCTCCGCAGTTGCTGGTCGGCCTGTCGGGGTGGTGGCTGGCGCGGTGCAAGGGGGCACGTTTCATCTTCGAGGTTCGCGATCTGTGGCCGGAATCGTTGGCGGCAGTGGGCGTGGGAAGCACAGATTCGCCGGTGTATCGCGTACTGGCGCGGATTGCTGGATTTCTTTACCGGAACGCCGACCACATCGTCGTGGTGACTCCCGCGTTCAAGGAATATCTGGTGCAGCACTGGCAGGTCGCGCCGGAAAAGATTTCGGTGATCGAGAACGGAGTTGAGGCCGAAGCTGTTCAGTCCGAGGACGGAGAGCGACCTGCGATCTGAACTGGGCGCGGACGGAAAATTTGTCGTCTCCTACATCGGCACCATGGGCAACGCTCACGGTTTGGAGACTCTGATCGAGGCCGCAGCGCAATTGCAGAATTCGGCGCCCAATATCTTGTTCCTGCTGGTGGGGGAGGGCGCGGAGAAGGAGCAACTGGTTTCACTGGTGCGGTCGCGCGGTCTTACCAATCTGCGTTTCGTGGATCAGCAATCGCGGGAGAAGATACCCGGCCTATATTTGCGCCTCGGACGCGTGCCTGGTTCTGCTCAAGAAGAACGAAATATTCAAGACAGTCATTCCCAGCAAGATGCTGGAGTTCATGTCTTGCGCTCGTCCGGTAATTCTCGGGGTGGAGGGTCAGGCGCGCAAGATTCTGGAGGAGGCGCGGGCGGGAATCTGCATCGAGCCGGGAAATCCGTCGGAACTGGCGCAGGCTGTTTTGCATCTCGCCGGGGACGAGCAACTCCGGGAAACATTAGGCCGTAACGGCCGCCGCCATGTGCTGCAGCATTTCTCGCGCCGGCAGACTGCGATGGCGTACCTCGACGTACTGCACGCTCTGATGGGGGAAGAGAAGCCGCAGGCCGCCGCTGCCTGAATCCGACAGAATATCTAATGGATGGCCACGATGGTGGCTGCGTTGGCGGCCTGCATGCCAACTTCGACGGTGCGGGCAGCAAATGCTTTGGCGGCACTGCTGGGGACAAACACGATGTCGTCTGCCTTCAGGGGCATGTCCGCGACCTTGGCCTGCAGCATTTTTTTCAGCTCAACCGGCGTCAGGGTCATTCCGTCCGGCCCCTTGCGAATGATCTTGACGTCGTTCATCTTGGCGAAACGAGTCGTCCCTCCCGCCAGGGCAATCACCTTCAACACGGTCAGATTTTCAGCTGTCCATCAGGAATCCGCTGGGCCGGCCTACTTCTCCCACCACGTAGACGACATCCGCCTTGTGTACCAGGATCGTATCGCCGGGAGAGACCGCGATGTTGCTGGCAGGATTGTCAGGCTGCTTCCGGCTCAAAGGCACGGTCACGGGCTTGTCGGACTGGTTGCGATGGGTGACGGTAATGCTCTGGCCGGCGCTGGCGGTAAAACCGCCGGCCGTAGAAATCAGGTCGAGCAAGCGCGGTTCCCCAATCACCGGATACACGCCGGGCCTGGCGACTTCGCCCAGCAGACTTACGCCCTGGGAAGCGGATTGATCAACGTTCAACGTCACATGCGGATTCTTTACGAATCCTCCGTCGGACAGGCGCTTCTCGAGCAAGGCCTGCGCTTCTTCGACGGTGAGGCCCGCCAGGTGGACATAGTCAACCAGCGGCAGGTATACATCGCCATTCGTGCCCAAGCGGCTTTTGGTGGTCAGTTCGGGCACATTGTAGACATTCACTTCGAGCAGGTCCCCAACGCCCAGTTTGGGGGACGGGCCGGTTGCATCCGGCGCTTGTGGCACTTCAGACTGGTCCGGTGCGGGTACGGCCGAGGGAAAAACCTCTCCCGCCGGCTTCTCCGTAGGTTTGTGGCGTTTGAGTTTGCGCAGCCCCACTCACCCCAAAGGGGAGAGTCAGAAGAAAAATGACGACGATGTATGGCAGCCCGGTCGGAACCCTGAGGAAAAATGGCATCTCTGGACCTCTTGGCATGGGGACGAGAATTGAAGTCTAGCACAGCGATAGCGCGCGTAATCACCACAAACCACGTGGGGACAGCCGCCCTCGGCTGTCCGGTCGAGCGCTGCTTCGTCGGTCTTTAATTGCCGAAAGCGAAAAAATGCCGAAGGCGAAAGAATAGCGGAGGGTTGCTGCGCCGGACAACCGAGGGCGGCTGTCCCCACGTGGTTCGCGACGACTCGCCTGTGTTGACGTTTTCCACAACCATGTCCAAATGGCGGTTGCGGCCTAAATTTTCCGGCTGCTATAGTGCAAAGTAGCGCTACACAACAGAAGCAGTTTGTTCTCTGCGGCGAATCGCGTCGAGCCGTGCGCGTCGGCTTTTGTGCCACTGACCGCGAACCCGGCTGATACGAGAGCGTTTCGAGATTGCAGACAACGGGCCCGAGGGGGATCGGTTGACGCTTTTCTACCTGGGAATCTTTGCGGCCTCGGTGTTGGCTTCGTTTGCCCTGACCCGGTATATACGAGACTTAGCGATGGCTCGTGGCTGGGTCGCTGGGCCTGGCTTGGAGCGGCACTTGCACAAGCGGCCGCTTCCTCGTCTGGGTGGTGTAGCGATTTTTCTGGCGTTCCTGTTCAGCATTGGAATTGCCGGACTGATCGGTTGGTGGGTTCCTCGCCTTAGTCTCGGGTTTTCGTTCAACGCAGTACTTACCATCCTCGTGCCCGGCTCTCTGATTTTCCTGCTGGGTCTGTACGACGATCTGCATCCGGTGGGTCCGTATTTCAAATTTCTCGTCCAGGTGCTGGCGGGCGCCATTCTGTTCGCGGGCGGACTCCGCATTCTCGATCTTCCGGTTCTGTTCAGCGGATACCATTTTTCGTGGTTTGTCAGCCTGCCGCTCACGATTCTATGGGTCCTCGGCATCACCAACGCCTTCAACCTGATTGACGGACTGGATGGACTGGCCGCTGGCTCCGCGTTGTTTTCCACGATGGTCGTCTTCGTGGTCGCGCTCTTCAGCCATTCTTCATTCGTGTCGGTCATGACGCTGGTGCTGGCGGGCGCTATTCTGGGCTTTCTCCGCTACAACTTCAATCCCGCAACCATTTTTCTGGGAGACTGCGGCAGCTTGTTCGTGGGGTTCATGCTCAGCGCGCTGGCGCTGCAAGGCATGCAGAAATCGCCCACCATCGTGGCCGTCGCCATTCCTGTGGTGTCGTTCGGGCTTCCTATCCTGGAGACGGCGCTTTCGGTGGCGCGGCGTCTCATCAGCGGACGGCCGGTTTTTACCGGGGACCGCGAGCACATCCATCACAAACTTCTGCAGCGCGGACTTTCGCAGCGGCAGGTGGTGACGGTTCTTTATGGTGTGTCCGCGATCTTTGCCATGCTCAGCCTTTTCCTGCTCTGGCCCACTGGCAGCACGTTGGGCTTGGTGCTGGCGGTACTGGGTATCGGGATATGGATGGGCGTGCAGCACTTGAACTATCTGGAATTCGGAGAGCTCCGCCGAGTAGCCCAGCGCGCCCTGGAGCAGCGGCTCATTTTCATCAACAACCTGGCAATTCGCCGGGCCACCGAAGAGCTTAGGGTCGCGTCCGATTTCAACCAGCTCTGCCGGATTCTTGAGGCCGCATTCAATAGCAATGACTTCGATGCTTTTGAATTGAGACTACTTCGGCCCGCGGACGCGCTGGTTGGCCCTCAAGTTCTTCGGATCGTCTCCGATGAACAGGTGGACTTCCGCTGGAAGAGACCAGGCAGCCGCTTCAGCAAGGAAACAATTCCGGCGTGGAGTCTGGCGCTCGGCTTGGTTGCGGCCAACAATCACCTGCGCGGTTCGCTCATTCTGCATCGGCTGTATTGCGGGGGCAATCTACAGCTCGATGTAAATCTTCTGACCTCCGCCTTCCCCGAGGCCCTGGCCGACGCCTTGGAACGGATTGAAGATCGCGCACTTGAAGTCGCTGCTTCGCACGTAAAGCAGACTCCGATTGTGGAAGCCCGCGCCAGCTAGCTCAAGCGGCGAGTCCTCAAAAGGGAGGCCAAATCGAGGCTCTCAGCCAGACCAACCAAGAGCAAAGACTGCAGAGCTCCTACCACCAATTGTCAACGCCTCGCTCAGTTTGTCCGCTCGGCGCGTAAATCGACCAAATTCCTACCAGACTTGCGACCCGTCCGACACTGCGATACTCTCGCTCGAACAGCGTTGCCTGTAACAGCGGTGTTTCCAATGGCAAGAGGTCCTTCCGCCAACCTGGATTTTCTACGTTCCTTTGCTGTGCTACTCGTGGTCACGCAGCACATCTGTCGACGACTGCAGATCTATCAGGTGGGCTGGATATCCACTTCGTCGCTGGGTTATTTTGGAGTGCTGCTTTTTTTTGTTCACACCTCCCTGGTGCTCATGTACTCCTTGGAGCGCAGCTCACTGACCGGCTCGCCCCTAATATGGACTTTTTACCTGCGGCGGATTTTCCGTATCTACCCGCTTAGCATCGTGATCATCCTCACCGCGGTGGTTCTTCATCTTGATTGTGACATCAACGGTGTTAGCGGTCTCTCCCGCGGCGAACTGCCGGGAAAATTATCGATAATTGCCCAACTGCTGCTGGTCCAAAATCTGCTCTATGTGAAATCAATCGTCAATGTCTTGTGGTCTTTGCCGTTCGAACTGCAAATGTATCTGTTTCTGCCCTTTTTGTTCCTCTGGGTGGGCCGCAAGCGGATGTTCTGGCCGGTACTGGGCTTATGGGCGGCGAGCTTGGTTCCCGCTCTCTTGCAGCCACGGGTTGCCGCACTCAGTCGGCTATCGATTCTGATTTTCATTCCTAGCTTCCTGCCCGGAGTTGTGGCGTACACCTTGCCCGGCATACCGCGCTTGCACTCCTTTCTATGGCCGTTGTTTGTTCTTTCGCTTGGCGCAGTTTTTACGCTACGTCCTGTACTCCACCTCGGATGGTTTCTGGGTCTGGTTCTGGGTCTCTTGATTCCGTCCTTCCACGAACTAACGACGCGTTGGCTCTGCCTTATCAGCAACCGAATTGCGACCTACTCCTACGGAATCTACGTGTCGCATCAGTTTTCTATCTGGATCGCGTTCGGTGTACTGCAGTCTCAGGCGCTCTGGCTGAGGACAACGGTGCTCATTGCACTACTCGTTGGACTCCCGGTGTTCCTCTATCACGCCATTGAAAAGCCCATGATTGACGTTGGAGTGCGAATCACAACCGGGCGGGCGTCCTGCTAGTTCGCAGCGCCGCCAGCCTCCGAATCAAAGTCAGGTTTCCGAGTTTCTCTCCCAGTAGATCGAATCCTCTAAATGGGGGCCATGGCTGCGTCCTGACAGTCCGAACTGAGAAAGAAGGGCCGAAATGTTTACACCTTCGGTCTGACGTCGTTCATCAATGATACGGCCAGTGAGATGGCATGCTGGATTTTTGTCGGCGATGCGATTGGGGCGGGGCCGGCCATATTGGGAATCATCGAAGGGATTTCGGAGAGTGTTATCTCCGTCGCCTAATTGTGTTCCGGATATCTAGTTTCAACTGCGACTTACGGCCTCGGGCAACCAGAGAAAGTCAGAGTGACGGTAGTCGTCAAAAACTCTTACCCATTTGCGTGTTATGGCTGACTGACAGCGATAGCCCAGCTCGGAAAGCAAACGCCAAGTTGTTTCGCGTCCCTCATCTGAACATTCGACAAACAGTACGGGCCTTACCCTGGCAACTGCACGGCGCATTCCTTGCAATACCTGTCCCTCGGCGCCCTCAACATCGATTTTGACAAACGTAGGCTCGGGAAGCTCACCAACATCAATGAGCTCATCAATTACCACTGTCTTAATGACAAGCTCTACGGCTGACGGATTGTCACGATGCCAAATCAGGCTTGCCGTGGAAAGATTCTCAGCAATACGAATGACGGCTTCTCCATACCTGTCCGAGGCTGCAACCGCCAAGAGCTGAACATTTGTGAGTTTATTATCTTCAATGTTCCTCCGGAGCAAATCCACATTTCGCGGAACGGGTTCGAACGCGACTACCCGACCTCGTACCCCAACCAGTTTTGCAAGTGACAGGGTAACGTACCCCATGTTCGCTCCAATGTCGTAGACCGCGTCGCCGGGTGCAACATATTTCCTGATGATTCGTTGCAAGTGAGGTTCAGCGGTTCCCAGCAAGTATCCGAGATTTTCGGTGGGAGAAACACAGATCCGATACCCGGATGCTGCGCCACGAATTATCGATCTGGGCTTGGTTTCCGGTCCTAGCACAGCAACGGCGCAAGATTTGGCAAAGTTCCGAATTGCGGGAATGACTGTCATGGGCTCGCGGTTGTTTGCCGGGTCAAGGACCTACGATAGCGCAACGACAGGAATGAAAGTCCACAGGAATCAAAGAGGCTAGATCCTGATGGTAGGATAATTATTGTAACAGGCGATCACACCGAAAAACCCGGCTAATGAGTGTAATTGCGATTTTACAACACTTGTCGTCACTCTGTAGCCGAATCTCACCCTCCGGGTCATCGAGAGAACTCGTCGCGAAGTGCCCCGCGTAATTTGCTGCTTTCCAGGCTCGGCATTCGTTCTGGATGTCCAGCATCATGCATGCAGCCTCGATTCCTCGAGCGGTCATGGTTGGCGGGTCCAGAGCGGCTAGCAAGACTTCAAGCACGTGCCGATCTCCCCTCTTTCTCATTTCAAGCCCGACCATGGGCTTGTTCGCGCACGTCTTCGCTAGAATCGCCCAGGCACAGCATTTAGGCGTCACGCATTTCTCGGCGCACTCTTCGTAGTGTTCTTCGTCAGAGGCAGATCTTCGCTCTGCACACAGGTTTTTAGCTGCGTTTTTTGCTACTTACTTAAACGACCTAGCGTGATGCACCAGCGAATGGCATCCAGCACAGAGGGTGATCAGGTTCTCTTCGGAATCATCTCCGCCTTGGCTGCGAAATTCTTTGTGGTGAACCTCCAGGTTCGATCTGGCTCCACAACATTGGCATCTCCAGCCATCGCGCCGTAGTACCTGTTTTCGGAGCTGTTCGTACAGCTCGGGATCAAGCCGCAGGCGCGGCTGCTTGGGTCGAATCCGGTTCACGAAGCCTTCTCGGTCACTTCGTGCAGAAAAGCCTGCCGTTGTTCGCCAGGCAGGAATTTGAAGAACCGTGACATGGACTGCAGGAGCACCGTTGGGTCTTCATTTTCGAGGTTCGCTCCTGCCAGAAAGTCCGCACAGATCATCTCCAGGCAGTAGCCTCGCGACTTGTCCGTACCCAGCATCAAAGCCGCCGTCTCAATCGCCTGCTCGACCACCGGAATCTGGGTCTTGTACAGCTTGAAGTAGATAATCTCCCACGGTTCCGTTTCCCGCCCCGTCAGTTCCTTCTCCACCTCCCGCTTGAACTGATCCTTCGGCAGCGAGCGCGCTTTGTGCAGCCAGGTTGCACAATCGAACTCCTGCCCATCCCTCCTGGCCACTTTCGCCAACTCCAGTCCCTTCGTCCATCCCACTTCCTTCAGTTCCTTTCTGGCCTGCGGTGGCAGGTGCTCATGGATCGACATGAGGTAGTAAGCCTTCCGCCTGGACTCCGGGAACCGCCTCGCCAGAAACTCATCAAAGGACTTCAGTGTTCTCCAGCCGCCAGTACTGCCCCGCCCGCACTTCACACAGGTATCGTCCCAGTTCGACGAACCGGGTGTCCCGCTCGGCTTCAGACCTTCGCTCCCAGGCCAGGATCTCGTCGATCTTGGTCAGAACGAACAGGGCCCGTTTGCGATTGAGCTTGGGCAACATGGGCGGATTCCTAGTACGTAAGCTCGTCAAGCCAACCAAGGTCGTCTGCTCCTGGACGCCGTACCAGCGCCGCTTCGGTCAGATCCGGCCGCCCCAGACAGAGCCCGATGTAGGGACAGCTGGTGCAGGGGTTCTGGGGAAAGCGGATGCCACTGTGGGGCAGGAACTCGGCCGCTTCGATCCTTCGGATCGAGTCCTGAACCAGGTGGCCGAACTCTTCGCGCTGCTCGTCGCTGATGGTGGTCCGGAAGTACTGAATCTCGACCAGCCGCTTGCGGACAAACACCACCTGAGCTACGTCGGCGATCCCGGTGACCCAGGAATAGCAGACCAGCTGAGGATCGAGAGCCAGCAATCCGGCTGGCTCTTCCGGGTAGCGGCTGGCGGTGGTCTTCCACTCCAGCAGGCAGCGGGTGCCGTCCAGCTCTCCGATGGCATCGACGTAGGCCACGAAGTCGTTCTGCCCGGCCAGCGGCTTGGTGAACTTGACCTGCAAGTTGCGCCGAGGCTGGCGGATGCGAATCCGATCGTCCTGGGCGAAGCGATCGAGCAGCTGCACGCCCGACTGCAGCATGCGGTCCCAGCTGTCCCGCTCGGAATAGTGGAGACCGCTGTCCCGGTGAGCTGGCCCATTCCCGGTAGAGCACCGCGGCGGCATCCTGCCGCTGGAAGTAGGCAGCCACGGCCTGCTCGAAGGCCCGGCCGAACAGCATGGCTGCCCGGGTGTCTTTCTCCTTCCAGCCGTCGAGGTAGCGATGCTTGTAGCGGCGCGGGCAGGACAGATACTGGCTGATCTGGGTGTAGCTGTAGGTCATGAGGACACCTCCGACCCGCGAGGATCATGTCGGTAAAGACTGGAGAGCTCTTCCCACCGGGCCGGCCGGCGCAAAGCCATCGAAGTTGAGGACCGAGATCGCCGTGCACGGTGACTTCGCTGACCTTGACCACGCCCCACAGGTCGACCAGGGCCTTGTCATCGATCTCATTCTTGCCCAGCAGCTCGGCGTCGTAGCCGAAGTCGCGCAGGAACCAGCTCAGCTTCCACATGGCCCTGGGTGTGCAGTACAGGCGGCCGGTCATGAAGCACCCGGTCAAGTGTTTGGGCTTGAGGACGGCGAAGCGGATCTCGTAATAGGGCTTCTGCTTGTGCCAGCGATACTGGGCCCGATCCACCCGGACCAGGAAGATCCCGTCCGGAACGGAGTGAATGGCCGAGACATCGGCCGGGCGGAGACGACTCGAAATAGCGCCTCATGCCGCACCTTCTCCTTGCTGTCCGGGATAGCTGTTGAGCTGGCAGAGCAGGGCATTGCGGTCTTTCTCGGCCCAGTCGGCCAGATGGGCGACGAAGTCTTCGACCTGCTCGCGGGAGGCTTCGCGGAGGGTCTTGGTGCCGCAGAAATCGACGGCGTAGGACTTGACCAGGTTGGCATCGAGCTGGTGCTGGCGGATCAGCTGGCAGAGACGGTCACGGACTTTGGGGCCGCCGTAGTTTCCGTTCTTGCCATTGACCGGCTGGGGCGGAAGCTTCTTCGACTCGCGAGAGGCCGGAGCCGGTTCGGCAAACGACCCGATTTCCTCGACCGAGCAGATGCCGATGCCGTAGGCCTTGCGCAGGGCGCGGTTGACCGCCCGGGTCTCGGCCACTCGCATTTCGGCGCCGTGGACCAGGGGAGAGACATTGGACGGATCGGCGTCGCCGTAGCCGACGAAACCCTTGCAGGTTCGAGATTTGTAAACTGTTGCCTTGAAGGCCCATCGTCCAATGGACGGGTCGGAGAACATTTGAACGGGTTCGACATGGATTCCTGCGCATCGATTCCGACGAGCCAACCGCAAGAGGCCCGGATGAGTGACGTACCAGGACCGATTCAGATAAAGCAAATCTCCCGTCGCGATAGACAAGGAGTGGAAATCAACCAACTGTTCGAGGACGGAAATTGCTAATGTGCCAATTTTTGCCCCCCAGGTTTTCCTAGCCAATCTCACGTTAGAGCGAAAAGCTTTAGATTTGCTTTCCATGTGTCACCCATAGTCACCCAAAGGATGACATAGGATGACATGCTGTACGATTGTTGTCAAGAGAGGTCCCGACCTAAAGCGCGGACTTTACCGGTGCTAAAATCCGATGAAAATGCCAAAAGACACGAGACTGAGTTTTAGGGTGCGGTCAGATCTGAAGAAGGCTCTTGAGGGTGTCTCCAAGAAGGAGGCGAGGAGTGTGGCTCAACTTTGCGAAGCCATGCTCGAAGAGGGTCTAAGTGCTTACCAAAAAGAAGGCTCCAAGTACCTTCAGCGCATCATTTCATCCCGTAAAGAAAAAGGACGTGTCTGATTTAGTCAAGGAGCAGTTCAAGGAGCAGTTCGTGGTAGATCGGTAGAGGCGGCCAGTCATGAAGCAACCGGTCAGATGCTTGGGCTTGAGAACGGAAAGACGCACGGCACACCTTCATCGTGGAAAACAACTACAGCGGCCAGTTCGCCCGCTACTTGCGCAGCAAAACTAGCTATCTGCCGAACGGCTACATCCGGAAGTACGATGGCGAACCGTTCATGCCGCACCACATAGTGGAAGCGGTGAAGGAACAATTGAGCGGGAAGTCCAAACTTTTCTTTCCCACGCACGAAATCATGGTTTGAGGAGAAGCAAACATGGCGACCGTTCTAGCGCCTCCCAAGAACCTGACATTGGTTTCGGCCTTGGAGAGACGCCCGCTCGGATGAGTTCTGCAAGAAATGGATCAGATAACGCGGAGTCAGTGGCTCTCCCGTACCGCTCCGCATCAAGCTATCCATGCCCGTTGCAGCCCCGTGAGAGTAGAAGCTGGTTTTCAGGTATTTGCCTGCCCTTTTATCCCATTGTGTTCCAAACTCTTGGTCAGTCTTGTGCTGAATCTGGTGCGCGACCATCTCGCCTACGACAAAGCTTTCCAGGTAGATGGGATCGGAACCGTACATCGGGTTGAAGGCCCACACCGCGGTGTCATGCATATCGACTCCAAGATATTCTGCGTGGATGCGGTTATAGACAACGGAGGGATCTTGGTCGGGGTCTGCATACGCCTCAAATTCCGAAAGAGAGTCAGCTATCGTATTGCGCACAGTGAAGAGCGTTTTCAATCGATAGGTTTCCCCGAGGATGCTTGCCTGGTCTGGGGTTAGCGCAAATAGTTTCGTATTCACCTCTGGGCGATACAGCATCAATGCGATCACCTGTGCCATGCCTTCGTCCATCGGTTCAGCATAATTGTTTCGCAGAAGGAACGATGGCTCTGCCATCATCTGATAATGCAGTGCATGCCCGGTGGCATGCAGCAGGCGATCATAGAAGTAAGTTCCTGTGTATTGATTTGCTAGGATCTTCACTTCTTTTCCATAGAGCACCGGATACGCGGCCCCGCCAAAGCTCAAGTCGGCGACGTGCATCTCCACGGGATCAAGGTTGTACCCTAGACCTGCCGCGAGCTCCTTAACCTTCGCCCAACCATCCTTGGTCGAGAACTTCTGGGATTCAAGCTCGTTGGTAAAGTGTGAGAAGTAGAACTCTAGATCCCACGGCTCGATCTTGGAAGTCCCGAGTTCGCGGCGCATGCGCCCTAGCAAGCGTTGATATTCGGGCTCAGTCTGTTCCCTAATGGTCTCGAACCACTCAAACAAGGTCTGAACCTCCATGCCTTTACGCTGCAACATAAAAGTGGAGAAAAGTTCAAACGAATATTTTCTCGCGAGCTGGTTGCGTAGCTTGATGGCGGTTTGAATGCGCTCGCTGTTTGCAGTAGTAATCTGGCTGGTGGCACGCCACGCCTGCTCACGCAGCTTCCGGTCCGGATTGTGTGCCAGAAGGTCGGTGAGTTCGGCACGGGTCAGCTGCCGATCGCCAACTTTATAGCGGATGGCATTCTCGTGCTGGGTGATCTGCTCCACGACTGCCGTCAAAACAGGGTCATTCGTGATCCTGGTGTAGACGGCTTCATTGAGAAACAGCTTGCGCCGTGCCTTCAGGAGCCCGTCGGGAAAACTCGTATGGTCTAGGTCTCGGAGGAAAGTATCATCGGAGACAACGGTACGAATCTCTTCTTGAATTGGCCGTGACGAGAGTTCGTGCTCTCCCATGGCGATTTTGTACTCGGTGCGCCAATAGTCGGCATATAGGTTCTCCAACTGCTTTTCCCGGTCATCGAGCTGGGCTGCGACGACAGCACGATTCTCCGCCACAGTCGCAGACAACAGTACTAGCGACATCAATAACCGGGCAACCATGCCTTCAATTGGACACAAGTGTCTGGAACATCGGAAAGAGGAAACGGCGGCAGGCCGTTACATAAGTCACAAAGCAATCATCCTTCGGCCCAGGCTGGCATGGTCAAGCTTCGCCCATGCCGTGGGGATGTCGATATTCAGACTTGAAATTCCTAGGCAACGCACAGGATTTCTGATCGGGTCGTTACATTCCGCCTGAGTACTACACGATAGGCATCGACTATTTCTCGCCGATGGGATGACTACTGCGAAAAGTAGCCAGTCTTCGATTGCACCCTAAGGCCATCCTGCTTACATCGAATAACGATCTTGCGGAAAGTGTCGTCCTTGATGGGGTTGCTCGGATAATAAGCCAGGTCGTAGGAGGCACGCAGTTCCTCTCCGATTTGGTGAAAGTACGTATCCGGATCGACGGCTCTAGCGTCGAACGCGGTGCCGCCCGTTTCTTTTGCGATACGATACATCACGCTGATTCCGTATTTGTTACGGGCATTGAGCTTGCCGGATTCGTTCTCCGTATAGCGGATGGGGAACACTGTGACGTTCGCGCTCTGCGCGGCTTCAATCGCCGTCATCATGTCGTGAGAGCTGGAATTATCTTCGCCGTCACTGAAGATCAGGAGAGCCCGCCGCCCGTTCTCATCAGCCAGCTTTTCAGTTACGGAGTAGAAGATGGAATCGTAAAACGCTGTGCGCAGGTCGCGAGACTCTTTCGGGCCGAGTTCAGGGAAGCGCCCGTTGTCGTGTTGATAGCGATTCAGGCCCTCCAGAATTTGGGCGCTCGATTGGGTGAAGTCGCTCACTAAGCGCAGATGGTTGCCAAAGCACAGCATGAAGGCACGGTCCTTCGGCCCAAGGACATCTTGAAGGAAGACCTCCAGGTCGTGCTTGTGCCGCTGGGAAAAATGATCCTGGCTGCCGCTGGCATCCACAATTAATCCGAGAGTGAGCGGCACGTCGGAACTTCGGGAGAAGAAAGCAATCTTTTGAGGAACCGCGTCCTCGAGAACCTCGAAATCGTCCTTGGTCAGGCTCTCCACCAGTGCTCCACGGGAATCCCGTACCGAGAAGGACACACTGACAAGATTGACCTTGACGCGGACGGGCTCTTGCGAAAGACAGGTGACAGCGACGAACAGCGTCGGCAGCACAGCGAGATATCGCATTCCGGGTATGGAGTAAGCCATCTCCACAGACAAGACGTTGCGACCGCTCTCTCCGTTAGGTCAGACGCAGCAAGACCACGCTCGCTACCAGCCACAGGCTAAATCCGGTCAGGTTCAGGGCAATTCGCCACTTCATGCTGTCGATGATGTAGTTATATCTTGCGTCCATGACGCCACTCTCCTCACTATATTGGACGGGAAGGCCAGCGGAGGGTTAGCTCGCGTGCCTCGTCATCACATAGGTAGATACGAAGCCGCAGCAAAGAAGGTTCCTGGAAGAGCGTCTTTTGATCCACGGTCCACGGTGGCAAAGGTTCGAGCGCCGCCTTCAATCTCTAGCGCCAAGGATATTCCATGGAACTGCTCGCCATCTCGATGCAGACACAGTGTGAAGAGTGTTGAATGGCCGCTGACGGGGGAAGTCTAAACACGCAGATCTACGAAGACTGAGGTCGACCGCTCGCCCGCCCGCCAAACCGTAGACATCGTCTCCGTCGATCTGGTCACGGAAATTCCTGTATTGCAATCCACCCGGCCGTAGCGTCCCATCTGATCTCTGACCCGTAACTGTTCTCGAGAGAGCCGCACCCCTGCGGACCGAGGAAGGAACGCCGGCTGAGGAACCCGGTGGAGCAGTCCTTCTGGCAATCAGCCGGGAGTATTGGCAAGTCTGTTGATTGGTTACTGACTGGAAAGACGCATATTGAACCAAATTAAGATACGCCGCCCGCATATATCGTCATGCTTGCATGTCTGATGAATTTCAGGTTTAATGCGGTGCCACAAGAACTGGCCGGAGGAAACATGAGTCCCATGCGCAAGACCGCAGGACAGAAGGCAGCCGCAACTCGGAAACGCAATGCCGCAAAGCGCCAGGCAGCTGCGAAGAAAGCCGCTTCAACTCGCAAGTGGCGCGCCGCGGGCAAGAAGGCCGCACAAACCCGCACGCGTCGGGCCGCCGCAAGAAAGGCAGCAGCAACCCGCGCCCGCAAAAAAGAGGCCGCGCTTACTCAGCCCGTGCAAGTCCAAGAACCGCCCGCACCGGAACCCCAGGTGCAGGCCACACCCGAAACCGCAATCCCCGAGTAAGCTCCGCCAAACCTCAAAAGCCTCCGCTCTAGGCGGAGGCTTTTTCCCTTCCATCGAAAACAGGCCATTCACTGCACCAATCTTGGGTAATTGACCAGTCATGCGTTCAGGCGTACGTTTGCCCCAAGGAGTCTCCCCCATGAACACAAATCCCCCGAAGAAACCGCCACGACCGCGATAAACGAACCACAAGAACTCGAAGACCAGATCCGCCTACGCGCGTACGAACTCTACGAGGAACGCGGCCGGGAGGACGGCCACGACCAGGAAGATTGGCTCCGCGCGAAAGAGGAGATCACGATCAAGAAATTCCGAACCGCCACCGCCTGATTTGTGCACACACTCCCAGCCAGAAAGTGAGGCAGGCCCCGGACCGCTCCGGGGCCTTTTTCATGCAAACGCCGAAGGCCTGCCATCATTTCAATCGCCGATTCGAGTTCGGCGGAGTAGTATCTGGCGGGCGGAGGTCTAACCTTTATGGCTAACAAGCGCGGCAATCCCAACTGGGGACGTCCCATGCCGCCCGCTCCAGTCCTCTGCTACGGAATTCGAAATGCAGGTTAGGCAATTACACCTGACGCCAGAGACCTATACGTCGCTCGGCTGAGCTGCGCACCTGGTGCGAAAGGAACCGGAACAATTTCTACATCCCAGAATGGCTGCTGGATGAGTGGGAGATCCGCGTAGACGCAGACCTCAGCGGCGCCGCATAATCTTTCCGATCACACTTGCAAGCGCCCTCTGGCACCGCCAACCTACCCCTGACTCTCGTCCGCATCGCCCTCTGATCCCCCGAAGAAACTCATGGCTTCTTCGTCTTCAATATCTTGCGGACGATCTACGACGGCAACAACTTCGCGCATGGTACAAATCGCCTCACCGACCCCCATACTCTGGGCAATGTCATCGAGGTCGCTCTCCGCCGGATTCCAATCACACCAGACCTCAATCCGAACCTTGTAGTACGCCATCGGACCTCCTTCCGGCGTGGGAGTCTTCTTCGCGATTTTCACTCCATCCTCGCCGAGCGTTTATGGTCGCCTTCAACGAACTCACGACACCGTCGGCGTCGTTTGCGTCGGAGACCGCGGGTGGCCTAAAGTCTAACTGATGCCCGAGCTGCCCACTCAGCTCCCGTGGAGACGTTTCGTCTGCGTGCTCCGGAAACTGGGCTATACCGCCCAGAAGGGAAAGGCCGGTGCAGCAAGATCGTTTACAAACCCGAATCGCATCCCTAAGGTCATCTCATTGCACGAACCTCACCCCGGACAAGAACCTCGGCGCAACGATGTTGCGAAAGTATCTTCAGCAAACTTCTCCTCAATCGAAGATGAGTTCATGCAGTTGTTGAAAGACTGCTAGATCGGACGCGCAAACGACAACTCGTGGCCATCCGGATCAGGCATGTGAAAATACCGCTCGCCCCATGACGCGTCTCGCGGACTCTCTGGATTAAATCCTTTTCCCCGCAGGTACTCCCAGAACGCATCCACATCCGCCACGTAGAAAATCATCCGTCCCCAGCCAGGAACCGAATGACCTTGCTCTAGATTGAGGATAGGGGATGTCTGCGTCCTTGGCGCGAAGCGAAGAGAAAAACGCATCTTCCCCACCGTAGAGCATCTCCATGCCCAAAACATCCCGTAAAACTGCACGGAAGCCGCATGTTCGAACTCGAAAAGTCACCGCCGAAATCTTCTCCACCCGTCATGCGTCATACCCCAGCAGTTTACGCCCGGCATCGCTTGAATCTTCACTCCCGGAAGCATAGCGTGGAAGAAAGGAGGTGGCCTATGACGTACGTCATTGCCGAGCCCTGCATCGGGGTAAAGGACACCGCCTGCGTCGATGCCTGCCCCGTAGATTGCATCCACCCCAAGAAAGGCACGACCTACGATGATGGCCGTCCCAACTTCGATGAAGTCTCGCAGCTCTACATCGATCCCATCGAGTGCATAGACTGTGGCGCCTGTGTGCCGGTCTGCCCGGTGTCCGCCATTTTCGCGGAGGACGACCTGCCCGAGAAGTGGAAGCATTTTACGGAGATCAACGCAAGCTACGTCCAAGGCGGCAAATTCACGCCCGCAGAGTTCGCCAAACACCAAGCTGCAAAGTAGCGTATAAGAAAAATCCAGACCAGTCATTGAGCCTTCCAAGCGTTCGAAGGCTCATTTTCTTATCTGCGCAAAGCCCGGCACGCTGACTCCCGACCCCTCGGCCTTTCTCGCCTGATTACCATAGACCACCACTCCCATTGCACCTTCCGCACCTTCAAGCGGCGCGATCATCACGTTACGATCACTCTTTCCACGAAAGAACAAGGAGGTTTCGTGCACCGACATCTGGTGATGTTCGCTTCATTATTTCTATTTCTGTGGGCCGCCATCTCGATCGGCTGCTCCAGCAAACCGGCAGAGGAAAGCTCAGACTCGAGCGCTCCTTCCAGCAAATCAGCCAGTCTGTTTGGCCCCAAAGAAGTGACGCTCCCGGCGGGAACCGTCCTCACCGTGCGGCTCGCAAGCACCGTGGGGTCGAAGACGAGCAACACCGGCGACCGTTTCAACGCAACGATTGCGACGCCAGTCGAGTCAGGCGGCAAAGTAGTCCTTCCCAAGGGAGCTGAGGTGCAAGGCAAAGTCGTTCAAGCCGTGCCGCAGGGCCGCTTTAAGGGCGGCGCGTCCCTCAGCCTCGCACTCGAATCCGTGACAGTTAGCGGAGACGCATACGACATAAAGACAAGCTCCGTCAGCCGCTACCAGAAAGGCAAGGGTAAGCGCACTGCGGCCATGATCGGCGGCGGCGCCGGGGGCGGAGCGCTCATCGGGGGTCTCGCCGGTGGCGGCAAGGGCGCCCTCATTGGTGCAGTATTGGGTGGTGGTGCAGGAACCGCGGGAGCGGCCTACACCGGAGAGAAGGAGATTGTCCTGCCCGCCGAGTCCATGCTCAGCTTCAAACTCACCGAACCCCTCACCGTCAAGCAGTAGCGGAACATCTCACCGAGTCACCCCCAACCAACGGAAAAGCCGCCCCACCGGGCGGCTCTCTTGTTTTGTGAATGGCTATGACGGCAGAGGCGTATCCGAAAGCATGGGTGAAGCCATGTCGCCCATAGGCGGGCCTTATCCCTCATTTGGTCTTCCTCACAACTGCGCAATCGGACACAGAGACTGGAAGTCCTTTACAACCGGGTCCCTGCATATCGGAGCCCGAGAACGTGCCAAGAAGAGCGCCATGCTCATCAAAATAGTATTCGTTGCTCACAAACCCGGTGCTACCCCAGAGCCCTTACATTCCGATCAGGGCTTTTTTACATTTATGTTGACTTCCATTGTCCTACAGGCGCAAAATCCGCCCGGCTCGTTCGGTAACCTGCGGGGCAGTGGCCATCATCTCGGACCGAATGAACTGGCGTGTGAGACCCGATCTCCCGTTTCTCGTGGTAACGTGCTCGACAGGACAAGGATAGGGACTTATGGCATCTCTTTTTAGACGACTTTTCTACGGGTGTTGCACACACCGATTTGCCTGGCCACGTATCAGTGCGAGTGGTCAGCACTATCAGGCTTGTCTCCGTTGCGGAGCTGCATACCAATATGATTGGACAACAATGCGACGGAGTAACCGGCTGGTGCTAAGAGATCCGCACCAGGTCTAGTGGACACAAAGCGCACGGCGCGAAAGCATAAGCCCGGATGTATCGCTGCATCTCTAGCGTCAGGGAGTCACATGATGGCTACACATGACACCAATAACTGGAGCGACCTCTTGGATGTTGTATTGTTTGAGACGGACAGGGCTGTGTTGAGACACCACATAAAACACGCGACGAAAGCAATCCACACGAGGATGGAAGAATTGCTCAAGAACGAAAATGTGGACAACATTTCCGAACGCCTTTCACTCCGCAACGCTTTATCAACGCTGGCTGATCTCCAGAGGATTGCTTTTGCCCGCAAGCCTAGCGGGAGTGTCAGGCGCGAAGGTGGTCAAGCTATACGCGGTCGTTTCTAGTTGTCGAGGCGGAGCGAGAGTTGCACTCGTAGCCTCCACGTACTTCGATCACGACATCGCCGGTGTCAAGTTAGACTAGCCACCTGATTTACGCCGAACGAACCGATCGGTCTTTCGCCCCATGACCCCGGCGCCGGTCTTCTCGATCGACTCTTGAAGAGGCTTTTCATATCGCAACGTATCGAGGTCGGGATAAAGACGTGTCGCGGACGAAACTCGCGACCGGCCTGTCTCGCTTCACTATACTGTGGAACACAACATTAGAAATCGAAGTCCCCGTCGATGCGCCAGAGACGCCCTACTGAGTTATAGAGCTTGCCGAAATTTGGCGAGCCGACATACTGCTGCACGTCGCGGGGATTGAAGTAGTTCAGCACGTTGAGCACGCTCAAACCCGCTCGAAACTGGAAGCGGTGGTTGTGGAACTTGAAGTCGAACGGATACTGGATTTTCGTGTCCAGCCCCACAAAAGTTCGCAAGCGCCCGGCCTGATTACGCAACCCGATGTAGTTCCAGTCCTGGTCCAGCCGTGAGAAGGGAAAGCCCGTATGCACGTCGAGCACTGGGACTAAGTCCAGCTTGTGCGTTAGTCCGATGACGCCCCACATCAGGCCGCGGTGGGGCGCATCGGAGCTCATCGTGCCGAACTGGTTAGCGCGGATGAGGGGAGCGGGGAAATTGCCGAAGAATTGATTGTAGTCGTTCAATTCGCCGCGGGCGCAAGAGAAGACATAGCTGGCGTACAGCGTTGTGCGCTCCGCGGGTTTCCAGCGCAGCATCGCCAGGTACTCGCGATAGTTTTGACGGCCGGAATTGAACAGTCGCAACTGAGCGCTGCCGCTTGTGACCTGATGGGGATCGACATAGAAATCGCGGAACACTTTCCGGCCTTCATACCCAAACCGTAAGAGCAGTCCGGGGCGCAGCTCCCGGTCAAACTGCAGACTCCAGCCCAGACTGTAGGGAACGCGCAGACCACCATCCGCCGTGGACACGGCGTGCATAAAGGTCGACGGGCCGTTGACGATAGTGCTGCCATCGGCGGCATAGCGCGTAATCGTCTGCGCAGGGATGTCAGGAAAGATGCCAACGTTGATCGGGATTTTATCGAAAAATACCCCAAAGCCGCCGCGGATGGCAGAACGGTTATCTCGCGTGGGGAGAAAGACAAAACCAGCGCGGGGCGAAACGTTCAGGGGTTCTGCCGAGAGGTTGTCGCGGTCAAGGCGCACTCCTAGGTCGAGCGTAAACCGGGGGTGGATTTGCCAGTTGTCTTGCGCAAAGAGGGCCAGTTCGTTGGTTGCGGCAGTGGAGGCGAGGGCAGCATCGTAGGCAATCACGCTGCTGAGCGTGCCGTCTTCGCGCAACACGCGAACCAGCTGGTTGCTGATCCGCCCCTGATAGGTGGAACGCGCATAGGAATACCCGAACGTCAACAGATGCCGCCCCGCGGATTGGAGCGGCCGCAAGTGCAGAGTTTGCGACCACTGGTAAAGACGCGTCCGCCGGTCCTGCTGCTCGAAGAACGACCCGGAATTCTGCTCGGGAGAGAGAACCATCCCTCTCGCCATCGGGTCGGCCGGGAAGACTTGCGCATCCAGCCGCTTGGCCGCGAACAAGGTCTGGACGAAGCCACCTGACGCCATGATCCAGCGGTGCGTGGCCGAGGCGAAGAAGCCGCGCTGGTGGTAGTCGGCAGTGACTGGCTGTGGATTAAACGTGTCGATGTTGGCGAAGTCTGTGTTTTGAGGGTCGGTGGTCAGGGCTGCACTGAACTGGTGGTTGGCGGTGAGGTTCCAATCGATCTGGGTATAGGTGTTGCCACTTTCCACGACGCGCACATTGTTCGGATCGGGCAGCGAAGGCACGCGCACGGTGTCGTAGCCGTAAGCCAGCGACTGAAACAGGTAAAGCTTTCCGCGCTTGAGCGGTCCCGCAAACGTGATGTGGGGCGAGGCACTTTCCACGCCATGTGTGCGGCCATCGATCCAGCGGAAACGGGGAATGGGATCTTCAAGAAGCCATTTCCACTCGTCGGTCCCGCCGCGCGTGTTGACCTCCACCACGCCGCTGGAAAACTTGCCGTACTCCGCGGAGAAGGGATTCGACAACACGCGCACCGACTGAACCGCCACAACCGGTAGCCGAAGCGCCGGCTGCCCAGTGAAAGGGTCGGACACGGTGGCCGTGTTGACAAGTGTGCTGGTCTGATTGGCCCGGCCGCCTTTGATGCGGATCTGCCCGTCGAGCCCGCGAATCACGCCCGGGAGCAGCGGCAAGGCCTCCTGAAAGTCCTGGCCGAGGCGGACAGCTGACTTCAGGATGTCGGCCGTCAGTGTGGGTGTGTTACCTGAACTTGAACTCACATCCACACCCGTAGGCTCGGCGGTCACGTTGACCGTTTCCTTTTGCTTCTTCAGGACGAGCGGGAAGTCGAGCGTGGCAGCATCGCCCCCTTTCAATGTAAGGCGCTTGGTCAGCGTTTCAAATCCACCCAAACTGACAGTGACTTCATACTCGGCGGGTAGCAGCCCCGTGAACGCGTAGATGCCGACATCGTTGGAAATGGTGGAGACCTCGCTTTGGGTAGTGAGACTCCTCAGGGTGATGCGCGCGTTGGGCCACACCGTCTGCACCCGGTCCGAGCCGAGCGTAAAGATGACGCCGCTCACTTTGGCGCTCTTCGCGGTAGCCGCCGGGGCAAGCGTGAACGCAACCAACAGGGCCAGGCCAGACTCTCGGACATGCCTTCTCAAGAACACGGTAGTGGTCCAGCTGATGAGAGGATTACCCTGGCTTTTTGCCTTTGGAGTTGACGCTTGCGGCTTCTCGGAGAGCCACCGTCGTCACGAAATTGCTGACTCCCGCGACCTGACAAACAAGAGAAGCCCGATTCAGAAACTGCCGCCGCGAGAGACGAAGCGGCAGAGCCGACGGTAGACCTGCCCGTAGAAGATTAGGATTATGAGAGTTGGCTTTTGGTTGTCGGCGATCCCGGGCCGTAGGCTATTTTCGCCTGTGGCGCGGACTCGCCGCTCTGTGTCTTCTGGGCGAGTCCCTACGACCCGCATTTCAGAATCGATTCGACAGGGCGCATCGATTACGAAACGAAGCCAACAAGTATTGTATTTTCAATAAATGAAGCTCAAATTGTGGTTTCAAGTGTCGCGAATACGTCGGGCCTGGCGGTTTTCTTGGTGAATCATGGCTCGACGGGAGATGCTTGTGATTCGCCAACAAGTAGTCAATTTCAAGTAGATGATACGTGAGTAGATACCAAAACCAGGTTTCGAAGCATCTGTGCGCGCAACGCCCGGCAAGCAGTGATGGGCGCCCGTGTGTTCGACAATCGAACGGTTGAGCATCCTAACATTTGGGAGGCACCTGTGCCTTTCGAGAAGGCGGAGCTGACGCGCTCCGCCTTCCCGGTTTTACTCGGTCCTTGAAGGGCCGATCTTCCACGTCCCCGCCAATCTACTTTCACGAGGACCTAGGCAACTTTGCTTGGTTCCGGCTTGTCTAGCTCGGAGCTCGCTTTCCCGCTCACGTCCTTCGTGCTGACTTCATTGGTGAAAGAGAGATTTGGAGCGCCGTCCCGTTCCAGCATTTTCCGCTTTCTCCATCTTCCGATCAGCGGGGCCGTCGTGCCTAAGACGATTACCAGCACGACAAATGAGACCAGGAGCGCCAGTGAGCCAGTCCTGTGTGTCGCGGCGGGTGCCGGTGCAACGGCAGCAGCGTCCGGTGAAGTCACAGTTTCCGGGGTTGCAGCGGCAGTCGTAACAGGTGTCGCGGCGTCCTTTGCTGCGGGTGTGACAGGTTCCGGGGAGGGGCTGACGTTTGTAGCGGATGCAGCGTCAGCAGCCTTATCGGCCGCGGCCTGCTTGGTTGCGAGTTTGTGAGCATGCGCTGATGGTCGCGGGGCAGGAGCAGCCTCCTCCACAACGTGCGAAGTGACGGTCGCTGCAGATGGACTCACCGTCGCCGGGGGCGCAGCCGCCTCTACAGGCGGTGTCGCGATCGGTGCTGGCGCCGGGTTGACTGTGGCGGCGGGCACGGCAGGTTCCACAACCGGGGCGGTGGCAGCTGCCGCAGCCGGAGCGACAGGAGCAGCCGGTGCAGCAGCATCCGGAGTTGGTGCGCTTGCCGTCGCCGGTGGGGCAGCAGCGGGGTCGGGTGTAACGACAGTTTCTGGAGACGGAGTGACCGCCGCAGGGATAGCAGCGGCAGCCGCGGCACAGTGTTCAGAGATCATGCTTACTTCACTCGCGGTGAGACTGTTCGCCGCCCCGGCGGCTTTGTGTCCCGTAAGTTTCACGTCGTGGCCGAGATGGGCCTTGAGATCGATACTGCTGCTGGTGATCTTGAAAAGCTGACCGGTGCCATCCTGCACAACGGTGTAGTTGCCCTCAGATCCACCCAGGCAACCCTTAACGTCGGCCAGGTCGCGTATTGCTACTGGTGTCGGGAGTCTGCGCAAATCCCAAAGTCACCAGCATGGCCGATACAACCATAACCAGGAATACGCGTTTCATGGAATCCTCCTGAAATTCCCGCCGTGCGGCGGTCAGGTTTCACTTGGGATTTGATTTTGCTGTCGGTTCTGGCGCAGGAACTTTCGCGCGTTGTGCACCGGTGAACTCCGGCCTGGGAACCTGGAGCATCCAGAGTGGAACAGCACCAAGTTATCTGTTATGGATTTGAGTGTCTGTGCACAATCGCTCACATTGGATGGAGCAACACTCACGCAGAAAGGGATGTCCGGTGAATGAACATCGACAAAGGCGATTTTTTCGTCGTCGCTACTGCGTCGTGATCGTCGCAGTAACTTCGGCCACTCGCTGATACGACTGCAGGCGGTCGGCGGCCTCGTAGGTATCGGTCACCACGATGACTTCGTCGGCGCCCGTATCAGCAACCAGCTTTTCCAGCCCCGCCTGCACCGTGGCATTCGATCCCACAATCGCCTGGCGCAGCCTGCTTTCTACTGCAGCGCGCTCCAGGTCATCGTGCCAGAGCGGCGTCCATGGAATCCACCGGAGGCAATAATTCCACTGGCTGATTTCGGATCAGCCGCAAAAAGCGTTGCTGCGGTGTCGTGAACAGGCGTCGCGCTGCCGCGTCCGTCTCTGCCGCAATCACCTGCACCGCGACCATCAGGTAAGGTTTCCGCAATACCTCGCTGGGACGGAACTGCTCGCGGTACAGTTGCGCCGCGGCATACAAATACTCGGGAGCAAAGTGCGCTGCGAAGGCAAACGGTAGACCGAGCTGTCCTGCCAGTTGCGCACTGAAGCCGCTCGATCCCAGGAGAGTGATGGGTACATTGCTGCCTTGCCCGGGAATGGCTTTCACAGTTTGTCCCGGCTTCTCCGGTCCCAGGTATGTCCGCAGTTCCTCGAGCAGAGCGGGAAATTCGTCTCCAGTCTGACGCAAGTCTCGTCGCAGGGCCCGCATGGTGTGACCGTCGCTGCCGGGAGCGCGTCCCAGTCCGAGATCGATTCGTCCCGGATACATTGCCTCCAGCGTTCCAAACTGTTCGGCCACAATCAGGGGCGCGTGGTTTGGCAGCATCACTCCGCCGCTGCCCACACGAATGCTTTTTGTCGCACCCGCCACATGGCCAATCAGTACGGCTGTCGCCGCGCAGGCGAGTCCTGCGATCGAATGATGCTCGGCCAGCCAATATCGCTTGTAACCCAGCTGTTCGACATGTTGCGCTAACTCCACCGAGCGGGCGATAGCGCTGCCCGCAGACTCGCCGGCCCGCATGCCGACAAGGTCCAGTACTGAAATCGATATTTCCTTGTCCATAACGGATTAGATGAAGCGGTGGGGAAAGCGATGCGAGCGCTTACTTGCGGGCGATGGCGGAGCTGCCTTTGATGTAGCGGTAAAACCTAGCTCGCCCTCGAGCTTTCCAGTACGGCGCGTCATAAGCGTCAGTGCCGAGCCCCGAACGAAGCGCGCTGAAGAAGACGTGACTGGCGGGATTGACCACGATGCCTGCGTGTCCCTCCCACACCACCAGGTCGCCGGGCTGGGGACGACTGACGCGTTGAAACTCACGCGTCCCGGCATAAAGGTCCGAGGAGGGCGCGTAGCTGTAGGGAAAACCAGCGCGGTATAGATGGCGTGAACCAGATGTGAGCAATCGGGCTCGTGGTCTACATGGACACGAGTGTCCAGCGCAGCCGCAATCACGGATAGTCCGTCGTCCGGGGTCAAGGTCCGAACGCGTCCCGAGGGTCGGCTGGAGCACGGTTCGCGGGCGGGCGGATTCGTGCGATTCTCGTCGTGCCGATGACGCCGGCAGCAAGTCCGCAGCAAATCAACAACGCGATTGCCCTTTTAGGACTAGGCCGCATGGACGAGCACGATTTTCGTAGCGCCGGCGTCTCGCCGGCTGTCGAGGCGGCGTCCCGCCGTCTTACCTGTACAACTATTTTCGGCCTCACCCACGCGCAAACGGCGGGCGGGACGCCCGCCGGACAGCCGGCAGGATGCCGGCGCTACACGGACCGCTTAAGCGACCGGAAGAAGGCCGCTGGCGCGAATTGCATCCACGGCTTCGTGGCGGTCTTCGGCGTCAACTTCCCGCATAACGCGCCGGATGTGGTTTTTCACCGTGAATTCGGAGAGATTCAGGTTCACTGCAATCTCTTTGTTGGTCAGACCTCTCTCCACCAGCCGCATGAGTTCGAGTTGCCGGGCAGTCAGGCAATACTTGGAGCTTCCCGGTGCTGCGCCGAGCTTCGCCCTCATGCGATATTCGTGGGACAGATGACGTCCCAACTCCATGGACAGTTGTGGAGGCCAGGCGGCCTCGCCCTGGGCGACGGCCCGCACGGCGGCGATGATCTCTGAAGCCGAGGCGTCCTTCAGCAGGTATCCGCTCACGCCGCAGTATGCCGACTTCAGAAACACGCCTGCATCTTTGTCCATTCCAAAGAGAACAACCTTGACTTCCGGAACCTTCTCGAAAAGGTCGCCGAGCAAGATCATGTCCTCGGTGGTGGCCACGGAGTCCATAAGCAGAATGGAGCAGCGTGAGGCGCAGATCTCAGCTACTGAGGATTCGGTGTAACGGCTCACCCCGACGACGGAGATGCCCCCGCGCTTCTGCAGCAGGCGCGCCAGGGTTTCTCTAAGCAGGCGATTCTCGGCTAGTAGATAAACATTCAAGCTTGCGGGAGGTATGTCGTTGCTAATTTGCACCACAGATCAGTCCACCCTTAAGACCTGACTGACGTCAGGAAGGTTGAAAATTCGCAGCTACCACAACGGGGAACACCTCTCTGATACTTCAAATCCTATGAGGTAACCACCTTTTGTGTCAACAAAATAAAGATTTCGATACGACAGATCGAAGACTTCGATCTGTTGAAAAGGACGAGACAAAATCTCGTCAGACAGAAACGATTTCTTTCGATCCGTACCGGACCGCTTACCCACACGGTTTATCCGTGATTGATTCTATCGGTATGGATGCCGGGACTAAAGTTCGAGTTGGTCGGCACTAGTCGCCATTAGTCCATCGGGCCCATGTATCCGGTTCGATTGGTACCTAGCGCGCCACTGTCATGACACTCGCAGACACCCTACCCTTAAGGCAAAATGCATCCCTCGTTGGGCCTTAGATTTTCGCGAGCATCGGCCGATACTTATTTGTCCGTGAGGAGATGGCGATGAACAAGGCGGTCCGCATTCTCGTGGCTAATCGTCCCAAGGTCATGCGAGAGGCGATTCTGGGGACGCTCTCGGATCAACCCTGGATCGAGGTCGTTGGAGAAGTCGCGAATGACGCCGACATTCCCGAATGCGTGAGCAAGACATTGCCCGACCTGCTGGTGATTGCAGTCGATGGTCCGGGGAAACGGCCGGCGCTTTGTGACGTGTTGCTGCAAGAGCATCCTAATCTGCGTATCATCGCCGTAGCTCCATATCAGAACTACGGTGTTTGTTATTGGGCCTCGCTGGATATTCACTCCGACGACATCGAGCCTTCTGAAGCGGGTTTCCTTAACGCAGTTCGCGGCGTAGCGGTTGGCGTTGGTGTGGACTTCGAGCCTGAAACGCCGGCCAACGCGAGGATTCTGAATTGAACGGGGACACGGACTATGCTTGAGTACGGCAGATTTGCGGTGCTGACGACGTTGGTTGCGTTGCATGCCCTGCATGGTCGCACGGGCTCAGCAACAAGAAAACGACCGACCGTCCGAACCGCGCAACGCAGTCAGTTCGAAACGAACGGTTGAACCGTCCGACCTCTCCAAGGACAACCTGTTACGCGTAGCCGCGTCTTCCGCCCAAATCCAGAGCGTGCTGGCCAGAGATGCAGGCATCCTGGTCGAACTGAAGGCCTGGGTGGCCAAGGAAGCGACCGATAACGGACAGGTTGTGGACGACTCTCTGCTGACCGATCTGGCCATCTTTGACCGGCTCGATCGCGACGTGGAATTCCGGTCAGTGGCTACCCGCATGGTGCAGCGTTACGGTTACCTGCTGCCCAGCGTCAATCCGGATTCGGAGATCGCCAAGCAGCAGGAACTGGTCTTGAAAGAGCGCGCCCACATCATGGCGCAACGACAGGACCAGGAACAGGCAGCGCTGCTCGCGGCCGCCGAGAGTGAACGCAAGGAGCAACGGGAGCAAGCCAGAGTTGAACGGACCGCCTGCGATCCCACGAAATCAAAGCACCTGCAATGGACCAGGCGTGGCGGGAAGAAGAGGAACAGCAGGGTCGTTTCAGGGTGACATCACGATACCTGACATGACCACGCCGATCATGCCAGACCAGATGTCTCCCTCCAGTTCGCAGCGAGACTTGCGACGGTCCTCCGCCGACCCGTCAGACTCTGGCGGGTTTTCAAGTATGGGTTCGGGTCTGACCTTGGCTTCAGACTCCACGCGGTACCCGGGTGGCGCTTCCAGCGGTGACGCAGGCGCAGGTTCAGCTGCTGGAATGGGTCATGGGCGGAAGCAGGCCCGGTGGCATGCAATGGGGGGTATGGATGGTCTTGACGGCATGCTTCGGCGCGGCAACCTCGACGACCTTGCCGCGCCGGAAACCGGCCGGATGCGACCACGGCATCGTTGAAAGACATGAACCGGACGGTGCGCTTACCGGGTTCGCGCGGAGTGTGGGGGGTACGAGAAGGACCTCCCGCCGGTGGCGATGGTCCACAAGGTCAATCCTTACGCCGATATTCCCTCGCTCTACGACATGTACGTGCAGGCTGCTTCGCGTGACCGCGAACCGGAACGCTTCGGCATGGACATGTTTCGCAACGGGACGAGAGAACTGGATGCCATCCCCATGGATCTGCCGGTCGGGCCCGGACTACGTGGTTGGACCAGGCGATGGTCTGGCGATCAACTTGTGGGGCGGCGTGTCGCAGAGAATGATTCGATCGGTGGATCGCGAAGGGCGGATCACTCTGCCCGAGGCCGGGCCGGTGCTGGTCAGCGGGCGCACTCTGGGAGAGGTCCAGGAATCGGTGCAGCAGGTGCTGCGCACCCAGTTCCGCGACGTTTCGGCGGATGTCTCTCTTTCGCGATTGCGAACCATTCGCGTGTATCGTGGTGGGAGAAGTCGCCGAGCCGGGCGCTTACGACATCAGTTCGCTTTCGACGCCGCTCAACGCGCTGTTCGCAGCCGGAGGAATTACCCAGCGCGGTTCACTGCGCAACCTGAAACATTACCGCGGCAAGCAACTCATCGAAGAAGTCGACGCCTACGACCTGCTGCTGCACGGCGTGGGTTCGGACCTCAAGCGGCTGGAGAATGGCGACTCTCTGCTGGTTCCGCCGATTGGGCGGACAGGTCACCGTGAGCGGAATGGTGCGGCGTCCTGCAGTCTACGAATTGCGCGGAGAAAGTTCACTGGCCGATGTGCTGGATCTGGCGGGCGGAATCCTGCCGGCGGCGGCGCTGCGGCATATCGAGGTGCAGCGTCTGGAGGCGCACGAGAAGCGCACCATGCTGACGTTGGATCTTTCGCCCGAAGGCACTCCGGACAGCGTGACCAAACAGCTCGCCACTTTCAAGATTCAGGACGGCGACCAGATCCATATCTTTCCCATTGCCTCGTATAACGAACAGGCGATTTATCTGCAGGGACACGTTCTTCGGCCCGGACGCTATTCCTATCACGATGGGATGACCCTGAAGGATCTGGTCGCGTCCTATGGCGATCTTTTGCCTGAACCTGCAGCACACTATGGCGAGATCGTGCGGCTCAACCCGCCCGACTTCCGTCCCAGCGTGGAGAGCTTTGACTTGGCGGCGGCGCTGGCCAATCCGGCGGAGTCCCCGAAACTGCAACCGCTGGACACGGTGCGTATCTTCAGCCGCTTCGATTTCGAACCCGCTCCCACGGTTTGGGTGGGTGGCGAAGTGCGCGCGCCCGGGAAAGTATCCCACCTCGGGGCAGGTGCGTCTGCGTGATGCGGTCTATCTGGCGGGAGGAGTTTCGACTGACGCTGGACTCGACAGCGCCCAGCTCTTCCGCACCCAGACCGATGGCACGCTGAAGATTTTCAGCGTGAACCTCGGCGGAGCCCTGGCAGGGAATGCCACGGACAACATACTGCTTGAGCCCCGCGATCGCGTGCTGATCCACCGCAACTCGGCCCAGGTCGAGCCCGCCACCGTGTATGTGAAAGGCGAGGTGGCCAAGCCCGGCCGCTATCCGCTGACCACCAACATGCACGTCGAGGATCTGGTGAACGTGGCCGGCGGTCTGAAGAGAAGCGCCGACCCGACGGCAGCCGACCTCACACGCTACGCGCTGGGTGCGCAGACCGGTACTTCCTATCAGAATTTGCCGGTTGAGCTTTCTGCCGCTTTGAGCGGCAACGAAAACAACAACCTGCAACTGCGTGACGGAGACGTTCTCACCATTCGCCAGACCCAGGGCTGGAATGACATCGCCGCTTCGGCCACGGTGCGCGGCGAAGTGCAGCATCCTGGCTCCTACGGCATTCGGCCGGGCGAGCGCCTGAGTTCGGTTCTCGAACGCGCCGGAGGATTCTCCGCCCAAGCCTATCCCTATGGCGCGGTGTTGATGCGGCGCGAGGTGCGCGATATTGAAATGAAGTCTCATTTGGCCCTGGTGCAGCGCCTCAAGGCGGAGCAGATAAACCTGAAAGCGCTTCCCGATGCCGATGCTGACCAGAGGAACGCAAAGCTGACGGCCATCGCGCAGACCGAAACTACCCTGACCCAACTGGAGTCCACCGCGCCCGTAGGCCGGGTCGTAATGCACATCCAGCCGGACATCACTCGCTGGCGCAATACGGCGGCCGATGTCGCTTTGCGCGATGGCGATGTGCTCCTGATACCGAAGAAAGAGAACTACGTGATGGTGTCAGGACAAGTATTCAATCAGACCGCAATCAGCTACCGGCCGGGCAGAAGCGCGAACTGGTATCTGAGTCAGGCGGGAGGATTGACCCAGGTTGCGGACAAGGAGTGCGGTCTTCGTCGTCCGTGCGGATGGATCCGTGATCTCTTCGAAGAACAATAGTTCTGGATGGTGGGGCGGCAATCCACTGAACGCGGCATTGAAGCCCGGAGATTCCATTGTCGTTCCGGAAAAGACGCCAAGAATCGGGACTCGCAACTGGACCACTGCTCTGCAGGCGGCCCAGATTGCCACTTCGGTCGCGCTGACCATCGCGTACATCAAGCCGTAATGAGGAAGATCCGGCGATGGGGGTCAAGGGGTTCGTGTTGGTGTGCGTGTGGATTGTGGTCAGCCTGGCAGGCGCCGAACGGGCGCTGGGTGCGCCGCAATCCGGAGGGTCCGAAAAACAGGATACGGAGAAGCAAACTTCGGGTGAAGCTGGCACAGACCGAGGCGAAAGGCGATGGCAAGACAAAAACCGCGCAAGATTCCAGTACGCTCGATCAGGGAGCCGCTGGGAACTCCGCACTTGCGCCTCACGGACTTAGGAAGAGATTTTGTGCAGGATCAAAAACAAATCTGGACGAGTCCTCGTCATCTCCGGTTTTCGGACACGGAATGGCTGGTGCCCCTGGCCGGAATCTCGACCGGATTTTTCATGACGGACAGCTGATGTCAGCCGAAGCCTGTCTCATGCGCCCAGCACCATCAGCCACTACAACACGCTTTCGAATGCCGGCATCGGCGCGCTGGTTGGCGGCGCCGCCGGAATGTGGTTGTTGAGTTATCCCTCGCACAACGAACACTGGCGCGAGACCGGCCTGCTGGCGGGCGAAGCCGCGCTCAATAGCCTGATTCCGGTCGAGGTGTTCAAGTACGGATTGGGCCGTGAGCGTCCGCTGGAGGGGATGGGCGGTGGAGGTTTTTTTCAGGGCGGCACATCGTTTCCGTCTGAACATAGCGCCGCAGCATGGGCGGTGGCCGGCGTGGTCGCGCATGAATATCCCGGTCCCCTGCCGAAGCTCTTTGCCTACGGCTTGGCTTCTCTGGTCAGCTACTCCCGGATTCGGGGACAGCAGCACTTTCCGTCGGACGTTTTTATTGGCGGCATCATCGGCAGCCTGGTGGCGCAGCAGATTTACAGCCGCCATCACGATCCTGAACTGGGCGGCAGCGAGTGGCCATCGATTGGGGAATTGTTCCGCGAGGGACGCGCCGCGCCGGAGAATCGCGGATCGCCTTATGTGCCTCTCGACAGCTGGGTATATCCCGCGCTCGATCGCCTGGCAGGTTTTGGCTTGATAGACAGCGCCTTTGCCGGAGACCGGCCCTGGACCCGCCGCGAGTGTGCGCGGCTGCGTCAGTGAAAGCGAGGATCTCATGGCCGGCAGGGACGACCAGAATAGTCAGGCGCAAGGTCTCATCACCGAACTGGAGCGCGAATTTCGCCCGGAACTTCAACCTACGGATGAAAACGATGGCGGAGCCTTCCGGGTGGAGTCTTTGTATTCGCGCACCGAGTACATTTCCGGACTGCCGATCCGGGACGGCTACCACTTCGCGCAGACCCAGATCAACGATTTTGGACGTCCTTACGGCCAGGGCTGGAACACGGTCAACGGCTTTTCGACATATTCCACGTGGGGCCGCTGGGTGGGTTATTTTCGCGGCGAATGGCAGGCATCCGCGGGCTTGCCGGCGCTGTCGCTGGCGGCGCGTCAAACCATTCAGCAGGTAGACCACCTTACGCAACTGCCGCCGGACGCGGGCCAACCTTCGGTAAATCAGTTCCAGGTGCTCGATGCCTATGTCGGTTTGGCCTTCTCCAACTGGCAGGTGACGTTTGGCCGCCAGAGCCTGTGGTGGGGGCCGGGCGACGGCGGGCCGCTGATTTTCAGCGACAATGCCGGACCGCTCAACATGTTCCGCATTAATCGAGTTACTCCCTTTAAGTTGCCCAGCGTATTAGGCTGGCTGGGACCGTTGCGCCTGGAGTTTTTTCTCGGACAGTTGGAAGGACAGCAATTTATCAATGGCCGAGCTGGCGTTACCGGCAGCTTTGCGCATACGATCCACCCGCAGCCCATGATTCACGGCGAGCGATTTACTTTCAAGCCGACGCGTAATTTTGAATTTGGCTTTTCGCGGACCGGGATCTTCGCCGGACAAGGCGTGCCGTTCACTCTGCACACGTTTGAAAAGAGTTTCTTCGGTACGGGAAATGGCGCGCCGGGAACCGCGAATGATCCCGGAGACCGGCGGTCGGGAATGGACTGGACGTATCGTGTGCCCAAGCTGCGCGACTGGGTGACGTTCTACGGCGACGCCTTTGCCGACGACCAGATTTCTCCCATCGCCTACTGGGACCGCTCCGCCATCCGCGGCGGTCTTTTTTTCTCCCACGTTCCGCGCATCCCAAAGCTTGATCTGCGCTTTGAAGGCGTCTATACCGATCTGCCGGCCGGAGGAGCGCTGAGCCACGGCTTTTTCTACTGCAACACCCGATATTTGAATGGCTACACCAACCAGGGCCAATTGCTGGCGAGTTGGATTGGGCGAGAAGGGCAGGGTGCACAGGGCTGGGCAAACTATTGGTTTAGCCCTCGCAATCGACTACAGTTCAACTATAGACATCAAAAGGTTAGCCAGCAGTTCATCCCAGGCGGAGGCACCTTGACGGACGTGGGCGTGCGCAGCGATTACTGGCTGCGTCCCAATCTCGGCCTCAGCGCGTCGGTCCAGTACGAGCGATGGCTGTTTCCTGTGATTCAGCCAAATTCAGCCCGAAACGTGACGACCGCGGTGGAGGTGCAGTTTCAGCCGCAAAAGTTGTTTCAACGTTCTGCGGCCAACAACACGTTCGGAACCGGAGGTCGACCATAAGTGCGCGCTCCATCGCGCTTACCCGGCTGGCTCCGGGAGATCGTGATGATTGCACCTTGGCCGGGAGCATGGCGCTCGGACGAAGCTAGACGTCGGATGTAGGTTTGTTGTCGATCGGATTCTTAAATAGGGGGTAGCTCGCGGACGTTCTGTGAGTGAGAGGGCGGAGCTGTGACCAGTAGTAAGTCGAAGTGCTTGAATGCAATCGAGGAACCGAATCCGATATCTGGAAGTGAATGCCAGATGGCTAAGAAGTTCTAGTATCTTCAGCTTGAGCGGAGTAACTCGAATTTCTTCCGCGGTTTCTTGTTCTTAGGAGATCGAACGGTCTAAGAAAGTCAATAATGCATTCCTCAACCGGAGTACAGAGATCCCCGCAAGATTCATCTGGCCAAGCCCCGGTTCTCGATCTCCGCTTAGTCGACACCGGGGAGAGGCGTACTGCGGCAGCTCACTTCCGGCGCGGCGTCGTCGCCTGCGAAGCCGTCGCGGACGTCGTAACCATCATTCTTGGGGTACTGTTGGGCTATGTGGTGTATTCCAGTTTTGCCCTGGGCAAGCACATCCACTATCCCACGCACGCGGTTCTGGGTTTGGCATTTGCGTTTGCTGTTTTCATGGTCATGATGCTGGACCGTGTTGGTGCTTACCGCCGCGGTAACAGCCTGCTTCGAGTGCGAGAAACAGAACAGATCCTGCGAGTATCGGCGCAGGCATTTCTTATCGCTCTGGCGATTTCCTTTTTCAGCAGCGTCCTGTTCTCACGCTGGCTCCTGGTGCTGTGCTTGATGATTGTCCCCCTCGCATTGTTTGTGCAAAAGACTTTGGTGTACCTGCTGATACGCGCTCTTCACTCAAGGGGATTTGGAATAGAAAGGGTGCTGATATACGGCGCGGGTCGTACCGGACGGCGCGTCTTTTCCGTGCTTGCTCGCTCGCCAAAACTGGGTTTGGAACCGGTTGCTTTTGTAGACGATGAGGCAGGAAAGGTTGGGGGCACAGTTTTTGAGATGGGGTATGAACGGAGACGCTCGGCATGCGTCTTGTCGGGGCCGATCAGCAGCGAACTGATCGCTCGCCATGCAATCGATCTGTTGATTGTCGCGATTCCCTCCATCGGACGCGACCGCTTTCTCCACACCGTCGAAGAGGCGTTTACCGCTAAGGCCCGGGTGTCTTTCGTGCCGAGCCATTTTCTGCCTTCGGATCCCTGGATCGACTATCAGGACATTGATGGGGTGCTTTTGGCATCGTTTGGGGGGTCCACGCGGCGGATCGCATACGAACTGCTCAAGAGGTTCTGCGACATTACAGGATCCCTTGCTCTCCTGATACTCGGAGCACCGCTGTTCGGGCTGTTGGCACTGCTGATTACAATCGACTCGCGGGGCCCGGTCTTGTTTATGCAGGAACGTGTAGGCCAGGATGGAGAGCTCTTCAAAATGCTCAAGTTCCGAACTATGCAGGTGAGTGCGGCGCCCTACGATTACTCACCCTGCGTTGCCGGAGACGCCAGGATTACTCGCGTAGGAAGATTTCTGCGCCGGACAAGTCTCGACGAGTTACCGCAACTGGCGAACGTCCTGCAGGGAAAAATGTCGCTGGTCGGACCCCGGCCTGAAATGCCTTTCATCGTGGAACAATATTCGGAGACTCACCGGCAGCGACTGCAAGTGAAACCGGGACTGACGGGCTTGTGGCAGCTGAGCGGAGACCGGGCATTCCTGATCCACGAGAATGTCGAATACGACCTCTACTACATACGGCATCGCAATTTGTTCATGGATTTAGCGATACTATTGCACACGACCATATTCGCGATGCATGGGATTTAGGGACCCGGGGATGACTCCCGGCGTCAGTGGCGGTAAGCTAATCAGGTGAGTCGGGGCAGTCAAGTTAAGTATGGAGAGTTTGAGACAAGACGTCAGCGTACACGACCTCGAGCCAGTTTCCGAGATGGAATTTCCGGCGCTCGTTGAGAGTGAGGAATCTCACCGGCAAGCACCGGCTTTAGACTGGATGGCGAGCCTCCAGTTGCTGTGGGAGAACCGCGGCTTGCTGTATCGAGTCGCGCTCTGGGCGCTTGTCGTCAGTATCATTGGGGCTTTTCTCATACCCAGTAAGTACGAGTCTACGTCCCGTATCATGCCGCCCGAATCGAAGGGCGAGTCGGGAGCAATATTGGCCGCCCTTATGGGTAAGGCCCCGGGACTCTCGTCCCTTGCCGGCGATTTTATGGGAGTGAAGAACTCAGGAGCTCTCTACGTTGATCTCCTGCGCAGCCGGACCGTGCAGGAACATATCGTGGACAGGTTTGATCTCCAGAAAGTGTATTGGAAACGTTACAAGCAGGACGCCCGCAAACTGCTCGACGACCGCACCGACGTCGCCGAGGATCGAAAAAGCGGCACTATCGCCTTGACCGTTACCGACCGCGATCCAGAGCGTGCCCGGGACATGGCTCAAGAGTATATAGAGCAGTTAAACCGCTTGCTTTCCCAGGTAAACACTTCCTCGGCGCGCCGGGAGCGCATCTTCATCGAGCAACGGCTGACGTTCGTCAAGAGCGATCTTGAGGACGCGGAGAAGCAGTTCAGCGCCTTTGCCAGTAAAAATGCGACCCTCGACATGACGGAGCAGGCCAAAGCAATGGTGACCGCGGGCGCATCTTTGCAGGGCGAGTTGATCGTGGCGCAGGCGGAGCTGGAAGGCTTGCAGGCGATGTACACCGACAACAACGTACGGGTGCGTGCGGGCCGTGCGCGCATCGATGAGCTGAAGCGGCAACTGCAAAAGATGGGTGGCTCGGGCGCCGCATTGACCTCGGAGGAGCCCGCCCCTGGCGAACTCTATCCGCCGATTCGCAAATTGCCGCTCCTCGGTGTGGAGTGGGCGGATTTGTTCCGCCGCATGAAAATCCAGGAGAAAGTCTTCGAACTGTTGAACCAGCAGTATGAACTGGCCCGCATCGAAGAGGCCAAGGAAATTCCCACCATCAAGGTGATCGATCCGGCGAACCTGCCGGAGAAGAAGTCGTGGCCGCCGCGGCTTCTGATCATCTCTCTGCTGACGGTTCTGGCACTGGCTGGAGCAATATTATGGATCCTCGAATCAGCCAGGGTCGAGGCTCTCGACGATGATGACGTCCGGAAACAATTGGTAGTCGGTGCCAAGCAAAAATTCTCTCGGGTGCGGGACCAAATTAGAAGACACAGGCTGGTCGCCCGATTTACAAAGTCCGCCGACCGACCTGATCACGCTTCGTTCTGACGCCTACTGTTCCGATATTCCTTAATCAATGGGCACCGACACCTGGACCCTGGCAAAAATGGCCAAGAGCGGGAGCGCACTGCGCTATTCCCGCAACTTCCGCGAGAGCGCCGGCAACGCTCTTTATAGTATCGCTGAGTACATTGCGCAGCCTGCGTCCATGTTGCTGGCTGCTCCTTTCTTGGTACGCCGCCTGGGGCTTGCGCAATTTGGCATCTGGATGCTGGTGAACGCGATTCTTGGCAGCATGGGCATACTCAGCACCGGATTCGGAGACGCCACGGTCAAGTACGTATCTGCCTACCGCGGACAAAAAAATGATGCCGGAGTGGAACGGACGATCCGGGCCACCCTGACCATCAACACTGTGCTGGGAACGCTATTCGGCGCGCTGATCTGGGTGTTGGCGCCGTTTGCTGTCTACCATATTTTCAAGATCGAACCGGAATTCCATGCCTCCTGCATCCTCGCCATTCGTATCAGCGCCGTGATCCTGGTGCTCCGCTCCATGGAAAGTGTTTTCGTTAGCACGTTACGCGCATTCGAGCGCTACGGGCCGCCGGTCAAGCTGAACGTATTCCTGAGAACGATCGTGGTCATCTCTGCCGTGGTTCTTGCCGCCATGGGACGCGGTGTCGTAGCTATCATGCTGGCGACTCTGTTCTGGTCGGCGCTGGTTGTCGTCCTGCAGGCGGTGGCTGCGCAACGCGTGGTAGGCCGTTTCAACGCCTTTCCGATCTTTGGGAAGGCAGCGCTCGCCGAAGTTTTCAGCTTTGGCTGCTACAGTTGGATTCAGGCCCTGGCCGGCGTCGTGTTCACCTACGCCGACCGCTTGCTGGTGGCAGCGATGCTCGGGGCAGCACCGGTCGCAATCTATGCCTTGTGCGTGCAGGCGACCCAACCGATTCATGGGCTGGCTGCGGCTGCCTTCAACTTTGTATTTCCCCACATGAGTTCCCGCCATGAGGCCGGAGAAGTTGAGGGACCGCGGCGGGTCTTTCGTCTCGCGCTGCTCGCCAGTGTGGGATTCTCACTTGTCCTTGCCGTGCCTCTGATTGTGCTCTGTAAACCCCTTCTGGCGTTCTGGATGGGGCCGGCAGTCGCAGCCGAGGGTTACCTCGTACTGGCATTGCTCGCAACGGCATTCGCCCTTTTAGCTCTGAATATCGTGCCGCACTACGCACTGCTGGCACTCGGGCGAGTACGTCTGGTCTCAGGTCTGAACATATGTTCGGGCATCCTGATGCTTCCTCTGATGATGATATTCATCCCGCGATTCGGATTGGTGGGGGCTGCTTTAGGACGCATCTTCTACTCTCTGCTATTGGCGGTGCTGTACTTGCTAGCCTTCCGCAAGGCGTTTCGCTCGGTACCGCAGCTTGCTGCGGTGGGGATTTCCTGAGTGCTGTCCACGCGCGGCTGCTTTTCAAATCAACCGGGTGGTCTCCGATGTCCTCGCTCTATCCATGAGGGAATTGGTTTCTGGCGGTACAACTCAAAATGAGCAGCAACGAGCAAGTTGGACATCCAGGAGCGAGCTTCAAACAGCGGAGTCCGACTGTTTTTGCCGTTATTCTTTTTTTCCTTCTGTTCTCTGGGCCTCCATCGTTCCGGCTTAGGGATCTTACAGACTCCCTCGATGGCGTCATTGATCCGACCGTGGTGTTTCAGGTTTCGGTTTGGGTGGTGGCGGGAATGTGGACCGTCTTTCAGCTCCGTAAGGAATTCCGCGCCCGGTCTCCGATAAAACTGGAACTGCCCGACAAGATTGGGCTGTGGATGATTCTGTTTTTGGGCCTGTCCAGCTTCCTGTCAGATGCGCCGCTGCTGACCGCGTTTAAAGTTGGACAGATACTTGTCTCGCTGCTCTTCACCTGGCTTTTTGTCTATCGATATGGCATTGCCAAGTGCATTCACTATGTTTTCCTGGGAAGCACAATACTCTGTGTTGCGATCGCCATTTCGACGTTTGCGGCGCCGGATCTGGTTCTTTTCTCCGATGAGGGCCATATGCGCTTGCGCGGAGACCCCATTGCAGTCATGGGTACGGTCGGAACGTACAGCACGATCCTGCTTTTCATAAAACGGCGGGAGATTCCAAGAATGATTTTCTGGCCGCTGATGGCGATGCTGTGCACGCTGCTGGCGTACTCATTGACGCGCCAGGCCTGGTTTCTTGTTATCACCTCTATTTTGCTGTATTCCGCCAGGCGGTCGAAAGGCACTTTTGTCCGCAAACTCGGCTTATTGTTTCTAGTGGTTTTTCCGTTTGTATTTTTCCTCTATATTCTGCCCGCATTGCAGGAATACCGCGCCACCGAATCGGTCGCGACCCTCACTGGCCGCACCGACTTGTGGATCTATCTTGTCGGGGTCGCGCTCTTGCGCTCACCGTGGGTAGGCCTTGGCTATTACTCGGCTTCTCGAATTCTGGGTCCAGACTTCAATCCGGGCATGGGAACCGCGCACTCTATATTTGTCGAGGTGTTTCTGGGCGGCGGCCTGGTAAGCCTGATTCCCTGTATGGCGCTGTGCTTCTTGCTGGCGCGCAGGGCTTTTCAATCCCTGTCGAAAGATAGAACTGACCTGGAGTTTCTGTGTGGCTTATTGTTTTTTGTTACCTTCACAATATGCTTGCTGGGGGGAGATTTTTCTTCCGGTGAGATCGGGATTACCTTCTGGAGCCTGGCTGCATCCATTCCTGCCATGGCGCTTCGCAAGCCCGTGCCCCATTCGCCGGTGAGTGCGCCAATCCAGTCGAAGCTCTCTCCAGTAACTGGCAAGCGTGTTATACCGCCAGACGGTCGAAGAGCAACAACCTAACCAGATAAACAAAGCCAGAGGAAACGAGTGAGCCTGGGATCTCAAGTCGGCAACGTCGTGCGAAAGCTGGATAAGCGCTTCGGAGTGATAGCGCTCTTGAATGGTGAACCGCGTCCTCCGCGCGGGGGGTTCGACCTGGACGGAGAGAAGTTGATCGATTGGGGATGGGTCTGCTCGAATCTGCCTCCCGGTCCGAAGCGCGCTCTTGAGGTAGGGCCGGGGAAATCTCCTATCATTCCGGCTATGCTTTCTTTGGGATATGACGTGACTGCCGTCGATGCTTCGGCGGATCCGACGTCCGTTATCGACGGCTTCCGTTTTGTGTATGGGGATTTCACTGAATTCTCGTGCGACCAGCGATTCGAAGTGATCGTTGTCTGCTCGGTGGTGGAGCACCTTGGACTTGCCGGACGATATAACTCCACAGCAGATGCCGACGGAGACCTGAAAGCGATGCAACGTATCCGCAGGCTGCTCGAGCCCTCCGGAGAACTTATCCTTACACTCCCGGTCGGACGCGACGCGGTTCATAAGCCATGGCACCGCGTCTATGGTCGAGAACGCTTGCCGAAATTGCTGGAGGGCTTTGACGTGGTCCGCAGCCAGTTCCTGCAAAAGCAGCCCGGGGGAGCATGGTTCGGCACGACGCAGGAGAAAGCGCTCGACACCCCGGTGGATATTCGACGTTACGCGCTGGGTGAGATGGTTCTCAAGCCTTCCCTCTAGCCGCAAAGAAAAACATGTCAACCGCTCCGCAAATCTCGGTCATAACTCCCTCCTTCAATCAGGCACGGTATATCGAGGAAACTCTTCAAAGTGTAAAGAATCAGGAATGCCCCTCGCTGGAGCACATAGTCTTAGACGGAGCTTCGACGGATGGAACGGTCGATATCCTCAAACGCTACTGCTCGATGCCAGGTTGGCAACATCTGCGTTGGATTTCAGAGCCGGATACCGGCCAGTGCGACGCCCTTAACAAAGGTTTTCGGATTGCCAGAGGCAACATCATCGGGTGGTTGAACTCGGATGACCTTTACGAGCGCCAGTGCGTTTCGAAAGCGCTGGAGGCCCTGGATGCAAATCAAGCTGTGGACTTTGTTTACGGGGACTACCGCATTATTGACGAAGACGGAAAAGAGCTGATTCTAAAAAGAGAGATAGATTTCGACTGGGACATCATGTTGTGCGGGATGAACTACATCGCGCAGCCCAACGTTTTTTTTCGAAAGAGGGTCTTCGATACGCTTGGCTATCTGAATCCTTCGCTGCACTACGTCATGGACTATGAGTTTTGGCTCAGAGCAGCCAGTCACGGATATCGCTTTCAACATATACCGATCCCGTTTGCAGCTTGCCGCTGGCAACTGGATGCGAAAACCGTATCGGGAAATCCTAAAATCTACGAAGAACTGAAGTTTGTTCGCGACAAGTATTGGGATAAGAAGCGATTCCACAATGGCGCCGTGCAAGCGGCGTACCAGCAATACTGCAATCTGCATGCGCGTGTAATACGTCAGTGGAGGAAGTTTCAAACCCGCCACGCGTTCGATTTTATTCCTGCGTCGTGGTACATGGAGATGTGGAAGACACTGCATAAGCCCCAGGTACGCGTGGATTAATACCTCGGGCTATGCTGCGGTCCGTGTGTCCGCCGACACGGTCAGTCATTGCGCCCTTTGCAGTTAACACCGGCGACAAGGTCACAATTTTGAACGCAACAGCTGGGAAGGTTGCGAAGTTATCCCGGATTGGCATTACAGATCATGCAGGAAACATTGAAACCACGACGCGGGGATAAATGACGGATGTTGTCGTGGTCAGCGTTGTGTCTTTTAACGGAAAGGCATTCCTGGGACGCTGCCTGGAAAGCGTCCTGGCGCAAACCTACCGGCCCATGGAAGTCCATCTGCTGGATAATGCTTCAGAAGATGGAACTCCGGAGTTTGTGGCAAAAAATTTTCCTAGCGTTAAGGTAATCGCCTCAAAAGTTAACCTTGGATTCGGTGCTGGACACAACGCCATCATCCGCCAGACTGATTCTGCATTTGTGCTGGCGTTGAATCAGGATGCATTTCTTTCCCCGACCTTTCTTGAGGAACTGGTCACGGCCATGAAGAGCAACTCCGATGTCGGGATCGCCGGAGGAAAACTGCTGTCACTAAGGAAATCGGAGCCGAGTAACGAGGCGGTTGATGTGATCGATATGACCTGGCTCGATATCGAAAAGAAGAGACGGCAGGTCTGTTACGCGCACGGGCAGAAGGACACAGGCCAGCCTTCGACTCCGACATTGGCGTTTGCGATCGATGGAGCTGTCATGCTCCTTCGAAGATCAATGTTGGCCGACATTGAGATCGAGCAGGAATTCTTCGATGAAGATTTCTTTGCTGGAAAAGAAGATCTGGATATCTCTTGGCGCGCGCAATTACTCGGATGGAAATGTTTGTATGTTCCTACCGCCATTGGTTATCATGTGCGCACGTTTACTTCAAAAGACAGGCGCTCCGATATCTCGGAACCGTTGAAGGTCAGCTCAATTCGCAATCGCTATCTTTTGATGCTCAAGAATGATCTGTTCGGTAACTTTCTCAGGCATCTTCCATACATTGCACTCTACGAAACAAAAATCATGGGATATGTATTGCTTCGTGAGCGACCCTCGCTAAGGGGCTACAGGCAAGTATTAAATCTAATTCCCAGAGCGTTGAGGAAGCGAAGGGCAATCATGAGCCGGAAAAAGGTTGATAGCGAGTACATTCTAGGTTGGTTCAGATAGACAGTCGTGACGCAACCATGTTCAATCGCATAGTCGCGTGGTTTCAACCCTTATGAGCAAACCGCCCATCCGCAGCGGTGTTCCCCAGATTTCTTCGAGGATAATCAGAAGTTCCATGTCCATGCCACAATTAGTTCTCGCGAGCAACTATGACACCCTTCCGACGTACGACCTTTTCGGCGTCCGCGTACATGCGGTCCAAATCCCCGAGGTCATCGCCCAGATGGAGGAATGGATTGCGTTGCGGGATAAGTGCCACTTCATCGCTGTGACGGACATGCACAGCGTGATGGAGGCCCAGCATGATCCGCAATTCGCGGAAATTCTCAACTCGGCAGATCTGGTCGTCCCGGACGGATTCCCCATAATGTGGCTGGGGAGACGCAAAGGATTCCCCTTGCACCGGCGCGTCTATGGACCCGAGTTGATGACGCTCTTTTGCGCAGAAAGCGCCGCGAGGGGGCGGCGCCACTTCTTTTATGGCGGTGCTCCGGGAGTGGCAGAGGATCTCGCCAAGCGGTTCGCTGAAAAATTCCCCGGCTTGATTGTCGCGGGAACGTACTGCCCGCCGTTTCGATCGCTGTCCCAGGCAGAAGACGACGGAATCGTGTCAATCATCAACAGCTCTGGCGCGGACATCGTGTGGGTGGGCCTCGGCGCGCCGAAACAAGAGCGTTGGATGTTCGAGCACCGCGAACGGCTACGCGCTCCGGTTCTGGTTGGGGTTGGCGCGGCGTTCGATTTTTTCACGGGTCGTATCGCTCAGGCGCCCCTCTGGATGCGGGAAAATGGCCTCGAGTGGCTTTCCCGGCTCTCGAAAGAACCCCGGAGACTATGGCGGCGGTACCTTATCCAAGGCTCAGAGTTCGTGCTGCTGGTGTTGCTCGAAGCGCTGGGGCGGAAAAAACGCGCTTAGCGCTGGACGGATTCAGTCTGCCTTGAAGCCAAGTCAATTCGATTGTTAGTCCCTAAGATCGATCGTTACTCCCCGAGAGATACGTTAGTCCTGAGATCTACTTAGTCCCTGACATCTAGAGTTCACCAGAACAACGGAGACCGTTGACATGAAACGTGCAGTCATCACGGGCATAACCGGACAGGATGGATCATACCTCGCCGAGCTTCTGCTTTCCAAAGGCTACGAGGTCCATGGAATTATCCGGCGCGCGAGCACCTTCAACACTGTGCGGATCGATCACATCTACCAGGATCCCAATCTGCCCGGTGCAAGGCTTTTCCTGCATCATGGAGATTTGTCCAGCACTGAATGGATTCTGAATCTGATTTACAGCCTTGCGCCCGACGAACTCTACCATCTCGCGGCCCAAAGCCATGTGAAGGTCAGCTTCGATATTCCCGAATACACTGGCGATATCACCGGGCTTGGAACCATGCGATTGCTTGAAGCCATACGCTGCAGTGGGGCCAAGACGCGTTTCTATCAAGCCTCCAGTTCGGAGATGTTTGGCTGCGCCCCCCCTCCGCAAAGCGAAACTACTCTTTTTCAGCCGCGGAGCCCGTATGCGGCGGCCAAGCTCTATGCACACTGGATGACGACGATCTACCGAGAGGGTCATGGTATCTACGCTGCGGACGGCATCCTCTTCAACCATGAAAGTCCCCGGCGCGGTGAGACCTTTGTGACGCGCAAGATCACGCGAGCTGTGGCCGCGATTTTGGCCGGTGAAGAAGATACCCTTTATCTGGGAAACCTGGATGCACGGCGCGATTGGGGATATGCACCTGAATATGTCGAAGCCATGTGGCGAATTCTGCAACAGGACAAGCCCGATGAATTTGTTATCGGAACCGGCGAGACCCATTCCGTGCGCGAGTTCGTCGAAGAAGCCTTTGGCTATGCGGGTCTCGACTGGAAAAAGCATGTGAAGATTTCTGAGAAATATCTCAGGCCTCTTGAGGTAGATGTGCTGATTGCGGACACGCGCAAGGCGCGCACCGAACTGGGATGGCAACCCCAGATTGGGTTCCGGGACCTGGTCGCAATTATGGTGGATGCGGATGTCCAGGCGGCGGGCCTTACACGCAATGGACGAGGCGAGGCGATTCTGAAAGGGAAGATCGGCTCCTGGAACCACTGGCAAACCTCCGTTACTCAAATGGCAAAAGCCGCCAGCGGGCGAGCTTCTCAGCACTAAAAAAGGCCACCATGAGCTTCTGGAACAATCGGCGTGTGACCGTGAGTGGAGGCAACGGCTTCCTGGGATCGTTCGTGGTGGAAAAATTACGGGCGGCGGGTTGCCGGGAAATCACCGTTCCGCGCAGTGCCAGGTACGACTTGCGCGAAAAGGCAGACGCGCTCCGGCTGTACCAGGATGCGCGCCCGGATATTTTCATTCATCTTTCGGCGGTTGTCGGTGGCATCGGCGCGAACCGCGCTAATCCCGGTCGCTTCTTCTATGACAACGCAGCGATGGGTATGCACGTCATTGAGGCGGCACGTATCGTGGGAGTGGAAAAGTTCGTCTGCGTAGGCTCGATCTGCTCTTATCCTAAATTCACTCCAGTGCCTTTCCGGGAGGAGAATTTCTGGAACGGTTACCCTGAAGAAACCAACGCGCCGTACGGTCTGGCGAAGAAGATGTTGCTGGTCCAGTTGCATGCGTACCGTCAGCAATACGGAATGAATGGGATATACGTCACTCCGGTAAATCTATACGGCCCAGGGGATAACTTCGACCTCGAATCCTCCCACGTCATTCCGGCCTTGATCCGGAAATGCTGGGAGGCGAAACAGGCACGCCAAGCCGAAGTCATCGCGTGGGGAACGGGTGGCGCCACACGTGAATTTCTCTACGTCGAAGATGCGGCTGAGGCCATCGTGCTAGCTGCCGAGAAGTATGAAAAATCTGACCTGGTGAATCTGGGTTCCGGCGAAGAGATCAGCATTCGCGACCTTCTTGAAAAAATTCGTTCCCTGGTTGGCTATGAGGGTGTGTTGCGTTGGGATGCAGAAAAGCCTGACGGCCAACCGCGACGCTGCCTCGACACGTCACGCGCGCTGGCGGAATTTGGGTGGCGTGCCAAAACTTCCTTGCTCGACGGTCTGCGGGAAACCATCCGCTGGTTCGAAGGCAATACGAACCTTGCGATGCGAGCTTAAAAACCGCCAATTGAAGTAACGACCGGCACCGCACGCCGGCCCCCCCAGAGCTCGTCTGTCCGCGTGTCCTATCCCTTCAGTCCTCGAGATAGCGACGCCGGTAGCGGTAAGGCCGGCACAGCCTGGCTTTACCGACACCGCGCTCGCCGACGTCCATTTTTCGCCCCGCCTCGTGTCCCTTTGAGAGTCCCAACTGTTTTCCTCGCAGTATCACCGTGCGGGAGGAGGACGGGGGACCACGCGGCCGGCTGCTTTAGCTTGTGTCTTTTGTGTTGCTTTTTGTTCTCAGCGCACTCGCTCGCATCCGAGAAGAGCATCGTATTCTACGTTTCTACCGCAGGAAATGATGCCTGGTCCGGAACTCTCACCCAACCTGACGCTGGCCACCAAGACGGCCCTTTCGCGAGTGTTGCAGGGGCGCGGGACGCAATCCGTAAACTAAAGGCAAAAGGCCCTCTCACCCAGCCGGTGACTGTGTATGTTCGTGGCGGGACCTACGCCCTCGCTGACCCGCTGGTCTTCACCGACGCCGATTCCGGCACCCCGGAAACTCCGATCTCCTATGCAGCCTATCGCGGCGAAACTCCCCTGTTGAGCGGAGGAAAACAAATTACAGATTGGAAAAAAGACGGCAAAGGACAGTTGTGGCAGGCCGACGTGCCCGACGTCCGGGAAGGAAAGTGGTATTTCCACCAGCTCTTCGTGAACGGACAACGGCGCCAGCGTGCTCGCACACCCAATACCGGATTTTTTGGCATTGATGGCAAGGCAACGCAGGGAAAGCCGGAATTCAAGTTTCACGAGAGTGACATCGAGCCGGGCTGGGCTGGCCAGGATGATGTGGATCTCATCTTGCTCCAGGCCTGGACGGTTTTGCGGGCGCACATTACCAAAGTAGATAAGAGTGCGCGTACGGTGAGCCTGTCAGCAGAAGATGTGCCGCACGTTCAGGAGGAAGGGGCTCACTACTGGATCGAGAACACTTTTGATGCACTCGATTCACCGGGAGAATGGTACCTGGATCGTCGATCCGGCAAGATCTACTACTGGCCGATGCCAGGGGAAGACATGCAGCGAGCTGAAGTCATCGCGCCTCTGCTGACAGAACTGGTGCAGTTTCAGGGAGGCACTCACGGCGACAGCCGCCCGGGCGTTATTGAGCCAGTTCATGATATTCGCCTCCAGGGATTCACATTGAGCTATACAGACTGGTCGATGCCCGCCGCTGGTTACATCGATATTCAGGGCGCGTTTGCGCTGCCGGCAGCAGTTGAGATTTCCCATGCCAATTCAATCGTTATCGAGAACTCTGTTTTCAAACACCTCGGCCAATTTGCCATTGAGCTGGGAAAGGCTTGCAAGGGGAATCGCATTGCGGGAAACGAAATGGCGGATCTGGGCGCTGGCGCCATCAAGATTGGCGGGACCTCGGATCCCCGTGACAGCGACGAAGCCACCAGCGGGAACATCGTCTCCGATAATCGTATCCACGATGGAGGTGCGGTGGACCCAGGGGCAGATGCGATATGGGTCGGCCTGAGCAGCGGCAATATGATTGCTCACAACGAGGTTTTCAACTTCTTTCACAGCGGAATTGCTGTGGGCTGGACGTGGGGCTACCGCCCCAGCGGCACATATTCGAACGTTATTGAATTTAACCTCATCCACCACGTCGGCCTCGGAGTTATGGGCGATCTGGGGTGCGTGTACTTGCTTGGAGTCCAGCCGGGAAGCGTGGTGCGCAATAATTTTTGCCATGACGTGACCCGCTCGGATGTTTCCTATGGCGGCTGGGGTATTTATATCGACGAGGGAAGCAGCAACATTATTGTGGAAAACAATATTGTCTTTCGTACTCAGGACGGAGGCTTTCACCAGCACTACGGCCAGAACAATATGGTTCGCAACAATATCTTTGCTCTGGGGCAAACCTCACAGCTGCGTCGAACCACGGAGGAAGCGGGCCACAGCTTCGACTTTGAGCACAACATAGTCTTGTGGGAGAGTGGGATGCTGCTCGACCAGGCATGGAAGGATAATAACTTCCACTTTGACCACAACCTCTATTTCTACGCTGGAAGCGGAGGAAGGTCCGCAATTCGATTCGACAACCTGAGCTTCCGGCAATGGCAGAAGCGAGGCCAGGATATCCATTCCGTTATTGCCGATCCACTTTTTGTCGAATCAAAGCTTGTCGAATCAAAGCTTGCCGATTCAAAACTCCCCGATTCAGCGGCCCGTGATTTCTCTCTACAGCCCGAGTCTCCCGCGCTTAAGATAGGATTTCAGCCTATCGACCTCAGCCAGGTTGGTCCGCGCGTGGAACATTAGACAGCTCATGAGAGTTCAATCGGCGCTACTTTCAGGTCTGCTGATTCTTTTATGCGGGTGTGGGAACTCCTACCCTAAATTGCGTGAGAACGGCAGCGCAATCCACAGTTCCGTTGACGGACGATATTACTGGTATTACCACACCTGGAAAGGCCACTACTACATCAACGTCGTCTCATCAGCATCCCCAACCGGTCCCTGGATGCAAAACCCGGACCCATTGCTCGAACCGGGCACTGAAGCATTCGAAAGCAAATCCGTTGCCTGTGCCACCGTGGTTGAGGAAGCAGGCACCTTTTATATGTTCTACAGTGGCGAAAATCCGAAAGATAATTCCTGGAGTGTGGCGTTGGCTGTAGCCAGTCATCCATTGGGGCCGTGGCACAAAGTCGGTGAACTCCTTCCCGGCTTCGGTTACGTCACCAGCGTGTCACATCACGATGGGCGATACTTCATGTACGCTCAAAGCAATCAGCAGAACGACTACGGCCCGACCGTCGTCGCTTCATCTGCATCACTGCTCGGCCCTTGGACGGTAGAAGGGGTTGCCCTCCCGACTTTAGAAGAACCATGGGAAAGCGCTGGAACCGAGGGTGGAACGGTGCTGCGCATCAACAATCAGTATGTCCTGTTTTATGCAGGCGGACACTATGTTGACCAAATCCGATTACACGCGCATGACGCGATGGGGGTCGCTTTTTCCAGTGATGGTCTTCACTTCGCACGCTCTTCGTCTAATCCGGTTGTTAGCAATCCTTCGGCTTCGATTGGCAATGTATCCGCACTCAGCGAGGATGGGAAGATCTACCTGTTTTATACTTATCGGGTAAATGATGGTGCAAAGGCTTCCGAGTCACTGGGAGAAACTGTGCTAAACGTAAGCGACATACCTGTGGAGTAGCTTGAACCGCCTCTCCTTGTGGCCTGCCTGGATTTTCTCATCCATGTAGAAGTGAGGATCTCAAAGTTTCTGAGTGGTCGGTATCTCCGTGCCAGGAAATCCACTGGCGCTGCGTGGCAAGAGCAGGAATGTCTCCAGACCGCAAGAAAGGAAAACGAATGGCACAAGCGATTCAAGGCATTCAACAGGGCGCATCCGGTTCAACGAAGCTGCGAGTTCCTTTTCTTGACCTGCAAGCGCAATTTGCAGCCATTCGTTCTGAAACGCTGTCGAGCGTTGAGCGGGTTCTGGAGAGCCAGCACTTCATCTTGGGTTCTGAAGTCAAAGCCCTCGAAGCCGATGTGGCTCGTCTAGTCGAATGTCAATTCGCGATTGGTTGTGCTTCGGGATCGGATGCGCTACTGCTCGCCTTAATGGCCTTGGAGATCGGACCTGGAGATGAGGTAATTACCACACCATTCACTTTCATCGCCACTGCAGGATCCATCGCCCGCCTCGGAGCTCGCCCGGTATTCGTAGACATCACCCCCGATGATTTCAACCTGGACCCACAGAAAATAAAAGACGTAATTACGTCTCGGACCCGCGCCATCTTGCCGGTGCATCTATTCGGACGGCCGGCAGATATGGACGCAATCCTGGAAATCGCCGAAGCGAACAATTTGACGGTAATCGAAGATGCGGCGCAGTCCATCGGGGCACGCTGGAAGGGCAAGGCGGTGGGAGGGTTGGGAAGAATCGGATGCTTCAGTTTCTTCCCCTCAAAGAATCTGGGCGGAGCTGGCGATGGCGGCATGGTTACGACCAACGATCCGGTACTGGCTGACCGCCTTCGTGTCTTGCGGGTTCATGGGAGCAGAAGCAAATACCAATACGAGCTTGTCGGAATTAACAGCCGGCTGGATGAGTTGCAAGCCGCAATTCTGAGAGTGAAATTCCCCCACCTCGAGAAATGGACGTCTTTACGCCGACGAAACGCTGACCGCTATCGTTCAATGTTCCGTCAGTTCAAACTGAATGATGTTGTCCAGTTACCTTCTGCCACGCCCGCGGATGAACATATATATAACCAGTTCACAATTCGTACGCCCCAGCGCGATGAAATTCGCGAATATATGAGACAACAGGGTATAGCGACAGAGGTCTACTATCCTCGCCCCTTGCATTTACAGGAAGCGTTTGCATATTTGAAGTACGAGTCCGGAGATTTTCCAGAAGCCGAACGAGCAAGCAACGAGGCGATGGCTTTGCCAATTTTTGCCGAACTCACAGAAGACCAGCAGCAACACGTCGTGTCGGCGATCGCAAAGTTTTTTGAGCGATGAACCCAATCGCCGAGGTGAATCAATTGAGCGTGAACGTGGCAGATGTTGCTGTCTTCGGATGCGGTTACTGGGGAACCTGGTACGAATTTTCCACGGTCTGCAGCGATTGAAATGCGTGTGCGACCTGCGGCAAGACCTCTTCGCCAGGTTGATGTTGAGTACGGTGTCGAAACGACGCAAATGTACAAGCGGTTCGAAGGGATGATCGCATCCGTGCCGTGGTAATCGCCGCTCCCGCGGGTTGAACACTTTGACCTCGCAAAGAGATCTCTCCTCGCCAACAAAGATGTGTTTGTGGAGAAACCGCTCGCGCTCCGGAGTCATTTGCATGGTCCTGACATATTGGGCGTTTTCAGCGCTTATAATGCTTTCGAATTCCTGATTCGATTCCGTTTTGAGAGAGGGGGAAGCTACCATGAGCATCAATCCGGACAAGCTGAACGAACTCCTGGGCAAAGCTGTAGTGGATTTCGGCGCAACCTTTCACGCTGCGCTGGTGCGGGTCGGGGACAAGCTCGGTTTATACAAGGCCCTCGCCGCCGGCGGAGCTCAAACTCCCGGAGAACTGGCCAAGCGTACGGGGACGGCCGAGCGCTACGTGCGCGAATGGCTGTGCAACCAGGCGGCCGGCGGGTATATCACTTATGACAGCCAGTCTGGCAAGTTCTCTCTCAGCGAGGAACAAGCCTTCACTCTGGCGGACGAAAATAGCCCGGCGTTTCTGCCCGGCATGTTCCAGGTCGCGCTGGCGGCGGTCAAAGCTGAAGAGCAGGTCACGGAACGATTCAAGACCGGTAAAGGATTAGGTTGGCATGAGCATCACCCCGAGTTATTTGTCGGGACCGAAAGGTTTTTCCGTCCGGGATACGCGGCCAACCTGATTAACTCCTGGATCCCCGCTCTCGAAGGAGTGAAAGAGAAGCTGGAGAAGGGGGCAACGGTTGCGGACGTCGGTTGCGGCCTGGGCGCCTCGACCATCCTGATGGCGCAGTCCTATCCGAAGTCCAAATTTTTTGGCTTCGACTATCACGACAAGTCAATTGAAACTGCCAAGCAGCGCGCCAAGGACGCTGGAGTTGGCGATCGAATCGAGTTCAAGGTCGCGATGGCGAAGGACTATCCGGGCCAGAACTACGACTTCGTTACGTTTTTTGATTGCCTGCACGATATGGGCGATCCGGTCGGCGCATCGACTCACGTTCGCAGCACATTGAAGAGCGACGGAACATGGATGATCGTCGAGCCTTTCGCGGGAGACAAGATTGAAGAGAATCTTCATCCTGTGGGTCGGGCCTTCTACGGCGCCTCCACGTTGCTCTGCACGCCGGCTTCGCTGTCCCAGGAAGTAGGTCTCGCACTGGGCGCGCAGGCGGGAGAAAAACGGTTGCGGGATGTCGTCACCGCCGGCGGCCTGAAGCATTTTCGGCGGGCGACCCAGACGCCATTCAATCTGATCTTTGAGGCCCGGCCATAACAAATTGAACGGAGCAAGCCTCAATGATCGTGATTGACAACGAACGAGTGCAGCTCTCGACTCCGTACGGACCGATGCAGACGCATATCGTCCGTCCAGCGGCGCCGGGCAAGTATCCGGGAATTGTTTTCTACACCGAGATTTTTCAGGTGACTGGGCCGATCCGGAGGACCGCGGCGATGCTCGCAGGACATGGATACATCGTCGCGGTCCCCGAAATTTATCACGAGTTTGAACCCGCGGGCACTGTGTTGGCCTACGACCAGGCTGGCGCCGATCGCGGCAATGTGTTGAAGACCAGCAAAGAGCTGGCGAGCTTCGATGCCGACGCACGCGCGGTGCTCGACCATCTGAAGTCGCGCCCTGACTGCACCGGCCAACTGGGAGCGATGGGAATCTGCATCGGCGGCCATCTCGCATTCCGTGCGGCCATGAATCCCGACGTGCTGGGAGCCGCGTGCTTTTATGCAACCGACATACACAAGGGAAGCCTGGGCAAGGGAATGAAAGACGATTCGCTGCTGCGCGCTAAAGACATCAAGGGCGAGTTGTTGATGATATGGGGACGGCAGGACCCGCACATCCCTCTGGAAGGCCGCATGACGGTGCTGGCCCGGTTGAACGAGGTGAATGCGAAGTTCAGTTGGCATGAAGTAAACGGCGCGCATGCATTTATGCGAGATGAGGGTATTCGCTACGATCCGGAGTTGGCCCTTCAGCTCTACGGGCTGGTGTTTGATTTTTTCCATCGTCGGCTGAGCTCTGGAGATTTGCCGGTCCCAGTGGCGGGCGCGGGCGAGACGAAGCACTAGCGTTGGCGCTGCGGCGATGATGAATCGGCTCATGTGGCTTCCTTCGTCTCGCCCGAACGAATGACCGTCGACGAAGACTCTCGCCACTGAGCAGCGTTTAAAGCAGACCTCAGCGGCTTAAGCCGCAGTCCGTGTAGAGTTCGTGCGGCACGAGTAAACTCGTGCCCTTCCCAAATCCCTTCCCCCAAATTCCTCTTTCCTAAATTCCCTTCTTAAATTCCCGTCCCAAATTCCCGTCCTAAATTCCCTTCACAAACTCTTCCCAGATTCTCTCCTCGATTTCATGGAAGCGGCGCGAGGGGAAGGGCACGACTTCAGTCGTGCCAACCGTATGCTAAGCCAGTCCGGCTTCAGCCGCTGGGGTTTGCTTGTCACGTCGTGAGCAGGGACGCAGTCGTCGTGACGCATCCGGCGGCCCGTGCAGCTTCTGGCGTTATCCACAGGCTGAACCAATTGCGTTACTTCTTGCAGGGCGCAGCTCCGTTTAGCTTCGTAGTTCGCTTTATTGGGGGAGAACGAGAGCAAGATGGATTGGTTCAAGGCGCGCGACGCTCATTTTCTCGGCCTGCAAACTGCGGTGTTCTGCGTGGCTTGCGAATTGATCAGCGAGAACAACACTCCGCACTGCCTGGCGTGCGGAAGTCAGGCCGTGATCAGCCTGTCGCGCGTGCTGGGTGGATCGCTGCGCGGCCAGCAGACAGCTCATCTGATTGCGGACGCCGAGCTCGATCGCCTGGTCCACGAACTGATTCGCACCGTGCCCGTCACTACGTTGCCCGTCCAGGAAGATCATCTGCCCGTGTCCTTCGCGTCGCTGGCCCCCGGACGCAGCCATGTCAGGCGCTCGAACCAGCCTGCGACTCTGCCGGCAGCTGCGGCGCCGGTAACATTTCCGTGCGGACGTGGATCTGGAGCCGGCCATCAGCCTGATCGCTGAGCGGGCGAAATCTCTCACCGGAGCGAGCGGAGCAGCGATCGCTCTGCGCAAGGGCGACGAAATGGTGTGCCGCGCCCGCGCCGGACGCACAGCACCGGACCTGGGCGTTCGTCTGCAATCTGATTCCGGGATTTCCGCCGACTGTGTGCGCACCGGCCAGGTCGTACTTTGCCATGATGCGCAGGACGATCCTCATGTGGACGTCGCGGTCTGCCAGCGCCTGGGAGTGCGATCCATCCTGGCTGCGCCGCTGCGCCACTTCCGCAGAACTCTGGGAGTCTTCGAAGTTTTCTCCAGCGTCCCGCATGCCTTCGCCGAGCGCGACGTTGCTACCATGCAGCTTCTCTCCAGCGTGATGGTGGCCGCCCTCTCCCGCCTTTCGCCTCTTCGCCAGACCGCATAAACACTGCCCACGAGGGAGTTTGCCGAGCCCCCGGCACTTCCGGGTGAGGCAGCCTCCGTCGGGTTCCGCCGCTCTAGGTTAATATGTTAGGAACCTGGTATGGAGCCCACCGCGTCAAACCTTGCCGGCATCCCGGCAATCCCGACCCGCCACTGAGCGCCGTCACACCATGCGCCACAGGGCGCACAGTCCCGCGTACGCGCGCTTGAACGCCGCGCCGGCGGATGCGACCGACCTCAGCGAGATTCTCGATATCAGCGAAGACGGAATGTCCATCCAGACTTCATCTCCGTTGGAGGTCGAACGCATTCTCAGCTTGTGCTCTGGATCTTTCGGAGACCAGGGCGTCTATCGTCACTACCGGGGAGGTGGTCTGGTCGGAGTCTTCGGGACGGGCCGGAATTCGCTTTGCCAGGCTTTCGGGGCAGTCTCTGGACCGGCTGAAGGAATGGCTCTTTGTGAACGTCCTTACTGCTTTCGATCATGCCGGGGCCAATCCAGCCGATGAGGAAAGGTGGAACTATGCTTCCAAGGCACTGCCTCCATCGCATACTATTCCGAAGGGTGAGTTGGATTCTGGAACTTACCAGGCTTCCGGAAGTGACGGCAGCGTGGAGCGAAGGGAAACGGGCGCGGGATACGACAAGGCTAGGTATGCAAAGGCTGGGTTTGCCAGAGAAAGAGTGACAGAAAGCGAAAGCAAAGTGGAGCCGAAGCGATTCGATTCCGAATCCGAGTTACAGTCGATTGCCGAGCGGGCGCTGGCCCTCACGCGCGCGACCGGCGCTGCCATTGCCCTGTCTGCGGACAACGACAGCGAGATGATTTGCGTGGCCAGCGCGGGAGATGACGCTCCGCCGGTCAGGTCACGGCTTCAGGTCGGGTCAGGCTTTTCAGGAGAATGCGTGCGCACCGGCCGGTCCCTGCGCTGCGACGATTCCGAGACCGACGATCGTGTAGATCGCGCAGGCTGCAAATCTCTTGGTATTCGGTCGCTGGTTGCGGTGCCGATCCGGCAGGGGAGCAAGGTGATCGGCCTGCTGGAAGTGTTTTCACCTCAGCCTTACGCCTTCAACGCCGATGACATAGGCTCTCTTCAGCATTTGACCGGAGGCATTCTAGCAGCGATCCAACCTGGGGCCCAGGCCGAGAACGTCCGGTCAGTGAAGACCCAGCCAGTGAAATCCCAGCCGGACAAGGCTCAGGCTGCGGACGCCAATCGCTCTTCTCCGATGCAGCCGACACTTCCATCGTCGACGCGACCGCGCACCGAGAAACCGCCGGCGGCCAAGGCCGTGATTGTAGAGACCCCGCGTCCTGTCACTGCCGCCAAGCCTTCGAGCGAACCCGTTTCGGTCCCATCGGCTACGAGTCAGCCCACTTCGGCCCCGGCCAGATCAAACCAGCCAACGTGTCGCCAAAGCTCTTTTCGTCGCTGCTATCGGCACTTTTATTTTTGCTCTCTTATGGCTGATCGCGCCCTGGGTTTCGAGCACAATGCGCTCTTCCGGGCGAACCCCTTCACGCGCGCAAGCAGCAGCGGCAGTTCCCAAGGCTTCCGCTCTGCCTGCCAACGCGCTGCCTGCCAACGTCACCGACCTGGCCAGCCTGCGGAAGGTGGCGGAACAGGGTGATCCGGCGGCGCAGTTTTCTTTGGGCGCGCGCTATGCCACGGGCGAAGAGGTCAAACAGGACTACACCGAGGCAGTCCGCTGGTTCACCAAGGCGGCTGAGCAGGGACACATCCTGGCCCAGGCGACGTTGGGCGCGTACTACTGGGCCGGCCGTGGCGTTCCGCAGGATTTGACCAAAGCCTACTACTGGTCGGTCCTTGCGCAGGCTGGCGGAGATCAGGCCAGCAAATACCGGGTCGCGGTTCTCGCCTCCCGCATGAGCCGAGAGCCAGGTGCTGGCGGCGCAACAGCAAGCCAACGACTGGCTAAGCAATTTCGCCAGCCATCCTCCCGCGACTCCGTAGGCTCCCGACAGCCCCAGACCACGTGGGGACAACCGCCCTCGGCTGTCCGGCGGAGCAAAGCTCCGCTATTTGGTCTGGGATAGCTAGGGCGGTCTACAATAAATTCTGTGCCTACCCTTCGCGACATCGTTTACCGGAACGTGCGTGAGGGTGATCTCTACGAGAAACTTGATCGCAACCGGGTGCGCTGCTACGCCTGCGGTCACTGCTGTCCCATCCCTGACGGTCAACCCGGAGTTTGCAAGGTACGCTACAACCAGGGCGGCACGCTCTACGTTCCCTGGGGATATGTAGGCGGAGTGCAGTGCGATCCCATCGAGAAGAAGCCTTTCTTCCATGCTTACCCGGGAGCCCTGGCTTACAGTTTCGGAATGCTGGGTTGCGATCTGCACTGCGGGTATTGCCAGAACTGGGTGACCTCGCAGGCACTGCGTGATCCGGACGCCGTGTCGCAGCCGCTGCAAGCCTCGCCTGAGGCCCTGGTGCAGGACGCTTTACGTCAGGGGGCGAAGGTTCTGGTCAGTACTTACAACGAGCCTTTGATCACGGCGGAATGGGCAGTTGAAATATTCAAGCAGGCGCGCGCGGCCGGGCTCGTCACAGGTTTTGTCTCCAATGGAAACGGTACGCCGCAGGTGCTGGACTACATCCAGCCGTGGGTTGATCTCTACAAGGTGGATCTCAAGAGTTTCGATGATCGCCACTATCACGAACTGGGTGGACGGATCGGGCCAATACTCGAGACGATCCGGAGCTTGCACAAGATGGGGGTTTGGCTGGAGATTGTGACCTTGCTGATCCCGGGCTTCAATGACGGAGAGGACGAACTGAGAGGGCTGACTGATTTTCTGGCCGGCGTCTCTCCCGATATCCCCTGGCATGTGACCGCGTTTCACAAAGACTACAAAATGGACGACCCGGCAAACACCACGCCGGCGGACTTGCGGCGCGCAGCCGAGATCGGCAGGCGAGCGGGTCTGCGCTACGTATATGCCGGAAATTTGCCCGGCAGGGTGGGCGAATTTGAAGACACGCGTTGTCATCAGTGTGGCGACACTCTCATCAAGCGGGACGGATATTTTGTTCGGGACTACCGCGTGACCGCGGAAGGAAAGTGCCCTGCTTGCCAGACTGCGATTCCAGGCCGCTGGGCGGCCAAATTTTCAGGCCAGATTGCGGATCGCCCTTTCTTGCCGCGTAGAAGCTCGGGTTTGGTTACAATTCCGAGCTAGGATGCGATCACGGCAGACAAAGTTGATTTTCGAGGGTGGCGGAGTTTCGGCAAATCCCACCACCGGCGTCATCCTGAGAGACTTTAGTCTCGAAGGATCTGGCGCGGGCTCTGTCACGAGCCAAGCCTACCGCATATCCGCTTCACGCCAGATGCTTCGCGAGCTCAGCATGACGCCTCGTTTGAGGTGGAAGCTCGGTCTCTGTCTAATTCTTGCGCTGTTGTGTTTTACTGTTGCCTGCTCGCCCCGCGACTTCCTCACGCGGCGGCTGGCGACCGATCTGATCGCGGGCTCCGAAACCTTTAAGACCACGCAGCTGTTCTGGCTGCGCACCGGGGTCATTTCCAACAAGGACTACACGTCTCCGGAATACCTGGTGCTGCGCCGCCATGGCTGGATCACGGGCTCGACCGCCGCCTGCACACCTGACCTGGGGCGGCGCCATGCTGGGAGGTCGTGATCACGCCGCTGGGAGTTGACGCTCTGCGCGACTGGGTGGCCGCGACTGCAGCGAGTTCGCAGTACATCAGCGTGCCGGTGGCACAGCGCGAGTTGCTGGGGTTGAGCGGAATCCGCAAGAACGGAAATTTTGCGGATGTTGATTTTCGGTGGAGATGGGCCGCGGTGAATGAAGTGGGCGCAGCTCTTTACGCCAAGGGCACGGAATACAATTCGACGGTTGGCTTTGCGCATTATGATGACGGCTGGCGCGTCATCGAAGGTGGTTCTCTGAGAAGCAGCCAGGGTTTGAACGACGCGCTAAAGAATGCGGAGCCGGTCCCTTAGTTTTCAAAGTAGCGCCGCCGTCCCGGCGGCTGTCCTGAGGGCGTCCCGCCCTCAGCGAGACTGTCCAAGCGAGGGCAGGATGCCCTCGCGACAGCCGGCGAGACGCCGGCGCTACATTGAGTCTTATAGTCCCGAATGCTTGCCGGCAGCGCTGGCCATATTTACGCCGCGCGAGGTGGTGGTGTACTGGGCAATTCCTTTGAACAATCCCTGCGCGATCCTGTCACGATAGCTTGAGCTCTTCAATTTCTCTTCATCCTCGGGGCTGCTTACGAAGGAGACTTCCGCAAGAATCGCCGGCATCGAAGTGCCGGTGAGTACCACGTAAGAAGCCTTTTTCACGCCGCGGTTGCGCATGTCCGGAATCTGGCTCGACAGGACACCGAAAAGAGCCTGCTGGACCGCGGCTGCAAAGCGGCGAGACTTCTGCACCTTTTCCCGAATATCAACATTGGTCCAGTTGACGTTCTCGGTGGCCGCGCCTTCTGCGTCCGCTCCGGGAGTGCGTGCTTTCACCGAGGAGTAGGTGTTGGTGTAGTAAGTCTCGGCGCCGCGCGCGGCGGAATCAGTGCTGTAGTTGGCGTGGACCGAAATGAAAAGGTCTGCCTGCGCCAGGTTGGCAATCTCGGTGCGCTTTTCCAAGGGAAGGTAGCTGTCATCCTGGCGGGTGTAAAGAACCTCTGCGCCCAGACGGTCCTCGACCAATTTTCCCAGGCGATGCACGACATCCAGGACCAGGTCTTTCTCCATCAAACCCTGGCGGCCGACTGTTCCCAGGTCCCAGCCACCATGTCCAGCATCGAGGACGAGCCGGAACTTCGGCACTCGTACCGCCGGCTTGTTCTCGCTTCGAGGCCTGGACCAGTCGGTTGCGCCACAGCCGCAGTATTTTTAGGCAAGTCGGCCAGTGCGTCGCCGCGTTCCCGTTGGCCAGCTTCCCGGATTGCCACCACCAGCCGGAAGGGATTCGATTTCAGGCTGACCGAAAAATCGGAGGCTCCCGTGGTTTCCAGTACTACCCGGCTGATGCCTTTGGCCGGCTGCGCGATACGAACTCGCGCCAGGTGCTGTATCTCCGATCTCAATCGTCTTGCCGAACATGCCCGGAGCCAGCGTGGTGTTGTGAAGGTCAAAATAAATTCGTTCCGGATCGCGCAAGCGGTGGGCTTCGTATTGAACTTCGCCTTGCATCTCGATGATGATCGTACTGGTGTTGTCGTTGGAGTCCTTCGGTGAGACATGCCATATGGCCGTCACCAGGGTCCGTCCAGATTGCTTTTCGTCTGTACCCGAGGGCGCTTCGTCTTCGGCGGCAGGTACAGGTGGCGCCGGTTCCGGTTGCTTCTCGACGGTCGGAGGCACTGTGGAAGGTGCTGCAATCTCTGCGGTCGTCTGCTGGCTTTATGGTCGGGGAGTGACGGAACTTCCACCACACTCCAGCGCCCAAAGCGAGAACAAGCGCAACCAGTAGAACAATCACTGCAAGGACGCCGGTGAAATTCTGTTTCTTTCCGTACTCCTGAAAAATTTCCGGACCAGTCTGCGGTTCCGCGCGCTCTGAAGACCTCCTCTGGCGCAACCAGTTCTTGATTTCGAATGCGGCGCAACGGCGTCTCGACCGTTTCCCCAGCCACCAACCGCTGCGAAATTTCGGCCAGCCGGTTTTCTTCTTCCGGCCGCAGGGCGGACAGAATCAGTTCCGCGAGCAGTTTCAAACTGCGAACGTCGCTGTCGTTGAAGCCGTGCGGTTCGGCCGAAAAAGCTTCCAGCAATCCAATGGTGCCGTGGGCGGATGCGATCGGCACTGCCACAATTGAGCGTGTGCCGAGTCGACGGCACACTTGCACATTCACTCGCGAATCGTTCTCCGAATCATCGCAGCGGACGATTCCGCCAGTACGCAGGCAGGCCCCGGAAAATCCTGATTTCGGATCGAGCCGCGCCCCGGGCTCGGGAGCGATTGTTCCCGCTATGGCCCGGCAGACGATTGCGTCGCCTTCGGCCATAGCAATGGCGATGCCGTCGGCGCCCGTAAGAGTGAGGGCACGCTCTGCAACCAATTGCAACACTTCGTCCAGGACGAATTGCTCAAGCTGCCAGACATCGGCGTCGAGCGGCACGCCGCTTTTTTCCAGAGCACGTCGCTGGCGCAGCTGCTCGTGCAGGCTGGAGAACGCAAGCAGAGCTTGAAGAGCTTCGTGTCCCGGCACGTGGTCGACTGCCGCAGAATCTTGACTGCTTTTGCCGATGAGAGCGGAATCCAGTAACTGGTTACCAGGCAAGTCATGGTCCGCCGGATCATGGTCCAGAAGACCGGGCTCCAGCAGATCGTTCTCCCGCGCAACGCTATCCCGGAGATCGCCTTCCCGAAGATCAGTGTTCCGTAGTCCGCGGTTCGGGTTGTGTGGATTAGCGCTCATCTACGCAGTGGAATTTCCTGTGGATTATTTTTCTTCAGCCGCAACGGCTGCGCGAGAGAAATGTCTCTCGAATCAAGACTTACACGTCCACAGACAAGTACGGCCATTGGGGGATCGCCGACCTGACAGCTTTTAAGTTACAGTGGATTTGCCCTGATCGCAATATTGACTGTGCACGCAAGGTCTGGGCCGGTGGGTGTGAGGTTTGCGCGGACCCGGCCGCAGACTCTTGCACTGCGCACCGATATAGGCGTATCTTTTTTAAATAGAGGAGTTTACAGGCTGTGGCAGATGAATCGAAGAAGAAGAAATTGCGCTGGCTCTGGCCTTTGGGCGTTACCGCTACGGGACTGACCGGCGCTGCCGTCGTGCTTTTACGGGGGTGCTGGCATAGCAAGATGAGCTGGCCCGTCCGTGCCCACGGGTATTCTTACCAGGTTTGCATGGGTTGTGGGATCAAGCGTCTTTTTGACGAAAAGGCGTTCCGCGCCTATGGGCCCTACCGCTATGACATCAATGGTTTGATCGCATGGGACCGCGCCCACCAGGGAGAAGTTTATCCCCAAGAAGAACGTCCCGCGTCCTGAGAGAGATCACAAGCTAGATTCTTTGAACCAACGTCGGTACTGAGACGCTCGCGCCCCCTTGGCTAGAATTTCGCCATGGATCTTCGCGTGGCGACCGTCACCGAACGCAGGCGGCCTTTCGCCGCTCGGGCGCCGTCGTCATTATCGCCACCAGATCCAAAGCCTGGCCTACGTCAATCTGGACCAGGGCAACGGCGGCATCATCCGCAACTTGGGCGACTCGGGTATCGCGATTCAAGCCGTAGCTCCCCTTGTCGTAAACCAACAGGTCTTTTTACGCTTCGAGCTTGCCAACCCCCGTGTACGCGTCGAAGCCACCGGACGCGTGGCCTGGGTGGATCCCATGGGACAGGCAGGCGATGGAGTTTCTGACTCTTCCGCAGCGTTCTGGTCGCCTGCTTAAGGAATGGATTTTCGTCCAGCTCATGGCTTCGGCCCAACACTCTGCCGGCGATTCGGCCCTGCTCTACGGCAAGAGCAGCGAGGAGGCTGCGGAGCTGCTGTTTTCCTCGGGAGCGCGTCCCGCGATCCGCCTGGAACGGGGAGTGGCCGCCGTACGGTCGAGCGCAAACGACAGAGCGGTGCATCTGCCCTGGCTTCCGTTTGCGATTTCACCTCCCGCTCTTTCGCTTCTGGTGGATGGATTAATCGTGCTCTCGGCGGTTTTACTTTTTGCGCTGATCTGCATGGGTATGGCTGGTGTCGTCCCGCCATGGCCAATGGCACTGGTTATGGGGCTGGGGGCCGCCGCCGTGTTCGCTGTGTTGTACCGGTTTATGTTTTTATTCTGGATGGGCGGCACGCCGGGTAACTGGCTTGCAGGTCTCACGGGCGATGAATCGCTTGGAAACGAAGTTCCAGCCGATGAGCGGCCCCGATTTCGGTAGATGATGTCGGACCTCGGACGTCGGACCTCAGACCTCAGCTCCTGTCATCCTGAGCGGAGCCACTGCTTCGCTTCGCGAAGCAGTCGAGCAGTCGAAGGATCCCTATAGATTTTATAGACGTTGTCGTGGTGGAAATTTGACTGGGCGCGATCAGCTCAGCAAACAGTTGCGAAGCTTATAGGGGTCCTTCGACTCCGCGGAAAGTTCGCGATGCGAACTTTCCACTCCGCTCAGGATGACAGGAGTTGAGGTCCGAGGTCTGAAGTCTGACGTCCGCAGTCTGACGACCGACGCCCGTCCTAGTTCAAGAAATACTGCCGCTCGAGCCAGAGTTGCAGTTCTCGCTTCATGCGTGGGGCGGCGCCCAGGAAGCGGATGCCGGCGTTGCCTTGCTTGTCCTTCCACGCTACTTCTCCCTGAAACTTCAGCGCTACCCTGGTTCCTGGCAGGGTGAAGTTCACGTCCACTTTGCCGCTGGCCTGCTGCGGTTTTTGCAACCGCACGCCGATGCCTCCCTGGCTCAGGTTTTGAAGGTGGGCGCGCTGGCGTGTCTTGGTCGCGCCGATCAGGGACACGGAAACATCCAGGGTGGCGCGATGATAGCGCAACCGCTCATCCAGGATCATGTTGCGCGCCGCGGACAGGGTGTGGACCGCCTGCTCCACCGAGATGGGTTTTTCGAAGACGAACGAAGCGCCTTTGGATTCCAGGTGCTTGCGGCCCGTAGAACCGCTGACGATGATCAGCGGCACGGCATTGCGAATGGTGCCGTCCTGCAGCCCTTCCAGAAAACTGGAAGCTCCGCACAGATCACAGTCAATAATGAGAGCGTCGATTTTCGACTTGGCCAGCTTGGTCCGGGCCCGATCAGGCTCTGACTCTACGTCGACTCCGATGTGCAGACCACCGAGGATGCATTCAAGAACGCTGATCTCTTGAAAATCGCGCGAGAGCACCATGGATGAAAGTGTCATGATGCAACTGTAGCCGGGCGCGTAATCAGTCCCTAGATCACTAAGGTAACGAAGGCAGTCTTCAGGCGTCAGTCTTCAGCCGTCAGCAAACCCGGTCTTTACTGTATTGCTGCTGACGACCGAAGACTGACGACCGAAGACTGCGGTTCAAGTGATAACAATCGCGACGATGCTGGCGCAGGTTTGTCCTGGAGTGAAGTTGGCGCGTACGGTTTCGCGCATGGAGAAATGGTCGCGCTGATCGCCGCAGAAACCAATCGTGGATGATGTGCCGTCTTGCAGGAACGTGACAAACGTGACATCCACGGTGGTTCCGTTGTCACCGATGATCGCGGTGAGTTGTATGAAGCTTACCGAGCCGCTGACGCTGGAAACCCCGCCAAGAAGGGTGTTGCCGCGGATAAAGACGTTCCCGCATCCTGCGCTGACTAGGACCAGGCAAACCACGAGAAGGGCTGACAGGAGGCGTTTCAAGGGTCACCGCCGATGGAAACTAGAGAAAGTTTACACCCGGGAGGTGGTTCTTAGGGGTGGTGTGCGCCAGGGGCATGAAGAGATCAGCGATTGCTTGTTCCGTTGCGATTCTGGCTTGCGCCCACCAGTTCTTTGAACTCATCTCGAGTCAGCATGCGGTGACTCTGGAAGAAATTACCGATTGCATGCAACGCTGCACTCGGGTCCACAATCATCAATAGATCCGGGCTGCCCGAGGGCGTTGGTTCCGGCGTCTGCTGACTCGCCGCTGGCCAACTGGCGGATGATTTCTTCCAGCTGCGGCACATCTGCGTCCGGAATTTCTGTGAACTCTATCGCCCATGCCCTGCATTCGGTGGGAAGTCTTGACGTCCCCTTTGAGGTGCAACCGCAGTCCGTTCACTTCGATCATCAGGGTGACGGCGGTGTTCAATGGCGAGGTCGCCTGCATTTCTACGTAGCATCCGCTACGGCTTAGGTCCGTGACCCGGGCCCAGGTGCGTACTTCAAAGCCGTCTGTCCGAAACTCGGCGCTGCCCTCGCATTTGTAGCGAGGCTCTCCGCGCTTCTCCGTGACTTGAGATGGTTCGGATGGCTGAGTTCGGTATGCCCCCGGGGCAGACAACAACGGCCGGTCTGTGGCCGTTGCGGCCCCGCCGTCTTTCTTCGGGGTCAGCAGAAGATCAGAGTTGCTCGTAGACATAGTGACGGCCTGGTGTTCGGGCCGTTCCTTTCAGAAACCCGTCTCCTGATTTCTGCCCGCATCGCCGACAAAGAAGTTCCAGGGTCCTGGCGTAATTCTACGGAGGGTTGGCGATGGCGCGGCGAGTAAGGGAGCGCAAGATGCTTACGGAAGGTCGGCGGGTTCCTCAAACGGGACCGAATCCACAACGGAACGGCGGGAATGGGTCTCCACTCCGACCCGAATCTGCCGCCAGAGCTCCTCGCGACCGTCTCCCGTTTTGGCCGAATATGGAACCACTTGCGCATGCGGATATTCCCTGCGCCATGGCCTGCAGAGCGTTCCGCAACTGGTTCCCCCCTTGCCGGTCGCTCTTGGTGGCTACGATCAAGGTCGGGCGCCCGATTCCGGAGAGAAACTCCAGCAACTGCCGGTCCCCCGGCTGCGGCGGCACGTTCACGTCGATCAGGACCACACAGAGGGCCAGGTTGGGCCGGTCTTTCAAATAGGGATCGATGAAACTCGGCCACTGCTGCGAGATCTCGCGCGAGATCTTGGCATAGCCGTAGCCCGGCAGGTCGGTGAAGATCAATTCCGGTCCCGGTTTCCCGGGCCAGCGGATTTCGAAGAAATTGATGGAACGGGTGCGACCGGGCGTGGAACTGGTCTTGGCTATTTTCGAGCCAAGAAGCGAGTTGATCACGCTGGACTTGCCCACATTCGACCGCCCCAGGAAAGCCACCTCGGGCAATGCCGGAACAGGGAATTGGCTGGGATCGCTCGCCGACAGCATGAATCGGGCAAGAACGCGCATAAATCAGTTTGCAGTTTTGCCCCGGAAGTTGCAAGCGCGGCGCGTCGCAAAAAGGAGATTCGAAGATGCTGGCTCTCCCGGGGAGGGCGCGCCTCGGAAGCGACTTCATCGACAGCTTACCCTAGTCCGAGCGGCCGCTTGTTCTCTACGTCTTCGGGTTTAACAGGCTTGTACTTGTTCCAGAAATAAAGCATGGCGGCCACTACAACGCCGATACCGAGGCTACCGAGAAAGAACCAGCGATAGGCGGGTAGCCAGATCAGCAGGATACAGACCAGCGCCGCCGCGATGATGAGACTTGCTCCACCACGCAGATGCCTTGTGGGGGCTTCGGGCTGAGGATTCCGTTCCACGCGAATACCCTGACAACATTTTATCTGAACAGGAATAGTGCGAATAAACCAGGATGCCGAATTGAAAGGTTTTCTTTGCGACCTTCGCGGCTTTCTTTGCGCTCTTTGCGGTTAAGAGCTTTTGACCGCAAAGAGCGCAAAGGAAACGCAAAGTTCGCAGAGAAAATCCCCCAACAACAAAAAGGCCCGCTTGCGCGGGCCTTGCTTGAGCTGATGGAGGAAATTACTGGTGTGCGGCTGGACTCTCGGCTGGAGGCACAATGGGTGCAATGGGTTGGGCCACCTCTTCGCTGATTTCCGGCAGGGGTCGCTCCAGCGCCACGGTCAGCACCTGGTCCATGGTCTCGACGAAGTGCATCTTCATCGCGGTGCGCAGGTTCTCTGGCACTTCGGCTACGTCTTTCTCGTTGTCCTGCGGCAGGATCACTTCGAAGAGTCCGGCGCGGTGGGCCGCCAGCAATTTTTCTTTCAGCCCGCCGATGGGCAATACCTTGCCGCGCAGCGTAATCTCGCCGGTCATGGCCAGATCGCGGCGGACCGGAATCTTGCTCAGGGCGCTGGCAATCGCGGTCGCGATCGTGATGCCCGCGGACGGGCCGTCCTTGGGAATCGCGCCTTCGGGAACGTGTACGTGGATGTCCAGTGAGCGGTAGAAGTCGCGTTGCAGACCCAGGCGATGGGCCCGCGACCGGATGTACGACATGGCCGCCTGCGCCGATTCCTGCATGACGTCGCCCAGCTTGCCGGTCAGCGTCAGCTTGCCCTTGCCGTCAACCACGGTGGCTTCGGTGCTCAGGATCGAGCCGCCGACTTCGGTCCAGGCCAGGCCGGTGACCAGGCCGACTTCGCTCTTTTCGTGGGCCAGCGTGTCGCGGAACTTGATCACGCCCAGGAAGTCGTTGACGTTTTCCTGGGTGATGCCAGCACTGTAAGTTTCGCCTTCCTTGACCACTTTGCGCGCGACTTTGCGGCAGACGTTGCCGATTTCACGCTCCAGATTGCGCACGCCGGCTTCCCGGGTGTAAGAACGAATTAGGGAGGTGATGGCGTCGTCACTGAATTTCAGGTTCTTGTCGGTCAGTCCCGCTTGTTCCAACTGTTTCCTGACCAGAAATTGCTTGGCGATTTCGACCTTCTCCTGCTCGGTGTAGCCGTGCAGTCGCAGCACTTCCATCCGGTCTTGCAGCGCCGGAGGAATGGTGTGCATGACGTTGGCGGTGGCGATGAAGAAGACTTGCGAGAGGTCGTATTCGACGTCGAGGTAGTGGTCCACGAACATGAAATTCTGTTCGGGATCGAGAACTTCGAGCAGCGCGGCTGACGGATCGCCGCGGAAATCCATGGACATCTTGTCGACTTCATCCAGCATGAAGACCGGGTTCTTGGTGCCGGCTTTCTTCATCATCTGGATAATTTGTCCCGGCAGGGCGCCGATGTAGGTGCGGCGATGACCGCGAACTTCGGCTTCGTCACGCACGCCGCCCAGCGACATGCGGACAAACTTACGGCCGGTCGCCTTCGCGATCGACATTCCCAGCGAAGTCTTGCCGACTCCAGGAGGCCCGACGAAGCACAGGATCGAGCCCTTGGGATTCTTTACCAGTTGCCGCACTGCGAGGAATTCGAGGATGCGGTCTTTGATCTTTTCCAGACCGTAGTGGTCTTCGTTCAGGACTTTTTCGGCGCGGCTGATGTTGCGGATTTCCTTGGACCGCTTCTTCCATGGAACCGCCAGCAGCCAGTCCAGATAATTGCGCGAGACCGTGGACTCGGCCGACATGGGCGGCATGGCTTCGAGCTTTTTGAGCTCCTGCACCGCCTTGTCGCGTACTTCCTTGGGCATGCCAGCGGCTTCGATCTTTTTCTTGAGCTCGTCGAACTCGCTCTTTTCGCCGCGGCCCAGTTCCTTCTGGATGGCCTTGATCTTTTCGTTGAGGTAATACTCTTTCTGGGCGCGCTCCATCTGCCGCTTGACTCGCGACTGGATGGTGCGGTCCATGTTCAGCTTTTCGATTTCGATGTCGAGCACGTCGCCGATGCGGGTCAGGCGCTCGCCGGGATCGAAGATTTCCAGCAGTTCCTGTTTTTCTTCAATGGAAAGCTGCAGGTTGGCGGCGATGGTGTCGGTCAGCTTGGCCGGATCTTCCATGCGCACGGCCGCGATCATGGTCTCGTAATTCAGCGACTGGCAGAGCTTTACGTATTGCTCGAACAGGGCGGTGACGCGCTGCATCCCGGTTTCGATCTGGGGGTTGGTCTCGGTGGCGTAACGGGCCACGCGGACCGAAACCTGCATGAAGCCTTCGGTCTCGCTGATCTGAAGAACTTTGCCGCGTTCGATGCCTTCGACCAGGACCTTGATGTTGCCGTCGGGCAGCTTCAGGCTCTGCACGATGTTGACGATCGTGCCTACCTGGTAGATCTCATTGGGCTTGGGTTCATCGATGCTGGCGTCGTGCTGGGTGGCCAGGAATATCTTCTTGTCGGCCGCCAGCGCTTCTTCGAGGGCGCGAACGCTGGATTCCCGTCCTACGACAAACGGAGTCATCATGTAGGGGAAGATGACCACGTCGCGGATGGGCATCATGGGTAGTTTTTTGGTCTCGAATTTTTCCTTAACGATCGTCACTTATTCTCCCGAACACCCGAGTTGCGTTCGCAGTTGTTAGCTTCTGGCTCCTAGCTTCAGCTCTCTAAAGCCTTGCCAACGGCGCTTAGTTTAACCCGCCTTATCCATCATTGCGAGAGTTACGTTGCGTTTCTCCACCATTTCCCGCGTCACTTCGAACTCCTTGACCTTCTTCTGGCTGGGCAGATGGTACATGAGGTCGAGCATTAACTCCTCTAGAATCATGCGTAAACCGCGAGCGCCGACCTTTCGCGCCATGGCTTGCCGCGAGATGGCCTTCAAGGCGTCATCGCTGAATTTCAGGCGCACATTCTCGAATTCGAAGAGGCGCTGATACTGCTTGATGATCGCGTTCTTGGGACGGGTCAGAATTTCAATCAGGGCAAACTCGTCCAGATCTTCGAGCACACCCACGACCGGCAGGCGTCCGACGAACTCGGGAATCAGGCCGAACTTGATCAAGTCTTCCGGCTGAATGTCGCTGATCAGCTCAAAATTGCGTTTGCGGGTGAGCGCTGGATTCTCTTCCACCTCGGTCGTCTCTTCGGCTCCAACTTTGAAGCCCAGCGACTTTTTGCCCACGCGGCGAGCGATGATCTTGTCCAGACCGACAAAAGCTCCGCCGCAAATGAACAGGATGTTGGTGGTATCTACCGGAGTGAATTCCTGGTGAGGATGCTTGCGGCCGCCCTGGGGTGGCACATTGGCGATCGTGCCTTCGAGGATCTTCAGCAGCGCCTGCTGCACGCCTTCGCCCGAAACATCGCGAGTGATGGACGGGTTCTCGTCTTTCCGTCCAATCTTGTCCACTTCGTCGATGTAGATGATGCCGGTCTGGGCGCGTCCTACATCGCCGTCAGCCGCCTGCAAAAGCTTAAGGATAATGTTCTCGACGTCTTCGCCGACATAGCCGGCTTCGGTCAGCGTGGTAGCGTCCACGATGGCGAAGGGAACATCGAGCATGCGGGCCAGGGTCTGGGCCAGCAGGGTTTTGCCGGTCCCGGTCGGGCCGATCAGCATGATGTTCGACTTGGCCAGTTCGACGCCGTCACCGGCGCGCTGGCGATTCATGTAGATGCGCTTGTAGTGGTTGTAAACCGCCACCGCCAGCTTCTTCTTGGTCTGCTCCTGGCCGATGACGTATTCGTCGAGGAAGCTCTTTACTTCCTGCGGCTTGGGCAGTTGATTGGGGGTGGTGGTGGGAGGCGTAGCCGTGCGGTCGTCTTCCAGGATGGAATTGCAGACCGCGACGCACTCGTCGCAAATATAGGCCCTGGGATAATCGCTGGGGGATGAAATAAGCTTGGCCACTGCGTCCTGCGACTTGTGGCAGAACGAACAGCGCAACATCTCCTCGGTGCCAGTCCTGTTTTTCACTCGGCTTTACTCCTTCGTTAACCCTCTCTCTCCCGCTCCAATGCACCCGTTGCCGGTTGGCGGGACAGATCGTTTCGCGCCGAGACTGATCGGAAACTGATCGGGCGAACCCCGATCATACCTTTATCTCGTCTTATAGATGATATCGTCTATGATTCCGTATTCCTTAGCCTGTTGCGAGTTCATAATGAAGTCGCGCTCTACGTCTTTCTCTACCTTTTCCAGCTTCTGAGCGGTGTGCTTTGCCATTAACTGGTTAGTAATCTCTCGCATACGAAGAATTTCGCGAGCGTGGATGTCAATGTCCGTGGCCTGACCCGACAGTCCACCCATGGACGGCTGGTGAATCAGAATGCGGGAATTAGGCAAAGCCAGTCTCTTTTTGGGCTCGCCTGCGGCGAGCAACAGCGCCGCCATGCTGGCTGCCTGGCCGATGCAAATCGTGGTGACATCGTTCTTTACGTACTGCATGGTGTCGTAAATCGCCATGCCCGCGGTGATCGATCCGCCCGGCGAGTTCACGTAGAGCTGGATGTCTTTCTCGGGGTCTTCCTGCGCCAGAAACAGCATCTGTGCAATCACCAGGTTGGCGATGTTGTCGTCAATCGGCGTGCCGATGAAAATGATGTTGTCCCGCAGCAGCCGGGAGTAGATGTCGTAGGCCCGCTCGCCCCGGCCAGTTTGCTCGATGACCATGGGGACCAGCATCATTTTGGGATCGTTCACATTCACCGTCCACACTCCTGTTTCTGACCACTAGCTCTATCTGGGAGGATCGAAAGTCGTCCGCGTCAGGCGGACTGGCGATATAGAAAATCGAGGGTCTTTTCGCTGCGGATTCTATTTCGGATTCTATCGAGCGCACCATCGCGTGTCAAACGAGCCCGAATCGCTTCCGGCGTCTGTTTTGACTGAGTGGCGAGCGCGTCGATCTCCCGATCGATCTCCTCATCGCTGACCTCGATTTTCTCCTCCTCGGCGATCTTGTCCAGCACCAGCGAAGCCTTCACTTCCTGCAGCGCCTGCTCCCGCTGGCCCACTCGCAGCCGGTTCAAATCCATTTTCTTGATGTCTTCGGCTTTCATGCCCTGCGCCGCCAGGGCGCGCAGGCCACGTTCCAGGCGGACATCGATCTGGCGGTCCACCAGCGCCTCCGGCACTTCGAATTCGGTGCGCTTCACCAGTTCCGCAACCAGTTTGTCTTTGGCTTCGTGTTCGGCGGCATGTTTGCGTTCCGATTCCATGCCTTCGCGAATGCGCTGGCGCACTTCGTCCAGCGTCTTGAATTCTCCCAGTTGGGTGGCAAACTGGTCGTCGAGTTCGGGCAAGCGTCTTCTGCTTGATGGACTGCACCTTCACCGTGTAGGTAAAGGTCTTTCCCGCAAGACGCTGTTCTTGAGCATCCTGCGGCATAGGTCACTTCGAAGACGCGCTCGTCGCCAGGCGAGGCGCCGCGCAGATTCTCGGTGAACTCGGGCATGGTGTTCTTGCCCGCGATTTCGACCAGCACTTCATCCATGTGGACGGGCTTGTCTTCACTGTTCTCGGGCGCGTCCTTGGGCTTGCCGTCGAGCGATACCTGGGCGTAGTCTCCGTCGGCCAGGGCCCGGCCTTCCACGGATGTGAAGGTCGCATGCTGCTCGCGCACGCCGTCGAGCGACTGCTGGACTTCTTCGTCGGTGACCGTGATCTCCGGCTTGTCTGCGCGCAGCTCTTTGTAGCCCTCGACCTTGATCTCGGGCATGACTTCGAAGCTGGCTTTGAAGCGCAGGGGTTCGTTGTCCTTCAGTTGGAGATCGGTGACTTGCGGCTGCGATACCGGGATCAGGCCCTGCTTGTCGGCTTCTTTGCGGAAATAGCGAGGGACCAGGGCTTCGACCACGTCACTCTTCAGATCTTCGGAAAAACGCTGGCGGATGATGGATGCGGGCACATGTCCGCGGCGGAAACCGGGGATGCGCGCCAGCTTCTGATATTTCTGGATCAGGGATGCAGTCTCGCGATTTACTTCTTCGACGGGAATCTCAACTGCAATCTCCCGCCGGGTGCTGCTAGTGGTCTCAGTGGGGCTCACATTTGCCTTTCAGGCTTTGACCGTTCGGACCGTCCATTTTCGGATGAGTCGAACGGCACAGGCTGTAAATCTGAGTGTAAAGACTAGAGGAGAGAAGCGTCAAACTGGCGAACCCGAAAACAAGGTGACAAATGTAACGTCGGGGCACAGGTTTAAGCGCAGGGGATCCTCTTTGCGATCTTTGCGGCTTTCTTCGCGTCCTTGGCGGTAAAGATTTTAGGAAGCGACGACAAACTGTTTACCGCAAAGGTCGCAAAGAAAAGCCGCAAAGATCGCAAAGATCGGTGGGTCACTTCTCTTCCTCGCGTTGGAGCTACCTCTTCAGTTCCGCATACAATGATTCGAATGCCCGCCTTGGCTTATTCAACTGAACCGCGAAGTAATTTCCTGCACCCGCTGTCCGCGCCTGGTCGAGTATCGCGAGAGAATTGCTCGCGAGAAGCGCCGTGCCTACCTCGATTGGGAATACTGGGGCAAGCCGGTTCCAGGCTTCGGCGATCCCGACGCGCGCGTCCTGGTGCTCGGACTTGCACCCGGGGCGCATGGCTCAAACCGTACCGGACGTCCTTTCACCGGCGACGCCTCCGGCAAATTCATGTATCCCATCTTGTATGAGGCTGGATTCGCCAATCAGCCCAATGCGACCGATCGCAACGACGGGCTTGAACTAAAGAATCTATACATCACCGCCGCAGTTCGCTGCGCGCCGCCCGATAACAAGCCTCTGCCTGAGGAACTGTCCAACTGCGCACCCTATCTCGATCGCGAAATGGACGGCCTCAAGCGCGTCAGGGTGGTTGTGGCGCTGGGCAGGATCGGATTTGAAGCGTACCTCAATTATCTAAAGCGCCGAGGGATGCTCCCGAGCAAGAATCCTTATCCGTTCCAGCACGGCGCCAGCTACAAGATGCCCGACGGCAAGATTTTGCTGGCGTCGTACCATCCTTCAAACCAAAATACCCAGACCGGCAAACTTACCCGCCAGATGTTCGCGAAGATCTTTGAGCAGGCCGCGCAGTTGGCCGAGAATCCGTCAGCGCACCGCTGAAACAAGTGATTGGTTAACCGATGATTATGTGATTTACTTAACCATGGTTAATCTATGGACCCGGAATCGCGAGAGTCGCCATCGCTGCCGCTTCATGCTGGCGGCAACTCTGCTGTTCGGCGTCAACTGCCTGGGCCAGCAGACTTCAGCGCCCGCGGTCGAACCCGGCATCCAGGACAACAGCTTCCTGGTGGAAGAAGCCTACAACCAGAATTACGGCGTGGTGCAGCACATTTCCAGTTTCACCCGCTTCTGGAACAGCAAAGACTGGAACTACACCTTCACCCAGGAGTGGCCGGTCCCCGGCGATGAACGTCACCAACTCAGCTACACGCTGGCGGCCGTGCACTCCGGAGATTTTCCAGGCTCCGGAGCCGGCTTTGGCGATGTCTTGCTGAATTACCGTTATCAATTGGTGGGAAGCGGTGACACACGAGTCGCCTTCTCACCTCGCCTCAGCTTGATCCTTCCCACGGGCGATTCCAGCCAGGAACAAGGTGCCGGCAGTTTTGGAGTGCAGACCAGTCTTCCCTTGAGCGTTGTTCTCAACAAGAAACTGGTCAGTCACTGGAATGTGGGCGCCACATATTTTCCGCACGCCCAGGACGCTTCGGGCGACCGAGCTACATCGGCAGGTTACAACCTGGGGCAGAGCTTTATCTGGCTGGTGCACAGTCGCTTCAATGTCATGCTGGAAACTGTGTTTGTCCGGTCACAGACGGTCGTGGGCCCCGATCACACGGACTGGACGAACTCGCTCTTCCTCAGTCCCGGCATTCGCTGGTCCTACAACTTCAAAAATGGTTTGCAGATTGTTCCTGGAATCGGTGTGCCGCTGGGAGTCGGGCCCAGCGCGGGAGAAAGAGCTCTGCTTCTATATCTGAGCTTCGAGCACCCATTTCGCAAGCTGCCCAAGAAGTAGTGGTGGGTCAGTTGGAAATCTCTCATTCTCATGACGGGGTCATCCTGAGCGGCCTTCAGGCCGTGAAGGATCTCGCGCGTACATCCCCGGTTGCCGAGGCTCCTTATCTGCTGCGCGCCAGATCCCTTCGACTTTGCTCAGGGCAGGCTCTTCGCAAGCTCAGGATGACAAACCGAAAAGCAGATCTTCAGATCGGTCCTTGATAGCGGCGCAGCCGGACTGCTGCGGCGAGAAATGCCGCGAAGATTGCCAGACCGAGCCAGAGACCCGGATTGCCCAGGAAATGACCGGGAGTGATGTGCGTCATCGGATCCATGGGGAAGGTACCCGGCGCTATGACCGCTTCGGTGGCGCCATCCAGCCGGTGCTGCAGCATGGCGGTGAAATACGAGGTGTTGAACGCAATTTTTTCGACGATCGCGATCGCCACCAGCGGCAAAGCCGCCCACAGAAAGGCCGCGCGCCGCGCCCAGCCTGAGACCAGCAGCAGCCAGCCGTAAAACGGCGCGTACCAGAGCGAATGCACGGTAAAAAGGTGGTAGAGCAGCAGCAGCGACATCTGCACAAACGACAACTGTGTCCAGAGCGTCGCGACGTTCAGGCCGCTCGCCAGCAGTACCGCGCTGCTCAGCAGCAGCATGATCAACTGCAAGACAACGGTGATGCTGAAGGCCACGAGGGGAAGGATGACGAGCGGGAATGCTTGCCTTCGCGAGCACTGTAGTGAGATCGGAAACCGGTAGGGACTTCCAGAACAGGATGCTGCGATCGCGGCGTTCGCCGTGCAGCGCGTCGAGAGTGTAGAACACCCCGACGATCAGCGCAGTGAGCATGATCAGACCCGCGGCCATGTCATACGGCTGCGAGGATCGCTTCGTGCTGGTGCGCGGGGTCGAGCGCCGACAGGTGACGCATCTTGGCCGGCAGCTCAATCGTGCTGATCAGAAAGCCAAATAGAAATACGGCGGCGGCGGCCAGGGGCGCGACATAGATCGACCGGTACTCCCACAATTCGCGTCGCAGCGACCAGTACATGCGACGAGCTCCCGAGATGGCCACCGGCGCGATTACCGGCGATTCGAGATGAGACTCGGGATGGCGTTCGATTGAGTATTCATCGCGTCGCTCCTTCATAAGTTGACCGGTGCCTGGCCGGCCGGACTGCCCGAGCGTGTCTGTCCAACACCGCCACGAACAAGTCGGCGATGCTGGGCGTGTGCACTTCGCCAAACGCGGCCAGTTGCTTGCGCTCGACGTGAGCGAGCTTTGAGATCGAACAACAGAATGCTGCGACCGAACCCCTGGCGCTCGTGCATGGGCTTGAGCGCCCGCGCCGCGGCGAGCTGCTCGGGATGCACCATCACTTCCAGATAGCGCGACTCCAACTCTTCCATGCTGCAATCGAAAACGATGCGGCCGCGGTTGATGAACATGACATCGGTGAGGACGTGCTGAATTTCCTCCACCTGGTGTGTCGTCACGACGATGGTGCGGCTGCGGTCGAAGTAGTCGTTCAGCAGGGAATCGTAGAACTGCTTGCGATACAGGATGTCGAGGCCAAGCGTCGGCTCGTCCAGCACCAGCAGTCTGGCGTCGATGGCCATCACGAGAGCGAGATGCAGTTGCGTGACCATGCCTTTCGACAATTCCTCTGACCTTGCTGGCGCGGTTGATTGTGGTCTTCGCCAGAAAACGTTCCGCTTTCGCACGATCGAATCTCGGGTGCACACCGGCGACATAGTCCAGCGCCTGTGAAACCCTTATCCAGCGCGGCAGGACGGCGACATCGGAAATGAAGCAGACATCCTCGCATGAGCCGGTCGCGTTCGGTCCAGGGATCGCGGCCGAGGACCCGTCAGTTCTCCCTGGTATGGGGTGAGACCGAGAATCGCGTTGAGCGCGGTGGTCTTGCCGGCGCCGTTGGGACCGATGAGTCCGAGGATGCGGCCCTCTTCAACGCGCAGATTGATGCCGTCCAGCGCGACGGTTGTGCCGAAGGTCTTACGGAGGCTGCGGGCTTCTATGCAGGCCATGGCGTCAGCTTTCCTCCTCGGGGGGATTTGACTTGGCGGTGTTCGACGGTGCGGCATCAGAAGGCGACGGGCGAGTTGCGCCGTTCAGAAGTTCTTCCGGCTTCAGGCCGAGCCGCTGAATGGTGGCGTGGACCCGGGGCCATTCTTCGTCGAGAAACTTCTGCCGTTCGCCCTTTAGCAACAGACTGCGTGCGCCGGCATTGATGAACATGCCGCGACCTCGTCGGCTCTCGACCAGTCCCTCGTCCACCAGTTGCTGATAGCCCTTCAGAACCGTGAGCGGATTGACCCGGTATTCAGCCGCAACATTTCGCACGGAGGGCAGCGGATCGCCTTCCTTGAGAACACCGTCGAGTATCATCGCGACCACACGGTCGCGAAGCTGGCGGTAGATCGGCTGACTGTCGTTCCACTCACGGTCCATCAGGTTTTTCCAGAGAGCCCTTACCAGACCTTACCAGAGATATCACGTACCTCAGTTGGTCCGGTGCAGGTCGAAGTGCGCGTGGATCGGCTTGTCCTTCATCATGAACGTCCAATCCTCGGTGTGATGGTTGGCGTCGAGGATAGTGAACACCGAATGGTGCATGTGGTACTCCGGACTCCCGCTGATGTCCTTGAACTCGAACTCGATCGTCTTGCCGTCGGGCGACGTCTTGCCCGTCATGCGCGGCCGGTTCCCCGCATCGCAATAGTGAACCAGCGTGAGATCGTCTCCGTCCACGTAAAGCATGGTGACCGGATGGTCGTACTTTGTCGCATCCAACGGCGTTCCTGCTTCCTGCAACTCGTGCACGAGCGCGTTCCCCCGAGAGGTCACGCGCATCGAGACGTGGAGCGGCTTGCCGTTGGACATCGCCGGCATCTCCGGCACGGCGACGGGGCCTTCCCACTCTCCCGCCAGGCTTTTCATGGTTGCGAAGGACTTCTGCGCCTCGGACGGCACCGGAGCCACGGAGGACTTGTGCGCGTCCGACTGCGCGAAAGCCATAACGGTCGAGAGCGACAGCAGAACAACGGGCAACGTAATTCGAAGGGATTTCATTTTCATTCTCCTCAGTCTTTGAACTTTCCGGGCATCGCGTACCCAGGTGCGATCGATCAGCGCTAATCGATGCCTGCGTACATTAGTGTTATAGTTAACTACAACACTATAGTAACATGTCAATCTGTTTCTTGGAGGCAACTCAAGGTTAAGATTCTGCTGAGGTTAGTGTGATTTACGAGTCCTGCGGGAGGCTTCTTGGAGATGCAAAAGCTGAGGCTCAGAAGCCGACGAATACGGGCTCGGGTTCGAGATGAATGTTCCAGAGTTCGTCCACGCGCTGCTGGATGTGATCTTTCAGTCCCAGGATGTCGGCGGCGGTGGCTTCTCCGCGGTTCACGATGGCCAACGCATGTTTGCGCGAGATCCCGACTTGCCCGCTGCTGTAACCCTTGCTGAAGCCGGAGTGCTCGACCAGCCAGGCGGCGGAAACTTTTTTCTGGGCATCGAGGGCGGGATAGCTGGGGACCTGCAATCCCTTGGCCGTCGCGCGCCGCGTGAGTTCGTCGTATTGGTCGGCCGAGAGCACGGGATTTTTGAAGAACGAACCGGCGCTGCGGCAGTCTTCGTCGCCCGGAGTGATGAGCATGGCTTTGGCGGCGCGTATGCGGCGCACGGCTTCGCGGGTGCTGGTCAATGAAGGAGTGTTTTGAAATCCGGCAAAATGTTTTTTCAGGTCGGCGTATTCGATGCGAGGCTTGCCGCCCGGCGTCAGAGCGTAGGTGACGCGCAGGATGATGAAGCGTCCGCGTTCGCTGGTGTTGAAGATGCTGGTGCGATATTGGAATCCGCAAGCTTCGGCGCAGAGCTCACGAACCTGTCCGTCGTTAAGATCGAACACGAGGACCGACTCGATGGTTTCGGAGACTTCCTGGCCGTAGGCTCCTACATTTTGAACAGGGGTCCCGCCCACGCTGCCCGGAATGCCGCTCAAACATTCGACTCCGGCACAGTTTCTGGCGACGGCGCGGGCCACGAACCTGTCCCACTCTTCGCCCGCTCCGACTTCGAAGAGGGTCTTGCCATTTTCCGTGCGCTCATCGATTCCGCGAACTGCAAGTTTCAGGACCAGGCCGGGCCAGCCTGCGTCGGAGACCACCAGGTTGCTGCCGCCGCCCAGCACAAACAAGGGAAGGTCTTTCGAGCGGGCAAAGTTGACGGCCTCGGCCACCTCGGCGGCCGATTTCGGCTCGGTGAAATAGCGTGCCGGCCCTCCCACTTTGAGGGTTGTGAGAGGCGCCAAGTATACGTTTTCCAGAACCGTCATGATGGTATGATGGCTTCACTATATACGACGGGAACAGGCACTGGCGGCAGCGTCGGCGCGGTACGTCAGGACACATCCCGCTGTGACTTGCGCCGCTCGGAGCCGGGATTTTGCGTCGTATCAAAATGACCCTGAGGAGAAGAAATGTTTCCAGACATGATGGTGGTTCCGATGCGCGAGGAGTTGACCCGGCTCGGCATTGAGGAGCTCCGCACCGCCGCTGATGTCGATCGCGCCGTACCCAATCAACCCGGCACAACCATGGTCGTGGTGAACTCGATTTGCGGATGTGCCGCCGGCCGCATGCGGCCCGCTGTCCGGGCTGCGCTGCAGCACTCGAACCGTCCGGAGAAACTTTTCAGCGTCTTTGCCGGCCAGGACAAAGATGCCACGGAACGCGCCCGTTCTTATTTTGTGGGATATCCGCCATCTTCCCCGTCGATTGTGCTGCTGCAGGACGGCAAAGTGGTCCACATGATGCATCGCAGCGACATTGAACATCGCGAGGCGGTGGACATCGCCAGCGAACTGAAAAGGGTCTTCGACAAATTCTGCGTCAAACCTGCCGTAGTCGCCTAACTGTTACATAGCACCACGTACCACGTAGGGGCAGGTGTCCCACCTGCCCGGCGGAGCGAAGCTCCGCGCAGGTTTAAACCTTAGGCGAGCTTCGCTCACCCGCCCAGATGAGGACATCTGGGCCTACGTGGTTCCGTGCTAGAAGCGGAAAAGGTACGACGCTTTCACGAACAGGCCTCGGCCGTCATTCCTCATGCGGCCGCCGTGCAGAAGGTCTCCATCCACGTCATTCCTTAAAGGCAGCAGCACATTTTCCAGATTGCTGTTGTAGCCGACGTAGATCGCAGTGCTGGGATGCACCAGGTAGGTCATCAGAAAGTCGGCGTTGAAATTCTTGGTGGTCTCGAGAAATGTGAAGGCCGGGTTGGCCAACACCGAGTTGTACTCGCCAATAAAGCGAAACGACAGTCTCTTGGTGTACTGATAATTCCACTTGGAACGGATGATGTGATTGTTCAGGCTGCCGGGCGCTCCCAGCCGGTTGTGCAGCCGGAAGAGTATGTAGGTGTTGTCGACCCGCAGCGATCGGCTCGGCCGCACCGTCAAGGTGGCGTTGACGGTGGTCCGTCCGGCGATAAATGGCGCTACGCCGTCGGGCGCGTCGTAGTTGATCCGGGTGCCAAAACGATAGTCCAGCTGAAAAGAGATTGGCCGGTACAGGCTGGTCTTGAACTCAACTTCGGTGGTGTGGCGAACATACTTCTGGTTTGACGTCAGGACGCTGAAGTCCCTCGGCCGCAGCAATTCCATCTCTTTCGCGTAGTAGATGTTGAGAAAGGTCTGGCCCACGAACTCCGTTTTCAGGGCGGGGAAGTAGCCGGAGTTCAGGTAATTCCCCTCGTGATCGAAGGTGTGGTAGACCTCCATCTGCGGTCCCCAGGAAATCAGGTGCTTGCCTTCCGGACGGAAACTGTATTGCACCCGCTGATAAATATTGTGAATGTCAGGCTGGGGATCGAAGCCGGTGAAGGTGCGAAACCCGTCACTGCGGTCGGAGTAGTCCATGAAGTAATTCAGTTTCCGCCCGTCGCGCTGCAGCGTGACTTCGGCCGCAGGGCCCGGCGAGGTAGGTCCCGAAGCGTACAGACGTTGTTGCGGGTGTCGCTGCACAGCGTGGAACTCACAACTCCCTGAAACGCGGCAACCCAGTTCGAATTCAGATTGAAGCGGCCATCAATTCCGCCCACCCGGTTGAAGTACGGGCCTTCTTCGCGATCGGTAAACATCACTCCCAGCGAGGACTGGTTGCCCAGGTCGCGGCTGACGCGGCCCACCGCAAAGTAGGCATGCTGTCCGAATAGCGGGTCACCGGGAGCGACCTCGGTGCCGGGAGAGGCGTCATCGGCGACGAGCATGCCGACGGCCCATGGCCCGTCTTTGCCGGTGAGGCGCGCGCCCCACTGCGGGATCCACGATGCGGCGCGTGAAAAGCAGCGGGATCGGAGTCTGGAAATAGTAGGAGTTCTCCAGAAAGAACGGACGCTTCTCCGGGAACTGCACTTCGAAGCGCTGATTGACCGTGACCTGGGGATCGTCGGATTCGATCTGGCTGAAATCGGGATTCGCGGTCGCATCCAGCACGAACTTGTCTTTCACGACGGCCTTTGCGTCGAGACCGATCTGCCCAAAGGCATCGCGCTGAGTGAAGGTGGGATGGTCCAGGTCGCGCAGGTCCAATGTCACGGAACGAGCGAAAGATTCCATACGGGATCAGCTGGAAATTGTGTCCGGGAGAAATATTTTCAAGGCCGGTAGCGTCGCCTTCCTGATTCAGGCGGCCGGTGATGCGGCTGGAATACTGGGGCCAGTATGCTTCTTCATTGTTGCGCTTGGTGTCCCGGTTGAGCAGGATGCCCCAGGTCTGGGGATCGTTCGAGGCAAAACGCAGACTGCGAAAGGGGATGGCGAACCTGACCACAAAGCCTTCCGGCGTTAGCTTCGCCTCGGTGTTGAAGACCGTGTCGAACGAAGGATCGAAACCCTGGCCTTCGGTCCAGAGAGCGTCGGCCTGAACCCCCAGGGCATTGGAGAAAAAAGCATACGCCCGGCGATGATCGTGGAAGGTATCCAGCATCACCTCAACCTCGTCATCGTCAAACACGTCTTCGCGATGCGAAAGCCGGGCCCGAACTTTCTGCGGCTCATTATCGAAGCAAATGAAAATCACATACAGGTTCTTGTCGTCATAGCCAAGGTAGGCCTCGGTGCGGTGCGTGGTCGGCTCACCGTCGCTGGGAGTGCGCTGAATGAAGCGGTCAACCTTCGCCAGCTTGCCTTCCCATGCCGGGCTGGGCTTCATTTGCAGAAAGTCCTCCAGCGGGGGAGGACTGCTGACACGCCGGATATTGACCTGACCAAAGGTCGGCGGCGGAGCGGCAAGGAGTAGGCCCGGCAAGGCCATGACGATGGCCGCCGCACCGCACAGTGCTGTTCCTATCCAACGCAAGCCCGTCTCCGTGTAGTGATTGGACTATCGTTGTCTTAGACGCAGGCGAGTGCGCAAGGTCATGCGAACTGGCTGTTCCAGGATGTAAAACGTTGTGAAGAATTACGCCGACCGTTTCGGAGCGCGCACGGCGCGGAATGTCATTTCTTTGGCGGGGCTTCGCGTTCGCTTCTTCCAGGCAAAGAAGAGTTCGGCGTAGCTCTCCGTGATGTAGGACTGGCGGTCGATTCCCAGGCGGCGGGCGGTCTGGTCAATCCAGCGCGCCGGCCCTTCAATCTCGCCAAAAAAGCCGATGGGGGTTTCATCCAGGACGACGTGGCCCTTGCCGTCGCTCCACTCCGCGCGAAATTTTTCGTAGCGGAAGGAGGGGACGATAACCAAGTGCGAGCAGTATCTTTTCAAACTGCTCGCCATCGTCGATTCCGGTTTGAGTCTCGACCCGGGTCTTGTGCCGGGCCACTTTGCTTTTGGCCTTATGGGTCAGCAGCCAGCTGTTCCCATACTTGCGCAGGCGCAGGAGTTCGCCACGTTTTCGCAGAGGCTGTCCGGGCAGATCATACAAGAGTGTTGCTTTCGTGGGTCCGCCGCGTCACTTGCCGGAACTTCGCGGCCCGCAGCCGTCGCGTAAGTTCGCGGACATTGTCGACGCGAAACTTGATTTCAATTTCGTTAGGCATAAACGTCGGATTCGCTGGGCACGAACCACGTAGGGACAGATGTCCTCAGCTGTCCGGCGGAGCAAAGCTCCGCTATTTGCCGGCAAAGAGATGTCGAGCTTCGCTCGACTGGACAGATGAGGACATCTGTCCCTACGTGGTTCGTGGTGCCCTGCTTCACGAAAATGTTGGCAGCTTCACCAAATCATCGCGCGGCACGGGTTCCAGCGGATTGCCCGCTTTGCGCCAGGCTGTCAGTCCGCCCACGATTACGAACGCGTTGAATCCTTCTTCCCGCAGCATGTGCGCCACCCGGGCGCTGGTCGCTTCGCGTGCTCAAGTACAGTAGACATAAATGTCTTTGTCCTTGGGTATGTTCTTGAGTTCTTCCTTGAGGTTGTTCGGTTCCAGCCGGATGGATCCCTTGATACGCGCTGTGCCGGCGTCGTAGTAGCCATGGCTGCGGACATCCATGAGGAGGACCTTGTCTTTGTCTTCCGACGCCAGCTGGCGGGTCACCTCTTCCACCTGTATCCGCGGCACAACCCGATAGACGGCGTGCTTGCGATAGAGCCAGACCCGGTACAGCGCGTAGCCGATGATCGCGAGGATGGTCACGGCTTCGACGGCACGACCCGCGGTTTGAAAGCCGCGTATCACGGAAACCAGAACATCGCGGAACAAGTAACCCACCGCAATATAGACGCTGGCGTAGAGCGACGCTCCCAGGAGATCGAGCCGCAGGAAGGTGTCCAGCGGCATTCTCATGCTTCCCGCCAGCGGCGGCGCCATGGTGTTGATCCCGGGAATGAATTTGGCGAACAGCAGAGTGGCCTTGCCGCGCTTGTAAAACGATTCGGCGGACCGCAGGATGCAGGTTTCGGGGTTGACCGACAGTTTGCAGAGAAAGCCGAGCAGGCTCCATCCCATGTAGCGCCCGGCGACGAAGAGCAAGATATCGCCCATCAGCATGGCCAGCAAGTGCCAGCAGCAGAAGCCGGGTAAGACTCAGAACTCCGGCCGCAGCGGCCGCACCACCTGCCACCAGGGCGATGGCGGCGGGAACGGGCATTCCTAATGCTTCGGCAAGGACAATGAAGAACACCAACAGATATCCGTGGTGTCCGATGAGTGAGAGTAACGGTTGCATCCGCGGGCTGGGTTGCGCCTGCGCTAGTATAAAGAAAAAGGGCGGCCTCTGCCGCCCCTCAGGTACTTCAGTTCGAGAAACCGCTACTTCGACATATCCATGTTGCTCATCTTGTCCGCCTTGAGCATCTTCACGCTCATGACGTGAATCTGGCCCTTGTCGGCATACACGTGTGCGCTTACTTCCACGTGATGGCCTTCATGTCCCTTGAGCGCTTCGGGATTGGCCACGTCCCACGACTTCTGGTCCTTGTCGGACACAAAGGTCAACTTGTCGCCGTCGGCTTTCACCGTGCCCTTGATGTTCTTCAGCGGTGCCGGTGCGGTTTTGGCCATGCCACTGTCTTGTGACGCGTCCTGTGCGAAGCCCGCCACGGTAAACATGACGGAAAGAGCTACTGCGAGAATCAACAGTTTTTTCATAATTTGGTCTCCTTGGAGGTTTGGGCTTTGGATGTTGATCAAGCTGCCCGAGGGATGTACGGTCTTGGGAAACAAATGGATTGAGGGCGCGATCCGCGTCGCACCGACGTAGGCCCGGACGTGTGGTGCCGAGCTGCGAGCGCGCTCGGCTGGGCGGGTGGGGCACGCCCTACGGGCGTTATTTCTCTCGGGCGACGACGAAATCCGGGGCCCACAACAAGGCCCGCTTGAACTCACTGTCGGGGAAACTGCAAATCGCGTTTCGCGCCAGGGTGGCGTACTGAAGGGCGCGCGCCGTGGCGGCCTCGAGCGATCCGTAATGCTCCAGGATCCCGATAATTTCGCGATGCGTGACTCGCTCGAAGGCCCGATCTTCTACGACCGCCTCGATCATTTCGCGTTCGTGAGGCGAACAGCGCTCCAGAGCATGGATCACCGCCATCGTGACTTTGCCTTCGCGCAAGTCACTGGCCACGGGCTTTCCCAGTACGCTTTCTGACGCGGTGAGGTCGAGCACATCGTCCACGATCTGGAATGCCATCCCCAGGTCGCGCCCGTACTGTCCCAGGCTTGCTTCCTGCTCGGGAGTGGCCCCGCCCAGAATTGCGCCCATGCGCATGCAGACAGAAAACAGGCAGGCCGTCTTGCGGAAGATCAAATCAAAATACTCGTCGAGCGAAATCAGCTTGCCCAGCTTTTCCATCTGCAGAAGTTCGCCTTCGACCATTTGCTGGGTCAGTTCGATCAGGGTGTCGAGGATGCGAAAGTTGCGCTCCTGCACCGCGACCTTGAAGGCCTGCATGTAGAGCCAGTCGCCCGCCAGCACACACTTGGAGTTGCCCCACTGCGTGTTGGCCGCGGGCCGGCCACGCCGCGTCTGGGCCTCGTCAATGATGTCGTCGTGAACCAGGGTCGCAGTGTGAATGATCTCGACCACCGCACCCAGGCGGATGGCGCCGCGTCCCTGGTAGTCGAACAATTTTGCCGAAAGCAGCAAGAGCGCGGGACGGAGACGCTTGCCGCCGCCACCCCGCAGATATTCGCCAATTTCGGTGATGGCTTCGACGCCCGAGACCGTGTCCCGCCCAAACTCGCGCTCAATGGCCGCCAGGTCTTCGCGCAGAAGCTCGAAGATTTCTTTTCCGTTGATGGCCGCGGGCATGCTCACTTAAAGGTTCTGTTTGTCCGGTAATTCGTGAAACTGCATGTCAATCCCAAAATCCTTCTGCTTCAGCAGCGCGATGACCGCCTGCAGCGTGTCCCGGTCCTTGCCGCTTACCCGAATGAGGTCTCCCTGAATCGAGGCCTGCACCTTGTTTTTCGAACTCTTGATCATCTGCACAATTTCTTTGGCCTTCTCCATCGGGATGCCCTGCTGCAGAGTGATCTTCTGCTTGGCGGTGCCTCCCAGGGCCGATTCAATGACGCCGTGAGTCAGCCCTTTCAGCGGCACGCCGCGCTTCGCCAGCTTTTGCTGAAGTATGTCGCTGACCGATTTCAACTTATGTTCGTCGATCGAGTGCAGCACGATCGCGTCTTTCTCGAGTTCGATTTTGGACTTGGAGTCTTTCAAATCGAAGCGGGTGTGCACTTCTTTCGACGCCTGCTGGATGGCGTTGGAGACCTCTTCGAGATCGATCTTGCTCACGATGTCAAAAGTATTTTCGGGCATGTTCGTAGCGCTTTCTGGAATCTATGAAAATGTAACCTTTGAGGTTACCAGAAGAAGCGGTTTCAACGCAGTTCTTTGCGGGAGTTCATACCGCAACTGATGCTCTGCCCAATCCTACCTTGAGACGTCATCCTGAACGGCCTTCAGGCCGTGAAGGATCTGGCGCGCATCGGCTCATTGCCTGTCCAGCGGGCACATGCGCTCCACGCCAGATGCTTCGCAAGCTCAGCATGACGCCAGGACAGAAGAGAAAATTCGTCTAGGCTCTTGCCAGTTTGAAAAAAGCTGTAGAAATTGGAAGCCGTTTGCTGGCCGACATCTTCCGTCGAAAGTCCGCGGAGCTCGCCCAGTTGCCGGGCCACTTCCTTTACAAATGCCGGCTCGTTGCGCTTGCCGCGATGCGGCACCGGCGCCAGAAATGGCGAGTCGGTTTCGATCAGCAGGCGTTCCAGCGGCACTTCCTTGGCGGCATCGCGGATCGGCTGCGCTTTGGGGAAGGTCACGTTGCCGGCGAAGGAAATCATGAAACCCAGATCGAGGGCCCGTTTGGCGTGAGGCCAGGTGCCGGTGAAGCAATGCAGAATTCCTCCCAGGCCACTGGCTTTCCAATGCTGTTCCAGAAGATTGAGGCAATCGTCCCAGGCGTTGTCGCTGCCGGCGGAGGGCCGGCAATGAATTACGATCGGCAGCTTGGCCGCCCGCGCCAACTCCATCTGCCGTAAAAATACTTGCTGCTGGAACTCGCGCGGCGAGTGATCGTAAAAGTAGTCCAGCCCGATTTCACCCCAGGCGATGACCTTGGGACGTTTCGCCAGCTGTTTCAAGTTCCTGAAAGTCGGCATCTGTAGCCAGTTTGGCCTCGTGCGGATGAATCCCGATCGTGGCCAGAATAAATTCGTGCCGCTCGGCCAGTTGAATGCCGCAATCCAGCGAGCCGGGCCCCGTTCCACTGCCGATGGCGACGATCTTTTCAATGCCGCCGTCGCGCGCACGCGCGATCATCGCTTCGCGGTCGGCGTCGAACTGTTCCATTTCGAGATGGGCGTGGGAATCTATGAACATGGAACTCGGACCTCGGGCGTCGGACCTTGGACTTCGGACACCAAACCCTACAGCATCGGGATTCCGGATCATGGTTCCGGAATCGAGGCCGGTTCGCTGAAGTCCGGCGTCCGAGGTCCGAAGTCGTGTCACTTCAGCCTGGTTCCCACCGGCACATCTTCCAGGAAAGCTGGCCAGGACTGGCTTCCCGCCTTCGGGCGACGCAGCAACGATCATCCCATTCGATTCCAGTCCCCGCAATTTTCGCGGAGCCAGGTTCACGACGATCACCACTTTGCGGCCCACCAGCGCCTCAGGCGCGTAGGCCTCGGCGATTCCAGCCACCACCTGCCGTACTTCAGTCCCGAGATCGACTTCCAGGCGCAGCAGCTTGTCAGCGCCCTTTACCCTTTCTGCGACTTTCACCTGGCCGACGCGCAGTTCAACTTTGGCGAAATCTTCAATGCTGATCTTGCCGTCGGGCACGGTCGCGGCGGGTTTCGGCGCAGGCGTGCTCGCAGCTGACGCGGGAGCATCAACCTTCTTCTCGCTTTTCTCTTCAATCTTCTTTTCTTCGACCGCAGCCGTGGCGCTGCGTCCCAACTCTTCCATTTGCTGCATCCTTTCAATAGCGCTCTTGTCGGCGCGGGGAAAGACGGGCTGCACATCGCCGAGCCTCGTCCCCAGCTTGAGCTGCCCCCACTGCAAATCCGACAGCGAAAATGTTCTTGATATCCCCCAGTCCCAGCTGTGCCCAGATTTTCGCAGTGGCTTCCGGAATCACGGGATGGGCGAGCGCAGTCACGATGCGCAGGGCCTCTGCGCTGGTATAGAGAATGGTGGCCAGACGCGAGCGGCTTTCGTCGTCCTGTTTTTCTCCCAGCGCCCAGGGCTGACTCTCGACGATGTACTTGTCCACTGCCCCCACCAGGCTCCACGCCACTTCCAAAGCACGCGAAAACTGTCGCTCGTCGAACAGGGTATTGAATTCCGCGATCGTCCGGCGCGCAGTGTTCGCAATGGCATTCTCTTCGGCGGTGAGGGTCGCAGCGCGCGAGGGATACGGCACCTCGCCTCTAAAATAGCGCGTGATCATGGTGAGCGTACGGCTGGCCAGGTTGCCCAGGCCGTTGGCCAGGTCGGCGTTGTAACGCTGTACCAGCGCGTCGAAGGAAAACGATCCGTCCTGCCCGAAGACGATTTCGCGCAACAAGAAATAGCGCAACGCGTCGGAGCCCAGCACTTCCAGAATGGTCTCCGTCCGCACGATATTTCCGCGCGACTTCGACATCTTGCTTTCTTCGAACAGCAGCCAGCCGTGCGCCATGATCTTCTGAGGCACGGGCAGTCCCGCAGCCATCAGCAACGCCGGCCAGTAGACGCAGTGGAAGCGCACGATTTCCTTGCCGACCATCTGCAAATCGGCCGGCCAATACTTGTCGTATTTCGCAGTGTCGTCCGATCCGTAACCCAGCGCCGTGATGTAATTCGCCAACGCGTCGAACCAGACATAAATTACGTGCTTGGGATCGTCAGGGACCGGAATGCCCCAGGCAAGTGTGCTGCGGCTCACCGAAAGATCGCGCAGGCCGGAGCGCACAAACGACATCACTTCATTGCGCCGCGTTTCGGGACGGATGAAATCTGGCTGACTGTTGTAGAGCTCCAGCAGTTTGTCCTGGAAGGCGGAGAGCTTGAAGAAATAGTTCTCTTCCTTCACGGTCTCGGTGGGACGTCCACATTCCGGACAGGGCGCGCCCTCGCCGACCACGTCGACATAAAGTTCGTCGAACACGCAGTACTGGCCGGTATAGCTTCCTTTATAGATGTAGCCGTTGTCGCGAATACGACGCCACAACGCCTGCACGCCGCTGCTTATGTTTGTCGGACGTGGTGCGGATGAAGTCGTCATAGGTTAGGCCCATCCGGTCCCAGAGCGCGCGGAACTCGGCGGAGACTTGGTCGGTAAGCTGTTGCGGAGTTTTTCCCGCCGCCTGCGCCGCACGTTCGATCTTTTGTCCGTGCTCGTCGGTGCCGGTAAGAAAATAGGTATCAAAGCCCATCAGGCGCTGGCGCCGTGCAATGGTGTCGCAGGCAATGGTGGTGTAGGCGTGACCAATATGCGGTCGCGCGTTCACGTAATAAATCGGTGTCGTGATGTAGAACTTTTTGTCCATTTGGGTTTCTTGCGGAGCGCGTTCCTAGCTTTTCAGGACTTTCAAATAGGCTTCCATGGCCTCATTCATCACGCTTTTCAGCGGGACGTGGTTCGCGGCCGCGATTTTCTTGCAATCCTCGTACTCCGGCGCGTAGTTGGTGACGGTGCCGTTCATGCTGGCAATCTTCAATCGTACATCGCCCCAGCGGGTCACTACGTTGACCCACTTTCGCGCCAGTGTCTGACGTTGCTCTTCCCGCCGCCGCACGCCCAGCGTGCTGGTCTCGGTAAAGATAATCTGGGTTAGCTTGGGTGCGTCTTCCGGTTTCGACAACACGGTCAGCAACATTCCCGGACGATTTTTCTTCATCTGCACCGGCACCGCAAAAGTATCAAGCGCACCGGCCTCAAGCAGTCGCTCGACCACATAACCGAACACCTGCGGATTCAAGTCGTCGAGATTGGCCTCGAGCACTGTGATGGTTTCCTGCGAAGTGTTCTGAGCAAATACGGGCTGCGACTCGCCGATTGTCAGGCGAACCACGTTGGCGTGACCGGGAAAGTCGCGGCTACCGGCGCCGTATCCGGATTTTTCAATCGTCATCGCTGGAAACGCCGCGAATCGCTTGACCAACGTCTTAACGATGGTTGCACCTGTCGGAGTGACCAGTTCCACCTGGATTCCGGAGGAATAGACCGGCGCGCCCTGCAGCAACTCCACCGTGGCGGGGACGGGCACAGGCAGAATTCCGTGCGCGCATTTCACGCTGCCGCCGCCGACGTTTAGCGGAGAGCACACGATCTCATCCACTCCCAGGGCTTCGGCCCCGACCGCGGAACAAATGATATCCACCATCGCGTCCACTGCGCCCACTTCGTGGAAGTGAACCTTTTCAATGTCATCGTTATGAATCTTGGCTTCCGCCGCGCCCAGCGCCTCGAACATAGCGATCGCGGTGGCCTTTGCTCGGTCGCCTATGCCGGCGTTCCGAATAATCTCGAGTATTTCTTTCAGGCCGCGTCCATGTTCATGCTCGTGTGGCGCCGGTGCCGCCGCCCGCGTGCCCTCGTGTCCAGACTGAAGGTAGTTATGCTCACGAAGTTCGACATGCTCAGGTCCATGTTTATGACTGTGTTCATGTGCATGATCGTGTTCGTGTTTTTTGGCGCGACTCTGCTGCTCGGCGAACACCTCGCGCGGCAACTCTTTTTCCCCGTGTACGAACACATCCACCTTGGTCGCAGTGATACCGCTGCGGTTGACCCGTGACACTTCCAAACGGGCCCCGATGTTCAGGGCCGTGACCGTGTCCTCGAGAAGTTTTGCTGGCACTCCGGCGTCTATCAAAGCGCCGAGGAACATATCGCCGCTCATCCCGGAGAAACAGTCGAGGTAGGCAATGCGCATAAGAAATCGGTCGTTGGTCGTTGGCCCTTGGTCGTTGGCAAACCATGGTTCTAAGGAGGTGCGGGCAGCGAAGGGCCAACGACGAAAGACCAACGACCAACGACGTTTTCATCATAGGGAACCACAGAATCTGCGTCAAACCTAGCCGTGCTGTGTGGTTTGCTACAATTTCTCTTTCTTCAACAGCTTAGGGGAATTCTTGTATCGCCATCTCGAACGACGGCTCGCCCAACACGTGCGCGAATTTCTGCGCCGTTCTTACGACCTGGATCTCGCCAAGATCGTCATCGAACAGCCGCCAAAAGTGGAGTTCGGCGAGTACGCCCTGCCATTGGCTTTCGAACTGGCCAAGAAACTACGCAAGGCGCCGCGCAAGATCGCAGAGGAGATTGTCGGCGGAATCGGGCCCATACCCGGTTTTGAGAAGCTGGAGCTAGCGGGTGCGGGTTACATCAATGCGCGGTTGAAACGCGAAGAGCTTGCCGCCGGTTTGATAGCCGACGAGAAGCCGCGTGCCGATCCTTCTTCAGGCAAGATTCTCGTGGAGCATTCCAGCATCAATCCCAACAAGGCCGCTCATGTGGGACATTTGCGGAATGCCATTCTTGGCGACACGTTTGTGCGGCTGCTGCGGTTTGCGGGCAGGGAAGTTGACGTCCAGAACTACATTGACAACACCGGCGTGCAGGTTGCCGACGTAGTCGTCGGATTTCTGAATATCGAGAAAAAATCGCGTGCCGAGATCGAAGCTGCTGGCGCGCCTGCCCCGCTTTGACTACTACTGCTGGGACCTCTACGCCAGCGTTTCAAGTTGGTATGCCGAAAACAAAGAGAATCTGCGGCTCCGGCAGGAAGCGTTGCACGCGATCGAGCAAGGCAATAATGAGAGTGCCGCTGTCGCTGACGTGATTTCGATCGCGGTCCTCCGGCGTCATCTCGAGACCATGGATCGTCTCGACATCGAATACGACTTCCTGCCGCGCGAGAGCGATATCCTCCATCTTCATTTCTGGGATGCTGCTTTCACCAAGCTGAAGGAAGGCGGCGTGCTTTTTTTCGAAACGGAAGGCAAGAATAAAGGTTGCTGGGTGATGCGGCGGGCGGGAACGTCGAAGTCGGAGAGTCCCGAGGTTTCGACCGAGGACGCAGAGAAAGACAAGGTGGCCGAGGAAGACCAAAAAGTCATTGTGCGTTCCAACGGAACCGTTGGTTACGTCGGCAAAGATATCGCCTATCACCTTTGGAAGTTTGGTCTCTTAGGCCGCGATTTCGGTTATCGCAAGTTTTATCGTTATCCCAACGGACATGACTGCTGGCTGTCGACCGCCGTGGGTGCGCTGGAGCATCCGCACTTCGGCGGCGTGTCGGAAATTTACAACGTGATTGACGCCCGCCAATCGGAGGCGCAAAACACCGTCATCGAAGCCCTGCGTGGACTGGGATACAACGAGCAGGCTAACCACTACACGCACTTCTCCTACGAGATGGTTGCGCTCACACCACGCTGTGCGGCCGAGCTCGGGTACCAGCTTTCGGATGAAGACAAAAGCCGGCCGTACATTGAAGTCTCTGGCCGCAAGGGGTTTGGAGTGAAGGCCGACGACCTGCTCGACCGGCTGATCGGGTCGGCAAAAAACGAGGTGGACGGCCGCCACCCTCAATTAACCGAAGCCGAGCGCGTTACGATCGCAACCCAGATAGCGGTCGGCGCCCTGCGCTATTTCATGCTGAAGTTCACCAAGTCGTCCGTGATCGCGTTTGATTTCAAGGAAGCGTTGAGCTTCGAAGGCGAGACTGGTCCTTACGCCCAGTATGCGGTGGTGCGGGCCGCCAACATCTTCCGCAAGGGCGGCTTCGATCCGCAGGAATTTGACCGGGACCCAACGGCCCGGCCTTCGATAGCTGATCTGGCGAAATATTTGACCGGTGAAACAGCGAACGAAATTTGGGAATTGTGGCTGGCCGCCGCCAAGACGTCCTACATTATTGATCAATCGATCAGCACAACAGAGCCTGCATACCTGGCCAAACACGCGTTTCAACTCGCTCAGCTTTTTAATACCTTCTACCATCGCCATCCCATTCTGAGCGAGGCGGACGAAGGTCGTAAGAAGTTTCTATTGGCAACCGTGGCGGTGGTGCGCAGGGAGTTGTCGCGGGTGCTGGCGGTCATGGGCATCAGCGTCCCCGCAGTAATGTAACGCGCCCCCTCAAAACCTGACGTAACCAGCGCCAGTGTGACCAGAGTGGCGTCGGCCTACAGAACGAGTAACCGCTGCAAGCGATTCATTTGCCTCACTCGTGATGTGAAGGTAATGACGGAAGTACTCGACCGTAACTTTACCCTGTATCAAAACATCCCTAGACTGCTTTCATGCATTCCTGGGAAGGAGATCCGCGTACGGAGGTGGTGCCGGAATACGGCACGATCCAATCGAGCTCGACCCTGAAGCTCGATCAGTCCATCGATCCTCACTCAGGAAGCTGGCGCATTCTTTTCGCCGTGGCAGTGGGGGTCCTGGTCGCGGGGTTCTTTGCAACGGGAAATGCGCGGGCGGCGTTTGACCAAGTTTCCCGGTTTCTGACACTTCAAGGCAAATCGGAACCGGCTTCTCCGGCGATACTCTCTGAACACGAGATCGAGAACCTCGAGCACGAGACTCCACAGCGGCAGGCGGAGATTCTGCTGGAACGCGCCGTGAACCACTACGAAGGCGCTAATGAGCAGATTGCCGCGCGGGTAGAAGGCTGGTGGGGAAAGGTGAAGTTTACCCCGCAGTTCAATTCGCTGATCACCACTGCACTTAACTCCAACGATCTGCGGGTGCGGGCGGCGGGAATCGAGTTGGACCTGGCGGCCATGGGAGCGATCAAGTCGCCGGCCACCGTCGAGCGTTTGGCGCAGCACGCGGAAGACGGGCCTAGTTCGCAGCGGGTTTGGGCGCTTTGGGAACTCGGTCTTCTGGGCAACCGCGGAGTCGAGCCGCAACGCGTTAACGAGATATTGGTCAGCCATCTGCAAGACTCGGACCCGGAAGTCCGGCACTGGGCGGTGGAAGGCCTGGCCTACCTGGGGACAAATGAGACGATCGCGCCGCTGCTGAAGACGTTTCACGACGATTCTTCGGCGATGGTGCGGGAGCGTGCAGCGTGCAGCCTGGCGCAATCCGGCATGCTCACACAGGAACAGCGCCGCAGCGTAATTCCACAACTTCTGGAATACAGCGATGACGCCGCCCTTGACGCCCAGACGCACGGCTGGGTTTACCAGGCGCTGCGCGACATCACCGGCCAGACTCTGCCCAACGACTCTGCATCGTGGAAAAACTGGTACGAGGCAAGCAGGTAAAACAGAAAGGCAGTTTCCGGTTTCCAGTTTCTAGTTTCCGGTTCCGGTGTATTCGCCTTTGGCAGCGCGCCGACCACCTGGAACTGGAACTAGAAACCAGAAACCGGAAACTAGAAACTGCTACTCAGTCATTTTAGCCACGTGCAGATCGAAACCTGTCTTGGGCAATAGTGACGTCAGCTCGAAGGCCCTGAAACCTTCTCCGGCGATTTCTGTGTGGCGATAAAGGCCGGGTTCGCTGTCGACTGTTTCGTGACGTCCATCCAGGTGGTTGAGAAATTCCTGCGCCTGTTTGCTGTCGGCTTCGCGGTCTGTGGTCCTGGTCACGACCGCTTCGGCCGCATACGACCGCACCAGTTTCGGCCAGTATTTTTCCAGGAGATTGGTGCTGGCGAAGATGTCGGCCCAGACCATCCGGCCATTCACCGCAACCACCACGCCCACCGCATGCTGGTCGCGCAGTTGCTGGATCAGACTCTGGTAATTTCTCTGGATCGGTCCCGCTACCGAGTCGACTTTTTGTTTTACCTCACGATTGTCCATAACGCGAGCGTAGGAACTGGTGCCATTGATGGCTTCTGCTGCAGCCTCGACGGTTACTGATTCGGCCATGGCTGATCTGGTTTTTGCCACCTCCGACCAAACCTGCTGCTGGTCTTTGTCAGCCATTGCTTTGGCACGGACATTCGGGCGCTGCCATCGGCGCCGGCATCGCGCCTGCGACGGTCCCTCCCGCTCCCACTCCAAATCGGTCGCTGCTGCCGGTCCAACGGCCCGGTTCAACGCAGAAGACGCCGAGATCGAGCGGATCGCTCTCTCCTGGAACAATGCGGTCTTTGCCGATGACCCGGTCCTGTTTCCCTCCGGTAACAATCTCGCCGGCCAAAAGGATCAGAGGCCGTTTGGAGTTGTTGACCAACACTAACTGGTTGACCTGGGCGCCTGATGTGGTGGGTGGCCGGCGCCGGCGCATCAAGGGCTGCAGGCCCCCTGATTCGGTCACGATCACTTCGCCCGATCGCAGTCCCTCGTCCAAGGTAAGGAATTCTTCAGTGTCGTAGGAGCGAGCGGCAGCGACCGGGAATACGGTCAGGTTCCCGTGCCGGATGGGCGCGAGGACGGTGTAGCCCGACGTCGGCGGTAGTCCTCCGGCAGGGGCGTGGCAGGGCCAAAATAGAGCGATTCCGGCGAGTGCGAGTGCCGGTAGCAACGAACAGAAGCTTGGGGTTCATGGTGTTCCTCCTGTGCAGCGCTGGCGTCTCGCCGGCGTCCGGTGGGCGTCCCGCCCTCCGCGCCGGTAGTGCCCGCGCTTACACGAGGAACGGCAAATATTCAGCTTCTTGCAGCACAAATGTTGATAGCATCCGGATGGCTGACCGCCATGACGAATCACGGTGTCCAACCCACAGTGGAGTCTTCCGCAGGGTTGGAATCCATGATCACCGAACTCTACGAAAAAAGCGGCAATTCAGGGCTCAGTCGCGAACAGTTCGCCTCTATCCTCAACCAGGTGGCTGCCAAGTATTTGCGGGCAGACGCATCATCCCGCGAGACCGCCGAACTCTACGCCAGCTTGCGGGTGGAAGAACTGGCGCTGGCCCGGGCTTGCGCTGCTGGTCAGGAGCGGGCCTGGGAAATCTTCATGGCGCGTTACCGCGAGAGGCTTTACGACATCGCAGCGCAAATCGCCAAAGAAAGTTCAGCGGCCCGCGAACTCGCGGATTCCCTCTACGCCGATCTCTACGGAACGACGACTCGCGATGGCCAGCGCATTTCGAAACTTGCGTCCTACACCGGGCGCGGTTCTTTGGAAGGCTGGCTGCGCACGGTGATGGCACAGGAGTTTGTGAACCGCTTCCGCCGCCAGCGCCGCCTGGTCAGCCTGGATGAAGAGAGTGAAGACGGCGCGCAGTTTGCCGCCACCGATTCCACGCCTGCCGCGGTGGTCGATCCTCGCGTTGAAGCCGCCACCGATGAAGTGTTGTCCCGGACAACGGCGGAAGATCGCTTCATTCTGGCATCTTATTATCTGGACGACCGCACCCTGGCCGAGATCGCGCGAACGCTTGCGGTTCACGAGTCCACGATCAGCCGCAAGCTCGATAAACTGACGAAGTCCCTGCGCAAACAAATCGTGGCCACGCTGGAGCGGAAAGGCATGAGCCGCCGCCAGGCCGAGGAAGCCCTTGAGTTGGATGTGCGTGACCTCAGGTTGAATATTCGCAACCGGGTGGCGCAAGAAACCGGTCCGCCAGCGTTCTCTGATAAGAAGGGTGAAGTGCGGGCTTCAGACGTCGGACGTCGGCCCTCGGGTTGAAGTGCGGGCTTCAGACGTCGGACTTCGGGCGTCGGACCTCAGCTTTCAGCTCTGGGCTGACCTTTTACCGCAAGCTGGCGGCGAAAGAGCCGCGAAGCGGCGCAAGAATGTAGCCCAGGGCGTAAGCCCTGGGTAGGATGGTGCAAAGGCCGAGCCCCTTCAGGGGCGAAAGAAAAAATGGAGCAGCTTCCAAAAATCGTGCAGCGACGCTTGCGGGCCACCGCCAAGCCCGGGGTCCATCCTGATCCCGATCTGCTGGCTGCATTCGTCGAGAAATCTTTGACCGATCGCGAGCGCTCCCTGGTATTGCAACACCTGGCTGACTGCGCTGATTGCCGGGACGTCATGTCGCTCGCAATGCCGGAGATCGCTACCCCGCCTTCGCCGGTCCTGCAGAAATCGAATTGGTTAAGTTGGCCCGTGCTTCGCTGGGGAGCCCTCGCAGCTTGTGTTGTGATCGTCAGCACGGCGGTCACACTTCACTATCAGACACGTCAGGCCATGGAGACATACATTGCTGAAAACGTCTCCTGCTGCGCCGGCGACTACTGCCGAAAGCAATGTCCCGCAACAGCCGGGCGAAAAACTGGCGGCAAAAATTCCACCACCGGCACCCTTCGAATCGGATCGGGACCTTGGAGTGGCAAGCAAGTTGGCCAAGCAACAAGGAAAGAGTTTGGATCCCGAAATGAATGCTGGGCGAACAGAAGCTGTTCGGGCTGCGCGAGAAAAATCAAGACAAGAAAGCCCGCGAGCTGAACAATAACCGGTTGGCGGATGCGAGTGCGGACAAGTCTGGAGAAAAGCGGGCGGCGTCTGCGGGGATGATGGCGGCAGCAGCTCCCGCACCCGCCCCGGCGAAGGCGCTTCCGGCAGCGCCTGCCGCCGAGGCCCGGAACGACAACATGAACCACCCTCCTGCCATGACGGAAACAGTGACGGTGGAAGCGGACACCACTTCGGTGATCGAGGCGGTAGCAAACTCCCGAGCGCAAAGCGAAAGACGAAGCGGCTCAGAACGAAGCGCGAAAAGAATCACATGCTGAACGCACTGGAGCGGCCGGCGCTATCGCTGGTCGAAACATGGACTCGCTTTCAACCGCCGCAGGACCATCCGCTTCTGGCAACTATGCCAAGCGGTCACGGGCGGCCAATGGCGCAACCCGATGGACGCTTTCCGCGGACGGCGTTCTGCAGCGCTCTTTCGATTCCGGTAAAACCTGGCAGACGATTCCGGTTGCGAACAACGTCGTCTTCCGCGCGCTGGCGGCAAATGATTCGGATATCTGGGTGGGAGGCGCGGCCGGCGTACTCTACCATTCTTCCGATGCCGGCCAACACTGGCTTCGCGTTTATCCCGCAGCGACGGTCAGTCCCTGACTGCAGACATTGCTACCGTTGAATTCAGCGACCCCCAACACGGCAAACTGACCACCACCACGCACCAAAGCTGGACCACCATCAACGCCGGCGAGACCTGGCAAAAGTACTGACGGCCTTCCCGCAAGGTTCTCTGTTCGCATGTCTCCCGAATTGAAGGGCACTTCTTTCCGCAGTTACCAAAGTGACGTTTACACCCACTACTAGTGCGTCTAGTATCCATTTCGTGGTTTGGCAGTTCTGGGGGAGGGCTGCCGAGGCGTCCTGAACTTAAAAGTTCAGGACGCTTTTTTTGTTGGCCGAGGCGAAGGTTCAACAGGATACCGGGGCGCGGGAACCAAAAGCTGGAAACCAGACACCAGAAACCGGAAACTGCCGTTTCCAGCCTTTGCGACTTCTAGGGCTTACGATGCATCAAATACGGTGTTACGATAATGCAGCCAATGATGGCTGACGGACCGTTCCCCCGACCTGGATTCGCGGCGAACGGCACTCCCGGAGGAGAAATGGCAAGCAACGGAATTTTGGAAGTGACAGACGCAAACTTTGATCAGGATGTTCTGAAGTCAGAGCAGCCGGTGTTGGTAGACTTCTGGGCGGCCTGGTGTGGACCTTGCCGGGCTCTCGCTCCCATCGTTGACGAACTGGCGAAGGACTACCACGGCAAGATCAAAGTCGGCAAAATGGATGTCGACAGCAACAGCGCCACTCCAATGCGCTACGGAGTCCGCGGCATTCCCACGCTGCTCGTCTTCAAGGGCGGCCAGGTAAAGGAACAGATCGTAGGCTACGTGCCCAAGGAAACGATTCAGAAGGCGATTGATAAGCACGTTGGGTGAGGCAGTCGTCAGTCCTCGGTCTTCAGTCGTTAGCTGAAGGTCAAGAACACAAGATCAAACGCCCGGGCTCAGACCCGGGCGTTGGTGTCTATGATGTAGTCCGTGGGCATTAGCTAAGAGCTAAAAGCCAGGAGCTAGAAGCTGCTCTTAGTACTTCCGCAACACTCCAATCACTCTCCCTTGCACCTCGACTGACGCGGCGGGCACGATGATGGGCTGCATCGCTGGCGTTCGAGGGCTGAAGCCGAATGTTTTCGCCGTCACGGTAAAAGCGTTTGAGGGTGGCATCGGTTCCTTCCACCAGGGCGACCACGATGTCCCCGTTGTGCGCGGTCCTGCTTTTCTCCACCATCACATAGTCGCCATTGAGAATGGCTTCGTCCTGCATGGAATCGCCGCGCACTTCGAGCACAAACACTTCTTTCGAGCGCACGAAGTCGGCGAGAGAAATGGTCTCGTTGTTTTGCACCGCCTCGATGGGCTGGCCGGCGGCGATGCGGCCCAATAGCGGCAGCACCATCGTCGTATTCACCGCCATGGCTTGCTTGAGCCGTCCCTTGGGCGGCAACAGGTCGATTGAACGGCTGCGGTTGTAATCGCGCGTGAGCAGTCCCTTTTTCTCGAGATTGGAAATGTGCTTGTGCACGGTCGCGAGAGAACTGAGCTCGAGCCCCTGACCAATTTCTTCGAATGAGGGCGAGTATCCGTTCTTCTGCACGAACTCGGAGATGAAGTCGTAGACCTGGCGTTGTCGTCGAGTGATTGCCATAGCGCAATTTTGGGCGAAGGGAAGGCGAATGTCAAGAAAACAAAACTTGAGAGCTGTCATCCTGAGCGGGAGTCGAAGGACCCCTATGGTCTTATCGCGCGTGGAGGGCAAGGGGCTGGCGTCGCCGCTGGACAGTGAACAACCAAGGTCCGACCGCGCAAGTTCAGAGAGTAGGGGTCCTTCGACTCCGCCGCTGCTTCGCTTCGCGAAGCCGCTGCTCGCTCAGGATGACAGGCGTAGCGCCGGCGTCCCGCCGGCTGTCCGGAGGTGCGTCCCGCCCTCCGCGTCACTCAAAGCGAACCAGATTTCGCCTGTTATTCTGAACCCGTGAGTGCTCCTCAGAAAAACGCAGTGTCCACGACATCACCCGGACTCTGTCAGGACTGCATTCACGCCCGGCGCATCGAATCCGATCGCGGATCGGTATTCTTCCTCTGCCAGCTTGCTCTGACGGACTAGCGTTTCAAGAAATATCCCCGGCTGCCCGTCCTCTCCTGCCTCGGTTACGAGCAAAAGACCCAATCAGGCGTGTGACATAGCGGCCAAGCGGCCCGGCGAAACTTTTGTCGATCTCAGAACTCTAATACTTGACGGCCGAGAGACCGGCCGCAGGAGTGTCCGGCAATGTTCAAATCATCTGTTCATGCTTTCCTTGTGTTCCTGGTAGCGATCGCAGTTACGGTGGCGTGTACCGCCGGAAATGCGGCGGGCTTTGCCGTTCCGGGACCAGTCGTAGACGCTGCGAAGACTGCGAAATCCGGTGAACAAACCGCGGTGGTGGCGGGAGGATGTTTTTGGGGAATCCAAGCGGTCTTCCAGCACGTAAAAGGAGTAAGGAGATGCGATTTCGGGATATTCGGGAGGCGAGGCGAAGACGGCACAATATGAAATCGTCAGCACCGGCGAAACCGGGCACGCTGAGTCGGTGAAGATTACATACGATCCGTCGCAGGTCACGTATGGAGAATTGCTGCGAGTGTTTTTCTCGGTTGCCCACGATCCCACGCAACTAAACCGGCAGGGGCCGGACGACGGCACGCAGTATCGCTCGGTGATTTTTTATGGTAACGACGAGCAGAGGAAGATCGCGGAGGCGTACATCGCGCAGCTCGACCAGGCGAAAGTGTTTCCCCATCCGATCGTGACCCAGGTGGTGCCGCTGAAAGCGTTTTATCCGGCGGAGGATTATCACCAGAACTATGCGACGCTTCATCCCAACCAGCCTTACATTTATTTCAACGATGCGCCCAAAGTCGCGCACCTGAAGCAGCAATTTCCCGACCTCTATACGGGAAAGTAGTGATGTCTGTTCGTGTCCGAGGAGTGATCTATGTTTGACTCTGAACTTGATAAGGACGCTTCATCAGTCAACGTGCGGCGGCGCGCGTTTCTGGGATTTTCGGTTTCGGCAATTGCCGGCGCTGCGCTATGGTCGCTACATAAGCCCCGACTGATCGAAGCGGCGATGCCGAAGGGCGATCCGGGCGAGGTCACTATCGTGCAGTTCTCCGATTCGGGGCAGCGGTTGCAGACGGCCCGTGTTCCCAAGGTGGTCAAGAGCGACGACGAATGGCGCAAGCAGTTGACGCCGGGACAGTTCGATATCACGCGTCATGCGGACACCGAAATTGCCTTCAGTGGAAAGTATTGGAACCTGCACGACAAGGGTCTCTACCGGTGCATCTGCTGCGACAATGCATTGTTTAGTGCGGAGACGAAGTTTGAATCCGGCACCGGCTGGCCCAGCTTCTGGCAGCCGATTGCGGAGGAGAATGTTCGGACTATCAACGACACCAGTTGGGGCATGGTGCGGAGTGCGGTGGCTTGCACGCTGTGCGATGCGCATCTGGGGCATGTGTTCGACGACGGGCCGCAGCCGACCGGACTTCGCTATTGCATGAATTCAGCTTCCTTGAAGTTTGTGAAGCAGCCTTAATTTACTCACGATGGCGTCATCCTGAGCTTGCGAAGGATCTAGCGTGCAGCGGATACGCAGCGTCCAACAGTTTTCAGGATGATGCTGGTGTAGCAGGTGGTCCGAACTGGTCCCCATGCGAGTCTGTTCCGCTCCCCCAACACGCAAGGTCCCTCGACTTGCTTTGTCGCGCCAGGCGCGACAAAGGCTGCGCTCGGGATGACAAGATAGAATGGGTTCGAATATGAATGCCCCTCTTCCTTCGTTTCGTGCACCCACCGCGGGGGAGCGCGTCTTCAACCGGATCTTTGGATTTCTTGTGGGTCTCGGCCTGGGTTTTTCCTACAACTACCTTCTGCAGGTCCGCGGGCGCAAGAGCGGGAAGATTTATTCCACGCCGATTGATCTGCTCGAACTCAGCGGGAAACGGTTTCTGGTGGCCCCTCGCGGCCATACGCAATGGGTGCGCAACGCAGAGGCGGCCGGAGAAGTGACGCTCAAGAAGGGAAGTAAACGGGAGAGGTTCGGGCTTCGCGCTCTATCGGACGAGGAGAAGCCGGAAATTCTGAAGGCCTATTTGGATCAGTTCAGGCGTGAAGTTCAAACCTATTTTCCGGTGCCGGCCGGGTCGCCGGCGGAGGCTTTTCGCGGGCTGTTGCAAAGTTATCCAGCGTTTGAATTGATTCCGCAGTAAGAGGCCACAGATTCGCGCGGATTTTCACGGATCTTTTAGTTATTCCTAGTTTCTTATCTTGTTCTTGATCCGTGGAATCCGTGGCTGAATTTTGCTGTCGAGCTTCGCCCGACCTGGACGGGTCCCTTCGACTTCGCTCACGGCAGGCTCCGCCCCGTCCCCACACAGTTCTTGCCGAGGTCTGACGTGTCTGCTACTCCAGCACGCTGTCGTCCAGCTTTTTTCTTCCCCAGTCGGCGGCGGCTTGCACGAAGGCTTGCACCAGTGGGTGGGGCTTGTCGGGTTTGGATGAGAGTTGCGGCTGGTATAGCGTCGCGATGTAGAAACGGTGGGTGGGTGATTCGATAGCGCGGATCTCGCCTTGCGGGCCGCGCGCCACCACCGGGAAGCCGGCTTCCATGGCCGCCCACTCATATTCTGGATTGACTTCGAAATTACAGAAAAATTCCTCGATGACTGTGTCCTGCGAATAGTACGACTGCAGATAGGAACCCGGACGCAGGCGGATTTCCGGTATCGCGCCGGAAAGCTTCGGCGCGCCCTTGGCGCGGCCCGGAACAGCACACGCCACCGGATAGATAACGATGTTTTTCGAGCCGGAATTATTCTCGGCCGTGTCCGCATCCTTGATGCCGAGCACGTTGCGGACACATTCGATCAGGGCATATTGGAATCCGCCGCAGGTGCCGAGGAAAGGCCAGTCGCGTCGGCGCGCGAACTCGATGCCTTTCAGCATGCCGTCGAAACTCTTGTAGGGACTGCCCGGCGCCGCCCAGATTCCGTCAAGGCTCTCCAGTTTTTTTTCGGCGGCAGGATCCAGAAGGCTCAGCGGTTGGAAGCCACTTGCCTTCGACCGGCAAGTTGAGTTGCGCAGCGGCGTGCTGGAGCGATTTCTCTACGGCGGGAAGAGTCGGAGACTTAGGGTCGTAATCTCCGAGAATTCCTATGCGGACAGGATCGCTCACTTAGCTATTTTAGTGGAGAAGTTCGGACGTGCGGAGTTTAGGAGGTGAGAAGGCTGGTGCACTCGCGAGACTGGCGTCGGATGTCGGACCTCAGACCTCGGCTCAGACTTCAGCAAGAACTGTGTGGGGACGGGTCGGAGCCTGCCCTGAGCGAAGTCGAAGGGACCCGTCCAGGTCGAGCGAAGCTCGACACGCTCTTACTTTGCCGCGACCGATCTTTCTTTCAGAATTTCTTCTACTGCCGCGATTGCCGTTTCCAGTTCTTCATCCTTGCTGTAGAAATGTGGAGACATGCGGACACCGGCCTTGGGACGATAGTCAACCAGGATGTCCCGCTTGAGCAGTTCGCCGCAGACCGCCTCGGCATCGGGCATGTCGATGGAAACCGTTCCGCCGCGCTGTTCGGGGTTGCGAGGGGAATTCACGCGCCATCCGAGTGCCGAAGCCAGTTCGATCAGTCGGGAAGTCTGCCGCTTCGACTTCTCCCGGATCCGATCAATGCCAACCTCGGCGATGATCTTCAGTCCAGGACGGGCCGCCTCCAACGCTGGTATGTGGGAGGTACCATTCATGAATCGAAACGGAGGCTCACTGTAGCGGGTGGCTCCAGTTTCGAAGCCGAATGGATTCTGATGGGCGAACCAGCCGGTGAATTTGGGCTGCAACTTTCTTCCCAGGTCCGGACGAACATATAGATAGCCGACGCCGGGGCCTCCACACAGCCACTTCAAAACGCCACCGCAGGCAAAGTCGACATCTAGCACTTGAACATCCACTGGCACTGTACCCAGCGACTGGAAAGTGTCGAGCACAACGTGTGCGCCGACTCTGTGGGCTTTCTCGATGATGGCCTTGGCATCTTGAATGTACGCGCTGCGAAATATTACGTGCGATACCGGTACAAGTAATGTCTGTTCATCGATCGCATCCAACAGGCGCTCGATGGGAACTGTGATTCCGTCGTCGGTTTTGACCATGTGCACGCGGGCGCCGTATGCCTGTTGCGCCTCCCAGAAATACATGACCGAAGGGAAGTTCAGGTCGCTGTACACCACCTTGTTGCGTTTGCCCGAGAAATCGAAGCACGAAGCTACGACCGCCTGGCAGGTGGTGACATTTTGGTGGGTCGAAACCGAACCTTGTGGGGCGTTCATGAGCGCGCCAATCTCATCGCCCACTTGCGCTGCCAGCATCCACCAGCGTTCCTCCCATGCCCGCACACCGCGCGTGGCCCAGATGTCGGCATAGCCTTTCAGGGCGTCGTAAACGCCTTGCGGCATGGCCCCCAGAGAATTGCTGATCAGATATGTGGTCCGTTCCAGGATAGGGAACTGGGAACGATAGCGGAGAAGTTCGTCAGCCATGCGCATATTGTACGTCTGTGTAGGGCGGACACTCTTGTCCGCCGCTTTTGAAGTTGATTTTGTTGTTGCTTTGCTTTTCGTCAGCCCACGGCCGAGATTTAAGCGCCAAAATCGAAGTCAAAAGCGGCGGACAAGAGTGTCCGCCCCACACGTACTACTTCTTCTTCAGCAGAAAATATGCGGCGGTCAGCACTACCATGTACACAGCCCCGCTGATCAACGTCAGGTGAGAAGCCCATCCCGTCTCGAGAAGCGCCACGATGATAAGCACGAAGCCCAGCGCCGAGCCCCAGGCTCCGAGCGGCGAGCGCATGGGCAATGCCGCCAACACGCTGGGGGAAACTCGCTTACGGAAACTGACGTGTGCCGCGAGCGAGACCAGCCAGGCCAGCAGCATGCCCACCAGCGCCGCTCCAAGAATCGAAACGAAGGCATCTTTCGGTGCCCACTTCTCCAGCACGAGCGCGACCACGATCCCGTAGGACGAAGCCAGTAGCGCCGGTCTCGGAGATCCCGACGCACTGAGCCGTCCGAGCGCCGCTGGCGCCCATCCGGTGCGCGCGAGCGAGAACAGGACCCGCGAAGCTGCATAGAGCGCCCCGTTGGCGCCCGAGAGAGCGGCAGTAAGGATCACGAAGGTCATGATGTGCGATGCGCCCGGGATGTGGGCGTGGCGGAACACGGTGACGAATGGGCTCTCGGTAACGCCGGCACGGTTCCACGGCATCACTCCGACCAGGATGACGATCGCTCCCAGGTAAACCGAAGCCAGCACCGCAAAGGTCAGCTTGATGGCGCGCGGAATCTCCTGCGCCGAGCGAGACTCTCCCGTGGTGATGGCGACAAATTCAAGTCCTCCAAATGTGTAGAGAGCGAAGCCCATGGCCAGCAACGGAGCCAGCGCTCCGCGGGGCAGGAACCCGCCGTGCGTCGTGTATTGCGGCGTCACTCGGCCGCTGAGCAACAAGCCCGCTCCCAGCAGGACGAACGCGGCGATGGTCGCGACTTTGATCATGGCAAACCAGTATTCGAAGCGGGCGTAGTTGCCCACGCTGCGCAGATTGATCAGCAGCAGCAAGACAGAAAAAAGCATCACCCAAACCAGAGCCGGAACGGATGGGAACCAATAAGCAAGGTAGGTGGCGGAAGCAACCAGCTCCGCGCCGATGGAGATTGAGATCGCGGCCCAGTAGCCGGCCCGCGCGATAAATCCTGCCCACTGGTTCAGGTAGAGGTCGCCATAAACTCCGAACGAACCGGCCGCGGGATGCATGCTGGAGAGTTCGCCCAGGGCCAAGGTCACGGTCAAAGTGATGAATGCCGCAAGGATGAAACTTAGGATAACTCCAGGCCCGGCAACCTCGAGAGCGGCTGCCGAGCCCAGCAGAAGGCCAGTCCCGATGGACCCGCCCACGGCGACCATCGCCATGCGGCCGGCGCTGAGCTGGTGCCGAAGTCCCTGCTCGTTGCCTTCTGCTCGCAGCGGTCCTTCTGGCATCCGGCACTTATACCGGAAACACTTTTTCTGCCAAAGAAAATATTCGCGTGACTTTCGTAATCCCAGCGGTACCCGACTTCGTTGCCGCTGCGAGTAGCGACACCTAAAATCTACTTGGGTTACTACGTACGTTACCCGTGTCTCTCATGCCAGATCCGACCAAGCGAATGGACCGAGCCGAGATCGCGCGCCGAGTCGAGCGCGCCGAAAAGCTCTTGCAAAAGGGCAAGACCGGCGAGGCCCTCGACGAGTACATGCAGGTGCTCGCCGAAGATCCGCAGAATGACAACGTGCGCCAGATGGCGGCGGATATCTGCCTTTCTTTGCAACGCACTGCGGAAGCGGTGAAGCTGCTGGGCGACTTGTTTGAACGTCAGATTGCGGCCGGAGAAAACACTCGTGCCAGCCTGACCTACAAGAAACTGGCCCGTTACACGGTCCCGACCAGCATCCAGAGAATCCACTTCGGGCAGATCCTCGAGACCTCAAATCGGAAACTCGCGCTCGAGACCTACGAGAGCGCTCTGGAAGACCTGAGCAAGAACGGACGCCAGCAGGACTGCCTCTTGGTTCTGAAGCGTCTGGTGGCGCTCGAACCCGGGGAAGGAAACTTCCTTCGCCTGGCAGAACTTAGTTCGCAAACTGGAGACAAAGCAGGGGCGTCAGCGGCGTTCCTGAAGGTGGCCGAGCTGACCGAAGCTTCCGGCGGCAATGCGGCGCAGTGGTTTGAGCGCGCCTATACCGAAGACTCCACGGACCCGAAGACTGCTTTGGGTTATGGCAAGAGCCTGGTAGCGCAAGGCCAGATCGGGGCTGCGATATTCGTGCTCGAACCGCTCGCCAAGGCGCAGGATGCGAGCTTCGAAATTCGTGAAAGCTATGTGAATGCACTGATGTCCGCAAATCGGCTGACCGATGCCGAGCCGTTAGTGTGGCAACTCTTTCAGCAGAACCCGTCTCGTCAGCAAGAAGTGGTTGACCTGATCGGATTGTTGGTGGACGCGCAGCAGGACGCGGAGGCAGTCGCGCTGGCGCGCAAGCTGGAGCAGTTTCAGCGTAACAAGGGCGACCGCCGCGCTTTTGTTGCGATGTTGCAGGATGTAGCGGCCAAGCACCGGGGCTCGCCCGATCTGCTGGAGTTCATGAGCGAGCTGTTCAACGCCTCCAACCGGGAAGGCGACTACTGTCAGACTTTGCTCAAGCTTTTCGATCTGCACTGCGGCATGGGTAACTACGCCAAGGCTGCCGAATGTCTCGATCGCGCCGCGGACGTGGACGCCTATGAGCCTGGCCACCATAAGCGCCTCGAAATGCTGCGCGGCAAGATTGACGAAAACCGTTTCAAGGTCATCGCATCTCGTTTTACCAGCATGGCCAAGACTTCATCTGAACCGGCCAAGACCGAAGGGCCGACGCTGGGCGCCGCCGCCTTACAGGACCTTATGCTGCAGGCGGAAATCCTGGTGCAGTACGGCATGCGTTCCAAGGCGATCGAACGCCTGCAGCGCATTCAGGAGCTGTTCCCGCGTGAAGAAGAACGCAATCAGGACCTGCAGCAGTTGTACCTGGCTGCCGGCATGACGCCGCACCACTCCGATGCGGCGCCGCATCCGCCCGCGAGTTCCGCGGCAAAAGCAGCTCCAGCACCAGCGCCGTCACCGGCTCGCCCGGCGGCTCCGGCGGAATCCGCCGACGTCAATAGCTTTACGAAAGTGGCGGACATCACGCGAAAGCTTTACCGGCAGACCAATGCCGATGCCGTCATGTCCACCGCAGCCGCTGAGATTGGGGCGCAGTGGAAGATCAGCCGCTGCATTGTGGCCACCCGCAAGCCGGGGATGGTGCCAAGCGCGGTTAAGGAGCATCTCGGCGAAGGCGTAAAAGCCGGGGAAGCACAGGCCTTGAGCAGACTGGTCACCGCGGTTCAGGACGTTGCCATCAGCGAGGGGACTTTGACTCTCGCCGACGCAGCGGCCGCACCCGAGTTGGAGGAGATTCGCGAAGTGCTGGTGCAGTTGGGGATCACGTCCCTTCTCGCGCTGCCGCTGAGCGACGGCCAGGACCAGGTGGGCGTGCTCCTGCTGACGCAAAACACACCACGAGGCTGGCACGCCGCTGATGTCGTCGTACTCAAGACCATCAGCGAACAGATAGTGATTGCGCTCACCAACGCCGGGTTGCGCCGCCTGGTCAAAAGCTTGTCGGTCACGGATGAACAGTCGGGATTGCTGAAGCGGGCTTCCTACCTCGATCTCCTGATGGCGGAGACGCGCCGCGCGATCCAGCAAAGCACTCCGGTCACTGTGACGTTGATGCAGTTTGGAAAAAGCTCGGCCATGTTGAAGGAGCACGGAGAAAAGGCTGTCGAAGCGGCCATGCAGCAGATTGGTCAGCTCTTCGCGGCCAACATCCGGCAAAATGATCTAGCCTTCCGTTACGAGAAGACCACCATCGCTCTGGTTCTCGGGGAGACCGGAGAGAAGGAAGCGACGATGGCGATAGAAAAGTTGCGCAAGCTTCTTTCGGAAGTGAAATTGTCAGACGAGATTATTCCCTTCAGCGCAGGTCTTGCCGAAGCCGTTGTGCGCCAGCAGTTCGATCCCGTGGATATTGTCACCGAGGTCATCAATCGCGCCGACAAGGCGCTCGACGCGGCCGTGACCCAGGGAATGGGCCGTATTGTCAGTCTGGCGGCATCAGTGGCCGCGGCCGCGGTCGCGTAGCGTTCAGCCGCGAAAGCGGCGCAAGAATATAGCCCACGGCGTAAGCCGTGGGTCGGATGCGAAACCCAACGAGCCCCGAAGGGGCGGAAGAATCCGGTCTTTCGCCCTTCGGGCTCCGTCGTGTCCGATTAGTCCCAGGGCTCACGCCCTGGGCTACATTCTTACCGCCGCTCGCGGCTTGAGTTCTGGCTAGGTCACTTGTGGCTGGGAACGCATCCCCGCTGATAAACTAAAACGTTGATCACTGCACGCAGAACCCGTCTGATTTCAAAGAGCATCAGGAAATACACATGTTGAAACCTGGCGACATCGCCATCGTGAGCGGAGCCCGCACGCCATTTGGGCGGTATTGCGGCAAGCTGAAGGACTTTACTGTCTCGGAATTGGGCGCCATCGCCGGCAAAGGCGCCATCGAGCGCGCCGGGAATTGATCCCAAGGAATTCGATCACGCGGTTTTCGGCAACGCGCAACAGACTTCGGGTGATGCCATTTATGGCGCGCGCCATGTGGCTTTGCGCGCAGGTCTGCCGATTGAAACGCCAGCCCTTACCGTGAACCGGCTTTGTGGCAGCGGCATCCAGTCCATTGTCAATGCGGCCCAGATGATCCAGCTGGGCGAGGCCAATATCGTTCTGGCGGGCGGCATGGAATCGATGTCTCAGGCCCCATTCACCATTCGTGGACGCGACGGTTTCAATCTGGCGCCCGGCGGCAAGCTGGAAGACTCGCTGATGGTCGCACTGCTCGACAGCTATTGCGGACTGTACATGGCAAACACCGCCGAGCTTTATGGTTCGCAGCAAGGCATCACGCGCGAGATGCAGGATGAGTTTGCCCTGCGCTCCCAGCAGCGCGCAGACGCGGCTTACAAAGAAGGACGCTTGCAGGAAGAGCTGGTCCCGGTGGCGCTGAAAAATTCCAAGGGCGAAGCGACCGGTGAATCGCTGACCGAAGACGATCACCGCCGTCCGCAGACCACGCTCGAGGGCCTGGCCAAGCTCAGGCCCGCGTTCGGGAAAAACGGGACGGTGACCGCCGGCAATGCCAGCGGAATTGTGGATGGCGGAGCCGCAGTGGTGGTCATGTCGCTCGATGAGGCCGGGAAGCGCGGCATCCTGCCATTGGGTCGCGTGGTGAGTTGGGGCATTGCCGGGGTTGATCCCAAAGTGATGGGTCGCGGGCCTGTGCCAGCTACCAAGATCGCTTTGCAGAAGGCCGGACTGACTCTTGACTACATTGATCTCATTGAAGTGAACGAAGCGTTCGCCGCGCAGTATCTCGGAGTTGAAAAGGAACTCGGCCTCGATCGCGAAAAAGTAAATGTCAACGGCGGCGCGATTGCCCTGGGACATCCGCTGGGGGCGACCGGCACGCGTCTGGTGATCACGCTGCTGTACGAGCTTCGCCGCAGGAAGAAGAAGTACGGGCTGGCGACGGCGTGCATCGGCGGTGGGCAGGGAATCGCGATGGTGGTGGAGAGCATGAATTAATGCTGTTCACCACAGAGGCACAGAGACACGGAGGAAATCAGAGAAATCACGAATTCCTCTGTGCTCTCCGCGTCCTCTGTGGTTAAGAAGGGATCGTCATGAGCATCAGCAAAGTTGGCGTTCTCGGTTGCGGACTGATGGGCTCTGGGATCGCGCAAGTCGCGGCCACAGCCGGATTCGATGTCACCGTCCTCGAAGTCGAGCAGAAGTATCTCGACAAAGGATTTGCCGGCATTGAGAAGTCGCTGGCCAAATTCGCCGAGAAAGGTTCGCTGAAGGAGACCCCTCAGGCCGTTCGTGCCCGGCTCAAGGGCACGACGAACATGCAGGACCTGGCCGACTGCGACATCGTCATCGAGGCCGTGATCGAAAACGCTCGATGAAAAGAAGAAGATGTACGCCGCGCTCGATGGCATCGTCAAGAAAGACGCGATCTTCGCATCTAACACTTCATCCATTTCGATTACCGAACTCTTGACGTCTACAAAACGTCCCGAGCGTTTCATCGGACTGCATTTTTTCAATCCCGTGCCGCTGATGAAGCTGGTGGAAGTGGTGCGGACAATCGCCACCGCCGGTGACGTGTACGATACGGCTTACGAGTTTGCGAAGAAGCTGGGCAAAGTACCAGTCCGCACCAGCGACAAGACCGGATTCATCGTCAACCGGCTGCTGGTGCCCTATCTGCTCGATGCTATCCGCGCCTACGAAGAGGGTGTGGGCTCGATCGATGATATCGACAACGCCATGAAGCTGGGTTGCGGATACCCCATGGGACCGTTTACGCTGCTCGATTTTGTCGGCCTGGATACAACGTACTACATCACTCACGTGATGTACGACGAATTCAAGGAGCGCCGGTTCGCGTCGCCGCCGCTGCTGAAGCGCATGGTGATGGCCGGCTGGTACGGGCGGAAGACAGGCAAAGGGTTCTACGATTATTCGGATCCGGCGAATCCGAAACCGAATAAACTGTAACTTCGTGGCCACGGATTTTCGCGGATGAACACGGATTTTTTTTTCATTTGTCATCCTGAGCGCAGCGAAGGACCCATGCATTTCGATGGCGGCGGCAAAATGCATAGGTCCTTCGCTGCGCTCAGGATGACAAGCGGTTCGGATAGGGATCGAATTTGAAAGCTCAACCTAAACGTCGGCTTAAAGCGCTTGAGGGGAAACTCGATGCAAGCGGGAAGCGCTTCGCCATCGTTGTGTCCCGCTTCAACGCCTTTATCACCGATCGACTGCTGCAAAGCGCATACGACGGGCTGGTCCAGTGTGGCGCCGAAGCGAAGAGCATCAAGATTGTCCGCGTCCCCGGCGCTTTTGAAATCCCATCTGCTGCCCGTACTCTGGCTGAAACCAAAAAATACGACGCCATCGTCTGCCTCGGCTGCCTGTTGCGCGGCGACACGGCGCACTACGATGTAATCGTCAATGAAGTGGCTCGCGGAATTGGCCAGTCCGCCCAGGAAACCGGTGTGCCGCATGCATTCGGTGTCCTCACTTGCGAGACACTGGAGCAAGCCATCGATCGCGCCGGCCTGAAGATGGGCAACAAGGGACTCGAAGCCGCGCTGGCGGCGGTGGAGATGGCGAACCTGAAAGCAGTCGTCAGTCTTCGAGTCGTCGGTCGTCAGCAAGAGTCAGAAGCGGAAATCGACATCCAGGAAGAAGATGAGACCGTCGAAGTAGATCCCAAACCCTTCGAGCTCCCGCCCTCCTGCTAGACTTAAGCTGACGACCGACGACCGAAAACTGACGACTCTTTCCATGGGAACCCGCCGCAAATCTCGCGAACTTACTTTGCAGATGCTTTTCCAGGCTGACATGGGAAAGCAGACTCCTGAGCAGGTGCGCCAGACTTTTTGGCGCGAGCGTGGAGACGTTGGCGCTGATGTTCAGGGCTTTGCCGAGGATCTGTTCCGGGTTGCAACCGATCGTTCGACCGAAATTGATGGTCTGATTGAAGGGCACGCCCAGCACTGGCGTATGGAACGCATGGCCGCCGTGGACCGCAACCTCATGCGGGCAGCGGTTGCGGAACTGATGGGTTTTCCTGAGACGCCACGCGCTGTCGTCATCAATGAAGCTTTGGAAATTGCGCGCAAGTTTTCCAGTCCGGAGTCGGTGCAGTTCATCAATGGCGTGCTGGATAGCGTGGGTAAGGAACTGCAAGGTAGTCGCTAGTCAGTCGTCAGTCTTCGGTCGTCAGTCGTCAGCCAATCAACTACTCAAACTTTACATCGTCCTGAATGGCACGAGCGATGGCGCTCGCGCCCACATTGCAGGGCCGACGACTGACGACCGAAGACTGACGACTGCGTTACGGTTTGACCGCGATCAGATCTGGATTGCACCTGAAGGTTACGCCACCGCATAAACCCGACAGAAGAGTGGTGGCATCGGTGGGAAAGGAGAGTTGTTCAATGTCGCTGCCGTTCTGGGTGTCCAGAATGTGTATCTGACCGTCGGTGGCGGCCACATAGAGCCGGCTTCCGTCCGGCGTCAGCGATGCTCGGACCGGAATGGCATCCCCCGACATGGGAATCGCGGAAGAAGTCTGGTTAAAGATATTGAAGACCAGCACCGCAGCCCGATCGCTGACAATCACGAACGCGCTAGAGCCGTCCTGCGAAACGATCAACTGAGTGGGGACAAAGCTGCCCTGGCCCAGATTAAATGACGTGGCGGCACCGCTGCTTGCAGTCGACGAACAGCCTTGCGGCGCCCGTGACACGCGGAAAAGGTCAATGCCCGGCGAATCAACCGCCAGGACTGCGGTAGTTGTAGTCGCGGTGCTGAAGGTCGGCGGGGCTGGCAGATTGACTGCGTCGCGGCCCAGCGCCTGAAGGAACGAAGGAGGCGCAGGCAGGACCACATCGTTGGTCAGCCCGGAAGTGAGGCCGCAGGTGCTCCATGCGGTGACCGCGGACGTTGTGGATCCGCCGGCCACGAATGCGAAGGCCCCTTCCGGCGAAAACGATACTGCGGTGGCAGGAGCAGTGAGCGGAATCTTCTTCAAGGTGTCCTGTGTCGAGTAGACATACAAGCTGGAGCCGGCGGCGATGAAAGCCTTCAGACTGTCCGGCGAAAAGTCGGCCGCAGTGGCCCCCGCAATCGGCAGCGTCGTTCCGGTGCCGCCTGCGGTGTCGAATACGATGACCTGGGTTGATGGAGGCGGAGTATTGCTTCCTGGAATCGGCACCGCATTCGGATCGGCCCCGGATAGAATCACCTTCTTGCCGTCGGGAGAAACGGTCAACACTTTGCCGGTCACGGACTTAAATTGAGCCACTGTAGGCGGAGTTGCGACCGTAACTACCATTAATCCCCGGCTTCCAAAAAAAGAAAAATCTGTCCCCATGTAAGCCTTTGCGCCCTGCCGGTCGAAGACCAGCGAGTTTGGTGTTGCCGGCAATCCGACTGGGGCACCCACGGTGTTGTTTGGCGAGTCAATCTGAATCAGAAGGCTGGTGCATCCGGTGTCCGTGGCGCAATTGTTCGCAGGGGAAGCAGTAACTCCGGTGCTCGATACGTAGACCGTGGCCGTTGTGGTGCTGGTTGTAGTGGTGGTGGCGGGAGCGACAACCACGTTGACGGCGCCTTCAGGGTAGATCGGAAGCAGCGGCTTCAATCCGATATTGCAGGTCGGAGGTGTGCAGGTAGCCACGACATTCCCGCCTCCGGCCTTCGGAGTCGACACACCCCCGGCGCTGCTTACCGACACGGTAGTCGGATTCGACGAACTCCAGGTCAAGGGCAGGCCCGTGATGGTATTGCCCTGCGTATCCAGCACGGTTGCGGTCAAGGTCTTTGCGGTGCCCGAGGTGACGTTGACGTCGTTGGAGCTGCCTTCGACGACCCCCAGCGTAATTGATTGCACCGGGCAAGTAACGAAATCGAAAGGCACACTGGAGACGTTGCTGTTGCTCACAAACAAGGAAGTTTGCCCGGGCACATTGGCGACGACCTGAACCTGTCCCACTACCAGGCCAGGTACAGGAGTGCTGTTGGTGGGCACTGCTAGTGTAGCGACGCTCGTATTGACGGACTGCCAGGCGAAGGGGCCCACGGTAGACGTGACGTCGAGTGCGCCGCTCGTGGCGGTGGCCTGATAGTTGAAAGCTTGTCCCTTAGAGAAGCAGTTCCCGTTGGGAGGCGTCTGCCCGGGAACGGGATTGATCACGATCTTATCGATGTGCTGGTGCACATAAACCGTGGTGGGCGGGCTGCTCACGCCATGGGACGTCGCCGTTACCTGGGCCACACCAACCGGACCGGGAGTGCAGATTTGCGGGACGGTGACGGAATCCCAGGTGCCGGCGCAGGCCAGTCCATTGTTGGCGATGGTCAGGACCGCGGTGTTGCTGGAAAGGAACGAGACCGGAGTCGTAATCGCCGTGTCCTTATTGTTTTTGGGACTGGCCGTGAAGGACTGAGTGGCACTGCCCACGTCGAGAGAAATGCTGTTGGCGGGAGCGAGGGTTATATTGGCGGGCACCGGGAAGGTGGCGTTTGTGGTTGGGCCGCTGCTACTGCAACTGGTCAAAGCTGCGACTAAAATGACGACAACGAAGATCAAGGCCAACCGGACTCGCGCGGACAACCTACCCATGCACCCTCCCCGCCTCGTGCTTTCGCGAGGCGAGCTTGTCTGGACACTTTCTGGAAAACCCCAAGTGTAGAGGCTGGGGTTTTTTTCGGCAAGTTGAGGCGCTTGCGCGGCGTCTGAGCCGCGCGCCGAAATCCTGAACGAAGTGAAGGATCTGATTGAGGCAGCGTCCCGTGTCTCGCATGAAGTCTGAATTCGATAAGCAGGCGAAATCCACGGCAACGCAAAGAATCTGTTTGGACCGGCGGTTCTCGCCTGAAACGAACCCCAACAATTCATCAATTTCGAATACGGCAATCCGTCAACTCCCCAATAATTCCGATATTCCCGTCTGATGCACCCAACCGCCATTGACGATGTGTGAATGGAATTGCTATATTTGTAGGGTTCCGCGAGTTAAGTCTGGCTTGTCTGTAGGCAGTGGGTTTTCGCGCTGCGCATGCGCGGGTGTGGAAAGCCCTGAGAAATGCAGCTGAGCTTTAGCAACAAACGTTTCCGGGGAACGTAAAACCGGAGGCGCCCTCGCTGAAAACGTCTTGCGATCACCTTTCACCCGTTGAAAGGCTATGCGGGACGGTGCTGACGAAACGGAGCAGCTCCCGGAAGTTTCGGGCTTGGTGCCACCGTCGGCGGCTTTAGTCTGAACGGGAAGCCAAATTTTCCTGCCAGCGTTGCGCTGCGGGAAGCATGGTTGGCGGGTCCGCCATCCAGTCCCTGAAATCGGGGAAAAGCAGATGCGGCGTCATTCCGCGAGCGTGTGCCTGTATGGACGCTGCCCAGAATGCCGTTGCATGAGCAGCGCCAGGAACAGGAGCACCAGGAACAGTATGCCTACTTTCAATCAATTGGTGCGCAGCGGACGTAAGCGGCCGCGGTACAAGACGGCCAGTCCGGCCTTGCAGGGATGTCCGCAAAAGCGCGGTGTGTGCACCCGTGTCTATACACAGACCCCGAAGAAGCCGAACTCAGCCTTGCGTAAGGTGGCCCGCGTCAGGTTGACGAATGGGATTGAAGTTACGACCTATATTCCCGGAGTCGGCCACAATCTGCAGGAGCACTCGATTGTGCTGATCCGCGGAGGCCGCGTAAAGGACCTTCCGGGCGTGCGTTATCACGTGATTCGTGGAACGCTGGACGCAGTCGGCGTAGCCGGCCGGAAGCAGAGCCGGTCGAAGTATGGAGCAAAACGGCCGAAAGCGTAAAGCAGTCGTCAGTCTTCAGTCGTCGGCCAAAGCAGATTCCTCACCGCTGAAACGGTTCGGAATGACAAGAAGTCTAGGGACTGGCCGGACGAGAGTTTGAAGGATTAAGTCAGAAAAGTTGGGCTGAGCGCTGACAGCCGAGAGCTGACAGCTAAAAGCCAGGAGCTAGAAGCTGAATGCCTCGAAAAGGATATATCGCCAAGCGGAAAGTGGAACCCGATCCGGTCTACGGATCTGATCTGGTGACGAAGTTCGTCAACTCCATGATGTGGCAGGGAAAGAAGAGCACGGCCGAGGGCATCTTTTACGAGGCCCTGACCAAGCTTCAGGATAAGGGCGGCGACGAGGCTTTGAAGCTGTTCAAGAAAGCGGTCGAGAACGCTAAGCCCCTGCTCGAAGTGAAGAGTCGCCGCGTGGGTGGCGCCAACTATCAGGTTCCGGTCGAAGTGAATGCCGACCGGCGCACTTCGCTCGCGATCCGCTGGCTCATTACTTATTCGCGCGGACGCGCCGAGAAGGGCATGATCGACAAACTGAGCAACGAATTGCTCGACGCCAGCAACAACCGCGGCGCGGCAATAAAGAAGAAGGAAGACGTACACCGCATGGCGGAAGCCAATAAGGCGTTTGCGCATTATCGATGGTAAAAGGACAGCTTTTAGCTTTTAGTCTTTAGCTCTTAGCCTTTAGCCAAGGCGAAAGGGTTCAAGCTAAGGGCTAATGGCTAAGAGCTAAAAGCTGATTAGATGAGTACCGGCACCAACACCGCTAACGAACAAGAGTCACGCAAGGAAGAGAAGAAAAAAGCTGTGTCCAGAACAGTCCCATTAGAACGGTGCAGAAACATCGGCATCATGGCCCACATTGATGCCGGCAAGACCACTACGACCGAACGCATTCTTTTCTACACAGGAAAGACGCACCGCATCGGAGAGGTCCACGAAGGCACTGCCACCATGGATTGGATGGAGCAGGAGCAGGAGCGCGGCATCACGATTACTTCCGCCGCGACGACCTGCACCTGGCGCGACATTCGCATCAATATTATTGACACCCCCGGCCACGTGGATTTCACCGCCGAAGTGGAGCGGTCGTTGCGCGTCCTTGATGGCGCGGTGGCTGTGTTTGACGCCGTTCACGGCGTGCAGCCGCAATCGGAAAAAGTCTGGCGTCAAGCCGACAAGTACGGCGTGCCAAGAATTTGTTTTATCAACAAGATTGACAAGATGGGTGCTGATTTCGAGCACGCCGTCGATACCCTCCGCAAGCGCCTCAATGCCAAGCCCGTCGCGATCCAGATTCCCATCGGACAAGAAGACAAGTTTAGAGGCGTAGTTGACCTCATTGAGATGAAGTCGATTCTCTGGGAAAATGACACCATTGGCGCCGAGTACATCACCGGCGAAATCCCCGCCGAGCTGCAGAAAAAAGCCGAAGCCTTCCACGCCGCGCTGGTCGAAACTGTCGCCGAAAATGACGACGAAATGCTGCACAAGTTCCTTGAAGGAGAGACCATTTCTCCCGCCGAACTGCGAGCTTCGCTGCGCAAATCAACCATCGCTTTAAAAGTGTTCCCGGTTGTGGTCGGCACCGCATTCAAGAACAAGGGCGTACAGCCGCTGCTTGATGCGGTGGTGGATTTTCTGCCGTCGCCGCTTGATGCGGGCGAGGTAAAGGGCGTCGACCCCGACAACGGCGAGGTGATTACGCGCAAGCCCGCTGACAACGAGCCCTTTTCCGCGCTGGCCTTCAAGATTATGGCTGATCCTTTTGTCGGCCAGCTGACCTTCATTCGCGTCTATTCCGGCCAGCTCAAGTCTGGAGACTCGGTGCTGAACACCGGTCGCTCACGCTCCGAGCGTATTGGCCGTCTGCTCAAGATGCACGCCAACAAGCGTGAAGACATCAACGAAATTCTGGCGGGCGACATCTGTGCCGTGGTGGGTTTGAAGAACGTTTCGACGGGCGATACGATTTGCGAAGAAAAACATCCCATCGCGCTTGAAAACATCACCTTTGCGGTCCCCGTGATCTCGGTCGCGGTCGAGCCTAAGACCAAAGCCGATCAGGAAAAAATGGGCATGGCCCTTTCCAGGCTGGCCCAGGAAGATCCTACCTTTAAGGTCCACACCGACCCGGATAGCGGACAGACCATCATCAGCGGCATGGGCGAGTTGCATCTGGAAATCATCGTCGACCGCATGATGCGCGAGTACAAAGTCGAGGCCAACGTCGGCAAACCGCAGGTGGCGTATCGCGAAACCATCCGCAGGCACGCGGAGGCCGAAGGCAAGTACATCCGCCAGACCGGTGGCAAAGGCCAGTACGGCCACGCCAAGATTTATCTCGACCCGCAACCCGCTGGCATGGGCTATGAGTTCGTCAACGACATCACGGGCGGGTCGGTGCCGAAGGAATTTATCAAGCCGATCGATCAGGGCATTAAAGAAGCCCTCGAGGGCGGAATTCTGGCTGGCTATCCGATGGTTGACGTGAAGGCCACGCTCTATGACGGCAGCTATCACGACGTCGATTCGAACGAAATGGCATTCAAGATCGCAGGTTCGATGGCGTTCAAGGAAGCTGCGCGTAAGGCCTCTCCGGTGCTGCTGGAGCCGGTGATGGCGGTGGAAGTCGTTACGCCGGAAGATTATGCCGGCACCATCATGGGCGACCTGAGTTCGCGCCGTGGGCGCATCGAGGGCATGGAGCATCGCGCCGGCTCGCAGGTGATCAAGGCGATTGTGCCGCTCGCTGAGATGTTTGGTTACGCAACGCACATGCGTTCGAGTACGCAAGGCCGCGCCGAATACTCGATGCACTTTGCGCGTTACGAAGAAGTGCCGCGCAGTGCTGCGGACGAGATCATCGGCAAGGCGCAAGGCAACACCAAGCGGTAAGAGTTGATGCGCCGGGTCAGCCCCGAAGGGGCGAAATATTAAGGCCCGGGGCGTAAGCCCCGGGTAGGCGAAGCAAAACAGCGAGTCCCGTAGGGACGAAAGACGCGGACAAGGATGTCCGCCAAGACGGAGCGTAGGAAATGGCGAAAGAGAAATTCGAGCGCAATAAGCCGCACTGCAACGTAGGGACGATTGGTCACATTGACCATGGCAAGACCACGTTGACGGCGGCCATCACCAAGGTGTTGTCCAAGCACAACCCGAAGATCCAGTTCCGGTCGTTTGACTCGATCGATAACGCGCCGGAAGAAAAGGCCCGTGGCATAACCATTGCCACGGCGCACGTGGAATACGAGACGGCGAACCGGCACTATGCGCACGTCGATTGTCCCGGCCACGCGGATTACATCAAGAACATGATCACGGGCGCGGCCCAGATGGATGGCGCAATTCTGGTCGTGGCTGCGACTGATGGTCCGATGCCGCAGACGCGCGAGCACGTGCTGTTGGCGCGGCAGGTCGGTGTGCCTTACATCGTGGTTGCGCTGAACAAGTGCGATGCGGTGGATGATCCCGAACTGCTTGACCTGGTTGAACTCGAAGTACGCGAGTTGCTGAAGACGTATCAGTTCCCGGGCGACGATGTGCCGGTGGTACGGCTGTCGGCTCTGGGCGCGCTGAACGGCGAAGCCAAGTGGGAGAAGCAGATTGACGAACTGATGGCGGCAGTGGACAAGAGCGTGCCGCAACCGGCGCGCGAACTGGACAAGCCGTTCCTGATGCCGATTGAAGACATTTTCTCGATCTCGGGCCGCGGCACGGTCGTGACCGGAAGAATCGAGCGCGGCAAAGTGAAAGTCGGCGAAGAAGTTGAGATCGTCGGCTTCCGCGATACCCGCAAGACAGTCGTCACCGGCGTCGAAATGTTCAAGAAGCAACTGGACGAAGGTCTGGCAGGCGACAATGCCGGCCTGCTGCTGCGCGGCATTGCGAAAGAAGATGTGGAGCGCGGCATGGTGCTGGCCAAGGGCGGATCGATCACCCCGCACACCAAGTTCAAGGCGGAAGTCTACATCCTGACTAAAGAAGAAGGTGGACGACATACGCCATTCTTCAAAGGCTACCGGCCGCAATTCTACTTGCGGACGACGGATGTGACGGGAGTGGCGGAGTTGCCGGCAGCGACTGAGATGGTGATGCCGGGCGACAACGTGCAGCTGGTGATTGAGCTGATCACGCCGGTGGCGATGGAGAAGGGCTTGCGGTTTGCCATCCGCGAAGGCGGGCACACTGTAGGCGCCGGGACCATCAGCGAGATTATTCAGTAAGTTTGCGTGGAACGAACTGAGAAATTTAAAGACCAGTAATTAGTTGCTGGTTCTCAGTTCTCAGTTGGTTTGAGCTAGAAGCTAATAGCTAGGAGCTAGAAGCTGCAGTTAAGCGGCTCGCAACATGCCGCCAGTTCTTTTCTTCCGGTGAGCCGGGAGAGCGAAAGAGTGAAACATGGTTGGAAAAGAAAGAATTCGTATCCGGCTGAAGGCGTACGACTACCGCATCCTGGACCAGTCCACGGGTGAGATTGTCGACACCGCGCGGCGCACTGGGGCACAAATCGCGGGCCCGATTCCATTGCCTACGATGAAGAACAAGTACTGCGTGCTGCGTTCTCCTCACGTGGACAAGAAGTCGCGCGAACAGTTCGAGATCCGCACCCACAAGCGTCTGCTCGACATTCTCGAGCCCACGCAACAGACGGTGGATGCCTTGATGAAGCTCGATCTGCCCGCTGGCGTGGACGTCGAGATTAAAGCGTTTGGCAAGGAACACAAATAACCGTCGGCGTTCAGCTGTCAGCCTGAGCTGATACAGCTCGCGGAGAAAAATTGAAATGGCAAAAGTAACCGGAATTCTGGGAAAGAAAGTCGGAATGACGCAGCTCTTCGACGACAAGGGCGATGTGCATCCGGCCACCGTTCTGCAGGCGGGTCCGTGCGTGATTACGCAACACAAGACCCAGACTCGCGACGGATATGACGCGGCGCAGATCGGTCTGGTTGAGTTCATGAAGGAATCGCGCCTGACCCAGCCCATGAAGGGTCACCTGGGAAAGAACAACCTGCCCCCGGTGAAATTCCTGCGCGAAGTGCCGATCGAAGTGGAGAAGGCAGAAGAGGCAGTTGCGGTAAAGGCCGGCGATCGAGTGTTGGTCGACATTTTCGAAGGCGAGAAGTTTGTGGACATCGTCGGCATCAGCAAGGGACGTGGTTTCGCCGGTGTCGTCCGGCGCCATCACTTTGCTGGCGGTCCCAAGTCGCACGGTTCGATGTTCCAGATCACAGGTTCGATCGGTTCATCGGCATTCCCTTCGCGCGTGTTCAAGGGCATGCGCATGTCGGGACACATGGGTGTGGATCGCGTGACCCAGCGCAATTTGCGTGTGCTCGGTGTCGACAAGGACGAGAACCTGCTGGTAGTCGAAGGCAGCGTGCCCGGTCCGAATGGTGGATACCTGGTGATCACCAAGGCCAAGAAACCTCCGAGAGAGCGTCGCGGATTCGGAGGAGCGGCTACGGTGGATCCGTTGAAGGCAGCGAAGAGAGCGGCAAAGAAGGCTTAGGAGCAGTCGGTCGTCGGTCTTCAGTCGTCGGCCACACAAACGGAACAGACATATGGCAACTATCGATATTCATAATCTGAGCGGGGAAAAGGTCGGCACGTTCGACTTGGCCGATGAAGTTTTCGGCGCGGTCAACGAAGACCTGCTGTGGGAAGCGGTGAAGCATTACCGCGCCGCGCAGCGCGCCGGCACTCACGCTACCAAGAACAAGAAACTGGTCTCGGGCGCCGGCAAAAAGTTGTGGAAGCAGAAGGGTACGGGGCGGGCCCGCGTGGGCTCTATCCGGTCGCCTCTGTGGCGGCATGGCGGCACAGTGCATGGACCACAACCGCGTTCCTATGACTACGCGTTTCCGCGCAAGAAGTTGATGGGAGCCTTGCGTTCGGCTCTGGCTTCGAAGTTCGCCGACGGCAAGCTGATCGTGGTCAACGCTTTCGATGTGAAAGAACCCAAGAGCAAGCTGTTCCGCGAGGCGTTAAACGCGCTGAATGTCGAGACCACAGCCTTGCTGGTCGAAGCGGGACGGGACAGCAACCGCAATCTGACGCTTAGTTCGCGCAATCTTGATGGCGTCGAACTGGTCAATAGCACGGCGGTTCATCCGTATCATCTGCTGCGTTATGATCGCGCGATTTTCTCGCAGCCAGCGATTGAAGCGCTGCAGGTTTCGCTGAAGAACTCGACGTCGAAGCGCAAGCAGAAAGAGAAACCTGAAGAGGGCAGCAAGAAGGCCACTCGCGCTCCGCGGCGCCGGGCGCGTCATGAAAAAGCGGCGGAGGTCGCCTGATGAAATCCGCATACCAGATCATTCGCCGTCCGGTAATCACGGAAAAAGGCCTGGCCATCAAGGAAAACCAGAACACGCTGGTCTTCCAGGTAGCTCCGGCCGCGACCAAGACCGAAATCCGGCAGGCCGTGCAGTCGATTTTCAAGGTGAAGGTGTTGTCGGTGCGTACCGCCACCTATCCGGGAAAAGAACGCCGCCGGGGAAAGTTCGCCGGCTACCGTCCGGACTGGAAGAAAGCGTACGTGCGTTTAAGGTCCGGCGAAAAGATGCCGGAGTACGCGCAGAACTTATAGTCGTCAGTCGTCGGTCTTCAGTCGTCAGCAGGGCCGATGGAAGTAAGGATTGTGCTGACGACCGAAGACTAAGAGTTGATTTTTATGCCAATCAAGACATACCGACCGACTACGCAGACGTTGCGCTACCGGACCACGCTGGTCAACGACGATATTACGACCCGGCATCCGCATAAACCGCTGGTTGAACCGAAGCAGCGCAGTGGCGGACGCCGCAACAGTGGCGATACCACCATGTGGCATCGCGGTGGCGGCCACAAGCGCAAGTTGCGCCTGATTGATTTCAAGCGCGACAAGAGCGGTATTCCCGCGACGGTGGCTTCGATCGAATACGATCCCAACCGTTCCGCGCGCATCGCGCTGCTGGCCTACGCGGACGGCGAGAAGCGCTACATCCTGCAGCCCGATGGGCTTAAGGTCGGACAGAAAGTGGTCAGCGGTCCGGAAGCGGATATCCTGGTGGGCAATGCGTTGCCGCTGAAGAATATTCCGCCCGGCACCACGATCCACAACGTTGAGCTGAAGCCTGGCAAAGGTGCACAGATGGTGCGCTCGGCTGGAGGCTCGGCGCAATTGGTAGCCAAGGAAGGCGAGTACGCGCTGGTCAAGCTGCCTTCGGGCGAGACTCGCAAAGTTTCGCAGGATTGCATGGCGACGATTGGACAGGTCGGCAATCTCGATCACGAAAACGTCACCATCGGCAAAGCTGGCCGTATGCGCTGGCTGGGACGGCGTCCGGTAAACCGCGGTGTTTCCATGAACCCGGTTGACCATCCGCATGGCGGTGGTGAAGGCAAGACTTCAGGCGGCCGGCATCCCGTCACGCCGTGGGGACAGCCGACACGCGGCTACAAGACGCGGAACAACAAGCGCACGGATGCGTTCATTGTGAACCGTAGAGGGAAGAAGTAGAAGATCAGTCGTCGGTCCTCAGTCGTTCAGTCGTCGGCAAAAGCAGATTCCTCACCGCTAAAGCGGTTCGGAATGACAAGAGCAGAGATTGAGGACGACGGTTTTGAAGGTTTAGGAATTAGCTAAAAGCTAGGAGCTAACAGCTAGAAGCTGACTTTATGGCACGTTCAACCAAGAAGGGTCCGTTCGTGGATGGCTACCTGCAAGCGCGGGTGGACGGCATGAACTCGCGTAATGAAAAGAAGGTGCTGCGCACCTGGTCGCGGCGCTCGACCATCATTCCGGAGATGGTGGGTCACACCATCGCTGTACACAACGGTAAAAAGTTTATTCCGGTGTACGTCACGGAAAACATGGTGGGCCACAAGCTGGGTGAGTTCAGCTTCACCCGCCAGTTCAAGGGTCACTCGATGCGGGCGGCCACGGAAACTGCTGCGCGTCCGGCTGGTGTGCCTGGTGGTCCGGGAGCGATTACCCCGGCGGCGGGTTCGGCTCCGGCAGCGCCGGCGCCCAAGGCGTAGGAGAAGCATCTCATGGAATTTCGAGCTCAAGTCCGCTTCACCCGGGTCTCGCCGCAAAAGGCGCGCCTGGTGCTGAATTTGATTAAGGGCAAAAGGGTGGAGGATGCGCTCAATACCTCGATCTTCACGAAGAAGCGCGTGGCGGCGACGGTGGAGAAGCTGCTGCGTTCGGCGCTGGAAAATGCCAACTATCTGAGCAGCGAAAAAGGCATCGACGTCGATGTGGACAAGCTCTATGTGAAGGACGCGGTGGCCAACGACGGGCCGCGCATGAAGCGCATCCGTCCAGCGCCGATGGGCCGGGCTTTCCGTTACGTGCGGCGCATCGCTCACATCGAGATCATATTGGCGGAGCGGGGCAAGAGCGGCGAAGGGCTGGCGACGGTGGTCGGCGAAGAAGCTGCGGCCGCGAAGACTCCGGTCCGAGGTAAGGCCAAGGCTGGCGCCAAGCGCAAAGCGCCGGCGGCCAAGAAGAAAGTAGGAGCCAGATAAATGGGACAAAAAGTTCATCCCTATGGTTTTCGGCTGGGCTACACCAAGCCCTGGAAGTCGCGCTGGTTTGTGGAGCGCGATTACGACAAGCTGTTGCTCGAAGACGTCAAGCTGCGCAATGAGCTGAAAGACAAGCTCAAGTCGGCGGGCGTGAGCTCGATTGAAATCGAGCGTCCCGGTAACAAGCTGCGGGTCATCATCAAGACGGCTCGTCCCGGCATCATCATCGGACGCAAGGGCGCCGAGATCGACAAGCTCAAGGGCGACGTGCAGAAGCGCACCGGCCGCGAGGTCTACATCGATATCCAGGAAGTGCACAAGCCCGAACTCGATGCGCAACTGGTCTCGGAATCGATCGCGCTGCAACTGGAAAAGCGCGTCGGCTTCCGCCGCGCCATGCGCAAAGCCGTAGACTCGGCGCTGCGTTTCGGATGCAAGGGCATCAAGGTCCGCGTAAGCGGCCGTTTGAACGGCAATGAAATCGCGCGCTCGGAGTGGTATCTGCAGGGACGTCTGCCGCTGCACACGCTGCGCGCCGACATTGATTACGGTTTTACCGAAGCCCGCACCACCTACGGCGTCATCGGAGTGAAGTGCTGGGTCTACAAAGGCGAAATTTTGCCGGCCAAGAAACGCGAACCGCAACAAGCAGGCGCGTTCTAAGGGATTTGGCTAAGAGCTAAAAGCTAAGGGCTAAGAGCTGACTTTATGTTGATGCCAAAGAAAGTGAAGTACCGCAAGCAGCAGCGCGGACGCATGACCGGAAAAGCGTGGCGCGGCAGCCAGTTGGCTTTCGGCGATTTCGGCCTCAAGGTACTGGAACCGGGCTGGATCACCGACCGCCAGATCGAGGCAGCACGCGTGGCCATGACCCGGTTCGTCAAGCGCGGCGGCAAGATCCAGATCCGTCTTTTCCCGGACAAGCCGGTCACCAAGAAGCCGGCTGAAACCCGTATGGGTAAAGGCAAAGGCGCGCCCGATCACTGGGTGGCGGTGGTGCGGCCGGGCAAGATCCTGTTTGAGATGGAAGGGGTCACGCAGCAGGACGCTACCGAAGCCATGCGTCTGGCTTCGCACAAGCTGCCCTTGCGGACCGTATTTGTGAAGCGCGAAGGCGCGCACTAGAAACCGCACTCGAAACAAAGAACAAAGAACTGAGAACTGATATGAAATCGGAAAAAGTACGGAACCTTGACGGCTGAAGAACTGGTCTCGCAGGAGCGCGAGTTGAGCGACCAGCTCTTCAAGTTGAAGTTCCAGCTCAACATGGGACAGACCGAGAGCCTCAAGAAGATTCGCGGCCTGCGCCGGGACATTGCGCGGGTAAAGACCATCGCGCGCGAACGCGAGCTGGCCGCCGTCGGCGGAACGGAGAAAAAGTAGATGGCTGAAACCAAGACACAATCCGCAACCGAGCCACAAGACGCGGGACGGCGCAAGATCGTAGTCGGCGAGGTGGTCTCGAACCGCATGCACAAGACCATCGTGGTACAGGTGGTGCGCAAGAAGGCCCATCCTTTCTACAAGCGCGTGGTCGCGAAAGCCAAGAAGTTCTACGCTCACGACGAAAAGAATGTTGCCCGCGTGGGCGATGTGGTGCGCCTTGAAGAAACGCGTCCGCTGTCCAAGTTGAAGCGCTGGCGGCTGAAGGAAGTGGTACGGCAGGCGGCGTTGCTGCCGGAAGCCACGCTTCCTGAAGCCAGCTAGGCCGAAGGGCGCAGAGGAGATCCGATTATGGCTGTGATGATGAGATCGATGCTCGAGGTCGCCGACAACTCCGGCGCCCGCAAGCTGCAGATGATTCTGCCGCTCGGAGGTTCGACCGGGCTGAATGCCGGACTGGGTGACGTCATCACCGCCAGCGTGAAAGAGGCGGCCCCGGAAGGCCAGGTGCAGAAGGGCAAAGTGGTGAAGGCGGTCATCGTGCGCACCCGCAAAGAACATCGGCGCCGCGACGGTACCTACATCCGCTTTGACAGCAACGCCGCCGTTCTCATCAACGACGCCGGCGAGCCGGTAGGGACCCGCGTCTTCGGACCGGTTGCCCGCGAACTGCGCGAGCGCAAATTCTTGAAGATTGTTTCGCTGGCGCCAGAAGTTCTGTAACGCATCGAGTAATTGGGAAATTTAGTAATTGAGCAATTAGGTAAGGGTTCTTATGAAGACAGTCGAGAGAGCAAATAAGCGAGTGGACCTGCGCCGCAACGATACGGTGCGAGTGATCACCGGGCGCGACAAGGGAAAAGAAGGCCGCGTACTGCGCATTTTTCCCAACGACGCCAAGATCCTGGTGGAGCACGTCATGCTGGTGAAGAAGCACGTGCGTCCCAATCCGCAGCGCAACGTAAAGGGCGGAATCGCCGAGCAGGAAAGCCGGATCGCGATTTCGAACGTTGGACTCATGTGTCCCAGCTGCAAGCGTCCAGTACGCATCGGACACGAGTTCCAGGGCGAGCGCAAAGTTCGGGTGTGCCGCAAGTGCGGGGCGACGCTGGATAAATAGCTTTTAGCTGTTAGCTCTTGGCTTTTAGCCAGGGCCCACAGTGTTCACAATTTTGGAAGAACTCACGCAGCGGTAGACGTTGGAATTTCAGAGCTAAAGGCCAAAAGCTAAAAGCTGAACCCAACAATCCGACACCGTGAGAGAAGGCAACGCAAGCAAATGGCAAAAGAAAAAAGAGAGAGACAAGGCGAAAAGCAGCAGCAGGAGGCGAAGCCGGCGCAGGCGCATCATGCCGCGAAGGAGACGCCGCGGCTCAAGAGCCGCTTCAAGGCTGAAGTTGCTCCGGCGCTGATGAAGGAATTCGATCTCAAGAACCCCATGGCGGTCCCCCACATCAACAAGATTGTGGTCAACATGGGTATCGGCGAGGCTACGCAGAACGCCAAGATTCTTGATCCCGCGGTCAACGAATTGGGCCAGATCACTGGACAGAAGCCGGTTACGACCAAGGCCAAGAAATCCATTGCCGCCTTCAAGGTGCGTGAAGGACAAGCTATCGGCGCCATGGTGACCCTGCGGGGCGACCGCATGTGGGAGTTTCTGGATCGGCTGTTGAACGTGGCGCTGCCTCGGGTGCGCGACTTCAAGGGAGTTTCGACCAAATCGTTTGACGGGCGTGGCAACTACACGCTGGGGCTGCACGACCAGCTGATTTTTCCGGAGATTGATTATTCCCGGGTAGACAAGACCAAGGGAATGAACGTCACCATCGTGACCACTGCGGCGAATGACGACCAGGCGCGCGTGATGTTGAAGCACCTGGGAATGCCGTTCCGTCCGTAGTTGCAAAGAGTCTTAACTGAGAGCTGATGGCTGACAGCTTAGAGCTGACGCCGGAAGCTGGGAGCTGAAAGTAAATTGACTACAGCAAAAAGAGTAAAAGACGCAAAGATCGAAGCGAAGTTTGACAAAGCGCGAGGCAAGGAGCCGAAGTTGAAGTTTTCCTCGCGCCGTCATAACCGCTGCAAACTGTGTGGACGCCCGCGCGCCTATCTGCGCAAGTTTGGAATTTGCCGGCTGTGTTTCCGCGGCCTGGCGTTGCGTGGAGAGATTCCCGGGGTCGCGAAGTCGTCCTGGTAGGGAGTCAGTAATGGATCTCCCACCCTTGCGCAAAGGACGCGCAAGGATGGGGCACCCGGGCTTGAGCAGTCAAGCTTCGGGTAACAGGTTGGAAGCGTCGCCGCGGGTTCTTCGGTGCAGTGCAGGTTCGGCCGAAGCAAACGGGCGGCGGAGGAGAAGCAGACGATGAATTTGACCGATCCGGTCGCAGACATGCTGACGCGCATTCGCAACGCGATACGCGCCCGCCACCAGAAAGTTGACATTCCTGCCTCCAAGCTGAAGTTGGAGATTGCCCGCATCCTCAAAGAGGAAGGCTACATCTCCAATTTCAAGCCGGCGGAGGAGGAAGGCCACAAGCTCCTGCGCATTTATTTGAAGTACGGCAACAACAACGAAGCCGCGATCTCGAACGTGGAGCGCGTCTCCCGGCCGGGTTGCCGGGTCTATGTGCGGCGCAGCGAAATTCCGCGCGTCCTCGGTGGACTGGGGATCAATATCCTGACCACGCCGCGCGGAGTCATGACCGGACGCCAGGCGCGCAAGCAGGGTGTAGGCGGCGAAGTGTTGTGCGAGATTTGGTAGTTGAAAACCAGCTCTTAGCTCTTAGCCTTTAGCTTTTAGCCAAAGACCGAGGGATACAGAGCGATGGGTAACAAGCTAAGAGCTAACAGCTAGAGGCTAAGAGCTGATCTATGTCAAGAATTGGAAGAAAACCGATTCCGCTCCCCAAGGGGGTTGCGGTCAAAATTGAAGGCGACATGGTGAACGTGCAGGGGCCCAAGGGCAAGCTGGATACGCAGTTGCCTCGCGGCATCACCATGCAGCAGCAGGATGGCAATTTGGTCGCGATCCGCGAGAACGATTCGCAGGCCGCTGTCCATGGGCTGGCTCGCGCTTTGGTCAACAACGCCGTCGAAGGCGTCACCAAGGGATGGACTCGCGAGCTGGAAATTGTCGGCATCGGATATCGCGCTGAGCTCAAGGGCAAGAACACGGTGGTCTTCAGCCTGGGATACTCGCACCCGATCGAATATCCGTTGCCGGTCGGGATTGAAGCGACGGTCGACCCCAAGCAGACCAAGCTGAGCGTCACCGGCATCGATCGCCAAAAAGTTGGACAAGTCGCCGCCGAAATGCGCAGCCTGCGGCCGCCCGATCCGTACAAGAACAAGGGCGTACGTTACGCCGGCGAGCGGTTGAAGAAGAAGGTTGGTAAGACAGGAGCTAAATAGTCGTCAGTCGTCGGTCTTCAGTCGTCAGCCAAGCGCTCAACGTCTGGGATCGAGCTGATGACGGAGCAAGAGCAGTCGTGCAGGTATCAGTCACTGCGAGAGCGGATTGGCTGACGACCGACGACTGACGACCGAGGACTGAAAAATGCTTACACGGACATCGAAAAATACAAATCGGCGGCATGTACACAAGCGCATCCGCAAGAAGGTCCTCGGCACGGCCGAGCGGCCGCGGCTGAATGTGTATCGCTCGTTGAACCATATCTACGTTCAGTTGATTGACGACCACAAAGGCGCAACCCTGGTTTCCGCCAACTCCGCCGAAGGCAAAAACGCCACTGGTGGCAACGTGGCCGCGGCCAAGAGTGTGGGCAAAAACATTGCCGAGCGCGCCAAGGCCAAGGGGATCGAGAAAGTTGTGTTCGACCGTGGCGGCTACATTTATCACGGACGGGTCAAGGCCCTGGCTGATTCCGCCCGCGAAGCCGGACTTCAGTTCTAAGAATTGCAGATCTGCGAATTGGGAAATGAGAGCTTAAAGAATGCCAACTGTGATTAAGAAGCTTGACGCGAATACCTACCAGCTGAAAGACCAGGTGGTCTCGATCAACCGCGTGACCAAAGTGGTGAAGGGCGGAAAGAACCTGTCCTTCGCGGCCCTGGTCGTGGTGGGAGATCCGAGCGCTGCGGTCGTCGGTTATGGCTCGGGGAAAGCGAAGGAAGTTCCCCAGGCGATTCGCAAGGGGATCGAGTCCGCGAAGAAGAACCTGATGCGGGTCAACCTGACGCAGACCAGCATTCCGCACCTGGTGCTGGGACGCTACGGTTCAGGCCGGGTGCTGCTGAAGCCCGCTCCTGAAGGTACGGGAGTGATTGCCGGCGGCGCGGTCCGCGCGGTCATGACTTCGGCGGGCATTCAGAATGTGCTGACGAAATCGATTGGCACCACCAATCCGCACAACGTCATCAAGGCGACGTTTCGATGCGCTTGAAGCATTTGAAGAACAAGAGCGACGTAGCTGCCATGCGCGGCAAGTCGGTCGAGGAACTGTAATCATGCCGAACAAACTGGCAAAGAAATCGTATGCGGGCAGCAGTGCAATGATCCAGCTGAAATGGGTGCGTTCGGCCATTTGCGCTCCGGTGCAGCAGAAGCTGGTCGTCAAGGGTCTGGGTTTCACAAGATTGAACCAGGTGATCGAGCGACCGGACAATCCTGCCATTCGCGGCATGGTGGCGAAGGTCCCGCACCTGGTGGAGATAATTCAGTCGTAAGTTGCCAGTTCTCAGTTCTCAGTCAGAGCTGAGAGCTGACAGCTGAGAGCTTATTTATGAATCTTTCAAATATTCGCGCACCAAAGAAGGCGACGGCAAACAAGAAGCGCGTGGGCCGCGGCATGGGATCGGGTATGGGCAAGACTTCTACCCGCGGACACAAGGGCCAGCGCTCGCGCAGCGGTTCGCGCATGATGCGCGGCTTTGAAGGCGGCCAGATGCCGTTGCATCGCCGCATGCCGAAACGCGGATTCACCAACATCTTTCGCCAGGAATTTAACATCGTGAATCTGGAGAAGTTGGTTGAGTTGGGCGAAACCAACATAACCCCCGATGTACTGCGCAAAGCAGGAGTGATCAAGGGCAAGCATCCGGTGAAGGTGCTGGGCGACGGTGAGTTGACCGTGGCGCTCACGGTGTATGCGCACAAATTTTCCAAATCGGCCCAGGAAAAGATCACCAAGGCCGGCGGTAAGTTCGAGGTCCTGTAGCCCATGCTGGAGAAACTGGCAAACGTCTTTCGTATCCCGGACCTGCGCAAGCGCATTTTGTTCACGCTTGGTTTGCTGGCGGTGTATCGCCTGGGCGGGCACATTCCCACGCCCGGCGTGAATGCCGACAAGCTGCAGCAATTCTTCGAGCAGAACAAAGGCAGCCTGCTGGGGTTTGTCGACCTCTTTTCCGGCGGGCAGCTCCGCCGTTTGACGATTTTTGCTCTGGGCATCATGCCCTACATCACGGCGTCGATCATTTTGCAGTTGCTGACGGTGGTGTATGAGCCCTGGCCAAGCTGCAAAAAGAAGGTGAACTCGGCCGCAAGAAGATCACGCAGTGGACGCGTTATCTGACCGTGATTCTGGCTTCGGTCCAGTCATTCGGTATTGCCTGGCAGCTGCAACGCAGCGGAGATTTTGTTGTCCATCCCGGCCCGGCGTTCATCCTGATGACCATGCTGACCCTGACCACGGGCAGCGCCTTCATCATGTGGCTGGGCGAGCAGATCACCGAGCGTGGCGTCGGCAACGGCATGTCGCTGCTGATCTTTGCCGGCATCGTGGTCGGCCTGCCGCGCGGCATCATCGACCTTTTCGACAAGGTCCGCACCGATGCCTGGGGAGTATTTACCGCGCCGGCGACCATCCTGCTGATCGGCGTCATGGTACTGGTTGTCGCCTTCATCGTCTACGTGGAGCGCTGCGAGCGCCGGATTCCGGTGCAGTACGCCAAGCGCGTTGTCGGGCGCAAGGTGATGGGCGGACAGTCTACGCACCTGCCTTTGCGGGTGAACTCCGGCGGCGTCATGCCGGTGATTTTCGCGTCGTCCATTCTGACTCTTGCCGCAGACGGTGGGCTACAGCCTGCGCAACAATCGCTATTTCGGAGAGCTGATCCGCAATCTGGGATGGGGCGAACCGCTGTACACGTTCCTCTATGCCGTGGGCATCATCTTCTTCGCCTATTTCTACGTGTCCATTGTCTTCAACCCCAACGAGGTTGCGGACAACATGCGGAAGTATGGCGGATTTATTCCTGGGATCCGTCCCGGCAAGCGTACCGCGGACCACATCAATGAGATCCTGACCCGGATCACGCTGGTTGGAGCGCTTTACCTGATCATCATCTCGTTCATTCCGGAATGGATGATCACCGGCATTCACTTGAACCATCTGTACGGGCCGATTGGTACGTTTTTCGAGCGGTTGCCTACCTGGGTGACCAACGGACTGGGAGTGAATTTTTATTTCGGCGGAACGTCGCTGCTGATCGTGGTCGGCGTAGCCATGGACACGGTCACGCAGATCGAAGCCCAGCTGGTGATGCGCCACTACGACGGCTTCACGCCGCGCAGCGGACGCATCCGCGGCCGCCGGACTTGGTCTTAAATGTAGGCGCGAGCGCCCTCGCTCGTGCCGCAGTGGCAAGAACGCGGTTTTGAGAGAAGAAGTTAAGCGAGTTCAACAGTCGTCGAGCTGGTTGAAGTGAAATTGCAATCGGGAGGCGGGAGGACCAGTTCGATGGCGGAGGCAACCTCGCGCGGCATCGGACCTGTGATTCTGCTCGGCTCTCCGGGTGCGGGCAAGGGTACGCAGGCCAAGCAGATCGTCGAACGCTACAAGATCCCGCAGATTTCGACGGGAGACCTGCTTCGGGACAATGTACAGCGCGGGACGGCGCTTGGGTTGGCGGCCAAGGATGTAATGGCGCGGGGCGGACTGGTTCCCGACGACCTGATGTATGACATGGTGGCGCAGCGCTTAAGGCAGGAAGACTGCGAGCGCGGCTTCATTCTTGATGGCTTTCCCCAGGAATCCGGCCCAGGCCGGATGGCTGGATGCGTTTCTGGAGTACGAGTTCTTTGAAAAAGGGCAACGCGAGCAGTGCCTGCCCATTGTGATCCGAATTAACGTGGATTATAATAAGTTGTTACGCCGGATTACTGGACGCCGTTCTTGCCCCGTCTGTGGACGGATCTATAACGTCTACTCCCAGCCACCCCGTGTCGCTGATCGCTGTGATGTTGATGGTTCCACGCTGGTGACCCGTGACGATGACCGTGAAGACGTCATACGGGAACGGCTGGCGGCCTACGAACTGCAGACCAAGCCTGTAGCCGAATATTACGCGCGTAAAGGGCGACTGGTTTCGGTAAATGGTGACCTGCCGGTCAACGAGGTCACGGAGCAGATTTTTAAAGTGATCGAGAGCCAGCGCGGCGTGCCGGCAGGTGAAAAGTAACGAATGGCGATTGTCTGCAAATCGGCGGCTGAGATTGAGAAGATGCGGCGTAGCGGCGGCATCGTCCGCGAAGTTCTGAATCATGTTCGCACCCTGGTAGTGCCGGGCGCGACTACGATGGACCTGGAGCGCGCGGCCGAGCAGAAGATTAAAGATCTGAACGTGAAGCCAGCGTTCAAGGGATATTTCGATTATCCCTGCGTGCTTTGCACTTCGATCAATGAAGAGATTGTCCACGGCATTCCTTCAGAGAAAAGAGTGTTGAAGGCTGGAGACATTGTCTCGATCGATTGCGGCGTAGTTCTCGACGGCTATTACGGTGATGCCGCCATCACGGTCCCGGTGGACGGTTCGATTACCCCCGAGTTGACCAAGTTGCTGGAAGTCACCGAGGCATCGTTGTACCGTGGCATTGAAGCGGCGCGGATCGGTAACGCAGTAGGTGATGTTGGCGCATCGGTGCAGGAGTTTGTCGAAGCCAACGGCTTCAGCGTAGTCCGCGAATTTGTCGGACATGGGATCGGGACCCGCCTGCACGAAGAGCCGCAGGTTCCGAACTACGGGACGCGCGGCCACGGTGCGCGCTTGCGCGAAGGTATGGTGCTGGCGATCGAGCCCATGGTGAACTCCGGCAGTCCCGGAACCCGGGTCCTCGACGATAAGTGGACCGCCGTAACCGCAGACGGCAGTTACAGCGCACACTTCGAGCATTGTGTGGCGGTCACCAAAGATGGCCCGATGATTTTGACGCAGTAAGGCAGCTATTAGCCTTTAGCTCTTGGCTTTTAGCTAAGAGCCAAGAGCTAAGAGCTGATTTTAAGGAGTCGATGAGCAAAGAGGACGCGATTGAAGTGATGGCGACGGTCGTAGAACCGTTGCCGAATGCCATGTTCAAGGTTGAACTGGAGAACAAGCACCAGGTGCTGGCGCATGTCTCGGGAAAGATGCGCAAGAACTTTATCCGCATTCTGCCCGGCGACAAGGTCGCAGTCGAGCTTTCGCCTTACGACCTAAACCGCGGGCGCATTGTGTATCGCTATAAATAGCTGTGTGGGACCGGGTCTCTGACCCGGTCAGGCCGGGCAGGGCCCGGCTTGACGACCAAAGGACTGGGTTATGAAAGTAAGAGCGTCGGTAAAGAAAATCTGCGACAAGTGCAAGGTCATCCACCGCAAGGGTGTGGTGCGGGTTATCTGCGTTGTTTCCAAGCACAAGCAGCGTCAAGGTTAGAAGACTAGAGGAGCACTATGGCACGCATTGCAGGCGTCGATCTTCCGCGCAACAAACGGACGAACATCGCGCTGACTTATATCTACGGCATCGGCAACTCGCGCTCGGCCCGCATTCTGGACGCGGCCAACGTCGACCCGATGAAAAAGATCCAGGACCTGGGCGAGGACGAAGTCAATCGCATCCGCCAGGTGATCGAAGCCGAGGGCCTGGTCGAGGGCGACCTGCGCAAGGAAGTTTCGATGAACATCAAGCGGCTCATCGAAATCGGTTCCTACCGCGGCTATCGCCATCGCCGGAACTTGCCGGTCCGCGGACAACGGACGCACACAAACGCCCGCACTCGCAAGGGTCCGCGCAAGGGAACTGTGGCGGCCAAGAAGAAATCGGCGGCAAAAACTTAGAAGGTCAGCTTCTAGCTCCTAGCTAGAAGCTAAAAGCCAGGAGCTAAAAGCTAATATGGCAAAAGCAGCAGCACCAGCGGCAGCGGGAACCGGAGCAGCGGCGCCGGATAAAAAGGGCAAGAAGAAAACCTTCAAGAAGAAGGAGCGGAAGCACGTACCGCACGGCATTGCCCACATCCAGGCTTCGTTTAACAACACGATTGTAACTATCGCCGACCAGGCGGGGAACGTGCTGGCCTGGAAGAGTTCCGGTTCGCTGGGTTTCCGCGGATCGCGTAAAGGCACTCCATTTGCCGCTCAGCAGGCCGCTCAGAACGCCGCCAGCATGGCGCGTGACCACGGTGTGCGTAGCGTTGAAGTGCGGGTAAGCGGCCCTGGTTCGGGACGTGAATCCGCGATTCGTGCTTTGGCTGCGGCTGGTATTGAAGTGCGCAACATTAAAGACTCGACTCCGATTCCGCACAACGGTTGCCGTCCGCCGAAGCGGAGAAGAGTATAAAGACGAGCTTTTAGCCCTTAGCTTTTAGCCTTTAGCTAAAGGCCAATGGCTAAGAGCTAAACGCTGATTTTGGTCCGGGACGAAGGGTGAAGCCAAACCTGTAAACCGGTCATCTAATAAGGAGAAATAACTTGGCCCGTTACACCGATCCCGTCTGTCGTCTCTGCCGCCGCGAGGGCATGAAGCTGTTCCTCAAAGGCACAAAGTGTTTCAGCGATAAATGTCCCATCGAAAAGCGTAACTTCGCTCCTGGACAGCATGGCAAAGACCGCAAAGCCAAAATCGTTGGCTACGGTCTGCAGTTGCGCGAAAAGCAGAAAGCCAAGCGCATCTATTTCACCCAGGAAAGCCAGTTCCGCAACTACTTCGAGAAGGCGGCGCGCACCCGGGGCGTCACCGGCGAAATGCTCTTGCAACAGCTGGAGCGACGGCTGGACAACGTGGTTTACCGTCTTGGCTTTGGAATGTCCCGCCGCCAGGCGCGCCAACTGGTGCGTCACGGCCATGTCCATGTGAATGGACACAAGGTGAACATTCCTTCGTACCAAGTGAGCGTGGGCGAAGAGATCGCGATCCGCGAATCCAGCAAGAAGCTGCCCATCCTGGAGCCGGCGAAGGAATTTGCCAGCCACCAAAACGCGCCGAACTGGCTGGAGATTGATCGCGACAATTACAAAGGTAAAGTTTTGGCCTTGCCCAAACGCGAAGATATCAACCTGCCGGTCAACGAGCAGTTGATTGTGGAGTTGTACAGCAAATAGTCATCAGTCGTCGGTCTTCAGTCGGCAGCAAGCGCTTGGCTGACGACCGATGACTGACGACCAGACGACTGGTCCCAACAATTCGAGCCAGATCAGCCTGTCTTTGACGCTTGACCTGAATGAAACACGGACCTGTTCAGGGATGTCAGGACTGAGCCACACGGCCGAAGGAGAACAACGTAATGCTTTGGAAGGGATTTCAAAAACCCAAACGCCTCGCAGTAGACACTTCAACCTTAACCGACAAGTACGGCATCTTCTGGGCCCAGCCGTTTGAACGCGGCTTCGGTACCACCATCGGCAACGGCCTGCGCCGTGTCATGCTTTCTTCGATCGAAGGCGCTGCGGTCACCGCGGTGAAGATTGAAGGCGTACTGCACGAGTTCCAGTCGATTCCCGGCGTCGTAGAAGACGCTACCGACATCATCCTCAACCTGAAGCAGATTCCGTTCAAATTGGCGGGCGATGCTCCCAAGGCGATCTACCTGCGCAGCGACCAGCCCGGCGTAGTCACCTCCGGGATGATCGAAGCGGATGCGGATGTCGAAGTGCTCGACAAAGACGTCTACATCGCGACCGTCAGCGAGGGTGGCAAGCTGGACATGGAAATGCGCCTCAAGCGCGGCCGCGGCTACGTTTCGGCGGACAAGAACTTCGACGAAGATCTCGGCATCGGTTTCATTCCCATCGACTCCGTGCATTCTCCGGTGCGCAAGTGCAACTATACCGTGGAGGCTGCGCGTCTGGGACAGATCACCGACTACGACAAGCTGACTCTCGAAGTGTGGACCAACGGCTCCATCACCCCGGCTGATTCCATCGGCCTGGCAGCGAAGCTGTTGAAAGACCACATGAACATCTTCATCAATTTCGAAGAGGACATCGAAACTTCCACTTCGACCGACGACCGCAAGCCGGAGATCAAGAACGAAAACCTGAACCGGTCGGTCGAAGAGTTGGAGCTTTCAGTGCGCAGCTACAACTGCCTGAAGAATGCCAACATCCAGACTATCGGAGAGCTGGTCCAGAAGACTGAAGCCGAAATGCTGAAGACCAAAAACTTCGGCCGCAAGTCACTGAATGAGATCAAGGAAATTCTGTCGTCGATGGGGTTAAGCCTGGGTATGAAGATTGACGAGCACGGCAATGCCGTGCCCGGCCCGACTTCGAACCAGGTTCTGCCGGCATCCGCGTACGGTCCGGACAACGATCTATAAACAGTTTCGGGGTGGCGCGCTGCGCCACCCAGTTTCTTGTTTCCGGTTTTCCCTGACGATATTGATTCGGGGCGCCTGAAACCAGAACCGGAAACCTAGAAACTAGAAACCAGAAACTGAAGGAATCACGATGCGTCACAAAGTAGCAGGATGGAAACTGGGACGTAACACCAGCCATCGCCGCTCATTGCTGCGAAACCTGGTGACTTCGCTCATCCTCGAAGAACGAATTGAGACTACCGTGCCCAAGGCCAAGGCGCTGCGTCCGCTGGTCGAGAAGATGATCACGCTCGGCAAGCGCGGCGATCTGTCTGCGCGCCGCCAGGCCATCGCCTACCTCATGACGAGCGCCGCTGTCGACAAGCTGTTCGACACCATCGCTCCCCGTTTCGGAGACCGCGAAGGTGGATACCTCCGCATCGTCCGCGCCGGCTGGCGCAAGGGCGATGGCGCCGACACCGCATTCGTCGAACTCCTCGGCAGCGAAAAGCTGCAGGAGGAAAAGCGCGAGAAGCGAGCCGTGGCTCGTTCCAAGCGCGCCGAAGAGGCCAAGCGAGCCATGGAAGAAGCCGAGGCGCAGCAGGGAGTTGAGCATCCCGCTGACCATGCCGAAGGCGCTGACAAGGTCAAGGAAGATAAAGAGTAGAACTGCAGTCGTCGGTCGTCAGTCTTCGGTCGTCAGCCAGTCGCGATTTGGCTTACGATCGAAGACTCTGCGACTACACAGCCCCTCCGTTTTGCCCCACTTGTACATGTCCTCTGGAGTCTATCCGCCGTAATCTTGCCCTCGCCTGTCCTCACGCTAGACTGGGGTGAGGCCCATGGAGTTTTCGCGCAATCAAATCGGAATTGCAGTGGCAGCAGGGGTCCTGCTGCTGATCGTTTTCTTTGGCTACCTGGTTCACCTGAATGGCCAGGGTCCGGTGCTCGATCGTTCACTGGACCGCGATCCTTTGTCCGGAATACCGAATTCCATTTCGCTGAATCCGCTGCGGGACCGCACTTCGGAGCGTGAGGCGGCGAAGTTTATCCGCAGCATGCGTGACGGGAACTGCAAGCAGGAGCTGGCGGATTGGACCAAGGACTATAGGAAGAAATACGCCGCCTTTATCTGCGACTCCGAGGCCCAGCATCCGCTGATCTCGTGGGAGGTCGCGGATTGGGAAGATACGCCGCCTTTGCGCATCCTTCGCTACCTCGGGAAACGTCGCAACGCTCCTGGTCAGAAGGGGACGTACAAAGAGCTGTTCTCGGTAACGCTGGAGAGAAAAGACGGGGAGTGGGTCGTTACCAAGTACGATTCGATGTATTGAAAGCAGTCGTCAGTCGTCGGTCTTCAGTCGTCAGCCTCTTGGATTTCCTTTGCGAACTCTGCGGCTTCCTTTGCGTTCTTTGCGGTAAAGAGTTTGAACCTGCCGGCGATCGGTCAAAAATCTTAACCGCAAAGGACGCAAAGAAAAGCCGCAAAGTTCGCAAAGGAAATCCAAGAGGCTGACGACTGAAGACCGACGACTGACGACCGCCTCAGTAAGCTTTGAGCTGCGGACTGGCGTCCAACGTTCTTCTGTGCAGAACCACGTACAGGACTATCTGCGCGATGAGTGCTGCGGTACTGTCCAGCAGCACGTCGTGAAGATTTCCAGTCCGGCTGGGAATGTAACTCTGATGCCACTCGTCGAGACACGCCACCAGGGCAGTCATGAAAAAAGAAATTCGCGCCCACTGCATTGACCACCGGTTGCCGGGGAATGGAAAGGTGTCGCGCCAGGCGCGGAACAGAAGCCAGCTGAGCGTGAAGTAGCCGATGAAGTGGCCTGACTTGCGTATAAAGAAATGCCAGACGGGAAAGTGAGCGGGCTGCAGCCCAAAAAGAAAGTGCAGCAGCGGGTAGAGAATTCGGCTGGTGTGTTCGGCCGAGGCGAAGTTCGTGGACTCACCCACGATGAGGCCGAGCCATAAAAGCGCCGCGATCCAGGTCTTGAGAAGGTGCTTTTGGGCTGGGTTCAAGCGCGGCTTTCCCGGCCTTACTCCACCGCATAATTCGGCGCTTCGCGAGTGATCATCACATCGTGCACGTGACTCTCGCGCAGGCCGGCCCCGCTGATACGCACGAAGCGCGTCTTCTGCAACAAGTCTGGAATAGTGGCGCAGCCGCAGTAACCCATGCCGGACTTCAAGCCTCCGACCATCTGGTGCACGATCATGGCGACGGAGCCGCGGTAGGGAACGCGTCCTTCGATGCCTTCGGGAACCAGTTTCCCCAAACGATTGGCGTCGTCCGGACCACCGGACATCGCGCTCGACGCGTCTCCATCGGTGTTCTGAAAATAGCGCTCGCTCGAACCCGAGGCCATGGCGCCCAGCGAACCCATGCCGCGATATGATTTGAACGAGCGGCCTTGATAGAGAATCAATTCGCCGGGACTCTCGTCGGTGCCGGCAAAAAGCGAACCGATCATGACCCCGGCTGCGCCCGCGGCGAGGGCCTTCGTGATGTCTCCCGAGTACTTGATGCCGCCATCGGCGACGATCGGAATGCCGGAATCTTTGGTGGCGCGGTAGGCTTCCGCGATGGCTGTCATCTGCGGCATGCCCGCTCCGGTGACGACTCGCGTTGTACAGATCGATCCCGGACCAATGCCAACTTTGATGGCGTCGGCGCCAGCCCGGGCCAGTTCACAGGCTCCGTCGAAAGTCCCGACGTTCCCTGCGATCAGGTCGACCTCGGGAAGCTTTGACTTCACCATTTTGATGGCATCGAGCACGCGACTGGAGTGTCCGTGCGCGCTGTCGATGGCGAGCAGGTCAACTTTGCACTTCACCATTTCCTGAGCGCGTTCGAGGAAGTCGCCGGTAGCGCCGATGGCCGCTCCCACTCGCAGCCGGCCCTGAGAGTCTTTTGCCGCATTCGGATACTTCAGCTTTTTCTGGATGTCTTTGACCGTGATCAGGCCCTTGAGGTTGTAGTTGTCGTCAACCACCAGCAATTTCTCTACGCGATGTTCGTGCAGAATGTTCTCTGCGTCTTCGAGCGTGGTGCCCACGGGGACGGTGATGAGATTTTCCTTGGTCATCACCTTGCTGATGGGAATATCGAAGCGGGTCTCAAAGCGCAGGTCGCGATTGGTCAGGATGCCGACAAGTTTTCCGTTCTTGGTGATGGGCACGCCAGAGATTTTGTATTTGCGCATCATCTCAAGAGCATCGGAAACTTTCGCATCCGGCGACATGGTGACCGGGTCCACGATCATGCCGCTTTCCGAGCGCTTCACTTTGTCCACTTCATTGGCCTGCTGCTCCGGAGTCAGGTTGCGATGGATGATCCCGATTCCGCCCTGCTGGGCCAGCGCAATCGCCATATGCGATTCCGTGACTGTGTCCATGGCGGCGCTAATGATGGGAATGTTCAGCTTGATATTGCGTGTGAGCTGGGTCTGAGTGTTGGCCAATGCGGGAACAACGTCGGAGCGCGCCGGCAGCAGCAACACGTCGTCGAAAGTGAGTGCTTCAGGGACAGGAAAATGGATCATAAGTTTTCTCGGACGTGCGGGTTAGGTTTCCATTCTAGAGACGCTTTGATGTTCAGGCAAATCCGTGGCGGCGAGTGATGCACCGCTCGCTTTGAAACCCCTCCCCAGTTCGGAGATCCGGCGCGTAGCGGCACGCAGTGGGCAGGCGCAAATGTGCCCCACGCCAGATGCTTCGCAAGCTCAGCATGACGCCGGGTTGGAGAGCCGGGAATTTCAAACTGGCACACCCGAAAGTGCCTCAATCGCGCTCCGGGCAGGTTTGTCTTTTGGTTCCCTGCGGCGTATATTGATAGCTGGAACTGTTGTGTAGTTACCAGCACGTGGCGAGACACACCAGTGGGCGCAAGCCCACTTTTTAGTTTAGGCCCGTTTTGGAATTGAAAAATTGGCCGTAAGCTATTGGTTTCATGGCACTTGAGATTGACAAGGTTCGAGAAATTGCGGAGCGGGTGGCTGCTTCCAGCGGGCTCGAGGTTGTAGAAGTCGAGCTGCGCGGCGGGGGCAAGGCCCGCATGCTGCGCATCGTGATTGACAAGCTTGCCGGGGTCACGCACGAAGACTGTGTGAACGTGAGCCGCGAAGTGAGCACGATCCTCGATGTTGAGGATGCAATTTCTGGTTCTTACACGCTGGAGGTTTCTTCTCCGGGGCTGGACAGAAAATTACTTCGTCCAGCGGACTACGAGCGCTTCACCGGAAGCCGGATCAAGTTGACCACGCAGCAACCGGTCAACGGCAATCGCCACTTTGAAGGCCGGTTGGAGAGTTTTGAGCACGGTCGCTTGACGCTGGACCTGAACGCCGCCAGAAAAAAGCGTCGTCCGGAAGAAGGCGTTGCGCCGAAGCTGGAAATTGACTTGAAAAACGTCGAGAAGGCGAACCTGGTTCCGGAAATCTAAAGGCGGACCTCGGGCGTCGGACCTCAGACGTCGGCCGCTACAACTGGATTCCGCATGGTGGGATTTGTCCGAGGTCTGAAGTCCGAGGTCCGAGGTCGGTTTATCTATGGCAAGTGAGCTCTATAACACGATTGACGCGCTGAGCCGGGAAAAAGGCATTGATCCGCAGATTGTTGTGAGTGCGGTGGAAGATGCCATTGTTGTCGCTACGCGCAAGTATTACAAGACGCAGGAAAACCTGCGCGCCGAACTGGACAAGGAAACCGGCAAGATCCGCGCATTTGCGGTGAAGACAATTGTTGAGACTCCAGAGCAGGTGGAAGATCCCGTCCTGCAGGTCACTTTGGATGACGCGCGCAAGATCAATCCCAACGTCGAGTTGGGCGGCGAGCTTCAGATCAACAAGCAGACAGAAGGCATTCTCGGACGCATTGCTGCGCAACTGGCGAAGCAGGTCATCTTCCAGAAGGTACGTGAAGCTGAGCGCGACACGGTTTACAACGAGTACATCGGCCGCGTGGCTGAAATCGTGAACGCTACGGTAAAGCGTATCGAAGGGCCGGATGTGATCTTCGACATCGGCAAAGCTGAAGCACGCATGCCGCGGAAAGAGCAGTCGCGACTGGAATCGTTCGCCATGGGCGAGCGCGTTCGGGTGGTGATCGCGCGGGTGGAGCGAGCCTCGAAAGGGCCGGCCGTCGTGGTTTCACGGGCCGCACCCGAACTGGTGCAGCACCTGTTCCAGACTGAAGTTCCGGAAATCTATGACGGGACGGTCGTAATCCGGGCGATCGCGCGCGAGGCAGGTGAGCGCACCAAGATCGCGGTCATGTCGAAAGACAAGGATGTGGATGCGGTAGGCGCCTGCGTCGGCATGAAGGGCATGCGGGTGCAATCCATCATCCGCGAGTTGCGCGGCGAGAAGATTGACATCATCGAGTACCACGAAGATGCGGTGACCTTCGCGGAGAAGGCGTTGCAGCCGGCCAAGGTAAGCCGTGTGACCGTGGTGGATTCCGCCGACAAACATCTTGAAGTGGTGGTGGACGACAGCCAGCTTTCGCTCGCCATCGGCAAGAAGGGACAGAATGTCCGGCTGGCAGCCAAGCTTCTCGGCTGGAAGATTGATATCAAGAGCGAGGAAGAGAAGCGCCAGGAAGTCGAATTGCAAATGTCCGCTCTGGTGGGCACCGCTACTACACCTCTGGAGAACGTTCCGGGCCTGGGTGAAGGGCTGATCGAGAAGCTGAGCGCGGCCGGTATAAGCACTGTGGAAGCGCTGGCGGACATGACGCCGGAGCAGCTCGAAGCCATCGAGGGTATCGGTCCCAAGACGGTGGAAAAAATTAGCCTGGCGGTGAATAATTATTTCTCCAGTCTCGAAGGCGGGGAAGCAGGCGCAGTGGCGGCCGAAGGTGAAGCGACTGCGGAAGGTGAAGCTGCAGAGCCGTTGGGCGAAGAAGCCGGCGCGGCTGCTGAAGACACGGCTGAGCTAGAAGCGGTGGTGGATACCGCTCCTGAAACGGTAGAAGCAACAGACCCAGCCGAAGCTGCCGTCGAAGAAAATACTGGAACTACGGGCCACGAAGAAACAGCGGAATCCACGGAGGAGCCTGCTCCTTCCGAGGAGAAGCAGTAAGTGCGGTTCTTTCGCGCAGACCGAAGTGGATGCGCGAACCTGAAAACTGACGCGAGGTTGATATGAAGACTTAGCGGAACAGTCCGGAGGGCGAAAGGGCGGATGAGCAAGATTCGAATCAACGATCTGGCAAGAGAGCTGGAAGTCAAAAGTAAGTCCATTCTCGATGTGCTTCCCGAAGTCGGAGTCACCGAGAAGAAGAGCCATTCCAGTTCTCTCGAAGACCATGAAGCGGACAAAGTCCGTGCCCGTCTCCGCATTGCCAGCACGGCGCAGAGTTCCAGTCGGTCTTCCCGGCCGACGCGCCCCGACGGCGATGAAATCAAGACTAAGATCGACCTCTCTAATATTTCCAAGCCCGGTGACGCTCTCAGGGCCATCATCAGCAAGCAACAGGGACCTGCGGTAGCGGACACTCCACCACCGGCCGCGCCGCGCATCGAGACCAAGCCTGCCGTTGCGCCCGCTGCGCCAGTCGCGACCGTTCCCGCGCCGAAGGCGCCCGCTCCGCCGGCTCCGGCGCCGCCTGCTCCGCCGAAATTTGTAGTTCCGACGTCGGGCCCGCGGCCAACTTTTACGGCCCCGGCACCGCCCGCACCGCCTCAATCCGCAGCTCCAGTGGCGCCAGCGCCGCCACGACCGATCGCTCCACCGGTTGTGCCACCACGGCCGGTAGCTGGTCCGACGACACCAATTGCACCGCCCGTGCGGCCCGCAGCGCCTGCTCCGCAAGCGCCCATCATGGCCGCTCGACCTGCCGCGCCGACTGCACCGCAGACACCCGTGGCGCCTCCTCCGCGAATGATCGTTCCGCAGACTGGGCCGCGTCCGGTGTACAAGGCACCCTTGCGGCCAGCCCCGCCCGCAGGGACTTCAGTTACGCCTGGCGCGCCCATAGGAATGCGTCCGGCTCCGGGACGCCCGGTTCCAGGCCAGCCGATTTTCCAGCGCCCGCGACCGGGCGCGCCGACCGCGAATCGTCCGCCGCTGCGGCCGGGCGAGCGCAGGCCAATGCATCCCACGCGCCAGTCCCCGACGGGTTCACGTCCGTTGGGAGTAGGGCCGGGAGCAGTGCCTGCCGGAGGGCCGACGCCCAGGCCGGGAAGCCGGCCAGGCGCACCGTCGCGGCGGCCAGGACAGCGTTATGTGCCTCGCGGCGTGAAGGAAGGCCCGATGAAGGGCTACACGCCGCCACCGCGGCTGTCGCTCTCGAACGAGCCCCAACCCATTACGCGCAGCATTACGATCACGGAAGGTATCAGTGTAAAAGATCTGGCGGAATTGCTTGGGCTGCGCGCCAAGGATTTGATCGCCCGTCTGCTGACTCGTGGAGTGTTCGCCACCATCAATCAGACACTCGACACCGAACTGGCCAGCGAGATGGCGCGCTTCTTCGGAGCTGACACCAACGTGATCACCTTCGAAGAACAGGCCGCCAAGGAAGTTTCCGAAGCTGCCGTCGGCGAGGAAGGCGTCCCCGCGGAAGGTGTGACGCGTCCGCCTGTGGTCACGATCATGGGCCACGTCGATCACGGCAAGACTACATTGCTCGATTCCATTCGCCTGACCAACGTGGCCGGCGGCGAAGCCGGCGGCATCACGCAACACATCGGCGCGTACAAAGTAACCATCGTTGACAAAAATTCCCCGGCATACGGCCGTCAGATCGTGTTCCTGGATACGCCGGGCCACGAAGCCTTCACCCGCATGCGCGCCCGCGGAGCAAAAGCCACGGACATCGTCGTGCTGGTGGTGGCCGCGGATGACGGCGTGATGCCGCAGACGCTCGAAGCCATTGACCACGCCCACGCCGCTGAAGTGCCGATCATTGTTGCGGTGAATAAGATCGACAAGCCTGATGCTCTGCCGGATCGCGTCAAAAAGCAGTTGGCCGATCGCGGGCTGATGCCGGAAGACTGGGGCGGGACCACGGTATTCGTGGACGTCTCAGCCAAGCAGAAAACGAATTTAAATCTGCTGATGGAAATGATTTGCCTGGTCGCCGACTTGCAGGAACTGAAGGCGACGCCGGACCGTCCCGCAACGGGCGTAGTGCTCGAAGCCAAGCTGGATCGCGGCCGCGGCCCTGTGGCGACACTGCTGGTGCAGAATGGCACTTTGAAAACCAGCGACAACTTTGTCGTCGGCAATGTCTACGGCAAAGTGCGCGCCATGTTTGACGATCGCGGCAACCAGTTGGAGTCCGCGCCGCCTTCGACCCCGGTTGAAATTCTGGGCATGGAAGGCCTGCCGCAGGCCGGAGACCAATTCGTTGTCGTTGCCGATCGCGACAAAGCGCGCGGCGTTTCCGAATACCGCGAACAGAAAGCCCGCGAAGCCACGCTGGCCAAGAGTTCCCGAGTATCGTTGGAAGGCCTGGCGGAACAACTCAAGACCGCCGGCACCAAGGAACTGAACATCATCCTCAAAGCTGACGTCGGCGGTTCGGTCGAAGTGCTGAGCGACCTGCTGATGAAGCTTTCGAACGACAAGGTGCGTTTGAAGGTCCTGCGCTCGGGCGTGGGCGCCATCACCGAGTCTGATGTGCTGCTGGCTTCGGCTTCGAATGCCATCATCATCGGCTTCAACGTGCGCCCAGAGCGCAAAGCCCAGGAGCTGGCGGACCAGGAAAAGGTCGATATCCGGCTGCACTCGATCATTTACGAGTTGCAGGACGAGATCAAGCGCGCAATGACCGGACTGCTCGAGCCCACCATCAAGGAAACCTATCAGGGCCGCGCGCTGGTCAAGGAAACGTTCCGCATTCCGAAAGTCGGCACCATCGCAGGATGCTCGGTCACCGACGGCCTCATCAAGCGCGACTCGGAAGTGCGGCTGCTGCGCGACAACAACGTGGTATTCACCGGCAAGGTTGGCTCTCTGCGACGCTTCAAGGACGATGCCAGCGAAGTGCGCAACGGTATGGAGTGCGGCATCTCGATCGCCAACTATGGCGACATCAAGGCTGGCGACGTGATCGAAGCCTTCGTGACCGAGAAAGTCGCGGCGGAAGCCATAGCGTAAGCAGTCGTCAGTCGTCGGTCGTCAGTCTTCAGAATTCGCTGACGACTGATGACTGAAGACTGACGACTGGAATGATTGCTTTTCTCACCCTCGAGCTGCACATCGAAGCGGCACAGTCTCTCAAAGACAAGCGGCAGGTGGTTCGCAGCCTGAAAGACCGGCTGCGAGCGCACTTCAACGTGGGTGTGGCCGAACTGGATCCCAGTGGATTGTGGAACCGGGCGACGGTGGGAGTCGTCGCTGTGTCAGACTCACGAGACTATCTTGACGGCCTCATGAAGAACGTAGAGCGTCAGGCGACCCGTATCGCCAATAACGGTGGCGCTGATATTGCCGATTCATTCATGGAATTCATGTAGCGCCGGCGTCCCGCCGGCTGTCCGGCGGGCGTCTCGCCCGCCGCCCAAGCGTAGGCAAATATGTCGTGAGCAGGATGGATGCAACCTACTGAGGCCGCGAGACGCCGGCGCTACTCAGATTCGTTCCGCCGCCAGCGAACGCGGACAGTCTTATTCTGCAAGTCGTAGAACTACCTTGTTTCCATTCAGCGTGTATTCGAGCTCGTAGTGCGCATTCTTCGCCTTCTTGGCGAGCGGAAAGTAAAGATATCCGGCAACTGGTGTCTCAACCGCACCCTCGGGCAGGCCTTTTTCGTCGAGCTCCGCCTCCATGACCTTGCGATCCCCGTCTGTGCCGGCCCCCTGGCTGCCGGGGGAACCGATCCCAACGCCTACACCACTTTGGGTGTAAACGCCCCCGCCGCGCCGCGGTTGCCCCGTCATCGGGTCATACACCACACCTGACTCGTAGCCAACTCCCGCGGATGGAGAAACCACGACATCCCTGCCGGCGGCAGCTTTCTTTTGCAGCGTTCCTGATATAAGAGTCGCGCTTGCAGCTTTGACCGCGCTGTCGGTACCGATTGTCCGCAGGGTAAAATCGTCGACTGAAACGTCGAGGTTTTGCCCTTTTGGCGGATACAGCGCGATCTCCACCACCAAGCAACAATGGTTCAGATCAGAAACGAATGTGCTGCGAGCCTGCTTCGGTGTCAGCAACACCGCGCCCATGGCGATACCATCTTGTTCGGCGTGGGCGGGATACTTAATCGCTGCAGAACGAGCCACCGTTCCTTTGGGAGCCGCGAAAGCAAAAACAGCAAAACAGGCAAGACCAGCGGCCAACCATCCATTCTTCATCATGGTTTTGACTCCTTCGTTTCTGGCGGAGGTGATTCGAGCCTGGCTGCAATTTTCAGCGACCTGCCGCTCAGCACGTAAATACGCCGGCGATAGGCCGCGCCGTCCTTGCTCAAGACCGAAAGATCGTAAGCGCCCGGCTCGAGCCACATATTTTTCAAGCGATCGGCTGTGCCGGCAAATGCGTTGTCAACGTAGACTTCAGCCAGTTTGGGATCGGCGGTTTTCGGCTCAAGAGTTATTTTGACTTCGCCACGTCCGTCGTTGCGATCAAAATATCCGGCCGGGAACGAGGGAGGGTAAGCCCAATAAGGGTCCCAGAGCCAGGCCCGGTAGTATCCGTCCAAGGGATACAAACCATAGGGATAATAAACCGGGCCGCCAAAACGGCTATAGCTGGCACCCAGCAAAACCGGTCCCAGCTTTACATGCCAATTGCGATCATGATTCTCCGCAGGCTTGTCCGATGCCTTAGTTGATGAGTTTCCCACAACTGAAGTTGATTGACTCTGCGAGCTGTTGCCTGAATTCTGCGCCGGAGTTTGGCTGACGCCGTAGTTCTGCAATACCCCAAGCGCCAAGGCCAGCCCGAGAGAGATTGCTGTTTTACTCATTACTGCACCCCCAGCATCTTAGTCTTGGGTATGCCGATCGTCCAGTTCAGGGTTGCCCATCGGGTCCCTGGTGCCGCGCTGGTTGCTCCTGAAAGGGAACAATGACCTGAGCGAGGTTGCAGGCACAGCAGGATAGCTGGGCGGTCCCACTCACGGCCATTTTTCTGATATTCTCATCCGTTTTACTTAAGAGGTGGCTGTGGAGAAGCGTGGCGCCAAATATCATCGGGAGCGCCTGGGCGAGGCCCTGAGGGAAGAGATTGAAACCATCGTGGAGGGCGAGTTGGGCGATCCGCGCATTGGGCTGGTTAGCGTAACCAGCGTGGTATTGGCGGAGGACTCGCGCTCGGCGCAGGTTTTCGTCACCCTGGATGGAGATGATGCCGAGGCCGACCGTTCTCTGGAAGGCTTGACTGCGGCGGTCGGATTCATCCGGCGCGAGGTAGCGGAGAACCTGCACCTTCGCCGTCCCCCGGAATTGTATTTTCACCTCGACCGCTCGGATAAATATGGAGCAAGAATAGATGAATTGCTAGGACGGACAAAAAAGAGGAAGAAGTAGTCTTCAGTCGGCGGTCAATCAGTCGTCTGAAAAATCAGGCGACTTGAATTATGGAGTGGCTAACGACCGAAGACTGACGACCGACGACTGTTTTATGTTGAAGGAAGTTCTCAAGCATATCGAACAGCGCAAGCGGTTTGTGCTCACCTCGCACGCACGGCCGGACGGGGACGCGATCGGTTCGGCGCTGGCCTGCCGCCAGATCCTGCGCGCGATGGGCAAAGAAGCTGACGTCGTGCTGCGCGACGGCGTGCCTCGTATTTACCAGCCGTTGCCCTTCGCGCGTGAAGTTGTCCAGTCGGAGAGCGTCAACGGCGACTACGAAGCTGCGATTATTCTTGAGTGCGATAGCATCCAGCGCACCCGTCTGCGCGGATTCGAAAACAAATTTTTGATCAACATTGATCACCATCAGAGCGGGCGCCCGTTTGCCCAGGTGAACTGGATTGATCCCAAGGCGGTGGCCACGGCGGAAATGGTTTATCGCCTGGCGCGCGAAGCCGGAGTGAAGATTTCTCCCGAGATTGCAACTTGTCTTTACACCGCGGTCCTCACCGATACCGGGTCGTTCATGTTCGAAGGAACGAACGAACACACTTTCGAACTGGCGCGGGAGTTGGTCCTCGCCGGCGCCGATCCGGCGCACTGCGCGCGCAATATTTATTTTGGGCACTCCACCGCTAAAATGCGGCTGCTGGGCGCGGCGCTCTCCAATCTCCATCGGGAAGGACCACTCGCTTGGATCTCGGTGAGCCAGGAACAGATGCGGCTATGCCACGCCAGGGAAGAAGACTGCGAAGGGTTGGTGAACTATGCGCTTTCCATGCAAGGTGTGGAAGTGGCTTTGTTCTTTCGTGAACTTCCCGACGGACGCTTCCGTGTGAGCTTGCGCAGCAAGGGCCATGTCGACGTTGCCGCAGTCGCCGAACGCCTCGGCGGCGGGGGACACGAATGCGCCAGCGGTTGCGCCATCGATGGACCCCTGTCAGCCGCCACCGCTCGCATTCTCACAGAATTGCGGCTCAGTTCCTCCATACAATAAATCTCGTCTTCGAGATTTCAGATTGTGATATCGCAACCCGCCAACTCGACATTGAATCCCGCGGCGTCGAACCGGGGACAACGACCGCTCATAGACTGGCTGCTGCTCGCCGGTTTCTGCGGCTTCCTGTTTTTCTTCGGCCTGGCGTACTTCGGCCTTTTGGGAGCCGACGAGCCGCGCTATGCGCAGGTGGCTCGCGAGATGCTCGCCCGTCATGACTGGATCACACCTACGCTCGGCGGTGTGCCGTGGCTGGAGAAGCCGGCGCTCTACTACTGGCAGACTATGCTGGCCTACACAGTTTTTGGGGTCAGCGACTGGGCCGCGCGTCTTCCCTCCGCTGTGGATGCGACGATGATGGTGGTAACTGTCTATCTTTTCCTGCGGCGCTTTCGTCCCGGCTTTCATCTGGATGGCGCGCTGATGGCGGCCTCCGCCAGCGGCATCATCGGCTTCGCGCGGGCCGCGTCGATGGACATGCCTCTGGCTGCCACGTTCACGATTGCCATGCTGGCCTGGTATGCGTGGTACGAAAGCGCCAGCAAGCGCTACCTCGTGCTCTTTTACATCTTTCTGGGACTCGCGATGCTGGCCAAAGGACCGGTGGCGCCATTCTTCGCTGCGGTCGTCGTAGTTATTTTTGCGGCTGCGAAAGGCGACTACCGCCTCGTAGTAAAAACATGTTGGTTGCCCGGCATCGCGCTCTTCCTTTTAACCGCGCTTCCCTGGTACGTCGCGGTCCAGTTGAGAAATCCGCAATTCTTCCGTGTATTCATCCTCGAACACAATCTGGCGCGATTCGGAAAGGACCTCTACCACCACACCCAGCCCTTCTGGTACTACCTGCCGGTCTTACTGCTCGGACTTGTGCCCTGGACGATGTTTGTCAGCGCAGCGATGGCAGAAACGATTCGTGTCTGGTGGAAAGAAAAGAGAGGGTTGTTCCAGTCCGAAGATGGGTTGCCGGCATTTCTCGTGATTTGGCTCGTTGTCCCCATAGTATTTTTTTCCTTTTCGTCGTCGAAGTTACCGGGCTACATTTTGCTCGCCCTGCCGGCGGGCACGTTGCTGCTCGCGGAATATGTGCGCCGCCACGTGACGAATGATGACCGCCCGAGCCTGCTGCTGATCGCTTTACACTCTGTTGTCGCCGCGCTTCCGGTAGTTGCCGCGCTCATGATGCAGTACATCGTGTTTCATCACAGCCTCCCATGGGGCCGGGCGACTGCCATCTCGGCTGGCTTTGCAGCGGTGCTGGCGGTTGGAATTATGCTGACTTTGCGGCGCCCGACGGGTCTTCGCTTATTACGCTTTGTGACGTTGGTGCCGGTAATACTCGCGGTGGCGGCGGTGCTGCGCCTGGGCGCTCCTTCCCTCGATGCCACGCTCTCCGCGCGGCCACTGGCCCAGCAGATTGATCGTGTGGACAACCGATCTCTCCCCCTGGCGATCCTGCGCCTACCACGCGAGACCGAATATGGCCTCCACTTTTATCGCAATCAGAAGACTGTCCGCTACGAAGCCGATGGCGTTCCTAAGGGCGAACACTTGTTAATCACTCCGGAAGGATGGCAAAAGAACATCCCGAAGTGGACGCCCGGCCGGCGAGTGACTTACGTGGGAAGCTTTGCGGAGCAAGGGATGGATTATTACTGGGTAGCGGGGGACAGCAATTAGCTATGCAGCTTCTAGCTTCTGGCTCCTAGCGTGTATCCAAGAGTTCTGCTCTGGTGATTTGGAGCTTGTGCATGGACTTGAGAGTCAATGGCGAAGCGCAGAAGCGCAGGAGCCAAAAGCTAGGGGCCAGAAGCTGCTCCTCTCGATTACCATCCTTGTCCCCCCGTTTGCTCCCGCCGAACGAAAGCACTACACTCGCTGTTCGCAGCCCGCCATGAGCGCGCTTAGCAAGCCGGAACCCTCCAGGAGCCTCCAGGTGGAGATTCTCGACCTCAGACACTTTTCCTCTGTCGACTTGCGTCCACTGCTCGAGGACGAGGTTCGGGAATGGGCGCGCCTGCTTTCCTGGGATTACAGAGGTTCAGCCGACATGATCCTGCGCTACGTGGATGCCAAGATCCTCCCAGGCTACGCGGCCGTCGATCGGGGACGAATCGTTGGCTACGCTTTTTTTGTCTACGAAGGCAGCAAGGGCGTGATCGGGGATTTGTTCGTCGCCGATGGCGGCCGACAGACTGATCCCCACGAAGTGGAATCGCGTCTGCTGCTACACGTGATTGAGACTCTGCAGCAGTCGCCGGGAATTCATCGGGTCGAAGCGCAATTGCTGGTGCACGAAGCTGGCGTGGTTGCACGTCCGTTTGTCGAGCAGGGATTCCAGCGCCATCCGCGGCTTTTTATGGTGCTGCCGCTGAACGACGTGCCCAAGACGCCGCATCCGATGGATGCCGAAGTTGAAATCCGGCGCTGGACTGAGCACGACTACCAACCGGCCGCCGCACTGATCACCAGCGCTTACCGCGGCCACGTAGACTCCCAGATCAACGATCAATATCGTTCTCTGAGCGGCTCCCTGCGTTTCCTGAATAACATTGTGCGTTTTCCGGGCTGCGGAACGTTCGATCCGGAAGGCTCGTTCGTCGCGGTACACAAACGTGCTCGCAGCCTTGTCGGCCTCATCCTGTGCTCGCGAGTACGCCACGACGTCGGGCACGTCACCCAAGTTTGTGTGCTGCCGGAATACCGTTCGCGCGGCTTGGGAGAATCACTGATCGCCGCCACGACAGGAAACCTGCGTCAGCGAAATTTTTCGCTCCTGTCCCTCACCGTCACGGAGGCGAACGCACGCGCAGTCACGCTCTATCAACGCCTGGGATTCGATATCAAGAGGGTGTTCGATGCGTTCGTGTGGGAGGGGTGAGGCAGCTTTTAGCTATTGGCCTTTAGCTCTTAGCTTGAAGCCATAGAGCGCGGCGTTGAGTACGAACACCGAAGAATTGGGATGTAAGCTAAAGGCCAAGAGCTAATAGCTAAAAGCTGCTTTCTAGTGTCGCAGCACCCACATCACCCATCCTGCCAGGAACACGCCTCCGACAAACAGGACGAAGCAGTACATGCCGTATCGGATCTGTTCGCGCGGGGTGTTGCGCTGGGTGATTCCAAAAACCACCGAGGCGAAAACCGAGAACAGCACGGCTGCGGTGAAATGGGAGAGTTCCAGGGTCATTCAGTTTTTCCGATCACGGCTTCTTTCCGATGGCGATGTGATAGGCGTCGGCGGCGCAGATGAAATTCAGCAGTCCGGCAACGATCAGAAACTTGGTGCCGTAGTCGGCAGTGGCGTGGGCAATCGCGCCGTGTCCCCAGCCCTGCACCCGGGTCACAATGTAGAGGCCGCCCGCGCCCACGTCGCCCACGAATCCAAGAATGTCCAGAATATCGCCGCCATTGGGCTGGTAGACGCGGCCTTGCATGAGCAGGCCAAGAATGAACATGATGGTGATCGAGGCCATGATGAGCAGGCCGCGAATCCAGCGCTTCTGGATGAGATGCCCTGCACCTGGAATGAGCCACGCGACCGCCGGCGCGATAACCGACATGCTGGGGGACGCCGGCACCGCTGTATTTTGCATTTCTGCGGGAGTGCTCTTTGACGAATTTGCCATTCAGATGATTACGAGTTCACTTTGAATTCTACCTGTTACTTCGGCTGCATTGGGCCTGACCAGCATGTTTACTTCGCTGCGCACCCCGAATTCCGGCAGATAAATGCCGGGTTCGATCGAAAAACATGAGTTGGCCAGAAGGCGGCGCTCATCGTGAATTTCCAGGTCATCCATGTTCGCGCCGTTGGCGTGCACTTCGGTGCCGATGGAATGCCCGGTGCGATGGATGAAGTACTGCTCGAAGCCTGCATTCTTGATATACGCACGCACTGCATGATCAACTTCCCATCCCGCGATGGGCTTTCCCGTCGCCCACGCCTTCGACCACAGTTTTCACTCCAATGTCGCGGGCCTGGCGAACTGTCTGGAAGATTTCTCGCATGCGGCCGGAAGGGGCTGTTCCAACAAATCCAGTCCACGTGATGTCGTAGTATACGGCCCCTGGCGTATTTTTCTTGGCCCAGACATCGAGCAGGACAAAATCACCTTCACGAATCGGTTTTGAAGTCTCGGGTCGCAGCGCGTAATGCGGATCGCCGCTATTCGCATTGACTGCCACCAGCGGCGGATCATCGGTCACGAGATTTTCGCGCTTGAACGCTTCCATGAACCACTGTTGCATTTCGTGTTCGTGGGTCCCGCCGTTGCGCACTCGCCGGCCGATCTCCTGGAAAGCGGTCGCGGTGATGGCGTCAATCGCATCGCGCGCCGCGAAGTGAGACTTGATTTGCTCGTCCGTCAAGGTGGCTTCAAACTGCGCCACCAAATCGCAGGAGCTGACCACGTTCTTGCCCAGTCCACGGACCAGATCAATCGTTCCGCCATCCACCAACGAAATCGTGAAGACCAGGTTATTGGGCGAGTACTGCATCGCGATATCGCGGTGATTGGCAAGAATCACTTTCACCTGATCAAACAATTCCTGCCAGCCGGAATACTGGCGCTTGCTGCCCGGCAGCGAGTCGAGATGGCCGGGCTCAATCTTGTGGACAAGTTTGATTGGATCGCCGCTGGCGGGAATCAGATAGAACCAGCGCCGGGTGACCATCTGGCCCGCAGGCAACCCCAGTACGCGGTAAGCAATTGGATCGCGATGATGGTGATCGTAAAAAAGCCAAGCGTCAATGTTGCGCTCGCGGAGCGCGGCTTGTATGGCGGAAAGATCCATGGGCAAACAACTATTCTAAACAATGGCAGGGGTTTGAGCGAATCGGGTCAACCACGGACGACACAGAGGACACTGAGAAATCTAAAGCAATATCTGCCCATGTCCTCTGTGTCCTGCGTGGTTCAGGAATTTGCAGGTTTGAGGGTCTTGTCATAAATCCACAAGAGTCCCGCCGTGGCCACGCCGACCGCTACCACGGGCCACCAGATAAGTCCGGGTTGGTGTGTCACCTCGCCAAAGTGATGGACCAGTTGTCCTCCGAACCAGCCTCCGACGATGGATCCGATTCCGATCGGCAAAAAGGCAAACCCCATGTAGGTGCCTTGTTGCCCCGAAGGAGCAAGGCGGGAGATGTATTCGTAGTAGCGGGGCGACTGGATTATTTCTCCAAGAGAAACGGCAACGAGGGTCAGCACCGCCATGGGAACAGTGGGATGCGCGATCAGAATCAGGAAGGCCAGTCCGGAGATCAGTGTTCCCAAGGTGATGGCGCGGAATGCGGGAATGCGCTGCGTGAGAAAACTGACCAGCAGTTGCAGCGCAATGACCGTGAGCGGGCCAGTGACGAGAAGCAGTTCAGTATTCGCCTTGGGGTCGATGTAGTCGTGAATATAGAGCGGCAAGATGATGAATTCCTGCCAGAACACTACCCAGTATCCGGAAAAGATCAGCAGGAACACCATGAAACGTGGATTCGAAAGGACTGTCCAAAAATTCTTTGCCGACTGGGACAGGCTGACAGTCTGCATCTCACCCGAGCGGCGCGGCTCTTTGAACAGCAGCAGTACCGCGAAAAACATGGCGAAGACGCTTAGCGCTGCTACCCGGAATACATTCTCTACCCGCATATGCTGATGCACCCAGGACGCCACGTAGGGCCCGGCAGCTCCGCCGATGTTTACCAGCGTGTAATAAATCGAGTAGCCAATGGAGCGAACACTTTCTTTTGAAGCACGCGCTGTGGTGCCGACGACGCAGGGCTTGACCAGCGCAACGCCCAGGGCGGGAAGCATCAATACAAAAGTTACGAGCACAACCAGTGGCACTGCACTGCGGACAGGAGCCAGCCAGGGCGCTCCCAGTGATCCCAACAGAAAGTACGAGCAGCTAAGGATGAGATAGGCCAGCGACAGAGAGCGGCGAAAGCCCAGGCGGTCGGCGACCGTGCCGCCAAATACCGCCAGGAACCAGACCAGGCCCCCGAACAAGCCAGTGAGGCTGCTGGCCTGTTCCACCCGAAAGTTCAAAGTTTCGTGCAGATACCGCGCCAGGGACGCGAAGGCGGCGTAGTAGGAGAGCCGCTCGAAGAGTTCGCTGATGTTGGCGACCCAGAAGGGACGCTCGAATCCGGTACGGATCTCGCGCAATCGTTCCGAAAAAGTCAGAGTTGTCTCCTCACCCAGCCTTGCGACTGTCCGGCCCTGGCCGGACGCTATGGTAACGGACGAACCCGGCATGTTCAAAAAAGCATTAACCACGGAGGACACAGAAAGCACGGAGAAATCTAATCTCAGTGTCCTCTGTGTCCTTCGTTGTTAATACTTTTCTCTTTGCCCAAAGATTGCCGTGCCCACACGCACACAGGTCGAACCCTCCTCAATCGCAACCTCGAAATCATGCGACATGCCCATTGAGAGAACGTCCATCAAGATAGCGGGCAGGCGTCGCGCTGCGATCTGGTCCCGCAGCGTGCGTAGCATGCGGAAATAGGGTCGCGCTTGCTGGGGGTCTTCCGAGAAGGGAGGGACGGTCATCAATCCGCGGAATTCGAGTTGCCCAAGTCTCGGGGCGGCGCTCAGAAGCTCTTTCAGTTCCTCGGAATCCGGGGCCAATCCGCTCTTCGCGCTCTCGGCGCCCACGTTGATTTCAATCAAAACACTCAGCTTCTTGCCGAGCTTTTCGGCTGATGCATTCAGTTTTTCAGCCAGCTTCAGGGAATCGAGGGAATCGATTGCGACGAAGGCTTCCGCTGCCGGCGCGGCTTTGTTCGATTGCAGATGACCGATCATGTGCCACTCGGCCTCTTGCAGGTCGCGGAGTGCGCCGGCCTTCCCGGCGAATTCCTGCACCCGGTTCTCGCCAAAGACTCGAAGCCCCGCGCCATAGGCCTCGCGGATGCTCTCGGGGGGAAACGTCTTGCTCACTCCCATCAACGTGATTTTTTCGGGAACGCGTCCGGCGCGGCTGGCCGCAGCGTTGATGCGCTCGCGTACCTCGGTCACATTTTCGAAGATGGACATGTCATGTCTTACAGCCCGGCCGCAGTCTTCTTTGGCTCAAGCGGTGAATTCTCACCGGCACCTTTCTCCACTCGCATGAAGTCGCGCAGCGAGAGTTCCAGGCCGCCGTATTCGGGGTGATCGTTATTGTCGACACTGAATGCTACGTCGAGAGTATCGCCCGGTAGCAGATCTGCCTGCTGGCAGCGCTCCGCCATGTGCCAGCCCAGGGCGTCAAAGGTGATGGCTTTGCGCCACCTGGCGTCGGTATCTTGGCGATTGGCGGTTGCCTCGCGCACTTCACTCCGGCGCAGTGTAGATGAATCCGGATCGCATCGAGGCGTGGTGAGGATGGCAAGGTCCGGTCCGTCGAGGTTGGAGGTACGCGACAGCGACCCAATCGCAGGCCCTAGCTTCAGCTTGATGTGCTTCTCCTTCATGATGCGGGGAGAAGCCATCAGCCGGACCGAGCGCGCGGCAAAAACCGGCTGAGGATTGCCGACGCCGAAGGGCTCCAGCCTTTGTAAAAGAGTGAAAAACTCCGGCGTCACCTGATCGAGCGCCAGCTCGGCATCGAAGTTGAGGCCAGGCTCGAAGTCCGCGAGAGTCAGACTGGCCCGGGCATATTCGTCCAGGCGGGTTCGCAGTGCAGGCAAATTTGCGGCGGGCAGCGAGAAGCCAACGGCGTGCGAGTGTCCGCCAAAACGTGTGAACAGGTCTGCGCAGGATTCGAGCGCATTCAGCAGATGAAAGGGGCGAATGGAGCGGCCCGAGCCATGAGCGTCCTCACCGTTCCGCGAAATCACGAGCGCAGGACGTCCGTAACGCTCGACTACTCGCGTGGCTGTGATGCCGATCACTCCGCGATGCCAGCCTTCACCGTCAATCACAATGCAGAAAGCTTCGCGCAGAGCCGGCTGCTCCTCGAAATTTGCTGTAATGGATTGCAGGATGCGGCGTTCTTCCTCCTGACGGTCGCCATTCAGCTGATCGAGCTTGGCGGCAATCTCGCGAGCGCGTGCAGGATCTTTCACGCTGAAGAGTTCGATAACATCGCGGGCCACATCCATCCGACCTGCGGCATTGATGCGGGGTGCAATTCGGAATGCAACTTCGCCGGACGTGAGCGTCCGGCCATGACTGAGTTGCGCTACTTCGAGCAGTGCTTTGAGTCCCGGATTAACGGGCGAACGCAGGCCTTCCAATCCCAACTTGGCGAAGACCCGGTTTTCTCCTGTAAGCGGTACGGCGTCGGCAATGGTGGCGATTGCTACCACCTTCATAAACGAATTCAACATGCGAGTCCGGTGATCGCTTTCCAGAATCCGTCTCTCGATCAGGCCCTGGGCCAATTTGAATGCGACGCCCGCGCCGCACAACACCTTGCACGGATACTCGCATCCTCCCTGATTAGGATTGACCACAGCGAGTGCCGCGGGCACACCCTGCGGGCCGGGGAGATGGTGGTCGCTGACAATCAGGTCCACGCCCAGCCGCCGGGCAGTCTCGGCCGGGGCGAAGGCGCGGATTCCCATGTCCACGCTGATAATCAGCTTGATTCCTGAGGCCGCGGCGCGCTCGATGACATCGTCGCGCATGTCGTATCCGTCGCGGATGCGATGTGGGACGTGGAATTCCGCCGCGCCGCCGCACAACTCAATAGCCGTCTTGAGAACGACGATTGCGGTGGTGCCATCAACGTCATAGTCGCCGTAGATCAGGATTGCTTCTTTGTTCTCGATTGCGCTTTCGATTCGGTCAACAGCCGTCTTCATGCCGGCCATCAAATAGGGTGAATGCAAATGAGAAAGCGCTGGCGACAGGAAACGTTCGGCAGCGTCCGCTGCGGTGATGCCGCGCATGACCAGCAGGCGGGCGAGAGTCGTGGCGATTTGGGGATCTTTCAGGCGAAGAGAGGGTTGTAGAGAGAGTTCCGGGGCAAGATGCTCAACAGCGATTGAGTCGGCGGTTTTTAGGTCCCATCGCATGAATGGAAGGCTTCAGGATTTGCTGTGAAGAAACGATTATAACGATTCGATTGCCGAGCTTTCCTCGGCCCGAACTGGCGGGACGCCAGTCCTCCACCTGAGTCTATTATCGGGTCAGTTTTCTTCGTCCTGGTCGGGTTCGTCGATGGGGATGCCGCCGAAGTCTTCGGACAGCTCCAACAGGCGCTGGTAGTGGTCGTACCACTCGGTAGAGGCTTCGTAGACCATCATGATGCCCTGGTGGGCGAAGCCGAGTTGGACGAAGCCGGTCTTGCCGATGTAGGTCCGCAGCCAGCGCGCCTCATCTACGTCTTCGTCGTTGGTGAACTCGGCCTGTGCCAGGCGCTCGACCATCTGGTCGAGCTCTTCCCGGTGCAGCGTCCACGAGTCCATGGTGAGAAACGGGGCGGCCGCGGCCTTGGCCAGCTCCACAAAATCTTTCCAGCTGTCGGGATTGTCTTCCGTCTTCCAGACTACGCTTTGGACTTCTTCGTAGTCGACGTAGCCGTGAAAGCGACGCATGCCATGGCCTTCGACGAAGGCGATCATGTCGTCTTTGAGACCAGCCAGGTTGTCGGGCGAAGCAGACATTTATTTCTGCATTGTATGCCTGAATTTGGTCGTTTGTCGTCGGTCGTTGGTCGTTGGCTAACCCCAAGAATATCCGCAGAAATCGTAGTAGCGACCGGGCCAACGACCATCGACCAACGGCCAGCGATCAAACCCTGTGCTACACTACGTGTTTCACAAACGAAAACCGATCCGCGCTATGCTTCTTTCCAAAGAATATGTGGGCTACCTGGCCCGCGAAGTCACCAAAAAGCTGATTGCTGGCGGGCATATCGAGACCAAGGCCGTGCCTGCGGTCACCGAGAAGGTGCATGCGGCCATGCTCGAAGAGCTGTCGCTTGAGGACCGCATTAACGACGAAGTGCGCGTCATTCTGGAAGCCTATTCGGAAGAGATGCGCCGCACCGGCGCCAACTACCAGGAGATGTTTCGCAAGGTGAAGAGTGAACTGACCCGTAAGTACAAGGCGGTGTTGTGAGAATCAGCCGGGACAAAGTCAACAAGGTGGCGCACGTGGTCGCGGACGCGCTGGCCGAGGTCGATGCCGTTGACTTCGTCGAGGACCGCAACACGATCCGGCTGGAAGTTCGCAAGATTCTCGAAGAACTGTTAAACCAGGAAGCAAAGATCGACCAGTCGGCCCGCCTCAAGATCGAAAGCCAGAAACGCACCATCCTGGAAGGCAGCCAGGAGTGGGACATTCTTTACCGCAAGTACTACAACGAGGAAGTGAAGAAGCTGGGAATCTAATCGTCGCTCCTTCGTCGTTGGTCTTCCACCCCTTCTGCGCGGATATCATTTCTGATTTTCCTCCGCTTCGTCGACGCCTCGTTCGAGCTGCCGCTTGTATTCTGCACCGTCGAAGTGGCCTTGCGACTCGGCGATGAGACCATCGGCCCCCATCTGCCACTCCTCGAAACCGGTGATGCGCACGCGATTCCCTGTCCCGCCCGGGCCGGTGTTGGTACCGGCCAGCGTCCAACGGTAGATGAACCGGTCCCCCCGTTCGGTGAGACCGTCCGAGAATAGCTTCATATCGGGAAAAGCGGTCATGAAACCCTGTGCGACGTTGGTGATGGCTTCCCGTCCTACCGCCGGAGCGTCAGCATTGACGCGGAGCGAGCCGTTGGGGGAATAGAAGGCGGCTACGCTCGCGGCTTGCTGACTGTTCCATGCTGCGGTGTAGCGCTCCGCGAAATTGTGCAGCTCGACAGTGACTGGCATTCGGAAGATGGGCCGGGCGGCGCGATTCTAGCTGATTCGTGCAAAGACGGCGCAATTCGGAGAGAATCATCCGCACCGGATGTTGTTGTTGCCGATTACCTCGAATACTGACAAGAGATGGGTCACGCCCAGCAGTTGCCGAATCGGTTTGCCGATGTTGAAGAGTTGCACAGCGCAGCCTGCCGATTTTGCAGACACGTATAGCCGAACCAGCGTGCCCAGGCCCGTGCTGTCCATGTGAGTGAGATCGGTCAAATCCAGCAGGATGCGTTTGCAGCCGGGAATCAGTTGGCTGACCTCAAGGTAGAGAAGATTATTCACACCCGCCACCAATCGGCCGCTGCATCGCACCTCGGCGCAGTCATCGGTCCGATCGACGACAAGGGTCAGGAGGCTTGCGGCTGCTTGGTCAGGCATCAGAACATTCCTTCTAGAAATCTATCGAACGGTTGAATCGGCGTCGCCAGATTGTACACATGGAGACCGCGATTCGAACAGCGCATCTTTGCACCGTTTGTTGGTCTCTTCGCAATCTTGGAGTCAAAAAGCTTTCCACCGCGTGGGGCACCGGCTGCGCTAACCTGATACCTTCGGACCAATCGGCAAGCATGATGCAAATCGGCCAAATATCGAGCCTGGTCAAGGAAGCTGCCCACAATGCCGGGTTCGAACTGGCGGGGATTGCTCCCGTCCACGAGTTCGAAGAATTAGACCGATTTCGCGAGTGGATTGACGCCGGGCGGGCCGGTGAGATGCATTACATGGAGGCCCGCAACGAATCGGGCGCTCTGAAGCGGGCGTCGCTGCGCGCGACACTGCCGTGGGTCCGAAGTGTCATCGTTTGTGCGATCAACTACAACACCGCTCATCCTTACTCGATCCAGGCGAACGATCCCCAGCGGGGATGGATCGCCCGCTACGCTTGGGGACAGCAGGATTATCACGACGCGGTATTGAACCGGCTTGCGAGCCGTGGAAAGCAACCTGCGCGATGCCGTTGGCGAATCGCAATTGCAGACCCGCTGTTATGTGGACACGGGTCCGCTGGTCGAACGCGTCTACGCCAAGTATGCCGGGGTCGGATGGATTGGAAAGAACACCTGCATCATCAATCAGAAACTGGGATCGTGGCTGTTTTTGGGTGTCATTCTGACGTCGCTTGAACTTTCGCCTGACTTGCCCGCACCCGACCGCTGCGGCAGTTGCACGCGCTGCATCGATGCCTGTCCCACAGACGCGCTGGTCGCGCCCTACCAGCTGGATTCGAATCGCTGCATCTCGTATCTGACTATCGAGAAACGGGGCGCGATCGCGGAAGAGTTACGCGGGGGAATGGGACACGAAGTCTTTGGCTGCGACATTTGCCAGGATGTGTGTCCCTGGAACCGCAAAGCTCCGGCGACCACTGCGGCCGAATTTCAGTCGCGGGAAGGGTTGGTAAATCCCGCTCTGGAATGGTTGGCCGGGATGACGGAGGAAGAGTTTCGGGAAAAGTTTCGGGGATCGGCGGTGAAGCGGGCCAAGCGCAGCGGCTTGCGGCGCAATGCAGTGATCGCCATGGGCAACAGTGGAGATGAACGCTTTGAGCCGTTGCTGGAGAGATTGAAATCCGACCAGGACCCAGTCGTGGCCGAGAGCGCGGAGTGGGCGGCTAAGAGGCTTTCGGAGACGCCTTTGTAGAGCGGACACTCTTGTCCGCCGCCTTTGACTTGCTTTGAGAGTTACAGGTTTGACCGGCCACCGAGATCACAAACAACACTAACTTCAAAAGCGGCGGACAAGAGTGTCCGCCCCACACACTGCGTGGTAGCATCCTTTACATCTACAATCGGTCGAACATGCGTGGCATCTTCTTCTACCCGAGATGGATTCTTTCCGCGGTCTTGCTCTTCGCATTTACCATCCCTGCGGCCGGGTCCGGACGAGACTCTAAAATCAAGTGGATTCGGGTCAGTTCCAATCACTTCGCCATCCTCACGGACGGGAGCGAAAAGAAGGGCCGCGAAACCAACTTGCGCCTGGAACAAATGCGGAACATTTTTTCCCAGCTCTTCCTGAAGTCCAAACTGCAAATGCCCGAACCGCTTGATGTGATCGCCCTGCAATCGGACGAGGAGTACATTCGCGTCGCGCCGCTGCGGAAGAGTCAACCCATTTCCGCCCCGGGATTCTTTCTCGCCGGCGACGATCGCAACTATATTGTCCTCGATCTGGCCGCCGAGGACAGTTGGCGGGCGATCTCTCACGACTTCGCGCGCCTGCTTTTGAATTACAACTATCCTCCGACTCAGGAATGGTTCGACGAAGGCTTTGCCCAGTATTTTTCCAGCCTGCTTTTGAGCGACACCCAGGCACAGGTGGGCGGCGATCCAAGCCAAAGCATGCCTTGGAACCATGTGCTGCCCGGCCAATCGTTTACGGAATTGTTGGCTCGTCCGTGGCTGCCCATGCCGGAGTTGTTTGCGATGCGTCCGGGGCCCTCCGGCTATCCGCCGATGTTTTATGCGCAGTCGTGGATCGTGATGCACTACCTGGTCCACCAAAACAAATTATCTGACGCGGGAGCGTATTTCGGACTGGTGCAGATACGGAAGGTCCCGGTCGAGCAAGCCATCCAGCAGGCCTTTGGCATGAGCGCTGCGCAATTCGAACAGGCGGTGAAAGATTACTTTCACTCTTTGCCGCCATCGACGCCGGCCCAATCAAAACCCGGTGCGCCCACCTCCGGCGACCAACTCCCTCCGCCACCCGGACCGCTCGATGTCGCCGCAAGCGTCAAAGACGTAGTCGATCCCGAGGCACAAGCGCTGGTCGCGGAAATGGCGGTACGTCTGCCGGAGCATCGCGATCAAGCTGTGAAGAACCTTGAAGACATCGTCGCCGATCTCAAGATGGACAATGTGGTCGCGCACCGCGCGCTGGCCTGGGTCCGGATGGAAAGAAAGGAATTCGATCAGGCCGACGAGGAGCTGGCAAGGGCGCGAGAGCTCGACAGCAAAGATACCTGGACCCATTACTATCTGGCGTTGTCGAAGTTTCGCGCTGCACAGTCGGGGCAGAAACCGATTGAAGGCGTGTCCAACATGATCCAGGATCTTGTGTTCGTGGTGGACAAGGAACCCGACTTCGCCGAGGCCCACAACATGCTTGCGCTGGCGCGGCTGCAGGGAGGCGGGGTCCATTCCGCCGCCGATGCGATAAAGGTGGCGATCCCGCTGAGTCCGCGCAGTGAGCAGTATCTTCTCAATCTGGCGCAGATTGATCTCGCGGGAAAGAAATGGGACGATGCGACGTCACTGCTCGAGCGTCTCAAAGACAGCTCAGACCCGAAAATTGCACAGACAGCGAGGAAAAATCTGGACGACCTGCCTACGCTGAAGAAGTATGGCATATTGCCGGAGCAAAAGGCGTCGCAAACCGGCCCGGCGGTGTCCAGTGTTCCTGAGCACGATGAAGACGCGAGCTCCGCTCAAAGTGAAGCGCCTTCAGCGGAGCCTGTGCAGGATAGGCGCAAAGTCGCAATTCGTCAGAGGCAGGCTGATAAAAGTGGATTGCAGTCAGAATCCAGGGGCGATTTTAACCGTACGGACAAGCTCCCGTACGCTGAGACTGCGAACTGACAATTACAAATCTTTGCTGCTGGTCGGCGCGGATGAGTTCTCCTGCGATTGGACGGACCGTGCGGTGATTGCGAACTACAAAGCCGGCGGGAAAGCCGATGGTGACCTGGTGTCAGTCGAAGTGCAATAGGTTTCTCGCTTTGGGTTTCCGGTTCTGCCTGGAACGAAGCGTGAAAGCTGAACATGCCCGAATAACTGTCATCCTGAGCGGAGTCGAAGGATCCCTATAGCCATGCCGTACGCTGAAAAGTTTGGATTTTCACCTCGTTAGAAAATCTTCCTGATCTCTCGCCACCGCTAAGCTCATAGGGGTCCTTCGACTACGAAACTGCTTCGCTTCGCGAACGTAGTTTTCTTCGCTCAGGATGACAGCAAAAAACAAACCCTCTCAGGGGAAGCTGAGAGGGCTCGCAGTGGTTGAACCTGGGACCGTTTTTATTGCACCCGGACCACATTACCTGCCTGAAAGCCCTTCGGCCCTTTTAGCAGATCGAATTCCACTGTTTCGCCTTCGTTCAGTGTGCGATAACCATTCTCCTGGATAGCGGAGAAATGAACGAATACGTCCTCCCCGGTGGAGCGTTGAATGAATCCATATCCCTTGGCCCCGTTGAACCACTTTACTGTGCCCTTCTCTCTCACAAGGAACTCCTTTCGCCTCTGCTCGATGATTTAACTCTCGTCTTCTCCGTGAAGCGCATGCTCCTGTACTAACCCCCTTCAAAGAAAACGAAAGCACAGCCGGACTGCAGTCATTGAAAATCAGGCCCACAAAAAAAATCCGTCACCTTTGGGTCGTGGTTGAAACCACGACCCAAACATGCCGGAGCAATCATGCTGGCGCGAGTTGTGACTACAGGACACTACCATCTACCCCAAGCAACATCTCGATGCACCTGTTTCCGGGCAGCGAGCACAAGATAATATTCAGGAACGTCGATTCCTGGCAAGCAAAGAAATCTGAAGTGTTAAACGATTTAACAACGGGAGGTTGCGCCGCGATACCGCGCCCCTCCGGGGCAGCGCACAACGCACTGTCCTTTCGTGACATCAGATGAATTGCAACTCTCTGATAGGATTGGGGAAAATGCTCAATGACCAGCAGTCAGAAGTGGCCACCCGCTCGGCCCCGGCCAACCCGTTTGAAGCCCTCTCCTCCACCCGACGATTCCTACTCCGGAGTGGTCGGTTCCACGGTGAAATATCTGTTACGCACCGAGGTACATACGTTTGCGTTTTCTGTGGCAGCGAACGCGATTCTGTCATTTTTCCCTTTTGTGCTTTTGCTTATGACGATCATCCGGCGAGTATTTCACTCACCGGTGATGTACGACGTAGTGGTACAAATGCTCCGCGATTCACTGCCGGCCGGACAAGACTTCGTCATTCGCAATCTGAATGCGCTGGTTGAGGCCCGCAATCGTGCACAAGTGGCGTCACTCATCATCCTCCTGTTTACTTCGACCGGAATTTTCATGCCTCTTGAAGTAGCGTTGAATCGCATCTGGGGATTTCCCAGCAACCGCTCTTATTTCGGAAATCAACTCATCTCGCTCGGGCTGGCGTTTACCTGCGGGGTGCTGGCACTGCTTTCCGTTGCGTTGACCGCGGGCAATATCGGATTTCTAGAAAGCTCGTTGCGCAGCCACGGGCCGTTTGTAGTCCGGTTAGGCGGGTTTTTGCTGATGAAGGCATTCGCTGTTTCCGCGAGCATTGCAATTTTCTTCCTGATCTACTGGGTATTGCCGAACGGCAAAGTACCCGCCCGCGCCGTGCTCTCGACTGCGGTAATTATGGGACTGATGTCAGAAGGCTTGAAGTACGCCTACATCATGGCGCTGCCCGCGGCTGAATTTTCAGGAAGTCTACGGCCCGTTTGCGCTGTCAGTCAGCCTGATGTTCTGGGCATTCCTCTCCGGCCTGTTGATGCTGACGGGCGCCCACTTGTCGGCCCGAGGCTACAGTCGCCGCGATTCAGTCTAGACCACGTGGTTCGTGGCGGATGATTCGTCGTTTCCCGGCAACTAACCGCCGCTTCTGGCATCTAACTAAGCAGAAGAAAACTGCTGCTCTCCTGTGTTCGGCCCCCTGAGCGGAGAGGGACGGGCACGGGGGGAGCTGCGGTGACCCGTGCAGCTTTCCCGTTCCGGTTTAGCTACACTATCTCTATGAAATCGATGTCCCGTATTGGAGTGGCGTCAGCCGTCCTCTTCATTTCCACCTTTGCCTGTCTTTCATCACCCGGAGCCTTCGCCCAGGAGGGTGCTCTCGATCCCGCCCCGCCCAAGGGAGTGACCACCGACGAGATCATTCGGCATTTCGCCGGCAAAGAAAAAGAATTCCAGGGGGCGCGCGACCAGTACACCTACCGGCAGGACGTGCGGGTGATAACGCCCGATGACAATGGCGAGTATCACGAAATCTTCGATGTGCTTTTTGATGACCAGGGCAAGCGCCTGGAGAACGTGGTTTTCGCGCCGCAATCTTCGTTAGCCATGATCTCGATGTCGCCCGAGGACGTCGATGACATCCGGCACCGGCTGCCGTTCGTGCTTACCAGCGACGAAATCCCGGAGTACCAGATTCTTTACGTGGGACAGCAACAGCAGGACGAACTGCACTGCTACGTTTTCGACCTTGCACCCAAGGAAATCGTCGGCAAGAAGCGCTACTTCCAGGGCCGGATCTGGGTGGATGACCGCGATTTTCAGATCGTGAAGACCTACGGCAAGACGGTGCCCGACATCCGCAAGAAGAAGGGCCAGGAAAACCTCTTCCCAAAATTCACCACCTGGCGCGAACAGATTGACGGCAAGTACTGGTTCCCCACCTACACCAAGGCAGATGACACCTTGCACTTTTCCAGCGGCGACGTCCATATTCGCGAAATCGTGAAGTACAGCGACTACAAGCGATTTGGATCGAATGTGAAGATCACGTTCGAGGGCCAGGAAGTGCAGAAGGCGCCGGGCGATAATCAGAGTCCGCCACCACCACCGCCGCCTCAGAAACCGCCGAAATAAAGCTGTCAGCTATCAGCTCTCAGCTTTCAGTGAATTCCGACAGCTGCGTAGCGGCGTCAGAATGTAGCCTACGGCGTAAGCCGCGGGTAACAGCAGAAGCCGCTTTGAGCCCCGAAAGGGGCGTAAGAAACATTTCTGTGATGTTGCTGGAATCGACCGGGCATTTATCAGCACCGGGCATTTATCAGCAATGATTGGCGGAACCTAACTGCTGAACGCTGACCTCTTACGCCCCTACGGGGCTGGTTCGCGTCGCATGTCCACCCACGGCTTACGCCGTGGGCTCTATTATTCGTTCGCTTCGCGGCTTGGGAATTCACTGAGAGCTGAGAGCTGACAGCTGACGAGCTGACAGCTAATAGAAGAGATACTTGCGCCACTTGTCGTCCGAGCGTCCCATTAGGCGCATGATGTGGCGGCTGGTGTGCAGGTTGAAGGCTCGCGGCTCTCGCATCAGTTTCATATCGGCTTCGATGGGAAACTGATTGCCCTTCTGCCGGTTGCAAGTGTGGCAACAGGCAACCAGATTCTCCCAGGTTGACGCTCCGCCCCGCGAACGCGGGACTACGTGGTCCAAAGTCAACTCACTCGAAGGCAGCACCTCGCCGCAATATTGGCAGGTATTGCGGTCGCGCAGCAGGATGTTCTTGCGTGAAAGCGCACGAGTCTGGTGCGGAATTCGGCGATACTCCAGCAGCCGAATCACCGAGGGCACACGGATCGCCAACCGGGCAGCGTGCAGAAAGTGGCCGTTTTCTTCCTCCGTCATGGCCACACCCTTCAGCACCAGCACGATGGCCCGGCGGGCAGCACAAACATTGATCGGCTCGTAGGACGCGTTCAGCACCAGCACGGGCGCGTGCAGCGCATGACCGTTGCCCTCACGGTGCGTCCCTTCGCGGTGCATGCCAATTACAGCCGGGACAGGCCCGTGGCTCCTCAACATCGAGCCGTTCATCGAATTGTTCCACTTCCCCGCCATGTTCGTTGCAGCAAGTGAGCTCTTAGCTCTTAGCCATCAGCTCTTAGTTTAGAGCCGATGGCTAACAGCTTTCTGCCGCTCTTATCCTGTCGGCGCCAGACTTCGCTCGTCCTCAAGAGTCTGAGCCAGATCTATGCTCTTCACTTCATCCTTCAGCGTACGGGCCACCGTGGCTACGAATATTTTAGATGCGCCCGCCCGGAGCAGCACTCGCGCGCACTCCGACACCGTCGTGCCAGTCGTAAACACATCGTCAACCAGCAGGATTTCGCGTCCGGCAATTTCTTCCGGCCGGCTACACGGCAAATGCGCCGCGAAGATTTTCGCGGCGCTGATGGCGCGTGAGTCCGATCTGGGATTGGGTTTCCCGTCGCCGCTGCAGCACTCGGGAGTTCAGCGCCCGGCCGCTACCCACTCCGAGTCTCACAGCATGCTGAGCGATCAACTCCGACTGGTTGAAGCCGCGCTGACGCAACTTCCGCGCATGCAGCGGCACGGGGACGACCACCAGGGAAGTCGAACCAGACTCCATCCCGCTGACTGCTTCCGCCAGCATGCGTCCCAGCACGACCGCGGCAGGTCTGACCTGTTCGTATTTCAGCAGGTGGATCAACTCGCGCAAACCGCCGTCATAACTGCCGTAGGCAACCGCTTTAACAAACGGCGGCTGCAGCCTCCGGCACAGGGCGCATCGAATCTCGCTGGCATTGAGAGCAGAGGGAGCGACCACCCGCTCTCCGCAGACAGAGCAAACGTCGCCCGCGATGCGGGCCATATCGGCCAGGCATGGCCGGCAAACCGGCAGGCGTGAAATGTTGATCAGAGGGGAACCACAGAGACGACAATCAGAAGGGAAGAGAGTAGCGAAGAGACTTTCTGCAACACCGCTCACGGACGAGACCAGAATTGACACTAGCGAACCGTCCCGCGTCAAAACCTGGGTCCCGGTAGCCCGGATTGGGTCCTCACTACTGCTGAAGACGAGCCTCCCGCGTTCGCCCGGTAAAGCATAAGGACGCCGCGGGCAAACTTCTTCCTCAGTATAGCGGGCTACAATGTCTCAAGCAACGACACAACGATTCAGACAACCGCATTTTGTGTCTTCTTGGGTTCCCGCCTTGGGCGAACCCTTACAAATGCGAATTGGTACGAACGCTTGAAGCAGTCGCCACAGCGGGTAGGGCGGAGAAGCAACAAGGGCAGGAGGAATCTTTCGGTTAGGTCCTTCGGACGTGAGCGGTAGCCGTTGAAGCCGCCACAGTCCTTGCATTCATAGAGCCTGGGTAACATGTCGGGCGGGCCTCAGAAGAGCCGGGTCAGACAGCCGCGTTATAATATCAGACTTGGCCACCAGAGCGGCATTTGACGGCATTTCTGTTTGCGCGTCAGGGACGCGAAGCTTTTTTTGCGAACGGGAAACTTCGGCGAGGCCCTTGTAAAACGGGGAACCCACATGTTAATGTGCGCGGTCTCGTTTTATCACCTAAGATCTGAACGTCTAAGGTCTTTATTATCAAAATTATCAAACTGCCAGCCGCTATAGTACTTCCGAGGATCCTTGAATGAGTACAGAAGGCCCCGTGCCTGCCAGCCCGAACGAAAAGAAATTTCAGCCTTACGTCCCAGAGAATATGGAGATGCGCGAGTTCACCTGGCGCGCCATCCTGCTGGGGCTCGCCATGACGATCGTTCTGGGTGCGGCCAACGCCTACCTCGGCCTGCGGGCTGGAATCACGATCGCGGCCACGTATCCAGCGGCCGTGATTGCGATGGCAGCGATGCGGGCCTGGAAGGGATCGCTACTGGAAGAGAACATCGCCCGAACTGCGGGTTCGATCGGTGAAGGCATAGCGGCCGGCGCGATTTTCACCATTCCCGCATTCCTCATCGCCAAGGCTTGGCCTTCGTTTCGCCCGGGAGATGCGTACTGGAAGTCCACCGCGCTGATTATGGTGGGCAGCATTCTTGGAGTGCTCTTCATTTCCCTGGTGCGACGGGTGATGGTGGAAGACCCCGAGCTGCCCTTTCCAGAATCAGTGGCCGCGTCGGAGATTCACAAAGCCGGACAACGGGGCGCCGAAGCCGCGAAATATCTCTTCTGGAATATTGGCGTGGGCGGCATCGTCTACATCCTCGGAAAATTCGGTCTGTTTGCCGCCGATCGGGATTTTCCTTTCACTATCGGAAATCTCGGCCACAGTCAGGTTCGTCTTGGAACCCTGGGGGCCGCCAAGGTTGTGCCCACCGGCGGGACCAGTGTATTCGCGGCTCCCAGCGTAAGTCCCGCGTACCTCGGAGTGGGCTACATCATCGGACTCAGACTGGCTTCGATTCAGTTCGCCGGCAGCGTCCTGGCATGGGGCTTGCTGGTCCCACTGATGATTTATTTCCTGGGTCCTAGCCTTCAGCAATACATTCCCCTGGGTACACCCAAAGACTGGGCCGATACCGCGGACGCAGTGTGGAGATACATTGTCCGGCCAATCGCAGTTGGCGGGATGCTCGTGGGCGCTGCGTATACCTTATTCAAAATGCGCAAGAGCCTGACTTCGGGATTCAGCAAGTTGCTTTCGGATATGCAACAGAGTGCCGATCAACGGGCCAAGCTGGGCCGTACCGAGCGGTATATGAGCTTCAAGACGGTGCTCGCGCTGATCGCCTTGATGTTTGTCTTGATGTGCGCCCTCTACATCCAAATTTCGGGGTTGCTCTGGCCTGCGATTCTGGCGGCGGTCGTCATGCTGATCGTTGGCTTCTTCTTCGCTACGGTTTCAGGCAACCTGGTTGGATTTATCGGCTCATCCAACAATCCCGTTTCTGGCTTGACCCTTTCGACGTTGTTGATTGCAGCGCTGCTCATGGTTTCTTTGGGCGTTTCCGGGGGCAAGGGCGTGGCCATCGTTTTGGGTGTAGCCGCGGTGGTTTGCGTTTCTTCATCGGTCGCCGGTGAATTGCTCCAGGACTTCAAGGTGGGATACATTCTCGGCGGCACACCTCGCAACATCCAGATTGCGGAACTGATTGCCGTGGTCGTGGCCAGCCTGGTGATGTACTGGCCATTGATGCTGCTGCATCAGGGAAGCATCAACTCCGGCGGCGTTGGGTTTGGCGGCCCGGACTTGCCGGCTCCGCAAGCGGGGCTTATGGCCACGCTGGCTCAAGGGATCGTGGGTGGGGACATGCCCTGGGCTCTCGTGGGCGTCGGGATCGTGTTCGGGATCGCCATGATCATGATGCAGGTAAAAAGCCCCATGCTGGTTGCGGTGGGTATGTACCTGCCGTTCGGCACGACGTTCGCGATTTTCGTGGGTGGTGTGTTCCGCTCGATCGGAGACTGGGTCGCGGATCGACGGGGCTATAATGCGGCGCAAAAAGCTCGAGTAGAGAACGCCGGAGTCCTCACGGCTTCGGGATTGATCGCCGGCGAAGCATTAATGGGATTGGTCTGGGCAGGATTGCAGTTCATACCCCAATGGAAAGCGCCGAACCACCCGCCCCAACTTTTCAGCCAGCCATCCTATGTCGTGGGTGGCCTGATCGTGCTGGCGGGACTGGCCTCCCTGCTCATCCGGCTTCCAGTAGCGGCAGCGGGTGATCCGAGCGAGCCCGCGCCCCCGACGGCGATCATGTAAGCACCGGCCATGTGAACTGGGCCGCTGCTGTCACCGGGTTTTCGGAGTTTTCACCACATGTGGTAGTAACCGTTGCGCTGGTCCACTTCCACCTTGGTCTTGAACAGACCTTCCAGACGCTCCGGCCGAAGCATCAGATCTTTCGGCCCGTCCGCGATGATGTGTCCGTTCGACATCAGTAGCACACGCTCGATTTCCGGAATCAGGTCGGAGAGATCGTGTGTAACCAGGATGATTCCAATGCCGGCTCTTGCCAGCGAACTCATGCTCTGGCGCAGACTATGCCGGGCGAAGACGTCGAGAGAGTTGCTGGGCTCATCGAACAACAAGGCCTGCGGTTTATGCACGAGCGCGCGGGCGATCAGCACACGCCGCGCTTCACCCGAAGACATTTCACAGACCGGACGTTGCGCCAGATGGGATATCTGAAGTTGCGCCAGAGCGTCGTCCGCCAGTTCGCGGTGCAATGGATCGACGATATGGTGCGGGAAGATGCGAGCGCTGCTGAAGAAGCCGGACAGGACCACGTCTCTACCGCTGGCCTCGCCGGAGCTCCGGGACAGTAGATCGTTCGAAACGATGCCAAGCAGAGAACGCAACTCGAAGACGTCCCAGCGGTCATGTCCCAGGATGGTCATCGAAGAGCCTTCCTGAACCACGGGATAACATTCGCGCGTAATAGTCTTGATCAGCGTGGACTTGCCGCAGCCGTTCGGCCCGAGAATGGCGACGTGTTCGTCGCCGCGGATCACCAGGCTGAAATCTTCCAGCACAATCTTCTCTCCGCGCATCACCGAGATGTTTTGTAAATCTAATAGAGCTGGCTCTTGCCGGTTCATGGTGATGTGAGTTTAGCCGATGCCGCCGTCACGAACCACGTGGTAAGCGCTCGCGAGTAGAGAGGGTGGAGCAGGCCTTCAGGCCTGCATACAACTGCTCTCGAGCGCTGGGCTTCAGCCCCTGAGGTACCTCAGCGGCTGAAGCCGGACTGGTGCACTGCCTGAAATGCAGCGCTGAAGCGCTGCTCCACCCAAAAGCAAAAGCAGAACCCAGAATCGCGCGGAGCTTCGCTCCACTGGACAGCCGAAGCGTCTATCCCCGCGTGGTTCGTGCCGCTTCAAGTAGACTTAGCTTCAGATGGCTCTCCAGATCTCCCATCTTCGCCGTTGGTTTGCGGCGGCCACGATTGGCCTTCTGCTGGTGGTGGCCGGAGTGTACTTTTACGCCCGCAAGAGAGTCGAAAACGCCCTTAAGGAAGTGCCCGCGAAAATCGGGGTTGAGATCCAGCAAAGCGCCCAGGGGTTTACCTACTCGCACTCCGAGGGCATGCACACCATATTCAAAATTCAGGCCAGCAAGTCAGTGCAATACAAGCAGGGTGGACGGGTCGAACTGCATGACGTCACCATCACGCTATACGGACGCGATTCCAGCCGCTTTGATCAGATCTACGGCGCCGACTTCGAATACGATCCGCGGTCCGGCGATGTCATGGGCAAGGGCGAAGTCCAGATGGATCTTGAAGCCAACCCCGAGGGCCTTATTCATCCTGACCAGGCGACGCCCAAAGAGTTGAAAAATCCGATCCACCTGGTTACGACGAACCTGCTCTTTAACCAAAAGACGGGGAACGCACAGACCCGGGAGAAAGTGTCGTTCAGTCTGCCTCAGGCCAACGGCTCTGCCTTGGGCCTGAGTTACGTGGCCAACACCACGCTCCTGACTTTGCAGTCGCAGGTGGATGTCTCTTTTCACGGCGCGACTCCCGCCCGCGTGACTGCAATTCATGGCACGATCGCCAAAGACCCGCGGCTGGTTGACCTGGATCTTCCCCGGTTGGAGTACGGCGCGCGCCGAGCCACCGCGGACAAGGGCAAGCTCTTCCTGCGCCCTGATAACACGCTGGATCGCATTCTCGCCACCGGTAACGTCCAGGTCGCATCAGAGGACTCAGCGTCGGAAAAGATCCAGTCTGACCAGATGGAACTGCTTGCAGCCGAAAAACAGGACACCGTCAACTCCGTCACCTTTTCGGGAAATGTCCGGGTGGAAAATTCAGGGCCGCAACCGGTGCAGGGGAATGCCGGCCGGATGGTCCTGAATTTCACGGGAAATAACGTGTTGAGCACTGTGCATAGCCAGGAGAACGTCAGGCTGGTGCAACATCAAAAGCCCGCATCACCGTCCACCGGCGCGCAAGATGTAGAGGTTACGGCATCCGTCATAGACTTCGTGGTGGCCGATGGCCGGCGGCTGAAGCGGGCTGACACTTCAGGTGCGGCCCAGATCGCTCTTCGGCCGCTCTCAGCCGCAGGGCAGCAGACACTAGTGACGGCCGGCAAGTTTCAAGCCGGGTTTGACGATCTAGGACAACTGGCCTCGCTCCATGGCTCGCCAAACGCACATATTGTGTCGCAAATGCCAGGCCAGTCGGATCGTGTCAGTACCAGCGATACCCTGGACGCTTCTTTTCGTCCCGGCAGCGGCATAGATTCGATTGTTCAGCAGGGAAACGTTGCCTACAGTGACGGCGACCGCAAAGCCTGGGCCGACCATGCCACCTACACTCCTGGCGATCAGATGCTGGTATTGACCGGTTCTCCCCGCGTTGTTGACGGAGGTATGACCACAACCAGTCACACTATGCGCATGAACCGGGCAACCGGAGACGCCTTCGCCGACGGCGATGTGAAGAGCACGTACAGCGACCTGAAGGCGCAACCGAATGGTGCTCTTTTGGCTGCCTCCGACCCTATTCACGTGACTGCCCGCGCCATGACCGCCCACAGCAGCCCCAGCGTCGCTCTGTACAGCGGGGACGCCCGGCTCTGGCAGAACGCCAACGTCATCCAGGCCCCTTCGATCCAGTTTGACCGTAACCACCGGTCAGTTATCGCTCAGGGAACGCCGACCCAACCTGTGTCTACGGTCCTGGTTCAAGTCGAAAAGAGTGGAAAAGTCACACCGGTCAAGATCACCTCTGACCGGCTGACCTATGCCGACAGCGAGCGCAAAGCGCACTTTGAAGAGGCCGTGCAAGCCAAAGGGGCCGACCTTACCATCACCTCGAAGACGATGGATGTATTTCTCCAGCCAAGCAACCAAAGCGTCTCGAATCAGTCAATTACGGGGAGCGGTGCAGGCACCGGAAAGATCGATCACATTGTCGCCAGCGGGCAGGTTGCGATCGTCCAACCTGGTCGTCGGGCGACCGGAGATCAGCTGGTTTACACGACGTCCGACGATAAGTTTGTGCTCACCGGCGGACCGCCCAGCATTTTTGATGCCGAACAGGGCAAGATTACCGGGGTTTCGTTGACTTTGTTCAGACACGATGGTAGGGTCGTGGTCGAAGGCAATAATACATCCCCTACGGTCACGCAGACCCGAGTGGCACGTTAAATGCGTACCCTGGCCACAGACGAAATCGGCAAATCTTACCGCGGTCGAAGGGTTGTAAACGGGGTCAGCATTCGCGTAGGGCAGGGCGAAGTCGTTGGTTTGCTGGGACCGAACGGTGCCGGCAAGACCACAACGTTCTACGCCATCGTCGGCCTGATCCCGCCCGATACGGGCCGGGTCTTGATCGACGAGGAAGAAATCACGGACGTGCCGATGTACTTACGGGCACGCCAGTACGGCATAAGCTACCTCCCTCAGGAAGCTTCGGTGTTCCGCAAGCTTACGGTTGAGGAAAACATCCTCGCCGTGCTGGAAGCCCAGCCCATCTCCTGGCACGAACGCCGGGAGAAAATGGAAGAACTGATCGATCAGCTGGGATTGGAGCATATCCGTCAGAATCGCGGATACGCTCTGTCCGGGGGAGAGCGGCGGCGCGTGGAAATTGCTCGCGCCCTGTGCATCAACCCCACATTTATTTTGCTCGACGAACCGTTTTCCGGGATCGACCCGATCGCAGTACTCGATCTGCAGAAGATCATCAGCGATCTGAAGACGAGCGGAATCGGCGTATTGATTACCGACCACAACGTCCGCGAGACGCTCGCGGTAACGGATCGGGCATACATCATCGATGGCGGACGTATTTTGGCCTCGGGCATGCCCGAGCAGCTGGCCAGCGATCCGCAGGTCCGGAAAGTGTATCTGGGCGAGAGTTTTTCGCTGGTATAGAAGTGCAGTCGTCGGTCGTCGGTCTTCAGCTCAACCAGCTGTCGGCTAACGGATGACGAGCGGGGTTTTGCTGACGACTGAAGACCGACGACTGACGACTATTTATGGTTTTGCTTCAACCCAAGCTGCATTTGAGATTGTCGCAACGGCAAATCCTCACGCCTGGCCTGGTGCAGATGGTCAGCGTGCTCGCGCTGAACAAGCTCGAGCTGCGCGACATGATCACCGCCGAGATGGTGGAAAATCCGGTGCTTGAGGAACTGGAAGATACCGTTCCCCTGCTTGATGATGCGGCCCGCCAGGAAGAAGATCGCGAGCGGATCAAGCCCGAAGAAAACACTGTCACTGCGGAAGAAAAGAAAGATCCCTTCGAAGAAATAGATTTTGGCTCGTTCTTTCAGGAATATCTCGATCCCGGATATCGCAGCCGCAGCGAGATGGAAGAGATCGAGCGTCCGTCATTCGAGAATTTTCTTTCCAAGCCGACTACGCTTTCGGATCATCTCGCCTGGCAGTTAGGCGCGCTCTCGGTAAGTTCGCAAGTGCGCGAGGCAGCCGAAGTCATCATGGGCAACCTGAGTGAAGATGGCTACCTGATTGCCAGCGATGAGGAGTTGCTGGGGATTGCTCCGCCGTCTTCGCCCGAAGTTGACGCGACCATTGCAGAAAACGTAGTCAAGGAAGCAGCCGCTCTGGGACTGGCCACAGATCTGGAAGATCCCGAGGCGCTAGTTGACGAAGCTGACGCGGCTTTGGCATCTGAATGGGACGATCCTGACGCCCCGAATCTGCCAGCTTCCGCCGGCAGCGACGGGACCGCGGTTGCGCCTGCTCCGGAAGCCGTCGTTTCTGTTCCACCGCCAGTTCCACCGCCTGCGCCAACGCCGGAGCCTGCTGCTCTACGGAAGTCGGCGCAACCCGTTTTTCAGCCCAGCTTCAACCATGCTGATCTGCACGAAGCCCTTGACCTGGTTCGCCAGATGGACCCTCCCGGAGTTGCCTGCCGCGACCTGCGCGATTGTCTGCTTTATCAATTGCGCTATCACCAGGCCCAGCTTTCCACGCAGAAAAATGGCAACGGCGAGGCCACCGCGCAAGTGCTTTCAGACGCAGTCAGCATCGTCGACCAGCATCTGCGCGCCTTGCAGAACAAGCAGTACAAGGAAATCGCCCGCGCCATGAATCGGACGCCGGAAGCGGTGCAGGAAGCGTTGGAGTATATCCGGACGCTAGATCCGCGCCCCGGTCTGCAATACAACAAAAGCCAGCCCCGCCTGATCGAGCCCGATGTTGCATTCATCAAGCACGGCGATGAGTGGCTGGTGATGATGAATGAAGATGACGTTCCGGTGCTGCGCCTGAATCCCGCGTACAAGCGCCTGCTGACCCGCGAGACCAACGACAAAGACACTCGCAACTACGTCAAAGAGCGCTACAAGAGCGCCATCCAGCTCATCAAGAACATCGAACAGCGTAAGCAAACCATCACCAAGGTCTGCTATGCCATCGTGACCCGCCAACAAGACTTCCTGGAAAAAGGGATAGACCAGCTCAAGCCCATGATGATCAAGGAGGTCGCCGAAGAAATCGGCGTGCATCCTTCGACGGTCAGCCGTGCGGTCGCCAGTAAATATGCCCACACCCCCCAGGGCGTATTCGAATTGCGCTATTTCTTCAGCGAGAGCGTGAACGGCCCCCAGGGCGGCAACACTTCGTTGCTCATCCTCAAACGCCGGGTCAAGAAGCTCATCGAGGAAGAAGACCCGAGCCGCCCGTTGACCGACGAGCAAATCACTCGTATCTTGCAATCACAAGGCATCCAGGTCACGCGCCGTACGGTGGCAAAGTATCGCGAAGATATGCGCATTCCCAGTACACACCAGCGTCGAGTTAAGAAGTAGAAATAGAGTAGCGCCGGCGTCCCGCCAGCTGTCCGGACGGCATCTTGCCGTCCGAGCCGAAAGCGCTACAGTAGTAAATGCGGTGCCCAGGTCGAGCAGTACGAATCAGGAAGGGGCGCTCATGAACGTAGAGTTTACTGGCAGGCAGTACGAAATAACTCCCACCATTCGCAAGTCAGTCGAAACCGGCCTGACAAAAATCCGCAAAATTCTGGGCGACAAGTTCGACACCAAAGTCATCCTGGCAATCGAAAAGCGCCGCCACAAAGCGGAAATCACCATCAGCCCACGCAACGGGCCCTTGGTCGGCGAAGCGCAAGCCGGTGACATGAAGTCCGCGGTCAACGAAGCCCTTGACCACCTGGAAAAACAGGCGGTCAAGTACAAGACCCGCTGGCGCAGCAAGAAACGTCACGACCTCAAGAAATGGAATGGCAAAGAAGGGCAGCAGGAGAGTCTGCCAACCGCGATCGGACTTGCCGAAACCGCTGAGATTTCTCTCGTCGTACACAAATTCCCGGCAATCGCGAAGTCTACGGAAGTACACCTGGTGCGCTCCGAGGACGCTGTCGCCATGCGCCCCATGACGCTCGAGGAAGCCATCAAAGAAGTGCACTTCCGCGACCGCGACGTGTTCGTCTTCCGCGACCCAAAAGGCAAATTGATGGTCCTGCACCGCACGCGGGACGGGAAAATGGAACTGATCGAGACGCCGTAACAGTCGTCGGTCGTCAGACGTCAGTCTTCAGCCAACCTACACTGTCAGTGTGGGGACGGGTCTCCGACCCGTCCAGGCCGAGCAAGGCTCGGCGAGGTTCTAGTGTGGGGCGGGCACTCCTGCCTGCCGCATTTGACTTTAGGTTTACAAGGTCAAAATCAAAGGCGGCGGACAAGAGTGTCCGCCCCACACATGAGGACCTCAGGCCGTCACTTCGTTCGTGACAACGGAAAACCCAGTCAGATTAGCAATCCCAAATGACGTCGTAATTGCAACATCAGAAGCGTCCCGCCCCGTCGCCATCAACACCCGCCCAACACGCGGATTGACATGGCGAGCGTCAAACGTCCACCAGCGGTTCTGCAGATAAACCTCAAACCATGCGCTGAAATCCATGGGCGTAGGCCCCTTGGGAACACCGATATCGCCGAGATATCCCGTGGCGTAGCGAGCTGGAATGTTCAGCGCGCGGCAGAACGTTACTGCCAGGTGCTGGAAATCGCGGCACACTCCGGTGCGCTCGGTAAAAACATCGAGGGCCGTCTTCGAAGAGCGCGCGTGATGATATCCAAACGCCACCTTCCAGTTCACCCAACCGCAAATCGCTTGCACGCGGCTCCATCCCGGTTTCAGATGGCCAAACAATTCCACCGCGATATTCGACAACCGATCCACTTCGCAATATCGGCTGTTCAGCAGGTAGCGCAGCAGCTCCGGCGGTAATTCGTTTACCGGATGCTCCTGCGCATCGGGATCGCCCTCGTCCGGAGTGCCTGGGTCCTCGATAAGAGTTGATCCGCTCAGCTTCAGCGGTCCTGCCGGCGCAAGCCATCGGGCGCAGCGATTGCCATAGCTGTCGTGATAGCTCTCGACTTTTATCTCAGGACTGATGCTCACTTCATCCGGTTCGCGAAGGTCCGCAACACGAGAGGGATGAACATGCAGCATCCCGACCATGGCCACAGTCTCGGGAATCTCGAATTGGATGTCATATCCCAAACGTATGAGCATGGGTGGAGATCTTTCGTCTCGCCAAGACCGCAGATATGGCGAGGCACTGTTTGGCGAGCATTATCACTCATCGGGCCGCTAACTCTGGATCGAAAATCCCAATCGGAGCTAGCACTTGGTAGCGCCGGCGTCCCGCCAGCTGTCCTGGGGGCGTCCCGCCCGCAGTTGCGCCGCCCCGGACGGCGACGCACGAATATACTTCCGCAGAGCAGGAAATCTCACTCAGACGCATGCTACTTATGACGCGATTGCAAGAGACGGCAACGGCCGTGATTCTCGCCGCCACGTTTGCCGTGGTTGCCGGACCACGTTCGATGACCGCGCAAACTTCCCCCACGTCTGATGCGGAGCCGAAAGCATGCCAGCTCATGCCCACATCCGAACTGGAGGCGGCTTACGGCGGAAAACCTACCAACCCGCACGGCTTTGACGGCGATTCTTCGGTCTGCACGGTGAATATCCGCGGCCTCGCGATCAAGCTGCAGAGTGCGGCCCCGGGGACAACTGGACTGCCGACCTCGATCCGGCAGGGCCTCGTGGGAGCACGAATGATGTTAGGCGCAGCAAAGCAATCTTCCGCGACCAACACCAAAGACTATGGAGATGTGGGATGCCTGGGTATGAAGATGACAAGGGGATTCGACGCCAAACCGCTGGCTAGACCTTTGCTTACGACATCTTGTTTCCTGGTCAAGGGCGGTTATCTGAATTTGTCAGTCTCTGGCGAGAATGCTAAACAGGTCGGATTCGAGCGGGTGAAGGCGTTGCTCGAGAAAGCTGCTGCGCGGCGCTAGGCAAGATCCCTATCATCCTGGTTGGTGGGTTGGTTCGGAAGAATCAACCATCCACGGGCGTCATCCTGAGGGACTTTAGTCTTGAAGGATCTAGCGCGCACTGGCACGATCGTCGTAAGGGTTATATGCGCTCCGCGCTAGATCCTTCGCAAGCTCAGGATGACGCCATCACGAGAAGGGAATATTCAAATTGACCTACTGACAGATTTTGAGTTGAGTTCAGGATGACTGGCTCTACGTGTCGCGATGTACTGTCTCCATGGCGAAAGCCGGCAGACACACCGCAATGTATTCGGCGCCGCCTTCGGCGGGCGTGGAATATTGAATCCATTCGCCGCTGTGGGCAATGACTGCCTGGCCGGCGACGACGTCGAGTTCGCCAGTCTTGTGTTTCACGCGCAGAGTACCTTTCAGGACGATGGTGAATTCGTCAAACTCTGGTGTCTGTCCGGGCTCTTCCCAGCCCTGCGGGCTACGCATGTGGGCGACGCTGACGCCTGTCGTTTTGGTGTTAACTCGGCCGATGAATTCGTCAATCAATTTGGGCTTGGTGCCGGCAGCGCGGATGCGCGTGGGTTGAGCAACCAGAGTGGGCATTGCTTCTCCTTAGAAGAATCTCGTGTGGGGCGGGCGCCCTCGCCCGCCGCCTTTGATTTGGATGTTAAGTATTAGAAATCCGAAGAGAAGTGTACCCAAAATTTTGACGCTCACGAAGCTGAGGTCAAAACCGGCGGGCGAGGGCGCCCGCCCTACACTGACATTAATCGCGCCTTCTCGACCTGCCCAGCGGCCAGCACATCAAGCGCTGGAATTGAAACCGGCGTGGTCAGAGTATTTTCCGGCGGCATCGTTCCAGTCTGAAGGGCTTTGGTCAGCATCTCCATCGCCTCACCGGTGTTGGGCCCCGCGAAGATGGTGGCGGCCAGCAGTCCGCGCTTGACCCAGGCTTGACCTGTCTTAGGCAAACCATCGCATCCGATGAAAGGCAGGCTCAGCCAGCGTTGCCGGGCCGCGTTGTCGGGGAGTTCCTGGAAAGCTTTTCGCGCGCCCAGAGCCATGCCGTCATCCTGTGCAGCGATCAGGTCGATACGAGTCTGGTGCGAGGTTGAGAGTCGCAACCACGAGCTTACCGCACGATAGGAGCTGATCTCGGTCCACTGCGCCCGCATAACTTTTACCTGCACATCGGCCGGCTTGGTCTCGTACATGCCGGTGGTGCGTTGCTTGGCGGCCAGGCTCTCCGACGGCCCCTGAATGTGCAGGACCGTTCCGCCCTTGGGCAGAAATGCGCCAAACTGATGTCCCTGGATGCGTCCAATTTCCTCGTGGTCTGAGCTGACGCCAAAAATCGGAATGCGATGGGTCTTGCGGATCTCAGCGATGTAGTCCACATTCCGGTTCAGCACGACCCAGCTGATGCCGGCGCCGACAGCGGCCCGTGCAACTTGCGGCAGGGCCGTCCCACCTACGGGTTCGAAGATGATTCCGTCCGGATGAGCGTCGGAGCGGGACTGAATGACACTCAAAATCTGCTGGCTCTGGGTGATCGAATCGTTTTCAGCGTAGATAATCTGGACGTCCACGCCCAGTCGCCGGGCCGCTTCGTCTGCCGCTGCGGCTTGCTCTATCTGATAATCATTGTCGTTCGTGGTCAGCGAAACCAGGAATTTTAATTTCTTCATTGGGGTCACGGTCGAGAAATCATACCGTGCCATTGATGCTGGTGCACGGTGACTGAAGTCACGTGACCATGGGCAGTGCTAAAATGCGCAGCCTGAGGACGACCTCCATGCGCAAGAAGCTTATTCACAACCTCATGATCGCGCTCGGCTTGCTGGTTTTCAGCGCCCAGTGGAGCTGGTCGCAGGCCAAATTGTCGGTCCATTGGGAAGAACTCACGGCGGCCGATTTTCGTTCCGCGATCCAGCAGTCCCAGGGCACCTGCCTGTTGCCTTTCGGCATTCTGGAAAAGCATGGCCCCCACCTGCCGCTGGGGACCGATCTCCTTGATGTGCGTTACGCAGCTTTGCACGCGGCTGAACAGGAATATGCCGTGGTCTTTCCCGAGTATTACTTTGGCCAGATCTTTGAGGCCCGGCACGAGCCGGGCACCATCGCCTACAGCCGACAACTCCAGCTTCAACTGCTGCAGGAAACCACCGACGAGATGGCCCGCAATGGCTGCAAGAAAGTCATCATCGTGAACGGTCACGGTGGAAACGAATACCTGCTTCCGTTCTTCGCCCAGAGCCAGTTGGAGAAGTCGCACGACTACGTTGTGTACGTTCTGGTAAGAGTTGAGACGCCGCCTGGTGGACCCAAGGCGAAGAGCACTGGTCCCGACATGCATGCGGGTGAATCCGAAACCTCATCGATGTTGATCGCGCATCCCGAACTGGTCCACCAGGATCGGGCGAAAATCGAGTCTGGAGGCGATCTCGGCCGGCAAAAGCTGCCGGAAGATGTCTATACCGGGATCTGGTGGTATGCCCGCTTTCCCAACCACTACTCCGGGGACGGTTCGCTGGCCACGCGCGAATTTGGTCAATTCAGAATGGATGCCTGGATCGCCGGAATCGTGAGGGCCACGCGTGCCGTCAAAGCCGACCAGGAAAGCCTCAAGCTGCAGAACGAATTCTTCGAAAAGGCCGCTCATCCGATGGACACCCAACCCCAATAGAGACAGCCTGATCGGGCCCACCCGAAGACGTAACTTGGGTAACGTTGGCCGCGCCTCGCACGCATGCTACGCTCCGGTACAGGTAGAAAAATCAGCAGTTTGCAGAGAGTGGAGGTCGCATGCGGGTGCACGCGTGTGCGCGCTCGCGATGGACCGGTGTCGAATCAGTCTCGACCCCGTCCGCGCCCGCCTGATCGATCGACTGCGCGATCCGTAACGAACAGAGACCAGACTGCCGACGATGCCGCGAATACCCATCTTCAGACTCGGACGATCCGCAGAAGAGCCGCTGCCTCCCCAACTCGGCAGTTATACGCCCAAACTCACGCTCGAAGGGTTGCAGCTGGGCGTCGATAACCTGCGCCATGATGTTCATCTCAGCCCCCGTTTTGTGGAACAGGCCCGCCTGCAGATCGCACGCCTCATCATGCGCCACGGCGACATGGAAGGTCTGCTGGCAGCCGAGAAAACCGAGCGGTTGGGCGGCAATCACTTCATCGGTATAACTCCGGGGGCGAAGGCGCAGCCTGCGAAAGCCGGCGGGTCCGAACTCAAGCCTCTGCTTGCCGACCTGCATGTTGCGGTACTCAATCGCGCCAAGGCCGCCGAGAATCTTTCCATTGATGTGCTGGGGCGGGCCGCCATCATCAAATTTCTGCGCATCGAGCTGAACTCGCAATTCGCGCAGGTCCTCGAACGCGGCCGCATGATGCTCAAGAGTTACGAGGGTGTACGGCAACAAAAAGCTCTGGAGTATCGCGAGCGCGTGGCCAGTTTTCAGGTAGCCAAGAAAATCATCCTCCGCAAGACCGGGCAGGAGCTGTTTCGCATCCTGCGCGAAATCGAGAAAGAAACGCTGGCCCGCATGCGGCGATCGCTCTTCGGCAATCACAGCGAGCTGGAGTACACACTTTTCCTGAACCCGCTGGTCTTTACCGAAGACGGCTGTGACACCTATCTCAACGCCGAGCATTACGTGATGCTCGGCAACTTTGATCGCGATCCCGACCGTTTTTCCAATGTACGGCGGATCACCCGTGAATTCCTGCTTGCGCTTCATCTTGGTTCGAAGGCCGAAGACGAAGCGGTGATCGATGGCTGGCTAAACGTTCCGGAAAATGCGCATGAACTTGTAGGTGGGGGCCAGCCTGACGAAGGCACTCATGAGGGACGCAGCCAGAAGGCGCGATTGCAGGCCTGGGTCGAGTTGCTGGAGCGCGAAAAGCTCATGGACCACGTGATCGCCTCCTACGAGGTCGTGCCCCTGCTGGCGGAGTACTCGCCTCGCATCAACGCCCAGCAATTGAAAAATGGCTTGATCTCGCGTGAAGAACGCGAGCGGGTGGAGAAGCTGATCCAGGAACACAACAAACTATCGCCTCAGAGCTTGCACGCTGCGATGGATCGGTTGGCAGCCTGCCGCGGAGGCGAGCGGGCCAAAATGGCGGCGCGATTCCTGCGAGATTTTCTGCTCTATCACCGCGATCTGCGGCGTCTTGAAGCGCTGAATTCCACGATGGACAGCGGAAATCTCATCGGCAACTGGAAACTTCGTGAACTCTCGGCCATGAATGGCACGCTGTACGAGTTTCTCTTGCCGGAAGAGCAGAAGCCGTCCGAAGACAAAGTCCTGCGCCACGTAATTCTGAAAGCCGATATCCGGGACTCATCCCGCTTGACTCGGTCACTTCTGGAGCAGGGCATGAATCCGGCTTCTTACTTCAGTCTGAATTTTTACGATCCCGTCAACAAACTACTGGCCAAGTACGGCGCACGTAAGGTGTTTGTCGAAGGCGACGCCATCATTGTGGCTCTACTGGAACACGAAGGCGAGGCGCCCCTGGCGGTGGGCCGGGCCTGCGTTCTGGCGCGGGAGATTATTGACATCGTGCGTGGCTACAATCATCTGCTGGAACGCGCACGCTTGCCCGCGCTGGAACTGGGGACCGGAATCTCGTTTCAGGATGCGGCACCCATGTACCTGATGGATGGCGACCAGCAGATCATGATTTCCGATGCGCTGAACGAGAGCGATCGCCTATCGTCCTGCAACAAGCGCGTGCGCAAGGCAATTGCCGGAGTCGAAGGACCTTTCAACGTCTATGCCTTTCAGACGGTGAAAGACGCCGATGCCGGCGAGAGCCCGGAAGATTTCATCCTGAAATACAATCTAAACGGAATTCGCCTGAGCGAAGCCGCCTACCAGCGCCTGCAGCAGGAAATTTCTCTCGAGCCGTGCGAGCTTGACTTGCCCAAGTTGTGGGGCAGCGAAGAATTTCAGCTGCAAAGCGGATTGGTGCCGGTCGGCAACGAGATTTTCAAGAAGATACTGGTGCGCTCCAGCCGAACCCCTCAAATTGATCTTCACAAATTCTCTCTGCAGCACTGGACTGAGCGCCGCTACTACGAGGTATGTTCGAACCCGGCGATCTACGCCATGCTGGAAGGCAAAGCAGCAAAAGGCAGATCCTAGCTCCATCCTGCTACCAAAATCTCCACGCACTCGAGCTAAAGAAGTCGGCGATTCCGCCGATAGCTAGGGTAAGTGTCATTCGCCATCTACATCACGGGCTTTGTCATCCTGACTGTCGGGCTGGTGTATGGCGCGGTGCTGGCGCATGTGCCTGGGCACTGGATTGTCGTTGGAGGCATCGTGCTGGTGGGAGTAGGAGTGCTGACCGGAGTGAAAGCCACTCGCCAGAAGGATTCGGCGCCCTAGGCCGAAGTGCTGGTCGCACGAAAACATCTCGCGTTATTTGAAGGTCTAAAGGAGTTACATGAAAATGAAATGGTTATGCGGACTGTTATTGACGGCGGCTGTTACGGTCCCTGCCGTCGCTCAAGTTTCCCTCTACATCGGAAGCGCGCCGCCTCCAATTCGCTATGAGAGGCGGGGGAACGCTCCCGGCCCCGGTTACGCCTGGGTAGACGGCTACTGGCAGCCTAACGGGCGTCACTATAGATGGGTCGCGGGACGTTGGAACCAGCCGCCTTACGAGGGTGCTCATTGGAGTCATCCCCACTATGACCACCAGAGGCAAGGCTGGCAGTTGCACGAAGGCCATTGGGACCACGACGACCATCACTAGATTCAGGGACTTCGGAGAACTAAAAAGACAGCACTCGGGAAGAACCCTCCTGAGTGCATTGTTCTTTCTAAGGGTAGCGAGAAGTTGACTGGAAACTGGAAACCAGAAACTAGAAACTGGATTTCAGCCGCACCGGCTTGAACGGAATCATTACTACGGCCTCCAGATCCACCGCCGCGCCGTTCTTGGTGGCAGGCCGAAAGTGCCAGCGGGCGAGGGCGGCACGGGCATATTGATCGAGCTGGTCGTCAATGCCACGCAGTACGCGTACATCGCTTACCGAGCCATCATTGCGAATCACAGCGTACAACGTGACCGTTCCCTGCACGTTGCGGCGCATCAACTCCAGGGGATAAGCCGGATCGACTTTCTGCGTCGCCTCTGGGGCCGTGAGGTCCCCCTTAGCTTCATTCGGATTCAGTTCAGCAAAGCGAATCACCCAGCTTCCCCCCGCGGAGTTCAGGTTCGGCATGTTCAGGGTCATGGCATAAAACTTTTTGTCGCCGAAGATCCATCGATCTACTTCCGTGGCGCGATCTTTGGAGACCTCCGACAGCGCACGAGGCGGAGTCGCTGACACCCGCGGCGGCGTCGCGTCTGCGATCAGTCGAGAGTTGTCAGAGCCGTGGCCCGGCGCTGTGCCGCTGCCACTTCCGTTTCCTTTGCCCGCCACCGGCGAGCGGTTCCGATCGTCGGGGCCTGCGCCGACCGTCAGTCCGGAGGGGATGCCGTCGCTGTTCTTGCCGGCTCCCGAACCTCTGTCGTGGTTTGTGCTCGCGGCAATGTCAGGAGTGCCAGGCGCGCCTGTCTTTCCCGCTGGAGTTGCGGCAAAAGTTCCACGACGATTTCCCGCCGGCATCTCCGCCGGGCTCATGGCCGCGGGATGAATGCCCAGGGAGATCATTCTGCCACTGGGATTCGAACCTGCATTTCCCGGAATCGATGGCGGCGGCGCCACCGCGGCCGAACCCGCTCCCCCGAGCGTCGTCGGCGACCTGCCGGATGCTGCGTACTGCTCGGCCACCGGCAGCTCCGGCGCGGGAGCAACCACCGAGGAGTGCCCGATGTTGATGTCCCCCAAACTGCGCTGCGAGGCAGTATCCACGCTGGGCGGAGGTTGGACGACCGCGGCTTGCGGGCCTCGCAGAGTCCGCGACGATTCGGTGTTCAGCTCCGCCGCTGGTGCGACCACGCTCTGTGAGAGCATGGGCGTCCGCTGGCCAGTGGACGGCATGGTATCCGGGGCAGGCGCGACGGCGGTCACTGGAAGCGCCGGCAGCCTCAAGTTGGCTGCGGTTGCAGTCGACGCCAGCGGCACCGCAGGTTGCGCCTTCTGCGACCAGGCCACGATATTCGGCAGAGCCACATCGTGATTAATCTTGATGTCGGAGGGCGTGACGATGGTCTGGGTTTGATTATCGGCCTCGGCCGGAACTGAGATGATGGGCTGCGCCGAATGTTCAGGTTCGCCCTTGCGCGGCAGCGGCCTGCGCGGACCACCGGTATCGAGCGGCGGCAGATACTCTGACGGAGCGTAATAGATGACGTCAGCGCGATTGAAAACCGGACGATTCAGCACCTGCGGCGGTTGCGGCCAGAATCGCACCGATCCCCACAACGCCACGACCACAACGACATGACATACCGCGGACTGCGCAAACCGGCTCCAGGGAAGACGAGAGGTGACGAAGACATCCGGCCAAAAAGATCCGGGCCGCGAGGACACGACAATGGGTGCTGGTTGGCCGGGGCGAAACAGATCAGCAAGATTGCGAAAGAAGACTCTGTGCCAGGGCTCGAGATCCACGAGAAACGAGGGCGCGGACCTGGCTTCTGACCCTGATTCGGACGTGGATTCCAGAAGCACCGAGGCTGACTTCATTCATTAGACCGGGGCACGCGCAGCCTTAATTATAGCGATATTCTGAGCCCTATAACCCGCTGTTCCGATTCGGAACCGAGTCGGAAGGGCGGGCGTTCACATACGTCCGGCCGCGGGCACAAGCGTTTGACGGCCGCGGACACATCGGACCCGCTTTCCATGCTTTAATACGACATGGTCAGACCGTTTTTCATAATAGCCGCCATGCTGCTGACGAGCGTGCTTTCAAGCGGACAGAGTCCCGCGCCAAATCCGCCTGCGCCGAAGCCCGCCAACGACTATTCCGGCATGTATTCCTTTCTGCAGGACGGCGAGTTCGTGCAAATCACGGTTGAAGATAAAGGTAACGTCACCGGTTTTATCTCCCGCTACGGCGACCTGGAAAGCGATCGCGGCGAGTTTCTCGATCTGTTCTTCAAGTCCGGCAAACTCGATGGCAAGGACCTGATTTTCACCACGCAGATGGTGCACGGCGTGTGGTACGAATTCAAAGGCACCGTCGAACGCGGACCGGGAAAGAATCCCGGCGACGAGGCTTATTACCTCCTGAAGGGCACGCTCACGCAAAGCAACACCGACGCGGACAAGAAAACTACTTCAAAGTCGCGCGATGTAAGCTTCAAGTCGTTCCCGCAGGACCTGGACGCTTCCCCCGAAAAACACAACTGAACTGTCATCCTGAGCGGAAAAACTGCTTCGCTTCGCGAAGCAGTTTCGGAGTCGAAGGACCCCTATAAGCTCTACGAACGCTGCCCGCATCCGGTTTCAAGCATGTCAACTTCCAAGATTACCGGTGTCTCGTATTGCTATAGGGGTCCTTCGACTGCGGGAGAAGTTCGCTGCGCGAACTCTCCCCTCCGCTCAGGATGACAGAATTGTATCCTCGGTGCGTGCCGCGTCCACCTGCGCCTCATCGGTCGCCGACTCCGGGACTCTTCTTGGGACTCATCATTACGCTGGCCGCCGTGGTGGCCTGCTCCGTCTATGTAACGCGGCAGATTTCCGGCCTGCGAGAGTTGCAAAACAATCTGGTGGACCGCAACCGCAAAGATTCCCTGCAGCTGCTTCGCATTCAAAACGATCTCAACACCCTCGCGCTCGCTATGCGCGACATGCTGGACAACAACGGGCCCTATCCTCTGACCGCGTGGTCGGCGCAATTCCAGCGCGTGCGCGACGACCTGAACGACGCGCTTCGTCAGGAGGAGCAGGTTGCCGTCGCCGACCGCACTCCGGAACAGCGCCAGTACTTGAAAAATTCCATGGCGCAATTCTGGGATGCCGTCGATCGAACCTTTGCCGTGGCCGCGAGCGGCAAGCCGGACGAGGCGCGTACCCAGATCCAGCTTTCGTTGCAGGCGCGACAGGCGGCGTTGAGCACGGCGGTGGCCCGCTTGCTGGTGCAGAACAATGAGAGCGAGGAGCAGGCGGCCCTGCGCATCGCCCAGATTTATGATCGTGTGCAGCGGCAGGTTTATCTCTTCCTGACGCTCACGCTGGTCGCGATCCTGCTCACCGGCTTGTATTCCATCCGCTCCAACCGGCAGTTGTTCGCGCAACTGGCCGCGCTTGTCCGCACAACGCAGTGAGTTGGCGCAGAAACTGATTTCGACGCAGGAATCGACTTTGCGCCACATCTCGCGCGAACTGCACGACGAGTTTGGCCAGATTTTGACCGCGGTCGGCGCCATGCTGTCCCGCGCCGGAAATCAGGTTCCGGAAGGTTCGCCGTTGCGCGCCGAGCTGCGCGAAGTGGCCGAGATCGCGCAGACCACGCTCGACAAGGTGCGCAGCCTTTCACAGGCGCTGCACCCCGTCATGCTGGACGAGACCGGCCTCGAGAGTACGCTCGACTGGTATTTGCCGGTGCTGGAACGGCAGGCAGGCATTCACATATCCTATGAGAAATCGGGTGCGGCCTATCCCGTGGATGGAAATGCTGCTATTCATGTATATCGCGTGGTGCAGGAAGCGCTGAACAATGTCACGCGGCACTCCGGAGCCAAAGAAGCCTGGGTGCGATTGCGATATTTGCCCCAGTCGCTGGAGTTGGAAGTGGAAGATCACGGCAGCGGATTTGTGACGCAATCCGCCAAGCAGGGAATTGGGCTGGTGGCGATGCGGGAGCGCGCCGAACTGCTGGGCGGGACCATCGAATTTTCCCGGCCAATGCCGAGCGGCACCTTGGTCCGCTTGACCGTGCCGCGGGAAAAAATGGGAGAAAAATCAGGAGAGCATTTGGAGTCGCATGCCGAATAAAATTTCTGTCTTGCTGGTGGATGACCACAGCCTGGTGCGCCGCGGGTTCCGCCGCATTCTGGAAGATGAGCCGGACATCGAGGTCACGGGTGAAGCCGCCGATGGCGCGGAAGCGGTACGTCTCGCCAAAGAGCTTCAGCCCAACGTGGTCGTGATGGACTGCGCCATGCCGAACATGAACGGCTTGCAAGCGACTCGCAAGATTCTCGAGCAGCAACCGGGAACCCTGGTGCTGATGCTGAGCATGCATCCGGAAGAAACCCTGGTGCGCCAGGCCCTGGATGCGGGCGCCCGCGGTTACGTTCTGAAAAATGCCGTGGACCTCGAATTGGGAGCGGCAATCCGGAAGGTAGTGGCGGGAGAAACTGTTCTGGATTCGCAACTCAATCGCCCGGCTGCGCTGAAAGGCGACCGCGACGAGCATCTCACTCCACGCGAACTTGAGATTCTGCAGATGATCGTCGAAGGAAAATCCAACAAAGAGATCGCCACGGTGCTCGAGCTGAGCGCAAACACCGTGGCCGTACACCGCGCCAACATCATGGACGCGCTCGGCATTCACAAGACCGCCGAACTGGTGGTCTACGCGATTCGCAATGGCCTGGTAAATCTTCCGTGAACCGGCGCGACTTTCTGTGGGGCGTGGCCGGCCTGGCCTCGACTTCAAGTTTGTTGCTGGATGCCTTCGGTGCGCCGCCCACCGGCTCCCGGCTTCCGCCTGGTTGATGTGACCGCCGTCGCCGGCGTGCAATTCCGTCACAACAGCGGCGCCTATGGCGGCAAGCTGCTGCCTGAAACTCTCGGCGCGGGCTGCGCCTTTCTCGATTACGACGGCGACGGCTGGCAGGACATTCTCCTGATCAATGGCACGGACTGGCCCGGCCACAAACGCGAACGCAGCACGCTGAAGCTCTATCGCAACAATCGTAACGGTACATTCTCCGATGTGACGCGCGCCGCCGGCCTCGATATCGAAATGTACGGCATGGGAGTCGCGGTCGGAGACTATGACAACGATGGCTATCCCGACATCCTGGTGACCTGCGTCGGACAGAATGTTTTGTTCAAGAACACCGGGAAAGGCACCTTTCGCGACGTAACCAAGGCCAGCGGATTGGGTGGACGGCAGGCCTTCAGCACGTCCGCGCTCTGGTTTGATTTCGATCGCGACGGGTTGCTGGATTTGTTCGTCTGCAATTACGTGAAGTGGTCTCCCGAGCACGACGTGTTCTGCAGCCTCGACGGGAAAAATAAATCCTATTGCACGCCCGAGGCGTACCGCGGCGAAACCTGCTGGCTGTTTCACAATCTGGGCAACGGAAAATTTGAAGACGTCACGCCGACCAGCGGCATTTTCGACAGCAGCTCGAAGTCACTGGGCGTGGCCCTGCTCGACTACGATCAGGACGGCTGGCCGGACCTGCTGGTCGCCAACGACACCCAACCCAACAAGCTCTATCGCAACCAGCGTAACGGAACGTTCAAAGATGTCGCCGTGGATGCCGGAATCGCCTTCAGCGCCGAGGGCAAAGCTCGCGCCGGTATGGGCGTTGACGTCGCCGACTTCAACAACTCGGGAACTCCGGGCGTGGCCATCACCAACTTCGACAATGAAATGATCGGTCTCTACCGCGCATCCGGCGGCGGAAACTATGTCGACGTCGCTGCCCAGAGCGGCGTTGGGTTCGCTTCCAAGGACAAGCTGGGATTCGGTTGCCTGTTTCTCGATGCCGACCTCGATGGCGCGCTCGATCTGGCCGTGGTCAACGGACACATTGACGACACCGTGCGCAACGTTCGCGGCGTCGGTTACGCACAGCCGCCGCAATTATTTCTCAACGACGGCCAGGGAAAATTCCGCGATGCAGCCGCCGAAGTCGGCGGCGGTTTCGCGCAGCCCAAGGTCGGGCGTGGTCTGGCATACGGCGATTTTGATCGCGACGGCGATCTTGATCTGCTGATCACGACCAACAACGGCCCCGCCTACCTCTATCGCAACGATCAGCTGGCCGGAAACAAGAGCATTCGTATTCGACTGGTCGGCACAAAATCGAACCGTGACGCCATCGGCGCCCGGGTCCGCATCTTTCACGGTGACACGAGCCAGACGCGCATGGTGAAAGGCGGATCGAGTTATCTGTCGCAGTCCGAACTTCCTTTGACGTTTGGTTTAGGGAAACGAGACAAGATTGATCGCCTGGTGATTGATTGGCCGAACGGCGGTACCGAAGAATACAAGAATCTCGCCGCCGGCCGCGCGTATGAGTGTGTCGAATCGAAGGGAATTAATGCTCTTACAGGCTTCTAATAATCCATCTATTTGCATGCATTCAAGACAGGACAACCCAGTTCAAACATTCTCTCCCCCACCGGCGTCATCCTCAACGACTTTAGTCGTGAAGGATCTCGCGCGGACCGCATGCGGCGCACGGCAAGCTTCATCCCCGATCAGCAACCACTAGTATTTTCACAGTATTGCGCCGGTTTGTTGCTGCGGCTACTTTTGGACAGCGATTGAGAACTCAGGGCCCGGCCTTCCCCGGCCGCGGTTTTGAGAGTTCACCCCACGAGAGAGGCAGGTACGGCTACCTGCCTCTTAATTTTTTTCCACGTAGTCTGTGGTGGCTCCCCTGCACGAGCGGGGCGCTCGTGCCTACATTCTTACTTCTGTTTCATCACCTCAGCCATACGCGCCTTCGCTTCGCCCAGCTGGCCTGGTCCTCCGGTGTCGCGGCGACATTATTAGACTCTGCCGGGTCGAGCGACCCAATCGTAGAGCTGATCACCCATGGTTTCGTGCGTGATGAGTTGCCACCGCGTTGTCACCAGCGATTTCATCGCGCCGGTGCTGGAGGTAGGAACCAGCGTTCTCGCAGCCTGGTCCTCTTTGTCCGAGATGGCGTTGCGCGCGAGCTCTGACAGTGGATCGGGCCAGTTGGGTACACCTCCGGTTTGCCAAAGCGCACTCAGAGAAGAAGGAGGAAATGTTTTTTGTGCGCCGAGCAGGTCCATGATCGTCGAAGCGAATCGCAGCGTTGGTCACTGGCGCAGTCACTGTGATGCCCGCCGGAATATGACCGGGATACCAGATCACCAGCGGCACATGAATCTGTTCCCAATAGAGTGCCTTGCCATGAGTCCTCAGATGATGCTGCCCCAGCGCTTCGCCATGATCGGACGTGATGATCACCAGCGTATTGTTCGCCAGACCGCGCCGGCCCAGTTCTTCCATCAGCTGCCCGATGTAGTCATCCACGTACTTCACGCCGTTGTCGTATGCGTCCAGATCAGTTTGCTGCGGCCATGAAGGTCTGGGGATAGGCCCGCGGCCCGCCGTAGGGATCGTGCACGTCGAAATAATTCAGGAAGGCGAAAAAGGGTCGCTGGCGATCGCGATCAATCCAGTCGACAACTTCCTGATTGACGACGTCAGCGCGCTTGCGAACTCCGAAGGCGCCGCCGTAACTGCCGGAACCTTCAGCATCCTGATCGAGCAGGGAAGTGAAACCGAGCCTGCGCAGTGTGCGCTTGACCAGGCTATGCTCGCTGCGCTTGAGATAGATGCGCGCAAACTCCCTGCCGTAGAGGGTGCGCACGAAGGCGTCGCTGGCTGAGTGAAAATAGTCTTCGAAGTGGACAAAGCCCCGGCCAAAACCCAGGTCACGAGAAAAGTAGGTCCGGTTGGCTGAGAACGCCCCGGTGCGATAGCCTCTGTGCTCGAACGCCTCGCCCAGTGTGGGGAAGCCTCCCATGCCTTTATTGCCCCAGCCCAGCCACGGCTCCGGCTGCACGCTTCCGATCCCGTGCTCGAACTGGTAGAGGCCGGTCAGCGAGCGAAACATGCGAAGGCAGGCTCCACGAACAGGGCGAGATTGCATTGTCGAAGCGCACGCCCTGCTGCGCCAGGCGATCGAGATTCGGCGTCGTGGGACGAGGGTAGCCATACGAAGAAACATGATCTGCGCGCAAAGTATCCACGACGATCACCAGCACGTTCGGCGCACCTGGCGAAGCCGTCGGAAGGTTCGCCACCGCATTTCGTTCATGCAGCCACTTGCCACCTTGGATTCCTGCGAACGCGAGTACCCAGGCCGCGACCATCCACGGAGTAGTCCTTCTTCCAGAATTGCAGGAATGCGCCTTCTCGCTTTCCGCACCAGCGGGTGAAGGCCACGGCAACACCCAATGCCAGAAGTAGACAGGCACGTAGGTAAAGGCGGCTGGTCAAGGTAAGCCAGTCGTACACGCTGAGAAATGTCAGCAGAAAAATCAGCACTCGCATTGCGGGAAGGCGAGGCGCGAACCGAGACACGGCGGCGCAGACCAGCGCGAGCGACAGGAAGATAATCGCGTCAACAATAGGAGAAATCCAAATGATTTCCCAGGACACGTGCATCATCGGGCCCCAGCGCTCCCAGTTGATTCGCTGGAAAATCATCAGTCCCACGCCTTCGACCAAGCCCACGAAAATTCCGGAACCCAGACCGAGGATTAAAAGCGAGCCAGCATTCCAGGGCTTCACGAGGGATGGTTTGTCCATGCGTTCTGTGCTCACGATGCGATTGAGCCACTCAGTCTAGCAGTCCCTCCGCCACGTGGCGCTGCCACGTGGTCGTGGTGGGTGGAACTTTGCCGCACGCTGAAGTAAAGTGAACTCCCGCGAACGCGGCGGGCCCAGAATGACCCGGCCGGAAAATGTTCAATCGACATCCGCTGCGCTCGCACCGAAAATTCCTCCGGCTGCGATGACGAACTGGCTTATTCCCGCCCTGCTTGCACTGATCTATGTGGCCCAGTGCGCCTGGTTCATCCGCACCCAATCGCTTACCTACGACGAGCCCGTGCACATCGCGGAAGGGCTCAACGCCTGGCGTTACGGACGATTCGAACAGTACAACGATCATCCTCCGCTGGCCCGCCTCTGGTGCACGCTCCCGCTGCTCGATCAAAAATGGCAAGTGGATATCGAGCAGTTGCCCGACGCCTTTCGCGTCACTCGCATCGCACCCGATCCGGTAGTCGCTGGCGTGGCGGGCGCGCGCCATGAATGTCTTATTCGGGTTGCTCCTGGCCTGGTTAGTCTGGCGGGCCGCTGATCGATTATTTTCCCGGACCGCGGCAAATTTCGCGCTGGCCTTGTTCGCGTTCTCTCCCTCGCTGATCGCGCATTTTTCGATTGCGGCTACCGACGGCGCGGCGACACTGTTTATTTTTGCCACGGCATGGGCGCTGGTGCGTTGGCGACAGCAGCCGACATGGAGAAGAACGCCGGGCTCGGGTCTACTGCTCGGTCTTATTGCTCCTGGCCAAGTTCTCTACCGCGCCCATGTTTGTGCTCGGCTCTGCTGTGGATGCTTCTTCTCGGCGCAGACAAGATCATCGCAGTCGCCCAGCGAGATGGAACTGGGGCAAGACGGCAGCGGCGCTGCTGCTCGCGTTGTTCGTGGTCTGGGCGGGATATTTCTTTCACGTGTCGCATCTCACCGTGCGCGACGGCACTTTGACCGCTACCTTTCCCAACTGGAACGCGCCGATCGTCAAGCCGGTGCGCGGTGACAGAAACTACAGTCTGCTGATTCCTGCGGGAGAATACGTCGAAGGTTTCCGGGAACTGGTGCGGCACAACCGTCAGGGCCAGCCCGCATTCTTTCTGGGACAGGTTTCATCTCACGGCGGATGGAAACTGTACTACCCGGTTGTGATTCTTCTGAAGTGGCCGACGATTGTGCTGGCCTTGTCCCTGGCCGGCTTGGCGATTGCGCTGAGAAGGAAAGCTACGCGTCCCGCCCGACTTGTGGATCATGGCATCATTTCCTGCGCTCTACCTGGCGATGGCGATTTTCGCCCGCTTCAATCTCGGAGACCGCCACGTGTTGCCCATCTATCCCTTCGCTATTTTGTTTGCGGCAGCCGTGTGGGAGTGGGCGATCGCAGAAGCGCGCCGTCGCGGTGCTCCTGATCTTGCTCGCGGCGCTGAACGCGGCCGACGCTCTGCGCTACGCACCAGGCTATCTTTCATATTTCACGCCGTTCGTGCGTCCGGCGGAAAGCTTCCGCCTGCTGACCGACAGCAACCTCGATTGGGGACAGGGTCTGCTGGCGTTGAAGAGACTATCAACGCGATCATCCCGGTGAGCGGATCTCGCTATCGTACTTTGGGAGCGTCGATCCGCAGGTGTACGGAATTCAGTCTGATTTCTTTGACGGACACAAGCGTGTTCCCGGCACCGTGATCGTGAGCGCCACCAATCTCTCGGGACAGTACCTGGCCGAACCTGAGAGGTACCGCTGGCTGCTGGAACAGAGGCCGGTAAAGATCCTCGATCACTCGCTTTATGTTTTTCAGGTCCCGGACAATTAGGGACACGAATGACCCATGCCGGTGTATCTCCGCGGCCGGGAAGTAACGTGGAAGAGCGGCCCTTCAGGGCCACGTTGCGGTCTGGACAAAGATGGGCTTTAGCCCCTGTGGTCGTCTTTGCCGACGCGACATTTCCCACAAGGGCTGAAGCCCAAGGTCAATCGAGCCACTAACGCGGCGCTAAAGCGCCGCTCTTCCACGGCGCTGCGGAATTCCGGAGTTTCCTGCGCGAGTCTTGGGAGTGCGGGCGCGAGCGTCGATGGTATTGATGTCCGCGAGCCGCACGTGAAAGGACAACCCTTCAGGGCCGCGTTGCGATTCTGAAATAGCTCACTGTCCCGCGCGTAAAGGCGAAATCAAGAGCCGGCCGGCGGCTTTCTTGGGATCAGCCTTCTCATCCGATAAGACAACTCGAGCGAACCTTCGGCGGCTGGGGACGCCTGCGCCAGAGCTGTCGCCAGCGAGCGGAAAGAGCGGCCAATGTCGGTGTTCTCCTGCATTGCCACCGGAACTCCCTTGTCGATGGCGGGCGCAATCGACTGGTAGTTGTTGGGAATCTTCCACAGCAGCTTGCAGCTGGTGGCTTTCTCGACATCCTCGTCGGTGAAGCCGGGAATTTTCTTGTAGCGATTGAGTACGATGCGGACCCGGTCGCGGGTCGCGCCTTCTTCCAGATACGCGCGTATGCGGCTGGCGCTCCACAGCGAAACCACATCCGCCTGGGCGACCAGCAGGATTGCATTCGAATGATCACACAGCAAACGGGCCGTCTGGTCCACTCGACCCGAGCAGTCGACGACGACATAGCGGAAGTGGGCCACCAGCAAATCGAAACAGCCGTGCCAGTTCTGCCGCAGTCGGCGTCAGACCTTGCGGTTGTTGCGGACCCGCCAGCAACTGCAGTCCGCCTTTGCACTGGGTCATCAAGCCTTCCAGCAGCGAGGCATCCAGCCGGTGCAGATTTTGCAGCGCATCTACCACTCCAAAAGTGGGCCGCACATTGAGATGAAGCGCGCAGTGTCCCAGGGGAGCAAAATCCACCAGCAAAACTCCACCCTGAGTTTCCTGCAGCGCAATCGCGGTGTTGACGGCAACGCTGGTGCCGCCCGCTCCGCCCTTGGAATTCATCACCGTGAAGATCCGCGCCCGGCCGGAAGAAGCGCGGCCTTTGCTGCGAGTGGCGGTAAAGCGGGTCAAGGCCTCGATCAGGGCTTCGGAGGTCGCGCCGCGTTCCAGAAATTCGCCCGCACCGGCACGCATCGCAGCCACAATGGTGGGCGGATGGCTCATTTCGCCGACCGCAAAAATCGCAATGTCCGTGGTGTTGGCCTGGATCAGTTCGATGGTGCTGATGGCCCGCTGCGCATTCTGCGCATCGATATCGAGAATGACTACTTCCGTCCGGACGTCCTGGATCTGACGCAGGACCGGGTCGGTGGGGCTGGTCGGGAATCCCACATGACTGAAGACGTTGCGGCCCATCCCGGTTCCTTCCAGACGATGCTGGAGTACCGACAGCCGTTCTCGGTCTTCGGTCAGAAGAGTTACCGCTACACCCTGCATGGCTTCACTCTAGGTTCTTGAATCAGTATGTTATTGAGTTATAAGGGTTACGCCAAGTGACTTCTGTAACCTGTTTGTATTGCCTGGGAAGACTCGAATTCTCCTAGCCGCTGCGCACACTGCTAGCCAATCTCTGATGATCGCTGGGGGACAAGGCGCAAGGAGGAATCCGAAGCCACTCTTCCATCTGTAGCTAGCTATTTTATGCAAAAAACAGGCGATTGGGAAGGAGTAAAACCGTGGAAAAACCGCCCCCCGCAGCCCATCCGGCGATATACGCCCTTTTCTGCGCGTCGTTTTTCAGCCCTCGACCGCGACGGGCGGTGAGGACTGGGGCAGGGGAATTTTTCCGAGTCTGACTCGCGTCGTGCGCGCCAGAAACCCGAGGGAAGGTGGCTGAAACGTTCAGCCGCGCTCTCAGCTTCAGACAGATATTCGTATCCCTCCAGATGGACGGCCACGCCAAACTTGCTTTGCGCCGGCAGAACGCGTGTGACCCGGCCGCGGCAGCGCACTCGCATACTCTCGGTCAGTGTGATTTCGGCGGGCATCATGAAGGTCAGTTCGACTGCATCGCCTTCCGCGACCTGAAAATCGGTGTAGAAGAACGCTCCGCGTCCGCTCAGGTCCTGGGTAAAACCGCAGCCCTCGCGCTCGGTGCCCGCCAAGCGAATTCCAACCGGAAGCTGGAAGTCGAAGCGCTGCGACGCGCGGCGCTCAAGGTGAACCTGATCGGTGCTCATGATTTCTCCGATACCCGGCGTTCCAACCGCAGGTTGATTCGCAGAGTTGACACCGCAGAAGATTATCTGCGCGCATTACAGGAAATTCCACGCCCAGCCTCTATACTAACCAAACCAGTTGGAAACTCCCGGACCATCCGACGTCGAACCTGACTACTCTACTCTACGGCGGAGCGGTGCGGAAGCTGGAAGTTTTTACAGCCAGGTAAATTTCCGGCTGGGTCACACCGGCCCGTGCACCGAAGTTCGATCGGTTCGCGAGCTGAAAGCTCGTTCGACGGATTTCTCGGGTAACTACTCAGTGAACTCCGGATCAGCGGCGCAAAGAACGGGGTGGCTCCCTGCCACCCTGCGGGCCTTACGCCACCGCAACTTCCAGCTTTTCTTCAGCGGACAGCTCGTCTCCCTGATCGGCACCTGGATGCAAAATATTGCAGAGTCGTGGCTGGTCTATCGCCTGACCGGCTCGGCTCTGTTGCTGGGCGCCGCGGGTTTCGCCAGCCAGATCCCCGTGTTCCTGGTCGCGCCGCTGGGCGGCATTGTTGCGGACCGGTTCAACCGCCAGCGGATCGTGATCGGCACCCAGATTTCGTCCATGATTCTGGCCCTGGTCTTTGCCACGCTCACGCTTACCGGAGTCATACGGGTATGGCACATCTTCGTGCTGGCGGCGCTGCTCGGAGTGGTGAATGCCTTCGACATTCCCGCGCGGCAGTCTTTCCTGGTGGACATGGTGGGCAAGGAAGACCTGATGAACGCTATCGCGTTGAACTCGACCATGTTCAATGGCGCGCGAATTGTCGGCCCCGCGATCGCCGGAATTCTGGTGGCCAGGATCGGCGAAGGCTGGTGCTTTCTTGCCAATGGTCTCAGCTATATCGCAGTCATCAGCGGCCTGTTGATGATGCGAGTGACCAAGCCGACGCGCCTGGCGTCGCACGGCCCGGCGCTGGCGCACCTGATCGAAGGCTATCGCTTCGCCCGCCACACCGCGCCCATTCGCTCCCTGCTGCTTCTTCTTGGATTGGTGAGCCTGGTGGCGATGCCCTACACCGTGCTGATGCCCGTCTTCGCCGACCAGATTCTGCACGGCGGCGCCCGCGGCCTGGGCATTCTGATGGGAGCAACCGGCGTGGGTGCGATGCTGGGCGCTCTTACTCTCGCAACGCGCTCCGGCGTGTTGGGACTGGGCCGCTGGGTCGCATTCTCATGCGGCGGCTTCGGCTTCTTCCTGGTGATGTTTTCCTTCTCGCATCATTTCTGGTTGTCGGCCGCTTTGCTGCTGCCGGTGGGATTTTGCATGATGCTGGGAATGTCGTCTTCGAACACACTGATTCAGGCGATGACTCCTGACCATCTGCGCGGCCGCGTGATGGCGATGTACACCATGATGTTCATGGGAATGGCGCCCTTCGGCTCTCTCTTCGCGGGAGCATCGGCAGAACACCTGGGAGCCACCTTCACAGTTGCTGTCGGCGCGGTAGCGTGCATCGGCGCAGCGTTCTCGTTCTTCTTCCACCTGCCGAAAATCCGCGTGGAAGCCCGCCAGCTGATCTTGGCCCAGGACATCGCCGGCGGCGAGCCGTCGGTCGAGATGACGGCAAGAGTAGTGGAGGACTAGCGTCTTGTAGCGCCGGCATCCTGCCGGCCCAAGGGTGGGGGCGGGACGCCCCCACGACAGCCGGCGAGACGCCGGCGCTACGAAAATCTACCGTCCACGTATGGCGTGCACGACGGAACGCAGTGAACTGTGCGCGAAGGGCGCCGGCGTCAACGTAACCACCATCATCAGCAAAGCGAAAGCCGCCAGCCAGCGCCGCCCCGGCGTCACCCCGGGCCACTCCTCCACCATGGGATGCCGCATGCCGCTGATGCGCAGCAGGATTGCCCACAGCAGCCATCCCGCCCAGAAATAAAATGCCATCGGAATCAGCGCCACAATCGTCAGCCGCGACACGATGCGATGCGCCCGCGGATTGAGCGCGAAAACAATGTGTCCACCATCGAGCTGTCCGCCGGGCAAAAGATTGAGCGCGGTGGCGAACATCCCCACCCAGGCCGCAATCGCGGTGGGATGGAAATAAATATCCTGCAGCGGGGACGATCCTCCGTGCACGTCAGCCAGCGGAAGCACCGTCCACAACAGATGGAAGATCAACGGATATCCCATCTCAACATCCGAATTCGCCATCACCCCCGGCATCACGCGGGAATGGGGCATCGCGATTACCAGCACGGTCGAGCGCGACTACAAATCCGGCGATGGGCCCCGCGATCCCAATGTCGAACAGCGCGCAGCGGGAGCGAATAGGAGAGCGTATGCGAATGACCGCTCCCAGCGTTCCAATCAGAGTCGGCGCTGGAATGAAAAAGGGAAGCGTGGCGTACACGCCGTAGTAGCGGCAGTACAGATAGTGCCCCATCTCGTGCGCCAGAAGAATCAGCAGCAGCGTGGCCGAAAAGGGAATTCCGAGCAGCAGGCGAGACGGTTCGTGAAGCGCCCAGCCCACGGGAAACAGCGGCAGAGTTTCGTCTCCATGAACAAACGGCGGCGCATTGCTGCAGGAAATCGAATTCCATTTTTGCGCCGACCACCAGCGTGGTGAAAATCGTCGCCACAAACAACAGGATGTGCAGCCAATACCTGGGATTGGGCGGCCGCACCACGTACACCTCCGCCGGCAGGTATTCGGGCGGCGGAGCGGGAAGTGAGGGAGTAAGGTCGGACATGAAAACTCAGACGCTACGATGATACGTGGAGACGGGGTTGTTGCCGCGCGGATCGCACCGACGGCTCGGGCCAGGAACTGCCGGGGGACAGCAGCTCCTGACCTATTCGATCGACTGCAACTCCTTGCCGGGCTTGAAGCGGACCGCCTTGCCGGGAGGAATCGAGACTTCGGCGCCAGTGCGCGGATTGCGTCCGATTCCAGTCTTGCGCGGCCGCACGTTAAACACGCCAAAGCCCCGCAATTCAATACGATCGCCCTTGGTCAGCGAGCGCCGCATGCTCTCGAAAACGGTTTCGACGGCCAACTCGGCCTTGGTCTTGGTAATCCCGGTCTTGTTCACCACTTCGTTGATAATGTCGAGCTTGATCACTGGCGGCTCCCGTCGTAGGACTGAGAATAACCTACCAAGTCATTGATGCTAAGGGACATATGAGAGATTGTCAATCGCGGCTTCAGTCCCGTAAGATGACGGCACCCAGTCGTCAGTCTTGAGTCATTGAGTCTTCAGGAAAAGCGGTAATTTGAAACCGCAGCCCGGGGACGATTTTCCTGACGACTGAATTACCAACGACTGAATGACTGCATTTAAGGAGCTGCATGCTTAAGAGCGACCGCTGGATCCGCAAGATGGCCATAGAGAAGGACATGATTAACCCCTTTTCCGAGAAGCAGGTGCGGGAGGGCGTGATCTCTTACGGCTTGTCTTCTTATGGCTATGACTTGCGCGTGGCCGACGAGTTCAAGATTTTCACCAACGTGAACTGCACCGTGGTCGATCCCGAAGAATTTCGATGAACGATCATTCGTCACCATAAGTTCCGATTGCGCCATCGTCCCGCCCAACTCATTTGCTCTGGCGCGCTCGGTCGAGTACTTCAAGATTCCCCGCGAGGTATTGACCATCTGCGTCGGCAAATCCACGTACGCCCGCTGCGGCATCATCGTGAACGTCACCCCGTTCGAGCCGGAGTGGGAAGGCTTCGTCACACTCGAAATCTCGAACACCACGCCGCTTGCCGGCGAAAATCTACGCCAACGAAGGACTCTGCCAGATTCTCTTCTTCACCGGAGATGAAGTCTGCGAAGTCAGCTACGCGGACCGCAAGGGCAAGTACCAGTCGCAGAAGGGAATTGTGCTGCCGAAACTGTAAAGGCAGGCGTCGGACGTCGGGCGTCAGACCTCGGCCATGCCCTAAGATTTTTGGATTGTGGTGATCTCTGCTGAGGAAAGGCCTGAAAGAAGACAGCTGAGGGATTCGCCGAGGTCCGAGGTCTGACGCCCGACGCCTATTTCCTGCTGTTCTCCCCTTCTTTAAACATGTACTTGATCGCCGGCTTGTAGATCAGCAGGTTGGACTGGCTGTTGCGGGTTACCTTTAGACAGCTCTTGTCGTACCACTCGATCATGCCGTGAATTTCCTCGCCATCGCGCAGCACGATCACCATCGGGGTTTTCGACTGCATCTGCTTCTGGTAGTAGAAGTTCTCGGCATTGGTCTGTTCCGGGGGCGCGGGCTTCCTGCCGCCACCGCCACCGGATCGGTCGCCGCGGTCTCTATCGCCGCGTTCTGGACGATCGGGACGGTCCGTCCGCTCTCTGGGTTCGCTCATGGATGCCTGCGCATGATTGTGATCGGTGCGGTTTAACGAAGGGCGGATCAGCTTACGATTGGCAAAACCTTCCGCCTCCACAGAGCGATCGGCTGGAAGTGAATCGACTGCATCTTTCATGGCGCCACCGTTTGACACGCTTTTTGCGGGCCACAACACGCGCTGCTGTGTTTGTGGGATGAAGGCGTGAGTTGTTGATAACCTAGCACAGCAGCCTCGGCTATGACAATGGACAAGTAGTGGGGGGAAAAGCACTTAGCAAATCGGAAGGTTTCGTAGCGCCGGCGTCCCGCCGGCTGTCGTGCGGGCGTCCCGCCCGCACGCATCGGGCCGGCAGGATGCCGGCGCTACAAATTCGCTAACTGCTTCTTTCCAGCGCTGTCGCAAACGCATCCAGCGACAACGATCGCAGCAGGTTGCGCCGCATGCCCCGCTCGACTTCGTTGAGCCGATCGGCGGCGAAGGCGATCCAGTCGAAGTCGGCGGCTTCCGATAGCTTCTTCAGTTCAGTCTGGATGTCGGTATTGCGGACCAGCTCCGGCGTACTCGAATTCAGGAAAGTCAGGTCTTGCAGCAGGCTGTAAAGCGTCCGCAACAGCTTTTCCAGCTTGTCGCGTCCATCGGCACCGGCGCGGTAGGTCTCAGTCATCTTGAAAAGCTCGCTGTGCTCCGTGCCGCGCAGCGCGGTATTGAGGATGGTCAGGGCCTGGGTACGGGCCGCGGTGTACCCGGCGAGATCGAAACTTCGGGCCGCTCCGATTGCGCCATTCGCGAGGCGAGCTGCCAGGGCCCGCTGCTTGGGCGTCCACTCCGGACGATGCTTGGCCAGATCTTGCTCGATTTCCTCGGCCGGCAAGGCGGCCAGCGTAATGACCATCGAACGCGAGCGAATCGTCGGCAGCAGTTCGCCCGGGTTCTCGGTCAGCAGAAAGATCGTCGCAAATTCCGGCGGCTCCTCCAACACCTTCAACAGCGAGTTGGCCGCCTCCTTCATAAAAGACGACTCGGTGAAGATGTAGACCCGCTCCCGGGCTTCGCCCGGCCGGTAGTAAATGGTCTCGATCACCCGCCGCACCTGGTCCACCTTGATCATCATCTGCGGCGGATCGGGCGGAATCACCAGCACGTCAGGATGGGTCTGAACAAACAGCCGCGTTTCTTTCTTGTCCGTCTCGCGCAAATTTTCGCGGGCTTCGACGGCCTCCTCGAAGCGGGCATCGAGATCTTCTGATTGGGCGATACGAACGCAGTTGGAACACTTACCGCAGAAGTCGGGCAAACCGTCCGTGGTGATCGGCGAAAGGCAATTGATGGTCTTCGCCAGCATGAGCGCCAGCGTGTATTTCCCCGAACCGGCAGGCCCCGACAGAACCACAGCCTGAGGAAAGTGGTCGCGCGCGAGCATCTCGCGCAAGCGATGGACGACGTCGGAATTGCCGTGGAAGTCAGTGAAACTCATATTCACCACAGAGACACAGAGGCACAGAGAAAACCAAATTGATCATCGGAAAATCCATTTCACGATACCATTGTTCACCGCGACAAGTTTCTGTTTCCGAAGAAGTATGGGCGATTCAAGACCAACAAGTATTTCTCTGTGCCTCTGTGTCTCTGTGGTGAATTCACGCGGTTTTCGCAGCTAGCTTCAACTTCCGCCGCACAATCTCCACGATCTGTGCATGGGTCTCCGCCGCTGTTCCCCGCGCGTCAACCAGCGCAACTCTCTGTGGTTCGCGAGCGGCAATCGCCAGATAAGCATTGTGCACTCTGCCGAAGAAAGCACGACTCTCCTGTTCGAAGCGGTTCTCGTCGTGTTTGCCGCGGCCATTTTTGGCGGCGTCGGCTTTGTTGCGGCGGCGGGCGCGCTCTACGCTTGCAGCCACATCGGAATCCATGAGGATGGTGAGATCAGGCTGCAAGCCGTGGCACAGGATGCGATGCAGCGCCAGCACCGGTTCACTGCCCAGCTTGCGGCCTCCACCTTGATACGCTTCGGTGGAGTCGGTGAAACGGTCGCAGAGCACGATTTGGCCCTCGGCCAGTGCTGGTTGGATCACTTCTGTGATGTGCTGGGCGCGCGAAGCAAACATCAAAGCCAGTTCCGCCATGGGCGAGAGACCGGCAGTGGCGGTGTCGAGCAACAACCGGCGGATTTTCTCTCCGGTGGCGGTCCCGCCCGGCTCGCGAGTCACCACCACAGATAAGCCTTGCGCGCGAAATACACGTGCCAGCTTTTCCAGTTGCGTGCTTTTGCCGCAGCCGTCGAGTCCTTCGAAGGTGATGAAGCGGCCGCGATGTGAGTGTGGAGACACAGCGGGAATGATAAATCATTCGTGTGTGGGGCGGGCGCCCTCGCCCGCCGCTTTTGCAGTTGATCTTGTTTTGAAGTTGATCTTCCTTAAACCGGCAGACCCAAAGTCAAAGGCGGCGGGCGAGGGCGCCCGCCCCACACAACAAGGTGACCGAATTGTTGCAGACTGTTATATTCATCTGTCTTAAAACGATTCTCGTAAAGGGCCCAAGGAGCACTTCTTGACCAATTTCCCCGGGAAGATTTCTCGCCAGTTGTTCCTGCTCATCGCTTTTGTCTCGCCGCTGTTTGCAGCGGGCGCATCCACCCCAAACGTAACTATCTCCGTGGATGCCACCGAAGCGCCGCGAAAAATCTTTCATTCCCGGATGACCATTCCCGCCAAGCCGGGAACCCTCACTCTCTACTACCCAAAATGGATTCCCGGCGAGCACGGCCCCACGGGCCCGATTCAGGACCTTGCCGGACTGAAGTTCAGCTGCGGACGGCAAGCCTCTGGCCTGGCGCCGTGACCTTCTGGACGGTTGGACATTTCACGTCGAAGTGCCTGCCGGCGTCTCCAGCATTGAAGCCTCGCTGGATTTCATCTCGCCTGCCGGGTCCGACGAAGGCATCTACACCGGCGGCGCCACGGCCACCGACCGGATGGCAGTGATCAACTGGAACGCCATGGTGCTGTATCCCGCGGGCTGGACCTTCGGACGACCTGACCTACACCGCCAGCCTGCGTTTGCCGGCCAACTGGAAGTTCGGCACATCGCTGGCCGTTGCCTCGCAGTCAGCGGCCGAGATCAAGTTCGCTCCGGTTTCGCTGACCATGCTGGTGGACGGCCCCGTGATCACCGGCGAATATTTGAAAATTGTTCCGCTCAACGCAGGACAGACTCCTCCAGTCGAAATGGACATTGCGGCCGACAGCGCGGCCGCTCTCGAAGCTCCCGCCGAGGTCTGGGAACACTACAAGAACCTCGTCACGCAAACCAACGCGCTATTCGGTGCGCAGCACTATCGCGACTATCACTTTCTGTACAGCTTGAGCGATCACGTAGCCCACTTCGGACTTGAGCATCACGAATCCAACGACAGCCGCCTCGGGGAACGAGCGCTGGTCGATCCTACGAAGCGCCTTGTGGGCTCGGGATTGCTGTCGCACGAATTTGTGCACTCGTGGAATGGAAAATACCGGCGTCCCTACGACCTCGCGACTCCTGACTACGAAAAGCCCATGCAGACCGATCTTCTCTGGGTGTACGAGGGCCTCACTCAATATTTGGGCGAAATCCTCACCGGACGAATGGGAGAGCGAACGCCCGAAGAATTCCGCGACTCGCTCGCGTACACAGCCGCCTATCTCGACCATACGCCGGGACGCGCCTGGCGCAATTTGCAGGACACCGCCGACGGCGTTCCCGCAATGCAGGACGCGCCTCATCAGTGGGAGTCATGGCGGCGAGCGCTCGACTATTATGACGAAGATGAACTGACCTGGCTTTGGGCGGATACGATTATTCGCCAGCAGACCCACGGCCAGAAATCTCTCGATGACTTCTGCCACATTTTCCACGGGGCGCCGAGCGGGCCGCCGCAGGTGAAGACCTATACTTTCGATGACGTCGTCAACACCCTGAACCAGGTTGCGCCCTACGACTGGCGCGGGTTCTGGACGGAACGCCTGACCAACCACGGTCCTGGAGCGCCCTTGGGCGGCATCGAAGGCAGTGGCTGGAAACTGGTCTATGACGACGCGCGCTCCCCGCTGGTGCAGGCGGTCGAGGGCGAGAGAGATTCGGTCAACGCTGCCTACTCCATTGGATTGTGGCTGAAAGAGGATGGCACGGTTACCGATACGGTCGAGGGCTTGTCGGCTGCTCGGGCAGGAATCGGGCCAGGGATGAAGCTGGTTGCCGTCAACGGACGAAAGTTCTCGAAGGAAGTCCTGGGAGATGCATTACGCGCAGGTAAGAACAGTTCGGCGCCGCTCGAGTTACTGGTCGAAAATACTGAGTACTACAAGACTTTCAAACTCGACTATCACGACGGAGAAAAATTCCCCCACCTGGTGCGGGATGAAACCAAACCCGACCTGCTGAGCGACATCATCAAGCCGAGGTAGCAGTCGTCAGTCTTCAGTCGTCAGTCGTCAGAAAGCAGGTCGCATCAGGCACTGTGGGTTTCTGACGACTGACGACCGACGACTGATGACTGAAGTGCTACACTCCCGCGAACAGATCAGTTTCCTGCACGACCGGGCCCGCGTTCTCCGCTGCCGCCAGATGAAATAGCTCCCGCCCGCCGCGCTTTCGCGCGTGCTCTTCGAATATCGCCCACAGTGGTTGCTGGCTGGTGTGCGCGCGAAATGCCTCGAGTTTGGTTTCGAGATAATTGCCGATCTCGATGCTGGTTGTGATCGGCGGCAGCGTGATGGGCTGGCGTCCGGGAAGAGTGAAGTCTGCGGCGGTGTGGTACAGCTTCTGGATTCGGTGAGGCGTGATCGAACCGGTCAGCTGGTCAGGAAAGCGATTGCTTCGTCCCGCCCAGTGGAAAGCCAGTGTGGCGAAGACCGATGCCATCGTGTGATCGGTGTGACCGGTGACGCTGCCCGCCGCGTCGAACGTGAGCAACACTTGCGGTCGAAATTCCCGGATGCGTAGCGTGAGATCGGAAACCACGCGCTGCATGTCCAGCCGGTGAAGCTGGCCGTCGGGATAATCGAGCACAGTCCCGCGCGACACTTTTAGTATTTCGCAGGCAGCGGCGAATTCCTTACGCCGCAACTCGCCAAGCTCCTGATCGCTGCGCGCGTTGCCCCGATGGGTCGCCGCTGTTCCGGACGTGAGACAAATGATGCAGGTTTCAACACCACGCTCCTGGTAGAGACGCAGGGAGCCGCCGAAGCTGCTGGCTTCGTCATCCGGATGCGCGGTAACCACCATCATGCGCTGCATGCAGGGATTGTAACGTAGCGCCGGCGTCGGCCCGGCTGTGGGCGTCCCGCCCACCGATCAGGCAGGACGAAGAATGTCGGCGATGACCTCATCCTCTTCCATCATGAAGGCCAGCACGTCTTGCGGAACCGGCGCATTCCATACTGGAGCGAAAGATTGGCGATGCAGAGGAGAAGGTCCGTGCTCGCGCAAGGCTGCCAGGTGGCGAGGCGTGCTGTAGCCTTTGTTTGAAGCCAGTCCGTAGACGGGAAAGACCGGGTCCCACTCCACAATCATTCGGTCGCGTTCGACTTTTGCCAGGATGGAAGCGGCGGCGATCGAGGCCGAAAGGGCGTCGCCGTGAATGATGGGTTGCTGCGGAAGGTCGCAGTCCAGGCGAAGCGCGTCCACCAGCAGGTGGTCGGCGCACGGGTCGAGGCCAAACACCGCTTCGCGCATGGCCACACGCGAGGCCTGGTAGATATTGATCTGGTCAATGCGAGCAGCGTCGACCGCGGCAATCGCCCAGGCGACGGCATGCTCGCGGATTCTTTCCGCCAGAATTTCACGCCTGCTCCGCCGGCAAGCAGCTTGGAATCGCGCAGACCGCGAATGCGGTACGCCGGATCGAGAATTACAGCCGCGGCGACTACCGGTCCGAAGAGTGAGCCGCGTCCGACTTCATCGACTCCTGCGACCAGTTGCGCGCCCAGTTGCCGCGCCTTTTTCTCAAACTTCAGGGTGCAATGCAGCCTCTTCAGCAGCCGCAATTTGGCGGCAGATGCGGAGAGCGGCTTTCCCTGGCGCGGATTTAAGTTTTGGAGACACTATCTAAAAAACATCTTCGCCCAGTTCAAGCCTGTGGCGCAATGTGGAAAACAGTTTGTGATGGAGGACGCCGGTCATCCTGAGCGGCGAAACTGCTGCGCAAGGAATGCAGTCCCGGGTCGGAGGACCCCTATGGGTAGTGACGCGAGACGACTAAGCTCCGAAGCAGTCGAAAGAAATCCTAGATCGTGCATACCGCACGGGGCGTTCGAGAAGATGCACGCTAGATCCTTCACCCGGCGAATGCCGCTGCGCTCAGGATGACAGGTACGCTGGGGATCGCAGGCGCCATGGTTTGACGTGGCCCGAAGGTAACATTACGCCCCATTACCGCGGTAAATTGACTGACCCCCTACCCGTTGCTAGCTTTAAAGAAGAGAACTATCTAGCCGGCCATCCACTTGAGAGAAGAACATCCCAAAGCAGCGGAGCGCCAGAAGAAGCGCCTGCATGTCGCGCTTCCCATTCGAGTTACTTATTGGGACGACGCCCAAAAACCGTGCCTCGAGATTGCCTGCACCTACGACATTTCCGAGCACGGCGCCCGAGTGACCGGCCTGCGTAACGTGAAAGAAGCCGGAGAAGTCATCGCCATCGAGCGCGGCAAAAGCAAGGCCTTCTGCCGCGTGGTCTGGGTCGGAGAACCCAATTCAGAGCTACAAGGTCAGATCGGTCTGCAGTGTGTGGAATCTGACCGGGTGTTGTGGGAAGCCGAACTGCGCGACATGGTGGAGACGTACGAACCGGTCGTGGTCGATGCAGACGCAAAACGGCCTCGTACTTTCGCCGCCCACGAACGCCGCCGTCGCCGCGAGCGTTTCACTCTGGAAGGAACGGCGGAGCTGGTTGGAAGCAGGTGCCCAGAATCCAAAGCCAACACCGTAGCCCTGAAGAATATGTCAGAGATTGGCTGCCTGGTCATGACCAAGGAGATGGTGCCGGCCGGCACTGAGTTGCAAGTGACGCTGCACGTCGATGATCAAACTTTGACGCTGAAGGGTCAGTCAGGCATGCCGAGCCACATGTGGGACTCGGAATCGAGTTCCACAAGATCCGCAAAGGTGAGCGCCAGATCCTGCAGTTCCTGATCCGCAAGTTATCCGAGAAGCACTTCGAAGACACCCTGCAGTTTGAAATCCACAAATAGAAGAGCGGACCTCAGACGTCGGACCTCTGACGTCGGCTAGAGCAAGCCTGGCATTTGCCGAGGTCTGAAGTCGTCCGAAGGTGCCGAGCGTCCGCCACTGACTATTTCGCGGCGACTTCTGCCACGGGCTGCTCGCGGTCAACGTCCTTCAGACGGGCCGCTTTGCCCTTAAGACCGCGCAGGTAGTACAGCTTGGCGCGGCGAACTTTGGATGAGCGCAGCAGTTCCACTCTGTCCACCACCTTGGACTGCAGTGGGAAGATGCGCTCCACGCCGTGGCCGAAGCTGATCTTGCGCACGGTGAAGCTGGCCTGCGGCCCACGGCTGCGCGCAATCACGACGCCCTCAAAGGCCTGCAGGCGTTCTTTGTCGCCTTCCTTGATCTTCACATGCACGCGGACGCTGTCGCCCGGCACGAACGCAGGAATGTCAGTACGCTTGGTCTTAGCCAGAAGTTTTTCGATGATCAGGTTAGTCACGATCTTGTCCCCCAGTGACAGAAATCTTGGAATTTGTTTCAGCCTGCTCGCCCGCAATGCGAGCCAGCAATTTTTTATCTTCTTCGCCGAGCGCGGCGCCCTCCAACAGATCGGGCCGGTTGCGCAGGGTTTTCTCTAAAGCCGTCCGCCGGCGCCAGCGGCGTATTTCTTCATGATTGCCGGAAACCAAAACCTCCGGTACCTGCAATCCGCGAAAGTCCGCTGGACGTGTGTAGTGCGGATAATCCAGCAATCCGCCCGACGCGCAGGTGGAATTGGCGCCACCAGCTTCCACCGTCGGAGTCATCGTAAAAGACTCTTGCCGCGTAGAAGCCTCGTTACCCAGAGCGCCGGGAATCAGCCTTGCGACCGCATCCAGAATCACAGCCGCACCCAACTCGCCGCCGCTCAGCACGTAGTCTCCGATCGATAACTCACGATCGGCGAGATGCTGTCCTACACGCTCATCCACGCCTTCGTACCGGCCGCAGATCAGGACGATTCGTTCCAGAGTCGCAAGTTCTTCGGCGACGTTCTGATCGAAACGCCCGCCCTGGGCCGAAAGCAAAATTACACTCTGCTTCGAACTTTGCCTCGAACCAGAAACCAGCCGATCCGTCCGGCTCTGGATGTTCAGTCCCTCAATACATTCAAAGATCGGTTCCGGCTTGAGCACCATGCCTTCGCCGCCGCCGAAAGGGCGGTCATCCACAGTGCGGTGCCGATCGTGCGCAAAAGCCCGCAAGTCGTGGACTTCGATCGCAGCCAAACCCGCTTCCCGGGCCCGGCGAACAATTCCGTAATCCAGTGGTCCGCGAAAAAAGTCAGGAAAGATCGTCAAAATGTCGATCTTCATCGCGGAACCCCTAAAACCACACCGCAAATTGTCATGCTGAGCAAACGAGCCGCGCTTTGCGCGGCGAGAGCGTCGAAGCACCCCTATACCCGGCATATCGCCAGAAGGTAGGGGTCCTTCGACTCCGCAACTGCTTCGCGTCGCGAAGCAGTTACTCCGCTCAGGATGACAGTTTCCTGTTACTGATTTTCTGCTGCTCTTTTTCTTCTGCCGTCAGCGGAGCATTCAGCTCCAGCATCCCGTCTGGCAAACTCATGCTGATCTTCTTGTGCTCAAGGTCCGTACTCTTCAAGTACGCTTCCGCGTAAGGGACCTCATACTCTTTCGATCCCGACTTGACGATCAGCAGCGGCGCTTCACCGGCCCCAAACTGCACGTCCCTAACCAAACCAATCTCGTGATCGCCATCGAGAACTACGACATCCCACAAGATCACTGACGTAAGTCCATCCGGGCTCGAGCTTTGATCGCTCACGGGCCGGGACCTGCAACTCGCAGCCGATCAGCGTTTCAGCCTCGGTCATTGAACCGACGCCTTCAAACTTCAGGACGACGTAGCCCTTGTGCGGCCAGAGTTCCTCGATCTTCAACTCGCGACGCGGGGCAGTTTCATCCTTGGGCAAAGCCCAGAGCCGCATACCTGGTTGAAACCGGTCCGGGACGTCGCTGTGCGGCTCGGTTGCAACCTCGCCGTGACGTCCTTGGGTCTTAAGGACGCGTGCCAGCGTAATGAACTCGTCGGTTATTCCAGGATCTCCAGCACGAAACGCTTGTTAAACTTCAGGCCGGCTGCGCCCAGCAGGTTGCGCATGGCGCGGGCAGTGCGCCCCTGCTTGCCGATCACGCGGCCCATATCGTTCGGCCCAACGGTGAGCTCAAGTACGGACTCTCCACCCTCCTCGACCTGATTGACCGAGACTTGCCCGGGATCATCGACCAGTGCCTTCGCAATCTGCTCGATCAGGATACGCATGTCACCAGTTGGTTCGCTCATCTTCGACTCAAATGATTAACTCACCCTGCCCCAAGGGCGGGTCTTTTCATGTTGCGGTGGACTTTACCCTGATGAGCACCGGAAGATCAGGCAACCGAAGCGGCTACCGGCGCCGGCCTGGACACGATCTTGGTGACCCGGTCCGACATCTTGGCGCCCTTGGACACCCAGTAGTCGATACGCTCGCGCTTGAGTTCAATGCTGGCGGGAGTGGTGCGAGGATTGTAAGTTCCCACGACCTCGACCGGACGCCCGTTGCGCGCGCGTTCCTTTTCGATGACCACCACACGATACTGCGGTTGTTTGCGCGCACCCGTGCGCGACAGACGAATCATTAACACAGAGCTTATGTTCCTTTCCTATTTGCTTCAGGCAGGCTGAGACAAACCATTATTTTTGCAGAATTTAGCCGGATTAGCAAGTTCGCTTGCACGCAGGATGGTTGTGTGGTCGCGGGCGACTCGCCCCCGTGTCTCGGGCGAGTGCAGCGCGCGCGAGTCGCCCGCGACCACACAATCTCCATGCAACTCTAAATTCAACCAAAATTTGTACCTATACCCTGCATTCTTGCTAATATAACCAGTTCAGTACAGCTCGGCTCACCAGGGAGAGAAGAACAATGACCTACGTGATCGCAGAACCGTGCATCGGCACCAAGGACACCGCCTGCGTGGACGCGTGCCCGGTGGACTGCATTCATCCTAAGAAAGATTCTCCGGCGCACGCTGAAGAAGAGATGCTGTATATCGATCCCGTCGAGTGTATCGACTGCGGCGCTTGCGTGCCCGTGTGCCCGGTATCGGCCATCTTCGCGCTGGACGACCTGCCGGAAAAGTGGGCGTCGTTCACCGAGCGCAACGCGAAGTATTTCGGGCGATAAGGCGGACGTCGGACCTCGGCCCTCAGGCGTCAAGTTTAGAGAAGAGCTTCGGCACTGTGCTGAAGCTCTTTGTCGTTGCGCAGAACGCATTTGAGTCTGAGGTCCGAGGTCTGCCGTCTGCCTTCCCATCTCTCCGCTGCTCCATTACAATCAAACGTCAACCTGCTGGGCTTCCATGGCACTGAAGGAGTCGGAAGCGATCGTCCTGCGCACGTATCCTTTGCGCGAGGCTGATCTGCTGGTCACGCTGTTTACGCGAGCCGAAGGGAAAGTTCGTGGCGTGGCGCGCTCAGCCAAAAAATCGAAGCGGCGGTTTGGCGGCGCGCTTGAGCCGCTCACCTACGTCAAAGTTTTTTACGAGGACCGTGAACGCCAGGAGTTGGCCCGACTGGATTCCTGCGAAGTGCTGGAGTCTCCGCTGGCCACTGAAGTCGGTTACCCACGGGCGGTTGCGCTGGCGCACGTGGCAGAGTTGCTCGACGAATTGCTGCCCGACCGCGAAGTCAATGACGCAGCATTCCGGCTGGCGCTTTCGGTAATCGCGAGATTGCGCGGCCCCGATGTCTGGATGCCGGTGACGTACTTCGAGCTGTGGATGACCCGCCTGATGGGGTATCTGCCAGACCTCAGCGAATGCATGGTTTGCGGACGCACCCTGAACGGCAGCCGGGCCTTCTTTCATGTACTGACCGACGGCTTGATGTGCCTCGACGACAAGCGATTGGCCTCGTCGGAGATATCCGGAGAGTCGCGCACCCTGGCGGCCCAGATGTTTCGCGCACCCGTCGAGAGTTTTGCCGGAACGCCTTGGCCCAAAAAGCAGGGAAGTGACCTGCGCAAGTTTCTGACACAAACGCTGCAGAGGCAAATTGAGAAAAAGCTGGTGACCGCGGGAATGCTGGAGAAAATCACGGTATAGTCTCCGCTGAGAACTGAGAACCAAAAACTAAGAACCAAAAAATTGTTTGACACTCGCATGCCAAGCCCCAAACCCAATCCGCTCACGTTCCAGGAACTCATCCTCCGCCTGCAGAGTTTCTGGGCCGAGCGCGGATGCGTCCTGCAACAACCTTATGACGTAGAGGTCGGAGCGGGCACCATGGCGCCGGAGACTTTCTTGCGCGTGCTGGGACCGCAACCCTACAAAGTCGCGTATGTGCAGCCGTCGCGGCGCCCCGCCGATGGACGTTACGGAGAAAATCCCAATCGCCTGTTCAAGCACATGCAGCTGCAGGTCATCCTGAAACCGCCGCCGGAAAATGTGCAGGAGCTTTATCTGGAATCGCTAGGCGCCATGGGCATTGACCTGCGCCAGCATGACATCAAGTTTGAAGAAGACAATTGGGAATCACCGACGCTCGGCGCATGGGGAATCGGCTGGCAAGTGATGCTCGATGGCCTGGAAATCACGCAATTCACCTACTTCCAGCAATGCGGCGGCGTTGATCTGGACCCAATTTCTGCCGAGTTGACGTATGGGCTGGAACGCATCGCGGCGTTCTTGCAGGATGTGAATTCGATTTACGACATTGTCTGGGCCCGCGATCCGGAGACCGGTGCGGTGACGACCTACGGCGACGTGCGTCTGGCCGATGAGCTGCAATTCTCGGTGTACAACTTCGAATTCGCCGATGTCGAAAAGGCCTGGAAGCACTTCGAGTTGTGCGAAGCAGAATGCCAGTCCCTGCTGGAAAAGTATGCGGCGCTGGGCAAAGTGAAGTCGGATGCGGAGGGGGGCGATAAACGGCGCTTCCCCCTGCTCGCAGCTTATGATCTGTGCCTGAAGTGCTCGCACCTGTTCAATATCCTCGATGCTCGCGGCGCGATCTCGGTGACCGAACGAGTTGGCGTAATCGCGAGGGTGAGGGCGCTGGCGGTGGGAATCGCAAGGGCTTTTGTTGATCAGCAGCGCAAAGAGTTGCCGGGAATTGCAGCACGAACCGGTAGCGGATAAGAATGCGAAGAAGAAAGCGGATGTTGTTCCGATAAATGCATAATAATTTTGTCATCCTGAGCGGAGCGAACCTTCGCGCAGCGAAGCGTTCGCGCAGTCGAAGGACCCCTATAACCGGCATGATTGCAGATTTCTAGGGGTCCTTCGACTCCGCAAGTTCGCTCGCAAGCGAGCGAGTCTGCTTCGCTCAGGATGACAGGGATTCACAGTCAGGATCAGATACGAAATGCCAGATTTTCTACTCGAGATCGGGTGCGAAGAGATTCCGGCGCGGATGATTGACGCTGCGTCGCTGGAACTGCGCGAGCGCGTACACAAGCTGCTCGACCGCGAAAGACTCCTGCCCGCAAACGCCGTAAGCTATCTCGATACACCTCGCCGCCTGGCCGTGCTGGCGACGAACATTCCTTCCGCCCAGCCCGATATCATCGAGCAAGTGACTGGTCCGTCAGTGAGCATCGCCTTCAAAGACGGGCAACCGACTCCCGCGGCGCACGCCTTCGCTAAAAAGGCGGGCGTGGATGTGTCCCAACTGCAACGCAGTACAACCGCGAAAGGCGAGTACCTGGCAGCGACGGTCACGAAGCGTGGACGATCCGCCGCGGAGATTCTGACAGAAGCTCTCCCCAAGGAAATTGCTTCCATCTACTGGCCCAAGAATATGTACTGGCGCAAGCCAAGCGAACGCTTCGTGCGCCCGGTGCGCTGGTTGGTTGCGATGCTCGATGCCGAGATCATCCCGCTGGAGTTTGATGGAGTGCGCGCCGGCAACCATTCTCGCGGGCATCGAATTCTGGCCGATGGGTCAGTCTCGATCCCGCGGGCTGGCGCGGCCTACGTGGAATCGCTGGAACGGGCCAAGGTACTCGGTCGCGAACAGAGAGAAAAACAGATTCGCAAAGCTCTCGATGCCGCTACTCGAACCGTTCCCGGTGCACGGTGGCGCGAGGACAAATCGCTGCTGGACACCGTGGTCAACCTCACTGAGTGGCCTTCGGCGATTCTAGGCACCTTCGACCCGGAATTTTTGGAGCTGCCCGAGGAGGTTCTGGTCACGGTGATGCGGGATCATCAAAAGTATTTTGCGGTCGAGGATTCCCGGGGCAGTCTGTCACCGCATTTTTTGGCGGTGCTGAACACGGACGGCGACCCCGCCGGCATCATCCGACATGGACATGAGCGGGTCCTGCGCGCGCGCTTCAACGACGCCCGCTTCTTCTGGCAAACTGACCAGAAGCATTCACTGCGCGAGCGCACCGCATGGCTGAAGAATGTCACCTTCCAGAAAGACCTGGGCAGTTATTACGACAAGGTGCTGCGAATACAGCGGATATGCAGTTGGAGATGTGAGAGCATTCGCCAGCGCGGTATCGCGCTTCGCCCCGGGGTGATCCATAAAGCGGCGTTGCTGGCCAAGACTGATCTGACCACCGAACTGGTCAAAGAGTTCACCGAACTGCAGGGCATCGTGGGCGGCTTGTATGCCAGGGTGCAGGAACTCGATCCCGACATGAAAGCCGACGCGCGCGAGGCCGTCGCGACCGCGATTTACGATCACTACAAGCCGGTATCGATGGAAGATTCGGTTCCGCGGACCGTCGAGGGAGCCGTGCTCTCGATCACGGACAAGGCCGACAGCATCGCCGGAATGTTCGCGCTTGGACTTGCAGCCGACGGGGTCGAAAGATCCGTTCGCGCTGCGCCGCCAGGCCAATGGAATCGTCAAGACGATTGCAGAGCACAAGCTACCCATCAGTCTCAGCCAGTTGTTCAAAGACGCTCGCGAAGCCTATCGCGGCTCGGCCGCAGAGGCAAAGTTTCCTCCCACCGTGGATTACAGCAGCGCCGTAAAACACTTCCTGCGTGAACGTCTGGAGTTTTATTTGCGCGACGCCCTCGGTTTCAGCTACGACGTGGTGAACGCGGTGCTCGCGGCGGACGCCGATGATGTGGTCGATGCAGTCGCACGGGCGCAAGCGGTGAAGGGCGTTTTGCATCTGCCCGAGTTCCAAGCCATCGCGGCGGCCTGCAAACGCATGCGCAACATCCTGAAGCAGGCGAAGGAAGCCGGCATCGAGCCAGCCGCAGAATTTCGCGCTTTGCCCGATTCTGCAGACGAAGAAAAAAGCCTGGCAGCATTCGTCGAGACTTACGCTCCCAAAGTCGAGGCGCACCGGCAGAAGAGCGAATATCAGGATGCCTTGTTGCTTGCTTTCGACTGCGAGAGAGCCAGTAGACGCGTTCTTCGACAAGGTCATGGTCATGGCCGACGATGAACGCATCCGGGCAAACCGCTTAGCGCTTCTGCAAACCTTGTTGAAGGAATTTTCCACCATCGCCGATTTCTCCGAGATCGTGACCGAAGGCAAAGAATCCAAAGAATCTTCGAAACAATAAAGGAAGAACACTCATTATGGCGACGCAAACTCTCCCCGAGACACTTGGGACCACGGAAAAGAATTCAGCCACCAAATACGTCTTCTCCTTTGGCGGCGGCAAAGCCGATGGCAACGGCAAGATGAAAGATGACCTCGGCGGCAAAGGCGCCGGCCTCGCCGAGATGACCAATGCGGGCCTGCCCGTGCCTCCGGGGTTCACCATCCAGACCGAGGCTTGCCGCGAATATATGCGCACCAATGGCGTCTCGTCGGAAGTCGAGCGCCAGATGGATGCCGCGCTCCACAAGCTTGAGGAGCTTGCAGGGCCAAAAATTAGGCAAGGGCGAGAATCCGCTGCTGGTAAGCGTGCGCTCGGGCGCTAAATTTTCCATGCCCGGCATGATGGACACCATTTTGAATCTCGGCCTCAATGATCAGAGCGTCGAGGCCCTGGCAAAACGCACCAACAATCCCCGCTTTGCCGCGGATTCCTATCGTCGTCTCATCCAGATGTTCGGCGCTGTGGTAATGGACATCCCGAAACCAGCCTTCGACGAAGTGTTCGACGCCAAGAAAAAACAGAAGAAAGCCAAGCTCGATACCGACCTGGACGCGAAAGCGCTCAAGGAAGTGATCGAGGAATATAAGAAGGTAGTCAGGAAACACACCAAGCACGACTTTCCCCAGGACCCACATGAGCAACTAGTCATGGCGCGTGATGCCGTGTTTCGTTCCTGGCAGAACGATCGCGCCAAGCACTACCGTCGCATCAACAACATCGACGACATGCTCGGAACCGCGGTCAACGTCCAAGCCATGGTCTTCGGCAATCTCGGCGACACCAGCGGCACCGGCGTGGGCTTTACCCGCAATCCCGCCAGCGGAGCGAAAGAGTTCTACGGCGAGTTCCTGATGAACGCGCAGGGCGAAGACGTGGTCGCCGGGATTCGCACTCCAGTCCCCATACTCGAGTTGCAAAAGGTCATGCCGCATGTCTACGACCAGTTGCGGGAAATCACCACTCGCCTGGAAAAGCATTACAAAGACATGCAGGATTTCGAGTTCACCATCCAGGAAGGCAAGCTCTACATGCTGCAGACGCGCAACGGCAAGCGCACCGGACCAGCGGCCGTACGAGTGGCCATCCAGATGGTGGATGAGGGACTCATCACGAAAGAGGAAGCAATTTTCCGGGTAGATCCCAACCAGGTTTACGAGTTCCTTCTGCCGCGCCTGGATGAAAAAAGCGGCAAGATAGAAATTCTGGCCACCGGCCTTCCAGCCTCGCCCGGCGCGGCCGTCGGACAGATTGTTTTCACTGCCGATGAAGCCGTCGAAAAAGCCGGACATGGCTCGACCAAGAATCCCGTCATTCTGGTCCGCGCTGAGACTACGCCTGAAGACATCCACGGCATGGAAGTTGCCGCAGGAATTCTGACTTCACGCGGCGGCATGACCAGCCACGCCGCGGTCGTCACGCGCGGCATGGGCAAATGCTGCGTCGCTGGCGCGGGCGATATCGAGGTCGACGAAAAGGCCCGCGAGATGCGAGTCAAAGGACAGTTGTTCAAAGCCGGAGACTGGATTTCACTCGACGGTACTACCGGACGCGTCATCAAGGGCAAACTCGGCACCATGGCGGCCAAGCCTGACGATCCCGAGCTGATGAAGCTAATGGGCTGGGCCGAGCCGTTCCGAAAGCTGGGCGTGCGCGCGAATGCCGATATTCCGCGCGATGCAATCCAGGCCCGTGCCTTCGGCGCCGAAGGAATTGGCCTGTGCCGCACCGAGCATATGTTCTTCGGCGAAAAGAAGCTGCCGCATATGCGCGCCATGATCCTGGCCAATACCGAAAAAGATCGTCGCGCTGCGCTCAAAAAGTTACTGCCGCTGCAGCGCGCGGATTTCGTCGGCGTATTTCGCGCCATGGACGGCTTCCCCGTCACCATTCGTACGCTCGACCCGCCGTTGCACGAGTTCCTCCCACGGCGCGAAGACCTTATGGTCGAGATCGCTGTGCTTGAAGCCACTAAGCCAAAATCCCCCAAACTGAAGGGACTCAAAACGCTGCTACGCCGGGTGGAGGAACTTCACGAATTCAATCCCATGCTCGGACATCGCGGCTGTCGTCTCGGCATCACCTATCCCGAGATCACCGAGATGCAGGCGCGCGCCATTTTCGAAGCGGCTGTTGCCGTGGCGAAAGATGGAGTAAAGGTCTTCCCGGAAGTGATGATTCCGCTCACCGCGACATTGAAAGAAATGGCGAATCAGGCGGCAATCGTCCATCGTGTCGCCAAGGAAGTCTTCGAGGAAAAGGAAAGAAAAGTCGACTATCTCGTGGGCACGATGATCGAATTGCCCCGGGCCGCGCTGGTCGCCGATGAAATTGCAAAAGAAGCCCAGTTCTTTTCCTTCGGCACCAACGATCTGACCCAGACGACTTTCGGTTTCTCGCGCGACGACATCAATAAGGTGCTTCCGACTTATCTTGAAGAAGGCATCCTCAAGCAGGACCCATTCGCTGTCCTCGATCAGGATGGAGTCGGCCAGTTGGTAAAGATGGCGACCGAACGCGGCCGCAAAACACGCCCCGGTTTGAAAGTGGGTATTTGCGGCGAGCACGGCGGTGAGCCGTCATCAGTAGAGTTCTGCCACAGGGTGGGATTGAACTATGTGTCCTGCTCGCCCTTCCGCGTTTTAACGGCCCGTCTCGCAGCAGCTCAAGCAGCTGCCACGGACAAGTTAAAAGTGGAGGGCGGAAGGACAAAGTAATTCTACGAAAACGGAAACGCGGAGGAGAGTCTGGCGACTTCCTCCGCGAACTCCGTGTCCTCCGTGGTTAAAGGCTTTACTGGACTTTCTGCAGTCGCGCAATCAGCTTTTGCGCGAAGTTCTGTTCCGACTCCGACCATAGCAGCCGTGCATTGGCGCCAGCATTCTTTTCCACTTTACCGGTGAACTCCACAAGTTTCTGCACGTTGGCCCGTACTCTCAATTCGGCCTCAGGTGTAAGCGCAACGTCCTCCTGCAGAAACGGCGAGTCCAGCCCAAGGTCAACCTCGACGTGGCCTTCCTGCTGGTAGACCCCGTCATCAAACTCCACACCATGAACCAGAAACTTCACCGGAGACGGCCGCAATGTCCACTCCCCGTTCTCCGCGACCACCCATAAATCCCAATACGCTTCAAACATGTAAGCGTAGTCTTCGTGCAGAAGGTCGGAGGCGATAAGCACGGCCTCTTCCGGCGAAACCCCCGGCCTGAAACGCCGTTCAAGAATCGTCGGCTCATTCCATGACACCGGATGAAGCGCCAGATAAGTGATCCCGGGCTGCGCCACTGAAAACGAAAACTGACGCATCACTGCCAGGGCATGAGGCAACATGTCGTCGACCTCAAACGAGGAAAACCAGATACTGAGATAAAGAGGATCAGCCATGCGAGACGCGGACACACCCCCGTCGTCTGTATTCTAAATTGTCGGGGCCGAGACCGTCGTCTTTGACACTGTTCCAACCTCACTGTTACCATCGAAGCTCAGTTGCAGGTTCCCACCTATTCAGCGGTCCCCGTCGTCTAGCCTGGCCTAGGACATCGCCCTTTCACGGCGGTAACACGGGTTCAAATCCCGTCGGGGACGCCAAATCTCCTCAAGGATTTAAAAAGAGGCTTCGTCGAATATTCGTCTGCGGTACGTTTTGCGGTTTCAGAAAATTGGCGTCGACCGCACAATATTCTTACTTATGCCTGTGACGCTTGGCACCGAAACATTCCGCCTAAGAGGTAACCTCGGAATTGTTGAGAAGGTTGTGGCGGCGGCGCCGCTGTCCTCTGCTACGCTACTTCACTCTAGGATTGTGTGAAGGGGCGCGCTCACTTGGATGATCGCCCACTCTGGCTGCTGTCATTGAGTAGCACTAGAAATCGAGTGATGTTGCTAGCACGTCTGTTGTTAGCATTGGTTTGGCGTTTTGCAGCCTCTTGTTGAGCGGCGGTCTGCTCACCGGCCAGGGTGGTCAGCCCGAGTCGCCGGTAAATGCGAGCTAGGCGATAGTGACTTTCGGGCGAATCGGGATCGAGTCGTACGCATCTTTCCATTTGCATCCGGGCCTCGGACCACTGTTGGGACCACTCAAATGCCTTTCCCAATTCACACCGAGCGATGGGTTCGGCCGGCGCAAGCTGAACCGCCAGCCGCAACCTTCGCACAATCTCCTCTTGACCGGAGCGGTCGCCGCTCTCTTCGGCAACGCGAAGCATAACCCCGCCGCAGAAAGCGTTGGCAATCTTGCTCGAGTGATGAGCGTTTGCAAATTCGCAAATCTGCTTGACGGTAGTGGGATCGGGTGTGGCCGAGTCCTGGAGAGCAATCTCGCCCAGGTACTGCAGGGCGAGGACGTTTCTTGTGTCCAGGTGGGTAGCCTCAACCAGTGTGCGGATTGAGTCCGCGGATCTGTCCACGAAGTAGTAGGTAAGGCCCAGGAGAACGGCCAATCGCACGGATTGCGGGAAAAGAGCCCTGGCTTGCTCGAGCACAACCACTGCCGCGTCGAATGTTTGGTGCTTCAGCAGTTCGGTCGCGAGCACCAGACGATGCTCTTCAACATCCGGTTCAAGACTCACCGCAGCCTGGTAGCTGTGCACGGCTGCGAGGGCGTCCCCTCGCTTCTCCTGAATGTCGCCTAGTAAACTCTCCACCGAACCAGTGTCCTGGAGATGCTTTGCCCGCTCCGCACTGGTGAACGCGTTGTCCCATTCGCCGCTGCGATAGCGGGCCAAGGCGAGATTGAAGTAAGTGTCTGCACGGTCCGGCGCCAGGAGACTGGCATCCTCCAGTTCCTTGGCCGCTTCCTGAAAGAGATTTGCTCGGCTCAGGATTTCCGCCGTATGCAAGCGCACCTCGAGTTGCTGTGCGGGAGTAAGAGTGAATCCTCTCAACCTCGCGAGCACCGGGGCCGGATTGTGGTGTGACTCCAGTTGGGCTTCCAGGCGGGCAAGGCTCGCAGCGACCTGCAGATCCAGGTTTTCCGGCGCTAGTTTGCTGGCGGCTTCCATGTCTGCGGCGGCTGGCGCGGAGCGTCCGAGCCCTGACTCGATGGATGCTCGCAGCCGAAAAAATATTATTTTCTGCTGACGGTCTTGAGGCGGCGCCACTCCCCGGATCGCGCTGGCCGCTTCCGCATAACGATGCGCTTTTGCCAGTTGCAGTGCTTGAGCGAGAGAATTCGAATTCTTCGAGGGGCCGGCTTGGTCGGCTGCCTGGGTGAAAGCCATTGGGCAGAAGACTCCGAGGCAGAGAAGAAAAGTGAAAGGAATCACCCGACTCATGTTGGGAACTATCTTACCGCGGGCTGAGGTGGTCGCCGAATCCCGTCCTGTGCTTTCCTGGATACCGTGATCCGCAAGTCTCCGAGATATCTTGCGTGATGGTGAAAGTAGACAAGCACTACGTGAACGATAGATCCGCAGCAAAGCAAAGTCGGCGATCCCGGTCTCCATCCTCGTGATTGGTGGCAAAAGGTCGAGCGAAACCACATCAGAATGCGAGTTTTTCATTCCCTTGGGGATAACACTTTCCGACAGCATCGAAGGCCATTGCCTCAGTATTTCGTGTTTCCCCAGCGACGATTTCCCTTCAAAACGAACCAGAGGCGGTGCCGAACACCACAAGCTTGTGAGTTATGCAAACGTGTGAGAAAATCGCGCGGTGTCTGGTACCCCCACCCCCCATCTGCAGCGTCAGCTCGGTATTTTCGAGGCTGTTTCGGCCAATATGCTGGAGATGATCGGGGTTGGGCCATTCATCACTATCCCCTTAATTTTGAGCACGATGAACGGTCCCCAGGCCATGCTGGGCTGGCTCCTGGGAGCGATTGTAGCAGTTTGCGACGGTTTGGTCTGGGCCGAGCTTGGGGCGTGCAATGCCGGGGTCCGGTGGGCCCTACCGCTATCTGTCTGAAGCTTACGGGCCCAAACGGTTGGGAAGGCTGATGAGTTTCCTTTTTATATGGGAGACCATTTTCCTGGCCCCCGTTTCGATTGGCGCAGGTGCGGTCGGATTCGCGCAGTACACCAAATTTCTCTGGCCCCAGATGGGCGTGTGGGAAGGCAAAGCTGTGGGTGTGGCGGTGTGCCTGGTCATTACATTCATGCTGTATCGCGACATCCGTTCCGTGGGACGACTCTCCATCATCTTGTGGGTCACGGTGATCTTCACGGCTTTGGCTGTCACTGCGGCGGGTTTGCTGAATTTCAAGACGCAGCGCGTTTTTGATTTTCCTCCGCACGCGTTCGTGCTTTCAAAAGATTTCTTCGTTGGACTGGGCGGCGCAACCTTACTGGCAATGTACGACTATGGCGGCTACAACAACGCCTGCTTTTTTGCCGGTGAGGTGCGGAATCCGGAGCGAGTGATCCCGCGTTCCATCCTGATTTCGATTGGCCTGGTCGCAGCTTTATACATGACCATGAACCTGACGATCATCGGAGTCGTTCCCTGGCGGGAGGCGATGCACTCGACCTTTATCGTTTCCGATTTGATGAATCGCCTGTACGGCTCGACGGTGGCGCAAGTGATGACAGGGCTGATCCTGTTTACGACGTTTGCGTCGTTGTTCGCTGTGCTGCTGGGCTATTCGCGGGTCCCTTACGCGGCGGCTGTAGATGGCCGATTTTTCCCGATTTTCGGTCGTCTTCATCGCACCAAGAATTTTCCTTATTTTTCCGTGGCGTTCATCGGGATTACCTCTGCGTTCGCCAGCTTGCTGAATCTGTCCGACTTGATTACCGCACTGATCGTCATTCAGGTGCTGGTGCAGTTCATGGCACAGGTGATCGCCGTCACTCTGATTCGACGCTATCGCCCGGATATTCATCGCCCGTTTCACATGTGGCTTTATCCTGTGACTAGCATCATCGCTTTTGCCGGGTGGGCATTTATTCTCGCCGCCAGCGGCCTGAAGTTCGTTCTTTGGGGGTTCGCCTTGATGGCCTTTGGCGTCGGCGCCTATTTATGGAGAGCTCGCACCCAACACGAATGGCCGTTCGAACTCGGCTCCAGCTGAGAGGGACGCTATGACCGGGAGTCGCCTCGTTGGATGTGCTGGTCGCCGGTGACCTCTTTCTCGACCTGGTGATGAGCGGTTTCGAATCCTGGCCGCTTCCTGGCGAGGAGGCCTTTGCCAGGAAGTTTCACAAGGAAGTAGGGGGCGGCGCTGCCATCACCGCTTGTGGGCTCTCGAAACTTGGCCTGCGAGCTGGCATCCTGGGGTCGGTAGGCAAGGAGGACGGACAATGGATGCTGGATCAGTTGCGCGCGCGGGGCGTGGACATAAGCTCATATCCACATGACGCCATCTGAGCCTACCGCTTGCACGGTCAGCGTTTCCACAGCCGCGGATCGCACGTTTTTGACCTACAACGGCGCGAATCGCGAACTTCCCGGGTTGTTGGATGAGTTGCCGGGCATCGCCGGCGGCCTCTGCAGTTCGACACATCCACCTCGCTCATGCCCTCGATCTGGAGAATGCGCAGGCGACTGCTCAAGGCAATTCGCTGACAGCGGGCGCAGCCTTTCCCTGGATGTGGGGTGGCACCCCGAATGGTTTGCGGACCCGAGAGCAATGCGCCGCGCTCCGCATGGTTGACATATTCTTTCCCAACGAACGCGAGGCTGCGGCGATCACCGGGGAAATCGAGCCCGCGCCAGCATGCTGAGGGCCTTCGAGCGGATGGGCCTGAAGCGAGTCGCTCTGAAACTTGGCGCGGAAGGCGCAGGGCTGCTTTGGGATGGCGAAATTGCTTTTCAGAAGCCGCGACGCATCGATGCTGTAGACACCACGGGGGCGGGCGACTGCTTCGATGCCGGTTTTACTTATGCATGGCTGCAGGGCATGGACCCAAAACATTGCCTTCAGGCTGGGGCGGTATGCGGCGAAATGTCAGCCAGAGCGATGGGAGGGACGGCTGCGCTTTCCCACTAAGGAGGAATTGGAACGAATCCTATGCACCGCAAAGTAAGCATTATCGGCGGCGGCGGAGTTCGAACTCCGCTGCTCATTCACGGACTGCTGCAGGCCCAGTCGCTGCTCGGCATCGCTGAATTGCAGTTGTTCGACGTTGACTCCCGGCGCGCGCAGACTTATGGCTTCCCTGGGACGGGAAATCGCGCAGAAACTTGGCGTGACGTCTGCGATTGACAGCGGCAAATTCGATCGAAGAGGCGGTGGAGGGCTGCGATTTTGTGCTTAGCAGCCTGCGCGTTGGAGGCATGGCGGCTCGGGCGAGAGACGAACGCATTGCCATCGAGGAAGGCCTGGCCGGTCAGGAAACAACCGGTCCCGGCGGCGTGGCCATGGCCCTGCGAACGCTTCCGGTGGCCCTGGCGCATGCCCGCATCGTGGAGCGACTCGCACCCAAGGCATGGTTCATCAATTTCACAAATCCCGCCGGATTGATTACGCAGGCGCTTTGCCAGCATACTCAACTCAAGGTCGTCGGCATCTGCGATACGCCGGCTGAATTGCTGCACCGCATCGCTCATGTCCTTGGCAACGCCGCCTGCCGAACTTCGCTGCGACTATGCCGGGCTGAATCATCTGGGATGGGTCCGGCGCGTTTTCGAAAGGGAATGAAGACGTCACGTCAAAACTGCTGCGACGACGAGGCAGCGCTGCGGCAGCTCTATCATGCCGATCTCTTCGATCCTTTGCTGATCCGGACCCTGGGTCTGATTCCGTCGGAGTATTTGTTCTTCTACTACAGCCAGCGCAAGGCGTATCGCAACCAGTTGAACGCCGGCGCGAGCCGCGGCGAGGAGTTGGTGCGCATGAACACCGACCTGTTCGCGCAACTCTATTCGGAGACTCCGCGGGAGGCGCTGGATACCTATCGTCGCTACCTGATGCAGCGGAATGCTTCTTATCTGCGTCTGGAGGCAGAAGCAGGAACCGCATTTCGAGCCATCAGAGAACGAGCCTGACCCATTCGAAACGCCCACCGGATACCACAAGATTGCCGTCGAGGTGATGAGCGGCCTGGTTTCGGACGCGCCGCGTTCGGTGGTAGTGAATGTGCGCAACGAGAGACAGCATCGAGGACCTGTCGCCTGACGATATCGTTGAGGTTCTCTGCGCCATCAGCAGGCAAGGCATAATTCCTACGCGATCTGGACGTCTTCCTGAGAGTGTTCGCGGACTGGTGTTGGCGGTTAAAGCGTATGAACGCACCATAATCCGTGCAGTCATCGAAAAATCATGGCCAGTGGCGCAGCTCGCGATGCTCGAATACCCGATCATCGGCCAGTGGGAAATTGCGCAGAACCTCCAAAAGGCGTGGGCCGGGGTCGATCAGGAGTATCTGGCTACTTGAAAAGCTAGCGATCAGGCACGAGGTCGACACGGGCGACTCGACGCGAGCCATTCAGGGCAAACGTATCGAGTCCCATAAAATGATGAAAATAGGACAGTTTACATGACGCAGAAGAAATCTGAAAACGCGTATAATGCTGTCATGCAAACGTCTGCAGAACGCGGTGCGCAGCCCGTGCATAAACCGACATCCATCAAAGACATCGCGCGCATGGCCAACGTCTCTTCCTCGACGGTTTCCCGTGCCTTACAAAGCAGTCCTTTGATCAGCCGCGAAACTGCCGAGAGAATCCAGCACATCGCCAAACAATGCGGCTACCGTGCGAGCGCCATTGCGCGCGGCCTGGTGACGCAGAAGACCAAGACGATTGGCGTCGTAGTTACCAGCATCGCAGACCCCTTCGTCAGCGACGTCGTGAGTGGGATTGAAGACTATTGCAACGACCACGGCTACTCGGTTTTCCTGGCCAATTCAAACGCGGATCCGGATCGGGAAGCAAGGGTGGTGCACTCGTTCTCCGAACGGCGAGTGGAAGGCATCGTGGTGACTTCTTCTCGCGTGGGCGCGCTCTATCTTCCTCTTTTGTCCGAAATGCAAATTCCCATTGTGCTGGTCAACAACCAGCACCCGGGAGAATTTGTGAATTCCGTTCTGATCGAAAATGTGAAGGCTAGCGCGGAAGTGACCAATCACCTCATTCAACTCGGCCACCGCAGAATTGCGTATCTGGGAGACCGCTTCGGGTACCAGTCAGACGTGGAACGCTTTGGCGGATATCGAGAGGCTTTGGGACGTGCCGGCCTTCCTTTTCTGCCTGAGTTGGTGGTTCACGGAGATGGAAAGTGCGAGGGCGGAATGGCGGGAGTTGAAACCCTGTTGAGCCTGCCTGATCCACCGACTGCCATCTTCTGTTACAACGACATGACGGCTCTGGGCGCGCTTCGGCAGCTTCATCTGCGAAAAATGCGCGTTCCGGAGGATGTCTCGCTGGTCGGCTTCGACGATCTCTTCATTGCTTCGTACACCCAACCGCCTCTTACCACGGTGCGACAGCCTCGCCGGCTGATGGGACGTCTGGCCATGGAGAGTCTGCTCAAGTTGATATCGGGAGAGGATTCCTCACGTGTGATTAAGGTTCCCGCGGAACTGATCGTCCGCGAGTCCACCGCGCCGCCGCGGGAGAAATAATTCATGAATACCCGAAACTTGCTGATTCCGGCTGTATCGACACCTCGCGGCCGGGGCGTTGCAATGGATGTTCGCCGCCGGACGTGGTTCAGGATTCGAGTACCTGCAACTCGCAGGTGCAGCGCATTCCGGCGGGAGAGACCTTGGAGGGCAGCACGAATGCGAACGAAATGGCGATCGTGGCTCTGGGTGGAACATTCGATTTGGAATCAACCCGAGGAAAATGGAGCAAGGTCGGGTCTCGTGCGAACGTGTTCAGCGGAATGCCATCGGCGGTCTACCTTCCCATCAGCACCAGCTTTACGGTTAAGGCTGTCCGCGATTGCGACCTGGCCTTCTGTTATTGCCGAGCGGAAGACGCCCACCCAGCCGCCCTCATTCAACCCTCGGATGTGCGAGTTGAAATTCGGGGAGGCGCCAACGCGACTCGCCAGATCAATCACATCATTACCCCCGAATTTTCCTCTCAACGCCTCCTGATTGTGGAGGTTTACACGCCGAGTGGTAATTGGTCCAGCTATCCTCCCCACAAGCACGATGTGCACAACCCGCCCGGGGAAGTGGACCTCGAGGAACTCTACTACTACCGGATCGATCGGCCCGAAGGCTATGCGATCCAGCGGGTGTACACGCGTGACCGGCAGCTTGATGAAACGCTGACGGTGCGAGACGGCGATCTGGTGCTCGATTCCCGAGGGTTATCATCCCGTGGTCGCAGCCCACGGGTATAACGTCTACTACCTGAATCTTCTGGCGGGATCGGCGCATTCCATGGCGGCCTCCGACGATCCCGATTATGGCTGGGTTCGCGACACCTGGCGCGAGAAGGATCCACGGGTTCCGTTAGTCAAATCGGGATGACGAATTGCAGGACTCGTGCAGGGTTGCAGGGGCCGCGTCTTCGATGGTTACCGTTTCCGCGCTGTCCCGCTTCAGGAGGCGAAGGTAGAGATCAGAAGAAGGATCATGTACATGGCGACTACAACTCTCACTCCGCTGCAACAGACCGCGATGATTTCCGCGACCGACTACTGGAATGATTCGTGTTCGATCCAGGAGTTGACGTACGCCATCGCGAATGGCGCTGTGGGTGCGACCTCGAATCCCACCATCGTCCTGGCGGTGCTGAAAAAGGAGCTTCCGGCATGGCACGATCGGATCGGTCAACTCGTCGTGGACAATCCCACTTGGGGCGAGGTCGAGATTGCCTGGAAGCTGATCGAAGAAATGGGAATCAAGGCGGCCGCGCTTCTGATGCCGGTTTTTGAACGCGAAAAAGGCAGGAAGGGCCGCATCTCGCTGCAGACCAATCCGACCTTTTACCGCAATGCACCCGCGATCATTGAGCAAGCGATGCACTTCGATACGCTTGCCCCCAATATTCAAGTAAAAGTTCCCGCAACCGAGGCGGGAATCACGGCAGCGGAAGAGGTGACATATCGCGGGCTGAATTTGAACGCCACCGTGTGCTTTACCATCCCGCAGGCAATAGCAATCGCGGAAGCGGTGGAGCGCGGCCTTAGTCGGCGAAAGGCGGAAGGCAAAGACATTTCCACTCTTACTCCGGTTTGCACCATGATGATTGGCCGCCTGGACGACTGGATGAAAGTAATTGCGAAAAAACAGGGAGTGACGATCGTTCCCGGCCACCTGGACTGGGCGGGAATCGCGGCCATCAAGAAGGCGTACGGTATTTTTCAGCAGCGCGGATATCGCACCCGGTTGTTGGCCGCTGCCTACCGTCACCACCTGCACTGGTCGGAACTGATCGGCGGCGACATCGTCATGACCATTCCGTACGACTGGCAGGTCCAGTTCAACCAGTCGGACTTGGAAGTCAAAGAACGAATGCAGGATCCAGTGGATCCCGATATCGTTTCGGAACTCTATCGTAAATTCCCTGATTTCCGGCGGGCCTATGACGAAAATGGAATGACCGTCCAGGAGTTTGATTCTTATGGCGCGACCGTCCGCACATTGCGCACGTTTATCGGCTCGTATTACGAACTGCTGAGCTTTGTGCGTGACTTTATGCTGCCCGATCCGGACAAGCGATGAGCTTTTTTCAACGCCGCATACGCTGACGCACGGAACGATGTCTTCGGAGAGAAGATAGTGACACTGCGAGTCGGCAACGCTCCGTGTTCCTGGGGCACACTCGAATTCGAAGCTACGAAGGCTGAACCGGTCGGCTTTGACCGCATGCTCGATGAATTGGTGGAAACCGGATACACCGGGACCGAACTCGGCGACTGGGGCTACATGCCCACCGATCCGCAGACTTTGTCGCGGGAGCTTAACGGGCGGGGAATCGTGATGCTGGGCGCTTTCGTGCCGGTGGCACTGAAAGATGCATCCGCCCACGCGGCAGGGCAGGAAGCCGCGGTCAAGACGGCGCGCCTACTCGCGGCTGTCAGCCAGAAGCCGGCTCCTTTCCTGGTCCTGGCGGACAAAAACGGCACCGTGCCGCAACGTACCCTCAATGCAGGGCGAATCACTCCAGAGATGGGCGTTGTCGTCGGCAGAGTGGAAAATATTTGCTCAGGGCGCGGACTCGATCGCAAGAGCGGTTCGTGATGCCACCGGATTGCGGACTGTTTTTCACCACCATTGTGCGGGCTACGTCGAAACTCCGGACGAGATCTCTCGTTTTCTGGACCTTACTGATCCGCAAACTATCGGCCTGGTTTTCGACACCGGCCACTATGTTTTCGGGTCCGGCGGCTGCGACGTTCTCGCAGGCTCTAAACCGGTTCAAGGACCGCATCTGGTACGTTCATTTGAAGGATTGCAGCCAGGATCTTGCAGAAAGATCACGCCAGAATGCACTGGGACTACTTTCAGTCCTTGCGTCACGGTATTTTTTGCGAACTGGGGCGCGGCTGCGTAAATTTTCGAACAAGTGCTGCAATGGCTGGATGATCGCCACTACGACGGTTATGTTCTGGTGGAACAGGATGTGCTGCCCGGTATGGGGGCTCCGAAACACAGCGCATTGCGCAATCGGGAATATTTACGCTCGCTGGAAGACAAATTCGCGTAGTGGTGTCGAGGGAGAAATCGATTGAGGGAGAAGAGACTCCAAATCGGAATCATCGGTGCGGGCAGAATCGGCAGGGTACACGCAGAGAGCCTGGCCTTCCGCATTCCCGAAGCGGCGGCTGCCGCGATTGCCGACATTAACGGCGAGGCGGCGCGAGAAGTGGCGGAGCACTGCGGGATCCCCCGCGTAGTTACAGAGAGCAGTGAAATTCTGAGCGATCCGGCCATTGATGCTGTGCTGATTTGTTCCCCGACCGAAACCCATGCCAATCTGATCGTCGGAGCGGCGCGCGCTGGGAAACATGTCTTTTGCGAAAAACCGATTGACCACTCTCTTTCGAACATCGATCGCGCTCTTCAAGAAGTGAAGAACTCCGGCGTCAAACTGCAGGTCGGATTCAACCGGCGATTTGACGCCAATTTCGTCCGGGTTCGAAACGCCATCGTGCAGGGCGAGATCGGGACGGCGCACCTGATGCACATCATCAGTCGAGACCCCGGTCCACCGCCGATTTCTTACATCAAGACGTCCGGCGGGATATTCCTCGATATGACCATTCATGACTTCGATATGGCGCGCTTCCTGGTCGGAGATGAAGTCGAGAGTATTTACGCTACTGGGGGCGTGCGCGTGGATCCCGAAATCGGAAAGGCCGGCGACCTGGATACAGTCGTGATTGTGCTGCAATTCAAGAACGGTGTGATTGGGACCATCGACAACAGCCGCAAAGCGGCGTACGGCTACGACCAGCGGGTCGAAATCCTGGGAAGCAAGGGCGCAATCGCCACCGGAAACTGCTATCCCAATCAGGCGATACTCAGCACCGCTTCAGCGATTCAGAGGGACCTGCCACTGAATTTCTTCATGGACCGCTACACGGAAAGCTTTGTCAGCGAACTGCAGGCCTTCGTGCGTGCCGTAGTGCTAAATGAACCTGTTCCAGTCAACGGAATAGATGGCCGCGTCGCTGTGGTCATGGGGCTGGCTGCGCGCAAGTCCTACGACGAGCGCAGGCCGGTGCAGCTTGAAGAAGTACCGCAGGTGGCAACCCTGGTATAGAAAGGGCGCTCGCCCCAATCACTTGGTTCCACCATCGCCGAGATTCGGATTCTTCGGCAGACTGATCATGTTTGCAAACAGACGGAACGCTCCTGGAACCCCCTCGGGCAACTGGCGGTAGAAAGCGTAGGCGTTGTAGATATAGACGCCTTTGCCGTATCTGGCGTAGAGCAGTCCGCCCTTTTGCGGTTCCTGAGCGTCATCCTGGGTGGACAGTAGTGCGGTATAGTGCGAATCCCAGGACTTGAGAAATTTCGAGCCGCGCTCCTCAACCCAACCTTCGAAGTCGCGCTGCGTGATGGGGTTGGGCCAGAGGAAGATAGGATTTTTAGGATCCAGGATATCCACCTTGGATGCTTCATCGGTGACTTCTTCGGGATTTCCTCCCATGACGTAGGGGTACGGTCCAAAGTTGTGATCGTATTCGGGAGTGTTGTACTGCACGATCACAACACCGCCGTTCTTTACGTAGTCCAGCAAGCGGCTGTTGTACGTCTTAAGTTCCTCGCGGGCCGCATAGGCGCGCACTCCCAGCAGGATGACGTTATACCTGGACAGGTCAGTGGTTGCGACATCATTGGGAGCGAGGAAATTGACGTGAATTCCAAGGGCTTCGAGCGAAGCGGGAACATCGTCGCCGCTTCCCATGATGTAGCCAACGTTCAAACCCTCAGCGACTTTTACGTCAACTCCGGATGTTCGCAACACCGAAGGCCGGTAGAGGTAGTAGGGGCGAAGGCCTGGGTAGCCGGTTAACTCGTAGCCTTCGCGATATTCCTTGCCGCCGGTCTCCGCGACTGCCGTAATTCGATATGCTTTCTCTGACAGACTCGAAGGCATCACTTCGAAGGTCACAGATTGTTCGTCGCCATCCGCCGTGCTGGAAAATTCGGCGGTTGTGGGACGGCTTGTCCACCCGCTGGGCAAATCCAGCTTGACTGTTCCTTTTCCTGGACTCTTCATATTGCTGTGCACGCTGGTGGTCAGCTGGAAAGTCTTGGCAGTCAAGGGCACAATGCCTGCCCGCGGAGAGATGCTGAGAGACACCGCGGGACCAACAACGAGCGGCTCGAGAACTTCTCCGAGTCCGCTGACACGCTTGCTCGACTGCACCACTTTCGCTATGCGAACCGGCACGTCTTGATACCGGAACTCCGCCCAGGCCTCCAGCGGATACGGAGGGAGAGGCCAGTTGAGATAGCGCATATCGGAAATGTCGTAATAAGACTGTTCGATATCCGGCCGTGAAAAATAAGGGCGCGTCAAGGTAGCGTTCTCGGGCACGCTCAGGTCAAACCGCGCATCCACCGGTTTTCCTGTGGTGAGATCTCCCCCCGTCTCGCTGGCACTCTTGATTCCCCAGTCTTTTCCATCAGCAGCCTGGATCTTGATTTGTTCGAGCTTCACCTGTGCGGAGCTCTGGCTGACGGCGTGAACTTTCACGCCCAACTTCTGCCCGGGAATGATCACCCGCGTGGTTTCCGGATCGCCCATGAACATTGCGAAACGGGGATCGGTTTCTGTTTCGGGCGCGATGATTGCCGCCAGGGACAGCCCCAGCGACTGCGCCAGCGCGTTGTTGAACTGCGCCTTCTTGATTTCAAGTTCGAAGGTGATGTTGTACTTGTCCTGGTCAGACAATGGGCTGGCCTTCACCTGTTGGATCAGGGCTTCCGTTGCCTTCCAACCGCTAGCCAACTGTGGTGCAATTTTCTCGGGCTGGCCGGCCGAATAGTCCGCGATGGCACCTTCCACCTGAGCATTCAGTCCCTTCAATCCGGGCAGGAGAAAATCCGCCTTGCCGCCCGGCGCCAGACTGGCGATCCCCGCCAGCGAGGTATCAATTCCGTCGAAGAACGAAGTCTCTTTGTCCGGGACGGACATGAGCGCGCTATAGCGATGGTAGGTAGAATCCAGAGCGCCGGCTTTAGGGATCATGCCTCCGCCGGTCTGTGACTTCTGGTAACCCAGGCCTTCGCGCGCAATCTGCACATAGGACATACCCAGAACCGGATCGTAGTTGCCCTCGGGAACACTCACATTGACGGCGAGCTTGCCGTCATCATTGCCGAACCACGGGGTGTGGGCATAGTCCTTCAGAGGAGTCCAGGGTTTTAGTCCCGCCGCGATCTGATCAGGAAATACATTCGGGTCACCGGCGGCCTTGAATACCTCCTGCGCCATTGCCCCAGCGGTCTGATGATTGCCGTGCCCATCGGTTGGTCCGCCGACAAAAACCGAGGTGATCACCAGGGGCCGGGTCATGCGAACCACACGAACCACGTCGTAGAGCACGCGGTCATGGGTCCACTTGGCGATGGACTCAGCTTTGGTCTTGGAGAACCCGTAATCCACGACCCGAGTCCAATATTGGTCTACGCCGTAGTACCGTCCGGCGGCGAGAAGCTCTTCGGTTCTGACCAACCCCAGGCCGTCGAAATAGTTCGACGACATCACGTTGGCACCGCCTTCGCCGCGATTCAGGGTCAGGAGCGTGACCCGCGCACCCTGCCCGCGCGATTCGTACGTCAGCATGCCGCCGTCTTCGTCGTCTGGGTGCGCCGTGACCATGATCAGGCTGGCGCGCGTATGCAACTTCTTCAAGCTTTGCCAAAGCGCTGTCGAACCTCGGTTGATGGGCAACTCGTGCGCATTAGGCGACGCTGTGATTGACGAATCGTAGGGGGTTTGTGCGAAGAGCACCGAAGAAAGCAGCAGGGAAAGGGCAAAGCAAAGGTATCGCATCATAAGGGGATGTAGTAGTCGGTTGAAGATTTTCTATCTCGTACTCACTAGCCTTCCAAACAGCCCGGTCGCCGCCAGACTCCGAGCTTCGGAATCTGGCGGCATGGGGGAAGCGCCCGGGAACTAGAAATAGAACTTGAGCCCGAATTGAATCTCACGGGGGTCGCCAATGGTGGAAGCTATGGCGCCGAACCCGCCCGGTCCGAGTGTGAACGGCGCAAAGAACGAATTGGGATTCGAGAAGTTGGCGTGGTTGAACGCGTTAAACATTTCCGCGCGCAGCTCGAACCGCATACTTTCTCTCACCGGCACAATCTTGAAGAAGCTGAGGTCCACATTGGTAAAGCCGGGTCCGTGATATCTGCCGACCCCGCAATTCCCAAATTGACCGGTTGCCGGCATCGCGAACGCATTTGGATTCAGCCAAAAACCGGTTCGTGGGTCATCGGAAGCGCCGGAGCGCGCATCGCCAATGCAGTCCGGACGCGAAACGTGATTGCCTCCCGACAGGCTTGTATCGGGCGCATTCAGCTGAATGGTGGCGCCCGACTGAGCCGTGACGATGGTGTTTATTTGCCATCCGCCAAGAATGTAGCTTGCGACTCCACCCTCACCCAGATACTTCTTGCCTTTTCCAACCGGCAATTCATACGTGAGATAGCCCACGATGTGATGGCGAACGTCGAACATCGAGTCACCACGTTCGGCCGCGTAGTCGTAGGAGTTTTGGGGGAATGCGCCGCCCGTCAGGTTGTCCACGTAATCGGAGATATTGTGGCTCCAGGTGTAACTCACCCCGTAGGCCATTCCCTTGGATGAGCGACTCCGGAGAGACACGAGTAGCGCGTTATAGTCGGAATTACCGTCGTTGGTGGCGAGCTCCAGGAACGCGTGGTTTCCGCTGGCGCTGCTGTTGGTCGTATTCAGGTTCGCAAACGGGTAAATATCGATCGGCTTGCCCGTACCGTCAAAATTGCCGGTGAAGATCCCTTGATTTGCGTCACGCAGCCGGTTCATTTTCCGCGCAAAATTGCCGACGTAGCTCACGTCCAGGGACAAGTTTTGACTGATTTGGACCTGAGGCCCGAAGCTGGCCTGTTCTACGTACGCCGTCCGTTGGTTTGGATCTTGGGCGCGGATCTGAAGTTGCGTCAGGTCAATCGTGGGTGAAGTGAACTGACCGATCGGAAATCCATCCTTCAGTTGAAAAACCGGCGTCGTGCTCCCTAGTCCCTGCCCCAGACTGAAGGAAATTACAGCCGGCGGATTCAGAGCGAGAATGCTCTCGGAACCGATGCGGACGCCCTGTTGGTAGAAGATGCCGTAACCGCCGCGGAAAACGACTCGTTCCACTGGGTGATAACTGAAGCCGAGTCGGGGCGCGAAGTTGTTCTTATCAGGATGAATCAGCGATCTCTCAAACCAGCCCGAAGCATTCGGCGCTACTGATACCAACTCCCCGCCGTTGGCGGCACTGAAGTTGCCGAGCTGATTTTGATGATTCAGCAAAGGTGAAAACAGTTCGTAGCGCAATCCGTAAGTTACCGTCAAATTCGGCCGCACACGCCATGTGTCCTGCGCATAGACGCTGTTTCCGTTGGTGTAGTTGTGGACCACGGTGGGGGTTACAAAGACCGTGGAATCGACGTCGCCGAGCAGGAAGTCCGGTAATCCGAAACCGCCACCTGCGGTGTAAATGCCGTTTACACCGATTTCTCCTTGCGGTGCGCGGATGTCTAGGAAGTTGTTGCTCCAGTGCCGATACTCGTAGCCGAACTTGAAGCTGTGGTTTCCCTTGAGCCAACTCAAGTTGTCGAGAATCTGCCAGACTTGAGAAATTTGGAACTGTGGCCGCCAGGGTGAAGTCCCGATGCGGGTCAGTCCATTGATTTCAATTGGCGGAATGCCAGCGGTATTGGCTCCGACCGGTATTCCGGTCAACCCAAAGCTGGGGGCGAGCGACTTGCCCAATTCCAGTCCGATCGGGTCGCTGTGGGCGAAGTCGCGATTGAAGCCGAATCTCAGCTCGTTCAGCAGAGAGGACTTTAACGTGGTATCCCACGCCATCGCGACGGAGCGCTCATGGATGTTGTAGGCGGTGGCAAAGTTGCCGTTGCCAGCCACCGGATCCTGGGTCCACGGAGGGTCTTGATTGTTAATGATGAACTGGCTATAGCGTCCGAAAAGAAGGTTCTTGCGATTGAGGGTGTGGTCGACACGAACATCAAACGAGTAAGTATCTTTCGGAATGGAATACTGAAATTGATAATTGGGTCCGCCGTTCCAGCTTCCGGGCGTCCCCTGGTTTGCCACTTGGCTCGGAATGTTCGGGTCGGGGAAGATTGCAACCAGCTGGGTTGCGGTGGGGTCGAGACATCCGGCGGCGACTACATTTCCGGACACGCAACCGGTCTGGCCTGCCACCGGGGAATCGTTCAAGCCCTGGCTCAATTCCGTGAAGTTGCCGGTTTTCATCAACGGCGTAGGCACCACGGATTGGATTGTGGTGGCCCTGCGGCTAGTAAAGAACTGGAAGTCTCCGAAGAAGAAAGTCCTGTTTTTCCAAACTGGACCACCGATCGTGGCGCCATACTGATTTTGGGTGAAGTGTCCGCGGGGGACGCCATTGAGGTTATTGAAATAAGAGTTGGCGTCGAGTGAGCTGTTGCGGAGGAACTCCCAAAGGTCGCCATGAAAGGAATTGGTTCCCGACTTGATGGTGGCATTCACCACTGCGCCCGCCGCCGTGCCGAATTCCGAGGAGTAGGTCCTCGTCTGGATCCGGAATTCCTGGAGAGCGTCGGGCGGAGGCTGTATGACCTGCACGGAGCTCTCCTGCAGGTTGGTCGATCCTGAGTTGTTGTCGATTCCATCAAGTGAGAAATAATTTTGCGTCTCCAGGTTCCCGTTTGAGCTGAAGCGGTCGGGAGCGGTGTTGTTCTGGTTCACCTGGTTGCGCTGGATGCCGGCTTCTAGAAGGGCCAGATCGGAATAACGTCGGCCATTCAAGGGCAGGTCAACGATCTGCTCACCCTGGACCACGCCGCCAACATCGGCGGTTTCGGTCTGCAACACGGGCGCGGCCGTAGAAACTTCCACAACCTGTGTGGATTGCCCCACCTTCAATGTGAAATCAATCGCCGGCCGTGATTGCACATCAATTTCGATGTTGTTGCTGATCGCAGATTCGAAATTCGCCGAGGAGGCCTGAACCGAATACACACCGGGTGTCACGGCGGCAAATTGGTAGCCGCCGTCTTGGTTGGTCGTAACGACACGGGTAACTCCGGTTGCCGAGTTCTTGAGAGTCACCGTCGCCCCAGAGATCACGGCCCCACTGGGGTCTTTAACGAGTCCCACGATGGACCCAGTATCAATCTGAGCGAAGAGACTTGAAGAAACGAGGAAGGTCAGCGCCAGTAACACCAACTTCACAGTCCGTTCATGGAAGCGAAAGGAACCCCGCATAAGTACACCCCCTGAAGGAAATCGAAGTGCCGGAACCCTGGGAAATGTGCAAACGTTACCATAAAGATTTTCGGCTGTAAACATGTTTGCTGGTTAGAGAATAATTTCGCCGCCGAGACGCCCTTGTGATGTCTGGATAGGGTCTCCGTGAGCTCACACAGGGTCATTTTCCGCCAATCTGGCTTGTTTTAGGGGCGACGGTGAGAGAAGATTGGCTCCATGGCCACGAAATCAAGCGCTAAACAGGGTGAACAAAGAGATAGGACAGGTCGAATACGCGGCTAGAGGAGTGTTGCATCGGAGATTCCTGCATACGCAATCGTATGCATTGCTCGAGACGTTAACTTTCGAGCCATTCAATTCGACTGGCTGGCCTAGCGGTTCGATTCGGCATAGGGGAAGGGGTCCCCTCGTTGCCTGCAAGCTCTTTTAGACGATACTTAGAGAGACTTCTGGGAGCCGTCCAGAAGAACAGTGCCAGGAATTCGGAGGGACAACCATTTCACCTAGCTGGAAACAATCCGAGTGTGCCACTCTTCCCGCCATCAACCGGCGCGAGTTCCTGATCGGCCTGGGGATATTTGCGGCCTCATCGCGGCTTGCCTTATCCGCTGAATCTCAGATTTTCGAAGAAATTCCTGCCGGTCGCAGCGGCATTGTCTGGACACACGAAAATGCCATGTCCCCCGAGCACTATCTTCCAGAGACACTGGGTCCCGGTTGCGCTCTTTTTGACTACGACAACGATGGTTGGATGGACATCTATTTGGTAAACAGCGGGCCTTCGGAGTTTTACCAGCCCCATCAGCCAATTCGAAATGCGCTGTATCGGAATAACCGGGATGGCACCTTCACCGATGTCACGCTGCAGGCGGGTGTACCGGGGGGAACGTTCGGCATGGGCATTGCTGTCGGGGACTACAACAATGACGGTTATCCAGACATGTTTGTCACGGCATGCGAGCGCACACTGCTCTACCGAAACAACGGGAATGGCACCTTTACCGACGTTACCAAGCAGGCCGGAATCGAAATTTCGGGCTGGACCACCAGTGCGGTGTGGTTTGATTTTGACAACGATGGCCGGCTGGATCTGTTCGTTTGCAGCTTTGTTCGGTATTTACCCGAAGACCGCCAGTCGTGCGGCGGGAACGAGGCCGGCCAAAAGTACTATTGCATCCCACGTGCATTTCATCCCTCGGTCAGCTATCTGTTCCACAACAACGGAGACGGAACCTTCACGGAAGTGGGCCACGGCACCATCATAGGCAAGACACCGGGCAAGTCCCTGGGCGTGGTGGCTACCGATATAAACAATGACGGTTGGATGGATCTCTTTGTCGCCAACGATACCGAGCCGAATTCTCTCTTCGTCAACCGGGGTTTAAATAAATGGGAACAGATCGGCGTTTCCGCCGAAGTAGGCTACGGTGAAAACGGTCAGGCGCGCTCAGGTATGGGCGTGGACTCAGCGGATTTTGATAACGACGGCTGGCAAGACCTGTTCGTCGCAAATATCGACCAAGAGAAGTTTTCGCTTTACCGCAATCTCAGGGACGAAAGCTTCGCTGACGTCGCGCAAGGCCAGTCCATCGCCCAAGCTACTCGTCTGCTCAGCGGTTGGGGATTGAAGTTTTTCGACTATGACAACGACGGCGCGCTCGATCTCATCCTCGCCAACGGCCATCCCGATGACATGGTCAGTCAGCGTTCACAAACCGTCACATACCGCGAGCCCCTCCTGTTATTTCACCAAGTCAACGGAAAGTTCCAGAACGTAAGCGCGGAAGCCGGACCTGCTTTCGCGAAAACGCTTGCCGCGCGCGGCCTGGCAATTGGCGATTTCGACAATGATGGCAAATTGGACGTTCTGATCGGAGTTAACGGGGGCGCCCCATTGCTTCTGCAAAATCGTTCAGGGCAGGGCAATCATTGGCTGGGAATCAAACTAGAAGGGCACACCAGCAATCGCGACGCTATCGGGACGCGCCTGTCCTGGTCTGTCGGCGGTAAGAAATTCTCACGCATCAAGACCAGCGGTGGAAGCTACCTGTCTTCACACGATCCGCGTGAAATTCTTGGCCTGGGGCAGGCCGGGAAGCTGGACTGGCTCGAAATCCGCTGGCCCGCACCCTCGTCGCGAGTTGACCGGTTCACGAACCTGCCTGTGGACCGCTATATCAAGATTGTGGAAGGGAAGGGGATAGTCTAGACGCAGATCTAGAGTTGTCTTGGAATGCAGGGGTTAGTCGAGCGTACTACGATAAAATTTTCTCAGTCTGCCTGGCTTTCTCGTACTTGCGGCGAGCCTCTCGCACGGCGGGAGAATTGGCAACCTCCGCGATCGGGACATCCCACCAGGACTCATAGCCGGGGACGCGCTCGTCCATAGCCGTCTCGACCACAACGACTGTCGTCTCGGATCGCTTGCGTGCATCCACGAGTGCAGCTCGGAGCTCGCCACCCGTCTTTGCCCGGACCGCATGCGCGCCCAGGCTTGCGGCGTTCGCAACAAAGTCCACCGGAAGGGTCCCTCCACTATAGGAGTCGCCTTGGCGATAACGATAGTCGGTGCCCATGCCACGATTGCCGCAGGCCCGGCTGAGTCCTCCAATACTCGAAAAACCGTGATTGTCCAACAGGACAATGTTCAGCTTGTATCCCTCCTGGATCGCCGTAACAATTTCCTGGGCCATCATTAGATACGAGCCATCCCCAACCATGACGAAGACTTCGCGCTTCGGGTCGGCCATCTTTACTCCGATGCCGCCGGCAATTTCGTAGCCCATACAGGAGAAACCGTACTCCATGTGATAGCCCTTCGAATCGCGTGTCCGCCAGAGTTTGTGAAGATCGCCCGGCAAACTACCGGCCGCACATACCACGACGTCTCTCGCACTGCAGACCTGGTTGACGATGCCGATTACTTCGCCCTGGCTGATGGGAGGGCCGATTCGTATTCCGTGGATCCGGTCGACTTCAACTTCCCATTTCTCGCGGTGCTCCTTGACTCGAGCGGCGTACTCCGCATCAACTCGAAAATCTCCTAACGCCGCGGTCAACTCTTCCAGACACGCGCGCGCATCGGAGGTAAGGGGCAATGCCGATTGCTTTTGGGAATCAAACTCCGCGATATTGATATTGATGAATCGCACGGCAGAACATTGAAACGCAGTTTTTGAAGCGGTGGTGAAATCGCTGTAACGGGTCCCAATGCCGATAACCAGGTCCGCTTCCCGGGCGGTGATGTTGGCTCCCGGAGTGCCGGTCACGCCCACTGCACCCAGCTGCTGAGGATGGTCGTAAGCGAGCGAGCCTTTGCCCGCCTGAGTTTCACCTACTGGAATGCCTGTCTTCGAAACAAATTCGGCCAGCGCCGCAGTGGCGTCCGAGTATATGAGGCCGCCCCCAGCGATAATGAGAGGCCGTTTCGCTTTGCGAATCCATTCTGTCGCTGTAGCCAGCAGCCCGCGATCCGCCTGAGGCCGTGGAACAAACCACGTCCGCTTACGAAACCAGTCCTCAGGAAAATCGAATGCTTCCGCCTGAACATCCTGCGGCAGGCAGAGCGTGACGGCACCGGTCTCGGCTGGAGATGTGAGCACGCGCATGGCTTCCGGCAGCGAGGTCAGGAGCTGCTCGGGTCGATTGATGCGGTCCCAATAGCGGGAAATCGGCTTGAAGCAATCGTTGACCGAAATATCCTGAGAACCTGAAAATTCCAGTTGTTGCAGTACGGGGGCGACGGTGCGCTTGGCGAAAATGTCACCCGGAAGGAGCAAGACTGGCAAACGATTGATCGTCGCCAGGGCTGCTCCTGTCGCCATGTTTGTTGCCCCCGGTCCTATGGATGTCGTGCACACAATTGAGCGCATTCGGTTGCTCATCTTCGCGAAGGCGGCAGCGGTGTGCACCATTGCCTGCTCGTTGCGACAAAGAATGTAGCGCAATCCTGGATCCTGCTCCAGGGCCTGGCCCATCCCGGCGACATTGCCGTGGCCAAAAATTCCAATGCAGGCCTCGAAGAAGCGCACTTCCCGTCCATCCCGGGAAGTGAACTGCTTCTGGAGGAAAGCGACAATGGCTTGCGCAACCGTCAATCGATGAGTCACAGATGGCGCCTCGATGCTATCGTTGGCATTCTTAGTCCTGTCAAACTGTCTTTCAGCGGCGTGGAAGTATCGCCTCAATGGAAAAAGAGGTCTGAGGAATTCCTGCTACATCTGGAAAAGTAATGCACCATTACACGCTTCGTCAACTTGCGGCGTATCGTGACCAGTGCGAGGTCCTGGCGTCACACACCAAAACGAACTGTATCACGCACCGCGGCGAATGTTTGCACGCGTGATACGAGATGCGGCCCCGAGAAGCATCAGAGGCGAGGCAAATTAACGCAAGATCAAGTTGCTGACCACCAATATCATTTCTATGATTTTTCCGACGAGTATATGGTGTGTGGTATTTTCTTTTTTTGACAGAGTTACTTCTGAACCTGTGCCACTGGGATTCGGGTGAGGCGGAAGGTGTCAACCGTGGACATGTAAATACCGCGAGACCACAGGCCCACAGCGCAGTGCGAGGTGAGTACAAGCGCCCTACACTCCCCACCGTAAGGATGTCCTAATTTGCATCAGGGTGGGAAGCGGTCCTTTGGAGAATAGAGCAAGTGAAGGCCTTAATAAAACACGCTGCCGGAGATGGAAACGTCGATGTCTTTGATGTTGCGGAGCCCACTGTCAGCGAGAACTTAGTTAAGGTGGAGGTTGGTTTCTGTGGCGTGTGTGGAACAGATATACACGTCCTCCATGACACCTTTCGCAATTACCCCCCCGTGATTCTTGGGCATGAATTTGCAGGTACGGTTGTCGAGGTTGGGGCACATGTGACCAGTGTCGCGGTTGGTGAGAAAGTTGCAGGGTTGGGAGCCACTGCGGTTACTTGCGGTAAGTGTGAATATTGTCTCTCCGGGCATTTCATATTCTGCTCGAATCGGAGAGGTATGGGACACGGTGTAAATGGGGGCTTCGCGCGTTATGTAGTCATGCGCCCGGATCAATTGTATTGTGTGCCGCAAGAACTTTCCCTGGAAGAGGCGGCCCTAAGTGAACCATTTGCAGCTGCGATCCAGGCAGTCACCGAAGTGACGAAGGTCCGAATCGGTGATATCGCCTTAGTCTCCGGCCCCGGGCCGATGGGGTTGCTATGTCTCAAACTGCTCGTAGCCGAAGGCGTGAAGACGATTGTAGCCGGAACCCACGGGGACGAAGTTCGACTGGAAGCTGCCCGTCGCTTCGGAGCGTCGGCTGTCATACAGGTCGGTGCGCAGAATCTGCTGGAGGCCGTTCGCCAGGTTACTGGTGCCCGCGGAGTTGATGTTGCTTTCGAATGTGCGGGTCACGAAAATTCAGTGCGTGGCTGTGTTGAAGCGCTGAGACCGATGGGACGCTACACCCAGGTTGGGATCTGCGGACGCGAGATTACGTTTCCGATTGATCAGATCTTTTACAAGCAGCTCAAGCTTGCTGGATCGATCTGTTACACAGCGCAAACTTGGAATCGAATGGTCAAAATTTATGCTCAAGGTCGGGTTCGGATCAACGACCTCATTTCCAACAAGCTCCCGATATCTGAGTGGCGTACGGCTTTTGACCTATGCACCGAGAAGCGTGCACTGAAAGTGCTTCTTTACCCGGAGTAGCGTCGAATGTGCTCTGTTCAAAGTTTGCTCACGGCGGCAAAGGTTCCAAACCCTTGAAATTCTTCCATCATGGTAGCAATTCTTATCGAAACTTTCGAATCGCCGGCAAAGCAGTGTCAAATGCCTTTCGCTGTCTTTGTCTCGATTGAGTTGGTTCACTCGACTACGTGGAATGGTACCGTTGCTGCTGCGACTAAGTGTCCGAGTCGTCGAGATCGACCAAAGCCTTGATTAGCGTTGTCTTGGTGGGAAGGTCTTTCAATCTCAGCGGCACTTCCCTAAGTGGCATACGATCCGTGATCCACGAAACCGTGTCAAACACGCCTTCCTCCATCATACGAACAATTTTAGGAAACTGGCCGTGGCTGTTACGGCTCGCGTAAAGGGTAACCTCCCGTTTATGGAACAATGCATCGTCGATCGAGATGGGATCACGAGTGAGGCCCACAAAAACCAAACGGCCTGTCGGCGCTACGTAGGAAAGACTCCTTCCCATCGAATCAGCGCTTCCAGTGGCGTCAAAGACGACCTCCGCGAGCCGGTCGCCAGGCAGCGGCGTAGCCTCCGCTCCCAACCGCTCGGCAAATGTCCGCCGGAAGGGGTTACGTTCTACCGCGTGCACATTGGCCCCTGCGGCTTTAGCGAACAAGATCACGCCCAGCCCGATGGGGCCAGCTCCAATCACTAGGACCTGTTCCCCCGCTTTCAGTTCGCTTCTCTCGACAGCATGTGCCCCAATTCCTAGCGTTTCGATCATCGCCAATTGATCAAGGGAGAGAGTGGCTGATTTATGCAAAAGGTCAAACCTCACGGGCAGCAGCGCCTGCATACCTCCGTCAACGTGTATCCCAAGAACACGGAGGCGCTCGCAGCAGTTGGTTCGGCCACGTTTGCATGCCATGCAGACACCGCAGCTGACGTATGGGTCAATCGCGCAACGATCACCTGCTCTAATGCCCAACTTGTTAGAACCAGCCTCAACGACTTCGCCTGCCAGTTCATGGCCCAGCACACGAGGATAGGTATAGGCAGGGTGTCGGCCAGAGAAGGCATTGAAATCGCTGCCACAAACGCCGACTCGGAGTATTCGAAGCAGCGCTTCCCCACAAGGAACTTGAGGGGCAGGAACTTGCCGTTCAACCAACTCACCAGGTGCATTTAGGACGATTTGCCTCATGGGGTCTATACCGTTCGCTCAACATAATAAGAAGAGTTTACTCAGGCAAGTAAAATAGTCGGTATTACAAAAAAGGCAAGAATAGCTGACTTCGATCTCTTGGGCCTGGCCGAAGAATTGCGGAATTCGAATCTCTGCTCTCTCAGCCATTTGCCTGAGTAATAAGGTACTCGCAATGCGCTAGGGACATTTTCCGCGAACCGCGTTATTAAAATCACGTAATCCCGGTCCCATAGACAAGGCACCTCATTGCAATCCAGCGGTTCAAAGTTGTACCGTCGGGGACGCCATCAAAAGAAGAGAGTTGGATGATTTAAACGATGAAGAAGTGTGCTCAAGCGTGCCGTCAATGCGCGACTACCTGCGCTGAGGTTGCAAAAGTTGGGCCAATGCCGCGCGCTGCTGCATAAGCGCGACTGATCCGTAGCACATCAGAGAAAAGCTTTTCTCACTACAACGTCTGCACCGGCGCGGTACTGCGAGACCCTGCCACAGAGCCAGTTAAGGCGTACCGCGTTGTTGTGGAAGGCGAAATCGGGAGTGCGGAGAAAGAAGGCTGATGGAGACGAGCGGCCATCCCCGTCACATACCGAGGATGCAATCAACATCGGCTATGATGTGGATCCATGACCAGGGGGCGGTTGGAGGCATTCAGTGACGGCGTGATCGCGATCATAATCACGATCATGGTGCTCGAGATGAAGGTACCGCATGGCAGCCGCCTGCAAGATTTGACTCCTCTGCTTCCGGTCTTTCTCAGCTATGTCCTGAGCTTCGTCTACGTCGGCATTTACTGGAACAACCACCATCACATGCTGCATGCCTGTGACGCGGTGACGGGTTCAATACTCTGGGCCAATCTGCACCTGTTGTTCTGGCTTTCGTTGTTTCCGTTCACAGCGGGGTGGATGGGGGAAAACCATTTCACCGCCGTACCCACCGCCCTCTACGGAGTCGTGCTCTTGATGGCCGCGATCGCTTACTACCTGCTCCAGCAGGCGATTATCCGTTCGCAGGGGCAGGATTCAATCTTGAAGAAAGCGATCGGGCGCGATTGGAAGGGGAAGTTATCACCGATACTGTACATCGTGGCGATCGTAGCCGCCCTTCGTTCCTCGTGGATCGCTCAGGCAATTCTTGTGATCGCTGCGCTGATCTGGCTGATTCCGGATCGGCGTATCGAAAAAAGCCTTGCCATATAAAAGGTCTGGCGATCGGCCCCAACGAAATGACGTTAGAATTGGCTCATGAGCCAACCCGCCACATCCGTCCGAAGTCATTGCCTGTCGCCTGCGCGCGCCAAAGTGGCAATCGACGCTCCGCTTGGACCCACGGCTTATGGTCGCATGTTCCCCGACCTGCCGTCGTTTGAGGCCGATGAGCAATTCCTGCACGCTCTCGGTCGTGCAGGAGGGATCTGCGACTGCGGAGATGTCCAAGATACTCCCGACTCCCTGGGGGATAACGCCGCTGGTTGGCCTATCTTCGGACAATTTGTAGCGCACGATATTACGGCTGACCGGTCCGTCTTGCGATCCCATGCCAATACGTCGCAATTACGCAATGCCCGAAGCCCGCAACTCAACCTTGAATGCCTGTACGGCGACGGACCGACCGGTCATCCGTTCCTCTACCAGCGTGACGATCCGGCGAAGTTCCTGCTTGGTATAGATGGAGCAGACTTGCAACGTAACGCAGAGGGCATCGCAGTCATCGGCGACCCACGCAACGACTCGCACATGCTGATGTCGCAACTGCATCTCGCGCTGCTCAAAGCCCACAACGCATTCGTCGATGAAGCGCGGCTGTCCGGAGTAGCAAACGACCACGTGTTCGACCAGGCGGCCAGGCAGTTGTGCTGGCACTATCAATGGATTGTCATCAACGAGTTTCTGCCCGCGCTCGTCGGGCAGGCCCTTACGCATCAGGTGCTGCGAGAAGGGCCCCAGTGGTTTCGGCCCGGGCACAACGCATTCATACCGCTCGAGTTTGCTGACGCAGCCTATCGCTACGGCCACTCTCAGATTCGCCATCTTTACCGGTTGAACTCACAGACTGATCCCGTGCCGCTTTTTCCTGATCTCCTGGGGTTCCGCCCGGTAACGCGTGAACACATGATCGACTGGACGCTGTTCTTCGATGCGCCCACGCCTGGCGCGACGCCGGCACAACGGTCCAAGAAAATCGACGGGAAGCTGGTGCGAGCACTTATTGAGTTGCCAGTTGCTGTCACCGGTGAGTGCGAAATCGAAGACTACCATTCCCTTGCGGTCCGTGACCTGCAACGCGGACAGGGCGTCGGGCTACCATCTGGCGAAGCGGTGGCTCGCCACATCGGAGTTACGCCACTCACCGCAGAGGAGGTCGGCATCGCCTCCACGGGTTGGAAGGGCGAGACTCCCCTGTGGTACTACATTCTCCGTGAAGCTGACGTCCATACCGGAGGCCTTCGTCTTGGCCCAGTTGGCGGCCGGATTGTGACGGAGGTGTTGATTGGACTTATCGATGCGGACGCGGCGTCGTTTCGTCATGGCATCCGGGACTGGCGGCCTCAAAAAACGCTTATTGAATTGCTTACCTCTTAGCGCCGAGGGCAGGGCCCGGTGCGATGCTGGTACCCGGCATTTGTAACCATCTTTCCCAACATCCACGTCGACCTCGGTGGCTTCGTCGTGGAGACACTTCCTGAGTTGATCGCCCGCCTAAACAGCGGGCTCATGCTCGAAAAGAAGTTGGCTTGCTTGTTTTCAAATCGTTGATTCCCCATTCTCCGTAGTCCGCCAATTATCCATTATGCCGGGGGCAAGAGCGTCGCGCATTTGTAAGCGAGCACGGCTAAGGCGGGTTTTTACATTGGCTTCGGAGAGTCCCAACAAGTCGGCAGTCTCCCGGATGCTGAGTTGTTGAACGTCTCTCAGCACCAGGACGGAGCGGTATTTTGCCGGAAGGGTGGCTAGAGCAGTGGCCAAGGCCTGACGGAGTTCCTGATTTTCTAGCGCCTCCGACGGGATTTCGCGCCAGTCGGCGAAGTCGCGGGGGGTGTAGTCCCCGTCTTCATTCTGGATACCTTCGTCCAGAGAGTCGTAGAGCCGCCGCCGGTCCTTGCGAAGCTTCATTTTGGATTCGTTAATAACGATCTGGACGAGCCATGTACTGAACTTGGACTCCTTGCGGAAGCGAGGAAGGCCGCGGAAAGCTTTAAGGATGGCTTCTTGCGCCGCTTCTTCCGCGTCAGCCTCATTTCCCAGAACTGACAGAGCCGTCACATAGATCATGCGTTCGTAGGGTTTGAGAAGGTCGGCGAACGCTTCATGGTCTCCATCCACCACCCTGTCAATTAATGAAGCCTCCAGGGCCGCGCGGGCGTAGGTAGCGGCCGATGTCGCGACCTCAGGCTTAGAGTTTGCCACTGATTCTTGTTGGGCGATGCCTGCTAGCGTGGTTGCCATATCGTGTCTCTCCTCGAGAATTCCGCCTGCAATGGTCTGCAGTCTAGCTAATGGACACGCAGGGTCAATTCACGTTGCGTCTAATGACGCGCTACCAAATGTCTCCACGCATCTGTAAGAAAAATAAGTGTTTATCCGCGAACGTCTCCCGGCTGATTATGGCTCCGTGCTACACTTTTGAGCCCTGACAAGCTGGTTTTATGAGTCCTGACGTGCAAGCGCGACGCCGGTATCGCTTTGGAGTGTTCCAACTCGACACTCTCTCCGGTGAGCTTTATAAGCACGGGATGCGGATCAAGCTTCAAGACCAGCCCTGCCAGCTATTAACTGTCTTGTTGGAACGCGTGGGAGAGGTTGTAACCCGGGAGGAGTTGCGCCAGCGGCTCTGGGACCACGACACCTACGTAGACTTCGACCACAGTCTCAATATCAGTATCAACAAGTTGCGTGATGCACTAGGTGACTCGGCGGCAAATCCCCGATTTATTGAGACCCTGCCTCGCAAAGGGTACCGGTTTTTGGCGGCTGTAAGCGTTGAGGAAGTATCCGACAATCGGACACCTGCCGCGGCGACCCCGGTGACCGCTGTGGCCACAGCGGACGTTGCTGTCCCTTCTTCGAGCGGAGTCTATAACCAGCAGATTTCTTCTTCAAGGCGCTCAGCACCCTGGCTTGGGATTGCAGCACTCGTCCTGGTAGCCGTGACTATTGGAGGCTATTTCTGGTGGAAACAGGAAACAGCAACCAGGGGAATCAGGACTGGTCGGATCATGCTCGCCGTTTTGCCCTTTGAGGACCTAACCGGAGACAAAGGGAACGATTTCTTTGTTGCCGGCTTGCACGACGAATTGATCGCGCAGCTCGGACGCCTGCACCCGTCGCGTCTTGGAGTCATCGCCCGCACCTCTTCCGCGCAATACGCAGGAGCGCACAAATCGATCGACCAGATCGGGCGCGAGTTGCATGTGGACTATGTGCTGGATGGCACCATTCGCAGCGTCAGCGGAAAGTTTCGTATCACCGCCGAATTGATTCAGGTATCCGACCAAACACATCTCTGGGTGGAAACTTACGAACCGGGCATGGGTGACATCCTGATGCTGCAGGAGGATGTGGCACGCCGGGTTTCGCAGGTCCTCTCCATGGAGTTCCTACCGGATACGATCCAGAAAATGGAACAGAACACGACCGAGAACGCGGAGGCCCACGAAGCGTACTTGCGTGGACGTTTCTTGTGGTCGCAGGAGACTCATAAAAGCCTGGAGGAAGCCGTCACGGAATTCCAGAAAGCTGTCCGCCTGGATCCGAAATACGCTCTGGCATATGTTGGACTCGCCGACACGTACAACGTGCTGGGAGGATACGGATTTATTCCACCTGAAGAAGCCTGGCCCAAAGGCAAAGCAGCTGCCGCCAAAGCGCTCGACCTCGCGCCAAACTCGTCGGATGCCTATGGAACCATGGCTTTTGCAGCCTTCTACTACGATTGGAACTGGAGCGAAACCGAGGAGTTGTTCCGCAAAGCACTGTCCATCAATCCCAACAACCAGGTTGCTCACGAGTTCTATGCTTCCTATTTACACGCGATGGGGCGATTGGATGAGGCCGACAAACAAATCCGCATTGCGCAGGATCTGGATCCTCTGGCTGGCTGGGTGAGGGACGATAAGGGATGGATTCTGTTGTCGCGCCATCGTCCGGAAGAAGCCGCGGTGGAGTTTCAAAAGGCGATTGAGCTGAATCCTAGATTTCCGGCGGCGCACTTGAGCCTGGCAGTTGCCTATCTTCGCATGAAGCAATACGACAAGGCGCTCCGGGAAGTCGCTGAAGCCGAAAGGCTGGGCGGAAGTCCGACGCGTGTTTTAGAAGTTCGCGGCTCCATTCAAGCACTGTCAGGAGATATTGCCGGGGCTGAGGCCACAGCGGAGACTTTGAAAAGCGGCAAGATCTCTGGACGCATGTCCCCTTATAGCGTGGCTTTGATTTACGCAGCCTTGGGACGAAAGAGTGAGGCTCTGGATTGGCTGGATAAGGCCTTTCAAGAAAAAGATACCTGGACGGTGTGGACCAAAATTTTGGTGGAGTGGGACAGTTTGAGAGACGAACCCAGGTTTAAGGAATTACAGCGAAAATTGAATCTTTAAACGTGCCGATGGGAGTGGCCGGCTGCCGGCAGGTAGTAGGGATTGTTGTGCACTCCATGCGAGCACACCGCCAGGTGATGAGTTTCCAGGCCACCCTTCAGGATCAGCCTTCCGGAAAGAGTACGAACGTCGTACATGCAGACAATGACGCAAGGAATGCCGTGAATCAAGGCGTCAGCCTGTGCCTCGAGCTCGAGCACGTCATCCTCTCCCGCAGGCAAGGGATCGGTTCCCATCCCCAAATTCCCTAAAAACCTTACGCAAGAAGCGCCGGTGCGCAGGGCCGCTTGCACAACGTCGCTGATATCCGATATCGTGCCTCTCGCATCCGACCGCCTGGGAATAACTGTGAGTTTCATTTTGCTGATCAATTCCTGCGGGTCGTAACCATCGGAGCGAAGGGTCTCTTGAACTTTTTCCAGGGCTTCGTCGTGCCCGAAGATGATGCAGTGTTCGCTCTTTCCGAGCCCCGGATAAAGGAAGCGCACACCGCGGGCGAAATCATCGTCATTTTCCCAGAAGTAAATCAAATGAGAGCCGAGCTCGACACGATCCTCAGTGATTCCAACCGGGATTTCGTTGCCTTCAGCCGGATTCTCTGCGCTGGGTGCTATGTGTTGCTCGAGCTTGGAATAGAGGCTGCGAGAAACCTTTTCAGGAATCTCAAAAGCCCGGCTGTCGCTCATCAATTGCTTGATGTTTTCCGCACCGTCGAGAACGGCTTTGCAACTGGCACAACTGGCGAAGTGGGAATCTAAACGCAGGCGGGCTATATCGTCCAGGGTGCCGTCGAGATAGGCGGATATTTCTCTCCATACCTCTTTGCAGACTTGCCCCGTAGTGTCCGTCTTTTTCACCTTTTCCATCGCCCGTTCAATCCAAACAGCCCAATCTTACGCCGGACCCGATCACGGTGGCAAAAATCCCTGCTCAACGGTGTGATTCCGAAGGAAGCATAAAGTTTCTTATTGGAAGTGGTGAAAATACATGGGTTTGGCCGTTACTTTTCCATGGTTCCTGAATCGGATGGGCAGACCAAGCTAAAGGAGAATGCATGAAGGACCACGTGGTTCTTGTTACCGGGGCAAACGGTGGCCTCGGGAAGTACGTGACCGAGAGTTTGCTGGAGGCTGGAGCCATTGTTGCCGGAGTTTCCCGAAAGATCCAGCAATCTGATTTTCCGGACACCAGATTTAGCCCGTTCACTGGAGATTTGTCATCGGGCGCAGGCGCGAAAAGCGTGGTGGAGAGCGTCGTGTCGCGACTCGGCAGAGTGGATGCGGTAGTGCACACGGTCGGTGGCTTTGCCGGTGGAAAGCCGATCGCGGAGACTGACGACGCAACCCTCGAGCGCATGTTGGATTTGAACTTCAAGAACGCATTTTTCCTGATGCGCGCCGCGATTCCGCAGCTGCGCACGGGTGGCAAAGGCCGCTTCATTGCCATCGCAAGCCGGGCCGCGGTAGAGCCAGGACCGGGCGTAGGCGCCTACGGAGCTTCGAAAGCTGCCCTGGTTTCACTGGTGAAAACGGCAGCCGCTGAAAACAAAGACGCCGGCATGACCGCGAATGCGATTCTTCCCGGCACTATGGACACCCCAGGCAACCGGGAGTCGGATCCGAATGCGGATTTCTCCAAGTGGGTGCAACCATCGAATGTGGCGAGCCTGGTGCTGTGGTTGGCAAGTGATTCCGGAAAGGATACGAATGGCGCGGTGATTCCGATCTATGGCAATCTTTGAAACATTCGTCGGGGTTTTCGTGTTTTGTCTTACGGCCTACGCCGCGGCTGGATTCCTGTTTGCTTCAATCTTTGTCTTTCGTGGGGTCCAGCAAGTGGATTCGGAGGCGAAAGGGTCTGGCATTGGCTTTCGTTTGCTGATTCTTCCGGGAGTCGCGGCCTTCTGGCCCATGTTTCTACGCCGCTGGATTCGCGGCATCGAGCCTCCAATTGAGAGGAATCCGCATCGATGATTCAGCCACTCAGAGCCGTGCACAGGAAGGCATTCGTTGTGCTTGCGATCGCTTTGCCTGCGGTGTTCTGGGCCGGAATTCGGGCACGTGAAGCGCCGCTTCGCCAAAGTTCTGTGACGGTTGCCATGCCATCGCATATGTATTTACTAAGACAGTCAGACCGGTTGTGGGGCAAGCACAGCATCCAGTCCATGTTTTATGGAGACTCGACAAACGGAGAAGAGATCGACGTTTTATTCGTGCCGCCACAAGAGATGAATGACCCGGATTTACTGCTGTACTGGACCGGCGATCTTCGGCCGGCGGCGGACATCTCGCGATGGACGTTGCTCGGTGCATTTACACCACAGCGCGTTTTTACCCTCCCTCTCGATGCCCGGCGTGGTGGCCATTTGGCGCTGTATAGCCTGGCTCATCAGGAATTTATCGATTCCGCGCTGGTGGAGAAACTGCCATGAGTGTGCAATACGGAGCAATTAGCTGGAACCGCCAGAAAAAAGTGTATGACTATACCCTGCTGTCATGCGTGGGCTTGTATTTGGCAGTTTTTCTGGGTGTAGGATTCTGGCGAAATCCGTATGCCACTGCCGAAACCTTGTTGATCCGCGCGCTCGGCACCGCCGCTCTGCTCCTTCTGCATGTGGTGCTGTGCATCGGCCCGCTGGCTCGCCTGGACCGCCGTTTTTTGCCGCTCCTCTACAACCGCCGTCACCTGGGCGTCGCCACCTTTCTGCTTGGACTGGCGCACGGCACGTTCGCTCTGGTGCAGTTCCATACTTTGGGGAATGTAAATCCGCTGACCAGCCTTTTTGTGAGTAATACCCGCTACAACAACCTTGCCCAATTTCCTTTTCAGGCGCTGGGATTCGTGGCGCTGATCATTCTGTTCCTGATGGCCGCTACCAGCCATGACTTCTGGTTGCGAAACCTGACCGCTCCGATGTGGAAGCGCCTGCACATGATGGTGTATGTGGCTTACGGGTTGCTGATCGCGCACGTTGCGCTCGGGGCGTTACAGTCGGAGAGAAGTCCTGTCCTGGCCGCGGCATTGGGAGTCGGGATGGCTACGGTCTTGAGCCTGCATGTTGTCGCCGGCTGGAAGGAACGAGGAATCGACGCGGGGAAGACCGAAGCGAAGAGCAGCATTGTCGATGGTTTTGTCGAAGTATGCAAAGCAGAAGCGATCCCTGAAAAGTGTGCCAAAGTCGTTTCACTTTCCGGCGAGCGTATCGCTGTCTTCAAGTACGACGGTAAAGTGTCGGTGGTCTCGAATGTTTGTCAGCATCAGAATGGACCACTGGGCGAAGGTCGTATTCTCGATGGCTGCATCACTTGTCCCTGGCACGGTTACCAATATGCTCCTGAAAATGGAGCAGCCCCAGCGCCATTCAAGGAAAAGATCCCAACGTTTCAAGTGAAAGTTGTGGACGGCGCGGTATTCGTACATCCGCGCCCGAACGCTCCGGGAACCTACGTAGAACCCGCCAGGATTGAGGTCCCGGAAGGAGTATCCCAATGAGCGACTTTTATATTGGCTATCTTCCCCAGGCTCCTGTCGCAACCGCACGGTTTATCAAAAGGGTTGTAGCCGGCCTGGCGGTTTTCGCGTTGGTCGCCGCGATGACTCTGGTCTTGTCGCAAATGCCGTTCGCCCGCTCGATCTTTGAATTTGGAACCTCGCGGAACTTCGAGGGCGTGGTCGCAATCAGTCCGTATCCGATGTTGCTGGTTCCGCGCCCCGGCAGCCATGAGGTCTCGCAATATTTGCTGGTCGCGCCCGGTAAGCATGGCGCGGACAGTTTCGTTGCGGCCTTCGCAGGTAAGAATGTTCGCATACAGGGTCAACTCATTTACCGCGACGGGCAGACCATGGTCGAGATTGAGCCCAAAACCATTACGGCGATGGATTCCCCGCAGAATTCAGGACCAGAAGCGATCGACCTCGGGACCACAACCTTGACCGGCGAAATTGTGGACAGCAAGTGTTATCTCGGTGTGATGAACCCAGGGCGCGGGAAAGTGCATCGCGATTGCGCGGCGCGCTGCTTGAGCGGCGGTATTCCGCCGGCGTTGCTGACATCCACGGGAGAAATTGTCCTACTTGTGAATCGCGACGGCAAGGCATTCGCACAGGATGCATTGCGGGACTTCGTCGACGAAGTGGTAGTCGTTCGCGGAGATCTGGTCCGCCGGGGAGAGATAAAGATGATGCAGGCGGAAAACATCCGGCACGGTGGATCGTAATCCGGGGATTAAAGTTTTGGCAGGAATCGGCTGCGGATTCTGGGATGCAGCGATTGCATGTCCAGCAACGTCAGAAAATCTATCGTCTTGAATTCGCGGTCGATGGCGGGAGGCCCACAGATCTTTGCGCCGATGGCAAGGTACGTGCGTAAAAGCTTGGGTATTTCGACGTTCGATTGAGCCCTTTCAGAAAATGGGATCTGGAATGGCGGCGTGGGCTCTGTCCTCAGATCTTCTTCGACCAGGTAATCGCGCAAATAATCATAAGCAGCCACGCCGTAATGACCATCCTGCGACGTCAGTGACGAACACCCAATCAGGTAGCGGCCTCCACGTGCCACGGCGTAGGCGGCAATCCCTCGCCAGAGCAGATATAAGACATCCGTGGAACGATGGTCGCGATGAATACAGGCTCGGCCCAGCTCAACAATCTGGTTTCGCAACGGTTCGTAGGGCGCAAAGTTGAACTCCCGCGCGCTGTAGTACCCGGAATTTGCAGCAGCTGTGGGTCCAGTTTGCAGACGATAGGTGCCGACAATCTGTTTGGTCGGCGCATGCTCGACGATCAGGTGATCGCAGATGGCGTCGAATTCATCGGTGTCGAGCCCTGTGAGGTACGCGGGTTCCAAACCCTCCTGCAATTCAAGGTTGAAGACTACGAAACGCAGACGGAAAGCTGCCTCCTGCTCCCGTTCGTTGGCTGCCAGGCGTAATCGATAGGCCCCTTGTGCGATTGGTGGTATCTGGCCAAGGCTGGGACGTGAGACCGCGACCGCTTCCGTCGTGACGGTTCGCACATGGCTTGTTGTTTCCACCTGAACGTCTGATTCCGTCCAGAAAAGAAAGTGACACAGTCAGCCCTGCGGACTGCACGCTCCGTGTAACTTTTCTCTCCATTGCTCATCTAACGGCCAAACGGGAGGTGTGCGCTGTGAATTGAGGGGGTGCCATCCAGGGCAAGCGCACTCATCGGCGTCGGAGTTTGGGGATTAACTCGCTCTTCCGCCCACATTTGGTACGATTGTGGCCCATCTGAGGGTACCGGTGGTACGGCTACTTTCGTACGACTATGAACGACGCATACTCGATTCGGCTGGCCAAGACCGAATTACGCGACGGCTACAATGCGGGAAACGTGGATCGAATTCTGTCGGTGTTCAGCGACGGACTGGGCGATCTGTCCACCGGTTGTGCTTCATTCTGGGGTCCGGAGGCCAAGGCGGTTTTGCGCCATCGGCTCAAGCGGATGTTTGCAATCAACGGCGCCAGGTTAGCCGTCACCATCATTTCAATTCGGATCGCTGGCGACTGGGCATTTGACTGGGGATGGCACAGTCTGACGCTCACTCCTCGCAAGGGTGGTCGGCCAAAGACGGTACGCACTCGCTATCTGGAAATCTGGGTGAAAGAGGCGGACGGCAAGTGGCGCATCGCAATTTTCCTGGACAATATTGATCTTCCGCCGCAAATGCCTCCGCCAGAGGTATTGGCGGCGATGAGGCCAAAACGCCTTCGATCAAAAACACGATCCGCTGCCCGTGTTCGAGAGTAACAACTGAGTGTCAGGTGCAATGGTCCAACCCGAATTGGAAGCCAACCTGATTGCACGGGTGCGCGCGGGGGAGTCAGAGGCCTTCTATGACCTTGGTGCGTCCGCACGAACGCGGCATTTACATGGCTGCGCTGTCGATTGTTCGTAACGAGGCGGATGCGGAAGAAGTAGTACAGGAAGCAATCCTCAAAGCTTTTAAGGCTATCGGTCGGTTTCGCGAGGAATCGAAGTTCAGTACCTGGATCGTCCAGATTGTGATGAATGAAGCGAGGCTCAAGCTGCGCAGAGCTCGTCGCCACCTTTATGAGTCGCTGGATGCCCCGGTGCCGGGAGATGAGGAAGGCGATTACGTTCCGTGCGATTTTGCCGACTGGCGAGAAATTCCCTCGGAAGCTCTCGAGAACGCGCGGCTTCGCGCTGCCTTGAGAAAAGCATTCGCATCGCTTGGACCGAAATATCAACAGGTGATTGTTTTGCGCGATGTCGAGCATTTGAGTATCACGGACACGGCCCAGGCCTTGGGCATCACGGAGGCTGCGGTTAAGACGCGCCTCATGCGGGCGCGGCTGATGATGCGCGACGCGCTTGCCCCCGGGTTCGATGGTGCATGGAAAAAAGGTGAGCCATACCACAAAGTAAGGCCCTTTTAGCGTAACGAAATATGTGGCAGGTCATCTAAGGAGTAGGGATTGGTGAAAGTCTTGGCCCAAAAACCTATCGAAATCGATTGCGAAGAGGTTTGGAAGAATATCTCCAACTATCTGGACAAAGAAGTCGATCCGCAACTTCGCTTCAACCTGGAAGCGCACTTTAAGGATTGTGCACATTGCAGTGCCATTCTTGACGGGACCCGCAACGTTCTGAAGCTGGTCGGAGATGGCAGGACTTTTGAATTACCCGCGAAAACCAGTAAACGGTTATACGCCAAGCTGGATGAGCATCTGGGCCGCAACCATCCCGAATCGAAGAGGCGCTAACTACTCTCGCCCCGCCAACGCTAAACGGTCGTAGCTGGTAAACGCGCCTGCAGGGTTACAGCACGGAGGACCGTCAATGTATCGAAACGAGACAATGTTCGCGTCGAACGCTATCTCGCTGTAGCTGACCGTACCGGCATCCAGACGATGCGCGCAAACGCTGAAGGGACCTGCGGCAGGGCCGTGCGAGGAGTGCAGCGTGCGCAACCAGGGCAGAGATCCAGCATTCGGCTCCTGCCATGCGACTTTGCATGCTTCTCCGCGAATGCGCTCTGCCATTTCGTCGGAAGTTCCTGAAGAGAACCAGTGTTGCGGCTTCCACGGAAAAGACAAGTTCGCGAGAGACATTCCATCCCAACGCCATTCACGAATTTGCTGATGGTTCTGAAACACCCCTACGAGTCGAAATGGGAGAAAGCCATCGAGAGTCTGCTGTGCCAGGTCTCGAGTGATTTCATCGAGAGCAGATTTCCCGATGAGTTGCGGGATCAGCGTGCCGCGCGACCGTTGTTTGGTAAGAGTGTCTGAAGCCGCGAGGGTCCAGTTCAGCAGCGCAAGCGTGACGCCGTGTTGGTTGCAGGCAATCCAGGTTCCCCCGCCCCCCTCGAACGGATAGATCGCTAAGAGATGACCCAAGTGAAAGGTCGATGGAGGCGAAGCCTCGCTTCGTGTCAGCCGTTCATCACGGTTCATGGCCGCGTAGTATCCATCTTTGGTAGGAACAAAGCTAAAAGTACACATAGTAGCGATATTCAATCAGCCAACGGATAAAACGACGCCTGCGTACGAAACTCCTGCCAGTCGCGCAAAAAGCTCCAAAGCGATGCTGATTTGAAACCACGTTCACGGTTCCGTGCGCCGATAGCATAAACCAGTTCCCATTGCCGGTAGAGTGTTTTGTAAGCAGACAATAGAGAATTACGCTCGTCATAGATATCAGTTGCTTCCGAAGCAGCGCCGTTCAGTTCGACGATCTGAAAGCCGTGGCCCTGGCGCAAGTCATCCGGATTCTCATAGCGTACGTCAAAGCGCCCAATGAAAAATTCCGGTAGCTTTTGCGCGATACGATCGAAGGTATCCCTTAATTTGTCGCTATTGAGAAATGAACCATCACCAAAGATGCAACCCTGGCAGTGATTTCCCGCCTCGACAAGCCTTACCATCTGTCCCACAGGAACAATCCGTTCCGCCGTTTTGCCAAAGCGTGCCAGATACGTTGAAGCAATGAGCGCTGCACGTTCGTTTTGCTGAATCAATTCAGCCAAAGTCCGTTTCCCGTCACCTACTACCGAGGGGAACGTCTTGTGCGTAATGGAGAAGATATGCCCACGCTCTTCGCCGGGGAAGCGGTAATAAAACACGCCGGCTTCATGAGGGCCGGATACATATCTCTGCACCACGACTGAACTGTTTACCTGGGCAAGATAGGCTCCAGCTTCTTGCCACGATCTGATCTTTTTAAAACCAGCTCCCCGTTGTGCCGTGTCAGGCTTCAAAACGAGAGGGAAAGAAATCCCGTGGCGCTGGCAAAGAAATTCCAGTTCGCGCATTCGCTGGAGCAACGGGCCCGGCCCGAGCAAATAAGCATCGGCGGTAAAATCCGCGGAAGTGCGCATCAGTTCATGAAGAATGTCGATTTTGGATTCACCAACCATTCCACCGTTACGCTGCGAAGGGTTTGCCACGGTAGGCAAAGACAGGCCACGAAAGCGGATCGCCAGCCATCCGCACATCACCGCCACCGGCGGGTAGAAGAGCCAGGCGGGCCAAAACTCCCAGCGTTGCCACTTCTTGAGAGTTATTGTGATGCGCCCGCGCAACGCCGAGCCCCAAACGCGCCACGCCGCCAGAATTCCGAATACGCCCGCTCCGATGGATCCAGCCATCACCAAAGCTTGGCCAGTTCCCGTGGCATGCAAGGGGAAGTAGTGCAGAAAGGAAAATATGAACGCCGTCCAGACCGCCGCTGAAAATCCAGTGATAGCAGCAAAGGTGGGGACAGGCATGCGAAGCAGGCCAGCCGAAACATAGGCAGGAAAACGTGTCCCAGGTATCAGGCGACTGAATGCCAAGGCCAGCTGACCACCACGATGAGTAAAGTTACTGCCGGATCTAAACAACCTCGCCTCGAGCCACTGCGCACCTTTTGAATTAGGGGGAAGTTTCTCGCGGACCAGCCTGACTGCGCCATACACTCCGAAATCGCTGATCCAAAGCCCGAGGAATGCGCTCATCGCGGCTGACGGCAAGTTCAGGGCCATCGACGAAGCTAAAGCAGCGGCCCCGAAAATGGCTCCATCTTCGGAGATGAATGCGCTCAACACAATGCCGCCGATTACGATCGTGGCGCTGCCGGAATTAAGTGGCATCGTCATGGAGTTCCTAACTAGCCCTCTGTTCGGCACGATGTTTTAGCGTGGAAGGCGCGACTCCAAATTCAGGGACGACTTCAACCCCTACCGAGTCGCAAAGTAGGCGCACGATCGCGTAGTGATGTACGGCGTGTCCGATGCAGAAAGCCAATTCCCGCGCAACGACCGAAGGTAGGTCCACGGGTGCGGTATTGCCATACCCTACGCTGTATCTCACGATGCAGGGTCGCTTCAGCAGTTCCAAATCGTATTGTCTGAAAACCTGGATCAATCTCTCGGTGGTCGCTCGAGCATAGTCGAGATCAGTTTCGAGCTGCGGATTGCGCTCGCGATTGTCATAGTCAATTTCGCCCGTAGCCATCCCGGACTCAAGGCAAAGGAAATGATCGAGCACATGACGATAATGCTGCCCGATGGAGGCGCCGTAGGGTTCCGGAGCCACGGCCGCGAAACTCTCTCCATTCAATTCGAGCAACAGGGCCAATCCCTGCCGCAGCACATCTTCAGTTGCTCGTGCAAGCGAAACCATGATCAGCCGAGTCTTTCCCCGATAAACGGAATACTGGTTCGAACGATGAAGAGGTTGATCGCACTAGTGATGAGGACCGCCCAGGCAAGAGCAAAAAGCAATCCATGGTCACCCTGCACTTCAATCCCCAGAACAGTCAGGTGAAAAACGATTGCGCCCGCGACTGTCCCCATCGCAAGCAGGGATCCCAGCCAACTGAAAGCGGCCACAGTATGAAAATGGAAGCCACCAATTCCACAACACCCGAACCGATACGTCCCCACGGTTCGAAGAAGTTAAGGCCGATTCCCGAACCGACTTTGCTGAAGATGTAGACCGACTCTGGCGCTCCGGTGAATTTAAAGAACAACGTCTGCAATAAAATTACAGCCGCTATTCCGCGGACCAACCAGACGAAGAAGGCAAACATGCTGGAATGTCCCGGTTTTGTGTTTACCATGGCTGCGCTTTCCATAGGGGTGTCCTACTTTCCGTCCTTCTCGACGATGGCCGGCCAGTTGGCATCGGCTTTCTTGATTCTGCCCTGCGGGTCTTTATCAAAACGTTCGCGGATATCTCGGTCATATTGCAAAAGCAAACGGCCGTTGAGAACCTCGAACGCATCAGGCTCAATCTTGGCGGTGTGTCCTTCTGACGCCGCGTAGGCACAGAAACCTCCAAACTGCGGTTCATACTTGGAAGGATTGGCATCGAATGCGCTCTTGTTCGGCGGCAGAAGCAAATTGATAACGAACGCCGTTGTAGGTGCTCACGAACTGCGGATTACCCATCACCGGGCGGTTCTCCGTGAAATATGCAACCGGATCGTAACCCTTGAGACCAAGGCCAGTCTTGTCGACATTGACCAGTGTCTTGTTGCCTGCCAAAGCGAAATTCGAGCAAAGCGCGAACAGTGCAATTAACAACAGCCTTTTCATTAAAAAACTCCAGATTGGATATTGGTTCTTACAGGGAATGGGACTGGGGTACGGGCAAAAAGTTTCAACCTGGCGTCTGATTTTCAGGATGTCACTTTTTGGGTGCTGCGGCATCTCACCGAGATGCCTTTAGGCTAGAACTGCAGACGGTTGGGGAACGTCTTTGTGAACGATTTCCTCGCACAACACTTGCATGATCTGGCCCACGCTCCATGCCTGAGCAAAACATCCACGCTCAAACTGAGGCACGCTGCCGTCATAAATCTCGGAAATCTGCCCGAGACAGCCGTCGCTGAAGTGTTCTTCTAATGGCTCCAGCAAGCTCCTGGCGTGTTGCCGCGTTTCTTCGGTGCTGCCGTGGACCTTTAAATAGGCCGAAATGAACGGCCCAATGAGCCACGGCCAAACCGTACCCTGATGGTAAGCGGAATCGCGATGATAAGGGTCTCCCTCGTAACGGCCTTTATAGTTTGGGTCCTGCGCATTCAAGGTTCGCAATCCGTACGGAGTGAGAAGCTCGCGTTCCACAACTTCTAAAACCTTCATCGCCCTCTCGCGAGACAGCATGGAGTAGGGCAGACTGACTGCGAAGATTTGGTTGGGTCGAATCGAACCATCAGGATTACCGCCGTTGACGACGTCATACAAGCAACTCTGTCTCTTCATTCCAGAACATTCGGTTGAAAGTCCATTGCACCAGCGCTGAACTGGTGCGGAAACGCTTCACCGCGTCGTTGTCTCCAAAGCGGATCGCCAGGTCTTCCATTATCTTGAGCGCGTTGAACCAAAGGGCCTGAATCTCCACCGGCTTGCCAGACCGGGGCGTAACCACCCAATCGCCGACGCGGGCGTCCATCCAGGTCAACTGCACGCCCTGCTCTCCGGCATTAAGCAATCCGTTCTCGAGCATACGGATGTTGTAACGCGTGCCCCGCACGTGCCAGTCAATAATGTCCTTGAGAACGCCGTACAACTCCTCACGGACAAACTTCTCGTCGCCTGTGTGCGCCAGGTATGCACGCACTGCCTCAAAGAACCACAGCGTGGCATCCACGGTGTTGAACTCCGGAGCCTCGTTCCCATCGGGAAAGCGGTTGGGCAGCATGCCCTGGTCCACATGCTTTGCGAATTCGTGGAGAATCCCTCTGGCGATCTCGGAGCGGCCGGTTGGAAGAGTAAGGCCGGAGAGCGCAATCATGGTGTCACGTCCCCAATCCGTGAACCAGGGATAGCCCGCCATCACAGTGTAGCCATCCTCTCGCTTGGCAATAAACTGATCGGCTGCCAATGCTAGTTGTCGTGCAAGTAGATCATCAATTGGGACCGATGATGCAATCTGTTCTCGACGCGCTATCTCCGTTCTGCGAAAACGCCCGGCGTCAGCTGCTCTCTGTGGCTCTGTCGAAGCGATAACCGTCGCTTGCTGACTCTTGCTGATCTCGAAGGAAAAAATGGCCGGATTGAAAAGATCTTCAGTCGTGTCCAGCCCTCGCTCTGCTTCAACTGCGTAGAAGAAATTGCGGTACCAATCATTGTGAGCCTCGACCTTGGAAGCATTGTGAGCAAAATAAAGCCGTGGCACGCCATCGTATGGCTGGATGCTGACCATTCCGGGTTCCGGCTGTAATGTTGGATTCAGGGCGCCGTTCTCGTGGGTCAGGCTGTGGTAGTCGCGGAATGCGATCAGCGGGCGAACTTCCAGTTGCATCGTCTGTTTTCGCGGTGAGCTCACAACCCGGTATTCGATCACCACCGTGTTGCTGTTCTGGGCCATGAACACGGACTTCTCAATCTGCACGCCCTCAACTTCGAAGGTAGAAATCGGAAAGGGATCGAGGCGGAAGCTGGCCAGAAGCTCGAAGCCGCGAGGATGAACCGCGCCCTGGTATTGGTTCGTGCTGAGATCAAAACGGCGATCGCCGATGATCAAAGTTTCTTCCAACTTGGATAGGAGAACCATCCGCCCCACTGGGGGCTTGGTGGCGGCGGTCAGAAGGCCGTGGTATCGGCGGGTATTGGCGCCGGTGATGGAGGCGCTCGAAAAGCCGCCGATGCCGTTGGTCTCCAGCCACTCCCGATGCAGTGCAGCTTCCAGATTGCTGCAGACGTCCTTTTTCAGTTCGATCATGACAGCACCTTCCGGGAAACCGCCTTGGTAAATCAGTTCCGCAAATGAGATACGACTCGAGCCGAAAAAGTGACAGACTCTAAAACTCGGCCACTTGGCAGAACACCTTGATCGCTCCATTTGGGTTCGTCAGTTTCTTAAATAACTCTTGATAGTTGTCCAGACCTTTGACGGGGTCGGTCAACAACTTGTTCAGCCAGCCAGGATATTCCAGCTCCGCCTGCGACATATCGCGTACGCCCAATTCGAAGTATTCACGGTTCGCGTTGACGCTGCCCACCATAACCTTGTTGCCGAGCACGAAATCCAGATTGATTTTGTCCGCAGGGACTTCGATCTTCCGGTCGCCACCGGTAACGCTGGTCAGCACAAGAACTCCGTTCTTGCCGAGAGCCTGCATAGCATCGAACGCCACACTCGAGTTACCGGTGCCTTCGAGGATGAGGTCGAAGGGCCCGTATTTCTGTGCACCTTCGCCGATCGGTGTTTCTGTCGTAGATACATATCGCGCTCCAAGCTCTTCGATGAGGCTCGCGTTCAAATAAGGCTTTGGAGTGCGCGAAAAAACGGTGACGTCTAGTCCCCGCAGTCGCAGCACCATCGTTGCCAGCAATCCGATGGTTCCGGCGCCCATTACCGCAGCCTTGCGCGGCTTCCAAACTTTCAGACGACGCTGAATCTCGTAAGCCTGATAGATGCCTTTCTCTACCACGGTAGTCGGTTCGAGCAGCACACCGACGTGCTTGAGTCCCTGTGGCACCTTCACAACAAACTCAGCGTCATCGACGTAGTATTCGGTCAGATACCCGTGGCGCAGATTGATACCGCGCTCATAGTACGTGCTGTCGGTGGTCATATCGTTGGTGCCGATGACGTCATAAATACTTTCGCCGGGGCGCCGCACGGTTGCGACGACATAGTCGCCAGGCTTCAGTTCGGTGACATTCGGCCCGACCGATTCAACCCGGCCAAAGCCCTCATGCCCGATGATGAGGTAGTCAAATCCCGGTGGCGCCGCGCCATATTCGGCGGCGTTAATTTCTTTGTCGGTGCCGTCGACGCCTACACGCAGAACCTTTACCAGCACTCCACGGCCGGCGGGAACTTGATCCAGCGAGGGTTTCGGTGCGTCAGCCAAATGCACGCTGTCCGGTTTACCTGGGAATACACTGATGGCTTTCATGTCGATTCTCCTTGTGAATTCAGTCTGCGGCGACCGAGGTGAGCGCCGGTTCCGTGTCAGGCTGGCGAGATCGTTCGCGAGACTCGCCGCTCTGTTGCATGAGCTTGGTGACCACGCCGGTCCATCCGGTCTGATGGCTGGCGCCCACGCCGGCGCCGGAGTCGCCGTGGAAATACTCGTGAAAGAGGACCAGGTCACGCCAGTGGGGGTCAGTCTGGAACTTTTCGAGATTCCCGAACACCGGTCGGCGGCCATTTTGATCCTGGAGGAAAATATTGGTCATGCGGCGCGACAGTTCTCCCGCGACTTCCCACAAAGTCATCAAGTGTCCCGATCCGGTGGGAAACTCGACCTTGAAGTCGTCGCCGAAGTAGTGGTGGAATTTTTGCAGCGACTCAACCAGCAGATAATTCACCGGGAACCAGATGGGCCCGCGCCAGTTGGAATTGCCTCCGAAGAGTCCTGTGGAAGACTCGCCGGGTTCATAGTCGACACGGTGCTCCATACCCTGTGCCGTAAGTTTGTAGGGATTGTCACGATGGAACTGTGACAGAGCACGGATCCCGTAGGGCGAGAGGAACTCACGCTCGTCCAGCATGAACTTGAGAATGCTCCTCAGTTGGTCAGCATCAGCGATGGACAGCAGCCTTCGGTCACCCACGCCTTCTGTCCGCATGCAGGCCAGGTTCGCCGTCAGGTCTGGACGGTTTTCGATGAACCATTCCAGGCGCTTCTTAAAATCCGGCAGTTTGTCCAGCACGTCTTGCTCCAGGGTTTCCACCGCGAACAATGGGATCAGCCCAACCATCGAGCGGATCTTCATGGGGAACTGGTTGCCGTCGGGCAGTTTGAGCACATCGTAGAAAAAACCGTCTTCCTCGTTCCACAGTCCCATGTGCTCGTCGCCGCGGTGGCTCATCGCGTTGGCAATGTATATGAAATGTTCCCAGAATTTGCTGGCCACGTCTTCGTAGCTGGGATCATCCGTTGCGAGTTCGAGCGCGATAGCCAGGAGATTCAAGGTGTACATCGCCATCCAGCTGGTCCCGTCCGACTGTTCGATGTAGCCACCAGTCGGCAGCGGAGCGCTGCGGTCGAATACCCCGATGTTGTCGAGGCCAAGAAATCCGCCCTGGAAGATGTTCATGCCATCCGCGTCCTTGCGGTTCACCCACCAGGTGAAGTTCAGCATCAGCTTGTGGAAGACGCGCTGCAGGAATGCGCGATCGCCTTTGCCTTTGCGCTTCTTGTCGATCTTGTAGACGCGCCAGGCAGCCCAGGCGTGCACTGGGGGATTCACGTCCCCGAATGCCCACTCATAGGCGGGAATCTGTCCGTTGGGATGCATGTACCACTCGCGCAGCATCAGCGTTAGCTGCTCTTTCGCGAAGTCAGAATCGACAAGGGCCAGCGGAATGCAGTGGAAGGCCAGATCCCATGCCGCATACCACGGATATTCCCACTTGTCGGGCATGGAGATGACGTCTGCGTTGTAAAGGTGCGTCCACTCATGATTGCGGCCATGGCGACGTTCGGTCGGTGGGGGAGGATTGCCCGGATCGCCTTTGAGCCAGTCTTTCATCACGTAGTGATAGAACTGTTTTGACCACAACATTCCGGCGAAACCCTGGCGCATGACATTCTGTGCATCTGGCGAGAGGTCTTGCGGAATCACCGTGGAATAGAATTCGTCAGCTTCGTGCTGGCGGAGCGTGAAAGTTTTGTCGAAGCCGGCAAAGGCGTCTTTACCTTTGAAATCGGAGTTCGTAAGGCGGAGGCGGACCACGGCGGTCTCACCGGCTGCGATCGTGAGCTGATAGTGGGCGGCGGCCTTGGTGCCGGTGTGTTCGGGATTCACCGCATCCTTGGAGCCATGCACGATGTAGTCGTTGATGCCATCCTTGACATACGGAGTAAGGTTCTCGACTCCAAACAAACGGCGGGCGTTGGTTTCGTTCTCGGTGAACAGCAACTCTGGAGAACCCTGGCAATACAGCCAGCGATTTCCGGGCTGGTGGTGGTTCAGCTCGATCACCGGATTGGGCGCGGGTTGCGCCTCGTGTAGCTCGGGCCGCCGGGTTGAATTCCCCCAGGACCACGTGTTACGAAACCACACTGTCGGCAGCAGGCGAATGCTGGCGGTTTCCGGGCCGCGGTTCGCGACCGTGATCTTGATCAGAATGTCTTCGGTGTCGGCTTTGGCATATTCGACGAACACATCGAAGTAGCGATTGTCGTTGAATACTCCGGTATCGAGCAGTTCGAATTCCGGCTGGTTTTTTCCGCGTTGCCGATTTTCCGCCACCAGCTGTCCGTACGGAAATTCTGCCTGAGGATACTTGTACAGATACTTCATGTACGAATGCGTAGGCGTCGAGTCGAGGTAGAAGTAATATTCTTTTACGTCCTCGCCGTGATTGCCTTCATTGCCTGTTAATCCGAAGATACGTTCTTTCAGGATGGGATCGCGCTCGTTCCACAGAGCCAGGGCGAAACAGATCATCTGCTTGCGGTCGCTGATGCCGGCCAGCCCATCTTCATTCCAGCGGTAGGCGCGTGAACGGGCCTGGTCGTGAGAGAAATATTCCCACGCGTTTCCATACGGGCTGTAGTCTTCGCGGACCGTGCCCCAAGCACGTTCGCTTAGGTAGGGTCCCCAACGTTTCCAGTGCTTCCGCCGTGCTCCGGATTCCGACAGTCGAATCTCTTCCTGTGTCATGACTATTCTCCTAGAGCCAAATTGCGTCGGCAAAACCGGCTAATTCAGCGATGAGCGCTCGATCGCCATCTTCGTCGATCCGAGCAGACAGCTCGATTTCGCTCCCGCTTTCTCGCAGCATGGTGAGCTTCCGGTATTCAAGTTCAAGGGCGCGTGTGGTGGTGAACGCTTTACTCAGAGTGTCTCTGCTCATGGTGTCCGCCTCTACTTTTCTTCGAGTTCGACCGCGTGGCCGTCGGGATCGCGTACAACAAGGGCCTTATTGAATCCCAACTGTCCCGTCTGATTCGCGACCACGTCAGAAGACACAAAGTTTGCGTGGTTGGTTTGCAGTTGACGAGCTGCAGCGTCCGCGCTTCGAGTTGATACGATGGTCTGCCGATGAACGATGTCGTTGGCATGTTCATCCGTGGGGAAGGGACGTCCGTCGCGGGGGGCCAGATAATCCAGTAATTCAATTCCCGGGCCGCTTGCGGCTCGCAATGCTGTAATTCGCAGATGGGCGCCAAATACGTTGTTCAGGTGCTCCTGCTCTGTGCCGTAGTTTTCGCTTTCTCCTGCGACGTGCATGCCGAGGAGGTCGCGGTAGAACTTGAGGCTGGCGTCGGTGTCCCGCACCACGATTGCGGTATGGTCGATACCAAGAAATATCTTGTCAGTATGCCCGTGCCACTTCTCCTGGCCCTTGTCCGGAGGAAATTGCAAGATCTCCACCGGATGACCATCTGGATCTTTGAAGTAAAACGCCGAGATGCCCGCCGCATTCTTGTTCCAGTCCGGAAGTCGCTGTGGTCCCGACGAGGCGTGTTCCACCTTGTTTTCCCGCAGCCGGGCATAAGCCTTGTCCATGTCACTGACGATGATCGCGATGTGCTGGAACCAGCGATCGTTGCTGCGTGAATCAATAGGAATCGGCCGGCCTTTTGGCGCGAGATACTCGGCGAGTTCGATGAACTCTTCGCCCAGCCTCATTCGCACCACGCGCATCCGCAACCCGAACACACCCTCGAGATGCTCGAAGTTCTCGCCGGCGACCTCCGTGTCCGAAATCTTTTCGAAGGTGAGGACTTTGGAATAGAAATCCACTGCGCGATCCATGTCGGAGACGGTGATTCCGATCGCGTCCACGCCTTCGACCAGAGCAGGGGCCTGTTGCCCCCGCGCTTGCGGAACGGCCAGGAGCGACAGGAGCGCAAGGATCAATGCGGTTCTGAAGCGCGAATAGACGAGTTCGGCAATACGCTTCATAAGATTCTCTCGTAGCGGCGGCGTCCCGCCGGTTGTCTGGTTGGCGTCCCGCCCACCCTTCGGGCCGGCCGGAGGCCTGCGCTACTGTTTCAGGCTTGGGCCAAAGCTGGTTGCGACACTTTTTCTGCCGATACTCCCAGGCGTTTCATCAGGTGATCGCCCACTCGCAGCGCGTTTGCCATGATGGTGAGCGCCGGGTTGACCGCCGCGCTCGAGGGAAAGAAACTTCCGTCCACCACGTACAGGTTGTCGACGTCATGGGCTTTGCAGTTCACGTCCAGTGCCGATGTTTTCGGATCGTGACCGAAGCGAATGGTGCCGTTCTGGTGAGCCACGCCAGCGAGCGGGATACGTTGTCCAACGTACAGGTTTCGACCGAACAGGCCTTGATGACACTCGTGACCATGCATTGAGCAGTTCGTCTGCTTCATGGCCTGTTTTAGCTTGCCCTGAAGTCTTTCGTGGGCTTCGAGGTTATTCGGCGTATAGGTCAGGACGATTTTGCCGTCTCGGCCGATGGTGACGCGATTGTTTGGGTCGGGAAGGTCCTCCGAGGTCAGCCAGAAGTCGAGAGAATGCTTGGCCATCAGGTCCAGAGTGAAATTCGGAGCGATGGCCGGCGCGCCCGCCTTGAGCGTGATCGGCGTCGAGCTTGCCGACAAACGAAATGTGTCCCATGGGATATTCGAAGTCGTTCGAGCCGAAGTAGAAATCGTTCACGCCCAGCGTCTTCTGGAAAATCGTGGGGTTGGGGCATTTCGAAATGGCCATCATTACCGAATTGGTGTGTCCCATGTAATGGCGACCTACGATGTCGGAGCTGTTGGCCAGGCCGCGCGGGTGCTTGTCGTTGGCGGATCGCAGCAGCAGTGCGGCGGAGTTGATCGCTCCACAGGAGACGACAATTACGTCCGCCGAATAGGTCTCGAGCCTGCCGTTGCGTTCGACGACTACGCTCTTCACCTCGCGGCCCGACGAATCTGTTTCCAGGTGGTTCACCAGAGAATTCGTCAGGAGCGTGACGTTGGGATACTTGATGGCTTCATCAATGCACACAACTTGTGCGTCGGACTTCGCACCAACCAGGCAAGCAAAACCGTCGCAGGTGTTGCAGCGAATGCAGCGGCTCTTGTGCGGGTTCTTCTCGTCGAGCATGACGCCGACTGGAACGTGGAAGGGCTTCAGTCCCGAGCGCGTGAAATCATCGGATAGTTGCTGAATGCGTGGCTCATGGCTGACGGCAGGCCAGGGATAAGGTGAGTTCGCCGGCGGCTCAGTGGGATCTTCTCCGCGATTGCCATGCACCTGGTAGAGATTTTCGGCCTGCGTGTAATACGGCTCCAGATCGTCATAGCTGATTGGCCATGCCGGCGAGATGCCGCCATGATGGCGCAGTTCGCCGAAATCCTCTTTGCGCAGGCGAAACAGCGCCGCACCGTAAAACTTGGTGTTGCCACCCACGTAATAGTTGGTGTGGGGATGCAGATCCTTACCATCCTTATCGAGCCATGATTCTTTGGCGTTGTAGTGCGCGTCCACGTTGACGAGTTGCGGATCCCAGTTGGCTTTTTCGCGGGGAACATAGTCGCCGCGCTCGAGAATGAGAATCCGCTTCCCCGAAGGAGCCAGGTGGTAAGCGAGGGTTCCGCCGCCCGCGCCGGTTCCGATAATAATTACGTCATAGCAATTGTCCGTCATGATGCGAATCCTCCATTAGCTCCGCAAAAGATGCAGCGTTTGTCGTTGTCGTGGTGAAGTTTGCAGCACTTCACCGCCAGCTTGCCTTTCCGCCACAGGTAGACTTCAGCGGCGGCCAGCATGCCCAGCGGTGGCGCGGTCAGGTAAATCCAGAGCCCATTCCAGATCATGGGAGGGAAAGCTGAGCCGAAGGTCCGGGCGGGATTCATACTCATCCCGGAGAAAGGCGCTTCCAGCGTGATGTAAGTGGCGACCAGCAGGCCTGCGAAAAGTCCCGTGTAACGGTCCAGCCGGTGATGATTTGAGAAATAAAGGACGGTGGACATCAGAACGAACGCAATCGTGAATTCCGCGACAAGGGCCACCCACGGCCCATGCGGCCCGGGCAGCGTAACGACGTAGCGAACTGCCGGGTCTGACAATTGCTTGCCTAGAAAACGCGCGACCAGGAGTACTCCCAGCACCGCTCCCAGGAACTGGGCGCTTATATAAAAGAGCGCATCCCACGCCTTGATTTTTCCCAGCCGGAAAAAAGTGAAGGTTACCGATGGGTTGATGTGGGCACCAGACTGCTTTCCCCACGGTGAATAGATGATCGCGATGGCCGTCGAACCCATGGAGATTCCCATGAGCAAGCGCCGCAACACAGGGGACATAATTGCCTGATGCACTGGCGACTGCGGGAATTCGTATAGCGCGCCAAAGACGCACGCTGACACCATGAATGCACCGAGCAGTCCCGCTTCCATCAGATATTCGGGCCAGTGGAGACGAGCAGATGCCAGAGCACCCAGTTTGGGCGCCGGCGACATCGCAGCTTGAGTCGGTATCGGCATTTGCGTGACCGCCAGGTTCGGCGTTTCGACCAGCGGGTTGTGCTCGGTGGCATTCATAATCTGGGAGGTCTGATTCGGATATCGGAAAGAAGTGACATTTCGCATTCGGGTTTATAGTCAGCGGGTGGAATACTTGAGAAACGGCATGATAGGCAAGACCGGTGGTCGGGAACAGTCTACGGGCGTCGTCTTGTTTGGCATCTTCTTGTTTTTCGGCGCTGCCATGGCGGCGCTAGCCGGAACTACGCTCAGTTGGCGGGGCACAATCCTGGATGGCGCATGGAGATTGAACCCGAATGGCTACCGCCAGCTTGCAACTCTAGGTCGAAGCGTCGGGATTCCCTTTTTCCTTCTCAGTGGGTTAATGGTGATTGCAGGTATTGGCTGGTTCCGACGACGCCGTTGGGGATGGAAGCTCGCCGTCGCGATCATTGCTGTGCAACTTCTAGGAGACCTGGTTAACTCTCTTCGCGGAGACTTCATCCGAGGCGGGATCGGCACAATAATCGCCGGCGCACTTTTGCTGTATCTGTTCTCAGAAAATGCTAAGAAGATTTTTGCAGGCAGCCCAGGGCGGGATGGTTAGTATCTGGATCCTCCTATGCTTCTGACACGATGCGCTTGTAGAGTCGCTTGCTAAACCTTCGGGCAGTTCAATAGCCTTTTCGTCACCAAACAATCGCACAAAATTCCTCAAGCCATAGCCGATGCCGAGCCATTCGCCGTCACGTTTCAGGGTTTTTTGAAACATTGCAGGCAGTTTCGAATCCCATCGCCACGTGAGCAGTTCAGCACGGCACATGAGCCCACATCAAATCGGGCTTGCGAATCGTTAACGATTCATCGCTGAGTGCGTGAGCAGGCACACGAATCAATCTCAAGTACAAGGAATGAACAATGAATAGATCAATACAGGTTCTCCTCAAAGGTTTGATGACGGCATCGATTCTGTTCGCCGTCTCAGCCCTGGCGCAAGACATGCACACCTCGAGCAACTTTCAGGGTCCGAAAGCCAACCAGGGTCACGTCACTCATAACACGCGCGACGGCAAGAGCGTGCTCACTCTGTCGGACGACTTCGTTGTACCCGACACACCGGACCCGCACTGGCAGCTGGTGGACTCCGACGGCAATGTTTACCTGGTCGACAAGTTGAAGACCAAAGCCTTCATCGGAACTAACTACAAGAAGGAAATCGTTGTGCCCAGCTACGTGAAGAATGTCTCCAAGGTAGTGATTTGGTGCGCGTTCGCGGAAGTCAATCTGGGCGAGGCTAGCTTCAGCTCGCCCGTCAAGTAAGGAAGCATTCAAACGAAAGGGCGCAAGCCGATTCGAACCTGGACGGCGCGCCCTTCAACTTCAAGAGGACGAAAACATGAGAATCCAAATCAATTCAGCTCGTTATACCGCGGTCGCCGCCGTGGTGTTGTGCCTTGCGAGTTTCGCGAACGCTCAAACCGTGGAAAAGAAAACGCTCACCCTGCAGGGCGCGGAGCAGGTCATCACCGCGGCCAAGAATGAAGCCAGAAAGCTGCAGGCACCCGGAGGCGTGATCGCCGTCGTGGACGATGGCGGAAACCTGATGGCACTAGAGCGGCTCGACGGCACGTTCTCTGCCGGCGCGAACATCTCGATCGGCAAGGCAAAGACCGCTGTCATGTTCAAGAAGCCGACGCGCGTCTTTGAAGAACTGATCAACTCCAACGGTAAAGGCCGCACGGTAATGACTGCCCTGGAAAACTTTACGCCTCTCATTGGCGGAATCCCGATCATTGTCGATAACCAGATCGTCGGCGGAGTCGGCGTGAGTGGTGCGGCCACCGCCGATCAGGATGAACAGCTGGCGATTGCAGGATCGAAAGCGTTCGATTCCGGTGCCATAAGCATGAGTGGAGAACCTAGTCCGGCGGTGTCCTACTGGGAGAAGAGCAAAGTAGATGAAGCCTTCTCCAAAGGCGCGGTGCTGTTCGATGGCAGCGACGGGCGCAACTACATGGTCCATGCCAGCCGGCGCGAAAAGCCAGGTCAGGCAGAGATCCATACCAAAGACGCCGACATCATTTATGTACTGCAAGGATCCGCGACAGTTATCACTGGGGGCGAGGCCGTCGAGGCCAAGAACATCGCGCCCGATGAATTGCGCGGCAGCAGCATCCGCGATGGACAAACTCGTCGGATCGCGAAAGGGGACATCGTCATCGTGCCCCACGGCGTGCCGCATCAGTTCGTAGAAGTTACCAATCCGTTCCTCTACTACGTTGTAAAAGTTCGCTGAAAGAGACTCCCGTGAAAAAACAAGTTAACAACGACTGGCGATTAACCGTAAGTGCCGCTCTGCTGACCATGATCATCTCGTTGGCTGTACTGCGAGCAACGGGGCAGACCGTTCAGGATCCGCCGGTGGGTCGGCCCGACGCCGTGATCGACCTGGCTTCGAGCGCAGGCGTGCAGTTGGTAAACGGCCAGTGGAGATATCACGATGTGAAAATCGAAGATGCTGATTCCCGGGCTGTCGGCCCTGATCTTAAGCCCAGCGGCGCCGCAATCAGGACCTACGATTACATTCCGCACGCCGGCCCTGCCGACTTCGACGACTCGCAATGGGAAACCATCGATGCCACCACGCTTGACCAGCGGCGTGCCACCGCCAAGGTCTGTTTCAACTGGTACCGCATCAACGTGACGATTCCTGAAAAAGTGGGAAACTTCAGCACCGCAGGCTCGACAGTTGCTTTTGAAATTGTGATCGATGACTACGCGGAGGTTTGGATCGACGGCAGGATGCCGCGGATCCTGGGGCAGCCAGGTGGGCCGGTGGTCAAGGGATTCAACGCCCCCAATCGCGTAATCATTACCCGGAATGCCCAACCTGGCCAGCGCATTCAGTTGGCGGTCTTCGGCATCAACGGGCCGATTTCCTACAGTCCACAGAACTTTATCTGGATCAGATCGGCAACGCTTGATTTCTACAAGTCTCCCAAAGTTGCAATCAGCGAAACCCCGGCGCAGATCACAAGGAAAGATCCGGCGCTGGATGAGATTGTTCCAGCTGGAGCAAAAATCGAAAAACTTGCCGGCGGATTTCTATTTACCGAAGGCCCAATCTGGGTGCCACGCGGCGAAGAGGGAGAAGGCTACCTTCTTTTCAGCGATCCCAACAATAACGTGATCTACCGTTGGACCCAGGATGGGCAACTCTCCATCTTCATGACAAAGTCTGGTTACCGCGGCATGGACATCGGCGAGTACGGTCAACCTGGCTCGAACGGTCTCACGCTCGATAAACAGGGGCGGCTCACCATCAATCAGCACGGCAACCGCCGCGTCGTTCGCATGGAAAAGAACGGACAACTTACGGTGCTGGCTGACCACTATGAGGGAAAGCGGCTCAACAGCCCCAATGACCTGGTCTACAAATCGGACGGAGCGCTGTATTTCACCGATCCTCCGTTCGGACTGCCGAAGTTCTTCGACGATCCTCGTAAAGAGTTACCGTACAGTGGAGTCTTCCGCGTCTCACCGGACGGCAAGACCGTACAACTCGTGACCAGGGAACTCAGCGGTCCGAACGGCCTGGCTTTCTCGCCCGATGAGAAGTATTTATATGTCGATAACTGGGACGACAAGAAAAAGGTCATCATGCGATACGAAGTGAATGCGGATGGAACAGCGTCGAATGGGAAGGTCTTCTTCGACATGACGTCCGCAGAGGGCGAGGACGCACTCGATGGGCTGAAGATCGACCAGAAGGGCAATCTTTACGTGTCGGGGCCGGGCGGCCTCTGGATCATTACACCGGAAGGCAAACACCTGGGTACGATCGCTGGCCCGGAACATCCGCACAATTTCGCGTGGGGCGATGACGACGGCAAGACGTTGTATCTGTGCGCAAAGACCGGGCTCTATCGAATCCGCCTGAATGTTCCAGGGATTCGACCAGGGAACGCGCCAGATTAGAACTGATCAATAGCTAAGAGCGGTGTTGGCATTGTTCGGTCATGCTCGGAGTAAACATGTGTACCTTGCGCGAGAAGGAAGCAGATGCCAGAAGAAACAAAACAGACCTGATCATCGTGTTTGCTTTGCGCAAGCAGGATAGCCCGCAGTTCGGTTATTCCGACGACGCGCACGACTGGCAGGGGTTGATCGTCGTCGCTATGGGGCGAGCTGTGGTTTTCAATTGTTGAAGTTCGCTCTGAACCTTCATCCAATCTTTCGGCCTTCGCTTCATGGAATAAGGCGCATCCGGATGCCCAAAGAATTCCAGGAGTTCGGCCTGAACTTGTGGCGACGCACCCCGGAAATCCTCCTTCGCCAGTGCTTCGAGCAACTTTGCATGGGTCTCGTCGTTGAGGCGGTATTTTCCAGGTCCGGTTACTTGACCGGTGTCAAAATTGTCATTCGGCAGGTCGAGCTGGGCGGCGCCGACTTGACTCAGCAGGAGCCGATAACGATCCAGGGTCGCGTTGAAGCTCGCTTCGAACATTCGCTCGGTCTCGGGTGTAGGCGTCTTGAGTTGCAGCACCCTTAGAGGCCCGAACTTGGGAAGGATACGAATGAGAAAGGCGACAAATCTTTCGCCAAAAGTGGGCGGCTGATAATCCTTTCCCCAATTCTTTTGGTAGCTGGCGCGAGAGAGATTGAAGAGAAACTTCTTTTTTGTGATGCCCGGCTGATCCTTCATGATGTCGGCTTTCTTCAGACTCCAGGCAACCCGTGTCGCTTTCGGAATCAGCTGGCTGACATCGTGGCGGTACGAACTCACTACCTTGTTTTCGTCAGAAAGAACGCTTTTCAAATCTAAACCGTACGTTTCCTGAAAGGCCTGTTCCAGGAGTGGAACCGAGACTCCGAAGCCGATAAAGTCATGGTAGCTATCAGGAGCGTATCGCCCGCGCGCCACTTCCAGCACATCGAACCCAAATTCAGTCTTCACATGCGCGAGTTTGTCCTGTTCGTAGCTAACAGAATCGCCATATTTCTTTTTCAACTTGGGATACAAGATTGGAACCGCGCGATTCGTGCCCATGGGATGACCATCAATATCCGCGACATAATGAGCGAGAGCTCCAAGAGCAAATGCGTAGCCGTCAATATCCTTGGAATCGCGAAGAAGGGCCAGGACGAAATCTCCGCTTCGTACGTAATGCGTCAAGTCGCTAAAGAAAAAACTTCCATGCGGGTAGTACCCCATATCCTGGATGATTGCCCCACCGTATGCGAAACCGTGCGCCTCTTTAAGTTGCGCTACCGTCGCGCCCGGAAAGCGCTTCAGCAGCAAGGGGCGCAGGTTGGCATCCCAGACGCTATCAACGATTGCTTCGTGCGCAAGAACGGCGTACGCCTCGGTCTCGCTCGGATAGCCCACGGCCAAAATAAACGCCATGACGATGATGAAAATTCTCATAGAAGAGGTCCCACGCTGCTCCATCGACCCTCGCGTGGTCTCCTTTCCAGGATCGTGTTGTTTTGGATGCCGCCAAACCGGTAGAGAGACGTAACCAGGGAAGGCCGACGGCAGATTGCCAAGGGCATAGATTGCATCAATGCCAGGGCAATTATGGCCTGCTTACACCGGATAACACAACCCAGAACAAACAATTCGCCTCCAAGGGATCCCGAGCGGGAAATGTCTCAAGCTGCTTCCACAAACTCCGGTGCGCAAGCCACGACGTCTTAAGCCGGCGGCATTGGGAGCGGGTATTGCTGCCGTATTGTTATTATTGGCGATATTTTTCCTGGTTTTCTGGTGGCCCTTTCGGCTGGATACTGTCACAAAAGAGTTGGCAGATGAGAGCGACAGCCAAGTAACTGCGGGCTCTTTTCGAGCGACTTACTTTCCCCATCCCGGCTGCGTACTGGAACGGGTCATTTTCCAACACAATCCAAGAGGTGGCGCTCCGCCCCTGATTACGACTAACCGGATAACGATTAGAGGTACGTTCACCGGTATTTTTGCCCGGCACTTAGAACAAGTCGTGGTGGAGGGCATGCATATTCTGATTCCACCGCTACACAGCGAGCCCTTCAAGACGCCTCCAAGATCCTCGGTCGTGATTGATGATTTAGTCGCTGACGGAACCATTCTGGAAGTGGCATCTCGCGAAGCGGGCTCTCCGCCTCTCAAGTTTGTGTTTCAGCGATTCACCCTCAGCGACGCCGGGAGCAATTCTCCGGCGGTTTTTAAGGCGAAGCTGTCAAATCCGGAGCCGCCGGGTGATATCACGACTACGGGGAAGTTCGGTCCCTGGAACGCTGATAACGTCGGCCAGACTGCTAGTCTCCGGCGACTACCGCTTTGAGAATGCGGACCTCGGCAGATTGCCAGGTATTAGTGGGGTGCTTGCTTCCTCGGGAAAATATGCGGGCACACTAGAGCATATCGAGGTTGAGGGCAGCACCGACGTTCCGCTCTTCGCCGTGGTGCGAAGTTCGCATCACACCGATCTTCAGACCCAGTTTCATGCCATCGTGAATGCCGAAAACGGAGATGTTTCGCTGCAGAATGTAAACGCGAATTTTCGCCAAACCGCGATTTGGGCCCAGGGACAGGTGGCCGGAAAAGAGGGTCAAGACGGCAAAACGACCTTGCTCACTGTGGCCAGCAAAGAAGGAAGAATCCAGGATCTTTTATTACTCTTCACCACGTCACCGCAGGCGCCCATGTCTGGTATTGTCAGCTTCCATGCCAAAGTCTCCGTACCGCCGGGAGAAACGCTATTTCTAAAAAAGGTGGAATTGCAGGGCGACTTTGGAGTTGATGCCGGCACTTTCACCAAGACCGACACCCAACAGGGCTTGAACAGCCTCAGCCGGGGCGCCCAGGGAGAAAAAAACCCCAAGCCCGAAAAGGATGATTCCGATCCTCAGAACGTGCTCTCGAATCTGAAAGGTCATGTTCTTCTTAACAACGGCATTGCCACATTCTCTCGCCTCTCCTTCGGCATTCCCGGTGCTCTGGCACAAATGCGCGGCACCTACGACTTGATCAGCGAGAAAATCGATCTTCACGGAACTTTGAAAACCGAAGCCGAGGTTTCCAAGACGACTCACGGAATAAAAGCTCTGATGCTGAAAGCGCTGGACCCTCTCTTCAAAAATAAGCCCAACGGCTATCTGGCTCCGGTCAAGATCACCGGCACTTACGACCATCCGCAATTTGGTTTGGACTTAGGGACAGGGCTCCGATACCAATCAGAATGCAAAAAGGCATGCACGTCCTCTCCCGGCCCAGGCAAAGCAGTAACCATACACAAACTTCCGGCCGTAATTCAGCATCATGGGCTCATTCGGCGATTTCAATTTGCTGCCTTCCCCAAGCCGCTCCAGAGAAAGAAGATTTGTGCAATCTGATCATGGCGAGCAACTGATCAGAGTAAGAAGCACTCTTACTCACGTACTCAACTGAGGAGACATAATAATGATGGCACAATCGTCATCGCGTCCGGTGGTAGTTTCGGAAACATTCTCCAGCGTTGGCCGGAACGAAGCCCAATCTTCCGGCGTGTCCTGGCCCGCTGTAGCCGCGGGAGCTTTCGTGGCCGCAGCCCTGTCGCTAATCCTCTTATCTTTAGGTACCGGACTCGGGTTCTCGGCTGTCTCACCTTGGCCGAATAGCGGCGCATCGGCGGCGGCGGTAGGAGGCGGAGCCATTGTGTGGCTTATCTTCACGCAGATCGCGGCTTCTGCTCTGGGAGGCTATTTGGGAGGCCGGCTTCGTACAAAATGGACGAACGTCCACACTGACGAAGTGTATTTTCGCGACACGGCGCACGGATTGCTGGTTTGGGCGGTCGGAATGGTGATAACGGCCGGATTCCTGGCCTCTTCAATGGCATCTTTCGCAGGTGCTCAGAGGAACACTGCAACGGTCACCCCGAGTCAGGCTTCTGCGCTAGACCCCACTTCGTACTTCGTGGACACATTGCTTCGCGGCAACGGCTCGGCCGTCGAGCGGCAGAATGCCTTCGAGCAAGCTGAGGTGTCCCGGATATTTGCTCACGACTTGAACCAAGGAGCCTTGCCACAAGGAGACAAAACCTATCTGGCTCAATTGGTATCGGCGCGGACCGGGCTCAACCCGTTCGACGCAGAGAAGAGAGTGACGGATGTCTTTGGCGACTCGCAGGAATCCGCTGATCGTGTGCGAAAAGCGATCGCGCGTCTGTCACTCTGGCTCTTCGTTGCGCTGTTGAGTGGCGCCTTCTGTGCCAGTTACGCAGGAACGGTCGGCGGTAAGCAACGCGATCATGTTCCGGTCTAGCTTCTGCCTTAGCATTCTAATTAAGGAGGCTGTATGCGTTCGATTTTGCTTTTACTTTTAGGCGTGCCGATACCAATCGTCGTTCTTATTGCTCTTTTTAGTCACTAGCTCGGATACCCCGCTCTGAGGTTCTCGCTGTCAGAGGATCTCGGGTCGACACGAAACATTCATCGCGCCAAATGCGCCCGTCAGTTTATTTCAAGAGGACACCATGCCGGTAAATCGGTCACGCGGTTACGCAGTCATAGTGGGTTTGTTGGCGTTATTGACAGCTTGCAATAACGGCAGCAATACCGACATGAGTTACAAAGCCGCCATTAACGATCACTATAAAGCGTTTCCGGTTTGCATATGGTCGGAGGCAAAGAAATTTCCCGTCCAAGCCGCGACTTCAGACGATGCCAAGACAGAAGGATACGATGCACTCACACAAGAAGGTTTACTGACGCGCACCACGGCTGAAAAGAAGGTGCTCATCATCGCCTCGAAACAGGTGAACAACTATGACCTGTCTGACAAGGGTCGGACGTCATGGACACCGGACTCCTCCCAACCGGGCTATGGAAACTTCTGCTATGGCAACAGGGAAGTGACGTCGATCGACAACTCCACGCTGGGCACGAATGGATCGGGCGCCAAAACCGTCGATGTGACTTACCACTATCAAATTGCTAACGTGGCTCCCTGGGCAAATTCGGCCGAAATGAAGACTGCATATCCGAATATCGCTTCCGCGCTGAGCACGAACGCATCGGATCATGCAACTCTCGTGATGACCGGAGATCACTGGGAATTCAACAGGTAGACAACCGCCGCTTCACATTTCATAGGAGCGCCGGCGAAGCGTGCAAGAACCTAACGGGCAGCGTAGAGACTTTCATGCATCGAACGGTCACGCGAGATGCGGAGACAATGACACCAAAGCCAGCGGAAGGTTGCATTTCCACCTCAGAATCAGCCCAATCGATACACCCCATCTGTCGACGATTTACAGAGAAACCCTGATAGATCTGACAATTCAATCGGATTAGTCTGGATGTGTATTATTTTGCGCCCTCTTAACAACTTCTGGGGTATTGCTGCGTCTTTAGCGATGTTGCGAAAGGAAAGTTGTCCTCATGAGAATCGCCCAGGTTGCGCCGCTTTATGAAAGTGTTCCACCGAAACTCTACGGTGGAACAGAACGCGTGGTTTCGTATCTCACAGAGGAACTGATACGACAGGGACACGAAGTAACTTTGTTTGCCAGTGGCGATTCGCTCACCGAGGCACGTCTAGTGCCGGTATGCAAGCAATCCCTGCGGCTGGCTAAGGGATGTATCGACCCATTGCCCCACCACGTTCTGCTGATCGAGCGGGTGCTCGACGAAAAAGAGAATTTCGACCTGATTCACTTTCACATCGACTACCTGCACTACGCCCGCACTCAGCGGGAAGATGTAGCGACCTTGACCACCCTACATGGCCGGCTGGACATCCCTGACCTTGTGCCTCTCTACCAGAGATTCAGGGATGTTCCGGTGGTTTCCATTTCAGACTCGCAACGCGAGCCTTTACCATGGTTGAACTGGCAGAGGACGGTCTATCATGGACTCCCAGCCGAGAGTTTAAGGTTTCAGCCGGCGGCAGGGAAATATCTAGCATTTCTGGGCCGCATTTCTCCAGAGAAGGGCGTGGATCACGCCATTGCGATTGCGAGGCAGGCCGGGATAGAGCTGAAGATCGCCGCGAAAATCGATCCAGTTGACCAGGCTTACTTCGACGCCATCATTAAGCCTTTACTAGATGGTCCGGGAGTCGAGTTTGTTGGCGAGATCAGTCATTCTGAGAAAAGTGAATTTCTGGGAGGAGCGATGGCCCTTCTCACTCCGGTTCAGTGGCCTGAACCGTTCGGGTTGGTCATGATCGAAGCCATGGCCTGTGGCACGCCCGTAATCGGCTTTCCCCGTGGCTCGGTTCCAGAGTTGGTTAAAAACGGGGTCAACGGATTTATCGCTCGCAACGTGAAGGAAGCGGCCGAGATGGTAAAAGCTGTTCCTGCTCTCAGCCGCCGCCGCTGCCGCGATTATTTTGAACACCATTTCAGCGCGGCGCGGATGTGCGACGATTATGTCCAGGTGTACACTCGGCTTCTGGAGCTGAAAGAAGAGCGGGCTCTATCTCCTTCGGATCAGATCGTGAACAAAACTGAGCTTGTGCCACGCTATCCGACGAGGTTGTGAGTTGGACGATCAGAGCGTCACTCAGAATTTTTACATCGCTACTGAATCGTCCCCCGCCGACGACCGAACTCGCGTCTTAAAATATGGAGACATGTTTGCGGTCTTTGACCGCTACGGTGACGTCGAAACTTCGGGCCTGAAGGAACAGGGAATATTCTGTCAGGGCACGCGCTTTCTTTCTCAGCTCGAATTCCAGTTAGCGAATGCCCGACCTCTTCTGCTGAGTTCCACCATCAAGGCTGACAATTCATCGTTCGCCGCCGACTTGGCCAATGTGGACTTGTCGCGGAACGGATCGGTGGTCATTCCACGTGACACGCTACATGTGCTGAGAACCAAATTTCTGTGGCAGGGCGTCTGCTATGAGCAGTTCCAGGTGGTTAACTACGGTACCCGTCCAGTCGATATTCCTTTTCGGCTACGTTTTGCCGCCGACTTTGCCGATATCTTTGAAGTGCGGGGCGTAACCCGAAAGCGCAGGGGCGAGCGACTCGAGGACATAGTTGCAGCGGATTCTGTAATCCTTTCGTACCGGGGCCTCGATGATGTTGTCCGGCGTACTCATATCCTGGGATCCCCTCGGCCAAAGAGAATCTCCGCTTCGGACATTCAGTTCGACGCCTACCTTGAGCCCAGAACACAGGTCACATTTAATCTGACGATTTCATGTGAGGTTGGTCCCGATGCTTATCGTTCTCCCAAGTCGCACCAAAGGGCCTGGAGCGCGACTCAGAGCGAGAGCAGTGAAATCCGGCGCAACAGCACCAGGATTCACAGTTCGAGCGACGAGTTCAATCGCTGGGTGGCGCGCTCCCAGTCCGATCTCGAGATGATGATCGTCGGCAACCCAGAGTCTAACTATCCGTACGCGGGGGTGCCCTGGTTCAGCACGGTTTTCGGCCGCGACGGAATCATCACTGCGCTGGAATGCCTGTGGGTAAACCCGGCTATCGCGCGCGGTGTGTTGGAGTTTCTGGCGGCGCATCAAGCCACGCAGATCGATCCGGCTTCGGAAGCCGAGCCCGGCAAGATTCTGCACGAAATGCGGAAAGGCGAAATGGCTGCCTTGAGAGAAGTGCCCTTCCGCTGTTATTACGGGACCGTGGACGCCACGCCGTTATTCGTGATGCTCGCCTTCGCCTATTACAACCGCACTGGAGACCGCGAGCTGATTGAGCGATTGTGGCCGAATGTAGAGCGCGCGTTGTATTGGATCGACAACTACGGCGACATCGATGGCGATGGGTTCGTGGAATATTCCCGCCGGTCCAAAGATGGTTTAGTCCAGCAAGGATGGAAGGATTCCAACGATTCGGTGTTCCATGCCGATGGAAGGTTGGCGGACGGTCCAATCGCGCTGTGCGAAGTGCAGGGTTATACGTACGCCGCAAAACGTGGGGCGGCTTACCTTGCGCTGGTTCTGGGTGACCGGGAGCGATCGTCAGTACTCGAATCGCAGGCGGCAACCCTGCGCCAGCGATTCGACGACGCTTTTTGGTGCGATGAAATTTCTACTTATTCCTTGGCCTTAGATGGAGAAAAGAAGCAGTGTAAGGTCCGAACCTCCAATCCCGGACACTGCCTCTATACGGGAATCGCAAGCGCTGACCACGCATACGGGGTCGCCCACTCGCTGATCAGTAAAGAACTTTTTTCCGGTTGGGGCATTCGTACGGTGGCCAGTGGGGAGCCTCGTTACAATCCTATTTCCTATCACAATGGCTCGGTGTGGCCGCACGACAACGCTCTGATTGCCGCAGGGCTGGCCCGATACGGCTTCAAGGACATGGCTGCCGAAATCCTCTCGGGGATGCTGGCGGTCAGCACGTTTGTCGACCTGAATCGTCTTCCGGAACTGTTCTGCGGCGTTGACCGGCGCTTGCGCGAGGGGCCAACCTTGTATCCCGTAGCCTGCGCCCCGCAAGCTTGGTCCGCCTCATCCGCATTTTTATTGCTGCAATCGTGCCTCGGGCTCTCACTCAATGCGGACAAGAAACAGATCCGGCTCGACGGCCCCCAACTTCCAGAAGCGATTCCAGAGCTCTGGATCAGGGACGTAAGAGTCGGAGACGCGTGCGTCGACCTTTTTCTCGAGCGACGAGCCAACCTCGTTCGCTTGCAAATTCTCGACAAGCGTGGAGAGGTTGAGGTCATCTCCACCTGACGAGGCAAGGACGACAGGCGGTCGGCTAGAACTCCTGAGCGAGCAGCGGTGAAACAGTTTACAGATTAGGGTGAATATTCCCGAGCTGCGGACTTCTCCGGAAGTGACTGGCCCGATAGAATCTTCAGTTCCTCAACGATCTCCTGTAGCCGTATTTGCCGTTTTTCGTGGTCGGCGATCTGGGCCAAAGTGTGCGTTGCCTCGGTTTTGTAAATCCGATTCGCTGCCTGGATTTCCGCAATGTCGCGCCGAATCTTTTCGACGTGCGATATCGTTTGCCATTTATCCATCATTCTCATCTCATTGCCTGAAGTATTCGCCTGACCAACGCAAAAGCGTTAAAGGATTGCTTACGGCGTCCATAAGCCTTCCGGGGGCTTCGCCAAGCGGTTGCGGCCATGTGTACGACGGCGGAAATGCACCCGGGCAGCGGAATTATCATTGAAGTTGTATAGGGGAACGGGGAAGACTTACATCATGCACTTCCGAGGGGCATTCGATAAATACAGTTTTCGCTGTATGACGGCGGCGAGAGCGTTCGCCAGGTTTAAAAGAAGATTGTTCGTTACCAGACAAGTTCATTTATCTACCGGCAGGCGGGTAGTGCACAAGTTTTCATGGCACCTATTGGCAAGTCCTTAGGACAGCTGGGCCATTCACTCGGAATGAAGAAGCACGTACCGTACTTTTGGGGAGGATTTGAAACCTCCTCGGAGAGCGGATGGGGCGTGGCCTGCTGACTGGGGGAAGTCTAGCAGGAGGGAACGCGTCCCATCCCTTTGTGAAATTCGTGCGGGGTGAATCCCTCATCCTGTATCCCGTTGTTACGTGTGTTTTCTGCAACACATATTGGCCGCCTGAGGCAACTTTGACATCGCGCCGGGACGGCGCAGTCCGCGCTTCAGGGCGGAAGTACGTTCTTTTTCGCTGCGCTCCGGTTGGAGCGACGCCAGGGCAGGTCTCCAATTATCTCTGTTTACAATGGGCCGAAGGACTGACGAGGGTTCTGTAGCGTACGCTAACGATAATGAGAATTCCTGCACTGAAAACGTTATTGATTGGAAGCTTTGTATTTTGCGCCGGAATGGTTGCGACTCTCCAGACGCAGACTACGAAACCGGCTCCTCCAACGCCTATCGACAAGAAGAAAGCCGAACTGGGCGGATCGCCGTGGGATCCGGAGTGGGACCAGATCGTTGAAAAGGCGCTGCCGGCAGAAATGCTATCTGCGCAGGTCCCCAAGGACGTACTTCGATTCTGCCCGCGATTTTACGAGATGGACGAAGCGGACAAGCGCGTATTTTGGGCTTACTTCTTTCAGGCGCTCGCAGGGGCCGAGGCTGGCCTGAACCCGACCACCAGTGTCAGACATACCGAGCCCGACGTCACAAAGCGAGATGAAGTGAGAGGGACGGCGGTGCGGACAGAGGGTTTGTTGCAGCTGGCATACGCGGACAAGAGCCGTTATGGCTGTGAATTCGACTGGGAAACGGATCGGAAGTTAAAGGCAAAAGATCCGGCGAAAACCATTCTCCAGCCGAAAAATAACCTGGAGTGCGGGATAAAAATTTTGGCGAACCAGATCATCGTGCACCACAAACCCCTGTTGACTCCGTCCGCATATTGGTCGACGTTACGGCCGAATGTGCCGAGCTACCTGGTATTCGCAAAGCAGATGACAAATCCTCCAGCCTCGTGTGGACTGCCAAGCAAGTCCAAGATAGACAAGTCATCAACGACGCAATCCGTTCAAGATGATGCGAACAAGGGCGAAACTCCGAAATAGTCAGGGTCGGGGCAACGAGACATCCCTGGCGTCCTTATCGTCCCTGAGACCTAAGAAAACGGGATGCCGCAGCTTGCCGTCTTTGGTCAATTCCGTGTAGGAAATCTGGGCGACGAGTTTCGGAGACAGAAATGTTCCACGAGGCAGACTATCGATGGCGGCGTTTTTTCGTTTAAGCGGCTGAAATTTGCGATAGAGCGATGCCAGGCTTTTGCGATCGAACCCCGTGCCCACTTTACCGACGTATTGCAACGTGCGGCCTCTGTAGGCGCCGAGGAGCAGGGCGCCGAAATGCTCTCGTGATCCGGAGGGCTCGGTATAGCCCACAATGATGAATTCGTCTTCCTGATTTACTTTTACTTTGGACCAATCACGGCTTCGTCCCTCAACATATGCCGACTCCACTCGTTTCGCGACCAACCCTTCAAAGCCCCGTTTTTTCGCGATTCGAAATGCCTCGAATCCGTTGGCGGCGAGGCGGCGCGACAATATCAACTCGTGACTTTCCGAGATTTCTTTCTCCAATGCGATGCGGCGTGTGGCTAGAGTCTCGCGCCGCAAGTCGTTTCCATTGAGAAACAGGCAGTCAAACACGGCATATCGAGCACGGCCACCCCTCTGCAACATTTGAAAACGGGAAATCTTATCCCGATCGAGCGCAATGACTTCGCCATCGAGCAACAGCGTGGATGCGGGCAGGGCGCGTATGGTGGCAACGATGCCTGGGAAGCCACCGGTGCGGTCCTTGTCATTTCGACTGAGCAACGTGACTCTCGACCCTTCTTTGTAAGCAAGGATCCGTATGCCGTCATATTTCTCTTCGTAGACCCACCCGGATTCGTCGAAAGGCTCAGAGACAAGCGTGGCCAGCATGGGTCGAACCCGAAACGGAATAATGTTCTTCACCCCACGTGAGATGCGATGGATCAACGGCACGTTCTGTTTATAATCACGAAAAGAGGAGTTGAAAAGTGGTGCGTCAAGGCCCGGTTCCCGAAGAGTATCCACTGCAGCCGGTTAGCGAACCGTCTCCGCCGCGTGTGTTTCTGCTTTCTCCCGCGAATACTTCCGCATTGCGCGGACAGCTGCTGTTGAAGCAGGATTCCCAGTTCGAACTGGCTCAGCGGTTCCGGCGACAAGGCGCGACACTCGGTGAAATTTTCAGCTTCATCAGCAGCCTGTATTTCCGCGGCAAACTCGCCTACGCCAAGGCGTTTGGAAATTCGCCGCCGGGAATGCCTCCAATGCTGGCGCTGACCACGTCGCGAGGACTTCTGTCGCCAGAAACCGCCATTACCTTGAATGATCTAATTGAAATGTCCGGTGTCCCCATCGATCTGAACGATCGTAGATACCGCGAACCGCTTTTCCGCGATGCCCTTGCATTGGCTGACCAGCTTCCGCCAGGCTCCAAGATTGTTCTGCTCGGCAGTATCGCCACGGGAAAATATGTCGACCCATTGCTTGAAGTTTTCGGATCAAACCTGCTGTTTCCCGAAAAATTCGTAGGGCGGGGTGATATGAGTCGCGGTGGGCTGATGTTGCGATGTGCTGAGTCACGCCTCGAGCTGGCTTACGTGAGTGTGGCTTCAGCGGTCCGCCGAGGAACCAGGCCGCCCAAGCTCGCTCCTCTCAAAGCGCGGGCGTGAACGGCGAATTGCCTGCCACCATCTCTAGTGTTTTTGTAATATTGCCGCCACCCCTCAACCGCAAGTAAGTTGTCCCGCATTCGGAAATGCTGGCTGGATCTAGGAGAAACGGTCTATGCGCCTGCGTTCCTGGGGCGGATTCCACAGAAGTTTGGGGATGGTGTGAGCAGCCTTTGCCAAGGTGAAAGCCGGGTAGAGGGGACGCTCATGGCATCCAACGTCCTTGAAGAGTAGTGCTACATCGTAGGTTGTAAGGTTTTCAGGAGGATTCGTTCATGGCTCATATCAAACTTCAAGACGGCTTACCGGGCATTGTCGGTCCGTTTGCTTTTAGCCCCGATACTGCCCAGCCGATGCGGCAATTGGCCGAGGTGCTGCTTCGGGGGCCGAACACCCTCACTTCGGCCGAGCGTGAAATGATTGCTGCCCACGTTTCCTATCGCAACGAGTGTGACTTCTGTCACCTCTCCCACAGCGCGGCTGCCGCGGCGCATCTGGAAGGAAATTACGATCTGGTTGAGAGCGTCAAATTGACTCCTGAAACTGCCGAGGTTTCGGACAAATTAAAAGCACTGTTGGCGATCGCCGGCAAGGTGCAGAAGGGCGGCAAGCAGGTCACTGCAGACGATGTCGCTCGCGCCCGGCAAGATGGCGCTACTGATAAGGAAATCCACGACACCGTGCTGATTGCGGCTGCGTTCTGTATGTACAACCGTTATGTGGATGGCCTCGCCACCTGGCAGCCTAGAGATCCAGAAGCCTACCGCGAGATGGGTGAGAATATGGCTCATAAGGGTTATCTTCGCGCCGGCCGACCACCCTCCCGGGAAGTAGCCTAAGGAGCTGCGACTTTAATGGCCCACATTGAATTGACGGAAGGACTGCCGGGCATCCGCGGCCCCATGGTGTTCAGCCCCGAAACCACCAAACCTTTGGGCGAACTGGTGCAGGATATCTCGAAACAACTGACGATTTGCTGGCTGGAGCGGACAGGTAAGATGGTGCGTTAAAATCGCCCAACGCCATTGCAAATTCGCTCGGCACTGAAAGGGAAACGTGAGCCTGGCCGGTCATCCTCAAAGTAGCGGCACCATACAATCCGACGAAACGACGCCCGGTCTGAGTGAATTCGATCTCAAGTATTACGGCTGGCGCGTGGTGCTGGCGGCGTGTTTAGGCGTGATGGCGGGCTTCGGCTCGCTGTTCGTTTACACATTCACGGTCTTTGTGAAACCGCTGGGCGCGGAATTCGGCTGGAGCCGCGAAGCCGTCTCGAGCGGCTTCGCCATCGGCGCCGTCACTGTGGGGCTGTGCTCCCCGCTACTGGGCCGGTGGATTGACCGTTACGGTCCCCGTCGCATCATTCTTCCTTGCATGACGGTCTTTGGCTGCGGCATTGCTTCGCTGTCACTGTTGCGCTCGGGAATATGGCAGTTCTACGTGACCTGCTTCGTGCTGGGAGTGGTCGGCAACGGCGCGGCTCATCTGGCCTATTCGCGATCCATTTCCACCTGGTTCCAAAAACGTCTGGGGATGGCGCTGGCTTTCGTAATGGTGGGATCGGGCTTGGGTGCAATGATCCTGCCGGTGGTGGCGCAAAGCATTATCAGCCGCTCGGGCTGGAGGGCGGCCTACGCGGCGCTTGGCTGGCATCGCGTTGCTGCTCGGCCTTCCGCTCAGTTGGCGCTATATCCGCGAACGCGGCTCGCTAAAGGCCGAGTCCGCTCCAGTCACGCATTCTGGAATGACGCTTCAGCAAGGACTGAGTTCCTATGCTTTCTGGATTATCGTCGCCGTTCTGTGCGTGAGTTCGATCAGCATGAATGGAGCGATCACGCAGATGTCCGCGTTGCTGACGGACCGGGGAATCACGGCTAGCGGCGCGGCGTTGTGCGCGTCCATATTGGGTGGCGCGAGCCTGCTTGGCCGGGTCGGAGTAGGCTGGCTGCTGGACCGGTTTTTCGGGGCGCGCGTAGCTTTTGCAATAACCCTCTCCACCGCGTCGGGAATTTTCCTGCTCGCCCGGGCGAATAGTTTTCCTGCGGGTTGCCTTGCGGCTGCGCTGATTGGAATCGGGGCCGGCGGCGAAGCAGCCATCACCCCTTACTTGTTGACTCGCTATTTCGGGCTCCGCTCTTTTTCCACTCTTTACGGTGTGACCTGGACGTTCTATGCCGCTGCTGCAGCCGTTGGCCCGGTGATCCTAGGCCGCGCCTTTGATTCGACCGGCTCCTATACCTCCTTGCTGGTGATCCTCGCGGCGGCGCTGGCCTTAGCGGCTGCCATGAATCTCTTCCTTCCACGGTATTCGGACTCAACAAATCTCGTCTGAATTTATCTTAAGGAGCACGGTGCCCGCTATGCGAAGCATCCAGAACTTTTTCGCAGCTTGCCTTCTCTTGTCCTCGGCCGCATTTGTCCAACCATCAGCGGCAGAACCATGTCCCGCCGAACAGCACCCGACATTCAGGGTTGCGGTTACTCCCGAGCTGGCGGGTACGGCAGTTTCCGGCCGCCTGATCGTGATGATGTCCAATCAGCCAGTTCCTGACGACAAACTTGCTCCCAGCTTCGGGCCAGATGCTCACTCTGTATGGGTGGCCGCGAAGGAAGTTCACGGCCTGACTCCGCAGACGCCCGTAGACCTCGATCCAGAGGAGTTGGCGTATCCCGCTTCATTCTGTAACGCGCCTGCGGGGAGCTACAAAATCAAGGCCGTCCTCGATGTAGACCACAATTTTGCTTACTACAACGACGCTTCTGACGGTGATCTGCTAAGCGTCACGGCCGAGCACAAATTCGATCCTGCCACCAACGAACGAATCTCGCTGACACTAACCGAACGCAAGAGCGACCCTGCGCTGCAATTGCCTCCCCATACTGAACTGATTGATTTCGTAAGCCCGGCACTGTCCGAATTTTGGGGGCGTCCGATTCACATGCGGGCAGCGGTCGTGCTGCCGCCCAGTTACGGCAGCAGTAAGACTCGCTATCCCACCGTGTACCTGACCCACGGTTTTGGCGGGGACATGAAGAGTCTGGTCCAGCGCAATGCGGCGAACACGAACAAGCTGATGGAAGAAAAGAAAATCCCGGAGATGATCTGGGTGATGCTGCTGGAGGCCTCTCCCACTGGCACGCACGAGTTCGCCAATTCCGTAAATAATGGACCGTGGGGCAAAGCCCTGACCAAGGAGCTCATTCCTTACCTGGAAAAAAAGTATCGGATGGATGCAAGACCAAACGGCCGTTTCGTTACAGGGCATTCATCCGGCGGGTGGGCAGCGATGTGGATACAGGTCTCGCATCCCGAATTTTTCGGCGGTACTTGGCCGACGGCTCCCGATCCTGGCGACTATCGCAACTTCGCTGCCGGGACTGATCTCACCAAAGATCCACCACAAAACTTCTATCGCAACGAAGACGGAAGTCCGCGGATGTTCATTCGCATGGGCGGGAAAGATACGCAAACCCTGGGAGACCTGGCTCATCAAGAGCATGTGTTAGGAGATTACAGCGGTCAACTGGCGTCCTTCGAGTGGGTATTTAGTCCACGAGGCAAAGACGGACGTCCGATGCCGCTTTTTGACCGCGATACCGGAGCGATTGATCCCGAGGTCGCTGCGTATTGGGAAAAACACTACGACATAGCGCACCTTCTGCGTACGAACTGGACGAAACTGGGTCCGCTGCTGAACGGCAAGATTCACTTCACGGTCGGTACCGCCGACACATTTCACCTGGATGAACCTGCGCGCCTGCTGGAGCAAACGATCAAGGATCTGGGAGGCAAGGCCACTTTCACATACGTAGAGGGACGCAGCCATTTTGATCTGTACCAAGGCGGATTGGCCGAGCGGATTGCAAAAGAAATGTACGCAGTGGCCCGGCCGGCTAATAGTTCACACTAGGAGGGCCCGGTATGGATGCTGTCTTCATGATCGTCGAGTCCGCCCAGTCGAGCTAACCTCGGCAAGTTTTCTCCAGCCGTCAAAACAAGCAACGGAGGTGCGCTCCGCCGGGGCGATGTGGCATCTGCCCCTGCGTGTGCCGTGGTGCTTACGATGACGCTGGGTGGTGGGTTTCTGTGATTCTATGCTGACCCACTACCGGACGCTTATCAGGCTGGCATCTCCCGTCGATCTCAAGGTATCTTGTCTGACTAGTGACCGAGCGGCCAGGGCCGCTATGAGGAAAATAATGGTTACACGGCGTGAGTTTCTGGATGCACTGGTAGTTGGGGCGGCGAGTCTGGCGGTGGGAACGACGGCAAAAAGCTACGGCCAGATCCTTGGTTCCAACGATCGTCTGAACTTTGCGGTCATCGGTTTGAATGGCCGAGCATACGCTCATCTATCAGCGCTCAAGGCGAACCGCAACGCTGCCCGCATCTCCCATGTCTGCGATGTGGACAGCAACATCCTCAAGAAGTTCGCCGATAGTACGCAGCGGGAAATGGGCGAGACGCCTGTGTCAGAGAAGGATTTTCGCCGGGTTCTTGAGCAGAAGGATGTGGACGCCATCACCATTGCCACTCCCGACCATTGGCACACGCCGATGGCGCTCGCGGGCTTACAGGCTGGCAAACACGTCTATCTGGAAAAGCCGTGCAGCCACAATCCAGCCGAAGGAGAGATGCTGGTGCAGGCGCAGCAGAAGTACAAAAAGCTGGTGCAGATGGGCACCCAGCAACGCTCTTCGCCGCACACTATAGAGGTAATCGAAAAAATTAATCAAGGTATTATCGGCCGGCCGTACTTTGCCAAAGCCTGGTACAGCAATGTGAGGAAGTCGATTGGCACTGGGAAAGAAGTGCCCGTTCCCCAACAGCTTGATTGGGATTTGTGGCAAGGCCCGGCGCCGCGCCGCCCATATACGGACAATGTGCAGCCCTATAACTGGCACTGGTTCAGAATCTATGGCACTGGAGAAGCGCTCAACAACGGCACACACGAGGTGGATGTCTGCCGCTGGGCGCTGGGAGTCGACTATCCAAAAAGGGTTACGGCGTCAGGCGGCAGATATCACTTTAAGGACGACTGGCAGTTCTATGACACACTGGTCACGAGTTTTGAGTACGAAGACAAGATGATTACCTGGGAAGGCAAGAGTTGCGAGGGGATGAAATACTACGGCCGCGATCGTGGATCGACAATCATGGGAACCACCGGCACCGTGCTGGTGGATCGCGACGGCTACGAGATTTACGATGTGAAAGGGAACAAGACAAGCCAATTCAGCACTGGCACTAAAACCTCCTCGAGTGACCTGCTCGGCGCCGATTCCATGACCGACGCACACTTCGCGAACTTTATCGCGGGAATCCGCAAAGGGGAGAAGCTCAACGCTCCGATTCCGGTGGGCAATGTCGCGGTTACGATGCTGCAACTCTCGAACATTGCATGGGAAGTCAGCCGGGAATTGCATCTCGACACCAAAGACGGCCGCATCCAGGGCGATCCGGAAGCCATGAAGATGTGGGAGCGCGAGTACGAGAAGGGCTGGGCGCCACATTTATAAAATAAAAGAAGGCCAGGACACTTTCGAGGCAGTCAGGCGCGAAGCTCTTGCACGATCTTCATCAAATCTTGATGGTCCACCTGAAAGACAATCTCGAAGGAGTCTCCACTGCTAGAGAGAATGTAAGTGGCTGAGGTCTTGCGGGCTACAGCGCCCCCGTTGCTGGTGCGAAAAAGCATATTCCAGACGGTCTTCACCAGGATGTATTTGGAATCCAGTGTGGAGGCCTCCACTGAATCGACACGCGAAGATACGAGGCCCGCTGTCTTCATAAAGTCCTTTCGTCGTGGCAGGACTTTAATAAAGTCTTCTTTTTTCACCGCCTGAACACCCTGTGGGTTCCCGAACATGAAAGTCTCCGTGTAAAGCTTCGCGATCAACTGGACATCGAAATCATTATTGGCCTGCTCATAGCTGCGAAAGAACTCTTCAACTGTGATGGTGGTCATGCCCTTATCCAATCACGGAATTGGATAGAAAGCGACTTGACAAGTCTTGGTTTTGAGGACGACAGATACCTGTTACCTCTTACAGTCTCTTTTCTCGTTCCGCCTCTGTAGGCTGCTCGTCAAGCAGAGCTCTGGACCTTGATTTTCTTACAGGTTCTATGGGTACGACGAGTGACAAACCTGCCTGGTTCGTGCTGACTCGACATTGGCTGAGTCTGCTGGGCCTGGCCTTGCTCGGCACTGCTGTTATCTCGTGGCTCTTTGTGCTGCCGCAGCAGGTCCGCGGTCACGTCGACAATCCTTACGTCGGCATCTTGGTCTTTCTCGTCATTCCAGCGATTTTCTTCGCTGGATTGCTGCTGATTCCGATAGGTGTGTACCTGAGCAGGCGCCAGATTCGTGGAGGCCTGCCCGACCAGACGTTTGATCGCAAGAAAGCATTGCGGCGCCTCGCCTGGTTTTTTGGCGTGACAACTCTCCTGAACATTGTGATTGGAACCCAGGTCACTTATCGAGCCGTTGAGCACATGGAGACACCACAATTCTGCGGAGGGAGCTGTCACACGATGAAGCCTGAACTCGCGGCCTATCAAAATTCGCCACACTCCCGGGTCCAATGTGTCGAGTGCCATGTGGTGCCGGGTGCGGCCGGTTGGGTCCATGCCAAAGCCAGCGGAGTTCGTCAGCTCGTTGAAACCGTGCTGAAGACCGCTCCCAAGCCAATTCCTTCCGCCCTGACGAGCAATCGCCTCGTGCCTTCGAAAGAAACCTGCGAGGGATGCCATTGGCCAGGAAAGTCCGGCGGCGTGCGTGTGCGTGTATTCAGCAAGTATGCCGGCGATGAAGCCAACACGCGGTCGGAAACGGTTCTTCTGATGTTGGTGGGTGGAAACCGGATCGCTGGAATTCACGGTGCACACCTGGGTCCAGGTGTTCACATCCGTTTTGCGGCAGCCGATGCGGAGCGGCAGACCATTCCTTGGGTCGAATACCAGAACACGAACACAGGGGAAGTCCGGGCCTTTGGCACTTCGGACGCTCCGCCCGATTCGGTCAAGGCGCTTCCGCAATTTGACATGCAATGCGTGGACTGTCACAACCGCCCGACGCACACCTTCGAGTTGCCTGATCGAGCGATGGACAAAGCACTCGCTCTCGGTGACGTGCCGGTGACCTTACCCTACGTCAAGAAGAAGAGCGTCGAGTTGCTGAAGGCCGACTACGCGACAAGTACGGAAGCGGCTGAGAAATTGCCAACGGCGTTCGCCAGTTTTTATCAGCAGAACTATCCCGAGGTGTATGCCAATCGGTCGCAAGACATTCGTGACGCCGGCCGCGCTGTTCTTGCGATCTATAACCGCAACGTATTCCCGGACCTGAAGGTTTCGTGGGGCACTTATCCGAACAACCAGGGCCACACGGACTTTCCCGGATGTTTCCGTTGCCATGACGGCTCGCACACAGCTGGGGACGGCAAGACCATCGGCCAGGACTGCAACACCTGCCATGAACCGCTCGCGACCGATGAGGCGTCACCGGAGATATTGAAAACGCTCGGAATCTCGGAACGGATATCGAACCTCCAGAGACAGTGAGTGACGATAGATGTTGAGTACAAAGTGAAAATCTTACAGACAGAGGGAGATTGTTTATGAACTGCAGGTCTGTGGTGAACGTGGCCGTAATTTTACTGGCGGCGGCTTTGACATCGTCGGCAGCAGATGATGGGGCAGCCCTTTACAAGAGATGTGCAGGTTGTCACGGCGCCGGTGGCGAAGGCAAACCCGCGATGAAGGCCCCCGCGCTCAAGGGCACAACGATGGGAGCGGACCAAATCGTAGCGCACATAACCAAAGGCGAGCCGGAAAGTAAGCCGCCGCACAACAAGGGCATCTCCGGACTGAACGAGGGGCAAGCCAAGGCGATCGCTGACTACGTCAAGACTCTCTAGTAGGCGGACCTGATCCAGATGGAAACCGGATAGCGCTGCTGCAGTATCCAGTGATTGCTAAATGGACTGCGACGATTGTCCCGAAGCGAGGAGTGCGAACCGTGAAGACAGGCAGACGCGTACTTGCAATTCTTCGGGTTGGCAACGATAGCAATCTTGCTGTTCGGAGTGTTTCGACCCGCCCATGCCGGCCCCCAGGAAAAGGGCGGCGCTACCTCGCAGAAGGTAACAGTTGAAGCTACCTCCCCGAAGGAAACAGCTCAATATGTTGGAGTCGACACTTGCAAGACCTGTCATGAAGAGCTGTACAAAAATAACTTCGAGAACACGGCGCATTTCAAAACTACGCTGCACGACGGACACGGTTGCGAGTCGTGTCACGGCCCCGGATCCGCGCACGTAGAAGGCGGAGGGGATGTTACCAAGATCATTAGCTTCACGACGATGTCGAAGCAAGATGCCAACACCCGTTGCTTAAGTTGTCATAGTGAAAAGCACGAGCAGCGACACTTCTCGGCATCCGCGCACGCGAGCAACGATGTTGGCTGCCTCGACTGTCACTCGCCGCACCACGCCAAAGAGCCGGAGCACCTTCTCGCTCAAGCACAGCCCAAGCTCTGCTATGGATGTCATGTCACCGCCAAAGCCGATTTCGCGAAGCCATATCATCATCGCGTCGACGAAGGTCTCATCCAATGCAGCGACTGCCACAACGTCCATGGCACGACGACACTCCGACAAGTGCGGGCCATGCCTAATGGGGACGCGGCCTGTGTGAAGTGCCATGCAGACAAGCAGGGGCCGTTCGTTTTTGAACATGTACCGGTGAAGACTGAGGGCTGCACCAGTTGTCACACGCCTCATGGGTCAACCAATCCGCGCTACCTGCGCGTGAGCCAGGTGAACCTGCTGTGCCTGCAGTGTCACACATTTTCCGCTCAAGGGCCGGCGGGACCCTCCCATAACCAGTCCACAAAATATCAGGCGTGCACGTTGTGCCACGCACAGATCCATGGGTCCAACTCCAGCAACGTGTTTTTCAGATAAGGAGGCACACCATGGTTGTAAACTGGCTCAGGCTACATCCAATTGTTTTAGTTGTTCTCTTCTTGAACTTCTCTGCGAGAGCTCAAACCACCGCGACCGACCCCAGCCAGGCCGAGCCGTCCGAGTGGAAGCTCGGAGGCTATGTGGTCCACCAGTCGGTCGAGATCGGCTATCGCACGTCTGACGTGACCGGCAGCCAGCAAATGTACAATTCCCTCGTCGATGAGCAGAGCGGCCCGAGATTTCTGGACCAGACCCTGTCGATGCAATCCCACGAGGGCGGACCCTTCGACAACCTGTTCATCAATAGCTTCGGGTGGGGAGGCGACCCCAATAACGGCCTCCGGGCGCGGGTGGACAAGAACCATTGGTACGACTTCCGGGCGAACTTCCGGCGTGACCAAACGGATTTCGACTATAACCTTCTGGCGAATCCGCTTAATCCGCCGACGTCGAGCCCGAGCATTCCGGTTACCTCTTCGCCACATCTCTTCGCAACCCGCCGGCGGATCAGCGACTTCGACCTGACGGTGTTGCCACAGTCGGTGATTACTTTCCGAGTGGGCTTTTCACACAACAACATGACGGGCCCGTCATTTTCCAGTGTCCATGAGGGTACGGACGCTTTGCTGTTTCAAGACTGGAATACCACTCTCAACTCCTATCGCTTTGGTGCAGACCTGAAAGTCCTGCCGCGGACGGTGCTCAGCTATGACCAGTTTCTCGATTACTACAAGGGAGATACAACTTGGCAGCTAGCTCCATCCGCCCAGGCGCTCTTGCCGGGAGCGCCTGGCACTGTCGAACTGGGCCTGCCAATCGACACTGGCAATAAGACTCCATGCGCTATTACTCCACCGGCAACCAGTCTGATTGACCCCACAGGAACGCTGACCAACACTATCTGCAATGCGTACTTTAGTTACAACCGCTCGAATCGCACTCGCACGTCCACGCCGACCGAGAGGTTGAGTCTGCGTAGTAGTTACTTTCAACGGCTGGAATTGACCGCATCCTACGCATACAGTTCGGCCGACATGAATGCCCCACTGAATGAATTTTTCAACGGCCTCATGCAGCGTTCTGACATCCGCCAGGAAACGGTCACGGGCCCCGGTCACGCGACCCAGATCTCAAACGTGGCCGATTTCAGTGCCACCTTGCACCTGACAGAGCATTTCCGAATTGTCGATACGTTTCGATTCTGGGCCTACCGGATCCCAGCGAGTTTTTCTTCCATCGAAACCGACTTGACATGCATTGATACTGTGGCCTGCTCGTTGCTCACTCCGATCAGCGAGACCACCCCGAGCTCAACGCCCACCGCCAGCGATTTGTCATTCAACCAGAGTTGGAAGAGGAACCAGGTCGATTTCGTGTGGGACGCCTCGAAGCACTTCGGAGGCCGCATCGGATTCAGATATGGCGATAAGGACTTTCATCAGGTCCTCGACTTTGCGACTGGAGACGAGGAGAAGATTGTCGTCCACGAATACACCCCACTGCTCGCGTTTTGGGCAAAGCCCGCGCCAGGCCTGCGATTCAATTTCGACTGGGAACACACGAACAACGACAACGCCATCGTGCGCATCGGGACCCGCAAAGAGGCCCGCTATCGCTTCCAGGGCAACTACACCCCAAAGCCCTGGGCAGTGATCGGCGCTTCGATCAATCTATGGGAGGCTTCGAACGGCGACGCTCTGACTGACTATCGTGCACACAATCGCAATTATGGATTCAGCGCGAACCTGTCACCCCGCGAGAGGTTCGGATTCGACTTCGCATACAACTACAACGACACCGCGCAGAATGCTTTCATTTGCTTTAACGACTCCGACACTACGCTCCCCGTGGTTGCGAACGCGGGGAGTTGCATCGCGAACGGCTTCAACGACGACAACAATCCACTGCTCACCGATGGGCGTTACACGAACAGGACGCACTACGGCATGGCTTCGGTGATGTTTAAACCGCACACTCGCGTCACCGCACAGGTAGGCTACGGTGTCACCAGCACTGACGGTCAGACGCCGCAGTTCGATGTTCTGCAACCGCTTGGTTCACTGCAATACAACTACTACCAACCGCTGGCGAATATCGCTGTCGACATTGGCCACAACCTCACCGCAAAGGCTGGATGGAATTACTACCAATACGGCGAGGGGTCCTTTGTGGGGCCTACCAGTTCCCGTTATTTCCACGCTAACAATGCAACATTTTCTCTACGCTGGGCTTTCTGAATAGGCGTTCTTCGGAGTACCGGGACAAAACAAGCCGGAAACGGAGAAAGAAACGATCGGAGCCCGGCGGGAAGGTGGCACGGCGTGAGTGATGGCGTGGTTCGTGCCAAACGCAATGAGCTGAGTTTGGCACGCAACGACGCAATTCGAGACGCCCGTTCAGGAATTCGGGACGGTGATCAGGACCTGGTTGGAGTTCTTGCTTTCCCTTCCGTTCTTGTACACCGCGGTGGCCACATAGACATAGGTCTCACCACCTACGACCGACGCATCGGTGAAAATAGCGTTGGGCTCAGGAGAAGCGGTCATCTTGCTATACGGGCCTTTCGACCCTGTACCACGGTACACGTTGTAACCGACGACCGCATCCGCACGTGCAGGAGACTGCCAGGTAAGTGTCACGCTGTGTTGTGATCCCTTGCCGCTGAAGGCCACCTGTGGATTGTTCTCCGCGTTGCTGACGAATCGGATATTGCCAGCGGCATTTCCTGCGCTTTGGGGAGCGAATGTGACGTTAAGCTGAGCGCTCTGTCCAGCCGGGATGGTAGTAGGAAATACGATACCGCTGACCGAGTATCCTTCTCCGCTCCAGGCCGCCGATTTCACTGTAATGCTGGCGTCGCCCGCTGTGAGTGTGACGGATTGACCTCTTGTCTTTCCGACCGGGACTTGTCCAAAGTTCAAAGTCTTAGGGGACACGGCGAGTTCGCCCGCAGCCACCGGTGTGGTGCCACTGGTTCGACTGGAGCCTACGCTGGCTCCGCCGCAACCGACTGAAATTGCGGTCGTCAAGATGATCAAGCCTGGAAACAAGCGTCCATGCATGCGTGCAATACTCCTCAAAATAAAATTGTTTTCGTGGACGAAGTGGGTTACGCAGGACTCTATTGTGGAAGGAGAGAGCGTTCCTTGCTCCAGCGCAAGGAAGCGAAAATGATTAGGACATCCGCGTCAACTGACGCAGAAAGCGGTGAAGAGGCAAGTTCCCAATCGGTGTCCAGACCATCGCCGGCGTGAACCCTGATAAATCGTGGCTCCCAGTCGGGCGTTTACACGAACAATCTCGACTGGTCAGGGTTGGCTCGAAAGAGTCGCACGCCATTAGGCTGCCCTGCTCTTGCTCACCACCGGGGTCGCTGCCACTACAGTCCTTGACTCGAAGACTGCAGCGTACAAAGCTCCGCCCACGGCGCCGCCGATGATCGGGGCCACCCAGAATAACCAAAGTTGTCCGAGTGCCCACCCTCCAACCAGGATGGCTGGTCCTGTACTCCGTGCTGGATTCACCGACAGATTTGTAACCGGGATTCCGATCAAATGGATCAGCGTCAATCCCAGTCCGATCGCGATAGGTGCGAAACCCGACGGAGCACGGCGGTCGGTTGCTCCCATGATGATCATCAGAAAAAAGAAAGTGAGTACCACTTCCGCGACAAAGCATGAGAGCAGGGAATAGCCACCAGGTGAGTGTGCTGCGTATCCGTTGGATGCGAAACCATCGCTCAGCTCAAACCCGGCTCTGCCGCTCGCAATGACCTCCAGAACGCCAGCGCCCAGAATTCCCCCGAGGACCTGCGCACCAACATAAGGCAACAATTCCGCGATCGGAAAGCGTCCGCCTGCGACAAGGCCGATCGAGACCGCGGGATTGAGATGGCAGCCCGAAATGTGTCCGATCGCATAGGCCATCGTCAGAACAGTCAGTCCGAACGCCAGGGCAACGCCATAAAATCCAATGCCTAGTTGCGGAAACGCCGCGGCCAGAACTGCGCTGCCGCATCCTCCGAACACCAACCAAAAGGTCCCAAGACATTCCGCAATCGTCCGCTTAGATAAGTTCATGGTCGTTCCTCAATGAAGGTCATCTGGCAAGCAGTGTTGTCGAAGCGTTGGTGCATAAGACAAGAAAGGAGGAGGCAACTCACCGACTTGATCTCCGCCTTCCCCCATTGCTAATCAAACTTCATGCAAAGCATTCCTACAACTGTTCAGACGTGTAGTTGGATTCTGCGGGAATTGCGGGTTGGTTGGACCGCATTTAAGTGAAACGGTTAATGCCACTCCTCCCCGATTGGAAGAACAGGGCCGCAAGCCATGCGTAACTAGCGGCCCGTTAGCGGATGAAATGGCGCCGATACTTTGTTTTCCGCTTCTTCGTGTCTTACTCTTGTGGCAAGCGACGTGTCTACTAGCAGTACTGCCAGAGTCGCCGATCCGCGAACAAAATCGCTTTATCGGGGCAATTTCACGAATCCGGAGAAACTGTGGGAAAGGCTCCGGGGTCGGTCACGCCGGCATGATAGCTTGCGAGGGACGGGAGTGCAGTATTTGAGAGGCCCTCGTCTCGAGTTCTGCTACTTCGCTTCTGATCTTGTTCTGGTCATATTTGCTGCTCTCAGATTCAGAAACGAACCTCAGTGCCAATTCGACCCTGTTCCAGCAGCCGACGCGATCATAGATAGCTCTCAATAGATTCTTGACGACATGCTCAGTGGTGCCAAGGAACTCTGCAATCTCGGCATTCGTCAGGCCAATTGCTATCAGGATTGCGGTCCGAAATTGTTTAGGCGTTAATAGACTCATTAGAGTGGTGTGGAGAGGGGCAATGGTCATTGTAGAAATCACCTGCGTAGATTAGTTGTCTGGAACAGCACATCACATGGCGATGCCGTCCAACCGGTACGGTAATTTGAGAGGTAAGCGAAGTCGTTGCGCTCGCGCAAGCGCAGAAATCCCGACCCGGAAGTGAAAGACACAAATAAATGATATCGCTGGTACGACCACGCAAGGCCTCGGTGGTCTCAGAGTCCGCGTCCGCGGGAGCAGTTTCTACAATGCTGGCAGAAGGGACAGGTGCAAACCGACTCTATCGCAGGGAGAATGTTCTATCGAAACTGGTGTGGTTTGGATGAAGCCATGATCAGAAACATACTGTGCGCAGCAATTGTGGTAACACTACTGAAACCGGCATGGAGCGAAGTAACAACGAAGCTTCCCTTATCGCAAAGCCCCTGTACGGTTTTCGTAATCGGACCTGGAACGATTGTCTCCGTTCACCGGTTAGACCTACCATTAACGCAAGCGCATTACGCGGTCAAGTATATGACGGATGACGGAAGAGTGATCGAGGTGTGGAATCCTGGGGAGGACCCCCTACTGATAGAAGGGATGCATGGGGAAATGACCTATTCCATCCACCCTGAGAGGATCCTTAACTTTAGACTTGTCAGGCAAAAGATGACAGACTCAAGCAAGCCCTTACATGGTTCACAGTGACGAGGTTGCAAAAGATGGCGGGAAGACATCGTCCCGCCATCGCCGACCTTTGGTGAGCTTCGCATCATTGCGCCGGAGCAACGAATTGTTTCCCTTTCTTCGATAGATTTCTTATGTTCCTGGCCGACTCCGGCTCTTGGCGCACGGGAGTGTGTCGAGGTCGAACTGCCTCACGGTCAGGAACACCTCCCCCGCTAAGAATACTAGCGCCAATCTTTGGTCAACAGTCGCCCAACAGGCGATCAGAATGACAACTGTGAGCGCCGCTGTTCTGTTATTGGCCGCTAAAAGCGGTGTCGATACTGACACCCCGTCGACTGAAAGCATCAAAACAATCTTGCGAGAACATGGCACGTTGGTGGAATTGACGCGCATGGCGATGCAGGAATAATAATGACTCATCCTTTCAAGATGATCAGAAAGCGTGATCTGACCGAGGAGAGGTTGGCTCCGCATGGGATTGGTCCGCGTTGTCGTAGTGGAGGATCACGAACAGTTTCGGCGTCTCATTTGTTCGACGCTCGGAAAAGTGCCCGAATTGCAGATCGTCGCTGAAGTCTCGGACGGACTAGCGGCGGTTCAAAAAGCTGAGGAACTGCAACCGGACTTGGTTTTGCTTGATATTGGCCTGCCAAGCCTGAATGGGATTGAAGCGGCTCGACGAATCCGTAGGCTCTCACCACGGTCGAAGATACTCTTCGTGAGCCAGGAATCTTCGGCTGATATGGTGCGGGAAGCGCTTGGCACGGGAGCTTTGGGCTACGTTGTCAAGCCTGATGCTGGAAGCGAGCTACTGAAAGCCGTGGGCGCCGTCCTTCGGGGCGAGCAGTTTGTCGGTAAGAGATTTTCTGGACATGATTTCGTCTCAGGTTCGGATGCTGTAGCCTCCCATGGGTTCCGAACCGAGAGTGCTGTTGCGCTCGAGCGGGGTACGGAGATCGCCGGCAACCACGAGGTCGTTTTCTATTCTGACGATGCAGGCCTGCTTGATGATCTTACGCGGTTCATCGGGACGGCTCTGAACGCAGGGAATGCAGCTGTCGTTATTGCTACCGAGGCACACCGGGACAGTCTTCTTCCAAGATTGCAGGCCTACGGTTCGGATCTTGGTCTCGCCATTGAGCAGGGTAGATACACCTCGTTCGATGCTGCTGACGTGCTCTCGACCGTCATGAGCGATGGTATGCCTGATCCAGCTCAATTTCTGAACCTGTTTGGTTCTCTCATCGGGGAAGCGGCAGACGCTGCGAAAGGGGAGCGAGCCCGCGTTGCAGTTTTCGGAGAGTGTGTTCATCTCCTGTGTGCACAAGGTAATGCAGAGGCGGCGATTCAGGTCGAAAAACTCGGCAACCAGCTGGCCAAGACATATGACCTGGACATTCTGTGCGGATATTCCGTGAGTAGCGTTCAGGGCGGGGTGGAGAGCCGCGTCTTCCAACGGATCTGTGCAGAACATTCAGCCGTTCATTCCCGATAAAAGTCTCTGAACTCTGCTGGACGAAGCCTTGTTCCTAGCCTGCCGCCCTTGCAGAATCGCTATTTGAATCAAAAGGAACACGAGCGTGGATCGTGGTGCCAACGCCGGGCTGTGACTTGATGGAAATCTGACCGCTCACCAGTTGTATTCGCTCCCGCATGCTGATGAGCCCCAAGCCTCGACAGTGCATCGCGTCTTGCGGGTCAAAGCCAACTCCCAGGTCGCTTACGGTCAGTTGAATCTCTCCTTCTGTGCCGCTCAGTTCCACTTTGAAGCGCCGCATACCGCTGTGCTTCACCGCATTCTGCAGAGTCTCCTGTAAGACTCGGAACAGACAAAGCGAGATTTCCTTGGGCACACTTCGCGGTATGGCCGTGTGGCTGAAGTCGATCTCTACCTTCTGTTGCTCGGACAACTCTTTGCAGAAGCTCTTGGCCGCTGCCACCAGGCCCAGGTATTCGAGTTTTGAAGAATGGAGGCGGTGCGACAGGGCCTGAACGTCCATGGCGATGTCCGAAAGGCGCTGGCTGGCGTGCTGGATGTGATCGTGAAGTTCAACTGCCGAGGGCGGAAGTTGTTGGTTCCAACGATCCAGCTCGATTGCCAACAGTGCCATGCGTTGATTGACGTCGTCGTGGAGCTCTCTGGCAATCCAGGTACGCTCTTCCTCGTGGGCTTCAATCAGCTTCCGCCCAACGTTGGCAAGAGACTCCTCCGCAAGCTTGCGCTCGGTAACGTCTATGGCCGAGCCTATGTACCCCGCAAAAGAGTGGTCCGGGTTGAATCTCGGCACGCCGATATCCGTAACCCAGCGATATTTGCCATCGTGTCGCCGGAGCCGATACTCCATCTCAAAGGGCTCCCGCCGATCGAACGCCTGAGTGTAGGTATCTGTACATCTGCTGATGTCTTCAGGGTGCACACCTTCTGTCCAACCGTTCCCCAGTTCTGCCTCAAGGGGCCTCCCGGTGAACTGCAGCCAGTGTTGATTGAAGTAGGTGCACAGCTTATCCGTGCCGGACATCCAGATCTTCACCGGTGCTGTATTTGCAACCAAGCGGAAGCGCTCTTCGCTCTCTCGCAGGGCTTCTTCCGCCCGGCGACGTTCCGTGATGTCGCTTACCATCGCGAACGCCCCGTCAAACTCTCCACTGGCTTTGAAGACGGGGATTGCCGCCAGTTGTGCCCACAATTCGGACCCGTCCCGCCGCCGGAAGCGATCATCGAAGTTTTCCCGTAACCCTTGCCGTCGACGCTCCAGGCGTTGCCTTTTGCGATCAACATCTTCCGGAAAGTAAAAATCGAATATGTTTAGTCCAATCATTTCTGCCGGTTCGTATCCCAGCATCTCGGCCAGCTGCCGATTTACAAAAATAGTATTGAAATTCGAATCGAGAAGCCATACTCCTTCATTGGTGGTTTCAACGATCCTGCGATATCGGCGTTCACTTTCCCTGACGGTCTCTTCCGCTTGCTTGCGAGCGGTGATATCGGCTATCACGCCTATCATCCGCAGCATTCTGCCGTCCTGGTCAAATAAAGCTCGTGGCGCTCTTTTCTAACCAAATCGTCCGGCCATCACGAGCTAAGACGCGGTAGCTAATTTGAGAGTAGGGACTCTGAGGAGTCAGTTTCAAGAAGCTCGCCGCCACTTGCTCGCGGTCGTCCGGGTGGACTCGAGCCAGTAATTCCGTGCGAGTCGTTTGCGTCAACTCATCCTTCCCAAGAATGTCGACGCACTCCGTTGACCGCACTACCTTGTCAGTGGCAACGTCCCACTCATACGCATACATCTTTCCGGCTTGGACCGCCAGATGTATGCGTTCTTCACTCTCGCGTAGGGCTCGCTCGCTCTGCTTGTGTTGCTCTACAAGGACTGCGAGAACCATGAAAGGTGCCGCAGTAAAGAGCAAAAAGAGTTGAAGTGACAGTACGCTGTCGATTGGTCCTGCTGCAGTGAAGGGACCGCGGCCGTGGACTGCGCCCCAAATCGATAGAACGCTTAGTACAAGCACTGAAATGCTTGTCCCTGCAGACCCGAAGCGAAAAGCGAACCACAGCAGCAATGGCACTAAGAGATAAAGTTGTGCCTGGGGGATACTCCTCCCGGAAGCGACTAAAGTGGCATGTCCGAACAGAATCAATACAGTGGTTAGCGTCACTAATTCCAGGTAGTAGAGGCGGGGCTTGCGACCTATGCTAGATACCAGGTGGACCAAACCCCACACGGCAGGCGGCAAAGTGAAGAGCGCCAAGCCATCCGAAAGGAACCACATCCTCCAATGTAGCCAGTAGTTCTCCTGATTTGTAGCCAGGGCACCGATGAACGCTCCAGCGAACGGCGCGGCCACCGCAGCAATCAGTGAATACTGGGCGAGAGCCTTCGTGTTGTTGAGCCGAGGCACACTGTTGAAGAAATGGCGGACGCCGAAGGCCGCAACGACAACTTCGACTACGTTGCCAAGAGTAAGCCAGAGACTAACTGCGATGGGCGCTCCGAGAACGTGAAGGAGCCCTACCACCGAATAGGCTGTCGTAATGAGTATTAGCCAGAGTCGGCGCGGCACTGCCAACAACACTATGAGCACGACCGCGTTGGTCGGCCATAGCGGCGAGACATTGTGCGGAGGGACTGACATTCCTGACCCCAGCACCATGGAAACATAAGACAGGACTGCTACCAGGACTACCAGGATCGCGACAGATCGAGGCGAAGATGCACTCGTGATGCTCGGAAACCGATGATCATCTTCACTACCCATGAACATAACCTGGGTGGGTCGACTCTGTGAGTCATAAGGAATGGAGCACGCTCCGCATGCTAGCAGGTAGCGGTTTGAAGCTGTTGAAAAAGTGCCGTTACACTCACCACTCGTACACCATCCTAAATTCCGATGCCACGTTCACTAAAATATTTCGTAGGGCGATATCTCTGAGGTATCTGTTAGCTATCTCTAAGCTGTCTCGGGATGTGTTTCATTTAGCTTTCTTCTATCTTTCATCTATGCTTCATTGTTGCTCCGCAACGACAGTCCCATCGTCCGGTTGAGAGAATCAGGAACGATGAAGAACGAGAAACTCAAGTCTACGACTGTTCGCTTTACGGACTCAGACCTGTATCTCATTGAACGCCTGCAAGAAAAACTCGGGCTCGGTATGATTCACGTCATTCGATTCGCCATTAGGCGCTTGGCCGAAAGCGAGAATTTACTGCCATCACCCTCCACCCCTAAGAAGCATCAGAGCCGGACCCTAAATCCTGATTGAGAGCGACACGCGTGGTCTCTGCCGCTACGCGAAAACATTCGCGCTTCTGAACTGCATAGTTTGCAGAAAGCTTTTTAGAGGGGGACGGCGGCTTGCATCATTAGGCCGTTATACAGCACGAACCGCCAGAAATCAGAACGTTCAGTCGCTCATTCCCGGTAAAAGTCTCTGAACTCTGCTGGACGAAGCCGCTGTTCCTAGCCTGCCGCCCGTGCAGAATCGCTGTTTGAATCAAACGGAACACGAGCGTGGATCGTGGTGCCAACGCCGGGCTGTGACTTGATAGAAATCTGACCGCTCACCAGTTGTATTCGCTCCCGCATGCTGATAAGCCCCAAGCCTCGACGGTGGATCGCGTCTTGCGGATCAAAGCCAACTCCCAGATCGCTTACGGTGAGCTGAATCTCTCCCTGTATGCCCTGTAATTCCACTTTGAAGTGCCGCATGCCACTGTGCTTCACCGCATTCTGCAGAGTTTCCTGTAAAACACGGAATAGGCAAAGAGAGGTTTCCTTGGGCATACTTCGCGGTATGGCCGTATGGCTGAAGTCAATCTCTACCTTCTGTTGCTCGGACAACTCTTTGCAGAAGCTCTTGGCCGCTGCCACCAGGCCCAAATATTCGAGTTTTGAAGAATGGAGCCGGTGCGACAGGGCCTGAATGTCGTTGGCGATGTCAGAAAGACGCTGGCTGGCGTGATGGATGTGATCGTGCAGTTCAACTGCTGAGGGCGGAAGTTGTTGATTCCATCGATCCAGTTCGATTGCCAGCAGTGCCATTCGTTGATTGACGTCGTCGTGGAGCTCTCTGGCGATCCAGGTACGTTCCTCCTCGTGGGCTTCAATCAGCCTCCGCCCAACGTTGGCAAGAGATTCTTCCGCAAGCTTGCGCTCGGTGACGTCGGTGCCCGAGCCTATATACCCCGCAAAAGAGTGGTCCGGGTTGAATCTCGGCACGCCGGTATCCGAAAGCCACCGATATTCTCCATCATGTCTTCGGAGCCGATACTCTGTCTGGAAGGACTCCCGTCGATCGAACGCCTGAGCGTAGGTATGCATACATCTGTTTACGTCTTCGGGGTGCACACTTTCTGCCCATCCGTTACCTAGCTCGGCCTCAAGTGGCCGACCTGTGAACTCCAGCCAATGCTGATTGACGTAGGTGCAGAGCTTGTCCGTGCCGGACATCCAGATCATTACCGGCACTGTATTTGCAACCAAGCGGAAGCGTTCTTCACCCTCACGGAGCACCTGTTCAGCTTGCTTGCGCTCGGTGATGTCCACCGCCATGCCGAGCATGCGCACGGCCTCACCATTGGCTCCGTAGTAGAACTGTCCCCTCGAGTTAACCCAGCGCACGGTTCCGTCAAGGCGCAAGACCCGGAACTCTCCGGTGTAGGGTCCCCGGCTTCGCCTGGCATCTGCAACCGCTTTTCCGGTAAGCGCTCGATCTTCCGGGTGTACCCGGCGGTAAAAGTCGTCCAGGCGTCCGGTATAGGTGTCCGATTGGATCCCGAACATGGTCTGCAGATCGCCGAACCAACGGTTGTACCCGGTCTCGGCGTCCCAGTCCCATCCCACACATTTCCCGGCCTCCACTGCAAGACGAAGCCTCTCATTGGATAAGGCGAGTTCTACGGAAGCGTCCTGACGCTCCTCTCCGAGGGCTGCGAGAAACATGAATGGCATCGCAGCGAAAACCAAGAAGAGCTGTAGCGACAAGATGCTGTCGAGCGAGCCCTGATCGGCAAAGGGACCGCGGTTATGGATTGCACCCCAAATCGTTAAAAAAGAAATCAGGACCGCCGAACTGCTGATACCAATCGATCCGAAACGTAGAGCAGCCCATAGTAGAAACGGCACGAGAGAATAAAGCAGCGCTGGTGAGTGGGACCTCCCCGCCTCTGCGAAGATCACGTAGCTCAGGACAACCAATCCCGTGATCAGAGCGGCTGGTTCCAGGTAGCAGGCACGTGGCTTTCTCATCCATGCAGGTCCCTCAGTGATCCAACTCAAAATTGCCGGCGTGAGAGTGACGAAAGCGAGTGCCTCAGAGAGAAAGCAAACTCTCCAACCTTCCCAATAGTTGCCTCCGATGCCGTTTGCAGAAAAAAATGCTGCTCCGACTGGTGCAAGGAGCACCGCGAAGAACGAATACTTCGCGACGGCCTTCACGCTGTTTAGCCGGGGTACATCGTGGAAGAAATACCTAAGACACAACGCGCTGGTAAGGACTTGGACCGTATTGGCGGGAATAAACCAGGCAATTGACCTGACGGGCACGCCTGCTCCCAGGTCGTACAGGGCAAAGGTCGCGAACGCCGCCGGAATCAGGATTGGCCAGATCCGCCCCGGCACAAGCAACAAGACTGAAACCAGAATGGCCGAGCCTGGCCAAAATGGCCACACCGTCCGCGGGTTCTGGATCATTGCCCCTTCCAGTTTCGGGACAAGATAAGACAAGGCGACTACCAGGCATACCAGAGACGCAACAGAGACAGGCGAGGATCCATTGAAAATGCGCGGAAGCCGGTGACCATATTCATTGCTCATGACATGACCTGTTAGCGAGGAGGGACCGACCGAGTCATCGGGGAGCACGTTCCCGTATTCATGAGGCATAATCAACGTTCGCAGAAACGCGAAGGTTTTTGCCCCCAACAGTGACGCTCCGAAATTCTACTCCTGCCTCAAATCTAACTCGCAAGAAAAAATAGTTCTGCCACACCAAGTATTTTAACCTGTAAAAACTGCCAGTTCTGCCGACCGTACCAACCTCCGTACTATGAGCGTTGGCGAACCCAATTTGTTAGCGACTGTGCCTAGTTGGTTTCCCAAGGTCTCTATGATCAACACTCTGTGGAAGGATGACCGCGGCCAGGACATCGCCGAGTACGCAGTCATGCTCGCTCTAATCCTGATTCTGGTGATGGCATCGGTCAAGCTGGTAGGTTCAAACGCCAACAATGCGTTTTCTTCAGTAGCCAGTTCGCTCCAGTAGCTTGGCTGAGGCCCACTGATGAAGCCAATCATCTTCCGGAGGTTACCGGTGAACCGCGAAGTCGCGTGACGGGGTTGTCAGGCTAATCGTCCGATTTCGACTGTCAGAGTCTTTTTAAGGTTCGGCCTGTAAGAATTCCCAGTTCCGCAGCCGGGCGCCCCCCCGTAGCATGGACGCTCGCCCGAATGAGCCCATGACACCCAACGTCGAGCAAAACGCGAGCGTTTGCTAACTGGTATGGCAGGAATAATTGTCTCGCGACGTAGCGGCAACCCATCCCATTGCAGTTGAAATATCACCACTACACTTCATTCACTGATTTGTGAATGTAACGCCTTTTATCAATAGGTATTTCGTTTTTTGAGTACCCGAGCTATGAGACGACCGATGGAGGAGTGAACATGAAATCGCGATTGATTGTTGTGGCCGTGTGCTTGCTGGTTGTAATGACGCATGTCATGGTCGCCCAAACACCCCGGGCATACCACGCTAGCGCAAGGGCGGGGGCACCCCTCTTGCCACAAACCGTAACGAGCGCGAGCCATTCCGATGAGGTCATCACACGGTTGTCCGTGTCCCAGCCACCCCTCCCGCTGGGCCCAGTCGACGTGCTCAGGGCATACGAGGACGGGATGACCCTGATCGCTCAAAGGCTGTCCGCCGAATTGAGCACTATTTCGCAGGCCAATCGAGCCAATCAGATTACCCGAGATGAAGCGGACTACTTGATCCAGGATAGATATCAGGTCGCGATGATGCAGCGTGAGGTGCTCAGCGCTTTGCACGACAGCTTACAACACGATCTTGCCGAGGCAGAAAAACGGCCAGATAGAGATAGCCCGTCGGATACCGCTGTTGTTGTGGTGAAGCTACCATTAGCCGAGAAGGGTCGGCCTCAATAACGCGGCAGTCGGTAACACTAGTGCCCGCGGCCAAATCTTCAAATGATTTTCACTTTCCGAACTACAAGAACTCCAGTGCCCCACAGACGTTTGTTGTGTCAGGGTAGAAAGCGCTGCGGTGGATAGCGCAAGCAGCCGACACTTCAGATTGAGCATGAGTTTGGGACACACCATGTAAGAGAAATTGCGAAAGTGCTTTCGGCCCACGCCTATGAGGAAGCTCATGACCGATACTCGTGATGACGCCACTGGGTGGCGGCAACTCTGCCAGACCGCGTATTTTGAGTTTGACCCTATCATGCTGCTTCAGCGTGTTGTTGAAGCACGCAGTGCAGTTCTCGATCGGATCGGAGACAACCTTTCCAAACCGAGCTCTGACGAACGGCGCGAGTTACAGAACGCATTGGAAACGTTGAGCACTCTGCAAGAGCTTGCCGAGCGCGATTTAAGCGAACTAAAAAAGACAATTCAAGCGCGCTTGTCCGGCACCGTTCGCTCCAGGGCGCGTGAACTGATCTGAAGTAATCCAGGAGTGTGCGTATCAGGCAACAGCCGGGCTCTCCCTGCGTCTATATGCGGATTTAGTACTTACTATCCCTCTTGCCCTCCTTGTGATTTGATCAGAACGTGATTCGCTCCCAACCGTTCCATATTTGCTCCCTCGCAACGACAAACCCACGCTCTGCCCCTACAGTGGAGGCTAAGGAGAAGACATCGATGGGCTGTCGATTTTCAACGTTGCTTGATATTTTGAGTTCAGAACAATTCAGGACCGTCGTTTTGTACACGCTTGGGTTGGATACTTGTCATATTGCCGATTTTCTTGAAACGAATGAATGGACCGTATGCGATTCCTTAGGTCAGTGCTTTGCCCAGGTGGGATGTCGAACCGTGGACGGGCTGAGTCAGAGACTGATGCATGAGTGGGAAAACGACTTGTATGACGAGAGACTTACGGGGGAACTGGTAAAGCTGCAGATCGCAGCCAGGCGGATGCTTGAAAGGATAGCGTCTCCAAGTGGGTCGGGCACATTCGTGGCAGGCGGAGCGATTCCTTCAGCAACATGGGTCAATTAGAGAGTCTCGCATCGAAGGGCCAACTACCGAGCCGTGGCCTTGTTGACCAGAACGACCTAAACCCGACGATTCTGCGCACACCCCCATGCTAGTCTCGTTGGGTGTTGCTGCTCCGTATTCGCCCCATAGCGCCCTGTGCCACAATATGCACTCATCGGCATGCTACCTGTTGGATTAGATAATTAATTACCGCTTTAGCGCGGTCCTCGCACAGCTTGGTGTTCGTTGCGGGTCAGAATTCTTCGACATTGCAGAACACCAGCGCGCCTGCTCAAAGCCATTCCGGTTCGGAATGCATTCCCCCATAGACCCACCGCTAAGGTCAACGATCGGCTTCCGAGGCCGGTCGACGAGCGTTACCAAAGACCCAAGATAAACCAAAAAGGATTGGAGGATTAACGGGAGATCTATCGACGCAGCAACTCAGAATCCTCTCGATCAGGCGGATGACACTGAGCGTCTCTGTGAGAGTTGACAGTTGCAGGCATCGTGAACGCAGGTTAATTCAGAAAAGTGCGATGTATGCCGTCGAACATCCCATGAAGAAACCAGGGGAAGTATAGGGCGATCTGCCCGACATTGATGCGCCACGGATTCTGGATTGCAGGGTTGGAGTCAAACAAATGCGCGGCTGTACTGGTGCGCGGCATCTACTACTCGGAATCGTAATGTTGCTTGTCTCTGAATGGGTCCCTGCTCAGCAGAAATCAAAAAGCGTATTGGCTAATCCCTTAGAACAACTAAGCAATTCTATTCAGAGCATCGCGGCACAAGTGTCACCAGCGATCGTACAAATCGAGGTGCTGGGATACATACACCCTGACGACGATAAAAGCGACGACAAGGACAAGACTGACAATCGGGTAGTTACAAAGACAAACTTTATCGCTTCCGGCGTGATCATGAGCGCGGACGGATACATTATCACCAACGCTCACACGGTCAACGGCGCAAAGAGAGTACGGGTCAACCTAGACGACAGAGTTCGTGCTCCGCAGTGGAAAGGTGTTCCTCCGGTCCTCACATTCGATGCGAGGGTTATTGGAAGATGTGAGCAAGCTGACTTGGCGCTCCTGAAGATCGATGTGAGCGGCCTGCCTACAGTTTCTCTTGTGGACTCAAACACCGTCCGTCCGGGAACGTTAGTAGTCGCGGTAGGCAATCCCGAAGGACTCAAAAATTCGGTTTCAATGGGCATAGTCAGTGCAGTCGCGCGATCTGACAATGCCGATCGGCCCGTGCCCTACATCCAGACAGATGCTCCCATTAATCCCGGTAGCAGTGGAGGTGCCCTGGTGGATATGAAGGGCAGGCTTGTAGGGATAACCAGCTTCATGGTGACCGAGGGTGGGGGCAGCGACGGATTGGGGTTTGCCCTCCCAAGCAACCTGGTTCAGATCATTTACCAGGAGCTGAAAACACGTGGACATGTCCGCGTCGGTGAGATCGGCGTCAGAGTCCAAAACATTACGTCAACTCTCGCACGCGGACTCGGGCTTTCACAGGACTGGGGCGCCGTCATTTCTGACGTGGAACCAAACAGTCCGGCAGAAATGGCAGGGCTGAATGTGCGAGACGTGCTTGTAAGTGTGGACGGCGAACCTGTTACCGGGCTACCTCAGTTTAACGCGAGCTTCTACAGCAAGCGGGCCGGGGATCGCGTAAGGCTTGAGGTCTCTCGGAGTGGTGCACTCCTGAAGTTCGATGTGTCAGTTCTGGACAACAGTGACGAAGAATCTGTCGATCCAATCGACTCGATCTTAAACGAGAGTAGCCGAGTTTCGGAGTTGGGAGTAATGGGCATTCCTGTGAATGAAAGGCCGCGGGAGTCCTGGCGTCGACGGTCCAAGTCCGGCGTAGTGGTCGTAGCCAAGCTGGACCGTACTGAGCAGAGGACGGACCTGGCAATGGACGACCTCATTCGCTCGGTAAACGGTCGATCCGTCTCAACTGTGAAAGAGTTGAGGTCGGAGATCGAGAAGTACAAGGCTGGCGAGCCTGTCGTATTGCAGATCGAACGCAACGGCCGGTTAATGTACGTGTCATTCGAAATGGACTGACCATCATGGAAAAGTTGGAGTCGATCTGTTCATGTTGCTGATGCGATGTGAAAGTCGCTGCCCGCGCTCTAATTGACAGGTAGCGTCATGTTGACACTCGCCGCTTTCGCCTCAGTTCATGAATTTGGGGCGACATTCATAAGGGAGTCAATCCGATGAAATGCCGACTTTTGTTTGCCGTGAGCGCCATGTTCCTCTTGACTGGAACTCGGACAGTAGCGCAACAAGATGTTTCAACATCGTCTGCGGATGTTGCCTACTGGGTTGCTTACTGGGCGCGGCCGCGAGTGGTTATGTATGGTCCCGAGGAAGAAGCTTTCAATCAAAACATGCACGACGTCTTGTTTCCCTGGAATGACCATGACGAGCCATCGAACCTGGGCGTTCTGGACGACAACGCTCGATGGTTGAAGAATCATCCACGGGATCGGTTCTATATCGAAGGGTACGCATCCTCCAGGGGAGACCTGATCTACAATCTCATGCTCTCGCAGCGAAGAGCGGATTGGGTCAAACAAGCCCTGATAGGCAAAGGCATTTCAGAGGACCGGATTGCAATAGCTGTGGGATGGGGTGAGTTGTACCCGGTTTGTCCGGAAGCGAACGATGAATGCTGGGCCAGGAACAGGCTCGTCCGTTTTTCCTACTCTCCAAATTGATTAATGAAAGAGACACTCACGCGAAATTCCTTGGGTGACCGCCCCCTGTAACTCCTGACAGGTCTGATATCGACATGCGCAGCTTACTCTGACATGAGGAGCTTCGTGGGCTGCGCCTTCGTTCTTGCAGTAGGGAAGGATTGGATGAGGCATTACTTTATAAACACAATTCTGATCGCCGGCGTTCTGTGCGCCCCTCTATTGGCGCAAAAAGTGGAAATCTTCGGCGGGGCCCAATATGAGCATCTTCAGTCCAGCTATAACGCCGTGGGGTGGAATGCTTCGTTAACTGGAAACTTCAAACACGTTCTCGGAATTACGGCCGACTTCAGCGGCGTTTACAATTCGCGAAGGACTGACTCTTCGGTTTACACCTATACCGTTGGCCCCGTACTTACCGCACGCCTGCCAGTCGTTCAACCCTTTGTGCACGCATTGTTCGGTGGCGTCACCGCTTCGACAGATAGCCGGGAGCGACAACGCGTTTGCCATGCTCATTGGCGGCGGTCTGGACATCGGGCTTCGGAAAGGGATCGGATTACGTCTGGTGCAGGCAGATTGGCTTTTCACCAAGTTCGGCGACGAAACCCAAAACCGGCAGGGTAGGGTTTCCGCGGGCATCGTTATAAAGTTTTGAGATTCGAATCATAAAATCTTCAATCTTCGGGGGCCCAGATCAACAAAATCTGCGCGACATTCGGGACCTAGCATCGGTACTATCTTAAAGAATCGACATTTTAACTGGGATTCACTTTTGCTTCGAAGGATGTTAGGGTATTCCCTCATGGGGCACTCAGGTTTTTCCCGTGGTTCCTCGGGAGTTTGGAGCCCTTATGTCTTCGCAGCCGCTACCAGCCCACGCTAGGCGCCTTTTCCGTTATCTTTTTGAGCACGCATCATTGGGAATTGCAGTGGAAGATTTGGACGGCAAGCTCCTGCTCGCCAACCCTGCGCTTTGTCTGATGCTGGGATATCGCGAGAACGAACTACGCGGCATGAGTTGCTCGGAATTTGGCAATCCCGAAGATTCCAGAGATGATTGGGCACTCTTTCAGCGGCTCCAGGCAGGCCTCATCGACCGCTACTCAATGGAAAAACGCTATTTGACAAAAGATGGCGCTCAGCGTTGGGGGCGTTTGAATGTCTCTCTTTTGAAAGAGGGCAATGAAGGATCAGGCCCCCTGGTTTTTGCATTTGTAGAGGACATCACCGAGTACAAGCATACACAAGCGGCCCTGCAGGAAAGCGAGCAGCGGCTCCGTTTGGCGGTGCGGGCCGGAAGTATGTATGCATTCGATTGGGACCCGCGAACAGATGCAATATTGCGATCAGAGGAGTGCAGGGACATTCTCAACTGGATGGATGATCCAGAACACGGGACCGGTCAGAGCTTTTTTGAAAGAGTCCACCCAGATGACCGCGAGGTATATCGCGCTGCAGAAGCTGGGCTCACTCCTGAACACCCTTCCTATCAAATCAGTTTTCGGATGTTGCGTCCCGACGGTAGTGTTATTTGGCTCGAGGACACGGCGCGGGCGTACTTCAACACTCTCGGCAAGATTCTGAGGGTGACCGGTATGGTGGCTGATGTCACTGTGCGTAAGCGGGCAGAAGCGGCCCTCGCAAATGTGAGCCGCAAGTTGATTGAGGCACAAGAACAGGAACGTGCCCGGATTGGCAGAGAGCTTCACGACGACATCGGTCAGCGTCTCGCCTTGTTGGCCGCCGAGTTACAACAACTCCAGGACAACCCTCTCATGTTGCCCGAAGTCCGCAGCCGTATGGATGAACTCGAGAAGCAGATTTCGGAGATCGCCTCCGATATTCAGTTGTTGTCGCATGAGTTGCATTCGGCAAAACTGCACTATCTGGGTCTTGCCGGCGCAGTGCGAGGGTTCTGCCGGGAGTTCAGCGAGAAGCAGAAGTTGGAGGTCGACGTCCAAACCGATGCGCTGCCCGCTTTATCGCCGGACATTTCTCTTTGCCTCTTCCGGGTGCTGCAAGAGGCCCTGCACAATTCTGCAAAACACAGTGGGGTCCGGCACTTCGAAGTGCGATTGTGGGGGACTGGTGATGAGGTACACCTCACGGTCAAGGATTCTGGTGTGGGTTTTGACCGCGAACGGGCAAAGCTGGGCCAGGGCCTGGGACTCGTCAGCATGGAAGAACGACTGAAGCTGGTAAACGGAAGCTTCACAATCGAATCACAACCTGGCGGTGGCGCCACGATCCACGCTCGCGTACCGGTGGAACGCGGTTCCATGCAGGCTGCGGGGTAACAACACCGACTGCCAGTTTGAGAAGTACTTCGGGGAAGTTGCCCTTGGGGCCGCCCTTATCGCGAGGTGTCCGCTCTGGGAAGAGACTGGGTGCGGACGGGACAGTTTCCGTTTTTCCTGATCGGAAATTGGGGAACGCTCCGTCGGTCCCCGGGTTCTCCCGCAGGAGTTGTTCGGCGTGCAACCTCGTCAAAGCCGATGCAGAGGCTAGTCCTAGCCGTGCGTGCCGGCTCAGGATACTCAGGCTACTGACTTTTTCAGGCTCTCTTGGACGAGCCAGTCTTCGAACCGGATCTCTCCCAGCGTCGCGTCATTCTCGGGAACAAGCGCCCGTTCACTCAAACGAGCCCCGGAATAAAGCGCATCCGGATCGGCGACAACCTCGCGCCAGTCATTGAATGCACCCAGGAAACGACGAATGAGTTCATCGAGGCGGAATTTTTCCGGGCCACCAACCTCAACTAAGCCGTTAACCGGCGTTCCGACCGAGATTCTGCCGACCGCCCGGGCAACTTCGTCAGCCGCCATAGGCTGGATGAGGACTGGCGCGACATGGACCTGATTTCCCTGGGTAGAGAAGTCGGCAATGCTTTTAACGAACTCGAAGAATTGCGTCGCTCGGACAATCGAGTAGGGAATAGACGATTCCTTGATGAGCTTTTCTTGAATGTCCTTGGCTCGGAAGTATGGACTACCTGGGAGGCGCTGGGTGCCGACTACTGACAGCGTTGTTAGGTGTTGCACACCAGCAACAACTCCATATTCGAGAAGATTGCTGGTGGATGTCTTGAAGAACTCTATTACCGCTCGCTCCTCGGGAGAGGGCGGCTCACGAACACTGAGATGAAACCCAGGCAGAACGGGGGATTGCGATACATCGACAATTACCTGGGCATCCTTCAACACTTCAGAAAGTCCTTGGCTGGTAAGCGTGTTCACGCCCGTTCTCGGCGAAGCCGCTACGGCCTCGTGGCCTTGGCCGGTCAGTTGGCTCACGAGTTTTGACCCAATGAGACCGGTCCCTCCAATAACTACGATTTTCATGACTGTCCTTTCGTTATGCTCGCAATCGAGCAGGTTGATTCGAGGAAGCTGACTTTGTTAAATCTTGTTGAGACCCGACCCAGAGCCGATGCCGGATGTTGATCTGCGGGCAATCGCTTTGATCAGCAGTTGCCCGACAGCGATTTCCGGCTGAGGCAGGTCATGATTTGTGCTCAAGTTCGTTGAACCGAATCGCAGGGCTCGTGCTCCTTTCATCCGCGCCCCTCTGAATGTTTCGACGCAACAACAAGTCATCCACGCTGATTGGGAAACTTTCGCAATTTGCCAGAAGCCAGGCACCTCCTATCCCCGTGAGGACGGCAAAATTCAGCGGAGCCTTGATTCCTAGTGCAAGTGTCATTGCCGTCCCGAACGTTAGTAGAAGAAGTCCGCTTAACAGCGCGGCGGTGCGGGTGTGCCAGCCGACGAGGAGAAGAAGACCGAAAAGAATTTCAGCGCCAGTGGCGATGACCCCCATCGTCGGGATCATTCCTGCCGGCAGATACCAATTGAGTGTGTGGGTGTATTCGAGGAACCGTGAGAAATTGCCCCACTCGACATTCGGTTGCCCAAAGGCCCCCCACAGACCGAGCCGGTCGGCCACGGCCGACAAGAAACCCACACCGAGCCCAATTCTCAACAACACTGTTGCGTAGCTCGCGAATTTCGAATCCTTCACCGGTGATGGTGCTCATGTATTTCCTCCTGAATTGAATTGCGCGAAGAGAACGTTTGCAATTGCTGGCTCACTTTGCTGGTATCACCAGCGGAGCGCCTTTTTTGTTAATCAGGCACACAAGGAATTTTGCCGACTCGGTACTGCTTACGTTCCGGCTAACGACGTGAATATCGTTGGGATCTTCATAAAAGGTCTGGCCTGGCCCTAGCGTGACTTCTTTTCCGCCTCTCACCTGCATCACGACGGAGCCCTCCAGCACATAAACCGACACCTGTGCATTGTGGCGGTGGATTGGGCTCGAAAACCCCGGCGGGAAGTCTACCGTGTACATCAGGACTTGCTCGCCGGGCGAGCCTGCCAGATCTTTCGTTATGAGCGGCGTGATAGTCTCCTTCGCCATCGGCGATATAACAGCCTCCTGCCCCATCAGCGTGCTAGTTGGGATCAGGGTGCTGGCTATGAGAAATGCCAGCACCAACATTGGTTTTGCGCCAGTCGTGAGTTGTTCGCGGCGGGCCGCACCGGCCGCGGTCTTAAGGCTCGTATTCGGGATCATAATCTTCATTTTGTTCCTTCCTTTATTTTGTGAATTCGCCGTGGCATTCGAAGCCTCGGTCGTAACAGCAAGACTGAAAAACGTGCTTATTCCTGTTGCCATTTGCTCCCATTCAGCATGTCGAACATAGCGGACGTTCCCGCCCCCCGCAGTTCCAAAGAACCGACTTTGTGCAAATCTTCCGATCTAATTACAATGCCCTTAAGCGTGCCGCCCCATGAGTCGTCCACGCAGAGCGGTTCCCTAGAAAAACCTGATGGGCGCTAAGAATCGTACCGGTACATCGGAATCCGCTGATGCTGGGCGAGCACGATTTCCCGAGCCTGGCCGCTTCATCCCTACAATTGATGTAGTCCGTGAGGGTCGTGTCGAACCCTTCCTAAATAGCGATCCGACCAAGTCGATTGCCCCGGCGCAGTGGAGCGGCATTGCAATAGAGACCTTCACCACGCCAGCAATATTCATCCCCCGCCATGAACATCTCGAACACTACTTGCAAGTTGCCCTGACTAGCGCAGCCGTGAAATACGAGGTAAGCACGAGGGGCCGAAGTCTTCGGTTTACTTCACGCCCGGGCACGATCTTTCTTTTGCCTCGGGGCACTGTTGATGAAGTGAATTGGGAAGGACCAACTCATCGGATCGGTGTAGCCATCCATAGAAGCCTCCTGACCAATGCATTGGATGAGACCTCACACGAGACCGAGATTGAATTAACGGAACATTGGAATTTGATTGACCGACACATTTCTGCATTGCTAATGGAAATGACGGCAGATCTTGAGGACGGTTCGCCTGCGGGAACTATTTACGGGGAATCCCTGGCCAATACGCTGGCGGTGTACCTAGTGAAGCGTTATGCGGTGCGACGCGTCAAGCCTTTGGTTTACAGAGGCGGTTTACAAGGATATCGTCTGAAGCGTGTGCTTGATTATATTGCCGACAGTTTGGACGAGAACATTAGCCTGTCGCAACTTGCCGGAATTGCTGGCATGAGTCCGCATTACTTTTCGGAGCTATTCAAACAGAGTACAGGTCACGCTCCTCATAGTTATGTTCTGTTGCAGAGGATCGAACGTGCCAAGCAACAACTTCGCGACCCCCAGCGCAGCATAATTGATGCGGGAATAGCTGCCGGATTTCAAAACTCTAGTCATTTCGCCCGCATGTTTCGAAAAGTTGTGGGCACTACACCTTCAAGGTATCGAGCGGATAATGTATCGAGAGCGATCTACTAGAGTCGGTTTGCTGCCTCTAGTGAAGGCCTGCCTTGCCTTTTATATTCCCACATTGATCGTGGAACAGACCGTTGAACTCGGTGTCCCCACGGCTGATGAAGTCAGGCAGGTGGCCCATTCAAGCCTGCCTTTGGCTTGAGTGGGGCAGTTACGAACACCGGTCAGTTCCCGTGGACGACGCTATCAGCTGTCAGGCGGCCCAAGTTTGCAGCACGCGAACATCCCCACTCAAGCCAAAAGCGGGCTTGAATGGGCCACCCGCCCAGTGGAACGCGGTTCCATGCAGGCTGCGGGGTAACAACACCGACTGCCAATCGAGAAGTCATTCGGAAACGTGCGTATGCCTACTTTCAGAATACTTAGTGTGTTTGCCGGCTATCGACCAGATCGGCTAACCAGCATATTGAGCTGACCTCTTATCGGGAACGTAGCGGTTCGCGGCTGAGATCCCCTTTCCTTGTCCACTAGGCGCCCCGGCTACCCACAGCTCTTCCACAAACCGCCTGAAAATGTGCTGGTGGGCAGTTCGCCCGCGCTAGTGTCTCCGATTGAGGCGGTTCGAATCTTTTCGCGCAGCGCGGTGAATATCATCTGCGGATTCCAGACGCGACACTTCGCTTAGTTTTCGCACTGCACGAATTTGTAAGAACGACTGACAATCGAGACAGGTTTAACGACTCTTACGTCTTGTTCTACTTAGCGGCAGTTGTGACAAGTCGATACCTGGCAACCCTACACAAACAGTTCCACCCAGATTTTGGAGGACCTCATGAAATTAAGAACAGTCGCCTCAAGTCTTGTCATTGTTTTGTTGGCTGGAGGTCTGGCCGCCGCAAAGGATTCGCCCGACGAGCAACGGGAAAAGACCCGCAAAATGGCCGCGCAAACCTTGGAGGACCTGTACAAGCTTGAACCGTCGTCCAAGGAGCTTATCCAGAAGTCCGCCGGATACGCAGTGTTCGACAACATGGGAGCCAACCTGCTTCTGGTAAGCACGGCCCGTGGGTCGGGTGTAGCCGTCAATTCGAAGACCAGCCAGGACACTTTCATGAAGATGGTCTCCGCTGGCGCCGGTCTTGGAATGGGCGTGAAAGACTATCGCGTGGTCTTTGCGTTCGAAAATGAGCCGGCTTTGTCGAAGTTCCTCGATTCCGGTTGGGATGGTTCTGCGCAAACAGATGCGGCTGCCAAGACGAGTAGCTCGGGCGGAGCATACTCGGGAGCAGCCACGGTTGCACCTGGCGTCTGGGTGTATCAGATCACCAAGAAAGGTCTTGCTCTGCAGTTAACGTTGCAGGGTACGAAGTACTACAAGGACGACGATCTGAACAAACAGTAACTCTCGGTAGGAAAAAGCATGCTAAGAAATCCTGGGAGTTCCTTAGCTAGCGTCAGCAGGGTCCCCATCGCGACATGGCCAAGCAGCCAGCAGACCCGGAGACTTGGACAATGGGTGTTGCTGTACGAACCGACCGAGAAGGAGAACGGGCAAGTATTGTACTGACCGGTCCGTTCGACTTGGCCCACGCTGCAGCAGTCGCCGAGGGAGTGAAGAGTGCCGAAGCCTATCTGGGTGGATGCCGCTCGGTCGAGGTCGACCTATCGCAGCTCGATAGTATCGACGGCGCCGGCGCAGTCTTACTGGCACGCCTTCTCGATCGGCTGGACGCGGACAAGTGCGGCACGCGCATCGTTGAAGGCCACAACACCAACGCGGCACGCTTGATCGCGCTTTATCGTGAGCGCCGAGGGGACCGCCCGGCGCCTCTGAGGTCCGCGAAGAGTTCTCTGGACCGGATCGGCTCGTCTGCAGCTGAGTTGCCTGGAAAAGCACACGGGGCGCTTGATTTTATCGGTCGCTATGCCGCTGCGCTGCCAAAAGCGACTGCCAAGCCTGACTCGGTCGATTGGGGTTCCTTGCCAAGACTGATGCAAGAGATCGGCGCACAAGCGCTGCTGGTCACTAGCGCTGCCAACCTGCTTGTCGGCGTCATCGTCGGATTTCTAGGCGTGTCGCAGCTCGGGCGTTTTGGAGCTGTGGCCTATGTTCCCGAGTTGGTGGTGGTCGCGCACTTCCGGGAGCTCGGACCGTTGGTCACCGCGATCGTCGTGGCAGGGCGATCGGGCGCGGGTCTCGCCTCGGAGATCGCCACCATGAACGTGTCGGAGGAAATCGACGCTTTGCGGTCCATGGGGTTTGATCCGCTGCGATGGTTAGTCGTGCCACGATGTCTCGCACTCGCCGCTGTGGTGCCGCTCTTGACCTGGGTGGGTGACGCTGTGGCCCTGATCGGCGGTATGGGGGCCACGCTCTTCATCACGCAAATGACCGCACGCGCCTATGTCCAGGCGACGATGTATGCAATCACACCAGCTCACTTGGTGGCGGGCCTCGTCAAGACTCCGTTTCTGGGATTCGCGATTGGAATGATCGCATGTTGTCAGGGTCTGCTCGCGCGGGGCGGCGCCGCCGCGGTCGGCGCCCGGACGACCACCGCCGTGGTCCTGGCCATTTTCAGTGTGATCGTGATAAGCGCGGTGTTTACCTTCTTCCTGGTGCTGATAGGCGTCTGACATGCCGCTATTGAAGCCGCATATTACAGTCGAAGATTTACGTATCGCCTGGGGCGCACAGGTCCTGATGGAACACGTCAACTTCCAAGTCGAGCGCGGAACGGTGTTCGCTATCCTCGGCGGATCGGGGTGCGGCAAGAGTTCGCTGCTGCGATACCTGATTGGACTGGAGCAGCCCCATGCCGGGAGGATCGAGATCGATGGAGTTGGAGAGCCGCATCGTTATGAGGGGATACCTCCGTTCGGCGTGCTGTTTCAGTCGGGCGCACTCTTCAGTTCCATGACCTTGGCGGAGAACCTCGCGCTTCCCTTGACCGCATGGACCCCGATCCGGGGTCCGATGGTGGGGGAGCTTGTCCAAGCCAAGCTCAATCTCGTGGGCCTTGGTGGTTTCGCCGAGCATCTGCCGGGTGAAATCTCCGGTGGAATGAAAAAGCGCGCTGGCATCGCCCGCGCCCTCATGCTCGAGGCCAATCTTCTGTTCTTTGACGAGCCGAGCGCCGGGCTCGACCCAATTTCGGCGGTCGAGCTGGACCAGCTCATCCTCACGCTCAGTCGCGACCTGGGCATCACGATGGTCATCGTGACTCACGAGCTACCCAGCATTTTTCTCGTGGCCGCACAGTGCATCGTGCTGGACCGGGCCGCCAAAGGGATCGTGGCACGAGGAGACCCGCGGAAACTACGCGATGAGTCGGAGATTCCATTCGTGCACAACTTCTTCACGCGGTCGTCGCCCGCAGTGTCCGCTAGTCAGGGAGGGTAATCAGATGGCTGTCGAGAAGAGCTATGCGCGACTAGGCCTTTTCATCGTAATAGCAGTGGCGGTGATACTCGCAACGGCGGTGCTCTTCATTCAACGTATGAGGACACGTGCCGTAATTGCTTTGGTCACCTATACCACCGAGAACGTCAGCGGCCTGGACGTATCGAGTCCCGTTCGATACCGGGGCGTACCGGTGGGCCGCGTCACAGACCTGCGCGTTGATCCGCGCGAGACCACCGTCGAAATCGACTTCGAGATCTTTCTAAGCCGCCTTAACACTATTGGCTTCAATGTAAACCGAATTCGCAAGCTTGCGGATGTTGAAGGCGAAGTGCCGCGCCTCCGGGCCCAGATCATCGGCAACCCGGTAACGGGAGAGGCGTACTTATTACTGGATGTGCCAAAAGATCCTCAACCAGGAATGGCACTCGGGTTCAAACCGACTCTCCCCTACGTACCTTCAATGCCTTCGATACGTGCGACGGTGCAGGATCGGCTGCCTGCCGTTTTGGATCGCGCGGAAGCGACGCTGGCAACCCTCAGGGAGATCATCGGCAGGATTCCCAGCAGTCTTGACAGGAGCGATCGATTTTTCACTAACGTCGATCGCATCGTTCGGGACAGCGAATTGCCAACTCTGAGCGCAGACTCGCGAAAGTTTTTTACCACGACAAGCGCGCAGATCGAGCAGATTAAATCTGAGATGGACGGGTTAGTGGGCACCCAGGGAGCACTGATCAAGTTCACTGAAGAGGCGCGGGCCGCAATCAAGGACGCAGACTTTCCGGCCGCGACCCAATCCACGCGAGACGCGGCCGATAGTTCCAGACTTGCGGCAGACGACCTACGACGCTCCCTGCCGGCCATCCGCGATTCTCTCGAACAGATGCGTGAACTGGCGCGGCAACTCGAAGAGCAGCCCGAATCGGTGGTCTACGGTCCACGAAAGGCAGTGGAGAAACACTAATGATTCGTGCCTCTCGATCAGGACAGTATCTTCTCGTCGTGTTGGCCTGCATTGGGGGATTGGCCTGCCAGTTACGGCGTCCGCACACGATGCCCAGCCGCATGATCGAGCCGCAACTCCTCGACTCTGGATTGTCCGACCCACAGAAGCAGGCAACGAAGGCCCCCGACGCCGCCTCCATCCGACTGCTCGATACCCAGGCACGCGGGCACATCGGGCGCCGTGTGCTGCACCAGCAACAAAATGGTGAGTTGACCCAGGACTCCGTCTGGTGGTGGTCGTCTGCTCCCGACCGGTATTTAGACACAGCATTGCGGCTCGAGGTGGCGTCGCGTCCCGATGTGCGCCTCGTCGATGGGGAGCGCGCTCCAGGCCTGGCGGCAACGCTCCTCGTGTGGGATCTTGAGTCTCAGGAGGGGCCACGATTCGTGGGGGTAGTCGAGTTTCAGATCAGGGGAATCGACGGTGTGCTCGACACACACGTGGTCCGAGCCAGTGAGCCTGTCTCAACGGAACTACCTGGGGACTTGGCGGCAGTCTCGGGTCGGCTCTTGCGCCGCTTCGCCGCCGAGGGACTCACCTTCGTCGCAAGCGAACAAAATCGTATGAAGTGATAGCGTTCGGTCCTGCCGAACAATGCGTGACTTTGTTCACAATTCTCCGAGAGACGGCCCTAGCAGTTTTGCTGATTGACAGTCCTGCAGCATGACACTAGGGTCGCAATTGAGGCGGGTCATCACCTTCTCCTCTTTCATTCAAGGCGACGAGAACATTTGGTGCAAGACCAGCTGCGTAGCGCCTCTCGACGCCTAACCTCACAAACTGGCGGAGAACAACTCCGGTGGAGGACTCTAAATGGAAACAATTAGTAAGCACGAGCGTTGGGCGAGACTGTATCGAAGAGCGTTGTTTGAAGGAGATCGCAAAAGGCTGCCTCTGATATTGGAACAGGCCCAGCAGGCCGTCCAACAGAGAGTCCGCGTATTAATGAGCTCGCCAACTCAGGGAGAAAACGGGAAGGAGCGCCGCGACCTTGATGCCGCTGCGCACTATCTCGGTCTCCTGCGGTCTCTTGAAGCGCCGCATTGGGCCTGTTTGTCACAATCGATCTTCCAACAAAGGTCTTCCTCGGGTTATGGATTTCGGAAACATGAAAGGACAGGGAGGATTGGCGAAATCGAACACGCCGACGCCGCATAGTGAAGAGGCCAGAACCAGGAACCTCAGCGTTAATGACGCCGAGCGCCGTTGGTCAACGAAGTCGGCCTCCCAGGCAGGGTCTCTTCAGATTAACGATCAGTCAATCACAAGCCTTGTTTCCTGCGGGCGCATGCGTAATGCCATCCAGAGCTTCAGACTCGACGAACTCATACCACGGGAAGCAGTCCGCTGGCGCGAATGGCATTGACAGCCTGATGGCGGTCGCTTGCGTCCACTTCTTTCATGATGCGGCGGAGGTGGTTCTTCACCGTGAACTCTGAGAGGTTCAACTGGGCTGCGATTTCCTTGTTAGTCAGCCCTCTCCCCACCAGTCGTATCAGTTCCAGCTGCCGTCGAGTCAGGCAATACTTAGCGCCTCCCGCCAACATGGTGAACCGTGGCCGGTTCCGGTACTCGCGGGACAGGTGGTGGCCCAGCGCCATGCACAGACGCGGAGGCCAGGCGGTCTCTCCCCGCGCTACTGCCAAGACCGCGGCGATGATCTCCGAACCGGATGCTTCCTGCAGCATGTAGCCGCTGACTCCGAGTTGGGCGGACCTGACGAACAGATCTATTTCTTCGTCCATTCCAAACAGAACGACACCGATTCTCGACGCCCGCTCTGACAAGTCAGCGAGCAAAGTCGTGCCTTGCTTCGTGGCCAGGGAATCCATCAGCAGGACGGCGCACCCGGAGGCAGAAATCTTCTCCACTGTCGATTCGGTATACGGGCTGACGCCGGCAATCGACAGCCCTCCCCGCCTCGCCAGGAGGCGAGGCAGAGTTTCTCGAAGCAAGCGATTGTCAGCTAGAAGATAGACGCTCACCGGCGCCGAGAGCACTTCACTGTTACTCTGCGTCATAAGTGAGACACCTCCATGTATCTCTGCATGTGAAGACTATGATGTGCTAAATCAAGATGTGTCACCACATGAGACGATAGCTTAACTGTTTATTGGATGGCATAGCTTCCCCGTGGCTGATGAGTCGGTCATCACTTCGTGGGCATTCCTCGAAGTCAAGTAGAACGAGCTGCACACCGTCTCTCAGAAAATCGAGAATGCGCGCAGTACTGTAGGACACATCAATAATTCGACCTTTCACGAATGGACCACGATCGGTGACCTTTACCGTTACGGTCCGGCCATTGTTCAGGTTGGTCACTCGCACGAAGGTCCCAAGCGGCAAAGTCACATGTGCGGCGGTGACGTCATACATGTTGAAAGGTTCACCACTGGCTGTGATCTTTCCGTGGAACTGCTTTCCATACCACGATGCAGCGCCCACTTGCTGTGACGCCTTACAGCCGACTGCAACCCCGGTCCGAGCCAATCCTTGATTCCTGTTCTCTTGGGCGAGTTGGGTTCTATCCAAAGCCAACCAGATCGGTTTTCCTCCAGCATCAGCCGCGATGCTAAGCGCCAAAAGCAGGGCCACCACACAAGCTGATGGTCGGCGCATTTGGCACCTCCATGTCGATACCTAACGCTAGGTGTGGTGTACAAAATTGAATACTGGCAAAATTCACAGGTGATTTTCGAATGTGAGAGCGTTGAAGCACCACAAGGCGTTGTCCGCAGTTGCCGAAAACACTACCAAGTACCGATGCGTAGCACGGCTGAGGTAGAAATACGCACAGTTTGTTGCGGATGAATCATGGCTACATCGTCCATCCAGGTGTGTGAATATTCAATACTGAGAAGACGCCAGGCAAAAGGGCGCGCAAAGACAATGTCGATCCCCCCGCCAATACCAAGTGCGGGTCCATTGTTCGTAAGTTCGGCAGACCAGTCACTGCGCTTTGGATAATGTGGCAGAGTGCCGTTACCATCACCCCATTCGTCGAGCAACTTCTTTCGTAGTGCTAGATCGTCTGTTTCATGAGTGACCTTGTTGCCTCCGAACATTACCTGCAAAAATGGCGAAAAGCGACTGGACGCTCTGGGGGTCCAGCGCAGGCCGCCACCATAAAACAGCGAGTCCCCGCTTTGGTTGGCGGCTGGCATGTGCATGATCAGGCATCCGCTTAACTCCGCAACAACCTGCAGGTGGGGGTTCACGCGCGCCGCTCCTGAGCCGCCTCCGCCAATGCAACTACCGCCTCGGAGGAAGGTCTGAAAGAGTGGGAAGGCGCTTAACTCGATGGCTGCCTCCTTTGGCAGACCTCGCGGTCGAGTTTCTGTCTTGGCTGGACGCACGTATTCAAACGCCCTCTCGTCAGTTGTTTTGGAGTCGGCGAGCAGTTCCTTTCGGATAAGAAAGTTCCTTCCAAACAGTCCGATGCGGTTCTCCCGGTGCCAGGGAACTCGAAACGCCATCATGTTGGCCATTGATCGTCCGGGATTCAAGAAGCTCCGAGCCAGCACGTTTAGGGATCGATTCGCCGTCCGATTCTCAAGGCCCATGAGCAAGTAGCGGTCTGCGGCATCCTCGCCGATCATTTCCACTGTGCCCAGCGTTGGCGTGTCCGTGAGGGTTATGAATCCGGGCGAGGCGTGCAGCATGACGTTACCGATCGACGCTTCGCTGATGGGGCCAATCTTCCACTGAGTGTGCCAAACCGCGGAATAGGCCAGGGAGCGCAAAAGACTAATGAAGTAATCGCGGCCATCGCCCCATTGAACTTTGCGGTACTTGGGGTCGTTTTGCCGCTCAATGAAACCGAATACGGAACCTTCGATTGTGTGGGCAACGTATGGGGCCATGAAAGTGTCGCCATCACTCCAACCGCGCAGCGAACTTACTGAAGCGAAGTAGTTGTTGAGCCAGTGACCGTTCAACGTATCTCGGGTCCCGGCTTCGGTCCAGATATCGTATACGTGCATGATTCCGGTATAGAGAAGCGACTCGGGTATGGCGAATCTCCACTGAAAGCTGGTGTCAGTGCGGGACTCACTTGCGGGCTGGACAATCGCAAGTGAATCAAAATCGGCAGATGGTTTGCTGAGTGTGCCAAGAGGTTTCTCGATTGAAAAGCGTTCTGGGTGCCATGGCGGCTGGCTCGACGCAGAATCAGGGAGTCCTTGGCCGAAAGTAGCAACCGAAAATACTGAGCAGACAATCCCAGCCCAGAGGAGCAACCTGCCGCGATTGAGAACCGTGTTGGGCGTCGAGATCCGAATCTTCACAGGCCTTCGACCCTTCAATTGGTTCGGTTTTGGTTGTCAAGACAACCAGTCCACTGTCGATTGGCATGTTAGTGGCTCAGCGGGAGAGAACGAGACTGGCAGATGTCCTAGTCCAACAGTCGAGATTGGAAAACTGATTTCCTCGTAACACAAGCAAGCCAGAACCCGTGTGTGTTAAGGCGGCGAGGCGTGATTGCACGCGCTGTCGGTGCCACATTGCATGTCGCAGTTCTAAGCCACGGCGCATGGCGCCGATCCAGACGCTGTCAGAAGGCACAGGTCAAGCTAAAGCAAATATGTGAGAGAAATTATTTACGGAGCGAGAGCGAGGGCCAGAGCGGGAGTGTCTGACCACAAGTATTAACTCTGTTCGCATCAAAGAAGCCGTGGTGTCGTTGCCCTGATCTGCAATCGCACAAACGGTCGAATACCCAAAAGAGCTCCTGCACTTTCCCCGAGTGCGCTTGCTGACTGAAACGTGAAGGACTGGCCGGTTCGTCCTTGCGCAAGTGAAAAACGGCTCCAACACCGACAGCTCGAAACAACATTGGAATCGGTCAGGTGCACCTCGATGAGCAGGTTTGGAAATTTGGTCCCGTGGACTCACTTCATGAATCGAAGCCGTTGTTTGGCTGCCATTCTCGTTCTCATAGTGGGCCCGCTGCTGTTCGCGCAAAATCAGGATTCGACCAACGGTGAGCATAAAACCACCTCCGTCAGCAAAGGAATCGACTATCTCTTCAATTACCTGAACATGGCTGGAACAATGCATGCCAGCGAATTTCGGCCCTTAACGCAGCGGGAGCGAACCCATTTGTATCTAAAGACGATGGTGAACCCGTTGGGTTACATCAAGGCTGGATTCTCCGCCGGACTCGATCAATGGAGAGATAAGCCTCCGGAGTGGGAGCAGGGAGCATCCGGCTACGGTAGGCGATTTGCGAACATCGTCGGCCAGTATTCCATTCAGCGCACTGTCACATTCGGTCTGAGCAGCGCATTACACGAAGACAATCGCTATTTCAATTCTGGCAAGAAGGGCTTCTGGCCGCGCACCGGGTACGCGCTCGCAAGTGGTGTGCTTTCGCGGCACGACAATGGAAGCTTGCATCTGTCGATTTCCCAGGTAGGCGGCGTGGCCAGCGGTGCTTTGTTGTCTCGCTTTTGGCTGCCTCCTAGTCAAGACTCGGCGAAAGACGCAGCCGTCAGCTTCGGCATCACCATGGCGAGCAATATGGGGTTTGGAATATTGAAGGAATTTCTTCCCGACCTGGGGCGGGCGCTTGGGAAAAAGAAAAAGCAAGGCTCCACTCCACCCCAATAGGGAGGAGAGGACGCGCTTCATCGGCGCCTCCAAGTGAGTGAGATGACCAAGGCGGCGATAGCCCAGGTCGCGAGACCGAAGGCAGTGACCAGCAGGAAGCCAGCCGCCGCGATGCTGGCGCGGTAGCCGAAGAGGACAGCTTCATAGGTGGTGTTGTCCACGGCCGAGCCGACCAAGTGTGTTTCTTTTTCACGTCCCAACGAGCAGTACAGCGCCGGCCGGCAAGTGATAGTGCTGCCCGGGTCTAATAAGTCGTAGCAGCCAGAGTTATGAGTTACACTCGAGAGACAATAGTGTCAATTGTCGACGTCGGCGTTCTGTTTCCCAGGTGTGAGATTGTGCTCAGCCGCTCACCATCTAATCCCAAATGTAAGTGGAAGAAGATCTGTTGATATGTGATCGTAGCCAGCATGATGATACCGGACCTCCGTGAAAAGCTTGGTATGCCCCTCCCCCAAGCGATAGGTGAAGCCTCCGCCTATATTCTCGCCGAATGCATTCGCACTTCTGCTTCCCGTCACAAAGTCCACGGTTCCGATCGTGCAGCCATACCACCATGACCAGTAGGGATCGCAGACGACACCAGCCCCGGGGGTGGTCGTCTCACCCGAGCGATGATACCAACCGATTCCACCGATTACGTAAACCCCCAGTTTTTCTCCGACGGGAATATGAACAATCGGGTTGAATGTCCAGGCATATTGCCGCGCACTAGCGCCGGGTGTTTGTAGAAGGTCTTTTGTCGCCGAATTAATCGGCAAATCGTGCCACATGAACTCGGTGTCCACACCGACAAGTTTGCTGAAGTTCAATCCTCCGCCGATCATGAAATGTCCACCTGTACCAACGAATGAGCTGATGTCCCCAAGGGGAAAACCGGGACCACCCCCGATGACGAAGTTGGCCTTGCTGTAGTCTTGCGCATACGTGGAAACTAAGGCACTGCAGATAACTAAAGAAGCCCAGAATAAGCGCATACAACCTCCAACGAAGATAGAGACGCCGGGCGTGCGGGTGCCCGTTGAACGACAATCTAAGGTCAGGCTCCTGCTCTGCGTAACTGGCAAGATAGACAGGTAAGAACAACTGGCGATCAACGTCGCGGTGCAGACGCAAGAGTCTGCCGAGGTTGCGTGAAAATAAAACGTACTCGTGGTCACATGCCGGGTTTCGTGCGAGAGGGAATGCGCAGATGATCTTCGGAATGGCGAATAATATTCAGGAAGCCCGGGCCAGGCCCTTTGCTAACGTCTTAGGAGGTTCGACAGGTCCTTCCAGCCATGCGAGGAACAGTTTATATCCCACCGACAAAGCGATCGCACCTTCGAACAGGCCGATTGCCCCCATTGTTATGAATCCGCCAATGGCGCCCAAGAACACGATTATGGTTGGAACAGCAACGCCGCGCCCGAGCAGGAGAGGTTTGAGCACATTGTCCATCAGGCCGACGAAGAGACACCAAACCAGGAAAATAACTGCCTTGGTGGTGCTGGCGGTCGCAAACATGTAAACCACCGGCACTATCAACACGGGCCCGCCAAGCTGAAGCACAGCCGCGATAATGAAGATCACCACCCACAATCCTGCACCAGGAAGACCTGCCACGAGAAAGCCGACGGCGGCGAAACACGACTGGATAATTGCAACGCCAATAATTCCGGTCGTGACGCTGCGGATGGTGGCGCCGGCCAGTTCCTCGAACTCCGCTCCCCTGTCGCCAAAGAGGCGGTTGCTGAACCGTCGTGCGATTGTCGCAGAAGTTGCGGCGTTAGCGAGAAGAACCCCAGCAATGACAATCGAAAAAATCCATTGCAGTACAGCCAAACCAACGCCAGCAGAAGCTGAAAGCAGCCGTGGGACGGCAGCCTTGATCTGTGGAGCAAAGAGTTGCAAGGCGGCGGTCAAGTTTCGGTAGGCGAGTTCCCATGTGTCCTTCAAGCGAGGTCCGATGACGGGCCAGGTTTCGATGCTTTGTGGCGGCGGTGGTATGAGCGTTCCTTCATTGAGGCGTGCTGCCAAACCCTGGGCGCCCTCGACCAACGATCCTGTTAGCAACACAACCGGCACGATTAGAACTGCTAATAGAAGAAGAGTGCAAACGGTCGCGGCGAGTCCGTTGCGTCCACCGAGGAGATTCTTAACCCAGACGAAGCCGGGGTACACGGCGATGGCAATGACAATCCCCCAAGCAGTGAGAGGAAGAAAGGGGCGCAAAATAAGAAGACACGCAGTGGCCAGAAAAATAAAAAGCCCAACGTGAATGGAGACTTCAAGGGCCCGACTTAAATAAGTCTTATCAAGCGTGTCTTGTTGGAGTGTCATCTACTTAATCCTTGGCATCCAATCGTGGTCGAATTGGAATCAGCCACCAGGTGTATCTAGAGCAAGACTTCCAGCACGAACAGCGACTGCAATGACGATGCCGGTCAATATCAGCCCCAGGAAGGCGATCAGGATCGCAAGCACCCTTGATCTACGTTTGACTGGGCGAATGTCGCCATATCCAACTGTGGTCGCAGTAATGAACGACCAATAAAAACTGTCGAAGCGCGACCATCCTTCTTTCCTTCCTACAGTTTGCCCTAAAAGAGTTATTGCACCCGCCAAACTCAACAAGAGAGGAAAAGTCAACCAGAGACCAATCCCAAGTTGTTTAAGGAATGTGATGGTCAAGCCGAAAACCAAACGTCCCCCTTTTGAAGATAGACAGTTGTCTTCGGCGGGGGCCAATGAATAAGCCGATCGAGCGCAATCCCTCAAGGCCCGAAAGAAAGTGTGACGCTATAAGGGCGAGTTGAAACCTGTCAAGTCTGTCAGTGGAAGGCACTCGAGCTGACATGCGGTGGAAGTACTCGAAACCAGTAATGCAACAGGACCACGGGCACGCCCTCAAATCTCCCGGTTATGAATCAGAATCGTAGTATCGGCCCCACGAAGATCTCACCCTGAGAAATTGCCGTGCCGCCGGCGTGAACGATGCAGCCCGAACCGCAAATGAAAGCAACGTTCGGGTCCACGAAAACCGGTAACCATTCGGCTTGAATCTTGAAGCCGAGATGGCGACTGGCATAGAACCTGATTCCGGCCCCGATTCCGAATGAGAAACGCGTGAAGCCTACGTTTGTAGTACCGGAAACGTGGGTTGCGCCTACGCTGGCCAGTACGTATGGCCTGGCCCAAGAGGCCCAGTCTTCGATCGCGGTCTCATGGCTGAAATCTCCATGAAACTGATCGAGAACCACGCGTTGACGCGGGAGTTGGGGCGTGATGTCTTCCGAGTGAACATAGGAGTCTTGCCTCGCCCAGCGCATTTCGACCAAATCACCTTCAGTTGCGAGCCGCATCCCAAAAGAAATTCCATAGCTCGGGCTTGCGTCGAGTGTGACGCGAGGGTCTGTCCCACTGACACGGGGTTCAATGGGAAAGCTCATGCTGGTCCGATAGCCGATGAATGGAGTGAGATCAAAACGCAACGGCTTTGGCTCTGGTAGAGGCTCCTGCGCACTGAGTGCAGACGGGAGGGCAAGCAGCATCATCACGAGGACAACAAACGCGCCAATAGTCTGCCGAGGCGACTCTTTGACGATTGCTATTAGGAGGCTCATGCCATGGCACCAGACGTAAGCGCTGCATCAGTTAATCACATCACAACATACGTTGGATGATGTGATGTGGAAGCCACGATTGTTATCGCAGTCGAACGGTAGGGTTGACAGTAACCTAAAAAAGCCATTCCATAAAATCGGCCTGTAACAATTAACAGGCACTTGATCGTTCTTTTCTAGTCTGGTTTGTCCCACTGAGACGGCTAAAAGTCTGTTGCAGTTGCCAAGCCGCGCGTCTTCACCAAGCAGGTTTGTCTAGGGATACGCGATCCAGCCAGTGTGCTCATGCAGGACGCCAGTGTTCGCGCTTTCGACGGCTGTTACGAGGTCACGCTTCCAGACGGTCGCGCTTAATAAAGTCTGGTAGTTGTGACAGTTAATGTCCAATCTCCTATCACTTAAGTTCGCAGGCGCGTGCCCAGAAGAGCGGTTGATAGAACGCTCCGTGGTCCCGCTCTTTCTGTTGGAAAGGACCGCCGGGGTGTACCCGAGGTCCTAAGGAAAGGCAGATTATGAAGAACCTACGCATGTTCCTAGTTTTGCTACTTGCATTCCCATTGCTTGTTTCTGCCCAGAGGCTGGAAGTCAACGGCGGTTACACGCACACTTCGGGTGACGGCGGTCTGGATGGCTTCAACATCGGGGCGGCAGCCTGGATGACGAACAGGGTTGCGCTGGCCGTTAACTATGACACGGGTTGGGACACCTCGCAGCTGGGAGCGTTCGAGTTAACTCAAACAGGCGCAGTCATTTCGAAAAATCACTTGCAAAATATTCTCGGCGGCCCCCGCATCTCTTTCCCAGGTGTGCTAAGAGTCAAGGAGAGCCACCTTGCACGTCTGTGGCCTTTCGTGGAAGTACAACTCGGCTTGTCCCATCTCAGTTCATCAATTGAGGCCCCGACGACGGGTGGAAATCAGTCGGCCTCGGACAACGCATTTTCATGGCTGCTCGGCGGCGGAGCCGACTATCGGCTATCGCCTCATTGGGTTGGTCGCTTTAATGTCGACTTTCTCCGTACCCACTTCTCCGACTCAGGACAAAGCCGGATTCGTCTCGGCATCGGTATCGCGTACACATTCGGGGAGAGAGGAGAGAAGGAGGCCGCCGAGGTGAGGCAGAAAGAGGCCGAAAGACTAGCCAAGGCTGAGGCCGACAAAAAGGCCATCGAGGAGGCCCAGTGCGAGAAGTGTAAGGCGCAGGCGACCGAAGAGGCCGCGGAGGCCAAGCGGAAAGCGGATGAGGAATCCGCCGCAGCTGATGCCCAGAAAAAGGCCGCGGAACAATTCGATAGTGAGAAACAGGCCGTGCGTGCCCGCCTGCTCGAGCAATTCAATCGCGTCCTGCCCACTACCGACACGCCCCGAGGGTTGGTCGTGAATATGGGTGACGTACTTTTCGACGCCGGCAAGTTCGATCTCCGCCCGGAAGCGCGTGAGGACCTGGCCAAGCTCTCCGGCATCGTGCTCAATTATCCGTCCTTGCGCTTGACTGTCGAGGGTCATAGCGACAGCAGCGGTAAAGCCGAAATCAACCAGACCCTTTCCGAGCAGCGCGCCAACGCCGTACGCGACTACATCGTCAAGCAGGGAGTGCAAGCTGGATCGGTATCGGCACAGGGCCTCGGCACGAGTAACCCAGTGGCCGACAACAACACAGCCGAGGGTCGTCAGAAGAACCGCCGCGTCGAAATCATCGTCTCCGGGGAAGTCATCGGGACTCAGATCGGCCACTAAAGAGTTGCGCATAAAGGTTGAAGGTCGGGAAGAATCATTATTGCCACAAATTCCTAGGCGACTATCGCCCAGTTGTCTGGCGTTTGTCGAAAGATGCCAATCGTTCTTGCAGAGACTTGGGAAAATCAATGTCGCAGAGCCTCTTCTTTATACTGCTACTCTCCATTTTGCAGACGAGCGCTTCCTGGGCCCAGGAATCGAGCGGAAGATACAAGGGAAGTACGCAGCCGATCTTGTGCGAGCAATCCTTTCCACTGATACACCAAGCCGCCCCTGCAAATACTAAGAAGCTCGAGGATGAACATCCCCGACTGTTCTGGATTCTTCCCACTTACACTGTCACTGACAGCAAGTCAGCTCGTCCGCTCACAGCTGCCGGAAAATTCCGACTCTTCGTAAAGGATGAGAGCGATCCTTTCACAATAGGCTGGGTGGCTTTCGAGGCCGGTCTCGCGCAGTCGAACAATGATCCTTCCGAATATGGCCAGGGCGCTTCTGGCTACGGTAAGCGATTCGGCGCGGGATTGGCCAATGAAGTGTCAGCCGGGTTCTTTGGAACTTTTCTGTTTCCTACTGTCTTGCATCAAGATCCACGCTACCATCGCCTGGGCACCGGATCAGTCGCAAGACGCCTGGGTCATGCATTGGTCCGACCGGTTCTGACGCACAAAGATTCAGGTGGGCTCGACTTCAATTGGTCTGGAGTCCTGGGCAGCATCGCAGCCAGCGGTCTGTCGAATGCATACTATCCTGAAAAAGATCGCGGCCTGGGCCCAACCTTCTCCCGGGTTCTGACGTCACTGCCGTTCGCGATGATTGACCAACTCGTTGACGAGTTCGGACCGGATCTGCAGAAGAAGATCACTGGAAAAAAATGACCAGCAGGTTGGTGCCCAATTCCCGGCGTTAACGACCAAAGCCGGTCGACAATTCCTACATGTCCAGCTTACGCCAGTGCCCTCATGCTCTCTTGATCCAAGAGCTCTGCCAATTTTGACAGTTCAACTGCTGCTGGTTCCTCTCTAGCCTTATCCTTATATACAGGTCCGCGCGGGGGCCCAGCGACTGAATGGTAACCGGGAGATGGCAGGCAATGAACAAATACGCTGGACGGCTGCCACAGTGCCGATTCTGCTTACTCTCGGTCTGGCACTGGGCTGCAATGGTTTCTTTGTGGACCCGGTCCTGACCGGCATCACCGTAGGGCCGGCGGTGACAATCCAAACTGGGAATACCGTGCAGATGAGCGCAGTCGGAACGTTTGACGACGGGTCGCAGAAGACACTCTCATCTGGTGTCTTCTGGAGCACTGGAGCGAACGGTGTCGCTACCGTCAGCAAATCTGGAATGGTGACTGGCGTCGACCCCGGGCAAGCCACGATTACCGGCGCGTCCGGAACAGTTGTCGGAAGCGCTACGATCACCGTGACACTCGGGAGCCTGACGTCAATCAAGGTGACTTCTCAGGACGGACTCAGCAACATTACTTACGGCAGCAGCGAACAGTTTGTGGCCACAGGCACCGCCAACGGACAGCAGATCGATATCACAGATTCGGTGACCTGGAGCACGAACCCCAGTCCTCCGAGCGTGAGCATTGATCCCAAGAGTGGTCTTTTGACGACGACTTCGGGGCCGGCAACCGCTGTCCAGTTGGAGGTGATCGCAACCGACCCGACGACGGGGATCTCGGATAGCATCAACTTCACAGTGAGTCCATAGGTTCCATTGCAGCATCCTGCTGCGAGTGATTGGTCAAGTTGTCCTGATACGCACTCTATTCGTACCGTAAGCTGTCGACCGGGTCGAGGTGGGCTGCTCTGTCTGCCGGGAACGTGCCGAATAAAACTCCCACAAGACAGCACGCTCCTATCGCGATGATCGCAGAGAGCCCGGAGATCGGGATCGTGTAGTCGGTCAAGAGCCGGAGTGCTAACGGCAGTCCCAAGCCTATGATGACGCCGATGGTCCCGCCGACAAGGGAAATGATCATGGCCTCGGCCAGAAACTGCAGACGGATGGTTCGGTTGGTGGCGCCAAGGGCCTTGCGTATACCTATTTCTTGCGTGCGAGCGCTCACCGTTGCCAGCATGATGTTCATGATGCCCGTACCGCTAACCAACAGAGTGACGCACGCGATCAATACCAGCACAAGGGTGAGGGCGCGAGTCGCCTTGCCGGCCACGGCCAACAACTCCGTCAAATTATCAACCAGGTAGACCGACTCCGGACGATGTCGTGCCTGGATCACGCGTCTGATTTGTCCGGTCGCGGGAGTAACCACCGTTGAATCTACGACGGAAAAATAAAGTTGTTTTACATTGTCGGTTTCGAGAAAAAAACGACTAACCGTGTATGGGATCACCACAGTTTCGTCCGTCACTTCAGATCGTCCAAAAGTGTTCACGCGTTCCCTGAACGTGCCAATTATCGTGAACGGCAGACCACTCAATTTGATTACTTTTCCTATGGGCGACGAGTTTGGGCCGTACAGTTGTTCCGCCAGAGCGTCTGTGATGACGCCCACCTTGTTGCGGGCTGCCAGGTCCTGTTGATCGAAGAAACGGCCCGAGAGAATGACCAGATTCCGGACCCGTAGATAGTCGGGATAGACTCCCAATACCTGGATGTCATGCTCCTGGCCCCCGACTACGGGAAGTCGGTCTTGCAATGGCACAACCGGAGACGCCGCGACAACTCCTGGTACTTCTCGCAAGACAGCGTTCATGTCGTCGATCGTGAGCAGATCGGGAGCACCGTGGGTAATCCGTTGGGCCCCTATCTCATACTCCGCGAAGATCCAGTTCACCCCGATCCCGTCGATTTGCTTTATGACGTACTGTCTGCCCGCTAAGCCGATAGTTACGACCAGGATCAGGGCAGCGGTGCCAATGGTCATACTGAGCGCAGTGAGCACAAACCGCACCCGATTGGTGTGGAAGATGTCGTAGGCAAACCAGAGGTATTCTCCAAGTGTCATCTCGGATCGGAGACTGGAAGACATGGCCAACTCGATTAGCGGAAGAAAATCGCCGGCAAAACCGATCAGTACGGCGGCGGATGCCCTGGAACCACGCTACTCCGTATACAACACCAGCAAAACTCCCAGAAGCGTGACGCAACTCGGCCAAAGATGCAGCACAAAAGTGCGACGCCACACCCCGTTGTCGGAGATGAATTTGAAAAGGGCCACAGCCAAGCCAACAACCGTAAACCAGAAGTGCTCACGCTCAATCCTAAGCATTCCTTCGGTCATCACGTGCGAATGTGTACTCGGACTATTTTCATGGTCTGCGGGCATCTCATGGTTTACGTGTTCCATAGAGTTCATCGCCAACTGATCGTTGCCGGGTGAAGAATCTGGCTTTGAGGCATCGTGATGCATGCCGGCCATTGGGTCTGGGGAGGCTTCGACTCGTGTGGCGACGTCCTCTGAAACCAAATAGTGCTGTGCCTCTGGGGACGAAGCACCTGACGTCCCTCCGTGATTGTGGAAAAGCAGGAGAACAGCACCGAATATCGCCAGGAGAGGAAAAGCCCAGTTTCGCCAGAATCGGTTGAGCTTGGAGCGGGCTCGGAGATACTCGATGATTCCAATTAGTATCAGCAAGAGAGCATAGATTTTGTGCTGGCGTGCCTCCAGGTCGTGATGGATCAAAAATCCCCAGCTCAGGTTGCCGCGAGGCCAGATTTCAGCGTCACTCCACGCGGCCAGAAACAGACCGGCCGCCACAAATAGAAATGGCCAGATGAGATGCAACGGTCGAAACTTCTCCGATGAATATCCAGCGATCACCAACGCTCCAATGGCGATCAACGCATAGCCCGCCAAATGGTGGTTGAGTTCCGAAGCAGGCTTGTCCGGGTCCTGTGCGGTCACGGACATCGTCGACGTCAACCACGTGCCAATGGTCCGCTGCGAGTAGAGTTGGGCAGATGAAACTGCAGTCCCGCAAAGCACCACGAACAGCGCTAACCGAGAAAGCGTTCGTGTTGAGTAGGAATTCTTCATGGCGTCGGTCTTTCACCCAAAACTTATGTGCTCATGTGTTAACCAATTTGAGGGCGCGCATCCGTAGTCCCTTATCTAGGTCTACATGAACGCGATCAGGTGAATCGGTTGGCCTGTCGCACCGGCCGCGAACTACTGAATTGTTCCTCGTCACCTTCGACGAGGCTACTTCTTCACCGGTGGAGGATAATTCTTCAAAAGCTTCGCCACTGCCTTTTTCAGGTTCTTCTCTTGTTTGTCGGGCTTGGCCTTCTGATCGAGTGTCTTGCTTACGACGCCGCGCCACGCCAAATCTTTGTTTGTCGAGTCGTACATGTCCAATGCCAACTGCCCGACATAGATTGTTGAGGTCTGCCCGGTGGTCGTACTCATTCCACCCGCGCCACCGTACCATCCGCCGCGGTACCAGCCACCGCCATAGCCCCAGTCCGAGTTGTAGGATGTGAATTCCTTCTCCTGGCCAATTCCCGCCTGGTATCCGATGTAGAGGTCAGCATTGTCGCCATCGACCTTTGGTGAGTCCTTTTGTCGCCAGTTCTGAATCCACGGCCGCAACGATCTGCTTGTCCATCAGTTCATTCGGCTTAGCGGCGTCCTTGATAGGTACCCATTTATAAGTCTTGAACTTGGAGAAGTCGGCGTTCTTGTCGAAGTTGTATCGAGTGTCCTGGGCGATCGCCGCACTCGCCACAAGCAGGATTGTTGCTACCAGCAGTGAGACTCTTTTCACGATGTCCTCCGATTCAGATCATGTACTCGTACGCCAATCAAACCTGCATTCGGGTTTCCCATTGGTAGCGACTACAGGTGCCAACATCGGGAACTGAGCGATGCTAAGAGCGAGGAGTGGAACGCAGAAACTGTCAGAACTGACAGACAATCCGACAAAGTTCGGGACGCAGAAACGCAAGGAACTTAGTGATACCGACAGCTGATAGAACTGTCAGTTCCTCCGCCTGTAGCCACCTTGCAATCTACCGGTACGGCTCTAGATTTGTGAGGAGCCACTAACGGAGGCACTGTGCCCGGCAAGAACAAAAAGAAGAATGCCGATGACCAAGGAACCGTTCCTCTGAAGAGAAAAGAGTATGAGCGGGAACTGCGCAAACTGCAGACCAAACTAGTCCAAATGCAGGAATGGGTAAAAGCCACCGGCGCCAAAATCGTAGTTGTGTTTGAGGGTCGCGACGCGGCGGGCAAAGGTGGGGTGATTCATCGCGTCATGGAGCGCGTGAGCCCGCGCGTCTTTCGCCACATTGCGCTGCCCGCTCCGACGGAGCGTGAAAAATCACAAATGTACGCCCAGCGCTACATCGTCCATATGCCAGCTGCGGGCGAAATAATACTGTTTGATCGGAGTTGGTACAACCGTGCCCTGGTGGAACACGTGATGGGTTTTTGCACAGACAAGCAGTATGCGGATTTCCTGCGTCTCTGCCCGGGGTTTGAGTCGCTCATCAAAAACAACGGCATTCTTCTCGTGAAGTACTGGTTCGAGGTTAGTGAGGCGGAGCAGCACAGACGCTTCCTTAGGCGTATTGAGGATCCGATGCGAACATGGAAGCTCAGCCCCATGGACCTGGAATCGCATCGTCGCTGGTATGACTATTCGCGAGCCCGAGACGCAATGTTTGCCGCGACTGACACGCCACAGTCTCCGTGGAATGTGGTCCAAACCGATGACAAGGCGCGGGCGCGGCTAAACTGCATTTCCCATTTCCTTAGCGTGGTGCCATGGAAAAAGATTCGACAAGAAAAGGTCGAATTGCCAAATCGACAAAAGCCGAAGGGTTACAAAGCCCCCGGCTGGAACTATCGTTGGATTCCCGAGAAGTACTGACGTTTCGGAGCTAAGCGTATCGACTAGTTTCTCTTTAGACCCTCCTCGTCGACAGTCACCACTCACTCCCCCGGTTTCTGTGCACGATTCGATACTGCCCCTTTTGTGCCATGGACAAGAAATTGCCATCCCGGTAGGTTTGACCATCGTTATTCAAAACTCAATCAGGGCTCATCAGGAGCATATTGTTTTTGTCCCATGCATTGTGACAGGGAGAGTTTCCGATTGAACATAAAGACCGCTGATGCAAAGGTGCGTATCCTGGTGGTGGATGACAATGAAGCGTTTCGGCGATTTGTTACTTCCACGTTCCGTGACCGGCAGAATTTGACCGTCGTCGGAGAGGCTGGCGACGGATTAGAAGCTGTCCAACGAGCCGAGGCGCTGCAACCCGACTTGATCCTACTCGATATCGGTCTGCCAGAGGTAAATGGACTCGAGGCAGCCCGGCAAATCAGGAGGCTTGCGCCTAACGCACGAATTATCTTCCTGACTCAGGAATCCGCATCTGATGTGGTTGCCGAAGCACTCAGTCTGGGTGCGTGGGGTTACGTGGCCAAGGTACAGGCGGGTAGGGATCTGATGGTTGCCCTGGATGCGGTTTTGCAAGGCCAGCGTTTTGTCAGCAGCAGCTTAAACGGGCGCAAGTGACCCGATAGGGTTTCGCTTCGACATGAGTAGCTCCAAGCGGGAGTTCTTGCCAACCATTCTGTCCCATCTGTTCTTCCACGAACCAGAAATCAAACCTCAATGCCAAGTGTGGCCGTTGCCCGACGTAAGCCGTGGCGCACCGCAAGGGTAGTGCGTCGCCCGGGCAGTGATGCAGTTTGGCTTGCGCATTAGGCCGGTTAAGTGGGGGGCTTCGCCAGGCCTGAAAAACGGCTACGCTTAGGATGACAAAGTCGTGTAAAGGACAAACTGCACCACTACCGCTGCCCGACCTTACTTGACAACTATCGGACAGGTGATATAACGGAAACCTGCTTAGGGCCAGATTAAAAACCAAAGAACCGACCAGATATAAGCCGAAGGGTTCCGATTGCGCTGGCATCTTGTATGGCCTCGCCTCACCTGCCGACGAGACCTGAGTTGAGTACTCGAGGAGGCAGACTGTCTCGCCTTCAACTGCCTAATCCAACACTGAGAGTTAACTGGAAATTGGTGGGCCTTGTCCTGCTACTGACTGCGGGATTGTTGCTGCCGTATCAGGCCGTGGCTGCACAGCTGAAGGAAGTTCGACGCGTTCTTATTCTCAATGTGATGGGGCCGCTCTCCTCGCCCGGCGTGGCTTCAATGGACGATGCCATAGTGTCGGGTCTGCAACGGTCGCCTTATCAGATCGAGCTGTACAGCGAGGATCTGGAGGCAAATCTGTTTCCGGATGAGGCCTCCCAGCGGCAATTCCGTGAGTGGTACATCGAGAAATATCGCAACCGCAAGCCCGATGTGATTATTGCTGTCGGGCGCGAGCCCATCAGGTTTATGGTCGAGTCGCACGAGCCGTTCTTCCCAAATACCCCGGTTATCTTTTGTGGAAGTACAGAAGGAATGTTGGGTGAACTGAAACTCGATTCTCACTTCACCGGAGTGTGGTCGGCGACGGGGCCGGAGGAAACTCTGAAGGCGGCACTAGCACTCCAACCCGGGACCAGTCACGTGGTCGTGGTGGGAGGTGTCGGGGTGTATGACCGGCACCTTGAGGCGGCCGCCCGGGAGAGTTTTCGCAAGTACGAGTCCAGATTCGAGTTCACCTATCTCACCGACCTCCCTATGCCGGCACTGCTTGAGCAACTGAAGCACCTGCCGGACCACACCATTGTCTACCACACATCACTCATGCAGGATGCTGCCGGAACGCGCTTCATTGACGCAAGCCAGTCCGTTCCCCTTATCGCCAGCGCCTCCCATGCGCCGGTCTTTGTCGTTGACGATGTGGACCTCCGAAACGGGACGGTCGGCGGCTACCTGTTGAGCTTCGCCGCCATAGGTGAGCAGGTTGCTCAAATGGCTGTCAGGATACTGAACGGTGAAAAGCCGCAGGACATTCCTATCGTTAAGAGTGCCAATGTCTTTACCTTCGATTGGCGAGCTCTGCAACGCTGGGGATTGAAGGAAAGTGACCTGCCCTCCGGCAGTATGGTGCTGCACCGTCAAGCGACTATCTGGGAGCTTTATCGGCGATACATCGTGGGTGGCATTGTTTTGGTGTTGTTCCAATCGCTGCTCATTCTTGGACTGGTGCGGCAGCGGGCGAGGCTCAGAAGGACAGAAACTGAACTGAGAGTGTCCAACGACCGGCTTCGTCGGGCCGTGGAAGCCGGGAAATGTGTGGGATGGGACTGGGATGTCAAAACTGGAAGGGACCGGTGGTTCGGCGATCTGGAGAACCTGTTCGGCATTCGATCGCAAAGTTATAACGGACATCTCGACGACTTCCTTGAGCGCATACACCCGCAGGATCGAGAACTCGCATGGAAAGCAGTTGTGGCTGCCAGGGACGCGCGGAAACCGTTCGTAGCGGAGTTCCGAGTCTTACGCCTTGACGGAACGGTGCGCTGGGTAGCAGAGAGGGGAGAGTTTTACTACGCGGCCGATGGTGAGGCCGAGGGCATGCTCGGAATGGCCGTAGACATTACCGAGCGCAAGCTAGCGGAAGAGGCGCTGAAGAAGTCGGAGGAGAAGTTTTCCATGGCCTTTCGCGAAAGCCCGATGGCTCTCGCCGTAACCAGCGTGAAAGACAATCGCTACCTTGACATCAACGACACTTATGAACAAATGACCGGCTGGCGACGTGACGAAATAATCGGACGGACACCGTTCGACCTCAAGCTTTGGGTGGATCCTACCCAGAGGGCAGGGATGGCAAAAGAGATTCAAGCCAAAGGCACCGTTCGGAACCTGGAGTTCCGCTTTCGTCGCAAAGATGGGGAACAGCGCGACGGCTTAGCGTCGGCAGAATTGATCGAAATCGAGGGCGAACCCTGCCTGATGGCGGTGGTCGCGGACATTACCGAGCGCAAACAGATTCAGGAGCAACTGCAAATAAGTCAGGCAAGGCTAGCCGGTATCGTTGGGTCGGCCATGGACGCAATCATCGCTACCGACGCGGAACGCAATATCGTCCTTTTCAATACCGCAGCGGAGAACGTGTTCGGGTGTACTGCCGGTGAAGCCATTGGAACTGCGATAGACCGGTTTATCCCTGAGCGTTTCCGCCTGGCGCACAAGGAGTTGATGCACCTCTTTGGTGTAGGGAAAGTTCTCAATCGAGACCTGAACGAAGATGGCGCTTTGTTCGGCCTGCGTGCAGGTGGAGAAGAATTTCCGATGGAGGTTTCTATCTCCCATTTGGAGACGAATGGCCAGCGGTTGTTTACCGTCGTCGTCCGTGACATCACCGAGCGTTACAAGTCGGATGAAGCTCTACGCAAGAGCGAGCAGAGATTGCGCCTGGCAATTCAGGCGGGAAGAATGTATGCGGACGAGTGGGACGCCGCCAGCGACACGGTCGTCCTGTCCTCTGAATACGTGGATATCCTCGGGCCGGGCCAACTTACGAAGACCACCTGTCGCGAGCTACTAAAACAGGTCCACCCCGACGACCGTGAAAAGGTTGCAGCCAAATTTGCCGGAATTACACCTGAAACCCCTTCCTCTACGATCTGCTATCGGTTTCTTCGTTCCGATGGCACAACCGTCTGGTTGGAGAGGAACGCAAGGGCATATTTTGACGACAAGGGCAGGATGCAACGCATGGTAGGTGTAATCGCGGATATTAGCGAGCGAAAAAAAGCAGAGCAGGCTCATGGCGAGAGTGAAGAGCGTTTTCGCCTCGTGACAAACACGGCGCCGGTGCTGATCTGGATGGCCGGGGCCGATAAATTGTGCACGTATTTCAATCAACCCTGGCTGGAATTTACAGGCCGATCTCTTGAGGCAGATCTCGGCAACGGCTGGACGGAGGTAGTACACCCCGATGACCGGAGTACGCTCCTGGAAACTTATACGCAGGCATTCGATCGGCGGGGTCGTTTCGAAATGGAGTATCGGCTGCGGAGGCATGATGGGGAATATCGCTGGGTGTGCGACCTTGGTGTGCCAAGATTCAACCCGGATGGTTCTTTTGCCGGCTACATAGGTTCATGCATGGACGTGACGGAGCGCAAGATCGCGGAAGAAGCGCTGACCAACATGGGGCGAAAATTGATTGAGGCCCACGAAGACGAGCGTACGTGGATCGGGAGAGAACTTCACGACGACATCAATCAACGGATTGCATTGTTGTCGATCGAATTGGATCGATGGAGTCAGTCTGCTGGATCGAGTTCGGACATCCATGATCACATCCGAAAAATCAGTCAGGGTCTTGTAGAGATCGGGGAGGACATTCAGGCCCTGTCACACAGGCTTCACTCCTCGAAGCTCGAATACCTGGGTATTGCGGTCGCGGCCCAGAGCTTCTGTAGGGAATTGTCCGAGCGGTATAAGGTCCACATTTCCTTCAGCCATTCCGAGATTCCCCGCAATCTACCAAAGGAAATCGCACTTTGCCTGTTCCGGGTCCTGCAGGAAGCGCTGCAAAACGCCGTGAAGCATAGCGGGGTTCAGGATTTCAAGGTCGAACTCCGCGGCAGGACAGGGGAGATTCAGTTATCCGTGATTGACGCAGGAAATGGCTTTGATTCGCAAGATGCGGTGAACCGCCTAGGAGTGGGGCTAATCAGCATGCGACAACGACTGCAATTGGTCAACGGCGAACTTTCTATCGTATCGGAACTCGGCCACGGCACTGCGATCTATGCTCGAGTGCCCGTGGGTCGGGAAGAGGGATATCGTCAAAAAGCAGGATGAATCAAGGAAAGAAGTTGTGACACAACGCGAACTCTGACAAAACCAAATCCCAATGGACGCGCCAATTGCCATTGCCTGCAGCGACTTGTCCTTATTCACTGAGAGAACTGACAGTTATGGCTGTGCCGTACCGTGGCTAGCATGCGTCACATGCGTGGTCCACATAAAGAGTAGTCAAGATAGCAGCAACGCTAGCTCTTCTGGCTGGAAACTCGAATGAGCAATCGTCACAGAACAAGACTGCTGATTGCGGATGACCATACACTAGTGGCTGAAGCCTGTAAGAATCTCCTCGAGCCGGAATTCGAGGTCGTGGGAATCGTCGATAACGGACGCGCTCTTCTTCAACAGGTTCGCGAGCTGAAGCCTGAGGTGGTGATCCTCGACATCGCCATGCCTCAACTCAACGGGCTTGATGCAGGCGATCAGATCAAACGCCTGCTTCCCGCTACGAAGCTGGTGTACTTGACCATGAACATGTCGCCGGAAGTTGCGGCCGAAGCGTTTCGCAGGGGCGCATCCGCGTACGTCGTGAAGCACGCGGCTGCGTCAGAACTGATAACAGCTGTTCGACGAGCTCTCAGATCGGAATCGTATCTGTCACCTAACATTACGAAAGAAACCGTTGATTACCTTCTGAGAAGCGGGACCCCTTATGCGAAGGAGAGGAAGATTACGCACCGGCAGAGCGAGATCCTTCAACTGCTTGCCGAGGGAATGTCGATGAAGGAAATAGCCGGTATCTTGGACCTAAAACCTGGGACCGTCGCCTTTCACAAATACCGAATCATGCAGACTCTGGGTCTGAAAAGCAATGCAGAGCTGCTCCAGTACGCCATCAAACATCACTTTGTTTCCTGATGCCCTGATGCCCTATCAAGCGGTCTTGGTTGAAACTGAAGAGCACTTCTTGGAGCTTGCGCGATCGATCGGCGCTGGGCTGTCAAATCAAAACTAACAAGGCCCCAAATAAAAACGGTATTGCCGCGAGCAACCGCCCGTGAACGTGTCGCCGGGTGGTTGTCCGCTGAGAGAGATGCGTTGCCGCAAGCCAGCTATTAAATTCTCAGGTTGATTCATTACTGGTCCTGCTAGTAGCCGACTGGTAAAAATGCTAGTGGTCAAGGTTGCTCTGCGACCTTAATGTTGCATGCCAACAACCTTGACCATGCGAAACAGCGCACTGGTCAAGGACGAGCGAGACTAGCCCTGGGAAATCAACTAGCACTAGCAAGTTTGTTAGCGAAGGAGCATTAAAGATGAGTTTGAACGTGCGACGAAATCTTCCCAGAGTCATGATCGCGGACGATCACGTTCTTGTGGCCGAGGCGTGCAGGAAGCTACTCGAAGCAGAATACGAAGTCGTTGCCACCGTAAGTGACGGCCGAGCCCTGGTCCGAGCCGCTACCGAACTACGGCCACAGCTCATCATCGTTGACGTTGCGATGCCGATACTGAATGGTCTGGATGCAGGCCAGCAGGTGAAGGAATTCCTGCCCGCAGTGAAGTTGGTGTACCTGACCATGAATCATGATGCCGACCTCGCGGCCGAGGCGTTCCGTCGAGGGGCGTCAGGATATCTGCTCAAGACCTGTGCCGCCTCTGAACTGACGACTGCGGTGCGCGAGGTCCTCAGGGGCAAGTCCTACCTCTCGCCCACGATCGCCAGAGACACAGTCGAGTTCTTGCTGCGCCAAGGCACGAAGTTGATTGAGGAGGGCGAGCGGCTTACGGAAAGACAACGTGAGGTCCTGCAACTTCTGGCCGAAGGAAAATGCATGAAGGAGGTGGCAGATGTACTGAACATTACGACCCGAACGGTTGCCTTTCACAAATACCGCATCATGGAAGTTCTGAACGCCAAGAGCAGCGCCGAGTTGGTTCAGTACGCAATCCGGAATCACTTGATCGCCGCTTGATTTGGTCAGCCGTCACCAGGTTCTGATCGCTCACACTGTCCTGATTTCTGGAAAACTACCTACGGAAAACTCCGACCTTTAGTCCTCACTAAATGCCTGTGGCTGAATCTGTCCCAATAATTATGGATCGAAAAGAAAACGGGCTCGAGTAACGGTTGGAATATCCGTTTCTCGAGCCCGTTATGAATCAAAAGGTGGGGCGAATTGCTTTCAGGCCGAACGAAAGCAAGAGAGCCAGAGTGCCCAGTAATCCGATAATAGGCAGGGGGCTCGCTGTCCTGGGTAACTCTGCCGGAGCGCTCGGCGCAGGCGTGGGTTCTGCCACAGCGACCAGAATCGGAACATCGGCGGGTGGTGCAGGGGGTGGCGGCGGCATTGTCCCGGTCACTCTCCGCTGCTGTTCCAGCACGTTTATCGGTTCCTCGACTACCTTGGTGGCTGAGACGACCATCCCTTTCTTCAAACCAAAGGCGTCGGTTTCTTGGCCGTCAACCGTGAACTTTTGGCCCTTGGGGATCTTGAATTCCTGGTTGGTCCCGTCCTCCAGGGTCAAAATTACACTATTTGGCGGCGAGACGTGCCACACCTTTCCTGTGACACTCTTTACCGTCGTAATGGTTTTGGGTGTTGTGGTTACAACGGTCGTTCGCTCCAGCTTCATGCCAGGCTTGAGAGAGTGAATCCCGAGTTCCTGGCCGTCCACGTGGACCCGGACACTCTCCGGCACGTTGGGAAAGTGGCGGATCGTACCGTCTTCCATCTTTACCACCAAATCATTTCCCGAAACAGTTACGACTTCGCCGCGTTCGATAGTCACGTCGTGCGAGGGCTGCGCGGCGGTGGTACTGGTTTCTGTCCTCACTTGTGCGTTCATGCTTAAGGCAAAGGCTGCGCATACCGTCCCCGCCAAAAGCACCTGCACTCGTGTCCATACCGTTATTGAGTTCATCGTTTCTTCTCCTTGTTAGCTTTCGCAGCCATGAATTTAAGTCCTGTCCCTGATGTCATCAGAGAAGTTCATCGGTTCCCAATCGTTGTGGCGTGCCACGTTCAGGGGCTTGAGCTGAACTGAAATAGGTGGCCACGCCGCGAGGGTGGCGGCCCTTATTGTCCTGGAAAGTCTCAACTCGGCGCGGAACAGGACCGTTCGATGGATGTATGCTGCCAGGCATACCACAATCAGCAACACTCCAACGATCAGAAGCAGACGCTCTGTGTTCTTCCAGAATCTCATCCCAACACGCCTTGTAGGTGAACGAACCGCGCATCCCGACGCGACGCTGCATCGATCTAAAGCAGGTTTGCCCTGGTACATCTTCGACGCCAGCATGACGAGTCTAGAGAAGAACAGTGAGTGGTTGTAACTGTCAGTAGTGACAGGATCGGACGGCCCCTTGCAAGTGTTGTCTATGGGCGCGGAACTGTTCTTCGACAGCTCTGAGGTCCGGCACAATCAGCATCGTCTAGACCGTGCGTGACGGATCACCGCGTTTTTGCAAAGATCATCTCCCGGGGGAAACAGCGTCCCTGTCAACGTTGCCAGTTGATAGGCTCTTGTGTGCCCCAATATAAGGACAGCATGCAATCAGCAACCGGTCGACCTCTTATGGCCAAGCCCGCAGAGCGCAAGCAGATTGGTGGAGAAGCAATTCAAATTGGTGATTGTCAGGTGTGGGTGGAGATCTGCTATCTGGATTCGAAGACGGACTATCGTGAGTACCTCCCGCGAAAGAGGGTGCGGTTCCGTTCCGATGACCACGTTCTGTCGGGTTCTTCGACACCTTCACCAAGATTGAATCTCCGGAGCGTGTTTGCCTGGGCGGCGACGCCACTACTCTTGTTGGCAATATCCTGGCTATCCATGTATCTGATTTGGGAGTCCTGGTAAGACCCTCGATGGTTCGTTCGCGATCAGTCTCCCGCGATGCAAGAAAGAACCGAATCACCACCCTCAAGAGAGAGCGCCTTAGCGGAGGACGATAGGGAATTGCCCAACCGGGCGGTCGGGCACTAGCAGGTCAAAAGCGGTTGTTGTGAGCCGGGCGTTGCGGCGAGTGTATGGAGGGAGAAATGAAAATGCTACCTTCCATAGCCTTCCGGATGGCTGGGCCCAAATCTGTTGCCATGCACGGCTTGAAAACGTAGCCTGCCGCACCCACAGCCATAGCATTCTCCACAAAATCGGGATCCTCGTGGACAGTCAGGAAAATTATCTTTGCCCGTGAACCTTGTTCCCGCAGGCGCAGGGCAGCTTCGATTCCAGTCACCACCGGCATGGAAATGTCGAGTACGAAGACATCTGGCGAAAGGTTGGGAGGAAGATCCAGTACTCCTGCCCCAGTTTCAGCGGTGCCAACGATCTGAAAGTCATCGCACAGAATTTGGACAATCGTTTGGCGCATTTCTTCCTGGTCTTCCGCCAAGAAGACGCGGAGAGTCGGCCTTTCATGCTTGGCGGCTGAATGCTCCAGAACGACGTGAGAGGCAAATGACATCATCGAAACTTAGCAGGCTGCGAGATCCGCGTCTGCTACGAAGATATGTAGTGTTTTGTTTTCTTCTTCTAGGCTTGTCTCTGGCAAACAGTAGCCTGAAGAACCGGTTAAAGGATATGCGTCGACAGTGGACTCAGCCATGCGTTCCATCCTAGGCCGGCTTGTCGATGCAAATATGGCCGCGCGAACCAGTCCGCGCTCACTGTAACTTCTGCCAGTTTTGTGTACGTCGTACCCCTTCTACTCTGCGCCTTGATCCGCTCGAACCCATGACTACTCGTGGCTTCCATGAACATGAGAGGCAAGAATGCTCCGTTGAACATTTCCTCAAACGGTCGCCGGGCTGCACTTTGCGGGCCTCATGGTTCTACTAGTTCCGGTCTGAGGAGTTTGCCATGCGAATTGAACCTCAGTTGCGTCGCTTCGAACGAAATGTCGAGAGTGCATTCTCCTGGCAACCATCAAGGCCGCGCTATCGGTGCGCCGGTAGATGCACGGTCACTGCGGTTTTGTTCCTCCTCGCAGTTTCGCTGACCGGATGCTCAAAGAAAAAAGCGCCTGCGGCGGCAGTGCCGCCAGAAGTGGTGGTTGCGTCGGTGGTGCAGCAGGATGTTCCCGTCTACGGAGAGTGGGTGGCACAACTGAACGGCCCCGTGAACGCAGACATTACACCCAAAGTGCAGGGCTACCTGCTCAGCCAGAACTATGTGAACGGATCGATAGTAAGGAAGGGGCAACTGCTCTTTCAGATTGATCCGCGGCCCTTCCAAGCAGCCCTCGATCAAGCGAAGGCAGAAGTGGAAAGGACGATGTCATCGCTGTCGAAGGCGACAAATGATGTGCAGCGCGACACCCCACTAGCGAAGCAAAACGCGATTCCACAAAAGCAGCTTGATGATGACATCGCTAATCAGGCCGCGGCCCAGTCGGAGTTGACAGCAAAGAAAGCGGCGCAACAGCAGGATGAGCTGAATCTAGGATGGACCAACGTCTATTCACCCGTGGATGGCATCGCCGGCGTCGCGAACTCTCAAGTCGGTGATTTGGTCGGTACGACCAGCAAAATGACCACAGTGTCGCAGATTGATCCCATTTGGGCATATTTCAACGTTAGCGAGAGCCTATATCTCAGCTTCGCCTCGCAGATCTCAAAGGTCTTACAAAAATCCGCGGTAAAGAGCCGTGTTCCGGTTGAGTACGTTCAGGCCAACGACGTTCCCTACCCTTTCAAGGGAAACATCATCTTCGTAAACCGCGAGATCACCTCCGGCACAGGTACCATTCAGTTGGCCGCTGCATTTCCGAACAGAGATGCAATCCTCCGCCCTGGAGGATTTGGGCGCGTGCGTGTGCAGACCAAAACCAGCAAGAATGCCTTGCTGGTTCCGCAGGCGGCGGTCATCGAAGTGCAGTCGCAGTATCAACTCTTTGTCGTCGGATCCGACAACAGGGCCACGGTCCGGCCGGTCAAGGTGGGAGATCGTGTCGGTCCGAACTGGATCATCACTGAAGGATTGAAACCGGGCGAGCGGGTGGTGGTCGAAGGCATCCAGAAGATGCAGACGTTTGCAGCGCAGGCGCCGGATTTGGCAAAGAAAGGCATCCCGGTCAGTCCCAAAGAGTACGAGGCCCCTACCGGCGAGAGCGAGTGACATGGCGAAATTTTTTATCAATCGGCCCATCGTCGCGATCGTCATTGCCATATTGATGGTGCTGATCGGCTTGGTCTCGATGCTCAGCCTGCCCACGGCGCAGTTCCCTAATATCGCCGACCCGATGATCCAAGTGAAGGCCATCTACCCCGGTGCGGACGCCCAAACCATTGCCGAGTCAGTAGCGACTCCGATTGAGCAGCAGATGTCCGGCGTCAGCGGTATGAACTACATGTATTCGTTGAGTGCCAGCTCGGGCGGAGGGGGCACGCTCTACATAGATTTCCAGCTGGGTACTGATGTCAACACAGATCAGATTCTGGCGCAGATGCGGAGCGGACAGGCCAACTCGCAATTGCCGAGCGAAGTCGTCCAGCAGGGGGTGCTGGTGCAGCCGGGTACGACAGCGCCCTTCATGCTGCTCGACCTTTACTCACCCGGTGGGGTATACGACAACATTTTCCTGGCGAACTACGCCATCATTAATCTGCAGTACGCCCTGACACGCATCTCCGGTGTCTCACAGGTCCAGATTTTCGGCGCTGGGCCTTATGCAATGCGCATATGGGTGAATCCTGATCGGTTGGCGAGACTGGGGGTCACGGTCTCTGACATCACCAACGCGGTCAAAGCACAAAACAAGGTCAATCCCGGAGGGCAGGTGGGAGGGGAGCCGGTTCCCGCTGGTCAGCAATTTACCTATAACGTGCGTGCACCCGGACGACTGCCCACGGTTGATGAGTTTAATGACATCGTCGTCCGTGCTCAGGCCGACGGTTCAATCCTTCGGCTGAAGGACGTCGCGCGTGTGGAATTGGGTTCACAGTACTACTCCTATCTGGCGCGGTTGGGAACAGCAGGAGAAGGTAAACCAGCTCAGCCCGCGGCGCTCATCGCGTTGTACCTCACTCCGGGCAGCAATGCCCTGCAGACGAGAGACTCCGTCCTCAAGATGATGGAGGAGGCGAAAGGGAGGTTTCCTCAAGGGCTCGACTATATCGTGGCACTCGATACCACACTCGCAGTCAGTGAGGGCATTCACGAAATCTACAAGACACTGGCCGAGGCTTTGATCCTGGTCATTCTGGTGGTCTACATTTTCCTCCAGGGGTTTAGGGCGACTCTCATTCCACTGCTTGCCGTTCCTGTCTCTCTGATTGGAACCTTCGCCGTTTTTCCGATGCTGGGATTCTCCATCAACACCCTGTCGCTTTTTGGGCTCGTCCTGGCGATTGGCCTGGTCGTCGATGATGCCATTGTTGTTGTGGAGGCGGTCGAACATCATATTGAGCATGGGATGTCACCTCATGACGCGACCGTCAGAGCGATGGAGGAAGTCTCCGGACCGGTCATTGCGATCGCGCTGATTCTTGCGGCGGTGTTTGTTCCTACCGCTTTCGTTCCCGGTATCACCGGCCAGCTCTATAAGCAGTTTGCGGTGACTATCGCGGTTTCGGTGCTCTTCTCGGCTTTCAACGCACTCACTCTCAGCCCTGCGCTTTCCGCCATGCTGCTGCGCCCAAGGAAACCGGCTCGAGGGCCTCTGGGAGCTTTCTTCCGCTGGTTCAACCGTGTCTTTGGCCGTGCCACCGACGGATATGTGAATTGGTGCGGATTCCTCATACGCAAAGCCGGCTTCGCATTTGTCCTGCTCCTCCTGATGACGATCGGTGCCGGGATCTTCGGCAAGGGTGTGGCGAAAAGCTTTCTCCCGGATGAAGACCAGGGATACATCTATGCCGGCCTGCAATTGCCGAATGCGTCCTCGCTGCAACGATCTTCTGAAGCGGCCCGGGAAGTCGAAAAGGCGTTGTTGGACACTCCTGGTGTCCAGTATGTCAGCTCGGTCATGGGCTTCAGCATGCTGAGCGGTGTCAACGCTACCTATAGCTCATTTTTCTTCGTTTCGTTGAAACCTTGGGAGGAACGCAAAACTCCAGAAGAGAGCTATGCGGGAATCAAGGCTCATCTGCAAAAGACGCTCTCCCAGGTCCCATCGGGAATCGCATTTTCATTTTCACCACCCGCGATTCCGGGCGTAGGGACTTCAGGAGGGGCCACTTTCATTCTGGAAGACAGGTCGGGCGGAGGCGTTGATTTCCTTGCGAAGAACGCGCAACTGTTTGTGGCCGAGGCCCGCAAGCGACCGGAGTTAGCCGGGGTCATGACAACCGCTTTGTTCGGCGTCCCCCAGGTCGGTATAAAAGTGGACAACGCCAAAGCAATGACCCAGCAGATCCAATTGAGTAGCCTGTACGAGACCGTGCAGACGTTTATGGGCGGTTCTCTGGTCAACTATTTCAATCGCTTCGGCCTGCAATGGCAGGTATACGTCCAGGCCGATGGTGACTTCCGGAACAGCGCCGAAAATGTGGGTAAGTTCTACGTCAGGAATGCCTCCGGCGGAATGGTCCCGTTGAGTACGCTGACTACCACCTATCCGCGCGACGGCGCCGAGTTCATGATGCGCTATAACCTGTTCAACTGCGTGCAGATTAATGCCTCAGCGGCACCTGGCTACAGCTCAGCGCAAGCAATGGCGGCACTGGAAGAGGTTTTTCACAAGTCGATGCCGAGCCAGATGGGCTTCGACTACATGGGTATGTCGTACCAGGAGCAGAAGGCCGCACAGGGCATTTCAGCGGGGACCATTTTTGGGTTGGCCTTCTTCGTGGTCTTCCTCATCATGGCAGCGCAGTATGAGAGCTGGACTCTGCCCTTCAGCGTGCTACTGGGAGTTCCGATTGCCGTTTTCGGCGCCTTCGCTACACTCTACGTTCGAAAACTCGACAACGATGTGTATGCCCAGATTGGCCTGGTCATGCTGATTGGATTGTCGGCCAAGAATGCCATTCTGATCGTCGAATTTGCCAAGGCGGAATATGAGAAAGGCAAGTCCCCGATGGATGCGGCACTGACTGGGGCCAAACTGCGATTGCGACCTATTCTAATGACCGCATTCGCCTTCATTCTCGGTTGCGTACCACTGTGGACGGCTTCCGGCGCAGGCGCTATCTCGCGTCAGGTCCTGGGGACGGTGGTCATCGGGGGAATGATGGCAGCCTCGCTGCTGGCCATTTTCTTCATCCCGGTCTGCTACGACGTCGTAGAACGGTTCGGAATTTGGGCATCCGGAGAGAAGAAACATCCACAAGAAACGGTACCCAGACCGCTTCAGGGAGCCGCGGATGACTAGTGAGGCAGCGCTTCGCGTCTTGGTGACCGGATGTCGTGGACCGATTAGCGCACCGAGGAAAGAAATCTCCACGGCACCGGACCAGACCATTGTGCCAACAGAAGGGGACTAGACATGATCGGCAGGCATTGGATTGTTGCAGTCGCGTTGCTCCTGCTGACTGGATGTGCTGTAGGCCCCAACTACAAGCGTCCGCCAGTGACGGTCCCTGATGGCTACCGGGGCCTCGCCCCAGATGCTGGCCCGGAGACTTCCGCCTCGATCGGCGATGAAAAATGGTGGACGGTATTTCAGGACCAGCAATTGCAGGCACTGATCCGGGAGGCACTCGTCCAGAGTTATGACGTGCGCATAGCCGCAGCGCGCGTGCTTCAAGCACAGGCCGTGGTGGGCATCACTCGCGCCGACCAGTATCCAACCATCTCCGGGGGCGCATCGGCCAACAACCAGCGCTTTCCGAAGACGCCAACGACACCTGAGTTCGAGACGAGTCCCATCGCAGTCAACCTTTCGCTGGTCTGGGAATTGGATTTCTGGGGAAAGTTTCGCAGAGCGACTGAATCGGCGCGGGCCAGCCTGTTGGCCACGGAGTGGGGCCAGAAGACTGTGATATCGGGCCTCGTCAGCAATGTGGCTTCGGCGTACTTTCAGCTGCGGGAACTGGATTTGGAGATGGAGATCTCCAGAAACGCACTCGCCTCACGAACAGAGTCGTTGCGCCTGGTTGAGATACGCGCGAAGGGAGGCACCACGTCTCTGTTAGACGTTCGCCAATCTGAGCAATTGGTTTACACGGCTGCCGCATCTATTCCGGACCTGGAACGGCGGATCGAGCAACAGGAGAATTTCATAAGCATTCTGCTGGGCAAAAATCCGGGGCCGGTAGTCCGGGGAAAGCCATTGGTAGAGAATGTAGTGCTGCCGACGGTCCCCTCCGGGTTGCCATCGTCTCTGCTGGATCGGCGTCCCGACATTCAGTCAGTGGAGCAACAATTAGTCGCCGCCAATGCCCAGATCGGTGTGGCAAAGGCAGCTTATTTTCCCCAGATCACACTTACCGGTCTGGGTGGCTACCAGAGTACAGCTCTCACGGAGTTGTTTACTGGGCCAGCGGGTTTGTGGAGTTTTGGTGGCCAGTTGGTTCAACCGATTTTTACCGGTGGAAAGATCCGCTCCAACGTAAGGCTGACGGAAGCACAGAAAGAGGAAGCCGTTCTGACCTACCAGCAGTCTATCCAGCAGGCCTTCCGAGAAGTTTCGGACTCGCTGGTCGCATACCGCAAGAACCAGGAGTTTCGCAAGCAACAGGAATTGCTCACCGCAGCGGCACAGGATGCCACGCGGCTCTCGAGTGTTCGTTACGAGGGTGGGGTCACGAGTTACCTTGAAGTCCTGGACAGCGATACGCGCTATTTCGATGCCGAACTGGGCCTGGCGCAAGCAGACCTTAACGAACGATTGGCTCTTGTCCAACTCTACAATGCGCTGGGCGGGGGGTGGCAGCAGTAGGGAAGTGCGTGAGGCCACTCCGGCGTCCCAGTGAAATCGCGACGTTATGAGTTAGCAATCGCGCGGATTCTTACGGAACATTTGCAGTTAGAGTCCTACTATCACACCTATCAGTTTCCACCTCGCAAAATAAAGCCTGTCATAAAATGCAAGCCCTCATCATTGTTCCACATACTCTCACCGTTCAAGCCGTGGAGTTTCAGCGGAGAACTGTCAGTTCTGTCAGTACCGGCCGTAGTGTCCTACTCCTAACGTGTTGGTGCGGGAAGATGAGGCCTACCATCTTCCAGAAGCCGGCGAGCGTACTCGGATCTTGCTTAATCTGTTACTGCTGGCCCTCATTCTCTCTTGGGCAGCATCGAGTTGTGGCGACAATCGCTTTGACGGTTGCGTCGGAATGTTGTCCTTGGAGGCTGCTTTGGTCGGGTGAGTTTAGCTTGTATTCGAACAACTTAACTGCAAGAGCGACAGAGCCAATCAATCAGGTCCGATTCGATGAACACCAGAAGCGTGACGACTCCGAAGAGTCCCAAGAGCGAACGAATCGGGACAGTAGTGCCGATCCCAACGGTGGCGGGTGGTGCTTCGAAGCTCCTTCAGCAATATGGTTGTGGACCGGTCCAGTTTTCTGGAACAGATAACTCACTGTACGAACGCCACCTGGTTTTTGACAACGTCATGGACCTCGCCGCAGCCGACGCTCGGGTACAGTTTGAAGCGTTTGCCCACTCGGTCCGCGACATCCTTTCGCAACGCTGGATACATACGGAAAGCACATACGAACGTGAAAATCCAAAGCGCGTCTACTATCTCTCGATGGAGTTTCTCATAGGGCGCTCGCTAGCGAACAACGTCACCAATCTGTTGCTCGATCCGGTCGCGAAACATGCGATTCAGCAGAAACAAATCGATTGGGTCGCTTTGTTGGAAGAGGAGCCCGATGCAGGTTTGGGGAACGGAGGCCTTGGACGACTGGCCGCTTGCTTCCTCGACTCATTGGCGACCATGCAATTGCCAGCCATGGGCTATGGTTTGCGCTATGAATACGGAATCTTCAAACAAACTATTAAGGACGGATGGCAGCGCGAAGACGCAGACAATTGGCTCCGTCGCCCTGATCCTTGGGAAGTAGCCCGCCCACAAGAGAAGGTCCAGATCAACCTGAACTGCTCGTTTGAGATACACGGTGGAAGCTTGCGCGGAATTCCGAATCGTCCCTCGAGTCTGATTGGTATTCCTTTTGATCGGCCAGTCGTTGGCTACGGCGGCAAGACCATCAACACGTTACGACTTTGGGGTGCTGCTGCTCCTGACTACTTCGACTTTCAGGAATTCAGTAGCGGCGACTTCGTCGCCGCGTTGGCTGAGACGCTCAGTGCAGAATCCGTCACCCGGGTATTGTATCCAGACGACTCTACCAGCAAGGGGCAGGCCCTGCGCTTCGTGCAGCAGTATTTCCTGGTCGCCGCGTCGCTGGCTGACCTGGTCAGACGCTTCCGGCGCACCAACAACGATTGGCGCGTGCTCCCAGAGAAGGTTGCTATTCAACTCAATGACACCCACCCAGCGCTGGCTATCCCCGAATTGATGCGAATTCTGCTCGATGAAGCGCATCTCGGTTGGGAAGAGTCCTGGGCCCTTACACAAGAAACCTTTGCTTACACCAACCACACTCTTCTTCCCGAAGCCCTGGAGAAGTGGCCGATAACCTGGTTTGAAACGATCCTCCCGAGACACTTGGAAATCATTCTTGAGATTAATCGGCGCCTTCTTGATGAAGCCCGTAGCCGCTTTCCCGGACAGGAAGACCGGGTTAGAAAAATAGGTCTCGTAGAGGGAAGCGAGCCAGGCCAAATCCGGATGGCAAACCTTGCAATCGTCGGTTCGCACAGCACCAATGGAGTGGCCGCGATCCATTCTCAGTTATTGCGTACGACCACAGTGAAAGATCTCTCCGAAATGTTTCCGGAACGTTTTAACAACAAGACCAACGGCGTAACCCCACGACGCTGGCTGCTGCTGGCGAACGACGGCCTGGTGTCGGTGATCAAAGATGCCATCGGGGAGTCCTGGATCACGGACCTTGGCCAACTCCGCCGCCTCGAAACCTTCGCCTACGACAAGAGCTTCCGTGAGAGCTTTCTCAAGGCCAAACACAAAGCCAAGGTAGAGTTTGCCAATTGGCTCAAATCCACCTCAGGGCTTACGGTTGACCCGGAAACAATATTCGATTCGCAAGTCAAACGCATTCACGAATACAAGCGGCAGCTGCTGAATGCCTTGCGCATTGTCGTGCTTTATAACCGGTTGCGTAGTAACCCTGATTTAGACATGGTCCCAACGACCTTTCTGTTTGCTGGCAAGGCGGCCCCTGCATACCGCCTCGCCAAGCTCATCATCAAGTTCATCAACAATGTTGCGGGAACGCTCGACGGGGACCCCGCCGTGCGAGGGCGGCTCAAAGTTCTTTTTCTTCCCGAGTACTGCGTTTCGATGGCCGAGAAGCTGATACCAGCCTGCGATGTATCCAACCAGATATCGACCGCTGGCTATGAGGCCAGCGGCACCAGCAACATGAAGTTCATGATGAACGGCGCTCTCACCGTTGGTACCAGGGATGGTGCGACTATCGAGATGGCAGAAGAGGCTGGCGAGGAGAACTTTTTTCTCTTCGGTTTAACGGCAGACCAAGTCGCCAACAGCCGCGGATGGTACAGCCCTTACTGGCACTACGAGAACGAACCTGAAACCCGTGCCGCGCTGGACCTGATCTTCTCCAATCACTTCAGCCGCTACGAACCTGGCCTGTTCGAACCGCTGCGCGAAACCCTTTTGACCGGTGGCGACCATTACATGCATTTGGCGGACCTGACCTCCTACCTCCAGGCACATCAACGGGCCGTAAAACTTTATTCCGATGCCGATGCGTGGGCGCGGATCGCCATTCTGAATGTGGCAGGTTCCGGGAAATTTTCCAGTGACCGCACGATTGCGGAGTATGCATCCGAAATCTGGAAAGTGAAACCATGTCCGGTGCCGTAAGAACCGCGGTCAGAAACTGGTGGTCAATTGCGGGAGAACTTAGCGGCATAACCAGATCGCCAGCTGAGTGAGCACCTCAAAGGCTTGAGGCAACGAAAGGGGAGAGCGTATGGCAGCACACCCACAGGCTGGCAGTGAGCTGCACATGAGGCGGCCGGTATGGAAAGCGCTTGAAACCCATTACAAGAGGGTCCGGGACCTGCATCTCCGCGATCTCTTTGCCAATGATCCGACCCGTGGAGAACGAATGGTCGCCCAGGGTGCAGGCGTCTACCTGGACTACTCGAAGAATCGGATCACAGACCACACCCTCAAGCTCCTTACACAACTTGCGGAAGAGTCGGGTCTGCAGTCGCGAATCGACGCCATGTTTCGAGGGGCAAAGATCAACAACACTGAAGAGCGGGCAGTCTTGCACGTGGCGCTCCGTGCTCCAACCGGCGCATCCATCTTCGTTGATTCCGAAAACGTGATCCCACGGGTGCACGCGGTACTCGATAAGATGAGTCACTTTTGTGCCCGTGTCCGCAACGGTGAATGGAAAGGCCACAGTGGTAAGCCCATTCGCAACGTCGTCAACATCGGCATCGGCGGCTCCGATCTGGGGCCTGCGATGGCATATGAAGCGCTGAAGTACTACAGCGAACGTTCAATCAAGTTCCGTTTCGTCTCCAACGTTGACGGCAGCGATTTTGTCGAAGCAGTTCGTGACCTGGAGCCGTCGGAGACCCTGTTCATCATCTGTTCGAAAAGCTTTACCACGCTTGAAACAATGACCAACGCGCACGCCGCCCGTGGCTGGCTCATTGCGGGTTTCGCTGGCGAGGAGAATTCCGTTTCCAAGCACTTTGTTGCAGTCTCTACCAATGCGGCGGAAGTGGCGAAGTTTGGCATTGATACCGCAAACATGTTCGAGACTTGGGACTGGGTCGGCGGACGCTACTCCCTGGCTTCGGCGGTTGGACTCTCCACGATGCTAGCCATAGGTTCGGAAAATTTTCGCGCCATGCTGAGTGGTTTCCGCCAGATGGACACGCACTTCATGACCACACCCTTCGAGCGCAACCTCCCTGTGCTGATGGGCCTGCTCGCCGTCTGGTACAACAACTATTTTGGCGCCCAGACGGTTGCGGTTCTGCCCTATGACCGCTATCTGAATCGATTCTCTGCGTACCTGCAGCAGTTAACGATGGAGAGCAATGGTAAGCACGTCACGCTGATTGGAACCGAAGTCACGCATGCAACCAGCCCGGTCTATTGGGGCGAGCCAGGCACGAACGGTCAGCACTCGTTTTATCAGCTGCTTCATCAGGGAACGCGACTCATACCTTGTGACTTTATCGCCTTCGAACAGTCGCTCAATCCGCTTGGGCACCAACACGACATCCTTCTTGCCAATGTCTTCGCGCAGGCTGAGGCCCTGGCCTTCGGCAAGACCCAGGAGCAGGTCAAGGCCGAAGGAATTCCGGAGTGGCTTGTGCCGCATCGCGTCTTCGAAGGAAACAGACCGTCGAACACCATCCTGGTTGAACGGCTGACGCCGACCACGCTCGGCAAACTCGTAGCCCTATACGAACATGCTGTTTTCACTCAGGGCGTGATTTGGAACATTAATTCGTTCGACCAGTGGGGCGTCGAGTTGGGCAAGGTGTTGGCTCAACAGATCATCCCCGAACTGGAGAGTTTAGAAGAACCTCATCTTGAGCACGATACCTCCACGAACGCTCTAATCCGCCGTTGTCGGCGAGTAAGGGAGAAACAATTGAGCAAGGAGTTGAGTTATGCACGTCGCTCTTGAGAGCGAAACCGATACTGTGGCGCTCACTAGGTTGCTCGAAAGAGAAAGGACAGCCCTCAGCACAACCACCGGCCAAAGCTCTCCCCTTGGCGCCACTGTGAAAGCTGACGGCGTCAATTTCAGTGTTTATTCCCGTCAGGCTTCAAGGATCGAATTGTTGTTCTTTGAACGGGAGGACGATGGCACGCCGGAGCGAGTCATTGCAATTGATCCCATCACTAATCGTACGTACCACTACTGGCACGCATTCGTCCCGGGCGCCCGGGCAGGGCAGATCTATGCTTATCGTGTACATGGAACATTCGATCCAGGCACGGGATTGCGATTTGATCCCGACAAACTACTGCTGGATCCCTACGGCCGCGGCGTTGTTGTTCCCAAAGACTACAGTCGTGACGCTGCGAGTGAAGAAGGTGACAATGCAGCCACAGCCATGAAGAGCGTGGTTGTCGATTCACGTGCCTACGATTGGGAAGGGGACGTGCCGCTGGCAAGACCTTCTTCACGGACGGTCGTCTACGAAATGCATGTCCGCGGTTTCACTCGACACCCCAGTTCAGGCGTCACAGAGAAGCTTCGCGGCACGTATGCGGGCTTAATCGAAAAGATCCCATATCTTTGCGATCTCGGCATCACCGCTGTCGAATTACTCCCCGTTTTCCAGTTCGATCCTCAGGACTGCCCAGTCGGACTCGTCAACTACTGGGGATACGCTCCGGTGTCGTTTTTCGCGCCACATCAGGCCTACAGCTCGAAGCAGGATCCACTTGGCCCCGTCAACGAATTCCGCGATATGGTGAAAGCACTGCATCGCGCGGGCATAGAAGTGATTCTCGACGTCGTTTTCAACCACACTGCCGAAGGCGGTCACGACGGGCCGACTTTGAGTTTCCGCGGTTTTGACAACGCCGCCTATTACATACTGGAACAGGACCTTTCGAAGTACGCCAACTACACCGGCTGTGGCAACACTCTCAACTCCAATCATCCCATTGTTCGGCGGATGATTGTCGATAGCTTGCGCTATTGGGTTGGCGAGATGCATGTTGACGGGTTCCGGTTCGATCTCGCCTCGGTTCTCTCGCGCGATTCGTCCGGTCACCCCATGGCGACGCCGCCCGTGCTGTGGGACATCGAGTCGGACCCAACGCTCGCGGGTACAAAGCTCATCGCTGAAGCCTGGGATGCTGCCGGCCTTTACCAAGTGGGAAGTTTCATCGGCGACAGCTGGAAAGAATGGAATGGACGATTTCGCGACGATGTCCGAAGCTTCTTCCGCGGCGAGCAGGGGACAGTCACTCGCTTTGCCGACCGGATACTCGGAAGCCCCGAGATCTATGCTCACAAGCGGCGCGAGATGGAACAGAGTATTAATTTCGTGACTTGCCATGACGGCTTTAGCCTGAACGACCTTGTCTCCTACGATCAAAAACACAATGAGGCAAACCTCGAGAACAATCGCGACGGCAGCAATGACAACCGAAGCTGGAACTGCGGGGTGGAGGGACCAACTGAAGATCCAGCAGTCGAGCACCTGCGGAATCAACAGGTAAAGAACTTTTTCACGATAACCATGCTTTCACTGGGCATGCCGATGATTCTCATGGGAGACGAGATGCGGCGTACCCAGGGCGGCAACAACAACGCCTATTGCCATGACAACGCCAACAACTGGATGGACTGGGATCTCCTGGAGAAGCACGCCGATGTTCATCGCTTTGTAAAGCTCCTGATTGCCCGGCGTCTGCTGCGCGACGTGGAGGCGGAACAACAGCGTAAAAGCTTAGACCAGATGCTTCGCGAGGCGCGCAAGGCCTGGCACGGTGTGAAGCTCGAGCAACCGGACTGGAGTGAGTGGTCGCACAGCCTGGCACTGGAGGCTGAGCTTATGAAACAGAAACTGCTTTTTTATCTAATGACGAATGGGTATTGGAACGCTCTCGACTTCGAATTACCGCCAACGGATGATCGCGGTGGCGATCCATGGCACCGTTGGATCAATACCGCTCTCCAGTCACCTCTGGACATCGTCGAATGGCAAAAGGCACCTGCCATTTCAGGCGACAAATACCGGGTGGAGGGACGATCTGTAGTCATGCTTTTCCGCAACCTTGGCGCCTGATTGTTCCGAATTAGACATGTCCCAAGAACAGATCAAGTCGCCCGCCTTCCAGAACGCTGCGTTGCAGAGCGAACGCCTCCGCATCCTTGGCGTGCTGGGTTTCATGACCATCCTCGTCATCGTGAGTGTTGTCCGCGTATTTGTCATTCACACGGTGGAGGCCACTTCCTGGGTATGGACCTTTTTCCTGGTTGCCCTCGTTATGGCTTATGAGTTTTGGATGCTGCGCAAGGTAGGTCTCGCCTTGAAGTCAAACATCAATCTTGGGCCGCGGTTTTGGATCCTGAGCACGATCCTGGAGACATCGATCCCGGCACTAGCGATCGCCTTTCTTACCAGCGCTCGGGTTGAGATCGCATACCGCCCTCTGGCCACCCCGGCGGTGTTGGTTTTCTTTATCCTTATTATACTTGTCCACCCTGAGGCTGAACCCTGGTATCTGCGCACTCTCCGGTGTCGTTGCTGCTGTCTCCTATATTTGTGCGGCTTTGTATCTCGGTTGGCGGCCTCCTATTCCCGGTGTGCCAGCTCCCGTGACGCAAACCAGCGTCAGCCTCTATGCAATAACGCTTCTTCTGGCAGGACTGGTCGCAGGCGCCGTTGCGAGAGAGATCCGTAAGCATGTCCAGTCAGCTCTTCGTGAGGCAGAGACGAAGCAAAAGCTGGAGGGCATCCAGCACGACCTGGAAGTAGCCCGTTCCATCCAACAGTCACTTCTTCCCCAAGGGACGGCCTCAAATCGTGGGGTTCGATATTGCAGGTTGGAATCAGCCGGCCGATGACACCGGGGGCGATTACTTTGATTGGACGATCCTGCCAAATGGAAGAGTGGTTGTCAGTCTCGCGGACGTCACCGGGCACGGGATTGGTCCTGCGCTACTCGCCGCCGTGTGCCACGCGTATGCGCGATCCAATTTCAGCATCGCTCAGGACCTTCCAGCTGCTTTCGAACACATCAATCAGGAGCTAGGTGCTGATCTCACTACCGGCCGCTTCGTCACCTTCGTTGCCGCCGCTTGTTGTCCCGGGTGTCCGGAGGTGGAGATGCTCTCCGCCGGCCACGGTCCCCTCTTTCTATATTCGCGTCCAGAGGATCGGTTTACGACAATGAATGCGCACGCCCTCCCTTTTGGAATTCGCCCCGGGTTCCAATCCGATCCCCCGGCGCATCTTCAGCTTCATGCGGGGGATCTGATACTCCTGGCCACGGACGGATTCTTTGAATGGGAGAACGATCAGGGGGAACAATTTGGGGTGCAAAGAATTGAACGAACAATGCGAGACTCACGAGACTTGGCTGCCTCAGAGATCATTTCGCACCTGTACGACGCCGTCACCAGGTTTTCCAACGGAACCAAGCAGCAGGATGACCTGACCGCGGTGGTCATCAAAGGTCTGTAGACGAGGCGGCGCTTGACGCAAGGCGGCGGAAAGCGATGCCGTGCATGAAGTTTTGCCGATGGACCTTGCTCTCCTGTGTCGTCCTTTCCTGGACTCACAGCCTGGCCCAGGACCTGGCTCCGCGGGCTTATCTCATCACCCCCGTGCACTCAAACGCGATCACCCTCAGCTATTCGTTCTTCAGCGGCAACATCATCTTCGATGGGGCGGTCCCGATCACGGGCGCCACGGCGAAAGTGAATGTGACGGTCCTTAGCCTGACCCACTCCCTTCGCTTTTTCGGACGCTCGGCAAACATCACAGCATCGCTACCTTACGGAGTCGGGAACTTTCGGGGCACGGTGACTGGCGCTGAGGCTCGAGCCTATCGCTCGGGCATGCTGGATTCCTCGTTCCGTTTGTCAGTTAACTTGAAAGGCGGGCCCGCGATGGACGTGAACGATTTTCGCAAGTGGCGGCAGCGGACGCTGTTGGGAGTGAGCTTCAAGGTGGTGGCTCCAAGCGGGCAATACGACCCAACGAAATTGATCAACTATGGTGCAAATCGCTGGGCCTTCAAGCCGGAGTTCGGCCTTTCTCAACGATGGGCCCACTGGGTCCTCGATACCTACGGAGCCGTGTGGTTTTTCACTACTAACGATGACTTCTTCTCGCGCAATCAGGTTTCTCAGGCCACCAATACGCAAAAACAAGAGCCCTACGTTTGCGTTCGAAGGACACCTGAGCTACGACGTAAAGGCTCGCCTTTGGGCTTCGTTGGACGGCAATTTCTGGACTGGAGGCCGTACGACCTTGAACGGGATTGAAAACTCCGGCACGTTGCAGAGGAACTCACGCATTGGAGGCACAGTCGCTATTCCCGTGAGCCGACACCAGTCTCTGAAGTTCAGCTACAACCGGGGCGCGTACATCCTGTATGGCGGGAACTACCAAAATGTGTCCGTGGCTTGGCAGTACTCGTGGGTGGGCAGGCCGAACTAGGACACGGAATTGCGTTCTGATAACAAATGAGCGGTGACAAGAGGCTCATGGAGTGGCATTGCCTGGAGCCATGAGCTTTCGAGGAACAACGTATGAGGATGATAAGAGACTTTCCACTTCTCGTTTTCGTGTTGTCTCTGGTCGTATTGTGGCTCTCGGCGCAGATCGGCGTTTTTTGGCGCAATAGGTCACGACCCCTGGAAGAAGTTGAGCGGACAGACTTAGCTACTGTACTGACCGCTACCCTGACCTTGCTCGGCCTTATCATCGCGTTCAGCTTTTCCATGGCCGTCAGCCGGTACGATCAGCGAAAAAACTACGAGGCGGAGGAGGCCAACGCGATCGGGACCGAGCACGTCCGTGCCGCTTTGCTACCCGCCGCCAACACGGAAAGAGTGCGTGAGCTCCTGAGACAGTACTTACACCAGCGTGTGTTGTTCTATGAATCTCACGATGAACGCCAGCTAGAAGAGATCGACAAGGATACCGCTGCGCTGGAAGTCGAGCTGTGGTCCACCGTGCAGGCCGCAGCTGCGGCGCAGCCCAACCCGGTCATGGCCCTCGTGGCTCAAGGAATGAACGACGTTTTGAATACCAGGGGATACACGCAGGCTGCGTGGTGGAACCGTATTCCCCGGGCGGCGTGGTGTCTGATGGTCGCCATCGCAATTTTTTGCAACCTGTTGATCGGCTATGGCGCGCATCGGAGGGGGATCATCCTTTTCCTGGTCTTGCCGCTGGCGCTGTCTACCTCGTTCTTTCTCATATCCGACATAGACAGCCCGCGTGGAGGCGTGATTCGCGTGCGTCCGCAAAATCTGGAAAGCCTCGCTCAGTCGCTGAACGGACAATAGTTGGACTCAATGAATCGCAAAAGGAGCAGGTCTCATGGAACCTCCCATTTCCGCGTTACTTTACGCTGTGCTGCTGTTTTTTGGCATGCTGATCCTGCTGGAAGCCGGCCGTCGTTATGGTGTCCGGCGTCGGCCCAAAGAGTCGGAAGGTGAGCGGGGCAGCCTGGGCACGGTCGAAGGTGCCGTGTTCGCCCTGTTTGGCTTGATGGTGGCATTCACCTTCTCGGGAGCGGCGACGCGGTTCAGCGAGAAACGGATGTTGATCGCCGAGGAAGTCAACGCTATCGAAACTGCGTATCTGCGGTTGCGCCTGGTGCCCCAGGAGGCACAGTCCGCATTGCAAGAGTTATTTCGTCAGTACTTGGACTCTCGGTTGGAGACCTATCGCAAGCTGCCAAATATGGAGGCAGCCAAGCCGGAAATGGCCAAATCCAAGAAGCTCCAGGAAGAGATTTGGACGGAAGCAGTGGCCGCTACACAACTCCCGAAGTCTCATCCCGACGCGGGCAAGCTACTGCTTCCTGCGCTCAACAACATGATCGACATCTCTACCACGCGCGCGATGGCACTCCAAACCCACCCCCCGAGAATCGTCTACGCGCTTTTGTTCGGTCTGGGTCTCATCTGCTCCCTGCTGGCCGGTTATCGGATGTCAAGCGCCCAACACCGTAGTTGGCTTCACATCTTCGGCTTCACGGTCATAACGGTCATCATCGTCTACGTCATGCTCGACGCTGAGTACCCGCGCGCGGGTCTGATCCGACTCGAGACCGCCGATCAACTCCTGGTCGACCTCCGTGATGGCATGAAATAGTCGGGTTAGCTTGAGGGCGTGGCCGGCATTTGATCAATCCACCGGCGCACAATGCTATTCGCAAATGTCCGAGACAACGCGTAGGGGACTGTGATGAGGACCGGGCCGAGCAACAACGCTGCCCCGGGATGAATTTCGCGAAAGATGAGATATTGCGATACGACATCTGCAAGAATGGCCAGCGCTACCAGGTCGCGAATGGAGGAGAACATATTTCGCAACAGCCTCAGCCGGTGGGCGCCATTCAAAACCACCGCATGAATAAAAGGAGGCAGCCCTGCGCGGGCGTCCTTAACCCCGCCGCGCGCCCCGAGTATGATCGCCACTGTGGGCTGCAGGACAAACCGCATCCTTCCAGGGCCAGAAAGACGTGCGAACATGTCGACAAAGAAATCGTGAGTAAACAAGTACGGGTTGCCGGTTTGTATGATCCTCCAGATCGTGCCCGGCAGTGCGGCGAGAAGTACCGCAATGACGGCCACGGTCAAGACTGAACTGCGAGAGATAGAAATCATTTAAGGCAGAAGCCGCGGTAATCAAGTAATGATCGGGAGCGCCGAACGGACCGGCCGCGCCCTGTGTGCTCATCGTCCGACTGCACTCGCTCCTTCCTTCCTCAGGCGTGTAAGTACCATTTAACCTGCGACCTGATGGCGCGTGATTTCAGCGATCAGGTCTGATTTGGCTGTTGTGAGCATGTCGGCAGGTCTCAGACGTGCGAACAAATCGAGCGAGCGTGCGATCGTTCCCGTCCATCCGGTCTGGTGGCTTGCCCCAAGCCCGGCGCCGTTGTCCCCGTGGAAATACTCGTAGAAGAGGATGTAGTCTTTCCAGTGCGGATCGTCCTGGAACTTCTTAGTCCCCCCGTAGACCGGCCGTTTGCCGCTCTCATCGCGAAGAAAAATCGCCGAGAGCCTGGTGCTGATCTCTTTTGCTACTTCGAACAAGGTCATATATTTTCCCGAACCAGTGGGACATTGGACCTTGAAGTCATCGCCGTAGAACTGGTAGAGGTTCAGCAGACCCCGGACCAATAGAACGTTCACCGGCATCCATATGGGCCCTCGCCAGTTGGAATTGCCTCCGAACATTCCTGTGTTTGACTCCGCCGGCAGATACTGAACTTCGAAATTATGCCCGTCGAGGTTGAATATGAATGGATGGTCTAGGTGGTAGCGCGACAGAGACCGTATACCGTAGGGGCTGAGGAACTCGTTCTCGTCAAGCAAGGAAGCCAAGATCCTTTCGATCTTCTCCCTGTTGCAAACCGATAAGAGCCGACGGTCAGCGTATCCTTTGAACTTACCATCAGCCGGAGCGATATGCTTCAGAAGATCCGGGTGGCGCTTTCTGAATAGTTCGACCAATTCCAACATTCGGGGATGGCGCGCCGCGGCGCCCGATTCGAACACAGTCGAGGCGCACAGCGGCAGCAGCCCGACCATCGAGCGTACTTTTAATTGCTTGGTATCGCCATTGGGAAAATGGAGCAGATCGTAGAAGAACCCGTCCTCTTTGTCCCACATTTCGTCGTGGTGGTCTCCGATCCGGTCCATGGCGTATGTGATCCAGAGGAAGTGCTCGAGGAACCGGTAGGCGATTTCCTCATACATGGAGTCGTAGTCCGCCAGAATCAAGGCGATCTCCAGCATGTTCTGGCAGTAGAAGGCCATCCAGGCAGTGCCGTCGGCTTGATCAAGATGTCCGCCCGTCGGGAGCGGAGAACTGCGATCGAAACACGCCAATGTTGTCCAGCCCGAGAAAACCTCCGGCGAAAACGTTCTTTCCCTGTGGATCTTTGCGGTTGACCCACCAGTTGAAATTCTGCATCAGGCCTTGAAACGACCGCTCCAGAAAGCGGAAATCTGCCCGGCCTAGCGTCTTTTCAATGTTGTAGAGAAATAGAGTTGCCCAGGCATGCACGGGCGGGTTTACGTCACTGAAGTTCCATTCGTATGCTGGGATCTGCCCATTCGGATGCGCGTAAAGATTCCTCAGCATAAGCAGAAGCTGGTCTTTGGCAAAATCGAAGTCCACCAGCGATAGTGCAAGAGTGTGAAAGGCGAGATCCCATGCCGCGTACCAGGGATACTCCCATTTGTCAGGCATGGAAATGATGTCGCTGTTCAGCATGTGGAACCATTCGGAATTACGAACACTCCGTTTGCCCGATCCCATCAGAGGATGAGCATCGTGCTCCTCCAGCCAGCGGTCGAGATCGAAGTAGTAGTACTGCTTGGTCCACAGCATTCCGGCCAGCGCCTGGCGATGTACGCGACGTTCGTCGTCGCTCAACGAGCCCGGAGTGATCCTGTCATAAAACTCATTCGCATCCGTGAGTCGCGCGGCAAAGACCTGGTCAAAGGTATCGAAGGTGTCAGCTGTTGGCTTCGCACCCAGTCGCAGTCTAACAACCTGGCTGCCGTGTGCCGGCACTTCGAAGCGACAGTGGGCAGCCGCTTTCGTGCCCGCTTTGTGTGGACTCACGGCTCCCTGTCTTCCCGAGACTACGTACTCGTGAAATGCGTCCTTCACATATGGAGATGGATTCGACTGCCCCCAGAGGCGGTAGGCATTGGACTCATTTTCCGTGAACAGGAGGTCGGGGTTCCCTTCACACTGAAGCGTGCGCTCGCCCAGCGTGGGGTGTGAGGCTAGTACTGTTCCGTTGTTTCCCTGGCGCAGGGAAGGCTTGCCTGCATCCTTTTCCCACGACCAGGTGTTGCGAAACCATACTGTCGGAAGCAGATGAAGCTCCGCCGGTTCGGGGCCGCGGTTGTGAACTGAGATCTTGATGAGAATGTCTTCCGGATCTCCTTTAGCGTATTCGACGAAGATATCGAAATATCGATCGGCATCAAATATCCCAGTGTCCAGCAGTTCATATTCCAACTCTTCGCGTGATCGCTCCCGGTTCTTCTTGATGAGGTCTTCGTATGGAAACTCTCCCTGCGGGTACTTATATAGATATTTCATGTATGAGTGCGTCGGCGTGCTGTCGAGGTAAAAGTAGTACTCCTTCACATCCTCGCCGTGATTGCCCTCGCTATTGGTCAGGCCGAACAGGCGCTCTTTCAGGATCGGATCCCGGCCGTTCCACAATGCGATCGCGAAGCACAGTTGTTGCTTATCATCTGAGATTCCCGCCAGACCATCTTCACCCCAACGATAAGCGCGTGAGCGCGCCTGATCGTGATTGAAGTAGCTCCACGCATTTCCGTCCTGACTGTAGTCTTCACGGACCGTCCCCCACTGACGTTCACTTAGATACGGCCCCCATTTTTTCCAAGGTACGCCGGTCTCACGGGCCTCGTTCAGGCGTTTCTGCTCTTTTGTTTCGATGTATGCAATTGGGGCCTTCTCGCTCGGCTTCATGAATATCTCCCTTGTCGGTTGTAGACCTTCTTGTCGGTTGTAGACCTTCGTCTGGTGGGTCGGCCTGCAGAATTCGCTGTTTTATTCTTCTCGCGCTTTTTCATCCTTAGGAACTGTCGCTTTTGCCAGTACCTTCTTCGGTGTTAAGCGGTACAAAGTCCGGACTGGCCTGCATGGACAGAGAACCCGTGCGGAAGAAAGAGAATCCAATGAAATCTTTAGTGATATTGCCGATATTGACTCTTGTTGCTTTCTTCGCACTGCAGCAAGCTCCATCGCCTCAATCTTCTGCATCGTCTCCTGCAAAAAGCGTTGGCCTGTTTGCTTATCCGATGAAGCAACAGGTCCCTGAACAGCAAATGAAAGATGAAAACGATTGCTACAGCTCGGGCAAGCAGGCCACAGGTGTAGACCCGCAAGCCCCACCACCCGCGGCACCCACCGCAGAGGAGCAGCAAGCTGCTCAAAAGCAGGCTGCGCAACAGGCGGGTGCAGCGACACCGAAGGGAGGAGCAGTCAAGGGTTCTGCTAAAGGCGCCGCCGGAGGAGCAGCCATTGGTGCGATCGCTGGGGATGCCGGCACGGGCGCAGCCATTGGCGCAACCGCCGGAGCTGTGCGCGGCAGGCGCCAGCAGAAAAAAGCTCAGCAGGGAGCCCAACAACAAGCGGCCGACCAAACTGCTCAGGCGCAACAGCAGGCCCAGGCGGATGCCAACGCCAAGCACCAGGGAGCGTTGGATACGTTCAAGAGGGCGTTCTCGGCATGTATGGAGGCCCGCGGATATTCCGTCAAGTGATGCTGGAGACTGCCATTTTTCTGATTTGCCAGCGCCGCTATCAGTTTTGACAGTTCAACGATCTACGACAGATATCTAAGGTAGGTTCGCCATACCCACTCGAGAAACTGAAGGGAAAGTGTTGGGACGGCGCTTTTCCGCTCACCCCGAAAGATTCAGATTGAGGAGACCGGGAAGGTCGGTGCACTTTCACGAACACGAACGTCAATCGGAGGGGGTCGCATATGAGATGCGTAAGGTGGGCACCCCTGTTTGTTCTAGGTTGTTTGTTCTCTACACTTCCAGTGCTAATGGCGCAGGTGCCAGGTCCGGAAGCCCCTCAAATCCAGAAGCGGAAGCACAACGGCGGAAAAGACGACATTCAAGCCATTGGCAATCGGAAGATTGGCGGGCGGGGCATAGGAAACTGGTACTCGCTGGAATCTGAAATAGGAATTGGCCGCGAGTACTCCCAGGAAGTTGAGGCCACCATAAAGCTTGTCGAAGATCCAGTAGTTACAGAGTATGTGAACCGTATCGCCCAAAATCTAATCAGCAACTCCGACGCCAAGGTGCCGTTCACGATTAAAGTGATTGACTCCGAGGATATCAATGCCTTCGCTTTCCCAGGTGGATTTCTGTTCGTGAACTACGGCGTCATCCTCGCGGCAGAGAACGAAGCGGAATTGGCCGGTGTGATGGCTCACGAGATTGCCCATGTTGCCGCACGCCACGCTACCAGGCAGATGACTCGAACTCAAATCTTTAACCTGGCTTCTATTCCGCTCATTTTTGTCGGCGGCGGTGTAGGTCTTGCAGTTCGGGAGGCGGTTGGGCTTGCGATACCGTTTAGCACGACCAAGTTTGAGCGAAGCTTCGAGGCCGAGGCTGACTACCTCGGCGTGGAATACCTCTACAAGACGGGCTACGATCCTCAAGCACTCATCTCATTTTTTGAGCGAGTGCAGTCGGAAGAAAGGCAAAAGCCCGGATTCGTAGCCAAGGCCTTCTCCACTCATCCACAAACCTCCGATCGAATAAGAAAGACCCAACGAGAGATCGACGAGATACTTCCGGCCCGCGAAACCTATCTTTTATCGACCTCGGAGTTCGCCGAAGTGAAATCACGCCTAACAATCTTCCACAACAATCGGGCAAGCGGGCAGGGGGCAGATCGCCCGACTCTTCAACGTCCGCCCGGCGAAGAGGGCGACTCCTCCGGTGATGACGATCAGCGCCCAACCCTAAAACGACGCGATAACTAAAGGTTACATTCCTTTCGGGATCAACAAAACCGGCATCGTTCCTCTAGCAGGTGCTTGTAGACGTGGAGATCCGCCACACCATCAAGAATTCCCAGCCTTGGCGGCGGAACCCACTGACTAGGGTCGGCGGACCGAGTTTATCGCGGAGAATACAGTTTCCGATTCCTCCAAATGTTTTGGCCACAGTTGAAGAGACTGTCAAATTTGGCAGTCGCGGGCCGCAATGTCGCGAGCAATCATGCTATAGGTCCGGGGAGAAAAACTATGAGCGTTGCCTGGGCAGATCTTGTCATTCGCAACCTGCGAAATCTAGTGGCCATCCTGTGTGCGGCGATGTTGGTGCCGGGCGACATGAGTGTGTTCGCGAATCCTGCATCACCGCAGGCCGCCCCCGCAACACAAGACGCGGCCCCCATACCGCCAGAACAGCTTGATTCCCTGGTGGCTCCGATCGCGCTCTACCCCGACCCCATGTTGAGTCAGACGCTGGTGGCTTCCACTTATCCTCTTGAAATAATCCAGCTTCAGCAGTGGTTGGAGAAAAACAAGGGGCTGAAAGACAAAGCCCTGGCAGACGCCGTCAAAAAGCAAGACTGGGATCCAAGCATTCAGGCGATGGCAGCACTTCCGGAAGTGGTCAAGCAAATGGCCGAAAACATCAAATGGACCACGGACCTCGGCAACGCTTTTCTGGCGCAACAGGGCGATGTCATGGACGCCGTGCAACGCATGCGCAAGAAGGCCAACGAATCGGGAAACCTGAAATCCACTGAGCAGCAGAAAGTGGAAACCAAAGTAGTCGAAAGCAAGCAGGTGATCGTGATCGAGCAGGCCAATCCGCAAGTTGTTTATGTTCCCAGTTACAACCCCACCGTGGTGTACGGCGCGCCGGTCTATCCGTACCCACCCATTGTTTATCCGCCGGTGGGGTATTACGCCGCGGGTATGGCAATTTCATTTGGTGTTGGGATGGCAATGGGTGCGGCCTGGGGCGGGGGCTGGGGGTACAACAACAACTGGGGCGGCGGGAACAACAATATCAACATCAATAATAACAACACATTTGTAAACAACTCCAACCGGCAGAACGTCAATAATCGGCAGAACACCGCCAATCGTTCAGGCGGCAATACCTGGCAGCATAATCCACAACACCGGGGAGGCGCCCCCTACTCAAACAAGGCGACGGCCAACCAGTATGGTGGCACAGCTCGCGGAGATTCAATGGCCAGTCGGCAAACGCAGGCACGTCAGAACCAGGCACAACGAAGCGGCCAGCAACAGGCCGGCGCCGGCAACCGGAGTGCCTCGGGAAACCGACAGCAGGGATCGGCCGCTGATCGGAGCGGCGGTGGGAGAGACGCCAGCAACCGTAGCGCGGGAGGCGGCAATGCCAGTGCAAATCGTGGCGGGGGCGGAGGAGGTGGAGACCGTGTCGGGAACCGCGCCGTTCCCAGTGGTGGAGGATCCCGCAGTTCCACTGGACTGGGAGGCGGCGCCGGAGGGTACAGCGGTAGCAGCGCACGCAGCAGCAGTTCCCGCGGCTCATCAAGCATGGGAGGCTCCCGCGGCGGCGGCGGGAGAAGGAGGTAAGTCATGACTAAGAAGGAGGAACACATGAGATCACAACGAACTAACGTCATCACATGCATCCTACCCGTCGTACTTGCGGCCATCCTGGCGTGTATCCCGGTGATGCCTCTCAACGCACAAACACAGTCGGGCTCGAAGGGACCCGCACAAACTTCTGCGAAGTCGTTTGACAATCCTCAACAAGCTGCCGAAGCTCTGATCCAGGCAACGGAAAGCTATGACGTCCCCGCCTTGCTCCAGATTCTAGGTCCGGACGGCAAGGACATCGTCGTCTCGGCCGATCCGGTTCGCGATAAGAACAACGCTGCCGCCTTTGCTGCCAAGGCCCACGAAAAGAATTTGGTGACCATAGACCCGAGAAACCAGAATCGGGCTGTCCTCTCGGTTGGCAATGACGATTGGCCTCTTCCGGTCCCGATTGTCAAACAAAAAGGGAAGTGGCATTTTGACTCTAAACAAGGGCGAGACGAAATTCTCTTCCGGCGTATTGGAGCCAACGAGCTTGATGCAATCCAAGTCTGCCGTGGCTTTGTGGAGGCCCAGGACGAATATGCCTCGCAAGTTCACGACGATTCAGGAGTCAATCAGTACGCGCAAAAGATCATCAGCACTCCTGGAAAGCGCGATGGTCTCTACTGGAAAAACTCAGATGGTACGCCGGGCGGTCCCATCAGCGAGGCCGTTGCACAGGCCATCGAGGAAGGCTATACCAGCCGCTCGGATCCGTATCATGGGTATTACTTTAAAATTCTGAAGGGGCAGGGTCCGGCAGCGCGGCTGGGTCAACTCGACTATGTGGTCAATGGAATCATGATCGGCGGCTTCGCACTGGTTGCGGTCCCGGCCGAGTACCGGGTCACGGGAGTTAAGACGTTCATGGTCAGCTACGACGGAGTCGTCTACGAGAAAGACCTGGGATCTGACTCGCTTAACCTTGCCAAAAACATGGAGCGATACAATCCGGACAAAACCTGGCATCGCACCGACGACCAGTGGCCCGCAGATAGTTTGGCCTCGGCGGAATGATCATTCGATCTTTACGGTGGTCCGATCGGGACGGCTGTACTGAAGTGGCGAGCGAGGCCCTGCTTAAGCCTCAAGTCTCAGCGAACTGAATCCCCAGAACACTAGCGAAACTTCCGCAAAACTCCATTGATGTCTCGCCACAGGCTGGACAAAATGCATCGTCTACCTTTAACGCTGAATGAATCGAAACGAACGAATTACACTGGTCGCAGTGCCAGAGTGTGGCATCCATTTGCTTTTGTGGTCCCGTGGTCCGCCGGTTCATGGGTGCCGTATTCAACATGAAGAACTCCTGGCCTTAGGTTGAAACGGGAGACTAGCAGTGAGGGCGAACGATGTACAACTGTCAGTTTTACTAGAGCCCGGGATCAACGGCCGGTCGTCCGAATGACCCTTTGCCGGCCCCGCGGGGCCTGGATGCAGATATCGCGGTTCGAGACCGCTCCCTCAATCAGGCAGATAGATACTGGTTAGAGATGCTCTAGTGTCGTGTATCTAGGCTGTCGGCCTAGCTCCGCGAGCAACTGCGCTTTGGGGCAGATCTGTGTCTATGTCCAGGCCCTTTCTAGATGTAAATCGTCGCAAACAAGCACGAGTCTACTCGTGAGCGATTGGTTACGCCGGCAAATGCACACAAAGCTCAGGAGTTTTTAGTTCCCGACTGGAAGAACTTCCAGTGTCCCAGCACAGGAATGGATGCCAAGCTGGGGCATTGCTTGGCTCTCCGGGGGGAGGGTCGGCTTCACGGCCCCCACGACTTAACTGTTGTGGGGGTCGATAAGTTCCGGCAGCCTCGCATTCGTTTCTTGCCCAATCTTCGTCGTGGAGAACACATGAGTCTTCGAGTACTGGTAGCAGATGATCAGGTATTGGTTCGACTGGGAATAAAAGCGGCATTTCAGGGCCTCAACGACATAATCGTGTGCGGCGAAGCTGTCAATGGCATCGATGCCATACGGAAGGCGCACGAATTGAGGCCCGACATGATCATTGCGGATCCCTGGTTACCGGGCGCGAACGGCGTAATCCTGACAAAGCGTGTTCTCAAACGACATCCTAGACAGAGGGTGCTCATTTTTGCCGACCGTCCGCCTGACCCGATGGTCTATCAACTTTTGTGTGCCGGGGTCAAAGGCCTGGTGCTGAAGACAGATCCAATTGCTGATCTCATTGAGGCAACAGAGGCATTTCGGCAAGATCGACTTTACTTTTCCCGCTCAGTTGTGGCGGCCACTATCGGCAATCAGTTGCGCCCCGCTCGTCCTTACGTTGAATACGCGCCAACCGCGCGCCATCTGACGCTCAGGGAACAAGAGGTCGCGCAATTGTTGGCAGAGGGTAGAGCATCGAAGGAAGTAGGAGACATTCTCGGCATCAGCTACCGAACAGCCAATACTCACCGCGCGAACCTTATGCGCAAGTTGAGCATCCACAACTGTGCAGCGTTAACGGTTTACGCGGCGACGCACCTATTAATAAAAGATCCGAGATTCACTAATCTTGCTAATGTCGCAGGACTCCCAAAACTGGGCCTACAGATCGACTCCCAGGTAGCGTAGTTGAACGTGTGACTCCCGTCCCCTAAAACCGAACGGAACAAGCGTTGTGTATGTCGGAGAGTGTATGAAGTTCGCTCTAAACAAACCTCGGCTGGTTCTTTTGGTTGCCGCAGTTGCAACAACCAATGCGCTCGCTCAGAAGGTAAGCGTCGGCTACGACAAGAGTACGGAATTTTCCAAATATACGAGCTACACATGGGGTGAGCCGGCGTTGCCTCCCAAGCGCCCGCTGCTCTATGCGAGCATTATCGGCTCCATCGATCATGAGCTAGAGGCAAAAGGTCTAAAGAGGGTGGACAACAATGGCGATCTAATCCTGATTCCAGCGGGCGGAATGGAATTTGGCCTTAGCAGTGCCGCAGGGACACCGATCATGCCTAGCTATAGCGGAGCACCGCCCGCAATGGACGCCACCATGTGGTCCGGAGCGGGCGGATCTTCTTCTAACCTCACGTCATCTTATGTTCCAGAAGGCACGCTGGTGCTGAGTTTCGTCGACCGAGAATCCAATAAGATAGTCTGGGCGGGCACCGTGAGACAAAAGCTCGAGGTGGAAAACAAGAAGAAGTCTCTCGAACTGATCGATAAAGCCATCGCTAAACTGATGAAACAATACCCGCCTCAGAAGAAGTAAACGCCTCGCTGTTTTCCTGGCGTCGTGGATGCGCACGGTGAAAAAGGGTTCACTTCAGGGTAGCCCTTGCATCTGAATGCAGAATCAGGGTTCCACCAGCGGGACCTCAGAGGCGATCTGCAGATCCATTACGGACCCAATCCGCCGGTCGACTTGAAAGAACCGCGCGACCTTCTTCCCCGGCAGCACCTTTTGGAAGATTGGAAGGTATTTCATTCTCAACTGCACGGCTGACTCGTCGGCTGCGGTCCAGTTCTTTACGAGGCCGGCAGCCTGGACGTCGGTAAGGCTGTCATAGTTCTGAGCATATTCTTTTATGACCGAGAGTTTGGCATCGTTGATCCTGGCTGCTTCGGCTGTGTATTGATCGTAAACCGGCCAAAACTTCTGTGCCTCGGCTTCAGTCAGGACCATGTTTGCCGCGACAATCTGTTTCTTTTCGGACCGGAGATCTTTCCGGAGGAGTTCGACGGACTGGTCGGTTGAAGCTGCTGTCGCAGGTTGCTGTGCTGGCAAGAGCGGGCATATCAACAGGATTCCCGGTACTACAAAAAAAGCGATTGCAATCCTTTTCATCACTCCCCCTTTTCCCATTTCTGGGTTCCCCCAATCTAAGGCATCAACTTAGGGTCAAATGGCCTTGTCCTGCTACTGCCAGAACTAACAGTCAAACCGTCCTCGTACTGCCATTTTCTAGCGGTGATCGGAATGCGCGGCTTTCGAAAATCGTTTGGCCATCGGGGGTACGTCTATTAATTCTTACGGGTTCTGGGGCTTATGAAGAGCGGGTGTGCACCGATATATCCGGCTACAACGGCCAACTCGAATCTGACTCCATCGGCACATTCAATGCATGGGGGGAATGTGTCGCCATAGAGGGCGGTAACGTAGTGTGGCAGTGCATGCTTTCCGGCATGGACAACTTTGTACAACCCGGAACTAGGCACTCTGTCTCCGGGTCCAAGAATCTCTGGCATTTAACCTCTGCAATCGGGCAGGTCTGTTTTGGGCTTGCGAAGCGGGGAAGAAGACCAAAAGGTAAATCTACGGGGGGATGTGAGGGGCGTCGTTGCGCAGGCGCAAGCAATTATCGGCGGAGATTTGAAGTCCGGTAGCGGACGTTATCTGGGCCTTCGCAGATGTTCGCACTGACAGAATAGACAGTTTGCCGAAGGGCCGGCTCCAGTCATCCTGCCTGCAACTTGACCCTGCGTAACGATCCTCGCTCGTTTCCGCAACGAACCGCGCTCGTCGTCGGGCCAGAACCCGACTTCGCCGCCACGGTCGCGACCATCCTTCCCGATTGGAAAATCGAGCGGGCACGCGACAACGTGGCGGCGCTCGCCTCAATCGAGTCGAGAGCGTTCGACCTGGTCCTTACGGGAGAGAATACATCGGGAAAGGCCGACGTAGAATTGCTGCGCAGAATTCGATCGGTGCGACCACATACGCGACTAATCATTCTCACCAATGAAAGCACTCCAGCTGATGTAATTGCCTCCATTCGTGAACACGCTTTCAGCTATTTTTCGAAGCCACTATGCTGGAGCTCGATTGCGGACATGGTGCGGCTTGCGGCTGAAGAACCGTGCTGGGACGATGGAATTGAAGTTCTGTCGGCGACGCCTGCGTGGATTAGGCTGGCCGCACGTTGCGACCGGAAGACAGCAGACAGAGTGCTGCAGTTCTTCAATGAAATCGCAGATCTGCCCGAGCCAGAAAAAGGTAATGTAGCGGCTGCTCTTCGCGAAATGCTGTTGAACGCCATCGAGCACGGGGGGCAATTCGATCCATGCCAGTACGTCGAAGTCTCCTATCTGAGGGCGCGTCACATGGTAATTTGCCGGGTGAAGGATCCTGGTGAAGGTTTCGCACTCGACGAAATTCGTCACGCGGCTTTCGCCAATCCACCCGACGATCCCCTTCGCCATCAAAGTTATCGTGATGCTCAGGGACTCCGTCCTGGTGGTTTTGGAGTGCTGCTTTCAAGAAGTTTTGTGGACGAGGTCATCTACAGCGAAAAGGGTAATGAGGTTCTGCTCGTCAAGTATGCCGACGCCCTTCGGCAGCGCACGGCATAGGGCCCGGCAACAACAAGGAGGCAACGGAGGTCGGCCCCTTGTATCGAGCATGATTGCCGCGTAGTTGTTCGACCCATCCGAATTAGTCCTAGACTTGCTAACCGCCATCCATGAAGCGGCGCCCATCCAAGCTGCTACTGAGAAATTTCTCACGGCGAACGGCGGACCGGATAGCGGCTACCAATTCCCGCGCTGCATCGGACTTTAGAACATAACCCCAGGCCCCCAACCGCCACGCAGCTTCAACAATATCGGGGTCATGTTCTATGGTCACAAACACTATTTTGGCGAACGGCGCGACGGTGCGGATCCATTCACCCGCCTGTATTCCGTTCAGTCCTGGCAAGCCAACATCCAGCAAAACGACGTCCGGTTGAAGTATCTTTGCCGCTTGAACCGCTTTCAATCCGTCCGAAATTTCGAGGACGATTTCAAACGACGGCTCTGCCCGCAACATGGAAGAAATGGACAATCGCCACGATTCGACATCATCCACTAGAAGAATACGTATCGACGACACTCTGACGTTGGCCTCCGTTGTTGAGAAAGTCATACTCGACAACCCACGTAAAAATGGACTCTCTAGAGAGTCACACGTGACGGGGGGAGGCGTCGTTGCTCATCGACAACCAGGGTCTGTTCTGATTTGGTGTGCTAAGGGTGGGCAGTGCGGTATCGCAAATTAGAGCCATGAGTGCGGATAGAGGCAGTACGGGGTTGAGCTTGGCACTGGCCTCACCGCGCGTGAGAAGGGGAAAACCTACTGATAGATTTAATTGTCAGCTTGCTTCGTCGCCGCAAGTTTCTTAAGTTGGTCTTTTTGTTGCTTCCGTATTTCCTGGAGCTTCTCCCGCTGAGGCTGAGAAAGGATCGGCTTTATTTTGTCGTCGGAGGCGCGGACCACCTTTTCGAGCGTGTCCAGTTTGTCCTTGCGCGAGATGGCGGGATTGTTCCAAAGGGGAGACAGTTCTCCGGACTCCTGTTCTAAGATCGGTCTGATTTTGGCTTGCTGGTCGTCACTGAGTGCAAGCTTTTCCGACAGGTTTTGCAGCTTCAAACTAAAATATTGACCGGGTGCACGAGACAGGTCGGGGCTGCCCGGTGCCGGGAGCGCTTCGCGCCGCAGAATCGGCATTTCGGTTTTTCCTGAAACCATACTGTTAAAAGCGAGCGTGTTATCTCCGACCAGAAACAACATGTCGGTGCCTGTCGAATACTCCACGGTATTTGAACCACTGGGAGGCGTGAAGAGTACGACATACTTTGTGTTGCCAACCTTTACCGACACGTCATACCGTACGACATCACCGGTAGATTCTGCTGGCGCGTTCTTATGGGGCGTTACAGCAATGATCGTACCGCGTTGATAGTTCGACGGAGGCGCCTGACCCATGGCCGAAAGACTCGCCGCGCAGATCAGGGCCGCGAGCAACCGAAACATATTTACCCCCGTTGGTAGTCCAGCTGCAGAAAAGGCCGGTGCACGTAGATCGAGGTCTCGCGCATCACTTACAAATCAGGCTAGGGCTGAAACGCGTCAGAAAACACTGTCAACAGTGACAGAGAAAGCAAAGGGAGGGCTGGATAAGCGAGCAGAACTCTATTCCCATTGCAGCTTGGCAACCTTGTATTCCCGCTCGGCGAAATAAGGTGATTGCTGGCAGTTTTGCCAGTTCGTAGACCCGTACGGCCTTCCTAAATTCTCATTTAGCAAACCTAAATCTGGACCGCCAGAAGGCGAGATGGGCCGGCGACAACCATGGCTACCTGTCTGAATGATTCTGGGTACTGCGACGCCCCTGGGCAGAACGTCGAGCGTACCGGCTTCATCGAGCAACAGACGACCGCTGGACTTGACCTTTGACAGCCGTGTAAGCGAGGAGACACTGGAGCACTTCATGAAGGGAACGCGCAGCCACGGCCGGCAAGGAACTATGCAAGTATCCAACAAAGCGGTGTCCGGCACGAACGCGCTGCCGAAATACCAAAAGGGCGACTACCTGAGGGTTGAACTTCTTTCGGAACGCGCCGGCAGCTCGATGTCAATGTGGATGTACGTAGACGACTGCGATGATAAACATGCAATCGTTTTCGGGACTATCGATACTAAACCTTCCGAGCGCTGGGGCGACTCACCCAGGACTGGCACAAAGGTGGCAGTCGAGTACCACCAGGTACGGGAGCATCGCCAATCTTGGTAGCTCAGCGATGGCGTAATCGCGAGTGCATGCCGTCACGTGAAGGGCATTGATATGGATGAGTAGCCGTAGCGACAGTCAACTACGGCGACTCGTGTAGACAGTCAGTAAGAAAGTTGTACGACAATTCGAATTCGGAAATGTTCCGTGTTCAACTTAGTATGGGGAACGATTATCGGCCTCGCGATCGGCACATCGAGTCGCATCCTCATGGAGGACGCGGATTACGGCAGTGTGTCTGGAATAGCGGCCGTCGGAGTCGGGGGTTCTGTGGCTGTGGGATGTTTAGCCGGACTCTTGGATCCGTCCTTGGGCATCATCGCTTCCTATTTTGGAGCATTCTTTTCTCTTGTGATTTACGCAGTAATCAAGAACCCAGGGTAGCCCTAAAGGCGAATCAACGCGCGGCCGGCAATCGTTCCGAGGCTGAAGCGGCGTCGGCTTTCCGACAACCGCACACTAGATCCCCGAATCATCGCAATTCGGAAGAGAATTGAACCATATTGGGTGCATGAAGCAAAGCTAGAGATTGGCAACTCGTTTACAGACTTTGATATTCAGTTCGCGGCTTCTTCGGCGAAGAAGCTGTTTGAGCGAGGTGTATGATGTCGGCCCGAAGCAGCTTTCATTGCAATTCCTGCCAGTCAGCCAACCAGAGCACGTTCAATGGTGAGATTGCGATTCATTTCCCTGGACTCGAGGGACTGGACAAACCCATAGTGTGGGTCTTTCCAAAGCTTCTGGTCTGTTTGAATTGTGGCTTCACGGAGTTTGCAATCCCCGAAACCGAATTACGACAGCTGGCGCAAAGCGATCGGGCAGCGGCTTAGGTAGCTGGAAGATCACGTGCATCCATTTGAGTCCGTGGAGCGTGCATCTGTTGTCCGATTTCACCGGCCTCGTGCGCTCGGATTCCACTACTAACAAAACTTTCGCCGCGAAGGACCCCGGCCACCGCCGGTAGGAGTTCTCTTCCGGCATCGGACTTGAGAACGTAGCCTCGCGCCCCGGTGCTCAAGGCGGCCCGTACGACGTCGTTGTCCCTGTTGCTGGTCAAGAAGATGATTTTTGCGCCGGAAGCGACCTGGCGGATACGATTCGCAACTTCCAGTCCGTTTAGCGCGGGAAGGCCGATGTCCAGCAAGATCATATCGGGCTGCAATTTCTCAGCGATGCGCACTGCTTCTAGTCCATCTGTGGCCTCACCGACGACCTGCAAACCCTGTTTCCTCTCCAATGTCGAACAGACAAATCGTCGAAATTGGTCGTAATCATCTACCACTAAAACCCGGATTGGCGAGGACATGAACCAGCACGCTCCCATTTATGAATGACTGGTAGGATCTTAACCTCAGAGGCGCCGTCCGTCAGCTAGGGGAAACCTGATTATTGTCTACTGGAATCCCCGATAATAGTTCCGCCTCCTCAGCGAGTCCCTTAAGCTAGCTCATGTTGTCTCCTTCGTAGAACACTTCCTGAGCGCGTTCTCGCGTATCGACTGTCCTCTGGCACGATTTCCGAAAAGCATAGAAACATGATTTGAGAAGGTCTGTATTCCGTTTGGAACGGTCGTGTCTGTGAGCGCGGCAGTTTAAGCACGGCGATATGAACCTGACAGTTTTGCCAGCTACGGCGGCGGCGCTATCGCCTATAGATTTGTCGCTGTACGAACTTTCTGCGAGATAGTTAAGTTGGCTCCGGCACAGCTGAGCGCCTAATTTTTGTAATCGCATGAGCCATATGAGGTGATCGAAGATGCTTTCATACTCCGAAGTACATGCTTGGCAGACAGCTTATCGCGACGCCCTGCGGGAGACTGATCCCGCAAAGTTGCACTATAGAGTGAAGGCGGCGGAGGAAGTTATGTACAAACGGGTTCAAGAACTGGAGTCGGGCCAAGTGGCTGGGGTGGCAGAGCTAGCGAGAGCCATGGAAGCCGAAGCGCTGAACAAAGCAGTCAGGGGCCTGCTCGTTCTCAAGCGCGACAAGTTGCGTTCGATTCTGCAGGAAGCCGCATAGTCTGCGCATCAGGGCTTGAAAGCGTAGGCAGATCGCATGGAGCCGGGAATGGCGCCACCTTTGGAAGCGCGCTGGGTATTGTTCTTCGTCAGCCCCGCTCCGAACAATTGAGTGCTCGATCCTCGTCGCCTAAAGATTCCCGTGTCAGCCATTCGGTTTCGTTTCTAATCTCACACCTTCGCAAACCCAGTTCGGGCTTTGCGGACCGGATACAAGTCTAGGGGCGAATCTCTTCTCGATGATTCGGGGATGGTGCGCAGGTTGCAGTCAACGGCAAGGCGATTACGGGAGCGAACCGGGAGAGTACTTGCCCATTCAGCGCCGATGGTCGCCGGAGGCGTCAGGCAATCAGCTTCACGGGCGGAGTAGAATCTTCCGGTTCGTCGTCCTTTTGTTCGATTGCGCCTTCTTTTGTTCGCTTGGCAAGTTCCGCATTTAGTTCTGCCCCTACCAGCATCGCGAAGCCAGTCCAGTACAACCACACCATAAGAGCGATACCTGCCCCCAACGTCCCATAGGTCTTGTTGAAGTTTGCGAAGGTTCGAAAATAGATGCCTAGCACGTACGAGAACCCAATCCAGAAACCAATCGACAAAATCGCGCCGGGCAGAGTCGCAAGAAAACGCTGCTTCACGTTAGGCGCGAGGAAGTAAAGAGTTTCCACCGCGAGGACAGTAAAGCCCACCGAGATCATCCAATGGATGTAGGGCCAAATCCATAACCAGACTCGCGATAAGTGCATGGAACTCGCCAGCCATTGGCCGAAGTGTGGACCCAGGATCATGATGAAAAGTGCGAACAGAAGCAGCAAGCCGATTACCAGGGCGAGAAACATGGAGAGAAGTCTGGTCTTCCAGAAGGGTCGGGTTTCGTCCACATCGTACGCAATGTTGAGCGCTTCGATGGCCGCTGCAAAACCTCCCGAGGCAGTCCAGAGGGTTCCGAGAAATCCGACTGACAAAAAAGTTCCGCGGTTAGGCGTTATGGCATCGGACAGTACCTTACGCACGATTTCCATCCCTTCGGGAGGAACGAAGCGGCCCATAAGGTCCAGCGTCTGGTCGAAGAGGCCCGCAAGGGGCAGGAAAGCCACGATTGCCGAGAGGAATATGAGCGCCGGAAAGAGGGCCATTACAAAGTAATAAGAGAGCGCGGCCGCCATTTGCAGAGTGTGGTTGCGCTCGACGTCGCTATAGGTCCTAAGCAGCGCCGATCTAAACTTGCGGAGTTTCACGCCACTTTGATGCCTTAAATCGGAAAACTGGTGCTCCTCGCGAAAATTTGCTGCTGGCAGCCTGCAATTTTGGCCTTTTTGGACTGCTCTTTATAGTGGCGATGCAAAACACAAAGCGACGATGGCATCCAAGAAGCTCACAAATCGTGTTCGTAAAACGCCGCCGGTGGGCGTCAGGGCTTGGTTTCAATTGCTGCTCGGACGGGGCGTAGAGATGTTCCGGGACCATGCGAAACCGACAAATCAGTCTTGTTCAATCCGTTTGTTTGCGACTGTTCCTCAGCGGCGTCCTAGTAGCTTCTGCCATTCCCATGAATTCGCAAACCCAGGAATCGCCAGCCCAGACCCCGACCACGGCACCCCAGGTGCGAGAGGTGTTGCCTTCGTATGAGGGACAAACTGTAGTCTCACTTGAGATCGCGGGCAGGACCGACCTCGATCAGAAAGAGATTCGGCCCCTGCTGGTGCAGCAGGAAGGGCAGCCGTTTTCACAAGCGAAGGTAGATCAGTCTATTGCGGCCCTGAAAAGAAGTGGCAAGGCCAAAGAAGTAGTGCTGGAAATTCGCCCACAAGCAAATGGAGTTCGGGTGTTGCTGATATGCCAACCGGCAATGTACTACGGCCTGTTCGATTTTCCCGGAGCTGTGGGGAGGTTTCCCTATTCGCGGTTGCTCCAAGTCTCCGACTATCCTCCGCGGGGAGCATATTCTCCCGTTGACATCCAAACTGCGCAGGCATCGCTGGTCAGGTTTTTTCAACAGAACGGCTATTTTGAGGCGCAGGTTGATCCGGAGATCCAGACCGATGCAACGCACGGGTTGGTAAGCGTGAATTTTCGGACCAACCTCAATCGTCATGCCAAATTCGGTAACGTGATCCTCAAGGGTGCCCCTCCGGAAGAAGAACAGCGGCTTCAGCGCGCGTTGAAGTCATGGATGGCCAGAGTGCGAGGATCCGCAATTCGCACCGGGAAGCCCTACTCGCTTAGAAGAGTGCAGAACGCCACTCAGTACCTGGAGTCGCAGTTGATCGGCCACGACTATCTTGGAAGCCGCGTCCAAATAGCAGGCGCCGAGTACGATCCTGCAACCCACCGCGCCGATGTTCAATTCGAGGTCACGCCGGGGGAAAAAGCCCACGTCATTGTGGAAGGCGCTCATCTCTCGGGACGCGGCCGCAGAAAGATGCTGCCGATTTATCAGATTGCGGGTCTCGATCCCGAGCTCATCCAGGAAAGCCGGGAGAACCTTATCTCAAACTTTCAGGCCAAGGGTTATTTCGACGTTGCCGTGCAGTCGGATGTTCAACCCGGAGCAAATGGCCAAACAATTCTGTTCCGCATTATCAAAGGAGCACGCCACAAGGTAAATGAGGTCACGATTGCCGGAAACCAGGCGCTTTCGGACGACGATTTGCGCGGCCACGTAAAAGTGGAAAAGGGGCGGTTCTTCTCGCACGGCGCTTTCAGCCAGCGCCTCCTTAAAACCAGCGCCGATAACCTCAAACGCGTCTATCAGGCGGAGGGATTCAGCAGCGTAACCGTCACGCCGGAGGTCAAGAAAGCCGGCGGCAACATTTCAGTTCAATTCCGAGTCAACGAGGGGCCTCAGGACATCGTGACTTCATTGCACGTGGTCGGCAACAACACCGTGCCCGTGTCCAACCTTGCGCCGAAAGGTCTGAAAGTCACTGAGGGTCAGGCCTACTCAACAAAAAAAGTGGACGAAGACCGGAATCAGATCGGCGCTCAATATTTGCGAATGGGTTATCTGAATGCAAATTTCCGGGCCACGGCCCACCCCGTGGGGAAAGATCCTCATCGCCTCGACGTGACCTACACCATCTCTGAAGGCCCGAAAGTGATTATGGGTGGAGTCACGACGCTGGGCGCGAAGATCACGCGGCAGTCCTTGATTGACAGGACTGTGCAACTCAAATCAGAAACTCCTTTGCGCGAGGACGATCTGCTGGGTGCTGAAGGCCGTCTTTATAGTCTTGAGATTTTTGATTGGGCAGAGATTGATCCTCGTCGCCAGATTACAACTCAGACTGAGGAGGATGTGCTGGTCAAGGTGCATGAAGCCCGGCAAAACGACATCAAGTACGGTTTCGGCTTCGAGGTGATAAATCGTGGTGGCAGCGTTCCGAGTGGAACAATTGCTCTGCCCGGACTTCCGCCGGTCGGCTTGCCTTCAAACTTCCAGACCAGCCAGAAGACTTTCTGGGGACCTCGAGGGACCTTCCAGTACAGCCGGCGTAATTTCCGCGGCCTGGGCGAGACGCTGACTTTTTCGGCCTTAGGCGCGAGGTTGGTGCAGCGCGGTTTAGCGTCTTATATCAATCCGCACTTTCTTGGGAGCAACTGGAGTTCAAATCTCACGCTGTCAGGCGAGCGCAACAGTGAAAATCCGATCTTCACTTCACGCCAGGGCGATTTGGGTTTCCAGTTGGAGCGGCCTTTGAATGCGGCAGCGACAAAGACGCTCTCGGTACGCTATGACTACCAGCAGACCGCCCTCTCCAACCTGCTGATTCCGGACCTCGTCTCACCCGAGGACCAGCACGTACGGCTTTCAACTCTGTCCGGCACCTACAGCAGGGACACGCGTGACCACGCTCTAGACGCTCACAAAGGCATGTATCAAACGGTGGAGCTCGGTATCAATCCGACCGCTTTGGGTTCGAGCGTTAATTTTGCCAGGCTGCGCGCTCAGCAGGCTTATTACAAGGACGTGGGGAAGGGAATCGTGTGGGCAAACAGCCTTCGAATTGGAGTTGAACAGGAATTCGCCGGCAGCCACGTTCCGGTCAGTGAGCTGTTCTTTTCCGGTGGCGGCAGCACTTTGCGAGGGTTCCCCTTGAACGGCGCCGGACCGCAGCGCTCGGTTACGGTATGCGGCAATCCATCCGATCCCGCGACCTGTGCGCAGATCAGGGTGCCGACCGGGGGGCGCGAACTGTTCATTCTGAATTCTGAATTTCGCATTCCCGTGCCGCTCAAAAAAGGACTGGGGGTGGTTGCCTTCTACGATGGGGGAAACGTGTTTCAGCACGTCGGATTCAGTGATTTTGGATCGAACTATACGAACACTCTGGGAATTGGGCTGCGCTATGCCACTCCGATCGGGCCGGTTCGTATTGATCTCGGGCACAACTTCAACGCGCTAAGCGGAATCAAATCTACGCAATTTTTCATCACCCTGGGGCAGGCATTTTGAACGCATTACCGCAATCTCCGCTGTCCAACTTCCGATCGCCGGAACCACTACGACCGACAGACCCGAAAAAAATTGGCGAAGGATGGAGGAAAATTGCAGCCTGGATCTTTGCCGGTCTTAACGTTCTGACTCTGCTGATCTTTCTGGGGTTGTTCGTTCTCATGCACAGCGAGCGGTTCCATAACTATCTTCTGAAAACGGCGCAGCAAAAAGCCAGCGAAGCATTGGGTAGCCAGGTGCAGATGCAAAGCTTTGCTTACCATTTGTCCGGCCTGAGTCCTACGGTTGATCTCTACGGTGTGGTCGTTCATGGTGCTGCACCTTACGAGGATCCTCCACTGTTTCAGGCTGATTCGCTGCATCTCGGTGTCACCGTCACTTCGCTGCTGCACAAATCCTGGTACGTTGGCGATGTTCGCATTGAGCATCCGGCCGTCCGAGTTTTTGCGGACAGTAATGGCCGCACGAATATCCCCACCCCAAACAGTCAGGGGAATAATTCAGGAACGCAGATCAGCGTCTTTGACCTCGGCATCCGTCACCTGTTGCTGGAACGCGGCGAGATTTACTACAACAATCGCAAAAGTGAATTGAGCGCGGACCTGCATGATTTGACGCTACAGTCCAGCTTTGAATTGCTCAGAAAGAGTTATTCCGGGACGCTTTCGTACCGCGATGGCCACCTGCAATTGCCGAATGCCAGTCCCATCACCCACAACTTTGACGCCAGGTTTCTCGCTACACCCGAGGAGTTCAAGCTGGAGAGCGCTGAGCTGAGAACGGCGAACTCCCGCCTCTCGCTGGTTGCGAATGTCCACAACTACTCGCAGCCCCAGGTGCATGCAACCTACAATGCAACGCTTGACGGCGGCGAATTTCGGCGCACGCTTAATAACCCTTCATTGCCGGATGGAATCGTCGTGTCGTCGGGTGCCCTCGATTACGATGCCAGCTCGCAGCGCCCGCTGGTGGCTTCCCTGAATGCGCAAGGAGAAGCGCACAGCGCAGGCCTGACGGTGACCAGCCAGAATGCAAGAATCAAGATCCGAGACCTAGGTGCACGCTATTCGCTGGCGAACGGTAATGCCGCGATCACAGGAATGCGCGCACAGCTTCTGGGAGGGATTCTGGCGGGCGCCCTCACCATGCGAGATCTTGGTGGTCAGACCAGGTCGCATCTCTCGGCCTCTTTGAAGGGAGTTTCACTTGCCGAGTTGCAGAACGAACTGAAGAGTGCGATGGCGTCGTCATCTTCAGTAACCAACCAAATCGCGTTACGCGGCACGGTTGACGCGACCGCCGATGCGACATGGGGCACAACCATGCAGGATTTGCTGGCACGCGCCGACGCCAATCTTCAAGCTAATGTCCAGCCGGCCCAGGGGGGCACGGCTACTCCGATGAACGGCGCAATCCATGCCCGTTACGCCGGCAAGAACGGCCAGTTGTCATTCGACCAGAGCTACATAAAAACCTCGCAGACCTCGGTCACGCTCAATGGAACCATCAGCGACCACGCAGCCTTGCAGGCGCGTGTGAACAGCAATGACCTGCACGAACTGGAGACGATTGCCGCCGGATTCCAGACGCCAGGTTCGGGGCCGCTGGGACTTTATGGCCGCGCAACGTTGACCGCCACAGTCAGTGGATCGACCCGGAAACCACAGGTCGCCGGGCATGTACGTGCGGACGATTTAAAGCTGCGCGGCAGCGAGTGGAAAGTTGCACGCGCCAATTTCGCAGCGAGTCCGTCCCAGGTCAGAGTAGACAACGGCGAGATGGACTCCGCCAGCCGGGGTAGAGTGACTTTCAAGCTAGCGACCGCTCTACACCAGTGGTCGCTGACCAAAACGAGTCCGTTCCAGGTGCAACTCTCAGCGTCTCAAATCAACGTTGCAGATATGCTAAAGGCCGCTGGTTCGACCGCGCCGGTTGCCGGCACGCTCTCGGCTGATGTTACTGCCAACGGCACCCAGCTTGCTCCCTCTGGCCATGGCACAGTCGGCATCACCTCGGCGCGGGTTGCGGGTGAACCGGTCCGGTCGGTGGATATGCAGTTTCAGGCGACAGGAAAACAAGTCAGCGCCAAACTAAAGATGGATTTTCCCGCGGGCGCCGCGAACGCGACTGTTCTCTATGAACCTGCTACCCAAGCCTACGATGTGCAACTGCATGCTCCCGGGATCAAGCTTGATCAGTTGGAGATATTGAAGGCAAGAAATCTGGACCTTCAAGGTGTGCTCGATGTGAATGCCAGCGGAAAAGGGACATTGAATGATCCCCAACTGCAAGCCATGCTTGAAGTGCCACAGCTTCAGATTCGTGATCAGGCTATCCGCGGACTGAAATTGCAGACCAACGTTGCGAACCACGTTGCAAATTTCACGCTCGACTCCGAAGTCTTGAACACGCATGCCGGCGGACATGGCACCATCCAGTTGAATGATGAATACCTGGCCGATGTGAGTCTCGATACGCAGGCAATTTCCCTCGGTCCATGGTTCGCTCTCTATGCTCCTTCGCAGGCGGGAAATCTGAATGGACTGACAGAAATTCATGCCACGCTGCGCGGCCGGTTAAAGGACAAGGCGCGGCTGGAAGCTCATCTGCTGATTCCACAACTGTCGCTGAATTACAAAGACAGTATCCAGTTAGCAGCGGAGGCACCCATCCGCGCGGACTACGTGAATGGAATTCTCAACGTTCAGCGTTCGACGATTCGCGGCACCGGCACAGAGATAACTTTCCAGGCCAATGTACCCACGGCGGAGGACGCGCCGGCCTCGATGCTGGTCAGGGGCACCGTTGATCTGCGTCTCGCGCAATTGGTCAGCCCCGACATCACCAGCGGAGGAGAATTGCGTTTTGATATCGACTCCAATGGCCGGCGTGCCGATACCAACGTGCAGGGAAAGATCCAAGTGGTCAACGCCAGCTTTGCCACAATGGGAGCGCCTCTGGGACTGTCGGGCGGCAATGGCGTGCTCACGCTCACTCGAGATCGACTCAACGTCACGCAGTTCCAGGGAAATGTTGGAGGGGGCGTTGTGACTGCCAGTGGAGGATTGGTCTACCGGCCCCAGTTGCAGTTTGACCTGGCTCTAGCTGCCAAGGGTGTCCGTGTACTCTACGATCAAAGTGTGCGGACCACCCTCAACTCGAACCTTGCCCTTACCGGAAGTTACGAGAATGCGTTGATGACCGGCCAGGTCGCCATTGATCAACTGTCGTTCACTTCGGATTTTGATATCTCTGACCTCATGAGCCAATTCGGCGGAGATGCCACACCGCCTCCGACTCAAGGCTTCAGTCAGAACTTGAATCTCGACGTAGGCATCCAGACCCCGGGCGGTCTGAACCTTACAAGCCGCACTCTGAGCCTGGCAGGCTCTGCCAATCTGCATCTTCGCGGCACCGCGGCGCAACCGGTAGTGCTAGGCCGCCTGAATCTAAGTGATGGAGATTTGATTTTTTCCGGGAACCGTTACAAGTTGCAAGGCGGAACAATTGATTTTACTAATACTTCACGAACGCAGCCCGTCCTGGATATGTCGGTAAATACGACGATCAGTCAATACGACATTCAAATGCGCTTCTGGGGTCCCGCCGATCATCTGCATACTAACTATGCTTCCGATCCGGCGCTGCCGCCGGCGGACATCATCAACTTGATTGCCTTCGGCAAGACCTCAGAAGCAGCCGCGGCAAATCCGACTCCGCCTGGTACCTTGGGCGCCGAGTCGTTGGTGGCATCGCAGGTGAGCAACCAGATTACTAACCGGGTCGAAAAGCTCGCGGGAGTTTCACAGCTTTCGATTGATCCACAACTGGGAAGCAGTCAGCAGAATCCGGGCGCACGCGTCGCCGTCCAGCAGAGAGTAACCAGCAAAATGTTCGTGACCTTCTCGACGGATGTTACGTCCACCGAAAGCCAGATCGTTCAGCTCGAGTACCAGGTAAACCGCAAAACTTCTTTTAGTGCCGTCCGCGATCAGAATGGCGGCTTTTCCTTCCAAACGACGTTTCGCAAGCAGTGGTAAGCGGCCGCGAGGAAAGTCAATACGGTAGAGCCTGTATATCGCTTGGTTGATCGACTAGCTGAAAATCTGTCGTTGCACGACTCGATTATACTTACGCGAATCGGCTGGCGCGAGATTCCCGGCTTGATGGCGCCATTTCGCCGCAAGGAGAAGGCCCCTGTTACCAGTAAGAATACTGCTCGTGGACGACAACGCCGCTGTCAGGAAGGGTATGCGCGCCCTTTTATCCTCCCGGCCGGGCTGGGCCGTCTGCGGAGAGGCCGGCGACGGAATGGAAGCGGTTGAGAAGGTGAGACAACTCCGTCCTGACATCGTCCTTATGGATATTTCCATGCCTCGCATGGACGGATTGGAGGCAACCCGCACTCTTCTCAAAGACGATCCCGCGTGCGCGGTGATTATCGTTACTCAGAATGACGAAGCAATTGCTCGCGGGCAGGCGGCTGACGTGGGTGCGAAAGGGTTTGTAAACAAGGCGGAACTCCACAAGGCATTAGTACCGACGGTCGAAAAAGTAGTGACGGAAGGAGCCCTATCTACCCTTGAACGGGCGCCCCTGGAACCGAAAACTGCGTCGGCTGAGGAATGGGTTCGCGGTGGCGAGTTGGGCGAATTGGTCCGCAAGTTTGACTGGTCGTCGACGCCGTTAGGCGACATGGACGGATGGCCACAGAGTCTGAAAACGGTCGTTCGTGTCATGCTGACCTCCCGTTTCGCGATGTGGATGGGATGGGGCCCTGACCTGACATTTTTCTATAACGATGCCTATGCCCGGATGTCTCTCGGCAAGAAGCATCCCTGGGCCTTGGGAAAACCATCCAGCGAAGTCTGGGAGGAAATCTGGGAGGACATTGGTCCTCGCATCCGGAAGGTTCTGGAAAGCGGCGAGGCAACCTGGGACGAAGCCCTGCTGTTGTTCCTGGAACGGAGTGGATATCGTGAAGAGACATACCACACCTTCTCCTATAGTCCTTTGTCGGGGGACGACGGCAAAGTTGCAGGCCATCTATGCGTGGTCACCGAAGAAACGGACCGGGTGATTGGCGAACGCCGCCTGAGGACGCTACGTTCCCTTGCCTCCGAACTAAGCACCACGATTACCGAAGATGATGTGTGTGCGTCTATCTCTCACTCGCTCGGCGAGAACCTGCAGGACCTGCCCTTTACCCTGACATATCTATTCACCAAAGAGGGAGACGACGCCTATCTGGCTTCCACAAGCGGGATCGCGGCGGGTCATCCAGCTGCTCCGCACAAGATTCAATCGAACGCCGCTAACCAGGCATGGCCCATTAACGAGCTGTTGAATCAAAAGTCTTCGGTGACCGTGGAGGACCTTGCCAAGCGATTTGATTCAATTCCCACGGGGTTCTGGGACAAGCCGCCTTCCCGTGCCATTCTTGTTCCGATCACAAGCCAGGGCCAGGATGTTCCGGCTGGCGTTCTCATTGCTGGGCTCAGTCCGTATCGGCAGTTAGATGTCAGCTATAGCGGCTTCATTGATCTGGTGGCGGGGCAGATTGCGGCGAGTATCGCGAACGCCCGCGCGTACGACGAAGAGAAAAAAAGGGCGGAGGCGCTGGCGGAAATTGACCGGGCGAAAACAAGATTCTTCAGCAATGTCAGCCACGAATTTCGCACGCCGCTGACGCTGATGTTGGGTCCTCTTCAGGATTTGCTCGCTAGAAGCCAGACACATCTTTCACCTACAGCCAAAGAACAACTGGAACTTGCAAACCGAAACGGCGCGCGTCTGTTGCGCCTGGTCAATACACTCCTGGATTTCTCCCGAATCGAAGCTGGCAGGGTGCAAGCTGTTTATCAAGCCACCGACTTGCCGAGATTCACTGCGGAACTCGCAAGTGTCTTTCGCGCCGCGACGGAGCGGGCTGGATTGGATCTGGTGGTCCATTGCCAGCCGTTAAATGAAGTGGCTTACGTCGATCGCGACATGTGGGAGAAGATTGTCCTCAACCTGATTTCCAACGCTTTCAAGTTCACATTCGAAGGTGGGATCACTGTGAACTTGGAGCAGGACGGTCACTCGGCAGAGCTTCACGTGCAGGACACCGGTGTCGGAATTCCTGTGAAGGAGATACCGAATTTGTTCGACCGGTTCCATCGAGTTCCCAACACGCGCAGCCGCACTCACGAGGGCAGTGGAATTGGTTTGGCCCTGGTCCACGAACTCGTAAAACTACATCGAGGGGCGATACGAGTCGAAAGCGTAGAGGGACGGGGCACGACATTCACCGTGAGTATCCCGCTGGGCCAGGACCATCTGGCAACCAGTCAGATCGGGGGAGATCGGCCCCTGTCTTCAACCGCAACTGGTGCCGCACCATTCGTCCAGGAGGCCCTCCGTTGGCTGCCCGATGTGGAGAACTTTGTTACGCCGCCTGATGTTTCCGCCGATTACGAGTTGATGGCGGTTCCTTGCCCTCCTGTTTCGGCCGAGGAGCGCGCCGGCCGTTCGCGCGTCCTTATAGCTGACGACAATGCTGACATGCGGCAGTACCTGGTGCGTTTGCTCTCGGAACGTTTCGACGCTATAGCGGTTGCCAACGGCCGGGCCGCACTCGAAGCGGCCCAGCAGCAATTGCCCGATTTAGTCCTCAGCGATGTGATGATGCCCGAACTCGATGGCTTCGGGTTGCTGCGGGAACTGCGCGCCAAATCTGAAACCAGGACCATTCCCATCATTTTGCTCTCCGCGAGGGCCGGTGAAGAATCTCGCGTGGAAGGCCTCGACGCCGGCGCAGACGACTACCTCGTCAAGCCGTTCAGCGCGCGCGAATTGATCGCTCGGGTACAAACGCACCTCCAGTTGGCGCGGGTCCGACGCGAGGCGGGCGAGGCAATCCGCGAAAGCGAAATCAAACTGCAGTTGGCATTGAAGGCCTCCGACATGGGAGTCTTTTACTGGTACCAACAGGAGGACCGCACTGAATCGGATCCACGGGTCCTCGAGGTATTCGGTCTTTCGTCAACGGATGATCTGACGCTCGCCAGTGCCCTGGCAACCATGATTCATCCCGACGACCGCGAGCGGTATGCCCAGAATGTGGCACGAACCGTTGACCCGACCCTGGACGGAAAACTAGAAGAGGAGATTCGCGTTCGACTGCCCAACGGTTCAACCCGCTGGCTCTCCGTAACGGCGCAAATGCAATTTACGGGAAACCCTCCCACGGCGTACCGCATGGCGGGACTGATAGGAGACATTACCGACCGCAAGAACATCGAGGAGGCTGTGAAAAGGCGCGCTGCGCAGTATCAGACACTGCTTAACCAGGCGCCTCTCGGCGTGTACCTGGTGGACGCGGACTTCCGCCTTCGTGATGTGAACCCGACCGCTCTTCGCGTGTTCGGTGACATACCGAACCTCATCGGCCGTGATTTCGAAGAAGTGATACATCTGCTGTGGGACAAGAAGTTTGCTGACGAAGTCGTCGGGATCTTCAGGAACACATTGAGCACCGGCGAGCCCTATCAAACTCCGGAAAGAATTGAGAATCGGATTGATCGTGACGCTACTGAATACTACGAATGGCGAGTCGACCGCATTCCCCTGCCAGAGGGTGGATTCGGTGTAGTCTGCTATTTCAGGGACATTTCCGAACAAGTGCGGGCCCGCGTCGCGATTTCCGAATCCGAAGATCGTTTTCGCAAGCTCGCAGAAACTCTGGAATCTGAAGTGCGAGTTCGCACCCGGGAGTTGGAAGAACGAAACTCCGAAGTGCTGCAACAGGCCCAAACCGTCCAATCACTTGCCCGCAGCCTGATGCATGTTCAAGATGAGGAGCGCCGGCATATTGCCAGGGAATTGCACGACAGTGCCGGTCAAACGCTGGTTGTGCTTGGCATGACCTTGGCAAGGCTCGGGCAACTCACCTCTGACGGCGATGCAGAGGTAGCTACTAACATTGCGGAGGCGCAGGCCACCGTCCAGCAACTGACCCAAGAAATACGAACGGCGTCGTACTTGTTGCACCCGCCTCTGCTGGATGAAACTGGCCTCGCTGCCGCCCTGAAATGGTATGTTGACGGCCTTGAACAACGAAGTGGGTTGAAGATCAGCTTAATCCTGCCGGAACGTCTTGAGCGCTTTCCCCGTGACGCGGAACTCGCAATGTTCCGAGTAGTGCAAGAATGCCTGGCAAATATTCATCGGCATTCCGGCAGTAAAACCGCGGCTATCCATGTGGGATTCTCCGACGGCAACATTTCAGTCGAAATAAAAGATCATGGGAAGGGGATGTCTGTCGAAAAGCTTTCTGAAGTACAGTCGAATGCCGCGGGCGTCGGAATCCGTGGTATGCGTGAGCGCGTCCGTCAACTGGGCGGACAGATCAATATCCAGTCGGACAGCTCAGGAACGACCGTGACCGTTTCGCTGCCGCCGCCATCAGTTAAGAAACATCAGGAGAGGGAGCCCTCCGGAACAACGGAAGTCACAAGCAGGGAACTGGGTTAAGGACAGTACCCCGAGGTCCGCTTTGTCTCTACTGAAACGTTGTTTGTCAGCATGATCAAACGCCGATATCCAGACGACCTCTTCGCCGTCAGGAAGACGAAGGCGATCCCATTCGAATTCGTGCTCGATGAGCTTGCCGGTGTCGATCCGTGGACCCGGCCGATGTTTGGCTGCACTGCGGTCTATGTTGAGGAGAGAATCGTTTTCGCCCTGCGCAAGCGGAAGGACCGCGACGACGGTGTTTGGGTCGCGACAACCAAGGAGCACCACGCCTCGCTCCGGCGCGAATTGCCGAATCTCCGCTCGATCAGCGTGTTCGGCATCGGCGAGACTGGATGGCAGGTGCTTCCCGTCGACACTGAGGACTTCGAGGAGAGCGTGCTCTTGGCCTGCGCGCTGGTTCGCGCCCGTGACCCAAGGATCGGCAAGGTGCCGAAGCCGAGGAAGAAGGCGACTAGCGCGGAAGGCGCGGGACGATTCGGGGAGACGTGCACCCCGGAAGCGTCGAGACTGATTACGGGCTGAACACTCGACGACTGCCATGAAAGGCGGCCATATTTGAAGGTAATTCTTCTAGGGGCGACGGGGATGGTCGGACAAGGCGTTCTCCGGGAGTGTCTGCTTGATCCGGAGGTGGAAAGCGTACTCGTCATCGGACGCAGTACCATCGGACAACAGCACGAGAAACTGCACGAAATCGTACTCAGCGATCTTTTCGATCTCTCCGCAGCTGAAGACAAACTCTCAGGCTACGACGCCTGTTTTTTCTGCCTCGGCGTCTCCTCAGTGGGGATGAAAGAGGAGGCGTATCGGCGCGTGACCTACGATCTCACAATCTCCGTGGCCAGGTCGTTGGCGAGGCTTAACCCGGCAATGACATTTATTTACGTGTCGGGCGCGAGCACCGATAGCACGGAGCGTGGTCGCACGATGTGGGCGCGGGTGAAAGGCCAGACAGAAAACGCGCTCTTAAAGATGCCATTCAAGGCTGCATACATGTTCCGTCCTGCTTACATCCAGCCACTCCACGGGATCAGAACCAAAACGAGGTGGTACGGGGTAATGTACGCGATGATGGGGCCCTTCTATCCACTATGGAAGTGGTTTTTCCCTAAGTTCGTGACAACCACGGAATGCATTGGCCGTGCGATGCTGCACGTAGCCAAGCGCGGCGCTGCCAAATCTGTGCTTGAGAACCAGGACATCAACGCTGTTTGCGAGGCTTCGGGCTAGGGCCTGTTTCCAAGATTGACGCGATGCCGTAATGGTGCGTAGCCATACGCTTCCATATGTCTGTTTGTTTGAGATGGTTCCACACCCTCGAAAGATTCGTCAGCCGGCCTGCTCGTCCGGCCTCGTAAAGTATTTTTATATTCTATATACTGGCTTCCTCCATTCCCCGTATCCGCTGTCCCGATATCTACTCTGCCATGTGTAGGGGCTAGCGATTTCGTGAAAATATTTACATTTCATTACAAAAAACATGACGCGTATGACCTTTTCCCTGCGTCTGTTCACGCAGAATCCGCATCGAATCGGGTAAAGAGTAATGTTGTGATTTCCTTAAAGTTGGTACGGCTGACTGAACGTCATTCCGCACAGACTCGCGGCCGAGTAGGTCGTGAAACTTGAAACTTCTTCCCGCACGTCCGACCTGAACAAGGTTCCGGTCGAGGAATTGCGCGCACGCAACTGGTAGTGCAGCGTTCGTTGTGAACTGAAAGATGGGGAATGGCACCGATCGAATTCAACAGGCGCATGATTGCGTAGTTTCCTCGGTGGAGATGATTTCACGTCATTTTTGTCATTCTTTGATTCTGGCTTGAAAACGTCTTTGGGCTCTTTTTTCGAGATACGTGAAAGTGAAGCGAGAGCGTCGACTCACGCGCTGCCGATCCGAGTATTGGTATCAGAACCCGACGCTGTCAGTCGCAGGCTTATTTGTTCGCTGCTCGAGTGTGAATCCGGATTGACTTCGACTTGCGTGGAAGACTCCAGGCTAGTGTCCTCAATTCAGGAGAGCACCCCGGACCTCGTGATATTGGATGCGTTCACTCCAGCGGTCAGACGAGCTTCGAGCTGGGGAGCGGTAGGAATAAAGCGCGCGCCAGCAACCATCGTCACTGTCTACGATCCATCGGCAATACCGGCATTTGCTTCGTCCGCTATCGACATTCTGGTTAAACCGTTCGACGCCGAGCGCTTTCAATCCGCGCTGGATCTGGCACGATCACGCATTGCCGGTGCCCGGATGGAGTCTGAGTTTGACGAAAGATCGAGTGACCAGGAGCCACCACAACCGGCGCGGCGCTTCCTGCAGCGACTCGCAGTTGAAGCGGAAGAAAAGATAGTGCTCGTAAGGGTTGAGGACATCCGGTGGATGCAGTCGTCGGGCAATCACATTCGACTGCATTTGGGCAAGACGTCCTATTTGATTCGGCAGAGCATGAAACACTTGCAGACATTGCTCGACCCGAATCGTTTTCTCCGCGTGCACCGCAACGCTATCGTGAACCTCGACCATGTCGAGGAGTTTCATTTGCCGCCCAATGGCAATATGTTTGTGAAGTTGAACGATGGACTGTGCCTGCCTCTACGAAAAGCCAATCGAGCGTTACTGCGGAAACTGCTGAAGGATATTTCGTAGTCTGAGAGTCCCTATAACTCAGGTGCCTCAGAAGGCTTAGTCTGGCTCATTCTGCTCAAAGTAGTTCTTCGCCTTTTGCCATCTAACGATTTGACGTTTCATAGTGTCAACATTTGTTACTTCCAAAGTTTGTATCGCCCACCCCGCCATGATCGTCCGTGCCGAGTTCATATCTCTTTCAGCTGCGTTCATCACAACTCTCAATGGCAATGTCCGTGCTCCGACTAAAAGAGCTATTTCATCTGGTTGACGAGGAGAATTAACTGTGAAGTTCGGTAAAGCATTGACGCCTGTTTACAAAAAGTGACGATCCGCAAAAATGGTCAGCTTTTTGTTCGTTCTCATTTAAAGTTTCGCTCATTATCTTGTCCCTGATTCTGATTCCAGGGGCCACGACGCAACTGGTGGCTCAATCCAGCACCTCCGGCGATATTGTGGGTGTCGTTACTGATCCTTCTGGAGCCGTTCTGGCGAATGCCAGCGTGACCGTGAAAAGCCAGGAAAATGGAAACATGCAGACGCAATCCACAAACTCTCGAGGCGCATATCGATTCTCGCTCTTGTCTCCGGGACGCTACACCGTTTCCGTCGCGGTTGCCGGCTTTCATAACGCCACTGCAACGGCCGTTGTGACGATCGGTCAAGCGGCGACGATCAACATAGCCCTGGAAATTGGCTCGGCCTCATCTACGGTAGAAGTCACCTCCGACGCCCAGTTGCTGCAGACCGACAATGCCGACAATTCGACCAGTTTTAGCGAAACGCAGATTTCCCAGGTGCCTAATCCGGGCAACGATCTGAGCTACATCGCGCAGGCGGCTCCCGGTGTAGTCCAGAACACGCAGGGGGGCAACGGTAATTTCTCCGCTTACGGACTACCGGCCACTTCGAACCTGTTTACTCTCAACGGACAAAATGAAAATGATCCGTTCCTTAACTTAAACAATTCTGGTGCGACGAATCTGCTACTGGGCAACAACGATGTCCGCGAGGCAACCGTCGTGACCAATGGCTATTCGGGTCAGTACGGGACATTGGCGGGAGCCAACGTAAACTACGTGACCAAGTCGGGCTCCAACAGCTTTCACGGGAATGCACTCTATTGGTGGAATGGAAGCAGTCTCAACGCAAATAGCTACTTCAACAACCAGAGTGGCGCGCCCAAGCCATTCGACAATGCCAATCAGTGGGCAGCTTCGTTCGGCGGACCGATCAGGAAAAACAAAACATTCTTCTTCGTAGATACCGAGGGGCTGCGCTTTGTGTTGCCTACCAGTACCAATGTGCGAGTCCCAAGCCCACAATTCGAGGCCGCCACACTCGCCAACCTGGGCACCGTCAGCCCAGGATCGATACCGTTCTACAACTCAATCTTCGGTCTTGTACAACAATGCGCCCGGCGTTAGCCGAGCGACTCCAATTTCGGGCAACCTGGGGTGTAGCGGGTTTACCGATACTGCCAGCGGACTCGGCATCACCACGCCATGCGCGCTGGCGTTTAACTCTACTGTAGGTCAGTTGAGCACGGAATATCTGATCACGGCGCGTGTCGATCAGAACATCGGAAACAATGATCGCCTGTTCGGGCACTTTCGCACCGACCACGGCACTCAGGCCACACTGACCGACGCAATCTCACCGTTGTTCAACCTGGGCAGCACCCAGCCGCAATATGAAGGACAGTTAGAGGAAACCCATACGGTCAGCGCGACTGCCGTCAATCAGTTCATCGCGTCTGGCCAGTGGTATTCGGCAACATTCAATGTGCCCAATCTCCCAGCGGCTTTGCAGGCTCAGCCATTTCGCTTGGCCTTCTCTGGCGGGGCGTTCGCCTCTCTCGGGCGAGAACTTAACGCCGTGCCTCAGGGGCGAAACGTCACTCAGTACCAAGTCGGCGATGATTTCTCGATCACCAAGGGAAATCACTCACTGAAGTTAGGACTGACTTTCCGGCGCAATGACATTACCGATTTCGATCCGGGAATTGGGTCCGTCGGCGCCAGCGAAGGCACAACGCTGGACAACTTTTTTAATGGGATTGGAGGGACCTATTTCCAGAGTTTCCCCTCACAGCCCAGTCAGCCAATTGCGCTCTACGCCTTGGGCTTCTACGGGCAAGACGAGTGGAGCGTGAAACCTAACCTGAAGTTGACCTTCTCGCTGCGAGGGGAGCACTTCTCCAATCCGGTGTGCCAGACCAATTGCTTTGCCCGGCTGAGCGGAGATTTCCTCACCGCCTCGCACGACGTCAACCAACCCTACAACGAGGCGATCATCTCTGGGCAGAACCAGGCGCTGCCGAATTACACCGCGGTCGAGTGGCTGCCGCGCTTCGGCTTCACCTGGACGCCCTTTGGCCGTACGAATACGGTTATTCGGGGCGGGTTTGGGATGTTCGCGGATTCTTTCCCCGGTACTGTCGCCGACCAGTTGCTGAGTAATGCACCGCTGCAGGCTGGATTCAACATTGCCGGTGGCGCTCTTTCTCCTGCGGTTGCTGGAAATCAGGGGCAACTGGCAGCCCAAAGCAACGCCGCATTCCAGGCTGCGTTCGCGAACGGCGGAACACTCGCGAGCATTCAAGCTGCCGTACCAGGATTTACTCCGCCCACGATCAACACGGTAGCGAGCCGGGTCCAAAATCCGCGCTACCAGGAGTGGAATCTGGAACTGCAACAGGGGTTGGGTCAGAGGATGTCATTTTCGCTGAATTACGTGGGCAATCACGGAATTCACGAGGTGGTGCAGAATCCTGGCCTGAATGCGTTTTGCGACATCACTTGCCAGGGGCTGCTCGGTACTACCGCAGGTCATTTCGGAAGCCTTCCGTTGACAGCGACCGATCCGCGATTCTCGACGGTTACCGAAATCGGGTCCGCAGGGAGTATCCAATTACAACGGGCTGACGGCTTCTTTTACTCGCCGAACCACGAACTTGACTGTGCAGGCAAACTACACCTGGAGCCACGCACTCGACGAGATCTCCAACGGCGGTATCCTGCAATTCGGCCAGAATACAAACTTCAGTCCACTCAACGCATTCGATCCCTTCAACCTGCGGGCAAACTATGGCAACTCTGACTACGATACGCGGCACTACTTTAGCGTGAACTACGTTTATAACGTGCCGCACAAGTTTGGACCGAATGCGTTACTTGGGGGATGGGTGATTTCGGGCACGGCCTTCGCGCGCTCTGGATTACCGTTTACAGTCGTGGATTCCAACGCGTTCGGAATTTTGCAAGGTTTCAACTACGGCTTCACGAACATTACGTCGGTCTCCGTGCCCGCGAACTTCTCAGGAGCTGGAGGTCAAACCTGCACTTCGAGCGCGGCCAATCCGGCTACGCCGTGCTTGCTCGCCTCCAATTTCACTCCCGCTGTTGACGGCTTCGGCAATCAGCGCCGCAACCAGTTCACGGGGCCGAGCTACTTCAATACTGACCTGTCGATAACGAAGAACTTCAAGATCCCGCGTTGGGAAGGCGCGCAATTCGGGGTTGGAGCACAGTTTTTCAATATCCTCAATCACCCGCACTTCGACCAGCCGGACGCGGACATCGCTTCCCCCACGTTCGGCAGCGTGATTAACCCAGTCAGTTCGCCAACCAGTATCTTCGGCTCATTCCTGGGGGCCGATGCTTCGCCGCGGTTGATCCAGTTACATGCGAGCATCACGTTCTAGGTGGGTTCCAAAGTAAAACGAGGCGGCCTTTAGGGGCCGCCTCTCTTTTTTGTCCGTCGTCGACAACATTACTTACAGAATCAGGGAACTACATGCCGCTTGAAGTTTGATCAAAAACAAGCGCCTCTCTCTGATGACCGAAATCGATCTCTTTGAGCGTTGTTGCATCTGCGCTTGTTCCTTCAGTCATCACAGCGTCCTGTCTGGCTTCATCGTCATTCGTCTTCAACGTTGCTGGCAGGGTGGCGACAGTTTTCCCGTTCTGCTGGAAGCTCACCTGCACTACAGGGCCCGTTCCTTGCCACTCGACCTTGTAGTTGCCAGGTTTCAGATGTGTGCTGCCGATTTGCACGGCAGAAGAAATCTCTACCTTGTGTGCGCTGTCGCGTGCCAAAACGCCGGCCGGAAATAGCAGGCCTGAGGTCGTGAGAATTGCCAGATGTTGCAAATATTTCGTTTTCATATTTCCTCTTTTTAGAAGTTGTAAAGCTGACAACAGTAAGCCTTCTAGTTAACGTAGATGAGGAGTTCACACCGCCGGTTACAAATGTTGTCGTAAGACTATGTAAATTTCTGTGGGACTTTTTGTAGAACTTGGGGAAGAGCGCATTCTGAAGTTCACGTTCAGGATTAAGTCCTTCGCGCCATGCCCGTTCGCAGTTGATCTTCTCGCCTCGGCCTGTTTATCAATCTATCTATGTGACTCGATTTCTCGGTGGCCAGAGACTCGGGTCTCTGGGCATGGCAGTCTTCGCCCGCCGGCGAGTGGCAGGCCACTTGTTTTGGAGTGTAGAATGGCCCGCTAGTCGCTCAGGGACTCACTGTCAGGGTTTGGCTGATCCAGTGCCCAGTCTGCTTGAGCCCGATTGGAACACAAGATCCACGAACCAGAAGGAGAGGCCATGCGGAACCGATGGCACGCGTCAAGGTCACGCGTCAGACCCCCCACAAAGCGCAGCCGCGCCAACAATAATATTGGTTCCAACGACGGCAGGAATTGGGCGACATCGTTGTGTGGCCTTGGTTTTGTCGTATTCACCCTTCTATCGTCGGGTGGATGTGGGAGCAAGAACGTGTCGGCAGCGGCAGCTCCCCCGCCAAACGTCCAGATTGTCGAGGTCATCCAACGAGACGTTCCTGTTTATCACGAATATCTCGCGACTCTGGATGGTTTTGTAAACGCGCAGATCCAGCCGCAGGTCACGGGCTACCTCATCAGACAGAACTACGCAGAAGGCGCGGTGGTTGCCAGGAACCAGGTGCTTTTCAAGATCGATCCCCGGCCTTTTCAGGCGATCGTCGACCAAGCCAAGGCGCAGGTCGCACAGGCTGAAGCGCAGCTGGGAAAGACCCAGTTGGATGTGCAGCGCGACACTCCCCTGGCCAAGGAAAGAGCAATTGCGCAGAGCCAACTGGACAACGATATTCAAGCCAATCTCGCTGCTAAAGCGACCGTCCAGGCCGACAAAGCTTCGCTGGAACAGGCCGAACTGAATCTGGAATTCACCAACGTTCGTTCGCTGGTCGACGGTATTGCCGGAATCGCCACCGGGCAGGTGGGGAATCTTGTAGGCCCGCAAACCTTGCTCACATCGGTTTCTCAGGTTGAGCCCATCAAGGCATACTTTACCGTGAGCGAACAGGAATATCTCGCCTTCGTCAAACGCAATCCGACCGCAGGCGGATCAAGCGGCACGCGAGAAGCAGTTTGAGCTGGACCTGATCCTTGCCGACGGATCAACCTATCCCCGAAAAGGAAAATTCTTACGCCGCCGATCGTCAAGTGGATATCCAGACGGGATCGATTCGGCTGGCTGGTCTGTTTCCGAATCCAGGGAATGTACTTCGTCCCGGCCAGTTTGGCCGCGTCCGTTTCATCAGCTACATCAGGAAAGGCGCGATGCTCGTCCCCCAGAAATCGGTGGTGGAGCTGCAGGGAAGCTACCAGGTGGCAGTAGTCGGGAGCGACAACAAAGTTACTCTGCGGACGGTCGACAGTCGGCGAACGGACCGGCCCCATGTGGATCATTAACGACGGTCTCAAACCGCAGGAGCGGGTTGTGGTTGAGGGCGTGCAAAAAGTCAGGGAAAACATGCAGGTCAATCCCACTCTTCTGCCTACTCCAGCTCTTACTACTACAGGACAAGGCAACTGAGCCATGTCCAAGTTCTTCATCAATCGTCCAATCGTCGCCATGGTGATCGCTATTGTCACCGTGATCGTCGGCGCCGTGACCATCGCCGGCCTTCCCGTCGCTCAGTTCCCCAACATCGCGCCCCCCGAAATCCAGGTGCTCGCCACCTACGTCGGCGCAGATGCGCAGACCCTCGAACAGGCGGTTGCCACTCCCATCGAGCAGCAGATGAGCGGCGTGGACAACATGAATTACATGTACTCGTTGAATGCGACGGGGAATTCGCAAACCACGCTGATCGTGAATTTCGATGTGAAAACGGACCCCAATACGGATCTGATTCTCGCCCAGTCAAGAGAGACCCAGGCCGCATCTCAGCTGCCCATTGACGTTACCAACTACGGAATCACGGTAAGAAAATCAGTGACCGCTCCGCTGATGCTGATAGCGGTCTATTCCCCGCATGGCACCTATGACGCGAGGTTCCTGGCGAACTACGCGTTCATCAACCTGGTTGATCCCATCACGCGGTCGAAGGGTATCGGCCAGGTCCAGGTATTTGGCGCCGGCCAGTACGCCATGCGGTTGTGGGTCAAGCCCGACCAGTTGGCCAAGCTTGGTATCACCGTCACCGAGATCGTCAGCGCGATCCAGTCGCAAAACACGGTCAATCCTGCCGGACGAGTGGGTGGCGAGCCGATTCCTTCGGGACAGCAGTTCGCCTATGCAGTGCGGGCGCAGGGCCGCCTGGTCTCGCCAGAAGAATTCGGACAGATTGTGGTCCGCGAGTCGCCGCAGGGTGGCGTGGTGCGGGTCAAGGATGTCGCCCGGGTCGAGCTCGGAGCGCAGGACTACTCCGTCGCCGGACGACTGAACGGTAAACCGAGTGCCATTGTTGCGGTTTACCAGTTGCCTGGATCGAACGCGGTTGACGCAGCCAATGGGGTCAAGAAGCTGATGGCGGAGATGAAAAACCGCTTCCCCTCGGACATGGATTTCACCTTGGCGCTCGACTCGACTCGAGTCCGTCGTCGAGGGCATAAGGGAAATCATTATTACGTTGTTGATCGCGATTGGCCTCGTGATCATGGTCGTGTACCTGTTTCTTCAAGGATGGCGCGCCACGCTGATTCCGCTGCTGGCGGTGCCGGTCTCATTGGTCGGCACGTTCGTGCTCTTTCCTTTGTTCGGCTTCTCCATCAATACCCTCTCGTTATTTGGTTTGGTGCTGGCGATTGGCCTGGTGGTGGACGACGCCATCGTGGTGGTGGAAGCCGTGGAACGTCACATCGAAGACGGGATGACTCCGAAAGATGCGGCCTTGAAAGCGATGGAGGAAATCTCCGGCCCGGTAGTCGGAATCGCGCTGGTACTGTCGGCCGTATTTATTCCCACCGCTTTCATCCCGGGCATTACCGGAAGGCTCTATCAGCAATTCGCAGTGACCATTGCCATCTCCGTGCTGCTCTCGGCGTTCAACGCCTTGAGCCTCAGCCCCGCACTGGCTGCACTGCTGCTGCGCCCCAAGAAACCCAGCCGAGGTCTTCTGAGAAGGTTCTTCGACGCATTTAACCGGCTGTTCGAACGCATCACGAACGGCTACGTTCGAGTTTGTGCGGTCCTCATTCGCAAGAGTGTCGTGGCCTTCATCATGCTGGTTGGGTTTGGCGTCGGGGCCTGGTTCTTCGGCGGTAAAGTTCCGTCGAGCTTTCTTCCGGACGAGGATCAGGGCTACCTTTACATCAACTTGCAACTGCCGAGCGCGGCTTCCACCGAGCGCACCGACCTGGTGGCAAGAAAGATTGAGGATGTTCTCGCTCACACTCCGGGAGTGCCAAAGTACGACTACGGTCCTGGGCTTCAGTTTGCTCAGCTATACCCGATCGACATACAACGCGTTCTTTTGGGTCACCTTGAAACCGTGGGACGAACGAACCGACCGGGAAACCCAGTTTCAGGTGATCAAAGCACGGCTGAATCGTGCGCTCAGCCAGATTCCGGAAGGTATTGCTTTTGATTTTTCACCGCCTGCCATTCCCGGTGTAGGCACCTCGGGCGGTTTCACATTCGTCCTCGAAGATCGTGCCGGCAAGGATGTGCAGTTCCTGTCCGACAACTTGAACACATTTTTGGCAGCTGCTCGCAAGCGTCCTGAGATTGCGGGAGTGAGCACCACGTTCCTGGGAAGCGTGCCCCAGCAATTCATCAATGTGGACCGCGACAAGGTCATCAAGCAGGCCGTCCCTATCAGCGATGTTTACCGGACCATTCAGGCGTTCATGGGAGGATTGTTCATCAATTACTTCAACCGCTTCGGCCGCCAGTGGCAGGTCTACATCGAGGCCGAGGGCGACTACCGGACGAGGGCCGAAAACGTCGGGCAATTCTATGTAAGAAATCAAAATGGCAGGATGGTTCCACTCTCCGCACTCACAACCTTCCAACCGCTCTCCGGACCTGAATTCACCATGCGCTACAACCTGTTTCGCTCGGCGCAGATCAATGGGAGCGCAGCTCCCGGCTATAGTTCAGATCAGGCGACGGCCGCCCTGGAAGAAGTGTTTGCGCAAACCATGCCGGCAGAGATGGGCTTCGACTATATCGGCATGTCATATCAGGAAAAAAAGGCGCAGCAAGGCGTACCTCCGGCCGCGATCTTCGGATTGTCGTTGCTCTTTGTTTTTCTCATTCTCTCAGCCTTGTATGAGAGTTGGACGCTGCCCTTCAGCGTTCTGCTGAGCACGCCGGTAGCAGTGTTTGGCGCTTTCGCGGTTCTGTGGCTGCGTCGCGTAGTGCTCTCCGCCTTCTTGCCCCCGTTCATGGTCCAGATTGAAACCGATGTGTACTCACAAATCGGCCTGGTCATGCTCATCGGCTTGGCGGCCAAGAACGCCATCCTGATTGTGGAATTCGCCAAGGACGAATACGAGCAAGGCAGGCCTCTTGTGGATGCGGCCCTCAGTGGCGCCAAGCTTCGACTTCGCCCCATTCTGATGACCTCGCTGGCATTCATTTTTGGATGCATTCCGCTGTGGACAGCCTCCGGGGCCGGGGCGGTGGCGCGACAGATCATGGGCACGACAGTCATCGGGGGCATGGTGGCGGCCAGCGCGATTGGCATTTTCTTTGTACCGGCGGTGTTCTGTGCAGTCGAGAAATTGTCCGGTGCCGACAAAAGGAGATCTTCTGCGGGTGCGATGCCTCTTCCCGCGGAAAATCCGGGAGCAGGAGACGACTAGGATGAGGACACAGCCTATTCTTCCAGTCCTGCTTGTGCTTCTGGGATTCGCCTGCGGTTGCGCCGTCGGGCCGAATTACAAAAGGCCGTCGGTCAACGTTCCTCCTGACGTATCGCGGCCTTACGCCGGAAGAAGCTGCCAAGAACGATGCCAAGTCCCTGGCCGACGAGAAGTGGTGGGAGGTTTTCCAGGATGAACAATTAAAGGAACTGGTCAAGACCGCACTCCAACAAAATTATGACGTGCGCATAGCGGCCGCGCGGATTCTGCAAGCGCAAGCGCAGTTGGGCATCACCCGGGCCGATCAGTTTCCCACCATCGCAGGCGGGGTAGCGGCTCAGAACCTGCGCAATCCGCAAACAAAATTCTTAGGTCCATACGAAACCAGCGCCACCCAGGTGAGCGGGAACCTTGCCTGGGACCTGGATTTCTGGGGGAGATATCGCCGCGCCACTGAAGCCGCCCGTGCCGACCTGGCGGCCACCGAGTGGGCCCGGCAGGAAGTTATTACTGCATTGGTTGCGAATCTGGCCGGCGCTTACTTCCAACTGCGCGCGCTCGACCTGCAGCTTGAGATCTCGCAGCGGACACTGACATCGCGCCAGGACTCTCTTCGCCTCACTCGCCTCCTGGCCGACGGAGGTTCAACCTCCATGCTCGATGTTCGGCAAGCCGAGCAGCTCGTCTTCACCGCAGCGTCCGAGGTCCCCACGCTGGAGCAACAGATCGAGCAGGAAGAAAATTTCATCAGCACGCTTATCGGGAACAACCCGGCGCCGGTTACTCGAGGACGAAAATTGACCGAGCAGGAACATCCCCCCGTGGTGCCCGCCGGCCTTCCTTCTTCCTTGCTGGAGCGACGCCCCGACGTCCGTCAGGCCGAAGAACAGTTGATCTCTGCCAACGCTCAAATCGGAGTCGCGCGGGCCGCCTACTTTCCCCAGATCTCACTCACCGCGACGGCCGGATTTCAAAGTTCCGCGTTGACCAGCCTATTCACTGGACCAGCGGGATTGTGGAACTTTGGCGGAAGCCTTACCCAACCGATTTTCACGGCGGGCAGGTTGCGTTCGAACGTCCGCCTGACCGAAGCCCGGCAGCAGGAATTCCTGCTGGGCTACGAACAGACCATCCAGCGAGCATTCCGGGATGTTTCCGATTCCCTGGTCGCATACCGCAAGACCCAGGAATTTCGTCAGCAACAGGAACTTCTGGTGGCTTCCGCAGAGGACGCGTCGCGCCTCTCGCACATGCGATACAGCGGCGGTGTTACGAGTTACCTCGAAGTCCTTACCAACGAAACCAACTATTTCTCCGCCGAACTCGGCCTGGTACAGGCCCAACTGAACGAGCGGTTGAGCCTGGTACAGCTCTACCGGAGCTTGGGCGGAGGATGGGAACCCTGAGTTCCTTCCTCGGGGTTGTCAGTCTTCGGAATTGGCTGAAGACTGACGACCGAAGATTGACGACTGGAATCGGCTATCTTATTCGCCCGCGCAGGACCGTCATCGAGGCGGGCGGCAAGGTGTATTGCGCGTCCGGGGTGCCATTCACTGTGGAAGTTATCGCCGGGCCGTCGGGATCAGCGTAGCCTTCTCTTCTTGCTGGATGCCACTGATACTGTGCCTTTCCGAAAGTAATCATGGTCACGGGTCCGGCAAAAGAGCTGTTGGCTTTGCCATCCTGAAACACGATGCGTACCGGGTGAGGTTGATCGTAGTCCTTGTTGATCAATAGTAACGACCATTGACCGTCCGGACGCAGCACGGCATAGGCGGTGACCAGCACGTGGCCTTCCTGATCTTTAATATCGCTCGCTCCCTTGAAGAGTTGATGCTCGGCATCGATCGGCTGCGACCACTCCTGAGTCAGCATCTGAGCGGCAAAAAATTGTGACGTGCGCGATCGTATCTGGTAGTTCGGGTCCACCATGAACATGTGATACGTGCCCCAGCTGTTGGAGCACGCCGGGTGCGGCGGCGAGTAGGAGAGCGCATGATAGTAAAAAGTAGCCTTACCGCCGGCGGTCAGGAAGCCGGCGAAAGTGTCACCTAACCACAAGGCTCCAAAGATCTCGACGGACGCTTCGCCACCGTGGGCATTAGTCTCGGTGTCCAGTAGGGGCACCTCGGGCGGCAGGCCATCATCGCGCCACACCTGCATGATCTGAGTGAGCAGTTGCGGCTCCTGATACAAATTCTTCCACGGCGTCTCGCAGCCGTCATAGGGATAGTGTTCGAACGACATGAATGCCAGGTCTGAAAGCCGGCCATGAGCTTTCAGGTAATCCAGGAAACGGCCAAACCATGACGTCTTACCGTGCACGTCTGGCCAGGCCTTGATGTCCTCGGTGACGCCTTCAAAGACTGGTCCTCCCAATTTGAAGTTTGGGTCAACGCGATGCAACGCCGTGGCCCACTGCAAGTAAAATGCGCCGTAGTCTTCGGGTGGCATGTACTGCCCGTCGGGTTCCTCACCCATTTCCACATACCAGATGGGATAGCCGCGCTGCTTCAGGTAAGTCATCTGCGCGACTGAGTCTTCCGGCGTGTCGTAAAGCATTGCCACCGGAATCACGGCCGGCAACCCTCGAGTAATCCCGCTGGTATAAAAGAGATCCAGGCCGGGCTGATCCCCAGACTCCATACGATCCGGAGCGACATATATATCCGAGGGCTCATGCCAGGGGTCAACCGAGGAGCAATATGTGAGCGATTGTTTCTGATCGGGAGAGTGTTGCAGCAGATCCTTGAAGTCTCCGCTGGCCGTCATTGTTCCCGCGTAGATTTCCCTGATAGCGTAACCAACGCAGTTGCGGCGGTCGCTCGAACCGTGAGTATCACAGGTGTTCGAAGAAGCAGTCATCAGAACCCGGACAAACTTTGCGCTGACCGGCGATGAATCCAAGCTAAGTGTTACGGTGCCGCCCTTACCGTTGGTTACGACGCCCGAAGAGAAATTCTTCCACTCGCCATTGCCTTGGTCGTCCATTGCGTCTTCGCCGGTCCAGTACTGCACCTGGTAAGCGGTGGCGTACGGCGCAATCCAAGCCACGCGAATCGCGTTCACTGCCTGCTTTTTTCCGAGATCGATCACGACCCACTGTGGGTGCAGCGAATCATCTTCGCCGGTGAATCCCTGGGTGAGGTATGGATTGCTTTTCCAATAAGTATTCAGGTCTCCGTCGTCCAGGCGGGAGAAGCCGTCGAACTCCGTCCCGCCATTGCGCGTGAATCCACGATGCTGCAAAGAATAGCCATAGGAGTGCCGAATCATTTCCTTAGTCGGAGTACCGTCGCCTGTGAAGTAGCCCTGTCCCCGCGAATCACTCCAGGTCCCCTTCGGGTTCCAGTGCCAGGCTTGCACGAATAACTCTGTGTTCTGCCGGTAGGTGACGCTGCCCCAGCCTGCAGACAGTACCTGTTGCAGTTGGTCCGGGCGAAAAAAGACGTCGGTGGCGTTGCTAGGCACGCGGTCTACACTGGTGCCGAGGGCGTAGAGCGGGCTGAATTTGTTCACGACGTGGCTGCGGTTGGAATCGACTTGAACCGTTTGCGCGATGCTCTCGCCGCTCAGAAGGGCGATGATAGCCAGCAGGAGGGACAAGATCGCGCATGTCATCGTTTGCGCAAGAGATGTGCCTAGCCGGTGGCGCAAACTGCATTGATGCGAGATAGTTAGGCGCATGAGTGGAAATTTGGCACGCGCGATAGTGTAAGAGGCCGGACGATGCTTGGCAACTTTGCGGAGGCCGTCAAGTCCTGCTTTGTTGCTGCCGGCTTAGAGAAACCTCGCTAGGGTTGCGGCAGGTGCAACGTCTTCGATCGGTCAATCACCCATTGCGGAAATACCGGCGCTCCTTGCGGGGGCTTGCCCAGCGCGATCGCCCAGTGGTCGAGCCAGCCGGTACCTTCTTCTCCTATATAGGTGTCGGGCAGGCCATAAGCCTGGTCGCCAAGAGCGTCGGCCAACGAGATGAAGTGATAGCCTCGCTTGCGCATGACATCGAGCAGCTCGCCGATGTGGTCGGCCTCGAGCTGGTTGCCGTGAAGCAGCAAGATCTGTTTTGGCTCATAACCGATTGTTTGTTTTGCAAGACGCTCGGAATACTCAAAAACCTGGTCACTATAAGAAAGGTAGCTGCGCGTGAGCTCATCCTGCAGCGCGGTGTCTCCACGTTTCTTGGCGTCTTCGTAGACCCCGGCGTACATCCAGTCCCATGCGTCAAGCGTGACGGGGGCGATGCGATAGCCGCGGGCCGCCAGAAACGCTTCGGCCTGACGCCGCGTCTGAAGATCGCGACCAGTGTCCAGAAAGGGATGTCGGAAGTATCGGAGCTTCATGTTATGTTCGGCGAGCAGCAGCTTTGTGACGCTCTCGCCCTGCACCACATCATCTTCCCACGCCTGCAATCCCACCTGGTTCAGAGACGAATGGCTGTAGGTGTGATTGCCCAGCTCGAAGCCATAGTCAAGCCACATGCGGAGGGCCTTGATGCGTTCGTCGACTTCGCCGAACTTGTAAAGCTTTCGTTCGTTGACGAATCCAACCACCGGTATTTTCTGGTCGCGGAGCGTGGTCAGCAGCTTCGTAGTCATCTCCGTGATCGTCGCCGCGGACATGGTATTGGCTGATCCGGCGGGTAGGTCGTCAATGGTGATTGCAACTTCCCGGGCGAGCTGGTCGGCCGCGTTCGAGATGACTGGTATCGCGATAAGAAAAAGGGTGCAAGCGATCAGGAAACTAATGGAGAGTGGCTTCAAGCGTCCTCCGGTTCGGCGAGAGGTGATTCGCGAAACGGTATTAGAACATGAAAGGCGTTAATTGTGCCGCCAGGGACCGATGTTAAAAGCATGGAAGTCTTGCCGCAAAGTCTTGACCGCAAGACCTTCTCTTTCAGCTCTTTCGGCGCCCTAGGCATCTTCTGCGCTATCACGATTACTTCGGTGATCTCACGCGCGGCCGCTTAGACGTGCGGGCAATCGCTATAATAAAGAAGCCGGATTGTGCGAAGAATCTCGCAAGTCGGGCAAGGCATCCAAGACCTACAGGAGAGATGACTAAATTCAATACACATCCGCTGGAAAAGATCCTCGAAAATCGTATTGCCATCATCGACGGAGCGATGGGCACGACCATCCGCACCTATGGCATGACGGAGGCGGACATCCGTGGAGACCGCTTCAAGGACTCGACAAAAAGCCTGCTTAATAACGGCGACCTCTTCTCGCTGACCAAGCCGGAGATGATCGGCGACATCCATCGCCGCTTTCTCGAAGCCGGCGCGGACATCATCGAGACCAATACCTTCGGCGCAACCAGCATTACCCAGAGCGAATTCTTTGTCGAGGATCCGCGGGAGCACGGCGGCCGAAAGGACCCCGCGTTTTACCAGAAGGTCATCGACAATCCGTTTCTCGGCACCCTGGCCTCGGACATCAATGAGCAGTCGGCGCGGCAGTGCCGTGAATGGGCCGATCGTGTCGGGACCGCAACTTCGCGTCAACGTTTCGTGGCTGGAGCGATTGGGCCGCTGACCGTGTCTCTGTCGAACTCGCCCGATGCCGATGATCCGGGCTTTCGGGTGGTCACTTTCGACCAGGTCAAGGCCGCTTACACTCAGCAGGTGCGCGCCCTCATGGCAGGAGGCGTTGATCTGCTGCTGGTCGAGACGATCTTCGACTCGCTGAACGCCAAGGCGGCACTGGTCGCCATCCGCGAGGTGTTCGATGAAGACGGCAAAAGGAACTGCCGGTGATGATCTCGGCAGCGGTGGGACGCGGCGGCGAAACGCTGATCTCCGCGCAGACCACTGAGGCGTTCTGGAATGCTGTAGCGCACGTGAAGCCGTTCTCAGTGGGGCTCAACTGCTCTCTCGGTCCCGATCTGATGTATCCGTTCCTCGAGGAGCTCTCGGAAAAGGCGGACGTGGCGATCTCGTGCTACCCGAATGCCGGTTTGCCGAATCCTCTGTCGGAAACCGGGTTCGATCTGGGCCCGAAAGACATGGCCCGTTATCTGGGCGACTTCGCAAAGGGAGGGCTGATCAACATTGCCGGTGGCTGCTGCGGCAACACGCCCGAGCACATCGCGGCCATCGCGAAGGCGCTCGAAGGCAAGCCTCCGAGAAAGTGGGGGACGACGCTCACTGATGCATCTTCTGAAGGTGCATCCTACGCACGCCCGAGCGAGATTGAGAGTCGAGCGTGAGCGTGTCCGATACCATCAGCGCGCCCGAGTCCCCCGCGATACGCGAGACGAAGCCGCTTCGTCTATCGGGATCGCAGCCGTTCACCCAGCAGCCTGGCGTCTACATCATGATCGGCGAGCGGACCAATGTGGCCGGTTCGCCGAAGTTCGCGAAGCTGATCAAGCAGGGCAAATATGAAGAAGCGGTAAGCGTCGCCCGGCAGCAAGTCGAGAACGGCGCGAACGTCCTCGACATCTGCATGGACGAGGGCATGATCGACGGCGTCGCGGCGATGACGCGCTTTCTGCAGTTGCTGGGAAGCGAGCCCGAAGTCGCCAAGGTGCCTTTCATGGTGGACTCCTCGAAATGGGAGGTCATCGAGGCGGGGCTGAAGTGCCTGCAGGGCAAGGGCATCGTCAATTCGATTTCGCTGAAAGAAGGCGAAGAAAAGTTCCGCCAGAACGCCGCCAAAGTTCTGAAATATGGCGCGGCCGTGGTCGTGATGGCCTTCGACGAGCAAGGCCAGGCTGCGACTTACGAGGACAAGATCCGCGTCTGCGAGCGCGCCTACCGAATCCTGGTCGACGAAGTCGGTTTTCCGCCCGAAGACATCATCTTCGATCCCAATATCCTCACCGTTGCCACCGGCATGGAGGAGCACAACAACTACGCGGTCGACTACATCAACGCCACGCGCTGGATCAAGGCCAACCTGCCGCACGCGAAGGTGAGCGGCGGCGTCTCGAACATTTCTTTCAGCTTCCGCGGCAATAACAAAGTTCGCGAAGCGATTCACTCTGCGTTTCTTTATCACGCCATCGCGGCCGGCATGGACATGGGCATCGTGAATGCCGGCATGCTCGAGGTGTACGAGGAGATCGAACCTGAGCTGAAGGAGTTGGTTGAGGATGTGCTGTTAAACCGGCGTCCAGACGCGACCGAGCGACTGGTGGAGCACGGCGAATCGCTCAAGGGCGAGGGCACGGTTGCAAGTGAGAAGAAGGCCGAAGAATGGCGCAACGGCACGGTCGAGGAGCGTCTTTCTCACGCGCTTGGTAAAAGGAATCGATACGTACATCGAGCTTGATGCCGAGGAAGCCCGCGTCAAGCTGGGGCGCCCCCTGCTGGTCATCGAAGGCCCGCTTATGGACGGCATGAGCGTGGTCGGAGATCTGTTTGGATCCGGCAAGATGTTCCTGCCGCAAGTGGTGAAGTCTGCCCGCGTCATGAAGAAGGCGGTGGCTCACCTGACGCCGTTCATGGAAGCCGAGAAAGTTGCGATGGCTGCATCGGGCCAGGTGGTCAAGGCGCAGGGAAAAATCGTACTCGCCACTGTAAAGGGCGACGTTCACGACATTGGCAAGAACATCGTCGGCGTCGTGCTGGCCTGCAATAACTACGAAGTGATCGACATGGGCGTGATGGTCCCATGCGAAAAGATCCTCGAACGCGCCAAGGCGGAGAAGGCGGACATGATCGGACTCAGCGGCCTGATCACTCCGTCTCTCGACGAGATGGTGCACGTCGCGCGCGAGATGGAGCGTCAGGGTTTCAAGCTGCCGCTGCTCATCGGCGGGGCGACCACAAGCCGGGCGCACACTGCCGTCAAGATTGCGCCGCACTACAGCGAGCCGGTAGTCCACGTGCTGGACGCCAGCCGGGCCGTGCCTGTGACCACCAGCCTTCTGAGTGACGAGGGCAAGCCGGCATTCGTGGTGCAGCATCGGGCGGAGTACGAAGCGCTCCGCAAGGCCCACTCCGCGCCGCGCCAGACGGTCATCTCGATTGAGGCTGCCCGCGCGAGACGGACTCCGATTCAGTGGCGTGCCGAAGACCTGCCCGCACCCTCGTTTACCGGCGTGCGCGTGCTGGACAACTTTCCTCTCGCGACGCTGCGCGACTTCATCGACTGGTCGCCGTTCTTCCACACCTGGGGACTGAAAGGCGTTTACCCGCGCATTCTCGAGCACGAGACGCAAGGTGCACAGGCGCGCCAGATTTTCGCCGAAGGCAATGCGCTTCTGGATACCATCATTGAGAAGAAATTGATCACGGCACGTGGCGTTTACGGTTTGTTTCCGGCGAGCGCCGTGGGCGACGACGTCGAACTTTACACAGACTGCAAACGCGAGAAGGTCCTCGAGCGATTTCACTTCCTCCGCCAGCAATCCAATAAAGAAGGTAGTGAACCCTGCCGATCTCTTTCCGATTTTATCGCGCCGAAAGAAACCGGCCTGCACGATCACATCGGCGCGTTCGCAGTAACCAGCGGGATCGGGTTGAAGGAACTTTGCGACCGGTTCAGGTCCGAGAACGACGACTACAACGCGATCATGGCGGAGGCCCTCGCCGATCGCCTGGCGGAAGCTTTCGCCGAGTGTCTGCACAAGCGGGTACGATGTGAATGGGGTTACGGTTGTGGTGAAGGTCTGAGCAACGCGGACCTCATCCAGGAGAAATATCGCGGGATCAGGCCGGCAGCAGGCTACCCGGCTTGCCCGGACCACACGGAGAAGGGCACACTCTGGCGTTTGCTCGATGTGCAGGCCAACACCGGAATGATGATTACAGAGTCCTTTGCGATGTGGCCCGGCTCGAGCGTGAGCGGGCTTTACTTCGCGCATCCCGAATCGCGATATTTCAGCCTCGGAAAGATCGATCGCGACCAGGTCGCCGACTATAGCAAACGCAAGGGGATGAGCGTGGCAGAGGTCGAGCGATGGCTCGGCCAGAACCTGAACTACGACCCTACGGAATAGCAGTCGGCCAAAGCCAAGTTCAGATAACCTCTACGCTTCGTGGACGTCTTTGCGGCACTACGCTGTCGTGCAATACCTGTTGCGCAGGCTCGCCCTCATGAGTTTTTTGCGGCGAAAGCAATCGCATCGTGAGAATTGTCCCAGCCACGAGATAGACAATCGTCACACAGGTCCACATCAAGGCGCCCGCGCATTGCTGGTCTCCTAGAGCGGAAAAGCCGAACGCATGGGATGAGGAGAAGTAAGCCGGATAAACCACGCGGTCGCAAAAAACTAAAAACCCAGAAAGAATGTCGCACGGCAAGGTGGCGAGAAAGAGATACAGGATGATCGACAAATCTGGCTTCGAAACACTCGGCCAGGGTCGAACCACGGGCCACCAGAAGAGAAGTCCAGTCGCAAGGAAAGATACCTGCTCAACCATGTGCCACGCGGCAGATTGCATCCCGAGAGCAAACATCGCCGGGAGATGCCATCCGACCAAAGCCGCGGTGCCAGCGAGCCAGCAGAAAGCAGGCTGCGTGAGCCCTTTTCCAAGTTGCTGGACCGGCAGCCATCGGAACAGCGGAACGAACCGTGTGCACAAATGTTTGCGGCAGGCCCTGTGACAACAGCCTTACCGGCTCTCCCAGCCAGATCAAGGGCGGAGCGAGCGTCATGAGCAGCAGATGTTGGACCATGTGGGCGGTCAGCAACTCCATGTCGAGTGCGGCAACCGGGGACGCCACCGCGACCCAGATCAAGAACAGCCCGATCACAAAACTGGCGGCGCGCCAGCCTGAAATGAGATTCGAAGAAGTCGAACGAAGATGAAGCCATCCGCGTAGATACACCAACGCCGCGAGAACGATGATCAGGGTCAGCCAAACTGTCCCTGCCGGTCCCATTGCGCCGTGATGGAGATGTGGCATCGACATCTCCTACGGTTGTGCGCCAGGACTTTTCTGTGCGCCATCTTCAGCCACCACGTCGCGTGAAGCATCGCGCGCCGGCGCCTGGCCCCGCGGATGCAGGGTCTCGAGAAATGCGACGAGCGCGGTGGTCTCCGCCGGACTCAGATTCTTTCCGTACGCCGGCATGTTGCCGCCGCCTTGAATCACCTGGCGGATGAGTTGGTCCTGCGTGAGCCGCACGGCCACGCTGTCCAGGGCCGGACCCCGCTGTCCGCCGCTCTCTCCAAGGGCATGGCAGTTGCGGCACTGCTTGACTTGAAAGACGAGCGCGCCTTGCCGCTCCAGCGCGGTCGTGCCATGCAGAAATTGGTCCGGCACCGGATCGCCGCTCCAGGCATTCATCTGCGGACTCCAGGGCGCGAACTCCGCGAGACGGGTAAAGGTCCCGAGCGTGATCGCAATCAACAGCACGGTCAAGACCGCAATCGGCCGGCGTTTCCAGCTCTTTTCTCCTTCGCCGGAGAGGAACGGAAGAAGCAGCAATCCAAGAATGACCACGACCGGGCCGATGAGAAGCGCCGGCGTCTCGAGCGACGGCGGAAGCAGCGAGAGCAAGGCATAGAGCCACAGGAAGAAGTAGTCGGGCTTCGGCACGGTCTGGATGATCGTCGGGATCCGGCTGGCCGGTCGGCCCAAACGGACCGAAGTAGAGTGCGCATGCGGCGACCGCCAGCAGAACAAACGCCGCGAAGAACAGGTCTTTCCAGATGGCATAGGGAACGAATGGCGCGCCATCTTTCTTGGTCAGTTCGTGATATTCGGCGACATAGGTCGCCCGCTTCACGACTGCGTCCCGGCATCGGCCATTCGTTGATTCCCAGCTTCAGCACCATCAGCAGATGAAGGCACGACGAAGCCGATCAGCAGTCCCGGAATCACGAAGACGTGCAGGGCGAAGAATCGCGATAGCGTCGCGCCGGCGATGATCGGCCCGCCCAGCATCAATTTCACGACTGCGGGACCGACGATCGGAACGCGGCTGGCGATCGACGCGCCGATGCCCAGTCCCCAATAGGCGTCCTGATCGAAGCGCAGCACCTGTCCGGTGAACGCCATGCCGAGCGTCATCAGCAGGAGGAAGACGCCGATGATCCAGGTGAGCTCCCGGGGAAATTTGTAGGCGCCGAAGAGAAAGACCTGCATCATGTGAATGAGGACAATCGCCACCATGAAGTTCGATCCCCATCCGTGCAGCGCGCGGATGAACCAGCCGAGCGTCACATCGTGATTCAGGGCCTGCAGGCTGCTCCACGCCTCGCCGGCCGAGGGCACGTAGATCAGCGCCAGCAGAATTCCGGTCACGAGCTTGAAGAAGGAAGACGATCAGCGCGGCGCTGCCAAAGACGTACCACCAGCTCGCCGTGTTGCGCGGCACGGGATGTTCGACGGCTTCGCGAATGGGCGCCGCGAGTTGCAGGCGCTGGTCGAACCATTCTCCAACTTTGCCAATCAGGCGCATGGCGGTTTCTCTCCGGTGAGAGCTGCGATCGCTGCTCCCGGCGTGGGCAGTTCGCCGGCCTGAATCGTGATCAGGCCGTTCTCAACTTTGTGCGGATATTCGAACAGGCCACGCTCCGGCGGGCCCGAGGCGCGCGAGCCGTCGCGGTAGTACGCGCCGCCATGGCACGGGCACATGAACAGACCGGATTGCGGAAACCAGCGAACCGGACAGCCCAGGTGCGCGCAGTTGACGGCAAAGACCTGGAATTGCTCGCCTTCGACGCGCCGCACCCAGCAGGCGGTGTCCACGGTCTTGCCGTCGGTCGGCATCACGTAAGGATTGCGGAAAGTGGCCAGCCGCGTCTCGCCTTCCGGAAATTCGCTGACCGGGCCGAGCGACACCCAGGAGAGGTAGCCGTTCGCACGTCCGCGCGTGACCGAAGAGAGAAGGAATCGCACCGATCGGCACGGCCAGCGCGGCCGCCACCAATCCGTTGAAGAGCATTCCCATCTTCATGAACAGTCCGCGGCGGGAAAGCGCGGTTTCATTCGACATTGTCAGACTCCTAATGCTGCGCCTTCGAAGCGGAATATGGCTGCCCGGGACTTTGCACCCGGTGCGACGCGAGCCAGGCAACGACGTCGGTGACTTCCTGGTCCGACATCGGTTTGCCGGGCACGTTTCCGCGCCAGTCGGGCGCTCCCAATTCCGGACGGCCGGCGATGACGATCGTGCGCAGTCCCTGATCGCTGACCAGCGCCAGAAACGAATCATTCGTGATGGCGCTGCCCTTTGGCCCGCCCGGCCTTCCGCGCCGTGGCACGATTCGCAGTAGCGTCTTGTACGCGGCTTCACCGCGCTGGCTGTCGCCGGCGGATTTCGCGGCATAGGACGGCGGGTTGGCGCCGTCGAGAATTCCCGGCTTGCTCCAGCGCGAGCGGATCCCGCTGGTGATCACATCGATCTGCTTGTCGGTCAGCATTCCGCCGGCGCTCTGGGCGAAGGCCGGCATCGCGGTTCCGCGCACGCCGTTGGCGATGACCTTGCGCATCGCGGCTTCGTCCGCGATGGCAAGATAGACCGGATCGGCAAGCGCGATCGCCGCGCCTCCTCGTCCTTCTGCGCCGTGGCAGCCCGCGCAGTTTTCTGCGTACAAGCGTGCTGAATTCCAAGACCTCGTTCGGCGCCAGAGTCTCCGACCCTTGGCCCGGCTTGCCCGGGCGGAGAGCCACAACCCGCGAGCAGCGTGACGCCCAGCGCCGCGGATGCGCAGAGATATCGAAACGCGCTCACGGTCTCTCTCCACTTCCGTCGTGCGGCATGATTCCCGGGAGCCTCAACTCCAGCGCGCAGGGCAAAGGCAACGTTCTCGCGCGTCGGCATTCGCGACTGCCGCACCACGACCAATCCTGCGACAATTCCGAAAGCCGACTGCGACGCCATGAACCAGAACCAGTCGATGTGGCTCTCCAGCAGAGGATTCAGCAGGCCGAGCATGGAGTACAGCAGTCCCGACCACAGCACCGGGGCGATCAATCCTCCGAGCAGGATCGGCCGCCGCGGGAACATCGGAAGCATCGCGCCATACAGCAGACCCACCAGCGTGGAGACCAGCACGTGCAGACCCAGAGCAATCAGCGAAGCTGTCCGCGTGGAACGAATTCAGCTGTTCCGGTCTCGAGTTTCAGCGATTGCGCAGTAGACCGACGCAGCGAGAAGATTGATGGGATACCAGATGCTTCCAACCTTCAGCACACCGTAGGCGCAGGCCAGCACGGCCATGGCGACGCCTCCCGCCAGTCCGCCCTTCACGCCTGCCGATATCGGGTAGGTCTGAACGGGAAGCCAGGCGCGCACCTGATCGGGCGCGACCGGGACCCGTTCGACAACGCGGCGCTCGGTGGTCGCGCGAATTTCCTCCGGAAGCACGGACACAGCTACTTCATGTTCGCGCGGGAAAACTTCACGGAACCAGCCCGACGCAGCCCGCCACTGCAAGTACGGCGCCGAGAACGCTCACCGACTCATTCGTCAGCAGTCCGGCGAACATCAACGTGAATCCAAACGCCAGGACGAGCGGCCACGCCGTCGGTGCGGGGACTTCGAGTTCGCGCGGGGCCTCAGGGCGTTGGTTGAGTTGTTGTGTTGTCGGCGTTGCCATTTCCTTCCTCAGCGTCCGAGAATGTAAACCACGGTGAAAACGACGACCCACACGGCATCGACAAAATGCCAGTACATGGAAAGTACGTCCACACGCCGCGACTGCTCCGCGCCGACACGACCAGCCACACCGAAGACAGCACGATGCAGAGCATGATCAGGCCTGCGGTCACGTGAAAGGCGTGCAGACCAACCAGCGAGTAGTAGGTCGTTCCAAACAGGTTGGTGGAGATCGTCAGTCCGTGTTCGTAGATCAGCCGGTGCCATTCCCGCGCAGTGCCAAACAGAAAAGGCCGCCTAGAACGATTGTCAGCAGCCACAACGTAAGAAACGCGCTTTGCCTGCCGCGTTCAAGGAACTTGCCCGCGAAATGTATGGTGAGGCTGCTGGACAGCAGGCAGATCGTGTAGAAGATCGGCGTCTCGAGCACTTCGCGCGGCGTCGGCCCGGTGAGGCTTTTCCCAACGTAGAAGAGATAGGCCACGACGAAAATCGTGAAGATCGCCGACTCCGCAATGATGAGCGATGCCATCGCGACCTTGCCGCGATCGGGAAGTGTCCAGCCCCTCGGTGCTTCAGGGAACGGCATCGTGACTGCGCTCATTGCTTTCCTCTCTCGTTAACGGCAGCTTTGTTCATGACGGCTTCACTCATAGCGGCTGTCCGGATCTTCCGGATGCTTCAGATCCCACAACGGGCGACGGCTGGCGACCACCGGAATCGAAGCGAAGTTGTACGCAGGTGGCGGAGAGCTTGTGGACCATTCAAGCGTCCATGCGTCCCAGGGATCGTTGCCTGCTTTTTCTCCTTTCCAGTAAGAAATGACGAGGTTGAACACAAACACCAGAATGGCGATGCCCTGAATGAATGCGCCGATCGTGATCGATCAGGTTCAGCGTGTCCCAACCTCGGCCCGGCTCGTAGGTGTAGATGCGGCGCGGCATGCCGAGCAGTCCGGGAATGTGCATCACGTCGAAGGTCAGGTGAAAGCCGATCACGAACAGCCAGAAATGAAGTTTGCCCAGGCGTTCGCTGAGCATTCTTCCGGTGATTTTCGGATACCAGTAATAGAATGCGGCGAAGAGCGCAAACAGAATTCCGCCGACGATCACGTAGTGAAAGTGCGCCACCACAAAGTACGAGAGGCTCAGCTGCCAATCGAAAGGCGCCGAGCCGAGCATGATTCCGGTCAGACCCGCGATCAAGAACTGAAACAGAAAGCCGATGCAGAACAGCATCGGCGTCTTGAACTGGATCCTTCCGCCCCACATGGTGCCGAGCCAGTTGAAGATCTTGATTCCGGTGGGCACACCAACGGCCATCGTGGTGATGGCGAAAAAACTGTTGGCATAGGAGTTCATCCCGATGGTGAACATGTGGTGCGCCCACACACTCATGCTCACGAAGCCGATGCAGACTGTGGCCGCCACCATGACCGGATACCCGAAAATCGGTTTCCGCGAAAATACCGGAATGATTTCCGAGGCAAACGCGAAGGCTGGGATAATGAGGACATAGACTTCCGGATGCCCGAAGATCCAGAAGAAGTGCATCCAGAGTGTTGCCGAGCCGCCGGCTTGCGTGTCGAAGAAGTGGCCGCCGAGATAGCGATCAATGACAAGCATGATCTGCGCCGCGGAGAGAGGCGTAATCGCCAAAATGACCATTCCGGCCATGACCAGGTTGAGCCAGACCAGCAGAGGCATGCGACCGAGTTTCATCCCGGGACATCGCATGCAAAGAATGGTGGCGATAAGATTGATCGCCGTACCGATGCTGCCGAATCCCGAAACCAGCAGAGAAATTGTCCAGTAGTCCGAACTGTGGCCGGGCGAGAACGCCCGCGAAGTCAAGGGAGCGTATGCCCACCATCCGACGTCAGGCGCATTTCCGGCGCCGTAAAGTCCGCTTCCACCGAGAAAACTGAAGTAAAGCAGAAAGCCAGCCAGCGCCGTGAGCCAGAAACTGAACGCATTCAGCCGTGGAAACGCCATGTCGCGCGCGCCGATCATCAGCGGCACCAGGTAGTTCGCAAACCCGAACAGGACCGGCATGGCCACGAAGAAAATCATGGTCGTGCCATGCATCGTGAACATCCGGTTGAAGACCTGCGGTGAAACAAAATTGTTGTGCGGATACATCAGCTGGATGCGGATGATGATGGCTTCAATTCCGGCGATGACAAGAAAGAACAGGGCATAAACGATGTAGAGAATACCCAGCCGCTTGTGATCGACCGTGGTCACCCACTCGTGGAGCGTCTCGACCCATGGCTGGCTCTCAACCTGAACGTTTTGAATGGCCATCGCATCCGATGACATGACTTGATTCCCAATCCCTTCGGCTACCGGAGCGTCTCCAGATAACCCACGAGCGCGTCCAGATCCGCGTCGTTTAGTTGCATCGCCGGCATCAGCGACCCAGGTTTGATAGCGTCCGGCTTCTGGATCCACAGGCGCAGGTTTTTGGTTGTGTTCTCGGCCGCCCCCGACGCAATGGTGACGCGACTCATCAGGTGCGTCAGATCCGGGCCGAAGCGTCCGTTCGCGACGGTGCCGCTGACCGCGTGACAGTTGATGCAGGCGGTGGTTTCGAAAACATGTCTACCGGCGATCACCTTTTCGTCTTGGATCGCGGGTTGCTGCTGCGCGCTGGACCCATGCGGCAAAATCTTCAGGACTGTCCACCGAGACGCGCAGGAGCATCTTGGCGTGCTGCGTCCCGCAATACTGTGCGCACTGGCCGAGAAAGAGGCCGGTGCGATGCGGATCTATCCACATGCTGTTCGGATGATTCGGAATCAGGTCGGTCTTGCCGGCGAGTTGCGGAATCCAGAAACTGTGATCCGTGTCGGCGGAAAACAGCTTCAAGAATGTCGGCGTCGGGTGGGCGGGATCGCTCACCGGAATGTGTAACTCGTTGGCCGTGACGATTCCGAGCTTGGGATAACGAAATTCCCACCAGAATTGGTGCCCGATGACGGTGACCTCTACAGCGGTCGCAGGCATGGGAGCGTCCTGGATCGCGTGGATCACCCGCGCCGTAGCCAGAAACAACACCACCACAATCAGAACCGGAATGATCGTCCAGGCCAGTTCAATCTGTGTACTGCCGTACACCTGTGCCGGCTCGCGGCCTGCATTCGCCGGTGTCGCACGGAACTTCACGATGGCGTACACCAGCAGAGTAAAGACGACAGCAAATATGATTCCGGTGATGGCAAGCACGAAGATCGAGAGGTCAAAGATCGACTTGGCCGGAGTGGACTCGGGCGCGAATATATTCGTGAGACCGGTTGAAGCAGAGTAGGCGGCCGCCACCGAGGCGGACCATGGCAGCAGAGTACACATGAGAAGCGATCTCAGTTTGCGTTGCATAAAAGATTCGCCAGTGTGGCGTTTTGGACCGGATCCGCCATCACCTCAACCGGTTCTGCTGCACCTTCGCCCACAGCGGGTAGGCCAAACATTTCCACGGCAATCGTTTGACGCCTTTCCACAAGCACCCTCCCTGTAACGACTGCAGCCTCCTTCTCACTATGGCGCTCCAAAGAGGAGAGACGCATCACGAGATAGGAGGAATTTTGCATGACCCTTTTGGGGGATGTGCGCGCGTCTTCCGTTGGAGGCTTGCGCCACCAGCCGCATATCAGGTTGGGCATTGACGACGGTGGCAATCCCCTCGCGCACAAGCGGATGATCATCAACACTGAGAACACGGATTTGTTCCTTCATGATTGCCTTCTCAGGGGATAGATTGGCAAAAGATCTGGCCGGGCGTGAAAGGTTTGAAGGTCAATACCGCAACCCGTCGTCACGGACGAGTATTCCAAAATAACGTCTGGGGGTCAACGTGACGGGGCCTGCGTTATTCATGGGGAATTGGGCTGGTTAAAGTGACAGTGTCGTCGCTGTCACCCCTGATTCCTGGAACCTAGGCGGGAATGGTTTGCGTAGAAGCAGAGGACTGCCTTCCCGTCGGCTGAACGGGCAGTCCCGAGTGGTCCGAGCGTTTTGCCGTTTCTGTCAGTTTCTGCAACCATTGAAACGCAGGGGCTGACATCTTGTCTTCCGTGCAACGCCAGCCCCAATTCCCACCGGCGCGACCGGGCACGTTCATCCGGCTTTCCGCCCCAAGGTTAAGGAGGTCCTGTAACGGAGCGATCGCCAGCCCTGCCATCGACGACCAGGCCAGTTCCACCAGCGCAGGAGCGGCTGTATCACTCGGGCCCGGAGCCCGCCTGAGGTAACCCCAAAAATTCTGCCGCTGGTCGTCGGGCAATTCTTCGTACCATTGTCTGGTCGGAGCGTTGTCATGGGTTCCGGTGTAGGCGACTGTGTTGGACACAAAGTTGTGCGGCAGATACGGGTTGTCCGAATGTCCGTCGAAGGCGAACTGCAAAACCCTGCGTGCCCGGCAGTTGAAATTGATCACGCAGCGCGGATACGTCTGGAGTAATAAGGCCCAGATCTTCGGCAATGAACGGAAGGCTGCCCAGTTCGTTGCGCACAGCTTCAAAGAAGGTCGCTCCCGGGCCCTGCACCCATTGCCCGGACTGGGCCGTGGGCGCTCCCGCGGGAACGTGCCACGCGGCCCCAAAACCGCGGAAATGGTCCAGGCGAATTGCATCCACGTGGGACAGCAGGGCCCGCAACCGGTCAATCGACCAGCGGTAGCCGGTGGCGCGAAGGGCGTCCCAGTTGTAAACGGGATTTCCCCACAGCTGTCCCTGGGCGCTGAAATAGTCGGGAGGTACGCCGGCAACGAAACGTGGTCGGCGATGTTCGTCGAGCAGGAAAAACTCCGGGTTTGCCCAGACATCGCTCGAATCCGGCGAGACAAAAAAGGGCAAATCGCCAATCACTCGCACGCCCCTGGAATGCGCGTGTTGCTTCAGTTGATCGGCCTGGCGAAATAGCAGAAATTGCGCAAAGCGGACCTGGTCGACCTGGCTAGACAACTCCCGCCGCGCACTGGCCAGAGCGTCCTTATTTCTCTGGACCAGTTCTGCCGGCCAGTCGAGGTAATACGCGCCCTTGTACTTGGCCTTCAGCGCCCGGAACAGCGCATAGTCTTCCAGCCAGTGTTTCTGCTGAGCGCAGAACTCATCGAAGGCAGACTGCAGATCTTTGCGCTCCCCGGCTTTGAAGTTTTTCCACGCCGTTTCCAGGAGTCTAACTTTGAAAGGGATCACGGCCTCGTAGTCAACCACGTCGGCGTGGAAGTCGGCCTCACCATCCGTCGCTTTGAGCAATCCATCTGAGATGAGGCTGCCGGGACTGATCAGGATGGCGTTGCCGGCAAACGACGACAGCGCCTGATACGGAGAATTTCCATAGCCGGTGGGACCGAGCGGCAGCGCTTGCCACCATCCTTGGCCGGCATCATGGAGACGGTCCACCCAGGAGAATGCCGACGAACCCAGGTCCCCGATTCCATACGGCGACGGCAGAGACGTTACATGAAGTAACAAGCCGGAAGCACGGTACTCAGGCGGAAATGGCGGTACATTTCCGGGTCCGCCGTTGCTGCTCATTGGCGGGCTCCGGAACCCAATGCCTTGTTGACCATCTCCTGCGCTTCGCTCACGATCGCCCGCAGGTGCGCCTCGTTCTTGAAGCTTTCGGCATAGATTTTGTAGATGTTCTCCGTGCCGGAGGGACGGGCCGCAAACCATCCATTTTCTGCTACGACTTTCAGTCCGCCGATCGGAGCCTGATTGCCTGGGGCCTTGGTCAACTTGGCGGTGATGGGTTCGCCCGCCAGGTCTGACTCCTTCACCGCATCCGGCGAAAGCTTTTGCAATTGTGCTTTCTGCTCAGGCGTGGCTGGCGCGTCTATGCGGGTGTAATAAGGAGTGCCGAATTCCGTGGTCAATTCGCGGTAATGCACTCCCGGATCTTTTTCAGTGCGGGCAGTAATCTCAGCCGCGAGCAGGTCCATGATTAATCCATCTTTGTCCGTGGCCCACACCGTCCCATCCAGGCGGAGAAAACTTGCTCCGGCACTTTCTTCGCCGCCGAAACAGAATGAGCCGTCAACCAGTCCGGAGACGAACCATTTGAAACCTACGGGAACTTCGCGCAGCTGGCGTCCGAGTTTCTTAACGACCCGGTCAATCATGCTGCTGCTCACTAATGTCTTTCCCACCGCCGAATCATGACGCCACAGCGGACGGTGCGTGAGCAGGTACCGAATTGCCACGGCAAGATAGTGGTTAGGGTTCATCAACCCGGCCACGGGCGTAACAATTCCGTGCCGGTCGGAGTCCGTATCGTTGGCGAAAGCAACCTGGTACTGATCTTTCAGGCCGACCAATCGCGCCATGGCATACGGACTCGAACAATCCATGCGGATCTTGCCGTCGTGGTCCACCGTCATGAATGAGAAGGTTGGGTCAATGATGGGATTGACTACAACGACGTCCAGCCCATGAATCGAATTGATCGGCTCCCAGTACGGCAGAGAAGCCCCGCCCAGCGGGTCCACGGCGAGTTTGAGGTGGGCGCCGCGAATGGCGTCAATGTCCACGACATTTTTGAGATCGCGAACGTACGGTACGACGAAGTCTTCCTGGTGGGTAGTCCCGGAACGGATGGCTTTGTCGTATGGAACGCGCTTGACCGCCACGTTTCCTGCGCGCAGAAAATCATTGGCGCGGTCCTGCACCCAGCTGGTGACGTCGGTGTCAGCAGGGCCGCCGTTCGGGGGATTGTATTTGAAGCCTCCATCCTCTGGCGGATTGTGAGAGGGCGTAACGACGATGCCATCCGCCAGGTGATCTTTACGATCACGGTTATAGACGAGGATGGCGCGCGAGATGACCGGGGTCGGAGTGACCCCGTCGTTCTCCTGAATGATGGTTTCGACGCCATTCGCCGCCAGCACTTCGAGAGCGGTGCGCTGTGCGGGCGCAGAGATGGCATGGGTGTCCTTCCCCATATACAAAGGGCCGTCGATGTTTTGCGATTTGCGGTAATCACAGATGGCCTGAGTAATCGCCAGAATGTGCGCTTCGTTAAAAGCTCCGTGCAGCGCGGACCCGCGGTGTCCGCTGGTCCCGAAGGCGACGAGCTGGTTGCGATCGCTCACGTCAAGCTTGCGCTCGTAGTACTCCTTCTCCAGACGGGCCACGTCAATCAGCATTTCCTTCGGCGCCGGTTTGCCGGCCAGGGGAGAGATCGCCGGGCCCTCGGCCGCGGACTGTTTTTCTAGGGTATGGGGCATGGTTCCGCCTTCCAGATCTCGGTTGCGTATTCGTGAATGGTGCGGTCGCTGGAGAACTTTCCAGAGCTCGCGACGTTCAGGATGGCCTTCCGCGCCCATCCCTCGGGGTTGGCGTACAGCTCTCCCAGTTTGTCCTGCGCATGACAGTAGGAGGTGAGGTCCGCCAGATGCATATAGTGGTCACCGTTGGTCAACAGCGTATCGCGAATCGGGCCAAAGATCCCCGGTTCCTTGCTGCTGAAGTAGTCAGAAATGATAAGGTCGAGAGCGGCCCGGGTCTCAGGTTCGTGTTCATAGTGCCAGTGCGGGTCATACCAGGCCTGGCTATTTTGCACCTGCTCTACCGTGAGGCCGAAGAGAAACAGGTTTTCCTCACCGGCTTCTTCGGCCATCTCGATGGTGGCACCGTCAAGGGTGCCGACAGTCAGCGCTCCGTTCATCATGAACTTCATGTTACTCGTCCCGCTGGCTTCATAACCTGCGGTCGATATCTGGTTGGAGACATCGCTCGCCGGAATCAGCCGCTCGGCCAGCGAAACATTGTATTCGGGCAGAAAGACCACTTTCATCCGGCCACGTACAACCGGATCGCCGTCGATCGTGACTGCCAGGTTGTTGATGAACTTTATGATCAGCTTGGCCAACTTGTACGCGGGCGCAGCCTTGCCGGCAAAGAAAAAAGTACGCGGGACCATTTCCATGTCCGGATTTTGGCGCAGCCGGTCGTAACAGACGATGATCCGCAACGCGTTCAGCAGTTGCCGCTTGTATTCATGGATTCGTTTGATCTGACAGTCAAAAACTGTGTTCGGATCTACGACCTGGCCGGAGGTTGCCTTGAGCCAGTTCGCGAATCTTACTTTGGCCTCGCGCTTTGACGTGTGGAATGCCTTCTGAAGGCTGGGATCTCCGGCCAGCGTTTTGAGGTTTTTCAGCTGACTCATGTCGGTGATCCACTTGTCGCCAATCGCCGATGTAATCGCACCCGACAGGGAGGGATTGGACTCGAGCAGCCAGCGGCGCGGTGTAACGCCGTTGGTCTTGTTGTTAAATCGCTCGGGAAAAAGTTCGGCGAGATCTTTGACCGTTGTCTTTCGCAACAGACTCGAATGGACTGCAGCCACCCCATTCGTGCTGTGCGAACCGACTATGGCAAGGTTGGCCATGCGAATCTTGCGTGACGGTTTTTCCTCCACCAGGCTGACGCGTTGGACGCGGCCCTCGTCTCCCGGGAAGCGGAGCCGGACTTCATCGAGAAGCCGGCGGTTGATTTCGTAGATGATCTCAAGCTGGCGGGGAAGAAGAACTTCAAACCATGCCGCCGGCCATTTTTCCAGCGCCTCGGGGAGCAGAGTGTGATTAGTGTAGGCCAGCGTCTTTTTGCTGAGGTCCCAGGCCTGGTCCCAGCCGAGGTGCGCATCGTCCAGCAGGATGCGCATTAACTCAGCGACTGCCATCGAAGGATGGGTGTCATTGAGCTGGATAGCGGCCTTTTCGGGCAGCTTCTCCCAATCTGTGTTGTGGCGCAGGAAGCGCCGCACCAGGTCGGCCAGGGAACAGGCAACCAGAAAATATTCCTGCATGAAGCGCAGCTGCTGACCGGCGCTGGTAGAGTCGTCGGGGTATAGCACACGAGTAAGCGATTCCGCTTCGAGTGTTCCGCCCAGGGCGCCGACGAAATCTCCCGTGCCAAATTCCTGAAAATCGAAGTAATCCGGCGCAGCCGCGGCCCAGAGCCGGAGAGTGTTGATCGTCTTGCCTCCATAGCCCACCACCGGACGGTCATAGGGTATGCCGAAAAGGCTGGAGGGCCGATTCGGAATGATCTCAACGCGTCCCTCGCGTACTTTGAAGCTGCAATTAAGCGTGACTTCTACTTTCTCGTGCGCCCGGCAGATCTCCCACGGGTCCCCGTCACGCAGCCAGTTGTCAGGATTCTCCTGTTGCCAGCCGTTTACAAACGACTGGCGGAACATGCCGTACTCGTAGCGCAGACCATAACCCGTAGCGGGTAGCTGCATGGTGGCCATCGAGTCCAGGAAGCAGGCCGCCAGGCGGCCCAGCCCTCCGTTGCCCAGACCTGCATCCGGTTCCTGCTCGATCAATTCAAGCCAATCGATGCTTTTCTCGCCGATCGCTTGCTGGGCTACAGGATCAAGCAAAAGATTCGTAATGTTGTTGGCCAGCGAACGTCCCAGCAGAAACTCCATGGAAAGATAGTAGATGCGTTTGGCATTCTGTTGCTCATACGTGGTCTTTGTTTTCACCCAGCGCTGCGCCAGGATGTCGCGTACAGAATGGGCGAACGCCACGAATTGTTCCCGGGCGCTCGCTACCTTCGGATCGATCGCCCGGTCAAAAACCAGGTGCCGTTCGTAGAGCGCATTTTCCGTGCCGACGAATGCCAGGGCGCCGCACTCGTACGGTTGGAGAAGCTCGCGAATATTGGGTGTCTTCGTCGCCATGGGAACGACCTTCGTGGAGTCTGGACGAACCACACTCTTCGTACTCATTCGGGGGTCCTTATCGTTGGAGTTCTAAAAAACGGGTGATGTAGCACGGGAACCTTCAGGTTTTCAACGAACCATGCAATTGACTTACGCTGCCACGTGGTGATCGTCGTTCCAGAGCCGGATCACAGGCCTGGACAAATTGTGCTCATAGCTGAGCGCGCTCAGGCTGGCCGGACTGAGCAGAAAATATTTCCCCCCGGTGCCAGGGCCCAGGCCCAGCCATCGAGCGGTCAACACCCGAATAAAGTGTCCACTGGAAAAGAGCAATACGTCGCCCGTGATTTTACGGACGCTCTGAACCACGCGGTCCGCCCGCTCGCCCACCTGCTCTGGCGATTCGCCTCCCGGTGCACCGTCCCGAAACAGCTGCCAATCCGGGCGGTCGGCGAGGATTTGGGCCGACGTCAATCCCTCGTACTTGCCATAGTCCCATTCCACCAGATCGGAATTGGTTTCAGCAACCTCCCCAAAGCCAGACAGTTCACAGGTTCGCGCTGCACGCTGCAGGGGGCTCGTAAACACCTTGGCGAACTTCATACCCTTCAGCCGCTCTCCCAGCCTCACGGCGTTGCGCTCGCCATCCGGAGTCAGGGGCAAGTCGGTGAGGCCGGTGTGCTGGCCCGAGAGCGTCCAAGCTGTATTGCCGTGCCGCGCCATGTAGACCACTGGAAGTACTTCACTCATGCTATCTCTCTGGCGTTCACTCTGCACCTCCACTTTTTCCTCAGGGTATTGTGGTCGGCAGAGACGAACGCCTACTTGGATGGCTTGCTGTCTGTGGCCTTTTTCCGGCTGACGATGGGCACCTCTAACGATTGACCCAATATATTGTTGTAGCGAACTGTCTTTTCCCCGATCAGCACCAGCAGTTCTCGCCCGCCGGCATACTTCACGGTACCCGTTCCCAACGTATCCGTGTACAGCGTCAGATAAATGGTGTCGCCCACCCTGAGTGAAACGTCGTACTTGACGGCATCAGAGGAGCTGGTACCAGCGGGCTGATGAGGCTTTACATCGATGATGGTGGCTACTTCGTACTTCGAACCAGACTGGGGAAAAAGTGGAAACGTCACCAAACAGATAAAGGCCACTGCACAAACTAGTTTAATCACCGTTGACCCCTCTCATGTCAGGCCTGAGGTCCCAGGACCGGTGAAACAGGGGTCTCACTGGAATTTTCACTTGGCCGTCCTGCCTGGATAAGCAGTAACCGCCGTGCCAAATGCGGGGATGTGGAGCTGAATCGTCGAAGTTGCTGGTTTTCAACGCAGTTATGGCCAATCATTCCCGTATGCTGTCCGATCCGGTGCAGCATGGCGCGCCCGCTTCTGTCATTTGCCAAATAGCTGCCAATATCTTCTGGGTCGCAGCTTTACGAACTCGGCTGCAACCGCATTTTCGGCTCTTTCTGATAAAACTCTAAGGGCACGAATCCTGGTCATCAGGTTGCCAGCAATCCGTCAGTGCCCAAGTTTCCACCGAGAAGGAGCCGCAAGATGGACGCAAACGCCAGCCCAGCAGATCTGGACCGACGGTTCGGAATTCAGGGGATCGCCAAAGTGGGCGAGGGCAACGGCGGTCTGACGGTAGTCAAAATTGCCGCCCCCCTCGCGGAGGGCGAGATATATCTGCACGGCGCGCAGGTGACGTCCTGGAAACCCGCTGCTGAGGATGAGGTGCTTTTTCTGAGCTCGACTTCGCGATGGAAGGAGGGTCAGGCAATTCGAGGCGGAATTCCGATCTGCTTCCCCTGGTTCCGCGCCAAGGCAGACGACTCTCACGCTCCAGCACATGGTTTTGTGCGTACCAAAATCTGGCAACTCGAGTCGATTGTTCAAAACGAAAGCGGAGTGGCCGTAAGCATGTTTACCGAGAGCGATGACCAGACCCGGCGCTGGTGGCCTGGGGAATTTCGCCTGGTGCATCGCGTCACGTTCGGTCCAGAGCTCAATCTCGAGCTGACGTGCACCAATACCGGCACCGCCCCTCTGCGCTTCGAGGAGGCACTCCACACCTACAACCGCGTGGCAGATGTTGCAGACGTGCGCTTGCACGGTCTGGACAATGTGCCCTTTCTCGACAACACGGAGTCGAACCGGGAGAAGACCCAGCCTGGTGACGTGGCGATCGTCTCCCCAACCGACAATGCATATCTGAATACGCAGAACGCTGTAGATTTGACGGACCCGAAGTTGCGGCGCCGGCTTCGACTGAAAAAGTCCAATTCGCTTACGACCGTGGTTTGGAATCCATGGCGTGAGGGGGCAGCACGATTGTCAGACCTGGGCGACGGCGAATGGACCCAGTTCCTCTGCGTCGAAGCGAGCAACATCCTGAGCAATGCCGTCAGTCTGGCGCCGGGGCAGGAGCACAGAATGGCCGCAGTTATCAGTGTGACAAGACCCTAGGCGGATCGGCGCACTTCTACTCTTTCGATGGACGGTTGGGAATGATAATTTTTCGGCGCCCGAATAACCGCGCGTCGAGAGACAAAGCGCCCGGAACTCAACCTCGCAGGTGCAATCTGGTGAACCGTCGATACCCGGGACGCGAAGGGTTGGATTCGAAAGCGACGTCGCTAGGCACGCGAAGTTCGATTTCGGTCCCGCCTCCCACGCGGCTCAGGACCCTGACCTTTGCGCCATTCTATCTGCACGTTCCCGCATGCCCAACAATCCCAGTGTCCGTCGCGCCCGGAGCGCAGAACCTGAGGATGGATCCCGCACCCGTCGTCACAGACGACGATGCGGAGTTGGCTCGCCGAGTATCCCAGTCGCAAGTCGATACTTCTCGCATGCGAGTGACGAAAGGCATTCACCAGCGCCTCCCGGCCGATGCCGAATACATCATCACGGATGGTGGGACGCAGCGGCAACGCCAAACCTTCCACAACGACGCGAAAATCAACGCCCTGCTGATTACCCAGCTCCGTGGGGACCCGGGACAGTGAACTCTTCAGGTCATCGGCGCTTTCTATCGAGGAACGCAGCCCTCGCAGAGCGTTACAGCCTTCGTCGATGACTTGCCCCATCAATTGCAAGACCCGATTCATCGCCGGCAATGCCGGGGAATTTGGCGGCAGTTGATCGACCGCCACATCAAGCTGCATGGAGGCGCTGAGGACACCTTGCCGCAAGGCATCGTGTAGCTCGTTTGCCACACGCGCCCGTTCAGCGAGTCGCTCCTCAAAGCGTAAACTCAATTTCCTGTTCATCTGGCGAAGCCGCAGGCGGTGGGCTGCAATTAGGACGATTGCGGCTGCGATAACGCATAGGAGCGGGAACCACCACTCGTACAAGAAAGCCAGTTCGCCTCGGGCGACTGTGCCGAACAACAACGCAAGAAAGATTGTGAACGCTAAGGTCATGTTTCTCGACGGCGACTTCCCAGAAACTTGTGATATTCCGTTCGCAAATTACAGCCTGGGAAGCGTACTCACGCGCCAACTAGGACTTCGCATCCTTCCGGTTGACTGAAAACCTCGCTAAAAATCTGGATTGGCAACTGCGTCAAGCTCTGGTCGCGATGACCCTGTGGCCTGGAGCAAGGGCGCGTGCTGCGTACCCTATCCGTTTCTGGCTCTGCTCTTCACTACGTTTAATTTCACTATCGCGCTTTCGACTATCCCAGCACAGCATTTGCCGTGCCAGACCAACGTCCGTATGCGAATACTTTTTACCGTGAGTGCTAAACCATAGCTTCGACAAAGCATCGCAATGGCTTAACTGACGATGGAACGATTGCTGTCCCGCCTGGCCGGATCGCCGCTCTCACCTGTCAAACCCCACAACGCCGATTGCGGGACGGCAATGTCTCTGTCAGGTGCCAACTAATTGTCATCGTTGTTTTTTTGACAGCGAACAGGCGGCCCTCTTTTCTCAGGCATGTCCGCCCAAATGACTGGCACGGAGAGAGATAGGCAGGGATGGTCCTTGGGAATAAGAATGGAAGTGTGTGTGCCCTGAAATAGGCGCGGGCTACGCCTCGGGGGCACAACCACGGGCATCGCAGTAGCATGGAACCTCGCGGCAAGCTTTCTCGAGGCCATCTTCAGCGGGGCCGAACAGCACCGCAGGCGATTGACTAAAGTCGCTCAACTGGAGACCGACGGCACACCCTGCGTGACCAACCACCAGCGAGTTGAGCCTGGTGCCCAATCCGAAGCTAGGAGATTGCGATGAAATTGCTTGACTCGTTAAAGCAGTACACAACTGTTGTGGCTGACACCGGTGACATTGAGGCCATCCGCCAGCATCGTCCGCAGGACGCCACCACCAATCCATCTCTCCTCTATCACGCCTCTCAGATGCCGGCGTACCGGCACCTGGTTGATGAGGCGACCGAACGGGCGGCGCAGCTTGGTGGCGACCACGCTGCGATGGCAGAAGAGTTCATCGATCAGCTATTTGTCCTGTTCGGGTCCGAGATTCTCAAGGTGGTGCCGGGCCGTGTCTCCACCGAAGTTGCCGCCAGCTTGAGCTTCGATTCCCCCGGCACAGTCGCCAAGGGCCGCAAACTCATTTCGCTATATGAGAAGAAGGGTGTGGGGCGGGAGCGCGTCCTGATCAAGATCGCCAGCACATGGGAAGGCATTCAGTCGGCCGCCATGCTGGAGGAGGAAGGCATACACTGCAATCTGACACTGCTTTTCAGCTTCGCCCAGGCAATTGCTTGCGCCGAAGCGGGCGTGACTTTGATTTCGCCTTTCGTCGGACGCATTTACGACTGGTATAAGAAGGAAGGCGGAGGCAAGGAGATTCCTCCCGATCAGGATCCCGGCGTTGAGTCGGTCACTCGCATCTACAACTACTACAAGAAATACGGTTACAAGACCCAGGTGATGGGAGCGAGTTTCCGCAACCTGAATCAGATCGTCCGGCTGGCTGGCTCGGACTTGCTGACCATCAGCCCCGAGCTGCTTGATCAGCTGGAAAAGACCGACGGCGTTCTTGAGCGCAAACTCGATCCCGCCAATGCTAAGTCAAGTAAAGATGAACGCCTGCGCCTGACCGAGAAAGCCTTCCGCTGGATGCACAACGAAGATGCCATGGCGACGGAAAAGCTTGCCGAAGGCATCCGCAAGTTTAATAGTGACGCACGCCACCTGGAAGAGTACGCGCTCTCTCAGGTTGCTGAAAAAGTCGGATGAGCGGTGGCCCCCAGCGAAGCGTGCGGCTCAGGCTGTTCGAGCCGCACGGCACGGTGTGCGATGATTCCCGAGGCAGGTGGAGATGAACACGAGCCGGGCAGTTCTCTGGGACATGGACGGGACTCTGATCGACTCCGAGGAGTACCACTGGATTTCCTGGCGCGACACAATGGCGAGAGAGGGCATTGCCATCACTCGTGAACAGTTTCTTTCCTCGTTCGGCCAGCGCAACGATTCCATTGTTCCTAGGTGGCTTGGCGCGGGAGCGACACCGGAACGTGTGGAGAGGGTGGCGGACGCCAAAGAGGAACTATATCGCCTCATCGTTCGCAGGGACGGCATCTCGCCCCTGCCCGGGGTTGAAGTTTGGTTACGCCGCCTTCACGATCAGGGATGGCTGCAGGCAATTGCCTCGGCCGCGCCGCGTGCGAATGTTGACGCAGTGCTTGAGGCTATGTCGGCCACACGCTTCTTTCAGGCCATCGTATCCGCAGAGGATGTGCGGCGGGGAAAACCTGATCCGGAAGTGTATCTGACTGCCGCTTCCCGCCTCGGTGCATCACCTGGCAAGTGCATTGTCCTCGAAGACGCCGTCGCCGGTGTTGAGGGAGCGCGCAGCGCGGGCATGAAAAGCATTGGGGTAAGCCGCAACGGTACCCATTTGCCGGCTGATATCGTGGTGGCCTCTCTCGAGTCCCTGGAGCCGGATGCATTCGAAAAGCTGCTGGAAAGTTCCCCGGTCAGCGGATAGCAGCCCGCGCCGGAACCCTGGACTATCTCCGATCCAATTCCGCGCGCCTTGCAGCTAGCGAATTGCCGCAGAAACCGAATCAGGCTTCGGCTTGATCCCTGACGGCCCCACCCCCGGTTGCTCGACCCCCGGTTCGACCAGGTTTTCGCTGGCAGCCATCTCTCGATTGAAGTCGAAATCTGTGGGTGCGCTGCCAGTGATAAGTCTTGCTCCGCGACTGGACGTCAGATCCTGGATGGCCCACTTCATGAACACGATGATGCGACTCTGAAATTCAACGATGTACATGAGGTGAATGAACACCCAAACCAGCCAGGCCGGCAGCCCCCAGAGATGCACGCCGAAGACGTCGGCCACCGCGGCCGCACGCCCGATGACCGCCAGGTTGCCTTTGTCGAAATACTTGAAGGGCTTCGGAGGGGCTTGGCCCTTCACTTTCCTGACGATCGCTTTCGCGGCGTATGCACCTCCTTGCATCGCCACCTGCGCGACTCCCGGCAGCGGCGCCCCATGGGAGTTCAGAGAGTGAGCCAAGTCTCCGACGACATAGAGTTCTGGAAAGTTCGGAACCGTTAGGTCGGGCCTGACTGATATCCGTCCCCCACGGTCAGTCTCGGCGCGCCGCCCGCTTCGCCAACGCTCTCGCGAAAGGAGCAACCGTGACCCCGCCGGCCCAAATGACAGTCTTTGTGGAAAGGCGCTCGGTGGCGTCGTTGACCTTAAGGTCTAACCCGTCTCGATCAACACCAGTGACCATCGCGCCCATCTTGGTTTGCACACCAAGCTTCGCGAGGGACCGTTCCGCCTTCTTCGCCAGATCCTCGGGGAAGGTCGGAAGGATCCGGGCGCCGCCATCCAGCAGAGTGATTTGCGCGTCTGCCGGGTGAATGGAACGAAAGTCGTTTCTCAGTGTCTGGCCCGCGATTTCGCCGATGGCCCCCGCCAGTTCGACCCCGGTAGGCCCTGCTCCCACGATCACGAAACTGAGCCAGGCACGCCGCAGATCGGGGTCGGGAGCACGCTCTGCAACTTCAAATGCGTAGAGGATCTTGTGCCGAATGTCGATCGCTTCCTCTACGCTCTTCAGGCCCGGAGCCCACTGCCGCCACCCATCGTGGCCGTAGTAGGAACTTTGCGAGCCCGTCGCCACGATTAGAAAATCGTATTCGAAACTCGCGCCATCGGCGAGCACCACGCGCTTCGAAACAGGATCAATGTCCTCAACCTCGCCCATCAAGACTTGTGTGTTTTTTTGACGACTCAACACACCGCGCAGTGGCGCGGCGATCTCGCCGGGTGAAAGCGAACCAGTGGCAACTTGATAGAGCAGAGGTTGAAAGAGATGATAGTTGCGCCTGTCGATGAGGGTCACATCAACCGGCGCGGATTTCAGCGCCTGGGCGGCAGATAGACCTCCGAACCCACCGCCGATAATGATCACCTTCGCTCGTTTATTCATAAGCCTTGGTACTCCATTTCTGTACAGATGCAGCGCCGTCGTCCTGGGCAATCTTGCTGGTTCGCCGAAGGCTCCACGCCCTCGGGACGGCCCGGTGAGATGTCGGCGCTATCTTTTTCTCAGCAGCACAACTACCGATCTCGGGGCTACCGTGTAATTCCCCGATGCCTCTAGCGATCCGCCGCGATCCGGGAAATCATCCGGACTTGGCAATGCTGTGTCCACGATTCTCGTCCACTCCTGAGCCGCACCTTCCTGGACATGAAACTCCAACTTCTCCCAGTAGGCGTTGATCATGACGTAGATGTCGTCATCGTCTTGAGAAGCACCATGCAAACAGAACGCCAAACTGCGAGAGTCATTGGACAAGTCAGTCTTCGGACCCGTCCCGTACCAATCGATATCCTCCCGCCAGAACCGGCTGCGGCTGAGGGAGGGATGGCTCTTTCGAAATGCAATCATGCATTTAAAAAAGCGGAAGATATCCTGATTGGCTTGAAGCTGGCTCCAGTCGAGCCATCCGGTCATGTTGTCCTGGTTGTAGGGGTTGTTGTTGCCGAACTGCGTATTCAGGAATTCATCCCCGGCCCGGAACATCGGAGTCCCATTCGACAGCATCAGCAGGCAGCAGAAATTCTTCACCTGCTTGCGTCGCAGGTCCAGAACATCCGTTGGGCGCGCCTTCGTCGCCCTCGTGGCCACAGTTCCAGCTGTAGTTGGCGTCAGTGCCGTCCTGGTTGTTCTGGCCATTCGCCCAGTTGTGCTTCTGGTTGTAGGCCACCAGATCGTAGAGGGTGAAGCCATCGTGTGAAGTCAGGTAGTTCACGCTCTGATAGGCGTGATACGCGTCGGCGCGGCTGTCGGGAAAAAGGTCGTCGCTGCCATAGATGCGGCGCATCAGCTCGGGAACCATTCCGGAATCCCCTTTGACGAAACGGCGAACATCGTCGCGAAACCTGCCGTTCCACTGCAGCCAGGTTATGCCGGGGAAGCCTCGTCCCAACTGATATGCGCCTGTGTCCCAGGGCTCCGCGATCAGGTGTAACTTTCCCAGCTCCGGGTCGGCGGCAATTTCCGCGAAGATGGGAGCGTGGCCCCAGTTGAGCGAGCCATCCGCATTCCGGCTGAACACCGAAGCCAAGTCAAAGCGGAATCCGTTAATGTGCATCTCGTTTTTCCAGTAACGCAAGCTGTCCATCACCATCTTGCGCACGTGCCCTCGCTCGAAATTGAGGGTGTTGCCCGTGCCCGAGTAATTGGCGTAAGGGTTCGTAGGGTCGGACGACATCATGTAATAGCTGGCGGCGTCAAGGCCCTTGTAGCTATAGATGGGGCCACGGTGATCCCCTTCACAGGTGTGGTTGTACACGACATCCAGCACAACGCCGATGCCGGCCTGATGAAGCGCCTTCACCATATTCTTGAACTCAAGGTGCTGCTGATCCTCATCCGAAGTGCTCGCGTACTGGGCATGGGGTGAGAAGAAATTCAACGGCATGTAACCCCAGTAGTCGCCTTCCTGAGGATCGCGCTGGAAAACCGGCATCAACTCGACAACGGTGACCCCGAGTTCCTTGAGATAGGGAATTTTCTGCACCAGGCCCGCATAGGTCCCGGAGCAGGCGGGATCGACCCCTGAGTTGGAATGCTTCGTGAAACCTTTTACGTGTAATTCGTATATGACTGCGTCGAAGTCGTGATGCGGCGACTGTATCCCCGTCCAATCAAATACCGTGCGATGAGCGGTCAACACGCCCAGGGGCGCCCGACCTGCATTTGATCCTTCGCGCGTTGCTGCTTCGCGATCAAAATCAGGCGGGAAGAAAACGCCCTGCGCATAGGGGTCAAGCAGGACCTTTTGCGGATCGAAGCTGTGAATGGTGGAAACGGATTCACCCGAAACCGAATACCCGTAGTAACGACACTCGCTGAGTTCGGTGGCTGGTATTCGGCAGTGCCAGATCCGTCCTGACTTGTTGCGCAGAAAATCGAAGCGGTACTCGAGCAGAGGGCTCACCAGGTTGCTGGCCCCGTAGAACAACAGAGTCACGCTTTCCGCGCGCTCGGCATGGATCGCGAAGTTGAACGCTTGTTCTTCTTCCATCCAGGTGGCGCCCAGCGGCAAAGGGCTACCTTCTATCTGCTCCCATTCTTTGCGTTTCATGGGAGTGGCGGCGGCAGGCCGGGTTGTGCTTCGGGGATCGTTCATGATTTTGACTGGGTTGCTCCCCTTAGAGTACCAGCCATGTTTGAGCGTGTGTTGCTCTACGGAATCGGAACCACTTGATCCGTTATCGCAGTGCGGTCTTTCGGCAACCTCTGACGAAAATTCGCATGAGAGAGTGTCGTCCACATCCATGAAGAACACATCCCGCGATCTAGTATTTGTAGGCTCCCCCTTCCGTGGTAGTTGAAATCATTCAACGTACTACGCGAGGGTCCGCGGTTCAGTTAGCATGGTTCCTAAAGCCGCAATAATTCCATGAGGTGATTTATGAAAGCAATGCGAGTGAACGGTTCGGGCCAGGGCCCTGTACTTGTCGCCGCCGAGCTTCCTGAACCGCAACCGGGCGAAGGCGAGTTGCTGATTCGGGTGCGGGCGGCTGGTGTCACGCCCACGGAGCTGGTCTGGTATCCGACGACCCACACGAAAGAAGGAGGGCCACGGACCAATGCGGTGCCAGGGCACGAGTTCTCCGGCGTCGTCGCGGCGCTGGGGAAGGGTGTCCACGACTTCAATGTCGGAGATGAAATCTATGGCATGAATGACTGGTTTGCAGATGGTGCCACCGCGGAGTTCTGCCTGACACAGCCTCAGAACATCGCGCTCAAGCCGAAATCCTTGACTCACGAACTTGCCGCCACCGTTCCAATCGGGGCCTTGACCGCATGGCAAGGTCTTATCAACCGCGCAAAGATGCAGGCCGGGGAACGGGTATTGATTCATGGAGCTGCCGGCGCGGTAGGTCTGTTCGTGGTCCAGCTGGCACACCTTCACGGCGCATACGTAATTGCCACCGCATCCGGGCGCAACATTGAACTCGTAAAACAGCTCGGAGCGGATGAAGTGATCGACTACAAGAAATCCCGCTTCGAGGAGCAGGTCAAGAATGTGGACATAGTATTCGACGCCGTGGGCGGAGACACCGTCGATCGATCTTGGGCAGTGCTGAACCCTAACGGCCGCATGGTCACCATCGCCGCAGACAACGAAGGTACCACCGACCAGCGCGTGAAGGATGCCTTCTTCATCGTCGAACCCAATCAGAAGCAACTGATTGAGGTCTCCCGGTTGCTTGACGCTGGAAGTCTGAAGGCTTTTGTCGGAGCCGTAGTTCCGCTGGAGGAGGCGTCCGTTGCATACAGCAAAAGAACATCAGATCAACAGGGTCACGGAAAAGTTGCAATCGCAGTCGCAGCATAACCTCAATGAGAGCAGCCGCGGCGACTTAAAAAGAGAGCTTGTCCTGGACATCTAGACCGCGTCGAAGCCAAGCCCAGGGCCGCTTGCATGAGCGTCCACGCTGTCTTAGACTGCTTACCCTAAAGTGGTATGACCCCTCTAGCCTTCCGGGTTAGTCCACAAACCCCGTATCGCGGGATGCGCCTTCCGAGGCTGTCTGCAAAAGTAGGTGCATGACGCTGCTGCAGGAGCACATTCCAAATGGCCACCTCATCTTTACCATCTACCGATCGGCCCAAAATGGTTGAACCCGCCCCACCGCCAGTCAAACCAGCCTGGCAGAAGTACGGGACCCCGGTCATTGTGGTTCTCCTTGCCTTTAAGATCCTGTCCGCCATGCGCTATCAATTTGGCGGGCATCTGGAAAAACCAGCAGAAACATCAGAGGCCGCCTAGGAGAATTATCCATGACTACTACTTCCCAGTCAGACGCGCTCGTTTTCTTCGGTGCCACCGGCGACCTGGCCTACAAAAAGATTTTCCCGGCGCTGCAGGCTATGGTGAAGCGCGGCAATCTTAATGTACCCGTCGTCGGCGTGGCCAAAGCCGGGTGGAACCTTGACCAGTTTCGTGCCCGTGCGAAAGACAGCCTGGAGAAGCACGGCGGAGTCGATGCCGCAGCTTTCGAAAAATTGATCGGACTGCTGGACTACGTGGACGGCGACTATCAGGACGCAGCAACTTTCGCAGCTCTCCGCAAAGCGCTCAAGGACTCACATCGCCCGGCGCATTATCTGGCGATTCCACCGGTCCTGTTCGAAACCGTGGTTGGTCACCTGGCGAAATCGGATTGTGGCCGGGGTGGACGGGTCATCGTTGAAAAGCCTTTTGGGCATGATCTTGCGTCCGCAAACGACCTGAATAAATTTCTGCTCGGAGTCTTCCACGAAAGTGACATCTTTCGCATCGACCATTACCTGGGCAAACGAGCAGTAAACAACGTGTTGGCCTTCCGCTTCGCCAACAGCTTTGTGGAATCGTTCTGGAACCGCACCTACATCGAGAGCGTGCAGATCACCATGGCCGAGGACTTCGGCGTGCAGGGCCGGGGCGGTTTCTACGATCAGACCGGAACCATCCGTGACGTCGTGCAGAACCACTTGTTCCAGGTGCTATCGAATCTGGTCATGGAACCGCCCGCCCGCTTTGACAGTGAGTCGGTTCGTGACGAGAAGGTCAAAGTGCTAAAGGCGATTTCGCCCATCGAGGAGAAGGACCTGGTACGCGGGCAGTTCCGCGGTTACCGTGACGAAAACGGCGTCGCCAAGGACTCGCAGACCGAAACCTTCGCGGCCCTGAAGTTGGAAATCAATTCCTGGCGATGGAAGGGAGTTCCGTTCTATATTCGGGCCGGCAAGTGTTTGCCCACGACCACCACCGAAATTGTGGGCAAGTTTCGCAAGCCGCCAACCTTGATTCCCGACAGCCTGCTGACAGAAAATCATCTGCGACTTCGCTTGAGTCCCGAGGTGACGATCGCCATGGGAATGATGGTGCTGGCTCCGGGCGACGGACTCGCATTGCAAACCGGCGAAATGGTGGCCAGCCGCTCCCCGCGCGCCGACGAAATGGACGCCTACGAACGAGTGCTGGGAGCCGCCATGGCCGGAGATAGTTCACTGTTCGCACGCGAGGACTATGTGGAAGAGGCGTGGCGCATCGTGGACCCGGTCTTGAAAAAGGGGACGCCGATTTACCAGTACGCTCCCAATACCTGGGGCCCGGCCGAAGTCGAAAGAGTGACCCCGCCGGGAGGATGGAACAATCCTGTCGACGACAAAAGTCTGACCATTGCAAGCGAGGCCGCATGATGACGATCAAAGTGTATGCCGATGCCGACCTGGTTGCCCAGGAAGCCGCCGCATTCATCGCTGCTGAAGCCAGGTCGGCGGTTGCAGATCGCGGCCGATTTGTTATGGCGGTCAGCGGTGGCCACACGCCGTGGATTATGCTTCGCGACCTGGCACAGGAAGACGTGCCCTGGAACGGTGTTCATGTGGTGCAAGTTGACGAGCGAGTCGCCCCGCCCGGAGATCCCGACAGAAATCTTACTCACCTGCATGAGAGCCTGCTTGAACATGTGCCTCTGCGTCCCGAACAGATATACGCCATGCCGGTGGAATCGTCCGATTTGCAGGCGGCATCCGCACTGTATGCGCAAACTCTACGGTCGATCGCGGGCTCGCCGCCGGTGCTTGATCTGGTCCACCTGGGGCTCGGCCCCGATGGCCACACCGCTTCGCTGGTTCCCGGAGATCCGGTACTCGAAATCGATAATGCAGATGTCGCCGTCACCGGACTTTACCAGGGAAGGCGACGCATGACCCTGACGTATCCAATGATCAATCGTTCGCGTCGTGTACTGTGGCTTGTGACCGGAGGGGACAAGGTTGGAATGCTGGCCCGCCTGCGAGCGGGAGATGTTTCGATTCCAGCCGGCCGCGTCCGCTCGGATTACGCCGTAGTCCTCGCAGATAGCGCGGCTGCCGGTCAAGCGGAGAAGGATTCAAAAGCAAGCTGAACCAACCAACCGAAAGACAAGTTCGTCCAATTTCGTCAAATCCAAGGGACCTCAGGGGCATCGGCTTTGTCGGCGGCCCCGAACGAAATACTCCCCTTGCTTTCATCGCCGTCCATCCCTCCCAGCCAGTGAGCGTGCTCGCTGAAGAAGAAGCCCGCGCACAGGAAACAATTTGGCATAAAATGTAAAAGTTCGGCCCCACTTCACGTAACAAATACGAGGAGCAATGACATCGGCGCAGAATTTTGGCAGTGAAAAATCACCTGTGGCACTTCGATCCACCGACCGCCTGGTCCTTGGATTGATTGGGATCGGGGTTGTGTTCGCTTCACTAGGCATGGGAGAGGCTGTGTATCGGTTCCTGTTTCGCGATTTCGATGGGGCTACAGATCGCCTTCCTCTGGAGATGCTGTTTGGGCTGGCGTTTGCCTGGATCATTACGAAACTGGCCAGAAGGATCCATCAACACCGGATGGAGACATCGGCGAAAATCAAAATGATTCGGGACCGCAACTACAAGATTCGTCACGCGGTGGAAGCGATCGCCCCGATCCCGTATCCCAGCAACCAGCAATCGGTGCGGGTGATCCGCGAAGAAGTGGATCGAATTGATTGGGCTTTGGCCGAGATCATACCCCGGTAGGTCAGGCGGCGAAGGTCGCCGCAATCACCGTCGTAGCCTTGCAGGAGCGTAGGAAGGCATTCTCCCGAATGCCGCCTGTGTCACCTCCGACTGTGAGTAAGCCTTGAGGTCCACCGTCCACACCACGTGTCGAACTCTTCGTTCCGTAGCCCTGCTCATGATCGGCCATGCTTCCTGTATTTCCTCCATCGCCTCGAAGATAACGACAATTCTTCCGGAATAAAACGCCGCCTTGTCAGTTATCCATCACGAGCGCCGGACAGCAATGACCTGAAGGCGCTGACGGAGGAGATATGAAAAACAATTTGTTGCTGCTTGCAATCGTTTCCGGCGTCCTGTCCACCAGTCTGTATGCCAAGACGGAGTCTGGATATCAACCCGCAACCGTGGTCAGCGTAGAGAGCCAGGCGACGCCATCGAACAACGACGGCGGCGACCCCTCGGATGCGCCACTCCAGTCGGTCGTCAACTCTTATGACATCGACATTCGAGTGGGCGGCACCGTCTACCGGGCCAGCTACAACACGGCTTTCGACGACTTGCCGTCACTCTTCAGCCCTAATCATCCGGTCGAGGTCAACCTGAAGGGCCACGTCATGTATGTGAAACTTCCCGGTGATCGTGCAGTGGAGATGGCTATCGAGAGTCGCGCCGGCAACAACGGCGCGTCCCCCGCAGCCGGAAACTAGCATCGAGGGGCGCGGCCCGAAGAACTCTTCTCTCGCCGCGCCCATTCTTTATCCGCAAGAGGTGATAGAGGCAGGGCGTCCCGCTCGTCCTCCATTCAAGAGTATGTGGAACAAATCCAAGAGCGAGTGCAGGCATGATAAATCCCTTCGATCCTAAGACAGTTTTTTTAGCCAAGCACGCACAACATGTCGTGCTGATCCATTTTCCCATCGCGCTGTGCATCACGGGAGTTGCATTCGATCTTGCGGCGCAATGGACTAAGAGACAGAACCTGGCCGACGTCGCTTACTACAACCTGCTGGTCGCAGCGATTTCAACACTGCCGGTTCTAGCAACCGGATTGCTGGCCTGGCAGCTTCAACTTGAGGGTCAGACGTTGAAGGGCATCCTGCTGTTACACCTCATACTCGGGTTCGTTTCAGGCGGCATGATTTGGCTGGTGTGGTGGATGCACTTCCGCGCTCGACGGCGGAGCGAAGTCCCGCCGCGGTACCGTCTCGCGATCGAGTTTCTCAGCTTCGGAATCGTCGCGTTGACCGCACATCTGGGCGGCTTTCTGAGTGGCGTGAACGGTCCCGGCTAGGCAGCCGCACTCTCTGACCGGGGCAGGTCAGAAAAAATCTACCCACTGGAATAAAAATCACTCGCGACAGTTATCACATCAGAGCGCTACAAACTACGGAGGAGAGATGACGGACAAAAAGCACGATTTTATCGACCAGAGGTTGCAGGACCTGAACAACGACGGTATCGACCGTCGCGGGTTTCTGAAATGCATGGCCTGGGCGGGAACTGGGCTCATCTGGACCATGAGCGGCGGGATTCCAGTATCACGGGCCTTCGCCAAGAACATGGATCGACATGTCCAAAGGCGATTTCAGCTTTGTACAGATTAGTGACAGCCACATGGGATTCAACAAGCCGGCCAATCCGGATGTGGTCGCGACCCTGCAGGCGGCGGTTGACAAGATCAATGCGCTGGCGCAGCCACCGGAATTCCTGCTGCACACCGGCGACATCAGCCATCTCTCGAAGCAGGAACAGTTCGATAACGTTGACCAGATTCTGAAAAGCGCCAGCGCGAAGGACGTGTTCTTCGTGCCCGGCGAACACGACGTTCTGGACGACAACGGCAAGTCATATCTCGAGCGCTACGGAAAGACCGCCCAGGGAGGCGGGTTGGTACAGCTTTGACAAAAAAGGCGTGCACTTCATCGGCTTGGTGAACGTGATGAACCTCAAGGCCGGTGGACTTGGCTCGCTTGGCGGCGAACAGCTGGAATGGATGGAGAAGGACGTCAAACATCTGAAGCACAGTACGCCGATTGTCGTGTTCGCACACATTCCACTCTGGTCGGTCTATCCGGATTGGGGTTGGGGCACGCAAGACAGCGAGCAGGCGTTGGGCTATCTAAAGAAGTTCGGTTCGGTGACGGTGTTGAACGGTCACATCCACCAGACCATGCAGAAGGTCGAGGGAAACGTGACATTTCATACCGCGATGTCGACAGCGTTTCCCCAACCGCAACCCGGCAAAGCGGATTCTCCCGGACCGATGAAAGTCCCGGCGGAGCAGTTGAGGAGTGTGCTCGGAATTACGGATGTCAACTACGTCCATGGACAACATTCCCTGGCGGTAGTTGATTCGACCCTGGCGTAAATGCCCGGCGGTAAGGCAATCGGACAAGGCTTCAAATCTCGAAAGGAAAAGAAAATGACAAGGAAGAATGTGTGGGTTGCAGGGTTGGTGATGCCGGTAGTGATTGCGCTGCTGTTACTGTTCGCAGGATCAGCAAGCATCACGGCGAAAGACCAGTCGCCAGCGGCAAATGCAGAAGTCAAAATCGACAATTTCAGCTTTGGACCGGACACGTCTCACGGTACCCGTGGGGACAACTGTTACGTGGACTAACCGTGATGATATTCCGCACACCGTCGTGAGTACCGACGGGGTCTTCAAATCCAAGGTGCGGGATACGGACGAAAAGTTTTCCTACACCTTCGACAAGGCAGGGACGTATCCCTACTACTGCTCGGTACATCCGAAGATGACCGGCAAGATCGTGGTGCAGTGAGACTTCACGCTGTCATCTTGAGCCAACCGAGGGACCTGCGTATTTTGCATCGCAACGAAAGTCAAATACATAGGTCCTTCGCTTTGCTCAGGATGACATCACTATGTGGCTGGTACAGGGATACGGGGTCTGCCGCTGGCCACTCAACATATCTTGCCGTTTGTACAACCAGAAAATTGAGGAGCATTTATGTTTGAGGGACTGTTTCAACCGATGCATCTGATTGTGATATTCGGAATCGCCCTGTTGGTGTTCGGGCCTAAGAAGCTTCCCGAACTGGGCAAAGGAATCGGCGAAGGTATCCGGGGCTTCAAGTCAGCCATGAAAGATAAAGAGGAGTAACCCGTTCCCTATAAAGGTAGCGCCGGCGTCCCGCCCACCGTTCGATCCGTCGGGAAGGCACCAGTCAGCTATCCCGCCAGACGCGAATTGCATCGGAGAACAAGCTAACCCCAGTGGCTGAAGCCCGGTTTCTTAATGATTCAGGTGGCACGGTTGAAACCGTGCCCTTCCCAAGAAGCCGTGCCGTGTCAGGCGCTTCACGCTTGCGATGCCTGCCGCACCATCTCGATAAGGACTCCCCGGGTCTCCGTGGGGGTTTTTACTTCGCGCAGGAATGCGATGCGGGCGCCGCGGATGCCATCTCCAGTCGTCATACGAACCTGAAATCCGAGACGATCGACCGCTGTCATGGTTACTTCCTGTGCCTCGGTGCGAGCAAATTTCCGGGCAAGCAAGACCAGCGCATCTTTGTGATCGGCGTTCATGTGCTGAATGATGCCGGCCGTTGCGTCGGCAAGAGGGTCGGGTTTGCTGCGATCATATTCGGGGGCCGATACCCAGCCCATCACTCCGAAGCCTCCGACGTAGTACACGTCCACCACGTTCATGCGATAAAAGGAAAAGTCTTCAAAATCTACCCAGTACTTGCTGTTCGCGTGCCGCGCCAGGTACAGCTCTCGAGCCTCCGCCACTTCAGTGTCGGGCACCGGTTGCACATTTCCGACCAGCGTCACTCTCGATGCTCCAAGCGGTTCGCCGTCGGCGCTGTCCTGGGAAACAAGCAAGCTGGCTCGGGGATCGGCCTGCAAATTCTGCGTATGCATGGCCATGGTGCTGATCAGGAAAATTGGACGTCCCTGTTCGTCCAACCCGTACGGCATCACGGACCCGAAGGGAAATCCCGGTTGTTTCCGCGACAGGCTCGAGAGGCTGCCAATGCGGCCCAGATACACCAATGTGCGAGCACGCTCGGCGAACGTGGGCTCGGGGACCGGCGGCTGGTCACTCGCCGGCCCAGGCCCTGCATGTTTTCTGGCGGAAGTTGGTTGTCATTCGTTGTCTTCCTTCCTATGTCTCTTCGTCGGGCGGACCTGCAGCGCCGGCAAGGTCCTGAGGCTTGATTTTCTCGACGTTGAACTTCGCTACCCGCTCGCGCATCGTCTTCAGAACATCTTCGAGAGGCGGGGCATCGCCCTTGATCCAGCGCAACGGGTTGATGCGGGCCACTACAAAAGACCGCAGGTATGGACTCACCAGTCCGCGTTCCTTCAACTTCTTGACCACCGCGGCAACTTTTTCCTCCAGGTCCAGCACCATGGCGGCCCGCTTCTCATGCTGCTTGAGGGCGGAGCGCAATGGGTCATCGCTGAAATCCTCAAGACGCCGCAGGATCGGATGGTAAGCGCCGCCACCGAAGCGCGCGACTCGTTCGTAGCACACTCCCAGTGTGACCAGTGCGGCCTGCTCGAGATAGAAGGCAAAGCCGGATTCGGGTCGCGAGTCATCTTCATCGACCAGGCCGCGGTAGATTCGTATGACTTCCAGTGAACGTTCCTTGAGGTTGTGCGCTTTCTCCGTGTTCAACGCCAGGATCTGCCACGCGACCTCGCGTTCCGGGACCACCAGGGCAGTGATCGACTTGGCCCCAAGGCGGCGCATGGCCTCCAGGCGATGCCGGCCGTTGGGAGTCCAGAAACCACCGCCCGGCGCCACGACAGCGATGACGGGGTCGAGAAAGCGTCCAGTCTTATTAATAACGTCGGCGAGCCGTTTATGGTGAGTGTCGGAGAGATCGCGTTGAAACGGCGTAGGCTCGATTTTGTCGATGGGAAGAATCGCGACCAGGGTCTGATGTCCGCCAAGCGGTTCCTTGTAGAGGCCGACCACGAAGCCGCCAGACTGCTCGACCATTGCGGCGGCTGCCGCGGCAACTCCCTCTGGTTGTTCTAACCGGCTCTCGGCCGGCGTGAGGCCCCTGGTGCCGGGCTTGGCCTTGCGAGGACGTCGGACAGGTGCACGTTTTGCCATGATAGAGACTCTATCTTAATCGTGCATCAGTAGCAGTTCACGTTGAATCTCAATTCCAATGATGGCGTCATCCTGAGCTTGCGAAGGATCTAGCGCGCAGCGCATGCGCACCTTCACGACGAATGTGGCGGTACGCGCGAGATCCTTCAGGACTGAAGTCCTTCAGGATGACGTCTGTGTAGGTGGATTCCTCTGAACTGACCCACTATCGTGCCGCTAAAGCGTTTGCCTAGGATCGAGCATCGTCTTACGATGGTGGCCATGACTACTCAGGCGGTCTTCGCATGATTGGCCCTTTCATGACGCAGCTTCTGCTGGTGTGCGCATCGATGGTTGCTCTACTGACTTGTGCGGTATGCGCGGACAGTCGTGGACCGAATGACGCGTCGGCATCTGTGGCCAGTGCGGCGGAAACCAAATCCGGCAACGATCGCAAATGGTGGAAAGAAGCCGTGGTGTATCAGGTCTACCCGCGGTCGTTCAAAGACTCGAACGGCGATGGCGTGGGTGATCTGCGCGGAATCATCTCGAAATTGGATTATCTGCAGAGCCTTGGTATCGACGTGATCTGGCTGAACCCCATTTACGGTTCCCCGAACGACGACAACGGATACGACATCAGCGACTACCGCAGCATCATGAAGGAATTCGGCACCATGCAGGACTTTGACGACTTGCTCAAAGGAATGCATGCGCGCGGCCTGAAGCTTGTTATGGACCTGGTGGTAAACCACAGCAGCGACGAGCATGAATGGTTCAAACAGTCGCGCAGTTCGCGGGACAATCCGTTCCGCGACTACTACCACTGGTGGCCCGCAGAAAAAGGGAAGCCAGCGCACCGCTGGAGCTTTTTCGACGTCAACGGCGACGCGTGGAAGTTTGACGAAAAGACGAACAGCTACTACTTGCACTATTTCTCACAGAAGCAGCCCGATCTGAATTGGGAGAACCCGAAGTTGCGCGAAGAGATTTTTTCGATGATGCGCTTCTGGTTCGATAAAGGCGTCGACGGCTTCCGCATGGACGTAATCCCGTTCATCTCGAAAGACACTACGTTTCCGCCGCTGCCTGCCGAATATCACGGCGACTTCATCCGCTACTACGCCAATGGTCCGCATACCCACGAATACCTGCAGGCCATGAATAAGGAAGTGCTCAGCCGGTACGATGTCATGTCCGTGGCGGAAGGTATCGGCGTCACCACCAACGACGCGCTGAAGTACGTTGATGCCGACCGGCACGAACTCAATATGGCCTACCATTTTGAGGGCGTCAGCCTCGGCATCCTGCCGAATTCGCACAAGATTCCCGATCCCAAGGGATACAGCCTGGTCGATTTCAAGAACATCTACAGCAAATGGGACGCGGTCTTCGCCGACAAGGGTTGGGGAACGATCTATCTTGGCAACCACGATCAGCCGCGTATGGTTTCGCGGTGGGGGAACGACTCGCCGCAATGGCGCGAGCTGTCTTCAAAGATGCTCACCACGTTTCTTCTGACCATGCGGGCCACTCCGTACTACTACGGAGGCGATGAACTTGGGATGACCAACATCAAATTCGACAAGATCGAGGACTATCGCGACATCGAATCGCTCAACTGGTACAAGCTGGAGAAAAATTCTGGTGGAGATGTCCAGAAATTTCTCGCGGCCCAAAAAATTACCGCGCGTGACAATGGCCGCACACCATTCCAATGGGACGCGACCGCCAACTCCGGCTTTACGACCGGCACGCCCTGGCTGAAGGTCAATCCGAACTACACCTCGGTCAACGTCGCCACCGAGGAAAAAGATCCTGACAGTTGTCTGAACTATTTTCGGAAGCTGGTAAAGGTGCGCAAGGGCAATCCTGTCCTGATCTATGGCCGGTACGCTCTCCTCGACAAAGACAACCCCGACGTGTACGCCTATACCCGGGAATTAGATGGGAAGAAATTGCTGGTTTTGCTGAACTTCAAAGATAAGCCCGCTTCGGTGACGACCGGCCTCGATCTAAGCAAAGCGAAAATCCTGCTGGGCAATTACTCCACGCCGCCTTCGCCAAACGACGCGCTGCGGCCGTATGAATCCGTGGTGTACGAGTGGTAGGAGAGATCGACTGTTTCTCTCTGACACCGCCGCAATCGTCTTTTTCGACACTCGGCCATCGGCAGTCGTCCTCGAGAATCAGTCCTTCATGATCTTCATCGAGCTTTGACTGTTACGTTTTCTGATAAGCTGTCCCGCGCCAGATCGTGACAAACAAGAACGACGCGCAAAGCGGACGGGAGGACCAGGGTCAGCCATGCTCAATCGCCGCAGCTTCATCATCGCGAGTGGAATTACCGCTCTCGCTTCAACCCGGGTGTTGGGTGCTAACGATACGGTCCGCGTCGGAGTCATCGGGGCGGGCGGGCGGATGCGCGACCTACTTAATGCCGCCGACAAGGCCGGTCCTTTTCAGATCGTGGCTGTGAGCGACGTCTACGCGCCCGCACCGCGATGCCGTCAAAGAACGGTCCAACGGCACGGCCACAACCCACCTGGATTATCGTGAAGTGCTCGCCCAGGACATCGATGCGGTTTTCATCGCGTCCCCGGACCATTGGCATGTGCGCATGGCGGTCGATGCCCTGGCGGCCGGCAAAGATGTCTACCTGGAAAAGCCGGTGAGCCACACGATTGAGGAAGGGGTCACGCTCACCCGCGCGGTCCGCTCCAGCAAGCAGATTCTGCAGTGCGGCATGCAGCAGCGCAGCTGGACCCACTTTCGCGATGCGGTCAATATGATCCAGGGAGGCAGTCTGGGTCGCGTCACCCAGGTGCGCACCTACTGGTGGCAGAACTACAACCGCAACTGGGTGCCCAAGCCGATCGACGCGCAGGCGCTCGATTGGAAGCTTTGGCTCGGAGGCGCGCCGGACCAGCCTTTCAGCGAAGAAAAATATAACCATTGGCGTTGGTTCTGGAATTTTGGCGGCGGCGCCATGACCGATCTCTTCACGCACTGGATCGATGTGGTGCACTGGGCCATGAAATCTGACCAGGCACGCGAGGCGCATATGCTCGGGGACAAATACGTCTTCGAGCAGTGGGATTGTCCCGACACCATTCAGGCGGCTTTCCGCTATCCCGGGTTCGACGTGGTCTATGAAGGCATGATGAGTTCCTCCATCGATGATGGAGGCCTGGAATTCCGCGGCACGGAAGCAACCTTGAAGATCGATCGCACCGGTTTCACTGTCTATCGCGAGGACGTGCCCAACGGCCAGAATCCAGTGCTCAGCGAACACAGTTTTCGCGACGGCACAATTTCACATGTGGAAAATTTCTTCGAGTGCATCAAGACCCGCAAGGAGCCGACCGCACCAGTAGAAACCGGAGTGGCTGCCGCGCGCGCCGGACATCTTGGCAACCTGGCCTACCATCGCGGTGGTCAGAGCGTGTGGCCTCCGAAGAACTCTTAAGTGGCTTCACAGGGAGACACTGCGGAGCTTGCTCCGCCGGACAGCCGAGGGCGGCTGTCCCCACGTGGCCGGTCTAGCTTGCCTGGCTCCGGTCGATCGCAGGGCCCTACTACACTTGAGAAATCAGCCTTTGGGAGGCGGCGTCTGGCGACCGCGAATCAACAGACTCGCCGCTGGCGCGCGGATTTGTGAGATGCTGGGCAAGTCTGTGGATCTGCTCCCGCAGTTCGGGGACCGCTGTGGACTCCCACAAGCTGCCCTTGCGCGCGGGCCCAACGGTATAGAGCGCCTCAGAAGCAGTCCCATCGCGGCCGATGAGAGCGCCGTCCTCGGAGACGTCGAGGCCAAGAAAAAGCGGATCAGGGCGCGCCAGCCCCCTGGCAAGCAGAGCAGACATGAGAGGATTTTTCAGGCGCCGGCAATCGCTCTCGGGCCCGGTGCAGTTGATGACCCGATCGACTTCCAAAGAGCTGGTGTTGCCACTCTTGCGTTCGCGGTAGGTGACCTTGACCGCGTGGTTGTCCTCTACACAATGAATGATTCGGCCGGCGTGCACTTTAATTTGTCCCGTTGAAATTTGCTCCGCAATTGATTGGGCAATCTGGGGGGCGGCGCGGTGGCGATGCACTTCCCAGTAAGGACGCACATGACGCAGAAAACGGCGTCTTTCCAGGCCAGGGAGCGATTGCCAGATACGCGCTACCAGCGGTCGCAGGCTATCGAACACGCTTTGCCATTCGACGCCCTGCTGCTCGGCCTGCCGCACTTGCTTCCGCACCAGGCTTAGCAATCCACGCGTACTTTTTGGAGATGATTCGTTCCAGAACGGAGGAGAGGCGTCCGTTGCTTTGTGAGGCTGGGGTAGCAGGCCGTGGCGGGAGACCATATGGATGGTGCCCCGACAGCCCTGCGCGCGCAGCTGGACGGCCACATCCAGGCTCGTGAGGCCCGAGCCTATCAATAGCATGTTGCTCAGTCCTTCGACGCCTTCAAAGGTTTCTGCTGACCATGGGTCGCGAAAATAGCGGGAGCTGTTCGCGGCAATCCACGACGCCAATGGATCTGCCGGAGGAGCATTTCCGAGGGCGAGTACGACCCTACCGGCCAGCAGGCGGCGGCCCCCACGCAGCTGGATTTCAACGGCATCGTCGCCCATGGGCAAGAGGGTCAATGCCTCGTCGCTGATCCATTCCAGCCGCGCTTCGCCGGCGGGCTGCGCCGCCTCATTCAGCACCGACTGAATGTAGTGTCCATAAACCGCTCGCGGCAGAAAGCTGCCAGGCCCGGTCGCCGGATCGCAGTTCGATTGGGCCCAGCGAAGAAAATGGTGAGGGTCGTCCGGAAAGGCGCTCATGTTCCGGGCGCGCACGTTCAGCAGCAGGGAACGGCAGTCGGTTCCATAGGCCAGGCCGCGCCCCATGGAGGCAGTTTTTTCAACCACCGCCACCGAGAAAGGCGGGCGCGAGTGCCGGAGAAGCTGGGCCGCCAGGATGGCGCCGCTAAAGCCTCCGCCAATGATGGCGACACCGACCCTGGACTGCATGTTGTCCGGCCGGGTTTGGATTTTCCGATTGCCCACAGCGGTAATATTAATTGGACATGTCTATAATGTCTATAATATTAGTAGACATATGCCCGTGTACTCCTTCTGCTTTCTTTCCTGGCGCGGTAGCCAAGTGGTAAGGCAAGGGTCTGCAAAACCCTCATCGGCGGTTCGATTCCGCCTCGCGCCTCCAGCTGAGCTCGCCCCTTTCGCAGCTTGTCTTCGACCTGCCAATTCCCACCAAAAGATCCAATTCATCAGATTTTCACCATTTTGTAACCTTCCCGTAACACTACGAAAGTAAAAGTGACGTTACTTAAGAATCACGGGGCAATCGCCGGTTGGGCTTCCTCTCTGGCCCCTTAGTGTGCTTCTTGGCGGCATCGCATTTGGCCGCAAACGCCCGTAGGACAGCGGTAAAAACTCGATTTCTGTGGGTCTCTGCCCAAACAGAGGCCAAAGGAGAAATAATGAAGTCCGTTCTCAGGTGGTGCGTGGTTCCGCTGTTGGCTGGAACGCTGATGGCGCAAACTGCGGCTAAGCCCAAAGCCAAAAGGGCGGCAGCCAAGCCTGCCCAGCCGGCTGTAACTCTGCAAGACATCCAATCGTTGAAAGATGCGCTGGCCGCCCAGCAGCAACAGATCGAGCAGCTTAAGCAGACAGTGCAGCAGAAGGATGCGGCCTGGCAGCAGGCAGCAACAGCAGCTGCAACAGGCCCAGGCCGCGGCCAGCGACGCGCAGGCCAAGGCCGCTGCGGCTGAGAGCGCGGCCAACAGCCAGAAAGACACCGTCGTCAAGCTGGACAGCGACATGGCCGACGTGAAGACGACCCTGACCAACACCGCGGTCGGCACCCAGGACGAACAGAAGCGCATGTCGGCCCTGGAGGGTTTGGTCGGACGCTTCCGCTTCAACGGCGATGTCCGGGTCCGGGGTGAAACCTTCGTTCAGGATGGCACTCAGGACCGCAATCGCGCCCGTATCCGGGTCCGCTTCGGCTTCGACGGCAAGCTGAATGATGACTTCATTGCCGGCATCTCTCTGGCCACCGGAGCTCTCGGTGATCCCACGTCGACCAACGAGTCGCTGACCAACTTCTTCGATCGCAAGACGATCGCTTTGGACCGCGGATTCATTACCTACAATCCGATCGCCCACAAGTGGATTTCAGCTGACCGGCGGCAAATTTGCCTATACCTGGATCCGGACGCCGATGACGTTCGACAACGATCTTAACCCCGAGGGATTCAGCGAGAAGTTCTCCTTCGACCTGCATTCACCGGTGGTAAAGAACGTGACCGTGATGGGTATGCAGCTGCTGTTCAACGAGGCCTCCGGAGGCAAGGATTCCTATGCCATCGGCGGACAGGCCTCCACCAAGCTGCAACTTGGGCGCTTCTGGACAACCACGGCGTCGTTGTCGGCCCTGAAGTGGAACAATATTGACGCGCTGCTCAATGCCAGTGCGTTTGCGGTGGGCCAGTCTCCGGGAGAAGGTCCGGGCTGCAAGGGCGGCGTTCAGGGTCTGCCTGCTTCGACGGGCGGCGCCAATTGCGTCTTTGCCCCGAACAACTTTACCAACGCTGTCACCACGATCGGGACTCCCCACTTCTTCTCGCAGTACCTTCCGATCGACTTCATCCTGAACAACCAGTTCAAGACGCCGTGGGCGCGCTTGCCGCTCAACGTCCTGGGCGAATTCATCGTCAATCCCGAAGCCAAGTCGCATCCGCTGGGCTCTAACGGGCGCCGTTCGCGCCGACCTGGGCAGCCAGAACAAGGCGTACATGGTTGACGTCAGCATCGGCCAGCAGAAGAACAAGAACGACATTCAGGTGGGCTACGCCTGGAACCGCATTGAGCAGGACGCGGTGCTGGCGTCGTTCGTCGAAAGCGACCAGCGTACTCAGACCAACGTCGTCCAAAACCGGATTTACGGGCTGTGGAGGATACGCAGCAATACGACAGCCTCGTACACCTATTGGTTCGGGCGTACGCTCAACACCTCTCTGCAGAACGCCACCAGGTCACCTGGAGTTGCACCGGGTCAGGAAGATGCAAGGCTGAACCGTATGCAATTCGATCTGATCTACACGTTCTAAGCTAGGGTACGAACTACGGTGGGACCGCCGGTCTTGGTAGCGCCGGCGTCCCGCCGCCTCACTTGGATAAACATACAGGTAGTTGCTTCCGTGCAGACGGCGGACGGGACGCCCGCCGGACAGCCGGCAGGATGCTGGCGCTACCAAAACCTACGCAGTTTGAGGCGCCGCCTTTACCGGGCGGCGCTTTTTTTATTTCCACTGAATCACTCCGGCTTCCTGGCATGCGTTGAGATAATCGTCCACCAGATCGATCGCCAACGGTCCGTACTCCGCCGAGACCGCGTCTCGTATTTCTCCCACGCTGCGCTTGCCATCGACGAAATTAACAATCTCATAGGCGTAGAGTTCAGAAAGATCTTGGGTGTTGAGCAATGGGTAGCTTCGCTATTCAGCAGCCTGATTTTCGCCACTCGCTCCGGCCCGAGGCGGGCCTGAAGCACGTTGTCATTCTGATAGGTGAGCGGCCCGAACTCGCCGATGCGGACGGGAATCTTTCGCGCCGCCGGTGTCTCCCGCCCAGATCGCTTTCGGCTCCGCGCCTTGCGCTCCTCGGGCTTTGGCTTCGCCAGCGATCCAGGTGTCGAAAGTAGCGACCTGATCGGCAGAGGATCTTTTCGTGGGATGAATCCGTCGCATTCGAGCCAGCAAACTCCAATAGAGAAGCCAGAGTCGCAACCTCGCGGACGAAGGCCTTGCCGCAACAGGTTATGTGCCTCATACCACGCGGCGCCGGGATCCAGCTTCGGATCCTCCACCCACCCTTGAGCCTGTTGAAACAGTTGCGCCAGCCGTATCTCGGACTGGGACGTGTAGAAGGGAAGCAGCGCCCGCGATCGTTCCGCATCGAGGGTCGCGTACACGTATCCGGCTGCAGCGCCGAGCAGCGCCACACGGCGCAGCTTGGTGGGATCAATTTGCTGCAGCGTGTCATGGTCGGTGTGGATGTAGATGTCTGGCCAGTCGCGCAGGTAGAGCGACGGGACTGCGATGGTGGAAGAATCGTAGTCGTCGTGATCGCTGCCCGGCGGAGTAGGGGGTCACGTCCGCCAGAAACTGGTTGCGCGTGCCTGGCTCGCCGGCGCGAGTTTCGAGGACGGCCGCGTCCGGGGCGTCTCCGCTTTCGGCGTAGTTGGCCGCTCCGGAGCGGATGACCTCTGCCAGCGTGGCCCCGACGTCGGTGACAAAACTGGGCAGCGACCACGGCGTTCCGGTCACATGCAGAATGGATTTGTTCTTGAAGGGATCGCCGCCGACCATGTCCATATGGATGTCGGCGCGCAGCCGGGCCCGGATATCGGGATGGCGGCTGAGGTAGGCCATGGTGCCTTCCACCTCAGGCCCCCAGACAAAGCGCAGCGTGCGTTTCGGACGCGGCAGCGCTCCACTGCTGATCAGCCGCGCCAGCACCCGGGCCGACTCCAGAATGGTTACGCATCCGCTGCCATTGTCGTTTGCTCCCGGCCGCTGATGGTCCAGATGACAGCTGTAGACTATTTCGCCGCTCGCCGGGTCGGTGCCGGGAATGACACCGGTCACCACAGTCCAGTGGCCGGGACCGACTTCGGCTTTCACCTTGGCGTGGAGAACGATCTGCTCCCCCGCCCGCAGACGTACCCGCAACGACTCGGCGGTGTCCCGCGAAACCATGAAAGCGAATCCCGCCGGCTGACGGGCTTCCAGATGTCCCCAACGCACTATCGTGCGATCCAGACCTGACCATGCCGTGGTCTGGTTCGGCATGTCGCTCACGATGCCGGCGGCCCCGTACTTGGCGACCGCCAGCGTCTGGACCCGCGCCAGTACCCCATCCGCCAGGACAATCTTTCCTCGCACGTCTTTTCCGGCGTAGTCGGATTCATGCGCGCCGTCGCCGACATCCACCAGGGCAGCTTCCACATCTGCCGAGTGACTGTAGTCGGCCAGGCGAATCGGATCGGTTGCCCAGTCGCCCAACAGCAGGTGCTGCGGCCGTACTTCCCACAGTTGACCCGCCTCGACCCGCCAGCCCAGATAGGAACGCATCAGTCCGTACTGGGTTTTTCCGTCAATAGGGAACTGCTCGCTCTGGACCTCTGCCAGTCCGTACTCGCGCGCCCGCTGCAGAATGAAGTCCGCGGCCTGGTCGAACTCGGCGGTGGCGGGCACGCGATGCAGACGAGTCAGGAAGCGCAGATTTTCATACGGCGCAGCGCCGCTGGCCTCATCGCGCAGCTTGACCCATTGTTCCGAGGAAAGAAACGGCTGCTGGGCGAACGCCAGGGTTGTGGCTGAAAAGAGAATGAAAGAAGCAAGAAGAGAGCGAACCATGGAGGGAGAGCATACAGTTGCTCTGTTCCAGGCGCAACGATTGGCGATCTAAGGAAACTGCCGCAAGCTACGTGGATACAGGTTTTCGTAGCGCCGGCGTCCCGCCGGCTGTCCGGCGGGCGTCCTCGCCCGCCGCGAGGGAGACTGTCCGGCTGCGATCGCGGCAAAACGCTAACATTGGAATCCTTAGATCATGGGTGGGCGGGACGCCCACCCGACAGCCGGCGGGACGCCGGCGCTACGAAAACCCGTGTTCCGTGGTATTGGCCGCTTACGCGCTGAGCGCGGTTGTTTCCGGATAAAAACGACTCAGCGATTCCGACTCGGCCGAGCTATGGCGGTCATACACCCGGTTCGCGATGCTCCACACGCTTTCAAAACCTACGCGTTCCGGCAGGACAATCCTGGCCAGCTCACGGATGAATTGGTTGCTGTGTTCGAGTAGGTCCAACTGCTTTACGAACCTGGCGTCTTCAATATTCCTGACATTCTTGATCAGGGGCATGGCGCTTACTCCTGAGATTATTTACTACACCGTATAGATGATGTTCTGGATTTGACCGCGGCACAATCCGGGAGATCGTGCATTACTTTGGTGCTAGACCCAGCGGTGTTACCAGACGACCTCGTTACTGCCCGGTCGCGGTTTGCGTACGAGAATCGACTTTCACCACGGGCAGGTTGGCGGAGTTCCATCCTCCGCCCAGGGCCTTGATCAGAGAGACGCTGGCCGTCATGCGCCGGCGCAGAATGTCAACCGCGGCGCGCTCGTCGGCCAGGGCTGTGCTTTGCGCGGTGGTCACTTCCAGATAGCTGACGACGCCGCCTTTGTAGCGGTTGGTGGAAAGCTCGAGGGAATGCTCAGCGGCGGCCACTGCGGCCTGCTGGGCCCTCGCTTCGTTGTCGAGGATGCGCAGGACTGCCAGGCTGTCCTCCACTTCCTGAAAGGCCGTGAGTACGGTCTGGCGATAGTTGGCCACGGACTCGTCGTAGGCGGCACGGGCCTGGTCGGAGACGGCGCGACGCCGGCCCCCGTCAAAGGCAGTGACGGCGGCGGCCGCGCCGACAGTGAGGAATCCGCTGGGACCCTGAATCAGGGTGGTGATCGCGGTGCTTTCAAAGCCACCGGAGCCGGTGAGAGTAAAGATGGGGAAGTACGCGGCCCGGGCCACACCTACCTGGGCATTGGCAGCGGCTACGCGGCGTTCCGCGGCGGCGATATCGGGACGGCGTTCCAGCAATTCTGACGGAACTCCCGGCGGGATGTCAGGCGGCGGAGCATTCCACGCCGCTACAGGAGAAGTGAAAGCAGGCGCTGGCTGTCCGATCAGAGTTGCGATCGCATGTTCGTTCTGCGCGCGCTGCGACCGTTACATCGATCGCCTGTGTCCGGGTATTTTCCAGTTGGGTCTGGGCTTGCGCGACGTCAACCGCGGAGGCGACTCCGCCGTTGTACCGGCTTTGCGTCAGCTCCAGTGCTTTCTCAAACGAGGTCACATTCGATAGCAGAAGTTGCTCTTCGGCATCGAGCGTCCGCATCTCGAAGTAGTCGAAGGCGAGCTCGGCGTGCAAACTCAGACGCACGGCCTCCAGGTCGGCGGCACTGGCCTGGGCCTGTGCACGTGCGGCTTCAACGGTGTGGCGCACTCGTCCAAACACATCGGCTTCGTAGGAGACGTCCACTACCGGAATCACCAGGTCAGTCCCATTGACCTTGGTGGACGACGGAACCAGCGGGCGATTTGAGGAAAGATGCTCACGCGAGCCCGACGCGCCCGCAGTCACCGTGGGATAGTAGGCCGCCCGATTAAAGCGCACCAATGCCCGCGCCTGCTGGAACCTCGCTTCCGCCGCTTTCAAATTTTCATTGGAAACGTTGATCTGTTCTTCGAGGGCGTTCAGTTGCGGGTCCTGAAAAATCTCCCACCACTTGCCCTTCGCAATCTGATCGCTGGGCTGCGCCGTCTTCCAGTCCGGAGGGACTTCCTTGTACGCTGGCGGCGCCGGAGTCGTGGGCTTGGCGTAACGCGGTCCAACTGTGCAGCCGCTGATAAGCAGCAGGCCCACCAGGAGTGCCGAAATTCGGCGTCGGACGTCAGACCTCGGCCATCGGCTCAAGCCGTCGCGAACCGAAGTCCGAGGTCCGAGGTCCGAGGTCTGACGCCCGAAGTCCGCCTTCCTCACTGTGCCCCCTGCGGCGTCTGGGCGATGCGAACTGCCTCGCCATCCACAACCGAGTCCGGAGGATTGACGATGACATTCTCACTTCCATCCAGGCCTGCAACGACTTCGACTTCGCTGCCGAAGTCGTGACCGAGCGTGATCTGCTTCAGTGCTACCTTCTGGCCCTCGCCAACGACGGCCACCCGCAGGCCTTCGGAGCGGAAGAGCAGCGTGTTCACCGGCAGGATCAGTGAAGTAATTGGGGTTGGCAGCTTGAAGTGCACTTCGGCATAGGAGCCGGTGAAAAGCTGCCCGGTCGGATTGTCCACCGCTATTTCGACCAGCAGGGTACGCGATGTCGGATCAATTGCGTTGGCTGTGCGAACCAGCTTGCCCTCGAAGCGGCGTCCGGGAAATTCGGCCAGGGTCAGGTCAGCTGTCAGTCCCGGCTTTGCCGCCTGAGAGTAGATCTGAGGCACGCTGACGTAGACCCGCAGCTTGTCGGGTTGCGCAATGTGGAACAGTTCATTGCCGTTGCCCCCGGTGCTGCCGGAATTGATCAGGGCGCCAATGTCCGTATTGCGCGCCGTGATCACGCCGGAGAATGGAGCATAGATTCGTTGAAACGATTGCAGCTCCTCAAGTCGCTTCACATTGGCTTGCGCGGACTGCAGGTTGGCCTGCTTGGCTTCGTAGTCTCCGGCGGCGTTGTCCGATTCCTGCTTGGAAACCGAATCTGTTTTCAGCAGTCCCTCATAGCGGTCGGCTGTGATCTTCGAAAGATTGAGATTGGCTTGCGCCGTGCCCAGATCGGCGCGGGCCTGCCGCAGTTGCTGGTTTACTTCCGGAGTATCAATCTCGGCCAGCAGTTGGCCCTCTTTTACTCGACTGCCAATGTCCACATACCAGCGCTTCAGATAGCCGTTGGTGCGGGCGTAGATCGGAGCGTCCGCAAAAGCTTGCACGTTGGCGGGAAGAATGATTTCGTGCGCGGGGGCGGACCGCTTCGGCTGCACCACTGCGACCGTGGGCACAGACATCCGTATCGTTTCCTGGCGCAACGCAGTACGCGCCTGAATGCGCGGCAAAATGCCGAAGACAACCAGCAGCACCGCTACCACGAGGACCAGCAGAAAAATCCACCAGTGTGAGCGGCGGTGTTCGCCTGGTTCACGCAGAGGCGACGTCGCTTCCGGGCCGCTTTGTCTCGAAATAACGCTTTCGCTATCAACCTTCATTAGAGCTCCAAATCTATGAAAATACTGATGATCGTATCTAGACGCCGGATTCATTCTTCGATTCTTGCCCGCGCTTTTCGTGCAGCAGGCTGAAGAACACGGGAACGAAGAACAAGGTCGCGGCCGTCGCGAAAATCAATCCGCCAATTACTGCGCGGCCCAGCGGCGCATTCTGCTCTCCGCCTTCGCCCAAGCCGACCGCCATCGGCATCATGCCAATGATCATTGCCAGCGCTGTCATCAGGACGGGTCGGAAGCGCGTGAATCCGGAGGCCATCGCGGCGGTCAATGCATCCTTGCCTTCGTCCATCTGTTCCTTGGCGAAGCTGACCACCAGGATGCTGTTGGCCGTGGCCACGCCCATACACATGATAGATCCGGTCAGGGCGGGGACGCTGATGTTTGTCTTGGTTACAAACAGGAACCACACAATCCCCGCCAACGCAGCGGGCAGAGCCGAGATGATGATGAACGGGTCCAGCCAGGACTGAAAGTTCACGACGATCAGCAGGTAGACGAGCAGAATCGCAAACGCCAGTCCCGAAATCAGACCGGTGTAAGAAGACTTCATGGTCTGCACCTGGCCACGAATTACCATCTCCGAGCCACGGGGCAATTCTTTGCGGCTGTCGTCAACAATTTTTTTGATGTCGTCGGCCACACCGCCCAGATCGCGCCGTTGCACTGACCCATAAATGTCAATCACCGGTTGGATGTCGTAGTGCGACACCAGCGACATTCCCGTGGCGCGCCGGATGGTTGCCAGCGATCCCAGAATTGCAGGACTCGCGCCGCTAGGCCCGGTAATCGGAATGTTCTCCAGGTCCTGCAACGAATCCACCCGGTACTGCGGGGTCTGGGTCGCGATGGAGTAGCTGACGCCATTCTTGGGATTGAGCCAGTACGTTGGCGACGTCTGGAAACTTCCGCTGAGCGAGATCAGCAGGTTGGTGGCAACATCGCGCTGCGTGAACCCAGCCAGTTGCGTCTTGGTCCGGTCCACATCAATGCGCAGATGGGGTTCGTCGAAGGGTTGCTGGACGCGCAAGTCCGCAGTGCCTGAAACCATTTCGATTTTGCGCAACAGTTTGTTGGCAAACTGACGATTACTCTGCAGGTCGTAGCCGGTCACCTGAACATCGATCGGAGCGGGAAGTCCGAAGTTGAGGATCTGGCTGACGATGTCTGCAGGAAGGAAGGAAAAATCCACTCCCGGAAATGCTTCGCGCAACTTCAGACGCAAATCGTGGACGTACTCTTCGGTCGGCCGGTGGTCTTTATTCAAAGTGACCAGCACGTCCGCGTCCGCGGGGCCGGTCGGTGCGGAGTTGCTATACGAAAGATTGATGCCGCTATAGGGCAGACCAATATTGTCGATAATGCTGGATACTTCACGCGGCGGAATCTGTTCCCGTATGAAGCCTTCGATCCGGTCGCAAAGATTCGCGGTCTCTTCAATCCGCGTGCCGGCCCGCCCTCGCAGGTGCAATTTGAATTGCCCAGCATCGACCTTGGGAAAGAAATCTCTTCCCAGCCAGGGCACGAGCAGCACGAAAGAGCCGACACAGACGACAACGAAGCCCCACAAGAACACAGCGCGGTGATGCAGGCAGCGCTCCAGCATTTCGTGATAGCGGTCGCGGAATTTCTCGAAGCCCAGCTCAAAAGCAACCTGCATCCGCACCAGCGGATTGCGGCTGGTGGTGTTCAGGTGTCCGGCTTCCTGCTCGTGGCCACGCAGCAAATACTTGGCCATGGTCGGAACCAGAGTCCGAGAAAGCAGGTAGGAGGCGAGCATGGCGAATACCACCGCCTCGGCCAGGGGGACGAACAAATAGCGCGCGACGCCGGTGAGGAAGAACATCGGCAGAAAAACGATGCAGATGGCAAGCGTTGAAACGAAGGCCGGCACAGCGATCTGCTGTGCACCGTCCAGAATCGCCTTCTGAATTTCCTTGCCTTCCGCGATGTTCCGGTTGATGTTCTCAATTTCAACGGTGGCGTCGTCTACCAGGATACCGACGGCGAGCGCCAGTCCGCCCAGGGTCATGATGTTGATAGTCTCGCCCAGCGCGCTCATGACGATGATTGAACTGAGAATCGAAAGCGGAATGGAAACCGCAATGATGATCGTGCTGCGCCAGCTCCCCAGAAAAATCAGGATCATGATTCCGGTGAGACAGGCTGCGATCACGCCTTCCTTCACCACCCCGTCAATGGAAGCACGAACGAAAAGTGACTGGTCGGCCAGCGGCTTGATTTGCAGTTCGGGCGGGACTTGAGCCTTGATGAGAGGCAACAACTTCTTGACTCCGGAAATGATGTCCAGAGTCGATGCATTTCCCGTCTTCTGAATGGTCAGCAGCGCGGCCCGCTGTCCGTCCACCCGCACGATATTGGTTTGCGGCGGGAATCCATCTCGGACATACGCCACGTCACGAATGTAGATGGTGGTGTTGCCCACTTTCTTGATGGGAAGATCGTTCAACTCCGGTACGGTTTGCGGGCTGCCGTTCAGATCAACGTCATACTCGAACTGACCGATCTTCGATGTCCCTGAGGGCAGAATCAGATTCTGAGCGCTGACGGCGTTGACCACATCCATCGGCGACAGGCCTTTCGCCTGCAGCGCATTGGTGTCGAGGTCCACCTGCACTTGCCGCTGTTTGCCGCCGAAGGGAAAGGGAATGGCGGCACCGGGAATCGTCACCAGCCGGGTGCGGATGAAGTTTGTGCCGTAGTCAAATAGCTGCTGCTCGGAAAGTTTCTGTCCCGACAAGGCCAGTTGCAGAATCGGTACCGTGGACGCGTTATAGGTGATTACCAGCGGCGGTGTCGTTCCCGGCGGCAACTGCCGCAGCTGAGTCTGAGAGATGGCAGTAATCTGAGCGATGGCCTTCGAGATATTGGCGCCGGGCTGGAAAAATACTTTTACTACCGCAATCCCGTTGAGCGACTGCGACTCGCTGTGCTCGATGTCATCTACCGTAGTGGTCAGAGCGCGCTCGGTCTGGCTCACGATCCGGGTGGACATTTCCTGCGCATTCAGACCGGCGTAGTTCCACACAATGCTGACTACGGGAATGTTGATATTCGGAAAAATATCGGTAGGCGTCCGGTAGATGACAATCGGACCGAGAATCAGCAGAAGCAGTGCGACGACGACAAAGGTGTAAGGCCGGCGCAGCGCCAGCGCAACAATCCACATGAAAGCCTCTTGACCTTACGTGGCAAAAGTATATGGATGTGCCGACTGGTAGTTTGGTCGTAAATATTGTGTTACATCCAAACAAAAAAGGCCGGCTAAATGCCGGCCTTGCACCGATTTACAAAACTTTACTGATTCGGGTCTTGCGAACTCGAATCAGGCCGGTTCAGGACTGGCCGGTTGGGATCTGATTGGTTCGGATCCTGATTGGGATCTGACTGGCTGGTGTCCAGCCGGTGGCGGCCACGATTCGGACCCTTGGCCTCAACCACCGTCAATGGCGCCTGCAGGGTAAAGTTCAGAACTGTCTCCGAGGGCAGCTTGATCTGCTGACCCTTGGTGGCTGCTTGTACACCACCACCCAGGCCTCCGCCGGCGGCTGCGCCAATCGCAGCTCCTTTGCCTCCGCCCGCAATGGCTCCGATGATGGCCCCGATGCCGGCGCCGGCCCCGACCTTCGCCGCCGTATTCTTGCCGCGCGATGAGCCCTGCCGCCGGTATTGATCGGTCTGCAGGCTGTAGTACTTGCCTCCAGCCGAAATGCGATCCAACTGCAAAGCCACGACCGATTGACCTGCGAACTTGCCGGCGCTCTTCACTTCCACCAGATGGCCTTCAACGTCGTAGCCTGCGGGAATTGCCACCTCGCCATCCACTGCCAGCGGAGAATCGAGCGTAGCGTGGAAGGTCTGGCCCTGCTGACTGGTTTCGGAATCGATGGTGTCCACCAGGCGCACCGCCAGAGTTGTCCCCGCAGGAATCGTAACTTTCCTGGGTGGAGGCGGAGGCGGTGGAGTGGACGGCACGGCCGCGACGGGCGCGGGAGGCGTCATGGACGCTGCCGGAGCCGGCTGGGGTGTGTTGTTAGACGGCGGAGGCGTGTCGCGCACGCGCGGCTCGCGCCGTCGCGGCTTGGGCGACGGCGAAGGCTTGGCTTCCTCTACCGGCGGTGCCGGTGGCGGCGCTTGGGCAGTTTCCGTCGATGGCGCCACCTGCAAATTGTTGATGACCTGCTTGACGCCAGGCTCAGCGGCCGCGTAGCGCGCGGCGGCTTCGCGTTCAGCGTCATTGTCCACGGTACCGGTCAGGGTTACGGTCCCGGCTTCGGCTTTCACGCCCAGTTGCTTGCCGGTCAGCCCGGAATCCGCAGCCAGCTTAGTCTGAATGTTACTGGTAAGCTCGGCGTCGTTCGGAGCCTTGGTGCAGCCCACGCCCACGGTCAGGATCGCGAGCAGCATGAGCCCAGACACGTACAGGGAAAGTTTTGCTTTCATAGACGATGCTCCTGGATTGAGCTAGAACTGATTATAGACAGTTTAGATGCAGAAACGCCGCAGGTCTCGGGCAAAATTACGGCCTTGGGCCTTGTACGAACCACGTAGGGGCAGATGTCCTCATTTGCCCAGTCGAGCGAAGCTCGACAGGTCTTTGGATGTCGCAACGCGAGCGGAGCTTCGCTCCGCCGGGCAGATCTGCTACGTGCTGGAGTGAGAAATCCTAGGAAATCATTCCTGGCGCAGGAATTTGTAGTCCAGAATTGATGCGGCCAGACCAATCGACTCGGAATCGCGCACATCTTTTTTGCGCCGAATGATTCGGCCCTGGCACAGAACGGTGCTGTTTTTCTGGCCGGAAATTTCCTCCGGCATTTCAAACACCATCTCGACCAGCGTGTTGTCGGGCAATTGCTGTGGGCCGAAGAGCAGCACGCCGGACTGGCTGAGATTTTCAACCGTGCCCTCGTGCCACGTCCCCAAACCCTTGGGACGATAGCGGACTGGGGTTTGCAACGATAAGCGGCGCGCGCGCGGGACCCAGGTCGGCTTCTTGGCGATCTTCTCCCGTGACCTTTCAGTGCCGGCTTCAGGAGCGCTGGCTACGCGCTTGATGCGCTTCATGCGTTTTCCAGTCGTATTTGTACTCTGCAGCGCAAAGCAGACATACCTGGTAATAGTGACCATCAGCAGCGCGCCGAGGCCAGGAAAATTCGTGGGAGCAGCGGCCAAGCATGAGGACGTCCATTAACTTCTGAGGCATGGTCGTTTCTTCCGGTGGGGATCGCCGGGAATAACTATCATCCAACACCGGTTGCCAGTTGGGCTAGGTTACTTTCGTCTAATGGAGATCTATCGCGCAACTGATTGGAAATAATGGCATTCTGGATAGGGGACGGGACGGGCCGTCCTCCATCGTACGAAGGGAAAAATGACGGCATGTATGATCACGGCGTGGAATCTGTGACCGGGTTCGTCCTGGCCGGCGGCAAAAGCTCGCGCATGGGCCGGGACAAGGCGTTTCTTCACTTGGGAGGAATTACCCTGCTGACCAGCGCGTTGGAACGCACCCAGGCCGCAACTGGAAGCGCGTGGATTGTAGGTAGCGCCGAGAAATTTGCCCCTTTCGGTCCGGTTGTGGAAGACCGGTATCCCGGGCGCGGACCACTGGGTGGGATTCAGGCCGCGCTGGCTGCGACCCGCACCAGATTGAACTTGATCACGGCGGTGGATATGCCCTTTCTTCAGCTCGATTTTCTGAGATATTTGGTCGATCAGGCACGTGCAAGCCAGGCCGTCGTTGTTGTGCCAAGGGCAGGCGGAAGATTGCAGCCCCTGTGCGCCGTCTATCGGAAGGACTTTGCTGAAGTTGCAGAACGATCACTGCAGGCTGGGAAAAACAAGATCGACAATTTGTTTGCGGAAGTCCAGACCCTGGTCATGGATCAAGCCGAGTTGGAACGCAACGGCTTCGGGGAAGAGATGTTCCGGAACCTGAATAACGAGCAGGACTGGCAGGAAGCACAACGGAAGCTGCCAGTCCGGTGATCAGAAGCATTTATTATTAAGCCCATCGACCGATGAGCAAGAACACCTTTGCGCACTTTGCGGATTTTCTTTGCGTCCTTCGCGGTCAAAAGCTTTTAACCGCAAAGGACCCAAAGATAGAACACGAAGGACGCAAAGAAAAGCTAACGACTGAGGACTGACGACTACTTCATGTCCAGCGACGAAAAATTCGGACCGTACATCGAGTTCAAAGATGTCTCCAAGGCCTTTGGTGACAATCGTGTCCTCGATCACGTCAGCTTCAGCGTGATGGACGGGGAAACGATTTGCATTCTGGGCCGCAGTGGTGTCGGCAAATCGGTTTCGCTTGATGAACATCATGGGATTTCTCAAGCCCGATTCCGGCCGCGTGATTGTGGCCCATGAAGACATCACCGATTACGGCGAAGAAGATCTGGAGCGGATCCGCAAGAAAGTGACGATCGTCTTTCAGAACGGCGCTCTGTTCGATTCGCTCACCGTGGGCGAGAACGTAGCGTTCCCCCTGCGCGAGCGTCGCCAGCTTTCCGAGGAGCAGATTTATCAGATCGTGGACGGCCTGCTGGACATGGTCGGTGTCAAGGAGATGCGCGATCAGTTGCCCTCCGATTTGTCGACCGGGATGAAGCGCTCGGTGGCGATCGCGCGCGCCCTGGCTGCGCAGCCCGAATGTGTCCTGTATGACGAACCCACCACCATGGTGGATCCGTTGATGGCCCAACTGCTCGGCGATCTCATCAAGCGCCTCAAAATTCAGCTGCACCTGACCAGCGTGGTCGTGACTCACGATATGCGTCTGGCCAAAAAAGCTGGCCGACCGGATCGTGTTCCTGCACGAAGCAAAAGCGATTTTCGTGGGAACGTACAGCGAAATGGAACAAAGCGACGAACCCATCGTGCAGGAGTTTCTGAAGCTCGATGAGCCGGGGATAACGGCGTCTATAGAGGTGAACGGCTAGGCAATTACCTGTGTAGGGCGCACTCTTGTGCGCCGCCTTGACGTTGATCTGTTGAGCGGTGGTTCCCGATGGACGAAGCGCCACAGCGGCTAAAGCCGGTCGGCTGGGGTATTAGTTGGCACGGCTGAGAGCCGTGCCCTTCCACGGCACATCGGACGCCAGTGGCGGAACTCCTGTCTCTCCCGTGTAACTCCAAGGGCCGATTGCTAATTGCCGTGCTCAAAATCCCTCGCCCACCAGCCGCTCCACCGTGAGCGTCGAGTTGGCCGACTCACCCCTGATCATCTTTTCCACATATTTCGCAACCATGTCTACTTCGAGGTTCACCGGATCTCCCGGCTTGAGCGACTTCAGATTGGTCATCTTCACCGTGTGCGGAATAATCGCCGCTGTGACCTTCGTTCCTTCAATCTGCGCCACGGTCAGGCTGATGCCTTCGATGCAGAGCGAACCCTTGAAGATCACGTAGCGCGCCAGTTCCGGCGGAATTTCAATCCGCAGCCAGTAGTCGTCCGCGCCTTGCACCCGCTCCAAGGCGAGAAACTTGCCGGTGCCATCCACATGGCCCTGCACGATGTGTCCGCCGAAGCGTCCGTCGGCGCGCATGGGGAGTTCAAGATTTACCAGCGCGGCTTCTTTTGATGCGGGAGAAGGAGGTGCGCTTCCAGGTTTCGGACGCCAGGTCTGCAGCGAAAGACGTGGGCGTGATTTCGACCGCGGTCAGGCATACGCCGCTGACGGCGATGCTGTCGCCCTGCTTGAGTTCGCGGTTCAGTTGGCTGGCGCTGACGGTGAGGCGGCGGTTGCCGTTCTCTTGCGCGATACCGGTGACGCGTCCGACTTCTTCGATGATGCCGGTAAACATGAATGGTATTGTAGCGCCGGCGTCCCGCCGGTTGGCTCGGGGGCGTCTCGCCCCCGGTTCACCGCCGATGTCCTTTCACGTGATGTTCAGATTTCAGTAGGGGTGGGTAAGATGCCCACCCGACAGCCGGCGGGACGCCGGCGCTACTAAATGCTAAGTGCCAATTGCCAATTGCTAATTAGCTAGTCTTCCCCGTACGGGTCCCTCAAATATCCCTCGACCGCAAAATCTTCGCCGAAGCGGTGCAGGCGGATTGATTTCACGTACGCCGCATCGCTCATGTGGGCGAAGCCGGGGCCCGTCGCGAAGGGCACCGAACCTGTTCCCGCAAGAATTTTGGGAGCGTAGTAGAGGAATATCTTGTCCACGATGCCCGAAGCCAGGGCCGCGCCGTTGATCATGGCTCCGCCCTCGACCAGAAGGCTGGTAATTTCCATCGTGCCCAGGCGGCGGGCGATCTGTAGCATATCCGGACGTCCGTCTCCCACGCCTACCGGTACCTGCTCGACCCGGATGCCCTGGTCCAGCAACTCCCGCTTACGTTTCTCCTCGGCGAAAGAGCAAAGCACAAGCACATCGTCTTTGGCGGTTTTGACCACGCGCGATTCCGGCGGCAGGCGCAGCCGCGAGTCCACGATGACGCGCAGCAGCGGCCGGCGGCGCGGCAGGCCGCTGCGATCGGTGAGCAACGGATCGTCCGCAATGATCGTGCCGACGCCGACCATGATGGCGTCGTTGAGGTGGCGAAGTTCCTGCACGTGGGCTCGGGCTACTTCGCTGGTAATCCAACCGCCGCTGGCTCCCCCACCGCCGAGCGCTATGGCGTGAGGCAACTCGCCTGGAGGCGGCGCGATCTTTCCGTCGAGGGTCATGGCCGACTTCAGAGTGATCAGCGGTGTGTGATGGCGAATGTATTTGGCGAAGCTCTCATTGAGCACTTTAGCGTCTGCTTCCAAAATGCCCGAGGCGACGGAAATCCCAGCATGGCGGAGCCGCTCAAAACCTTTGCCTGCGACCAGCGGATTTGGGTCCGGCATGCAGGCCACCACCCGGCGAACCCCTGCGGCGATGACGGCATCGGCGCAGGGCCCCGTGCGGCCCTGATGCGAGCACGGTTCGAGATTGATGTAAATCGTTGCGCCGCGAGCTTTCTCGCCGGACTGCTCGAGGGCGAGAACTTCCGCGTGCTTTAACCCCTCAAAAGTGTGCGAGCCTTCGCCGACCACTTGGCCATGGCGATCCACCACCACAGCGCCGACACAGGGATTGGGTGAAGTTAAACCAATACTTCTACGCGCCAGCTCAAGGGCATGGCGCAAAAAGCCTTCATCTTTCTCTCGACTCGTTGGGGGCGCCGGAGGCAAGGGTTTTCGCGGCGCTTTCCGACTCTCGGGCTTAGGTGATTTCCTGGATGTCATGAGAAATGATGGGGCCCAATAAGATTGGATGCAGCGCCCGAGGCTAAACGAAAAGCGAATCCACGAAATCCTTGGGATCGAAGGGCAACAGGTCTCCGACCTTTTCGCCGACCCCGACATAGCGCACCGGGACCCCGAGTTCGCGGGAGATGGCGACCACCACGCCACCCTTGGCAGTGCCGTCGAGCTTGGTCAGCACGATGCCGGTCACGCCCGCGGATTGCGTGAACTGGCGCGCCTGCTGCAAACCATTCTGCCCGGTGGTGGCGTCCATGACCAGCAGGGTCTCATGGGGCGCGCCGGGGACAATGCGCTGCGCCGTGCGTCGCATTTTCTCAAGTTCTGCCATCAGATTGGTTTTGGTGTGCAGGCGTCCCGCGGTGTCGACGATCACGTAGTCGGTGTGCCGGGCTGTTGCTGCCTGCAGCGCATCGTAGAGCACGGCCGACGGATCTCCGCCCGCCTTGGTGCGAATGACCTCGGTGCCGGTGCGATGTCCCCAGACTTCGAGTTGTTCGATGGCGGCGGCCCGAAACGTGTCGGCCGCGCACAGTAAAACCGTCTTGCCGTCCGAACGCAGGACCTGTGCCAGCTTACCGATGGTAGTTGTCTTTCCCGTGCCATTGACGCCAACTACCAGAATTACTTCGGGTGTTCCTTCTACTTTGGTGACCGGTTGAGAATCTGTGGCGGCCAGGATGGCGAGAATTTCTTCCTTGAGCAGCCGCTTGAGTTCGTCCACATCACCGATTTGCTTGCGGTCGGCTTTCTCGCGGAGCTTTTCCAGGATTTCCTGGGTTGTTGTCATGCCCAGGTCGGCCCCGAGGAGCGTTGCTTCAAGATCGTCCAGCGTGTTCCGGTCAATCTCTTTGCCGATCGAAACTACCGCTTCGATGCGCTCCGTCAGATTTTCCCGCGTGCGGGTGACCGCTTCCTTCATGCGATCCAGGAAGCTGGGTTTCTGTACTTCGTCGAGGCTGCCAAAAAGGGTCTGAATCATGGAATTCCGGGAGACCTGAAGTGCTGAATCAATTATAGCGGGCGTAAAGATCTTAACCGCAAAGGACGCAAAGGATTCCGCAGAGGACGCAAAGGGTTAAGGGATTCTCCTTTGCGCTCTTTGCGGTAATCCTTTGCGTCCTTTGCGGTTAAAAGCTGTGAGCTGGAAAAACAGAACTATCGTCCCGAGACTTCAGCCGCCGCCACTGCCGCCCGCGCCTCGGGAGCAGACGACGGCGTGACCGAAGACTGACCTGGATTGGGCGCGGCTGCTGCCGCAACCGAGACATTCGGCTGCTGGATCACAATCTCGCCTCGCTTGTAGATTGCGGTCAGGGCGGCGACAGCACTGGGATCCAGCCGCTTGCCGGAGAGGTTGTGGATGATTCGCAGCGCACTTTCCGGATCGTGCGCCTGCTGATACGGACGGTTCGTGGTCAGCGCATCGAAGGTGTCGGCGACCGCAATAATGCGCGGTAGCAGGGGAATCTCCGCGTCCTGCAGACCTCGCGGATAGCCGCGTCCGTCGAGCGATTCATGGTGCAGTTCAATGCCCGGAAGCATGTCTTTCAACTGGGCCACCGGGCGCAGTATGTTGGCCCCCTTGGTGGTGTGGGTCTTCATGATTTCGAATTCTTCCGGAGTCAAGGCCCCCGGCTTTTTGAGGATGCGATCTTCAATGCCGATCTTGCCCACGTCGTGCAGTTGCGCGGACACGCGCACGATTTCCAGGAACTCTTCGGGGTGGCCCATCTCTTTCGCCGATCAGCATCGAGTAGCGAGTCACGCGGTCGGAGTGTCCTCGTGTGTATGGGTCCTTTTCGTCGACCGCGCCGGCCAGCATCTGGATGGAACTCATGAACAGCTCGCGGTTTTCCGTGGCGGCGCGTTTGAGGTCGAGCACGAACTGCTCGAGTTCCTCGGACATGGTGTTGAAAGTCGTCGCCAGTTCCCCGATTTCAGTGCGGCTTTTCAGCTTGACTCGCTGCGAGAAGTCTCCGCGAGCGATGGCGCGGCTCGAAGCGGTGAGAACTTCCAGCGGGATTGGTAATGACGCGCGCGGCAAAAATGCTGATGCCGACGCTCAACAGAATAGCCATCAGCGCCAGCAGGCGGGCGCTGCGCTGCATTTCGTACACTCCGCGGTAAGCTTCGTCCCGCGGCTTCTGCACGATCACGGCCCAATCCAGATTGCCTACCGGACTGTAGGTGCCCAGCATTTTCGTGCTTTTCTTACCCTGGGTGACGCTGAACTCGCGCGTGGCCGCAACCAGTTGGGACTGGCCACCCTGTTCCAGGAAATTGCGGACGATTTCCGAATTGGTCAAGTCCTGGCCGGTGGCGTAGTCAGGGGTGGCGCCTGCCACCAGGCGGCCCTCACTGTCTACTACGTAAGGTGTGAGCCCGCCGCGGTTGACTTCCTGTAAGCGGCGGATCAGAAACGCCAGGTCTTCAACCGCTCCGATCATTCCCAGAAAGCGTCCGCCATACATCACCGGGGTGCTGACCAGCATGACGGTGCGGGCGGACGTTCCGCTGCCGACCACCAGGGCCTGGCCGCTGTAGGCGCGGCCTTCGCGGGCGGCTTCATAGGCCCGCACCAGGTCGCGTTGCAGAAAGGCGTCAGGAGCAATGCGGCCTGCCGAAATTCCCTTGGACTCCGAGTTCAGCAGAGTGGCGTAGGCCAGGTCGCCGGACGAAGAAACAAAATGCTCGAGCAGAGCGCGCAGCTCGGGCGCTTCCACATGCTCGTCGGTAATGTCTCCGCCGCTCGCGACTTGCAGAGCGGACGATAGGTTGGCCAGCATCATGCGCAACGATTCCTGGTGCTGCGAGATGTCGTCGGCCAGAGAGCGCGTCACCGTGTTTTGCAGCAGCCGCTCGTTGGTGATCAGGCGCTCGCGGTTAATCGCTTCCACCTGCTCTGAGTAGAAATACATCGGCACCACGCTGATGAGCGCGAGCACACTCAGGATCACGTACAAAATGGGGATGCGAGATGGAAGGGGTAGTTTCAAGACAAAGTGGGCCATGCCCCGCCCTTAGCTGCGGATGGAGCAATAGTTTTCCGTCTAAATTTTACTTGCGGGGGCCGTCCACGGCCTCAAGACCGAAGGCCAATGCCTATTACCAAAGTTCAGTAACATCCGCTGGCCGGACCGGTCCAGTCCGAGCTAGACGATTGCAAACGCAGGTGGTTGTCACCCGTGGTGAAAACGAAGTTTGGAAGCTGAGATTTGAGAGCCAGAAGCCAGAAGCCAGGAGCCAGAAGCCAGAAGCCAGAAGCTAGGAGCTAAAGACTCCTCTCGCTCTTCACGCTCCGATTCATCAGATCGCGAATGGCCTCCGCGGGAGATTTATCGCGATGCAGGATGTCATCCATTTGTTCCGTGATCGGCATCTCAACGCTGCGAGTGCGGGCCAGTCCGACCGCGGCCTGGGTGGTGAAGACGCCCTCGGCGACCGCGCCGTGCATGCCGGCAATAATGTCGGGCAGTTTGCGGCCGCGGCCCAGTTCGACGCCGACGCTGCGATTGCGCGAAAGACCGCCGGTGCAGGTGAGCACCAGATCTCCCAGGCCGGCGAGCCCGGACATGGTTTCCTGGTGGCCGCCGCAGGCCACGGCCAGTCGTGTAATCTCCGCCAGGCCGCGGGTGATGAGAGCGGCGATGGAATTGTGGCCAAGTCCCAGCCCGTCGCACACGCCGGCCGCGATGGCGACGATGTTTTTCAGCGCTCCTCCGAGTTCCACTCCGACAACATCGTCGTTGGTGTAGACGCGGAACCGGGGATCGCTGAATTCACGCTGTACGATTTCCGCCAGCTCGGCATCCTTCGAGGCGATGGTGATCGCCGTGGGATCGCCACGCGCGACTTCCTTGGCGAACGACGGTCCGCTGAGCGCTCCGATACGTGGCGCAAAGCCTTTGCCCGCGCCGATGACTTGCGCGGCCACCTCGGTCATCCGCAAAAGTGTGGTCTCCTCCAGCCCTTTGGTCGCGCTGACGAAGAGCATCGCTGGCGTGAGATGGGGCAACATCTGTTGGAACACCGGACGACAATGCTGCGACGGCATGACGCTGACCACAATCTCAGCGCCATCCAAAGCTTCCTGCAGGCTGCCGGTGGGTGAGACGGTTGCCGGTACGGGCTGACCGGGAAGGAACAGTTCGTTCACGCGACGGGACGAGATGGAATCGCGAACTTCTTTCTCGTGGACCCAGAGGCGCACCTGATGATGGCCGCCCCGTCCCATGACGATGGCGAGACCCGTGCCCCATGCGCCCGCGCCGATGATGGCAATCCGGCTCATCCGCGTCTCCATTGAAAGCGAGGTTCGGTTCCGGCAAGAAGCCGCCGAATGTTCTGGTGATGCCGGGCGATGATCAGCAAAGAGGCGATAGCCATGCAGCCTAGAATCTGCGGCACGCCGGCATAGTCATGCAACAACCACGCCAGCACGGGAAAGAGAGCGACCCCAACGATTGAGCCCAGAGAGACATAGCGAAACGCCAGCACCACGGCAACAAAGATGCCCGCCGTCACCAGAAGGGAAAGCGGGGCAAGCAGGGCGAACGAGCCCAGCGCGGTCGCCACGCCCTTTCCCCCGCGAAATTTCAGCCAGATGGGAAACATGTGTCCCACGATTGCGAACAGCGCGGCCAGTCCAGTCAGTACCCGCTGGCCGGGAAAGAAGGCGCGCGTGAGCGCCACTGCGGCCAGTCCCTTGAGCGCATCAAGAACCAGGGTGAGGACACCCAGGGCCGGCGACGATCGGGCCACGTTGGTCGCGCCGATGTTGCCGCTGCCGGTTTTTCTCACATCCTGTCCGCGAAAAACGCGCACCAGGATAAATCCGAATGGGATCGAACCCAGCAGATAGCTGACCGCGGCAGTGAGAAAAATAACCATCGATTTGTGTAGCATTGTGGCCGCAGGCGACTCGCCCGCGAACTGCTGTGATCCCGTCCCGAAGAATCGGGACGATGGGCATTTGTGGCTTGCCGTCGCTAGACTCCGATGTCGCGGGCGAGTCGCCCGCGGCCACACAACTAACCACTACGAGCCGGCGCTACACTAATCCAAAGCGTGCAATCTTCGTGTAGCGCGCGCCGCCCTGCATCGTTTGGCTCTGGTACAAGAAGAATTCGCGGGCGGTCATCGTACCAAACTCGAGTTCAGGCATCGCGGACAATTTCTCCTGCAAGCGCTGAAACGCCGGATTTTCACGATCACCTTTCCGCCAATGAGGTGCGCCTGAGCCGCCTCGGCGAGCCAAGGTCAGATGCGGACTGAACGCATGCTCTTCTCTAGGAACGCCAAGCGCTGCGGTAGCCTCATCCACCGACTTCGCCAGAGCGGCCAACTCCGGACCGGCTCCAATGCCAACCCAAAAGACACGAGGCGCTTTCGAAGTAGGAAAAAATCCGTATCCACGAAATGAAATCTCGATCGCGCTGGCCGGATCGCGCCCAGACCCTGCTTGATCTCGTCCACAGTCTCGGAAGGTTTCTCCCCGATAAACTTCAAAGTCACGTGCATTGACTCGGGACGCACCCAACGCGCCTCCGGCGCAAAACCGCGCACGCCGTCGAGAAAGACTGCCAGCCGAGCGCGGATGACATCGTCAATATCGAGAGCGACGAAAGTCCGCATAATCAGTCTTCAGTCGTCGGTCGTCAGTCTTCAGCCCAACGTTTTGCTGACGACTGAAGACCGACGACTGACGACTGCCTTACATCAATTTTCTTCGGATCAAGTCCAGCGCCAGCTGGCTGGCGAAAAAACGGATACGTTTGCGATCACCGGGAAAATTTCGTTCCTCTACTTCGGTCGCTTTTTCGTCTGCCAGCGCGATGAAGACGAGGCCCACCGGCTTTTCTGGCGTGCCGCCGGCCGGCCCTGCCACACCGGTGATTCCGATTCCGAGGGTTGAGCCGCAGCGTTTGCGAATGCCCTCGGCCAGCGCGATCGCCACTTCGCTACTCACTGCGCCGTGCTTTTGGATCAACTCAGCGGGAACATCCGCGAAAGCGGTCTTCAACTGGTTGGAGTACACCACCGCTCCGCCCAGGAAGTAACGCGAGCTGCCGCTGACCGAAGTGATGCGTTCGGCCAGCAATCCGCCGGTGCAGGACTCCGCCACCGCCAGCGTGGCGTTGCGCATCTGCATGTAATAGCCGACGATTTGTTCGAGCGAATCGCCGTTGTCGGAGAAAACATTGTCGTCGAGTTCTTCTTCGATTTCTGCGGCCAACTGGTCCACGCGTTCCTGTGCCGCCTCGAGCGACGCGGCGCGGGTTTTCAGATGCAGCTGGATTTCCCCAGCTCCGGCCAGGATCGTGGTTTGCACGTCGGTATAGCGCTTGTAGATGGGCGCCACCCGCGCATCACACTGCGATTCCGGCATCATGGCAATCTTCAAAACTCTAGTCGCCATGAATTGCGGCGGCAGCTTGGCCCGCAGGCGTTCCATGCACTGCTCGTCGAACAGCGCCTTCAATTCATGCGGAGGACCGGGCAGCAGCATGATGATTTTTTCTTCGCCTTCATACTTGCCGCTGATCCACTGACCGGGGGCGCTACCGTTGGCATTGGGCAGCACGATGGCCCCGCTGATTACGTCCGCCTGCTTGAGATTGTTGGGTGACATGCTCTTCCAGCCGCGCGCCGCAAACCGGCGTTCGAGGCCGGCGACGATTTCAGGATCGCGGCGCAGACCGAGTCCCAGTGCATCCGCTACTGCTTCACGCGTGAGATCGTCTTCGGTAGGTCCGAGCCCGCCCATGAAGATCACGATTTCAGCGCGAGAAAGCGCGAGGGTCGCTGCGCCCGTAAGATGTTCGCGGTTGTCGCCCACGATAGTCTTGAAGATGACGTCGACGCCAAGCAGGTTGAGCTTTTCCGTGAGGTAGAGGGAGTTCGTATCCTGGCGGAAGGGAGTGAGCAGCTCCGAGCCGATGGCAACAATCTCAGCATTCACGGCTAAGAGTGTAAACCAGTCGTCAGTCGTCAGTCGTCAGCCAAGACCGACAACTGCGTGACGAGACCACTCCAGCGCAATGTCCAACTGAGACCCTGAGAACTGGCGGCTGATAACTGATCTCAGACTAATTCCGGCACCAGCGGCGCTCCCTGCACTCCCCACGAGAGCTGATGCACCGCGCCGGTGGTAGCCAGTACCGCCGACTTCCCCGGCGCGAACGCCAGTCCTACCAGGCCCGGACCCGCAACTTCGAGCGAAGCCTTGGCGTCGGGAGTGATTTTGACAATGCCGCGTTTGCCGGAAAGGGAAGCCGCCACATAAAGATTGCCGTCGATATCAAATGCCAGGCCTTGCGGACGCCCCAGGCCACGGTAGAAAGTCGAAACGCTGCCATGAGAATCGATCTTGTGCACCGAATCGAAACTCGAGGTCGTAGGGCCGGTGACAAAGAGTTCTCCGCCCGGCCCGAACGCAAGGTGGTAAGCGGAAACGCTTGGTTCGAGTGTGGCGAAAACAAAAATCTGTCGGTCCTTGCCGATCTTGAAAATCGTTCCACTGCGATCGCCGACGTAAAGATTCTCGTTGGGATCAAACGCGATCCCGGTCGCTACGCCCATGCCTTCGGCGTACGTAGACATGGTGCCGTTCGGCGCCACCCGGTACACCGCCCCATCGAAGCGCGAGGAGACGTACATCTGGCCGACGCGATCGAACGCGATAGAGGTGGCGTTTGTCATCTCCGCCAGGAACGGCTTGACGTTGTAATTGGTGTCGATCTTGAAAATCGCGACCGGAACTGTCTGGCCACGTGATCCGGAGAAAGTGACGTAAATGTTGCCGTCGGCGTCGAGTGCAGGATTGGTTACGGGATGAAGGTTCTCTGCAATCGGGGCGGCGACCTTGATCTGATGCGGATTGCTCGCGGTGCCGTTGGTCGATACCACTACAGGTCCCGAAGAAGCGCCGGGTGGCACGCGCGCCACCAGAAACTCGTCGGAGCTGATGACCACCGCGCCCTCGACATCTCCAAAGCGGACTTGAGGCCGGCGCAGCTCGTGAGGCCGAAGACTCTTGCCCACAATGCGAACTTCACCGCCGGGCAAAGCGGCGCTGGGATGCACCGCCTCAATGTGCGGGTGGCCATTGACGTTTTTCTTGCCCAGCAATCGGTCGGAAATTCCCATGGACTCCAGCTTCCTGAAGGTCTACCGCGGCAGCAGACCGAAGTGCAGCACGACCTGCATTACAGCCAGGCCATAAAGGCCGGCGGCCACGTCATCCACCACGATGCCCACTCCCTCGGGGAGGCGTTCCAGTTGACGCACCGGCGGCGGCTTGACGATATCGAATGCTCTAAAAAGTATAAAGCCCAGCAGCAGGGATTTCCATGCGATCGGAGCCGCAATCAGAGTGATGAGCTGTCCGGCGACTTCATCGATCACCACGAACTGCGGATCTTTTCGACCGCTGGCCCGCGCCACACGCGTGGCCGCCGGAATTCCGATCAGAATTGCGGCTAGAGCGAGGAGGGCCGCTGCCCCGGACTGCCAAGCCGGCGCCATCCAGTGTCCCACGAGCCACCATAGAAGAATCGTCGCTGCCGAAGCCCACGTGCCGGGTCCCGGACGAAGATGGCCGATTCCGAAGAACGTGGCGACTAGCGTGGCCCAGAGAGGCGCGGGGCACGTCCCGCCCACGCTCACGAGTCTTCATCAGAGTCCCGGGAGAGATCTTCCATCCCGTCGCCTGTGTCATGTACTGGAGACGAGATCACGTACGCGCCGCTGGCCCATTTGCCCAGATCAATCAGGCGGCAGCGGTCGCTGCAGAAAGGGAACTCCGCTTCCTTGCTGGTGACGGGCTTCTTGCAGATGGGGCACTTCAGCTTGAGCTTGCGGGCCATGGGGCTTCCTACAAAATCCGGGCGACCAGATCGTAATCGTGGGCCTCAGTGATCTGGCAGCGATAGAACTCGCCCGTCTTCGGTTCCACGACTTCAGGAACGTCGTTGACGAAGACCTTGCCGTCAATTTCCGGGGCGTGCATTGGGGTGCGGCCCTCAAGCAGCAAGTCAGTTTCGTCGGAGATGCCTTCGAGGACGAGATCAAATTCCTTGCCCACTAAGGCTTTCTTTTTCCGCTTGCTGATCTTGCGCTGGATTCCCATCAGATGTTTGCGGCGGCGTTCAATTTCACGCTCGGGCAACTTCTTCTCCTCGGAGAATGCGCTCGCGCCTTCCTGGTCGGAGTAGCCGAACGCACCCATCCAATCGAACTCCGAGTCGCGCACGAACTGACAGAGTTCTTCAAATTCCGTTTCCGTCTCACCCGGGAAGCCCACGATAAACGACGTGCGCAGTGTAACTCCGGGAATCGTGCGCCGCATTTTTTCGATCGAGCGCAGGAAGATATCGCGCCAGCGCCGCGCTTCATCCGTTTCAGGACGCTGGGTGACGCGTGCTGCAGGGGTACGTCAATGTAGGAACAGATCTTTTCATGCGAGGCAATGGTGTCCAGCAACCGGCCGGTGATCTTGTTGGGATAGGCGTAGAGAAAACGGACCCAGCGCAGGTCTTCAATTACCGCAAGTTTTTCCAGCAGCAGAGCCAGGCCATCTTTCAGGCCGAAATCTTCGCCGTAGCAGGTGGTGTCCTGTCCGATCAAAGTGATTTCGCGCACGCCGGACTGCGCCAGACGTTCGGCCTCGGCGATGACCGACTCAAAACGGCGAGACCGGAACTGGCCGCGCAATTGAGGAATGATGCAGAACGTGCAGGGATGATCGCAGCCCTCCGCGATCTTGATGTAGGCGGTGTGTCGCGGAGTCGCCAGCACTCGAGGCGTGGCTTCGTCGTACAGATAGTTGGGCAGGTCGGCGATGGCGCCATCCCAGGTCTCGCGCGAAAAGCGGCCTTGCGAGGCGCGGGCATCACCTTCAGCGCGCGATTGCAGGATTTTGAAAGGAGAATTCGAAGCCGCTGTGGGTGCCACTCCGGCGGCTGCCAGGATACCTTCCAGCTCTCCCGTTCCGACCACGGCATCCACTTCCGGAATGTTCAGACGAATATCGTTGCGAAATCGTTCTACCAGGCAGCCTGCGACCACCAGCTTTCGGGCGCGGCCATTTGTCTTATGTTTGGCCATTTCCAGGATGGTATTGACCGACTCCTGCTGGGCGCTGGCGATGAACGAGCAGGTGTTGACCACGATCACGTCCGCGTCTTCGGCGCCTGAGACCAGCTGCGCCCCGGCCTGCTGTAGCATGCCCATCATTACTTCGCTATCCACGAGGTTTTTGGGACAGCCCAGGCTTACGAAACCTACCCGGGTAGGGCCGGAGGTCACGGGAGCCGCGGCCTCGGTAGAGTTTGGGGTCACGGTCTCGAGCGGCTCAGATAAGGTCTTGGTGGGCATGCAATCTATTGATTTTAACACCGTTGCCGGATTGGTACTTCGAGGTCAGGGCGGACCAATCGAGTATCGGTTTAGCGAAACCAGCACAGGTTGCGCGTGCTAACCTTGGGACAGGCCTCGGTCAGGGAACTTCGCGGGAGGTGTGATGAAGCGCACATTTTTTTTGACTGCGATTCTGGGATCGCTGGTGACCCTGATTTCGGTTGCGGGCGCCCAAGAGAGAAACGAGCTGTCGGGATTGATCGGCCGTACTTTCGTCAGCGACCAGGGAGTTCCCAGCAACCCCGGCGCTCTTGTTACTTCGGGCCACGGCCTGACCTTCGAAGCCAACTACGGACGGCGGTTGATGAATTTCGGCCTTTTGGGGCTGACCGCAGAGGTGCCTTTCGTAGTAAACGTGAAGGAAAATGTTCACTACGAACTGAACCAAATCCCCGAGGACTACAAGTCATTCTTCGTTACGCCAGCATTGCGGGCCAATCTTTTCCCTGACAACGGAATTTCGCCGTGGGTAAGCGTGGGCGGAGGCTTCGGTTATTTCAAAGAGAGTTCGACGCTGGAGTTCGGCGGCCCCAACCCCGGCAAGACCGGTACAACGAGTGGCGTTTTCCAGATCGGCGGAGGTCTCGATGTCAAATTGTTCAGGCGCTTCAGTGTGCGCGGACAAGTGCGAGACTTTTTTTCAGGCGTTCCCCAACTGAACGTGGACACGGGAAAGAGCCGCCAGCATAACTTTTTCGTCGGCGGCGGAATCGTCTGGCACTTCTGAGGGAGAGTTAGCAGCTTCAAGTAGCCTTTGCGTCCTTTGCGGTTACCTTTGCGAACTTTGCGGTTAAAGGTTGAAGAAAAGGCTTTACCGCGAAGGACGCAAAGGTAACCGCAAAGGACGCAAAGAAAATCTCGCAACCGGTGCCCTGCTAATTTCAGCGCTGGCTCGCTGAAATCTCCTCGTACAACTCTGGCAGGCGTCGCACATCTTCAACGGAATCGTCGAAGCGTGCGCTTTGGTAATGCCGGGTAAATTCCGCTACTCTTTCCCGCACGCCAGCATCATCGATCCCGGAGACGAACTCGTCGGGAGTCTGGGTGGGCGATTTGTGCCAACCGCTCCGGGCCACACGTTTCGTCATGCGCTCGTACCAGATGGTAGCTGCCAGCCGGGGAGATCTCTCTGGACGCGACGCCAACCGCAATTTGCCCAGGGCCCGCAAGAGTTCCCGCGCGTTGACCATTAACATAAACAGAACCGCGATCAGCCCGGCTTCGAGACTCCAACGTAGCGGCGACCCGGCGACCGCGCCTCCGGTGTGGCGGGCGGCCGCCAGCAATTGCTTATAGTGGCGATGCCACGAGTGCCGCAATGCCCCCAACATTTGCCGGCTGCGATTCCCCGCGCTCACCGCCAGGGACTGCTGGTGACCCACGTCATAATTTACGATCCACTCCCGCCAGAATGACGCCATGGCGTCTGCGTACAACGATAGCCGGCTCCAACCCGTGCGTGCCGGAAATGACGCGCCCGGTGTGGGATCAAACGTTACCCATCCGTAGTTTGGGAAATAGGCTTCGACCCAGGAGTGGGCATTGCTGGCCCGCACCACATACTGCGAGGTCAAGTCGTTGAACTCACCAGTGCGAAATCCGTTCACTACGCGCGACGGGATTCCCAGGGTGCGCAGCATGACCGCCATGGACGAGGCGAAGTATTCGCAGTGTCCCTGTTTGCGCTCGAAGAGAAAATTGGCCAGGGGATCATGGGGCACCGTGCGCGAGAGCTGCAGGGTATAGCCGAAGTGAGTGCGGAGATAGGTCTCCAGGGCGCGGGCCTTGTCGTAGTTGTTGTTGGCCGAAGCGGTAATCTGCTGCGCGAGTTGCGGAATGCGACGGTCAAGCGCGGGCAATTGAAGATAGCTGGAGACCACGTCGGGCGTGTAGGTCTCACCCGCTGTTTGAAGATCGCTGGCCGCAGCTTGCCCGATGTCGGAAAAAACCCGGTAGCGGTTGACGGGATGCTCCGGATCCAGATCGAAAACCGCGCCTCCGTCGTCCATGCTCAGGTGTCTGTAAAAGCCTTCGAGACTCTGCGGCGCGCCGGCCACGAAGAAAACGTTCATGCCCACCGGCTCCATCAACACGCGATAGGAAATCAGGCGAGGTGTAATCTTCGGCGCACCGGCACGCGCCGGCATGACGAAACGCCCGTCCATTTCCCGGAAGAGCGGGTGCTGCGCCCGGTTGTTTGACCATACGCGTCCGTCGAACTTGCCCAATGCCACTCCGCGCCACTTCAGATCGAAGCTGCCCTGCTCGTCGCCGTCAATCTGAATATGCATGACCACTGAGCCGGACTGCTGTATCTCGCCAATTCGTCCAAGTTCAACCGTGTCGCCAAACCCGGTGCTGATTTCACCGCCCGGAGCGTACGCGCTCAGGTAGCCGGCAGAGGCGCGAGGCAAGAGGAAGAAAATGCCGGCCGCACCCAGCAGAATGCAAAGCACCAGCACAGGCGAAGCCACAGCCAAAGAGGTCGCCATATTCTGGTACATCGGCCCCTTGCCCGACTCCGTGCGTGGACGCCGGCCTTGGCAGAGATATGCCGCATCTCCATCAGGATGAAACACACCACCGCCATCAGCATGAAGATCGCGAACGACAGGAGGAAAGCGCTGTCCACGGTGAGCAGTGCAGAGGCCAGCACCATGAGAAACGCAATCACCGAGAGAAAGTAGAAATCGCGATCGCGCTGCGCCGAAAACAACCGCACTACCATCACGAACAAAACCAGGTGGACGGTCGCGTTTAGAAATCCGCCCGAGATCAGGAAGTAGTCGGCTAGGTAGAACGCCACATAGCCGACGGTAAGAAGGGCAGTCCAGCGCTCGGAAATCAGCCAGGTACGGCCGTGGAATAACAGGTATCCGCGGACCGCGAGTGCGGCGCTGACCAGCAGCACCGCGCCAATGCCAAGGCCTCCGGTGGAGGCCAGCGTGCCAAAACCACTAACCACGAGCAGATAGAGTGCGACCTCAAAATAGCGCTGGAGGGCGCCTGGCAAGAGGGCCGTCGTGGGATGAAGTTTGCCGGCGGTAGCCATGGCCGCTCTATTGTTCGCCATGCCGGTCAGAAAGGAAAGAGTACGGAGGTCAGGGAGGAGTCGTCAGTCGTCGGTCGTCAGTCTTCAGCCAGGGTTGTGAATTTTCGGCCTCCGGCGCAAAAAGATTTGGAGCCAGAGCACAAGCTACAAAACTGCCCCCCGCGTGACGACTTCCGTAACCTTCTCCCCCCGTAGCGTCCCGCGATACTCTTCCTACATGTCAAGTTCCGGCATGAAGCGCGCCCCAAAGATGGTCACCATACATAACCTGGATGAGATGAAAACGGCTGCCCGAGAAAATGACCCAAAGACAAAGCTTCTGGTCCTCGGCTTGGGCGAGGCCATCGTGACAACCTGCGGTCATGCTCGAGCGTTTTTGGGAAACAGTGGCGTGTTCGGAGATTCACGCAAGGGCACCTCGTGAGACCTTTTCGGACGTCAATGAGTGTAATGCCGACATTGCGACAATTGACCAGAATGTAAACGGCTCAGGGCCGTTTGGCTTGAGCATCGTTGGTCATCATGACTGGTGGATGCCCAATGATTTCAACCTTATTGAAAGAATCGAAAATCACGCGGGCAGCACACCTTTCCAATCCGGGCTCTCCTTCTAGCCGATAGTCAAAAACTATGATCGTTTTCAGTCGGGATAGGTCAGCACCCTGGCCGCTAGCGAATTTCCATGTTCGAGCATTGGGAAGAGACGCGGCCTTGAGAAGCGGGTGCCCATCCAGTGCCTCTGCGACCGTCACCTCGCCGTCGTGCCCGACTTCCACTCTGACCTTTGTCTGTCCCTCCACCCTTGCCTGACGGGCAAGAGGTGGGTAACACGGCATGTGTAGCGACGCGATGTAATAGTCCGGCGACCCTTGAGAGAGACCGCTTGCAAGTAGCGTGAACAAAAGTGTTATCACACGACAAATCTTCATCACGGTTCTCCCGTGCTGCCGATTGTAAACCGCAATTGTTGTAATCAGGCGATTACACCAAGTTCGATCCAAACCCTCCCTAAGTGAAAACAGCCCAGGTTGTGTCCCAGCGCACCGCTAACACAGCCGGCAGCAACCGCGTGCACAACATGCCACCGCAGTGTAGACTTCGTTCCGCTAACACGGAGGATACACAACAATGACAAAAACATCGGCTATCGCTGTCCTGACCCTATTCTGTTGTCTGGCTCTGTCCCTTAACCTTCACGCTCAGGGCGACGTCGCCCAGCAGATCAAACAACTGCAGCAGGACTCGAGAAATGCGCAAATGAAGAGCGATGCTTCGTGGGCGCAACAGCATTTGGCCGACGGATTCACGGCAGGGAACAGTTGGGGGGCCTGGGAGTCGAAGGACGAGTTCATCAAGAGTCTGCAGAACAAGTCCAATACGTGGAAGAGCGGCGAGATCAGTGACGTGCAGGTAGTAACCTTCGGTCCGAATACCGCAGTTTCACATTACACATTCACCTACGACGCTGAACTTAACGGCACGCATCGGGCGCGAACTGTCATCTGCAGCGACACCTGGGTGAATGATTCCGGTACTTGGAAAACGGCTTCGACCCACTGCTCAATGGTGAAGGGCAAATAACGGTTTTTGACGATTCAAGAACGATCAATCATCAAGAACCAGCGTTTACGCCAATTGCGACCCCCGGACAGCCTCCCCAAGGCAGGTTGCTCGGGGGTTTTAAGCGTAGTGGCGATATTAGGTCAACGATGATCGCTCCGACCTGGCATGGCCCTCTACGGCAGATAGCAGTCGGGTAGGCTGGAGAATTGGTTTGCAGGCGGTCAGTCGACGGTCAGAGTCTGGGCGTCGCTGGTGCCGCCGCTAGAGCAACCGAGGTTTCCGCTATTGCCAGCAGGCGTCCGCACGACGACTTTGAAGCTTCCCGGAGCAGCGATCATGGAAGATTTGATGTTGACCGTGAGCTCGGAACTGCTCATGACGATGGTGGCAAGAGCAGCGCCATTGAAGACCACAACGGAGGACGAAACAAAACCACTGCCCGTCTCAGTCATGACAAAGCTGGGCGGCAGTTGCGCAAACACCACGGTTGCAGGAGAGATCGACTTGAGGCTCGGCACGGGACGGGCGCTTCCACAGAGCGGATTCAGCGCGTTGCACCCGGGCAGTAGCAAGAGCACGGCCAGCCACGAAGTTAGGAAAACGATTCGACAGGAGGGAACGTAATATCCAAGGTCCTCCCACTCGACCAGTTCGTATAGAGCACTCATGCTTGTCGCCTTTAATTCACGGTAGCAGGTTCAACAGTCTGCAGAGCTCGCAACTCCTTAAAGGCGGAAAAAGCCGAACCCGCGTGGGTCCGGCCTGAAACGTTGCGTATCACAGTGAAGGAGTGCGGTCGTGAGGGTCCGAACGTCGGTTTCCCGCCACTAACCCATGACCGCATTGCGGTTCGATACTGGCCACAGAATACCTGCTCCTACCTGCCTAGTCAGCTAGCAGTTGTACTAGGTGCTGCCCTTCGATTTTTTGAGCAGAACCTCGTGACATTTGCCCCCGGGGCCGGTGCGGTTAATCGTTACGCAAAGAACTCAACCATCCCCGTTTCGAGGTTGTACATCGAACCTGCAATCTTGATGCTGCCTGTGGATTCGAGTTCTCGAAGCACCGGGCTCCTTTGGCGAACATTGGCGATAGTCATTAAAACGTTCTCTCGTGCTACCGCGTCTACGAATGCGTAGTTCTTGGAAGAACGTTCCCCCGTATAGCGAGTAGCTTCAACCGCCGGACGGATCTTCGATAACAAAGCCGTGAGATTGCCAAGCTCGACCCCATCAATCGCTCCTTTGATAGCGCCGCAGTTGGTGTGACCCATGACAAGCACGACCTTCGAGCCTGTCACCTTGCAGGCGAATTCCATGCTGGCTAAAACGTCCTCATCAGCAACATTTCCCGCAATGCGACCACTAAAGATATCGCCAATACCGAGGTCGAGAATCAATTCGGCGGGTGCTCGTGAGTCAATGCAGCTGAAGACAACGGCGGCAGGATACTGTGCCTTTGTTGTGGCCTTAACCTCGCGCATGAGATCGCGATGCTGCGGTTTGCCCGACCGGAACCGTTCATTGCCAGCCTTCATCTGTTGGATGACTTCGTCCGGCGTCATCTTGTCGCGCTGTTCTTTGGTGAGGTCTGCGTGGGCCAAACCGGTTCCGAAGGTTGCCCCTACTACACCGACAGCGGTCGTAACCCCCGCAGCTTTGAAAAAAGTCCGGCGGTCAAATCGATCTTTTCCATCGCTTAATCGTGAATTCGACATCGCTGTACTCCTTACGTTTTGCGCTCGAATTGTATCCTGATGACGGACTATCGGGAAGTACTGTGGTAAACAGGCGACGCAACAGAGGAGCAGTGGATGGATCGGAATTTAGAGCACACGCAATCGCACATCGACTCCATGGCGAGGCAGGAGCAGGCGTTCCTGGAGAAGAGAACACTATCGGAACGCGCAGGCGATGGTGTTGCCGCTTTGGCTGGAAGCCTGGTCTTTGTGATGATCCATGTCCTGCTGGTGCTTACCTGGATTTTGATCAATGTCCAGGGAGTTTCATGGATTCAGCGCTTTGATCCTTATCCATTCTCGCTGCTCGGAATGATCGTCTCGGTCGAGGCGGTGGTGCTCTCAAGTTTCATCCTCATGCGCCAGAATCGAATGTCGAAACGGGCCGAGCAACGAGATCACTTGAACCTGCAGGTTGATTTGATATCCGAGAAGGAAATTACGAAACTCCTGCAAATGGTGCGCGCGATCTGTGAGCACATGGGACTCAACCAGATCGCGGACGACAAGGAGCTCAGAGAGTTCAGCCAGGCGACTTCGGTGGAAACACTGACCCAGAGACTAGAAGACACGCTCCCTGACAACTAACACCCTGTCATCCTGAGGAAGCGGAGCCCTTCGCAAGGCAAAGGAATCCCAACGAAGGACCCATGCATTTTCGGACGATAGCACGCCGATCCCCGCTTGATCTGCAGTGCGCCGCCGATCTGGATTTGAGCCGACACTGGATGTGAGGCGGAGGAATGCATAGGTCCTTCGCTTGTTTTCGTCCCGCTTCGCGGGACGAGAGACTAGCACTCAGGATGACAGTGTGGCGCTGACAAGAGCAGATTCCTCACCGGCTGAAGCCGGTTCGGAATGACAAGGGATGCGCTGACGATTAACAGTTGACGACGAACGACTATCGAGGGACGACTGACGACCGACGACTACTTCCCGATGTTAGAATCGAAAGCGGTCAGGCATCGGTCCCGCGCGACGCATTCTCGCCAACCCCGCCAGGTCCGGAAGGAAGCAACGGTAACGAGCTCTTGCGTGTGCAGTGGGTGTCCGGTGCCTGGCTTTATCACGCCTGGTCTCTCACCGGATTTTTTTACTACCCCACAAAGTTCAGCACTGGCGTCGTAAAGTTCGCCAGGTTCGGGAAGATCGCCGGCAAGTCCGCCGTCGGGACTCCGAACCAATTCGCCAGAGTCGCGGAGTACTGGTCGAGTGAAGTCGTCGGGATCCAACGCCCCTGACCGGTGGCATCGTCCGGGCCGCCGATTGCCAGGGTGGGGAAGGTGCCGTAGAAATCGCCTCCCTTGACCGCTCCGCCCAGGATCAGATGGTGGCCACCCCAGGCATGGTCGGTCCCGTTCGTGCTGTCCGGGGCATAGGTACGGCTGAAGTCCGACAAGGTGAAGGCCGTGACCTGCGAGGCTGCGCCCATTTCCACCGTGGCCTGATAAAAGGCGTTCATGCCCTGGCTTAGCTGGGTGAAAAGGCTGTTGTGCGCGTTCAGTTGGTCGCTGTGAGTGTCAAAGCCGCCAATCGCAACGAAGAAAATCTGCCGTTGCACTCCCAGTGCCGAGCGCACCGAGATAATCTGCGCCACCTGCTTGAGTTGGTTGGCGATACCGGTATTGGGGAAAACGGTTGCCAGGGTTGGCTTCGCAGCCAGCGCGTCGGCCAGCGATTTACTGTCCGCCAGCGAGTTCGTGGTGGTTGTGCTGGCGGCCTGGATCAAAGAAACGCCGGTGTCGAAGGTCAGCAGATTTTGTAGCGCCGACATACGGCCCTGGGATTCAGCCGAACTGTTGAAGCCGGAAAGCAATTTCGTGGGATCGCCACTGGACTGGATGGCGCGAGCGGTCAAGCCCTCGCAAAAAATCTGGCTCCCCGCCAGTGAAATCAGGATGGGGAAAGTGCCGCCGTAAATCGACTGGATCTTGTCCGCGGTTCTCCCAGCCCACCCTGTCTGTCCGTTACCGGTCAGGGCGCCAGTCTGCATCTGTGCCGCCTGGTCCTCATGTGAAAAAAGATTCTGGGGGATGGAGACCTGGCGTTGCTGATATTGCGCCCGAGTTGTGGGACGTACCAGCGTTCCCACATTGGCCAGCACCGCTAGGTGCTTCTGATTAAACAGGGCCTGCATTTCGGTGAACTTGGAATGGAACCCAAACGAGCCGGCACTGGGCGGGGCGATGGGCAGCAGACTGTTCTGGGGGAGGGCCAGGACAGAACGTGCCTGCTGATAGGCGGTGTACGCCGAACTGCTCATGGGCACGATCATGTTGTTGCTGTCGTTGCCGCCGAACAGGAAGACGCAGACCAGGGCTTTGTAGTCCTGAGCGCTCTGGGCCAGCGCGTTCACCAGTCCGAACTTGTCGAAGCTGGCGGCGGCAAGTCCGGCCGCTGCCGTGCAGCAAGTCCGTTTCAGAAAGTCTCGTCGTGAAAATGCCATGGCTATTTCTCCCTTTAGTGTTCGACCTGGAACTGCGATGAGCTTCCAATCAGATAGAAAGCCGCTTTGGCGCGGCGGGTGTTGTCGGGAATTGCGGTAATGGTCGTGACCAGCGTGCTCCGCATGTTGTCCGAGATCTGTCCATGCATCATCACGGCTGCGACCGCGGTCACCAGTTGATCCGGGCTTGCCGCCAGCGGGACATATCCCGAGATGTCAACGGTGGTGGTGCCGCTCACCGATCCGTAGACCAGGGTGTTCACGAAATTGATTCGGGCAATGTCCGTGCTGGTGTCGAAGATCTCGAATTCAGGACCCACTAAGTTGGTGCCGTCAATCACGTGGTCCGGGTGATAGAAGTTGAAAACCGTCGGTGAAAAGAACGGCGGTTCTTTCATGTCATCGGCCCGGTCGGAGAGCGACGCACCGTCGGATACAGCGTTCATTGAGCGCAGCAAGTTGGTCATGAACAGGACCGGTTCCTTCAGCTTCCCATCGCTGGGCTGCGCCTGGGCCGGATCGTCGCCGCGTCGCGCTTCGGGATCCATCAGGATGGCCGCAACCACTGCTTTCAGGTCACCCCGTACTCCGGTGCCGTTGTCGGCGAACACTGCCGCCACGCGGCCAACATAATCGGGGCTGGGATTGCTGGTCACCAGGCGCTTGATGAGCTGTTTGCAGATGAACGGTCCGACGTTGGGATGATTAAAGATATTTTGCAGCGCTGCCGCCAGGTCGCCTGTGGTGCTGCCGCCTGCCGGCAATGTGACACCATTCAACAGGAGTTTCGTGCCCGTATCGTGGTGGCTGTCGAAGGCGATCATGGGACCGCCGTAGAATTCGGGGTTCCGGAATTTCGCCGTGGCGCCCGCTTTGGTCGGGTAGGTCCATCCCGTGAAGACATGAGCGAAGCCGATGATCTCGTCCTGACCGTAGGTCGGGACGGGATTGCCGGAGCCGTCGACTTGCACGGTGCCGTCTGGATTCATTTGCTCCAATCCAATCGAGAACAGCTGCAGAATTTCACGGGCAAAGTTTTCGTTGGGATCGACGCCGTTGCCCGGCTTGTCGTTATTCACCATGTCCAGATAGTTCCCCATGACGGGGCTCAGAGTGATGTCCGTCAGCAGCGTGGAGAAGTTGCCGAAGGCATCGTTCTGCATCATGTTTTGCCAGAGCACGAAAGCGCTGGGATTGTTGATCTTCTCCGCCGAGACGACGAAGATCTGCGAAAGTCCCCAGGCCACGCGCTGCCGCAACTGATCCGGACCGGTGAGTGCGTTGGTGAAGAAGCGCTTTTGCACTACCGACATGTCATCGCTGTCCGCCGGCGGGGGGAAGGTGGAAGCCGGTGTGCTGAACTGCTCGTTCAGGAACGCCTGCATACCCACAGCCTGAACATGCGAGAGCGCCTGCGGGTTGACGCCAAAAGTGGATTGTTCCAGCAGACGAGCCGCCGCTGCCGCGTTCACCGCGTTGGAGGAAGATCCCACCTGCAGTGCAAAAGAATTCGACGTCGCCGAACCGGGATCGGGATTGATTACAGTGACTTGTACCGTCCCCGCTTGCGCGCTGGTGGCGGTGCCGGTTGCGCTGAGCTGCGTGGAAGAGACAAACGTCGTGGTGAGGAACGTGCCGCCGAAAGACACTACAGCCCCGGGCGCAAACTTCTGACCGGAGACTGACAGGGTGAAATTACCCACGGCGATGGTGGTCGGCAACACTGCATTCACCACGGGGGAGGGATTGGTGAGCGTTGCGGTGCCGCTATTCGTGGCTGTCGTGTCCGCCAGGCTGGTCGCTGTCACCTGGATCGTGTTAGGGGTAGGAACCGTGGCTGGCGCAGTGTAAAGTCCGCCCGCGGAAATAGTTCCTAAGGTCGCGTTGCCTCCCGCTATTCCATTGATGGCCCACTTGACCGCGGTATTACCGCCCGCGCCATTCACCGCCGTACGGTACTGGAACGTCGAGCCGGCGGTGATTTGCATCGTCGGGGGGATCACTTGCACGGAAACCTGACCCGCTGCACCTACCTGCACGTTCATCGAAGCCGTGGAATCGCTCTTTCCGGGATCGGGGTTCTCGACCACGATCTTGACCGTCGTCCCTACCTGGGCTGATGTGGCTGTTCCGGTGGCCGTAAGCTGGGTAGCGCCCACATAAGTCGTAGTGAGCGGCGTACCGGCGAATAGCACCTTAGACCCTTTTACGAAGTTAGCGCCCCCTACTCTGATGGTGAAATTACCGACTGGCAGGAAGGTTGGGCTCAATGTTTGCAGCTGGGGAATCGCATTCTGCAGAGTCACTGTACTGGTTGCCGAAAGGGTTTTGTCAGCCGCACTGGTGGCTTTGATGGTGACCGAAGCCGGCGAGGGAAGATCGAGGGGGGCGTGATATTTTCCATTCGCATCGATCGTGCCCACAGTTGCGTTGCCGGAGGCCACTCCATTCACCCACCAAGCCACCGCTTGGCTGCTGTTGCCCGTGACCGTAGCGGCGAACTGGGTGCTGTCGCCGCCACGCAGTGTCGCGCTGGGAGGGCTGATCGTCATGCCATTAGACGTCGATTCAGACTTCGAGCCACCCACCGTACCGCCGCCGCAGCCCGACCACACTAGAACGACCGAAGAAAGAAGAAGGGCGCCCACAAACCTCGCGCCTGAAGACTTAAAGGTTCCGATCATCTCTGATCCCCTTTCCTGAAGACCCGAGCACAGAGAAAACATTTGAGGGCGCGTCACAGCGGCGCGTCATAAGTTTTTCGAGTGGCAGGTGCAGACTAGTGAAACGTTGCCTGCATGCGAAGGTCTCCATGGTTCCATTTCGCTACTAGTGCCAATTCGGGACTGCGCCTGACTTTCGGAAGCACTAGTGGTGCAGCACTGTCGCGTACTTTTCGGCTGCAAGTACATGTACCCGGGTAACCAAAAATGTGGGCGCGAGCGTCCCGCTCGTGCGACAGCGTTCGTGGCGCTGCAGCACGAGCGAGGCGCTCGCACCTACACTGACCAGCAAATCCGCACCGACGGGGGACGAGTTGGACATTGCAGCACGGGTGCGTCAAAATACACGGTTCGCTTCGAACCCGAAAAAAGAAGCAGGAGAACTGATCGAGTGAGCCAATTGGTGCGAGCCAAGATTACCGCCCTGGGTGCCTACGTCCCGCCGCGTCTTCTGACCAACGACGATCTGGAAAAGCTGGTGGAAACCTCCAACGACTGGATTGTGGAGCGCACCGGCATACGCGAGCGGCACATAGTGGACAAGGGGGTCGCGACCAGCGATCTGGCCGTCGAGGCGGCCCGCCGTGCGTTGGCCCAGCGTGGCATCGAGCCCTCCGACCTGGACGCCATTCTGGTGGCCACAGTCACGCCGGACATGTTTTTCCCCTCGACCGCCTGCCTGGTGCAGCACAAACTGGGCGCAAAAGGGGCTTGGGGATTTGATCTTTCCGCTGCCTGCTCCGCCTTCGTTTACGCGCTGCAGACCGGGGCACAATTTATTCGGACCGGCGCTCACAAGAAAGTGATGGTGATTGGCGCAGACGTCATGTCCTCGATCATTGACTACACTGATCGCGCCACTTGCGTGATTTTTGGGGATGGCGCCGGGGCTGTGATCCTGGAGCCCGCCGAGGACGACTCTGAGGGCCTGATTGATTTCATTCACGAGGTGGACGGTTCAGGAGGTTGTTCGCTCTACATGCCGGGCGGTGGAAGCCTGCATCCCTCCACCCAGGAAACGGTGGACAAGCGGATGCACTACGTTCATCAGGACGGCGGGGCAGTTTTTAAGTTTGCCGTCCGCAAACAGGCGGAGCTCTGCGAGAAGATCCTGACCCGGAACGGACTGAAAGGCAGCGACATCGACACCTTCATTCCTCACCAGGCCAACCGGCGGATCATCACGGCAACGGCGGAGCGTCTGAACATGAGGCCGGAAAGCGTGGTCGTGAATATCGATCGCTACGGCAACACCACCGCCGGGACCATTCCTCTGGCCATGGACACGGCCCGGCAGGAAGGCAAGCTCAAGAAGGGCAACCTGGTGCTGCTGGCATCAGTAGGTGCCGGCTTTACGGTGGGTACAACCCTGCTGCGCTGGGCTTTCTAGAAAATATTATGTGTGGGGCGGACACTCGTGTCCGCCGCCTTTGAATTTGATTTTGCCTTTCGGGCACAAATTGAAAGTCAAAGGCGGCGGACAAGAGTGTCCGCCCCACACAATGCTTAGAGCGGTTCTATGGATGAACAGGTTAAAAATCAGGTCCGCCACATCTTCGACAGCGCAAACTTTGTTCGCGATCTGGGAATGCAGTTGGTTCGCATCGAAGACGAATTTTGCGAAACGATTCTGGTCCCCGCCGAGCGTCACCGCCAGCAACACGGCCTGATTCACGCCGGCGTGATGGCCACCATGGCGGACCATACTTCCGGCTGCGCGGCCCGCGGGGCGGTCGGGCTGGATCGTGACGTGGTCAGCGTAGAGTTCAAGATAAACTTTCTGCGTCCCGCGGTGGCCGATCGGCTGCGTTGCCGTGGACGCGTGCTGCGCGCCGGCAAGATGCTGGTGATTTGCGAGGCAGAAGTTTTCGCGCTGAAAGATGCGGAAGAGAAGCTGGTGTCGAAGGCCATGGTCACCCTGGCCGTGAAGCGGCCTATTTAACTCTTGTCATCCTGAGCGCAGCGGACCGATTCGTTCCGAATCGGCCCGCGGAGTCGAAGGACCCCTACCTTGCCACCGGTCTCTATTTTTATTGGCAGTGCGACCAACGCAGCACGAGTGACGACGCTCGCGCTCACATTTCAGCTTATAGGGGTCCTTCGACTTCGTGACTGCTTCGCTGCGCGAAGCAATCACTCCGCTCAGGATGACAAGTGGGTGGTAGGTTGCCTAGCCGTTCTTCTGCTGCTCGAATGCTTTCTGCAGATACTTCCTCGCTTCATCCAGCGCGCCCTGGGTGTTGTCGTTGGTTTGCAGCGCCTGGCGGTACTCGTTGGTGGCGCGCTCGCGCTGTCCAGTGACGTCAAAAATCTTGCCCAGTTGGATATGGCTCCAGACTTCAGTCCAGCGCGGTTCGCCATCGCCGTTCAGGCAGTCGCGGTAGGCGTTGGCGGCGGCCTGGAAGTTACGCTGCAGAAAGAAAACCTCGGCGATGCGATAGTGGGCCAGCGAACTGTTCTTGTTGACGTCGAGCGCTTTGTTGAACTCTAGCAGCGCACCGGCCAGGTCTCCCTGCTGGGTCAGACCCTGGCCGCGCTGGATGGAAGCTCTCAGCCTGACCTCGGATGAGTTTTTCAGCACCCGGTCATCGGGATCAACCACGATCCGGCGCGGCTTGCCGAAAGTTTCAATGTTGAAGGCAGAGTTCGTGCCCACGACTTCGATGCGTTTGTTTTCAGTCTTGCCGTCGGTGTCAATCTTGAGGTCCACCGGCATGCGGAAAAGGTCCAGGTCCTGCGCGATCTGGCCCACGACGCGGAAACCCTTGCCGTTGCCCAGACGGTAGATGGTGTACTTGGTCTTGAACTCCGGGGCGCCGGTCGAGTCCAGCCACTGCGAGAAGAACCAGACCAGTTGCTGACCATAATTCTGTTCCGCCAGCGCGCGGAATTCATCGAGAGAGGCAGACTTCCCGGCATACTTCGAGGCGAAAGTCCGCATGGTCTGATCGTATTTCTGATCGCCGATCACCCAGCGCAGCATGTGCAGGATCATCGCGCCCTTGTCGGTCACCAGAGATTGGAACTCGGGCGAGAAGACGTCAAGCTTGCCCGCGCTGGAGAGAGGGACGGTGTCGTAGGCCAGGGCCCCGACTGACATATCTTTCACGGTCTCTTCCAGTCCCGCCTGCCCCGCAGCCTGTTCGACGTAGCGGGCCTCGGAGTAGCGGGCGAAGCCGTCGTTCAGCCACCAGTCATCCCGCGAAGCCGGGCTGACCGACGCGCCCCACCACTGGTGCGAGATGGTGTTGGCCAGCAAACGGTAATTGACCTTCTCGGTGACGGCCCGGCTGGAAATGGCCGCGATTTCGGGCGCCCAGGCGGCGGGTACGGTGTCATCTGGAATCTCAACCACTTTCAATGTGGTCGAAGGCGCTGGGCCGTAGAGCGTCACGTAGTACGTGAACTCTTTGACCGCGGTAGTTGCGTACGAAGCTCCAAGAGTCTGATGTGCGGCTTAAAGAAGACGTGAAGATCCAGCCCGGCCTCATCGCTTTTGAACTCCTGAAAGATGCCGGCGACGATGGTGCCAGGAAAGCTGGGCTTGTCCCAGGTAAAGGCGAAAGTCTTGGTAGGCAGCGCGCCGGCCGGCCGTTTAGTGGCGGGGGCAGAGCCGGGGCTCTCTTTCCCGCTGCCGATCACGGTCATGTGCGCCGGCACGGTGATGTTCATGGTGGCGGTAAAACGGTTGATCCCATAAGCATTCACCGGAAACCAGCGCCCGGCATACAGCAGATAGCGTTGTGTCGTCACTAATGTAGGCCAGCTTAAGGCCTTGCACCGGACTGTCATCGGCGGAATCAAGTACGCCTTCGTATTCGAAAGTAAGCGTGGACGAACTGTCCTTGGCGACCGGAGTGGTGAGTGGAACGCGAATGGTCGAGTCCTGGGTGACCCGTTCAGCGCTCAACAATTTGCCCGCCGCATCCACCACCTTGGTCACGCGCAGGGCGTTGTGCAATTCAAAAGTCGCAATACTCAGATCTTCCAGCGCCGTGAACTTCACCTTGGCTCGGGCGGAGATTTTGTGACTATGCGGCGTGAGCTCGGCGTCGATCTGATAATCGTCAACCCGCAGCCGCGCCTTTTCGGCTGCCCATAAGGGCAACGACAATAAGAATGAAAAGACAAGGCACAGCAACAGGGCTCGACGCGGGCGCTGCGGTTGAAGAGGGATCAAAAGCAGTCTCCTAGCATAACTACGATAATCCGTAAGATGAAGATTGTGTCCCAAAAGATGCTGGCAGGACAAGGTTTAGCCAGTTTACGGCCTCCGGGCTGCGCCCGACACCGCCAGGACGGCCTCTGCCGCCCGATCCACCGGGTGTCGCTCGTCTTTTGCTGGCCCGCGGGTCGGCCCGCGTAACCGGGTTTTCACCCCGTCCAGCCCGGCGATCATTTTAGTGCGGGCAGGGCCATCGGCAATGATTTCGTTGAGCTTGGCGACAACCTTGTCGGCGGTGAAATCCTGCTGCACCAGCTCCGGGACAACCTCCTCTCCAGCAATCAGATTGACCATGGCAAAGTACGGAACCTTGACCCGCGGACGTCCCACCATGTAGGTCAGGGACGAGACCCGGTAGACCATCACGAATGGCGTCCCCATCATAGCGGCCTCGACGGTCGCCGTGCCGCTGGCAATGATTCCGGCGCGTGATTGGGCCAGTGCGGGCAGGGTTTCTGGAACCAGATGGATGGAAGAGTTGTCCCCGATCAGCGAAAGCAGAAAGCTCCGATCCAGCGTGGGAGCAACCGGCAGCAGAAATTCATAGAACGTGCCGAGCCTCGCGGCGGATTCCAGAATCACCGGCAAATTCATCCGCACTTCTTTCACCCGGCTGCCGGGCATAAGCGTGATCCACGGTTTGGCGGCGTCCAGATGGTGCTGGCTGGCATAGTCTTCGCGGTCGATTGCGGGGCGGGGAAGGTCGGCAAGCGGGTGGCCGACGAAAGATGCGTCCACTCCGCGGTCGCGGTAGAACTTCTCTTCGAAAGGGAAAATTACCAGAGCTTTATCAACATACTTCCGCAGCAGACGCACCCGTCCCTGCCGCCACGCCCAGAATTGTGGACAGACGTAATAAACCACAGGAATGCCGCGCTTGTGCATTTGCCGCGCCACCCGCCAGTTGAAGGCCGGAGAATCTATAACGATGGCGAGATCAGGCTTGCGGGTGTCGGCTTCGGCGATCAGCTTGTGAAACAGGCCCCAGATCTTAGGCAGGTGGCCAAGAATCTCCGAGATGCCGACGACAGCAAGGTCCTTGGCGTCGACCACCGTGTCGCAACCCACGGCACGCATGCGGTCCCCGCCCACCCCGAAAAATTGGAGCTTTTGGTTTGATGTGGTCGCGGGCGACTCGCCCGCGAGACGCCGCAAAGCTTCCATCAGCATCGCGCCGTACATTTCGCCGGATGCTTCCCCAGCGGAGATGAGAATCTGCACGGAGGACATTGTAACGAACAAGGTCTTCCGTAGCGCCGGCGTCCCGCCGACTGTCGAGGCGGCGTCTCGCCGCCTCACGGAAGGAACAACTGCAGCTCGATCTTGCCAGATTGCTTCCGCCAAAAGCGGAGGGCGGGACGCCCTCCGGACAGCCGGCGGGACGCCGGCGCTACCAAGAGCTAATCGTCCGCGCCGGCCGTGACCTGCCCGCCTGCACTGACCGGAATCTCCTGGTCTTTATATTGCAGTTGGTAGAGCTTGTAGTAAATCCCGTGCTGGGCGAGCAGTTGCTGGTGCGTCCCCACTTCGCGCACCTGGCCCTTGTGCATGACGATAATCTTGTCGGCGCGTTGGATGGTCGAAAGGCGATGGGCGATGACCACGGACGTGCGGCCCTCGACCATGCGGTTGAGCGCGTCGCGCACCCGCATCTCGGTTTCGGTGTCCACGCTGGAAGTGGCTTCGTCCAGAATAAGAATCTTGGGATCGTGCGCCAGCGCCCGGGCGAAGGAAATGAGCTGCTTCTGGCCAGTGGAGAGAGTCGATCCGCGCTCGCGGACTTCCTCTTTGAATCCCTGCGGCAGGGCACGGATGAACTCGGCGAGGTTCACATCTTCGGCCGCTTTCTCGACCTCTTCGTCCGTAATCGACTCCGTGCCCAGACGAATGTTGCCCTCAATCGTTCCGGTAAATAGAAACGGGTCCTGGAGAACCACGCCGTAACGTCGGCGAAGCTCGGCAAGATCCATATCTTTTACGTCGACGCCATCAATTTTGACCGCGCCCTTCTGGACGTCATAGAAGCGCATCAGCAGAGAGATGATCGTGGTCTTGCCCGCTCCGGTGTGGCCGACGATAGCGACGGTTTCGCCCGGTTCGATGGTGAAAGATACATCGCGGAGAATCCAGTCGGGCTCGGTGGAAACCGTAGCCGAGCCTTGCTCGGCCTGGACGGGTCGGAGACCCGTCCCCACATGACCGTTGCCGCCTTTGGCTTGTGTGGTCGCGGGCGACCTCACCCGCGCTCTTGCCCGCTTCAACCGCGCCATCGCGGTAAGCAAACCAGACATGGTCGAACTCAATTCGCCCGGGACCAGTCGGAGTTTTCGTAACCGCCGGCGAAGTAATCTCCACCGGAGTGTCCAGCAATTTGAAGACGCGTTCGCTGGCAGCCATCGCCGACTGCAGAATGTTGTACTTCTCGCTGAAATCCTGAATTGGCCGGAAGAAGCGCTGAGCGTACTGGATGAAAGCCGCCAGCACGCCGATCGTTGTTGCCCCTCGGATCACGTCATTGCCGCCAAACCAGATCACGCAGGCAATCGCGGTCGCCGAAAGAATTTCGACCACCGGGTAGTAGACCGCATGGGCCATGATCGCGTCTTTGAAGGCGTCCATGTGGACTGCATTCACTTCGGAAAACTTGTCATAGGCGCGCTTCTCGCGATTGAAAAGCTGCAGCACCACCATGCCGCTGACGTGTTCCTGCATGTAGGAATTGATGCGGGCGATGGCGGTTCGAATGCGGCGATAGGAGTCACGCACCTTGTCGCGGAAAATCTTGGTGGCGAAGGCGATCAACGGCAGCACGGCAAACGTGATCAGGGCCAGGTTCCGGTTCATCCGCAGCATGAACCACACAATGCCGGCGAGCACGAAAACGTCTTCAAAGATCGAAACCACGCCGGAGGTGAACATCTCGTTCAGCGCGTCCACGTCGGATGTAGTGCGCGTAACCAGGCGTCCTACAGGATTCTTGTCATAGAAGCCGATGTGCATGCGCTGCAGGTGGCGGAAAATCTCGCGGCGCAGATCGAACATCACCATCTGCCCCGCCCACTGCATGAAATAAACTTGAAGATATTCGAGCAGAAAACTGAAAACCAGCAGCCCTACGCCAATGGCCGCAATCTGGGCAATGCCGACCAGGGGCCGGCTGCTCAGGAATCGGTCCAGCAGCGTGTGTCCGCCGGGAACTGGCGACAGGTAGCGATCAATGACGACTTTGGTCAGGTAGGGGCCCAGAACGTCTGCCCCAACCTTAAGCAGAATCGAGCCCAGGGCGATCCCGGTTTGCCATTTGTAGGGACGCAAATACTGGATCAGCCGCTTCATCAGGCGGCTGTCGTATGCCTTACCTAGTACCTCTTCTTCTTGGGCCATCGGCTATAGGTCAAAGATACCCTAAGTAGATTAGTAAAAGAGAGCACAGGATGGAAAAGCTTTCACAGGCCACGTAGGCCCGGACGCCCTCATCTGGGCGGGCGAGCGAAGCTCGCCGGATCTTGCGGAGTTAGCCAGATCTTGCGGAGCTTCGCTCCGCTGGGCGGATGAGGGCATCTGCCCCTACGTGGCCGGTGGTGACTTACGCCGTCTTCTTCAGCACCAGGGCCGAGTTCTTCGATCCGAATCCCACGCAGTTGCAGATCGCATACTCGATCTGTGCTTTGCGGCCGATGTCTGGGACGTAATCGAGATCACATTCCGGATCGGGCGCGTCCAGATTGATGGTCGGCGGAAGCTTGCCATGCTCCATCGCGATCAGCGTCGCGGCCAGGCTGGCCGAGCCGCATGCGCCCTGGGCGTGTCCGATCTGCGATTTCAACCCGGACATCGGAATCTTTCTGGCGTGCTCGCCCAGCGCCAGTTTTAAAGCTCGCGTTTCCACTCTGTCGTTCATTTCGGTCGAGGTGCCGTGCAGGTTGACGTACTGAATGTCCTGTGGCGCGAGGCGGGCTTCTTCAAGTGCCAGCGTGATTGCGCGTGCCGGTTCTTCCGGTGAGTCGCTCATCCGGACCCGGTGGAAAGCCTCGCAGGTGGAACCGTATCCCGCAATCTCCGCGTAAATCTTCGCGCCACGCGCGCGGGCGTGTTCGTAATCCTCGAGAATGAACATCCACGAGCCTTCCGCAATGACGAAACCATCGCGGTCGGCGGAAAACGGCCGCGAGGCGCTTTCCGGAGCGTGGTTCCACGACTGGGTAAGCGCCCGCAGAAGCGAGTAGCCTTTGATGATGCCCGGAGTAATCGGCGAATCCACGCCGCCCACGAGGAACATGGGCAGCACGCCCGCCTGGATATGCTGATAGGCATAACCAATGGCGTCGGTCGAAGACGTGCAACCCGCAGTGACCACATGGCTGTATCCGCGAAACCCGAAGCGCATACTGATTTCGCTGGGCAGCGTCCCCATTGTGCCGCTCGGAATGCAAAACAGGCTGACCTGTTTTACGTGTCCGCTGTGCCAGAGGCGATATTGCTCCTCGGAAAATTCCTGGGCGCCACCGCCTGTGCCCACAATTACACCGATTTCACGTTTCTCTTCCATCGACATGGCGGAAGGATCGAGTCCGGCGTCCTTGATAGCTTCGGTCGAAGCGGCGACGGACAGCGGCACCACGCGGGAGACGTGTTTGCGTTCGCGCGCGTCCACCCAGGCCAGTTCGTCAAATTCCGGGATTTCGCCGGCGATGTGCACCGGCAATGAAGACGGGTCGAAGCGGGAGATACGTTTTACACCCGATTTCCCGGCCAGAAGAGCGAGGCAAAAAGCTTCTTTGCCTATACCGTTGGGGCTGACCACGCCCATTCCTGTCACGACGACCCGAGGAACCATAAGTTTTCTAGATGCTCCGCTAACTATGCAACCACTCCGTTTTCAGACCGTCCACGTTACCCGAAGTGGGATAATTAGTCACGATGTCGCTGGGCCTTTATATCTCCGTCCCGTTCTGCAAAACCAAATGCAGCTACTGCAACTTCGCCTCAGATGTCTTTTCCCGCGCCGTATTTGAACGCTATGTAGAACGAGTCGCAGCCGATATAAACCGGGCCGGCGAAACCGCCGAACAGATGGGCGGCAGGTTCGAACCCTCGGTTGACTCCATCTTCCTCGGCGGCGGCACTCCTACGATACTCGATATAACGCAATTGGAAAGGTTATTTGTCACCATCTCGCAAAAATTTGAGGTCCAGGAAAATGCCGAAATTACCATCGAATGCGCGCCCGGCACGCTCTCACCGGCGATGATCGAGTCGTTACTCCGCTGCGGAGTGAACCGCGTGAGCCTGGGAGTGCAGTCATTCGTGGACCTTGAGGCTGCGTCGGTTGGGCGCCTGCACAAGCGAAGCATAGTCCTCGAGGATATTGCGAGCTTACGCTCCGCCGGCATTGAGAACATCAATATTGATCTGATTGCCGGCTTGCCCCACCAGACCGCCGCGAGCTGGGAGTTCTCTCTCGCCGAGACCATTGCCACGGGCGCGCCACACGTCAGCGTGTACATGCTCGAGGTGGATGATGATTCCCGTCTGGGCCGCGAATTGATGGCGGGCGGTACTCGATACCATGCACACTTCGTGCCTGACGATGAGGCCACCGCGGACTTCTACGAAGTGGCTTGCCAGCGCTTCGATAGGGCCGGAGTGCAGCAATACGAGATTTCAAACTTTGCCCGATCGGGACAAGAGTCTCGGCACAACCTGAAGTATTGGACACGCCAGCCTTATTTGGGATTTGGCGTGGATGCTCACTCCATGCTGATCAGCGCATCGGAGCCGCGAGAGGCTGTGCGGTTCGCCGCGCCGGACGCGCTCGAGGAATACGTGGCCGGAGTCTCTCCTGCGCGAACTGCTGTGCCGGTAGAGGCAGCTTTGGAGGAGACTTTTTTTCTGGGATTGCGTTTGAACCGGGGTGTGGATCTCAAGAATGTTGCAGAGGAATTCGGGGAATCGGCAATTGGCGCAGTGGCGGGTCCGATTTCAGATTGTGTAGGATCGGGTCTCCTTGAACGCGAGGGCGATGTCATCCGTTTGACGCCACGCGGCCGGTTGTTATCGAACGAGGTGTTCGAACGATTCATCCTCACCCCATGTGGGGCGGACACTCCTGTCCGCCGCCTTTGAAGTTGGTTTTGTTTTGGTCGGCGAAATCTTCGACAGGACAAGAACAAAAGCAAAAGCGGCGGACAAGAGTGTCCGCCCCACACGTTCCCCTCCGGCGGTAACTTTGTCGCCCTGAAATGGCTGTGTTCTAATCCAATTGATCGAGTGCGCAGCATCCCGAAACGGAGATATTGTCGTGGATTTCCAGCTCAACGATGAACAGCTTCAACTGAAGAAAAGCGTGCGCGAATTTGCCGAGCGCGAAATCGCTCCCCACGTTATGACGTGGGACGAAGCCGGCGAATTCCCCCTGGCGACCGTCAAAGAACTCGGCAAACTCGGCCTGCTGGGCATTGTGTTTCCGCCCGAGTATGGCGGCGCCGGAATGGGCTATGTCGAATACGTCACAGCCATCGAGGAGCTCTCTCGCGTGGATGGCTCAGTGGGAATTATCGTCGCGGCCCACACTTCGCTGTGCTCGAACCATATTTTTCTTGCCGGGAACGAAGCACAGAAGAAGAAGTATGTCAGCCCGCTGGCCTCAGGCGAGGCCATCGGGGCCTGGGGTCTGACCGAACCTTCCTCTGGATCAGACGCAGGCAGTGCCCGCATGACCGCGGTCCGCAAGGGAAACAACTGGGTGCTCAACGGCACCAAGACCTTCTGTACCAATGGCCACTATGCCGATTTTCTGGTCGTGATTGCCGTCACGGACCGCGCGGCGCACACGCATGGCCTTTCGGCATTCATCGTCGAGAAGGGGACGAAGGGCTTTCGTCCCGGCAAGAAAGAAAACAAGCTCGGACTGCGCGCCAGCGACACGGCCGAATTAATCTTCGAAGACTGCGTCGTTCCGGCCGAAAATCTTTGCGGCAAGGAAGGCGACGGATTTATTGACGCCATGCGCGTGCTGGACGGCGGCCGCATCTCCATCGCTGCACTGTCGCTGGGCATGGCCGAAGGGGCGTACGAGGCGGCGCTGAAGTATTCCAAGCAGCGCAAGCAGTTCGGCAAGGCCATCAGCGACTTTCAGGCGATCCAGTGGAAGCTGGCGGACATGGCCACCGAAATTGAGGCGGCAAAGCTGCTGACCCTGCGTGCGGCTGCTATGAAAGATGCGGGCATGAAGACCACACTGGAATCGTCCATGGCAAAGCTATACGCCAGCGAAGTGGCCGTGCGGTGCGCCAACGAAGGCGTGCAGATTCACGGCGGGTACGGGTTCATCAAAGACTATCCCGCGGAAAAGTTTTATCGCGACGTGAAGCTGTGCACCATCGGCGAGGGCACCAGCGAAATCCAGCGCCTGGTGATCGCGCGCCAGTTGTTAAAAGATTAGCTGAAAGAGGAAACACGGTCGACCCAATTCAATTCCGGCATCGCCGCAGCCGACCCAGGATGAGCGCACCATCGCGCTCTTGGCCCAAATGTTGCAGATCCTGCTTTGGTGGATCGCTCCTCTGGCGATCCTCTTGATTAAAAGAGATTCGAAGTTTGTTTCGTTTCACGCACTGCAGGCGCTTCTGCTGCAAGCCGTTTATGTGCTCACCGTGATAGCAGGCTTGGTATTGGCCTTCGGAGTTTTCGTTCTGGCCGTCGCCCTCGCTCCGGGTGGGAGAGGCGCGCTTCCACCTGAGTTCTATTTTTTGATGCCGGTACTTTGGCTCTCCTGGATGGGGATGGGTGTGGTTGTGCTTCTGGCTGGAATCATTTATGGCGTCAAAGCGGGCCGGGGCGAATGGGCCGAGTACCCGTATCTCGGACGGATCGCGCGCAGAATACTTAAACTCGGACCGGGCGGGGCTCTGGAATAGAAGATTTCCTAATAGAAGATTTTCTGAAAAATTGGCGAATGCGAAAGCTAGGTTCAGCTTCGCTTGCGGGTGCGCCGATTGATCAGCATGCCACCCAGGCTGAAACCGAGGGCCGCTCCAAGCACTGCAGCTGCGACCATGGTCCCGACCGAGGAACCGGGCGCGGTGCGCGAAAAGAGAGCCGCTGTATATGCCAGCGAGAGAGTCCAGAAGGCTAGCCGAAGGTACATGGGGGATACCTCTCATAGAGATTGTCCCACGAATTCACACGGAATTGAAGCGGGTTTATCGATTGGTTGGATTTCAATGACAACTCTCAATTCTTCAGGTGGATAGATGGCTTGACGGCAGGATGTGGGCGCGAGCGCCCCGCTCGTGCGGCAGCACCACGGACCGAGTAGCGCCGGCATCTTGCCGGCTGTCCTGAGGGCGTCTCGCCCTCAGCGCGAACATTAAGCAAAAACCAACATCAAAAACGGCGGGCGAGGGCGCCCGCCCCACACAACCAATTGTTCATGAGGTTCGACACCGCTCCTTTTGACCCCCTTCTGCTTTACACTGAAACGGTTTGAATCAAAGCCTCCAACCTCTGGTTGATCAGGTCCGCGCCGGCGATCCTCGTGCCTTGGCCCGTTCGATTAGTACGGTCGAAAATCGCGCGCCGGGTTGGTCCGAACTGCTCAAGGCACTTTTTCCCCACAGCGGACGTGCGCGCATCCTGGGGCTCACCGGCCCGCCCGGCGCCGGCAAGAGCACATTGGTGGATCAATTGGCCCGCCACTATCGCAAGGAGAAGCGTACGGTAGGCATTATTGCGGTCGATCCCACGAGTCCGTACACCGGCGGTGCAATTCTCGGTGACCGGATCCGTATGCAGGACCATTTTTCCGATCCCGGAATCTACATTCGCAGCATGGCCACGCGGGGCTCGTTGGGCGGACTGGCGCGTACCACCGCGGATGTAGCTACCGTGCTTGACGCCTCGGGACGCGACCTGGTCATGATCGAGACGGTCGGCGTCGGTCAGGATGAAGTGGACATCGTGCGCCTGGCCGACGTCACAATCGTCATTCTGGTTCCCGGCATGGGAGACGATGTGCAGACGATCAAGGCCGGCATCATGGAGATCGCTGACATCTTCGTCATCAACAAGAGCGATCGCGAGGGCGCCGAGCGAGTGGAGCGCGAGATTCGGGCCCTGCAGTCTCTGGCAATCCGCAGTGACAACTGGACCCCGCCGATTGTGAAAACCGTGGCCAGTGAAGGCGTCGGCATTGCTGAACTGGCGGCGGCGATCCGCGATTACGAGGCTTATCTGCAGAAGGAAAATCTGGCGTTGAAGCGTAATGTTGAAAACTGGCAGAATCGTCTGGTCGAGATGTTGCGCGACGCGATGCTGGAGCGAGCACGTGAGCGCTTAGGAAATGGCGCTGTGGCCCGCTATGCCGCCGAGGTGGCGGAGCATAAGCGCGATCCGTACTCGCTGGTCGAAGAGATTGTGAACACGATGGAGAAGAAGTAAATAGAGGACGAGCGTCCCGCCCGTCTGCACGAGCGGGGCGCTCGCGCCCACATTAGACATAAAGCAATGTTCAGCATTGACCATATCGGTGTGGCCGTGAAATCGCTGACGGCAGCCAAGGCGATCTACGAGAAGCTCGGGCTGAAACTTGCGCCAGAGGAGACCGTCGAAGCCGAGCATGTGCGCGTGGTCATGGTGCCGCTGGGCGAGAGCCGCATCGAACTGCTTGAGCCCACCTCTGATAACTCGGTCATCGCGAAATTCATCGCCAAGCGTGGCGAAGGATTGCACCACGTCTCATTGCGCGTGCCCAACCTGGAGGCCGCGGTCGAACGGTTGAAAAAAGACGGCGTGCGCCTGGTGTCAGACGAAATCAAGATCGGGGCAGGCGGTCACCGTTACGTTTTTGTGCATCCCACAAGCGCGGGCGGGGTACTGCTCGAACTCGTGGAATCGGCAAGCTGAGTCCGAATGTGTGGCGCGGGCGCCCTCGCCCGCGTAAGCCTGCAGCAAGGTCAAAATCCGCGGGCGAGGGCGCCCGCGCCACACAATTTGAAAATGCTTCTTCTCGCTGCCGACACTTCGGGTAAACATGGCACCATCGCATTGGCACGCTGCGGCCCGGACAACGCGTGCGACGTAATCGAAGTAGTGGCGCTCGACGGAGGGACCTTCTCAGCGCAATTGGTGCCGCAAATCGCCGCCCTGCTCGCCAAACACGGCTTCGGCAAAACCGACATTGGAGGCTTCGCGGTGGTCTCGGGGCCGGGCTCATTTACCGGAGTGCGGGTTGGACTCGCGGCCATCAAGGCGCTGGCGGAAGTCTTGCAGAAGCCGATTGCAGCCGTTTCTTTACTCGAAGCCATTGCCGTTTCATGCGGTTCGCAAGGCCGACTGGTTGCAGTCCTGGATGCGGGGCGAGGCGAGGTTTACGCCGGCGAGTATGACGTTCACGGCGATGATGTCCGATCTGCTGCATGAGCGATTGCTGACTCGCGACAGGTTGCTCGAAATTGCGGTGGGTTCAACCGTCGTGACTTCGGACCACGGCTTGGCCGATGCGGCCCGCGGCGGCGGGTCTGCCGGTCGAGGAGATTGAACTTCCGCGCTCGGATGTGGTTGCACGACTGGGATGGAAGAAAATCCAGGCCGGAGAAATCGTCTCGCCTGAAGCGCTGGATGCAAACTATCTTCGCAGTTCCAGTGAGATCTTTTCCAAAAGCAGTTCTTAGCTTTGAGTTCTCAGTTCTCGGTTGAGGTATGACACTCTCGGTCCGTGCTGCCACCGTCGCCGATTTGCCTGCCATCATGGAGCTGGAGAAGCGTGCGGCGACGGCCGCGCATTGGTCTGCCGCGCAATATGAAGCACTGTTGTGCGCCTCCGATGCGGAGAGGGTTGCGCTGATTGTGGAAGAAAATGCGCAACTTCAGGGATTCGTGATTGCCCGAGTCATGGCCGAAGAATGGGAGATCGAAAATATTGTTGTCGCCGACTCGGCAGGGCGGCGTGGGCTGGGCACTCGCCTGCTGGGTGAAATTCTCGATCTGGCCCGAGCCAGGGGCGCGGCGGCGGTATTTCTGGAAGTACGCGAATCCAACCGGGCGGCGCGGGCCCTCTATGAAAAGTGGGCGTTCCTCGAAAGCGGCCGCCGGCGCGGCTACTACGCGGACCCTGCAGGAAGACGCGATTCTCTATCGCCTTGATCTTATTTGAACTGCACTATGTACGGTGCAATCTTATTCACTATGAAAAGTCGTTCATCTGTGGAAATAGGATTGAAGCGCTCCGGGGGCTGTGGTAGGTTAAGGCCGTACAAACGCTCAGGAGGGTCTACTGGATGACTCCAAAGGACCAACTCCTGGTCAGCAACGATGAGTTCCGCAAGCTGGCACAGGAGCACACGCAGTACGCCGAACGTCTCGAATCACTCACCCAAAAGCGCTACCTGACAGAAGACGAGAAGCTGGAAGAAGTTCGCCTTAAGAAGCTGAAACTGCGGCTTAAGGACCAGATGGAATCCATCGAGCGGCAATTCCGCGTCGTCGTGCAGCAAGGCCAGGTAGCTTAGTTTAGTTTCTCCAACTGAGCGCGGCCCTCGCCGCCAAAGGGTTTAATATGTCTCGAATACGGCGCTGATAAGCGCCTTTTTTATTATCATTTGGCTTCAGAAGCGACCGGCCCGCCTCACCTGCACTATAATTCTCACTATCTCCCGATGGTCCCCGACGGCTACTATTACGCGCTCGCGCTGGCTGGAGCTGCAGTACTTGTAGGTTGGCTGGCCGCCCCGATCTGGGCGTTGCCGGCGTGCCTGCTGGCCGTGTTCTTCCTGTGGTTTTTCCGCGATCCGGAGAGGGTAATCCCCGACGCTGCCGGGGCCGTGGTCTCTCCCGGCGACGGCAAGGTGACGGACGTTTCCTCGGTCACGATGAACGGCTCTACTTGCACCCGCGTCAGCATTTTTCTCAGTGTGTTCGACGTGCACGTGAACCGTTCGCCGATGGCCGGAGTCATTCGGGAAGTTCGCTATCAAAAAGGAAAATTTCTGAACGCCATGAACCCGGCGTCTGCCGAACACAATGAGCAGAACGCGGTCACGGTCGAGGGCGATGGGCAAACGATTGTGTTCAAGCAGATCGCAGGGCTCTTGGCGCGCCGGATTGTCTTCACCAAAAACGTCGGCGACCGCGTAAAGCGGGGAGAACGCGTCGGCCTAATCAAATTTGGGTCGCGAGTCGATGTTTTGTTCGATGGCTCGGCCAAACTGGAAATCAAAGTTGGAGATCGGGTGAAAGGCGGCTCCAGCGTTCTGGCTTACCTGGGCGGCGCGCCCGGGCCGTTGACTTCGGTCGCCGGCGAAGCGACTCGTCAAGGAGTTCTGTGATGGACGATCCCGAAGTCCCAGAAATTCCGAGACGGCGCACGGGTGAGAAACCTCCGCGGAGGTTGCGCAAAGGCATGTACATTTTGCCTTCGCTTTTTACCACTGCCAATATTGCCTTTGGGTACTACGCGATTCTGCAGATTACGCATGCCACCGTCGCCGACTCCTGGCATTTTGACTATGCCGCCAAGGCCATTGGCTTTGCCGTGATGTTTGACGGTCTGGACGGCCGAATTGCACGCATGACGGGGACCAGCAGCGATTTTGGCCGGGAACTGGACTCGCTGGCGGATGTCATCACCTTTGGTGTCGCGCCCGCACTGCTGGCGTGGACGTGGGGATTTCGGCAGCTGCCGACGAATCTGGGCGAGTTGTATGCCAAGCTGTTGCAATTCGGCGCGATTGCCAGTTTTCTGTTCCTGATGGCCGGCGCCAGCCGTCTGGCGCGCTTCAACATCACGAGCAACCCGCAGCCTTCCAATCCGGGTCGTCCGGGCAAGAAATATTTTGTCGGGATGCCGATTCCGGCCGGCGCCGGTGTGATCGCCGCCGTGGTGCATTTTTCCCGCGGTGAGCCAATAGCATCGTGGTGGACCGCACTGGTCTGGATGATGTTGGTCGTGGCCATTGGTTACCTGATGGTGAGCACCTGGCGTTTTTATAGCTTCAAGGACATTGATTTCCGCTCCCGCCAGCCCTTCCAACTGGTGGTGCTTTTTGGAGCGCTGTTTGCGGCGATCCGCTTCTACTCGGAGTGGGTATTGTTTCTGATCGCGCTGCTCTACGTATTTTCCGGCGTGTTCTGGCGTTTGAAGTGGATCTTCCGGCGCAAGGGAAACCCGCCGCCTCCGCCCACATACACCGAGGCGCCGCAAGCTTCATGAGCTCGAACTTCAAATCCGTTCCCACCGCGCATGCTGATCCGGCGAGGGCAGCGAACCTGTATCGCCTGGCTATTGTGGGCGCCGGTACGCTTAAGGGAAAAGAGGTGGCCGAGGTGCTTGGCGACCGTAATTTTCCTTCGCTGGACATCAAGCTGCTGGATGACAACGACTCTTTGGGCAAACTGGAGTCGGTGGGCGACGAGGTTTCGTTTATCCAGAGCGTTCGGTCGGAGCAATTCGAAAAAATTGACTTCACCTTTTTTGCTTCAGACCAGGAAACCACCCGCCAGAACTGGAAGAAGGCGCAAAAGGCCGGCAGCGCGATCGTTGATCTCTCCTACGCTCTGGAGGACGAGCCGGACGCGGATGTTAAGTCACCCTGGATCCAACGGCAGCTGGGCCAGATGCTCACTCCGGAGTTACAGCCTGGGCCGGCGGTGGTCGCCCATCCCGCGGCCGTCGTGCTGGCGCTGCTGTTGTTACGGATTCAGAAGGGCGCGGTGGTGAAACGGGTTGCGGCCACGATTTTCGCGCCGGCGTCGGAACACGGACAGAAGGGCATGGACGAGCTGCACGAGCAAACCGTGAACCTGCTGTCCTTTCAGCCGCTGCCGAAAAAAGTGTTCGATGCCCAGGTGGCGTTCAATATGGTCGCGCGTTACGGTGAGCAGTCGGAGCAGTCGCTGGCCGCGGTCGAGCGGCGCGTGCTCAAGCACTACAAACGGATTGCCGGCAAGGACGCGCCCCTGCCGTCTCTTCTGGTCGTGCAGGCGCCCATCTTCCATGGCTATGCGCTCAGTCTGCATGTCGAATTGGAAAAGCCGGTCGAGATCGACGCCGTTTCCAAAGCCCTGGCTGGTGAGCATGTGACCATCACAGGTCTGGCCGAGGAGTCCCCGAGCAACGTAAACGCAGCCGGGCAGGGCGATGTTCTGGTCTCGATCCAGCCCGATGCGAATCTGGCGAATGGCCTGTGGCTGTGGGCGTCCGCAGACAATCTGCGAATCGCCGCTGCCACCGCCGTCGAATGTGCCGAGAACATGGCCGCCACCCGCCCCAAAGGAAAGATCCAATGACCAGTGTAGGGCGGGCGCCCTCGCCCGCCAAAAGCCGGAAGAGCAACATTCGGTTCCTGAGGCAGGAACACTCGCAGTGGCGGCCATCTTTTGAAGCACTGATGCTGGTTTTGATTTTCACTACTGCCTGCGGCTACCACACTGCCGGCCATGCGGTCACTCTGCCACAGAATGTCCAGACCATCGCCATCCCGGCATTCGTCAATCGAACACAGACGTACAAAATAGAACAGCGCCTGACCGCCGCCGTCGTGCAGGAGATGGTGACGCGTACGCACTACCACATCCTGAACGAACCCAGCGACTCCGCCGATGCCACTTTGCGCGGCGTCGTAATGAGTACTTCGACTTCGCCACTGACCTACGATTCACAGACCGGCCGGGCGTCGAGCGCCCTGGTGGTGGTAACAGCGAAAGTGACGCTGACCGACCGGCAGGGCAAAGTCCTCTACCAGAATCCTTCTTATCTATTTCGTGAGGAATATCAGGTCTCGCAAGCGCTCTCCAGTTTTTTCGAGGAAGACTCACCTGCGCTGGAGCGGCTGTCGCACGCTTTTGCGCGTACCCTGGTGAGCAATGTTCTGGAGGGTTTCTGAAGATGGAGGGCTTCTGATGCGGGCGTTCGCGCAATCCGATCGCTTCGTCTCCGAGGTCGAAGCCGGCAAGCTACGGCCTGCGTATGTTTTCGTGGGCGATGAGACGTTCTTCCGCAAGCGCTGCCGCGAGGCCATTCTCAAGCACCTGGTTCCAGCCGATCTGCGGGATTTCAGCCTGTTTGATTTTGATTTGTCCGACACCGACCTGGCCGAGGTCCTCGATCGCGCCCGTACGCCTTCTCTGATGGCCCCCTTTCAGGTGTTCTTCGTCCGCGGGGTCAAGACCCTGTTTCGGTCGAGGATCGAACGACGAAAAGCTGGCTGCAATCGAGGCCTACTGCAAGGATCCCAATCCCGATGCGGTGCTCATTTTTGTGGCCGACCACATCAGCATCCCGGCCGATGCGCGTCGCATGGACATGACCGACAAAGAGCGCTACGAGCGCATTCGGGAGACCATGGGCGGGTTTTGCGCCATCGTTGAACTGGCGCGGGTCGAGGAAAGCGAGGCAGTGCGCTGGATCGGCGAATACTGCGCCACACAGGCGGTGAAGATCGACGCCGACGCAGCGCGCGAACTGGTGGACGCTCTCGGCGGCGACATGATGATGGTCTCGAACGAACTGGAGAAGCTGATTCTCTACGTGGGCGAGAAGAAGCGCATCACGCTGGGCGATGTGGAAACCATGGTGCTGGCCGCCAAGCAGCGGTCGCTGTATGAACTGACCGACGCGATCTCGTCCAAAGACCGGGTGCGCGCCCTGCAGATGCTCGATGCGATCCTAAGCACCGGCGACGGCGACGAAGCCGCAATCGGACATCTCTACATGCTGGCCAAGACTTTTCGCCAGATGCTGGTGATCCTGGAGCGAAATGTGCGCGACCAGCGCATGCTGTGGGCCGCGCTGTGGCAGGGATTTCGCGTCCCTCCATTTGCTGCCGATGACATCATCCGGCAGGCTCGCCGTTACAAGTCGAAGCGCGAACTCACGCGAGCCATTCGACTGGTCGCCAAGACTGACTTGGCCCTGCGATCGAATCCTCCGACCAAGCGGTTCGTTCTGGAGAAATTAATTCTGGATCTTACTGCTGAAGCCAAACCCGAAATCCCCGGCTGGTCGCAGGAAGAGTTGCCGGTTTAGGAAATTATGACCGCAAAAGAGGTCTTCCGCCTCCTGGTCACAGTTCCCTGGGTCGTTATTCTCGTCTACTGGATTGTCAGCGCGACTCCGAACTCGCGACACTGTTCAAACAGAGTCTTTCGCTTCCCGATTCGCCATCGTCTTCATTGAGGTGACCGGTTTCGTCCTGCTGTTCCACCATGCAGCGGGAATCGGATTTCTGGGAACGCGATTCATGCATCGCACGCTGGCGAGCGTCGTCATCGGCTCGGTTTTAACCTGGATGGGAATAGGATTGGCCATCTGGGCCCGCTATCACCTGGCGGAGTACTGGAGTGCCAGGGTCACGATCAAGGAGGACCATCAACTCATCCGCACCGGCCCTTACGCTCGCCTGCGACACCCGATTTATTCCGGTCTTGTCCTGGCGGCAATCGGTTCGGCGCTAGTAATTGATCAGTGGAGATGCGTGCTGGGACTCTGCCTGATTGTTACCGGGTTTTGCATCAAGGCGAGAAAGGAAGAGGCGATGCTCACCCGGCAATTCGGAGACGCTTTCCGCGAACACCAGAAGCAAGCAGGTTTCCTGATTTCGCTCTCCCACGCTTCCGCTAGGAGAATGCTGACCTGCCGAGGGGATTTTCTGAGACCTCGAACAGCTGAGAGCTGAAAGCTTACTTCAGCGCCTTCACCCGCGCGCTCAGCCGGGACTTGTAGCGCGAAGCAGTATTCTCGTGAATTACGCCCTTCTGGATGGCCTTGTCGAGGGCGGAGACGGTCTGCCTGAAAACTACCTCGGCGGCGGCCTTGTCCCCTTTGGTCAGGGCTTCACGCAGATCTCGCAGTGCGCCGCGTAGGCGGGAGGTGTTGGCGCGGTTGCGAGCAGTTCGGGTTTCGGTTTGACGGGCGCGCTTCAGCGCCGAAAAATGATTTGCCATGTCTGGTTCGTTACCTTCGTTTCTATGGAGAGGTATTCGGGTTGCTCTCGAATACGCTATTTTACGGGAGTAAGTCGCTGCTGGTCAAACGATCGACCGTTAAGGCAGTAGCTCAGTTTGGTGAAAGCAATCTTACCCTTTGTCATTCCGAGCCGATTTATCGGCGAGGAATCTGCTTTTGAAGCCACCACAGCAGATTCCTCGCGCGATACCGCCGCGTTTCGGAATGACAAATTCGATTGATTATTCGGACTGACTTACTACCAGGGCCTACAACAGCTGGTCAAACTCTTATGCCCGATACTCTCGAGCGCCTGAAGATCCTGCTGAGCTCGTCGACGCCCATTGTGGTGATGGAAACCGCGGAAGAGATGCGGGCGGTACGGCTGGTCCGGGCTGCCTGCTCGTCGCTGAACCTTGCCACTTTCGAGTGGAGCATTGCCAGCGGATTGGTCCGTTGCGGTAGTGACGTGGGGGAGTTGGTCCCGGAAACCGGTTTCTCCGCCAACAATCCGGCCCACGATCAGTCAGGCGCCCAGGGGCTCTACAACAGTAAGGAACCGGCCCAGGCGCTCAGCAATCTCGAGGCGATGTCGCTCGAAGCGGCTTTTGTGCTGAAAGACTTTCATCGTCACATGGACGATCCAGTGGTGGTGCGCCGGCTGCGCGATGTGGGACAGAAGTTCTCGGTCAATCGGCGCACCGTCATCATCACCGCGCCTTCAATCATAATTCCGGCCGAACTGCGCAGCCTGGTTGAGTTCCTTGAACTCCCGCTGCCGGATAAATTGCGTCTGCGCCAGATCATTGACGAAATGACCGTGCGTATAGGGAAGACTCGTACCCTGAAACGCACCCTGGATTCAGCCGGGCTCGACGCCATGGCGAACAATCTGCGCGGCCTGACCGAGGAAGAAGCCGAGCGCGCCGCGTCGCAGGCCATCGTCACACGTTATGGCGTCACCTCTGAAACCGTCACCGATGTGCTGCAGGCCAAAAAAGAGTTGTTACGCCGTTCAGGGATGTTGGAGTTTATCGACGCCTCGGAAAACCTGGCCAGCGTCGGCGGTCTCGAAAATCTCAAGCGCTGGCTGGCGCAACGCCGTGGCACCTGGGAAGATGCCGGCCGCGACTTTGGTTTGGAGCCGCCGCGCGGAGCAATCATCCTTGGAGTGCAGGGCTGCGGCAAGAGCATGTGCGCTCGCGCCATCGCTGGAGAATGGAAGCTGCCGCTGGTCAAGTTCGATACCGCCGCCATCTACGACAAGTACATCGGCGAAACCGAGAAGCGGATCCAGAGAGTGTTTCGCGTCGCCGAGGGACTCGCACCGTGCGTGTTCTGGATCGATGAACTGGAAAAGGTCTTTGCCGGCAGCGGCCCCGATTCGGCGTCGGTGGACGCCGGAGTTTCTTCCCGCATCCTGGCAGCTTTTCTTTCCTGGATGCAGGACCGCAAAGCTCCGGTATTCGTTGCGGCTACGTGCAACAACGTGACAGTTCTGCCACCAGAGCTAATCCGGAAGGGACGCTTTGACGAACTATTCTTTGTTGATCTGCCGAATCAATCCGAGCGCAAGCAGATCTTCACCATCCATTTGACAAGGCGCAAACGCAATCCGGCGGAATTTGATTTGGACAAGGTAGCGGTCGCAGCGAAGGGATACTCAGGGGCCGAAATCGATGCCGCAGTACAGACGGCGTTGTATTCGGCATTCTCCGGCACGCAAGCCGTAAGTACGCAAGGCCTGCTCGATGCGCTTAAGGCGACTGTGCCACTTTCCATCACCCGCTCCGAGGAGATCGAGGAGTTGAGGGCCTGGGCCCGGCTGCGGGCGGTGCCGGCGTCGTTGGCGGACGCGAAAGGCGAAGGCGCGTGATAGTGTGAGGCGGAACTCTTGTCCGCCGCCTTTGACTTTGAAGTTAGGTAACCCTTCACCGCTAACATTCAAGAACCAATCAACATCAAAAGCGGCGGACAAGCAGTGTCCGCCCCACGCGGGCGGATGCCTACTTCAGCAGATTTCGCAGTACCGCCACCTCGGCTTCGATCCCGGTGTGCAGCGCGGGATCCACGTCAGGCGCGAACAGCGACGAATGATTGGAAGGCAAGGTCGTACCCGCTGCTTTCGCCTCCGCATATTTCCCAGGGTCCGCGCCACCCAGGCCGAAGTAGAACGACGGCACGCCCTGGGCGGTGAAGTAGGAGAAATCCTCCGAGACAAATAACGGATCTTCGACGACGACGTTGTCTTTGCCCAGAGCCGATTCCAATACGCTTTGCATGCGCTGGGCCAGCGCTGGATCGTTGTACACGGCATCGGTGGCCTCAGTGTGCTCAATCTTGGGTTCCTGTGGCGCGCCTGCGGCATTCGCTTCCGCCTTGGTAATGCGCTCGATGGCGGCGAGCATCAGCTTGCGCACTTCAGGTTTGTAGCTGCGAACGGTGATTCCAAGTTCTGCGTGGTCGGGGATGATGTTGTTTTTGGTGCCCGCTTGAATGTATCCCACGGTGATCACAGCCACTTCGCCGGGCTTTACTTCTCGCGAGACGATAGTCTGCAGCGTAACTATTACGCGGGCGGCGATCACGATCGGATCAATAGTGCTGCTGGGCGTCGAGCCATGTCCGCCCTTGCCGTAGATCGTGATGCGGAGGGAGTCAGCGTTGGAATACCGGTAGCCTGGCCCGAGTCCAACTTTTCCCGCCGGAAGCAGGTTATCCACGTGCAACGCAATTGCCGTGTCTGGTTTGGGAAACCGTGTCATCAGGCCGTCTTCGATCATCTTTTTTGCGCCCGAGATGGTCTCCTCTGCGGGCTGGCCGATCAGAATAAGGGTTCCATGCCAACTGCTCTTGCTGCGCGCCATCAGAGCGGCGGTTGCCACCAGCGAAGCCATATGCAGATCATGCCCGCAGGCGTGCATGACTGGGACATCGCGCCCTGAATCGTCTTTGGTCCGGACCTTACTGGCATAAGCCAGGCCGGTCTTTTCCTCAACCGGAAGGCCATCAAGTTCAGTCCGAAGCATTACAGTCGGGCCGGCCCCGTTTTTCAGGACCGCGACCACACCAGTTCCGCCCACGTGCTCGGTGACGGTGTAGCCCAGGTCCCGCAGTTTGCCTGCCAGCTTCGCCGCCGTCTGGGTTTCATGAGAAGACAACTCCGGGTTCTGGTGAAGGTCAACATACAAAGCGTGGGCATCGGGATAGACCGCTTCCACTTCTGTCGCCAGTGGCGAAGATTGGGCCCAGGTGGACGCAGCCAACATCATGAACAGGAAAGAACCGGTCAGTTTCATTGTGGCGGCATGATACGTGGAGTAAGACCGGGCTGCAATCGTGTGGGGCGGACACGCTTGTCCGCCGCTTTTGAAGTTGCTCTTGGTTTTGTTGTTCTTGACTACTAAGAATCAACGTCAAGAGCGGCGGACAGGAGTGTCCGCCCCACACTAGAGTTCCGCAACAGTAAAAAATTGCACTTTTGCCGCATTGACTCTCGTCGCTGGGCGGGGGTACCCTAACCCCAATGGTAGTTGCTTGCACTTCGGGGCGAGCATCCTCGGCTGGTTCCACCTCCAGACATGAGCACCGTTTGTTCGCGCCTGGGCAGAGGTGTTTCTGCCGCACCCAGGCCACCATGCATCTAATGCGCCGGAGGAAGCGCCAAATACTGAATGAAGAAAAGCATTGAAATCAGTCCCCAGATAGAAACTCTGTTCGGCACGCGCGACGAGAATGTGCGCCTGCTGGAAGACGGCCTGAACATCAATATCGACCTGCGGTCGGATGCTATCGAACTGGAAGGGTCGGCCCGCGATGTGGCCCGGGCCGAGCAGGTCTTTGCCGACTACGACCACCTGCAGCGCTCCGGACACACCTTCAATAACGGCGACCTGGGCAGCATGCTGCGCGTTCTGCTGGCCGATCCGAAGGTCACGTTGCGCGGCTTGGCTGAAGCCGGGCGCCAGCGCGCCTTCGGACGCCGCACCGTCCAGCCCAAGAGCGCCAACCAGCGGCGTTATCTCGAAGCCATCGAGAACCACGACATGGTTTTCGGCATCGGGCCGGCGGGCACGGGCAAGACCTACCTGGCCGTGGCAATGGCGATTTCCGCCCTGCAGTCGAAGCGTGTGAACCGGATTATTCTGGCTCGCCCCGCAGTCGAAGCCGGAGAGCGCCTGGGATTTCTGCCGGGGACTCTGCAGGACAAGATTGACCCTTATCTGCGTCCCCTGTATGACGCGCTTTACGATCTGCTGGAACCGGAGAAAGTGGACCGCTACCTGGAGAAGAATGTGATCGAGATCGCGCCCATTGCGTTCATGCGCGGGCGGACATTGAACGATTCATTTGTGATCCTGGACGAGGCTCAGAATACTACTTCCGAGCAGATGAAAATGTTCGTCACCCGGCTGGGATTTAACTCCAAGGCGGTGATCACCGGAGACGTCACGCAGATTGATTTGCCCAACGCGCGGCGCAGCGGTCTGTTGGAGGCGGCAGAGGTCTTGAAGAACGTGGAAGGTCTGACCTTTGCTTATTTCGACGACACCGATGTGGTTCGTCACCAGTTGGTGCAGCGTATCATCCGTGCCTACGACGAACACAAGAACAGAGCTGCGGAACAATTGCCGCTGCTGGAATCGAAAACGAACGGTAAGGCCAATGGGAATGAGATGGCTTCCCGGGAAAAAGACGGCCAGCCCTCTTCGGAAGTAGAAACCAGCGAGTAGAGCGCGTAAAATCTAACAGGAGGGCGCCCGGACGTGGCCCTCCTGTTTATTTTAGTGCGGGACGGGAATAGCCTTAAACCGCAAAGAGCGCCAAGAACTTCGCAAAGGACGCAAAGAAAAACTTGGTAATACTACGTAAGCCCGTTGCCGGACTGACCGACACCTCTCTGGCAAAGTTTGTCGCGCGGGCCAGTCGCGCCAGCAAGCTTGCAGGCACGGTCAACGTAATGGTGACCAGTAGCTCCGAACTCCGTTCGCTGAATCGGCGCTTTCGCGGGAAAGACCAGCCCACGGACGTACTCTCGTTTCCACCAGGACCCATTTTTGTGGACGGCCTGGCCGGTGACATTGCGATCTCGGCGGACATCGCGAAGCAAAACGCCCGGCAGTTGGGTCACTCCGCTGCCCAGGAAATTAAGATACTTGCGCTTCACGGAGTCCTTCATCTTGTTGGTTACGATCATGAAACCGACCATGGCGCGATGGCCGTCAAGGAAAGGAAGTTGCGGCAGTCGCTCGGTTTGCCCCTGGGTTTGATTGAAAGGAATACGAGAAAGAGTCCCAAAAGCGTGCCGGCGAAAGCCGCGAGCGTGTCGCCCGCGACCACGCGTGCTATTCGATGAATTACGCGATTGCAGCTGCGTTGCTTTTATTGCTCTGCCTCCTGACCTTGGTCTCCTACGCCGACCGCGTGTACACCGAAATTGGAAGATTTCTTTCGCGCGAGTTCCAGGAAAACATTGCCTCCTTCGAGCAGGATGTCGAGCCTCGACTAGGCGCGAGCCGGGCGCGGGCCGCACTTTCAATGGCGGTGCTGACACAAATCATTACCGCTGCCATCGCCTTGCTCGTTGGGTTTGCCGTCTTCCGCGAACGCGGCTGGGGGATCTACGAGATTCTCCAGGCCACTCTGAGCCTGGTCCTCATCATCATCTTGTTCAACCGCTTTCTGCCGTTTGTTTTCTTTTCCAGGACTCGCGGCGAGTGGCTGGTGCGGTGCACCATGGTCCTGCGCGTACTGATTTATGTGGCGCTGCCGGTCACGCTGGTGCTGGGGTTCCTGCAATCGGTTACGGCGCTGACCAAGGAGCATTCAGACGAGACTCCGGAGACGCAGGCGGAGGCTGTGGACGCGCTCATTGAGGCCGGGCAGGAAGAGGGCATTCTGGATGAAAGCAATCGCGACCTGATCCAGTCGGTGGTGGAGTTCAGCGAGAAGACTGTCCGCGAGGCGATGAAGCCGCGGCCTGAGATCGTCGCTGTTCCGACCAACACCACGGTCGAGAAGTTCATTGAACTGTTGCGTACCAAGCCTTTTTCCCGAGTGCCGGTTTACGAAGGCACCATCCATAACATTGTAGGGATCGTCTTTGCCCAGGATGTCCTGCAAGTGCCGGATACCGAAGCCCACTACCGCACCGTGGACACGATCATGCGCCGCGATGTGTACTTCGTGCCTGAGAGCAAACTGGTCAGCGATCTGCTGCGCGACATGCAGCAGAATAATATCCGCATGGCCGTTGTCGTGGACGAATATGGTGGCGTGGCAGGTCTGGTGACCATTGAAGACCTAGTGGAAGAGATTGTCGGCGAGATTCGGGACGAGCACGAAAAGCTGGAAGTGGTTCGCGAAAGCGAAAATTCCTATATCGTTCCCGGCAATATGGATGTGGACCGGTTGGTTGAGATGTTTGGTATACGCCCTGAAGGCAAGGAGTCGGCGACTGTCGCCGGACTGGTTAGCGAACTGGCTGGTCGCATACCCCATCGCGGCGAAGTGATCGAAGAAGACGGCCTCCGCTTCGAGGTGCTGGATTCAACCGAGCGGCGAGTCGAGCGGGTAAGAATTTCCGTCGCAAAACCGACGCAGCAGATGAAGCTGATATAGTCAGGTCTCCTGTAGCGCCGCCATCCCGGCGGCTGTCGCGGGGGCGTTCAGCCCACGCAGTGAGGGCAGGATGCCCTCACGACAGCCGGCGAGACGCCGGCGCTACAAAAATCTTATGGCTTTTCACTCCGGATTCGTCTGCATTTTGGGTCGCCCTAACGCTGGCAAATCCACACTTCTGAATGCCTTGGTTGGCGAGAAGCTGGCCATCATCAGCCCCAAGCCCCAAACCACTCGCAATCGCATTCTGGGCATCATCCACGTGCCCAAGCAGAAGAGTAAGCTTGCGGGCCAGGTTGTCCTCATTGACACGCCGGGTGTTCACCGGCCCGACACCTCACTCGGCCGAAAGATGATGGCCGAGGTGCGGGAAGCGATGGTGGGCTGCGAGTTGGTATTGCTGATCGTGGATGTAACCCGCCGATTCACTCGCGAGGACAACTTCGTGCTGGAAATGGCGAAGAAGTCAGGGACGCCGGTCTTTCTGCTGCTGAACAAGATTGATCTCCTGCGTGGAACCAAAGAGAAACTGCTCCCCATTATGGATGAGTATCGAAAACTCCATGATTTCCGCGAGATCATTCCGCTCTCCGCCCGGAAAAAAGAGGGCCTCGATGTGCTGCTGGAAAAGGTGCTCCGGTTTCTGCCAGAAGGGCCACGCTATTTTCCCGAAGAACAGGTCACCGACCAGCCCGTCCGTTTCATGGTGGCAGAAATAATCCGCGAGCAGGTCCTGGTGGCGACGGAGGAAGAGGTCCCCTACGCGACCACCGTGGTGATCGAGCAATTTGAAGAGGGAGCGAGAGTGACTCGCATTTCATCCATGATTTACTGCGAGCGTGACGGGCAGAAGGGGATCCTGGTCGGCAAAGGCGGCCAGATGCTCAAGAAGATTGGTACCGCGGCCCGCTTGCAGATCGAGAAGATGCTGGAGAAGCGCGTGTTTCTGGAACTTTTCGTAAAGGTCCGCGAAAACTGGAGAGAGTCGCACGAGTTTGTCGAGGAGCTCGATTGGCGGCGCCAGGTAGAACGGCTGGCAAGTGCTGGTAAATCATGAGCTGGCGTCACTTGGCTCGAACCGGGTGATACCTGTAGAATCCCCGAGCGCAGAATCGCATCCAACAATTGTCTGTTCATCAACAAGAAAGCAGGCCATGAGCGATAACCACGATGGTCAGAAGTTCGAAACCGGCACGTTGAAGCTGAAAGTCACGCTGGCAGCCGACCGAAATGCTGTAGATCCCGTGGTCCAGAGCGTCATGGATGTGGTCAGACAGGTGCATTGCGACACGGAGAAATACGATGCCATCGAGCTCGCGCTGACCGAGGCATTGGCCAACGCCGTGGTTCACGGGGCCAAGGCCGACCCGTCAAAGATCGTCGAATGTGATGTGGTTCGCAATGAAGACGAGAGTATCCTCATCGTGGTGCGCGATCCCGGCACCGGATTCAAACCCGGCGAAATCCCCGACCCGCTGCAAGGCGAAAGCGTCTATTCCGATCATGGCCGCGGAATCTTTCTCATCAATCAGCTCATGGATGAAGTGAAGTTCCTCAAGAACGGCACCGAGATCCACATGATAAAAAAGTAGCGCCGGCGTCCCGCCGGCTGTCGCGGGGGCGTCCCGCCCGCGCGGTGAGTGGCAAAAACCCTTTCTTTTCTCGAAAAAGGCGTCATGCTGAGCTTGCGAAGCATCTCGCGCGGAGCGGAGATGAGTTTTCGCTCGCTGTCGCGGCCCCGTTTCGTCCCGACCGTGTGAGGGCAGGATGCCCTCACGACAGCCGGCGAGACGCCGGCGCTACCAAGTTCACTCCTTGACCGCAATCCCCAAGGTTTTCATCTTGCGATAGAGGTGGCTGCGTTCCAGCCCCAGCACCTCAGCCGTGCGGCTGATATTGCCGTGATTGTCATCCAGTTTCTTGAGGATGTAGTCGCGCTCATAAGCTGCCCGGGCCTGGTGCAAGGTGGAAAACTCGGCGCCGATGGAGCGCCGCGTGCCATCCCGATGGACCAGCGGCGGCAGGTGCTTGCGGTCGAAGCGGGTGGTCGTGGGATTCATGATGACGATGCGCTCGATCACGTTGCGCAGTTCGCGCACGTTTCCCGGCCATGAATATCGCATCAGGGTGTCAACGGCGTCGTCGGTGAGTTCGCGCGGCCTGCGGCCGTAGGTGGCAGAAAATTCCTTGAGGAAGTGACGCGCCAGCAGGGGAATGTCCTCCTGGCGTTCGCGCAAGGGCGGGACGGAGAAGGGAATGACGTTGAGGCGGTAAAACAAATCTTCACGAAAGTTGCCGCGAGAAATTTCGTCGTCCAAATCCTTGTTGGTAGAGGCAATCAGGCGGGCATCCACGGTGACTGGTTCGTCGCTGCCGACTGGGGTGAAACGTTGCTCGTCGAGCGTGCGCAGAACTTTTGACTGGGTCTTTAAGCTCATGTCACCGATCTCGTCCAGAAAGAGCGTGCCACCGTGGGCGCGGTGAAACTTCCCCTCTTTGTCGGTAGTCGCAGCCGGAAACGAGCCCTTCCGATGACCAAATAATTCACTCTCGATCAGATCTTCCGGAATGGCGGCGCAGTTCAGTTCGACGAACATCTCGTTCTTGCGCAGACTTTGAGCGTGGATAGCATGCGCCACAAGCTCCTTGCCCGTGCCCGACTCGCCATAAATCAGCACCCGGCCGTTGGTCGGGGCCATCAACTGGATCTGCTGGCGCAGCGCCTTCATGGGGACGCTTTCCCCTTCAATCACGCTGCGCGGCGTGAGCTGTTTTTTAAGCTCACGATTTTCCTGCTTCATCTGCCGGGCATCGATGGCGTGTTTGATCAGGCTGAGCGTCTTGTCTATGGAGAGCGGTTTTTCGAGAAAGTCGTAAGCGCCCAGCTTGGTGGCGCGCACCGCGGTCTCAATGGTGCCATGGCCGGAGATCATGATCACCTCGGGCGCGTTCTCGATGTCGTGGATCTTTTGCAGGGTCTCGAGGCCGTCCATTCCGGGTAGCCAGACGTCGAGCAGGACTACATCGAAGGAGCGTTTACGCAAGGCGTCCAGGCAGGCTTCGCCGCTGTCGGCAACGGAGGCCTTATAGCCTTCGTCCTCGAGCACCCCTTTGAGCGACTGCCGGATGCCCGATTCATCGTCCACGATGAGGATGTTATGCATGCTGACGAGTGAGGGGTGCGGGAATGAATTCCGCTGCGACCGGCAACTCCACCACGAAGCGGGTGCCGACCGGCTTATTTTCCTCGACGCGAATGGATCCGCGATGATCTTCGATGATGCGGCTGACGATGGCAAGTCCCAGTCCGGTCCCGCGTTTCTTGGTCGAGAAGTAGGGCAGGAAGAGTCTCTCTTTCAAGTCCTGGGTCACGCCGTGGCCTGTGTCAGCAACTGCGATCTCGATCGCGTCGCGGCTGGCCACCAGCGAGGTAGAAATCTGAATGTCACGCACCATCGCACCCTGCATCGCTTCGGCGGCATTGTCCACCAGATTGGCCAGGGCGCGTTTGATGGCCTCGGTGTCCGCCATCACCTTGGGCAGGTCCGGGGACAGGAAGGTCTGTACGTGAATTCCATCCAGCCGTCCATTGAACATTGCCAGGGTACTGTCAACGATCGCGTTGATGTTCGCGGGCGCAGGTTGCGCGGTGGGAAACCTCGCCAGGGTGGAGAACTCGTCCACCAGTGTACGCAAAGTCTCGACCGCGCCACCGATCGTCTCAGCGCAACCGTCAAGAACTTTCATCGAAGCCGCATCCGGCGGCGAACCGCGTTCCAGATGCCGGCGAATACGCTCAGCCGAAAGCGCGATCGGGGTCAACGGATTCTTGATCTCGTGCGCAACCCGCCGCGCCACCTCGCGCCATGCGGTCTGCTTCTGAGCTTTCAGCAGGTCAGAGAGATCTTCAAAGACCAGCACGTACCCGAGTCCCTTGCCGGCATGTTGAAGCGTGGCCACGGTGGCCGCAGCGTTGAAGCGGGTGCGATGCAGGTCCACTTCGAGTTGAGTGGTCGTAGTGCCCATACGGTCTGCGCGCCGCAACGAGAGGTTCCAGATCTTCCAGGATCTCCGGGGGAAACACTTCCCGTAGCGAGGCGCCAATCACGATCAGGTTCGCAGAGTCCGCGCCAGAAGGGTTAAACATGCGGATCAAGGCATGGTTCACGTGCGTGATCCGGCGATTCGCATCCAGCGAAAGAACGCCCGTGGGGATGCTCTCGAGAATGGTCTCGATGTGCTGGCGGCGCTGTTCCAGGGCGATGTTCGCGGCGCCCAGATCTTGGCTGGAAGCTTCAATCTGGCGGCGGCTGGTCTCCAGTTCTTCCGCCATGCGGTTGAAAGATCGCACCAGATCACCGATTTCGTCAGCCGCGCTGACTTCAACACGGTAGTCCAGTCGCCCGCGAGAAATCTCCTGGGTCGCTTCCGCCAAGGCCACCACCGGGCGGGTCACGAGTTTGGCGAGATATAGCGCCAGCCATGTGGTCGAAAATAACACCAGCACCGTGAGCAGGAGCAGCAGTTCCATGTAGGTGCGTCGCACCAGTCTGCGTTGGCGGTAGAGATCGAGGTAGCGATGCTGACTTGCATCCAGCTGCTTCACCGTCTCCGAAAACTTCTGCGGCAGCGGCATCCCGACCACAATCAAACCTCGATCGGCCACCGGAGCGGCGCTCAAAATGTAGTCGGTGTTTTCCCACTTGAAGGGGACAACGGCGTCGGAAGTCAGACGCTCCACTGGAATCTTCGCTTTAATCAGCGGCCAGGAGGCGGGAGCGTTGAGGCTGGCTTCGGCGTTGCCCTGCTCCAGGGCCAGGGCGAATCCATTCTGCAAGGTGGTCTCGTGGCGGCGGAATTCATTCATCACGCTGGAAAAGCTGTGGCCGGCGAAAGCACGCTGCGTCTCTGGCGCCGCCGCAATCGACTCGGCCTCGGCCCGCGCATTCTGCGCCGCGTATTTCGATACCAGCGATGCCACCGCCGCGGTATCCTCGCGCACTTCTTCGACTGGACGCGAAAACCACTTGTCCAGAGAGCGGTTCATCAGGCCATAAGCGAACCAGAACATCATGATGACGGGAAGGAATGAGAGCAGCAGTCCGCCCACTACCAGGCGAGTGCGGAACTTCGATCCCAGTACACCCAGCCGCCGTTCAGCGAATAGCTTGAGAAGATTTCGTGCCAGAACGAAAGTCAGGGCCACGAACAGCAGAAAGATCAGGATGGTGAGAGCGGCAAAGAATAGGAGCGGAAAGCGTTGCTGACTGGTTTCCGGATTAAGAAACGGCAAATCGAAGGACGATTGGGAGAGAAGAATCCCGAACAGCAATAAAGTCCCGATCGCCAGCAAGATGATGACTTTCTTGCGGCTGGTCGTTTCCTTATTGCGGGTTGGACTGGGGGCAGCCACCGTGAATATGCGAACCTAAGTGCTTCATTATAAGCCTCCAGTGATCGATGTGCTCTGAATGAAGCGCTCCGGGTGCCCCACTTCTCGCCTCTTTTGCGAGAAGTGGGCCGGCTGGTCGGCCGATCTCAAACTGCAAGTCGCCGGCAGGCCGTCATATCGTTTGAGACTGTAGGCACGGGAGAATGTTGGCGCGACAAAGTTGGTGTCTTGATCAATGACTCGTGAAGACGTTCAGACCCGACACGCGGGACGGACCCACTTCTCGCAAAAGATGCGAGAAGTGGGGCACCCTGTTACCAAGGTCACGCGACCCGGCAGCGTGATTGTTCACCATCTTTTTCAAACGCTGCTGCGACTCCCCAATACTGGAGCGGCTTCCGTGACAGTCCAATCTGCATCCCGCGAACTTTACCCAGTGGTCTTACGCACTAAAGTTACTGGTGCCGTAACCCCGTTACGTTGACAATTTGTGTCAACGCGATAGGCTGCAACTTCTCCCCTCGAAAAAGCAGTTGTAGTCGCGCCGCATTCGCAGTCCGAAATTATCTGACGCACAGATAGGAGATCGAGGTATGTCTCAAAGGCTGGGTGATCTTCTTGTCAAAGAGAAGGTCATCACCTCAGAGCAGTTGGTGGAGGCGACGAAGGTCCAGAAAGAGACCAACTGTCGTCTGGGCTCGGCTTTGGTCAAGCTGGGTTTTCTGACGGACGAGGACGTCACCAACTTTCTCTCTCGCCAGTACGGCGTGCCCGCCATCAATCTCTCCTACTTTGAAATTGATCCTTCCGTCGTAAAACTGATTCCATTCGAGACTGCCAAGCGTTACCAGATTCTGCCGTTGAGCCGCGTAGGGGCTTCGCTGACCATCGCCATGGTGGACCCGACCAACGTCTTCGCCATGGACGACATAAAGTTCATGACCGGCTTCAACATCGAGCCGGTGGTCGCGTCCGAGAGTTCGATCCTCGAAGGCATCGAGAAGGCGTACGGCACGACGCAGCAGGAAGATCTCGAACAGGTCATGCAGTCCATGACCGAAGTCAGCGATGCTGACGTCGAGTTGCAGTCCGAAGAAGCGGAGATGGAACTGGCCGACCTGGAGCGGGCGGCCGACGAAGCTCCGATTGTGAAGCTGGTCAACCTGGTCTTGACCGATGCTGTGAAGCGCGGAGCCAGCGACATTCACATGGAGCCTTACGAAAAAGAATTCCGTGTGCGCTTCCGTATTGACGGCGTGCTGCAGAGCATCATGTCGCCGCCGCTGAAGTTGAAAGACGCCATCATTTCGCGCGTGAAGATCATGTCCAAGCTGGACATCAGCGAAAAGCGCCTGCCGCAGGACGGCCGCATCATGCTGAAGATGAGCCTGGGCGGACGCAAGAAGCAGCTCGACTTCCGCGTCAGCACGCTACCCACGCTGTGGGGCGAAAAGATCGTGATGCGGTTGCTCGACAAAGAGAACCTGCGTCTCGACATGACCAAGCTAGGCTTCGAGCAGGAATCACTCACCAAGTTTGAGAAAGCCATTCTGAAACCCTACGGCATGGTGCTTGTCACTGGCCCAACGGGATCAGGCAAGACCAATACTTTGTATTCGTCCATCGCGCGCCTGAACACGCCCGATACCAACATCATGACGGCTGAAGATCCGGTCGAATTTCAGTTGGCCGGAGTCAACCAGGTGCAGATGAAGGAACAGATCGGGTTGAACTTCGCGGCCGCACTACGCGCTTTCCTGCGGCAGGACCCGAACATCATTCTGGTCGGTGAAATCCGCGACTTTGAAACCGCTGAAATTGCCATCAAGGCCGCCCTTACCGGCCACCTCGTGCTGTCCACGCTGCACACCAACGGCGCTCCGGAAACCATCACCCGCCTGATGAACATGGGTATTGAACCGTTCCTGGTCGCGACTTCCGTCCACCTGATTTGCGCGCAGAGACTGGTGCGTCGCATCTGCGGTGAGTGTGCCGAAGTGATTGATATGCCGGTACAGGCGCTGATCGAAGAAGGATACACGCCGGAAGAAGCCAAGACGGTCAAGATCAAGAAGGGCAAAGGCTGCGGAGTCTGCAACAACACTGGATACAAAGGCCGGACCGGTCTGTACGAAGTTATGGAAGTGGATGACGAGATCAAGGAACTGGTCCTGGTGGGCGCTTCAGCGCTCGAGTTGAAGAAAAAGGCGATCGAGCGCGGCATGATCACGCTGCGTCGCAGCGGTCTGATCAAAGTTGCCGCCGGCTTCACCACGCTCGAAGAAGTGGCACGCGAGACTATTCACTAGAGTTTGGGAAGGAAAGGGAAAATCTATGTCGCTTTCGTTAAGTGATCTGTTGAAAAGGCTGCTGGAGATGGGGGGAAGCGACCTCCACATAACCACCAACTCACCGCCGCAGATTCGCGTGCACGGACACCTGGTGCCACTCGATCTGCCGCAGTTGACGCCGGCCGAAACCAAGCAACTGGCCTACAGCGTCATGACGGACTCGCAGAAGCATCGCTTCGAAGAAAATCTGGAACTCGACTTCTCTTTCGGCCTGAAGGGTCTGGCCCGTTTCCGCGCTAACACGTTCAACCAGCGCGGCGCCACCTCGGCCGTCTTCCGTCTGATTCCGTTCGAGATCAAGTCATTCAACCAGTTGGGACTTCCGGCGATTGTGACCAAGCTGTGCGACAAGCCTCGCGGGTTGGTGCTGGTGACAGGTCCGACCGGATCAGGCAAGTCGACCACTCTGGCCGCCATGATCGACAAGATCAACAGCGAACGCCACGATCACATCCTCACCATCGAGGACCCGATCGAATTCGTGCACATGAACAAGAACTGCGTGGTCAACCAGCGCGAATTGCATGCTGACACCAAGAGTTTCGCCGACGCTTTGCGCGCCGCCCTCCGTGAAGACCCGGACGTGGTGCTGATCGGCGAAATGCGCGACCTGGAAACCATCGAGTCGGCGCTGCGTATCGCTGAAACTGGTCACTTGACCTTCGGCACGCTGCACACCAACTCGGCATCTTCAACCATCAACCGAATTATCGACGTGTTTCCTGCTCACCAGCAGCCCCAGATTCGGGCGCAGTTGTCGCTGGTACTCGAAGGGATCATGTGCCAAAGCCTGCTGCCCACAGCGGACGGCAAGGGCCGCGCGATGTGCATGGAGATCATGGTTCCGAATGCAGCTATCCGCAACCTGATCCGCGAAGACAAAATTCACCAGATCTACTCTTCCATGCAGTCCGGTCAGGACAAGTTCGGAATGCAGACCTTTAACCAGGCGCTGGCGACGGCGTATTTCCAGAAAAAGATCACGATGGAAATTGCCATGGCCCGTTCCAGCAATACTGACGAGTTGACGGAAATGATCAATCGCGGCGCGGGCTTGAATCGTAACCAGCCCGGGACCATGGCGAAGGGTGCTGCTGGTAAGCACTAGAGTGGCGAATTAGGACGGAGTCCCCAACGCCGGTCGTAGTAGCGGGGCAGGGGATCCGGGAAACCGACAGAAGGCGTCCCGGGAAAAAAAGAATTGCAGCGAGGAGACGTACCATGCCAGTTTTTACGTTTTCAGGAAAGAACGAGGCCGGTCAAAAAGTTTCCGGCGAGCGTACTGCGGTCAACAAACAATCGCTGACCAGCCAGTTGCGCAAAGAGCGCATCACACCTGGACCCATCCGGGAAAAGGGCAAGGAATTCGTCATGCCGAGCCTCGGCATGAACAAGGTCAAGACCAAGGACATTGCCATCTTCTTCCGGCAGTTCTCGGTCATGATCGATGCTGGTCTTCCCCTGGTGCAGTGTCTTGAGATTCTGGCCGCGAACCAGGAGAACCCAAATTTCCAGAAGACGCTGACTGGCGTGCGCACCACCGTAGAAGGCGGCGCAACGCTGGCCAACGCGATGAAGCTCTATCCCAAGATCTTCGACGACCTCACCACCAACATGATCGAGGCCGGCGAAACTGGCGGTATTTTGGACATCATCCTGCAACGCCTGGCGATCTATATCGAAAAGGCGGTCAAGTTGCGGGCGGCGGTCAAGTCAGCTTTGATCTACCCGGTATCGGTCGTCAGTTTGGCGTTCCTGATTGTCGGCGCGTTGCTGAAGTGGGTGGTTCCAATTTTCTCCAACCTGTTTGTCGGACTGGGCGTCGCCCTGCCGTTGCCCACCCGCATCGTGATGGGACTCAGCGCATTTGTCGGCCAATTCTGGTGGTTTTTCATCATCGGCGTGGTCGGCATCGTTTTCGGAATGAAGCAAATTCGCAAGAATCCCAAGGGCCGGTACTACTTCGACTACGCATTGCTTAAGATGCCGATTCTGGGCGTTCTCCTGCGCAAGATCGCGGTGGCACGCTTTACCCGGACGCTGGGAACTTTGATTACGTCGGGCGTTCCAATTCTTGAAGGCCTGAGCATCACCGCCAAGACTTCAGGCAACGCTGTCCTTGAAGAGGCGCTGATGAAGGTGCGCAAGGCCATCGAAGAAGGCCGCACCATCGTTGATCCTCTGCGGGAATCGGGAGTGTTCCCCAACATGGTGACCCAGATGATCGGTGTCGGCGAAGCTACCGGCGCGATGGATGCCATGTTGCAGAAAATCGCCGACTTCTACGAAGACGAAGTCGATTCCGCCACCAAGGACATGCTGGCCATGTTGGAACCGGTCATCATCGGTCTGTTGGGCGTCATGATCGGAGGCATCGTCATTTCGCTCTACATGCCTCTGTTCTCGATGATCGCCAAACTGGCAGGCTAGTTACAAGAGCAGTCGTCAGTCGTCGGTCTTCAGTCTTCAGCTCTTTCTGACGACTGACGACTGATGACTGACGACTGCAACAGGTCTCGCATGCAATCCATTTTCGATGAACGGCTTTGGCTGGCCTGGCTGGTCAAGGTCCGAATCATTATTCTGACCCTGCTGTTCGCCATCGAGCTGGCGATTGCCCGGCTGACTCCGAATCCATTTCCTCTGCGCCTTTTTATCAGTGTGATCTCGCTGTGGTACGCGGTTTCGGTCTTTTACGTACTTCTGCTTTCTTTCTGGGAAGAACGGCGCATTCAGTCGCTGCTGCAAGTCATCACCGACCTGTTGATGGTTACCTTGCTGGTGTATGCCACCGGCGGAGTCGATAGTTCGCTGAACTTCTTTTATCCGCTGGTCATTATTGTTGCCTGCATTCTGCTGCCGAGGACGTGGGCCTATCTGACCGGCGCGCTGGCCTTCATTCTGTATGTCGCGGTTCTGGAACTGACCTACTTCGGGTTCATTCCTTCCTATTCCACGACCCATCCCGGTTTGGGTGCGTTGCAGGCCATCATCTTCGTCAATCTGTTCGGCTACCTTGCAGTCGCATACCTGGCGGGATTGCTGGCGGCGAAATTGCGCCAGGTTGACGTAAAGCTGAAGCACACGCGGGGAGCGCTGGAGGACTTGCAAGCGCTGCACGAAAATATTATTCAGTCCATCAGCGGCGGGCTCATCACCACCGGGCTCGACGGTTACATCACGCTGGCGAATACCGCGGCGCAGAAGTTGTTTGAACGTTCGGAAAACGAAATTCTGGGTCAGCTGGTCAGCCAGCTCTTTCTTGACCCGTTGCCCACCGTCGATGCGGACCGGGCCACCGGGGAAGTTCGCTTTGTGGCGTCGAATGGATTCTGTAAGACTTTCCGCGTGACGGCGACCACGCTATCGGTCCCCGGCAGGAATGACATTGGCTACGTCTACACTTTTGACAATTTGACTGAAATCCGGCGCCTGGAACGGGATCTGAGGATTCAGGACAGGCTGGCTGCTGTGGGCAGGCTGGCGGCCGCAATCGCGCACGAGATCCGCAATCCGCTGACTTCGATCGCCGGATCGGTGAGCATGCTCTCTGGTATTGCCGACCTGAGCGAGGAACATCGCCAATTGCTGCAGATCGTGACCCGGGAATCGGAGAGGCTGAACGGCATCATTACCGATTTTCTGGCTTACTCCCGAGGCAAGCAGTATCGCTTCGCTTCCGTCGATCTGCTGCCTCTGCTCGAAGACACCCTGACGTTGCTGGAGCACCGGCTGGTGGCGGAGAACACGGGCATACGCATCGAGCGGAAATACAACTTCAATGAAGCCTTGACCATGGCCGACGGCGACAAGATCAAACAGGTGTTCTGGAATTTTTGCCAGAACGCAGTCCGCGCCATGAGTTCGGGCGGAGTGCTCACCGTCTCCCTGGAACAGGCGGGCGAGGACTGGCAAGTGAACTTCGCTGACACCGGTCCCGGCATGAGCCGGCAGCTGGTGGAGAAGATTTTCGAGCCCTTTCAGTCGCAGTTTGAAGGCGGCACCGGATTAGGTTTGGCTATCGTGTATCAGATCGTGCAGGCCCATGAGGGCAAGGTTTGGGCGCGCTCCAAAGTTGGTGAGGGCAGCGTCTTCGTCCTCCGGCTGCGCCGCCTGGCGGCGGTACAGAGCCTGCCAGCAAAACGGCCAGCCGCGAAACCTGAACTCCTTCCCGACGCCGGACGGAGCGTGGCGGCAAGCACCGGAGGCAGAGCGCATGGGTAACATTCTGGTTTGCGACGACGAGCGCTCTATCTGCGAGATGCTGGACATCGCCCTTCGCCGCGACGGCCACAAAGTCGAAACCGTAAAGTCGGGAGAGGATGCGAAGAGGAAACTCGAAAGCGCCCTCTACGATGTGGTGGTCACCGACATCAAGATGCCGAATACCGATGGCATCGAGGTGCTGCGCTACGCGCACCAGGTTTCACCCGACTCGGCGGTCATTCTGATTACCGCGGTGGACGATTACGAGGCGGCTGTGGAAGCGGTGAAGGCAGGCGGAGCCACAGATTACATCCGCAAGTCCCCGGGCCTGGTGGACGAGATCAAGCTGGCTATCAATCGCGCTCTCGAGAAGATGACGCTGAGCCGGCAGAATTTTGCTTTCAAACGGGACGCCGCCACCCGCAACTCTCTGGGCAATATCGTAGGCGCTAGCCCAGCCATGGAAAAGCTGAAGCAGACCATTCGGACTGTGGCGTCCACGCAAAGTACGATTTTGATCTACGGCGAGAGCGGCACCGGAAAGGAACTGGTGGCGCGGGCGGTGCATGTGTGCTCACCCCGGGCCAGCGAGCCCTTCGTCTCCATCAACTGCGGAGCGTTTCCTGAAACCCTGCTGGAAAGCGAATTGTTTGGCTATGTGAAGGGCGCTTTCACCGGCGCCAACCAGAACAAGCGCGGCCTGTTCGAGGTTGCGGACCAGGGCACCATCTTCCTCGACGAAATCAGCGAGATGACGCTGACCATGCAGGTCAAACTGCTGCGAGTGCTGCAGGAGCGCAGCGTGCGCCCGGTCGGAGGCACTACAGAGATTCCTATCGACGTGCGGGTGATTGCGGCCACCAACCGCGATCTCGACAAACAGGTCGCGGAGAATACCTTTCGCGAAGACCTGTACTACCGGTTGAGCGTGATTCCGGTTTCCGTCCCTCCGCTGCGGGAACGGCGCGAGGATGTTCCGCTCCTGGTCAATCATTTCCTCAAGAAATACGCTCCCGCTGCTGGCAAGAACATCATGCGCGTGAACCTGCAATCGCTGGGAGCGCTCTGCGGCTACGACTGGCCGGGTAACGTCCGCCAGTTGGAAAACACCATCGAGCGCGCGGTCGCACTGGAGGCCGGAGAAGAGCTGACTGTCGAACTCCCCGCCGAACGCTCAAAAGCAAGGGCAGCGGCGGCTGGAGTGGGCGGAGCAGTTTCCCCAGGCTCAGTCTTGCCGGAAGGCGTAGACATGGAAAAGTACGTCGCCGACATTGAGCGCTCTCTATTGCTCGCAGCGCTGGCCCAATCAAACGGAGTGCAGACCCGGGCGGCAGAAGTGCTAAAGATTTCGTATCGGTCGTTCCGGCATTTGGCGAAGAAGTACGAACTGTAGTCGTCCTCAGTCTTCAGCCAATCCTCACCGCAGTGGATTTGCTGACGACTGACGACCGAGGACTAACGACTGCCTTTCAGTTGCTGCTTCCATCCCAGGATTCTGGCTTTGTTCGCCTCGGCTTCGGCCTCGGGAATCATGCCTTTTTTCTGATATAGGACGGACAGGCTGGTGTAAGCCAGTACATCGTCGGGGTCGAGTTCGGCGATTCGTTTTGCCACGGCGATGGCTTCATCCAGGCGATTGAGGTCCTGCAGGGTGCGGGCCATGCCGTGCATGGCTTCCGTAAAGACAGGATCGGCCGCCAGAGACTGCTGGTATTCCGCCAGGGCACGCTCCTGCTCGCCCTCGGCAACCAGATCGAGGGCGGCGTAGTAATGGTCTTCAGCTTTCTCGCGGGCGCTGGTCATGAAGCGAAAATCTTAACAGGTCTCAACTGAGAACCGGGAACTCGAGACTAGTAACTGGTTTCTTGAAGATCCGGCCGCAAAACCGATCCTGGCTGATAGGTCCGGGCTATACTCAGAAATTAACGATGCGCAACATGCTTCGATTTCTCTGGAACGCGACCCGTGGACACCGGCTCACCCCCTGGCGTAGCCCGTATCTTTTGTGGCGAGTCGAGACCTACTGCGGAGTCAAGATGCAGCAGATCGGGTTCCTGGAATTTTGGGAATTCATGTGGCGGGAGCGCAGCAATCTCTGGCGCTTTCTTAAGTGGACGGGTGAAATTGAACGCTACGTCCATCCTGCACAGAAGCGACCATAATGCTTGTGTGGCGCGGGCGCCCTCGCCCGCGGCTTTTGACGTTTTGCTGGAATCTCGCGGGCGAGGGCGCCCGCGCCACACAGTCTTACTAGTTGCCGTTTCCTGCCGCGGCAGCGCCTTCCAGAGATATGGTTACTTCGCTGCCTTTGCCGCTGCCGATAATTTTCGCTGCTGAGCCGCGATTGGCGGCGATTTCCAGATAGCCCATGCTGCCCAGGATCCCGAACACTTCACCTGGCGAGCCTTCCGAATAGTTGGGCAGGATTGACGCAATCTCGTGCTTGCCTACTACCAACTTGAACGGAGCGGGCGCCGCTCCAAAGAGCATGGGAGCGTCCTGCGGAGTGATGTTGGTGACCAGGTTGCCGAAGCGGTCCACCTTCAGGATCACACCGCGCAGGGTGTTGCCGTTCACCGACTTGGGCTTGGGCGGATTGAAGCGGACGAAGTCTGAAATCTCATCGCCGAACTTTTCCGGATCAACTCCCTTTGCCAGCCAGGCGGCGACCGGCGCGAAAATATCGCGCGCATGGAAGGTATTGCTAATGGGTTGCAGGGAGTAGTGCTCGGCCGTGACGTGGCGAATATGCAGCCGCTCCTCTTTGGCGTAAACCATCGAGAGCACGCCATTGTCAGGCGCCACAAAGTGATGCCGGTCGCTGGTGACCAGGATCGGCCGTCGTGCCGTTCCCACTCCCGGGTCAACCACCACCATGTGTACCGTTCCGGAAGGGAAGTACGAATAGGCTTGGGCAATCGTAAGCGCGCCATCCAGGACGTCAAAGGCCTGCACCGAGTGGCTGATGTCGACGATCTCGATCTCTGGAGAAATGTTGAGAATGACGCCTTTAATTGTCCCCACGAAATGATCGTTGAGCCCAAAATCGGTAGTCAGCGTGATGATCGGACGTTGCGCCACTTTCCCCTCGCTTGCAGACAGAGTTATCCCGGAAATGCCGAAAGTAACCCGTCAGAGGGGTGGAGTCAAGGAACGGAGGTAACTCGGGAGCAGTCGTCAGTCTTCAGTCGTCGGTCGTTAGCCAATCCATTCTGTCGGCTACCGAACCTTTTTCTTACGCTGTTTTTGGTTTGGGACTTTTGACCCAAAGGGGGCGGACGATTTCTGCAAAGGGCACAATGGATTGGCCAACGACTAACGACCGATGACTTATCTTGGCTGACGACCGACGACTGAAGACTGACGACTGCTATCTGATCTGAATATCTCCCGATCCAGTCTCCACCTCTACGGGCACGCCGCCACCGCCGACCCGGCCGCGGACTTCCTTGCGTCCGATCGAGCCTTGGACTGAATGAGGCTGGTCAATCGAAATGGATCCAGAGCTGGTGTGGGCGTCGAGATCAAACGCGGCATTCCATGGTAGTTTCAGGTTCACTTCCCCTGAACCGGTGTGCAGAGACCACGCGCCGGTTGGACTGCCTTCGGCTTGAATGGTTCCGCTGCCGGCCTTGGCTTCGAGCGAGCCTTCCACTCCGTGCAGTTCCATGCCTCCGGAGCCGGTGTCCACCCGGACCGAGCCAGGCGCGGTCTGTTGCAGAGTAATGTGCCCGCTGCCGCTGTTGGCCTCGAAAGCACCTGCAATTTCGCTGGCGTCGATGGAGCCGCTGCCGGTCTTGGCGTGTACGTTGCCCTTCACCCGGTTGATGTCGATATCGCCGGAACCGGTTTCGGCGTGCACCCGGTCACCGATGGAGGAGATTTTAAGACCTCCCGAGCCGGAGTTGACATCGAGCGGACCTCGAATGCCCTCCACCTTCTGATCACCCGAGCCCGTTTGGACACGCAAGTCGGTTTCGGCAGGGACGATCACTTCGTAGCTGATGGAAATGTTGTGCCTTAACTCTGGATCGTCGACGTGGCCGATGCGAATGTCATTGCCGCTCTGCTGGATCGGAGGGTTCGCTTCCAGCCGTTTGATCTTCTCGTCGACGTTACCTCCGAACCATTCCGAGGCCCGGATGTGCCCGGTCACGCGCACCTGGTCCGAATTGCCGGTGCGCACTTCGACGTTGCCCGAGCCCGTGCTCAAATCGAGATGGACCGGCCCGGTCACCTGCAAGGCACGCTGGAACGAGCCTTCCGAGGCCGCAGCGGCGGGCTGGGCCGAAAGGCAGATCAGAACTGCGAGGGTCAGACCAGCGACGAACGAGACAGAATGCTGTAAGGGAGCAGCGAAGCGGCGTTTCATGGTATCTCCGCAAGTCAGAATTCTAATTCGCGTGCGGTTGCGTAATTTCGGGGCCGGGTAAAAAATCCTGGGCTTTAGTCTTTGCGTTCTTCGCGGCGTTCTTTGCGTCCTTTGCGTAAAGACCTTAACCGCAAAGGCCGCTAAGGAATCGCAAAGTACGCAAAGAAACCATTTGCGCACCCGCGAGATGACCGGCCTTTACTGCAGCACCACCTGGTCGCCTTCTTTGAGCCCGCTCAGAAGCTCGGTTTTGGCGCCGTTGGAGATGCCGATATTGACCGCCATCTTCTTCTTGCCGTCTTTGGCGCTGGCGTCGGGAACTTCGACCGACGCTTTCTTGTCCTTGTCGTAAATAATCGCGCCCTCGGGAATCTGCAGCACACTCTTGTGTTCTTCCAGGATGATTTCAGCGTTGGCGGTCATTTCGGCCTTTAATTCGCCCCCCGGGTTGTTGATGGACACTCGTACTTCAAAGGTAGTGACGTTGTCCTTTTCCACACCCATCGGCGAAATCTTGGTGACTACGCCGTTGAAGGTCTTGTCCTTGAAGGATTCGACCTTGATTCGCGCCGGCTGGCCCAGGTAGACCTTCCCGATGTCGCTCTCGTCAACCTTGCCCTTCACATAAACTTGGCTGGTATCTCCCAGGGTCATGACCAGGGTTGCGGCCGAGCCCAGAACCAGAATAGAGCTGACAGCGTCGCCCATTTCCACGTCACGCGACAGGACGATTCCGTCGATCGGTGACTCAATGTCGGTGTAACTCAGCTGCTCTTCGAGTTGTTTCAAGGTGGCACGGTCCCGTGCCAGTTGTCCCTGGGACTGGGCAATCTTCGCTTTGAGGACCGTGACCTGCGCTTTCGACACGTTCTGCTTATTCAACGCCAGTTCGTAGTTTTTCTGGGCGTCTTCCAGGGCTGAAGTAGAGACTACCCCCTCCTTCGCCATCCCGATGGCGCGCTCGTAGGCTCGTTTGAGCAGGGGGACATCCGGCCCCTCGGCATCTACCTTCGCCCGCTCAAAGTCGGCTTCGGAACCCTTCAGGGTGGCCTCGGCGGCCTCGGCGGCGGCGCGGGACTGTTCGACCTGCGCCTCGATTTCTTCTTTGTCCAACTGGGCCAGCAATTGGCCCTTCTTGACTTTATCGCCATAGTCCACCAGCAGCTTTTTGACGATTCCGCTGGCCTTCGATTTCACCTCGACCTTGGTGATCGGGGTGACTTTGCCGGTGGCGACCACGCTTTTGGCCAGGTCGCCCTTCTCCACCTTCTGCAGTTTCGAAGGGTCGATCTTGGTGCCGCCATGAGTGGCCGCGATGAGCCCACCGGCGATCAGGAGGACGATTAAGAGTGCGATGCCGCCATAAATCAGCCGTTTCTTTCGCTTCTTGCTGCTACCGTTCCCGTGCACATCTGCCTCCTGAGTGAATAGTGCCCGCGTCGCTATAGGTTACGAACAAGATATGTAGTTTGTTCCAGAGATTATTTGTCGGAAGATTCTGATTCCTGGCCAAACAAAAACCTCAACAAAAAACACCCTGGAACAGATTAGACCCCGGAAACCTCGAAATGGAAGCAGAGAACCCATAGGATTGGCGCCAGGCCGCCGCCATTACCCTTATTCGACAGGCCGTTAGCGTTCGAGGAGCTACCATTTCTCTTTGGAATGTTAGAATTACCGTTCCATGATTGCATACGTGCTGCTGCGGGTGTTTCTCATCCTGCTCCTGGTGGCGGCCAACGCATTCTTCGCTGCCGCGGAGTTCTCCCTCGTCAGCGTGCGCGATACCCGTATCCAGCAATTGATCGCGTCCCGGCGCATTGGCGCCCGCATCGTGCAAAAGCTGCACCGCAACCTGGACGAAGTGGTAAACGGCGTCCAACTGGGAGTCACCATTGTCAGCCTGACCCTGGGCTGGGTAGGTGAGCCTCTGTTGGCCCAGATGATGCTCGGTCCGGTCCAGGACGTTCCGCACGCCTCGGTTTACGCTCATGGCATAGCAATTTTCGTCTCTTTTGTCCTGATCACCTGCCTCCACGTCATCCTGGGCGAACTGGTTCCCAAATCTCTGGCTTTGCAACGGTCGGAGCAGGTTGCGCTGGCGGTGGCCGCTCCCATGGACGTCTTCCTGACGGTCATGCGCCCATTGCTATTCCTTATGAGCCGGGCAGCTGGCTGGGTGCTGCGGGCGCTCGGGTCCCGCCGGATCCGAGAGGGCCCCGTACATTCACCCGATGAGCTCAAGCTGATTGTGACTGCCAGCCGGCAGTTTGGTGAGATTCCGCCCTTCCAGGAAGAAATGATCCATCACGCGCTGGAATTGGACAACATCACCGTGCGCGAAGTCATGGTGCCCCGTCCGGCCATTTTCTCGCTACCGGGCGATCTCACGATTTCCGACGCCCTCTCCCGCGTGGTCGAGGAACAACATTCGCGGGTTCCGGTCTACGACCCTCAGCGCGGCCCCGAACACATCGTCGGCGTCCTCTACGCCAAAGACCTGATGCGCTGGACCCGCCTCCGCCTGACTAACGCTCCCGATCAACCGGTCGCAGCGCGAGTCTCGTCCATGAAAATCAGCCAGATCATGCATGATGTGCTCGTCGTCCCTGAGACCAAAGTACTGACCGAGCTGCTCGAGGAATTCAAAGAGCGCAAGCGGCACCTGGCCGTCGTGGTAGATGAATTCGGCTCGACCGCCGGGGTGATCACGGTCGAAGATGTGCTGGAGCAGATCGTTGGCGAAATCGAAGACGAATTTGACATCGCCCCCATCCAGCAAGCCCTGGTCGAAGGGGAGATCGCGGTCGTCCTAGAAGGATCGGTCAGCATTCGTGATCTGGAATCGCAATATCAACTTTCGCTGCCTCGCGATTCCGGCTTCGAGACTTTGGCCGGCTTCATCCTCGCCCGCCTGCAGCGAATCCCGCGCCAAGGTGAGACCTTCGAATATGAAGGGCACCGCTACACCGTTCAGGAGATCGAAGGCCACCGTATCGCCAAAGTCAAAATTGAAAAGCTGGAGCACAAACCCGTCCCCCAGGCAGGAGACTGAGAACCGAGAACCAAAAACTAAAAACTGGGGTTAAAAAAAGCAGGCCGGCAGAACAATAAATGCTCCGATACCTCTCCCTACGAGTCCTGTACACCCTGCCAGTGATCTGGCTGGTAGTCTCGCTCGTGTTCCTTCTTATTCATTTAGTACCCGGCGACCCCATTCTTCAAATGCTGGGAGAAGGCGCTCCGGTCACCGACGTTCAGGCTGCACGCCACGCCTACGGCCTCGATCTTCCGCTGGGCCAGCAATATCTGAATTACTGGAAAGGCGTGCTGCACGGCGATCTCGGCCCATCGGTACGTTTTAACCAGAGCGTTACCCGCCTGATTGCCCAGCGTTATCCTTACACTCTGCAGTTGACCTTGGCGGCTCTGCTGGTGGCGGTACTGCTGTCAGTTCCGGCCGGAGTGCGGTCGGCGCAACGCCGCAACCGCTGGGATGACCGACTGCTAAGCGTAGTCAGCCTGTTCGGTCTGTCATTTCCAAACTTCGCGCTGGGACCCATCCTGATTTTGATTTTCGCCATCAAGCTGGGCTGGCTGCCAGTTTCGGGTGCGGGCGGCGTGGCACACCTGGTTCTGCCGGCGATCACCATGGGTGGAGCGCTGGCTGCGATCCTCACCCGCATGGTGCGTACTTCCATGCTGGAGGAGTTGGGTCAGGATTACATCCGCACTGCTCGCGCCAAGGGATTGTCCGAACGCAAAGTGGTTTACGGCCACGCCTGCGCAATGCCATGATCCCTGTGATTACGGTTCTGGGATTGCAGTTTGGTGCGCTGTTGGCCGGCGCTATCGTGACCGAGACAATTTTCTCCGGTCCCGGCGTGGGGCGGTTAACCATACAGGCCATTTCCAATCGCGACTACTATCTGGTGCAGGGATGCATCCTGGCGATTGGATTGACGTATGTGGCGGTGAATTTTTTGACGGATTTGCTGTATTCAGTGGCGAACCCGCGAATCAGGCAGTGATCTTTACTTGTATATACATACATTCTAAACTGTATATGCAAGAATTGAGGTGACACTATGGCTGTGACCTTGACATCTATTCGTCTGGATACTCATCTGGCTGACGAAGCGGCGAAGGTCCTCGGAGTTAAATCTCGCACCGAGGCCGTCCATGTCGCGCTCCGGGAGATTGTTGCGCTGAAGCGCTTCAAAAAGTTAATGAAGAAGAACGCGGGAAAACTTTCGTTCGCAGGTCACGGTGAGTGACCTCGTCATTTTCGACACCTCCGTCCTCATTGATGATCTGCGAACTGGACGACACCAACATAGAATGCAATCGGTCACCGGCCTCATCCGGACATGTTCTGTGGTTCTCGCTGAGTTGTGGCGTGGTGCCACCAAGCCAGCGGAGTGGGAATTCCTGCGAACACTGGCCAGGAACCACCCCATCCTGACTCCCACAGAAAAAAATTGGCTGGAATCGGGCCAGATTCTTGGAAGGATTCACAGTGATCGGGGTTTTACTGCAGGCAAGCTACGCGACATGCACTTCGACTTGCTCATTGCTCTCACTGCACGCTCTTATGGTGCCCGCTTGATAACCTCCAATCGCGTCGATTTTGAAGTGATCAATAACTACCGCAAGGTGCAGCTTGAGATATGGTAGCTTCTTCCTGAAAATAGTTCGTATCGCCGTGCAAGTTGGTTTGCGTGCCTTAAACTTTTGATCTTGTCCACTCTCTCCATCTCGCTGCCCCGCGCCGCACGTCACAACCCGCTGGCCACCGCGGGGGTGGTGTTGGTCATCATCTTCGTGATCTTTGCTCTGTTCGCTCCGTGGATCGCGCCTCAGGATCCTGCCTACATCGATCTGCCCACGCGCCTGTCGCCGCCGTCTTCCGCGCACTGGTGCGGTACGGATGAACTCGGCCGCGATATTTTTTCCCGCCTCATCTACGGCTCGCGTATTTCCATGCTGGTCGGTAGCTCTGTGGTCGCGCTTTCGCTCGCCCTTGGCCTCATCGTAGGATCGATCGCCGGCTACTACGGCGGAAACATCGACCGTTTTTTTAACGTTGTCGTGATGAATGCATTTCTCTCATTCCCTGGAATTCTGCTGGCCATTGCCTTTGTGGCTTTCCGCGGTCCGGGAATCTTCAATCTTGTGCTGGCGCTTTCCCTGGGTGGATGGGTCGGCTACGCTCGCCTGGTTCGGGGACAAGTCCTGGCGGCGCGCGAACGCGAGTTTGTGGAAGCTGCCCGCGCCCTGGGCGCGAGCGATCTGCGCGTGATTGTTCGCCACATTCTTCCCAATATTATTCAGCCGGTGATCGTGCAGGCTGCGATCGGCATGGCGGGAGCGATTCTCGCCGAGGCCACGATGAGCTTTCTGGGCCTGGGCGTGGCTCCTCCAACCGCCAGTTGGGGCGCAATGCTCAACGATGGGCGTGCCCACTTGTTCGACGCGCCGCACCTCGTGCTCTTTCCCGCGCTCGCGGTGATGCTCGCGGTGCTGTCGTTCAATTTCATCGGGGACGCGCTCCGCGATTTGCTCGATCCGCGCTCTCGTATTGAAGTCGGAATCTAAGGTGTGGGGCGGACACTCTTGTCCGCCGCCTTTGATTTTGATTTTGATCTCAGGTGTTCAAGACCAATGGGATGCCCACGCCAAATGAAGAAGCCAACGTCAAAATCGGCGGACAAGAGTGTCCGCCCTACATAAGCTAGGCACTCGCTTTATCGGTCAGCGGCAGGGTCGGTTCATCGTCCTTCGCCGCTGCGGCGGTTGCCGTATCGAGCTCTAGCTGCTCCTGCCCGCTGAGTGCGGTGACACGACCGCGGTAGGTCTTGAGATGCCGCTGCGCGGTTTCGAAAGCTTCCTGCGCTTTGTTCAGATTCTTGCCGACAGTTTCGAACTGGTTCTGGAAGTGATCGAACGACTTTTGCGCCTTGGCCAGCTCCAGTCGGCTCTTCTCGAAGCGGCTGGCGACTTCGTACCATTTGTGCACCAGCGCGATGGTCTGCAAAGTCATCAGCAGAGTATTGGGGGACACCGGAAACACGTGCTGCGCGTTGAGCCAGTCGGCCAGTTCGCGGTTGCGGATGGCTTCCATGTAGAGCGTCTCGCTGGGCAGATACATCAACGCAATGTCAGTCGTGCCGTGTTCAGGCTGGATGTATGCCTTGATTCGTCGGGCTTCGACCTTCATCACGCGCACAAATTCGTGCCGGGCTTCCTCAATCTCCGACTCGACGTTGCTTTCAAAAAGCGCCAGCACCTGCTCGCGTGGAAATTTGGCGTCGATGGGCAGGCGTCGATCCGGAAACTGGATGACGGCATCGGCGCGGCCGTTGCCGTCGCCGGCGGATGACTGAATCTCGAACATGTGGGCCGGCAAGAAATCAGACAGCAAACGTTCCAGGCTGGCTTCGCCAAACTGCCCGCGCAGATGCGGCAGTTTGAGCATGTTATTGAGATCGTTGATGGAGTGTCCCAGCGCTCCCACCTCGCGCAATTGCTCTTCCGCAGCCTTCAGGTGCTGCTGCACTTTTTCGAAATGAGCAAATCCTTCCTTGATGTTCTGATCAAGCTTCAGCTGCACTTGGTCAGTGATGGCGAGCAGCTTGGCATCGACGCGGTCTCGAATCGAATCGAGACTTTGCGCCGTCTTCTGATTGAGATTTTCAAATTCGACTTTGAGCTGGGAAGTCGTCAGCGCCAGCGACGTGGTCAGTTCGGTGCGGGCCTCGCGCAGATCGTGCGTCTGTTCCCGGCGTCCACCGCTCAGTTGAGCTTCCACCGAAGTTCGGATTTCGGTGAAGCCCTGGGTCAGACGATCGGTCACGCCCTGGCGTAAGTCTCCCTTGGTGTTTTCCAGGCGAGTCGCGATGTTGAGTGTGGCATCGTTGAACTTCTGGCAGAGGGAATCGTGTAACAGCGCCGTCTGCTGGGCAAGTTCTGTTATTTCTGTGGTTTGCGAAGAACCCGTGGTCCGTCGAAATATGGCCGCAAGCAGTATCAGAAGTACTACGTTCACGACGACAAGTATGCCTAGCAGGAATGTCCCCATCGTAAGGTGCTCTCAATGATTTTAGGGTCTAGCGTGAGGGAAGCAAAGGGGAAGTTTGATTTTGCATCCATTTGTGTGCACCAAAACGACTCACATGGCCCGTGCCCTCATAGCGTTTCTCGCGATTTTGCTGACGACTGGCGTCGTGACGCTTGAGGTTCCGGTATTGCACGCGGCGCAGCAACAGGCCGTTGACGCCGCGGATTCTCAATCATCTCCTGCCTACGACGCCGAGGCGGAACGCCGTCTCCTCGAACTGGCGAACCGCGACCGCGCCAAGGCCGGGCTTCCTCCGTTGCACAAAGATGAAGGACTGACCCAGGCCGCCCGAGAGCATGGCGCAACCATGGCGGTGCAGAGAAAACTCTCGCACCAGTTTTCCGGAGAACCCAATCTGGTTGACCGCCTGGCGGCCAACACCAAGACTCGTCTCGACCAGGCCGGAGAGAATGTGGCCTTCGCGGGCAGCGTGGACCAGGCACAGGACAACCTGATGCATTCGCCGCCTCATCGCGCAAATCTGCTGAATGCAAACTACAACGTTGCCGGATTCAGCGTTGTGCGTAGCGGGTCGTTGCTCTACGTCACGCAGGATTTCGGACACAGCTTGCCCAACCGTTCCGACGATGAAGTAGAAGTTCTCGTAGGCCGGAGTATCGACCACATCCGCTCGCAGGCGCGGCTGCGCGGACTCGAACGTCTCGACAGCAGGGAAGCCGCAGACACAGCCTGTGCTATGGCCAAAGCTGATTCGCTGAAGACTCCTGCGCCCCGCAGTCGGACGGTCGTACGCTACACAACTTCCCAACCTCAAACGATTCCATCCGAGGCGTCTCAGGCGATCGGAAACGCCTCGCTTCACGCTGTGGCGGTTGGGTCCTGTTACGCCCGTAGTGCGGCTTATCCTACCGGGGTGTATTGGGTCGTTCTTCTTTTCTACTGACGGGTTGCAATAATCTGAGGAAGGGAAGGGCACGGCTTCAGCCGTGCCACAAATGGCGCAAGTACGAGGGCTTTAGCCCCTGGGGTTTTGCTGTTTGAGCGCTACAGCCAGCCTCAGGCGCTGAATCGCGGCTAGTTTTCGACGCCAATCGGCACGAGTAAACTCGTGCCCTTCCCGTTTCGTCGTGAATCGTAAATCTCTCTGATCACGCTGTACGGCTCAAAGGCTTCCGCAGAATTGCGCCTATGCTAGTCTGCATGCATCTAAACTTCCGAAGCTACTTGGACATACCATCCCCAATCCGAATCGGCACTGCTGGCTGGTCTTACAAAGACTGGGAAGGAGTCTTCTACCCGCCCGGAATGCAGCATCGGAAGCAGCATCCCCTCGAAATTCTGGCGCGCTGCTTTGACATGGTCGAGATCAACACTTCTTTTTACGGACACATCAAGCCGCATCTGGCCAAACTCTGGGTAAAGAAAGCGGAGGCGGTGAATCCGGATTTCAGATTCACTGCCAAGCTGCATCGTTCGTTCACCCACAATCCCATGGCCGTCATGGAGCCCACGTCAGCCGCCTCCATCCGGCCGAATGACGAGGATGAAGCGCTGGCGCGCGAGGGATTGGAGGCACTGGCCGGAGAAGGGAAATTGGGCGCGCTGCTCATTCAGTTTCCGGTTTCATTCAAGAACACATCGCTCAACCGCGAATATGTCGAGCGCCTGATAAGACAATTCATCGAATATCCACGTGTGATCGAAGTGCGGCACGACAGCTGGGACAACCCCGAGACCATTCGATATTTCAATGAGAAAAATGTTGCGTTCTGTAACATTGACCAGCCCCTGCTCGGCCGCTCGCTCGAACCTACAGAGCATGTCACTTCGTCCGTCGGATACGTGCGTTTGCACGGACGAAATTATGATCAATGGTTTGACGCCGATACCGGCGCCGATCGTTACAACTATCTCTACAGCGAAGCCGAACTGGCGGGATGGAAAGAAAAGATCGTCCGTATCGCGGGCAAGGCCGAGGTCACGTATGTGGTGACCAACAATCACTTCGAAGGCAAGGCCGGAGTGAACGCGCTGCAGCTAAAGAACATGATCACAGGACAGCGTGTGAAGGCGCCCGAGCCGCTGCTGAAGCACTATCCAGAGCTGAGCAAGATCGCCGATCCGATCTACGACGACATGGCGAATCCCAACCTGCCGCTACTGGCTTAATCTCGAACACGAAAATCCATTGTCATTCCGAACGCATTCGCAGCCGCGCTCGCGCGGCGAGAGGCGTGAGGAATCTGCTTTTGGCAGCGGCCTCTGAAGCCGGTGAGGAAAAACAGATTCCTCACCGCTAAAGCGGATTCGGAATGACAAGAGATCGAGGGTATTTGGCCAGGCAAGAACTAGAAAGCTATCTTGCCGCGAGTTCTTCTTTGGCGGCGTAGTGCGATTCTACGTAGTCATCCAAAATCTGAATGAACTCGGCGACGATCTTGTCGCCCTTCAGCGTGGTGAACAGGCGGCCATCGACGTAGACCGGCGCCTTCGGTTCTTCGAACGTTCCGGGCAACGATATGCCGAGGCTGGCGTGCTTCGATTCGCCGGGACCGTTCACGATGCAGCCCATGACCGCGACTTTCATCTCTTCGACGCCGGTGTAGCGTCCCTTCCATACCGGCATCTGGTCGCGCAGGTATGACTGTATCTGCTGCGCCATTTCCTGGAAGAAAGTGCTGGTGGTGCGGCCGCATCCCGGGCACGCAGTCACCTGGGGTGTAAAACTGCGAATGCCGAGCGATTGCAGAATCTGTTGCCCCACGCGGACTTCTTCGGTCCGGTCACCGCCGGGCGCGGGTGTGAGTGAGACGCGGATGGTGTCGCCGATGCCTTCCTGCAGCAATACGCCCAGGGCGGCGCTGGATGCGACGATCCCTTTGGCGCCCATGCCGGCTTCGGTCAGTCCAAGATGAAGAGGATAGTTGCAGCGGGCGGCCAGCGAGCGATAGACGTCGATCAAGTCCTGCACTCCGCTGACTTTCGCGCTGAGGATAATTTGATCGGGGCGCAGCCCGTATTTCTCAGCCAGGCTGGCGGAATTCAGCGCGCTCACCACCATGGCTTCCATGGTCACTTCGCGGGCGTCTTTCGGTTCAGGCAGCAGCGAATTCTCGTCCATCATCTTGGTGAGTAGCGCCTGGTCGAGCGATCCCCAGTTCACACCGATGCGCACCGGCTTCTGGTTCTCGACCGCGACTTCGATCATGGTGCGGAAATTGTTGTCGTCCTTGCGTCCGATGCCGACGTTGCCGGGATTGATGCGGTACTTGGCGAGCGCCCGGGCGCAATCGGGATACTTCTTCAGCAGGATGTGTCCGTTGTAGTGGAAGTCGCCGATGATAGGGACGCGCACTCCCTGGGCATCGAGTTGCTCGACGATGGGGGCGACTGCAGCCGCGGCTTCTTCGTTGTTGACCGTTACCCGCACCAGCTCGGACCCGGCCTTTGCCAGTGCCGCGACCTGCTTGACCGTGGAAGGAATATCGGCCGTGTCGGTATTGGTCATTGACTGCACCACAACTGGTGCATCGCTGCCGATTCTCACACCGCCGATCGAGCCGGTTACGGATTTCCTGCGATGAATGTCTGCCATGGGGAAGCTTTATTTTAACACGGGGAAAAGAAGCCCTCAGCTGTCAGCTCTCAGCTTTCAGTGCTTAAGCCAAGGCGGTTGAATGAGTTAGCTTGAGTGTCGGGCTTGATGCCTCGCGCGGAAGGACAGGTGCGGCTCAGGAAAACGCAAGGTCCCTCCACTGCGCTCGCTCCGCGTCGCTCCGGTCGGGATGACAAGGCTTTGAGCTGAAAGCTGAGAGCTAACAGCTAAAAGCTGTTTTACGGCGTCCTCTGCATAATGCTGGGCAGCATCTTCAGGACGTCGTTGTAGATCACCATCACCGCGAACAGCACCAGGAACACAAAAGCTGCCTGGTAGATGCGCTCTTTGATCCTCAGGCTGATGTCCCGGCGCATGAGGCTTTCGACAAACAGCAGCAGAATGACTCCGCCGTCCATGATGGGAATGGGCAGCAGGTTGAAGATACCGAGGTTCAGGCTGATTCCGGCGGTCAGTTCGAGCAGCGGGGTCCAGCCTTTCTTGCTGGCTGCTTGGCCGGCGGCGCGTCCGATGCCGATTGGCCCTTCGATGGAGCGGATCGAGATCTTGCGCTGGATCATTTTCTGGACCAGCTCCAGGATCAGGAGCGAGCCCTGCTTGTTCTGTTCCACCGAGCGGCGAAACGCAGCCGCGAAGGGGAGTGCCGACACCTTCATGGGCGCGCTGCCGATACCAACACGGTAGCGTGAATCGCCTCGAATGTCGGACAACACCGGCTGCACCGTGAAGTTCAGCAACTGGCCGTCCCGCTTGACCGTCATTTGGATGGGCTTGCTCTGGGTGCGCTTCAGGCTTTCGATCATGGCGGCAAGGCCGGTGATCGGTTGTCCGTCCACACTGATAATCTCGTCGCCCAGCTTCATCCCTGCCTTTTCGGCCGGCATCCCCGACTCCAGGTCGGTGATCGGAAAGCTGGGTTCCTTCGGCTCCCATCCAGCGGAGCCCATCTGGTTCGGGCCGTAGGCCTCGGGCACGATGGTTTTGGTGAGGACCTGGCCGCCCCGATCGATGGTGACCTCAAGGGGTTGGTTGGGGTTCAAAGCTTCCCGCAAAAACTCCTGCTCCCAGGTTGGGTTCTGAATGCCGTCAATACGAACGATGCGGTCTCCGACCTGGACTCCGGCTTTCGCCGCGGGAGTGTCCTGCACGACATATCCAACGACCGCAGGCTCGTCGAATACCGCCGGATACTCGTAGTGCACCATGTAGACGCAGGTCAGCAGGCCGACCGCGAACAGAATATTCATGGCCGGACCGGCAATGGCGATGATGAAACGATGCCATCGCGGGTGCGACATAAACTCGCCCGGATCGTTGGTGCGGGCGTCCATCGGGTTCTCGCCCGACATCTTTACGTAGCCGCCCAGCGGGATGGCCGCGATGCGGTAGTCGGTGTCGCCGCGGCGGAAGCCGAACAGGCGCTTTCCAAAACCGATAGAGAAGACTTCGACCCGCACTCCCAGCAACTTGGCGGTCGCGTAGTGTCCAAACTCGTGAATCAGGATCATGAATCCCAGAATCACGCCAACGGAGATTACGGCAATTAGAAATCCAGACATAATATGATTTTCCTACTCGACTCGCATTGCGTTTGACACCGGCACCGGCTGATGGCCTCCGAAGCGCTCGACTCTTTCGCGGGCCAATTCCCGTGCAGCGACGTCCGCTTCCAACACCTGTTCTATAGATTCCAACTTACCCACTTCAGTTGCAGAAAGGACTTCACGGACCACTTCAGGAATATGGTCGAAAGCGATACGGCCCTGCAGAAAGGCTGCCACTGCCACTTCATCGGCGGCATTCAGTGCAACCGTCTTTGCGCCCCCGGCCTCCGCCGCTTCGTAAGCCAGACCCAGACAAGGGAATTTTTCCATATCCGGCGGTAGAAATTCGAGATGTCGTAAGTCCATGACCGGGAAATGCATCTCCGACGGAATGCGATCTGGATAGGTCAGCGCGTAGAGGATGGGGAGGCGCATGTCGGTCACGGAAAACTGAGCAAGTATGCTGCCATCCACGAACTCGACCATGGAGTGAATCGTGGATTGCGGATGCACCATTACCTGCACCCGGCTAGGCGGCAAGTTGAACAAACGACAAGCCTCGATGACCTCAAATCCCTTGTTCATCAAGGTTGCGGAATCAATGGTGATGCGCTGCCCCATTTTCCACGTGGGATGGTTCAGGGCCTGGGACACCGTGATCGAAGAAAATTGCGACTTTGGTGTGTAAAGAAATGGTCCTCCGGAGGCGGTCAGCCAGATACGCTCGACCTCTTCCATCCGACCGCCGCGCAGGCACTGGTGGACCGCGTTGTGCTCGCTATCGATGGGCAGGAGCGGTTTGCCCTGGCGACGCGCCTCGGCCGTGATCAGTTCTCCGGCGGCGACCAGGCATTCCTTGTTGGCCAGCCCAACTGCCTTTCCGGCCTTCACAGCTTCGTATGTGGCTTTCAGCCCGGCCACTCCGACGATCGCGCTGACCACGAAATCAACTTCGGTGTGAGTGGCCACTCGGATGGTGCCAGCTTGGCCGTGTACAACTTCAACACTCTTCATTCCCGACGTCTGCAAGCGAGATCGCAGAATCTCCGCATCAACGGCGGTGGCCATCGAAATAAGCTTGGGTTTCCACCGCCGGACCTGCTCGAAGGCAGCGTCCACGTTCTGTCCTGCCGCGAGAGCAATCACCTGGAAAAGTTCGGGATAGGTTTCGACCACGCTCAAGGTACTGCGCCCAATCGAGCCCGTAGATCCCAGGATGGCAATACGTTTCATGAGCAAGAAACTCGGGTGGGGCGCAGCCGGGGGGAAGGCCTATTGCATCACGCGCCAAGCCGCATAGTACCACAGCAGGGGAGCGGCAAAGAGCAGGGCATCTACTCTGTCAAGCATGCCTCCGTGGCCGGGAAGAATCGTTCCTGAATCCTTTACCCCGGCTCCCCTCTTGATCAGCGATTCCACCAGATCACCCAGCTGGGCGGCGATATTAATGGCCGCGGAAAGAAGGATGATCGGCAACAGCGGTGCTTTCTCCAGCGCGAACAAGCCATCTTTCTTTTCAATCAAATGGGCATTCAGCAACGCCGTGCTGATGGGCAGCGCGTAGTTGTAAAGAAGCATGCCCACACCTACGCTCGCGATCATCGAGGCCAGCGCACCCTCCCACGTCTTCTTGGGGCTGACGCGCGGCGACATCAAGTGGCGTCCGAGGGACCGTCCCACAAAATAGGCAAAAATATCGCCTGCCCACACCAGCAGAAGCAAGTACAACAACAGGAATGCACCGGACGCCTGTTCCCGGATCTGCACCAGGCAACCCAGCGGCAGCGCAACATACGCGAACGCAAACGCCGATGTCAGAGCCGCGGGAAATCCGGTGCTGAGATCGGCCCGCCTCATACCGATCACCAGAAAAACAAACGGTGCTATGGCCGCCACAAATACTGCGCTGCCGGCGAAGACCGATGTAGACAGTAACGGCGTCTCATGTCCGACGTTTACCGCGAGAAATAAGAAGAACAAGCCAACAAAAATGTAAGTCGGCCATTGGAATGGCCGGATCTTGTAAGCTTCCGAGATCTTGAGCAACTCCTGGACAGCCAGCAACGCAACCAGCGCCGTAACCAAAGCCACCACTGGTACAGGCGCCCGCAGTACCAGCAGCAGGACGATCGGAATCAGAAGCTACCGCAGTCAGGATTCGTTTCAGCAGGTGCAAGCCGTTTTAGCTCCGGCCCGTCTTGGATGGGTGCGGGTGCGGTTGAGAATGAGAGCTGTGGCCGTTGGCTGCGCCGCCGGCCAATCCGCCATAACGCCGCTCACGTTTTTGATATTCCACGATGCCTTCCAGCAGATGCGTTCCGCGGAACTCAGGCCACAAAGTTGGAGTCACATAAATTTCGGCGTAGGCGAGCTGCCACAGCAGGAAGTTGCTCAACCGCATTTCGCCGCTAGTGCGGACCACCAGGTCGGGATCAGGCAAGTAGCGTGTGTATAAATTCTGCGACACCGATTCTTCGTCAATGTCTAGGTGGTCCAGACCGCCGTTGCGGGCCGCGGCGTTCACGATGGACCGAAATGCGTCCACCAGTTCGGTGCGCGCGCTGTAATTAAGCGCCAGGGTCAACACCATGCCGGTGTTGCCAGCGGTCGCATCGCGTGCCCATCCCATTTTTTCCTGCACTGAAGCCGGAAGCTCGTGCTTGCGTCCAATGTATTCCAGCCGGATATTGTTTTTGTTGAGGGTGGGAACTTCCGCTTTCAGATAGCGGCACAACAGGCCCATGAGGAAATCGACTTCGCCGCGGGGGCGCTTCTTCCAGTTCTCTTCAGAGAACGCATACAGGGTCAGCCAAGGAATGCCGATGCGCGCCGCGGTCTCGACGGTCGAGCGTACGGATGTAACTCCGGCGCGGTGTCCGGCCATGCGCGGCAAGTGGCGGCGTTTCGCCCAGCGGCCGTTGCCGTCCATGATGATGGCGATGTGTTTCGGAAGCCGTCCCGGATCAAGCCGCTGGTACACTTCAGCTTCCTTGCGATCCAGCCCGGCAGGAATCGTCGCTTGCAAGCTAACCTCTGCTGTTTCAAGAAGCTAACACAGGGTGACGGTGGTTGCAATGACACTGGAGGCAGCCGGTTGTTGGCGCCAGCAAGGCCCGTGTGGGGGCGGGTCGGAGCCTGCCCTGAGCGCAGCCTCAGGCTATTTCTCAACGGCCCCCGCCCTCTTGTCATTCCGAACCGGCTTCAGCCGGTGAGGAATCTGCTGTTGTCATCGCCACAGGCTTACCCCAATTCGCGGCAAGATCTTCCCATGTCGGATTGTCTGCCTCGAACAATGCTATTTTCTTCTCCCGGCGCCACTTCTTGATTTCTGTTTCCCGGGCGATCGCGTTGCTCACGTACTGAAAAACTTCGTAGTAAACCAGACGGTTGACCTTATACCTCTGGGTGAAGCCTTCACACTCCCCAGACTTGTGTTGCAAAACGCGCGCCATCAAAAAGCCGGTTACGCCGACGTACAGCACGCGGTTCTTGCTGACGAGAATATAGACGTAGTATCGCTTCTCGCGCCGCACAGCAGATTCCTCTCTCGCCCTCGGTGCGCTTCGCGCGCCTGCGGACGGTTCGGAATGACAATGGTCGAGGGATGGTCAGATTTGCAAGGTTAGTTCTCACAGTGCCCGGTGACGTACGACCGAAGCATAATTCTTGTCATTCCGAACCGGCTTCAGCCGGTGAGGAATCTGCTGCTTCCGCCACCACCGACCGTGCTTTACAGTTCCTAGCTCATCCGATTATCCTCGCGCCCATGAACCGACGCAGATTCCTTCAAGCCACCGCCGCCAGCGCTGCCTCTCTCGCTCTTTCCCGAAGCGCGTTCGCCGCCGACAACCCAGACCTCGCTGCCATCCAAAAAGAAATTGAGAAGCGACACGACGAATCCGTCCAGCGTCTGCAGCACTGGATTCGCCAGCCTTCGATCGCCGCCGAGCACCGTGGCATGGACGAGGGCTGCGACCTCGCCATGCACATGCTGCGCGACGCCGGTTTCGGCCAGGTCACGAAGATTCCCACCGACGGACAGCCCGGCATCTTCGCCACGCTCGACGCCGGGGCGCCGCGAACCCTCGGTATCTATTTCATGTATGACGTTAAGCAGGTTGATCCTGCTGAGTGGTCATCACCGCCGTTCGATGCGGCAATCATTGAAAAGCCCGGCGTCGGCAAAGCGGTCGTCGGGCGCGGAGCTGTAAACCAAAAAGGGCCGGAGGCGTCCTTCCTGGCGGCACTGCACGCGATTCGCGGCTCTGGCCGGAAACTTCCGGTCAATCTCGTGTTCGTGGCGGAGGGCGAAGAAGAAATCGGCTCGCCGCATTTTCCTCAGATCGTGCGTCGTCCCGAGGTGCTGGCTGCGCTGAGCAAGTGCTCGGGCGTTTACATTCCATCGGCCGAGCAGGATCTCGACGGCAAAGTAACGATGACGCTGGGGGCCAAAGGCGTGATCGAACTCGAACTGGTTTCGAGCGGCGAAAAATGGGGACGAGGCCCGCGAAAAGATGTCCACTCCAGCCTAAAGGCCATGATCGACAGCCCAGCGTGGCACCTGGTGGCGGCCCTTTCCACCCTGGTCTCAGCCGACGGAAACACTCCCGCGATTGAGGGCTTTGCGGACAAAGCGCGTCCGCTCTCTGCCGCGGAAAAGAAAATGATTGCCGAGGCTGCCCGCCGTCTTGATGAGAGTGTCGCGAAGAAGCAATACGGCACCGAGCACTGGATACACGATGTCGGCTACCAGGAGGCGCTGGAGTTGTTGCAGTCACGTCCGACGGTGAATATCGAAGGCCTGGTCGGTGGCTACACGGGGCCTGGCGGTAAGACGATTCTTCCGCATCGTGCCGTCGCCAAGCTTGATCTGCGCCTGGTGCCGGATATGAAAGCTGACGAAGCTCTGGCCGCTCTCAAGGCCCACTTGGCCAAACACGGCTTCGGCGATATCGAAGTCAACATGACGGGTGGCTACGACCCGAACAGCACCTCAGCGGATGCCCCGCTGATCCGCGCCCAGGTGGCGTTCTATCGCAACCAGGGAATCGATCCCATAGTTCTGCCGCGCAGCGCTGGATCGTGGCCGGGATACGTTTTTACTGGCGATCCGCTTCATCTACCCGCTGGACATTTCGGCATGGGCCATGGCAGCGGCGCGCACGCACCCGACGAGTATTTCGTGATCGAATCCAAGAACCTAAAGGTACAGGGCATCGACGGCGCGGTGCGTTCGCACGCGGAATATTTGTACCAAATGGCGTCGATATAGATGTGTGGGTGCCCCATCCTTTCGCGGTTTGTGCGAAAGGGTGGGTTCCGCCGCAATGACCGAGGCATGGGGGCAGAATCGGGGCAAGGAACTCGGGATCGTCATCCGTGGAATCCCACCCTTGCCAAGAACGCAAGGGTGGGGCACCCTGGTAAAACAACCTTACTGTGCCTCTTCAGGCACCACTGCCAGCTCGAGTTTTTCCGTCCAGCGCAGTACCGTGAGCGAATTGCTGACACCTACCCGGGCGTCAGTCAGCAGACGATGCAAATCGTCCACGCCAGCGACTGGCTTTCCGTCGAGCGCAACGATGACGTCACCTTCCCGCAACCCGGCCTTCTGCCCCGGACTGCCCGCAGTCACCGAAATCACGACCACGCCCGTTTCTTGCGGCAGGTTGTAGAAACGCACCAGACGCCGATGCAGTGGCGTGGTCTGGGCCTCGACGCCGATGTAGCTGCGCCGAATTCTGCCCTCCTGCAATAGACGCCCGGCTACAAATTTGGCGGTGTTAATTCCTATGGCGAAGCACAATCCCTGCGCGCCCATGATGGTCGCCGTGTTTACTCCGATCACCTGTCCATCGGAAGTGACCAGCGGTCCTCCGGAATTGCCGGGATTTAGCGAGGCGTCGGTCTGGATCACGTCGTCAATCATTCGCCCCGAGTAGGAACGCAAAGACCGTCCCAGGGCGCTCACCACGCCGGCTGTCACTGTGTACTGGAAGCCGTAGGGATTGCCGATCGCAATTGCCAGTTGCCCGACCCGAAGCTTCTGCGAATCTCCCAGCGGCGCGGCGACCAGATGGGGTGCATCGTTATCGGGAATATCCACGCGCACAATGGCGAGGTCGGTCGCCGGATCGTCGCCGATGGTGTGAGCAGGGAAGCGCCGCCCATCAGCAAAGGAGACCTGAATTCGCGTTGCCTCATGGACCACGTGGCTGTTGGTGAGAATCAGGCCGTCGGGAGTGAACACAAAACCCGAACCGCCGCCTTGCCGCTCTCGGGGCTCGCCAGAACGGCTCTTGCCCGCCTGGGACACATCAATCTTGACCACGGATGGGCTGAGCTTTTCAGCAGCGCCCACCACCGCCTGCGAGTAGGCATCGAGCAAAGCGGAATCGTTCAAAGGGCCAGCGCTCGAGGTCTGGACCGCAGGCTCAGAATAATTTGCAACAGAAAGAGGAGTTACTTCCTGGTTCATATCTGCTAGATGAACCAAACAATGTCTGGGATTCATGGACAGCCGCGGAGCGGCGCAAGATTGTAGCCCGGGGCGTACGCCCTGCAGGGGAGAAAGAGGGCAGCGGCACAGACCCTTCTTTCGCCCCTCCGGGGCTCTGAGATTTGTTGCAGGCTACCCGGGGCTCGCGCCCCGGGCTCTATTCTTGCACCGCTTCGCGGCTTCACACGAGAGCACCGTGGCGAAATGACTGTGATCAGGATGACAAAAGTTACTGTTTGGGCCGCAGGCGGGTGGCTGCTGTGGGCAGAATGCAGGCATTTGAAGCATCCGTCAGCGATTGCTGCAGAGCCGCACCCAGTACCGAAAGCTCTTCCGGCCCCATCAGACGCTGCATACCCTCAAACAACTCGCGTTCTTCCTTGCGAATGTGGGATGCTAATTTCTCCACCAGGACTTGCAATCCGGCAACATGCAATTTGCGGGCGGCGGCGCGGGAAAAGAAATCGCGCAACAAAATGTGTCCGGTCACAAGTTCCTGGACCAGAGGCTGCAGCTCCGGAAACCGCGCAGCCGCAGGAAACAATTCCTTTTCTTCGGCGGCAAAATGGAAGGTAATTTCCTGTTCGAAAATCTGCTGGATCTCGGCCTGCCATGCCTCCAGATCGATCTCACCTGCCTGGATGGCGCGATCCAGGCGTACACACAGCGCCAGGCAATGCTGGTGCTGGTGGGAAAGAGGGATCAGATTTCTGTCTCGAAGCATGTTTCTTCCATTCTCGGCGTAGCCAAGCCATTGCGCAACTAAAGCTACGCCATGTCTGGTGACGCCAGTCACTTAAGATGAAGGGAACCGGTCAGTGGATTCAGACTCCGGCGGCGACGGCCTGAGTGACCGCTTCCTTTACCGCCGGACGCAGAGTGAGCCAGTCGGTGCGTACGCTGTCCCACTCCTGGATCAGGATTCCGTAAGACTCGAAGAACTGGCGGATTTGTGGACGCTCCCAGCCAACCGTTTCCTCAAGGATTGGTCCCAGGACCGCCAGTGCGTTGGTGCTCAATACTGTCCGGCGTGCGATCTGAGAGATGTGTTTGGATTCGGACACGGCGATGGTGAATCCGTCGCGCATTTTTACGTGTAGCATTACGTTGATGTCCGAGCTGCCATCCCCGGTGTAAATGATGTGATCGGGTCCGATCTGGAGTTGGGCTTGCAACTGGTCGAGTGCCGCGACTTTGCCATATCCGGCGGTCGCCCGCACCAGGCTTTCGATTTCGCCCGCGGCATTGTAGATGAATTCGGTCCCGAAGATGTGATCCTGCGGAACAATGCCCTCAAGCGCTGACTGAATGACCTCGACCGGAGATGCGGAGAGAACATAAAAGTCGAAGTGATAGCCATCCACTCCGTTCTTGAGCGCCTGGTAAAGCAGCTCGATGTTCTCTTTCAGGCGGATGGTTTTGCCCACCTGATAAAGATGTTGCTTGCGCACCTTCTTGCGGAACTCTGGATCATGCAGCAGCAGATAGGACAACTCCGCCCCCTGCTGCACCAGGTTCAGCTTGGCCATGCCCTGCGCCTTGCGCTCGAATTCCGCGGTTGGTATACCCACCAACTCGCTCAGCACATAGCCGGAATCGTCGAAGGTCAGGGTCTGGTCGAAATCGCTCGCAAAAAGGTAACGCTTTAAAGGTTTATCTGTCATAGGAATTAGATTCCCCGAGAGGCCGAAATGGCCCATAAATAACACCGATAGTATGCATTACCAAAGTGATAACGGCGGGCTAAAGGCTTAAGAATGTGGGCGCCAGCGTCCTCGCTCGTGCGGCAGCGCAGGTGACTTATCTAAGAGTCCCCACCCTTAGTCCCTTCAAAAAGGCAAGGGAGGAAGGGTCAGTCGCGCATGTTGCCCTAATGGGCGCACTCATGTCTGTCGTGCCTTTACTAATCGGGGCCCACCATTGAGAATAGAAGTATCCTAAAAGGGCAACAGGAGCAGGTTTAATTATGGCAGCTACCGGGGAACTCATCCGCCTCATCAACTACGTCGACGACATCAACACTACGCTGCGCCGCATCAGCGCCTCTATCCCACTGATGGAAGCCGACGAGCGTAAGCGTCTTGCCGAGAACATTCGCTCCGCCAGCACCAATCTGAATTCTGTCCTGGGACAACTGGAAAAGGGGCAGTAATGGCTGAGGTCCGGACCATCGCCGTAATCGGCGCTGGTCCACTGGGCCGAGTCATCGCCCAACTGGCGGCCAGGGCCGGCTATCACACCATCCTGGAAGACTTACTGCCGAACGCACTGCGCCGGGCAGAGAGCGAAATTCGGGCTCAGCTTGACCGCGCGGTGGACGCAGGCGAAGTTTCCGCCGAAGCCGCCAATCTCGCTTTTTCCCGTCTTGAGTTTGCAGGCACAGTCGAAGATGCTGCCCGTCCGGCCGATCTCATCATCGAGGCGGTGCCGGAAGAGTTGGAATCAAAGATCGAGATCTTCACCCTCCTCGACAAGATCTGCCGGCCCGGCACCATTCTAGCGTCCCATCTTTCCGCTCTTAGCATCACCGAGATTTCGCGCGTCACCTATCGCGCCAGGATTTGTCTGGGGATGCGCTTTGCGGAACCGGTCGACCGCGAGAAGAAGTTGGAAATCATTCGCGGCCGCGAGACTGACGACGCTACTATCGCCACCGTAGTCGAAGTGGGAAGGCGGATGGAGAAAGAGCCAACCGTGGTCGAGGACGCTGCTGCCGGGGCGAATTGAGACCTTGCCACTTGGCATGGATTAATTGACAATGTGGCAGCTCCTCACTATCCTTAAAATATGGGCAATGCAGGACAACATCGATCTGCCGGGGTTGCCCGGCCGGGTGCATCACGCCAGCGCTTGCGGTACCGATTGCGCGGCAGCACTCTGGGCCTGACCGCGGCCAATCCCGCTGAACTCATTCACGCAGCTGGAGCGTGGTTTCTCTTTTAAGACCTTGCAGACATTCGAATCTCGCAGCGGCCTGGCATTGTCGCGGCTGGCGGCCACGATCGGAATCCCAGAGCGCACGCTTGCGCGGCGCAAAGTTTCCCGCAGACTGACCCCGGATGAATCCGAGCGGCTGCTCCGAATCTCCGCTATTTTCGAAGACGCTGTGGATTTATTTGAAGGGGACGTGGCGGCCGCCGTGAATTGGCTGAACACGCCGCGCAAAGCGCTAGGCGATCGAACTCCTCTCGGCTACGCCCGAACCGAGCCCGGTGCCCGTGAAGTCGAAAACCTGATCGGACGGTTGGAGCACGGAATCTTTTCGTGATCGTCACCGCCTGGCGAATTACCAAGCGAAAGCATGCCAGGAATGCATTCAGCGGGGAAGGCGCGCGCGAGTTTGGCGGGCGCTGGAACAATCCCGGGACCGCAGTCGTCTATACCGCCCAGTCACAATCCCTTGCAGCCCTGGAGATGTTGGTCCATCTTGATTCGTCGGAGCTGCTACAGAAGTACGTGCTGATCGGGGTTGAGTTCGACGAGTCGCTGATCATGTCAGTTGAGTCATCTGCGCTGCCCAGGCACTGGAGGTCAGATCCGCCACCAGCGGAAGTGCGGTCCATCGGCGATGACTGGGTGCATGCAGCGAGTTCAGCTGTGCTTCGGGTCCCGAGTGCCCTGGTTCCGGGAGAGAACAATTTTCTGCTGAATCCGGAACATCACGACTTCGCCAGATTGCGCTTCGGGAAGCCACTGGCGTTTCGGTTCGATGCGCGTTTGAAGGGCAGCTTCTAGTTCCTAGCTCCTGGCTTCTAGCTTGCTTCCTTTGGATTGAAGTTGGTGGCTAGAAGTCGTGTGCTTCGGCATGAATCGCTTTCGCTTTGGTTCTCGTTTGAAGACGATGATGCCGCTGGAGGCGCCGTGGAAGAGCGGCCCTTTCAGGGCCGCTCTTCGAGCCCGCGCGTCCTGGCCTTTAGGCCCAGTGGCGCCACTGGGGCTGAAGCCCCAACATTCGTGGTATCCGAGACGCGGCGCTTAAAGCGCCGCTCTTCCACGGCGCTGTTTAGGTCTGGTTCTTTGAGCTGCAGCTTCTAGCTTCTAGCAATAAATCTCCCCTGAATCAGGCTTCAGAGCGAAAGCCAGAAGCCAGAAGCTAGAAGCCAGAAGCTAGAAGCCAGAGCTGCCTTACTTATTAATATCGTCCTTCGCCTCCAGCCGCTTGGCGAATGCCATTAAGGGCTGCTTTTGCCCGTCGGGCGCGCCTGCGACGGCTGTGTTCATCTCTTTGGCTGCGTTTGCGAAATCTCCCTGTGCGGAATACATGCGCGACAAGCCGACGTGGATGATCCACTGGTCTGGATTCTTTTTGGCGTTGTCGCGGTAGATGGCGAACGCCTCGCTCTGCTTGCCGTCTATTTGCAACTGGCGGGCGTAGCTGTGCATTTGAATTGCATTCGCCATGGCGAGAGCCTTGTTTCGTGACGTTGTGGCTTCGTCTTTCCTGCCCAGAGCGTCCAGCACCTGCGACTTGGTCATGAAGTTCTCGTAACGCGCTTCATTCAGGATCGACTTGTCGGAGTACTTCAGTGCTTCGTCGAGATCGATTTTTTCCTTGAGCAGGTAGTTGGCCGCGTCGTCCCATCCATCCCACGCGTATTGGGCCAACCCGCGAAGCTGGTTGTGCAGGTTCTGCTCGACGATTTCGTGGGTGTCTACGCCGACCTTGAAAGGAACGGCGACCTTCTCCCAACGCATGGTTACGACCGAGGCATCTGGACCCACATCGTCAAAGTCGTAAGCGAGGGCTTCGTGAAAGTCGGCGGCCTGGGGCTTTACCGTGACCCGAAGCGCGTCCTCAGCCTGGTCGTAGGTGAAGCTGCCCCAGGAAGTTGAATTCTTGGAGAAAATAACGGTCCACTCGTTCTCGCCAGGAATCATGTGCAGGCCGTAGGTTCCCTTAGGCAACGGCTTGCCCTCGATAGTCACCGGGTCGGTGAACTTGATCGTCGTATTTTCATTGGCGCCGGCGCGCCACACCTGGCCATAAGGCACGATGCCGCCCCATACTTTGCGCTTGTTGACCACCGGACGATGATAATTGATGGTGATATCGGTGATTCCAACTCGCTGCGTCACCACTGCATGTTGGCTGGCCCGCGGCAGCTCCAGAAGGAACGACTGCGCATGCCCCAGAGAACCGAGCAATACCAATCCTTCAATCGCAAACAGAACACGAACAAACAGTTTGAACACGGTGTAAACCTCCCAATCTAGATAGTTTGAAGAAAAACGAGGCCCGGGCGACTCGGAACGGTCGTTTAGACGCCATGTCTCGCAGCTGGTTAGCACTCGCGCGGGAGAGACGCAACGACCCGAAAATGGGACTATCCTTTTACCCTGCAACACGGTCTAAAGACTGCTAGCACAATTGTGGGAACCAGCCGCGGCCCGGCAGCGTAATAGACATAGAAGTTGAGGCGGGTACGGCCTGCTCTCCCTCCAGGCTTTCTCGACCGCCTTTGACACGATAAGCTTATGAACGTGCTTCTCGAAATCGTTCGTCAGTCTCTGGCCACGCTATGGGCGCACAAGCTGCGTTCGTTTCTGACCATGTTCGGTATCGCATGGGGCGTCGGCTCCCTGCTGCTTCTGGTCGGCCTAGGAGAGGGCTTCCGCAGCGGGCAGGTGCGAAACCTCGCGACTCTCGGCCAGGACATCATGTTTGTTTTTCCGGGAAGAATTCCGGCGGTAGAGGGAAACCTGCAGTCCGGTCAGACCTATCACTTTACTTACGAAGATTACGTTGCCATCCGCAATGAGGCCCATACTTTGCGCTTTGTGTCTCCGGTGATCAACCGCGAGGACATTCGCGCCGTCAGCGAGTATGGCTCGACCAACGGCCAGGTATTCGGAGTCATGCCCGAGTATAACCAGATCCGCAATGTCCCCATTGGTACTGGCCGCTGGCTCAATGATGAGGACAACACGGAACGCCGCCGGGTGGCCGTAGTCGGTTGGGAGTTGCTGAAGAATGTTTTCCCCGGACGACCGGCAGTGGGTGCGACCATGTTGCTGAACGGCATTCGCTTTGATGTCATCGGCGTACTGGCCAAGGTAGGGAAAGACGGCAACAATGGGACCAATGCACGCATTTTCGTCCCGGTCGAGACCATGCGCAATCTGTTTCCCCTGAAGCAGCAGAACTCCGAGAGCGCCCTTTCTTTCATCAACTATCGACCGCTGGTCAAGGCCGAGCACATGCGCTCCAAAGAGGAAATTCACCAGATCATTGCTCGCCGCCACGGATTCGATCCCAAACTGGAAGACGCCTTTGAAGATTGGGACACGATTGAGAATTCGCAACGCGTGGGCAAGATCTTCGATGCTATGGATTATTTTCTCGGGGTCGTAGGCTTCGTGACTCTGGCCTTAGGAGCAATCGGCATCGTCAACATTATGCTGGTCTCGGTGGCCGAGCGCACGCGGGAGATCGGACTGCGCAAGGCGCTGGGTGCGACTTACAAAAATATCTTGACCCAGTTCTTTGTTGAAGGCGCTTTTCTCACCGTCTTCAGCGGAGGAATTGGACTCCTGATCGCCACCGCCTTCGTGACTGCGCTGGCCCAACTACCCGCTCCGCAAGGATTTGACACGCCGCGCATCGTCCCCATGTCGGCCTTGGCCGCAATCCTCTCGCTGGCGGTCGCCGGTGTCGTGGCTGGAATTTACCCGGCGCGGAAGGCGGCGCTGCTGGCCCCAGTCGAAGCGATGAGGCAGGAGTAGCTGTGATCCACGAGCTTGGAACCCAAGCCTATAGCGCCCTTCGCCATAACAAGCGGCGCAGCATTCTCACTATGTTAGGCATGGCCTGGGGCATCGCCACCGTGGTGTTGCTGCTGGCTTATGGCGCGGGCTTCGAGCGCGGCTTGTGGGTGGCGTTCCGCAGCTTCGGCACGAACCTCGTCTTCGTATTTCCCGGCCGCACCTCGCACCAGGCGGGCGGCACCAAGGCAGGCAGCGAAGTCCGTTTGACGGTCAAGGATCTCGACTACATCCGCGACGAAGTGCCCTTGCTGAAGCGGCTCTCACCCGAAGTTTTCAAGCAATGCACGGTGGCATGGGGCACGCGCAGCGCCAGCTATGGCGTGAGCGGCGTATATGCGAATTATGCCCGCATGCGGCGCATGGAATTTGCCGAAGGTACTCCGTTCGGCGAGGCCGAGGACTATACCCACGCGCGCGTCGCTTTTATCGGGGCCGACGCCAAGAAGAAACTTTTTTCCGGCCAGAATGCGATCGGCGAGAGCATTCGCGTGGACGGCATCTCTTACCAGATCGTGGGCATTCTGAAACACGTCATCAACAACAGTGACGACAACCTGAACGAGCACATCTATGTGCCCTTCAGCGCCATGAGCGATCTCAAAGACACCTACTACCTGAATTCGATTGTGATGGAATACGAGGGCGACAATGCCAAGGTGGTAAAAGCGCTGCGACAATCGATGGCTTTCCACCACAGCTTCGATCCCAAGGACGAACGAGCGGTGTTTCTATTCGACGTCTTTTCCGATCTACTTGACCTGCGTGTGATTACCACGGGGATCAAGATTATGCTCGGCTTCATCGGCCTGCTCACGCTGGGGATCGGAGGCGTGGGACTGATGAACATCATGCTGGTTTCTGTCACTCAGCGGACCCGTGAAATCGGCGTGGAAAAAGCCTTGGGCGCACATCGCTGGCACATCCTCTTCCAGTTCTTGGCTGAAGCCATGGTCATCACGGCGCTGGGTGGACTGCTGGGCGTGGCCTTCGCCTATCTGGTTTCGTGGTCCGTCCCCTCGCTGACCCTGTGGAGCGCATTTCAGGAGGGGGCGGATGAAGGCGATATTCATCTCACCATTGATGCTGCCACTCTCATCTGGTCCACCGGCATCCTCAGCTTTGTGGGCATCATCAGCGGAATGCTTCCTGCCATCAAAGCGGCGAAGCTCGACCCCATTGAGGCCCTCCGATACGAATAGCTGAGAACTGAGATCTAAAAACTGAGATCTGAAATTTGAGCCCAGAAGCCCAAACCAGATTGTCGGATCGCTTTATAAAGCGGCGGGCGAGGGCGCCCGCCCCACACAAACCCAAAACTCCCGTTAGAATCATCCAGTGACCCAAGCAGCTAACCCACGCCTCGAACGCGTTCTGGCGCAACTGAAACTCTACGAGCACCCACTGCTCGATTTTTCCGCGCGCGCGAAAGGTGAAGCTGTGGAAGTGATCATCGACTTCAAAGATTCGCCTGTCCCAGTCCACACTTACTACTTTGAACTTCATCCCCGCGACCTGGACCATTCGCAATTCGAGTGGGAATTCCAGCGTCAGCTCTACGACTGTCTGCACGACTACATGGTTGAGATGTTCATCCGCACGCCCCAGGACCGGGCTGAGCGCCAACGGACCGGCTTGTGAGCCTGCGCCGCATCATCGAACAGGAAATTCGCGACCGCGGGCCGATACCGTTTTCGCGGTACATGGAGTTGTGCCTCTACCATCCCGAACTGGGTTACTACTCGCGTAACGCCGAGCAGTTCGGGAAGGCGGGAGACTTCTACACCTCGAGCGATGTGCATGCCGTCTTTGGCCGCCTGCTGGCGCGGCAGTTCGAAGAAATCTGGCGGACACTGGGCTCGCCTGTTGAAATTGAAATTCTGGAACTCGGCGCCGGCCGCGGTCTGTTTGCCCAGGATGTGCTCGCCTGGTCGGAGAAGAAGTTTCCTCAGTTCTTTCACGCTCTTCATTACTCGCTGGCGGAGCAGTCTCCCAAACTGCGTGACCGGCTCAGGAGCGTGCTGGCGAGATTTTTGGAGAGTGGTAAAGCGTCCTCGGTTTCCGAGAATGCTGCCGAGAAGCATCTCCATCAAAGGCTGAAGCCCTGGTTTTCGGATGCGTCAGAGGGCACACCTGAAGCCGCGTCCGCTCGAAACGGTACGTTCTATGCCGAGACCGACCAGACGCGGGGGACGCGACTTCAGTCGTGTCAGGCAACGCTATGGACGAGCGGGCTCTAGCCCCTGAGGTTCCAGTCATCGTTTTCGCCAACGAATTCTTTGACGCCCTTCCAGTCGAGATCCTTAGTTCACAGGGGGCCCTCCGTATTTCTGCTAAAGATGATCGCTTCATCGAAACATGGGTACCGCCCGCGGCGGAAGAATTGGAATTTCTCGATCGCCACGGCGTCCATCCCGAAGGGGCAGAACGCATCGAAGTCCCTCTGCTCGCAAATCGATATATGGACCGCCTGGCTGCATCGGTTCGCACGGGCGTCATAATCGCGATTGACTATGGCTACACCCGGCTGGAACAGCTTGCCGGCCGCCACCGCGGGACTCTGATGGCCTATCGTCAGCACTCCGCTGCGCCAAATCCCTACGAAGCGCCGGGCGAGCAGGACCTTACCGCCCACGTGAACTTTACGGCTCTTGCGGCCGCCGCGGAAGAAAACGGCATGCAAGCGCAGCCGCTTTTGACCCAGTCACAATTCCTGATGGGAATCGGAGAGAGCAATCAATTTGCCGACGCCTTCGAAGACTGCCGTCTGCCCCAGGAGCGCGCCAAAGTCGCGCTACAACTGAAGCACCTGGTGACTCCCGCTGGCATGGGAGAGAGTTTTCACGTTCTGGTGGCGACGAAAGGCGTTGCGTCTCCGCAGATCGAAGGATTGAGTGGATTATCGTTCGCCAAGAGCAGGCTGTAAGCATTGCATGAATGGAAATCCTTTCCCGGACAAGAATCTTTCATGCGAGAAGTTGGTTCGGGAACTGACATCGCAACATCTATGAGACAGCTGGCAGAACCGCAGGAGGAATGGAGGGACGAAGAATGAAAAACGAAGTCCGACCTCCTTCATGGAAAATCCTGCTGGCATTTGGAATTATTTACTTCGTCTGGGGATCGACGTTTCTGGCGATCCGCATCGGGGTGCATGAAGTTCCGCCATTCCTGTTCGCGGCCTTGCGTTTTTTTACCGCCGGCCTGGTCCTGTACTCGTGGTTGCGCATGAAGGGCACCCCGTCGCCAAGCTCGCGACAGTGGGTTTCGGCTTCCGGGCTGGGCGCATTGATTTTCTTATTCGATTACGGCTGCTTGTTTTGGGCTGAGCAACGCGTCCCTTCCGGTGTTGCTGCGGTCATACTAGCCACCACTGCTGTATTCATCGCGCTGCTGGAAATTATTTTCCTGCGCACCCAAAAGCTGACGGTCAGACTCGGATTGGCGTTGAGCATCGGCTTAAGCGGAGTAGCGGTGCTGATGAACAATTCATTTTCTTTGGGTGAGGCGCCCATTGATCGCATCGGCGTGCTGGCTATACTGGTGGCTTCCGCAACCTGGTCGATTGCGACCATCCTCACGCGCCGCCTTCCACTTCCGGAGTCGAAGGCGATGAGCGCGGCCGCGCAGATGCTCACTGGAGGCGCCATGCTCTTCGTGCTGGCAGCCGGGACCAACGAGTTCGCCGGGTTCCGCATGCAGGCAATTTCCCGGAGCGCATGGTTCGCATTGATATATCTAGTCATCGCGGGCTCGATTGTGGGCTTCACGGCTTATGTGTGGTTGTTGCATTACGAGTCGCCGACGAAAGTCGGAACGTACGCTTACGTTAACCCAGTGGTGGCGGTGGCTTTAGGATACTTTTTCGGCGGGGAGGGGGTCGGAGCGCGCACGATTCTGGGAACGTTGCTGGTCCTGGTAAGCGTCGTCACGATTGCGACGACGAAGAAGGCAGGGACTATTGTGAAAGACGCCGCACCATTGGCCGAATTGAGAGCTGCCAAGGCAGACTAGATGTGATCCCGGCAAGGGCCGTGTGGGAACCGGGTCTTTCGACCGGCAGCCAGGCCGGGGCTCAGACCATGCTGGTCGGAACCCGTCCCCACACGATCCTTTATGGTCGCGTCATTCTCTCCGGCTGCATCAGTTGATCGAACTCCTCGCCCGTGAGATACCCAAGCTTCAACGCAGCCTCGCGCAGGCTGCTGTGGTCCACGTGGGCAGTGTGGGCGATCTTGGCTGCCTTGTCGTATCCAATCTTCGGGGTCAGCACGGTGACCAGCATCAGTGAGTTGTTCAGGTGCGAATGCACCTTGGCGCGATCCACCTCGATGCCCTTGAGCATGTACTCGACGTAGCCGTGGCAGGCGTCCGTGATCAACGTGACCGAGTGCAGAAAGTTGTAAATGATCACGGGCTTGTAAACATTCAACTGAAAGTTGCCTTGCGAGCCGGCGAAACCGACCGCAGCCGTGGCGCCGTGGACCTGCACGCAGACCATGGTCATGGCTTCGCACTGCGTGGGATTCACCTTGCCGGGCATGATCGAAGACCCGGGTTCGTTCTCCGGAATGATGAGTTCACCCAGGCCGGAACGCGGACCGGAGGCCAGCCAGCGGATGTCGTTGGAAATCTTCATGAGCGACGCGGCCAGGGTTTCCATCGCGCCCTGGGCAAAGACGATTTCGTCATGGGCTGAAAGCGCTGCGAACTTGTTGGGATGGGACCGGAAGGGAAGTCCTGTAAGTTCAGCAATCTTCTTCGCGGCACGCTCGGCAAATTCCGGGTGAGCATTCAGTCCGGTGCCCACAGCAGTCCCGCCGATTGCCAGATCATAAAGGCCGTCGAGCGCAAGCTCCAGGCGTTTAATATCACGCTCCAGCAGGCTGGCCCAGCCGCCGAACTCCTGTCCGAAGGTGAGAGGAACGGCGTCCTGCAGGTGGGTACGCCCGATCTTGACGATGTTGCTGAATTCTTTTGCCTTGGCGGCGATCGCGTCGTGCACAGTCTGTATCGCGGGAATCAGGGCGTTCTTTACCCGCTCCGCAGCCGCGATGTGCATCGCCGTGGGAAAGGTGTCGTTCGACGACTGCGACATATTCACGTCATCATTGGGATGAATCGGCTTCTTCGATCCCAGTGTGCCGCCCGCCAGCTCGATGGCACGGTTGGCGATGACCTCGTTGACGTTCATATTGGTCTGCGTGCCGCTGCCGGTTTGCCAGATACGCAAAGGGAACTGGTCATCGAGTTTGCCGGCGATAACTTCGTCGGCCGCCTGCACGATAAACTTGGCCTTGTCGGCAGGAAGCTTGCCAAGGTCCTGGTTCACCAGTGCACAAGCCTTCTTGAGGATGCCAAATGCACGGACCAGCTCCGGCGGCATAGTGTCGCGTCCGATGTTGAAATGCAGGAGCGAGCGCTGGGTCTGTGCTCCCCAGTAAACGTGGGCCGGGACCTCGATTTGTCCCATGCTGTCGGATTCAGTGCGGGTCTTCGGTTTGGTGGACGCTGCCATGTGGGTTCGTGCCGATTAGCGCAACTGGTGATTATAACGCGGACGAGATGGCGCGAGACCGGAGGCGAGTTCTTTGCGAACTTTGCGGTTACCTTTGCGTCCTTTGCGGTTAATGATCTTTACCGCAAAGGACGCAAAGAATTTCGCAAAGTTCGCAAAGGAACCATTAGATCTCCTATTTCTTACCGATCACTACATTGAAAAACGTCGGCGGCAACAGATGATTCTCTACCGAGCTGTAACCTGCGTTCCGCAGCATGCGTTCATGTTCAGCGAAGGTGTAGGCGTCTCCGCCCGGAGTTCCTGCGAGCATGGTCAGGCTGAAATGCGCTGGCACCGGAGGAGACACGCGATCTTCATTGGGAACAAATTCCAGAATTACCGCACGTCCACCGGGCTTGAGAGCTGCGTGCACTTTGGTCAGCAGCTTCTCGCAAGTCGGAATATCAAAGTGGTGGAGGAAATTTGTGATCATGACAACGTCGTAGTTTTTGCCATAGTCCACATCAAAGGCGCTGCCCGGAATTGTGTGATAACGCCCGGAGACCCCTGCGGCCGCGGCATTCTCGCGGGCGACTTCCAGCACGTTCGGCCAATCGACAGCCCATACTTCGGCGTTGGGATTGTGCTTAGCTAGTGTGATCTCGAACAGTCCGTGACCCACGGCGAGTCCCAGCACTTTCCATTTTTGTGCGTCGTCCGCCTTCAACAATTTGGCGATCAAATCAGCCGGCATCTTCATCATTGGGGCCATGGCGCGGGCAAAGTCCACCCACGTGGGATGTTCCGGCTTGGTGCTATCGTGATCAATCGCTGTACCACCCTTGCGGACCGCGGTCGTCAGTTCGCGAAATCCCTCCAGGGATTGCGGCGATAGCAGGAAGCGGATCGAGCCGCCGATATAGGCGGGTGATTTTTGGTCGAGAAAGATCGCCGAGTCACGGGTGAGGCTGTAGCTCGTACCCTTCTTGTTGAGGAAGCCCATGATCACCAACGCGTCGCACAGAATGCGCGTGCCGCGCTCCGAGGCTTGACATCGCTGGGCGATGGCGCCGGCTGTGTCTTTCCCTTCACCGATCGCAGTAAAGAATTCGAGCTGAATGGCCGCTTTCAGGGCTTCCGTATTGTGAAACGCGGTTACGGTTTCAAAAAACAGCTGTGGAGAAGGCGGAGCGGCAACCGGGGCTTCGGGCATGAAGTGATCTCCTGGGTCGGTTGGATTTTCTACTCGCTATTTTATAGCGAAAGGCTGGGCCTTGGCGGCCTGCTTGAACGACTGCCGAAGAACTAGATCAACGTCAAAAGCGGCGGACAGGAGTGTCCGCCCCACACAAAACTAGCTGCTTCTGCATGCTAGAATCTTTAGCTCCGAAGGCCGTGTACCCTTTCAGCTGAGACGACGATTTGGTGACCAAACAGATTTCCGGGCCGACCCAGCAAATTCCCGATACCCTTCCGCGTCCGCAGAGCAAAGGCGAAGGCGATACGTCTGCCGATGTGGTCGTGATCGGCGCTGGTCCCACCGGACTGGCCTGCGCAATCGAGGCCCAGCGCGCCGGCTTCAAGGTCATGGCCATTGATAAGGGATGCGTGGTCAATTCGATCTACAACTATCCCGCCAACATGTCGTTCTTTACCACGCCGGAGCTGCTCGAAATCGGCGACATTCCCTTCAGCACCGCGCGGCAGAAGCCCACTCGCGAAGAGGCGCTTGAATACTACCGCAAAGTGACCGAGCACTATCACCTCGATGTCCGCCAATATCAATGGGTAAAGACAGTGACCGGGAGCGACAATCACTTTCAGATTGCGGCGACCGACAGCCTGGGCCGGATCTACGACTATCGCACCCGCAAGCTGATTGTTTCGACGGGATACTACGACTTGTCCAATCCGTTGAATATTCCTGGCGAAGATCTCCCCAAGGTTTTTCACTACTATCGCGAACCCCACCCGTTTTTCGATATGGATGTCGTGGTCATTGGAGGAAAGAACTCCGCCGCCATTTCCGCTCTCGATCTCTGGCGCCACGGAGCCCGGGTCACTCTGGTGCATCGCGGATCGAAGTTGCATAACCACGTCAAGTACTGGATCTTGCCGGACATCGAGAACCGCATCAAGAACCGCGAAATTGCTGCATACTTCGGCAGCACGGTGACGGAAATTGGAGCCGACTACGTCAATCTCGAAACTCCGGAAGGCCCGGTCCAACTGAAGAATGATTTTGTCTTCGCCATGACGGGCTACCATCCCGACTACGATTTTTTGCGTTCGATGGGGATAGAACTTTCCGCCGAACAGTGCCGTCCGGTGTGCGATCCGCTGACGCTCGAAAGCAACGTTCCGGGAATCTACGTGGCGGGAGTAATCGTGGCCGGATCACGAACCAACGAAATATTTATCGAAAACGGAAGGTTTCACGGCAGACAGATCGCCACGCACTTGAAGCAGACTCTTTCCGGGACCTAGCTCGCTTGGCGAGCCTAGGCCAACGTAACCAACTCTTCTCCCAGTTGTTGATTGATGAGTCGCGCCACCAGCACTTTGAGCTTCTCGCCACTCTTGGCCAACACGAAATCCTGCTCAGCGCTCGACCAGTCCAGTTTGAAACTTGTAGCGAGGGCGGAAATCCAAATCTGCCGTACCGGGGCATTGGGGGAGATGACGAACTTGCTGCGGTCTTCGAACGAAATATGCAGTGCCCCGGACTGGTCTTCCACCTCGATGTCCGACGACTCTTCGGCCTGCATCAGGGCTTTTTTCAAGGATTCGAGCGCGGCATCCGCCCGCTTGCGAAACTCGTTTTCATCAAGCATGGGTAGATTATAGTCGTTAGTCGGACCTCAGACTTCGGACCTCCGACCTCAACCGTCCGAATCTTTAGGGTTTAAGCCGAGGTCTCAGGTCTGACGCCCGACGCCGACCCATGGACCCGCAACCCGAGCGCGCATCCACGTCAATCTCGCTGTCCGCGTACTTGCGTCTGGTAAGCAACAACCGCAACTTCCGGCGGCTGTGGCTGGCGCAGATCGTCAGCGAGCTGGGCGATTGGTTTTATACCCTGGCGATTTACAGTCTGCTGCTGCAACTGACTGGCCGGGCGAGCTCAGTGGCGCTGGCTTTGGTGCTGCAGGTCCTTCCCCAGTTTTTCATTGGCCCCGCGGCCGGCGTGGTCAACGACCGCGTCCGCCGGAAGCGGGTGATGATCACAGCCGATCTGGTACGCATGGTCATCGTCTTCGCCATGCTGCTGGTGCGCTCGCGTTCCACGGTGTGGCTGGTCTATCCCCTGTTGCTGCTGGAGACGCTGATGGCCGCGTTTTTCGAGCCGGCCCGGACTGCGGTGGTCCCGAATATCACTGCCCGGGAAGACGTGCTCGTGGCCAACACACTTTCCTCGGCGACGTGGTCGGTCAATCTGTTGATTGGCGCGTCCGTCGGCGGAGTAGTGGCCGCGTTGCTGGGCCGCGATGCCGTATTCGTTCTGAACGCCTTATCCTTTCTGGTGTCAGCGATCTTGATTCGTGGAATGAGTTTTGCAGAACCGCATGCCCAGGCATCGGCTCCGTTGCGCCTGCGCGACGCGATTGACCTTTCTCCCGTAGTGGAGGGCATGCGCTATGTTCGTCGAGATCACTCGATTGTTGTCCGCGGTGTTCGCTAAGGCTGGCGAGCTTATGATCGGCCCCAGTTGGGTGCTCTTTACTGTCATGGGACATCAGTATTTTCATCTGCAGTTACACGGAGTCGATCCGCAGCGGGGCGCCATGCTGGGTATGAGCCTGCTGTTGGGAGCGCGCGGCATTGGCGCCATCGTGGGTCCGCTGTTCTCCGCTCGATGGGCGGGCCACTCTGACCGCCGGCTGCGGCTGGGTATTCTGTTCGGATACGTGACGATTGGCGCTGGCTACTTTGGCCTGGGCACTGCGCCGAATGTCTGGGTGGCGTGCCTGTGGATCGTGCTGGCCCATTGCGGAGGATCAACCGTCTGGGTCTTTTCCACAACGCTGTTGCAGTTCAACACGGAAGACCGCTTCCGCGGACGCGTCTTTTCCGCCGATCTCGGCTTCTCCATGCTGACGATTGCCATTGGCGCTTACGTGTGTGGAATTTTTCTGGATCGCGGAGTATCGGCGCGGGTGGTGGCGTCAGCCACCGGCCTCATCATGATTTTTCCGGCGCTACTGTGGGCGTGGGCGATGAAGATGGGAAAGCCGAGGGCAGTTCCACGAACTGTGTAGGGACGGGTGGAGCCTGCCCTGAGCGAAGTCGAAGGACCCGTCCAGACCGAGCAACGCTCGGCAGGGTTTTGTTTTCGTCTACAAATGGGCTTCGCTCAGCCGGCTGTCCCCACGTGGTCTTAGGAGGGGAATAGTTTGTCGATCTTGGCCGCCATGATGAAATCGCTCTGGGTGAGGCCGTCAATCTTGTGCGTCCACATCGTGATTTCCGCCTTGCCCCACGTCAGCAGGATGTCGGGATGATGTCCCTGTTGCTCCGCGACCTCTCCCACCCGGTTTACAAAATCGAGCGCCTGCTTGAAATCGGGAAAGGTAAATTTCCGGGTGATGTGGTGCTCGTTGACCACATTCCATTGCGGGACCTGTTGCTGGATGCGGCGCAGTTCCTCACCTTGTAGCGGAGGGACGCCTCCGCGGCAGGGTACGCAGGTTTGACTGGCAAGGTCTTCGGGCATGGCTGTTCCTCTTCTATTGCGGCGGTAGCATGTCCACCTGATTGATTGGACACTCCCGCACGCTCTGAGTGCAGCTCTGATACTGCAGATCTTTGTCTACGCAGACTTCCAGGCTTACCAGCGCTCCGGCATGACAGGAAACGCGGAAGGCCTCCGGTGGAGCGTGGTTGGCCTCGGCAAAACTCTTTTCTAAGTCCGACACGTTGAACTGCTGCTCGTGTCCTAACCTGGGATACTGCTCGGGAACGTGCACGTTCTTGTAAGCCTGCTCGACCTTGGCAAAGTAATCCTGCGTGGCGAGGCCGGTGCAGGTACCATGCTTTTCCCATTCGTGCTGGATCAGTCCTCGGCTGGGCATGTAGTTGAGCATATGGTCAACCGTCTCGCTGGCCACGGGACTGGCAGTCGTGCAAGACATCGGCGGCGCTCCGCTATTGGCTTGCGGCCAGAGGCCATGCAGGACGAAGGCGGTGTGCCCGCCGACTCTGCACTCGCTGGAATGGTCGCTGGGATGACCGGCGCAGTAGTTGGGCGCCCAGGAGAGAGCCAGCAGGTAGTAATCGAAATTGCCGCCTGATGGTGCATCGTCGTCGTGGTGGCGGTGGTGATGTTTGGCGAAGGCGAGCGGAGTGAGGCAGAGAAGCGTGCAAAGCAAAACCGATGTAATGAGGCGTTTCATATGGTTCTGAGGGTTGAATCCTAGAAGATGGATGCATTTCGCTGCCAGCGTCCGAGGCTCCCACCCTTCGCAAAAACAGCGAAGGATGGGGCACCCCTTTGATGGACGACGGCTACTTTTAGAACGGGATATCTTCGTCGCTGATGGGCGATGAAGCGGCCGCCGGTTCGGCTTCCGGCATGCGTTGGTCGAAGTTGTTGCCTCCGCTGGCGCCGCGCGAGCTGCCTGCGAAATCTCCGCCACCACCGCCTTCACCGCGTCCGCCCAGCAGGATCAGGTCGCTGGCCACGACTTCCGTCATGTACTTTTTCTGATTGGTCTGCTTGTCGTCCCAGGAGCGGGTCTGCAGGCGGCCTTCGATGTACACCTTGCCGCCCTTCTTCAGATACTCGCCGGCAATCTCTGCCAGACGCTGCCAGAGCACGACGTTGTGCCACTCGGTACGGTCCTGCCACTCGCCGTTCTTGTCCTTGAAGCGCTCGTTGGTGGCGAGCGCGATCTTTGCCACCGGCGTGCCGCTGGGGGTGAATTTCACCTCGGGGTCCTTGCCCAGATTGCCGATCAGTGTGACGCGGTTCAAACTTTTGCCTGCCATAAATGCTGCTCCTTCCGCCCCTCTTGTTTTGGGTATAAAACCGGGAGCCGGGAAAATAAACGGGATTCTAGGGGGCTGGAACGCCACTATACCAGAATCCAGCAAAGCGAGTGAACAGCGGACGTCGGACCTCGGCCCTCAAACTTGGGCTCGGCAGAGGTCCGACGTCCGAGGTCCGACGCCGCTCTTAGGTTATAATGCTCGCGATGCCTGAAGAACCGCTCAGGGGAATCGTCGGGATGGTGCCCGACGAGTTCAAACACGAACCCAGATCCAAGGGTCTGCTGACCGCGCGCAAGAAAAAACCCAAAGAGCTGGCGGTCATCACGGAATGCTGCACCGGCTGCGCCGGCTCACCCGCGTGCGTGGAATATTGTCCGGTGGAAGACTGCATGTTCTGGGTCCCGGACGAAGACAATTCTCCCTTCGGCCGCATCCAGGTGGATCCCATTCTCTGCATTGGTTGTAACAAGTGCACCAGCAAGGGCCCGGATGGCTCTTTCCTGGACGGTTGTCCCTGGGATGCAATCGTGATGGTGGACACAGCCGAAGTGGAAAAAGAAGTCGGAGTTATGCCGTTCTGAGAACAGAGAACTAAAAACTAAAAACTGAGGTTCCAAAAAATCCGCTGTGGGCTGTCGCCGCACCAACCTATTTCATCCGCTCTCGTATCGCCTTCTCCGTCGCCACTGCCTGTTGCCGCACATGGTCAGGAATTTCCGGCAACTCCCGCTCGTAAGGTTGGATCGCGGGAATATCTTCCGGTTGGCCAATCAGATATAGCGCCCGCAGAGCCTCCCAGACCTGGTCTATCCCCGGATCAAGGCTCGCGATTTCGTCTCCAGCGGCAACCGTCTGTCCGGTCTGCACGTATAACTGGCGCAGCCGGCCGCTGATAGGTGAACGCACTTCAACGGTTTTCCCTCCAGACTCGAGTTTCGCGATGATCCCACCCTGATGAATGGGTGTCCCTAAAGAACTGGAATCGGTGATCTTTCCTGACTGGGGGGCGACGACTTTTGCGGGTTGCAGCAGCGCGACAATATGCGGCCGCCCGCTGGCGTCTCCGAAACGGACTAGCGAAAGCGCGGCGTTGCCTCTTACCATCTCCGAGGAATCATCCAGCATTTTTAGAAGCGCTGCGTGAAATCCCGCGCTGGTTGCGTCTTTGCTGCTGACGTCCTGGCCCATGACCCAGGCGTCGGTGTTGCGGACTTCCTCGATCGGGTAGGACGCCAGGCGGACCACGTCCGGATACCAGCGCGTAACGCCAGGATCATTGCGGGCCACGCGCTCGCCGATCTGCACCAGGGCATGCTGGATGTGGCGGGGCTTCTTGTCATCCTGCAGATACTCGGCGAGTTGCTTGTCCGAGAGTTGCCGTCCGAACCAGGTGTTCCACCAGAACAGAAACGGCATGAGGACGATCAGCCAGCCGGTGGCGAAAAAAAGCAGCCGGTTGCGCGTGGACATCCGCGGCTTGGCGGGTGGAGTGACTGCTTCTGTGTCTGTGGACGGAGTTTCCTGAGCAGAATCGGAGGATGCTGACATGCCTGAATCCACGGAAACTATACCAGAAGGGGGCAATGACATGGCGAGGAAGCAATCGAATTCGCCCCATCGTTGGTGCTTTGCATGTACGGCTCTGTCGCCCGTCGTCGCGGACGCTTGCGCAACTGTGGAAGAGCGACCCTCCAGGGCCGCGTCGGTGGGAGTTAAGGAGGGCTTCAGCCCCTGTGGTCGCCCGACGGTCTGCACAGGGGCTAAAGCCCTGATCAGGACCCGAGTTACGCGGCGCTGAAAGCGCCGCTCTTCCACGTGGCATTCACGTCGCGTTACGAAGGGAACCGAGGGGGCCGGGACAAATATCCTATTCCACCACGTCCGCGTCCAGAACGCGTTCCTGCTCCAGATAGTGCGACACCGCGTACTGCGCCAGTAGCGGGGTTTCCAGCCGAATCTCCGCTCCGATCCACTCGCCTTTGGCGTGCGGCTGGTCGGGAGCGTGCTTGCAGTTCCCGCCCGATCCGAACTTCGGTCCGAAAGCGGCACTCTGGATTTCGTCAAACTGCCGCAGGTTGCGCCAGGCTTCGTCCCCGACGGTGCCGGAGACATCGATTTTGAGCTTTACGATTGTCATAGAAGCGATTTCACCACAGAGGCACGGAGACACGGAGAAAAACACAAAACATTTCTCCGTGTCTCTGTGGTGAACGCACTACATCAAGCTGCAAACAAGTGATACAGCATCACGTAAATCACGACCCCGGTCACCGATACATACAGCCAAAGTGGAAACGTCCAGCGCGCGATCTTCCGGTGCTGGTCAAAACGCTCCCGCAGCGCGCGGCTCAGCGTAATGATCGACCAGCGGAACGATGGCGATTGCCAGTATGGTGTGCGAAATCAGGATGGTGAAATAAACCGGGCGCGACCATCCCTGTCCCTGAAAGTGAACTGAGCCGACATGCCAGTGATAGTAAAGATACGAAGTCAGAAACAGGGCAGAGCAAATCAGCGCGGTGATCATGACGGCGCGGTGGGCGGCCATGCGTCCGCGTTTGATGTAGGCTCGACCCACAAGCAAGCAGCACCGCGCTCGTGCCATTCAGCACGGCGTCAATTACCGGATAGATGGCGTATTGTGCTGCAACTTGCATCAGGCGGCGGGTTTGGTGGTGCGGCGGCTCACCATGACGAATGACAGGCCGAACATGAAAGCCGAGAACAGCACCAGCGTCGCCAGCGACGAGGCCAGAGGAAACTCCGGCAGGTTTCCGGGATAAAGCGCGTCCCGCAGCGCCTCAACTCCGTAAGTCAGGGGGTTGATTCGTATCAGGAATCGAATCCAGCCGGAAGCGCCGCTCAACGGAAACAAAGCTCCGGAGAGCAGCCACAGCGGGATGAGGAACAGGTTAATGATGGCGTGGAAGGCCTGATTCGAGTCCATGGACCACGCAATGGTGAATCCCAACGCGGTCAGTGCAAAGGAAACCAGGAAGACGGTCAACACGACCACCAGGAAACTCGTCAGCGTAAGATGAACTCCAACCAGCGGAGCGAACGCGAGAAAGATCAGGCCCTGGATGGCCGACAGCGTGGTCCCGCCCAGCACTTTGCCCAACACAATCGCCGCCCGCGGCACGGGGGCCACCAGCACGGACAGAAGAAAGCCTTCCTTCCGATCTTCGATCACCGACATCATGGTGAAGATCGAAGTGAACAGCACGATCATGATCAGCGCGCCGGGATAAAAGTAGTCCAGGTAGTGTTGCTGCCCGGCCGCGTCACCTGAACGAAACGAGCTGCCAAAGCCTGATCCGATCACCACCCAGAACAGCAGAGGTGACGCGATCACTCCCACTACGCGAGCGCGCTGGCGATAGAAGCGGACCAGTTCCCGCCACCATAGCGTAAACGCCGGCAGTATGATGCCCGTGCGGGGCAGCGGATACGACTGGAGAGTTGCACTCTGGGTCGCCACGTCAGCTCGATTTCTGCGCCTGCGGCGCCTTCTTCATCGTGAATTTCTTGCGGGCTTCCATAAATGCATTCAAGAAAAGTATGCCCGACAGCGCCAGCAGGATGATGCTCATGAAAAGACCATCAACGGTTGTGATCATTCCGTTCTGAACGGTCCAGGCTATTCCTGCCAGCGGAACCAATCCCAGGACAATTGAAAGCACAAGCATCATAGGTTGACTCCTGGTAGCGCCGGCGTCCCGCCGGCTGTCCGGGGGGCGTCCCGCCCGCCGTTTAAACAAAGGCAAGTCTGTTGCGAACCATACAAAACTGCAGTGTCTCCGCTGAGGCGGCGAGACGCCGCCTCGACAGCCGGCCAGAGGCCGGCGCTACGAAGGTCGTTCGCCATCGTCTGTCCAGAACTTGTGGCCGGTGCGGTGGATGAATACATCCTCCAGCGCCGGCTTGCTCACGGAAATGGATTCGATCTCGCCGGGAAAAGCTTCGACCACATCGGTGATGAAGCGGTGGCCGTTTTCCTGCTCCAGCCGGACTTGTCCTCCGAGCACTTTTGCATCCACATTGAAGCGAGCACGGATGCGCTCCGCCATGGACTCCGCGTCCCGGGCGTCGAGCAGAATTACATCGCCGCCGATTTCGCGTTTCAGCTCGGTGGGAGTTCCGAGCGCCACCAGCTTTCCCTCGTTCAGGATGGCCAGACGATCGCAGCGCTCCGCTTCTTCCATCAGGTGCGTGGTCACAATCACCGTGACTTTTTCCTCGTCCCGCAAAATCTGGAGATACTGCCACAGGTCGCGGCGCGCGCCGGGATCAAGCCCAGTGGTCGGCTCATCAAGCAGCAGCACGGCAGGATGGTGGAGCAGACCCTTGGCCAATTCCAGCCGGCGCTGCATTCCGCCGGAAAAGGTCTCTGCCTTTTCCTTGGCGCGGTCCGACAGCCCGACTCTGGCCAGCATTTCCGCAATGCGCGATTTCAGTGTCGGAGCCGCGCAATCCGTAAAGATGACCCTGGTGCCAAAGATTTTCAGCGGCAGTCAATTTCAGGTCAATGCTCTGGGCCTGGAACACGACCCCGATCTGGCGCCGCAATTCGTTAGGTTCCTTGGCCGCATCAAACCCCATGATGACGGCGCGGCCGCCGCCTGCAACCATCAGGGTCGAGAGAATGCGGAACATGGTTGTCTTGCCGCTGCCGTTTGGTCCGAGCAGCCCGAAGAGCTCAGCGTGCCGAACGTCAAAGGAAACGCCGTTCAGAGCCGTGCGACCGTCATAGCGATGGACGAGGTCCTGGACCGAGATAACAGCTGGAAGTGCAGGCGCGGCGCTGTCTTGCGGGTCGAGCGCGACGTAATCGGGGGCTTTGGAGACCACAGGGTTATTTTATCCGGAACCGTGGAGCTGTGCTTGCTTGGGATGCTCCTCCGGGCCGCGGAAGGCTCCTGAGGCTATGGCTTTGTGTTGAGCATCATCAACGCGAACAACAACGGCAAATACAGTACCGTGGCCTGTAATAACTGCCGTGCCCGCTGTTTGGATCTGGCATTGTTCGAAGCCATTTTCAAAGATGCCAGCCGCCAGCCGAAGTAGAGCAGTGCAATTCCCAGCACCACGGCCCCGCCCAGGTACAGTCTGCCCGACATTCCTAGAAAAGCGGGCAGCAGGCTTATCGGAATTAACGCGAGGGAGTAAAGCAGAATTTGTCGGCCCGTGGACCTGCCGTCCGGTTCAACCACCGGCAGCATCCGAATTCCGCCGTCATCGTAATCCTGGCGATAGAGCCACGCGATGGAATAAAAGTGAGGGAACTGCCAGAAGAAGACGATGGCGAACATTACCAGCGCACCCCACTCCAGCCGGCCGCGCGCGGCGGTCCATCCCAGCACGCCGGGCATCGCTCCCGGAAAGGCGCCGACGAAAGTGCAAATCGGGTGAATCTTCTTCAACGGCGTGTAGGCCCCGAGATAGACGGCAGACGTAGCCAGCGCCAGCCAGGCAGTCAGCGGATTCAGCGCGAGACCGAGGTAAAGAGCGCCGCCGAGCGTCATCACAACGCCGACCAATGTGGCATGCACGAATCCAAAGCGTCCAGCCGGGATGGGACGTTGCGCGGTGCGGCGCATGCGGCCGTCCGTGTCCCACTCCATGACTTCATTGAGGGCTGCGGCCCCACCTGAAACCAGGCCAATCCCCAGCAGAGTGTGAAACAGCGACCACGAAAGGGAGGAGACGCCTGACTTCAAGGCGCCGAAATAATATCCGCACCACGCGGTCATGATAATCAGGCTGGTGACGCGCAGCTTGGCCAGTTCGGCATAGTCGCGCGCCAGCGTCAGCGCGCTGCTGCGCGGGACCACCAGAGGTTGTGTTGCCGTGCTCATGCCGCCACCGGCTTCCGTCCTCGACTTGGAATGTGTTCTCTTACTGCGACCGGGCTATGACGCCACACCTGTACGGCCATCACTACGGTTGTTGCCAGCAGCAGCGCCCCCACTGCCACATGGGCCACGGTCGAGACTACCATGGGAAGTTCAGGCTGGACCGCATCGTGTCCCCAAGCCACCCGCGTCAGAAACGCGACAAAACCCAGGCACAGTTGAGCGATCATCAGCGCGAGCATAGTTATAGCAGGCCGTCTCATTGAGTCAATCGCGGAATATCGTGACAACGCGCGGATCGAAGTCCAGGCCAGCACAATGGCCACGATTCCGGCATTCAGAACGTGTGGCCACCAGCTCAAGCCATGATGGCGAAACATCGCGCCCAGAATTAACTGGATATATAACGCGAGAATCGAAAGCAGGGCTAGGGTAAGAAGAGTCGGACGGTGTTCGTCGTTCTCAGTGCCGGGAGTTTCTTCTATCCAGTTTCGTCCAGTGAACACGGCGATCAGTACCACTACGCAGAAGAATGTCTGCGCCAGGGCGGCGTGTGCGGATGAAATGGCCGGTGGCAGATAGAAGAGCACGGTGAGCCCACCCAAAATTCCCTGCGCGATAACTAAACCCAATGCGCTTGCGCCCAGGTATTTCATCCAGCGACGAGGGTCGGCACGCCAGGTCCAGACCGCGAGGATGATGCTCAGAAATCCCACAAACTGGGCAATCATTCGGTGGGTGTGCTCGAACTTTACGCCTCCGACCAGATGCGGAATCTTGTAGAGCGAACCGAACGACGTTGGCCAATCGGGGACTGACAGGCCGGCATCATTGCTGGTCACCAGCGCTCCGGCAATAATGAGCAGAAATGTCACCGACGCCGCAAAGACGGCAAACCTGTGATGGGCCCGGTTGTACGGTATGGCAGCGGCCTTCAGAAGAGCTCCTAGAGGATTCGTGTAGCGCCGGCATCATGCCGGCTGTCCCGGGGGCATCTTGCCCGCGGGCGGTGGGCGGGACGCCCACCGGACAGCCGCCGAGACGGCGGCGCTACGTGTTTCGTGGCGCTTACTCCGCTTTGAAGCCCTGGTCGACTGTCTTGCTGTCTTTGGCGGCCAGTGTGACTTTCTGCGTCTGCTCGCCCAGCTTTTCCTGGACAAACGCCAACGTGTAATCTCCCGGCGGCAGGCCCTTGATCTCGTACTTGCCATCCGCGCCCGTGACTGCGAAGAACGGGGTCTTCACCACGTTCACATACATCTTCATCCAGGGGTGCTGATTGCACTTCACCGGAAGCATGATTTCTTCGCGGGCGAAGGTCTTCTCGATCGGAGCCGCCTTCGGAGGCTGCGACTCGTTCCACTCGCGGTTGTCTTTCGGTGTGGGATGGATATTGTGAGTGGTGTCGTCGTCGTTGCGGATCTCGATGTTCTGTCCGGTCATTACAGCCAGAACGTGGGGATGGTACTGGCAACCCTTCTGGTCAATCGTGGTCGAGTCTTTGGGAACGTCGAAGGTGCGATCGCCCAGACCCTCTTTCACGTAGACGAAAACGTTGGCCAGCTTGCCGTCGTTGGCCACGACGGTCTCGGCCATATTGTTACCCTTGCAGGCCGCGTCCTGGCTCATGTCAATTTTCTGGCCCTTGGGGGCGGTCCCGCCAAAGGTCACAGTGCCACTGACGCTGGCCGCAGTCGCGGGATCAATTGGCGCCGAGGCCGCCGCCGGCTTTACCTCCGAGCTCGGCGAAGTGCCTTGCTCTTCGTTGGTGTTTTCCTTCTTGCTGCAACCCGCCAGTACTCCCAGCAGGCAGAGCACGCACATTGCCGCCCATATTTTCCTATTCATTATGTCGCCCTTTCGTCAGATGTAGGTCGTTCGTTCGAAAACCTGAAGTTCGATGTGGGCGCGAGCGTCCCGCTCGAGCGGGAGCCGGCAAGAACCCTGATGTCTACGATAAAGATATGCACTTTCAAAACACAACATTCTACCGCGAACCGCCGCTGCTTGCCGCTCCAGTCTGAGTGGCAGCCTGCTTCTGTTTACTCCGGGGCTGCAGCGAAGCCGAACTTCGTCCCATGGAAGCCGCCACCCGCCGTTGTTCTTCCGCCGTAAGCTGGAATATGTAATCAATTAGTAGCTTGCTGTGGTCTTTGTCATAGCCCTGGAACGAAGGCGGAGTCGGACCGGAGAACACCCAGTGATTATTCTCCCGCTTGAACAATCCCGAAGGCATGGCCGTCCCGGGACTGATCGCCTGGGGATCGATGATCCAGCGCTCGGCCCAATCCGGCTTTAGACGCTCTTTTGCCAGCAGGAAGTTGGGTGCGGTGGCGATCTTGTCGTGCTGCGGATCGCCGGTGGCGTGGCACTTCAGGCAAGGCGCGGCCGTGCTCGAGAACAAGCTTCGCGCCATGTCGTTTTCCTTCGTGCGTCAACGCCGGCACCTGCTCCGGAATGTACGGCATCGGCTGCTGCGATAGCGCCTGGAAGAAGCGCACCAGCTTGCGCAGCTCGTTATCGGAGAACGAGAACGTGGGCATGCGTACTTGCAAGTACGGCCGCACGCCGTTGCGATTCGTGTCGGTGGTGCTTAGCGACGGATTCGACAGGAATTTCCTCAGCCATTCGGGATCAACGCGCGCGCCCTCGGTCAAAAGCTTGGGAGGCAGTTGCTCCTGTACATCCTGATAGTGCTTCATCCCCATCAGGATCGTGGTCTGCTCCGGCGTCAGTTGATGACAACCCATGCAGTTGTACTTCTCGACCACCCACCAGCCTTCCTGAATGTCGCGGCGGGCGTCGCCGGGTTTGTACTGATAGCCCGGGGGCAGGGAACTCTCCTCGCTGCCCAGCAGGAAAGTAGTGAGGTCCTGAATCTCCAGCTTCGAAAGATGGAGATTGGGCATGCGGAGCACTTCCGTCTCCGACTTGACCTTGCCCTTGTCGTAAACATTCGGCTGCGCCAGTTTGTGCTCGAAGAATCCTTTGTGGTCGTACCACGGTTCTTTGGCAGGACCTTCGGGCAGGCGCGCCAGGTCTTCCGGATCGGTGATCGGCTCGGACTTCTTGCCGCCACGCTGCGAAATTTCCGTAAACAGAGCGAAATCGAGACGCTCGATCGGCTTGCTGCCTTCGTACGTGAGTTCGGTGCCGATGCGGCCTTCATCCTCGAAGCCTGAAATCTCATGGCATCCGGCGCAGCCGTAATGACGAATCCACTTCTTGCCTTCTTCCTTCAGCTCAGGATCGTTCATGAAGGGAGCTGCGGCATACGCCGTAGGCTCCTGTTTCTTCTGACCCATGAGGTAGGTGGCGATGTCCGCCGCATCTTCCGGAGACAAACGCAGGCTGGGCATCACGGTCATGTTCTGCACTTGCAGTTCGTGACCGTCGTTGGGACACTGGCTGTGCTGCAAATCAAACTGGTAGGGCAAGCCTTTCTTGGCGTAGTCCTCGGGACCGATATCTTTCTTTTCGTACGGACAATAAGGCCGCGTGCGCTCCCGCGCGTTGTGAATCCAGCGGACCAGGTATTCGTAATTCGCCTTCTCACCCTCGCGAGTCAGATTCGCGGCAAACGTGCCGCCCTGCAACTGGTCACCTTCACCGATGGAGTGGCAAGCCAGGCAGCCGCGAGTTTCGAACAGTTGTTTGCCGTGCTCGGCATTGCCCGGTTTTTGCTGGGGCAGAGCGTCGGTGAATCCTGCTTGCCACAGATACGCCGAGATCGTCTGGATCTGATGATCGGTCAGGCGGAAATTCGGCATCTTGGTCGTAGGACGGAAATCGGTCGGCTTCTTCAGCCACACCGGAATCCAGTTCGGATTCAGCTTGAGCCGGACGTCTTTCAGATTTGGCCCGATTTTCTTCACGTCCTGCATCAGGTTGTGGGTCTGAAAATCAAGCTGCTGAATGCTGCCGTCAATTTTGCTGTTGGCCACTCGTAGTGCAACCGCCCGCTGGTTCAGTTGGTTGGCTATCGTCATTGCTCGATGCCGTATCGGCCTGCTTCATCAGGTCAGCCGAAATTTTGGCGTTGTCGATCTTCTGCTGCTCAAACAACTTCATCTGCTGCGCGATCGAGGTCAGCTCTTCCGGTTCCTTGTCGTAGCCTTCGTAGCGATGGCAGCCCATGCATCCGCGCTGGCGGTAGAGGAATTTGCCGCCGGAGATATGTTCGCCCACCGAACCAACCATCAAATGCATATCGGCGGCGTGGCAAGTCTGGCAGCCGGCTTCGGCGTTCTGTTTGGGAAACAGCGGCCACAGCCAGTGCTCGTAGTTGCCGTGCGCTTTTTCGACGCTGGTGGTCGCCCGCCCGTTGCCCTGGTGGCAAGGGGAGCAGCCAAATTTGTCGGGATCATGCGTGCCCAACAATTCCGGGTCGGGATGGCTGACGAAGGCGCGCGCGTACTCATCCGGATGCTTCTCGCCCTTGCCGGTCATGACCGCAGCCGAGATCCGCAGCGGCTCGCGGGCGTTCATGTGGCAGGACTCGCAGCGGTCCACGATGTTGGCGTCGGCCACGTTGATCTGAACGATCTTGGCGTCCCACTCTTCGGTCTTCTTTTTCAGACCGTCAATCTGGGTGGGCGTGAGGTCCACCATGTGGTCTGAAACGAATGCGGACATCTTGTTGCTGGCCTCGGTCACCGGCTTCAGCACGTCACCGAGTTCCGCGCTCAGCTTGGTCCGCTGGTCCTTGAGCGAGTTGTAGGTCTCTTCCAGTTCGTGAAAGTTGAATTGCTGCTTGTGGCCGTCGGGAAACTCGACGGTGGCCTTTTCTTTCTTGTACTCGTCAATGTCCTGCTGCTTGCTCTTCTTGCCGGACGCGCTGGTTTCAGTCTCAAGCTCGTAGGTGAGCGCATTGACGTATGCCCGGCGATCGGTGAAGACGTTCTGCACCGCCAGAATCTTCGCGCTTAAATCTGTGATCTGTTTCTGCAGTTCGTCACGGCGGGGCCGGGCAGTCTCGTTGGCGTCCTTGTAGGCCTGTTCCAGTTGCTGGTATTGCGACTCCTGCTGTACTTCCTTCACCGACTGCGACGACTTCGACTTCGCGCTATTCAGGAAAGCGCGTGTAACGGTCTTTCCAAACATGCTGAAAGGCCTTCCAGGGACGCTGCGCAAAGGACTCGTCCCACAGCGCCCAGAACAACGTCACCATGAGGATCAACATGGAGATGACGTAGTACGCCGCGTAAGACTTGCTTACAATCGGGTCCTTCTCGGGGACAGGTGGCACCAGATCCTCCAGACAGTCGTTGGTCTTTGGTCGTTGGTCGTTGGCATACGCCAGTCAGAATCCGTTGGCTTTGGCCAACGACCAACGACCAAAGACCAACGACTGATTCACACGTTAAACCACGGCGTTATCCACACATACTTGATATGCCAGCGCCAGCCGCAGCAGCATCTTTGCCGGCAGGGCCACCATGCTGAGCACGAAAAACATCATGATGGAATACTGCAGCAAGCTCATGCGCTTGTAATCTTTCGGGTTGTAGCGGCGGAACAAGGCGTGCATGATGAAAGCCGCCCACCACATAGAAGCCGACAACCACAATGCCGCCGAAAATCGCCTTGCGCCAGGTTCGATGTGATTCCGAAACAAGTCCGGCAGATCGCGGTTCACTTCATAAATAAGACGATTGTGGTCCCATGTCTGTCCCGGCCAGAACCACTGCCAGCCTGGGCCGCGGATGAACGTCCCAATAATGATCATCGCGATCCACAGGATGATGAAGCCGAACAGAAATGTGCTGATGGAAAATTTGCGCTGCTTCCAGGTGTAGTAGCCGCTGCCCAGCGGGTTGGTGTCGATGTAGGGAATCACCATCAGCCCGACGATGATCAGCGTCGGCATGACCACGCCGGCGATCCACGGATCGAAGTACACCAGCATTTCCTGCAGCCCGAGAAAGTACCAGGGCGCCTTCGCCGGATTCATGGTCAGGTTGGGATTCGCCGGCTCTTCCAGCGGCGCGTTCAAAGTGATGGACCACACCATCAGAATGATGGTGACGATCATGGCGGCGAGAAATTCTATGCGCAGCAGAAAGGGCCAGACATGGATCTCTTTCTGCCAGCCCGGCCGGAAGGGCCAGCTCTTGCGATGATGGGTCTTGGCCATCGCCGGATTGGTTTCCAGTTGGCCGATCAGTTCATCGTTGGCCTTGGCCTGCTTCCACGCCAGATAAATGTAGAAAACGAGCAGCGGAATCAGCCCCACGATGGGCACGTTGTCAGGCGCCGAACATATCTCCCAAAGTTGCCGCCAATCCATAGTTGCTCCGAACTTGTAGCGCCGGCGTCCCGCCGGCTGTCCGGTGGGCGTCCCGCCCACCGCCGGGGGCGAGACGCCCCCGAGCCAGCCGGCAAGATGCCGGCGCTACGAAAATCCCTCTATTTCTTCGGCTCTTTCACTTCCGACGCCAGCACCACCGCCGCTGGTCCCGAAATGCCGCCGTCTTTGCGTACCCGCCAGAAGTGCACAATCATCAGCACCGAAGCCACAATCGGAATCCCGATGCAATGCCAGATGTAGGACCGCAGCAGCGCGTTCGCATCCACGATCGAACCGCCCAGCAGTCCGAAGCGAACGTCGTTATATGGCGTCATCCCCAGCATGTGGCCGAACGGACCTTCGTTGCCCAGGCCCGGCGTCGCGCGCGCCATGTTCGTTCCCACCGTGACCGCCCAGAATCCAAGTTGATCGTCGGGCAGCAGGTAGCCGGTGAACGAAAGCAGCAGAGTGAACACCAGCAGCAGCACGCCAATGTTCCAGTTGAACTCGCGCGGCTTTTTATACGAGCCGGTAAGAAAGACGCGGAACATATGCAGCCAGACGGCAATCACCATCAAGTGCGCCGCCCAGCGATGCATGTTGCGCAACAGCTTGCCGAAGGGCACGTCGTGCTCGAGATAAAGAACGTCGCGGAAGGCCTGCACCTTGCTGGGGTGGTAATAAAACATCAGCATCACGCCGGTGAGCGTGAGCACAATAAAGAGGTAGAACGTGATGCCGCCCATGCCCCAGGTGTAGCTGTAGCGCACCGCATCGCGGTTGATCTTGGCCGGATGCAGATGCAGGAACACGTTAGACAGCACGCCCAGCGCGCGGTTGCGCGGCGTGTCGTCATGCTTGTGGCGGAAGATCGAAGTGTAGACCTGGGTCTTGGTGGGATCTTTCAGACCCTCGATCTGGTCCTTGGCCTTCGCCGGCATGTCGGTCTTGAGCGACTGGACGTCTTCCTTGACGCCCGCCTTCACCCGCTCCAGCAGCCCGACCCGCTTCCCGTTGTTCCCGTTCCCGTTTTCTTCAGGCATTGTAAACCTCTTCCCATCTCACGTAGGGGCAGGTGTCCTCACCTGCCCAGTCGAGCGCAGCTCGACAGAATTTCTAAGTCGGCAGAAACGCCCCCGGATCGTTGAACGCGCTGGGCTGTCCCTTGGGCCATTGGTAAAGCTTGGAAACATCCACCAGAATCTGACCGTCGGGAGCAATCGCAACATTGGCCCGATCCATGGGACGCGGCGCCGGTCCCTCGAAGTTGACGCCTTCGCTGTCGTATCCGCTGCCGTGGCACGGACACTTGAACTTGTTCTCAGCCGGCTTCCAGTCGGGAGTGCAGCCGAGGTGAGTGCAGCGCGCGTAAATCACGAAAATGCGGTCCGGCGTGCGGTCCACCCAGATGCGATATTTCTGCTGGAACTTTGTGTCCACGCCCAAACCGAAATCGGCGGGATAGCCGATCTTGAACGACGTAGCCGGTTCGAAAAGCGTTCGGGGGAGAAAGAAACGGAAGAAGGCGATGAACCACGCGGTCATGAAGGCCGCGAACGCGGCCCAGGCAAATCGCCGGCGCCCTTGATTGATCTCGCTGTCGTCAGGTCCGACCGAAGCCACTCCCGCGGACGCGGCTGCTCTCGAAGTCCCGACCGATGGTGTCCCTACGTAGGTGTTTGAACCTTCGCCACGTCCAACCGTTGCCGCAGCCGAAGGCGGACCGGCCGAGGGGCGAGCTGCCGCCGCAGGCTTGGCAACTGCCGCTGCAACTGGAGCGGCCGCCGCTGCCGGCGCTTCCGCAGGTTCTCCCAGCAGAGCGGAAACTTCGGAATCGGTCAGGGCAGGCAAGCTCTTGCGTCCACGTCGCGCCTGTTCAGCGGCGATGGTGGATTTGCTCCACTTCTTTCCTTCCGCCACCCACTTGGCAACTTCCGCACTGATCGGACCGCTGGCGGCCTTTGCCGCGGGGGCAGCTGCGACCGGGGTCGGGGCGGCTGCTGCGGCAGGCGCGCTCGCTTCTAACGGTTCACCCAGCAAGCGCAGACATCTCCGCGTTGTTCAGCGGAGGCAAGCCCTTGCGCCCACGTCGCGCCTGTTCGGCCGCGATCGTGGATTTGCTCCATTTGTTTCCCTGCGCGACCCATTTGGCAACTTCCTCGCTGATGGCTCCGGCCGGCGCTGGAGGTGCTGCTGCAGCAGGCGCGGGCGGGGTTGCGACGGTGGCGGCAGGCGCGCTCGCGGCAGGCGGCGCAACGCCGCCAACTTCCCACGGCATTGGCTGACCTGCTTTGAGGGCTTCAATGTCGGCGTCAGTCAGGAGTTGCAGCCCCTTGCGCTGACGATAGGCCTGCTCCATGCCGATCACGGAGTTGTTGAGTGCCGGTCGAGGCAAGGGCGGTAGATGCCCGAGAATTCCGGTCTTGGACTCGTCTGCCATCCGTTCCTTCACTCCTTGATGATCACGACCTGGTGATCACAATCCTGGTGACTCGAACCCGATGACTGCTACAGCTCATTCTCGCTAGCCGCAACCCGCGGAGCTCGCTCCGCTGGGCAGGTGAGACACCTGCCCCTACGTGGCCGTATTCAATCGGCTGCGACCAGGCGCTCTACTTCAGCGCCTACGGCATTCACTACCAAATCCGCCAAAGCTGCGATGAACGTCGGCGATTCATTCAGGCCTGACGTCATCTCGAACTGCTGGATTCCAAGCTTCCGCGGCTTCCTCTCGCGCTTCGTGGTCAATTTCGCCGAGCGTCTCCACGTGATCGGATACAAACGCAATAGGTACAACACAAACTTCGCGGATCCGCTCCGCGCCCAGGTCGCGGATGGTGCGGTGTAACGACGGTTGCAGCCACTTGCTGGCGCCCACTTTGCTCTGGTAGCAGAGCCGGTGGCGATAGGGCCAGCCGCCGCGCTGCATCACCAGTTCGACCGTCTCTTCAATCTGGCGCTGATAGGGGTCGCCCTTTGCGATCACCGACACCGGTACGCTATGCGCGCTGAATACAATTTCGGGGCAACCGGATTCCGGAAACCGCGCCAGGGCTTCGTCAATCTTCTCTACCAGCGCGTCCAGGTAAAGCGGGTGACGATAAAACGTCTCGACGGTTTGCACCGGTACCTCGTTGCGAAACAGGCGGCGCCATTCGTTGAGGCTGCTTCCGGTGGTAGTGCTGGAATACTGCGGATAAAGAGGCAGGAGGACGACTTCGTCGCATCCCGCCGCCCGTACTTGTTCGACTGCCTCGGCCGTAAATGGATGCCAGTAGCGCATGGCCACGAAACAATGAGCGTCAATGCCATCAGCCCGGAGCCGGTTCTGCAAGGCGTCGGCCTGCTGCTCGGTGAACCGCCGTATGGGCGAGGCGCCGCCGATGGCCGCATAGTGGTGCAGTACTTTCTTGGCTCGCGTGCTCGAAATCAGCTTGGCCAGGGGTTTGCGTCCAATGCGTGCGAAGGGAAAATCAATAATATCGGGGTCGCAAAAAAGATTAAAAAGGAAGGGTTCAATCGCTTGCGGCGTGTCAGGGCCGCCGAGCTGAAAGAGAACTACTCCTAGACGCCGTGTTGGGTTAGCCATCCCCCGGGGTTCCTTGAAGAAGGAGGATGTTACTCAAAATCTGTAGGCCGCGTCAACGAAGAGTTGCAGAAGGCAGCGCTGAAATTTGAAACTCCCTAAAGACTTGTCATTCCGAAGCGCGGCATTGTCGCGCGAGGAATCTGCTGTTTTGCCGCCGGCAGGAAACAGATTCCTCGCCGACAGACCCGGCTTCGGAATGACAAGGGCCAGAGGTTGCTCTTGTGCAAACGGCACGGCTCGCGATGACGCCATGGAGCCGGGGTCGAATTTACGCGTGAGAGGATTCGGCCTGGGCGGGAACGTCCGTGCTGGTTTCCATGAACTGGATAATGGCGTCGGCAAATTCAGAGGTGCTGGCTTTCCCGCCAACATCGCGCGTGAGCTTGTCTTTGGTGCGATAGACCTTTTCCAGGCCATCGTGAATCTTGTCCGCAGCGTGGTGCTCGCCGAGATGACGCAGCATCAGCTGCGCTGAGCGGATGACCGCGGTCGGGTTGGCCAGATCTTTGCCGGCAATGTCAGGTGCCGATCCGTGTACCGCCTCGAAGATGGCGCAGCTGTCCCCCAGATTGGCGCTGGGGACGAAGCCAAGTCCGCCGACGAACGCAGCGCACAGGTCGGAAATAATATCGCCGTAAAGATTTTCCATGACCAGCACATCGTACTGATAAGGATTCATCACCAGCTGCATGCACGTGTTGTCCACGATGTGCTCGCCGTATGTGATCTCGGGATATTCCTTGGCCACATCGCGGCAGCAGCGCAGGAACAAGCCATCCGACAGCTTCATGATGTTGGCTTTATGGATAGCGTGAATCTTCTTGCGCTGGTTTTTGCGGGAATACTCAAAAGCAAAACGTGCGATGCGAGTTGAGGCCTTCTCTGTAATGATCTTCAGGCTCTCGACTACACCCGGCACCACCTCGTGCTCGATCCCGGAATAAAGACTCTCGGTGTTCTCTCTCACGATGATGAGATCCACGCCGGGATAGCGGGTTGGAATATGAGGCAGATTGCGAATGGGGCGGAAGTTAGCGTACAGCTCGAACTTCTTGCGCAAGGCAACGTTGATGCTGGGGAAGCCCTCTCCCACTGGTGTGGTGACCGGCCCCTTCAGTCCCACGCGAGTACGTTCGATGGACTCGATCAGTTCCTTGGGAATGTATTCGTGGTACTTGGCATAGGCCTCGGCACCCACCTGAAAGATTTCCCAGTCGAATTTCACTCCGGTCGCCTGCAGAATGCGTACAGTCGCCTGCATCACCTCAGGGCCAATGCCGTCGCCGGGAATAAGTGTGACCTTGTAAGCCATATTCTTTGTTGTGTGGGGCGGGCGCCCTCGCCCGCCGCTTTTGACTTCGACGTGCCGCTCTTGCCTTGCTACAGCCAGGCGGGCGAGGGCGCCCGCCCCACACAATCCCCTAAGTCTTGACTACGCCCTTACTGCGAACGTCACTCACTTCCTTCGTCTTCAGCAAATCTTTCAACTCGGCCATGAACTCCTGCACGTCTTTGAAGTCCAGATAAACCGACGCAAACCGTACATATGCCACTTTGTCATAGCGGCGCAGGCGATTCATGATCAACTCGCCCACTTCGCTGGTCTTGCGCTCCCGCTCCGCCGACTCGATTACGAAAGCTTCTGCTTCGTTCACAATCTGTTCCAACCGGCTGATCGGAACCGGACGCTTCTCGCACGCCCGCAGCAGTCCGTTGAGCACTTTCTGGCGGTCAAATTTCTCCCGGCGTCCGTCCTTCTTGACCACCATGTAGGGGATCTCGTCGATCCGCTCATAGGTAGTGAAACGCTTACCGCATTTCAGACACTCGCGGCGGCGGCGGATGGAATCGGCTTCCTTACTCTCGCGCGAGTCCACCACTTTGTCATTTTCAAAGCCACAGAAAGGACACTTCATGTCAGACGGGGAGGCGTCGCTTGCAATTGTAACAGGCGGATAAGGCGACATCGGCGCCACCACGGCACACGTAGGCCCGGACGCCCTCGTCCGGGCAGGCGAGCGCAAGCTCGCCCGAGAAGCGTCGACTTCGTTTGCCCCTAAAAAGGCTTTAGGGGAGCTGCGCTCCGCCGAGCGGGCGAGGGCGCCCGCCCCTACGTGAGTTGAGGTAGCATTCCGCTGAGTTCATCCGGCAGGAGGCGTAACCGGAAGCGCGGCCTCGGCCTCAGCTTCTTCCTGGTGACTTTCCTGGGAGAGCTTGCGCAATGACAACCGCTCGTGATGGGCGAGCAGCAGACCCAGCGGTATGACCGCAACAAACGTCACCAGCCAGAGCATGATGCCGCAGCTGGCGGCCAATTCCTTGGGCACATCGAAAATATGCTCCAGGGCGGCGATGGTGGCCAGTTGCGATCCTCCACCCACGCCCGGCAGCTGCAGCACCGATCCCAGCATGCTCGAACCCATCAGCAGAAGTACCTGGACCAGCCGGATATCGAGAGGGTCTTCTCCAAAGACATGCGCCGTCTGGTGATAGGCCAGCGTGATTTCATGGTAGGCGACGGCGATGATCCACCACATTGCGATCGAGACCACGATCAGCAGGACCAGGGAAACCGTTCCGTCAATCGTATTCAGGCCCTGCCCGAATTCACGGATTTTGAGCGCGATCCGATGACTGAGCCGGGCGCCCCAATGGGAGAAGCGATGTTCCACCCAGCCTGCCAGTGCGTCCCCTTTGCGGCTGACAACAACGGCACCCAGCGCCAATGCCACGACCACCCCAAAAAATAGAAAGCCGCCGTCACGAAACCGCGTGTAGTACTCCGGGTGGGGGAGCGTCCTTCTCGAACTCGGCAGGAAGATGCTCACCGCCATCAGGACGGCAAAGGCCCCGATATCGAATATGCGCTCGACCGCCCAGACCGCTACCTGGGAGGAAACGGGCAGCTTCTGTCGCCTGCGCGATCAAATAGGGGCGAATGAATTCTCCCGGACGTCCCAGCAGCGCCAGTCCGGTGAATCCGATGAGCGTGGGGGGAACCATTTCCAGCCAGGATGCATGGGGACGCACCGGTCGCAGGAAGATCTTCCAGCGGACGGCCCGTAACACGTAGGCGATATATATAAGACCGACGGAGTGGACGATATGCCAGGGTCTGATCTGCTCGGTTTCCGCCCAGAATGTGGTCCAGTCGAAGCTGCGCCAGTGACGGAACTGGAAATACACCAACAAAGCGAAGGCAGCCAGGATTCCGCCGGTAATCAGAACGCGTTTTCTATCCATGTCAGGGGAGGACCCGAACCACCGAGCACAAAGCCTGATCCAAGGTAAACGAGGCAGACCCGGTGGTCAACGCGCCATGAGCTTGTGAACAGCTCGGTTCGACCAAATCCACCATACTGGCGTCATCCTGAAGGGCTTCAGCCCTGAAGGATCCAGCGCGCACTGTCAAATTGCCGTTAGAGGGCGTATCCGCTGCGCGCAAGATCCTTCGGGACTGAAGTCCCTCAGGATGACGCCTTCATCGATTGGAAGACACTTACCGCGAAGCCTGGGACGCCACATTGGGAAGGGCAGCTTGCTTTACACCTGCAGGAGCTTAGGGGTTGCGGGCTTGGTGCGGGCAGCCTTGGCGGTTGCCGCAGCTGCTTTGCGCTCCGCGATCTTCTTGCGATTGTAGTCGCGAACAATGCGTGCGACGTAAGTGCGGGTCTCATAGTACGGCGGGACGCCACCGTACTGTTGCACCCGGTGCGGTCCGGCGTTGTAAGCGGCCAGCGCCTTGATCACATCGAAGTTATAGCGCTCCAGCAACTCGCTCAGATAACGGGTACCGCCTTCGACGTTGGACCGGGGATCGAATGAATTTGTCACCCCCAGCTTCGAGGCGGTGCCGGGCATCAGTTGCATAAGCCCTTGCGCTCCCTTGGGAGAGACGGCGCGCGGATTGAATCCACTCTCGGCGTGGATCACGCTGCTGATGAAGTCTGGATCAAGGTGGTGCTGGTCGCTAATGGTGTTGATCACTTCCTTGAGGTCTTGCGCCTTAAGGGGCTGTGGCTTGGTCGACGACGCAGGTGTAAGGGTGGCAGCGGCCGGCACAGGCACCGGTACAACCGCCGGGCGACTGGTCCTTTTCAAACCGTTCGATCTGGGCGGTGGCGATATCAACGTAGTCCTTGCCGGTCCCCAGATAGAGACGAGTCACCGAGCCAATGACTTCCCGGCGCTCGTGGGGAATGGAGAAGCCGTTATGCAGGATGGCGAGGTCAGTACACAACGCTGGGAGGGCAAGGAGCACCAGCCCAATCGCCAACCCGATTTTTTTCGCGAGAATCATTGTGACTCGAACTTGTAGCGTCCGGGACGAGACGTCCGGCCAGATGCCGGTGTTACGAAGAACCTAGTACTTGTTCAATCGCTGCGGCCACGCCGTTCTGATCGTTTGACAGAGTTACAGCCCAGCCGTTGCGGCGCAACTCCTCAACTGCATTCCCCATGATAAACGGCACTCCGGCGAAGGCAAGCATTTCTATGTCGTTGTAGTTGTCACCAATGGCCATGACCTCCTCACGAGGAATGCCGCGATGACCGGCCCATCGTTCCAGCGCATGCCCCTTCGAACAACCCTGGTTCAGCACATCCACCATGCAGAGATCGCGGGCCTCGTATTCCGTGCGAAGCACAGTAATCGTCTGCGTCCAGGTTACTGGCAGCCAGCGTGGCCAAGGCTTCCTGCATGCGCGGGATCGAGCCGCAGAACATGGCCTGCACCGGATCGCGGGTGAGCGAGTCTTCGATAGGTATAACGAAGTCAATGAATTGCAGGTTCTTTTCCAACCAGCGCTGGATGCTGGAGCTCAGCTCATTCATGTGCTCGAGCACAATCGCGCCCTTGGTTTCCTGGTCGAAGGTCAGGACCGTGTTGCCTCGAAACTCCCGCATGACGCCGCACAGACGACGACAGGTATCGGCTGGAAGCATGTCGCGATGAAAAGTCTCCCCGGCCAGTGAGCGCGTGATCGCCCCATTCGAGCTGATGACCCACAAGTCGAATCCCAGTTGTTGCACGATGGGCAGGGCAAAGGTGTGGCGTCGTCCCGGTTACCACAACCACTTCGACTCCTGCCGCATGGGCGCGTCGTAGCGCCGCCATATCGGCCGGGGAGATCTGAAATTGGGGGTTCAACAGGGTGCCGTCGATGTCGACACCCAGAAGACGGATGGGAGGTTTCACTACAACAATCTTAGCAGCACGGACCACGTGGGGACAGCCACCGCCGGCTGTCCTGGCGGAGCGAAGCTCCGCAGAATGAGGCCGTTTGGCGTTCAAGACCCGAGTACTATACTCTGCATCGACAGATGGGATCGTTACTCTTTTTCGCGTTTTCGTGGTGGGGAATCCTGCTGCAGGCTTTCGCGATTATCCACTTTATCCGCCGCCGCCCGGATACGTTCTGGCTGTGGATCATCCTTATCGGCGGCTGGCTGGGAGCACTGGTTTATATCGCGGTAGAAGCTGTGCCCGACGCCGGCCTGCTGCGCCAGTCGTTTAAAGCGTTCCCCCGCCGCAAGCGCATCCGCGAACTGGAGGCGGCTGTAATCGACAACCCTTCTGCCGGCAATTATGAAGAAATGGGCGATCTCTACCTCGAAGAAGAGCATTTCGCCAAAGCCCGGCAGGCTTACGACAAGGCGATTTCTTCCCGCACCGACTCGCCCGACCCCTTCTACCGTCGCGGCGTAGCAGCCATCCAGATGGCAGACTTTGCCGCCGCTCTGCCCGACCTCGAACGCGTGGTGGCTGCCGATCCAACCTATGATTTTCATCGTGCCGCCGGACTCCTGGCCCACGCCTATGCCAATACCGGCCAGCCCGAGAGAGCCGATGCGCTGTTCCGCCAGGTTACGAAGATTTCGACCTCGTCCGAGACCTACTACAACTACGCCAGCTTCCTGGCCTCCCAGCAACGAGATGCCGAAGCGCGGGAGTGGGCCCGTCAAATCCTGGCAAAGAAGCCCAGCATGCCCGGATACCTGCGCCGCCGCGAGCGGCCATGGTTCCGCAGGGCGAATAGCCTGCTAAATCGCCTGCCCAGTCTGAGAACCGAGAACAAGAAACTAAAAACTGGTATTAAGAAACCAGTCGTCAGTCGTCGGTCTTCAGTCGTCAGTGTGTGCCCTTCGCCCTAGCTGACGACTGACTACCGACACTGCTCAGTAGCCGAACTTTACTCCTCAGCGGAATGCTAAACTTCCGACGTGTCCCGCATAGCCTATCTGGAGTGCACCAAATGTGGTGCACATATCAGCGCCGACCATCCGCAGACGATTTGCCCGACCGATGGCGGCATTCTCTATGTTCGGTATGACCTGGAAAGCTTAAAGCGTCACTTCAACCGTGATGCCTTGGCCGCACGTCCGGCGACTCTATGGCGTTACGCCGAAGTCCTGCCGGATGCGCCTCCCGTTTCCCTCGGCGAGGGTTTCACGCCGATGCTGCCCAGCCGGGAATTTCCCAATGTCTTTATTAAGGATGAAGGTCTGAACCCGACTGGCTCTTTCAAGGCGCGCGGGATGTCGGTAGCGGTCACCATGGCGAAAGCCTATGGCCTGAAGAAATTGGCAGCGCCTTCTGCCGGAAATGCCGCCAGCGCCTTGGCCGCCTATTGCGCGGCCGCCGGCCTGGAAGCCCACATCTTCATGCCCAAAGATGTGCCCCTGGCCAACCGCATAGAGTGCGAAAGCTACGGCGCTCACGTGACCCTGGTCAACGGCTTGATCAGCGACTGCGCCCGCATGGTCGCCGAACGCAAGGAGAAAGAAGGATGGTTCGATGTCTCCACGTTGAAAGAGCCGTTCCGGGTCGAAGGCAAGAAGACCATGGGATATGAGGTGGCCGAACAACTCGACTGGAAGCTGCCCCAGGGCATCATCTATCCCACGGGCGGCGGAGTCGGTCTGCTCGGCATGTGGAAGGCGTTCGATGAAATGGAAACGCTGGGCTGGATCGGCCCGGAACGTCCGAAGATGGTTGCCGTGCAATCTGCAGGTTGCGCTCCCATTGTTAAAGCGTGGGATCAGGGCAGGTCCACCAGTGATTTCTGGGCCGATGCTTCCACCCTGGCTTCAGGACTTCGCGTACCCAAGGCCTATGGCGATTACCTCATTCTCGAAATTCTGAAGAAGAGCTCAGGCATCGCCCTCGCCGCCACCGACGCAGAGATAATGGAGGCGTTTCGGCACTGGGCGAGGGTGGAAGGAATTTTCGCCGCGCCGGAGGGTGCCGCATCGCTGGTGGCGTATCGCAAGCTGCGCGCCAGTGGGTTCTTTTCCGCCGACGATCGGGTTGTGTTGTTCAACACCGGGTCAGGTCTGAAATACCTGGACGTCATCGAGGGCCAGAAGGCGAGCAGGAAGCCGCCGGCGTCGCGGCAAATCGGCGGCATCATCGGACCTTACTAAGTAGCGCCGGCATCCCTTCGACTTCGCTCAGGGCAGGCTCTGCCGGCTGTCCCGAGGGCGTCTCGCCCTCGGTGCGGCGGGCGAGACGCCCGCCGCCACAGCCGCCGGGACGGCGGTGCTACGAGAACCATGCCGTGCTACATTTCTCACGGCGGTCACAATGGAACAGCGACTCATCCTCATCAATCTGCTGATCAAGCTGGGCGTGGCCGCCTCAGCCGCCAGCATCCTGGGTCGCTCCGTCGAGTTCAAGTCGCTGCTTTTCCGGGATGAGCGAACCTGGAAGCAGAAGGTCTATCTCGTGCTGTGGATCGGCATCCCCCTGGCGCTCGGTGTCTGGATCCGGTTCGGCGCCCGTAGTTTTGCGGCCGGCGATTTGTCGTTCGAGACTACGGTACTGCTGGGCGTGGTCGGCGGACGCCTCACCGGCGTGCTCGGTGGCATTCTGCTGGCACTTCCCGCGGTCTGGCATGGCGAGTGGGCGACCTTACCCTTTAACGTTCTGTGCGGTTTCGTCGCGGGACAACTCCGCATCATCGCCCCCAATCGTGAAGACATCTGGTCCTTTTCCCCGTTTGTGGACCTCAGCATCTATCGCTGGATCCGGCGCAACCTGCCCACGCCGCACCCGTTCGAATGGCAGACCATGTTCTTCGTCACCATTGTGGCGCTACGTTTTGTCCAGGCCGAGCTTTCGCGTTTTGCTCCCGGTCGCACGTTCAGCCTGGAAAGCCCAACGTGGTGGGTTGAGCTTCTGATTTACGCCACCTCGGTCACTGTCATCGGGACGGAACTGAAAATCTGGAACAGCGTTCGCATTCAAATCAAACTGGAAGAGCAGGAGCGGTTGCTGCTCCATTCCCGCATGGAGGCTCTGCAGAACCAGATCAACCCTCATTTCCTCTTTAATACGCTCAACTCTGTCTCCTCCCTGGTGCGCTTCGATCCCGATACGGCCCGTGAACTGATCCTCAAGTTGGCCAACATTCTGCGCCGCCTGCTCAACAGCAGCGATGCCTTCGTCCCGCTGCGCGAAGAATTGGAATTCATCGACAACTACCTCGACATTGAAGTCGTGCGATTCGGCCGGGACAAGTTGCGGGTGGTGAAGGAAGTCGAAACCTCGTCGCTGGACATCATGGTCCCCGCCATGCTGCTGCAACCGCTGGTGGAGAATTCGATCAAGCACGGATTGTCGTCGAAAATTGATGGCGGCAGCATCTACATGCGCAGCCGGCTCACCGATTCACATCTCATCATTGAAGTTGAAGACGACGGTGTGGGGATGGGCTCCGCCAGCCTGATCGAACGGCCTGAAGGCGCGGCCGGAACCGGTATTGGGATGGCCAACGTCGCAGAGCGGCTGAAGGTGCTTTACGGCGACACCGCGCGCATGACCATTGACAGCCGCGAGGGGAAGGGAACTCTCGTCAGGTTGCGCTTGCCTGTGCTGCAGGGAACAGGTGCGATTCCGGAAGCCTTCTACGAGGCGCGCTCCAGTACGCGCCGGTAAAACTCTTCGTATTGCGGAATGATCCGACTGGCGCAGAAGCGCGATTGCGCCACCGCCCGGCTGGCTTTCGCCATCTTGTGCAGAGCGTCTTCGTCGCTCAGCAACTCGATGGCGTAGCGCGCCATGGCGTCCACATCTCCGACATCAGCCAGGTACCCGCTCTTGCCGTGCTCAATCAGTTCGGGGATGCCGCCCACGCGAGTGGCGATAGGCACTACTTCACAGGCCATTCCTTCGAGTGCGGCCAGCCCGAACGATTCAAGTTCGCTGGGCAGGAGCAGGATGTCGGATAGCGCCAGCTTCTCCTGCACTTGCTCCTGCTTGCCCAGGAAGATCACGTCGTTGTGGATCCCCTTCTGGACCGCCAGCCATTCGGCGCGGGAACGGTCGGGCCCATCGCCGATCATTAGCAACCTCGACGGAATCTGCTTGCGGACCCGGTCAAAGACCTCGATGCAGTCGGTCACGCGCTTCACCGGGCGAAAGTTTGACAGATGCACCAGCAGGCGCTCCCCATTGGGCGCATACTCCTGCTTCAGCGAGGAAACCTCTTCGCCCCTGCAATAAACATCGCAATTGACGAAGTTGTAAATCACCTTGATCTCGTTTCGAATATCGAACTCGCGCAGGGTGCGCTCCTGCAGGTATTGCGAAATCGCGGTCACTCCGTCGCTCTGCTCGATGGAGAAGCGGGTGATCGGAAGATAAGACCGGTCGAGTCCGACCAGCGTGATGTCGGTGCCGTGCAGCGTGGTCACGAAGGGAAGTTTGCGTCCGCGGGGTTTGGCCGCCATCATCTGGCGCGCCAGCAGCGCGCTCACCGAATGGGGAATCGCATAATGCACATGCAGAAGGTCGAGGTCGTAAAGCTCGGCCACTTCCGCCATGCGTGAGGCCAGCGCCAGATCGTAGGGCGGGTACTCGAACAACGGATAGCGGGAGACTTCCACTTCATGGTAGTGAATGTTGGGATGAGGACCGCTCAGGCGAATGGGCTGAGCGTAAGAGATGAAGTGAACTTCGTGGTCACGCTCCGCCAGCTCCAAACCCAACTCGGTCGCGACCACGCCGCTGCCTCCATAGGTTGGATAGCAGGTGATACCGATCTTCATGCCTGTCCCTTTCGGAGATCAGCGCTCAAGCCTGTCCATTCGATGGCCGGCAGCAAGCCGGGATTCAGATTATGACTTGGGATTGTGTGGGGCGGACACTCCTGTCCGCCGCTTTTGACTTTGTTCTTGGTTCCTCTCGGGAGTCGGTTCGTTCAGTCTTGGCACAAAAACAAAGTCAAAGGGGGCGGACAGGAGTGTCCGCCCCACACACAAAGACTATCCGGCGCCTTTGGGCTTCGCGGTGGTCTCTGACTCCGCGGCCATGGTCTCGATGTGTTCCTGCAGCCGGTCTCTTGTCTTGTCGTCCAGCCCGGTGAACTCAATCCCCATGCCGACTCCGCCATCACAAGACCGGACCACAGCCGGTGTGCTGATTCTCTCGGAGTCCAGCCAAAATGAGACCTGCAAAAGCTTTCCTACGGGAAGGGGCAGCATGGTCTCCACGTAAAAGCCACGACCGCTGATATCAGCTGATTTGGTGTTCATGTGAGACCCTACACCACCCTGGTCGCGTATTTCGATGGGAAAGGGGACCCGATGCCGAGGAAATCTTCTCTTGTCTTCGTTAGACAACCCGACGTCAGACGGCCCAGTGTCGGCGGGCGCGGTGCGCATCGCCGGATCAGATGACTGCCCCATTTCTTTTTCCCAGGGACAGGATTGCCCCTCGACCAGGTTCACGCCCACTGAGATTTTCTGGGCTTGCCCGGCATCCACCACCCATATCACCTTGCATCGGGCCTTTTTCTCGCCGAGCTGCACTCCGATTACGTCCCCCGGCTTCAACTGCGTTTCCAGGCCGAAGAGCTTGGCTCCGTGATAACTGATGTTTCGGGCTTCGGCATTGTGCAGGAAGGGGCGCCCATCCGCGCCCATGCCGTATACCCGGACGGGCAACTTTACATCCAGTCGAGGCTCTATTTTTTCGGACATGAAGGGCTGCGGACGCTCCGCGCAAGCAGGCCGCTAGCATTTAATCATAAATCGCACGGTCTGGGCCGTTTGTCATGGTCTTGTCTATTCCGTCTATGGTTCAGCGGCAGCGAAAGAGAATCATTTTGCGGCTGCCAACTCGCGGAAGGAAATCATTTCAATTCCATTCGCGGCCAATAGATCACGCGCGAACGACGAGGTCAGGATACGCAACTCCTGTTCGCGCGACTCTCGCAGCCGGGTCTGGATCCCGCGCAAATCCGCGTCGTTGTAGCCGGGATGACAAACCAGTTCCCATGTTCCTTCCGGAAGGTTCTCCACCATCAGTCGCAGCAAACGCTCATTCAGCGAACCGGTGGCGACAATGGCCAGAGTCCCATCCGGTGTGGATATTTCTGCTTGCCGCACTGCCTCTCGAAATTCTTTGGCCAGGCCGCGCAGGATGCCGACCTCGGCCCATCGCCTCCACAAGCTGGGCGAAGCCGACAGTTGCGAGCCTTGCAGCCGTTCAAATGGGTTCCGGATCGCCTTCACGCCGCAACTCGAAGCCGCGCGCAACAGCGGACGCAGTACACACGGAAACATATGTGTATGTTTATGCGAGTCGAGGTGAGTAACGGTAATGCCGGCGGCTTGCAGCTTGCGGATTTGGGCGGTGGCTTCCGCCTCGATTTCGCTTTCATTCAGGCGTCCCAGCAGCGCGAGCGCACCAAACCAGGTGATTCCTTCGCGGAAGTGTGGGCCGCTGGAATTGCCGCGATCCAATAGAGTGCGGACTGCCGTAGCGTCCAGCAACGGAGCGCCGTCGACAAGGACTATGTGACAGCCCACGCCGAGCCCCGGGCAGGATTGCGCCAGACCAATCGCATCTGCAAAGGCCGGGCCGTTGGCCATCAGGGTAGCTGAGGTAACCACCCCGTGCTCGTGCGCTTCCACAATGGCGCGATTCACGCCGGCGGTGAGGCCAAAATCGTCGGCGTTGATGATCAGTCGGCGCACCGCGCCAGTCTAGCAGGGCGCAGTAGAAGTTGACGGAGGACGGGCGTACCGGCCAGTCCTCCACCACCAACTACTTCTTCGCCGCCGCTCTTACCTTTGCCCATCGGGCTTTTTGGGCCCGGCGGATGGCTGCCCGTCCCTTGGCACTCATCTGGCGTCGCTTTCTCTTCACGCCTGATGCGGACGTGCTTCCGTGGTTGCTGTAGACTCCGGCAAACGCGGCGAGCGCCGCGTTCAATCCCACCAATTGCTTTTGTACCCGGTCACGCTCTTTCTTCAACTGACCAACAATACTTGATAAATTCTCCATTTCTTTGGATTCCCCCTCCTCGCCGATTGTAACAGCGGGCGCGCAACATAATGGTTCGAGCACTATCAAGGAGAACATTTCTTGGTAAGATTAACGGAGTCCACTGCAAGAAGTGGGCGGTTAGCTCAGTTGGTTAGAGCGCCTGCCTTACAAGCAGGAGGTCGCAGGTTCGAGCCCTGCACTGCCCACCATCTAAGTCTGAATTTTCAATTCAACAACCTACTCGGATGCTGCCAATCGGATGTTTTGTATGGATCCGTCTGCGTGACCGAATGCAGCCTGGATCATCAGCGCATGACCCGCCAATCGCATCCATTTTGTCCTGCTGTGTTGGAGATGGTATGACGCGACGGAGACACCAACTTCGATTAGTCCCATGGTGACCGCGTAGCGGGCGGCCGACGGTCTTCGACCCAGCAAGTACGAACTACCGGCAGGAAAATTGCCTTCTACATATCCCTTTTTCACGTTCTGGGCCGTCGTAATTCCATCCAGGACATTCACTGCTGTGTAGGTTGAGAGTTCAACGAGGAAGAGCTTTTTGTTGAACGAAGGAGCGTTTGGCGGCTCTGTCATTTGTTGCGAGAGGGCCGGCAGGCCCAGGCTTCCAACTACGAGCAGAAGAAGTCCCCACGCCCTGAGCGGTTGCAGAATGCGCCGAGTCGAGAATTCTTTCACGGACGATTTGGGTGTGCACTCACCAAACCCCGGTTCGAGCCGAACTTGACCAGTCATCTTTATTGTCCCGTATCCAGAGAGTCGAATCGGTCTGACGAGAGGACAGGCGCAGGTCATGTGCCAAAACAGAAATCGTGGAACTGCTTGATTCGTTGCGGTGTTGCTGGAAAATCACGGCCGGGAACCAAGGCAACGTGAAAAACCTTGCACACGGGCCTCGATGAGTCAGGGAAGGAATCGCTTAGATTTCGGCTCTAAATCGGCGTCCACGCGTAACCGATGCAAGGTTACGTAAGTGCTGTTTTCGTTTTCATTGGTCCAGTATTCGTGACTGCGACATTGTCGCGTCGGGTTTGGCCATCGGAGACTGGCTAGGCCAAACACCGTGCATTAGCTTTCCTTAATGTCCCCTAAGCGATGGTTCCCCCTCTGTTCTCTCTTGATTTTGGCGTTCATGCTGACTGGTTGTGGCGGCGGTACGGTCAAGCCCGACCCCACCAATCCTTCCTCCAATCCGGCGCCGACCGTGACTTCGATTACGCCCAGCTCAGGAAACATCGCGGGCGGAACCGCAGTGACGGTCACGGGCACCGGCTTTCTCGCCGGGGCCACCGTGAAGATAGGCGGGACTGCGGCGACGGGCGTGACGTTGGTGAGCAGCACCTCGATCACGGCAGTGGCACCAGCCCACGCGGCAGGGGCAGTGAATGTCATGGTCACGAACACGGATGCGCAGAGCGGAACTCTGACCAGCGGCTTCACCTATAACACCGCGCCGGTGTCGAATCCGGCGCCGACCGTGACTACGATCGCTCCCAACGCTGGGACGATCAACGGCGGTACCGCGGTGACCATCAGGGGCACAGGATTTCTGGCAGGCGCCACGGTGAAAGTGGGCGGCACATCCGCGACGGCCGTGACCGTTGTAAACAGCACGACAATTTCAGCGACCACACCGGCGCACGCGGCCGGCGCCGCCAGCGTTGTGGTGACCAACACCGACGCCAAGGCCGGCACCTTGAATAACGGGTTTACCTTCAACGGCCCTCCACCTCCGAACCCGGCGCCGACGGTGACTTCGATCACGCCTAACACTGGAACAACCAACGGCGGCACCGCTGTGACCATCGCAGGCACGGGTTTCCTGTCGGGAGCTACGGTAAAGATGGGCGGGACGAATACGCAAGTTCTGGCTGTCGTGAACAGCACGTTAATCACGGCGATTGCACCTGCACATACGGCAGGCGCCGTGGACGTCGTGGTCACGAACACCGATACCAAGACCGGTACCTTGACCGCCGGCTACACCTATTCGGCCGCGCCCAACCCGGCGCCGACCGTGACTTCAATCAATCCGAACACCGGCGTGACCACTGGCGGGACTGCGGTGACCATCACCGGTACAGGATTTATCTCCGGAGCTACAGTGACCGTCGGCGGGACTGCTGCTACGGGAGTGGCGGTGGTAAATGCCACCACTATCACCGCGTCTACCCCCGCGCATGCGGCAGGGGCAGTCAGCATTGTCGTGACCAACACTGATACCAAAACTGGCACACTGGCCAATGGCTATACCTACACTGCGCCAACCGGCACGATTGCGCTGTCCACGGTGGTGAGCGGACTCAGTAGTCCGGTGGGTATTGAAAGACCGCCAGGGGACAACCGGTTCTTCATCGTGGAACAGCGCGGCACAGTTCGCATCTTGCAAAACGGCGCACTGCTGTCCGGCAATTTCCTCGATCTGCAGAGCATCGTCAACTTTGACGGACAGGAACAAGGCCTCTTGGGTATAGCTTTCCATCCCAACTACGCCACCAACCATAAGTTCTACGTGAACTACACGCAGGACGAGGGCAATCGCGAGACTCACATTTCCGAGTTCACTACCATGGCATCGGACCCCAACACGGCCGATCCCAATAGTGAGCGGGTATTGCTGGTGGTGAACCAGCCGTTCCCCAACCACAAAGGCGGCCAGCTCGTGTTCGGCCCCGATGGCTTCCTGTACATCGGACTGGGCGACGGCGGCAGCGGTGGCGATCCGATGGGCAACGGTCAGAACACGTCAACATACCTGGGGAAAATGCTTCGCATCGGAGTTGATCCGCCCTTTGCTTCGGGAAAGGAATACGCAATTCCCGCGGACAATCCTTTCGTCGCCGGTGGAGGCCTGCCTGAAATCTTCGCCTTTGGCCTACGCAATCCGTGGCGGTTCTCGTTTGAGCCCGTTACCAATCGACTTTTCGTAGCCGATGTTGGTCAGGACAGCTGGGAAGAAATAGACATCCTGCAGAAGGGTGGCAACTTCGGCTGGAACGTCATGGAGGGCACGCACTGCTATCCGCCTGGAACAGCAACATGCGACATGACCAATAAGATCCTGCCAATTTTCGAATACTCTCACACCGACGGCATCGCTGTGATTGGCGGGTACATCTACAAAGGCACCGCCATCCCCAGCCTGGCGAACAAATACATCTTTGCGGATCTTACGGGCAAGGTATGGAGCTTGACAGAAGCGCCAGCCAATACCTGGACGCGCGCCAATCTGCTGGATACTGGTCTCACGTTCACGTCCTTCGGCAAGGACGCGGCTGGAGAACTGTACTTAGTGGACTACAACGGGCTAATTCGAAAGCTGGTATTGCAATAGCGTAAATGTAGAATTGCCCGGTTTTCAGCTTCTACTGTTCCTTACGGGGAACAGTAGAAGCTTTTCTTTTGCTGTCATCCTGAACAGCCGAGGGCGGCTGTCCCCACGTGGTCTGGCGAGACGAGAGCTCCTAAGCTGAATTCAAGCTTTGCTTTGCTCTGAGCTCTACCGTACGCAAGCGTCGTGCCTTGTCTAACCCCCATCCGGCGGCTATACTGGCTGTCGCTTCTCCATCCAGCGAGGACCTCATGTACTCGACCAACCAAGTTACAAAGTGGACGCCTTACGAAGTCAAAGCGGCGGCGATTCTTTTCGAGCGCCGAAGCGAAACCGCACAGTTAGAACAACTTAGGATCCGCCTTCAGAAGAAGATGCGGGAGGCAGAAGTTCAGAAGCCGGCGCCGGCCGCGGCGTAGTTTTTTCCTGTCAGTTCAATACCTTCACAAACTGTTTGCCTTGCGCAGCGAGATCTCTTGATCAGCTGGCGACAGGCATTTCTTTCGGCGTATGCAACTCTTCGACTGTGGATTTACTGTCGCTCTTACCTTCCGCTAGTTCGATAAAGAACCCCTGCGCACTGAAGCGGGTGCCGTTGCGACTGGATCGGGAACTCTGTGCATGGACCGCACGCGCATAAGTTCCATCGGGATGAAGGACGCGGCTCTTTTCGTTGTCTTTCAGATAGGTCTGCAAGATTTCTTCAAAGATCCGTTGGCGCAGAGTAGTGTCTTTGACCGGGAACATCACCTCGACCCGCTCGTAGAGATTGCGCGGCATCCAGTCCGCGCTGCCCAGATAAATGTCAGGCTGGCCGCCATTGGCAAAATAAAAAATCCGGCTGTGCTCGAGGAATCTTCCAACAATACTGCGGACCCGAATTCTGTGGCTAACGTCTTTCATGTTGGGACGTAAGGCGCAAGCCCCGCGAATGATGAGATCAATCTCCACTCCCGCTCGCGAGGCCCGATACAGCGCCTCGATGACAGGCTGATCGAGGAGCGCGTTAACCTTGGCGATGATGCGCGCCGGTTTCTTGCGCCGGGCGTGGGCGGCTTCGCGATCGATCAATTCAATGCAATTCTTGGCAAGATCGATGGGCGAGACAAAAAGAGGCTGGTAGTTCGATTGTTCCGATCGCGCGGTAAGGAAGTTGAATACCGCGTGCACCGCCGAGGTCAATGCAGGATCGGAGGTCAGCAGGCTGAGGTCGGAGTAAAAGTGCGCTGTCGAGGGATTATAGTTGCCGGTGCCCAGGTGGGCATATTGCCGGATCTCTCCACCCGGCTCCTGCCGGGCCAGCAGCGCCAGCTTGCAGTGTGTCTTCAAACCTACGAGTCCGTGAAACACCTGGACCCCTGCTTCTTCCAGAGAACGTGCCCAACGAATGTTGGAAGCCTCATCAAAGCGTGCTTTGAGTTCGACCACCACTGTCACTTCCTTGGTCTGGGCCGCTTCCATCAGGGCACGCACAATGGGAGAGTTTTCGTTGGTTCGGTAAAGCGTCTGCTTGATGGACAACACTTGCGGATCGCGGGCAGCGCTCTCAATGAACGAAACCACCGGCTGATAAGAATCGTAGGGATGATGCAGCAGAATGTCCTGCTTGCGAATGCCTTCCAGCAGATTCGATACCTTCGGCGCAAGGCTCAGGCTGCGCGAAGTGAAGGGCGGGAACTTCAGGTCGGGACGTGGCGTCTGATCGCCCAGCGAAAACAGTCGGGAGAGGTTGACCGGGCCATTGGTCTTGAATACTTGCCACGGCTCTACTCCGAACTGATGAGTCAGGGGCTCTACAATTTCGGCCGGAGCGCCGGCTTCAATCTCCAACCGCACAATATCGCCCTTGCGGCGGCTGTGCAGCTGGCTGTCCACCAGGTCGAGCAGGTTGCGTGACTCTTCCTCGTGCAGATAGAGATTGCTGTTGCGAGTGGCGCGAAATGCGGCGGACGAGAGAACTTTGTATCCCTTGTACAAGTTGCGGGTGTGGGTTTCGATCAGGTCATGCAGAAATATGTAATCAATATGGCCGTTCTTGTTGGGAACGCGAAGCAGGCGGGGAAGTTTGCGAGGCACGGTCACCACGCCGAGAAAGGTTGTGCCCGGCTTGGAATTTCGGCGCAACTGGAACGCCACGCACAGAGCCTTGTTAAGGACATGCGGAAAAGGATGCGAAGGATCGATCGTTACCGGCGTCAGAATTGGGTCTACCTGGCGGGTAAAGAACAGGTCCATGGCGTCGTGGCCGGCGCGATCGAGATCCGCCACCGATAAAATTCGTATCCCTTCACGCCGCAGGGCAGGGAGAAGTTGCTGGTTCCAGCAGTTGTATTGCGCGTCCACGAAGGCGTGAAGCTCGGTGGCCAGGCGCTCCAGTTGTTCTCGGGGCGAAAGCCCATCGGGCCCGGTGAGCGGATTTCCATGCTCTACCTGTTGCAGCAGCCCGGAGATTCGCACCTCGACGAATTCATCCAGATTGCTGGCAGTGATAGCGAGAAACTTTACTCTCTCCAGCAGCGGATTGCCTTCGTCCAGGGCTTCTTCGAGCACACGCCGGTTGAAAGCCAGCCAGGACTCGTGGCGATTGAAGTAGTAGCGCGGATCGCTAAGGCTGGGACGGGCCATGGGCAAGATCTCCTACCGGAGGCATGGTAGCGCGGGATTGTTAATAGATTGTTACGAAGCCGCATTTGGCTTTCGTTTCAGAAGGCGGAATGGTAAGTTTTCTCGCTTATGGAAGCCAACGAATACGACCTGGTAGTGATCGGCAGCGGTCCGGCGGGCCAGAAAGGCGCCATCTGCGCCGCCAAGATGCGCAAAAAAGTTGCCATTATTGACCGGAAAAAGAGTGTTGGCGGGGTCTGCGTACATACGGGGACCATCCCCAGCAAGACCTTGCGGGAAGCGGTCTTATACCTCAGCGGCTTCCGGCAGCGCACATTTTATGGCCGCGGCTATGCGCTGAAAGACCGTATCGCCATGTCCGACCTAATCTTTCGCGCGGAATCGGTCATGGCGCGTGAGGTCGAAGTGATCAAGTCACAGCTCCGCCGGAACTACATCACCATCGTGGAGGGTGATGCGCGCTTTCTCGATGCCAACACCCTTGAGGTCAAAAACGACGAGGGTGCGCAGTTGCTTCGCGGTCACCACATCCTCATCGCCTGCGGAACCCGGCCCGCGCACAACGCAGAAATTCCGGTCGATGGCAAACGAATTTTCGACTCCGACCAGGTGCACTGCCTGGAAGAAATCCCGCGCGACCTGATCGTCGTAGGCGCCGGCATTATTGGCCTGGAGTACGCGTCCATGTTCGCGGCCCTGGGCGTGAAAGTCACACTGCTCGATCAACGTCCCATCCTGCTGGATTTCGTGGACCGCGAAATTGTAGAGAGCCTATGCTTTCAGCTGCGCCAGCTGGGCACGGTGTTTCGGCTCGGGGAAAAAGTGGTTTCCGTCGGCTTCGATGAAGAGCGCAACCGGGTGTTCGCCAAACTGGCCAGCGGCAAGAACGTTCACGGCCAGGGACTGCTCTACACCATCGGACGGCAAGCCAACGGCGACCTGCTGAATCTCGAAGCGGCGGGGATCAGCGCCGAAGGCCGCGGCAAGCTTTCAGTGAACGAACATTTTCAGACCACGGTCCCCCATATTTATGCCGCGGGAGACGTGGTCGGATTTCCCGCGCTGGCCAGCACTTCCATGGAACAGGGACGCCTCGCCAGCTGCCATATGTTCGGCAAGCCGGGCAAGATGCCTCCCAATCTCATTCCTTATGGGATTTACACCATCCCCGAAATCTCGATGGTGGGGCAGACCGAAGAGCAGCTTACGCACGAGAACATCAATTATGAAGTGGGCCTGGCTCGCTACGCTGAGCTGGCCAAGGGCCAGATGCTGGGAGATGACCAGGGCCTGCTGAAGCTCGTCTTCGATCCAGATTCCCTGAAACTATTGGGTGTGCATGCAATAGGCGATCGCGCAGCAGAGATCATTCACATCGGCCAGGTCGTTCTCGCCCTGGGTGCAAGTATCGAATATTTCCGCGATGCTGTTTTTAACTACCCCACGCTGGCAGAAGCCTATAAAGTCGCCGCGCTCGATGGACTGAACAAGCTCTAACCTGGGTGCCCCACGTCTCGTTGTTTTTTTGAGACGTGGGAGCGTACATCTGATCTGCACTCTGATTTTCCGTGACGGTTTTTCTATTTGAATTACCTAAACATTATGGCCCCCAAATGAGTCCGGCACGCCGGACGCTCCCACTTCTCGCAAAACACGCGAGAAGCGGGGCACCCACCATTTATCTGTTTCTCTGTCTCGTTGTTAGCGGCGCGGCAAAGTTGGTACATTGAGAGAGAAGCCCACAACCTCTATGGCACACCTGTTCGATCCACTTAACATTAGGGGCATCACCTTTGCGAACCGTGTATTTGTTTCGCCCATGTGCGAGTACTCCAGCACTGACGGCTACGCCAACGACTGGCACTTTGTGCATCTCGGAAGCCGGGCCGTAGGAGGCGCTGCGCTGGTGCTTACGGAAGCTACTGCGGTTCTCCCCGAAGGCCGCATCAGTCCGCAAGACCTGGGGATCTGGAAGGACGATCACATTGAACCGCTGGCTCGGATCGTCCGGTTTATTCACGAACAAGGCAGCGTGGCCGGGATGCAGTTAGCACACGCCGGTCGCAAGGCCAGCACCTACCGGCCCGGGGCAGGGAACGGAGCGATCCCCCCAAGCGAAGGGGGTTGGGACAATGTGGTTGCGCCGAGCGCGGTGCCTTTCTCGGACAACTATCCCACGCCGCAAGAGCTCTCGATAGATGGCATCAAGAACGTCGTTGCCGGTTTTGTGGCCGCCGCGCGTCGCGCTTGCGAAGCAGGATTTCGTGTGGTTGAGATCCATGCCGCGCATGGATACCTGATTCATGAGTTTCTCTCGCCTCTGAGCAATCGAAGGACCGACTCCTACGGAGGCTCATTCGAGAATCGCACCCGAATATTGCGCGAAGTGGTGACCGCGGTTCGAGGCGCGTGGCCCGAAAGAGCGCCGCTGTTTGTGCGCATTTCGGCCACCGATTGGACTGATGGCGGCTGGGACATTCAGCAGTCGGTTGAACTTGCCCGCCAACTCGGACGACTCGGAGTAGACCTTATCGATTGTTCTTCGGGCGGCAATGTACTACAGGCGAAAATTCCGGTTGGCCCGGGTTATCAAACCTCGTTTGCCGAGCAGGTCCGCAGGGAAGCCGGTATCCTCACTGGCGCGGTTGGGATGATCACATCTCCGGTTCAGGCCGAACACATCATGATGAATGGACACGCGGACGCAGTCATCATCGCGCGCGAGTTCCTGCGAGATCCGTATTGGCCGTTGCGCGCAGCCCGCGAACTGGGGCAACCAATTTCATGGCCTATCCAATATCTGAGGGCAGCGCCGGAAGGCTCGCAGTCCCGGGTCCCGACCGATCTCAAAAATCTGGAGCCCTGCTTCGAGGAACAGCACGCCATTCCAAAGGGCTGACCCTCGACTCGCTCCTGTTGTTCGACACGGAGGCCCTCGCCTATGTCAACTAAGGTAAACCGCCAAACCGTCGATCTATCTTCCTATCCCGACCTTGTCGTCATTTATCTCGGGATGCGCGTAAATCGCTTGACCGGTCTGAAGACCCTTTTGGGGTTCGGTCCAAAGATTTCTGATTCCGTTTCCGCACAACCTGACGGATTGCTTCTTCACGAAACGGTAATTTACTCGCTGTTTCCCATGAATGTTGGAATGCGGCAGTATTGGCGCGACATGGACACTCTGCTGGCTTGGTCCCGCTCTGAGCCTCACAGAACGTGGTGGAAAAAGTTTCTCCGCGACTCTGGCGGAACTGGTTTTTGGCATGAGACCTATCTAATGCGGGGTGGAATGGAAGCCATTTACGACGATGTTCCCAGGCCGGTCGGCTTCATGAAATTTGCGCCCACTCAACCGGCTCGCGGTCCCATGTTCGGGTCCGCGCAGCGTGCTCGCAGCGGCCATAGCGACGATCCAGTCGTCAGCGAAAAAGAACTTTACGACCAGTAGTTCCAAAACTAGAGGACTTCTGCGTGACTTCTCCCCCCAAGCCTCCTATTTTCCCCGACAATATCCAATTCTGGTACGAAGCTAAACGCGCCTTGGGGCAAGCAGATATGGAGCCAGCGAATTTTGGCGAAGTTTTGGCTGCCACAAACCGCATCACTTCCGGCAATGGCGACAGTTGGTACAGCGAATGGAATGCGAGTGCCAACCGAGTCTTGGCCAGAAATCCCGCGACTGAGAACAAACGGCGCCCAGACGGTGTGGATGTCATATCATCTTGTGGTAAAGGAGCAGTAATCAATCCCAACCTATGTTCACGCGAATCCGAGTTTGTCTTCTCTTGGCCCTGATCTCGGCACAAGGCCTGTCCGCCGCCGATTTTGACATGAAGGTGACCGACAAGAATTACCTCGATACTCAAGGATTCAGCGTTTTTCTCTACGACAGCACCTACCATCCCGTTTTTGTGGACCAAAAGAACACTGCCATGGAGATGATTCTCCACGGCCAGCGCATCGCGACCAACGGTGACGTGCGCCTGATGCCAACGCCGGAGCAGTGGGATTTGGTGGCAACCCTCAAAGATCGCCACGCCGATAAGGCGACCAATCGGCTCACCGCCGACCTCGCTTTCCCGACGTTCGATTTCAGTTACACACTGGAAGTGGCAGCGGAACCAGGCGGCGTGAGGGTCAGCGTCAATCTCGACAAGCCGCTACCGCAGAAACTGGCCGGGCGGGCGGGCTTTAATTTGGAGTTCCTGCCCTCGATCTACATGGGCAAGGCGTATCTGGTGGACGGAAACAAAGCCGGCATCTTCCCGCGTAAGCCTAACGATCCGATGACGAAGGTTTTGCCCCTGCCCGATGAACCGAAAAAGGCGTACTACCTGGAGGATTGGGATAAGGCCAAGGGATACACTCAGCCGTTGCCGTTCGCCGAGGGCAAGAGCATCGCTCTGGGAATCGACGACGCGCTGGCCCGCGTTAACGTTATTTCGGATACGGCCAACCTCATGCTGGTCGATGGACGCGACCGCGCGCCAAATGGCTGGTTCGTGTTGCGTTCGCTGATCCCTTCGG
>CAWEWN010000003.1:0-279916 GCA_963812835.1 Terriglobia bacterium
GAAAGTCGCGCAGAATTTTCAGCGGGTAAACCCAGGCTTCAAATCTTCCCGCCTCATTACCAAACAGTCCGGCACGCTGGCCCACCGAGGAAAGAAATTCCCAGGGGCGAACTGCTCGCGTCAACTCGACTGCAGGCGTGGGCCCCTCTGCAGTCGCCAGCCTGGTGAATGCCAACAACAGGACCGCCAGGGCTATTTGAAGCACGATTCGACACGACTGGCGTGATCTTTGGCGGTTCATGCGTAAGATCGCGCTTGCATTAAGCTCAATGGGTGTCCTTTGCGCCCTTGGCGAAGTCCTTTGCGAACTTTGCGGTTACTGACTTTGGTCCGCCCGCGCATAGAATCAAGACAACATCTTAAACCGCAAAGGCCCTAAGGATTCGCAAAGGTCGCAAAGATCCAGAACCTGAACTTGCAAAGTAGTGATGCACAAAATTAGAGTAGGGGCGAATTCTAGCACGAGCCAACTCCGGGAAGGTACCGCCCTTTTGTCTTCTTCGCGCCGTACGTTTCTACAGTCTTTGAGCAAGTCGGCGCTCGTGCTCTCCTTCGATAGCATTCTCGCGCTTGCCCGTCCTCTCACGCCACACCTATTCTTAGCGCCGGCTGAAGAGCCCGCGAAACCGGGCCTTGGCGTGAGTTTTATCAACGTCGCCCGCGAGTCGGGACTGAATGCAAAAACTATCTACGGCGGCGAGCACAAGAACAAATATCTGCTCGAGACCACGGGTTGCGGCGTCGCTTTTTACGACTACGACAACGACGGCTGGCTGGACATTTTTCTGGTCAACGGCTGGCGACTGGAGGGCTTCCCTGCCGGACAGGAACCCACCTCGCATCTTTTCAAAAACAATCGCGACGGCACTTTCACCGATGTCACGACGAAGGCTGGCGTGGCCCACTCGGGCTGGGGACAGGGCGTCTGCATCGGCGACTACGACAACGATGGCTTCGAAGATCTCTTCGTCACTTATTTCGGAAAAAACGTTCTCTATCACAACAACGGCGACGGCACTTTTTCCGACGTAAGTGAAAAAGCCGGCGTCGCCGGAAATGGCAAGCGCTGGAACACCGGCTGCGCTTTCGTGGACTACGATCGCGACGGCAAGCTCGATCTGTTCGTCGCCAACTATATTGATCTCGATCTGGCCACCGCGCCCGTGCCGGAGTCGGGCCCGTGCCTCTACAAGAGCGTGATGGTGGCTTGCGGCCCGCCCGGCCTCAAGGGTGGGAAAAACATTCTTTATCACAACAATGGAAACGGCACTTTCACCGACGTCTCCGAAGCCTCGGGAATTTTGCAGGCCAATGGAACTTTCGGCCTCGGCGTTCTCACCGCTGATTTCGACAACGACGGCTGGCCCGACATTTACGTCGCCAACGATTCCACGGCCAGTGCTCTCTATCAGAACAAGAAAAATGGAAAGTTCGTAGACATCGCACTGGAAGCGGGTTGCGCGCTGAGCCCGGACGGCAAGCCGCAGGCGGGCATGGGCATCTCGGCGGCGGATTACGATATGGACGGCAACCTCGATATCGTAAAGACCAACTTCGCCGGCGACACGCCCTCGCTCTATCACAACCTCGGTGACGCCAATTTTGAAGACACCACGTTTACGGCCGGCCTGGGCGCGCACACTCAGTATCTGGGATGGGGCTGCGGTTTCTTCGACATGGACAACGACGGCTGGCCCGACATTCTGATCTGCAACGGCCACGTTTATCCGGAAGTGGAGCAGCTGAAAACAGAAGCGGGATATCCGCAGCGCAAGCTGCTCTATCGCAACCTGCGAACTGGCCGGTTTGAAGATGTCTCCATGCAGGCGGGCCCAGGCATCTCAGTGCCGGTCGCGTCGCGGGGATGTGCCTTCGGAGACTTCGACAACGACGGCGATATGGATTTTGTGGTGAACCCGGTAAATGATTTTCCGCAGCTGCTGCGTTGCGACCTGGCTCCCGGCAACAACTGGATCAAGGTGCGGACCATCGGCACCAAATCGAACCGCAGCGGCATCGGCGCCCGGCTGCGCTGCGTGACTCAGGTCGCGGGCGAAACCAAGCCGCATTCACAGATCGACGAAGTCCGCAGCGGCGGCAGCTATTTCTCGCAGAACGATCTGCGGATTCACTTTGGCCTGGGCAAAGCCGACAAGGTGCAGTTGCTGGAAATTCGCTGGCCCAGCGGCCAGGTGGATTCCATGAAAGACATCAAACCGAATCAGCTGATCTTCGTGAAGGAAGGCGAAGGGATTGTGCGCACCATGCAGTTCCCTGCTGCGCGGCAAATAAAAACCGGCCACGGATTTTCACTGATCTTCACGGATCTAGAACCTTTCTTGCTTTTCCGTTACTGAATCCGTGTGAATCCGTGAACAATCCGTGGCTGATTCAGAAGTTCTCGACCATCCACACATTGGCATTGCTGCTGGCTTGCCACAGCGCAAGATAGCGCCCATCGGGCGAAGGAATTGCCCAGCCTACACTCATCTTGGTCTGCTCCCACACCGGCCGGACTCTGCCTTGCAGATCTACATTCAGCAGTCGCGTTAGTGCCGGTGGTGGTGGAGGCGCTCACCCAGAGGTTCTTGCCGTCAGCGGACCAGTCGAGTGCAGAGATTCCCGACCAATTCGTTCAATTTCATCGTTCCGCTCTTTGCCGTCCTTGAGCGTCAGCAGGCGAATTTCGGGCTGCACTGCCGATGTCCAGTTCTTCTTTGGCGATTGCCAGCATCGAACCATCCGGCGAGAGACTCCAGTTGTAGAAATAGGGCACGTCGGGTCGTCGATGTGAGTGACTTCCTGAGCCTTTGCCCAGCATGGGATCGAAACTGAAAAATGTCATCCGCTTCTCATTCGACCTGGCTGTACAGGCAAAGGGTTGATGGAAGACGCGCGCACTGCAGATTGCTGATACCTCGACCCTCGAGAACGACTTCGGGCGGTCCGCCGGCGAGAGAAACACGTAGCAGGCGATTGGCCTGCGAGTGATCGTAGGGCTGCCGGTATTCCAGATAGACGATTTGTTTTCCGTCGGGAGTCAGCCGGGCCAGCATCGATTGCTGATTGCCGCCGACCATCAACTCCGGCACAGTCTCGTCCGGCGCCTGCCGGAAAATGTGAAAGGCCCCGTCGCGATCCGATGCGAAGATGACCCGCTTGCTGTCCGGCGTCCACGCGAAGGGAAAATCCTGCCGCTCATCCAGGGTCAGCCGTTTCGGCGGGCTCAGCCTGGTTCCGCCGGCTTCAAGTCTTGCGACGTAAACATCGGGCTGCCAGCCCTGTTTCAAATATGCCAGTCGTTTGCCATCGTCCGAGACGCTAAGGTACTGCACCGAACCTGGACTGGAGGTCAGGCGCACGGGCGTGTCCAACAGGCTTGGAAGTCCGCGAATCGATTCTTCATCCACCAGACATTCGAATCGTTCTGGCTGGGAGGCGCTTCGTTGAGAACATAAGCCAGGTGGTCATCGACCCACGCCATTGCGGGACCGAGCTGGGGCTCGGCCAGCACGACAGTTCGATCATTCTTCGTAGCGTCCTGCTTGGTGAGGTCCAGAATTTCAATTTGCGGTTGCACGCCCAGAGTTCCGGGGCAATATGCGGCACGCAAGTAACGCGATACGCTTCCCGTCCGCGCGACCAGACCGGGGACCGAAAAAGATCTCCAACTTCGCCCGCGAGCTTTCGCGGTTGTCCTCCATCAGCACCCATCAACCACAGTTCTTCGCTATTTGCCGATCCTCTCGAGAAATACGATCTGCGAGCCGTCGGGCGATACTGCAGCTTCCCGCGCCTTGATCGTTGAGCTTGCGGGGACTGCCGCCGACGGTGGAGAGTTGCCACAGGGCGGGTCGTTCCGTCGGCCCCGCCACCGAGGTAGCCAGGATGTGGGTTCCATCGGGGAACCAGGCCACAGGCTGCGCCTTGAATCCCTGCGGCAATACCAGCTGATGTGTTTCCCCGGTCTCTACCTGACGTAGATAGAAACCGGTCGGGTCGGAAAATGCCAGGTACCTTCCGTCGTGGGAGAGTGCGGCGTTGCTGATGGGATATTCGCTGGGGTTAGCAGTCAGTCGGCGCTGCGCAGGTTGGAGAGGTGGGCGAGGGCAGCGGCGCCCGCCTGCCCACAAACAATCCCAACACCGACTCCGGCGAGCACCAGTGCTCCCGCCGCGGCAGCGATCCACCATCTGCGAGCAGGATGGATCGGCGGAACCGAAACCTCGGCATCGACGGCAGGTCCGCCTCCCCGTACCGGCGCCAGAAACCGGTATCCGCGGCGGGCGACGGTCTCAACAAAACGGGGATTCTCTGCGCTGTCTCCCAGGGCGTCCCGGAGCCGGCGGACGGCGGCGTTGAGACTGTGGTCGAAGTCAACAAAAGTGTCTGCGGGCCACAACCGGCTCTGCAGTTCTTCCCGCGTAACTACTTCTCCCGGCCGTTCGAGCAGCAGGGCAAGAATCTGGAAGGGCTGTTCCTGCAGTTTTACCCTGGCGCCGTTGCGGCGCAGTTCACCTGCCCGCTGATCGACTTCGAAGACCCCGAACTGGATCATCCGACTGCCGTTGCTGCTCATTACGGTCACTTGGCCTCATCGAGCGTACGAAGTTTAGCAGGAACGCTCATTTTTCCTTGTGTCACCCACGCCTCTAAATATTTGACGTAAAAGCGCTTAACAGGTTACCCACATATGCGCTGCCGGTTACCGGCAAAGCCTTGAGGCACCCTCCGCCCGACTCGAAGATCGGCGCGGCGGAGGTGACTGCCCGATGCTGCAATTTTCGAAAGCATGCCTGCTGTTAGTTACGTTTCTGGCTGACGATTGCGTTCCCCGCCTGGAGCGGAAACCTATCCTGACGAAAGACCACAGGTGATTGTTTCTGTCTATAACGATGCGGGCGTGTCGGCGACGGTGCTGGCGCAGGCTGAGCAGGAAGCGGCAAAGATCTTCGACCGCGCCGGACTGCGTGTCGTCTGGCAGGACTGCTCCTCGAACCACGTAGGCCCGGACGCCCTCGTCCGGGCGGGCGAGCGAAGCTCGCTGGTTTCGAGCAGGAAAGCTCCCCGGCTTCAAACCCTGCCGGGCTTCGCCCGGCTGGGCGGGTGGGGGCACCCGCCCCTACGTGGTTCGGTTTGGAAACTTCGGCTTGTGCCAGCTTTGAGTGGCCCACCCACCTTGCGGTGCGGGTTGTGTCTCGGTCTCAACTCACGACCAACGAAGTGTTCGGGGTGGCCTTCCTGTCCGCCGCGGCGAAGGCTGTTACAGCGACATCTTTTACGATCGTGTGATGGAATTACACGCCAACTGGAACGTCTCTTTGGCGGACACTCTCGGAAATGTGATGGCGCACGAGTTGGGGCATCTGCTGCTAGGTTCGAACTCGCATAGCGGCATGGGAATTATGAGAGCACATTGGCAAAGCGAGGAGCTGCGTCGTCTGTCGCGAGGCGGACTGTGGTTTACGAACGAGCAGGCCGATCGCATGACGGGGAAACTGACCGGGCGCGTCCGGCAGTGGAGCTCGCCGCACGTTCAGGTTACTGAAGATTCGTTCTTTGCGTCCTCTGCGGCTTTTCTTGGCGACCTTTGCGGTTAAAAGCTTTTGACCGCAAAGGTCGCAAAGAAGACCGCAAAGAACGCAGAGAAAACCGCGGATCTTAGGAACTCTTCGCGGGTGCTTTCACCTCTACACCCGATCCCTCTTTCAGCGTGTGAATCGCATCCACGGAGATGTTCTCGAAGCGCTCGGTAAGACCGCTTGGCCAGCGGATCTGGATCCACTCTATTTTTGTCGCTGCTCCGAGACCGAAGTGGACACGCATATCGTTGTTCGAGTCGTAACTGGAGCCGCTGCGGACTTCGTCAACCAGCATTCGCGGTCCAACTTTCAGCGTTACACGCGCGCCAATTCCATCCCGATTGGATTTCGTTCCTACGGTTTTGAGTCCGATCCAATGATTGGGCGAGCGCACCTGGTTCACCAGCAAACTTGGAGGCGCATTCATGTTGCTGATCACGGCGGAGATTCGGCCGTCGTTCCATAAGTCGCCGACCGCCAGCCCTCGTCCGGCATGAACGGCCGTGATTCCTGTGCCGGCCTGAGCGGAGATGTCGCTGAAAGTTTTGTCGCCGTTGTTGTGATACAGAATGCGCGGCTCTTCGTAGCTGCTGCCCAGGTTCTGTTTATCGACTTCGGGATAGACGTGTCCGTTGACCAGCAACAGATCGGGCCAGCCGTCGTTGTCGAAATCCAGGAAGACAGTTCCCCAGCCCAGGTAGCGGGTGTAGAGGCCAAGGCCGGCGGGGAAGGTCACATCATCGAAGGTTCCGTTGCCGTTGTTGCGATACAGGGTGGAGGTGTCGTCGGAAAAATTTGTTTTGAAAATATCCAGCCGCCCGTCGCCGTCATAGTCGGCGATGGTTGATCCCATTCCCGCCTGCTCGCGTCCATCTTCGTTGTAGGCGGCGCCGGCCACCACCGCCACGTCGGTAAAGGTCCCGTCGCGATTGTTGTGGTAAAGAATGCTGGCCGTGCTATCGCAGGCGACATAGATGTCGGGCCAGCCGTCGTCGTCGAAGTCGAAGGTGGAGACGCTGAAGGCGTAGTGTCCGCTGGTCTGATCAATTTTCGCCTTCGTGGTGACGTCCTCGAACTTGCCGTTGCCGAGGTTGTGGTAAAGAATATTTTTTGCGCTCGGCAGTCCGCGCGGCCCGCACATCACCGGAACTCCCTTCCACACGCACGACGCTCTTTCTCCCGGCGCCGGGGCGGTGGACACGTCGAAGTCCACGTAGTTCGCCACCATCAAGTCGAGCAGACCGTCGCGATCGTAATCGACGAAGGCGCATCCCGTGCCCCAGGCTTTCCCGGTTCCCGCGACGCCGGACGCATCGGCAACTTCTGTAAAGACTCCGCTCTGATTGTGATAAAGACGATTTTTGCCGTAGTAGGTGACGTAGAGGTCTTGCCATCCGTCGTTGTCGTAGTCCCCGACGCAGACGCCCTGACCCCAGCCGGTTGCAGTCAGACCGGCCTTCGCCGTCACGTCCGTAAACGTTCCGTCGTGATTGTTGCGGTACAGGTGATTGCTGGGTGCCGGCTTCCCTGCCGGAAAGCCTTCGAGCGTGGTCCCGTTGACCAGGAAAATATCGGGCCAGCCGTCGTTGTCGTAGTCGAAAATCGCAACACCGGTTCCGGTGGTCTCGATGATGTATTTCTTCGTGTCCTTCCCGCCGAAGACATTGAGCATCGTTAGCCCGGCTTTTTCGGCGATGTCGGTGAAGTTGGCAATAGGAGGAGTAATTGCGGACGGCGCTAGCCGTGATGACGAGAAGAATGAAAAGGGCAGCCAGTCTGGCGGCGCCATGGAGTGCACGAGACTGCTGCGAGAAGACTGAATTCATGACCCAGCCTGAATACTAGGGCGCGGACCTCGAGGGTCAAGCTCCGCATCGCTGTCAGCAGAGCCGTCGAGCTGTCGACTGAGCGATGTCCCCACGCGAGGTCCACGCAAAATGCATGGGTCCTTCGTCGGGAGCCCTTCGCGTGCGAAGGACTCCGCTTCCTCAGGATGACAGCGTTGTTGGTGACTTTTCTTGCCTCGCCGAAAAAGCAGTCTGCGTGGTTGAGGCATAGTAGTATTTTTTTGTGGCCCCAGATCATCTTTCCAATCTTGACCCGAGGCTCGCGATAAAACCGTCGGCCCTGGTTGTTGTCGGGCTGGTACTGTCAGTGTTATTGCTGGTTTCTCCGGTAGATCTCGCATTCGCCCAGGCGCAAAGCGCTCCTCCCCGGGCCGAGGCGACCTATCGCCAAGGTCTGGCGGCGTTGCAGAGTGGCGATCTCGTCAAAGCGCGGGCAGCATTCGAACAAGTTGTGAAGCTCGCACCCGGTAACGCCGAGGCTCACAATCTTCTCGGATGGGTGCTTCTCGCGCAGGAACAACTCGCGGAAAGTATTTCGCAGTTCCGGATTGCTCTGCGTCTGAAACCAGATTTCGCACACGCGCATATGAATCTGGCAACCGCGCTTGCCCGAAGTGGCGACATGACGGCAGCCGAGTCCGAGGCGCGGACCGCGATTCGTCTCGCTCCGAAGGACGCTGATGCTCACAGAACTCTGGGAAGGATCGCCAGCTTCCGTGGCGATCTCGAAACCGCGAGTGCTGAACTCGCCAAGGCGGTGGAGCTGCAGCCGGAGCGCGCCGACCTGCATGACGAACTAGGGTCGGTGCTGGCGCAGCGCTCGCAATCGGATGAGGCAGCGAAGCAGTTCTCCGAGGCACTGCGGCTTCAACCCGATTATGCGCAAGCTGCCTTACACCTCGGAGTGGTGCGTTGGCAGCAGAAACAGATGGAGGAAGCTCTCAAGCTTCTGCAAAGCGCGGTGCAATCCCTCCCTCAAAGCGCGCAGGCCCACTACTATCTGGGCCGAGTGCTGGAGGACACCGCTCAGCACGACCGCGCCATCGAAGAACTTCAAACCGCGGTCAAGCTGCAACCGAATCTCGCCGAAGCCCAGACCCAGCTTGGTCTATTGCTGCAACGCGCGGGGGATGCGCAAGTCGGTCGCAGTCTTCCAACATGTCGTGGACCTGCGGCCTGATGATCCCGATGGACACAATAATCTCGGGCTGGCGCTGCTCCAGGCTGGCGACGCCACCAGTGCCATTCCTGCTTTTGAAGCTGCGCTCCGTCTGCGGCCCGACGACACCGGCTATCGCACCAACCTCGGGACCGCCTACTTGCAGAAGAGCGATTTCGACGCCGCGGCGGCACAATTTCAGACCGCACTGAAAGCCGCCCCCGACGATGCGACCCTGCACTACGATCTGGGGCTGGCATTAAAACTGAAAGATCAATTACCCGAGGCCGTGGCTGAATTCAAGAAAGCCGCTGCGCTTGATCCGAATCAGGCCGACATTCACTACACACTCGGAGTCACGCTTGTGGCAGCAAGGCGATTTCGACCATGCAGCCGAAGCCTTGCGCGCGGCCATCCAGCACCAAACCCGATTATGCTGAGGCGCACTACACCCTGGGCACTGTCCTAAAGCAGCAAGGCAAACTGCCGGAAGCCGTGGCTTCTCTCAGGGAGGCCATTCGTTTGCAACCCGACTTCGCCGGTGCCCATACCACGCTCGCGGGAATACTTCGGCAACTTGGCGATACCGAGGGCGCCGCCAAGGAAGCTCGCCTGGGAGCGCAAATCAGCGCGGACAAAACCAATCTGCAAGCTGCAACGTTTGACACCAACTCAGGCATGAGACTGCTGAAGGTGGGAGACCTCGAAGGGGCCATCTCGCAATTCCGTGCCGCCATCGCCCTGGCGCCAAGCTACGCGCCAGCCCACTTTCATCTGGCCGAAGCGTTGCGGAGGAAGGGCGCTGCAGCAGAAGCTGGGCAGGAGTTCCAACGCGCGGCGGAACTTGATCCACGGTTGAAGCCGTGAAGTGCAGATGTCAGCTGTGTCGATTCGCGGCGAACTTGTAGCGCCGGCATCTTGCCGGCTGTCCCGGGGGCGTCCCGCCCGCGGCGGTGGGCGGGACGCCCATCGGACAGCCGCCGAGACGGCGGCGCTACGAAAGTCCAGAGCTGAAAGCTGGTCTACGGTTTTCCGCCACGAAGGGCCACGATGTCCGATTCTACCGGTACGCCGCGCGTTACCTTCACCCGCAGCACCGCCTCAAATGGTTTGAGTTCGCCACCCTCTGGGACGTGCAGCCGTCGCAGAAGTTCCTGGAGAGAATCCTGCTGACAGACAAACTCGACTGCAGCTTGCGTGCCCAAGGTGGTGGTCCCGGCCAGGATCAACACCGACTTGGCGGGATTCAAGCCGTGCACCAGCGCGACGACGGAATAGTCCTCGATCAGGTTGGCATGGGACGCTGTGCCGATCCAGTATTGCGACTCTCCTGCCTCCGGATGGACGTTGACTATGGCAAGGTCTCCCTTTCGGGGTCCCGAATCAAGATTATGGAAAACAAAATCCTGCGTACTGGGAATGTCACGCAGGGTAAGGTTCTCGGCCGGAGAGCCCACAAAGATCGTGTCGTTATTCTTGACGTCGTCGAGCGATAAGCAGGCTTCCGCGCTTCACGCGAATCTGGCGGTGCAGTAACCCGAAGGTGTGGTCGAGTGCATGGATCGCCAGCACTTCCCCGACGCCGGTATAGTGCTCGAGGATTTCATTCCGCGAATCGCGGGCGGGATCGAAATAACGCATTCCCGTCTCCGGGCGTCCCACGAAGGCCCCATTACTGAAAATCACCCACGGTTCTTCCGGCCCGTTGGCGAAGGCCTTCCAGAAGGTCGCAAATCCCGCCGGAGCCGACTCCGTCGCCTGTGCTAAGGGTCGTGGAGCGCGTCCCAACAGCAGCGCGATCGCAGCCGCCGCCACGATCAGTAGGCCCAGAAGAACGAGGGTGGCCACCTTCCATTTCGTGTCCGTCTTGCCTTCGGGGGTCGCGACGCGGGAATGGGCGGGTTGCGAAAGAGATTGTGGCCCGGCGGGCCTGGACTCCCGGCGGTGAAACGAGACCACGTAGCTGCCCTTCGGAATTTCTACCTGGATCGGTTCGTCCGCACCCTCGCTGGCGTAATACTCCGCGATCTTGAGGCGAAGTCGTCCGGCCTGCACTCGAATGGTGGAGTCCGACTGAGGATCGAAGCTCGGCGAACGACCAAAGACCTCAGTTGCAATCTGATATTCCTTCAGCGGCGAACCGGGATGGTCCAGCGAATATTCAGCCAGATAACGCAGCAATTTACACAGGGACTCGGAGCCATGCAGGACGTGGCTGTTCAACAAACGATCAATCTGTGCCAGGTACTGGTCGCGCTGCGGTACCTGGGCGCGTGTAACGTTCATTGTCACGTAGGGTAACAAGCTCGGATATCAACTGCAACCGAGGGACTTGCGGGTTGTAACCGTATCAAACCGTATGAAACCTGAAATGGACCGTCGGATTTTGGCGGATTTTGGGCTCGGAAATCTCTGTGCAATTCTGATCTGAAGACCACCTCTCGCCGATTCACTCCTCCTCTCAGTGCTGATTACCATTGTTGAATCAATGATTTAACAACGCTGAGACAACCATGCTGCGGAAAAAATCGATTCGGAACATTCTAATTTTTCATAGGTGCCTGAGCCCGCATTTCCAAATGTCATAGCGTTTGTCGACGACGAGATTCGCCACTTCATTAACAATATCAACAGTCTACAGAGAATTTTGATTCGGAGGGCCACCTGCACGTCTCGGCGCAGACCTAGTGGTTTTGTACTAAGCGATCAATTTCTTCAATGGGGCGAGAATTCTGACCGAGGTTTCCAAACAGACTAGCCACACGATGAACTCCGATCTCGGGGCGTGCATTTCTTGTCCGAAGAGCCGGCGAGTAGACATTAGAAAAAAAGGTGGGAGGCGGTAATGAAGACAAAAGTTTTTGTGTTGCTGGGTACTCTGGCCGTGTTCGTGGTTCTGGGCACAATGGGGGCGCCGCAAGCGTCTGCGCAGGCTGTCTACGGCAGTATCTTCGGAACCGTTACCGATCCTTCGGGCGCGGCTGTCGCAGGTGCGAAGGTTACGGTAACGTCGGCGAGCAAAGGTACGACGTTCGACACCACCACCAACACCGACGGCAACTACAGCGTCACTCACCTCATCCCCGACGTTTACAACATTCGAGCGGAAGGCAGCGGGTTCAAGGCGTTCGAGGCCAAGAACATCAATGTCTCCGCTGACGCCGGCTCGCGGGTCGACGGACAGTTTCAGGTAGGCGGATCGACGGAAACCGTCGAAGTTACCGTCAGAGGCCCCGCAACTGACGACCGACCGGGCCGATGTGTCCACCACCTTTAATGACAAGTACGTTCAGGACGTTCCCATTCTGAACCGGAACTTTACCAATCTGCAGTTGATGGCGCCGGGTTCGCAAAAGATGGTGGGCTGGAGCCATGCCGCCACCGAGAATCCGCAGGGCAGCCTGCAGATCTTCACCCAAGGCCAGCATTTCAGCGGCACCGCATTCGAACTGGATGGCACCGACAACCAGGACCCGATCCTTGGGATCATCGTTGTGAATCCCAATCTGGACGCCGTGACCGAAGCAAAAGTCTCGCTGCAGAACTATGACGCGGAATTCGGCAAGGCCGTCTCCAGCGTGGTGACCGCGCAGACCAAGTCAGGTTCCAATCAGCTTCACGGCAGCGGCTTCCTCTTCCGCCGCTCGGATGCCCAGCAGGCCCGCGATCCTTTCACGCAGTCCAGCCCCGATCCCATCACTGCATCGCTTCATTCCGCCCTCACGCTGGGCGCAATTCGGCGGCACGATCGGCGGCGCCATCATTAAAGATAAGTTGTTCTTCTTCGGCGACTACCAGGGCACACGTCAGACCAACGGCGTGAGCGGCACGTTCACAGTTCCGACCAGCCGGGCGGCCACAAGCTGTAATCCGGCAACCAACCCCACCAGCGCGACACCGGGGTTCTGCGATCTAAGCGAGTATCTGACCGGAGGAGTTACCGGTGGCGGACAGGTGTTCGATCCTACGACCGGCGATCTGAATACCGGCGCCGGCCGAACGGCATTTGTCAACAACCAGATTCCGATTGCCGACATTTCGCCGGCAGCTGGGAAGATCCTGGCCGCGTTTCCTGCGCCCCAAAGCGGCACTGTGTTCAACAACCTGATCGGGGCAGGCTCGGGTCCGTTCACGCAGAACAGCTTTGACACGCGTATTGACTATGCTGCGAGTTCGAGCATCAATGTGTTCGGACGGTTCAGTCTCGACTACTTCAAGTTGTCGGGCAAGGGCCTGCTGGGCGCTGTCGGCGGCCCAGGCAACGGATTGCTCGGTCTGTCGGGAAGTTCCATCACGCACAACTACAGCCTGGCGAGCGGCTTTACCAAGACCATTAGCAGTTCCCTGCTGACCGATTTCCGCTTCGGCTACTTCAAATACAATCCACAGACCCAGAAGCCTGACTGGTGGCACTCCGATGACCGACTTCGGGATTCCGAACGCGAACACGTCGGATCCCAAGACGGCGGGTCTGGGGGCATTTCTGCTCGGCCCTGATCCGATCAGCGGTCAAGGTTGCACGCAAAACAACGGCGGCCAGGGCTGCGTAATTTCCAGCTTTGGAGACGGCCTGGGTGTGGCACGTTGCAATTGCCCTCTCACCGAAAGCGAACAGCAGTTCCAGTTCGTCAACAACTGGACCAAGTTGAGAGGCAATCATCAATTCAAGTTCGGCGCCGACATCCGCTACGCCATGAACTTGCGCATCCCCAGCGACAACAACCGTACGGGCGAATATAACTTCAGTCCCCAAGCTACATCGAACGGCGGAAATGGCGGCTTGGACTTTGCGTCTTTCCTGCTGGGACAGGTTACGTCCTTCGCACGCTACGTCAACAATCCGGACCTTCCCGGCGCGAACAATGCAGCCGAGCGCCAGAAGCGCTGGTTCTTTTACGGCCAGGACACCTGGCGCGTAACTTCCAAGCTCACGCTGAATTTGGGCCTGCGCTGGGAAATCTACTTCCCTGAGACCGTCAATGCCCGAGGCAACGGCGGATTCGCCAACATTATTGATAACGGTGGGACGGGCGCCATTCGCGTCGCCGGCTTCGGCAAGGTCGGCTTAAACGGCAACGTTGATAACACCTACACCGCGTTTGCTCCTCGCGTCGGCATCGCTTATCAACTGACGCCGAAGACGGTAGTGCGGATGGGTTACGGACGTAGTTATGACATCGGAGTGTTCGGATCGAACTTCGGACACACTGTGACTCAGAACCTGCCTGTACTGCTAAAGCAGAACGTGGACGCAACTGCGTTCAATCCACTCGCTGCCGCGAACAAGGTCCCCGTATTCCTTCTGGACAACGGACCGATCGCGGCCACCTTCCCCGCCGTGCCTTCTGACGGCATCATTCCCTTCAGCGCTCTGGGCGGTCAGGTAGGCGGAACCCACATCCGTCCCACCAAGCAAGTCCTGCCGCTGGTCGATTCATGGAACGCGACGGTGCAGCACCAACTCACCAACACGGTTAGTGTGGAAGTCGCCTACGTCGGAAGCAAGGGAACGCACGGCTTCGCCGGTGACGGACCCAACTACGACGTCAACCCGGTTGCAGTAGGAGCCGGAACCGACCTCGTGGTGGCCGATCCCGCGAATCCCGGACATAACAAATATGCCGGATTCTCCGCGCTGGTTCCGCAGAATCAGCGTCGCCCACTCTTCCCCCAAATCCCATTCGATTTGGGCAACTTCTACGGAAACGATGCTTCCAGCAGCTACAACGCCTTTGAAGCCAAGGTAGACAAGCGTTTCAACAACGGCTTGCAGTTTGTTACTCACTACACCTTCTCGCACGCCAACGGATATGACAGCAACTACTATGCGATCAGCCATCCCGTCGCGTACGGGCCGGTTGATTTCAATCGCAACCACGTGTTCGTGTTCAACACGGTATACGAGCTGCCATTCGGAAAGGGCAAGAAGTACATGGGCGGTTCGGGAAGGGCGATGGACTATCTAGTTGGTGGATGGCAACTGGCCAACACCACCAACTGGAGCAGTGGATTGCCCTGGACCCCGAGCTTCGGCGAGTGCGGAGCCGAGCAGGACGCTGGTGTTTGCCGTCCGGACACTGCGTCGGGCTCCTTCCACGTCGGCACCGGTTCGCTGGACCCGGTCAAACACACGATCACTTACTTCACGCCTCTGGCGCCGATGGCTTACCCCAATCCGGACACCCTGGCGATTGGAACCGACGCCTGCTCGCTGGCAAGACCGGCCTCCGGACCCTTCGTCACGAACGGTTGCGGGACAATCGGAAACATGCAACGGAATGGATTCCACGGTCCGTCGGGTTTCTACTCTGACCTGTCGGTGGTGAAGAAGTTCCAGATCTTCGAGAGGCTCAGCGCACAGTTCCGCATGGATGCCTTCAACATTTTCAATCACCCCGTCTATGCCTTCAGCCAGAACAACGGAGCTAATGGATGTATTGATTGCCAGGGCGGTAACAACGGCAAGATCACAGCCCTGGAGAGCGGTACAACCATGAGGCAACTGCAGTTCGCTATCCGCTTCGACTTCTAGAGCAGAAGCGGAACGGCTTCACCAGGAGGGAGTCTCAGACTCCCTCCTTTTTTTGTTTTTCGAGGGTTCGACCGCGTGGCACGAGAAGGCTGTCATCCTGAGCGGAGTGGCCGCTTGGCGACGCGAAGCAGCCGCGCAGTCGAACGACCCCTACAGAAGGCACACTCTCCCCTTTGTTGGAAGTAAATCCCGCGCTATCTACAGAGTTGCGCTGCTAGGGGTCCTTCGACTCCACCAGTTCATTCGCAAGCGAATGGATTGGCTCCGCTCAGGATGACATTGCTATTGACTAGTATTGATATCCGGATGCACGATGATTTCGTCTAAGCCAGAAACAAACCTCATTGCGAGGAGGCACCATGAAGCGTCGAGATTTCATCATCGGAGCAACCTGCGGAGTGGGAGCGGCATGGATTGGCTCCCGTGACCTGGCAAGGGCCATGAGGGCACTGCCCGCCCTGCCACGCAAGTTCACCGCGGCCGACACGGTGACGCTGGGCAAAACCGGAATTACCACCAGTCGTCTCGCCATGGGGACCGGCACGGTCGGCAGCGGACATCATTCTCATCAGACTGCGCTGGGGGTAAAGGGCCTCTCGGACCTGTTGCTGAACGGCCATGACAATGGCTTACGCTTCTTCGACGCTGCGGACGCTTACGGAAGCCATCCGCATGTGGCGGAAGCACTCAAGCACGTGCCTCGCGACAAAGTCACTATTCTCACCAAGACCTGGGCGCGTGACCCCGCCGAGGCCCGCGCCGATCTCGACCGCTTCCGCAGAGAATTGGGGACTGACTACCTCGACATCTGCCTGATGCACTGCCTTACCGAAGGCGACTGGACGGAGCGCTACCGCGGCGTCATGGACGTTTTCTCCGAAGCCAAGGAGAAAGGAATCATCCGGGCGCACGGCTGTTCCTGCCACAGCATCGAGGCGCTGCGCGCCGCGGCCAAGTCGCCTTGGGTCGAAGTGGATCTGGTGCGCATCAACCCTATCGGTTCGCACATGGACGCCGATCCCGACACGGTCGTCAGCGTGTTGCGTGAAATGAAGGCAGCGGGAAAAGGAATTGTCGGCATGAAGATTCTCGGCCAGGGCGACTTGCGCAATCGGCAGGATGAAGCCTTGAAGTATGCGCTGTCGCTGGGCGTCCTCGATGCCTTCACCATCGGCGCCGAGAGCAAGACCGAACAGGAAGACCTGATGCGCCGAATAGCGGCCGCTGCTTAGAAAAGCGGGCCACGGATTTTCGCGGATTCACACGGACAACCCTAAAGAATTGCTTTAAATCCGTGGAGATCTGTGAGAATCGGTGGCCCGCTTTTTTTCTATTTCTTTCCCCTCCGGGCCATCCCCCCCAGCCGGCAGACCATCCAAGCCACGAACTCAAAGGAAAGTAGGAGGGAGCTCGCAATGAAAAGACTCACGATCAAGGCACTCCTCGCACAACTTGTGCTGCTTGGTGGCCTGGGAATGCTCTGGGCGCAACAGGACGCAAACACAAATCAAGATCAGCCGGCGGCGGACAACACCAAAGTCAATCAGCGCGACCGGAACAAATCGGAGCCGACTGCCGATCAGCAGAAAGAAACTCCTGCAGATCGCCAGCTGACACAGCAAATCCGAAAAGCGATAGTCAAGGACAAGCAGCTTTCAACCTACGGCCACAATATCAAGATCATCACGCAAAACGGCATGGTGACATTGAAGGGGCCGGTGAAGTCGGAAGAAGAAAAACAGGCGATTGAAGCCAAGGCGGCTGACATTGCCGGGTCCGACAAGGTGACGAGCGAAATTCAGGTCGCCTCCAAATAATCAGCACCATCAACCATCATTCATATAAGGAGAAGCAACATGGCAAAAAATACAGCAGCATTCGGAATTTATCGCGACCGGGTTGGAGTGGAAACCGCGGTCGATATGTTGCGGAACGCAGGATTCCGCAATACTGATATTTCAGTCCTGTTCCCGCACAACGAGGGCACCAAGGATTTCGCGGCCGAGAAGAACACCAAGGCACCCGAAGGCGCGGCTGCGGGAGTCAGGCACAGGCGCTGTGATTGGCGGCGGATTGGGTTGGCTCGCTGGAATCGGCGCGCTGGCCATTCCGGGCGTTGGCCCGTTCATCGCGGCCGGTCCGATTATGGCGGCGCTGGCGGGAGTAGGCGTCGGCGGGGCCGTGGGCGGCATTACCGGGGCCCTGATTGGTATGGGGATTCCGGAGTTCGAAGCCAAGCGCTACGAAGGACGGATCAAAGAAGGTGGCATCCTGCTGTCGGTGCACTGCGACGATTCTGAATGGACGAAGAAAGCCAAGCAGATTCTCGAGCACAGCGGCGCACAAGATGTGACTTCCACCGGCGAGGCAAGTGCCGACTTTCAGAAGACCGACAAGCCGATGCCGCGCGCCAGCTAGATTTGCGCGGGTTGTAGTAAGCCCCTCAGCGATGAGGGGCTTTTTTGCTTGTGTGGGACCGGGTCTCACGGTGCGAGCGCCGCAGTCGTCCTGCGCGACGGGCCGCGACCGGGTCAGAGCCGGTCCCACACTAGTTTTAAGTGTTCTTGAGGAGCTGGCGCAGATCGCTTCCTGTCATTTCCTTCGGCTGCGGGATACCCAGCATGCCCAGCACGGTGGGCGAGATATCGCGCAGGGAGCCGCCGGGCTTCAGGGAGAATTTCTTTCCATTCTCCGCCACCACGATAAATGGCACCGGGTTCGTCGTGTGCGCGGTGTGCGGCCCTCCGGTGGCGGGATCGATCATCATTTCGGCGTTGCCATGATCGGCCGTAATCAGCAGCGCGCCGCCCTTGGCGCGGACCACCGGCTCGATCAGGCCCAGGCAGGCGTCCACGGTTTCTACGGCTTTGACCGTCGGCTCGATCTTTCCCGAATGCCCGACCATGTCGGCGTTGGCAAAATTCACGATGATGACATCGAACGTTCCATCTTCCACCGCCTTGATGACGGCGTCGGCAATTCCGGCGGCACTCATCTCGGGCTTCAGGTCGTAGGTGGCGACTTTTTGTGACGGCACCACCAGACGATCTTCTCCGGGAAACGGCTGCTCGACTCCGCCATTGAAGAAGTACGTGACGTGAGCGTACTTCTCGGTCTCTGCCACTCGCAGGTTGCGCAGGCTCGCCTGCCCCATCACGTTGGCGAGAATGTTGTCCAGCGACTCCGGAGGAATCACGACCGGAAGCGAAAACTTCTTGTCGTACTGGGTCATGCAGACATATTGCAGATTTTTTGGCACACGATCGCGGGGGATGGCAGCGTCAAGATCGGCCGCCCCCGGCAGATCGCTTCCCCCTTGCGGGTTCAGACCGCTGTTGCGAGTCAGGGCGCGGGTGATCTGGCGGACACGATCGGCGCGGAAGTTGAAGCAGATGCATGAATCCTCATCGCGGATGGTGGTCAGAGGCTCGCCGCGATTGTCCACGCAAACGAAGGGCACGATGAATTCGTCGGTCACGCCTTTGTTGTACGAATCTTTTACGCCCTGGACGGGATCAACGAATTTGCCGCCTTCGCCGTCGCCGAAAACCATCGCATTGAAGGCCTTGGCAATGCGCTCCCAGCGGCGGTCACGATCCATGGCGTAATAGCGCCCGTTCACCGAGGCAATCTTTCCCGTGTTGTACTCGCGGATCTTCTGCTGCAGTTGTTCCAGATATCCGGCGCCGTTGGTGGGCAAGGTGTCGCGGCCGTCCATGAAGGCATGTACGAAGACGCGGTCAACACCGTTTTGCTTCGCCATTTTGAGGAGAGCATAGAGATGAGTTTGATACGAATGCACTCCACCATCCGAAAGCAGTCCGAAAAGATGCAGCCGGCGGCCGCCGGAGCGCGCATTCTTCATGGCGCTGAGCAGGACCGGATGCGAAAAGAACTCTCCGTTCTGGATCATCAGCTCGATGCGGGTGCTGTCCATGTGCACGATGCGCCCGGCGCCGATGTTGAGATGGCCGACTTCGCTGTTCCCCATCTGGCCATCGGGCAGGCCGACGTAGTGGCCGCTGGTCTGAATCAGGGTGTTGGGATATTCGCTTAGCAGGCGATCGTAAGTGGGCTTGCGGGCCAGCGCGATGGCGTTGGCCTTGGTTTCGGCGCGGTATCCCCAGCCGTCAAGAATGATCAGCACAAGTGGTTTGGGACGGGTCATTACGCTCCTGGCGTTGTGTCTGGCTCGCTGAAAACTGGATTACCGAGGCGCAGAGGAATAAGGCAAATTGGAAAGAAGAGAAATTATAGGCGACGGGGAGAGGTTTTCAACTCCGCGGCCGCATAATATAGTCGTTCTGATCTTAGCCGGAGGAAGTCATGCCCATCAGCGATCTTCTACTGCTCGAATTTGATGCCGAAGCAAAAACCACGCGCACGATGCTGGAACGCGTTCCCGAGGACAAGAAGGACTTCGCACCTCATCCCAAATCCATGCCGCTGAACAAACTTGCTCCGCATGTGGCCGAACTGGCCGGATTTGGCCTGACGGTCCTGACCACCCCAGAGCTTGATTTCTCGAAAGGCAGCTCGAAGCGTGTGGCCTTTGAGTCCGCCGATCAATTGGTGCGTGTCTTTGACGAGGGCGCAGCCAAGGTTCGCGCCGCGCTGAAGGCTACGCCCGATGCGGCCTGGACCGAGAACTGGAAGCTGAGCTTTCAGGGCAAACCAATTTTCAACGGATCACGTTTTCTGGCTTATCGGCAAATGTTTTTGAATCACCTGGTGCATCACCGTGCCCAACTCGGCGTGTACCTGCGCCTCAATGACAAGCCGCTGCCCGCCACGTATGGGCCGTCGGCCGACGACACGATGGGATTTTGATCGTGTGGGGCGGACACTCTTGTCCGCCGCCTTTGACTTGGCTTTTGACTCGGTGAAGAATAACCTGCCGTCACGCTAACGGCCAAGACGTTGACTCCCAACGCAAGATCAACGTCAAAGGCGGCGGACAAGAGTGTCCGCCCCACACATTACCTTCCGACGTTCAGGGCCTTCAGGCCCAGGAACCTCGCCGCGTCTCCTAACTCTTCTTCAATCCGCAACAGCTGGTTGTATTTCGCGATGCGATCGGTGCGCGAGGCTGAACCCGTCTTGATCTGGCCCGCTCCCGTCGCCACCGCCAGGTCGGCGATGAAGGTGTCTTCAGTTTCTCCCGAGCGATGCGAAATGATGGACGTATAGCCATTGCGACGCGCCAGGTCGATTGCGTCGAGAGTTTCGCTGACGGTGCCGATCTGGTTGACCTTGATCAGAATCGAGTTGGCCACATGCTTGTCGATTCCCTTTTGCAGAAACGAAACGTTGGTGACGAACAGATCGTCGCCGACCAACTGGATCTTTCCGCCCAGCTCTTTGGTGAGATTCTGCCAGCCCTCCCAGTCGTTTTCTGCCAAGCCGTCTTCGAGCGAGACGATCGGATAGTCGTTTGCCCACTTCGCCCAGAAGCGGACCATGTCGTCGGAGCTCTTGGTCGACTTGTCGGACTTTTTGAAAACGTACTTGCCGTCCTGATAGAACTCGCTGGCCGCGGGATCGAGCGCGATGGCGATCTCTTCTCCCGGCTTGTATCCGGCCTGCGTAATGGCTTCGAGGACAACTTCAATACCCTCGACATTCGACTTCACCGACGGCGCGAAGCCGCCTTCGTCGCCGACAGCGGTGTTGTAGCCGCGCTTTTTGAGCACGCCTTTTAGAGTGTGAAAGACCTCGACGCCCCAGCGCAGCGCATCGGAGAAGGATTCCGCGCCGACGGGCATCACCATGAACTCCTGAAAGTCCACATTGCTGTCGGCGTGAGCGCCGCCGTTGAGGATGTTCATCATCGGCGTCGGCAGAATGTTGGAGCCGGCGCCGCCAAGATAACGATAGAGCGGCTGGCTGAATGCGTTGGCTGAAGCCCGTGCGGCCGCCATCGAAACCGCAAGAATGGCGTTCGCGCCCAGACGGCCCTTGTTCTCGGTGCCATCGAGTTCGATCATCTTCTGATCGATGGCGCGCTGGTCGGATGCGTCCAGGTTGGCAAGCGCGTCGGCAATTTCGCCGTTCACATTCTCGACCGCTTTGAGCACGCCCTTGCCCACGTAGCGCTGCTTGTCGCCGTCGCGCAATTCGACCGCTTCGTGCTCGCCCGTGGATGCTCCGCTCGGAACCGCTGCGCGTCCTCGAGTTCCGTCTGCCAGCGTGACTTCAGCTTCGACTGTGGGGTTGCCGCGAGAGTCGAGAATCTCCCGCGCCTGGATTTCCTGAATTTGCGTGAAGACGTCCATGATTGCTTTTTGCCCCTCGTTCTGTTGTGTGGTGAGACTGGAGATTATATCGGTTTTCTTGTGTGGCCGCGGGCGCCCTCGCCCGCGCGACTCGGGCTTGGCAAAGACTTCAAGGCACACCACGAACCGTAGCGTGGCTCCCTTGGTCCTCCATGCTACCGAAACTCTGGAATCGTTCGCGCGGGCGAGGGCGCCCGCGCCACACAGTACCGTGAACAGGCCGTGTCTACGCTGGTTCCCCGAGTTTTTCACAGGCTGTGGGCCATGGGCTTCTGCTCTACAGTCGGAATAGGATGTCCGATCGCACGGAAACTCTCGTCGTCGGCTCACGGGCACCGGAATTTCTGCTGTCGGCTGCGAACCGCGACGGGATTCTTTCTTTGTCCGGTTTCCTGTCGCGCGGGGCGCTGATCGTGGAGTTCCTGCGTGGAACCTGGTGTCCCAATTGTCGGCGCCGCATGACCGAGTTGGAGCCGATGAAGACCGAGATCGAGAAGGCGGGAGCGCAACTGGTGTACATCGCTGCAGAAAAAAGTACGGGCATGTGGAAGCCGGCAAAGTTTCTGCAGTCGCATCCCGTGTCGTACCCGTTTCTGTTGGATGAAGACCGGGTGGTGACGAAAGCTTATGGGCTCTATCACGGGCTGGGCCTCGATGCGATCAACATCGCGCATCCGGCCAGCCTGGTTATCTCTCGCGACCGGAAAGTCGAGTACATCTATCGCGGGGACAGTCAGACGGATCGTGCACCGTTCCATACAGGTCATGGGGGTAGTGAGGAAATTATCGGGTTCCGGTTAAGGCATGTTGAACCTGCTCGGCAAACTTTGGGTGAAAAATCAGGAGGCGGAATGAAAAGAATATTTGCAATGCTTGCTGTGGTGTTGCTGGCGGTCGGGGCCGGTGCACAAACCAATATGGCTCTCCCCGCGGGCACGTCGTTCAAGGTCAAACTGGAAAACACGTTGTCCACTTTCTCCAGCAAGGAAGGCGACTCCTTCTCAGGGCGAGTGGTGGACGCAGTCATGCTTGACGGGAAGACCGTAATTCCAGTCGGCGCCACGGTGCAGGGACGGGTCACGAAAGTCAACGAACCACGCCGCATTGCGGGCAAACCCACCATTGGAATTTTCCCCGAGGCAGTGGTCATGCCCAACGGCGAACGTTACATGCTGAACGCCGCCCTGGTAGACACCAGTCTGCGTAACGGCACGGATGTAAATACAGAAGGCCAGTTCAAAGGCGATGGCCATGACGGTCACGACCTGACTGAAATCGGCATGGGCACCGGCGCCGGCATGCTCATCGGAGGTTTGGCTGCCGGAGGCAAGGGCCTGCTGATCGGTGGAGGCGTTGCCGCCACGCTCACGGTGGCGCACTGGCTCGGCAAGAAGCGCTCAGCTGTGCTGCCTTCCGGAACAGAGTTGATGATGGAATTGAGCCGTCCGCTGGCGATGACGGCAGACACCGGCGGTCAGTAAGTAGATCTCAGCACTTGTACGCCGTGAAAGCCACGAAGTGGCAAAAGAATGGAGCCCCGGGCGCAAGCCCGGGGTGAGCATTCGACCCGGCCAAGCCCTGCAAGGGCGGAAGAATGGCAGCGAGACAACCTTCCGCTCTCTGTCCTACAACGCGATCAAATCTTCTTCCCTCAGTAACTGCAATTCCATCCATCCTTCGACCGGAAGCGCATCTGCGGGCAGGCCGTTCTGCCACAGACTGAAGCGCAACCTTAAGGTGCCGGCCGTACACTGGCGCGCCCGTTCGTATTCCGACTTGCGAACCCGGTGGGAAGGGCTTGCAACCAGGCCAGAGGAAGCTTGAATTCGAAGTTTCGCAGCAGAGCGACGGCGACCTGATCGTCAGGACGGTCAGAACCGGCGAGAGACTGGCCGGTGTCGGGAACACTCACCTTCCAACTTCGTATCCTGCCGGCTGCTACTGCCACATCGAGACGCAACGGCGTGCGGTGACGGCGCACCTTCTGCAGTCCAAAGATTCAACATTGACCACGATTTCGAAATCCTCGCCCGGAACTTTGTTCTCGACAAAATCGAGGCGCCCGTAGATGTGAGACTCGTCAATTCCCGCGTGGACGGCGTCGAGCAGAAACTGTTTGCCGTGCATGGCTCCGGCACGCCGGTCGGCGGTATAGACGGCCGCCCCCATCCATTCGAAGTAGCGCACCATGTCGCCGGTGATGCGGGGATGAATATAGGCGGTCTGAGGCAGCACCGCCGGCCGCTCCGCGCCACCCATGATGGGTTGGGCCAGATAGTCTGGCGGCCGGCCACCGAGCAGTTGATAAATATTCGAAAGGTGCTTGCGGTAGAGTTCGTCGAATTCGCGATCGTTGGCGGAATGGTGCTCCGGGCCGTACCACCAGTTCCAGTCACTGCCTTCTGCAATCAGGATTTCCTCGAAGGCCAGTTGCCGCTGCGCCTCGTCGGCCTGTGGGAGCCGCCTGCGGCGTAGAAATTGCGGGCATGGTAGAGATAGTCCCAGGCTCGATTGTCTTCCGGGGCGCCGATCCAGACGTTGAAATTGGCGTGAATCCATGAGCCCGGAACCAGCGACTTGAGCGGAGAAAAATGCTGGTGCCGTTGAATCGCCTCGGACACCGTGGTTGCCTCCACTCCAGCCTCGCGCTGCAGCGCATCGTAGAAGCGGCGCAGAAATTCGCGGCCGGACTGAGGATAGTATTCCCACGCATTCTCGCCATCCAGAATGATCGGGACCACGGCGTCATGCCCCGCATCAAGAACCGGTTGGGCGGATTGCTTAATGTTGTGCATGAGATGCTGGGCAGCTTCCTGCGGGGCCATGCCGGAGTACACAAATCCGATCAAGTCTGAGATGGTGTGATCGCGAAAGATCAGGTTCATCTGCGCCTGGTCGCTCTCGAAGCGATGAATGGTGTAGAGCCTTCTCGGCCAGTTCAGGCGGCAGGTGACCATGACCGTCGCGTCCGAAGGAGATTCCCAGGCTGCGGCCTAGGACTTCTTCGTCGGTGGCCATCCACTTCACGCCCAGACTCTGAGAAATGCCAATGGCTTCTTCCGAAACGCTGCCCTCGGACGGCCATACGCCCTGCGGACGAATCCCAAAAACATCCTGATGCAGATTCAGACCACGCAGTAATTGCTCCCGCGCGTCCTCGGGATGGCGAAAACGATTCTGGGGCAAAGGCAGGCCGGGGCTCGAAACCGCGCCCATGTTGGTATCGCAGACCAGGGGCAGAATCGGGTGATAGAACGCGGAGGTCGAGATTTCGATTCGTCCCTGCTGTGCCGCCGTCGGCATGGGCGGGCAAGACCTTGGCCAGCAGTTCCCGCTCCCGAGTCATCACGAAGCTCTGGTCTTCGAGCGAGTAGTCGCGTCCTTTTTGAATGAGCCCCGCGATGTCCGGATCGTCCAGAAAGAATTCATCGAACCAGGCGATTTGCGAAAGCACCTGCAGGTCGGTGAAGTCCTGGGGCGAGAAATATTTGTCCACGGCTTCCGGGTGTACCGCCGGCACTGCGAAACCGGTCCCATAACTCCCGGTACCGGGGATATCGGCCGATGAGATTTGCCGGATTGGCCTGGAACAGATACTGCAACGCAAAACGGCGCTCGTGTGGCGTCAGATCTTTGGCCGGTTTGGCGGCAACTTCGAGGAACGGGTCACGCGCCGCGCCGGTTACGTAGTCCTGTATTTGCGTGATCAGGGAAGGGACAAGATTGAATGTCTGGTGAACGTTGGGAAACTCATCCAGCAGTTTGACCATGCCGTAGTAGTCCTTGAGCGCATGCAGCCGGACCCAGGGCAAGCCGGTACTCGCCGCTGACCAGGTCCTTGTAAAACGGCTGATGCTGGTGCCACAGAACTACGACGCGCAGAACAGGCATGAGATGATTTCAAAATCGAATCTAGCAGTCTAGCAGGGATAGTGCGGGCCGCGCGACGTTACCAAAGCGAGGGTCGTGGTGCGGTTTGTCTGAGAACAACCCAACTCTTGTCATTCCGAAGCCAGGTTTATCGGCGAGGAATCTGCTTGCTGGCAGCCAGTGCAACAGCAGATTCCTCGCGCGGCCAAGCCGCGCTTCGGAATGACAAGTCTTTTAGAGATTTGAGACTGCTAGAGTTCGAAACTGCACCACTGCCAAAGCGAGGGTTATGGCTCAGGACTGAAGTCCTTCAGGATGACGCCAGGGACAATTTGTTCAGACTGAGCCACAACCCATCGCAAGGGTAAACTGCATCATAGACGTGAACTCCGGTACACTTAAACCAGCATTACCTGACTGATGAGCAAAGAAACCACGCAGACCTTAGCCCCGCCCCCCAGCAGCGCTGTCAGCCTTCTGACCGATCAGGATCTCCATCTTTTCAACGAAGGCACTCACTACCGGATTTACGACAAGCTGGGCGCGCACCTTACCACCGTCGCCGGAAAGCCCGGAACATACTTCGGAGTTTGGGCGCCGAACGCCGCCTCGGTTTCCGTGGTCGGCGACTTTAACGGTTGGGACACGCAATCTCATCCGCTCAAGACGCGGGGAAGCTCGGGCATCTGGGAAGGCTTTATACCGGGAGTCGGCAAAGGCGCGTTGTACAAGTACAACATCGTTTCCCACAATCAGGGATATGTCGGCGAAAAAGCCGATCCGTTTGGCATGCTTCACGAGAAACCGCCGCGCACGGCGTCCGTCGTCTGGGACCTGGAATATCAGTGGGCCGATAAAGAGTGGATGGAAACACGCGCCAAACGCGATTCGCTGCAGGCGCCGATTTCGGTCTATGAAGTTCATCTCGGTTCCTGGATGCGAGTGCCCGAAGAGGGCGACCGGCCGCTGACCTATCAGGAAACCGCGCCGCGCCTGGCGGACTACGTGAAGCGGATGAATTTCACCCACGTGGAACTGATGCCCATCATGGAGCATCCGTTCTACGGCTCATGGGGCTATCAGACCACGGGATATTTCGCGCCCACCTCGCGCTACGGCACGCCGCAGGACTTCATGTACCTGGTGGATTATCTGCACCAGCAAGGCATCGGCGTGATTCTGGACTGGGTGCCGTCGCACTTCCCTACCGACGCGCACGGGCTGGCATACTTCGACGGTACACATCTTTTCGAACACGCAGACGCGCGCAAGGGCTTTCATCCCGACTGGAAGACTTTCATCTTCAATTACGGCCGCAACGAAGTCCGCAGCTTTCTCATGGCCAGCGGCCTGTTCTGGCTGGACAAATATCACATTGACGGACTGCGAGTGGATGCCGTTGCCTCCATGCTTTATCTCGACTATTCGCGCAAGGCCGGCGAGTGGATTCCCAACAAGTTTGGCGGACGAGAGAATCTGGAAGCGATTGACTTTCTTCGACAATTTAACACCGAGGCCTACAAGGAATATCCCGGTATTCAGACCATCGCGGAGGAATCAACGGCGTGGCCCATGGTGTCTCGACCGATTTATGTCGGCGGGTTGGGCTTCGGCATGAAGTGGGACATGGGATGGATGCACGACACGCTCTCCTACTTCTGCCCAGGACCCGATTCATCGCCGCTATCATCACAATCAACTCACCTTCCGCATGCTGTACGGCTTCACCGAGAATTTCGTTCTGCCGCTGTCGCATGATGAAGTGGTACACGGTAAAGGTTCGCTCATCGGCAAGATGCCGGGAGACGAGTGGCAGAGGTTCGCCAACCTGCGCCTGCTGTTCGGTTACATGTACGCCCAGCCGGGCAAGAAGATGCTGTTCATGGGTTGCGAATTCGGCCAGGTGCGGGAGTGGGCGCATGACATGAGCCTGGAGTGGCACGTTCTGCAATATCCAGTCCATCGAGGTGTGCAGAACTGGGTCGCGCAATTGAACCAGGTTTATCGCGAGCAGCCCGGCCTGCATCAGCTCGATACCGACGCCGCCGGGTTTGAGTGGATTGACTGCAATGACACGGCTGCCAGTGTTATTTCCCTGCTGCGCAAAAGCCGATTTCCAGCTGATCAAGTTGTGGTCGTCTGCAATTTCACTCCCGTACCGCGTTACGGATACCGGGTCGGCGTGCCATCGGCTGGATATTGGAAAGAACTTCTCAATAGCGACGCCCAGGAATACGGCGGAAGCGGCATGGGGAACCTGGGAGGCGTCCACGCGGAAGCTCGTGCCCACGCATGGCCGGCCCTTCTCGGTGAGCCTGACCTTGCCGCCGTTGTCGGCTCTTTTCCTGAAAGTCGAATAGTCGCGGCAGTGTGCGGTCATCCTGAGCGGAGCTACTGGTTTCGCTTGCGAAACCGTTGCGAATCGAAGGACCCCTATAGGCTGCGGAGTTCTCGGCCCGGTAGGGGTCCCTCGACTTGCTCTCGCCGCGCAAGCGCGGCTCAAGACGTCAACACGAGCTGGCGGACATGAGGATGTCCGCCCCACATACCCCGTGCTATTCTCGCCTTTGAGGCTCGGCCGATGCGGATTCTGACCCGTTACATTCTGAGTGAAGTGATCTCGCATGCCGCCATCGGCATTGCGGTGTTCACGTTTGTACTTTTCACTCGGGACCTCGGTCACATTCTCGACCTCGTCGTGCGCAACAGCGCGCCTCTGCCCAGCGTCATCGAAATCTTCGTTTTTACTCTGCCGGTCGCATTCACTTACACCATCCCGATGGGCGTTCTTGTCGGAATTCTGATCGGGCTGAGCCGGCTTGCAGCCGACAGTGAAATTACCGCGATGCGGGCCAGCGGTATCGGCGTCTGGACATTCCTGCGGGTCATTTCCATTTTTGCCGTGACCGCCTGGGTGCTGGCGATGTTCAACGCCGTGTATCTCGCGCCGGAATCGCAGGCGGCGTTGGGCCGGCTCGAGGACCGGCTGAAGTCGTCACAGGTGTCTTTTGAAGTGCAGCCGCGAGTTTTCTATGAAGGCTTTCCCAAACTCGTACTTTACGTTCAGGACGTGAAAACCGCGCAAGGCGCCGCCATCTGGAAGGGCGTATTTATCGCGGACATCACCAACCCGGCGGCGCCGCGCATTACTCTGGCCCGGCAAGGCATCCTGGTCAGCGAAGGGCCGCAGATGCTGCACCTTCACCTGACCAACGGCTCAACTCACGAAACCGACGCCGACTCACCTGACCACTATCAGATCTCGACTTTCGACCAGACTGACGTACCGATTCCGGTCCCGCAGACCGACAATCGCGACCAGGAACCGGTGCCGGCGGCGCAGATGCTCACCTGGGACCTGCCGGGCCAGGCCCGCAAGGTCAAGAAATATGTAGCGCCCTGGTACCTCATTGAGTTCCATCGCCGCTTCGCATTGCCGACTTCATGCCTGGTGCTGGCACTGGTAGGAATTCCTTTGGGGCTGTCGTCGAAGAAGGGCGGCAAGTCAGCTGGATTCGTCCTCACCATTCTGTTGGTGTTCGCTTACTACTCGGTCACTCTGATCGGAGTATCGCTCGCCCGCCAGGGGAAAGTTCCGCCTGCTTTGGGGGCATGGCTGGCCAACATTGTTTTCTTCCTGTGCGGGGCGTTTCTGTTGTGGAGGGCCGAACGGCGGCCCTTTGAGATTGGCTCGTTTCGCGCCAAGTGGAACCCTTTCAAATCCAGGCTGGCGCAAGGCGGAAAAAATTTCTTCCGCTTCAATCGCGCCGAGGACGCCTTTCAACGCGCGGTCAACCGCCGCCGCATGTTCAGCGCCAGTTTCCCCATGATCCTGGACGATTATGTTCTGCGGGATTTTCTGCTGTATCTCACCATGATCGTGGCGTCGTTCCTGATGTTGTTGCAGGTGTTCACGCTTTTCGAGTTGCTGGGAGACATTCTGCGCAACCGGATTTCGCCTCTGATCGTGGGCGAGTACCTGCTCAACGTCGCGCCCTTTTTTCTGTACAACGTCCTGCACCTGAGCATTCTGCTCGCGGTGCTGGTCACGCTGGGCCTGATGCAGCGGTCCAACGAAATCACGGCGATCAAGGCCACCGGGATCAGTATTTATCGGGTGATCGTTCCTATCCTGGTGGTGTCGACCATGCTGGCCGCCGGACTTTTCTTTTTCGACCAGTTCTATCTTCCACACGCCAACCGGCGGCAGGACGCGCTGCGCAACCTGATCAAGGGCAAGCCGGCGCAGACGTATCTCAATCCCGATCGCAAATGGATTTTCGGACAGCACTCCACGATTTACTACTACCAACTGTTTGATCCCGACCGCGACCAGTTTGGCAATCTCTCGGTCTTCCAGTTCGACCCGGCGACTTTTCAGTTGACCGCCCGGGTCTACGCCGACCAGGCGCACTGGGAAGAACGTCTGCAGCGCTGGGTGTGCACGCAGGGCTGGGAGCGGAGCGTGCAGGGCTCCGCAATAACTGACTATCGCACCTTCGACGTCGCCACGTTTGCCACGATCAACGAGGTTCCGGCATATTTCAAAAAGGAAGTGCGGCAATCTTCCGAAATGAACTCGGAAGACCTGCGCCGCTACATCCGCGATCTGCAGCAAAGCGGCTTCGACGTAGTGCGGCTGAAAGTCCAACTGCAGGAGAAATTCGCCTTCCCGCTCAATTCGCTCATCATGGCAGTGCTAGCTATTCCATTCGCGCTGGCCGCGGGAAAGCGAGGCGCGATCGCCGGAGTCGCCACGGCTGTGGGCATCGGGCTGCTGTATATCATGGTGGGGCGATTGTCAGAGTCGATGGGAAATGTCAGCCAGTTGCCGCCGTTCCTGGCGGCGTGGGCGCCGGATTTGTTGTTCGGCCTGGCGGGCGGATATTTGATTCTCAAAGTGCCGACCTAGGTGTCGTGGTGGCTCAGTTTTCACCCATCTTATGATGGTGTCATCCTGAGCTTGCGAAGGATCTGGCGCGCAGTGAATACGCCCTCGCGACAATTGTGGCAGTCCGCGCCAGATCCTTCGGGACTGAAGTCCCTCAGGATGACGCCGGTGTTGGTGGATTTATCCGAAGTGACCACTACCCGCACAACGTTCTGGACGCACTGTTCGCAAACGCAGGCTTCCCTGTAGACTGTGGAGCGCAATCGCACCAGGGGAGAATGCCAATGTCAGAGCCGTTATCCGCCTTCTCATGCTTTTTCTTAGCCACGATAGTCTGCTGCTCGATATGGGCTTGCCCGGCTCGCGCACAGTCCGCCAAGCCAACTGAGTCTCCCGTCCCGCTGGAACCCGCGCCGCCCCACAGCCCGAAATTGCAGCCCGACGGTTCTGTTCTGTTCCAGCTGGCCATGCCGAACGCGGCCAAGGTAGAACTTACATCTCGAAGGCATGAAAGACCCGTTGCCCATGACCAAGTCGGCGGATGGCACGTGGAGCATCGCCGTGCCCGGGTTGGTTCCGCAGTATTACAGCTACTCATTCAACGTGGACGGCACCCATGTTCTCGACCCGCACAACGTGACGCTCAAACCCAGCTTCTTCGACGTGGACAATGTTTTTCTCCTGCCTGGTAAATCCGCCCATGCCGTGGGAGACGGCAGACGTTCCGCACGGGGTGGTGCATCATCACTTCTACCATTCGAATATTGTCGCGATAGACAGCGAATACTACGTCTACACTCCGCCCAACTTTGATTCGGGCAGCAAGCAGAAGTATCCAGTGCTGTACCTGCTTCACGGGTACAGCGACGATCCCAGCGCCTGGACGCAAATGGGAAAAGCCAATGTGATTCTCGACAACCTGATCGCGCAAGGGAAGGTCAAGCCGATGATCGTGGTGATGCCGCTCGGCTACGGAACCATGGAAGTGATCGCCCGAGGATGGCACAACTGGAGCGATCCCAAACTGGTGCAGCGCAACTACTCGGGGTTCTCAGACGCCTTGTTTCAGGAAGTGATGCCGCTGGTAAAGAAACAATATCCGCTCTCGGAGAAACGCGAGGATCATGCAGTAGCCGGGCTATCCATGGGCGGCGCGGAGAGCCTGATGGTCGGCCTCAATCATCTGGACGACTTTGCTTATGTCGGAGGCTTCAGCTCGGCTCCGCTGGGAGTCGGCGACAAAGGCGACTTCACGGTGCGCTTCCCGGGAGTTACCACCCAGTCGGCGCAGAACCATCAATGCTCGGCTAAGAGTGCTCTGGATTGCCTGCGGAACGGAAGACGGCCTGTTCGATACCAACCAGAAGTTCATCGCCTGGCTGAAGCAGCAAGGCGTGCAACCGACTGTCATCCAAACCCCGGGCAGGCATGTGTGGATGCTGTGGCGTGAGAATCTGTCGCAATTCGCGCCATTGCTCTTTCAGTCGAAGTAGAAGCAAGAAAAAGGGGCAGCGCTGTTCGCTGCCCCTATTGAGACTAGAAACCAAGAACTAGAAACCGGAAACTGACCTACTCAGCTGCGACCGCTCCGGGTTGCCCTCCGGTGATGCTCACTGGCCCGCCTACCAGGCCGAGCAGACCCACGGTCGAATCGAAACTGTAGACCGAGACCGAGGATGATCCCAGGTTAGGGACATAAAGATAGTCGGTGATGCCGCCGGTCGTTGTGATCGGTCGTGGTCCCGACCCGAATCGCCGCCCCCACCGGAGTCGCTCCAGTCGAGATCACCGCTTGCGTGTTCGCTGTGAGTACGCCGCTTCCAGTGGCAACTTTGTATTGGGAAATCTGGTTGGATTGCCGGTTGACGGCAAAAAGGAATTTTCCCGAGGGTGCGGCGACGATCGCAACCGGGTTGATCCCCGACGGGAAAGGCGAGCCTTCAACCGCGGTGAGGCTGCCATCCGGGCTGGTCGGATCGCTGCAGGAGGTCAGGACCTGACCGCATATGGCGAAGCCTGAAATGGTGCTCGCGTTGGCGACATAGAGAAAGCCGCCGTCCGCGGTGATCGCCAGGGTCGCAGGCGTGGTACCGACCGCCACAACCGGGCCTCGCGTCAGTACGCCGGCGGCATCCACCGAGAATTTCGAGACCGTGCTGTCGAACTGGTTCGACACGTACAGAAACTTTCCGTCAGGAGTGACAGCCACGCCCGAAGGGCCGGTCCCACCCGGAGCGCCAGGCGTGGCAACGACAAAGGGCGACCCGGGCACTTCGGCGAGACTGGTATTGCTGACCGCAAACACGGAAACTGTGCCGGAATTCGGGTCAATCTGTAGGCCTTGGTTGGCCACAAAAAGGAAGTGTCCGGCAGAGTCCATGGCCATGCCAATCGGGAGTCATTCCTGCCGGTTGCGTGCTGCCGGCCGCGGTCAGGGTACCGTCCGTCTTCACGGTGTAGGCTGAAATGTTATTGGAGCCGCTGTTGGCGATGAACAGTACGGCCCCGGAGGGCGCCAGGATCATGGCTGAAGGCACGCTGCCGGCGGCTATGGAGCCGCCATTCGCAGTCAGCCCGCCGGTGCTCAGGTCGATGCTGAAAGACGTGACCGTCGAGTCTCCCTGGCTGGCAACAAACACGGCGCCGGTACCCGAAGAAGATGACGAACTGCCGTTATTGCAGGCGCTCAGACCGACCAGCAATACTGGAACCACAATCCCTGCCAGGAACCGGAACCTCGTCCCCATTCGTTTCTTTCTCCCCTGTCCTCTCTCAAGCTTTCCGGCGGGCCGGAACCTACTCACGCCGTTGGATTGAGGCCCAAAAGTACCCTCATTTGTGTATCAGGAATGACCCGGAAGAGCAAACCGCGCTGGCTGGTTGGAACCTCGCGGAAAGAAGAAAGTTGCCCGCCAAATTGGCCTTCGTTTCCGAACTGGCTTTTCAGCCTGATCGGATGGAGCTGGTCTCCACCGGCTCCTGCTTTTCGACCGTGCCGGCGGGTCCCGGGCTGGCCGCAGGTGACGCCGCAGGCAGTCGAATCTCGATCTGCAGGCCACCCTCCGGGCGATTGCTGGCCTTGACGGTCCCACCGTGGATCCGGACGGCGCGCTCCGTAATGGCGAGCCCCAGCCCTACGCCGCCGGTCTTGCGGCCACGGGCATCATCTATGCGATAGAACGGCCGGAAAAGCTTGTCCAGCTCTTCCTCGGGCACGCCAGGACCCGAATCCTTGATTCGGATGACGGCTTCCGGTCCGCTAGCCGCCCTGGCCGCGCTCCAGCACGATCTGCACGCTGGTCCCTTCCCGGGTGTAGCGGGCAGCATTGCGGACCACGTTTTCAATCGCGCTGTGCAGAAGCGTAGGCACACCCACGACCAGGCAGTCTTCTTTGATCGTGCTCTCCACCCGGCTGTCGCGGCCCTGGGCTTCGAAATCCGCATCGTCGGCGATTCCCTCGATCATTTCCCCCAAAAGGACTGGCGACTTTTGCCGGGTATCGTTCCCGCTGTCGAGGCGAGCGATGGTGAGCAGGCCGCCGATAAGCTCGTTCAGGCGTTCTGATTCCAGGTCAATGCGTTCAAGTGCGCTGGGGCTTCCACGCCGGCACGCTGATGAGCCAGGGCGGAGGCGACGTTGAGACGGGCCAGCGGAGACCGCAACTCGTGGGAAATGTCGTTCAGCAACCGGGCTTGGGCATTGACGGTCGCTTCGAGGCGTTCGGCCATGGAGTCAAAATCGCGTACCAACTGCGCCATTTCATCCCGGCGCCGCGTGGAAAGGCCACCCGCCCTGGCACTGAGATCGCCGGATGCGAGTCGTTGCGTTGCTGCCCGTAGCCGGACCACCGGCGAAGTCAAATAACGGGCGAGCAAATAACACACCAGGCCAGAAGAAATAATTCCGATCAGGATACTCAGCCCGGGAACGCCGCCGGGCCCGAGAGGTCCGTTCGGAGGCAGGAAGGCGACCAGCATGTAACGGCGCCCGCTGGCGGCAACATGCACCTCCCTGCCGGAAGGGACTGGGCATCACACGATCCCAAAGGTCGCGAGGCTCTGGTCTGACACCCTTTGCCACGGATTCCGCCCAGCGCGGCAGGTCGCGGCCCAGGACTTCTTTGCCCTGGTCATCCACCAGGTAGGCCCGGGTATGTAGCGAGTCACGAACTTCCTCAAGATACTTCCGCAGGTCGGCGGGGCCACTTTGTTCGTAAGTCTCGATCGCCTTGTTGGTGACGACGGATTGCTGTGCATCCCAGACGGCCGACTCTCCGCGCTCCCGCAGGGCAATCGTAATCAACACCGCGAGCGCAAGAAAGAGCGCCTGCGCCATCCAGTACGAAAGAAAAATCTTCAGAAAAAGACTTTTCATGGCCTTGACTCTCTCGGCGGCCACTTCCTGCGGCCGGGTGAAGATGTATCCCACGCCGCGCACGGTTTTAATGTGGTCGACGCCGGAATCGGAGTCGCCCAGCTTTTTGCGGATCTTGCTCACGTGCATATCAATGCTGCGGTCAAAAGGCGAGAACTTGCGGCTGAGCACGATGTCCACCAGGCGCTCGCGAGGGACCACACGTCCGGCCTCGCGCAACAGCACGTGCAGCAGGTTGAACTCAACCGAAGTGAACTCGACTTCCTTGCCTTTCTGCAACACCGTTCGCGTGGCCGGATCAAGTTCTACTTCACCCACGCGCAGAATTTCAGAGGGCTGTCCGCTCCCCGACCGTTCGGAGGCGCGCGTGCGCCGCAGAATGGCGCGAATGCGCGCTACCAGTTCTCGGGGATTGAAGGGCTTGGGAAGATAGTCGTCAGCCCCAATCTCGAGGCCTACGATGCGGTCCACGTCTTCGCCGCGCGCGGTCAGCAGAAGCACCGGGATTCTTGACTTGTCACGCAGCCGCCGCAACACTTCGAATCCATTCAAGCCGGGCAGCATGACGTCGAGAACCACCAGCAGAAATTCTCCGTTCAACGCCTGCTCTAGCCCGCGGGTCCCATCCGCCGCGGACTCGACCTGAAAGCCTTCAGGGGCCAGGTACTCGCCCACCAGGCTGCAAAGTTCGACATCGTCATCGATAACAAGAATGCGGTCCACAGGTTTTATTGTACTTCCAGAGTGGCATGGCCCTGAGTAAAGAATTGTGTAGTGTGGGGCGGGCACTCTTGTCCGCCGCCTTTGACTTTGAATTTGTCTTGCACACAATTTGTCACCGCAAAACAAATCAACTTCAAAGGCGGCGGACAAGAGTGTCCGCCCCACACGTTACGCTTTACAAAACTTTACTCGGCTTGACTGACTCTTTACCGCTACTTCTCCGCAGAGCGCTTCTAATCATCGCTGTAGCGCCGGAGACCGGCAGGAGCATCAGATGAAAACAAAATATTTCAAAATTGCAGCAGTCGTTTTAGCACTGACGGTAGTGGCAGGGATCGCAGTATCGCAAACCGTCAGACGCGCCCACATGCGCGGCGACGGCATGTTCGGCGGGCCCATGCTGGGTTACTACGTCCACAAGCTCGACCTCACCGACGCACAGCAGGCGCAGGTGAAGGCCATCATGGCGAAGGAGAAGCCAGCGCTGCAGCCGCTGATGCAGCAAGTGGCGCAAGGACATTCGCAGTTGCGCGACCTGGTCATGAGCGGCACCTTCGATGAAGCGAAGGCCCGCGAGCTGGCCTCGCAACAGACCCAGACCATGACCGAGCTGACGGTGCAGCACGCCCGTATCGCGTCAGAGATGGTGCAGATTCTGACTCCTGATCAGAAGACAAAACTGACTGCGCTCATCAACCAGCACGAGCAACGGATGATGAATCGCATGCAAGGAAGAACGGCGGGACAGACGCAGAGTCAGTAATACATTCGCCGGTCGCCAGCCATTCATGCTTATCCAACTCATACCCTGGCGGCCGGCGGAACTCACTTAGAAAAGGAAACCAATCTCATGGCAACTGCAGCGCTGAATCGTGATGTGGTCCGAGCCATTGCCGAGGAAGTGGCGAATGGAGTGCAGACCGCCGTTGACTGCTGGATGACCGAAATCGACCTGGCACTCACTGATACCCGGCTGACGACTCTCGGCAGGCTCAACGCTGTCCGTGAAATTGTGGAGCATTACAAATACATGACCGGCCAGGTTCGTTTGGATTGCCGGACACTGCCGGCGCTCGGCTCCTCCTAGAGACAGTTATGAACGCTGCGTATCTTTACCTGATTGCTTCGAGCTGGATCTTTCTTCTGGGCTGGATTGCTATGCTGCTGGTGGCCTGTGCACTGGCCTTCCAGGGCGATTCGGCTTAAGTATCCAGTTCGACTCCACCAAACCGATTGTCATCCTGAGCGCAGCCTTTCGTCCGGCGAAGCCGGACGAAAGCAAGCGAAGGACCTATGCATTCCGCGGCCCGCGCTCCATATCCGTTTAAAGTTCAAGCGGTGGCACCGCCAGCAAATGCATGGGTCCTTCGTCGGGAGCCCCTCGCGAAGCGAGGGGTCCGCTTCCTCAGGATGACAGTGCCAGTGGTGAACCTTGTGCTGGTAGAATGACATCTACTAGAAGCACATGCTGCCCAAGAGCCTGCGTCCACTGTTTCCCTACCTGCGGAAGTACCGCGGCAGCTATTTCATCGGCACAATCTGCGTTTTCGTCAACAACGGCGTGTGGATCCTTTTTCCGCTGGTGCTGCGCCACGCGGTTGACGGCCTCCAGGCCGGGGTGACTCGTGAAAAACTGCTGACCTACTCCCTCGAACTAATGGGCGTAGCAGCCATCAAGGGCATCTTCCAGTTTCTGACCCGATGGATCGTGATCGGCATCTCACGTGAGATCGAGTTTGACCTGCGCAACGATCTCTTCCGGCACCTGGAAAGCCTTTCCTATTCTTACTACCAGCGCACTCGCACCGGGGACATCATGGCGCGGGCCACAAATGACCTGAACGCCGTCCGCATGCTGCTGGGACCGGCGATCATGTATTCGGCGAATACGATCGTGTTTACGGCCGGCGCGTTGGCTTTCATGCTCTCGATCAGTCCCAGGCTGACGTTTTATGCTTTCCTGCCCCTGCCGCTGGTGAGCATCACGGTGCAGTACTTCGGCAAGCAGATTCACGAGCGCTTCGAGAAAATCCAGGCCATGTTTTCGGAAATCTCCGCCCGGGCGCAGGAGAATTTCTCCGGCGCTCGCGTGATCCGCGCTTACGTGCAGGAAGAGCCGGAGATCGCAGCCTTTGAAACTTCCAACCGGGAATACATTAACCGCAGCCTGAAACTGGTGCGCCTGATGGGCATGCTCTGGCCCACGCTCGAGACCATGCTGGGCCTGGCCATTGTGCTGGTGCTCTGGCTGGGCGGACGCGAAGTCCTGTTCGGACGCATGACAGTGGGCGGATTTGTTGCCTTCAACACCTACATGGTGCAGCTGACCTGGCCGGTGATTGCCCTGGGCTGGGTCATCAATATCTTTCAGCGTGGAACTGCCTCGATGGGGCGGATCAACGAAATTCTGGTGGAGCAGCCTGAGATCCAGGATAGTCCGGAAGCCTAAGGTCAAAGGCGGCGGACAGAGTGTCCGCCCCGACACAGCACAGATTCGGGGAGAGATCGAATTTCGCGGGTTGAACTTTGCCTACAATGGCGTTCCTGTTCTGCATGACATCAACCTGCGCATTCCCGCAGGTAGCAGCCTGGCCATCGTCGGTCCTACTGGTTCGGGCAAGACTACGCTGGTGAGCCTTATCCCGCGCATTTACGATGCCGCGCCGGGGACTGTGTGGATTGACGGCAAGCCGGTGCGCGAGTTTCCGCTGGAGCCGCTGCGCCGCCAGATCGGGTTCGTGCCGCAGGAGACTTTTCTGTTCAGCGAAACCGTCCGTGAAAACATCGCCTTCGGCAAGGAAGATGCCACTGACGAAGAAGTAAGTGCTGCGGCCGAGGCGGCCAATATTGCTCAGGACATCGAAGAGTTTCCCGAGAAATACCGGACGCTGGTCGGCGAACGCGGCATCACACTTTCCGGGGGGCAGAAGCAGCGGACCGCGATTGCGCGTGCCATCATTCGCAATCCTCGCATCCTGATTCTCGACGACGCGCTCTCCAGCGTGGATACCCACACCGAAGACAAGATCCTCAACCATCTTCGCGAAGTCATGCAGAACCGAACCACGATTTTCATTTCTCATCGCGTTTCCACCGTACGCAATGCTGACAGGATCGCAGTGCTGCACGGCGGCCGCATCGTGGAACTCGGCACCCACGACGAGTTGCTGGCCCGCAACGGCTACTACAGCGACCTCTACAATAAGCAGTTGCTGGAAGAAGAACTGGCTGAAGTGTAGTCGCAGTCGTCGGTCGTCAGTCGTCAGTCTTCAGCAAAACGGACTAGGTTTCGCTGAAGACTGACGACCGACGACTGACGACTGTCTCCAATGAAGCGTATCGCCATCACCGAATTGCTCGATACCGACGCTGGCACAGCTGGCGAAGTCTCGTCGTCACTCGGCGATCTGCAGCGGATCAATCGCTGGTTCGGAGGCGTCGCTACGACTGAGGACATGGTTGAACGTGTGGCTCGCGAAACCAGGCAATCGTCTCTGTCGCTGCTGGAAGTTGCCGCTGGATCCGGCTACGTTCCTGAAACCGCGGGCCAGAGACTGTTGCAACGTGGCCTGCATTTGCAAGTCACGGTGCTTGATCGCGTCCCCTCACATCTGAGCAATGGACACTCGGCCGTCGCAGGCGACGCTCTCGCTCTTCCCTTTAGTGACGCGAGTTTCGATTTAGTGAGCTGCACCCTGTTCGTTCATCATCTGTCTCCGCAGGAACTGGTGCAATTTGTCGATGAAGCGCTGCGGGTGTGCCGGATCGCGGTGCTGATCAATGATTTGGTCCGGCACCCCTTGCACCTGTCACTCGTGTATGCCGGGATGCCTCTCTACCGCAGCCGTCTGACGCGGCATGACGCGCCGGCATCGGTCCGCCAGGCATATACGACGGAAGAGATGCAGACATTGCTGGCGCAATCCGAGCGCGGCTAGAGTGGAAATTCATCGCCACTACCTCTTTCGCATGGGAGTGATAGTGTGGAAACTATTAAGCATCGATTGTCATCCTGAGCGAAGCGAAGGACCCATGCATTTGACTTTTGTTGCGCTGCAAAATGCATAGGTCCTTCGCTTCGCTCAGGATGACAACGGTATGGAAGCTGAAAGCTGATAGCTGAAAGCTGACAGCTGATTTCCTCATGCTCTACGATCTAATCATCATCGGTGGCGGCCCGGCGGGCACTTCTGCCGCTATTTCCGCCGCGCGGGCGGGCGCACGCGTTCTGCTGCTGGAGCGGGGACGCTTCCCTCGCCATAAAGTGTGCGGTGAGTTTGTCTCCGCGGAATCACTCAGCCTGCTCAATGAGCTTCTTGATCATGAGCACACCGTGCTGTTGCGCGACGCCGTTCGAATTCCACGCGCCCGCCTGTTCCTCGACGGCCGCACTCTCGCACGCGAATGTGGATCCACCGGCCGCCAGTATCGCCCGTTTCGATCTTGATGCAGCCCTGTGGCACTCGGCCCAGAGCGCTGGCGTGGATACGCGGCAGCAAGTCACGGCCCAAAGCGTTGGCGGCTCCGGCCCGTTCCGAATCGTCACTACCGATGGAAGAGTTTGAAAGCCGGAGCCTGATCAATGCCTCCGGGCGCTGGTCGAATCTGAATCTGGCTCCGACGGAAAATGGAATACGCCATCAGAAATGGCTGGGGGTGAAGGCCCATTTCGCAGAGCCGCCGTCAGAGCCGTCTGTGGATTTGTACTTCTTTGAAGGCGGATATTGCGGAGTGCAACCGGTCGGCGATGGGCGGGTGAATGCCTCGGCCATGGTCCGTGCCGATGTGGCGAGTTCTCTGCCGGAAGTCTTTGCCCAGCATCCCGCACTACGCGACCGCAGCCGGAATTGGAGTTTGGTCAGCGATCCCGGTCAGCACCTCGCCGTTGATTTTTCGTAGTCCCCAGGCTGAGCGCGACGGTGTGCTGCTGGCGGGAGACGCTGCGGGTTTCGTGGACCCGTTCGTGGGCGACGGGATTTCGCTGGCGTTGCGCAGCGGCTCGCTGGCCGCGCGCTGCCTGAATTCTTTTTTTTCCGGCGAGGCCTCCCTGCCCGATGCGACAGGCCGCTATAGCCCGCGCCTACAAGGACTCACTGCTGTCGGTGTTTCGCACGTCGTCCAAGATTCGCAAGATGCTCGTGTTGCCGGGATACGTACGCAAACCGGTCCTCTCGTTTCTGGAAAGTAGTCCCGCCATCACCAACTACCTGGTACGCAAAACACGCTGACCTTGATTTGAACGCGAGCGCCCTCGCTCGTGGTGCTCATAGGGGTCCTTCGACTCCATTTCTGCTCGCGAAGCGAAGCAGAAACTCCGCTCAGGATGACAGGTAGTTAGAGATTGGAATTAGCGCACGACCAGCACTTCGCGGACGTTGTCTCGGGCGAGGAAGAACTTGATCGAAGCAAAATCGCGGAAGAGATTTTCGATATTGCGGTTGTTGAATACGCGTTGCAGACGGAACTTGCTGGCCGGCCCACCCTTTTTTGCGTCGCCGCGAGAGATGAGCTGCATCTCCAGCACATCCCCACCTACGATGTGATAGCGGTAGCAGGGCGCATCCGGGCCTGCTTCCTGGGTGTGAAAGAAGGCCAGCAGCATGCCTCCGGGTTTGAGCAGCGACCAGAGCCGGCCGACCACCGGCTTCACCAGGCTTTCGTCCAGATAGTCCGCCAGGTTCCAGCACAGCACGATATCGAACTGCGCCCCCGGATAAACCAGGTTTTCTTCCAGGAAGCGTTTGCTGTCGAGGGCCGGCTTGCCCGCTTCATCTTTGATGGCAAGTGTCGGATCGGTGGACGAAATCAGCAGATCGTCGCTGTAGATCTTGTGGCCACGTTCGGTGCAATAGCGGATGTTGGCAGGAGATGTCGACCCCAGATCGAGTATGCAGAGCGCTTCTTCTTCAGAATCGAGGGACTTAATCAGCTGGGCGAGACTACTGGAGCGGCGTGTGAGCTTCGCTCGCTGGGCCGCCGTTGCTTGCTGCGCGGTAGTGTCTGAGGAACCGAAAAATTTCATCAAGCTGTATGCAACTAACGCCGCCGGCGACCGCGGGGCGTCTGGTCCATTCGCTCACGGCATCGTGAGCCGAACGAAGAAGACCGGGGCAGGAATTACTTGCTGTCGCTCGGACTAATTTTCATCGCCACCGTGGCCGTGCCGCCTGCCGCCGAACCGGCTACCGCAGATGCGGTGGCGGCAGGTACCGTCTTGGCCCCGTCCGTCTTCGTCATGTCTTTCTGGATATCGACTTTGCCCTTGAAGTAAGCGCCCTCTTCAATCGCCACCCGCTGCGTGACGATATCGCCCACGGCGATGGCCGACTTGGTCAGCTCGGTGCGCTCAGAAGCGCGAATGTTGCCATCGAGCTTACCCTGCACGATCACGCCCTTGGCGTTTACATTGGCGCGGACCTGGCCGTGCGGGCCGATGATCAGGCGGTTCCCGGCGAGCTCGATGCTGCCCTCCACCTGGCCATCCACGTAAAGGTCCTCGCTGCCCGAGAGTTCCCCTTTGATGATGACGGACTTGCCAATATGCGCAAATTCTGCCGTCTTCGGCGTCTCCATGATTTCGGCCCTCCTTGTGGGCACTTTACCAGACTGGACGCGCACGGGAATCCCAGCTGCCAATTTTGCCAGGGCCAGAAATGCTAGTGAAAGGAAACCCCGCAACCCTTCGCGAACGCCACTCTTGCTTCATCGAACTATATCCCACGACGATCATCGGAGCAACCTGCCAAAGGGTGAATCGGCGCTTGAACCCATTGCCTTTAGCGGTTCCAGTATCGCCCGTCACACTTTTGTGGGGGACCATTTAGACAACATCGCCGCCTCAATTTTCGTCTAAGCTTAAAGAGGGGCGCGTGCTTGATCCCATGAAACCGGTCCTGCTCCGAACCGCCTTGCCAATGCTGCTGGTGACGCTAGTGCTCCAGTCGAGTCCGTGGAGCGTGGCGGAAGGGCCGCCTGCGGAGAACCCAAGTGAACTGGTGAGACGCGCGGTCGCGAACGAAATCAAGAGCAACAGCGAGGGCCCGAAGTACATGTGCCGCGAGCGCAAGGAAACGCCGACTGGCTCGCAGACCAGACTGATGGTGGAAACGCGCGACGCCATGGTTGGCATGGCGGTGGCGTACAACGACCAACCCCTCAATCAGCAGCAACGCAGAGACGAATACGGGCGGATCGAACGCTTCGTAAACCAACCCGCCGAGTTGGAGCGCAAGCGCAAGCAGGAAAAGGAAAGCGCCGAACGGATCAACCTTATCCTCAAAGCATTGCCTGATGCTTTCCTCTACGACTACGACGGAACGGAAACCGGCAGGCCCGGCGTAGGAAAATCCGGAGAGCCGTTGGTGCGACTCAAGTTTCGTCCCAACCCCCGCTACGATCCGCCGTCACATGTCGAGCAGGTGCTGACCGGGATGCAGGGGGTGGTCCTGTTAGATCCGCAAAAACAGCGCATTGCCAGGATCGATGGCACTCTTTTTAAAGAGGTAGGCTTCGGATGGGGCATCCTCGGTCATCTCGATCGTGGAGGTCATTTCCAGGTAGATCAAGCCGACGTGCACGACGGCAACTGGACGATCGCCCGCATGGATCTGGCGTTCACCGGCAAGGTTCTTCTGTTCAAGAGCATCGATATCAAATCAACCGAGGTCTACGGTGATTTCCATCCGGTGCCATCAGACCTCACTTTCGCGCAGGGCATCGAACTGCTGAAACAACAGCAGGCTGGCATCGCTCAGAATCAACAGCCCAATCACTAAGCATATATATGTGGGGCGGACACTCTTGTCCGCCGCCTCTGGGGTTGGTTTTGTTTTTGCTTGGGTGCAGCTTTGCACAAAGAAAATCAAAGTCAACGGCAACGGCGGCGGACAGGAGTGTCCGCCCTACATCAGAAGGTTTCTTTCCTTACAGCGAGCTTGTCGATTAAGTCTTCGCGAATGCGGTAACCCGTTCCGGGCTCATCGCTCACCGTGATCGTGCCTTGCGGACTCACCACAACCTCAGGCTCGATGATGTCTTCGGCCCAGTAGCGCTTCGACGCAGACACGTCACCGGGCAGGCGGAAGTTTTGCAATGTAGAGAGCGCAATGTTGTGGGCCCGGCCTACACCGGTCTCGAGCATTCCTCCGCACCATACCGGAACATTATTGTCCTGGCACACGTCGTGCACTTTTTTGGCTTCGCTGAAGCCGCCCACCCGGCCGACTTTGACATTCACGATGCGGCAAGCACCGGTCTCGACGGCCGCCGCCGCGTCGCGCGCGTGGCGGATAGACTCATCCAGGCAGATGGCGGTTTTCAGTTCGCGCTGCAACCGGGCGTGATAGTAGATGTCGTCATTCCACAGCGGCTGCTCGATCATAAGCAGATCGAAGCGATCGAATTTTCGCAGATGCTCAACCTCATCGAGCCGATAGGCGGAATTGGCATCGCAGCTCAACAGGATCTCGGGCCAGCGCGAGCGAATTCGCTCGAGGACGTTTAAGTCCCAGCCCGGTTTTACCTTCACCTTTATGCGGCGGTAGCCGGCGGCAACTTCGGTCTCGATTTTGTCCATCAACTGTTCGATGGAATCCTGAATACCGATAGAGACACCGCACTGAATCTCTCGAGTCGTACCTCCGAGCAGTTTCCACAGCGGCTGCTTTTTCTGCCTGGCTTCTGCATCCCACGCCGCGTTTTCGATTGCCGCCTTGGCCATGCGGTGGCCGCGTACTTTGGCCATCAGGCCGGCAACTTCGTGAGCGGCGGACAGGGGGCGTCCCAATACCGCCGGCGCCAGGTATTCCTTGATGGTCGCCCACGCGGTCTCAATCCACTCCGAACTGTAAAATGGGTCTTCTCCGGCTACACATTCGCCCCAGCCTTCGATGCCCTCGCAACCGGCAGTGAGCAGCAAAATGCGGCGGCTGTAAACACGGCCAAAACTCGTCTCAAAGAAATGGACGAGCGGCATTCGAATTTCGCGCAGCGTAATGGTTTCAATCTTCATTGGATTTTAAAAAGGATAGATCCACTTCTCATCCCACCGCCCCAGCAGGAATTTGCCAGCCCCTTGCTGGTCGCGTTCATAGCCCAAAACTGCGAGCCCATCCGAGAACGCCTGCAGAAAATTCTTGCGGTTGCAGTCCTGAACTTCCTGAGCACGCCCGCGCGTGGCTGGAGACGCCTTCCAGCCGTAAATCTCGGCTGGAACCGGAATCGTTTTCAGGGTCTCGAACTCGGACATCCGCCCGGCACTCAGAAGGTTCTCCACTCGATTCGATTCAAGCCACCACTCCGCGACCAGACGATCCGAGGGCAGGCCGCCCTGCAACGGCGACGACGTGATTCCGTACTGATTGACGTGATAGCGGCGGGCGATGGCGCCCAGGCGCTCGATGTTCAAGTAGGCATTCTTTATTTCCAGGGGATCAAACGTCCACTCGATCAATTCGAATCCCCGGGCCAGCGCGTCGTCGCGCTGAAAGAGCTTAATTTGACGTCCCACGCCGGCGTTGCGATATTCACCCTTCACCGCCAGCATTTGCGAGTGCAGATAGGAGTGTCCGCCGCGCGAACCCGGCACAGACATTGCAAAAGCTACGATCTTCCCATCGTCAAACGCGGCGATGACCTGGCCACCGATCTTCTCTGCCACCACAAACATGCGCAGCGGGATCAATTCAGCATCGGCGAAATTCCAGACTTCCTTTTGCAGGGCGACGCAGCCGGAGATTTCATCAAGGCCGTTGCACTTGCGGACCACGATCCTGCTCTCGGTCATCCTGCCTCGCGCTCACTGTCCGGCCCGCTTTCTTTCAACTGAATCTTGGCCTGCTGCCACAAAGACTCCAGTTCGGTCATCGACGCCTGCTGCGGACCTCGTCCGGAAGCGCGCAACTGCTCGCTCGATCCATTGAAATCTGCGTTTGAATTTTCGATTGGTTTTTCTCAATGCCGACTCCGGATCGAGTGACAGATAGCGCGCAATATTCACCAGCACAAAGAAGAGATCTCCCACTTCCTCTTCCAGGTGTTGTCTGAGGGCCTCCGGGACCTGCTGTCCGCTCGCACCAGCTATCCCACGGCCATGCGGCCGAGGACCGGGCGCCGGATATTCCTCCAGACCCTGCTGCAGTTCCGCCGTCTCCTCGTGCAGCTTTTCAAACAGACCGTCGACATTGGGCCAATCGAAACCCACCTGCGCCGCCCGCGAACTGAGCTTGTAGGCTTCCATCAAGGCCGGCATCGCCGTGGAAACACCCGCCAGCACGGACTCGGACTCTGGCCCCTGCTTGTCAGCGCTCGTTTTTTTCTTTTTCTCTTCGGCTTTCAATGCCTGCCAGTTCCGTAAAACCTCGGAAGAAGTCTCAGCCTTCACATCTCCGAAAACGTGCGGATGCCGGTCGACCAACTTGCTGCACAGGCGGTCCAGGACTTCGTCGATCGAGAATGTGCCCTGGTCCTTAGCCATCTGGGCGTAGAACAAGACCTGCAGCAGCAAATCGCCCAGTTCGCCCGGAAGCTCTTCCCAATCGCGGTTGTCGATGGCTTCCAGAACTTCGTAAGTTTCTTCGAGGGTGTAGGGCTTGATCGAATCGAAGGTCTGTTCCCGGTCCCAGGGACATCCACCGGGAGCGCGCAGGCGGGCCATGATTGCAACGGCGCGTTCGAAGCGTTCTCCAGTGGTGGGCATGAGGCCCAAACACTGTAAACGACAGGGATGTGAATGAGCAATGAATGCAAGAGCCGGTTGCGCTGCAAACCATGCCAGTATGGAATACCCGCAAGCCAGTCATCCTGAGCGGAGTGGCTGCTTCGCGCAGCGAACCAGCCGCGCAGTCGAAGGACCCCTATAAGCTCAGAGGGTGCGTACTTCTTAGATCTTTCCAGTGCATAGGAAACGCCCCGCCAAGTTCCCCAGCACCCGCAGAGCTTATAGGGGTCCTTCGACTTCGTACTGCGATTCGCAAGCGAATCGCAGTACTCCGCTCAGGATGACAGATCAGTAAGAGGCTTGGTTAACTGGCTTTCGCGCAATGACTTACGCTTGTTTATCAAGTTATTACTACAGCTTAAAGGAAGTTAATAAACCCACCCCCGTGGTTACCCCTCTAACCGATGTTATCTTTTCCCAATCCCTAAACCCGGGCAAGCTATGCTAGAACCCTGATGTCCAAATGAACTACGCTCCCCCAATCCGGCAGCCGCTTGAAGGCGAGCGGTTCCAGGTCATCGTCATTGGCGGCGGGATCAATGGCGTGGCGATCGCTCGGGAGTGCGCCCGCGCCGGCCGCCGCACCCTGCTGATCGAGCAGCATGACTTTGGCGCCGGCACGACCAGCCGCGCTACGCGCATCATTCACGGGGGGCTCCGCTACCTGGAGCATGCCGAACTGGGACTGGTCCGTGAGTCTCTAATCGAACGCCGGCACCTGCTACAGGAGCGCCCGCACCTGGTGCATCCCATATATTTCCTCCTGGCGCTCGACCAGAACAGCGGGCGAAGCGCGTTCACAATCCGCACCGGCCTGTGGCTGTACCGCCGCCTGGGTGGGGGCAAGTTGCAGGAAGGATCGAGCCTAAAGGAGCAGCAAAAGCTGGAGCGCCTGCTCGACTCCGGCCGGCGCTGGTCGGTGTTCAGCTACGAGGACGCCCAGTGTGAATTCCCCGAGCGCCTGGTGGCGGAGTGGCTGGTCGAGGCGATGGAAGCCGGCGCCGTGGCCCGCAATCATACGCAGGTGCTGGCCGTGGATGTCCGCCATCGGCGCGTGGCCGGCGTGCTGTTGCGCGATCAGTTGAGCGGGAAAGAGGAACGTGTCGAGGCCACCTGGATCATCAACGCCACCGGCCCCTGGGCGGACCGGTTATGCCAGCGCTCCCGCATCGAGACTTCGGGCCCCATGGTCGGCGGCATTCGCGGCTCGCATATCGTGCTGCCGCGCTTCGCGGGCGCGCCGGATGCAGCGGTGTACACCGAGGCCGTGGACAAGCGTCCGATTTTTGTTATTCCCTGGAATGAGCAGGTACTGGTCGGCACCACGGAAGTGGCAGACCAGGGTGATCCGGGCAAGGTGCAGCCCTCGCCTGAAGAGACTGACTACCTGATGCGTTCATTCACTCAACTGTTTCCGAAGGTCAAGCTTTCGGCGGCAGACGTCCGTTACAGTTTTGCCGGCGTCCGGCCTCTTCCATTTGCTCCCAAGGAAAGCGCAGGGGCCGTCACGCGCAGACACTTTCTGCATGATCACGCGGAGGACGGCGCCCAGCACATGATTTCGGTCATTGGCGGCAAGCTGACCACGGCCGCGGAATTGGCGCGTCAGTGTGCTGCGAAGATCGGAGTGTCCTCAAGGTCATCGAAGACGATCGCCATTGCCTCGGCAGAACGTACGTCTCTGTTGCTCGACCAGTGGGTGATTGAGATCGGCAACGCGGGCAGCGTCAGTCCGGACACGGCGCGCGGCATTGTCGAATGGCATGGCAAGCGCGCCCTAGATATTTCGAATATGGCACGGCGCAGCCCCGACCTGCGCGCTCCACTGTGTTCCCACAGCGAACACATTGTTGCCGAAGCGGTCGATGCTTTTGCCGGAGAGTGTGCAGCAACGCTGGGCGATGTGCTGCTGCGGCGGGTACCGGTGGCGCTCGGCGCCTGCTGGTCCGCGACGTGCAGCCGGGAAGCTGCCGCCCGCATCGGTGCCGTCATGGGATGGGACGAGTCGCAATCCGCAGCTCAGTTGGAGGCCTTCGAAATGGAGCGCGCCAGCTTTCTGCGCAAGCCGGCGCGCATGAATACCCCACTTGAGGCCGCCGCCGACTAGTCACCACAAACCACGTAGGGACAGCTGTCCTCAGCTGTACAGTCGAGCGAAGCTCGACTACTCCGGCCGGAAAAACAAACCCTGCGGAGCTTTGCTCCGCTGGACAGCTGAGGACAGCTGTCCCTACGTGGTTCGGGGCGCTGATCGCAATGTACCGACTAGCAGTTGAGTGTCGTCGGAAATGATTCCATCCACTCCCCATGCAGCCAGACGCCGCATGGCTTCCGGATCATTCACCGTCCACACGAAAATTCTAAGTCCGGCCCGCTGCACGTCCAGCACCAGTGACTCGTCCACCAGCGACTGCTCGGGAATCACATAGTCCACGGGCAGCTTGCGCCAGCAGGCGAGTTGAGCTGGGGTCTCGCAGATGATCCCGATCGCGACTGAGGAACTGCGCGCTTCGAGGTCCATGACCACGTCGGAAATAAAAGAAGAAACGACATACCCTCGCTGTGGCGGGAATTCAGCTAACGCACTCAGGACCTTCGACTCCAGATCTTTCACTTTGAGCTCGATGTTAAGGAAAGCGCGTCCGCCATAGCGCTCAATCACATCCGTGAGCCGGGGCAACTGGGGCAACTTTCTGGACTGGGAACTTGCAATCGCGAGCTTGCCGACTTTGGGATCGTGGCAGACCACAGCTGTTCCGCAGGCCGCCAGACGAACGTCAAACTCAAAGCCGTCGCAGTCATGTTCAAGCGCAAGATCGAACGAGGCAAAAGTATTCTCTGGGGTCCCGGTCGACGCACGTGCCCCGCGATGGCCGAGGAGGAGGGGGAGGCGGGCCATGCCGCATTGTACGTCTGAATCGATTTAAGGAACTGTGAATTAAACGTTACAAAGCGGTCAATCCAGGTCGAAATCCCGGATCGGCTTTCCAGTGTCCGGAGACTCCTTGGCCTTCTTGACCGCCTCCTGGAATTTCTTCTCGAGAAGACTAGAGGCGTTCTTCTGGGCCTCGACCGATTGCCGGAAGATGGAATCGCGGCGGGTGTCCTGCTCCTTCATTGCCTTGGCGGCTTCTTCAATGTCGGCGAACATGCGGGGCTTGACTGCCGCGGTGTGGGCGATAACGCCCTGGATTTCTGCGTCCACTTTAAGGACGGCACTGCAGCAGGGGCAGGTCACCTCGAACGGGGGGACGTTCTTCGGCATGACCGAATCATACCGCAAAACACCTAGTCATGACGCTGCAGCTTGATGGGGAAAATCTTGAACAGGTTAAGCATCTCCCATCCCAGCAGAACGATAGAAACGATCACCACCATGATGGCAATGGTCTCCCCGAAATTAAGGCGATTACGGTTGGGCTCAAAGCGCCGCGCCACCAGCCCGAGAATATTGAGCGTGGCGAAGCCGAAGACCAGCGCCCAGAGGATGTTGAAGACGTCCCCTTTTTTGGTGAAATCCGCGAGCAAGAGCAAGGCCAGGAACTGAAAACGGAAGGCGTAGCTCAGCCGGGTCAGGGGTTCGGGAATGAAGGCCAGCAGCGAGGTCAGGGACACTTGCATGGGGTTCGGTATTGTGATGCGCCAGCGGACAGAAAACGAGTAGCCCGCCAAAGGGAGAGATATTACCCTTTTCCGGTCACGAAGTCAGCCCTGAAGGCAATTTAGTAGTGGCTCAATTTTGAAGCCCCTTCCCTACCCGAGGCGTCATGCTGAGCTTGCGAAGCATCTGGCGTGCGGCGGATATCCGATTGACCGGCCATGGGAACTCCGCGTGAGATCCTTCGAGACTAAAGTCTCTCGGGATGACGCAGTTATGGCGATTGATGGAAACTGAGCCAATCGAAGTCACCAGCCCGCCGTCGCCCACGACAGGGCGCACTTGCCCTCGATTCTCACTGGGATAGAATGTCGCCGAGCGCCAACAGCGCGCTGGAAGCAGCTACAATTTTCTGATCATGATTACAGCCAAGCTCTTTGTATTTTTGTCTGCAGCCTTTCTGCTGGCAATCGCTCCCGGACCGGGTATGCTTTACGTCCTCGCGCGAAGCCTGGCAGGGGGAAAGCGAGAGGGTGCGCTTTCCGCGCTGGGCACGTTCGTCGGTGGCATGGTGCATGTTTTCGCTGCAGCCGCTGGTGTTTCGGTAATCCTGGCTAGATCTGCCGCGGCATTTGCAGCGGTGAAATATGCTGGCGCGGCCTACCTGTGTTTCCTCGGCGTTCGCATGATTCTTGAAGCCCGTCGAAATGCGGGGCAGGATCACGACGAAGCCTCAACCGATACTACTCTGCCTCGCCGAGGTCCTTTCTGGCAGGGTGTAACCACCGAGGTTTTGAATCCGAAGACGGCTCTTTTTTTCCTCTCGTTCATACCGCAGTTTGTGGACCGGCAGAACGGCCACATATTCCTGCAATTCCTGATTCTCGGCACCGTGTCGGTGGTGATGAATACGGCGGCAGACCTGGTCGTGACTGTGCTGGCGGGCCCGCTGGGCAATCGCATTCGCTCATCCGCCACTTTCCGGCGGCGCCAACGCACGGCCACTGGAATCATCATGGTGGGCTTGGGAACTTATCTGGCGACGAGCGAGAAATGAAACTCTTAGAGCGAAATGATTTGATGATCCAGGCAGTCGGTACGAAGAGTGTTGTAGAGATCGCGCAATAGTTCAGGCCCTTGGCGCGCAACAAAATATACGCCGCCGATCTCCCGCTCCTGCAGGACCTTGTTGGGATAAAGAGCGTTGCCCAGCAATTCTGCGTGACGCCCCAGAATCTCGCTTTGCCGCAGTTCAGCCCGCGCCGCCCGCGAGCGTAACTGCTCGAGCTGATGCTGCATCTTGGATCCGGCATTCGCGGCCGCTTCAACCAGCGTCTTGTCCAAACGCTCCAGCGATTGCTGAATCGAGCCCAGCGACTGCTTCAACGACGATTCGGCCTGGTCGAACGCAGACTGCAGGTCGGAGGGCAACGCATGCTTCGCCAAAGTCTCGCGCAGGGCATCCGCGCCCTGAAAGATGTCGGGGACCGACAGGCCATAACGCTCAAGTAAAGCTTGAGGTTTGGTTTCTACTATGGTCGCGGAAAATCGCGGAAGAATCGGCGTGGCCCGCCCCAGCAGCGCCTTGTACACGACCGCGCCCTGGCCGAAGTAGGCGATTTCCGCCGCTCCGCCCACATAAGCCAGTGTGGGCAAAAGATAGTCCTGCACCACCGGGCGAAGCAATACGTTCGCACTGAACTGTTCCGGCTCCGACGTAGTCCGGCGCAGCATCTCGGCCGGAGAAATGACTTCATCTCCCGCCACAAATTCCGCGCCTGCCGGCATTTGCCCGACGGTGTATGGGTGTCCGGGCTCCGTCGCGCAGCGTAAACAGGAGCGTGGACGATGGCGTTACCTTGACCTGCTGATGGTATCCCGCAGCTTCCAGTTCCCTTCCGCGCTTCAGTAACGCGTCGTCGAGTTCGGCTGCGCGTTCGATTGCCGCACTGTATATGGGAGCCGCAATACGGTGAAACTCGGTGTCCGCTGCATCGAGCAGAATTACGCCCCAATCGGCAAACAAGCGGGAAAACAGGCGCGCAAATGCGCTGCCAAAATTCTCGCCCGGACGATAGGCCTCACGCAGGAATTTTGTGACTTCCGAATCGCCCAGCAATCCGGCGGCGGCTTCCACCACCGGCTCGATCTCGGGACCAAAAGTGACCGTCCCCACGGGCGCGTCGGGCAGTCCTCGCGTAGTGGCGGAAAGTTTCTGCAGCGAAGCATCCGGCCCTAAAAATGAAACGTGGCTGATCTCGTCGAGGTCGTGGTCGGTGGTTGCCAGCCAGAATACGGGAACGCATTCGGAACCCGCAGCAGTCGCCTCTTGAGCCAGCTTGACCGTAGTCAACGCCTTGAAGATGGAAAACAGCGGACCGCCGAAGAGCCCGACCTGTTGGCCGGTGACAAGCGCAGATGCGCCGCCGCGCAGACGAGCGATATTCTCGAGAGTGCGGGGCGAGGCGTCCCAGGCCCGGTTCTGCCGTTCCAGAATGTCAGCGACACGCGCCCGGCGCGCCGAGTCATAACTGATCGCGGCTGTTTCGTCTTTCAACCATTCAGAAAAATGTGGAGAGCGGGAATAAAAGGGTCGGATGGAAGGAGCCCAGGAAAGATAATCGGTGAAAAGCGGTGTGGTATGCGGAATCTGGCGCGAACGGCAGACACTGCGCCTTCACCGGCAGCTCCCCTGACAGCGCGTCTTCATATATGTTTGGACGAAGTAAGCCATGCGTTGGTCACACCCCTGATTCTACCCGTATGCCGTACTTGAGATGTCTGAAACGCCGGCAGGATTCTCTAAATGTGGGCGCGAGCGCCCTCGCTCGTGCGGCAGTGGAACAAACCTAGCCTTGTGGGAACTTATTGCTGCTGTTGTTGCTCCTGCTGCATGTTCTTGGGGGGAACAGGCGGTGGTTCCTGCGCCTGCTCAACCAGCAGAGACCACTCCTCCGGAACCGGAAGCCCATGCTCGAGTTCTGGCGGATCAACCGAAGCATTTACCCGCACCGCAACCGACAACTCGCTGGGAGTCTGTCCGCGGAAAATTCCCCGGGTCGGCGGCACATCGGCATAGTCCCGGCCGATGGCGGTGCGAATGTGCCGATCACCCGCCAGCAGACAGTTTGTAGGATCGAACCCGACCCAGCCCAGCGGCGGCAGAAAGGCTTCCACCCAGGCGTGGGTCGCGTCCACCACTGAGCGGTCGTGGTCTCGCGAACTGCGGTAGAGATATCCGCTGACGTAGCGGCAGGGAATCTTTAGCCTGCGCACCAGAGCGATCATGATGTGCGCGAAATCCTGACACACGCCTTGACGGCTCGCGATGGCCTGATCAATCGGCGAGTCGACTTTTGTGCTCTTGGGCACATATTCGAACCAGTCGTAGAGCCTCTGATTCAGTTCCCGCAACAGGCTCAAGGGATCGTCGCGCCGGCGGACTTCCAGCTCTTTCGCAAGCTCGAGCAAACCGGGCGTGGGCTGGGCAAACTCGCTGGGCAGCATCATCTCCCAGTAGTCGCCCATCTTGACCTGCGCATCGACTTCAGCCCATGCGTCGTCGGGCAGTGAGCTTGGGGTCTCCTGCGACGGCTGTATGTCGAGCAGCGACTCCGCCACAATCACAAGATACGAATGCTGCCCCGGAATATCGAAATGATGGATGTTATTACCCACGTGATCACGATAGGCAAACACCCGGCAGCGCGGGCTCACGGCCAGGTGAAAGGTGAGACAGCGCTGGTTGCCTTCACTTCGCGGATGCATCCGAGCTTCCATCACGCTCTCGCTGACCGGAGAGGTGTAGTGAAATTTCGTCAGATGCTGGATGGAATAGAACATGAAGACTCGGTCCCCTATCCCGCTAAGGCGGTCTGGATCGCGTAATTCACGTAAAGCTCGTAAATGGTTTCGTGAATGTCCCGGCACTGCCGCAAAATATCCTGCAGATAGCTGCCTACGTCCTGTGACAAAATTTCGGAGATCTGTCCAAAGCTCAACGATGCCTGCAGTCGCCCGGCCAGCCGAGTCAATTGCGCTCCCCGCCGCTTGCCGCCCTCTCCGTGAATCGCGTCCAGGGCCAGTTGCAAATGATCAATCGAGTAGCGCACCGAGTGCGGAAACTCCGGGTTCAGCAACAGGAATTCCATGATCCGGTCCGGAGTGATGTCCGCGGTGTAGACCTTGCAGTAGGATTCAAACGCGGTGCACGAACGGAGCAACCCAATCCACTCCAGATATTCGCTGGCCTCTGGAGTTTGATCGGGATGGCCCCAGAACTCGAGATGATACAAGCCCAGCAGCGTGACCGTGGCGCAGGCACGCTCCATGTAGCGTCCCACCTGTATAAAATGCCAGCCCTCGCCGTGGCTCATGGTCGAATCGGTTACGCCCTGAATAAGGTGAACGCCTTCGATCACGGCCAGCAGAAAATCTGAGGGCAGCACATCGTCAGTCTCATTGGGTTTGTGCCGCGTCACCTGGTGAAAAAGATGGTTCAGTCTCTGCCACTGCTCCGAGCTGATCTCTTCACGCACCTGGCGTGCATTCTCGCGGGCGGCCGCCACACACGCCGTGATTGACGAACGATTTCCCGGATCGAAGGTGAGGATCTGCGCCACCTGGTAGGCATCTCCGCTCCAGGCCAGGTTGGGCGGGTTCCCCAGCGCCGCCAGAACCCGCCGCCAGCGCCGGTCCGCGCTCGAGGCTGACTCGTCCAGCATGAGGTTCAGATTCACGTCGAGCAGGCGAGCCGCGTGTTCGGACCGCTCCAGGTAGCGGCTCATCCAGTACAGGTTGTCGGCGACGCGAGAGAGCATGGCTTATTACTTCAATCCAAACCTTATTGGTTCAGCACCCAGGTATCTTTGCTTCCGCCGCCCTGCGACGAATTGACGACCAGCGATCCGCGGCGCAAGGCCACGCGGGTAAGTCCGCCGGGAACAATAGTCACTTTGTCTCCGAACAGAACATAAGGACGCAGGTCCACGTGCCGGGGCTGCAGCGTGTCATCAATAAAACATGGCGCGCGTGAAAACGTGACGGTCGGCTGCGCAATGTAATTTCGCGGATCGGCGATGATTCGGTCACGGAACTCCTGCCGCTCGGTGGCGCTGCTATGCGGCCCGATCAGCATGCCGTAGCCACCCGATTCTCCGACCGCTTTGACCACCAACTTGTCCAGATTCTGCAAAACGTGATCACGCTGCACCGGGTCGTTGAGCAAATAGGTCTCTACGTTATTCAGCACCGGATCTTCGTCGAGATAATACTTAATGATCTTGGGCACGTAGGCGTATAGCGCCTTATCGTCGGCCACGCCGGTGCCAAAGGCATTGGCCAGGGTCACGTTTCCGGCGCGATACGCGTTGAACAATCCCGACACACCCAGCACCGAGTCCGAGCGAAAAGCCAGCGGATCGATAAAGTCGTCATCCACGCGACGGTAAATTACGTCTACGCGGCGAAGTCCGGTGGTGGTCCGCATGTAGACGACGTTGTCATGCGTGACCAGATCGCGCCCCTCGACCAGCTCAATCCCCATTTGCCGCGCCAGGTAGGCGTGTTCGAAGTATGCCGAGTTGAAGACCCCCGGACTGAGCAGCACGATGGTCGGCTCGGGGCGTCCTTCGGGCGACAGCGAACGCAGCGTGCTCAGCAAAGCCTGGGTGTAGTGCTCGATGGGGCGAACTCCCTGGCGGCGAAACAGATTGGGGAAAATCCGCTTCATCACCCGGCGGTTGGTCAGCATGTAGGAGACGCCGCTGGGCACGCGCAGATTGTCTTCCAGCACCACGAACTCGCCGCTGGGCAGTCGGATCAGGTCGGATCCGACGACCGCGACGTAGACATTGCGCGGCACCTGCAATCCGCGCATCTGCCGCCGGAAATGCTTGCAGCTGTAAACAATTTCGCGGGGCACGGTACCGTCGGACAGAATGCGGCCTTCGTGGTAGATGTCGCGCAAAAACAGGTTAAGTGCGGTGATGCGCTGGGTGAGGCCGCGCTCGATGCGGTTCCACTCGGCGCTGGTGATCAGCCGGGGCAGAAGGTCGTAAGGAAAGATGCGCTCGGTTCCCTCATCCCGCCCGTAAACGGTGAAGGTGATGCCCTGGTTCAGAAAGGCCAGGTCGGCGGCGTGCTTGCGGCGCCGAATTTCGTCGGCGGGCAGACGAAGAAAACGTCTCTAATAAAGGAGCATAGTGCGGGCGAGGTTTGCCCGGACTTTCAAACGTCTCGTCAAAGGCGTCATCGACGAGATAATTTTGCAGAACCGGGTGGTCAAAGCGGCTGATTTCCGCCAAACCCATGGCGAAGTATAAGGTGCGGCATTCCGTCTAGGCAATAGAGTTGCAATGCAGCTTTATCGATAGCCGGCATCAGCAAAATAGCGGCAGTATTCCAGATTTTCTTAGCGACCTTTGCGGTATGCTTTGCGATCTTTGCGGTTAAAAGATCTTGACCGCAAAGGTCGCAAAGGACGAACAAAGGTCGCAAAGAAAACCCTGTCATACCTTGTGTTTCCCCGTCTCCACTAACCGAAAAACCCCGCCCAAGCGGAGCTTGGACGGGGCACCCTTCATGTGTTGTTATCAGTGTTTGGCTTTGCAGAAGTCGGCTACCGCGAAGACGACTCCGTTGCGCTCAGCGGCACCGGCGCCGATTGTGTCCATGTCCGCATCCAGCAGGTTGGCACGGTGATTGGGAGACTGCATCCACTGCTCGCTGATGTTCTGCGCATTCGGTCCAGCCGCAACGTTCTCCGACAACCAGCTGAAGCTGCCACCGGCGCGCGTAACCCGGCTGGGAAGGCTCGGTTCCCCGGGGAGCGTGTGCGAAATCGCCCTCTGCGCCGCCATCGCCTCGGCATGCTGGCGGGCAGCATTGGCCAGGGCTTCGTCCCATTTCAAAGGAGGCAGGCCGTTGGCCGCCCGCTCCCGGTTAATGGCCTGGAAAAGCTGTTGTCCGGCGGTCTCTGTCCTGGGTTGAGCAAGCGTCGATGTTGTTGAAAACACTGCGCCAATCGTCAATACGGCGACCAGCAAGGGCTTGGAAAAGGTGGTCATCAATTCTCCTGAGTCAGCTTCGGACCCTTCAAGTATGATGCGCCCGCCTGCCCTCTCCAACCCACGAAGGTGTGGCTTGAAGCACCCCTCCGGACAAGCACCTTTTGTAACCTTGGCTACATCCAATGGACTGTTTGACTTCCGCTGGGTTGACCCCTAGATTGGAAGGGGGCCTTTGGGCTCTGTTTCTTGTTCTTTGAAGGCCATTCCCACCAGTGGGGGCGTCACGGCTTCGACGGAGATGCTTGCGGCCAAGAGGCATGCCAGGGTGCTCGCACCTGTAATCGTGGGCAAAATGATAATTGCCAATCAACAAATGGCATACGCAGCCTAATTAATTAGGCAGCCGCTCTCCACAGCTTTGCCTTCGGGCTGTGAGCGAGCGTCACACTGAGGGCTGCTCTTCTCTGCTACGTCTGGGCAGGGAGGCTAAGATCTCAGGCTAGCGGCAACCGTTTCTTGTCCGTTCTGAGCGGGGGTCGCGAACGTCCCAGGGTAATGCCTGGGGCATGAACGCGAATAAGCATGTAGTCTCTTGACCAGTAACATTTTCGGACGCGGGTTCAACTCCCGCCGCCTCCACCATCTATTTCTTTATTCTGCAATTGCCGCCCTGGCAGGGCACATGCAAAGAAGCCAACACTCAAAAGATGCCACCCGAGTGCAGGTATAATCCAGCTGCCTGTCATGTCCCTGACTTCTGGAACGATTCTTGGGCAATATGAAATTCGCTCACCGCTCGGTGCAGGCGGAATGGGTGAAGTGTATCGCGCGCACGATACGCGACTGGACCGCGAAGTCGCGATCAAGGTTCTGCCCGAGTCCCTGACCTCCGATCCCGATCGCTTGCGCCGGTTTGAGCAGGAAGCGCGGGCCGCCGCGGCGCTGAATCATCCCAACATTCTCGTGGTCTACCAGATGGCGACTCACGAAGGCCTTTCTTACATGGTTTCGGAGTTGCTGGAAGGCGAGACGCTGCGCGAGCGGTTGCGGCGCGGCCCGATACCACTGCGGAAGGCGATTGACTATGAGGTACAGATCGCGCACGGTTTGGCCGCGGCGCATGACAAAGGCATTGTCCATCGCGATCTGAAGCCGGAGAACCTCTTCATCACGAAAGACGGACGGGTCAAGATTCTCGACTTCGGGCTGGCGAAGCTGACCCAGCGAAAAGATGACTCCGGCGAGATGAACACTCTCACGCAAGGAACCGATCCCGGCATGGTGGTTGGGACCGTGGGCTACATGTCTCCTGAGCAGGTGCGAGGAAACGACCCCGACCACCGTTCCGACATCTTTGCGTTCGGCACAATTCTCTACGAAGTCGTGACGGGCAAGCCGACGTTTCGCAAGCCAACGTCGCCAGAGACCATGACCGCGATCCTGAACGAAGAACCGGAGGCAATTTCGCAGGTCGTCCCCGGCATTCCTCCGGGCTTGCAGCGCGTGGTCCACCGTTGTCTCGAAAAGTTTCCAGAACAACGCTTTCAGTCAGCCTCTGACCTCGCTTTCGCGCTGGAAGCATTATCGGATTCGGCCATCACGTCGCCTACCGGGGCTCATGCGCAGCAGATCGCAAAACCAAGTCACCGGCGAATTGCAGTGGCCGGAGCGGCCGTGGTGATTGTGCTCGCCGCTGCGGCGGCGCTGGCGTACTTCTGGATGCAGACGCCGGTGGCGCCGGTGGTCTCCAATTACGTCCAGCTCACCCATGACGGCCAGCCCAAAGCGTTGGGAGCCACGGACGGTTCCAGGCTTTACTTGGGTGTCTTCGGCAAGGGCTTGGCCGAAATGTCCGTCGCGGGGGGCGAGCCACAAAAGTTATCCATTCTGCCTTCGGCAACCATGTTTCCTCGCGGCTTATCGGCGGATGGGTCGGAACTTCTAGTCGTGGACGGGAAGGGCCTTTCGACTACTGGGCCTCTTTGGAGTGTGCCCATCCTGGGTGGTTCCCCGCGCAGGCTTGGCGACCTGGTCGGGAACGACGGCAGTTGGTCTCCAGACGGCAAGCGGCTGGCTTATAGCAACGCCAGCAACTTGTACGTGGCCAATGCGGACGGCTCCGACCTCCATAAGCTGGTCGCACTGAACAATACGGATGTTATCCAGGAACTAGTTTGGTCGCCCGATGGCGCCTATTTGCGATTTACTGAGGCCAATTTCAACACGACTGATCACTCAATCTGGCAAGTCTCAGCAGATGGGACGAACTTACATCGCATATTGCCCGGCTGGGACGGCCGTTGGACAGCCGACGGAAAATATTTCGTATTTTTGTCGGGTAACCAGGTTTGGGCCCTCCCGCAAAAGGGCGGGTGGCTTCGTCCCGAACCCAAGCCCGTCCAGTTGACCTCCAGTCCGATGGCTTTGTGGGACCCTCTTCCCAGCAAGGATGGCAAGAAGCTCTTTGTTGTGGGGGCCACGACCCGCGGCCAGTTAATGCGTTACGACTTAAAGTCGCACGGGTTCGTACCTTTTCTCGGAGGCATCTCAGCGGAATTCTCGAACTTTTCGAAGGATGGTCAATGGGTCGCCTACGTTTCTTATCCTGGTGGCGCCCTGTGGCGAAGCAAAGCCGACGGGAGCGATCCGCTGCAATTGACCTACTCGTCCGATTATGTTTTGAACCCCCGGTGGTCCTCCGACGGCAAAGAGATATTGTTCTGCGAAACGCCGGCAGGCAAGCCGTCCCGAATCTATGAAGTATCCGCCGATGGGGGAAGTCCACGGCAATTGTTGCCGGACAATCCAGATATGCAACAGGACCCGAACTGGTCGCCGGATGGAAGCAAGATCGTCTTTGCCGGTAGAGCCAATGACCCTGCTTCGGAAGTGCATATCCTTGATTTGAAGACTGGCATGGTCTCCACGCTGCCGGGTTCGCAAGGCCTTTTCTCCCCGCGCTGGTCTCCCGACGGCCGTTATATTCCTGCTTTATCGGTCGACGAGAAAGTTCTTTCCATGTTTGATCTGCAAACGCAGAAATGGGTTCAACTTATGACGGGTACCATTAGCTGGCTGAACTGGTCGAAAGACGGAAAGTACCTGATTGTTTACGATGGAAAACCAACCACGAGCGCGGGTGTGCGCCAAGTCCGCTTGAGCGACCACAAAGTAGAGCAAATCGTGGATTTGAAGAATTTTGCCACCACGGGCCATTACACTTATTCGCTGACCGTCGCGCCTGATGATTCGCCGCTGCTGCTCCGCGACGCCGGAACCTATGACGTGTACTCGCTCGACTGGGGAACGCCGTAGCCATTCCTGAACGGTGAGGCGGGTGGCCCACCTTTAACACCCTTGCTCGCACGATTCCCACTGGGGGTGCCCCATCCTTGCGTTTTTAGCAAGGGTGGGCGGCGATGCAGCGTGTGCTATTTGATTTTGTTGTAGACACGTGATCAAACCCACTTACTGCGGGCATTTGCGACTCCCACCCTTCGCAAAAAACGCGAAGGATGGGGCACCCCCTATGTTGGTAACGCCCGCAAGATCAAAAACCTGGGTCACCCGCCTTTCCAGTCAGGTCAGGCGGGGCGTAATATTGAGGCGCCAGCAGAACAAAACGGAAATCCAGATGAGGTTGGAAAGCATGGCTAGAGTTCTTGTAATCACGGGTGATGGCGGCGAGTCGTATGAAGCGCTTTATGCGGTTCACCGGTTTCGGGAGGAGGGCTGGGAGCCCGTGGTTGCGGCTCCGACACGCCGGTTGCTGCATCTTGTGATGCACGACTTCAAGCCGGGATGGGACACCTACATCGAAAGAGAGGGATATGGGCTCGAGGCAGATATAGCATTCGATCAGGTAAGAGCCGAGGACTATGACGCAGCGCTCATTCTTGGCGGCAGGGCGCCCGAGTACTTGCGGAACAATGTCGGCCTGTTGGAAATTGTCCGGGCTTTCGATCGAGCGGAGAAATGGATCTTCGCCATCTGCCATGGCATTCAAGTGCTGGCTGCTGCAGGGCTAATCAGCGGTAGACGTGTGACCTGCTACGAACATGTGCGCCTCGAAGCGGAGCAGGCCGGAGCGATCTATGTCACCGACGAAGCGGTGTGCGACGGGCGCATCGTGACGGCACAGACTTGGCAGTCACATCCGCAATTCTACCGTGAGATCTTCGCGCGCGTTTCTGGCAAATCCATTCTTGAACGTACCCTGCAGGACGGGCAGGCTATCTCCAAGTAAATGATTTCAACCTCGATTGGAATCATGGCGGGTGGCCCACCTTTAACGCCCCTTGCGCACACCATTCCCACTGGGGTGCCCCATCCTTGCGTTTTTTGCAAGGGTGGGCGGCGATGCTGTGCTGTTTGATTTTGTTGTTAACGTCATCAAACCCACTTGGCGCGGGCATTTACGACTCCCACCCTTCGCAGAAAGCGCGAAGGATGGGGCACCCACTGTGTTGGTAATGGCCACAAATCACAAGCCTGGGCCACCCGTCGAGAATGGCAGTCGGCTGGTCCCGCGTGAACGTGCATCTGGGAAGGGTGAAATGGTCGACCAAGAGTTGGGAGTGCAGAAACGGAAACCTTTAGATCGAACGGGTGCCTTGAGCATCGAGCAGGTGCTTTCAGCGGCACGCGCCCGACTGCAACGGCTATCTCCAGATGAGGCCCATGAGGCGATGGTCAAAACAGGGGCGATACTCGTTGATACTCGTCCCGAAGGCCAGCGCGCGAATGAGGGCAGTATTGCGGGCGCCCTGGTTGTTGAACGTAACGTGCTTGAGTGGCGGTTAGATCCAGCCTCGAGCGCGCGGCTGCCGGTCGCGACCGATCACGACATCCAGGTGATCGTGTTCTGTTCTGAAGGCTATTCCTCAAGCCTCGCGGCGATATCTCTACAGGACCTTGGACTCACCCGCGCGACCGACATGATTGGTGGATTTCAGGCATGGAGGGCAATGGGTCTGCCGATTGTTCCGCCAGGCAAAGGTTCCTAGGCGTTACAAGGCAAGCGGGCGGGTGGCCCATTCAAGCCGGTTTTGGCTTGAGTGGGGCAGGTCTACGAAGCCCGTCAGGCTCCTTTGATCACAATGTAGTCTGTCGGCCGGCTCAAGTCCGCGACGCGAACATCCCCACTCAAGCCAAAAGCAAGCTTGAATGGGCCACCCATCCAAACGAGACGCAGTGAAACAAATTCGCGGTGTTCGAGAGAGTGAGCGTGAGTAACAGCGTGCGATAGACGAAAGCTGGGAGGACGATTGCAGTGCGATATTCTAGGTTAGTGCTGCAACGATTCTATGCAACGGCTAGCCAAGCTTTGCTCGGCCCGGACGGGTCGGAGACCCTTCCCTACACAGTCCGTGGTGGAGGCTAAACCGCCATCAGAACGCTGGGCTGGTTGCCGGGCGAATCAATGCGTTCTCTTAGTGACTCGTAACCGCGCCTGGTGAACCGGATGACGCCGCGTTCCTGCTCCTCGACGTAACCTTCATTCCTCAGGTCGGCAATGACTTCCCGGGCCGATGAAGAATCTACAATCTGTTTTGGCAAACTGACGAAATGGGCGGTATCTGCTTCATAACACTCGGTTAATGCGGCCAGCAGTCCGTCCCGGATCGATACGTTGTTCATTTGTTTTCTCCCGTCCGGAATACGACGATGCTAAGGGGATGGACGGGGATAAAGAATGGCCCACCTGTGCCAGAGGGTAGTTACGAAGGTCACATGGGTAAGGCCGAAGCTAGTTTCGGCACTTCCAGCGACAGCGCAGACCACGACCCCAAGAACCACATCCGCATTTTCAAGTTGGACTTCCTTCGTGGTCCTTAATGTCCTTCGCGGTTTATGCATTGCGAGAAGCCGCTACTGGCAAGGGATTCCGGGGCTGTGACGCTCCACGATTGTGCAAACAATTGCACGATTTACTACGCGTGGCTCTTAAAACCTAGATATCGCAGCTTCAGGCTTTGGTATGGGGCTTGCATATTGTCAGGGTGGAGTAAGGCAGCAGGAACTCAAGGCCATCTCCCCGAACCTTGGTCCTGGATTCTTCTAGGTCGGAGGCAAATTCGATGAAGATTACATTCTGTGTGTTAGGCATTCTTTGTTTCGCAGGTATGGCATTCGGACAGGCAGCGACAACCGCCAGCGGCTTGAGCGCCGAACCAACCATATATGAATTTCAGAGTCACGTGGGACACGCCGCGCAACAGGGCATGGGCCAGGCGCAGGACATCATGGAGACATTCCATGAATGTGTCGGCTCACGGCGTTCGTCCTCTGTGGGAAGTGGCGAAGCCGGCGTACGTCGCCCCCCTGGGCGATTCAGCCCGCATGCTGCGGCAGGAACATATGTCCGCAAAGAAGGCGGAAATCGTCTGGACTAACTAAGTCCGGATCTGGAGTTTACTTGGCCGAGGGTGCCCCATCTGTCATATCGTCTGTGACAGATGGGGCATTTTTATTTTGTGCAAACCTTATCGGAAATAAGCTCGCTGTCATCCTGAGCGGAGTGGAAACTTCGCTTCGCGAAGTTTCCGCGTAGTCGAAGGACCCCTTTGGGTTTGGCAGGTGTTTGGGGGCTTGAGATTTTGAGAACGTCGTAGACGGACGCGTTGTCGCAATCATAGGGATCCTTCGACTGCGCAAGTTCGCTCGCGAAGCGAGCGAACTTACTCCGCTCAGGACGACTTGGGGACAGGATGACAACTACGTTCGGGGACGGTACACTGCGTCCGAAAGTGACGGTTCCCTGCCACCAAAAACCATGCCCAGACAGAAGCTGAATGTTGCCATGATCGGAACTGGCTTCATTGCCAAGGCGCACTCCAACGCCTTCCGCCAGGTTGGACATTTCTTTGATGTCCCTTACGAGCTCGGGTTGAAAGTTCTCTGCGGACGCAATCAGACCAAGCTCGAATCCGGGGCCGCGTTGTGGGGATGGGAAGAAACTTCGACCGACTGGCAGACCGTGGTTGCACGTCCCGATATCGACGTGGTGGATATTGCTGTGCCCAATGTTTTGCACGCACCCATCGCGATAGCCGCGGCCAGGGCGGGAAAAATGGTTTGGTGCGAGAAGCCTTTGGCCACATCTCTGCAGGAAGCAGAGAGCATGGCAGAGGCAATGCGTCAGGTCCCAAACCTGGTCTGGTTCAACTACCGGCGAATTCCGGCCGTGGTCTTCGCCAAGCGACTCATCGACGAAGGACGCCTGGGGCAGACCTTCCACTACCGTGCTACTTATTTAAATCAGTCGGGAAACGATCCCAGCAAGGCCGGGACCTGGCGCTACAAACGCTCCGAGGCTGGCCTGGGAGCGGCGGGAGATCTGCTTTCCCACTCGATTGACTCCGCGCTCTATCTCAACGGCCCGATCACGGAGTTGACGGCCATGACGCATACCTTCGTCCCCGGGCGCGATGTTGATGATGCCACTTTTTTCCTGGCACGTTATGCCAACGGCAGTGTGGGTACGTTTGAAGCGACTCGTTACGGGGTGGGTTGCCGCAATCGTCATGCTTTCGAAATCAACGGATCGAAGGGCATGCTGCGTTTCAATCTGGAGCAGATGAACCAGCTGGAATTTTTCGATGCCGCTGAAACGCCCAGCCAGCAGGGCATGCGGAACATCACGGTGACAGGTCCGGACCATCCTTATTCAGAGAATTTCTGGAAGCCCGGGCATACGATCGGCTACGAGCATACGTTCATCGCCACCTTGGGAGACTTCCTGGTCGCGCTGGCGCGGAAAGAATCGCGCTTTCCGGATTTCGATGATGCCGTCTCGGTGCAGCGAGTGCTGGATGCTGTCGAGCGTTCCGCATCCTCGCGGGAATGGGTGAAGTTATAGCGTCGATCTGTGAGATAGCCGACGCAGATGGCGGACGACATGCGAATTCTTAACCTTCTGAGCGGAGTTGCCGTGCTGCTCACTACGCTGGCCTTCGGACACCTCTTGCATCGGTATTTTGTGGGTGCTTCCCCCGAGAGTCTTCACGACGCTGGTTTTTTGGCAGGCATGGCCACCGGCATAATCATTGGCATCTTCTCTTTCATCGGAGGATGCTTTCTGCTGAGGCGGGCCCGCTGAGCCGAGGATTCGCAGCGCGATAGCGGTAGCGGTTTCACCATCTCGCGAGCACGTAAAACGGGTGTATAGTCATCGGTTGTTATCAATTGGGTTCATGGTCCAGAGCGGATTTCGGTCACGTTCCGTGACGAACGGAGGCACGCTATGCTACCTCAAAATAATCGGACGGCCACTGATTCTGGATCGCGCTGGAGCAAGGCCAAAGGTGCTGGGGCGCTGGGCGGCGGTGTTGGGTTGCATTCTGCTCGCGCCACTGGGCGGCGAGAAGCTGGCAGCGCAGAAGGCCTGCCACCTACCGTGAACGGTAACCTGATTCCTCGCGAGATGGGGGACATTCCCGACGCAACCATTGAATACCAACAGTTCGACAAGAAGCCTCTGAAGTTCACCGCGCGAGCCCACTACATATTGGTTCCCGTCATCGTCACCGACAAGGACGGTAAGCATGTTTCAGGGACTAACCAAGGACGCATTTCAGATTTTCGAGAATGGCAAGGAACAGACTGTTGCCAGCGTGGACGAAACCCAGACCAGCTCGGTTCCGGTGCAAAGCGTTCCAGCTTCGCTGAACGAGTTTTCCAACGCGATTGCAGCCGACGGCGGAGCCAGACGTATTAACGTTATTGCTCTCGACCTGATCAACACTCCTTTCCTGGATCAGGTCGGCGCGCGGCAAGCCGCCATTCGGTACCTGGCGAACAGCATCAATCAGGATGCGATTTTCGAGTTGGTGAGCATTGATGGCAACGGTATGCACGTGTTGCATGACTTCACGAGCGATACCAAGGTGCTCATCGCTGCCTTGAAAAAGGTCACCAGCAAGCTGGACGCGATGACGGGTACCGACACCAACACGATTCGCCAAGCTACGGCGAATCCCGGTCTGGAGACAGAAATGGCGATTCGCAGTCACGTCTAACGCCCAGCGAGTCACACGGAACGCCGCACCTACAACTTGCGATCGACCTGATGACAGCACGGCGCTCGAAGCTTTTGCCCGAGGCGCGCGCCCCGATCGCCGACTTCGCGCAGGTGGGAGCGGTGGGCAGCACTTTGGGAGCCTTCCAGCAAATCGCGCATCAGTTGTCGGGCATTCCGGGACGCAAGTCCTTGTTCTGGATCACCGGCAGTTTCCCCTTTGACATTGACGAGACCAGCGGTTCAATTTCCGTAGGCACTCCTTTCGATGCTTACCAGCGGACCATGCAGTTGTTGAACGACGCCAACGTTTCCTTGTATCCGGTGGATGCCCGCGGTGTGGTTGTGGTGGGCGAGATGGATGCCACGATGAAAGTAAGCCGGGAAATGATGCACTCGATCTCCGGACTACATGGCGGGCGAGTCGCAAAGCCACCAGAAGACGGTGGACACCATGCGCATCTTCGCGGATACGACCGGCGGCAAGGCTTACTACAACAATAATGACCTGGCCGGGGCTCTGACCGACGCCACCAACGACGGATCTTCCTACTACATTCTGAGCTATGCCCTGGACACCAAAAACAATCGTCCGGGCTGGCGCAAACTGAAGGTCAAGGTAAAGGATCACGACTACCGTATCCGTTCACGCGAAGGCTTTTTCGTGACCCAGACCACCATGGACCCCATGAGCAGCGAGGGCATGGACATTCGGGAGGCGCTGACTTCACCTTTGGACTATACCGGCATGCCGTTGAGCGTGAAGCTGGAAGCGCCGGTGGCCAGCGGAGCCAAGAAGAAGGTTGGATTTTCGCTGCTGGTCCCGGCCAATGCAGCCACCGTGGACGCGAGCGACAACGACCGCTTGAATCTTGAGATCTGGTACGTGGTGCGCAACGTCAAGGGCGAGGACGTGAGCCACAACAGCAAGCTTGTACAACCTAAATCTGAATGCGGCATTTGTTGCTCAATTGCAGACCAGCGGCATTGGCTATAACGACACGCTTGAACTCCCGCCCGGGCAGTACGGATTGCGGGTGGTCGTGCGCGACAATATTACCGGCAGAGTGGGCAGCGTCTGGGCGCCGCTGCAGGTGAACTGACGCGGTTGTGGGCGCGAGCGTTCTCACTCGTATTTCAGTGGTACAAACCCACGTTCGACATCGTCTCGGATGACACGAGCGAGGGGGCTCGCGTCTACATTTTCGCTGCAACCTCTCCGGCGCGGCCGCGAACGCGCAGGGTGAGAGGCAAGACTCCCGCAATCAGCAGCGCGATCACCAGTCCTGCAAAGCCTGAACGAAACGAATGAGTGCGCGCGGCCTGGTAGCCGACCAAAGCCGGGCCCAAAAAGCCGCCGAGCCCGGCGGCCACGCAGTTGATGGTTCCAGTCGCCATGGCAGCTGCGGTCTCTGATAGGAATGCGGATGGCATCGCCCAAAAGCTGGGCAGGAACGCAAGCAAACCGGCGGCGGCGATAGAGAACAGGACCAGCGAAGGCACAGTTCCCCAATCCGCCCTGCTTAGCACCAGTAGCGCAGACGCCGTTACCCACAGCGGGATCGCCGTATGCCAGCGCCGCTCGCCGGTACGGTCGGAGTGCCAGCCGTTTATCTGCATGGCGACAAATCCCAGCAGATTGGGCAAGGCCACCAGCAGAGTTACCTTGATGTCGCTTAGCCCTGACAAACGCTTGATCATGGTGGGCAGCCAGAAGGCCAAAGCGTACGCCGAGCCATTCTGCACGAAGTGCAACGCGGTCAGAATCAGAACGTCGCGATGCCGTAACGCCTGCCACACGGTGTAGGTGCGAACGGATTTCTTGGCCTGCTTCTCGCTCTCAAGTTGACGGATGACCCACTCGCGCTCATCGGCGGGCAACCACTTGGCCTGATGCGGCCAATCGGTCAGATAGAACCAGGTCATCACCCCGAAAAACAGCGCAGGCAGACCCTCGAGAATGAACAGCCACTGCCAGCCATGCAGCGTGCCCCAGTGGACACCCAGCAGCAATCCTGAAATTGGAGAGCCAAGCACGAAGGCCAACGGAATGGCCGCCATGAAACCAGCAATGGCCTTGGCGCGATCTTCGTAGACGAACCAGTGAGTGAGATAAACAATGATGCCAGGGAAAAATCCTGCCTCCGCCAATCCCAGCAAAAAACGCATGGTGTAGAACTGATGCGGGGTGCGGATAAAAGCCATCCCAATGGTGACCAGTCCCCAGGAAACCATGATGCGCGCGATCCAGCGCCGCGCACTCCAGCGCTCGATGATGAGAGTGCCGGGAATTTCCAGAATGACGTAGCCCAGCGCAAAGATGCCTGCTCCGAAACCGATTACGCGATCATTGAATCCGAGATCGTGCGGCATTTGCAGCGCGGCAGTAGCGAGATTGTTGCGATCGAGGTAAGCAATGATGTACAGCAGGAGAACATACGGCAGCAGGTGCAGGGCAATGCGACGGCGAGCCCGTCGAGCAACGTCATCGGCGATGATGACTGGAGTAGACAATTTTTTCTGCGAAGATCAGGATAACCGGCAGAGCATGTGACCCGAGAATCGCGCAGTGGTGAACTCCGCGCGAAAACAAACCCCACGCTTTGTCATTCCGAAGCCGGGTTCACGGGCGAGGAATCTGCTTGTCGCTGGCTGCAAACAGCAGATTCCTCGCGCGACAAAGCCGCGCTTCGGAATGACAAGTTACTTGGGAATTTTCACATCGCCCCACTACAGGCACCAAGAATTGCGCGATTATATACCCGTTTTACGAGGGCGTTAGCATCAGGGCGTTTTTACCGCCACCTTCCCGGTCAGTTCAATCTGCGCCGCGGACCGCGCCACGTACACATCGAAGTCGCCGGGCTCAACCTTCCAGTCGTGGCTCTTGACGTCATAGTAAGCGAAGGCGCGGCGGTTCAGTTTCACCGTGACTTGCCGGGTCTCGCCCGGAGCCAGGCTGACTTTGGCGAATCCCTTTAACTCTTTTTTGGGACGAGGCACGCTGGAGTGGCCGTCGCCCACGTAAACCTGCGCGACCTCTGCACCAGGACGGCTTCCGGTATTGGTGATTTCGAAGTGCACCTCGGCGGGTTGGTCCGCAGACGTTGATGGAGTGATGGTGAGATTCTTGTAAGCAAACGTCGTGTAGGAAAGACCGTAGCCAAAAGGAAACAGCGGTTTCACTCCCGACTTGTCGTATCCGCGATAGCCCACGAACACGCCCTCGGTGTAGGCCACCTTCTTGTCTCCACTCTTTGGATAGTAAGTGTCGTGCGTCGGATTCTCTTCCCATCGGCGGTCGAACGTCATGGGCAACCTGCCTGACGGGCTGAAGTCACCGAACAGCAATTGGGCCAGCGCGGTGCCGCCTTCCTGCCCTGGATACCAGGCCTCGAATAGTCCCGGGACGTGATCGACCCACGCGTTCATATCAACGCCGCCGCCTGAGGTCATGACCACGACCGTGTTCTTGTTGATGGCGGCGATCTGATTAATAAGGTCGTCCTGGCCGGGAGGCAGAACGAACATCCGGTCTCCTGCCTCGCCTTCGATGTTTTGGTCGAAACCCACTGCGACCACGACTGCATCGGCATGTGAGGCGATGGCCTTGGCTTCGGCGCTGACCATGTCTCCTCTGGCCGCACGATGCCGAAAGTCAGTTTCTGCTTGCCCCAGCCCTTCCGGCAAAAGTATTCGAGATTGATGTGGTGCGGGCCGGCTGGCAGCGAAATTTTGATCTGGCTTAGAAACGCGTAGGCCTGGGTCCAGTCGTCGATGACCAACTTCTTGTCGACATACAGCCGGTAGCCGCCGTTCTCTCCAGGACCTTGAACGAAAGCCACGTAGTCACCGGGAGTGCCGGGCGTGAAGTAGCCTGTCCACCGGATCGAAACGTCATTCGCGGCCATGCCGTCTGTTGTCGCGGGAGCGTAGCTTGCCTTCTTGTCTACACGCGCGACAGCCGGGGTGCCGGAAAGGGTCACGTTGTCGAAGAACTCAGCATTCAGGCCATCCTTGCCTCCGCTGGCTTCGGTGGTGAATTTGGTCATGCCCGCCATTTCTTCCAGCGTCGGCACCCCGGCAGCGTAGTAGATCTTGGCGCCCGCTCCCAGATAGTTGGCGATCCCTTGCAGGAAACTCACCGCCGCGAATGGCTGGACCGCTCCGCTGCCACCGCCAACCGGTTGCGCCGGGTGGGCATCCGGTCCAATGACCGCGATGGATTTGATCTTGCCCTTGTCCAACGGCAACAGGTTGCCGTCATTCTTCAGAAGAACCATTCCCGATCGCGCCCCCTCGAGCGCTACCTGATCTCCGTCCGCATTGAGGCGGGAAATGGCCGTGTCGGTCTGGTCGCGATCCAGCCAGCCAAAACGAATGGCGGTGCGCAGAATGCGGCGCACCTTCTCGTCAATCGTGGCCTCGCTGACTTTGCCCGCGCGGATCGCCGGTAATAGAAGAGTGCGATTCATGAATTTTCCGGACGGCATCTCGAGGTCGAGCCCGCCGTTCGCCGCGGCCACGGCATCGTAGGTGGCATCCCAGTCGGACATCATGATGCCCTTGAAGCCCCACTCCTTCCTGGCAAGGTCAGTGTTGAAAGCTCCACTCTGCGTAAGATGTATGCCATTCGTGAGGTTGTAGGAATCCATCACTGATCCCACGTCGGCTTCTTTCACGGCGGCCTCGAACGCGGGCAGATAGATTTCGCGCATGGTGCGCTCGTCAATGATGGAGTCCGAGTTGTGGCGGTCGAACTCAGAGTTGTTGCCCATGAAATGCTTGACCGTTGAGCTGACGCCCTGACTTTGCACTCCTTCTATATAGGCGACCGCGGTGCGGGCCGCGAGGAAAGGGTCTTCGCCAAAATATTCAAAATTCCTGCCATTCCGGGGCGAGCGATAAATGTTCACTCCTGGTCCGAGCATGAAGTGGACACCGCGGGCGCGCGCGTCTTCGCCGACGATTTTTCCTACTCGCTGCGCCAACTCGGGGTCCCAGGCCGCCGCCATTCCGACGCCACCGAAGGCAGTGGAGGCCCCGTAGTTGCGGACGCCGATCGGTCCGTCCGACATCTTCAGCCGGGGGAGATGAATGTGGGGGATTTCGCGAATGTAGAAATCGTCTACGCCACCGATCAGGTCCACTTTTTCTTCCAGAGAAAGCTGCTTGAGCAGCGAGTCAGCGCGGGCATCGATGTCAGCCGAAGAGGGTTGCGGTGCCTGGCATAGCGCGGGGAGAACGAAAAGTAGAAGAAGGGCAGCAATCCTTGGGCTTTAATACGTAAGGTCCTGCGCATCGTGGCGCCTCCGCTTTTACGGGTTTTTATCGCTGCACTCTTCCCGAGCCATCGCCCTTGAGCAGTGCGTTGACTTCATCCGCGGTGGAGCGGCTGAAATCCCCTTGCTGGGAATGTTTAAGGCAGCTGGTCGCCACCGCAAACTCGAGCGCCTCCTGATGGGTGGGTAGTACTTGAAAGCCGTAGATCAGTCCCGCGGCGAAAGAATCGCCCGAGCCCACGCGGTCCACAATGTGAGTGATTTCGTAGGAGCGGCTGAGGCTGAACTTCTGCCGGTCATTGAGACAAGCCGACCAACCGTTGTGCGATGCGCTCTTCGATTCCCGCAACGTAATTGCGATGGCTTTCAGGTTTGGATATTCGGCCAGGACTTTGGCGGTCAGCTTCTCGTATTGCGAGCGATCAAGCTTGCCGGAGTGCACGTCCACTTCAGCTTCGATGCCCAGCGCCATCTGCACATCTTCTTCGTTGGCGATGGCGATATCTATATTCTTTACCAGCTCGCGCATCACTTCCGCGGCGGGCTTTCCCCACTTCCACAGGTTCTTGCGATAGTTCAAATCGCAGGAAACCGTGATTCCCTTGGCCTGCGCCTTCTTCGCCGCCTCAAGCGCGAGGTCGGCCGCCGAACTGCTGATGGCGGGAGTAATGCCGGTTACGTGGAACCAGCCTGCGCCTTCCAGGGCGCGGTCCCAGTCGATGGCTCCGGGCTTGGCCAGCGCGATGGCGCTGTTCTCGCGATCGTAGACCACCTTCGACGGACGCTGATTGGCGCCGGCTTCGACGTAGTAGACGCCCATCCGCCCTTTACCGCGCACGATTCTGGAGGTATCCACGCCGAAGCGGCGCAGTTCACCGACCACGGCATCGGCAATCGGGTTCTTTTCAGGTAGTACGGTCACAAACGCCGCGGGCAGGCCCAACTGGGAGAGCGCGACCGCCACGTTGGCCTCGCCGCCGCCGAATGTCGCGACGAACTGCCCGGTTTGAAGAATGCGTTCGAACCCGGGGGGCGCGAGCCTCAACATGATTTCGCCGAAAGTTACAGTCGTCTCTGGACATTGTCCGTATTTTCTGTTGCGACCTCTGCGGCTTTTCTTTGCGAACTTTGCGGTCAAGAGCTTTTACCGCAAAGTTCGCAAAGGAACCCCGCAAAGGACGCGAAGAAATTCCTCCGCTTTATGGCTTCTTAGCTGTGCTTTTTTTCCTTGCCTGCCACCAATTCGGCGCCGAGGGTCGCCAGCACTACGTCTTCGCTTGAGGAGAGGCCGCTGACGGCCACGGCGCCAACTACCTCGCCGTCTCTCCACACTGGGATGCCGCCGCCCCATCCCACAAACTTGGGATCGCCATAGTAAGCGATGTCGTGGCCCTTCTCGGGGTGCCGGGCCTTCTCTCCGATGTCCTGGGTCGATTTGCGCTCCCGCGCGGCGGTCCATGCCTTGTTGGCTGCGATGCGGATGGAAGAGACCGGAGCGCCGTCCATGCGGGCGAAGGCGATCAGCTCGCCGTGCGAATCGGCCACTGCAATCACGGCAGCCTTTTTCTGATGCAACGCCTTTTCCACGATCCGGTCGATGATTTGTTTGGCTTCGGAGTAGTCGATGGTCTGGGTGGTTTTCATTGACCCCTTCGGGATGGGCAAGCGCACGAGCGGAATGGATTGTAAATCAGGCGCAAGCCGAACAGCCAATTCGGTATGGGCGTTTTTCGGGGCGAGTAGTCGCTTGGGCAAAAAAAACGGACCAGGCAGGGACGCCTGGTCCGGAATAACCCAAGTCTCAGAAGTCGAATTTCAAGGCGAACTGTATCAAACGAGCCTGAGCGTTGCCGATCGTACTGGTCACAACTCCGAAGTTAGGATTGTTCGCAGTACAGCAGGTGCCGTTAGGCGGTCCGAACTGCAGGATGGTTGAAGAGGTTGAAGAACTCGGTACGGAACTCAATGTTGCCCCATTCACCGATGGCGGTCTTCTTGAATACTGCCCAATCGAAGTTGTTGATGCCCTGCTGACGGAGGGTAGCATCGACACGCGACTCATCACCGAAGCTCCAAGCCGCAGGATCAGTGAAACAGGCCGTGTTGAACCACCCACCCAGTTTGGCGGTGGGACTTCCGGAAACTTCCTTGTGGCAACCCGGTACGACATTCGGTCTGAGACTGCCAATGCCGAGGCCAGCGCCCGAAAGAGCATTGCCCTTTGCCATAGCTAATCTTCACCGGGAACCCGCGCTGGAAGGTGGTGATACCATCAATTCCCCAACCCGAAACCACCTTACCGGCGACGCCGTTTACTCCGCTGAAGTATTTCTTTCCGCGGCCAAAGGGCAGGTCAAGCACATAGCTGATGACCAGGCGTTGCGAAACATCTTGTGAAGAGATCGAACGCTCGCCTGCCAGATTGTTCCAATCCTGGATACTGCCTACGCCGCCCGACGTTCCGCCCTCTAACCAAGAGGTGAGAGTGTCAGTGTTGGAGAGCAGTTTTGCGTTGGTGTAGGCCACCAGCATGGTGCCGCCACCCTGGAAGCGCTTGGTGACCGTGGCCTGCAGCGAGTTGTAACTGCTGCCGCAACAGCCAAAGCCGTTGTATTGCAGCCCAGCATACTGCAGGGAAAGGACGGAGGAGCTGACCTTGAGTAAGCTTGCCGGGCTGCAAGTTGCCGGCGAGAGGCACGCTAAAGGGATAAGCCGTAACCGGTTGAGCGATGTCGGGGACAGCCTGTCCCGCCATCAAACTGCTGCTGCGCCTGGTTGATGAATCGATCCGGTATCTGGTTTACGTTGGTGTTGAACTGTTCCAGATGGACGCCGTGTGAACCGGCGTAGGCCACATCGGCAAAGAACCCTCCGGGCAATTCGCGCTGGATACCAAAATTCCACTGCTCAACATATCCGTACTTTTGTTTCGTGAATGCGGTCGCGTTAAGAGGTTGCTGAGCGAGACCGTACAAGGAGACATTAGGTTGAGGGTTCCGGCCCGCTACGGGCAACCAGGTTGTTCGCGCCCGTTCCGGGGGTTGCTCCGGTGTTGAATGGTCCCTGACCGAGACAGACGAGGGCTGCAGTTCTGTGCCGGCAAAGTGCAAGTGTTTTGATTCAAGCGTGGCCGGCCGGAGTCAGTCCCTTGTCGTTGCTGGCGAAGAACGGCGAGGTTGCGCTGCTCACCGGGTCGATGTAGGGATTCGTTCCGAACGAGACGTAGTTCGGAATGAAGAATATTCCATAGCCGCCGCGGATCACAGTCTTCTGGTCCAAGCTATAAGCGAATCCGAGCCGAGGTGAGAATTCCTTCTTGGAAAGCGGCAGGTTGTTCCTGCCGTCGTTCACGCCCGTCTTGACCAGGAAGAGGTCTCCGGGACACGCACCACCGGCACCCGCCGCAGCCGGTAACCGAGGAATTGGCGACGCCAGGATCAAAATAGGTCATCTTGTCAAAGCGTTCTGACCACGGTCCCTGGAGTTCATAGCGCAGTCCGAGGTTCACAGTCAGCTTGCTGGTGGGGTGGTAGTTGTCGCCGAAATAAAAGGCCCGGTAGGTTTGCTTGCCTGAAACTGGACCTGAAATGACCAGTGAGCCGTTGGTCTGGTTGCCGAACGCAGCGCCCTGCCCCCAATCCGTATCCCAGCAGGAAATCAGCAAAGTCGAGTCCGCCGGTCGCGCCGCTGAGCGTTCTGCGCCAGGCTCTGGGTCCACGATCCGTTAAAGGAGATGAGGCCTCCTCCGGTGTTGGTCTGCAGATAGTTGTCATACCCCTCTTCAAGTTGACCACCCCAAACGAAGGTATGACGCCCGCGAATCATTGTGATCTGCGGAGAGAAGTTCCACTGGGTGTTGAAATCATTGATTGAGCTCTGCCCCTGGCTGCAAGTGATGTTAGTGTCGCTGACCCCAAAGCAAGGAGTAAGAGGCGTACGCTCGGTATCGGGCACAAGGGCGTTGTAGGCAGCGGGCCAGCCCTCCTGGGTCACGTCGAACGCAGAATTGATGGGCAGGCGCAGATAGTGGAAGCGGCTGATGCTGATGTTGAAGTCAGCAATTGTCGTCGGACTGAATGTGTGGGTGTAACCGACGGCGAGACTCTTGCTGCGAGTGTTCTCGGCGCAGCGATCCTTGCAGAGGCCGGTACCGAATGGGTCTTGCGCCAGGCTCAACAGCTTCCAGTAGGAAAAGCGTCCGAATACACGGTTGCTGGCGTTGATGTTCTGATCCACCCGGCCAACATATTCGTCCACGTTCCCGCCGGTGCTGGCAGCCTTGATGAAATTGTTCGTCAAGGCACCGTTTGTAGGCAGTGGAATAAATTGGAGCAGGAACTGCGACGTGGGATTGATGCGACCCGCTGGAATGATGTTGCCCGCGAAGGGAGTGCGAGTGTTATCGGTGGTGAGAGGGTCGGGATTGACCGAGAGTGGATCAAAGATAGTCGGTACGCCAGCGGCGGAAAAGTCACCCGTTCGCTCGGCGGCGGTTGGAACCGTCGTCGTAAATACCGTGCCTGACCGCAGCCGATACGCTTCCCAGCTGAAGAAGAAGAAAGTCTTGTCTTTGATCGCGGGACCACCGAAGGTCACTCCGTACTGGTTCTGGGTAAACGGCGGTGGCTCATTCTTGATGCCGGCCGCGATCTGAGACCCCTTCAGGAAATATTCGTTGGAGTTGAAGACCTTGTTGCGCAGGTACTCATAGGCCGAGCCGTGAAACTTGTTGGTTCCTGACTTGGTGCTCAGGTTGATCACACCACCGGAGAACTTGCCCCACTCCGGACCCAGGTTGTTGTACTGCACCTTAAATTCCGCGATCGAGTCCTGCGTCGGAGTCAACAGCGGCAGGTTGATGTAACCGATGTTGAGCGGCTGTCCGTCCAGATATTCCGCGCTCTGGTTGGCGAAGGAACCGCCAATCTGATAGTTGGCAAAATCGAATGGGTTCTTGCCGACCGGTGAACCGGTCGTGTTTCCCTGCGGAATCACCGACGGCGCCACGGCTGCCAGACTGTAGATGTTGCGTCCGTTCAGGGGCAGTTCGTTGGCTTTGCGCTGCTCGACTACCTGACCGAGAGACGACGTTTCCGACTGCAGAAGCGGCGTTTCAGAAGTCACTTCGACGGTCTCTGTGGCCTGACCGATGGGCAGTGCCACATCGATCTTCGAGCTCTGCTGCACTTGCACCACGACCGGCTCTTGCGTGATCCGTTTGAAGCCAGCCTTTTCAACTTCAATCCGGTAGTTTCCCGGAATCAGGTTCACGAACGAATAAAGGCCGTCTGAGCCTGTCGGCTGAATACGCTTTTCCGCTGTTCCCAGATTGGTCAACGTAACCCGCGCCTCGCCGATGGCGGCGCCGGAAGGATCAGTGACCAATCCTGTGATCGAGCCGTAGGTTGACTGACCTTGAACGAAGATGCAGGTTGAGAAGGCAACAGACAAGGAAAGTAGAAGCGAAAAGCGCTCGGCGAGAAATCATTAACCCACCCCCACACGAAGTGCACAGAATTAAAAACCCTGTGGTGATCCGACCTTCTTGGGACGGACTTCGGTCACACCCCTATTGCTGCACGCGTTTTGTCATACCCGATAGAACGTTGTCAAGAACAAAGCAAGACCCTCATCGAAGTAAACGATTACTTAAAGATGAAATGCGTGATTTCTCACTTTCACTCTGTTGCATTGCGAATGAAACATCATCACTTTTTCGCGCCCCAGACCGCGATTTCGTGACCATGGACACGCGCAATGGACTGTGCGCTTGTGTGCAATCATCGCTTCGGCGCGATATGCTAACTCGGAAGGTTCCCACGTTACCGTTCGTCATGCCGCGCCTCGCTCTCATTCCGCTGTTGGTCTGCTGCATAGCGCTGGCGATGACGGCTGCGCCGGTGTCCCTCTTCGAGATCAGGGCGCCGCGCGGACTGGATTTTGTTTTGCAAAATTCACCCACGCCGCAGAAGTATCTGATCGAGACCATGCCCGGCGGAGTCGCGTTGTTTGATTACAACAACGATGGCTTGCTCGATATTTTCCTGGTCAACGGCGGACACGTAACCAGTCCCATGCGCCAGCCGGAAAGTTTTGATCGCAAAAATCCGCTGTACTGGAACCGCCTGTACCGGCAGAACAAAGACGGCAGTTTTACCGACGTCACGGAAAAAGCCGGATTGGCGCAACGCTGGAGACGGCAATTACGGCATGGGAGTGGCCGTCGGCGACTACGACAATGACGGCTTCCCCGATCTGTACGTGACCAGCTACGGAAAGAATGTTCTCTATCACAACAACGGCGACGGCACTTTCACGGACGTGACCGCAAAGGCGGGCGTCGCGGCGGGCGGCTGGTCGGTTTCAGCAGGCTTTTTCGACTACGACAACGATGGCAAGCTGGATCTATTCGTCACGCGCTACATGGAGTGGGACACGAAGCACAGCAAGACCTGCGGCGGAGAGTGGCACACTTACTGTCCGCCGGAAGAATTTCCCGCGACCACCAGTATTCTTTATCACAACAACGGCGATGGCACGTTCACCGATGTCAGCCAGAAGTCAGGAATTGCCGCCAAGAAGGGCCGGGCACTGGGCGTGGCTTTCGCCGACTACGACGACGACGGCTTCACTGATATATTCGTCGCCAACGATGGCATGCAGCAGTACCTGTACCACAACAACCATGACGGCACTTTTACCGAACGGGCCCTTGAAGCCGGCGCCGCGCTGTCGGAGGATGGACGCCGATTGTCCGGCATGGGAGTGGTTTTTCAGGACTATGACAACGATGGCCGGCCGGACGTGATCGTGACGGAACTTCCCCGCGAAATTTATGGCGTCTATCATAACGAGGGCAATGGCACGTTCAGTTATGGCAGCCTCGAGACCGGCCTGGGCGTGCTCTCCAGCGGAAGCTCGGGATGGGGCGTGGGCCTGGAAGATTTTGGCAACGATGGCTGGAAGGATCTCTTCGTCGCGCAGGGCCACGTTCTGGACAACGTCGAGCAGATCGATCCTTCCCTGCACTATTGGGAGCTGCCGCTGTTGGCGATGAATCACAACGGCCGCTTCGAGCGCGTTGATTCCGGCAGCACGTCTCCGGCCGCGGGCCGCGGAGCCGCCTTTGGCGACCTGAACAATGACGGATGGCAGGATGTGGTCATGACCGTTCTGGGCGGGCCTCCACAGGTCTTTTTCAATCGCGGCGGCAAACAACACTGGCTGGTCATCTCGCTGCGCGGCACGCGCAGTAATCGCGACGGCTTCGGCGCTCGCGTCCGCGTCAACGGCCAGACTCGATTCGCCACCTCCGCCGGAAGCTATCTCTCATCGAGCGACAAGCGGCTGCACTTCGGACTGGGAGCGGCCGAAACTGCGAAAGTAGAAATTGCCTGGCCTTCCGGAACGCGCCAGACCTTGAATGACGTTCACGCCGACCAATTTCTGGAAGTCCGCGAACCGGAGAAACCTTGATCCGAATCCTGTTGATGTTCTGGCTGGCTTGGCAGACGGTCTCGCCCGAGGCGCTGCAACATTTGCAGGCGGGCGCGGAGGCCGAGAAGCAGCGGCACTTCGACGTTGCCATCGCCGAATTCAAGAAGGCCACGGAACTCGCGCCAACGATGGCAGAGGCTTTCGTGAATCTTGGCCAGGCCTATATGGAACGCCAGGATTACGGCGCCGCGATCGCTCCTCTCAAGCGGGCTGTTGAATTGTCTCCGAACCTCGCGGGCGCGCACCAGTTGCTGGGATACGCGCTGCTGGCGCAGGGCTACAACGCCGAGGCGATTCCGCACCTGGAAAAGGTCCAGGAGCAGACGGCACTGGGGATCGCGCAGATCGGGACCGGGCAATTGCAGGCAGCGGTAGAAAATCTTCAGGCTGCGCTGGCCCAGCACCCTAACGATCCAGATTTGCTTTACTATCTTGGTCGCGCCAGCGGACTGCTTTCAAAGCAGGCGATTGACACGCTGCAAGCGGCGTATCCTGATTCGGCGCGCGCCCATCAGGCGCTGGCGGAAAACTACTTTGTGCTGCGGCAAATGCCCCAGGCTGAAAAAGAGTTTCTCGAGGCTTTGCGACTTCGGCCCGACACGCCGGAGCTGCATCTGGAACTCGGGCTGGTTTACGCCGGCTCGGCGCAGTGGCCCAAAGCCGAAGAACAATTTCGCGCCCAGACCAAACTGCAGCCGGGAAACGCCGAGGGCGCATATCGCCTGGGCACCGCGCTGTTGCAGCAGGGTAAGGCCAGCGAAGCCAGAATAGAATTGCAACGCGCCGATCGTTTGCAGCCGGAGATGCCAGAGACCCTGTACTCGCTGGGCAAGGCGGCGGCGCTGGCCGGCGACCCGGCAGCCGCCGAAAAGGCGTGGACAAAATTGCTCTCCATCGAGAAGGGTTCAAGTCTCGCGGCTCAAACTCACTTCGCCCTTGCCGGTCTTTATCGTAAACAGGGAAAGACCGCGGACGCAGAGCGCGAAACGCAGGGAGTTCCAAAAATTACAGAATCCCGCGACTCAACCAGAAAGGACACAATAGTTTCTGACAGATCAAACACTCACTACCTATGCACAAACTCAAAGTCCTTGGAAAAGTACTTGAATCGGGATTGGTCGCCATCGTGCGGACCCATAGCTCGGAGCAGGCCACGCGCATCGCGGAGGCCTGTGCTCGCGGCGGCGCGGCAGCGATTGAGATCACCTTCACGGTCCCCGGCGCGGCCGCGGTGATCGAAGCACCTCGCCAAGGAATACAAGTCGGGAGAAATTCTGATCGGCGCCGGAACGGTGCTCGATCCGGAGACCGCGCGCATCGCCATTCTGGCCGGAGCCCAGTACATCGTCAGTCCGTCGGTGAGTGTTGAAACCGCGCGCCTGTGCAATCGTTATCAGATTCCATATATGCCGGGCGCGGGAACCATGCGCGAGATCGTGGACGCGATGGAGTGCGGCGCCGACATCGTGAAACTATTCCCCGGCGAAACTCTGGGGCCAGCGTTCGTGAAGGCCGTGAAAGGTCCGCTGCCCCAGGCATCGCTGATGCCGACCGGCGGCGTCAGCGTCGACAACGTTGCGCGACTGGATCAAGGCCGGGGCAGTCGCGGTCGGCGTGGGCGGCAGCCTGACCGCGGGCGCGGACAAAGGCAATCTGCAACTGGTCACCGACACGGCGAAACAGTTTGTGGAGAAGATTCGACTCGCGCGCGGAAAATAGCAGCCTCAACCATGAAGCCCTGGAAAAATGACGACGACCTCTTCGCTCTGGTGCGGCGGGAATTGTTTACCTGCGTGGTGGGCGATGTCATGGACAAACTGGAACTGCAGCACCAGTTTCTGCCTCCCCAGATTCGCCCGCTGCGAGCTGACATGGTCGTCGTCGGTCGCGCCATGCCGGTGCTGGCCGTCGATGTCTTCGCCGAAAAGATTGTGGGCACCGCGAACCAGCTCATGGCGAAGCCCTTCGGGCTGATGCTCGAAGCGCTCGATGATCTTCATCCCAACGAGGTTTACGTCAACACCGGGTCATCACCGCGCAACGCATTGTGGGGAGAGCTGATGAGCATCCGGGCACGCAAGCTGGGTGCGAGCGGAGCTGTCCTCAACGGTTATACGCGCGATACCAAAGCCATCCTCGATCTGAATTTTCCGACTTTTTCCTGGGGACCTTACGGTCAGGATTCTTCGCCGCGTTACAAGGTGGTAGATTTTCGCGTCCCGCTGGAAATCGGCGCCGTTCGCCTGCGCCCCGGCGACATTCTCTTCGGGGACATCGACGGAGTCTGCGTCATTCCGACCGAGGCTGCCGACGAAGTTTTCGCCAAAGCTCTGGAAAAAGTTCGCGGCGAAAAACTGGTCAGAAAAGCACTGGAAGAAGGCAGCAGCGCGGTGGCAGCATTCGAAAAACACGGCATCATGTAATCGCAAAACTGAGAACCGAGAACCGAAACTGAGATCTGATCTTTTCTATTAACCCGCAATGATATCCATCGACCTGTCCGGCAAATCGATCCTCATCACCGGCGCTCTCGGCGCAATCGCCGAACCGATGGTTCGCAAACTGGTGGAAGCCGGCGCAACGCTCATCCTGCTGGACATCAAGCCAGAAGAAACGGCCAGCCAAACTCTGCACGACTGGAAAATTCCGGCCTCTTCATACGTTTATTTCCCAACTGACATTACGGATTCCGCGGCGCTGGCGCGGGTGGTGACGGAATCTTTCCATCGCTTCCCTGCCCTGGATACTGTTCTCGGCCACGCCGGCGGCTGCGGGCTGCATCCTTTTGCGACCACTTCCGAAGCGGATTACGACCGTATCTTCCGCTTCAACTATTTCGCCCAGGTCAATCTGGCCCGCGCCGTCTTCGCGCAGTGGATCGAGCGCAAAATTCCCGGCCACCTGATCTTCACGTCTTCGTATGTCGCACGTGTGCCGCACACCCAGATTCCTTCCTACGCCTCGGCCAAGGCGGCGCTGGAAAATTTCGCCCGCTGCATGGCGTTGGAGTACGCCGCAGACTGGCATTCGCGTCAACGTGGTCTCGCCGGGAAACGTCGCGGCCGGTAGTTCGCTGAAAGTCTTCGACGAAGATCCCGCCTACAGAGAATTCGTCCTGCGGGTTTCTCTGGGCAGACGAAACAGTCCGGAGTCGATCGCAGATGCGTTCGTGTTTCTCTGCTCGCCGCTGGCCAGCGAGATCAATGGCCAGATACTCAGTCCCGACTACGGCGCCGGCATCGGCAATCGCTTATGAAAATTGGCCTGGGCCTTTATCGCCACATGCTGACGCGCGACTACTACGACTTCGCGCGCCAGGCCGGATGCACTCACGTGGTTGTCCACCTGGTCGACTATTTCAACCAGGGCGCGTCGAACCCACGCAACAATCAACCTTCGGGCGGAAAGTATGAGCCCTGGGGAAGAGCCGGCGATCCTGAAAAACTTTGGACTGTCGAGGAACTGAAGACTCTTCGCCGCGAGATTGAAGATGCGGGACTGGTACTGGCGGCGATCGAGAATCTCGATCCGGCACACTGGCACGACATTCTTCTCGACGGCCCGCAGCGGCCGCAGCAGATCGAAAAGGTCAAGACGATTATTCGACGCATGGGGGAAGCGGGCATTCCGGTCCTGGGATACAACTTTAGCCTGGCTGGCGTCTGCGGCCGCGTGACCGCCCCGCTGGGGCGCGGACATGCCGTCACCCTCGGCATGGATGGCCCCGCCGAAGACGTTCCTATTCCGAATGGAATGATCTGGAACATGGTGTACGACCCGGACGCACCGCAGGGCACGCTGCCTTCTATTTCCCATGAAGAATTATGGCGCCGCCTGGAACGATTTCTGGCAGACGTGGTTCCGGTCGCCGAACAATCCGGCGTGCGCCTGGCGGCCCATCCCGACGATCCTCCCATGCCGACGATGCGGCGCCAGCCTCGCCTGGTGTACCAGCCGCCATGTATCAACGTTTGATCGATCTCGCCCCCAGCCGGAGCAACGCTCTGGAGCTTTGCGTGGGAACGCTGGCCGAGATGACGGAAGGCGACATCTACGACGCGGTCGATCGCTACAGCCAACAGGGAAAAATTGCGTACATCCACCTGCGCAACGTGGTGGGAAAGGTGCCGAACTATCGCGAGACTTTCATCGACGAAGGCGACGTGGATATGCTGCGCATACTGACCATCCTCGCGAAAAACAATTTTGATGGCGTTGTGATTCCCGACCATACGCCGCAGATGACTTGCGCCGCTCCCTGGCACGCTGGCATGGCCCACACTATCGGTTTCATTCTGGCCGCACAGGCCATGCTGAAGACGTCTTCAACAAAACCGTCCGAGGCACGCGAGCTTTCGCGAGGCCGGAAATCTTGACGGCCACGTCGAACGTTAGCGCTCCACCGCCCAAGGGCCCTCTGATTATCGCCGCTTCCGTCTCCGCTCTTGGCGGACTGCTGTTTGGTTACGACAACATCGTCATCAGCGGCGCAATTCACTACCTGGCGCTGTGTTTCAAGCTCGACGCCGCCGGCATCGGATGGGCTGCCGGATGCGCTCTCATCGGATGCACCGTCGGCGCCGCCGGCGCGGGCGCGGTGGTTGATCGCATCGGCCTGAAGAAAGGGCTCGCGCTCTGTGCCGCCTGTTTCGCGTTGTCGTCGCTCGGCATGTGGTTTGCCGCCAGCCTCAACCAATTTGTGATCTGGAGATTGATTGGCGGACTGGGAATTGGCGCGGCGTCCATCATCGCGCCGATGTACATCGCCGAAATTGCTCCTGCCCGGCTTCGCGGACGACTGGTGACCTTGTACCAACTGGGAATTGTGCTCGGCATACTGGCCGCCGTGTTCGTCAACATGCTGATCCAGCGCATGGGAGATGAAGCCTGGAACACGACCGTGGGTTGGCGCTGGATGTTTTTTGTCGGTGTGATTCCCGCGCTATTGTTCGGAGCGACCATCGTGCCCGCGGTGGAGAGCCCGCGCTGGCTGATGAAGATGGGCCGGCGGGAAAACGCGTTGGCCGTGCTCTCGAAAATAAACGACCGGACCACTGCGTTGGCCGAAGCCGGGCAGATTCAGGAGTCGCTCACGCTCGAAGAAGGACATCTCTCCGAACTGTTCACCACGTTTCGCCGGCCCCTGCTGATCGGAATCATGCTGGCGGGATTTTCGCAGCTGAGCGGCATCACGCCTCTGTTTTCTTTTCTTCCGGAAATCTTCAGGTCTGCCGGAACGGCCACCAGCGACGCTTTCCGTCAGTCGGTGCTGGTCAGCCTGGTGAATCTTGTGTTCACGCTGTTCGCCCTGTGGCTGGTTGATCTCTCCGGACGCAAGAAGCTGATTCTCGCCGGCACGCTATTGCAGTCTGTTTCGTTCGCAATGGTGGGCTGGTTTTATCACGTTCACGGCAGCGGGCTGGCCGTGCTGATTTTCGTGATGACGTTTGTGGCCGGCCATGCCTTCGGTAACGGGGTCGCCTGCTGGGTCATCATCTCCGAGATTTATCCGACCAAGGTTCGCGGACGCGCCATGTCGATTGCCACAACCGCATTGTGGGTCGTCGGATATCTGGGCAATCAGCTTTTCCCGCTCATGCAGAAACATCTGGGCAGCGACGGCACTTTCTGGTGTTTCAGCGCCGCGGCCTTGCTGAATCTGTTGTGCGTACTCTGGTTGGTGCCGGAGACCAAAGGGCGCACGTTGGAAGACATCACCCGCTTCTGGACTACACATTAACCCGGCCCAAGCGCACGAGGCGAAACATGACCGAATGGGACGCGCCTGAATACGCCAGACTATCGGGACTTCAGCAGGCGATGGCTGAGGAAGTGCTTTCGCTTCTCGATCTCAAGGGGAGCGAGCGGGTTCTGGATGTGGGATGCGGCAATGGGAAAGTCACGGCAGAAATTGCGACTCGTGTTCCTCAGGGAGCTGTCGTAGGCGTAGATTCGTCGGCCGATATGATTGCGTTCGCGTCCAGCCACTTCGGTCCCACGGTCCGGCCCAACCTTCGATTCGAAGTGGCCGACGCGCGCCGTCTTCCGTTCAAGGAAGAATTTGATCTCGTCGTCTCCTTCAACGCGCTTCACTGGATACCGGAGCAGGAGCAGGCGCTGCGTAAGATTCGCGCGGTCGTAAAATCCGACGGCCTGGCACAACTCCGCCTGGTCCCCGCCGGTAAACGCAAGAGTCTGGAGAATGTGATCGAGGAGACGCGTCGCTCTCCCCGCTGGGCGCACTATTTCCAGGAGTTTCACGACCCCTATCTCCACTTGACGCCGGAACAGTATGGGACGTTAGCTGAGCGCTACGGCTTTCGGGTCCGTCGCATTCACACGCAGGACAAATCCTGGGATTTCAAATCCCGCTCTGCGTTTCAGGCTTTTGGTTCGGTGACTTTCGTCGAATGGACAAAATTTCTGCCGGAAGGCGAAAGGCCGGCCTTCGTCACCGATGTTCTGGATCGTTACCAGGCGGTGGCCGCCGAGCACCCGGGCGAGGAAAACACATTCAAGTTTTATCAGATGGATGTCGGTCTTTCGGCCGCGTGAACCTAGCGCCACCTGCCCTCAGCATAATCGAAGAGTGCAATACGACGAGCACCGCACAGAGCAGTCGCGTAAATCGGGGGCGGGACGCCCCCGTGCCAGCCGGCGGGACGCCGGCGCTACTTGTCGGCGGGCAGAATAGGAAACCCCAGTTCTTTCAGGTCGCCAGCGAGTTGCTCGATCGATTGGAAGCGGACCGCGCGCATTCCCACGGCGCGTGCTCCTTGAACATTCTGCTCCTTGTCATCCACGAAAAGCGCTTCGGACGCTGGCACTCCCACTCCGCGCAGACTGTGTTCGTAAATGGCCGCGTCGGGCTTGATCAGGCTCACCTCTGCCGAGAATGTCAGATGATCGAACTGATCCAGCCACGCGAATTTCTGTCGCACATAGCCGACCATTTCGTGGGGCATATTGGAGAGCAGTCCAGTTTTGATTCCCGACGAATGCATCTGCCTCACCCATTCCACCATGGTCGGGTTGTCGTGGCCCCACATTTCAAGGTCCCATTGGCGGAGTTGGGCGATCTGCTCGGCTGTTAGTTGCGTGCCGGTATCTTTTGCTACACGAGACCAATACTCCTCGGGAGAAACATCGCCGCGGTCATAGCGCAGCCGGTCGCGGTCCCAAAGCTTGCGGAAAGGGACGGGGGCCATCCCAAACGCGGCCGACATGCGTCCCATTTCTTCCGCGGTGGGCGGGTAACAGAGAACTTCGCCGTAGTCCAGAATCACGGCTTTTATCTTTGAGGGATTTGAGCGGTCCATTCAGCCTCCTCATCCATATTCTCGCGTGAATGGTTGCTGCGTCCAATGAATTGAAGTTTGCTCTGTGATAACTTGTGGGCGGCTTGCACTGTCCAGAAGTTCGCCGGGCCACATTTCTGACAGGCTGGAGTCCGCATGAAGCTCAATGGAACGTTGCTGAAGAGTACGGTCGTGGCCGCTCTCGGGCGGCCTACTTTTCGGATTCGACACGGCGGTCATCTCCGGCACCACCAGTGCCCTGACCCAAACCTACAGCCTCACGCCATTTCTTTTGGGAGTGACCGTCTTCAGCGCGCTCTTCGGAACGGTTCTGGGCGCGATGCTCGCGGGATTTCCGGGCGAACGTTTCGGGCGGCGCGACAGCCTGCGGGTGATGGCCGTTCTGTATCTGATCTCGGGTCTGGGCTGCGCCTTCGCGTGGAACTGGTACGCCCTGGTCGTCTTTCGCTTCATCGGCGGATTGGGCGTGGGCGGCTCCTCGGTGCTGGGGCCCATGTATATCGCGGAAATTGCTCCAGCCAAATTGCGCGGACGCCTGGTGGGAGTCTTTCAGTTTAACGTCGTGTTCGGAATTCTGGTCGCATACTTCTCAAACTACGTCATCAGCCTGCAACACTTCGGCGCCACGGAATGGCGTTGGGAGCTGGGCGTGACGGCAATTCCCGCCGCGCTGTTTTTCGTCATGCTGTTCACCATTCCGCGCAGCCCGCGCTGGCTGGTCAAGAAGGGACGAGTGGCTGAAGCCCGTGAAGTCCTCCAGGCGACGGGAGACGAGAACTACGAACATGATCTGCAGGAGATTGTCGCCTCCATCGGCGAGGAGCAGAGCCGCGCGAGCGAGAAACTCTTCTCTCGAAAGTTCGCCTTCCCGATTTTTCTTGCGGTCAGCATTGGGATCTTTAATCAGCTTTCGGGTATCAATGCAATCCTCTATTACCTGAATGACATTTTCGGACACGCCGGCTTCAGCAAGGTCTCCGGCAACCTGCAAGCGGTGGCGATCGGCGCGACCAACCTGCTTTTCACGATGATTGCGATGTCGGTGATTGACCGGCTAGGTCGCAAGACTCTTCTGCTGGTCGGATCGGTCGGAACGGCTGCATGCCTGGCTGGAGTGTCAGTGATTTTCTTTACCAACCAGCACCAGAGCCTGCTGGTCTGGCTCCTGGTTGGCTACATCGCGTTTTTCGCATTCTCTCAAGGCGCAGTCATCTGGGTTTACCTCTCTGAGGTTTTCCCCAACTCTGTGCGCGCCCAGGGACAGAGCCTGGGCAGCTTCTCGCACTGGTTCATGAACGCTGCCATTTCTCTCATCTTTCCGCTGATGGCCGCGTCGTCGGGCGCTTATCCCTTCGTTTTTTTCTCCGCGATGATGGTGCTGCAGTTTTTTGTGGTGCTATTTGTGTATCCGGAGACCAAAGGCTTGTCGTTGGAAGAGATGCAGAAGAAGTTGGGGATTAGCTAGGTTGTTCGGCGGGCGTCACGAACGCGTAATTGGGACAGTGTAGCCAGCGGGGGCTTCTCAGGGTGGAGCAGGCCTTCAGGCCTGCAAACCACGTCCGCCGGTGCGCTGGGCTTCAGCCCCTGAGGTACCTCAGCGGCTGAAGCCGCATCGTAACAAAGCTCTAATGCAGCGCTAAAGCGCTGCTCCACCCTAAAACCAAAACCATTCCAACACCTCAGAATTCCGGATTGGCGCACAAACGTCCGCTCAAATCCCTATGAAGTCCGCAAGATTTTGAGTTAGGATGCGCTCTATGTCGACCCACACTTTCTCCCGACGGTCTTTTCTCGCAATGTCCGCCATGCTGCCGCTATCGCTGCGTGCATTTGCGGCCACGTCGGTTCCAGTCGGCCTCGAACTTTACTCCGTCCGCAACGCGTTGAAGGACGATCTCTCCGGTACCGTTCGCACCGTCGCGCAAATGGGATACCAGTGCGTAGAATTTTATGCGCCATATTTCGATTGGACAGAAGCTCAGACGAAAGAGATGAGAAAGCTACTGGACGACCTGGGCGTTCGCTGCTTCTCGACGCATAACAGCAGCTCTTATTTCACTCCGGACAAACTCAAGCGCGCGGCCGACATGAACCAGATCCTGGGAAGCAAGTATGTAATTATGTCGAGCTCGCAACCCAAACCAGGTCTGGATGGATGGAAGGAAGTTGCCGACACTCTGAATTCCGACGGCTGACCAACTCGCGCCATCAGGCCTCAAGACCGGCTATCACAATCACGAGCTTGAATTCACTCCAGTAGACGGCAAGCGCCCGATTGAAATTCTGGCGAAGAATACGAAGCCATCGGTCGCGCTGCAGTTCGACATAGGCACGTGCCTGGAAGCGGGCTCTGACCCAGTGGCATGGATCCGTGCCAACCCGGGACGAATTAAATCCATTCACTGCAAAGACTGGGCGCCCGGAGCTGACAAGGGCTACACGGTTCTGTTTGGTGAAGGCATGGCGGACTGGAAGGGAATCTTCGCCGCAGCCGAAAGCGTTGGTGGGATCGAATATTATCTGGTCGAACAGGAAGGTAGCAGGTTCTCCGAATTCGATACGGCGAAGAAATGCCTGGAGACATTCCGGAAACTGCACTCCTAATATTTTCTTTGCGACCTTCGCGGCTTTTCTTTGCGAACTCTGCGGTCAAAAGCTTTTTACCGCAAAGTTCGCAAAGAAGAACCGCAGAGGTCGCAAAGAAAACCTAACTTCCGAATATCCGGAATTTGTTTTCCGCCTGGCCGCGGACTTCGCATTTGATCGCGTACAGTCCGCCACCCAACCGGTCACCGGCAGGGGCTCCGGCCAATGCGGTGGTGACGAAAAGCGTCTTCAGATCGTGGCCTCCGAAGGTGCAGGTGGTGATATTTGTGACCGGCATGTCGATCACGCGATCAATCTTGCCATCCGGCGCAACGCGAACGATACATCCGCCATAGTAGCGGCAGTTCCACAGGTAGCCTTCGGCATCCACGGCTGAGCCATCGGGCAATCCGCGCTCGAAGTTCGCGAAGAACACACGTTCATTTGAAATCACTCCCGTGACACGCTCGTAGTCGTAGATCCAGATCGTATTCGCGAGGGAATCTCCGAAATAGAAACGGCGTCCGTCGGGGCTCCAGGCCACGGTATTGGAGATCCCCACATCTCGCCGGCAAACGGTCACGGTGGCGTCCGGGTCGATCCGAAAAAGAATGCCATCTTTTCCGGCCACATCATGCGACGATCCGTCCGGGTTCACATTGTTGCGCATCGAGCCCACCCACAGCGAGCCGCGCGGATCGACGCGGGCGTCATTGAAACGCACGCCGGGCCACCCCTCCAGGTTGTAAATTGGTTCGTGGCAAAGATCCGAAGCGGGCTCCCATAAAATTACGCTGGAGCCGAGCACTACTGCGAGCACGTCCTCACGGTCGGTCAACGTGATTGCGGTCACGGGCTGATCGAAAAACCAGCTGCGCACGCACTGATCATCCAACGTGTAGCGATGAATCAGGAAGCGGTTGATGTCGGTCCAGTAAACCGCGGAATGCGCCGCGTGCCAGACCGCACCTTCGCCGCAGCGGTCGCCGGTTGGCGCGACACAAACTGGTTGCGACGTTATGGGTTTTGAAGTCATTGGACGCCGATCCCCGCCAGCAGCCCGCCGTCCACCAGGTAGTCGCCGCCGGTACAAAACGACGCTTTATCTGACACCAGAAATGCAGCCAGTTCGGCAACTTCCTCGGGCGTCCCAATGCGGCCCAGCGGATGAGCCTGTCCCCAGCGTTGAAATACTTCTGCGATCGGCACGCCGGGTGCAAAGTTTTCTGCCGAGCGCTCCAGCATCGGAGTGCGGATCGAACCCGGGCTGATTGAATTCACTCGTATGTTGTCGGGTGCGTGGTCGAACGCCAGGGCGCGCGTCAGGCTGTGGACGGCGCCTTTGGATGTTGCATACGCCACCACACCGCGCTGGCAGGCGTGTCCCTGCACTGACGCCAGGTTGATGATCGCTCCCCCGCCCCGCTTTTTCATCTCCGGCACTCCGTAATGCGCGAGCAGATAAATGCTTCCGACGTTCACCATCAGGCAGCGGTTCCAGGTTTCGAGGTCCGTTTCCACTGCGGTGCCAAAAGGATGAAACGCAGCCGCATTCACGACGATGTCCAGGCCGCCAAGTTCCTTCACCGCTCTCGACACCGCCGCGCGCACCGCGTCCGCTTGAGTTACATCGCACTGTTGCACGTGCAAACTCAGCCCGCCGGCTTTGGCTTCATTCGCCAGTGCCTGGTTCGCGGACGCCTCAATCCCGCAAGCCAGAACGTTGGCGCCGCCTGCCGCAAAGCGTTTGGCGATCGCGCGTCCGATGCCGGTGGTGCCGGTGACAATCGCAACTTTGCCGTCAAATTCTTTCATGCAAGATTCTCCGTTAGCTTCTAGCTCACGCAAGGTAGCGCCATCCGGAACATATTACAGCTCAACAAACTCCATCAAGCGACGCCTCTAGTGTTGCGGCGCCGGTACCGGCTCTGGCTCGGCCGAGCCGTCTGCTCGCGGGTCCGAGGCGGCAAAGTTCACATTGCTTTTGGAGTTGTGCATCACCGCTTGTCCCCGTCCCATGGCGGTTGAATATTCCTTCCTCACTTTGAAGTTGTGCCCCTTCTGTTCCAACTCTTTCAAAGTCGGCTGCGGCACTCGCGATTCAATCAATACATCACAACCAATTCCCAGTTCTGTTGGGTGGACAGTAAAGCGCGGCTCGGAGAGCGCCGCCTGAATGTTCATGCCGTAGTCGACAATATTTGAAACAAACTGGGCGTGCGCCAGCGGCTGGTTGGCGCCACCCATGATGCCGAATCCAATGTGCGTGTCGCCCTGTTCCATGAAGGCCGGAATAATGGTGTGAAAGGGCCGCTTCCGGGGCGCGAGCGCATTGGGATGGCTGGGATCGAGCAGAAATAGTCCGCCGCGGTCCTGCAACATAAAGCCCCTGCCCTTCACCGCAACGCCGGAGCCGAAGGCATCGTAGAGGCTCTGTATGAGCGATGCGATGTTGCCGTCTTTGTCCACGGCGGCCAGGTAGGTTGTGTCGCTTCTGGCCGGAGACCCGCTGGCTGGCGTGCAGTTTGCCTTCGCGGGATCAATCAGAGTCGCGCGTTGTTTCGCATAGTCTTCCGCCAGCAATCCCTTGACCGGCACTTTCGCGAAGCGCGGATCGGCGTTATAGCGGTACAGGTCGGTATATGCCAGCTTCATCGCCTCGATGCGGTTGTGCAACTCCATGGTCGCCAGCGGACCAGCCTTGTCCGGCGGCAGCGTGCTCATGATGTTCAACATTTCGAGCGCCGCCATGCCCTGTCCATTGGGTGGCAGCTCGTAAACTTTCCAGCCGTGATAGGTGATCGAAATGGGCTCCACCCACTCCGCTGAAAACTCCGCCAGATCGTCGGCCTGCATGGTCCCGCCGAGGGCCGCTGATGTGCTGACAATCGACTGCGCGATTTCGCCGCGATAGAAGACGTCACGGCCACCCTCTGCAAGCAGCCGGAGAGTTTTGCCCAAGTCCGGATTGGCGAACATCTCGCCGATCTCGGGAGCCTTGCCGCCGGGAAGAAAAATCCGCTCCGCCTCGGGCGTCTGTTTCAAGGTCTGCTCATCGCCTTCCCAGAAATCATGGATCAACTCGGGCACGGGATAGCCATGCTCGGCGTAATAGATCGCCGGAGTGAAGAGGTCTTTCCAGGGGAGTTTTCCAAAGCGGGCGTGGGCTTTGGCCCAGCCGTCGACTGCGCCGGGTACGGTGACGCTGTCAATGCCGGCCTGCGGCATCTGCAGCGTTCCCTTTTGTTTCAGATAAGCAATCGAGAGCCCGCGCGGCGCCCATCCGCTGGCATTCAGGCCGTACAGCTTTCCGGTCTTGGCGTCCCAATAGAGCAGGAATAGATCGCCGCCGATTCCATTCATCATGGGCTCGGTGACACCGAGCACGGCGTTCGCCGCGATGGCTGCGTCAATGGCCGAGCCGCCCCGCGCCAGAATCTGCGCTCCGGCCTGCGAAGCCAGGGTGTGGCTGGTGGCAACGATGCCGCCGTCATTAATGACCATTGAGCGGCCGTAGGAGCGGTCCTGCGCAAGCATCGGCTGACCCGCGATCAGGGTGCAACTCAACCACAAGAGGAAGGGACAGATTCGCAGTTTCATGGCTGGGGAATTATAGATGAATAGATAAATTGCGCCCGGACTGCCTGCCCGTAACCCATTCAAACCACTGATTTAAGGTTGGCTTAAGAAAACAACTTTTCCGACTGGCGGGGTTTAATCCATATGAGGAATGGAGGGTGCTCAGATGTTAAAGAAAACCGCACTTTCACTGTTTGGATTAGTGGTAATGCTGATCTGTTTCAATCCCCCGCAGGCGCACGCCGGCGTGGTGGTTGCGATCGGGCCAGTGTATCCGCGCCCGGTTTACGTTCGCCCGTACCGGTATGTCGCGCCTGTTCCTTATGTTGCGTACCGGCCGGCTCCTTACTTCTACGGTCCGACTACGTTCGTCCGGGATGGGGCTATCGCACAGGCTTCTACGGTCGTCCGTATTTTGCTCCGCACTATGAGCATCGTGTGTTTGTAGAACGCCGTCCGTACTGGCGGCGTTAAGAGTTCCAACCTTCACGCGGCGCCAGCCGCGGTGTCCCACCCTTCGCCTCCACGGCGGAGGGTGGGCAGCGGTAGGGCAAAGTAACAGCTTCAGGACGGTATTCCGACCCCCTGTCAATTTCTACAGCTTACGGGTGTTAGGTTCTTAGCATCATAATTTGCCGAATTAGGTTCTCCCTGCGGTTCCCAGGTTTCACAGGTCTTTTCCAACGGCCGCAATTTACTCGGCGCGAGTCCTAATTCGTACCAGTCAGTGAGGCAGTAAGTGACACCCGCACGAGGCGAGGCCCTCAATCTTTCTCCGGCGCGCACTGCGCTGGTCCTGGGCGGCATAGTGGTTATCAGCGCGGTGTTGCGCCTGCATGCATTAGGCGCAGCCAGCCTGCTGATTGATGAAGCTGCAAGCGACCTCTTCGCGACCATGCCGTTTAACGCCTTTCTGCACACCTTGTGGCACTACCAAGGCAACATGACGCTCTATTACTTCATGTTGCGGGCGTGGGTCCACATTGGCGACAGCGAATTCATGCTGCGCCTGCCCTCGATGATCTTCGGAGTGCTAACGGTTGTGGCGACGTATGCGCTGGCAGCCCGTCTATTCAGCCGATTGACCGGACTGGTCGCTGCAGCTTTGTTGAGCGTCCATGGTTATCACATCGCTTTCTCTCAGATGGCCCGCTCTTACAGCCTGCTGCTTTTCCTGCTTCTGCTGACCATGTACGTGATGGTTTCCGCGATGGAATCGCAGAGCACTCGGGACTGGACACTGTTCGCGGTTTCAGCAGCGCTATGCGTTTACGCCCACATTTTCGCCGTCCTCGTTCTCTCTGCCTTCGCAGTCGCCATCATCTTGCCCAAGCCGTTCAAAGTCGAAGGCCGAAAGATTCTCCTGGTCGCCCTTGTGTTTGAACATCTCATTGCCCCCATGGCACTGTTCGTTTTGTTGCACCACTCGGACCAACTCGATTTTCTGAAGCCCACATGGACCGACATCAGCGGATTCCTGCACCTGGTGACCGGGCAGGGTGGCACTTTCTTGACCGTTCTGTACTTGACCCTCTGCGTTTTCGCATTCGTGCCGCCAGGTGGTCGATCCGAAAAAGAGGGCTGGGCACTGCGAACGCTGGGGCTATGGCTGGTGCTTCCTCCGCTACTGACGCTGGCGGCGACGCCGATCAAGCCGCTCTTCGCCCCTTACATGCTGGTGATGTGTGTCCCGGGATTAATTATTCTCGCCGCGCGCGGCATTACGAATTTGCTGAATGCCTCTCGGACGCAACGCCTGGCAGGAGCGGCCGCGTGCGTCCTGGTGATCGCTCTGTCGGTAGTGTCGATGCAACGGCCCGTAAACTACGAATATGTACCGAACGCTGACTGGCGTTCGGCGGTTGCCTATTTGCTCGAGCATCAGGAACCCGGGGACGGCGTCTTCTTTTACATTCCGAACAACTATTGCTATCGCTATTACGTTCGCCGCGCCCACGATGAGCATCGTGTCGCCACGGCGCCAGACACTTTGTATCCTCCCGCCCAGTGGCAGCCTTTGAGTCCCGAAGAAATTAATTTGGTCACAGCGGGCAGCAAACGGGTGTGGCTGGTGCAGTTTCTCGATTTTGTTCATCCCGAGAGGTTCGCGATCGTTAACTCCACTCTCGATCGAAACTTCCGTCTGATCGAAAGGCACGTAATCCCCGGGCAAGAGCCGGTCACTCTCGATTTGTACGATCATCCTTGAAACACGCACGATGGCTACGCGAACCGCGCGGAAAGCCAGCTTTCGATTAGTCCCTCTTCACCTCTCCATCGGCATCAGTCCTGTGTTGAGTGATATATTCTTTTGCCTGTTGGGGAGGCCCCATGGCGGAAGCCGCGCCGCTCACTTTTCTCTGCATCACCACCTACGAAAAGGGACAGGAATTCATGCGCGAGTGCAAGCGTCAGGGCTGCCGTGTGTTCCTGTTGACGGCAGAGACCCTGCGCCATGCCGACTGGCCGCGTGAAAGTCTGGACGACGTCTTCTATATCCCTGTCGACCTTCCCTTGCCGGAAATCGTGAAAGCGGTCACATACCTGGCGCGTGATAAGAAGATTGACCGCATCGTCGCGCTCGATGAGTTCGATATGGAAACCGCCGCCACCCTGCGCGAGCACATGCGCATACCCGGCATGGGCCTTACCACTACGCGCTACTTCCGCGACAAGCTGGCCATGCGGATGCAGGCGCTGGAACATGGCATCCGCGTTCCCGATTTCATTCCGGTTTTAAATCACGACGACATTCGCTACTACCTCAGCCACGTGCCCGGGCCGTGGGTCTTGAAACCAAGGTCGGAGGCTTCCGCCATCGGCATCAAGCTGATTGATGCGCCCGAAGCCCTGTGGCCGATCCTCGAGTCTCTCGGCGATCAGCAATCTTCGTTTCTGCTGGAAAAATTCGTTCCCGGAGATGTCTACCACGTCGATTCAGTCGTCTCCGAGCAGGAAGTGGCGTTCTCGAGTGTCAGCCGCTATGGACAGCCGCCGATGGCGGTGGCGCAGAAGGGCGGCATCTTCACTACGTATCTGCTGTCTGAGGATTCCGAGGAGGCGAATGCCCTGCGTAGCCTGAACCGCGAACTGATCCAGGCGCTTGGACTGATACGCGGAGTCTCACACGCTGAATTCATCCGCGCCCGCAGCGACGGACATTTTTATTTTCTGGAATGTGCGGCCCGGGTGGGTGGCGCTTATATCAGCGAAATGGTTGAGGTTGCTACAGGAGTCAATTTGTGGCGCGAGTGGGCCCGCATTGAAATCGCCGGCGGCAAGGAACCTTATCGGCTCCCTGCCGTACGCGGCGATTATGCCGGATTGATACTGTCGCTCGCCCGACAGGAAGATCCGGACACTTCGGCCTACAACGATCCTGAAATTGCCTTACGCCTCAAGCGACGCCATCATGCCGGCCTCGTGCTGCGCTCGTCCGACCCGGCGCGAATTCAAACTCTGCTGGAGAATTACAGCCGCCGCTTCGCGGAAGAATTTCTGGCCATCGAGCCTCCCGGCACTAAGCCCGCCGCGTGAATCTCGGCAGTTTGGCTTGCGCATTAGGCCGGTTAAGCGGGAGATCCTTCGCTCCGCCCGAAAAACGGCCACGCTCAGGATGACACAATCGTGTAGTGACAAACTGCACCGGTACTGCCTCCCCCCGCTCACCCCTCCACAACAAGGCCCTGGCCGGCCCCGTCGTTCTGACGCTAGAAAACTTGTCATTCCGAGCGCTGGGTTATCGCGCAAGGAATCTGCTGTGGAGCTTCAGGCGGAAAGCAGATTCCTCGCCGGTAAAACCGGCTTCGGAATGACAAGGGGTAGATAGGATTTCCTGGGTTGGGCTTCGGAATAACTCTTCGGATTTTACAAAGACCGTGACGCTTGCATGACTGACTGGAACGGGCCCACAGCCGGTCCCAGCGTCGACTCCGCCAGTCGAAACAGCAAAAAGATTGGCTTCCCCGCCTTACAGCCTCTGCAAGCGTCCCTGACGCTGTTCATCTTCGGTCGGTCTGTTTCACAAACGGTCATCTTCCTAGATGCACCCAAGCTCCAGCGGGTGGCATCGCACCACCATTTTGCGGATGAAAAGCCGTAGACTTTCTGTTTTACATTCCCCAAGAAGACGTAGTCGCGACTATGACGATCCGCATACGCCCGGCCGTTTCTACAGATATCCCTGTACTGCGAAAGCTGATTGACGCATCGGTGCGCGGATTGCAGACGCATGACTACACGCCGTCTCAGATTAAAAGCGCGCTGGCGACGGTCTACGGGGTGGATACCCAGCTGATTGCAGATGGAACGTATTTCGTGGCGGAGGACGATGCAAGTGTGGTCGCGGGCGACTCGCCCGCGCAAACAGCTGACGAGGCCCCGCTTATCGTGGGCTGCGGCGGCTGGAGCAAACGAAAAACTCTTTTCGGCGGCGATCAGTGGACCGGTCGAGAGCCTGCGCTGCTCGATCCCCAACATGACGCTGCCAAGATCCGCGCCTTTTTCATCCATCCCTCATGGGTGCGGCGCGGTATTGGCACCTTGATTCTCGAAACTTGCGAAAATGCCGCGGTTGCCGCCGGATTTACCCGTTTCGAAATGGGCGCAACCCTCACCGGCGTGCTGCTCTACCAGGCTCGCGGGTATGTTGCGCTGGAGAATCTCGAAGTCCCGCTGCCGAACGGAGAATCGTTGCCGATTGTCCGCATGGAAAAACGATTAGCAGTGAGCAATTAGCAATTGGCATTCGATGTTCAATGTTCCAGGTTGCGATGGGGAATCTATTGCAACCGCTGATTGCCAGCACTAATTGCTAATTGCTTTCTTCGGGCGTCTTCACATGCTCGGGGCGTAATCCCATTCCGACGACGCGCGCCGGAATCCGCTGCAGCAATTTCCAGCGTCCCAGCAACTTTACCGGCCAGGGAGGCGTGAGCGGCTTGGTGCTGCTCAACACGCGTCGGATCACATTGTTCTGCACGATCACTTGCATGCGCTGCGTGGCGCGAGTAGGAAATGATCTTCGCCGCTGCACCGCCTGCAGATCGCCGAGGCTCACGGTCCCCTGCCGCAGTCTCTCGCCGAGAATGTTCGCGGTTGCGACTGCATCCTGAATCGCCAGGTTGATGCCCACGCCACCGATCGGAGACATGGCGTGCGCGGCGTCTCCAATGCACAATAGTCCCGGCCGAAACCATCGGCTCAGGCGATCCACTGCAACTGTGAGTAGCTTGATGTCGTCCCAATCGCGTAGTTCAGCGACGCGGTCCTGCAGAAACGGGGCCAGCCGGACCAATTCCTGGCGGAATGCCGGAAGCCCCTGTTGGCGGAGTTCATCAGCTTTGCCCTTGGGGATGACGTAAGCGGTTTGCCAGTACTCTTCCCGGTTGAGAAACACCAGGATTCTTCCACTGTCGAAACGGCCAAAGGTTTGTTCCGGATCGGTGGGATGGCGGGTCATGCGCATCCACAGAACATCCATGGGCGCGCCCAGATTGAGCACCGACAAGCCGGCTCGCTCGCGCACAACGGAGTGCCGCCCGTCTGCCCCCACGGTCAGGTCCGCGAGAACTTCCAAATCTCCGGCCGGGGTCTTCGCCTTAACACCCAGAACCTTTCCAGCCTCTTCAATTATCTCGGTGACCTCGGCTTGCATTCTCAGGTGAAACGACGGATATTGCCGCGCGTGCTCAGCGATAAAATCCAGGAAATCCCACTGCGGCATCAACCCGAGAAATTTGCAATGGGTTGGAAGGTGGGTGAAATCCGCGATGGCGACGGTTTCGCTCCCGATCTGTCCGGCAAGATGGCGCACCTCCTGGTGAGGACGCTTGAGAAATTCGTCCAGAATCCCCAGTTCGTACATGATTTCAAGGGTCGAAGGATGGATCGTGTCGCCGCGGAAATCACGCAGAAAATCCGCGTGCTTTTCGAGCACGACAACATCCACACCCATGCGGGCCAGAAGAAAAGCCAGCATCATGCCGGCCGGACCGCCTCCGGCGATACAGCATCGCGTACGCAAGGTTTCGCCCACGGAGAGTAATAGTAAATCCAAACATCTGAGAACCGGGAACTGAGAAACTAATAACTGGCTTTCATTGAAAACTAAGTTTTAATTTGTGAGGAGGAAAAATCGGCGGGGTTCTTAGCGGAACAAAAGGAAAAGGCCGTGACATTGGTTATGCTCTAGCTGCCAGCTCCTGCGAGGAAGCGTAACAGCGTGGACGCATGCACCATCACGGCCCTTGATGTGATCGCTGCTTTCGCAGTCCCTAACCCCAACTGCCCCTCGCAGGGCCGTCGGTTTTTTCGGGTTCGGTCGCCTTCCAGGTTGCCCCTTCCGGCGGATCACCCGGCCTACTTCAGACTGGCTAAGTTTTAATTTGAGCCAACCCTTTCGGCCGTCGACGTTCGCGAAGTTAAATGCACTGACCATAAATGTCAACGCCGTTTTTGTGTGCAATCACAACTTTCAATCCTGTGCAAATCGAAAATTGTAGTTGCTTGAATCAGTGATGCTTATCTGTTTTCGCGTACTCGCAATTCCTGTTTTCCACAAATTATTCCACAGCCGTCGCTGCACGTTGCAAGCACTCGGAATAAAAAACTTGACGCGAGAGTCGTTCTGACGCATGTTGATGACAACGGAAAATACTGGATGTCGGACCTCGTAGCCTACGTGGATGGCGGATCGCTGGGGAACCCCGGGCCGTCCGGTATTGGCGTCGTAATCGAAGGTTCGGACGGCGGCACCATCCGCATTGCCCGCTGGATCGGCCGTCAGGACAACAATGTGGCCGAGTATGTTGCCCTCCTGGAAGCCCTGCAATGCGCTCGAAGCCTAAAGGCCACGGCGCTGCACGTTTATTCTGATTCCCAGGTCGTGGTTCGCCAGATGCAAGGCGAGTACGCCTGCCGCAGCCCGCGCCTCTATTCCCTGCACTGGATCTGCCGCAAGCTGGCCCGCTCTTTCAAGTTTTCCATCACCCACGTCCCCCGCGAGCGCAACGCCGAGGCCAATCACCTGGCCAACGCGGCGGTCCGCGAACAGATTTCGTCGCGGACGCTACCCCGAACAACGTAGGGGCGGCGCCCTCGCCCGCCCAGCTGGGCAACGCCCGGCTGCTCATAGCTGCCAGAGCTCCAGGCGAGCTTCGCTCGCCCACCCGGACGAGGGCGTCCGGGCCTAGGTGGTTCGAGGTGCTTGCATTGGGGTGCTTGCACCCTCGTCCTTACCTCTGCTAACTTTCACGTTCGCCCCCCACCAGCCCATGCCTGAAACTGCGACGCTCCTTGTCACCTGTCCCGATCAGAAGGGTCTCGTCTCCGGAATTTCCAACTTCATTTTTCGCCATGGCGGAAACATCCTGCAGTCGGACCAGTACACCGACGTGGAAGCCGGCATCTTTCTCGCCCGCTTCGAATTTCACCTCGATGGATTCCAGATTCCCGCCGGCCAGATTGCCGAGCGCTTCCGCACGCTGGCCCAGGAATTCAACATGAAGTTTGAAGCTCCATTTCAGCGACCATATCCCCAAGGTCGCCCTGTTCGCCTCGCGCCTGCCGCATTGTCTCGAAGATCTTTTGCAACGCCAGCAGGCCGGCGAATTCAAGGCTGAAATCGGAGTGGTGGTCAGCAATCATCCCGACGCCGGCGAAATTGCCGCCCGTTACCAGGTTCCCTTCCTGCATTTTCCCATCACTCCGGAAACCAAGAAGCCGCAGGAAGCCGAAGAATTACGCGAGTTGCGCTCACGCGGCATCGAGTTGATCGTGCTGGCGCGTTACATGCAGGTCCTGAGCGAAGACTTTATTGCCAACTATCCCAATCGCATTATCAATATTCATCATTCATTTCTTCCCGCTTTCGTCGGCGCCAAGCCCTACCATCAGGCCTTTCTGCGTGGGGTGAAGCTGATCGGAGCCACGGGCCACTACGTGACCATGAATCTGGATGAAGGTCCGATCATCGAACAGGAAGTAGCTCGCGTCTCGCATCGCGATTCCATCGAAGACATGATCCGCAAGGGACGCGACCTCGAGCGCACCGTGCTCGGCCGCGCTGTGCGCTTGCACCTGTGCCATCGCGTCCTGACTTACGGAAACAAGACAGTGGTATTCGATTAAGGACGATTAGAGGACAACTGCATGACGCGGAGTTTGCCGCCCAGCCACGCGGTCGGCATCGCGGTAACGATGAGCGCGAGGGGATACCAGTGCGGCCCCAGGTCCTTATTCCAGGTCACAACTGCGCCCAGAGTACTCAAGGCAAGGCCAATCAAGCCGCCGACCAAAGCGTGACCCATGGGCCGGTCCGGCGCCAGCCGCGCCGTGACGTAGCTGCCCACCACGCCGTAGACGCGTGCGATAAATGGTCGCGAGTGCGAAGAGGCCGTTCGACATCGGTCTGGCCCAACGCCGGGAATATGCCAGCCGCGTGCAGCGCCAAGTCGGTGCCGAGTGAGAGCACGACCACCACGACGAAGCCAGCGAGCAGGGCGAGAATGCTTCGACCGATGCGGCGGGGAGATTCGGTTTCTGTCAAGATCAGCCCTCGAGCTTTTTGTTGGTTGCCCCCCAGGGATTCGAACCCCGATAAGCAGATCCAGAATCTGCTGTCCTACCATTGAACGAGGGGGCAACTCACGGCGAGAACGCGGAAGGATCCGCTGCTTTTGATTCTATGGGCGGGCGCGTTTGTGGTCAATATCGGCGGTGAGGAGGAACCGGTGCAGCCTGCGATAACCAACCTTAGCCCTTGTCATTCCGAAGCGCGGCCTTGTCGCGCGAGGAATCTGCTGTTTTGCTGCTGGCGGCAAGGAGATTCCTCGCCGATAAAGCTGGCTCGGAATGACAAACCTAGGGGTTCAGGGAACTACTCAGGCTTCCGCTTCACCCTGACGACCGTAATTTTGGAAAAGCCTTCTTCGAAAGTGGGGGCCTTCAGCTTGGCGCTCATGCGCCGCATCACGTCGTCGGCGACGACGCGCTCGCGCTTGTGATTGCGTTCCAGACAGACCTCCAGGGGGACGTCGAAGAACACGGCTTGCACTTCGTAGCCATAGTCGTGGCCCAGCTTGATCCAGCTTTGCCGCTCGTGTGGAGTCAGGTTGGTCGCATCCACGTAATTCAGAGGACGCTTTGCGATCAGGCGGGCCTTCAACATGGAACGCAGGTTGGAAAAAATCAGGTCCTGAAAGCGTTGTTCCGTGGGATCGTCGAACAGAAGCGCGCGCAACATGTCGCTCGAAAGCGGAGTGATGTTGTGCCGCTTGAACCATGAGCTCTTGCCCGATCCCGGCAAGCCGATGGCGAGAACTACCGTGCCCTTCGAAGCTCGCGGCGCCGCTGGCGGCATCGTCGCGCAGCGCCTGATGTTTCGATCGCCGGAGCGGCGACGACTTCGCCATTCCCCACCAGCGCCACCAGACGGCACGGGTTTTGCAGCCTGCGCCCCGCCTCGGCCTCGTCCACCTCTTCCCCGCCGCCGTCTGCGGCGCGGATCGATCCCGCCTTCCGGACGCGGGGTTCTCGCTGGGATGATCGGCTCTCCGCAGCGTCGTTCCGATCAGGCTGGACATCCGGTTGAACATCGGGCGCGGAGCGCGCTTCAATCTCCGGTTCGGCGGCTTCTGGTTCATCTAATATTCTTGGAGACGCCGGGGCAGCGGCTTCAGGTGCGTCGTAATACGCGGGTTGCAGAGGGGCCTGTGCAGGCTCGCTCTTACCGGCTTCCGTATTCTTTTTGGGGCGCTTGAGACGATCGCGCATCCACTTGCGCATGTTTGGTTTGTAACACAGCTACATAGCGCAGGCAATCTGCGCGGCGGGAAACGTACCAAAGCCGCCAGCCTGTTGCTTGAGTGTTGTGTGGGGCGGGCACCCTCGCCCGCAATGCCGTAATGCTACTACGACGTCAGGCAAGAATAGGCATTCGCTGAAGCTGTGTGGTTTCGTCGAACTCATGTGGCGCCGCAACCACGCGGGCGAGGGCGCCCGCGCCACATGGTCAAACGCCGTACAATGTCTTTGTGCCGATTCCCTCCGACATCACGGGCCAGAAATACATGTCGCTTGCCAGCTTCCGAAAGAACGGCAATCCCGTCTACACTCCGATCTGGTTCGGCGAGAAAGATGACAAGCTCTACGTGATGACCCGCAGCGACTCCGGCAAGTACAAACGAATCAGGAACAACCCCAAAATTCTGATCGCTCCGTGCACCATCCGCGGAAAAATCACCGGCCCCGAGTTCGCAGCCACGGCCCGTGTTCTTCCGACCGAAGACTGGCCTTGGGCCAGGAAAGTTCTCGCGCGAAAGTATTGGCTGCTCCTGATCTCAGCCTTCTGGAGCAAGAGGAACGTCTATCTGGAAATTGAAGTCGCGACATAACGCACTCTATGGTCCGCAATAGGGTCCGCAATTTGCCGCATTCTTCGCTTCCCTGTTAACATTTTCTTTCCACTTACTGGTCAGGCAATTTTCCACACCAAATCTTTCGGAGGCCAAATGGCAATCAAGGTAGGCATCAACGGATTCGGACGCATCGGGCGGAACGTGCTCCGAGCTTCGCTCAATGACAGCAATATCGAATTCGTGGCGGTCAACGATCTCACCGATCCCAAGACTCTGGCCCACCTGCTGAAATACGATTCCATCCTGGGCAATCTGCCGCACAAAATCACTGCCGGCGAGGACAGCATCTACGCATCGGCGACAAGAAGATCAAGGTATTCAAGGAACGCGACCCCGGTAAGCTTCCCTGGGAGTCAGTCGGCGCTCAGGTTGTCGTCGAATCCACCGGTCACTTCACCGATGCCAATGACGCCAAGAAACACATGCGTGGTCCGGTCAAGAAGGTGATCATCTCGGCGCCTGCTAAGAACGAAGATGTCACCGTCGTCCTGGGCGTTAACGAAGGCGTCTACGATGCCGCCAAGCATCACGTTATTTCCAACGCATCCTGCACCACGAATTGCCTGGCGCCCATCGCCAAAGTGATCAATGACACTTTCAAGATCGTCAGCGGCACCATGACCACGATCCACTCTTACACCAACGACCAGGTCATCCTTGATTTTCCTCACAAAGACCTGCGCCGGGCCCGCGCCGCTGCGATCAACATGATTCCGACCACGACCGGTGCGGCCAAGGCGTTGAAGCTGGTGATTCCCGAACTGGCCGGCAAACTCGACGGTTTCTCCATGCGCGTGCCGACGCCCAATGTTTCGGTCGTCGACCTGGTAGTTTTCGTGGAGAAGAAAACGACGAAAGAAGAAGTGAATGCCGCGCTCAAGAAAGCGTCCGAGAGCGGCCCGCTGAAGGGTTATCTGGGCTACGAAGAACAGGAACTGGTCTCCTCTGACTTCAAGGGCGACGGCCGTTCTTCCATCGTTGATGCGCCATCGACCTCGTCGTGGGGGGCAACTGCGTGAAAGTGATCTCGTGGTACGACAACGAATGGGGATATTCCTCCCGCGTCCACGACTTGATCAATTACCTGGGAAGCAAGGGCCTGTAAGCAAGAGCCTGTTAAGCTCACTGCGCGGGCGAGTCGCCCGCGACCACACGAGCCTGGGGGCGGCATGGCGCCGCCCCAGAGGAAGTCCATGTCAAAGCTTTCCATCCGCGATCTCTCTCTCAACAATCATCGCGTCCTCATGCGAGTCGATTTTAATGTCCCGCTCGAGGATGGCCGGGTCATTGACGACACTCGCATCCGCGAGACTCTGCCTACGATCGAGTATGCCCTTCGTCACGGGGCGCGGCTGGTTCTTGTTTCCCACCTCGGCCGGCCCAAGGGAAAGCGCAATCTGGCGATGAGCTTGAAGCCCGCGGCAGAGCGGCTGCGCATGCTGCTCGACAAGGAACTGGCCCGCGGAGAGAACGTGGGATTCTGTCCCGAATGCATCGGCCCGGAAGCGGAGGAGATGGCGGGAAGGCTGGAGCAGGGACAGACCCTGCTGCTGGAAAATCTTCGCTTTCATCCCGAAGAGGAAGCCAACGACCCCAAGTTCGCCAAGCAACTGGCCGGCCTGGCGGACTACTACGTGAACGACGCTTTCGGAACTGCGCATCGCGCCCACGCCTCGACGGTTGGCGTCACCCGGTTCGTGCAGAAGGCCGCTGCCGGCCTGCTGATGGAGAAAGAGCTTCAGTATCTGGGCAAAGTTGTGCGCCATCCCGAACGCCCTTTTATTGCGATTCTGGGCGGGGCCAAAGTCAGCGACAAGATCGGCGTCATTCGCAATCTTCTCGACAAGGTTGACGCCCTCATCATCGGCGGCGGTATGGCTTACACCTTTCTCAAAGCCCAGGGAGAGCAGGTGGGCAAATCACTGGTGGAAGAAGACAAGGTCGAACTGGCACGCGAGCTGTTGAAGGAAGCAAAGAGTCACAAAGTGAAATTCCTGTTGCCGACAGACCACGTTGTGGCCGAGAAAATTGATCCGAACGCAATTGTGCGGACGGTAACCAGTATTCCCGCCAACCTGATGGCTCTGGATATCGGACCCAAGACCGTCGAGGCCTTTGCCGACGAAATCTCCCGCGCTGTAACCATCTTGTGGAACGGCCCCATGGGCGTCTTTGAGGTTTCGCCCTTCGCCAAGGGCACCTTCAAAATCGCCCACGCAGTGGCGGAGAATGTCGGCGCGACGTCGATCGTGGGAGGTGGAGACTCGGTCTCAGCTGTCAACGCAGCCGGGGTGGCGGACAAGATCACTCACATCTCCACTGGCGGCGGAGCCTCGCTGGAGTTTCTCGAAGGGAAGAAACTTCCCGGCGTAGAGGCGCTCAGCGGACAAAAAATAGCCGAATCCCTTGTCATCCTGAGTGGCCTTCAAGCCACGAAGGACCTATGCATCGTGGCAGCTCCACGAAGCAAACATTCCGCGCTGAAGGTTTCCAGAGAGGATTCATGAGAAAGAAGTTGATGGCCGCCAACTGGAAGATGTACAAGAACCCCGAGGAAACGAAGGCCTTCTTTCATGAATTCCTGCCCCTGGTGGCCGGCCACACGCGGGACGAAATCGTGGTCTGCCCACCCTACATCGATCTTTGCGTCGCGATCGAAATGTGTCGTCACTCGAACGTGGCCATCGGAGCGCAAAATCTGTACTGGGAAAAACAGGGCGCCTACACCGGCGAGATTTGTCCCGCCATGCTGCTGGATGTCGGCTGCACCCATGTAATCGTCGGCCACTCCGAGCGCCGCCAGTATTTCGGCGAAACCGACGACATGGTGAATTTCAAGCTGAAAGCTGCTCTCGAGGCCGGGCTTACACCGATCGTCTGCGTCGGAGAAGTTCTGGAAGAGCGCGAGGCCAACCTCACCGAAGACGTATTGCGCCGGCAGTGCCTACGTGCCTTCCACGCTATCTCGGCCAAGAAAGCAGCTAAGCTCGTGGTCGCTTATGAGCCGATGTGGGCAATTGGCACGGGGAAGACGGCCACGCCGCAACTGGCTTCCGAAGCTCATATGCTCATTCGAGGCGAGGCCGCGAAGTCCTTTGGCGAAGACTTTGCCAATAATCTTCGTATTCTGTACGGCGGCTCGGTAAAGCCGGAAAACGTCAAGGCGCTGATGGCCGAGGAAGAAATCGACGGAGCGCTGGTGGGCGGCGCCAGCCTCGACCCAAAATCCTTCGCCGCCATCGTAAAGTACTGAAATCCCTTTGCTATAATCTACGTTGCCTCGACTTGCGGAAGTGGTGGAACTGGCAGACACACCATCTTGAGGGGGTGGCGCCGAAAGGCGTGGGGGTTCAAATCCCCCCTTCCGCACCATGTATTTTCTGATCGAGCATTTTATTTACCGAAACAGGGGCTGCATGCTTATTCTGATTACGACCGTTCATGTGATTGTTTGTTTCTTTCTGATCATCGTGGTGCTGCTGCAGAGCGGCAAGAGCGGTGACATCGCGGCCGCCTTTGGCGGAATGGGAAGCCAGACGGCGTTTGGCCCCCGCGGAGCCGCGACGGCGCTCTCCAAGGCGACCACGTGGTCAACCGTGATTTTCATGATCACCTCGATCACGCTGTCGGTGATGGCCTCGCGCGGCGCCGGCAGCTCCAGCTCCATCACGCAAGGACTCAATCCGTCACAGACCAAGACGCAACCGGCAACGCCGGCACCGGCACCGGCGCCCGCGCCACAGAAATAACAGCAATAGTCATTGGCCCTTGGTCGTCGGTCGTTGGCCCAGACCGACCCTGGGCCATTGCTGGTGACCGACAACTGACGACCGACGACTTCCTGCCATGATTCACGAAATCTTTCCCGTTGGGCCGCTGCAGTGCAACTGCTCTGTTATCGGGGACGAAACCACTCGCGAAGCCCTGGTAATTGATCCCGGCGATGACATCGATGATGTTCTCGTGCTGATTCAGCAAGCACAATCTCACCGTAAAGCAGATCGTGGTTACGCATGCTCACATTGATCACGTGGGCGGAGCCATGAAACTGCGGGCCGCCACAGGCGCGCCAATCCTGCTTAATCAGAATGACCAACCCTTGCTGAAGATGTTGGATGTGCAAGCGACATGGATCGGCGTGGAAGATCCCGGCAAAGTTGAAATCGATCACAGCATCGCACAGGGGGACACGGTTCGGGCGGGCTCGCTGACCGCGAACGTGATCCATACGCCGGGACATACCGAGGGCAGTGTTTGCCTCTACTTTCCGGCGGAGAAAAAACTGATTGCCGGGGACACGCTATTTGCGGGAAGCATCGGCCGTACCGATCTACCGGGTGGGTCCATGCGGAAGATCATCAACTCGCTGCATGAAAAGGTGCTGACGCTACCGGATGAGACCGTGGTTGTTCCCGGGCATGGAGCGCTCACCACGATTGGGGACGAGCGCGAGAGTAATCCGTTCCTCGTGAAGCGCTGATTTGATTTTTGGCCGCGTGGATTCTTTCGCCCCGTTGGGTCTCTCTTAATTCCTGGATACCCGACCCGGGGCTTGCACCCCGGGCTTCATTCTTGCGCCGCTTCGCGGCTACTTCTTCTCGGGGGCTGGAGCGGCCTGGTCCGCAGCCTTGATTGAGAGCAGTTCCACTTCAAAGATCAGAGTGGAATTAGGGCCAATTTCAGGGGCTGGGGAGCGCTCGCCGTAGGCCATGTCCGAGGGGATGAAGAGTTGCCACTTCGATCCCACGGGCATCAGTTGAAGGGCCTCGGTCCATCCCTTGATCACACCGTTGACCGGAAAGGTTGCCGGTTCGCCTCGCTTGTAGGAGCTGTCGAATTCCGTGCCGTTGATCAGCGTGCCGCGATAATTGCACACAACCGTGTCGCTGGCGGTCGGCTTCGGTCCGGTGCCCTGGGTCAAGATCTTGTATTGCAGACCGCTCGGCAGGGTGACGATGCCGTCTTTACTCTTGTTGTCAGCGAGAAACGTAGCTCCTTCTTTCTTGCTGGCCTCACCGGCCGCCTGCATTTCTTCTTGTTGTTTCTTGCGCACTTCGGTTTGCACTTCCATGAGCACGGCCCGCGCCTGTTCTTCCGTCAGCGCCGTCTTGCCGCCAGCCAGCGCATCTTTTATTCCGCGCGCGAGGATGTTCGGGTCCACCGGGACGGACTGTTTCTTGAAACTCGCTCCCAGATTCATCCCAAGAGCGTAGCTGAACTTGGCCTTCTGCGTGGTGAGGGCCAAAGGGGCTGAAGCTTTTGCTGCGGGCGCGGTCCGCCGGGTCGTGGCTGCAGGGGCCGCTGGAGGTTTTGCGGCTGGGGTCTGCTGACCCTGGGAGTATGCACTCCCGAGCAACATCCCTGCCGCCAATATGTTTACCGCCGAAACGAAAAATTTATGCATGCAGCTATTGTCCCATTGGCCTCGCGGACTCGGCAAACCCGACTCTCGCGACTTCGAACTATCTTCTGAGATCTGAGAATTGTTTCGTTGAAAGAACTGGCCTCATTCGCAATCGTTCAGAAGTTCAAACATTCGCTTCGTGCCTTCACGAAAGTCGAGCGATTGGCGTCAGCAGGCTGAGAACCAGATATCCGTCATCGGAGAAATCGTAGAAGTGGCCAGGATGCACCAGCACCGACGCTTGGCGCAGCAGATCAATAGCAAGATCTTCGTCGGACCGGGTCACAGGCACGCGCAATACGGCGTACCATCCGCCCTCGACCTGCAAGCGCTGGGACGCCGTTTGCTTTGCGAGTTGACGGTCGAGTTCGACCAGATTCATTCGAACCCGTTCGATCAGTGAGGGCTGGATAGTCTTCCTTTGCTCGAGAAGCGTGGCTGCGGCCAGCTGGATGGGAGCATTCATGGACAAGTAGGTGTCGGCCACCACCTCCAGGCGGGCCATTGCCGCACTTACCACTTCCGTCGGGCCGCTGACTGCTACCCAGGCCAGCTTCATCTGCGGCAGGCCAGAGATTTTCGAAACGCCGCTCAGAGTGAAAGTGAGAACGTCCGGGTTGTGCACGAAACTCGGTCGCCGGACGCCGTCGTGCGGGTAGTCCAGAAATACTTCGTCTACGATCAAGGCGAGGCCGTGCTCGCGACAGAACGAGTTCAACTGGGCCCGTTCACCGGTGCTCACGTAGGAGCCGGTCGGATTATTAGGATGCACCACCACCACCGCACGCGTGCGCGAACTCACGGCGCCGGGACAGGGACGGAAAATCAATCTGCCATCCATGATCGTAGAGCAGCGGATAGGGCGTCAGGTTCACGTCCTGCAGGTCGGCGAGAAATTCGAACAAGGGATAGCTCGGCTTGGGAACAAGCACTTCATCGTCGGGATTGCACAGCAATCGAAAGACGAAAGAGTAGCCCTCGCTGGTGCTGGTAGTCAGGATGAGCGTTTCCGGATCGACATCGGCTTCGCCGTGCTCAACGCGATAGTAAGCCGCGACTGCTTCACGAGCGCTGGCCAGGCCCTTGGGCTGCGGGTCGTAATCCATCGCTAGCCGATTGGCGAGCGCCTGGAGGATAGCCTCCGCGTCGAACTGCAACCCTGCCCGGGTAGGATTGGAGACAGTCAGGTCGAGTACTTCCCTGCCCGCGGTGCGTAACTCACGGTGGACTTCAGTAAAGCGATTAGGTGTGAGGGTCCAGTCGGTGCGCTTGGAAAACATGCAGCGACCATGATACGCGGAGCGTTCAATGTAGGCGCGAGCGCCCCGCTCGTGCTGAACTCTAGAGTTTCAGGCCCGTAGCGGTGTGTCCAGCGAGAAGAAAAGTCTTTGGGTACTTACCTTCGCCACACAGTTTGAACGAGCCGAAATCCTTGTACCAGGGGCCTTCCGGAACTTCGGGTCTCGATTCAATCCAGATGCGAAGTTGGTTCAGGTCTTCGACGCTGATCTTGCGATCACGCATGCGCTCGACCAGGTGGTCGCGGACGGCTGAGGGAGACGAGGCCAGGTTTCAATCTGCGGCACTACTCTCCAAATACGAAGCGGCCCAATTCGTCCCCCAGCCGTTTTACCTCGTCCGGGCGCTCGGACGCCCGAAAACGCTCTGCCAACTCGAAAAACGCCTTCTCTTTTAGCTTGCTGGCTTCGATGCCAAGCTCAATGAGTTCGACCAGAACGCGGTTGTCGCTCAGACGCCTGCGGCTCGCAATCCGTTCAACCTGTCTCGCCACGGGCGCGGGAAGGGTCACACTGCGCCGGACCTGCTTTGCTGTTGCCATGTCACCACTATACACCATTATGGTGCAACCGCGGGCCGCCCTTGGCCCGAAAGCACGGAATGGCTGTGTGAAACCGTCACAGTATCGCAGCGCTGTATAATGAGGTGTTTTGCCTCTATGACTAAAGCCACACAGTACGAGCTTCGACTGGCTGAGCGCATGTCGCGTCTCGGCACCGAGACTGCCTTTGAGGTCCTTAACAAGGCCCGCGCCCTGGAGCGTCAGGGCCAGAAAATAATTCATCTGGAAATTGGGGAGCCCGACTTCGATACGCCGGCCAACGTGGTCGAGGCGGGCATCGATGCTTTGCGCAAGGGTTGGACCCACTACGGACCTTCGGCAGGACTACTGGAGTTACGGCAGGCCATCGCCGAGGATGTCAGCCGATCCCGTGGAGTGAAGGTTACGAGCGACGAAGTGGTGGTGGTTCCGGGCGGCAAGCCTATTATTTTTTTCGCACTGCTTGCCCTGGCTGACGTCGGAGACGAAGTCATCTTCCCCAATCCTGGCTTTCCTATTTACGAATCGATGATCGACTATGTCGGGGCGAGGGCGGTGCCCATCCGCCTGCGGGAAGAAAAGGATTTCAGTTTTGATGTGGACGAGTTGGCCTCACTGATCAGCGATCGCACCCGGCTCATCATTCTGAATTCGCCGCAGAATCCCTACCGGCGGAGTACTGAGCCAGCAGGATATTCGCGACATCGCCGAGGTCATTGGCGATCGCAATATCATGGTGCTGTCGGACGAGATTTACAGCCGACTGGTGTTCGAGGGAGAGCATCATTCGATCATGTCGGTGCCGGGATTTCAGGAACGCACGATTCTGCTCGATGGTTTTTCCAAAACCTATGCCATGACCGGCTGGCGCCTGGGTTATGGAGTTATGCGCGCCGACCTCGCGAGCCACGTCGCGCGGTTGATGACGAATTCAAATTCCTGCACGGCCAGCTTCACCCAGATCGCGGGCATCGAAGCAATCCGCGGAGATCAGACTTCGGTCGACGGAATGCGAGCGGAGTTTCAGCGGCGGCGCGACGCGTTCGTGGCCGGGTTGAACCGGATCAAGGGCTTCTCGTGCCGCATGCCAAAAGGCGCCTTCTACGCCTTCCCCAACATCACGAAGACGGGATGGTCCTCGAAGAAACTGTCGGAGGCGTTGCTGGAGCAGGCCGGGGTGGCATGTCTTTCGGGATCTTCTTTCGGAGATTTTGGGGAAGGCTATTTGCGTTTAGCGTGGCCAATTCCCTGGAAAATCTCAATCAGGCGCTGCTCGCAGATTGACGAGTGGACGAAGAAAAATTTGTAGCGTCTAGAATCCCTCTTTCGCCCCTTTGGGGCTCTCGGCAATTTCCTCCTTTACCCAGGGCTTACGCCCTGGGCTACATTCTGACGCCGCTTCGCGGCTTGGCCATCCTGCCATTCCGCAAGGGGTTTACTTCTTGAACAGATTCTCAAAGGCCTGGCGGGCGTCGTTCGGACGCAGAGCAGCGGGAGTGGAAGTCTCCTTCTCCACCATCACGCGGATCGAGTAGAACGTGCAGTCATTGCGCTGGTCCTTGCGCGGGATACGTTCCGGGATGGGCTGGGTACACTCGAACCGGCTCGAGGGATCAAAGTAGGTGCACTGTTTGCAGGAGTGCAGTTCGAAGCCGCATTTGGGGCATTGCCCGACTGGGTCGCTGAGCGACTGCAAAAGTGAACCGCACTGCGAGCAACGGGACACCGCGCGCGTTCCCGGCATCTGGATGGGACGCGGACCAAAAGTGTCTTTCTTGACTGGCCTCTCTGTGGATTCCTTCTTACGGGTTTCTTGTCCGCGGTCCTGGTAACCGTGTTGCCGATACTTCAAGGGGTGCCCTCCTTCGCTGCTGCGGGAACATTGTCTCGCTTCAGCGTATCTGCCGACAAGTGGGGCCCGGCTGATGTGGGCGCGAGCGCCCCGCTCGTGCGGCTTTGAGATGATTCAGCAAGGTGTATTGAAAGAGAGGCGGGAGCGACGGGCTGCCGCACGAGCGGGGCGTCGCGCCGACATTGGTGAATTGTATTTCCCAACAGCGGGTGCTACGATCACAGCAGTTGCCACTTGTTGCTGGAGGTTTGATCGATGTCAGACGATAACAACAGCTTTCTTTGGTTTCTCGCAGGATTGGGTGTAGGCGCGGCAGTGGGAGTGTTGTATGCGCCCCGTTCCGGGAGCGAGATGCGCGAGACCCTGCGTTCCAAGGCAGACGAGGGCCGTGAGTTCGTCTCCGAGCGCGCTCGCAAGGCCCGGGAGCAGGCTTCCGATCTGGTTGACAAGGGACGCGAAGTCGCCAAGCAGCAGAAAGAGCAGTTCAAGTCTGCTTATGAAGCCGGGCGTCAGGCCTATCACGAGGCCACCGCAGCCGATGGCGGCGCATCGAAGAACCTGTAATTTCGCGCCTCTCCGCAGCGCTGGATCGAGCGGCGCAATAACGCGGAAAATTCTATGGACTATCTACCGATTTTTGTCGGTGTAACGGCGGCGGCAGTCGTCATCCAGGCGGGCATCCTGGTCGCGCTCTTTGTGGCGGTGAAGAAGAGCACGTCGCGCATGGAAGCTCTCGCCAGCGAAGTAAAAACCAAAGTCATGCCCACGGTCGACACCGCCCAGTCCATGCTGGTGGAATGGCGGCCGAAGATCGACACCATCGCCAGCAACGTCAGCGAGACCACAACCGTGGTTCGCGGCCAGGTCGAGCGTCTGGATGCGACCGTAACAGACATCGTCGACCGCACCCGGCTGCAGGTGATTCGCGCGGATGAGTTGCTCAATCGCACCATGGACCGCATTGAAGAGACCAGCGACGCCGTCCACCGCACCGTCATTTCGCCGGTTCGCCAACTGTCCGGCATCATTCAGGGTCTGACTGCGGGTCTGGAATTTCTGCTGGGTGGTGAAAGGCGCCGCCGGCACGATGTTTCGGTTCCGCAGGACGAGATGTTTATCTAGAGTTGCTGAGAACAGAGAACCAGAGACTGGAAACTGGTTTTTTTAGAACACTTCTCGATCGCCCATTTTACAAAATCCAGTTCTCAGTAACTAGTTCTCCGTTCTCAGTCTCAGGCGATCCAGCCTCCACCGACCACCACATCGTCAGCGTAGAATACGGCTGCCTGGCCGGGCGTGACCGCTCGCTGGGGCTGGTCGAATGACACCAGAATCTCGTCGTCGCCAGACTTTTCAATCAGCGCTGCGGCACCCTCATGGCGATGGCGAATCTTTACCGTGACTCGCATGGGCTCGCGCAACTCCTCGACCGAGATGAGATTGGTCCGGTGCACCCGAAGAGTGCGGGAGTAAAGATCTTCCTGATTGCCGACCACGACCTGGCGGGCGTCTCCCTTGATCTGAATTACGTAGAGCGGCGAACCTGTCGCAACGCCCAGACCCTTGCGCTGGCCCACGGTGAAGTTGTGAATGCCGCCGTGCTCGCCTACGACCTCGCCATCCGCCGTGACCAATTCGCCGGCGGTGTCGGGTAGAGACTCGCCCTGCTCGGCCAGATAGGCGTCCAGAAACTTCTTGTAGTCACCGCCGGGGACAAAGCAGATTTCCTGCGAGTCCGGCTTCTGCGCCAGCGCCAGTCCGTGCTGCTCAGCCAGCTGACGAACCTCAGGCTTCATCATTCCGCCCAGCGGAAACAGGGTGCGGCTGAGCTGGGCCTGGGTCAGTCCAAACAGGAAATATGTCTGGTCCTTGGACCGGTCGGTGGGGCGCTTGAGCAGCCAGCGTCCAAGCTGGTCGTCGAACTCGACCCGGGCATAGTGGCCGGTGGCGAGCGCGTCGGCGCCAATCTGTTGGGCCACAATCAGCAACTGGTCAAACTTCAAGTGATTGTTGCACAAGCTGCAAGGGATGGGCGTGCGTCCCGAAAGGTACTGCTCGACAAACGGCCGCACCACGTCGCGCTCGAAGCGCTCCTCGTGATTGACCACGTAGTAAGGGATGCCGATGGTCTCGGCGACCCGGCGGGCGTCGTACACGTCGTCGAGGGAGCAGCAGCGTCCCTGCACCGCCTCCGGCATGCCCTCGTGCCCGGCCAGCCGGCGCTGGTTCCAGAGCTGCATGGTCAGGCCGACGACATTGTGGCCTTCGGCGCGCAGCATGGCCGCAACGGTCGAGGAGTCGACTCCTCCCGACATGGCGACGGCGATGGTTTTCGTATGCGGACATTGGTGAAATCGCTTCTAGCTACTAGCTCCTGGCTTCTAGCCAATCCAAGGTTGACGAGCCAGAAGCCAGGAGCTAGTAGCTAGAAGCTGCTTTATTGTATATGGGCGAGAGCTCTCGCAGCCTGGCTACGGTCTGCGGAATCAGGCTCAGGGCGAATTCGATGTCTTCGGGCGTGTTTTGCTTGCCCAGGCTGAAACGCAGGCTGCCTCGCGCCCGCTCTCGGCGGCATGCCCATCGCGGTCAGGACGTGCGAAGGCTCAATCGCTCCGGACGAACACGCGGCTCCGGTCGAGACCGCCAATCCCTTCAGGTCGAGGGCAATCACCAGAGCTTCACCTTCGATGCAATCGAAATAGATGCTGCTGGTGTTCGGCACTCGCGGCGCGCCCTGGCCGTTCACTCCGGCGGCTTCGACCTCACGCAGGATGGATTGCTCCAGACGATCACGCAGGTGAGACATAGTCTCGAGATCGCCGCGACCAAATGCTTCGCGGGCCAGCTCTGCGGCCTTGCCCAGCGCGACGATCCCAGGAACGTTCTCGGTGCCCGCGCGGCGCGAGCGCTCGTGGCTTCCGCCATGGAGCATCGGGCGCAGACTGGTTCCCTTGCGGACGTACAGCGCTCCCACGCCCTGGGGCGCATTCATCTTGTGTCCGGAGATCGAAAGCAGATCGCAGCCAATACGCTTTACGTCGATCGCAACCTTGCCCGCCGCCTGTACCGCGTCGGTATGGAAGTAGACATCGGCCTCGGCGGCGACTTTGCCGATCTCTTCGACCGGTTGCAGCACGCCGGTTTCATTGTTGGCCATCATGATGGTGATGAGCTGTGTATTCGGCCGCAGCGCCCGGCGCACGTCGTCGGGATCCACCAGGCCCCGGCCGTCCACCGGAACGTAGGTGACTTCGCAGCCGGATGCTTCCAGATGCTTGCAGGAATTCAGCACCGCATGATGCTCGATGGTCGAACTGATGACATGCTGCCCGGGCTCGGCGAGTCCAAAGATCGCCAGGTTATCGGCTTCGGTGCCGCCGCTGGTGAAGACAACCTCCGAGGCGCGGCATCCCAGCAGGGCGGCTACGGATTCGCGCGCGCGCTCAACCGCCGCCCGCGTCTCCTGTCCATGATGATGGATGGATGATGCGTTCCCGAAGTGCTCCCCGAAGTAGGGCTGCATGGCCTCAAAGACCGCGGGCAGCACGGGGGTGGTGGCGTTATTGTCGAGGTAGACGCGGCGCATGGCTGAGTTTCTATTTTACGCTGTAAGCGGAGGGGTACAGGAACGAACGGTGCAATTGTTTTAAGCACCGTGTCATTCTCCCAGCGTCATCCTGAAGAACTCTAGTTCCGAAGGATCTCGCGTGGACAATGCGATTACCATGCGGTTCACGCCAGATGCTTCGCGAAGCTCAGCATGACACCTTTTGGAAAGCGGAACACGAGGCGAAGTTACTGCCTCTTACCGCCGCTCAATGGCAACGTATTTCTGCGGATAGGCGGGCCCAACATAATCCGCGCGGGGGCGGATCAGCCGGTTGTCGTCGAGTTGCTCGATCACGTGGGCGGCCCAGCCGCTGATTCGGGAGACGGCAAATACCGGTGTGAATAAATCTACGTCAATCCCCAGCGTGTGATAGGTGGAGGCGGAGTAAAAATCTACGTTGGCGTTGAGTTTTTTCTCGCTCTTCACAAATTCTTCGATCTTGTGCGACATCTCGAACCACTTGCTCTGGCCGCTGCTTTTCCCGAGATCGCGGACATCTTGCGCAGATGCGTGGCGCGCGGATCTTCGGTGTGATACACGCGGTGGCCGAAGCCCGGAACCTTCTTTTTCTGCGCCAGCATACCCTTGATGTGAGCGACTGGATCAGCGCCGGCTTTGTCGATATCCTTCAGGATATGGAAAACCGCCTCGTTGGCACCGCCGTGCAGCGGTCCTTTCAGGGCGCCGATGGCCGCGGTCACGGCGGAATGCATATCGGAAAGCGTAGCCGCCACCACCCGGGCCGCGAAAGTGGACGCGTTGAGTTCGTGATCGGCGTGCAGGATGAGGGCGATATCGAGGGCACGCTCGGCGGTCTCGGAGGGCTTGGTGCCATTCAGCAGCAGCAGAAAATTAGCGGCGTGCGAAAGCGACGGGTCGGGCTCGACTACTTTCTTCCCCTTGCGCACTCGATCGTAGGCCGCGACGATCATAGCGATCTGCGAGGTCAGCCGGAAAGCCTTGTGCAGGTTGGCGTCGTGGTCGTTCTTCTTGTCTTCAGGATCGTAAAAAGAAAGCGCCGAGACAGCGGTGCGCAGCACGTCCATCGGCTGAGTCTGTTTGGGAGCTGTGCGCAGCAACTCGATGATCGCGGGATCCAGCTTGCGCTCCGCCGCCAGCTGGCGGCGGAAGTCCTTCAGCTCGCTCTGTGTCGGCAGCTTGCCGTACCACAACAGGTAGCAGGTTTCTTCGAAGTTGGAGTGGTCGGCAAGTTCGTGAATGTCGATACCGCGGTAGGCGAGGATCCCCTGGTCTCCGTCGATGAAGCAAATGCTGGAATTTGTGGCGACGATTCCTTCCAGGCCCTTAGGGGCGTGCGTGGCGGTCAGACTCGGACATGTTCCCTCGCTCGGAATTTTGAACCTGCGTTGAGGCCGCACGGGGAAGGAAAATGGCGCGTGCTGTCGCAACTAACTTTTATACGCCAAAAGAATTAACTTTCCAAGGTGGGCTTGGCTTTGGTGGTGTCCTGAATTGGCTTTTATTTAACCTCTGTATGTGTCTACGGAATATTTACAGGGGCCCTTGAGCCAATCATCAAGGTCGGCGCACCGGCAATCGTAGAAACCGAAAAGCTAGCTCCCAGCGGAGGAAGTGGGCCGGTAGAAAACGATATTTTCGCTGCCACAAATGCCGAGCGAAGTGTTTGGGCATCTTCTCCTGCAGAATCCGGTAGCGAAATACCAAATTGGATAGCATTGGCGAACTTTTCAGACCCAGGTGCGACTTGCCATTTCGCCCTTCCTAAGATCTGTGAGATTTGGATTGCTAGGAATAATGCTTCAGGGTCGCCATCGGTGTACCGAAGGTTGACCTTTCCCGGCTTGCCGGAGAGAACCTTTTCGAGATCGGCCCCGCCGCTTGCTGGGATAATCCGCCATGCGAGCACCTGTTTAAGTTTCTCAGTTTCTAATTTAGCGGCTGCTGTTTCACTCTCTAAGTTAGCGGCACGTTCATTCGCCTTCGCAATGTCAAGACGAAAGCCTTCTGCTTTGGTGTTAGCCTCTGCTGCTCGCTGGTTAGCTTGGCCAGCGTCTCGCTTTACCTCTTCTATTTTTAGAGCTTTAGCATCTAAATCGTCCGCCAGTGCTTTTTCCTTGGCTGTATTCAATTCACCTTGTGCGTCGGCAAACTGTTTAGCTCGCTTGAAAGCCATATACGTAGCTAGAACTGTGAATAGTGCTACCAGAGCGGCAAATACCAAAACAAAGACGATTGCCGTATTCCACCAATCTACTTTGTTGCCTAAGTCCTGCGTACGTCGGACGAGAGATTGGATATTTGGCACTTTCTCTCCTTCCGAGATGATCGCGTTGCTCATTGTGTTGTGCTGCGCAGTGTTGTGCCGCGCACACTACCTTGCCTTAGGTAATGGTGCAGTTTCTTGATCTTTATTGCATCTGCCCTGGAGCGATGTCCAAACCCATTCGGCAAGCTGGTTCGGATCGTGAGGATGCATTCCGACGATCGCAGCTTACCTCAAGAAGTGGTGCATATGATGTATGATCGCGCAGCTCAGATGACCTAGGACAAACGAAACCACGGCGATAAGGATCGTCTTTCCAGTTGAACTCATAACCCATGATGCCATAGTCCCGAATACTAATCGAGACTATGTAAATTCGAACTGGCCCACTGTCCTGGGTTGATCGCCGGCTATCTTGTAACCGCAAAACCATCGCCCTTGCTACTCCCTGCACGAGCGGGGCGCTTATGCCACATCGACCGGGGCGAATACACGAAGGTACACTGCACGTGGCGAAACTCTCGGCGCGCCTCGGCTTCGCGGTTACAATCGGGACGTGCGTTGGGGAAAGTTCATTCGGCTGGTCTTTGTCCTGCTGACAGCGGGATTGACACGTCTGTGCCAGCGACCAGCCAATTAACGCATCGCTCTTACCTTGTGTTGAAGGCCCTCCTGGCGCCGCCTCCTGCAATCCATCCAAGAAGGAAATGAAAGACGCTGGCGTTGCGTTCGCCAGGGGGTTGAAGCTGCAGCGGGAAAAGCGGCAGGACGAAGCTTTCGAATCGTTCGAAACGGCAGCGCGATTGGCCCCCAAGGACGTGGAGTATGTGACCGCGCGGGAGATGACCCGGCAGCAACTGGTCTTCGATCATCTGACTCGGGGCAATGCGGAAATGCGCGACGGCCGCCAGATCGAAGCGCTGGCGGACTTTCGCAGCGCGCTGCATCTGGATCCGCAGAATGAATTTGCCCAGCAGCGTCTGACTGATGCATTGGGCGAATGGGCGCCCAAAACTGCTGCCGCGCCGCAGGTGGTGGCGGAGGCGGACGAGCTTCGCGTGGAACCAAGCGCGGCCAAGGCCGATTTTCACTATCGCGGCGATGGCCGCGGACTGCTCACGCAGATCGCTTCGGCATTCGGCGTGACCGCCAGCTTTGACGATTCCGTGGTTTCGCGTCCGGTTCGTTTCGACATGGGCGGCGCGGACTTTTACACCGCCATGGCCGTGGCTTGCGTGATGACCCACACCTTCTGGACGCCTCTCGACAGCAAGCAAATTCTGCTGGCGGCGGAGTCGGCCCAAAATCACCGGCAGTTCGATCGCATGGCATTGCGCACGTTCTATCTTCCCGGCCTGAGCTCCGCGCAGGAACTGAATGACATCGCGAATGTGCTGCGCAATCTTTTTGAAATCCGGCTGGTAACGCCGCAACCGGCCACCAGCACGATTGTGGTGCGGGCGCAGCGAAATATTCTGGACGCCGCGACCCGGCTTCTCGGAGGGCTGGGGGACGCGCGTCCGCAAGTCATGCTTGACGTGCACGTTTACGAAATTACCAACAGTTTGACCCGCAACATGGGAGTGCATATTCCCAGCAATTTCCAGTTGATCAATATTCCGGCAGGCGCGCTGGCGGCGCTGGCGGGACAAAATATCCAGGACCTGATCAATCAGCTCATCTCCAGCGGCGGCATCAACCAGGCCGGCTCGCAGGCCCTTTCCGGACTTCTTGCGCAACTTACGAGTCAGCAGAGTTCGATCTTCAGCAATCCCCTGGCTACGTTTGGCGGCGGCCTGACGCTGATCCGGTCTGAGCCTGGGAACGGCGAGCGCGCAATTGTCGCTGAACGAGAGCAACGTAAAAACTTTGGAGCATGCCACGCTGCGAATCGCCCAAGGAAATGAAGGCACATTTCGAGCAGGCTCGCGGGTCCCGATTCTTAACGCCAGCTTCGCGCCGGTCTTTAATACACCGGCCATTGCATCCGTCATCCAGAACAACTCGTTTCAAACTCCGTTTCCGTCGTTCAACTACGAAGACGTCGGATTGAGCCATCAAAGCCAAGCCTTTGGTGAACGGAAACTCCGATGTCAGCCTGTCCCTGGAATTGCAATTTCGGGCCTTGCAGTCGCAGTCGTTCAACGGAGTGCCGGTGATTTCGAACCGCGAATACAAGGGCAGCATCACTCTCAAGGACGGAGAGCCGGCGGTGGTGGCCGGAGCAATTTCACACACCGAACAACGCAGCATGAACGGGATCCCGGGCCTGGGAGCGGTGCCAGGTCTGAACCAGGTCATGACCACCAACAGCAAAGAAAATGACGAAGATGAATTGCTGATCATGATCACGCCGCGGGTCGTCAGCCACGAGCAGAAGGAAAACGCCGAAGTCTGGATGCAGAAGTAGCGCGTAGTGGGAGGACGGGCGTTCTTCTTTCGCCCCGTTCGGCCTGCTCGAACCTCGCCTTTAACCCACGGCTTACGCCGTGGGCTATATTCTTGACGCCGCTTCGCGGCTAACCCAAACGCCCATCCCCATCACTTCCGCTAATTTCCCTCGCGAGCAGCGAACTCCGTTAGACCTTTCAATACCTCGTAAGGCAATCCGCTCACGTTGCTGATCTTTCTTCCGTTCACGAACAGCGTAGGCGTGCCGGTGACTTCGAGCGCCGCGCCCAATGCGATGGATTGCTGCACCCGGGTGGCGGTTTCGGGTTTGGCGGCGCAGGAAGCAGTGTCGGCGCCTTTGGCGCCCGCCTGTTCGGCTAGGGCCGTCAGTTTTTCATCTGCGTTGCTGGCGGTAATGTCTTTTTGCGCGTCGTAGACGCTGGCCACGTACTTCCAGAACGCGTCGGGTGAAGTGCGTCCGATGCAGTCGCCGTAGTAGGCGGCCTTGGCGGCCCAGTCGTGCGATTGTAGCGGGAAATTCTGGAATACCAGGCGGACGTTTTTCTCGTCCGCCATAAGCTTGTCGATGGTGGGCTGGGCCTCCTTGCAATGCGGGCATTGCAGGTCGCTGAACTCCACCACCGTCACAGGAGCGTCAGCCGGGCCGCGCGAAGGCCCGTTCATCCCCTTATTGAGCGCCTCTTGCGCGGGAACAAACGGATGATCTCCGAAGGGGATGACGTCGCCGATCACGGCGTGCTTGCCGTCGGCGGTTACGTAGAGACGGCTGTTCTGCTGTCCCTGCGAGTTGCTGAGGACAACCAAAACTTCGGTAAGCCCTTCAGCCGGCGAAGGACGGATGGCTGCGATCTTCCACGATACAGACGGATCAAAGCCAAACATCTGTTTCATGAACGCGTTCACGGTTTCTTCCGACGGAAGCCGGGTGCTGAAGGTAGGGACCGGGGGAGGCGCGTCTTTCGGTTTGGTGGAAGATTTTTGGGCGACGGCAAACGAAACCAGCAACCACACCAGGGAGCAACACAGCAACAAACGACGCATGCGTTCCTTTCGAGAGCCTGAATTTCTGAAACCAATCAAGACCGTCGTCATCCGCTCGTCCTGGCCGCGATGGGAAAGCGACGACCGGAGCCGAAGGCCTTGAGAGAAATTTTAAGTCCGGGCGCCGCCTGCTGGCGCTTGTACTCGGCGCCATCCACCATGCGAATGACTTTTCGCACCAGCGCCAGATCGTAGTTGCGATCCGCGGCGATCTGCTCGGCCGTGTGCAGGTCTTCCACGTAGTCTTCGAGGATCGTGTCCAGCACGTCGTAAGGCGGCAGCGAGTCAATGTCCTTCTGATCGGGACGCAATTCAGCCGAGGGAGGCTTCTCCAAAGTCGCTTGCGGGATCACCGGCCGCAGCGAATTCACGTAATGACTCAGGCGATAGACCAGTGTCTTGGGCACGTCCGAGATCACCGCCAGGCCACCGACCATGTCCCCGTACAAAGTGCAGTATCCGACGCCAAGTTCGCTTTTGTTTCCGGTGCTGAGAACGATGGCCCCGAACTTGTTGGAGATTGCCATCAGCAACGCGCCGCGGGTGCGGGCCTGTATGTTTTCTTCCGTCGTGTCTTCCTTGCAGCCGGCGAAAATCTTTTGCAATGTTTTGCGGTAACTCTCGAAGATGTCGGTAATGCAGAGCAATTCGAAGCGAATCCCGAGATTGCTGGCCAGCGCCCGGGCGTCGTCGATCGAACCCGGGGATGAATAGGGTCCTGGCATGCCAACACCGATGACGTTTTCCGGGCCAACGGCTTCGGCTGCGATGCAAGCCGTCAGAGCGGAATCGATGCCGCCGCTCAATCCGATGATCACGCGCTGGAATCCGCACTTGCGCACATAGTCGCGAGTGCCGAGGACCAGGGCGGCGTACGCGCTGGCTTCTTCTCCTGGAATCTGCTGGTGAATTTCGCCGGTCAGCTGGTCGGAGTCGAAGTAGATCAAATCTTCTTCGAAGGACTTGCCCTGGGCGATGACTTCGCCGGCATCATTCAGCACGAGGCTGGAGCCGTCAAAGATCAGGCTGTCATTGCCGCCGACCTGGTTGACCATGACGACCGGCACCTTGTCGTGACGGGCGATGGTGGCCAGCATCTCGCGGCGGAGTTCGCGCTTGCCCATCCAGAATGGCGAGGCGGAAATGTTGAGCACGAAGTTGCCGCCGGCCTGAACCAGTGACTCGACTGGATCAACGGTGTAGAGACGTTTGTTCCAGAAATGCTTGTCGTTCCAGGCGTCTTCGCAGATCGTGAGCGCCATTTGCTTGCCGCCCATCGGAAACAACGCCTGGCTTCGTGCCGGCGCGAAGTTGCGCATCTCATCGAACACGTCGTAGGTAGGGAGCAGCATTTTCGACTGCAGGAAAGAAATTGCGCCATCTTTAAGCAGGGCCGCGGAGTTCATGACCGACTTGCCGGTTTCGGCATGGGCCGGGGTGACCAGCCCGCAGATCACGGCGATGCCGCGCGTCTCGGCGGCAATCTGTTCCGCCGTTTCGCGATTGCGGGCTACAAACGATGGGCGCTCGACCAGGTCGCGGGGCGGATAGCCGCAGACGGAAAGCTCGGGAAAGAGGATCAGGCCAGCACCGGCCGTTCGCGCCTGCTGCGCGAAGTTGACGATCCGGGCAGCGTTGCCGGAGAAATCTCCAACTGTGGGATTAATTTGTCCCAGCGCGATCTTCACGCTTCCAGTGTAAAGGGACGGTGCGCAGGAGCCAAGTCAGCAGAATGTGGTCAGAACGTGGTAGGAGTGTGGTCGCGGGCGACTCGCCCGCGGTGCAGTGCCGCTGGTCCGTGATAGTTTTCGCACGAGCGTGGGCGCTCGCGCCCACATTTTCCTGTAGTTACTTAGGTTGGGCTGGGCCGTCCTGGCCAACCGGGTCTGGGGGCGGGCCAGCCGTGGGAGCTCTCCCGCCGGCCGGTGACGCGGTATCGATTTCTTCGCCCGGGCGGCGCAGGGAGGGCGCACTAGGCGCACGAACTTCAGGTTCGGACGAACTCTTGGCAACTGTCGGCGGCAAATCTATTTCCCGCTCGGTGTGGATGATTTTCGCGCCGTCCACCTTCATGCTTTCGAGGCGCACGACCTCGTCGCCGACCAGGCGGACAAAATCCACGTCCTGCGGCGGATCGCCGTAGATCCATTCTTCGAATTCGGTTTCGCCGTCCTTTTCGCGAATTTTCTTGGGCGGACGGCCTTTGGAGGCGATCACCATCTCCCGGTTCATGCCCACCAGAATCTGGTGCGCCTTGACCGCGTCTCTGATCTTGGGCGGAAGAGTTTCGAGGTAGGCCTCGGCGGAGGATTTGGCATTGAAGTCAAATACGGGACGGAGCAAATCCTTCAGCTCCTGCGGATTCAGGTCGGGCACGTAGCTGTTGAAGACCAGGTCGACGTAGGAGCCGCGCGGATTGGCGCTGGCATCGTTGTTGCCGCCCACCGGGGTCATGCCCCCGCCGGTGCCCACCTGGATGTGTTGGTACCACTTTTGTCTCTTTACCGGGCCGCCGTTGATTTCGAAGTGGATGCGGTCGTTCTTGATCACGATCTCGCTGATGCGGACCTGATCGCCTGGCTTGGCGGCGGGTCCCCACATGGCGAGCTTGCTCTGCAGCTCATCCCCGCTCGGCGACAGGTTCCCGTCCTTTAGAGTCAGACCTGTCTTTCCCATGGGAAAAGGAGAGCGGATATAGACCAGCTCAGCATTGAAGGACCGAACCAGGTCCATGCGGGTTTGCTTTGAAATGTGAGGAGTCTTCTGATCGTCGGCGCTGACCCCGACCACACAGCAGAGCACGATGGGCAGCAGAACTGGAACGTAACGTGGGTTCATACGACACCCCGACCCGTGAATGCCTTGATTATAGCGCCGTCTGGACCGCGAATAAAACGCTTGTTGGAAAATAAATCACTTAGGGACAGCCGCCCCAGCCTGTCCCCACTTGGCCTCAGGCGGACCAGACATGCAATCCATTGCGGGCGACCTGCAGCGGCAAAACCCGACCTCCGTTGTCGCCGATGGCGGTGGCAACGCGGCTGGCCGCACCATGCTCGACCATGAAGATGACACATCCCCCGCCGCCTGCCCCACAGGCCTTGGCGGCACGTCCGCCGTGGCGGGCTGCGACGTTGATCAGTTTGTCGATGAGGGGAGTGGTGATTCCCGGGGCATTCGTGCGGCGCAGCTTCCACTCTTCGCGGAGCAGGCGGGCCACGTCTTCCCATTTGGCGTCGGCCAGTGCCTGGTGCATGGCGCGCGCGATTTCGACGATGCGCTCGAAGTTCCGGTACACCCGCTTGTCCCCGTTGATGTGCGCCTTGAAGACTTCCCAATTGTTGATGCCTGACTTCCGGGGCGCGCCCGTGTAAGCCAGGACAAAGCGGGACTCGATTTCCTCCGGCGCAACCGCCACGGCCTCGCGGTGGATACCGTCGGCATCAAGATGAATCGCGCTGGCTCCGCCGTAAAGTGCGGGATAGTAATCCTGGCAACCAGTGGGTACCTGGATGATCTGGGCCTCTACGTTCTGGGCAATGACCCGCATCTGCTCCAGCGTGAGGTTGCGGCCGGTAAAGCGGGCCAGAGCGGCGGTGCTGGCGATCATCAGCGCGGACGAACCGGAAATGCCGGCCCCGGCCGGGGACTCGGAATCTGTCTCCATCAGGAGACCTTCCTTGGGGGCAAAAAACTGCAATAGCCGGGCTCCCAGGGGAAGGCGAAACCGGTTCATCGAGCGCAGGGCCTCGAAGCTGGAAAACTCTTCTTCGCGCCGGGTATCGACGGAGTGCAAGTGGATACGCTTCCCTTTCAGCGGCGTAATCCGGCAAGTCGTGAGGATGTTTACCGCGAAATTCACCGTCAGAGCGCCAGGGTGGAACAGATATAGCGGCCACAAGTCAATAGTGCCTCCGGCCAGGTCAGCGCGGCACGGGGCTTGGGCGATGATGGTGGGGCCGCTGGCGGCGTAGGTGCTTTTTCTCATGCTGTGAGTTTTACCACGAGCCAGGGGAAATGGAGGACGGGCGTCCCGCCCGTCGGATCCAGACCCGTCATCGAAGTGATTAGAGCCGCGAAGCGGCGCAAAGAATGTAGCCCACGGCGTAAGCCGTGGGTAAGAGAGCTCAAAGTCGAATAGCCCCGAAGGGGCGGCAGAAACGGGCGCGGTGTGGGTCTCACCCGTTGGCGGGTCTCTCCTCTTTCGCCCCGTTGGGGCTGCTCGTATCTCCGCCTGCAACCCACGGCTTGCGCCGTGGGCTACATTCTTGACGCCGCTTCGCGGCGCGCCCAGTCAGAGCTGCTCCCTCGGGGCGGTTACAGCCGACCTCAGGCGCTGAAGCGCCCCGCGCTCTGCGGGCTCTCGGCACGACTGAAGTCGTGCCCTTTCCATTCTCCCCAACTGATGGCTTCGCCGCATCAGACTATATTGCGGTGCCCCTCAACACTCGATCGGCCCTACCCAGACTCGTCAAGGCCAACGGGCCTCCCGTCCTCCATTCTCGTTGACAAGCTGATGGGTTTGCCGCAAACTCGGCCTGTGTAGGTCGCCCCAACCACCGGGCGGCCATGCGTCGGCCCGCAACAGGTTGTAAAGATGGCTCCTATTCCCCCTTTTACTCCGAGTTCTCCCGAGTCCCCGGGAGCCCGGGTCCCGCTGCGAAATCGCACAGAAGTCTCCGAAGACACCATCCGGCAGTCGAGCGCCAGCCTGATCTTTGTAAAGCTGCGGAAGATGATCGCTTCCGACACCCAGTCTACCGACAACATCCTGGGCGCCATCGCCGTGGCCGCACATTCGCTCACCGGCGCAACCGGGGCTGCGGTCGCCATGCCGCGTGACGGGGCCGTGGTCTGCCTGGGTCGAAGCGGCGAGTCTGCGCCGGAACTCGGCGCCCGATTGAAAGTGGATTCTGGAATCTCGGGCGAGTGCCTTCGTACGGGTGTCATCATGCGGTGCGACGATGCCAGCCGGGACTTTCACGTCGATGCGGAGGTTTGCCGCCAGTTGGGATTGCAATCCATTGCGGTAGTGCCTTTGCGGGGACAGCACGGCAGGGTAGGTGTACTGGAAGCATTCTCGACCGAGTCCTACGCCTTTACCGAAGAGAAGATGGAAATCCTAGGGCGCCTGGCCGGACTGGCCGAGGCAGCCTGGGCGCGGGGCTTGGTCGCAGAAGGCCCGCCGGTTGAATACCACGAAGAGACAGCCGCAGCGGTGAACACGCAAAGCTCGGCACTCGAAGCCCCTGTGCTCGAAGCTCCAGTTCTTGAAACGTCAGTGCTCGAGGTTCCAGTTGAAGAGCGTCCCGTTGCCGTTGCTACGGTGCCGCTGGCAGAGGTGCGAGAAATACTCGCCTCAGCGCAACAGTCCCGTTTCCGAGGAAAATTAGGCTACTTAATATTCGGCGCCGTGGCCCTGCTGGCGATGGCCCTGATATCAGTTTACGGATGGAAGGCGTGGTACCGCTCGAGTGTCGCATCCACGGCGGCCCCTAGTCGATCGGCGAGTTCACCTGCGTCTTCGACGGAGCAGCAGAACGTCACCGCCGAACCTTCTTCGCAATCGCGCGAGTCCGCTGAAAGGGCTGTGGCCGCAGCCAAGAATGGAACAACCCGACAGGCCCGGCAATGGGCCAAGGGTAGCCAAGGGGCGAAGGGCGGGAAGCCGTCAAGCTCAATTTCCAGCAGCGAGGAAGTCCCCCAGGCTGTCGCCTCGAATGCGAACCCGGCGGCTCTGACCCAGGCGCTGGCGACAACGCCCACTCTGCCCCAGCTCGGCGTGCCGATCTCGCAGGGCATAAGCGGCGGCGTTCTGCTGCACAAGGTGCAACCGATCTACCCCGCGGAGGCCCGGCGCATGCACGTGCAGGGCAGCGTAGTGATCGACGCAAAAGTCACAGTGAAGGGGCAGGTCGAGGATTTGAAACTGGTTAGCGGGGATCCCTTGCTGGCCGCGGCTGCGATGGATGCTGTACGGCAGATGGCGTTACACACCCTACTCGCTGAATGGCCGACCCATCGCCAAGGAAACGCGAATCACCATCAGCTTTATCGCGCCGCAGTAAGTCTCAGGTTTTACGTTCGGAAGCTTAGGTGAGATTCAACGCGCGCCGCACCGAACCGCGTTCCTGCTGAATTTTTTCCTGCAGCAAAGTGATGGCGTAGATCAACTGCTCCGGACGGGGCGGGCAGCCGGGAACGTAAACATCCACGGGAATGACCTGGTTGACGCTCTGGACCAGGGCGTAGTTGTTGAACACGCCGCCCGAGGTAGCGCAGGCTCCCATCGAAATTACCCACTTGGGTTCCGGCATTTGCTCCCAGAGCTGGCGAATGACCGGCGCCATTTTGTTGGAGACGCGGCCGGCAATGATGATCAGATCAGACTGGCGTGGCGACGGACGAAATACCTCGGCCCCAAACCGGGCGATGTCGAAACGCGACGCACCCATGGACATCATTTCGATGGCGCAGCAGGCAAGACCGAAAGTGAGCGGCCAAATGGAATTCTTGCGCATCCAATTCACGGCCGAATCGAGAGTGGTCAGGACGACGCCTTCGGGCGTGGGATTGCCGAAAGTCAGTTCCTTGACTACCTTCTTGCCGTTCTCGGTGGTTGTGTAAGGGCCGAAACTGAGTCCGTCTGCCATGGCATATTTATTGTAAACCACATGAGGGGACCTCGCGGTTCGGGATTAATTCGCTAGCCGCGGAGCGGCGTAAAGAATGTAACCCACGGCGTGAGCCGTGGGTTGGAAGCCAATTAACAGGAAGCCCCAACGGGGCGAAAGAGATGTCTCAAGCGCATCATTTGTGTCCCCACGCGTCGTCCGTGTCTTCCGCCCCTTCGGGGCTAGTCCATCTCGACTTCTTTACCCACGGCTTACGCCGTGGGCTATATTCCTTGCGCCGCTACGCGGCTCTAATCCGGTGCGTGAAATGAAGGAGAATCCTCGTGCCTTCTCTGCCTGACAATGGAATGATTCATCTCAGCAGTCCCTATTCGTTTTCAGAGACCATCAAGCGCCTGGAATCTTTGCTGCAAACGCAGGGGCTGACAATATTTTGCCGGATCGATCACAGCGGCGCCGCCGAGAAGGCCGGTTTGAAAATGCTCTCTACTCAAGTGATTGTCTTCGGAAGTCCCAAGGGCGGGACGCCGCTCATGATCGCTTCTCCCACCGTCGCCATCGATCTGCCGCTGAAGGCGTTGATCTGGGAGGATGGTGGCGGCAAAGTCTGGGTGTCCTACAACACGCCGGAATATCTGAAACAAAGACACGGTATTCCAGATGAATTGCTCAAGAATATTGCCGGAATCGGCCCTTGTTGCAAAAAGTTGTAGGATAGTGCGGCAATAATATTTTCACCTCACAGGAGAAAGCACAATGGCTGAATCGAAGTCTGCTGACAACGAAAAAGAGATTACGCGCGATCGTCTGGCGGAGCTTTTAAACGAAGATCTTTCCCGCGAATATCAGGCGATCATCGGATACGTGGTGTATTCCCAGGTGCTGAAGGGCGCGGAATACATGAACATCGCGGACCAGCTGGCGCTGCATGCCAAGCAGGAATTAGACCACGCTCTCACTATTTCGCGGCAGATTGACTACCTGGGAAAAATGCCGACCGTCACTCCCAAACCGGTCAAGACCTCAGACAAAGCGAAAGAGATGCTCCGGTTTGATCTGGACAACGAGAATGACACTGTACGAAATTACCGCGACCGAATCCGACAGTGCGAAGCCCTGGGAGAGTTCGCCATGGCGGAACAGATTCGCCGATTCTGGTGCAGGAGCAGGACCATCAGATCGATCTGGCTACCGCCCTCGGAGTGGAAGTCCCGAATGTCGGGTCACGAGTAAAACGCGGCTAATTGGCGACAGTGCGATTGAAGTGTGGGGCGGACACTCTTTTCCGCCCCACGCGACCAACTACGCGTCACGAAGCTCGGCGCTCAAGCGCGCCATTTGTTGGCGCTCTTCGGAGAGGAATTCGACTCCGTACAGGTACACGCTGCGATTACGCACCTTACCGCGAACCCGAACCGGTTTGTCGGTATGGGGAGTTCTGAATTCGACCTTGACCTGGCTCCCTACGGGCAGGTTGGCGGCGGCAAAGAGACAAATTCCACCTTCGCTGAAGTGCACACCGCGTCCGTCGACGACTGTCAGTTCAGCTGAATGATCGACCACGACCCGCACCGAGGCGTCAAAAGGAAAACGCTGCCATCGCCGCCGATTTACCGATTGCTCCATTCCACTCCAACTTCCTGAACTTTATTTGGCTGAGGGTGTGTTCCTCGGCGAAGAACACGCGTCCCTGTGGTTAGCCAGTGTCGAAGGTATTCCAGTGTGCCAATTGGCGAAAGTTACGGGAGTACAACTCGGAATGACGCCACAGTAATGAGGTTCGAGTAGGACGATGGTAGCCGGAAAATTCGTGTGTCTTTAATCTAAAGATTGAGCCGCGAAGTGGCGCAAAGAATATAGCCCACGGCGTAAGCCGTGGGTAAACGCAGTCAAGATCGAATAGCCACAAAGGGGCGGCAGGAACGGATGCTGCGCGAGCCACGGTAAGCCGCGTTTAGGCCCCGTCTTTCGCCCCGTTGGGGCTTCGTCCATTCGGCCTCAACCCACGGCTTACGCCGTGGGCTTTATTCTGACGCCGCTCCGCGGCTCGTTCTAGGGATTCAGCACGACTTTGCCGAACATCTGACTCTTTTCCAGATAGTCGTGAGCAGCACGGATTTCTGCCAAGGGAAACACGCGGTCAACCACGGGCTTCAGACGTCCGGCGAAAACATGGCCCAGCACTTCGCGCAATTCGCTCATCGTCCCCATGTAAGAACCCAGGAGCGAGAGCTGGCGCGAAAATAAGAAACGCAAATCGATGCTGGCGTTAAATCCGGTGGTGGCGCCACAGGTGACCAGTGTGCCGGCAGGCTTGAGGCACTTCACGCTCTCGTCCCAGGTGGCGGAGCCTACGTGCTCGATGACGATGTCCACGCCTTCCTTGTTGGTCAACTTCCGTACTTCTTCGGAAATCTTCTGCTGGTAGTGGTTGATGCCGTGGTCGGCGCCGAGCGCCCGGGCCTTCTCCAGTTTTGTCTCATCGCCCGCGGTGGTGATCACGCGAGCATGAAATAGTTTCGCGATCTGGATGGCGGCGATGCCCACGCCTGAACTCGCTCCCAGTACGAGGACTGTCTGTCCCTGACGAATGCCGGCACGGCCGACCAGCATGTGCCACGCGGTGGTGAACACCAGCGGAAGGCTGGCAGCCTGGTTGAAGTCCAGACTATCCGGAATCGGAATCACGTTCACCGCGGGCACGGCGATCAGCTCACAGTTTCCGCCATCGACGCGATTGCCCAGGACGGTGAATTCCGGGCACAGGTTCTGAAGTCCGGCGACGCACTTGGCGCAGTGATTGCAGAAGTGCATCGGCGCGAGCAAGACCCTCTGCCCGGGCTTGAAGCCGGTGACGTAGTCGCCGACTTCGACAATCTCTCCTGCGATGTCAGCACCCAGGATGTGCGGCAGCTTCACTCCGGGCAGGCCTTTGCGGATCCACAAATCGATGTGGTTCAGGGCACAGGCCTTGATGCGGACGAGAACCTGGTCCTGACGGGGCTTGGCATCGGGAACATCTTCGTAGCGCAGAACTTCCGGACCACCGAATTCGTGGATGCGAACGGCTTTCATCGGTCCTCCGAGATCACATCTCTATGATTGCGTCATGCTGAGCTTGCGAAGCATCCTGCGCGAAGCGGACATGCATGTTGGCCGGAATTGTAACGCTGCGCGCCAGATCCTTCACGACCTAAAGGTCGTTCAGGATGACGCCCGGACTAAGGTTTCGTTCAGTTAGTGAGTATCCTTGACTCACTCCTGTTAACCGACTGATAATCCTCATGAAATGGATATCTACGAGGAGATCGTCAAGCTGCGGCAGGAGGGGCGCCGGGGGGCGGTGGCCACCATCGTCAACGTGCGCGGCTCGATTCCCTCTTTTGAGACTGCCAAGATGCTGGTACGCGATGATGGCTCGATCGTAGGTACGATTGGCGGCGGCTGTGTCGAGGCTGACATCTGGCAGGCGGCGCGCGAAGTGATGGAGAGCGAGAAGCCCCGCACCCTGACCTTCAACCTCAATCAGGACCCCAAGTACGACACGGGGTTGGTCTGCGGTGGCACGCTGGATATTTTCGTCGAGCCGGTTGTGCCTCCAGCATTACTTTATGTCTTTGGCGCAGGCCATGTTTCAGTCAACCTTTACAAGGTGGCGAGAAGCGCAGGCTTCGATGTGACGGTGGTGGACGACCGCGCAGCTTACGCCAACCGCGAACGGTTTCCCGACGCCAAGGAGATCATCGCTGAAGACTTCGACCACGCTATGTCGCGACTGGCTCCCAGCGAATCGGCTTATCTTGTTATCGTTACTCGCGGGCATCGCGACGACATGCGGGTGTTGCGCTGGGCGGTGCAGACTCGAGCCCGTTATATCGGGATGATCGGCTCGAAGCGCAAGACCATCACCATTTTCAAGGAACTCACCAAAGAAGGACTTTCGCCTGAGCTTTTCGAGCGCGTTCATGCCCCGGTTGGCCTCGACATCGGTGCCATCACGCCGGAGGAGATTGCGGTAGCGATTACGGCCGAACTGATCGCCGCACGCCGGCGCGTGGAGCGGGATCTGCCGCATATGAGCTGGTTCCATTCGCGTCAACGGCAGGCCGTTAGCTCCGAAGCCGAAGCATTGGAAGAGTCGGAGTAGCCGCGAAGCGGCGCAAGAATAAAGCCCACGGCGCAAGCCGTGGGTAAAAAATCGGAAATTGAGCGAGCCCCAACGGGGCGAAAGAAGCTTTTTCCCGCACTTGTTCCGATCAGCGACCATCCGATCGAATTCCCCCATCCCTAACTGTCAAAGTTTGTTATCTTCCCTACATGAGTCGGGCGCCCAGTTGGTGCGGAGTGATATTGGCGGCGGGTGAATCCTCGCGCATGGGATCGGACAAGGCGCTGCTGCCCTGGCCTCCGGTTGCTAATCGCGTTCCCTTTTCCGGCGAGACTTTTTTGTCGGCTGCAATTCGATCTCTGACTTCCGCCACGGACCAGGTGGTCGTTGTCGTCGGCAACAACGAAACTCTCCTCGCGCCGGTGGTTTACGCCGCGGGCGGCTCCCTGGTGCGAAACCCGGCACCCGAGAACGGCCAGTTCAGCTCTTTGCGCGTGGGGTTGCGCGAAGTGTTGAACCTGGGCCGAGACGCCGTGATGATCACGCTGGTGGATCGGCCTCCAGTCGGCACAGCCGTACTGGCCACTCTGCGGGCAGCCTTTGAAGCCGCGGCGTCCGATATCTGGGCGGTCGTACCCGAATACGCTGGACGACATGGGCATCCCTTTTTAGCGGGGCGCGAAATGATCGAGGCCTTCCTCAGAGCTCCGGGCACAGCCACTGCAAGAGAAGTTGAACATCAAAATCAGCAGCATCTGCAGTACGTTCCGGTGGATGATCCACATGTCGCCATGAATGTGAATACTCCCGAGGACTATGCTGCGTTGTTAAATCCTCAAGCGAGTTAGTCCCCTCCATCAGAATGAATTCAGAAAACCAAAACTTGAAATCTCCCTCTCGGACTGCTGACTTCATCCAGTCGGTGTTGCAGCTTAAACCGCAACTCGCCGTTTTTGATTGCGACGGCACGCTCTGGGCTGGAGATGCCGGGTTCGGCTTTTTCGACTGGGAGCTGACCCGTGGCCTGGTTTCCGATGACGTCGTTCGATGGGCCCGCGCTCGCTACGAGGAATACCTGGCAGGCAAGGTCAGCGAAGACGACATGTGCGCCGAGATGGTGACCATCAACCGCGGCTTGCCCGTGGCCGACGTGATGCGCGCAGCCGAAGAGTTCTTCGAGTCCAAAATGCTGGATGGATTTTTCCCCGAGATGAAGGATCTGGTCTTTCGACTGCACGATATCGGTAGCGAGGTCTGGGCGGTCTCGTCCACCAGCGAGTGGGTCATCCAGGCCGGGATGAAGCATTTTGGCATCCCCGCCAGCCGCATCCTGGCGGCGGCGGTTGCGGTCGAGGACGGCAAGGTCACGGACAGAGTCATCCGCATACCCAGCGGAATCGGCAAGCCGAATGCGATCCGCGAGGTGATCGCGCGAACACCTGATGCGGTTTTCGGAAATTCCATCTGGGACGCCGACATGCTGAAAATCGCGCGCCATCCTTTTGTGATTAATCCGACGCCGGAGTTGCTGACGATTTCCAGTGAGCGGAAATGGCCCGTTTATTATCCTGAACCAGTTTCTGGTTCTTAGTTCCCGGTTCTCAGTTGCTGGATGGCGGCGGCTAGCGCGTCGATTGCCAGGTGGCTGGCATGGGTTGAGGCTTGGGGGAGACCGCCGAGGGAGCGCACCAAGTCGTCGCGGCGCAACTGGCGGGCTTCGACGACGGTTTTTCCCTGCACCAGTTCGGTGAGTAGCGAGGCGCAGGCCATGGCGGGAACGCAGCCTTGAGCCAGAAATCGGATTTCTTCGATGCGGCCGTCGGTGACTCGCAGGGTCAGCTTCAGGACATCGCCACAGGCCGGGTTCTCGATCTGGGCGGCGGCGTCGGGGTTCGCCACTTCGCCGGGATTGCGCGGGTGCTGAAAGTGATCGAGGACCTGGGGCGAATACATCGCAGAAGATTGTAGCGTGGACGCGGCTTAGATGCTGTCGTCGAAGTCCACTTCGATCGGATCAATCAGCGGAATCAGCCAGCTCAGCAACTTCTGATGGACCGGATGGGCTCCATAATTGTCCAACGCAGACTGGTCTGCGAACTTCATCACGCCTCCCAGTTCGTAGCCCTGACCGCGGGGTGAAATGTTGATTCCGACGGAGGTTTCGACCAGCCCCGGAATTTGTCCCTGTAGCTTCCGGATTTCGCTGACCACGCGTTGTTTTTGATCGTCCGTGACGCCCGGCTTCCAGCGAAACGCAAACATGTGGATGAACATGACGGCTTGAAACCTCCCGCGAGATTGTAGCGGGTCGTAAACATCGTGTAAAAGCCGCACAACCCCGGCAGGCTGTACGATGTCAGCAAATGTCCGCGGACTACACTTCGCAGCGCGTGGTTAGCCTCCAGCCCAGCGCTACCGTCATTTTGGCTGCGCTTGGAGAACTGGATCGGGTAGTAGCTTGCACCAAGTATTGTGCCGATGTTTGTCCCGAAGTCAGGCGCAGCGGGCGACGAATCATCGCCGATTCCTGGACGGCGCAGAGTCACGAGATTCTGGCCGCCCGTCCTGACATGGTAATCGCCGCAGTCCCTTATCAAGAGAAAGCGGTGGTGGAGATCCTGAAAGCGGGGATTCGCTTTCTCGGCCTGGCGCCGAAGACCCTGGCGGATGTTTACGCTGATATCGCGACCATCGCGGGAGTCGTGGGCGCGGGCGAACGTGGACAGGCCGTGATTGCCAACATGCAGCGGGAGATCGAGGCGGTGAAACAGCAGGTGAATGGGAAGAAGCGTCTTCGGGTGTTTTGTGAAGAGTGGGGCAAGCCCGTGATCTTGTCGCAGAAGTGGGTGGCAGAGCTGGTGGACGCGGCGGGCGGCGAGTTTCTCGGTGACCCGGGGACGCATTCCTCTGCAGAATCGGTATTGGGGATGGACCCGGAGGTTATGGTTGCCGCCTGGTGCGGAGCTGGTGATCGTGTACCACTGGAAAGGCTTGTCCGCGAGCGGAACTGGCAACAGATGTCAGCGGTGCGCGAGGGACGAGTATATTGCATCAGCGACGAACTTCTGAACACGCCCGCGCCGACTCTGGTGGGCGGGCTCCGAGCATTGGCGGCGGCGATTCATCCCGATGCTTTTCCACAACCCGAAGGGCTAAGATGTATGAATAACACGCTGGTTTGAACTCACGCGCCCCGGTAAAAGTGCCTCAGGTTTCTTATGCCCTCTGGCTCGAAATTCGAGGACATCAAAATAGAGATCGACCGCATTAACCAAGCCGCCGGCTCGGTGGAAGATTTCATGTGGGAAACCGTCAAGCTTCTGCACGACCGCATGCTGAAATACAACTGGGTCGGTTTCTATATGCTGGAGGACAAGGCGCCAATTTCGCAGCCCCGCATGCTGGCGTTGGGACCGTTTCAGGGAGCCATGACGCCGCATACGCGGATTCCTCTGAACCAGGGTATTTGCGGGGCCGCCGCGACCATGGGCAAGACCATCGTGGTGGACGACGTCACCCTCGACAATCGTTACCTAGCCTGCTCCACCGAAACCAAGTCTGAAATTGTGGTGCCCGTCTTTGTCCACGGCAAGGTTGTGGGCGAGTTGGACGTGGACAGCCACTTCCCTGCCGCTTTCGGCGATGATGACCGAAGACTCGTGGAGTATTGCGCCTCCCTGGTCGGCAAGCAGTTGGAAAAGCTCCCAGGATGAGTAGTGACAAGGGCCAGACTCGTGCGACTCCGCAGCGTTCCCAGCGTCCTTCGCCTTCCGTGAAGCGAGTAGTTGCAGCTTTGATCTTCAAAGACAATCAGATTCTGGTGTGTCAGCGGACCCGGCATCAGACCATGCCGCTGAAATGGGAGTTCCCCGGGGGAAAGATTGAAGAGGGCGAGCAGCCGCGAGATGCCCTGCGCCGGGAATTGAATGAGGAACTCGGCATTGATGCCACCATTGGCGAAGAGGTGGCGCGCATCCGGCACGAATACAAGAACGGATCAGCAGTCGAATTGGGCTTCTATGCAGTGCGCGAGTACAAAGGCGAAATCGAGAACAGGATTTTCAAAGACATGCGCTGGACGGTTCGCGGGGAGCTGCCATCGTTTGATTTTCTGGAAGCCGATCTGCAACTGGTAAGAGAGTTAGCCGAAGGAAAAATCCCGAGCGCGATCTAGGTTAGAAAAGCCGCGAAGCGGCGAAGATTAAAGCCCGGGGCGTAAGCCCCGGGTTTGACCGTGGAGAAAACAAGCCCTGAAAGGGCGAAAGAAGGGTAAGTACCTCAGAGGCTGAAGCCGGACGCTTTGAGGATGATCATTGCAGGGCCAAGGCCCTGCTCCACCCTATTTACTTCCAGGGCCCGTTCATTGCCGCAACCGAATTCCGCAACCTAACCTGCGCCGCCCTTCAACGTCCAGAACCAGGCCAAGGTCAACCCGACCATGATCACCGTCGTCGCCCACGCGATCACGTTGTAGAGCGGAGTGCTCACATACTCGCCCATCAATTCCTTCTTGTTGACGAGCAACAGCATGAACACCAGGACAAATGGCAGCACCACGCCGTTTACCACCTGGGACAGAATGGAAATCTTCACCAAGGGAATATTAGGTAGAAGGATGACGCCCGCACCCGCAACAATCAGTATGGTGTATAGCCAGTAGAAGACCGGAGCTTCACTGAATCGCTTTCCCACTCCTGATTCGAATCCCAAACCCTCACAAACTGCGTAGGCAGTGGAGAGCGGCAAAATCGAGGCGGCGAACAGCGATGCGTTAAACAATCCCATGGCGAAAAGGATGTAGGCATAATCGCCCGCCAGGGGATGAAGCGCCTGGGCCGCATCTTTCGCGTCGCTGATGTTGTGATAGCCGTGGACGTAGAGCGTGGAGGCGCAAGCCACGATGATGAACCAGGCCACGATATCGGTGAAGATGCATCCCGTGACCACATCGAGACGAGAAGCGTTGTATTGCCGCTTGGTCACGCCCTTCTCCACGATCGAGGCCTGAAGATAGAACTGCATCCAGGGCGCGATCGTTGTACCCACGACGCCGATCACCATGTAGAGGTAATCCTGGCGCAAGAACATTTCCTTATGCGGAGGAACGATTGTGGCTTCAAGGGCCTGGAGCCATGCGGGCTTCGCGAGAAATCCGGCGACAATGTATGTGAGATAGAAAAACGACGCTGCGAGAAACACTTTCTCCACCGTCTTGTACTGGCCCTTGACCACGATCAGCCAGACGATGACAGCGCAAATGGGGACGGTGTAGTACTTGTTGAGGCCGAACAGTTCAAGGCTGCCGGCAATGCCGGCAAATTCCGTGACGACGTTACCGAAATTGACGATGATCAAGCCGATCATCATAAAAAACGTGATGCGGAACCCGAATTCCTCGCGAATCAGGTCGCTCAGGCCCTTGCCGGTGACGGCACCCATGCGGGCGGCAATTTCCTGCACCACGATCAACGCCACCGTGATGGGGATCATGGTCCACAACAGCATGTGTCCGAACTGGGCCCCGGCTGCGGAATACGTCCAGATACCGCCGGCATCGTTGTCCACATTCGCGGTAATAAAACCCGGACCGACGACGGCAAGGAAGATCAGTAGCCGGATTTTCCAGCGTTTAAGGAAGGACATGCGTGGCTCAGAGATCGCGCAAGCGACCGATCAGCATAAATGCATAGGGGAAATCTGGATAGGTGAAAACGCTGCGTGTGGGGCGGACACTCCTGTCCGCCGCTTCGGAGTTGGTGTTGGGCTTAGAGTGGAAGGACGGGCGTTTGGGCTAGCCGCGAAGCGGCGTTAAGAATGTAGCCCACGGCGCAAGCCGTGGATTGAAGTTGGACATACAATCAGCCCCAACGGGGCAAAAGGGGGGTTCACGCGCCGCCGGTCTCCCATATCAGGTCTGTTTCTCCCGCCCCCGGCGCTATTCGATTTTGGGTTGCTTCTTACCCACGGCTCACGCCGTGGGCTTCATTCTTTGCGCCGCTTCGCGGCTTCAATTAACTTCACTTCAGGGCTTGCCTGGTCTCTTTCGCGAAGACCAAAGTCAACGGCGGCGGACATGAGTGTCCACCCCACACTGCCTTACAGATTGGCTCTGAGCAGGCTGATGATGTCGTCGGAGGTGATGACCCCTGTCAGCTTCTTGTTGTCATCCACCACGGGCAGGGTTGAGAGGTTGTACTTGTCGAACAGTTCTGCAACTTCTTTCTCTTTAGAGCCAGCGTGCGTTGAGATCAGCGGCTCGAGGGTCAGCGACAGCATCGGAGAATCGGGCGTGGCCAGAACGATTTTGGCTAGCGGTACGGCACCGGCCAGGGTACCGCGCGAGTCCACCAGATAAATCGTGCTCACGGTCTCTACCCCGCCTTCAAACCGGCGAAGAGCTTCAATCGCATCTCGCACGGTCGCAGTCACGCCCACCGCCAGATATTCGGTATTCATCCGGCCGGCGGCTGTGTTTTCCTTGAACTCCAGGAGCTCTTCCATCTCCTGCCGTTCCTGGGGCTGCATTTCCAGAAGAATTTGTGAAGTACGCTCTTCGGGCAGATCGGCCAGCAGGTCGGCGGCCGCGTCCGGTTCCATCTCTTCGACAATTTCCGCTGCACGTTCCGAGTCCAGAGACTCGAGGATCGCCTTCTGCACCTTGGGCTCGACTTCCTCCAGGGCCCCGGCAGCTACGTTCCCCTCCAGGGTCTCGAACACAGCCTCGCGCTCGTCGGGAGCGAGGTCTTCGACGATGTCCGCGATGTCGGCAGGATGCAGCTTTGCCAGGCGCTCATGCGAGATTTTGAGTTTTACCCGGCGGGCCGGGTCGGTCTCGATAAGGTCGACAAAATCCCAGGGAATGGTTCGCGGGGGGATCTGTCGCAACAGGGCCCGCAATGCGACTAGCGGAACAACGCCTTTCAGCAATCGCCGCACAGCGCCTCGCGGCCCAACGTCAACCGAACCCACTTTCAGGACCAGCCGGCTGGCAACGGATTCCTGAAGAAGATCGAGATCGTTCACCCGGACGACTTTTCGTCCGAACACGTCGATGACCTGTTGGTCGAGCAGGTCGCGGCCCAACAGGAGCATGCCCTCCGCGCCCTCACCCTTTGCCCAATCCGTCGTCGGAGAACTGGAGCGAATACCACCATTGATCGAGGTCACGGAAGCGAACGGCAGAAGCCGGTCGCCGGTGCTGGTCTTAATGATCAGTACCGCTACGCGGGCCCGGTCGTCCTGCGGGATCAGCCCTACCTCGCGCACACGGCCACAGCGGCTTCCGGCGGTGTCAAACACCGGCGTGCCCAGCAGTTCGGTGAGCGCGAAAGTCGGCATGCCCCGAGGATACTCAACTGACAGGCAAGAATCTACATGAGCTTTGTAGCGTCGGCGTCCCGCCGGCCCGATGGGCGGCAACGCCCGCCAGGTTTGCGCGGTCAAGAAGTTTCGTACAGCGGAGGGCGAGACGCCTTCCGGACAGCCGGCGGGACGCCGGCGATACCAAGGACAAATCCAGGTCCGCGTTGACATTTCCGAGGCGGAAGGGCAAACTACCGCATTCGCGGCAACCGACCGTTTCCGTGTCATGGCTATGTAAGCACCATGGGCAGAAACGCAGGGCAGCGAAGATTCCAGGATTCGCAAGCTTGCATCTAAAACTTTTGCCATGACCGAACAGAAGGTCTCCTACACGTTGGATTCGACGCTGGAGACTGTCGACAGCGCCGAGCAAGCAGCCAGCCGGATTGCAACCGAAGCGGGCTTCGACGACGACGAGGTCATGCGGATTGCCATGGCCGTGCGCGAGGCTGCGGTCAATGCCGTCCTTCATGGCAATGCTTACGATCCCGGCAAGAAGGTCAGCCTGGCATTTGAGCAGACCGGCGGGAACCTGGTGATCACCATTAAAGACCAGGGCAAAGGGCTGGATCCGGACAAAATCCCCGATCCCCTGGCGCCGGAAAATCTTTTAAAGACGTCGGGCCGGGGCATTTTTCTTATACGCTCGTTCATGGACGAAGTGGTGATCAACGCCACCCAGACGGGCACCGAAATTAAACTAGTGAAACACGTCCACGGTCCATCCGAGGGCGTCAAGGAGGCTTCCCAGTGAGCATGAAGACCAGTACGCGCCAGGTTGACGGCGTCACCATCGTGGATTGCAGCGGCCGCATCACTCTCGGCGAAGGCAGCGTGATACTGAAGGATGTAGTCCGCGAGCTGCTTTCCAAAGGGCAGAAGAAGATCCTGCTCAATCTCGGAGATGTGAACTACATTGACAGCTCGGGCATCGGTGAACTGGTCAGCGCTTTCACCACCGTGCGCAACCAGGGCGGCGAACTCAAGCTGCTCAACCTGACCAAGAAAGTCCACGACCTGCTGCAGATTACCAAGCTGTACACCGTCTTCGATGTGAAAGACGACGAAGCCAGCGCAGTCAAGTCGTTCAGCTAGACTTCCCTTCTATTTAATTATGGCGAGGGCCGGTATCTGTCCGGCCCGAGTTGTTTCTATTTCGGGAAATCTCCAGATTTCTTTTGCCTGCGGCACTCCCGCTTGACGTGTCTCGCCCTACAATCCTCCTACCTCTGAAGCCGATCTTGACCGATGTCATTGGTGAACAAATCCTCGCTGCTAGTCGCCACCATTCTCCTAACCGGCATGGCCTGGTCCGACTGTGTTCCCTTCTTGGAAGCCAGGAAACATGTGGGCGAGATTAAATGCGTGACCGGAACAGTAGTAAGGGTCAAACAAGGCGCGCGAGGAGTTCATTTTTTGGATTTCTGCGATGACTTTCGCTTGTGCCCTTTTACCGTCGTGATCTTTCCGCGTGACTTGAAGAGCGTAGGCGACGTGAGGCAACTGAAAGGCAGGATGGTCGAGATCCATGGACAGGTGAAAGAGTACGACGGACGCGCGGAAATTGTTCTCGAAGAATACCGGCAGCTTGGCGGCGCGGGCGCCAGAATTCCTCCTCTGCCCAAGAATTATGACGTAGAGAAAAAAGGCCGATACAGCGCAGGAACCTTCAGCCATCCGAAATCGAAGCGAAAGACCTCCAGAAAGGAAGGGCCTAACATAGTCACCCAGGCGCCGGAGGATCCGGAACAATAGCAGCGCCGACGCCCACGACAGTAGCGCCGGCGTCTCGCCGGCCCGATAGGCGGGCAACGCCCGCCAGTTCTTTTCAGCGGCGAAGCTTCCAACGGCGGAGGGCGGGACGCCCTCCGGACAGCCGGCGAGACGCCGGCGCTACGAAAACGACCCTGCCTGCACAAGCCGTGCAACGTTCTCTTCCAGCACAACGAATCTTTGGTACTCGTTGCCGCGAAATGGTCCCATCGAGATAGCGTTGTTGCGATAGCGCATCGGACTTTCAATCGGGGTTCTCAATCCAACGTGGACCTCGCGGACCGAGGTTTTCTCAAGCACACTCTGGACGTTCTGGTGATCGATGCCGCCGCAGGCCATGATGATCGTACGTCCGTTCGCTGCCTCAACCAGACTTCGCAGCGTGGCTGTGCCTTCGATTGCGGTGGCTGCGCCGCCAGACGTGAGAATTCGGTCAGCGCCAGTTTCGGCAACCTGTTTCAACGATACGAGAAGGTCGGCGGACATATCGAATGCCCGGTGATAGGTGGTGTTTAGTGGCCTCGCGAGATCGACCAGTGCACGCGTCCGCTCAATATCTACATTCGCATCCTGGTCGAGGACCCCGAACACAACGCCATCTGCCCCGAGTTGTTTGGCCATCAGAACATCGCGGCGCATAACTTCGAATTCATCCGAGGTATAGCAGAAGTCGCCGGCTCGCGGCCGAATCATCACGTGCAGGCCGATTGATACTTTTTGCCGGGTTGTCGCAATCAGACCCGCGCTGGGAGTGACGCCGCCCTCAACGAGGCTGCCGCATAGCTCCACTCGCCTGGCTCCGCCACGTTCCGCTGCAATCGCAGATTCCAGCGAATCGACGCATACCTCGACGATAATTTCACGAGCGCCCATCGATTCGATGCTCTCTAGACCATCTCTTTTCTTAACTCATCCAGCGGATAGAAAGTTCCCCGCCAGACCACGCCACCGCGTCCCAGGGTCAGGAATGTCGAACGCAGCATGGTGTAAACGAACAACGCTGTGCTCACGGGATGCAGTACGAAATAGTAAGGCGGAATATCTGACTTCGTCGACATTCCTACATAAATGGAAAACATCGAGAACAAGGCGACTCCGTACCCCAACCGCGCCCAGCCATGGGCGATCAGGATTCCAACAAACGGCATCAGGTTCAGAAATGCGAGCGCGAAGCATGACGCCAGTGCCCGCGGCCACTGGAATGACATGATGGCGAAAAAGTTTTTGGTGAGATTATCGACCACGCCCCATGCGCCTTTCGCCCAGCGGATGGAAATCAGATCGGCGCCGAAAACATTACGTTGGGCGTAGCCTGCGTTCTTCACTACCTTTCCCAGCTTCATGTCATCGAGAACATCGAAGCGCAAAGCCTGATATGTGCCCAGCGCGTCGTAGACGCTCCGGCGAATCATATTAAAGGCGCCGACGCCAATGTGGTCTTTGGTTTTTGGATCGCCCACTTTCCAGGGGCGATGTCCGAAGACGAAGAGAGTTTGGAAAAAAGCGATCATCATCTTCTCGCCGGGACGCTTCATGATCATCCGCGGAAACACAATTAGGTGATCGGCGTGTTCAGTTTCGGCATACGACAGGGCGCGGCGCAGAGAGTCGGGCCTGAACAGGACATCGGCATCGGTGAACAGGAGCCAGTCACCGCTGGCCAGGTTGCTCGCACTCCACATGGCGTGGGGCTTGCCCATCCAGCCGGCGGGGAGGTCGGTGATGTGAATAACCTTGAGCCGGCCAGGCGGTGCGGCGGACGCAATCCTCTCCATAATCTCGCCGGTTTGATCGGTCGAGCGATCATCCACAGCGATCACTTCGTAGTTGTCGTATTCGAGGGCAAGCAGGCGAGCGAGGGTGGCTTCGATGTCGGCGGCCTCGTTGCAGGCTGGGACGACGATGCTGACCTTGGGACCTCCTGGCGGCTTGCGGTCCCACTCCGGCCCGGAGATGTCGGCGATTTTCGGCACTCCTATCGCCGCGTCGATGAGACGCCAGAACCAGGCCAGCCCCAGAACGCATCCAGCAATCCAGTGGAAATAACTCATCCAGCCGGAGCTCCGGCGCCACCGGTTTCATTCTGAGTTCGAACCACGGGTGCGAAGCGCATGCCGTAAAAGAGTACAGCCGACGAAATCGCCATCGCGACGACGGGAAGAATGAACGCAGCTTGCAGCGAATGCCGGTCGGCGACATATCCCATGAGCGTCGGTGAAGGAACGTCTCCGAGAAGATGGAACAGGAAAATGTTCACCGCGATGGCGGTGGCGCGAATGTGGGAGCCGACGGAGTTCACCAGCGCGGTGTTAAGAGGAGAGGTGTTCAGCAAGAGCAGAAATGCCGCCACGGCGATCGCCGGCACCATCCACGGCCCCTTGTTAAACAATGCGAAGAACATTACAGGAACGCCGAGGCCCATGCTGACCGCAGAGACGAAGTAGTACGAACCTTTCATTCGCGGCAGCAACTTGTCACCGAGCCAGCCACCAATCAGCGATGCCAATATGCCGTCCACCACAACGATCTTGCCGAAGATAAGATTCGCCGCTTCCAGACTGTAGCCCCGGGCGCGTGACAGGAAGGTCGGCATCCACACTTGAATTCCGCCCAGTGAAAACGTGCCGGCGGCCATCCCCAGTGTGACCATCCAGAATGCCGGGTTGCGCACCAGTCCGCGCAGTGTTCCCCGCTCAGGCGTTTCCTTCAGAGAGTCGAACTGGCCTCGCGGCGGCTCTGGAAGAAAAGCCACTGCCAGCGCCAGCAGAAAGCCGGGAACGGCCGCGATGTAAAAGGGAAAGCGCCATCCGTGCTCCGGCCCGAGCCAGCCGCCGAGCAGATAACCAGCCGCCGTGCCACAAGGAATTGCGAGGTAAAAAATTCCGAAGATGCGGCCGCGTTTATTTTCCGGGAAAAGATCGGCGACAAAAGTGGGCGCGATGGTCACGAATGTCGCTTCGCCGACGCCAACAAGAGTGTGCCGCAACAATAATTCCCCGTAGGTGTGAGTGACAGCCGTCATCAGCGTCAGCCCGCTCCAGAACACCGCACCCAATATGATGATCAGCTTGCGCGAGTAACGGTCTGCCAAAGGTCCCACAAAAGGCGCTGCAACCATGTAGAACAACAGAAAAGCGCTGGTGAGATATCCAACTTGGGTATTAGTGAGCTTGAATTCGGCCTGCACCAGCGGCTGCACTGCGAACAACACGGAGCGGTCAATGTAATTGAGGAAATTGAGCGTGGTCAGCAGGACCAGCGCGGTCCAGGGATAGAGTTTACGTTCGGTCACTTGGGGAGGAATATAACATGCGCGCGTTTCAGCGCGTTGCTCCCATCATCCTTAGCGTGTCATCCTGAGCGGAGGTGACCGATTCGGAACGAATCGGTCAACGCAGTCGAAGGACCCCTACCATTCCACGAACTTGCATTTGGCGAGCAGATGCACACAACCTAGCTTCCAGCATTGATCAGCTTATAGGGGTCCTTCGACTCCGCAAGAATTTCGCGAAGCGAAATTCTTACTCCGCTCAGGATGACAGGGGATTCCGCGAGGCGAAATTCGCAGGGCTCAGGAGCGGCGCTTTTTGGGACGCGGCCATCGGGCCACCACGACAGTCGAAATTCCGCCGCGCGGACGGAAATCTCCCTTCACCTCGGCCCACACTGGTTTTGCCCAACGCACTACATCTTCCAATACTTGATTCACGATGTTCTCCTGAAAGATTCCCAGGTTGCGATAGCTCTGCAAATATTCCTTCAGGGACTTCAGTTCCAGACAATGCTTGTTCGGCATGTAGCGGATGGTGACGGTGCCGAAATCGGGCAGGCTGGTCTTCGGGCACACAGAGGTAAACTCGGGATCGTCCACGACGATTTCGTAGCCGGGGAACTGGTTCGGCCAGGTTTCGATCGCGGGGAATTTGTGGTCCAGGCCGGCTGCGGCGTGGGCCTCGGTGTAGCGCGGTTTCGGCATAGTTCTATTGTAAACAGTAGCGCTGGCGGTACGCCGGTCCGATGGGCGGGCAACGTCCGCCAGTCTTTCGAGGCCCGACAGCGGAGGGCGAGACGCCCTCCGGACAGCCGGCGGGACGCCGGCGCTACCTTATAACCGCTTCCTGACCGGAAATTGAGCATCTATCTATAGGTAAAGGGCGTTAAGCTCAGGTTCAGGCATGCGGTGGTACATTATCTAGCGCAAGATGGCATTGACGCCAAACAATAACGGGTTCTTCAGCCGGCATCGCTGGCTGGTGTGGGCAGCGGGCCTGATTGCCGCTGTGCTGCTGCTGGCATCGTTCATGTCGCGGGACGACGCGATTCCGGTACGCGCCGCGACCGTCGAGCGCAGTTCGATCCGCAGCGTGATCTCGACCAACGGAAAGGTAGAGCCGGTGCAGAGCTTTGAAGCTCACGCGCCGATCGGCACCACGGTAAAGAAATTGTTGGTTAAGGAAGGCGATCATGTGAAACGGGGCCAACTCCTGGCCCAATTGGACGACGCCGACGCCAGCAGCCAGGCGGCGCACGCGCTTGCTCAGGTGCGGAGTTCGCAGGCTGACGTCAGCGCTCAGCGCAGCGGCGGCAATCGCGAAGAGGTCCTGACCCTCGAAACGCAGCTGGTGAAATCCCGCAATGAGCGCGACACCGCGCGACGCAATCTTGAAGCTTTGAAGCGTCTCCAGCAGCAAGGCGCGGCATCGCCCGGCGAAGTGAAACAGGCGGAAGACCAGCTTGCCGCCGCGGAAGCAGACCTCACGCTGGTCCAGCAGAAGCAAAAAGAACGGTACTCGCAGCCAGAGATCGTACGCGTGGAGGCCCAGACGGCCGAGGCGCAGAGCGCTTACGCAGCGGCTGAAAATATCCTGCGCCAACTGAATATCCGCGCTCCCTTTGACGGCGTCGTCTATTCCCTTCCCGTCCATCAGGGTGCGTACGTCAATGCCGGTGACTTGGTGTTGCAAGAGGCTGATCTTTCAAAAGTTCTGGTGCGGGCCTACGTGGACGAACCCGACGTGGGGCGATTGGCGCGCGGACAAAGAATCGATCTTACCTGGGACGCAATCCCGGGACGGACCTGGCAGGGTTCGGTCAGCAGCATTCCGTCTACTGTGAAGCTCCTGGGAACACGAAATGTAGGAGAAACGAGTTGCATCGTGGACAACCAGGACTTCAAACTTCTGCCTAACATCAACGTGGGGGTCACGATTGTCACGGCGGAGCACCAGAACGTTCTTACAGTGCCGCGCGAATCGGTCCGCCTGGATAATGGCAAAACTTTTGTCTACCAGATTGTGAACGATCAACTGCAGCGTCGGGATATCCAGACATCTATCTCGAACCTGACCCAGGTGGAGATTGCAAGCGGCATAACAGATAAGGCACAGGTGGCGCTGGCTTCGACCAACTCGAAACCGTTGCGCGAAGGTTCGACGGTTCGGGTGGTTCGCTAGTCGGCTCCTCAATATGAAAATAAGATCTTTGGTCCTGGTCTTAGCGTTGTCCTCTGCAGCCGCGCTGGCGGCCGCTGACGAGTCGGCTCCGGCACTGTTGGCTGCGGGGCGCGCGGACGATGCCATCACGACGCTGCACTCCAAAATCAATTCCTCTCCCAACGACGCCGAAGCCTATAACCTGCTTTGCCGCGCCTACTTCTCCATGGGCGATTGGGACCACGGAATTTCGGCTTGCGAAAAGGCGGTTGCGCTGGCTCCCAACGACAGCCGTTATCACTTGTGGCTCGGCAGGATCTACGGAGAGAAAGCGGACGGCTCTAATTTTTTCAGCGCGGCTTCACTGGCCGGCAAAGTCCGCAACGAATTCGAAGCCGCAGTTCGACTCGATCCGAATAACGTGGACGCTCGCAGCGATCTGGGCGAGTTTTATCTGGAGGCGCCGGGAGTCGTTGGCGGCGGACGCGACAAGGCCGAAGCCCAGACCCAGGCGCTGGCCGCGCTCGATCCCGCCAAAGCCGGCTATCTCAAGGGCCGACTGGCTGAGAAGAAGAAAGATTTCGCCGCCGCCGAGAAGGAATACCGCGCCGCGATTGAAGCCAGCCGCGGCAGCGCTTTGACCTGGTTCAATCTGGCACTGTTCTTCCGCCATCAGCAGCGCTGGAATGAAATGGAAGACGCGATCCAGCACGCCGTCTCGGCACAGCAGATGGACCGACCGGAAATCATCATGGAGTCGGGAGAAGTGCTGCTGCGCAGCGGGCGCAATGTCCCGGCTGCGGTTGAGTACCTTCGCCGCTATCTGGCGTTGAATTCCAAAGTCGAAGAGGCTCCGGCGTTCAAGGCCCACTATCTCCTGGGCACCGCCCTGGAAAAGCAAGGCGACAAACAGGGAGCGGCCCAGGAATATCGCGCCGCCCTTTCCCTGGCCAAAAATTTCTCACGGGCCCAGGAAGCGCTGGACCGGCTCAACCGCTGACCCGCAAAGTCCACGTAGGCCCGGACGCCCTCATCCGGGCAGGCGAGCAACGCTCGGCAAGGTTTCAATGTTCGGCACCCAAGCGCCCAGCCGGGCTTCGCTCGACCGGGGCGGGCGAGGGCGCCCTCCCCTACGTTGATGGTCGTTTACAATCCCATTTTCCAACCCGTCGAATTTCTTGTGAAGGTGAAGCAATGAAAACTGCTCCGCGTATTGGCGCCTTTTTTCTGCTGGCGATTCTCGCTGTACCCCGGCTTTCCGCTGAGCCTTTGCCATTGAAGCGCGCTGTCGAATTGGCACTGGCCCACAGCTCGACAGCGGCCGCATCCAACGCCGACCAGCAACGAGTCTTCTCTTCCTACCGCGAGGCGCGGAGCCAATATATCCCGCAATTTATCCTGGGCTCGGGACTGGGCAAATCCTGGGGATACCCGTTGAGCCTCGAAGGTTCAGCGCCTTCGATCGTCAACTTCAATAGTCAATCCACTCTCTACAATCCGGCGGTGCGCGAATTTGTCCGTGCCGCCAAGACGGATTTGAACGCGGCCACACTGCAATCGAAAGACCAGCGCAACCAGGTAATCCAGGACACGGTGTTGAGTTATGCGGAGCTTAGCAAGTGGGAAGCCATGTTGGGGCATTTGCAGGAAGAGCACGAGGCGGCAATCCAAACCGAGCAACTGGTGAGCCAACGAATCAAAGAGGGCGTGGATAGCCCGGCGATGCAAAACAAGGCGCACCTGACTTCCGCGCGTCTGCGCTTGCGACTGGCAGAAACCCGGGGCGCCATTGATGTCATTCGCAACCGGCTGGCGCACCTGACCGGACTCCCGGCTGCCACCATCGAAACCGAATCCGAATCAATGCCGGCCTTGCCCGAAGTGAAACAGGAGGACGACCTTTCCGGAACGGCGGTGCAGACCAGTCCCGGGGTGCAGGCGGCAGAAAGCCGGGCCGAAGCCGAGAGTCTGCGGGCCCGCGGGGAACACCGCGGCAATTTGCCCTCGATCGACTTCGCCGCGCAGTATGGCTTGTTGGCCGCCTACAACAACTACGATCGGTTCTTCCAGCCCGGCAGCTTTCAGCGGCACAACGCGACGATCGGAGTCGTCATAAAGTTCGCCGTGTTCAGCGCGACGCAGCGGGCACGTGCCGACGCCGCCGACGCCACGGCGCTAAAGGCGAAGAAGGACGCGGAAACTGTCAAGAACCAGGTCTCGGAAGAGACTCTCAGATTGCAGCGCTCGGTGGAGCAGACCGCCGCAGCCAGGGAGGTGGCCGATCTCGAGTTTCAGGTCGCGCAATCCAATCTGGAGTCGCTAAAGGTGCGCCTGGACGCGGGAAGCATCGCATGGCACGACGTTCAGGACGCGCGCGAGCAACTCAACGAACGTTACAATTCTTTACAGGACGCAACTTTTGAGCTGGAACGGGCGCGAATCACGCTGCTGCGAGCGACTGGAGAGCTGGAGGCCTGGGTAAACGCCGGCAAGTGAGAATATGTGGGCTAATTAGCACTTGGCAATTAGCAATTGGCATTTAGCCAAGGGCCAAACCAAGTGCTTTCCGAGGCTGTCCCCCCAAGTAGTTCGTGGTTACCCTGTCAACTTTAATGGCACCGGAACGCTCGTGCCGACATCCAATCATGTACCTAGGACGTACCTAGATTCCGGGTAAAATTCGTGCCGAAATGTTAATATAAGTGACTCACAATTATGCCTTTAAAAACACTTTTCTTGAATCCGCCATCCTTTGAGAATTTCGACGGTGGCGCTGGCTCGCGGTGGCCCGCCACCCGCGAGATTGAGTCTTACTGGTACCCGGTTTGGCTGGCCTATCCCGCCGGAATGCTGGAAGGAGCACGGCTGATTGACGCGCCCTCCCACCACATCTCGGCTGAGGAAACGATCAAGACCGCCAAAGAATACGAGTTTCTGGTTCTTTACACCAGCACGCCAGGCTTCCCCGGGGACATCGGATTGGCCCAGGCCATCAAGGCCGTCAATCCCAACATCAAGATTGCTTTTGTCGGCCCGCACGTAACCGTTCTACCCGACCGGACGCTGAAAGATTGCCCCGCTATCGACTTTATCTGCCGCAAGGAGTTCGATCACTCTGTAGTCGAATTCGCGCAGGGCAAGCCGCTGGAAGAGATTCTGGGAATCTCCTACCGGAAGGATGGGGTCGTCGTCCACAATCCTGACCGGCCCCAGATTCAGGACCTGGACGCCCTGCCCCACGTGACCGATGTTTACCATCGCGACCTGGATCCCCGGCGTTACACCGTTCCATTTTTGCTTCATCCCTATGTGTCCCTGTACACCACACGGGGCTGCCCGGCGCAGTGCACGTTCTGCCTGTGGCCGCAGACCACCAGCGGTCATGCCTGGCGCAAACGTTCGACCGATGACGTGGCCAGCGAAATGGCCAAAGCCAAGGAATACTGGCCATGGGTCAAGGAATTCTTTTTTGACGATGACACTTTCAACATTCAGAAAGCGCGCACGGTTGAGTTGTGCGCCAAGCTGAAGCCATTGAATCTGACCTGGTCATGCACTTCCCGCGTCACCACTGACTACGAGACGCTGAAGGCGATGAAGGAAGCGGGATGCCGGCTACTGATCGTGGGCTATGAATCCGGCGATCAGCAGATCCTGAAAAACATCAAGAAGGGCGCAACCATCGAGCGCGCGCGGCAGTTTACCAAGGATTGCCACAAGCTGGGACTTGTCGTCCACGGCGACTTCATTCTTGGCCTGCCTGGCGAGACCCGCGAAACCATCAATAACACGATTAGCTTCGCCAAGGAACTGGATGTAGAAACTATTCAGGTTTCAGTGGCCCATGCGTATCCCGGCACCGAACTCTACGACTACGCAGTGAAGAATGGCTTCATGGTGGCGGACACGAAAATGGTGGACGAGGGCGGGCACCAACTGGCCCAGATCCAGTATCCGGGTTTGCCTGCGGACGAGATCATGGAGTCGGTACACCGGTTCTATGACGAATATTATTTCCGTCCTAAAGCCATCTATCGCATTTTGAAGAAGGCGGCATTCAACAGCGGCGAGCGGGTACGGCTTTACAAGGACGCCAAGAGCTTCCTAAAGCTGCGTGCTTCGCGGAACAAATGGGTCAAAGACAAGCGCGAACGGGGCGACTCGGCAACCGTGGCCGCGCCCGCCAAGGCGTAAGAAAGACTGTGTGACGTTTCGCAAGTATCTGGTGCTGGCTGGGGTCACGTTGTTCGCTGCGATTGGCGACACTTTCCTGGCTCGCGGCATGAAACAGGTAGGAAACGTTTCATTGCACGGCCTGCCCGACATTGTCTTCAGCATTCTGAATCCCTGGGTCGCCCTGGGGATTTTCTTTTTGCTGGGCTTCTTCGCCGCCTACATGACGGCCCTGTCCTGGGCTGATCTCACCTACGTGCTTCCGGCCACTTCCCTCGGCTACGTACTGCTTACCCTGATCGCCAAATTTTTCCTTCATGAGCAAGTGACAACCATGCGGTGGCTGGGAGTTGTCCTCATCTCGGCGGGAGTGGGCTTTGTCACCCAGGGCCCGGCCCTGACTCGCCATCCCCACCACAACCAGCCGGCCCCGGAACCGGAAGCCGTGGGTACGGGCGCGGAACCATGAAACACGCCTACACATGGGGCGCGATTCTGGCGGTGGTGCTGGCTTCCACAGCCGGAGATGTGCTGTTGTCCCGAGCCATGAAAAAAGTGGGCGATGTGGGGGCCCTGTGGCGGCGCTCTGGCCTACTAACGGTGGCAGGGCGAATTCTGCGGCGTCCCAGCTTTCTGCTGGGTATCTTCATGATGGCGGTCTCGTTCTTCAGCCTCCTGTTTGCCTTGTCCTGGGGTGACGTGAGCCTGGTAGCGCCGGCATCCGCATCCCTGACCTTTGTGGCCAATGCCGTGGCTGCGAAGATTTTCCTGCACGAACATGTCGATCATCGTCGCTGGATCGCTGCCCTGCTGGTCGCAGGTGGAGTCGTACTACTGGCCGCTTAGCGTTCCCTGCTCTGTGCGACTGACTCTGCCGTTCCCCGTTACGAAAGTCCATAACCACGGTTACCTTTGCGCTCGTCTTGGAGTGTGGAGAATAGGAGAGGAGAGCTACGACTTAAAGTATTGATAACAAAGCTGCTCTGGAATCAGTACAGGCTTGCGGATAGCAGTTTCAGGGCTATCCATTACAACCCGGCAATGGCTTGGATCAATCTTACCAAGCAGGTTATGAAAGTCGGCATGGGGCAGCGAGGAGAGAATTTGGTCCGCAGTAAAATTCCGCAAACGCTGCCAGCGAAAGCTCTCAGAAGCGTTCTGCGCTTTTGTGCCCTGTCTTGGTTGACTCTCTTCTGTCTCTACGTGGCTACTGCCCCAGCCCATGCGGACGTGGGCGTTGTCCTCAACGAGTCCCTCGATACTAGCGTTGCCCGCATTACTGGCTCAGGCCACACAGCAGTCTACTTTTCGCGCATCTGTCCCGTCTCCCCAGTAAAGCTGCGGCTTTGCCAGCCCGGCGAGCAGGGCTCGGTCATGAGCAACTACATTAGCCTGGGCGAGGACCAGCCCTTTGAGTGGAATATCGTTCCCGTGAACGTGTACCTCTACGGAGTAGAAAATCCGCGGTACCGTCCGATCGTGGGGTCTCAGAAGATCAAGCACGTTCTGGAAGAAAGATACCGCGAGAATTATCTGTCGGAATACTGCGCCACTGAGTCCTGCAAGACCAGCCACAAGGCCGAATGGCGCGAGATGGTCGCAGCTACGCTCGAGCGCAGCCTGTACATGTTCGTGGTGAATACCACGGTCGAGCAGGACCTAGCTCTGATCGCGCAATTCAATGCGGAAGCTAATGAGAACCACTTCAACGGCATGACCCGCAACTGCGCTGACTTCACCCGGCGCATCATCAACACCTACTTCCCCAACGCGACCGGGCCCGATTACATCAACGATTTTGGTATGACCAGTCCAAAGGCGATTGCGCGTTCATTCACCCGCTACGCGCACCGCCATCCTGACGCGGGTTTTCGAGTGCTGCACTTTGCGCAAGTGCCCGGCACCATCAAGCAGAGCAGCGAGTGCCGTGGCGGAACTGAGCAACTGGTTCGTTCGAAGAAACTGCTGGTCCCCATGCTGATCTTCGCGGATCACGCGCTGCCCTTTGTGGCGGCATCCTACATCCTTACCGGGCGCTTCAATCCGCAACGCGAACTGGAAGAACATCCCACGATCGAAGCCACGAAGGCCGAACGCCAGATCAAACTGGCCAAGGCTGAGAACAACGACGCTCGCGCCGAAGAGCTTCAATCCGACAAAGACCAGGAGCGGGCCCGTGTGGTCGGCACCGCAGAGGAATGGAAACAATATCGCACTTCGTTTGCTTCCATTCTCAGCGAATCCAACGCCGAGGCGGGGTCTGCGAATGAGTCTCTTAAGGCGAATCGCTCGTTGAAAAAGTTTTTCCGCTCGCTCGACGATGCCGGTACGCCTGTGGCCGACCGCAACGGCGCACTGTGGATGGAATTCTCCGATGGAGACGAATCGTCGCGGATAGGCTTGAGCGCAAACAACGTCTTGAGTTCAGGCACCGACACAGACTTGGCATACCAGGTGGTCCTGGCCCGCGTCGGACATGTTCTGAAGAGCCCCAAACATAGCCGCGAAAGCATGGTGGAATTCCGGAAAGATTGGAAGCTGCTGGAGTCCGCTCGCGCCAGCCGCGCCAGCGCAGTAGCGAAAGCAGCCATGCCATCGACAGGACGGGGCGACAGCGTCCTTTCCGGCGACGAATAGATAGGACTCTATTTTTTGCCTAGCGCAAAATAATTCTCATCTCCCGCAAACTTATTCACAGCCATCTCAGCCTGAAATTTAGCCCCGACGGCCACAGTCTTTTCTTGCTATCATTAAATTTCTGTCATGCGCTGTACGCGTAGCCTCGTTGGGCTTGTCCTCTTCTTCCTGTCATTTGTCCCCGCCTTCGGAGAAGCAGGAGCGCCGGGACCCGTCACTCCTTCTGAGAGTCGAGCAACCTCTCCAACCATAGTAATAGGATTCGTTGGCGGCTTCGTCAAACACGATGCGCGCGCACACAGTACGGTGCAGGTGGTCGAGCATCTCCGCAACGAATATCGTGAGGGCGTATACGTGCAGAGCTTCGCCAATCGACATCGTGACCAGGCCTACAAGGAAATTCGGCGACGCCTCGATGGAGATAACGATGGGACTTTGTCGGCGGAAGAAAAACAGAAGGCCCGCATCGTCATCTTCGGTCACAGTTGGGGCGCATCGGAGACAGTGGCCCTGGCGCGGAAGTTGGAGCGCGAAGGTATTCCTGTCCTGCTTACCATTCAGGTGGACAGCGTCGCCAAGGTCGGGCAGAACGATTCCGTGATTCCCGCCAACGTCGGACAGGCGATCAATTTCTACCAACCGGACGGAATCATCCACGGCAGGCACCAGATCCGGGCCGCGGACCCTTTACACACGGAAATCCTGGGAAACTATCGCTACGATTACAGCGCGAAGCCCATTAGTTGCGAGGGTTATCCGTGGTTCGACCGGCTCCTGGTGAAGGCGCACACAGAAATTGAGTGCGATCCGAAAGTGTGGAGCCAGGTGGAATCGTTGATCTATAAGAAATTGTCGCCGGAAGCGCCCGCCACCGCCGCGCGATAATCATTCCAGCCAAAAGAGCCGCAAAGCGGCGCAAAGAATAAAGCCCACGGCGAAAGCCGTGGGTTGAAGGCGTAACAAGAGCGAACCCCGCCGGGGCGAAAGAGGGTTCCGCGCGACCGTCCGTGGCGCGTATGTGGTCCGTTTCTTCCGCCCCTTCGGGGCTGGATTATTTCCGTAATACTTACCCACGGCTTACGCCGTGGGCTACATTCTTTTCGCCGCTCCGCGGCTCCTTCACCCACCGCCGCACCGCGACTATCCAAAGATCCGCATGAATCCTGACGCTTGCAGGTCCGGCACGAGGAACGCGGCATCGCGTCTTCCGGCGACGCGGGCGACGCATTGAGCGGCGGCGTAGCCGCTGCGGACCGCGCCTTCCATCGTGGCCGGCCATCCTGTGGCCGTCCAATCTCCGGCCAAAAAGATGCGCGGCCACACCGTCTCCGGACTGGGGCGGTGCGATTCAATGCCGGGGCGGGGCGAGTAGGTGGCGTGGACTTCTTTGATCACGGTAGCCTTCACCAGGTTGGCGGCACGCGCGCCGGGGAAAAACTCGCGCAACTCCGCCAGCGCAATATCGATAATTTCCTGCTTTGATTTCTCTACCAAAGTTTTCGATGAGCTGACCACCAACTCCACGTAACTGTTATTCACCGCGGCGTCGCGGTTTCCGTCTGCGACCAGGAGCCGCGACTTGTGGAACATCCACTGGATCGTGCGGTCGAGCAAAACCGCATGGTCGAGCTCGGTAATCTGGCGATCGAACCAGAGGTGGATGCCCGTAATCGGAGAAGTCTCGAAGCGGCTGAGAGTCTGCCGCAAAGGCTCGGCCGCCGTTGTCTCGGGCAGCAGGCGGGACAACACGTCAAAGGGCACGGCGGGAATGACGAAATCAAAGCTCTCTTCTCCGCCGGGCAGAAGCAGTTTCACATCAGCAAACTCGGCGCGGAACGATTCCACATTCGCCCGGAACCGTACTTCTCCCCCGCGGGCCGTAATATGGTCGCCGGCACGGTTGTAGAGGTCGGTCAGTGGAACCGTGGGAATGCCCATCCGTCCGGCTGCGCGCGATTTAAGAAACGATTCGCGAATCACTTGGGCGGCGTAAGGGACCGAGATCAGATCAATCTCTTCGTTGAGCGCGCTGACCAAAACGGTCTTCCAGAAGCGATCTATGGCCCGCTCGGTTTGCCCATGCCGGCGCAACCATTGCAGAAATGATTCGCCGTTGTCACGGGGAGCGATGGGTGCAAGGGCGGCAAGCCCCGCCGCGATCGAAAACTTGTCGGTCAGGCCCAGGCACGAGGCCCGCAAGAATGACGGCGCCGTGTGCAGCGGCGCGGGCAGCGCCGACGGCTGGATCACCGAGGCGCGGCCTCCGGGCTCAAGAAAAGTCATTCGTTCGTACCAGCGAATCTTGTCTTCGACCCCGATACGCCGGTAAAACTCGATCAGGTTGGTGCAACAACCGAGCAGAACGTGCTGGCAGTTGTCCACGACCTCGCCCGTACCGGGATGTTGATAGGAAGACGCCCGGCCGCCAAGATAGGGGCGGCGTTCGAACAGGGTGACGCGAAAACCGTTTTCCGCCAGCACACTACCGGCGGCCAGTCCCGCAAGCCCGCCCCCTACTACCGCAACTTTTGGAGATTGTGTCCAGCGCTCCGTCATCAAACCAGGCGTTTTACCAGACCCTTTCCCAGGATGACGACTTTCTCGCGGACGGTGAGGCTGATCTTCTTGCCGAAGACGTCATATTTGCGGTCGGAGATTTTCTCCAGCAGCCGGCGGTAAATCGTTACCAGCACCCAGAGCGCAGGTTGGCTGTCCTCGTCGATAAGTGTCATCAATTCGCGGGCAGAGACGTAGTATTCGCGGGCCCGGTCAGCCTCGGCCGCGAGCAGCCAGCGCAGGCGTTCCGGAATCGAAGACTGGCGAAAGTCTTCAGGGCCGATCTTGAAACGTTCAAGATCTTCGGCAGGAAGATAAATCCTTCCCATGTTCGCGTCTTCCTGAATGTCGCGAATGATGTTGGTCAACTGAAACGCCAGTCCCAGGTTCTCCGCCAGCGCTTCGGCCGCGGGATCGCGATAACCAAAAATGCGGATGCACACCAGGCCAACCACCGAAGCCACACGGTAGCAATACTGGCGAAGGTCGCTGAAAGTCCGGTACAGCACTTGCAGTTCCGCCGGTCCGGCCGCGGAGGGATTTTCATTTTCCTGGATGTCCATTCCAGTGCCGTATGCCAACTGGTCGAGCAGTTCGACAGGGATCTTGTAGCGCCGCTGTGTATCAGTCAGGGCCAGCAGCACCGGATCGTCTGTGGGATGTCCGGCCTCGGCGCGATGAAAAGCGTCCATCCAGGCATCAAGGCGTTGCCGTCTCTCGTAAGCAGGAAGGTTGATGTCGTCAGCGATGTCGTCGCAGCGCCGCATGTAGGCATATACAGCGCACAGCGCCTGGCGCTTGGCCATGGGAAGGACCAGAAAGGCGTAGTAGAAATTCTTCGCCGCCGAGCGCGTAATGCTTCTGCATACGGAATAGGCGACTGCGATTTGCGACGAGGTCGGCGAATAAGGTGAGGGCATGGGCTGCACGGCGGCGCTCATATCCTGTTCCCCACCCGGCTCCCCAGCAGCTTGCCTAGGGCAGACCGAGCTACCAGCGCCAGTTTGCGGGTCTTCGAGATGGCGGGGCGCCGGCCCAGCACGGCATGTCCCTGGCGCTCGATGGCGTTCAGAATTTCCTGTCCGCCGCGGCTGAATAGCTCGATGTCTACCGCGAGTTCGCGATCAACCTTTTTGATTAAAGGCAACCCCTGGTTAAACCACTGGCGTGCGCGTTCGACCTCGAACCGCATCATCTCGCAGAATGCCGGCGTGTTGCGACCAGCGGAAATATCCTCTTCGCTTACACCGAAACGACGAAGATCTTCGAGCGGAAGATAGATTCGTCCCTTGGAATAATCGTCGCTCACATCCTGCCAGAAATTCGCCAGCTGCAACGCCGTGCAAGTGAGGTCAGAGAGTGCCTGGCGTTCAGGGTCGCGATATCCGCAGAGGTAGAGAACAAGATGGCCCACCGGATTCGCAGAGTAGTGGCAGTAGCCCAGCAGATCTTCAAACCGATCAAAGCGCGTGACGGTCTGGTCCTGACGAAACGCTTTTAGCAGATCGTCGAAAGGCGGTTTCGGGATATCAAATTTGTGGACAGTCTCTTCAAGGGCGACAAAAACGGAGTGCCGGGGACTGCCGGCATAGCAGGCGTCCAGTTCGGCTTGCCACTGGTCGAGCATTTCGAGAGACCACTGCGGGTCGCCGACTTCATCTCCCAGATCGTCCGAGATCCGGCAGTACGCGTAAATATTGAAAAAATGCTGGCGCAGTCGCTCAGGCAAAAACCACGTGGCAACAGAAAAATTCTCGTAGTGACTGCGGGCCAGGCGGCGGCAGTACTCCTGCGCTTCAGCCAATGAAGGGGGGTGCTCGGGAATGGCATATTCGGACGGAAGGCGGTCCCAACCCGGAGAGACGGTCGCACTACGGGAGTCGTTGCTGGCGATGGATGACATAGTCAGTTTCGTCCCCCGGTAGTGTGAAAAGCTCTTATCGTCAATCGCGGACGATGGCTTCACAGTCCACAAAAATACACGCAGAGATGTAGCCGGCTATGTCTTGCTACCTCTCCAGGTCGTCAAATGTAACGCCGGCGACCGGGCCGCAGTGGGCCCAGTCTCGATGCCCGCCTCAGTGACCGGGAATGATGGCCGTTTTGATATCACCGTTGCGGTTCAGCATGTGGCGGAGGACCTGCTGCAACCGCGATAGTGGAGCTTCTCCGGTGATGTAGTCAGTCGAGCGAATTTTCTTTTCCGCGATCAGAGCGAAAGCCTTGCGCACCGTTTCCGGCGTGTGGTGGAAGGTGGCCTTCAGCGTGACTTCGGAATAATGGAGACGGTTGGTGTCGAGCTGAACTTTCGTCCCACTGGCGCACCCGCCGAAGAAATTGACTGTGCCGCCCTTGCGGACCATGTCAATCGCCCACTCCCAGGCTTCGGCACGCCCCACGGCCTCGACTACCACGTCGCTGCCGCGCTTCTCGGGAGAAATCTGGCGAACCGCTTCCACCGCGTCCTTTACTTTCGTGATCTGGACGACTTCGTGCGCGCCCATGCGCTTGGCGGCCGCAACTTGCGAATCGCGTTTCACCACGGAAATAACGTTACAGCCGGTGGCCTTGGCCACCTGCACGAACATCAGGCCGATGGGACCGCCGCCTATGACGGTGACGGTGTCTCCGATCTCCACTCCGGTTTCGTGCAATCCGCGTAGCACGCAGGCCAGAGGTTCAACCATTGCCGCTTCTTCGTAGGTAACATCGGCAGGAACAGCCAGCATGTTGGTTTCAACAATGCGGCGTGGAATTCGAATGTATTCGGCGTAGGCGCCATTGTTGAACAACAGGTCTTCGCAGAGATTCTCCTGGTGTTTGGAGCAGTAGAAGCACATCTGGCAGGGCGCCGAATTCAACGCCACCACCCGCATGCCTTTTTTGAAGCCGCGCACTCCGTGCCCGACTTCTTCGATCACTCCGGCCAGTTCGTGTCCGAACAGCGCTGGTGGAACGATCATGCGCGCGTGATAGCCGCGCTGGTAGACCTTCAGGTCGGTACCACAGGTCAGGGCGACCTGTACTTTGACCAGTACTTCACCATCGCCAACCCGCGGGATGGGCACTCTTTCAATCTTTACGTCCTCTTTGCCATAGAGGACGGCTGCTGTCATCTTTCCGTTCACGCTCGACTTCCTTCCCACGAGCTGCCCGGTTGAATCGCTACTTTCATCGACTCGGGTTGGGGATGGGCAGCCAGGTTCAGAGCTTCGACGCTGCGATCCAACGAGAACCGATGCGTAATCAACCGTTCCAAATCCATTTCACGGCCCATCACGAACTTCACCGATGCCTCTTGCAGATCGACCGAAGCGCTATACGACCCCAACAGCGTTTTCTCATCTACACAAACGGCCCCGGGATCGAAAGTGGCGTCCCCGTGTACCGTCTGCGCGAACAGCAAAACCCGGCCTCCAGGACGTATTGCATCCATCGCGGTCCGGATCAAACCATTACCGCCGACCGCCAGGATGGCTGCATCCGCACCACGTCCTTCGGTCAACTCACGCACCGCTTTTACAACATCGGTACGCGAGGCATCAATGCTGTTCCCCAAGCTGTAACTTGTAGATATTGTAAGCCTTTGGGGGTACAAATCGGAAGTGACTACGATGGAGCCTGCCCGTTTAGCCAATACACTCAATATGATACCGATGGGACCCTGACCTATTACTACAACCGTCTCTCCGGCGTGTAATCCCAGTCTTTCGATCCCCTTCATGCAGGTGTTAATGGGCTCGACAAAACAGGCTTGCTCGTAAGAAACATTTTCCGGGATGCGGACGGTGCCGCGCTGCGCAATCCAGTCCATGGCGCGGACATATTCGGCGAAGCCGCCGCCAGAAGGTTCGAAGCCGGCGGTGCATCCGACTTTCTTGTACGTTTCGCATTGCGCAAACGTTTTATTGCGGCAGTAGTAGCAGCTTCCGCACGGGATGTGATGGAAAACGACAACTCGGTCGCCGGGTTGAAAATCGCGTACACCCGCGCCCACGGCGGCAATCATGCCCGAGGTTTCGTGTCCAAAAATGCGCGGAGCGGAATGTGAGCCGGTGGCGATTTTCTTCAGATCCGTGCCGCAGACCCCACAGGTGTGAACGCGCACCAGCAATTCACCGGGGCCGATCTTCGGTACCGGGACAGTCTCCATGCGAACGTCGTTCATGCCCCGATATACCGCCGCCAGCATGGTGGCAGGTATTGTCTGCTGCTTATCTTCGACGGCGAGTTGTCCGGCAATGGCCATGGTCGAATTGATTTGATGCTTCAATTCTGCCGCGGATCGTTTTTCGTGAAGCGTATTTCCACCCTCATAGCGTCCGCCACTAAGTTCGACCTCCCGAACCAGCTTGGAGGTCCGGTTCCGGGTCCGCCGCATCTTCAGGCTCGTCGTTGTATTGCTCCAGCCACTCGCAAAGCGCCGCCGCTGCGATAGAACTGTTTCTTGCCAACTGAAAGACGCGCAGCCAAAGCCAGGGACGAACCGCAACATAGGCGGTGAAGGCCGCGGTGCGAAGCTGCCCATCACCGGCAATGAATCGCTCCAGGGGGGGCATTTCGAAATTGGCTTCGTCCGAAATAGCTTTGAGCCCGACGAAGGTGATGTCATGGGCCTGGGCGGCGCGGGCTACGGATGCCGCTTCCATGTCCACTGCATGCGCCCAGTAAGCCTGCGCCAGCTTGGCTTTTTCTTTGACGCTGGCCGGCTGTGCAACGCTGACCAGGACCCAATGCCCTACCCCGGCCTCGATGCGGCTACCGTCTTTCGCGTCAATGACGCAAATGGGAGTCAGCACAGTGCCTACTTTCAAAGTGGGATCGAGAGCTCCGGCAAATCCGGCGGACTGCACCAAGAGTGGTGCATACAATTTGATGACGGCTTCCGTCGCCCGGCGGGCAGCTTCGGGGCCGATGCCGCTGCAGACCAGAACGGCCCGGTCGTTCTCGAAAAACTTGTATTTTCGGCCGTCGTGCTCGCGCTCAACCGGGCGCCACTGCTTGATCAGCGGGCGCACCTCACGCTCGAGGGCGGCTACGATGGCGACTTTGGCTTGGTTAGGCAATGTTAGGAGTATCGCTAACTCGCATGCAGCTCAACGCACTCCGCGTTTTACGTCATCCTGAGAGACGTTAGTCTCGAAGGATCTTGCGCGGATCTTTTCAGCTCTCGAGATACGGTATACAAAACCCTGCCGAGCTTCGCTCGGCCTGACCGGGTCCCTTCGACTTCGCTCAGGGCAGGCTCCGACCCGGTCCCACACAGTTCTATGAGCCTCTCGCGGCTAGACATAGCCCTTGGCCTGGAACCACTCGACCGCGCGGCGCAGCGCGTTATCTACCGGGACCGTTTTCCATCCCAGATCACGCTCTGCCTTGCCTGAAGACACGAACATCTTTTTTCTGCCCATGCGGACGGCATCTATGGTGGCGCGTGGTTCGCGATTTCGAATGTAACCGGTGAATACTTGATCCACGACTCCAGTCGCAAGGGCAACCACGTACGGAACCTTTATGCTCGGCGAGGGCAGGCCGGTGATAGCCGCCAGTTTGTCAAGAATTTGCTTCAACGAAAGATTCTCGCCGCCCAGTATGTAGCGCTCTCCGCTCTTTCCCTTTTCCAGCGCCGCGACATGCCCACGGGCGCATTCGGCCACGTCTACCAGGTTCAGGCCCGTGTCCACGTAGGCCGGAAACTTCTTCTTGAGAAAATCCACAACTATTCTTCCCGTCGGAGTGGGCTTGATGTCGCGCTCGCCTACCGGAGTTGTAGGGTTTACGACCACCACATCCATTCCCGATCGACCGGCGTCGAGCGCGATTTCTTCGGCCATGAATTTCGAACGCTTGTAGGGTCCGATCATATTGGCCAGAGAAACCGGCGAGCTCTCGTCGGCGAGATGGCCGTTCGATTGGAATCCCATAGTCGCGACGCTCGAGGTGTAAACCACACGGCGCACTTTGTTCTCGCGGGCCGCTTCCAGGATCGCCTTCGTACCTTCAACATTGGAACGATACATCTGCTCCGGATCGCGGACCCACAGCCGGTAGTCTGCCGCCACGTGAAAAACTACATCGCATCCCGAAACCGCTTTCTTTAGAGACGTGGCGTCGCGCAGATCTCCAATCACCCGTTCGGCCTGTAGCTCCTGAATATTCCTGAGGTCGCTGCTGGACCGAATCAAGAGCCGGAGATCGGCCCCCTGAGCGGCCAGTGCGCGAGCGACGTGACTGCCCACGAATCCGGTAGCGCCAGTGAGGAAAACCAGCATTGATTATTCAGCAATTGGCAATTAGCAATTGGCAATTGGCCACATCCTTAGCTGCTCGGTCAGTGGCCAATTGCTATTTGCCAAGTGCTGATTGGCTGACTGGTTGTTCTCGCCCTAAAGTGGATACCAGCAATTAGCCGCTCGGTCAGTCCCTGACATCAGCAGCTCAGGATGTAGCTAAGTGCCAATTGCTAATTGCGAATTGCTGTCCTAGCTTCTCTCCGCCATGACTTTCTTGTACGTGGTCAGCGCAATCAGCGGGAAGTATTGCCGGTACATGTGGTATTTGAGATAAAACACGCGAGGGAAACCGGTGCCAGTGTATTGAGGCTCGTCCCAGGATCCGTCCTTCTTTTGCGTGCGTAGCAAGTAGGCAATGCCCCGAACCACACAGTCGCTGCGTGTGTCCTTGGCAGCGAGCAATCCCATGATCGCCCACGCCGTCTGTGACGGGGTACTGGGCCCGACGCCCTTGGTATTGGGATCGTCATAGGAGCCGCAGGTTTCGCCCCATCCGCCGTCGGGATTCTGTACCATGCGCAACCATTCGGCGGCCTGCTGTACAGAGGGCTCGTGGTGGTCAATTTCCATTGCCTCCAGGCCGCGCAGTACCAGCATGGTGCCGTAGATGTAGTTGACGCCCCAGCGTCCGAACCAGGAGCCGTCGGGCTCCTGCTGCTCGCGAATAAACTTCAGCGCTTTTTTCACCGCGGGGTGGTTCTTGTCGTAACCGTAGTTGGCCAGCATCTCCAGGATGCGTCCGGTGATGTCAACCGTCGCCGGATCGAGCATGGCGTTGTGGTCGGCGAACGGCACGTGCTGGAAGACCATGCGGTCATTGTTCTTGTCGAACGAAGCCCAGCCGCCGTTGCGGCACTGCATGGAGAGGATCCAGTCAATGGCGCGCTGGACGGACTCACGCTGGTAGCGTCCGTTGGGATGCTCCACGTGGCCCAGGCCGAGACAGACCATCGCGCTGTCGTCCACGTCAGGATAAAACTCGTTGTTGAATTCGAAGTACCAGCCACCGGGCTGTCCCTGCTTGTTCTTTACTTTCCAATCGCCGGCGATGCGCACCTGCTTTTGCAGGATCCAGTCGGCACATTTCACCATGCGGGGATCGCTGGTAGGAACTCCGCTCTCGCCCAGCGCAAACATCGCATAGGCCGTGTCCCAGACCGGCGATTTGCAAGGCTGCATGCGGAATGTGTCTTTGTCTTCGATACCCAGCTTTTCAAACTCGTCCATCGCGCGTATGACCTGGGGATCGTCCACCGAATACCCCAGGCAGCGCATGGCGATGACGGAATTCATCATGGAAGGGAAGATCGCCCCCAGGCCGTCGCTCATCTCGAAGCGTTCCAGCATCCACTTTTCCGCAACCTTCAGAGCTACCGAACGCAGCGGCCGGATGTGTATCCGCTCGAACCAGTGCGTCAGTCGGTCGAGCGAGAGGAAGAAGTTGCGCCATGAAAACAGGCTTCTTGGCCCAGCGCAAACGCATGCGGGACTTGTCGCGTCCGCCCACGTACAACTCTTCTACGCCTAGTTCATCGGGAATTTTTTTGAACGGCTTCTTGGCATAGCAGATGGACAGCGGCACCAGAATGGCGCGCGACCAAGAGGAAATCTCGTAAATATTGAACCAGAACCATTTGGGAAACAGGACGATCTCAGGTGGAATCGCGGGTACCGCGTCGTAATCGTACTGTCCGAAGAAGCAGAGATAGATCTTGGTAAAAGTGTTGACCTCGGTGACGCCACCCATTTCGAGGATCTTCTTGCGGGCACGCGCCAGATCCGGATAGTCGGCGGCGTAGCCGGCCAGCTTCAGCCCGAAATAGCATTTCACCGACGCGCTGATATTCGACGGTCCCTGGAAGTAGATCCCCCATCCGCCGTCCTCGTTCTGATGTTCCAGGATGTAGCGCGCCGCTTTGGCCAGACGCTCGGGATTTCCGGTTCCAAGAAGAACATGCAAGATGATGTAATCGGCTTCGAGGGTGGCATCGGCTTCCAACTCGCCACACCAATAGCCTTCTTCGTGTTGCTCGGAAAATAAATTACTGCGGGCGCCATCGATGGCCGCAGCCACCCGGCTGATCAGATCATCAATTTTTCCGAAGCGCATCTGTGGCACGGCTGAAGCGGGGGACAGGGAGGAGGTGTCTTCCATAATTTGCTGTCGCTACTCCACAGCCGCTCCGCTGGGAGCGGCGGCAATGGCTTCTACGATTTCAGGAGGCAAGCCGAACCTTACGTTCTCCGGCATGACCTCAACTTCCTGCACGTTCGAGAAACCCTCAGTACCGAGAAACTTTACGACTTCCTCGACCAGACACTCGGGCGCGGAAGCGCCCGCGGTCAGCGCGATGGTCTTCACCCCGCTAAGCCATTCCGGCCGGATGTTGCGGAAGCTGTCAATTAGATGCGAGCCGGTGCCTAAATTACGCGCAACTTCTACGAGACGGTTGGAATTGGAGCTATTGTCGGAGCCAACCACCAGCAACAGGTCAGCGTCGGACGCCACGTGCTTCACGGCAACCTGCCTGTTTTCCGTTGCGTAGCAGATGTCCTGCGCGGCCGGCCCCTTGATATTGGGGAAGCGCTTCCGCAGGGCGGCGATGATGTCCCGGGTTTCGTCTAGGCTGAGCGTCGTCTGGGTCAGATAAGCCACACGGTTGGGATCGGCCACTGTCAGCGAAGCCACCTCTTCCGGCGATCCCACTACCTGGGTCACGACTGGCGCTTCGCCGAGCGTCCCAATGACCTCGTCATGGTCGCGGTGGCCGATCAGGATCAGCGAATAGCCTTCTTTGGCGAACTTCACGGCTTCAACGTGGACTTTCGTGACCAGCGGACAGGTTGCGTCAATAACGCGTAGTCCGCGGTGTTCACTGGCTTCACGCACCTCGGGCGACACGCCGTGGGCGCTGTAAATCACCCGTTCCCCATTTGGGACTTCTTCGACGCTATCAACGAAAATGGCGCCCTTGCCCTGCAATTCCTCAACTACGAACCGGTTGTGAACGATCTCCTTACGGACATAGATGGGGGGGCCAAAAGCTTCGAGGGCGATGCGCACAATGTCGATAGCGCGCACCACGCCCGCGCAGAAACCGCGGGGCTTGAGCAAAAGCAGCGTCTTTTCGTCCTGGGATGGGGCCATAATCTGCCTTCTTTAGGGTACACGTTCCCTATGGATAGTTAGCTATTAGAGTATCGGAGAAGTACCCAGTTGGTCAACGTAAGCCATAGAAAGGCTTAGGATTAGCAGTGATTGGCAAATTCGAGCAATGAATGGGCGCAGCTTGAAATCGAATCCGTCTTCACATTCACCGTTCCGAATAAGGGTGGAGCGCCACGCACAAAAGCAGGAAGGCCCCCTTCCTCGTACCAGTCCGGCACCGGGAAGGGTGTGCGGTGAACGGGACCGGGCAAGAAAGGTGTAGGACGGGTCTCCAAGCCTTCTAGGGCGAGCACGGCCCAGGGCGAGAACAGCTCGGCGGGTGTAACAGTCCGGATGAACTACGCCACAGCCAAGGTCACTTGTTGCATCCAAGAGCTCGATAATCAGGAATTGGCTGCGCTGGACGGAGAAATATGGACGAGAAAATAGTTGATGAGATTTTGGATGAGCTGTTTTCGTCGTTTGAAAAGTCGGAAACAGACACCGCAGCCATTTTGTTGCTGTTGAAGGAAAGAGGCATTGCCAGCGAAGAAAAGCTGGCTCCCTTTATTGAGCAAGCATCGAGAATGAGCGAGGTGCGATGGCGCGCCGCCCGAGTGCGAATGAGCGCATTGCTGAAGTCTGCCATGAAAGCTCCTGAGCAGCCGGCAGAGAAAAAGAGCGCAGCGAATCAAGATCCCGCCAAAAAACTAGCGGAAGCGAAGGACGAGAAGAAAGAACCGGCAGAAATGAACGAGCGGGACGAAAAGAAGGAGCCGGAGAAAAACCTGAAACCCAAGGCGGACGCCGAACCTAAGGCAGAATCACAGACAACTGCAAAACCGCAATCCGAAGATTCCAGGACGCCTCCGGAAAGCAAAAATCCTGCCGCGGGGGAGACGGAATCCTCGCAGAATAATTCCCGGAACAATGCTGAAGATCCTGAAAAGAACACAAGCGCCGTTCCGCAGAAATCCACGAAGCCGGAGTTAGAGGAGAAAGCAGAAAAGAATAAGTTCGGCGACGGCTAGCGGTTCCGAGATTCTGTCCCACCCTTTGGAGCAGCGAGAGACCGCTAGGCGTTGCTCTTCAGCATCTGCTCGGCGTGCTTGCGGGAAGTTTCGGTCAGCTTGGCGCCGCTTAACATACGTGCGACCTCTTCGGTACGTTCTTCCCCTTCGATGAGATGAACGCTGGTCTTCGTCCGTCCACCCACAGCTTTCTTATCGATCAGGTAATGATGGTCCGCGAAGGTGGCTATCTGCGGCAGATGGGTAACGCAGAGGACCTGGTTCGAACGGGAAAGGCTTTTGAGCTTTTTGCCTACGGCCTCGGCAGCCCGGCCACCGATGCCAGTGTCAATTTCGTCGAAGACCAGGGTGCGTTGCGCTCCTGAACTCCGCTTCTTCGATCCAGCCTCAACACTTGCTTTCAGCGCCAGCATTACGCGGGACAGCTCTCCGCCTGAGGCGATGTGTTCCATCTGGCGCAAGGGCTCGCCGGGATTGGTGGCGATCATGTACAGGACCTGATCGAAACCTGCGGCGGTCCAGTTCCCTTCTTCGTCGGTACCGCTGACTTCAATGCGGAAACTTGATTTCATGGCCAGGTCGTTGATTTCGGCCTCGACCAACTTTTCCAGTTTGCGCGCGGCTTCGTAGCGCTTTTTGGAAATTGCCTGGGCCGCACCCAGATACGTCTCGGCCGCCTTTGCCAACTCGGCGCGCAACTGGCGGAGGACTTCGTCTTTGTTCTCCATCTCCGAAAGCTTGCGGCTGACTTCGGCGCCGTGCTTGATTACGTCTTCGAGCGTGGGACCATACTTGCGTTTGAGACGGTCCATGGCTGCAAGGCGGTCTTCTACTTCCGCCAGATGCTCGGGCGAGGCTTCGATGCCGCCGGCATAATCGCGCAGGCTGGCGCCTACGTCTTCCACGCTGATGCGGGCGGTTTCGAGCGTCGCCATTGTCTCTTGAAATTTCGGTTCGTAACGGGCCAGTTCTTCGATGTGTTTTTGCGCTGTACGCAACGATGCTGCGGTTGAAGCGTCGCCTTCGTAGAGCAGATCGAAAGCATTCATGGCGGCGCTGTGGATCTTCTCGGCATTGGCGAGGACGCGCTTCTCAGTTTCGAGGCTCTCGTCTTCTCCCGCTTGCAACCTGGCGTCTTCAATCTCGCGGGCCTGAAATGTCCACAGATCGAGGAGACGCAATCGGTCCTGCTCGTCACGCTGTAGTTCTTCGATGCGGCCCTGTATCCCTTTCCATTTGGAGAAGGCATCTGCAGTCTCTTCGGTCCGAATATTCGCGAAGTTGTCGAGCAAGCGCAGCCGCGTCGTCGCGTCGAAGGACAGCAGGGATTCGTTCTGGGCGTGAATAGTCGCGAGGTAGGGCGCAAGTTGACGCAAGACTGCGACCGTCGCGGGCTGGTTGTTGACGAAGACCCGTCCCTTGCCGCCAGCCGAAATCTCACGACGCAGGATGATGGATTCGTCTTCCTGGTCGATCCCGTTATTTTCCAGAATGTGCGCGACCGTTTTCTCCGCTCCGCCTTCGACTTCAAAGACGGCGGAAATCGCGGCCTTGTCAGCCCCGGAACGAACCACGTCGGCAGAGGCCTTATCGCCCAGCAGAAGCGCCAGGGCGTCTATGAGGATTGATTTTCCGGCGCCGGTTTCACCGGTCAGCAGGTTCAGTCCGGGGGCGAACTCTACCACCAGGTTGTCTACGACCGCGTAGTTTTCGAGCCGCAGTTCGATGAGCACCGGCCATCCTGGAACGCAGAGTTGAGCGCAGGATAGCATGAATCACGGGCGGAGTTAGCGAGGACTAACCACGGAGGACACAGAGGACACAGAGAAATAACCGACCCCAGAGGGTGCCCCACTTCTCGCTTCTTTTGCGAGAAGTGGGTTTCGCTGACTTCTCACAACGTCGCCCGCAAATGCACAGGTCCTTCGTCGGGAGCCCTTCGCAAAACGAAGGGCTCCACTTCCTCAGGATGACAAGACGCTAGCTAGCCTTCCGCCGCGCATCGCGCTCCGAAATCGGCTCGGACGCAGGCGAGCTCTTGCATGTCGCGCAAAAGGAAACGATCTCCTGCCTGCGCTGGCGCAAACGATCTTCAAAGGTGTCCCAACGCATGCTTGGACCGCTGGGATCTACACCCATGGAAGCTTCCGTTCTCATTGGCGTGAGTCCGGATGCAGTTTCTTCTTCGCCTTCTAAATCATCACCAGAGGGAAGGCTGCCTGAGCCGGCGTCGATCTGTTGCTTGGTCGTCGGAGTGATGTTGCGGTCCGTGGCCACGCGGTGCATGACCGGGCTGGCTTCCCACTGCGAGCGATAGCGTCCGTCGTAGTCAGACCATTTGTCGTCGGACTCGAGATCAGATTCGTCATAAGGCGGGAAGCTCTCGATCTGCTCCTTCGTGAGATAGACAGTGAAGTCATCCTCGTGATCGAGGGACGGTCGTAGGGTCTGCGGAGGCACCACAAACTTCTTGCTGGAGAGCCAGCCTCCGGTATCGATGACCACATACTGAATCTGCCCCGTCGAGTGGTCGAAGATTACGTCGTCAATCTTGCCCAGTTTTTCGTCGTCGGGGCCATAAACTTTCGAGCCGCGGACGTCGTCCGTGGCTTCATCCACATCGTTGAAGTGATAATCGCGGAGTGTGCCGAAGTGTGCCATTTTTTCCTCCTGCAAAGTTATTAGTAAGTGCCGCTATCCGGCTTCTAAGATGCCGGTCGCAGCGCTGGCGTTTTTGCACAGGCCCTGGGGGTAATGGATGGTATTCATCCGCGAATTAGGCCGTCACCATGGTCTATAATCGAAGGAGGAATCCTCCTAAAAAACAATGAATTTGTATACCTTGCTGGCAGCAGTGGTCGGCGGCGAAATTATTGACTTGGTGGGTGAAACCGGCCCCGTCGCCAAGGTGGTTTTACTTATTCTTCTGATCTTCAGCCTGGTGTCCTGGTCGATTATTCTCTCCAAGTGGAGCGTGTTGCGGCGGGCGCGAGTGCAGAGCGGCCGTTTTGTGCGCGCTTTCCGCAAGGCGCAGCGCTTGCAGGATGTAGGCGCCGTGGCGGAACAATTTCGCCCCAGCCCGCTGGTCGGGGTGTTTGAGGGCGGATTCGAAGAGTATCGCCGGCAGGGTGCCGCGGCCAACGGCGTCATTCGAAGTCCCCTCGCCATACAGCGTGCCATGCAGATTGCGAACTCGGAAGAGCTGAGTCGCTTCGAGCGCAACATGCCGTGGCTGGCGATTACGGGCGCGGTTACGCCTTTCGTCGGGCTGTTCGGGACCGTCTGGGGCATCATTGATGCTTTTCACGGCCTTGGTACGGCCGGGGCTGCGACCCTGCGCGCCGTCGCACCAGGAATTTCCGAGGCGCTGATTACCACCGCCGCCGGACTGGCGGCTGCTATCCCGGCAGTCATTGCCTACAACTTGATTGGCGGATCCATTCGTGACCTGGCCGCGCGCGGCGACGATTTTGCCATGGAAGTGTTGAATGCTGTGGACCGTCAACAGGCGCCTGCCTATCGTACGGCTGAAGCTCCGGGGGTGCAGCGGTAATGGCCTTTACGGCTTCCAACGGACGCACTCAAACTTCCCTCTCCGACATCAACATCACGCCGCTGGTGGACGTCGTACTGGTGCTGCTGATCATCTTCATGGTCACGGCCCCGGTGCTGCAATCCGGCATAGAGCTTAATGTTCCCAAGACCCGGACGGTCAAAGAGATCACCGAAGAACGCCTGGTCGTGAGCATCAACAAGCAGCAGCGGGTATTTCTCGGCAATGACCCGGTCAACATCAACGAAATTGCCGCCAAAATCAAACAGAAGATCCGCGACCCGCAACATCAGGCCATCTTCGTCCGCGCCGATGAAGACGTCCCCTTCGGCGCCTTCGCCACCGTCATGGACGCGGTCAAATCTTCCGGCATCACCAATGTGAGCATCGTTACTCAACCGCTGGACGCGCATGGCAGCAAACGCTGAAATCTTTTTCGAACACGACCGTTGGGGCCGTAACCTCACATGGTCGCTCGGACTGCATATCGCAGTCGCAGGCGCCATTTTGCTTTACGCGGTGGTCGCGCCCAGCAGCCATGGTGAAGGCTGGGGCGCGGGCGGTGGCGGCGATGCCATGGGAGTGACCCTGGTGAGCAACATTCCGCTGCCATCCCCTCCGACCCAGACCCAGAACGTCCTCGCCAACGACTCAAAAGGAATTACGCAATCGCTGCCCAAGCCGGAACCGGTAGAAGAGAAACTGCCGGATGCGATTCCGATTCCGGACAAGATTACAAAGACCAAGCCGGTGCCGAAGACTACCGCCACCAAGGAGAAGGCAAAGCCCGAACCAACGGAGGAAGCCGACAACGTAGTTCCCTTTGGCCAGGGCGGACCGGTTAGCGGGCCTTATGGCACGTTCAACGCCAACGGCGCCAAAGGAGGTTTCGGCTTCACCGGCGGCGGTGGTGACTTCGGCTCGCGCTATGCCTGGTACGTAAAGGTGGTGCAGCAGAAAGTGTCCGAGAATTGGCTGAAATATGAAGTGGACCCGCGCATCAGCACGGCGCAGCGGGTATATGTCACTTTCGACGTAATGCGCGACGGGCACCCCGCAAACGTGCAAGTGGAGCAATCGAGTGGTGTCCCATCGCTCGACCAATCGGCCACGCGGGCCATTCAACGCATTGACACTTTTGGTCCCTTGCCCTCCGATTATGCCGCGAATAAGGTGTCGGTTGAGTTCTGGTTCGATTACAAAAGATAGCAAGGGAGTTTTGGGCTTTCAGTTGCTAGCGGCGAGTTGGTTTTGATCCCTTTTTTGATGGCGTCATCCTGAGCGAAGCGAAGGATCTGGCGCGGAGCGGACAAAACTCGGCCGGGACTGTAGCAGTACACGCGAGATCCTTCGGGACTGAAGTCCCTCAGGATGACGCCGGATTTGGAAGCTTGCCACTTCGTACTACATAGTCAGGAACGATTATTAATGAAGCGATTTTTCTTACTACTGTTACCTCTGTTTTTGTTGACCTCGAGCTTTGCCCAGGACTGGATCAAAACCGGCACCGGGTTGGGCGTCGAGAAAGTGCGCCTGGCAGTCCCAGATTTCAATGCCTCCACTCAGGACGCCAAGAACGCTGACCTGCTTAAAGCCTTTAACGAAACGTTGTGGAACGATCTGGACAATGCCGGCATCTTCGACATGGTTTCGAAGAGCTTCTATCCCATGGGTCAAGTAGGAACTCCGGCGGACGTGAAGTTCGAGGGCTGGAGCGCGCCACCCCCGAACGCGGCCATGCTGGCATTTGGCAACCTGGGCGTTTCCGGGAACGGGATGACCGTGCAGGGCTGGCTTTACGATGTAAAAAATGTGACCTCGCCGCAAGTGTTGGGCAAGCAATATCAGGATGCCGCGACCAACGACGCAGCCCGATTGACGGCCCACAAGTTTGCCGACGAGATCATCTTCCGCCTGGGTGGCGGCATTGCGGGGATCGCGGAGAGCAAGATTTATTTCGTCAGCAGCCGCAGCGGCCACAAGGAAATATGGGCCATGGATTACGACGGCGCCAATCAGCATGCCGTCACCCATATTGGTTCGATTTCGTTGTCGCCGCGGGTCTCGCCCGACGGATCGCGCATCGCTTTCAGTTCGATGACCAAGTCGGGTTGGGAAATTCTGATGTATTCCCTCGACCTGAACCGGCTGGTTTCGTTTCCCCGCTTCGGTGGAACCAATCTTTCCCCGGCATGGGCACCGGACGGAACCAAAATCGCTTTCTCGTCCTCACGCAGCGGAGATCCGGAAATCTACACGGTGGATTCCGCTGGCGCGAACCTCAAGCGGATCACATCTTTCAAAGGCCCTGATGTATCCCCGGCATGGAACCGGAAAACCGGCGGACAAATTGCCTGGGTCAGCGGGCGGACGGGACTGCCGCAGGTCTACACGATGGAAGCCGACGGCACCAACGTTCAGCGCCTCACCGACCAGGGTTATGCGGTCTCTCCGGCGTGGTCACCGAACGGACAATTCCTCGTCGTGTCGTGGATGCGCAAAGTATGGCCCGGGAGCGCCGGGAGCGCAGGATATCTACATCATGGACATCGCCAGCAAACAGTGGGTGCAGCTGACCCATGATGGCGGGCGAAACGATTTTCCGTATTGGTCGCCGGATGGCAGGCACATCATTTTCCAGTCCAGCCGGGCCGGCACCTTACAGATATGGACCATGCTGGCCGATGGTACGAATCAGAAGCAGCTGACCTTTGCGGGCACGAACAGTCAACCGAACTGGAGTTGGAAGTAGAACCGTCGTAGGCCCTTGGTTTTTGGCCAACGACTGCAGCATTTTATCTTTAGAAATTTGAGTCAGGAATCATATTTGTTGTTTTGCAGTTAATCCCCGGATGAGGCGGACCGCGTTTTCCCTCTCCGGACCTGAGCCGGGCGCAGCGATCGAAATCAAGTAGCACCCATCGACGCGCACCGAGAGTACGGAGGAGAAGAGTGAAGCAACGAAAAGTCAGATGGATGATGTTAGTGTTCGCCCTCATGGCGATCATGACCCTGGGCGCCTGCAAGAAGAAAGTAGCGCCACCCCCACCGCCGCCACCACCAGCGCCAGCCGCGCCCACAGCTTCGCTCTCGGCCAATCCGAGTACGGTCGATAAAGGCGGTTCCACGACCTTGACCTGGCAAACCAGCAATGCGACCGATGTCAGCATTGACGGCGTAGGAGCCGTACAGGCCAGCGGGTCGCAGAGTGTGACCCCATCCGATTCCACTACCTATACCCTGACCGCGAAGGGAGCGGGCGGGACGCAGACGGCCACGGCTCGAGTGACCGTGACCGCGCCACCCCCACCGCCGCCGCAGGCTTCGGCCACCGAGGAAGAATTGTTCTCACAGACCGTGAAGGACATCTACTTCGACTACGACAAGAGCGATATCAACGCGGACCAGCAGTCGTCCATGCAGGGCGATGTTGAGTTCCTGAAGCAGCATCCCAACATCAGCTTCACGGTGGAAGGACACTGCGACGAACGGGGCTCAACGGAGTACAACCTGGCCCTGGGAGATAGCCGCGCCAATTCCGTCCGTAACGCGCTGGTACAGGGCGGCGTTAGCGCCGACCATGTGAAGACCATCAGCTACGGCAAGGAAAAACCGTTCTGCACCGAATCGAATGAGCAATGCTGGCAGCAGAACCGGCGCGGTCATTTCGTCTACGGAAAGTAAGGTCTTGTAGCGCCGGTGTCGCTCGGCTGTCGCGAGGGCATCTCGCCCTCGCACGGCTGAGCACTCAGGAGGTCGCCGGGCAACCGCGAGATGCCGACGCTACAATCACTACATCGTCCTCTGGCCGGGACACGACACATACTCTTCCATCGTAGGTAATGGACAATGAAAAATCAGCGATATCCCGTATTACTTGCCCTGCTTGCCCTGCTCTCTATCGGCGTAACGCCCGTGTGGGGCGTGAATAAAGACATGGTGCAACTGCAGACGCAGGTCCAGGACCTGCAGGACCGAATTGCCCACATGCAGCAGTCTTTTGACGAGCGCATGGGCGTGCTCCAGCATTTGATTGAGCAAAGCACAGACCGGGCCAACAAGGTCGCTACTTCGGTCACCGATCTTCAAACCACCCTGCAGAAGCAGCAGACTGATACCGGCGCTCACGCCGACCAGCTTTCGGGCCAGATCCAGTCTTTGAACGATACTTTGGATGAGCTTAAAGCGCGGTTGGGCAAGGTGAGCAAGCAACTGGAGGACATGCAGGCGGCGCAGCAGAGCATTGCGGTCCAGCAGACCCAGCAACAGCAACAGGCTGCAGCTCCTCCGCCCGACGTTCTCTACAACAATGCACTGCGTGATTACCAGGCAGGAAAGAACGATCTGGCGGCACAAGAGTTCGGGGACTACGTAAAGTTCTATCCCAATACGGACCTGGCGGGAAATTCGAACTTCTACCTGGCGGACATCCAATACAAGCAGGGGAATTATGCGGCGGCGGTCAAGAGTTATGACCAGGTCTTGCAGAGCTTTCCGGATGGCGCCAAGGCGGCAGCGGCAGAACTGAAAAAGGGCATGGCGTTAGTCGAACTGGGACAACAGGAAGCTGGAATCGCCGCGCTGCGCCATGTTATCCAACGTTATCCCAAGTCCAATGAAGCTATGCAGGCCAGGGACCGGCTGCGCAAACTGGGAGTAGCCACGGCTGGCACCGAAGCCCGAAGGCCGCAGTAAGGCCTAGCCCCGAGTCGGCTACGCCGCCTGATGCCGGTGATGACGGTGAGCGCGATGTGCGCCGGTGGTGATGACGGCGCGCGTTGTCCTTGGCTTCTTGCCGGTGTCCGGCAACGCTGGCATGTGCCTGCTCACCCGGCGAGAGCTGTTCAGCCCAACCGGTCAGAGTCAACAGCAGTATTCCCAAAAGTGCGAAGGCAAGACGCTTCATTTTCTTCCTCACTGGATTTTTCTTTCAAACTACAGGATTAACCCTTCCCTCTGCTAAAAGTTTCGGGATACGCTACTGTACTGGGTTGGTACATCACTGCGCATTATTACCAAAGGACACTTCATGAGTGAATTAAAAAATCCTGACAATAAGAAGGGCCTGGATCCGGAGCTCGCCGACGACCAGGACCGCGGCAAAGGCGCCGTAGAGCAGGACCGGCCAGAGGAGCCGTCCGGCAACACTTCCATGCAGGGCCAGCTTGGACATCGCGACCAGGACTCCATGCTGAAGTCCTCGGACACCGATTTTCCCGAGCCCGGCGCAGGCCCTGAACACTCTGGGGAACCGACCAAAACCGAGAAAGAAAGACGTAGCCTAGGTTGTAACCGATTCCCGCACGGAATGTAGGCGCGAGCGCCCCGCTCGTGCTGCAGCGCCACGTGGCGCTGCAGCACGAGCGTAGGCGCTCGCGCCCACATTTCCGTTCCAAAGTCTCCTGGCCTACTCTCCCTTGTTCTTGTCTTTATCCTTGTGATGAAGGTCAAGCCCGAAGGATGGATGCTCACGCTGGCCGGTAATCTTAATCGGCACCTCGGTCTGACCGTTCTTCCGGAAGAATGGATCGACAGCCTTCAGCAAGATGGACTTAGCCCCGGTCACGGTTTGCGAAATCTTGGCCTGCATGCGCAACTTGCCGTAAAACTCGAGGTCTTCCTTTTCCAGTCCGTACTTGCCGTTGAGTGCGACCTGGGCTCCGGTGACGGTGAAGGTTAGTCCCCGAAACGTGATTACTCCGTTGTCGAGCACGAAATTCCCCTTGAGTTGAGACACGCTGCTTCCTGCATCTTTGTTCTCCGGCTGGCCTTGGGCCTTGCGGCTCAGAGTTTCGATCTTCGCAGTTACTTCCGGGCTGGTGAATTGCCCTTGCTCCACGTCAAATTTCCCATTCAAATTCAACCGATCCGCGAGATCGCCCTTGCCCGGCGGCAGGTCAAACCTGGTGCGAAAGTTTATGGCGCCGGTCAAGGGAGGCGGAGTAGTCTTTCACGGCCAGGCGCATCAAGTCCTCTATCCTGCCCTTGTCGACTGTTACGTCGAGCGTGATCTCCTTGCCCTTCTTGTCCGGGGACCTCACCACTCCACCTTGGGCGACGATCACTGTATTCAGGAGGTGCGCGGTCACCGGGTGTAATAGCGTGTCGCCGTTGGTGCCATCCACCGTGGCGCTGAAGACAGTCTCCAAGTCGAGTGGGTGCCCGCCAATGGTGACGGTGAAATCCGGTGTTGAGGTTTTGCCTTCGACTTCGATTTTTTGCAACACGCCACCGAACTTGCCGGTCGATGACAGAATTCCGCTGATGCCTTTGAAAACCCCCAGGTCAGCCTTATCAAATGTGTATTCAGCGGCCAACGGCGTCAGGCCCGGATCATCCGCGCTCCAGGGCCCGAAAGTTCCCTTGGTATCGATCTCACCGGGCGGCACCGCGTTGGTAAGTTGCGCGGTAAAGGACGCCGGACGATCCAGGCCGACGGAATGCATCACCAGCCGGTGGATGGCGAAAACATGGGGATCCTTGTCCGCAGACTTGGGCAGCAGCCGGAGCTCGGCGTCGTCCGAAACAATTTCCCCGATCAGGACGGGGGCGTCCTTTACTTTCGACCAGTCCTGCTTCTTCCTTTCGCCTTTGGGTGGAACTTGTATGACCAAGCCCTTAAGCTTGACCTGCCCGATTTTCCAGGGCTTCCCCAGCAGCCCCATGATGCCGGCCTCGGCGGAGAACTCGCCGATTGAAATCAGCGGCGGGACGTCGGTGCGCCCTTCGTGACGCAGCACCAGCCCCGTGCCTTCGATTCGCGCTCCCGGAAACAGGTAGACGTGAAATTCCTTGAGTTCCACGTCGGCGTGAAATTTCTCGCTGAGCATCTCCACAACCTTCTTGTGCAGGTACGGGTTGGAGAGATGGATTCCGGCCACAGTAACGCCCACGACCGCGATCACGACAAGTGATATCACGATCAGCAAAGCCTTGCTTACCCGTCTAGTCGTCGTCTCAGTCATAGGCATCAGTGTCTGATGCTGTTTGAATTTCCGAGGTTGGCAGCCGAGCGTAGCAATACTAGCGAAACCGCGCGGGCCAGGCTAATGGCGATGCCCAGGATTCGCCGCAGTTAAGTTATTCTAATCATCTATGAAACGGCGGTCGCCAACGCTCGAGGGCTTTCAGACGATGTTTCGGCTGCCCGCGCTGGGGCTGGCTGAAATCGCCTGGCGATGGAGTTTTGGGATGGCGGCGGCAGCAGTCGCTCGGCGTTCACGCTCCGCGAATACCTGGCCACGCTGCCGGTCACGGCGGGAGAGATGCTTCTGCTGCGCACTCGCCAGCCCGCCTTGATCGCGCAGGCCCTCGCCCGAATCTTCCAGGGAAGCGCGCCGCGGGCAGCGGCGGCATTGGTCGTGCTCACGCTGGCCCTGACGCTGGCGTGGATCGTGCTCGCATCCCTCGGCCGCGCGGTCACGCTCAAAACGCTGCTCGAATACTTCCGCGGTTCAGGAAGCCCGCCGGCCTCCAGCACGCACGGCCTGGCCTCACTGCTGGTCCTGAACTCACTTCGCGCCGCCACCATGCTGGCCGCCAGCGGTCGGAGTTGTCGGCGCCATGCTGGTCGCGAGGGCTGTCTCGTCGCCGGAGGATCCTTCTCCCGGAAGAGTGCTGTTGATCTTCTGGATGTTGACCATGCTGATCGGCCTGGCGTGCCCGCTGTTGAACTGGTATCTGTCGCTGGCTGCGATCTTCGTGGTGCGCGATAAGGCCTCTGCGTTCAGCGCCCTGGTCAAAGCCACAGACCTCTGTCGCATGCGCCCGGGTGCGCTGGCAGCTGCTGGCACATGGTTCGGTATTGCGCACGCGATCGTGTTCGTCGTGGCCAGCTCAGCGGTGGCCGTTCCCCTGGGTTTTGCGGAAGTACTGCCCGCAGGCATGGTGTTCGGCGGCGTGCTGCTGGTGACGCTGCTCTATTTCGCCGCTGTGGATTTCCTCTACGTCGGACGCCTGGCCACGTACGTTTTCCTGCTCGAAGAGCCGGAGCGAGCATCCGTAGTGCTTGCGTCAGACGACGACATTCTCAGCGACATTCCCGGGCTAGTTCCTCCCCTCGAAGCCGCCGGAAGCTGAACGCAACTGAGAACCGAGAACTGCTTAACTAACAACTGAGGGTTCTCACACAAAAGGCTTCGTATCCGCTGCGCGCTGGATCCTTCGCAAGCTCAGGATGACTCCATCATGGGATGGGGAATTTAGAGGAACTACCCTCCCCGGCTCCCCCCTTTACACGTCTCCCGCAATCTGAGAAACTCGTCCGTGGAAACACAGTCCATCGTCGTCCTCGATTTCGGGGCGCAATATTCCCAACTCATCGCGCGCCGCATCCGTGAACAAAATGTCTTTTCGGTAGTGCTTCCCTGCACTGCCACGCTGGAAGAAATTCGCAGCTACTCACCCGTAGGCATCATTCTTTCCGGCGGCCCGTCGTCGGTGTACGACGCCGACGCTCCGCCCGCCGATCCGGGCGTACTTCAGTTGGGCTTGCCCGTGCTCGGCATCTGTTACGGACTGCAGTTCATGGTGCACACTCTCGGCGGCAAGGTGCGCGCCGCGGACAAGCGCGAGTACGGTCATGCCGACGTTGAAATCCAGAATGGCTGCCGCCTCTTCGAAGGACTCCCTGCAAAACTTTCCGTCTGGATGTCCCATGGCGACGAATGCAGTAGAACTGCCCGCCGGCTTCCACCTGGTGGCCAGCTCTCCGAGTGCGGTGGCTGCGATCGAAGCGCCCGAGCGAAAAATGTGGGCGGTGCAGTTCCATCCCGAAGTGCATCACACCCAATCGGGCACAGACATCTTGCGTAACTTTGCGCTCAACATTTGCGGCGCGAAACCTACCTGGACCGCGCAGCACTTCATTGACGCCACCATCGCCAGCGTTCGCCAGACCGTGGGCGAGGGACGCGCCATCTGCGCTCTCTCCGGCGGCGTCGATTCGGCGGTCGCGGCCACGCTGGTAGATCGCGCCATGCGCGACGACAAGGGCTCTTCGCGGCTTACTTGTGTGTTCGTCAACAACGGCGTCCTGCGCAAGAATGAGTTCGAAAAAGTGCAGCAGGGCCTGCGCGACAACCTCGGCCTGCGCCTGGTCGCGGTTGACGCGACCGAACGTTTCCTCAGCAAACTCGCGGGCGTGACGGATCCGGAAACCAAGCGCAAGATCATCGGCAAGGAATTCATCGCGGTTTTCGATGAGGAAGCGCAGCGCATCGAAAAAGCGGAAGGCAAGGTGGAGTGGCTGGTGCAGGGCACGCTCTATCCCGACGTGATCGAGTCGCGCTCGGTGCGCGGCCCGTCGCAGACCATCAAGACCCACCACAACGTCGGCGGCCTGCCCGACAAGATGAAGCTCAAGCTGATCGAGCCGCTTAAAGATTTATTCAAAGATGAAGTCCGCAAGATCGGCCGCGACCTGGGCATGCCGGAAGAGGTTCTGCAACGCCAGCCTTTCCCGGGACCGGGCTTGGCCGTCCGCATTCTCGGTGAAGTCACGCCCGACCGTCTGAAGATCCTGCGCGACTGCGACGACATCGTCGGAACTGAAATCAAGAAGGCTGGTCTCTACACCAAGATCTGGCAATCGTTTCGCGGTCCTGCTGCCGGTGATGTCAGTCGGCGTGATGGGCGACCAGCGCACCTACGCCTACACCTGCGCGGTGCGCGCCGTCCATTCCGAAGACGGCATGACCGCCGACTGGGTCCCGCTCCCGCACGAAGTGCTGAAAACCATTTCCAGCCGGATCGTGAATGAGGTAAAGGGTGTGAACCGCGTGGTGTATGACATCACGTCGAAGCCACCGGGAACGATCGAGTGGGAATGATACTCATCGCACATGTCATCCTGAGCGGAATCCTTCCATTCGCTTGGCGAATGGAAGGATGGAGTCGAAGGACCCCTATAAGCTGAACGGCAGTCCGCCGCCTTGTGACCTGCGCTGCTACAATCCCGTGAGCCAAACAGTCGTGGAATCGGTAGGGGTCCTTCGACTCCGCAGTTGCTTCGCTTCGCGAAGCAACCGCTGCGCTCAGGATGACAAGCAAGGTCGGATGTCATGAGCAGGACATCGCTGATAAAGATCGCCTTCTGCATCGCAATCGGGATCGCCGCATCGGACATTGGCCGATCGCAGACCTCTCCCGTCAACCCGCACACAACCTCCGAGCAGCGCGATTGGCCGGTCTATGGGGGCGCTCCGGAAAATACCCACTACTCGGCCCTGAAGCAAATCAATCGCGAAAACGTAAAGCAGTTGCAGGTTGCCTGGAGCGTTCGACACCGGCGAATCCGGCGGACTGCAAACCAGTCCGATCATCGTCGGCGGTGTGCTTTACGCATACAGTCCCTCGCAAAAAGTGATTGCCCTGAATGCCGCCACCGGCAAGCTCTTGTGGAAGTTTGATCCCGGCGTGCACGGATGGCAACCCGCTCGCGGCCTGGCGTACTGGAGCGACGGCAAGGAAAAACGCATCCTCGCAGGCGTTATGAATTCGGTTTATGCGCTCGATGCGGAAACCGGAAAGCCGATCTCAACTTTCGGAGAGAATGGCCGCATCGATCTACGCAAAGATCTGGGGCGAGATCCGGAAACCCAGTCCATCGCGCTGACCAGCCCTGGAGTTGTCTACAAAGATCTCTTGATCGTGGGCGGCCGCGATCCGGAAACGCTGCCTGCGCCTCCCGGCGATATTCGCGCTTACAACGTCCGCACCGGCAAACTCGCATGGTCGTTCCATACCATTCCGCATCCCGGCGAGTTTGGTTACGACACCTGGCCTAAGGACGCGTGGAAATACAGCGGCTCGGCCAACAACTGGACCGGCATGGCGATTGATTTGAAGCGCGGGATTCTCTACGTGCCGACGGGTTCCGCTGCCATGGATTTCTACGGCGCGAATCGGCTCGGTGACAATCTTTTCGCCAACTGTCTGATCGCGCTGAATGCAGAAACCGGCGAACGGATCTGGCATTTCCAGGGCGTCCGGCACGACATCTGGGACCGAGACTTTCCTTCGCCGCCAACTCTGGTTACTGTGCAGCGCGACGGAAAAGAAGTTGACGCCGTGGCCCAAACCACCAAGCAGGGCTTCGTTTACCTCTTCGATCGCAGCAACGGGCAAACCCTGTTTCCCATCGAGTACCGGAAATATCCTGCCGAGCAACGTGCCGGGAGAAATCGCTGCCGCAGAGCAGCCTCTGCCCACGAAGCCAGCGCCCTATGCGCGCCAGCGGCTCACCGAAGATCTGCTGACCAATCGCACTCCGGAAGCCCACCGCTGGGCGGTCGAGCAATTCCGCAAGTTCCGCAGCGACGGTCAATTCGTTCCGCTCAGCGTCGGCAAGGACACGGTTGTATTTCCCGGCTTCGACGGTGGCGCCGAGTGGGGCGGATCGGCCGTGGATCCCGCGACCGGAATCCTCTACGTAAACGCGAACGAAATGGCGTGGACGGGAGCGCTGGCGGAAAACACCGGCAGCGCGTCCAGCGGCCGCGGAATCTATCAGAGCCAGTGCAGCGCCTGCCATGGCGACAACATGGCAGGCTCCCCGCCGCAGTTCCCCTCCCTGATCGGCGTCGCCGACCGGATGAGTCCGAAGGAAATTGCCGGCACTATCACCGCGGGCAAAGGGCAGAATGCCGGCGTTCACCAATTTGACCGAAGAGCAGCTCTTCGCAGTCGTCGAATACGTGATGAGCGGCGAGAGTAAGGAACTCCAAAGTTCCGCGGCAGCGCCGCCGGAAATGAAATACCGCTTCACCGGCTACAAGAAATTCCTCGATCCCGAAGGATATCCCGCGATTACTCCGCCCTGGGGCACGCTGAACGCGATCAACCTGAATACCGGCGAGTATGCCTGGAAGATTCCGCTGGGCGAGTATCCCGAACTTGCCGCGAAGGGACTGAAAAATACCGGAAGCGAGAATTACGGCGGACCCATCGTGACCGCGGGCGGGCTGCTGTTTATCGGCGCGTCAAATTTCGACCGGAAATTTCGCGCCTTCGATAAATCGACGGGCGAACTGCTGTGGGAGACGACGCTGCCTTTTTCAGGCAACGCTACTCCAGCTACCTACGAAGTCGATGGACGCCAGTATGTGGTCATTGCCGCCGGCGGCGGCAAAGATCCCAAGCAAGGTTCGGGAGGAGTCTACGTGGCCTTCGCGCTTCCTCGCGCTGCGCCTAAGCCTGAGGACGTGTCCCGTTCTGCGAACATTCTTCGCGCCTTCGCGGTTGATCTGTCTCGCGCGACTCGTAACCCAGGCCGCGGCGGTGAACCGCCCAGCCTCGCGACTAGCTCTACTCCACTCTTTCCGACACCCAGCGCGAAACTGCCGTAACCATCTTCCGTGGCGAGACGCGAATGGATTCCGCGACCAGCCAGTTGCGGAATCCGGGAATCACCAGTGTCTTGCCTTTGAGCAGACCGCGGTAGCCGACGCGAGCCACGGTCTTTGCATCCATGGGACGAAGGTTCTTGAACAAACGCGTAGCGTCGTTGCCGGCGCGGCCGGCAAATGCAGTCTCGGTCGCTCCCGGACAGAGGCAAGTCACGGTAATGCCCTTGTCAGCCAGTTCGTTGGCGAGCGCTTCGGAGAATGAAATCACATAAGCCTTGGTCGCGTAGTAAACCGCCATCAACGGACCCGGTTGAAAGCCCGCGGTCGAAGCCACATTCATGATCTTGCCGGAGCCGCGTTCGAGCATGGGCCCGAGAAATAGCTTGGTCAGTTCGGTGAGCGCGGTGATGTTGAGCTGGATCTGTCCCAGGCTTTCTTCCCGCGGGACGTCGGCGAATTCTCCATACTGGCCGTACCCCGCGTTGTTCACCAGAACGTCCACGGCAACGCCCTGCACTCTGTAATTGGGCAAACAACGACTGCGGAGCGGACGGTTCAGTCAGATCGAGAGCAAGTGTCTTGACCGTGATTCCGAACTGGCGCTGTAGTTCATCGGCGACTTGCGCCAGCCGGGGTCCGTTGCGCGCTACCAGCACCAGGTTGTGATGGTCCTTGGCGAAGAGCTTGGCCAGTTCGTATCCGATGCCGCCGGAGGCGCCGGTGATCAATGCAGCGGGAGCACGCTCATTCACAAACATCCCCCAGGAGGGTTGTCATCCTGAATGGCCTTCAGGCCATGAAGGAACTATGCAACTGCTGTAGGTGCCGGTAAAGCAGGGGTGGATTCAGAAAAAAAGGCGAGCCGCAAGCCCGCCCTTTCCGTCCTCTAATCTGGATTACGCCGTCACCATCGCCGGCTCAACCCCATAAATCGGATACCACGGCGTCGCAGCCTTCAAACGGTCGTTCACGTTGTTGATGTTGGTCACGCCTTCGGTTTCCAGCCATTCGCGAAATGCATTGGCGCCCTGCTTGGCGTATATCGGAATGCCTTCTTTCCAGGTGGCCCGGCCGCAGAGCACGCCATTGAACTTCACTCCGGACTCGGCAGCCAGTTCCAGAGCCTCGGTAAACTCTGCGTTGCTGACGCCCGCTGACAGATAAATAAACGGCTTGGTGGTGGCCGTCGCCGCCTCCAGGAACAGCCCCATGGCTTCCATCTTGCTATAGGCCTTCTGTCCGCCGAAGGCCTTGGTGCCGTCCACATATTTCATGTTGATTGGCACTTCGACCTTGAGGACATCGACACCGTAGCGGTCCTTGCTGAACTCTTTCATGCTGGCGGCGACAATCTTGGGCTTCTTCTTGGCATAGTCGAGACCTTTTTCGTCGGCGCCTTCTTCGTAGCCCACAAACTCCAGGAAGAACGGAATGTCGTTGCCGCGGCATTCATCCCCGATGCGTTCGACCCAGGCATGCTTCTTGTCGTTCACGTCCTTGGGGTCGAAGGGAGAGTAGTAAAGCAGAATCTTGAGGCAGTCCGCGCCTGCTTCTTTCAGCCGGCGCACTGACCACAAATCAAGCAGGTCGCCCAGACGCCCGGGGCCGGTCTTGTCGTACCCGGTCTTCTCATAGGCCAGCAGCAGTCCGGCATTCTTGGCGCGGCGCTTGGAAGCCGGCAGTCCCCACTCTGGATCGAGCAGGATGGCGCTGGCATGGGGCGTGAGCACCTCGGTCACCAGCGTCTTGAATTCTTCCATCATGGCGTCGCTCAACGTCGCCGCCTTTTTCCTTGGCCAGCGATTTCTGTAACGAGCCGCGTTGGTCCATGGCGGCCGCGGCAATGACCCCGCGTTCGTTTGAAACATTCCTGAGCCCAGCCAGTTTTCCTGGGGTGAGTTTCATAAATTCCTCCGACGGAATGCGTAAAATTCGCCCCAATTGTAAACCATGGGGAAGGCAACGGGCGGGAGGGGGGAATTTGGCAGCGGCCCAGGCTCGATCCTCGGCTTTTGTCCCGGGCGTCATCCTGAGCTTGCGAAGAGCCTGCCCTGAGCGAAGTCGAAGGGGATCCTAGCGCGAAGCGTATCTGAACGTGGCGACGATGATGCAGTACGCGCGAGATCCTTCACGACTGAACGCTCAGGATGACGCCTCAGGCTGGGGACTGGTTGCAGTAGTCGTCTTCGTCGCGGTTTAATGGCCCATGCATCTCGACTGGATTCTTCTGCCCGTTCTTCTGGCCACGATGGCGGCGTTGCTTTTTGTTCTTCGCCGCACTCGTTTTGGCGCTCTTCTGCGAGAACATATTGCCGAGCGTCCGCGGCGCCGGCTGTTTATCGCTTCGGTCAGCTTCTTTCTTACTTTCGCTATTGTGCGGGGCATGGTTTTTTGCATCGTGCATCATATTCCGCCCTTCCACTACGTCATCATGGAAGGCCGTCACGTCCATCATCTGGTGTTCGGGATTTTCATTCTGCTGTTTGTGGGATACGGCTGGCTGTGCGAGTTCGGAAACGGCAGCGATTCGTCGTCTGTTCTGGCCAGCGGTCTGATGTCGTTGCTCTACGGATTAGGTGCAGCGCTGACACTCGATGAATTCGCCCTGTGGCTGAATTTGAAAGACGTCTATTTTGTGCGTGAAGGGCGCTCCAGTTTCGACGCCATCATTTTGTTCGGCTCGCTGCTTGCGATCAGCACCTGGGGAGCTCCGCTGTTCTCCGCTTTGGCGAGGGGCAAGCAAAGCAATTGACCTCGGAGGACACAGCGAGGAGAACCTGCAAGGTTTATTGCCGCAGCGTCAGCGTTCCCAGTACTGCCTGTTGTTTGGCGATCAGTGTCTGCACTCCCTGGCTGGCCAGTCCAATCATCTTTCCCAGTTGTTCCTCGTCGAAGACCTGATGTTCTGCCGTGGCCTGTACTTCGACCAGCTTGCGACCTGCGGTCATGACGAAGTTCATGTCCACGTCGGCGCGTGAATCTTCCTCATAAGCCAGGTCGAGCAGAATTTCGCCGTCCACAATTCCAACGCTTACCGCCGCGAGATAGTCGCGGAACGGAACCGAAGTCAGCGTGCCTGCCTCCACCAGTTTCTCGAGCGCCAGCCCAAGCGCGACGAAGGCGCCCGTGACCGACGCAGTGCGGGTGCCGCCATCGGCCTGGATCACGTCGCAGTCAATCCAGATGGTGCGTTCGCCCATGCGTTCCAGATCGGTGACCGCGCGCAATGAACGCCCGATCAGGCGCTGGATTTCGTGAGTGCGTCCGCTGGGACGCCCTTTGCTGACCTCGCGCGGCGTGCGGGTCAAAGTGGCCCGAGGCAGCATGCTGTATTCGCTCGAAATCCAGCCCTTGCCGCGGTTGCGCATGAACTGCGGAACCGTTTCTTCTACGGATGCGGTGCAGATCACGCGGGTATTGCCAAGCTCAATGAGGACCGACCCTTCGGCTGTATTGATGAAGTTAGGAATGATATTGACCGGCCGGAGCTGGTCGGGCGAGCGATTGTCGGAGCGATAGAACATGGAAAGATTCTAGCAGCCGGGAGGTTGCGAAATAGGCAATTGAGCAATTGGCAATTGGCAATTAGCAATTGGCAATTGGCAATTGGCAATTAGAGATTAAAAAATCAGTTTTCAGTGCGAAGTTGTCAGTTCTCAGTCGGCGGGGTTTGATTTGGCCAAGTGCCAATTGCTAATTGCCAATTGCTCCTACTGCAGCTCCGCCACCATCTGACCTACCGCGGCAACATCATAGATAGCGGACAAGTCCGCATGACCTGCCAGCGTCTCACGTTCTCTGCCGCCCACCAGAATCTTGACCCGATTGATTCCAGGGATGCCCGTTGCCAAAGTTTGCACTAGCGATGCCACCGTGAGTTCTTCGACCAGGACCCCGGAACGATGACCGTCAGCGAAGGCATCATTGATGTCGACCACCGCCAACCCCGGATCAACCAGGTATACGTCGCGCACCTCGGCGCCCAGGCCTAGCGGATGGGAGGACGACTTGTCGAGGTACAGCGCAAGCAGCGCCCGCAGCAACTCCTGTGCACGCTCCTGACGGCCTGCCGGCAGTGGAATACTGGCGGATTGCGCCCGCAGCACCCCGGGATCGTCATAGGCGACGTAGAGCGTTACTTGTTCCGTGGGTCCCTGCACCGGGGCCGAGACCGGATGAGCGTATTCGGCGGGCGGCTCGGCTTGGGCCGCCCGGCCCCGCATGCGCCAGGCGTAGAAGCTCATTCCCAGCGCCACCGCCAGCATGGCCGCGATGCCGATCATCAAGTGGCGCGGGATCATCGCTTCGCTCCCAGTTGGTCGCGCACCGCTTCGATTCCCGATGTAATGGATTCGGCTACCAGTTGCTGGTAGCTGGTAGAGTTGAGATCGGCCAGCTTACCCGCCGGAGGCGCAACCTCAATCGCCACGGCAGCAGCGGTAATGTTGTTTAACGGACGAAGAGGCGCGAGCAGCGACCGGACCGCAACCTGCCTCTTCCCCAGTTCGGTAGCCAGACTGGTTTCGGCGGTCTGGCTGGCGGCGCGAAATTCGGACTGCGCCGTGTTCCAGTCGAGAAACGGACCCCGGCCCTCGGCCCCGGCGGGAAGCAGCGCGGTGTAGAGCCGGACCCCACTGCCCTGCGACGCAGCATGCAGACAGATGTAGATGGCCGGATGCGCCTGGTTGGTCATATTGGCTCGTTGGTCGAGGCTCATGGTGGTGTCTCCCTCACGCAACATGAGCGTCTGGAAGCCGTGCGCCTGCAACTGTTGCCGCAGCCGCAAAGCGAAAGCAAGCGTGACGTCCTTCTCCGCCAACTGGTCGCTCAGCGCCGCGCCGCGTTCGGCGCCTCCGTGACTTGCGTCCACCACCACGAAATATTGCACTGGAGCCGCTGCCGGGGGCGCCGCACCGGCTGCTGCCTGCGCTGTCGGACTGGCAGGAGATGGGACAGGGGAAGGAGTGGCGGGGGCGGGCGCATGTGCCGTCGCCTGTGGCGCCGGCATTATGGTGATGGTGCGGCCGTCGTTGCTGAAGCTGGCGAATAGAGGAACCGGCCCACTGACCGCGATTTCCGCGGCCCCGTTGTTCTCCTGAAACGTGGCCGACGGGATTTCCGGGCTGTCAAAGGTCAAGGTTTGCGACCCCGGAGGAACCACCGGTTCCCGCGTAAACACCATGCGCAGTTTCCCCGGCTCCGTTGCGATCATTGGATTTACCGGGGACGTGAAGTTCATCACCAGAGTCGGGGGATTGGTCTTGTTTACCTGGGCGGTGAAGTGGACCCCGGTATTGCCGATGAACAGCCGCCGAGACGCCTCGTGGAAATTTACCGGGACCGACAGGAAACGCGACACCACTGACGATACCGAACTTAGCGGGACAAGACCGCGTCCGTTTTCGAGAAGGAAGTTGGCCGTGAGATCGAAGGTCTGTCCGTGCACCCGCGCCCGGGTTTTTCCGGGGGTGAATTCGCTGTCGGAACCGTTGTAGTTGAGCCTCCACGTCCGGCCATCCGTTCGGACGCTGACCGAGCCCAAAGGCTGAAGGACTTCGAGCAGGCCCACGTAGTCCGTGCCGTTCTTGTCGCGGACAATGACGGAGTGGCTGTTGGCGCCGGAGTACACCGACAAACGCTTCTCGTCAGCAAAACCGGAAACTGCCAGAGCGAGGGCAAAGAGAACGGTAAGGCAAAAGATCACAACTGGAGCAGCACGCATGGTTCTGCGACTGCTCCAGCGCGGCTTACTCCAGGGCATAGATCGTCAAGCCGGTAAGCAGCTTGGGATAAAAGTCGGTGGATTTCTGTGGCATGACTTCGCCGGCCAGTGCAATATCGCGCACCTGCGACATACGAGCCGGATTCATCAGGAAGGCAACATTGGCCGCGCCGCTGCGCACCTGGGCCATGGCCTCGTCGATGTCCCGGATATAGCGAACGTTTTTCTGGTCCCGAATGGCCTCTTCCGAGATCCCCAGCACGCCCTCGAGCAGGCACTTGTGCAACTGGACGACGTCGAGCGCCTGCTGGCGCAGCGACCATCCCTTGAAAATCTCGGGCGAAACCTGCTTGGCGCGGTCGAGAAGAAAAACCCGGTCGGCGGTGACCGCCAGCAGGGCGGTCCCCATACGTCCAGCTTCGCGCAGGATGACCTTGGCGCGAGCCGCGTCCACGGACGCGTCCACCTCGTCCACGCTGAAATAGGGACAGGTGCCGTCCCGGAACAGCAGAGGCTGAAAATGATGGCAGGCCATGCACCACGCGGTGTGTGGGCAGGATGACCAGGCCAGGGCTGTCCATATTGACCAGGGTCATCATGACCAGATCGTAGGGAGCGGGGGCGCATCAGGAGACTGTTTTGGGTTCCCCGCGGCAGCTCGGCGCTCGTTCCGGTAATTCAGCGCGGTTTCATAACGATGATGGCCGTCGGCGATGACTAGCTTCTTGTCACGCATCTTGTCCTGCACACGTCCTACAACCGCGGGATCGGAGATCTTCCATACCTGGTGCGAAACTCCATACTCGTCTTTTGTGTTCAGTTCGGGGTTGCCGGTGGGTGTCAGCAGAGCATCGATCTCAGCCGCCGGATCGCTGTACAGCATGAAAAGTTGTCCAAAATGGGCGCGCGTCGCTCGTAACAGTTCCAGGCGATCGGCTTTGGGCTTGGCCAGCGTCTGCTCGTGGCGGAAAACCACGCCTGCCGAGTAGTCTTCAATCCGGCCCAGTGCGATGATGCCGCGCCGTTCCAGCTCCGCAGTCCCACCGGGTGCGGTAAAGCGCTGCACATAAAGATAGAGCGAGGGTTGGGCGTCCTGCAGAAAGATGCGCTGCTGACGCCAGTCCTGAAAAGATTTTGCCGCACGCGTGTACCGGTTCTCCCCGGTATGGTCACTGGCGTGCTCTTTGCCCAGGATGACGCGCACCAGATTGTGAGGGCTGGAACTATAGTAGCTGTCCTGCATCTCAGGAGTGATCTTGTCGTAGGGCTGGGTGACAACTTGTGGGATCGAGACCCGCGTGGGGTCATAACGAAGAGCGCGAAAGGGTTCAATGTGGGCCATGGTTGGAAGTTGAGTCTGAAATTGTACAAGACCCGGCTTACCTGCGGGCGGATGGGACGTCCATTCGGCAAACCACCACGAAAAATCGCGGACGAATATGGTGCAGGATCCAGGCAAACCTTTGCAGTGTCCGGCCATCGCAGTTGGCCTGTAAAAGATTACAGAAGCGTGACAATCGAAATTGAAGCTATGGTACTATCGCCGCAATGAGGTAATTATGGCCCGCCTTTATGGGCGCCGGTCATCCCGCCCATCGATCCAAGCTCGCCCGTCACGCTTGGGCCTTCCCCGGACCCTGAGAGCCCTTATGCTGTCCAAAGACCAGGCTTTTACCGTTTCCTCAATTCTCTTCCTGATTCTGGCTGTGATTTTGATTGCTCCCGCCGCCCGGGCACAAAGCCCGGTGGACGATGTGCACGTCAGCCCCAGAGTCCAGCCTCCTCCACCCGCTGAAAAACAAATCATGGATCCATCCTTGAGGACTCATACCAAGCCCCTCAAGGTGGATGTGGACCTGGTGCTGGTGCCGGTCACCATTACCGACCCCATGAATCGCCTGGTCACTGGGCTGGACAAGGAAAATTTCACGCTGTACGAAGGCAAGGACCTGCAGGACATTCGTCACTTCTCCAGTGAAGACGCCCCCGTTTCCCTCGGTGTGATCTTCGACATGAGCGGCAGCATGAGCAGCAAGATCGAGCGCGCTCGCGAAGCCGTCATTGAGTTTTTCAAAGCCGCCAATCCCCAGGACGAGTTCTTCATGATCACCTTCGCCGACAAGCCGGAGGAGATTTCGGACTTCACCCAGTCCATTGAGGACATCCAGGGGAAGCTGGTGTACACCGTGCCCAAGGGCCGGACTGCCCTGCTCGATGCCATTTATCTAGGTGTCAGCAAAATGAGGCAGGCCAAGTATCCGAAGAAGGCGCTGCTGGTCATCAGTGACGGCGGCGACAACCACAGCCGGTATACCGAAGGCGAGATCAAGTCCGTGGTAAAGGAAGCGGATCTGTTGATTTATGCCATTGGCCTTTATGACCGTTACCTGTCCACTCCGGAAGAGCAACTGGGCCCGGCTCTGCTGGCCGACCTCACGGAACTCACCGGAGGGCGGGCTTTTACCATAGACAACCCAAATGACCTGGCAGACGTCTCTACAAAAATAGGGATCGAGCTACGCAACCAATATGTGCTCGGATACCGTCCAAAGAATCCAGCGCATGATGGCAAATGGCGTAAAATTAAGGTGAAGCTACTTCCACCTAAAGGTTTGCCGCCTCTGCGCGTGTATGCCAGGACGGGTTACTATGCGCCTACGGAATAGTCGGGTAGCGCCAGGGCTGATTTTGTTGTTCCTATGTTTACTGAACCTGGCAGTCAGGGCCCAAAACCCTGACCCACCCCAAGCCCCGCCCCGTAGCTCCCAACCGGCCCCCAGTCAGCCTGAGGCTACGCCGCCTGCCCAAGAGGCGCCGCAGGGGCAAGAACCGGGCACCGATTCCGGCGGTTTTGTCTTCCATTCCGACGTGCAAGAGGTCCTGCTGCACGCCACGGTCATTGATGACAAGCAGCACATGGTCACCAACCTCGACAAGAACGCTTTCACCGTATTCGAGGATGGCAAGCCGCAAGTCATCAAGTCCTTCCGCCACGAGGACATTCCGATCTCCCTCGGCATTGTGATTGATAACTCGGGCTCGATGCGAGAAAAGCGGGCCAAGGTTAACAAGGCGGCACTGAACCTAGTGCGTGCGAGCAATCCGCAGGATGAGGTCTTCGTCGTCAACTTCAGCGACGAATTCTTTCTCGATCAGCCTTTCACCAACAAGATCAGCCTTCTGCAGAGCGCCCTGGAAAAATACGAGACCCGCGGCGGAACTGCCCTTTATGACGCGGTGGTCGCTTCGGCCGACGAGTTGAAGAGGCATGGCAAGCTGCAGAAGAAGATCCTTTTCGTAGTGACCGACGGAGAGGACGATGCCAGCCGCGAATCGCTGGAGCAGGCGGTGCGTCAGTTGCAGGAAGAGAACGGCCCCACGGTGTATTCCATCGGTGTGTTGGGCGACGAGAGGGCACGGCGCGCCAAGCGCGCCCTGCAGACCATTTCCGAGCGCACCGGAGGCATCGCATTTTTTCCCCGTACGTTGGACGAAGTTGACCAGATCAGCAGCACGGTGGCCCGTGACATTCGCAATCAATACACCATCGGTTATAAACCCACCACACCCAAGAGCGCGGGCGGATACCGCGCCATCCGCGTCGAAGCCAAGGGTTCCGGACACGGCAAGCTCACCGTGAGGACCCGCAGCGGCTACTACGCCGGGCAGGAGCAAGCCGCCGGCGGGAATTAGTCAGCACTTAGCAATTGGCAATTAGCATTTGGCCCCTTCCCTGTTCCTTCCACTCGGCCGTTGCTGCTAAGTGCCAATTGCCAAGTGCTGCTTCTCCAATTGACGCTCTGCTTCCGCTTCCGTAACCTGTAGGGTGCAGACAAAAAGCATCGAAGGAAAGCGCCTGCGCGTCACCGACGACATTTCTGAGCTCGTCGGCGACACTCCCATCCTGCAATTGAAAAAACTGGTTCCGGATAATACCGCCGGGGTTTTCGCCAAACTGGAGTACCTCAATCCAGGCGGCAGCGTCAAAGACCGCGCCGCCAGCGGAATCATTCTGCGCGCCGAAGCCGACGGCCAGCTCAGGCCCGGAGGTACGATTGTCGAGGCCACCGCCGGAAACACCGGCATCGGGCTGGCGTTGATCGGGGTACAGCGCGGATACAAAGTTGACTTGTTTGTTCCCGAGCGATTCTCCGAAGAAAAAGTGGCCATCATGCGCGCACTGGGTGCCGTGGTGACGCGAACTCCTGACGCTGAGGGCATGCCGGGCGCCATCCGCCGCGCCAAAGAGTTCACGGCGGCCACCGCCGGCGCATTCATGGCTGGCCAGTTCGAGAATCCCGCCAATCCCGACTACCACTACGAAACCACAGCGCCTGAAATCTTCGAACAGATGGAGGGCCGAATCGATGCCCTGGTCATCGGCGCCGGAACTGCCGGCACCTTTACCGGCGTAGCGCGCTTCATGAAGGAACGCCTGCCCGATGTGCTGGCCTATGCCGTGGAGACGCAAGGTTCGATTCTGGGCGGTGGCAAACCCGGCCCGCATAAGGTAGAAGGCATCGGAGCCAGCTTTATCCCGGGAAATTTCGACCGCTCGGTGTGCGACGCCGTGCTCATGGTCACCGATGAGGACGCTTTCGGCATGGTGAAACAATTGGCGGCGCGAGAAGGTGTACTGTCCGGTTCGAGCGGCGGAGCCAATGTCGTGGCCGCGATGCGCGTGGCGGGCTGGTTGGGACCCGGCAAGCGGGTCGTCACCATGATTCCGGATTCCGCGGAACGATATCTGTCGAAAAAGATCTTCGAAGGCGGAATTTGAGAGAGCAGCCGTCAACTCTCAGCAATCCCTTCTGAGAACCGAGAACTTGAAACTGAAAACTGAATATCAATCCAATAAATCAAACTGATACACAGAGCTGAAAGCTCCCCATGAAAAATAAAGAACCCGGCTTCGCCACGCGCGCCATTCACGCCGGACAGGAACCCGACTCTGAGACCGGCGCGGTTGCTGTTCCTATCTACCCCACGTCCACTTATGTGCAGCAAGAACTGGGGAAGAACAAGGGCTACGAGTACGCTCGGGTTTCGAATCCCACCCGCACCCGTCTGGAAGAAAATCTGACAGCCCTCGAAGGGGGTATCGCCTCTCGTGTCTTCGCCAGTGGAATGGCCGCCATCAACGCCATCTGCACCATGTACAAGTCCGGCGATCATGTGGTCTGCGGCAACGATCTCTACGGCGGCGTTCCCCGCCTGTTCAATCAGGTCCTGGCAAATTTCGGAATGGAATTCACCTACGTTGACACTTCGGACGCGAAGAATGTCGAGCGGGCGATTCGTAAGAACACGCGGATGGCGTACATCGAGACACCCACCAACCCGCTCATGTCGCTGAGTGATATTGCAGCAATAAGCCAGGTATGCCGGCGCAAGAAAGTGGAACTGGTGGTGGACAACACCTTCATGTCGCCATACTTCCAGCAGCCGATTGCTCTGGGTGCCGACATGGTGGTCCACTCCACGACAAAATTTCTTAACGGGCACAGCGACGGCTTGGGTGGGGTTGTGGTCTGCACCACGAAAGACCAGTCCGACAAGTTAGCCTTTGTGCAGAAAGCTGCCGGCGCGATCCTCTCTCCGTTCGAGTGTTGGCTCGTTTTGCGAGGAGTAAAGACTCTGGCAGTGCGGATGGAGCAGCACGATCGCAGCGGCAGGATGGTCGCCGAGTTCCTGGCGCGCCACAAGAAGGTGAAGAAAGTTTTCTACCCCGGCCTTCCGAATCATCCGCAACACGAGTTGGCGCAACAGCAGATGACCGGTTTTGGCTCGATGATCACGTTTGAAACCGGATCACGTTCGAATGCCAACAAGATGCTGAAGAAAGTGCGCGTCTGCTCGCTGGCCGAATCCCTGGGTGGAGTGGAGACCCTGATTTCGCATCCCGCCACCATGACCCACGCCGCGCTGGGTGAAAAAGGCAGGCGCAAAATCGGAATTACGGACGGCCTGGTGCGCATCTCCGTCGGAATTGAAAACGTCGAAGACATCATCGACGATCTTGATCAGGCCCTGGCTGCAATCTAAAAGATGCAATCGCCTGTCCCCATCTCTGATTGCAATCTCGAGGTCTTATAATAGCGGGCCATGGCCGAGCTGCCGCCCGATCGCGATAACCCTTACCTCGGCGTGTACGCGATCAATGTTTTCGTCCGCGATCAGGACCGCAGCCTGCGGTTCTACTTAGATCAGCTCGGATTTAACCTTGCCTTTGATGTGCGCCTTCAATCTGGAAAGCGCTGGGTGGGTGTTGCGCCTCCGGATGGCACCGCGGTGCTTACCCTCGTAGCGCCTGAGCCCGACTCGGAAGAGTACAAACTGATCGGCCAACCCACGCCGGTCGCCTTTGTGGCGGAAGATGTCGTGGCCACTTACACCCAGTGGCGAAAGCGAGGAGTTCGCTTTCGTCATGTTCCGCGTCTCAGGCGCGTCAAGTATCAACAACGGGCAGACGACTTGCCGGACGGCGCTCCCTCGTTGTTGCTGGGGAAACAATCGCCGGTTTGGGGCGGAGTATTTACCCGCTTCGAAGATATAGATCGAAATTCCTTCGCCCTGTTGAGCTTTGACGAGATGACCCAGGCAGTGGAGGCGCAACGGCGCGCTACAGCGGCGAAGCTTGAATTTGAGCGGCGCTCGGCCCACGAACTCGAGATCGCTAAACAGGTGCAGGCGAGACTCTTCCCCCAGACCTTTCCACCCCTGAAAACACTCGACTATGCGGGCATCTGCATTCAGGCCCGCCAGGTGGGTGGCGATTACTATGACTTTCTTCATCTTGGTCAGGACCGGCTCGCGCTTGTGCTCGGCGACATTTCCGGAAAAGGAATTGCCGGGGCCCTTCTGATGGCGAATTTGCAGGCGAATCTGCGCAGCCAGCGCATCATTGCTCTGGAGGACCCGCGACGACTTCTACAATCGGTCAACCAGTTGTTTTATGACAACACTGGAGACAGTTCTTACGCCACGCTCTTCTTCGCCGAATATGACGACCGGGCCCAAGGTATGCGCTACGTCAACTGCGGACATCTTTGTGGTCTCCTGCTGCGCGGTGACGACACAGTGGAACAGCTGGGGTCGACTTGCACGGTCCTTGGGCTTTTCAAGGAATGGGATTGCTCGATCGGGGAATGTCAGCTCCGCTGCGGAGATTCATTCGCCCTCTACACCGATGGCGTCACCGAATCCTTCAACTCGACGGGAGAAGAGTTTGGAGAGCAGCGTCTGACGGAAGCTCTGCGCCGGAACCGGGAATTGCCGGCGCCGGACTTGCTGGCGGCGATCGTGGACGAGGTTCGTCGGTTCAGTCCCGGTGAGCAATACGACGACATCACTCTCATTGTCGCCAAGTGCAGGGTCGCGTAGTACCGGGTGGGTAGCGCCGGCCTCCGGCCGGCCCGGTGGGCGGGCGGGGCGCCCGCCAGACAGCTGGCGGGACGCAGGCTCTACACGTGCCGTGTTATTGGATATACCTATGAGGAAATTGTGACCCGGCGTTCCCCTACATCATTCCGCGAGTGGAACTCTTCTGACTACCATCGGCTTTCTGGGCCGCAGGTCAGTTGGGGGAAAAAAGTAGTGGCGCGTCTGCAGCTGCGTGGCGATGAAACGCTGCTTGATGCCGGCTGCGGCACTGGACGTCTGACTGCCGAGCTTCTGCACGCTCTGCCCGATGGCCGGGTCGTCGCTCTTGATGTTTCGCGGAACATGCTGCACTCCGCTCGCGAAAATCTGCAACCTGAGTTCGGAGAGCGAGCGCAGTTTGTGGCCGCCGATCTCCCGCAAATTCCTTTTGACAACGCATTTGATGGGATCGTCAGCACCGCGGCCTTCCACTGGGTCCTCGATCATGACCGGCTCTTTTGCAACCTGTATGGAGCGCTTCGTCCCGGTGGCTGGTTGCAGGCGCAATGTGGTGGTGGCCCAAACATCGCTCAACTGCGACAGCGGATGGCGGCGCTATCGAAATCCCCGCCCTTTGCTCGGTATCTCGCAGACTTCCCATCGCCCTGGTTTTTTCAGAACGCCGAGGGAGCAGCCGACACGCTGCGCCGCGCCGGCTTTGTCGAGATCGAAACCAGTATCGAGAGGGCGCCCACAGTGATGGAGAGCCGACGGCAGTATGAAGAATTCGTGAGGACAATGATCGTGCGGGCACATATCGAGCTCCTGCCCGACCCCAGCCTGCGGGACCAATATGTATCCGAGCTCGCCGATCTGGCCGCGGGGGATGATCCCCCTTTTCTGCTGGATTACTGGCGCCTCAACCTCGCTGGAAAAAGACCGGTCTAATGTGGGCGCGAGCGCCCTCGCTCGTGCGGCAGCGCCAGAGACTGCGTGGTTTCTGACATTCCCCTGCACGAGCGGGGCGCTCACGCCCACATTCGGATCTACTTTACGGATTCTCCCAGCCAGTTCAGATACTCCATGCTCCCGCTCTCGATCGGAACCGCGATGCACTCCGGCACCTCGTAAGAATGGAGTTCCTTGATCGCGTCTCGCACCCGTTCAAAGGCGCTGCGCGTGGTCTTGATGATGAGCAGCCACTCTTCTGCTTCCTCGACCTCGCCTTCCCAACGGTAGATCGAGCCCACCTGGGGAACAATATTCACGCATGCCGCCAGCAAGCGTTCCACTAGCGCGCGCCCGAGCTTGCGCGCTTCGTCTTTCGAACTCGCGGTGCTGAGGACCAGTATTTTGTCTGTCATATGAAACCTCCTCCAGTTTACCGGCCGAGAGGGCAGCGCCCGGAGCGATCGGGAGATTAACATGGCTACAGAAATTCATTTCGGAACTTCCGGCTGGAGATCGTAGCCAATTGCCGGGTGTCTGCGCGACCTATTTGCCGAAGTTGGTTCCTTTTACAACCAGTGAGAGAACTTTCACTTGACCCGGGAGCAAAGGAGAAGTTCACTGGAAAGTCGCGTGGAGACCTTCCCGGGATAGGGAAGTCCACCGCGCGGAAGATCTGGAGAAACTGAAGGTAGCTTCAAAACAAATGGATCTTCGAATAGAGCGACTACCGAAAATCCGGGTTGTGCCCCGTGCCCAGCGCGGACTGCACGCGCTGGTTGACCGTGCGCCTCAGGCCGAGGCCTTCGGGGAGCGGGTAAGGGAGAAGCTACGCCCGATTTCGACCGGGTTGTTCAACTCTCGTCGTCGGCTGGCCACCCTGGGAGTTGCCCTGCTGACTGGCTGGCTCTTTCTTCACGTAATGTTTGGAGCCAACGGCATGGTGGTTTACCGGCAGAAGCGCGCCGAGTACCAGAGCTTGCGCCGCGAAATTGACGTCCTGCAGAAGGAAAGCGAGCACTACACCGAACAGATCAACGCCCTGCAGACCGACCCGAAGACCATCGAGAAGGAAGCACGAGAACAGTTGCACTACACGCGCCCTGGCGAAGTCGTGTATGTTGCACCCGCTCCTCCGCAGATCCAGATACCCTCCACAAACGCTGCCCAGAAGTAATTGGGGCAGTTTGGAACACCCTCCAGGTTGTCATCCTGAGTGCCGTCTTTCGTCCGGCGCAGCCGGACGAAAGCCAGCGAAGGACCTGTGCATTCCTTGCCGCCATGACTACTGCGGAGTTTAAGGCGGCGCTATCGCCAAGAAATGCATAGGTCCTTCGTCGGGAGCCCTTCGCAAAGCGAAGGACTCCACTTCCTCAGGATGACAGCGCTTGAGGAGGTTGAATTGCGACGTAGGGTTGGGTTAGTTCTTTTTTAAGACTAAACGGAGGCCTTTACGGCAATGGCTTTGGGGCGGGCACTTCGTTGCTTCGCCAGTTCGATTTGAAAAGTTGCGGACGGAAGGTCGCTCTTTTTTCGGAAGAGGTCCAGTAACGGGTCTTCGACACCGTTTCCGGACTTGGTGGCGGCCGCCACTTCACCGATCTCCAGGCCTTCGGGTTCCACCATTAATTCAGGCAGGGTGCCATTCGTGTTGGTCATGGCCTGAATAAATTTCTCCAGGTCGTTGCGTTGCGTCTCAGTGGTCTGAGCAAATTCGATCCCCATGCCAAGGTCAGAGTGCATGACCATCACAACGCCTTCTGCCTTGAAGGTTACGCCGGCAACCTTCATGGAGAGGATGATCCGAGTTCGCGCCGGGAAGGGCGAAGCGGTCGCAAGATAACACCCCCCCAGGCTGAGGTCGGTAAGTTTGCATGGAGTTGGCGGATCATCCTGCTCGAACTCCGGGGCGCGGCTTTCCAGCCATGCATTCAACTTGTCGCGCATTGCAGGAGCCAAATTCAGGAAGCGCAACCCGACCTGGCGGCCGGGATTCTCCCAGGCCACATCGCCAGCGCATTCAATATTGTCTTCGGTCCCCGGTAAAGCAAACTGCAGGGTGACGGTCCCAAGATTCTTGGGACGGTGCGCAAGCTGGACGGCAATTCCGCCCTCGCCGATGTCGCTGCTCACGGCGCGCAGCTGGCCGGCACCGTCATTCACCTGTATCGTGACTGGAGTCTCGACGGGGATGCGGGCATTGCGGCGGCGTTCGCGCTTCATCAGGGCCCGCACGGCGCGGAAACTCGTCTTGGCGCGTTCGGGAGTAAGCGGCTGGTGCAGGACGAAATGGGCCCCCAGGTCGCGGGCGTCTCCCAGCGCGGTCTGAGCGCCGACGATCGCGACCGACACTGCCCGCTTGTTACAAGGAGCGGAGCGAGCGCTACGCAGCACGCGCGAGGCGGTGCCCGGGTCGATGCAATCCACGATCACTGCTTCAAACCTTCCGCGGGTCAGTTTGTGAATGGCGGATTCAGCATCGGCGCAGAGTTCCATGCCGATCTCCAACTCACTCAACACCCGCCGCAGGATGCGGACGACCTTCTCGTCGGCACAAAAAACCAGCGCTTGTAGACTCATAAGACGCCTTCGACTCTGGGAGCGGTCGCGGCTTGCTTTAGCCGCGGGCTGGCAGGCTCCTTCGGCTTCCTCGCGCTCGTCGTCGAGCAGATGGGCCACACCACGGAGCTGTTCCGCAGCGGTCTGTAAAGCTTCGATCTGCTTGCCTAGTTGAGCCTGCTCTGCCTGTTTCTTGCGCAGCACCTCGTAGATGTCCCTCACGGTTTTGGCCTCCTTATCGCACTCTAGGTAGGTCCGTGAGAACCGTCAATGACCCGCGATGAGCAACGCGTTACGGGGTAACTCCACGCATTGGGAATGGCAGAATCTCGTCAGTGGTCCGGCTAGGCTAAGAACTTATGTTCAAGAGGTTTACACAATGTCCGGTGGCGTACCAAACTCGGCGGCGGCAGACCGCAAGGACTGCTCAACCGCTATCCGTGTCGTGTTCATTAAGGGCTTAAATCATTAACTTTCTGAAATGTAGCTTCCACGGCCCCGAGAGTGGGGTATATTTTCATTGACTTATCGAGTCAAACGTCCTAGAATCATTATCTTCCGGTCATACACAAGGTTTTCCTGGTAGTAGCGCCTTGTGATGCAATTTGGCGTGAATCTTCTGCAACGCCAACCGAATCTAAGTTTTAAGTTCATTGTTTGCAGTTTTATCCCAGGTACGAGGCATAGTCTTCATGGCGAAGCGACGCGGAAATCCGAACTGGGGCAAGCCCGAGCCAATTGGGCCCATTACCCCGACTATCACTGAATTCGAACAGGTTGTGCGCGAGTACAAGCTTTCGCCCGACCAATACCTGCGCTCAACCCGCCTGCGTGAATGGGCGCGGCGCAATAAGAATTCCAAGTACATCCCTGAGCCGCTCCTGGAAGCCTGGGGATTCGAAATCGAATCCACGCTGTAACCCTAATCGCAAGAGCACAGAACGCAGAGGCCGCCTTAAACTGGCGGCCTTTTTATCTGCAGAAACCAAAGAATTTGGCTGCACCTTCCCGGTCAGGCAGACTATCCTAACCGGGTGATGAAGTTCACGCCCGACCAGATCGTGGCGACCGTCGTTGCAACCAGCTTTGCTGCCGGACTGAATGTCTATGCCACGGTGGCAACCTTGGGCTTGCTGGCCCATCTGGGAGTGTTGGCGCTGCCGCCGACGCTGGGGATTCTCGCCAGTTGGTGGGTGATCGGGATCAGCAGTGTGCTTTTCGCCATCGAATTTTTCGCCGACAAAATTCCCGCTTTCGATTTGGTCTGGAATACTTTACACACTTTCATCCGAGTGCCGGTGGCGGCGCTGCTGGCGTATCGTGCGACCGCGGCGCTGTCGCCGTGGGAGCAACTGGCGGCAACGGCGGCCGGTGGCCTGATAGCATTTGCCGCTCATGGCGGCAAAACCGCGGCCCGGGCTGCGGTGACCGCTTCTCCAGAACCTTTCTCCAACGCCGCACTCAGCCTTGGGGAGGACGGTCTGGCGATCTTTCTGACCTGGTTTGCAACCCAGCACCCTTATTCGGCGGCGGCCATCGTGGTGTGTCTGCTCGTGATTATTGTTCTGCTGGCGCGCTGGGTATTGCGAGCGTTGCGGGCGCTGTTTCCGGGGGACGGAAGAGGTACTGGCCGGGCACCAGTAGCGCGGTTTACCCGAGGACAGTGGTCAGTTTGCCCCGAGCTCACCCTTTTGTCATTCCGACGCCAGCTTTATCGGCGAGGAATCTGCTTCTTGCCGGCTGCCAAACAGCAGATTCCTCGCGCGACAGGGCCGCGCTTCGGAATGACAATTCGCCGGGATTTTCAAATTGCACCGCTGCCCGTGTGCTTGGTGGTTAGAGGTTTCCGCTCGTCTCTTTTGCTAAAATCAAGCAATCATGATGGTGAATTTGGCGTTTACCGACGTCCCTACTGCAATCGACGAAATCCGCTCCGGGCGAATGGTTGTAGTGGTAGACGACGAAGACCGTGAAAACGAAGGTGACCTCACGCTGGCGGCGGAGAAGGTGACGCCGGAAGCCATTAATTTCATGGCCAAGTTCGGACGCGGCCTGGTCTGCCTGGCCATGACCGAGGAACGCCTCGACCACCTCCGCATCGGGCAGATGTCGGCTGAAAACACTTCGAACTACGGAACTGCATTCTGCGAAGCCATTGACGCCCGCGAGGGCGTGACCACCGGAATCTCAGCCTACGATCGCGCCCGCACTATCAAAGTTGCCGTCGATCCCGCAACCCGGCCTTCTGACCTGGCCCGACCCGGCCACGTCTTCCCGCTGCGGGCGCGCAAAGGCGGAGTGCTGGTGCGCGCCGGACAAACTGAAGCGGCGGTAGACCTGGCCCGAATGGCGGGACTGGTGCCCGCCGGCATTATCTGCGAAATCATGCGCGACGACGGGACCATGGCGCGCGTGCCCGATCTGATCGAATTCTGCCAGGTCCACGGCCTGAAGTTGCTGACGGTAGCGGAGCTGATTCGCTATCGCATGCAGCACGAGCGCTATGTGCACCGCGTGGGCGAGGCTTTGATTGACACACAGCACGGAGAGTTTCGCCTGATTGCCTACGAAAGCGAAGTCGAGGGCGGCGAGTCTCACATAGCCTTGGTGCGCGGCGACATAGAGACGCGGCGACGAACCGGTGCTGGTGCGCATGCACTCGCACTGCCTGCTGGGCGATGTTTTCGGATCCACGGGCTGCGACTGTCATGCCACCATCGAGGGCTCGATGCAGAGGATTGCCCGGGAAGGCCGCGGCGCGCTGATCTATCTGCACCAGACTTCCAAAGGCTTTTCGGTGGAGAAGCTACCAGACCGGACCGCCCTCACCTTTCATCGCGACAAACGGATGCCGGCGTTGCCCGAGAGCGAACGCAAGACCCAGCGCGAAATTGGCATCGGCGCGCAGATCCTGTCAGACCTGAATCTGCGGCGCATCCGGCTGCTTACCAATCATCCGCGAAAAGTTGCGGGCCTCGAAGGATTCGGAATCGAAATCGTGGAACAGATCCCGGTGGCGTTAGATCGTACCCGAATCAAAGCGTAGCGCCATCGTCCCTTGGAAACTCAGGGCAGGCTCGCCGGCTGTCCCGAGGGCGTCCCGCCCTCGACGTGGCGGATCGGAACACCCGCCAAAGACAGTGGCGCCACATGAAATGGCCGGAACAAAATGAAAGACCATCCCCGCACCCCCTCCACCTACATAGCCCTGCTTCGCGGCATCAATGTCGGTGGACACAAGATCGTCAAGATGGACCGGTTGCGGAAAGCATTTGAGGAACTTGGGTTTAAGGACGTCGACCACATATGTTCAGAGCGGAAACGTAGTCTTCAAGTCGCCAAAGATAGCGCGTGCGGACTTGTCCAGAAAAATTGAGGGAATGCTGCTTCGCGAGTTCAGCATGTCCGTACCCGTGATCGTGCGCACCGCGGAAGAAATTGGCAAGGTCTTAACTAATAATCCATTCCTTAAAGAACGCGACACCGACGTTGCCGGGTTGCATGTGACTTTTCTCTCGCTTACGCCGCAGAGGGCAGCCCTAAAAGGACTGGATGCAATTGCCGCTGGTCCGGACCGGTTCCACTGCAATGGTCAGGAAATATATCTTCACTGCCCGAACGGTTTTGGCGGGACCAAGCTATCCATCAACGCCTTCGAGAAGGTGCTTGCGGTGGGCGCGACCACGCGCAACTGGAACACGGTAAACAAGCTCTACGAGATGGCGCGAGACTAGCCGCCTAAGAGTTCGCATTACAAATCGTGTGACGAGAAGCGAGCGCAGGTCGGAAGGCTCACGCGGGGAATACAATTCCTCGTTATGCCCATGTCAGACTCAGTGTCTAATTCGAAGCTTGGTTCGAACCTCGGCCGTCATGTCTTCGGAGCTGCGGTGGTGGCTCTTGGCCTCATCACGCTGGCCTGGCACGAATACAACGGCTGGCATCTGTCGCGTTACGTCGCCTACTCAGTCTCCGCTGCCGAGATCTTTGGCGGAGTTGCGATTCAGTTCCGTCGGACCGCTAAGGCAGGCTCAGCCGTTCTGGGCGCGGTTTTTATTGTCTTCGCCTTACGGTGCGTGCCGCAAATCTTCGCACAACCGCAGATCTACAATAGTTGGGGGAACTTTTTCGAGCAGTTCTCACTGGTGACCGGCGCGGCGATCGTTTATGCGCACCTGTCATCGCCGTGGTCACGGGAAACGCTGAACCGAATCAGCCGCATTCTTGTGGGTATCTGCACCGCGTCCTTTACGCTCGAACAGGCGGTCTATCTTGGGCCAACTGCCACTTTTGTTCCGAAGTGGCTTCCGCCAACCCCGATGTTTTGGGCGGTAACGACGACCGTTCTATTCGCGCTCGCAGCGATGGCTATTCTTACGAATCGAATGGCGCTTCTTGCGACTCGGCTTCTGACCGTCATGCTCTTGCTCTTCGGGCTACTGGTGTGGATACCGTTGCTTCTTTCCGGTCCCCACAGTCAAGCGAATTGGAGCGAGACCGCGTTAACCTTCGCGATTGCAGGAACAACGTGGATTTTGGCTGATTTACTTGGCGAGTAGCGGCGGTCCACAGCAGTTGTCAATCCGTCCTTTCCGGCGGTGTCATCTCAGAATCTGGTCCTTCAACTGTCCCCATAAACAGGATTGTGTTGGTGAAGATGTCGCAGAGCAATTTGCAGACCCGCAAGATCCCCTCGCTCCGAACTCAGTTGGAGTGCGAGAGCCGCTTGGAGATCAGAGTGGCGTAAAGGACGCCTTTGTCCCAAATGCCTCTGGCGATCACTCGATCGTTATCTTTCACCTGGGTCGGATCAATAACGTTGAACTTCTTGCTGCCATGCTCCTGGCTGACCCACCGAGTCCCGCCATCATAGTGAACGGTCTTTTCAATCCTCGAATCCACGCTCCGGATCGTCAGAGTGGATTTTTCCGGGTTGCTCCGGATGACGTTGCCCTCCCAACGGCCTTCGCTCGCGTTCTTGTGAGTGTTCTCTTGAGCAAGCGTTGCCCCTGTCAGCGAGAACACAATCACAGACGTGCACAAGAGAGCGAATAACTTTCTGACCATAATGGCCTCCTTTACAGTTCTCGGGTCGCGCAAAGGACAAGACAATAAACCTCTGAGCTCCGTAAGAGCAAGCCCGTGCCGAACGATTGAGACTATCCGGTGTTGGTCCGCTGTGAGCGTGGATTGCAGGCAACGCAGGAATGACTTTCAGCAGGTTTGCGGCACGACTAGAGTCGTGTCCTCCCAGTTCAGGAAGGCCAGGTCAGCAGGGCTTGCGGATTACGATGTCGCTGTCGTTGATGAAGAACTGCACCGAGCACTGGTCGGAGCCGCAGATCACGGGCAGCAGGCCGGCCAGTTGTTTGCGCGTGATGAGGCCCAGAGTGCCGCAGTCGGGACAGGCGAGCACGGCCCAGTAGGGATCTTCCTTTTCGCCGACGTGGCCGGCATTTTCCAGCACGAAGATGGTGCCGGGCTGCATCTGCTCGGGAATCCACTCGTTCAGGACGTTCAGTTCTCCAACCATCTCGCCTCCCCGGGAGTCAAACTTTTTGGAGCCAAACTTCCCTGCCTATGACACTTTTCTGCGGGCCGCTTGCGGCGACGCGCTGCCGTTAGCTTTTTTTTCCGCGTTGCGAATTTCGGCGCGAACCTGTCGCACGGTGTCGCTGAGACAAATCGTCAGCATGGGCTGACGGGAATTCTTCAGGATGTCCACAATCTGCCGGGCGGACGTCTCCAGATAAAGAGTGCGGCCATCGGTCAACAGATGGTAGTCAGACGAGCCAGTGACGGTTTCCGCGAGACGCTTGCTGAATTCGCGCTGCAGAAAGCGCATGACCTTGCGCACTCGCTGCAGAGAGAAACCGCGGCGGCGCAACTCGCAGATGACCGCGACTTCGGCCAGGTCTTCGTTTGAGTACAGGCGGCGATGTCCTTCGCGCGCTGGAACGACGATGCTGCGCTCGTCCCACCACTGCAACTGGCGCAGCGTGATACCGGTCAGCGCCCTGACCTCGCGAGATGTGAAGTGATCCTTCATTAAGCAGATGGAAATGTTTCAAACATTTTGGGTAAAAAATGTTTGACACATTTTAGGCGCGATGCGGCTACTGTCAATGGAAGATTTGGGGGACTAGGTGACTAGAGGAGTTCCTCGTTTGCGTGGGCCTCGGGTGAGAACGCCGCTGAGGGCGGGACGCCCTCAGGACAGCCGGCGGGCCTGTCCCGAGCAAAGTCGAAGGAACGCCGGCGCTACGAGAGCCCGCCGCCTACGAAGTGGACGATTTCCAGGCGGTCGCCTTCGGCGAGGTTCGTTTCTGTCCACTTGGCCCGCGGAACGATGTCTCGGTTCAGTTCCACGGCTACGCGGTCTTGTTTCATGCCGAGCTGTTCGATCAGCAGGGCCAAGGTGGTTGGGGCTAAGGTTTGTTCCTGCCCGTTGATGACAATTTTCATTAGATCGATTTTCGCAACTAACCTGAGAAGGAGCAAGCAAAGTCAAGACTGTCGAGCTGCGCTCGACTGGACAGATGAGGACATCTGTCCCTGCGTGGCCGGTGATAGCGTTTAGGCTTCTACTTTTCTTAGCTGGAACTTGCGAGTGGCGGTGCGGCCGGAATAGCTGGCCTGCACCAGGACCGAGGAATCCGGCAATGAAGACTCATCCACTTCGATCTTCATCTCGGTGTCGCCGGAGGGATCGGTCACCACCTGGGCATAGAAAGGCGCGGAATCGGGGCGGGCGAAACGGATCGTCAGGCGTGCTCCGGGCACTCCGGAGCCGCTTTCCGTGACCCGCAAGCGCATCGTCAGATTGCGGTCGGAGTGGACGGAGTTGGCGTTCAGCCATTGCACGTCGAGTTCCTTGACCGCGGCCAAAGTTTCCGGCGTGTCGCGTTTGTCGAGGATGTCGTCCAGATGTCCGTCACGGATCGCGTCGAGGACCAGGCGGTGCTGGTCGCGCAGGCCGTGCTCTTTTTGCTGGTCGGTAAAACCGCCGGCCAACTTGTCTCCGTAGGGGGTCGCCCGTTTGCCGATGCAGCGGCCGCGGACGAACACCTGGGTTTGCAGCAGAAGCTCGCTCTCGCGGGCCTCGCTTTGCACGTGGTAGATGGTGTCGCCTTGCTTGATGTCGGTGTTAAAGCCGAAGATCATGCGCTCTTCTTCACTATCACAATTTCACTCTCACGAAACAATCGGTGCTTATCGATTAAACAGTTTTAACCAAACTGCAACAAACGTGGCCGGTCGCTTGACACCACCATTATCGAAATCTAATCTAGAATGTTCGGTTGGCGCTTCGCGCGAATTATATATAGCTCTCCCATGCCCGACAATTACTTCGTCCGCTACCTGCCACTGCTGATCCACTTTCTGGTCGCGGGAGCCCTCGCGGGCGTAATCGTCATTCTGTCTTACCTGATCGGGTATCGCCGCCCTACACGCGCCAAGATGTCTCCTTATGAGTGTGGCATGACACCGGTCGGGGACGCCAGAGAACGTTTCTCAGTCAAATTCTATATGGTGGGGATGCTGTTCATCCTGTTCGACATTGAAGCCATCTTTCTTTATCCCTGGGCCGTGATTCTGCGCGATCTTAAGATGTTTGGTTTCTGGGAGATGCTGGTTTATATCGGCATCATGCTGGTGGGCTTTTTCTACGTATGGAAGAAAGGCGCGCTCGACTGGGGTAAACCTTCCGCCCGCCGAGGCCAGGTCTGATGCCCTTCCAACCCGCCATTACCGATCTGGAGCAACTGAAGAACCACCCGGCCGTGGCCAAGCTGTTGGCCTGGAATTCGGCTGCGGTTGAGGGCGCGAAGTTCGATCGCGATGAGATGAGTATTTACGTGGAGCGGTCGTTCATCCGTGACGCTTGTATGCTGCTTCGCGACGATACGGATTGTCAGTTCAATTATCTTGCCGACGTCACCTGTGTGGATTGGTTTCCTTCGGAGCCGCGCTTCGAAGTGGTTTACCACCTGCTTTCGATTCCCAAGAAAGAGCGCGTGCGATTGAAAGTGCGGCTTGACGGCAGCAGCCCGGCACTCGATTCGGTGACACAGGTCTGGCCCGGGGCCAATTACTTCGAGCGCGAAGTGTTTGACTTGTTTGGAGTGCGTTTCGCTGGACATCCCTACCTGCGGCGGCTTTTGATGCCGGAAGATTGGGAAGGCTTTCCTTTGCGTAAGGATTATCCGGTGGAGGGCTACCGCTAGGTCCCGTCATGGCCCATCTTTCCCCCGCACCGTCGCTCGAACCCGGTCAGGACCGCACCATGATCCTGAACATGGGGCCGCATCACCCGTCGACCCATGGCGTGCTGCGCCTGCTGCTCGAAATTGATGGCGAAAATATTGTGCGCATCATGCCCGACATCGGGTATCTGCACACCGGGATTGAGAAGACCTGCGAGGCCAAGTTCTACCAGCAAGTTGTTCCGCTGACCGACCGCATCGATTACCTCTGCCCGCTGACCAACAATCTTTGCTACGTGCTGGCCGTGGAAAAACTGCTGGGCCTAGAGATTCCGCCCAAAGCGCAATGGATGCGGGTAATGCTGAATGAACTGACGCGCATCAACTCGCACCTGGTCTGGCTCGGGACGCACGCGCTCGATATCGGCGCGATGACCGTGTTCCTTTATTGCTTCCGCGAGCGCGAAGACGTTCTGCGGCTGTTCGAGATGGTCAGCGGACAGCGCATGATGACTTCATACTTCCGCATTGGCGGACTGGCGCTCGAACCGCCGCTGGGCTTTTTCGAACGCGTGCAGGATTTCGCCACGCGCTTTCCCTCGAAGGTGGATGAATACGAGAATCTGCTGACGGGAAACCCTATCTGGGGAATGCGGACCAAGGGCGTGGCAAGAATCACGGCAGAAGATGCCGTCGCACTGGGGGCCAGCGGGCCGACCTTGCGGGGCAGTGGAGTGGATTTCGATTTGCGCCGCGACATGCCCTACTCCAGCTACGAGAAATTCAAATTCAAGGTGCCGGTATCGCAGGACGGTGATGTGTTCGCCCGCTATGCGTGCCGGGTGGCAGAGCTGCGGGAATCCATCGCCATGGTGCAGCAGGCGCTGGATGGCATGCCGGAAGGCCCGATTAAGGCCACGGCGCCGAAGGTGGTCCTGCCTGACCGCGAGATGATGAAGACGCAAATGGAAGCGCTCATCTATCACTTCAAAATTATTACCGAAGGTTTTGCCGTGCCCGCAGGCGAGGTCTACCAGGCGGTGGAGTCGCCGCGCGGCGAAATGGGATACTACATAGTCAGCGACGGTACAGCGAAACCTTACCGCGTACATATGCGGGCGGCGTGTTTGGCCAATCTGCAGGCGCTGCCTACGATGTGCGAGGGCCGGTTGCTGGCAGACGTCGTGGCGGCCATCGGCAGTATTGACATTGTGCTGGGAGAGATTGATCGGTAAGGATTGTGCAATTGGGGAATTTGGTAATTGAATATCCGTGGTGATTGCGCTGAAAACGCAGCCGCTTAAGATTGCACGATTACCCAGTTGTCCAAACTCAATATTTTAGATGAAATTTTCTGAGCAATTCGAAACGCGCTTCGCCGAGATGTTGACGCATTATCCGACGAAGAGATCGGTGCTGGTGCCGACGCTGCTTTACGCACAGGACGAGACGGGGTATTTGTCGGATGAAGTGATCGATGAGATTGCCGAGCGACTGGAATTGACGTCTCTCGAAGTCCGCAACGTGATCAGCTACTACTCCATGCTGACCACTAAGCCACGAGGCAAATACAACGTCCAGGTCTGCACCAACATTGCCTGCATGCTGCGCGGCGGCGAAGAGCTGTTGGAACATTGCGAGAAGAAACTCGGCATCGGACACAAGCAAACCACGCCCGATGGCCTGTTCTTCCTGGAGGAAGTGGAGTGCATCGGAGGCTGTAGCTGGGCCCCCGCGGTGCAGGTGAATTACGATTTTCATGAGAACCTGACGCCGGAGAAGATGGACAAGGTGCTGGAGGCTTACAGAAAGAAGAATTGAGCAATTGGGAAATTTAGTATTGTGTAATTGGAAAAGCGCAGCCGTCAGCGGGCAATGTTTTTCAAATTACTCAATTACTAAATTGCACAATTACCAAATTTCACCATGGCTGATCTGGTCTCCCATCCCGACGAAGTAAAGGTCGTCTCCCGGCGCTTTGGCCTGGGCGCGACCAATATTGATCGCTACCTCGAGCTTGATGGCTACAAGGCAGTGCAGAAGGCCCTGGGCATGGGAGCAGATGCCATCGTCAACGAGGTCAAGAACTCAGGTTTGCGCGGACGCGGCGGCGCGGGGTTCAGTACCGGCCTGAAGTGGTCATTCGTACCCAAGCAGGCGTCGAAGCCGAAATATATTTTGTGCAATGGCGACGAGAGCGAGCCCGGGACCTGTAAGGATCGTCTGATTTTCGAGCACGATCCGCACGCGGTTATTGAAGGTGTGATGATCGCCGGGCTGGCAGTTGGCTCGAAGACCGGCTACATCTATGTTCGCGGCGAGTATCGCTATCTTCTCGAAATTGTGCAGAAGGCGATTGCCGACGCTTACGCGCGCGGGTTTCTGGGCAAGAACATCTTTGGCAGCGGGCAGGACTTCGACATTTACTGGCACGGCGGTGCGGGCGCGTACGAAGTGGGAGAAGAATCGGCTCTCATGGAATCGCTCGAAGGCAAGCGCGGCATTCCCCGCATCAAGCCTCCCTTCCCTGCGGTGGTTGGGCTGTGGGGCGGGCCAACCGTAATTAACAATGCTGAAACATTGGCCAGCGTGCCGCACATTATTCTGGGCGGGGCAGAGTGGTACGCCAAGCTGGGCCCTCCGAAGAATGGCGGGACGCGGCTGTTCTGTCTCAGCGGACACGTCAAAAAGCCTGGAGTTTACGAGCTGCCGATGGGATACAACCTCAGAAAGATGATCTTTGAGGTAGGCGGCGGAATTCCTAACGGACGCGCGCTCAAGGCGGTAGTGCCGGGCGGCTCGAGCACGCCGGTGTTGAAGTCCGATGAGATTGATATCGCCATGGATTTCGACAGCGTTGCGAAAACCGGATCCATGCTGGGATCAGGCGGCGTGGTCATCCTCGATGACACCACCTGCATTGTTAAATTCGCCTTGCGTACCATGAAGTTCTACCAGCACGAGAGTTGCGGCTGGTGCATTCCGTGTCGCGAAGGCACGGACTGGCTGAAGAAAACGCTGATTCGCTTCCACTCCGGCGGCGGAGTAAAAAAAGATATCGACAACATGTACTACCTGTCGGAAAACATGTTGGGCCGGACCTTCTGTCCGCTGGGGGATGCCGCGGCCATGCCAACGATGGCGTTCATCCAGAAGTTCCGGCAGGAGTTTGAAGATCATTTAGACGGCAAGCCGTGTCCGTACGAAAAGGCGGCCGAGCCGGTTTTAGCGTAGCGCCGGCATCCTGCCGGCCCGATGGGCGGGCAGAGCCCGCCAGGTTTTGGCGGACCTTAAAGTATTTTCAGATTGTAAAGCGGAGGGCGAGACGCCCTCCGGACAGCCGGCGGGACGCCGGCGCTACGAAACCAGAATTCTATGCCTGATGTGAATCTTACTGTCGACGGCAAGAAGGTCACGGCCCCGGCTGGGACCCTGCTGATTGAAGCCTGCAAGACTGTGGGCATCGAAGTACCTTCGTTTTGCTATTACCCGAATCTTTCGCTGCAAGGCGCGTGCCGCATGTGCCTGGTGAAAGTCGAGAAGATGCCCAAGCTGCAGACTGCCTGCACCACGGTCGTAGGCGAAGGCATGGTTGTAATCACTGACAGCGACGAGGTCAAGCAGGCACGCAAGGGCATGGTGGAATTGTTGCTGGGCAACCATCCGCTGGATTGTCCGGTGTGCGATGCCGGGGGCGAGTGCGAACTGCAGGACATGACATTTTCGTACGGCGCCGCGGAATCGAAGTACATGGAACCCAAGAACCACAAGGAGGAGCAGCAGTGGTCTCCCGTGGTGTACTTCGACCGGCCGCGCTGCATCCTGTGCTATCGCTGTGTGCGGGTGTGCGGCGAGGGCATGGACGTGTGGGCTTTGGGCGTGCAGAACCGCGGCGTCGGTTCGATCATCGCCCCGAATAAGGAAGACCACCTGGAGTGCGAAGAATGCGGGATGTGCATCGACATCTGTCCGGTCGGCGCGCTGACTTCCGGGGCTTATCGCTATAAGACGCGTCCCTGGGAGATGAACCACGTCGGCACCACCTGCACCCATTGCGCGGACGGATGCAAGACCACGCTGGGTGTACGCCGCTCCGAAACCGGCATGGAGATCGTGCGCGGAGACAATCGCGACAAGAGCGGCATCAACGGCGATTTCCTCTGCATCAAGGGCCGCTACGCTTTTGATTTTGCCAATCGCGAAGATCGACTGACCCAGCCCCTGATTCGCAAAGACGGGCAACTGACGCCGGCCACATGGGAAGAGGCATTTGAGCTGATCGGAAAGCGCTTCAAGGAAGCTCGCGAACAGCATGGCGGGCAGTCAATTGGAGTCGTGGGCTCGAACCGCACCACGAACGAAGAAAATTATCTTTTGCAGAAGTTCGCGCGGATAGTCTTGCAAACTAACAACATCGACCATCACCGCACAGCGGACTTCCCTGCTTTTGCGGCGGCGCTGGGCGGCAAACCAGAAGCTACCGCCAGCATGCGCGATGTGTTCAACGCGCCTGCGGTCCTCCTTATTGGAAATGATCCTACCGAACAGCATCCGCTGCTGGCCTGGCAGATTCGGAACAACGTTCGTCTGCATAACGCGAAGTTGTACGTGGTGAATTCCGCGGACATCAAGCTTCGCCGGCAAGCGACCGGATTTTTACAGATTCCCGCGGGTGGTGAGGGGCGGTTGGCTGCGTTCCTGGCTGGGGATGATTCTGCGGCGGAAGGGCTCACGTCAGTTGCAGCTTCCGGCGCTGACGCGGGCGAGGGCGCCCGCGCCACACCGGCTGGGTTTCGCGACCAGCTTCGTGGCGAGCAAAATCTGGTCATCATCTTTGGCGCCGAGATTCGTGGCGCCGATATCGCGTCCCTGGTGAAGTTTGGGGCCGGCATCCCTGGCGCGAAATTTCTGTGCCTGGCTGACTACGCCAACTCGCGGGGCGCGGCCGACATGGGTCTCTATCCAGACTTGCTGCCCGGCTATCATTCGGTTAGCGCCTCTGGAAAATTCCATGAGGAATGGGGCGGAGTTCCACAAACCGCCGGGCTGACCTTGCCGGAGATGGTTGAGGGCGCACGCTCCGGAAAATTGAAAGCTCTCTACGTGGTGGGCTCGAATCCAGTGGGACGTTTCGGCATCGATCCGTTTGTTTTCTCGAACAGTTTCGTGGTCGTACAGGACATGTTCCTGACCGAGACCGCGGTTTTGGCCGATGTGGTTCTGCCGGCGGCCAATGCCTACGAGAAATCAGGAACGTTCACCAACACTTGTGGCGATCTGCAACTGGTGAAGAAGGCGGGAGAAGTCAGCGGCAGCAAGTCCGATTTCGAAATGATCGTTCGCATCGCGGATGCAATGGGCGCCGATATTCGCAAACTGGTTCCGTTCGGCCGTGGCGAGGCCGCGGACATGGGACAATCGCGCGGGGCGCAATCGGGAGAGGCCGACCGTCACGGGGTCTGGCTCGAGGCCCACGGACTTGAACCAAAGATGAGTCCGTTTGATCCGATGGCGATTCTGGACGAAATTCAGCGACTGGTGCCGGGATACGAAGTTTCGCGGATGAACCTGCTGGCGGGCAACGATCAGCACACGACCCTGGTTGGCAGCACGGCCGGAGCTTCGCAGGACCCGGCATTGATCGTCCCCGCAAATGACAACCTGTTTAGTTCGGGTACTCTGGGCCGCTATTCGAAGACGCTGAACTCGGTCATGGAGAACCACAACCGGCAGCCGGTGGAATCGGAAGTTGCAGCGGACTGAAGAGTAAATCTACACACTGAGGGCGAGACGCCCTCAGGACAACCGGCGGGCCTACCCTAAGCGAAGTCGAAGGAACGCCGGCACTACCTGGGACAACGTTTGAATATCACCACCTTCATCATCGTTTCTTTTATCAAGACTGTGCTGGCACTGTTTGTGCTGCTGACGGCGGTGGCGTATACCGTCTGGCTGGAGCGCAAAGTTGTCGGCCACATGCAGAACCGCTGGGGACCCACCCGAGTGGGCCCGTTCGGCCTGCTACAGCCGCTGGCCGACGGGGTCAAGTTCCTGTTCAAAGAAGACCTGACGCCGCCGCACGTGAACAAGCCGCTGTATATCGCTGCGCCGATTATTGCCGTGATGTGCGCTCTGACCTCGATCGCAGTGATACCGGTGGGCAACTGGATCACGATCGGCAGCCTGCACATTCCGCTGGAGATCACCGATGTAAATATCGGCCTGCTGATTATTCTGGGCGTCACGTCGCTCGGCGTCTATGGCGTCGCGCTGGCGGGCTGGTCGTCGAACAGCAAGTATTCCCTGCTGGGCGGGTTGCGGGCCAGCGCGCAGATGATCAGTTACGAAATTTCACTGGGGCTCTCTCTGGTGGGCGTGCTGATGCTGACCGGAAGCTTCAGCCTGCGAGACATCGTGGATGCACAGAGCGGAACGTTTTGGTGGATTATTCCGCGCTGGAACATTTTTTACGGGGGGCAGTTCATCGCCTTCTTTATTTATCTGATGTCGGCTTATGCGGAAACCAACCGCATTCCGTTCGACCTGCCGGAGGCGGAGACCGAGCTGGTGGCGGGCTATCACACGGAATACAGCGCCATGAAGTTTGCCATGTTTTTCATGGCCGAATACGCGAACATGATTACAGTCGCGGCCGTGGCTTCGTTGCTCTTTTTGGGCGGATGGCATGGGCCGTTGTTTGGGCCGCCGATCTTGCAAGCGCTTCTGCCCGTATTTTGGTTTGCGCTGAGAATCTTCGGCTTTCTGTTTCTATATATATGGGTGCGTGGCACCTTGCCCCGGTTTCGTTATGACCAGCTGATGGCATTCGGCTGGAAGTTTCTTTTACCGCTGGCGATTGCGAATCTTGTAGTGACGGCGCTGGTGGTTGCGCTAAGGGCTTGATCATCAGTTTCTAGTTTCCTGTTTCTGGCTTCCAGTTTAATGACTCATCTGATCGTATTTCTTTTCTTCGGAGCGCTGTGCGTGGCGGGCGCGGTAAACCTGCTGGTGCAGCGCCATCCCATCAACAGCGCGCTCTCGCTGGTGGTGGTGATGGCGTCTCTGGCAGTGGAATATCTTCTACTTGGAGCTGAATTCGTCGCGGCGGTGCAAGTGATCGTGTACGCCGGCGCGGTTATGGTGCTGTTTGTCTTTGTCATTATGCTGCTGAATGCGGGAGAGGAAGAGCGCACCAAGGGAAGCCGTGTGGCGCTGATGTTTGGAATTCCCGGAGTGCTGGCGGGCAGCGTGCTGGTGGGCTGGGTGCTGGTTGCGCGCACTGGGAGCCAGACTGTGTCCGCAGGAGCCCTGCCGGGTGCACCAAGGACAATTGGCTGGCTTCTGTTTCACAATTTTCTGCTGCCGTTTGAAGTCACTTCGATTCTTGTGTTGATCGCCATCATGGGTGCCGTCGTCCTGGCCAGCCATCCGGACGCGGATCAGGGAAAGAGGGAAAGCTGATGGTGCCGATCTCGTACTACCTCATTCTCAGCGGGATCTTGTTTGCCTGCGGCGTGACCGGGTTTCTGATCAAGCGCAACATCATCAGCATCTTCATGTCGATCGAGCTGATGCTGAATGGCGTGAATCTTTCGTTTGTCGCATTTGCCGCGCAGTGGCACGCGCTTAGCGGACAGATCTTCGTGTTCTTCGTAATGGTGGTAGCGGCGGCCGAGGCAGCGGTGGGACTGGCGATCATTATCGCCGTCTATCGCACACGGGAAACTTTGAACATCGACCAGGTGGATCTGCTCAAACTATGACGCCCGACTTGCATCTATGGATCATTCCGGTGCTGCCGCTGGTGGGCGCCGCGATCAACGGTTTCCTGGGCAAGAAGTTTTCCCGGCAAGCCGTTGTTGCCGTGGCCCTGCTGTTCAGCGGCGCGGCATTTGCCATGGTGCTGTTCGTCGCGTCTCGCTTTTCTTCGCTGAGCACGCCGCATATTGAGTTTCTCGCCCCGTGGATCCGCTCCGGAAAGTTTCAGGTCGACTTCTCGTTCTATCTCGATCAGCTTTCCCTGGTGATGCTGCTGGTGGTCACCGGCGTCGGCTTCCTTATTCATATCTATTCGGTCGGATATATGTGGGAGGAAGGCGGGTTCTACCGCTTCTTCACCTATCTGAACCTGTTCATGTTTTTCATGCTGACCCTGGTGCTCGCCAGCAATTACCTGCTGATGTTCATCGGATGGGAAGGTGTGGGACTGGCTTCATATCTTCTGATCGGGTTCTGGTTCACCAAGGACTCCGCGGCGTCGGCCGGCAAGAAAGCTTTCATCGTCAATCGCATCGGCGATTTCGGATTTCTGATTGCACTGTTCCTCCTGATCAAACACTTTGGCTCGCTGAACTTCGACCAGGTTTTCCAAAGCGTGATTCCGATAGCTCCCGAGACCGCCGGAGCCGGACTCCTCACCACCGTTGGCCTGTTGCTGATGGTTGGGGCCGCCGGTAAGTCGGCGCAGATTCCGCTCTATGTGTGGTTGCCCGACGCCATGGAAGGCCCCACACCGGTCTCTGCGCTGATCCACGCCGCGACCATGGTGACCGCGGGTGTGTACATGGTTTCGCGGTCGCATGTCATTTTCGAGCGTGCCCCAATGGCCTTGACGGTCGTGGCCATTGTCGGAACGTTGACCGCATTGTTCGCCGCGACGATTGGCATCACGCAGACCGATATCAAGAAGGTGCTGGCATACTCCACCGTCTCGCAACTGGGATACATGTTTATCGCTTGCGGCGTGGGAGCGTTTTCCGCCGCCATTTTCCATCTGATGACGCACGCGTTCTTCAAGGGGCTTTTATTCCTGGCGGCAGGGTCGGTCATTCACTCGGTGGGCGGCGAACAGGACATGCGTCAGATGGGCGGGTTGCGCACGAAGATTCCTTGGACGTTCTGGACCATGACGATCGCCACATTCGCCATCGCAGGGATTCCGCCGTTTGCCGGGTTCTTCAGCAAGGATGAAATTCTGTGGCGGGCTTACCAGACCAGTTGGGTTTACTGGTTCATTGGACTGTTCACGGCATTTCTCACTTCCTTTTATATGTTCCGCTTGTGGTTCATGACGTTTTTTGGGGAGTATCGCGGGACGGCGGAGGCGCACGAAGAACCGGCACACGATTTGGCGCATAGCGACTTGCACGCAGTGGCGGCACCAACACACGGGCACGGACATGGTGGGATCCACGAAAGTCCGCGAGTGATGGTGATTCCGCTTGTCGTGCTCGCGTTTCTTTCGTTTACCGGCGGTTGGATCGGGGTTCCTGCATCACTGGGGGGCAGCAACCGCTTCGAGAAATTTCTCGGCCCTGTGTTTCACTCCACCATCACACCTGGAGCTGAAGGCCATGGGTCGGTTGCGACTCCAGAGAAAGACGCGGAAGGCCCCGAACCGCAGGCCGGTCATGCGACCGAGTTGATCTTCACCGGGATTTCAGTTCTAGCTGGCCTGCTCGGACTTTTCCTGGCGTATCAGCTCTACTATCGCAATCCGCAGTTGCCACAGCAGATCGCCGCCGGGCTGGGAAGCCTCTACGACGCCGTCGTCCACAAGTACTACATCGATGAGTTGTACGCGATCTTGTTCGTGAAGCCACTCATTGCAGGCTCCGCGCTGATTTTGTGGCACGGCATTGACCAGGACGTCATCGACGCCTCGGTAGACAACAGTGCGCATGGCGCAAATGAAGTCTCCGATTCTGTACGGCACATGCAGTCCGGTAACCTGCGCTCCTACGCAGGATGGGTGGCAGCCGGAGCTGCTGCAGTGATCGCTTACATGGTCTGGATGGGAACACGATGAATGCAGGCAACTGGAGCCCGGTCATTCTCACGCTGGTGACCTTCATCCCGCTGGCGGGAGGGTTGCTGCTGCTGGCGCTGCCGCGGCGTGATCGCGACATCCGGGTATTTTCCCTGGTGGTCACGCTGTTCACGTTTGTCCTGTCATTGCATTTGCCGGTCCACTTCCATCGGGCCCAGACCGGGTTTCAGTATGAACTCGATCGTGCATGGATTCCGACACCCAACATTCACTACCACATGGGCGTGGACGGAATTTCCATGTGGCTGGTGGTGCTGACCACCTTTCTTACCCCGTTATGCGTGCTGATCTCGTGGAAGTCGATTCATGAACGGGTGAAGGAATTTTTCATCATCTTGCTAGTGCTGGAAACGGCGCTGATCGGCGTCTTCGTCGCACTCGATCTGTTCATGTTTTATTTCTTCTGGGAAGCCACGCTGATTCCGATGGCGTTGCTGATCGGAATGTACGGGCATGGCCGCAAGGTTTACGCAGCCGTCAAGTTCTTCATGTACACCATGATCGCGTCGGTGTTCATGCTGGCGGCAATTCTTTGGCTCTACGCCAAAGTAGGGACCTTTGACTTTGTGACCATCCAGAATGCGATTCGCAGCGGGCAGGTGGAGAATTTTGCCAGCGCGGCGCAGTGGCTTTTCCTGGGATTCTTCATCGCATTTGCCGTCAAGGTTCCGCTCTTCCCTTTCCACACCTGGTTGCCCGACGCTCACGTGGAGGCACCAACCGCGGGTTCGGTATTGCTGGCTGGCGTGCTGCTGAAGATGGGGACCTACGGCATGCTGCGTTTCAACCTGGGCTTGTTTCCCGACCAGGCCCGCGCCAACGCCTGGTGGGTGATGGTCCTGGCGCTGATCGGAATTATTTACGGAGCTTTGGTGGCGCTGGTTCAGCCCAACATGAAGAAGCTGATTGCCTATTCTTCAATCAGCCACCTGGGCTTTGTGGTGCTGGGGATTTTCAGCTTCACCCAGGCCGGACTGGACGGCGCGACTTTCGTCATGCTGGCGCACGGCGTTTCAACCGGAGCTCTGTTCATGCTGGCCGGCATTCTGTATGAGCGTCGCCACACTTATGAGATTTCGGAATTCGGCGGGCTGGCAAGCTCTATGCCGGTTTACGCCAGCTTCTTCCTGTTCGTGGTGCTGGCCTCGGTGGGTCTGCCGCTGCTCAATGGTTTTATCGGAGAGTTCCTGGTGCTGACCGGAGCGTTTCAGGACCGCGCGATTTACGGAGTTCTCGGCGCGACGGGCATCATCTGGAGCGCCGGTTACCTGCTATGGATGTATCAACGAGTCTTCTATGGAAAGATCACGCATCCCGTGAATGAAACCCTGCCAGATCTGGATACACGCGAGCGTATCGCACTTCTGCCTGCGGCTGCGGCCGCGTTGGTGATGGGCGTAGCGCCGCTGCTGTGGCTGAACGCTATCGATCCCGCCGTTCAAACCGCGTTGGCGCCGTTCGCGCAATTGGCCAGCAGGATGGTTGGCCAGTGAGTGCCGCTGGAATGACCCAAACCATACCTCAGGGTGTGGAGTACGTCCGCATTCTGCCTGAAATCGTACTGTCGTTGTTTGGCATGGCGATCATGGTGCTCGATCCCCTGGTAGACGAGCGCAGCAGCCAAAAACTGCTCGGCTTCATCGCGCTGATCGGTTCCGTGGCAGCGATTGCGGCAACGTTTTACCAGGCGCAGTCCCCCGGCATGGGATTCTGGGGCGTGATCAAAGTGGATGCGTTCAGCACCTTCTTCCACGTGCTGATTACCGCCACCACTGCCGTGGTCATTCTCAGCTCTTTCGAGTACATGCAGACGCAGAACATCCGGGCCGGCGAGTATTACGGACTGATTCTTCTCGGCGCGGTCGGTATGTGCCTGATGTCTTCGGCGGTTGAATTGGTGCTGATCTTCATTGCGCTCGAGATTTCTTCGATTTCCACTTATGTACTGACCGGATTCCGTCGGCGCGCCGCTATCAGCAGTGAAGCTTCGTTGAAATATTTCCTGCTGGGATCTTTCGCCACTGCTTTCTTCTTGTATGGGGTAGCGCTTACCTTCGGCGCAACTGGATCGACCAGCATTTCGCTGATCGCCCAGGCACTTCGATCGAATCCGATTCCAGTACTTGCCTACGCCGGGATCGCGTTCATGTTCGTGGGCCTGGGTTTCAAAGTTGCGGCCGCGCCTTTTCACGTCTGGACGCCTGACGTGTACGAGGGTGCTCCGGCGCCCGTGGTCGGTTTCATGTCCACCGCTCCCAAGGCAGCGGCGTTCGCGGTACTGTTGCGGGTCATGTTTGAAGCGAATGCACCGGGGCGCGTTTGGTTGATCTGGGTCGCGGCCGCTCTGTCGATGACATTGGGGAATGTGGGCGCGCTGGTGCAGCAGAACGTCAAACGGCTCCTGGCATATTCTTCTATTGCGCACGCCGGATATACCCTGGTCGCGTTTGCCGCATTGCCTAACAATGGCGTTCCCGCTGCCATGTTCTACACCGCCTCTTACGCGGCCATGAACGTGGGCGCGTTTGCCGTGGTCAGCCACATCGCGGGCGCCGGCGAACGCTTACGTAACGCTCGACGACTACGCAGGCCTGGGTCGTCGATCACCAGTACTCGCCGCCACGCTAACGATTTTTTTGTTATCACTGATTGGAATTCCAATGACCGGCGGATTTTTCGCCAAGTTTTACGTCTTCAGCGCGGCCCTGCAAGCAAACCTGGTGGGACTCACCATCATCGGCGTGCTCAACAGCGCCGTGGGCGCTTACTACTATCTGCGAATCATCGTGGTGATGTATATGCGCGAAGCGCGGGAAGAATTGCCGGCGATTCCGGTCACGGCGGCCTTGGGTACTGCCCTCGCCATCAGCGTCGCTGCGACTCTCTACCTGGGCCTGCTTCCGGGAAAAGTTTTAGAATACGCATCGCGGTCCGCCGCGGAGCTTTTACATTAGGTTTTCGCGGCGGCGTTCTGTACGGTAACGGGTTACCCTGGTTATCCCTTACACAGCTTTATCAGCACCAGCAAACTCCTCCAAACCCACGTCCAGCGCGCCTTTCGCGCGATGCAATAAATGTCAGAAATTTTCAGATGAGCGATTGACAATCGACCACGATGCGTTCATGATGAATTCCTAATCGACAATATATTTTGGGGCCTTGGAGGTCAGTCATGAGGAACCTGATTCAAAGAATTTGGTCCGAAGACCAGGGACAGGACATCGCCGAATACGCAGTCATGTTGGCCGTGATTCTCGTTCTGGTCGTCGGAACGATACGACTGGTCGGCTCTAACGCCAACACGGTTTTCTCCAACGTCGGCAGCGCGGTTCAGTAAGAGCCGCCAGCCGGAACTCCATCTTTTAATCGGTAGAGGGTCTCCCCAGCATGGGGAACCAGTTTGACGCCCTCGCTCTCGCGTCCCTGCCACTCTTCGAACCTGATGCTATCGGGATCCGCATAATTCAGGTTCAGGCGACGACAGCGTTCTTCCGGAATGCCGGTCGCGAGAGTGACTTTTATCCGGAGAGTCTCGAGGGCGGTCGCGGCGTCATAAGTACCCTGCCCGATCAGGTGCGTGGAATGGGCGATCACACCACGCGGCACATCGGCAAACCGCTCCCGCTGTTTAAGAAAATAATCCCGGCAGTGATAGCCGATGCGGTCGAGAAAAGCTCCGTGGGTGTAACTGAATTCCGTGATGTGCGGAGCATAAAGAACGACCTCGCCGCCATCCGCGATGGCAGGCTCCAGTTTGTACATACCCTTGGCCCCGGTCCAGATGTCGTCGTACATTTCGGGCAGGACGGACAGGACGCGGCGAAAGGGACGGTCCTCCCACCTGATGTGCTCTCGTAGCTGACAGCTGAGCTGCCTCTTTCCATGCTTCCTGTGCGGTCCCGAAGTAGATGCCGGCGACGTCCTGGTTTCGCAAGACCAGAGCGAAGCAAGCGACGGGGACCGCAATTTTCTTGGCAGCCTGATCGATGAGCGCGCGGACCGGAGTGCAAGGCGTGCCGATGAGGTTATAGCTGCCTAACAACGCCCCCAGCCAGTGCGTTTGGTTGATCATTTCTCCGCTGCTGACTCCCGGAAACAGATACTTGTTGCCTCCCGAGAACCCCACTACCTCGTGAGGAAACACAGGTCCACAAATCAGCACCTGGTCATAGTCGAAAAGGAGCCGATTGATCCTGACCAGAATTGGCTCTGACAGAAGGCCCCCAGAGGCTTCGGCAACTTTGTCGGCAGGGATGGTACCTAAATCTACAAAAGTTTCAGGAAGGTCCCAGCGATGGTTGAAGACGCGGGCGCTGCCACACCTTCCGTTAACGACCGGACTTCCCATCAGCCGGGTGAGTTGTGCCTCATTCATGAGCGAATGTGTGCCGAGAGCGACGAGGTAGTCGCACGCGGCCGCCTGTGTGCCGATCTCCGCTTGCAGAAGCTGGAACATCAACGGCATAGGCATGGTGCGAGTGCCATCGGGGATGATGGTCAGCACGCGCTTGCCTTCGAGTTTGAGTTGGGCGGCCGCCTGCGATACGACTTGGCGAACCTCGTCGTGGGTGAGCACGCGATCCATCGCACTTTTACCGAGAGTCATCAAGTGGGACCCTATTGTCTATTATGCCATCCGCCACGAACCGCTGGGGATGGACTCCCTCGACTGTCCGCTGGCAACCCGGCCACGGATCTACGCGGATGCCACGGATCAAGAGAGAGCTTTTTCATGTTTGAGGTCCTGTATTGTTCGGGGGTATCCGTGAGAATCCGTGTGATCCGTGGCCGGGGTTGCCAGTGGACAGCTGACGGCGGCTGTCCCCACGCGGTTCGTGGCGGTTCTACTGGTTGACACCGCTGGCCAGGAAGCCTCCGTCCACGGCCAGCACGTGGCCGGTGACAAAGCTGGCGGCTTCGGACGCCAGAAAAACCGCTGCCCCGCCGAGTTCTTCCAGTTTTCCGAACCTCTTCATCGGCGTTCGCAGAAGAAATTCGCGGCCGCGATCGGTGCCGTCCAGCAGGGCGGAATTCAGTTCGGTGCGAAAGACGCCAGGAGCGATCGCATTCACACAAACTCCCGACCTGGCCCATTCGATGGCCAGCGACTTCGTCAGCGAAGCCACCGCCGCCTTGCTGGCACTGTATGCGGCAACTTCGTAGAGCGCTACGAACGAGGATAGCGAAGCAATATTAATAATGCGGCCGTAACCGCGCTCGATCATGTGCCGGCCAAAAACCTGACAGGCGCGCAGGGTTCCGTTCAGATTGGTTTCGAGGATCCCATTCCACTCGGATTCGGGAACATCGAGCGTGGGCGTCCGCTTCGTGCGTCCGGCGCAGTTGATCAGGATGTGCACGCTGCCGAACTCCGCCGTCACCACCTGCAGAAGATGGTCGAGGCTGCTGCTGTCCGTGACATCGCAAGTTTGAGCGAGCGATCGCCGGCCCAAAGCTGTGACCTCGGCGACAGCAGCACTTAGCAGTTCGGGGCGGCGCCCGGAGGGGACGACATTTGCCCCGGCCTGAGCCAGCGCCCGGTTGAGATGAAGCCCGATGCCACTGGTCCCGCCGATCACTACGGCGGTTTTGTCGGTCAGATCGAGTAGCGGATGACCCATGAGTAGTCCTTAGTTTGTACCGATTTTGTTATACGAATTATAAGGTGTTGTGGAGGACGGGGCGGGACCCCGTTCTCAATTCGGTATAACATCTTCAGACCCTGTAACGGAGGAACAGATTTGAAAGTCATCAACAGCAAACTTCAAAGCTCGTTTACGACCTTTGCCGTTGTTGCAATTCTTCTCGTCAAGCTGGCTGCCGCGCAGAACGCAAATTTCCATAACGCCCCCGCATCGGCCAGGGAACTCAAAAACCCGTATGAAGGGCAGCAGCCTCCGAACTCGAAGGCGTTGTTCCATCTGCGCTGCGCTCGCTGCCACGGTGAAAATGGCGAAGGCTCAGGGAACATTCCGCCTCTCAAGGCGGAAAGAATCAAAGCGGCGACACCGGGAGAGATTTTCTGGTTCATCACCAAAGGCGACGTGCCCAACGGCATGCCTTCATGGGCAACGTTGCCCAAACAGCAACGTTGGCAGATCGTCAGCTACGTGCAAAACCTTGGTCAGGGACGCGTCGGGTCGAGCGCTCCGCCGGCCGCACCGACGGTGGCGGAGAAGCTGAATGCGCCGCCCCCCTCGCCGCCGTTTACAGACTTCCGCTATGAAAAGCCGGGAACTGTTCGCAAGATCACGGTCAAGGATCTACCCGCCCCTTATGCGACCCGCTCGGCGGGCAACGGGCCGCAGATTGTGGCGCGTCCCGAAGGCGCGTGGCCGCAGGTTCCTGAAGGTTTCAAAGTGGAGTTGTACGCAGCCGGACTCGATAATCCGCGGATCATTCACACCGCTCCTAACGGCGACATCTTCGTGGCAGAGACCAAGGCAGGCGACATCAGAGTTTTCCGCGGAATTACCGCGAACGGCAAACCGGCGCAGATGGCGGTTTTTGCCAGCGGATTGAAGCGGCCATTTGGTATTGCATTTTATCCGCCAGGGCCGAAGCCCGAGTGGGTTTACGTGGGCAATATTGACTCGGTCGAGCGCTTCCCCTACCAGAACGGCGATTTGCAGGCCAGCGGCCCGGCCCAGCACCTTGCGGACTTGCCGGGCGGAGGAGGCCACACAACACGTGACATTCAGTTTTCGCTCGATGGCAAGAAGAATGTTTGTCTCGGTGGGATCGGCATCAAACGTCGACGACCCGGACACCACGCCTGCGGAAAAGAACCGCGCCGATGTTCTGGTATTCAATCCCGACGGTTCCAACATGCAGGTCTTCGCCTACGGCATTCGCAACTGCGTAGGACTTGGAATGAATTCGCTGACCGGCGAGTTGTGGTGTTCAACCAACGAACGCGACGGCCTGGGCGACAACCTGGTCCCCGACTACATCACCCATGTGCAGGAAGGAGGATTCTATGGCTGGCCCTGGTTTTACCTGGGCGGAAATCAGGATCCCCGGCACAAAGGCAAGCATCCCGAACTCAAAGACAAAGTCATCACGCCCGACGTCCTGGTGAACCCACACAATGCGTCCCTCGGAATCACTTTCTACGACGGCAAACAATTCCCGGCAGAGTATCAAGGGGATCTCTTCGCCTCTGAACACGGCTCGTGGAACCGGGCAGTTCGCGTCGGCTACGAACTGATCCGCGTACCTCTGCATCAGACCGGCCATGCCAGCGGCGAATACGAGGATTTCATGACCGGCTTCGTAGTCGACAATGGGAGCGTCTGGGGACGCCCGGTTGGTGTCACCACCGCCCCCGACGGATCGCTGCTGGTCACCGACGACGGTTCGAATTCCATCTGGAGGATCAGTTACACGGGAAAGTAGAGTCGTCGGTTCACTTGAGTTGAGCGAGAGACACGATGCCAGATTCTCTGTTCTCGCGTCGAACATTCCTGAAGGCAACCGGTGTCCTGGCGGGAAGTTCCCTGCTTGCTCCGGTTGCTGCTTTTGGCGAGTTAGCGCTGTCGCATCTGCAGGGCGCTGAATCTCAGATCAGTAGTCCTCCGGACTACACCCTTACCATCGCCGTCAAGCCTATCGAACTTGCTCCGAATCGCATCCTCTCGACAACTACATACAATGGCCAGTTTCCGGGCCCGCTGCTGCGCTTGAAAGAAGGCCAGCGAGTAACCGTCGACATTCACAATCAAACCGACAGGCCGGAGCAATTGCACTGGCACGGGCAAGCCGTTTCCTCGGAGGTCGATGGAGCCGCGGAAGAAGGCACTCCGTTTATCGCCCCGCACGGAAGCCGGCGTATTTCGTTTGTGCCCAGGCCCTCCGGATTTCGCTTCTATCACACCCACGTGCGTGCAAAGGCGGACCTGAGCGCGGGACAGTACAGCGGACTGGTCGGTCCCGTATACATTGAACCGAAGAACCATCCGGGCGATTATGACCGTGAAGTCTTCCTGACCTTGAAGGAATTCGAACCCACATTCAGCCGCGGCGGAGATATGGCAATGGATTTCTTGTCTCCGGCGACGGTGGTAGCGAGCCTGAAAAACACCGGAGAGAGCGCCATGAAAGCCTCGCTGGCGAAGGGCGCGCCTCATGGGTTTGAAGTAGGCTACGGCTCGTTCTCCATCAACGGGCGCATGCTGGGCCATGGCGAGCCAATACGGGTAAAGCGCGGCGAGCGGGTGTTGTTCCATATCCTCAATGGAAGCGCGACCGAGATCCGCAGCCTGGCTCTGCCGGGACACACCTTCACGGTAGTCGCGCTCGATGGAAATGCAATTCCCAAACCAGTGCCGGTTCCGGGGCTTTGGCTGGGCACTGCGGAACGGGTATCTGCCATCGTGGAAATGAATCATCCGGGGATCTGGATCCTGGGCGATCTGGCGGACGACGATCGCCATCACGGCATGGGTATCGTGGTCGAATATGCCGGGGAGAAAGGCAAGCCGCAGTGGATCGTTCAAAAACCGTTTCGCTGGAATTATGCCCACTTTGGCGGCTCCGCTACGCCAACAGAGCCTTACCAGATCTTCGACATGACTTTTGCCAAGCAAAATGCCGCGAGGATGGCTTCAACCTGTGGACGATCAATGACGTCGCCATTCTCGGAGGAACATATGCAACCCATGTTCCGGTTGGAGAAAGGCAAGCGCTACCGCATTCGCATGCAGAACGCGAGTGATGACATCCATCCCATCCACCTTCATCGTCACAGTCTTCGAACTGACTCAAGTCGCCGGCCAAATGACGTCCGGAGTGATGAAAGATGTGGTAATGGTCGGCGGTTATCAGAAGGTAGACATTGATTTCACGGCGGATAATCCCGGGCTTACCTTATTTCATTGTCATCAACAGCTCCATATGGATTTTGGGTTCATGGCGCTGTTCGACTACATGTAAGGAGGCGCTTCCGAAGAACGGGTTGGAGCACGTCGACGAACTGGTTACAATTGCCTCATTGCCGACGCACTTCCTTTTAATCCTGCTATCCCGGTATGTTGCAGGCTCGTGAGCTCTCTTGATCCATAAATATGACGCTCTGATTCTCGGCGGCGGCGCTGCCGGATTGATGTGTGCCATCGAAGCGGGCAAGCGGGGACGGCGAGTGGCCGTCCTCGAACGCGCCGAGCGGCTGGGAAAGAAAATTCTTATCTCCGGCGGTGGACGCTGCAATTTCACCAACCTCCACTGCTCGGCGGCAAACTTTATCTCGACCAATCCGCACTTCGCCAAATCGGCGCTGGCGCGCTACACGCCCGCCGATTTCGTGGCCCTGGTCGAGAAGCACGGCATTCCTTATCACGAAAAGACCCTGGGCCAGCTTTTTTGTGACCGCTCGGCCCAAGACATTCTGAGCATGCTCGAAAAGGAGTGTCGCGAGTCGGGAGTTCAGCTGTTCACTAACATTGCAATTCAGGAGGTAACGCGGACCGACGAGTTCGTGGTGAAGGCAAAAGAAAACGAATTTCGCGCTCCGGCCTTGGTTGTGGCCACCGGCGGACTGTCCATTCCGAAGATGGGGGCCACCGGATTCGGATATGACCTGGCACGACAATTCGGGTTGGCGATCCGTGAGACCCGGCCGGGCCTGGTGCCGCTCCTGTTTGGCGCGGAAGATACCCGAGCGCTACACCGACCTGGCCGGCGTATCTGCGGAGGTGATTGCTGCATGTGACAGCCAGAGCTTCCGGGAAAAGATGTTGGTCACTCATCGCGGGCTGAGTGGACCGGCGATCCTGCAGATTTCGTCCTACTGGAAGAAAGACGGGATCCATCCTCATCGACCTCGCGCCGGAGCAGGAAGTCACGACAGAACTTCTCGAAGGCGTCACGCCGCGGAACATCACCTCACTGCGCACTGCGTTGCGCAGATTTCTTCCCAACCGTTTGGCCGACCGCTGGTTGGAGATCCACGAGCCCAAGAGCTGGACCAATGCCTCTCTCAAGGAACTGGAGCGCAAGCTACACCAGTGGGCCATGGTTCCGGCGGGTACGGAGGGCTACGGAAAAGCCGAGGTGACAGTGGGCGGCGTGGACACCGACGAGTTGTCGGCGAAAACCATGGAGAGCCGAAAAGTGCCCGGCCTGTTTTTCATCGGAGAAGTGGTGGATGTGACCGGACACCTGGGCGGTTTCAATTTCCAATGGGCATGGGCATCGGGCGCCAGCGCAGGACGGGCGTTGTAGCGCCGCACGAAGCCCGGACCTGCTCCTTGACGCCGATCAGAACTGGGTTGATGATCTCTGGTCGGACTTCCTCCTCTGAAATTCACTTGGGAGTCTTGAACCAATGACCTGCACTCTTTCCGCATCCAGCTGGCGAATCAAATGGAGCACTTCCCTGCTACGAGTGGCTTGCGGCGCGCTTTCTAGTGTCTCGGACTGGGCATCGCCTCCTGGGCGGCTCCCGCTACAAAGACAAATCCCTGCACATCTACTTCATCGATGTCGAAGGCGGCCAGGCAACTTTGTTCGTGACGCCGGCAGGTCAATCCTTGCTGATCGACACTGGCTGGCCGGGAAATGATGGCCGCGATGCCGACCGCATCGTCGCCACCGCACGAAAAGCCGGCATCAGCAAGATCGATTACGTTCTGATTACTCATTTTCACGACGACCACGTGGGTGGCGTTCCACAACTGGTCGCGCGCATTCCGGTCGGAACATTCATCGACCACGGGGACAATCGCGAGACCACCGATGCTGTGACCGTGAAAGACTGGCAAGCCTACCAGGCAGTGTTGGCAACGGGAAAGTACAAGCGCATCAGCGCCAAGCCGGGAGACGTGCTGCCCATCAAGGGAATGCAGGCCACGATTGTCAGTTCGGACGCCGCGTTGATCGAAAAGCCGCTGCCGGGAGCGGGGCAGGAAAATCCGTACTGCAAGGATGCCGAGCAATTTCCGGCGGACACGACGGAAAACCTGCGTTCTCTGGGCACGTTGATCAATTTTGGCAAACTGAGAATTCTCGACCTGGGCGATCTTACGCACGACAAGGAAATGCAGTTGATGTGCCCGGTCAACAAAATCGGCAAGATTGACATTTACATCGTTTCTCATCATGGCTGGGCGCAAAGCAGCAGCCTCCCGCTTCGTATACGGCCTTGCTCCCCGCGTGGCGATCATGGACAACGGCGCCAAGAAAGGCGGCACTCCGTCGGTCCTGGACATCATCAGAAAATCACCCGGCCTTGAAGACCTCTGGCAGCTGCATTTTTCCGAAGAGGGTGGCGCGGCGCACAATGTCGCCGCGGAGTTCATCGCGAATCCCGATGGCCCCGATGCCGCGAATGATCTGGAGCTGACGGCTCATCCGGACGGAAGCTTCGAAGTCTTCAACTCGCGGACGCAGAAAAGCAAAAACTATCCGGCGCGCTGACGCACGCCGAGTGCAAGGCGGCGGACAAGAGTATCCGCCCCACAGAACGAATCGAGGACAATCCTGTTGCTGCGCTGGCGAATTGCCATCCTGGTTAGCGTTGCCATCGCGATCAGTTATCTGGATCGCCAGACGCTTCCGGTTGCCGTCAGCGCGATCGCCCGAGATATCCCGCTTTCCAATCAGCGTTTCTCTGCACTGCAATCGGCGTTCCTGCTTTCCTACGCGTTCATGTACCTGGGCGGAGGAAAGCTGGTCGACGCTCTCGGCACTCGCATCGGATTCGCCGTCATCATGACGTTCTGGTCGCTGGCCAACGCGAGTCATGCCCTGGCTACAAGTTTCGCCATGCTGATGGGAAGCAGATTTCTGCTGGGAATGGGCGAAGGCGGCGGCTTTCCGGCGGCCACGCGTGCCGTGGCCGAGTGGTTCCCGACGAAAGAACGGCCACCGCGATGGGCATCATCAACGCCGGCACAGCCGTGGGAGCGGTGATCGCGCCTCCGCTGATCGCCCTGGTACTGGCCTATTCGGGCTGGCGATGGATTTTTGTCGATCACCGGCGGCCTCGGGTTGCTCTGGACATGGTGGTGGATCTCATCTTATTTTTCGCCGGAGAATCCTCCCGAATCCCGTGTGCGCGAACAATTCGCGCCTGCTTCTCAGTCTTCGGTCCATGCGCCGACAATTCGCTGGATTGATTTGCTGCGAATTCGCGAGTCCTGGGGCTTGGTAAGCGCCAAGTTTCTCAGCGATGCGGCCTGGTACTTCTATCTTTTCTGGCTTCCGAAATATCTTTACGATGCCCGAGGATTTGACGTGAAGGCAGTCGGCACGTTTGCCTGGATCCCTTACGCCGCCGCCGGTGTCGGCTGTCTTCTGGGCGGCTGGTTTTCGAGTTACCTGATCAAGCGTCAGTTCTCGCTGGGCGTGGCCCGAAAACTGGCGCTGGGGCTGAGCGCGGTGGTGATGCCGTCCATCCTGCTGGTCCCGCGGCTTCCGGTGGCCTGGGCGCTGGCGATATTCAGCCTGGCATATTTCGGACAGCAGTCGTGGTCCACCCTGGTGATGGTTCTTCCCACCGACCTCTTCCCTGCCAACGTTGTCGGTTCGGTTGCCGGACTGGTAGGCTTCGGCGGAGCGATGGGCGGAATCGCCTTCGGACAACTGGTGGGATACCTGCTGGACCACGGATTCGGCTACGGTGTCGTATTCTCATTGGCGGGCACTTTTCATGTGGCTGCTTTCGTTATCATTCTTGCCACCGTTCCTGTGGTCCAGCCACTGAAACTGGAACGGAAACTGAGTTATTCGGGAGCCTGATGAGAATCAAAGAAATTCGTACTCGCGTAATGCGCTGGCGCGGAAAGACGGTCCCCTTGCCGCCACATTTCTGCACCAATCCCATGGACGTGCTGAATCTGCCGGAAGCTTCGATGCAGACGTTCACTTTTCATGGCTGGCTGGTGGTTGAAATCTTTACCGACGACGGGCTGGTGGGGATCGGCAATGCCGCGCTCGCGCCCCAGGTCACGAAGCAGGTGATCGACCTCCATCTCAAGCCGCTGTTGATTGGAAAAGATCCGTGGGACATCGAGTTTCTGTGGCAGCTCATGTATCGCAAGACGATGGCGTTCGGCCGCAGAGGCATCGGCATGGTTGCGATCAGCGCGGTGGATATTGCGCTGTGGGACATTCTGGGCAAGTCGGCGAAACAGCCGGTCTATCGGCTGCTTGGAGGCAGGACCAAGCCGCGCATTCCGGTCTATGCCAGCCGGCTCTACAGCGTTGAGTTGAGCGAGTTGGCCGCCGAGGCGAAGCGTTACAAGGCCGAAGGCTACAAGGCGATGAAACTTCGCTTCGGCTGGGGACCGACGGACGGCGCGGCCGGCATGCAACGCAATCTGAATCTGGTTCGAACCGTGCGCGAGACCGTGGGCGATGGCATCGACGTGATGGCCGACGCTTACATGGGATGGACGCTCGACTACGCCAAGCGCATGCTGCCGCTCCTCGAACCGTTCAACCTGAGATGGCTGGAAGAGCCAGTCATTCCAGATGATGTGCACGGCTACGCTGAGTTGAAGTCATACGGGCGAGTTCCAATCGCCGGCGGCGAGCACGAATTCACGGCATACGGTTTTCGCGACCTGCTCGAGGCCCGCGCGCTGGACTACATCCAGTTCGACACCAATCGCGTCGGCGGCCTCACGCAAGCCCGCAAGATTGCCGCGCTGGCAGAGGCGTATTCCGTCCCGGTCATTCCTCATGCCGGGCAGATGCACAACTATCATGTCGTCATGGCCAGCCTGAATTCGCCCATGGCCGAGTACTTTCCGGTCGTCGACGTCGAAGTTGGCAACGAATTATTCTGGTACATCTTCAACGGCGAGCCCAAAGCCAAAGACGGCTTCATCGATCTGGACGAAAATGTTCCGGGGCTGGGCCTGACGATCAACGAGGCAGCGCTGGAAAAGTTTGAAGTCATCGAATGACGTTCATGACGCGACTGGTTCAACTGAAGCGCGGCGACGCGAGGCGGGTGGCTCTCGTCGAGGAGCCGCATCTGCGGCTGCTTGACGGTTGCAGCTCGATCTACGAATTGGCCAACTCCGCCATCAGCGACGGCGTGAAACTCAGCGATCTGGCGCGGCAGCGGGCCACGGGCGAGCTGCTCGAATATGATCCGATCTACCGCGGACAGTCGGATTGGCGAATTCTGCCGCCCATTGACCATCCCGCGGAACCGGCGCGCTGCCTGGTTTCGGGAACCGGATTGACCCATCTGGGCAGCGCTCGCAATCGCCAGAGCATGCACGCCTCGACCGAAGCGGACCTGACCGACAGCATGAAAATGTTTCGCTGGGGAATCGAAGGCGGACGTCCCGCGCCGGGAGCGATCGGGACGGCTCCGGAGTGGTTTTACAAAGGTACGGGCACAATTCTGCGCGGACACGGCGACGCGCTCGACGTCCCGCCATACGCCGGCGACGGCGGCGAGGAAGCGGAACTGGCAGGCATTTACCTGATCGCTCCCGACGGCCAGCCGTGCCGCATCGGAATGGCGGGCGGCAACGAATTTTCAGATCACGTATTCGAGAAGACGAACTATCTCAATCTGGCGGCATCCAAGCTTCGCACCTGTGCGCTCGGGCCTGAACTTCTGGTGGACCCTGACTTCGAATCCGTCCCGGTCGAAGTGAAGATTGAACGCGCCGGCAACCTGCTCTGGTCGAAAACATTCCGCACGCGGCGAAGCCGAGATGTGTCACAGCCTGGCGAACATCGAACACCATCATTTCAAATATGAAGCGCATCGCCGGCCGGGAGACGTCCACGTGCATTTCTTCGGGACTGACGCCTTGAGTTTCAGCGATGGCATCAGCTTGCAGGATGGCGACGTGATGCAAGTCTCGATCGAAGGCTTTGGCCGGCCCTTGCGCAATCCGGTGCGCGTGGCCGGAGGCAAACCGAAACTAATCAGCGTGAAAGCTCTGGGGTGAATCATGTCAAAACCGCGTGTAGCAATTATCGGACTGGGAATTATGGGAAGCGGGATGGCAGGGCGGCTGCTCTCCGCGGGCTTTCCTCTCACCGTCTACAACAGAAATCGCGGACAAGGCTGCGCCCTTCGGCAGCGCGGGCGCGACCGTCGCCGGCTCGCCGCGCGAGGCCGCGTCCGAGCGCGGACATCATCATCAGCATGGTCGCGGATGATATTGCCTCCCGCGGCGTGTGGCTGGGCGAAAACGGCGCGCTGGCGGGAGCGTCGTCGCGGAGCGGTGCTCATTGAATGCAGCACTCTCACCGTCGGCTGGATCAAGGAACTCGCGGCCGCGGCGGCCCAGCAAGGATGCGAGTTGCTGGATGCTCCCGTGACCGGCACCAAGCCCCATGCGGCCTCCGGCGAATTATCGTTTCTGATCGGAGGCTCGGACGCGGCGCTCGCCACCGCCCAGCCCGTTCTCTCGGTGCTGGGACGCGAATTCATTCATCTCGGCCCGACCGGAAGCGGCGCGCTGATGAAGCTCATCAACAATTTCATGTGCGGCGTGCAGGCTGCGTCGCTCGCGGAAGCCGAATATATGATCGGCGCCGGCGGCCTGGACCTGCGAAAAGGCGCTTGCCATTCTTACTCACGGAGCTCCGGGCAGCGGCCTGGTGCAGAGAGCCGCCGCCCGTGCCTTCGCCAATGACTTTACTCCGAATTTTCCCGCTGCATCTGATGGCCAAGGACCTGGGGTACGCCATCGACGAAGCTTCACACCTCGGACACAACCTGCAGACTGCGAGTTCCGCGCTCACCATATTCAAGGAAGCGATTGCCAAGGGTTACGGCGATCAGGATTTTTCCGCGGTGATCAAGTCACAGCAGCGCGGCTAAACCCGCCCACGGTTCGACCGGAACTCACTCCCACGCGATTCGGACGAGCGAAAGCCCCTGCCGGGGCAAAGCAAATTGCAGATGCGTGCCGCCTTGCGCGATCGGCATCCACGCCGGAGAAGTGAGCAAGCTGCAACTGGCCGGCGCGTTGCAATTGTTCGTACTGCTCTGCGGTCGGCGATTGCGGCGAGCCCATTTCTTTCCACGCCGTGAATGCGTTGCTGTGGCTGGAATCGATGCGAAAGTGTTCGAGCAGTCCGTGGCTGGTTTTTGCGGGCAGTCCGCTGATGACCAGGTCGATCGGGGTCGCGGCGGCCGGAAGATCGTCGTCGTGGTAATTCCAGATCAGGACCTCGACTTCATGGTCCTTCCGCGTGGCAATCACGCTGATGTCCGGCTGCTCCGCGCACGCCGTCGCGGACCACGTCCTCGGAACGCAAGGCGCCTGAACTGGTGGCTTTCACGCGTTCGTTGCCCAGCAGGCCAAACATCCGGAAAGTATTCAGCACCGGCTTGTCCACGCCGTTGGTGGCCAGGGTGCGGAAGCCCTCAAAGTAGGGCTGGTCTTCGAATTCAAATGCCCAGGTCACCGCGCCAAGAAAATTGATGTGCTCGCGGCTGGCAAGAAAGAAGAATGTTGTTCAGGGTTTCGGCCGTGTAGACGGCGTACAAGCGGTCCGTTGCGATAGGAATTCTGGGGATTGCTCCGCGCCGAGCAGGCGGCGCATCCTTCCGGGTCCGACTCTCCCAGAATGATCGGCGTGCGGCGCCATTCCGGAAACGATGCCACGATCTGGAAGCCCTGCTCAATCGCGGCCAACTGGCGTGCGATGCCCATCTGCACGTGATCGCCCTGCCACTTCGGAGACCCTTTGGGATGAAAGCTGATGAAGTCCAGGCGCGAGCCGACTTTTCCGCTCACATAGTTTGGCTGATGGGCACAATGATCGAGGAACGATCGCAAGAATTCCGCCGCCTTGGGATTGGCCGGGCCGGTGCTGTCCGGACCGCCGACGCGGGCTCCCGGAAGCGCGCGCAGGACCGCGTCCACGCTGAAATCGTAGAGCTTGAAATATTCCTGCGGCGTTCCCTTCCAGTAGTCGATGTCGGGCTCGTTCCATACTTCCCACAGCCAGGTCTTTACTTCGGCATCGCCGTAGCGCTCACGCAGATGATGGACAAACTGAAAGACGACTTCCGACCACTTCTGATAGTCCTTGGGAGGATAGGCCCAGCCGGTGTAGATCGAGCCTTGCGGAAAATTATGACGATAGGGCTCGGGATGAGTGGACAGAGCTTCCGGCATGAAACCGATTTCAACCAGCGGCTTTACTCCCGCTGCATGAAAGGCTGTCGAAAATCTGGTCCAGTATGGTCCAGCTGTAGACCGGCTTTCCTGCAGCGTCCTCGGTGTAGACGTTGGTCGATCCCCACTTCAAAGACGCGGAGCCGTCGCCCGTGGTCAAAAGATTGTGGACCCGAACATAGGCCGGCTCTGAACTGAGCGCCGCCAGTTCGCCCAGCAGTTTCTTGCCATTCGGCGCGTAGGTGTAGTTGGGCTCGTCGTAGCCGAAGTAGTTCCAGATGGGCGCGATTGTTCCCTGCGGCTGATCGACTTGCACCTCGATTTTTACGCTCTGCGGGCTTGGTTGCGAGCTTTGTTGTGAACTCGCCGCTAGCGAAATCAGCAGGAATGCCACGACACATCGAATGAAGAGACGGGGTTTGAATTCCGAATGGCTCATCCGCGACTCCTTCGCGGTACTAGCCGGTGGAAGCTCCAGCCCCAGAAATTCCCGCGCGTTGTTGAAGCAGATGTTGCGGACCATGCTGCCGAGGAGCTTCTCGTCGTTCGGAAGCTCGCCGTTCTCCACGTCCCGTCCCAGCAGATCGCAGAGGACACGGCGGAAATATTCGTGCCGCGGAAATGACATGAAGGACCGCGAGTCGGTCAGCATTCCGACAAACCGGGAAAGCAGGCCGGTGTTGGAAAGCGCGTTGAGTTGCCATTCGATCCCATCTTTCTGATCGAGAAACCACCAGGCGCTGCCGAACTGTATCTTGCCCGCGATCGAACCATCCTGAAAATTACCGATGGCGGTGGCAAGAACGTAGTTGTCCGCCGGGTTGACGTTATAGACGATGGTCTTCGGCAGAGCAGTGTTCCTGCTCCAGCAGGTCCAGATAGGCGCCCAGCGCCGCGGCCTGCTCCCAGTCGCCGACGCTGTCGTAGCCGGTATCCAGGCCGGCCTCTTCGGTTCGCCGCGAATTTACGTTGCGGAGCGCTCCCAGGTGCAGCTGCTTGGTCCAGCCCTTTTCAGCGTCCAGGCGGCCGAAGAACAACATCAGGAAGGATGCGAACTTTTCTTGTTCGGCGTCGGTCGTGGCCGTGCCGGCACGGGCCTTGGCGAAAATGGCAGCGGCCTCGCGGTCGCTGCACGGCGTGGCATGGCAGCGCGCTAGACCATGATCGGAGAGTCGGCCGCCGTTGGCATGGAAGAAATCATGACGCTGCCGGAGCGCATCGAGAAAATCGTTAAAGGACGAAACTTCCTTTCTGGCTCGCCTCCTGCAGGCGGTCTACCCAGGCGTTCCACGTCGTCCGGAATGCCGATCCGCAAAGCCTTGTCAGGACGGAACGTGGGATACATCCGAAATTCGGTGGACGGAAGCATTGAGCGCCCGATGGCTGGCAAGGTCATCGCACGGATCGTCGGTCGAGCACACGGCTCGAACCTTGAATTTCCGGAGGATCCCCTGCGCGGTGAGGTCTCCGTTTTGCAGCAGCGGAGTTCGCGCGCTCCCAGACCCGGCTGGCGTTGTTTTCATCCAGCAGCTCCCCGATCCCGAAGTATCGCTTCAGCTCGAGGTGGGTCCAAAGATAGAGCGGGCTGCGCAGTGTGTACGGCACGGTACGGGCCCACGCCAGAAACTTCTCATACGGCGGCGCATCGCCGGTGCAGTAATCCTCGGACACTCCATTGGCGCGCATCAATCGCCATTTGTAGTGGTCGCCTTTCAGCCAGATCTCCCACAAATCGCCGAAGCGGTGGTCGGAGGCGACGTCGGCGGGCGGCAGATGCGAATGGTAGTCCAGGATCGGTTCATCAGCGGCGTAGTCGTGGTATAGCCTGCGAGCCATTTCCGAATGCAGCAGGAAGTCATCGTGGATGAATTCCATTGCACGCTCCAGACCTCGAACTGTTGACTCGTACACGCGCTCTCGAACCCATGGCTACACCTCTGCCTTCCTAGGGCGGTATCATATTAGACTTCCACCGGCCGCTTCTGGAAGAATAGCGCGGGAAAGAGCTGGAGAGGCAACAACTATGCAGATCAAAGTCAATGGCGTGGAACGTTCCTACGACGGCGATCCCAATCTGCCGCTGCTGTGGTATCTGCGCGACGTGTTGGGGTTGACCGGAACCAAGTTTGGTTGCGGCATGGCGCTGTGCGGCGCCTGCACCGTGCACCAGGACGGCAAGGCGATCCGCTCCTGCGTGACCCCGGTGAGCGCGACCGCCGGCAAAGAGATCACCACCATCGAAGCCATTTCCAAGAACGGACTGCACGTGGTGCAGCAGAAGTGGATCGAATACAACGTCCCGCAATGCGGCTACTGCCAGTCGGGACAGATCATGCAGGCCATTTCCCTGCTGAAAGAAAAGCCCAAGCCCAGCGACGAAGACATTGACGACGGCATGTCGGGAAACATCTGCCGCTGCGGCACCTACCAGCGCATTCGTGCGGCCATCAAGGCGGCCGCGGGAGAAAACGCATGAGCGACAACATTCTGAATGTCAGCCGGCGCGGTTTTCTGCAGGGCTTGGTTTCCACCGGCGCCCTGGTCCTGAGTGTGCGCCTGGTTCCGGAGGCCCTGTGGGCCGCGGAGACAGCCGCGGGCTCGCACGCCGACCGCGCCGTTCTGCACCCCAGCGTGTTTGTGGGAATCGATACCGACGGAACCGTCTACCTGGTGGCGGCCCGCTCGGAGATGGGCACCAGCAGCCGCACTTCCGTCCCACTCATTCTGGCGGACGAACTGGATGCGGACTGGAAGCGGGTGAAAATCGAACAGGCGATCGGCGACCCGCGATACGGCGACCAGGACACCGACGGATCGCATTCCGTCCGCGACGGCTTTGTGACCATGCGCGAGGCCGGAGCGACGGCGCGCCTGATGCTGACGCAGGCCGCGGCACAGAAGTGGGGAGTGCCGGTTTCAGAATGCGAATCCGATCTGCATGTGATCGTGCACAAGCCCAGCAAGCGCAAGGCCGGCTATGGAGAACTGGCCTCGGCAGCCGCCAAGCTGCCCGTGCCCAAGAAAGAAGATCTGACATACAAGCCGAAAAGCGCCTGGCGATACATCGGCAAAGGCGCGGTCAGCTACGACCTGCAAAATCTTTGCACCGGCAAGGCCGGCTTCGGCATGGATGCACACCTCGATGGCATGGTCTATGCCTCGATCGAACATCCTCCGGTGCTGGGCGGCAAGGTCAAGTCTTACGACGAGAAGGCTCCGCTGCAGGTAAAGGGCGTGAAGCAAACTATTCCTATCAAGCCCTTCACCCCGCCGCATCACTTTCAACCGCTGGGCGGAGTCGCGGTGATTGCCGACAACACCTGGGCCGCGTTTCAGGGACGCAAGAAACTGAACGTCGCCTGGGACAACGGCCCCAACGCCAGCTACAACTCGGATGCAATACAAGAAGGAGTTGCAGGAGACTGCGCGCAAGCCGGGAAAGGTCGCGCGCAATATCGGCGACGTGGACGCCGCATTTGCCAAGGGTGGAAAGATCATGGAGGCGGATTACTACGTGCCGCACCTGGCGCACGCCCCCATGGAGCCGCCCGTCGCCCTGGCCGACTATCGCGACGGCAAGGTTACGGTGTGGACTTCCACGCAGAGTCCGCAGGCGGTGCAGGAGACCGTCGGCGAAGAGCTCGGCATTCCCAAAGAAAACGTGACCTGCCACGTAACTCTGCTGGGCGGCGGATTCGGGCGCAAATCGAAACCGGACTACGCGGCCGAGGCAGCGATTCTGTCGAAAGCCGTGGGCAAGCCGGTCAAGGTGGTGTGGAGCCGCGAAGACGACATCAAGTTCGGCTACTATCACGCCGTCGCCGCGATGTACATGAAGGCTGCGCTGGACGAAAAAGGAAAGCCGACGGCCTGGCTGCAGCGTTCCGTGTTTCCGCCCATCGGTTCCACCTTCGCCCTGAACACCACCTACGGCGACGGCGGCGAACTTGGGACAGGGCTGGACCGATCTGCCCTTCGACCTGCCCAATCATCGCGCCGAGAACGGACCGGCGGAAAACCATGTCCGCATCGGATGGCTCCGCTCGGTGGCAAATATTTATCATGCCTTCGCGGCGCAGTCCTTTGCCGACGAACTGGCGCATGCCTCGGGACGCGATTCGGTGGAATATCTGCTGGAGCTGATCGGACCGCCACGGATCGTCGACGTCAAGGCTACCGCGCCTGACTACGACAACTATGGCGGATCGCCAGCGGAATATCCGCTGGATACGGCCCGCATGCGGCGAGTGGTTGAACTGGCCGCGGAAAAATCCGGGTGGGGAAAACGAAAGCTGGGCAAGGGCTCAGGCATGGGCATCGCCGTGCACCGCAGCTTCCTGACCTACGTGGCCACGGTGGTCGAAGTGGAAGTGGACGATCAGGGTGAAGTGAAGATTCCGTCGGTACACACCGCCGTGGACGCCGGCATCGTGGTGAATCCGGAAGCTACGCGGGCCCAGTTCGAGGGTGCGGCGGTTTTCGGAACCAGCATCGTGCGGAGTGGGGCGATTACGGCGAAGGACGGAGCCATCGAGCAGTCGAATTTCAATGACTATCCCGTGGCCCGCATGAACGAAGCTCCGTACAAGACCAACGTCTACATCGTGGATAGCGACGCACCGCCGGCAGGCGTCGGCGAACCCGGAGTGCCGCCGTTTGCGCCCGCGGTCTGCAATGCAATCTTCGCCGCGACCGGAAAACGCATTCGCGAATTGCCGCTTTCGAAAGCCGCTCGACGGGTAGCGAGTCAGGGTGCCCCACCCTTCGTCTTTTGAAGGGTGGGATTCCACGGACGTGTCTCTGAGAATCTCTCGTATACCTCTGCAGTGGTGGTCATCTTTGCCTTGTCTATGATCCCCATCACCCACCCTATTCGCAAAATACGCGAATAGGATGGGGCACCCTCGAGGTTCGTGGATCGGACACGTCAGACTGCCGGTGGAGTGTGCGGGCCCGGCGGGCCTCGTACGCCTTCAGGTGGGTGTAGGCGATATTGAGAGGTGTTGCCCGACGAGGCGGTGCCCGCGCCGGAGCAGATCGCCGACAATGTGGTCGGCTTCAATCGGTGCGTTGCGTTCGATGTCGCGAAGCATCGAGGCCGTGAGCGTTGAACCCGTCGCGGTGAGCGTCTTGCGGGCACGGTTCAGTTGCGCTTCCCGCACGGGATAGCCCTCTGCAGCCGCAATCGAACAGCAGTCCTCCAGCAAGTCCAAGCATGAAGTCGGTTCCTCCCGGCGACGCGCAGATATCTCCAATGTTCGCGCGCATCAGGCAGGTGCTGCCGGCGAGCGAAGCCAGGAAAACCCACTTCTCCCACATCTCCTGCAGGATTTCGGTGCTGGCATGCGCGTTGAATCGTGCGCCTTCCATAGAGCTGGGCAATCGCCTGCACCCGATCCGACAGCGCGCCATTCCGCTCACCGAAAGACAGCTCGTGAGTTTCAACGAGGTGGACGATCTCGCCGTCGTTGAGCGCGACCGCGATGAAGCACTGGCCCCCGAGCACGCGGTCGCGGCCGAAGCGCTCGTCCAGGATGTCGAGGTGACGCATGCCATTCAGGAGCGGCAGGATGACGGTGTCTGGACCAACCGCCGGCGCAAACGAAGCAATCGCGTCTTCGAGATCGTAGGCTTTGCAACTGAGCAGCACGAGATCGAAGGTCTCGCGGAGATTCTCGGCCAGCACGGTGGATGGTTTGGAAAACGTCACGTCGCCGCGAGCGGCTGCGAAGCTTCAGACCCTGACTGCTCAGTTCCGCGGCACGCTTCGGACGGACGAGAAAGGTCACGTCCCGATTTATCTCGAGCAGCCGGCCGCCAAAATAGCCGCCAATCGCGCCCGCTCCGACTACCAGAGTACGCATGTATTGGATCCTCGAGCTTCAAGAATACAACGGGTGCCCCACCCTTCGTTTTTTGAAGGGTGGGATTCCACAGACGTTTCTGCTAGGGATTGATTTGTGCTGACGAGATCGCCTCGGGTCACAGATGGCCTCCATCACCCACCCTATTCGCAGAATGCGCGAATAGGATGGGGCACCCAAGGATTAGAAGAACGGGTCAGCCGCCGGCAATGGCTCCCAGGATGATCAAGGGCTCGGCCCCCGATACGCACCGCGTCGGGTAGCGGAGCATCGGGCGATTCGTGGGAAAGGTCTTCCTCGCAGGCAAAGAATCGCAGGAACGGACGGCGCTGCTGCGTCACGTGATCGCGGATCGTGCCACGCAGCATCGGGTAGCGTGCCTCCAACGCGTCGAGGACCGAGCGCTGGGTCACGGGACTCTCGACCTCAAGCTCCAAGTCGCCACGGACCTGCGCCAGCGTCCGGAGGTGCGGGGGTAGCACGACTCGAATCATCGATTGCCAGCGTCTGCACTTCGACCGACAACACTGCCGGAAGGTCCCGAACAATCGGTGCCCAGCTGTCTCCGGCATCGGCGGAGGCGTAGACCTGGCCGCCGGTGGTGCCGAAGTACACACCGCACTTGTCGAGCGAGTCGATGGCCATGGCGTCGCGCAGCACGTTGACGTAGCAGTCCTGTTGCGGCAGGCCTTTGGTGAGCGCCTCCCACTCGTTTCCGCCGGTGCGGCTGCGATAGACGCGCAGCTTGCCGTCGGGCGGATAGTGTTCGCCGTCGCTCTTGATGGGGACAACGTAAATCGTTTCCGGCTCGTGCGCATGCACATCAATCACGAAGCCGAAGTCGGTCGGCAGATTTCCGCTGACTTCTTTCCAGGAGTCGCCGGCGTCGTCGCTGCGCATGACGTCCCAGTGCTTCTGCATGAAGAGCACGCGCGGGCGCGAGGGATGCATGGCAATGCGGTGAACGCAGTGGCCGACCTCGGCCGTCGGGTCAGGAATGTGTTCGGAGCGCAGTCCCTGGTTGATCGGCTGCCACGTCTTTCCCGCGTCGTCGAGTGCGGAAGGCGCCTGCGGCGGAGATGGCGATAAATATCCGCTGGGGGTCGCTGGGATCCAGAATAATGGTGTGCAGGCACATGCCGCCGGCGCCGGGCTGCCATCGGGGTCCGGAGCCGTGGCCGCGCAGTCCGGAAAGTTCCTGCCAGTTCTGTCCGCCGTCGGTCGAGCGGAACAGGGCGGCGTCTTCGATTCCGGCGTAGACGGTTTCTGGATCGGTCAGCGACGGCTCCAGATGCCAGACCCGCTTGAATTCCCACGGATGCGCCGTGCCGTCGTACCACTGGTGAGTGCCGGGGACGCCATCGTAGGCAAATTTGTTCCCCACCGGCTCCCAGGTCTTGCCGCCGTCGTTCGAACGCTGGATGACCTGTCCGAACCAGCCACTGCACTGCGACGCGATACAGGCGATTCGGATCAGCTGGCGATCCCTTGACGTGGAAAATCTCCCACCCGGCGAAGTGGGGACCGCTGACATCCCACTTCTCGCGCTTGCCGTCCGAGGTAAGGATGAACGCGCCCTTGCGTGTGCCCGCCAGAACTCGTACTTTGCTCATTTATTTCTTCCTCCCTGTTTTTATGCATTTCTCACATTATGCCTAGGAAGCCCCCTTAGGACTCCGTAGCGGGATAAGCGCGCGCAATCGTTCATCCAGCAAGAATGGCCCCAGCCAAACCAGCACTCCAAGCGCAACGGGAAAGAAGAACCATGGGTCCTGGACGCGCACCTGCGTGGCGGTCGCGCCGCCCAGAAAACCGGTCAGCAGGACAGCTCCAAGAATCGAGGTACTCGGAAGTGCGTAAAGAAAGGCACTGACCAGGGCGACCATTCCGATCGGCACAACGACGCTTGTGGGATATCCGAGCCGAGCCGTGCCCTCCACGGCTGGCGCCAATCGCAATACCTTTATACCGCCGTCAAAGAGCATAAACAGAAATACGACGGCGATTAAGATCCGGCCCGTCCACACGGCTCCCTTTGAAATCGTGCTGGTCCCAACCGACGCTTGCATAACTGTGCCTCCCGGCATATTTCGACCCGCTCTACCTGTAAGTCGAATGAGAGACTACCGGATCGACACCCTTCAAGACTTTTTTTAAGACCAGTAAGAAGAGGTGCTACCACCGACCATGTAGGGACGGGTCACAGACCCGTCCGGGCCGAGCGCCAGCTCGGCAGCGGTTTTAAGGTGCATCTGCCGCGCAAGCGCGGCGTGTCCGGCTCATAGAGCCGGACCCACACAGTCTGATCCTTCTGAATTCAGCTGGCCTTCTTGGCCGGAACCTTGGCCCCCTTCTTGCGGGCCTCCGAAAGACCGATGGCAATTGCCTGTTTGCGGCTCGTGACCTTGCCGCCTTTGCCTCCCTTGCCGGATCGAAGCGTACCCTTCTTTTCCCGGTGCATGGCGCTCTCTACGCTCTTGCTTGCGGCCTCACCGTACTTCTTGCGTGAACCAGAACTCTTCTTCGCTGCCATGAGAATCCTCCTGCGTCTTAGAGGTATCAGCTCTTCCGGCAGGTTGCCGCCCTTTACCGGGACGGGTCGAAACGCCTACGGAATCAGGATCAGCTTTCCGGTTGTCTTGCGCCCTTCCAGATCGCGATGGGCTTGCTGTGCCTCCGGCCAGCGGATAAATATGTTCAATCCGTAACTTCAGTTTCTTCGCCGCGATCATGTCAAAGACGGCGCTGGCTCGCTCCTCAAGTTCCTCGCGGGTGGAGGTATAGCTGGTTCATCGTTGGACGGGTCAGAAACAACGAGCCCTTTTGCATGAGAGCGATGGGATCAAGGGGCGGAACGGCCCCGCTCGAGGCTCCAAACAGCGACCATCATGCCGCGCGGCCGCAGGACATTAAGTCCTTTTTCGAAAGTGGTCTTGCCCACCGAGTCATAGACCACGTCCACGCCTTTGTTCTGGGTCAGACGCTTGGTCTCACTTTCAAAATCCGTCTGCGTATACAGGATGACTTCGTCCGCGCCCGGCTTCGCGCGCCAGTTTGGCCTTTTCCTCGGTCGAAGCCGTGCCGATCACACGCGCCCCGATGTTGTGCGCCATCTGCACCAGCAGCAGCCCGACTCCGCCCGCCGCCGCCTGCACCAGGGCAGTGTCTCCACGCTTAAGCGGAAACGTGCTGTAAGCCAGGTAGTGGGCGGTCATGCCTTGCAGCATGGCTGCGGCCGCTTCACGGTCGCTCACGCCCTGGGGGATCTGGACCAGGCGGTCGGCAGGGACGAGCGGCATACTCCGCATACGAGCCCATGACGCCAGCCCAGGCGACGCGGTCGCCAACCTTTACCGAGTTGGCCTCCGCGCCCACCGCCGATACGGCGCCGGCGCCCTCCTGGCCGATCACGAACGGCAGGGCGACGGGATACCTGCCCTCGCGATGGTAGACGTCAATGAAATTCACGCCCGCGGCGGCCACCTTCACAACCGCTTCGCTGGCCTTGGGTTGCGGAACCGGAATATCTACAAGTTCGAGGGCTTCGGGACCGCCCGGCTTCTTTACCTGAATGGCTTTCATGTGTTTGAAGCTTACTTGAGTCGAAGACGCACCGGCAAGCTTGCGCCTCGTAGCGCCGGCGTCCCGCCGGCCCGATGGGCGGGCAGGATGCCCGTCGGGCAGCCGCTCCTACATTTCCAATGACCTGCTCCTAGAATAGAAGTCTAAAAAACACGAGGACGTCACATGAAAACGCTAGGAGTGATCGGAGGTATCGGCCCGGAGTCGACAATCGAATATTACCGCCATCTGATTGCCGCCTATCGCACGCAAAAGCCCGACGGGAGTTATCCGGCCATCGTAATCAACAGCATCAATATGAGGACGCTGCTCGACCTGATTGAGGCCGACGATCGTGTCAGCATGGTCACGTTTCTGGTGGGCGAAATCCAAAAACTAGCCAACGCCGGAGCGCAGGTTGGCCTGCTGGCTGCCAATACGCCGCATATTGTCTTCGATGAACTTCGCAGGAAATCGCCGATCCCACTCGTCAGCATCGTGGAGGCAACCTGCGATGCAGCCAAGGCCCTGGCGCTTAAGAGAATCGGGCTGTTCGGGACCCGCTTCACTATGCAGGGAGATTTCTATCCCCGCGTATTTTCCGCGGCTCAGATCGAACTGGTGACGCCTCAATCGGACGAGCAAGCCTACATCCACGAAAAGTACATGAACGAATTGGTAAAGGGCGCCATTTTGACCGAGACTCGAAGACAACTGCTCGCAATCGTTGATCGCATGAAACAGCAACAGCAGATCGAAGGTCTGATTCTGGGAGGCACGGAGCTGCCATTGATCCTGGGTGACGTGACCGACCAGGGCATTCCTTTTCTCGATACCACACGGATCCACGTGGAAGCGGCAGGCGCAATGGTCTGGTCGTAGGGCAATCGTTCCCCAGGTGCGTAGCCTGGGGACGAGAAAATACGAGCGGGTAAAATTTCACCGCTTATTTCGAAAAGGTGGTGCGGATGGCGCGGCTCCTGTCAGTGAATGTCGGTCTTCCACGCGAAGTGCAATGGAAGGGCAAGACTGTCCGAACGGCCGTCTGGAAATTTCCCGTTGAGGGGCGGCGGTTGGCGCGCAGGCTCAATATCGATGGTGACGCGCAAGCGGACCTCGCCGGTCACGGCGGAGAGCAGCGAGCCGTGTTTGTTTACCAGATGGACTCCTATCGCTATTGGGAAAGCGTTCTCGGCCGCACTGATTTTAGCTTCGGCCAGTTCGGGGAGAACTTCACGGTTGAGGGACTCCCAGATGACGAGGTCTGCATCGGCGATCGATACCGCATTGGTGATGCAGTATTTGAAGTAACGCAACCGCGCGTGACGTGTTACCGCGTCGCCATCCGCATGAACGAACCTCGCATGCCGGCCCTGCTCGTGGAACATCGAAGACCTGGTTTCTACTTCCGCGTGTTGCAGGAAGGCGAAGTCGGCGCGGGGGATGACATCGAAAAAATTGCCGACGGTCCCGAACGGAGCACGGTGGCCGAAATCGATGCTCTCCTGTACTTACCGGGACATTCGCGCCAGCAACTGGAACGGGCGCTTCGGATTCCTGCTCTCAGCAAAGGCTGGCAAACTTCATTCCAGACGATGCTTGGACAAGAGACGGGTGCACAAACACTGCAGGGGAATCCGGGACTCGCGAACGAAGAGCATGCTCCAGCATGGCCGGGCTTCAAAGAAATGCGAATCCTGCATATCCGCAAGGAAAGCGCGAGCATAACGTCCTTCCTGCTGGTCCCAATCGACGGGCAACCTCTCCCAGCCTTCGCCGCAGGCCAGTTTATTGTCTTGCGATTGCATGTGGACCCGAACCAAGGGGCGGTCCTGCGCAGCTATTCGCTGTCTGACCTGCCGGTGGCAGATCACTTCCGCATCAGCGTTAAGAGCGAATCGAACGGGGTTGGGAGTTCATTTCTGTGCAACCGTATGCGAGAAGGCGACGTTTTGGATGTGAGTGCGCCGCGGGGAAGCTTTACTCTGCACCCCGGCGAGAATCCAGTGGTCCTGTTAAGCGCCGGTGTCGGGGCAACGCCAGTCTTGTCGATGCTGCACACACTCGCCACCGAAGAATCACAAAGGCAGGTCTGGTGGATCTATGGAGCGCGAGACCGCGCCAATCATCCGTTCGCCGAGGAATCGCGTGTGCTTCTGAAACAGCTCTCTCGCGGACGAAGCTACGTTGTGTACAGCAGGCCCGCTGCCATCGACGAACCAGAGAGGGACTTCGATGCTTCAGGGCACGTTGACGCCGCCTTACTGCAGAGGATCGGCGTATCACGAGATAGTGACTTCTATTTGTGCGGCCCATCTTCATTTTTGCAGAACATGCGCGATGGCCTCCGAAGCTGGGGTGTGCCCGATGAAAATGTGCACGAGGAGGTTTTCGGTGCCCTTGAGGGGATTACGCCTGGCATGGCGAAGGTTGATCACACTCCGCACCTGCCAGATGGGCCGCCGGGACCTGGCCCCTCAGTCTCGTTTGCGCGCAGCGGGATCACGGCCGAATGGGATCCCAAGTACCAGAGTTTGCTTGAGCTGGCGGAAGCATGCGATGTTCCAGTGAGGTGGTCGTGCCGGACTGGGGTGTGCCACACCTGCGTGACCGGCCTGATTGGGGGACCGATTAGTTATGACCCCGAACCGCTTGAAATTCCTGCTCCCGGAAATGTGCTGGTGTGCTGCTCACACCCGGACGCGAATGTCATTCTTGATCTCTGATAAAAAGCGCGGGCTGGGATGCCCAATGAATAGATCCTCTGGCGCAGAATTGCTCGTTTCGCGGCTGCACTTTCGAATTGCAAGGGAAGCTGTTAGGATATTTCTGCAAGGTTGTCCTCTGTTTTTCACGCTGCGATTCGTGAAACCGCGTTTGGTTCCATACCCGAATCTTGTAAGCGGTTACGGCGGAAAGAACGCCGTTTTGAAATTCGGGGGCAATCGGTGCGCTGGATGCGAACAGTGGAAAACTGCATAAACACTGGTTATTTCGCATCTTATTGATTTGGCGAGTGGGGACGTAGTTCAGTTGGTTAGAACGCTGCCCTGTCACGGCAGAGGTCGCGGGTTCGAGTCCCGTCGTCCCCGCCATTCCTTTCATCAACTTGCAAAACGGGAATGGTGGTTTCCGGTGGTTTTGTGTCGCGGCTTGTGTCGTAACCTACCTTTTTGACCCCTACCGCCAACGCATCGAGCGCCTTCCTCTTCGCCTCTATCCGTACATGTGAGTAGTGGGCGAGCATTCGCTGCGATACGTGGCCGGCGATCGCCATGACGGTGCGGTCACTCGCCTGAGATTCCGCCAATTCAGTGATCGCGTGGTGCCGCAGGTCGTGGAAGCGCAGGCCAGCGGTAGAGCTCTTGACCTTGCTTATATCAGAGCAGCATTCAGCGTTGCTGCACGTCGTTTCAGGATCTTGCAACTCGCCGCAGGCTGGACAATTGATCGCCCTTGTCAGGTTTCTCCATGCGGAACGCCAGCCGCCCATGGGCTTGGTTGGATCGGGCTTTGAATAGCCCTCTGCACTAGGAAATACATACCAGTCAGGCTGTAGATCACTTCCTAGAAGCATTTGCGATCGCTCTCTGAGCCGCATGACTGCCGCGTAGGCATTCACGTTGAGGGGAATCACGCGCTCACCGGCAAGAGTCTTAGAGCGCCGGATCACAAGACTGTGATCCATTAAATCGATATCTCGCCAGCGCAACTGTTTGACCTCGCAGCCCCGCATTGTCGTATTCAACGCAAGCACGGAAGCGAGATACGCGGTCTCCCATTCGGGCTTGGATTGGGCAATCTTGAGCAGACGCAACTTCTCTTCCGGCTGCAAAGCGCGCCCAATGTCGCGCCGCTCCGGAAGCCGCGGAACCTCATCTTCCACAAAGTGCCAACGTTTCGCCCGTTTCAGGATTCGACGCAATATGCCGAGCTCCATGTTGATAGTCGTGTTCGACAGTCTTTTGGCCTTGCGGTGCCGCACATACGCCAGAATCGAGTCTGCGTCGATACGGGCAATCGGAAGTGGACCAAAATAGTCGCGGAGTGGCTTGGCATGATCAGATTCTGACCTCTTGCTCGTTGGTTGCACGTGCGCAGCCCTATCATCCAAGTACCGCTCCAGTGCATCGGAGACATTCAACTTCGAGAACTGCTGACTCGCAGGAGCAAGCTTGCCTTGCGAGGCCCTTGCGATGAGTTCCTTCTCCTTCGCCTGTGCCTCGCGCCAGTCACTCGTCTCTAGGGACTGCCTGAATCGCTGACCGTCCACGAAGAAGTGTGTGTGCCACGTTTTACCGCGCTTGACGAGGGCCATAGCCTTTCTCCCTTAAATCAAAGATTAGCGTTCGTGATGACGCTCACGGCGGCGTTGCTTCCAGTACTCACCTGTTTGGTAGTGAAGCACCTGACACCGCTTCTCACAGAATCGTTGGTGATTGAACTTTGCAAAAAACCAAGAGGAGCAGCGCATGCAAGGCCGAATCCTGCGCAATAGGCCGCGTTCTCCAAGTCGAACGATGTAGAAGATCACTTGTGCGACTTCTCCCCCACCCGCGCTAGACCAGCTAAAGAGCCATCTGGGTTCTGGGAACGATTTGTACTTCCCGGCATCTTGTACTTGCCACGTCTGCACTCTAAGGGGGTACCGCAATAGTTCGCGATCTATACGTTCCGTAAGCACAGGGTCAGCCTTGCCACGATTAATTAACAGATCGGAATTGGTATTCATGTCCTCGATCAACTGCGCGATTCGTCTACGTAGAGCCGCCAGCTTTCGATCCGCGGCTATGTCCTCGTTTAGCCAGGTGGCGAGATACTGACCTTCCCTTGCACCTGCGAACGTATGCGGCGCCCGATTTTTTGTGCTAATCATGGTCTATTGCAGATACGTAAAAGACTTTGACACTTTATCGTTTCACAACCACCACCACTATGGCAAGCTTCTTCGTTCAATCGGCGAAGGAGGCTCATGAAACGACCACAGTTTGTCAGCGTAAGGGATACTGCCAAAGCCTTAGGGGTATCAATCAAGTTTGTGTACGACCTGATTTGGGCTGGGAAGCTCCAAGCAAATAAGGTGGGCAAAGTCTGGCGAGTTCCCGTCGTGGCAATCGAGGTACGGCTGAAAGAACGGGGTCAGTGATGCCAGACAACGTTCCTCAACTCCTCACATTGGTCGCGGTGGCGAAGGCCCTCTGCGTCTCGCCCCACACAATAAGAGCCTGGGTGAGGCATGGCAAGCTCAGGCCCTTAAGAATTTGCAGGAGGCTGCTCTTTCATCCGGATGAGATCGCCAGGTTTCTCGCCGAGGCAAAATGACACAAGCCGGAAAGCGCTGGGAAGCCGTTGTGGCGAGTCTCTTGGCGCACCACCACGAGCCGGACCTCCAAGCCGCACGCGCCTTGTATTCGGCTCTGGCGGCTCACCGCTTGCCGAGGCAACCTGTCTGGCCGATGCTGGTTGCTCCCCCAGGCTCAATGAAAACAGACCTCTTGGCCGCGCTCGACGGCCTCCCTGAGGTGCATTTGATTGATCGCGTCACGCCGAACACCTTCCTAAGCGGACAGGTCAAAGATGGCAAGCGCCCTGCCACCGGCAACCGGTCCAGCCTGCTCCATCGCATTGGTGCAAGCGGAATCATTGCGTATCCGGATTTCAGCACGGTGTTGTCCATGAATCGGACCCACCGGGGTTCGGTGCTTGCGGATATGCGCCGCATCTACGACGGTCACCTACGAAAGGAATACGGTACCGACGAAGACCGGAAGGAGCACGAGTGGAAGGGCAGGATCACCTTTGCAGTGGCAACCACTGACGAAGTGGACCGGCATTATTCCGTGTTTCAGTCACTGGGGGAGCGGTTCGTGATGATTCGCTGGGGTAGACCGGGTGGGGTCGAGGCAGCGCTCAAGGCCATGAACCAGGATCGTGACCTCGGGAAAAGAGAGCTTCGAGAAGCCGTGCATGATTTGTTCCGTGACCTTCCGCAACTGGAGCCTTGCCTGACAGAGTCAATGCAGGCGTCCATTGCCGCGCTCGCAGAGTTTGCTGTGCGCGGACGCACACACATACCACGGGCGGGCAACAGCAAGGAGATTGAATACGTACCTGAGATCGAGGCCGCGACTCGCCTCGCGCAGCAACTCGCGCAACTCACCAAGGGTTCAGCTCTGCTCGATGGCCGTAAAGTTGCCAACGAGGATGACTACGCTCTGTGTAAGCGCGTTGCCTTTGATTGCATCCCGACGGCCAGGCGGAAGATTCTCAACTGTCTGATTTCTGGCAGAGAGTTGAGCACAGCGGAGCTGCCGGCGTCGACACAGACCTACGTCCTGGAGGACCTTGAAGTGGTCGGGCTGTTTGTAAGCCTCCCCTACAAGCAGGGGCTCTCACTCGTCGGGAGACAACTGTTGGAGGCGGCAGGTGTCCTTTGAGCCTCGAGTGGCGGGATTCACGAAGTGTACCCCCGTCCGTAATAGTCTCTCCTTCTTCACCTCGTTAGGGAGAGACACTTCGTGAAATGGGGCGGCGGGATGCGGTGCGTTTCCCATCTTCAACCTCGACCAGGTTGGCCGGTTCGCCACTCTTCCACGGCAATACAGCGGTTCTGGGCATCACTGCATCAGCGGGTCTGACATACTTGCGCTTGAGTGCATGTTTGCTGGGGACGCGAATAAATATCGATGCGAGCAGGATGGTCTCGCAACTCTTGCACGTCACTTTCCAGGTATTCCAGTTCTGGCGGGATGAGATTGCCCGTCCACAATTCGGGCAGGTCACCAGCACCTTGCCGATGAATTGACCAGATACCGGGAATCGCGTTTTGATTGCTCCCTGCAATGCATTCATGTGCGGGAGTTTAACACTGGTTTGCGATACCGGGTCAAGCCTGTCGTGAAACATTGCTCCAGAGGTGTCGTTTCCACAGATACTGAGTGATACCGAGCGACAGAACTCCCCATTGTCATCTCTCCGGGATGTGGCCGCCTCGATAACTTCCGGTCAATCCGTCATCCGGCAGCGAATCGCGATCACTTCCCACAAGCCGACTTATCAGGACTAATCCCGCCGTGGAAGCAGGACAGGGTCAGGAGAGGACTGGATTCATGAAGCAAGAACCAAGACAGCTGTAGGTTGGAGGGGGATCTCCACGACGAAGGCCGATCCTTTGCCCGGTACACTCTCGACTTGGATCGCGCCATGGTGCTGTAGCACGATTCGGCGGGCAATCGCGAGCCCCAGACCTGCCCCGCCTAATTCCCGACTTCTCGCCTTGTCAGCGCGATAGAAACGCTCGAAAATCCTGGCCTGATCTTCAAGAGCAATGCCGATGCCTGAGTCGACAACCTTGAGAACGGCGTTTCCTCCTCTTTCCTCCACAGACAGATGGATACGTCCGGGCCCTGGCGTGTACTTGACGGCATTGTCGAGCAAAATATTCAATAACTGCTGCAGCGCGACGTTGTCTCCTTCTACAAGAAGGTCGTGCGGCGTGATCATCTCCGTCAAATGCAGAGCTTTGGATGCCGCGACGGCTCTCCACTCGCTCGCGACTTTCCGTACGGTTTCTCGAAGGTCGACCGGGCGCATTTCCAGAACGTTCAAGCCTGAGTCAGCGCGCGCCAGCGACAAGAGCTTTTCGACCATTGACGTAGTGGCTTCCGATTCCATCAGTATATGAACCAGGGCTTCACGATATTCCTCCTCAGTTCGCGGCTTGCGGAGAACTATTTCGGCCTCGGTGCGAATCAGCGAAATGGGAGTGCGAAGCTCGTGGGACGCGTCGGCCGTGAACTGCGTGACGCGTAGGAAGGCGGTTTCAATGCGGCTCAGCATGTCGTTCAAGGTGTCGGTAAGCCGTTGCAGCTCATCCCCTGTCTGCAATGGCTCCAGTCGCCGACTCAAGTTCGAGCCGCTGATTGTGCGCGCGGCGCGGGTAAGAGTGTCGACTGGTGACAAGGCCCGGCCGCTGACCCAATATCCCACCGCCGAAGCCGCCAGAAGGATGACGGGGGCGAACATTGCGAGATAACGTCGAAAGAGAGCCAGCGTGTGCACCATGTCGTCAATGGGAACGCCGGTTTGCACGGTGAAGGGTCGACCGTGAACCGTGATGTGCTGAGTGAGAAAGCGGAACGGCCTGCCACCGGCCTGACGATCTTCATAGATTGGCTGACGCAATGGATCGTCAGCAGATGGATCTTGAACAGGAGGCGGGAACGACATCTCCTGCATGAAGGAGGCACGGTAGATCCATTCTTGCGGGGGCGCGTAGATTTGCAGGTAATCCCCCGAATGTTCGAGGACGTAGGCTTCCGTGACTTCTTCCTGAAGTTTGGCGATCGAAGCGTCCTTCTTTTGCGCTTCCAGAAAGTGCCGCAAATCATCTGCCTGGTTGCTCAGTTCGTCATCGGCGATCTCGTAGAGGCTGTGCCGAAGGATGATCCACATTCCGAATCCAAAAAGGAACTGAGCAGCGGAAAATACCAGCAGGTACCAGAGCGTCAGTCGCAGGCCAATGGACAGTCTCTTCATGAAAAGGATTTCGCACGAAGCATGTAGCCAACTCCGCGCACGGTGTGGATCAATTTCTGGCGCGTGCCGCCTTCGATCTTGTTGCGCAGCAGGCGAATGAAGACATCGAGTGTGTTGTCCTCAATCTCACGCCCGAAGCCCCAAACGGCTTCGATCAGGGACTGGCGATGTACCACCGTCCCGGCACGGTACGCAAGTTGTTCCAGCAGACTGTATTCAGTCCGCGTAAGCGAAATCCTGGTTCCGGCGCGCCAGACTTCCCGTGTGGCAGGGTCGATCACCAGGTCGCCAACTTGAAGTTGAATGGGCTGTGGTACACGTGCCCGCCGCTTGACCGCACGAAGCCGGGCCAAAAGCTCATTGAAAGAAAAAGGTTTGGTCATGTAGTCGTCTGCGCCGACATCCAGACCGTGAACCACGTCCTGCACCGCGTCTTTCGCCGTGAGCATGAGGACCGGGGTTGAGATCTTCTCCGAACGCAGACGTTGGGCCAGTTCGTACCCGTCCATTCTCGGCATCATGATGTCGAGAATGATCACGTCGAATTCGTAATTCGCAGCCAGCTCCAACCCACCCCTTCCGTCTGTGGCGCATGCCACCGTATGCCCCTCCTCCGTAAGCCCTTTGTGGAGGAGTTCAACCATCCGCTTTTCGTCTTCGACGATCAGGAGCTTCACGCCACACCATGACCCAGGGAATCGAGCGGCCGCCCCCGAATGTTAGTCGAGAAGTGTGAATATCCGGTTAAAGCCTTCGACAAGGCGGGCTGAATCTGAAAGGAAATTAACCGCCCGTTCACATTCCCTTGATCTGCCCTTCCTAGAATCCAGACTCAACCCGCGCGCAAGAGACAGAAATCACCGAGGTTGTGAGGTGCTGCATGACTTCCAAGAGCATTTTCTTAGTGTTCCTAGCGGTCCTGATCTTTGACGTGGTTTCAGTCGCCCAAGTTGATCGCGCAGTCCTCGAAGGGGCAGTGACTGATCCGGCGGGGGCCATCATCGTCGGGGCCGACGTAAAGGTCCAGGCCGGGGATACTGGTGTCGCTCAGGAGCAGCGGACGAACTCGAGCGGATACTATCGCTTTCCAGGGTTAGCGGTTGGTCGCTACACCGTGACAGTCGCAAACGCGGGCTTCAAGACCCGAGTCGTCGAGGAAGTCACGTTGCTGGTTGGCCAGACACGCACTTTGAATACGAGGCTTGAAGTGGGCACGATTGCCGAGAGAATCGACGTCAAGTCCGCGGCAGACCCAGCTAACCGCACTTCCGGCGAAGCGTCCACTGTCATTGACAGTAGTCAGATCGCGAACCTTCCTAACAACGGGCGCGACTGGGCCAGCTTTACTCTGCTCGCCCCCTTCGCCCAGGACGATGGTGGTGGCGACCAAAGAACCATTCGCTTCGCGGGTCGAGCACGGGACGACAACAACTTTCAGATTGATGGTGTTGACGCAGGCGGCATTCAGGAACAGGCCCAGAAATCGCAAACCCGCCTGCAGATTTCCCAAGACGCAATCGACGAATATCGTGTCAGCAGTGCTCTCTACGACGCGGAATACGGCACCCAGGCAGGTGGTCAGATCGACGTGGTTACCAAGTCCGGGACGAACCAACTGCACGGCTCATTGTTCGGCTACTTGAGGAATTCCGTTTTCGATGCACGGAACTTCAATGACTTCGATATCAACGGAAATCCCACCATTCCTGCTTTCCGCTACGGACAGTACGGAATGAGCCTCGGCGGTCCAGTCGTTAAAGATAAAGTTTTTTTCTTCCTGAATTACGAGGGCCTGCGCCAATACGGGGGCGCTACCACCCGGGTGCTGGTGCCTTCGCCTTCTTCACAACAAACGACCTTGGCCACTTCGCCGCAAATGTGTTCCATCCTTCAGGCATTCCCCTGGCGCGCTTCGACCGGTTCCATCGCGGGTTGCACACCGAAGTTCATCTTTCCCGATGGGGCCTTCGTGGACCAGACTGGCAGCGGTCTGCCGGACTCCGACCAGTTTACGGCTCCTGCGCCCACAACAGTCCATGAAGACACATGGCTTGCCCGAATTGACTACCATATTAATGACAAGACTACGTTGTATGGACGGGCTCAGCGCGACATCAGTCTGGTAAGTGGCACCAACGGCGGCAGTCTGCCCTATGACTTGATTCAAACCATCAACCATCCAGCAAACTACTTCCTCGCCCTGCAGAGGACTTTTTCTCCACGGGTTCTGAACGAGGTCAAGGCTTTCGTGAACCGCGCTCCGTTTATCAATCCGCAGGCAAGTCCTCTGAACTATGCTGTCCAGACGAATGAGTGGATTACGATCAACAACGACAATGCGGACCATGAGGTGGGTACTACCTATGGCGTAATCGACAACCTTACCTTCGTCCGCGGCCGGCATACGTTCAAGACGGGCATGGAGATTCGCCGGGTCCGGCTTAATCAGGGTAAGACGGCTGACAATACTCTAAATTTTGCAGACAACAGCGGCACCGCGAATACAGGTTTCGTTGACGCTACGCTGTACGGGATTTCCTTTACTGCTCCGTGGTGCTGCCATAAATTACGACGTATTTTCTATATGCCTTATTTCCAGGACGAGTGGAAAATCACTCCTAATCTGACCCTAAATTTGGGATTGCGCTGGGAGTACTACGGGGTTGCCAACGAGGCGGACAACGCGACCACCGTTTTCGATCTCAATCAATTTCATGGGGTCTGCTTGGGGTCGGGATCGACCAATGGGCCCTTCCCCGCCCCTATTAACACAACAGAATGCCCTAAGAATCCTGCGCTTTATAACCCCGACTATAAGAACTTTGATCCACGGATCGGCGTCGCTTGGGCGCCCAGTGCGCTCCGTGGAAAAACGGTCATTCGAGCCGGTTTTGGAATTTACCACGGTGCCGCCCAGAACGATGATCTCAACGCCGGATTGGAGAGCGACCGGTTCACTGCGTTTGTAAATCTCGACCCGAGTGGCCCAGGCACGCCTCTCTTGCCGGCTTATCAGCAGACGGTCCCAGACCTGGGCGGCCTAGGGAGCGACGTTACCAACCTTCAGCAACCTCGGGCCTTGCAACGGCAGGGCCGCCGCGACCTGTATGTCGAAACCTGGGGTCTGACCATCGATCATGAGTTGCCTGCCAACTTTCTGGCATCGGCACAGTATCTCGGATCGCGCGGCGTGAGACTGTTTTCCCGCGGAGGGGTCAATTTCTGTATCACCAAGCCGGACGTCAATGGAAATTGCACTCGCACCTTGGACCAGTTCTATCCCGGCGGCGATCCCTACGGCTCGGTAGATTTCAAGTCCGATATCGGCGCGAGCACTTACCACGCCCTGCTTCTCAGTCTGGAGCGTCGTTTTACCAACGGTCTGTCTTTGCAGACTCACTACACCTGGTCTCACTCCATCAACGACGGCTCGGTGGGCGGCGGAGAGTCTAACGGGCCAGAAAACGTGAATTGCGTGGCGTGTGACAAAGGACCTAGTGTGTTCGACATTCGGAACGGCGTCACTGCTAACGCGGTTTACGAGTTGCCATTTGGACCCGGCAAACGCTACTTCAACGCGGGAGGCGTTTTAGGCAAGGTAGTGGGAGGCTGGAGCTTCAGCAGCATTGGCCTTTGGCATACCGGCCATCCGCTTACGATAACCATGAACATCTCGCCGACGCAGCTCCCAGACGGGAACGACCAAACCACACAGCGGCCCGACCTTGTTCCCGGAGTCCCCTTGCTGTTGTCCGGAGGAGTGCAGAATCACACCATCCCGATCAATCCCGCAGCATTCGCCCCGCCGCCGCTTGATCCAGCAGGTGCCTCGTATGGCTTGGTGAGTCGATTTGGCGATGCCCCGAACGGTCTCATCCGCGCTTTGGACTCCTGGCAGGTTGACTTCGCGCTTATGAAAGAAACCAGGATAACGGAGCGTGTTTCCGCGCAATTCGGAGTGCAAGTATTTAATATTTTTAATCACGTCCAGCTGGGAGATCCGAGTGGGGACAACCTGGCGTTTAACTACGCACAGGCCACAGACGGCCAGGGGAACCCCATACCGAACAAGTACACGCTCTTGCCCTCGGGGAACCTTGGTCAAATCACCTCAACCAACAATTTCAACAACAACAATGACAATGCCTCCTCCCCAAACACGGGAACTGGTCTGCCCCGGCAGATTCAATTCATGCTTCGTTTCCAGTTCTAACTTGGAGAGGATGGTGGCGCTCAGGGGGCGGGCGAGGCAGGCGCCGATTAAGAGTTTCAACGGCGATTACCAGAGGTTAACCGGATTCTGGCCGCGCTGCGGCAATCCCCAGACTTTCACGCGCGTTTTGAGAGCAGGTTTAAGGAGACAGTCTTGAGGAATCTCGTAGTTCTTGTTTTATCACTAGGCTTACTCGCGGCTTCCACATTTGCCGCCGACGGTTATAAGGTCACCAAAAAGTTACCCATCCCGAACCAGGGTGGCTGGGACTACCTCAAGGTTGATGAAGCGGCCCGTCGACTATACGTTTCTCACGGAACGCGAGTCGACGTGCTGGATGTGGACTCCGGCGAAATTCTGGGCAACATTCCGACTTTGGGAGTGCATGGAATAGCCCTTGCCCCCGAGTTTGGCCGGGGTTTCATCAGCGATGGGAAAGCCGCGAAGGTCTTGATCTTCGACTTGAAGACAATGAAGGTTATCCAGGAAGTCGCGACAGGGAAAAACCCCGACGCGATCATCTATGATCCCGCGAGCTCGCGAGTTTTTGCTTTTAACGGGGGAAGCAACAGCGCAACTGCAATCAATGCCGCGGATGGGACGATTGCTGGCACGGTTGACCTGGGTGGTGGGCCCGAATTCGCGGTGGCCGACGGCGAAGGCTTCGTCTTCAATAACCTCGAGGACGAAAGCCTGGTCCTAAAAATTGACTCCCGAAAGCTCAAAGTCGAGCAGCGCTGGCCCACGGCACCCTGTACTTCACCCTCGAGCATGGCTATCGACCGGCCTAACCGGCGGTTGTTCATCGGTTGCAGAAGCAAAGTAATGGCCGTCATGAATGCAGACACTGGACAAGTAATCACCACACTCCCCATCGGTGATCACGTGGACGCAACCGCATTCGACGCCGAGACGCACCTGATCTTTAACTCGAACGGTGAAGGAACCATCACCGTGATTCGCCAGGAAGGCCCGGATAAATACTCGGTTGTCGATAGCGTAAAGACTCTGCCCAGGGCAAAGACTATGGCGCTCGATCCCCAGACACACCAGCTCTTCCTGTCGACGGAAGAATCGGGACAGTTTGTCGTGTTGGTTGTCGGCAAGTAATCCTGGTCCAGAGAAACAGTCGGGCATCTGGCTATGGATATCTTTCACAGTGCGTGAGTCGAAGTGGCGTGGCGAGCGGGAACCCATGACATCAAAGAATAGAACCGGGCCGCGACGCTATTTGTGTGCAAGATAAGAATGAGAACTCGGGTCCAACTGCTTGTTCTCGTAACGATCTTCATGGCTGCCATCGCCGCGACCGCGGCGACACCGGATTCAGCCGCAGCCGCACCCAGGTTGCGGTTCACCGTCATCCTCAGTCGTCACGGTGTTCGATCACCCACTTGGACTTCGGCGGACCTGAATACATACTCCAGCGAGCCTTGGCCAGATTGGGGCGTCACTCCGGGGAACCTCACGCCGCACGGTAGTACTTTGATGACGCTGTTCGGCTCATACTATCGGCTCTATTTTGCCGACGCTGGCCTGCTGCGCCCCACAGGCTGCGGGGACGCGAGCCATATCCACATCCTGGCGGATGGGGAAGCACGCACTCGCGAGACCGGGAATGCCCTGGCGGCGGGGTTGATGCCCGGCTGTGGCATACGAACCCAGACCACAAGTGACGGAAAAGATCCGCTCTTTAGCCCGCTAGCTGCTGGTATCGGTCAGCCAGACCGTGCCTTGGCGGCTGCTTCCATCTCCGGGAGGATCGGCGCGAACCCGAACTCTCTAATACGAGTTTACCGGTCTGCGTTCGACACGTTGCGTGAACTGCTCTTCAATTGCCCCCCGGGTGTGTCGTGTCCGGCGGAAGAGAAGCCTGGCAAACAATCGGTCTTGAATCAGCCGTCATCGCTTGAGGCGAGCAAGGGTGATCACTCGGCCGATCTGCGCGGGCCACTCAGAATCGGGTCTACGTTGTCGGAAGACTTTCTCCTCGAGTACGTGAATGGGATGGAGGGCAAAGATCTCGGCTGGGGCCGATTGGACGCCGGCACGCTGATGGAAATTATGAGACTCCACGCCGCCTATGCCGACTTGGCACGCCAGACACAGTATGTCGCTCGGGTCCAGGGCTCGAACCTGCTAAGCCATGTCTTGCGTTCCGTGGAACAAGCGGTCAAAGGCCGCGCTGTAACCGGATCGCTGGGCGAGGTAGGCGACCGGGTCCTTATCCTCGTCGGACACGACACAAACATCTCCAATATCGCAGGCATGCTGGGGATTGACTGGCTGCTCGACGGCTACCAGCCGAACGACACGCCGCCGGGGAGTGCGCTGGTGTTTGAACTGTGGCAGCACGGCAAGGGAGAAATGGTGGTCAGTACTTACTATGTCGCGCAAAGCCTGGAACAAATGCGTAAGGCAATGCCGTTGGCACTGGACTCGCCTCCCCTGAAGTCTCCGGTTTTCGTATCCGGTTGCAGTACAGTTGACCAGAAGATGACCTGCCCATGGAATGCGTTTCAACACACCCTCGAGAATGCCATCGATCCGGCTTTCGTGCAGCGCTGAATCACCATGCATGACAAGCCGGTTGTATCAATCCACGTTCCGCACGAAGCGCAGGAGGTCCAGTCCAGGTGGGTCGTCAGGGAGGCCATTGGATGATGACGACTGAGCTACACCATGGCAGAAGTACGCACGCCCAACCGGGCTTGGTCTGCGAAAACATCTAGGAGTTTATAGTGCGGCTTTCCAAATCTCTCGCGTTCATGTTGTTGTTGGTCGCTCCGTTGTTCTTCGCGCAAACGCAGCCAGTGGAATTGCATTCGCAAGCCGCGATGCCATTCCGTTTCATCGTATACGGCGACACGCGCTTCACCGACCCGGCAGACGTCAAGGCCGCCAGTCCTCCGATACGCCGGACACTGGTTCAAGCAATTGCCGAGGCTGATCCCGCTTTCATCTCGGTAGGCGGCGACATTGCCTACAACGGAGATGACGCCAACGACTGGAAAATCTGGGACAGCGAAACCGAGGTGTGGCGACAGCGGCACATCGCGGTGTATCCGGCACTCGGAAACCACGATCTCCATGGCGACCGGACAGTCGCCCTGGCGAATTATTTCCAACGCTTTCCCGCGCTTGAGAACAATCGCTATTACTCGGTCCGGGCTGCCAATACACTCATGTTGGTGCTCGACAGTTCGCTCGATGAGACCTCAGGTCCGCAGGGCGAGTGGCTGGCAAGAAAGCTCGGCAGTATTGCTTCGGATGTGGACTTCGTCTTCCTAGTTCTGCATCACCCACCCTATACCGCTTCCTCCGACAGAGCACCCGGTGGCGGACATTCAGCACGTCATCCTGAACTCTTGCTGGCTCAGATGCTGGAGGAGCAGCAGGGCCACACCCATGCTCGCTTTGTGGTGTTTTCGGGCCACGTGCACAACTACGAGCATCACGAACACAATGGTGTTACCTATTTTGTGACGGGCGGCGGCGGCGCGCGGCCCTACCCAATCGAGCGAACACCCGACGACCCCCTCAACGGCAAGAGTGTCAATTATCACTATCTATTGGTGGAGGTCGATCATGGCAACCTCAAGATCACCATGCACCGCCTGGACCTAACCAGTGGCGCAGCCGTCTGGACGCAACCTGACTCGGTCGCGATTTCCGCGCTCCGACTTTGACCGGGTCGGAAACCAAGTCAAATACCTCTCCGTAGAGTCTCACCTGATTATTTCGAGCATACCCTAGGCGTCTTAGCGTTTCGCAGAGGATGTCCGATCGGTTTCGCCCGCGGTGCTCGGACTCTTCTTCAAACAGGGAATGCTCTTCGAATTGGGTACTCCTCATACGACGCGCCTGCCGATGTACTCAACCAAAGCGTGATTTGCTTGAATTGCTGCCCAATTTCCTAACCACATAAAACTCTTTGTTTTTCTTGACGTTGGGTGCCCGGGTGAACCGTTCATACTATGCGGGTGCTGCAACGGTGGAACTGGAAGTTCTTACAGGACCTTGTCATTTTGCGACGGAGCCAATAGCAAAATCAGCGCGGACGTTGCCGGCGGTGGTCGCGTCCATCCTGAAGCCAACGTTTCGACCTGCAGCGCGGCCTTCTAGTGGGTTTTGCTTATAAGAGTGTGGACTTCACTTCCTACGTCTTCAATCCGGACGCGAGTCGGCCCACGGTGGTTCTTGCAGTTGGTGTCAGCTCTTAGAAACCGTTATTTCCCGTCTCTTTCGACGACCATCGCGCAAGTATTTGGCCCTGCTCCCAAGAAGGCACGTCCGAGTCGCCCCGATGAATGCAGTTACCACGCCGCGCTCGTCTGAGTTTTCGCTCCGCAAACAGGACCAGCCACTCTCACGAGACAGAGGTCGATATCTGGCTCGTAAACTTCGTTTTCAATCACCTGCCAGAATCGGCCCGGTGCTCCCAAGACACTGTTGATTTTGCCAGTATGCAGACTGCGACACCACCGCTAGCCTTCGCTTGTTGATGCGAGCTAGGCCCTGTTCGAGCTCGCAGCCGGTGTGATAGGCCGCCCGATTCCCTGATCGCAATCACATAGATGTAGACAAGGACTACGGATGCGCGCCCTCAAGTTAGTTCAACACATGACGGACAACGCGGATTTCATGTCCGAGGCGTTAATCCAGAAGATCAGGAGCAGCGACCGTTGCAGCGACTTGTTACGCAAGGTACCGGCCGAGGAACAGAAGCGATCCGCGTTAGAGATCTACAGAGATCTGACGGATTGGCTGGGAGTCGAAGCCGACTCACCCTTTGAACGCCGCTATGTCGACCTTGGAATTCAACGTGCGCATCAGGGTGTCCCGCTCAATCAGGTGTTTTGGGCCGTATGTATCGCGCGCGAGTATCTCTGGGAGTACATACAGCAAGAGTGCCTGCTGGACGAGCCAGTTGAGTTCTGGGGCGGGATGATGATGCTGCGCTCTCTCGACAGGTTTTTTGACCGCTCTTTCTACTTTACGCTCGTTGGCTACCAGAAGGCCGGCAAACACGAACTCGCTGCATAAGTAGCTTGGCACACGGACAGGTCGATGAGAATGCTTGTTTACCAACGACGCGGCGTGGTGCTGCTGCTTGTCACAGTGTTCTTGGGACTCAGTGCCCACTTTAGCTCGGCTGCAGACACGGAACCTCAACCTGCCTCAGCGAATCCGACGTCACAGGATCAAACAACTGCGCTTGCGCCTGAAACAGAGGAACATGGACTTTCTGCCAAGGCCGTGGAGCTCGCCCGTCCGTTCAACTTTCCCATCACGAATTCCATGGTGGTCAGTTGGATTGTGGCGTTGGGTCTGATCACATTCGCGCAGTTCGCTACACGGGACATGAAGCCTGTTCCCTTAGGTGCACAAAATTTTATGGAGTGGCTGGTTGGTGGCCTCTACAAGTTTCTGGCCGATATTATCGGCCCCCATTTGGCCGACCGGACGTTTTGGTACTTTGCAACGGTTTTCATTTTCATTCTCTCGGCCAATTGGATGGGGCTGATTCCGGGAGTCGGTTCGATGGGCTGGGGTTATCAGACGGCTCACGGTTTCAAGATCGACCAACCCCTGTTTCGCGGCGCCAACGCAGACGTGAACATGACCCTGGCCATGGCCCTGGTGTTTTTTGCCTGCTGGATTGTCTGGGCCCTTCGGGAGGTTGGTCCTGTGGGATTTTTCAAGGAGTTGTTTGCACCCAAGGGCGAGAGCGAAGGCGTGATGAAGCTGCTGATGGTGCTGGTGTTTTTCGCAGCTGGCTGTCTGGAGGTCGTTTCCATTTTGTTTCGGCCCGTCTCCCTGAGTTTTCGTCTCTACGGCAACATCTTTGCGGGGGAAAATTTGCTGGAAGCCATGTCCAAGCTGGTTCCTGGTTTTGGATGGCTGGTATCGATTCCATTTTATTTTTTGGAATTACTGATGGGTTTGGTTCAGGCAATGGTGTTCATGCTGTTGACAGCTGTCTTCACGATGCTGATTTGCCAGCACGAAACCGAGGGACCAGTGCCCGCGAATGTTTGATGGACTAATAACGACGACTCGACCGTGTCAATCGCGGGAGCCGGCGAGAAAGCAGAGGGGAAGACGGTATGACCGGAAGCATCCATGTTGGTCTGGCGGCATTAGGGGCAGCTCTTGGCGTGGGTCTGATTGGCATGAAAGCTTCGGAAGCGGTGGGACGCAATCCGGTGGCCGCCACAAAGGTCCTGGTTCAGTCGATCCTGTCGATTGCGTTCGCCGAAGCGATCGTGTTCTACGCCCTGTTCCTGGTCAAGTAGGGGAGAACTGCTGGGCACGATGCCGAAAAGTATCGGGCTCCTAACGAAGCGTGAGTAACGACTATGAATGCTCTGGTTTTGCTGGCCGAAGCGGACAATGGGGGACAGATCCAACAGATTGCCAGGACGTTTGGCGTGGACTGGTCTCATCTGGCTGCCCAGATCATCAGCTTCTCTATTGTCTGTCTTCTTCTTCAGCGCTTTGCCTATAAGCCAATTCTCAAGATGCTGGAAGAGCGCCGGCAACAGATCGCAGCGGGAATTGCAAACTCAGAGAAGATAAAGGCCGAACTCGCCCAGACCGAAACCCATCGCCGGGAAATTATGCTGAAGGCCGACGCTCAGTCGACCAAATTGATCGAAGAAGCGCATGCCGCAGCCGCCCAGGTGAGGGAGCAGGAGACGCAGAAGGCCATCGCCGTGGCCGAACAGATCACGATCAAGTCACGTGAAGCCGCCATGCAGGAACACGCCCGCATGCTCACCGAACTAAAGGTCGAGGTGGGCCGATTAGTTGTGCAAGCCACCGCCAAAATCACTGGCAAGGTCCTGACCGCGGATGATCAGCGACGCCTCGCGGAGGAAACCAGCAGGCGGTTGGCCGCCTAGTGAAATACGGCGTCTCGAGTCCACATGAAAACTGCCAAGCAGACCCAACGCCAGGCCAAGCAACTGTTTCGCTTGTGTGTCGTCGACGAAAGAGTAGATGAAGATCGGGTCCGCAAGGTCGTCCAGAGTGTTCTGCAATTCAGGCGCCGCGGTTACTTGGCTTTACTGGGCTATTTTCAGCGCTTGTTGAAGCTGCACCAAGCCCAACATACAGCCGAGATACAAAGTGCGGTTCCGTTGACCACCGACTTGAAGATCGAGCTCCAGGCTGGACTTGAGCATTTGTATGGTCCGCGGATCAGAACATTGTTCGTACACAATCCGGCGTTGATCGGGGGGATCCGGATCCACGTTGGAAGTGATGTCTACGATGGCAGCGTGCGGTCTGGTCTAGCTGCGCTGGAGAAAAGTTTTGGAATTACAAGCGCGAATGGAAGGAACGCATCGATCTGATGCCAACACGAGCTTCTTAGTTATGAACTAACGTGAGTACCTATGCCTGACCTACTTAAGGAAATTGAAGCTCAAATCGCAGGTGCCAAGGTGGAGACCGACCGGCAGAATGTCGGTGTCATCCGCGAAGTAGGGGACGGCGTAGCCAAGGTCGAGGGTCTTGCCGATGCGATGCTTAACGAGATGCTCGATCTGGGCCACGGCATCACTGGGCTGGCTTTGAACCTGGAAGAAACAGAAGTCGGAGTAATCATTCTAGGTGACTACACCCAGCTTGAGGAGGGCGACGAGGTCCGGACGACAGGCAAGCTGTTGCAGGTACCGGTGGGCAAGGGCCTTCTGGGGCGGGTTGTGAACACTCTGGGAGAGCCCTTGGATGGGAGGGGGCCGGTCGAAAGTAATGTCTACTATCCCGTTGAAAAAATTGCTCCTGGCATTATTCGGCGTAGTCCCGTCAGACAGCCAGTGCAAACCGGCATTATGGCAATTGACGCGATGATTCCGATCGGACGCGGCCAGCGCGAATTAATCATCGGCGACCGGTCCACCGGTAAGACAACAATTGGCATCGACACGATTGTCAGTCAAGCTCGTCTGAATCGGGCGGCAGAGACGGCGGGGGACAAGGACTATCGCCCGCTTTATTGCATCTACGTCGCGATCGGTCAAAAGCAGTCGAGCATCGCCCGCACCATTACCGTTCTCGAGCAGGCCGGGGCAATGCCCTACACCATCATTGTTGCTTCCGCCGCTTCTGACTCGGCGACCAATCAATATCTGGCGCCCTTTGCAGGCGCCGCGATGGGCGAGTGGTTCATGGATAACGCCATGGATGCCTTGATTGTTTTCGACGATCTGTCGAAGCACGCCGTGGCCTACCGGCAAGTCTCTCTTGTGCTGAAACGGCCGTCAGGTCGGGAAGCCTATCCAGGTGATGTGTTTTATCTCCATAGTCGATTGCTCGAACGGGCAGCGCGGGTCGGAGAAAAATATGGCGACGGGTCTCTGACCGCACTTCCCATTATTGAGACCCAGGCGGGCGACGTTTCGGCTTACATCCCCACCAACGTCATCTCGATCACTGACGGACAGATTTACCTGGAGACCGATTTGTTTTACCAGGGCGTGCGTCCCGCAATTTCCGTGGGTCTGTCTGTCTCCCGGGTTGGTTCAGCGGCTCAGCTCAAGGCCATGAAACAGGTTGCCGGGCAGCTCAAGGGAGACCTCGCGCAGTTCCGGGAAATGGCGGCCTTCGCGCAATTCGGCTCGGAACTGGATGCCAAGACGCAGGCCCAGATCGATCGCGGCAAGCGCATTATCGAGATCTTTAAACAGCCTCAGTACAGCCCCATCCCGGTCGAGGTGCAAGTAGCTGTGATCTGGGCAGTGCAAAACGGATATGTGGATGATGTGCCAGTGAATCGGGTCAAGGAGTTTCAAGCCAAGTTGACAGAGTTCCTGACCACACGCAAAACCGAATTGCTTACGAAGATTGCGCGGGAAAAGGCAATGAGCCCCGCGTTGACCACCGAGTTAAAGGCTGCGGCTGACCAGTTCAAGGAAACCTGGAGATGACGGGGCTCGCATCATCTTCTTTGCCGGCGGGCTGCTGTATTTCGATATCTCCCTTTTTGGTCCCTGAGAATTCCAGGACCTGGATCGAATAGTTTATGCAGAGTCCACGCGATTTGCGCCGGCGGATCCGCTCAATCAGCAGCACTGCTCAGATCACGAAAGCCATGCAGATGGTGGCGGCATCAAAGATGCGCAAGGCGCAACAATCCGCTCTTGCCGGACGCCCATTCGTCCAGGTGCTGTACCGTATCCAACGGGAAGCGGCGACGCGAATTGGCGAGTTCAACCACCCTCTGTTCGAAGTACGCGAAGTTCACAAGCGCGCCGTCATCCTGGTCGGCGCGGACAAAGGTTTATGCGGAGCGCTCAATAGTAATCTCTTCCGGCTGGCGGCCGAGTTTGATAGCCAGGCCACGGTTTTCATCACGGCCGGACGCAGAGCCGCGCAGTTCATCGCCCGCACTCGCCGGCAGCTGATCGCCGAGTTCACCTACTCGGATTCGCCGCAGTTCGCGGAGGCCAGGGCGATTGCTGCCTTTGCCCGCAACCTCTTCTTGAAACGGGAGGTCGACGAGGTGCGAATCATCGCCACACGTTTCGTCAACACCCTGACCCAGAATGCACTCTGCCTGGAATTTCTTCCGGTAGGAGAGTTTAAGGCAATTAAGGTACCGGGCGTCAGGTCCGAAGAAGAACTCGCTGCCGATACTACTGAGTCCTTGTTCGAGCCCAGTCCGGAATTCGTTCTGAGTTACCTCCTTTCGCACTATCTCGACATCGGCATTTATCAGGTCCTGCTGAATGCCAAGGCCAGTGAGCAAAGCGCCCGCATGGTTTCTATGAAGAACGCCACAGAAAATGCGGAAGGTCTGATCAAGGACTTGACTCTCGAATACAACAAGCTTCGCCAGGGCAATATCACCAAGGAATTGCTGGAGATTGCGGGCGGACAGTCCGAATGAGGCAGATCAAATGGCAATCACGCCGTTGCAAGTTGGTAACAAAGGAAAGATCGTTAAGGTCCTCGGTCCGGTGGTGGACGTCGAATTTCCGGAGGCGCTGCCGGGAATCTATAACGCCCTGACCGTCGAGTACGTGGTCCAGAACCAGCCCGCCAAAGTCACGCTCGAAGTGCAACAGCACCTCGGCGACAAGTGGGTCCGGGCGATCTCCATGTCTGGCACCGAGGGTCTCAAACGTGGCTTCGAGGTCACGGATAGCGGCGGTCCCATATCCATGCCGGTCGGCGAAGGCGTTATGGGCAGGGTGTTCGACGTGACTGGAAATCCGGTCGATGAGCGCGGACCGGTTGAGGCGGAAAAATACTATCCGATCCATCGGCCGCCGCCACCGCTTGTGGACCAATCTACTTCTCCCCAGGTGCTGCAGACTGGTATCAAGGTCATCGATTTGATCTGCCCTTTTCTGAAAGGTGGCAAGGTTGGCGCTTTCGGTGGGGCCGGAGTGGGCAAGACCGTAGTCATCATGGAGTTGATCAACAATATCGCCAAGCTCCATGGCGGCGTGTCTGTGTTCGCGGGCGTCGGCGAACGCACCCGCGAAGGCAACGACCTATATCACGAAATGTCCGAGGCCGGGGTAATCAAGCAGGAAAACCTTCGCGAGTCCAAAATTGCCCTGGTATATGGCCAGATGAACGAACCGCCGGGCGCTCGCTTACGCGTGGCCTTGTCCGGGCTTGCCATCACAGAGTATTTCCGTGACGAAAAGAATCAGGACGTGCTGCTTTTCATTGACAATATTTTCCGTTTTTCTCAGGCCGGCTCCGAGGTCTCGGCTTTGCTCGGTCGCACCGCCAGCGCCGTCGGTTACCAGCCAACCCTCGCAGCTGAGATGGGGGCCCTTCAGGAACGGATTACTTCCACCAAGAAGGGCTCCATCACTTCCTTCCAGGCAGTGTACGTTCCGGCCGATGACCTGACCGACCCGGCGCCAGCCACAACCTTCGCGCACCTGGACGCGACTATCGTGCTGGAGCGCTCGATCGCCGAATTGGGTATCTACCCAGCGGTGGATCCCCTGGCCTCGACTTCCCGCGCTCTGGCGGCAGAAATCGTAGGCGAGGAACACTACGACACAGCGCGGGGAGTACAGAAAGTGCTTCAGCGCTATAAGGATTTGCAGGACATCATCGCGATTCTGGGGATGGACGAACTCTCACCCGAAGACAAGCTTACTGTCTTTCGTGCACGCAAGATTCAGCGTTTTCTGAGCCAGCCCTTCAGCGTGGCGCAAGTCTTTACCGGACGAGAGGGCAAACAGGTCCCCGTGGCAGAGACGGTTCGTGGTTTTAAGGAAATCCTGGAAGGTAAGCACGATGACGTGGCAGAAAGCAACTTCTACATGAAAGGTGCGATCGAGGAGATCAGACAGACCTAATCGTGGCGGGTTGAGAGCGAAAGCGCTTTCCGTAACAGGTAGTGAAAATGGACAACACCATAAGACTGGAAATTGTGACGCCGGAGGCGAAGGTGTACTCCGAAGACGTGGACATGGTGACGCTGCCGGGCGTGGAGGGCCAAATGGGTGTTCTGCCTCAACACGCCCGGCTGATGACGCAATTGGTGCCAGGCGAACTGATTGTGAACAAGGGCGGACACGATGAATTCATTGCCGTGGGTGAGGGGCTTGTCGAAATAACAAATGAGCACGTGTCCATCGTGACGAACATGGCAATTGCTGTCGATAAGATCGATGAAGCGGCGGCTGAAGAAGCTCGGCAACGCGCCGCCGCTCGCCTCCGCGAAAAACTTTCTTCCGAAGAGCTTGCGGCCGTAAATGCGTCCTTAGCTCGCTCACTTGCACAATTGAACGTCAAACGGCGGCGTCGCTAAACCGGATAGCGGTGCGATAGATCGCGACAGTTGGAGGACTTATGGCAGCAACGCGCGCTGATGTGAACACACGAAAAACGGGCGGCGTCATCCCGAGTACCACGCACCGGTTATCTGCCGATGAGCTTCGCAAGATCGATGCATATTGGCGCGCCTGCAATTACCTGGCTGCGGGCATGATCTACCTGCTTGACAATCCCCTACTTCGCGAACCGCTAAGGCCAGAGCACATCAAGAATCGATTGCTCGGCCATTGGGGCTCCAGTCCCGGTCTGAGCTTTACTTATGTTCATCTCAATCGACTGATCAAGAAGTACGACCTCAACGCCATCTTCCTGGCCGGACCCGGCCACGGCGCACCCGGTGTGCTGGGTCCGGCTTATTTGGAAGGTACCTATTCCGAAATTTACCCTGTCAAGAGCGAAGACGAAGTAGGAATGCGTGCGTTCTTTCGAGATTTTTCCTTTCCTGGCGGCATCGGCAGCCACTGCACACCAGAAACCCCGGGATCCATCCATGAGGGAGGCGAGTTGGGTTACAGCGTATCCCACGCTTTTGGAGCTGCTTTTGACAATCCCGACTTGCTGGTGACGGTCGTGGTCGGTGATGGCGAAGCCGAAACCGGACCCCTAGCCACCTCCTGGCACTCGAACAAATTTCTTAATCCCATCCGCGACGGTGCAGTGCTGCCAATCCTTAATTTGAACGGCTACAAGATCAACAATCCTACGCTCCTCGCGCGCGTCTCCCATGAGGAATTGGAGAGACCTGTTCAGGGGGTACGGGTGGACGCCGCATTTTGTGGAAGGCGACAATGTCGGTTTGATGCACCAGGAGATGGCCGGAACTCTCGAGGACTGCGTACTGGAGATTCGCCGTATCCAGCAAGAAGCCCGCTCCAGTGGTAAGGCCAGCCGGGCGCGTTGGCCCATGATCGTGCTCCGAAGCCCGAAGGGGTGGACCGGCCCCAAGGATGTGGATGGTCATAAAGTAGAGGGTTTCTGGCGTGCCCACCAGGTACCGCTCGCGGGCGTGCGCGAGAACCCCGCCCATCTGAAGTTGCTGGAAGGCTGGCTGCGCAGCTACCGGCCGGAGGAGTTGTTCGATGAAAGCGGGCGGCTGATTCCGGAGTTACGGGCGCTTCCCCCATCAGGTACACGGCGGATGAGCGCCAATCCTCATGCCAATGGCGGCTTGCTGCGAAAGGCCTTGCGCCTGCCGGATTTCCGCGATTATGCAATCCAAGTGGAGAAGCCCGGGCAGACTGAGGCTGAGAACACCCGGCCCCTCGGCCAATTCCTGCGCGATGTGATGCGTCTGAACCCGAAGACCTTTCGCGTCTTCGGACCCGACGAAAACACCTCGAACAAGCTCGACGCAATCTACGAGGTGAGCAAGAAACTATGGCTGGCTGACTATCTGCCGGAGGACGCCGACGGTGGCGAGCTGTCTACCGACGGCCGAGTGCTCGAAATGCTCTCTGAGCACACCCTGGAGGGATGGCATGAAGGCTACCTTCTCACGGGACGACATGGATTCTTCTCCACCTACGAAGCGTTCGTCCACGTCATCGATTCCATGTTCAATATGCATGCCAAGTGGCTCGCGATGTCTGAGGAGCTATCCTGGCGTGCGCCCGTGTCCTCGCTCAACTTCCTGATTACCTCCACGGTCTGGCGACAGGACCACAACGGCTTCACCCATCAGGACCCTGGTTTTCTTGACCTGGTGGTTAACAAGAGCCCGGATGTCTGCCGGATCTACCTGCCGCCAGATGTAAATACCCTGCTCAGTGTGGCCAATCACTGCCTTAAGAGCACGGGCTACATCAACGTCATCGTGTCCGACAAGCAGAAGCACCTGCAGTACATGAATATGGACGAGGCCATTGCGCACTGCACCAAGGGCATCAGCATCTGGCAGAAGGTGAGCAACGACCAGGGCTCGGAGCCGGACGTGGTAATGGCCTGTGCCGGTGACATCCCCACCAAAGAGGCACTGGCCGCCGTAGTGCTGCTGCGCGGGCACTTCCCCGATCTTAAGATCCGCTTCGTGAATGTAGTGGATCTCTACAGACTCGTCCCCTCTACCGAGCACCCTCACGGCCTCTCGGACCGGGACTTCGATAGCCTGTTCACACTAGACAGACCGATCATCTTCGCCTTCCACGGCTACCCGTGGCTCATCCATCGCCTGACTTATCGGCGTACGAACCATCACAACCTTCACGTGCGCGGCTACAAGGAAAAAGGAAACATCAACACACCACTCGATTTGGCCATCCAGAACCAGATCGATCGCTTCAGCCTGGCAATTGACGCGATTGACCGCGTTCCGAAACTGCAGAGAATCGGTGCTCACGCAAAAGAGGAATTCCGCAATCTACAGATTGAGTGCCGGAACTACGCTTACGAGCATGGCGTGGATAAACCCGAGGTCGATCAATGGACCTGGACGACGTGATTCCCGGCTAGCACGTCGGATACCAGGCATCTTAGCTTGGGATACCCGACCCAATTGCAGTAACTCGTCGTTGGAGGAACTAAGGAATGAACGAGAATCTTCCGACCATTTATCTTGCTCGTCACGGTGAGACCGCGTGGAGTCTGACTGGCCAGCACACCGGCCTCACTGATCTACCGCTCACCGAGCGTGGTGAGCGCACCGCCCGGCAACTCGCTGAGCGTCTCCTGGGACTGGCTTTCGCAAAGGTGTTTACAAGCCCTTTGCAGCGCGCACGCCACACCTGCGAACTGGCTGGCTTCGGAGCGGTTGCTGGGATTGATTCCGACTTGGTCGAATGGGACTACGGTGAATATGAGGGACGCCGCACCAGTGACATCCGTGCAGAGTGCCCAGACTGGCAGCTGTTTCGCGACGGGTGCCCCGGAGGCGAGTCGCCACAGCAGGTTGCGACGCGCGCTGATCGCGTCGTAAGCCGCGTGCGCTCAATCAACGCAGATGTCCTTCTTTTTTCCAGTGGGCATTTCATTCGCGTACTAGCTAGCCGTTGGCTCGGCCTGGAATTGTCCGCCAATGCGAGGTATTTCATGCTGAGCACAGCAAGTCTGAGCGCACTGGGCTACGAGCAGGACCTTTCACGGCCGGTAATCCGGCTGTGGAATGACACTCATCATGTCGCAGCGTAGCCAGAAGATTGCAGTTCGGTACTTCACGGTGCTACCCCTACCTACCATCATTCTACGATTTTCCGTTTTAGACGCGTAACTGTTGTAATCGGGCGATTACATTCATTCCCCCAGAAGAGGTTGTTTGGGGGCGTAGTTGGTGTTATGGCGATTTTCGACCGAGCGAGGGAAATGTGTCAGTCGTAGCGATGAACACCTCGCTGTGCAGCTCTACAGCCCGCGATCTTCCCAGTCGACCCACTCCACGGGATGAGTCGCAAGGTAGGCACTCACAGCTTCGCCGAGGGTCGCGAAGAAGGTTCGTTCGCCGAAGCGCGTGAAGAGCTCGAAACGCTTCAGCTTGTCCTTGACCGGATCCTTCATCTCGGCGAAACATAACTCGATACCGGCGGCATGCAGGGTGTCGTCAAGCTCGCAGACGCCATCGGCCGCGGTGACGTCGATGCTGGTGACCGGCTCGGCTGCGACCACAAGCCAACGGACGGGGGTCGGCGAGTTTGCGACGGCATCCAGGACGCGTTCGCGGAACAACTCGGCGTTCGCGAAGAAGAGCGGTGCATCCCAACGGAACAGCACAAGACCCGGGATCAAGCGTGCCTGCGGATAGCGGGCGATGTCGTGATAGCCCTTGACGCGTTCGACGCGGCCGAGCACGGCCGAATGCGGGCGCCAGCCGTCCCAGAGGAATTCAATCACCGCAATCACGATCGCGAGGGCAATGCCCGGAATGGCGCCGAGCACGGCTACACCCGCGAAGCAGGCCATCGAAAGCCAGAACTCCCAGCGCTGGATGCGATAGATGCGGCGCAGGTCAGACACTTCGACCAGGCCGATGGCCGAGGCAATGACGACGGCAGCCAAGGCAGTGTGTGGCAGATGCTGGAGCAGCGCGGGCGCAAGAACCAGCAGCAATGCGATGGAGAGCGCACCCACGACACCTGTCAGCTGCGTCCTGGCGCCCGCCGCCTCAGCCACCGGTGTACGCGATGAGCTGCTGCTGATGGGGAAGCCCTGAAAGAGGGCTGCGGCGAGGTTGGCGACACCGAGGCCCACCATTTCCTGGTTCGGGTCGACCGATGTGCGCAGACGCGCCGCGTAGGTTCGAGAAAGCACGCTCGTGTCCGCGAATGAGACGAGGGCAACTGCGAGGCCACCCGTGAGGATCGGTACCAGGTCGTCGACGTGGACAAGAGGAAAGCGTGGCGAGGGCAATCCCTGTGGCAGAGGTCCGAGCACAGATATGCCGGCACGTCTTGCGAGGTCGAAGGCCGCGACTATACTGGTAGCGGCGACCACGGCGATCAGAATGCCTGGTACGCGCGGCCAGCGCTTCAGTAACAGTATGAGAGCGAGCGTGCTGGCGCCGATCGCGAGCGCTATGAGGTTCGTGTTCCCTCGGAGCACCTTGACGAAGATTCCCCACACTTGGCGCACTGGGCCGTTCGGGGTGACGGAGAATCCCAAGAGCTTCGGGACCTGGCTCAGCAGCACCGTCAGGGCAATGCCGTTCATGTAGCCATAGCGGATCGGCTTCGACAACAGATCGGTGATGAAGCCCAAACGCGCTAGGCCCGCCGCAACGCACACCACGCCGGAGACAATTGCCATCATTCCGGCCAGCACGACCGCACGTTGCGGCTCACCCACCGAAAGCGGCAGCACGACTGTGAGAATTACGGGCGCGAGTGCCGAGTCCGGGCCCAGGACCAGAATGCGGCTTGGACCGAACAGGGCGTACGCGAGCAGCGGCACAATGGTCGCGTACAGGCCGTTGATACCCGGCACGCCCGATGCCTCGGCGTAGGCGATGCCGACCGGCACCAGCATGGTCGTCATGACGAGGCCGGCCACAATGTCGTGCCGCAGCCAGGGCGCCTCGTAGTGACGGAGGGTATTCAACCCGGGAAGCCAGCGTATCCAGCCGGTTTGATTCGCCCCCATCGCATGGCGCGCGATGCGACCAGGTTCAATGGGGTGCGAGGAGAGGGGCTCAGTCATGATTGTTCCTTGAACATCGCCGACGAAAATAGGCGATTACCTCAAAACCCCGTCAAGGAGCAAAACGAAGGCGCCCCAGACTTATTTTAGGCCCAAGGACGCCTTGGAACAGCCCCCGCTGAGGTCTGCTCGGAACTCCACTTTGTCGGACTTGTCCCGGATAACAATCTGGCAAAACTAGCAGTGATGCGCCATGACGAGAGGCAGAATGTCCGCCAAGCGAAATTCTCGTGTAGTGTCCTTTGATAGTTGATGTTAACAGGCGATTACCTCACAACCCGGGCATTGCGATGTTGTGCCCCTGGAAGTGTCCTAGTTTGGTGGTCCCTTGCCAGATTCGCCCAAGACCATGGTTCGGTACATTCTCTCGACCATAACCTTCTGTGCCGGGGTCATCGGGCCATCTTCTTTCAGACCCATCTGCTTGAGGGAACGCCTGTACACTTCTTCACGTTCCTTAAGCGTCAGATCCTTGGCCTGCTCGGAGTCCAGCATCTTGAGAGCGTTGCGCTGGATGCGGGCATCTTCGGCCGCCTTCTCCTTCGCTTCTTCCTCCGACCGCCTCTGCTCTGCCTCACCCATCGAATGAATTTCGGAGCGCATTGCAGACGACCTTTGTTGTGTCTCCGGCGTGCAAACACCGAATTCCTCTATCAAGCCCATGACATCCTCGGCGTCGAGGAAAGGCACCTTGTGTTGCATTACGGCTTCCCGAACAGGAATGAGCGCCGCCTCGCATTGTGAGGCCAAGGCAGACTGTACTCCGACGTGGAGATCATGATCAGCCGCAAGACCAATCAAGGTCGGAACATCGGTCGGAGTGAGTTTCTGAGAAAGGGTGTTTAGTGATTGGCTGCTATAGCCCATTCCGTGCGCGCCTAGAGTTCGGCTGTGGAGAATAATCTGTCGAACCTGTTCGATAGACTTCGGGCCTACCACCGGCGATTGTGCGTTTGCAGCCAAATAAAGGCTGCCAAGAAGAAGTAGTAAAGCTAAGTTCACACGCACAATCTAGCATGACAAGTTTCGTTTCCTAGGCAGGAACTGGGGCCGGAACGATAACTGTTGTAATCAGGCGATTACACTCACAACCCTTCGGGACCCAGTCAATGAGTGTAATGGCGATGTTACGCCAACAGTCTCACCGTTGAGCCAACAGCCATCCTCACTGTGGCACCGCCTTCCGCGCGGCACTCCACTCGCCGCGTCGCGTATAGAAATACGCCGCCATGGAGAAGTCGAAGGCTGCACAAAAGAATCCGTAGGCGAGCGGGATCGCGGTCAGCTTGCCCGGCTCGAACGCGGAGTAGGCTCCATGCGCCTGAAGTTCGTGCAGCAAGTCCCACAGCCCGTGCAGGGAATATCCGACGATCAGGGCGAAGGGCAGGCGCACGCCCAACAGCCCTACCACGACAAACGCCATGACGACAGCCGTTTCCACCCGCCACGCCGACGCCACTCCGAAGTAGGCCGCGAAGGCCAGGTAGAACGCTGCAATCATGATGAGGAACATCGCGTAGAAGATTTGCTCTGTCTTGGGGGCGAGGAGTTTCCGGGTGATGGAGATAGTGCCCGCCGCCGCCATGAGCCCGATCACCGCGTAGAGGATCATGATCACGACAAATCCAAGCATGCTATATCCGTGGCTCATCAGTCTGCCTCCGCTTCATGGGGTAGTGTCTTCTCCGGCCTTCGAGTGTCCGCGACCCGACTCCCCGACCCGCGTGCGGAAACTACTCGCAGAAGGGTGCATCGATCACGCGGGTGAAAAGGCCTCTGGGGGTCCGATTGTGAATGTAATCGCGATTTCTCGACCGTAATTGCGGCATGGGCTAACGTCAATCCGAGCAGCCAAGTTCAACGGCCAACTGAGTCGCTCGGTGTAGCATGGGGGCAGTGAAAACAGTCATACTCGCGCTGATAACTGGCTTGGGAGTTTTCGCCCTCGTTTGGTGGCGTTTCAAAATAGATGCCATCAAAGTATGGCACGGCCTTCCAGCGACATTCACTCCGCCCGACTCTCTTGGCAAACCGGTGCCCTTTGAGCATCGCCACGGGCGCTACATGAACGTAGCGGAGGTCATGCTGACTCTTGCCTCCGCATCTTTGGTTTTTGTGCCGAGTTCCCGGCTCAGCTTCTACAGTCACGCGTGTGCGTTTGCGCTTATTCTCTTGGGACTCTGCGTACTTTACAGCGTAGGATTCATGGCATTGCTGACTTATTTCTACGAACGGTTCCTGTATGACGAGCAGACGTACAGGCCTTGGAAATATGGATTGTTGCATGGCCTTGGCTTTGGTGCGCTGTTTTGTTTCGCTCTTGCGTATATCGTTCTGGCTGGCGGTGTCGCAAATGCCGTTATCCACGCAAGTCCTTTTGTTGGGTATCCTCCTGCCCCCTTTAATCTCCCGTTCCCTCGGTGACCTTTTTCGCCCGCTGGGTGGTGAGTGGAATGGTGATTTATCGCCAACTAAGGGGCTGACGATGGATAATCGATCGAAATAAAGGGAGGTCATCCCATGAAGCCTATCGGCATCGTCATCCTTGGTCTTTTCCTCATGGTGCCGTGTGCGGCGCTGAGCGACGACAGAGAGGCAGCCGTTCGCACTGCGATCCAGTCATTTTATAAGGCGTTCGATGATGGTTTCGTGGGCCCGGCCGACTACGCCACCGAGGACTGGAACCACATCAATCCTTTTGGAGGTCGTGATCGGGGCCGCGAAGCAACACTCAAAACGGTGCGTGAAGTGCATCAAACATTCCTGAAAGGCACAACCGAAGCCATCGAGAATATGGACATCCGATTTGCGGATCAGAATGTGGCAGTGGGAACTGTGACTAGCATCGGGAGTCCCTTCACGTCGCCCGACGGAGTAAAGCATAGCGCAGGGCGATCCATCCGAACCTTCGTCGTCGTTAACCGTGGGGGACGCTGGCTGATCATGCAGGACCACAACACAATGGTGATCGACTTACCCGCACGATAAGGAGATTGTTGCCCGCTTCTGTATCAACTGTTCAAAACAGGCGTTAGCACAAGCTTGCGCCGTTTGTTCGCCAAAAACTCCAAGTCAATGAGTGTAATGGCGATGTTTCGCCAATTACACGGTTCAAACTGGCTCGTGCCACAAGTACACTCCTACTTTTTCGCCTTGAAAACTTTGCTCTGCTTCAGCGACCCGTCTTTAGCAAATGTCTTCCACTCGCCGACCTTCTCACCCTGTTCGTATCCTCCCTCATCCCATAGCTGCCCGGTATCGTAGTACCGTTTCCAGAGACCTACTTGTAGGCTTCCATCGAATGCACCAGCTTGCAGGGGCTTACCGTTTTCCCGCCACCATTCCCAGTGGCCATGCAATTCGCCGTCCACGTATTCGCCAACGGCTTTTAGCTTGCCATTGAGGTGATAAAACTTCCATGGGCCTTGTCGCTTACCGTTCCGGAAATGACCCTCGCCAGAGACTTTGCCGCCTGCAAATAACTCTTTATGTGGCCCGTTTTTGGGTGGGCTGGGTGGTTTCTTCATTTTTTCTCCCATCAGACCGCCGGTTCCTTCCCTAAGGATCCTTAATAGTAATTCGCGAGGCGATTGGCGTTAACAGGCATTTTCGCTCCAGAACCATAGTGAGTGAAATGGCGATGTTGCAACAACTAACTAAATGAAAAACTCGGCTGACTGAAGAAATTGGGTGGCAGTTTCTGTCCACTCTGGGTTGCCCCACACACATCACCAGTCGAAACTGCTGTCGTCTGCCATCCCCTCTGGGAAGGGCACAAGTTGCGAAGAAATTGAGGGCTTCCTCTAGGGTCTGGTCCTCATGCCACGCAGTCATTACTCTGTCATTCCCAGTCAGCCCCACAAACCTACGCTTGCCAAGGTCATCTTCGACGATAACTTCGTCGACGATGTCGTGAAATTTCTCGCAGCCTGGCCCCAAGCACAGAAGTAAGCCATTCCTCCCCTCAGGGCTGCCGAGGCGAACGCGAACACCGCATCGACGCTAATGTCACTGATGTCGGCGGCGACAAATAGACGAAACCGGGCCTACGGCAATTGGAGCGATGCGGGCCATTTCAACTCGGCCAACTGAATGACTGCGAACCGTTTGCCCTCTGCCATACAAAGCAGCGTATCACCGCTTTTGCATAACTGTTGTTAGCAGGCGATTACACTCATTGAGGCTGGACGGCCTCCCGGAGGACCCTTTTCCGGTCAATGAGTGTAATGGCGATTTTTCGCCAACTACTGCGGCTAGGATGAATTCCGAGGAAGGACTTTGGACTGGTCAGGATCAAGGGGGTCGTAAGCAACTGTTACGCGCTGTCCTTCCGAATACGGAATCAGGCTGTTTGATTTGAGTGTCGTTGCACCCCCGAAGGTATCGCGGCCCAATTCGAAACTATAAGTGACGACAGAGCACGAGCCATCTAGCGCGACGGAACCCACCCGGCCTTCCGTCGTCGGCCACGCTACGAAAAGGTTGGTTAGGTGGTAGGCGAGGTTAGGCCAACAAAGAAAACAAATACCCGCGACCCCCGACACTAGCCGGACGAGGGCAGGTCCCGGGAGTGCGGCAGCCAGCGCGTAGCCCGTCCCAACGACACTCCATCGGACGGTCTTGGCAGTGCCACTGAGCTTGTAATCCCAGTCGGCCTTGTATCGTATCGCCCAGAGAGAGAACCAGATACCAACCGACTTTTGGAAAAGAAAACTAACGTTGGAAACCAGTGTTTGGCTTTCCATGCCAGCCAAATAATGCCACTGAATATCTCAACTGTCGAGAACAGGCGATTACACTCATTGACCCGCGCGCATCCCCCGAATACTCTCCGGATGCCCCAGCGTTAACCTGGGGCCTGGGAAAACAGGGGTGGGGAACTAACTCCTCTCCTCTCTTCTCTTCCCTATAACGTTGACTTGGCTCCCCTCCGCCCCTAACATGGCAGCGAATCTGCCAAAGGAGTGTCCAAATGAAACGCGGATTGAAAGAGGCTGTTTGTCTGGGGATCCTGACTCTTGTATTGGTGCCAGGGTCATCTCTGTTTGCAGCCCAGAAGAAGGTTGAAAAAGAAGTTCCACCCATGAAGCTGAAGGTAGGCGATACCGCTCCGGATTTTACCCTGCTTGCTTTCGATGGCAAGGAGTTGAAGAAAGTATCGTTGCAGGATTACCGGGGCAAGAAGAATGTTGCCCTGGCGTTCTTTGTCTTTGCCTTCACCGGCGGCTGAACCCGTGAAATGAAGGCTCTCCAGCAGAATCTCTCGAAGCTGGAGGGCGCAGACACCCAGGTTCTGGGTGTGAGCATGGACAGTCCCTTCTCGAACTTTGCCTTCGCCCAACAAAACGGTATCAGCTTTCCCATCCTCGGCGACTGGGGCGGCCCGGTGACCAGCCGGTATGGCCTGACTCAGAAGTTTGATATCCAGGGCGTTCCGATGGAGACCGCGAGGCGTGCCACCTTCCTGATCGACAAATCCGGGAAAATCATCAACGAACAGGTCGACGACGAGGCTGTAGATCCGACGAAAACAGTGGAGGCATGCGAGCGGCAGAAACTGAAAAACTGAGGGTGATCATGACGCGCGCGGAAGCCACCGTCGGTGAGATGGGGTTATTCGGCCCGCTGACGCCATTTTTTTATTTTTTCTGAATTGGGCACGGTAGAAGGCCCAAAATTGCCTGCTGTAATCATGCGATTACCAACAGTCGGGTTGCAGTAGTTTAGTCATGGGAAGCGAGCAATATTGAGTGATATCGGCGGAAATGATGGTTATGGAATATTCGCCCCTTTGGAGTGGAAACGTGCACCCACAACTCAGTCTTGGTCGTGGTCCTTCTTGATCCTCGTGAGCGAACCACTAGTGCAGCCCCGCACACGAAGAAAATCATTGAGTGTTGCCAACCCAGCGAATCCGTTGCTGAGCGACCTATCCAGACTCAGGTAAGGACCGTAGTTTCCTTGATAGGGAGCGAGGTTCTTAGGAGTGTCCCTGGTCCCTTCCTGGTTGCCTGAGACAACTAGCAACCGCAGCCCTGCTGAGTTGGACGTTAGCTAGAAATCCCGCTCATTTCCGTTTTAACAACGGTTCATGCCGACGAACGTCCTGGGCTCTTCCTTTCCAGTCGCCACCAACGCCATTCCAGTACTTCACCGCCGAATGCATTGTCGCGCCCAGATAAAATAGAGCCGCCAGCGGCAGAGCCAACGCCCATGCCGGGTTCAGCCGATAGTAGCGCACCATGATCGAATACGTCATCGTCATGGCTGCCCAGGCCGCAGCGCCCATAAAGACCGCCGGTCTGCTGCCGGTGAGCAACAACAGCGGTGGTGCCAGATAGGTAATCACCATGCCGGCAATCGTGCACAGCAGCAGCAGAGAAGAGTGCTTCAACTGACTGAAGGCCGTGCGCGAAACCATGCACTTGATCTCCGAGAAGGTATCGTATCGTCGTAAGCTGTGACTCTGATTTGTCAATCCGATCCACAATCGGCCGCCGTGCTGCTTTAGGAGTCTTGCCAGCGAGCAATCATCGATGAGCGCTCCACGAATGGCTTCCAGCCCTCCGGCGCGTTCCAGAGTCTCTGATCTCACAAGCACGCAGCCCCCAGCCGCGCCGGCCGTCGAACGCCGGGTGTCGCGAATCCAGGCTGGCGGGTAGAGCATGAAAAAGAAATACACGAAGGCGGGAATGAGCAGTTTTTCGGGAAGGCTCTCACAATGCAGCTTCACCATGAGCGAGACCAGATCGTAATGACCCTGTGAAGCAATGAAACCTAGATTCGCCACTGTCTCTCTATCGTGCACTACGTCAGCGTCCGCGAGTATGAGCCATTCGGGATTCAACCCACGTGCCCGCTCAATGCCCTGGTGCATCGCCCACAATTTTCCTGTCCACCCCACCGGCAATGGCTTACTCTGAATCACAATAAGCGCATCGGCCTTGCCTGCTTTTTCTGCCGCGCGCCGTGCCACATCCGCGGTACCGTCGGTACTCTCGTCATCCACGAGGAGAACGGGCATAGCCAAGCTCTGATTTAATAAGGATGTGACCACCGGTCCGATCAGTTCTGCCTCATCGCGTGCCGGAACTACGGCCGCGATGCATCCCGAAAATCCCGACTTGTCATTGGCATGGACGTTAGCGCTCTTGAGACGCCAGAAGGACCCTCTGGCCAAGGCGAGGTAAGACCATGTCACGGCTGTAAGGGTGGCGACGATCATAGAAAAAGCCGGCATCGGTGTGAGGGCGAGATTATCTTCGAGGAGAGATGCAGATCAACCCCTCATGAAGACAGAAAGCGGATTTTCTTGAGCCCCGCGTGGCATCTGGTAACT
>CAWEWN010000004.1:0-1265471 GCA_963812835.1 Terriglobia bacterium
TGCCGGGCCCCAATGCCGGAAAGACCTATGGCTCTTTCGCGACGCTGGAACGCGCGCGGGTCGCGGTGCTAGCACTCAAAGCCCAAGGGATGACGGGGCCGATCACGGTGGTGGTTAGGGGTGGAGAGTATTACTTCGACGATACCCTGGTGTTCAGCGCTGAAGACAGTGGGTCCCCCACTTCCCCATTCGTTACCAGGCGCACGAAGGCGAGACGGTGGTACTGAGTGGTGGGAAGAAGTTGGTCGGATGGAAAGCGTACAAGGGAAAGATTGTTAGGGCAGAGGTGCCTGGCTGCAAGGGGGAGTGTGGAAGTTTCGCCAGCTGTTTTTGAATGGCTAGCTACAGAGCCGTTCGCGCTTTCCGAAATTCGATGCAGGGAACCCGTTGTATGGCGGCGGGGCTTACATGGAAGGACCGGTGGAGAAGAAAGGTACGACGGCATTCACATATAAACCTGGAACCTTTCCGAATCAGTGGGAGAAGCCTACAAACGGCGAGGTATTTGTTTTCCCCACCGGTGGTTGGACCAACAACATTGTTCCGATGAAGTCCGTCAACGCTGACACGCGCACCATTGCGTTGACTAGGGCAATACAGGATCCCTACCGAATCCCGGTTTTTCCCACAACACTTCACGCCCGGGGACAGGTTTCGTGTGGAGAACTTATTGGAGGAACTGACCGAGCCGGGGGAATGGTGTTTGGATTCGGAGGACGGAAGCGTGTATTTCTGGCCTCCCGATGGAACACTGAAAGAGAACGACGAAGTAGTGGCACCCTTCTTGCATACCTTGATCAGTTTCTGTGGCGCGTCCTGGCTAGTGATCTCTGGCTTCACTTTCACCGAAACCGCCGGGGACGATCTGCACCGGGATGGACTGGACGGGTACGGGCCCATGTATCCGAATCAAGGCTGGAAGTATTGCGGCGAAGCGCTGCATATGCGGGAAGCGCAGCACTGCGTGATCGAGAAGAATCGGTTTTACGCGGTGGGCGGAATGTAATTTTTCTGGAGCGGTACAACACGCGCAACCAGATTTGCAGAAATGAGATCAGTCATGCCGGAGCCAACGGAGTTTGTTTGCTGGGGAACCACATTCGCTATCCGGCGCCGGCTTACGTTCCCGGGACAGCGCTCCCCAAACTGCCGTGGATCAATAAAGAAGCAACCGCTTCCCATGTTCAACCAAGTGACCGACAACCACATCCACCACTGCGGAGTGTTTAACAAGTATGTAGCCGGTGTGTTCTTAGGTGTTAGCGACGGAAATCTCGTTGTACACAACCGCATCGAGGACATGCCCGCGAGCGCGATCAACCTCGGGCAGAACAGTTTCGGGAAAAAACATCGTCGAGTACAACGAGATTCGCCGCGTGTGCCAGGAGACGGCCCCCTCGGGCGCCATCCACGCGTGGATGGACAATGAGGTCAATGATGAGAGAGCCGGGCATGTCATCCGCTTCAATCTCATTGCGGATACTCAGGGATGCGGCACCGACTCTGACGGCCGTCTCATAACGCCTCACCCCAGGACGCACGCGATCTACCTCGACAATTATGCGAGCAATTGCCTGGTGGCTGGGAACGTGATTGTGCGCGCGTCGGGAAACGGGATTTTTATCCATGCCGGTAAAAACCACCTGGTGGAAAACAACATCTTCGTCGACATGGCCGCTGGAGCGATCGGGTGTGGATACGGATTCAATCCAGTGCCTGGTTTCCTGACCGGCCATCGCTTCTCCGGGAACATTATCTATGTCAGCAAGGAGAAGGGTCCGCTTTACCATTTCCTCTTATACGAGTGGAGTGACGATGTGGTATCGCGGGCCGAGAGAAATACGTTCTTCTACACCCAAGACGCGAAATATACCGTCCGGGGAAACCAAGCTGGGAGAAATGCTGGAAGTGAGAGAGTTTTCGCTGGCCGAGTGGCAGAAGATGGGCTTCGACACGGATTCGGTAGTGGAAGATCCGGCATTTATTGACCCTGCCCACGATGACTATCGGCTAAGTCCTCACTCTCCCGCTTTACGACTTGGATTTATACCGGTCGACTTTTCAAAACTTGGCATTAGACAGCTGTTGCCGACACTGGAAACTTATAACCGGGCAAGTGGAACCTAGATCCTATTGAAGGACAGGAAGACAGCAAACCGCATGAATACGAATACAAGTATTTCGTCGGCCAAACAGTTGACTCGCGATCAGGTCATTAAGATGTTTCGGCAGATGGTGACTATTCGTCTGTTTGAGGAACGCGTTATGGATCTCTATCGGCGCACCCTCATTCCCGGTATCGCCCATGTATCCATTGGTCAGGAAGCAGTCCCGGTGGGAGTCTGCAGCGCCCGAGGGACCAGCGACTACATCACCAGCACGCACCGAGGTCATGGCCACTGTTTAGCGAAGGGTGCCGAGATCACGGGGATGTTCGCCGAATTATTTGGCAAGGTCACGGGCTACTGCCGGGGCAAAGGTGGATCGATGCATATTGCCAATCCGGCCCTGGGCAATCTGGGTGCGAATGCCATCGTAGGCGGCAGTATTCCGATTGCTACTGGAGCTGCTCTCAGTGCAAAGCTGCGAAAAACCAAACAAGTGGCAGTCTGTTTCTTCGGAGACGGTGCACTGAACGAAAGGGTGTTGCTGGAGTCGATGAATCTTGCTGCCGTCTGGCAACTCCCGGTTGTCTATGTCTGCGAGAACAATCAATACGGGGAATACACTCCTGCGAAGCACGTAACAGCCGGAGACACAGAAATGCGTGGCCGAGCGTTGGATATTCGCACCGCCAGGGTGGATGGCATGGATGTTCTCGCGGCTTGACGAAGCGACCGTCGAAGCCGTGGAGGAGGCCAGAGGCGGTAACGGCCCCGGCTTTTTGATCATGGAGACCTATCGCTACCTGGGACACGGAATGAGTGATGTTGACCGGCCCTACCGCACGCGAGACGAAGAGCGCGAATGGCGACAGACGCGTGACCCGATCGATCGCCTGCGCCATCCAGAGAGGAGTGGAGGCTCAGTGACGATGCCCTGAATGACATTTCATCTGAGGTTACGCTGCAGATCGATGAATCTGTCAAAGCGGCACAGAACGCTTCCTTGCCGGAAGCTGAGGAACTGAGAAAACACATTTATGCAGACTAACCTGCGCGAAATCACGATGTCGGAGGCCATCAACGAGGCCATCCGCGAGGAGATGCAACGGGACGAGAACGTCGTCCTTTGGGGTGAGGATGTAGGTGTGCCCGGGGGTGTGTTCAAGGTAACGAGGGGAATCCTGGACGAGTTCGGGACCGGACCGGGTATTCGACACGCCGATCTCAGAAGCTGCGATCGTTGGTGTTGCCGTGGGCGCTGCCATGACCGGACTTCGTCCGATTGTGGAGGTCATGTTCGGTGATTTTCTGACCTTAACAATGGACCAACTGGTCAACCAAGCGGCAAAAATCCACTACATGTCGGGTGGGACCTTCAGTGTGCCGATGGTGGTGCGAAGTACACTCGGCGCAGGGCGCCGTACGGCCGCCCAGCACTCGCAGAGTCTGCATGCCTGCATGGACACATTCTCGGCCTTAAGGTGGTTTTGCCATCTTGTCCTCATGATGCTAAAGGTCTTTTGAAAACCGCAATCCGTGACAACAATCCTGTCGTGTTCTTTGAGGGACGACAATCACATACCAAAGAAAAGGGCCGGTTCCCGATGCAGGTAAGGAATACACGATACCTTTCGGCGAAGCAGATGTGAAACGAGAAGGCTCGGACCTCACGATCATCGCCACATCCAGCATGGTCAACCTCGCATTGAGCGCAGCTGCCCAATTAGCGGAAGGTGGAATTCAGGCAGAAGTCATCGATCCCCGGACACTCGTTCCACTCGACCAAAAAGCGTTGGTAGATTCGGTAAAGAAGACATCCCGCTGCATGGTTATCGACCAGGGATATCAGAGTTTCGGAGCAACCGCGGAAATCGCTTCGCTGATTGCGGAGCACGCTTTCTACGAGCTTGAGGCGCCGGTGAGGCGGATTGGCGCCGCGGATGTTCCAATCCCGTTTTCGCCTGGCCTAGAGGATTTGACAATTCCCACGCTCGCGTCTGTCGTCGCCATCGCGCGCGAAATGGTCGCAGGGTAAGGACGAACCTTGGCAATCGACGTTATCATGCCGGCGTTTGAGATGGCCCAGGACAGCGCCCTGCTCGTGAGGTGGCTAAAGAAGGAGGGTGAGCAGGTTGTCAAGGGCGATGTGCTGATGGAGGTTGAGACGGACAAGGCAACCGTCGAAATTGAGGCCACCGGCTCCGGAATATTGTCGCGAGTTACCGCTCATGACGGAGAGCAGGTTCCAGTGGGGAAGGTCATTGCAGTTCTGCTCGACGGCGCTTCGGGATCGTCTAACAACGAAATGTCGGCTTCACGGTTTGACTCCGCAACCCAAAAACCAAGCCTCGCAGCTACAGATGAAATCTCGCCGAACGTGGTGAGAGCTAAGGAGCCAGTATCCAGTCAGAAGCGGATTTCTCCAAAGGCACGCCGCCTGGCTAGAGAGCACGGATTGGATCTGGCCGCAATCGTTGCCTCAGGCCCCGGGAAAGCGGTTCACACCAGTGATATTTCGAAGGTGCTCAGTGCCGGCGCCAGCAGCGCTCCAGCAGCGAAATACACCGCCCGGCCTTTGAAGGGCAAGCGAAGAATCATCGCAGAAAGAACTCAGAGGAGCTATCAGACCGCTCCTCACATTTCTCTTAGCCTGTCGATTGACATGAGTGAGGCACAAAGGCTCATCCAGCTTGCCAGGATCACTGCCAGGAATGATGGGGCTGTGTCCCCGAATCTTACGGGTGTGCTTTTGAAGGCGGCTGCGGAGGCATTGGCCGAACATCCGAGTCTGAACTCGCATTTCGTAAACGATGAGATCCACGAATATCCTTCTATTGATCTGGGTGTGGCAGTCGCGGTGCCAGATGGCTTGGTAGTGCCCGTAATTCAGAAGGCCGACCAGAAATCCACGGCTGAGATTTGCAGCGAACTGGAAGATCTGGTGGCGCGGGCGCGCAATGGCCGTTTGCGGTTGGAAGAGATGACCGGCAGTACGTTCACCGTCTCGAACCTGGGAATGTTCGGAGTCGAGCACTTTTCAGCGATTCTTAACTCCCCCGAAGTTGCCATCCTGTCGCTGGGCTGTGTTGTGGAGCGAGCAGTAAAGAGTGCGGGAGGAGTCGAGTTTCGCCCGTTCCTTCAGGCAACCATTAATGTGGACCACCGCGCGATTGACGGGGCCGGGGCCGCGATTTATTTGCAAACCTTGAAAAAATTACTGGAACATCCGCAATTCATCTACTGACTGACAGGGCCCAATCATGTCGCATGTTGTGATAAAGCAACGAGACCTGGAAGCCTTGGTTGCCGGGATACTAGCGGCGGCCGGGGCGACCGAAACGAACGCACATTGTGTTGCTGCCCATTTGGTCGCGGCCAACCTTTGCGGGGTTGATACGCATGGTGTGTGGCATGTTGCGGGGTATGTTTCCGCCATCAAGAGTGGGGAGATTGTGCCGGACGCTCTTCCCGAAGTGAAGGTTGAGTCGCCCACGAGTGCTCTGGTCACAGGGCACTGGACATTCGGCCAAGTAGCGGCAAAGTATGCCACGGAGAAGGCCATCGAAAAGGCCCTGCAAAATTCTATGAGTGTGGTTAGCCTCGTACAATCCCACCACATTGGCAGGTTGGGGGAGTACGTCGAGATGGCCTCGGCCAAGGGTTTGGTTTCCATGATTTTCGGTGGTGGCTATGCGGAAGAAAATCCGGTTGCCGTGCCTTACGGTGGCCTGCGCCGAACTCTTAGTACAAATCCAATCGCGATGGGGTTTCCTGGGGGAGATGGAGATCGAACGTTTTTCGACTTCGCGACCACAGCAGCTTCGGGCGTCAAAGTTGCGAATGCAAGAAAGAAAAAGGAACCGCTTCCCCCCGGGTGGATCGTGGACAAAGCCGGCAGTCCCAGCACCAATGCAGAAGATTTTTTTGACGGCGGGGGATACCTGCCTTTTGGGGGCCACAAAGGATACGCCTTAATGGTTGGGGCAGAATTCTTGGGACGCATATTCTCCGGATCCGACGCTTACGCGGAGAAGGGGCGCGGCGGCCCGGTTATGAGCCACCAGGGCGTCACCATGATCCTCCTCAAAGCCGATCTATTCCAATCGCAAGCCGATTGCAGCAAGAACGCGGATGAATTGCTCCGCCGAATACGAAGCGTCCCGCCGGCACCAGGTTTCACGGAGGTACAAGTCCCCGGCGACCCGGAACAGAGAACGCGCGCCAAGCGCGTACGTGAAGGGATACCCATTCCAGAGGAACTGTGGAGAGAACTCACGGGAATGGCGGAGTCCTACGGCATTGGAACGTCTGACCTTGTGAAGCAGTGACACAAAGCCAGCAAATCGTGAATCGGGGTACGAAGTGCCCAAACGACTAGAGCGCAAAGTTGCCCTGGTGACCGGTTCCACTTCCGGAATCGGACTGGCGACGGCGACTCGTTTTTCGGAGGAGGGCGCCCAGGTCGTGCTGACTGGTCGGCGGCATGTGCTGGGTGAACTGGCGGAACAGTCGATCCGAAAAGCCGGAAGGGACGTCAGTTACTTTGAGGCGGATTTCTCCAAGATGGAGTCCGTTCGGAATGCTGTCCGCTTCACTCTCGACACTTATGGACGCATCGACATCCTCGTCAATAACGCGGTTTCCTGGGGGACTGCGCGAGGCATGCCAGCCACGCAGCTAAAGGAAGAAGATTGGGATTACGCGATGGCGGTAGGCTTGAAAGCGCCATATGTCGCTTGCAAGGAAGCGATCCCGGCCATGGCGAAGCAAGGTGGAGGCTGCATCATCATGATGGGGTCCATCCGGTCGTTCCTGGCATTCTCGGGTGGTTTCGCCTATGACATCGTTAAAGCAGGCTTGGTGAATATGGCGCGTCAACTGACAGTTGACTTTGGCCGGCAGGGAATTCGCGCCAACGTATTATGTCCGGGTTGGATTGCAACAGATGCTCAGAACCAAGACGCGCCGAGGCCTGACACGACCGCATACGTTCCCGTCGCCGATGCAAGAGCTGAGGTTATCCACCCGGTCGGGCGTGTCGGGCTCCCGGCCGATATCGCTAGCGCCGCGGTGTTCCTGGCCTCCGACGAGGCTAGCTTTGTCGCAGGGGCAGTCCTTGTGGTGGATGGTGGTTTGACCGCGCAGACCCCAGGCAGCCTTTTGCCGCTCATCGAAAACTACTATAGAAGTACTCTGGCAAATCCCGCGACTTCGCCCAAATTGGAAATCGGATGAGTCCATATTGTTAAGGCGAACTTACATGAGCGAAATCGGACTAGGCTAGATGTCGCGCGATGAATCAGGCAAAGCATTCAACATAGTAGCTACCGGTCCCATAGACCCTGCAGCGGTCGCCATCCTGGCTCCCTACGGAAATCTTGTGATTGCAGCCGATGGGAACGAGGCGTCGCTTTTGCCGTTGATGGGACTGGCGGTCGGTTTGGTGGTGCGAGGCGGAGGAGTGGCCACAAAGGCAATGATTTCCGCTGCACCCCATTTGCGCGTGATTGGCCGCCCAGGTGCGGGTTACGATTCAGTAGATGTAGGGGCGGCCAGTGAACGCAAGATCCCCCTGGTTTATGTTCCCGGCGTAGGTGCACGCGCTGTGGCCGAGGCAGCGCTAACGTTAATTCTCGCGCTGGCGAAGGATCTCCCTTACTGGGACCGCCAGCTGAGGGCAGGGGACTGGGGAAGCCGCTTCCGGTCGAGCCCGAAGGACATAGCCGGGTCGGTGATTGGGCTGGTGGGTCTTGGGAACATCGGCTCCACGCTAGCGGAACTCCTTCGCGCGTTCAACGCTCGCTTGCTGGCTTATGACCCATTGGTTGCGCAAGAAAAGGCGGACCGTTGCGAAGTGGAGCTTGTGAGCCTCGACTACCTGCTCCGGACATCGGACTTTGTTTCATTGCATGTTCCCTTAACCGCGGAAACTCGTGGCATGATCAATCGTGCAACTCTGGGGATTATGAAGCCTGGGTCATTTCTGATCAATCTTGCCCGCGGTGGTCTGATCGAGAGCATGGATGTCTTGTCCGAGTTCCTCACAAACGGCAAACTAGCGGGCGCGGCGCTTGATGTCTTTGAGCCTGAGCCGCCGGACCATAACCATTCGATCTTTCAGCTCAAGAATCTCATCACGTCGCCACATGCGTTGGGGATGACCGAGGGGGCCATGCGGCAGATCTTTAAGACGATGGCCGAAGATATGGCAGCGGTGTTCGTTGGACGCAATCCGCGGTTCGTAGTAAATCCGGAGGTTCTGCAAGAAGGGTCCTCGACTGTCAAAAGTGAGTAAGCCGTGCGACGGCCCAACTTTTTGCCAGCGCAGTAAGCCAGGGTAAGACTCACATAAAGCAGCCTCGGAGATCGTGGCTACCGGGACCCTGACGTTGGAGTAAGAGAATCGACAAATGGAACTAGATCTCGAGGATTTTGCCGCTCTGCGTCTCTACCTGAGTCGGCACATTAACCAAGGTGAGACTGTCGCGTTCGAAAAGCTTCTCGGGAGGTGTTTCGAATCGCACGGTTCGGGTTACGTGGGCAGACGGTCACGGCTGGGTGTTAAAGCAAGCGTTGGCCAAATTGCGAGTGAACGTGGATTGGTTCAGCAGTCCAGAAAGAATTTTGGTCGAAGCCAAGGCTCTACGCTGGCTAAACCATCTCGCCCCGCCGCGAACGACTCCGTCCTTCATCTTTGAAGATGCAGAGAATCATCTAATGGCCATGGAGGCAATACCGGAGGAACATGAGAATTGGAAATCAGTGTTGCTATCGGGACGGATTATTCAGGACCATTTCGAACAATTCGGTTTTCTGCTAAGCGCCATCCACCGTCGGTCCGCCGAATCCGGTGCTAAAGTTCGCGACGCGTTTGCTAACAGAGAATATTTTGAAAGCCTACGGCTGCAACCATACTACCTTTACACTGCCCAAAAGGTCCGTCCGGCGGCGGGTTTTCTCAAAGAGTTGGCGCACGAGACCCTACGGCACAAGCTGAGCTTGGTGCACGGGGATTTCAGCCCCAAAAACATCCTTATTTATGAGGGCAGACTGATTTTGCTTGACCACGAGGTAGTCCACTTTGGGGACCCGGCTTTCGATGTTGGGTTTGCTCTGACGCATTTTCTCAGCAAGGCCCACCACCAGGAAAAAGAACGCGGGCTTCTAGCCGATGCCGCGGCACTCTTCTGGCGGGTTTATTTCAAAGAGATTGCACCCCTGGGTTGGGTGGGGTTTGAGTTGAGAGCGGTACGTCATACGCTGGGATGTCTGCTGGCTCGGGTTGCTGGAAAGTCACGGCTGGAGTACTTGCGAGCACAAGAAATCAGAAGACAACAACATGTGGTTTTGCAATTGATTGCGGACCCTCCAGCCAGCGTCATCGATTTGATACATCAGTTCGTTCAAGGTATCGAGGCCCATGCCGAAAATTGAGAGACTCTACGGACGAGAAATCCTCGACAGTCGGGGTAAACCCACGGTCCTGGCCACCTGTGTCTTGGAGGGAGGAGTGATTGCTTCCGCCTCAGTCCCATCGGGAGCATCGACCGGGTCGGCGGAAGCTTTCGAATTGAGAGATGCTGACCCCACTCGATATCGGGGCTCGGGCTGCCGACGCGCAGTTGCGAATATCGGCGGCGAACTGAATCGCGAGCTGGCTGGCCGGATTTTTACGGATCAAGCCGAACTGGACGAGACGATGATTGCGCTCGATGGAACTCCCACGAAATCGCGCTTGGGCGCCAACGCAATCTTGGCTGTGTCAGTCGCTTTCGCACGCGCGTTTGCTCTGTGGCGGCAGGTCCCACTTTATCGGCATTTCGCAGAAATGCTCGGCTCCCCACCCGAGGCGCTGCCACGTCTGACGATCAATCTCTTCAGTGGCGGAAAGCATGCAGGACAGCAGGTTTCCATTCAAGATGTCCTGATTATTCCCATGTCTGCACAAACCGTGGATGAAGCTCTGGTGGCCGCTTCTGAGGTCTATCAATCAGCGGCTGAGCTGGTATTCAAGAAATATGGCATGCGTTTGCTGACCGCCGATGAAGGTGGACTAGCGCCTCCATTTAAAACGGCGGACGAGATGTTCGGTCTTGCGGTCGAGGCGATCGAGAGGGCGGGGTACGTGCCGGGCAAGGACATATTCCTTGGGGTCGACGTGGCCTCCACTCATTTTTACAATCAACAGCGGTATGAAATCGACTCTGAGACCCTCGACAGTGGCGGCATGATCAAGACCGTCTCGACCTGGATTGCGCGCTATCCAATCATCAGCGTGGAAGACGGATTGGCAGAAGATGACTGGGAAAACTGGCCAAAACTTCGCGAGACGATCGCCGGCAGAGCGCTGACGATGGGAGACGACCTCTTGTGCACAAATCCCAGGCGCATCCAGCAAGCCATTGAGATTGGGGCCTGCGATGCTCTGCTGCTGAAGGTGAATCAGATCGGGACCCTCACCCAAGCACTGGCGGCTCACAAAAAGGCACGCGCCGCTGGCTGGTCTATCACTTTAAGTGTTCGAAGCGGAGAAACTGAAGACAATTGGGCAGCCGACCTGGCGACGGGCTGGCGGGCTGATCAGTTCAAGAACGGATCGGTGCGGCAGTCTGAACGACTGGCGAAGTACAATCGGCTGCTGGAAATCGCCGAGGACACCGGATGGCGCCTCACTGATTGGCCGGGTCATGTCTGAGGCCCTTTGGAAATTACGAGAAGATGCAAGGAAAAATTATCCAGGCGAAGCCGGTGTAATGGGTGTGGATTTAAATGGGAGTCTATTGCAAGCCGGTGTGCTCTTTGAGCCAGTACTGTCGAGCCTGAAGCAGTTGGGGCGCCATGTCGCGGGCTTCCAGGGCTCGTTGAGCTAGGTAACGCGGATGTGAAGAGCTGTCGATCGACGCTCAGACTTTCACTGCTAGTTTTGGCAACTTCCCAGGCGGTAATCAGGCCGTTTCCTTGGTCGCCAGTGAACGAAGATGATGGCGCTTCTTGCGGCGTGTGCTGACGACTTTCATCTCTTTCCAGTCGTAGGGGAATTCCTTGCCGCAACCCAAGCACACTACGTAGGTTCCGGTCAGAGAGGCAGCGTCATTACGGCGAGTGCCGCGACGAATGGTTACCGGAAAACTGCAACGGCTGTGTCTGCAACCAAAGACTCCTTCGATCAATCTACCTAGCATCGCACCCTCCCCAGGAACAAATATCGTTGTCTACTGCTTCAAGGTCTTGTGCTCTGTCCAACTCGTCACATTCCTGCTCACATTTTCGAGAAGGCCCGAGGCCTTTTGGAGACTGGCACAATTGCCAGTGCCGAATCGCGCAGAGCATAAGACGCCGATCCGCGATGTGGGTACTAGCAAAAATGACAGTGGGTACCTCTCTGGAAGGCAGCGTTCGATGGTTATTACACCAGCGCGAATATGAGCAGCGCGGATTCGGAGCAGTGATTGAGCTTCTCTCGGCAATCCTCGGAGCAACAATCAGCCATCGTCCAGTTCTCTAGGCCCGCCAGTCGTAACACTGTCGGAATTGGCAGTCCCACTTTTCTCCCGCGGACGCTGAAATGCTAAAGAAGAGATTGCGAGGAGGATAACGATGACTCGCCTAAAACTCGCCCCGTTATTGATTGCGCTGCTCGTGCTCGCCATGGCTTGTAGCAAGAAGTCCGAACCGTCGTCGGCACCGGCCGCTGACAACACTCAGCAATCACAAGATTCACAAGCCGGTGCACCAGCGCCTGCACCAGTACCAGCCCCAGCTCCAGCCCCAACCCCTGCACCAGCACCGACGCCACCTCCACCCCCTCCTCCGCCTCCACCTCCACCTCCGAAGCCTGTGGTCATACCGGCGGGGACGGTCCTTACAGTGCGTCTCTCGTCTGCACTGGGATCGAAGAGTAGCAAGACCGGTGACACATTCCTGGCTGCTTTGGCACAGCCCGTGGCCGACATTCCGGCAGGGTCACCCGTTAGTGGCAAAGTCTTGAATGCCAAGGCAAAGGGCAAAATCAAAGGTCAGGCGGAGCTCAGCATTACACTCACGAGCATTTCCGTGAAGGGGCACACCCATGCCATCCAGACCAGTCCGCTTGATAGCACGGCGAAAGGCAAAGGCAAAAGGACAGCCGCTACTACTGGGGGCGGTGCAGCCGGGGGTGCGCTAATCGGAGGGATTGCTGGCGGAGGAACAGGCGCAGCCATCGGTGCGGCTGTAGGTGCAGGCGCGGGATTCATAGGAGGGGCGTTGACTGGAAACAAACAAATCGAAATCCCGGCCGAGTCGGCCCTCAGCTTTACCTTGTCAGCGCCTCTGACAATCCAGCCGAAAGCCGAATGAATAAGCTGGAAAATAGGGCCGAAATAAAAATTGCACTGCACTGAAGGTAGAAGGAACTTTCTAGATTCGAGAAGAAACTCAATTGGGTAGGGGATTCTCCGATTCATATAGATTGTTCTGTAAACACAGCTTTGGTTTTGGAGCAACTGTCTGTTCTGACAGAGGCGAGTAGGATTCCTGCTGTATTGTGTCGTCCCCCGGGGTTATATGAAGATGGCTACATGTCCAGTTGCCTTCTCGATCGTTTCAGCGAAAGAAGTCAAATAGCAACGCTGCGAATGAAGTTGAAACTGTTCGCAACGACTGGTATAAATCAACCATATTGGTTCCCCAGCCAAAATTATCTTAGATGACGCATTCATGCGCGTGCGCAATAGCTTTTAGTTGCGGCACATGGGCTTCTGAGAAAAAAACAGCAGAATTGTCGCTGTCGGATATGAAGCGGCATGGGGGGCGAATGTTATTAAGCCGGGTTTTGCTCGTCGAGGATTCAGAGCCTTTTCGGAAATTTATTTGTTCAACGCTCAGCCTGAGACCGGAATTGCAGATCGTCGATCAGGTTTCAGACGGACTGCAAGCCGTCCGGAGAGCGGAAGAACTGCAACCCGATTTAATCGTGCTCGACATCGGGCTCCCATCATTGAATGGCATCGAAGCAGCCCGGCGAATCCAAAAGCTCTCTCCCAAGTCCAAGATACTTTTCGTAAGCCAAGAATCTTCAGTCGATGTGGTGCGGGAAGCGCTCGGCACCGGGGCCTCCGGTTACGTCGTCAAGACTGATGCAGGGCGAGAGCTGCTGGCGGGTGTGAGGGCTGCGCTTCGAGACGAGTTGTTCGTCGGGAAGAGATTTTCTGATCATGAGTTCGTCGGCGTTTCCCAGGATCTTGTAAGCAACGGTGGTACGAGGGCACAACTCTAGTCAGAAACGGCGATCACCCGTTGCTACGACTTCGGCTTCTACGATAAAGAGCCGTTGCGAACTTTGCCGGGGCGATAACCCTGGATCCGCGTTTGGTCCTCGTCGAACACGAGGCCCACCGATAGACAATTCACTCCTTCGCCGACTCCTCTCCGGCCTGTAGATCCTGACAGTATCTTGCGACCTCCAAAGACTGCTAGTTGTACATCGATGCGGGTGCCACCTACGCACGAAGTGCGGTGCATGTCTTCTAAGAACGGTTGTACAAGGCAGCTTCTGTTGGCACTATTTTTGTGTCTCACAACTACGTCTCTGGCCCAAGCCGGGGGAGGCGAGGACCTGGATGTCTACAAATGGCGGATCTCGGGTCTGTGGTGGTTCTCCAAGCCAACGGGGTCGTTCACCGGGAAGGATAACTCTGGAACTTTTGATTTGAGTCGAGACTTCGATTTCGGCAGTTACTCGACTTTCTCAGGGTTGGCAGACTGGAGATTCAAAAGGAAACACCACATCCTCTTCGGCGTTAGCCCAGTGATCAGTTCTCAGAGGACGACCATCAGCCGGACCATTGAGTATCAGGGCGTAACCTACAACGTAGGGACGTCGGTGGCCGCCGACATCAAGTCTCTGTCATTTTCCCCCGGCTACCAGTACGACATCATTCGGCGCAACCGCATATCTCTGTCCATTGCAACGCAAGTGTATCTGCTGGATACGTCGGCGGACCTTTCGGGCGTGGTCACAGCTAACGGCCAATCCCAAATCAAGAAGGCATCGGGATCAATTTTTGCTCCTCTGCCAGTAATCGGCCCTCGTGTGCGATGGTACCCCTTGCACAGCGGGCGATTGGCGATCGATGGGACGTTTCAGGGAATGTCTTTCTTTGGTTACGGCAACTTCATAACCGCACGAGGTACGGCTGACATCGCGCTGGGCCGACACTGGCGCTTGAACCTCGGATACCAGATGGGCACCCGCCTGAAGATCGATACGGGCACCAACGACATCGGCGTACGGCTGACTCAACAGGGACCCATCGCCGGATTCGAAGTGTCGTGGTGAGGACAAACGTAGGCAACGACAATCTTCCGGCTCCTCAACCTGAGGATGCTTCTCAGATACTGAGTGACTGCTCGCTAGCCGAAATACCGAAAGTCTTTCCAGAACTCGGGCCAACTCTGGAGCGGGCCCCGGCAAACGAAGATGTCCGGATGTTGAAGCGTTTCCTCGTTTGGCACCTTGAAGCGGTTCCATGAGCGCGCAGCCAGTTGGCAAGCAGAAAAGTTCGTATCGACGAATTCACGCGGCAGACCGAGGACGATCACAACCTGGGGTGGTGGGTCTCCATAGCCCTGCTCCCAGAACGAATTCACGCCACTGATCGCGCGCGGCAATCCATACTGCGTTCCATAAAGATTCACTGCCCCGGCTTCTCCATAATTAGTGGCAATAACGCCCAAGTGGAGGCGATCTTGCGCGGGCAGCGAATCGCGGATGCGCGCGACGGTTTCGACCAACTCCGGCCAGCCGATTTGCTCACATTGGAAATCGCCGTTGACCTTGCTGGCCATCTTGAACCAGGCCGAATTGACGGGCGCGAGCGGCAGCGCGAACGCCGCTGCAAATGCAATATCCACGACCAGAACGGTCCACAACAGGCGTCGCAGAATGCGCCCCCTTCGTGACCGCACCGACTCCAGCCACGCTTCCGCGACCACGCTTCCCGCCGCGTAAAGCATGGGATAGGTTGGGGCCAGGTAATAATCGCGGCCTTTGGCAACGACGAACATCAGCAACGGCACCACGTACATCCAACCCAACATCCTGTAGCGCTTGCCCTTTGGTGAAAACAAGTAGAAGTACAGACCCGCCATCCATAACGGAAAAGCGAAGAGTGTTAACTTCAATTGGCCCGGAAGAAAGCCGCGAGCCTTGCCTTCGCGTATATCACGTGCATGGATGCTTCGCAGAAAATCGAGCGATACGAAGTTGTGCTGCGCCTGCCAGATCAGGTTTGGCAGGAAGATCAGCACCGAAACTACGACGCCGCACCACAGCCATTTATTTTTCAGATGTTTCCGCATGTCTGTCGCCAGGACTCCCACGACGAGACCAGCAACGAAAAAAGGCATCGTGTACTTTGACAACATGCCCAGTCCGATCGAGCTGCCGATCGCAATCCACCAGCGAGGGTCATCCGACTTGAGCAATCGAAGGGTGAAATATGCGGTCAGGACCCAACATAAGTAGTCGAAGGAGAGATATTGCATCAGCGCGCCGCCACCCAAGCAGAAGGGAACAGCAGCGGTGGCTGCAACCAGTTGCGCCCATCGGGTCCCGCCCAGCTCGCGGGCCATTAAACCCGTCAGCACGACCGCCGCAGCTTGCGCAACCGCCGCGAATAAGCGAAAGCCCGCTAGCGACGTCCCGAAAAGCTCCAGGGCGATCCTTGCGAAGAATGGAGTGACCGGAGGATAGGCGACGTAACCCCAGGCAAGGTGACGCGCATCTTCGAGCGTCGCGAGTTCGTCACGGTGAAATCCATACCGCCCGCCCGTCAACACGTGCACGATGACGGTTGCCGCCGCTAAACAAACCAGGGTGACAACATCGCCCGAGCACCACGAGAGCCGTATTGCTTGAGGTGTCGAAACCGTCGCGGTACTGGAGTTGTACCCGGACATGCGAGAGATATTAGAGCAGATTCAAGATGATTGTGCCGAGTCCCGTCATCTCTTCTCGACTTGAACTTATTGACTTGAGCCTTCCTTGCACTGAGGATTTGCGCCGCGCGGCCGGCGAAACCTATCTCGCCCTACGGGATTGTGGAGGTTTCGGGCGGCGTGGGGGATTGTGTTTCGACTGGAGGTTGATGGAACTCAGGGCCACTCGCATGGGCGTAGGCGGATGCGACATGCACCGACCGGATGTCCGCACGACGCGCTGACATATCGCGGAGCGTCCTGGTAGCGGTCACGGTTGCACCGAACAACGCATAGATGCAGTTGGCGCGCTGAAGGTCGCTACGAACGGTAAGGACCTCCTTGCGCAGGTAGCGGGAAAACTTCGTGCCCGGCCGAAAACGGGGAGCGTTGTTTAAATCAGGTAAGGGAGAACCGCAGGCCTTCAGGTGCAAAACCAAGACGCTGCCATCGCTGCGCAGTACTTCGCCAGTGGCATTGATCATGGCCTTATCCATTCCAGGTCTCTCGACCCTGCCGACGGAATCAAGACAGTCGACGGCGAACAGATGACGCTGGATTGCGCGCTGCTCTTCCTCGAGATCGTCCGAGACGTGGTGCATAAAGCCCATACGGGTGACGGAAAGAGTCGCACCCGTCTCGCGGACCGCGGCGCCAACCCAAAGGGGCACGTCATCAACTCTGGATTCCAATTTCCAGATACGCAGGTGGTCCCGCCTGCCGTAACTGTCGAAAGTCTTTTCCAAATTCAGATCAGCCGGGCGGCCATCGAACATTTGCCGGGACATCGGGGCGGTAGGGTAACTCGATTTCGCCAGGAAGGCGTGGAGTTGACGCATGATCGATTGCCTGGAAACGGAGTCGCTCTGCTTCCAGCCGGCGTCGTGGAAAGCGTGGGCCAATTCCTCCTCGGTGCCAATAAATGCCATGTTAATGAGGTCTGCATCACGGAATTTCTTGTCGAGAGTACGCGTCGGCAATTGGCCCAGGATCTCCGCAACGCTCTGTTGTTCATCGTCTTGGAGACGAGGGAGAGGTGGCGGTGGTTCGAATTCTCCGGGCAAATCAACGTTGTCTTTAAGCCTAACCAGCAAATCGGTCCCGGGCGGCAAGTAAATCTCAGGTTCCGGGAATATCGGGAATAGCAGTTTGAAACCGAGCAAGAACGGGTCGGGATACAGGTGCAACGATGGAAGGTATTTAAGGCGGCTGCTGATTTCACCTTGTGGAGTCTCGGTGCTGCGAATGCCACGAATCACGCCGTTCTTGACGGTTTCGCGCGCATTGTCAACTTCATTGACTCGACCGTTAATGCCAATCGGTGGGCCTTGCGGGGGTACGATTCGAAAGAATTCGATCTCCAGACTGGCAGTCTCGCGGACCAGGCCCAGACCTACGCGGTGTGCGGAAACAACCCGGCCTTCAACTGGAACATGGGTTGGGAGCATGGAAATGCCGTCGCAGGCAGGGGACTCAAGAAGGAACCCCGACACGGACACTCCGGGTTTCGCGCTGTATGAAGAGACCGGCTGGGTGAGACGCACCCAAAATGAGGTTCCGGCTGGCAGCTGCCTGCACCCGAAAGCAATGCCAGGCGCGGAGGACATCGCGAGAAGGATGTAAACAATGCGATACATGCGAAACGGCATTCCACCAACCACCGGGTTGTAGTGACTACGCCGAATAATGCCAGCGTGGATTTCTTACTGGTAGCCTTTAAAAAGCAAGTAGCAGGGCGCGGAAGAGCGCCCCCGCGCAGCCGCTTGGACCGTGCACGCAAACGTTCGACAGTCATGAAAAATGGGGATGTATGGCCCGACGAACCTGGGGTGACGGAACTTCTGAATGAGTGCGTCTGCCTGCGCAACAGTTAGCTGAATCGGTTCGCCGAGCGGGTGCCCAGCACCCGGCGTTTTAGCGTATCGATAGTTCAGGGGTGGCAGGCCCAAGACTGGAAGAGGGTGCATTCCCGAGATCCGCTCGATGTTGCCATAGCTGTCCTGCAAAGAAATTTGTCCGGCGTCGATGAATGGCAGTGTGGCGGGACCGAAGCCAAGCGTCATTTTTCCCCTAGAACTTTCGACCTCCAGCCAGTGATGCGCGAAGGGACCGCGGTGCAACGCACGAAGCTGTAAAGTCACGACTCGGGAGGGGTCTTCGATCACCGGAGCTGGTTCAGCTTCCAAAACCGAACGGACTGACGTAGTGGAAGCGTTGGGCAGGAAGCAACGAGCGAATCCGAGGTGGCATGGCGTCGCGCGGTTTTGTAGAAAAGGGTTCGAGCGGAAGGGCGCCACCAGGCGGCCCAGGAGTTTTACGGTCACCGAGGCGCCGACGGCCGGTGAGATGAAAGCAAGCACGAGGCAGGTGAGCGCGGTAAAAAGTATGTCCTTCATACGTTGCCCTCCAAATCGAGGCCGGTGCCGTTTCACTCACAACAGATCTCGCTGACGAATCAAGATCCTGTTTTTCGATTAAGTAACCAAGACAGAATCTTCGTAGACGACTTAAATCTCGCAAAGTCCAGAAAGAGGAATCCGTTCAACCGACAAACGGCCGATTCTATGCTGGTGGCCTTATAGAAACGGAAGGCTAGGCTGGAAGTGTCCGCCGGGGAACTGGCAGGAGTAGCAGGTAGAAGAACCGAACTTGGCGCCTATGGAGCGTTTCAGCGTACCGCCGAGAGTATCATCGGTGTGCTTGGAATTTTAACTCCCGGACTGTCGGCCAACCGGAACTAATCCGCTGCGGCAATAGAGGCGGCCTCGTCATAGGAGAGCCCAACCTATGGCACGACTGGTGGAATGCAAGCGAACGCGATGGGCGGGCACGAATGGAGATCGCCCCCGCGAGCGGTTTGGTGCACACCTTTTCGGTCTCGCGCGGCTTGGATGTAGCACCAGTCGCTGATAAGAGATAACTTCATTCGAAGGGGACGACCAATGCAGCAACGTACTACCAGAGTCAATGCTTCGGAAGAGATCATCAAGATTGGTCCGCTAGGTATCCGATTCCTCCTCACCGGCGATGATTCCAGTGGAAGCGTCTCAGTGTTCGAGATTCTCGTTCCGGTCGGTCAGAAGCTGGAGGCACCGCCCCACAAGAACGATGCCTACGAGGAGATCCTCTACGGTATCGAGGGCGTCCTTACCTGGACGATTGACGGCACGACCATCGAGGTTGGTCCCGGACAGGCGCTGTGCATTCCCCGAGGCACGGTACACCGCTTCGATAATCTCGGCAGCGAGGATGTGAAACAGCTCGTCGTCATATCTCCTGCGATAATGGGCCCCGCATACTTCCGAGAAGCGGCGGAAGTAATTGCAGTAGCAGCCGGCGGCCCGCCCGATCGGGCGAGAATGATGGACGTCTTCCGCCGTCATGGCATGACGGTGGCCGCGCCGCCTGTTAGGTAGCGGCCCGGCGAGTATAGTTTCGCTCCGCAGCCTGTCCCTAGCGAAAGAACACATCATTAGCCGTGAGCCGCTGTTGCGACAACGATCGAATCGACTGACTCTTATCGCGCTAGACTACTTTCCAGCCAGTTTCGCTGCGACCGCGCTAAAGCCGGCGGCGAAGACGTTGTTTCCGATCTGCGCAATCACGGCGTCGCGGTCGGCTCCCACTACTTCGAAATCGGCCCACCACTCCGCGAATGTGCGGTTGCCCTCGGTGACGCGATGTAGACGGACTCCCGCCACGTAGCCACGAACCGGAAGGGTGCCCTCTATTATTTCGTAGGTGAAGATGTGATTGAGGTCGTCCATGCAGAGCAGAACTTCCCGCACAAAACCCTCTGCCAGCGTGAGGCGGCGCACGCAGCCAACCTGATCGCTCGGCCGGCCATCTTCGATCAGGCTGTGTTTGATTCCGGGATGATACGAAGGCATACCGTTGTAGTCGCGCATGATCTTCCATACCTCTTCAACCGGCGCATCGATCACCGCGCTGATGTAAACCGTGTTCGGCATTTTCCCTCCGTCGCTAAAAGCTGATTCGCTTGAAATCCTGGGTTTGCTTCGTGATGGCCTTTTCGGTGGGGAGCCGCTCCATGGAACTCGCGCCATAGAAGCCATGACAATGGCGAGTCTTGCTGAGCACGAGAGCGGCGTCGGCGGGCTCAGCGATCGGGCCTCCGTGGCAAAGCACGATGATATCGGAGCGTACGTCGAGCGCGGCTTCGGCGATGGCATCGATCCGGCCGGCGCAGGCTTCGAGCGCCAGCGCGGTTTCTGCGCCGATCGTGCCGCCAGTGGTGAGGCCCATGTGGGCGACTAGAATGTCCGCGCCGGCCTTCGCCATGGTGGCCGCCTGTGATGGATCGAAAACATAAGGGGTCGTCAGGAGATCCTTTTCGTGGGCCAGGCGGATCATCTCGACCTCCAGCGCGTAGCTCATTCCGGTTTCTTCCAGATTCTGGCGGAAGACTCCGTCGATCAATCCAACGGTGGGAAAGTTTTGCACGCCAGAAAAGCCGATAGCAGCGACGCTGTCGAGGAAGTTGTCGAACTGGCAAAAGGGGTCGGTGCCATTTACTCCCGCCAGCACGGGCGTTTTCTTGACTACCGGCAAGACTTCCTTCGCCATTTCCATCACGATGTCATTGGCATTGCCATAAGCCAGCAGTCCAGACAGCGAACCCCGGCCGGCCATGCGGTAGCGGCCAGAGTTGTAGATCACAATCAGGTCAATGCCGCCAGCTTCTTCGCACTTGGCCGACAACCCGGTGCCGGCTCCGCCGCCGATAATCGGCTGGCGGCGCCGAATCATTTCCCGATACTTCGCCAACAATTCCTCACGCGCAAAGTGTGGCATGCATTATTTCCTTAAGACGGTGTTCGTCTGGGCAATCGCCAGGAATTCTTCGACTGCCGCCTGCGCGAACTGGGGATCGTTGATGTGATACGGAATCTGCCGCAGTTTCCGCCGGCTCGTCTGCTTCAGTTCGGCGGTCAGCGTTTCGAACAAAGCTGCATCCGCAGCTGGATCCCAGAAGGGCTGTCCTGGCGCATCTAACGCCGAAACGCCGCCTGTGGGCAACAGAAATCTCACTTCCCCCTCACACTGATTGAGCCGCTCGGCAATCCACCGGGCCTGGCGGATATTTTCCTCGACCGTAGTCCGCATCAGCGTGATCTGCGGGTTGTGCTGGTAAAACTTTCGTCCCCGATAGCGTTCGGGCACGGTCTCTGGCGCCCCGAAGTTCACCATGTCGAGGGCCCCGCAGGAACCAACATAGGGAATCTGTGGTGCGAGCGACAGCACCAAAGCGGTCGTCGGTGCAGGCCAGCACGCCGCCGAACAAGTGATCGCACACCTCGGTCGTGGTAATGTCGAGTACGCCGCCAAGATAGCCATCATCCAGCAACTTTTCCATTGACTGGCCGCCGGTGCCGGTGGCGTGAAAGACGATGCAGTCGAAGCGGTCAGCGAGCAGGCGGGAGATCTGCTGAACGCAGGCTGTAGTCACGCCGAACATGGTGAGCCCGATGGCAGGGCGCTCCTCACTTGCCTCCGGGACGGAGTGCAGCATCATGCCCGCGACCGCGTGTGCTGCATTGCCCAGAACGCGGCGAGAGATCCGGTTCAGGCCTGTCATGTCAGTCACGGAATAAGCCATCGTGATGTCACAGGCACCGACGTACGCGGAAACATTGCCCGAGGCCATCGTCGAAACCATCAGCTTGGGCACACCGGAGGGCAGGGCTCGCATGGCACGTGTGATCAAGGCTGTGCCGCCGGATCCGCCCAGGCCCAGCATGCCACCGATGTCATTGCGACTCTTGACGAAACGCTCAAACGCATCGCTCATTGCAGCGATTGCAGTTCCCCGGTCGCCGGTGAATACTGCGCTCCGGGATTGTGGGTGGTGGGCCGCGATGTCTTCTGGCGAAAAATGTATCCGCGTCGCTGCAGGGACCGAACTGCCTGACGTGGAGAGATCTGCCAATGCTACGGGTACTCCGGCAGCTTCGAGCAGAGTGCATACATAGATGGCTTCGTCGTTCTTGGTGTCGAGAGTGGCCACAACCCAGGCTCGCTTGGTTGTCTCCATGTCGCCTTTGGCCCCCCTGAAGGCCCGGGCCGAAAGTATATCCCGGAAACGGATGGACGCAATTTCGCCGATTCAGAACGCAATCCGTTTTGATGGGCACAAAAAAGATCAAAAAAGCAGTGAACAAATCGAGGCCTGGCGGAATTTAGCAGGAGAAGCGAAGCACTCAATCGGGGATGCCATGGATGTCGCTTAAATTTCGTCTGCTCGTTGTGGCCTTTGCTCTCTTTCTGTCACTGGTATCCAGCGTTTGGGGCCAAAAGGCGAGTTCGGCTGTGCCAGGCTGGCGCCGGGGAAATCCGGATGCAGGTGAGAGATCCGAATGGCCGCCCGATAGTGGCAGACGGTACGCTTGCAGGGCCTGCTCAGGATCAGGAGCGCGATGTTCACACGGACGCGGGCGGTCTGCTCACCATTTCGGGCTTGACCTACGGGCGATACCGTCTGAAGCTGAGTCATCCGGGCTTCTCTACGCAAATTATTGATTTTCAGGTGCAGTCTGCGACGCCTATCCGTCACGATGTCAGGCTTCGGATTGGCAATGTGTCCACAACAATAAACGTCGTCGGTTCAGCACCGTTTGGAGCCCCCGATGTTCCATTGTCTGATGTTCCGGTCCCCGTTCAGACCCTGACCGCGAGGACGATTGAGGACACCAATGCCATCGACTTAACCAACGCGATGAATCGCCGGCTGAACGGCGTATACGTGAACGAAAACCAGAACAATCCATTTCAACCTGACGTGAATTACCGCGGCTATACGGCTTCTCCACTGGTCGGGTCTCCGGCGGGCCTATCCGTCTATCTCGATGGCGTACGGCAAAATCAACCGTTCGGCGATGTGGTGTCGTGGGATTTGATCCCAAAATTAGCTATCAACTCGATGGAACTCATTCCGGGTTCAAATCCGGTGTATGGCCTCAATACCCTCGGCGGAGCGATTGCCGTGCAAACCAAAGACGGAAATTCAGCGCCCGGTTTCGCCATCAGCGGGTACGGAGGAAATTTCGGCCGAAGAGGGCTGGACGCGGAATATGGTGGAAACAATAACGCAGGTTTGAACTGGTACGCCGCCACAACAATATTCAATGAGGACGGATGGCGTGTCGCTTCACCCTCGAGCGTTCGTCAGTTTTTCACGAAACTTGGATACACCCGAGGCCGGACGTCGATCTTATTGTCGGGCGGTTACGCCATTAACGATCTCACAGGAAATGGCACGCAGGATTTTCGCGCGATCGATCGAACCGTTGGCCTCAACCACGGCTACGACAGCGTGTATAGCATTCCGGACCAGACCAAACAGCATTCTCCTTTTCTGACCTTGAACGTTACGCAGAGCCTGACCAATAGCGTCAGCATTACTGGTAATGCTTATTTCCGATATGTACGAACTAACACGACCAACGGCGATATCAATGATGATTCGTTCGACCAATCGCTTTACGAGTTGAGTCCGGAAGACCAGGAGGCCCTCACTGACGCAGGCATTCCTTTCCCTCCAGTAATCACGCCAGAGAACACGCCATTTCCTTTTCTTCTTTGTATCGCGCAAGGGCTTGAGAAGGATGAACCTGGCTCGGCCTGTACAGGTGTGGACACCGATACAGTCGACAAGCAACATGCGTATGGCGTTTCCGGCATGATTTCGTGGAATACGGCACACAATCGTCTCGCCGTCGGTGCGGGATGGGACCACGGCACTTTGACCTTTGTGCAGACCGGTCAATATGGTTACCTGAACCCGGATGGCATTACGGTGACTCGCATTCCGACGTTTCTGGATGGGTCAACCGAGGTAGACGACGAGCCGCAGGACAATCGGGTCAATCTTCACGGTACGACCAACACGCCAAGCGTCTTCGTTACGGACACGGTTTCGCTTGGAAAGTGGGTGTTCACGGCTTCAGGTCGCTACAACCATACCAACATTAATAACATTGACCGTTTGCCTCCGGTTGACTACCGCGGCTCTCTCACGGCGGTCAACGTATATGAGCGCTTCAATCCATCCGCGGGCGTGGTTTACAAAGCGTCAGACTTGTTGAACGCTTACGTCGACTACGGCGAGGCCAGTCGCGCCCCGACATCGACGGAGCTCGGGTGCGCGGACGCGAACTTTCCTTGCAGCTTGCCGAACGCACTGGTTAGCGATCCTCCATTAAAGCAAGTGGTCAGCCGCACCGTCGATGTGGGTGTGCGCGGTGGCGCGAGAGCATTCCACTGGAACGCGGACTACTTCCACGGAGACAACTACAACGATCTGCTCTTTGTCGCTTCGCAGCAGACGGGTTTCGGATTCTTCCAGAACTTCGGGAAGACACGTCGACAAGGCGTAGACGGGAGTCTTTCTTACAGCGGGCAAAAACTGAACGCCGGCGCCGAATATACGTTTCTAAGTGCGACATATCAGAGCTCGCAGGTCATAGGCAGCGGGAGCAATAGTACGAACAGCAACGCACTGGATGGTGGTGTGGGTGTACCGGACGGCGGGAACATCACAGTTGAACCCGGCGATCAAATTCCGCAGGTGCCGCAACACATGCTGAAACTGTTCGCCGGATATCAACTGTTTCGAAAATTATCGATCGACGCCGACTTCAACCTGATCAGCGCTTCCTACGTGCGCGGCAACGAAAACAACCTACATCAACCCGATGGAGTTTTTTTCCTTGGACCTGGAAAGAGTCCAGGCTACGGGGTTGTCAATCTAGGGGCTCGCTATAAAATTAACAGCTATTTCGAACTGTTTGGCCGGGTTGATAACCTTCTGAATCGGCATTACTACACCGCCGGGCAACTCGCGACGACACCATACGACAGCAGCGGGAAGTTCACTGCGCAACCCTTTGGGCCAATTACTTTTGACGGCGACACAGAATTTCCGGTCCGCAGCAGCACCTTTTTGGCGCCTGGCGCTCCTATAACCGTGTTTGGCGGCGTCAGGGTGATCTTCGGCAGAAAGTAGGAGGCCGGAGTCGCGGGGAGCCGCCAATAATTTCGCTTAGAACTCTTCATGCAACGCGACTGAGCCGCTGACCGCAATCTGATAAGCGGAGACGCGCCGCTCGAAGAAGTTGGTCAGCTCCTGCACATCCTGAAGCTCCATGAAGGAAAAAGGATTGCGCGTGCCATAACGCTTCTTGATACCGAGGGCCTGCAGGCGCTGGTCGGCGACGGACTCCAGGTAAGCGCGCATGTCGTTGAGGGAGAGTCCGGCCACACCTTGACCGAGAAGGTCTTCAGCGAATGAGGTTTCGCAATCTACCGCTTCTTCCAGCATGGCTACGATCTTCTGTTCGAAATCGGTGTCGAACAGTTCGGGACTTTCTCCGCGCACCGTGTTGATGACCTCGTAGGCGAAGTTGATGTGCATGCTTTCGTCGCGAAATACCCAGTTGGTGCCTGCTGCCAGCCCGTTCAAAAGACCCTTCGAGCGCAGGAAATATACGTAGGCAAACGCCGCGAAGAAAAACAGGCCCTCGATGCAGGCGGCAAAGCAGGCAAGATTCAGCAGAAATGACTTCTGTTGCTCCGGCGTCTGAATCTCGCTTAGTTCGTTGATGGAGTCGATCCAGCGCAAGCAAAACTGCGCCTTTTTTTGAATCGACGGGATGTTTTCTACCGCCGCGAATGCAGCGGCGCGCTCGCCATGGTCGGCGATGTAAGTGTCCAAAAGAGTGAGGTAGAACTGGATGTGCACCGCCTCCTCATAAAGTTGACGGGACAGGTACATCCTCGCCTCGGGAGAGTTGATGTGCTTGTACAGATTGAGCACCAGATTGTTGGAGACTATTGAATCTCCGGTGGCGAAGAACGCAACCAGGCGATTGATCAGATGACGCTCCGCCGGGTTGAGGCGCTGGTTGAGGTCCGCTATGTCGGAGGCGAGGTCCACTTCTTCGACTGTCCAGGTGTTTTTGATCGCATTGCGATACTGTTCGTAGAACGCGGGATACTTCATCGGCCGCAGAGTGAGGTTGAATCCGGGATCGAGAATCATGATGGGCTCCTAAAATGTTTAATGGAAGTTACTGGCAGGCCTCGCAGCTCTCCGGATTTTCCAGGGAACATGCGACCGAACTCACCGGGCTAGTCGGTTGACTGGCGGGAGCTTTGGCGATTTTAGTGGCCGGACGCGAGCGCAGATAGTAGGTCGTCTTCAACCCCCGCTTCCAGGCGTAGAAGTACATGGAAGACAACCTGCCGATGGAGGGGCTTTCGACAAACAAATTCAACGACTGGCTCTGGTCGATGTAGGGGGCGCGGTCCGCCGCCATGTCAATGAGCGCCCGCATAGGAACTTCCCAGACTGTGCGGAAGATCGTGCGAATCTCCTGTGGAATTTCATCGATGCCCTGGATCGATCCCTCCGCCAATTTGATCTTGTTACGGATGTCCTCCGTCCACAGGCCCAGCGCTTTCAGCTCATTCACCAGATATCGATTGACCTGAAGAAACTCGCCAGACAAGGTCTCGCGTTTGAACAAATTTGACACTTGGGGCTCGATGCATTCGAAGGCGGAAGCGATGGACGCGATTGTTGCGGTGGGCGCGATCGCGATCAGCAATGAGTTTCTCAAACCGGTGCGCTTGATGCGATCGCGGAGTTTCTCCCACCGTTCGGAGTTGGTGGGATAAACCTTCCAGAAATCAATCTGAATGTCCCCTTGCGCCGTGCGGGTTTCCGGGAACGCTGGATGAGGGTCGAACTGCTCGGCCAGGTCGGCAGAGGTGTTCAGCGCCCAAAAGTAGATTTCTTCCTGGATTTTGCGCGACAGCTCGCGTGCCTCCGGCGAATCGAAAGGGAGGCGCAGAGTGAAGAAAACATCCTGAAGGCCCATGATGCCGAGACCTACCGGCCGCCACCGCAGGTTAGAGTCTTTCGCCGATGGAATGGGATAGAAGTTGATGTCGATGACGCGGTCGAGCTGGCGAACCGCCGCTACCGTGGTCGCGGCGAGCTTTTCAAAGTCAAACTTGCCACCGGTTAGATGGCGAGCCAGGTTGATGGACCCCAGGTTGCAAACCGCAGTCTCGTCCTTCGAACTCACCTCAACGATCTCGGTGCACAGATTCGACAAATGAACGGTGCGGCCCGGCATCGCCGTTTGATTGCACTTGCGATTGCTTGCATCTTTGAAGCACATCCAACCGTTGCCGGTCTCGGCCAGGGTCTTCATCATGCGGGCATAAAGCTCGCGCGCTTTTACTTGTTTCTCGAACAACGCTTTTGATTCGGCCTCAACATAGGCTGCCTCAAAGGCCTCGCCAAACAAGTCGGTAAAGTGAGGGACCAGCTTGGGATCGAACAGCGACCACATGCCATCTTCTTCCACACGCCGCATGAACAGGTCGGGGATCCAATTGGAGATGTTCAGGTTGTGGGTGCGGCGGGCTTCGTCTCCGGTGTTGTCGCGCAGTTCGAGAAATTCTTCGAGGTCCGCGTGCCAGGTTTCAAGATAGACGCAGCAAGCTCCCTTGCGCTTGCCTCCCTGATTGACCGCGACCACGGAAGAGTCCAGATGTTTTCAGCCAGGGCGTGATCCCGCTGGACTTGCCGTTGGTGGCCCGAATCAGCGAGCCGCGCGAACGCACGCGGTGGTAGGCGATGCCGATTCCGCCGGCGTATTTCGAGAGCAGCGCCACATCCGTGTACTTGGCGTAGATGGCGTCAAGTTGGTCAAGCGGGGAATCGAGCAGAAAGCAGGAAGAAAGCTGCGGCCGCCGCGTGCCTGCATTGAACAGGGTCGGCGAGCTTGGCAGATAGTCGAGCGAGGAAATCAGACGGTAGAAATCCAGCGCATCGGGAACACGCTGATAGATTCCGCAGGCGATCCGCAGGAAAAAATATTGCGGCGTCTCAATGACGGCGCGCGTCTCTGGATGCCGCAGGAGATAGCGGTCGTAGAGTGTGCGCAATCCGAAGAAGTCGAACAGATCGTTGCTCGTACGTTCGATGGCCGAGTTGAGTTTGCGGGAGTTGGCAGAGATAAAAGCCGCGGTATTTTCGTCGATCAGACCGTTCCGTTGTCCCGTGGCGATGGACTGAGAGAAGGAGTGGATTTCCTGATTGGCCACTTCTTTATCTATATATGTCGCGAGCAGGCGGGCCGCCAGTTTGGAATACTCCGGGTCCTCCGCGGTCAGAAGCGCCGCAGTCTGGATCGAAAGGCGGTCCAGTTCAGCGGTGGTGGCTCCGTCGTAGAGTCCGCTGATGGTCTTGGTCGCCACGCGCATGGCGTCTACTTCCGTCAGGCCGACACAGCAGCGTGCGACGGCGCGCACGATTTTGTTGACATCCACCGGCTCGAATGAACCGTTGCGTTTCCGTACTCGCATGGCAGTCCGGACTTCGGGCTCACTGGATGCGGCGGGTGGAACTAAGGAAATACCGGAAAGCGCGTTGATTGAACTCTGTGCGGACATGAGCTTCCCTCGGAGAAAGGCTCAGGATTTCTGAGGAGATTGCTAAGAGGAGGATCGTCAGTCAGCGCGACCCACCGGATGCCTCCCCTCGGAGGTCCTGGCAACGCACGGTTAAGCGCGTGTCACCGGCAGGTCTTCGGGCTTGCGAACCTTTCAGCTTGTGGCTGAGTTTCTACTGGCCGTAGCTTCCCGATCGTTGATGACGATCAGTGCTGATTACGGCTGTCGCTTTCGCTTACCGCTGCGGGGCAGCCCTGGATTTTAACCAGGTTCCCTATTAAGCGCTGGTCAGGCGCGCCGACAACGAAAAGCAGCATATGATGGGTACCATCGGGTGTCAATACAATATATTGTATCTAATGTGGAAATCACGACAGCTTCAAGCGCGAACGGACTGCCTGTGTGTCCTCGGCCCCGTTCTCGTGAAATGCGGAGTATCAAATCCCGTACAGAGGCCGACAAGGCAAGCGCGTATCAGACGGTATTGCACATGATGTCCGTCTTGCTGATTGCGGGATCGCCGCGCCGCGCAGTGCAACCGAAATGATCGTCATACGACGTTGCACCAAAAAAACTTTATGGCCCCGAAATAGTAGTGAAGCATCTTAAGGGCTGAGTACTCGCGGACACCCTGGTGAGGTCAAAATGATTAAGGAATTTGCGCTTCAGTGGCCATTGCTTCGTCAGATCCTGCACGGGGGAGATGGCACCGGACCGGAAGCGATGAGCCACCGTACGCAGACCCTTCGTCCAAAGAATGACGGAGCGGAAATCGCCCGGTCGGTATGTCCGTACTGCGCCGTGGGCTGTGGTCAGCTCATCTTTCACAAGAACGGTCAGCTGGTTTCGATTGAAGGCGATCCCGAATCGCCGATTTCCCGCGGGCGGCTCTGCCCTAAAGGCGCGGACAGCTTCGAACTGCTCACGCACTCTAAACGAGTGACGAAGGTGAAGTATCGCCGTCCGTTCGGCAAAGAATGGGAAGAACTCGATCTGGACAAAGCGATGGAGATGATCGCGGACCGAATCTGGGAAAGCCGCGAGCGGACGTTCGTCGAATCACAAGACGGACAGAGCCTGATGCAAACCAAGGCGATCGCCCACCTGGGCGGCGCGACACTCGACAACGAAGAAAACTATCTCATCAAGAAATTGTTCACGGGGGGCCTCGGGATGGTGTGCATCTCCAACCAGGCCCGCATATGACATAGCTCGACCGTGCCCGGTCTGGGCACAACCTACGGACGCGGCGGAGCAACTTCGTCGCCTAAAGATTTGCTGAACTCCGATGCGATTCTCATCATGGGATCGAACATGGCGGAGAACCATCCCGTGGGATTTCAGTGGGTGATGGAAGCCAAGGAACAGCACGGGACCAAGGTTATTCACGTAGACCCGCGCTTCAGCCGGACTTCCGCCGTGGCCAACATCTGGGTGCCGTTGCGAGCGGGATCTGACATTCTTTTCCTGGGAGCGTTGATAAATTATGTCCTGGAAAATGAATTGTTCTTTCGTGAATACGTTGTGCATTACACGAATGCAAGCGTGATCATCGCCGATGACTTCAAGGATACCGAGGACCTGGGTGGAATCTTCTCGGGTTGGAATGAGGAGAAGAAATTCTACGATCCGAACAGCTGGTCGTATGAAGGCGTGGAACGAGGAAAAACGCAAGCAACGGCCCCTGGAGGAAGCCATGGCGGTCACGCGCAACACGGTGCCAACGTATCGCCTGATCTAAACGGTTATACGCAGGACGTCACCTTGCAGCATCCGCGTTGCGTTTTCCAATTATTGCGGAAACATTTTGCGCGTTACACGCCTGAGATGGTCGAACAATACTGCGGCGTTTCCAAAGACGCCTTCCTGCATGCCGCCAAAACCTTTTGCGAAGCATCGGGGCCCGAAAAAACCGGCGCCATTTGTTACGCACTTGGTTGGACGCAGCATTCGAGTGGCGTGCAGATGATTCGCTGTGCGGCGATTCTGCAATTGCTGTTGGGGAATATGGGTCGCCCGGGCGGAGGCATCATGGCTTTGCGTGGCCATGCCTCGATTCAAGGATCGACGGATGTACCCACACTCTATGACATCCTTCCCGGGTACCTGAGCATGCCGAAATTTGGAGAGGAATCGAGAACTCTCGCCAACTACATCGCAAAGTATGGGGCCCGCACGGGTTGGTGGAACAACACAGACAAATATATTGTGAGCTTGCTGAAGGCTTATTACGGCGAAGCAGCACAACCGGAAAACGATTTCGGGTTCCATTGGCTGCCGCGCGTTACCGGGGACCACTCGCACCAGGGTTATTGGCTGGACATGTTGGATGGAAAGATGGACGGTTTGTTTGTCATGGGCCAGAATCCCGCGGTCGCCGGTCCGAATTCTGGAATGGAGCGCCGCGGACTCGGAAAGTTGAAGTGGCTGGTCGTACGGGAAATGGTCGAAACTGAAACTGCCTCTTTTTGGTACGCATCGCCCGAAGTGACGCGGGGCGAACTAAAGACTGAAGAAATTCCGACAGAGGTGTTTTTGTTGCCGGCCGCCGGACATGCGGAGAAGGAAGGAACGTTTACCAACACGCAAAGGTTGCTGCAGTGGCGTGAGAAAGCCGTCGATCCGCCCGGGGATTGCCGAAGCGAAAACTGGTTTATGTACCATCTCGGCGTGATTCTGAAGGAGAAAGCGAAACGCGATCCGCGTCCGCGCAATGCGGGTCTTCTCGCTCTTACCTGGGATTATTCGACGGAAGGTAAGCACCGTGAAGTGGTAGCAGAAGAAATCCTGCAGGAAATCAACGGACGCACCATCGCAACTGCGGAACTGGTGCCGGGATTCACTTCACTGAAAGCGGACGGATCGACCGCCTGTGGTTGCTGGATTTATTCGGGTGTCTTTCCCAAGCCCGGTGAGAATCGGTCGAACGAACGTGCGTCCAGGGACTTTCACGGCCACGGATGGGGATTTGCGTGGCCATCCGATCGCAGGGTCCTATACAACCGGGCCTCAGCTCGTCCGGATGGAAAGCCGTGGAGCGAACGAAAGAAATTGGTTTGGTGGGACGAGGAAAACAAAAAATGGACGGGCAACGATGTTCCTGATTTTGTTGCGACCAAGCCTCCCGACTATCAACCTCCAAAAGGTGCAGTCGGCGACGCGGCTTTAGCGGGAGACAAGCCATTCATCCTGCATGCCGATGGTTTCGGATGGATATGGGTACCAGTAGGCCTGAATGATGGACCGCTACCGGCGCATTACGAACCACTTGAATCCCCGGTTCGGAATCCCATCTATCCAGAGCGGCAGTCGAATCCTGTGTCACAAAGAAAGACACGCGCTGGGAATGAGTATGCAATGTCGCCAGACCGAAAGTTTCCATTTGTTTTGACGACTTATCGGCTCACGGAGCATCATACCGCCGGAGGGATGTCGCGCACTCTGTCGCACCTCGCGGAACTTCAGCCGGAGATGTTCTGCGAGATCTCTGTTGAGTTGGCAGAACAGCTCTCGATCACGCCGGGCGAATGGGTAACCATCGTGACTGCGCGCGGAGCCATTGAAGCGCACGCGCTGGTTACGCCGAGAATGCAGATGCTCACTATTGAAGGCAAACCCGTATATCAGGTCGGGCTTCCGTTTCATTGGGGATATTCGGGACTGGTGAAAGGCGATATCGGCAACGATCTCGTCGCGATTTCGGAGGAGCCGAATGTGCGGATCATGGAAACCAAGGGGCTTCTGTGCAATGTGATTCGCGGGAAACGCGAGACGAACCTGCAAGCAATCGATGAGCTCCAAGGAGATTCGCGAACTTCAACCGGAGAAGGGATAAGTTCCGATGGCCCGTACTGGTTTTCTGACAGATGCGACGGTGTGTATCGGGTGCAAAGCCTGCGAGGTCGCGTGCAAGGAATGGAATGAAGTTCCCGAAGATGGGCTGGTATGGAGCGGGCTTTCCTACGACAACACGAAGAGTCTGGGAGCTTCGACCTGGCGGCACGTGCTTTTTCTGGAGCAGCCTTCTGTCGCCGGACCTCAGATCGCCGACACCAAAGATCCGTTCCGATGGATTTTTCTCTCCGACGTTTGCAAGCATTGTGCCAATGCAGGCTGCCTTGAGGCGTGTCCAACGGGCTCAATCGTGCGGACCGAAGTCGGTTCGGTGTTTGTTCAGCCGGATGTCTGCAATGGTTGCGGATACTGTGTTGTGTCCTGCCCCTTCGGAGTGATCGACAAACGGCCGCATGATGGGCGCGCCTTCAAATGCACGTTCTGTTACGACCGGCAAAAAGCCGGACTTATTCCCGCCTGCGCGAAAGCATGCCCTACGCAATCCATTCAGTTCGGCGATCTGGACGAACTTAAGCAGCGCGGAAAGAACCGCGTGCAGGAACTGCACGAACGCGGATATACCGATGCGCGTATTTATGATCCACAGGAAACCAGCGTTGGCGGAATTAATGCCTCCTTCATAATTTTGGGAGAACCAGAGGCTTACAACCTTCCCCCAGCCCCTGAAGTGCCCACGGCTTATCTGAAGAGTGCCTGGACTTCGGCACTTTGCTCCGCTGCCATTCTTTTTACAATTGTCTGTATTGCGTTTGCAATTTGAGTTATCGGGTTTCTCACCCCGACGGTGTAGATCGCGATCAATTCAGCAATATGAAATCGTCCGCGAAACCTAAAGCCACAGAGAAGCGCCTCGACGAAATCCGGGAAGCTGCCCTACAGGCTGGCCCGGCCCAGGCGTCCGCCCAGGCCGGAGAAAGCTACTACGGTCTGCCCCTCCTTAAGGCCCCTGTCTGGAGCTGGCCGATACCGCTCTATTTCTTTCTCGGCGGCATCTCCGGAGTTTCCGCCTGCATTGGATTCGTCGCGCAACTGTTTCACAGCGATCCCGCGCTGGTTCGGGTTTGTCTCTGGATTGGACTCATCGGTGCTTCGATTTGTCCGATGCTTCTGATCGCCGATCTTGGCAGACCTGCCCGCTTCCTGAACATGTTGCGGGTCTTCAAACTTCAATCGGCGATGTCTATGGGAGCCTGGATTCTGGTGGTGTTTTCGAATTTTGCTTTTCTCGCCGTGCTGTGCTTCGAGCTGGTTCTGCGAGGTTTTACAAATCCGTTGTTGATTTCAGTACTTTGGTTGTTGGAGGCAGCGGCAGCAATTACTGGTCTGCTCCTCGCCAGTTATACAGGGGTCTTGATCGGAGCCACTGCCATCCCGGTGTGGTCTCAGAATCGCGAGCTGCTCCCCGCACATTTCCTGACCTCCGGCCTCGGAGGCTCAGCGGCGATTCTCGAGCTGACGGGCTTCTTGATACCTGCGACCCAGATCCTGGGTTTCGTCGCATCAGGGACAGAGACGTTGATCGAGATTGTTTTGGAAGTGCGGCAACGGCCTGTCGATGCGCCTTTGCATCATGGCAGATCGGGAACGACGCTCCGCATCGCGGGATTTCTGGAGGGTCCTGCGGCGCTCTTGCTGCGGGCTTTTTGGGGCGCTTCCCATATGGGTCGTTACGCGGCTGCCGTTTGTTTTTTACTCGGGTCGGTGCTTAGCCGATACGCATGGATCTGGGCGGGCCGCGCGTCGGCGCATGATCCCCACGCGCTGTTCGACCTCCAGAACAAGAAGTAAATCGTCGCAATACAAATTTGGCACTCGAAAGAACTAGGGAGAGATCGTTCTTGTTCTCTGCAATCGGCTACTTTGCAGTTTGGACCGCTTGAGTGGACTTACGCACGCGTTTTCGGCGGCTTTTCGTAGGCGGGCTTGGCATAATCGAAAGCCGATCAATGGAGTGGACTACGAGGCTCCAGCTGCACCGGCGCAGTAAAGACCTCCAAAGAACCACGTAGAGGAAGACGTCCTCATCTCCTGTTCGAGCGCAGCTCGACAGGTTCTCGCCAGGCGAAAACGAGGCGACCTGCGCTCCGCTGGGCAGATGGGACGTCTGCCCTACGTGTTTTGTGATAGCTATACTTGTCTTTTGCCAAAGCCATCAACTGCTCAACGGAGAAGGCATGTCAACTGTGAAAGAATTCCAATGCGAGATTTGCGGGACCATCAGTGAGAATCCGGTCCATTGGTTTGTGATCGAGTGCGGAGATCAGAAACTCTCTGTGATCAAGTGGGATTTGGCCGCTGCCAGCAGCCCCTCCGCCCGGCATTTCTGTGGCGAGGCCCACGCCCAGGTCTATATCAGCCGCTGGTTCGAGTCCCAGTGCACTCCTCCGAAATCCTTTCCGAAAACTTCTTAGGCCGTGTCTCTAGTGAGATTCCCGGGGTACATCCGCTCCGCGGCATCCGATCAGAAAATCGAAATCCGCACCCTTGTCGGCCTGCGTGACGCGCTCCACGTACAACTGTTGGTATCCGCCCTTCATGGCCGGCCCCGGCTTCCGCCATTGCGCGCGTCTGGTTTCCAGCTCTTTATCCGACACCTCGAGATGAAGTTTTCTCGCTTCCACGTCGAGCTCGATCATATCGCCGTCTCGAACCAGCGCGAGCGGACCGCCAATCGCGGCCTCAGGAGCGACGTGCAGGACCACGGTGCCGTAAGCGGTGCCGCTCATGCGGGCATCCGAGATGCGGACCATATCGGTGAATCCACGCTTGAGGACTTTAGACGGCAGACCCATGTTGCCAACTTCGGCCATGCCGGGATATCCGCAAGGGCCACAATTTTTGAGTACAAGGATGGAATTTTCGTCGACAACTAAATCGGGGTCTTCGATGCGTTTGTGATAGTCCTCGATATTTTCGAAGGTCACGGCCGGGCCGCGGTGACGAAGCAAATGAGGCGATGCCGCGGACGGCTTCAACACGGCGCCATCCGGCGCGAGATTGCCTCGCAATACGGCAATCCCACCATGTTCAGTTAGCGGGTTATCCAGCGGACGGATGACTTCGTTGTTCCAGTTAGGAGCGTCTTGCGAGTTTTCCCAGATCGTCTTTCCGTTGACGGTGAGCGCATCTCGATGCAGCATACCGTTCTCGCCCAGGAGACGAATGACCGCGGGAAGCCCGCCGGCGTAATAGAAATCCTCCATGAGAAATCGCCCTGAAGGCATCAGGTCGACCACGGTCTTGACTTCGCGGCCGAGGTTGTCCCAATCGCTCAGCGAGAGGTCGATCCCAGTCCGTCCCGCGATCGCAATGGAGTGGATAACAGCGTTGGTGGAGCCACCAACGGCGCCGTTAACGCGCACTGCATTTTCGAATGCCTTTCGGGTCAGGATTGTTGAGATGCGCAGATCTTCATGCACCATTTGAACAATGCGCCGCCCGGTAAGGTGGGCCAGGGTCCAACGCCTTGAGTCCGAAGCGGGGATTGCCGCGTTATGGGGAAGCCCAAGACCGAGTGCTTCCACCATGCAGGCCATAGTGGAGGCCGTACCCATTGTCATGCAATGGCCTGCCGATCGAGACATGCAGACCTCGGCCTCGTGGAACTCCGCAAGGCTCATGGTGCCGGCTCTTACTTCTTCGTCGAAGCGCCACACAGCGGTGCCGGAACCGATGTCTTTGCCGTGGAACTTTCCGTTCAACATGGGGCCGCCGGAAAGCACAATGGTTGGGAGATCGCAACTCGCGGCCCCCATGATCAAAGCCGGCACGGTCTTATCGCATCCACAGAGGAGGACTACTCCGTCGAGCGGATTGGCGCGGATGGATTCTTCTACATCCATGCTCACCAGATTGCGAAAAAGCATCGCGGTCGGCCGGACGTTCGTTTCGCCGAGGGAGGTCACAGGGAACTCAAGAGGGAACCCGCCCGCTTCCCACACACCTCGCTTGACGCGGTCGGCGAGTTCGCGAAAGTGCGCGTTGCAGGGCGTCAGCTCAGACCAGGTGTTGCAGATTCCGATGATCGGTCGTCCATCGAATACATCTTCCGGATACCCACGCATCCAGCTGCGATGAATGAATCCGTCTTTGTCATTTCGACCAAACCACGCGGTTGATCGCAAGGTCCTCTTAGACTCCATTTATTCCTCCAGCATCAACTGTAACTCGACAGAGACTGAGAAAGCCATGTTCCCTTAATTGTAACGGCTGGGCTGACCGGAGGGACGCCCGCCCCTACATGCCGACTGTGCATTAGATCCCTTCGACTTCGGGCACACGCCACTATACGTATCCATGGGAGGTCAAATCAGAAATTCTGCGAGAATAGTGTCGTCGCATAACGGGCCGCTTTGAAAGTTGATGGTGTAATTTTGAGAAGTGAATGCCAAAAGAGAAGCCAAAGTCGAACGCCCGTGTCCTGAAAGGCTGGGGAGAGATCGCGAACTTCCTCGGCCAGACAGTTTCTGTGGCTCAACGCTGGCAAAAAGAGGGGATGCCAGTCACTCGCGAGGGCCGGTTCGTCAGTGCATCACCCGAGGATTTGACCGCGTGGGTAGGCGAGGAACGCGGACAAAAGGAACCCGTCCACATTGCCAGCGAAGGCGAGGATTTGCTGGCAGACCTCAAGCAGGGCCTCTCCCGAGTACGCCAACAGCGGAAAAACCTGAAGTCGTGAGGCCACGCTCAGGGAGTTGGATCGAGGAATATGGGCGAACTAGTTCTCAGCCGGTGAGCCACGTCGATAAGTCTCAACGGGTCTGATTTGGAAACCAGGGCCGAAATGCCCACGGAGCGGGCTTCTTGCTCCTCCATGACATTGCTGAAGCCGCTGAAAAGGATCACTGGAACTCCAGGCTTTAGGCGCTTTATTGCGCGCGTAGCGTCCAGCCCGTTCAATAGCGGCATCGCCAGATCCATAACAATGAGTTCCGGGCGCAACTCGGAGGTCTTCTCCACTGCTTCTCGCCCATTTTCGGCCTCGCCACAGACCTCGAAGATGCCGTCGGTCTCAAAGAGGCGGCGCACTGCTCCTCGCACCAATGCGCTGTCGTCGACTATCAGGACTTTCATCGATGCACCGTACAGAGTTCAACTCAGATGCACGGCTGGCAAATGGCGTCTACGTCCGTCGACGCAGGGCGAATAAGGGATCACGAACTTGCGACTCAGTGATTCAGTGTATTGCCCATCATGCGACTTGCATCTTTAATGAGCAGCGTCCCGAGGAGCGGACAAGTATGGCAAAGCAGGAAGCTTTTGGCGCGCGGCTGGATCTGAAGCAATTCTTCGAGGCATCGGTCGGCGCCCTGCAAAACATGAACGGATCCGGGGAAGTCGCCAATCGGGCAATTCGGCACCATCGCGCACCCGTTGAAAGAACCCGAGTAGATGTAACCCAAACTAATCGAGCCTTGGCCGACGCCGCCAGAGCCTTAACAGCTTTATGGAAAACCTAAACTCCTAGAAGATTATGCGGCGCAGAGATGCTCGTTGACCCTCTGAGGTCTCTTTGGAAGGTGAGTCGGCCGCTGGCAATTGGGATAGTTCGGGCATGCCAGGTAAGCCAAAAGGTGCCCTTTTCTGAGCACGAGACGTGCGTAGCACCTCGGGCAACGGGATACGGGGCATTGTGATATGCCTTTCATACTCCCATTGAAATATCCCTACAGAGCATTATCAATACAGGAAATACCCTAGAAACGGGCTGTAATTTTTCAGGCAATGGCCTAGCGAGGCTGGCAACCGATGGGGAAGGCCCGCATCCCACCTAGCCATGTCCTTACCTCGACCAAATTCCCGTACCGCCCCGCCCGAACTTCGGGTCGTGCGCCCCGTCCCGAAGGTCTCCTACCGGTGGCTGCAACGACGAAGCAGGGCGTGGTTTTGGGCGATGCTCTTGGGAGTTCTGTTCGGAGGTCTAATTCTCTCTTTCACCAACTTGCTGTCCAGATAAAAAACACGATGTAGGCGAAAAGCCCCTCTGCTCATCCCGGCGTCATGCCGAGCTTGCGAAGCATCTTGCGCGAAGCGATAAGTACTAGCGTCAATTGCACCGCTGCGCGCTAGATCCTTCGGGACTAAAGTCCCTCAGGATGACGCCAGGATAGGACTATCTTTAAGCTGAGCCACTTCGAAAAAAACACTGAACAACACTAGTCGGACTGGAATGTAATATTTAGCCTAGCAACTCAGATCCCAAGTCGATGCATTCTGAAGACTCGACGCTCGCACTGCCGCTTTCAACGGCGACCACCGCCGGGTCTTCTCGCGCCCGTGGTATAGAGCGGGAAGTCATTGAGCTTTTCGATCAGCTGCGCAATCCACTATTTCGCTATGTCCTTTCCTTTGGCTTGGGGGCTGCTGACGCCGAGGACCTGATCCAGGAAGTTTTCCTGGCCCTGTTCAAACATTTGCAAGCAGGGCGGTCGCGGGCAAACCTGCGCGGGTGGGTTTTTCGCGTGGGACACAATCTCGCATTGAAGCGGCGCTTCGCCAATCAGAGACTACAACAGCGGGAAGGCAGCGATGGTGTTCTTGTTCAAACGGCCTTTGATCCTGCGCCCAGCGCGGAAGAGCAGTTGTTAATGAATGAGAAAGAAAGGCGCCTGTGTGCGGTGCTTCGTGCGCTTCCCGAATCCGACCAGCATTGTCTTCGACTGCGAGCGGAAGGTCTTCGCTATCGTGAAATCGCCGAGGTATTAGGCATGTCTCTGGGTGCCGTATCCATATGCTTGACGCGGTCCCTGGCCCGCCTCGAACGTGCAAACAGAAGGTGATGGAATGCAAAGACAAGAGATTCACATTTCCGATCAGGAACTGCTTCTTCTGGAAGACGGCGAGCTTCCACTCAGCCGGTCCGCAGAAATACGGAGCCACCTGGAAGCCTGCTGGACCTGCCGGGCACGAGTCAAAGAAATCGAAGACACGATCAGTGACTTTGTTGGAGTTCATCATACTGAGTTCAATCCCCGACTGCCGCCCATTACTGGGCCGCGGGCTCTGCTTAAGGCGCGACTGGCGGAGGCCTCCACTATGCCGCAGAGGGTGGCCTGGTTTCGCGGTCTTCTTCCGATGTTCAATTTGCGGGCCAGAACTTACGTTATTGCAATCGCGATCGTGGTCACAGTCGTTTCAGGAGCTGTATACCGGCAGATGACGTCTCCTGAGTTCGAATCCGTGGTGGTCACAGCGCAGGCAACTCCAAATCGTGAACTTACGCCCGGAGCGGTACGTCCGGTAACGCGGAACGAGATTTGCGAGGCCGGTCATCGCGACATGAACCGGTTGGTCTCGTCGGCCATGCAGCAGGAGATATTCAAGAAATATGGGGTCCCGGTGGCCCTGAAGAACGACTACGAGGTCGACTACCTGATTACACCCGAATTGGGCGGGGCGGATGACGTGCAGAACTTGTGGCCCGAGCCATATTCATCCACGGACTGGGGTGCGCACGTCAAAGACGCGCTCGAGGACCGGCTCCATCAAATGGTCTGTGAAGGAACGATTGACCTGGGCACCGCGCAACGCGAGATGGCGAGCGACTGGATTTCCGCGTACAAGAAATATTTCCATACCGACAGACCCCTCGTCATGGATTCCGCCAACCCAGCCGAGAAATCGGAAAGCAAAGTTGTCACCGGCAAATCGACGTAGTCTGATTTAGCGTCCCGTGTTTTTACTTGGTCGCAGAATTCCCTCGAGAACACTGAGCTTGCCGTCAATCGGGCCAGTTTTCAGGTTCGTGATGTCCAGCCCCAGGATTTTTGCGATCAGTGGATAGACATTCACGTTTTCAAACGGCTTTAGAGCAATACCGTGTCGGATGTCGGGGCCAGCAGCGATGAAAGTAGCTTTCATCTCAGGCATTTTGGTGGGGTCGTAACCGTGCATGCCGACTGCGGGATGCTCTGGCGCCTGTGGATCTCGATGCCCGATGATGAAGTACGGCCCGGTTGAGACCACCACAGGATCGCCGGAACGCGGATTGTCCGCGAAGTGAAGTCCGGCCGGTGTCATTGCCCGGCGATAGACCACAAATTTATCGCTCTTTCCGCGCAGAGTTTCGTAAGCCTTCTCCGCGTCGTCCTCGGTCTTCGGATACAGAATCGAACCTATGATCGGAGAGATGCCATCGAGGTTCAAACCGGACTGATCGAGATAAACCGGCTGCCCTTCGACCTTCGCCATCCCATGGTCAGCGAGCACAATCAAGTCCACGGGCAGCCTGGATTCGTTGATTCCATCCACCAACTTGCCGAGCTCGCGGTCGAGTTCATGCACCGCGTCGGCGACTTGCGGACTATCGGGACCGTACTGGTGTCCGGCGGTGTCGGCGTCAGAAAAATATAAGGTGATGAAATGTGGACGCTGCTCCGTTGGAAGATGCAACCAGGCGAGGGCCTGCTCGACCCGTTTTGAGTTGGAAATGCCTGCATCAAACTTCAGGTAGTAGCTGGGACGGACTCCCTGAATCTCCGCTTCTGACGCTACCCAAAAGAAAGAAGCAGACCGCATACCCTGCTGCTCGGCCAGCACCCAGAGCGGAGTCCCTCCGTACCACGAACCGTCGGCGACCGACTTAGCATCGTGATAGCTATAGATCTCTTTCCGGGTTGGATCGTAGAAGCTGTTGGCCACGATGCCGTGATGTCCCGGATAGAGTCCGGTGATGATCGAGTAATGGTTGGGAAACGTGACCGAAGGATACGCGGGAAGCATCCCTTCCGGCGCGCTGGCGCCCCGAGCGGCCAGGGCAAGCAGGTGGTCGGCATGATACTTCCTGGCGTAGTCGTAGCGGAAGCCATCCAGGGAAACGAGGATTACATAGGGCTTCGAAAGTTGTTGCGGAGCATTCGGGCCGTGATCAACCGTAATGACCGGAGCGACGGCCTGTCCGTAGGCCGCCACGGCGAGACAGATGGCTGCTAGTGCAAGGTTCAGAATGCGAAACACATTCCGCTTCAAGGAGAAGTAATAATGGGGGCTCGTCACCAAATTATTCTATAAGCACAGACCACGTGGGGACAGCAGCCCCCGGCTGTCCGGCGGAGAGCTTTTGGCATTCAGCAAGAACCGGGTCGAGCTTCGCTCGACTGGACAGCTGAGGACAGCTGTCCCTACGTGGCCCGTGAAGAACAGCTGCAGCGATTGTTATTGCTTCACGACGATGACGCCCCATGGTCCTCGGCCGACCTTTACCTTGCGGACCACTTTCTGGCTCGCCAGATCCACAACCGAAACGTCGTTTGAGGGGCCGTTGGCGGTGTAGAGCGTCTTGCCATCCGGTGAGAGAGCCATGCCCCAAGGGCGTTCGCCCACTTCAAACGAGCCGCTGACCCGGTTCGTGGCAGTGTCGATCACGAAAATCTTGTGTCCGCGGCCGGTGCTTACGTACAGCTTTAAAGCATCGTGAGAGATCAAAACGGCCATCGGCTTGATAACTCCGCGCTCACCCAGTGAGATGGTCTTTATGACCTCGTGCTTCACGCAGTCGACTACAGTGACCGTGCCATCATTTTCAGCGTTCACATACGCTCGCGAGCCATTGGGCATGAACGCGACCGATCGCGGACGCCTCCCCACCTTGAAGGTCTTGGTAATTTTCCCCGCTGCAATATCGATGACTGAAATCGTTCCGGTGGATTCCGAGGTTACATAGACGAACTTACCATTCGGCGTGATTTTGACCCCTTCGGGTTCCTCTCCCATGGCGAAGGTCTTCGTGACCTTTCCACTGGCTACGTCGATCATGCTGGCCTTGGAATCATCTTCGTTGGAGACAAAGATTTCGCGTCCATCACGGCTAAGGTCGAAATTTTCAGGGTCAGATCCGCTCTGAATAAGCCGCAGAACTTTGTTCTGGCCTACGTCGAAAACGCCGATTCCATCGGCCGTCTTATCTGGTGGTGGCAGCTTGCTCTCATCCACTCCCGGTCCGGCGATCGGAGAGCCACTCAGCGCCACGTAGATCGTCTTCCCGTCAGGGCTGGCGTGTATTCCACGCGGACGTTTGCCCAGCGGGACCGTGGCGATTACTTCGAGAGTCGAGCCGTCAATAACGCTCAAGTCGCCAGAGTTTTCGTTGGTCACGTAGATGCGATAGCCCGGCTCGGGTACGTTCTTGGCAAGCGAACCGGACGAACTGACAAGTAAAAGCAGCAGGCAGCTGGTAAAGAATACGCGACGTGTCGAGCAGGTCATCTGTTCCCTTGGGAAGGTTCAACCTTCGCAGGCCAGCTGATATTGTAGCCCTACTTCTTGCGATTGAGAGCGCTTGCTCCAACGGCGCTGAGGAACTTCAGACCTGTCCCGCTGCGCGCCGGATCCTTCACCCGGCTAATGCCGGGCTCAGGATGACGCCGGTTTGAGGGGCTTCGATCTCATCGGGACAGTTCCTTCTCGAACGGCGTCATCCTGAACGGCCTTCAGGCCGCGAACGATCTGGCGCGGGTCGGGCACGAACCATCCCCGATGGCGCAGACCTGTCCCGATGCGCGCGAAGCTGGTATCGCGGAGTAAAATAATGGCAACTGAAAGAACAAGTTTTCCGGGGGGATGAACATGAGCGAGAAAAATAACAGTCGGCCGGCCGCTGGCAGCGGAACAATTTCTCTGGGTGGTGAACTCACGGTCAACCGTCTTGGCTTCGGGGCCATGCGCCTTACGGGCGACGGAATCTGGGGGCCACCTAAGGACCGCGCAAGCGCAATTGCCGTCCTTCGCCGGGCCGTCGAGTTGGGAGTCAATTTCATCGATACGGCTGATTCGTATGGGCCCAACGTCAGCGAAGAGTTGATCGCCGAAGCGCTGGCGCCCTATCCCAAGGACCTTGTCATTGCGACCAAGGGAGGATGGAATCGCCCTGGACCGAACCAGTGGACCCATGATGCCAGCCCCGCGCATTTGCGCGAGGCGGTGGAAAGCAGCCTCAAGAGACTGCGTCTCGACCGGATCGACGTCTACCAGTTGCACATTCCCGATCCGCTGGTGCCGCTCGCCGCGTCGATTGAGACCCTGGCCAATCTTCAATCAGAAGGAAAGATCCGGTTGGTCGCATTGTCGAACGTCACCGTGGAGCACATCGAGCGCGCACGCAGAATTGTGCCGATCGTGTCAGTCCAGAACCGGTACAGTTTCGCCGATCGCGAATGGGACAACGTTGTTGACTATTGCGATGCCAACGGGATCGCGTTCATCCCCTGGTTCCCGCTGGGAGCAGGGCGGGTGGCAGGCAAGCTGTTGGAACGGATAGCGAAGGCACACCAGGCAAAACCTATTCAGATCGCGTTGGCGTGGCTGCTGAAGCGGTCGGCGGTAATGCTACCCATCCCCGGAACTTCTTCGATTGCTCATCTTGAGGAGAACATTCAGGCTGCGTCGTTGGAATTGTCTGAGAGCGACTACCTGGAACTAACCGGGATTGCCGAACTGGCTTCGTGAACCAACCATGCGGCCTGGATCACACCTGGTCAGCATCGCCGCTGAACATTGCTGCGAATGACTTGGGTGCCATTTCTCGTTGCCTGCGAAACGAAAGATGAGGTCGATGCATTCTGGACTGAACTCTCAAAGGGCGGTACGGTGCTGATGCCCTTGGACGAATATCCTTCTAAGCATGAAATCATCCCGCACTTGTGGTTCGACAAGGAAGCCAAAGACACAGCCAAGCTCTACACTTCCCTTTTTGAGGATTCGGTTTTCCTTAAATGTGTTTGGGAGCTAGGCATTCTGAGGCATTCGCTTCTGGTCATCGTCTTGGTGATTTTGCCGTAAAAGCGGAAAGCCTGCTCGCAATTGCTCCGCAACGGTTCAAAGTGCACAACCCGAGAAGGCACCACCGACGGCGTCTATGCTATATTTTTTGCGATTCTCACAGCTTTCTTTCTTGCCGTTGGTCTTCGGAGGGCCCAATGCAAATGCGACGCAGGTGTAGAACTCTGCTGTCTGCAACAGCCGTGCTAACGGCGTCCTGCTTGATTCTCCCTTTGGCATCGGCCCAGACTCAGGCCAGCTCAGGCCAGGACACCAAGAGCGGAGCGTGTTCAAACGATAATAGCGGGCTGAAGCTGCCCGCCGGATTTTGCGCGACTGTATTTGCCGATGGCATTGGGCATGCCCGCCACGTTGTCGTGGCCCCTAATGGAGTCGTTTACGCAAACACCTGGTCGGGGGAGTACTACAACAACACGCCGGTGCATCCCGGCGGATTTATCGTCGCGCTTCAGGATAAGTCCGGTGCAGGAAAAGCTGGCGTGATCGAACGCTTTGGTGAGACTGCCCAGACAGGCGGCGCCGGTGGCACAGGGATCGGAATATATAAAGGATCGATTTACGCCGAGATCAACGATCGAATCGTGCGGTACTCGCTGCCTGCGAGCGGCATCGTACCGACCGGCGCTTCCGAGACCATTGTCTCCAAATTGCCTCTAGGCGGAGACCATCCCATGCATCCGTTCATCATTGATGCGAAGGGCTCAATGTTCGTGGATGTCGCTACCGCCACCAATTCCTGCCAGCCAAAAAATCGTCAACCTAAAATACCTGGTGCCGATCCTTGCACTGAACTTGAAACTCGCGGCGGCGTCTGGCGTTATGACGCGAACGAGACCAACCAGATGTTTTCACCCGCTGAGCGGTTCGCGACCGGGATACGCAATGCGGAAGGCTTTGCGATCGACTCTTCCGGCCGCTTGTTTGTTTCGCAGCACGGAAGAGATCAGCTGCATACGAACTGGCCCGAGCTGTACAAGCCAGAAGAGGAAGCCACGCTGCCGGCTGAGGAAGTAATGCTCCTGAAATCCGGCGGTGACTATGGCTGGCCCGAGTGTTACTACGATCCCTTCCAGCAAAAACTGGTGCTGGCGCCGGAGTACGGCGGCGATGGAGGCAAAGCGGTTGGCGTGTGCGCGAACAAGCTTCCTCCCGCCGCGGTATTTCCTGCTCACTGGGCCCCGAATGCGATGGTGCATTACGACAAGAAACAGTTTCCAGCGCGCTATCGCGATGGAGTTTTTGTCGCATTCCACGGTTCATGGAATCGGGCTCCGTATCCCCAGGGCGGCTACAACGTGGTCTTTCAGCCGTTCGCTGGTGACCATGCCTCCGGCAATTGCGAGATTTTCGCGGACGGTTTTGCGGGAGCAGAAATGACTCCAGAAGGCGCAACACATCGTCCTTCTGGCCTCGCGGTCGGTCCGGACGGTGCGCTCTACGTCGCTGACGATGTGGGCGGGCGGATCTACCGAATTGTTTACACGGGCGGGGCTGCAGCCGGTTCTGGGGCGGCAACTCCGTGTCCAAGCGCAACAGCTGCGGCGGGCAGTGTCGTCGCAGTTCCCGCCAAACCGCCGGAGGGAACTCATCCGGATGCAGGCGCTCCTCTCCCTGACGGTGTAACGCGGGAGATGGTTGCCCTGGGTGATCGCATTTACCACGGTCAAGTAGCAGGCGCGCCCTGTGCGGGATGCCACGGCGCGAACGGGACGGGTTCTCCCCTGGGTCCTGATCTCACTGGTAAAAAATGGTTGTGGAGCGATGGCAGCCTTGCCGGAATTCTGAAATCCATAACGGAAGGCGTTCCAAACCCGAAGCAGTTCCGTAGCCCAATGCCACCCATGGGTGGGGCGCAGCTCACGCCGGATCAAGTAAAGGCGCTATCGGCCTACGTCTGGAGTCTGAGCCACTAAGACCCGAACGAGGATCGTGGCCTCCCATCTACTTTGTTAGACGTAGTCTCTTTTATGGATCAATCTTTTACGGGTCAATCGGAAGACTCAGTAGCCACGGCTTTGCTCGATGCGCAGGAAAAGGCCCATGCTTTATTTGAGGAAGTTGAAGTCCAGAAACTCATTCGGCCTGGGGTAGCGGAGACTGAGATAAACGAGAGCATCTTTGCCCTCGCTGCGCAGATGTATGGCATTTCTCGCTATTGGCACAAACGTATTGTCCGCGCAGGACGCAACACTCTGGCACCCTACGATGAAAATCCTCCGGACTTGACGGTTGGGGAGGACGACATCGTCTTTCTTGATCTTGGGCCGGTGTTCGAGGAGTGGGAAGCCGATTTTGGGCGCACTTTTGTAGTGGGGCAAGATCCGATCAAGAACAAACTCTGTCGGGACATCGAAGAGGGCTTTGCTAAAGGTAAGAAGTATTTTCACGAGCATCCTGATATCACCGCGGCCGAGCTGTATGAGTTTGCGACGGGGTTGGCGGAGGAAGCAGGATGGGAGTACGGTGGTCCTATCGCCGGGCATCTGATTGGTGTGTTTCCCCACGAGAAAATCGCAGGCGATAAAATCAGTCTTTATGTTCACCCTGAAAACCATCTCCGCATGCGGACGCCGGATGCCGCAGGCCGGAAGCGGCACTGGATATTGGAGATCCACTTTGTGGACCGCGCCCGGGAGATTGGCGGATTTTATGAAGAATTGATGACAATCGGATGAAGGTCTCGTTTTCCGCGCAGGCCATGTTGACGACTCTTCCAGAAGTTCGCGGCGTCAATCTCGGTCCGCAGACCCGTTGCGAGCACTATCACGGACCCACTGACATCATCGCGATCAAGATGAAGTGCTGTGGCGTCTACTATGCTTGCAAGGATTGTCATAGCGCGCTCGCTGATCATCAGATCGAGGTCTGGCCCGAGAGGGAATGGGGCCAACCAGCCATTCTTTGTGGCGCCTGTGGCGTGGAGTTGACCATCCATCAATATATGCAGAGCGAAAATCGTTGCCCGGGCTGTCGGGCACAATTCAATCCCGGATGCCGCAACCACTATCATCTTTATTTCGAGGTCCAGCCGGGCCGTTGAGCCTTAGCGATGGCGTCGTGCGAAGAGGAGTATTGGTGAGCAAGAGGGCAAACATAGTTAGCCGGAAGAAAATCCATATCGAGTGGGGCGATTGTGATCCCGCGCAGATCGTTTATTTTCCGCGCTACTTTGCTTATTTTGACGCCTGCACGACTGCGCTGTTCAAAAAAGCCGGTCTGGTCAAGAGGGAAATGCTTAAGACTTACCAGATTGTTGGGATTCCGCTGGTCGACGTGCGGGCCACATTCAAATCACCATCGCGGTTTTCCGACACGGTGACTGTGGAGTCTGAGATAACCGAGTGGGGCCGCAGCAGCTTTTGCGTGCGTCATCGCTTGTTTAACAAGAATGTTCTGGCTGTGGAGTGTCTTGAGACCCGCGTCTGGGCTGCGCTCTCTGCCACCGACCCGGAACGGATTGAGAGCAGGCCTGTGCCGCGAGAAGTGACGGCGAGATTTTCCGGAAAAACAAAACCGCGGAGCTCTAAAAATTCGCGACGACGGAAGCGATGAGAGTGCGAACACAGGTTGGGATCGTCGGCGCCGGACCTGCGGGACTTGTCTTGTCGCATCTTCTGCATCGCAAAGGCATTGATTCGGTCGTGGTTGAGGCTCGAAGTCGGGAATACTGTGAGCAGCGAGTGCGGGCCGGGGTCCTCGAGCATGGCACAGTCGAGCTGCTGACGGATGTGGGCGTAGGCGGCCGAATGAAGCGTGAAGGACTGATTCATGATGGCGTCGAAATTCGCTTCAACGGACGAGGTCATCGCATCGATTTCAAAGAGCTGACGGGTCGCTCGATTACGATCTATGCCCAGCAGGAAGTTGTCAAAGATCTGATTGCAGCGCGGCTAGCAGCTGGGGGCGCAATTTTCTTCGATACCGAGGGAGTGAGCGTTCATGACTTTGATTCCGCTGCGCCGCAGATTCGATTTCTTAACAATGGTGAGACTTCGGAGATTCGTTGTGATTTCATCGCTGGTTGCGACGGGTTTCACGGCGTGTGCCGCCCAAGCATAGCGGAAGCTCTAACCCTATATGAGCGGGTTTTCCCCTTCGCATGGCTCGGAATTCTGGCGGCAGCGCCGCCGTCTTCCGAAGAACTGATCTACTGCCACCACGAGCGCGGGTTTGCTCTGCACAGCATGCGTAGTCCGGAAATCACGCGGCTGTATCTGCAGTGCGCTCCGGACGAAGATCTGGCCAAATGGTCTGATGAAAGCATATGGGAGGAATTGCAGAAACGCCTCGCCACGCGGGACGGAGGTAGACTGACTGAGGGTCAGATACTGCAGAAGGGCATTACCGGAATGCGGAGTTTCGTTGTGGACCCCATGCAGCGCGGCAGGCTCTATCTTGCCGGGGACGCCGCACACATCGTCCCCCCGACTGGTGCGAAGGGCCTCAATCTTGCCGTGGCCGACGTTCGCGTGCTGGCGGAAGCGATCGCAGAATTCTATCGCTCGGGAAAAACGCAACTTCTGGAGCGCTATTCGGAAAAATGCCTGCGGCGAGTGTGGCTGGTGCAGCGTTTCTCGCTTTGGATGACGACGATGCTGCATCGCTTTCCCGGCAGCGATGCCTTCGAAGCGCACCGGCAACTGGCCGATCTGGAGTACCTGACAAGTTCGCGTGCCGCGGCGCAGGCATTCGCCGAAAACTACGTTGGGCTTCCCATGAACTGAAGCTATGATCTGAAGCATGTATCATCGGCGCATCGGGCAACGCGAATCGTTTTCAACGAGTGAAGTTGATCAATCGTTTGGGTGAGGGAGATATGTCCTCTTCGGTGATCCGCGACAAGGCTAAAGGTCCCCGGGCTGCTGTAACCGCTTACCGGCGCCACGAGCCACGCACGCAGCCGGATTATCTCTATCCCGCGTATCGTGCAACAACGTTGCGGGCACCATCGCAGCCGCTGATTCTCTTGCCACACACGCGTTCAGAAGTAACAGGACCAGTGTTTGGACATTCCGATATTCACCCGAACGAATGTGATCTCACGGTTCAGCATGCTGGGGAACCGCTGGGAGAACGCGTTATTGTCCGAGGGCGGGTGCTGGACGGTGATGGCCGCGCGGTTCCGAATAGCTTGATCGAGATATGGCAGGCGAACGCAGCGGGACGCTACGCGCACGCGAGAGATAACCATCCCGCGCCGCTCGACCCGAATTTCACCGGGGCAGGAAGGACTCTCACCGATAAGGATGGCTTCTACAGCTTCGTAACCATAAAGCCCGGTGCCTATCCCTGGCGGAATCACGATAACGCATGGCGTCCGGCGCACATCCACTTTTCTTTGTTCGGGCCGGCGTTCGCCACGCGACTCATTACGCAAATGTATTTTCCTGGCGATCCGCTTTTTGCGTATGATCCCATCCTGCAGTCGATCCCTGACGAAAGAGCGCGACAGCGGCTGATCTCAAGGTTCGACATGGAAACTACGAAACCGGAGTGGGCCCTCGGCTATCGTTTTGATATTGTTTTGCGCGGTCGCGAATCGACGCCGTTTGAAGGATGACTATGGACCTGACACCGACTCCTTCACAAACTGCCGGGCCTTTCCTTCACCTCGGACTCACTGACACAAGAAGTGTCACGCAGGTTGCCGCCGATGGAGCAACAGGCGAGCGACTGTGGCTCACCTTTCGCCTGCTTGATGGAGACAGCTTGCCCGTTCCAGACGCAATGATCGAGCTATGGCAGGCCGACTCCGAAGGCAACTACAACGGCGGGACTCTCAGTGGTTTTGGAAGATTGGCAACGTCGGACGATGGAACATGTACGTTTGAAACGATCCGACCGGGACGTGTAGCGGGTCCAGGTAACAAACTCGAGGCACCGCACATCAACGTATCGGTGTTCGCACGAGGCCTCCTGAAAAGATTATCTACACGCGTCTACTTCGCTGGCGACCCTGCGAACAGCGAGGACTCCGTACTGGCATTGGTGCCGGAACAAAGGCGCGCAACGTTGTTCGCTCGCCCTGATCCGAATCGTGATCGCGGTTGGATACAAGAAATCCGAATGCGTGGAGAGGGCGAGACAGTTTTTTTCGACGTGTAATCACCTTCGTATGATCAACCCATTGTGCGGCGAGATGTCTGATGCTCATCACGATCGAGCGCAGGGCGGATCATGAGCATGCGCTTGATCGATAGTCTGGCCACCACGCCGCCCCTGGCCGAGCTGTTTTCTGATGAATCGGTTCTTCGGGCCATGCTGGATTTTGAATCGGCATTGGCCCGCGCGGAGGCCCGAACTGGAGTCATCCCAAATGACGCGGCGGAAACAATCACTGCCCTGGCGAAGCCTGGCAGTTTCGATACTGCTGCTCTTTCCAGTGCCGCCTTTCGAGCCGGTACACCTGCAATCCCTTTGGTAAAGGCGCTTACCGATCAAGTACGAAAGACCAATGGGGAGGCGGCGCGATTCGTTCATTGGGGCGCGACGAGTCAGGATGTCATTGACAGTGCGATGTCGCTCCTGCTCAAACGCGCGGAACCGATTCTGATCGGTGATCTGTTGCGGTTGGAGAAGGCGCTGGCAGTTTTGTCAGAGCGGCATAAAGACAGTGTGATGGTCGGGCGGACGCTGCTTCAGTCTGCTCCGCCTGTAACTTTCGGACTGAAGGCCGCAGGATGGCTGGCTCCGGTCCGCCGTGGTAGACGTTGTCTACAAAGTGGATTCCGCGATGCGGCCGTGTTGCAGTTCGGCGGCGCGAGCGGCACCCTAGCCTCGCTCGGCGAACGTGGTACGGCCGTGATTGAGGCGCTTAGTGTCGAGCTTGGATTGTCCCAATCGGGTGCGTCCTGGCACACCCAGCGAGATCAAATGGCGACGCTGATCTGTGCTTGTGGAGTGTTGACGGGATCTCTCGGCAAGATGGCGCGAGACATTTCGTTGCTGATGCAGAACGAAGTGGGCGAGGCAAGTGAACCCGGAGGCGAAGGACGCGGCGGTTCATCGACCATGCCGAACAAACGGAATCCAACTGCGTGTTCACTCACGCTGGCGGCCGCGCACCGGGTGCCCGGACTGGTTGCATCCTTTCTCTCGGCGATGCCACAGGAACATGAACGCGGTGTGGGGGGCTTTCAGGCGGAGTGGCCGGTGGTGGCGACAGCAATCCAGTTGACCGGTGTGGCAATATCCTCGATGGCTGAAGTGGCCGAAGGGCTCGCGGTGGATGTGGAAAAGATGCGGCTCAACATCGAGAAGACCCACGGACTGATTTTTGCCGAGCGCGCGATGATGCTGCTGGGACCAAAACTTGGGCGTGATGTCGCCCACAAACTCCTCGAAGGGGCGGCCAGGAAAAGCGCGAAGTGAGAACAGGCATCTCGCCGCCGTCCTTGCCGAAATTCCTGAAGTGACGGCGCAGTTGAGTGCCGGCGAGTTGAAACAGTTGGAAACGGCGGAGCAGTATCTCGGATCCGCCGAGGCTTTCCGAAAAGCTCTGATCGCGGAGTCTGACCGGGAAGACGACGACAAGGAGCATTGATTTGCCATTCGCAACAGTTGGCAACACGCGGATGTTTTACCGCCTGCAGGGCAGCGCGGGGCGGCCTGTCCTTATCTTGTCGCATTCGATCGGCACCGATCACTCGATGTGGGACCTCCAGGTTGCAGACCTGCTGCCCCATTTCCAGGTGTTGCGGTATGACACGCGAGGTCACGGCGCTTCTGACGTGCACGCCGGCGAATATTCGGTTGAGATGCTGAGTGGTGACATTCTCGGCCTCGCCGACGCTCTGGGAATTTCGCAATTTGCGTTTTGCGGCCTGTCGATGGGTGGCGCCATCGGGCAATGGGTCGCGGCCCACGCACCAGAGAGGGTCACGCATCTGGTGCTGGCCAACACCTCTCCCCAGTTCGTGCCTCGCGCCAATTGGGAAACGCGAATTGCGGCGGTGGTCAAGGGCGGAATGCCGGCCGTCGTCGATGTTGTAATGCCACGATTTTTCCTGCCGGGAACGCTGGCGAAGCACGATCCGCAGGCTGCTTCGATTCGCGCTGTCTTTTTGGGTACCGATCCGGTGGGATACACGGGTTGTTGCGCGGCCCTCCGCGATCTGGATCACGAGAAACTTTTGCCGAAGATCAAAGTGCCAACACTGGTAATCGTTGGTGACCATGACGTCTCGACTCCCTGGAGCGGCCACGGCGAGAGGTTGGTGCGCGGAATTCCAGGGGCGAAGGCCCTTCATCTGGCGGCGGCACACCTTTCTAATATTGAACGGCCCCGATCGTTTACCACGGCATTGCTCGAGTTTCTGCTTCCGCCGCAGACCAGCGCGGACAGCCTGCAAACTGGATTCGAGGTCCGTCGCGTCGTGCTTGGCGATGCACACGTTGATAGTGCCATCGCTTCGACGACCGATTTTACGCGCGAGTTTCAAGAGCTGATTACGCGTTACGCCTGGGGAACGATCTGGTCTCGCCCTGAACTGGACTGGCGGACCCGGCGGCTTATGGTGCTGGCTGTAACGGCCTCGCTCGGAAGATGGGAAGAGTTCGAGCTTCATGTGCGGGCTGGTCTGGCCGCTGAACTCGAACTATGCGATCTAAAGGAATTACTTTTGCAGATTGCAGTGTATGCGGGAGTCCCGGCGGCAAACACCGGATTCAAGATTGCTGGCGAGCAGATCAAGAAGAATGAATGAGCACAAAGACAACTCAGTGCTCTTCGAACATCAACGATTCGCGCGAAACAGCAAACTTTCGACTCCGAGAATAAATGAAACGGGCGAGAGGTTCTGAAGCTTGGGATAGGTTTCGCTATGTCCAGCATCGGCGCTATAGGTGACGCGCTTAGCGCGGCTCCAATCATTAAATTTCCAATCATCGATACACACATCCACCTCTTCGATCCCACGCGGACAGGTGGTGTCCCTTGGCCGCCGAAAGATGACGCGGCCGTTTATAAGCCGGCACTGCCCATCCGCTACGAGGAGATGACACGAACGCTTGGAGTAGTTGGAGCGATCGTAGTCGAAGCCAGCCCACTAGAGAGTGATAACGATTGGGTTTTGCAGCAGGCTGCCGACCATCCGATGATCGTCGGATTGGTGGGGAATTTAGTTCCCGGAGCGCCGTCGTACGGAAAGGCACTCGATAGGTTACACGCCAATCCTCTGTTCGTCGGAATCCGTTACGGCAACCTGTGGGACCGCGATCTGGGCGCCGACAGCAAGAAGCCCGGTTTTATTTCTGATCTTCGTAAACTGGCTTCAGCCGGGCTGGGATTGGATAGTGCGAATCCGGACCCAAAACTCATTCGGTCGGTGCTGGAAGTTTCGCAGCAGGTTCCGGAACTCAAGATTGTGATCGACCACCTTCCATCCTTAACGGTTCCCACCGAAAGCAGCGCCCGCAAAGAGTACTGGGCTGATCTGCGCTCTCTCAGCCAGAATGCGCACGTTTTCGTAAAGTTGTCCCAGGTGCCGGTGCCGGTCGGCAATAGCATTGCGAAAGACGTCTCGTTCTACAAAGACAAGCTGGATATTATCTGGGACCTTTTTGGCGAGGACCGCGTCCTTTTTGGCAGTGATTGGCCCAACAGCGACCATGTCGCCAGCTATACCGAAACTCTGGAACTGGTTCGAAGCTACGTATCGGCGAAAGGCCGGGTTGCCTCAGAGAAATATTTCTGGAGGAACTCGATCGCGGCGTACGGCTGGCGCCGCCGAAATTCCGATCAGCCAACTGCGTGACCTCTTCAACCTACCGTTCATGGTAATAATGACCAACACAGTCTGCCCTTTTAATTAAAAAGATAAATACCTGCAATAGGGAGCTTCTTCAGGAGGCCCGAGAATGACCAAATCACGAACTGTCAGAGTGGCAAAAGGTATGACGAAAACCTGGCCCGGAAACAGTCGATCACCAGCGCCGATGCTGGCAAACGGACACACGCCCTGAAGTGCGTGATCTATTGGACGCCCGGCGTTCACGATCAGCTAGAATCCTGGATCTATAGGGAGACCACAATAATGAAGAGGAGTAGTACTTTTCGAGTTGTCAGCAGTCTGTTTACGCTGTTGCTGATGGTGTCTGGAGCCTTGGCTCAGACACCATCCAAGCCGTCCACAATCACCCCGCGCGACGCCGAAGTGGAAGGAGTGAAAATCCACTACTTAACGGCGGGCAAGGGTCCCGCCGTAATCCTGCTGCACGGATATACGCAGACATCGCGCATGTGGAGGCCGATCATTCCGCTGCTGGCGGAGAAATTCACCGTAATCGCCCCTGACCTGCCTGGAATTGGTGAGTCAGGAATTCCCAAAGACGGTTTGGACATGAAGACTGCGGCGACCCGCATCCATGCCCTGGCTAAATCGCTTGGGGTGGAGAAAGCAGAAGTCGTTGGGCATGACATCGGACTGATGGTCGCATATGCGTACGCCGCGATGTATCCCAGTGAAGTGGGGAAACTTGTTTTAATGGACGCGTTCCTGCCCGGCGTCGAGGGCTGGGAGCCTTACTACAATAATGCCAATCTCTGGCATTTCCGATTTCACGGGCCTACCCCGGAAGCCCTGGTTCAGGGACGCGAGAAAATCTACTTTGCATACTTCTGGAACGATCTGGCCGCGGACAAGACGCGATCACTTCCGCTGGCGGACCGCCAGGCATACGTTGCGGCGTATTCAGGTCCCGGACGCATGCGAGCAGCATGGGCATACTTTGCAGCGTGGCCTCAGACCGCGAATGATTTTGCCGAGATGGCGAAAACAAAATTAAACATGCCGCTTCTGGCGATCGCTGGAGAAAAGGCGAGCGCCAGTACTCTTATGCCCCAGGCCAAGCTGGTGGGGACCAATGTGAGTGTCGTCACTCTCCAGGGCAGTGGACACTGGGTGATGGAGGAGAGACAGAAAGAGACAATTGAGGCGCTGATGAGTTTCTTGTGAGGTGGACACAAAGATCAAATCACCCTAACGGGGTTTTTCTGTGGCGACGCCCTTTGGCCACTTTTGGGCAGTGGTGCAGTTTGGCTTGCGCAGAAGGTCGGTTAAGCGGAAGATCCTTCGCTACGCCTGAAAAACGGCTACGCTCAGGATGACAAAGTCCTGTAAAGGACAAACTGCACAACTACCACTTTTGCTGCGGCTTTTTGGTAACGCTTCTATAAAGGTTATAAGGGGTTCTTCGCCTGTGCAGTGGCTTCGCGATGCGATACTCGCTCAGGATGACAGCGTGTCTTCTTCTGTGTTCCTGTTCCGCATAGGCCTGCCACGCGCTACAATCTCCAACGCGTGTCTGCTTCCGATTCAACTTCGCCGAATGCAGCACCAACCGACTCCACTCGAGGCCGGTTAAAAGTATTTCTCGGCTATGCCTCGGGCGTCGGGAAGTCGTTCCGCATGTTTGATGAAGCGCGGCGCCGAAAAGAACGCGGGCAGGACGTGGTGGTGGGGGCGCTCCAGCCCCAGGTCTCTCCTGAAATCGCGCCCATCTTGAGTTCTCTCGAAATTGTGCCCACCATCAACCTGGAGGGCGTGCCGGTCATCGATGTTCCCGCCATTCTGCGGCGGCATCCCCAGGTTTGCCTGGTGGATGGACTGGCTTACGACAACCCCTGGAACGGTAACCCACACCGCTGGCAGGATGTGGAGGAATTGCTGGCCCACGGTATCAACGTGATTGGCTCGGTCAACCTGCAGCACATCGCCGATCAGCGCGAGGAGGCAGAGAAGCTCACCGGCAAGCGCGTGAGTGAAACCGTTCCTCGAGAATTTCTGAATAAAGCGGACGAGATCGTGGTCGTCGATGCTCCTACGGAAGACGCGCCCCCGGAACTCTCCGCGCTACGGGAGATGGCCCTGGTTCTTTCCGCCGACGTGATTGACGCGGGATTGCAACGCTACCTGCGGTCGCACGATATCGAGCCCACATCGCCTACGCACGAGCGCTTTCTGATCTGCCTCACCTCCCAAGCCAACCCAGATCGCATGATCGCCAGTGCCCGTCTCAGCGCGGCGCGCTTTCATTGCGACGTTACGGCAATCTGTGTGCGGCCGCCGAACTCATCCGAGGAAGAGCACCAGGCCATCGAACGAAATCTGGCGCGTGCTCGCGATGCGGGCGCCCGGGTAGAAGTGCTCGAAGGCGACGACCCTGTCGAAGCCATCGTGCAATATGCGCGTTCCCATGGCGTTACCCAGATTTTTGTCGGACACAGTATGAAGAGCGATTGGAGATCGCGCTTATGGGGAACCGCTGCGAGCCGTTTGATCCGCGCTGCTGAAGGTATGGACGTTCGCGTCTTCCCACACTAGTTGAAAGGCAGATTGCCATGTCGCACTTGACCGTTGGAGGTCATCTCAAGATTTACCTTGGCTATGCGCCGGGGGTGGGGAAGACCTATCAAATGCTCGAAGACGCACGAGCATTGAAGGCCCGAGGCGTGGACCTGGTGATCGGTGTGGTGGAGTCCCACGGGCGCAACGACATTCGCGAACAGCTTGAGGGCTTCCACACTGTTCCCCTGACAAAGGTTGTACACCGGGGCGGCGCCGCCGAGGAGTTGGACGTTGCGGCGGTCTTGGCTCGGAGTCCGCGAGTTTGTGTGGTGGACGAATTGGCCCACTCCAATGCGCCCGGGTCAGAACGGCAAAAGCGCTGGCAGGACGTTCAGGTACTGCTACACGCGGGCATCGATGTTCTCACCACGATGAACGTGCAGGACCTGGCAAGCCTGAGCGATCAAATCTGGCAGCTTACAGGGTTGCGGGTGCGTGAAAACGTGCCCGATTGGCTCTTCCAGCAGGCCGACGAGGTTGTGATTGTAGATGTCACTCCGCGGGCGCTGCTGCATAGACTGGAACGGGGCGCCATTTATTCGCCCGATAAAACCAAGGGCGATGCCGCGCGGCTCTTTCAGGAACCGGTCCTGTTTGCCCTGCGCGAGTTAGCCATTCGCCAGACCGCCCAGGCTCTGGAAGCGCGACAGACGGGAAAAAAGCCTGTCGAATCGCAAATTGCAAAGATCCTGGTCAACGTCACCGCCGATCCCTCGACCGCCATGTTGCTACGCCGCGCGCGGCGTGTCGCCGACCATCTGCAGGTTCTCTGCATCGCGGTGTACGTGCACTCCAAGGAGGAATCTGCGGCGGTGCATACCGAGGACCGGCCGACCGTGGATCGACATCTCCGCTTCGCGGAGAATTTGCATATTTCCACCGAAGTTATACACGGCGACAACCGCGCGCAAACCTTGGTCGACTATGCGCGCAAAAATGGCGTCACCCAAATTTTTCTGAATCGCAGCACAAAAGCTCCGAGACGCTGGTTTCCGGGTCTTGATTTCACGGATCAGGTTTTGCAGCAGGCCCAGGAGATGGAAGTTACGGTGGTTGGTGGGCGAAGCCGCCAAGGGCTGGCCGCGTCTCCGTATCCGGAGGATGAAGCGGGCGCACTGATGCACGCCGGTTACGTGAGAATCTCACCGGAAATGACGATCGAGGAGGCCATCGGCGAAATCCGGCGACAGGCGGGAGAAGTCGAGATGATCTACTACGCCTATGTGCTCGACGAATCGGAACATCTGCTGGGAGTGCTTTCATTCCGCGAACTTCTCTCGGTTGAAAGATCCCGCAAAGTCCGCGAGGCAATGCGCACCAATTACGTCTTTGTACTGGAGGATGCTGATCAGGAGACCGTTGCACAATTGCTGGCCAAACACCGTTTGCTTGCGGTTCCGGTGCTCGATCAGGAAGGACACATGCTGGGAATTATCACCAGCGCGGATGTGGCCGGACTGATCCAACAGGAGGCTGGCGAAGACATCGTGAAAATCGGCGGCATGGAGGCCCTGGACGGTCCCTACCTGGAAGTGACGTTCGCGCAGATGGTGCGCAAGCGGGCCGGCTGGCTGGCCATTCTTTTCGTAGGCGAAATGTTGACCGCGACCGCCATGGGATTCTTCTCCAACGAAATCGAACGTGCCGTCGTTCTTGCGCTGTTCATTCCGCTGATCATCAGTAGCGGAGGAAACTCAGGTTCGCAGGCCACGACCCTGGTCATCCGCGCCATGGCGTTGGGAGAAATTCGGCTGCGAGACTGGTGGCGCGTTATTCGGCGCGAGCTGGCGGCTGGAGTTACCCTGGGTGCCATCCTCGGCGTCATCGGGATATCACGAATTTTCCTGTGGCACGCTTTGCATGGAACATACGGCCCACACTACGCGGTGGTGGCGCTCACCATTGGATGCAGTCTTGTTGGGGTCGTAATGTTCGGCACGACCGCGGGATCCATGTTGCCTTTCATTCTGCGTCGCTGCGGGCTCGATCCCGCAAGCGCATCGGCTCCATTCGTGGCCACGTTGGTGGACGTCACTGGGTTGGTGATTTACTTCTCGGTTGCGAACGTCATTTTGAAAGGAATCTTGCTCTAGGGAAGGTGCGGCGAATGCGAAGCCGCGGCAGGTGGCGCCGGACAGGGAAGAAGTAAATCTCGAGGTTGTACGGAACGGTCTTCCCAATTGAGGTGAGACGTCCAAATAAGCCGATGAATGTCCGACGCTTCGTCTTAAGAATTAATCCATCACTATACGTTTCTGGATTGAAGTTCCTTGCGGACGCTTAAGGTCGAGATTTTTCCGGGCTTCCGCGGCGGATGTTTGCATCGCGACACGACGGGTAAAGTCTTCGGCCACCCCACCACCGGAAGACTGACGCCGCTGAGCTGTCTGCAGCTTGCCGGGCGACGGCTCAGCCGCGACGACTGGGCCTGCTTCTGACCGGGAAAGCATTCGTCCTGATGCGGTCATTGCGGGGAGCCCACGATAAAGAATCGCAAAAACCAATACCGCGGCAACCGTGCTTAATGGACTACGTAGCACCCGGTAAAACCGTTCCATCCCCGGGCGGAGTCTCGTCGGATCGTTACTGACCGTGGTGGACGAAACAGCGACAATCGGCGGAGGTTCGATTCGCGCATGCTGCTGGTTCACTTTTCCGGGCGTGCTCGGACCTGCGTGCTCGACGGGCTTCGTGGAGGGGGCGGCTTCCTTCACCTCGGTTTCTACTGCTGAGGCGGCTGCTGGTGGTTCAACATTCGCGCGGAATTCATTGGCCATGGCCGTTTTCAGGGAAGACCAGACCGCCGCGTCCGTGTGTGGTAGCGGAGGCGGAGGCGCACCCGTCACAACGGAACCCTTTCTCTCTTCTGTCTTAGTTCCCGTGCCGTTCGCGTGTAGGGCGCCATCGGCGGCTTCAGGTGTCATCGCCAGCAAACACTCATCCTGGGTTACTTGGCCAGGCTTGAACGATTCGACATGGCAACCGGCGGACCGAAGACTCTGCGCCAACTCATCTGTAAGGCTTCGTATACGAGCGATATAAATAAATGAAGGCATGGCTTTGATCAGCTCCGGGGATTAGATTCTCTAGTTTGTCCACGGGTTGTTCATTTTGATTACCCCGGCACTCATGCCGACTCAAGTAATCGGGGGATAGACAGCGTATTTTGAGGAGCGAACATCAAAGTTTGGGCAGGAACACCTGCTTTACAGGAGAATTTATGAAAATCAACAAATTGGTTCTGTGCCTGATTCTTGTTTGTTTCAGTCTGCCTTTCGCCTTGGCCAAGGATAAGGCCGACGTTCGGGACATCACGGGCTGCCTGGCCAAGGGCGAGGATGCTAATGAATTCCTGCTTGCGGGGACGGATGGAAGCACATGGGAAGTACGCAGCAGCAAAGTTGCTCTTGCCGATCATGTTGGTCACACGGTGACCGCAACAGGTGTGGTTTCAAACGCTACGATGCACAACATGAAGGAAGACGCGAAAGATGCCGCCAAGGATAGCGGTATGACGAAGAGCGCGGACGAACATGGGCACTTGAAGGTGACTGCCGTCAAGATGGTCAGCGATTCCTGCAAGTAATGGTAGAGACGACGAAACGGGGGACGGCTGACCATTCGGCCTGCACTCGTTTCGGCGAGGGAATTGCGAATAGCGCCGGCATGCCGCCGGGTATCTGGTGGGCGTTCTTCCCCCCATCGGGACGGGCGGAGGCCGGCGCCGTTCTCCGGAGAAAATACATATGACAATCCGGATTTTGATTGCCGACGATGATCCCACCATCCGTCTACTGCTGCGCCGGTTGCTCGAAAAGCAGCCGGGTTGGCAAGTATGTGGCGAGGCCAGCAATGGGATCGAGGCCATTGAAGGAGTTGAGCGGTTCGCGCCTGACATTGTGGTTATGGATCTCGCCATGCCGATCATGAATGGGTTGCAGGCCGCGCCTGAGATCGTGAAGACCCATCCTAAACTCCCCATGTTGCTTATCAGCGTTCAGGAAGTCTCGAAGCAGCTCGCATGGGAGGCCCGCAACGCCGGCTATCGAGGTGCTGTGACCAAGAGCGGCGGCGACGAAGTTCTGAAGGGAATCGAGGCGCTGCTTCGCCACGATATGTTCTTTTACTCGGACCACGGGTCTTCCCAGGCAAGCTGAGAGCTAAGGTTTCGTAAAGCCGCCTTTGCTTAGTCGCTCCCCCAGGATACCGAATCAGGCCGCGGGCAGGACCGATCTACGGACTTCATTTATGTCTTCGGTGCCGTGGCGCCTGAAGATCTGCTCCGCTGTCGAGGCAAGAGCCGGATCGTCAACATTGGCGATGACGAGTGAACGGCCGCGTTTGAGCAGTTCACGGTAGATAAACGTGTCGTCCTTCGGAACACCAATATCTGCCGCTTGCTCGGAGGCTTCGCCCAAGGTTGCGCCGGCTGCGGCCCCACCCAACCCCAGCAATGCAGCGGCACCCAGGCCGATGGCAAAGACCGTTCCTACGCCCGGTACCAGCAGGCTGGCAATCGCGCTTCCCAGCGACAATCCCGCACTGGCGCCAACCGCGCCACCGACGACACCGCCGACCGCCTCGCCCATCCCATCGCGCTCGGCATCGGTCGTGGCCAGAGTGGCGATCTGGGACTGACCCGCCTCACCACTTAATAAAGTGATGGACTGCGGTGAGATGGCTGCAGCCATGAGTTCTTGAACCGCCAATTCGCCAGCGTTTCGGGTAGTGAAGATTCCGGCCACACTTTGCATACAGCCTCCTTCATCAAAGCACAAGGTTCCACTGGGATGCGGGCGAATCATGCGGAGTTTCCTGGCGAGCTTTGCTGCGGGATTCTCTAAGAGGGAAGGAGGCGAGAGGCAGGCACCCTGTTTATCTGGACAGGGCGCCCGCCTAGAGGGGGACCACTTCGGGAGAAATAAAAAGAAGCATGGCGGAAGAGTAACCGCCACACTCCGGGTGCGCCATCCGGTTTAGGCGGTAATTTCATCTCCTAAAATGCTGTAGGAGGAAAAGTAGTTTTTCAGAGTCGCCGGTGGGACTGTCGACGAACCGCCATCTCGGCAACACCTTGGTTTGCTTTGACATCCAAGCTGGCAGTGCCCAAATCAGTCAAACTCCCGGTGAGTTCTTCGCGCCAGCCGAGGTTTCCTCCAAAGCAGGAAGCGATGTTTCGCGAGACGCTGATGGCTTTAAATCGCTGTCGCATACCTTATGTGGTCTCGGGAGCTTTCGCGCTGCAGGTGCATACAGGAATCTGGCGCAGCACCAAAGACTTGGATCTGTTCCTCACCCCCGACGACATATCCGCTGCTTTGCGCTGTCTCGGTCGACAGGGTTTTCGTTGCCAGATAAAGGATCCGGTCTGGCTACACAAAGCTCATCGGAACGGCTTCTTCATCGATCTGATTACGGGTATGAGCAACGGCGTGATCACCGTGGACCGTTCCTGGATCGAGAACTCCAGCCCGGCCATGGTCCTGGATGTCCGGGCACGAGTGCTGGCGGCGGAAGAACTGCTTGCGTCGAAGCTCTTCATTTTGCGCCGCGAACGCTTCGACGGAGCTGACATCGCTCACATTATTTTTGCCAGTCGCGGAAATCTCAACTGGGAGCGGGTTTTAGAGCTGGTCGGTGAGCACTGGGAAATCCTGCTGTTTGCCCTGGTGCTGTATCACTATGTTTATCCTGCCCACGGTCAATATGTGCCGGCATGGCTGTGGCAGCGCTTGCTGGTTCGTTTCTCCAACGATCTGACGAATCGAAACCCGTCCGCAGAGTTTCGGGGAAGCCTGGTGGACGACAAGATGTTTGCCATCGACGTGGCGGAGTGGGGGATGGAGAATATCCTTGATATCCACCGCGCCCAGGTTAGAAGGGACAACGGCCACCATCGACGGAAAGTAAACCAATGAGAATTGGAGCCACCGCCGACCTGCACTTCTTCGCGCCACGGTTTGCGGTAATCCAAGACCAACTCGCCCAGGTCCGGGACCAGGCAGACGTTTTGGTGGTCGCCGGCGACCTCACCAATTACGGCAAGCCGGAGGAGATGGAACAACTGCTCAACTCCCTGGTGCGGTTGCGTCTGCCCATCGTGGCAGTCCTCGGAAACCATGACTATGAAAGCGGGCGTCAGTCCGACCTGGCCAGGATGATGACGGATGCAGGAATCAAGCTTCTTGATGGCACCGCTTACGAACGCGACGGCGTCGGGTTCGCCGGGACGAAGGGGTTTCCCGGAGGCTTCGGACGTGGTGCGCTGACTGCATTCGGCGAGCCAGAAGTGAAGGCATTCGTTCAGGCCGCGATCGACGAAGCCTTGAAACTCGAACGCGCCATGTCGCAACTGCGAACCGCCAAACGTGTGGTGGTGCTGCACTATGCGCCAATAGGCGACACGATCCGGGGAGAAGCGCCCGAAATCTATCCTTACCTGGGCAGTTCGCGTCTAGCAGAGGTGATTGATCGTCATGGCGCTGATGTGGTCTTTCACGGCCATGCCCACCATGGATCTCCGGATGGCAAGACTACCGCAGGTATTCCCGTGCACAATGTCGCCATGCAAATCCTCCAAAGCCAGGACCCGCCTGCAGTCTTCCGAATCTTCGAGGTGTGAAATGAAACTCCGATTGGCGTTACGCGCGTGGTGCACCGTTTTTGCGGCCGCGTCAATGATCCAGATTTCCGCGATTAGGGCCTCTGCCCAATCATCGTCCGATAACTCGTCACATTCCATGCAGCAGGACTCACAACCAGCTTCACTGGCTAGTTCGTTGAACAAGAGTGAGAGAAAAATCACCGGTTGTATTCGTTCGGAGAACGGGAAATACGTTGTAGAGAACAGCCCTCAGAAGAAGTTGTGGCTGTCAGGGCCGGAGGATCTTGCCCCGCAGGTGGGTCACACCGTGGTTCTCTACGGCACTTACCTTAATTCGACCGCTCCCGCCAACAGAGGGAAAGCAGGACAGAAGAAGCCTTTGGAGTCATCGGCGAAAGCGCAGGAGAGTAATTTCCAGGTGAGCAAAGTCGAAATGGTCTCGGATACTTGCGCGACGAATAAGGTAAAGGCCTCGGATCAGAGGTAGTCGCGGCTACGGCGATGCGATCGAAAAATCCATCGCGTTCAGGAGGGCATCGCTCTCTCGATTTCAGCGTTCAGTCGGCAGATGTGACCAGTCACCCGGAGGGGGCGCTACGATCTATGATCAGACGTTGCCAGGATCCGGTGGCCCCTCCATGTACACTCTGACCTTCGACCAACTCGAATCTTGCTCGCAACGAAACGCGAATGGACGTGTTGCCCGGCTATTGATTAACTGCTGAAGCTCTGGGGCCACCCGCTCTGGCTTGGCAACGTAATAAAGCAGTTCTCGATGGCCGTTCCAAGTGACACGGCCCACGAATACGAATTTGGATTCAGCCCCTATTCGTTTCTCCACCGTTTCTTCCCATTGGTTTAATTCCTCAGCTTCTTCTCCTGCGGGCAGACCTTCCGGCGTGGGATTGGAAAGTGGGGTAGAGAGACCAAGGAACCAAGGGGTTTTGGACTTCGCGCCGTAACTACGAAGAGCAAGGTTTATGTTGCCGATCAACCGGTGGCCGTCGAAATTCCAATCGAAAACAACAAACTCTTCAGACTTACGAGAAAAAAACATTACTCAATCTCCTCGAACGGGTTCCTGCCACTCGCCATTCGCGCCGCTCTAAGGTTTCTTTTTCGAGACGCTACAGCATCTAGCTGATCGTTGGCCCCATGACTGGACAAATAACATCGTCACGCATGAGAAGTGGGCCAGAAGAACTGAATCCTACTATAAGGAGTCACAACATGAAATTGAACATGGTAAAGGCGATTGCACTTCTACCGGCCTTACTCGTCGGACTGGCCTGCTCGAGCCAGCACACTCCTACGGCTGCGGCCTCCAGCGACAGCACCTCCTACAAAGACGCTGTTAAACAGGCTCTTCAACAGGCGGAGCTTCAGGACGTAAGCGTAGATGAAGATCAGGACAAGAACACGATCACGCTCGGCGGTAAAGTTCATTCCGAAGACGCCAGGATGCAGGCCAGCCAGGTGGCCAAGGCAGCAGCCGGGAGCCGCACGATCGCTAACGAAATCAGCGTTCAGCCGGTTGGAGTGGAATCGGAAGCCAAGGACATTGCTTCTGACCTGGACAGCGCTATTGAAAAGAATTACAAGGCGGCGCTGACCGCCAAGGGTCTGGACAAGGAACACATTCGGTTCGATGCCAAGAACGGCGTTCTGACCCTAAAGGGCAAGGTAAAAAATCGTACAGAGAAAGTCCAGGCCGAAGAACTGGCACAGGCGACACCGAACGTCCGGCAGGTCTTAAACCAGATTGATGTGAACCGGTAAACATTATTTCCCTCAGGACAGCGGAGGCGTTTAAGCCGGGCGGCTGCAATCTGCTCGGCTCTTTTTGCCTGCGACACTTGCGGGATCAACCGGTTCGCGATAAGGTGGCAGCCAATTTAATGATTCGCACTCTCGTTCTCACTACGGTTTTGTTGTTGTTGCCGCCGCAAGGTTTAGCAGTCATCTCGCAATCTAACCCGGCGCAACAGGAGCCCCCTCCGGCTACGCCTCCAGCCCCTAACCCTGCGCCGGCGGAGCCACCGGCGAATCAGCCTGCGCCGGCTAGCCCGGCTGGCGGCAAGGCTTTCAGGAATCCAAAGGAACAGGCATGGCAAATTCTGGAAGAAGCATGCAACGGCGACAAAAGCGGCGACCGCGCAACTGCCATCCTTGTTATGGGTTTGATTCCGAATGACGCGCGGAGCGCCAGACTGGCGCAAAGAGCTTTGACTGATGAGCGGCCGGAAGTCCGCGCAGCCGGTGCCGTCGCGTTGGGGAATATGCAGTCCAGGGTCAGTATTCCGAAGCTGAAGGCTGCGATGGAAGATCAGGATCCATCGGTGGCGCTGGCCGCAGCCCACGCCCTCGATCTCATGCATGACAGTTCCGCGTACCAGGTGTATTACGAGATTCTCAACGGCGACCGGAAGACCGGAATTGGATTAGTCGCAACGCAAGCGTCCATGCTGCATGATCCAAAAAAGATGGCGGAATTCGGATTCGAACAAGGCATTGGCTTTGTTCCATTCGCAGGCATCGGATGGGGAGCTATCAAAGTGCTTCGGAAAGACGATTCTACTCCGGTGCGCGCTGCCGCTGCCAGGGTGTTGGCGCGCGATCCCGACCCGGCCACAACCAAAGCGTTGATTGAGGCCACTGGCGACAATAGCTGGATCGTGCAGGTCGCCGCGCTTGAGGCCCTCGCGAAGCGTGGCGATCCAGCGACGCTGCCCACCGTCGCGAAATATTTGTCGGATGAAAAAAGTGCAATCAGATTCACCGCCGCGGCCGCCGTCATTCACCTCAGTGCGGTCAAGGGTCGACGGAAACAGCGGCCAGCTCCCGAGCGCAAGCAACCCTGATCGAAAGCTTTAGCCGATGGCGACACCGTTGATTTCTTGTGTATCCAAACCATAAATTAGCGCCTGGCGTACATCTTGGTGCAGGGGAGTGCTCATCTTAGACGGGCGAAATGAAACACAGCGATCTTAGATGGAATCCGAGCACACGGGAGTGGTTCTGCACCAGCTGCGGCCGTACTTCAGAGGCGGAGAATGAAGACGAGGCGCGGACCAGTCTGGACCAGTACGAATGCACCATCCCGACGGTAGAAGTTTCCAGAGCAGTTCCGGGTAGTGAAACCAAGCGGCTCATAAGGAAGCCGTACAAAATGACACTTAGAACGGAACGGAGTGGCAGCAGGTTTGTTGCAGCTCGCACTGCCGATGGCAGTCCCAGCATTCGCCTTGAATTGTTTCATGACAGTGTGCCTTCGCTAAAATTTCTTACTGTCGGATTCGAGGTATTGAGCGGTACCACGCCGGCGCAGTTGAAAGAGCTGCTGGACGTGATGAATGAACGGATCGTCGGCACCACGGTGACGCCGGCAGAGAGCGGCCCCAGCTAGCCCGCTCCGAGGCCTCTCGGCCGGTTAATCAGCCACGAGAGAGGCATCGTTAAGTGACCTTCGTAATCAGAAATGTGTGGCAAGTTACAGTACCCGCGTTAGAAACCACTTACTCTTTGTAGGGATCATTCCAAAACCATCGTGGCCACTCGTGTAGGCACAAGTCTGGATCGCTATGTAATTGACGCCGAGTTGGGACGCGGCGCCATGGGGGTCGTGTATCGCGCACGCGATCCCAAGCTGGGGCGGACAGTTGCCATCAAGTTGGTCTCAACTGCGAACCTGGAACCCGAGGCGGAAAAAGAATATCGGGAACGTTTTGTGGTCGAAGCCCACGCAGCCGGGCGCTTTTCGCATCCCGGGATCGTTACCATTTTCGACGTCAGGGAAGAGCCTGAGCCGTACCTGGTCATGGAGTATGTCGAGGGCCAGTCATTGCAACAACTCATGGGCCGCAACAATCGCCCCCTGCCTCTCAGCACAACCCTTCGCCTGGTGCAGGAAGTTGCGGAAGCGCTGCACTACGCGCACTCGCAGGGAGTTGTGCATCGCGATATCAAGCCGGCAAATATTCTGGTGACGAAAGATGGCCATCCCAAAATTGCCGATTTCGGCATCGCGAAACTGAACCAGGCCGAGTTGACGATGCCTGGCCAGGTCCTGGGAAGCCCGGCTTTCATGGCCCCGGAGCAGTTGACCGAAGAAGGTGTAGATTCGCGCTCCGACTTATTTTCCCTGGGAGTCATTCTCTACTACCTGCTTACCGGTTACCGGCCTTTTCAGGGCAACAGCACTACTACGGTCTGCTTCAAGCTGGTCAATCATGAGCCGGTGCCGGCGTCGGCATTCGAAGCCAAGGTGACGTCCCGAACTCGACAAGATCGTCGCGTGCGCAATGGCAAAAGATCCTGCCCAGCGCTACCAGACCGGAATGGCAATGGCTGCTGACCTACAAGCGATCCGGGAGCGGGGCGGATTTATTCAGAGCGCAGATCTGACGCCGCAGGACCTGAGGCATGATGCGATTCCCCGCTACGTGGCGGGCAATAGTGCGGGGCCGTCTTCCCCAAAACCTGAGTCTGCGGGAGCAAAGTTGGAGCCAAAGGTTAAAGCCGGCGCGACCTCATCAAAAAAGGGAGCAATCGTTTGGAACACTGTTGTCGCCTCGTGTTGTCTGGCCGTGGCCGTCGCCTTCGTGGCATTGTGGAGAGGCCACGTTACCGACTCGAAGCAAAACACTCCGGTGGAGATCGCACAGCCCGTTAACACAATCGCAGCCGCAGCTCCCATTGCCGCTCCCGTCGAAGAAGTGCCATCGCCCGTGAAAGTGCCGGCACCCAAGCCAAAGAAAACAATTCGTTCCGCGCACGCTCCCGTCCCGGAAAAGAAAACATCGTCCTCCGCGGTCCCGGCTATCGCGGTGCCGCAGGCTGATGCGACGTTGCAGGTAGAAGTCGAGCACCATTTCAGCGACGCTACGGCGTCCGTCTGGGTTGACGACAAGCTCGTCTACACCCAGTCATTGCTGGGAAAGAAACAGCGGCATGGGCTGGTCTTCCGGAAAGTGGTAGGACATCAATTTCAAGTCGTCCGCGTAACGCCGGGCAAACACCAGGTGCGAGTACGAGTCGAGTCGCCAGCGGACGCCTACGATCAGTCGAAAGTCACCTCGGTTGAGATCGCCGAAGGCGTCAGCTTGCTCAAAATCACTTGCGGTGACAAAGGCGAAGGGCTACAACTGGATTTCAAAAAAGACGGATATCAGTAGGGCGCATTTCTTCTTCCACCGCCAATTCGTAGGCCATGAGTTCAGGGTTGACGTTCCTCCGGCGGTTTAACTTTGCGGAAAGCGCGGTAAAGCAGCACATCGTAGCCGATCTTTGCCACACCCCCTATCGCGAGGGGAGCTGCGAGAGCGATGTTCTGCATGAAAAAGCCTGCCACTGCTGAACCCACTGCCCAGAAAACATTGCGTGCCAGATTCGTGATGCCGCTGGCAAACGTCCGCTCATTCGGCAGGACGACCGCTGCAACGTAGGATTGGCGGGTGGGAACATCCATCTCAACCAGCGCTTCACGGCACAGAAATAGCAGCATGGCCAACTTCAGCGAGGGCGCGAAAGCAGCAGCGATCAGGAACAGGCTGGAAGGCAGGTGAGTAAAGACCATCGTGTTCACCAACCCGATGCGGCGTGCCAGCCATGCAGCTCCCAGATGGGAAGCAGCATTCAGCAGGTGCACAGTAAAGAAGAGGATGGCGAGTCGTTCTTCTGCGACTCCGAAACGCCGGAAGAACCAGTATGCCACCAGTGCGTCAGTCAAAAATCCACCGCCGAAAGCGTCGAGAGAGAAAAGACTCGCCAGCCTGATCACTACCTTTTTGGTTTCGGGTGAGATCCGGTGCGGGGAGACCTTCGTTGCCGAGAGTTCCACGGCCGCGGAGGAAAATGGGTAGAGAAGCGCCGTGCCCACGCCGAGCAGAGCGCATCCGAGGAAGACCGCTTTGTACGATGTGAGCAGCGGAAGCTTCAGCCAGTGCTGCAGGAGAAGAGGCAGAGCGCCGGCCAAAGCTCCCAGCGAGCCGGCAGTGTCAAGCACCACGTTGTACCAGGCCAGGCTCCATGTCCGCGAGGTGTCCGGCACGAGTCCTGGAACAATGGCCTGTTCGAGAGAAAACGCGGCGGAGCGGTCTGTACCGGTCCCATTCAACATTCCCACGAAGGCCAACACCAGAAGAACAGGCGCGGCCGGCGTTATGGCCAGCGCCAGGGAACCGACCGCGCCCAGAAGCGAAAGGACCACCAGCGTACGCCGCCGTCCCACGCGATCCGCCTGAGTGGTAACACCGATCGTCGCCAAAGCTGATCCGGCTAAGCCGGCGCCGATGACCATGCCGATGGACAACGAGGAGAGGCCGATCCGGAACAAATAGATCCCGAGTACTACGCCGATGAGGCCGAAGGTAAATGAGCGCACGAAAGCGGCGGTATTAATAAGGAGCAGGTCTCTGGAAACTGGCGCTCTCATCGCGTGTGATCTCGAAGGTGGCTAACTCTTTTGCTGCACGTTCATAGCAGATACTTGATCCGGTTTCAACTTTCAGGCTGGGACATTTGGCGATAGTCGAAGCCTGATGTTCAATCAATGCAGAAACGCCAGCTTGCGTCTAAAGCAACTACCACGGTCTTATTCGTCATCTGATGTAGGTCGTGGACGACCCCACGCCCGGAGGATTCTATGAGCATATGGACGATTTTGTTTGTGGTTCTGCTGATCGCATGGATCGGTGGTTTCACCGTGTTCCATGTTGCCGGTGGCCTGATTCATTTGCTGCTGGTTTTTGCCGTGATCTCGTTAATCCTGCATTTTGTAATGGGACCGCGGACGGCCTGAAGATGTAAGGCGGGCGTCCCCGCCCGTCTGTGTTGCGCCTCGTAAGGGACGGGCGGAGACGCCCGTCCTCCATACGGAATATCGGTAGACTCTCAGTCAGTCCTTAATTCAGCAAAGACTCTGTGCGAGTGTAAGACAAAGGGAATTGTCTGACGACTGAAGACCGACGACTGACGACTGACGCATCAGTCTCCCAACCATGCGCCCAGGCCGCGCAGCGGATCGATGTAATCACAGATGATCTTGGTGGCCCCGACAATCGGTACAGCCAGAATCAGGCCCATCGCGCCCCAGATCCACGCCCAGAACAGCAACGACAAAGTTATCGCCAGCGGGTTCAGTCGTAGGCGCTTTCCCACAATCTTAGGATAAAGAACATTCAAGGTGACAACGTGCAGACCCACCACGGTCAGCAGGATCGCCAGTACACCCCTCCCACTCACGATTCCCACGCCAGCTGCCAGGGGAGGAAGCAAAGCCAGAAATACTCCGACGTAAGGGACCAGGCTGGCGAATCCGCTGATCACTCCCAGGAAATAGAAGTAAGGAATGCCCAGCTGCCAGAACACGATCGTACTGAACAGGGAATTGATGAGTCCGATCAAAACATTGCCAGCAATAAAGCCGCGGATCATGGCCGAGATTCTGCCGACAGTGCGGTGTGCAACCAGGCGGTGTTCCTTGGGGAAGAGCCGCACGGTGGTGGAGTGTGCGTGGTCCTTCCAGGTGAGCATGAAATACACCAGAAAGGGAACGAAGCTGATGGCAAGGAACAATTCACCCAGCGTCCCGCCACCCGCCGAGATCACCCGCGACAGGCCTGGCGCTTCTTGAACTTCGACGGCAAGCGGCGGCTTTACCCGCGCGCGGTGAAGCGATCACTGAACGTGTGCTCTCTTCTATCTGCCTGGTCTGCTCTCGCAGGACGGCAAGACTGGAATGTATTTTGCCCGAGTACTTCGGCAGCTGTGTCGCAAAGTCCACTGCACGTCCGTAAAAGAAGAACGTGAGAGCCGCAGCCAATCCAACCATCAGGACTACAGCCAGCAGCGCCCCCACGGCCCGCGGAACATGAATTCGCACGAGTCCGCCGACCAGAGGCTCCAGAACGAACGCCAGCAGCAGTGACGCGAGGGCGGTCACGAGTACGAGCTTAAGCAGATAAATCAGCCCGATGACAGCAATCACCGCGACAACAATCTGCGCCACCGACCCGGCTCGGATGGATGCCTGCAAGATCTCGGCGTCTTCGGCCGCGTCAGCATTGATTTCGGATTGAGCGAGCACCGAGATGGGGTTGTCGACTTCCTGCTGCGCCGGAGGTCGCATGCCGGGAGCAGACGGGTTGGGCACATTCAACCCGAGGCACATTCAGCTCGGGCAAATCAGTGCTCGATGCGGGCGTCGATGGTGTAGTCAGAGAAGTCTCCTGGCACGCACGCTATGAGGACGTTGGAGTCCGAACCGTTGCCCGTGAGATTGGTTTCGGCATCATTGGTTTCGGCGCAAGTCGGATAGGCGTGAGTCGTCCAAAGAGGGCGCCCGCCTCGCATGTGGACTAAAGTGGGAACCAGCAGCCTGCGCAGAATATGGCGCGCGCTCGGCTACATCGTGCCGCTGGTACTCGCATGAAAGCCTGTAGTAAACATCCGCGATTTCGAACGTTCGACTCGAGACATACCGCGATGCTTACTGCCCGTACAGCATCTGGTGTATTGCGCAATTCCGCTGACTCAGCAAAGCTGACATCTGGAGGCGGCGATGACTGCAAGAATCCTGGTTGTAGATGACGTGCCGTCTATCCGACAGTCCATGCGTTTTTGCCTGGAACAGGAGGCGGGCATGGTGATTTGCGGCGAGGCAGAGAATGGCAGGGTGGCCGTCGATCAAGTTCAAGAACTGAGGCCGGACGTGGTGATTATCGATCTTTCCATGCCGGTCATGAACGGGCTCGATGCTGCCCGTGCAATCAAAGCGATTGCTCCCGGCACTCACATTCTGATGTTTACTCTCCACACCTATCCTTACTTGACGGACGAGGCCAGGAAGGTCGGAATCGATCGGGTCCTTTCCAAGGCAGACTCCGGAGGTGCGGAATTGCTCCAGGCGGTCCGCTCGTTGGTTTAGTAGCCCTGCTTCAATAGCTGAAGGTTTTCCTTCCAGGGAGAGCACGTCGCTTGAAGCAAATTTGAGCATGACTTGTGTTTCCAGCCTCTCAACAGTACAAAACTTCCATCATCTGAATTTATTCTTCATATAATCTTACGACGGTTGAGCCACAGCCTAAGAGGGGACAGCATCCAAACGGGCGGGTCTAAATCTCACACAATTGGAGTTGTCATGCCGGACGAAGGATTGAAAGAACTCTACGTCGATGAACTGAAGGATATTTATAGCGCGGAAAATCAACTGGTAAAGGCCCTTCCCAAACTGGCCAAGGCTGCTGACTCGGACGAATTGCGGCAAGGTTTCGAGGAGCACCTGGAACAGACCAAGGAACATGTCGCGCGGCTCGAACAGATATTCGAAATGCTCGAGGAAAGTCCTAAGGGCAAGAAATGCGCAGGCATGGAAGGCCTGGTGGAGGAAGGTTCGGAGGTCCTGAAGGAAGGTCTCGAAGGCGCCGTCCTCGATGCAGCACTAATCGGGGCAGCACAACGAGTCGAGCACTATGAAATCGCCGCCTACGGCACCGTGATTGCTTTTGCCCAGACCCTGGGCGAGGACGATCACGCGTCTCTCCTCGAAGAGACTCTGTCAGAAGAAAAGGAAACCGACGAAAAGCTGACGGAGCTCGCAAAGCAAATCAACGAGCAGGCTGCCAGCGGCGACCGAATGCAGCCAGCCGCGGACGAAGCGGGAAGTAAGAAGCGTACGAAACGCATCGCGTAGTCGCGGGTGACAATTTGTGACCGGTCCGCGAACTGGCTGCTTGCACAGGCGCGGACCGGCTTTCTTCCAGATGTTAAATTTTGAAAAGGAGATTCATCATGGCGACAGAGAAATCAGAAAAATGTGCCCACGTGCCCTGTGTTTGTATTCCGGCCAAGGGCGAGAAATATTGCAGCGAGGCTTGCAAGGACGCAGGTTCCGAGGAAACGGAAATTGCCTGCAATTGTGAGCATCCCGCCTGCGCAATTTAACGCAATTCAGAAGGCCTTATTCGGAATGCTTCCGCTGGGTCGCAGCAGGGTCCGCTTCGATAGTGACCTCGACCTTGCTGCCCTCCTTAAGGGCCACGGGATTGCCGTTCTCGTCCTGCAAGGTGTTCTTGACCCGGATCTCGCGATAGAGATCGTCCGCGCCTTCCACTCCGATCTGCGCCTTTTCAGGTTCACTAGGATGTGGTGGTGGAATGATCTTTTCAACAGTTCCAGGGAGAGTCACCGACGGTTTTCCCGTGTCGGCCTTGTCTGTCTTGTCTGTAAGGGTGGGATTGGTCAAGGGCTCCATTCTCCTAATCGCCTCCCGGTGCAGAGTGTTTTGCCACTCTGGGCCGAGGAATTTAGTTTCAGAAGTCGGCGGACTTGCTCTGGCAATGCAGACTGCAACCTTCTTGCTTCCCAACATATCATGATTTCTTAACAATTCTTTGCTGGCCGTCTGGATTTGCTCCCCGGCAATTATCTGTCCTCCACCGTACAATTCGGCCATGCAGCGGCGAACATCCATCACAATGAAATAAAGGAATTGGTCGATGACCGAGGGCCCGCTTCGTGCATCCTAGGGCCATGAAATTCGAGCTGCGTCAATTTCCGGACCCGTTGCAACCTCCCATTAAAGATCCACCTCTCGGGCCCGAACACGATGTTCCGTCCCGGGAACCTGGTTCGTCCCCTGATGTGCCGGTACGCGAACCGGACCCGGCGGAGCCCAATCAAATTTAACCATCGCATGATTTCGCGCCACGCCTGCCGAATCGAGGGCTGTTCCACAGTTCTTCTTTGTACAGTATCGACTGTATTGACGCCTCATGGCTTCACGCCTGATAAGTAGTACATCGTTTTGTCCCGGTTAGTACGGTGCCGAGTTGGATTCTCAGTTCATCTCTCAGGGGAGCTACATTATGAATCGCCTTCGCATTCTGGTTGCTGACGATCACGAAATCGTACGCCGCGGGTTGATCTCGCTCATCAAGTCGCATCCTGACTGGGAGATCTGTGCGGAAGCTAACAACGGACGTCAGGCTGTGGAGAAAGCCAGCCAGACGAAACCCGACATTGCCATTCTTGACATCGGCATGCCCGTGCTTAACGGCCTGGAAGCCACACGTCAGATTCTGCGCGAGCACTCCTGCGGTCAGGGTCCTGATTCTGACGATTACCGATACGGACCAGGCTGTGCAGGCGGTACTGGATGCGGGCGCCCGCGGTTTCCTTCTGAAATCAGACGCGGCCCGAGACCTAGTGACGGCTGTGGAGGCCCTGGCACACAACAAGACTTTTTTTACTGCGCGTGTGGCTGATCTCGTGCTGTCCGGTTATCTCAACCGGAGCCCGCGTTCCACCAAGAGCGACGTTAGCCTGCCGGGTCTGACGTCGCGCGAGCGCGAAGTCGTGCAGTTGCTGGCTGAGGGGAAGTCCACTAAGGAAGTGGCGGTCCATCTCAATCTGAGTGTCAAGACGGCAGAAACCCATCGCAGCAACATCATGCGGAAGCTCGGGCTGCACTCTGTCAGCGAGCTTGTGTTATACGCGGTGCGGAACAACATTGTGCAGGTGACGGTAGGTGTGCCTTACCTGCCTGCTGCTGCCGCAGTGGATTCGACGGACGCTGCTCTCGGCGCCCCGAAAACGTAAAGCGCCACGTCCCGAACAGACCCCTACAGGATTCTCTGTATTTGGATTTGCCCGGACGAGAGGTAGTGTAAAGTTTCCCCCTGTCGACCGGAATCCAAATGAACAGTGTGATGTCCAGTGCCAATGCGGAGTTGATCCCCTCGCTAGCGCACACGCCCAGCCACATTCAGGAAGGACACGCTGTCCAGTTGTACGCGGACGATGGTTTTCTCATTGATGTTTTAAGCCGGTTCGTGGGTGGAGCGTTGGCGGTTGGTGACGCCGCAGTGGTCATTGCAACAAAAGCCCATCACACTGAACTCCAACGGCGGCTGTCAGCGAACGGGGTGGATACGGACAAAGCGGCCCATCAGGGGCGCTATATCGTCCTGGACGCAAACCAGATTCTACCCAAAGTCATGGTAGAAGGCCTGGTAGACGAGGGCCGTTTTCGCGAGACCGTCGGCCAGGTCCTAGGTAGGGCCGAAAAGTCAGTTGCCGGCAAGCAAGGCCGCATTGCAGTGTTTGGCGAGTTGGTGGCGTTGCTCTGGGCCGAAGGGAAGCACTCAGAATCGGTCCGGGTTGAGCAACTGTGGAACAAGCTCGCAAAGGAGCATTCTTTTTCTCTCCTTTGCGCTTATCCCATCGCCGGTTGCAGCGATGAGACGCACATTGGGCCTTTTCTGAAGATGTGCGGCGAGCACTCCAGAGTTATTCCCAGCGAGAGTTACCTGGTTCTGCGGAATGAAGAGGACCGGTTGCGCAGTATCGCCAATCTGCAACAACGGGCCTTGGTCCTCGAAAAAGAGCTGGCCTTGCGAAACAATGGAACGCCTTTTCGCTTGCTGGTGGAAGCGGTGCAGGACTATGCCATCTTCATGTTGAATCCCGAGGGCATGGTCAGCAGCTGGAATGTGGGTGCGGAACGCATCAAGGGTTACAAAGCGGAAGAGATCATGGGCCAGCACTTCTCCCGTTTTTATCCCGAAGAAGATGTGCGAAGCGGTAAGCCACAGTGGGAACTGGTTATCGCCGCCAAAGAAGGACGGTTCGAGGACGAAGGCTGGCGGCTCCGCAAGGACGGGTCCAGGTTTTGGGCGAACGTGATTATCACCGCTATCAAGGACGACTCGGCCAAACTTCTGGGCTTCGCAAAAATCACCCGCGATTTTACCGAGCGCATGCAGACCCAAAAAGCGTTGGAAGAGGAAGTTGCCGAAAGACGCTACGCCGAGCGGCGATTTCAAAATTCCGAAAAATCACTGCGGCAATTGTCGCTCCACCTGCTTCGTACCCAGGACGAGGAGCGGAGGCGTATTGGACGCGACCTTCACGACAGCCTGGGGCAGTACCTCGCGGTGCTCAAAATGAAGTTGGATTCCGTGGCTTCCCTGATCGGACAAGAACAAGGTGAGATGGCCCGGGAATTCGGCCAGTGCATCCGCCTGATGGAGGACTCGATCCGCGAAGTCCGAACCGTCTCTTATCTTCTGTACCCTCCCATGCTGGAAGAGATGGGTCTGAAATCGGCGATTCCCTGGTACCTGGATGGATTTTCGACCCGCAGCGGAATCAAGACCACGTTTGAGGTGCAGAGCGAGTTCGGCCGCCTGCCTCGAGAGTCCGAGTTGGCATTGTTTCGGGTTCTGCAGGAGGGTCTCACCAATGTTCATCGGCACTCTGGCAGTCTGTCCGCCCACGTTCGATTGTTGGTCCGGGATGGAATGGCCGTGCTAGAGATCGAGGACAACGGAAAAGGTATTCATCCAGAACTTCTGGAGGAGTTATGCCAGGAGTGGATGGGTGGGCTCGGGATCGGAGTCCGGGGCATGAATGAGCGGATGCGGCAGCTGGGGGGCAGGCTGGAACTCGCTTCGAACGGCGATGGCACGACCGTGACCGCAAAGGTGCCGCAGGGCAATCAGCATGTGCCCAGTGAATCGTTGGTCCGATAGACTGTTCGTTGTCTTGCCTGTGGACCTACTGAGAGTTGGAGAATAAATGTCTGCCCGGATTTTGCTCGTGGATGATCATGAAATTGTGCGTGAAGGCATTCGCACGTTGATTACGAGATCGCGGCCCGACTGGGAAATCTGCGGCGAAGCCCGGGACGGGGAAGAGGCCCTGGAAGCCGTCAGGACGTTGAAGCCAGATGTCGTGATACTCGACATCACAATGCCGAAAATGAGCGGGCTGGAAGCGGCGCCGCGAATCGCCAAGCTGGGGCTGGGGTGCCGGGTGCTGATGTTCACCATGCACGACTCGGACATGCTCGCCCGTGAAGTCCGTCTGGCCGAGGCCCAGGGCCTGGTGCTTAAATCTCAAGCCGCCCGTGACCTGATTCGGGCGGTAGAACGCTTGCTACATGGCGGCACATTTTTCTCCCCACAGCAGGACGTCGCGCTGAGCTAAGTCGTACCTGTCGAGCTCAACTGCTTATTCCAAACCAAGCTGGCCGTTGTACTGTTGCATGACGGGATAGCACTCGCAGGCCGATTCTTCGAGTTTCCTGCGATTTACGATGGTCACCGCGCCATGGGTGTACTCGATGCTTTTCTCACGCTGCAAAATGCCAGCAGCCAGGCTTACGCTGGACCGGTTTGTCCCCAGCATGGTTGCCAGAAAATCATGTGTGATGGGCAGGCACTCTGAGTCCACTCTGTCCTGGGTCATAAGCAACCATCGTGCCAGGCGCTGTTCCAGGTCATGCAGTCGATTGCATGCCGCCGTCTGGGCGACCTGCATGCCCTGAAGGACGGCGTAGCGATTCAAGAGCAGCTGAAGGTGGGGAGCAGATTCCAGAATTCTCTGGAAAGCTCCAACCGCGACGCGGAAGCCGTCTCCGCTGATCTGCACGATAGCCTGGAGCGGACTTCGACTTAGTCCGACAGCCACAGGTATTCCCGTGAAGCCCTCGTTTCCAACTACTCCTGCCTCGGCGGTTTTGCCGTCTTTCATTGCGACCACAAGAGAAATCAGTCCCCGGTTAGGAAAGTATGCGAACTCCAGCTTGGCGCCCGCCTCATGAAGTACCACATGGTCCGGCAGTTCGACATATTCAAGGTGAGGACGCAGCAGGGCGTAGTCGTCATCCACGATGGATAACAGAATTATGTTGCAGACTGGCTTTCCCGCGGCATTAGTACGCTCGCCAGCCTGGAGGACTTGAAGATTCTTGCTCTTCACAAACCTTCCTTGAAAAGATTTATTTAGGAGGCTCGGTTGCAGGACGACTGGCCTTGAGCCTGCGCTCCTTGGCTTCCAACAGTTGGTTGATTTGAGCGATCAACTCCATTAGTTTTTCCGGATCTTGCTCCTTGGCGGCGCGCTCACAGAGTTGCTTCCACTCCTCTTGGTTCGCTTCCATCCAGGGCCGTCCTCGGGGCGGAAAGCGCTTATACCACACCAAGCTATTGGTAAAGTGTTCGATGCCAGACACTGTGCCTCGGGGATAACAATTTCGCGCGAATTCCGTGCCAGAGGTCGGATTTATGGAGTGTCTAGGCGGCGGTTGTCTCCGTCTCTACAAAAGGCTGTGCGGACTCCGGCTCTTGATAGGTTTGCAAAAATGCGTCTGCGGAGTGCAATAAGCCGTCGCGCTTACCCTCATCTTCCTCGTTGAGAGCGTCCCACACCATCTCCAACCATGTCGTCAGATCCGGGTTTTGCATTTCGGTCGCCCCTTTTCGAGTGGTCGTCATGACTGCTCTTCATTTGCTCGCTGTATTAAGAGCACGATCCATGCCATACCCGTATTTTGAGCAGGATGGGGACTGATCTTGCCAGGCGGCCATGAAGTTTATGCCGAGAAGAGAGGAAATCTGATCTACAGAAAATGCTGTAGTTGGTCTGCCCTGGGATGGGCGATGTGCTCAGCGCTTTAATCGAATTTTCATGTGGCCGAAAGCGTCGCCAAACCAAAAGGGTGTACGATTAAGAGTCAATCCAGACAAAATGATTTTGCAGGAGGGCATTCTGTCATGACGCCCGTAGCCGCCACTTCCACCCTGTCCGGCGTTTCCAACCAGCCTTTGACTTCTGAAGAGTTGCGCAAGATCAATGCCTACTGGCGGGCCGCGAACTATCTTTCCGTGGGCCAGATCTATCTGTATGCGAACCCTCTCCTGCGCGAGCCTCTGAAAATCGAGCACGTCAAGCCGCGGCTTCTAGGACACTGGGGCACCACGCCAGGACTTAATTTCATCTACGCGCATTTCAATCGCCTCATCAAGAAATACGATCTGAACGTGATCAACATTACCGGACCGGGACACGGCGGCCCGGGCATTGTGGCCCACACCTACCTGGAGGGTACGTACACCGAGCTTTACCCCGACATCCGACAGAACGAGGAGGGCATGCAAAAGCTGTTCAAGCAGTTCTCCTTTCCTGGAGGAATTCCGAGCCACGCCGCTCCGGAAACGCCGGGTTCGATCAACGAAGGCGGAGAGCTGGGTTATTCCCTCGCCCATGCCTATGGCGCGGTATTCGACAATCCCGATCTGCTGGCGTGTTGTGTCGTCGGCGATGGCGAGGCCGAGACCGGCGCGCTTGCCACCAGTTGGCACTCCAACAAGTTTTTAAATCCGGCACGCGACGGCGCCGTGCTGGCGATCCTGCACCTGAATGGTTACAAGATTGCAAATCCGACGGTGCTTGGGCGGTTGAGCGACGAGGAACTCACCCACCTCTTCAACGGTTACGGTTACAAGCCGCACTTCGTCGAAGGTCACGAGCCCGAAGCTATGCACCAGCTCATGGCCGCGACTCTCGACACAATAATCGGCGAGATCAGGGAGATTCAGGAAGATGCGCGCTCGAACGGATCCAAAGCGCGACCTGTCTGGCCGATGATCGTGATGCGCACGCCGAAAGGTTGGACCGGACCGAAAGTAGTGGACGGCAAGCCGGTTGAAGGGACATGGCGCGCGCACCAGGTGCCGGTCACCGATTTGGCCAAGAAACCCGGTCATCTCAAGATCCTGGAAGACTGGATGAAGAGCTATGCCCCGGAGGAGCTTTTCGATGAGACAGGCAAATTCCGCACCGAGCTGGCCGATCTCGCGCCCCAGGGCAATCGGCGCATGGGTGCAAACCCTCACGCGAATGGCGGCTTGCTGCTGAAGAATCTTCTCATGCCGGATTTTTGCGACTACGCAGTAAAGGTTGCGAAGCCGGGTACGGAACTTGGCGAGGCCACCCGGGTGCTTGGTACTTTTCTGCGTGACGTGATGAAGCTGAACCTGAATGCGAAGAACTTCCGGGTATTCGGTCCCGATGAAACCGCTTCCAACCGGCTGGATGCGCTCTACGAAGTAACCGGCAAAGTATTGATGGAACCGTTCTTGCCCACCGACGAGCACGAGTCCACGACCGGCCGGGTCATGGAAATGCTGAGTGAGCACATGTGCCAGGGCTGGCTCGAAGGCTATCTGCTTACCGGGCGGCATGGATTTTTCTCGTGTTACGAAGCGTTCATCCACATCGTTGATTCCATGTTTAACCAGCATGCCAAGTGGCTGAAAGTCACGCGCCACATCCCATGGCGGCGTTCGATCGCGTCGTTAAACTATCTTCTGACCTCGCACGTCTGGCGACAGGACCACAACGGCTTCAGTCATCAGGACCCGGGTTTTATTGATTTTGTGATGAACAAGAAAGCGGATGTAGTGCGCGTCTATCTGCCGCCCGATACCAACACGCTACTTTCCGTGGCCCATCATTGCCTCCGCAGCCGGGACTACATCAACGTCATCGTGGCGGGGAAGCAGCCAGCGTTGCAGTACCTCGATATGGAAACCGCTATTGAACATTGCACCAACGGGATTGGAATCTGGCCGTGGGCTAGTACCGATCAGAACGCCGAGCCCGATGCGGTGATCGCCTGCGCCGGGGACGTTCCCACGCTGGAAGCCCTGGCTGCGGTTGATCTGCTTCGCCAGCATTTCTCGGATATAAAAATCCGTTTCGTAAACGTGGTCGATTTGATGACCCTGCAACCACCCTCAGAGCATCCTCACGGTATCTCCGACCGTGATTTCGATTCGATGTTTACGACTGACAAGCCGGTTATCTTCGCGTATCACGGCTATCCCTGGCTGATTCACCGGCTCACCTATCGCCGGCACAATCATGGCAGCTTCCACGTGCGCGGCTATAAAGAAGAGGGCACCACGACCACACCCTTCGACATGACCGTGCTCAATGAAATTGATCGCTACCATCTGGCGGGCGACGTGGTTGACCGCGTACCTCGACTGCAGCGCGTGGGCGCGCACTTCAAGCAGTTCCTGCGCAACCAGCTTGTGGAGCATAAGCGCTACATCGAGCAGCATGGCGACGACTTGCCGGCCGTGCGCGACTGGACCTGGCCTTACTAACCGATGAAAATTCTGGTGCTGAATTCGGGCTCCAGCAGCCAGAAGAGCTGCCTGTACGAAATCGGCGACGTTCTTCCCGAAGATCCTCCAGCCAGCCTCTGGCAGGGCACCATCGAATGGGACGGAGGGTCCGGCCGCGTCGAGATCAAGAATGGGCGCGGCTTCAGCCGGAAGGAGAAAATCAAAGTCTCCTCACGCGCTGAAGCGACCGCACGCCTACTCGACACCCTCTGGCAAGGCGAGGCCAGCGCAGTCTCCTCACTCTCAGAGATTAACGTGGTCGGGCACCGGATCGTTCACGGCGGGCCTGCGTTCGAAGACCCGGTCGTGATCACTCCTAAAGTGAAATCGGCGATCGCCGAGGTTTCCGCGATCGCTCCTCTCCACAATCGCGCCGAGCTTGAGGGCATCGAGATCATTGAGAAACTGTTAGGCGACGTACGGCAGGTTGCGGTATTCGACACCGGCTTTCACAAGAAACTGCCGCTTTCGGCGGCGGCGTATGCGGGGCCGTATGAATGGCTGGCGGCTGGAATTCGCCGCTATGGATTTCATGGAATCAATCACAAGTATTGCACCCGTCGCGCTGCGCAACTTCTGCGGAGAGATCCGAAATCATTCAAGCTGGTGAGTTGTCATCTGGGAAACGGCTGTTCGCTGGCAGCGATTCGAGATGGGCGAAGCGTTGATACCACAATGGGATTCACGCCCCTAGAAGGCCTGATGATGGGCACACGTTCAGGCTCGGTTGATCCCGGAATCCTCACTTACCTGATGCGTCAAAACCATCTTACGGTCGAGCAGCTCGATGACCTTCTTAATCAACACTCGGGATTACTGGGGATCTCCGGCATCTCGGGAGACATGCGCGAAATCCTCGCGGCCATGAAAAATGGACACGAACGCGCCACGCTGGCGTTCGAAATATACATTCACCGTCTGGTGGCGGGAGTCGGCGCCATGGTCGCGGTGTTGGGCGGTATCGACGCACTGGTCTTCACCGCCGGAGTCGGAGAGCACTCACCCGAAGTACGGGCCGCGGCCTGCCAGAACCTTGAGTACGCCGGCGTGAAACTCGATCTGAAAAAGAACGCAGACTCGCCTCCCGACCAGGACATCTCCGATCGAGCGTCCGCGGTTCGCATATTGCTAATTCGTGCCGGTGAGGATTGGGAAATTGCGCGCGACTGCTGGGAACTGGCCGTGTAGGGCGGACACTCCTGTCCGCCGCCGTTGAATTTGATTTTGACGTTGCAGGGGCGCTAGGCGTTCGCAAGATAGATGTAGCGCAAAATAAACAGGACAGTCAGCACCCAGATCAGCACGTTTATTTCCCGAATCTTTCCCACCGCGATCTTCACCACCGTGTAGGAAATAAGCCCCAGGCTCAGGCCGGTAGCGATACTGAACGTCAGTGGCGTGGCCAGCATGGTAATGAAAGCCGGCACAGCTTCACTGAAATCCGACCAGTCGATGCGCGAAATCGACTTCGTCATCAACGCGCCGACCAAAATAAGAGCGGGGGAGGTGGCGTAGCCCGGAATCGCGGCAGCCAGTGGGGAGCAAAACATGGCGAGCAGAAACAGGCCCGCGACGAATACGTTGCTGAGGCCAGTACGGGCGCCTGCGGCGATGCCGGCGACGCTCTCGATGTAGCTGGTAACGGTGGAGGTGCCCGCAAGCGATCCGAAAACGGTTGCGGTGGCGTCTGCTACGAGCGCCCTTCCGACCCGCGGGATCTTCCCGTCCTTCACGAATCCGCCTTGCTCACAGACGCCCACCAGGGTGCCTACGTTGTCGAAGAGGTCCACAAACAGGAAGGCAAACATGATTTCCAAAAATCCAAGGTGGATGGCGCCCCGTAGGTCAAGTTGCAGGAGGGTGGACGACGCGTGGGGCAGAGAGAATATGGCGGCCGGCCAACTCGAGATGCCGCGTAACATCCCAAGAAACGACGTGGAGACAATACCAATAAGGATCGCACCGTTGAGCCTTCGGGCCATCAGAGTCAATGTCAGGGCGAGACCGAAGCACGCGGTCTGCACTTCATGATCCGCGAAATTTCCCAGTCCGACAAACGTCGCAGGGTTGGCGACTACAAGTTTCGCGTTTCGCAACCCGACGAACGCGATAAAGAAACCGATCCCGGCTGCGGTCGAATGCTTCAGGCAATCCGGCATGCCGTTGACGATCTGTTCGCGCACGCGGGTCACAGTGAGCACGAGGAAAATAACGCCTGACAAGAAAACTACGCCCAGCGCAGTTCGCCAGGGAACGTGCATGTTCAGGCAAACCTGGTAAGTAAAGTACGCATTCAGCCCCATTCCCGGAGCGAGCCCAATCGGATAATTGGCGTAAAGGCCCATCACCAAGGTACCGATCGCCGCAGAGAGGCAAGTGGCGAAGACGACTCCCTCCACCGGCATCCCCGCCTGCGACAGGATTTGAGGATTAACGACGACGATGTACGCCATCGTCAGGAAAGTCGTGAGGCCGCCAAGAAATTCCTGTTTTACGGTGGTTTGATTTTCGGTGAGCTTGAAATATCGATCGAGCAATCGTCTTTCCTCGATTGAATGTGGCGTCAGTAACCGATCTTGTCGGGCTTTTCCTGCCAGGCGCGGAATGCTGCCAGTGCCTCTTCGCGCATCATCTGAACCATGGGGATTCCGCGGTCGGCGTGTTCCTGACCGATTTCACGGTAGATGAACGAGTCGTCGAATCCGGCCTGGGACGCGTCCGCGGCCAGGCTGCCGAAGTAGACGCGAGATAAACGCGACCAGTAAATTGCGCCCAGGCACATGGGGCAAGGTTCGCAGGAGGTATAGAGATCGCAGTCCTTCAGTTCGAAATGACCGAGCTTGCGGCAAGCCTCGCGAATGGCCAGCACCTCGGCGTGCGCGGTGGGATCGTTGGTCAAAGTCACTCGATTCGCACCTTCGGCAATGATGCCGCCATCTCTTACGATCACCGCGCCGAAGGGGCCGCCTTGCCCAGAGCGGACATTTTCAACTGCGAGATCTATCGCGCGCGACATGAATGGACTATTCATATTTATCGCCGAACAGTGCGGCAACGGCGCGGATCATGGCCGCGTCAGACCGCGCTAAGGTAAGCCAGTATAAGCGGAGGGCGGGAGGGCGCAAAACTTTCACCGTCCTGAATTCGTGATGATAGCAAGTTGAAAAAGGGAAGCGGGCGCGATAGGCTCGGCTTCTGATACTCACTTACTCGCTGGACGGCCACTGATCACATGAGCTTGCAAGCTTTCATCGCGCGTCGAGTGGTGACTCCTCAAGGAATTGGGCTGGCGGCCATTCTTGTTGATGGCGAAAAGATCACCGCTGTCGTTCCGCCCGTAGAAATTCCTTCCGGCGCGGAAATCCGTGATTTCGGCGATGCTGCCATTCTTCCCGGGCTGGTTGATTCTCACGTACACATCAACGACCCGGGTCGGACAGACTGGGAAGGCTTTCGCACTGCGACTCGCGCCGCCGCGGCCGGGGGTTACACGCTCGTGGTAGACATGCCTCTTAATTGTTTACCGGCCACGACTACGGTCGCTGCGCTCGGGGCGAAGCGTACGGCGGCGCAGGGAAATTGCTGGGTGGACTGGGCGGCGTGGGGAGGCGTGGTGCACGGTAATCAAGGGGACATCGAAGCACTAGCGGGCGCGGGAGTGCTGGGGTTCAAGTGCTTTTTGGTCCATCCTGGGATCGATGGCTTCACTATGGTTGGAGAGGACGATCTGCGAACTGCGCTGCCCCACCTCGCACGGACTGGCCTGCCCCTCCTGGTGCACGCAGAACTTGCCGCGCCGATTGACGCGGCCACCGCGCACTTGGCCGACGCCAAATGGAGATCTTACGCAACCTATCTGCAATCACGGCCGGACGAAGCTGAGCTGTCGGCGATCCGAATGATGTTGTCGCTATGCCGGCAATATGATTTTCATTTACACATTGTCCATCTCTCGAGTGGCCAGGCGCTGCCGGAGTTACGGGCGGCCCGCTCCGAGGGACTGAATGTGAGCGTCGAGACCTGTCCTCACTATCTGCATTTCGCCGCCGAAGATATTCCCGATGCTGCGACCTTATGCAAGTGCGCGCCCCCGATCCGCAGCCGTGAGAACCGCGAACTTCTGTGGGAAGCACTCAGGGACGGAGTCATCGATCTGGTGGCTACCGATCACTCTCCGTGTCCGCCGGCCATGAAGAGGCTTGAGGATGGGAACTTCAAAACTGCATGGGGTGGCATTTCGAGCCTCTCGGTCGCGCTCCCCGTGATGTGGACCGAGGCCAACCGGCGAGGCTTTACGCTGACGGATATCGTCCGCTGGATGGCGGAGGGTCCGGCGCGACTGGCGGGATGCCAGTCCCGCAAGGGTCGCATTGCCCCGGGCTACGATGCGGACCTGATTGTCTTCGAAGAGCGCTCAACATTTCAGGTGACACCTGAACGGCTGCACTACCGGCATCCGGTGTCGCCGTATCTGGGCGAAAATTTGCGTGGCGTTGTGAAGGCCACGTATTTGCGTGGGCAGTGCGTGTTCGCGGACGCTGATTTTCCCGCTGAACCGAGGGGACGAGAGTTGCAACGCGAGCCCGAACAACGTGGGGTGCGATAATCAAATTCTATGGCTGCTGAGCGCATTGTTGGAGTGTCTGTTCCCCGTAAAGAGGGGCGCGACAAAGTCACGGGAAAAGCGCAGTACGTTGATGATATGACTCTCCCGGACATGCTTTACGGCGCGACCGTCCGCAGCCAGGTCGCGCGCGGCAAGATCCGAAAAATTACATTTGGGCCGGGAATCGCGTGGGATGAATTCGTGGTCGTTACCGCCAGGGACATTCCCGGGAGAAACGTCATCGCGCTGATCGCCGACGATCAACCCTGTCTCGCCGATGAGTCTGTGAACCATCCCGAAGAGCCGATTCTTTTACTGGCGCATCCGAACCGGCACCTTCTTCCCCAGGCAGCGCAGGCGATTTCGATCGAATTCGACAAGCTTCCTCCTGTGCTCACCATGGAAGAAAGTGAGAGTCGTTCCGAAATTATCTGGGGAGCGGACAATACCTTTAAGACTTATCTGGTAGAGAAGGGCGACGTCGACGAGTTTGGGAGAAGGCCGACTACATCGTCGAAGGCGAATACAGGACGGGTGCGCAAGAGCAACTCTATATCGAAAATAACGGAATGATCGCGAGCTTCGATCCCCAGCAGGGAATTACGGTCTGGGGCTCGTTGCAGTGTCCTTACTATGTGCACAAAGCTCTAATGGCGCTGTGCAATTTGCCTGCCGATAAAGTTCGCGTAGTGCAGATGGAGACCGGGGGCGCCTTTGGCGGAAAAGAAGAATATCCCTCGATGATTGCGGCGCACGCTGCGTTGCTCGCGATCAAATCCGGACGCCCGGTGAAACTTATTTACGACCGCATGGAAGACATGGCGGCCACTACCAAGCGGCATCCTTCGCGCACACGCCACCGCACGGCGGTAAGTAGAGACGGGAAGATACTGGGAGGCGAAATTGAATTTGCGGTTGACGGCGGGGCCTACGCAACTCTGTCAGCGGTGGTGCTTTCACGCGGCACAATTCATGCCGGCGGCGCTTACTACTGGCCGAACATCCGGATAAAAGCCAAGGCCATCGCCACCAATGCGCCGCCCCACGGCGCTTTTCGTGGCTTCGGCGCTCCGCAAAGCATTTTCGCGCTGGAACGGCATATGGATCGCATCGCGCAAGTGGTGGGATTGTCGCCGGTCGAAATTCGGAAGCGAAACTTTCTGAGGCCGGGACAGGCGACAACCACGGAGCAGGTCATCCGCGAGCCCATCGATCTGGAAAAACTTCTCGATCGAGGGCTGGAACTCTCTGACTATCAAAAAAAGAAGCAGCGCTTCGCAAAAGAGAATGAATTAGGCACGATTCGAAAAGGAATGGGCATTGCAGCCTTCTTGCACGGCGCAGGATTTACCGGTTCGGGCGAGCGCAATCTTGGGTCAGTGGTCGGCGTGGAGGGATGCGCGGATGGCAAAGTGAGGATACTGGTCTCCAGCACCGAATTTGGCCAGGGCACGAAAACGGTTCTTTGTCAGATCGCCGCCGAAGCACTAGGGTTGCCGTATGAGCGCGTCGAAATTGCCCAGGCTGATACGAACGAAGTACCGAACAGCGGCCCCACGGTAGCATCGCGAACCATCATGGTGGTGGGTAAACTGGTGCAATCGGCGGCATTTGGAATTAAACAGACTCTAATGGCGAACGGGTTGCTGGGCGATTCGTATTCAGCCGAGGAATTTCAGGCAGCGTGCCGGAGTCAGGTTGAAACCGGCGGGTCGTTCAAATCATGGGCACGCTACGAAGCGCCACCCGATGTGTTCTGGGACGATGATAAATATCGAGGAGAAGCGTACGCGGCGTTTGCCTGGGCGGTGTACATCGCGGAAGTGACAGTCGATCTCACGACCTACACCGCGTCGGTTGAGGATTTCGTGGCGCTGCAGGAAGTTGGTAAGGTTCTGCATCCGGTTCTGGCGCGCGGGCAAATCGCGGGCGGCGTTGCGCAGGGAATTGGATACTCGCTGTACGAAAAAGTGGTTTGGCAGAACGGCCGCATGCAAAACGGCCAGATGACGAATTACATCATGCCCACTTCGGCCGATCTACCTCCCATCCGGGTGTTTTTCGAGGAAATGGGAAACATTCACGGGGCATTCGGTGCGAAAGGAATCGGCGAGTTGCCGATGGATGGTCCGGCACCGGCGATCATCAATGCGGTCGAAGATGCTCTGAAAATTCCTTTCGATTCCATACCGCTACTTCCGGAAGATATTTTCGAAATGCTCATGGCAAGCCGCGAGCCTGCCGCCGCCGGCGGAGTGCAATGACCGAGGGGTACTTGTCGGGGCATCCGGAGCAATGCGATGTCTCATTCAGCGTAAACGGCGAGTCGAAGACCGTCCGCGTTTATCCCATGGAGAGACTGCTCGACGTATTGCGTCACCAGTTGGAATTGACTGGAGCCAAAGAAGGATGTGGTGAAGGCGAGTGCGGCTCCTGCTCCGTGATGCTGAACGGCGCGTTGGTAAACAGCTGCCTGGTACCGGTGCTTGAGGCCCAGGATGCGAACATCGTTACCATCGAAGGACTCGGCAGAAACCAGCAACTGGATCGTCTGCAGGAGGCATTTCTGAGTTGCGGGGGCGCGCAGTGCGGAATTTGTACACCGGGAATGATTCTCGCGGCCTATCATCTGCTGGACAAGAAAGCCGATCCCACCATGGATGAGATCAGGGAAGGACTGTCGGGAAATCTTTGCCGCTGCACCGGCTACATCCAGATTTGTGAAGCAGTCGCAGAGGCAGCTCGAAGCAAGGCCACCCCATGAGGTCAAATCCGTCCGACTTTCAGCTCGTCGCACCCGGCAGCTTGCAGGCTGCGTTATCTATTCTGGCCGCGGAGCCCGGTGGATGGTTGCCGATTGCCGGCGGTACGGATGTGATGGTTCTGTATGCTGCCGGAAAACTTCCGGCGCGAAAATTGGTGAGCATCTGGAATCTTCCGGAACTGCGACATATTGAAGTATTGCCGGACGAAATTCGGATTGGAGCTGCGTGCACTTACACCGACGTGCGGGAACATGTATTGCTGCAGACCGAATTCTCGCTTTTGGCCCAGGCTGCCGCTTGGACTGGCGGGATTGCGAACCAGAATCGCGGCACGCTGGGCGGCAATATTGTGAATGCCTCGCCGGCCGCCGACTCTCTGCCCGCACTGCTGGTCTACGAGGCCGAGCTGATACTGACGTCAGCGCGTGGAGAGCGAAGAGTGCCCTATCAGGGCTTCCATACTGGCTATAAGAAGACGAAGCTCGCGCCCGATGAACTCATCCGAACAATTATTCTGACGCGGCGGTTTTCGGGACACCTCGCGCATTCGCGCAAAGTTGGAGCGCGCAACGCGCAGGCCATTTCCAAAGTCTGCATTGCGGCGTTGGGCCGGTGCCAAGGCGGCGTGGTTGATGATGTACGTATTGCCCTGGGAAGTGTTGCGCCGGTGCCGATTCGCCTGATGGAAACGGAACGACTGGTTACAGGAAAGGCGATCGATCCAGCGTTAGTGGGTTTGGCGAAGAAAACTGCGATCGCGGAGATTCAGCCGATTGATGATATTCGATCGACCGCAGGGTATCGTTCTGCAGTAGTGGGGAACCTGGTCGCGGAATTTCTCGAGAAGCTGGGCGCGGGCCAGACACGCACATGAGCGGAGTGCTCGAACGATGGAATGCGTCTTCGGTGGAGGAAGCGGTGAAGGAAATTTTGCCGTGCTGCGGATCTAAGGCATGGGCGGGCGGGATGGCAACGCAAAGGCCGTTCGCGGACGTCACTACTCTGCTAGCAGCGTCCGACCAAACCTGGAGTAATCTGACGGCAGAGGACTGGATGGAGGCATTCCGCAGCCATCCCCGGATTGGCGAGTCGCGGACGGCGCCATCTGCGACAACTCAGTCTGCCAGTTGGTCGGCGCAAGAACAAAAGAACGTTGCAGCCGCCGGGGATGCCGTGAAGGTCGCGCTGGCGGAGGCAAATCGGGATTACGAACGACGCTTTCGCCATATCTTTATTGTGTGCGCTACGGGGAAATCAGCGCCGGAAATTCTGGAAATTCTTAGGCGCCGCCTACAAAATGACGATGCAACCGAACTTCACGAGGCAGCCGAGCAGCAACGACAGATCACACGCATTCGCCTGACAAAGTGGCTTTCGCAATGAAGCGAATTTCAACTCACGTTCTGGATACTGCGCTGGGCAAGCCGGCTACAGGCATGCCGGTGCGCCTGGAGAAGCGTGAGGAAGCTGGAAACTGGACGTTACTGCTTTCGGCCCATACGGACCAGGACGGCCGGTGCGCCCAGTTGCTGCCGGACGAGAGCGTTTTGTCCGCCGGCTTCTTTCGCCTGGCATTTGATACCGAGAGTTATTTCTCGGCGGCGAAAATCACGGCTTTGTATCCTTTGATAGAAGTCACGTTTCAAGTGCGAGGCGACGAGACCCATTTTCACATCCCGCTGCTGCTGAGCCCGAATGGATACACGACGTACCGGGGAACATGAACCATGACGCTGCTGAAAACGGATAAGGAGTCAGCGTGACGTCTTCCGTCCGGGAATGGCTCAATCTTCTGGTGCGCTGGTTTCACGTCTTCGCCGCCATCATGTGGGTTGGCCAGACTTATTACTTCACCTGGCTGGACGGCCAATTCCGGAAACTTGAGAAGGACGCGAAGGGAGCACCCGGAGCACTCTGGATGGTCCACAGCGGTGGTTTTTACACCGTAGAAAAACAAAAGTCCCTGCAGGTCGGCCCCGAGCAAGTGCACTGGTTCCGTTGGGAAGCAGCGATGACGGGGCTGAGCGGAATCGTCCTGATGTTCCTGGTCTATTACTTCAGCGGCGGACTGGTCGACCCCGACGTGGCTAACATTTCACAAGCACGGGGCATCGCCATTGGAATCGGTGTTCTGATCTTGGGATGGATCATCTACGACGTGGCGCTAAGGTCGTCTCTGGGCAGGTCAGAAATTGGATTTGCGATATTTTCGCTGATCATGATTACCGGGTTCGCCTACGGACTAGTGCACGTATTCAGCGGGCGCGCCGCTTACATCCACGTCGGGGCGATGTTCGGCACCATCATGGTGCTGAATGTGTGGGAGCGGATTCTTCCGGCTCAGCGCAAGATGATCGCCGTGGCCGCGACCGGCGCCACGCTGGATCCGGCGCTCGGGGCCCAGGCCAAACTGCGCTCCAAGCACAACACGTTTTTGGCGGTGCCGGTTGTTTTCATCATGCTCAGCCATCATTTTCCGGTGGCCACCTACGGGAACACATACAGTTGGCAAATTCTGGTCAGCCTGGTGCTGGTCGGTTGGGGAGCGGCGAAGATCATACGTCAGGCTTAAGGTTGGCCTGCAACCATAGAACAGTGCGGACATCGGGTGAGACCACAACTCGCGCGAAAGAGGTCATAGCTCGCTGCCATCAGTTGGCGGGCTTCAGTGAAGATCCTGGCAGCACGCGGCGGACTTTTCTTTCTGCGCCGATGCGTGCTTGCCATAAAGAGATTGCCGGGTGGATGACGGCGCTCGGGTGTGAGGTGAGAATCGACGCCGCCGGGAATTTGCGCGGATTCTATGCAGGGACAGAATCGAAAGCGCCACGACTGCTTCTGGGTTCGCACCTCGACACGGTTCCCAACGCCGGTGCTTACGATGGCGTGCTCGGCGTCGTACTGGCCGTTGCGTTGCTGGAGGCTCTGGACCGACGCAGGTTTCCGTTCGCGATTGAAGTCCTTGGTTTTTCAGAAGAGGAAGGGGTTCGCTTCGGCACACCTTTTATCGGAAGTCGTGCGCTGACGGGCAGACTCGATGAGAGACTTCTGGCCCGCACAGATCCATTGGGAATTTCCGTGCGCGATGTTATTGAAGAGTTCGGATTGAATCCTCGCGAGATTTCTCTGGCTGCCTTGGGAGACGACATTCTGGGCTACGTAGAATTCCACATCGAGCAAGGCCCGGTTCTAGAGACGATGAAGCTGCCGTTGGGAGTTGTGGATGCGGTTGCCGGCCAGAGCCGGCTGGAGTTCATATTTGTGGGCCGGGCCAACCATGCGGGTACGACGCCGATGCATCTGCGCTACGATGCGATCGCGGGCGCGGCGGAGTGGATCACGGCAGTGGAGCGGGAAGCGAACAAGATTTCCGGGTTGGTCGCTACCGTGGGCGCAATCGAGGCCAAACCTGGTGCCACTAACGTCATTGCGGGGGAGGCGCGGCTGACTCTCGACGTTCGTCACGGGCTGGACGAGGTTCGAACCCGCACGGTGGAAGATCTAATTCGCGCGGCAGAAGAAATTGCCAAACGGCGTGGGTTGTCGGTGAGCAAGAATATTCTATTGAGCCAGCCGGCGGTTGCGATGGATCCTTCCCTTATTCGTGAAATCGAGAAGGCGATCCGAAAAGCCGGTTGCGAGCCGCATCACATGGTGAGCGGAGCCGGTCATGATGCAATGATCCTGGCGGAGAAAGTTCCGGCCTCGATGATCTTCCTCCGAACTCCGGGCGGAATCAGCCACGATCCTGCTGAATCTGTCGCTCTTGAGGATGTGGCCAAAGCGATTGAATGCGGCTTGCATCTGCTCGATCAGCTGGCTTCGTCACCTACATTTCACAGAAGGATATCTCGTGCATAACCTTGGTCAGACGCGAAGTTCTCAACAATCCAATCATCTGTTGCTGACTGCCGATACTTTTGTCCGCACCACTCTGCCGGGCATGAGGAGTTGTTCGGCCATCGTGCATGCCGGTCCGGCGATGGGCGCCAGATTCACGCAATACACGGCCGAATTTGAGGCCGGCGGCGAACTCGGCAGTACGCCGGCACAACGTTTTGTTTTTGTGATTGAGGGTGGAATCGCGATCGAAGTTGGCAGCAAGAGGAACGAATTGGCAGCAGGGGGATACGCCTTTTTGCCGGAAGGTTTGAGGCATCGCGTCGTGGCCGCGAAAATGAGTCGCGTGGCTGTCATTGAAAAGTCTTACCAGGCGCTGGCATCGGTCGAGCCGCCGCGTTTAATCGTGTCGAATGAGGATGCGGTGTCTTCTCACCCCCTTGGAGATGATCCCGATCTACAAGTTAAGTGTCTGCTTCCCGACGAGATGAGTTACGACTTCGCAGTCAACACGATGACGTACCGGCCAGGAGCGGCGCTCAGCATGGTCGAAATGCACGTCATGGAACACGGACTGATCATGCTTGAAGGCGGCGGGATTTACCGCCTGGGTGACTCGTGGTATCCGGTCACGGCAGGAGATTTTATCTGGATGGGCCCGTGGTGTCCGCAGTGGTTCGGAGCGCTGGGCAAGGTATCTGCGAAATATCTCATTTACAAAGATTGGAACCGCCATCCGCTGGCTGATCCTCGCCCATGAATCTCGAAATTGATCGAGACCGATTGATTTCCGAGATCGAAACTCTGGCTGACATTTCCGATGCCGATCCTCCCGCTGTAACCAGAATCGTTTTCACGCCTACGGATCTCAAGGCCCGCGCCTGGCTGCGCGCGCACTGCGAAGAAGCCGGCCTCACGGTGCGGCAGGATGCAATTGGAAATACCTTTGCGCGCTGGAACGGATCGGCGCCGGGGGCACCGGCGGTTGGTACCGGCTCTCACATCGATGCGATTCCTAACGCCGGGAAGTACGACGGCGTGGTGGGAGTTCTGGGAGGACTTGAGGCGATACGAGCGCTGCAGAGGAGTGGCTTCCGTCCAAAAAACTCGATTGAGCTGCTGGTTTTTACCTCGGAAGAGCCAACGCGCTTTGGCATCGGTTGCTTGGGCAGTCGCCTTCTCAGCGGAAGCCTTTCCGTCGAAGCTGCTAAAAGGCTAACCGATAGCGACGGAAAATCTATCGACGATGTTCGCGGTGACGCGGGGATGCGCGGACATCTCGACGAAGTGAAGCTGCCTGACGCCTACTACAAGGCATTCGTTGAGTTGCACATCGAACAAGGCCCGATACTGGAACGTCAGCAGACGCCGCTCGGAGTGGTGACGAGCATTGCCGCCCCTGCCAGCATGCGCATCGTGATCGAAGGCGCAGGCGGGCACGCCGGGGGTGTTCTGATGCCAGATCGCCGGGACGCTCTTTGCGCCGCTGCAGAACTTATTCTGGCAATCGAAAGTGCAGCACGAAGCAGTGGCGCGGTCGATACCGTTGCGACTGTAGGTATTTGCGAGGTGTTTCCCGGCGCGGTCAATAGTATCCCCAGCCGGGTTCGCCTCAGCGCAGACATCCGCGACACCGATTTGGAACGTCGTGATGGCGTGATCAGGGCGATGGAAAATGCCTGCAACACGATTTCGGCAAGACGAAAGGTCGCCATTCACATCGAACTGCTTAATGCTGACGCGCCGGCCCAATGCGCACCCTTAGTGGTTGAAGCTCTTTCTAACGCCTGCGCGAAACACCAGCAGAAGTTTCTTCCCATGGTCAGCCGGGCCTATCATGATTCGCTTTTCATGTCCCGCATCGCGCCCGCGGCCATGTTGTTCGTTCCTTGCCGCAACGGATATAGCCATCGCCCTGATGAGTACGCGTCTCCCGAAGATATTGCCCGCGGGACGCTGGTGTTGGCCGAAGCACTGGCGGCGTTGTCAGAGTGAATTAAGCCCGGACAAAATGCTCAGGCCGGTCTTTAGTTCGCGTACAAGAAACAACGGAGGTTTTCCTTTGGTCCGTGCCCCGCAGGGTAGCCGGCCGGCGGCAGCGTTGGGCCTTAAGTCCGGCGTCATGCTGAGCTTGCGAAGCATCTTGGCGTGGAGCGTATACGCAGCGAGCTCCGGCCTGGGATAGTCTGCGCAAGATGCTTCGAGACTGAAGCCTCCCAGGATGACGCTGGTGGTGGAATAGGTGTCGTCCGAAACGTCTGCTTTTGAAAAGTTTCAGTCCTCTAAAGCCCCGGGGCCATGGCCCGAAAGGCGAGAGAGTTGATCAAAAGTGACCATCTTGCTGCCCGACAAAGTTGCATGATGTGGACATGAAGGTCGCCAAAAAGAAGACGCTGGCGATCCGCTGTCCAACCTGCGGCGCCAAGGCCGGAGAGAAATGCGAGCTCGGCACCGGCCAACCCCGCACTGAGCCTCATCGAGACCGCCGTCTGGTATCGGCGGACAAATAAGTTTCTCCCCTTCCCGCATCGCCATCATCAGTACAGCGGGTTTGCCACTGCAGCCTCGAGACTGCCAATCGAGTGCGAAATCTACGATGTGCAGTTTTGCTCAGAACTAAGAAACTCTTAATGAGATAGTTCTTAGCAATCCGGGGGGTAGAGAATATGTCCATTGTTTCGGCGCATCAAACCAGGCAGACGCTCAGGCAATCGCGCTCGCAACTCGAATTGATGGTTCATGAGCGTACGGCCAGACTACAAAGCCTTTCCCAACATCTTCTGAGAGTGCAGGACGAGGAAAGACGCAAGCTGGCTCGTGATTTGCACGACAGCACCGGCCAGACCTTAACCGCGTTGAAGATATCGGTTGCATTGCTGCAGCGAAAACTGGAAAACGACAAACAAACATGCGACGAGCTTTCTGGAATCGCGCGTTTAGCGGATGAGGCGCTTCGGGAAGTTCGTACAACCTCTTACTTGCTCCATCCGCCCATGCTCGACGAGGCCGGTTTCTCGTCGGCCGCGCAGTGGTATATCGAAGGGTTCGCCAAGCGCAGCGGGTTGAAGATACGGATGGATTTTCTGCCGGCAGTGGAGCGAATGCGCGACACCATTGAGATCGCCCTCTTCCGCGTGTTGCAGGAGAGTCTGACCAATGTGCACCGCCACTCAGGCACATCTGAAGTAGACATTTCCTTTCGGCGGGACGCCCAGAGCGTGTTTCTAGAAGTGCGAGACTACGGACGCGGTATGCCTAAAGCACGGTCGAGTGAACTGGGATTTCCGATTAAAGATTCAGGCGTTGGCTTGGCCGGAATGCGCGAACGGTTGCATGAGTTGAATGGGGTATTGGAGATCGAGTCGGCCAATCCTGGCACCAGGCTGCGGGCGATCGTCCCTCTGTTTCCCGAGCTATGTCGGTTGGCGGCGGCAACCTACGTCACCAGGGAACCGTTGCCCTTCGTTGGAATCAACCAGGCGTCGCAAAACCAAGCCATCTGAACGCCAGGGAAGCTACCAGACTGCAATCGACGATTGCAACGCTCAGATCGGTTTGGAGTTCCGGGTCGCGACCAATACGGCCAGTACGGTGGCAGCGTTGCGAACGCTTCCTGCGATGGCCACGAGGGCTTCTGAGACGTGCGGATGGCTCTCCGCCAGTCCCTCAAGGCGAGTACTGACACTATGGAGGTTCTCCACTTCGTTCAGGATCGCTTCAAAAGGCATGGGTACTCCCGCTCTTTGAAAGACCTAAGTTGTGGGAGAGCTTCAGATGGACTGGCTTAGGTCAGAAGACCTGAAAGAGGAGAAGGTGGTAACCACCTCGAACTGAAGCCTAACACGCTCAGGCGGGATATGCTCGTGCCGAATGCAATCGACGACAGCTTCGAGGTTTCTTGAGGACTCCCTGAAGTAAACCTTCAACAATTTGGGTTCATCGATTCCCGTGCCGGGGCTTGCAGCTTCGATCGTCCGCCCCACAATTGCCAACATTTGACCTGGGATTTGAGAAAATTCGGCTGATTGGTCACCTTTTGGGTCTAAAATGAATGACAGTGAAGCCTGCCGCGGTTAGTAAGAAAGCCCGCGAATTCGATCCCAACACCTTCCTGGCTACCATTGGCGAGGGCAGGAAAAATCTCGCTGTCTTAAAAAAGCAAGGAATCTACGCCCAAGGCGATGCTGCCGATGCCGTCTTCTACATTCAGAAGGGCAAAGTAAAGCTTACCGTCGTATCCAAGGTGGGGCGGGAAGCAACGATTGGCATCCTGGGCGAAAAGAATTTTTTTGGCGAGGGCTCGCTGGCCGGGCAGACTCTCCGCATGGGATCGGCATCGGCGATGACCGATTGCGAAGTCCTGCGGATCGACAAAAAGGCGATGATGGTCGCCCTTCACCGCGAACACGCGTTTTCTGACATGTTCGTGGCTTACCTGCTGGCGCGGAACATTCGGTATGAAGAAGACCTGGTAGACCAGCTGTTTAATTCCAGCGAGAAAAGGCTGGCCCGCGTCCTTCTCCTGCTCGCCCACTTTGGCAAAGAAGGTGTGCCTGAGGCCGTGGTACCCAAGATAAGTCAGGAGACACTGGCGGAAATGGTCGGCACCACCCGTTCGCGCGTAAGCTTTTTCATGAACCGCTTCAGGAAGCTGGGCTTCATTCACTACGCTGGAGGCATAGAGGGTGGGCTGCAGGTGCACAGCTCACTACTGAACGTAGTTCTTCACGACTGAACTCTGTCCTGATTTTTTTCCCGAGCCAGCCCGATCGGCGCCTGCCACTTTGTCCGGTGTTCGCATCCCAGTTGCTGCGGTGACCTGGTAGTCCTGGTAGTCGATGGTGAAATTGGCCTGGCCTCCCAGCCGAATCATGCTGGTGCTGCGATTGGAAGCTGGGAGCCAGAAGTCGCCAACTTTGGTATAGACCTGAATGATTTTGGTTTCCTTTGTCCAGAATGAAGGGTTCTTCGCGGGCGCCCCTTCAATGCGGGCCACGGCAAAGTCCTGCGCATCCACCCAGATTCGGCCACGGTAAAGAAGCTTGTTGTTGGTCCGGGGCTCGACAGAGAAAATGTAGAACGAACCTGCAGGCGTGGTCTCGTTACCGGTCAGGGTGAAGTTGTAGTTGTCCTGGTTGAGAGCGACATGACGTTGATTTTCCTCGCTGACCGCCTCTTGCTCGCTCTGCAACATCCGTTTGAATACTCTGTCAATGACCAGCTGCGAACCTTTTTCCGAACGGACAGTGAATTCTTTCGTTCCCGGAGCGTGGTACTTAACATCCACAACCATTTCCGCGCTTCTGGAACCGGGAAAGCCATGATATTCCAGGCGGTAGACACGAGTGCCCTGGTAGGCTTCCAGGGCGCCGGCACGCTCGAGATTTCTCTGGACCAGGCGGCTTACAACTTCTTCAGCGCTCAGTCCGACGGGGGCCTTTACAGTTCCATCCGAAGCGTGCGCCGCCGCGAGCGGTAGCAATCCGATCAGCAGAGATAAGGACAGGGTAAACCGCGCGCAAGGGCGATGCAGTTTCATCGGCGGACTCGACTTATTCTAAAGATAACCCGACGAGTTTCTCAAAAAGTGAGCAATTTTGAACACATTTCCTGAAAGCGAAGGTCTCACACCTGGAGTGCGACGCCTTCCAAAACAGACGGTAAGGGAGCAAAGCTGGAATATGAACATCTGGCTGGGACTGCCCAGATACTGCCTTGATCGTCAGTTCCGTTTGGGAAAATCGTTACGCCACGCCGCGCCGCCCGCTCAGCAAGTTAATGACAAGAACCACCAGCGCCACCACCAACAACAAATGGATCAGGCCTCCGCCGATATGAAGGCTGAATCCTAGAAGCCACAAAATTCCTAGAACAACGAAAATTGTCCAAAGCATGATTATTCTCCTCTGCGAATCCCGACGCCAGCCGTGAAGGCCCGAACCTGGTTGACGTTCTCAACCTAGGAGTTTCCTGAGACGCCACTTTGGTGAGTGTGCATGATTCTGATTCGCGATGCTGAGCAGGATTGCTCATTTGTCGCGCAAAAGCAGGAGCCTGCGCTATAGCGCGGTTAAGCCGGTCTGAGCGACTTGCCGCACTCCAGACAAAAAGTTCCATGGCGGGGCGTGATCAGGCCGCAAAATGGGCACATCCGCTGGGACGCGAAATCGCCATCGCGCGGGGTGATCCCCAGACGCTTTCTCAGCGACGCAGCCAGGTAAGCGCGCAGGCTGCGAACACGGCCAAGAAGCACTTGCGGAAGGGAAGTCATGAAATTCGACGCGTTCAAAACCGCTGCACAAAGCGGCAGCCCGGCAAGGTAATCATTACAGGTCAGCGCCTGCGATTCTGTGCAAGATTGCTCGCTTTTGGATAAGAACCATTTAACCTGGGAATAGCCATGTGAGCAATTCAGAACAGCTATTACGGTGTTGCTCGGCGATGATGGGACTGGAGACGAGCATTCTTTCTGCCTCCTTTCAGGTTCTCTGAGCTAAGTCAGCCCATCTGAAGTTTTCTCCTCTTAGTTTCCGCAGATCCTGAAAGGAATCAATCGCATGAAAAAACTAATGTCAGCTTTGTTGATGGGCTGCATGGGCCTGTTTGGCACGTTAGCCTGGGCGGGTACCGCTCGCGAGGATACAGTCGAACGCTTCCAGTCGTCCGTTGATGTATTGCACGCGATCATGGAAGCTCCGGATAAGGGCGTTCCTGAAGAAGTATTAAGCAATGCGAAATGCATCCTGGTAGTGCCTAACCTGATTAAAGGCGGCTTCATCTTTGGTGGCAAACATGGCCGCGGAATCGCATCTTGCCGCACCTCCGATGGCTGGAGTGCGCCTGCGTTTGTATCAATTGGCGGCGGAAGCTGGGGATTGCAGATCGGCGTCGAAGGCGTTGACCTGGTTGTACTGGTCATGAACGACCGCGGTTTTCAACATCTGCTTTCAAGCAAGTTCGCACTCACGGGTGAAGGATCAGTGGCAGCGGGCCCGGTTGGCCGTCATGCTTCCGCCGGAACCGACTGGAAGATGAACACGGAAATGTTGACCTACTCACGATCCAAAGGCGTGTTCGCCGGCCTCACCCTCGAGGGCGCAGTGATCGAGCAGGACGACGATTCCACCCGCGCCATTTACGGCAAGCACATGACGTTCCGCAATATCCTTTCGGGCAAGGTTGCAAGCCCGAAGAGTGCGGAAGCTTTCATGAGGGCAGTGTCGCAGGCTGGGCACCAGGCAGCTATCGCAGAAGCGAACGACAAGAAGTAGGCAGGAGTATCTTGGGATGGCCGAGACCAACCACTGGTCTCGGCCATAGCTATTTGGATTGGGAGCCAGCAAGTCCCCGCAAGTGGTCGAAAGGATGCAATATGCCGAATACAGGCGAAAGACGCGAAATCACGCGACGTGTAAATGCGAACGAAGCAGAAATAGTCCGGGAGTCGACGAAGCTAGTGTCCCGAACCAGACAGCTCTCCGCAACCTCGGAGGCAAAGAGCAAGACACGACTTGCAGAAACCAGGAAGAAGCCTGCCGGAGCCCGGCTGTCCAGGAATAAGTGAGAGCCGCGTTTCAGCGACCACATAGTGGCCCACGCCGAATCCATCCTTTTCGGGCCGCTCGCCACCCGGGAACGGGTCCGGCTTCACGGTCCTGTCTCGCGGGCCGTGATAGACGACAGATCCGACCGGATGAGGGCCTCCACATGCTTCCACACCGTCGCATCACACTCAATCTGGGTGTGGGCCTTTACAAAGACGCGGTCATACCAGGGATAGTGTTCGCAGTTGTAGTCGCTTGCTTTGTAGTCGGACCGGAAATTGCCGATGATCCGGGTGCGGGTTGAATCGCTAGCGCGGATCGCCGCCTGGCCGCGGAGAGGCCCGTGCGGCTGATAGAAATTCGCGGCCCGGGCCACGTTCGCCGGAATCACACGGTCGTTATGACGAATCGAGATGCTGTCCACTTGGATAGTGAGCAGAACCGGGATGCCATCCTTCTCCAGGTCCCGCGCCAGGTTGATGGCTTCGGAACCGCCCCAGCTGTGTCCGTAAATTACGATGCGGGCATTCTGTTTTTCGCCGGCGGTTAGATTTCGGTCATGGTTGGTATCGAGTATTTCCTGGACCCGTTTTCTGGCTCTTCCTCGATGATAACTCTCAAAGATCTCCACCTGCACTCCCAGAGAGTAAGCCTGGCGCAGGCGCGCCGCGAGCTGTACCTCGCTGTGGGCGAGGTTATCGTGTCGGATAAATCCTCCGACAAATCCGATGACAATCGCAGGCGGAATGGGTCGGGCAATCGTCCCGCGAGCAGATGGTGCGGGGCCGGTCTGGCCCAGGGCAAGTGCGGCTAGGAGAAAACAGATCGCTGTTCGAATGGCGATCACTGTGCAGTGCGGCTGGCCACAGTCGGAGCCGGAGCCGCAGATTTCAGCTGGTCCAGCCCGGTGAGTACAGCTTGCCAGTGGGCCTTGTTCTTCTTGGTCTCGATTGGCGCCGAGAGATCGGAATAGAAGTGCAGCACGTTCTCGCGCAATTCCGCCGTGGTCCGATCAAACTTCCGATCGGAGAGCCGGCCCAGTAGCTTAGCGTAGGTGTCATCGGTCAACGAGTATTCCGCCGCCCTGGTTTCGTTTCCGGTATCGAAATCACAATTGGGGAGCACGAGAGAGCCGGTGCGGGCCTGCTGCAGAAAGACGCGATATTGATCAACTGTCGTATTGATGCTCTTGATGTACAGGTCCGCAGTTTGCGGAGTCGGGCTATTGAAAGCCAGCCCCTTGAAGGGCCCAATCTTCGGCATATAGCGCAGGAGCGTGGACAAAATTCGCGTGCCCAGACCGGGTTTAACATAATCTTTCCCCCATTCCTTCTCATAGTCCGAGCGCGAGAGGCGGTAGAGGAACCTGCGTTTCGCGAAATTAGGCGTCTCGCGCATCATGTCCTTCTTGTGAGTTTGCAACGCGACCTGCGTCATCTGCGGAATCAACCGGCTGACCGCGTAACGATAAGATCCGATGGCGAGGTCTTCGTGGGTAAGCACGTCTTTCAACTCCACTCCATACACCACGGGAAAGATCCGTTCCAACAGGGATTTCGACACCTGGAAGCCGATGAAATCGTGATATTGCTGCGACGCATAACGGTTCTTCGCCACCTGCGCCATGTCGAAGCCGAACTCAGTTTTCAGATGTGCGGTCTTGTCTTGGGCATAGCGGACCGACTTGCCAAACTTTGCCTGCAGCTTGGGATACTCGATGGCGACGGCCTGGTTGACTGCGGGGTGCCCAGCGATGTCCGATGCGTAGTGCGACAAGGCGCCCAGTGCGAAGGCGTACTCGTTGACATCCTGGCTCTCGAGCAGCAGCTCGCGAACGAAGTCGCCGCTGCGAACGTAGTGCACCAGGCTGCTGAACTCCGTGCTGCCGAATGGATAGTAGCCAAGGTCTTGAATGACGGCGCCGCCGTAAGCATAGGCATGGGCCTGTGTGATCTGGTCTTCCGTTAGCCCGGGAAAACGGTGCATGAGGAGAGGGCGGATCTCATCCGCCCAGAGTAAGTCAACGATTTCTTCGTGGGTCAGGACCGAATACGCGGAGGAGTTGCCGCTGCACACTACAACGATGAGGAGGACCGTGGCGGCGCGTCGCGCATGCCATCGCCAGCCTCCGGACACGGCGGCTGGCGAAATCGAGAGACGCGGCATGGCTCAAATGCGGCCGAGAACGACAAGAATCACGATGATGACGATGACTAAGCCCAGGCCGCCCGTCGGGGCATAGCCCCAATTGCGGCTGTGCGACCAGCGCGGCAGTGCTCCAAGTAGCGCAAGAATCAGGACGACGATCAAGATTGTGCCAAGCATATCTTTTCTCCTGTCCTCAGATTCACCCGGGTGCAGCTCCTCGCGAAGCTGCACCGGATGGAAAGGTCTACAGCGTAATGTTGATGGCTATGCCTTCGCTCGGATATCGGCGGTTATAGAGGTAGTAACCGTTGTCCACGTAATTGACGTAGACGTCGTCGTTGTCGTACCAGTCGTTGCCCCAGTTGTCCGGCCATGGGTCAACGGTACTGATCCAGTAGCCCTGGTACTGGAATCGCGGGTATCCGCCGACCACCAGGAAGGGCAGAGTGTTGATGCGAAAGCCGTGGCTCGGCCCAAAGTATCCGCGATAGCGATCATCCGGAATTCGGTAACCGCGGTAGCCACCCCGCTGCTGCCAGTCGCGGTGGTCAGACTGCCAGTTTTGTGAGCGATGCTGTTGCCATGCGCTCTGCCGGACTTGCTGTTGCTGATGCGAATGTTGTGGCTGTTGCCGGGCTCGGGCCTGCTGCTGGTTGTGCTGGTTTTGTTGCTCCTGCCTCTGCTGGGCTTGCTGTTGGCTATGTTGCGCCTGCTGCTGCCTCTGCTGAGCTTGCTGCTGATTATGCGCGTTCTGTTGTTGTTGCTTCTGTTGGGCCTGCTGCTGGTTATGTTGCGCCTGCTGCTGCTTCTGCTGAGCTTGTTGCTGATTATGCTGGTCTTGTTGCTGCTGTTTCTGCTGGGCCTGCTGTTGGTTATGTTGCGCTTGCTGCTGGTTGTGCTGTGCCTGCTGCTGATTGTGTTGCTCCTGTTGTTGAGCGTGCTGCTGCTGTTGTTGCTGACCATGCTGCTGTTCGGGCTTGCCTTGCTCATGTCCGCCCTGTTGTTGCGCATGGTCCTGGTGCTCACCCTGCTCCTCGTGCTGAGCGTAAGCCGGAGCCGACATACCGAGAAGCAGGGACAGGATTGCTGTGCTGGTGATTCCGATTGTTTTCATATTTTGAAACCTCCATTGGTGCGACTGCATGTCCCGCTCTAACGCAAGCTTCCAGTTTGCGGGTTTACCGGGTTGCCGATCGCATCGCCCGATACGAGAAGTTCCACTCTGCGGTTCTGTTGTCGCCCAGCCGCGTTGTCGTTTGAAGCGACTGCCGAGGTGTTGCCAAAACCCTTGGCGCTGACGGAATCGGTCGCGACGCCTTGCTGCACCAGGTAATCACGGACCGAACTGGCGCGGTTCTCAGACAAGGTTTGATTCATCTGATCGCCACCGACATTGTCGGTGTAGCCGCCGACTGCGATGTTGAGCCCGGGATAAGCGATCAGAATGCCGGCAACTTTCGCCAGCTTCTCCCGCGCACCCGCCTTCAACGAGTATTTTCCGGTGTCGAACAAAACATCAGACATGCTGACGATGAGACCGCGTGCGCTGTCGCGGGTCTGAAGAATTTTGTTCAACTGCTCGGACAACCGCACCCGCATGGCGGCTTTGTCGGCGTCCGCCTGCTGGGCAGCGAGGCGAGACCGTTCCGCATCGGCCTGGGCAGCAGAGAGGGCGCTAGCTGAAGCGGCCTGGCTGTTCGCCATATCGGCTTTTGCCCGATCGGCGTCAGACTGGGCCTGGGCGGCATTGGCTCGGGCTGCAGCGGCTTCAGACTCTGCCTGGGCTTTTGCGGCCTGCGCTCGGGCGGTGTCCCGCTCGGCTTCAGAAGTGGCGCGCTCGGCTCGGGCCTGGTCAGATTGCGCCCGTTCCTTCTGGCGGGTTGCGTCGTCGGCCTGGGCCTGGGTTTGCGCCTGGGCGTTGGCCGCAGCTTGACGTTCGTTCTCGAGGCGCTCTGCTTCGATCTTTTTGACCGTGATGGCGCGGGCATCTTCGGCGGTCTGTACTACTTCGCGAGCGATGCCGATCATCGCCTTGCGGTCGGTGTGCTTGCTGACGGCGTCCGCATCCACCTGGTCCATCAGGCGCGAGGCGTGCTGGTAGCTGTCGTGGGCGTAGGTCTCGGCGCCCTCGGATTGCGCGATGCGCAAGGCGTTACGCGCTTCAAAGAATTCCAGAGGCAGCTTGGTGTTCAGGACCACGGGATCGAACTTGTAGCCGGTGGGAATGTAGCCCCCGCGCTCCAGAAGTTCGTACTTGGTGTGCATCGCTTCGGTGGTCCCCTTGGTGTCCTCGCGAACAATGTTCTCGAGCACGACCACGTTGCTGGGCTGACGAACCGCGTAATAAGGTTCGGCGGTCACGATCAGGGCGAAGGCCTGAAGATCGGTGGTGACGTCTACCTTGCTGCGGTGGTTATCACCAACCAAAATTTCTCCCAGGTTTACGGCCCGGCCTTCGGGTGAGATGGCCCAGAGAATGTACGTCAGATATTCGTTGCCGAATGTCGTTGGCTTTTCCAGATTGCCGAATTCCACTTCGATTTCGATGTAGCCCTTCTTGCTTTCGACTTTCGCCTGGCCGTTGGCCTGGGGCATCAGGTCTGTTCCAGCGAAATCTACCTTGGTGGCTCCGCCGCGGTGTTTGTAGTTAATGGCCTGCACGTTGCGGCTGACCACGGTAACGCGGTACGTCGGGGTGTGCTCCATGGGTTCGACCACCATGGAGGATTGAGAATTAGTCTGCGCAAACGCGCTCAAACTGAGGGTAATTCCGACTGCGAGCAAGAGTTTGGTCTTCAAAGGATTCTCCTTGAGGGCAGATTTCTGCCGTTGTGCTTAGTCTCTATCCTGAATTCCCGCGCCGACTATTAAGAGGCGCTAATGCTGACTTCAACCCTTCCCGACGCGGATATGCGAGAGGGAGTGAAACAATCCAAAGACGTTCAGCAGCCACAGCACCACGGCGATTACCACCACGCCGTTCAGAATTGACTTGATGGATGACTGCATCGGAATAAAGCGATTCACCAGCCACAGAAGGACACCCACCACAATGAGGACTTCCAGGAGTTGAATTAACGGCATGGTCTTAGACCTTTCTGTTGCGAGGGACGACGCCCCCTCTCCGCCGGAGATGTTGTCCCGCTCTTGCTTTCGCGAGCTTTAGGGTCGAAACGTGTGGTCGCCGGAACTCCGCGACTTACACGGGCGAAGAATCCCAATTCGCTGAATATGATCGCTTGCGATGCGACTGGGCACTGGACAACGAGAGCTACGAATTAGGGGTCGTGGCTCCCTCTACACACTCAACAGAATAGATAATGACAGCTACAGACTGCGGTGTCTGAGCAAGATAGCTCACATTGCCGAATCGGGAAACTGAGCGGTTTGGGCGAACAACAGCGCTCAGCGGTGGGTGTAGCCCGTCTAGGAAGTGATTATGACCTTCACCGCGTCTCCCTTTTCAAGGTGGGATTCGTCACCATTTTTCTGGGTTAACGTGTTTACAACGCGGATCTCACTCACGATCCCGTCTGCACCTTGAATCGCGATTTGCGCCTTTTCAATTTCGCCCGGGCCGGACGAGTTGATGATTGCTTCCACAAATCCGGGAAGTGTAGTTCGGGTTGGCTCAGTCATAAGGTCTCTTTTCCTCGCGCTGTTGCTCAGGATGTAAAGATTGGGGAGCGACAAACATTGGTTCTCGTTTCTCAGCAGGACAGTTCACGTCACGAGATGCAGGGTCCGGAGGCATACTTAGATGACCGGATCTTTCGCACACTCGAACTCGCGTCCGCACTTGAAGCAGACCTGATACGTTCTGCCCTTGATGGTAAAGACGCGGCTGAGTTCGCGGTGGCGGCACCTGAAAACGAACTCGAAAACCCACAGCAGCGGGTTCATGCGTCCTGCGCTCGACGGCGGTCGAAGCTCCCGTTCGTATCCAGCCACTCCAGCAGGGAGCGCACACTGGCCCGAGCCAGGGCAATGGAGCAGTCAGCTGCACCGTAATAGATGTTGATGGTGTCGCCATCGGGATCCGTCGTATATCCGCACGGAAACACGACATCATTCACGTCGCCATTGCGCTCGTAATCGGCCTCCGGCCCGAAGATCCAGGAGTCGCCGCGCAGCAGACACTTTTCCGGGTTTTCCAGATCGAACAGGGCCAGGCCAAGGCGATACAGGCAGCCGGAAGGTGTGTGCCGCACTCCGTGGTAAAGCACCAGCCAGCCTCTGGAGGTCTCGATCGGCGGCGGCGAAAGGCCGATCTTGTTGGCGTCCCACCAAGCGCCACGGCGCGCTTCCAGCATCAGCCGGTGTCGGCCCCAATGACGTAGATCCGGAGAGTACGAAATCCACATGTGCGCTCCCAGTGCCGTCATCGGCCGGTGAATGAGCGCCCAGTATCCTCCGATCTTCCGCGGGAAAAGCGCGCTATCTTTGTCGTCCGGAGGCATGATGACGCCGTAGCGATCGAAACTGCGGAAGTCTTTGGTCAGAGCCAGAGACACTCCGGGACCGCCACGCGAATAAGAGGTGTAGGTGACGACATATTGCTGCAATTCGGGCACGAATGTGATTCGCGGATCTTCGATGCCCCAGATTTCTTCGGGATAATCTTTGGGACTGGGCATCAACGTCGGTTCGGGATCAATCTGCCAGTTGTCCACTCCGTTGACCGAACGAGCAGCACAAAGATGCGACAACCCGCGCCGGTCTTCGATGCGGCACAGCAGCAGAGTTGTTCCATCCTGCAGCAAGGTTGCGCCCGCATTAAACACGCTGTTGATGGAATACGGCCAGTGCTTTCGCGTCAGAATGGGATTGCCGGGGTGACGCAGAAGCAGTGGCGGGTAGTGCGTGCTTTCGACGTTTACGAGCGTAGTTTCGGGAGCAGTCATGAAGGATCTTCCAGCCTTTCAGGCGGAGGTTCGGTTTCTTGCAGAGAGCGCATTTCGAGCAGCGCCATCAGGAAGGACAGCGTGGATTCCGCTCCCTGATTCTGATTGGCGCGGTCGGGATGCAGGCCGTCCCGGCATCCGCCGGTTGCAGAATCGTAAAGAGAAAGCTGGAGATCGTTATCGCCCAGGAACCAGTTGAAAGTCGACCATGCGGCATTGCGCCAACTAAGGTCTCCGGTACTGCGGTAAGCCTCTAAACAGGCGGAAACCGCACCGGCAGCTTCCACTGGCTGTTGATCGAATCGAGCTTGTTGGCCGCCCTGGCGGTAAAACCCTTGCGAGCCGATCGGCACAAAGTGCCCATTCGTGGGGCAGCGCTGCATTTGCATCAGCCAGCCCAGAGATTCGAGTCCGGCGGAAAGCATGCGTTCATCTCGGCTGGCCGATCCCACCACCAGCATGGCCTGGGACAGGCGCGCGTTCCCGTAGGACACAACATTCTCAAACCACTTCCAGTCCGGACGTCGAACCGACTCGTACATTGCGAGCAATCTTTGAGCCAACGCGAATCGTACGCGCTGGGCGTCGCGGTCTCCAGGGTACGAATGGAGGTACTGCTGAATGCCGAGGATGGAATAAGCGCAGGCCCGAGGACTGTGAAACTCGACCACAGCCGGCAAGGAGTATTCGAACAGACGCCCGGCGGCGCCTCGCATTCCTTGATTTGCGGATTGGCCCAGGACAGTTCCAAGGGCCCACAACGCACGGCCGTGAGAATCTTCCGAGCCCTGCTCTTCCAGCCAGAGACGGTCGTAGCCGAGGAAGTTTCGAAACCTTCTATTCTTTGGATTGAAGGCATGCTCGAGAAATGCCATGTAACGGAATGCCCAATCGGGATTGGCGCCACCGATGGTTCCGGACACACTTATTTGTTTGCTAGTTCGTTTTTCCAGTTGGACTGTAAAAATGAGAGCGCGCGCGTTGTCGTCGGTGGTGTATCCCTCGGCCCGGTTGGGGATGGTGAAGATGGCGTGCTGCAGCATTCCGGTGTCATCGGTCAGCGCGTTCACGTGATCGAATTTCAGTTCGGGCAGTTGATTCAGGGTCTTCTCCGTCGCGCGGGCCAGGAACTGAACTCGGGGAGTTTCCATGCGGTCGCTGCGAACTCGCGCGAAACTTTCCATGTAACCCTGCGCGGCTTTTTTCCAGACCATATCACGCGCGAATAGGTAGGCACGCTTGCGCATGGCATGGCGGAGCGCCGGCGTGGTCAGAAGCTCGATGGTCTTTAACGCGATAGCGTCGGGGTTCTGGAAGGGGACCAGGGCGCCGCGGCCGGCGTCCAGCAATTCAATCGCGTGCCAGTAGGGGGTAGAAATGATTGCCTTGCCCGCTCCCAGCGCATACGCGAGTGTTCCGGAAACCACCTGCGCTTCGTGGCGATACGGAGTGATGTAGATGTCCGCCGCTCCAATGAACTCTGCCATTTCCTCGGGGCTGACAAAACGGTCGTGGAACATCACCTGCGATTCGACTCCGACTTCCTTTGCCAAAGCCTGCAAACTTTCCCGATACTTGTCGCCCTCACGGCGGAGTATGTGAGGATGGGTCGCGCCCGCCACCAGGTAGACCGCATTTTCGTGTTTCGACAGGATCTTCGGCATGGCCTGAATGACGTTCTCTATACCCTTGTTCGGCGAGAGCAGGCCGAACGTGAGCAACACCGCTTTTCCTTCGACACCGAAGCGGTCCTTGTAGAAATTAGGATCGAGAAATGGCAAGTCGGGAACGCCGTGAGGGACCAGGTCAATCTTGCTGCCCGGCACTTTGAAGATTTCCTGCAAGAACTGTGAGGACAGCTGGCTCATGACAATGAGGCGGTCTGAGAGTTCGGCAATCTCTTCCATCACCCGAAGTTGGTCGGGGTTGGGCTCGCGCAGAACGGTGTGCAGCGTCGTTACCACGGGCATTTTCAGTCCGCGGAGGAGGTGCAGGATATGGCTTCCTGCCGGGCCGCCGAAGATTCCATACTCGTGCTGCAGGCACACCATATCAATGTTGTGAAAGTTCAGAAACTCTGCCGCTTCCTGGTACGACGCAACGTCGTCCTGTGCCAGCGACCATCTCACCCGCGCAGGATAGTCGTATCCTTGTTCCGTGTCGTTCACCGGCAGAGCGAGCAATCGAGCAGTTCCGTACTCCGCAGAGATGGCCTCGCACAGATCGGTCGTGAAAGTCGCGATTCCGCAGTGGCGCGGCAGGTAATTGCCGATCACGGCAATCCGACTGGGCATCGAGGGCTTGGCATGCCATCGGGGAGCGGCCGTCTCAACCTGTCCGCGAACGGCGGGACGGGCCACGACTTCCAACATCCCGCGAGAAAGAATTGTTTTGGGTAGTGACATTCGCCTTTAAGTGGTGCCGAGAACGGTTGGCGGAGAAATGTGAGCCTTAGTCTTCACAGACCGCGTGGACCCCCGGATGCCCTCGTCCGGGTGGGCGAGCAAGGCTCGCCGGGGTTTGCCTGCCAATGCGTCTGCCGAGCTTGGCTCTGCTGGGCAGATAAGGACACCTGCCCCTACGTAACCGGCTGGTAGAATTTACTACTGACAGTATGGAACAGCAGGATGCCTGAGGACTGGTCAAAATTGACCAGTAATGTCGGGAAGATTCTGAGTAGCGGAGACCAATATGTCGATTCGACCCGTTAAACGTCTGGTGAAATCCAAACCAACTCTCGAAGGCGCGGGCGTGCATCTGCGACGCGCGTTCGGCTTCGGCAACACGTCTGACTTCGATCCGTTTCTGCTTGCTGGATGATTTTCGCAATGACGTTCCGGAGGACTATCTGGCGGGTTTTCCCTGGCATCCTCACCGCGGGATCGAGACCATTACGTACGTTCTTGCCGGAACGGTGGAGCATGGCGACAGCATGGGCAACCGCGGCGCGATCGCTCCGGGCGAAGTGCAGTGGATGACGGCGGGGAGCGGAATCATCCACCAGGAAATGCCCAAGGGCGATCAGGCCGGCCGCATGCACGGCTTCCAGTTGTGGGCCAACCTCCCAGCGTCGAAGAAGATGACTGCGCCGCGCTATCAGGAAATAAAAGCGCCCGAGATTCCCGAAATCAAAGACGACGACGGCACCCATGTGCGCGTGGTCTGCGGAACCTTCTGGGGAAAGACCGGGCCGGTGGAGGGAATTGCTACCGATCCGACTTATATCGATGTGTCGGTCTCTCCGGGCCGCAGGAAGACGCTTCCGGTTGAAGTCACCCGCCACGCCTTCGCGTATGTGTTCGCGGGCGGCGGGAAATTCTGCAATGCGTCAGGTCCGCTGACGGTCCCGACCGAGTCAGTCAAGTGGTCGGATACGACACCTCCGGTCGAGGCCGACAACCGTTCGCTCGTCCTCTTCGATCGCGGCGACGAAGTCACGGTGCAGGCGGGAGACGACGGAATCCGGTTCCTGCTTGTGTCGGGCAAGCCGCTGGAAGAGCCGGTGGCGTGGTACGGCCCCATCGTGATGAACACGCAGGAGCAGCTGCGGCAGGCATTTCAGGAACTCGAACAAGGCAAATTCTTGAAGTAAAAAATGTGGGCGCGAGCTAGGCGCTCGCGCCCACATTGGCTCTTTTACTTTGTGACCGGTTCTGCGATACCTCGATACTTCAGCATCGGCTCGATGCTGGGCTCCGCTCCCAGCCAGGCTTTGTACAGGTTGGCGAGGTCTTCTGTGTTGCCTCGCGACAGAATCATCCGGCGCAGACGATCGCCATTGGCCCGGGTCAACCCGCCGTGGTCTTCGAACCACTGGAAGGCATCGTCGTCCAGCATCTCAGCCCACAGATAGGCGTAGTAACCTGCGCCGTAGTCGCCGCCCCAGATGTGCGCGAAATAAGTTGAGCGGTAACGCGGCGGCACTGCACTCAGAGAAAGACTAGTCTTCTTCAACGCCTCGGTTTCAAAACTGTCAGGAGTCTGCAACGGTGTGCTGGCGGGAAGAGTGTGCCATTGCATATCGAGCTGCGCCGCTGCCAGCACCTCAGTGAGGGCGTAACCCTGATTGAAGGTTTCAGCTTTCTTAATCTTGGCGGCCAGCTCTGCCGGCATTGGCGCACCGGTCTTGTAGTGTTTCGCATAGTGGCTGAACACTGTCGGATAGGTCGCCCAATGCTCGTTGAACTGTGATGGAAATTCGACGAAGTCACGCGCCACGGCAGTTCCGGAAAGAGTCGGATATTCGGTGTCGGCAAACATGCCATGCAAGTGCGTGGCCGAATTCGTGGAAGACGGTGGTGACATCGCGGAAGCTGAGAAGAGCAGGCTCGCCCGGCGCAGGCTTGCTGAAGTTGCAGACGTTATAGACAACCGGCAGCGTGCCCAGCAGCTTGGACTGATCGACAAAACTGCTCATCCAGGCGCCACCGTTTTTGTTGTCACGCTTGAAGTAGTCAACGTAAAAGAGGGCCATCGGTCGGCCGTCGGCGTCGAACACTTCGAACACCCGCACCTCCGGGTTGTACACCGGAATGTCTTTGCGCTCCTTGAAGGTGATCCCGTAAAGCTGGGTGGCGGCGTAGAACACGCCATTCTCGAGCACATTGTTCAGCTCGAAATATGGTTTGATCTCGGACTCGTCCATGTCGTACTTCGCTTTGCGTACCTGCTCGGAGTAGAAGTTCCAGTCCCACGGCTCCAGCGTGAAGCCGCCTTTCTGGGCGTCGATAACGGCCTGGATATCTTTGCCTTCGTCGGCGGCCCTTGCGGTCGCACCTGGCACCAGCGCATCCATGAACTTCAGGGCGGCGGCCGGATTTTTGGCCATCTGGTCTTCCAGTTTCCACGCGGCGTAATTGGGAAAGCCGAGCAGTTTGGCTTTCTGGGCGCGAAGCTGCGCCAGCCGGGAGACCGTATCTCGCGTGTCGTTCGCTCCGCCGCGCTCGGCGCGGTTCCAGGAGTTCTCGAAGAGAGTCTGCCGGGTGGAGCGCAGGCGAAGCGAATCCAGTTCGGGCTGTTGCGTGGTGTTCTGCAGAGGCAGGACGTAGCCCTCTAACTTGCGGTCTTTCGCGGCCAAAGCCGCGGCGCTGATTCGCGCGTCGCCCAGGCCCGCGAGCGCGTCTTTGTCTTTCGTTACAAGCGCCGCGTCCTTGGTGGCAGCGAGCAGCTTGGTGGTGAACGCGTTGGTGAGCGTGGACTCCTCTTCGTTCAGCTTTTTCAGTTCGGTCTTGTCGGCATCGGAGAGGTTGGCCCCTGAGTGCACAAATTTCTTGTAGTAGTACTCGACCAGGCGCAGCGACTCGGCATCGAGCTTCAGCGAATTGCGTTGTTCATAGACCGCGGCGACCCGCTGAAACAGCTTTGAGTCGAGAAAGATCGCGTCCGAATGCGCGGCCAGTCTAGGAGCTTCGAAGTCCTGAACTTTCTGCAACTCTGGATTCAGGTTCGCTCCGGTGACGCCATTGAACGCCGCCATGGCGCGGTTGAATAACAGGCCGGTTTTCTCCATAGCGACCAGCGTGTTCTCGAAGGTCGGCGGAACAGGATTCTCAGCGATTGCCCGCATTTCCTGGCGTTGCTCGGCCATGCCAGCTTCAATCGCGGGCTGGTAGTCGCTGTCCTTGATCTTGTCGAACGGCGGTGCGTGAAAAGGCAGAGTACTTGGTGCGTAGAACGGGTTATTAGGGCCAAAATCCATAGGTTTGTCCAAGGCGACGGTTACGGAGCCGAAGGTTACGGCACCGGCTGCGATCAGAATTCCCAGTCTTAACAGCATAGTATTGGTTACGGGACCGGTAGGGCGATTGAAGCCGATCGTTTTTCGTCGCTCTTAAGATTGTAAATGAAGTGTGGGTTCATGAAGTGTGGGGCGGACACTCTTGTCCGCCGCCTTTGACGTTGATTTTGACTTTGAATCTGCTTCCTAAAACCAAAGTCAACGTCAAAAGCAGCGGACAAGAGTGTCCGCCCCACACACTAAACCGCTTTGCGGCTCAGTGCCTCACGACTTGCGGACCAGTTCAACACCTCTTCTATTACACGCTTAACTTCCTGATTGGTCAGCTCCGGATACATCGGAAGCGACAAAACGCTTTCGGCGGATTTCTCCGTGACCGGGAGCGTACCGAGCCGGGCGGGACGTCCCCAGGGGAAGCCTTCCTGTTGATGAATCGCAATCGGATAATGAGTGAGAGCGGTTATCCCCTTCGACTGAAGGAAAGCCTGCAGTCCGTCTCGGTCATCGCTGTCGATGACATAAAGATGATAAACGTGCTGGTAGCCTGCCGGCGTGAAGGGAAGTGTGATCGAGGCGTCGGCAAGGCCTTGATCGTAGAGCTGCGCAATCTCGCGACGCCGCTCGCTCCATTCGTCCACACGCTTCAGCTTGACGCGCAAAACTGCGGCGTGGATATCGTCGAGGCGGCTGTTGTACCCGATGCTGTGGTGAGAGCGTTTCACCGAGCCGTGGTTGCGCAGCTTGCGAATCCCCGCAGCAAGCTCCTTATTATTGGTGGCCACAGCGCCGCCATCGCCAAAGCATCCCAGGTTCTTCTGGATGATGAAGCTCAGGCAGACTGCATCGCTGAGTTCTCCGATGGCAAAATTGTCGCCCTTTGCTCCGATGCCCTGGGCGCAGTCTTCCACGACAAATAAGTTGTGGGCTTTGGCAATGCGCGCGACTTCCGTCATATCGGCGGTCAGGCCGTACAAATGCACCGGCACAATGGCGCGAGTCTTCGGCGTGATTGCGGCTTCGATCTTAGTGACATCAATATTGCGGGTCTTGGGATCGCAGTCGACGAACACGGGCGTGGCGCCAGCCAGCCAGATGGCTTCCGCCGTGGCGAAAAAAGTGTTGGATGTGGTGATGACCTCGTCGCCCGGGCTCAGGCCAAGCGCCAGAAAGACGAGCCAAAGGGCGTCGGTGCCGGAGTTCACGCCCACGGTTTCTTTCGTGTTCATGTAGCGCGCTAATTCTTCCTCAAACTTGACTAGTTGCGGGCCAAGCACATAACTGCCGCTCTCCAGCACTTCGAGGATGGCCTGATCGATCTCGGCCTTCAGTTTGTGGTACTGCTTCACGTGGCCATAAAAGCCGATGCTCGATTCCGGCATGGGGGAACCTCCTCAGAGATAACTGTCGGGTGGATCGGGTCAATTCTACTAAAACGATTCACTCGAGGGAAATATTGGTTCAGAAAGATTCTAGGCGCACCGGATTCCTGGCGGTGGGGGATCGCTTAAGATGAATGTGCGGCGATTAACGGATCTTGATCGATGCAGCTGATTAAGTCCTGGGAGAAAAGAAGCTATGCACTATCGCGCTCTCGGTCGTACGGGATGGAAAGTTTCAGAGATAAGTTTTGGCGCCTGGGCCATTGGCGGTTCATGGGGTCAGGTTTCGGATGAAGACTCGATGGCGGCGCTGCACAAGGCGATCGACTGCGGAGTGAACTTCATCGATACCGCGGATGTCTACGGAGGCGGTCGCAGCGAGCGCTTGATCGCCCGGCTTAAAAAAGAGCGAAAAGAAGAAATCATCGTGGCTACCAAGGCAGGCCGGCGGCTGCCGCGCCAAACCGTGGAAGGCTACAGTCGCCAGAACCTTTCGGCGTGGATCGAAGACAGTCTGCGCAATCTTGCGACCGAGAGGCTCGACTTGGTCCAGTTGCACTGCCCGCCGACTGAGCTGTATTCGCAGCCGGAAGTTTTTGGGATTCTCGATGACCTGGTCGCTGCGGGAAAAATTCGCTATTACGGAGTCAGCGTAGAAAAAGTAGACGAGGCCTTGAAGGCGATTGAATTTCCCAATGTGCAAACCGTGCAGATCATATTCAATTGCTTCCGGCAGCGTCCTGCGGACGAGTTCTTTGCCAACGCCAAAGAAAAGCGCGTTGGCATTCTGGCCCGTGTGCCTCTGGCCAGCGGACTGCTTACCGGCAAGCTTCGCGCCGACTCCGCGTTCGCCGCGGACGATCACCGCAATTTCAACCGGCGTGGTGAGGCGTTTGACATGGGTGAGACGTTCTCGGGAGTGGACTACAACATCGGCCTCGCCGCGGTGGAGGGGATTCGCCAACTTCTGCCTGCAGGGGTCTCAATGAGCCAATTCGCTCTGCGTTGGATATTGATGTTCGATGCGGTATCTTGCGCCATTCCTGGCGGAAAACGGGCAGAGCAGGTGGCGGACAACTGCCGTGCTTCAGAACTTTCTTCGCTCACGCCGCAGGCGATGGCGGAGGTGCGTCGCATCTATGATGAGAAGATCCGTCCGCTCGTGCAGCATCGCTGGTGATAAGTAATAGAGGGCGGGACGCCCGTCCTCCATTGCTCCTATCTTCCCGCTTTGCCGAGAGCATCCGCCAGCCCCTCGCTTGGTTTTATGCGATCCCACCCGAAAACTGATTGATTCAGAAGCCAATGCCACTTCGGACAAGCTGATTGCTGCCTACGTGAAAGGTCTGTGTGAGGCGGTGGCCGCCTTTCAGTCAAAGTAATAGCGGACGGGCGTCCGCACCTGTCACTTTTTACAGGCCCAAAACTGGAAGATCGGGACGCCCACTCTTCCTCCAAACCGCCCAATCTACGCCAGTTCCGGGTCTTCCACATCTTCTGCACTGCCGCCTAAAAAAATTACAAAAAAAGGGGGTTGGCATGGCGCACAAGATGATCTATCTTGACAGGCACAAAATCTAGGCTCCGGGGGCGGAACAAAGATAAGCGAGCTTAGTTCGATTCCGGCGCGGTGGCGGTACTCGGGCCCGGGTTCAAACCTGACGTCACTGGCGAGCGAGTCTCTCTTCAGTCCCTGGCGTCCTGCTATTTGAACGAGTCGTTCCCAAGATTTGTAAGGAAGGGCCAGCCGTGAAATCTCCTCGCCTCCTGTTAAGGGCTTCTGTCTCTGTCTTCTTATTTCTCTCCGCAAGCGTTTACTCCGCCGGTCGTGATTCGTCGTCCAGCCCACCATCGGAGACTCCCACCAGTGCGAGGACTGCGGACGCTGCGCAACCCGGCCCGGTCGCGGGGGCCAGCGTTGCCATCCCGGGACCGCTGCGTTCGTTCTTGCGCATGGCGGGCATCAGCCAGAAGGTATCGCAGGAGGAAGTATTGCCTCTGTTGGCGCGCAATATAGCGGTGGAGGGTTATCAGGGGCGCAAGGACCGGACGGGCAGACCCACCGAGTTTCTGATTTTGCTGAAGCGGTACGTGGGCCAGGCCAGGCAGTTGGTCACGCTGGCCGGTCCAGAACAAACCATTCGAGTTGCAAACTGCGAGCAAGCAGGACCGTTGCTCGATATCCTCGGCTACCGGATGCGGCAGGGTTGCGGAAAAAGCTCTGCCTTGGAAACGGCCGATCCCGAGCGCGCCTTTCTGACCATTGATTCCGGGTTTCCTCTTGCCGAACTTGAGCAGACGCTGCAGGGAGGCAAACCCTTTGTCGCTCCCTTCCCGGTTTCTCCGGTGCCGCTTCTGTTTTCGGCGAAAGACTGGACCGAGGGTGGCAGTGACGTACTGGACGCGATGCTCGACGATCCCATGCTGGCGCGGCTCTACTGGGCCATGGCCCGGATGGATACCGAAACCAGCGAAGGCTTGCGGCAACTTGCTGGAATATCAAATCTGATTCCTTCCGCTTCCGTTCTTGATTTCTACAGCAGTCACATCTCCATCCGGAATGGACGCATGGTGGTGCCCGGCGGAGCGGCGGCGGAGCCAGCGTGGAAGGAACTTGCCGGCGCGAGTCCCGATTCGCCGAAGGAGTTTATCGCGCGTCTGCTGTCGAAAGATGACGGCTGGCTGGCCGCTTATTTCGATACACTGTCCCGCCTGACGCCAGCCCAGCAGGTCTATTTCACGGACGCTCACCGTTTGCCGCGTTTCTACGAGGCGCTGAAGGGAAACGATATTGCGCCGGGGCCCGCGCGTCCTGTGTTCCGGCCCGACCCCGACCTGTTGATCCTCGTGACCCGCCTTCAACTGGATTCCTCGGGACAGGCAACGGTTCCCGGAAATCTTGAGGTATGGGAGCAGATTCTTCGGCAGAAGTCAGACTCCAAAGTGGTCAAACGTTGGGCCAAACGTGCCAACCATTGGAAGGATCCGGATCAACTGGTGGAAGCGCTGTTCGCCTTTTCCCGGCAAAGCTCGGATGACGGGCCGCTGCGGATCTACCTGATGCTGAGTGCGATTGACAGCGCCCGACCGGCGGGTCAACGCATGAGTCCGGAGACGGTCAGTCTGCTGGCGCAGAAATATTCCCGGTACGGAAACCAGTTCCTGATTTTTTCTGAGTTTCAGGGATTGAACGACGACTCCATTACTCGTTTTCTCGCTACGGCGGACGCCATTGACCGAATTTCGAATGTCACGCTGCGGGCCAACGCGCTGGGCATTTTCCAGTCCAACGTGGGTCTCTGGGAAATTCTGGCGCGCCAGGGCCAGATTCCCGCCGCGAATTTGAATGCATCATGGCAGGCCGTGCTCAATCCTTTTGCCAAGGGCATAGGATCCTCAGCGCAATTATTTGACTCGGCGCGGACATCAGTGCGGGAGCTTTGGCGGGCCGCCGGAACTCGGCCTGATCTTTCCCAGGACGAAGTGGTCGCACTGCTGGCCGGCCCCAGCCAGTCGCAGCCCGACGGTCAAAAAGTCCGGCAGGAACTGGCGGACAGAATGCACGCCGTCATGCAAGGTCAGCGCCTGGTTTCCCTCGAGACCCTGCTGGCCCTGGGCCAGGGCTTGAATGAAATGGCGCAAGGCAAGGACGTCGGCGACAGCTTGATTCCGCTCGCTGGACAGTTGCGGGAATTCGAGATGCCGCGCCCCATGTTCACCGCCAGCGAACGCAGCGAATGGGCGGCTGGATTTTACAACACGCGTCACAGTTCGTTGCAGACCCGAACTGATCTGGCCAAGCTGATTAAATCCCCGAATCGCAAGGACCTGGTGGACGCGCGCGGGCTGGTCGTACCCTTCCTGCGAGACACGCTGGTCGGGCTGAATTATGCCTACTATGCGCCGCCCGGGGCCCAGATTCTTTTCAACAATCCTCTGTTTGTCCGCTCGCATGATTTTTCGGGGGAAATGGCGATTGGAGGAGGACAGTCGTGGCGTGTGCCTCACGTATTCGGTTCGGGACTGCCGGCAGGCGGCGGCGCCCACCTTGCAGGTTCGCTGGCGGATCTGCCATTTGTTCTGGCCGAAGCCGAACAGGACTTTATCGTCCCCGAAAATGTTCAGGCCCTGGTCTGGCACGAATTGGTGCCCGGACTGGTCAGCAGTTCCGTTCTGCCGCGGTGGTGGAGAGTGACCCGAAACGAATTGCACTCGGTCACGCTTTACCAGCGCACCGGAGAAGAGCTTTTGGCCTCAGCCGCGCAGGATGAAACACTGCGCGGAGAGGTAGTAACGATTCTCTCCGAGCGCATGAACCCTCTGCGCTCCGAACAGGTTGAGAAAGCCCTTCGGGCAGGTGCCGTTGACGAAGCACTTTCCCGGGTCATGCCGGGCGAGACTTTCTATCTTGCGGCAGAGTTCCGGCGGAAGTTTCCGGAACAAAACAGCCATTGGGGGAAGGCAGGCGGAGAACTGGACGATCTCGTCCGGCAGTATCCAGCTGAAGTCAGTTGGAAACGGTTGTCCGAGGATTTTGGAGTTCCTCATCCGGCGTTGGCGCAAAGTTATTCTCTAGAGTTGATTAGCGTGAAGCCGTTCCCCGCATTTATGGGTTACTCCAGCCGGTTGCTGGCCGAGTCGTGGGACTCCAACAATTTGTACTGGGCCCGTCTGGCGGATGAGCAGGGTTATTCGCCCGCCATGCTGAACCGGGTTGTTCCTGAACTGACCTATCACATGGTGGAGAAGATTTTTGCCACTGATTTCGAGGATTGGCCCGCGATGCTACGCGCGATGCGCGAAACCGGTGACGAGTTCCGCCAGGGCAAGATTACTTTGCTGCCGAAAGTGGCTTTGAACACTACGGTGCAGTGACGTCGTAAAAGGAAACTTACCAGATTCTGGAGCGCATCAAAGCAGCTTCAGTAGGTGAAACAGGAATATGGCAAAACAATTCTCTTTCGTTCTTTTGCTTCTCTCGCTGGTCCTATTCGGCTCCGTCAGTCGTGCGCCCGCCCAGGAGTCGGAGGCTGAAACCAAGATTCGCGTCGAAGTGAACATGGTGCAGCTGAATGTGGCGGTCATGGACAGCAAGGGAAACTACGTGACCGGTCTCCGTCCTTCGGACTTCGTTGTGACCGAGGACGGCATTTCGCAGCGAGTTGCCACCTTCGCGGAAGGCAACGAGCCCACGCGAAGGGTCACCTCGGACGGGTCCGACGGAAAGTCGGGAGACCTTCGCGTCCGTGGTGACTCGGCGGGGTCCACCGATCAATCCTCAGAGTTGGGCTCCGAGCTCGGCTCGATGATGGCGGGCGCCGATGTTTTCATCCTCTTTGACACCAGCAACTACATGTACCGCGGTTTTGTTTTCGCGCAAGATGCAATCTCCGAGTTTGTCCGCTCGCTCGACGGACCCAACCGGGTGGCCTTTTATTCCTACAGCCGCGACCTTTCCCGCGCCACTTCGCTGACCGCGGACCGTTCGCAAGTCCTGCGTGGAGTGCGCAGCACGGTCGCCGGCGACGATGCCGCCCTCTATAACGCTTTGCTGATGACTGTACGAGACGCAGGCCAGAACACGGGCAGGAAAGTGATCGTGGTCTTCTCCAACGGGCCGGACAACTTCAGCATGGTGCCGCCCGAAGATGTGGCCGAGTTGGCACAGTCGAAGGGTATTCCGATTTACATGATCAGTACACGGGAAGCCAAGCTGGAACCGGTTTCCGCCACCGTTTTCAAACGCATGAGCGCCGCCACCGGCGGCGAAGTCTACTTCGCCAAGACCTGGAAACAGCAGCAGAAAGCTTTCGCTTCGATCCGTAGCGACCTGGCCCATCTTTACTCCCTCAGCTACTACCCGCAAACCAATCCCAATCGCGGGTGGCGTGCGATCACGGTGAAGCTCGTGGGTGAGCGGGCGCACGGACTACGAGTCCGGACCAGAAATGGCTACCGGCCACAAGCTGCAAGGGCAGCGGCTGAGGCGGTTCCTCCGGTTTCCGGGCCGGGATCCGCTTCTGCGTCCGCTTCATCCAACTGAGAATGATTTGATCGAAGATTAGTAACAAAAACTCCAGAGCGACTGCTGGGACGCGGGACCTCCTCATCGCGGGGAATACGCTGCCACGTCTGATCGTTTCCTACCCTGATCCGACACCGATGCGTGCTGCCAGCCCGGATAGCGCATAAAGCCAGGCCACGAGCGAGATGACGGAAGCTAGAGTTGTCAGCGAAACCGTAGACGCTACCATCATTTCCTCGCAGTGATACTCTCCCGCAAGAATGTAGGCTGTCTTGGCCGTAGGCACTGCCGCGCAGATGACGGCCGCAATGGTGTAGAGGGGGTCGAGCCTCAAGGACACGCTCAACCCGTACACGATCAGAGGCATGATCACCAGCTTGACGGCCGAGAGCAGCGAAGCGCGCCCAATATTGGCGCGCAATCCTTCGATCGACAGTCCCAGTCCGATGGCGAACAGAGCACAAGGCGTTAGCGCATTGGCCAGGATGCCAAAATAGGCCGTGACCGGCCCAGGCATGCGGAAATCGAGAACCGACAAAAGCATGCCGATCAGGGTTGATAGGACCATTGGGTTAAGCACGACATGCTTAACTGTGATCATTGGGGCCGTGCGCGAGCCATGACTATCCCGCTGACCAAGTTCGAGCAAGATCACGGCTACTGGAAACATCACAACGGCCACGAACACCGTGGCGATCGCCGCCGGCAACACCGCGCGCGGACCGTAGATCGCCTGTAGAACGGGCAAAGCGACGAAGCCAGTATTAGTCATTGATGCCGCCATGCCGTGCATCGTTCGGCTCGCCAGGTTTCGGGAAGCATAAATGCTCATGACGCCGAACACGAGGAGGAAGCAGAGGAGAGAGCCACCCCCAAAGGCAACCAGAAAGCGCCAATTGATCAGCGAATGACTTGGTTCTTGTGCAATGGTGACGATCAACAAGGCCGGCATTGCGATGTTGTAGGCGAAGTGAATCAGTGCGTCAGACAACGCCCGCGAGACATAGCCCGCGTAGCCTACGATCCAGCCAGTCAGGATTACTGCAAATACAGGTAGGATAAGGTCAGCGATTCGCACGAAGGATGCCCCAGATTGACCCTCTAAAGTTGCACGGAGAGTAATGTGCGGTCAACCGTTGCCGCCAGGCCGAGTCACTCGTTGAGCGGCATTGCGAGCGCTCCAGGATTTTGGGTGGATCGTCGGCAAACCGGAAGTAAACATCGCCATCACACTTATTGGCCCTGGAGCCGGGGCCGTCGATGATGAGTGCTAACGCCTGTTTACGTCAGTTGGAGGCGCGGCGATAGATACGTGACAGGGAAATTGCGACCACATCCGTTTACCGACCAATCGTTCAGTGAACTATCCCATATCGCGCGGCAGGTCTGTAGATGGCGCACCGGAAACGCAGGTGGATCACCGGAAATTACTGATCAGGATGACGTCGCTGCTCTCGCTGCCTCGAGTCAACGCCAGTTGCCTGCCGTCACGCGACCAGTCAAAGTCGAAAATCAGTCCCGATTCAAAATTCGTGATCTGTTTCGGCGGTCCGCCTCCTAATTTCTGTCGCCAGATGTTGGAGACGCCGCTCCTGGTTAACGCATATTCAACGGCGTCACCCGCAGGCGCCCAACGGGGGGCACTTGCTGAGGCTGGCCAGTCGAACTTGTACAAGTCGGCTCCGCCATCGGAAGGGATTATCTTCAGTTGATATGGATTGGATGCGGAGGGAGAACTGGAGTTCTCAGGAGGTTCGGGTGAGGCGAGATACATGATTCGCTTTCCGTCCGGCGATATTCTGAGAGAATTGCCAAAACCATTTTCAAAGTCCTGTGCGAGCACCTCTGGAGGCTTCGCCCCCGTGATGGGAACCTTTACCGGGATCCAGGAAGGGCCTCGCACGTAGACCACCCACTTGCCATCCGGGGAACATTGCGGACGTATGGCAAACGTCTCGTCAGCGATGCGGATGGGGTTTGAGCCATCGGCACTCATGCGCCATATCCCGCGTTTTTGCTCCCGGTAGGCGGCGTAGACGATGTAGCGCCCATCGCCACAAACCGACGGGTCCCAGTTGGAACTATCATCGGGCGTCAGCAGAGTACGCCCACTCCCATCCTGATTTACCGCGTAGAGATTGCCATCCTGGCTGGCAAAGATGATGCGGCCGTCGGGCATCCAGGAAAAGCCTCCGACAGCAAACTCTTTCGTAGTGATCTGCTTAGCCTTTGCGGTGTTACCGACCGGCGCGAGCCACAAGTTGGAGACCGTCGCGAGCTCGGTGTCGACAAGAGTCTTGCCATCCGGCGTGAGGTCCAAGCAACAGAGCTGGTAATCCATCAGGTCATTGGTGAGGCGGCGTGCCTCTCCTTTTGGATAGGAGATGAACCAAAGTTGCCCGCGAAACGCCTGACCAGCGTTCCCTATGGGCGCCAAGAGACCACTTCCGTCGGGCAGCCAGCGCGGACGGCCGATGGTGTCCGGTGTTGAGTAGATTTCACGGACCGATCCATCCGCAACCGATATGGCCCAAAGCGAAGAACGAAGTTCTTTCGTGGCCTCCGAGGTTGTGAACGCAACCGTCTTGCCATCGGGAGACCACGCTACACCGATATCCGCGTCACGGTAGGGACGTGTAGCGAGCACCCGTTCGTCACTCCCGTCGGCTTTGGCAATCAAGACATCGACCTTTCCAAGACCCGAGTTTGCCCGCAAAAAAGCGAACTGCCGTACCATCTGGAGAGTAACTGGATCCGAAGTCGATACCTCCCTGCATCGCAAGGTGTGGTGTTCCGCCGAGCACGGGCATCCGATAGAGATGGGTGTCGCGTGAAGTCGGGCTTCTCGGAGCGGACAAAATCAATGTAGTTGGCGTCCGGGGAGAAGGTCAGACTCCATATCACAACTTCATCCGGCGGCAGAATCTGCACATCGCTGCCGGTAGCTACTTGACGAACGTTGAGGCTTTGTTTTTCCCCCTCACGCAGAGCGTAGACCACATAGCGCCCGTCCGGTGAAATCGCGACATTGGTTGCATTCCCGCTCTGCGTAACTCGGCTGATCTTCATGCCTGGAGGTTCCACTCATTCCTGCGTTCGTTCAGCCTGAAAAAGTAAATTCCCAGTCCAGCAGTCAGCCGCGCCAAGCCAACCAGCATCAGCGCCAGCACGCCCTTGTGGCGTCTTGCTTCAGCGAGCAGGACTGCTCCGCTGGACGGTCGGTCCGCCGCTGGCCCGACCAGTATGGGACCCGCTGAGGGAGCCTCACTCACATTGCGCGAGTGGCTGGAATCCGTATCCCGCTTCAGCCGTTTCAGGTCGGTGCGGATGTCTGCAGCGTTCTGATAACGCAGATCGCGGTCTTTCTCCAGACACTTGTTGATGATGCCTTCCAGTTCGGGAGGCAGGGCGGGATTCAGCCGCACCGCCGAGAGCGGGAGCTCGATTCAGTATCGCCTCAAAGATCACTCCGGCAGTGTCGCCGCGAAAGGCTAGTGCTCCCGTCGCCATCTCGTACAAAACCGCACCAAAGGAAAACAAATCGGTTCGTACATCCAAATCCCTGCCCTTGACCTGCTCCGGCGACATGTAGGCCACCGTCCCGAGGGCCGAACCCGGGCTGGTGAGAGTGCTCGCTCCGAGTCGATAGTCGCAGCTGTCGCCCCTGCATGCGTACCTGCCTTCATAGAAACTTTGGCCAAGCCAAAGTCCAGAACCTTGGCAGTTCCCCGGCTGGTGACGAAGATGTTGCCCGGCTTAATATCGCGATGAACAATGCTCTTTGCATGGGCCGCGTCGAGCGCGTCGGCGATCTCAATTGACAGGGATTGCACTGTCTCGATCTCCAGCGCCCGCCCAGCAATGCGGCGCGCCAGAGTCATCCCTTCCAGAAACTCCATCACGATGAACGACCGGCCCCTCATACTTTGCTATTTCGTATATCGTGCAGATGTTGGGATGGTTCAGAGCGGAGGCGGCACGTGCTTCGCGGCGAAAGCGTTCTAGTGCCTGCGGGTCTTGTGCCAGATCGTCGGGCAGGAATTTTAGCGCCACAAAGCGACCAAGGTCGGTGTCCTCGGCCTTATAGACGACGCCCATCCCGCCGCCACCCAGCTTCTCGACGATGCGGTAGTGCGAGATGGTTTGGCCGATCATCGGCCTGAATCTTAGGTCCAGATGCAGAGCAAGTCAATGAAGGCAATAAGGTTGACAGCTCCTCAATACGATCGTTGTTGTAACATCGCGAGCGCAGGACGGGTTTTGAGTGCATTCACAGTACGTACATCCGAAGCATCCACCAGACAAGGAATATCGCAACGATAACCCCCGCGATATGAACTACCCAGTCGCCAATGGTTTTCGGCTTCCCAAAGTTGAACATGCGGCAATCGTAGCAGTGCCCCCAAAACATCGCCACGGGAGGCATTGACCGTGTACCCACCAGTTACTGTGACGAAGGTCAGGCAGGTGACGCGGCGCGGGGCTTCACCAATCGCGATTACACTCCCCATCGGATAGTAGGGTTACAACGGTTAATTCCGGCTAGCCCATGCCGTTGCCGGCAACCAAATGATGGACCATCGCGATCCAGAGAAGTCCCGAAGAAAAGCATTGCGGGCACGTATTAGTAAACGTTTACTATTCTGCCCGCCCGCGACATCCCCCAGGAGATCTCCCATGTTCTCGGCCAACCGACGACGTTTCCTGCGTCAAGCCTCCACTGCCGGCATCGCATGTTCCGCTAATCTTGCTTTCGGACGCTTCCTGTCAGCACAGACGCCGCCTTCGAACCCCAGCGAAGTCGTCAGGGTTTATGTGGACACGCGACGCACTGTCGCTCCGCTGGACCGCAACCTCTTCGGTTCATTTCTCGAGCATCTCGGTCGCGCCATTTACGAGGGAATTTACGATCCCGGTTCGAAGCTGGCGGATTCCAATGGTCTCCGCAAAGACGTGATCGACGAGATACGCCAGCTCGGAGTGCCTATCGTCCGCTATCCCGGCGGAAATTTTGTTTCTGGATACAACTGGCTCGATGGCGTTGGGCCGAAGCAGGACCGGCCTCGAGTGCTCGACAAAGCGTGGAACACCCTCAACAACAATCAGTTTGGCACCAACGAATTTATGGCGTGGTGCAAAGCCGTCGGCACGGAACCCTTGATGGGTCTCAATCTGGGAACGGGGACCGCGGAGCAGGCAGCCGCGCTGGTGGAATATTGCAATGTGGACAAAGGTACGCGATGGAGCGACCTGCGGCGCAAGCATGGATTCGCTGAACCCTACAAAGTGAAGAACTGGTGTCTGGGAAACGAGATGGACGGTCCCTGGCAGATCGGGCACATGACAGCCACCGAGTATGGGCTTAAAGCGCAAGATGCAGCGCGGCAGATGCGCTATGTGGATCCTTCACTTCAGTTGATCGCGTGCGGATCGAGCGGCCCCGGAGTGCCCACATATCTCGAATGGGACCGTGAAGTCCTGGAGCAATGCTACGACTATGTCGATGCCCTCTCCCTGCATCGCTACCTGGGAAACACTCAAAACGAAACCGGAGGGGACAGTTCGAAGTATCTGGCCCTGAATTTGAGCATGGAAAAACAGATCGCGGAAACTGTGGCCGTCTGTGACCTGGTGCGGGGACACAAGCGGTCGCCTAAGAAACTTTGGCTCTCATTCGACGAGTGGAACGTTTGGTACCGCGCACGTGGAGGAGAATTTCGGAACGGGCACGGCCAGGAGGCGCCGCATTTGCTGGAGGAGGTCTACAACCTGGAAGATGCTCTGCTGGTCGGGGGGATCCTCAACTCGCTTATCCGAAATGCGGATCGAGTGAAGCTAGCTTGTCTGGCTCAGTTGATCAACGTCATCGCTCCCATCATGACCAACCCGAACGGCTTGTTGCGGCAGACTATCTACTATCCCTACAGCTGGGCACTGCAATTTGCCCGCGGCTCGGTGTTGAATCTTCTGGTTGAATCTCCCGCGTATGAGGTTGCGGGAATGGGTCAGGTCCCGTATCTGGATGTGGCAGGAACGATCAGCGCCGAGGACGGCAAAGTTTCCCTCTTCGTGCTCAACCGCGATTTGTCGAAGGCACACTCCATCGAAGTAAATTGGCAGGACAAGGCGCCGGCGCGCGTCCTCTCTGCCTCGCTACTGACAGGCGACGATTTGAAGGCTTTCAACAGTTTCGATTCGCCGCAAAAAGTAGTTCCGCGGGCCCTGGAGAAACCTTCCATCACGGGAGGACGGGCGAAGTTCGAAGTGCCGGCCCGCTCTTACGCTGTCATTCAGTGGGGATCGTAACGGGAGCGCCGTAAAATGATTCGACGCGGACAATTCATCTGCAACAGCTTTGCCGCAGCGGGATACGTCTGGCTGAGCCGGGAATTCGGGGGCGTGTGTGAAGTCGGGCGCCGCTCGCCCGTTTAACGCTGCTTTTCTGCCGGCTTCGAAGTGGCTTCAATCAGGCCGGTCGACTCGCGTAATACCAGGTTCGTCTTTAGAAAGTAGTCGGTGCCGTTAGGCGTCGGAGTTTCGCGCTCGACCTCAGAGAGAAGGGCATTGAAAGCCAGCCGCGCCAGTTCGGTTTGTGACATCTGAACCGAGGTGAGCGGCGGGATCACGAACTGGGCCAGGCGGATGTCGTCAAACCCGATAACAGAGATATCGCGAGGAATCGAGAGGCCGGCGTCATGACTCTTGCGCATCACGCCGATCGCGGTCATGTCATTCGAACAGAGGACCGCTGTGGGCCGCACCGCTCCAGCGAGCAATCGGCTGAAGGCCGCAATACCGCCTTCAACGGTATGGTCGCTTTCAACCACCAGGTCTGGATCGGTGTCGAGGCCGATTTCCTGCATGGAACGCAGGAATGCCTCTTTCCGGGCCATCGCAGACTTCAGACGCAGAGGCCCGGTTATGAATGCAATTTTTTCGTGGCGTAGAGCTGCCAGATGCTGCACCGCCTGGCGGATTCCGTTCAGATAGTCGATCCGGATATTGCTGACCCGAGGGCGCGGCGGCCCGACATCAACGAAGACCAACGGCACTTGCCTCAGTTTGAGGTCTTCGAGCAGCACCTCTTCCATGCCGAAGGTCATGATCGCCACACCTTCCACCCGGCGCTCGATCATTCGGCGTACGGCGCTCTCCATCCGTTTCGGGTCGTTCCCCGTAGAGGTCAGCAGGATTTCATAGCGGTGCTGGACCGCGATGGTTTCGAAGACCTGAACGATTTCCGGAAAGAATGGGATTGGTGATTTCGGAAATGATGAGACCGAAAATCCGGCTGCGCCCGGAAACCAACGCCCGCGCCTGCGTATTCGGGTAGTAACCCAGTTCCTCGATGACGCTCCAGACGCGCTTCGCCAGCGCCGGATTGACCGTGGGGACGCGATTGATCGCACGGGACACGGTAGCGGTCGAAACCTTGGCGCGTTTCGCTATTTCCCGTATGTCCATAAGGCTTGGTGTCGGGGGAGCAGTGCCGCCCGGAATTCTAGCATGGCAAACGTTATCCCAGGAATTCAGACGACTCGACTCCAAGAAAATGTTGAGAGCCTGGAGCAGGTGGGAAGCGCATATTTGCTCTCACCAATGCTCGGGTTGAGGGAGTTGCCGGCGGAAGCCCTCCGGTCAGCGGCAGAACAAAAGTGGCCCGTCGATTGTTCTACCGCAGCGCTAGTGGAACCGTAAACGTTTTCAACGCATATTTCGGCATGATACACTGCGCAAAGCCAGCGCATTTTGGCACTGCTTCCGAGAATTCAAGGGATGATGCAAAAATCGATTTCCCGGATAATACGCGATTGACAAAGGCGATTGCGTACACTATTTTGATCCGCGGTTGGTAAACGATTTCTCGAAACAGACGCGATTTATCGCGGAAAAGCCTCTATGCTCTTGCCTCGGTTAAGGGAAGAGGTGCTGGAGTCGAACCTGGAGTTGGTGCGAAGGGGATTGGTACTCTATACCTTCGGCAATGCCAGCGGCATCTCGCGGGAACAGAACCTGGTAGTCATCAAACCCAGCGGGGTCCCGTACGAGGCGATGAAGCCGGAGCACCTGGTTGTCACCGACCTCGAAGGCAAGATCGTAGAAGGTAATTTACGTCCCTCCTCCGACCTGCCGACTCATCTTGTCCTTTACCGGGTGTTTCCGGAGATCGGCGGAGTGGCCCACACGCATTCCGAATACGCCACTTCATGGGCCCAGGCGCGCAAGCCGGTCCCATGCTTCGGTACCACCCATGCCGACTACTTCCACGCGCCGATCCCGGTCACGGATGTCATGGCCGACAGTGAAATCGCGTCCGAGTATGAGAAAAACACCGGACATGCTATTGTTCGGGCGTTTGAAAAGTTGGATTATGCCTCGGTCCCCGCGGTTTTGGTGGCCAATCATGGACCGTTTGCATGGGGAGAGGATCCGGCAGAGGCGGCACATAACGCTGTGATCCTGGAAGCGGTGGCACGGATGGCGTTTTTCACGATCAACATCGATCCCGCGGCAAAGCCCATTAGCAGCGGGTTGCACGACAAGCACCATCTGAGGAAGCACGGGTCCAACGCGTATTACGGGCAGGCAAAGGAAAAGAAATGATGCCAGCTTTTGCATTGTTCGCCGAGAAGCAGCTTGTTCACTTGTCGGGAGTGGATGTCGTCATTATCGCTTTCTACTTCGCCCTGGTCTTGGCCATCGGCTTCTACCTGCGCGGGCGATCCAACACCGGCGAAGACTTTTTCATGGCCGGACGCGAGATGACGGCGTGGGTCGCCGGCCTCAGCTTTCTTTCCGCCAACCTGGGCGCGCTCGAATTGATGGGCTGGGCGGGATCGGCCTACCAGTACGGGATTCTGGCGACCCACTGGTACTGGATCGGCGCCATTCCGGCGATGCTGTTCCTCGCTCTGGTGATGATGCCGTTCTACTACATTTCCAAGACCCACTCGGTTCCGGGATATTTGAAGTTGCGTTTCGGCGAACCCAGCCGCGCCCTGTCCGCTGTTTCTTTTGCCTTCATGACTGTGCTCATGAGCGGCGTCAACATGTTTGCCATGGCCAAGGTCATGCAAATCGTGTTGGGTTGGGACATCAATTTCAGCATCTGGGTTTCGTCCCTCACGGTCGCGATTTATGTGACGCTGGGCGGACTCCGCTCCGCCATCTTTAACGAAGTGCTGCAGTTCTTTCTCATCTGGGCAGGCGCGCTGCTGATTCCAATTCTCGGACTGTACGAAGCCGGGGGTTGGACCAATCTCAAAATGCAAATTGCCGCCCGATCGTCGGAACAATACGTCCACCTCTGGTCTGGCCTGGGGTCTTTTACTTCGAATCCCATGGGCATCCACTGGACCGGCATTGTGTTCGGACTCGGCTCCGTGATTTCGATGGGCTACTGGACCACGGACTTTCTGGTGGTGCAGCGCATTCTGGCCGCCAAGGACATTCGCAGCGCCGAGATGGCGCCCATCATCGGCGCAGGATTCAAGATGCTGGTGCCGATCATCGTCATTCTGCCCGGACTGCTGGGCTTGGCCGTGCTGCCGATGAAGCTGGTACCGGAATCAGTTGCCGCCGCCACTGGCGCGCATAGCTACAACGACGTTCTGCCTCTCATGCTGGCCCGCTATTGTGGTCCTGGTCTGCTGGGTCTGGGAATCACGGCTTTGATTGCGGGCTTCATGTCCGGCATGGCTGGAAATGTCAGCGCATTCACCACCGTCTGGACCTACGACATCTACCGCCCGCTCATCAACAGCAAGGGCACCGATCAGTCATTACGTAAGCATGGGCCGCTGGACCACCGTGATCGGCGTGCTGATCAGCGTGGGCACGGCGTATCTGGTCATGCAGTTTGCCAGCATCATGGATTACGTGCAGGCGCTCTTCAGCTTCTTCATCGCGCCGCTGTTCGGCACCGTCATCCTCGGCATGCTCTGGAAACGGGCGACCGGCGCCGGCGGCTTCTGGGGATTGTTGTGCGGAACACTTTCGTCGATCGGTATGTGGGCATGGGTGAAACTTGATCCCACCGCGTTGCGTTATGTTGCGCTCTCGCCGCATGCCAAGGCCCTGGCCCAGGATATGTACCAGGCGCTCTGGTCATTCATCGTGTGCGTAGTTGTAACTGTAGTCGTGAGTATGGCAACGAAGCCGGTACCGGCCAGTGAATTGAAGGGTCTGGTATACGGAGAGACCGAAATTCCGTCAATTGGGGATGTTCCCTTGTACGAGAGGCCGCTTTTCTGGGCCGGTGTGGTGGTGGTCGTGTTCTTTGTGCTGAATATTATTTTCTGGTAGAGCAGAACAATTGAGCTAGTGCGCGCCAGATCCTTCGGGACTGAAGTCCTTCAGGATGAGGCCAGTATTTAGCTGAAGTCGAGCGATTGCAGATTCGCAGGAGAGAGGTACGAATCATGATTTCCATCTGGTTTTTTATTGGCATCTCGCTGGCCGTGAATGGGGCATTGATTTGCGCAGCAGGAATCTACCAGGTGATCAATCCTCCCGCGAATCCGGACATAGTGCTGTTCAACTTGCACGCCAACGTGTGGTGGGGCGCGGTGCTTCTAATAATAGGATTGTTCTATTGTCTGAAATTCTCCCCGAAACGGCAGGCTTAGGCAGTCCCTTCTAAAGGCAGGGTATGGCAACGAAAAAGATGACGATGGGCTTGATCGTGGGCAATCGGGGTTTTTTCCCTGATCACCTGGCGAAAAGCGGCCGGGAAGAAATGCTGCGCGTATTGACGGCTGCCGGTATGGATGTGGTGGCACTGACGCCGGAAGAGAGCAAATACGGGGCCGTCGAAACCCGGGAAGAGTCGCGGCGCTGCGCCGATCTGTTCAAAAAGAATCGCGATCGTATTGACGGCGTTATCGTGACCTTGCCGAACTTCGGTGAAGAGCGCGCGATTGCCGATGCTTTGCGGCTTGGCGGACCTGCACGTGCCGGTGCTGATCCAGGCCACGCCTGACGATCCCAGCAAAATGACCATTAAGTTTCGCCGGGACAGCTTCTGCGGCAAGATGTCGGCCTGCAACAATCTGAGGCAGTACGGCATTCCGTACTCGATTACCACTCTGCATACCGAGAGCCCAGATTCGCCCGAGTTTGCCCGGGACTTGCAATGGTTCGCCGGGGTTTGTCGCGTCGTCAACGGCTTCCGCAACCTGCGTGTGGGAGCGATTGGCGCGCGTCCCACGGCCTTCAATACGGTCCGCTACAGCGAGAAGATCCTCGAGTCGCAGGGCATTTCAATCGAGACGCTTGATCTTTCCGAAGTGCTGGGCCGCATCGAGCGCATGAAGGACAACGACGATGCCGCGCAAGCGAAGCTCGCGCTGATTAAGAAATATGTGGATTCCAGCGGCGTGCCCGCGCAGGCTTTGATGAAGATGGCCAAGCTCGGCGCGGTTGTGGACCACTGGATGGCGGCGACGGAAGTGGCGGATCAGCGCGGTGCAGTGCTGGACCTCCATCGAAGAAAATCTCGGCGTGGTGCCTTGCACCGTCATGAGCATGATGAGCGATAGTCTGCTTTCCAGCGCCTGCGAAGTGGACATTTGCGGAGTGCTCGGCATGCACGCACTGCGATTGGCGTCGGAAACACCTTCCGCATTGCTGGATTGGAACAATAACTATGGATCCGATCCCAACAAGGCGGTGTGCTTCCATTGTTCCAACCTGCCCAAGCATTTCTTCCGCTCGGTAAAGATGGATTTTCAGGAAATCATCGCCGGCACCGTCGGCAAGGAAAACACCTTCGGCACCTGCGTGGGACTGATCAAGCCGGAAAAGATGAGCTTTGCGCGATTCTCCACTGACGACACGGCGGGCAAGATGCGCGGCTACGTGGGCGAGGGCAGGTTTACGGACGATCCGCTCAATACTTTCGGCGGCGCCGGCGTCGTCGAAATCCCCCAGATGCAAAAGCTGCTGCACTACATCTGCGAGAACGGCTTCGAACATCACGTGGCCGCCAATCTCTCCAGCGTTGCGCCCGCTGTCTACGAAGCGACCACCCGCTATCTGCACTGGGATATGTACCACCATCCAGGTGATAACGGGGCCTGCTGATGGCAATTGTGGCAGGAGTTGATTTCGGAACTCTCAGCGTCCGCGTTTCGATCGTGGACAGCGAACGCGGGCTGCTGCAATCCGCGGTCGCCGAATATCCTCTGCATCGCAAGCGCGAAGACCCTGAATACGCCACCCAGTCACACGAAGACCACATGCGTGCCCTGGCCGCCGCCACTCGCGAGGCGGTGAAAAAGGCCGGAATCTCCGGCGACCAGGTCGAGGCCATCGCTCTTGATACCACGGGCTCCTCGGTCATTCCCGTGGGTAAAGACATGCAGCCTCTCGGCGAATACTACCTGTGGTGCGACCACCGGGCCAAGGGTGAAGCAGCTGAGATCACAGCGGCCGCTCACCGCGAAAAGCTGGAGGCCATCGAGTGGTGCGGCGGCGTGTATTCGTCGGAGTGGGGATTCTCGAAACTTCTGCACTGGCTTCGCCACAATCCCGCAAAGCGACCCGAGTTTGTCTCCGCGTTCGAGCACTGCGACATGGTCGCGGCGACTCTGTGCGGCATCACTGATCCGAAAAAAGTGAAACGCAGCATCTGCGCCATGGGCCATAAGTGGCTCTGGAACCGGGCGCTCGGAGGCCTTCCGCCAGAGAGTTTTTTGGTTAAAGTAGATCCTCTGCTGGCGGGCGTCCGCGAAAAGCTGGACGGTGAGTACGCAACGTCAGACCAGATCGCTGGGACGCTCTCAAAGAGTTGGGCAGAAAAACTTGGCCTGAAGGCCGGGATCCCGATTCCGGTGGGAGCGTTCGACGCGCACTGGGACGCGATCGGCGCCGGTTGCGGTACTGACGACATGGTGAATGTGGTGGGGACCTCCACATGCATCATCGGGATCACGCCATCGGTGAATCTTGTTCCGGGTGTTTGCGGGGTGGTGCAAGGAAGCGTTCATCCCCTGCGGACTGGGATCGAGGCAGGCCTTTCCGCAGTGGGCGACATCTTCAACGCAGTCGCCACCCGAGCCGGCACTGACGTACAGGCGCTTAGCCAGGGCCTGGAGAATTACCGCGCAGGACAAACCGGCCTGTTGCGCATGACCTGGGACAACGGCGACCGCACCGTACTGGTCAATCCGAACCTGCGCGGCATCACGCTGGGATGGAATCTACAAAGCACGGCACAGGACGAGTTGTTCGCGGCCATCGAAGGCACGGCGTTCCATACCCGAGTGATCCTCGACCGCATGGCCGCCAACGGCGTAAATATCAAACGCGTCATCAACGCAGGCGGTATTCCGCAAAAGAATGAAGTGCTGAACCGGGTTTACGCTAACGTACTGGGCCGGCCCGTGCTGGTTCCGAGCAAGAGCGTGACCAGCCTGGGATCGGCAATTTTTGCATTCCTCGCGGCCGGAACGTTCAAGACCATCGAAGAAGCACAGAAGAAGATTTGCCCACCCAACCGGGTCTTCGAGCCTGATAAGTCGGAGCAGCGCGTATACGAAGAGCTGTACCCGCTCTACAGCAAACTTTATTTCTCCTTTGGCGATCCCCAAGACAGCGCCTTCGGCGCAGTACTGCCGACGCTCATTCGCGTCGCCGAGTCGGTGCACAAGCCGTCCTAATGTGGGTACGAGCGAGGGCGCTCGCGCCTGCACTAGAATAAGCATTCTTGGCCGCCGCCCTTAAACTCGATCGCCTCCGCGTGGTGCTGGTGTCGTCGCGCAACCCCCTCAATATCGGCGCCGCGGCCCGCGCCATGAGCAATTTTGGTTTTTCTCATCTACGAGTGGTCAACCCATACGAGAAGGCGTTTCGTACGGCGCGCTCCGCCGTGGGCGCGGCCGAACTGCTGGCCAGCGCCGAAGAATTTGACAGCGTTGGCGACGCCATTGCTGACTGCACTCTGGTGGTGGGTACGACGGCGGTGCGACATCGGGCCGTGCAGCACCCGTTGCGACGCCTGGAATACGGCGCCCGGTTGATCCGCAAGCACATGAGCTCCGGCCCTGTGGCCCTCTTGTTCGGCTCGGAGAGGTACGGCCTCTCGAAGCAGGATCTCAGCCATTGCCACTGGCTGATTCGCATTCCGACTCTAGAGCAGAACATCTCGATGAATCTCGGACAGGCGGTTGCCATATGCCTATATGAATTGATTCGCGATGGCAGGGCCGCCGGAAAATCCGAGAAACAGATCATGGCCACCGGAGGCGATGTCGAGCGCATCACGGCTTTGTTGGCCGATGTGCTGAGCACCAGCAGTTACATGCTGCCGCAGCGGGCCGCCGAAACCGAGCAGAGAATTCGCCGCATGGTGCGTCGCATCAAGCTTTCGGCCCAGGATGTCGAAGCGTGGTTGGGCATTCTGCGGCATGTTCAGTGGCAGTTGCGCCAAGGAAAAAAGGATTCCGACTGACACTGACCCTTCGGAATTTTTCCTCAAGACCAAATCATTTACACTGAAGATCACATGTCTGACCGGATCGTCTGCTCCTGTATAACCTGCCCCAAGTGTGGAACTTGGGTGGTCGTCGAACGCGAAATGACCAGGGAAACTAACAAGGACAAGGTGAACACCACTTGCCCGGGCCCGGAATGCGGCAAGCAGTTTGCCTTTGCGGTAGGGGACACCAAGGTCTTTGAACTGCCGATGAATCTTTTCGAACGGCGTCACTTTTACCGGTCTGAGTTGGCGTAGTTCCGGTCCGTTTTGCTGTATGGTTCAGTGGTTTAGCAAGTTGATCCGTTACCCTGGACTGGCGATGTTAAGATTGTGTGTGCAGGTAGTAAGGTTGAGTCGGAACGACTTAATGGAGTACTCATGAGATTTGAACTGCTGGCGCTTTACGCGGGTCCCGACCAGGTGATGACGGTGACGTCCGGGCTGGCCAGCGTGCTCGGCCTCTTGCTGATCTTCTGGAACAAGGTCGTTGGCATCTTTTTTAAAGTCGTACGGAAATTCAGCCGCTCCGCTACGCCTGCCCCCGTGGCTCCCAAGGACAGTTCTAAAGGCACTCCGTAATTCCGGGTCCGCTTCTTGCGCAAAAAAGTGATTGTCATCGGCTTGGACGGCCTCGAGCCCGGCATTGTGGAAGCGATGCTGGAACGCGGAGAGCTTCCAAACCTTGCCAGAATTCGCGCCTCTGGCAGCTATTCCCGCCTGCAAACGACTTATCCTGCGCAGACCCCGGTAGCCTGGTCATCGTTTGTGACCGGAACCAACCCTGGCGGACACGGCATCTTTGATTTCATCTGTCGCGATCCGCAAACCTATTTGCCCGATGTTGCGCTGACCCGCTTCGAGCGACCCAAAAATATGCTGGCGCAGCCTCGAGTCGTAAACCGGCGGCAAGGTGTACCGCTGTGGCAGACGCTCTCAGCGGCAGGCATTCCGAGTGTCGTTTTGCGTTGTCCGTGTACCTTCCCGCCTGAAAAATTGCAGGGCCGGATGCTGTCTGGCGTAGGTGTTCCCGACCTGCGCGGCAGTCAGAGCAAAGGCACGTTTTACACGCAGGATAGATCCGCGGTCGCGCAAGAAAACGAACAGCTGGTGTTTCTCGATTCCGGCGACGACATCGAGACGCGTGTGATCGGGCCGCGCAATACGAAGACGTCACCTGCAGCGGATACATCTTGCGAAGTTCGTGTCCAGGTGGACAAGGCATCGCGCAAGCTAATGATTCAAACTGGCGGCTCGCCGGCACGAATTGAAGTTCCCGAGAAAAGTTGGAGTGAGTGGGTACGCTTCAAATTCAAGTTCTCCATGTTGCAATCCGTGACGGGAATCGCGCGATTCTACGTCCGGCAATTGGAACCGCATCTGGAGTTTTATCTTTCGGCCGTCAATTTCGATCCAGCGACACCTATGTTTCCGGTTTCGGCTCCGGCGGACTACGCGCGAGAGTTGGCTGACAACATCGGCCTGTTTTCGACACTCGGAATGGCCGAAGATCATAATGGCCTGAACAACGGCCGCCTGGATGAGGCCGCGTATCTGCAGCAATGCGAACTGGTGCTGAGCGAGCGTGAGCGCGCCATGCGCTTCGAACTGGACCGCTTTACCGAAGGCTTCTTCTTCATGCTGTTCGATACGCCGGACCGGGTGCAACATATGCTTTGGCGGTTTCGTGACCGTGAACACCCCGGCTTTGAGCCTGATCTCTCCCCTGAACTCGCCAGTCGAATTGAAGAGCACTACAGCCGCTGCGATGCGCTGCTCAGTGCAGTGCTCGACAAGGTAGACGAGAACACGCTGCTGATCGTCCTCTCCGACCACGGCTTCGGAACTTTCCGCCGTGCTTTCGATACAAATACATGGCTCTGGCAAAACGGGCTGCTGGCGCTCAAAGACAGCCGCAAACCGGGAGAGGACCTGGGCGATGGATTCGCCGCCGTTGACTGGTCGAAGACATACGCCTACGCAGTTGGTTTGGGAGGAATTTATCTCAACCTTAAAGGGCGGGAGAGCGGCGGGATTCTGGAAGAGGGGAGTGAAGCGGAACGTGTACGCACGGCGATTCAGACCGGCCTGGCTGACTTTCCTGACGCGCTAACACAGCGCGCCGCGATTCGCAGTGTGTCCCGCCGGGAAGAGTTATACTCGGGAGCGTTTGTGGAGAATTCGCCAGATCTGCTGGTAAATTTTCATCGAGGATTCCGGGTTTCCTGGCAGAGTGCAGTGGGCGGCTTTTCGAATTCCATGCTGGAAGACAACATGCGCCGCTGGAGTGGAGATCACATTGTGGATCCGGAATCGGTTCCAGGAATTTTGTTTATGAATCGCGCTGTAGTCCGCAATCATGCGCGAATCATTGATCTGGCTCCTACGATAGTGAAATACCTCGGGGTCGCGGTGCCAGAATCCATGGAAGGCCTGTCGCTACTCTGAAACTTGAATTTGACCGCATGAAAATCTGTGTCCTGGGACTGGATTGCGCCGCACCTGAAGTCATCTTCGGCGATGAGCGGCTGGTAAACCTGCGCCGCCTGATGGATCTCGGCGTCTACGGCCGGCTGGAGAGCGTGGTCCCTCCGATTACCGTTCCCGCCTGGATGTGCATGGCCACCAGCCAGGATCCAGGTTCTCTCGGGGTATATGGCTTCCGCAATCGTTCAGACCATTCCTACGACAAGCTTGCTTTAGCAGACTCGGCGTCCATTGAGACGCTCGCGATCTGGGACCATCTGGCGCGCGAAGGCAAGAAGTCAGTCATCGTCGGAGTGCCGCCGAACCATCCGCCGCGCCGGGTGAACGGTGTCAGCATCGGCTGTTTTCTCACGCCAGACCCAGTGAAGAATGACTTCACCTATCCACTGACGCTCAAGGCGAAGGTCAACGAGTTGGTGGGCGAGTATCCCGTCGATGTAAAAGACTTTCGCACAGAAAACAAAGATTGGCTCAAGCAAGAGATTTTCAGTATGAACGGCAAACAATGGGCGGTGGTGCGCTGGCTGCTGACGGAGCACGAATGGGACTACTTCCACTTTGTGGACATTGGTCTCGATCGCATGCATCACGGATTCTGGAAATACTTCGATCCCCGGCATGTGCAGTTTGAGCCTGACAATCCGTATCAGGACGCGATTCCGGAGTATTACCGTTTGCTCGACGAGCAGGTCGGCAGTGTTCTCGAATTGCTGGACGATAACACGATTTTGCTGGTGGTTTCCGACCACGGAGCGCAGCGCCTGGACGGCGGCTTCGCAATCAATGAATGGTTAGTCCGCGAAGGCCTTTTGGTCTTGAACGAATATCCGACAACCGTGACGCCGTTTGAAAAGCTAAACGTGAACTGGAGCAAGACGAAAGCCTGGAGCGAAGGCGGATATTACGCCCGCATATTTTTCAACATGCAGGGACGCGAACCGCAGGGTGTAGTCCCCGCGTCCGAGTACGAGTCTTTTCAGAACGAAATGAAAACGCGCCTCCAGGCGCTGCCTGGCGAGAACACTCGAATACTGAAATCGTCGGTGTTCAAGCCGCAGGAAATTTACCGGAACGTGCGCAACGTCGCCCCCGACCTGATTGTTTATATCGGCGAACTCTACTGGCGGTCCGTCGGAAGCGTTGGTCACCCGAAACTTCACGTGCGGGAAAACGACACCGGCCCAGACGGCTGCAACCCTGCGCAGCACGGAGTGTTCATCTTGACTGCGCCGAATTGCCCGCTCAGCGGTGAGTACGAAGGCGCCAGCCTGCTGGACATGGCTCCTACGTTGTTGGATCTCGCCGGGTACGAAATTCCTGAGACTATGCAGGGGCGTTCATTGGTGGCGGGAATGGAGAAGAAGGGCACGGGCGGAGGCTCCGATGAGGAATCCGCAAAGATCGTTCACGATCGCCTGGCGGGACTGGGATATGTCTAGCGACTTTGCTGAGAAATCATTCGTCAGCAAGGACGGCAAGCACGGGAAGGGCACGACTTCAGTCGTGCCGCCAATGCTCGGCGGTATGCGGCTTCAGCCGCTGCGGTTTGCTTTAAGGCAATTTTCTGGAGGAACGTATGAGAAAGGTTTTGTTGTCCCTATGGATCGCGGTTTGTCTCGTTCCCGCGTACGCGGCAGGAAGGCTCATTCGACGGGAAGTCGTGGTGGGACCACATAAAAGTTTTGGCGGCCGACGACATGGAAGGACGCGACACCGGCAGCCGCGGGCTCAAAAAAGCGGAAGCCTACGTTGTCGGTCAGTTGAAGGATGCGGGGCTCCAGCCCGCGGGCGTGAAAGGGTACTACCAGCCGGTGAAGTTCGAATCACGACACTTGGTGGAAAAAGAATCGAGTGCTGCCCTGGTTCGCGATGGCAAGACTGAACCCCTGACCTTGGGCGAAGATGCCCTGTTCAGTACGCGCGTCGATCTCACTCCGAAAGTAGAAGCTCCGCTGGTGTTTGTCGGGTACGGCTTGAGTATTCCGGAAAAAGACTTCGACGATCTCGCCGGGTTGGATCTCAAGGGAAAAGTTGTCGTCCTCATCAGCGGGTCCCCGTCGCAGATTCCCTCGGCGCTGGCGGCACATCACCAAACCGCCGGCGAGCGCTGGAAGGCACTTCGTGCGGCAGGAGCGATCGGAATCATTTCGATTCCGAATCCCGCCTCGATGGACGTGCCCTGGTCGCGCACCGCCCTGAACCGGTTGCATCCCAGCATGGAACTGGCGGGCGCAGAATTTAACGAAACCGAAGGCGAGAAGCTGGCGCTCGTCTTCAATCCCGCGCACGCGGACAAATTGTTTGCCGGTTCGGGCCACACCTTCCAGGAACTTGCGGAGTTGGCCAAAGGAACGCAAGCCCTTGCCCCATTTCCCGTTGACCGTTTCTATCCAGGCGAAGGCCAAGGTGGAAAAGAAGATCGTAGAGTCTGCAAATATTGTAGCCAGTCTGGCGGGCAACGATCCGCAGTTGAAAAATGAATATGTAGTTCTTTCGGCGCACATCGATCACGTTGGAATCGGCGAGCCGGTCAACGGCGACCGCATTTACAACGGAGCGATGGACAACGCGTCCGGCGTCGCCGTGCTGCTCGACGTGGCTGCATCCCTCAAGCGGCATCCCGAGAACCTGAAACGTTCATTGCTTTTTGTGTTCGTGACCGGAGAAGAAAAAGGCCTGCTGGGATCGAAGTATTTCGCGGCGCATCCCACGGTGGATGCGAAATCCATGGTGGCAAACATCAACATTGATATGTTCCGTCCCTTGGTGCCGCTAAAGATGCTCACGGTCCTTGGGATGGCGGAGTCAGACCTTGGCGACGAGGCCCGGCAGGTGGCGGAATCCGTGAGCGTCTCGGTCCAGGCAGATCCCCAGCCGTTAAGAAATGTCTTCGTGCGCAGCGACCAGTACAGCTTTATTCGTCACGGCATTCCCGCGCTGGCGCTGGATATTGCCCCCACCACGCCCGAGGAAAAGCAGATTTACCAGGACTGGCTGACCAACCGCTACCATGCGCCGTCGGATGATCTCGACCAACCGGTTGACCTGGCCGCGGCAGGGAAGTATGAAGACATCATCCGGCTCCTCATGGTAAGAGTAGCGAACAATGCGGAGCGGCCGCAGTGGAAGACGGACAGCTTTTTCCGCCGCTATGCTGAGGCAGCGAAGCAGTAGAATGTGCCTTCCGGAAGGATAGACCATGCGCAAGTTTGTTCGATTCTTTGCCATTCTCTGCGGTGCGGCGTGCGTCACTGCCGCTCTCGCGGCCCCCAAACTCAACCCGAAGGTCGGTGCATCTTCCGTGTGGCCGTTGCCGGAGCAGTTCATGGCCGGCGCTCACGCGGCCTGCGACAAGTCGGCCCCCGCTGGATTTGGCGAATGTGTGATTGACCAGATGGCAAAAGCTGGGGCTTCGCCCGATGCGGTCAGCTTCGCCCACGCACTCTACAAGCAGAACGGCGGCGACGTTGGCATCATGACAGGCTTTCAGGCAGTCGGCCCTGTAGATTTCGCATGGATTACCTATCCGCTGCGGGCGAATACCAATTACGGCCTTCTGCTGGTCAACGGAAAGCCTCCCATCGTGAACGTCGAGAACCTGGCTCTGCTTGACCGGAAGACAATGCAGCAGTCGCCTCAGTTCAAGAATCTGCAAGCTCAGTTCCCGCAGGTTGACGTGTGGCCGGGAGATCGCGACGGCAAGACCTGGCCCAACTCACAAACCGGGCCGAATGGCGGCGTGCAGTTTACGGTGGGTTATCCGCTGATCAATGGATGTCACGCCTGCGCGCATGCCGGCTCCGCGATATTTACCTGGAATTTCTCATCTCAAGGCAAATTTCTGGGTACGACATTCGTCGGCATGACCCCGCCACCGCTGTAGGCTGTTGTGTGGGGCGGACACTCTTGTCCGCCGCTTTTGACGTTGGGTTGGTTTCGTCTAAACCAAAATCAAATTCAAAGACGGCGGACAGGAGTGTCCGCCCCACACGGGCGGGTGCTATTCTGTTGCACCCATGGGAAGCGTGTCGGTTCTCGCGAAGTTCTTCGCGCTTGCGTTCAGCGCTCTTCTGCCGCTCATTAATCCGTTGGGGTCAGCGTTGGTTCTGCTGGGCCTTGTCGGCGAGGCGCCTCCGTCCGTTTACCGTGATCTGGCCCGCAAGATTGCGATCCGTACCGCGCTTTTTCTGGCAGTTGTGGAATTAGTGGGGACGGCGCTCTTGGAATTCTTTGGGATATCTCTTCCTGTGGTGCAGGTCGCGGGCGGACTGGTCCTCGCCTCCATGGGATGGAACCTGCTGAATCAACACGAGGCCCAAGCCGATCCCGACCGGACTGCCGTGGCGGAGGATGGCTACCGATCTCTGGAACAAAAAATCTTCTATCCCCTGACATTTCCGGTCACGGCTGGGCCGGGCTGCATCGTCGTGATGCTCACCCTGAGTGCGCATGCCTCGGTGAAGGGCGTGTTGAACGACGTGTTGGCGCACGTGGGAGTGTTTCTCGCTGTGGTGGCTTTGTGCCTGCTGGTCTACGTCTGTTACGCCTATGCTCCCAAGATCACCGCAAGCGTTCGGCCCCAGACCGCGCATGGCATTCTGCGTGTCATTGCCTTCGTGTTGCTGTGCATTGGTGTGCAGATCACGTGGAACGGTGTCGAAGCGCTATTGAAGTCGGTGCTGAAGGCTTAGAGGTTCTGGCGCTCGGTTCGAGCGAGACAAATCCATAACCCATTACGTCATCCTGAGGGACTTCAGTCCTGAAGGATCTCGCGCGCACTGCGACAGCTGGCGCGAGGAGTAATATCCGCTGCGCTCCAGATCCCTTCGACTTCGCTCAGGGCAGGCTCTTCGCAAGCTCAGGATGACGCCATCATTTGAAATTGAGCCACTACGATTTTGCCGGCAAGTATTCGTTCACCAGCGTGACCAATTCTTCGCGCAGGAAAGGCCCCCCGGCCAGAAGGCCCGGGAGTAGCGGTGACTTGCGGTTGCAGCGGAATGGCGAATTTGCCAGAGTCCTGATGAAACCACCAGCACTGATAACCAGGGCGGCGCCGCCGGCGACGTCCCAATCGTGTTTCGGCGTAAGAGTAAAAGTAACGTCTGCCAAGCCCGCCGAGACCAGAGCCAGTTTGTAGGCCACGGATCCCATTGGACGAACCTTCACCGCAGACTCTTCGAATCGCTTCCACTCGCCACGCTTGATCTCACTTCGGCTCGCCAGGATGACAGCGCCTTTCAGGCTGGTGCGCTGGCTGGCGCGGGCGGGCTGTCCGTTGTAGGTCACACCCGAATCGAGCGAACCGAGAAAGACTTCGTTGGTTGCGGGATTGCAGATTCCTCCTGCTATCGGAATTCCATCTTCGACCATCGCGACCGAAACGCAGAATTCGGGAACGCCGGCGACAAACTCGCGGGTGCCATCGAGCGGATCAACGATCCAGACGCGCTTCTTCTCGAGTCGTGACATGTCATCGACGCTTTCCTCGGACAGCCAGCCTTCGCCGTCGCGCAGCAATTCCTGACGCAGGGCGGCGTCAATTTCCGTGTCCGCTTCGGTGACCGGATCGTGGCCTGCTTTGTATTCGGCTTCGATTGCGCCCGGAGTGAAACGGGCGAAGATCCGACGCGCCGATTCCAGCGCCGACTGGATTCGCTCGAGGGTTTCGGTTTGGGAGGGACTACTCATGAATGCGCATCGTTTCTGTTCTCATGCAGTCCTCAGTCTTGTGGATTTGCCGACGACTGAAGACCGACGACTGACGACTGCTGCGGAGCTTCGCTCCGCTGGGCGGACGAGGGCGTCCGCCCCTACGTGGTCTGTGCTATGCGCCGAAGAAGCCTTCACGCTCGAGATGCAGAATAATCTCCTGCGCCGCTTCCTCGGGCGTCAGGTCTGCCGTGTTGATGACGACCTCGGCGTCCTTTGGTTCTTCGTAAGGATCGGAAATGCCGGTGAATTCCTTGAGAATTCCAGCACGGGCCTTGGCGTAGAGACCCTTGCGGTCGCGCTGCTCGCACACCTCGACGGTAGTGGAGACGTGCACCAGGATGAATCCGCCGACAGGTTCAATCAAACTGCGCACATATTTGCGGGTCGCGTCGTAAGGGGCAATGGGCGCGCAGATTGCGATCCCACCATTCTTGGTGATTTCGGAAGCCACGTATCCGATGCGGCGAATGTTAATGTCGCGATGCTCCTTGGAGAATCCGAGCTCCGAAGACAGATTCTTGCGCACCAGATCGCCGTCCAGCAAGGTAACTGGACGTCCGCCGGTTTCCAGAAACTTGGTGAGCAATACGTTGGCGATGGTTGATTTGCCGGAGCCCGAAAGACCACTGAAGAAAATCGTCACGCCCTGTTTGTGACGGGGTGGATAGCTGCGCCGCAGCTCCTGCACTACTTCCGGATAGGTAAACCAGCTGGGTATGTCGCGGCCTTCATTCAACCGCTGGCGCAGTTCGGTACCTGAGATGTCCAGCACGCGCGCTCCTGCGGGCACTTCGTCGGTGGGGAAATACTTGTCCTGATCTTCGAGGTACACCATCATGTTGAAGGGCACCATGGTGACGCCGATGTCAGCCTCGTGCTTCTTGAAAAGTTCCTGGGCTTCGTACGGGCCGTAGAAAGGCTTGCCATCGGTGTCTTTTCCAGGACCGGCGTGATCGCGGCCGACGATAAGGTGGCTGCAACCGTGATTCTTGCGAATCAAGGCGTGCCAGATGGCTTCGCGCGGTCCACCCATGCGCATGGCCAGGGGCAACAATGAAAGTTTCACCGTTCCCGGCGGATACTTCGCGGTCAGCAACTGATAGCAGCGCACGCGCGTGAAGTAATCCACGTCGCCCGGCTTGGTCATGCCCACCACGGGATGAATCAGAAGACTGGCTTCCACCTGCTTGGCGGCGCGGAAGGTAAGCTCCTGATGAGCGCGATGCATGGGATTGCGCGTCTGAAAGGCAACGATGCGGCGCCAGCCCAGGCGCGCGAATTCGGCGCGGAGTTCGGCCGGGGTCAGGCGCAGCGAGCGGAAATCATAGTGCGCGGGAGCCTGCGTGCCTTCGATGCGTCCGCCCACGTACCACGGGATTCGCTTTGTTGATGGTGTAATCCGCACCCGGATGGGCCTTGCTGGTGCTGTTGAATACGGCTTTGGCTTCTGCGTTGCGGTCGGGCTGCCAGACGTCCTCAACATGCAGCACTGCCAGCATCACGCCTTCCGGATCGCGCAATGCAACTTTGCTGCTGCCCGGCTTCAGGGACTTGGCGAACTCTTCAGTGACGTCCAACGTGATGGGCATGGGCCAGAGCAGTCCACTGGCCAGCTTCATGTTGTGACAGACGCCTTCGTAGTCGGCGCGATTCATGAATCCGCGCAGGGGAGAAAAGCCGCCGCTGAGCAGCAACTCAAGATCGCACAGCTGGCGGGCGCTGAGGTCCCACGAGGGCCACTCGCGCGAGTGCGCTTTCAGTTCGTTGACGGTTTCCGGTTGGGCGACAAGATCAACAAGTTCTCCACCGTGCGGCGGGATCAGATGACTGCTCGAAGTGCTCAAACTCTGTGGCCTCCTGAAAGTTGTATGAAATTCCGGTGCCGTAGTGCTGCGGCATTCCGGACGATGACGTAACCTGTCACTCACTGATGTGGAAAAACTCCGTCGGTTGCGTTATTTATGCAGCCGTTCTCTTGCCGTGATGGAAATCTGGAGCGAGATCGCCGGCCACGCTGACGACGATGGCGCCCGTACAAATCGCGTGACAACCAGCAATTTCAGAACGGGAAGTACTTTCCAGTTTAAAACAAAATAGCCACTACACCGTTGCAGCCCTGTGAAATAACGCCGCCAAAGCAATATTTCCGTTGGCGGCGGATGTTCCAATAGTGCCCGGCCTCTTCCCGAAAGTGGAGTAATCTTCACGGTATCTACAATATGACCGGGAGTTAATTATCCCGTCATCAGGTAAAAGGTGTAATTAGTTCCAGACCTTCATGTAGATGGGGGAAATTTTTCTCTCCCGACCCCCGTCATAGCCTGAAGATAAAGCACTTAGCCTTTTGAAGGGATTTCATCAATCGTGCCGAAAGGTCGGCAGATTCGGCAATTACGGGCCGAAATTGCAATTTTCCAAGGAAGCAGGATTCGAGAAAGATCGCGGCCCGGCTGCATTACCGCAGTTTCTATCCGGTGGAGCGAGCTGAAGTACATTTTCGATGACGTCCATAGCATACACAAAACAAACAACTTGTTTGACTCGCAAGTCTTCAAAACAGGGCGTCTTGGTCTGGTACGGCCAGCAAACTCGACATTTTCTGCGGAAAAGGGAAATCCACGGCGAGCTTGGCAGTGTGCATGCTATGAATTTTGGGAGAAACCCAAAACATCTGGAAGTACGGAGTGATTCGGAGGCCTAAGCGCCACCGGACATCAAGATACTTCAATTAATAACTGCCCGAATCGGGCCTGAATCATTAAACCAAGGGGGAAGCCGAAATGAACGAAAGCTCTATTCGGCTGGGTCCGCGCGAACAGCAGATCGCCGAACTGCTGCTTCAGGGTTGCGACAATTCGGAAATTGCCCGACAGCTCAAGATGGCCCGGCGCACAGTGAAGGCGCACTTTAATCGTCTTTTTCTACGATTTGCAATTACTGGCGGTATCAAGCGAGTCAAACTCGCAACCATTCTCTATCGGAGGCAATTATGTTCGGAGAACAGCGTTACGGAAATCGGGTCCCCAGCGAGCGTGAACAGCGAGTCATTGAGCTCGTTGCCCAGGGACTTAAAAACCGCGAAGTCGCAGACGCCATCGGTACGACAGAACACGTCGTCAAAAATTACCTCCGAATCATCTATGACAAGCTCGGGCTCTGGAACCGGGTCGAACTGGCCCTCTGGTACGAAGCCCGCCGACAGGAAGTCCCGGCGCACGCCTGAAGCGCTGGAGAGTTGGGAGCAGAATATTCTCAATCTTCATCAACCGGGCCCACGCCGCAATCATCTTCCGCATTGATCTAAAACTGAGTTGAAACTAAAAAGACCCTCGTGCTTCGAGGGTCTTTTGTTTTTTGGTATTTGTTTTATTTCTTTACCGGCAGCCCTGGGATTCTAGATTGCGCAACTGTTGGGCCGCCAGAGGAGAACCCCGCTTGGCCGCAGCCACCAGCAGAAGCCGAGCCTGATCGCAACTCCGGGGAACCCCATCTCCGCGCAGGTAGAGATCGGACAAAAGGACCGCTGCGGTTGCGTTTTGTTTGCTGACCGCTCTCCAAAGTAATTTCGCTGCTTCGGCCGGGTCCCGCACGCCCATGCTTCCCCCCAGATAGCGTTGCGCCAGCCTCAAATCGGAAGCGTCACTGCCCTGGTCTACAACCGTCTGACGTGGGGCTTCGGGCAAAGGCGACTTCTGGGAGGCCGATTGGACTCCGACTGGCTCGATCGGTCGATGGCGAGCTTCCGCATTCGCAACCCGGCTCTCAACTTCATGTTTGTTGTCTCGGGGGGCGACGTTTCCAGATGCAACGAATTTGGGTGCAACAGATTCCGAGGTTGCCGATTTCGGCGTAACTGCTTCGGCAGGAACTTTGGATTCGTCTTTGCCTTCCACCGGGACTTCGACTGGCGCTTCAGCAGGCGAAGCTTTCTGAGGAGGAAGCGCCGTCGCTGAGGCACTCACTTGCGGCGCGGGTGTGACCGATATTTTTGTCCGCAAATCCGGGGCCCAGCGCATATAAGCGAAACCGGCCAACACGATCACCGCTGCACCGACAGCGTATTTCCACCCTCGCTTACGGGGAGCGTATGCATCGGTCAGGCCGCTGAACGTCTGCTCGCGCATCCACTGCACTTCATTCGCTGAGCGAGGCTGAGGAATATTGGGTGTTCCGCTCGTGACCCGATTTTCTTGCGAAGCGGGCGGTTCAGGATTCAAGGTTTGCCCGCAACGGCTGCAGAACTTGTGACCGGGAGGATTGTGATGCTGGCAAACGGCACAAAACCCACGCTGGAATTTCGGATCGGTCGAAAAATATGGGCGGCCGGGTTCTGTGGCAGTGGCCGCTCCCGACTCGCGCTTGATTTGCTCGAGCAGATTACTCACCGCTTGCTCCCGATTCGCGGGAGGAGTACTGAAGTAAACCTTGGCCCAGCGTCCGAGGTTCTTCTCGAGAATGGGATTGGTCAGCGGATTCAGCTCAGGAGACGGTGCTTCTGGCGTTTTGTTTCGGAGATTTGGCACAGTTAGCCTGCCACCGGTATGAAGTCGATATTACACATCACAGGTTCTATTGCAGCCGGAATCGTGATTGTGGAAATGTTTCGAAATGTGCAAAACTCCTCCCCAGAATCGCGCGGCTTACGGGCAAGCCTTCCGGTTGGAGGGCTCAAACTGGTCCTGCTGAGCATCGCGCTGGGTGGTGAATTTCCCGTCAGCGGTCTTGCCATACAGCTCGCTTCCAGAGCAGTAGTAGAGCGCGGTATGGACGTCGACCCACACCTGGGCATTCGGATTCCCCAGATCGACCGGGGCTGGCGGAGGCTCTGCCAATCCAAGATTGATCATCAACTTCTCGAACAAAGTCAGCTCTGGCTGAGGCGGGGCTTGCTGTTGCTGCGGCGCAGTCTGCGTCGGGGTGGCGTTGCCTGCGGCCTTGGTCCCGGCCGGTCGAATGCCCCAGCCGGAAATCACCAGCAGAAGGATGACGCCTGCCATCACCAGGTAAATATTTGCCCGTCGCCTTTGCCATTGTTGCGCCAGCCATTCCGCTCGGGGACTGCGATGGGTTTTTACCGTCTCCAGCCACTCGTGGGCTTTCTTTGCAGAACCCCAGGGATAGGGCTGAAGCTTGTCGGCGGGCGCAAGCGGATCGGCAATGGCCAGATCGTTCTGCACGGGGTTTGCTGAAAGCGGATCTGCCCCAAACGAATCTGGCACAAATGGATCGGCCGGAACAATGCTGATGAGAATCCGCGGATCGGGTCTCCTCCGGCGCGACAACATTCGAAGCCGAAGCGGCCGGTGGCATCGGCTGCAATTCAGGGAGCGTCGCCAAAGTTTCCATCGCAATTTTGTGCGCGGCCAAAGCACTCCCGGCAGAATTTCCATTCGTTGGATTTTCCCGGTCATACGGAATCAGCCACGGCGGATCGACTTTGCTTGAGGCGTCGAAGTTTGTGACACCCGAGGCTGGAACATCTAGGCTCGATAGATCGGCTGGCAATGGCGCTTCGGGCCGCGCGGCCCCGCACGTGCCACAAAACGATTCGTTTTCGTCGAAGAAATAAGTGCCGCAGGCGGGACAGGTTTCCGCAACACGTTCTAGAACCCCGGATGAGGCAGGCGGCATCGCTGCCGCGAGATCGCTGAGAAATGGCGCGTCGTTTCCCAGGCGTTCGATCTGAGGTTTGATTCGCTCGAGGGCTTCGAGCATGCTCTGTCGCTCCGACGCGAGGGCCTCTTTCCACTTCATGCGGGCCGCCGTCACCATGGCCTCGCTCAGCAGTCCGGCCATCAGTTCAGCGGTGCGGAGATCGGCTTCGCGAAAAGAATTCGCGCGGGCAAAACGCAGCTCGAGCACGCCGGCAATCTGCCCCGCGTGGTACACCGGCACAGCGATGAAGGCTTTGACATCACGACTGCGGAAGAGATCAAAGCGCACGTGCAGGCTCGAAGTGATATCGGGATAATTCAGCGCCGATCCCTTGCTAAGACAATCTGCGGAGAGTGCGGAAGCGGGCGCTACGCGGGTCCCGGCGTCAATCGTTGCGCTGCCGGTGGCGGCACGATAAACCAGGTCTCCTTTTTCGAGGATGCCGATTGCTGTTCCCGAAGCGTTGGTGACTTTCTGTACTCTTTCGGCGACAAGTTCGGATGCGGCTGCCAGATCCAGTTGCAGAGTCTGAATGAGCTTTTGGGTTTCTACGATCGCGGACAGATTTTCCGCAAAGTCAGCCTGGAATCCTTTTGCGCGCAGCCGGTCGTTGTGCTGCTGGAGCACGTAAGCGGCCGACAGAAGCTGCTGAAACGAAGCCTCGTCAAGCAGAGGCTTACGTTGCGGGCTGGTAGCAGTTTGGGTCACAAGATCGATACCCCGCCAGCCGGTGAGGGATCCCGGGAAGTCTATTGTAATGCAATCCACAATCCAAACCCCCTGACCAAAACGTGCGGCGAAGTTACCGTTGTTTTGATGTCAATATCAGGAATGGGGTTCGCAGGCGGCCGTAAGTAACTGCAAATTAAATGCGTTGCGCGGCCAGATATGGAGAGGAAGATCCGGCTGCGGAGTACCGAAACGCCCTCACTGCAATCCTCTGATCAGTATTGCGCAAAGTTATGCACTTTCATCGCGTACCGGCAGGCCTTTACGACGCCCGGGAATCGATGAGGAATACCGACCCCACTTCGAGACTCCGGTATTATGACGCATTCTAGTTGCGACGGCGTGACTACCAGATTTCAATCGGCAGGACAGAATTTACTTTACCCACAAAGGAAAACACATGACCAAGAGAAACTTCGTTATCACCCTCATACTCTGCATAACCTCAGCCTGGGTAGGAGCTATGTTTGCCCAAGCCCCTGTCGTGAACATCGATCGACGACGCCATGGCAATCTCGCGGCCGCTCAAAGCTACATCGTTCAGGCTTACCAACGCCTCGAGCAGGCCCAGCAGGCAAACGAAGACCAACTCGGCGGCCACGCCCAGAGGGCGAAGGATCTACTGTCACAGGCGGACAGCGAGATCAGACTGGCTGCGGATGTCGCCAACGAACACCACCGGTAGGAAACCGGGGGATGGACGCATTTCAATGCTTTTTTCAATGTCAACGGCTCTTCTACTGCCGAGGGGTGGCCCATTCAAGCCGTCCTTTGGCTTGAGTGGGGCACTTCCTCTACTGGACAGAGTTTGAGCTCGATTCGTTTCCTTATCGCGCAGTCTACTCACAGCAACAAAGAGCCGGGACGATGCCCACTCAAGCCAAAAGACGGCTTGAAATGGGCCACCCGTCCGTTGGTCCAGGCGGCGCGCCGCTATCGTGAGTGAACCGGCAATTCCACGGTCATGCGCGTGCCCTTTCCCGGCGTGCTCTCTGCGGCGATGGATCCGCCGTAGGCTTCGACCAGGGCCTTCACGATGGCCAGGCCCAGACCGAAACCGCCGGTGGCGCGGGTGCGAGACCGGTCTCCACGATAGAAGCGATCGAAGATGCGCGGTAGATCGTTAGCGGAAATTCCCGCGCCATGGTCCTTAAAAGTAATCTGCGCCTTGTCGCCTGCGCGGGCCACTGCGACTTCGACCGATGATCCCTCAGGGCTGTAGCGGACTGCATTCTCCAGCAGGTTCGTCCACACCAGTTGCAGGTCTTCAGGGTCGGCGCGAAAAAGAACCGGGCCGTTGGTCGCGAGATGAATGCTCGTGTTGCGGGACTGGGCCAGGCTTCGAATTCTCTCCACCGCTTCTTCGCAGGTGGAGTTGATGTCAATGATCTCGAGTTCGCGCTGCTGTCCGTTCTGCGCCCACTGTTCGGCGCGGGCGAGGCGAAGCATCCACTGCAGAAGTTGCTCCAGCCGGTCGAGGTCCTGCAGTGATGCCTGCAAGCCGGCGCGATATTCTTCCGAACTTCGCGGACGCTGCAGCAACGACTGCAGCGTAGACTTCAGCACCGCGACCGGCGTCTTCAATTCGTGCGCGGCATTGCCCACGAATTCCCGCTGCTGCTTGAACGAATATTCCAGCCGGGCCAGCATCTGGGTCATGGATTCGGTCAGCGGACGCAGTTCCTCGATGTCCTCGGCTTCTTTGGGTGGCTGCAGCTTCCAGCTCTGGGTGGAAACCAGGGAAGCCTGACGCGCCAGAATCTGCAAGGGCAAGAGGCCGCGCCGAATTTTCCACGAAGCCAGCCAGGTGGTTGCGCCCAGCATCAGCAAGCTGGCGCTCGCAATGGCGGCCAGCGCAGCCTTCACTTGCTGCCGAATACGCACCGTGGGCGACGCATAGACAATGGTCAGAGTTTGCGGCTGGACCGACGCGCTATCCGGCCGGTCGAGTATGGGAACGTGGGACATGCGCACGGCGTGGTAGGGAACTCCTGCCCAGGAGAAATTCCAGTGCTCGCTGGGGCCGGGCTGAAACTGGAGGCCCTCGGGCCAGTCTTCGGAGCGGGTGAGAAATCCGGTGCGATCGGCCCAGACCATGAACTGGTCAGGATGATTGGGATCAATCGACTCGGGCAGAAGGCTGTTGTCAAAGTACACGTGGCCGCTGCCGTCGTCGGTGTAGCGCACCAACACGGCCACGCTGGTGGCGTGGGCCTGCATGGCGATGTCGAGCGTGGAGAGCAGGCGCCAGTAAGTGACAATCACGCCGATCACCATCAGGCCGACGGTGAGGATCGACTGCGAGAGCAGTACCGAAGCAATCAGCCGCCGCTGGATGGAGTCGCGTTGCATATCGCGGTTTGCGAAATCAGTCCTGCAGCATGTAGCCCTGGCCGCGCAGAGTGCGGATCAGCTGGCGCGACGAGCCTTCATTCAGTTTGCGCCGCAATCCGGAGATATAAACTTCAATCACGTTGCTGAATTTTTCCCAGTTGTAGTCGTAGAGATGTTCCAGCAGCTCCGTCTTCGAGACTACCGCGCCGGGACGGTGCGCCAGATACTCGAGGACGCGATACTCCATGGCGGTCAGCGTGATCGCCTTGCCGCCGCGCTGCACCGTGCGGTTGACGGTGTTCAGTTCGAGATCGCCAATGGCGATCACCGGCGAGGGCTGGCCCTTGCCGCGACGGATCAGGGCCTTGGTGCGCGCCAGCAGTTCACCCAGGTCAAACGGTTTGGTCAGGTAGTCGTCGGCCCCGGCGTTGAGCAAGGCGATGACGGATTCCTTGTCGTCGCGGGCGGTCAGGACGAGCACTGGAGTGTGCTGTCCGGACTGGCGGATTCTGCCCAGCAATTCCATCCCGTCCAGCTTGGGCAGCATGAGGTCGAGCAGCACCACGTCGTAGGCGTTCGATTCCGCGAGAAACAGTCCCTCCTGGCCGTCGTTGGCAACATCCACGGCGTAGCCGGCGCTCTCCCGCAAACTGCGGGCAACGTTGTCGGCCAACCGGAGTTCGTCTTCCACCACCAAAACGCGCACGGGGAAATCTCCTGCAGCCGATTCTATCCGTGATGGGGCCTGTTTTGGGACGCGTGTTCCCGGTTCGGGCTTAGCGGACCAATCCACGACCCTTAGTTCACAGACCAAAATGAGGCAACCAAAGGGCTTTGTCCATTGGTGTGGGGAGCGAAGCTTTGGCGAATAAGTTGCTTCTTATATTTGCGATCGCGACTGCAGCCAAGTGGCGATCAGCAAGGAAACGCCATGCTAAGCCTGAACCAGATCAAGATTACACCGCGCGATGAGCAGGTCTTGCAGCTGCTGATGCAGGGCTGCAGCAACAAGGAGATCGCAGCCCAACTGAACATTAGTCCAAGGACGGTGAAACAGCATCTGCGGACCCTGTTCCTAAGGGCAGGCATCCGGGACGGCAGAAAAAGGGTGAAGCTGGCGACCGCCATGTTCGCAAAGGAGCAAATAAAATCATGCAACCCCGTGAGCGGCTAACCATAAAAGAAATGCAAGTCGCGGCCTTGGTCTGGGAAGGTCAGACCAACCGTGAAATTGCCAAGGCCATCGGCACAACAGAACAGGTGGTCAAGAACTACCTGCGCAACACCTTCGACAAACTAGGCGTATGGAGCCGTCTGGAGCTGGCCATCTATGTGGCACAGCACGGCGGCGAACGATGGCGCGAAGATTTCTTGGGACGGGCGGTTGATATTCTGTCCGGAACGATTGCTTCTTGAGGTTGAAATTCACGAACTGCTGAAAGGTGTGAGGGGCACAGGGTAAGAACGATCGCAAGACGAGGGTGCCCCACTTCTCGCATCCTTTGCGAGAAGTGGGTCTGGACAGCGGATCGAACCTCCGTGATCTCTTTTCAGCTCCCGAAATCGTGCCAAGAATCTGCTCCATTGATCGGGACCGGCCTCGCATCAGCAAAGCTGGGACAGCGAGGGCAAAAGGCTGCAAAAGCTTGCATTCTTGCTCCCAGGCTGTCTTTTGCGATATCATGTAAGTCATTAATAAATAAAGACTTATCACGATCGTCCCGGCAGATTCAATCCCGGCAGCCGAATTGCATTCCTCCAGATGGGGCATGATCCCAGGATCGTCCGGCGCTTTCCCCTAAGCCAGCCAACTCCGACCCCTCGAGGCAATAATGGCGTACAAGGAAACGTTTTGGATGGCTTGCGATTCAACCGAACAAATGCGGGCCGAGTATGGTCCCTTTCACACCCGCGCCGAAGCCGAACAGGAAGCCAGAAAGCTTGCGTTCGGATACCTGCTGCGTTACGAGCACATCATTGGCGACAACGAAGACATCCAGGAAGTACGCTGCATCTTTGTGGAATTGCCGGCCGGCCCAGTGGCCGTCCCTGCACGCCTGATCCGCAAGCTCCACACCCGCTGCGCCACCTGCGGCGAAACCGCTGTTCATGATGAACCCTGGCAGGCTGAGGTCTGGGCCGATATCCACGAATTCGAGCACACCCGGCACAGGGTTCGTCTCTTCGAGCAAACCCGTGCGGACGGGTTGAAGGAAATCGCCGACTGGCGCGATACTTGCGCGTGAAACTACAGTTTCAAGGTTTCACGTTTCAAAGTTTCAAAGACCAAAGCCTTGAAACCTTGAGCCTTTGAAACCAGAAACCAGAAACCGTGAAACCCTGAAACCCTGAAACCTTGAAACCTTGAAACCTTGAAACCTTGAAACCCAAAGCCTGTTCCCCACCGCGAGACCTTTTTTGCTAATCTGTTGGCCGTGACTTCGGCTGGCTACGGACTCTTCCGGAAAAAATCATGATGCTGGTCATCTCAGTCCTTCTCGCGCTGATTCCATTACTGGGCATTGCGTGGATCGTGTTCTATGGGTCGATCACGACCGTGGACGGCTTGTTCATGTCCCTGATCCTGGCGGCAATGTCGGGGATCGTCGGTTTGAATATTCTGATCGAGCTGAAGAAGCTCCGTTCGGGCGGGCAAAGCTTTTCCACGGCAACCTCGACGGCTTCGGGCGGACTCAGGCAGCGGGGCAAAGTGGAGAGCGTTCAGTTTTATGAATCCGGCGTCGGCCAGCCCAACAAATCGGTTGTGACCTTGTCTGATGGCGGCAGTGCGTCGAACCTGCTGATATTTGAGGGAGACATGCGGAATGCCCTCCCCGTTGGACAGAAGGTAGACGTCACCTTCCGCAAGGAAAGCGGACACAACGTGCTGGTGGATGTCGACTACGCCTGAAGATTGTGTTTGTGTGGCCGCGGGCGACCCGCCCGCGAGGGCAGCGCCACGGTCGACTACTTTCTTCTGATTAACCTCGGGGTGGGCGAGACGCCCACCCGACAGCCGGCGGGACGCCGGCGCTACGAAGTTCAAAATCCAGATTACCAACGTAACTGCATAAAAGCGTTTTTACACTCTTTCCCCACCTGCCCTACAGTACAAATTCTAAGGACGAGTGTTCCAAGCCCGGGAAACCCTCGTGCGCCCAAGGAGGAGGAATGACGCAATCCGCTGAAGACCGTACGACTCCACCTTCGATGCTGGTGCGCGCGGACGAGATCCAGCAACAGATTCAGCAGCTTTCCGGGCGCGATCTTCAGCTCTGGTCGATTGGAATCCTGGTCATCCTGGTCCTGACCTCTGGCCTGCTGGCATTGCTGGTTCCGAACCTGGTGTGGACCCAGCGCATGGTCCATGTCGAACATTCCTATTTGCCGCAACTTTTTTTCGGACTGATATCTCTGATTCTGCTTTTCAACATTTATCTGCTCTCGCAGAAAAAGACCCTCAACAACACCCGCCTGGCCTTGATTCGTGAACTGGTACTGAACGAACGACTGGAGAGCCTGTCTTGATCGACCCGCTTACGCAACTTCTGAATCGACGGGCGCTGAATGAGTTGGTTCCGCGTGAAGTAGCGCGCGCCAACCGGTTGGGCAACCAGCCTGACTTTCATGGCGATTGATTTGAACGGCTTCAACGATCTCAGCTCCAAGTACGGAGCGCTCGAAGGCGACAAAGTGCTGGTCGAATTCGCCAGGATATTGAAGTCCGTCTTTCGGGGCGCCGATCTGGCATTTCGTCAGAGTGGAGACCAGTTCCTCATCATGATGCCGGACACCACGGAAGAGCAGGCCGATTATCCCGTGCAAAGAATCTTGCGCGAAGTAGACCAGTGGAACCTGGCCAGCAAGAAGGAATACGAAGTCTCGTTTAGCTGGGCCCTGGCGCCCTACGTCACCGGATCCGATGCCGAAGATGTCCTGCGCACCGTCGATCGCAAGATGTACTCCAAAAAACACAACCTGGTGCCCGTGTTCTAACAGTTCCTTTAGCGGTAACTTGGATTTGTAGTCAGTCTGCGCTACCATCCAGCGGGAGTTTGGTTGTGCGCTCTCACCTTCGATGGCTTCTTCGGTCGCTCGTCATTTCTGCGCTCACTCTGAGTGCGTTCTCCGTTGCGTTTGCCGGCGACGCTCAGTGGATTGAAGTCAAGTCGCCACATTTTTCTGTCGTCACTGATGCAGGCGAAAAGCGCGGACGGGAGACTGCCATGCGCTTCGAGCAGATGCGAGCCGTCTTCGGCGCCCTGTTGACGAAGGCGAACGTCAATATTCCCGTGCCGCTGCAGATTGTTGCATTCCGCAATTCCAAAGAGCTCAGAGCAAGTCGCGCCGATGTGGAACGGAAAGCCGATACAGCTGTCTGGGCTGTTCCAGGGTGGAGAAGACCGCAGTTTCATCATGCTCGACATGTCGGCTGAGAATCCCTGGGCAGTGGTCTTCCACGAATACGCTCACCAACTCATGAACGGCGTGCTGTCCGCGAGAGTGGATCCCGTGGTTTGAAGAAGGTTTTGCCGAGTACTTCTCCAGCATTGAGGTCGACAGCAAAGAAGCGCGGGTCGGCAAGATCCCGGAAGATGAATATCTGGTGCTGCAACAGAACAGCATGATGAAAGTCAGCGATCTTTTCCGGGTACGGCAGAATTCTTCGACTTACAACGAGAGCGGGAGCCATCGCACGGTCTTCTACGCCGAATCAGGCATTGTGGTGCATTATCTTTACGACAACAGCCTGATTCCCAAGCTGTCTCAATATTTCGTGTTGAAGCTCGATAAGAATGTCCCGGTCGAAGAGGCCATTCAGCAGAGTCTGGGAATGAGCGCTGCCGATTTCGACAAGGTCTTGCGCAACTACGTGAGTAGTGGACACTTTAAGTACTTCCCCATGCCGACGCCGGCGAATATTGTCAGCAGCGAGTATGTGGCGCGGCCGCTAGCCCCGGCTGACAGCAGCGCCGTGTTGGCAGATATTCATTTGCACTCGCCCGATTACCACGAGCAGGCGATCGCGGAATTTCAGGAGATCCTGAAAACAAATCCCGATAACGCGGCAGCTTGCCGTGGTCTGGGATATGCCTATTTGCAGAAGAAGGATTTCAGCCAGGCCGCAATGTACTTTAAGCAGGCGGCGCAGGCCGATCCTAACGACCCGCGGGTACATTACTACTCCGCCCTCATGATGAGCCGCGAAGGCGCATTCAGCGACCATTCCGATTTACCGGAAATGATCAAGCATCTGAACACTGCGATTGCACTCGATCCAAATTTTGCCGACTCTTATAGTCTCCTGGCGTTTGCCCAGATGTCCGCGGGAGATCCTGCCAAGGGTCTCGTGAGCATGCAGAAGGCGGCGTCCCTAAACCCTCGAAACGAACGTTACCAATTGAATTTGGCGGAGATGTATTTGAACAACCAGGAGACGGATCCGGCGATCGCAATCCTGGATGGGTTAGCCAGGACGGGCAGCCCGGGGGTAGCGGCGAGGGCCGGAGAAAGGCTTCAGCAAGCTTTGGAATTCAAGGCCGCGATTCGCGAAGCGCAGACAACGAATCCCGGAGTTGGGCCGGAGAACGACGGGCCAATGCCGGCCGACGCCCTGATAAGAACGGAGAAGAATCCGGAGCCTCAAGAGCAAGTGGGTGATATTACGAGTCGAACGCCGCCCCGCTATCTTAAAGGCATAATCGTCAGTGTCGACTGCTCCTCGCCGCCCGCGGCTACACTGACAGTTGTTTCTGGCGGGCGGAATTGGAAGATGCAGGTATCGGACAGCCAACATGTGCTGTTGATCGGAGCGGATTCGTTTTCGTGCAGGTGGAGCAAACAGAAAGTCGCGCTCAATTACCGGGAAACAGGTGTTGGAATGGGGCGAATCGTATCCATTGAAGTTCAGTGAAATGGAGTTCAGTGAAACTCAGCATGGCTAGAGTCCCGCGAGAAGACACCTCTTTGTTCTGCTTATCATTGCCCTTCGCACTCCGGCGAATGCCTCCAATCTGGAGATCTGGCACAATGAGATAACCAGTTCTACCATTGCCATACACGCAATGACAGGAGCTCACTTCTTCTTCGAGGTGCTCGCATGCAACTCAAGCCCTTCCTGCTCGATACTTGGCTCGACCAGTACGAACACGGCATAGAATTCAACCTCGCTGCAAGCACTGGACCGGCTTGGACCGTAAACGACATTCTCGCCCTCGCCGACGACAAAACCCGCCACCGCTTCCTGAACCACAACCTGGTCTACGGCCGGCCCGCCGGCGCTGATAGTCTACGCGAGGCAATCGCTGAGATGCAGAGTGTTCCGGTGGAGGCTGTCCAAATCGTGACCGGCGCCTCCGAGGCGCTCGTTGCCTTGATGTGGCTGGTTGCCGAGCCCGGCGCGAATGTGATCATCCCGCAGCCGGGATTCACTACATTCTCGGCGCTCCCGGAGTCTCTGGGCCTGGAAACCCGCTTCTATCGCGTGCGCCGCGAGAACGCCTTCCGCATCGATCCCGACGAGATCAAGCGGCTCACCGACTCCAAGACCAAGCTCATTCTGGTCAACAGCCCGCACAATCCCACGGGCGCGACCATCGGTGACGGCGAAATGGAAGCTCTGCACCACTTCACCGCCGAGCGCGGAATCCAGTTGGTGACTGACGAGGTCTACCATCCCATTTACCACGGAAGGCAAACGAAATCGGCGGCGCGCTTGCCGCACGCCACTGTGATCGCCGACCTGTCGAAGGCATTTTCGATTCCCGGCGTGCGCACGGGATGGATGATCGAGCACGACGCCAAGCGCCGTCAGCAGTACTGGACCGCGCGCGCCTACTTCTCGATCTGCAACAGCACCACAGGAGAAATTCTTTCGGAAATCGCAATCCGCAAACGTGACGTCGTTCTGGGCAGGACCCAGGAAACCGCGACCGGAAACCTCAAGCTCCTGGAGCGCTTTATGGCGGACCATCGCGACGTACTCGGCTGGATTTCGCCGCAAGGCGGCATGACCGCGTTTCCCTGGCTGGTGAGCGGAGAGAACGCCCGACCGTTCTGCAAGGCCGCGACCGAACGTGGAATTCTTCTGGCTCCCGGCGATTGTTTCGATGCGCCCTCGCATTTTCGTCTGGGCTTTGCCGCCGCTGGAGACAATTTCTCCCAGGCGCTCGATCGCTTCGGAGCATTCGTAAAAAGCTGGTCGGCGAAGATGGTCACAGCATGACCGGAATCGCTGCGACGCGATCCAGCAGAAGTTAACTGTTGTCATTCCGACGCCGAGCGAAGCGGAGGCGGAGGAATCTGCTTCCCGGCTGTGCCTGAAAAGCTGACCACTAATGGTTCCCGGAGATTGGTCCAGGACTCTTGCGATCAGGCACCACGATGTATCCCGTGTCCCCAGACCCATACACGCGATTTCGCCGGGTTCCCCAGAACCACCAGTGGGCAGCGATGTAGGCGCATAGCACGGCGTCAATCTGGTCTTCGACGGGTTTCAGATTGCCTGCTTTTGGTATGGCGGGTAGACGCAATGACAATGCAGGGTTGAGCAGAGGAAGGCGCGAGAGCATCAGCCCGCGCAAGCGGCGCAGTTCTTTTTCCCGTGACGCACGTCGGCCGCGCTTGTACTTAACAATGCGCGGCAGATCGAAGAGATTTACGGTCGCAGCGTGGGGATGAACTTCGATTTGAAATCGCCCCTTTTCTCGCGCCGTCATTTCCGCGCCGTGGCCGAACCCAAGGTCTGCAAGCCTTTGACTGAACGCCAAAACTCTTTGCGCAAAAGGGCGCCCGAGATTGGCAGCATGGCATCCGGCGTGGAAGCGGCGAAATTCCTGGTTCATTGCGCGCTCCGCTTCACGGATTCCGGTGCGGTTGCGGATAACCAGCGGAGCGTCGACTGCTACGACAGCACGGCCGTTTCCGGCCTCCGTCTCAATCCATCGCAGAATCTCATCAGGATCTTCCAGGCGAGTTACGCTTCGGAGACGCAGGCCCTCGCGGCCGTTTTCGATCGACGCCAGTCCGCTCGGCTTGCCGTACCAGCCCAGGTCCACTCCCAAAAATATGACATTGAGTTTCTTAGTCATAATGAGTTGTAATTTCTGTGCGGACGCCGACCGGCATGGGAACCGCGCTGTTAGGGGTGTTAAGCCGAACGGGACAGGGTTCTTGCTGCGGGCTCATCCACCATCCAGATTAGTTTGCCGTTGACTGGGTCCACCTTTTGCGATGGAAGGTCTGCGGCTTTGTTCTCCAGAACCTCCTGGAGCGTCGCTGCTTTGTCTGCTCCGCTTAGGAGAAAGATCACATACGCAGCGGCATTCAGCACCGGAAAAGTGAAAGTGATTCGGTCGGTATTAAATTTGGCTACCCAGTTGGAGACCACCAGGCGTTTCGTTTCATTCAGCGCCGCAGTGCCAGGGAAAAGGGAAGCGGTGTGCCCGTCGGGGCCGACGCCCAGGAAGATCAGATCGAAGCGGGGAAACTCGCCTGGAGACAAGTGAAAGAAATCTTTCAGGGTCAGTTCATATTGCTGGGCCGCCGCGGCAGCATCTTTTTCCTCGGCGTGAATGCGAAAAATGTTTTCCGGACGCAATGAGACCTTCGACAACAACGCCTCGTTCGCCATGCGGTAGTTGCTCTCAGGATGGTCGGGAGGAACGTGGCGCTCGTCGCCCCAGAAAATGCAAATCTTGTCCCATGGAATGCCCGGCTTCGTGGCCAGCAGGGAGTAGAGGGTCTTGGGAGTTGAACCACCGGAGAGAGCCACGGTGAATCTTCCATTGGCCCGCACCGCCGCGGAGGCCTGGGCGGCAAACTCGGTCGCCGCAGCCTCGAACAAATCAGTGGTAGTCTTCAGAACTCGAATTTCAGGTTGCGTCGGCATGCTGAATCTCTGGCATCGCCGCACTCTTTACTAGGGCGCAGCGCGCGGCGCCCAGCAGGGCGATGCGGTCGTTGGTGATCACCCTGACCGGCATGGACTCCAGTAGGGCCTGCATCCTGCCTTTGCCGGTGAACGCCTGCATGAACAACGGCCCGGAGAGCTTGGAAAGCATTTTGGGAGCGATCCCGCCGCCCAGATAAATCCCCCCGGTGGCCAATATTTTGAGCGCCAGATTACCAGCTTCGGCTCCGTAGATCGAGACGAACAAGTCGAGCGCCTGTTCGCATCAGCCCGCACTTGCCGTCGATGCCGGCGCGGGAAATCGCCGCCGCCGGGTCGGAATGGGACATCTCCTCGACGAGCCATGCGGGAGGCGTGCCGCGTCCGGTGTCGCGGAGAAAGCTGAAAACATTGACCAGCCCCGGACCGGACACGATGCGCTCGTAGCTGACGTGACCGAAGCGGACATGAAGATAATTGAAGAGTTCGACTTCCAGCTGATTGCGCGGCGCGAAATCAGCGTGCCCACCTTCGCAGGCGAAGACGTTGTACTTCGCGCCGTCCCAGTACATTCCGGCTTGTCCCAGCCCGGTCCCGGCGGCGATCACCGCTTGATTGCCAACCGGCTGCTCCGTTGACCTGGTTGAGTGAGACCACGTCTTTGGCATCGAGCGCGGGAATGCCCCAGGCATTGGCTTCGAGGTCGTTAATCAAAAATGCTTTCTTGATCTTGAGCTCGTCGGCCAGGCGCTTGGATTCAATGATCCACGGCAGGTTGGAGGCTTCCACGCGTCCGTTGCGCACTGGACCTGCAATGCCAAAGCAGGCTGTGTCCGCATTCAGCTTTGACGAGTCCACGAACTTGGCGACGATTTCGTCGAGGCCGGAGTAGTCGCGGCTGGGAAAGATGGAAGCGGAAACCAGGCTGAAGCGGCCGTCGACGGCATCGAAGAATGCCAGTCGAGCGTGGGTACCTCCAATGTCGCCTGCCAGAATCATTTCTCGAAATCCCTCCAGTGGCGGCCGTCGCGTTCGAGCAGGTCATCGGCCTCTTTGGGTCCCCACGTGCCGGCGGCGTAGTTGGGAAAATTACGTGCCGGTAAAGCTTTCCACACGTCCAGCACCGGGCTGACTACGCACCACCCGGCTTCGACCATGTCCGCGCGTTGGAACAGCGTGGCATCGCCGATCATGCAATCGTGCAGCAGCCGCTCATAACCCGTGCTGGCAACGGCTTTGAAGTAGTCGTTGTACTCGAAGCTCATGTTCACGGCCCCCAACCGCATGGCGGGCCCAGGTTCCTTGGCGGCGAAGCGCAGTGAAATACCTTCCTGCGGCTGGATATTGAGCACCAGTTGGTTGGGCATCAGATTTTCTACCGGCGTGTCACGGAAGAGCACAAACGGCGCGCGCCGAAATTGGATCACGATGCTGGTGCTGCGGCTGGGCAGGTGTTTGCCGGTGCGCAGGTAAAAGGGAACGTCGGCCCAGCGCCAGTTGTCAATCAACAGCTTCATGGCAACAAAAGTTTCGGTTTTGGAGTCAGGAGGGACGCCGGCTTCGCTGCGATAAGCAGGCGCCCGTTCGCCATCCACAATGCCCTCGCCGTACTGGCCGCGTACGGTCCTGACCAGCACGTCTTCGGAACTCATGGGCTGGATGGCGTGCAGAATCTTGGCTTGTTCGTCGCGAACAGAATCGGCGCGGAAGGACACAGGCGGCTCCATCGCGGTGAGGCTGATGAGCTGCATGATGTGGTTCGGCACCATGTCCCGTAACGCCCCGGCTTTGTCGTAGTAGCCGCCGCGCTTCTCCACGCCCACGGTTTCCGCTACCGAGATCTGAACGTGGTCGATGTAGCGCCGGTTCCAGACGGGCTCAAAGATTCCGTTGGCGAAGCGCAGCGCCAGAATGTTCTGCACGGTTTCCTTGCCCAGGTAATGGTCAATCCGGTAGATCTGCTTCTCGCTGGCCACCCGCAGTAACTGCTGGTTCAGCAACCGCGCGGACTCGAGATCGTGTCCAAAAGGTTTCTCGATGACCACTCGCCGCCAGCGTTCTTTGTCTTCCTGCATCAATCCGACTTCGGCGAGGTGCTCCACACCGGGGCCGAAAAAATCAGCGGCGGTCGCCAGGTAGTACATGTGATTGCCGTGGGTGGAGTGTTCCTGGTCAACCTTGTCAAGCAAGTCTTTCAGTTGGACATAAAGGTTCTTGTCGCCCATGTCCCCGCTCTGATAGTGCAGGCGGCGCACGAACCATTCCCAGATATCGGGGTCCACTTTGTCGGTGGCGAATTTCTGGATGTCTTCCGTGGTCTTTTTGCGGAATTCCTCATCCGACATGGGTGTGCGTGCCACGCCGATGACGGCGAACTCGCGCGATAGCAAGTCGTTTTTCGCCAGGTTGTAGAGTGCTGGAATCAGTTTGCGGCGGGTCAGGTCGCCGCTGGCGCCAAAAATCACCATGGTGCAGGGATCGGCGACCTTGCCAATCCGCGGCTGCTGTATTGAGGGCATTACGTCGGTCTGCGCCATATCTGCTTCTACCCGTTCCCGGCTCGAAGAGGACCGCGACGCATCAACGCATCGCGGAAACACGCTCCGTAGCCAATATTAAATCGTTTCTATAAACACCGCTACTGCTTTTGGTGGTTATAGCTTGAACCAGTGTAGTATGCCGGATCGGAATTCAGGTTAGGGGCTTGATGAAAGGCGGCGAGATCCGCTGCCAAGATTGGTTCTCCCGAGGCCCACGGGGCCTCGGGAAGTTTGCAATTCCGGTTGCTTACTCACGATTACTTGGATTTGGAGCTCTGTTCCACCGCCGCGAGCAGTTTGTCGAAAGCCTCGGAGAAGAGACGAACGCCGTCGTCTGTAAGCTTGTCCGTGACTTGCTTCATGGAAATACCGACCTTCTCGGCGGTCTCCATCGTTGTATGGGCCCCGGCAAGATCCTCGGTGAGACTTTGACGCAGCTTTCCATGATCGCGGAACGCATCGAGGGTGGCAGGCGGAATTGTGTCTACCGTGTCCGGCCCGATCAATTCTTCGACGTACATCACATCGCGATAGGCCGGGTTCTTGGTGCTGGTGCTGGCCCAGAGCACGCGCTGGGTTTGTGCGCCTTTGGCTGCCAGGGCCTTCCAGCGCGGAGTGCTAAAAATCTCCTGGTATTTCTCGTACGTCTGTTTACCGTTGGCGATCGCAACTTTTCCCAGAACGCTCTTGAGCTGTTCTTGCTCACGGGCGTCTTTGGAGGCCTTGAGCTTGGTGTCAATAATCGCGTCGACCGCGGTAGTCAATGCGGCTGATGAAGAAGCTGGCCACGCTGGCCATCCGGCTGACGTCGCCGCCGTTCTTGGCGAACTGCTCCAGGCCGGCGACGTAGGCTTCCGCCACCTTCACGTAAACGTCCTGGGCGAAGAGCAGCGTCACATTGATATTGATGCCTTCGCTGAGCGCCTGTTGGATTGCGGGGATGCCCTCGGCGGTGCCGGGAATCTTGATCATTACATTTTCGCGTCCCACGGCCTTCCACAGCCTGCGCGCTTCCTCGAGCGAGCCCTTGGTGTCGCGGCCGAGGTAGGGCGAGACTTCAAGGCTGACGTAGCCGTCGCGCCGTTTCGAGCTGTCGTACACGGGGCGCAGCAAGTCGGCAGCATCCTGAATGTCGCGGATGGCGAGAATCTCGTAGCGCCCTTTGGCGTCGAGATCGGTCCGCGATTTCAAGGAGTTCAGCAGATCGTCGTACAGCGTACCGCCCGTGATCGCCTTCTCGAAGATGGTCGGGTTGGACGTCATGCCTCGAAGTCCGTCTTCCTCGATCAGGCGCTTCAGTTCGCCGCTGGTCAGCAGATCGCGGCGGATGTAGTCCAGCCAGACCGACTGGCCGAACTTGAGAAGGTCTTTCAAGGGATTGGTAGCTTTGGCGGTGTCGAGAACTCCTACTGGCTGCATAAATCCTCTTTTCTTTGGGCGCCGGTCGTCAGTCGTCGGTCTTCAGCAAAACCTGCGCTGACGACTGACGACCGATGACCGACGACTAGTTATTCTACTTTCCCATGGCTTTGCGGGCCATCGCCACAACATTCTCAATGGTGAACCCGAATTTCTTCTGCAAATCCTTGATCGGCGCCGACGCGCCGAATCTGTGCATTCCTATCACGATGCCGCTGGGGCCGACATACTGCGACCAGCCAAAGGTTGAGGCCTGTTCCACCGACACCCGCGCCTTTACATCCGGCGGCAGTACTTTGTTCTTGTACTCGTCGCTTTGCTGATCAAAAAGATTCCACGACGGAATACTCACTACCCGAGCTTTCACGCCCTCAGCGTTGAGTTTTTCGTAGGCGCTGACGCATAGAGAAACTTCGGTGCCAGTGCCCATCAAGATAACTTCCGGCTTACCATCGGGCGCATCAGCCAGAATGTAGCCGCCCTGAGCGACGCCTGAGGCGGCGCCATATTTCGTGCGGTCGAAGGTGGGGACCGCCTGCCGGCTCAGTACCAGACAGGGCAGGCTCATGCTGCAACTTCATGATCACTTTCCAGGCTTCGACGACTTCGTTTGCGTCAGCGGGGCGCATTAACATAAGGCCCGGCAGGGCACGCAGCCCCGCCAACTGTTCGATGGGCTGGTGCGTAGGGCCGTCTTCACCCAAGCCAATCGAATCGTGGGTGAAGATGAAGATCGTGGGAATCTCCATCAACGCGGCCAGGCGGATTGACGGCTTGTTGTAGTCACTAAAATTAAAGAAGGTCCCGCCGAAAGGCCGGATCTTCGAAACCGCCATGCCGTTCAGGGCCGCTGCCATGCCGTGCTCGCGAACGCCGAAATGCAAATTGCGCCCGCCGTAACTGCCGGGCTGGAAATCTCCGGCGCCCGCGAATTTCAGCCTCGTCCGGTCGGAACCGGCCAAGTCGGCCGATCCGCCGACCATCCAGGGAACGCCCTCGGCAACCGCGTTCAGGACATTGCCTGAACTCTCGCGAGTTGCCATACCCTTTGGGTCCGCCGGGAAGGTGGGAAGCTTCTTGTCCCATCCGTCGGGCAGTTCGCGTTTTTGCATTTGTGCGATCTGCTTCGCCAGATCGGGGAATTTCTTTCCGTAGTCGGCGAACAGCGTATCCCACTTCTGCCGCAACTCACCGCCGCGCTTGCCAATGCCGTTTTTGAAATTGTCCAGCACCCCGTCGGGGACGAGGAATTTAGCGTCCTCGGGCCAGCCGTAATTTTTCTTTACCAGCCGGACTTCTTCCTCTCCCAGAGGCTCGCCGTGGGCGGCACTGGTGTCCTGCTTGTGCGGCGATCCGTAGCCGATGTGGCTGTTCACGCGGATCAGAGTGGGTCGGTCTTTGGTATTCAGGAAGCCGTTGTACGCCTTGGCCAGCATGTCCAGATCGTTTGCATCCGTGACATGTTCAACGTTCCAGCCGTAGCCTTCGAAGCGTTTGCCTACATCCTCGGTGAAAGACACGTTCGCCAACCCGTCGAGCGTGACGTGGTTTTCGTCGTAGATCCAGCAAAGATTGGAGAGCTTCAGATGGCCGGCGATCGATGCGGCCTCGCTGCCGACACCCTCCATCAGATCGCCATCACCGCACAGCGCGTAAATGTTGTAGTCAAAAATCTCAAAGCCGGGCTGGTTGAAATGCGCTGCCAACCACTTGGCTGGCGATCGCCATTCCGACGCTGTTGCCCACGCCCTGGCCGAGGGGGCCAGTCGTGGTTTCGATGCCTGCGGTCCAGCGATATTCGGGATGTCCGGGGGTTTTGCTGTCGAGCTGGCGGAAGTGCTTGAGGTCATCCATCGTGACTGCATAGTCGCCAAGTCGCTCGCCTTCTGGATTCACGCCGCGTACCTGCGACAGATACAGCATGGCGTAGATCAGCATGGAGGCGTGGCCATTCGAAAGGATGAAGCGGTCGCGATTGGGCCATGTGGGATTTTCCGGATCGTAGCGCAGGACCTGCTGCCAAAGGCTGTAGGTGACGGGCGCCAGGCCCATGGGCGCACCCGGATGTCCGGAGTTCGCCTGCTGTACGCCGTCGATGGCCAGAGTGCGTATGGTGTTGATGGACAGCAAATCCAGCTGCTTACCGGTCGCTAAAGTCTGCTCAGTCGCTACCATGAATGAGTCTCCGCAGGGAGGTTATGCCTTCGCCGAAGTGCGCGAAAGTTGCACGATTCCATAATACCGTTTTAGAAACTGGGAACCGACTGTTCCGAAGCAGTCTACCAACTTATTTCGAACCTTGCTTGCAGGCACTGTGGAAGGGCTTCAAAGCTCCGGCAGACCCATCGCTGCGAGCATCTGGGCAGCCTGACTCGGCCTTCTTAGGCGCCAACAATGGCCTAAGGATGAGCATTATTTACAGATAGTTAGCTTGATTTTGGAAGCTAGCGCTTGAGCTGGGCGAGGTATCCGTGCTCGGTGTTGTACCCCTTGGTCGTGCTCTCGACAAATTTGAGGAAGTGGCGCAGGTTTTCGCGTTCAGTGACTTCGAGTTCGGAAAACTTGATTCGTACTCCAAACGACGGGCTGCTTTTCGTGACGATTCCGGTAAGGATGAGCCCTTTGATCCAGATCTTTCCGTTGGCCAGCCAGAGGCCGATTTCGACATTTACACCGGAAGGCACCGGTGAGGCGGTCTCGACGAAGCAGCCACCGATGCTGGTGTTGGACAAATTCCCCCAGATCGGCACTCCGGAATTACCCAAACGCAACTCGACCGCGACGAAGCACCTTAAGCGGGCGTGGCGCCGGCGATCCGATCCCCAGGTAGGAGTGAAGATGTCCGGCTCAAATGGTGGAGTTGCCGCAGGGCTGGTGGCAACCGGAGCAGCGGGCGCAGGCTGCGGGATTGCGGCCGGCTCCGCGTGGGCAGTCGCGGCGGCGGCCTTCGCGATGGCGACCGTCTTTCCCGTACCACCTTTAATGTTGCGCATGGCCTCCAGCAGGGCCTGGTCACGCTGCTCAGGAGGACTATCGCGATAAACCTGTAACAACTCTCCGAGATGGCTCACCAGGGCCGGATCGGTCAGAAGCTGTGTCCAATCCGCACCCGTGCCGGAATACTTGGGGTCACTCATAGGATAGAAGTTTTTGCCCGCGAAATCTTGGGGGCGCCTCTACAAGATGAAGCAGGAAGCCGTCCGGAACAAGATGACTATGGTCACCAATCCTGGTAATCAGGGCAGGTCTTAGCGCATTTCGAGCCATTTCGGGACCGGCGAAGTCAACGGCCTACACCCCTATCCAGCCCATGTTTCTTCCGCAGCTGTTGGTTCTCTCGCGGTCCTTTGGCGTCCTCTTTATGGTTTTTTTACGACTTTCTTATGCACTTTTTACGCCGATCAATTTCAAATCGCTGCCCAAGAGAGTGGCGCCAGGGCCAGGAAGGAACCGCAATGAAACGGATCGATGCCGTCATCCGGCAGGGAAGTCTGGACGAGGTGCGGGAACGCCTCACCAACATCGGCGTGGAAGGGCTCACGCTCACCGAAGTAATCGGTTTCGGGCGGCAGAAGGGCCACTCTGAGTTTTACCGGGGATGCGAGTACAAAGTGGACTTTCATCCCAAGCTGATGCTGACCATAGTGGCCCACGAAGACCAGGTGGATGGGATTCTGGACGCGATCATGGGCGGCGCGCGCACCGGAAGAATTGGTGACGGAAAAATTTTCGTCACATCGATTGATGAAGTGGTGCGAATACGCACCGGGGAAATAGACAAAGCAGCTCTCTAGTTCATACCGCAACACCCGTCATTTCGAGCAGACCCGCACTCTTTCGACATAAGCAGCAAGCTGAGTTTTCGCTGGGCCAGGGGAAAAACTTATCAGGAGGAAGAGATGGAACACGGAAAAGCGGGGACCACCGCACAGGCGGTGAGTCGGTTGCGATGGTCGCTATTTTCGCGGTATGCAGTGCTACTTCTCTCGACCGTGATTCTGGGCGGTTTGCTGACCCCCTGTTTCGCGGACGAACCCGTGCCCGATCCCTCGGGCACGGCAACCGGAGACAGAACTACAACCACCGATGCGGCGGGCAATCCGTTTGTAGTTCCTGTACCGCCTGATCCGAGCGCGCCGGACTATGCTCAGAAGAAGAAAGACTACGACGATTTCCAGGCGCAGCTGGCGAAAGAACCCTTGGCGGGCAAGCTGGCCGATAACGTCGGCCATGTTCGCATCGCCACGAACTTTTCCTGGACGCTGCTCACCGGATACCTTGTGCTGTTCATGCAGGCCGGGTTTGCCTTGCTGACTTGCGGACTGGTGCGCAAGAAAAACGCCGCACACCTGATGATGCTGAACTTTGCGGCGTATGTTTTTGCATTCCTCGCCTACTACGCCGTGGGATACGCTTTTCAGTTCGGCGCCGTGGCCATCAATGCCGCGCCGGCCAATCTCGGCGGCACTCCAACGCTTAATCACTTTCTGCTGGGCCACGGCCTGTGGGGATTCTTGGGAGGACGGGGCTTTTTCCTTTCCGGCCCGGGTTACGATGCGGGCAGTCTCTGCCTGACCCTGTTTGAAGTTGTTTTCATGGAGACGGCTGGCTACATCATCGTAGGCGCCATTTGTGAGCGGATCACCTTCTGGTCGTTTCTGCTCTGCGAAATTTTCGTCGGAGGAATTCTCTATCCTGTGTTCGGCTGCTGGGTTTGGGGCGGCGGCTGGATGTCGCAGCTGGGCACGACCATGAACCTTGGCCACGGCTACGTAGATTTTGCCGGCTCGACGGTGGTTCACGCTATAGGAGGATTTGCCGCCATGGCTCTTTCGGTGGTCCTGGGTCCGCGCCTGGGCAAGTATGGGCCCGACGGGAAAGTGAAAGTCTTTCCGGCGCACAACCTGGTCTATGTGGTTAGCGGAACGTTTATTCTCCTGTTCGGATGGATGGGCTTCAATCCCGGATCGACGCTGGGCGCTTCCGACCTTCGTATTTCGGTCATCGCAGTAAATACGAATCTCGCAGCGGTGGCGGGATCGGCGGCCGCGATGTTCCTCTGGTACTTCATGTTCGGCAAACCTGACATCACCATGGCCTGCAACGGGATGCTGGCTGGCCTGGTTGCCATCACGGCGCCGTGCGCCTTTGTCTCTCCGAACTCGGCCGTGGTCATTGGCATTCTGGCCGGGGTCCTGGTTTGTCTGGGCGTTCTCTTTAACGATCGAGTGGTCAAGATTGACGATCCATGCGGAGCCATCTCGGTGCATGGCTACTGCGGCTGGTTGGGCGCAGTTTGCGTCGGGCTCTTTGCTGACGGCACTTATGGTGCCGGCTGGAACGGAGTGGGCGCTTCCTCATACCTGGGACACGCTGGGCAAGGCGTCACAGGTCTCTTTCACGGAGACTCGCGGCAGTTTCTTACCCAGCTGATGGGTGCCACCATTTGTGCCGTCTGGGCATTTGGCGCGACCTACGTGGTCTTCGCGCTAGTGAATAAGGTCAGGAGCATGCGGGTAGCTCCGGAAGCGGAACTCGAAGGTTTGGATATTCCCGAGTTCGGTTTGAAAGGTTATCCCGAGGACGCGACGGTCACCATGGAAGCTTAACGACACAGAATGGAGGGACGGGCGTCCCGCTCGTCAGGCAAAGACCCGTGCCCGGCCGGCGAGAAGCCCGTCCTCCATACCGCGATTTCGTGTATCTTGGGCAACGTGCTGCCCGAGGTATTCACGATGAGAGCGATTTTCTTTGCAATAGCGTTAGCCCTTTGCATTGCCCAGCTATCCCTGGCGCAAGTCGATCCGCGCTGGAAGCCAAACGATCCCGACCGCCCTGTGCCCGCAGTCATCGTCCCAGGCACGGCAAGCACGCAGGATTCGCCGGGGCGTCCCCCATCCGATGCTATTGTGCTGTTCGACGGCAAGGACCTTTCCCAGTGGACGACCGACGATGGCCAGCCAGCGAAGTGGAAAGTAGCGGATGGCGTCATGGAGGTAGTGCCGCACAGCGGCCTGATCCATACGCGCCAGCCCTTCGGCGACTGTCAATTGCATGTGGAGTTCGCCGAACCCGTGCCGCCGGTTGGCGAAGGTCAGGAGCGCGGTAACAGTGGCGTGTTCCTGATGGGCCTGTATGAAATCCAGGTGCTGGATTCGTATCAGAGCAAGACCTATGCCGACGGCCAGGCCTCGGCAGTTTACGCTCAGTTTCCTCCGCAGGTGAATGCCTCGCGGCCGCCCGGACAGTGGCAGGCGTATGACATCATTTTTCACGGCCCGCGCTTCGACAAGGACGGCAAAGTGTTGCGCCCGGCGCGGGTGACAGTCCTGCACAATGGAGTGCTGGTGCAGGACAACGTGGAACTGTCGGGCCCAACCGGCCACCACGTACGGCCTCCCTACAAACCGACCCCCGACAAGCTTCCACTCAGTCTGCAGGACCACGGCAACCCGGTACGCTTCCGGAACATCTGGATTCGCGAGCTGGGCGAGGGGCAGTAGATCCTGACCTGGGAACTAATGTGCCTGCGATTGCGTATCTCTCGCAGGTGAAGTGAGACGGTTGTGTCTCGATCGAACTCCGGTCACCGCGGGCGGGTCAGGAGAACCTATTGGGAACATCCACGAACAGTTCAAATCTGAATCGGGTATTGGGCTCAGCAGGACTCGGACTGCTGGTCCTGGGACTTGCCTATTACGTTTGGAGTTCAGATGTCGCCAGCGCTTCCAACCTTGAAATCCGGCAAGGGAATAGAAATTCAAGTAACCAGCGGGAGCGTTAATATCGTCGGCACGCAAGACAACGACGTCCGCGTGACCATTCAAAATGTGAGCGCCGAATCGGCAAAGATGGCTCACGTGAAGATTGACCGAAATCGAAATCCCATTCTTATCGAAATCACAGACCTTCCTCAATTTGCCACCGCATCCGTGGAAGTGCCACGCGCGGCAAGCCTCGCAGTCTCCATGCTCGCCGGGGAGCTTCGGATCGAGGATATCGAGGGTGACAAGATGTGCCTGCTTCGCTCCGGCAAAATGTTGATTCACGTCGGCAGTCCTGAAGTGTACAAATCAGTGCGTGCCTTTGTTTTAGCGGGCGATATAAACGCCCCGGCCTTCAATCGAGAGACAGGCGGATTGTGGCGGATGGTGAAGTGGAGAGGTCCGGGCCAGTCCATCATTAACGCGCACGTGAGCACAGGATTGCTGGAGCTGCGGTAAGCGTCGTCAGCGCATGACCAGGTCCGAATACTCCGGATGTTTCGATAGGTAATCGAATACAGAAGGGCAAACCACGTCGACCTTTAGATTGTTCTCGCGTGCGTATTGGAGCGCGGTTTCCGCCAACGAAGACGCGAGACCGTGACCACGCAGTGCCTCGGGGACCTCGGTATGGATCAGTCCGAGCACATTTCCAGCCAGGCTGTATTCGAGGTAGGCGATTTTTCCATCGCGTTCGAGTTCGAAGCGGCCGGTGATTACCTTCTGCGGCACTGCTGACTGGCGCTGTGGCGCGGCTGACTTGCGGCTAAAGATTTTCCATCCCATCATCGTTTGTTCCCATGGTTTTCGTGGCGATGGTCTCACTGCAACCGCAATGTATCTAGCAATCGAAGGGTTGTATAATCAGCCAGTTCGGGAGGCTCTATGCGTTTGTGCCTTCTCGCGCTGTTCAGCTTACTTCTTCTAATTCAAACCTCGCTCGCTCGGCAATCTCAAACAGCACCGGGCGATGTGCCCGAGACGTGTCCGGTCACCAAGGCTTCAGACCACCCTGTTATACCTCCATGGCCATATCCCACGGCACCGGATTCAGGTGGATCGTGGTTTGGTAGCGATAGACTTTGGGTAGCCCTGCCTGAAGATGGAACTTGGAAGGGGTATAGACAGAAAATGCAGTGGTGGCGACAGGGTTATGACTATCACACGGAACCAGAACCGAAGCTAAAGCTCACAGGCAAACGGCTGGACGCGACAGCTCCTCCACTTACGGCGAAAGTTAACAATGTGGCCGGGCCGGTCCCCTCAATGATGGCTGGGTTGGATTTTCCTGCGCCCGGATGCTGGGAGATCACAGGCCACTATGAGAGTGATGAGCTGACCTTCGTCGTGTGGGTTGCGGAATCATTGTCGAACGGCGAACGGTGGACCGAAGAGCAGCAGAAAAATTACCTGGCCAGGGCCGAAGGTGGCGATGCAAATGCGCAGTCTTGGCTTGGCGCGGGATATGAGCAAGGCTGGTTTGGAAAGGCCGACTTTAAAGAAGCCTTTAGGTGGCTGAACAGGGCGGCAGCCCAAGGTAACACTGACGCGCAGAACAATTTGGGACAAATGTACGAGAGTGGGGAAGGGATGCGGCAGGATTACGCGCTAGCTGCGCACTGGTACCGAGAAGCAGCGGAGCACGTCCCCGATTTCGGAGGGGCAGGTCAAGGACGGAACAATCTCGGATTGCTGTACATGCAGGGTCTTGGTGTTCCCAAAGACTACGTACAGGCGTACATGTGGTTCAGCTTATCCAACTCTGAATCGAATCTCTCCGATGCCAAAGATCAGCTGACTCCCGCGCAAGTCTCTGAAGCCGAACGAATGATAGAGGACTGGAAGCGAAATCATCCCGAGCCGTGAGAGTCAATGCCAACTATCGAATTGCATTTAACTTTCCACTTGTAGATTTTGGATCTTACGTGGCCGAGCCAGGCGGTCCGACAATCTATTCAGGCGCACGTTCCGTCGGCTGAGGATGAAGTTGCAGGAAGGCGGCTGCGGCTTCGCGAGCACGTCCCGCGATCTCGCGGGAGTTCGGTCGCTCGGCGACGCCGAGCAGCAGGCTGACCATCAGATCGCGCCAGAGCAGCCCGGCGAACTGCTGGGCAAGTTCGGCAGGACGCCCCGCGAACAGTCCGGACGCCTGGGCCTGGGCCATGATTTTACGCAAGGCGGCGCGGCTCGCCTCGCGTCCTATGGAGTTGACCGCACGCGCCACTTCAGGGGCCTGGACCACCTCGGCGATCGCCAGTCGGAATACCGCAATGACTGCGGGGTCGCTTATCTCGCGGACGAGCTTCGTTCCGAAAGAAATGAGCACTTGCTCCAGGGCATCGCGATCGCGCATCACGGGCAGGTCAGCGGGCATATCAAATCGCTTGGCGCGCTCGCTTATGCAGGCGATCAGCATTTCTTGTTTGTTGCCTACGAGCGCGTAAAGCTCTCGCTTCGAGACGTGCGCACGCGTCGCGATCTCAAGCGTGCTGGTCGTTGCGTAGCCGTTCTTCGTGAACGCCGCAAACGCCGCCGCGAGGATGCGCTCGCGCACCCCCGCTTCGTCGCTGTTTTCCTGGCGGCGTTTTGCCATCGATGCCGTAGACATCCCTCTCTCCTTGACGACGCTGGTACCGTATAGTACCATCACAGTGTTGGTACCCGTAGGTACCAAAAATTTAACAATTCCTCGAGGAATTCAAAAGGAGCCTAACAATGACGATTGAAATGTCCTACCTGCTGCTGGCGTTCGCTACGGTCCTGGCGCCCATGGCGCAAGGCCAGTCCACACCGCCTCAACCCAAGATCACCGGCGTGCTGACGATTCTTACGCCCAAACCGGGGGTTACCGTCGAGCAAATCATGAGAATCATGCCCGCCGAAATTCGCGCGACTGTTCCCCTGTATCTCGACGGAAAGATTCAGCAGTGGTTCACGCGCGGCGACGGCCGGGGTGTGATCTTCATACTGAACTGCAAGGATGCGGAAGAGGCCCGTGCCCTCATCGAAAGCCTGCCTCTCTCCCAAGAAAACCTCGTGGACGAGCAGTTCATTCCGGTCGGGCCGCTGTTGCCGCTCGGAATACTACTGCGAGACAACCCATCAAGCCGATAGGAGGTCAAATGTCGCCAGAAACAATCTTCAATCTGCAGCTCATTCTAGGTTACGTCGCGTGGCTACTTTGCTTCCGTGTGTACCTTCTGCCCAGGCTCAAGTCAATGGACAAGGTCGAAGTGCATCGCGCCATCGCTACGCTGCATAGCTTCCGCTTCTTCGGGCTCGTCTTTATCCTTCCAGGGGTCGTCGGCAATCTGCCCGCCAGCTTCGCCACGTTCGCCGCCTACTGGGACCTCGCAACCGGCGTCCTGGCCATGCTGGCGCTTATCACGGTAAGGATGGGCCCGCTCTTTTGGCTGTTCGTAGTTGCCTTCAATCTCGTGGGAGTGATCGATCTCATCCTCGACTATTACCACGCCGTCCAAGTCGGCCTTCCTGCATTCGCGGGGCAGTTGGGTGCCACGTACGTGATCCCGATCATCTATGTGCCCGTGCTGATGATCACGCACGTGGTCGCATTCTATTGGCTGCTGCATCCCCAGCTCAAGGCGGTTCGAGCCTTGGCCGGGGACGCGGCGGCATCCTAGAGTGCCCACAGCAACGAGGGGTTGGAAGGGCAGCGCCTGTATGGTCGCAGGCGCTGCCCCAAAACCGTTCCTGCGGCAGGTTTGAAGGGTATCCGGTCTGCCAAGACCATTTGCATCGCACCGTTGTCGAATGACTTGCCGCGCATGATGAGTGTAATCGCCTGATTACAATAGTTAGCTTTTTGGCTCGGCCTGTGAGAAATCCCAGTTCTGGGGTCCGCAGTAGTCCCGTAGTTTCACTGTTCGCGCCCACGGAGCCTTTGACACCCAAGGTCAAGGAAAACAAGGCGTGTGTTATCTGGTTCCGAGATTGGACCACGGCAATCCAGCAAAATCGTGCCTCTGTTGAGCGACTACAACAATTAAGGAGGCACTGTGCTAACCCACTGGTTCTACACCGTTTGGCCGTTCATAGGGGTGGGCGGGGCAATCGTGATGCTTGCCATCCTGCTGCTGACCGACACATTCCGTGGCGACACCACGGTATCGCGCTGGTGTGATTCGGTGTGGCTGGGGTGGCTCGCCGTGCCGCTCTACTGGGTGCATCAGTTCGAGGAATACAGCCTGCCGGTGCTGGGCTTCCACTACTCCATACAGGAAATGATTTGCAAGAACTTGGGCTTTCCGCCATATCCGGACTGCCCAATTCCCCTTGCCTTCTACCCGGTGGTGAACATTGCTCTAATGTGGTTTGGGGCGCCGTTAGCGGCATATCTTGGCAAGCGCAACCTCCTAATCGGCCTCAGCTTCTGGGGATTGCTCTTAGCCAACGGACTTCTGCACACAGCCGGGCGCGTCGCGCAGGGCGTTTACAACACCGGCCTATGGAGCAGTGCCATCTTGTTTGTTCCCTTGTCCCTATGGGTCATTTACGCCTGCGCGATTGGCGGACCGTACAGCGGTAAGGTCGTGGGCGTTGCGTACGTCGCCGGCGCCGTCACTCATGTCCTGCTTTTCATGGGCTACGGGCTTTTCAAGGCCGGGGTGATCGGCAATGCGGGCCTGCTGGTCTATGCCGTCGTGATCGGTTTCACGCCAATCATCTTGGCGGCTCTTGGAAGCCGGTTTTTCAAGCCTGAGTTGCTGCGGCCAGTTCCGGTGCTGCGATGAGTTGGCAACTCGGAAACTACGAGGTACCGGGTCAATTGATGTTAAATCGCCATTCCACTCAGCACCCCCGATTGGGCAGTCTTGAGTCGTACTTGGTGTAATCGCCTGATTACAACAATTACGATTCGTTGCCGAGTGACGGCTGTAATCCGACTGGTGATTACTGTCGGCGTGTACGGACGAGTGATGTCTGGGGTTACAAGCTCTCGCGGGCACAGAAACTGCTTCAAACAGTCGGTCAGGTCCCGGGGTAATCTAGGTGGTCGACGGTGTGAGTGAGATAGTCCGCAGCCATGACATATTTTCCCCAATCCAATCCAGCCAGACCCGCAACTCGTCTGAAGCTCGGTGGCTCCGTCGTTGTTGCGGTTCGTTCAGAAGGCGACAGTCAACCTGTTCGTGCCAAGCTCCACGAACTCTCTGCTACCGGTGGACTATTGATCCTCGCAGAGGCTCTTGAACAGGGAGCCTTTGTTGAGGTCGCATTTCAGACAAGCCGCGGCAAAGTGCGAGGTATGGCTGAGTTGCTGTCTCCACGAAAGGAATCGAGGTCGGGTTGCGTGCAACCCTTTCGGTTCGTTGCGTTGGACGATGACGATCACACCAGACTACGGACGGCCATGGAAGCGCTCATGGACCGGACTGTAGTTGGCTTCTCGCCCAGCAAGGGCAGTTCGCTTTAGTTGTCCGAGGCGTATCGTTCGAAGGCGCCGTGAAGAGTCTGGCGGTTTATGACCCTTGGGGAACGCCTGTCTTGCGGAGCGCCCCGGGGAGTCGGGTTGCAGAATGCACTCCGTAATTTAGTTTCCGGTCGATATCCTCCAGCGCAGTAGCCCGTCGCGAATTCGCTTGTGGCATATGATCGAACCGCCCGACGACGCATCAACCGGCTGGTCGCGACGAGAATCGGATGAGGCTTTTGCATAGCATGCCGAAAGTTGACAATACCGGTTTTCGGAGTAGGCTTTATGCCCGGATGCAGGACCGCGTCCATGGGGGCAAAGGAAATCAAAATGAAACGCGACACAACGATGGCGCTTCTGTCATTGCTGATTTTGGTCGGGTGTGTTCCTGCTTACGCTGCAAATAAAGAGATGATTCAATTGCAAGAGCAAGTAAAACTGCTGGGAAATCAGATGACAAGTATGCAGCAGAGTTTTGACGGGAAGCTGGCCGCTCTCCAAGCCAACGCCGAGCAAACTGCCGATAATGTGAAACAGATCTCCACCTGGGCGCAGCACGTGGACGCAACTCTGAAACAACAGACCGCCGACTCGGACACTTGTGCCGACCAGATCTCCGGGAACTCCAAGGCTTTGCGGGAACAGCTTGAGGAGCTTCGCTCCAGGCTGGATAAAATTGTGAAGCAGCTCCACGATATGAATACGCAGACCGCAGCCAACAGCACCACTTCTCCACCTGCCGCCGGCGCCAGTTCATCGACGGGCAACGCGCAGCAACCTCCTGACACGTCGCAGCACTAGAGGCCCAAACCTGGCGGTTGGATCTAAAGCATCAGTGCGCAGCTTCCGTGATAGCGTCCAGCAGAGTTTGATCAGCGCCGGCCGCTTTCAGCTGTTTCGTGGTTCCCTCATCCAACTCGAAATCGACACCATAGTCATCCAGCAACTCCAACAGCCGGGTGCGGGAGAGTGTCGGAACGGCGCGTCGTACGAAATCCAGACTCAGTCTGGGCCGGCGCTCGATCATCACCGAGAATGAATGCCGGGTGCCGTCGGCGCTAACAATGGTTCCTGGGACAGTGTTTTTTCCCAGATCGACAGGAATGCCGGCAGTCTCAAACCCAACCGAGTTGTCGGGATTGCGGGTCAACGTCGCCGCTCTGCCATCGAGCTCTACTCGATCGATTTCGCCGTACCCGGTCAGCGTCCCCTTAACATCAGCCGTGGCATCCGGGGTCCGAAGTGGAGCGTTTGCGAACATTATCGTCGGCTTCCGGACGGTGAACATGAGTTGCGATTGTCCAGAATCGCTGATGCTCAACAGATTTATCGCAGTCGAAGCATTCTGCAACTGCACCGGGGCACTATGAAATTCGAGAATATTAGTCGTGATCGGCCGGGCCATGATGGGCTGGCCATTCATCAGGACGCCCCGCACCGGTGTCGTCTGCGCTACAACACCCATCACTTCCAGCGAATCCCTGGTCGAATCCACCAGATTGCCTTCCCCTGCGCCCCGTGGCAAGAAAACCCTGATGCCGGCAGTGCCCGGCGTTTGCTTGGGCGTTCCAGCCGTCGAGAAAGCCGGTTGCCAGCCCGCGACAATGCGGCCGAACTCGGTTTGAGCCTGGTCGAAATTGGACATCATCAGGTTGACAAAAAGCATCAGCTGCTCGCGGCCGTCCTGGGCGGAGGCAGTGCGCTTGACCGCTTCACTAAGAAAAGCGAATTGCTCGGTCTTGGCACCGACGGTAAAACTGAGACCCGAATACCGCGGCGATGAGCCTTTGAGGTCGCTGCGCGCAACCTGGAAGCCGTCTTTCTGTCCCGGTGTGGAGACGGGAGTGTAAGCGATCTTGGTCTTCCCGATGTAGAGGTAGCCGGCGCACTCGGCGTGGAAATGATGCACGGAAATGCGAAACGCCGGTTCACCGGCGTGCTCTACGTAATCAACGAACCAAGTGGCGGTCTGGCCTGCCCGGTTGTGCGCGAAACCAAGTGCGAGTTCACCGTCGTGAGCGGTTGGAACCTGGGCAGATGCCAGACGGGCCAAGAGGATGAAAAAAACTGAGCAGGCGAACTGGAGCTTTCGCATCTATTTAGACTCTGTGGATAGCGGCAGCGCTTGCTCCAGCTGCAAGCGCTCCTTGGCTCGACGCTTGCCAGTTTTGGCTTCGGAGCTCTGCGGATCGAGTTTCAGGGCAGCGTCGAATTTCTCGATTGCGCTGGCATATTCGCCACTGTCAGAAAGCGCCCATCCCTGGGAGACGAGATCCTTGATCCGGGCTATTTTTTCAGGCTCTCCCGGAACTGCCGGACTGCTGGACGGAGTCACGACAGCATCCGACGTCGAAATGGAGTGGCTTGCAGCCGTAGGTTGCTGCATCGTTGGAGTTTGCAGTCCCCCACTAACCCGGGTTGCAGGTTGAGTTGGCGTCCCGGTGGCCGGGACGCTCTGATCATGCACTTCCTGCGCAGATTGTCCGGCAGGGTTTGCCGGAGCACTTCGCCAATGGTAAATGCTCAACACTGCGAGGCAGACAACGGCGAACACGCCTACTCCGATATACAGCACGCGGCGGGATGTCGGGTCCTTGCTGGCGGCGCGCTTATCCCGCAATCTGGGGGCTTCCCGCGGCCACATAGGTTTTCGCGGCGGATCCAGTGGCGCAGCCCACTTCTCTGTTGGTTCGCGGAAGCCCGGTGATTCCGACCGAGCAACAGGTTGCGTGACGTGGAATTCTGACGGGACTCGATTTGTAGCCGGCGGGGTGGTCGTGTCACGACTGACTTCCGGCGCTTTTATCAAAACCGTTGGCGGTTGTTCAACCGGGAGGATCTGCTCCTCTTCCCCGGACGGCATCATCTTGGGGAGTTCGCCAAAATGTGGACTCGGAGTCGCGTCTTGCGCTTTTATTAATATCGTCGCGGCAGGTTCGACCGGGCGGACCGGCTCCTCCACGGACGGAATCAGGTTGGGCGCTTCGTGGAAGTGCAGATCCGGACTCTCTTCCGGCGCCTCGATCAATACTCTTCCGCTCTGCTCAACCTGCGTAACTGGCTCCTCGACAGGGGCAATCGAGCTAAGCGCCGCGTCGGCATTGGAGGAAACCACTTCCACACTCTCTTCCGGTGCTTGCATCAATTCCGTTGCGATCTTCCCAGGCTTTCTCGACTTGCTCCTCCACGAGAGGAATCGCGGCGAGCATTCCGTCGGTTTTGCGGAAAAGCTGCTCCGGGCTTTCTTGCGGCACCTCGACCGAAAACGCTCCTCGCTCCAGCGGAACAATCGCGCTAAGCATGCCGTCGGCGATGCGAAAACCTGGCTCTGGATCCTCTTCCGGCCGATTGGTCCCCGGGGCTTCGGCGTCCAGCATCTCAGTTCCTTGAACAAGCCGAACTGGTTGTTCCACGGGGGTTATCGCGCTAAGCATTTCGGCGGAGTTCCGGAAACTCGGCTCCGGATTCTCATTCGGCCGATTGACGAAAGCCGGCCCGCTTTCCACCGTTTTGGTCTCCTCAACCCGCAGGATCTCCGCTTCCAACGTGTTAATGGCGTTGAGCATTTCGTCAGCATTGCGGAACCGATGCTCCGGATTTTTCTGCAGCGCTTTCATCAGTAGTTCTGAAACCGACGCGGGGATGCGCAAGTCCGGTCGCAGCTGATCAGGAGGGACCGGCGTGGTGTGAAGGTGATGAACCAGCAATCCCACCGGAGTGTCGGAATCGAACGGAACTCGGCCAGTTACCATCTCATAGAGAACAATGCCAAGCGTGTAGAGATCGGACCGTCCATCGAGCTCGCCGGCTTGCTTCCCCATCGCCTGTTCCGGTGAGACATATTGAGGAGTACCAACCACCAATCCGGAGCCGGTCAGGGCGCTGGAGGGCAAACCCTGGGTGAATTTCGCAATTCCGAAGTCCAACACTTTGACGAAATCGCTTCCGTCTGGCAGGCGAATGAGGTGGATGTTATCCGGCTTAATGTCGCGATGGATGATGCCTAACTTGTGCGCCGCCGCAAGTGCCGATACTACCTGCGCAGCAATGCGGAACGCGCGCAGCGTCGGTAGTGGGCCCTCCCGGCGGATAACCGTTCTCAGGTTCTGCCCTTCAACGTACTCCATGACGATGAACGGCCGCCCGTCTTCGGTCCGGTCGAGATCTTCCACATGCACCGCATTGGGGTGCCGGAGTTTGCGCGCGATTACAGCTTCTGCCCTGAGCCTTTTGTTGAACTGGTCGCCGTCGGCGAGCTGGCTATTGATGAGCTTGATAGCCAGGATTTCGTTGAAGGCCAGGTGACGAACCTGGTAAACGGTGGCCATCCCGCCGGACCCGATCTGCTGCAGTATCTGGTATTTGTCGCGGATCACCATTCCCGGCAGCAGCTCAGAACTGCTGCTGAGCGCGCTCCCGTCTTTGGGGCAGCACTGGAAGTCGGCCGGGTAGACAGTCTTGCAATTGGCGCAATACTTCATATTCCCGCCCTTGTCACGAGCTGCGAGTGAAGCCGATGATGGTTCCGAGCGAGACTCGCTGGATCTTGTTTCATAGGATCCGCGAACTAGGCATAGCGCTTCACTTGTTCCTTTAGACCCTTGACCTTGTATGCGAGCAGAGGGCCTTCGTGCTTGGTTGGAATGGTGGTCTGGGATGCTTCGACGCGTTGCCAAACGCGTTGATATAACTCCGCGCTGATCAAGATTTCTCCCGCTTTCGCCGCCGAACAATAGCGTGATGCCCGATTGACGACGTCGCCGATGACGGTGAATTCCATGAGTTCCGCGGCGCCCACGAATCCATGCAGCACCTCGCCGCAATGGATGCCAATTCCGATTTCGCAGATCTTCTGCCCGCGAGCAGTACGCTGGCGGTTCAACTGAGCTATGGATTCCTGCATCTTCAACGCTGCTCGCAGGGCTTTGCTGTGCTGCTGCGGGTCCGGGTCGGGGCTTCCAAATACCGCCAGGACGGCGTCGCCGATGAACTTATCGATGGTCCCATCAAATTTGAATATCGAATCGGCGGACACGGAGAAACATTGATTGAGCATTTCCAGCACATCTTCGGTGTCCATCCCGGCGGAAAGATTTGTAAAATTTCGAATGTCGGAAAACAGGAGCGTGACCTCAGAACGCTCTCCGCCGAGCTGCAGCCTGCCGCGTCGCGCCCTATCCAAAAGCCGGGACCTCACCTTGGGCGAGAAGTTGGTCAACAAGCGCTCCAATAATGCCGCGTTGCGCTTGAGATCATCCTGCATCTGCAAATCATTAGTGATCAGGCAGGCGTGCTGCGCCACTGCCACCAGGATTTTCAGGTCATCGCTCTCGAATGAATGGCGAGGGTCTGCACCATCTATGCACATAACGCCCAGGACTTCGCCCCTCCATACCATCGGGGCATACATGACCATCGGGGCATAGGTGCTGAATGCCGGCTCTTCCGGGTCCAAATCCGTTTCCAGCCTGGAAATGAATCCCTGCCTGGTTTCCATGGCCTGGCACGCAGCCGCCAAATTCACTGCTGGTTCGTCCTGCGAAACATGGGCTTTGAGGAGGAGTTCTTCCTCATTGCGGCCCTTCATCAGCACGGCCCCGCCGGTGGCTGCCGGAATCGCTTCAATCAGTCCAGTCAGGAACCGATGCAGAATCGGTTCAATGCGGGTTTCCTTCTCGATCTGCGAAGGCAGTTCGCATAACAGGGTGAAACGGCTGGCAGACGCCTTGGTTGACGGAGGCGCCATATGCATGGATTGGGTCGCATCAACCGCTTCCAGGATTTCCGTCTTCGCCAGCGAGACGTCACGCAGGGGGACTTCCGGCAGGGTCGAGTCCGTGGCATTCACGACGCGAATCGCGTGTGTAGCCTGCCGAGTCGTTCGAAATGACCGGACCTCCGCAGCCAACTCCTCTGGACGGAGGTGCAACTCCTGCAACAGCCCCGGAATCTCGGACGTCTTGTCCTCGATCAGAGCAATCAGGAAGTGCTCGATCCGGATCTCGGGGGATTTCATTGCATCCGTAACGCCCGCCGTGCGCACACACAGATCCTGGATTTTGGCGGATGGTCGTGGGACGGTCCCGGCTTGCTCCAATTTTGAGGAAACGTATTTCCGCAGCAGTTCGCGAATGGATCGGCGCATCAGGGGAGGGTCTACGCCTTTTGCCCGCAGAAAAGACTGCAAGGGTTCAAACTCAATCCGGACTGAATCTACGGCATCACGATTCAGCTGGAACTGCGATTGGGCGCCAGCATCGAAAACCTTCTCCAAGCTGAGAATACCCAAGAGGAAGTGCTCGGGCTCGATGCTTTTGTGGCGCGATCTAACGGCTTCGTATTCTGCAATTTGAATCGCTATTTCTGAAGACTTCGACAAGGTTCCCATGGTGAAGGTTCAATGGCTTCGCTTCCCCAGCGGGAAGGGGCCATTTAGAGCGCGTTAAGAGTACATGCAATCAGTTCCTTGATCAACTGCAGGCCGCTTGCGCCGACCGCTTGTGCACAGCACGAAGGGGCGATTTGTTAGTGATTGGTCGGCAAACCGGGAGCCATACCAGTGGTCTGCAACTTCGCAGAATGGAAACAGCTCTATTGCAATCTCAAGGCTACTGCACCCATCGGAGGATGCGGTCCTTGCGGCCTTTTTTAGCTTGGGTGGGCAATTTCCGGGAACAGCGAAGGCTCAGCCGCCCTGGCGGCGGTTTCAAATGCGGTCGCAAGTGAATGACCGGAAAGGGGAAATCTGGTGCGCCCGGAGAGATTCGAACTCCCGACCTATTGCTCCGGAGGCAATCGCTCTATCCATCTGAGCTACGGGCGCGCTGGAATCAGTTTACATGCCGCCGCTGGGGGCCTTCAATCGGCGCGTGGGAATGGGCGCTTGAATGTGGAGGACGAGTGTCTCTCCCGGCCTCCATCGAGAAATTAGCGGGAAGCGCTCAGTTTAGTAGCGTCCTCGGCCACCACCGCCACCCCCGCCGCGACCACCGCGATCTCTGCCGCCGCCACCACCGCCCCCGCCGCGCTCCACCTTGGGACGCGCTTCGTTGACGTTCAGTGTGCGTCCGCCCACCTGGGTCCCGTTCAGGGCGGCGATTGCTTTGTCTCCCTCTTCCGCGTTGGTCATCTCCACAAACCCGAAACCGCGCGAGCGGCCGGTGTCGCGGTCGGTCATAATGCTGACGCGATCTACCTGTCCATGCGCCTCGAACATCTGCCGCAGCTCTTCTTCTGAAGTATTGAAGTCGAGGTTCCCAACGAAAATATTCTTCAAGCGGATGGCCTCTAATTGAGCTATCTGAGTGTGACTGACTTCGGCGGAGAGCAAAGGCTGGTTGGCCGTCTTACAGCCGGAGCAGAGGTACAGTCAAATGCGTGGGGAAGTATAGCAGGTCTGTTAGGGATGGGAAGCTATTCTGTAGGAGGTGCTTTCACCCCTTCATTTTGGCCCTGCTTAGCGATCGTTCCTAACAATTCCCTTAACGATTCTTTGCGTGACTTGTGACGGTTGCGGTCCGAATCTTTAACCGCAAAGGAGGCTGAGAAATCCACAACGTGCGCGAAGAAAGCGATGTTTTAGTTGAGGCCCAGCTTCTCGACTACCGCCTTCAGTATCTCGGCGGAGTGGCGCAACTTGTCGATCTCCTCCGAACTCAGTTCAATGCGGAGGACCTTCCTTACTCCAAGACGATTGATCACTGTGGGCAGGCTGAAACAGACATCACTCATACCGTAATAATTGTCAATCAGGCTGGAGACCGAAAGCACGGTGCTCTGGTCGCGAAGAATGGCCTGAGTGATTCGCATCAATCCAGCGGCCACGGCATAGTAGGTCGCGCCCTTGCATTTGACGATCTTATAAGCCGCGTCTCGCGTCTGGAGAAAAATCTCTTCCATCTTTTTTGGTTCCAAAGGCAGGGCTTGCGCCTTACAGAATTCCGCGAAGTGCATGCCCGCGATGTTGGCCATCGACCACACCGGCACTTCGCTGTCTCCGTGTTCGCCCACGATGTAGGCGTGGACACTACGCGCATCGACACCGAAGTGCTGGCTGAGCAGGTAACGGAAGCGAGCCGTATCCAGGACCGTCCCTGAGCCGATCACACGTTCGCTTGGCAATCCGGAGAGTTTCAACGCCGCATAGGTCAGCACATCCACCGGGTTGGTTGCAATCAGCAGTACGCCCTGAGCGTTGTGTTTTACCACCTCGGGCACGATCTCTCTCCAGATGGCGGCATTCTTTTGCACCAGATCAAGGCGGGTTTCGCCCGGCTTGGTTCCAGCCCCGGCAGTGAGGACCGTGACTGATGCGCCGGCGCAATCCGAATAATCGCCCGCCCACACTTTGGTAGGAAACGCGAAGGGCACGGTGTGATTGAGGTCCATGGCCTCGCCTTCGGCCTTGGCGCGGTCAGCATCGATCAGGACGATTTCGGAAGCCAGTCCGCTCAAGAGCAAAGCATAGGCAAAGGTCGCACCCACCTTGCCGACGCCCACTACGGCAACACGGACCGGATGTGCCTGTTCTCCAGTTTCAGTGCTCATCGAAAATCTCGCCTAACACTTATCTACCGTCCAATATCCACTGCGCTGGTAACCGATTTGCAGCAGGCGGTTTTTTGGATCGTGCCGTTTTTCACAATTGGGACACTTCAGATAGCGGTTCCAGGCTGTTCCCTGACGATCATAGTTTTCAGCGACAGAGAACGTAGTCCCGCAACTGCAGGGGATAACAAACATCTTGAGGCGCTGATCGTCAGGCTTGGACATTTCAAACCCGGAATACTTCTCAGCTACTCCTCTACCGCCACCATCGAACTTTTTTTGCCGCGCCGGTTTGCCTGGAGCACTTTCTTACGCAGGCGGAGCGACTTGGGAGTGACTTCGACGTACTCGTCATCGGTGATGAATTCGATCGCCTGCTCCAGATTCAAATTACGGAAGGGAACCAGGCGGATTGCCATGTCGGACGTTGAGGAGCGCATGTTGGTCAGTTTCTTCTCGCGCACGACGTTGACATCGAGATCGTTGTCTTTGGCATTTTCGCCGACAATCATGCCCTCATAGACATCAATCGTGGGACCTACAAAAAGCTCGCCGCGCTCCTGCAAGTTGTAAAGAGCGTATGGCGTGGTTACCCCGGCACGGTCAGACACCAGCGCACCTGTCAAACGGTGAGGAATTTCGCCTTGCCACTCGATGTAGCCATCGAAGAGAGAGTTCATGACGATGGTGCCGCGCGTATCGGTGAGCAACTGGCTGCGCAGTCCAATCAGTCCGCGGCTGGGGACGCGGAATTCGATGCGTACCCGCCCGTATCCGTGATTGTGCATGTTGAGGACTTCACTCTTGCGAGCGCCGAGTTGTTCCATCACCACGCCGACAAATTCTTCTGGCACATCAACCGTCAGCTTCTCGATAGGTTCCATCAGTTTGCCATCGACCCGCTTAGTGACGATCTCCGGCTTGCCTACCATGAGTTCGAAACCTTCGCGCCGCATCATCTCGATAAGAATGGAAAGCTGCAATTCACCCCGACCCATCACGATGAATGAATCCGTGCTGTCGGTGTCCTCGACGCGCAGGGAGACGTTGGTCAGAAGTTCTTTCTGCAGGCGTTCGCGGAGATTTCTGGATGTGACATACGTGCCTTCGCGCCCGGCGAAGGGCGACGTATTGACCGTGAACAGCATAGCGATGGTGGGTTCATCAATCGCGATATGGGGAAGCGGAGAAGGATTTTCGGCATCCGTGATGGTCTCGCCGATGGTGATGCCTTCCACTCCTGCAACCGCAATGATGTCGCCGAGGGTGGTCTCCGTGATGTCTACGCGCTTCAAGCCGGAGAAGGAAAACAGCTTGGTGATCTTCGTCTTGTGGAGTGTGCCATCCAGTCGGGCGATGCCTACGTCTTCACCGGTGCGCATGGTGCCGTTGAAGACACGCGCGATGGCGAGGCGTCCGAGATAGTCGCTGTAGTCGAGATTGGCCACCAGAATCTGCAACGGCCCGGCGGCGTCACCCTTGGGTTCGGGAATGGTCTTAACGATGGCCTCGAACAGAGGCTGCAGATTTTCTCCGCCGCCCTTGATGTCCTCCGAAGCGGTGCCGATTTTGGCGTTGGTATATAGAACCGGAAAGTCTATCTGTTCTTCTTTGGCGTCGAGATCAATGAACAGGTCGTAGACTTCGTTCAACACTTCCTGCGGCCGCGCGTCGGAGCGATCAATCTTGTTGATCACCAAGATGGGAGGCAGGTGGGCTTCGAGGGCCTTGCTCAGGACGTACCGGGTCTGCGGCAGCGGGCCTTCGCTGGCGTCCACCAGCAGCATGACACCGTCCACCATCTTGAGAGCGCGTTCGACTTCGCCGCCAAAGTCGCTGTGGCCGGGCGTGTCGACGATGTTGATCTTCACGTCGTGATAGAAGATTGCGGTGTTCTTGGCCAGGATGGTGATGCCGCGTTCCCGCTCCAGATCGTTCGAGTCCATGACGCGTTCAACCAGATGCTCGTTGGCCCGAAATGTGCCGCTCTGCCGCAGCATGGCGTCCACCAGCGTGGTTTTGCCATGGTCTACGTGGGCAATGATAGCGATATTGCGAATGTTTGAAGTCAAAAGTCAGTTGCCTTCCTGAGGCTCACAAATACAGCTCTGCTACTACTTTACTATGTATGCAGGTTTAGCAGGGAGTTCGCGACGCGGTGCGCTTGCCGAGCTTCGGCTCGGCTGGGCAGGCGGGACACCTGCCCCTACGTGCCTTGTGGTGGGGCTTAACCGGTGGTGTGGGGCCGGGTCTTCGACCCGGCCGTGCCGAGCGCAGCTCGGCAAGTTTCTTGGCGGCGGCGAAGGCTGCGATTCCCAAGAAAGGAATCCTTCGAGATGGGCAGGCGAGACGCCTGCCAGCCAGCCGGCGGGACGCCGGCGCTACAGGATTTGGTCCGTGCTCACTTCGGCGCCCGCTCTTAATCGATACCAGGTCACGATTGCAGCCAACGAAAACACGAAGATGATGGTCGAAATCGCATTGATCTCCGGGGTGATGCCGCGCCGCAAGCGTCCCCAGATCTCGAGCGGCAGGGTGTTTTCCCGTCCGATCAGGAAGAAACTGACTGCGATCTCGTCCATGGAGAGCGTGAAGATCAACAGCGCCGCTCCGATGATGGAGAGTCGCAGGTTGGGCAAAGTGACACGCCAGAATGTCTGCCAGTAGTTCGCGCCCAGATCGAGCGATGCTTCCTCTTGCGCACGATCAAGCTTTTGCAAGCCGGCAAAGACTTCAGTAGTCGCAACCGAGATCAGCGCCGTGCCATGTCCCAGAACGATAGTGAGCAGGCTGAGCTTGACGTCGGCTTCGCGAAATAGCATCAATAGAGAAAGTCCGGTGATGATGCCGGGCAATATCAGCGGCAGCAGCACGAGGCGGCGGAACAGCGCCTTGCCTGGGAAATTGGCGCGATCGAGCGCCAGCGCAGCCGGGATACCGAACGTCAGTGAGATTGCCATCGCCGCAAACGCAACCAGCAGACTATTCAGAACTGACGTCCAAATTGCTTCATCGGAAAACAGCAGGCGATACCAGTGCAGAGTCAGATCGCGCGGCGGAAATCCACCTACGCCTGCACCGTTGAACGAATAGACGATCAAAGTGACGATGGGCAGATAGAGAAAGCCGAAGACCACAATGGCATGCCAGGGCAGCCATCGCGAAGTCGGTACCGTGCGTTCGCGGCTCATTTGAAGCTCCATTTTTTCTCCAGACTTTCCGAGAGAAAGAGGAGTCCGAGCACCAGCGCCAGCATACAGAATGAAATCGCCGCACCCAGCGGCCAGTTGTACGCCGCTCCGAACAGGCTGACCACGATATTCGAGATCATGATGCCGCTGGGGCCACCGAGCAACAGGGGAGCGAGAAAATCACCGAGGCTCAGCACGAACGCAAACGTCGCTCCTGCTATGACTCCTGGGATCGAGAGCGGGAAGATCACCCGCCAGAAAGTCTGGAAGGGAGACGCGCCTAAATCATGCGATGCCTCAACCAGGTTTCGTGGAATGTGTTCGAGCGCGGCATAGATCGGCAGGAACGCGAATGGCGTGTAGATATGCGTGAGGGTCAACACCACCGCGAAGGGACTGTACAACAGAAAATCCAGCGGATGTTGGGTCAGATGCAAATATTGCAGAAGCGTATTGAGGACGCCGTCGCTGCCCAGAATGGTTTTCCACGCGTAGGCGCGCACCAGGTAGCTGACCCACAGCGGAATAATCACCAACTGATAGAGGAGTTCTTTTTTCCTGGCGTTGAAGGACAGAAAGTAGGCCAACGGATAACCCAGGCACAGGGAGAAGATCATCACCCGCGCCGCGATCCACATGGAGCGGAACAGTGTTTGCCAATAGACATTTACCTGAATGAGTTGGTGGTAGTTGTCCAGCGACCAGGAGTGGACGATTTCTTGCGACGATGAGACCGACCAGAAACTGTAGCAGAACAGAATCGCGTACGGAACGAGCAGGAACACCGCTACCCATAGCAGCGACGGCACGGTGATGGCGGCTCTGTAGGCGCGGGAGAACATAAGATCAAAGTCAAAAGCGGCGGGCGAGGGCGCCCGCCCCACACAACAACTTCAGGTTCTTTCCGGATGGATTTCGGATGCTCGTACCGGCACTGCGTCTGCCGGCGAGAACTCAAGCTCCACATCTCCACTCCAACTTTCCTGGCTGGCGGCGCGGATCGACAGCACCAGGCCATCGCTGCACTGGACCTGTAACAGTTCGGTGGCCCCGTGGAATGCCTGGCGTAGAATCTTGCCGCGAAACCTTACTTTCGGACCACTGCCGCCAGCAGGGGCGAGCCTGATATTTTCCGGGCGCAGTGAAAACAGGCCGGGACCATCCCGCAAGCCGGTTCGCCAGGTGAGATCGCAGCAGCGCGCCACTCCGTCCTTTACTTCGCCAGCTGAGCAGATTGGTGTGGCCGATGAACTGCGCGGTATAGGCGGTTGCCGGCCTGTTGTAGATTTCCCTTGGAGACGCAACCTGTTCCAATTTTCCCATGCGCAGCAGCGCGATGCGGTCGGACATGACCATGGCTTCTTCCTGGTCATGAGTAACAAACACAAAGGAGATGCCGACTTCGCGCTGCAGTGATTTCAGTTCGACCTGCATCTGGCGGCGGAGGTTGGCGTCGAGCGCGGAGAGTGGCTCGTCCAGCAACAATAGCCGGGGACGGTTCACCAGGGCGCGGGCCAGAGCGATGCGTTGCTGCTGTCCGCCGCTGATCTTGGCCGGCTTGGACGCGGCGTAGGCACTCATCTTCACCATATCGAGCGCCTGCTCGACCCGGCTCGCGACTTCCTGCTTCGGCAGTCTGGCGATTTTCAATCCGTAGCCTACATTTTCCGCGACCGTCAAATGCGGGAACAGAGCGTAGTGCTGAAAGACAGTATTAACGCGGCGACGATATGGCGGCAGGTTGTCGAGGCGCTCGCCACCCATGAGAATTTCTCCTGAGCTGGCGCTTTCGAAACCGGCGATGATCCGCAACAGCGTCGTCTTACCCGAACCGCTTTCGCCCAGGATGGTGAGGAATTCCCCCTCCGCTACTTGCAGTGAGATGTCGCGCAGCACTGCGGTTTTGCCGAACGACTTGGCCAAGTTGCGTATGTCGAGCAACGGAGCAGTCGACGTTGTCGCGTCGTTATTGGTCGCGGGTTCGATGATGGTGGCCATGTTTTTTGTAGCGCCGCGTCCCGGGGCAGCCGTGCAGGGCATCCTGCCCTCCGAGTCGCGGGCGAAGTCGCCGGCGGCCGCGCTACTCAGTTCACTGTGCGGCTTTTACTTCGTTCCAGATTTCGTTGTACTTGGCCCGCCGCGGCACATTCTGCCAGAAATAAAGACGCGCCTGATAGTTGTCCACGTCGTCAAGATGCAGTCCTTTGATCTCTTCCGGCGTCATGAATTGCGCCGCCTGCGGGTTCGCCGGAGTGTATCCCGTGATATCGGTGACCTTCTTCTGGGTCTGCGCCTCGACCATGTACTCCAGGAATTTGTAGGCCAGTTCTTTATTCTCGCTGCCGGCGGTGATCATCAGGTGATCAATCCAGCCCGTTGTGTTTTCTTTGGGGATGGTCTCGCCGACGGGGAAATTGATCTTGCGCAGTTGATTGGTCATCAGCGGCCAGCCCATGGCTGCGACCACCTCGTGATTCTGGAAGAGGTTGGTAAGTTCGCCTCCAGTCGACCACATTTTCCGGATGTTAGGCTTCAGTTCCAGCAGCTTCTTCTTGACGGCGTCGAGCTGTTCGTCGCGTGAGGTTGTAAAGCTGCGACGGATCGGGTTTGTCGAAGCCCAGAACCTGGGCCGCCAGGTAGACGGTCGAAAGATCATCCCACACTGAAATCTTGCCGCGATACTTCGGGTCCCAGAACACGGTCCAGCTCTCGGGAGGTTTGGGGAAAACGGTGGTGTCATAGAGGAGCGGATCGGCCCCCACATGAAGGGCACGCCATATACCTTTTCTTTTATCCGTACCAGCGGCAGGGAAGTGAGCTGCGGCGAGAGCCGGCCATAACTCGGAATCTGAGCAAGATCGAGCGGCAGAGCCAGGCCAGCCGCGGCGATGGAAGTCGCAACATCGCTCGAAGGCGAGATCACATCATAATTTCCGGCGCTGCCGCCGCGCAGCTTGGCCACCAGTTCATCGCTCGATCCCATGTAGGAGGCGGAAATCTTGCAGTGATACTTTTCTTCGAAGGCTTGAACGAATGATGGGTCGGCATAGCCTTCCCACACCAGCAGATTCAGCGTGGGAGTCTTCTTCCCGCAGGAGCCGAGCAGAACGACGAATGCAAACAGTGAAAGTGAGAACGCCAGACGTCGAATCATGGTTTTATCTCCGCTGCACATTTCGCGACCGCTAGAACGTAGGCGGCGTGTTCACCCATAACACCCAGGTTTCGCTGCGGCCCTGGTTCTTCCAGCTGTGGGGTGTGGCACTCTCGAAGTAGAAACTGTCGCCCGGTTGGAGATGGTACTCCTCTCCCTCCAGCGAAATCTGCAATTCTCCCTGCAGGACGTACAGAAACTCCTCGCCTTCGTGGTGATAAGACTCGCCGCTGCCGCTCTGGGGAGCGATGCGGAACAAGTGCGGCTCCATGACGGTGTTGCCCCAGGCCAGCAGTTCCATGCGCACTCCCGGGCCGGCTTCGAGGACTTTGCGCTTGTCCGGCGACACCAGCCGCACGCTCGATTCCGCGGGATCGAAAAATTCCAGGATATTGGTCTTGTAGAACCGGGCCAGCTTGCGCAGCGTTGAAACCGAAGCGCTCATGTGCGAGCGTTCCAGCGCGCTCAGAAACCCCAGTGAGATGCCCACTGCCTTGGCCACTTGCGCCAAGGAAAGGCCGCGGCGGGTTCGCAGTTGGCGCAGGCGCACGCCGATTGCGGTTGGAAGCTCCGTTCGAGGAAGGCCGCACCCGACCTTCGCGCTTGAGCATTTGCACGATGGCGGCCGCATTCAAGCCCCGGACCTTGCGCAGAAAGCGGGCCCGCTTGAGCAACTTCACGTCTTCCGGCGTGTAGAGGCGATATTTGCTGGCGGTGCGGTGAGGACGGGTGAGGCCGAGGCTCTCCCAGGAGCGAATGACGGAAGGGGAGACGCCGACCAGGCGCGCCACATCGCCGATTTTCAAGTAGGGTTGTCGCTCAGCCGGTTTCATCCCGAACCCTGCTCCCAAGTGTTTTGCCGATATGGAGTAACGCTATTTTTTGCTTGACAGTTTGCGGAGGGTGCCTCTAACCTTGCGCGATTATAGCAAGGTTTGCTGACGCACGCAAGCTTTGCATTTTGAAAATTCGAAACTTCCACCCGCAGCGCGGAGATCTCCCATGACTTCGTCGACAGCGCGCTGGACAGCCGTTGGCTGGTCGTCCTGTTTTGTCTTGGCATGCTCCACCTTCCTTCTGGCCCAAAGCACCGGCGGCAGAATTCTGGGCCGGGTCGCGGACCCCAGCGGCGCGGTTTTGGCCAACGTGAAAGTCACCGCGACCAATGAAGCAACCGGCGTCAGCCAGGAAACGCGCAGCGGCGACACGGGCGATTACGGATTCCCGCAACTCGCTGTCGGCGTGTATCGATTGGAGTTCGACCAGACTGGCTTTAAGAAGAATGTGCAGCGCGGGGTGAATCTGGATCTGAACCAGGTCATCACTCTGAACATGATCATGCAGATCGGCGAGACCAAGGAGACGGTGGAAGTTACTTCGGAAGCGCCTCTGGTTGATACCACCAGCACACAGCTGGGCGCTGTCATGGACCAACGCCAGGTGGCGGGTCTTCCCCTCAATGCACGTGACACGTATCAATTGCTTCAATTGCAGCCCGGTGTGCAGGGAGTGGGCGGTTCCGATCTTTTCTACGGCAGTAATCAGTCCGGCGCGGTGTCGGTCAATGGAGGCCGGGGGCGCTCCAACAATTTCAACGTCAACGGCGGCGACGGCAACGACTTGTTCGTGAACTCCCCTGCGATTCAACCCACGCCAGACAGCATCGCGGAGTTCCGAGTTCTATCCAATACCTTTGACGCTGAATATGGACGCAACTCCGGAGCGGTCATCAATGTCGTCACCAAGTCGGGAACCAATAATTGGCACGGCAGTGTATACGAATTTTTGCGTAATCAATCCTTGAATGCGAAGGGCTACCTTGACCTGCGCCGGGCCGATGACAAGCAGAACCAGTTTGGCGGCACCTTCGGCGGTCCGATCAAGAAAGACCGCACGTTCTTCTTCGCGTCGTACGAAGGACGGCGCGTGGTCCACGGGATTTCATCCGACCCGGTCGTTGTTCCCACTGCGGCAGAGCGCGCGGGAGATTTTTCGGCTACGCCGCTCACCGGAGCTGTCACCGACGATCTGGTCGCGCAAATCCTTAATGCAAGACCAGGGTGCGGAGTGGCCATCCCATTGCCTTCCACCACTGTCGATGGGTCAGTCCCCTATTCGGACATCTTTCCGGGAGACCAGATTCCAACCGCCTGCTTCGACCCCGCGGCGGCAGCCATTTTGCAAGGTAACGTGCCGCTGCCCAACTCCGGTACTAACATTTTCCGCGCCATTCCCAACGAGGATTCCCACGAAAACCAGTTCACGTTAAAGCTCGATCATCGCATCAATGATAAGCAGAATTTGAGTCTCTATTACTACTTCAACGACGGCTTCGACGGTCAACCCTTCACCCGGTTCCAAGCGGCCACGCCAAATCTGCTGCCCGGTTTTGGCAATAACAATGCTACACGCGCACAACAGGTGAACCTGTCGCACACCTGGACCATCAGTCCGACCACGGTGAACGAAGCCAGAGTTACCTATTTCCGCGAGGCCCAGGGCACGTTTCTGCATCCCCAGCGGACCAACCTGGTGACGGATTCTTGCGGTTCAGGGGCGGCTGCAGCAGTTTGTTTTACCGGCACCAGCGACACGCCCGGCGTGATCCCTACCGATCCCAGGATCGGGATTACCCCGGCTCTGGGACCGAACCGTGAAGGTGTGCCCTTCGTCACGATTTCCGGCGGCTTCAGCATAGGCAATAACTTCGAGGGCGAGTTGCCGCAGAAGGGCAACACTTATCAATTCAGCAACAATCTGACCAAGATCTTCGGAAACCACACCACCAAATTTGGTGTCGATTACAGAAACCAGCGCTTCCTGCAGACCTTGTTCTTCGATGTGAACGGAGAATTCAGCTACTTCGGCGGCGGCGTTAACGACCCAATCGCTCTGGATGCTGACGGAAATCAGAATTTGTTCCCCAACTACCTGTTGGGTCTGCCTGATTCTTACTTGCAAGGGTCGGCGCAAACCGAAGATATTCGTGGAAATTCAGTCTACCTGTTTGCCCAGGACAGCTGGAAGATCAAGCCCAATCTGACTCTGAACTACGGGTTGCGCTGGGAGTTCAACCAGCCGATCTATGATGCCGGCAAACGCTATCAGACCTTCCGGCCGGGTCAGGCCACAACCACATTCCCCTGCCAGCTCAGTGCGGCGAGCCAGGCGAGTCTGGGATATCCCGACAACAATTGCAATCCAGGAGGTTCAGCGGCAGCTGTGTTTCCGCTGGGATTGGTTGTGCCCGGAGACAAAGGCGTTCCCCAAGGCTTGACTGACAGCTACTACAAATCTTTTGCTCCGCGCATCGGTATCGCGTGGGATCCGTGGAAGAACGGTAAGACTACGGTCCGCGGCGGTTTTGGGCTTTTCTACAACCCGATCGAACAGCTTGTGCTCGAGCAGTTCCAGGGCGAGCCCCCGTTCGGCGGGAGTTCGCTGATTTCCGGAGGTCTGTTCAACACGCCGTTTGTAAGCCAGAGCGGAGATTCGGCAAATCTAACCATAAGCCCCAACCCGTTTAACGGCATTCTGAACCCGGCGCCGGGAAGCAACGTCGACTGGTCTTCATTCCGTCCGATCCTCCTGTTCGGAGAACTGGAGCCTCACCTCCGCGCCCAGTACACGGCGCAGTACAACGTCGGAATCCAGCGCGAGATCGGGAAAGACCTGGTTTTCTCTCTGGGTTATGTCGGCTCGCAGGGCCACCGCTTGCTGGCTACAAAAGATTTGAATTTCGGCAACGCGCAGACCTGTCTCGACCTGCAGAATATTTCCGATCTCGCTGCAGACGCGAATCTTGCCTGCGGCCCGTTCTTTGCCGACAGCTCCTTCAACATTGCAGCTGGAGAAATCCCCAACGGTGTGACGTTGCACCTACCCTACGGATCGCCAAACGTGGTGACCGGTCCCAATCCGACTCCCATTACGCTGGTGGGTCTGAGGAAGTACTCATCCCCCAGTTGCGACCCGTACACCGGCAACGGCTGCCCGTCTGACGGCGTGCCGGTGTTCTCCAGCATCTTCGCCCAGGACACGATTGCGAATTCCAATTACAACTCGCTGCAAGCCTCGCTGGAAAAGCGATTCAGTCACGGAGTGCAGATGCAGGTGGCCTATACCTGGAGCAAATCGATCGACAACGCTTCCAGCTTTGAGAACATCCTGAAACCGATCTGTGACCGCTGCAATCGCGCCCTTTCCCTGTTTGACGCTCGGCAGCGATTGGTCATCAGCTATCTGTGGGAGCTTCCCGTTCCGAAATACGAGGGAGCCAAAGGAAAATTCCTGAATGGATGGGCCATCTCAGGCATTACCAGTTTCCAGACCGGCTTCCCGATCCGTATTCAATCCAGTAATGACTCGGAATTGGAGAACAGTTTCGACTTCGAACTTCCCGGCAAGCCTGACCTGGTTGCTCCGTTCAAAACGTTTAACCCGAAAAAGAACAACAATTACTACTTCGATCCGACTTCCTTCGCGCTTCCCGAACAGTCTGACACGTCGACTCCACTGCAGTTGCTGGGCAATGCCCCGCGGACGATCTGCTGCGGACCTGGCATCAACAATTTTGATTTCTCCGTGCAAAAAATAATACCCGTCAGCGAAACCAAACACTTTGAATTCCGGGCCGAGCTTTTCAACACGTTCAATCACACGCAGTTCCTGAATCCTGACGGCAATATCAGCGACGGGGCGGATTTCGGCCGGATTAAGCGCGCCCGTGACCCGCGCAATATTCAGTTTGCATTGAAGTTCGCGTTCTAGCCGGAAAGCGGTAAAGTATAAGCAGCCTTTAACCCGGGCGGCTGCGGTCGCCCGGGCATTCTAATGGCCGCAATCAGAGCGGCTTGAGCCATTCCTGGAGAACCGATGTACCCCGCACTGCAGAAAGAGCTCGAAACCTTCGAGCGTCGCACGCCGAAATCCGCCGTTGCTCACAAGAAAAACCTCAAACGCATTCCGCTGGGCGTGGCCAGCAACTATCGCGCCTACGATCCTTATCCGATCTTTGTGAAAGAAGGATCGGGCAGCAAATTTCGCGACCTCGACGGCAACGAATACATTGACCACAACCTTTGTTTCGGCGCGCTCATGGCCGGACATTGCCATCCTGCGGTCATGAAGGCCGTGGAGAAGCGTCTCAGCACCGGCACCATGTTCGGCATGCCTCACGACATGGAGTGGGAACTGGCCGAAGAAATCTGCAACCGCTTTCCGGTCGAGATGGTGCGATTCGGCAACAGCGGTACGGAAGCCACGATGCACTCCATTCGCCTGGCCCGCGCCGCTACCGGCCGCGACAAGATCGTAAAGTTTGAAGGCGCTTACCACGGCTTGCACGATTCCGCTCTGGTCAGCGTAAAGCCGCACGCGCCCGACTATGGCGACATCAATGCTCCGACATCAGTTACCGGCGGCCTCGGAGTTCCAAAAGCGTCATTGGCTAACGTGCTCATTGCGACCTTTAATGACCTGGCCAGCGTCGAATTGCGCTTCAAACAGAATCCCGGCGAGATTGCGGCCATTATCCTCGAGCCGATCCTGATGAACGTCGGTCTGTGCATGCCACAAGCCGGCTTTCTTCAGGGACTGCGCGAGATTGCCACCAAAAACGGCGCGCTGCTGATCTTCGATGAAGTGAAGACCGGCGCCAAGCTGGGATGGGGCGGCGCCTCCGAATATTTCGGCGTGACGCCGGACATGATTTGCCTGGCGAAATCGATCGGCGGCGGCTTGCCGCTGGCGGCGTTTCTCGCGCACAAATCCGTGATGGACCTGATCTCGCAGCACAAGGTCTTTCATGGCGGCACCTACAACACCAATCCGGTCTCGATGGCTGCAGGCCTGGCTACGTTCCGCGAAGTGCTCACCCGCGAGAACTACGTACACGTGGACAAGCTCAGCAAGAAACTGACCGAGGGCTACAAGAAGATCGTTGCCAAGTCGGGACTGCAGGCCTACATCGCCAGCGCCGGCGCCAATGGCGCATTGATGCTGTATGCCAAAGAGATTCGCAACTACCGCGACTGGGAAGCCATCGACGTCGACCTGTGGCGGCACTACTGGTTCGCCATGGTCAACCGCGGCGTGATGGCGCAACCTTACTGGTGGGACGAGCAGTGGACGATTTCCGTCCAGCACACCGAGGCCGACATCGACAAGCATCTGGCTGCGTTTGAAGATGTGGCGCCGGCGCTGGCCCAGGCGCAGCAGGAACGCGTGGGAGAAGTAGTAGCGGCAGCGCACTAGATTTTCGTAGCGCCGGCGTCCCGGCGGCTGTCGTGGGGGCGTCCCGCCCCCACAGCGAGGGCAGGATGCCCTCGCGACAGCCGGCAAGATGCCGGCGCTACATAAACCGAAACCAAGGAGCAGGTATTGTCCGCGACCGATCCTGACCAGCCTCACCTCAAGCGCGTCCTCGGCCGCGCCGACCTGGTTCTGTTGTTCGTGGTCGCAATCTTCAACCTGAATGTGGTCCCGTCGATCGCGGCCAACGGCGGGGTCACGGTCTGGTTGTGGATCGTATCGCTGGTCCTGTTCTTCTGGCCGCAAGGCATCGCCGTCATCGAACTGGCGCACCGCTATCCCGGAGAAGGCGGCGTGTATCTCTGGGCCAAGGAAGTGTTCGGCGACTTCCACGGATTTCTGTCCGGTTGGTGCTACTGGACCAATAACATGCTCTACGTCCCGACGGTGATGCTCTACTTCGTCGGCGTATCGGTGTTTGTTCTGGGTCCTAACCATCAGGCATTGGCGGACAACAAGATGTTTGCGCTGATCGCATCGCTGCTTCTGCTGGTCGTTCTGGTGGTGCTCAACATCGTGGGCCTCGGTGTAGGGAAGTGGGTGAACAATCTGGGCGGCATTGGAACGGGAATCGCCGCAGCCACGCTGATTGGCTTGGGACTGGTCATCTGGCTCAGGTTTGGCACAACGGTAAGCGCTGCGGACTTCAAGATCCCGGCGAATCCGCGCTTCGTGCTCAATTCTTTCGGTGTGATTTGCTTCGGACTGGTCGGCCTGGAATTGGCCTCCGTCATGGGAGACGAGATCCAGGACCCGCGTCGGACGTTGCCGGGCGCAGTGGCCTGGGGCGGAGTGCTTTCCGGCCTGCTTTACATCGGAGCCACGCTCACCCTGCTGATCGCGGTCAGCAAAGACCAGATCAGCGTGCTGCAGGGCATCGTGCAGGCTGTGGGCACCATGGCGGCAAGAGTAGGAGCGGCGTGGATCGTGGCGCCGTTTGCGCTGCTGCTGAGTTTTTCTATCGCCGGAATCGGCTCGGCATGGCTGGGAGGCTCGGCGCGCATTCCCTTCGTCGCCGGTCTCGATTCGTACATGCCAGCCTGGATGGCGAAGGTGCACCCGCGCTATGCGACTCCGTACGCTGCGCTCATCGTTCACGCGGCGGTTTCGATGGTGCTGATCGTAATGAACTTTGTCGGCGCCGGGGTGCAGGAGACTTTCCAGAAGATGTTGTCGCTGGCGGTGGTTTTGCAATTGATACCGTTTCTATACATGTTCGCCGCGCTGATCAAGCTGGCCCTGAATACTTGTGCCGGGCCGGGGCACTACAGCAAGACGACGCTGATGCTTGCCGGTATTAGCGGGCTGGTGACAACAACGCTGGGAATCGTGCTGGTATTTTTCCCCGCTCAGCAGATCAGTTCGTTGTGGTCTTATGAAGTATGGATGTTTGGCGGGACGTTGTTCTTCATCGGCCTGGCCGCATTCTTCTTCTACGTCTACGGCAGCCGAAAAGCAAAAAATGTGGGCGCGGGCGTCACGCCCGTGCAGCCGAGCGAAGCTCGGCAATAGTCGAAACAGCAGGAGGCCATGATGCCCGGCGGAGTGAAAACCGACGTACGCACTTATCAGCTCTATATCAACGGCGAGTGGGTCGACAGCAAGTCCAACAAGACATTTCCAGTCTACGATCCCGCCAGCGAAGAAGTGATCGCGCAGGCTCCGGACGCCAACGCCGACGACGTGAACCGCGCGGTAGCCGCCGCCAAAGCCGCCTTCGAAGATGGTCCATGGGCAACCACGACGGCCCAGGAACGTGGCCGGGTGCTCTTCCGACTGGCTGAGAAGATTCGTCAGAACACCGCCGATGCTGGCGGAGCTGGAATCGCGAAACACCGGCAAGCCGATCGTCGAAGCCGAATACGACATCACCGACGTTGCCACTTGCTTCGAGTACTACGGCGGTCTTGCGACAAAAATTCTGGGATACGTGAATCCCGTCCCCGACAACGCCATGAGCCTGACGCTCAAGGAGCCGATCGGAGTCGCGGGCCAGATCATCCCGTGGAATTATCCTCTGCTGATGGCGGCCTGGAAGCTGGCGCCGGCGCTGGCCGCGGGCTGTACCTGTGTACTGAAGCCGGCCGAGCAGACACCGATTACAGCGCTGGAAATGGCGAACTGGCTGGCCGATGTCGGCCTGCCGCCGGGCGTAGTCAACATCATCACCGGCTTCGGTGAAACCTGCGGCGCGCCGCTGGTGCAGCATCCCGATGTCAACAAGATCGCGTTCACGGGCAGCGCGGCAGTCGGCAAGATTATCGTGAAGCAGGCAGCGGATACGGTAAAGCGGGTCACCCTTGAGCTCGGTGGCAAGTCTCCCAATATTTTCTTTGCGGATGCGGACTTCGAGGCCGCCATCGACGGCGCGCTCTTCGGAGTCTTCATCAATCAGGGCGAAGTGTGCTCGGCCGGCAGCCGCATCCTGGTGCAGAAGCCGATCTACAAGAAATTTGTCGACGCGATGGCCGCGAAGGCAAAGACCATCAAGCTCGGCGCACCTCTCGATCGGGATACAAAAATGGGACCGCTGGTAAGTAAAGATCAATACGACCGGGTACGCTCCTATCAAGAGATCGGTAAGAAAGAGGGCAAGCTCGCATCCGGTGGCGGACGCGCTGAGAAGTTTGCCAAAGGCTATTACGTCGAGCCCACAATTTTCTACGATCTCGATAACAGCGCGCGCATTGCTCGCGAAGAGATTTTTGGCCCAGTGGCTGCGGTAATCCCGTTCGAAGACGAAAAAGATGCGGTGAAGATCGCAAACGATTCTCCCTACGGACTGGCAGCGGCGGTCTGGACGCGCGACATCTTCAAAGCGTTCCGCACTGTGAAATCGTTGCGCGCCGGCATCGTATGGGTCAACCACATGCAGCCGACGTACGTGGAAGCCCCGTGGGGCGGCTACAAACAATCCGGGTTCGGACGCGAGTTGGGCCCGTGGGGGATCGAAGAATATCTGGAAACGAAACAGGTGCACATTAACCTGAACGAGTCCCCGATCGGCTGGTACTGAGAACCGAGAACTTAAGACTGGAAACTGGGTTCATAAAACGTCGTTTGATCATTGGCCTTTGGTCGTTGGCTCGAAAGCTATGAAATAGAGATTCAACCATGCCGACTATTCAGCTTAAAACTGCAATCCCGGGACCGAAGTCGAAAGCTCTGGCTGAGCGCCGCACCGAAGCAATTCCGCGCGGGCTCTCGATCGGCACGCCGGTCTATGTGGCCAAAGCAGAAGATGCGTGGCTCGAAGATGTGGACGGCAATCGCTATCTCGATTTTGCCGGCGGTATTGGTTGCCTTAACGTGGGGCATCGCCGCGAGCCCGTGGTCAGTGCGGTCAAGGCCCAACTCGACCGTTTCCTTCACACCTGCATCCAGGTGACGCCTTATGAGGAATACGTTCGGCTGGCCGAGCGGATGAATCAGGTTACGCCGGGCAAGTTTCCCAAGAAAACTCTCTTTGTGAATAGCGGTGCTGAAGCGGTAGAGAACGCGGTAAAGATTGCGCGTGCGCACACAGGCCGATCAGGCGTCATTGCCTTCGAGGACGCCTTCCACGGGCGCACCATGATGGCGCTGTCGTTGACCAGCAAGACTCACCCTTACAAGGCCGGTTTCGCCCCTTTCCCGGGTGATGTCTACCGCATCCCCTATGCCTACTGCTATCGCTGCTCCTATTCGCTGAGGTATCCGTCCTGTGATTTGTTTTGCGCCCGTCACCTTGAGGACACATTCAAGCGCGTGGTGGCATCGGAGGATGTAGCCGCCGTAATCGCCGAGCCGGTGCTGGGAGAAGGCGGGTTCGTCGTCCCACCGCAAGATTTTTTCCGGGTGCTGATGGAGATTTGTCACAAGCACGGTGTCTTGTTCATCGCGGATGAAGTGCAGAGCGGCTTCGGACGCACCGGCCGTCTTTTCGCCAGCGAATACTACGGAATCGAGCCGGACATTATCGTCACGGCGAAATCGTTGGGCGGAGGACTTCCGCTGGCGGCCATCACGGGCCGCGCGGAGATTATGGATGCGCCCGGTCCAGGCGGACTGGGCGGCACATTTGCCGGCAATCCTCTTTCTTGCGCGGCGGCGCTGGCGGTGCTTGACATCTTCGAGCGCGAGAATTTGCTGACGCGTGCCAACGAACTAGGCGACCGGTTTCAGAAGCGGGCGCGGCAGTGGCAGAAGAGTTGGCCGATGGTGGGAGACGTCCGCGGCCTGGGTGGAATGCAGGCCATTGAACTGGTCAAGTCCGCAGAGCGTCGCGAACCGGCGGCCGAGGAGACGAAGCAGATCACCCAATTCTGTTATGAGCACGGGCTGATCACGATTACGGCTGGTACGTATTCAAATGTGGTGCGAGTTCTGGTGCCGCTCATCGCCACCGATCAGCAACTCGACGAAGGCATGGACGTGCTGGAATCGGCGCTGCAGATGGTATACGAAGGATCGAAGAAGGGCGCCGTGCCTCAACCAGTTTAGGTTTGTTTGTGTGGTCGCGGGCGACTCGCCCGCGGAGCGCGGATGGCAGGATGCCCTCCGGACAGCCAGCGGGACGCCGGCTCTACAACAAACCCGCGCTACAATATACCTGAGACAATTTTATGACTGTTGCTACTGCGACTCTGACCAAAGTTCCCAACTACGTTAACGGGCAATGGATCGATTCCAATGCCACCGAATGGCTCGATGTCACCAATCCCGCCACCGGCGAAGTGATTGCCCAGACTCCGCTTTCCAGCGCTTCCGAGGTCGCAGCCGCGATCGAAGCGGCAGCCTCTGCCTTTCCCGAATGGCGGCGCACGCCGGCTGAAGATCGCATTCAGCCTTTGTTCAAACTGAAGCACATTCTCGAAGCCGAAGTCGACGACATTGCCCGCGTCCTCACCACCGAAAATGGCAAGACTTTTACCGAAGCCAAAGCTGAGTTGCGCCGCGCGATCGAAAACGTAGAAGTTGCCTGCGGGATTCCGACGATGATGCAAGGCTACAACCTCGAAGACGTGGCCCGCGGCATTGACGAGATGATGATCCGGCAGCCACTGGGAGTGGTAGCCGCGATTGTCCCGTTTAATTTTCCCGGGATGATTCCGTTCTGGTTTCTGCCCTACGCCATTGCTACCGGAAATACCTTCGTCCTGAAGCCATCGGAGCGTGTGCCCCTCACCATGAAACGGGTATTTGAACTGATGGAGAATATCGGACTGCCGAAAGGCGTTGTGAACTTGGTGAATGGCGGCAAGAATGCCGTCAATGCGCTGCTCGATCATCCCAAGGTTCGGGCCATAAGTTTTGTGGGTTCCACGCCAGTGGCTCGCTACGTATACGCTCGCGCGGGCGAGCACGGGAAGCGCGCACAGTGTCAGGGTGGCGCGAAGAACCATGTCATCGTGTTACCCGACGCTGACATGAAGATGACCACGCAGATCATCGGGGACAGCGCCTTTGGCTGTGCCGGGCAACGCTGCCTGGCGGTTTCCGTCGCGGTGACAGTTGGGGAAGCGCAAAAAACCTTTCGCGATTCGATTACCGAGGCGGCTGCGTCACTTCGGGTGGGCAACGGACTCGACGCGGGCGTGCAGATGGGGCCGGTGATCACGCCGCACAGTAAGTCGCGGGTCGAGTCACTGATTGCGACGGGAGAAAAACAAGGCGCGAAGATTCTGCTGGACGGACGGAACTCCCGCATACCGAAAGGCGAGGCGGGAAACTTTGTGAAACCCACGGTTCTTGACGCGGTCCCCGCCACCAGCGAACTGACCGAGACCGAAATCTTCGGTCCGGTGCTGAGCCTGGTCCACGCGAACGATATGGATGAGGCGCTGGCCTTCCTCGAGCGCAGCCCGTATGGCAATCAGGCGTCGCTATTCACTTCGAGCGGGGCCGCAGCCAGACGCTTCCGCTACGAAGCCCCAGCCGGAAATATCGGGATCAACATCGGCGTTGCTGCGCCGATGGCGTATTTTCCGTTCAGCGGATGGAAAGACAGCTTTTTCGGCATCATGCACGCGCAGGGGCACGATGCCATCGAGTTCTATACCGAAAAGAAAATCGTGGTCGAGCGCTGGGCGAAAGATCACTCGCGAAAATTTTAAAGCTAGCAATGACCACGTAGGGGCAGAGCCTGTCCTGAGCGAAGTCGAAGGATGTCCCACCTGCCCAGCCGAGCGAAGCTCGGCGGAGATCTTAGGAACATCAGGCGAGCCTTGCTCGCCCACCCAGACGAGGACGTCTGGGCCTACGCAACCCGTTGATTGAGGTACTCATGTCAGACACCATCCAGAAATATAAGGACTACGTGATGACCGGCTTCATGAAGTCGGTCGTGCCCATTGTGATCGACAAGGCCAACGGCGTTACCGTCACCGACATCAATGGCCGCGAATATCTCGATTGCTTTGCCGGCATCTCCGTGGTCAACGCCGGACACTGCAATCCCAGCGTGATCGCCGCGGCCAAGGCGCAGATGGACAAGCTGGTCCACTGCTCCTCCTACATTTATCACGTGCAGCCGGTCGCCGACCTCGCGGAGAAAATTGCCCACATCGCCCCGCGCGGTCTGACGAAAACGTTTTTCGGCAACAGTGGCGCTGAAGCTATCGAAGGCGCCATGAAGCTGGCGCGACTCTACACTGGGAAACACGAATTTATTGCGCTCCACGCCAGCTTTCACGGACGCAGTTGGGGCGCGCTCAGCATCACCGGCAACATGGGACGCAAAAAGCGCGGCGGCCCGTACGCTGCCGGAGTGACCTTCGCACCCGCGCCCTATGCCTATCGCTCGCAATGGGCCAACGATCCTGAGGAATGTGGACGTCAGTGTGCCCGCGCGATCGAAGACGTAATCCGCTTCACCACCGCCGATGACGTGGCGGCATTCATCGCCGAGCCGGTCATGGGCGAAGGCGGAATCATCGTCCCGCCGGCGAACTATTTCAAAGAAGTGAAGAAAGTTCTCGACCGTCACGGCATCCTGTTTATTGCGGACGAGGTCCAGTCCGGCTTTGCGCCGAACCGGAAAGATGTTTGCCATCGAACATTACGGCGTCGAGCCTGACATTATGGTGACTGCGAAAGGGATTGCCGACGGGTTTCCCTTGAGCGCATTTACCACGCGGCCAGAAATTGCCGCTGCCTACAAGCCGGGCGATCATCTGTCGACCTTTGGCGGCAATCCCGTCTCTTGCGCCGCCGCGCTGGCCAACATCGAGTTTATGGAGCAGGAGAACCTTCCAGCCCGCGCCACCGAGACCGGCAACTACGCTATGGCGAAGCTGCGCGACTTGCAGAGACACAATCCTCTGATCGGCGAAGTTCGAGGCCTTGGATTGATGATCGGCGTCGAACTGGTCAAAGACGAAAAGCTCACCCCGGCCACGTCTGAAGCGGAGGCGATTCGCGACGGGTTGCTGCGCCAGGGAGTGCTGGTAGGTGTGGGCGGCGTCTACGGCAACGTCATCCGCTTCCAGCCTCCACTCATTATTACTCGGCCACAAATTGATCGAGCGATTGACGCTTTCGCGGCGGCTCTGCAGGAAGTTACTCAGCCCGCCTCTGTTTAGCTCTGGAATTCCGGAGCAACTGCGTTGGGAGTGATCATTCGGATTACCTTCGTCATCTTTCCCCGTCGCTCCTGCCCATCTGACAATGGGACAAAGAAGTGGAGCCGCCGTGGGCCGCATTGTCAGAACGTCCGATTGGAAGCTAGGGCGAGCTTGTGCCTGGGCCAGCCGTGTGGTGGTTCTGTCTCTGCTTTCCGCTGTTCTGTACGCGCAAACCCCTGCGCCTGAGACGGAGCGCCCCGTCCCCATCCTGACTGGAAATGCTGGCTTCTTCACCAATGTCAATGGCGGCGAAACCGAACTCGTGCCGTCGGTCACTCCCGTGCTGCTGGTGCCGCTGGGAGATCGATGGCTGGTCGAATCCCGCGCTGAATTCACCGGCGAATTCGAGCGTCCCGACGGTGGTGGATCTTACGGCGGCAAGGTTGAGCAGGAAATCGACTATTTGCAACTAGACTACATCGCCAACCGCTACCTGACGGTCACCGCTGGACGGTTCCTCACTCCTTTCGGCATTTACAACGAGCGCCTGTACCCCATCTGGATCCGCAGCCTGCAGCCCACGCCCCTGATCTTTCCGCTCGGCACAGGCTCGAGCGATGGCGTGATGTTGCGCGGCGGTTTTTCGCTCAACCCGAAGGTGAATCTGAACTACGCGACTTATTTCTCCACTTTGAGCACGCTGAACAAATTTGAATCCGACCGCACCGTGGGCGGCCGCATGGGATTCTTTCTGCCCGGACCACGAATCGAGGTAGGCGCTTCCTTTCAGAAGGAGTTGCAGGAGGAGCGAGCCAACGCTTTCGGACTTCATTTTGCATGGCAGCCTTCCGCGATTCCACTCAATCTGCGTTCTGAGTACGCTCGCTCGCACGATGGCAGCGGCTACTGGATCGAGGCCGCCTATCGCCTGAGCCAGGTGCCATTCTGGCAGAAGGCAATGCGCCGTACGGAAATCGTTGGCCGGGGGCAGCAGTTGTTTGCCGGAGAGATCGATGAGGATGAAGCCGAAGAATACGGTTTGCCGGACGTAAACACGAAGCAGGGAGACTTCGGGCTTAACTACTACATCCGAGATGGACTCAAGGCTTCGGCCAGCTATAGCCGTCGCTTTAATTCCGATGGAAATGTGAATCTCTGGACGGTGGGTCTGGCATATCGTTTCGCTATTCCGCTGGGGAAAGTCGGGCAATAAATGAAGACGCGAGTCGCAATTCTAACGGCAGTATTGGCGTTTGTATCCTTCGGGTACGCGGCCGAGCCGCCCCGCAAGAGTGAAAGCGCCAGTATCAACACGCCGGTTGCGCGGAGCAGCGCCGAAGCCGACGCCATGCGGGTAGAGGGCGAGCAGCGGTTCCACGCCAACTGCGGCCGTTGCCATGCCGCGCCACAAAAGTTTCCGCCGAGGATGATGGCGACTATTGTCCGCCATATGCGGGTACGGGCCACGATCACGGATGAAGACATGCGGCTCGTCCTCTTCTACATGACGCAATAGAATGGGATCAGCCAGCATGACAGGCAGAGCCGGAATTCGAATCGTCACGAGGATGCTGGCGGCCTTTGCGTTTTTGGGCGTTACCGGTCTCGACGCTCAAGAAGACCCGGCCCAGATCCATCCGGCCCAGGCTCACATAGTCGAGATTGTCGCGGACAAAGACAGCCGCTACAAAAATCCGGACGGGGGCAAGCCGGAGATTACGTTGAAGGCGGGAGAGCAAGTCCTGTTGCGGGTTTCGGCGCGCAAGGCAAAATCGTGGAACCGCGACGGATCGATCCACGGCTTTACGCTGTTGCGGGCTGCCGACCGCACCAAGGTGCAAGGTTGGAACCTATTATTACGTCCAGGCCAGCAGGAATTTCAGTTGACCGCTCCTGCCGAGCCGGGTGAATACGTAGTCGTGTGTACCGTAATTTGCAGTACAGATCACGAAGGCATGAACATGCGATTGCTGGTCGTTCCATAGATTTGAGGAACTCTTGATGCGCAAGACATGGGTAGTAGCGGGAAGTTGGCTGCTGGTGGCGGTTCTGATGGCCCATGCCGGCGATGAGAAGCCCCAGATTTTTCACGGCGAGATCGGCGACACCCAGTGCGCTTTTAACGTACATTCCATGACGCGCTCGCACACCGAGATGTTGAAGTCCAAGAAAATGGGCGGCACGCCCGGCGCCTGCGCGTCCTACTGCGTGCAATACCTGGGGGGCGATTTTGTATTGTCGTCGAAGAATGAAGTGTATCGTCTCGACAATCAGGAGAAGGTACATCTTTTCGCGGGCCAGAAAGTAAAGATCACGGGCACGTTGGAATCAAAAACGAAGACGATTCATATCCTGGATATTGAGCCCGCGCAGTAGAGAGTTCTCTTAACGGCCTTTCTTCTCGAGGGGGCTTCTGCTTTTCTTCTCCGCCTCAGAAATCACGTAGACGATCAAAATCCCCAACTCCGGCTCAATGGGATGGCGATAACGTGGATGAGGGAAGACAGCGTAGTACACCGCCGGGTAGAGCAGGATCAGCCAGAAAAACAACCACGCGCCGGGCCTCCTCTTACGCAAGGCGCGGCCCAGGCCCCAGAAAGCCAGTACCGATGACGCCAGAAATATCGAGTTCTTGATGGGAGCCAGCGCCGCAATCTCCGACAATCGCGGAACTCCACCCCAGTAGTAAATGAAACGCGTCACGCAGAGGCCCAGGAAGCGCGTCGTAGTCTTCACGAATGAAAGCCACCGCCTCACGCTTGCGCTCGGCAACGTAGGCGATCTCGCCCAGTCGGCGAAAGCGGCGCATCTCATAAACATTCTGCGTGGGATGGAGATATTCTCTCCATGTTCCATTGGCCCCCGGGCCGTTCCCAATGCGCAATTCGGCGCCGAAGTTTGAACGTAGAGAAAGCACTCCCAAAGTCCGGTGGTTCCGTGCGAGCCAAGGTGCGATACACGCGACAAATACCAACCCGGACAGCACAACCCCAGCCAGTGAAGACTTGCCGCGCTGCCAGCGCCGATACCACGCCCACAATCCGGAGGCGGGCAGGAACGCCAGCAGGGAAGTGTTGGCCAGGGCCGCGATTCCCCAGAGCAAGCCAAACTGAATCCACGGTAGAAGGCCGTCTCTTTCTTCCAGATCGAGCGTCAGCCAGAAAACGAGTGCGAGCAGCAACGCCGCCAGACTTGTCTCCCATACCCAGCGCGTGCACCAGTACATTACGGACGGCATTACGGCCCATAGCCAAGCCGTCCAGATTGCCAGCTTTTCGTCGAAACATCGCTTGGCGATCAGGAAAATCGGAACACAAGTCAACGCGGAAAACAGACTATTGATACTCAACAATACCAGCGCGGAGGCGTGGGTATAAATGCCGAACAGCTTGAAAACTCCGGCAATAAGAAACGGATAAAGCGGCGGCTCCCACGCCGTCGCCCCCGTGGTTTCGCTGAAGGGATTGCTGAAGCCCTGGCCCTGAGCGAGGGCGCGGCCAATGCGGCCCATTTCCCAGCCAAAGCTGAAGTTGTCATCGAAAGTTTTGAATTTGTAAGTGTGGGCCACAACGATCCAGCCAAAGCGGAGAGCGAAGGCGACCAATATCATCCAGAAGAAGGATGTGCGGGCTTTACTCCACCAGCGACTGAGTGCACCCAGGTGGTTCATGGATGTCGGGGGAGTGGTTGTGACGGCATCGGCCATGATTGGCCCGGCACGACACCGGGACAGTTCCATTTGTAGCCGATAAGCTTCGCACGGGCAACAGCGGAGCGGCGCTGTCGCACGAGCGAGCCTGCCCTGAGCGAAGTCGAAGGGCTTGCATGTTGCCGTTGAAGTACAGGGCTGAGGCGCTTATATTGTATGCGTACTCGCAGAGACAGAGGACACCTCATGGGCTGGCTGCAAAACAAGTTCGAAAAGAATTTCATGATCACCACCGTGGACTACGTGTTCAACTGGGCACGCAAGTCGGCGGTGTGGCCAATGACGTTTGGACTGGCCTGTTGCGCGATCGAAATGATTGCCTCTTCAACGGCTCGCTTCGACATTGCCCGCTTCGGCTCCGAAGTCTTTCGCCCCAGCCCGCGGCAAAGCGACCTGATGATCGTGGCTGGCACAGTCACGCTCAAAATGGCGCCAGTGGTGAAGCGCATCTACGATCAGATGCCCGATCCCAAGTGGGTGATTTCGATGGGCGCATGTTCCTCGGTAGGCGGTCCGTTTAATACCTACGCCGTCCTGCAAGGCGTGGACAAGATTGTCCCGACGGACGTCTACGTCATTGGCTGCCCGCCGCGTCCGGAAAATTTGTTCTATGCGCTGCTCAAGCTGCAGGACAAGATTGATCAGATGTCGCTGGCCAAGCGTCCCACCGAAGTCCGGCTCGATCCCCAACATGGTGGAGAATTTCAAACGCCAGGTGATGATCGCGCAGACGCTGCAGCCAAAATAGTCGTCAGTCGTCGGTGTTCAGCCGTCAGCACGAGCCACGTGGTGACAGCCTCCCGGCTGTCCTGGCTGGGCGCAGCTCAGCGTTCTTGTAAATCGGAAAGGTCTCATGTCTGATTTTGTAAAGCTTGCCGCTCAATCCGATCTTCCCCCCGAGGGTGAAGCCAAGGAATTTCCTCTGGGTGACAAAGTAATCTGCGTAGCCAACGTGAACGGAACCATCTCCGCCATGGACAACGTCTGCCTGCATCGCGGCGGCCCACTGGGGCAGGGAGTGATTGAGGGAGACAAAGTGGTCTGTCCGTGGCACGGCTGGCAGTGGGATCCCAAGACGGGACAGTCGACACAAAATCCCGGATCCAAGGTTGCGATCTATCCAATCAAAGTGGAAGCTGGCGACGTAATGATTGAAATGTAGGCACGTGTGGTCGCAGGCGACTCGCCCGCGGCTTTTGATTTTGACTTAAACTCTCGCGGGCGAGTCGCCCGCGACCACACGGTCTTCGCTTACCCCAGGTATTTCAGGAATTTCCCCGCCTGGTTATCGAAGCCCGGAAACACCTGATCCAGAGCCCGATTTCCTAGATGCAGATCAACCGCCTCGCCCAGCACGCGTCGGAAGTCTGTGGTGACTGCCAGATCTCGTCCTTCATAAAGTTGTGACTGATCGAGACCGGGCCAGCGTCCGTACACCTTGCCGCCTTTAACTGGCCCGCCCATCACGAACATGACGTTGGCGTGGCCGTGATCGGTGCCGCGATTGCCGTTCTCCCGAGCGGTGCGTCCGAATTCCGACATCGTGACCACGACTGTATCTTCGGCGAGGTCTCCAAGGTCAGTCCAGAACGCTCCGAGAGATTGCGAGAAATCGCGCAGCACGTTCGCAATCTGCCCCTGCGTACTGCCTTCGTTGACGTGATGGTCCCATCCGCCGATGTCGGCAAACGCCACCTGCACTCCCAGGTTGGCCTTGATGAGCTGGCAGAGTTGACGCAGACTGTCGCCAAAGCGTCCCTTGGGGTAGTCGGCCCCGGCTGCCGGCTTGTACTTCGCTGGATCAGCCGCCTTCAGCATCTTCACCGCTTCGAAAGTTTCCTGGCCGGTGCCGTGCAAAACGGAGTCCACGGAGTTCGCGTACATGGCTTCAAAAGTGTTGGAGACGGGCGTCGCATTCGGATTGCGGCCTCCCACACCGAAGTCATTGATGTTATTCACGGCCACGGCTGGTTCGTGCCCGGCCAGAATTCGCGGCAAAGATGGCCCCAGACCAATAGCTCGAAACGCCGACTTGTCAGCAGGCGCAGGCAAAGAGTGCAAGGCACGATTCAACCAGCCATCTTCAGTCGCTTTGATGCCCGGCGTGCCAGACTCCATAAAATCCTGAGCATCGAAGTGGGAACGGCTCGGGTCGGGAGAGCCGGCGGCATGCACGATCGCCAGATGGCGCTGGTTCCACAGCGGCTGAAGCGCCGACATCGAAGGATGAAGTCCGAAAAACCCGTCAAGGTCAAGCACCGCGTTGCGCGGAATATTGATGGACGGGCGCATGGCGTAGTAGGCCTGCTCGCCATGCGGGACCACGATATTCAGACCATCCGCCGCGCCGCGCTGAAAGATGACCACCAGCCGCTTATTCCCCGCTCCGGATCCGACGGCCGAGTAAGCCGCGCGAGTGAGAAAAGCGGGAATCGCAGCCGTACCCACAACTGCCAGCGCGCCGTTGCGAAGAAATATTCGACGAGACAACATTGATGCAGCTCCTGGCTTCTGGCTCCTAGCTTCTAGCTGACGACTGAAGACTGACGACCGACGACTGTTCTATCTATCTCCTCTGAAACTCTGGCGACCCCAGCAGCAGCCCTGCGATCGCATTTGTATTCGGCGGATGACTGGAGTCATCCCGTTGGCGCGGACTGACCTTCGGATCATTCATCTGCGCCGCAATCGTGTCATGCGTTTGTCTGGACACATTACCTGCCAGCAAACTGCTCTCGAGCGCTGTCAGGGCACCTTGGGAATCGACGGGCGACGGGCCAGGACCTAGCAGTTGGCCCGCGTCCACTTGAACGCCTTTGAGTTTTCCCGCAGTCAGCGCCAGCGCGAAGTTCATTCGCCCCAATAGAGCCGACGAGTTTACCCAGGCATCGGCTTTCATCGAATAGCCCGTCGGCGGCTGCATACCGTAGAGCGGCATGCCCAGGCTTTGCAGCTGGCGAGCCAGTGGCTGCGCGTCGCTGACCTCGGCCCCGCTGGTCCGTACCGCTGAGACCACAAACTCCAGCGGAGTTTTCACTTTGGCGCGGTAGGATTCGGGCGCCCAGAATTCCGGCGAATGGAACATGGTCTTCAGCACTTCACTTATGTCGCCGTTTTTCTTCAGAAACGTTTGGCTCATGCGATCAATCAGCGCGGGCGGCGGATCATCGGACACAAAGCGCATCGCCAGCTTGGTGGAGATAAACTTCGCCGTGGACGGATGGCGCGCCAGAATATGCAGCACCTCGCGTCCTTCTTTTTCACCGCCGGATTTGATGCGATGCCCCAGTACGTGTTTGTCGCCGGGTTCGTGCATACGTTCCTCGAATACGAAGCCGCCACCCTGTCTTGGTTCCTTCAGGGTCCAGCCGGTCAGGACGCGGGCCACTTCGGTGACATCCTTCTGGGTGTAGCCGCCGTTTACGCCGAGCGTGTGCAGTTCCATCAGTTCGCGGCCATAGTTTTCGTTCAGCCCGCTGCGCTTCTTGGCCTGTTTCACCGGCACAGGACGCCGTGGTCGAGGCGGCCGCCGCCAGTTGTAATTGGGATTGCGCTTGGGAATGCCGTTGGCGAAATCCGAATTCGGCCCGACGCTGAGCCAATTGTCGAGATAGAACAACATGGCTGGACTCTGCGCGGTCGCCACCAGCAGATCTTCAAACTTGCCCAGGGCATGCGGACGGATGACGTCTCGCTCATACCCGGTCAGCATGTAGCGGTCTGCGCCTTTTCCGATAAACACATTGAAGTGATTGAACCAGAAATCGGTCATCACCTCCTGAAGCTGGCGGTCGCTGTAGATGGCGCGCAACAGCTTGCTCTGCACCAGTTCGCTGGTCACGACCTGCTGAGGATTGTTGAGCGCCATCAGGGTTTCGCGCTGCTGCGGCTTCATGCCCTCCATGAACTCGTCGCGCTTGTCGCCCTTGAGCGAAGCTTCGACTGCACGCTGGTCCTCGGGCGACATTTTGAGAATCGCTTTCATGCGTTCATCGGGTGGCAGGTCGAGCAAGTCTTCAGTTTTGAGATCGGCATAGAGGCGGTCCTCGCGGCGGCGGGCGGATTCTTCGTCGCTCATCGAGGCTGCCTTCCCGGATCCGCCGCCGGACGAGGGATCGGTGTTCGCGGCCTCCTGCTTCTGCTCTTTCTTCTGCTGATAGCGTTCCAATTGCGCTTCGTACACGGCGCGCCTGGCGGAATCCGAAGGCATCGACTGCTTGCCGTCAGCGATGGCTTTGATCACCGCGGGCGGCGGAAAGTTCTCGACGATCTCACGGGTGTTCATGCGCAGCGTGCGAAATGGCTCCAGTCGAGCATCGAGAGCGTGATCGTCAATTTTGCCAGGGTGCAACTGTTGATCAATCCACTTGTCCACGCCCATTGCTGTTACCCGCTCGACATCCCCGGGGCGCGGCCCGAAGGCCAGCCGGTTGAGCGCGTGCAGCGCACGCTTTGGCTCATCCATCGGGGTGTTGGCAGGTTCGTGCTTCTTTTTGTTGGCGATGGCGAACTGAACAGAGACGGCAATCCCCATGATGAATACGGCAATCGCAATTACGATTTGTCGTCGCCGAAGATTCATGCGGGCGTTGTCCAGGCCGAATGGTGCTTGAGTATTGTTAACCCCGCGCAGCGGAAAAGTTGCTCACTGTAGCGCCGGCGTCCCGCCGGCCCGATAGCGGACGGAGTCCGCATGGCAGATAGATTTAGTCCTAACAGAAAGAAGCAGGATTAAACGGGCTTTTCGGAAGAGATGCCGGCTTCGGATTCACGCGGGCTTTCAGCCCGCCATCCGGGCCGGCGGGACGCCGGCGCTACAAACAAAGGAGTTACGTGAGGTACAGGCGGCCGTGAGTGACTTTGTGTTGCAGCGTAGCGGCAAGCTGATCAATGTCCCCGGGCGCGATGTTCACGGCCATGCGGTCCTGCAGAAATGGCGTGCGGTTGCTGCCGACTGAGTCGCGCCGGATTTGCAGCAGGAGTCCGTGGACGGCGTTGGGATCAAATTTCAGCGGCGAGAGTCGAACGATCTCGCTCAAGGTGTTGCCTACCGAAAGCGGTTCGCGATAAGGCCGCTCGCTGGTCATGGCGTCGAAGGTGTCGGCCAAGCCGATGATACGTACCGGCATGGCGACCTCCTCCATCACAAGTCCATCCGGATATCCCGAGCCATCGCCGCGCTCGTGGTGGGAGCGGACAATCTCGGGAATCCGCGGCCAGGGAAATTCAACCCCGCTGACGATCTGGTGTCCGACCACCGTGTGGTCTGCCATTTCGCGGAATTCTTCGGCATCAAGAGATGTCGGTTTCCCGAACAGGCGCTTGTCCACCGCGACTTTGCCGATATCGTGCAGGTAGCCCGCGGAGCGCAAAGCGGCGACGTCATTGGGTTCCATGCCCATGGCTTCTCCAATCGCCGACGCATAACGTCCCACGCGCAACGAGTGGCCATGAATGTTGATGTGCTTCACGTCAATCGCGGTTGCGAAAGCCTCAAGCGCGGTGTCATAAAAACCGTGTAGAGATGCCATCAGACGAAGGTTCTCAGTAACGCGCTGCGCCAGGGTCTGCGACAGCACGTGATTCTGGATGGCGATTGCCACGTAGTTGCAAAGCAGATCGAGAGCGCCCAATTCCTCGTCGTCGAACAGGGCATCGCCGTCGCGGCGGCCCAGTGCAACCATGCCGACAAGTTTGCCGTTCACTTTCAGCGGCGCGATGCACTTGAACAGTTCAGGCGCAACATTCCCGTTCGAACTCAGGAAGATTTCATAGGCGCCGGGATTCATGACAACCGGGCCGCGCGCCGAAGTGAGCGCATGAACATGTTTCGGCAGCAGCGGCATGATGGCCGGCTCTGGCATCAACGCGAAGCCTTCAGACGCGATCGACGAAAGCATGGAAGGCTTGTCGCTGAAGGTAAAGAGCACAGCTTCACGCGCGCCGCCCGCCTGGAGCAACGCCGAGACCATGGCCCGCGCGGTCTGCGGAAACTCACGCTCCGCCGTCATCTCGGGGCCGAGATCGGACAGAGCTTCCACAGTTCGCAGCAGCCGCCGCAAATTGTTTTTCTGCACAGCCACGCACGGATGCGGGCAAAAGACCAGAGCAGAAAAAGAGTAGCATGCGGCGCTACAGCGGGATACGGAGCTTGTTGGTTAGTTTGGTGCTGGAAAAACAGCTCTCAGCCGTCAGCCCAAAAAAAACCTGTCATCCCGACCGGAGCGCAGCGAAGCAAGCGAAGTGGAGGGACCTTGTGTTTCGCTTCGAACTCTCCAGCTCCTCGTGCGGGCTAAAAATGCCCCCGCAACTCAGAAAACTTCTCCACCACCAGCAACCGTCGCGGCGGTTCCGCTGCGTCCACTTCCTCATGCTCCAGCACCCATGTTGCCCCATGCGGAACGAACACCGCGTTCAACCCCGCGGCCAGCGCCGGATTGATATCTGACTTCGGGCTGTTGCCAATCATCCAGGTAGCGTCGGGCAGCAACTCGTATTTGGAGATGACCGAGCGGTAGGTCGGGACATCCTTTTCAGACACAATTTCTATCGCGGCGAAATATTCCTTCAAGCCGGAGCGTTCCACTTTGCCGCTCTGCTCAGGTACGGCGCCCTTGGTCACCAGGATCAGGTGATGGCGTTCCGACAAATACTGCAACGTTTCCGGCACGCCGGACAGAAGTTCGACCGGATGACCGGCGATGGTATGGGCGAATCCATTGATGGTTTCGTGCAGGGCGGGAGTAAGCGGCTCAACCGCCAGGCGCTCGAAGGTCTGGATCAAAGAATGCGCGAAGCTGTGCAGTCCGTAGCCGTGAGTCACGATGGACTCGCGCTCTACCTGGTTCAGCACCTCACGCACTTGCTCGGGAGTGTACTCGTGGTGATTCAGGAACGAGATGAAGTTAGCAATGGCGCGTTCAAAGTAGATGTTATTTTCCCACAGCGTATCGTCGGCATCGACCAACAGCGTCTGGGCACTAGCAAGTGAGTCAGCAGGCATCGCCAACATGATATCGGGGAAAAAGAAGCTTGGCGAGATACCTTCGCGAACTTTGCGGAATCCTTTGCGGTCTTTGCGCTTAAAGCTTTTGATCTTAAGGTGCGCTACGGGGCTGTCCTGTTTGTTAAAATCAAGCAGATGAACAAAGCGTCTTCTCTCCTCCCTCTGGTATTTATTATTCTCATGACTTCCCCAAGCTCAGCCCAGAAAAAAAAGCCCGCAACAATGACGGGATCTGCCGCCAAGGGCGCGGTTTCCAGCGGACTGCAGGTGGCCCCGGATTTGGCGCTGCGGTTGGCAAAGTATCGTCGCGTAGAAATGCCCTTTCACTCCGCCGGACTCAGCGATCGCGAGAAAAAACTGGTGGAGAAGCTGGTAGACGCTTCACGCAATCTGGAAAATATTTACTGGCGGCAGATCGATCCTGAGGCCTTGACGCTCTACCTGTCGCTGGCGACCAGCAAGAGCCCAAAGGACCAGCAACTGCGGCACTACGTTTGGATCAACGGCTCGCGTTTCGATCTGATCGAAGAGAACCGGCCTTTTGTCGGCATCACGCCCATGCCGCCGGGCCGTGGCTTCTATCCCGAAGGGTTGACTGCAAAACAGATCGAGAAATACGTCCAAGACCATCCCGATAAGAGAGATGAAATTTACAGCTCTACCACGGTTGTGCGCTGGAACGGAGATCGCCTCGAAGGAGTGCCCTATCATCTGGCCTACCGCGTCATTCCTGGAACCAGCCGCGCGGGATCTACGCGAAGCTGCTGCGTTGAGTGATGATCCAGCGTTTGCGAATTTCCTTCGCCTGCGTGCCGATGCTTTGTTGACCGACGATTACTTCAAGAGCGATCTGGCCTGGGTCGATTTAAAAAATCCAAAGTTCGATGTCATCTTTGCCCCCTACGAAACCTACGACGACGGCCTTCTCGGCGTTAAGGGTTCCTTTGGCGCCGCGGTGCTGATACGCAATGAGGCAGAGAGCCAAAAGCTGGCGATGTTTCAGAAGTACGTTCCAGACGTCCAGGATGCGCTACCCCTCGCTGCCGAGGACCGGCCGTCCAAACATGGCCTGGAAACACCGATGGAGGTCATGGACGCACCTTACCGTGTTGGCGACTTGCGCCATGGCTACCAGGCGGTGGCCGACAATCTTCCGAACGATCCCCGAGTCCATGAACAGAAAGGCAGCAAGAAAATCTTTTTCAAGAATTTCATGGATGCGCGGGTCAACTACGTGGTCCTTCCACTGGCGCAGTACATGATGCCGCCAGAACAGGCGTCCAGGGCCTCGGCGGAGGCGTATCTGCTGTTCACGATCATGCACGAGATGGCGCACGGACTGGGCCCGGCCTATTCGCGAACTTCGGCCGGCAAGGCGTCGGTGCGTGAATCAATCGGTCCCACCTACAGTGGTCTGGAAGAGGCGAAAGCCGACGTCGTCGGCATGTTCGGCTTGAAGTGGCTTGTGGATCACGAAGTGCTGCCCAAGGAAAAGCTGGAAGAGTACTACGCTTCTTACGTCGCCGGAATCTTTCGCACCGTCCGGTTCGGTATCGCAGAAGCACACGGCCAGGCGCAGATGATGGAGTTCAACTATCTTTCGGAGCGGGGCGCGATCAAGCGGCAAGCGTCGGGTGTCTATGCCATCGACTACGCCGCCATGCCAGGAGCGCTGGCCGACTTAGCTAAGGAACTTCTGGAGATCGAAGCGACGGGAAACCGTGAACGTGCCGAAAACTGGTTCAAGAGATACGATGCCATGCCGTCGGAACTGCAAGTGTCGTTAAAGGCGGCGTCGAAAGTGCCGGTGGATGTGGATCCGGTGTTTTCGTTTCCAGAGAAAATCAGGTAAATCGCTTCTAGCTTCTGGCTCCTAGCTTCTAGCGATTCCAACGATCTTTACGTCTTAGCCAGAAGCTAGGAGCCAGAAGCTAGAAGCGATTTCACACAAATTCGACTCTCGCTTCTCGCGGAATAATTCCTGCCTTGTAGCCCATGTCCAGCAGCCGGCGTACCGCTTCGCGGCCATCCGGACCGTAGTCCAGCGTGCGCTCGTTCACGTACATGCCTACAAATTTGTCGGCAAGCTGGGGATCAACATCGCGGGCGAATTGCATTGCATACGCCAGAGCTTCGTCGCGATGATCGAGGGCATACTGAATGCTGTCCCGCAGAGCGCCTGTAACTTTTGCCGTCAACTCCGGTCCCGAGGCTGCGCCGTATGGCATTTCCGCCCAGTGGAAGCGGCAGGCCGGTAATTTTCAACCACCATTTGCCCAGGTCCACAATGCGTTGCAGACCGGCTTTCGAGTATGTCAACTGGCCTTCATGAATAATGAGTCCCGCTTCGTATTTTCCTTCCACGATTGCCGGAATGATCTGGTCGAAGGGCACGACCTCGGTTTCAATTCCCGGCGCAAAAAGCCGCAGCGCGAGATAAGCGGTCGTGAGCGTACCTGGGATCGCAATCTTTTTGTTTTTAACTTCGCTCGGCGAAAATCCATGGGTCGCGACAATCATCGGACCGTAGCCATCGCCGACGCTGCCGCCGCACGGCATCAGCGCATAGTTGTCCTGAATATACGGGTAGGCATGAAACGAAATAGCGGTGACGTCATACACGCCTTCGCCCTCCCGCGCCTTCTGGTTCAACGTCTCGATATCGCAAAGCGTGTGCGTGAAGCGCAAGCCGGGGACGCGAACCTTGTTGGTGGCCAGCGCGTAGAACATGAAAGCGTCATCGGAGTCGGGACTGTGCGCGATGCTGATTTCACGTGTTGATGTGCTGCCGTGGAGTGCATCCTTGGCTTCGGGGATAAGAGTGCCCGTGTTTCCGGACGGCGTTTCTACGAAACTCATGCCTGCTCCTTGCGGACACGCTGCCATCCGGTCGAGACTCCGGCCGCCAACATGACCTTGATTACTTCCGCGAACACAAACCAGTAAAGCCCGAAGCGTACCGCCTGCGCGAAAGAGTGGGTCAGGACTGCCAGCCACGAAAGGCCGCCGGCGAAGAGCAACACTTCGGCCAGCACTCCTGCCGATGCCGCGCGCGCGAAGCTTGCCTTGCCGCGCTCCATGATCCAGCCGGCGAGTGCTGCGACGAAGGGATAAGCCAGCAGGAAGCCGCCAGTCGCGCCCAACATTTGGGCTACGCCGCCCGGGCCGGCAGGGTTAAACACCGGCATCCCCGCAGCTCCCTCAACCAGGTAAAGCGCCAGGGCTGCGAAGCCGCGACGACTTCCGAGCGTAAGGCCCACCAACAGCACGCCAAAATTCTGCAAGGTCAGCGGCACCGGAGTAAACGGAAGCGGCACCGTGACCCGGGCGCACAGGGCGACAAAGAGGCTCGCGCTCACCACAATCGCTGCCTGTTCGGCCCAGTACAGGGCCCGACTACTTTGCCCGACGGCTAGGCTCGCGGGTTTCGCCATGTTTGAAGGTTCTCCCTGTCAGGATGTGAAATGCGTTTCGTGATCAATCTTTGCCGTGGGGCTCTCTGGAGGAACCGTCCTTCATGTGACTCCGCACTCGAAGGTAGGCTGCCAATCCGACCAGAGAAACGGCAACGGTGCTCAAGGCCAGGATCAGGAACAACCAGATCATCCGCACGATGTCCTAGGATATCAAAAGGAAGTGCAATGTGCGGGGGAAGCGTGTGCTGGGCGTGGGTCGAGCTGAAGTAAGCGGCGGAGCGGCGGCGAGAATGTAGCCCAGGGCGTAAGCCCTGGGTAATGTAGCAAGAGATTCATAGCCCCGAAGGGGCGAAAGAGTCATCGCCTGGCGAGGTCAGTTTTTCCTCCGGCAAATGTCTCTTTCGCCCTTTCAGGGCTCCGATCCTTCTCGTCGCATACCCCGGGGCTTACGCCCCGGGCTCTATTCTTTTCGCCGCTTCGCGGCTCACAACATTTCTATTTGACGCCCATAGCGTGCTCGACCTCGTCGGCCGTGTGCGGCAGATTGCCGGTCAGGTTAACCAGCTTCCCGTCCTTGTCTACGTAGAGAATGTCTTCGATCCGCACGCCCAGCTTTTCTTCCGGGATGTAGATTCCGGGCTCGAGGGTAAACACGGCCCCCGGCCCCAGCGGAACGTCATAGTCGCCAGGATCGTGGACATTCAATCCCACGTAGTGGCCGAGCCCGTGGATGAAGTATTTTCCCAGCGGCTCACCGTGCAGATCTTTGCCGTGGGTGTTGATGTAGTTGTAGGCCACGTCATGCAGAGAATCCGGCCGCTCTCGCCGCAGGTATGACTTGCCCGAGCGGAATGCGGCAGCCGCGGCCTGTTGCGCCCCGAGCACGATGTCGTAAATCTCCCGCTGCCGGGCAGTGAATTTGCCCGACACCGGCAGAGTGCGAGTTATGTCGGAGGCGTACATGGAATACTCTCCCGCCGCATCGATGACTACCAGGTCTCCCGACTGCATCGTGCCCGAGTCTTCCGAATAGTGCAGCACGGTGGAATAGAAGCCCGAGCCCACGATGGGCGCGTACGATGGACGTTCACAGCCACGCTTTCCCCACTCGTACTGCATGAGTGCGGACACCTCACGCTCGGTGACACCCGGCTTCACCGTGCGCATGGCGGCGAAGTGCGCGGCAATTGAGGCGTCGGTCGCATGACGGATGCGTTCGATTTCTCCCGAATCCTTGGTCGTTCTGAGCGACAGCCAGCATCGGCCGCACGTCCTGGAAAGATACGCCAACAGGGAACGCGTTGGCTCGCTTCAGCCAATCGAGCGGCGCGGTGGAATTCGAGATCTCATCATCGGCCACAATGTCGGTGAAAACTGTTAGCTTTCTTCAGGGGCAGCAGCCGAACGAGTTCAGAGCGCAGATTATCCAGGACTTCGACGTGGTCGAAGCCGGTGATCTTGCTCACGTCAGGACTGTCTGCGCCCAGCTTCGGCCCCGTCCATTTCTCCTGTGACGGATTGTGGTTCGGAAGGAACAGAATCTCTGTATAGGCGTGATCGCCGGAGTTGGCCGCGCCAACGATCAGCAGCGCGGCCCCCGGCTCGCTCCAGCCGGAGAGATAGAAAAAGTTGTCGTCGGGGCGGTAGCCGTAAAGATCATTTGGCCCCTCGGCTTCGTTCGAGGCAAAAAGGAGTACCACCCCGCCATTTGCCTTGCTGGCGAGCGCCTGCCGCCGCATTCGGAAATCGGAGTTAGGTTGTCGGTCCAGCGCCCATGTCGGTCGGGAAAACGTCAATTGGGAAAGAAGCAAGAAAACCAGCAACACCTTACGCATTCAGAGTCCCTTTGTCTGTGATTGAAAATTTACTTGGTAGTGCTGGTCACTGTTTTGCTCGCCGCAATCGTAGCATCCACGTTGGTTTTGTCCACCAGCGACGATCCCGTGTCTACAAACGACGGAATGGGGGCAAAGCTGTCTTTCGCCCAGTCGTTGCTCAGCGTGGATAGTTTGTGATGGTAGAGATCGTCCAGCATTTTCACTCCGACGAAGCTCATGGTGTAGGGTTTCTGCGAAATCGTGGCCGCGATCACGCCTTTCTGGATCCACGAAAGCGTGTCCTCGTCAGTATCCATGGCGAGGATGGTCTTGTCTTTGACTCCATGCTGGCTCAGCACTGTTGCCACCTCTTTGCCGGCCAGGGCTTCCAGGCACACGAAGGCATCGATGTGTTCTTTCTTGTCGTTGCCCAGAACTTCGGTAGCGGTATCGAACGCGAGGCGCGAATCCCCCTTCATATCCACGACGCGGGTGATCTTGATGTTCGGTGTGGCCTCGAGCGCATCACGATAGCCGCGCAGACGTTCTTTCAGATTGGCCTGCTCGGGAATCGTAAACACGACCACGTTGCCCTTGCCGTTCAATTCCTTTGCCAGACGCTGGCCTCCGATCTGGCCGGCGTGGTAGTTGTCGGTGCCGATGAACAGAAGCCGTTTACTCGCTGGCGCATCGGAGTCTACTGTGATTACCGGAATGCCGGCGGCGATGGCGCGATCGATGTCATCTTTCAGCAAGCCCGGGTCCGCCACTGAGATCAGAATCCCGCTGGCTTTGTTTTGTATTGCCTCCTGCAGAGCCTTCTGCTCTGCCTTGGGATCATAGGTGTCAGGACCAGCGAACTCCGATCGCACCTTGAGCTGTTGGGCTGCCTGAAACAGGCCGGCGGAAGCGGCTTGCCAGTAGGGAATTTTGTTGTTAGCTGCGATCAGAAAATATTTTTCTTCGGAATCGTGACCGGTTCCACAACTCGCCAGGAAAACCAGCAGAATGCCGAAGACGACTCGGGAAGGTACCGTGAGGTGGCGCATCGGATCCTCCTTGCAAACAGACGCGACCGCGCGCTAAGGGCGCGAAACGGTACGGATTCTAAACCTACTCGCAGAGAAAGGGAAGAAAAGGAAAGAACTGCATAAGATCATGTGTCAAACGCCGGAGTAACAGCTGGGTGGAGCAGGCCTTCAGGCCTGCATTTATCTGTCTGTTGCGACGAAGCTTTAGCCTCTGAGGTACCTCAGCGGCTGAAGCCTCTTCACTGCCACTGCCTTTATGCAGCGCTAAAGCGCTGCTCCACCCTTAGACGCTTGCGGGTTTTCATCGGCACGGGCGGAGCTATCCGTGTCCACCTACACTCCCACAGGAAACGGCTTGGTATGCGTCTCCGCGCTCAGAGCCAGACCCGAGAAGCGGCCCTGCAACAAAGACATCAATCCCGTGTACCAGTAGCCGACCACGAACAAAACCAGAAAAGGCACGGTGATGTAGTTTTCGTTGGCGATGGCGTAGTACACGGTAAGCGCGAAATAGGTGCCAATCAAAAGTTCGACCCAGGGCACCCAGCCCAGCCGGCGCCGGTACTTGGTGGCGTTGATCCGGTCCTTCTTCGATTCCACCCGGTACTTAGGCGTGCGCGCGAATGCCGACTTCTGTCCCAACAGCGCCTCCAGCACGGCACGCGTGTTGGTGATGGTCAGTCCAATGCCCAGCGCCATCAGGAAGGGAAGATAGAGCAGCGCCCGCGGCCAGCTTCGGGGAAACAGTTCGCGCTGCGAGACCAGGTAGAAGCTGGAAATCGAAAAAGTAGACGCCATGAACAGCGGCAGGTCGATGTATAGCATCTGGAACCATCCCTGGTAAAAGCGGATGATCATGGCCGGCAGCAGCAACACCGAGAGCACGACCATCAGGGGATAGCTGAGATTCGCGGTCAGGTGGTACCAGGCCTCCAGCTTGATCCGGAAGGGTTGATCACTCTTCATCACGCTGGGCAGAATCTTCTTTGCAGTCTGGATCAGACCCTTGGCCCAGCGCGCCTGCTGGGTCTTGAACGCAGTCATTTCGACGGGCAACTCGGCAGGACACTCCACATCCTGCAAATAAATGAATTTCCACCCTTTGAGCTGGGCCCGATAAGAGAGGTCGGTGTCTTCCGTAAGCGTGTCGTGCTGCCAGCCTCCTGCTTCCTCGATCGCGGAACGGCGCCATACGCCAGCCGTACCGTTGAAATTGAAAAAGACGTTGCTGCGGGCGCGTCCCGAATGCTCCAGCACGAAATGCCCGTCGAGCAGAATGGCTTCGACCTGGGTGAGGAAAGAGTAGTTCCGATTGATGTGGGTCCACCGCGTTTGCACCATGCCGATTTTGGGATCGGTCAAATGGTGGATGGTCCTCATCAGAAAATCTTCAGGCGGGACAAAGTCGGCGTCGAATATGGCAATGAATTCGCCCTTCGCCGTTTTCATCCCCTCGGCCAGGGCACCTGCTTTGAAGCCTTCGCGATTGGTGCGATGGTGATAGGTGACGGGAAAGCCGCGCGCAGCGTACTGCTCGACCAGGCTTTGAGCGACAGCCTGGGTTTCGTCGGTTGAATCGTCAAGTACCTGCACATCGAGCTTCTCGAGTGGATACTGCAGGCGGCACACTGCATCCAGCAGGCGCTCGATGACGAACTGTTCGTTGAAGATGGGAAGCTGTACCGTCACTCGCGGCAAATCCGCAAAGTGCCCAGCAGGCTCGGTGGTGCGGTTCTTTCGGTGCTTGTAATAGAGATACACCAGCACGTATCGGTGCATACCGTACGAAGCCAGCAGGATGAGCACGATGAAGTAGGGGACCAGCAACGCCATGTCAAAGGCATTGGCGTGGTAGAGACCCCTGAATGTGGTGTCGAGAAAATGCTGGCGAATATACTGCCCGATGCCGCGCGAGGCCACGAAAGCGGCCGGCATGAGGGGAAAGATTGATGTAACGCCCAGGGAAAGTCCTTATCCGGCGTGGTTATCGGCTAAACCGGAGAAGCCATTGTAAACCACGAACTGCGGAGCCCCGGACGCCCTCTTCCGGGCAGCTGAACGGAGCTCGCTTTTTTGGTTTTGCCACCAAAAACCTGCGGAGCTCCGCTCCGCCGGACGGGAGGGGGCGCCCGTCCCTACATGGCTGGCGGAGAGGGCTAGTTCAGGAAATACGTGCGGTAAAGCGTGTCGCGCTGAGCCGGTTTGAATCCCGCGTCGCGGATAATTCTGCGCAGCTCTTCTTCGGTGGTGCAATTGGTTACGCCCGCGGCGCGCACGACATTTTCTTCCAGCATGACTGATCCTACGTCGTTGCCGCCGAAGCGCAGACCCATCTGGCAGACTTTCAATCCCTGAGTTACCCAACTTGATTGAACGTTCAGGAAATTCGAAAGGTACAACCGGGAGATGGCCAGAACTTTCAAGTACTCGACGGCCGTGGCCTCATCCCATTTGCGTCCGCCCAAAGCTGTGTTCTGAGGCTGAAAACTCCAGGGGATAAATGCCGTGAAGCCGCCAGTTTCTTCCTGCAACTCGTAAAGCCGCTGAAAGTGATTGACCCGGTTTTCGATGTTCTCGCCCACTCCGAACATCATGGTGGCCGTGGTGCGCATGCCCAGCTGGTGCGCGGTGCGATGCACGTTGATCCAGTCTTCGGTCAGGCACTTGAGCCGGGCGATCTTGTAGCGGACTTCATCGTCGAGGATTTCCGCGCCGCCGCCGGGAATGGAATCGAGTCCGGCGTCGCGCAGCCGGATGATGGTGTCGCGAATGCTCAACTCGCTATATTCCGCGATGGCAATGACTTCCGACGCCGAATAACAGTGCAGATGAACTTTTGGGAAGCGCTGTTTGATGCCGCTCAGCATCTTCTCGTGCCAGTCGATCTTCAGATCGGGGTGCAATCCACCCTGCATCAGCACGCCGGTCCCGCCCAGTTCAACGGTTTCTCGAATCTTGTCGTAGATGGTGTCGAACTCGAGGATGTATCCCTCTTTCGCCGCAGGCCCCTTCAAAGGCCGGTAAAAAGCACAGAAGGTGCAGTACTCGGTGCAGAAATTCGTGTAATTAATGTTGCGGTCGATGACGTAGGTCGCAACGCCTTCAGGATGCAGCCGGCGGCGCACAGCGTCAGCTTCCATGCCGATGCCAATCAGGTCGTCGGAACGGAAGAGGTCGAGGGCTTGCTCTTTGGTCAGGGACATGGGTTTTACAGACCGCTGTAACGATTCTAACGGACGTGCAGGGCTAGTGCAAAAAGCTGGCTGTCGTCCCGAGCCCACTTCCGGCGTCATCCTGAGTGACCTTCAGGCCGCGAAGGATCCAGCGCGCAGCGCCGTTGCTCTGGACAATCTTACGTTCAGATACGCGCCAGGTCCCTCCCCGGGCTAAAGCCCGGATTCGGGATGACGCCAGCGGGTAAGTTCATGCCGTGGCAATCCGGCTTTTATACCGGTAATACTGGACCAGCGAAATAATCCCGGCGATCACGGCAAGCCCGATGAGCGTAAACAGTGCCGGCTTGTAATATCGGGAAAAGAACCTGACGATGTGCCTGCCATAAATCGCCCCCAAGCCGGCCACAATGGTGAATCGAACGCCCCGGCCCAACGCCAGCGCCCCGACAAATTTTTTGCGCGAATACTGCATGGCGCCGGCCGCCAGCAGAAAAGGCACAATCGGAAAAGGCGGCGGCAACAAGGCTGGTACAGCCACAGCAAAGAATCCCCAGCGCTCGAATCGCTGAAACACTCTCTTGGCCGTCTTCTTCGACAGCTTGCGTTCGAAGGCCTCTTTGCCGCCCTTCCGCGCCAAGCCGTAAGTGATGTATCCGCCGATGACCGCGCCCACCGTCGCCATGAACGCGTAATACCACCACAAGTTGCTATGGCGGGCGGCCAGAAGAATGGTTAGAACGTCCATGCTCCCCGGCAGGGGCACGATTGAATTGTCCGCCAGTCCCAACAGTACCAGTCCCACTCCACCCAGGTGCCGAAGCCAAGTCCACACCGACACGGCGATTAAGAAGTGAACATGGGTTGGCATTTTGACCTTAGAGGCACATTTTCAATTACGAGTGGTACACCCGGAATGGATCATCTTCTAGCTGGCGGCAATTTTGGCGACATCGAGAAACCGCAGTTCGGGCACCGTCGGCAACACTCCACACTCGCTGGCATAACGATAGAAGAGTTGCAACCCGTCCAGGCATGCAGGATCAAGATCATAGTGGATATTCTCGGTCAGATAGGCCTTTATCTCGCCCTCGCTCAAACCGAGACGTGGCACCCATTCTCGAGCGATCAGGTCCAGACTGGCGGGCTTAAGGCCGTGGTCGCGCGACTCCTGAAATATGGCAGCCAGGTCGAGTGCCGGAGAAACATTCCTCAAAGCCGCCTGGCGCACCGCCCAAAACGCGAAGACAAAGGGCTTGCCGGTAAGGCGAATCCATTCTTCGGCGAGATCGAAGGTCAGATAACGGGAGCGATCCACCTGCAGCGCGGGATCGCCAATTACCAGGCCTGCGTCGTGCTCCGCCATCATCTTCTTTATGTCTGGCGCCATGGCGGTGAAACGTCTGCCCGGGCCCCACCATTTTGCAAACAACACCTTGGTGAGCGCTACCGAGGTGAGCGAAGAAGTATCGAGCGCAACCGACCGGATTTGGTCCAGCGGGACCTTGCTGACCAGAAGGATCGAGCGGACCGGCCGCCGAGAGGCGATTGCCACCCCTGGAAGGATGGCCAGCCCCGGAATGCTGGGGTAAGCGGCCGCTGGAATGATGCCAATGTCCGCCGATCCCGCGGCCAGCTCGGCGGCACATTGCGACGGGACGGTATAGGAGATATCGAAGCCGGCACCCGCCTCTGCATGCTCGAAATCCCACATCAGGGGGGCAGTATTAAGGTAGGAAATCGCGGAAATACGAAGGCGTTTCATGCGGACATTGTTCTGGTCTGAATGTTTGATTTTAACAGAGCTATGTGTCGAGTGACCTTGACATCGCTTTTGGCGGATGTAAGAGTCCGCGAGTCAGACGATGTGGAGGTGGTTTAAGTGCCCGAAGCCCTGGCCGTTTGTCCGAGACCCAGCGAGAGTCTTGCCCTGCATTGGCTGGCCCTTTCCCTGACCCCTCGCCTCGGCCCGACCCGGGCGCGGCGGCTGGTCGAACATTTTGGGGGCGTGCAGAACGTTTTCAAGGCGTCCTTGACCGAGCTCGAAGCTACCGGCATCCAGACGGTTTCGGCGCAATCGCTGGGCACCGGCCAGTCCATGGAACTTGCCCATGATGAGTTGGCAAAGGTAGCGGCCGCTGGGGTTTTTGTGGTTTGCCTGGATGATTCCACCTATCCGTCACAGCTGAGGCAGATCTACGATCCGCCGCTGATCCTTTATGTGCGCGGAAATGTGGATGCGATCACGCAGCCAGGGATCGCGGTGGTGGGCACTCGCCACCCCACACCCTATGGATTGGGAATGGCCGAGCGCTTAGCCTGCGATCTTGCAAACCGTGGCCTGCTCATTTTCAGCGGCCTGGCCCGCGGCGTGGATGCGGCCGCACATCGCGGCGCCATCCACGCCAAAGGAAAAACGGTGGCTGTATTCGGCACCGGCGTGGACATCATTTATCCCAAGGAAAACAGCCGGATCACGGAGCAGATGCTGTCGCTCGGGGGCGCGCTAATCTCAGAATTTCCCATGAACACATTCGCCGCGCCACAGAATTTTCCCATTCGCAACCGCATCATCAGCGGCATTTCGATCGGCGTACTAGTAGTTGAAGCCGCGGAATACAGCGGAACCCGGATCACTTCGCGCTGCGCTCTGGAGCAGAACCGTGAGGTCTTCGCCGTCCCCGGCAACGTCACCAACAAGAATTCGTGGGGCCCGAATACGCTGATCAAACAGGGCGCAAAGCTGACCGCGACGTGGGAAGACGTTTGGGAGGAACTCCCTGCAGCAGTACGACTTGCGCTAACGCCGGCCACCGGCGATGAATCGCAGGAGGGAAAGACTGCATCTCTATTCGGGGAAAGCGAGCTGCCCCCACACGAAAGAAAGATCCTGAAACTTTTAAAAGCCGACGAAGCCACACACATAGACGAAATTGTAGAGTTGCTGGAACTGGACATGTCGTCGTCAGAAATATTCGCCGCGTTGTTCGAGCTTGAGCTGGCAGGGAAGGTGAAGCAGATGCCGGGGAAGAATTTTGTCAAAAGCTTTTAGCTATTAGCTATTGGCTCTTAGCTTGAAGCCCTGAGCTCCGTGGCAGTGAAGTCCGGAAATGGAAGACTTCAAGGATCTGCAGGTATGGGAGAAGGCACACAAGTTGACGCTGGCGTTTACCAGAGGACTCGTACGATTTCCCGAAGGAAGAAATGTACGGGTTGACCAGTCAAATCCGCGCTCATCTGCCTCGATCCGTTGGAGCAAACATCGCGGAAGGCTGTGGCCGAAGGTCGGACCGCGAGATGAGCCCGATTTCATGCAGATTTCGATGGGTTCGGCAAACGAAGCTGTAGTACCATTTGCTGCTATCGCGAGACTTGGAGTTTTCTGACGGTGCAGATGACATTCAAGGAGTTGGAAGCAATGGTGCTGGAAATTCAGCGCATGCTGTCTTCACTTTCGCAAAAGGTTAGAAATACTTTGGCGGCCTAGAGGTTTCAGCTAGAAGCTAGAAGCCAGAGAGCTAAGAAGCTATTTACCAAAAACTTGTTGCCACCACGGTATTCATGCTAGCTTCAAAACCAGTAACCACTATCAGAGGACACATTGTCTAAAGGTTTAGTCATCGTCGAGTCGCCGGCCAAGGCCAAGACTATCCAGAAATATCTGGGAAAAGGCTTTACCGTCGAAGCTTCGCTTGGGCACGTGAAAGACCTGCCCAAGAGCACGCTGGGCGTCGATATCGATAACGAATTCGAGACGGAATACATTGTCATTCCCGGCAAGGAGAAAGTTCTCGCCAGGCTGAAGAAGCTGGCCTTGTCCGCGGACAACATCTACCTGGCGCCTGACCCGGACCGCGAAGGCGAGGCCATCGCTTGGCACCTGGCCGAAGAACTGGGCGATGGAAACAAGGGCAAGAAGAAAAAGAAGAAAAAGGAAGGCGACGAACCCGACCGCATCCGCCGCGTGACCTTCAATGAGATCACGAAGCGCGCCGTGCAGGAAGCCTTCGAGCATCCTCGCGACATTGACCAGAACCTTGTGGACGCTCAGCAGGCCCGGCGCGTGCTCGACCGCCTGGTGGGCTACCAGGTGTCGCCATTGCTCTGGGACAAAGTCCGGCGCGGCCTGTCTGCCGGCCGCGTTCAGACCGTCGCTTTGCGTCTGATCGTCGAACGCGAACGGGAAATCAAAGCTTTCCAGAAGGTTGAATACTGGACTATCGACGCACACCTGGCAGGGCCGAAGCCCCCGGCGTTCGATGCCCGCTTCGTCGGCAAAGGCGAAGAAAAGGTCGAAGTAAACAATGCTGAGGACGCGGAGAAAATTCGCGCCGCGCTGGAGAAAGCCGACTGGCTGGTTCGCACCGTTGATCGCAAAGAACGGCGGCGCAACGCGACTCCGCCCTTCACCACCAGCAAGCTGCAACAGGACTCTTCACGCAAGCTGCGTTTCAGCGTCAAGCGCACCATGATGATCGCGCAGCGTTTGTATGAAGGCGTGGAATTGGGCGAGGAAGGCTCGGTCGGTCTCATTACTTATATGCGTACCGATTCGACCCGCGTTTCCAACGAAGCGCTGGCCGAAGTGCGCGAGTACATCACGGCGCAATATGGCAAGGACTACTTGCCTGAGTCGGCGAACGTATACAAAGAGAAGAAGGCGGCGCAGGCGGCACACGAAGCCATTCGTCCGACGTCGGCGATGCGCCATCCTGACCAGATCAAGCAATATTTGAAAGAAGACGAATTCAAGGTCTACAAGCTGATCTGGCAGCGCTTCGTGGCTTCGCAGATCACTCCCGCAGTCTTCGACCAGACCACGGTGGACATTGACGCCAAATCCGGCGCCGAAACTTTCTGGTTCCGCGTGACCGGCTCGGTGCTGAAGTTCGACGGCTTCCTGAAAGTCTACGAAGAAGCGAAAGACTCCAAGGACGAGGAAGAAGAAGAGCTCAAGCACAAGTTGCCGCCGCTCGAGCCCGGACAAAAGCTCACGCTGCGGGAACTGAAGCCGGAGCAGCACTTCACCGAACCTCCACCGCGCTACAACGAAGCTTCGCTGGTCAAAGAACTGGAAGAGCGTGGCATTGGACGGCCTTCCACGTACTCGGCGATTCTCAGCACCATTCAGGAGCGGCAGTACGTGCAGAAGCTGGGCGGCAAATTTTCGCCTACAGAAATCGGATTGGTCGTGACCGATCTGCTGGTGGAAAATTTCCGCGACATCTTCGACATCGAGTACACCGCGCGCCTCGAAGAAGAGCTGGACGAGATCGAAGAAGGCAAGGAAACGTGGACTGACGCGCTGGGCGGCTTCTACAAGCGATTCGCTAAAGACCTCAAATATGCCGAAAAGCATATGGAGAACATCAAGCGGATGGAGAAGCCGACCGACGAGAAGTGCGAGCGCTGCGGCTCTCCGCTGGTCATCAAGTGGGGCAAGCACGGATCGTTCTACGCCTGCAGCTCTTACGACAAGGAGAATCCGGAGAGCTGCACCTTCACCAAGGAAAATCCGATCAACCTGCCTGACCTCGATACAGCCGATGTTCAGGAAACTACGCAGGAAGAATACTGCGAGAACTGCGGCCGGGTGATGGTGCTGAAGCGTGGACGCTTCGGGCAGTTCATGGCCTGCACCGGCTATCCCGATTGCAAGACCACGCGCCGCCTTGATCAAGGCAAGAAAGTTCCCGACATCCCGATCGACGAACTCTGCCCCAAGTGCGGACGCAATATGATGATCCGCCACGGACGCTTTGGCGAGTTCACCGCCTGCAGCGGCTATCCCGAGTGCAAGTATGTGAAGCAGAACTTCATCGGGGTGAAGTGCCCGCTCTGCAAAGATGGCGAAATCGTGGAGAAGAAGGCGCGCAAGGGAAACACTTTCTACGGCTGCGGAAATTATCCCAAGTGCAAGTTCACCTCCGCGGGCAAACCGCTGGCGGAAAAGTGTCCGAGTTGCGGTAGCGAATATCTGGTAGAGAAAATGTTGAAGGCTGGCCCGGTAATCGCGTGTCCGAACAAAGAGTGCGACTTCGAGCGCGAAGTCCCGGTTGAGGCCGCATCAGCATCATCCACAACATAGGTTTTCATACAATATAGGCGCGAGCGCCCACGCTCGTGCTGCACCGCCACAAACGAAACTAAACTGAATACACCGCGAGGATTGAATGGCAAAACCCACCGCTGCCGACGCTGAACTGATTCTGAAACTCTACGATCTCCGCCGCGAACCTGAGCTGCGCAAAGCGCGTCATTGGTGGGTGGTGACATTCTCGCCCCAGTCTGCTGACGACTTCATGAAAGTTTCAGGCGCGTTCGGCACGCCGGAGAACAACTGGCTGCGCCAGGTGCTGGGATACTGGGGAATTGCGTCGTCGCTGGTGAATAACGGCGCCTTGAACCGGGAACTATTCCTCGAACCCAGCTTTTGCGGAGAGATGGTTCTGATCTACGCCAAGGTAAAGCCATTTCTGAAAGACCTGCGGGAGAAGATGAAGAACGATCAATTTCTCGCCGGTATCGAATCTGTGATCATGAGCACGAAGAAAAGCCGCGAGTTTCTGAAGCGCATGGAGACTAATCTGGCGGCGCGAAAAAAAGCCAGCTAGCCCTCTCGACGCAATGTGGGCGCGAGCGCCCCGCTCGTGCGGCAGCGTCCGGAACGATTCAGCACGAGCGTGACGCTCGCGCCCACATCAGCCCGGCACCGCTCAGAATGACAGGTGGCTAGAAGCCAGGAGCTAGCAGCTGTTACGCGATGTACTCGCGGATGTACTCGTCCCGGGTAGCTGCCAATTCGTCGATATCGCCATCGAATATGACTTTCCCGTCACGCAGAATCAGAAAAGCCATGGGCACTTCGCAGTGGACGCCCTTGGGCAGAGGCAGAATCTTGTTGGCGGTACGATCGAAGTAGTGCGTGGCCATAACAAACGCATCTTGCAGACGATGCGTCACCATCAGTGAGCTGGTCTTGTACACGTCACGCTGCTTCACGATCAGTTCCACGATCGTGGTGGAGGTCACCGGATCCAGTCCGCCGGTGGGCGAATCATAGAGCAGGATTTCCGGCTGCGTGACGATGGCCCGCGCAATGGCCACCCGGCGCCGCATGCCGCCGGACAGTTCCGAAGGGAACATATCCACCGTTCGTTCCAGTTCCACGAAGCTCAGGGCCTCGCGCACCCGGCGCTCGATTTCATCTTCGGCGACGTTGCCTTCTTCGATCAGCCGGAAGGCGACATTCTCCCGCACCGTGCGCGAATCAAATAGCGCGCTTTCCTGAAAGACCATGCCAATCTGCCGCCGCAAGTCGAACAGTTCGTCTTCACTCATCTCGGTCACGTCTTCGCCGAGCACATGGATGTGACCTGAGTCCGGTTTAATAAGCCCAAGCGCCAGTTTGAGAACAGTACTCTTGCCCGAGCCGGCTACGCCGAAAATGGCTTTCGTTTCTCCGTGCGGTAGCCGGAAAGAAATGTTGTCCAGCACCACCTTGTCGTCGAAGGCGAGGGTTACATTCTCGAACCGGATGGCCTCGCTGCCGGATTGCCGGTTCGCAGGCGCGGAGGTGGCAAGCGGCAGGGTGGGAGCAGACATAGCTTTACCGGTATCCCAATAAAGTGATCAGAAGCTTGGTGACAAAGAAATCGACGACCAGGATCATGACCGACGCGACCACGACGGCCTGTGTGGTGGAGCGACCAACGCCCTGCGTGCCGCCGCGCGTCGACATGCCGAAATAGCAGCCGACGGTAGAGATTACAAATCCGAACATGATCGGCTTGATAAGCCCCGAGATAAGGTCGCGCCAGACCAGCGACTGCCAGGCCGACGTCCAGTACTGCCGCGAGTCCAGCCCCAGCAAAAGGCTCGACACCATGTTCCCGCCTACCAGGCCCAGCAGGTCGGAAATGATGGTCAGAAAAAAGAGCATGATCACGGTGGCCACCACTCGCGGCGTGACCAGCTTCTTGGTGGGATCGGTGCCCAGCGCGCGCATGGCGTCGATTTGCTCAGTCACGGTCATCGAGCCCAGTTCGCTGGCCATCCCGGAAGAGTTGCGGCCCGCGACCATGAGTCCGGTGATGACCGGTCCCAGTTCGGTGACCATGCCGACCGAAACCAGTTGGGCGATGAGAGTGAGTGAGCCAAACCGCGAAAGCGTGCTGGCGCTGTTGAGAGCCAGCACCGCGCCGGTGAAGCCGCCGGTAAGAATGACGATCGGCAGGGAACCGACGCCGATCAGGTCGGCCTGCTGGATCATGTCGGTGACATACAACGGGCGGCGGAAAAGATTGGCCAGAGACTGGCCGGTGAGCAAGGCGTAGTCCTGGAGCGCCGCGACCTTCTCCTTGGCGAAATCAGCGGGCGATCTAAGCGGGATCTGTATGTCCCCAGCTGCCATGCAGTGTGGCCTCTATGTGAGGAACTATAGCAGAAGGTTGGCGCTGGAGGAGTTAGTAGCGCCGGCATCCTGCCGGCTGTCACGAGGGCATCCTGCCCTCGCAGTGGGGGCGGGACGCCTCCCACGACAGCCGCGGGGACGGCGGCGCTACGCAAACCGCCCTATTCCCTGACTTTCTTCTTAATCTCAATATTCAGGCGCTTGATTTTCTGGTTCAGGGTGGACAGCGGCACATGGAAGCGTTCGGCGGCCTCGGTCTGGTTCCAGTTACATTTCTCCAGCATGTCGAGGATGATGTGGCGTTCGCAGTCTTCCACGATATCGAAGAGGGAAGCGTCACCGCGATGTTCCATCATCGGAACCGGAGTGCCGCGGCCCACGATTACGTCGGGCAGCAGGTCGGCCCCGACGTCCTGGCCGGAGGATAGGACGACCGCCCGCTCAATCACATTTTCCAGTTCGCGCACGTTTCCCGGCCACGAATAGGAAAGCAGCGGGCGCAGCCCTTCCGGCGTCATTCTTCGCCGCGGACGCTCGTTTTCGTCCGAATACCGGGTGAGGAAGAAATCCACCAGTAGCGGGATGTCTTCTCTTCGTTGTCGCAGCGGCGGAAGGTCAACCGTAATGACGTTCAGGCGATAGAACAGGTCGTCGCGGAACCTGCCTTCTCGGACCAGCTGTTTCAGGTCCACGTTGGTGGCCGCGATGATGCGCACGTCGGCCTGAATTTCATGGACGCCGCCCAGATGCATGAACTTTCGATCCTGCAGCACGCGCAGGATCTTGCTCTGCGTGTCCATGCTCATGGTACCGATCTCGTCGAGGAACAGTGTTCCGCGGTCGGCAATTTCAAACAGGCCCTTCTTGGACGCGATGGCGCTGGTGAATGCGCCCTTGACGTGCCCGAAGAGCGTGGATTCGAGCAGATCCGGCGGCATCGAGCCGGTGTTGACCGGGACAAACGCCCGGTCGCGCCGCGGCGAATTCAAATGGATTGCTTTGGCGATCAGCTCTTTGCCGGTCCCGCTCTCACCCTGCAGAAGTATGGTGGAGCGGCTCGGCGCCACTTGCGCCACCAGGTCGAAAATTTTCAACATGGGCTCGCTTTTGCCCACGATGTTTTCGAAGTTGTAGCGCTGCTTGAGGGCACGCTTGAGTTGAACGTTCTCCGCTTCCGTGCGATGGCGGGCGACCGCGGTGCGAATGTCAGCCAGGAGTTTTTCGTTGTCCCACGGCTTCTGAACGAAGTTCGTGGCGCCGGCCTGCATCGCCTTAACGGCGTTTTCTACCGTGCCGTAGGCGGTGATCATGATGACGGCCAGCTGCGGGTCGTGAACGTGAAGCTCCGCCAGCAGATCGATTCCGTTGCGGTCGGGCAGCGCCAGGTCGAGCAGCACCAGGTCGTACGGGCGGTTCCCGATGCGCGTCATACCCTCGTCGGCCGTGGCGGCCGATTGCACATCGTAGCCTTCCATCTCCAACAAAGTCTCCAGCGACTCGCGGATGGCAGCCTCGTCGTCAATGATCAGTACGGAACCCGCGGACGCATTCTCGCCCACGCCATGTCGCGGCATCGTGGCCAGTTCAGACATTGACAGCCTTCCTCGTAAGCGGGAAATCCAGGTAGAAGGTCGTGCCCTGGCCGGGCGGGCTTTCGACGCGGATCTTTCCGGCGTGCTCTTGAATAATTCCGTAGGTCACCGACAGGCCAAGACCGGTGCCTTTGCCCTGTCCCTCGCGCGGCGCAGACTTGGTCGTGAAAAACGGATCGTAGATGCGCTGGATGTGTTCCTGCGCAATGCCGGTCCCGGTGTCGGACACGACTACGCTCACGCCATCGCCGTTCGACGTGGCCACTCGAAGGGTTCCGCCTTCAGGCATGGCGTCCCGCGCGTTCAGGAACAGGTTCAGGAAAACTTGCTGCAGGCGTCCAGAGTTGCCGCTGATCAGCGGCAGATGGTCGGCCAGGTCGTCCTCGACCCTGATCTTGGTGATCTTGAACTGGTGCTCCAGCAGCGCCATGGTGTCGCCGATAATCTTGTTGATGTTTACCTCGGTGAATTCCGTTCCGCTGGTGCGTGAGAAATTCAGCAGGTTGTTCACAATCTCCGAAGCCCGGAACGTCTGCCGGGTAATCTTTTCCAGCAGCCCGCCTTTTTGCGGATCATCCTGCAACTGCTTCGAAAGCATCTGCGCGTAAGAGGAAATCACGGCCAGCGGCGTGTTCACTTCGTGCGCCACGCCGGCGGCGAGCAGGCCGATCGAGGAAAGCTTGTCCGCCTGTGAGAGTTGCGATTCGAGATCAATGCGTTCCGTGATGTCGTCAACGATGATCAGCCGCCCGATCACGTTGAACTTGCGTGTGACCAGAGGTGCGATAGCAACGTTCACCATGCGGCTTTCGCCAGTCGGTGTCGCCAGCCGGAATTTGTACAGGTTGTTGATCCCGGGATTCTGGCGCACCCGGTAGAACTCCTGTACAAACTCCGCGGGAAATACCTCGCTCAACGGACGGGTCAGCGCCTGCCAGCGGGGCAGCGCGTACATGACTTCCATCTGTGAGTTCCAGGATTCGATGCGGTCCGCCAGATCAACGGCCATAACGCCGACGTTGATGGACTCGACGATATTTTCGTTGAAGTCCTTCAGGCGTTCGTACTCGGCAACCTTCTGTTCGAGCGATGCATACAGCCGCGCATTCTGGATAGCAATGCCGATGTAGCCGGCCAGAGTTTCGAGCAACTCGATGTCTTCGCTGGTCAGGAAGTCGCCTTCGACTGTCTTGCCCAGGCCAAGGAATGCAATCGTACGTTGCTGGGCACGACAGGGAATGTAGTAGTTGAGGTCGAGCTTGGCGATGGTCTGCTGCGCGCTGGCCGTCTCGCGCGGGACCTGGTGAACGTTTTCGAGGAAAAGATGTCCTGCTTCGGTCTCCGGCCGCGGGGCGCTGAGGAAGTTCAAGTCGAGTCCGCTGGTCTGGGTCATACCAAACGATGTCGCCAGCAGGAACTGGGGCGGCTCGCCGGCCGACAGGAAAATAGCCATGCGGTCGACCAGCAAGGTTCGCGAAAGGCGATCCACCACTGAACTCAGCATACGGTCGAGATCGGTTTCCGCACTGAGCTCGCGGCCAAACTCAATCAGCGTCTTGCGATAGTCGTAGCGGGTGCGATAGAAGAACTGGTCAATCCGCTCCTGGATCCATTTGCGTACCGGATCAAACAACAGCGCAGTCACCACCATGGCCAGGACGAGCCCAAATGGGCCCGAGCTCGGCACCTGGGTGTGGACCAGTTCCGCCACGCCGGCCACTACGGCGAAATACACTCCAACGATCGCGCCCGCTGCCAGCGTGTACACCATGCCGCGCTTGAAAATCAGATCAACGTCCATCAAGCGGTAGCGGAAGATGGCGTATCCGAACGTGAGGGGGAGCAGACCCAGCGACAGAACGGACACCTTCATCGCCGAACTCGGCATCGCGCCGGTCAGGTAAGGGATCGACGTAAAACAGCGTGAAGGGCGCGATTGCAAGAATGGTGCCGCGCGTTACCCACTTGAGCTGCTGGCGGAGAATCGGGGTGCTGGCCCGGCGGTAGCTGTTCCACAAGACTGCCGCAGCAATCACGAAGAACAGAGCCAGGTAGCCCATTTGCACACGGTCGAGGTTCCAGCGCAGCCGCTCACTGGCCTTCAGCACCCGAAGGGCGAAGATATGCGTCCCGAGCAGCAGCATCCCAGGGACATAAATTGCCGGGATGATCCAGTGATTCTTGCGGACAAAAGCTCGCTTCTCCGGGAACGTGAGGACAAAGTGCAGGAACAGCGCCGGCTGCAGCAACCAGGCCGTAACGTTGCCCCAGTAGATGGTCCAGTCAAACTGGTTCAGCTTCCCGGTGAACTTGAAGGCGTAAAAAATGAACGACACCAGGCAGAAAATGTAGAAGTGCGTCGAACTCGGGCGCGGTCCAGCGCCGCAGCAGGACATAGAGGCCGATGCCCAGGTAGATCAGGGCAATGAAGCGCAACCAGAAGTTCAGCGAGCGCTCGGCCGGAATGAGGATGACGGTCGTGTCCAGCGGGACGGATTGTCGTACCAGCGAGTACGTCGCCTTCGACCAGGCGCCTACGCGGTAAACCTGACGCATCCGTGTGGTGGTGTCTTTTACGTCGTGCTGGTTGATCGCGGTCAGCCGATCGCCTGCCCGAATACCGGCCTTGTCGCCGGGGCCGTTAGGCTCCACGCGGTTGGCGACCAGTCCATTGTCGTTTCCGGCCTGTTCCATCCACCAGACGCCGTCAGATGGGATTTGGAACTCGGCTTCCTTTTGAAAATTGATCCAGGCCAGAACTACGGCAGCCGTGGTCAAAAGAATAAGCAGGCCGGCTGTAAAGCGGATTTGGAAGTCCCGGTTCATCGACCGCAACGGCTCCTGGTTGAGGGCGGGGGAATTACCCGAAAAAGGGTTAAGCACGTCGGGGGCCACGACAGGACGCAAGGGAGAACCTCTAACTCGTTTCAACCAAAAGACTTTCCCGATTATAGAAGGCCTGTGGAAGTAAAGCTATGTTTTTTGGAAGGCTTCTGTGTAGTTTGGTAACTCCATGCGCACCAGAAGTTTAACGGAGTACGGTCACGACGGTTTTCTTTGCGTCCTCTGCGGCTTCCTTTGCGACCTTTGCGGTCAAACGCTTTGACCGCAGAGGTCGCAAAGAACTCCGCAAAGGACGCAAAGAGAGTCCCATATCGCCAGCGAGTCCGACTAGAATTGCTACTTCCCATGACCAAGACAGACGAAATTATCGAGCGCGAGCGCCGTTTCCTTTTGCCGACCTACAACCGGTACCCCATCGCTCTGGATCGGGGCAAAGGAGTTTTCCTCTACGACTCCGAAGGCAATCGCTACCTGGATTTCGTGGCCGGCCTCGGGGTGAACGCGCTCGGCCACGCCCATCCCCGGGTGGTCAAGGTTATCCGCGAGCAGGCCGCTCGGGCGATCCACTTTTCCAACCTCTACTACAACGAATACCAGGGACGTCTGGCCGAAAAACTCTGCCAACTCTCGGGCTTGAATCGCGCATTTTTCTCAAACAGCGGCACCGAGGCCATCGAGGGGTCGATCAAGCTGGCCCGGCTGGCCGGACACCGCGCCGGGGGAGAAGCCAAGAGCCAGTTGGTCGCCCTCGAGGGCTCGTATCACGGACGAACTTTCGGCGCCATGTCGCTGACCGGGCAGGACAAATATCGCAAGGGATTCGAACCGCTGCTCGAAGACGTCAAGTTTGTCCCGCGCAATGATCTCGAAGCGTTACGCGATGCCATCAACGACCAGACTTGCGCCATCGTGCTCGAACCGATCTTCGGCGAGGGTGGCATCTACGAATGCTCGACCGAATTTCTGCAGGAGTGCCGGGCCTTGGCCGACCGTCATCGCGCGGCCCTGATCTTCGATGAGATCCAATGCGGCCTCGGCCGTACCGGAACAATCTTCGCCTTTCAGGCATTCGGTGTGACGCCCGACATCGTCGCTATCGCCAAACCGATCGCCGCGGGCCTGCCGCTTGGGTGCTTTCCTGGCGAAAGAAGAATTTGCTTCCGCGATTTCCGCCGGACAGCATGGCACAACTTTCGGTGGCGGTCCGTTGGCTTGTCGCGTCGCGCTCGAATACCTGGCGATCGTCGAGGAGGAAAAGCTGCTGGAGAATGTGATGCGAGTGGGGACTTATCTGCAGGAGCAGTTGAAGGCTCTGGCCGGACGAAATGCCGCGGTAAAAGAAGTTCGTGGACGCGGACTGATCCAGGGTCTGCAACTCGCCATTCCGGCGCGTCCCATCGTCGAGGAGGCGCTGGCTGAAGGGGTGCTCTTCAACAGCACACAGGACTCGGTCCTGCGTTTCCTGCCGCCCTTCCTGCTGCAGGAGAAGCACGTGGATAAAGGCATGCGCGTGCTCAAGAAACTATTGCGGAAAAAGCGGCCGGCGTAACCGAAACAAAATGCGGAGAGCCGAAGCTCCCCGCGCAAAAAAAGGCAATAGAGGCGATATCACTTACATAGAGGATTGCCACGGTTACAGAGTTGTCCGGAGAAAAGAAAATCCAGTTGACTCAGGGAACAGAAATCCAAACCAACATTCACCATTCGATGCCGGCTGACGAATGCTGGTCCGAGCTCGATGGCCACCGCATGCGCTATCTGCGTGGCGGTTCCGGTCCGCCGCTGCTTCTGTTGCATGGATTGCTGGGATACTCATTTTCCTGGCGATTCACTCTGCCAGTGCTGGCGGAGAAAGCCACGGTGTACGCGGTGGACATGCCGGGCGCGGGTTTTTCCGACCGCCCACCCAGCGCGAATGTTGGCTTCCGGGCGCAGGCCGCACGTCTGCTGCGTTTTCTCGACGGCGTTGGCGTCCATTCCTTTGATCTGTTGGGAACGTCGCATGGCGGCGCAATCGCGATGCGGGCGGCGGCTCTAGCGCCTGAGCGAGTGAGAAGCCTGATTCTGGTCGCTCCCGTGAACCCCTGGTCGTCCCACGGAAGGCGCCTCGCGCCTTTTCTAAGCAGCACGCTCGTTTCCTGGCTCCTCCTGCGCTGCGAACCGGGTCTGGGAATTATTCATGACACGTTACTGCGCCGGCTTTACGGCGATCCCAGGCGGATCACTCCCGGCACGCTCGCCGGATATTCGGCGGCCTTCAAGATTCCCGGGACGCTCAACTATGGTCTGGGCGTGGTGAGGTCATGGAACCACGATCTTGCAGACTTGGAGTCCGCGCTACCTCGCATCGCGAACATTCCGACGCTGCTTCTCTGGGGGAGCAAGGACACGGCGGTCAGTCCGAGTTCAGCGGAACAGTTGCGCCAGGTGTTCAGACATTGCGAGGTTGAAACATTTGACGGCGTCGGGCATTTGCCTTACGAAGAGGTTCCCGATCAATTCAATTCATCGGTGATTGCGTTTCTCTCGAAACATTTCTCTTAAGCCTGAAGACGAAAGTTCGGGATTGCCACGGTATTTTCCACCACATGCGCATTGCGCCTGATACCTTCAAGAAAGTCAAAAGCGGCGGGCGAGGGCGCCCGCCCCACATGAGAATCCGTGAAAGCTTATACCAAGCGAATTCTGGTCCTGATTGTGGGCTGGGCATTCATCTTGCTCGGAATTGTGGGTCTGTTCTTGCCCATCTTGCAGGGTGTGCTCTTTCTGCTGATTGGGTTGATCATTCTTTCGTCGGAATATGTGTGGGCGCACCGCCTCTTGACCAAGGTGCGCGAGCGGTTCCCCAAAATCGGCCGCACCGCCGACCTCGCCGCCGAGAAGGCAACCGCATGGTTACGGCGGATCACTGGTCAACCCAAAACGGATTGATGCTCGGTCGTGGCAATGCTAACCTCGAAACGGTGAATCGTGCCCATGGCTGATCCCGCAATTTCCGCAGCGCCGGCCCCGGCGCTTCAATCGCGTATCCGATTTCTCCAGATTGAAATGTCGGAAGTGTGGAAACGCTTTTTGCTGGCGCTCCTGGGACTGGTCCTCGCTTTTGCTGCTGCACTTTTCTCGACAGTGGCGCGCGAATCGGGCAGTCTCTGGACCACGGTCATTCTGTCCTCGATCGCATTGGTCCTGGCAGTCGTTGTGGGGCTGACCACGGTTCCGTATCTTGCACGCCGGGTAGCGGGTGGACGGGTTCGTGATGCATTCAATTACGACGTGACTGGAGTAGGCATCATCTACGTCGTCACCGTGCTTTTGATCGGGGTTGCGGCGCTCAACACCGGAAACAATCTGCTTTACGTGATTGTGGCCGCGATGCTGGCGGCGGTCCTGGTATCGGGCCTTGCGTCGGCGATCGTGCTGCGCGATCTTGAACTGGATGTGCGTTTGCCCGAGCAGGTTTTCGCCGGTCGTCCCACGCTGGGCAAGATCGTAATTCGGAACCGTCGCCGATGGCTGCCTTCGTTCTCGATCAGCGTCGTCCCGATCAAGCCGAAAGCATCGGCGAAGTGGCAATCAGTGCCCACGACTTTCGGCTTTCCGCCCGGACGGCCCGCGGGTCAAGAGTGGGTCAGACTGCCGGACCGCCAGTTTCGGCGTATCGCCGACACCGGCGCGACTCCGCCGGGAATCTTCACCCAGTCGGCTTACTTCCCGTACATTCCCCCGACAGCTGAGCTAACGGCCGAGTTGGAACTATGCTTTCAGCGTCGCGGGCGTTATCAACAAAATAGCTTTGGCCTGGCTACACGCTTTCCCTTTGCTTTTCTTACCAAGACCCGGCGTGTGGCTCTGGCGCGCGAGATCCTGGTCTATCCCCCGGTTGAGACGACCGACGAATTCTTTGAAATCATCCCGATGATCACCGGCGAATTTGAGAGCTTTGCCCGCGGCCGCGGCGACGATCTATATCTGATTCGTGAGTACATGCCGGAAGATTCGGCCCGACACGTGGACTGGAAAGCCACCGCCAAGTCGGGATCGCTGAAAGTCCGCGAATTCAGCCGCGAGGACGAACGCAAGCTGCGCATCGTTTTCGATAATCCCGGTCCGGGAAATGTTTCCGAACAGGCTTACGAAAATGCAGTGACGGCTGCGGCATCACTGAGCTGGCACTTCGCGGAAGCAAATGCTGAACTGTCCTTCGCAGCGCAGGACTATCAGGGTGGGGCGGAGGTCTACGACTTCCTCGAATACCTCGCAACCGTGGCCCCACAAACTGGGTCGTCGGTGCTCGACCATCTGGAAATTTCGGGCGACTACAACATCATTCTCACTACTCGTCCCCGGGCATCGATTCCCGCGAATCTTTGGGCTTGCTCGTACTTTATTTTCTTCGGGACTGGGAATTGATACGCCGATTGCCGGAGATATGTGTGCAGCCAGAGAGCGGGTGGTTGCATCCCAAGAAGAGCGCAACTTCGTCTGGCCGGCGAAATTTCAACGAGGTGAAAACAACATGAACCGCAAGCATCTCTCGCTCCTGAGTACCGGGTTGGCGTTCCTGCTGGTGCTGTCAGCGCAAGGCCAGAAATCTCTGGAGATTCCCTCCGGCACTTCGATCCGCGTGCGCATGATTGACAACCTGAGCAGTGAAAAGACCCAGGTGGGGGACACATTCCGCGGCACCCTGGACGAAGCGATTCAAGTGAATGGCCGGGAAGTCTATCCCAAGGGCGCCGACGTCATCGGCCGCGTCACCGATGCACATCCCACCGGCCGGCTCAGCGAGCCGGGTGAGCTCGACCTGGTTCTGAATACCGTGAGCTCAGGAACAGTTGCGGCTTCGATCAATGTAGAGCCACTGGTCATCAAAGGCGAATCGCACGCAAAAAGCAATGTCACCAAAATCGGCGGAGGAGCGGCCCTCGGCGCCGTGATCGGGGCCATCGCGGGCGGAGGCAAAGGCGCCGCGATTGGCACGGTGGCCGGCGGTGCCGCCGGAACGGGCGCGGCTGCCGCGACCGGCAAGAAGCCGGCAGTGGTGGATTCGGAAGCTGTCCTCACGTTTGTGACTTCGTCGGCATCCCAGCCTGCGTCGCCTCCGGCCAACTCATCTTCCAGTCAAGCGTTGCCGCCTGCACCCGCTGCCTCCTTCTTCCGACACCCCTGCCACCTTCGGATTCGGCGACACCCGCGGACGACAACACGCCACTGTTTACCCTGCGCGACCGCAGGACGATCCGAAGCTGTGTGAATGAACATGCCTCCGACCTGCCCGGCGTAACCCAGCGGCCCGAACTTCCATCCGGATCAGATCGTCAGATACACCGTGGCGGCAGCTTGCCTTCCGACGTCATGAACCAGGCGCAGTCCCTGCCTCTGGCCTGTGAGGACCAGTTGCCCCGTCTACCGAGCGATCTGGAGCGTGTCGTCTATGGCGGGCGAGTCTTGTTGATCGACAGCAAAGGTCATGTGCTTGATACTTTCTATCTAGATCAAAATCAGTAATCTTCGCTACCACGTGGGGACAGCCGAGGCGCGGCTGTCCCCACAATGTCTGTGATCGTTCACTCCTGTTCAGCCTCATTACGTCTCATTACGGTAACCATTACTTTCGATTACCTTGGTACATTGACCGTTTGAGGCGACCTGCTAAGGTATGCATAAGAGAAGTCTAATCGCAGCATTTCCGTCAACCGAGGCGCCCCCGGCTGGCAGAAGAATAGGTTGATGACCGCTGACCAACAAACCGTGCTGTGGATCGCCCACCCCATACTTCAATTGGCGGTGGCGGCGACGATGTTTCGCTACAAAATGCATAGGGCGTTTCCCGTCTTCTTCTCATACATCTGCTTCCAGATTGTGGCGTTCGGGATCCTTTTCCCAATGTCATCGCAATGGGTAAGCGTCAGTTACACGGCGTTCTTCTGGTGCTACTGGGCATGTGCGGCGGTAAATCTCGTTCTAGGGTTTATGGTGATCTACGAGATTTTCCTGGATGTGTTTCGCCCTTACTACACTCTGAAAGATCTCGGTTCCGTACTTTTCAAGTGGGCCGCTTTGGTCATGTCGCTCGTTGCCTTCGTGGTAGCGGCTTCGAGCCCGACAGGGGATCAGGGGCCAATCGTGCAGGCGGTCATCACCGTGACCCGTTGCGTGCGCGTGGCCCAGGTTGGACTGGTTTTGTTTCTGCTGGTTTTCTCCAGGTACCTTGGAGTGTCGTGGAAGCAGCAGAGCTTCGGGCTTTCGATGGGCCTGGGTTTATCGGCCGGGGTCGAGCTGGGCACTCTGGCTTTCCACGTGAGCGGCCACGCATCAGACAATGCGGTCCACGTGATCAACCTGGTGGCTTACAACGTTGCGATCCTGGTCTGGTTAGGTTATTCGCTGATCAAGAGCGCAGCGCGTGCGCCGGAAACTGAGTTGTTTGCGTCGCACCGATGGGAGCGCGGACTTTCCGATATTCAGACTCCGGCTCAGGCCGATTCGCTCATCCCCATGTTCGAGAGCATGGTCGATCGCGCTTTCTCTCGCACTCAGGCCGACTACTCTCCGAAGACGGCGGCGCCCGATTCCGTGGCGGAGCCAGCAATCTCCATCCGTGGCGGTATCCATTCCGTTCCGGCCCAAAGTCGCCGGGTTCACTAATCGTTTCATCTCCTGCTGATTTTTGTTTCACCCCCTCTCGATTGACTTCGTTCTTCCCGCTACCCCTCATCTAGTACTTGAGCAAAGATCGCGATCCGTAGCTAAACCATGGTGAACGCTCCGCCCAGTTTCCATGCGCGACACTTTCACGTGCTGCGGTGTTATTGCTCAATCGTCTCAAATCGCGAATTCGCGAGCGTCTGCGAGGGGTGTGTTCAGAAAAGACTGGACGCGCGTATGCGCTTCTGTATAATTCCGCAACCGCGAGGTTTCCTCCCAGGAACTTCGCAGCGTAAGGAGAACAACCATGAAACGTGCGGTCAGGATGTTGATCCTGATGGTAGGTTTGGCTTGCACGTACGTGGCAATCGCGACCCCGATACTCAACGCAGAACTGGGCCCGATGCCATTGTGCAATCCAAACAATCCCAATTGCTCGAAGCGATAGGCAAGAGGGGTTAGTAAAAGGCTGTTAATTAGCCGCGCAAGTGGCTTTGGACCTGATGGGCTGACCGATTGCGAATCGCGCGGTCAGCCCTGTTTTTTTGTCCGCTGAAAAACAGGATGTTCGGTCAGCGTTCTTCGTAGTGATTTCTTCAGCGCGAATTTTTCAATGCGACGTCCAGGCTGCGGCGGAGCTGCTCCGGATCCGTGATCGGAGGCTGGCAACTGAATCCGGTGCAGACAACCGCCACCGACCTACCTTCGTTGACTGCGGGCAGCTGAGGTATCGTCTCCGCAAGAGCGGGCGGAAGATTTTGCGGAACCACTTTGCTCGCCGCCAGCTTGAGCACCGTTGTGTTAAAGGCAAAGAAGCCGGAGGCGATGGCGCGCAGCTGGTCTGCCCGATCGTCTTCTCCGATGACCACGATCTGAGTATGAGGTTGCAGGAAATGCACCGCCGCAATGGCGTAGGTGGCGGCGAAAATTCCAAACTTCCCCGCCATCGCAGCCGGCAACTCCAATGTGCGTTCCGCTTGCTCGCGATAGCTTTGCTGGTTGGTGAAAGCGTAGAGACGGAGTAGAGCGATGGCAGCCACGGAATTCCCGGCAGGAGTCGGTGAATCCTGAAACGGTTTCCGACGCGTTCCGAGCACACCGAGGATTTTCTCGGTCCCACCTGCGGCAGTATCGAAAAATCCCCCAGATACGGAGTCGAAAAACCGTTCCACCATCTTGTCCACGATGCGCTGTGCGAATTTGAAATAACTCAGGTCGGCGGTCGCCTCGTAGGCGTCGAGGCAGGCGACTGCGGTGAAGGCGTAATCGTCGAGCAGGCCGGGGACCACGCGTTTCTCCGCTGCCGGGTCGGAATAGGCGAGCACATGCTGCAGACCCTCCTCCGCTTGCCATGCTTCGGCGAGGACGCGATCCAGCGAGCGCAGCGCGAAGTGTTTGGGCCCGTCGAGATCGAGTACCTTCGCCGCCTCCAGGTAGGCCGAGGCGCAGAGCGAGTTCCATCCCACGTAGATGGTCTTGTCAACGTATGGTGTCGGCCGCTTCAGACGGGCGGCATACATCTTTGTCCGGGCAGAGTCCAGCAATGCACGCACGGCTTCCTCGGTCAGCTTCAGGCGCTTTGAAATTTCATCGACGGAAGCCCGCACATACAGAACATTTTTCTCCGGATTGTGGTGCATCTCTCCGACTTCGTTGACGTCATAGTGCAAACCTGCGACTGCCGATTCCTCTTCGGTCAGGACGGCCTGCATCTCCGCTCGCGTCCAGGTGAAATAGTCGCCGTCATCGTCCATCGAATAGTCAGCGTCCTGTGAGGCATAGAACCCGCCGCGTTCGCGGTCGCTGAGCCACTCATCCATCCAGCGAATAATGTCGCGAGCCACGGACGCAAAAAATTCCGAGCCGGTCACCTGGTAGGCGTGGACGAAATTCTTCAGCAGTTCTGAATTGTCGTAGCACATCTTTTCGAAGTGAGGCACGATCCAGTGCTCGTCCACCGAGTAGCGGTGAAATCCGCCGGCGAGCTGGTCATAGACACCACCGCGCGCCATTTTCTCCAGCGTGGGTACGAAAACTTCCCGCAGCTTCTCGTCTCTCGTGCGCGCGTACTGGTCCATCAGGAGATCGAGGACGGCGGGATGCGGGAATTTAGGCGCGCTTCCGAAACCGCCGTTCTGCGGATCAAACATCTTGAGGGCGGATTCCACAATCGCGTCAATCACTCTGGGAGAGAGATCTCCGCTGCCACCGGCGAAAGACTCGGCCCGGGAGATCGCAACTTCCACCATCTGCGCCTGGTCCACCACTTCAGTATTTTTTTGGTGATACGCGTCCGCGATGGACTGCAGCACTCGCTTGAAACTGGGACGTCCATAATTTTCGTGAGGAGGAAAGTAAGTGCCGCCGTAGAACGGCTTGCCGTCGGGAGTAAGAAAAGCTGTCAGCGGCCAACCGCCCTGTCCGCTGATGGCGCTGACGGCGACCTGATACCGGCTGTCAATGTCGGGGCGCTCATCCCGATCAACTTTCACCGCGACGAAGAGCTCATTCACGATCCGCGCCACTTCGGGATCGTCGTAGGATTCGCGGTCCATCACATGACACCAGTGGCACCAGACCGCGCCGATATCGAGCAGGATCGGTTTGTTCTCGCGCTGCGCCGTGGCAAAGGCTTCCGGGCCCCATTCATTCCACTGGATGGGCTGGTGCATGGCCGAACGCAGGTACGCGGAAGATGCCTTGGAGAGCGAGTTGAGGGTCTGGGTGGTCATGAGTTAAGTGTATCGTGGCGTGATGAGGGAACAGGTGACAAAGCTGCGGGACATTCTTGCCCGTCTCGATGCCGCCAGTACCGTCGCGGACATAGATCTGCCGGGCTTTCGTTTGCATCAGCTTAAAGGCGATCTAAAAGGCTTTTGGGCGGTAACGGTTCGCGCTAACTGGCGGGTGATTTTCCGCTTTGCGGATGGCAACGTACTTGATGTTGATTGTGTCGATTACCACTGAAGGAGTTGACCGATGCCGATGAAAAACCCACCGCACCCTGGCGGTTTTGTGCTGCGCCAGTGTATTGAGCCTCTGGGCCTGACAATCACGCAAGCCGCTGCTGCCCTTGGCGTTACCCGTACCACACTGTCAGAACTGGTGAATGGGAAGCGTGGAATATCTCCGGAGATGGCGGTACGTCTGTCCAAGGTTTTCGGAGGCAGTGCAGCGACATGGCTCACGCAGCAGGCCCACTACGAGCTCTCCCAGGTTCGCGCCGACCGCATCAAGCTCAAGCGGCTGGAGTTTGCTTAGTTGTTTTTTTGACCCTCCGAGGCGAGGGGCCACTCGGCAGGTTTTCTTCGTAGCGCAGCTGTCGTGGGGTGTCCTCCCCCGCGGGACACCTCGGGAGAGCCGTCAAGATTCAGCGCCATTTTTCCAGCTGTCTGGCGATCGAGCAATACAAATCCACCGCGTCCCGCAACTGTTTCTTTTCGACGAATTCACCGTTGGTGTGGGCGACATGAATCGACCCCGGACCGACCAGCAGAGGCTCTCCCCAATTGCTAAGTGCGGGAATGTCGGTGGTGAAAGCCGCGACCATGGTGGGAAGGCCTTCGAGTGTGCGCAGGCGGACAAATGGAATTTCGAGCACAAACTCAACTTTCGCCAGATCTCCGACGGCGGCCACAATCTCCTGCTTCAATTGTTCTGATGGTCCGACCAACCGATAGAGCAATTGCGCCCGCGCTTTGTCCGGGATCACATTGGGAGCGCGGCCGCCTTCGATCACGCCAATGTTGAGCGTGCATGGCCCGATGCCGTCGGCAACCGGCAGTTTCATCTCGCGCAGGCGGGCGAGCGCCACCAACAGCTTGTCGATCGCCGACTCACCTAACTCGGGATAAGCTGAGTGCGCCATACGCCCTTCCGCGATCACCTCGACGCGCAATGCTCCTTTGGACGCGATTGCGACCCGGTTTTCCGTGGGCTCGCCATTCACCAGAAATTTGCATCCCGGAGGCTTCTCGTTTGCCACTTTGGCGCCGAGGCTGTCTCGCTCCTCTCCAACCACAAACAGCAGTCCCACATGAAGGCCTTCCCGGTGTAATCGTTCGGCTGCCTCCACCTGGATGGCGATGATTCCTTTGGCATCGCACGAGCCACGGCCATACACGCGAGATGCATCTTCGGACGATGGTATAAATGGCGGGACCGTATCCATATGGGTAGAGAAGACTACCGCCGGTCGGGGCTGCTCGGGGAACACAGCGAACACGTTGCAGCGCGCGCCTTCGATGGGAATCTTGTCCGCCTTGAAGCCTCGCCGGAGCAATTCAGCGTGCAGGAAATCGCCCACCGGGCCTTCGTTTCCGGTGATGGACTCGATGTCCACGAGCTGGCGGGTAAGGGCGACGGCATCCATGCGCGTCAGGATACATGAGTCCGAGCGATCTCCGTGTCCTCTGTGTCCTCCGGGTAGAGGTGTAGTTTCAAATCTCTAAGGGACTTGTCATTCCGAAGCGCGGCTTGGCCGCGCGAGGAATCTGCTGTTGCACTCGCTGGCAGCAAGCAGATTCCTCGCCGATAAACCCGGCTTCGGAATGACAAGAGTTGGATTGCCCGCAGACAAATTGCACCACTACCGTCCTCCGTGGTTGACTTCGTTGAACCACGGAGGACACAGAGGTCGTTTCGATTGGGCTGCTATGCTTAGTGAATCCAATGAGTACGCAAGCCAGCGCAATCCGCTCCCTGTTTCTGGATGGCCCTGCCGGGCGCCTCGAAGCACTGCTCAATGCCGGAACTGCCGATGCCGGCTACGCCGCGGTCGTCTGCCATCCTCATCCGTTGTACGGCGGCACGCTGCACAACAAAGTGGTCTTTCACGCCATGAAGGCGTTGAACGGCTTTGGATTTCCGGTGCTGCGCTTCAATTTTCGCGGGACCGGCCTGAGCCAGGGCGAGCACAATCAGGGAACCGGCGAGCTGGATGACGTTCGGACCGCGCTGGACTGGATTGATCGTGAGTTTCATTTGCCGCTAATCTTCGCCGGATTCTCGTTTGGCGCAGCGGTCGGTTTGCGAGCGTCCTGTCCCGATGCGCGGGTGAAGGCCGCGATCGGACTGGGCCTGCCCGTGTCGCCGATTGACGATCGCACCTATGACTTTGGCTTTCTGGCATCCTGTTCCAAGTTGAAGCTGTTTGTAAGCGGCGATCGCGATCAGTTTGGAACGCCGGCAAAGTTGGAGGCGGTCGTTAGTACCGCCGCAGATCCGAAGAAGCTGGTTTTGATTCCGGGTGGCGATCATTTTTTTGAGGGACGATTGCGCGAAATGCGAGACGCGATTGAGCAGTGGGTCGGGAAGTTCGTGACCTCCTAGCAGCTTGCTCGCCTCCTGCGAGGGCGGGACGCCCTCGCGACAGCCGGCGGGACGCCGGCGCTACGAAAGACTACGCCTTTTATAATTCTTGCAGATGCCATCATCCCCAGCCGACCGTGCGAAGCTTTCCTTGGACATGCGGGTCACTGTACGTCATCTGTTTGAGCATGCTCTCGCGGAAGCCAGCATTGACCGGGCATTCCAGCGCCACGTCGACTGCGATCGCGGCGTGCTTCGCATTTGCGAGGACCTGCACGATCTCGATTCTTATAACCGAGTGCTGGTGATCTCCATCGGCAAAGCGGCGCACGCCATGGTCAATTCGCTCGAGATGCAGGCGGGCAATCGTTTCGAAGGGATCGTGGCCAGTTCTTTCGATCCACCTTCACAGGTCAGGGGCTTTCGCTACTTTCGCGGAGGCCATCCTCTGCCCAATCAGGAATCAATCCGTGCCGCGGAAGCCATACTGAAATCGCTGAACGCTCAGAATGCGTCGTCTTTGGTGATTTTCATGCTCAGCGGGGGTGGGTCATCGATCGCAGAGAAACCGATTGACGACGAAATTTCGCTGCAAGATTTGATCGCCACCTACCAGGCGCTGGTGCACTCCGGCGCTCCCATTGCCGAGATCAATACGATTCGCAAGCATCTCTCCGCCATCAAGGGTGGAAGGATGGCGGTCGCTGCCCCGGCAGCTCAGCAGGTATCGTTGCTGGTCTCCGATGTCCCCGACGGTACCCCCAACGCCCTGGCCTCGGGCCCGACCATGCCGGATTCCACCACCGTCGAAGACTGCTACACCATCGCCGAGAAGTACGGGCTGCTGGAGCAGTTCCCCACCTCGGTGCGTGAGTTGTTTCAACAGCACGCGCTCGAAGAAACTCCCAAATCCGACGATCTGGCTTTTCACCGTGCGCGCTGGTGGCCCTTACTGTCGAATGCTTCATTGCTCGATGCGGCCGAAGCCGAGGCCCAGCGCCACGGTTTCAGCGTCGAAATCGACAACAGCTGCGACGACTGGGACTACGCTCGTGCCGCGGACTATCTTCTCGAACGCTTGCGGCAGTTGCGTCAGAAGTCAGAACGCGTCTGCCTGCTTTCCGGTGGAGAAGTCACGGTGAAGGTGGAGAATGGCGGTGTCGGCGGCCGCAACCAGCAGTTTGCCCTGGCCTGTGCGACGAAGATTTCCGGCGAAGCTTTTACCGTGCTGAGCGCCGGGAACCGACGGCATTGACGGTAACAGCCGCGCCGCCGGAGCGATTGTGGACGGCAGCACCCTCGAACGCGTCGAAGGCCCGCGGACTGAATGCTGCTGCCCACTTGGCTGGCTTCAATGCATATCCATTTTTTGAGTCGCTGGGCGATGCAATTGTGACCGGACCGACGGGAAACAATCTGCGAGATTTACGAATTCTGCTGGCGTATTAGGGCGCGGTGTTTGTGTAGGTGTGATTTGTGTGGTCGCGGGCGACCCGCCCGCGCTTTCAAGACCCCGCGGGCGAGTCGCCCGCGACCACACAAAACCCCGCAAGCCACAAATTCCATACATTGCCTTGACCACGAATGCGCCGTCAGTTCTAATCGCTGCTGGTCATCACTAATCTTCAGGGGAGACTCAGAATGCGCGTTGCCTTTTTAGGTTTGGGAATCATGGGACGGCCGATGGCCTCCAATCTGGTCAAGGCAGGTCATGAAGTTTCCGTTTGGAGCCGCACCGCGGGCAAGGTTGTAGAAGGCGCACGCATCGCAACGTCACCGGCCGACGCCGCTCGGGGAGCCGAAGTCGTCTGGATGTGTGTTTCCGATACGAATGCCGTCCAGAACGTTCTCTTCGGACCGCAGGGGGTCGAGGAGTCGCTGGCGGAAGGCATGACCATCGTGGATTCCAGCACCATTTCGCCTTCGGCTACGCGCAAGTTTGCCGAACTGGTGGGAGCCCACGGAGTGCGTTACGTGGATGCGCCCATGACGGGATCGAAGGTGGCGGCCGAAGCAGGAACCCTGATTTTCATCGTCGGCGGAGATGAAGCCGTAATCGAGTCGCTGAAGCCGCTGTTTGCCGCCATGGGCAAAGTGTTTTTCCGCATCGGCGAAACCGGCAAGGGACAGTGCGCCAAGCTGGTCATGAATCTTCAGATCGCGCTCATCTATGAAGGCTTCGCCGAAGGCCTTACGCTGGCCACCAAGCTGGGAGTGGATGTCGAAAAACTGATGCCGGTGATTCAGGCGTCCATGATTCGCTCCGGAGTGGTCGACTACAAAGCTCCGTTTGTTCTGAAACGCGACTTCACGCCCAATTTCCCGCTACGTCTCATGCACAAAGACATCCGCCTGACGCTCGAGGCCGCCAAAGAAGTTCGCGTCAAACTGCCAGCACTCGAAACCGTGGAAGAGATCTACGAAATGGCCACCGAAGATGGACACCAGGACCTCGACTACGCCGCGACTCTGACGCTGCTGGAAAAGTGGGCGGGGGTCGAAGTAAAAGGCGCTTCGGCCTAGAGCCGGGAGGCTACTTGATTGTGTGGTCGCGGGCGACTCGCCCGCGAACTGCCCGCATCTCCTCGAGGCGCGTAGAGACAGTCGCATTCCAGCTGACGCGAGCAGCCAGCAGGCTTCACTTTAGAAATTGACCTCAGGGAACGCTGTCGGCAATTCGCGGGCGAGTCGCCCGCGGCCACACAATCAAACAGCGAGATAAGCTCTAGGGCAGCAGTCACCACGTTACCGGGCTAGTACCTCGGTAATGTCTGCCTTTCTTCTATTACACAAGTTTTACACGCGCTAATTTCCCACCCTGCTAACTTAAGCTCTTGGAAGCTCAATACCGGGTATGGGGAAACGCACATGGCTATAGACCTCGAAGTCTTGGATCGAAAAGCAGCCGCAGATGATGAAGTCAACTGGGTAACCGCGATTTTTATGGGCCTGTTTCACGTGGGCGCCATCGCGGCCCTGTTCTTTTTTACCTGGAAAGCTTTCCTGGTTTCGATGTTCCTGTGGTGGGTTTCTGGAAGCCTGGGCATCGGCATGGGCTACCACCGGCTGCTCACCCATCGCGGATACAAGACCCCCAAGTGGGTCGAGTACGTCCTGACCACATGCGCCACGCTGGCGCTCGAAGGCGGACCGATTTTCTGGGTCGCCACGCACCGCATCCATCACCAGCATTCTGATCAGGAAGGCGATCCGCATTCGCCCCGCGACGGCAAGTGGTGGGCGCACATGGGCTGGATCCTGACCGGCAAGTCGATGCACCACGACACGACTACGCTGGCGCGTTACGTCCCGGATCTCGCCAAAGATAAATTCCATGTCTGGATCACGAAGTATCACTACGTGCCGATGATCGTCCTCGGCGTCGTGTTGTTCGCCATCGGCGGCCTGCCGTTTCTGCTGTGGGGAGTTTTCTTCCGCACCGTGATCGGACTGCACACCACCTGGCTGGTAAATTCCGCCACGCACAGCTGGGGCACGCGGCGTTTTGTTACCCGCGACCTTTCCACCAACAGCTGGTGGGTGGCTTTGCTCACTTTCGGAGAGGGCTGGCACAACAACCATCACGCCCATCCGGTTTCCGCCCGTCATGGTTTGAGATGGTACGAGATTGATTTCAACTGGTACGGCATCTGGGCGCTGACCAAGTTGGGCCTGGCACGCCAGGTCTACCGGGTAAAGCTCTCTGAACTGCGCCAGCAGGAAGAAGAACAGGGAGCGCCGGCGGAAGCACGCGCCGAATTCGTCTCGGCCTAGAGTCGTGTTGTGTGGGGCGGGCGCCCTCGCCCGCCGCCTTTGACTTTGACGTTAGCCAGAAAGTCTCTCAAGAACCAACTTCAAAACCAACTTCAAGAGCGGCGGGCGAGGGCGCCCGCCCCACACAATCTTCCCTCACTACGCGGTAGAATCCTGCCATGCGTATCAGCAGCCGCCGCAGGGCCATCGCCTTTTTCGTCGTTCTGGGCGTTTGCCTGGTGCTGCTGGCAGTCGGACTGAACGTCGGCTGGATCATTCTCAACTGGCGCGAAGGCGTCCTGCTCTTTCTCGGCGTAATCTTCTTCGCCCTGCTGATCGCCGGGATGATCGTGAACACCAGCTTCCTGATCCGCGAAATTCGCCGCAACGAACAGCATGACAGCTTCATCAATGCTGTCACTCACGAGCTGAAAACGCCCATCGCTTCCATCCGGCTTTATCTTCAAACCCTGCAGCATCGCGACGTGGATGAAGCCCAGCGCCGCGAGTTCTATCGTCTGATGCTGGACGATACCGATCGCCTGATGGGCACCGTGGACCAGGTTCTCAAGGCCGGAGAAGCCGGCCACAAGCGGCAGGACCGGCGCGTCCCCGTGGACTTCAGCGGACTGGTGCGCGAGTGCGTGGAGGTGGCGCGCGCCAGCCATCACCTTGCCGCCTGAATCTCTGCGCTACGAGCAATCGGTCAACCACGGCGCCGCTGCCGGCGTTTTGGGCGATTCCGAAGAACTGCGCGCGGCGGTTTCGAACGTGCTCGACAACGCCGTCAAGTATTCCGGCGATCAGGTGGATATCTCGGTGCGCCTCGATACTCCGGATGAGAAACGGGTCACGCTGAGCGTCCGCGACCAGGGTGTAGGAATTCCGGCGGAAGAGTTGAAACGCATCTTCAAACGCTTTTACCGCGTTTCCAATCGCTCGCAGAGCCATGTGAAGGGAACTGGCCTCGGTCTTTTCATCGTGCGCGCCATCGCCCGGAAACACGGCGGCCGAGTGTTCGCCGAGAGCGAGGGCGAAGGCCGGGGCACGAGGGTAGTGATGGAGCTGCCAAGGGTGAGTCTGTGACAGTGGTAGCTGTCTCCAAACCGTTGTCATCCTGAGCGCAGTCTTCCGTCCTGCGCAGCAGGACGGAAGCAAGCGAAGGACCTGTGCATTCCTCGCTTCTATTACGGTCGTTCGGGTGAGATGCACTACGATCGCCGGAAGATGCAGAGGTCCTTCGTCGGGAACCCTTCGCTTCGCGAAGGGTTCCACTTCCTCAGGATGACAGGAGTTCGGGATACACTCAGAGAATTCTGCATGAGTCACGTTCTGATTGTCGAAGACGAAGCCCACCTGGCCAAAGGTTTGCAGTTCAACCTGGAGGCCGAAGGGCACTCCGTCGCCGTCGTTGGCGATGGCGAACGGGCGCTGGATCTGCTGTTAGGGCAATCCGGCGAACCCGCTGAATTCGACGCGGTCGTGCTCGACGTCATGCTTCCCGGGAAAGATGGCTTCACGGTGGCCACGGAATTACGAGCCGCCAAACAATATGTTCCGGTGCTCATGCTCACCGCGCGGGGACGGCCGGAAGACGTGCTCAAGGGTTTTGCCTCGGGCGCCGACGACTATCTTCCCAAGCCTTTCGAACTACCCATCCTGCTGGCTCGATTGCAGGGATTGTTACGCCGCCGGGAATGGATGCGCCAGAGTCCGGCCGCGAAAGCCGCAGCAGCCGTGGAGTACGAGACATTTTCGTTCCACGGCCGGACCATCGATTTCGGAAAGCTGGAGTTGCGGGTCAACGGAAACACCATCCAGTTGACGCTGATGGAGGCGGAACTGCTTCGCCATCTCATCCGAAATCAGGGAAGGATCGTCTCCCGCAAGTCAATCCTCGAAGAAGTGTGGGGTCTGCACGAGGACACCGACACCCGCGCCATCGATAACTTCGTCGTTCGTCTGCGCCGCTACATTGAAGACAATCCCGCCGCAGCCGCGGCATCTGCTCACGGTTCGCGGCGTGGGCTATCGCTTCGTCCCCGAGCCAGGAAAGATTCGGAAAAAGATAAGCGGCAGGCGTGAAGGGTCTACTGGTTGCGGCCGAGATTGGAAATGAGATTTTCCCGGTGTCTAAGGGCGATCCCGTCGACTCGCTCCAGGGCGAAGACATAAACCGCGAAGGCGAAAGCTGCGGGCAGCAAAAAGATCAGCGGTTCGATCCACGAATCTCCATATCCGCGCGAAAGCCAGAGCATGACTGCGCCCCCTCCGAACAGCACACCTCGTATGACAAAACTAGCCAGCACGGTGGTCAGGGAGGCTCGTTGTCTGCCAAATACTCCTGCTTCGATCCGACTGGGAGAGTAAATCGAGAACAGGTTTCCGGCGGCGAGGTCAATCGGCAGGACAAAAAGAATTCCGCCCGAATGTGGCCAGGGTCACGCCGAGGGATGGCGGCCGGTAGAGCAAACATGTCCCCACCCACACCAGCAGGACTTCCACCGCGAAGACGGCTGTGTGCGCCAGATTTTTCCCCAGCATGATTTGCCGGAAGCGGACCGGTGAAGCGAAGAAAAACTGGGTACCGTTGCCGTCCGCTCCAAAATTGTTGTAAGAGAGGTTGGTCAGCAAGAGCAGCGAGTAGGCGGCGCCCAGTGGAAAGGTCAGCTGCGGCGCATGCGCAAACAGGCCTTCGTTTTTTCCTGAACTTCGAAACACCGCCAGCATGAACAGCGGCACGATCAGCGTGAAAAGCATCGGCCCGCTGCGACTGAGATAGCGCAACTCTTTTTCGAAGACCGCGGCGACCGGTCCGGGAAGTCCCGGCAAATTCCAGCCCGGGCGGACCGCTGGAAGCCCGCCGGACAAGGCTTTGCGTCCCGCGCGATTCGCTGAGGTTCTCGCCGCGATACTCCACCCGCAAACGAAAATTCAAGAGCCAGAGGAATGCAATTCCATAGCAGACCAGGAGCAGGAAAGGGAGCCCGCTGGTCGTGACAATACTGGATACAGGTTGCTGCTGCGCTCGCTCCCGCGATCGCGGCGGCAGCCAGGCCCGGCGGAAGCGGTCGCTGCGCGCCGGAGATTTCCCGTCCGAGGATTCTGGTTTCGGGTATGGACCTGTGTTCGTAGACTGCGATCAACGGACCGATCAACTGAAAGCTCAGAACAAATAGGAAGAAAAGAATGCCCATGAGTTCGCGCGTGCGCCGCTGGGCCAGCCAGCGTTCCAGCCAGGCGAAGAGCACGCGTGCGAGAACCAGATTCACCAGGGCAAAGGTCAGAAGCACAATCGTGGCCCACGGAAGCAGGACCGGCCGGGCGACTCCGATGCCGATGTCAATTCCCAGCAGCCACACGCCGGCAACTGCCGTTGCCGGGTCCAGCGACCCGTAGGCCAGGCGTATCAGAAAATACGAGCGGTAGCTGAGAGGGAAACGCAGAAGATTCGAAGATTCGACATTCTGGGTAAACGCCGTCGCCATCAAGGGAAACAGCTGCCAGAAAAGGAACACCGGCCAGAGCAGCCCTCCAAGCCACGCCGAGTTCTTTTGCGAAATCACAAACCAGGCAGCCCCGCCCAGCCCGACCGCGCCGCCGATGCCGCCGGCGGCAAACGCCAGTCCGACAAAAATGCGGGAGGCCAGTTCCATCCGGCCGCGAAAAGTTCGCAGAGAGTTGGCAAAGATTCGCCAACGCAGTTCGGCGACCGCCGCGAGTTGCTGGCGTGCGTGCGGAAATACATTCACAGCGACTTGTGTCACTCGTCCTTAACCTGAGTAAAGGACAGGCGTCCTCGCCCGTCTGGTGCCAGTTTCCAGTTTCTAGTTTCCGGTTTCAAAACCATAAGAACCGGAAATTAGAAACCGGAAACCAGAAACTAAACACTGCCTGCTATCTAGCCCAACCACGACAATTCCTGTCCGTTGCTTCGCGATCCGCCCACGATGAGGAGGAAAATTTGTTCCAAGGTTAGCTTCTCTCCGGGCGAGCACCCGCCACGGAAAGGCCCGCCGATCGCGCCTCCACTCCGGCTCGCAATTCTTCGATGGACCCCTGGGCCACCAGCCGCCCGCGATGAATGATGCCGACATGAGTACACAACCGTTCCACGATCTCCAGAACGTGCGAAGTCAGAAAAACCGTTGCGCCGCGCGCGATCATGCGCTGCAGCATGGCTTTCAGGGTGCCGGCGGCGATGGCGTCCACGCCTTCGAATGGTTCGTCAAGAAACAGAACTCTGGGCCCGTGGATCACGGCCGCAGCCAGCGCCAGTTTCTTCTGCATGCCGTGCGAGTAGTCCGTGACCAACGCTTTGGGCTGGTCGGTGAGCTGCATGAAGTCGAGCAGTTCGGCGGTGCGCTTGGCCGCGGTCTCGCGGTCCAGGCCATACATGCGACCGACAAAATTCAAATACTCCGATCCGGTCAATCTTCCGAACAATGCCATGCCTTCCGGCACCACGCCAATCTGCCGCTTTACCTCGACCATGTTGCTGACCAGATCGAGGCCGAGAATCTCGATTCGCCCCGCGGTTGGTGCGAGCAGGCCCGTGAGCATCTTGATGGTCGTGGATTTGCCCGCGCCATTCGGTCCCAGGAAACCGAAAAACTGGCCAGGCGCTACTCTAAGATTCACGTCTTCGACGGCGACGAGGTCTCCGAAGCGCCGCGTCAGGTTTTCGGTGCAAATGGTGGGAGAAGCCATGAAAGTTTCGACTCTAGCACGAAGAGCTGCAGGGATGTAGTGTGGGGCGGACACTCTTGTCCGCCGCTTTTGACTTTGATTTTTGATTCTTAAACCAAAACCAACATCAAAGGCGGCGGACAAGAGTGTCCGCCCCACACGCCGAATCGCGGCTATAATGTGGCCGCGATGAGATTGCTCTTAAAATTCAACCTCGTGCTGATTCTGGTTTTTGGTTCTGGAGTCGCTCTCGCGGGATACATGTCTCAGCGCTTCCTGGAGCGAAGCGCGCGCGATCAGGTGTTGGAACAGGCACGTCTTATGATGGGCGCAGCCGGCGGCATGCGCACCTACACCTCCATGCAGGTTGGGCCTTTGCTAAAGGCGCATCAACAGCGCATAAATCAATTTCTACCCCAGACTGTGCCGGCTTACTCTGCCACCGAGGTTTTTACCTATCTGCGCTCCACCTATCCCGACTACAGCTATAAGGAAGCTTCCCTGAATCCGACCAACCTGCGCAATCGCGCCGTGGACTGGGAAACCGACGTCATACAGATTTTCCGCAATCACCCCGAGCTGAAAGAGTTCTCCTCGGAGCGTGAGACCCCAGCGGGCCGCGTACTTTTCCTGGCCAAACCGCTGGTCGCGGATATGTCCTGTCTGGAGTGCCACAGCACGCCCGACAATGCCCCGCCGGCCATGATCAAGATTTACGGCGCAGACCACGGATTTGGCTGGAATCCAGGCGAGCCGATCGCGGCTCAAATCGTGTCAGTTCCCATGACAGTGCCATTGAACATCGCGAACCAGGCCTTCAGATCCTTGATGTATTCTCTCGGCGGCATTTCTTTGCTTACACTTATTTTCCTCGATCTGGCCATCATTTTGGTTGTGATTCGTCCCGTGACTCGTCTTGCCAGAACAGCTGACCGGATCAGCAACGGCGACCTGAATGTGCCGGAAATTCCAGCCAGAGGTTCGGATGAGATCGCCGACCTGGCGCGTTCATTTAACCGCATGTATCTCAGCCTGGTGAAGGCCATCCGGATGCTGGAATCGCAGTGAAGATGCCGCCAGCCCGCGGCCCGCAACGTGAGTTTAAAGAGGCTTGGACCGCAGGAATTTCTCGCGGTCTACAGGGGAAGAGATTTCTGTCGCTAATGCCTGGTAAAGTTCCTCGACCGATCGGGCATGGTTCGCGGCACGGCCTACGATGAACTTGGCCATGGGCCCGATATAGACCGCGAGGTTTTTCCGGGCGGTTTCGAGCTCTGCGGGGTCCCACGATTTTGAACGTCGAGAAGAAGGCGTTTTCGACGCTGCGGGAGACCTTGGTACATCCACGGTCGCAGTAGGGATCGAATCGGAGGTGGATGTTTTCGGCAGATCCAGGCTTTGCAGCGCTTCCCGAAATTCCTCCGCCGTCTGAAAGCGGGCCGACGGCTGCTTCTCCAGTGCTTTCTCGATAATGTCGGAAAGCGCCGCAGGTATTTCCGGAACCAGGGCCATCGGAGCAACGGGAATGGTTTCAAGGTGCGCCTTCAGGATGGCGTAGTAACTATCACCTCTAAACGGGACTTGGCCCGTAACCATTTCATACAGTGTCACACCCACCGAATAAAGGTCAGCCCGGCCATCCAGAGGCATGGCTTTCATTTGTTCCGGCGACATGTAGTACAGAGTTCCCACCGTTCCCCCGGTGATGGTCAGCCCGGGATCGGCGGTGAGGCTGGCGATTCCGAAGTCGGTCAACTTCACGCGATCGTCCGCGCTGATGAGAATATTCGACGGCTTCACGTCGCGGTGAAGAACCCCGGAGTGATGAGCATGGGCCAGAGCGCTCAGTACCTGAGAGATATAGTCGACTGCTCGCCATAACTCGAGTCGCTGATGACCCAGTTTCCGGGAGAGAGAACTTCCCTCAACGTATTCCATGATCATCAGAACTTCATCGTTGGCCCGAAAGGCGGTGCGGAATGACGTGATGTTGGGGTGCTCCAGTTTGGCCAGGACCTTGATTTCACGCAGGAAGCGTTCCGCCGCCTCGGATTCTCTGTTGCCGTCGGACAGCAGGCTCTTCATGGCGTCGACACGATCGGAGATGACGTTGCGGACCTTGAAGACCTTGCCCATGCCGCCATGTCCCAGCACGCCAATGATCTCGTAGTCGCCTACGGTTTTTCCGATCTGATTGTTTGCGTCGGACAACGGAATTACCTCGAGGGCTGGGCAGCATTATACGGCTGAAATGTGATGCGGCAGAATCCTCAGCATCCGGCTTGGGACGGGCGCTCCCCCCCGTTCGGGCATGAATTAATGCAAACGGGAGGAACGCTCATTCTCCAACGACCGATTATTGTCGCGAGGCGGAAGCCCCGGCTGCCAGTTCACGCAGCACGCTGAGAAATCCTGCGGCGGCCTGCTCGTCGGAGAGAGCTTCCAGTGGCACCGTGGCGGCAATGTGAGGCGATTCGGAACGGAACCGCACGCTGATCAGGTTGTGTCCGCGAGCGGTCATCAAGGTGTTGACTACCGGCGAAAGTTCTTGTGTCCAGCGGGTACGGGTCGTAAGAACAACCGGCCCGGGGCGGGAAATCGACCACTCACGGGAATGCGAAGACAGACGGCTGTGCTGCTGGGACAACCAGCGGTGACGGAACACATCGAGATGAAAGCTGGGCGTGTTGTCCAGGTCAGCTTCAAAAGTCAGGGTCTCTTTCTGCTTGTGCCAGACGCTAACAAACCATCGGAACGGGACTGGACGGGGGCGCAGGCGGATGGTGACCCGGGCGTTGTCGAACCAGTGCGCCGCAAAACCGAAGCGGGCCTGAAGAAGCGTCTGGCTCAGCCAGCGGGAGTCGAGCAGTTGCCCCTTGTTCGAACAGGCAGCCTCGACCCAGTGCAGGGCTGCAGCACCCTTGCGGCGGTTGTAGCGCGCGAAATAAAAAAACCACGCCGCCAGCAGAACCATCGCGCCGAGTACGTCAATGAGCACCAAGCGTCCCACAAGGCCTCTTTGCAAATACTACGACTTGTCCCACAAGTACCGCAACAGGTTCCTCCTGATTTTCGTGGCGCGAACCGCGTAGGCCTGGACGCCACCGTCTTGGCGGACCAGGGAAGCTCGTCTGACTTTGATTTCTCCGGCGCAGCGACCACAAAACCGTGCCGAGCTGTGCTCGGCCGGGCGGACGAGGCGTCCGCCCCTACGTGTCCGATGCCGAGGACAGCTGTTTCCCGACTACAATGAATCCGTGGAATTCGCCTTACGAGACTTCCGGCGCGACGAATTCGAGGCCCTGTGGCGCATTGATCAGCAATGCTTCGAGCCGGGGATTTCGTACAGCCGCCTGGAACTCGCCACCTATTTGCAGCGTTCCGGCGCTTTTACCCTCGTGGCGGACGCTGGGCAAGTTAGCCGGACTGGGACGTTGGGCAGGGCTGCAAACCTAGGTCGACCTGCGTCCGTGCCAGTGGGATTCATCGTTGCCGAAACGGGAAGCCGCGGCACTGGACACATCATTACCATTGACGTCCTTCCCAGTGCTCGAGGAGAGGGTGTGGGATCTCAGTTGCTTCAGGCAGCCGAAGAACGGTTGCGCGGCCTGCTCTGCCAGTCGGTGATTCTTGAAACCGCTGTAGACAATAAGTCCGCCCTGGGTTTCTACAAACGGCACAACTACACCGTGAACAAGACCCTGCCGCGTTACTATTCGAATGGCGTAGACGCGTTCGTGCTAAAGAAAGATTTGCTTTCACCGGCGGAGCCAGCTAAGTTGCCTCGACAGCATAGGGCCCAATGACCAAGAATCGAAGCACAAAGAAAACGAGAATCGCGATACAGGGAGAAGCAGGTTCCTTCAGCCAGGAAGCCGCCCGTCGCATGGTTCCGGGCTGCGAAATTATTTCCTGTGCGCGGTCGGTGGAAGTTTTTGATCGCGTGGAAAGCGGGTCAGTGGCCGGCGCGGTCATCCCTATCGAGAATTCGCTGGCGGGCTCCGTGACTGAGCATTTTGACCTGTTGCTGGCGCGCCAGGTTTTCATCGAAAAGGAATTTCTGTTGCGGATCGTGCACAACCTCATCGCAGCTCCTGGAGTCAAGCGCAGCGATGTGCGCCGCGCCTATTCGCATCCTGTGGCTTTGGAGCAGTGCCGCGACTTCTTCGCCAGAAATCCGAAAATTCAGCCGACTCCCTTTTATGACACGGCCGGCAGCGTCAAGCATGTGATCGCAGACAAATTGCGGGATGCCGCGGGCATCGCGGGCGCCCAGGCAGCGAAGGCGTACAAAGGCCACATCCTCGCCGCCGGCATCGAAGACGACAAACGCAACTTCACCCGCTTCTTTCTGATTCGCAAGACGCGGCGTGTACTTGCCGGCGCCAGCAAGACGTCTATCGCCTTCAGCGTAAAGAACATTCCCGGCGCTTTGTTCAAGGCGCTGGCGGTATTTGCTCTGCGCGACATCAGCCTGACCAAAATAGAGTCGCGCCCGTTGCGCGGGCGGCCCTGGGAATATGTTTTCTATGCCGACTTTCTCCGCGGAGATGACGAACCGGCCCGCAATGCGCTGCGCCATCTCGGCGAAGTAGCGGACCTGGTCAAGGTCCTGGGAATTTATCCGGCCGCTTGAAATTGTGCGTTGTGTGGGGCGGGCGCCCTCGCCCGCCCCACACACCCCACGTCCAAGGGTCACCAATCGGTCTCTGCACCTTCGATTGGTACAAAGCTCCGTATTAGGGTTTAGAATTCAAATACTTTCAGGTTGATAGGGAACCCCTGCATCTTTCCGGGCACTGATGTCATCAAAACTTGAGCACAAGACACTCAAGGTGAAAAATGGCAGAAAAGACGCGTACTGAGCGAACTACCAAGCCAAAAGAAGAAGAAACGGGGATTCTGCCGATCCTGCCGGTGCGGGATACGGTACTTTTCCCCCATGCCGTGCTGCCCCTGACCGTAGGTCGGGAGAGTTCGGTCCAACTCATCAACTCCCTGGGCGAGGACAAGACCATCGTCGTGGTGGCGCAGCGGGAAGCCCGCGTCGATGCCCCACAAGCCAGCGATCTATACACCGTGGGGACCCTGGCTGTCGTCCACAAAGTAGTGAAGATGCCCAACCAGAGCCTGTTCGTTTTTGCGGAAGGTCTGGAGCGGGTACGACTCACCGAGTTCACACAACTGACGCCGTTCATGCGCGGCCGCGTGGACTCAGTTCCCGAGGCGATTCCGCCGAAGAGTTCCGAAGTGGAAGCGCTGCAGCGGAACGTTCTCACGCTGTTCCAGCAAATCGTCGCAGGATCGCCGACTCTGTCGGATGAACTCTCGACTGTCGCCATGAACATTGACGAGCCGGGCCGCCTGGTGGATTTCATAGCCTCGTCGTTGCCTTCGCTCTCGACCGCCGACAAGCAGGACACGCTCGAAACTACCGATGTCCGCGTGCGTTTGGAAAAAATCAACCAGCATCTGGCGAAAGAGCTGGAAGTCCAGCAGCTCCGCAACAAGATCCAGTCCGAAGTTCAGGATCGCGTACAGCAGACGCAGCGCGAGTACTATCTACGCGAGCAGATGAAAGCCATCCAGAAGGAACTGGGTGAGCAGGATGAAGGCGCACGCGATACAGAAGAACTCAAGCAGAAAATTGACAACGCGGGCATGCCCGATGACGTCAAGAAAGAAGCCCTGAAAGAATTGGGCCGGCTGGCTCGCATGTCTCCCATGGCAGCGGATTACTCCGTGACCCGCAACTATGTGGAATGGCTGGCGGCGCTGCCCTGGGCGAAGACTTCTGGCGGCGAAGTCGACATTTTGAAAGCCAAGGAAATCCTGGACACCGATCACTATGACCTCAAAAAGGTCAAAGACCGCATCCTGGATTATCTTTCGGTACGCCGTTTGAAGCCGGGAATGAAGGGACCCATTCTCTGCTTCGTCGGACCTCCGGGCGTGGGCAAGACCTCGCTGGGCAAGTCCATCGCGCGGGCCCTGGGACGCAAGTTCGTACGCATCTCGCTGGGCGGCGTACACGATGAAGCTGAGATTCGCGGTCACCGGCGCACTTACATCGGCGCATTGCCGGGACAAATCATCCAGGGCATTCGCCGGGCTGAGACCAAAGATCCGGTCTTCATGCTCGACGAAATCGACAAAGTCGGACGCGACTTTCGCGGCGATCCCGCTTCGGCCCTGCTCGAAGCTTTGGATCCCGAACAGAACTCCACGTTCCGGGACAACTACCTGGATGTGACCTTCGATCTTTCGAAGGTGCTGTTCATCACGACCGCAAACATGCTGGATCCGATCGCGGAGCCGTTGCGTGACCGCATGGAGATCATCGAACTCCAGGGTTACACGGAGGAAGAAAAAGTCCACATTGCGTTTCAATACCTGATTCCACGGCAGATTGAAGAAAACGGCGTGACTGCGGAGCAGATCGAGTTCCCGAAAGATGGCGTTGGTTACCTCATCCGGCACTACACGCGCGAAGCCGGCGTACGTAATCTCGAGCGCAACATCGGCACCATCTGCCGTAAGCAGGCGCGCCGCCTGGCGGAAGGCAAGACCGACAAGCTGATTGTGACCAAGGAAGTCGTCCTGGAATTTCTGGGCGGCATCAAGGTCCGCAGCGAAGGCGAAATTGCCGAACGTACCAAGCGTGCCGGAGTGGTGGTGGGCCTCGCGTGGACGCCTTCGGGCGGCGACGTGCTGTTTGTCGAAGCCAACACCATGAAGGGCAAGGGCGGCTTCACCATGACCGGACAAATCGGCCAGGTGATGCAGGAATCCATGCAGGCGGCCCTGACCTGGGTGCGGTCGAACGCGGCCATCCTTGGGATCCCGGAGAATTTCTTCGCCGAACATGACATTCACATTCACGTGCCGGCGGGAGCGATTCCGAAAGATGGTCCTTCGGCCGGAGTTACTATGGCGACTGCCCTGGTGTCTTTGCTGACAGGTCGCCCGGTGCGTCCTTTGACCGCTATGACGGGTGAAATCACGCTGAGTGGAGATGTTCTGCCTATCGGCGGCGTTAAGGAAAAAGTCCTGGCAGCCAAGCGTGCGGGCGTCCAGGACGTGATTCTGCCAGCGGACAACAAAACGAACCTGGAAGAGGACCTGACGCCTGAGCAACTCGAGAACGTCCGGGTGCACTATGTGAAGACAATTATGGAGGTCCTTGGCCTTGCCCTGCCTGCCACGCCGAGCGAGGAGAAACAGGACGAAGAGGAGCGCGAAAAGGTCCTCACCGCCCAGGGAGCTTCGTAACCCTTAACGCAGGATTCCTGAACTTCAATGCCAGTTCTCATTTAACCGGGAACTGGCATTTTTATTTGGGCCGGTAAGTGTTTGCGTGTCAGCACGATGGTACATGTTCAACCGTATAAAACTAATGCCGCTGCGGGGTGTTTAATCCATATGAGAGCGGCGCCGTTTCGGCCGCGGGGAGCGACAATATGCCGAAAGCAAGGACATACCGTGGATGGTTAGCCGGAGTTGTGCTGTTGGGCGTATTGCTGATGCTGCGAAGCCCCGTAATTTCGATGGCACAAGATCAGGACCAAGACCAAGGTCAAGATCAAGCTCAAGACAAGATCAAGTCGCGCCGGGCCCTGATGCAACAGACCAGGGCGATCAGGATCCGCCCAGCCGCGTGGCGCGAATGAACTACACCCAGGGGTCAGTGAGTTTTCAGCCCGGCGGCGAAGGCGACTGGGTAGCTGCCGTGCCCAACCGGCCGCTGACCACGGGCGATAATCTATGGAGTGACCAGGACTCGCGCGCCGAAATGCATGTCGGCTCGACCGCCATCCGGCTGGCGCCGGAAACCAGTGTTACCTTCCTTGATCTCGACGACCGCACCACGCAGTTGCGCTTGTCCGCCGGCACCATTATTTTGCGGGTCCGCCATCTCGATGACGGCGACTTGTTCGAAGTAGACACGCCGAACCTGGCGTTCAATCTGCAGCATCCCGGCGAATACCGGATTGACGTTGACAGCAACGGAGACATGACCAACGTCAGCGTATTCAGCGGCCGCGGCGAGGTTACGGGCGGAGGATATTCCTACGCCGTTGTGGCTGGCCAGTCGGCGCGCTTCTCCGGCACCGACCAGTTGAACTACGAAATTGCACAGCTGCCGCGTGCCGATGATTTCGACAACTGGGCAGTCGAACGCGACCACCGAGAAGATGGCGCCGAATCCGGCAACTATGTTTCACAGGAGATGACGGGGTACGAAGACCTCGACGACTACGGCCGCTGGCAATACGTTGGCGGCTACGGGACCGTCTGGGTTCCATCAGGCGTGGCCTCGGACTGGGCCCCGTACCGCAATGGCCATTGGGCTTTCGTTGAGCCCTGGGGATGGACCTGGGTCGAGGATGAGCCCTGGGGCTTCGCGCCATTCCACTACGGACGCTGGGCTTATGCCGGAAACCGCTGGTGCTGGGTGCCCGGGCCGGTCGCAGTCAGGCCGGTGTATGCGCCGGCGCTGGTGGCATTCGTCGGTGGGGTTGGAATCTCGATCGGCGGAGGCCCCGGCGTGGGCTGGTTCCCGCTGGCTCCGGGCGAAGTTTATGTGCCCTATTATCGGGGCAGCCGCCACTATGTGGAGCGGGTCAACGTGACCAACACAGTGGTGAATGTCACCCGTGTGACCACCATCTATAACCAACGCAACGTCACGAACATCACCTACGTGAACCAGCGGGTGAACAATGGCGTGACCCTGGTTTCGCGCGACACGTTCGTGAATGCGCGTCCGGTAGCGCGGAACCTTGGACGCTTCGATGCGAGGCAGTTGGAGAATGCGCGAGTCGAGCGCCGCATAGATGTGCAGCCCATCCGGGCCAGCGTAGTGGGCTCGGGCGCTCCTGCCCGGTACAGGCCGCCGCAGGCAATCATCAACCGCCAGGTAGTTGCGACCCAGAGACCGGCCCCGCCCCGCCAGCCATTCGATCAGCGGCAGAGGGCTGTCGACATCCGTACCGAGCGCCCTGGTGAACAACCTCGGCAAACCGGTACGCCTGTGGTACGCAATACAGCCACGGATCGTCCACTGGCGCGTCCACAACAGCCTGTGAGCCCGCCTGAGACTGCCGTCCGGCCTCAATTTCCCCGACCCGAGGCCCGGCCGCAGCAGCCGATGGTGGCGCCGCGCGCCCAAGGCGCGGTAAATCAGAGCGACAATCGCTCCTCGCAAGGCTGGTCACATCCGCAGGCCAAACCGGCCCCGCCGGTGCAGGAACGAAACCCTGCCCAGGCCCGCGACGACGAGAACAAGTTCCGCAACTGGCAGCAGCAGCGCCAGCAGGCGGCCCCTGTTCAGAACCGCGCACCGCAGGAGCAACACCAGGTGCCGCATCAGGCCCCGCACGACCAGGACCGGCGGCCAAAATCGCAAGGTTGAGTTCGTCCGCAATGATGAAATGCCAGTCCCAAACCAGGGACTGGCATTTTTTATGCGTCCGGCAAATCGCTGCACTCACGATAAACTACTGAGAACCGGGAACTCCAAACTGAAAACCGGTTCTTTATGGAAGTCCGGGTTCTATTCTTCGGCGTTCTAAAAGATCTGGCCGGTAAGGCGAGCGACTCAATCAGCCTTCCCGAAAACGCCACATTGGGTGATGTCCTTACCCACTACGAGGAAGCAATCCCGCGACTGAAAGAGACGGCAGCATCGCTCGCCATGTCGGTCAATCAGGAATACGCAAGTCCCACTACGAGGTTGAGGCCGGGAGATGAAGTCGCGCTTCTGCCGCCAGTGAGCGGCGGCGCCGACACCGCCGCAAGACGCAGCCAGCATGCGGCGATCATCCGCGAGAAGATTGACACGGCTTCCATCCTCGAGAACATCAAGCGCCCCGAGGACGGTGCTGCCGTCGTATTTGAAGGCATCGTGCGAAACCACACCCGTGGACGCCATACTCTCTACCTGGATTACGAAGCATACGAGGAGATGGCCCTCAAGCAGATGGAAGAGCTGGCTGCGCGGGCACTGGCTGAGTACCAGATTCGCGATGTTGCTATCGTTCATCGTTTGGGACGGCTGGAAATTGGCGAAACCAGCGTGCTGATTATCGTGGCGTCGGCACACCGGGCGCCGGCCTTTGACGCCTGCCGCTGGCTCATCGATACTCTCAAGCGCACGGTGCCGATCTGGAAAAAGGAGCATTTTGAAGATGGTGCCGTGTGGGCGGACGGCGAGCCTTTTCCCGGGGAGATTCCGTCCAGCCAAGGCACCCATTCCGAGGGGCGTGCATCTAAGTGACCAGCCGGTTTGGCTGTATTCTTCGCGGTTTCTATCTGCGATTTTGGCTCCAGAGCTCTAGATATGGGGTTTGTTGCGCAGAGATTCCGTCCAGCGGCGCGAGGAAAATACAGCGAAGTGCCCCAACTTTCCAGATGAAACCAGTGGCAACTGCAGGTCTTCTGCTAGTTCTGTGCCTTGCCTCCGTGGCCCAGGAGTCTGACACTACTTTCAAAGTTGACGTGAAGCTGGTGAACGTGTTCGTCACCGTGACCGACGAGCGTGGCGCTCCGATTTCCGCGCTGAAAAAAGACAACTTCAAGTTGCGGGAGGACGGCCAGGAGCAAAAGATAGCGGTCTTCGACAAGGAATCGGCATTGCCGCTTTCGATTGTGCTGGCCATTGATACCAGCCTGAGCACGCGCAAGGACCTTCCCCTCGAACTGGCTTCGGCCCGACGTTTTGCACATGCCATCCTGCGCCCTATCGATGCGCTCTCGCTCTACCAATTCAGCGAGACGGTCAGCGAATTGACCTCCTTCACCGCAGATCTCCGAGTCATTGATCACGGCATTGACCGCATTCGCATGGGTTCGGCCACTGCTCTCTACGATGCTTTATTTCTGGGTTCGCAGGCACTGGAGCCGCGGGTAGGCCGTAAGGTAATGGTTGTGATCACCGACGGCGGGGACACCATGAGCAAGGTGGATTATCAAGAAGCGGTGCGTGCCGCCGAGACTGCCGAAGCAATTTTGTACAGCGTGATCATTGTGCCCATCGAGGCCAGCGCGGGACGAGACACCGGCGGTGAGCATGCCCTGATCCAGCTTTCTGCCGATACCGGCGGCAAATATTTCTATGCGTCGTCATTGTCGCAACTGGATGAAGCGTTTCGCCAGATCAGCGATGAACTGCGCACTCAGTACTTGCTGGCGTACTATCCGTCGCAGCGGCTTGCCGATTCGGACTTCCGCCACATTCAGGTAACGGTCGCAGGACTCGCGACCGATTCCGGGTTCAAGGTGCGTCATCGGACGGGATACTACACTTCCAAGTCGCACTGAAGCAGTTGTGTGTGGGGCGGGCGCCCTCGCCCGCCGCCTTTGAAGTTGGTTTTGATTTTGAAGTTGATCGTTGTCACCAGACAGCCGCAAAAGTCCAAGTCAAAAGCGGCGGGCGAGGGCGCCCGCCCCATACTGTGCGGTTGACGGGACAAATTCTGTTGTGAAAGTCTTGTAGGATTGCCAGCGCGACTCTTTGTAAGGAAGGTAAGCGAGACGAATGTCGAGCAATACTGGTTGTGCCCGTTCCGTCTTCAGGCGGTCAAGCCTGTGGGCTGGAACGATGGCGGTTGTTTTGGTTATTTCTGCGCTGGCTTACGCTCAGGATTCTTCTACCGGCAATGTTTCCGGAACGGTCACCGGCCCCCGCGGCGCCTCGGTAAGCGGGGCTGACCTCACTCTCACCAACAAAATCACCGGACAAGTGTCTCGAACTACGACCAGTCCGGCCGGCACGTACGCGGTCCGCGACCTGCCGCCCGCCGAATATGTTCTGCACGTGGAAGCGAAGGGATTTCAGTCGGCTGACATTCTGATCAGAATCCAGGCAGCTGCAACCGCGACCGGCGACGTCAGATTGCAGCGCGTGGTCGCCCCTGTCGCCAAGATGGTCGACACCGAAAGTCCCGAAGTGCGCGGCACGGTGGACAGCGCCCAGCTGGAACAGATTCCCACCGATCGCGGGTTTTTGGATCTGACCCGGCTCGAACCCGGCGTGCAGGAACTCGACGGCCAGGTGCTGGCGGCCTCCAAGACCGGACTGACGGCGGCATCCATCGTTGGCCGCAATGGCCGCACTACCCGAATGGTAGTCGACGGTATCGACGTCACCGACGAAGCTGTCGGCGCTACCACGACGAATATCCCGGTGGGCGCCATTCAGCAGGTCGGGGTCGAGCAATCGTTGCTCCCGCTTTCTTCCGGACTGGCTTCAGCGGGACTGGTGAATGTGGTCACGAAGTCCGCCACCAATGACCTGCACGGTCAGCTCTTCGGCAACTTTCGCGACAAGGCCGCGGGCGGGGCCAGCCTTCCCGGAAGCAAGGACTTCGGCTACTCTCGCGAGATTTTCGGCGGAAACGTCGGCGGGGCATGGAAGAAAGACAAACTCTTCTACTACCTGTCCGGAGAGTATTTGAGGCAGGACCTCGACTTCCCGGCCGTCTTTAACGCCCCCTTCAATCTTCTGGATGGAAGCTATAAAACTCCCTTCCACGAGACCGAAGTTGCAGCCCGCCTCGACTACAAACTCTCTTCGGGATCGCAGGTCTTCTACCGATTCACCTACGACAACGGCAACGACGTCAATTCATTCGGCGGCGCCAATTATCAGCCGTTCAAGAGTCATGACGATACATTTGGGAATGCTGGCGGCTTCGACTTTACCCGCGGACCTTACGTCCACAGTCTGCGCTTCGCCTACAACCGCTACACCAACAAGATCGTGGACGCCGTCGCTGGAAGCAACATTTTTGATCCCGCCCCGGGAGTCAGTCTGAATTTTACCGGCGGTTCCGGATTTGCCAGCGGACCCAACTCCCAGGCTCCGCAACAGACCAAGCAGGACAACAAAGAGGCCCGCTATGATGGCACCCGCACTTGGGGAAACCACACCTTCCGCTTCGGCGCGGCGGTGAACAAGATTGACAATCTGATGTCCGCCGATCTCTTCGGTCTAGCTCCGCAGATCGGCTCTGACACGGACGCGGCTTCTGTTCTGTTTGCCTCCAGTGGGCCTTTTGCCGGCGGCACCGGCAATCCACTGAACTATCCGGTGGACAGCATCACGCTGGGAAACGGTTCGAGTTGTCTGAGTGAAAAGTCAGGGTTCGGATCTCCCTGCGGAGCGTTCAGCGACACCCGCATACAGGCTTACGCCGGTGACGTCTGGAAACTCCGTCCCAATCTGACGATGACGGTCGGAGTACAGTACGTTCGCGATACAGGGCGCAGCAATTCTGATTTACCGGCCATTCCTTGCTCGGCAGTGGCAGCTTCCTATGGAAGTCAGGCGCCTTGCACCGGCAGTGACGATCTGCTGACTCATTTCGGCGGAATTTCCCAGTTGGGCGGCCGGATCCGGCAACCCAACCTGAATTTCGCGCCCCAGTTTGGACTGGCGTGGGACCCGGGAAAGCATGGACAAACCGTCATCCGGGCTGGCATCGGGATGTATTACGACGACAATGTGTTTCGCAACCTGGTTGGCGACCGTGCTGCCCGTCTCGCCAGCGGCGAGTTCAACGCACAAGCGAATGATCCCTGCGCCAGCCACGGCGATGTCATTTTCCCCGGCAACATTGTGCAGAGCGCAGCGGGCCTTTGCGGACAGCGCATCGGAAACGTGGCGACTCAAGTGGCGGACTTGCAGAGCGCGTTCCAGGCAGCGACTGCTCTGAATTCCGGCTCTCCCAATCCCAGTTTCCTGGGACAGGCGCTGAACAGCCAACAGGGCCTTCTGGCGCCGGATTACCAGACGCCGCGATCGCTGCAAATGAACATCGGTCTGCAGAAGCAGTTGTGGCCGTCCACTCTGTTTACCGCGGACTACGTGCGCAATGTAGGCACCCACTATTTGATCGGGTATGACACCAACCACGTAGGCGACGCCACGCACCTGAACACCAATGCCGCAATCAACGCGATCAACAACACGTTGGGCTCGAACCCGCTAAGCCTGGGTTGTGCTCCGGCCGCCAGTGCAGGCGCCAGTTCGCAGACCGCCGTGAGCTGCTACATGGCTGCGGTGCCCGGTGCCAGCATTGCTGATTTCGCCAGTCACGGGCTGGATTCCGGCGGTCAGTTTCTGGCGGGAGCCCCGGCATCTTTGTTTGGTCTGACTCCTGATACGGGCGCTGCCTTCCCCGGAATCAATCCGCTGGTGGGACGAAACACCATGTTCTTCCCCGCGGGGCGGTCGCTCTACAGCGGTTTACAATTTTCACTGCGTACACATCTCACCAACCCGGTGCGCGGAGTCCTCGGGGGTAGCCTCCAATTTACTTACACGCACTCCAGCTTCCGCAGTAATTTTGCTGGAGGGCTCGCCGACCAGGATTTGCTTCCCCTGGCAGCGGACTTCAATCACCCGCTAGCGTTTTTCGGCTCTGCATCGCAGGACCGCAAAAATCAGTTTTCCCTGGGCTCGGTTCTAGATTTGCCCCGGGGCATCCGTATGGGTCTGGTCGCGCAAATGGCTTCGCCATTGCCTCAGACTCTCTACATTCCCGCCAGCGGCGGGGTTCCGGGCGAGATTTTCCGTAGCGATGTTACCGGCGATGGGTCGTTCGGCGGGCAAAGCCAGACCGGCGACAGTTCGTACGGCGATATTCTACCGGGGACCAACATAGGAGACTTCGGACGCGCCGTAAAGGACAGTACGCTTAACGAAGTCATTCAAAACTACAACAAGAATTTCTCCAATCAGGTAACAGCCGCCGGCCAGGCCCTGATCAATGCTGGTTTGCTTTCACGAACGCAACTTGTGCAGCTGCATGCGGACGGTCCGACCATCGTAGCTCCTCCGCCCGGCAGTGTAGGCCTGGCGTGGATGAAGACTCTGGATGTAACCGTTGGCCGGCCCTTCCGGATGGGCGACCGCTTCGTGGTTGAGCCCAGCCTGTCGGCATTCAACGTCCTTAACTTCGCCAATTTCGACGGTCCTGGTAACAAGCTCAGTGGAATACTGAATGGGACCATCGGGTCCGTGAACGGCACATCCGCGACCGATAGAATCACCAACCGTATTGGACCGGGTTCGGGATTGTTTACCCTGGGCACCCCGCGCCAGATCCAGTTCGGAGTCAGGCTTACCTTCTAGGGCAGGCTTGCTTGCGTGTAAGATAACTTTCATGCCATTTCATGGACAAGGACCCGGCGCTCCCCGCAAGGGACGGCCTGCCCCACCCGAGCAGACCTCGGAAGAGGCGGCCTACCTGAAGGCTCTCGGAGAAAAGCAGAAGCCCGTAAGCATCAAGCTGGCAGATGGCGAAGTCGTGCGCGGCTGGATCGAATACTACGACAAAAATATGGTCCGGCTGACCCGCGAAGACCAGCCCAACCTGTTTATCTTCAAACACGAGATCATGTACATCGCGGAAGAAAGCGGCAAGCGCAAGTAGGCTGCTGATTTTTCTTTGCGTCCTTTGCGGAATTTCTTTGCGATCTTTGCGGTTAAGCTCTTGAGTTTCGTTGAAAATCTTTACCGCAGAGGACGCAAAGAAATTCCGCAAAGGACGCAAAGAAAACCGTACACCATCTTTTCATGACACAATCGAACCACAACGACTTTGTTCCCGGAATGTCTGAGATCGCCCGCGAGGCGGGCGCGTTGCTGATGGGGTACTTCCAGCAGCACGTGAAGGTGGAGTACAAGGGCGACGCCGACCTGGTCACCATCGCCGATCGCAAGTCGGAGATTCTGATCCGCGAACGAATCAAAGCTCGTTGGCCCAGCCACGACATTCTCGGTGAAGAGCAGGGACTGGTCGACACCGGAAGCGATTATCGCTGGTATGTTGACCCGCTCGATGGCACCACGAACTTCGCACACGGGTTTCCGGTGTTCTGCGTTTCCCTTGGGCTCGAGCACAAGAACCGAATAGTTGCCGGCGTGGTCTACGATCCCACGCGCGATGAATTGTTCGCAGCCGAGCAGGGAAGCGGCGCTTATCTGAACCAGCGCCGAATTCAGGTTTCGAAGGTTGCCAATCTGTCTGAGAGCCTGGTGGCCACCGGCTTTCCCAGCCACAAACGGCACAAGAATCCGAACATTCACTTCTATCACCAGATCACTCTGCGTACCCACGGCGTGCGACGCGCCGGTTCGGCAGCTCTCGACCTGTGCTGCGTGGCCAGCGGACGTTTCGATGCGTTTTGGGAATTCAATCTCAATCCCTGGGACACAGCCGCCGGCGTATTGATCATTGAAGAGGCGGGGGGCAAAGTGTCGGATTTCAAAGGTGGACCCTTTCAGCTCAACAGCCGTGAGACCCTGGCATCGAATGGTCTGCTGCATCCCGCGCTGCTCAGGGAATTCGCGGAGATTTTCGAAGGACGAGGCTTGGAGCCACTGCCCGACGTTCAGGAATACACGAAAAAAGGAATATGAACCGGAAGCTTGGAGCGATGCTGGTTGTGGTCTGCGTCCTCTGCGGAATGGCATCCGCGGCGGACAAGGCGAACACCTCTGCGGTTGACACTGCCTACCAGCAGTCATTCGACAAATGGAAAGCTGAGCTGGTCGACGACCTCAAACAGGAATGGTTGCCGCTGGCCGGATTGTTCTGGCTCAAGCCCGGCGAAAACAGTTTTGGCACGGACCCGAAAAATGCCATCGTCTTCCCCAAAGGCCCCGCGCATGCTGGATCGTTTGTCCTGCAAGGGAAGACTGTGACGGCGCAGTTTGCTCCCGGAGCTAATGCAACCATCGCCGGCAAACCCGCTACCACGGCCGAGCTTAAGCCCGATACTACCGGCGATCCCACCGTCGTCGAGCTGGGCAACCTGCGGCTCCACGTGATCGTGCGCGGCGAGCGTGTCGGCATCCGGCTCAAGGACCTGGACAGCGATGCAGCGCGACAATATCACGCACCGCAGTTTTTCCCGCTGGACCTGTCGTATCGTGTGACCGCGACCTGGCTGCCTTCTGACGGCAAACAGACGGTTGACGTTCCCAACGTGCTGGGCGACGTTTCTCCAACGCCGATCGCGGGGACAGCGGTTTTCAAGATCAACGGTCAGGAACTGAGGTTGACTGATCTCGGGGGCGACCCCACTAAGGGTCTGTTCTTCGTCTTCAGCGATCCCACCAGCAAGACCGAGACTTATCCGGGCGGCCGCTTCCTGCAGACTGAACCAGTTTCCAACGGCACAGTGGTGCTCGACTTCAACCGTGCGTACAATCCCCCGTGCGCGGTCACGCCCTATGCTACTTGTCCGCTCGCGCCCAAAGAAAACCGGTTGAGTGTGGCGATTCCGGCGGGCGAAGAGTACGACCACAAACACGGACATCACTAGACTGATCTCCAAGGTAATACCACAGCCGTTTTCCCCGCCCATTGGTGAGTCCCAGCGTTAAAATAGGAATGTGATGGACTCGCTTCTGGATCGAAAGATCGAAAAACGTCCCGGCAGAGTTCGCCTGCAAGGGCGCATCCTTTTCCTCACCGAAGACCCCGAACTAATCAAACGTCAGCTGGCAGGCGAAGACCTGCCCTGGGACACAAAGAATCCCGCGAACAATCCCAAGCTGCGCGACGACATCTCGACCGACGAGATCACGCCCGCGCACTACTGTTTCTATTTCGATGAGACCTTAGGCGAGATCCCTTATCTGGGGCTGAAGTGCGGTGACGTGCTTCCCATCGGACGCAGCGACGTCAAAAAAGGCGGCTTTGTTTGCGCCGTAAGCGGCAAGCGGCGCGGCAAGGGCTCAAGCCGTGAGCAGTCCCCGTACGCCGAGATGTGCGCCGGGATCCAGTTGGTGATTGCCGAGAACATTGAGCGCATTTACAAACAGAACTGCCAGAACCTGGGCCTGCTGACTTCGACCAACTTCTCGCTGATCGAAAAAGTCAGAGCTGGAGACGAAATTCCGCTCGCCGAATTCACTACCGGTGAAGATGAAATCACACGACAGGTGATCGAGTATGGTGGATTGTTTCCTTTCAATGTGGCGCGATTGCAGAAAAAGGTTTTCCTTCCGCCCATTAAGACGCCAAAGCGGCCGATGACCATAGCGGAAAAGATCTTCGCCCGCCACATGCTCGATGAAAAAGGAGACGTGGGAGTTCCATCGGTTAAACCTGGCGACACCGGCTTCGCGCGGCGCCGATCTGCGCTTCAGCCACGAATACGTCACGCCCATGGCAGCCATTTTCTTCGAGCGCTACGTGGGGAAAGACGCTAAGGTCAATGATCCATCGAGCATTCTGTTCTTCCGCGATCACCTGACCTTCCTCGATGAGGTGATCTCGGAAGAAAAAAAGAAACTCGGCCTGCTCGATCTCGCTACGCAGCTTAAGTTGAAGCAGCAAGACTTCGCGGCGAAGCAGGGAATCAAACTGCATGGAGAATTGAAGGACCGCAAAGGATCGGAAGGGATCTGTCACTCTATCGTACTGGAAAGCTATGCGCTGCCCGGACAGCTGAATATCGGTTCTGATTCGCACACTCCCCATGTGGGCGCGATCGGATGCGTGGCTTTCGGCATTGGCACTACCGACGTTTTCAATTCGTGGATTACCAAGGATGTGCGCGTCAAAGTTCCGGAGTCGGTAAAGATAGTTATTCGCGGCAAAAAGCATCCCAATGTCACCGCGAAGGATTTCATTTTAAAAATTCTCAGCCTCGATTACGTGCGCCACGGCAAGGCCCTGGCCAAGGTGATGGAGTACGCAGGCGAGGCCATCGAAGAACTGAGCGTGGACGAGCGCGCCACGATGACCAACATGGCGGCGGAAATCGGCGGTTTCACCGGCATCGTTGCACCTGACCGAAAGGCGGTTGATTTCCTGGTGGAACGCCGCGGCATGGACCGCAAGCAAGCTGAATCTCTGACCGAGGGCCTGTACAGCGACCCCGAGGCGCAGTACGCGCACACTATCGAACTGGACGCCGCGGAGATCACGCCCATGGTGGCCACCCCGGGCGATCCCGGCAACGGCAAATACGTTCGCGAACTGAATACGCCTGTCCCGGTTGAATTGGCCTACGGCGGCACATGTACGGCGGGCAAGAACGAAGACATGGACATGTACGCCCGCGTACTGGCTGATGCGCTGAAGCAGGGCAAGCGCGTGGCCGATTCGGTGAAGTTCTACATTCAGTTCGGATCGCAGGAGACTCGCGACTATTGCATTCGCAAAGGCTACCTGGACATTTTTCAGAAGGCAGGCGCACACGTGATTGAGCCCAGTTGTGGCGCCTGCATCAACGCCGGGCCGGGAGTGACTACGCGTCCTGAGCAGGTGGTGATCAGCGCCCAAAACCGCAACTTCCCGGGCCGCAGCGGACCCGGACAAATGTACCTGGCCAGTCCGCTAACGGTTGCGGCCAGCGCCGTGGCGGGATATATCGTGGAGTACGAGCCGAGCACAGAGCGGGAATTAACCAGCGTAAGCAACGGTTGAAGGTAGCCGCGAAGCGGCGTAAAGAATGTAGCCCACGGCGTAAGCCGTGGGAAAATGTTAAAGAGATAGCCCAACCCCGAAGGGGCGGAAGAAGCGAAAGAGGCACGCGCCACGGGCGGCCGCTCGAAACTCCTCTTTCGCCCCGTTGGGGCTCGTTTCGTGCCCGCGCTCAACCCACGGCTTACGCCGTGGGCTACATTCTTTACGCCGCTTAGCGGCTAGAATCGGGGTTCTTCGACTGCCACTCCGCTCATGATGACAAGGCTAACCAGTATTGTGCAGGCCCGCTGCAATCCCGTTGATCGTAGCGCCTAACGCGTAGTCCACACCGTCCTGATTGCCACCTGCCCGCTTACGCCGCAAAAGTTCGACCTGCACCAGGCTCATCGGATCCACGTAAGGGTTGCGCAACCGGATCGACCGGGCCAGTACGGGATTCCCTTTGAGCAGCTCTCCTTGGTCCGTGATGCTTAACAGCATGCGGCGAGTAAGTTCAAATTCTTTCACCAGCATGTCCCAGACACGTTCACGCAGGCCCGCATCAGGGACAAGTTCAGCGTAGAGTCGCGCAATGGTCAAGTCGGCTTTCGACATGGCCAGCTCCACATTGCGGATCAAGTCGGAAAATAGCGGGAAGCTTCGCATCATCTCGCACAACAGAGACTCATTCGCGCGGTCCTGGCCGACAAAACGCTCGAGAGCATGACCGACTCCAAACCAGGCGGGAACAGCGTGGCGGCTCTGCATCCAGCCGAAGACCCAGGGAATGGCCCGCAGATCCTCGAGCCGACGGCCCTGGGCACGCCGCGGCGGGCGCGAACCGATGCGGGCATGCTCCAATTCATTCACCGGCGTGGCCTGTTCGAAGTATTCGATCACTTCTGAATTCTCTGCGATGTTGCTGCGGTAAAAAGCAAAGGCGTCGGCGGACATCTGCTCCATCGCAGGGGTCCAGCGCTGATCGGCTCCGGGCTCCGGGCCTCGTGTACGCGTGAGCGCTTCCAGGCAGGAGGCGATCATAATCTCGAGGTTCCACTCGGCGAGCACGGGGTCGGCATACTTCCAGTTGAGGACCTCGCCCTGCTCGGTAATGCGTATCTCACCGGAAAAATCTCCGACCGGCTGGGCGAGAATGGCGGTGTGCGTGGGACCTCCGCCGCGTCCGACGGTGCCGCCGCGTCCGTGGAAAAGTCGGAGTCTTACATTGCACTCGCGGGCGGCCCGGTGCAAGTCGCGATGCGCCTTGTATAGCTCCCAGATGCTGGTCAGCATGCCGCCGTCTTTGTTGGAATCGGAATAGCCCAGCATGACTTCCTGCCAGCGCCCCCAGGAATCGAGCGGCGACTGATATTCGGGGGCGCGCCAGATGCGTTCCATGACCGAGGAGGAATCGCGCAGGGCCTCGATAGATTCAAAAAGCGGCACCGGCATGAGTCCCGGATCATCTCCCGAGGCGGCGACTTGCACCCCACAGGTGGCGGCCAATTTCGTTACCGCGAAGACATCCGCTTCCGACTCCGCTCCGCTGATGATGTAGCTGCGAATCGCGCACGCGGGATAAGTCTTCTTTAACTTGGCGATCTCGCGGAAGGTGTCGAGAACATCCTGAGTCGGAGGTGATACGTCGCCCACATTGGCTTCAATCTCGGCCAGCGCCTGCGCATGCACCCGCGCGTGCTGGCGAATGTCGAGCGTTGAAAGATGAAATCCAAAAGTACGAACCTGGCGCAGCAGCGGATCCATCACCAGTTCTGCCAGCCGCTGCCCGCGGTTCACCGCCAGGCTTTCGCGAATCAGAGAGAGATCACTCTCGAACTCTCCGGCGGATGGATATGCCTTGGTATCGCCAATTTCTTCCCGGCTGTGCCGCAAGCGAACCACCATCAGGTTCAGCAATCTCCGATAGAGTTCGGAACTCGAAATCCGCGACTGGCGGGCGTATTCGTCGCCCATCTGAGCGCTGTAGTCTGTCAGTCGGGCCCGCACTGCATCGGAGACTGCTACCTGCCGAACAGAAGCGCTGAGCTGGTCAGTGGCACGTTCAAGTTCCGCAATGTAGTGTCCGATGATTACATTCCGGGCGCGCTGCAACGCTTCTCGAGTAGAACCGGGTGTGACAAAGGGATTTCCGTCGCGGTCGCCGCCGATCCAGGAGCCAAAAGAAAGCAGATTGGGAATTTCGCCGTCTTCCAGATCAATTTCGTAGACAGCGTTCAGGGAATCCACCAATTCGTCGTACAGACGCGGCAAGGCGGCGAACAGCGAAAAAGGATAATGGTCTAGCCCCATGCGAATTTCGTCCGTGACCAGGGGCTTCTCCAGTCGCACTTCATCGGTCTGCCAAAGAGAAGTCACATCCGCAAAGATCAGCGCTTCAAACCGGCTGGCATCGGCCTCGGTCAGGGGCAGACGGTCGAGCCGTTCGAGTTGCTTGCCGATGCGGCGGCGTTTGAGAAGAACGGTGCGCCGCGCGACTTCGGTGGGATGCGCGGTGAAGACGGGAACAACTTTTATTTTGCGCAAGACCTCGAGCGCTTGGCCGGCGTCGATTCCGGCGGCACGCATGCGCCGGAAGGTACCGCGAAACGAGCCTTCGAGCGCTGGCTGCTCGGCATGCAGTTTGGCGGCACGGCGTCTCCGCTTGCGATGGTTGGTTTCGGCAAGATTGGTGAGTTCGAAATAAATCGCGAATGCTTTGGTGACACGATGGGCCTCATCCACCGTGAGGCCCGCGATGATCTGCCGCGCCTGGTCCAGGAGAGGGTCTTCGAAATCCGAAGCTGCGGTGTGAGAGCGGGGCTGCTCCCTATGCTGAATGAAGATGCGCCGCAACTCTTCGACCACGCCGAGCAGCGACTCACCCACCTGCTCGACCAGGACGCGCCCGAGCAGGATGCCGAGCAAGCGCACGTCACGGCGGAGAGGAAGGTCTTTGGCGGAATTCGTGGTGCCGGCAGTCAGCTCGTCGAGCCGGCCACGCTGGTCGCCAGTACCCCAAAGTGAGGGCTCGCCCATATCCAATCATAATTGAAGTTGGCTGGACTGTGTTCTACCGGCGTGTGGTCAGTTGTAGCAGAATGTCCTCCGGCTCCGGCCGCCGGGTGTAGTCTTCGTCGGCGGATGCATAAAGAATCGTGCTGTCGCGGTCGACGATGAAGGTTGCAGGGATGGGCAGTTCCCAACTGCTGTCGCCATTGGCGAAAGGCAGATTGACAAAAGACCGTCGATAAATGGCTTGCTGGTCGTCCGGTACGCGATAGACCAGTCCGAATTGTCGAGCGACCTGGTTCCCGGCGTCGCTGAGCAAGAGGAAAGCGCAGCTTGTGCTGGTCCGCCATGAAGAAAGACTGTTGAACTGTCTGCGGTGAGATTGCGATCAGAGAGGCTCCCGCCTGTTCGATCTGAGGGAGAAGCAGGTTCATGGCTTCCAGCTGTCCCACGCAAAAGGGACACCATCGGCCGCGAAAGAAACAGATCACGAGGCGGCCTTTGGTCAGCAGATCAGCCGACGAGCGGGGCATTCCATTGTGATCTTTAAGCTCGAAAACAGGGGCCTTGGAACCGACCTGGAGGATATTCTTCGCAGAACGTGACTCTTTCAATTCACCGATCACGCGGGTATGGACAGCCTGAATGTCCTGCGGCACGTACCTGGCGATAAGCTCTTTTCGCTCGGCGAAAATGTCCTGTAGAGGACGAGTGTCCGTGCTGGGCGTGGATTCATCGAGCGATCGCCACTTCATAAGTCAGACCTCGGACGTCGGACCTCGGACCTCAAATTCAACGCGCCGGAGATCTGCTACTACTCAAGTATTTTGGCCGAGGTCTGAAGTCCGGCGCCCGCTTTACGGCATCTTCATCCCAGCCAACTTACGTGCGAAGCTGGGTTTGCCGATCTGCTTGAACATCTTTCGCATCTGGGCGTACTGGCGCAGCAGGTTATTGACTTCCTGAACGCTGGTGCCTGAGCCGCGGGCTATGCGTTTGCGCCGGCTGCCATTCATCACCTCATGGTGTAGGCGCTCGTGTTGGGTCATAGAATTGATGATCGCTTCTACCCGGCTCAACTGCTTTTCGTCCACTTTGTCGGCGTGCTTCTGAATGCCCGCGAAAGGTCCGACGCTGGGCAGCATGCCCATCAGGTTTTGGATGGACCCCATTTTCTTAAGCTGACGCAACTGGTCGCGAAAATCCTCCAGCGAAAAGCCATCGCCCGTCAGCGCCCGGCTGGCCATTTCCTGGGCCTTTTTCTTGTCGACATTCTGTTCCGCTTTTTCGATCAGCGAGAGAATGTCGCCCATGCCCAGAATGCGCGAGACGATACGATCGGGATGAAACGGTTCCAGCGCGTCGTACTTCTCACCTACGCCGATGAACTTGATCGGCTGTCCAGTCACCTGGCGGATGGAAAGAGCAGCACCGCCGCGGGCGTCGCCATCCATTTTTGTGAGGACGATTCCGGTCAGCGCGAGCTTTTTATGGAACTCGTCGGCGGAGTTGACTGCATCCTGTCCGGTCATGGCATCGGCCACGAACAGGATTTCCTGCGGATTCAGCATCCGCTTGAGCAACTGCATTTCGTCCATCAACTGATCGTCAATGTGCAGGCGGCCGGCGGTGTCGACGATCAGCACATCCGATCCGGTGTTGATGGCTTCGCGCCGCGCTTCCTTCGCCAGACGCTCGACCGTGGCGGTATTAGCTTCGCCGACTTCGCCTTCGTAAATGTTGGCCTTGATCGCCTGTGCCACGACTCTTAACTGCTCGCGGGCTGCCGGACGATACACGTCCACCGAAACCAGCAGAGGCCGGTGGCCGCCATTTTTCAACCAGTTCGCCAGCTTGCCGGACGTGGTGGTCTTACCCGAACCCTGCAGACCCGCCATAAGGATGACGGTCGGCGGCTGCGAAGCGAATTTGACCTTGGCCGTATCGCGGCCCAGGATTTCGATCAACTCATCCCGAAGAATCTTGATGACCTGCTCGGCTGGCGACAGCGCCGTCGCCACCGACTGCCCAACCGCCTTCTCCTGGATATGGTCAATGAGCTGCTTTACAACTTTGAAGTTGACGTCGGCCTCAAGCAGGGCCAGCCGAATGGCACGCAACGCCTCCTGAATGTTCTCTTCATTGAGGGTGGCCTCGCCACGCAGGGTCTTGAACGCGCGCTGGAGTTTTTCTGAGAGATTCTCAAACATAGGCGTTAGGGGATTATTTTAGCAGCCTCTCTGATTCATCAACGGGACTCAAACGGCGGATTCGATCAAGATTGTCGCTGTGGGCGTACGAACCGATGCTCAGAGCCGATCCTTCCAATATCCAGGTCGCCGGTGCCCGTGAGCGATCGCCAGTACCTGCACCACGTCGTGCTTCTCCCGATAAACGATAGCAAACGGAAAACGCCGCAGGACAAACTTCCGGCTGCCGAGCTCTCCCGCCGGCCAGCGTTGGGGCGCTGCGACCACCAAGTCCATGGCCCGGTTCAGCTCAGCGGCAAACTTAAGGGCTGCGGTTTCGTTCTGCTCCAGATACCAATTGATTGCGGACTTTAGTTCTTCGAGTGCGGAGGGGTGAATTTCCGGCTGCTTAGCGGCCATTGAGAATGGCAGAGATCTGCCGTCTTGCCTCGGCCCAGGGAACGGGCTTCACCTTGCCGGAATCCAGCTCCGCGATTCGACGCGCGATTTCCTGGTTCCACTCCTCCTCGACTGAGGCGTCAACGGTGTCCTCCAGGCTTTCGAGAAGCGATCCTGCCAGAGCGGCTCGTGCTTCCGCCGGAAGTGCCAGCGCCTTCTTCAGAAGTTCAGAAACCTCTTGAGTCATGGTCGTATTTTACCCCTCCCGCACCGACTTTCAGGCAGAAACAGTAACGCACCCGGAGCTACCCCACGGTGAACGCCCGCAAAACGGATAGCTATTTCGCATCAAACACGCCCTTCGCTGCAATCACCGTATTGCAATGAATTGTCACCGTATCTTCTACTCTTCGAGCATAGCCGCCGGCGTACGTCACCATTACAGGAATATTCCGCGCCTTGGCTACGCGAAATACGAGCTGATCACGTTTCTTTAACCCTTCCAAGGTAAGCGCAAGCCCGCCGAGCTGGTCTTCGCGATACGGATCCGCGCCAGCGACGTAGCATATAAGTTCGGGCTCGAACTGCCGCAGTCCGGAGCTGAGCGCATTGTCGAGCCAGGCCAGGTAGTCATCGTCGCCGATCCCGTCGGGCAGGTCTACATCAATCGAGGAGGGCGGCTTCAACGCCGGGTAGTTGTTGTGCTGGTGCAAAGAGATGGTAAACACGTCTCCGGCGTGCGCTTGACGGATCTTTCCTGACGGGGCGCGATTCAAAGCACCGGATGTTGAAGGCAGCGGGTCGCTCGGAGTGCGCGTACCGGCAAAGATCGCAGCCGTGCCGTTGCCGTGGTGAACGTCGCAGTCAACCGTCATCGCAGTGCGGATCTTTCCATCGCGCTGCAAACGGCGGATCGCCACCGCCACATCGTGGATCATGCAAAAGCCTTCGCCGTGATCGGGGAAAGCATGGTGGAAGCCGCCGCCGATGTTGAAGGCTACGCGATCTGTGAGAGCATGTTCCGCGGCAAGAATCGAACCGCCCGCAGCCAGCCAGAAGGCCCGCACCAGTTCCGGCGAATAGGGGATCTCCATCTCCTGTTCTTCGCGGCGCGAAAGCGTTCCGGTCTTGAGCTTGTGCACATACTGCGGGGTGTGGACCAGCAGGATGTCCTGGTCCGACGCGGGCTGCGGGGTTATGAAGTCGGCCGGTGCAGCTACTCCACTCTGGATCAGTTGGTCATGCACCCGTCGATATTTCTCAGCCGGGAAAACGTGGCTGCCGATGGGAAGAAAATAGTCGTCGCTGTAGATGAGTTTGAAGGGAAGCATCAAACCAGTTCTCGGTTGTCAGTTGTGAGTTCTCAGCGCTTTCTGACTGGCGGCCGGTGACCAGGTGTCGCCGCACCGGCACGATCGCGCCTTTTGAGGGATCCGCGGCCGCCGTTGCTCGCGACAATACTTCCTCCTGGATGTACTTCACGAAGTCGTGAATCTGGATCTGCATCTCCTCCATGCGCTCGCGCATCTGGAGAATAATCGCGATGCCGCTGATGTTCACGCCCAGGTCGCGCGCCAGCGAGAGGATGAACTCCAGGCGCTGCAGGTCTTCGTCGGTGTACAGGCGAGTATTGCCTTCGGTGCGGGATGGCTTCAGCAGCCCTTCGCGTTCGTACAGGCGCAGAGTCTGGGGATGGATGCCATACATCTCCGCTACCGACGAGATCATGTACGCGCCTTTGGATTTGCGCTTGGTCATCTTTACTACTTTACCGCAAAAGACAAAAGCCACGGATCAGTACGGATCCTCACGAACAATCCGTGAAGATCCGTGTCGATCCGTGGCTTGGTCTGTTTACGCTACAGGCTTCTCAGACGCGGCGCCCCAACCAGCAGGCTTGAGCGTTACATTCACAAAATAGGCCACGACCCCCGCCGCAATAAGCAGCAGCCCGAACGTCAGGGCACTCATCCCTAGCACCTGCGCACTCTGGCCCCGAACTACCGAGAATCCGAGCAGCAGCATAGGAGGTATCCCGACCGCCACGGCTCCGAACATTCCCCCGGGCACGCGAAACGGACGCGGAAGTTCGGGCTCGCGGATGCGCAGAACGACAGCGCCACAAATTCCAGGCTGAGGCTGACGCCGTACAGCAGAATGTCAATGATGACCAGCCGCTCGAAACCCAGCCCCAGGCACATGGCCCATCCCGTAGCGCAGACCAGAATCGTAACCCAGGGAGCGCGCGAGCGAGGATGCAGCTTGGCGAACACCTTCGGCAGCATGCCATCCTGCGCCATGGCCAGCGGCAGACGCGAATAGCTCATGACGAGGGCGTTGAACATGCCAAAGCCGCTGATCATGCCTCCCAGGGCAAGGCCGACCCGCAGCAAAGGGCCGCCCAGCATGCCGGCGATGTCCGCCCAGGAGCCGGTTTCCCATGCGCTCGACGAAAGCCCGGTCATCCACATGGCTCCCACCGGAACGATGTAGCTCAGAGCGACGATGACCACCGCAGCCAGCATGGCGCGTGGATAGGTCCGCTGCGGTCGTTCGACTTCGGTGGCGATGGTCGAGGCATTGTCCCATCCCATGTAGTTCCACATGCAGATGAGCAGGCCGCCAAGGATGTCCACCGTAGACGTAGTGGGCCGTGGTTACGGCATTGGCCAGCGCTCCGAACTTAAACGGCGCGATCGCCACAATGATGAATGAACGGCGCCGACAGCGCAAAGAACAGCCACAGCGAGGTCGTCGACACCACTCGCACTCCGGCGATATTCAGCAGCGCGCAAACAACGACCACTGCCAAAGCCACCATGGTGCCGCGGTGCCCCTCGGCGAACCAGGGGAACAGGCGATCGAGATAAAGGACAAACAGCGTGGGATAGATCGCCATGTCGAAAATCGAGGCCACCAGCGACAGCCAGGCTTCCTGAAAGCCCCAGAAATTCCCCATGGCGCGGCGTACCCAGGCGTAGTAGCCGCCTTCGAAGGGCAGGGCGCTCGAAAGCTCGCCGATCATGAAAGCCGTCGGCAGACTCCAGAGAATCGGGGTCAGCAGCAGGATGAGGATGGCTTTGCCGTAGCCGGCGCCATGCACGATGTCTTCCGTGCCATAGGTGCCGCCCGACACCATAAAGAAGGTGGCGGCGACCAGGGGCCAGAGAGTGAGGCGAACCGATTTTTTCCGGCTGGGGATGACGGTGGGTGACTGGAGATTCTGACGCGGCGCGCTAGCTGTTGCCAATTTCGACGGCTTCCTCCTCGGGCGACTCACGGTTGCAGCTTCCCAGCGCAGATTCCAGAAGCTCGCTGAAGCCAGTTCGCAGTGATGAGATTACGGGAAATTTCCACAGATGCAAGAAATTTTTGAAGAATTTTTGCAGCACGCCAGGGTACCGACGTCACTGGCACGGACATCACTTGAGTCGAAGAAAGAAGTTGGGAGCCTGCTCGCAGCTTTTGATATAAATGGCGGTCAAAATCTGTTTCTTACAGGAGGCAGTATCCATGAAATACGCCTTGGCAGTTGCGTCGTTATTTTGCGTGGCGATTCTGGCGGCCCAATCGGGCACGCCGCAGAATGCCTTCACCTCGGACCAGATCAAGTGGGGACCGGCTCCGCCATTTGTCCAGCCCGGCGCGCAGATTGCAGTTCTGGAAGGCGATCCCACCGCCAGTTCTGGTGACTTCACCATCCGGATCAAGATGCCGAACGGCTACAAGGTCGCTCCACACTGGCACCCCAAACGCGAAAATGTCACGGTGTTGGCAGGAACTCTCAAGGTGGGGATGGGCGACACGTTCGACGCCAGCAAGATGATGGATTTTTCCGGCGGGAAGCTTTGCTTACCTCGATCCCGATATGCACCACTATGTAATGGCATCGGGAGAGACCATCCTGCAGATTCACGGCATGTCGCCGGTGCAGTTCAACTACATCAATCCGGCGGATGATCCCAGCAAGAAGTAAAGGTTGTTTACAGTGTAGCGCTGGCGTCTCGCCGGCTGTTCCGGAGGGCATCCTGCCCTCCGGCGAGGCGGCGCTCAAAATCCCGCAGTCAGATCTGTTTCCAGATCTCCGCGCGGGGGTCTTCGGGATTCAACTTCGCCAGCTCACGCAGGATTTCCTTGGAGCGTTCGTCCCGAGGCATGGGCACGGTGAGCTTGACTTCCACAATCTCGTCACCGCGGGCGCCGTCCTTGGTGGCCGACGGCACACCCTTTTCACGCAGGCGGAGCTTTTGACCGGACTGAGTTCCGGGCGGAATCTTGAGCAGTGTGCGTCCGTCTATGGTCGGGACCTCGATCTTGGCCCCCAGAGCCGCTTCCGTGGCGGTCACTGGCACCGTGATGCGGATGTCGTCCCCTTCGCGCTGGAAGATCGGATGGTCGGCGGTCCGGATAATTACGTAAAGATCGCCTGCCGGACCTCCGTGCGTCCCCGCATTGCCCTTGCCGGCGAGGCGGATGCGCTGACCGTCGCGGGTCCCAGCCTTGATCCGGACTTCGAGCGGCTCCGTGCGTTCAACCGTTCCTTCGCCATGACAATTGGGGCAGGTTGAAATGTTTTTCCCCGTCCCATGGCATCGCGGACAGGGAACATTGAACTTCATCCGCCCGCCGGTCTGCGTGACCTGGCCTTTGCCGCCGCATTCGGGGCATGTTCCACCAGCCTCGATAAATCCTTGCCCGTGGCAGTTGGGGACAGGCATCCCGCCGGGTGATATTCAGGCGCATCACGCCGCCGCGGATCGCCGTCCAGAAAGGCACGTTGACCTGATACTCGAGATCGGATCCCGGCTCCGGGCCCTCCGGCGCAGCCCCGCCGCGACCGCCGAAAATTCCGGAGAAAATATCGCGGAAGCTGCCGCTTCCCGAGTTGCTTGCCTTTCGGCCCTTGGCGCTTCTCGAACATGTCGGTAAAGTCGAAGCCGCCAAAGTCGAAGTTGGGAGCTTGGCCGCCTCCGCCACCTGACGGGGCTCCCTGGAAACCCGCGCCGGGTCCAGCCGCAGCCGCCTCCGGCCCGGGCATAGGCCTCGGCGGTGGCGGCGTCGATGTTGTCGGAGTAAAAGCCGACCTGATCGTAAATCTTGCGTTTCTTGGGATCGCTCAGGACTTCGTTGGCTTCGGAGAGGCTCTTGAATTTTTCTTCCGCAGCCTTGTCCCCGGGATTCACATCGGGATGATACTTGCGCGCCAGCTTGCGAAATGCCTTGCGGATATCGTCCGCCGAGGCGGACTTCTTCACGCCAAGAATTTCGTAGTAGTCTTTTTTTGGGGTGGTGGCCATTCTTGCTTATCAAGCGTCGTGCTGGGACCGGGCCCTTCAGTTCTGAATATTGTGACGGTTCTTTCCGAGAATGCCGAAGCGTTCGTAAGCTGGAGAATCCACGTACACCGGAATGCGCTGGACGCCAGTCAGCGTAGGCGCCAACACGTACCAGTAAGCTTCATCTTCCGCGAAATTCAAAAAATAATCCTGACCATTAACTTCAAATTGCAATTTCTCTTCTCCCTTTAAACCTGTAGCGCCGGCGTCTCGCCGCTGACGGCGGCGCTACGAACCCCGCGGGCGAGTCGCCCGCGACCACATACGAACACCTACCCGCCGAGCTTCGCTCGGCCTGGACGGGTCAGAGACCCGTCCCCACACGGCCTTTGCTGAAAGCTGACGGCTGATAGCTGACAGCTGCTTTCTTACTTCTTGTCTTCCACGTCCACGTACTCGGCGTCGATCACGCCTTCGTCTTTCTTGGGCTCCGCCGTTGGCTCCCGGCTCCGGGCCCACGCCGGCTTCCGGCGTCGGACTGCCGGCGCCTGGAGTGGACTGGGCTGCCTTGTACATCTGCTCGGCCAGCTTGTGCGAAGCCTGGGTCAGGGTTTCGCGTGCCTTGTCCATGCTCGCCTTGTCGTTCGACTCGAGCGCTTTCTTGGCATCGGCAATCGCGTTCTCCACATCGCCACGGTCCGAGCCGGAGATTTTGTCTCCCTGTTCCCGCAGCATCTTCTCCACGCTGTAGACCATGGAGTCGAGCTGGTTCTTGGAGTCGATCTCCTCGCGCTTGGCCTTGTCCTCGGCCGAATGCGAATCGGCTTCCTTGGCCATGCGCTCGACTTCGTCCTTGCTCAGACCGGAAGACGACGTAATCGTGATCTTCTGGTCCTTGCCGGTGGCCGTGTCTTTCGCGGTCACGTTGAGGATGCCGTTGGCGTCGATGTCGAACGTCACTTCAATCTGAGGCACGCCACGCGGCGCGGGTGGAATCCCGGTCAGGTGGAACTTGCCCAGAGTGCGGTTCTGCGCCGCCAGAGGACGCTCGCCCTGCAGCACGTGCACTTCAACCGAAGTCTGACTGTCGGCCGCGGTCGAGAACGTTTCCGTCTTCTTGGTCGGAATCGTCGTGTTGCGCGGAATCATCGGAGTCGCCACGCCGCCCAGCGTTTCAATCGCCAGCGACAGCGGAGTCACGTCCAGCAAGAGCAGGTCTTTGACTTCGCCCTTGAGCACGCCGCCCTGAATGGCCGCGCCGATGGCGACGACTTCATCCGGGTTGACGCCCTTGTGGCCTTCCTTGCCGAACAGGTCCTTCACCAGCTGCTGAATGCGCGGCATGCGGGTCTGTCCGCCGACCAGCACGACTTCGTTGATCTTGCTGGCATCCACGCCCGCGTCCTTCATGCACTGCTTGCACGGACCAACCGAGCGCTGAATGATGTCTTCAACCATCGACTCCAGCTTCGCCCGGGTCATCTTCTTGACCAGGTGCTTCGGACCGCCGGCATCGGCGGTGATGAAGGGCAGGTTGATCTCGGTCTCCATGGTGGTGGAGAGCTCGATCTTGGCCCGCTCCGCTGCGTCACGCAGACGCTGCAGCGCCATCTCGTTGCCCTTGCCGCGCAGGTCGAGGCCTTCGTCCTTCTTGAATTCGTCGATGAGCCAGTCCACGATGCGCTGGTCGAGGTTGTCGCCGCCGAGGTGAGTGTCACCGTTGGTGGCTTTGACTTCGATCACGCCTTCGCCGACTTCGAGAATCGAAATGTCGAAGGTGCCGCCGCCGAAATCGTAGACGGCGATGGTTTCATCCTTCTTCTTGTCGAGACCGTAGGCCAGCGCTGCCGCCGTCGGCTCGTTGATGATGCGCTTTACTTCGAGGCCGGCGATCTGGCCGGCATCTTTCGTGGCCTGCCGCTGGGCGTCGTTGAAGTACGCCGGGACGGTGATGACCGCCTCGGTCACTTTCTCGCCGAGATAGTCTTCCGCCGCTTTCTTCAGCTTCTGCAGAATCATCGCGGAAACCTGGGGAGGCGTGTACTCCTTGCCTTGCGCCAGCACAGCGACGTGGTCGCCCGACTGCACGACCTTGTAGGGCACCATCTTGATTTCTTCGGTCACTTCGTCGAAGCGGCGTCCCATGAACCGCTTGATCGAGTAAACCGTGTTTTCCGGGTTGGTGATGGCCTGGCGCTTTGCCACCTGCCCCACCAGCCGTTCGCCGGTCTTGGTGAAGCCGACGACCGAGGGCGTAGTCCGCCCTCCTTCTTCATTGGGGATAACCTTGGGCTCGCCACCCTCCATAACTGCTACGCAGGAGTTGGTGGTTCCGAGGTCAATTCCGATAATCTTGGCCATAAATCGGCCCTCCTTTATGCTTATAAGTGCTTTATAATCAATTTATTAAGTATTGCAATGTCCGACATGATAAGACTTGAGTGAATCGTTGTCAAGGTTTAGATGCAGCTGAATTGATTGAAGATGCGTGGATTTTGAGGCTAATCGTACTTCTCGTACAGGATCGCCTTCCGGTCCCAATCTAGCCCCTTCAGCAACTCACGATTGGCCTTAACCATCTTGTCCAGGCCGCAAATGTAGGCGTGCATGTCGGTGCGGCTCTTGACGATTCCCGGTAGGTGTTCCTGGACGTACCCGCGCAGACCTTGCCATTCCGAAGCGCCCCGGCTCAAGGTGGGAAGGTAGCTGAAAGTTCGGATGATGGGCCGCGAGATCCAGAAATTCTTGGTGGTAGTAAATGTCGTTCTCAGTCCGGTTGCCAAACAACAGCGTCAGTTCCTTATCCAGATGACGGGACGGGTCGGCCAGCAGCCAATGCAGCATGGAGCGGAAAGGCGCCACGCCGGTGCCTGTGGCGATAAAGACAGTGTCGCGCAGAGGGGGCCGTAGGATGAAGTCCCCGAACGGTCCCTGACAATGAATTTCCTGACCTTCGTGCATGTCGCACAGAAAATTTGACATAAAGCCGTCCTGCACCCGGTTCAGGCACAGGGCCAGTCGATTGTTCTCTCCGGGCGAGGAAGCGATGGAGTAGGCGCGGGTGATCTCTTCGCCGTCCGGTTTATTGGTCTTGAAAGAAAGCCATTGACCAGCGACGAACCCGAACCGGGGAAGGGCGGGCACTTCGAATTCCAGGTGCTTGGTTTGGGCTGACAGGGAAATGGAACGCACGAGCCGGGTCGCGAAAGTTTGGAAGGGAGCCATCAATCGTTTAGATGATGGCGGTGTGTTCTTGGACGCCGGTATTCTGCCATCCTGAGCGAGAGGGCCCTTCGCGGGCCTCCCCTTAGCTCAGGATGACAGAACTGAGATCTAAGAACTGAAAACTGACAACTGCTCTTACTCGACGGTGACCGACTTCGCCAGGTTCCTCGGCTGGTCCACGTCGCAACCGCGGCGTACTGCAATGTGATAGGCCAGCAACTGCAGCGGGCACGATCTCGAGGATAGGCAGCAACTCTTCCGGCGCCGGGGGTACGTAGATCACATGGTCGGCGGCTTCCTTGATGTCCTCGTCGCCTTCCGTCGCCAGCGCAATGATCATTCCGGAGCGGGCCTTCACCTCTTTAAGGTTGGAGCAGGTCTTTTCGTAGCGCGTCATCGAGAGCGCGTCCTTGGGATCGCGGGTCGCAATGATCACCACTGGCAGGTTCTCGTCAATCAGCGCGTTGGGGCCATGTTTCATTTCGCCGGCGGGATAACCTTCCGCGTGGATGTATGAAACTTCCTTCAGTTTGAGCGCGCCTTCGAGCGCAATCGGATAATGAATGCCGCGTCCCAGAAACAGGAAGTCCTGGGAACGCGAGTATTCCTTGGCCAGGTCTTCGCACTCTTCTTCGCGGGTCAGCAGATGCTCGAGCTTGCCGGGAATGCGCGTCAGTTCCTGAATCGCTTCTTTCGCCTGGTCCGCGCTCATGGCGCCGCGCTGTTGCGCCAGGTACAGAGCGAACAGGTAAAGGGCCGTAAGTTGCGCGGTAAACGCCTTGGTGGACGCTACGCCGATTTCCGGGCCCGCGTGGGTGTAGATGGTACCCGCAGCTTCACGGGTGATCATCGCACCTACCACATTGCAGATGGCCAGGGTCTTCGATCCCTTGGCTTTGGCTTCGCGCTGCGCCGCAATGGTGTCCGCGGTTTCGCCTGACTGCGTGATCAGCATCGTGAGAGTGTCGGCAGCGATGATGGGATCGCGATAGCGCCACTCGCTGGCGTAATCCACTTCAACCGGAATACGCGCCATGCGCTCGATCATGAACTTGCCGGCTTGCGCGGCATGCCAGCTGGTTCCGCAGGCTGCGATGTTGATTTTCTTCGCTGCCTTGAACTCGGCTTCCGTGATCTCCATCTCGTCGAGGAAGACGTGCCCGGTTTCCTGCGAAACGCGTCCCAGCGTGGTGTCACGCACCGAGCGCGGCTGCTCGTAGATCTCCTTGAGCATGAAATGTTTGAAGCCGCCTTTTTCCGCCATGATCGGGTCCCAGGTCACATGCTGGACCTGGCGGACGACGGGCTGTCCGTTGAAGTCGGTGAGTTGCACGCCTTCTGGCGTAATCACGGCCAGATCGCCGTCGCCGAGGAAGAACAGGTCGCGGGTGTGATAAAGGATCGCCGGAACGTCAGAGGCGACGAAATACTCATCTTTACCCAATCCGATAACGGCGGGCGGGCCGTTGCGGGCCGCCACGATTTTGTTAGGCTCATCTACAGCGATCACTGCCAGAGCAAACACCCCGGTCAGCTGGCCCACGGTCTTGCGGACGCACTCTTCGAGCGACGGGCGATGACCATTCGCAGTCTTCAGAAAATATTTCTCGACCAGGTGAGCGATGACTTCGGTATCAGTCTCGGTGGTGAACTTGTGACCTTCTTCGATCAGCTTGCGCTTGAGCGAAACGTAGTTCTCGATGATCCCGTTGTGCACGACCACGATTTTTCCGGTGCAATCGCGATGCGGATGGGCGTTTTCTTCCGTGGGGCGGCCGTGTGTGGCCCAGCGGGTGTGGCCGATGCCGTAGGTGCCATCGAGCGGCTTGAGGCGGATTACCTCTTCCAGATTGCGCAGCTTACCCTCAGCCCGGCGAATCTGCAGACCTTCGCCATTGCCGCACACCGCGATTCCGGCGGAATCATAGCCCCGATATTCCAGGCGACGAAGTCCCTCGATGATGACCGGTACGACCCGTTTCTTGCCAACATATCCCACTATGCCGCACATGCGAATGCTCCTATTTTTCGGCCCAGGGAAAACCGAAGAGTGTTTGTGAGTTAGAAGTCTGGCTACTACAGCAGAACGCCTACGTCACGTTCCATTCTTACCTGCCGCAGCAGGAAAACTCTGTCCCACCGCCGAACCGGGGAAGTCGGCTGTTTGTGATCAATCTTCGAGGGAAAAACGAAACTCTTCAATTACCGGATTGGTCAGGACGTCGCGGGCGATGCGGGTTACTTCCGCCTCCACCTCGCTTCGATTCAGGCCGCCATCGAGCGTCAGCTCGAAATATTTGCCCTGGCGTACCTCTTCCAATCCCTTACATCCCATCTTTTTCAGCGCGCCTTGGATTGTCTTTCCTTGCGGATCCAGAACGCTCTTCTTGAGAGACACGTAAACGTAAGCTTTCATGGGGGATTGTCACCATTATACCCAGAAATATTCAAACATAACCAAACCATAGACTTAGACCAGACGTGTCAAGCGTCCGTCCAGTTCCGCGAGGGCGGCTTCAAGCATTTGGCGGTGTCGAGGATTCTGAGCTTCATCGAGTTGCTGCAGCACGTGCCGGCGGGACAATTCAATAGCCTCCCTCTCCTGTTTGCGTGCCGCTTGCTCTGGTGTAAGTCGTTGTTTTGATTCGACCTGAGTGTTGGCAGCCGACTGCTGCTCCTCCACCGACTTGCTCTCCCAACCTCGGGCCATAAGTGATTATAGATGCCAACGCCGCGAGAAAATCCGTTCGCAGTTACCACAAAAGTGCCATTCCCCAAAATACAACTGTAGAGATAACGTCGAGCAAGGATCAACCGGGCAACAATTTTGGCCCGGGATTTGCAAGCGGATAAACTTTAGTTTATCGTTCGCTGCCATGCCGGGTTCCGCGGGAAGCCTGGAGGGCAACCGAGCGGATCGCAAGGGCGATCGCACATCCACTTCTATACTGGGGATTCGTCAGCACGAAGTATAGCCTCGCATCGCAACCGAGGAACGCCGCTGACCGGGAGCACTCTTGATGCAGCCTGCTGAGGGTAGGATTGCCATCCTGTCCGCTGGTTTGAACCTGCGAGGCCTGCGCGAACGCCTCGGCCTCACCATGCGGGAAGTGGAAAGCGCCAGTTTTCGAATCTCCGAACGGCACCGAAACGATGAATTCGCAGTGTGCCCCAGCCGCTTGTCCGACATCGAAACCAAGGGATTGGTTCCCAGCATCTTCCGTCTTTATTCTCTCTCCATAATTTATCGCAGTGATCTCCGTGAAATATTGGCGTGGTACGGAATCGATCTCAGCCTTTCGGCGGCGGACTTGCAGCTCAACCTTCCGCCCAAGTCGCACGTCGAAGAGAGCCTGCGAAGTACTTCGATGGTGGCGATACCTACCCGTCTCGACCCGGCGTTCGATCCCCGACGCAGCACCAATTTGAGCCGCATGGTGGAGCAATGGGGACTGGTGCCGCTGGCGCACCTGGCGAACCTGAGCAACGACAAGTACATGTATGGCTACGTAGGCAGCGAAGATTTCACCATGTTTCCGCTGTTGCCGCCGGGGACTTTTCTACAGGTGGACGAAAGCCGTAGCAAGATCGTGCAGGGAATGTGGCGCTCTGAGCTGGAGCGCCCCATTTACTTCGTTGAAACGCGCGAAGGATACACCTGCTGCTGGTGCAGTCTGAGAGGCGAGCAGATCGTGCTGCAACCCCATCCGCTTTCGCCTGTGCCGGTCAAGATGATGCGTCATCCGCAGGAAGCGGAAGTGATCGGCCAGGTGGTGGGGATTGCACTCAAGCTGGGGGAATGGGTCCCGATGGATTCTTCGCCGGCGACGAAACCAGAATCGAAAGCGCCTGCAACACTGAACTGAAGTGCTGGGCGGACCCACCGCCCAGGTCGGCCGGCAGCAACGCCGGCGTATGGCTTCGCAAACGTTCTACATACTCGCTTGCGGTCATCTGTAACGCCCCACTCGAAGTCACTACATCGTCGCGCAAGGCGCGGAGCGGTGTGCGCAGCATTTTGAGAAAAAGCATGCGATGTGCTTCCGCAAGCGCGCGTTGCGCCGCCGCCTCTCCGTAGGAACGGGTCAGTCCCCAGTGTGAGTAGGCGCCCGACGCCGGATCGCGCAAGCCCGCAACGTATTCCATCTTTCCAGCAATGCCTGCGACACCTGCAAGCGTCGTTCCCAACAAATCCTCAAGTGCTGATTTCAGTGTCATTTTTCTAGTTTCAGAAAACCGTATCACTTTCGCTTTTGCGCAAAAAATCCCAAATTAAAGCCGACGTTATCACGGTTGGACCTCCCATTCCACTCGAAAAGGAGCTACACCGTGAAACGATTTGCCCTGTTATTCATCGCTGGCCTGCTGCTCGCAGGCACACTCTCTAACTCAATCAACGTGCATGCGGACGGTGGGCCGAGCCCGAACTGTCCGCCGCACAAAATCTGCAAACCATAACCGAGTCAGGTCAACTGGCAGTATTTGAAGAGCGTCGGTAATGAGCTCTTGATCTGAATCGCAGGGCGCAGGCACGGTCCGCTCAATAGAAATGGGGTTTGCGAGTGACCGAAAAACGGGATATAGTTCCGCCGATCGGTCATGCAACCGCACTCATTCTTGTGGCACTATCTGTGGATCGCGCCCCACGCCCTGCAACTCATCATCGCCATCATCATGCTTCGGCGTGGCTTGTGGCGGGAGTTTCCGGCGTTCTTTGCCTACACATTGTTCGAGATCGTTGAGCAAGGGACGCTTTTCGTCCTGGACCACAAGGCCGCCGTCACCGGTGTAGAGTACTGGCGCGACCACTGGCTGTTCATGGCCGTTGAAGTTCCCCTTCGCTTTGCCACTATCTTTGAGATTTTCTCCAGCGTTTTCCGCGACTACCCCGGGCTTAAACGGCTTACGACTCTTGTGTTTCGGACGGCGACCGTGGTTTTGCTGTTCGCCGTAATTATCGTGATCGCCCGTGCCCCCGACGACGGGAGCGCACCCATTCTGTCCAATGTCCACTTGCTGGATCTGGCCGTGAGCATGATGCAAAGCGGCTTGCTGCTCCTGCTGATCGGATTCGCTTCCTGGTTTGGATTGTCCTGGCGCAGCCCCGCATATGGATTTGCGTTTGGCTTGGGAGTTTTCGCCACCGTCGTGCTTGCCACCAAGGCTGTGCGGCTATGGACTGGCGGCCTGGCGGGTGACGCTTTCGACATTCTCACCATGGCGACCTACCACGGTTGCGTCGTGATCTGGCTGGTTTACTCACTTGCCCCCCAGACGGCGCGCCGCAAAGTGAAGGAATTGCCGGAAAATAATCTGGAGCAGTGGAATGCTGAGTTACAACGTCTCTTACTGCAATGATCCTTTCCTTCACGCTCATCGTCGCGGCATTGGCCATTCTGCTTCTCCTCCTGTACCTGGAGGGAGGTCGCAACTCCGCATTGCGCGGGTTAGACGATCTGGCCGGAAGCACCCGGCCGCTTGACCTCGAGGCTTTCCGCAATCTTGTGGATCCAGGAGAAGAGGATTATTTGCACTCCAACCTGTCGCCATCGCAGTTTCGTACGGTGCAGAGGGAACGGATGCGGGCGGCCCTGGACTACGTCCGGAAGGCGGCCCACAATGCCGCTTTCTTGTTACGTATGGGCGAAGCGGCCACGCAGAGCCCCGATCCCCGCATTGCACAAGCCGGCAGCCAGTTGATTGATAGCGCATTGCGCCTCCGGGCATATGCGATGCTCTCGACCGTAAAGCTCTATGTGCGCATGGTATTTCCTGAGGCCCGCCTCTCTTACGGACGGTTGGCCGACAATTATCAGCATCTCAGCACTTTGGCCCGTCAACTTACCCTCATGCAGCACCCGGCCCAGGCGTCCCGCCTTTCGAGCTTGCTATAAGGATTCCTGATGGCGATGCAGGCTTTGTTCTGAAAAACCGAATTCCACAGCTTCCCGCCATAAAAGGCCACAGTCGCCATTTTTTCCAGAAACGGAACAAACGGGTAAAAAAGCCGCTAGCCGGCTTCTGCATCTCTATAATTCTGCGTTTGCCGAGGGGGCGAAGTTTCGTGGCTCGCGCAAACTGATGGTGGAAAGTCATTTCGACTCAAACGCGGACCTTCAGCGCTACGAAGCGCTGTTGGAAATGGCGGACCTCGTGGTCCACCATCACAACCTTCCAGAGCTGTTCGCCGCCATGGCCGGACGACTTCGCGAGATAGCGGCAGCAGACGCAGCCAACTTCTCTCTCTACGATCCTATAAAAAATATAATGCGCCTCCACTTTTGGGTGGGAAAGGAACTCGTTCCTACTGCGGCGGAAGTGCGGGTCGAAGAATCACCGTCGGGATGGGCTTGGCAAAACCAGGAGCCGCTGGTCGTATCCGATCTGGCGGCTGATCCGCGTTTCCGTCCCGTGCTGACCCGGCTGCGCGACAAAGGACTGCGTTCCTACTGCTGGTTGCCTTTGACCACCGCAGAAAAGCGTCTAGGCACTCTGGGGCTGGGGAGTTTCCACACCAATGCTTATGACGAAAAGAACATGCGCCTGTTCCCGCGGATCGCAAAGCTGGTTGCCGTGGCGGTGGAGAACGCTCTGACTCGCGAAGCGCTGGTACGGGAAAAAGAACGACTCCACATGCTGCTGGAAGTAAACAATACGCTGGTCACAAACCGAGACTTGCAAAAGCTGTTCCCGGTAATTTCAGGTTTCATGCGCCGCATGATCCGCTATGACTACGCCAGCGTCGCGGTCTACGACGAAGCCGCCCACTCTTTGTCTTTTTTTCCGCTCGATTCTCCTCTGACCGAGGGGCTGGCCGGCTGGGACACGACGCTTCCGGTAAAAGAGACTCCGGCAGGACACGCGTTGATGGAACGCGAGACCAAAATCTTCGCGCGTGAAGACCTGCTGGGCATTCAATCCAGCTACGTCAGCCAGATGCTGGAACACGGCATTGAGTCGCTCTGCTGTATTCCGCTGACCACGCGGCAAGGCGAACTCGGTACTCTGAATCTTGCCAGCCGGGAGTCGAACGCCTTCGCACCGCCAGATGTTGGCTTTCTCGAGCAGATAGCGGCGCAAGTGGCGGTGGCGCTCGATAATGCCCGATCCTACCGCGAGATTACAGAACTTACGAACAAGCTGGCCAACGAAAAACTTTATCTGGAAGAAGAAATCCGCACTGAACTTAACTTCGAAGAGATTGTAGGGGAAAGCCAGGCGTTGAAACGCGTGCTGTCCCAGGCCAGAACGGTTGCGCCCAGCGACGCCACGGTTCTGATTTTGGGGGACACCGGGACTGGTAAAGAGCTCATCGCACGAGCCATCCATCGCATGAGTTCCCGCAAAGACCGGGTATTCGTCAAACTAAACTGTGCTGCAATCCCGACAGGACTTCTGGAGAGCGAACTTTTCGGCCATGAGAAGGGCGCCTTCACCGGCGCCATCAGCCAGAAGGTAGGACGTCTCGAACTGGCAGATAAGGGAAGTTTGTTCCTCGATGAAGTGGGCGATATTCCTCTGGAGCTGCAGCCGAAATTGCTGCGCGTCCTGCAGGACCAGGAATTCGAGCGCCTGGGCAGCACTCGCACCATCAAGGTGGACATTCGACTGATTGCCGCCACCAACCGTGACCTGGCCCACGCGGTCGCGCAAAAGGAATTTCGCAGCGATTTGTACTACCGGCTTAACGTCTTTCCCATCCGGATGCCTGCGCTCAGCGAACGCAAGTCGGACATTCCCGCTCTGGTGCGACATTTCGTCCAGAAGTTTTCCCGGCGCATGAACAAGCAGATTGAAATCATTCCCAGCGCGACGATGAGTACATTGGTAAATTGGGAGTGGCCGGGCAATGTACGCGAACTCGAGAACCTGATGGAACGCTCGGTGATCCTATCGGAGGGCCGAATACTCAACACTCCACTGGCGGAGCTGAGGACCGGCATAGAGGGGCTTGACAGCGATGGCACACTGGAGAGTCTCGAACGTCAGTACATCATTCGAGTCCTGCGAGACACCAGCGGCGTGATTGCCGGTCCGCGGGGAGCGGCGGTCAGGCTGGGAATGAAGCGCACCACCCTCCAATCCAGAATTTTGAAACTCGGTATTTCCCGCCAGGAATACGCCTAAGGGCTTCCGCCCCACATAATGACGACCCATCGGCACCGTGCCGTAACCCCGGCAGCCAGTTAGCCCCGATTAGTCGAAGTATCGTTCTATCGTAGAAAGCAATAACCTGCATTTGCCACGCTTCAACGCAGGCAGGAGTTTGGAACTCCATCTGCCCATGGAGACAGCGTTGCGGCACTCACCCGTAGGTGCCAGGCAACATCCCCAAAACAAAATGCGCGGTTGCCACGATCCGGCTGGCGTACGAGCGGTTGGACGCCGGGGAGACAAGGATCGAAGTGTTGCTATCAGAGCGCAGCCTGGAGTCCGACGCCCGTCACCGAACCAAAGCCCTCCCCAACGGCGGACTCGTTAGAAGCGTCGTGATGCGAAGCGAGGCCCAACTGTCCTTCGAGGGGCACTGGGCCTTTTCAGCACAAACGAAAACTGGGCCATCGAAAATGACGTCTAGCCAGCCGGTTGAGCCCGAGATCGATCCGCTCTATCTGTTCGTCTGCGGCCTTTCATGGGGCAGCAATTCGAATACCAGTGCCGGATGGGAGCTTGTGCAGTGCCTGCGGTCGCCAGGGCAGACAGCGCAGGTCGCGGCCGTCCTGCTGGCCGATGCGGGAAAAAAGCGCGTCCGAAATCCGTTGCGCTTGTTCAACGTTCAAGGCAAGCCACCCCACCGCAGCGCAGCGGGACAACCGCCGCCAGCGAGGCGGTGGCTACGATGAATACGCCCTACGGGCTGGAGATCATCGAAAACTGTGTGAGCTGCAAGCTGCGCAAGGACAAATGGTTTTGCGGCCTCTCTCCCGATGTCTTGAAGTCGTTCAGCGCGGTCAGCCACATAAGTACGTATCCCGGCAGCGCGGTCTTGTTCGTGGAGGGACAGACACCTCGCGGTGTATTGGTGCTTTGCTCGGGCAGGGTTAAGTTGTCGACAACTTCTCGCGACGGCAAAATCCTGATCCTCAAAATGGCCGAGCCCGGCGAGGCGCTGGGTCTAAGCGCGGTAATCTCCGGGACGCCGTACGAACTGACGGCGGAAACGGTGGGGCCATGCCAGGTAAATTTTATGGACCGTGAAGCCCTGATGAAGCTGCTGGACAAGCATGGAGAACTTGGACTCCATTCGGCCCAGGCCCTCAGCCGCGAATTTCAGTCAGCATATCGCGACTTTCATGAACTGGTGCTGGCGCGTTCATCGGCCGGCAAGTTGGCCCGCCTGCTACTTTCGTGGGGTGGCGAACACGAGCGCGACGGTCCTGGCAGAGAGACCCGCATCCGCTCCAGCATGACCCACGAAGAGATTGCGCAGATGATCGGGTCGTCGCGAGAGACAGTGACCCGCCTGTTGAGTGAACTCAAGAAAAAAGAACTGATTCGACTGGAAGGTTCAACTTTGGTTATCCGTAATCGACCTGCGTTGGAAGCGCTGGCTGCGTAGTGGTTGGTGGCAGCCCTAATGGGCGGTCGGACTCCCAGCCCACCGCCCTCCCCCGATTGGGAAAGAGATTGAAGATCTCAGATTTAGGATTTCAGATTGAAAGCAATAGATGGTCGGGTTGGTAGAATCTGCAATCTGAAATCAAGAATCTGAAATTGGTTTTCTAGAGTCCGAAAAGTTCCCTCAGGCGCTTGGTTTGTGCCCGGCTTACTGGAATCTCGGTTTGCTTCTTGTCGTCCATCCGCAATTGATAAGAGCTCTTGAACCATGGAACGACTTCCTTGATGCGGTTGATGTTTACCAGGTAGGAGCGGTGTGCGCGCCAGAAAAGATTGGGATCGAGACTGTCCAGCAGTTCCTCGAGAGTACGGCAATTGGATTGGCCTTCAATACCATTGGCCCCGCTGGTCACAACCGTGATTACGCCTTCCTCGATGGAAGCGAATCCGATATCGTTCTGATTGACCAGGAAAAGGCGGCCCGCGGCCTTGATCATGATCTTGGACGCTTGCGGCTTCTGCGACTCCAGCATGCGGACCAGGGTTTCCAGCTTGTCCGACGAGGTGTTGCCGGATTCCATCTTCGCCCGCACCTTCTGCACCGATTGCGCCACGCGTTTCTTGTCGAACGGTTTGAGCAGATAATCCACGGCGTTGACTTCAAACGCTTTCACTGCGTACTGATCGAAAGCGGTAGCGAATACAATCTTGGGCAGGACCACTTTCTTGTCGAGCAGCTTCTTAATGACGCCAAAGCCATCGAGGCCGGGCATTTGAACATCGAGAAAGACCAGGTCGGGGTTGTGCTCGCGGATCAGGCTGACGCCTTCGAGCCCGTTCTTGCCCTGCGCGACCACATCCACGTCGCCGACGTCCTTCAGCAGGAAGGCAAGCTCGTCACGGGCAAGCTGTTCATCGTCCACGATAACTGCGGACAGAGACATTCCAACTCCTAACGGGCGCAGTCAAAGTATATCGAGTGGGGGTTGAAAGTGCCAACCACGCCACGGCGTCTAGTTGGTCTTGTCGAATTGGATATTGCGCGCGTTAGGAGAGAACATGCTTAGGCCGGAAACGCGATGTTCAGCATCTCGATGAAAAACCAGCGTTCCGAGGTCAGAAGCGAACTCATCTTCCGCGATTGGAGTTAGCTTGAGCGGTGGATTCCATTTGTTTCGAAGTATCAGGCGTCCCATGTCGAGCGACAAATTGTACGTTGTGTCGAGCTCGGTACTTCTATACAGTCCGACAAATGTCGCCAAGGCAGTAGGGTTGACATGTAACTCTTCAACTCTGTTGCCAGCGAAATAGGTCTGACCATTCGTGTCGAGCGATGCACTCATGACGCCGGACGAGTCGCCAAAGGTGATGATGCCGTTCCCTAGATCTTTGAATCGGTTCGGCCCCAGACGGTTGAGGACTGCGCCCCATGCGGCAAGTTCGCCCTGCACAACCGTGAAGGAATATACGGCATGAGTGCGAGGGTCAAGATAATCGCCCGCGAACTTGCTTGGGTCGGAAAAACCACTCTGACCCGAGCGTTGAAGTGGGCTCGCCTCGGCCTGGAGATTGCTTTCAAGAAAAATGTCGGCGACTTTACGCGCAAGGTTGTCTGGTGCGGCACTCGACAAATTGCAAAGGCACACCACGGTAAACCGTTGCCCTGGGAAACGCAGAATTTCAGTAGCGTAGCCGAAAAGGTCGCCGCCGTGTTCGGCGATCGGCAAACCACGATACGTTCCTAATTCGAGACCAAGGGCGTAGTCGATCTGCTTGCCGTTGTTCAACGCTCCGCGGGTCTGCATCTCCTTAAGAAGCGTTCCCTTTCCCAGCTTGTTGTGATAAAAATTTCTGTCCCAAAAGAGCAAATCGTCCACGTTGCTCATGATTCCACCACCACCGACGGTGTCGTAGCTGGTAGACCAATCCACAAGGAAACTGCCGTCGCTTCCGGGACCGTACGCGGGCACTCGGCCAGGCAGCACCAGGGTATGGTCGTCGTAAAATCGAGTGTGAATCATACCTAGCGGCTGAAGAATGTTCTCGGCGGCAAAGGTGGCAAGAGACTTTTTTGTCGCGCGCTGTACGACCTCGCCCAAGAGAAAGTAGTTCGTGTTGCTGTAGATGTATTCATCTCCGGGAACGTTGTTGAGGCCTTTCTGACGCGCGACCAGGTCAAGCATTTCCTCTTTGGAATGAAGGTCTGATTCGTGCCGGCCGGACACATCGACCAGGGTCAGAAAGTCCCGAAACCCACTCGTATGGTGCAACATCTGCCGCAATGTGATTGCATTTCCATAGTCGGGGAGCTCCGGTATGTACTTGCGGACATCGTCGTCGAGTGAAAGAAATCCCTGTTCCGCCGCTAGGACCACACTAGCAGCCGTGAATTGCTTCGAAACTGATCCCATGTAGAACACAGATTGAGACGAAAGTGGGACCCCGAGTTCGAGGCTCGCCATACCGTAGGCCCTACGGTAAACAAAGTTGCCGTCCCGTATCACGCCGAGTGCGCAGCCGGGAGAGCCTGGTTTGTCGTAAGCCGCGAAAATGCGATCCACTCTTTGCTCGTCAGTTTCGGTTGCAAGCGCGCGGAAATTGACAGCACCTACGATGGCAAGGGTAAATGCGACGATGGTGGCAAATCGCATCAGGCTCTCCTTCCGGCACAGACTGCCTATTGAGGTCGAAAAGCCAACCAATTGTAAACGCAGTTCGACCTTGGTCAGGGCGAGTCTCATCTAGGAAATCCCAACGGTAGGCGATGGTGCAACGCGGGTCGCAGTTGGCGAGGAGTGCCTTACGAAACATGCAGCGCCTCGCGCGCACAGCGTGCTAGGCGGTAAACTGTTGGGTCGATGAATTACATCTATGGGATCAATGCAGTTGCCGAAGCGCTGAAGGCGCGTGCGCGGTCGTTCGAGTGGGTGGGCGTATTGAAGGAGCGTCATGACCTTCGCCTGCAGCGCTTGGTGGAAGAGTGCCGCCGCAATGGGGTGGCGGTGCGTTTTCTGGGCCGCCCCGAGCTCGACAACATGGCGGGGAACAATGCCCATCAGGGTGTGGTCGCTATCACTTCGGGCAAGCGGTACAACCATCTGGATGACGTAGTCGCCGCCAAGCGCGGACAGTATTCATTGGTTGTGGTGTTAGATGGAATTGAAGATCCCCACAACCTGGGTGCGATTCTTCGCACCGCCGATGCCTCGGGGGCCGACGGAGTGGTGATTCCGGAGCGTCGCGCGGCGGGTGTGACCGCGACTGTGACCAAGGCGTCGGCGGGCGCCAGCGAGCATCTTCCCATCGCCAAGGTGACCAACATCGCCCGCACCCTGGTGGAGTTGAAAGAGAAGAACCTTTGGATCGTTGGGCTGGACGAGCGCGGCAAGCAGAGTTACGACGCGCTCGACTACAACATGGACTGCGCCATCGTACTGGGTTCCGAAGGCAAGGGTGTACACGACCTGGTAGCGAAAAAGTGCGACTTCCTGGTTTCGATCCCCATGCTAGGGAAGGTGCCGTCGCTGAATGTGTCGGTCGCGGCGGGTGTCATGTTGTACGAGATCGTGCGCCAGCGCAGGATCAAAGCTGCGGATGCAAAATGAAGTCTCTCCGTGTCCTCTGTGTCCTCTGTGGTTTGCTGGTCCAGGCCCACGCAATCGATCGAGAAGCTTTCACCTTCACTCATTACAACCTCGATGTCCGAATAGAGCCTGAGCAACAGCGGCTCGCGGTGCGGGGCAAGATTACTTGTGCGGAACGACTCCGCATCACCGCAGAAAATTCTGTCGCTCCAAATTTCCTCGAGCCTGGATTGGAGATCAATCCAACTCGAGGGCAAACCGGCACAATTCGTCTCCCAGCCCTACACCTCTGACATTGATCACACCGGCGCGCTTTCGGAGGCGCTGGTGACTTTGCCCCAGGCGGTCCCGCCAAAGGGCGAAGTCGAATTGGAAATTGGATATGAAGGCGTCATTTCCCTTGATGCCACCCGGCTGACTCGAATTGGCGTGCCCGCAGATGTGGCGCGGCACAGCGACTGGGACCAGATCGCCAAGTCGTTCAGCGCCGTGCGCGGCATCGGATACGTGGCGTGGTATCCGGTAGCAACCGAGTCGGCGAATCTGTCGGAAGCGAACAGCGTGTTTGAAACGGTGGCGAGATGGAAAGCGCGCGAGCTGCAAGCTGACATGAAGATCAAAGTCAGTCATTCTGGCGAAGGCACGCCTGCGATCCTGCTGTGTAACGGAAAGGCCGGAGGTGCGAGCCGAAGAACGTTTGGGCCGAGCCTACGGAATCGAGAACGAGTGCGATTTTCATGCCTCTGGGCGAAACCGTGCCGCTTTTTGTGATTGGTCCCTATGAGGGATTGGATCAACCTCCCGTGAATATTTCCTACTTGCCCGATCACAAGGCGGCGGCCCAGACGTATGCGCTTGCGGTGCGGCTTGAGGTCCCATTTGTGACGGAGTGGTTTGGAACATTGAAAGCACCCGCGTCAGCCAGAACGGAGATCGTGGAGTCAATTGATCCCGAGGCGGCGCCATATGAGAGCGGCAATATATTGCTCACTCCATTCAGCACCGATTCAAAACAAGCTCAGCTCACCGCGGTCCACCAACTTACGCATGCCGCTTTCTTCTCTCCGCGCCCGTGGATCTACGAAGGGCTGGCCCATTTTGCCCAGGCGGTCTATCGCGAACAAGAGAGCGGCCGTCAGACGGCCCTCGACTACATGGACTCGCACCGCACCGCGTTAGTGGAAGCGGAAAAGGCCCTGGATCGAAAGCGCAGCCAGAATACGGAAGCCGATGAATCTCTGATCAACACCAACATCGAAGACTTCTACCGCAGCAAGGCGTTGTACGTTTGGTGGATGCTGCGCGATATGATTGGTGACGACGCGCTGAAGAAGGCGCTTGCGGCTTATCATTCCGACGCCGACACCTCGCCTTCATACATGCAACAGTTGATCGAAGCGCAAACCAAGAGCGACCTGGGATGGTTTTTCGATGACTGGGTCTATCACGACCGTGGTCTACCTGACTTCAAGGTTGCGGCGGTTTATCCGTGGGAGCCGTCGAAGAATGCCTATGTTGTGACGGTCACGGTCGAGAATTCAGGCGATGCTGCAGCCGAGGTACCCTTAACACTAAAAATGGCGGAAGGACAAACTACGAAACGCCTTCTGGTAAGGGGCAAGTCGAAGGCAATCATCCGTATTGAGGCCAATTCTGCACCTCAGGAAATTGTGGTGAACGATGGCAGCGTACCGGAGAGCGACCTGAGTAACAATGTTTACAAGATAGAAGCTCCGGAGAAGAAGTGAAGCGTAATTTTAGATTTCGGATTGCAGATTGCAGATTTTAACGGCGGCGGTTACCACAAGCGCGGGCGGGACGCCGGCGCTACTTTACAATCTGCAATCTGAAATCGACAATTTAAAATCTTTCTCCCAGAGGAGGGATGCTCTTGCCTTACATTCAGTTTCTCGGTGCCGCTGGCACGGTCACGGGTTCCAAGCACCTGGTCAACACAAGTTCCGAGGCCGACGGAAAAGGCGGCTTTCAGGTACTCATTGATTGCGGCATGTTCCAGGGCGCGAAGGAATGGCGGGAGCGCAACTGGCAGCCCCTGCCGATGCCGGCGGCCGGCATCGACGCGGTCGTGCTGACGCATGCGCATCTCGACCACTGCGGTTGGATTCCGCGGTTGGTCCGGGAAGGCTTCCGTGGTCCGGTTTATGCAACGCCCTCCACCATCGACTTGTGCGGCATCATTCTTCCGGATTCTGGCCATCTGCAGGAAGAAGACGCGAGATTCTACAACCGGCACAAGAAGTCGAAGCACGATCCGGCCTTACCGCTTTACACGCTCGCGGAGGCAGAGGCGTCATTGCAACATTTCCGTCCGCGTGCAGTTTGAAGAAACCATGCAGCTCTCACCCGAAGTTTCGTTTCGCTTCGTGCCGGCGGCACATATCCTGGGTTCGGCCATGGTCGAACTGACGCTGAATTTGAATGGTCAAGTGAAGAAGCTGTTGTTCAGCGGAGACATTGGCCGCGTCCGTGACCAGGGCAGCGCGCCCGGCAAAGTGGTACGCGTCGGACCTACTGAAGGCGAGACGGCTGACGTCCTGGTCATGGAATCAACTTACGGCAACCGCGTGCACCCCACCGCCGATCCCAGGCCGAAACTGGCTGCGATCATTCGCCAGACCGTGGAGCGCGGCGGCACCGTGGTTGTGCCCGCATTTGCCGTCGAACGTACCCAGAAATTTCTCTTCATGATCAAAGACCTGATGGAGTCCGGGCAGATTCCGCGCCTGCCGGTGTACTGCGACAGCCCAATGGCGATCAAGGCGGTCCAAGTCTTTCTCAATCATTCGGAAGAGTGTACCGATGAAACATGCCGTTTGATCAAGCAATACGGTTCGCCCCTGCAATGGCCCGGGTTTACTTTCGCGCAGACGACTGAGGACTCGAAGAAAATAAATAGCACGAACTTTCCCTCAATCATTGTTTCGTCGAGCGGCATGGTGACCGGCGGGCGCATTCTGCATCACCTGATGCAGCGGCTTCCCGATCCGAGGAACACGGTGATCTTCATCGGATTCCAGGCGCCGGGAACGCGGGGAGCGACGATCAAGAGCGGTGCTCCGGAAGTGCGCATCTTCAGCGAGACTGTCCCCATCCGGGCACAAATCGAAACCCTCGAACAATTCAGCGATCATGCAGATACGCCCGAACTGCTGGAATGGCTGCGCACCTTTACGCAAAAGCCGGCGACTACGTACCTGGTACATGGCGAGCCCACAGCCTCGGCGTTGCTTCGCGACGCGATAACGAAGGAGTTGGGCTGGAACGTGCAGGTGGCGGAGTGGATGGAGAAAGTCATTGTGTAATTGTGGAATTGAGTAATTGACTAATTTGAGAGCGGGAGCTTTTTATGACGGAAGGCGAACTGAAAAAATATCTGGAGGCCGCGGAGAAAAATCCAAAGCAGATTGCTGCGGCGGTGGTCGGGTCTGCCGGAGAAAGTCATGCGCTACAAACCGGCTCCGGACAAGTGGTGTATCCAGGAGATTCTCGGACATCTGGCTGACATCGAGATTGTGTACGGATACCGTCTGCGCCAGATGCTCGCTGACCAGAAGCCGGTGATCGCCCCGATGGACCAGAACGACTGGGCCCGCAATCTCGGTAGCCTCGAGACTCCACCTGCCGAACTGATCGCGCTCTACGGCCTGAATCGCCATGGGAACTTGCGATTGCTGCAGCGCCTCAAGCCGGATGACCTTGGCAAGTCGGCCTATCATCCGGAGACGAAGCAGGACTTTACCGTGGCCCAGTTGATCGAAAGAATGGCGACGCACGGCGCGAGCCATCTGGAGCAGATTGAAAGATTGAAGAGGGAAGCGGTCAAGAGATAAACCGCAGCGACATCGGAGTCCGGGCGTCCGTCGCCACGGCCGGACGGGCGAGACGCCCGTCGTCCATCGATCCCGAAGATCCTATGTGCGAGTGGTTGTGAACTTCACCAATGCGTCCAGCTTTTCGGTGGCCGCGCCGGAATCGATGGACTGCGCCGCCAGCGGCAACGCATCTGCCAGGTGGTCGGCTCTGCCGGCAGCGACCAGGGCGGCGGCAGCGTTCAGCAGGACGATGTCCCGGCGAGGGGATTTCGTTCCCGCGAGAATTTCACGGATGATGGCGGCGTTGGCCGCGGCGTCCCCACCCGCTAGCTCTTCGAGAGCAGCCCGCTTGATTCCGAACTCTTCCGGCGTGACTTCATAAGTGCGGACGTTGCCCTCGCGAACTTCGGCGATGCGCGTCGGTCCCGTAATCGTGATTTCATCCAGGCCATCCAGCCCATGAACTACCAGAGCGCGATGGACGCCCAACTGACTGAGCGCCTCCGCAACTTTTTCCACCAGATCGAGCGAATAAACACCCACGACCTGCGCCGAAGCGCGCGCCGGATTGGTGAGCGGACCCGAGCAGATTGAAGATTGTGCGCAAGCGAAGCTCGCGGCGGGCTGGCTGCACATACTTCATCGCGGAGTGCATGGCCGGCGCGAACAGGAACACGATGCCGACTTCTTCGAGGCATGTGGCCAGAACCGTGGCGGGCAGATTGATCTTGACGCCCAGGGCTTCCATGACGTCGGCCGAACCGCATTTGGAAGTCAGGCCTCGATTACCGTGCTTGGCCACGCGCACACCCGCTCCAGCGACGACGAATGCGGTGGCAGTTGAGATATTGAAGGTGCCGCGTGCGTCTCCACCGGTGCCGCAGGTGTCCACCAGCGTCTCTCGACCTGCACTGCTGACGGACAGCGTGGATCCGCGATGAAGGGGCAGCGGCTCGGCCGCCGCTCGAATGGCCTCGGCGAAGCCCACAATCTCTTCGACCGTCTCGCCCTTCATGTGCAGCGCGACCAGTAAGGCACCGATCTGAGCATCGGTGGCACTACCGGAGAAGACTTCCGTCATGACCGCGCGCGCTTCTTCACGCGTCAGCGATTCGTGCTGGTTGGCAATGCGCTGCAGGGCGTCGGTGATCATGTGGGCCGGCTACAAGAGTAGCATCGTTTTCTATCGACAACGTGCGGACCGGGTCGCTTCGCTGCTGGGTTCCTTTGCGTCCTTTGCGGATCCTTTGCGAGCTTTGCGGTTTAAGATTTGATCTCGGGCAGAAAACGCAAAATCTTAAACCGCAAAGGTCGCGAAGGAAACCGCAAAGGACGCGAAGAGTCCAGAAAGTTAGGAGCGCGCGTTTGCCCTATCGGTGACCCTTCTATAAAATTGAACGTTACGAAACTGCTGCCCTAAGCTGCAAGCCAGGTTGTGCCGACAGGTCTGGTTGGAATCATTATGAAAATTCATGAGTACCAGGCGAAGAATATCCTGAAGAAGTATGGGGTCGCGGTGCCGCGCGGCGAGATGGTCGAGAGCCGGGAAGCAGCGGAAGCCGCCGCCAGGAAATTGTTCGACGCCGGGGCCACGGGCGTGGTGGTGAAAGCCCAGATCCATGCCGGCGGACGCGGCAAAGGCGGTGGCGTCAAGATTGCCAAGTCGGTCGCGGAGGCCGCCGAGCTCGCCAGCAAGATCCTGGGCATGACGTTGATCACGCATCAGACCGGGCCTGAGGGCCGCGTGGTTCGCCGCCTGCTGATCGAAGAAACGCTGCCGATTGAGAAAGAACTGTATCTGGGAATCGTGATTAATCGCGACGCAGGCACGGCCGGTGTTTATGGCGTCGGCCGCGGGTGGAATGGAAATTGAACGCGTGGCGGCGGAGAATCCCGCAGCCATTCTCAAGGAATACATTGATCCGGGCATGGGCCTGGAAGCATTTCAGGCGCGCAAACTGGCATTTGCCCTGGGGCTGAAGGCGCAGCAGATCAATCAGGCCGTGCAGTTCATGACCGGCCTGTACAAGGCTTTCGAGGAAACGGATTCTTCGTTGATGGAAATCAATCCGTTTGTCACGTGCACCGATGGCCGCCTGTTCGCACTCGATGCCAAGATGAACTTCGATGACAACACGATGTTCCGGCATCCTGAGCTGAAAGAGTTGCGTGACGTTACCGAAGAAGATCCGCTCGAGGTTGAGGCTTCAAAATACAGCTTGAACTACATCAAGCTGGACGGAAACGTCGGCTGCATGGTCAATGGCGCGGGTCTCGCCATGGCGACCATGGACATCATCAAGTACGCCGGCGGAATGCCCGCGAACTTTCTTGACGTAGGTGGAGGCGCCAACGCCGAACAGGTCACGCATGCCTTTGAAATCCTGCTCAGCGACAAGAATGTGAAGGCGGTGCTGATCAATATTTTTGGCGGCATTCTTCGTGTGGATACGCTGGCCACCGGTGTGGTCGAGGCGGCGCGGAAGACGCACATTCAGCTTCCCATCGTGCTGCGGCTGGAAGGCACGAACGTTGAGGCGGGGCGGGAGATTCTGAAGCAGTCGGGATTTAATTTTATTGTGGCTGAGACGATGCGGGATGCCGCCGAGAAGGTAGTGGCGGCAGCGAGAGCGGCTTAGCACACGGCTGCTTGCAGAGGGTAGGGGTCCTTCGACTCCGCATTTCTTTCGCTCGCGAAGGAAATGCTGCGCTCAGGATGACAGCCGGTTGCAGGCATTGAGACGAATTCATGAGCATTCTGGTAAATAAGTCGACGCGAGTGATTGTGCAGGGTCTTACCGGGCGGGAAGGCACGTTCCACGCCAAGGCTTGCGCGGAGTATGGAACGCAGATTGTCGGCGGTGTGACTCCGGGTAAGGGAGGCACGACTCACGAAGGTTGGCCGATCTTCAATACCGTGCAAGAGGCGGTGAACCAGACTGCGCCGGACACTTCCATCATCTTTGTGCCGCCACCGTTTGCCGCGGACGCGATCATGGAAGCGGCCGACGCCGAGTTGGAGCTGATCGTCTGCATCACGGAAGGCATCCCGACGCTGGACATGGTCCGCGCCTGGGAGTTCCTGCAGAACCGGCGATCGCGGCTGATTGGGCCCAACTGTCCCGGAATCATTTCGCCGGGCCACTGCAAGATTGGCATCATGCCCGCCCGCATTCACAAAGAAGGGTCGGTGGGAATCGTCTCGCGATCCGGCACGCTGACCTACGAAGCTGTCTATCAGCTCACCACTCGAGGGATCGGACAGTCCACTGCCATCGGCATCGGCGGAGATCCAATCATCGGCACCACCTTTCTGGATGCCCTTGAACTGTTCAATCGCGATCCCCAGACCGAAGCAGTGGTGATGATCGGAGAAATCGGCGGCAATGCGGAGGAGACTGCGGCGGAGTACGTAAAGATGCACATGAGAAAGCCTGTGGTCGGATTCATCGCAGGGCAGACCGCGCCTCCGGGGCGCCGCATGGGCCACGCCGGTGCCATCATTTCCGGGGGTAAGGGAACCGCTGCGGAGAAGATCAAGGCCATGGAAGAGGCGGGAATTCGTGTCGCGAAATCGCCGGCGGAAATTGGCGAGACTGTGGCTGCGGTGATGGGAGTGAAAGCTTAGGACCCAGTTTCCAGATATTAGTTCCCGGTTCTCAGAATTATCCGAAATCGATCATATAAGGAACAACGACTAACCACAACATGAAAACACTTCAACGTACTCTGACCATCGTTAAGCCCGATGCCGTGCGCAGGCACGCTATCGGCGACATCATCGAGCAATTTGAGAAGAACGGCTTTCAGATTCTGTGCATGAAGATGCTCGAAATATCTAAGCATCAGGCGGAGCAGTTCTACGCCGTGCACGCCAGCCGGCCGTTCTTCAGTTCGCTGACCGACTTCATGTCCAGCGGGCCGATTGTCGTTCTGGCTCTGGAAAAAGAAAACGCCATCGCTGATTTGCGCAAGCTCATGGGCGCCACCAACCCGGCCAACGCCGAGGAAGGCACCATTCGCAAAAAGTGGGCGACCAGCATCGAGAACAATGCTATCCACGGCTCGGACGCGGACGATACCGCCCGCTATCGAGCTCAGTTTCTTTTTCGCGGGATACGAACTGGCGCAGTAGTCTCGCCAGAAGCCAGGAGCGATTTCCATGCCATTGGTCCAGGTCACAATGCTCACCGGCCGCACTACCGATCAAAAGCGCAAGTTGGCACAGCGCCTCACCGATGCCATGGTGGAAGAAGCAGGGAGCTCGCCGCGAGGTAGTGGTGGTGACTATCAATGAAGTATCGAAAGAGAACTACGCTTCGGGCGGCGTTTTGATGGCGGACAAGTAAACCGCGGGCGAGTCGCCCGCGGCCACACAACATCCTGCTATCCCAGCGGCTCGTAGAGATGTCCTTCCACCCGGTCGCCAAGTTTGGGAAGTTCTTTTTTGGCGTACTGCAGAAAGTGGGGAGCGGCGCGATGGGCCTCAAGCGCGGCGTCGTCCTTGTACTGCTCATAGATGAAAAAGCGTGCGTGGTTCGGTCTTGTGCCGATGCACCAGGTACATCACGCAGCCGGGCTCTTTACGGGACTCTTCGGTCAGTTTGGAAAAGATTCCGGCCACTTCAGCTTCGCGGCCAACTTTCGCCATCCACGTCACAGCCAGGACAACCATCGTTCGCTCCGTTTGTCAGATTGTTGCTGAAGCCTCTGTTTTCTGTCCAGTCAATCCGCTGAGTTCGGCGGAGAAGCTATCCTCAAACATGGTCTGCTCGCGTCCCGGTCCGGTAGAAACCATTCCGATACGGGCCCCGCTCTCTTTCTCCAGAAAGGTCAAGTACTCTCGCGCCGCCTGAGGCAGTTTTTCCAGCTGTGTGATGCCTTGAGTAGGAGTGCGCCACCCCGGCAGGTTGTGGTACACGCACTCAATGGCGTCATATCCGCTGGCGTGAGCCGGAATCTCCGCAGTCACCTTGCCGTTGATCTTGTAGCCGACACAGACCGGAATCTCGGCCAGTTCGTCGAGCACGTCGAGCTTGGTCACGACCAGCCAGGAGATGCCGTTAATCATGCCAGCGTAGCGCAAGAGTGGCAAATCGAGCCAGCCGCAACGCCTCGGACGTCCGGTCACCGCGCCATATTCATTGCCACGCGCCCGCAGCAGGTCGCCATTCGCATCCAGGGCCTCGGAGGGGAACGGTCCGCCACCCACCCGCGTGCAATACGCCTTGGTGACGCCGATCACGGTGTCAATCGCGGTCGGAGCCACACCGGTTCCGATGACCGCTCCGCCTGAAGTGGCGCTCGACGAGGTCACGAAAGGATAGGTGCCGTGGTCAATGTCGAGCATCGTGCCTTGCGCGCCTTCAAAGAGAACTGACTCGCCGTCAGCCAGGGCCCGGTTCAGCAGCGCGGCAGTGTCGCACACGAAGGGAGCGACTTTCGCCGAAGCCTCAGCGTATTCCTGATACATCTTGTCGGGATCGAGCGGCTCGGAATTGAACAGCGCATGCGCGATCATGTTCTTTTCACGGCAGGCATTTTCGATGTGCGTCCGCAGCAGCTTCAGGTCGAGCAGGTCCGCTACGCGCAGTCCGCGGCGGCCCATTTTGTCTTCGTAGGCAGGCCCGATGCCGCGGGATGTGGTGCCGATCTTCACCCGCCCCGGAGCATTTTCCGACGCCAGTTCGATCATGCGATGGTAAGGCAGGATCACGTGAGCGCGGTTGCTGACGAACAGGCTGCCATCCACCTGAACGCCGGTCTCGCGCAACGCCGCGACTTCCTTGAGAAAGGCAATGGGATCGAGCACCACGCCGTTGCCGATTACGCTCCGGCAGCCTGGACGCAGACACGCCGCATGGCACCAGTTGAAGAATGAATTTCTTGCCGTTGATGATGACGGTGTGTCCGGCGTTGTGTCCGCCGGCGTAACGGGCAACTACCGAAAAACCTTCGGAGAGAACGTCGACGATTTTGCCCTTACCCTCGTCGCCCCACTGGGCACCCACAATGACCGCAGTCTTACCCTTCTTCAAAGTCAGCTCCGTGGCACAAGATGGCGGCCACCCCGGCCGCATTGCAGGGTCGCACACACTCCACGCCCACGGGAAACAGCACTACATTGAATTGCAAGGATTTACAGGGCCGATGTGTACCGTAAATGATAACCCGCGGGATGGCGGATGAGCAACGTAGTCGTCAGCGGGGCCGGGCTGACGACTGAAGACCGACGACTGTAGACTGCTTTTCATGCCTGAACTTCCTGAAGTCGAAACCATTGCTCGTGGCCTGGCCAGCCGTGTGACCGGAGACGTCATCGAGTCGGTCTGGCTGGGATCGAAGCCTGAGCCCTTGAAGTCTCCCGCCGCGAAGATCGTTGCCACCTTGGAGTCGCAGCGCATTGCAGGCGTGCGCCGCGTAGGCAAGCACATCGTATTCGATCTGGAACCGTCGTGTGGGGCGGGCGCCCTCGCCCGCCAAGGGTCGGAACAAGTTTCGCGGTTCGCAATCAAGAAAAAAGCGGCGGGCGAGGGCGCCCGCCCCACACAGGCCCAATGGATCGTCCATCTCGGGATGACCGGGCGCATGGTGGTCTGCCCGCCGGACAGCGAAATGGCAAAGCACACTCATCTGGTCGCGAAGCTGGCTTCTGGCAGGGAATTGCGTTTCGTCGATCCGCGGCGTTTCGGACGTCTGAGTGTCGCCGAAGGCTTCGAAGCCGAGCGGTTCCGAACCGCTCGAGGTTCAGCTGGACCACTTTGTCAGCCTCTTCCACGGCCGCAAGACGCCCATCAAGAGCGCCTTGCTGAACCAGAAGCTTCTGCGCGGCGTGGGCAACATCTACGCCGACGAGTCACTGTTCCGCGCCGGGATCCGTCCGAGACGGCGCGCATCGTCCCTTACGCGCGAAGATCTAAGACGGCTCTACCTGGCGGTCCAGGAAGTGTTGCGGGAAGCAATCGCGCTCGGCGGCTCTTCCGTATCCGATTATGTCGACGCGGATGGCGAGGAGGGATTCTTTCAGCTGCAGCACCGCGTCTACGGCCGCGAAGGCGAACCGTGCCTGGTCTGCAAGACTCCGATCAAACGTGTGGTGATCGGAGGCCGCAGCAGCCACTATTGTCCAAAGTGTCAAAAGTAGCCCGGCGCTACGTTGAAGCGTTCGACCTGAAATTTGATAGGCTACTTGCCTATGCCCAACTTTTCGATCGGTGTAGATCTCGGCGGTACCAATCTGCGCATTGCGGCTATAAATCAGCAAGGTGACTTGATGGAAAAGGTCACGCTGGGCACGCGCGTAGCGTTGGGTAAAGACCACGTCATCGGCGAGATGTGCGATGCCATCCGGGTTCTTGCCACGAAGTACGGCAGCAGCTTTGCGCTACAGGGAATCGGCATCGGCGTGCCCGGCATTATTGACATCAAGACGGGGATGTTGCGCGAGTCCCCTAATTTACCGGGATGGGCCGAGACGCCAGTGCGGGACGAAATCGAGCGACTCCTCGGTACGCGCGTGATCCTAGAGAACGATGCCAATGTCGCTGCCCTTGGCGAGAAGTGGCTGGGCGCGGCGCGTGACGTGGACGATATGGCCATGCTTACTCTCGGAACGGGCGTGGGTGGCGGAATCGTCCTCAAGGGCCGCATCTGGCACGGCATGACCGGAATGGCGGGCGAGTTTGGCCACATGACGGTGGAACCTGAGGGACCTCCATGCGGCTGCGGTAACCGCGGATGCGTCGAACAATATGCCTCAGCCACGGCAGTAGTTCGAATGGCGAAAGAAGCGATTGCCTCCGGCCGCGCGCCCGGACTGGCGAAGGCTGCCAGCACAGATCCGGAATTCAGCTCCAAAGCGATTTACAACCTGGCCATCCAGGGAGACGAAGAAGCCAGGAAAATTTTCGCTCGAGTGGGTCGCGCTCTGGGCATTTGCCTGGCGAACCTGGTCAATGCGTTCAATCTGAATATGTATGTGATCGGTGGAGGAGCGTCGAGCGCATGGGAGGCGTTTTCGCCTTACATCTTTGAAGAACTGCGACAGCGCTCGCTGATTTATGCCGCCACGGCTCCCGCTTCTACGCCATCCGATGGGACGGCTGCTGCAGCCTCGACCAGGACGATCGTCACTCTGGCGTTGCTAGGCAGCGATGCTGGACTCTATGGCGCCGCGCAACTACCGATGACGGCGAACTGAGGTTCTATCGTTTTGTGTGGTCGCGGGCGACTCGCCCGCGGCCTTTGACTTTGACTGGCGGAGCCTCGCGGGCGAGTCGCCCGCGACCACACGTGCCCACATCACTTAACCGCAGACTTCAAGCGAGTAACTTCCTGCGCCGTCAAATGCCGAAACTTCCCCGGAAGAACATCAAGCTGCAGCGGCCCGTAACGTACCCGTTTTATTTTCTCCACATGATGCCCGACGGTCTCGAACATTTGCCGAATCTGCCGGTTCTTGCCTTCGATCAGCGTAACTTCATACCAGGGATTGTCGGCCTCGCGAATCGGCTTGATCTTGGCGGGTGCTGTCTTTTGCCGTCTGCCGCCTTTGCCCTGAATGTAAACACCCGATCTCAGCTTGGCCAGGCCGTCCGCCGATGGAGTACCCGCGACTTTGACCAGGTAGGTCTTGGGAACGTGAGACGAGGCCTTCATCAGCGCGGCCGCGAGTTCTCCATCGTTGCTGAGCAGGAGCAGGCCTTCGCTGGCGTAGTCCAGGCGCCCGACCGGATAAACGCGCACGCCCACTCCCCGAAGCAGATCCATCACGGTCGGCCGTTTTTCAGGATCGGTTACCGCCGTGATATATCCCTTGGGCTTGTTCATCAGCAGATAGACGTATTTCTGCGCGCCCTTCAGCAGCTTTCCATTCACACGGATGTGATCGTGCTCGGGATCGGCCTTGGTGCCGGGCTCGGTCACTACTTGCCCGTTCAGCGATACCAGTCCACCGGCAATCAGCTGCTCCGCCTTGCGGCGCGATGCGATTCCAGCAGCGGCGATAATTTTTTGCAGACGTTGGGCGGGCATTGGAAATTTCTTCAACTACGCGTAGACGATAGTCCTGGGTGGAAAATCAGTCGGCCCTGGTCTAAGCGGCTGGATCATTTTCGCCAGCGGGGTGTGGTTCGGTGGTGGCCGCCTCCACTTCCGTTGCGGTAACCGGAGGCTCGGATTCGACTTGTGCATCGTTCGCGGCCACAGGAGCAGCTTCCGCGCTGTTGTCCGACACCGGTAGCAATTCGTTTTGGAATGACTCCGCCACCAGTTTTTCGAACTCCTCCATGCTGGGCAGTTCGCTGACGTCTTTCAGTCCAAAGCGCAGCAGAAATTCCTTGGTGGATTTGTAAAGAATCGGCCTGCCAATGACCGCCTTCCGGCCGGCGGTGGTAATGAGCTTCCGGTCAAGCAAAGTGGCGATGACGCCGCTCGAATCCACGCCGCGAATTTCGCTGATTTCGGGCACGGTGATGGGCTGTTTGTAAGCAATCACCGCCAGCGTTTCCAGCGCGGGAAGAGAAAGGCGGATCGGCGGCTTCAAACTCTTGGCAAATTCGCGGACCACGTCATGCTGCTCGGGCTTGGTGGACATGCGATATCCGCCCGCAATCTGGCGAATCTCGATGCCGCGGTGGGCAGCGGCGTAGTCGTCGATCAACTCCTCGAGTGCGACGCGGACATGCGACTTGACCTCTTCTTCGGTCGCTCCTTCGGCAATCACAGACTCATTCAGCAACTCGACGATGTGATCAAGCGTGATCGGCGTCTCCGCCGCGTAAATAATAGCTTCAAGTTTAGCTTTAAGACTCATGGTTAGTGCCTTGTGAAGTTTATATTATAGCTGAGGACTGAAGGCCGACGACTGACGACTGCTTCCTATCTCCAGTCGTCGCGAACCGCTGCCTGCTCCGCGACAATGGCGTCAAATCCACTATGCTTGCGCAGCAGGATGTCGCCAAATAATCGGTCCTGCCGCAGTTGGATCGCCTGCAACCGGACCATCTCCAGCAGCGCCAAAAACATGCAGACCAGCGCCTGGTGCGAATTCACATTGCGCAGGATCTGCTTCAGGCGAAGCGGCTTATCTTCGAGCGCCAGACGCCGCTGCAAATAATCAATCATCTGGCCTACCGTGACTGTCTCTTCGTCCACCTGAAGCAAGGGGCGAGAACGAGCGCGCTCCAAGATCTGTTGGAAGGTTTTTACCAGGTCAATTACATCGGCCGCCATCTCGGGCTCGGTGCCCTCGGCGTCCATAAATTCGCGGATGGCCGGGTTGGACCTGACAGCATCTTCAATCTGCTGTTTCTGCATCAGCATTTGGGCGGCTGACTTGAACTTCTCGTGCTCGATCAGGCGGTTGACCAGTTCGGCGCGCGGATCCTCCTGCGCGTCAGAACTCGCCGCGGGATCGCGGGGCAACAGCATCTTGGATTTGATGTGGATCAGTACGGCAGCCATGTAAATGAATTCGGCCGCAACATTCACATCGAGCTCGCGCAACTTTTCCACGTAGGCCAGGTACTGCGCGGTGATGCGCGCAATCGGAATATCGTAGATATCAATGTCCTGCTTGCGGATCAGGTCGAGCAGCAGATCAAGCGGTCCTTCGTAGACGTCGCCGACAGTCACGGAGAAAGGGAAGTCGCTTTCCGGCTTCGGTTTTTGCGCGACCGGCATCGGCACGACCGGCGCCAGCGTGGTTCCGGCCTCGGTCGCATCGACGTTTGCCTGCGCGATCTTTAGATTGTCAGCCATGCTTTTCTTCGTAATCGAGCGACATGCCCATCGCCTCGCGGACTTCGCTCATGGTCGCCCCGGCAACCTTGCTGGCGCGAGTCGAGCCTGCCTCAAGAATATCCCAGGCGAGGCGTGGATTGTCCTCATATTTCTTACGACGCTCCTGCATGGGATTGAGGATGCTGACCAGGGCGTCCGCGGCCCACCCCTTGCACTCAATGCAGCCGATGCCGGCCGAACGGCAGCCCTCCTCGACTTTCAGGATGGTTGGGCGGTCGCTGAAGACCTTGTGCAGGTCGCCCACGGGGCAAACATCGGGGTTGCCGGGATCGGTCCGGCGAACGCGTGCCGGGTCGGTCACCATGGTCTTCAACTTCTGCCGCACGATTGGCTCGGGATCAGTGAGCAAAATAGTGTTGCCGTACGACTTCGACATTTTTCGGCCGTCGGTGCCGGGTAGTTTGGCGGCGGGAGTCAGAAGCGGCTGTGGCTCGGGAAAAACGTACAGACCTTTCCGGGTATAGAACATGTTGAAGCGGCGCGCGATTTCACGAGTCAGCTCGACGTGCGGCACCTGGTCTTCGCCTACCGGAACGAAATCACCTTTGTAAATGAGAATGTCGGCCGACTGTAGTACCGGATACCCGAGGAATCCGTAGGTGGCGAGATCCTTCTCCGCAATGTTCTCGCGCTGCTCCTTGTATGTAGGAACGCGCTCCAGCCAGCCCAGTGGCGTGATCATCGAAAACAGCAGATGCAATTCAGCATGCTGCGGAACATGGGACTGGATGAACATAGTGCAGCGCTCGGGATCGAGTCCCGCAGCCAGCCAGTCGAGCAGGACTTCCACCGAGTTTTCCTTGATCTTCGAAGTGTCGGCGTAGTCGGTGGTAAGTGCGTGCCAGTCCGCAACGAAAAAGAAGCAATCGTACTGGTCCTGCATGCGTACCCAGTTGTCCAGCGCGCCGACAAAGTTTCCAAGGTGCAGCTTGCCGGTGGAGCGCATACCGCTGAGCACGCGTTTGCGTTGGTTCGGACGAGAGGTCATCAGATTCTCAGGAGGATGTAGTTAAAAAATACGATTGCCGGCGAAATTAACAGGCTTAGAAATCGGCTACCCCAAAAGACCAGAATAAACAGGCCAAACATGCCCACCATATCGTAGACACGAAGAGCTGCGGCAGGCAGAAGATGACGGACGACATGGCTGCCATCCAGAGGCGGGACCGGAATGAGATTGAATACGCCCAGCACGATATTGATAAACATCAATTCGTAGAGCAGCAAGCACAGCGGCACAAGAAATGAATCGGAATCGCTTCCGATGTAACCCTGCAAAAGTCCGGAGATAATCTCTCGTCCTACCGGGGATACCAGCTTCACAAAGGCCAGAACGAGGACCGCGCCGATCGCGACCACAAAGTTGCTGATTGGCCCCACGACCGAAGTGAGAATGTCGTCAAGTACGGGATTCTTGAAGTTTCGCGGATCGACTGGAGTGGGTTTGGCCCATCCAATCACCGGGGCGTTAAAAAACATGGCAACCGCGGGCAATAGCAGCGTTCCAACCGGATCAATGTGCTTGATGGGATTGAGCGTAATCCGCCCCAGCATGCGCGCGGTTGGATCGCCGCGCAGATTGGCCATCCAGGCGTGGGCCGATTCGTGGACGCTGATCGCGAACAGAAACGCGATCAACTTGAACACTATGTCGATGTGGTGCAGGGTCATGCGAGATTGGTTTCGATACTAACACGCGAAGTCCTTATTTCGCGCCTGTGCTGTCATCCTGAGGAAGCGGAGTCCTTCGCTACGCGAAGGGCTCCCGACGAAGGACCTGTGCACCTTGTCGTAGGCTGACAGGGTCGACTCAAGTTGAGCCTGGCGCGGAATACATAGGTCCTTCGCTTGCATTCGTCCTGCTTCGCCGGACGAAAGACTGCGCTCAGGATGACAACATCTTTGGATGGGCTTTAGCGCTTTTCGAAAGCGCTCCGCAGTTGTTCCGGTGCGATAGATTTTATCTTGATTGGTTTGGCGGGAATGCCACCCACTACGGTGAATGGCGCGACGTCTTTCGAAGCGACTCCCATCGAACCCACCATTCCGTGTTCGCCAACTTTCACTCCGCTTAGCACAGTCGCATGATAGGTGATCCGCGCCTTGGGGCCGATCTCGGTTTTGTGATTGTCGACGATCATGCCGTCGTTGAGATCGTGTGCGTGCGAGTAGATGTTGGCGTAATCGGAAATCGACGAGCCTTCGTGGATGATGATCTCTCCGCGGTCATCGAGCAGAACGTATTTGTGAATGGTGCAGTTGTCTTCGACGGTAAGGTTGTACCCGAAGGAAAACTCCACCCCGTGAAAAATCTTGACGTTACTTCCGCAATGTTTGAATACGTGGCGGGCCAGCATAGCGCGAACTTTGTGTCCCAGCCAGTGATTCACGCCGACTGGTGAGCGGTCGTACATCATCCAGAACCAGATCAGCGGCTTGCGTTCGCCATATTTCACCGCATCGGCGTCGCCGTAGGTCTCTGGCTCCAGCGTCGCGTTGCGCGGATCTAGGGAGTGGACCAGCGTTTGTGTTGCCAGCGGCGCCGCCGGATCGGGCGCCGCATACGGGCGTCCCAGATAAAGTTGGTGCAGTTCCTCCCGAACGACATTGCTGCGATGCTCAGGGTCGCGATTCGCGAAAGCGCGGTCGAGTCCATCGATCCATTCCAGGAATGCTTTTTCGGCAGCAGGAACGGGCCTTAAGACTCGATATTCGTATCGGGGCATGGTCGCCTCACTGGTTCATCTGAGAAGGCTAAAACATAACATACTGACGCATGAAGGATGGATCGAGTCCTTTGCGAACTCTGCGACTTTCTTTGCGTTCTTTGCGGTTAAAGATTTTGACCGCAAAGTTCGCAAAGGGCACGCAAAGGTCGCAAAGAAGATCCCACCAAACCCGTCAGCAATACGGCTTGTTCTATAATGCGCGCGCCTATGAAATCCAAAAAAACTGCAAAGCCGCATCCCATGCCCGTGGACGCGCTGGTGTATCCGCGGTTCTCCGGCGTGCCGACGTTCATGCGGCTGCCCCACATTCCGCGGGCCGAGGACCTCGACCTGGCATTGATCGGCATTCCGTTCGACGGAGGAACGACATACCGTCCGGGTACGCGCTTCGGACCGCGCAACATTCGGGTGCAATCGGCCATGATTCGTCCCTGGAATCCGGTGTTGAAGATCAATCCATTCGAAAGATGGCGAATCGGCGATTTTGGCGATCTCTCAATCAATCCTCTCTCGATTGAGGACACCTACCGGCGAATCACCGAACAGTTGGGAGATGTGTATCGCGGCGGCGCGCGCTCCGTCTGCGTCGGTGGCGATCATTCCATTCTGTTGCCCATACTGCGCGCCATTCACCGGCACTTCGGTCCCGTCGCATTTGTTCAACTCGATGCCCACGGAGACACATGGAGCGGTTACTTCGGCAGTCCGCATTCGCATGGCACACCCGTAAAGTATGCGATCGAGGAGGGGCTGATTGAAGAAGGTCACGCGCTTCAAGTCGGACTGCGCGGCCAGGTTTATTCCGAGGGTGATTTTGATTTCGCGCACAAGCACGGCATCAAGATTGTGACTTCGGAAGAATTTCACGCCGGCGGAGTCGAACTGGTCAAACGTCACTTGAAAAAGTTGCGAGGACGTCCCGTTTATCTCACGCTGGATATCGATGTGGTGGATCCAGCCTTTGCTCCGGGCACAGGCACTCCGCAAGTCGGAGGACTCTCCAGCGCGCAGATTCTGGACCTGGTGCGCTGCCTTAAGGGTTTGAAGCTGGTCGGGTGCGATCTGGTTGAGGTGTCCCCGCCCTACGACAACGGTGAGATCACTTCTTTGCTGGCCGCGAATTTGCTTTTCGAGTTGCTGTGCTTGTTTTAGATCGCGGCTTCCAGGAATCCGCAAACTGCGATTGGCAATTCGCAATTGGCATTTAGCCGTTGCCATGACTCACCGGTTCAATCTTTGCCTAGCTGCCAATTGCTAATTGCCAAGTGCTGTCTATGATCACTCTCGCCCGTAAACTTCGCGTCGTTGATTACTTCACCCTGGGCTGGGGCACCATGGTGGGTGTCGGCTGGCTCGTGGTGATGGACGATTGGTTGCTGCGGGGAGGAACGCTGGGTGGTGTTCTTGGATTCGCGATCGGCGGCACGCTACTGCTTCCCATCGGCTACGTTTACGGACAACTGGTCGCTGCCATGCCCGACGCCGCGGGCGAGGTCGCCTACACGGCGAAAGTTTTTCCCCGATCGGTCAGCTTCGCGACCGGATGGATGATGGTGCTGGCCTACTTTATTGTTTGTCCGTGGGAAGCGGTGGCCGTGGGGAAGATTGCTGGCTACATTTTTCCCGGGCTCGATTCGATGGAACTGTACCGCATTGCGGGTCGGCCCGTTTATTTGCCTCACGTGATCATCGGATTGGGGCTCACCGGGCTTCTTACTTTGCTCAACTATCGCGGCATCCGCCTGAGTGCGGTCTTTCAGAACTGGACAACTTTCGGCACCCTCGCGCTGTTTGTCGTATTCGTTGCGGTGGGAGTCAGCAAGGGTTCTCCGCAGAATTTCCCACCTTTATTCACGCACAGCGGATTCGTTTCAGTTCTTTTGGTCATTCAGATTGTTCCCTATTACATGACGGGTTTTGAGTCGGTGGTGAAAGGAGCCGAAGAATCCAGCCCGGAATTTCGAGCCGGCGGATTTCTCAAGGCTATCTGGATGGCCATCCTGGTGGGCATTCTCTTCTATACCATCGTGATCACCGCCGTAGGATACGTGGCTCCGTGGCGCGATCTCACCGGCGAAAGGTTCATGACTGCGGTGGCCTTCGAGCACGCTGTAGGTTCGCGCTGGATCGTCAACGTGATTCTGGCCGCGGCTTTGCTTTCGCTTTTTAAAGTATTCAACGGAAATCTGGTCGCTGCCAGCCGGTTGGTATTTGCCATGGGGCGGCGCGGGCTAGTAGATGCCCGTGTCGCCCAGGTGCATCCGAAAAATCAGACTCCGTCCGTCGCTGTGATTTGCGTGGGGTTGAGTACCGCCGCGTGCATGTTCCTCGGCGACGCGATTCTGGTGCCTGTCTCGGATGTCGGCTCACTGGCCTCCGCGGCGGGATGGCTGGCGGCCTGTGCCGCGTATTATCAAATGGCGCCGAGCCGGCGCCAGCGCCTGATTGCCGCTGTTGGGGCGCTGGTCGGATTGCTGATGATCCTGATGAAAGTCGTCCCGTTCGTGCCCGGACACTTCAGCATTTATGAATGGCTCGCCTTAGGAATCTGGATCGCGTTGGGAGCGATCGCGGGGCGGCGCGCGACAGCGTAGCGCCGGCGTTCCGCCGGCATGTCGTATAAGCGTTCTGAGGTCGAAGGAAAACTGAAACGGAGAAACCATGGGAAACAGCAAGCTAAAGAACAACTTTTTGATCGCCATCATCTTTCTTCTAGCAGTCGTTCACCTGTCACGGGCACAGGCCCCAAACTCATCCTTCGATCTTGTCATCACTAACGGCCACATCATCGACGGCACCGGCTCTCCGTGGTACTCCGGCGACGTCGGCATTCGCGGCGGCAAAATCGCCGCCATCGGAAATCTGAGTGAAGCGCAGCGCACGCGCACCCTTGATGTCCACGGCCTGGTCGTGGCCCCCGGCTTCATTGACATGCTGGGCCAATCGGAACTGACGATCCTGGTGAATCCGAGCCTGCCCTCGAAGATTTACCAGGGCATCACGACCGAGATCACCGGGGAAGGAAGTTCCATCGCTCCACTGAATGATTCGATCATCCAGTTCGACCGTCGGGGCTTCGCTCAATATCACATCACGCCTGACTGGCGAACCTTTCAGCAGTACTTCGCCCGTCTGGAAAAGCAGGGCATGGGCATCAATCTGGCCAGCTACGTTGGCGCCACTCAAGTCCGCCGCATGGTGCTGGGCGATGAGGATAAACAGCCGACTCCTGCGCAACTTGACCAGATGCGAGAACTGGTGCGGCAAGCGATGCGCGAAGGCGCTGTAGGTGTCTCGACGTCGCTGGAGTATGCGCCTGCTCCTTACGCGAAAACCGAGGAGTTGATCGCCCTGGCTTCCGAGGCGTCGAAATTCGGCGGTATTTATGCCACACACATGCGCGACGAGAGCAACAGCATCCTGACAGCGATTGATGAAGCGTTGCGCATCGGACGCGAGGGCCATCTTCCGGTAGAAATCTGGCACCTCAAGGTCGCAGGGAAAGCCAACTGGGGACGCATGCCGGAAGTCGTTGCAAAAATCAATGCCGCACGAGCTGAGGGCATGGACATCACCGCCGACACGTACGCCTATACGGCATGGTTCAACAGTTTCTCCGCGTTCATTCCGGCCTGGGCCCATGATGGCGGCGATGCCAAGCTGGTCGAACGTCTGAAAGATCCGGCCATGCGCGCTCGCATTCGCAAAGAAATGATGACTCCCTCGAACCAATGGGACAACGAATGGGAGGAGATCAATAGTCCTCAGGACGTCTTGATCGGCGTGGTGCAAAACCCCAAGCTTCTTCCCCTGCAGGGCAAGCGCCTTTCCGAAGTAGCAAAGATGCAAAACAAAGATCCTATGGACGCTTTGTTCGACCTGCTGATTGAAGACAACGCCGCCACCGGGGTCGCGGTCTTCGGTATGTCCGAGCCCGATATTGTTCTTGCGCTGCAGCAGCCGTGGGTGGCCTTCGACAACGATTCTTCCGGCACCTCGCCAGAAGGGCTTCTGGGACAGGAACATCCTCACCCGCGCGCCTACGGCACCTTCCCGCGCATCCTGCGCAAATATGTTCGCGAAGAAAAGAAGCTGACTCTGGAAGATGCTATTCGAAAGTTTTCCGCGCTTCCGGCGCAGCGCATGCGCCTGACCGACCGCGGCGTACTGAAGGCCGGCATGTGGGCTGACGTCGTGGTCTTCGATCCCGCCACGATTCGTGACCTGGCCACATTTGAAAATCCTAACCAGTTATCACAAGGAATGGAGTATGTGTTGGTGAACGGGGTTGCGGTCATTGACCAGGGCAAGCAAACCGGAGCGTTGCCCGGGAAAGTCTTGCGCGGACCGGGCTATGTGCGGTGAGGCTTAAGGGAGTCTTATTTCCGCGTCGGTCGGACAGTGTCCCCTAATATGGGCGTCATGCTGAGCTTGCGAAGCATCTAGCGCGAAGCGGATATGCAGTCGGCGCGCTTTGTGACGATACGCGCCAGATCCTTCGAGACTAAAGTCTCTCAGGATGACGCCAGTCCGGAGAAGCCGATTGCTTCGCGCGCGTGGAAAACTTATTTCTGGGTAACGGTAACCTGATGCAGCCTGATCGTCGCCGCATCCACCCGGGCTGGCAAGGCAAACCGTGAGTCCAGCCCAATCTCCGGATATTTCGGCTTAAGATATTTCTCTACGAATAGCTCCAGAACGAATTGCGGGACCTCGACGCCATCGAGGGAAACCGAATCCACGTGGACCAATCCTTCTCCTTTGACGCCGTAGGCGTGCGCGGTAACCACGACGTCGTGCAATCCACTGAAAATGGAGAGCAGCGGATTATAGGAATTCTTGCCTGCCTTCAACTGGTCGAAATCAACCCGTGAAGTTCCGATCACGACTCCGGGCTGCTCCTGAAAAACCACTGACTTCACGCCGGCGGGAAGCTCGACACTGCCAGACGCGAAGTAAGCGTTAGTCTCCTGTTCGGAAAATTCCGTGGGAGACGGGTCCGGATGCGACTGTGCTCCGTTGCTCTGTACGTGTTCCAGTTTGCGCTCGAAGCTGGCCACTGGCGCCGAGTTCGAGCCAGAACGAGTTTGAGCCAACGAATGGGAAGCCAGAAGAGAGCAACTCGTGACTATGAAAAGAAGGAAACAACCGGCCTTCATGGTTTGAGGGCGGCCTGTGTCTCTGGAGTCGTGCTGAGCACTACGCGAGGCTGGCTTACGGTGCCTGTGATGTTGAAGCCGCGGGCACCATCGCGCGCCAGTTTGAAATCCAGAACTCGACCCGGAGATGCAATGCCGCTCAACTGATAGATGCCGCCGGGAGTCTGTAGTTTGCCTCGATCAATCTCGAACTTCCCAGCCCGTAGCAGCAATCGTCCCACGAAGTGGTTGATGTGCAACGGGCCGTTGTCTGCTGCCAGCGTGAGGTGAGGCAGCGAACCGTCGCGAGCTTCTACCTGGAAGGCGGCGTCGGCATGAGAAAACATTTCCGCCTTGGTCCAACCCGCCGTGTCGGCGGAATATTCCACATTGGCTGTTCCCGTGATCCAAGAGTCATGCATGGCTTCCGCAATTTGCGCCAGCGTGACCTTCTCCAGGGTGCCACTGCCTTGGTAGGTCGGAGGATTGACCGTGAAGTCCACTTGCCATTCGCCGGTGTGGTGTCCACCCAGGACGTCACCACGCAGGTTCGAAAGTTGAAGGCGGCCCTGCTCCAGTTCGACCTCGGCCGAGACCCGGTTCGCGGCCAGGTTGTGAATTACAACGCGATTGGCCGTGAGCGTTCCCACCGCGTGCAAGGAAGCCAGGTAGGGCTTCGGTTGCGCCGACGACGACAGAAAGCGATACCACGGTTCTTTTCCGGGCGGTGCATTTACTTGGCCGCCCAGTGCATCGGTCGCAAACTCGTCGGTATGAAGATCAACGCGAACCGGACAAGCTTGCGGCTTCTCGCACTGTCTGGGAACACTCAGCGAGCCACGCCACGTATTGCCCGCCACGGAAGCGGTCAGCTTCCTGACTTCGGTGCTGGCAGGCAACAGCTCGAGACTAGCGGAGGAGATCTCCACCGGCTCAGTCAAGCCGCGTACCCGGGCATGGACCGCATGCAGCTGTGCCGTCCCAGTCACCGCGGCGGCGGCAAATCCAGCCCAGCCACCGCCCACGCGGAGACTGATCCGGGCCTCTCCGATGGCGGCGGTCTGAGGCGCCGGCAATCCAATCGTGCGGGCCACTTCCAGCAGGCGCTGTATGTCGGCATCCCCCTGGACCAGGAAGTTGTAACCGGAACGAGAAAACTGGCCGTGCACGGTAGCGCTGGGGGTCCTGCCCAAAGCGAGGTTGAACGGACCAATATCGATCCGGGGACCTGTCTTGTCCGCTACAACCGAGTTATGTCTGCGTCCAGCCCGCGATTTCATGCCGCTATCGTCGTTCGAAGATGAAGAGACGGTGAAAGGAATCTTGTCGAGCGCAAGCCTGGTATTGGTGAGCGGCGATCGCATGCTCAAGGCCAGCACTTCACCGCTACCCAGCCAGACTTGTCCCGCGCCGGTCGAGGTGGTGGAGTGCCGTAACGTGACACTCGCGTCCATTTTCCCGGCCGCAACAATGTCAGCGGGCACATTCTTTTTCACGCGCCGCGCGAATTCCACCATGGGCTGAAGGGGCAGGTCTCGGACCAGCATGGTCAAATCGTAGCCACGGGAACCGGGCATGGGAGCAATGCTTCCGTTCAGAGTGATGCTGCCCTCACCGACCGGGGCACGGCAAGCCAGCCCGGTAAGGATATGGTCAGTTGAGCTGTAGTGGCCGCCGCACTGTGCCGCCAACCGCAATGCCGGATCACCGGAAATATCAAAACGGTGGAAGTCTTCAATGGAGCCGTCGGTTTCCACCGTAAGATTTTTGGGCGTGCCAGTAAGCAGGGCTGAAAGCCTGACGCCGCCTCTCCATCCCTTATCTTGTCCCATCGTCAGCTTGGTCGCCTGGCCCAGTTGTGCCCCTTCCCACTGCAGCGTGAATTGCACCGGCGTTTCATGCAGGTCGGCCGCGCGTTGCCACGACCCGGCCAGGGTCAGCAGGCCGGTGTCGCTGAGGTTGAAATCGGTCCGCATTGGCTGGGCTTTCAGACGCATGCCCCAGGTGTTTTCAGAATCCTGCCACAATGCGAAATTCGCGTCAGTCAGGGAGTAGGGTTTCTTTTCCTGTCCGAACTTGAAGTTGATGCGACCGTGGTCGGCCTCAATGTAGGGAAAGCCTGGCCGGGCTTCGCGGCGGGGTTTCGAGGTCGGCGCAACCGGGGTGCTGGAAGCGCGCTCAACCAGTTTTTCCAGGTTCCAGCGGCCCTCGCCGTTGCGTACCAGATTGATGCTGGGCTCGGTAAGACTGAGGCGGGAGATTTCCAGTCGTCCCCGCAGCAGGGAACTGACCCGCACGATGGCCACAACCTCGGAGGACTGCAACACCGGCTCGGCGCCGAACTCCGGGTCTTCGTGCACTACAAAATTCTCCAGATCGAAGCCGGGTTGAGGCAGCAGGCGAAGTGTGACCGATCCCACGTCCACCGGGCGTCCTAAAGCCAGGCTGATCGACCGGACAATCCGGGTGCGCAGGCGCTGCGCTCCCGGGCCGCACCAGGAACAGCGCCAGCACCAGAACGATGCCGGCGAGCACTCTGCCGCGACTGGAGCGAAAGAATTTCAACGAACCACCTTCAATGTGCGCCGCCAGCGCGTCAAGTCGAAGAAATGGATCGCCACGTGGGCCAAAAATCCTATGCGTTCGCTGATCTGCGTATGCAGATACTGGTTCGGCGGCGTATCGAACGACCAGTAAATGAACATGGGTCTCCCGATCACATTTTCCTTCGGGATAAATCCCCAGTAACGGCTGTCATAACTTACGTCGCGATTGTCCCCCATCGCGAAATAGCTGTTGGGCGGCACTACGATGTCATCCCCCTGGATGTATTGCGGCAAGCTCTGCTTGCCAGTCCGGAAACAGGCGGTTGTAATCCGACGGGGGCACGGCCGGGAAGTTGTCGCGATACTCGTTCGGTCCCTCGTCACTGTTGTGGATGACGTAAGGCTCGTCCAGTTTTTCTCCGTTGCGATAAACCACGCCATTGCGCAAGTGGATGTGATCGCCCGGAACTCCGATCACCCGCTTGACCACGTAAAGACCCGGCTCCGCCGGCGAAAGAAAAACCACGATGTTCTGCCGCTGGATTTCCCGATAAGGCATCAGCGGCCCCATCCAGCGCGTGGCGGGAGCGAATAGCACCCGGTTCACGAACACATGGTCGCCAATCAGCAGCGTGTTCTCCATCGAACTGGAGGGAATTTCAAAGGCCTGCAGGACAAACGTGATGATGAACAGTCCAGTCACCAGCACGGCCGCCAGCGAGGCCAGAAACTCGACTGTAGTCTCCCGCGGCTTTTCTTCCTCGGGCGGTTTGTTTTCTTTTTTAGGCACTGACTCTTTCTCGCTCCGGCGTTATTTCCACCCTATCGGACCACCCGAAATGTGCGGTCCCACCGTGTCATTTGGAACAAATGGGTCGCCTCATAGGCGAAGTGCATGAGTTTATCACCGGGACTCGGGGAAGCCGGCATGTCCGGGTCTGCGTCCCGGACCGACCAGTAGATCAGCAGCGGACGTCCGATTACATTCTCGTGCGGCACGAATCCCCAATACCTGCTGTCCAGACTCTCATCCCGGTTATCGCCCAGCACAAAATAATTTCCCTGCGGAATAATCAGCTCGCTGTCCTCGACCAGTTTCTTCATCTCCAGCCACCAGCCTCCTTCAAGGCCGGGAACGGGAAGATCCAGCCGCGGAAACTCGTCGCGGAAGGTGTCATGCATTCCGGAACTGTAGCGGACGTACGGTTCCTGCAAAGGGTGGCCGTTGACATACACTTGCCGGTTAATCAGGCGTACCCGGTCTCCCGGCACGCCCACCACGCGCTTCACAAAATGCTGGGTGGGATGGATGGGATAACGAAAAACAATAACGTCCCCTCGTCGGACCTGCTTGTAAGGCATGAAGAAGTCCCAGAAGCTGCCTCCTCCGTAACGCAGTTTGTCGACCAGGAGATAGTCGCCAATCAACAGTGTGTTCTCCATGGACTCTGAGGGAATCTGGAAGGCCTGCACGACGAAGGTGATGACAAAAACCGCGATGACTACCGTCGCCAGCAATGATTGCAGCGAGCTCAGCGTGTCCGCTGGAGGGCGTTTAGCCGTTACCTCTACTTCTTCCATGACAGTCACAAGGCGTGCTCGCTCCGCTTCTTCGTGTTCGTACCATTCGATTCGACGGCCACGGTGCCGAGATATTCCAATACCTGGCGGGCGGCGTCCTGTTCCGCATTTTTCTTGGTCGTGCCTTCGGCGCGGCCGATGAACTCAGCTTTGCCGCCATTATCCAGTGGCTGCAAGCGCGCCTCTACGGTAAAAGTCTTACTGTGCTCCGGGCCGCGCTCTTTCACCAGAGTGTATGTGGGCTGAGGTCTTCCGGTGGCCTGCAGCCTTTCCTGAAGGGCCGACTTGTAGTCGGTCACGGGCAGGCTGCTGCCTTGCGATGCGATCCGTTCCAGCTCGGGCACCACGATGCTTCGCAGTATCAAATCGCGTGCGGCGTCCAGCCCGCCATCGAGGTAGATAGCTGCCACGACGGCCTCGAGCGCATCCACCAGCAGGGCAGTCTTGTTACGGCCGCCGCTCTTCTCTTCGCCCCGCCCCAGGTTCAAGTAATGCCCTAATTCCAGCTCCTGGGCCACTCGAATTAGATGCTTTTCGCTTACCAGGTGGGCGCGAAGCTTGGAGAGTTCTCCTTCGCGAAAGCTCGGGAAGCGATTGCAGAGCTCCTCGGTGGTCACAAATCCCAGGACGGCATCGCCCAGAAATTCCATCTGCTCGTTGTCGCCCACGCGCGGACCGCCGGCCGCCTGCAAGGCCTCAAGCTCACGTGCCTGGGAGCTGTGGGTCAGGGCCTGCTCCAGCAGTTCGACGCGCTGGAAGCGGTGGCCCAGAGTAGCCTGCAACAGCGCAATGTCACGCGGCTTCATGGAGGGATCTCGGACCTCGGACTTCGGACCTCGGACCTCGGATGTTCGACCTTTGAAATTTACCGAGGTCCGAGGTCTGCCGTCCGAGGTCCGGTTTCACTAGTTCTTGGGCGCTGGGTTCTGGGCGCTTGCGGGTGGCTTTCCGGCAGGGGTGCCCCCGGTCAGCTGAACCAGGCGATCACGTTCGTTGCGTGACAGAGTGGCCAGGGTCGAGCCCTGGTTGGCTTCCGTCATTTGCACAGCCTGGTTGGCGTACTTCAATGCTTCCGGATACTTTTCCTGCTTGTCCAGCGCGAGGGCCAGGCGCAACACTGCCAGTGGATCGAGCTGGGAAGGGAAGGCATCCATTGATTTGCGGAAGTAGCCTTCGGCATCGGAGTACTTCTCCCGGGTGTACTGGATGGTGCCGAGTACGTAATAGGCGTTGGAACGCAGGAATCCCTTGTAGGCGTCGATCTTGTCCTGCGGGGTACCCGGCGGGATTGTAATGTCGGTGTCGGCCGTCTCCAGCGCGTGCTGCGCCAGCTTGGTGCCTTCGTCCAGTCTTTGATCTTTGTCCAGGTCACTCTCTCGGGTGCGCTCCGCCAGCACCTGGGCCACGCCCACCAGGGCCTCGGGATCATCGGGATCGATCTTGAGTACTTTGCGCCCCATGTCCATCATCTTGTCGGAATTGTTCGTGGTCTGGTACGCGTGCATGGTATTGCGGTAAAGGAGGATTCGCAGTTCGCTGTCGGGAAACTTGGCGGCGAAGTCATCCGCCGCCTTTTCCAGGGTTGCGCCGTCGGTGCCGGTCGCAGCTACTTTGTAGGCGTCAAACTCGGCCTGCGTCTTCGCCTGGGGCGGGCGTTTGCCCGGGGGCGGAGGGGTGGTGGCCGCGGCACCCGCCGCCGGCGCCGGAGGCGTCTGGGTTTGCGCCGATACGAATGTAGCCAGCGCCAGTATCACGACTAGCATCGCTGCTTGCTTCATGCTCTCTCCTTGGGCAAAGTACAAATTCGTCCTGTTCGATGACGGCTGCCGCACTTTACTGCGAGCGACGGGTGGGCTCATACGGTTTCTGCAATCCCGATTCAGCCGCGGCCTTGGCTTCGGGCAATCCCGAGCCCGCTGTTACGGCCGCCCGGTACTGGTCCATCGCCGCCTCCCGGTCTTCCTGCAAGTCAAAAATTCTTCCCAGATAAATATGAGACCAGGCCAACACTTTCGGTTCGTGCGCGACTTCCAGAGCGCGTTCGAAATAGCCGCGCGCGCCCTGCATGTCCGAGTTGCGAGCTGCAACTTCCGCCAGGATAAACAATGCCCGCCCCGGGTCTTCGTTCTTTTCGTCCAGCGCCTGTTGCGCCAGCTTTTGCGCGCCTTCGGAATCACCGGCCGTGAGCTTCTGCTCGGCGGCGACCAGCAGCTTGCTCTGTTGTGGCCGCGAAAGGTGCAACAGCTCGGTCTCAGAAGTCGAAGCAAACGTCACTGTGCTTGCGCGTTTCCGTTCTTTTCCCAGATCGATTCCGGTTACCAGGTCGGCATACGCATTGCTGAGACTGGCCGGGTCTTTCTCAAAGCGCAGCAGAAACTCGTAGAAATATGGCGTCAGAATGAAGCCCTGCCGGGTTGAATTTTGGACCATTTGCAAACGCTCCGCTTCAGGTGCCTTTTTCCCTCCCGCCGTGCGCGCTTCAATCGCCCGGATAAGGCACTCGGTCACCAACAGCGATGCATCGCTCTTGAAGCTCTGGTCCATGGGCGCCAACTTGACAGTCTCGAGCAGGGGATCGAGGCGCTTCATGGTTCCGGGGTACTTCATCGCCATCGGATCGAGCAGGTAATGCAGATAGGTGTGCTGGATCTGGTCGATCTTGAGCCCGCTGCCTGTGCCGGGAGAAATCACGACATAATAATCTGATCCGTAATTCCGGGCATTGGTTTGCCCGGGCGCGCCCATAGGATCGAGGTAGACCGTGAAGTCACGCCCCAGCCGCGAGGACGACGGCAACTTCAAGTAAATCTCGGTATCAAACAACATCTTGGCCAGAGCTTCATGATAGCGTCCGGTCAACGCGGCGTAGGCTTGGTGGTTGGCCTCCCAGATGGTATGCAAACCCGCCGTCTCGGAGAACTTTTGCATCAGCGGAAGGATTCCCGACACCAGAACGGCATCAGGCGGCATGTCCGCATCCTTCACCTTGGCCGTCAAAAGAGGCGGAGGATTCAGATAGAGCGCGAGCGAGACATACTGCGCCAAGCGCCTTCGATGGGTCCGGCTGCTGGTGTTCTTCATAGTACTTGCACATGGCCTGGGTTGCGTCCTCGGCCGCCTGTGAGCCTTGGCGGACGCGGGCCACCTCGTCGCGTACCCGTGACCGCAGGGGGTCCGAGACGCGCAAGTCCTGATCGTATCCACAGGTATTGATGGCAGTAAGCACGGTGAACAGAGTTTCGTTGGTGTCCAGAGCGACCGGGCTCTGACTTTGCGCCAGCGACAGCTCTGCCAGCAGGGCAAACAAAGCCGCGAAAAACGAGCATTTAAACCTACGACTCAGGGAAACCTCCTGCAGGCTGGCCGGTATGCGGGCTACGATCTATCAAGTGTAAGGAATGCCCGCCGCAGAATCAATGGACGCTGTTGCAGCTTTTTATTCAATCCGCGGTTTTTGTGGTTTATGTGGTCGCGGGCGGCCCGCCCGCGAGGCAGTGCCGTTGACCATCAGGCGGTTACCACGTTACCCCTTCACGCTCACCTTGGAGAAAGACAGTATCGCCCGCCCCGTGGTCGGCCGCCCCATTGAAAGCGCGGGGCGGAAGGTGGTGAAGGTAGTGAAGATAAGCATGTTCTTCTTGACTTGCGGCAGCAACGAGGCGTCATCCTTGGAGCCGGAAAGAATGCGGTAATCCTGTACTCGTCCCTGCGAGTCCACGTAGGCCTCAATCACCAGCGAGTCGTCATTGATCGAGTCCAGAGTGGACCCGAACGCCGACTGCTGTAGCTGCGGCCCCGTGTGCAGCATCAGGGGAACATCGGAATTGTCGGCCTGCAGAGGCGCCATGAAACCCATCAGGACCACGAAAATCACCACGGCGGCCACCAGACCTGCCGTGGCCGGCAGCATGAAGAGGTCAAGCGCATTGTCGAAACGGACACGAATGCCCTCGAAATAGCGGCGCCGCGAATGCGCCGCCTGCTGGGAAATTGCCACGCGCAGCTTCAACGGCAGGTCATCCGGGGCCTTGCGCGGGCCCACGCGGGCCAGCAGGTTCTGCGTCTGCCGCAATGAAACGTACTGGCGGCAGCAGCCTTCGCAGGACTCAATATGCTGGCTGAGTTCGCGCATCTGTTTGCCGGTGACCGCCCCATCGAGGTACGGAGAAAACAACGGTCTGGCCTGGGTGCACATCATCGTGTCACCTCAATCGCAGAGATGGCGCCACGTTCCGCCCGCCGTTCGGTCTCACACGGAAGCTGTAAACCGAGTTGTTCGGCATGTTCCACTACGTATCCCGTCAGGCGCTTTCGCAAGGCTTCGCGGCCGCGCGTCAGTCGCGACTTCACCGTTCCCAGCGAAACCTGGGTAATTTCCGCTATCTCTTCGTACGACATGTCTTCCAGATCGCGCAAGATGACCGTAGTGCGGTAGGGCTCCGAGATCTGCCTTAGTTCTTCTTCCACCCGCGCCCGGACTTCCTCGTGCACCGCCATGTCGAACGGCGATTCACTTTCATCCACTAACGTATCGCGCATGCAGGGCGCGCTCGACCTGTTATCGTCCTGGTTTGACCCAATCTGATTCGGCTCAATCGAAGTTTCCTTCGCCTTGTGCCGGAACCACCAGCGTCTCCGGTTCGAGGCCTCATGCACCGCAATTCGGTAAATCCAGGTTTTCAGGCTGGACTCTCCGTGAAACTGCTTCATGCCCCGAAACACCTTCAGGAAAACTTCCTGCGTGGTATCGGCGGCGTCCGCCGGATCGGTGACGATGCGGTAAACCAGGCTGTAGATCGGTTGGTGAAATTCGGCGATAAGCCAGGCGTAGGCGTCTTCCGAGCCCGCCTTTAATTCGGCTACGATCGCTGATTGCTGGCTACGGATTCCTATCGAAACTGCAAGATCACCCAAGGTGGTCGCTCCCGCCATTAAAGCCATGGCGTCACCCCCCATTATAGGTTCTTTCCGCCTGCGGGCCCAACGTTAAACTGCCCCATTCCCCAACCGAAATAAGCGAGCCTTAATATGTATAGACCCCGGCGAGGCCGGCAGAGTTCCAAGCCTGCAACTGTAAGTGTTTCAGTGTATTAGAGATATCCGTCGGGCAGTCCGAGCTCTGGAATGAATGCAGACGGGGATGGAATCGCCGCCTACTTAGGCGGAGCTGCGGCGGGGCTCGGCGCAGGCGTTCCGGGCGCTACCTTGGTGGCCGGCGTGGCAGACTTCTTCTTGACAGGTTTCTTAGCGGGGGCGGCGTCATCGATGACAATTTTCTTGGGAGGTGTCGCCGGTGTGTTGGCCTGAGCGCTTTGCAGCGCCGCGCGCAGACGAGTGACTTCGGACTCTTTGGCCCCAGCCAGCGTTTCCATTCGTTCGGCCACCGATCGGCGCAATCTCTCGAAGGTGCTGACGTCATTTTCAAGCGACTGGAACTCGTCCTTCGACCCGAATGCCCCTGCCGACTCGGCCACCGATTCGAACACGTCGTAAAGCGCGTCCAGATTGCGGTACAGCTTGAAGGTGGAAGTAAGACTCTCCGGTGACGCTCTTAGTTCGGAAATAATTTCCGGCAAGGCAGATTTCAGATTGCGCTGAATGGATTCCGAATTTCCCTCGGCCTGCCGCTTGGTGCCCGAGTCGGCCTTCCATTTTTCGACGCGCATCTTGGCCAAATCCAGTTGCGCCGCCTGTGATGCCTCTTCCAGTTGCGAGAGCAGAGTGGTCAGCTGATTGGCCGAGGCAAGCGAAACCGGACCCTGCGGCGCGGGCTGGTTGGAAGAAATAACCTGGGCACTCACCGCCAGACAAAGCGGCAACAGGGAGAAGTATCGAAGACGTAAGATAGGAGTTTCGTTTCATCAAGGTCGCCGCAAGTGTCCTTCAGGATACTAAGTTTCACGCCTTTCGCAAAATTTGTTAGTGGTCGTTGGAGGACCCATCTCACGCCCACTAACTCTACGATGCGTCATGCTGAGCTTGCGAAGCATCTTGCGCGCAGCGGACATGCAGTTGGCTCAGCACACGGGATAGGCCGCGCCAGACAGATGTCTCTCACGATGAGGGCGGTGCCGAAGGGCTGCATCCGTTTGACTATCGATAGCCAGTAGGCGAGAATTGAATTGCTTTAAGTCCCCACGCACAAAGTTTTTCCTGTGGGCCTGTGGCGCAGCTGGGAGCGCGCTTCCATGGCATGGAAGAGGTCGTCGGTTCGATCCCGACCAGGTCCACCAAAATCCTTCAAGTCAGAGCAGCAGCAAACGAGAACACCAGAAACTGAAAACTAGAAACCGTCCCACCGCCCTGATTCCCGAGTCGCCTTCTGCAAGTCATCCAGCCTGCCCAGGTCGCGCCAATAATATTCGTCGGCCCTAAATCCGAGGATGTTTTCTCCCTGCCCAGCCAGGCGCAAATAGGATTGGATGATCGAGAAGGCGCCTTCTTCCACCATCTTCGGGATGAGGCCAGGCGAAATTACGTGAATACCGCCAAAAGCTAACGCCTGCATCTGCCGCGAAGGCCGAACCAGCTCAAGTTTGCCTTCGCGCCCGGAGCGGCGGCCGCAAAGCCGAAGCTGTTCGTCGAACATCAGGTACCGTGAAGTCTCGCGATCCTGCACCGCCAGCGTCGCCAGAGCTTTATTTTCGCTGTGGACCCACAACATGCGCCGCAAGTCAATCGTGCTTATGACATCCACATTGTGCAGGATGAATGGTTCGTCCTCATTGGGCCCCTCGCGAAAAAACCATCCGGCCTTTTTCAGTCCCCCGCCAGTGTCAAGCAGGATATCTTCGCGAGAGATTTCAATCCGCATGCCGAAATTGTCATGGGATTTCAGATACTCAACAACCATATCGGCAAAGTGATGGACGTTGATGATTACATCGCGGATGTCAAAGTTGCGCAGACGGGAGAGCGTAATCTCAAGCAGCGTGCGGCCGCCAACTTCCACCAGCGCCTTGGGGCGGTCGTCGGTGAGCGGACGCAGGCGGGTACCCAGGCCAGCAGCCAGCACCATCGCCTTCATTGGCCGAGCGTCTCCAGTTCACGATGCCGCAATATCACCTCGACCCCATTCCGGCCACGCAAGCGTTTCGCCAGTTGCTCCGCCAGATAAACCGACCGGTGCTGCCCGCCGGTGCAGCCGAACGAGACCATCAGGTTCTTAAAACCGCGCCGCTGATACTCGCTCACGCTGGCATCCACCAGCGACAGGACACCCGCCATAAACTGGTGCACGCTCTCCTGCTGATTCAGATATTCAATTACCGGCGCGTCTCTGCCGGTGAGTTGCTTAAAACGCTCCTCGCGGCCGGGATTGGGCAGGCTGCGGCCATCGAAGACAAACCCGCCGCCGTTCCCGGTCTCATCCTTCGGCCAGCCGCGATGAAATGAAAAGCTGAAAATCCTGACCACCAGATTCTCGGCATCGGCGGCCAGGTTCTGCAGCTTCTCCGAACCCAGCATGCTGTTGAACGCGTCCATCAGCGTGGGCAGCGCGATCGGCAGTGTCACGTTGTGCAGCAGCCAGCGCAAATTCTTCAGCGCGTACGGGACGCTCTGCAGAAAGTGCGCTTTGCGCTCGTAAAAGCCGCGAAATCCGTACGCCCCCAGGGCCTGCATGATGCGGACGTAAACGTAGGCATAGTAGTAATGCATGAATCCGTCGCGATCGAGCTTGATGAAACCCGCGACGGTGTCGAGATAGTGATCGAGCAGCTGCTGACGAAGCTCGGGCGGCAAATCGGCCTTCGCGTCGTACAAGAGTGAAGCCACGTCGTATTGCAACGCCCCTTTGCGCCCACCCTGGTAATCCAGAAAAAATGGCTGGCCGTCGTGCCACATGATGTTGCGCGACTGAAAATCGCGGTAAAGAAAATAGTCGTGTGGAGCGCTCAGGAGAAATTCCGTCAAACGGTCGAAATCGTCTTCCAGTGCTTGTTCGTTGAACGGGATGCCAGCCAGTCGAAGAAAGTAGTACTTGAAATAGTTAAGGTCCCATGCAATGGACTGCCGATCGAAGCTGGCCCGCGGATAACACACCGCGTAATTCAAATCGCGTCCCGCTTCTATCTGAAATCGGGGCAAGACCGCGATAACTTTGCGATAGGCCTCGACCACCTGCGGAGCAATATTCTCGCCCGTCCGATTCTTCGAGAGAAACTCGAAAAGCGTCGTCCCGCCCAGGTCCTCTTCCAGATAGGCGCCGTGATCCAGATCTTCGGCGTAAATTTCCGGTACCGGCAGACCATGCCGCCGGAAATGACGGGAAAATTCGAGGAAAGCGACGTTCTCTTCCCGTACATCGTACAGAATGCCAATCGCGCTGGACCCCTCGCCACTCAGCCGGATGATCTTGCGGCCGGAGCCGCCAAGCTCTCCCTGTAGAGGCTTCACCTGCGTGGCAGGCGCATGGAAATGCTGCTCGAAGAGCTGTTTGAGAATGTCCATGAAGATGCCACAAAGATAACATCGAACCGGGATGCGAAAACGGAAACCCCGACGAGCCGGTCCTCGACTTGAGCAACTTTCCCACCACTGGCGTCATCCTGAGAGACTTCAGTCTCGAAGGATCTAGCGTGGACCATCAGGGACGCTGATCAGACTCCAGATGCGCTGCGCGCAAGATGCTTTGCAAGCTCAGCATGACGCCGGTCGCAGAGGAATGGCTTGCCTTATCAAAACACCGGTCAACCGCGCTTCAACGCACGAGAGATCAACGTGCTGCACTAAAAACAATCGGGCGTGTAGAAACAATGCCCTTTTCCTTCCTGCACCGTAATGAATTGGTTGGGCTCGACATTCGCTACTGAATCTTTCTGCCCACTGGGCCACACGATGGTGAGGCTAACCATCTTGCCCGCCTCGGACTTGCCCAGTCCGAAAGTCAGCGGCAGCTCGCTTTGGGACAAGTAACTCGAACCAGTCTTCACCATGCCGAAGAGCCGCACGCCCTTGCTGGTCTTCACCGTTACCTTCGCCCCAATGCCATCGCGATTGGAGCGCGTTCCTACGGTTTTCACTCGCAACATGTCGTTCTGATTGCCATTGTCATTGCGTAGCAATCGAGCCGTACCGTTGTTCGCCGTGATGAGCAGATCGAGGTCGCCGTCATTGTCGAAATCGCCATAGGCCGCACCACGGCCAACAATAGGTCGGGGCAGTGCAGATCCCATTTTGGCCGTAACCTCCTCGAATTTTTTCTTGCCTAGGTTGCGGAACAGATGTGGCGGCTGCGCGTACTTGACGGTGGGCTGCACCACGCTGACGTCATCCGAAACGTGGCCGTTGACCGCAAGCAGATCGAGCTGACCGTCCAGATCATAGTCAAAGAAGAATGTGCCGAAGGTGAGCGACTTGGTTGAAATCGTGGCGATGCCGGTTGCGGGAGCTTCGTCCGTGAACAGGCCCGATCCATCGCTGTGATAGAGCGCCATGCCCTCATTGGTGAAATTGCCGATCACCAGGCTCTGCCAGCCGGAATTGTCGTAGTCGGCGGCGTCCGTCCCCATGCCCGCGCGCACCGTACCGGCGTCACCGTAGGCAACACCGGCGGCGATGGCGACGTCGGTAAAAGTACCGTCGTGATTATTGTGGTAGAGCTTGTTGGGTTCGGTATCGTTCGAGACGAAAAGATCCATCCAGCCATCGTTGTCGTAATCCAGCATGGCAACCCCGAGGGATTTGCTGTTGGGGTCGTAAAGACCGGCGCGCCGCGTTACATTTTCAAAAGTACCGTTGCCCTTGTTGTGAAAAAGCGTCGCGCTCTGGCCCTTATACCTCTGCGGCGTGCAGTAGGACTTGTTCTTGTTGTCGAGTGTGCAGTACTGGTCGGTCTCGATCGACCATTCGATGTAGTGCGCGACGAACAGGTCGAGCTTGCCGTCGTTGTCATAGTCAAACCATAGCGCGCTCGAGGAGAATCCCGGATCGGCCACCCCAGCTTTCGTAGTCACATCCACGAACTTGCCATGCCCAAGATTGCGGAAAAGATGGTTCGATCCGACCGCGGTAATGTAGATGTCGACGTTGCCATCATTGTCGTAGTCGCCGACAGCGCAGCCCTGGCCATACACTTCGATCGCGAGCCCGGCCTGTTTGGTGACATCCGTGAAGGTCCCATTCTGATTGTTGTGATAGAGCGCCGGATAGGATTTTCCGGTCTGGTGGCCGGGCCAATCCATGGAGTTGATCAGCAATATGTCCTGCCAACCGTCGTTGTCATAGTCGAGAAAGCACGCGCCGCTGCCCATGGTCTCCGGCAGATATTTTTTTCCAAATGCACCGTTGTTGTGTTTGAAGCGAATGCCGGCCTGGGCAGTTACATCGGTAAAAACGATGGGTCCCGAAGGCCGGGCGGGGGTGGCGTCCAAAGCTGGTGTCGGTGGTGCAGATGCCGGAACTGGCGCCGCTGGCGGAGCGCTCGCCGCTGGTTGCTGTGAAACAGCTTCCTGCGGGCTCGGGGATTGCTGCTTGCAGCCTGCCAATAGCAGCAGAGCAAGCAGCGTTAGACAACGGATGACTCGGACAGTCGACATCAGCATTCTCAGAATTTCACAGACCAGCAAGGTTCCACGTGGTTCGTGGTTAGTGCGCCACCGCCAGTTTTTCGGCACTCGCCCGTCGCGAATCCAGCCAAATCTCAATCAGCATGGCCGTCGGCCCCACGATGAAAAGCGCATAGAACGGCGCATAGACGATCTGATACATACGCATAATCATTTCGATCAGTGCTACCAGGAACACGACGATGCACTGCCACTTCTTGCTTCGCACCGTGGTCTTCGGATCGGTAATCATGAAGAAAATGAAAAGCTGGTACATAGGCCCAGTGATTGGCGCAATCTCCGACTGCCAGGGACTCCCGATCAACCAGCTGCGCAAAAAGCCGAAAGCGATGAATGATGCCACATACGTGAACGTGATATGAAAGCGCCGCAGGCGCCAGATGATCACCGAGCCCAGCACCCAGATCACCAGCATCGGCAATAGATAGTTACCCCATTGAATGCTCAAACCTGCCACGGTCTCAGGGACAAGAAAAAGCATGACCGAGATGCCGAAGTTTGAAGGGTTCCAGATGTGGCGGCCCTTGATGCGCAACACGTATTTCGACATTATGGAAATTGCCGCACACAGGGCGTACGGCCAATACGCCGGTGATCGCAGCAGAATTCCCACGCTGATACCGCTGATGTACGCGCTCGCCGGGTGCAGCCACTTGTGATAGAAAATCTGCCCCAGCGCCAGCTCCGTCGCGATGCTGACGACAATCGCCAGCAGTGTCCTCTGGTAGCTTTCAAGGATGCCAAACGACAAGTGCCCCACCAGCAGGATGCAGGTAATGAAAATCGGAGCGATGTAGCGATTGTCGAGACTGACGAATTGCTTCCACCTCGCAGGCGAGGACGGTGGCGGGCTCGAGGGCATGGTCAGGGGCTGGCTCATGCAGTCTCCTTGATCTTGTAGAGTTGGCCGGCGGCAGGCTTGTCGATGGTTTGCAGTTTGCCGGAAGGCCAGCGAATGACTGCCTTCTCCAGTTGCGGATATTTTCCTAATCCAAAATGCAGCCGGCGCTGATTTTGCGCGGCGAAACCACTGCCGCCTGAAACTTCCTGCACTTGCTGCTGTCCGTTCCAGAACAGTGTGACCCGGGCGCCGATCGCGCTGCGGTTGCTCGCACTGCCTTCCAGTTCAAATTCGATCCATTCATTTTCTGGAATTACGGTGTTCTTGTAAACCAGCAGCGGACCCTTCTGGTTGGCCACCACAACATCGAGCACGCCGCGATTCCACAAGTCAGCCAGAGCCACTGCGCGACCGTCGTAAGTGTCATGGACACCGACCGCCTGGGCCACATCAACAAATTTTCCAGCGCCATCGTTCAACCACAGCCGCTTCGATTGATAGCCCGACAAGCTGCGGCCTTCAAACGCCGGCCAGTTTTTCGCGTCGCCAATGATCGTGCTGTTGCCGCCCGCGACTTTCGAAAAGTCATACCAGTAACTGCGGTTCCGGTCGAGCGAGATGTAACCGTTGGTGAGGTAAAGGTCGAGCGTGCCATCGTTATTCAGATCGCCGAACTGCGCGCCGAAGCTCCAGCCGCCGAGTTCGACTCCGAAATCCCGTGCCAGGTTCTCGTACTTGATGGCGTCTCCGCTAGTTCCTTGTTTCGGCACCCACAAATTATTTCCCTGTATAAGGATGCCGTCCTCGGAAATATTAGAAACGTAAACGGCGTATCGGCCCTGGTTCAGAATGTCGCCAAACGCCGCGTTCATGCCACTTTTGGGGGCAAAGCCCACGCCGGTCTGTTGCCCTACCTCGTGGAACTTCTTTCCGTCATTGAAATATAGTTCGGAAACTCCGTAGTCGTTGGCAACAAACAGATCAGGATGCCCGGTGCCGCGCAGGTCAGCCGCCGCCGCGGCCAGCGCCCAGCGCCGGCTGTTGATGCCAACTTTCTCCGCGACTTCTTCAAACTTTCCGTGGCCAAGATTGTGAAACAAATATTTCCGCCCGCCATTCTTGGCATACTCAAAACTCTCGGGCATGATGCGCGTGGTTGCGATATGCCATAGGTCGATGTCTTCGGCATAGTAACCACCGACAAAGAGATCCAGCAGTCCATCGCCGTCGTAATCAAACCAGATGGCGGTGTTGGCGTTGATCCATGGCTGGCAATCCGGCTTGCTCGCTCACCCGCGTAAAACCACGGCCCTGGTCATTGTGGTAAAGCTCGGGGCGTCCCCACTTGATGAGAAACAGATCTTCGTACCCATCATTGTCGTAGTCGCCCCACACCGCTCCTGTGGACACTCCCGTGCCCGGCTGATTCACATCCGCAATGCCGAGTTCGCCAGCCACGTCCTTGAATGTGCCGTCGCCCAGGTTGCGGTAGAGAGCGTTCTTGCTGCCGATGGCGCTGTTCACAACGTAGATATCTGACCAGCCGTCGCGATCGAAATCGACGATGGACACCGACGCGCCCATCGAAGCCACCTCCGGCATGATCGGCTTCAGTTTGGGATCGAGTTCCGGCGCTTCGTGGAGAAAATGAATGCCCGCAGCCTGGGAAACTTCCTGCAAATAGAAGCCGTGACGCGCCAGCGTGGTTTTCGCGTCGGCACTTGATTTCTCCGCCGTGCGCCGCGCCGACAAGCGCTTGAGCACAAGCGGAGCCACCACCAGCGCGGCGAAGATAATAGCGAGAATGGCCCGTGCAACGCGGTTACCGGTCATTGGGACAGGTCGCTCCGCAGTGCGTTCTTGAAAACCTGAGGAGTCACGTAGCGCGTGTGATACTTCTGCCAGTCCTCGGGATGCTGGCGATAGACCCACTCATCCTCGAGCGCGCCGGGCCGTGTAGTGTATTCGTTCTTGGCGTGGTAGGGCAGCGGCAAAACGGTCTTGGAGAAAGTTGAATTGAAGTCTCCGTCCTTGATCCAGCCGTCGCCCTTGATGACAAAGTCGCGCACCCAACCTGCAGGAGGTGGCGGCTGTTCGGGGAAACGCAGCGACATTTCGTCTCCAGAATTCACGATCACGTAGCGGTCGTCAATGGTGGTGAGCAGTTCGCGAATGTCGCCGTAGCGCGTGTAATAACCGATCAGATCGCGCCAGTGTTGTTTGGTTCCTTCAATCCGGTTGTAGTCCGGAACTTCCGGCGCTCCCGCGCCCACCGGCATCTGCATTACGGAGTAGCCGCGATAATGAAGATCGGCGACTGACGGATCCAGGGTGGTTTCTTTAAGCGGGGCGTCTGGCGCGCCCTGTGCCCAGCGGATCGCATCCCAGTAAATTTCGAGATTGGTCCGCAGTCGGACCTTGCGCGGCGTCCCGGGACGAAAGACATTCGTCAGATTGAACAGGACCGTTTTCTTGCGGCCGGCGGGAAATCCCAGGTTGTCCTGCGCCGTGACCCAGCCGCCGCGCCCGTCGGGCACTTCGACGCTTAAGCCATGTGCGCGCCAGCGGCTGCCCTGGGTAATGGCGACGTTCACCGACGACTCGGTATCGTGAATCGAACCCTGCGCGATCAAATAAAGCGGGCCGCTCTTGGGCGCGTCATCGCCGAGATCAACCTCAAGATAATGATCGCGAGTGACGCCCTGAAATTGCCCACGCCCGAAACTGCTGACGGCTCTTCCGTCGAGCGTGCTGACCAGGTCGGTGACATCGTGACCTGTGTCATCCATCGCATGCGCAATGGCGTGAGGAGTTGCGACGGTGGTGATGCCAAGTTTCGCCGGCGGAATCACGAAGCGCTCATCGACAAAAATCTCCGTGCCGGCGGGATGATCGACTGTCATGAGCGCGAGATAGTCGTAGTAGTAGACTTCCCACAGCTCCGCTGTGACGCGAATGTCGTAGAAGCCGTCGTGCGGCACAAGCTGATCGCGCCCGATTTTGTACCACTCGCCGGTCGCCGCGATTTGCGCGGAGCCCAGAGTGTTGATGCGCAGGCCGATCGCCGAACCCCAGGGCACGGCGTCCTTCACAAATTCCATTTCCTTTCCGTTGTACGCGAAGAGAAACGGACACGACGCCTTCAGGCGCTGTTCGGTGACGACGTCCTGGTCGGCTTTCACCCCGAACTCGGCGCGCACCGTGCCGTTCGGCCAGATGACCCGCACCACTTCTGTTTCGGTCTGCTCTCCCAATCCGAAATGAAGTTGCGGTCCAGTGATCGGTTGTTTCTGCACCAGCAGGCCAGAACGAATTTCGATTTCGCCGCCAACCCCGAACGGATTGATGCGCTGATCGCCAACCGCCTGCACCGCATGCGGCCGCACCACTTGCCAGTGATAATTCTTCGGACTTTGATTTACACCCTGCACCGGCTGCCCATCCGCAGACAAGTCCGATCAGATCGAGGTGGCCGTCGTTTCCAAGATCGGCGGCGTCGAAAACCAATGCAGGGCCTTGAGGATGAGCTAGTAGCGTGAAGCTGCCATTGGCATCGCCGAGCCAGACCATTGCCTCCGTCGCGCCGAGAGTTGGCATGGCTGGGAGAGAGAAATAGATCGAGCGCACCGTTGTTGTCCAGGTCAGCGACGTGCAAACGCACCTCGCTCGCAAGGATAGGTGCTGGCGTTCGGAACGCTGAGCAATTTCAGCCGTCTCCCAGCTCTGTCCTTCGTTCTTGTCCGAAATCCGAATGATGGCGCCGTCGGCCTGCACCGCGAGGAGGTCGAGAATCCCGTCATTGTTGGCGTCAGCAACAGCTATCGCTTTGATCGACGACAAACCAGGCGGCAGCGGACGCTCCTGGAATTGTCCCTGGCGAAGATTCATGAACACGTGAAGTTTGCCCGCGCCGTCGATGATCGCGGCGTCAGGATTGCCGTCGCCGTCGAGATCAGCCCAGGCAAATCCGGTCACGCCTGAAATTCCGGCGAAGGGATGAATCGGCAGAAATGTGCCGTCACCATTATTTCTCAAGACCGTCGGCGTGCCGTCTTTGGCGCCGAGCACGAGGTCGAGATCGCCGTCGGCTTCGATGTCCACTGCCCACGCGCCGGTGTAGCTGGCATTGGCGACCGGCTTCGGTAGCTTGGCTTGCGCGGTTACATCGGTAAATGTGTTTGGACTGTCCTGTCGCAGCAGGCGAACGCCGCCGGCCCCGGCCAGCACGAGGTCGGTCTTGAAATCGTAGTTGAAATCGACCGGCACCACGCCCTCGGGCAGCGGCGCTACATTGGATGGCCCGCCGGGGAAGGGAATCTTGGCCCCGGTGGACAAGCGCACCTCGCGGCCATTCGCCACTGCGACAACCGGCGCGCCCGCACTGCCCAGCGGAATCGCGCCGATCCAATTCCACTTGGCAGACTTGTCTGCACCAAGATCGGAGAGTGGTTGAGGATTGAAGGTGAGCGCGGTGTCCGCCGGCGCCGGTCGAAAGACCGGCGACTCGAGACGCAGGAAGTGAGTGAAGGGCTCGGCCTCGTCGCCGGGAGGCGCCTTGATCGCGGTCAGGCTCTGACGATATTCGGGCACGCGCATCATCACGTTGCGCAGAAATGTTGTCTGCGTCGCGGCGGGATGCAGGTCCGCGCCGGCTGCGGCAGACTGCACTGCCGCCAGCTGATGTTGCACTTCCGGCGGCCATGCCGACGAACGAGCGCTGATCTGCGCCACTGCCGATTTCAAAGTGGCAGCATCGCCGCGCTTGGCCGCGACGCGGCTCAACTCAAGCAGCGCAGCCAGATTGTCCGGTTGAGCAGTCAGAATCTTCTGCAGCAGCTGCTGAACTTCGGCCGCGCCGTTTTCATCGCCTTGCCGTTCAGTTTCTTCCGCCAGCCGGTAGAGGGCCCGTAAATTTTGCGGATTCAGCTCGACTGCTTTTCGCAAGGCGGCAATCGCCTCGGCAGAATGGCCGCGCTGGCTTTCCAGAATTCCCAGCAGGTCGTAGATACGATCGTTCTTCGGGGCAAGATCGCGTGCCCGGTCCAGTCTTTGTGCCGCCGTGTCGTAGTTTCTTTGCCGCAGCGCGAGTATTCCCCAGTTGGCCCATCCCGCAGGCTCGCTCGGGACCAGCTGCGTCACCTCTGAGAGTTTGCTTTCGGCGTGAACATCGTCGCCTACCTGCAACGCCGCCAGGCCGATGTAAAAGGCCGAAACCACATCGGCGTAGGCTTTGGAATTCTTGTCGGGCAACTTCGGCGCCGAGTGGCAGCCTGAAGCCGTGACCAGGGCGGCCAAGGCGAAGAGGCAGAAGGGAACGTTGGCGAACACGGATCGATCGCCGGGTTTTCGTATCCGGACGCCCTCGCCATCTGATGCGAAGAATCGATCCGCGTGGAATTGGCCGCTATCAAGATTTTCTCCTCGTGATTTAACATGCCACCTGCAGCTTCTTCCTGCGGTTACGTGTGCGCGTCATTCCGCGAAACCATAAGAACGCGACCGCCAGAAACGGTAAAAGGTACAACAGAAGGTCCCATCGTCCGAAGCCCGGAGGCGTGGCTTCCACTCGCGACAGCATTTCGCCGCTGCCTTGCGCGCTGTGCAACACCAGGCGGACGCGCCAGAATTCGTCCCGGTCAAACTCAGTTAGGGCTTTGTATTCTACCTGTCCACGGTTGTCCTCGCGGGTCGCGGCGTAAACCACTTCGGGAAGTCTCCCGCTCTCCGGTTGGATCCCGATTTCGAACTTCAGATCATCAGGAATCTTGCTGCCCGGCAGCGGATCTACCAGCACGAAGAACGTTCCGGTGCCGACATCCGGATGGGTCCAGAGAGAAATAATGCATGGACCGAGTTTCTGGTTCTCGATGATGGGGAAGGGTGGGCCATTGTGGGCTCGGGCTGGTGCAGGCACCAGCAGCACAAGCACAAACCATCGCGACACTCTCCCGACCTTTCGCGAATTCCTCATCATGTTTGAACTGCAACCACAAACATCAACATCAACTTCGGCGGGCGAGGGCGCCCGCCCTACACATTCACTATCCGCTCATCAGGGTGGCGCGCATCTCCATGGGTTGGAACACCAGCCACATCGACGCCATCCAGAGAATCAGGCAGACGGCGGCCCAGGGAACGAACGCGCGCAACGGCTTGGCCGGCGAATCCTCTTCTGCCAGGCCATGCGTTACCACCAGCGACCCTGCAAATCCGAGTATGAGGAATCCAATTTCGATGACCTGCACGATGTTGGATGGCAGGCCGGTCAGAGTCCAGCGCGGCTCTCCCAGGATCGGCCATCCCAGATGCGCCAGCGCGCTTTGCGTGACCGGAATCACGGTGTACAGCCCGGTCAGAAAGTGAAAACCGTAGTGCGCCAGCCACATGCCGAAACCGATCGGGACCAGGCCATAACTGTATCTGACCGCCAGCGGCAGCAGAGCACGCTGGTCGCCGGACCACATGCGCGCGCACCAGGCTGCCAGTCCCAGCAGAACGACAGGTTCGAGAATCAGAAAGAAGGTGAAGATGAGGCCGAGCACCGGGGCTTCGCGGCTCACGTGCAACAGCTCTTCCCAGCCAGCTTTCCACTGCATAGACCGGACTGACCATGCCAAAAGCGTTCAGCAGCGCTCCAAACGTAAACACAACTGCCAGCGCGGCAATATCCTTGCGGCGCGAAAAATAACCAATGCCCGATCGCAGGGGATCGGTAAGCAGTTCGTCGCCGGGGACCCGGCTCAGGATTCCGATGTTGTCATGCGGGCAGGCATGGATGCAGTCCAGACAGAATGTGCAGTCCATGTTGCCAACCTTGCTGGGCTGAAACAGCGCCAGCTCGCAGCCGCGAATCGTGACCAGGTCAGACACTGGCTCGCGCCGGCCGCGGATGCAGTCCTTGGTATGGCAGGTTACGCACACATCCTGTTCCCGAACTTTCACCTCGAAAGGCGAGAGCGTGGACGCCACAAAATTGAACTGTCCGATGGGGCAAACGAATTTGCAGAAAGACGCGTGCTTGAAAAAACCATCTACGACAAGCACGGTGAGGAAGTAGGCGACGATCAACCATGCGGTCCACCAGGGCGAGGACCACAGGTCGAACAGTTCGTAAGTAAAAAGAATCAGCACGAAGAGCGCGACCGAAAGCCACTTGTTGCGGAGCGCGCCGCGGCCAGTTGAATCGCGGCTTAAAAAAGCGCCGCGCCATCTGGCGCACCAGCATGAACGGGCAGGCCAGGCAGAAGAAATTTCCCGCACACAGCAGGACCAGCACCAGCACTCCGCGAAAGTGAAGCCAGCTGAGAGTCGTTGCCAGGTTCTTCGGCGCCAGCGTGGGCCCGAACAATCCATGCAGGATCATCACCACGCTGACGACAAGCAGCGGTAATTGCAGCAGGGGACGCACATAACGCCAGCGAAACAGGTGTCCCAGGCCGGGCACTCGCATTAAATCAAAAGGTTGAGGGACGGTTGCGTCCAAGGCCGGGATGGATGATGGATTCAACAGCTCACCTAGTTGGGGCGAACGCCAGCTACGTCGAATTGTCGCTCTAGCGTTTGCCCGCCGGGCAGTTGCACATGCAGGAGGACAACCCAGTCTCCCGCCATCGGAAATCTGAGATGGGCCTGGTATTGGCCCGGCCCGCTTTCCGATGCTTCCTCAAACACGGGGGCCATACCCGCGTGCGACATGTTTGCTTCCACGGTGATGCGCGCTCCGGAAACGGGTCTCGCCGCAGTGTCGGCCAGCTTGATAATCACCGTTGCCGGGCCGACCGTGGGCCGTTCGGGACGAGATTGTGTGCTCAACTGTAACCGAATGAGACGGATCGCCGGTTCGGGAGCACCCGGTCGTCGAACAAAGTAACGACGCAAGGGAGCAGTAGAACGCCTATACGAACGTATGCCAATCTCCGCACGATGGAACCGCACGACAACGAGCGAGGATCACAGGCAGTCGCTTAATAGTCAATAGTTGTTTGATACTAGAAGACTGGAGGACGAGCAGCGCGCCCGTTCTTTCAGGGTCTGCAAGACTGGTGGGACGCCCGTCCTCGAGCACATCGCGAATATCGTTTCATTACAGGTTCATCCGCCGGATTCGGACTCGCGGACTCGCCAGGAATGCTAGGCTGGTAACGGAGCGACCCAGATTTGTTGTCTCGTATTCTCTATCACTGCTTTCTGCTTGCTTTGGTGACGCTGGCTGCTTTGCCGCGCGCAGTCGGCGAAACCGGCCCTGCCGCATGGATCATTCGGAGGCAACCGGAACAACTTGTCAATGGAGCTCCCATTATCTTTGAAGTTATTCCCCCGGTGCGCCTGACCGCGCTCTCGGCCAAGTGGTTCGAACATGAAGTTCTGTTCAGCTACGACGCCACCGCGAAGGCCTGGTTTGGGATCGCAGGAGTCAGTCTGGAAACTCGTCCCGGGACCTATACCCTGGAACTCAAAGGAACGACCTCTAAGTCAGCAGAGATGACATTCTCCAAAAATATTGCGGTTCGGGCTGCGAAGTATCCCAGCATCGCCGTGACCGTAGCCAAGCGGTTCACTGAACCCAGCAAGGAACAACTGGAACGCATTCACCAAGACAAGGCGGTCAAGCAGGATGTGTTTCAGCACACCGATCCGGAGCGCGAGTGGTCCGGAAAATTCCGCCCACCGGTGGATGTGCCGGTTTCCGACGTCTTCGGTACCCGCCGTACGTTTAACGGCAAGGTGCAAAGCATGCACCAGGGACTCGATTTCGCAGCGCCGACCGGCACCCCAGTGTCGGCAGTAAATTCCGGAACGGTTCTTCTGGCTGGCCCTTTGTATTTCGAAGGTAATTGTGTCGTGCTCGATCACGGACAGGGACTGCTGACCCTCTATCTCCATCTCTCAGAAACCAGGGTCAAGCAGGGGGAGCGAGTTGCACGCGGACAGGAGACTCGGTCTGAGCGGAGGCACGGGCCGGGCCACCGGACCCCATCTTCACCTGGCCGTCCGATGGCAAGGTGTCTATCTCAACCCCGCTACGCTCTTGACCCTCAAGCTGCCTTAAGGCAAGAAGTTGGGCTGCGTCACAGCCTGCCATCCATGAGTCTTCCTGCCGCGTTACCACCGCGGGGAATCGGGAAGGACCGGGCTGAGTTTCGCAAGTCTAGATTTTTGACCAGCCGGTGCAGATAGTTAGCGTGCACCCCCAGGATTCGCGCCGCGTCTGTGTAACTGCCTTTAGCTTCCTCAAGCGCGGTAAGGATGAGATGTTTTTTCAATTGCGTGACCGCCAGGTGATACTTGGCCTCGTGCACGCCCTGGGCCGGGTCTTTCTCAGCCACTGACTCGGGCAAGTCCTCTGGACGGATGGTATCGGAGACGCCCATCACCAGCGCCCGCTCGATGGCATTTTCAAGTTCGCGCACGTTGCCGGGCCACTTGTAGTTCATCAACCAAGCCATGGCCTCACGAGAAATCTTTTTGGGTTTTACTTTGCATTTGGCGGCAAACTTAGCGACGAAATAGTCTGCCAGAACAGGAATGTCTTCCAGACGCTCGCGCAAGGTGGGTAGAACCACAGAGACCACGTTCAGCCGGTAGTAAAGATCTTCGCGGAAGGTCCGGGCCTTTACCGCTGCCGTCAGATCTTTGTTGGTGGCAGCAATCAGCCGCACGTCAATTGAGATCGGGCGGGAACCTCCCAGACGCTCGAACTCGCGCTCCTGCAGGACGCGCAGCAGCTTGACCTGCAGGGCCGAAGCCAGTTCGCCGATTTCGTCCAGAAACACCACGCCGCCTTCGGCCATTTCCAGGCGGCCTTTTTTCTGGACCGCGGCGCCGGTAAACGCGCCCCGCTCGTAACCGAAGAGTTCACTTTCCAGCAAGCCTTCTGGAATAGCGGCGCAGTTGATGGCGACGAAGGGCCGGTTGGCGCGCGGACTGTTGCGATGTATGGCCCGAGCTACCAGTTCTTTTCCAGTCCCGCTTTCGCCGCCCACCAGCACTGTAGATTCGGTAGGAGCCACTCGCGACAGGAAATGGTAGACCTCTTTCATCGCGGCGCTTTCACCGACCATGTTGTGCTGTAGGTTGATTTCCGCCGTCAATCGTCGATTTTCCTGCTCCAGCCACTGCAGCCGCCGCGCGTTCTCCAACGCCACGGCGGAAATGCCCGCAATGCTGGTTACAAGTTCGAGATGGTCCCGATCAAAACGGGCGCCCAGGCTTGTTGCATCCAGATAGATGCAGCCCAAAACCTTTTTAAACACAGTCAGGGGCACGCACAGCAACGAGCGCACTTTGGAGCCGATCAGGCTCTCCACCCCGCTGAAGCTTACGCTGCCCGGCACGTCCGTCCCCAGGACCGCTACTCCCTGGTCCATCACCTGGCGAGTGATGGTGCGGCTGACCCGCATCGGCTCGGCCCCCTTGGCCGCTCCAGGATGGGCGAACAGAGAAGAAAACTTCTCGTTGCCTTTGCCGTCCAGCAGGATGGCTCCGCGCTCGGCCGGCACCACCTCAAAAATCAGCTCCAGGATCTGCGCCTGCAATTGGTCGAGGTCAGAAATGGAGTGAACCACGCGACTGATTTTTAGCAGCGCGTTCAAGTTCCGTCCCAGCCGCGAAGCCGCCGGCAATTCTTCCAGTATTCGTTCCGGCTGAAGATAAAGAACATCCTGAGGGCGTATTTGAGTCGTGGCCTGGGTCAGGCAGTCGTCGAATTCCACCTGTTGTGACGCGTTTTCGTCCGCGTTCTCTTTCATCAGAAACACAAGAACGGATTCCCCGATAGAGATCTGGTCTCCGTGCTTCAACTGTTTCTCCGAAACGACCCTTCCGTTTACAAACGTTCCATTGCGACTGTCCAAATCGCGGAGCGTGTAGCCCTCCGCTTCACGAGCGAGTACGCAGTGCCGCCGTGAAAGGGAAAGATCACTGATGGCCAACGAATTGGAGCAATCTCGTCCGATTCGGACCTCGGGTTCTGTCAAGAAGTAAGTGGAGTCCGCCAAGGGTCCCGCTGCAACCTGTATTCTGGGTTTCACCGTATTCAAGCCTCGATCGAGGTAAACGGTTTAGCACACTTTCCGGCTTTGGGAATAGCGGTCCACGATCTTGTTCCACTATCCGAACAGATATACCTCTATCCGGTTGGATAGTGGTTGCGGCCCGTTCTCGCCGGAATAGCTACACCGAATTACGCGCAAAGTTAACAAAACAATAACGATATACGCTATTTTGATGATTTGGAAATGACATTTTACGATGGCCGGGGACGTGCTACAAGCGGGTCAGCGTCGGCTCGGCAAAAAGCGACGGGGGAAGCGCTTTCTGAGTTTCGCCGGGATACGCCGGTCGGGAATCCGGGGGACCCCCTCATCGGATTCCCGATCGTTTTTTTGCAGAGAACTCCTGACTGAGAACCGAGAACTGCTTTTAAGAATCCCGACGTCGGGTCTCCCTAATCGCCGATTGCGGTCAATCGTTGCGAGTCCGCTGCTATCGCATCCTGTACCGCAACTCCATCACGAAAAATGACAGTCCTGCCTGAGATGGCCGGAACGCGTTCGCCAGGCAGCAGAATTCCCACCAGGTTCAGCGGATCAGCGGCGGACAACACGATCGTCTCCCCAGTGAGAGGCATTTTGCGGGTGGCCCGCAGTGATTCGACCGCGACCGGCAGGGCGAACTGTTCGCCGAGGAAACCATCCACAAAGCGCCCGCCGCGAATCTCTCCGCGATCTTCGAGTCGGCGGAAGGCCATCTGAAGTTCGCGCCACTTGGGAAGATTGGTCTCGCGGGCCAGCAGGTCACGGAAGACGATGCCGTAGCGTTTCAGCAGCATCCAGCAGGTCGCTTCCACGGCGCGATTGCGGTCCGCTGCCTGGTCGGTATACAGGAGCGCCCAGCGACCGGTGCTGTGCCGCGGACGCGCCGTCCGCCCATTGCCTTGCCCGGCGCGACGCTTGGGATCAATCAGCGAGCGCAGGTTGTCGAAGCCATCGGCGGTGATGAGCCCGCCCGCCACCAGTTCCCACAGTCCAGTCTCGACTTCGGCTTTGAGCCGCCCGGTGCCGCGAACGATGTCGGCGAAGAATGACGCTCCACGCTGCCGCAGGAAATCCAGGACCTGCCGCGCGCTTTCACTGAGACCGCGCGCTTCGACCGGTTCTTGTCATTACTGCGCTCGGGACGATGCGGAGTCATCCAATCGGCCTCTTCGCGGATGAAGAATGTGATCGGAGCCACGCTGGTCGGAATCACGCGCCGTTTGCCGGCCGCCGTGTCGTCGAGGGTAGCGGGATGAGGCGACAGCCGCCCCCACCCGACAGCGCCAGTAAGACAAAGTTGATCAAGCCATTTGGGATCGTAGTCGGCGACGCGCCGCCCCAGAATCTGCCGTTCCCAGGCATTGGCCGGAATCTCAAAGCCCTGCAACTGGCGCAGCACATCCAGCGTGGCGCGTTCACCCTGAACTTGCGCCCCCGCAGCGACATGCTGCCAGCGCAAAAGCCAGCGCATGAATTGTGCGGCGGTGACCGGCTCAATTTGTTTGCGCAGGGTGGCGACAGTTAACCGGTGAATGCGAGCCAGCAAGCGCCGCTCACACCATTCCAGCTCTGGTTCTTGTGGTCGCGGGCGACTCGCCCGCGAGGCAGCGTCGGTGAACTGTCCTCGGAGCACGGCACCGGAAGCTTCCATCCGCAGCAAGGCCTTTTCAATCTCAGAAGCGGGAAGTCCAACCAGACTTCCAAGCTGCGAAGCCGTGGCCGGACCTAAGCACGACATCCAACCGGTGACGAGCGCCAGCAGAGCATCATCGGAGGACGGCAGGTTTCCTTGAATCTCGGGGATGGGACGATCGAACTCGGCACCGGGGAACAGCAGAGAAAATGTTTTCGCCCGTTCCGCCGCCACCCAGTAATTCATTCCGGCGTGCTTAGCTCGAACAGCGCGCCCGTGTTCGAGCAGTCTGTCGAAATGTCCCTGCCACTCGCCGGCGCTACGACTCACGTGGGGACAACCGCCCTCGGCTGTCCGGTCGAGCGGAGCTCGACTGTCGGGCGGATTGCCAGATTGCGATGCCAGGCTCAGAGAGAACCCCTGCTCAGCTTCGCTGAGCTGGACAGCCGAGGGCGGCTGTCCCCACGTGGTCTGTGGAAACGCAATCAGGGTATGTAGTACATCGTGCAGTTCGTCCGCATCGCGTACATCCGGCCAGGCTTCTTCCCGCACCTGTGCGATTGCGGCCGGATCGAGTTTGCCCACTTCTTCCAGCACCGATTCCGGCAGGATGCGCCGCATCTCGACCGCGCGTGCCCGCCGTTCTTCAAGTGGGGCGTCATCTAGATAAGCGTATGGATTTGCATTCAAGATCTCATGCGAGAATTGCGACGGCACCGGAGTGTCGACCGCCAGGCAGCGGATGCGCCCTTGCTGAATGCCGCTCAACAGGGCCCTGAGGCCGTCAATATCCATGGCCTCGGTGAGCACGTCTTTCATTACTTCTTTGACCAGGGGATGATCGGGAATCTGAATATCACCCACGATATTTTCCTGACAGGCGGCCACGTCAGGGAACACCGACGCCAGCAGATCGTCGGAACGCATGCGCTGGATCTGCGGCGGAACTTTTTTGCCACCCTGAAAGCGCAGCAATGCCAGGGCGCGATTGGCGTCCCAGCGCCAGCGTGTGCCAAAAATCGGAGAATCGAGTGCTGCCTGTTCCAGCACCGGTTGCACGGTTTCGGCGTTGAGAAAATGAAAAACGTCAGCCAGCGGGAAGCTGTGCTGCTCTGCCAGCGCGATGTTCAGGCCGTTGTCTGTAGCCGCAGCCTGCAACTCAAAATTAAAGCTGCGGCAAAAACGCTTGCGGAGCGCCAGTCCCCAGGCCTTGTTGATCCGCCCGCCATACGGTGCGTGGATGATCAGTTGCATCCCGCCGCCTTCGTCGAAGAAGCGCTCGGCGATAATCGTGTCTTGCGTAGGAACATCCCCCAGCACCGCGCGCCCCAGCAGGATGTACTCGATCGCCTGTTCGGCGCCGGAATCGTCCAGCCCGCATTCATCCTTCAGCCAGGCGACCGTTTCGGCGACAGCAGGTTGGCTCTGCGAGATCCCGATGGGAGAAGTGTGCGCGAGACGATCGCTGATTTCTTTTCTTAAGCCAGCCACATGTGCGGAAAGTTCCTGGGTCCGTGCAGGGGCTTCGCCGCGCCAGAAGGGAACGCTCGGAGGGGAGCCATGGGCGTCTTCGACCAACACACGTCCCGACTTGCCTTCGACGCGGCGTATGCGCCAGGAAGTATTTCCCAGCAGCATGATGTCACCCGCATTACTCTCCACCGCGAAATCTTCATCAAGCGTGCCGACCACAATACCTTCTGGTTCGGCGACCACGGTAAAGAGCGCAGTCTCTGGAATCGCGCCGCCGCTGGTGATCGCCGCCAGCCTGCTGCCTCGCCGCGGCCGCAGCTTGCGGTTCACTTTGTCATGATGAATGTAGGCGCCATAACGTCCGCGCCGCGATGCAATCCCCTCGGAAAGCATCTCGAGGATCGAATTGTAGGTATCGCGAGATAGATTGCGATAGGGATAGGCGCGCGTGACCAGCGCGAAGAGTGCGTCTTCGTCCCATCCGCCGTCATCAGCGGGAGATGTTGTGTAGCGCCGGCGTCCTCGCCGGCTGGCTCGAGGGCATCTTTGCCCTCGAAGGTGGGGGCGAGACGCCCCCACGACAGCCGCCGGGACGGCGGCGCTACTTTTTGTGTTGCTACTTTCCGAGGCACAGGCGGCCACGATCTGCTGCGCCAGAATGTCCAGAGGCGAGTCGGGAATGATCAGGCGGTCCAGATCTCCCTGCCGGATTGCTCGCACCAGCGCTGCACATTCCAGCAGATCATCGCGAGTGCCGGCGAAGAAGCGTCCCTTGGGGATGGCGCCGCGCCAGTGACCGGAGCGGCCGACTCGTTGCAACGCGACCGCAATCGCCCGCGGCGAACTGATCTGCACCACCAGGTCAACCGTGCCGATATCGATTCCCAGTTCCAGTGACGCCGTCGCTACCAGAACTTTGACTTTGCCTTCTTTTAATTTCTGCTCCGCGGAGAGGCGCAGCTTGCGGGACAGGCTGCCGTGATGGGCCGCGACATTGTCTTCGCCCAATCGCTCGCCCAGGTGATGAGCAATTCGCTCCGCCAGCCGCCGTGTGTTCACGAACACCAGTGTGGAACGATGCTGCTCGATCAGTTCGACCAGCCGGTTGTAAACCTCGTCCCACATCTCGTTGGTGGTGATCGGTCCCAGGGACGAGCCCGGCACTTCGACCGCGAGATCGAGTTTGCGCTTGTGTCCGACATCAACAATCACCGGGGCCGGCCGGCCGTTTCCCGTCAGGAAATGAGCGACTTCCTCGATCGGCTTCTGGGTTGCGGAAAGCCCGATGCGCACCGGCGGGCGATAAGTCAGAGCTTCCAGCCGCTCCAGCGAAAGTGTGAGATGCGCGCCGCGCTTGTCGTCGGCGACCGCGTGGATTTCGTCCACGATGACGGTTTCGACATCGCGCAGAATCGCGCGGCTTCTTTCCGCGGTCAGCAGAATGTAGAGCGACTCCGGTGTGGTCACCAGAATGTGCGGCGGCCGCTTGAGCATGGCGCGGCGCTCGTGCATCAGTGTGTCGCCGGTGCGGACCGCAGTGCGAATCTCCGGCATCAACAAGCCGTGCTCGCCCGCCATCTGAAGGATTTCGCTCAGGGGCACTTCGAGATTTTTTTGAATGTCATTGCCCAGCGCCTTCAGCGGCGAGACATACAAAACTTCGGTGCGGTCGTGGAGATGACCCGCCAGCGCCTTGCGCACCAGTTGATCGATGCAAGCCAGAAACGCGGCCAAAGTTTTGCCGGAACCTGTCGGCGCAGAGATGAGGGTGGTTCGTCCGGCAAGAATATGAGGCCAACCCTGCTCCTGAGGCTCCGTTGGCGTCCCGAACTTCCGGACAAACCACTCCGCAACCAACGGGTGCGCCCATGCGAGAGAGGAGGGAAGGGAGGACATTCAGTAATATTCTATCACGCGACTTTCGTAAATCATTCGCCTCGACGAAATTGCCCAACTAATATCTTTAGACGTCTATGATGATTAATATGAATAACAATAATTTGGAAAGCCAAGATGGCAATTGCTAAGGTTTCGACTCTTACAAAAGTGGAGATTGCCAAAGCCGCAAAGGAGTTCCGATGGAATCGCCAAATGCCGAAGTGGACTGTAATTGTTGATGGCCGGGAACTGCCCGCGAGGCCTCTGGTGCTGCAGGCGGCAGGAGTGCTGCCGAATGATCCTACGAATTCGCATCAAGCCGTTGCGATTTTGCAGAACCGTGGATTCGACGTTCGCTACGAAGGAAAGTCCGTTTACAGCGAACCTAACGACCAGGTTCTAGAACCAGTCACCGACGAATTTATCCACAGTCTGCGCGGTTGCCTTAAAGGGAACGATTCGTTGGCCGAGGCCCGGGAGCGCGAGCATCGGATTGAGAAAGATCGAATAAAGCACTGAGCTGGGGAGAGAAATCAGCACTTAGCAATTAGCAAAACCCAAGCGGCAAAGCTTTCGGCGGCCCGGGACTCGGTTTGGCCAATTGCCAACGGCTGATCTGCGATGAACTAACCACAGAGCACGCACCCGTTCCATCCACGACTCTGCCCACAAAAGAAAAACCCACCGGTCGTCTGCTTGGGGCGTGCTCGGGTCGACGACCGATGGGCTACCGTTTCTCCTTACTCACCCTGTTGTTTTCAGGAGTAATTGAACCTATTAAACCCTACTCCGACAGAAAGTTTCGTCCTTTTTTGTAAATATTTGTATTCGAACCTTTACTCAGGGATCGCCATTGGCCGGGCCGCCATCAGCTCGGTAAAGCGCGGATCCTTGCGCAGCCCCGCAAATTCCGCGTCTTTGTAGACATCATTGATCCCTTTGTAGCCTTCTTCCATGGCCCGGCGCAGGTATTGCAACGAGCGGTCGGTGACCCCGCTCTGGGCGTAGAGCCTGGCCAGCACATAGTAAAAATGGGCCCGGTCTCCCGGGGATGACATTTGGGCCAATACGCCGGAGTGCGACGTGCGTTCGAAAATCTCCGGATCAATCTGCAGCGCCTGGTTGTAACTCACGCTTGCCTTTACGTATTCCTTTTTGGAGAAGTAGGCTGCGCCCAGATTGCTATAGAAGGACGCAGAATCCTGGCGCACCTTTATGGCGTCCTCGTAGCGTTTGATGGCGGCGCCATACTTTTTTTGCAGATAAAAAACTACGCCCAGGTTGTTGTGAGCGTCGGCCAACTGCTTGTCCGACTTGATGGCGTGCTCAAAGTCCTTGCGGGCATCGCTGAAACGCCCCATCTGGAGTTCGTTGATGCCAATCTTGTTGTAGAGCGCGGCGCTGTTTGGTTTTTTGGACAGCGCCGCGCGGTAGTAGTCGAGCGCGTCCAGATAGGACTTCTCGGCTCGCAGAACGTCGCCGCGCTGCTCCAGGTCGACGGGCGCTGCATCTGCCGGAGGAGCTTCAGCACGCCGAACCGCGGGTGAGCTGACTTCTACCTGCTCGGTTGACTGTGTCTGATCGAAGTGATGAATCTGGGCCAGCAGGGAAGGCGTGGGGCAAATCGCTGCCAGCAGGACGTACGACAAATATTGACGACCCATAAGTCCGCTCCTGAAGACAGAGCCAACTCGGTGCGGGCCCGTCTACTGAGGACTCTTACCGTTACCGCCTGTGTCTGCCGGTTTGGCCGGCGGATCGTTAGACGGCTTATCATCCTTAAAGATACCCGCAATTTTGCCAAAAAAACCTTTTTTCTTTTTGTTGGGGTCTTCGGCCGTGGCACTGGCGGTGGTCCCAGGCCCCGCCGGCTGGGCTCCGGGAGGCGGTGGGGGAAGGGCCTTGTCCCCGCCTAAACCAAAGACCCGACTGAAGAAACCACGCATTCCCGTGCTCTGGTCGCAGGTCTCGCTGGGTTCCGTACCGGCAATGAAGGCCGCGCTGTAGTCCTCCGGACAGGCTGGCGTAGCCAGCAGATTGGTGGCCTTGTCGAGCTGTACGTCAATCACGCCTGTCGGCTGCGCAAACGCCTTCATGTCCGAATACGTAGGCAGGGTGAGGGCTTTCTTCATGAACTCGGCCCAGATGGGTGCGGCACTCAATGCTCCGCTGATGCGCAGGTCGCTGTAATCGTCGAATCCGACCCAGACGATGCATAGCAAATTGCTGGTATAGCCGGCGAACCAACCATCATGGGAACTGCCTGTCTTTCCAGCTGCGGGCCGATCGAAACCGCGGGCACGGACCGGACCGTATCCCAGTCCAAAATTGATGACCCCTTCCATCATGTTGGTCATTACGAACGCCACACGAGGGTCGAGCACCGAATGAGCTTCAGGTTTGAAATCGAGGACGATATCGCCGTTCGCGTTCCGCACCGAGTTGACCATGGTCGGCGATATACGCACCCCGGCGTTGGCGAAAACGGTATATGCCGCCGCCATGTCCATGGGCGTGGCATCGTAAGCACCTAGCGCCATGGCAGGCGTAGCTTTCACGGACGCAATTCCAGCAGCTTTGGCCAGGTCCGCCACTTTTTCGTAGCCCACTTCTTCAGCCAGTTTGACTGTCGCGTTGTTCAACGACAACGCTAGCGCATAACGCGCGGTGACGTCGCCGTGGTACTCCTCTTTGTAGTTGCGTGGCTCGTAGATCTGGTCGCCATACGCGAAGGAGCCCGGCGCGTCCTGCACCGTGGAGGCCGGAGTGAACACCGGGTTGGAGCCGTCCAGCGCTGTGTTCATGGCGGCCGCATAAACGAAGGGCTTGAAAATCGATCCCGTGGGACGCTTCGCCACCGCGTGGTTTAACTGGCTGACGCCGTAGTTACGCCCTCCTACCAGCGCCAGGACTTCGCCGGTGTGCGGATCCATCACTACCATCGCCACCTGCGCCTGAGGTCCGGGCAGAACCTTGGTCTCGTACTTGTTCTTTCCAATCTTCGTTCGCTTGGTGCGCAGCTTGGTGACCTGGTCATCCACGAGCTTCATTCCGGTTTCGACTGCCGCCGCCGCGGCTTTCTGCAGATCGGGATCAATTGTCGAGTAGATCCGATAGCCCTGGTCGTTCATCTGGCGTTCGTCGAGTTTGCTGATAAGGGTTTCGCGGAGCAGATCGACGAAGTAAGGCGCGTCACTGGCTTCGACGTTGGGAGGGGCCAGCTTCAACGGAGTGGCCTTGGCCTTCTCGGCATCGGCCTTCGTGAGGGTATGAGTTTCTACCATGGTGTCCAGCACCAGGTTGCGTCGTTCGAGCGCGCGCTCGGGATGGCGGTAGGGCGAAAGGTAGCTGGGTGCCTGGATAATTCCCGCGATCAGCGCCGCTTCGGCCGGGGTGATGTCTTTCAGATCTTTATTGAAGTACGCTCGCGCCGCCTGGGCAAAGCCGCTGATGGTGAACGAACCGCGCTGTCCCAGATCGACGCGGTTGGCATAGAACTCAAAAATCTGTTGCTTGCTGAGTTTCTGTTCCATCTCCAGAGCAATCAGCATTTCTGACAATTTGCGCTTTACCGTCTTCTGCGGCGTCAGGAAGAATGCCCGGGAAAGTTGCATGGTGATGGTCGAGCCGCCCTGCTCATGGCGACCGTGCGTGACGTCAACCCAGGTCGCTTCCGCCAGGCGGAGGAAATTCACGCCGCCGTGCTGAAAGAAACGCCGGTCTTCGATGGCCAGTACAGCGTCCACCATCAACTTTGGAATCTCGTCGTAGGTGACCAGTTCGCGCTTGGACCGCTGTCCGGCGTCAAACAAGGACGTGATCATCTGCGGTTCGAGTTCGTATGCGCCAAGATCACCCGACTTGCTGGTGATGCTGGCCACCTTGCCGCCCTGCACGCGGATGATGGCGGACTCTGGGCTGTGATAGGAATCCGGACCTGGCTTGATCTCGATTCCGCCTTCGAACAGGCGATAACTGCCCATCGGCGATTTGGCATCTTTGTCGGAGTAGCCGGCGCGGCGGAGCTGGACCGCAATGTCTTGAGGTTCGATTTTCTCGCCTACCTGGACGGGGCGCGAAATGGCATAGATGCGCGCGGAGTTGCCGAAAACCGGACCCTTGAAGCGCTGGTCAATCATCCGGCCGAACTTGACGTAATAATAAGTGAAGAAACCGGCGCCTAAGGTTCCGACGACGAGAAAGACCACCAACGCAGCCTGAAGCAGAGGATCGCGGGGAAGCCATCCCTTGCCGGGTTTGGCGCCCGGATTGCCACTCGGGATCTTAAGTTTTATGGCCAAAATTCTCTGCTTTCCTTCCCTTCGGTGCCTTCGTGCCTCTAGCGGTTCGAGCCTTAAGGCATCAACCACCAACCAGACGAGGTGTACGAAGGGTTGGATGCGCCCCTGCGAGGCTTAGACGTTGGGACTTATCTCCTCCGTTATCTGAGGCGCGGACATCACTCCGCGGCGAGCGCACCTGCACAGCTCCCAATTGATTTCGGATAGAGATAAGGCATTTTAACCTGCCAGCGCATATTTTTAACCTATCGGCAGTTGGCAGTTGAATACTGACTAAACGGGCTGAGACTTTAGTTTGTAGGCGCGAACGCGACCGCATTGTTCGACACGCTCAAATCCGTCACCGTGTGCGTAAGGGCACCGGTGGAAGCGTTGGTACTCAGAATCGAGAAGGCGGGGGTTGTCGCATTAGCGCAGAACGCGTCTGTGCCTGCCTGGTCCCACTTGCAGAACGCCACGGTTGGCGGCGCAGTGAACGGCGAACCCGTCAGGGCCGTCAAGGCACCAGTCGTAGGATCAATAGCGTAACCTTCAATGGCGGTATACGCGCTGTTGCTATCAAGTCCGAAGCTGTACACAAAATGGCTGCTGGGATGAATCTGCAGGTTCAGCGGCGTCGAAGTAACAGTCGTGAACGGTGAATTGTTGACCGCTGCCAACGCTCCGGTCGTGGGATCAATGGCGAAAACGTACAAGTGATTGTCACCCGTGTTGCCGGTGATACCGACCGCGAACTTTCCCAGGAAATCGGTTCGAACCCCCGCAACGTTCAAGTTGTAAGGACTGCCCGTCGCCGGTGAGAGCGCTCCGGTATTTTGATCAATGGAGAAGCCATAAATCGGCAGCGCCGGCAAGTTTTGGCCGACATACAGAAATTTTCCCGCTCCGTCCACCGCCAGGACCGCAGCGAAATCGAGATTGAAAGCAAAGAACGGAGAACCTGGGGCCGGTACAAGAACTCCGGTGGTGGAATTGATCTGAAAAACGGAAATCGATCCTGCGTTTCGGTTCCCCACAAACAGGAAGCGACCGGCCGGATCGGTAGCCACGGAGTCCGCGCCCGCGGTGGCGAATGGACTCCCGGCAATCGCGGTCAAAGCGCCAGCAGTGTGATCAATCGCGAACCCTTGAATGGTCAGGGAATCAGGTTGCGGCAGGTACAGAAATTTCTTGTTCACGATGACCATATCATTGGCCGACACTGCTCGCAAGCGTCGGCGGCGTGAAGGATGTGAGGGGGGCAAAGGTCCCCGTGGTGCTGAGGCTGGCACCCAAAATATTGTTGGTACCAACGTAGTACAGCAAGGCTGCGATACTTCCGCCGCCTCCACCGCCCCCTGACGGCGTGCAGGACGTGCCTTTGGCTGAGTTCCCGCCACCACTTCCACCGGAACCGGAACCGGTTTGCCCGGTACCAGCGGGACAACCACCGCCACACCCGGCCCATCCCAACATCACGACCGCGGCGAACACCAGAAAAAGGACCCTATTCCTTAGCTTCATACATCCTCCATACCATCCCGAACCCGCGGACTGTTACACGCCGGTCATCACGGTCGTCGATCACAGACGAAAAAATGCCTGATCCAGGCACGCTCGATTGGAGCGCACTTTGCACCTGTATTCCTTGAATGGTAGGTAGTTACCGGAAGGGGAAACAAGAGTACGGAAGTAAGAGGGGGTTGGTTTCCAGGTTCCTGCGGCACATCAGCCTATTTCCGGAACCTGCTCTTCTACATCACTCCCTTGTTCCTGGTGCTGGGATCGAAGTTCAAATCCAAAGGATAGCCCGGCAAGCTGATATGCACGATGTAAGGGGCCTCGATGCTGACCGAGCCGCTGCCGGTAAGTCCGCTGCGCTGAACCTTGATTTGCTCCCGGCTGACCGGAACATCCAACTCCTGTGCTTTCTTGAAGACGGTATCGCGGATCTGGTCTTCGGTCTTGGTGTTATAGGTATCCATCTGGGCTTCGGTCCGGAGGGCGTCCTCAAACTGGTAGTTAGAAAAGAAGGGCGGAGCCAGGACGGCGATCAGATAGACCGACGCTACCATTACAACGATGCCAGCAACCATTTTCAGCGAGCCCATTGCGCACTCCGCTTGCGGCCGAGCGCCGGAAGGATCAGGGCGCTGACCGCAGATTTTTTTGGAAATAATCGGTTATTGCGGAAATGCTAGCATCCTCCATTTGCCGAGTCGAGCGCCGAACCACTTCAACGGTACCTTCGGTAACCTTCTTTCCGACAGTGATACGAAAGGGGATACCCACCAGATCGGCGTCCTTGAACTTGACCCCTGGCCGTTCGTCCCGGTCATCCAGTAGAACTTCAAATCCGGCGGCCTCCAGGCGCTGGGCGATGTCTACGGCAGTGCTGAGAAGCTTCTCGTCGCCGACATTGGTAGGCGTTACGACGATTTCGAAAGGTGCAATCGTCGGAGGCAGCCAGAATCCGTTTTCATCGTTGTCCTGCTCGATGGCCGAGGTCAGGATGCGCTCGATGCCAATGCCATAGCTGCCCATAATAGGCGTGACTTCTTTGCCATTCTTGTCGAGAACTCGTGCACCCATCGAGTCGGTGTACTTGTAACCCAGCTTGAAAATGTGACCGATTTCGACTGCAGTGTCGATGCGCAGCGCCCCGCCGCAATTGGGACAATCTTCTCCCGCCGTCACACTGCGCAGATCAACATATGCCGTCGGCTGAAAGTCGCGGCCCGGCGTGATGTTCTTAAGGTGATAGTCCTCTTTGTTCGCTCCTCCGATTAGGTTAGTGCGGCCTTCGAGCGCCTTGTCCACCAAAAGCACGGGACGTTCGACGTCTTTCATGTCCTTCGCCCACCCGATGCCGATCGGGCCGAGGAACCCAGCGGGAGAATTGAAGAGCTGCCGGATTTCTTCTTCCTGCATAGGCCGCGTTTCCTTGCCCCCGAGCGCGGCCGACAGTTTGACTTCGTTCATCTGATGATCGCCGCGCATCAGCAAAACAACGGCGCGTACGGACGCCTTGCCGGTCTTGCGGTCGAGGCTTTCAATCATCAGCGCCAGCGTCTTCATCTTGTTCTTCGGCGAGACGCCCAGGAATTTCGCGACGTCTTCAATCGTCTTCATACCGGGAGTGTGCACTTCGAGCGGCTTGCCGTCGCCCTCCGCCTTCAGATCTTCGACCGCGGCCAGCTTGGATGTTGCCTTATCGAGGTTGGCGGCGTACTTGCATTTTTCGCAACTGACGATGCGGTCTTCTCCCGCCGGCGTGCGCACCATGAACTCATGCGACTGTGACCCACCCATTGCGCCTGAATCTGCTTCCACCACCATGTACTTCAAACCGCAGCGATCAAAAATGCGGCAGTAGGCGTCGTAGTGCTTCTGATACGAAATGTCCAGACCGGCGGCATCAATGTCGAAAGAATACGAATCTTTCATGATGAACTGCCTCACCCGCAAAAGTCCTGACTTGGGCCGGGCCTCATCGCGAAATTTGCTTTGGATCTGGTACCAGATTTGCGGAAGCTGCTTGTAGCTGCGCAGCTCTTTGCGGGCAATCTCGGTCATGGCTTCTTCATGTGTCATGCCTAGACAGAGATCGGCGCCCTTGCGGTCTTTCAGCCGGAACATGTTGTCGCCCATGACCGCCCAGCGCCCGCTGGCCTCCCACAACTCCCGCGGATGAATGGCCGGCAGATAGAATTCCTGTCCAATTTTGTCCATTTCCTCGCGCACAATGCCCATGATCTTGTTGAAGGAGCGCTGTCCCATGAAGAGGTAGGAATAAATTCCAGCGGCCAACTGACGGATATATCCGGCACGCACCAGAAATTTGTGGCTGGCGACTTCAGCGTCCGCAGGCGCCTCGCGCAGAGTGGGAATAAAGAGCTGAGACCAACGATGCATAGTTAGGGGTCCTGGGTAGCAGGGAATTGATTATTGTAAATGATTGAGTGACGAATGTAGGCGCGAGCGTCCCCGCTCGTGCGGGAGAGCCACGGGCTACTTTGCACGAGCGGGACGCTCGCGCCTACATTGATCGTGAGGACGTACGCGTGAAGATGTGGGCCGTTAACCAGCCAACTGCTTCAGTATCTCTTTCCCCAGCTTCTGCGCCTCGCCGAAAAATTTCTGATACTCGACGAACAGACGGTTCAGCTCAAGCGACTTGTCCGGCCCGAGTTTTTTTCGCAAAATCATGTCGCGAACGTGGACGGGGTTGGGCAGAGTAGCGTCTTCGGTGAGTTCTTCCAGCGCGGTATTGGGATCATAGTGGTACATGAAAACCTCATTGTGCAATTTGTGCAATTGCGTAATTTGGTAATTGAAAACCCTTACCTGTTTCACGGAGCCTCAATTACACAATTACTCAATCACCAAATTGCTCGATTCCTACATCATCTCCGTTCCCCACAAATCGTGCAGGTGGAGGATTCCCAAAAGAGTGTTCGCTCCATCGACCACCACCAGTGACGTAATTTTCTTTTCTTCCATCAACGCCAGCGCGGTGGCCGCGAATTCGTTCGCCCCGATGGTTCTGGGCTTGGTCGTCATACACTCGCCCGCGGTCAGGTCCAACACGTCCTTGCCGCGTTTTTCGAGCAGACGCCGCAAATCGCCATCGCTGATCACGCCCACCAGCTTCTTGCCATCAACTACAGCGGTCACGCCCAGTTTCTTGCGCGACATTTCGTAGATCACATCCGGCATCCTGGTTTGCGGCGTGACCTTGCGGCACAGCCTCTCCGCTGTGCATCAATGACTCGACCTTAGCGAGACGCTTGCCCAGCTTTCCGCCGGGATGCAGATTGGCAAAGTCTTCTTCCTTGAAGCCGCGCTTCTCGGCGAGAGCCATAGCCAACCCGTCCCCCAGCGCCAGCATGGCCGTGGTCGAAGCAGTCGGAGCCAACCCAAGCCCACAGGCCTCCTGGGCCACGGAGCAGTCGAGCGCCACATCCGCCGCCGCCGCCAGCGTGGATATCTTGGCTGTAGACTGTGTGGCGCGCGCGCCCTCGCCCGCGGCTTTTTCAAAAACCGGGTCCCCAGTCATGCTGATCAGCGGCACCTGCAGCCGCTTAAGAGTCGCCAGCAGCCTGAGAATTTCTTCCGTCTCGCCGCTGGCGGAGAGAGCCAGCACCACATCCCCGCGTACTACCATCCCAAGATCTCCATGCACCGCGTCAACCGGATGCATGAACAGCGCGGGAGTTCCCGTGGAACTCAGCGTCGCTGCGATCTTGCGCGCAATGATGCCACTCTTGCCCATGCCCGTGACCACTACTCGGCCCGAGCAGGAATAAATCAACTCGACCGCTCGATCGAAAGCCGCAGCCATTGGACCAGCGATGCGGTCGGCCAACGCGCGCAAGGCCTCAGCCTCGATGCGGACTACGTTTTCGCCAATGTGCTTCATGGAGGAAAACCGATGTTAGCAGAAGCGGGAGTCAGCAATTGGCAATTGGCAATTAGCAATTTGCCAAAAACCGCGATTCAAAGCCTCGCGATCAGAGATCCCGGATTCAAGCGTCCCTCGGGGACGCTATGGCTCACGCCCTCGCTCCGCGCTGACAATACCGAAATTACAAAACGAGGGGCCGTGGCTATCTGACGGTCCAAGCTGACGGCTGATAGCTGAAAGCTGACAGCTGAATTCTAAAAGTGATCATCCACATTCTGTACCCGCGCCGCCAGTCCTCTGGCTTGAATGGCCCGGTCCCAGGGGCCGGCCTGCCAGTTGTCTTTCTGTCGCTCGGGATGAATCCACGGCGGCAAGTCAATCGAAAGGTTCAGGGCAATCGCCACGGCGTAGGGTTCATATTGCGAACGAAGATGGTCGAGCTTCTCCTCAAATGCGGCGCCCTCGCCCAGTTTCACTCCGCGCTCTGCCAGTTTCTGGCGCAGCCGATTCAGTTGTTCCTCGGGTAGACGGTCTGCGGCGTTCGGGTTGTAGCGTGCGTTAACGACCTGCGCCAAGTCAACCACGGCGTGTCGTGCCATAGCGAAGGTGATCTTGGCTTGCTCATTGCGCAGCCCATCCACGCCGGCGATCACCAGGGCGCTGGCATCCAGAATCGTAATCAGCGCTCCGAGCCAGGATTGATTGTTGTGTTGCGAACGAAAAAAACTGAGCGCGGGATAAGATAGATGGCTCTCCAGCACTTCCGCCGCCCAGCGCTCCCAGTCCTTGAAAATCTGGTCGAGCACCAGCTGTTCCGGACAGTTTCCGAATCTCGATAACAGCTCCGCAGCCGAAGGAGGCGAACCCGCCCGCGCATCCAGTAACGAGATTTCGATTTCACGGCGGGAAAATGACGAATAGATTGTCGGCAGATAGCCAATCACTACACCTAGAAAACCGAAACCCAATCCGGATTCCACCACGGAAAAAGCGCGGGCCAGGCCGGTGCTGGGAATAATGTCCCCGTAGCCGAGAGTGAAGAAAGTTTCGCCGCTTTGATAGATCAGAAGGCCGAAAGTAAGAGGATCTCCGCTGGTATGGAAGTGTTCTCCTACTCCGTATTGCAGCAGGGCGAAGCCAAAGATCAGTCCGGCCGCCCACAACATCAATAGAAAAATCAGCGACAGCGGCCCGAAGTAGCTTAGAAAATTCTCCCGCCGCGCCCGCGAGGGGATGCGCCTCGCCATGGCTCGATACGGGACCCAGGTGCGGCGGTAGAACCAACTGGTCAGCCGGAAACTACGCTGCACCCGCCGCGGCAGTACGACGGTCTCGAAGGCATCCAGCAGGATGCCCAGGATGGCAAGAATTCCGGCGATGGTGGAGAAAACGTGCATCAGGCAATGAGACAAATATTATGCGGGCAGCGCCCCGCTCGTGCAGGAGCGCAAAATGCACCGACGTTCCAAAGGCATTTCGTAGGGCGGCGCTTCAACGCTGCCGCACGAGCGAGGCGCTCGCGCCTACACTACACGGGAACTTCAATCTCCCGCGAGTCGAACCGATTTCCCAGAAGCCGCCGAGCGCCTGGCTGCGTCCAGAATTTCAGAAACGATAACATTGGTTTCGAGAGACGATGGCGCACCGGGCGCGACCCCATCCAGAACCACCGCCCGAAACAGCGACAACGAATCATCGTAGGGGGCCGCCACCGGCTTGGCCGGCAGCAATTGTTCTTCGCCACCCTTGAGCCGCACACGCACGTCGTCATGACGCACGGTGATCACATAGCCGGTCTGGCCATAGACTTCCATGTCTTTACGGTCGAAAGGCCAATTCCACGAAGGCTGCAGGATCGCCACTGCCTTGGGATAAGTCAGGATGACTTCTGCCTCATCATCAACTCGCGGATAAATATCAGGCTTGATCTGCTGTGTCGTAGCGGTGACCGAAGTGGGCCGCTGCCCATCCATCAGCCAGGTCATCAAATCGGCGCCATAGCAGCCGAAATCGTAGAGCGCTCCGGCCCCGTTCAATTTGGGATCGTTGAGCCAGGCCAAGAACTCGGGAGCCACATTGATTTCCTTCGGTCCCTGATGCCCATCATGGACGACAACTTTGCGGATCTCGCCGATAGATTTGTCGTGGACCATGTCATAGGCGGCATGGTTGCTGCGATACCAGGTGGTCTCGTAGTTCACCAGCACCTTGATGTTGCCCTTGCGCGCGGCGTCGGCGATGGCGTGCGCATCTTCGGCGCTGACCGCCAGGGGCTTTTCCATCATGACGTGGATGCCGTGGCGGGCGCATATCTCCACCACTCTTCGATGATCAAAAGTATTGGTGTACGCCAGGACGGCCTGCGGATGCGTCTTCTGCAGCATGTCTTCGAGATCAGTAAAAAGCAAACTGCGGTCGAGGCTAAACTGCGCTGCGTAACGTTCCGCAACTTTGGTGTCAGGTTCGGAAATTCCTACAATCTGAATGTCACTTCGATGCAGCGAACGCTGGAAAAAACCTTCGACGTGACCGTGAACCATCCCCGCGATGGCGACCCGCAGCGGGGCGGTTGTTGCGGTGGTTTGCGCGCTGGAAGTAGTCAACGTAATGAATAAACCGGCGGTGAGGATTGCGAACCAGAAATATTTCATTGCGGCCTGTCCGTGAGGCCGCCATCGTAACAGATTTGCATGCCGGGCCGATTCAGGGCTTGACATGCGCGGCGGGAGCGCACTCTGTATCGCCTGCAATTCTTTCAAGACTCCACGCAGCTTGGTTGACTCCAGCGCATTTGCCCCGTCGGACTTGGCTTCCTTGGGATTGTCGTGGACTTCCATGAATATTCCGTCTACGCCTGCTGCCACTGCCGCTCGCGCCAGCACCGGAATGAACTCGGGTTGTCCTCCACTCACGGCATGATCACCGTCGGCGGCCGATGACGGAAGCTGTACCGAGTGAGTGGCGTCGAAGACCACTGGAACAAATTTGCGCATGATGGCCAGCGCGCGCATGTCCACGACGAGATTGTTGTAGCCGAAGCTCGATCCGCGCTCGGTGACGAAGACTTTATCGTTGCCGGCGGTGCGGCATTTCTCCACGATGTGGCGCATATCGGCGGGCGAGACGAACTGTCCCTTCTTGATATTGACAATGCGGTCGGTCATGGCCGCGGCCACGACCAGGTCGGTCTGACGGCAGAGGAACGCTGGAATCTGCAAAATATCCGCAACTTCCGCGACCTTGGCTACGTCAGCCGTCTCGTGTACGTCGGTCAGAATGGGAACGTGAACTTCGTCTTTCACTTTTTTCAGGATGCGCAGACCCTCCGCCAATCCGGGGCCGCGATAGCTGCGAATGGAAGTGCGGTTTGCCTTGTCGTACGAGGCCTTGAAAATGAAAGGAAAATTCAGCGCGCGCGTGACCCCTTTGATCACTTCCGCCATGAATAGCGCATGCTTCTCGCTCTCGATGACGCAAGGGCCGGCGATGAGAAAAAGATTGCCAGCGCCGATGCGGACATTGTCGATTTGGAAGGAAGTGGTCAGTTAATGATTCTCTTTTACCGCCAAGGACGCCGAGACCGCCGAGAACCCCTTTTCTAACGTTCTTCTCGGCGATCTCGGCGTCCTCGGCGGTTACCTATCTTTTTCCAACCTTCTCGGGCCGATGAAACATCTCGACTTCAGAAGCAGCCTTGTCCGCCCGCCGCTTCAGTCCGTGCTCGTACGCCGCGCCGACGAATGTCTTGAACAGTGGATGCGGCTCCAGTGGCTTCGACTTGAACTCGGGATGGAACTGGCACCCGATGAAATGCGGATGGTCGGGCAACTCCACCATCTCAACGTAGGTGCCATCGGGCGTTGATCCGGAAATACGCAATCCACCGGCAGTCAGCGTTTCCTCATACTCGCGGTTGAATTCGTAGCGGTGGCGATGGCGCTCGCTGATTTCGAGCTTGCCGTAGATTTTATGGGCCAGGGTTCCGGGCTCGATCTTGCAGGGCCACGCTCCCAGCCGCATGGTGCCGCCCAGTTCCTCCACGCCTCGCAGTTCGCGCAGCTTGTAGATCACGCGGTGCGGCGTCGCAGGATCGAATTCGCTCGAGTTGGCGTCAGCCAGTCCGCAAACGTTGCGGGCAAATTCGATGCACGCCGTCTGCATACCCAGGCAAATGCCAAAATAGGGGACGTTGTTTTCGCGGGCGTAACGGATCGCAATCAGCATGCCCTCGATGCCGCGCTTACCAAAGCCGCCCGGCACCAGCAGTCCGTCATAGTCGGCGAGCTGTTCTTCGTAGGTGCGGTCGCCGTTTTCGAGTCCCTCGGCTTCAATCCAGTTCAGATTCAGTTTCAGGTTGTGGGCCAGCGCGCCGTGGACCAGCGCCTCTTTCAGCGATTTGTAGGAATCTTCGTATTCCACGTACTTGCCGACAATCCCAATCGTGACCTCCGCCTTCGGGTTATAGACGCGATGTACGATTTCTTCCCAGTTCTTAAGGTCGCGATCCCTGGCTTCTAGGCGCAGGTAACGGAGCACCAGCGAATCCACGCCTTCATGCGAAAACACCAGGGGCACTTCGTAAATGGACGCCACGTCCTTGGCCGTGATGACTGCCTCTTCTTCCACGTTGCAGAAGAGCGCGATTTTCGACTTGATTTCCTTGGACAGGAATCGGTCGGTGCGGCAAAGCAGAATGTCGGGCTGAATCCCGATGCTGAGAAGTTCTTTCACCGAGTGCTGCGTGGGCTTGGTCTTGAGTTCCTGCGCGGCGGCGATAAAGGGCACCAGGGTCACGTGCATGAACAGGGTGTGATCGCGACCCAGTTCCTGGCGCATCTGGCGGATCGCTTCCATGAACGGCAGCGACTCGATGTCGCCTACCGTGCCTCCGATTTCGACGATGGCGACATCCACGTCCTGCGCCACCTTCTTCATCGCGGCCTTGATTTCGTTGGTGACGTGCGGAATTACCTGCACGGTCTTGCCCAGGTAGTCGCCGCGCCGCTCTTTGGCGATGATCTGTTCGTAAATCCGTCCGGTGGTCCAGTTGTTGTCGCGGGAAAGTTTGGCGTGAGTGAAGCGTTCGTAGTGGCCGAGGTCAAGATCGGTCTCGGCCCCGTCGTCGGTGACAAAGACTTCGCCATGCTGAAACGGCGACATGGTGCCCGGATCCACGTTGAGGTAAGGATCAAACTTCATCAGGTTGACTTTGAGCCCGCGACTTTCGAGCAGGCAACCCATCGAGGCCGCCGCCAGTCCCTTGCCCAACGACGACACCACGCCCCCGGTCACAAAGATGTACTTTGCCGACATCGATTCCTCACCTTAAATTGTCTTTGAGATTTTGTGCAGGATGGGTGCACGACCAATTATGCCAGAAATGTTTTCGGGTGACTAGGAATAGTTTGGGGGTGCGGTCAGACCACTAGAAGGGTCATCCGAGCTTGCGAAGGTCTAGCGCGAAGTACGATGCCGGCTTCGGAGCGGTACGCAAGATCCTTCACGACTAGTCGTTCAGGATGACGCCGGTCAGGGTGTTTCAACTGGCACTGTTCTGCAAGTGCGATGCACCATCTGAACTGGTGATTGCGCTCCTTCGCGGAGTACACTGGGCATCTGGAGGCTGCATCCAACTCATTGATCCTATGCGTCAGGTTTATCGTCTCGCAATCGGCCTGCTGGCTTTCATCCGTGCTGGCCACGCCCATGCCTGCGCAGGAGCTCGCCAAGCGCCTGATCCTGACCGACGGCAGCTATCAGCTGGCCACTAAATGGGAGATCAAGGGCGATCGCGTGCGCTACTTGAGTGCCGAGCGCAATGAGTGGGAAGAAGTCCCCAAATCTATGGTGGACTGGGCCGCGACCGACAAGTACGAAAAAGACCGTGCCGCGGGCAAGCCCGCCCCGGAGGCCGTCGCCCTCGACAAGGAACTCGAAGCGGAACGCCAGGCCGACGAGGCCAGGTCTCCGCACGTGGCGCCCGGACTGCGTTTGCCCGACGATGGCGGCATCGTCCTGCTCGATACTTTCCAGACCCAACCCCAGTTGATCCAATTGCAGCAGAGCAGCGGGGAACTCAACCGGAACATGAAGGGCAACATCCTGCGCGCCACCATCAATCCCGTGGCCAAGACGAAACAGATCATCGAGCTGCCCGGCTTGCACGCCAAAATTCAGGCGCACGTCACCGTGCCCACAATTTACGTCAACCTGGACCAGCAGGACCAGCTCGACAAAGCGACCCAGATCGCCGAGAAGACTAAAGAAGAGCAGCTGCCCTGGGACCGTTTCCGTATCGTGCGGCTGGAAAACAACAAAAAGGACAAGCGCATTGTCGGCGACATCAAGATCGCGATCTACGGCAAGGTCACGCAGGAGCAGAAACTCGTTCCCACCACTGCGACTAAACTTACCGGCGGCTGGGTCAAGGTGACGCCCTCGAGCGATCTCGATCCCGGGGAATACGCGCTCATCGAGCTGCTGGGAACGGACGGAATGAATCTCTACGTGTGGGATTTCGGGGTGAATCCATCCGCCGGACCCAATCAGACCGCTTGGAGACCTGACGCCTCCGCTCGTCCGATGCCGGACAAGCCTAAGGAGTTGGAGAAGAGGTAGCCGTTGTAATCAGGCGACTACACTCAAAATCGTCAATGAGTGTAATGGCGATTTTACGTCAACTACCAGACGGGGCTCCCGATTTCCGAGCTGATGGCAAGCGCGTTTGCCAGGACCTGAGGTCGTTCCTGGGATCGGTACTGTTGCCATACGGCTATATTTAGTGGAACGCCAGAGTGCCATCGGACCAATAGGGCACTTCGATTGGCACGGTCCGCAGCGGCGGCAGCTCTTTGTTCAGTGGACTATCTGGTTTGTCAGGGTCCGGGAACCAGATATCTGTCGAAGAAATGGGTGAGTTCGGATCATCGGCGTTCAATTCAGCAGGATCTTTAATCGGCAAGAAGAACATCACGTGGCATAAATTGTGTGAACCCAAATGGGTAAGGTATGCATCCTTGGACATCATATAGCTCATTGCCCCCGGCTCCGCCGGCGGAATCTCCTTCTTCGCATACGCCTCTTGAATGCCCGCGATGCGCTCTTTTACGGAGGTCACTCCAGCGAGCGTCATTTCCGTCAGCTTCCGAAAAATCGGCAGGATCGACCGCACAGCCGCTGGATTGAGGCAAATCGCCCCTCTCTGCTTCGGACTCCAGACGTCATAAAAGTCAATGCTGGCCGTCCATGCCGGCCCCGCCATGCACACAAAACCGTTTGTACCTTTGACCGCTGTTTCCCAGCCTTTAGGCGTCAGCACCAAAACAGACGCATCCTTTGAAATGCCCTCCGGAGCAGCGCTTCGCGCCAGCACGATTGCCGCATTCCGGTCCATTAAATACTGCGAAAGTGGCAGCATCTTCGGATAGGGCCTCTCTGCCTCCTGTGCCCGCGTGCTCACAGTCATGCTCAGCAAACTCACGAGCGCAAGCGCTCCCACTGCAACTCTGGTTGCAATCTTTCCGATCTTTGCAAATCGCATCATGCTCCTTTTCGTTTCCTTCCTGCCGAAGATGTGTCCGCAACTGCTCAAGGCTCGATGCTTAGCTTGCTTGGCGCGGAGTATTGCCCTGTAGGTTTTCCACCGCCCCCGAGCACTCCCCAGGAGCCCGGGCTTAAGATATTGAAGGCTGGATCGCTTGGCTGCGGACTCTACTGCTGCTGAGACGCAGTGCAACCGAAGGTCCAAACTCAAACCTTTTCATTTCCAGTGTCTTAGGGCGGCATTGATCTGCCGAAATTATGGGTTTCTGGATAAGTCCCGGTAAGTCGGCTTGTGTTTATCGATAGTTGTTTTTAACCTGGCGATTGCACTCATTGAGCCCTGCCCCGGCCCAAAGACCAATCGCGATACTGGTGTGGGGGTGCAGGAATTTCCCGGACCCTTAGTGGCTATCCCCCAAAACCGTTGACCCTCCCTGCGCCTGCCGTTAGACTTGCCCTCGATTTCTTCTTACCGTCAGGACTCGCCCTTGAAAGTTTATCGTCCCACCCGCCAGCTTCTGGCTGACGTCGAATGCTTGCTCGCGGCCAGACAGCCGTCGATACATCATTCTCCGCTGGAGGACGTGATCGATTTACTGTGCCGCGGACGTCACTATGCCTGGGTCGGCATCTTCCTTGCGGTGGAACGAACTGGGTCGCAGCAGTCGCTGGGCGTCGGTGGCGATCCGCCAGCTGAAGTTGCGCTTCCAGAGACCAGATCCAAAATACTCATTTCCATAAAGTTGGCTTCACGCGAGTTGGGACTACTGAGTGTGGAGAGCGATTGCGAAAACGGTTTCAGCGCGGACGACCGAGTACTGCTGGAAGCGGTGGCGGACACGCTGGCTCGATTCCTGACTGGCCGTGGAAAGTATCTCGTCCGCAAAGCTCGACTGGGTGGATTCCGGACAGGACGGGCGGGGACGCCCGTCCTCCAATAACCTAAGCCGGAGCCAATTTCGCAGCTTCCTCCTGAATCCGTTTCCACGCCTTCTCCACATGCCGCGCCGTGGTATTTGTCTGCCCCACGCACAACCGCAAGGTCAGGCGATCATTCAGCCGCGTATGCGTAAGATAAAGGTCTCCGCTGCGGTTGAGGCGGTCCATTAAATTCTGGTTGCTGCTATCCCCGCCCTTGTGGCGGAAGCACACCAGGTTCAAAGGCACTGGTGCCGCCAACTCGAAGCGGTCGTCACTCTTCACCCACTTGGCAAACTGCTGCGCCAATTCGACGTGCTGCCGGATGTGGTACTGCAACCCTTCTATCCCGTAGTGCCGGATCACGAACCACAATTTGAGCGCCCGGAAGCGCCGCCCGAGTGGAATCTGCCAGTCGCGATAGTCAATCACCGCCCCGGTTTCGCTGGCCTTATTGCGCAGGTATTCCGGCACCACGCTCAGCGTCTGGACGAGCGCCTTGCGGTCTGCGACATAAAAGCAATCGCAATCGAAATTGGTGAACATCCATTTGTGCGGATTGAAGCAGTAGCTGTCGGCAAATTCCAGGCCGGCATGAGTGTGGCGAAATTCAGGACAAAGCGCGGCCGTGCCGGACATGGCGGCGTCCACGTGTAGCCAGAGTTTGTGCTCGCGGCAGATGCGGCCAATTTCAGGGACGGGATCCATCGCATTCGAAGAAGTCGTACCGACGGTGGCGCAGACAAAGAACGGTATCAGGCCTGCCTGACGGTCCTGCTCGATCTGTTGCGCCAGCGCCTCGGGGCGCATGGCGAAATTTTCGTCAACCTCGATCAGCCGCAGATTGTCGCGTCCGATGCCGGCGACCTGCGCGCCTTTCTCCAGCGACGAGTGCGCCTGCGACGAAGTGTAGCCCACCAGCTTGCCATCGCAGCCGTGGCGATTGCTGGCGAAGTTCGTGGCCCGCTCCCGCGCCGCCAGCAGCGCGCACAGCGAGGCGCTCGAAGCCGTGTCCTGGATGACGCCTCCGCCGCTGCTGGTCGAAAGAAATTTCTGCGGCAGATCCAGCATGTGAACCAGCCAGTCCAGGACGTGCGTCTCCAACTCGGTGCAGGCGGGACTGGTGGCCCACAACATCCCCTGCACATCCAGGCCGGAAGAAAGCAAGTCGCCCAGAATCGCCGGACCGGAAGCATTCGAAGGGAAGTAGGCGTAGAAATTCGGCGATTGCCAATGCGTAATGCCGGGCAGGATCAGCTTTTCAACGTCGGCAAGGATGGCCGGAAAAGCTTCGCCCTTGACCGGAGGCTCGGCGGGCAGCGACGCCCGAATCTGTCCCGGTTCGACCTGCGACAGCACAGGGAACGACTCGATGCGCGTGTAGTAGTCGGCGATCCAGTCCACCATGGCGTGTCCGTGGCGCCGGAATTCGTCGGGCGTCATGTGAAATGTCTTCTCGCTGCCCATGCATTCTCCGAACGTGGATTTCTTTCGCGGACCTTCGTGTCCTTCGTGGTTTGAAGGGTCGAGCCGAAAGCTCAACTCAACTGTCCGTAGTAGACCCGCGTATCGTACTCGAAGGTCACCCGATCGTTCACCTGGTGCGTATCAAATATCCGCCGGAGTTCGGCCAGCATCGGCTCGTGCCTTGCGTCGCCCTCTTGCGGCGTGAATGAAGACGACAGCAATCGTCCTTCCAGGCCGGGATAGTCGAACTCCTGCTGGTAATCGAAGATGCGCAACTGAAAAGGCGAGGGCGCGAAAAACGTTTCGATCTGCTGGATGGTGCGCTCGTAGCGCACTTCCTGATAGTCGGTGCCGTACTGCAGCAGCAACTGCTCATAGTCACGCAGAAATGGCGTTGATTCGGTGCGCCGCTCGTTCCAGAGCAGCACAGTCCAGCCGCCGGGCCGGCAGATGCGAATGAATTCGCTACGCGCCTTCTCGCGATCAAACCAGTGGGCCGCCTGGGCTGCGGTGATCAAGTCAACGCTGTGATCGGCGAGAGTCGTGGCTTCTGCCGTTCCCGCCACGCTGGTGAAGTGAGAATAGGTGCGCAGAAATTCCTCCCCCGCCTTCCGCATGTCGGCATTCGGTTCCACGCCGAACACACGGTTGCCGTTCTCCAGCAACATGCGGGTGAAGATGCCGGTGCCGAAAGCAATATCGGCGATGACGGAAGCGGGGGTGAGGCCGCAATCGCTCTTCAGCAGATCGAGAACCGCTGAGGGATAGGCAGGCCGATAGCGAACGTAGTTTTCTACTCGGGACGAAAAGCGCTGGGTTGAATCTTTGACAACCATGAAGACAGTTTAACGCGCGTGACCTGATGTGGGGCGACACTCTTGTCCGCCGCTCTTGACTTTGATTTGGTGTGTTGACTGAAACGTAAGCAAAACGGCGGACAAGAGTGTCGCCCCACATCGGCGTACAGCGGGCATTCGCCCAAATCCGTCTTAATTGTTAAATTAGAAGTCTTAACATGCGCCTCGTCGTCAAAGTCGGTACCAGTCTGATCGCGCCCGGCGGCCGCATCGACACCACTCGCATGCGGGCGCTGGTTGACCAGCTCGACTTGTCCCGCCACGAGTATCTGATCGTCAGCTCCGGAGCCATCGCGTCCGGCATGACCCACCTGGGCCTTCGCCAAAGACCGTCCACCGTGCCTCTGATGCAGGCCTGTGCCGCGGTCGGGCAAAGTCTCTTGATGCACACTTACGAGCAGCTTTTCTTCGGCAAGAAAGTTGTCGCCCAGCTATTGCTGTCGAGCGATGACTTCACTTCACCCATCCGCTACCGCAACCTGCAGAATGCTCTGCACGAACTGCTGAAGCTCGGCGTGGTGCCGGTGGTGAATGAGAATGACAGCGTCTCGGTACGCGAACTGGTGGGAGCATTCGGCGACAACGATGAACTGAGCGCACTGCTGGCGACCGCAGTCAAGGCCGACTGGCTGCTGCTGCTCACCGACGTCGACGGATTCTATTTTCCCAACGGCAAGCGTCGCCGCCTGCTGCGTACGATTCGCAAGCTGACTCGCGCCGATGGAAGCTGTCTGCAACGGCCAGGGCAAGCTGGGCACCGGAGGCATGCGCTCCAAGCTCCGCGCCGCTAAGGTGGCCAGCGAAGCCGGCGCCAACGTCGCCATCGTCAATGGACGCCATGCCCATGCCATTCCGTGGGCGCTCGAGCGCAAGATCGGAACTTATTTTCCGCCGCAGCGCAGAAAGTCCTCCGATGGCAACTAGCGTCCACACTCCCAGTTCGACACGCGACAAGCTGCTGCGAGCGCAAGGCGCCGCGGCCCAGATGGCGCAGCTCACGACGGCCGAGAGGAATGCGCTGCTGCTGGCGATTGCCGACGCGATTGCAGCCAACGCTCGAAGCATTATGGAAGCGAATCAGGCCGACTTGGAAGAGTCCGGCCTCGCGGGCGCGATGCGCGACCGCCTTCTTCTCACTCCGGAGCGCATCGCGGCCATGGTTGGCGGGTGTGCGCGAAGTGGCCAGCCTGCCCGATCCCGTCGGTGACACCATTGCCGAGTGGACGCGGCCCAACGGCTTGCGTATCCGCAAAGTGCGCGTGCCACTGGGGGTTGTAGGTGTCGTGTACGAATCGCGGCCGAATGTGACCGTGGATTGCACATCGCTGGTGCTCAAGACCGGCAACGCCATCGTCCTGCGCGGCGGGAAGGAAGCGGTGCACAGCAATCAGAAGCTGGTCGAGATCATGAACCAGGTCGACGGAGTTCCCGACGGCGCAATCGAGTTGCTGGATTCCAGCACTCGCGATTCGGTGCACGAGCTGATCAAGGCGCGCGGTCTGGTGGACGTGCTGATCCCACGCGGCGGTCCGGGCCTGATTTCCTTCGTCGCTGACAACGCCACCGTGCCCGTAATTGAGACCGGAGCAGGGAACTGCCACATCTTCGTTGACGAGTCTGCCGATTTCGAAATGGCGGACGGCATCGTGATCAATGCCAAGACGCAGCGTCCGTCAGTGTGCAATTCCGCGGAAAAGCTGCTGGTACACCAGCGCATCGCGGCGGAATACATTCCGCGCATCGTGAAAAAGCTGCTCGATGGCGGCGTGGAAGTGCGCGGCGATGATGAGACTCGCCGATTGGCTGCGGGAATGTCCGTGCGCGCCGCCGAAGCCCAGGATTGGAGCGAAGAATATTTGCGGATGTGTATCGCGATAAGAGTCGTGCCGAATATCGAAGAGGCGATTGCCCACATCAATCGCTATTCCACGAAAAACTCCGAAGCGATTGTGACCAGCGACGAAGCTCAGGCTCGTCTGTTTCTGCGCCTGGTCGATTCGGCGGTGGTGTACTGGAACGCCTCGACCCGCTTCTCCGACGGAGGGGAATTCGGCTTCGGCGCGGAAATGGGTATCAGCACCCAAAAATTGCACTGCCGCGGACCATTCGCCCTGGCGGAACTGACCTCGGCAAAGTACGAAGTGATCGGCAACGGCCAGGTAAGGTTTTGATATGCCCATGTGGGGCGGACACTCTTGTCCGCCGCCGTTGACTTTGACGTTAGTTGGGGCAAATTAAAACTTCAAAAGCGGCGGACAAGAGTGTCCGCCCCACACACGTGGATTATGAGGTGACGACGTTGTTGCAGGTCGGCGACATGGCGCCTGATTTCGATCTTCCAGTTCTGGACGGCGGCGTGAGAAAACAGTTTCGCCTGTCCGACCATCGCGGCAAGCGCAATCTGGTGCTCGCCTTTTACCCGGTAATCGGGACCCGATCAGCGCGCAGACAGATGGTCACATACCAGGTGGAACGGGAAAAATTTCTGGCCCGCCAGGCCGAAGTGCTCGGCATCAACGTGGATTCGATCATGCACACCACTTCCTGGGAGCGCGAGATTGGCCCGTTTGATTTCCTCCTGGCCAGTGATTTCTGGCCGCACGGAGAAGTCAGCCGCCGCTACGGCGTATTGCGCGAGGCCGATCCCTTCAAGGGAGCCAGTGACCGCGCCATTTTCGTAGTCGACAAAGCAGGCAAGATCCGGTTCAGCAGGGTATATCCGTTAGACCGGCTTCCCGGATCTTGAGGAAACGCTCGAAGCATTGCGCGAGTTGGCTAGAACTTGAAGGTGAGCGCCACAGTTCTGTTTCAGGAGCCCGATGAAATTTATCTCCGCGGTGGTCCTTCCGTCCGTCTTCTTGTCCATTCTTTTTCTTGCCGACTTAAGCGGGACCTCGCGAGCGGCCTCCGCGAAGGACACGTCTGCGGCTCCCCTCTTCGGGTTTCGCAACTCGGCGGACGAGATCGCGCTGGAGACACCGGTTCCTGGCAGTGCCAGATCCGAAACTTGCGGAAGAGCACCTGCGCATCCTGACCCAGGCGCCGCACATGGCGGGCACTCCCGAAGACAAGGCGACCGCCGACTACGTCGCCCAGAAATTCCGCGATGCCGGCCTCGAAACTGAAATCGTCGAATACCGCGTCTGGATGAACTATCCCGCCGAGATCAGCGTGGACATGACCGCGCCCGCCGGGGTCACCATGCACGGCCCGACGCGCGAACGGGTCAATGGCGATCCTTATCAGGATGATCCCCGGGTGGTGACGCCGTTCAACAGCATGTCGCCGTCGGGAGACGTCGAAGCCGACGTGGTCTACGCGAATTATGGATCGCCCGACGACTTTCAGAAACTGGAGCAGATGAAGATCGATGTCCGCGGCAAGATTGTCCTGGTGCGCTACGGACAAAACTTCCGCGGAGTGAAAGAATTCGTGGCGCAGGAACACGGCGCCGCCGGTGTGCTGATCTACTCCGATCCCGCCGACGACGGCTGGCGGCACGGAGACAAATATCCGCAGGGCCCGTGGCGTCCGGACACCGGCGTGCAGCGCGGCTCAGTCGGCTACATGTTCCAGTTCCCCGGCGATCCCACCACGCCGGGAATCGCCTCGGTGCCGTCGCTTCCGGAGTCCAAACGCACGCCGCCCGAGCAGTCGGCGCAGTTGCCAAAAATTCCGGTGACGCCGCTTTCCTACGCTGACGCGTGGCCGATCCTCGAGCACTTAGGCGGACCCGACTCGCCTCGCGAGTGGCAAGGCTCGCTGCCCTTCACCTACCACGTCGGTCCCGGACCGACCAAGGTGAAGATTCATCTCAAGCAGGACTACCAGTTCCGCACCATCTGGGACGTGATCGGCCGCATACGCGGCAGCGAGTTGCCGGACGAATGGGTGGTGGCCGGCAATCATCGCGATGCCTGGGTGTACGGCGCGGTCGATCCCAACAGCGGCACGGCGGCCATGCTGGAGTCGGTTCACGGAATCGGCGAACTGCTGAAGTCGGGATGGAAGCCGAAGCGGACCATCGTGATCGGCAGTTGGGACGCCGAAGAAGAAGGGCTCATCGGCTCTACGGAATGGGGCGAGCAGCACGAGACCGAACTGGCCAACGCGGTCGCCTACTTCAACGTGGATGTGGCAGTGTCGGGCTCAAAGTTCGGCGCGTCGTCCGTGCCCACGCTCAAACAATTTATCCGCGACGTGACCAAAGTCGTGCCCAGCCCCAAGGGCGGCATGGTCTACGACGACTGGCGAAAGACCAGCCAACCCGGGTCAGACAGCGAGCGCCGACCCACTCAGGACATCGGCGGGACGCAACGCGCCCCGGCCGCGCAGGGCAACTCCGATGTTCCGGTCGGAGACCTGGGCAGCGGCTCGGACTACACCGTATTCCTGCAGCATCTGGGCGTGCCCTCGTCGGACATAAGTTCAAGCGGATCGTACGGCGTCTATCACTCGGTCTTCGACAACTTCAACTGGTTCAAGAAATTTGGCGATCCTGATTTTGTCTACGAGCAGCAGATGGCGCGCATCTTTGGACTGGAAGCCATCCGCATGGCCGGCGCCGATGTGCTGCCTTACGACTACGAACAGTACGGCAAGGAAATCGCCGCCTACATCGACACGGCGCGCAAGAAATCCGACTCGATATTCGGCGGCCAGCCCCCGAGCTTTGCCGAGGCGGTCCGCGCCGCCCATCAGTTCGAACAGGCTGGAGCCAAGATTCGCCGCAAGCAGGAAAATCCCGGGAATAGCACACCGCGCGGCTCAATCAGGCCCTGCGCCAGGCGGAACGCGCCTTGCTGATTCCGGACGGGCTGCCCAACCGCCCCTGGTTCCGCCACGTCATTTACGCTCCCGGCCAGTACACTGGCTACGCTGCGGTGGTGATTCCGGGCGTGAATGAGGCCATCGACAAGCACGATCTGGAACGCACCCGGCAGCAGATCGCGGTCCTGGCCGCGGCGCTGAATCGCGCGGCAAAAGTGCTGGAGGACTATCGCTGATGAGCGCGGGAAATACCGTCGAACAAATTCTGAAGACTCTGCCCTCGGCAGCGGGTGCTACTTTTCTTGCGCTGTTTCCGATCGTGAATCCGTTTGGCGGGGTGCCGCTGTTTTTCGCTCTGACCTCGGATTTCTCCGACGGCGAGCGCAACCGGACTGCGCTGAAGACGGCCCTGTACGTCTTCGGCATCCTGGTCGTCTTCATGTTCTTCGGACGCTTCGTGCTCAACTTTTTTGGAATTTCGCTGCCGGTGTTGCAGATCGCCGGCGGGCTGATCGTGGCCCACACCGCCTGGGGCATGGTGACTGCGTCCACCCGCATTACTCCGGCGGAGAGCGACGAGGCCGCCGAGAAGACCGACATTTCCCTGACTCCGATGGCCATGCCCATGCTTTCCGGACCCGGCTCGATCGGCGTGGTGATGGGCCTCGCAGCCAACGCCGACAGGATGACGACTTACCTGGGCATGGTGATCGGGATCACGGCGCTGGCGCTCAGCGTCTATTTGTTTCTGCGCCTGGGAGGTCCGCTGGTGGCGAGGTTGGGGCCGGGAGCGGTCGCGGGCATCACCAGAATTTTCGGCTTTCTTGATATTTGCGGTGGCAGTGCAGTTGGTCTGGGACGGCGTAGCCGAATTCGGCAAGTAGCACGGTTGTGTGGAGCGGGCGCCCTCGCCCGCTGCTTTTGACTTCCTTGTGCAGTGGTGACTGAACTGCTAGGCAAAAGCGGCGGGCGAGGGCGCCCGCCCCACACAACAACGAAACTTACTTCAGGCTGACCAGCTTGTCTACCAGTTCCGAATAGTCTTTCTTCTCCAGCCCGTGCTCTTTCTTGTTGTACTCATCCACCTTGCTGGAGTAATTCATCGAGCAGAATTTCGGGCCGCACATGGAGCAGAAAGCTGCTTCTTTGTAGAAGTCGTCGGGCAGAGTTTCGTCGTGCATCGAACGCGCCGTCTCGGGATCGAGTGACAGCGCAAACTGCTTTTCCCAATCAAACTTGTAGCGGGCGTAGCTGAGCGCGTCGTCGCGATCCTGCGCGCCGGGACGATGCCGCGCCAGATCAGCGGCGTGGGCCGCGATCTTGTACGCAATGATTCCGTCTTTCACGTCTTTCTCGTTGGGCAGGCCGAGGTGTTCCTTGGGCGTGACGTAGCACAGCATCGCGGCGCCGTGCCATCCGATCATGGCGGCTCCAATCGCCGAGGTGATGTGGTCGTAGCCGGGAGCGATGTCCGTGACCAGCGGGCCCAGAGTGTAGAACGGAGCTTCGTAGCAGAGCTCTTTTTCTTTGTCCACCTGCTCTTTGATCTTGTCCAGCGGCACGTGGCCGGGGCCTTCGATCATGACCTGGACGTCGTACTCCCAGGCTTTCTTGGTCAGTTCTCCCAGAGTCTTGAGTTCGGCGAACTGGGCTTCGTCGCTGGCATCGGCGATGCAGCCGGGACGCAAGCCGTCGCCCAGAGAAAACGAAACGTCGTGCTTGGCGAAAATCTTGCAGATATCGTCGAAGCACTCGTACAGAAAATTCTGTTTGTGATGGTGCGCCATCCACTGCGCCAGAATCGCGCCGCCGCGGCTGACGATGCCGGTGATGCGCTTCGAAACCATGGGCAGATATTGAATGAGCACGCCGGCGTGGATGGTCATGTAATCCACGCCCTGCTCCGCCTGCTCTTCGATCACTTCGAGCATCACGTTCTTGTTGAGATCTTCGATCCGCTTGACCCGCGAGATCGCTTCGTAAATGGGCACGGTCCCGATGGGCACAGGCGAGTGCCGCAGAATCGCCTCGCGAATTTCATGGATGTTGCCGCCGGTCGAGAGGTCCATCACGGTGTCGGCGCCGAAGTGCACCGAGGTGTGCAGCTTCTTGAGTTCTTCGTCGATGTTCGAAGTCACGGCCGAATTGCCGATGTTGGAATTGATCTTGCACAGCGAGGCCACGCCGATGCACATCGGTTCGAGTTCGGGATGATTGATGTTGGCGGGAATAATCATCCGCCCGCGGGCGACTTCATCGCGAACCAGTTCAGGCGTAAGCTTCTCGCGGTGCGCGACATAGGCCATCTCGTCCGTGATTTCTCCCTTGCGGGCATAGCGCATCTGGGAGAAATTGCCGTCGGTATTGTTGGACTTGCGGCTTGCGATCCACTCTGCCCGGGGTTTGGGAACACTGTGTCCGTTGCTGCCGTTGGTGGGGGTCATTGTGCCTGATTGTCCTCTTGAGCTCTACCAGATTATACGCCGCGATGGGGAGGATGATTGGGCGGGGAAGAAAAATCATCACCGCAAAGTCCGCGAAGAAAATCCGCAAAGCACGCAAAGAAAAGAGTGAGCCGAAGGTCTTGCTTTGCGTCCTTTGCGGTTCTCTCTGCGAACTTTGCGGTAAGCTCTTTGCTTCGACCGTGACATAACATTTTCCCGGCTTGAACGTCTAAGCTGGGACTCTGGAGTCAACGGTCAATACCACGAGGTCTTCTATGCGCCTGTTTTGCTCGCTGCTGGCAGTTCTCTTGCTCCTGGCGGTTGCTGGTTTTGCCCAGTCCCAACCGGCCATCAATCTCGACACCATCGACAAGACGGTTGATCCCTGCGTCGACTTCTACCAGTACGCCTGCGGCAACTGGCTGAAGACCACGGAGATTCCGGCCGACCAGACTTCATGGGGAAGCTTCGTCGATATTCGGGAGCGAAATGCCGGCGTCATGCGCGACATTCTGGAGAAGGCCGCTGCCGGCGGCGCTGGACGCGATGCCATCACGCAGAAAATCGGCGACTACTACGGTTCCTGCATTGATGAGAGCGCCGCGAATGCCCACGGAGTCGACCCGCTGAGGCCGGAACTCAAGCGCATCGCGAACACGAAAGACAAGGCCGGGCTGATCGAGGCTGTCGCCCGGGTGCAGATGCTTGGGCCCAATCCGCTGTTCAATTTTTATTCATCGCCTGACCTGCACAGCGCCAACGACGTCATCGCCTACATTGACCAGGGCGGGTTGTCGCTGCCCGATCGCGACTATTACCTCAAAGACGATCCCAAGATGGCGGCCGCGCGCAAGAGCCTGGTGGAGTATGCCACCCAACTGTTCACGCTGATCGGCCAATCTCCGAAGCAGGCGGATGATTCGGCGCAGACGGTCTTGCGCATTGAGACCGCGCTGGCCAAGGCGTCCATGGACCGCACGGCGCGCCGCGATCCCAAGAATCGCGATCACAAGATGACTCGCGCCGAGGCCGCCGCCCTGGCGCCCAATTTCTACCTGGATCGTTACTTTGCGGCCATGGACACGCCGCAATTTTCCACTCTGAATGTGACCAATCCGGATTTCTTCAAGCAGGTGAACGGCGTCCTCGAATCGGAATCGCTCGACGCGCTGCGAACCTACGTGACCTGGCACCTGATCGACGGTGCTGCTCCCTGGCTCTCCCAACCCTTCGTGGACGCCAATTTCAATATGCAGAAGGCGCTGACCGGGCAATCCGAGATCAAGCCGCGCTGGAAGCGCTGCGTGAGTTCGACCGATAACGAGCTGGGCGAGGCACTGGGCCAGCGCTACGTCGAGCAGGCCTTTGGCGCCGAGGGCAAACAGCGCATGTTAAAGATGGTGGATGCGCTGGAGAAAAGTCTGGATCAGGACATCAAGAACCTGCCCTGGATGACCGAAGAGACGAAGAAGCAGGCCAAGTTAAAGCTGGACGCGATTCGCAACAAGATCGGGTATCCCGACGTCTGGCGCGACTACAGTTCGCTCAAGATTGTGCGCGGCGATCTCGTGGGAAATTTTCTGCGAGCCAACGAATTTGAAGCCCGCCGCCAGATTGCCAAGATCGGCAAGCCGGTCGACCGCAACGAATGGCAGATGACGCCGCCCACGGTCAACGCCTATTACAGTTCGGCGAAGAATGAAATTGTGTTTCCCGCGGGCATTCTGCAATCGCCTTTCTTCGACAAGCAGGCTGACGACGCCACAAACTTCGGCGGCATCGGAATCGTCATCGGACACGAACTGACTCACGGTTTTGACGATCAGGGGCGCAAGTTCGATCCGCAAGGCAATCTGCGCGACTGGTGGACGGCGCAGGACGGCACGGAGTTTGAAAAGCGCGCCAGCTGCATCGCCGACGAGTACAGCAGCTTCGTCGCCGTGGACGATCTCAAGCTGAACGGCCGCCTCACGCTCGGCGAAAACACCGCCGACAACGGCGGCGCGCGCATCGCCCTGATGGCACTGGAGCAGATGATGGCCGACGGCCAGGCCGGAACGGCGGCGCAGACCATCAACGGTTACACTCCGCAGCAGCGCTTCTTCCTCGGCTTCGGCCGCGCCTGGTGCGAAAAACGGCGACCGGAGTTTTCGCGCATGCTGGTCAGCGTCGATCCGCATTCTCCGGGAAAATATCGCGTGACCGGCGTGGTCGAGAACATGCCGGAGTTCCAGAAGGCATTCAACTGCAAAGCCGGCCAACCGATGGTCCGGGAGAACGCCTGCCGGGTCTGGTAGCAGGAAAATGTGGGCGCGAGCGCCCTCGCTCGTGCGGCAGGCCACGAACCACGTAGGGACAGCCGTCGGCTGTCCTGGTCGAGCGAAGCTCGACAGCTTGGGTGGAGCAGGCCTTCAGGCCTGCATACTCATGCAGTTGAGTTTTGGGCTTCAGCCCCTGAGGTACCTCAGCGGCTAAAGCCGCGTCCGACAGCAACTTCGATGCAGCGCTAAAGCGCTGCTCCACCCAAAACCAAAAACAAAATCAAAACCGAGCGGAGCCCTGCTCCGCCGGACAGATGAGGACATCTGTCCCTACGTGGTCCGTGGTTAACTTCCGTTGACTTTGTTTCCACCCCACCCCTAAGATGGCTCACCCGAATTCTGGCTCGGGCGTTGCCGGGCAGCCATCTCATGGGCGAAATGATCGGCCAAAACATCTCTTACTACCGAGTGATCGAGAAGCTCGGTGGTGGCGGGATGGGCGTGGTTTACAAGGCCGAAGACACGCGCCTGCATCGTTTCGTCGCCCTGAAATTCCTTCCTGAAGATGTCACTCGCGACCCCACAGCGCTCAGCCGCTTCCGGCGTGAGGCCCAGGCCGCGTCGGCCCTGAATCATCCCAACATCTGCACCATTTATGACATCGGCGAAGAAGGCGATCAGGCCTACATCGTCATGGAGTATCTGGAAGGCGAGACGCTGAAGCATCTCATCGGCAATCGTCCGCTGGAGATGGAGAAGCTGCTCTCGATCGGCATTGACGTCGCCGAGGCGCTCGATGCCGCGCATGCCAAGGGCATCGTCCACCGCGACATCAAGCCGGCAAATATCTTTGTGACCTCGCGCGGAGCCGCCAAGATTCTCGACTTCGGTCTGGCCAAGGTGGCAGATGACGCGAGCCGGACTCTCGACCCGTCGGACGTGACCAAGACCGAGGGCGCGAACGCGACAGCAGCATCTCACCAGCCCGGGATCGGCGCTGGGCACAGTGGCTTACATGTCACCGGAGCAGGTGCGTGGCAAGACTCTCGATACGCGCACCGACCTGTTTTCGTTTGGCATCGTCCTGTACGAGATGGCGACCGGCTCTGTGCCATTTCATGGCGAGACTTCCGGCGTGATCTTCGATGCCATCATGAACCGCGCGCCACTGGCGCCGGTCCGATTGAATCCGAACCTGCCGCCCAAGCTGGAAGACATCATCAACCGCGCGCTGGAAAAAGACCGCGAAATGCGCTACCAGCATGCGGTGGATATCAAGTCGGAGCTGCGGCGTCTGAAGCGCGATTTGGAGTCGGGGCGAAGCTCGTCGGTGAGTTCGTCGTCGGAGGCCGATATACAGCGGAAGTCCCGCGCCGGTGGAAGCGGCATCCGCCTCGGCGCACCGAACCAGCGGTTCCGCACGGACGGTTGCTTCGCCCTCGTCAGGCGCAGTGTCGTCAGGCGCTGTACCGGCGGCTATCGCGGCGCCTCAACCGCAGCCGTCATCGTCATTGCGCAAGTTCATGATTCCCGCCGCCGTGGTCCTTCTGCTGGCCTTGCTTGCCGGCGGATTCTACTGGCGCAAGCATCAGACCGTGCAACTGACGGACAAAGACCAGCTCATCCTCGCCGACTTCACCAATCAAACCGGCGACGCGGTCTTCGATTCGACGTTGAAGGAAGCGCTGGCCATCCAGCTCGAGCAGTCTCCGCTGCTGCAACTGGTGAGCGATGCGGAACTGCACAACAACCTGCAATATCTGGGACAGACGCGCGAACAAAGAATCACGCCGGAGCTGGCGCAACAACTGGGCCAGCGGCTGGGCGTGAAAGCCTACCTGGCGGGAACCATCGCCAGCCTGGGACCGTCCTACGTGATTTCGATCAACGCGGTGAATTGCGCCACGGGAGAAGTGTTCGCCCGGGAGCAGGAGACCGCTACCGACAAGACGGCGGTGCTGGCAGCAGTTGCGAAAGCCGCCACGGCGATGCGGGCCCGGCTGGGCGAGTCGATGGCGTCGATCCAGAAGCTCTCCACGCCGTACACCAACGTGACCACGACTTCGCTGCAGGCTTTCCATGCGTTTTCGCTCGGCGAAGACGAGCACCGCATGGGCCGGGATTTTCCCCAGGCCGCGTCGTTCTACCAGGAGGCGCTGCGGCTCGATCCCAGTTTCGCCATGGGTTACGCGCGACTGGGCGTGGCTTACGGGAACCAGGGCGCGATCACCAAAGCGATCGAGTACTTGAAGAAGGCGTACGACCTGCGCGAGCGCGTGACCGAGCGCGAGAGGATGTACATCGAGGCGCAGTACGCGCTGCAGCAGTACGACCTGCCCAAGGCTTTGCAAGCGTACAAGCTTTTCGTGGCGACGTATCCGCGGGATGCGGCCGCGTGGAACAATCTGGCCAATGCCTACGGAGCCGTCGGTGATGTGGAACAAGTCCCTCGCCGGCTTCCAGAAGACCTGGGAGATTGCCAAGTGGAACAATGTCGCGGCCAACAATGCGGCCGGCACGCTCATTGGCATGGACCGCCTGCAGGAAGGCGAGCGCTACATGAAAGAAGCGGTTGACCTGGGTGGCAGCGACGACACCAACTACCACAGCAATGCAATGGCGGATGATTTTCTGTCCAGGTCGCGACTGGGAAAAGCATGTGCAATGGGCGGCCGCCCGTCCTGACGGCTTTACCGTAGAAGCGGGTGCGGCAACGTTTTACTTCTTTCTGGGCAGAATGCACGACGCCGACCGGCTGTGGGAACACGCGGGACAAAGAGCCGAGCAGCAGCACCTGCCCGATGCCGCGGGCGGAATCTACGCCGTGAAAGCGCTGCACGACGCCCTGGTCTCGAATTGTTCGGCGGCGCGCGAATTCGCCAATCGTGGACTGGCCCTCGATCATTCGGTGGCGACCGTTCCCGACGCCGTCGCTGGCTTTGGCGCTATGCGGCGACACCGGCCCCGCTCTTAAGGAAATGGGACGATTGGCCGCAGACGCGCCCAACAATACGCTGGCCAACGAAATCTATCTGCCCGAAGTGAAGGCCGCGGCAGCTCTTCTCCAGCACCATCCGGAACAAGTCGCAGGCCTGTTGTCGCCGGCTGCTCCCTACGTGCTGGTGTCCAAAGTGCCGCATCTTGCTCGGCCGAGCGTCGTTAGAGATGAAGAATGCGCAGCAGGCCATAACCGACTTCGAGCCCGGCATCCGTTATCGCGCTCTGTCGCTAGGCGAAGGCGCGAATGGTTCGGCGACAGGTTCCCGACTACGCTCTCTGCCTGCTGGGAACGGCCCGCGCACAGACGCAGACGGATCCGGCGGCGGCCGCGACGGACCTACGAACAACTGCTGCAGATCTGGAAGAATGCCGACGCCGATTTCATTCCCGCGCAGGAAGCCCGCCGCGAGCAGGCTGCACTCGCTGCTCAAAAGAACTGACGATTTTCGTAGCGCCGGCGTCCCGCTGGCTGTCCCGAGGGCATCTTGCCCTCGGAGTGTTGAAATCGAAAATAAGTCGGAGTGCGTCGCTGATTGACAAGCCCACGAATCGTCAGTGAGCCCCGCCAAATCCCCTTGAAGCCTTTGCGCCGCTGCTCGCTGTAGCGCTCCAGCGCATCGGCTGATGATGGGATAGGCTTTCGCCGCCGGCTGGATCTCATCCACTTCCACCGCTTTTCCTTCCAGCTGTTTGTAATCCTGAAAGAAGCGGCGCAGCATGAGCGAGCGGTGGGGAGGCATGTCCTTGGCTTCGCGATAGGTATTGAATTCCGGGTCCTGGGTGGCGACTGCGATGATCTTGTGGTCTTGCTTCCCGGTATCGATCATGGTCATCAGCCCGATGGTGCGGGCGTGAATGAGAGTAAGCGGGACCACTGTCTCCTGGCATAGCACCAGCACGTCGAGAGGATCGTCGTCCTCGGCCAGGGTCTGCGGAATGAATCCGTAGTTGGCGGGATAGTAGACGGCCGAGTAGAGAACCCGGTCCAGCTTGATCATGCCGCTGGTCTTGTCGAGTTCGTACTTCACGCTCGATCCGAAGGGGATCTCGACAATGCTGTAAAACTCTTGCGGCAGTTTGTCGCCAGGTGTCACGTCGTGCCAGGGATGCATCATTAGGCCTCGTTGGGATTAAGAGAACAGCACACATTATATCGGCCGTTATCGGCGTGGGTGGCTTGCAGACCCAGTAGTTTGCAGAAGACCCGAAAGGCTTGTCATTCCGAAGCGCGGTTTCATCGCGCGAGGAATCTGCTGTTTCGCTGCCAGAAGCAAGCAGATTCCTCGCCGATAGACCCGGCTTCGGAATGACAAGGGGTAGGGGATGTGTTCGGCGAAGCCGCACTACGATCGGCCATTCGGACATCTTGACCTCGACGGTGAGCGGGAATAGAGTTTAATCGAGGCTAGACCTTATGGCGAGTGACGCAAAAAAGTACCTCAAATTCGGCGGGGCGGTGGCGCTGATCCTGGTCTCGCTGGGTTATCTCGCTTACACCGGCGTGCAGGAAAGCAAGAGCTACTACGTCACCATCAAAGAATTGCGCGGCATGGGCGACGGCGCTTACACCAAACATTTGCGGGTGGCCGGGAATGTCCAGCCCGGCTCGATCAAGCGGAGTGGTACGCGAGTCGAATTCGCCCTGATAGAAAACGATCAGCTTCTGCCGGTCGTTTACAGCGGAACCGAAGCGCCGCCCGACACTTTCAAAGACAACTCCCAGGCCCTGGCAGATGGCAGCTTCGGACGCGACGGCGTCTTTCACGCCAAACAGCTGCAGGCCAAATGCGCATCGAAGTACGCGCCCCAGCAGCCGGGCCAGACCGCCACGGCCGCTCCCACCATGTCGAACTAGGTCCGCTGTGGCGCGGGCGCCCTCGCCCGCGGCTTTTGACGTTGCGCCACCATTCGCGGGCGAGGGCGCCCGCGCCACACAGGCTCGACTTCACTCCTGCCTTCGGCTATCTTCCAAGCACGTGGACGCTCCTCCCATCATCACGCTGACCGCCGTCTTCAAGCAGTTCGGCCGCTTCGCCGCGCTGCGCGGCGTCAGCGCTGAATTCGCAGCCGGACGCCTCTACGCGATCCTCGGCGACAACGGAGCAGGGAAGACCACGCTCTTGCGCGTGCTGGCCGGCCTGGCGCAGCCCACTCGCGGCAGCATATCGATTCTGGGGACGACGGAACTGCGATCGGTATGCCACGAGTTGGGATACATGGCCCATCCGTCGCTGCTGTACGACGAGATGAGCGGCGCGGAGAACCTGCGCTACTTTGGCCGCCTGTACGGGATCAGCAATTCGACGGCTGCCAACATGACCGCGGTAGGACTCGATCCCGACCTGACGCGCCCGGTAGCGCAGTATTCCCAAGGCATGCGCCAGAGGCTTTCGCTGGCGCGCGCTCTGCTCAACGATCCCAAAATCCTGCTGCTGGACGAGCCGTTTTCCAACGTAGACGTCCGCTCGGCGCGTGAGATGGTCGCGCTGCTGGCGCAGATGCGCAACGCGGGCAAAACGATTTTCGTGGTCACCCACCAGGCGTCCTTGCTGGAAGGCACTGCCGACGAATTCGTCTGGATGGAAGCCGGGCAAATCACGAATCGCACTCGCGAGCTGCGGCCCGTGGAGGCTCGATGAGCAAGTCATCGCGCAGTCCCATCGGGCGTTACCAGAGCCACGCTGGCCAAAGACCTGCGCCTGGAGTGGCGATCGAAAGACGCGCTCAACTCCATGCTGTTTTTCTCCCTGCTGGTAGTCGTGGTTTTCAGCTTTTCATTCGACCCGAACGCTGAAGAATCGCGCCAGATCGCCGGCGGACTGGTATGGGTGGCATTTCTCTTTGCCGCGGTGGTGGCGCTCAATCAAACCTGGGCGCGCGAACTGCGCAATCATGTTCTCGACGCTTATCGCGTTTCGCCCGCGCCGGCCAATTCGCTCTTCATGGCCAAGGCGCTGGGCAACTTTATTTTTGTCGCGGTGCTGGAAATTCTGATGACGCCGCTGTTCATCATGTTCTACAAGCTGCGGGCGCTGGGCCCGGCCTGGCAGTTGATTCCGGTCGCCGCTCTGGGGACGTGGGCGCTGGTGGTGAATGGCACGTTCTTCGCTGCCATCTCGCTGCGCACGCGCAGCCGCGAGATCATGCTTCCGCTGTTGTTGTTTCCGATTTCTATCCCCGCGCTGCTGGCCATGGTGAACGCGACTACAGCGATTCTGACCGGCGAGCTCTCGGCAAAGTTCTGGATTGTGTTGCTTACCACTTACGACGTGGTGTTTACTATCGCTTGTCTGATGTTGTTCGAACTGGTGCTGAACGCCGAATAGAGCCGACGCGAAATTCTGAATGAAAATGAAACGGGTATTCCCCATCCTCGGCCTGTTGACGGCGGTCCTGCTGAGCTATGCGCTCTATGAGGCGCTGGTGGCCGCCCCCACTGAACAGACCATGGGCAACGTGCAGCGCATTTTCTACTACCACGTCCCGTCCGCGTGGACGGCGTTTCTGCTCTTCTTCATTAACTTTGTCTGCTCCATCCAGTATCTGGTGCGCTCCAATCCGGTGGCCGACAAGCTGGCGAACTGGACGGTCATTGCGATCGCGGTCGCGGCCTGCATCGCTGCGTTCGCGATTCGTCCACTTCCACAGGGCATGGAGCCGTCATCCGTTGCCACGACCGGGCTCGCCATCGCCGGCCTGTATTTCCTGATCAAGAAGTGTTTCTCGCAGACCAGGACGGATGCGCTCGCCGTCGTCACGGCCGAAGTCGGCGTCGTGTTCTGTACGGTGGTACTGGTGACTGGGCCGCTGTGGGCGCGTCCGGTGTGGGGCATCTGGTGGACCTGGGACGTCCGCCTGACTTCCACGCTGGTGCTCTGGCTCATTTACATCAGCTACCTGATGCTGCGCCGGTTTTCCACCAGCGGGCAGACGCCGGTGCTGGCCGCAGCCCTGGCGATCTTCGGCGCGCTCGACGTCCCCCTGGTGTACTTCTCCATATGGATATTCCGCACCCAGCATCCCCAGCCGGTGATTGGCGGCGGCGGCTCGATTGATCCCCGCATGCTGCATGTGTTGCTGATCAACTGGCTGGCCTTCCTCTGCTTTGCCGGGCTGGTTTGCTGGTCGCGCTATCGCCTGGAGATTCTGGAGAGGGAAGTGGAAGAGACCCAGGCCCTCGAAGCCATGCTCGAACCCCGGAGCTCACGATGAATTTCCTATACACCGCCTACGCCGCCACGTGGATCATCCACATCGTTTATCTGGTCACGCTGGTGCGACGCTACCAGCGCCTGAATCGTGAGATTGAAGAGATGAAGAAGGTGGAAGGCAGCAGTTAGCAATTGGCAATTAGCAATTAGCCAAACCTGGTTGTTAGGGTTTGGCTCTGGGCCAATTGCTGCTTTGTCCCATTTCGCCGCTGAATCCGAACATGGATCATCCATGTCATCATCTGAGCGAGGGACGCGGCAATGTCAGCTAAATCGTGAGATTGGGGAGTTGAAGAAGTAGCAATTGGCCAAACCTGTTAGTCGTGGGATTTAGCTAAGTGCCAATTGCCAATTGCCAATTGCTGCTTACTCATTCCGCTGCTGAACTCAGACGCGGCGTTGGAGCGCAGAAACTCGTACTCTTCGATCATGGCGGCCACGCCGATGCTCGACGCGGAGTGCGAATTCTCCACCCGCACGACCCTTGCGGTGAAGCGCACTCGTACCGGTTCGGTGAGAGTTACGTGCGGAGGGAACGTCATGGTCACTTCAATGCGGGCGCCCTCGGCCAGAGGACGATCAAGATAGAAAAAGACGCCGCGAGCGCTTACGTTCTGGGTTTCCGTCATCAGGTCGCGGAGACCATTGCCCGCTACCCGGACCGACGCCGGCAGCCGCATGTCGAAGCGGCGCATGGTGCGGCGCTCCGGAGCGGGAGATTGCATCGAATTTTCTCTGCGCAGATGCATGAACCCATATCCTGCCAAGTTTCACCCCAAATGGCAGGCACCACCCATTGACTGGAAGACGTGGTGCCAGATTTACTGATTTAGCAACAGTTTGCAAGCGCAAAAAGCGCAGGGAACAGACTCGGTTAATGCATTAATAGAGGGGAGGGCCTCGGGGAAGGGATCCTCAAAGTACAGACTTGGGCCGAATCTTGGATGAATGCACGCGCATGTACCAACAAACTGCCGGCAGCCGCATACCTCTTGACTCATAAGACCGAATGAGTTGCGCCGCGAGTCCCAGCTTTCTCACAAGGACACACGTGAAAGATTTTGCGCACGAACGGTGTTCTGTCTGCCGCGTTTTCCCGTTTTCCTCCGCTTGGACCCGAGTTTTGCATTTGCAATCGGCATCTTAAGTGGTTGCTGCATGCATCTGACCTTCGCAGGGTGTGGGAATGGTGCGTGGCTTGACAGGCTATCCGTCAGATGTTTAAGTAGTTACTTATTTTTTGCCCTTATTCTGGTGACAAGTACGCATGCCGCTCGGCGGACGCGACGCTGTTTGTGTGCCGTTTTTCTTCCTCTCCATGAATCGGGATATTCGGAGGAGCGAGTGAAATTGAATTTCCGGGAGTTGGGAACAGGATATTTTCCTGTCCTGCTGTCGTTCGTGTTGCTGCTCTTGTTGGGTGGTCTGGCTCTTTACTCCGGGTTCGGCTATAAATTTGGCTGTTTCAGGAAATAACCAGTCAACCTTAGAGGCCTTTGCCGCCCCCGAACTCGTTCCCAGCCGTACCCGCCAATCATCTGAATTTAAGCCAGCTTCCTCTAAGCTTCGAGCCGAATCAGGGGCAGACCGATCCTCAGGTCAAGTTTCTGGCGCGTGGCGCAGGCTACGGAGTGTTCCTGACCGCGGACCAGGCAATTCTGTCTCTTCGTTCGTCAGCCCAGACTTCGTCCGTGGTGCGCATGCAGTTGGCGGGTGCCAACCCGGCCGCAGCGGCTGCCGGAACCAGTCCACTTCCCGGCAAAAGCAACTACTTCATCGGCAACGACCCGGCAAAATGGCATAGCGGCGTTCCGCAATTCGCGCGAGTGCGTTATCAGAGCGTTTATCCCGGAGTTGACCTCGTCTACTACGGCAACCAGGGACAGCTGGAGTACGACTTCGAAGTTGCTCCCGGCGCGGACCCCAGCCAGATCGGGTTGCGATTTCACGGACAGGAAAGTGCAAACCTTGACGCCAGCGGCAATCTGATTCTGGCCAGCGGCGGCAATGAGGTCCGTTTGAAGGCTCCGCGAATTTACCAGGAATTTGGATCCGAGCAACGACCGGTCGCCGGACGATTCGTTTTGCAGCAGGACGGCAAGGTTGGCTTTGAGCTCGCGGCCTATGATCGTCGCCGGACTCTGGTGATCGATCCGGAATTGACCTATTCGACTTACTTCGGCGGCAGCGGCGTCGAATCCTGCTCCGCTATTTTGACAGTAGCATCGCCGCCTTCGGGATGCCCGGCCATTGCGATCGATCCTTCGTCGAACATTTACATTGCGGGTTCGACCACGTCCGTAGATCTCCCGTTGGCCCCACCGGTCGCGACTCCGCCTTCGGCCTTTCAGCCCGTCCGATTGCGGCGCCTCCCGATGCTTTCGTCACCAAGCTGAACGCAGCCGGTTCCGCGGTATTGTTCTCCACCTACCTGGGCGGCAACAGTGTGGACTATCCCGCCGGTGTCGCGGTGGATTCCGCTTTTAACGTTGTGGTCGCGGGTACCACCGCTTCCACCGATTTCCCCACCAGCACGGCGTCGGCTTTTCAGGCCACTGCCAGCAACGGGCAGCACGCGTTTGTAAGCGTCGTGAGTGCGACGGGAGAAGATCTCGTCTACTCCACATATCTTTCAGGCAACGGGGTAGAGAACGCTCGCGGGCTGGCACTCGATCCGAGAAACAAGATCTACGTCATCGGCGTTACCACTTCCAAGGACCAGCCCGACGCAACTCATTCGTTTCCCGCCACGCTGGGCGCGATTCAGGTGTCGTCGCTGGGTAACAGCCAGTTCTTTCTCAGCAAGATTGACCCCACCCTGATTGGATTTCCCAGCCTGGTGTATTCCACCTACTTTGGCGGAGGCAATCCCATTGACGGACTGACTTTGGGTGGCGCCATCACGGTGGACGCGAATTCGAATGTTTATATTACCGGCGGCACCAACTTCCAGCACACCGGAAGCCCGGCCACGGATTTCCCCATCCTCAACGCCTTCCAGGGCTGCCTGGACACGCCGCCCCCGGCCACTGCTCCTACTACGCCTCCGACCACCAATTGCGCCACCAATTTAACGGCGACCGATGCCTTCGTGGCCAAGCTCAATCCCGCAGCCGCTGCGGGAGCACAGCTGCTTTACTCCAGTTACCTCGGCGGCACGGGAAATGATGCGGGATTCGGTATCGCCGTGGATTCCGGCCTGAGCGCTTACATCACTGGCTCGACCGCTTCGGCGGACATGACGATTCCGAGCGGCACGACGCCGTTTCAACGATGCCTGGACAATCCCACGAATCCTTCTCCGTGTCCGGCCGCGACTCTGAGCGACGCTTTTGTCAGCAAAGGTCGGGACCCCCTGCACCGGCTCCACCTGCACGAACACAGCTGTGCCCTACACCTACTTCTCGTATCTGGGAGGCTCAGGCACCGACGTCGGCCTGAGCATCGCAACGGATTCGCTTCAGGGCGCGCGTGTCGCCGGCTGGACCGATTCGGTCAACTTTCCGACTACCGCCAACAATCACGTCCAACCGACACCGGGCGGTGCGGTGGACGCATTTGTTTCGCGCATTGACACCACGGCGAGTTCGACGGTCTCATTGGGACACTACAGCACGTATCTGGGCGGAGCCGCCAACGATTTTGGAACCAGCATCGCGGCCGATTCGCAGGGCAACAGCTATGTTGCGGGCGAGACTTCGTCCGGCAACTTTCCCAAGGCGAATCCGATCCAGGCAAACATAAACGGCGACAAGCGACGCATTTATTACCAAACTGGGCCCTACGCTGACCATGGCCGTTACAGAAACCGCGAGCCCGACTACGGTGGGCGTTGGTAACAATGTCACTTTCACCTACACCATCACCAACAACGGGGACCTGACCACCGGCATTATCTTTACCGATGTGTTGCCGTCCACTGCGACTTTTGTCTCGGCCGCCAGCACCAACGGTGGCAATTGTCCGGCTCCCGCAAGCAGCGTTCTGACTTGCACGGTCGGAATGTTGAACGGTGGACAGATTGGAACGATCACAGTCGTGCTGGCCCCGACATTGCCTGCTCTTCCGTTCCAGCCGGGTTCCGTGAGCGATGGCGGTAAGGTGAGTATTTTCGGTACTTCGCAGGTCTTCACGCCGGCCGCGCCGGCCGTCGCCGTGGTCAATAATTTCGACGTCGCCGTTTCTCCGATAGCGGCAACCGTCGCCGCTGGTACCCCTGCGAGTTTTACGGTCACCGTCAATCCCACCGGCAACATTCCGAACACGGTGACGCTGTCCTCGTCGGGTGCCCCCACCGGCGGCACGACGACATTTCCTAACGGCACTTCCTTTACCAACCTGAGCAGTGGGCCGCAAAGCCGCCAGTTGGTGGTCAACACCACCGCGCGGGTGACCACTCCCGCCAGTCTTTTCCCGGTGGGCAGACCTTTTTATGCAGCGCTATTGCCAGTCTCAGGATTGGCATTGCTGGGCGCCGGCATTGGAGGAGGAAAGAAGTCACGACGGCGGCGGGCGCTGATGGCAGCGCTGCTGGGCTGCTTCTTCACCCTCGTGTTGTTCCAGGCAGCCTGTGGCTCCAGAAGCACGACGACGACAACCACGGGGACACCGGCAGGCACCTACAATCTCACGGTCACCGCCACCTCGGGCGCGGCCACCCGAACGCAGCAGATCGTGCTGGTCGTTCAGTAAAGAATGAGTTTCTGGTTTCCGGTTTCTGGTTTCAAAAACCGGGCGTTCAGGGCTGAGCAGCCCACTCCGTCTGCAGGCTTGGCGGTCGCAGCAAGGTTTGCATCACCACGCAGTACTGTTCAGTTTTCTCTCGCAATCCGCGCAGTTGTTCCGGCGTGGCCTGGGGTGCTGCCACATCAAAATTAAGACGGATGCTCTCAAAGCCGACGGGCACGTCTTTTGCGATCCCCAGAGTGCCTCGAAGATCCAGGTCTCCTTCTACCGTCACCGCAATGCGTTCGGTGGGAATGCCCATGGCGGCAGCCACCATCTGACAGGTGATTTGCGCGCACGCCGCCAACGCGCCCAGTAAAAGATCGCCTGAACAGGCCCCGGCGCCAGCTCCTCCGACACCCTTGTGGGCCTCGGCCTGATAGATAGCGCGTCCGATATCAACTGAGCACGACACCGGAACATCCGTCTGTCCGCCTTTCGCCCGAAGCGTGATGTGTGACGCGCTGGGGTCGCTGCGGTATTGCTCTTTCAGCGGCTTTTGAAGCGATCGAAGATCCATGGCAATCAATTTTACCTGTCACTGCCGTCATCCTGAGAGACTTCAGTCTCGAAGGATCTTGCGCGTACTGTCACAGGCACCTGGCCAACTGCATATCCGCTCCGCGCCAGATGCTTCGCAAGCTCAGCATGACGCCGCGGGTGAAGCGCGGGTTCGGCGCAGATCGTGGCCTTACTCCCACCAGTCATCCCGAGAAATTGCCCAACCCTTCTTGAAACCCCAGCATCTTTGCTAGGATAAAGCCGTATCGTCAGAGGAAAGCATTCATGCCCAAATTCGTTATCGAACGCGAAATCCCGGGAGCCGGAAGTCTTATCCGACGCCCAGTTGCGGGAAGTCTCCCAGAAGTCGGTCAACGTTTTGAAGGGAATGGGTCCCGAAATTCAGTGGCTTCATAGCTACGTGACCGGCGACAAGGTCTACTGCGTCTACCTCGCCCCTGACGAGGCGACCATTCAGGAACATGCCAGGCGTGTCGGCCTTCCGGCCAATCGCGTTTCCGCAGTGCGCCGGCTGCTTGACGCTTCCAGCGCGGGAGCTCGCAGCATCCAGTCATCGCCTCAGCCGGCCTCGGTGCGGCCCGAAGAAGACGCGGCCTCGGGCATCAGCACTTCCTCAATAATTTTCTCGACCGGTAGACTCCAACCTTCCAGCCAGGCCGTCACGCCCACCGTGTTGCTCAAAGCCTGACGCGCCTGGTTGAGACTTGCTTCCAGTTTGGCTTGCTCCACCGGCGTCAGCGGCGCGCCGATATTCTGGCGCAGCGCGGCCGCCGCGCCCGCCAACCGCAGCGAGCGCTCGGCTTCGAGTTGGACGGCCGCGGTGCCTGCGAAACACTCCAGCAGGCGGGCGATTCCGCGTTTATGGTCCAGTTCCTGGAAAATTTTTATGCTTTCCCGGTACAGCGAGTGCGCCGCGAAATAATCCCCCTGTTCTCTCGCCAGACTCCCCAGATCAGCCAGCGTGCCCGCAATGCCCCAGCGGTCACCGAGTTCCCGAAAGATTGCCAGGCCCTGTTCGTACAACGCCCGCGCGGCTGCGGAGTCACACTGATCGCGAGCAACATCTCCCTGGTGGTTCAGCGACCAGGCGACGCCCATGCGGTCTCCCAGTCCCTGGAAGATGGACATACACTCCGCGTAGAGCGAACTGGCGCGGTGATTGTCGCCCTGCATTTTGACGATGCTGGCCAGGTTACTGAGAGAACGAGCGACAGCCTTCTGGATCGCCCGACTCTCGCCAGAGCGCCAGGCTCTCTTCGAACAGAGGGCGCGCAACCGGTACGTCGCCGCGGTCGCGAGCGTTGACCGCCAGCGCGTTCAGAGAGACCGCGGCGCCCTGCTTGTCCCCCAACTGGCGCGAGATCTCCAGACTCTCCCGGATGAAGAGCATCAGCCGAGGCGTAATCTCCCTGCTCAACCCCGAGCACGCCGGCGGCAAAAAGCGCACGCGCACGAGCCTTGGTGGGGGCCGCCGCTCCCGGGAGTTTCAGCAGCTCGCCCAGTCTGCCCCTGGCTTCGGTGAGATACTCGCGCATCTCCCAAAAACGAAACAGGGCGGTGCCGAGACGCAGCCCCCAGTCCGCATCTCCGGTTTCCGTCAGCCACTCCAGGGCCGCGCGAAAATTGTCGTGTTCCAGCGCCAGGCGTTCCAACCATTCTGGATCTTCGGCGCGCACTCTGGTTTCCGCGCCTGTTCTTCCGCCAGCACCAGGCAGTAGGCGGCATGAGCGCGGTTCGTCAAAGCCTCTTCGCCACTTGCTTCAAGTTTTTCCAGAGCGTACTCGCGAATCGTCTCCAGCATCACGAAGCGTGATTTCGCCACGCGCCGGCTCAACCTGCTGCGCCAGGCTCTTGTCCACCATCGACGCCATGCCGTCGAGCAGGTCCAAATCGAGATCGCCTCTGGCGTCGCAAACGGCTTCCGCGCCTTCCAGCGTGCATCCACCTACAAACACCGCAAGTCTTCGGAAAAGTTTCTGCTCGGCCGGAGTCAGCAGATCGTAGCTCCAGTCAATGGCCGCGCGCAGTGTCTGCTGCCGTTCCGGCATGTCGCGCGCGCCGCCCGTCAGCAGTTGCAACCGGCTGGTCAGGCGCGTCCGCATGGACGAGGGCGAAAGAACTTTGACCCGGGCGGCAGCGAGTTCGATGGCGAGAGGCAGACCATCGAGGCGCGCGCAAATTTCGGCGACGGCGGACGCATTGTCTGCTGTAAGTTCAAAATCCGGCTTGACCGCAATCGGCCCGCTGCACGAACAACGCCACCGCGGGATACTGCGACAGGACCTCGACAGCTGGCAGTGCTTGCGCATCCGGCATGGCCAGCGGCGGCACCGGAAATTCATGCTCTCCGTAAACGTGCAGCGCCGCGCGACTCGTGACCATGATTTTAAGATTGGGGCCCATCGCCAGCAGCTCTGCCACCGTCGGGCGCCGCCGCCATCAGGTGTTCGAAATTGTCCAGCAGGAGCAGGACGGGAGGGCCAGAGGGATCTTTTAGATTTTCATTCAGTAGGTTCAGCGGCGACCGGCCTCCCGCCGGAATCCCCATTGCCTGGACGATCGCGGAAGGGATCAAGGCGGTATCGTTTAACGAGGAGAGTGGGACAAAATGAGTGCCGCCCGGAAAGTGCTCGACCAGCTCATTCGCCACCTGCACCGCGAGCCGCGATTTGCCGATGCCGCCCGGACCGGTCACCGTGACCAGGCGCACGTCCTGACGCAGCAACAATTCCTTGGCGGCGGCGACTTCCTTGTCACGTCCCACTAGTCCGGTCCGCTGCACCGGGAGATTGGCGGGCCGGGCTTCCGCTTGCTTCGCCGGTTTCTCCGAGAAGCGGTCGCGTATGGCCGCGAGCTCCCGTGCAAGCTCCCGGGTCGAGGTGTACCGTTTGTCGGGATCTTTGGCGAGACACCTTTCGATGACCCAGCACAAGGGAGCTGGGGCATCTGAGTTCTGCGCTCCGACCGGATCGGCCTGTTCGCGGAGAATCGCCACCAGTGTCTCCGCGGTTGTGTTTCTGCGGAACGCAAGCTTTCCCGTCACCATCTCGTAGAGCACCAGGCCGAAGGAGAACTGGTCTGACCGGAAATCCAGCCGGCCGCCGCTGACCTGCTCCGGCGACATGTACTGCATCGTTCCCATGACCACGCCGGGCCGAGTCTGCCACGCGACCGTGGGGCTCGCCTCGTTTAGCTCTCCGCTGGGCAAGGTCAGTTTGGCCAAGCCAAAATCCAGGATCTTGACGAACCCATCGTTAGAAATCATCAGGTTATCGGGCTTCAGGTCCCGATGCGCGATGCCCGCCTCATGCGCCTTGGTCAGACCTTCCGCCGCCTGCGCCGCAATTTCAATTGCTTTTTGGATGGGCAGCGAGCCGGAGGCAATCAGCTCGCGCACGGTCTTGCCTTCGACCAGTTCCATCGCGATGTAGTGAGTGGAACCATCGCGTCCGAGTTCGTAGATGGTAATGATGTTGGGATGATTGAGAGCGGACGCCGAGCGGGCCTCCTGCTCGAAGCGCCGCAAGCGATCGCTGTCAGCGGAGAAAGTGGAAGACAGAATCTTGATCGCAACCGTGCGGTCCAGGCGCGTATCCTGCGCCCGGTACACTTCGCCCATTCCGCCCGCGCCAAGCGGGGCGATGATCTCGTAGGGCCCGAGCCTCGTGCCAGGGGAGAGAGCCATTTCGTGAACGATTATATTCCCAGCGAAGCATCACACGAGAAACAAGGGGTGCCCCATTTCTCGCATCTTTTGCGAGAAATGGGAAAATCGGACGTCAGTGCTTGACCGTGACGATGAAACTAATCTTCTGAGTCGAGTGCCATTCCCCAGCGCGCGGTGGGAGCATGTTAGGGCTAAGAAAAATTCATGCTAGTCTGAATATACGGTCCAGGGAGAGGCCATGATCAGCAATATCTCGCGTCGCGCGTTTAACCGATTGATCGCGTCAAGTGCTGCAGCGGTGGGCTTGGGAGTTGGCAAATCGCTTGCGAAAGCGTCTGAGACCGGGGACGTCGACTGGACTTCGGACGACCCTCACCTTAGCGGCAACTATCTGCCGGTCGCACGAGAACTAGATGCTGCCAACCTGCAGGTCATCTCGGGCCGCATACAGCGAGACCTCAGTGGCGCTTACATGCGCAATGGACCAAATCCACTTTTCAAGCCGATCTACTACTCCTATCCGATGGACGGCGATGGCATGGTCCACGCCGTCTACTTCGACAACGGGCAGGCCCGCTACCGTAACCGCTTCGTTCAAACCAGCGGCCTTGTGACCGAGCGGCGCGCTGGCCGTGCAATTTACGGCAGCCTCACGCATCCGGTACCGATCGACCCGGCGCTTATCGGTCCGGGCGGGGACCCTGGACCACTCAAAGACGGCGCATTCATCAGTGTTCTGCGCCACGGCGGTCATCTGCTCGCATTGGACGAAGCGACTACCTGCTATGAATTGACAATGGACCTCGACACGATCGGCGAGTGGAAGGCCGGTACGGATACATCAATCAAGGTTGGCGCGCACAACCGCCATCACCCCAAAACCGGCGCTCTTTTCATGCTCGCTTATTCTTTGCGCGAGCCAAAGGTTGAATTCCACCAGATTGACGCTTCCGGCAATCTCGCGAAAACATTCTCAATCGCTCTCGCGGCGCCAACCATGATTCACGACTTCATTCTGACCGAACAGCACATCGTGCTGCTGGCTTGTCCCGCGATCTTCGACTTGCAAGCGGCGCAGTCGGGAAAACCCTTGCTGCAATGGCGGCCGGACCTCGGCACCCGCATCGGTCTTATCGCGCTCGACGGCAGTTCCACCCAATGGCTCGAGGCCGATCCGTTTTTCGTCTTTCATTTCGGCAACGGTTTCGAGCGCGGTGGTCAGCTGTTCCTCGACTATGTTCGCCATGACCGCCTCAACCTCGGCTACGCGGCGAACAGTCAGAAACCGCCGACTCTGCACCGGATGAGCATCGATCTTGCGGGCCACAAGATCACCGACACAGAAATCGCAAATATCGTTGTCGAGTTTCCGCGCATCAACGACTCGCTCAACGCGCTGCCTACCCGTTATGTCTACGTGCCGACCCTGACCGACACGCTTCGGATCGCCAACCCGCCTTCGGCCACTTTCAATACCATGATGAAGGTCAATACGGAGACCGGTGACATTGTTCGCCATGATTTCGGCAATCGGGTGGCTGGAGAGGCCACATTCATCCCCAGAGGAAGTGGTGGTGAGGATGATGGCTATCTTGCGATCTACGCTTTCGATCCCGTCAACCGTACCAGTGATCTGGTCCTGCTGGACGCAGCCCACGTAGATGCCGAGCCGGTCGCGGTCATCCGCATGCCTCAGCGCGTCCCTCAAGGCCTGCATGGTAATTGGATGCCGAAGGCGTGATTATTTGAGCGCACGAACAGAGCATGGCGCAAGCGATTCACCTTAAAGCTAACCAGCCTAGGCGCCGGCGGTGAGCTTGTGGCTCTTCGATTGCGCGATGCCGTACTGGCGGATCTTGTAGAGCAGAGCTTTGTAGCTGATCTGAAGCAGCGCTGCGGCCTGCTTGCGGTTCCAGTTGGTCTGGTCGAGCGCTTGACGGATCGCTTCCGCTTCGGCTTCGTCCTTGGCGCTGCGAGCCACAGACTTCAATCCGCCACCCGGCTCCGCTGGAGTGTGCGCCGCGTCGGGTCGCACAGCGTGGCCGTCGTCGCGTGGCTGCAGCTCCTGGATCGCCAGCTTCTCGTCACCCAGCACCAGGTAGCGCTTGATGAAGTTGTTCAGCTCGCGCAGATTGCCGGGCCAGGAATAATCCTGGCAGGCCTGCAGCATGTTGGGCGAAAGCGGCAACGGCGGTCGCGCGTACTGCTCTGCCATGCGAGACATGAAATGCTTCAGCAGAATGGGTATTTCTTCCTTGCGCTCCCGCAGCGGCGGCAACTGCATGGTGAAGGCATTCAGCCGGTAGTAGAGATCCTCACGCAGACGCTTGCTGGCCAGCGCTTCCGGAATGTTGATATTGGTCGCGGCCAGGATGCGGACGTCCACTTTGATCACGGACCGGCTGCCCAGGCGCGAGAACGTCTGGTCCTGCAGGACGTGCAGCAGCTTGGCTTGCAACAGCGCCGGCATCTCGCCGATTTCGTCGAGCAGGATCGTGCCCTTGTTGCAGAGTTCGAACTTGCCCGGCTTGGCATGGGTAGCGCCGGTGAACGCTCCCGCTTCATGGCCAAACAACTCGCTTTCCAGCAAGTCTCCGGGAACGGCGGCGCAATTCACTTTCAGAAATGTTCGATGAGCGCGCGGAGATAGCTTGTGAATCAGCCGCGCTACGACTTCCTTACCCGTGCCGCTCTCTCCGAGCATCAGGACGGGAATATCTACGTTGGCTACGAGTGCTGCCTGGGAGCGAATCTTGCGCATCGCCGGACTGGCCGCCACGAAAAATACGTCGTCGTAAAGCTCTTCCACTTCGCCCGGCAAATTCTGTTGGTTTTTCCCCAGACACTGATCAATGACCGTGGTCAGCTCGGCCTTCTGAAAGGGCTTGGTCAAGATAATCCTGCGCGCCCAGGCGGATGGCTTGCACCACCTTGCGGGTATCGCTGACGCAGGAGAGCATGACGACTTTCAGTCCCGGCACCAACCCGCGCAGCTGCTCGAGCGTCTGCAGGCCGTCAATTCCCGGCATCAGCAGGTCCAGCAGGACCAGGTCCGGCCGCAATCCCTTTTCAACCTGTTGCAGGGCCTCTTCGCCGGTGGATGCGGTCTGCACGCTGTAGTCATCCACCTCAAGCAGGGTGCGGATGTAGCGCAGCATTCCCGGTTCGTCATCAACCAATAAAATGTTGACCGCTTCGGTCATTTCGTTCTTCCCTTTGGCTGGTGCAGCGGTGACTGGTTTGAGCGGAAGGATAAATGAAAATTTCGCGCCCGCTCCCAGTTCACTCTCCACCCAGATCTTCCCACCCATGGCACTCACCAGCCGGCGTGCAATGGCGAGTCCCAGTCCCATGCCTTCAGTTTGCGCTTCGTTCTGCGGCAAGCCGAAAAAAATCGTCGAAAACTTCAATGTGATACTCAGCCGGAATTCCCGGTCCGGTGTCGGACACGCTGACTTTCACCGAGTTGGGCAGCGGGATTGTTCTGCCGCCGTCGCTCGCTCGGAATTCCCGAGCTGTTCGGGCTGCGGCGCTCCCACATGTAGGGCTCGGCGTGCAGCCAGACGGTGCCCCCGGCGGGTGTGAACTTCGAGGCATTCTCCAGCAGGTTCGAGATCACCCGCTGCAGCTTGGCCGAATCAAACGCCAACTCTGGCAGTTTTTCGTTCGCCAGAAAGTAGAGCGCGAGGCCTCTCTCCTGAAAGCGGTGCGACCACAGACGGCAGACCTCGGAGAGACAGGGATTGACGTTGCCCGTCTCGAACCGCATCTTCATCTCGCCGGTTTCGAGGGCGCTGTAGCTCAGGAAGTCCTGTATGAAACTCTGCAGGCGCTGGCCGCTGGTGTGCATATCGCCCAGGATCTCGCGCTGCCGGTCGTTGAGCGAGCCTAACTTCTCATTCTGCAGTAGTTCGATGTATCCGTTCAGGATCGAAAGTGGGGTCTTAAGGTCGTGCGCAGCCGATGCCAGGGCGTTGGTGGTGCGTCCGGAACGCTCGCGTAGCTGGTTGTACTCCTGGAGCAATTCCTCGTAGGTGAGGGGATCTCCGGCAGGTCGTTGGGCCGGGGATGGCGCTTTTCCAGCGACCCCAGCCTCCGCCTCCCGAGACACAAGCGCTTTTTCTGGCACCACTCCCATATGTGGAAAACTCAAGGCTTGGCTTGTACGGGGAGGGGACGAAAATAGCCCAGCTTATTTTAATTTTGGTGCTGCCAAATCGTATGACAGAGCCTCACCGCTGTCAACGGAAAATGCAACTCAATGGTACTGGATGAGCAAAACCTTGCACTCCTAAGCGCTTCATAGATGGTCACTAAATGGCATTTGTGGGGCGAACATAGAGAGAAAATACCCAGGCTGTGTTAGGGCTGTAATGGAGGACTTACAGGCGAATCTAGCCGGATTCTTAGGGTTTCTTAGGGGCAACCACAATCCACGTACCGCTGGTTTGGCCCCCAAGGTGCGGTAGGTAGGTTTATCTTGGGTTCAAAGAGGTCCGTTTGAAGCGTCCGAATCTCGCAGCAGAGCGCCGTAAGTGGCCGCGTCTTCCCATCGCAATACCTGTCTTCGTGCGCAGCCGCGACGAAAAAGGCAAGGAGATCCTCGAATTCGCTACCGCGCTTAACATCTCAGCGGGTGGCGCTTTAGTCGCCGTGCGCCGCTCTTTGCCGCTCTCCACGCAGGTTTTACTGGAGATTCCCAGCGCTCCTCTGGCCGTCGCGAACTCCTTGCCCAAGGCAGCTCGCAATCTGCGGGCACGAACGTTGAGGGTGACGCACGCCGATGGCTATCACTTGGTGGGCCTCAAATTTTCGCGCCCCTTGCTCGAGACTCCCGCTTTGCCTACCTCCCGATCAAGGAAAGCTGCTTCCGCGCTGTGAAAACATTTTCCCATAGCCCCCAACGTATTTGAGGCCACCCGGCCGTCCTTAAGATGTTACGTCGGACCAGCAATTCTTCGCCTCGAATCCTTGCAAGCCAATATAGGCAAATGGTTTAGGTAAATTCCGGGCACCCAGGATCCGTCTTGGCACGGTTTGGCTCTTGGGGTGCACATCAAGGTTCGTACGAACGGGCCCTGGGGCCACACGATCACTCATGACAACTATTCCATCTGTCACTTCGCTGGCTACTTCACTTGGCGAGTTTCCGCCTGAGGCCGTAATTTTCGGCCGCTCTGAGGTTATGCAATCACTTCGCGACCGCATGGACAAGGTCGCAAGCGCCAACGTACCCGTCCTGATCCAGGGCGAAAGCGGTACCGGCAAGGACATCATCGCCCGCATGATCCACGGATTATCTCCGTGGCGAACGGGTCCCTTCGTGAAGGTCAACTGTCCGGCAATTCCGGGCACGCTGCTCGAAAGCGAACTCTTCGGATACGAAAAAGGTGCTTTCACCGGCGCCTACGGATCGAAGCCCGGGCGCGTGGAACTGGCCCATCGCGGCACCCTCTTTCTCGACGAAATCTCTGAACTCGACCTGGGTCTGCAGTCCAAGCTTTTGCAGCTGCTGCAGGACGGTCAGTTCTGCCGCATCGGCGCTCAGGAAGACAAGAAAGTTGAAGTGCGCGTCGTCTGCGCCACCAACCGGATACTGGAAGCGGAAATCGAAAGCGGTACTTTCCGTCAGGACCTGTTCTATCGCATCAACGTTGTCAATCTCCAGATGCCGCCTTTGCGGGAACGCAAAGGGGACATTCCGGACCTGGTCACATATTTCCTCGAGTACTACAACCGCAAATACAACTGCCGCGCCCGCGTTCTTTCCGGCGACCTGATGACGTCGTTGCAGAAGCATCACTGGCCGGGCAACATTCGCGAACTCGAAAACCTGATCAAGCGCTACGTGATCCTGGGCAACGAAGAAGTCATCAGCAGCGACCTGATGGCGCACAAGCAGGAATTTCCCACTCTTGACCTGAACTTCGATGGGCCGATCGCGTTGAAGACGATTACCCGCCAGGCCACCCGGGAACTGGAGCGCAAGGTCATCCTGAAAGTTCTGCAGGCCCACCACTGGAATCGCAAGCAGGCGGCCCGCGCTCTGAGCATCAGCTACCGCGCTCTTCTGTACAAGATTCGCGATGCCGGTCTGCCTCCCAACCGCTCGTCCCGCCGCCGGGTAGAACCGCTTCCCGCCCAGGACATCGCCGCCGACTGAAGCACGTTCGTGTAGGGCGGGCACCCTCGCCCGCCGCCTTTGACTTTGGTTTAGGTTTTCAACTTCGACTCTTGCCTTGGCCCTCCCGGGCCAGGGTAACCCCGCACCAGCGAGGACGTTCGCGCCTTCATAAAATCAAAAGCGGCGGACAAGAGTGTCCGCCCCCACGTGCTGCTGCCGCAGTGCTATAGTTTTCTTGCTTTATTTTCCCCATCTTCATGCTGCGAGGCGAACTGTGAAAGGTGATGCCAAAGTCATTGCAGTCTTAAGCGAGGTGCTCAAAGCGGAATTGACCGCCATCAACCAATATTTCCTGCATGCGGAAATGTGCGAGAACTGGGGCTACGAAAAGCTGGCCAAGCACGTCCGGGTGGAATCCATCGAGGAAATGCAGCACGCCGAAAAGCTGATCGAGCACATCCTGTATCTCGACGGCACGCCGAACATGAGCGACTATTTCAAGATCAATATCGGACAGAACGTAAAGCAGCAGTTCGAGTTTGATCTGCAGGTCGAGTACGACGCCGTGAAACGCCTCAACACCGGCATCGAAACCTGCGTCAAAGCGGGAGACAACGGTTCACGCGATCTTCTGGAAGGAATTCTCACCGACGAAGAAGAGCATATTGACTGGCTGGAAGGGCAACTCACGCCATCAGTCAGATGGGAATCGAGAATTACCTGGCCCAGCAACTGCACGAAACCGAGAAGTGGAAAAAAGCCTTTGGGCGCGAGCCGCACCACGGCTCGCGCCCACATTATCCTCACACCCTCCAGTAATCCGGCCGCCATTGGGTGATGGCCTTCTTAATCTCTTTCCGGGACAATTTTTCTGACAAGGCTCTCGCGGTCAGGGCGGGGAGCTCCGCATCGGAGGCAAAGCGCAGCCCGATCAGCTGCGATTCCGAAAGTTCAGTCATGCGGGCGCGCAGCGGTTTGTCCAGAAGTATTGCCATTCGCAGCCGCTCCTCCAACCGGATGACGCGGTCCTGCACTTTCAGGGCGTAGGCGCGAGCCTTGAGCACCGCAGTCGTGGCCGCAACCGCGAACACGACCAGCCACGCCGTGCCCCAACCCGGGTGTCTGAATGCATCCACGATCGCGACAATCACGGTAATCGCAAATACCGGCAGAACAAAGAAGTGGAACGGGGGATCATAGCGGTCGTGATTGGAAAGACTTTGAGGCACTCTCTCAGCCATGAATGGGCTCCTTAAAAAGAACGTCATTGGTCGTTGGTCCTTGGTCGTTGGTCGTTGGCCTCCAGCCACGGCGGCAATCCTTGCCAACGACCAAAGGCCAACGACCAAGGACCAACGACGCTCTCGGCGGCTGAGCCCGAAGTCCGAAGTCTGACGTCCGAGGTCGGCTCTTCTACTGCTTTTTCTTTTTCCCGAACAGGCCGCCCAGCGCGTCCACGGGAGAAGGGGAGTTTCCGATTGGTATTCTTGCCTCCCATCAATCCTCCCAGAGCGCCACCCAGGCCATTTTTCAACTGACTGCCGACCATGCCTTGCACATCGGGCATGAATTTCGGATCCGAAGTCGTCCCTTGGATGAAGAAGGGGATGCTGCCGCCTTTGCCGCCGATTCCCGCCAGTTGCGTAAGCCCAGTCACGGCGCCGCCCGAGAGGCTGGCGTTCATTTTGTAATCGAGTCCGCCCGCCGGGCTGATGGTCCCGTTTCCCGTGACTGTACCCAGCGCCGGAATCGTCAGATTGACATTCTGCGTGCGGATCCCCTCTGGGGCTACACGCGCATCGGTGCTCAGATTCTGGATCGAGGTGTCCGATCCGCTCTGCGATCCGGACAACGCCGAAATCGCGGACATCTTGGAGGAAAGATTGAAGCCCGCCAGTTTGGTTTGCGCCAGGCGAATCGGCCCGACGATCACCAGCTTGTCAACCGGTCCCGTGATTCCCACGTTTACGGAAAGCGTTCCGCCCTGCAGCTTCGATCCGGAAGGCAGAATGACGCCAAGTGCGGGCAGAAAACTCTGTAGATCGTCCACCGACATGCCGTCACCGTTGAGTTTCATGTTTAATATCGTGGCCTCGCCCTGACTTTGATAGCTGCCGGTGAGCTTGGCCAGAGCCTTGCCCAGCGAGACATCGCCTTGGGTCAGTGTGCCTCCTTGCTTTTTCAAGTCGTAGTCCGTGGCGTACTTCACGGTCACCGGTTCGGGTGCCGGCGTGCCCTTCACCGCGAGCTTGAGTTTGGCAGCTTTCAGAGTGCCGCTGGTGCGCAGGGCCTTTCCGTCGGAGTTGAGGGTGCCATCAAAGTCGGCGACGCCCGCAATTCCGGTGGACGGCTCGACGAATCCCGAAGCAGTCAGGTCGAGACCCTTGACGTTGATCTGCGCCTCAATCGGACTTTCCGAAACGTCCGCCGAGTTTATCGGGCCCGCCTTGCCCTCAAGCTTGGCGGTGCCGCCAGCGGGAAGATTGGCGCTGATAGTGAAAGGGAACTGCGACGTCGGTGAAAAATTGCGAACGCTGATCTGCACGTTGTCGTAAACGTGAGGCTTGATCGAAGAGTTCGCGCGGTTCACTGACAGGCGGCCGTCCTTCACGTCGAGTTTACTGACGGAGAGGTCCGGGGTGGACGAGGGTCCGCTTGCCGGAGCGGCTTTCGCCGACTTGTTACCCAGGCTGGAAAAGTTCCATTTCCCGGAGGCATCACGCAACAGAGCGATTTCGGGCTGGTCCAGTGTGATGTCGGTGACGTGCAAAGTCTTGGAGAAGATCAGCGGCATCACTTCCACGCCCACCTTCAAGGACTTGGCCCGGATAAAAGGATCTTTGCTGTATGCAGGATCGTCTGCGATCGAAAGGTCCTCCGCTGAAACGCTTCCGGACAGAATGGAAAGACTCAAATTGCCGACTTTGACCTGCCGGCCGAGCGCATCAGTCAGCTCCGATTCGAGTTTGGGGCGAAAACTATTTACGTTGATCAGGAAGGGAAGAGCAATGGCGATGACTATGAGGACCGCAACCACGATCCCGATAATTTTCAATGCTTTCATGACAGGAACTCCTTCAGCAGCATTCATCCTTGAGAGAGCGGACGAGGTGGTGGAGTAAGCCGCGAGTGGCCCACAGTCTACCAAAAAGCGGCCTACTGTGGCTCCTGTGTGAGCTCGGGATTGGGCGTGGGGCCGCCATAGAGTTCTTTCTGCCGCTTGTCGCGTTGCTGGTTCATCATTTTCGTGGTGGTGTCCATTTCGGCGCGGGCCTCTTCGGTCCGGCCGAGACGTTGCAGCAGCTGCCCCCGCAGGTAGTGGACGCTGGAGTTGTCGGGATCGAGTTTTACCGCAGCATCGATCTCGGCCAACGCCTGAGGAAATTTGCCTTCTCGCTGATAGATTTGAGCCAACTGGTAACGTGCGCTGGCCAGCGAAGGATCAAGACGTAACGCCTTGCGCAGATTGCTTTCCGCTTCCTGGTTGTTTCCCAGCAGCGCGTTCACCAGTCCCAGTTGATCGTAGTTGTAAGCCACGTCAGGCTCGAGGGCCGCGTCCTTGAGGAATTCTTCTTTAGCCCGCGCCAAGTCTTGCTTCTTGTAGTAAGCGATTCCAAGATTGAAGTGAACGAAGGGAAGTTTCGAATTGGCCTTGGCCGCGAGTTCGAGCTCCTTGACAGCGTCGTCATACTCTTCGCGGTTGATGTGCGCCTTGCCTTGAAGAAGATGCAACTCGGCGGAGTCCTGGCCGATTTCAGCGAGCCTGCCCAGCGCTCGCTGTTCGAGTTCCGGACGATTCGATTTGCCGGCGCCAATGCCCAAGACGTAAAGATAGTTCAGCTGATTTGAAGCCTGTGCCCACAGCGGCTCGAGCATGCTGGTAGCATCGGCATAGCGCTCGGTGAAGAAGTAGCAGAGTCCGAGCAGGTAACGTGCCTGATAGGAATCCGGCGCGTCGCGCACCACCGATTCAAAGGGAGCGATGGCGGCTCGAAAATTATTTTGCCGGTAGTACGCCAGGCCGATATTCAGACGAATGCCGGCGATTTCCGGCGCCAGGTGTTCGGCCTTATGCAGCATTTCCAGTGCTTGTTGCCACTGCTTGCGCCGCATACAAATCACGCCCAGGTTGGCGTACGCGCCGGCGGCCTGGGGGTCCTGTGCCAGCACTCCGCGGAAAGAGCGCTCAGCCAGATCGAGATTGTTCTTTTTCAAGGCAGCTTCGCCTTGCTGAAATAACTGCTGAGGGCTTGCAGCGGATGCGGTTGCGGGTGCAGTCTGGGTCTTCGCACCCGACGGGAACGCGAACAGGACGAACAAGACCGGGACCAGGAACCTTGACAGTGATTTCACTCTGCTGTAGTGTCCGCGCTGAAATTCGGGCAGCAAATACAATAGCACTTGGCAATTAGCAATTGGCATTTGGCTAAGTGCCCTGTGCAATTGCTAATTCGTCGTCGCTAACTAATTTTAGACGTGTTCTATGATGGGGTCATCCTGAGCTTGCGAAGGATCTGGCGCGCAGCGGATGGTACCTTGTATGGCAGTTGTGGTGGTCCGCGCGAGATCCTTCAGGACTGAAGTCCCTCAGGATGACGCCGAGGTAGTGGGTTCGCCGGAGCAAAGCGGCAAAGAAAGCTGTTAGGCGCGGGCAATTGCTAAGTGCTAATTGCCAAGTGCTGTTTTCTTATGGTTAAAACTTCCGTGATCACCATTCGCGACGTCGCCAAGGAGAGCGGCTTCTCCTCGACTACTGTGTCCATCGTCCTCAACGATGCTCCTTTGGCGCGCTACATTCCGCCGGCGACCAAGAAGCGGATTGAAAAGGCAGCCAAAAAACTCGGCTACCGCCCCAACCTGTTTGCCCGTTCGCTGCGCAGCAAACGCAGTCACACCGTCGGCGTGATGGTGTTCGACATGACCGATCCCTACTGCACGCTGATCCTGCGCGGCATTGAGAACTCTCTGTACCAATCGTCCTTCCTGCCGATTCTCACCGATGTGCACAACGAACGCAGCCGCTTCGAGCGTTATCTGGAGATGCTGCTCGACCGCCGCGTGGAAGCTTTGATCGTGCTGGCCAATTGGTTATTTGTGGATATCGATGTTTTGGCAGACCTTGAAAAGAGCAGCATTCCCAGCATTATGATCGCGCGCGAACTGCAGACCGATTCCGTCAGCTCGGTGATCGTGGACAACGAAATGGGAGGATACTCGGCGGTAGAGCACCTGTACTCGCTGGGACATCGCAAGATTGCCTTCATCCGCGGGCCCAAGACTCTGGGAGACAGCGCGCCTCGGTGGCAGGGTGTGCGCTCGTTTGCCAAGACCGTTGGCCTGGAACTCGATCCACGCCTGATCGTGGACCTTCCGGAATCCGGGGACCCGATTTCAAGTTTTGAAGCGGGCTACAAATTAACCGAGGAACTGATCAAGCGGAAACGTCCATTCACTGCATTGATGGCGTTTGACGACATGACAGCATTTGGCGCGATACGTGCCATGGCGAAGGCAGGTCTGCGGGTTCCGGAAAATTGCTCGGTCATCGGCTTTGACGACGTCGCCGCGTGCAGTCTGTACACCCCGCCGCTCACCACAATTCGCCAACCTATGGAAGCAATGGGAGCGATGGCGGCGAACCTGGCGATCGAACGCATCAATGCCGTACTGGAAAAACGGGAAATAACGGCAGTACACCGCAAGATGGCCCCCGAATTAGCGGTGCGAGAGTCCACTCGCAGCCTGCTCTAGGCGGAAACATGGTCAAAAACCGCGATTTGCCCCATCATTCAAAAAGCCGATCGGCATTATTTCCCGTCTTTTTTTCTTGACACTGGCGGTCCAACTACCGCAATATTCGAGCCATTGATTCGTTTTAATAAACCCTTTCACGCAAATTGCCTCCAGCCCGAGGCCAAAGCAGGGTTACCGGATTAGATGCGGGCATGACTATGGTTCCCCGTTTTAAGGAAGAACACAAGTAGGATTTTTGATGGAAACTGGTTTCAGCAACCTTCGTGGGTTGAAACAAACAGAAATTGGCTCGAAAAATATCTGGGGGTATTTATGAAGTCCCGCTTGCTTTGGCTGGGTGTTTGTCTTTCTCTTTCGCTGGCCGCCTGGGGTCAGGACTCTGCTTCGATCACCGGTACGGTCACTGACCAGAGCGGCGCCGCCGTCGCCAACGCCCAGGTGACGCTCACCAGTCCCGAGCGCGGCGTTAACCGCACCAGCACAACCAATCAAAGCGGAGACTATCTCTTTGGCGCCGTGCCTGGCGGTTCTTACGATCTAATCATCGTCGCCGCTGGCTTCAAGAAGTACCAAGCCAAAAGCGTGAAGCTGGAAGTTGGACAAAAAGCGCGTGCTGACGTCGCGCTGCAAGTGGGGGCGGCGAATACCGAGGTCACGGTCGAAGGCTCGACCGTGGCGACAGGTCGAAACCCAATCCTCCGATCTCTCTGGCACCGTTAGCGGCAAGGAAATCACCCAGCTGGAATTGAACGGCCGCAACTTTACCCAGCTAGCCACCCTGGTGCCCGGAGTCAGCAATCAGTCGGGACAGGATGACGCCGGCGTGGGTGTGGGCGGCAACGTTTCCTTCAGCATGAATGGCGGCCGCACCGAGTACAACAACTGGGAACTGGATAGCGGCGACAACATGGACAACGGCAGCAATACCACGCTGAATGTCTATCCCAGCCTGGATGCGATTGCCGAGTTCAAAGTTCTGACTTCGAACTATGGCGCGCAGTACGGTCGCAATGGTTCCGGCACGGTAGAAGTGGAAACCAAGTCGGGCACTAAAGCGTTTCACGGCGATGCCTATGAATTCGTGCGGAACGACATTTTCAATGCCACCACCTTTCCGCAGAGCACCGTTCCGCCGTACAAGAAGAACGATTTCGGATATACCATTGGCGGGCCGGTTTTCATTCCCGGGCGTTTACAACAAGGACCGCAGCAAGACCTTCTTTTTCTGGTCGCAGGAGTGGCGCAAGGAGAGGGTTCCGGCCAATCTCGGTAGCGTAATCGTGCCGTCGCTGGCGGAGCGCGCCGGCGATTTCAGCGACCTGTGTCCGGGAAGCGACTGTCCGGTTGATCCTGCCACCGGTTTGCCGTTCCCCGGAAACATCGTCCCCATAGATACTGTCAACTCCCCCGCGCTCGCGGCCGAAATTCCCGAACCCACGCAAGGAACCAACACCTGGAATGCTTCTCCAACGTTGCCCACCACCTGGCGTGAAGAGCTGGTTCGCGTGGACCACAATTTCACGGATAAGGTCAGCGGGAATTTCCGTTACATCCACGACTCCTGGAACCAGCTTTACCCCACGCCGCTGTGGACTAACGGAACGAGTTTTCCGACCATTCAGACGAATTTCGGCGGGCCTGGCGTAAGCATGGTAGCTCGCCTGACCGCGACCCTCTCCCCCACTCTGTTGAACGAGTTTGTTGCCAGCTATACCACCGACCACATCACGCTGATTCCGGTCGGCGCATGGCAGCGGCCGGCCAGCAATGACATTAGGGTTGTTCCCAGGCGCAGACCAGGGAAAGGTTCCGGGAATCAGCCTGGGCGGTGGCGGCATTTTCAATTTCGGCGAAGACGTAGGATATTTGCCGAACGGTCCCTACAACTCCAATCCGACCTACACCTATCGAGACAACGTCACCAAAATTGTCGGCAAGCACAACATGGTATTTGGCGGGTACTTTGTGGCAGCCCAGAAGAATGAACTCGCAGCCCCGGGAACTGCCACCAACGGCGTGCTCACATTTGATACCAGCAATGCAGGCATTAGCACCGGCAACGCCTTTGCGGACTTGTTGATGGGCAACGTGTCCTCCTTCGCCCAAAGTAGCGCACAGCCTAAGTTCTACAATCGCTATAAGATCTTCGAACCTTATTTCCAGGATGACTGGCATGTGACCAGCCATCTCACCCTGAATCTTGGCGTGCGGGTGAGCTTATTCGGAACATATCGGGATCGTTATCACGCGGAATTCAACTTTGATACCTCACGCTATGTTGCCGGCGCCAGCAGCACCGACCCGGCCACCGGGCTGGTCATCGGCAATCCATTCAACGGGGTCGTGCAATGCGGTGTGACCCAGGGTGTTCCCGACAGCTGCATGAAGGGCCATCTGTTTAATCCGGCTCCGCGAATTGGTTTTGCCTGGGATCCGAAGGGAGATGGAAAGACGGCGCTGCGCGGCGGCTACGGTGTGTTCTTTGAACACACCAACGGCAACGAAGCCAACGCCGAATCGCTGGAGACTGCTGCCAGTCCAACGGTGCAGACCACTCAGCGTTTTCAATCTGACGTCGTACAACCAGATCGTACCCACACCCGCGGGTTCGTCCAGTCCGCTGTCCATGATTTCCATTCCGAACAAGGCAGTCTGGCCTTACGTGCAGCAATGGCACCTGGATTTGCAGCATGAATTCTTCAAAAATACCGTGGCCACGGTTTCTTACGTGGGTAGCAAAGGAACGCACCTGACCCGGTACCTCGAACTCAACCAGGTGACACCAACGCCCGCCAGTCAGAATCCTTATAAGGTCGGGGAGCCAATAGGCGGCGGCGTTGATCCAACCACGGGAAGCGCTATTCACGACGATTGCGGTACCGCAACTACGCCCAGCGGCGTACCTGTCACCGGTCAGGCGCTGATCAATCTCCAAATAGCCTGCGGAGGCAATCCTGATCCGTTCCGCACCAACTTCCCCGGAGTAGGGTCGGTGCAGGGGTTGCGAGAACAAGCCTCATCCACTTACCACGGTCTGGAGACCTCGGTGCGGCATACCATGGGCGGCCTCCAGCTGAGCTTGGCCTATACATACAGCCATTCAATTGACGATTCGTCCTCTGCGAGAGACGCGATTATCCTCGACAGCCAAGACTTGGGAAGGGCGCGCGCCAGTTCCAACTTCGACCAGCGCCATTTATTCAATTTGGGATATGTGTACGATCTGCCCTTCTTCAAGAATCCAGGCCTGTCGCACAAGATTCTTGGCGGGTGGCAGTGGTCGGGAATTATCACGGTGCAGAGTGGCACCCCATTCAGCCCCGGCAACGCTGTCTTCGGCGACAATGCGGGCGTTGCCAACGGAGTCAGCTCGGGCTCGTCGCAGTCTTATCCCGACGTGATCGGTGATCCAAGATCGAACGTGCCCAACTTTGGCTTCTCAGGCTTCGGACCTTTACTTTACAATCCATCGGCCTTTGCGGCTCCAAGAGGTCTGACCTTCGGCGACATGCGGAGGAACTTCCTGACGAATCCGCGACGGACAAACTTCGATATGGCGCTTGTTCAAGCATTTCGCCATCACGGAGAGCATGGGCTTCGAGTTCCGCGCCGAAGCTTTCAACGTGTTCAACCACATTGAATACGCGTGGCTGGGCGGGGACACCGGATCTGCAGCCCACAACAGCCCCTTCGGTCAATCCAACAGCACTCTGACTTGCTACGCGGGGGCTGACAATTCGGCCGGCGATCCGGCCTGTACGGGAGCAAATGCGTACCTGAGGCCGGCTGCGGCACACAATGGCCGCATCCTGCAACTGGGAGCGAAGTTCATCTTCTAGATGTTGTGATGTGGGGCGGAGCAGTCTTGCTTCGCGAAGCGAAGCACTCATGCAGTCGAAGGATCCCTACGAGTTGAAGTTTCTGCTCGCAGGGATTTTCGAGGACTTCAAGGTCGCAAGCATCAACAAGCCCGCGACCTGGACATAGGGGTCCTTCGACTCCGTGCGCTCCACGCACGAGTGTCTTGCGGCTCAGGATGACACTGGGCGTGTTGCCGGGTGCCGGCCACGACGGTCAGGGCCTGTTCCAGGTCGGCGATCAGGTCGTCGGCATTTTCGATTCCTACCGATAAGCCGGATCAGTTGGTCTGTCACTCCCATCTTCTGCCGGTGCTCGGCGGAGATCATGGCGTGCGATGTCAGCACGGGCAGGCTGACCAGTGAATCCACGCCGCCCAGGCTCGGCGCGAGCGTGAACAGGCGTAGCGCTTCCGACAGATGCCTGGCGTCTTCTCCGCTGCCATCCACTTCAAAGCTCAGGACGCCGCCGCCGCCGTGCATCTGCTCCATCGCTAAAGCCCGCTGGGGATGACCTTCGACGAACGGATAGTGCACGCGCGCCACCTTGGCGTGCTGGGCCAGAAATTGGGCGACGCGCAGCGCATTGTCATTCTGACGCTGCACCCGCACCGCCAGCGTCTTGATGCCGCGCAGCAGCAGCCATGCGGCATGGGGATCCATGACTCCGCCCAGCGTGGTGCGTGTCTCGTGGATCTTCTGAATCAGGTCCTGGCGTCCGGCCACGATGCCGCAGATCAGGTCGGCATGGCCCGCGAAATACTTGGTGCCGGAATGCATGATCAGATCAATGCCAAAGTCCGCCGGGCGCTGGTTGATGGGCGTGGCAAACGTGCTGTCAATGAAGGTGATGAGATTGTGCTGCCTGGCCAGGGCAGTCACTTTTTGCAGATCAATCACGCGCAGCAACGGGTTGGTCGGCGATTCCAGATAGAGCAATTTCGTGTTCGGACGAATGGCGCGAGCATGCTGATCGTATTCGGTCGTGTCCACGAACGTAGTTTCGATGCCGAGCTTGGGCAGCCATTGGCTGAAAAATTTTGTGGCGCCGCCATAAATGTCCCGCTGGGCAACGACGTGATCGCCGCTCTTCAGCAAGGTCAGCATTGACGTCGTGATGGCGCCCATGCCGGAAGCGAACAGCAGCGCGGCGTCTGCGCCTTCCAGTTCCGCCACGGATTTTTCCGCTACCGTGCTCGTCGGATTGCCGTAGCGCGTGTAAAACATGTCGGTGGAAGTAGCACGCAACTGCTGATCGTTGTCCCTGACTTCAAAAGTGGAAGTCTGGTAGATCGGCGTAATGACCGGTCCATCCTTCTTGTGCAGATCGGTGCCGGCGCGAACCGCTTCGGTTTCGGGACGATGCTTGTGCTTTTTCATGCCTGCTCCTTAAGCGGAGGACGGGCGTCCTCGCCCGTCATGTAGAGACCCGTGCCCGACGGGCGTGACGCCCATCCCGTCACGAGAATGAACCAATCCCAGACTAACGTTCAGAGACTAACTGGGCAAGGGGTCTAAAGCGGAACTGGGTCCAGTTGCGGTATTCCAACGCCGCCGTATAGACATTCACAATTACGGCCGAGCTTCTTGGCGGCATACAACGCTTTGTCGGCCGCGGCGATTGCGATTTCAGACGACATCACAGAGCCGCCAATCTCGACGACACCGAGACTGATTGTGACGGCAATGGGCACTTTGAAATGAAACTCTCCCACCAGAGTGCGAAGCTTCCGGGCCAGGATGATGGCGTCCTCGCCGCTGGTTTCCGGCGCGACGATGGCAAATTCCTCGCCACCATAACGGCACAGAATATCGGTTGCCCGAAGACTGACTGCACAAGCCTGGGCGATAGTCCTGAGGACCGCGTCCCCGGCGGGATGGCCGAAACGGTCGTTAAGAATCTTGAAGTGGTCGACATCGAACAGGATCAAACACGAGTGTCTGGAGTACCTTCTGCATCGTTCAATCTCTTCCGGTAACCGGTGATCGAAGTATCGCCGATTGTGGATGCCGGTCAACGAGTCCGTCTCGGACGCGAGGAGGGCCATCTCCCGCTTGATCTCTGATTTGTCCAGCGCGTGCGCCAGATTCCAGATCGATGCCACGACCAACAAAACGTTACACACCACAATGAAGGCGATGCCCAGTCTGAGTTGGCCGAAATTGAAACGGTTGAAAACTGCTCCCACTACGATCGGAATCAGAATAGCTGGGGGCACCAGTCGCCGCGCCACGATTCCGCCTGCTGTCTCCGCCTGGAAGATCCTTACAAAACCATCCTTTTTCGGAATGTATAGATAACCCAGAGATAGAACGAGAAAACCGAAGCCGGTATGGATTGCCATGGCTGTGTAGCGGACCGAGCCGTACAGCAGAGGGACGCCATAGAGATAACCAACAATGGCGAAGGTAGCGCCAAAGCAGACGAGCAGCGCCAGAGCGTCCGTAACTTTTTCGCGGATTCGAAAGCGGAATGGATACAGCATGATTCCGGTCACGAGAAAATTGGCTGCGGAAATATGCGCCATTCTGCCGGGAAACCGCAACTGCACCGGGTCGCGAAAAAGAAATTGATCGACATGGACATTGATACTCCAAACGTATTCAGCCAGGGTCACCGCACCCGCGGCCGCCACCACCAGGGCGCAAACGGCTTGCACAGAACCGAGCTTGCCGCTGTTCGCGAAATACAGCGCCACGGCGGCAAACAGGAATGCTGCCGCCGTATTCGGTTTCATCCGGATCAAGCCTGGCAAAACGGTCATCAGTGGTTCAAACCCGGTGATCCAGCCGGTGAGGACGCCTGCACCGATCGCCACGAGTGTCGCTGCCGCAAACGCCGGTATTGATTTCGCCGGGGAGGGACGCATAAGAAGCCTGCAATAGCAATCATCGGCAGTCCTCAACGGAACTTAAATAATGCTTACATGGGCGCACGACCTCTCCGCCCCTACGCGGCCTGTTGCGACGACCGTGAACATCCCGTAAGCTGGGCGGACTCTCTTCACTCTCAGGGAAGGTGCATCGCAATGGCGAAAGCAAAAGTTAAACGCGTCGCGAAAAAACGCAAGCCGGCGAGGCCAGCTACCCGTAAAGCCGCACGATCCAAGAGCGCCGATCGCCAGGCAGCGGCGAAAAGCCCTGCTAAAGTGGACTTGAAACATATTCCCTGGCATACCGTAGAACTCGAAGACCTGAACCCGCTACTGCAGCGCCAGTTTGTGGTCGGACAGGCCATCATGGTGGCGCGCATCCTGATGAAGAAGGGATGCATCGTCCCATTGCACAGCCATCACAATGAACAGTTCAGCTATATTCTGGCAGGCGCGCTGAAGTTCAGGATAGACGGCAGAGACATTGTGGTAAAAGGCGGCGAGGTTTTGACCATCCCCTCGAATATGCCGCACCAGGCCGAGGCACTGGAAGACACGGTAGCCGTCGATATTTTCAATCCGCCACGCGCCGACTGGATTAACAAGACTGATCAATACCTGCGTGGAGACAAGTGATTCATCCATCCCGTATGCTAGATGTGGAATGACTGACCAGGCCGCAGTGGCATCCAACTTGGAAACCGGCGTCTCGCAATTGCGCTGCATTGCATGCGGAGCCGTGGGTGAAGAGGGCGCCAAAAGCGTCCGCTGCGCGCAGTGCGGCGATCTCCTGGAAGTAGATTTTCCCGGCTGGAAGACCAGCGCCGGCATGCGTGCCGCCGGCCTGGATGCAGCGGGCCTCAGGAAACTCTGGCTGCAACGCCGCACCTCTTGGAATCCCCTCGATGAAAGCGGAGTCTGGCGCTTTCGCGAACTCCTTCCTGCGTTGCATGACTGGAACCACGTCATCACTCTGCGCGAAGGCAACACGCCGGTGTATGAACTGCCTTCCTGCGGACGCGCCGCCGGAGTTGAACAGCTCTTCGCTAAACATCAGGGCATGAATCCTACCGGGTCCTTCAAGGACACCGGTATGACCGCAGCCGCGTCCTTCGCTCGCCAGGGAGGCTTTCGCTGGGTGGCATGCGCGTCGACGGGCAACACCTCAGCTTCGATGGCAGCTTACGCTGCTCGTGCAGGAATGCGCAGCCTGGTTCTGATTCCGCAAGGTCAGATCACCTGGGGAAAACTTTCTCAGGCGCTCGACTATGGCGCCGTGACCTGCCAGTTAAAGACTGACTTCGACGGCTGCATGCGCGTGCTTGATGAAGTAGTGCAGCGCATGCCGGTGTATCTGTTGAACTCGGTGAACCCGTATCGTCTTGAAGGCCAGAAAACCGTCGCTGTCGAGTTGATGGAACGCTTCGAATGGCAGCCTCCGGACCACATCATCGTTCCGGGAGGGAACCTGGGGAATTCTTCCGCGATCGGCAAGGCGCTGCTGGAGATGAAGCAGCTTGGTCTCATTACCCGTCTCCCGAAGCTTTCAGTGATTCAGGCCGAAGGCGCGAACGCACTGGTGCGAACCATGCGTGAGACTGGAGGCAAGCAACTCATTTCAGTCCACGCTGAGACCATGGCAACTGCCATCAAGATTGGCAGTCCGGCGTCGTGGAAAAAAGCCGTGCGCGTGATTGAAGCCACGGGCGGCACGGTGGAGCAGGTCAGCGAAGTTGAGATGGCATTGGCCAAAGCGGAAATTGGAGCGGACGGCATCGGCTGCGAACCCGCCTCGGCGGTGACTCTCGCGGGATTGAAGAAGCTGGTGAAACAGGGATTCGTGAAGAAGAACGAATCCGTGGTGCTGATCCTGACCGGCAACCTGCTCAAGGACCCTGACTTCACGCTCAAGTTCCATCGCGGAGATTTGTTTGCCGGCACCGAGCACGAAGAGGAAGCGGCCGAGGTGTCTGGCTCCGCGGCAGCGCGCTCCCATGGTGCTCGACGCCAGCGCGAATGCCGTGGTGAAGGTGCTGGAGTACGCGGAGCAGACCGACCCGAGGAAGTAAGTGTTGGCTTCTTTTAGCCATTTCTCAGTTTCGGAGTCATCCTGAGGGACTTTAGTCCCGAAGGACCTGGCGCGCATCGGCACGACTGCCGACCATCTGCACATGCGCTACACGCGAGATGCTTCGCAAGCTCAGCATGACGCCTCGGATGAGTAGGTAGGCTTAACGAAATCCCGACCAATGAAAACTGCAAAGAAGAATCGCGCCAATTCCTCACTGGAACTCGTGCTGCCCGCAACGTCGGCCAATCTCGGTCCGGCGTTCGACGCCGCGGCTCTCGCCTTCGAATTGTTCCTGAAAATTCGTGCCACGCCCGCCGATGAATTTTCCATCACGGCGCGCGGTCGCGACGCCGATATCTGCGGCCGGGTGGAAAACCATCTTATCCTCACGACCTATCGTGAAGTGCTGCAAGACGCCGGCAAGCCGGTACGCCCGCTCGCACTCGTCATCGACAACCAGATTCCAATCGGCAAAGGCTGCGGCTCGTCTGCCGCGGCGCGCCTCGCCGGAATCGCGCTGGCCGTGCACTTTGGCAAGTTGCGCTGGACGGACAGCCGAATCGTCGGCGAAGCCTCGCGGCGGGAGCATCATCCCGATAACGCGGCGGCCTGCTGGATGGGTGGACTGGCCGTAGCGAGAATGTCGGCCGAGAGCGAAGCTCAAGTTGCTTGCGTGATTCCGAAAGGGAAGTGGCCGCTGCTGCTGGCGGTTCCAGACGAAGCGCTGTCGACCGAGCAGCGCGCGCGGCGTCCTTCCGTCGGAATACTCGCGGGCAGACGCTGTCACCAACGTCCAGAATTCCATGTTGCTGCTGGCGGCTTTCGTGCAGGGCCGACGCGATCTGCTGGCCTCAGCGTTGGATGACCGTATGCACCAGCCTTACCGTGCAGCGTTGTGTCCGCTGTTGCCCGCGTTGCAAGAGCTCGCGACAGGCTGGAATCCTCGGCGCGGTCCTGAGCGGAGCCGGACCGTCGGTGCTGATTTTTCTGGATGACAAAGTGGGCGCAGAACGCGCCAAGGCACACGTGCGAAGGCAGCTTCAGGCACGCGGGCTTGAAGCGGAACTAATCGCTACAGCCATCACCAAACAAGGAGCTGGCCGGGGCAAAGCCTGGACCAGGCGACGCGGCTAACTGCGCCGCCGCTCTTCTCCTTCCGCCAGCCGGTTTGCGGCCGCGAGGCGGAAGAAATGCTGTTCAAAACTCAGATGAGGTTCGCTGGCAAAGCGGTCCGCATAGGAATTAAGAGCTCTCTTGAAGTGCTCGATCTCGCGCCGGGCAGTCGCGCTCGAAGGCAGCGCTCGATGACGACGGCGTGATCCGACGATGTTTCCTGGTTTTCATTTCCACCACTCCTGGGACTCATTCCCGGCCCGCCGCGCCCATCGACACCGGCGCTTGCGGTAGCGTCCTGTGGAAGCGCCAATACTTGTCAGGCATGCTTCTCTACAGAACTCAGGGGAAGCCAGTAAACTACGGTCGGCGCCCGGAAGTGTAAATGGCACTCTCGTGCTATAGGGATAAAGAGGGTTCGGCTGGGGGACAAATACTCCTGTCTCCCCAGCCGACTAGGCTTGTTTTCTAACGGCTGGCAGGTGGAATAATGCTGTTCAGACGCAGGTATTCGACCATCTGTCCGTAGTGGTCAAAGCAGTGGCCGACCGCGACGGTGGCCAGCGCCAGACGGGTCGACGTGCCCTCCCCGAAGGGATTCTTGATGGGGGCGACCAGGTTTTTGTCGTTTACAGTTAAGGTAGCCTTATGAAGGTATGCGAAGGAATCCTTCAAGTATTTCATGATGTCGGCCTTGCTCGTCACCGAGTCCGGGCCGTTCTCTCCGCCTGTGTCTGCCGGTGATTTCTCTCCCAGGATGGCCGCGGCCAATATGTAGTTAACGGCAGCCACGTGCTTGACCTGCTGAGCGAACGTGCGGACCCCTTTGAACTCGCCTGTGGTCGGAGCGAAAGAGTACTTGTCCTCGGGCATGGCATCGGCGGCGGGAACGAATTCGTGTTCCACGTTGGTCAGGGAGCTGTCCAGAACCTGGGTCACGGTTTTGGGTTCGGCGGGTTTCGCGGCTTGAGCGAGAGCTATGCCGCTGAGTAAGAGCAAACAGGCAGTCATCTTGTGAAGCTTCTTCATTAAGACTCTCCTTGAAATGTGACTAAAAATTGAACCTACTATCACACCCACTTGGTCCGTGCCCACTGCTGCACGAGCGAGTGCGCTCGCGCCTACATTTAATCCCGGACGATTGACGGCGTTAGTTCAAGTTGCTGCGACGTAAGGCGATGGCGGCGGACTGCCAGCAGTCCCACAACCATCGCGACCGCTGAACACAACAGAGCGGCCGGGACGCCGACTCGAGTCGCCAGAGCTCCCCAGACCGTGCTGCCCAATGCCATGCCTCCCTGCAGAACCAGCAGGTACATGGACAGCGCCCGCGCTCGCAGGAACGACGGACACATGGTCTGCGCCGCAATGTTCAGGCAGGCCAGGATTCCGATCCACGCGGTGCCGCCGGCAAACAATACCAGACAGAGCAGCGAAAATGTTTGGACGCGTCCGGCGGCGAACGTCATGGCGGCGAATAGCAGGATGTCGAAGGCGACCAGTCCATCCACGGAGAAGCGATTGCGAACGCGAGGCAGAACGGCCGCGCCGGCGAGAGCTCCGAGGCCGAAGAATCCCAGCAGCAGGCCGTATCCAGTCGCGCCGTGCGGACGAGCCAGAATCGGCAGCAGCGCGGGCAGGGAACTCGCAGCCAGGCTGAAAGCTCCCGTCCGGATCAGAATAGACCTCACTTGCGGCGCGCCGCGAACGTAACGCAGACCCGCGACCAGCGCATCGCGCACGCGCCCGGTTGCCACTTGCTCGTAGTGCGGACGCTTCCATCGATACAGAAAAAAGATCACGCCGAAAAACGATGCCGCGTTCAGCAGGAACGCAACACCCGAGCCTGCCGCCGCAATCACTAGTCCCCCGAGCGCCGGGCCGAAGGCGCGAGCCAGGTTGAAGCCGACAGAATTCAGGGCCACTGCCGGGGCATGATTTTCCGGGCGCACAACTTCCGGCGTGATGGCCTGCCAGGCCGGGTCGTTCATGACTGCGCCCAGCCCAAGGATGAAAGTGAACAGCAACAGCATCCACGGCGTGACATGGTGCAAAAGCGTGAGCACGCCGAGTACACCTGCAGCCACGACCATCCAACTCTGGGTGATGAGAAGAAATCTGCGGCGGTCAACCATGTCCGCCAGCGCGCCCGCCGGAAGGATCACGAGGAACACCGGAAGCGTAGTTGCGGCCGTGACCAGGCTGACCATCAACGGAGACATGGTGAGTTGCGTCATCAGCCAGCCCGCGCCCACGTTCTGCATCCAGGTTCCGGTGTAGGAAATTACGGCGGCGATCCAAAGTGAGCGGAAGAGGGGCTCGCCCAGGGGAGCCAAGGCCGAATTCGCCCGCTGCGGAGGTAGGGTGGCGGGTGCCGGGGTTTTGAGCGCTTCGGACATGGTAGTCAGTGGCTTGCCGTCCCATCCGCCACAAGCTGGCTGAGTTCAAACGGCCATTCCTTATTTCGCCATGCCCGCAGCAGGTAGATGGCGATGCCTGTAATCAGAATAACCAGCGCGTAGCGAACCTGCTTCAGTGAGTTGGTGCGCGAAACCAGCACAAAGATAAAACCGACCGAAGCCAGCAATGCGGGCAGCGGATACAGCCACATGCGAAATGGTCGAGGCAGATCAGGCCGCCGGATGCGCAACACGATCACGCCGACGGCCTGCACCAGAAACTGAAGCGTGATGCGGATCACTACCAAAGCTGCGATCACGTCGGCCAGCGAAAAAAAACAAAACAGCACTGCCACTCCACCCAAGGCTAATAAAGAGACGTAAGGGAAGCGATGCTGCGGATGCACCCGGGCGAAGGCCTGAAAATAATTGCCGTCAAGCGCCGCGGCGTAAGGCACGCGAGAATAGCCCAACAGCAGCGAGAAGACCGAAGCAAATGCCGTCCACATCACCAGGGCAGTCACCAGATTTGCCGCCCAGGTCCCATAAATCTTCTGCATGAAAATGGAAACCACATACAATCCGCGATTGGAGTGGCCGGTATATGTGATCTCCTGCCAAGGCACCACCCCCAGAATGCTGATGTTCATCAACACGTATAGACATCCCACCAAAAGAATGGATAGCAGCAGCGCCCGCGGGATAGTCTTGCCCGGGTCCTTTACTTCATCGCCCAGAAAGCAAACATTGTAGTAGCCCCAATAATCGTAAGTGGCGATGAGCATGGCCGAGCCCAGCCCCAGAAAAAAATTATGTGACAAGGTAAAAGCGCCTGCCGGAAAGCTGAAAGCGCGCGCGGCATTGAAGTGAGTGAATCCCGCAATGATGATCCAGCCCATGGTAATCAGCACGCCCGCCAGAAGCAGTTTGGACATCCATCCGATGCTGGTGATTTTGCGATAGAGCAAGATCACGGCCAGTACAACAATAAAGATTGCAACGAACGTGGCCCCCGACATCAGCCAGCGTACTTGGAGCGGTCCCAGCAATGGAACATGCAATTCCCACAGATAGTCTGCGTATTGACGCTCGAGCCCAGGCCAGAAATAGGACGCGTAACCAGCCAGCCCAATCGCTCCCGACGCCACCGAAAGCGGCGCACTGAAAGAGAGCTGCCAGATGAAGAGAAAAGAAATCAGCCGTCCGAGGCGACGCGGTCCATAAATCTCGCGCAGATAGTTGTACGATCCGCCCGACTTGGGCATGGCCGCGCCCAGTTCCGCCCATACCAACCCGTCGCACATGGCGAAGATTGCGCCGAGGATCCAGCCCATCATGGCCTGAGGTCCACCCATCGCGCCCACGATCAAAGGGATGGTGATGAACGGTCCCACGCCGATCATGTCGATCATGTTCAGCGCAGTGGCGCTGCTCACGCCAATTCCGCGGATGAGGGAGGAGGCGTCAGTCGTCAGTCGTCGGTCGTCAGCTTGAGAACCGACGAAACCGTCGTTGGTCCTTGGTCGTTGGTCGTTGGCCTCAGCCATAGAGTGCATTTCTAAATGCGCGAGTTGTTTTATGCGGGAGCCTTGTTTTGGCGATGCCTTCCAACAACCAAGGGCCAACGACTAACGACGGTTCCCATTCCAACGACCGATTTATTCGTGTCCCGCGCCCAGCAGATTTACATACAACCGAATTGCTCCTGGCACCCCTGCGGGTAACTGACGGAAGAAAGCGTACCCCGCGTAAATGTATGTCCCTTTGCCGTACTTCCCGCGCAGCAGCCCGCCTTTGAGTGCCGATTCGCCTGGATCGTGAGATGAAAGCAGAGGCCGAAAGTTACTGTCCCACGGGTCCGCGAAATACAAACCTCGCTCCTGCACCCAGCCGTCGAAATCGCGTTGCGTGATCTGGTTGGGGAAGTGGAAGACGCTGTCGTCAGGCGCGAGAATCTCTACCGGAGCTTCTTCGACGGAAACCCGGCCCCGGCTTAAGCTCATGGGGAACGGAGTGAAGTGGCCGCTGTTAAAGTCGCCGGTGCTGGCGTTGTATTGCACGATCAGCGTGCCGCCCGCGGAAACGTAGTCCAGGAGCTTCTTGTTGTTGGTCGCAACGTCCTTCTGCGTGTCGTATGCGCGGATGCCTAAAACAATGGTCCCGTATTGCGTCAGGTTTTCGCTGGCAAGTTTTTCCGCCGGGAGCACGTTGACATCAATTCCGATCTGCTGGAGCACGGTTGGAATTTCATCCCCGGCGCCCGGGATGTACGCAACCTTAAGATCTTTCGGGACCTTCACATCCACGATGCTGACGCGCTGCAGCGCGGGCTGATAGTAGTAGGCGCTCGCGAGATCTTCACGAGTCACGAAGTTGTAGCCTTCGCTGTAATTCTTTTCGCCTTGCTCTCAGAACGGCGCGAATCTGGGCGTGACCTTCTTTCAGACTCCCCGGAACCACTTTGAATTCAAAATGTTTCTTGTCCCCGCGCTCACGCAACTCGACGGGAATTTCTTTGGGCTCGATCCGCCAGCCGGCGGGTGCCTCCAGATGGAGACTGCCGGTGGAAACTCCGGTCAGGTTCGAACTCACGCCCACCTTGACGCTGCGCTCGGAACCATTCGCGATCGGAATGATCTGCTCGCCCGGCTCCAGTTCGACCGAGAACGCCGGGACCACAGCCAGCCGACGCTTTTGCTCGGCTCCCTGCTCATCCGTGAACGCCACCAGCACCGGGGCCGAAATTTCGGGCAAGGTCTCGGGCGTTTTGGGCGCGACACCACGAGTTCGAGAGGCGAGGTCGGGTACATCGTAGTGGGCGCTAACTCGAAACGGTGGTGGCGGGAAGGGCAGTGTCTGATATTGCGGCTGGTCCACGGTATACACGCCGTCGCGCTCCGGATCGTTGCGGTGCAACGCGGGTCGCGTGGATGGAGTGTTCGGCGGCAGATCCAGGTGGAAATCCGTCTGATAATCCTTTCCTGGCTGCACTGGCGGAATATGTTCTTTCTGTTCGCTGTCCTCTACCTGTCCTTCGAGAAATAGAGAACGCAATTGCAGCGCATGGGTCGAGCCGTTGTGCAGCTGCACTCTGACGGTGATTTTCTGGCCGGGAGAGATCGCGGCCAACGGGTCTTCTCCTGGCGCCGGGGGAGACTTTGAGCCCTCCGGTGAGACCAGCGTGGCCTGGAGTGAAAGACTGAGCGCAAGATTAAGTGCGCTCCGGGCCTGCGATTCTTTCTCGATCAAGCGAGTCAGCCGGTCTTCATTATTGCCGGTACTGTTGCTGGCGCGGAGTCGGCCTTCGAGACGGCCAAGCGACTCGACCGCCGAGAACAATGGCGCCGCCGCACTGGCCGGGTCCTTCTCCGCCGCTTTTGCCGCCTCAGCAATGTTCGCTTCGACTCCCGCGAGCTCGCTCCTGGCCGGGGCATCAGATGGAGAAATCAGGGTCCCCAAACTCGTATCTATTCCATCGAAGAAATCTTTTTCGTGTCCGTCCTTGTCCGTAGCGGACGGAATCACCGAGTCCACCAGCTTGTAGTAGGTGTAGCGATCGCCCGGTTCAACCGACCACCCACCCGCGCCTTGCGAAAGCTGGTGTCGCAAACCTTCCATCGCGAACTGGATGTACGACATGCCCAGCAGCGGGTTCACATGTCCCGTATTCAGCCGAATGGTGTAATTCTCCGCAGGGCAGGTGCTCGCGCCAAAGCCGCAGACATTGCCGATATAAAGCTTTTTGGCCTGCCAGGGTTGCAGGCCTTCCTTGATCTGCTCGGGAAACCGCTTCGGGTCTGCCGACGCGCGGAATGCTTCTTTGGTCAGAATCGCGGAGGCCTGGTGATGTCCGTGTCCATCGCGGTCCGTCCCGGAGAAGCGTGCCACTAACACATCGGGACGAAAAGTTCGGATCACTCGCACCATGTCGCTTAGCGGGATGTCATGCCCTCCCCACTTCTGAAAAGTCTCATCCGGGTTCTTGGAATAGCCGAAGTCGGCGGCCCGGCTGAAGCGCTGCTCCACTCCGTAGTAGCGATCGGATGCGGTAAGCTCCAGCGCGCGCAGCACGCCCAGCACATCGAACAGGTTGCTTCCGACCTTGTTCTGGCCGCCTTCGCCGCGAGTCAAAGTCATCAGCAGCGTCGTTACTCCCTTGCCGCGAGACTCGAGGGTCAACATGCCTCCGTCTTCGTCGTCGGGATGCGCCACGGTCTGCATCAGGCGGGACGTGGTCTGGAGGCGGACCAGCATCTGCTTCAAGCCTGCCGCACCGGTGTCCGGGGGCAGAGGATCGACGGGGCTGGTCGGGGTTGCGGGAGCCTGGGCCTGGGTCGGTGCCGCCGGCATCGCGAGGACCGCGAGCACTGCGAGAACTACGAACAGGGTGCGCAGGCGGAGAAACAGGGGGCTTAAAAATCCATGACCAGCATTTTTCATACGTATGGGATTGTGGTGGTCCGAGATGAGAGGCAAGATTTTTCCTGGTGTTCCTCTTCTATATGGATATGGACTGCGCGGGAAACGAAGAGTTAGCCGCTGACCGCCTGCTTAATCCTACCCGAGTCAGTGGTTCTGCGGTGTGGCGGCTGCCTGTACGGCTTGTTGGCATTCATGCGCGGCTGTGAGCAACTCGTCGAACCTGCGATCGCTGTGCAGGCCACGCAACAGGGGGTCATTAAGCAGGTTGGAGTAGGCACAATAGTTCGATTCCACTGCGGTCTTTAGCATGTGGAAGGCGGCATCCTTCTTGTTGCAGTAGGCGTAAATCGCCCCCTGATAGTAAGAGAGTTCGGGGTCCGGGTCTGATGGCTGGCTGGTCTCGGCATCATGCGCCATGCGATCCAGCTCCGACGGTGGACGGGTCCCCAGGCAGGCTTCCAGGAGATCGCGATGGTGTTGGGGAACATCGGTCATGCGTTTCACCGCTTCCCGGGCCTCCGCGACCCTTCCTTCGCGCAGCAATAACGATGGCGTCGCGTAATTGGCCCACTCCGAGCCCGCATCCACCTGGATAAAATCTCTGGCCCGGTCGAACTTGCTCAGCTCCATGAAGGCCCAGGCGCAGGAGCGAAACTGATAGTTGCCCGGAGCCAGCGTGAGGGCAGTGTCGCATTGTCGGGTTGATTCCTCGAGCATCCCGGCGTAACGCTGAACATAGCCAAGAGTGAAATGGGCCAGTGCGTTCTCCGGACGACGCTGTGCCAGCGCCGATGCGGACTGGTAGGCTTTGCCTAACTCCCCTCTGTCCACCCGGTTAACGATCAGCTGCGAGGCGGCCGCGATCAGGTTCGGATCCAGCGCCAGCGCCCGCTCCAGAGCGGCATTGGAGTCCTGGAAGGTCTGCTCGCCTCCATTCGAGTAGGTCGCGTCGTAATAGTAACGTTGGCCGAGTTCGGCCCACGCCGGAGCATAGTTCGGATCCAGTTCGACCACCTTTTCCAGACTCTTGATCGCGTCTCGCGTGGGAGCGGAGTCGTGGGATGCGGCCGTGCTACGCAAGTAAAGATCGTAGGCTTCCTGATTGTTGGGCCGGGTGCTGGTCTCTAGGAAGCCGCCGGCTGCGCCCAGCATGGGCAGCAATCCTTGACGGACGTCCTTGGACAGCTTTTCCTGGATGCCGATCAGATCTTGCGTGGAACCAGTAAGATTGGTCTGCCATATCAGCCGTTCCGTGCCGGTCTCGACTGCCTCTACCGCGACCAGCAGACGTGTCCCCTGTTTCTGAAAGTGCCCGGTTAGGACGGTGGCCACGTGGAGCTGGCGGCCCACCAGCTTGAGATCGAGGTCGGCACCTACGTACTTTCTGGTGACGGTAGAAGGGCGAACGTCGAGGGTGCGGGAATACGTGAGAGTGGTGGCGATTTCATCGGCCAGCGCGTAGCGGAGGTAGTCGACGCTGAAATCTCCATTGAGGTTCTGCAGCGGCAGCACCGCGATCGAATTTTTGGCGGACTCGATATTTGCGGTGCGATGTTTGATGAACCAGGTCCCAACCGCCGCCAGCACGGTGACCAATAAAGCACTCACCCAAATCAGCAGGTACTTTTGGCGTTTGCTCGAACTCTGGAAGGTCTTGGTGGTGGCGCGCTTGACCGAGGTTTCCCGCCCGCTGGTCCGGGTCAATCCGGACTCCGTCTCTTTCTTCAGGTGCTGCAGGTCGGCCTTCATCTCCGCCGCGGTCGCGTAACGCTTGTCGCGGTCCTTCTCCATCGCCTTCCCGATAATGGCCTCAAGTTCTTTGGGAATGGCCGGATTCAGAGTGAGAGGCGACGGAGGTTTCGTATGCAGCACCGCGTCCAGAGTCATGACCACGTTGTTGCCGCTGAACGGCTTCTTGCCCGTCGCCATTTCATAGAGCACGACGCCGAAGGAAAACAGATCGGTCCGCGGGTCAAGCTCTTCGCTGCGCGCCTGCTCGGGAGACATGTACACCGCCGTCCCGGGAATCACGCCCACCGCGGTCAGGGAATCTTCGATCGGCGTCTCCTCGCTGGTAGCCATGCGCTCGTTGCGCAACAACTTGGCCAGGCCAAAATCGAGGACCTTGGTCTGTCCGCTTGAGGTGATGAAAATGTTGGCCGGCTTGATATCGCGATGAATGATGCCTTTGGCGTGGGAAGCAGAGAGAGCGTCAGCTACCTGAATGGCGACATCGAGCAATTCGTCGAGGTCCATCGCCTTGCCCCGGATGTGCTGCTTCAGGCTCTCGCCCTCGAGCTTCTCCATGACAATAAAGGGATGGCCGTTATGGTCCTCGACTTCGTGAATGGTGCAGATGCTGGGATGGTTCAGCAGGGAAGCGGCGCGGGCCTCGCGCTCGAAGCGCTCCATGGCTTTGCTGTCGCCCGTGAGATTGTCGGGGAGAAACTTGATGGCGACATGGCGGCCGAGCCGCATGTCTTCCGCTTCGTAGACGACGCCCATCCCGCCGCCGCCCAGTTTACCCAGAATGCGGTAATGGGAGACCGTCTGGCCGATCAAGGTCGCGCTGCTCGAACTCTGGCCAGACGTTTCGCGGTCCATGGCGAAGCTCAGCCCCTTTAGGCGCTTAATGTTAGGCCGTAGGTCGTATCTGGTCAACTAGTTGGCGCGTGCGGGAGTGGAAGCCCTAAAACTGGGCCTGGTCGTTGTGAGTATAAACGCCTGTTTACAGCGGTTAAGAATCACTCAGCCAGACGAACTGGAGGATGGGCAGTGGGAGAGTGACCTACGGCCCTATCCCAGTTTCGCGTACTCCGCCTTGGCGTCATTCAGGATGGGGATGTCGGGGTCGGCATCTCTCCAGAGGGTGAGGAAATCCTGATAGGCGGTTTTCGCTTTGGCGGTGTCGCCAGCGAGTGCGTATGCCCTGCCCAATTGGAGGTGCGCCAGGACGCCAATGGGATCGCTGATCACAATTCCGCGATGGTCGATAATTTTCTGGAACTCGATCGCGGCTTCTCGCCCGTTCCGGGTGGCCAGACAAGCCACGCCTCGCACATAAGCAGGGTAGAAGCTTCCTTGTCCCAAGGTGTTCATTCCCGACTCATAGGGAATCGCGGCTTGAAGCAGTTCGATCGCGACCACAGGCTTGCTGTAGTTCACGGCGAGAAGTGCGTGAAGGGTCGGCACATAAGTAAACCTGACCAGGGTGTCCTCCGGGAAGCGACGCGCAAGATCGTCTGCGAGCGTTTGAGGCCGGGAAGACTCCCCCGATAGAGCCAGTGCGAACGCGACTCCATATTCCACATCCCGGCTTTTCGAAAGGTCAAGCGCCTCTGTAGCTCTTTGTCGTGCTGGAATCTTATTCCCAAAGAACGCTTCCCACAGCGATGCCTGCATCTCGTAAGCAGCCGCCCTTTCGCGCTGCTCCGCCTGCTTCGCCAAGTCCGCCGCCTGCTGTGATAGCCTTCTTGCTTCTTCCAGGTGCCCGGAATAGGCGGACACAAACCCTTCGGAGTTGAGCATCCAGTCTTCTGCGCCGGGCTTTCCCCGCGCCTGCGCCGCTACCCGCTCCATTCCCGCCCTGTCTCCCTTCAGAAAAGCCATCTCGTATTGCAGCACATCAAGATCATCTCTTTGCAGTTTGCGATCGAGGGCTTGCTGAACTGCACGCTCTGCATCCTCTGTGCGCTCAAGGGCGAGCGAGCTAAAGGCCAATATGCCGTATCCGATGGCGAAGTCAGGGTCGAGCTGGATCACTATTTTTGCTTTCTCGACTGACGCTTCATATTTGCCGAAGACAGGATAGATAATGCCTCCCAGGAATCCGTGGGCTTCCCTCGCGCGCGGATAGGCTTGCGCCCATAATTCACAGGTCTGTTGCGCCTTTTCCAGGTTGCCCGTAACTTGCATATCGTAGGAGGCGGCGATAAAGAACTTCTCCTGGTCACTCGCGCGATCCCGCAATTGATAGCCCTTGGTCGTGCTTTCCGCGGAAAGTACCGATTCTCCAATGTCACCGTACATGCGTCCCAGTAGGGTGTGCGCCATAGCAAATTTGGGATCAATCTCGGTGGCATGCTTGAAAAAGGGCAAGGCGGCAGCCGAACCGTTTGAGGAAAGAAGCTTCAAGCCTGCGCTATAGGCTTTCAAGGCCTCGAGTGAGGAGGTAGTGGCCTCGGCGAGTGGTGTGTCGTACTTCTTAACTGTGGCCAGGGATTCACCCACTCGGGTCCTGAATTTACTGGCAATTCGACCCAGGGCATTCAGTACGTCTTCTTTTCTTGCCGCTTGCACCTGCTCCTCGGCGAGAACCTCTCCAGTACGGCAGTCCCTGGCGCGCAGCCCCAGCACGTACTGGCTGCCAAGACTCGAGATGGATCCGTCGAGGACGGCCGCGCTTGCGGTCCGCTGGCATACTTCCCGCGCGCTTTCCGGGGTAAGCCGCGCATCGGCTGGCTGCCCCATCATTTGCACTATCTGCTGGATGCGCTCATCGGAGATCAGGCTCAGGAAAGGCGACTGCTCCAACTGCACCGCCATGCCTTGCCGCAACGTCCCGTCAAATACCGGGTCTCCCGTCGTATTGGTAAAATCTGCGAGGACAATCGTGTCCTTTTCGGTGAGCTTGGGGACGCGATGAAAATAGAAATAACCCAAGACCGAAAACGCAGCACAGCCACGGCGGCAGGAACGATTGCTTTCCAGTATTTCCCGATACCAGCTGTGGCGACGGCCTTCGCACTCTCCGTTACCCGCCCCGAATCTTTATCCCGCTTCAACCGTTGTAGATCGGCGCGAAGCTCAGAGGCATGCTGGTAGCGCAGGTTGCGGTCTTTTTCCAGACACTTGTCAATAATTTCTTCCAGTCTTTGCGGGAGATCGGGATTGAGCCGGACGGGAGGAACGGGTGTCCGGTTCAGGATCGATTCGAAAATCACTCCCGTACTCTCTCCGCGGAACGGCAGTGTGCCAGTTCCCATTTCGTACAGCACCGCTCCGAAAGAGAACAAGTCAGTGCGGGCATCCAACTCCTTGACTCGTATCTGCTCCGGCGACATATAAGCGATGGTTCCCAAGGCCGTTCCGGGGCTGGTCAGGTGTTCTTCAACCGTCGCTGTCAACTGTTCCGTCGCACTCGCCGGATCGAGGTTGCCGGGAACCGGCGTGACTTTCGCCAGCCCGAAGTCGAGAATCTTGGCGTGCCGGCGTTTGGTGACGAAAATATTTGCAGGCTTGATGTCGCGGTGCACGATGCCTTCGGCGTGGGCCGCATCCAGCGCATCGGCAATCTCGATGGCCAGACCGAGTAATACGTCCGTCTCCATGGGCTTTCCAGCGATGTGGTGCTTCAGCGTGAGCCCGTCCAGAAACTCCATGGCGATGAAGGACTCCTCACCGTCTTTGCCGATCTCATAGATGGTGCAGATATTAGGATGGTTCAGAGCAGAAGCCGCGCGTGCTTCACGGCGGAATCGTTCGAGTGATTGCGGGTCTTGGGCTAGCTCTTCAGGAAGAAACTTAAGAGCGACATAGCGCCCAAGCACCGTGTCCTGCGCCTTGTACACTACACCCATCCCGCCACCGCCGAGGTTCTCGATGACGCGGTAGTGTGAGATGGTTTGGCCGATCATGGCAAGAATGCTATGGCGGAAGTGTGGGCAAGTCAATGAAAGCCGAAGACTTGGTGAAGTCCACCGGGTTGTTGGCGTAACATCGCCATTACACTCATCATGAGGAGTGTATTCTTCTGTCCAGAAAACCAGCCGATACCAGCCGACTGCCTGTGAGGAACAATCATGATGCAGAGGCCACCCAACATCGAGACCGAACGCTTGCTCCTTGTCGCACTCCTGCCGGAAGACATTGAGGCGCTCATCGCGGGTGACTTGGAGGATTTCGTGGGGCTGGCGGTCGTGGTTGGTGCAACCGCCTCTTTTAGAGCAACTATCCGATGAGGAGTGGTAATCGCTTGGGTACAGAATAGCAATGACTTCCGCGACTGGCCCATAGCGAACGTTTCCGCTCCTTTCTTTTCGCATCGCACATAGGTTTTGTCCGACAACGTTAATCGGGCACCTAAGTGTGGTCCACAAGTCGAACTACCGGACCACTGCCACGGTGCGTACATGGTGGCGGAGCAGGCCGGTGCCGAGCTACCATCATCACGCGATCCCATCGAAGGAGTCCGATCTTCATTATGCGTTCTGACATCGTGCCCGGAAGCGCCTTCCCCGACTACGAACTGCCCGATCATACGAAAGCATTACGCAAGCTCAGCGAGCTTCAGGGCGAAGACCCGCTGATCCTCACGCTCGCGCGTGGCCACTACTGCCCCAAGGAGCACCAGCAGCATCTGGAACTCGCCGCTTTCTATCCGAAGATCGCCGTTGCGTATACCCAAATCGTCACGATCTCGACCGACGAGCACCACACTCTTCAAGAGTTCCGGGCGTCGGTCGGCGCCCAGTGGCCCTTCCTGTCCGATCCTGAGCGAAAAGTTCAGAAGGACCTCGACATCCAGGAGTACACCGACCCGGACAACAACCCGATGATTCCACACACGCTCGTGCTCAAGCCGGGCCTCGTGGTCCACCGCATCTATAACGGCTATTGGTTCTGGGGCCGTCCGTCCGTGGTCGACCTATGGCACGACCTGCGCACAGTGATGAGCGAGATCCGCCCCGACTGGGACCTGAGCGCCCCTGGACTCCGCGACGCTTGGAACGCGGGCGACCTTTCGCGCTTCCATGGGTGGAACAAATCGGCCGACGCGAAAGCGGCCCCGGTTGGTCAAAAGAAGTAACGATGACGGAGCTGAACGGTTTGATGGTTCCTATAGAGATCGACCGGGGTTGGCAAACGAACGGCAGAATGTTGTGTTATCGCCCGTTTACAACAATCATCCATATGCTACGAGTCGGCAGCCGAGAAATCCTAAAAGCGGAAAGGGCCTGAGTAGTCGGTTCTCTTGCGGCTCTCCTGCCGGGCGCGTTCAAGGGTCCGCCGCATGCAAATCGTCATAATTAACATACCCCCGCTGAGCAGAACGAGGTCGCCGATGCTAAACAGTCCGAGCCGTGCTTGATCTGCCAGTAGTGGCATCCGCGTTTCAAACGTCGCACCCTGCCACATCGGGCTTGCCGGACGCACTGTGGACGGCATTCCGACCACGGGCATCGCCCCTGCATTGCTGTCGGTTACCAAGGCATTCATCCCCAGTCCGCATAGCATCAGCAGAACGCCGGTCCGAACCAGCGGAGATCGAACCACACGCAACACGAGCCACAGGATTGCGCAGGACGCACACAGCCAGATCGCTGGATGTTCCATCCACGCCAATTGATGTGCCATTGTGACAAAATGCACGGTCCACTCCTGATGCCAAAAAGAAATGAAATAATTTATGAGCGAGCTGAGGGGGGACTGATTTCTCGGGGTCGCGTTAAAGTGATTAGACCTCAGTTCAACGCGACATCAAATGGCACAATGGGGTGGGTTCATGGCACAAGAGTGCAATTGCCCACGGGCTCAATGAGTGTAATCGCCTGATTTCAGAAATTGACCTCCGGTTTGCCAGTCAACTGCTAGTCAAGCATCACGATCCCCACGTACCCCGGGAACAACGAGCACGTCTTTGCCCAAACAGCTGATATGTCCGGAGCTGCCATGCCGGGGCGATCTGATATTTCTTTATTCGGTTGAACCGCGCACAGTCGAAGTGCGTATTCAGATCAACGGTACACCGGTGCTTCTTTTGAGTTCCGAGCCCAGGAGCCGTCCAGACCCCGTAGAATGGCCACGAACTCAGCCCCTTTGAATTTGAAACCAGGAGGTCGGCAATCAAAGATACGGCGCTCTCTCAGCCCATTTCGCTCTTAAGTCGAATGTCGCCCGGTGTGGGACTTGTCTACTGCGTCGCACTGGTTCGCTCGGTGATCTATCTCGTGGCAGCCCCAAACTACGGGTATTTCCGCGACGAAATGTATTACCTGGCGTGTGGACAGCATCCGGCGTGGGGGTACATGGACCAGCCTCCGTTGATCGCGTGGATGGCGTGGCTACTCGAGCATACGATCGGTGTGTCGCTGTATGCGCTCCGGCTTCTGCCGATGCTGGCCGATGTGGGCTGCATCGTGATGACCGGGCTGTTGGCCCGCAAGCTAGGCGGTGGCCGCTGGGCGATGTTTCTGGCTTCTCTTGCTGTGCTGGTCGCGCCGATCTATCTGACGTTGTCGCATTTGTTCACAATGAATGCTTTCGATCCGCTTTTGTGGATCTTGATTGCCTGGTTTCTTGTCCATCTCGTCCAAACCGGCAAAGAAAAGAATTGGATATGGATCGGAGTTTTGACAGGCGTTACGCTGCTCAACAAGTACGGCGTGCTGTTCTTGCTCGTTGGGCTTCTTGCTGGAGTTGTCTTTTCACCGCTACGACGGAGCCTTGTTCGGCCCTGGTTCTGGGCAGGCGTTGCGGTTGCAACGCTGATCGCGCTGCCGAATTTCCTTTGGCAGATGCATTGGAATTTCCCTTTTGTGCAATTGGTAAGGAGCGTGAGGAAAAATGGGCGCGATGTAATGCTGCCGCCTCTGCCGTTTCTGGCGCAGCAATCTCAGATGTTGGGGTTTGTCTCGTCGCTTCTGGTGCTGTTGGCGTTGTGGTTTCTGATTTCTCCTCAGGGCAGACGCTATGGAGTTCTTTTCTGGGGCTTCCTGAGCGTGTTGGGTTGCATGCTTCTGCTCAAGGGTAAGTTCTACTATGTCGCACCGGTCTATCCCATCGTGTTTGCTCCAGGCGCAGTGCTTTTTGAACGATTGACCGAACGCCCCATGGCTCGGTGGCTCCGGCCTGTTTATGCCTTGACGATGTTCCTGGTTGGGGCGCTGATTGCGCCCACCGCGATTCCTCTGTTGCCGGTTGGGGGGTACATCGCGTACACGAAAAGGCTGGGAATTCAGCAGCAGAGGTTCGAAAACCAGCCGGAGAGCCAGCTTCCTCAGATTTTTGCCGACATGATGGCGTGGGAAGACCGGGTGAGAATCGTCGCCGACTACGTTCACTCTCTGCCTCCAGACGAACAGAAAGTGACGGCGATTGGAGCTTCCAATTACGGCGATGCCGGGGCGGTTGATCTGTTTGGACCCAAGTACGGGTTGCCCAAGTCGATCAGTACGGCCGCTAACTATTGGATATGGGGGCCTCGCGGGTATACCGGCGCGAGCCTGATCCTTATGGACGAAGATTCCCCGTAGAAGTATGCCCAGCATTGCAGGTCCTTCCGCACGGTTGCTAGTCCCAACGATCCGTATGCCCGGCCTGATGAAAACCGTCCAATTTATCATTGCGTCGGACTGACTCCAGACCTGCAGTCGCTGTGGCCAAATCTCAAGCCATGGCGTTAGGTCTGATGGCACCGCAAAAGAGAGTTCTATTAGAAGAATTTTCCCTCTATTAAAAGCTATTCCGCTCAAATATCAGCTGGAGTTCGTCGGCACCCCCGCCCCGAGTATTGTCGGCAACTCGGAAACTGGGCACGAGATTCGTAGTTGGCGATAAATCGCCATTACACTTATTGAGAAATCGGGCCGATTCGGGGTCAATGAGTGCTAACGCCTGTTCACGCCAACCATGTGGTAATCGCCTGTTTACATCCGTTACGGGGCATGTCCTCTGTTCCGCTCCAAATTGAAACCGTCCTGAAGAGGTTCTGATCGAGTCTTCTCGTTAGAAAGGGCGTTCAGACCGGTCCGTGCGCCAATGAAGCCGCTTCAACCTGAGGGGGTTTAATCAGAGTTTGCAAACGAGGCGGAACAACGGACGACGTCGGTTCAATATTTGGGTCTGAAAGTCTATGGGCGAATCTTCCCGTTCGTGGTCAAGCGCTCCAGCCAACGCCGTGCTGTGTTGGCGTCCGGGCCCTCGGTGTTGTTTTTCAGGAATTCCCGCAGGACTTGCGCGGAGTCTTCATAGCGCCCCACCACCGTCAGGCACTGGGCCAGAAGCAACTCGGCTTGGGCAGACGATCCGTGAGAGTCAGTGTGCGCCTGTTCCGCCATGCTTAGAGCCTGTTCGTACTGCTCGTGATAATAATAGGCCTTACCGAGCGCCCATTTGGTTCCCCAGCCTGACGCCGGCAGCAACTGGATAGATTTTTCCAGCAGCGGAATGGCTTCCGCAAACTTCTTTTGATGTACGAGATTCATCCCCAGCGCCGCAAGGAGGCGGGGCTGATTGGGGTCCATTCGGCTGGCTTGTTCCAGCGTGGTCTGTCCTTGCTCCCAATTGCTCTGCTCCATATAGAGCATTCCTTGGAGGTAAAGCACATCCGGATTTGCCGGCGCGAGTTTTATGGCCTCGCCAATAAATTTCTGCGCCTCCTCCAGTTTCCCCGCTGCTAGAGCTTGCGCTCCCTTCTCCAGTGCCTTCCTCGCCTTCGGAGCAAGCACAGCTCTGCCGGGAGCTCCCGTTCCGTCCCCCGAGGTCGTGTCCCATTCGAGATACACGTCCTCCTGGTACTGAATCGCAGCCGGAATCGAGACTTCCTTGTGCGCTGCTTTGTAGCCCGCTGCTTCCACGGTGACGGTAAATTCTCCCAGACCTCGCAGAATGAAGAAGGCGTGGCCCTGTGACGTTGATCGCTGGTCTTCCAGCGCTCCGTTCTTATAGAGCTTCACCATCGTCGGAACGGTAATTACCTGACGGGACCTATCGCGAACTGTAATCGCAATCTCGGCGCTCCTGCCAAAGCTATTCGTGCCTTGCTCGCCGCTGTCCTGGCAGGCAGAGGAAGCCTTGAGCAAACACAAACCACCCAGAAGCGCAAGCGTAGCTCGCCCAACGCAAATGCGAAGGTTATTCGTCATGGAGCACACCCCGTGAGGCTCCAAATACGACCGAAAGATTAGTCTCGGGCGTCTGTACCGTCAAGGTAAACTTAGATCTCTGTCGGTAGCACATGACATGTCCGCTTGAGATAGCAGATGATATGTCCGCTTTGCGGGCGGTTAGGATGGGAGACCATGCGGAGCATGGGCTTATCCGAGGGCCGCGATGGAGCGGACATAACGGGGGACCAACGGGATGTTCACCGGTTTCCCCGGCTATGACGCAGCTTCACGAGTTTAAAGGTTGCGGGAAAGACCGGTGGTTGTTCGCGTCCGCGATTGGACGTGACCTTTGATCGGATCCCTCGCCGCAGGTGTTCTCGATTCCCACCCTTCGAAAATCGCGAAATCAGGTAGGCCCGCAATTTTCGACGGCTGGCCGTTCGCGCTTGCCAGTAGCACCTCCCGGCACCACTCCCCAAGCGACCGCGTGCTCGTCTGCGCCGCCGCGTCCAGTTGCGCGTACTCCTCTTCGCTCACTTTGAAACCGATGGTTCGGTCAAGCGGAGCTTTGGCTGGCGAGTTTAGCGAAGAAAAAGCGCAAAATTGCGCAAACGCCTCTTATCGCCGTCAGTGAGCAGGCGTCATACTGCGCAGGTGGATTCATCAGAGTCAGTGGCGGAAGATAGCGTCGCCGGGTATTGAACAAGGTTTGGGGCGGGCGGGAAGTGAAGTCTCTATACTTGGCGATAAATCGCCATTACACTCATTGACCCGAATCTGCCAATTTTTCTCAATGAGTGTAATCGCCTGTTAACAACGGTTGACTTCCGGTTTACCCGTGATTCGAGAGTAATCCAATCACGCATACTTCAGTCGGAAAGCCCACGTTCCAAATGTTGACTAATAGGCACTGACGTGGGCACAGGGCCCTTATTAATGACCTCAACCTGAATCCTCACTTGCCGCTTCGCACCGGCCTTTCACGCGCAGACACCTTCTTGTTTGTCCTCTTTTTCGTGGGCTTAATTCGGAGTGCATCTATGGGCTCCCGACGCGTAGAAACAGCCATCAACCACGCCTCAAACCCAAATTCGAGCCCGCTTGCCGGTTTGATCTCGCCTAACACTTGAGCGGCTTCTAACGCCACGGCTCCATGTAAGAACGCCCAAAGCGCGACGGACGCCTGCGGAGCTCGGTCCGACCCGGCAATTCGTTGCACCTGCTCGACAGTGAACGCCCAGAGGCTTAGGTGTGAGGTCGCATCGTGCCCTGGCGCGTGGAGACTCATCATCGCCTCGTAGAGGTGACGATTATCCCTTGCGAACCTGATGTAAGCAGATGACATTTTGCGGATTGCGGGGACTGGTTCGCACCCGGCGGCTGCCTTCCTCAGCGTCAGTTCCAGTTGCCGCGCAGCTTCGTTTGCCAGGGCAGCTTCGAGTGCACGGCGATCTGAAAAGTAGCGGTAGATCGCATTAGGCGCTAGGTCGAGGGAAGCAGCGATGTTCCGTAGCGATAAGTCACGGATACCCCCGTGGGCAAGTTCCTTGAGCGCAGCCGAAAGGATGGTTTGACGGTCTGTTTTCGACGGATACGGCATACAGAACACTGTACACCTTGACATGTCGTTGGCCAAGGTGTACGCTGTACATATTGAAGATGAACGCTGATCATCTTGGGAGAAATGCAATGGCGAACAGCAAAAGCAAAGATGTCGTGGTCACCGGTGTGTCCACCGGAATCGGTTGGGGAACCACAAAGGTGCTTGTTTCAAAAGGATTTCGCGTGTTCGGTTCTGTACGCAAGCCGGCTGACGCCGATCGTTTGCAAAGGGAGTTCAGAGAAGCCTTCGTGCCTCTCATGATGGACATTACGGACGCCGACGCTGTCCATCAAGCTGCCCAGAAGGTCGGCTCCATGATAGGCGGCAGGAATCTTGTTGGCCTGGTGAACAATGCAGGAATTGTAGTGAGCGGGCCGCTGCTTTATCTGAGGCCCAGCGAGTACAGGCGGCAGTTGGAGGTCAACATGGTCTCCCCGCTTGTTGTAATCCAAGCCTTCGCGCCTCTTTTGGGAACGGATAAGAAGATGCAGGGGCCCCCCGGGCGCATTGTGAACATCACCTCTAGCGTTGCAAAAGTTGCTATCCCGCTTCTCGGCGCCTATAGCGCTTCCAAATTTGGTCTTGAAGGAATGTCGGACGCGCTGCGGCGAGAACTGATGTTATTTGGCATCGACGTCGTGATCATTGAACCGGGAACCGTGAACACGGCGATGTATGACAAGGGCGAAAAAGAAGATTTGAGCGAGTTCAAGCAGACCGAGTATTGGGAGGCGGTACAGAACTTCCAGAAGTTCATCGTCACCGAAGCACGTACTAATGGCTTATCCCCTGAGCGTCTGGGCGAGACCGTCCACGTGGCACTCAGCACGGCTAAACCTAAGGCACGCTACGCTGTCATTCCGCAACGTTTCAAGAACTGGACTTTGCCCAGAGTTCTTCCTGGGAGGATGGTCGACGCCGAGTTTGCAAAGCAGATGGGACTCAAAAAGCCGTAGCAGGCTCGGACGGGAAGATTCCCACCTCTTCCTTAAAAGATCCAGCCGATCAACCCCCGGATTGTCGGCAACCCGGAAGTAATCCAAGCCGCTAGAAATCGTCTCAACTGGCGAAAAATCGTCATTACACTCATTGACCCATCGGGAGGGATTTTGAGTGTAATCGCCTGTTTTCGTCAGCTACTCTTAGCCGCTATGTTGTGAACCGATAGCCGAGCCTGGCGGGAGGCTCGGGCTGCCAACCACGACAACACGAGGGCGACGTTGCCAACGTTCAGCACTGCTACGCTTCTGTACGAGTCCATCAACGGCAAAGACAAGAGAACGCAAATCGCGGCGAGCACGAGAGAAGCGCGGTCAATTCGGGTGATATGGGGTTTGCGCGATAAAAAACGAATGCACAACATGCTCATGGCAAACATGCTCGCTGCCAAGCTAAGCATCTGAAGCGGCGACACGCGCAACAAACTGGCAAATAGCGTGCCTCCGAACAAGCGCAGTGCAGCATAGGCCACGAAGCCAATGAATCCTGCTGCCCAGAACCTCACGGTGACGGCCATTACGACTATGCTGAGGGAGATGAGCAACCAGCCAATCACTGTTTGAGATGAACTGGCACCTTCTTGGATTAGGGTACAGCCGGATAGAAAGACCGCCGCTATGCAAAAGGCGGCCACAAGTTTGCCTGCGATTAGAAATCCGGACTTGACCTGCTCCTTCACCGGCCGTTTGTCGCGTCTCACGTCGCTAATTCTATGACTCCAAGCCTCTGAAAGCTAAAAGTTGGCGCAAAATCGCCATTACACTCATTGACCTTTTATGAATGTAATCGCTTGTTTGCGACATTTAAGAATTTCGCTGTGCAGGTGAAGCGGGCGGTGGCCGGCTGGGATATCCACCCGGCTACTGCAATTTCGCGTACTCCGCCTTGGCTTCCTTCAGGATGGGGATATCGGGGTCGGCTTCTTTCCAGAGGGCCAAAAAATCCTGGTACGCGGCGCGGGCCTTCGCGGCGTCGTTCTGCTGCGCATAGGAGCGAGCCAGGTACAGCTGAGCCAAGCCCATCAGCGGATCTCCGATGTACGCGCCTCTCAAGTTCAACACGGCTTGGAACTCTGGCGCGGCTTGAGCGGGCTGGTGATTCAGAAGGTAGGCGCGGCCGCGGACAAAGTGGATGTCGGTCGTTCCCTTGTCATATTGTTCGCCAGGTTTCAACACATCAATGGCTTTCGCGGCCTCACCATGGTTCAGAAGGAGGATGGCCTGCACAGTGGGAATGAGCATCGTCTGGAACCTGGTGTCCAAAGGCCGGCGGCGATTCACATCGTCCATCCAATGGCGGGCCTGGGCTTCATTGCCCGCAAGGGCCGCAATTTCAGCCGAAAGGATAGCAACATCGGGGCTGTTCGCGAGAGCCACGGCTGCGGTTGCCTGGGCGACCGACTTGTTCTTGTTGGCGGTATCGCCGAAGATCAAATCGGTCCAGGCCGGAATCTGAATGGCAGCGGCTTGGCTTTCCGTAAGACTGATCTGCTTGGCGAGCTCGGCCTGACGGGCGTATATTTCGCGGGCGGTTTTCCGTTGGCCGCGCGCCAGGGCCAACCCGGCCTTGTTGGCTAAGACCCATTGCGACTCGAACGCCGGAGAGTCCTTGATGAAAACCTCTTCGCGATCCTGTGCCGCCTGGTCGCCCTGCACCAGGGCAACGAAGTACAAGCTGGCATGCAGAACGACTCCGCCATTGCTCTTCTGCAGGCCTGTGTTGAGCACCGCTTTGGCTTCGTCAAGTCTTCCCAGCGCACTGTAGCAATAGGCCGCGTTCACGTATCCGTACCACGAATCGGGCTCCAGGCGAATCGCTTCGAGAGTATGGGGCAGGCATTTGTCAAAGTCGCCGAGTAGTTGATAAGCGACGGCTAGATTGACGCGCGGCGTCTGATCGCTGGGATAAGTTTGGGCGTACAGCTCCAGCGTCTGGATGATCTGTTCCAACTGGCCTGTGCCATCGTAATACTTTTCAGTAATGTAGAATTTTTCGCGCTCGCTGGCGCGCTCTCTCAACTCGAACGCCTTCTGAAAATTCTGGCGGGCAAGGTCCAACTGTCCCACGGTCAAATACTGGTTTCCCATGCGGGCATAGGCCATGGCAAAGTTGGGGTCAAGCTCGATGGCGCGTTTGTACAGCGCAACCGGGGGAAGGGCGTCGCCTTTTTCGCGCAACTCATCAGCCTGAGTGAAGGCCTTCAGAGCGTCAAGAGAGGAAGTGGTAACTTCCTGCAACGGCTTGTCAAACTTTTGAACCGACGCCAGCGACTCGCCCAGGTTGCCGCGCAGCTTGCCGACGCCCAGACCCAGAGCATTCAGCACCTGCTCCTTGCTCGCGGCCTGCTCCTGCACCTGCGCCAGCGAGTCGCCGGTGGCGGCGTTGATCGCCTCCAACGTAATGACATATTCACTTCCCAGCGGCGCGATGCTTCCCGTGAGCATGGCCTTAACGTGCGCGCGCTGGCAAAGTTCCCGGCCGATGTCGCTGGTGAGACGTGTATCGGGAGGCTTGCCCATCAGCTTCAGCGTCTGCTGCACCTTGGAATCCGGAACGACATTTAGATACGGCGATTGGCCCAGGCTCACTGCCAGCGCCTTCTTGAGAGTGCTGTCGAAGACCGGATCACCAGTAGTGTTGGTGAAGTCGGAAAGAAGGATGGAATCTTTTTCGGTCAGGGCTTGAGTTTTGCGGGAACGATAGAAAAGACCACCAGCCACCAGAAGCGCAGTCACCAGCAGGGCAATCGGGACCAGTATTTTCCAGGGGCGGCCCGCCGCTTGCTCTGTCACTACAGCCTGCCCCGAGGAAATGGCGCGCGACTTTTCTGAGGATTGCCTTGAGGCTTGGCGCGCGGACTGGCTCGAAGGCTGGCGACTCCCGGGCGACGCGACCGCGGCGGCGGGCGACTCCTCTTCTTCGACACTCGCAGCGCTGGCCCGGCCCGACTCAGTCTCTCGTTTCAGCCGCTTCAAATCGGTTCGAATGTCGGCAGCGTGCTGGTAGCGCAGCTCGCGGTCTTTCTCCAGCGCTTTATTGATGATGCGTTCGAAATCGCCAGGAAGATCAGGATTCAGCCGCACTGGAGCGACCGGCGCTTTGTGCAAAATCGAATCGAACATGACGGCGGTCGTATCGCCGCGAAACGGAAGCATGCCCGTCGCCATTTCGTACAGCACCGCGCCAAAGGAAAACAGGTCAGTGCGCGCGTCGAGCTCCTTTCCTTTGGCTTGCTCGGGAGACATGTAGGCAACCGTGCCCAGCGTAGATCCAGGACTGGTGAGGTGATCGAGGCTCTCCGCGGCCGTCGCCTGCGCTGAGAGTCCGGCCATTTCCTTTCGGCTGCCGGTCGGCGCGACTTTGGCTAAGCCGAAATCGAGAACCTTGGCATGTCCACGCTTGGTGACAAAGATGTTCGCGGGCTTGATGTCGCGATGGACAATGCCCTCGGTGTGGGCAGCGTCGAGTGCGTCGGCAATCTCTATTCCGATGGCGAGCAGGGCCTCCAGATCCATCGGACGGTTGCCGATCAGGTGCTTCAGGGTGTTGCCGTCGAGGAACTCCATGGCGATGAACGCCTGGCCGTTCTCGTCGCCGATGTCGTAGATGGTGCAGATATTGGGATGGTTGAGAGCGGACGCGGCCTTGGCCTCACGCCGGAACCGCTCCAGAGCCTGGCGGTCCTCGGCCACTCCTTCGGGCAGGAATTTCAGAGCCACAAAGCGATCGAGCCGGGTGTCCTCGGCCTTGTAGACGACACCCATCCCTCCGCCGCCCAACTTCTCGATAATCCGGTAGTGCGAGATGGTTTTGCCGATCATGGAAGAACGAGGTACAGTGGCGACCAATCTTAGGCGGGCAGCACAGGCAAGTCAATGAAAGCCGTGGAGTTTGCGGCATTTAGGGAAAGTGGTTAGCGTGACAGCGCCCTTACACTCACTGACGTGTTTGGGAGTTTCAGGTCGGTACTCCGACGGGGTAATTTGGTGTAGGTCACTTGCCCCGGACATGCCCTTCCGACAGCCCAAACACTGATTGACTTTCCCAAAACGGGAAGGCACAATCCCTTTCAGACCCTACAAGTTTGGCACCGCATTTCTGTTGTGTTTTCTCCCGTCGCCTTGCGACCTCCTGGATTCTGTGTCCCCAAATAGGAGGCATCAAATGAAGGAGTTCGTGCGATCTCTATGGAACAATCAGGAAGGGCAGGACATCGCTGAATACGCAGTGATGTTGGCTGTCATTCTCGTAATCGTTGTCGGCACAATTCGCTTAGTCGGAGCAAATGCCAACAACGTATTCTCCTCGGTCGCCAGTACGGTGAACTAGACCGAAAATAACCGTCCTCAACCTGAGCGCTTCGCCTCAAATTCGAGCGGGGCGCTCTGTTTTGTCCCATACAGTCGCGCCACTAGGAAGCAAAGGCACGTCTGCAACTCCGCAGAACTAATGCCGACGCCTCACATCCCCACTAACGGGCTCATCACTTTCGTACCGCAGCCAATCACGACGGCCTCATGCTATCGTGCCTGAAAAATAGGTTCAGAATATCGGGCAAGGAGCTCGGGCATGTTCTTTCTCTTTGGCATACGGACAAAATCGAAACCTGTCAACCAAATCCAATATCCTTGCTCCAATTGCAAGCGCGCGACCGTCTTCACTGCCATGGAATCGAAGCGCTGGTTCACTCTTGTTCTTCATTCCCGTGATTCCGCTGGGGGGCAACTTCCTGATTCGCTGCAATCTTTGCGGATTAACCTTGAAATGCTCGCCGGAATTGAAGGAGCAGATCGCTGTGAAGGCTATGGCAGCCGGCGCCTAGACGGTTAGACCGTTCGCGAGCGGGCCCTATTAAGTCCAAACTGGATTTACAACAGCGACGCGACACCGTTGCCACGGACGAACAAAGCCCGTTGCGCTACGATTCCGCAAAAGCGGCGGGTTCTAAGTTACAATTACTTTCCCCCACGAACCTTAACCGCACCCGTATTTTTTAGAGACGGCCAATTTGAGCAAAACACTCTTCGCTTTCTGCTCACTCCTTTTACTGGCCACTAATCTCGTGGTGGCCGATACCATTCATTTCAAGAATGGCGCTTATATCGAGGTCGACAGGGCCTCCGAAAAGAATGGTCAGATCGAGTATTGGATGGGAAATACTAGGTACACCATCCCCGCCACCAAGGTCGAGAAAATCACAAAGGGTGGAGGGCCCTCGATCACGCTCGGCACGCAGACTCCTGTCAACCTTGTTCCTCCTTCTACGGCGGATGCAGCAGCGTCCCGGAACTCCAGCAGTGTTCCGCTGCCCACGACAACGGCGCCCACGCACGGGAAGGTCCCGGTTTCCGCTCCCTCCCGCCCCGACGATGATTCTTACTGGTCTCATCTCCGCGCCCAGGTCGTGAATCGTGATCACGTGGACGAGAGCGCGCTTTCCACAATCGAAAACCAGGCAGATGCGGACGAGACCTCCAATGCTTATTTCGTCGCCGGCGAGTTCGAGGCGGAACATGGCAATCCCGAGGGCGCCTGCAGGTACTTCGAGCGCGCACTCAGTCTGAAGCCCAACCAGTCGTATCTTGCTCGCCTGGTACACGACGTCGCTCGCCGAGGCGAGACGCTACGAGGAGGCCGCTACCCAAGCCGAGCATCTCACCCAGCTCGAACCGAATTCGGCACAAGCTTTTCGCTGGCTGGCGGCCGCACAATATAACGCCGATCGTACGCGTGATGCCGTGCGTGCTTGGAAACGCGCGCTGGAGTTGGATCCCAATCCCGAGACCCAGCGGCTCTTGGAGCGGGCCCAACGCGAACTGGACGTCGAGGAGCGGTCCAATCAGCAGGAGAGCCGTCATTTCAGCTTGCGTTATGAGGGCGGTGAGACCTCTATCGCGCTGCAACGCGATCTGCTCTGGACCCTCGAAGATCAGTACCAGCAGCTGGCGCGTGACCTCGACTACTCACCAAAAGAAAACATAGTGGTGACTCTCTACACTAAAAAGCAATTTTTTGATGTTACCGAAGCGCCCTCCTGGGCTGGCGGCTTGAACGATGGCAAGCTGCGTATCCCGATTCAGGGTGTTACCAGCATGACACCGGAATTGCAGCGCGTCCTGAAACATGAGCTGACGCATTCATTCGTTCGCTTCATGGTCGGCGATCGTTGCCCCAGTTGGCTCAATGAAGGACTCGCGCAACTAGTGGAGCCGCGAAGTTCCTCCGCCAACGCCGGCGTCCTCGCGGGATTATTCGAACAACATAAGCAGATTCCGTTTGCCGTACTCGAACATCCCTTCAACAGTCTTTCTGAAATTCAAGCGAACATTGCCTACGCAGAGTCTTTGTCCGCGATGGAGTACCTGCGCAGCCGTTACGGCATGGATGATGTTCTGCGTATCCTGCGCCATGTGGGTTCAGGAGATTCCCCGGAAAGTGCCCTCCGGGCCGTCACCCGGTCCGACTACGCAGACCTGGAAAAAGGCCTGACTGCCTATCTCGAGGACGAGAAGAGTCACTGAACGCCGAATGATGGATCGAATGATGGGTGCCCCATCCTTGCGTTCTTTGCAAGGGTGGGATTCCACTGACTCGTGAAGCGTGGATTTTTTGGTCTGTTCTGGCAGATACAAAAACCCCCACCCTTTCGCAAAAAGCGCGAAAGGATGGGGCACCCTCAGGTTCTGAGATTCCATCCGTAATCTTGGCGCCGAAATAACGCTATAATTCTGCCCACTCATGGCACTTTCCTCAGGAACGAAATTAGGGCCCTACGAAATCCAGTCGCTGATCGGAGCGGGTGGCATGGGCGAGGTGTATCGCGCCAAAGATGCGCGGCTGGATCGCACCGTGGCCATCAAAGTCCTGCCTGCATCTTTCTCGGCGGATCAGGACCGCATGCAGCGCTTCGCCCAGGAAGCGCGAGCCGCAGCTGCGCTCAATCATCCCAACATTCTTTCGATCTTCGATATCGGGGACGAGAAGGGCTCGCCCTACGTTGTCTCCGAACTGCTGGAAGGTGAGACGCTGCGCGAGCGTCTGCGGAATGGCGCGCTTTCGGTCCGCAAGGCGATTGAATACGGATTGCAGGTGGCGCGGGGACTGGCAGCGGCGCACGAGAAGGGCATCGTGCATCGCGACTTGAAGCCGGAAAATCTCTTCATCACCAGTGATGGTCGAGTGAAGATTCTGGACTTCGGGCTGGCCAAGCTGACTCGTCCGGAAGCCGTGAGCGGAGCCGATGCGCCGACGGTCCACGGCGTAACCGAACCGGGCCTGATCATGGGGACGGCGGGCTACATGTCGCCGGAACAGGTGCGAGGACAAACGGCCGATCCGCGATCGGACATTTTTGCCTTCGGCGCGATTCTGTATGAAATGATTTCCGGCAAGCGCGCTTTCCACGGCGAAACCTCGGCCGATACCATGAGCGCGATTTTGAAAGAAGAGGTGCCCGAGCTTTCCGAAACTGCACGTAACGTTCCTGCCGGCCTCGAACGAATCGTTCGACACTGCCTGGAAAAACATCCTTCGCAACGTTTTCATTCCGCCGGAGACCTTGCTTTTGACCTGGAATCGCTGACCGAGATTTCCGCTACCAGCAGCAAATCAGGCGCACAGGCCGCGGTGGCGCAAGTCGAAGGCGAAGAGTCACGGCGCAAACTGTTCAGCGTGCTGGGCGCGGTGGTACTCGCTGCGGCGATGATCGGTTTGGGCTGGTGGCTGGGCCGAGGCCGAGGCGCCGCGCCGCCTCCCGAGTATCAGCAGATTACCTTCCGCACCGGGTCGATTGGCAACGCCCGTTTCACTCCCGACGGCAGTGTCGTATACGACGCATCCTGGGAAGGCGGTCCGCACCAACTGTATTTGGCTCGTACCGACGACAATGGCTCGCGCGAATTAGGACTGAAGAATGCAGCCCTCCTTTCAATCTCGAAGAGCGGGGAGCTGGCAATCCGGCTTAACACCGTTTTTTACGGCGGCTACGCCCGATCGGGGACTCTGGCGAAAGTTCCTTTGAGTGGGGGAACACCGCGCGAAGTGCTGGACAACGTCCAGGATGCCGACTGGGCGGCGGATGGCGAGAACATGGCAGTGGTCCGCTTCGTTCCCGAGAACGGCCACTGGCGGCTGGAGTATCCGGTGGGCAAGGTGTTGCTCGATAGCATCAACTGGATCAGTCATCCCAAGATTTCGCCGGACGGCAAGCGCGTTGCGTTCGCGGACCACGAAAACACGGGTGGCGATGATCGAGGTACGGTGGCCGTGATCGAACCGGATGGGAGTGAGAAGAAGCTCTCGCCGGGTTGGTCGTCGGTACAGGGAATTCTGTGGTCACCCGCGGGCGACGAGATCTGGTTCACCGCTTCCGACAGCGGCAGCGCAGCCAATCTGCGGGGCGTAACTCTGGCCGGCAAGGTGCGGACGATCATCAACGTGCCGGGAGGCATGTGGCTGCAGGACGCACGCGGCGGAATGACGCTGATGACTACCAACCAGGCCCGTCTCGGAATACGGGCCTGCCGCCGGGAGGAAAAGAGGAAGTTGATTTGGGCTGGTTCGGGTGGTCCCTGCCGCGAGATATAAGCCGTGACGGCAAGAAAGTTTTGTTTGAGGAAGAGGCGGAAGGCGGCGGACCGAACTACACGGTATTCTTGCGCGATACCGACGGATCGCCTCCGGTGCGGATTGGCGAGGGTACCGGCGAAGCAATTTCGCCGGACAATAAGTGGGTGATCACTAAACCCGCAAAGGGCGGCCCGCTCAGCGTGGTGCCGACCGGCGCCGGCGAAGCCAGGCAGTTAACCCACGACAACATCAGCTACGGGGCGGTGCGATACTTGCCCGATGGCAAACAGTTGGTGGCCTCCGGAATTGAGGCGAGCCACGGCGTTCGTGATTATCTGATTGATCTGAGCAGTGGCAATGCCAAGCCCATCACGCCCGAGGGCACCGCCGGCGTGCGCATGTCTCCCGATGGCCGCAACGTCGCAGTGATTGGGCCGGACGGGAAATGGGGTATCTGGCCGCTTGATGGCAGCGGATTGCGCCCGGTTTCAGGACTCGACTCGAAGTACTACGTCTCCGACTGGTCGCCGGATGGGACCTCGCTGTACGCACTCTCCAGCCAGAGTCGAGAAGGGGCCGCTAAGGTCTATCGAGTGGATGTCGTGACGGGCAAGATGGAATTCTGGAAAACATTTGGCGAAAACCTCCCGGCGGGAGTGGCGAGCGTCGGAGGACCACGCTTCTCAGGCGACGGAAGCTTCGTACGCGTACGTTTACTCGCGAGTGCTGTCGCAGGCCTACGTAGTGAAGGGATTGCAGTAAGACTACAAAATTCCTGAGGGTGCCCCATCCAAGCTACGCTTGGGCGGGGTTTTTGAATTTCCTCACAGCAAGAAAATCCCAAAGAAATTGTCATTCCAAAGCGCGGATTATTGCGCGAGGAATCTGTTGTTTTACTGACGGAGCAAAGCAGATTCCTCGCCGATAAACCCGGCTTCGGAATGACAAGGCATGTAAGTGTAAAGTTTTAGATGTAGAAGCCCGCGGAAGATCCCACCCATTCCATATTTCGATTGTGGTCCACTCCCATCATCAGTCCGCGTCCCATGCGGATGATGGTCATCACCGGCAGCAGTTCATCCAGCCAGATGTACATGACGCGCACCTCCATCTTGTTGCCGCCGAACGGAGTTTCCACAACTGGCTCAAAATTCATGCGCTCCTGAAGAATGTACTGCGAGCGTTTTTCCCTCGGAATCGCTGCCAGGTCCTGCGCCTTGAGGTTAATGATCACGCCAAGGCCGGCGAAGGAGAACAACGGTTTGACCACGTAGTTTTCGAGGTCCTTCGGCATTTGTTGCACCCGGTCCAAAAACCATGTTTTCGGCACGCACTCGTGTTTCAGATAGGGCAGTGAAAACTTGCTCATGCGGAAAAACCAGTTGGGATGTCCGGCCCACTCCACCTCCAGATCATCGGTGAGCTGGAAAGCAAGCTTGAGATCTTTGCGGACCATTTCATCCACGATGGCGCGATTGTATATGCGCAGGATGGGGGTCCGCTTTCCCGCGTTCTCGTAGAACAGAAACTTGCCGACCTTGTGGACGTCGGTGATCGCGACGGTTTTTATTCCCAAAAGTTTTTCAGTCAAGAGAAAGTCAGGCAGGGTCTTCTGCTGCAGCGGGTCAATCTCCATGAGGATGACGTGATTGGGATCGTGATCGCCGACAATGGCGCGCCGCAACAGTTTCTTGTAATTTTCCCAATCCGATCCGCCCAGCAGATATTTCAGGTTGGGGTCGAGATCAAAGACTTCTTCATACGATTGCGAGAGCATTGCCTGATAAGCATAGAGAGAAGGGAAGCCCTGGAGTTCGACCAGTTTCGGCTGCAGCTTGCCTGACGGATCGCGCACCAACCCAAAATCCACCTGCACAAACAGAGGCCGATTCGTTTCACGCGGAACTCTGAATTGATCCGGAATCGCCGCCGACGAGGCTTTGCGATACTCAATGCTGTTCAGTTGCTGGATCAGTTCCTTGCCATACTCCGACATCTGATCGAAAAGGGGCTTCGGCAAGAAGCACGGCGTCTCGCAGACGCGAAACTTTACGGGCGTCCCGCAGCGCTCTTCCAAAAGCTTAAGCAGCCGCTGATATTTTTCCGGAGTGTAGTTCGCGTTGAACTGCTGTCGAAGGGCAGGAATCATGTTGGAGCTGAGAAGTCGTGGAAGCCGCACGAACCACGTAGACGTGCTACGCTTCCAGCAGAAACTGGCCGTTGCGCATGATCTGCGCTTCGTCCACCCAGATGTCGAAATTCCTGCCCACTACATCAATATGCGTGGAGCAGTCCCACTTGGCTCCGGTGTGCGCGCCATAGGGATTGCCGAAGGCGATATGAATGCCGGGATATTTCTCGTCCTGCAGGATCTGTCCGATTACGTCTTTCAACTCAATGTTCGTGCCAATGGCAAACTCGCCGACGCGGTCGCTGTTTTCGTCGGTGTGCGTGTAACGCCAGAAATCTTCTTCCAGTTCTCGGTTCGTGGAGTGGGCGTCGGTCAGGCGATTGCCCTTGACGTGAATGGTCAGCGGATTCTCGCGCAGGCTGCCAAATTTCGCGCACAGCCAGTCGCCGACGACCCCATCAATGACAAACGTGCCGTTCACTTCGCCGGGAGTGGTAAACACCTCGCCGCCGGGCAGGTTGCCCCATTTGTCAGGGCTAATGATGCCGCTGGTCTTGAGCCAGCGATAATCCGGATTCAGGTCAGCGATGAGATCGGTCCCAGCAGAAGTCTTGGCCCGCACCTGCTTCGCCCGCCGCACCGTTTCGACAACCTTGGTGCTGATGCGATCCACCTTAAGAAAATCCGCGCGCATGCCTTCCAGCATGATCTGGTGATTGATGTTGACCATGTGCGCATGGCGGATTTTGCGACGGTTCACCACGTCGGTCATCTGCATGCGCGAGCGCAGTTCGTTGGTCTGCGCCTGCACCGCGAAGATGCTGACCTGGCTGGTCTCGAGGTCGTCCAGAATTTCCCGCGGCAGATCGGTCAGCGGCCTCGGTGCCAGCTCTTCCAGAACCCAGGCGTGATAGGGCGCGCCTAACGTTTCCAGTTCGCGCACCAGGCTGGCGGCGATTTCCCGGGTCGCATCGTCCGTGATGACCGTCACCTTCTCGCTGGGCTGAATTCGCAGGCACACGTTGACGGCGTTGCGTGCGCCGGGAGTAAGTTCTGGATCGAAAGAGAGCGTGCTGAGCTCGCGGTTGGCTTGACTGGCAGGAAAATTCATTACCCTACTTTTCTGATGGGAACGTGGGCTTCTGTTTCGACCAGTCCCACTTCCGTTTCTTCGATGATATAGTCCACAACTTTTTTCAGGTCACCGGTCTCGCGAAAAACCCGCAACTGCCGGTCGGCGCCGGTGCCGTTATTCAGGATCTCATGAATGTAGTTTAACTCTTCGCGGGAACCAAGCTCATCCACCACATCGTCAACGAACTCGAGATATTCCAGCACCAAATCACGCGCGGAAACTTCCGTCTGTTTCCCGAAATCAATCAGCTTGCCTTCGAGTCCGTAACGCGCAGCCCGCCACTTATTCTCCATGATCAAGGCGCGGCGATAGAGCCGGAATCCCTGGTTCGCGGTATAGAGCTTGTACAGCTTGGCGACCGTGGCCTGGATCAGCGCAGCGAGCGCGATGGTCTCGTCTACGCGCATGGGAATGTCGCACACCCTGAATTCCAGCGTGTTGAAGAATGGATGAGGGCGAATGTCCCACCAGATTTTTTTCGCGTTGTCGATGCAGTTGGTTTTGATCAGCAGCTTGATGAAATTCTCGTACTCACCATAGCTGGGGAAGTAGTCTGGAATATTGGTGCGGGGAAATTTGTCGAACACTTTGCAGCGATAGGATTTTAGCCCGGTATTCATGCCCAGCCAGAATGGAGAGTTGGTCGAAAGTGCCAGAATGTGCGGCACAAAATAGCGCGCGTGGTTCATCAACTGAATCGCGGTTTCGCGGTCTTCCACGCCGATGTGCACGTGCAGGCCGAAAATCAGGTTGGCCCGCGCCACCAGTTGCAGATCTTCAACAATGTTTTTGTAGCGGATGTCTTCCGTAATCTCCTGCACCCGCCAGTCGGCAAAAGGATGAGTGGCGGCGGAAGCTAGCCGGAGGCCGTTTTCCTTGGCCAGCGCGATCATGTCGCGGCGAAGTTTCTTAACCTCTTCCTTGGCGTCCTTAATATTGCTGCAGACCGAGGTCCCGACCTCGACCACGGACTGGTGCATCTCAGCCTTGACGCGCTCCTGCAGCAGCAGCTTGCCCTTCTCGATAATCTCGGCGTGAATGTGGGAGCGCAGGTCGCGCGTGACCGGATCAACGGTCTGATATTCCTCTTCGATTCCGATGGTAAAAGTCGGAAGCATGGGCCAGCCTTCCCGAAAGCGGGGACTAGTATAGCAATCCCCTCTTAAAAGCCGAAGGGGTGTCTTTGCGACCTTTGCTGTTCTCTTTGCGCACTCTGCGGTCAAAATCTTTACCGCAAAGGTCGCAAAGCAAACCGCAAAGGTCGCAAAGAACGGCGCTACGACTTTGCCTTAGCTTTCGCCGGCGCGTCTCCCGCCAGAAACGAGGCCCAGCGCAGTTCCTTGGCCGGATTCTCATCGCTAAGCGCTTTGGCTACAGCCATTTCCGCGACTGCGTTCACGATCCAATCAAAATTTGCCTGGCCCACGGAATGAATATCGGCGTCGGGAGCCGGGTTGAGGAAGTCGATCGCGTACGGCACTCCGTCTTCTACGGCAAATTCTACGGTATTCAAGTCGTAGCCCAACGCCCGGCACAGCGTCTGCGCGTCCTTGACCACACGGTCAAGCAGTTTCGGATCGGCAGGAGCAGGATTTTTCACATAGCGCTCATGGAAGGGCGCCTTCGGATCGTAGTGCATGATGTGGACCTTTTCCTGCCCGACCACGTAGCAGCGAAAGTATTCTTTGAACTCGACGCCATGCTGCAGCGTCATGCACAGGTCGCCGGTCTGATTGTAGTGATCGAAAAACTCCTCCGGCGAGTGGACCTTGTACACATGCTTCCATCCCCCGCCGGAATAGGGTTTGAGGAAAGCAGGGAAGCCCACGTAGTCAAAAATCTCCTCCCAGTTCAGCGGGTAAATCAGATTGCGCATCGACTGAGCAGTCGTGCCCTCGGGATGCTTGTGGTGCGGCAGGATCACCGTAGGCGGAATGGCGACACCCAGCTTGGATGCCAGCGCGTAGTTGAAAAACTTGTCGTCGGCACTCCACCAGAACGGATTGTTGACGACGATCGTTCCCGAGAGCGCTGCATTCTTCAGGTAGGCGCGGTAGAAAGGAATGTCCTGCGAGATGCGATCAATGATGACCCGGTAGCCACTGGGGTCGGCCATCTTGACGCCGCCCAGCTTGACGAACTCCGCCTTCACATCCTCGACCTTCAGGCTGTTGATCTTTTCCACCAACGCGGGAGGAAAAGTATTTTCCATGCCAAACAAGACGCCGACTTTCTTCATAAGCACCTTCTGTTGTCATCCTGAGCGGAGTAACTGCTTCGCGCAGCGAAGCAGTTACGCAGTCGAAGGACCCCTATGGCTATCACAAAGCGTGCCGTCTTGAGGCACTCCTGAAATCTCAAGCTTCCCAACACTCGCTAAGCTTATAGGGGTCCTTCGACTCCGCTTGAAGCCCGCCATGCGGGCTTCAAGCTACGCTCAGGATGACAGTCACGAGAAATATTTGACCGCCATCCTCTGCCACAAGGGCCAGTCGTGCTTCGAGTTGTCTCCCCACACATCCAGCCAGTGCGGAATTGCCTTGCCATTCAGAATCGCCGAAAACTTGATGTTCTGGTCCAGGCAGATGTCCCAGTCAGCCGATCCCAGCACAATGTTAAGTTTCCGGTAGCGGCTCAGAAACCAATCGTCACTCATGTGCGGCAGAAAATCGGGCGGACAGTTGAAGTAGCAGTCGTCATCGTAGTACCCATCCAGAAATTGGTGGATATCGAACGCCCCGCTCATGCTCACACAATAAGTCACCACATCGGGATGCTTGAGCGAGAAATTCATCGCGTGGTATCCGCCGAAGCTGCAACCCGTAACCGCCAGGGATCTGTTGTTCTTCCAGCGCAAGAAGGGAAGCATCTCATGCAGGATGTACCGCTCATACTGCAAATGACGCAGCACCCGCACCCGGGGATGAACGCCCTTGTTGTACCAGCTCTCGCTGTCGACCGAGTCGAGACAGAAGACTTGCACCTCGCCGGCATCGATCTTCGGGGCCAGCGCCCCGATCATGCCGCGGTCTTCATACTCAAAAAACCTGCCCTGAGAAGTGGGGAACACAAGCAGGGGCGTGCCCGCGTGTCCGAAAATCAGCAGTTCCATATCGCGATGTAATTCGGAGCTGTATCCCTTGAAATATTCGCGGTTCATGATGGCGAGACCATTCGTGGCGACGGCGCGAAGTATCTTACCTGATCGCGCCGCCACGAACCACGTAGGGGTCTGGATATTGCGGTATCCTTCCACCGCATGCAGGTGTTGACTGAAGACGAGGTTCGAAAGCGGCTCGATCCTGATCGGGTAATTACTGCCATCGAGTCAGCCTTTCGCGATCGTTATCCTTCCACTGTCATTCCGGCGCGGTCCAATCTGCAAATGGCCGAAGGGATATTTCTGACTATGCAATGTTATGACGGCGCGGGGCATACCCTGGGCATGAAACTGGTGGTGGTACAGGGAAACCCGCAGCGCGTTGAAGACCGGGTTCAGGCCACGTACCTGTTGCTTGACCCACAAACCGCCTGCCCGCTGCTCATCGTGCCGGCAAACTATCTCACTGATTTGCGCACCGCCGCGACATCCGCCGTGGCGACAAAATTCCTGGCGCGCGAATCAGTAAAAATTTTAGGAGTGTTCGGAACCGGCCGACAGGCACGAGCGCATATAAAGGTCATCCCGCGTGTGCGCCGCTTCGAGCGGGTTCTGGTTTGTGGCAGGAATGCAGACGCGACTCGAGAGTTCGCCGAGAGAATGTGCGCGGAGACGGGCCTGCCGATAGTGGCCGTCGACGCAAGAACCTGCGCCGCTGAATCCGACGTGCTCTGCACCTGCACTTCTTCGCAAACGCCGCTGTTCGACGGCAACCTCCTGCGGGCAGGCGTGCACCTGAATCTGGTGGGCGCATTTCAACCTCATGCGCGCGAGGTGGACTCCACCACCGTTCAGCGCGCCCGTGTATTCGTGGAAAGCTATGAAGGCGCTCCCAAGGGGACTGGCGACCTGCTCATCCCGTTGCAGGAAGGCGCGATCGGTTCCACTCACGTGGCCGGCGACCTTCACGAACTCACCAGCGGCAAGAAGCGGGGAAGGGTGAAAGCCGCCGACGATATCACGCTATTCAAGAGTGTCGGCTGCGCGCTCGAAGATCTCGCGACGGCAGAACTGCTGGTGTGATGCAACGGTCCGTTGATACTATGCGAATCAAGATAGTACCCTTTCCTTTTCAATAGTTTACAAACCATCCAATGCTCCATTCAGCCGCTAAACCCCCGATTTTCCCCTTTCGTTGACATCTGCTCGTGCTTCTCCCGTGTCTTCAATAACATAAGGTCGAGTCAATCCATCAGGCGGAAGACGTTAACCAGCGCTTCTCAGGTGATAGGCCACGAGAACCGGGCAACTGCCGGTTCAGACGGATTTCGAATCGGGAAACTGCGGCGAAGTTGGAGTTTGCCGCAGCATACCAGCACAGGAAAGCGAGAACGCATGCACAAGCCAGTGAAATACGTGGAGAAAGCAGTCACAGTCGCCGCCAGAGGCGCGTGGGTGGTGTTCAATGGCCTGAATAAGATCAAGCAAAACCCATCGCCGACTCCGAAATGGTCGGAGAAACCGCTGCTGAAGTCCTACGAAAAGACCAAGCCGCCTCTGGGCTGGCCGCGCTCCACTGATTCTCTGTGCCCCAAGTGCGTGCCTGAAATCCGCCAGCAGATTCTCGACGGCAAGCTGCCCTACGAAGTGCTGATGAACGAAAAAGTCGGCGAGATCAAGGCCGAAATCGTCGAACGCGACGGCAAGATTCTGATGGTGAAAGACTGCGCCATCCACGGCCACTTCGAAGACGTGATGTCGATCGACACCGAATTCTCGAAGCACCTGGAAGATGTGTTCCCTGGCCGCGACATCCGCGCCCACAATGACGAGAAGCTGCATCACCACGGGTCTTCGACCGTGAAGTACGGACGCGGTTCGGTTCTCACCATCGACCTGACCAACCGCTGCAACATGATGTGCGATCCCTGCTTCATGGACGCCAACCAGGTTGGCTTCGTTCACGAACTGAGCTGGGAAGACATCAAGACCATGCTGGACAACGCCATCACCATCAAGCCGCGCCGCCAGATGTCGGTGCAGTTTTCCGGTGGCGAGCCCACGCTTTCGCCGTACTTCCTTGATGCTGTTCGCTACGCGCGCAAGGTTGGATACAACTCGGTGCAGGCCGCGACCAACGGAATCGAATTCGCCAAGAGCTTCGAGTTTGCGCAGCAAGCAGCCGAAGCCGGCATGCGTTACGCCTATCTCCAGTTCGACGGAATCGGCAACGCCGCCAATGCTCACCGCAAGGTCGGCAACCTGTTCGACGTGAAGCTGAAGGCGATCGAGAACATGCACAAGGCCGGTATCGAGATCGTTCCGGTCGTGACCATCGTCAACGGCATCAACAACGAGCAGGTAGGACGCATCATCAAGTTCGCGCTGGACAATCCCAAGACCATCGGATTCCTGTCGTTCCAGCCGGTGTCGTTTACCGGACGCGATGAAGCCGTCACCGACGATCGCCGTGAAGCGCAGCGCTACACGCTGTCTCATCTCGCGCACGACGTGAAGAACCAGACTGGCCTCGGCGAGCCTGCCCGCGACTGGTTCCCGATTTCGTTCATGGGAACGTTCTCTGACTGGGCCGACCTGATGCACGTCAATGACGTCAGCAACGATTGGGGCCAATTGAGCTGTGGATGCCATCCGAATTGCGGTACCGGCATGGCGCTCATGATCGACAAGGAAACCAAGGAAGCGGTTCCGGTCACGGCATTCCTGAAGGGCGATCAACTGGCCAAGGACATTGCCAAGGTCAACGACGCCGCTCGCGGCAAGTTCCTCACAGTCGTCGGCATGGCGCTTTGCCTGATGAAGAACTACGATCCGTTCCAGTCTCCGACGCACTTCAAGATGATGGACCTGCTGAAGAAGTTCGATAAGAACTTCAACGCCACCGGCAAGAACTACGGCAAGGTCGGTCCGGACCGCACGATTGACGACGTCATGAAGCGCCGTCAGGATCGCTGGAACTTCCTGTTCATCGCGGGAATGTGGTTCCAGGACCTGTTCAACTACGACTTCCGCCGCACCGAGCAGTGCATCATTCCTTACGCCACGCAGGAAGGTGAAATCTCCTTCTGCGCTTACAACACGGGCGTGGGCTGGCGCAACATTATCGAGAAGATGCACATGACGGCGACGCTCACCAAGTGGTACGAGGAGCATGGACGCCACGAAATCTTCGCGGGCGGCAAGAACGTGAAGATGGATTCAGTCGAGCACGCTCTGGTACTGAAGGAAGAACTGGTCACCAACGAAGAGCAGCATGATCTCGACAAGCTGGGTATCGCCAAGAACTCGCGTGAAGAAAAGATGCGGGCCCGCGACGCCAAGCAGAAGGAAGATCCGGCATACAACGCACGCATGGCCTCGCTTTATCGCGAAGTCGTGCTGAAGGAAAAGCCGGTGGTGGCAGAGAACGGCTTCATCCCGCTGGGCGCGTTGTCGAATCCGCAACGGCGGCATCGCTTCAGCTCCGACGAAGTCGGAAGCAGAGCCGGTGCTGGGAGACTAGGGACAGTTTCTAGTTTCCGGTTTCTAGTTTCAAAGGCCGCCGCTCAGGCGGCCTTTTTCTTTGATGGGACGGACGTCGCCCGTCCTAGCATCCGTCATCGTGGCGCTGAAACTAAGCACGAACCCCATCCTTTGTCATTCCGAAGCCAGTTCTATCGGCGAGGAATCTGCTTGCGCCGGCGGCGAAACAGCAGATTCCTCGCGCGACAAGGCCGCGCTCGGAATGACAACTTCTCAGATTTCCAATTGCGACACCAGGCACATCTGGGCAGCTTGACTTCGTGATGGCTCTCAGATAATCTCCGCGCAACTTCGGGTTCCGCTTTTCGCGTGCTGGGACCAGGCCCTTTCCAAGAATCTCAATCCACGATATTTCGCGACCGAGGAGGTCAGCATCCATGAAAAGAATCACAGGGTGGCTGTTGGGGACGTGTGTATTAGTTGGAGGATTGGGGATTGCGATGGCACAGGAGCTGTCGCCACCGCCCAAGGTGCTCTATATCCAACGAGAATTTATCAAGCCAGGAAAAGGTGGGGCATTGCATGAAAAATTTGAGAGCGCTTTCGTGCAAGCCATGACGCAGGCGAAGTGGCCTACGCACTATCTCGCGGTGAATTCACTTACCGGTAAGCAACGGGCGTTATTTCTGACCGGCTACGACTCGTTCGATGCCTGGGAAAAAGACTTTATGGCGGAGCAGAAGAACGCGACGCTTTCCGCCGCGGTCGAACGGGCCGCGGTTGCCGACGGTGATCTGTTGAGCGAATTCGATGCTTCCGCTCTTCTTTTCCGCGACGATTACAGTCTGCGTGCCAAGTTTGACATCCCGCACATGCGCTATTTCGAGATTTCGCTCTACAAGGTGCGCCCGGGACACATGCAGGACTGGGACACCCTGGTGAAGATGGTCATGGCGGCCTATCAGAAAATCCCTGATGTCCACTGGGCGACCTATCAGGTTGTCTACGGCCACGAAGGCGGAACATGGGTAGTCTTCAACCCGATGAAGTCTGCGTCTGAAATTGACCAGTCGTTCGACCAAGGCAAAAAATTCATGGCGGCCATGGGTGACGACATGAAGAAGTTCAGCGAACTCGAGGCGGCGACGATTGAGTCGAGCCAGCACAACTTGTTCGCCTTCAGTCCGAAAATGAGCTACGTCTCGGACGAGTGGATCAAGGCCGATCCGGATTTCTGGAAGCCCAAGGCGGGCATGAGCTCGGCAACACCCAAGAAGAAGATGGAAGAGAAGCCGGCCGCGCAGTAATTACCAGCGCTACAGGGGCCGCCCTCCCGGGCGGCCTTTTCTCGATTTACAAACCCGTGACAAATCCGCACTCCGATTTGCGCTATAGTCGCCTTGTAAGATACAGCACTCAAACGGAGTCGATTCATGCCTGATGTTCATGTTGCACTTTGGGTTCGCCTTGACGCGAAACCCGGCAAAGAGAAGGAAGTCGCTGATTTTCTGCGGAGCGGTCTGGCGATCGTGCAGGAGGAGCCGGCGACCACGGCGTGGTTTGCTATCCAGATGGCGCCGTCAACCTTTGGCATTTTTGACGCTTTTCCCAACGAGGCGGGTCGGCAGGCCCACCTTTCCGGGCGGGTAGCGGCGGCGTTGATGGCGAAGGCCTCGGAACTGCTGGCGAAACCTCCAGCCATCGAAAAAATCGATGTGCTGGCCGCGAAACTGCCAGGATAGTTCTTGCTAAGTGAATCTTAAGAATGAACTTGGCGGGTCGGTACGATAGTAAACAGAGAACATGGATTCTTGTACCACAATTGAAGATTTTGGCATCTAATTGGCCTATGGACAACAATGCGATATTCGGAGAAAGATACAGAGTTATCGCCATTGACGATCAGAACCTCGTTCTCCGGGGGATCCGCAGCGGAGACGTCCTGACAATAAAAAACGCGGATCCGGAAAATCCCCTTACTGAGGCGGATTATCCGCCGGGGAAACTGATCGCTCTCAACGATCCGTCAACCGAAACTCAAAGCTAAATTGCCCTATGTGGGGCGGACACTCATGTCCGCCGCTTTTGACTTTGATTTCAGTGTTTTAAGACCTGAACCTACAGATCAACTTCAAAGGCGGCGGACAAGAGTGTCCGCCCCACACGGGCTTTTCCCATCTGGACTGCGGCCTTACAATACCTCCGGAAGCTGGAGGGACACATGGGTCCGCGAAGAACCTATGTTCGTCCTGTTGGCATTAGCTTTTGGCGCTTTGTTCCTGGGGGCCAGCAATGACAGCCCAAGTCCTGCCAAAGAAGTCACCTTCAACCACGACGTGGCCCCGATTTTCTTCAAGAACTGCGTAGTCTGCCATCGCCCCAACGACATTGCCCCCATGTCGCTGATGACCTACAAGGACGCCTTCCTGTGGGCGCGGCCGATCCGTGGGGATGTGGTCGAGCGCAAGATGCCGCCCTGGCATGCCAACTCCAAAGCCGGGCGATTACATTAACGACACCCGCCTGAGCGATGCCGACGTCGCAACCATAGATACCTGGGTACGAACGGGCGCGAAGGAAGGTGATCCGAAGGATTTGCCCCCGGCACCGGTATTTCAGGAAGGCTGGCACATCAAGCCGGACGTGGTGCTCACCATTCCCGAGTTCAACGTCACCTCCGCCACCCAGGACGATTACGAATACATTTACGTTCCCACGAATTTCAAGGAGGACAAGTGGGTACAGGCCGCGGAAGTGATGCCCGGCGACCGCCGCGTGGTCCATCACGCGACTGTTTCCGTGATTGCGGCCGACCAGGTGGCGAAGAAAGAAGAGGAAAACGTCGAAGTCCGACGCCGGAGAAGACAAGTACCACTACCGCACCGGCAAAGTCCTGCACATCAGGAAGGACGCGCCGGTGCTTGACGACGGTTGCTCTTCGCCTGATGGCGGGGGCTTCCCCGGCGAGCCGTCCGGATATTTGAATGTCGTACCGGGCATCTACCTGCCGGGGCATTTGGCCGAGACCCGGCCAGCCGGGTACGCACTCCGGATTCCCGCAGGGTCATACCTGCAGTTTCAAGTCCATTACAGCAACCGTACCGGCGAAGATGTAAAAGATCACACCAGCATCGGACTGGTGTTTGCCAGCGAACCGGTGAAGCATGAGATTGCGCAGTACGAAATCTGGAACAATCTCTTCCTGATTCCGCCGAATGCCGACAGTCACAAAGTGACCTCATGTTTCACCCTGCCTAAAGACGTGACGGTTGTGGCCTACACCGCCCACATGCATTTCCGCGGAAAGAGCATGAAGACGGAGGCCTTCTATCCCGACGGGCGGCACGAAGTGATACTCAACGTGCCTCACTATGACTTCCGCTGGCAGGAGACCTACTTTCTGAAACGTCAATTCCTGCTGCCAAAAGGGACGGAACTGGTCACGACGGCATACTTCGATAATTCGTTGAACAATCCGCAGAATCCCGATCCTACCAAGGCTGTTCGCTGGGGCGAGCCCAGCGATGAGGAAATGATGGGCTTCTGGCTGCAATTTGCCGATCCCAAACCGGTGGATGCCAAGCCGGCAGTGGCTCAGAACTAAAGGTAGCTAAATCGGGCGTCATCCTGAGGGACTTCAGTCCCGAAGGATCTAGCGTGGAGCGCAACGGACTCGACCTCCGCAATTGTTACGCTACTCGCAAGATCCTTCGGGACTGAAGTCCCTCAGGATGACACCTGGTACAGAGAGAGTATTCAGGAGAGTCTTCCAAATGAACGTCACACGGCGGGATTTTGTTGTAGCCGCGAGCGCAGCAGTCGCAGCCCCACTTTTCCTGGGCGCAACCGACAAAGCGGGCAGCAAGCTTCCTATCCTTGGAGAAGGCGAGCATAAGTACGAAGCTCTCCACGACTGGGGTGAGCTCCCGAGCGCCATTCGCTACGGCAACACTCATGGAGTCTGCGAGGATTCGCAGGGCCACATCTACATCCATCACACGGTCAACGCGGCGAGCGAGAGCCAGGACACGATCGTGGTTTTCGACCAGAAGGGCAAGTTCGTTCGCTCCTGGGGAAGACAGTTTAAGGGCGGGGCGCACGGCCTGACCCTCCGCAAAGAAGGAAGTGAAGAGTTTCTCTACCTTTGCGATTTCCAGCACGGCATCGTTACCAAGCGGACTTTGAAGGGCGAAGAAGTATTCACGCTGGGATACCCGGCGGAATCACCAGCCTACAAACAGAAAAGCGATGGGTCAGCCGTCATCTACCGGCCGACGAATGTGGCCATCGCGCCCAATGGCGACATCTACGTCGGCGATGGTTACGGATCGAGCTTCATCAATCAATACAACCAGAAGGCCGAGTTCATTCGCACCTTTGGCGGACTGGGCAAAGGAGACGACCAGATAGATTGTCCTCATGGCCTTTGGGTGGACACGCGTTCGGAGACGCCAGTGCTGGTCGTAACCGACCGCGGCAATAGCCGCCTGCAGCGCTTTACGCTGGATGGGAAGCGCATCGATTCCATCGAGGGCACATCGAAGATGCCATGTTTCCTGGACGAACGTAAGGGCGATGTCGTGATCGCAGACCTGTTGAGCAAGGTGATCATTCTCGACCGCCAGAATAAAGTTGTCGCAACCCTGGGCGAGGGCGAATATTCGAAAACAGACTGGAGCACAGTTCGGACGCAGGCTCCAGGCACGTTTGCGCCGGGGCGGTTTGTTTGCCCTCACGGCGCTTGCTTCGATCACGAGGGAAACATCTTTGTGGTGGAGTGGGTTGAGGCGGGCCGGGTCACGAAGCTTCGTAAGATGTTAGGGCTGGACTTCTGCCGCTCGAGCGTTCTCGAACCGCGTAGGCCCGGACGCCCTCGTCCGGGTGGGCGAGCGCAGCTCGCCATGGTTAAAGCGCTGCCGGGCCCTGCCCGGCCGGGCGGGCACCCGCCCCTACGTGGTTCCGGATGGCCTTCTCAAAAGGGTATTTGCCCCGAATCTCCCGACCCCAAACTTCAAATCAGTGATAAAAGATCTAAGCATGAATGTCGGCTGGTCGGGCGCACTCCTGTGATTGTGGTGGTGATGGGCGTAACTGGCTCGGGGAAGACGACCATCGGCGTCCTGCTGGCCCGGCGGCTCGGCTGGGAATTTGTAGACGCCGACAGCTTTCACTCAGCGGCGAATGTTGAAAAGATCAGGCAGGGAATTGCGTTGGATGATGCCGACCGCGCGCCCTGGCTCAAGGCTCTGCGCGACGCGATGGACGGCTGGGTGGCGCAACGCAAGAGTGTGGTTCTGGCGTGTTCTGCGCTGAAGAAAAGTTATCGCGATGAGCTTTGCATCGCGGGAGAAACCAGGTTTGTTTATCTGAAGGGAAGTTACGACCTGATCGCGCGGCGGCTGCGGCATCGGCATGGTCATTTCGCGTCAGAAACCATACTGGCCAGTCAGTTTGCCGCGCTGGAAGAGCCCGACGATGCGATCACGGTGGACATTGATCGCTCGGAAGACGAGATCGTTGCCGAAATCATGCGAAGACTCAGCGTCCCTGATCGAACTTAGGGGCCGGTAGCAGTCAGTTCTAATTTTCACTTCTGTCATCCTGAGGAAGCGGAGTCCTTCGCAAAGCGAAGGACTCCCGACGAAGGACCTGTGCATCGGGGACAATACCAGACCCAACTCGATCAGGTGATATTCGTTTACGCTGGATTTGAGCCGGCACGGCAGGTGAGGGCGGCGAGGAATGCATAGGTCCTTCGCTTGCTTTCGTCCCGCGTTCGCGGGACGAAAGACTGCACTCAGGATGACAGCTGCACTGCCGGGAAAAGGTGGCAAACGAATCAAATAGACTCATCCGTAGCGGCCGATGAGCTTGCGATTCGAACAACACTTCCTATGGAATCGCTAACTGGAATTGATCTCGGCGCCCATGTCGTCGCCAAGCTGACCCGGCGGTTGCTGCCCTTTCTGTTTGTCCTGTACATCGTCGCCTACCTGGATCGAATCAACGTCGGATTTGCCGCCCTGCAGATGAGAGGGCAGCTGGGATTCAGCGACGAAGTCTACGGTCTGGGCGCGGGAATCTTCTTCGCCGGATATTTCTTTTTCCAGGTGCCGAGCAATCTCGCGCTGGCCCGCTTTGGCGCGCGCAGGTGGATTGCCGTGATCATGGTGGTGTGGGGCATCATTTCCGCATCGATGATTTTTGTCGCAACCCCGCGCGGCTTTTACTTCTTACGCTTTCTGCTGGGCGCGGCCGAGGCCGGATTCTTTCCCGGCATGATCCTCTACTTGCGGCAGTGGTTTCCGTCCGCGGCGCGGGCACGGGCGATTGCATTGTTCATGACGGCTGCGCCTCTGGCTGGGGTGGTTGGCGGCCCCATTTCCGGTCTGCTGTTGGGAGTGCATGGCGGCCATCTCATGGGATGGCAGTGGTTGTTCCTGATCGAGGGTCTGCCGGCGGTGTTGCTGGGCGGAGTTGCGCTGGCCTATCTCACCGACCGGCCAGAAATCGCGACCTGGCTCTCGACCGAGGAACGTGCCTGGCTGGTGGAACAACTGGCGCGAGAGGAGAAGCCGAATCCTCAAGCCTCGGGAGGCGTCTTCGCCGCACTCGCCGAGCTCCGAGTGTGGATGCTGGTGGTGGTGTATCTCGGCGTGACCACTGCCGCCTATGGAATCGGTCTTTGGCTGCCCAGCCTGTTGCGCAACGTCTCGGGCACCAGCAACCTTGTCGTCGGATTGCTTTCCGCCATTCCGTACCTGGCCACGGTTGTGGCGATGGTGCTGGTGGGCATCAGCTCAGATCGCACTCGGCGATAGAAAGTGGCATCTCGCGGGATCTGCATTTGCCTGCGCTATCGCCTTAGGCTGCGCGGCCTACTCGACTTCGACCACCGCGGATGTCGTCTTTCTCAGCGTGACTTTGATGGGCGCGTTCTCGATGAATGGCCCGTTCTGGGCCACCACCACCGAGATGCTGACCGAAACTTCGGCGGCCGCCGGCATCGCGGTGATCAATTCTCTGGCCAATCTGGGCGGATTCCTCGGACCTTACACCATCGGATTGATCCGCACCTGGACCGGAAGTTTTCGCGGCGGTCTGCTGGCGGTCGGGGCGCTGCTGGCCGTGAGTGGGACGCTGGCGCTGCTGGTAGTCGACAACGACCGTCATAAGGCGCCCTCCCCCACACCGTAACCAGGCGGGATATGATGGGCTCTCTTCTTCGTCCTTTTGACTGGATTGTTTACAATAGGCTTCGCACCCTTGCGCCGGAGACGGCCCCTAAGTATTAGGACGAAAACGATTTGGAATTGCCCAACCACAATTCAAGCACCACCGCCCGGGTCTATTGGCGGGTAGAAGGCAGCCTCGCGGATTTGACTACCGTCCGTCCGGTCGCCTTTTTCACCTGGAATGCCCAGACGTTTTTGGAGCGCTGGGTGCGGCGCGGGCTGGTCCTGGTAATGGCTATTTTGCGGCCATTTCTCTATGCCGCGCACCGTGGTCTTTGCCACCCGGGTAGTCCACACCGTGCTGCGCGGAATCAGCCGCGACCGGCTCGATCTGCTGGGTGAGGAATACTTCAAGTACAAGTTGCAACCTTATCTGAAAATTGATGGTGTTGAGCTGCTTAAATCTCACATCGCTGGAGGCGATGAGGTCGTCCTGGTAAGCCAGGGCCTGGAGCATGTGATGCGCCCCCTGGCCCAACATCTGGGCGTGAAGTGGATGATCGCCAATCGCCTGGAATTCCGCGACGGCATTGCCACGGGAAGATTGTTGGAACCGGTAGTGCGGCCGCGCGGACTTTTTGCCGGCATCAATGGCTCGGGGCCCGACGGCAGGCGTGCCGAGGAGCGATTGGTGCACGACCTGGGTCTGGCGAACGCAGAAGCTTTGCGAACGGCCGTGATTCCCGCCTCTCGTCAAATTCCTGTACCGGATCGTCCGATCGTTTATTTCGACGGCGTCCGCCATACTGGCCCACTTTCGGTTCGCCGGGCGCTTGCCGGTAAGCACGTCATGCTGATTGGCGTGACCGGTTTCATCGGCAAAGTCTGGCTGGTCAACACGCTGATGGAGCTGCCTGAGATCGGGCGGATTTATCTGCTCATCCGGCGGCAGAAATCGAATCCGGCGTTGCGGCGTTTCGAAAAACTGGTGGAGGAGTCTCCGGTCTTCGATCCGCTGTACGCGCGTTACGGCGCAGACTTATCCCGATTTCTGCGGGAGCGGGTAGAGGTCATCGAGGGCGACGTTTGCCAGCCCGGCCTGGGTCTCGCGCCCGAAGTCAGCCAGTCGTTGCAAAAAAATCTCGACCTCATCATTAACAGTTCAGGGACTGACCGACTTCAATCCCGATCTGCGGGACGCATTGGCCACCAATGTTGATGCGGCGATGAACGTGACTGAGTTTGTGCGCCAGTCGGACCATGCCGGGCTTCTGCATCTTTCGACCTGCTATGTGGCGGGTGCGCGCGACGGTCGCGTCGGCGAGACCATGCGTCCGGATTACACGCCGGCAGGAGTCGCCGGATTCGATGCGGAAAACGAATGGCGTGCTCTGCATGCTTTCGTCAAGCAGGCCGAACAACTGGCGGAGAGCACCGAGGTGACGGAAGAGCTTCGCCAGCAGGCTCTAAGCAAAGAGCATGCGGCCAAAGATCTGGGCGGCGCGGCGCTCGAAAATCAGATCCGAAAGAATCGCTTCCGCTGGTTGCGCGAGTACTTGACCGAATCGGGCATGAAGCGCGCGGCTGAACTGGGCTGGCCCAACACTTACACCTTGACCAAGAGTCTGGCCGAGTCGCTGATTTCGAAATACGGCTGCTGGCTTGCCCATCGCTGTGGTGCGTCCCGCCATCGTCGAAACATCGGTGCACGAGCCGTTTGTGGGATGGAATGAGGGCATCAATACTTCGGCTTCGCTTTCGTATTTGCTCGGGACTTCGTTCCGCCAGCTTCCCACGAACGAGAAGAAGCGTCTCGACATTATCCCGGTGGATTCGGTGTGCCGCGGCATGACGCTGATCGGCGCGGCGCTTATGGAGAGGCGTCACGAGCCGCTTTATCAGCTGGCCACTTCGGTGACCAATCCCTGCGATATGCGGCGTTCCATCGAGCTGACCTCGCTGGCGCATCGCAAACACTACCGCGCCCAGGAAGGCCTGGAGTACTGGCTGCGGCTGCGCCTGGATGCCATTCCTGTGTCCAAGGAACGCTACAACCGCATGTCGGCGCCGGCGCAGAAGGCGATTGTGAAATCCATTCAGCGCATCATGTCGCCTCTGCCGCTGAAGAAGACTCCGCTGGTCCGGGCCGAACGCAATCTGGAAAAGGTGGAGAAACTCATCAAGCTGTTCGAGCCGTTCATTCTGCACAATGAACACGACTTCGCCGCGGACAATGTAGAGAGGCTCTCCTACGCGCTGCCCGAAGAAGAGAAGGCAGCATTCGGATACAACACGCGGTCGATTGATTGGTGGGATTACTGGATCAATATCCACATTCCGGCGTTGCGCAAGTGGACTTATCCTCTGATTGAAGGACGTCCGCTGGAAGCGCGCCCGTCGCGTACCTTGCAGCCTGCGGCCGTCCCGGAAAACGGGGAAGTGGTCAAAACCGGAACTAACGGAGCAACGTGGCGATATTCCTGACTGGTTCCACCGGATACATCGGCGCCCACGTGGCCGCCAACCTGCTTGAGGAACACGGCGCTTCGCTGAACCTGCTGGTCCGCGCGCGCGATCCGCAGGAGGCCGCCGGCCGTCTGTGGCAGGCCTTGCAGCTGCATCTGGAGTTTCCCCGCTTCTACGAACACTTCCAGACCCGCATGCGGATCTTTTGCGGCGACCTGACTGCGCCGCAGTTTGGCCTCTCCGCCGACGACTACGACCGCCTGATCCATACCACCGATTCGGTGATCCATTGCGCCGCCTCGCTCAATCGCAAATCGGAAAAAGCCTGCCTCAACGTGAACCTGCGCGGCACGCTCGAAGTGCTGCTGCTGGCGCAGAAGTCGAATTACTATCACGGGCTGCGCCGCTTCAGCCAGGTGAGCACAGTCGCGGTGGCAGGGAAGCGGCAGGACGAAGTGGTGACCGAAGACGCGCTCCATCGATTGGGACCGTTCGGACTACGATCCCTACGCTCGCACCAAGAAAGTTTACCGAGCACATGATGCGGCAGCTTCTGCCCGAGGTGCCGATCACAATTTTTCGGCCCAGCATCGTTCTGGGCGACAGCCGCCATCCCGAGACTACGCAGTTCGACATGGTGAAGGCGTTCGTATTTCTGGCTGGCCTGCCGGTGCTTCCGTTCCGCGCGAAAGACAAAATTGACATCGTGAACGTGGACTTTGTCGCGGACGCGATCGCCACGCTGCACCAGAAAGAACATCCGCTGCATGACACGTATCATCTTTCATCGGGCACAGATTCGCAGACCTTCCGCCAGTTGACCAGCGCCCTGGCGGCGGTGCAGAACAAACGTGGCCCCATCTTCCTGCCGTTTCTGGAGCGACCGTTCGACGCGACCGTGAATTTCCTGGCAAACCGGCACGGATCAATGTCTCACGGCGCCTCGCTGATGAAAGTCTTCATGCCCTACCTGGTGTGGAACACTGTATTCGACAACACACGCGTCACCCAGGAACTTGGGCGCAAGCCGGTGCCGTTTTCGCAGTACAGCTATCCACTGCTCAAGTTCAGCCGCGAGAGCAACTTCAGCTATCCCTACCGGGAGTGGCCCAGCACCAAGGCCGGAGGGTCTGCCGCATGATGGATCTGGTCCTCGAAGCCTGGGTCAGCAGCAGCATCGAAGCTGCCAAGCTGGGTTGGATGATGGGCAAAGGCAAACCCTGGCAGCCCGGCGAAAAGCTGAAGCTGCTGTTTGCCGGATATAACGGCACGCGCAACATGGGCTCCGACGTAAGAGTCTCGGAAATGTTGCGTCAGACCCGTCACATTCTGGGCGCGGAAAACACCGCCTTCAGCGTGATGACGCAAAACTTCAAGTTCACCGACGGCTACTTCGAGGGCACGCGGCAGGTTCATCTGCCCGATATTTTCCCTCCGTTTCTTTCCGACGAAGTGCCCCGGCATCACGGCGTGGTGGCATGCGAAGGCTCGATGTTCAAAAGCAAGTTCGCCAACGCCCTTACCACCATGATGATCGGATCTTTGGGCATCGCCGCCGCCCAGAACAAACTCTCGGTCGGATACGGCGCCGAAGCCGGACACATGGACCCGCTGATCGCAAAAATGTGCGCGCGCTATTGCCAGAATTCGCTGGTCATCACGCGCAACGAAGAATCGCGAACTCTGCTGCGTGAGCTGGGAGTGCCCACTGAGTTAGGCACCGACACGGCGTGGACATTCGATCCCGCCCCGGCTGAGTATGGTCAGGCGGTGCTTACGAAAAATTGGTTGGGACGGCAGCACGCCGGTGCTGGTGGTGTGTCCGATCAATCCGTTCGAGTGGCCGGTCAAGGCCTCGGTCGCCAAGTTCGCGGCGCGCACCCTCACCGGGGCATACAAAGACAGCCACTACCGTTCGGTGTACTTCCATAATTCCGGCGCGGCAGCCGATCGCGCGCTGGAACACTACCTGACTGCAATCGCCAACGCGGTCGCCGCGTTCCGCAAGCAGCGGACGGTTTTCGTGGTGCTGGCGGCTACCGAACGCCTGGACGCTCGCCCGGCCGGCCGCATCTCGGAAAAACTCGGTGGCGTGCCCGTGCTGAGTTCCGAAGATTACAAGATGCATGAGCTGGTCAGCGTTCTGCGGGCTTGTCACATGATGGTTTCGTCGCGCTATCACGGCATCGTGACTTCGATGCCGGGCCTGGTGCCGTCGGCGGGAATCACCATGGACGAACGCATCCGCAACCTGATGCGCGAGCGTGGACATCAGGACCTGCTGATGAACGTGGACGATCCCGACCTCGAGCCGAGACTGATGGCGGCCCTCGAGAAGCTGGCGACGCAAGGAGAAGCCATCTCGGTCGGAATCGGACAGACCGTGGTAAAGAATTTGAAAGTAATGGCCCGCATGGGAGTGTACTTCGAGGAGGAAGTGCAGCGGCGCTATCCCGAGTTCCCGACGCGCAAAGGAGAATGGAGCTGGGAAGATTACCTTCCGCCGATCAGCAAGAGTTTGAGGCAGTTAGTAGAAGCATTCGGCTAGCAAGAACCACGTAGGGGCAGGTGTCCCACCTGCCCAGCCGAGCGAAGCTCGGCAGAGCTTGGGGAATCAAAATCCGCGGAGCTTCGCTCCGCCGGGCAGGTGAGGACACCTGCCCCTACGCAAGCAGATGAACTTTCTCGAAAACATTTTCGCCCAGCTCGACAAAGCCAACGACACTCACCGTGCTCGAGGAGATTCGCGACGGCAAGTCAGCGCCAGTCACGGCGCGCGAGCTGTTGAATCTGGTCGGACAGGCACGGGCCTTTGTCGCCTCGCGCGGTCTAAAGAAAGGCGACCGCTGCGCCCTGCTGGCGCACAACGGCATCCAGTGGGTCGCGCTCGACCTGGCGCTGATGGCGGAAGGCGTGATTGTGGTTCCGCTCTATGCGCGCCAGGCGGCCGCGGAGCTGGTCGCCATGATGAAAGACTGCTCTCCCGCGCTGATCTGCTGCGGCGACTCTGCGTTGCGCGATGGCATTCTGCAAGAGTGGCGTCAGGCGCCTCCACAATATCTGTTCGACGAGATATTTTCGCATGCCGGCGCGAGCGTCAACGGAAACCCGAAACTCGCAGAGTCCGATCCGGTCACCATCATCTATACGTCCGGTACGTCGGGCGAGGCCAAGGGCGTCATCCTGACCGCGGGCAATGTCGGCCACATGCTGGGCTGCACCTCGGCACGCCTGGATCTGCTGATGGAGAGCAAGCCCGGACAAGACCGCGTGTTCCACTACCTGCCATTCTGTTTTGCCGGCTCATGGATCATGCTGCTGACGTGCCTTCTGCGGCAAAGCCTGTTGATGCTGAATACCGACCTGACAAAGCTGGCGGGAGAAATGCGCGCGGCCGCGCCCGATTATTTCCTCAATGTTCCGGCCCTGCTGGAGCGCATGCGCAAAGCGGTTGACGAGCAACTCTGGAAAACAGGCGGCCCCGCGCGGATAATCTACAGCTCGCGCCAAGGCAGCGTGGATGCGCCGGCGGGAAGGCCAAGTCCGATTCTTCGACAAGACCTGGCTGTACCTGGCGGATACGATGATCTTCCCCACCATCCGCAAGAAGATGATTGGCGACAACCTGAAGGCCCTGATCTGCGGCTCCGCGCCGCTCAATCTGGACACGCAGCTCTATTTCAACATGCTGGATATTCCCGTGTTACAGGTCTACGGTCTGACCGAGACCACCGCCATCTGCACCATGGATGATCCTCGCCACGTCGAACCCGGGCGAGTAGGGCCAGCCATCAGCGGCATCGAGATGAAGCTCGGCGAGAACGAGGAGATCGTGGTGCGCGGCCCGAATATTTTTCCCGGGCTACTGGAACCGGCCGGAGGAAACCGCCAAGGTGCTGCGCGATGGATGGTTTCACTCCGGTGACCAGGGAGAAGTTGACGCGGCAGGGAACTGGCGTATTATCGGGCGCATTAAAAATCTGATCATCCTGGGATCGGGCCACAACATCGCACCCGAGCCCATCGAAGACGAACTGCTGAAGAATCTACCCGGCGCCCAGCAGGCAGTTCTGGTCGGCAACGGACGCGGATATCTCTCGTTGATCGTGACCGGGAGCGTCACCCGGGAACAAGCCCAGGCAGCCGTGGACGAGGTCAATTCGCACCTGCCGCACTACAAGCAGATACGAGCTCTTCACGTCCACACCGAGCCGTTCTCGATCGACAATGGACTGCTGACGGCAAACGGCAAGCTCAAGCGGGACCTGATTGCAGCCCGCCTGCAGAATGAAATCGAAGAAATGTACGCAGTAAGCCAGGCGTCGTAAAAGTAGCGCCGGCGTCCCGCCGGCTGTCGCGAGGGCGTCTCGCCCTCGCAAGCGCATACATCGGTTGATTGATATTGATAACGATGACCCAATTCAAAGGCCAAGCGCTCTCGTGGGAGCTTAAAGACGGCGTCATCGAGCTGGCGCTGCATCGCGGTCCCTGCAACGAGATCGGTTCGCTCACGCTCGCAGAGTTGGAGAAGTTCGTGTCGGCACTGGAGCGCATGCAAGATGACGCCCACGCCCTGATTGTGTACAGCACTCTGAAATCAGGATTCTGCGCCGGGGCCGACTTGCGCGAGCTCTACCACGGCGCTCAGGGGATGGAGAAACCCGCGGCAGCACGCGGCGTCCGGGAATTTCTGGAACGCATCCACAGAGTAATGAACATAATCGACGCCGCCCCGCTCACTACTATCGCAGCCTTGAACGGTGTGACTTTCGGCGGCGGCTTCGAGCTTGCGTTGGTCTGCGACCTGATCGTCGCCGACAAGATGGCACGCTTTTGTTTTCCCGAACTGCGACTAGGATTGATCCCCGGCTTCGGCGGCATCCCGCGACTGAAGCGCGATCTGGGGAACGGCGTGGTGCGCGACCTGTTACTGACCGGCCGCAGCTTCAACGCCACGAAAGCTCAGCAGGTCGGACTCGTGAGTCAGGTGGTCGGGGAAGGCGAGTCGTTGAAGGCGGCTCGCAGCACGGCTGCTCAGCTGGGAAAATTCGATCGCCGTACAGCCATCGCGGCGAAGAAGTTCATCAAGCCGATTCCGTATGAAGAGTTGCAGCGGGAGATTGACATCTTCTGCGATCTGTTCACTCAACCGGCGGTCGAAGCTGGACTGAAGAAGTTCGTGGAAAGCAAAGACGCCCTGCCTTACTTGCCCTGACATCTTCGACTAAAATGAGAGAAAGCAATGACAGACAGTAAAAATACTCTGGACGAGATTCTCAACCTCGCCGCGGCGCAGTTCAAAGTACCGCGCGAGAAACTGACTCCCGACGACGATTTCTTCAAGACCCTCGGGATTGACAGCCTTCAGGCGCTCGACCTGCTCACCCGGCTCGAACACCATTTCAATGTCGAACTTCCCGACTACGAGTTGCAAGGGGTCTCTGATTTCAGGACGCTCGCCGGCCGGATCCAGGCACGGCTGTGAATGCGCATCCCGCAACTTCTGAAAAGCAAAGACCAGTTATCAGTTTATGGTTCTCAGTTCTCAGATGCTGCCTGTGGTGAAATAAAGCATTAATGCTCAACCTCGACCAATACACCTGCCTGGGCGCAGCGCTGCGTGAGGCGCTCGACCGTTACCCGAATGAGACTTGCCTGATCGAGTCCGACCGCGACAAGGAGAAGACCCGCCTCACCTATTCAGACTTCAAAGAAATGGCGCTGCCGTTGGCGCGCGCACTGGAGGACGCCGAGTTCAGTGCCGGCGACCGGGCCGCGATCATCATGACCAACCAGTCGAAGTGGCTGATTTCCGCCTACGCCATTTTTCATGAAGGCGGCGTGCTGGTGCCGCTCGATTACAAGCTGACCGCTGCCTGAGCATCTGCAATTACTGGCGCACAGCAAGGCAAAATTCCTGGTGATCGAATACTACCTGTGGCGCGCGATCATGCAGGCGCCCGGGTTCAAAGACCACAAAGTGCAAACTGTTCTGGTAACAGAAGCGCCGCCGGGAGCGGACCTGGCGGGCGCATTCCGCTGGGAAGAGTTTCGGCGCAAGGGTGATCCCGTATTCGTTCCGCGCCAACGTCAGGACGTGGCCTGCATCGTCTACTCTTCGGGGACCGGCGGAAATCCCAAGGGATGCGTGCTGACGCATGAGAATTATCTGGAACAATGCAAGGCGCTGATCACGCTGTATCCTTTTTGGCCGGGCGTTCGCTACTTGAGTATTTTGCCGACCAACCACGCAATTGATTTCATGGTTGGCTTCATCGGCCCATTTGTTTGCGGCGCGTGTGTCGTACACTTGCGCACGCTGCGGCCTGAATATGTACGCGACGCCTTCGTTCGCTACAGGATCACGTACGTCAGCCTGGTCCCCATGGTGCTCAAGAACCTGGAGCGAGGGCTCAAGGCCAAGTTTGAGGCATTGTCCAAGCCGAAGCGTTTCGTATTGGACCGTTCGATCGCGGTGAACAAATTCTTCACCGGCTGGCGTCCCGACGTGCGTTTGAGCCGGGTGATGCTGCGTCAGGTGCACAAGGCTTTCGGAGGCGAATTGCGAGTCATGTTTACCGGCGGAGCATTCATGGAACCGTCGACGTTGCAGTTCTTCTACGACCTGGGTGTTCCCGTGGCCAACGGTTACGGGCTGACCGAAGCCGGCACTGTACTCACACTCAACGATCTGAAACCTTTCCGCGCCGATACGGTGGGCAAGCCGCTGCCCGGCGTGGAATTGCGCGTACTGAATCCGGACTCGGAAGGCATCGGAGAAGTGGCGGCAATGGGCAAGACAGTCATGTCACATTATCTCGACGATCCCGAACTGACCGCCGAGACCATCGTGGACGGCTGGTTGCTCACCGGCGACCTGGGCCGCTTTGACAACAACGGTCATCTCCAACTCTTCGGTCGCAAGAAGAACATGATCGTCACCGAGGGCGGGAAAAATATCTATCCGGAGGACATTGAAACCGCCTTCGACGGGATCGCGGTCAAAGAGTACTGCGTGTTTGCGGCCAACTACATCTGGCCGGCAAAAAGCCTCGGCCACGAGATGCTGATTCTGGTTCTTCGACTGGAGCCGGGACAGGAAGGTCAGGTTGTGGAATTCAGCGAGCAACTGAAACAGGACATTCTCACTCGCAACCGCCGCTTGCCTGATTTCAAGCGCGTTGGCGGATGCCTGGTCTGGGAGAAAGATTTTCCGCGCACCGCCGCCATGAAAATCAAGCGTCTGGTGCTCGCCGAAGAGATTCGCAAGACCCTTAGCCGCGCCGCGGTAGTCGAACTATAAAATCGACCTGCAAAACCGACTGCAAACTATGAGCGACGAACCGTGACCGAGTCTGAATCGTTTTTCGCTGTGGTCAACCCGGCGGCGGGTGGAGGACGATGCCGCAAACTGGTTGGCCCGGCGCTCGATCGTTTGCGCGCCGGTGGTATCAATCTCGAAGTGGTTGAAACCGGCGCTCCGGGCCAGGCGACTGCGCTGGTTCGCGACGCTTACGCGCGAGGCTATCGCAAGTTCATCGCGGTCGGTGGAGACGGAACTTCCTATGAAGTAGTCAACGGACTCTTTCCATCGGAAACGGGGGAACCGGCAACGCTGGCATTTCTTCCCCTCGGAACGGGCAACTCATTCCTACGCGACTTCAGCGACCGGGGTGTCGACTTCTCGATCGAAGCGTTGCTTGCCGGGCGCTCAATTCCTTGCGACGTCCTTCGGTTGACCCACCAGGCGGGAGTGCTGCACTACATCAATTTGTTGAGCATGGGATTTTCTGCGGACGTAGCCACCCTGCGCGCGCGCCGCTTTAGTGGCTGGGGAGAGATCGGTTACCAGTCATCGATTTTCATCAGCCTGGCACGTTTCCGGCGGCGCCCATTTCCCCTGCGAGTGGATGGAGACGCGGAACATAGACCGCCGGCCGTGTTTATTTCTCACCTTCAGCAACAGCAAATTCACCGGCGGCACCATGATGATCGCCCCCAAGGCCGAGGTGAACGATGGGCTCATCGAGTTCGTGCGCTGGGGCCCGATCGGGCGTCTGGGGCTGATCCGCAACCTGCCGACTCTCTACGACGGCACGCATATTAATCATCCGCTGGCAGAACGCCGCCCGGCCAGGCGCATTGATTTCGACCTCGAGGCGCCGGTGGATGTAATGGTGGATGGCGAAGTTTTCACGCTTGCATTGCCAGAGTCTCGACGTGCTGCCTTCCGCCCTGAACGTCGTGGTATAAAAAGACTCCATGTCGAAAGACAGCAAAAATCGCGGGGGAAAGGCACAGACGGGATCGTCGTCGGCGCGCAAGATCGTCACCGCGTTGCTGATCGTCGCCGCTTTTGCCCTGGTGGTTTACCTGGGATTGCGCAAGCGTGGCAGTCGCCTCGATGCTTTCGCAAAATGCCTGTCGACCAAGCAAGTGAAGATGTACGGCGCCTACTGGTGCCCACATTGTGCCGACCAGAAGGAAATGTTCGAGTCATCTTTCCAGTATGTTCCATATGTAGAGTGCGGCGTGCCGGGTTCGCGCGATGAGAGCCAGAATTGCAAAGACGCCGGAATCAAGCATTTTCCCACCTGGCAGTTTGCCGACGGAGAACGCCAGGAAGGGACGCTGACCCTGCAGACTATTGGAACCAGGAGCGGATGCACCCTCCCATGACGGTTGCTGCGTCGCGCATCGCCTCGACGCGTTCTCCTGGTGATTGCGGTTCTGGCTTCAGCCGGCACCCTGGTTTCGTCGGTGTCGCTCTATCATCACTACGGCACTTCGGCCACTTCCTACTGCGACATCGGAGAGAATTTCAACTGTGACATCGTGAACCGCAGCACATATTCCACTGTGGCCGGGTTTCCGGTGGCGCTGATCGGTGTGGCCGGATATCTCGCTGTGCTCGCGCTGGCGACGTTATTTCGGGACCGGCACGACACTCCTGCAATGTTGGCGATTGGTTCGCTGGCCGGTCTGGGTTTCGCGCTCTACCTCACGTACATAGAAGGTTTTGTCCTGGCGGCGTGGTGCATTTTGTGCCTGTCGTCACTGGCGTTGATTTCGACCATCGCCGTGCTGTCATCGTTTGCTCTGGCTGCGCAGCGTCCGGCAGGTTGATTTAATGGAAGAGACCACATCATCACCGGGGTCAGGCAGCGAAAGCTCTCTGGAACTATGCCGGAGAATTGCGGCTGCATGAATTGCAAAGCCGCATTTTTCGTAACACGCGCATGTTGCGAGTATGGTTGCCGCCGGGATACAGTGCACCCGAAAACCAGGGCCGACACTATCCGGTGTTCTATCTGAACGACGGGCAGAATCTGTTTGATCCCGCGACGGCGTACATCGGAGTTGACTGGCAAGCGGATGAAGCCGCGGATGGTCTGATTCGCGAAAACAGAATTCCTCCGCTCATCCTGGTGGGCATTGATAACGCGCAGAAAGACCGCGCCCGGGAATATTTGCCCTACCGCTCTTTCAATCCACCTGTCGTGCGGCCGCAGGGCAAGCGTTTTCCGGATTTTCTGTTGAACGAGGTGATGCCGTTTCTCTATCAGCACTACCGCATCGCGCGCGGTCCCGAGAACACCGGGCTCGGCGGATCCTCTCTCGGCGCGATCGTCTCGTTATACGTGGCGATGGCCCGGCCTGGAATCTTCGGCCGTTTGCTGCTGGAGAGCCCGTCTTTATTTGTCAACAATCGACATCTTCTGAAAGTCCAGCCGCGCTTTTCGGCGGTGGCCGGACAAGATTTTCATGGCGGTAGGAACAAACGAGGCGGGAAGTGAAGACCGCGATCGGCAGGTCGTGGACGACGTTCGCGCCCTGGAACGCATCCTGCGGCGTGCCGGACTGAGCGAAAACCGATTAGCAGGTGAGGATTGACGAAGGCGCGACTCACAGTGAAAGAGACTGGGCCAGAAGGTTTCCGGAAGCGCTAGCATTCCTCTTCGGCCTGTCATCCTGAGCGGAGAAACTGCTTCGCAAAGCGAACCAGTTATGCAGTCGAAGGACCCCTATCGGCTTCAAAAACTCTGAAGGTCGTGGGATTTCAGTTCTAAGCAAAACCGCCTACGCTCGCGGGTGGCGTGCAGATCATAGGGGTCCTTCGACTGCGCTTTTCCATTCGCAAGCGAATGGAAAAGACTCCGCTCAGGATGACACTGCCGGGGCTGGGCCTGAAGACATGCCGCGAGATGCTATCCGCCAGGCAATCCAGAACAAAACCGTCATGGCTGGCACTGAAAGCTGGAGGTGAGTGATCCGGGTCAACGGTCCCATCAAAAACAACGGATAGCACAGGTACAGCAGTTGCTGAATGCGAATTGCGAATGCTTGCTCACGCTGTGCCGCCCAATCACCGAGCAGGAGAAATGCCGGCGCCAGGATGATCAGGTCATACACAGTCGAATGAGGAGACACCAACACCGTTGCTAGCAACAGAGCTGGGAAGCGGACTGACAGTGACGAACTGCTCCTCCAAACGCGAACTGCCAGCACCAGAATCGCTACGGCACTCACCACGTACAGCCCAAGCGCGACCCGCGGCCAGGGCAGAAGCAGAGAACCAGAAAGAACGCAGCGACTGGGTCTGGTACAGGCGCGGTTCAAGCAGTGGCATGACCTCTCGGACATGTGCGAGCGCATGTAGATAGGAATGCATGACCACAGTGCCGTAGTGCATCCACGCTGCCGCAAGTTGTATGGATGCCGCCAGCACGGCGCCACCAACCACCTTCCATTCGCGTGCACACACAAAGACGACCGCCGCGGCCAGTCCCAACTGAGGTTTGAAGATGAGCGAACCGATCGCTAATCCCGCAAGCAGGAGATGATTGCGTTGCAGTGCGAGATACGCCAGGGTGAAGCACAAAAGCGCGAGACCTGAAGTCTGTCCCCAGGCCAGCAGATGAAAAAATCCCGGAAACGCTGCTGCCAGAATCAGAACAGTCCAGCGATACGGCTGCAGCCCGGGACAGGTCTTCCACACCGCGTAGCAACAGAAAGCGTAGATCAGGACGTTCAGGGCCAGCCACGCGGCCAGCGCGAAGCCGTAAGGCAACCGGGCGAAGGGCGCGAAAAACATAGAAACCTGCGGCCCGTAGAGCGGGACGTACAAACTGTCGGACGCGCCCGACACAAACTGCCGAGTCAGATCAGCTTGTGCCCTCATGTCGTAGAGGAGGTCTCCGCGATTCTGCTATCGCGAGACGTCCCAGAGTGTAGAAGTGCAGAAAGTCCGTGCCTTTGACCAGGCCGTTGCGGTCGAGCAACCCTGGCGCAGACATGTCCACTGCATAAACAGTCCAAAGCGATATGGCCAGCAGCAGGCCGTGAATGCGGATACGTTTGAGCGTAAGCCACGATGCAGGCTTCATGGCTCCAGCCTCGGCGAGGGCTGGTCGGCGTCCAATCGCCAGGCGTGGCGATTGGGAAAGTATTGCAGCAATTCTCCGTTGTCGATGGCGCCCATGTCGCGGGCCCACACGATCTTGGATCCATCAATATCGGCGGCGTTGTACACCCATTCGCGGTCAAGATCGTGATCCGGACGGTAGCGCACGATCACCAGATGTTGGCCGGGCAGGTCCTGCAATTCGCGCACGATTGCCGCGCGCTCAAGATTTCCGCGAGGCCACATGGGCTCAATGGGAACACGCACCGCCACCGCGGCGACCCGCAATACAATAATGGCGCAACAGATCACAGGTATCGCCCGAACCAGCGCAGCTCCAACCGCGTGCCCCCGCCACCGCCACAGCCGCATGTGGCGCATACATTGCATCAGCACCAGGTATAACAATCCGGTTCCCGCGGCCAGGTAGTGGGGCGAGGTCCAGGTTTCAACCAGGATGCCGAGGATAAGTACCCCACATGCGATCAGCGGGAAGCGCATGCGGCGGTCGCGAAATATCCAGGGCAATGCCAGCAGCGGAATTGTTAGCACAGGGCCGAGATAGAAATCCCACAACGACCAGATCTTTTCGCCGGAGTTGTGCAGGAACCCCATCAGCGTGCGGCTCTTCTCATAGACGCTGAATTCGCGTTGGTAAAACTGGCGCATGACCGCATGGCGATAGACTGGTTCCGGCCGCGGCCCCTGCCACAGGAAATACGGCGCACGCGAATATGTCAGGCGATTGACCTGATAGGTCATGCGTAACGGGTTTCCCGTAACCCGGTCGTAGTAATAGCCGGTTGCAACAGCAGTGACCGCGAGAATCAGCCATGACCGGCGCAACCACTTTCCGCATGGCAACCGAGAGCCCAGGGCGTCGCGGACCTGCCAGCCACCGCAACAAGCAGATTGCCGCCGCAATACCAAGCAGCAGGCCTTCGTAGGGACGGCTGTTGGCCAGAATCGCGAGCCCCAGGGCCAGCCAGGCAGCATCTCTGATTGTTGGCTGCCTCTTCAGTCGCGGCAGCGCGCCCACGACGAGCGCTCCTCCGACGGCGACAATCGAGGCGCTCCAATAACCATTCATCCAGTAGCTGAGAATTCCCAGACGCAGCGCCGCCAGCAGGCCGCCGAACAATGCCCATCCCGGAGGCAGCCAGCCTTGCAGCATCCAGCACAGCGCGGAGCACATGAGCGCCGTGATGAGCAGTTGCCCGATCCACGGATTTCCCAGACGCTGGCCCACAGCCAGAACCAAACCTTGCGCCGGAGGATACATCGACATGTAAGTCGGACGCTGGATGATGTGAAAACTTTCGAAGTGCGCCGCCATGGGATGCGGAGGGTTCGTGAGCTTGCCATGGGCGAAGGTATCGGCGGCCAGAAGATAACTAAACTCGTCGTGCCACCGAGGCTCAGGAACGCCAAGAAGGGGAAGAAGCGCCGCTCGCGAGACCAGAACGAAGAGGCCCACCGTCACTATGCTGAGCACTCGTCTACGGGCCAGCCGGGAAAACCATTGTTCGATGGAAAGGAAGGAATGGAACTCTTCAGGTTTAGTTCCGGAGCGAAGCAGAATTAATCCCAGCGTCGCCAGCACCAGCACGAACTCGATGATCGGGACCAATGACGGCGCGAAGCGGGCCATGTTCATCGGGCGTCAGACCCCGGACGTCTGACCGCGGACTTCAGACCTCGGACTTCAGACCTCAGGCGCATCGGACGCTTGCCCGGATTGAGGCATTTGGCTGAGGTCCGAGGTCTGACGTCCGACGCCCGTTCTTACTTTCCTACCGTCACCTTGTCCGAGGTCAGTTTGTCGAGGATGCCGGACGGCGACGTCAATCGTTTCCTGATCAACCGTGCGGTTCTTGGCGATGGCGTCCGCGAGGGGCACGGAAACGATCTTGTTGCCGCGCAGGGCCGCCATGCAGCCAAACTCGCCGCGATGGACCATGTCGATTGCTCCCAGGCCGTATCGGGTCGCCAGCATCCGGTCGAAGGCGCTGGGAGAGCCGCCGCGCTGCACGTGTCCCAGGACGACGGTGCGCGTCTCGAAACCTGTGCGGCGCTCAATCTCGCCGGCCAGGATGGCAGCGATCCCGCCCAGCCGGGCATGACCAAATTCATCTTTGCTCATGTCGACCGCGGCGAGAGTGCCATCTTTGGAATCGACGTCAGTGGAGAACTTCGCGCCCTCGGCCACGACCACGATGCTGAAGTAACGGCCGCGCGCGTGCCGCAGGCGGATAGTTTCCGCGACCTTATCAACGTCGAAAGGAATTTCAGGAATAAGGATTACGTCCGCGCCACCGGCGATGCCGCTGTACATCGCGATCCATCCGGCATCCCGGCCCATGACTTCGACTACCATCACCCGATTGTGGGCCTCCGCGGTGGTGTGGACCCGGTCAATGGCCTCGGTCGCGATATTGACCGCCGTATCGAATCCGAAAGTAAAGTCGGTGCCGGCAAGGTCGTTGTCGATGGTCTTGGGGACGCCGACCACGTCGACCCCTTTTTCGTGCAGCTTCTGGGCGACGGAAAGCGTGTCATCGCCACCGATGGCGATCAGGGCCTCGACTCCGTGCTTCTTCAGCGTGGCCACGCACTTTTCCAGTCCGTCGGCTTTCTTTCCGGGGTTGGTGCGCGAAGTGCGCAGGATGGTGCCACCGCGGGGCAAGATTCCGCCCTACGCTAGAGAGATCAAGCGGCATGGTTTTGTCTTCCAGCAGGCCGCGCCAGCCTTCGAGAAATCCCACAAATTCGTCCTCGTAATGGAACGCAACCTTTGCGCACCACGGCGCGTATCACCGCATTCAACCCCGGGCAGTCGCCTCCACCGGTTAGTATGCCAACTTTCATCGCCTGCTCCTCAATAGATACACTTCGGCTGTAATCGCTTGCTTGGAACATAGAAGATTATCATTAAACCCCGCATTTTGGTGTCGCCGCAAATGTAGGCACGAGCGTGGCGCTCGCGCCCACGTCCGAATCTCTTTTGCCGATTGCACCTTGGCGGCGGATTCGCCACAATATCTAGAATATCATGCCGAAAACATTCCGCATTTTAATCTGGCTGGCTGTCGCCCTGCTGGGCGCGCTTGCCCTGGCAACGGTTGCCTTGCATCGCGGCGAGCAGATCAATGCCATGTGGCTCGTAGTCGCAGCCGCCTGCTCTTACGCTCTGGGCTACCGCTTTTACAGCAAGTTCATCGCGGCCAAGCTTCTGACCCTGGACGCCCTGCGTGCCACTCCCGCCGAACGCCTGGACAATGGCCGCGACTTTGTTCCCACCAACAAGTGGGTAGTCTTCGGACACCATTTCGCCGCCATCGCGGGGCCCGGGCCACTGGTCGGTCCCGTTCTCGCGGCGCAATTTGGATATCTTCCCGGAACGTTATGGATTCTGGCGGGCGCGGTCTTCGGCGGCTGCGTGCAGGATTTCGTCATCCTGCTGTTCTCGGTGCGGCGCGACGGCAAATCGCTCACCGAAATGGCTCGCGACGAAATCGGACGCCTCGGCGGACTGGTGGCCTACGTCGCTGTGATCAGCATCATCGTAATCCTGCTCGCGGTTTGCGCCCTGGTGGTGGTGAATGCGCTGAAGGCCAGTCCGTGGGGCACGTTTACCATCGCGATGACGATTCCCATCGCTCTCCTGATGGGCGTCTATCTGCGCAACCTGCGGCCCGGGAAAGTGCTGGAGACATCGGCGCTCGGCTTTGCCCTGGTGATGCTCGCGATCTGGGGCGGACAGTGGGTCTCGCAGACCGAGTCGGTAGCCCGCTGGTTCACATTCTCCGGCCCGGCTCTGGCGCTTCTGATCATCGTCTACGGATTCGCCGCGTCCGCGCTGCCGGTCTGGCTGCTGCTGGCTCCGCGCGACTATCTGAGCACGTTCGTGAAGCTGGGAACCATCACCTTGCTGGCGCTGGGAATCGTCGCACTCCGCCCCACGCTGCACATGCCTCCGCTTACTCGTTTTATTGACGGCTCGGGCCCGGTGTTTGCGGGAAATGTTTTTCCCTTCGCGTTCATCACCATTGCATGCGGCGCCATCAGCGGCTTTCACGCGCTGATCTCGAGCGGCACAACTCCCAAGCTGATCCGGCGCGAGACCGAAGCCCGCATGGTGGGATACGGCGCCATGCTGGCTGAGTCCATGGTTGCCATCATGGCGATGATCGCCGCCTGCGTGCTGCAGCCGGGAATCTACTTCGCGATCAACAGTCCGGCGGGAATCGTTGGCCAGGCGCCGGAGGCCGCCGCCGCAACCATCAGCAACTGGGGATTCCCCATTACCGCCGCCGAGATGCATACCCTGGCGCAGTCGGTCGGGGAGCAGACGCTCTACAACCGCACCGGCGGCGCGCCTGCCTTTGCGGTCGGCATGGCCCACATTTTCTCCCACAGCCTGGGCGGACAGGCCCTGATGGCGATCTGGTACCACTTCGCCATCATGTTCGAAGCCTTGTTCATTCTCACGGTGCTCGATGCCGGCACGCGCGTGGGCCGCTTCATGGTGCAGGACGCCCTCGGACACATCTGGAAGCCGATGGGCCGCACCAGTTGGTATCCCTCCATTCTCGCCACCAGCGCGCTGATCGTAGCCGGCTGGGGATATTTTCTGTGGCAGGGCGTCAAAGACCCGTTGGGCGGAATCAACTCTCTGTGGCCGCTGTTCGGCATTGCCAACCAGTTGCTGGCCACGGTCGCCCTGTGCGTGGCAACTACCATCGTGATCAAGATGGGAAAAGCACGCTACGCCGCGGTGACGCTGGGGCCGCTGCTGTGGCTGGTCGCTGTAACTTTCACCGCCTCCTGGCACAAGGTTTTTGATCCCAATCCGCGCATCGGTTTTCTGTCGCACGCGGCGCAGGTGGCTGCCGGTCCCGCCGCAAATGTGCGACTGATCTTTAACGATCGTCTCGATGCCGTGGTGACGGGAACCCTGATCGTGATGGTCACGCTGATCCTGATCGAGTCGGCGGTGGAATGGGTGCGAGTGCTGTCCGGGCGCAAGCAGGCAAGGGTGAAAGAGTCACCATTCGTGGCTACGCGTTTCGCGGAGGAGCAAGGATGAAAGAAGCAGTTGACCACCAGCCAAATGGGGACAGCCGCCCTCGGCTGTCCAGTCGAGCGCAGCTCGACGGTTTTTGCCCGGAAGTCAATCCGACTGCTGGCTGAACAACTAAAGTCGAGCGCTCAGATTTTCCTGGCCACGCTGCGCGAAATTTTCGACGAATCGGCCTATGCCCGCTTCCTGAATCAAAGGCAATTGGCATCGTCGCGCGCAGCATACGCATCTTTTCGCCAGGAATACGAAGTCACTAAGGCGCGCCGCCCCAGGTGCTGCTGACGTGTGATGAGACAGAGGACGGTCATCCTCCCGTCTCATCCGCGACTCTGCAAAGACGTAGTCAGTTTGCCCACCCCCCACTCCTTGTCATTCCGAAGCCAGGTTTATCGGCGAGGAATCTGCTTGCTGCCGGCCTCGAAACAGCAGATTCCTCGCGCGACAAGCCGCGCTTCGGAATGACAATTTCTTTCTGGCTTCAAATTACGCCACTAGCCAATAGAAGAGCGTAGAATGCCAACAGCAGTCGCCTGAAAGTGAGATAAACTCTTCTCCCATGCGCGTGCTGGGCGTGGATTGCGGCACCGAGTACACCGGCTTCGGAGTGGTCGAACTTGGCCACGACGACAGCCTGGTGTGCCTGACCTGCGGGGCCATCAAGCTTTCGCCGCGGGAGCCCATGTGCCCGGCGGTTGGCGACTATCTTTGGCCGCCTGGGCGCCATCATCGAAGAACACAGGCCCGACAATGTCGCCATCGAAGACGTGTTTTACGCGCTGAACGTGAAGTCCGCGCTCAAACTGGGGCAGGTGCGGGGGGTGGCCATGCTGGCTGCATCTTCGGCCGGACTCGAAGTGTCCGAGTATTCGCCTCTGTCCATCAAGTCCGCCGTGGTGGGCTACGGCCGGGCGGAGAAGCCGCAAGTCCAGTACATGGTGGCCCGCCTGCTGAATCTCAGCGAGGTGCCTGAACCCGCCGATGCCGCGGACGCTTGGCCATCGCCATCTGCCATCTGCACACTTCCTCGACGCTGGTTCGCCAGCGCGCCGTGAGCGGATGACCGTCCGCTCGTTTTTTTGGCATAATCTTTTCTGCATGGCTAAAAATGTAGGCGCGAGCGCCCATGCTCGTGCAGCAGCGCCACGGACGCTGCCGCACGAGCGTGGACGCTCGCGCCTACATTGGATCGCTCGTCTCCTCTTCTGCTTGTCTGCCGTCGGGCAGCGCAACAGCCGGCAGTCGTAACTCTTCACTCTGGATTTCCCCGGCTCCGAGCCCTCGCACTACGCGATTTCGGTGTCCTCCGATGGCCGCTCCACCTACGATTCCGACGGCAAGCTGAGTCCCGATTCCGATGGCGATCCCTTCCACCTGGACTTTTCCATGTCCACCGAGACCAGCCGGCGGATCTTCGATCTGGCCGAGCGCGCGAACTACTTTCAGGGAGAGGTAGATTCCCGCAAGAAGAATTTGGCCTCCACCGGCGTCAAGACGCTGACCTACAAGGACTCCGCGCGCAGCACGACCGCCACCTACAACTACTCCCCGATGCCCGCGGTGCAGCAGATTACGCAGCTGTTCCAGAGCCTTTCCACTACCCTGGAATTTGGCCGCCGTCTGGAGTACTTCCATCGCTATCAGAAGCTGGCGCTGGACGAGGAACTGAAGCGTATGGACGATGCGGACAGCCGAAGTGATCTGGAGGAGATGGCCGCGGTTGTGCCCATTCTGCAGCGCATCGTGACTGACACATCCGTGATCAACCCCGTCCGGGCCCGCGCCCAGAGGATGATTGAGCGGGCTGGGTCCCCAAAGCAATGATTCGGTTGGGCCGCGATTTCCCGCCCCTATCGTGATTTGTTGACAACCAAGGGGCCTGAAAAGTGTTCTAATCACGTAACGGGGTCGTCTCGGGAGGTCCCACATGTCTGTTCGCAGATTGGCCGCTCTCTCCACTCTGGTGGTTCTGTCTTGCTCGCTGGCCGTTCCCGTCTTTTGCCGACTCACAAGCTCGCATCGTGCGGCTGAGCCAGGTCGATGGGGATGTTCAGATTGACCGCAACCTGGGACAAGGCTACGAAAAAGCTTTCATCAACTTGCCTGTCACCCAGGGCGCGAAATTGCGCACCGGACAGGGCGCGCGCGCTGAAATCGAGTTCGAAGACGGCAGCAGCCTGCGTCTTACTCCCGGCTCGGTCCTCGAGTTCCCCGAACTGGCGCTGCGCGACTCCGGCGCCCGGACGTCGAGCGTGGTACTTCAGCAGGGAACCGCATATCTGAATTTCAAGGGCGACAAAGGGGAAGAGTTTGTTCTCGGTTTCGGACAGGAAAGCCTGACGGCTCAAGAAGCCTTCGCACCTCCGTCTCGAACTCAGAGACGCGAACGCCACCGTGGCTGTGTTCAATGGCGCGGTTGAAGTCAACGGCGCCTCAGGCAAGGTGGACGTCGATAAGAAGCACAGCGCAACCTTCGACCTGGCCGGATCAGCTCCCTACACCCTCGCCAACAATCTCGAGCCCGACCCCTACGACGATTGGGACAAGCAGCAGGACAAATATCACCAGCAGTACCGCGGCAACAGCTACTCGCCCTACGGTTACGGGGCCAGCGACCTGAACTACTACGGCGAGCTTCTACAACATTCCCGGCTACGGCATGATGTGGCAGCCCTACCTGGTAGGCGCGGGCTGGGACCCGTTTATGAACGGCGCCTGGACGTGGTATCCCGGTGCCGGATATGCCTGGGTCTCGAGCTATCCGTGGGGCTGGACGCCGTATCGTTACGGCTCCTGGACTTCGTCAACTCCTATGGATGGTTCTGGCAGCCGGGGAGGACATCTGGACTGGATGGAACACTGTTCCTCGCATCGTGAATCCTCCGCAGCACTTTAACGTGCCCAGAATGCCCACGACGCCGGGACAAACTTTGATCGTCAACCGGGGCGCGCCCGTCGGGGTAAGCGGCGCGATCAAGTCCAGGGCAGATCGGCAATACGCAGCGATTCGGCAGGTCTGGGAGTGGCGCGAGGCAGTGTCCGTAATTTGGGCCGGATCTCGCAGCAGGTGGAGCGGCCAGCATCCGCGTCCGGATCCGCATCCGGCGCGCGGGACCATGCGTGCCCCGTCTGCGCGCGTCCGCGGCACGATTGCCCGCTGGGGGCGCCTCCAGGGCCACTGCGCCCGCGAGCAGCACCGCCGGTCCGCGGATGAGCACCGGGTCGGGATCCTCGGCTCCAAGTTCGCATGGGCCTTCCCATAAGTAGCGGACTTGGCATCAGAAGATACTGCGGAGGTAGGCGCATTGATTTTCGAAGCGCCAGCATCCTGTCGGCTGGCCCGAGGGCGTCTCGCCCTCAAGGTGGGCGGGACGCCCATCGGATAACCGCGAGGAATTGGCTGCGGCTCGGTCTGATTGCCGCCACACTGGTCATTTTCGCGCCACGAAGCTCGGCCCAGACTATCTCCTGTTCTTCCGACGACGGCCATCGCCACTATTGTCCGGCGGATACGCGGGGTGGAGTGCGCCTACTGAAGAAGCGTGGCGATGCAGCTTGCAACCAGGGCTACAGCTGGGGCTTTGACCGCGGAGGCATCTGGGTGGATCGCGGATGCCGCGCCGACTTTGCCATCGATTCCTACCAATATCGAGGACTCAGCTCCGGGCAGCGTCGGAACAGTCGCGTGCTCATCTGACGACGGTCGTCGGCACTATTGCACGGTTGACTCGGGCGGCCGCGTCCGGCTGCAGCAGCAGCGCGGCGACTCTCCTTGTCGCGAGGGTTACAGCTGGGGCTCTGACGGCAAGTTGATCTGGGTAGATCACGGTTGCCGGGCTGATTTCGCCGTCGAGGGAGGCCGAGGCGGCCGGGGAAGGAGAACCCGAATCAGGATTTCGCGTGGACCCGCAAATCCTATGCGGGTGCACCAAACGCAAGCGGTCAAAACCAGGTGGTCTCGTGCTCGTCCGATGACAATCACCGGCACTACTGTCCGGCGGACACGCGAGGCGGCGTGCAGTTGCTAAAGCAGCGCAGCGAATCGGCCTGCCGCCAGGGCCGCAGCTGGGGCTACGACCGCAGCGGAATTTGGGTAGACCATGGCTGCCGAGCCGACTTCCAGCTTCTTCGATAAATAAGGAAACTCTTAATCCCACCGCGTGGTCTGTGCCCAATTGCCAGAGCAGTTATGACCAATCAATTACCACAGTCACTTGAGGCTCACCGCACCCGCACGTAGGCTATAGAAACACCCAAAACATACTCTGGAGGTTTCATGGCTACACCGGGCCGGGCGCCCCTTCCCAACGCCGCTCCTGTTCCACCTACGCCAGCCCTGTTGTTGGCGATGTTGCAGGTCTCGACTCATGTCAGCGATCTTATTTTCTCTCCCGGAAGCCATCCTCATGTCGAGGTAAGCGGCCAGTTGGTCCCGGTGAAGATGGCCGGCGTGCCGGTGCTGAGCCCGGCAGACACGCACCGCATCGCGAATGAATTGATTGGAGACAACCAGCAGGCGCTTACCATGCTGCAGAAGCAGGGATCGTGTGACATTTCCTACAGCTTGCCGGGCACGGCGCGTTTCCGCGTGAACGTCTTCGTTCAACGGGGCAGCCAGCGCCATCGTGATGCGGGTGATTCCCAAGAGCATTCCCAGCTTTGACGAACTGAAACTGCCGCAGGAACTGGCCCGCATTGCCGACATCAAGAACGGCATCGTGCTGGTTACCGGCCCCACGGGCTCGGGAAAGTCGTCCACCCTGGCGGCCATTCTCGACCGGATCAACGAGACCAAGGCGTACCACATCCTGACCATCGAAGATCCCGTCGAATTCATGCATCGCCACAAGAAGTCCATTGTTCACCAGAGGGAATTGCACAGCGACACTCCCAGCTTTGCACTCGCACTTGCGAGCGGCTCTGCGGCAGGCGCCCAAGGTAATTCTGGTCGGCGAAATGCGCGACAAGGAGACCATCGAAATCGCGCTGGAGGCGGCGGAGACCGGCCATCTCGTGCTTTCCACTCTGCATACCACGGACGCCTCGAAGACCGTGGAACGAATCATCGGAGTATTTCCCCTGGCCGAGCAGCAGACCATTCGCAACCGCTTCGCAAAAAGTTTCCGCTACATCGTTTCGCAGCGGCTCCTGCCGCGCATCGAGGGAGTCGGACGTGTGGCCGCAATAGAAATCCTCAAATCGACTCTTCGCACCCGCGAATATCTGGACAAGGGCGAGGTAGAAGGAAAAAGCCTGCTGGACGCCATGCGCGACGGAGACACCGAAGGCATGCAGCACTTTGACGGCGAAATCGAAAAATTAATTCGCGCCGGCATGATTGACTACGACACCGCCATGGCCTACGCCACGAACCCCGGCAATTTGCGACTGCTGCTCTCCGACCTCCTGGGAGAGGCACCGCCGGAGCAACGGGTAAAGGCCCCGGCCCCGCCAAAAGGTAAGCAGGAGACGGAGATCGAGCTCGAGTAATCAGGAGCCGCGGAGCGGCGCAAAGAATAAAGCCCGGGGCGCAAGCCCCGGGTATAAAGCAGAAATGAAGCCAGCCCCAACGGGGCGAAAGAGCCGTAACGCGTACCCGCGGAACCCTCGAGGTCACAATTCCTTCATCGTTACGCTGTTGATCTAACGCACGATAATTCCCGCATATCCCACCACGCGGTCACGGTCGCCTGAAATATCTCCCGACGTCGCATACCTGACTAGCTCCGTGCCGGTTGCCCCCAACCGCCTCGCGGCGGTGAGCATCACCACAGTCGGCCCAAATCCGCACATGCTGATGTCTTCATTCATCACCACGTCGTACAGACCCTTGCGCGTCCATGACCAAAATGCGTTCGATGGCTTTGTGGTCTTTCACTCGCGTAACCGTGTCGTTCTCGTAATGGTTCATGTCGCTGGAGGCGATCAGCAGCACCGGTTCGGCCAGCGCCTTCACCACGTCCGCAATCACTACGCCCAGGGCCTGAAGTACCTCGTACCGTGAGGTGCCCAGAGCGATCGGGACAAATGTGCACTCCGGATTTTTGGTTTGCAGAAACGGCAATTGCACTTCCGCTCCATGCTCGGCGCGATGCGCCTCCGCATCTTCCCCGAGGAGCGGAAAGCGCTCCTTCAGAGCGGCCGCAAGCGGTTCGTCTATCGGCATCCGCCCCAGCGGTGTTTCCCATGCGCCGGTGCTCATGATGGCCAGTGGATGCCCCATGCCGGTGTGGTTTGGGCACATCAGAATGCAGCGCCGCGGCAGATCGAGCCGGGCGTAGACCGCGCCCGCCACATGTCCGGAGTAAACGTATCCGGCATGCGGCACCACGCAGCCCAGCGCCGAAACGGTTTCGCCGGGTGGAGACAAATAGGATTGCACCTCGGCACGGAGATCATCGGGATCGCGTGGGTAAAAGCGTCCAGCCACAGCGGGATGGCGAAGCGTTGAAACCATTCTGACATTCTCGTCTGTCATCCTGAGCGGAGAACCAGCTTCGCGCAGCGAAGCAGCTTCGCAGTCGAAGGACCCCTATAAGCTAAACGGCAGCCGGCAGCGAAGCTCTGATCGGCCTGTCCGGGTCATGAAAATTCCCTGGGAGAAAAGACCGTGCCACTTATAGGGGTCCTTCGACTCCGCATTCCATTCGCGAGCGAATGGAATGCTCCGCTCAGGATGACAGAGCGCTAGGGGACAGCGCGCGAAAAAGCGCCGCGGACTTTTCCAAACTCAAGCTCTTCCGCACGCACCGTCGGTTTCACTCCAGCCTTCTCGAACGCCGCCCGCAAAACTTTCGGTTCATATTGCGCCTTGAGATTGTTCGAAAGCGTCTTTCGCTTCTGTCCAAAAGATAATTTGAGAAAGTTAATAAAGTCGTCTTCGGGCACACGCAAACTATCGAGCTTCGACGCCATCCGCAGCCGCACCACCGTGGATTCCACCTTGGGCGGCGGCGAAAACGCCGAGGGCGGAAGCGTGAACAATTCTTCCACGCGGGCGTAAAGCTGTGCCGTGGCGGAAAGCAGTCCGTACTCGCTCCCTCCCGGCGCCGCCGCCAGCCGTTCCGCCACCTCGCGTTGCACCATGAGCACGATGGTTTCGAAATACTGCCGAAATTCAAACAGCCGCAACAGAATGTCAGACGTGATGAAATAAGGAAGATTGCCCACCACCCGCGCAGGCTCAGGCTGGTGATTCATGCCCGGCCGCGTGCTTCCTGGCTTCGGTCCGAACAAAGTATGGAAGTCGATGGCCAGCACGTCGCCCTCGATGATTTCCACGTTCGGTTCCTGGGAGAAATTCATGCGCAACTGGGCCGCCAGCACCCGATCGATTTCGATGGCGATAAGCCGCCGCGCCCGTCTAGCCAGCATGGCGGTGAGGGCGCCGCGTCCGGGGCCGATTTCGAGGACCGTGCTCTCCGAGATATCTCCCAGGGCTTCTACGATGCGGGCGGTGGCGCCGGAATCCACCAGAAAGTGCTGTCCCAGTTTGGGTCGAACGTGGGGCTTTTCCGAAGCCGCGATTTTTGTCACGTTGACCCGCTTTCCTGCCGGCATGCCGGCGTTTACACTGGCGAGTTCACTTTGCCAGTTCGCTCCGGCAGCAGCGTATGCTGGGAGCAGCACCCTATGATAGCGTGTGCTGGCGCGCCAGGGCTGGCAGTTTATAAGGAGTGGCCTGATGCACATAGTTTTTGCGGCCTCGGAGTGTGTGCCATTCTCCAAAACGGGCGGGCTGGCCGACGTCGTCGGTGCGCTGCCCCGGGCCCTGGTTGCCGCCGGACACCAGGTCAGCGTCTATCTTCCCCGCTACCGCCAGACCCTGCTCAAGGACGCACGCACCGTGGTCAAGAGCGTAACCGTGCCCTTCGATGACCGCTATCGTTTCTGTTCCATCGTCAGCGGCGGCGAGCGTTCCGGAGTGAACTTCTATTTTGTCGAGTACCCCCCGTTTTTTGATCGCGATGCGCTTTACGGTACTTCCGCCGGCGATTATCCCGACAATGCCGAGCGCTTCGCTCTATTTTCCCGCGCCGTGCTGGAAGGTTCGAAAATTCTGGGCGTGCCTCAGATTTTTCACTGTCACGACTGGCAATCCGCACTCGTGCCCGTGCTGCTGCGGACCCAATATGCCGAAGACCCGGCCTTCCGCGATGTCTCCACAGTCTTCACCATCCACAACATGGGATATCAGGGGATTTTTCCTGCGGACACTTTGCCGTTGCTGACCCTGCCCTGGGACCTGTTCACCATCTCCAGGATGGAATTCTTCGGGAACGTAAACTTCCTCAAGGGAGCGTTGATATTTTCTGACTTCGTTACCACGGTGAGCAGGAAGTACAGTCAGGAAATCCAGACCACGGAATTCGGCTTTGGCCTCGAAGGAGTGCTGCGCGCGCGGTCTTCGACGGTGACTGGAATTCTGAACGGGGTGGACTACGACGAGTGGAGTCCCGAGACGGACAAGTTCATTAAAGCGCGCTACTCACCCCAGGATCTTTCCGGTAAGACCAAGTGCAAGGAAGATTTGCTCAAGACCTTTGGAATGGCCGATGCTGATTTGCGCCTGCCTGTGATCGGCATCGTTTCCCGCTTTGCCGCCCAGAAAGGCTTTGACCTCATTTCCCAGATCATGGAACGTCTGGCGCGCGAGGAGATGATCATCGTCGCGCTTGGCAGTGGGGACAAAACCTACGAAGACATGTTCCTCCGGTTGAGCAAGCAATTCCCGCAAAAGATCGCGGTCAAAGTGGCCTACGACAACGCCATCGCGCACAAGATTGAAGCCGGGAGCGATATGTTTCTGATGCCGTCCCGATACGAGCCTTGTGGCCTCAACCAGATCTACAGCCTGAAGTACGGCACTGTCCCCATCGTCCGCGCCACCGGAGGCCTCGATGACACCATCGAACATTGGGACGCGCGCACCGGCAAAGGAACCGGCTTCAAGTTCACCGACTACAACGGCGAAGCTCTATTGCTGACGATAAAGGAAGCGCTGCGGGCTTTCCACGATCAGAATTCCTGGCAGCAACTGATGCGCAATGGAATGAACAAAGACTTTTCCTGGAACGCTTCGGCCAAGGAATATATCCGCGTTTACGAGCGAGTCCGGCAGGGGCGGGGAACACCCGCGGAAACGAAGTCCAGCAGTGGAACTCCAGTCGCGGCCTTGGTCTAACGGGGATGGCGGAGGACGGGCGTCCCGCCCGTCATGCCCAGGCCATTGCCCGACGGGCGAGGACGCCCGGCCTCCATTGATCGCGGTAAAATGAAGCCCTTCCCATGACCAGCTTTACCAGGACGATCTTCCACGTCGATATGGACGCCTTTTTCGTGTCCGTGGAAGAACTGTTCAATCCCGAGCTAAAGGGGAAAGCAGTGGTCGTGGGCGGACAGCGCGACGAGCGCGGTGTAGTGTCCGCTGCCTCGTACGAAGCCCGCAAGTTTGGCGTGCACTCCGCCATGCCGCTGCGCACCGCGGCCAAGCTTTGTCCGCAGGCCATCTTCGTCAACGGCCATCCCGATCGTTATCGGGAATGTTCTGAAAAAGTGCACCATGTGCTGACTTCCTTCTCGCCCCAGGTCGAGATGGCTTCGATCGACGAAGCCTATCTCGATATGACCGGCACCGAACGCCTGCACGGCCCACCGCTGCGCGCAGCTCACTTGCTTCATCAAAAGATGAAGACCGAGACCCGGCTCAATTGCTCGATCGGGATCGGCATCTCGCGGCTCATCGCCAAAGTTTCATCGGCCCGGGCCAAACCCAACGGCGTTCTCTGGATTGTGCCCGGGCAGGAGGCAAATTTCCTGGCGCCACTGGACGTGCGCGAGATTCCCGGCGTCGGCAAGGTTACGGAACAAAACCTGCATGGCCTGGGCATTCACAAAGTCGGAGACCTCAGCCGCTTCGACGAAGACTTTCTCGAAGAAAAATTCGGCAAATGGGGACTGGCGCTGGCGGGGAAAGCCCGGGGCGAAGATGCCGGCGGCTGGTTCGACAGCGAAGTCGGCGCCGATAGCGACCCCAAGTCGATCAGTCACGAACACACTTACAACGAAGACACAGGCAACGCGGAGCAACTGGAATCCACATTGATGCGTCTGTCAGAGATGGTGGGGCGCCGTTTGCGGGAGGGTGGGCTACATGCTCGGACGCTCCAACTAAAACTGCGCTACAAGGATTTCACTACGATCACCCGTGCTCACACTTTGCCGTCTCCGACCCAACTCGATAACGAAATCTTCGAGCAAATCCGGCTGCTGTTTCGCAGGAACTGGCGCAAAGGCGCACTGGTGCGGCTGCTCGGAGTGCAGGCGTCATCTTTCGAAGCCCAAGGCGGGCAAGGTGACCTGCTGGAGGACGGACGCCGCCAGCGCTGGCAGCAGGCCTTATCGGCTGCCGATAAGCTGCGCGACAAGTTTGGCGAGTCCAGCGTTACGCTGGCCAGCGGGCTGCGTGGCGGGTTCCGCGAACGTACACACGAGAATCCCGTGGGATTGCCAGGGAAGGGAAAGAGTAGAGAGTAAAGAGCTTTTAACCGCAAAGGACGCAAAGAAAGACCGCCAAGGCCGCAAAGAAAAAATGTGAGGCCCGTATTGGTTTTCTTTGCGTCTCTGCAGTTTTCTTTGCGTCCTTTGCGGTAAGCTTTTGACTTTTCCCGCAAGATGGTTCGAACGCCGCGATCTAGTGCGCGGCCGCGAGTAATGATCCCACCCCAGGCTTGTAACCGTAAAAGTCAGCGACCGAATGCAGATGCTCGATGATCTGCTGCGCATATTCTTCCTGCAACGGCTTGGTCAAGAGGTTGTGTTCTGCGTTCGGGTCCTGACTCAGGTCAAACAGAAAACTCTCCGCGGGAAAGTCGTACGTCGTGTACAGGAACCTTCCGTTGTCTGCCAGCAAGCCGTAGACTGCGCGCTCGTCGGAGGCCAGAAATAGCTCGGTCCTGCGATATGTCTCCAGCTCTTGCTTGCTCTCCACGAAAAGCGGTCGCCCGAAAAGAGGGTTCGGTCGAATCGGCCGGTGCCCCAGCAGATAGTAGAGCGACGGCGTGATGTCGGTCAGCGCGGAAAGGCGGTTGTCATCGTGCAGAAGCTTTTGGCGCATGCTTGCCGGCAGATGCACGATCAGCGGAACGCGCACGACTTCGGGAAAAATCGAAATCGAATGACCGCGCCTGCCAAACTCGCCGGTGGCGTCTCCGTGATCAGACGTCACCACAATAATGCTTTCGTCGAATAGACCGTGCGCCTTGAGATAGGTGAAGAAGCTGCCCAGGCATCCATCCACCTGGTGGACTTCATGCGCAATGCGGTCGTTGAAGCCCGGTCGCACATGCCAGTCGGGATCGTCGCCCATCGGCAGATCGTTCCGCGCAAACTGGTGTACGTTCATGGGCTGCGCGTAAAACATCACGGGACGGCTGCGGTCGGCGCGAGCGTCCAGCGTCTTCTCCAGTTGGCCCAGCGTGGAGCACACCTCGAACCGGTTCCACAGCGCCTTGTCGGTATCGAGCTTGGTTAGGTTGTCGGACGGCGAAAGGATCTGGCTCAGCACAGTGTCGTAGCTGACCACCATCTGGTAGCCGTCCGTGTTCGCCAGCTTTTCCAACCCGTTGACCCGGGAAAATGGCTGCATGTAGTGGGCGTGCAGAAGCATGGCGCCCGACCAGATCGCGGGCTCGGAGAGCGTCGTGCCGGCATACTGGGTAAACACATTGCGCAGCGCAATGCTTTCGCGCGCAAATGCATCCAGGTTGGGAGTGAAGTCCACTTTCGGGTTGTAGGCGCCCACGTAGTCCGGACGCATGGAGTCGATGACCAGGATAAAAATATTCGGCCGCTGAGTTGTGGTCGGCGACGAGGTCGTCCACCAGGCTCACATCAGTCTTGGCCTCGGCGTCCCGGATATTGGTGTACTGCCGCAGGATGCGGCACAGGTCTCCGCAGGGCATCTCGCGCGAGTTGCCCAGGATGTGGTGGGCCAGCTGGAAAGAAGTGTCTTGCCCAGCGTAGGTTTCCATGGCGCGGGCCACATCGTCGTCAGTCGAACCCAGGGCCCGCGCCCAGAATATGTCGGTCGCCTGCAGGGCCTTGTAGCTGAATCCGGCGAGCAGCAGCACCGCGAGGATGGTGGCAACCGAATACCTTTTGCGGCGCGGCCGCAGTGTGTAGACGCAGAAGCTCAGAACGATCCAGAAGAGTATGGTGAAGGTACTTTGCTGCACTCCATTCCAGTCGCCTCCGCCCACCAGGGTGGGCATGGCAACCGCCAGACGCAGAGAGCACAACTGCAAACGGCAGAAGCTTTGACCGGAACAAGGACCTAGATTGGACCGGCGCGTCCTGCACGAACAGGAAGTCCGAGACCAGATAACCGAAGAAAAGCGTCAGGGTCAGGCGAGGAGAGCCGCGTACAGGTGCGCCGCCCAACCCTCGAAGCTGAGAGCGCTGGCCAGGAAATGGTCGAGGACAACGCCAATTACCAGTGCAATCGCCATTCCGTTCAGGGCCAGACGCAAACTGGTGGGACGGCGCGCGTGCCGGGTAATCAGGCGGATCAGGTTCAGCACCGAGATCACGATGATGGCGACCAGAACATGCGAGAGCAGACTCCAGCCTATGATTTCGAGCCTGCCCAGTCCGAAATCGAGCGGCACTTTCTCGGCATGGTTGCGCACCGCCGCTCCGGCCACGTAGATCAAGGCCACCGCGATCGCCACCAGGACTCCGCTCGAATACTCCAGCAGGGAGATATCTTTGTGCTCGTTGTCCGCCGCCGGCCAATGGTGGTGCAGGTCCGACGCCGCGGTCATCACCAGCGGCAGCACCGCAATCAAACTCCACCAGTAGGCCGCCCAATTATTTTGCAGGGTCGGCATGAAGGGCCGGGCCGCGAGGTAGATTCCCGCCAAAGCCAGCGTTCCAAACAGCCAGGCGTCGGCGCGTGTCTTCTTTCCCGCGCGACTGGCGACTGCCGCAGCCAGCAGGGCGAGCCAGTATAGAAGCCTGTGATGGTGTGCAAACCAGGGCATCCACGAGTAGGCCGGAGCTTTGATCAGGGCAAAGTAGGTGTACGGCAGGAACGCCAGCAGGCAATAGATGGAGGTCAGGACCAGGTAAATTCCCCAAACCAGTTTCAGGAATGTAGCGGTCCACCTGCGCACGGCGAAGTCCTCGGTTCTTGACAGCTGAATTTTTCGTTTGAGCTCTCAATTGTGGCTGAAGGAAGCAGTTGCAGCAAGGTGCCCAGAGTCCCATGGCGGAATGTCGGGAGTGACGAAAGTACCCTTTTTCGCCAACCGAAGTACGGTTAAAAATATACGACTTCGAAAGCCGTCCAGTGTATGTTGGAGTCAGCTCTACAAACTGAATACAACAGGGTGATCAGGGATGTCGAAAATCGCAAACAGCCGTGCTCCGTACTCCCGCTTCATCTCGCCGGTTTCTGTTCGCGCTCAATTTCTTCAAGTCGCCCACCATGCTGGGCTCGCTTATTCCCAGTTCCCGATTTCTGGTGAATGACGTTCTGAACCAGGTGGACTGGAACAAAGCGCGGGTGATTGTCGAATACGGGCCTGGCGTCGGAACCATGACTCAGGAGATTCTCAAGCGCATGCGTCCGGACGCGGTCCTGCTGGCGCTTGAATTGAACGAAGAGTTCGTCAATTTCCTGCACGAAGAAATTGTGGACCCCCGCTTCCATGCTGTCCACGCTTCGGCTTCGGATGTCCGCAAGGTTCTGGCAAAACCTTGGATTGTCTTGCTGCCGACTACATCATCTCCGGCATTCCCTACAGCACCATGCCGGACGCGGTGCGCCGCGAAGTGATGCAGGAGTCGCGGCAGGTGCTTCATCCTGAGGGGGCGCTGCTGGTTTATCAATTCACGAATACTGTGCTGCCGTATTTGAAGTCGAGCTTCGGCAGCGTGCGGCAAGGCTTCCAGTTTCTGAACATACTTCCGGCGCGGATCTTTTACTGCACGCCCTAGACTTCCTGCAGTACCCCGACTCGGCCCGTGCTCGGCTCGGACAAATCCGTTACATCCGGCGTCATCCTGAGGGACTTCAGTCCCGAAGGATCTCGCGCGTCCTGACACAGTTGCCGTGAGGGTCCATAAGTCCCTTCCCAAAACACGAAAGCCGGAACCCGGAGTTGTTTCCGGTCCCGGCCTGCGCTTTCTTCGACGTCGTAGGTGAAGGTAGACGGGCGGGACGCCCGTCCTCTGTTTTAAGTCCTAGTTACTCGGTGCCGCGTTGGCTGTTGTCGGCGACCCTGGATTTGCGCCGCTTCCGTAGCGGGTGAGCCGCGGGAAAAATGGCGTCACTTCGAACGGCATCTTGTCGCGGGCTGATGTGATCGCTACCGGCGCAGTCTTGATCAGCTCCACATGGTTGTCCCAGGCATTCAGCTTGACGCGTCCGCCCAGCGGTAGCGCTGGAATCTGGTCCAGCTTGTTCGGATCGAGGGCTGGGGCTGAAGTCATCAGCGCTGCCATCCGTTCGACACCACCCTTGGGGTCGGTGAGGCTGTTTCCTAAATGCGGTGTCAGCAGCGCGGAAAGCGCCGGACCTCGGTCGGCCAGTTCTCTCAGGAACAGACCTGCGGTATCCAGCTTCTGCGCGTAGGGTGAGTTCTTCAGCAGGTCGATGGCTTTCTTGTCGGCCGCAGCTTCTTCGTCCGGAACGTGCCTGAACCCCAGGTTCTGATAGGTCGATTCGTCGGAGAAGAGCATGCGGTCGTTGAAGGCGTAGCGGCTGCCCAGGTTGTGTCCGAGGACAATGTGCGCCAGTTCGTGCGAAAGCACCATGGCCAGGCTGGTCTCGTCGGGAAGGACGTCGATCAGGCCGCGGCTGACGATGATGGTGTTGCCCACGCTGAAGGTCTCCAGCGGTGAAGTCAGCATCACGCGGGTGCGAACCGGACGGGGCAGCTCAATATTGTTGGTGACTTCGATATTGGTCACAACGGTCATCAGGATCTTGTCCACTTCGCCCTGAGGCGCCAGCAAACCGGCATTCTGCAGACGTTCGATCACGTTGTCTTCCGCCTGCTGCTGCCATTCGCGCTGGGCCTGTAGCGGGGAGGCGTCCTGTGCTGTGGGACTTTCGTCCTTCACGCTCGAGTCCACCAGCACCTGGGTGAGCTCGTCTTCCTTGGTGTTCTTTTTCAGGTCGTAACCCCAGATTCGGGTTTGCGCCTTGAAGGCCATTTTGTCCTTCGAGCCGGAGCTGAAGTCGCCTTCTTCGCTGTAGATGTAGGTCGGGACCCAGTAGCCCGGAATCAGGTTCAGGCGCCAGCTATCCATGTGAAAGAACTGCGCGTTGCGGGGCCGCGGCGCGTAAGTGCCGTTCAGCCTGACGATGTTGAAATCCTGGTCTTCCACCCAGATGCGGCCCAGGAAGCGGCCTTTGCCGGCATCTTTCTTGGGGGTCACGTCGAACACGATGCAGCGCACGTCGCCCTGAAACTCGCGGTGCACATATTTGAAATCGTAATGGGCGCGGTCAAAGTCATCGCGATCGGCGAAGATCATCCAGGAAAACCCGATGGGCTTGTACTGAAATTTGAACAGCTTCGACACTCCGCCCAGCATACGGTTCTGGAAACTGGAATCGCCTCGAAAGGTAGTCTTGCCGGTCCACCGAATCGCTCAGGTCCAGACGGCCGAAGAAATAGTGGTCCTCACGCGGCGACGGCCCCATCTGCTGGTCCAGCTTCAGGTTCTGCAGGTAAGTCTCAACCAGAGGCGTACGTGTCTGCAGGAAAGTGATGAGTGCGTGCTCCCGTACGATGGCCCGGTCGACCACCTGGTCCATGGTGGTGGGCGGAGCGGTAGGCGCGGTTGCAGGCGCCGGGCGTGGCTGCCGGCTGCGGTGCGTTCTGCAGCGGAGCGGCGCTCGCCGGTGCAGCCGTCTGCTGTGCCATCGCGCTGAACCCGATCAGCAGGGAAGCGGTGATCATCCATTTCCAAGTACGCATAACGAAAATCCTCTCTGCTCGTGCTTAGTACGCCAGCTGGAACACGACATGTACGATCGCGGTCGAGTCTATCGGCTGATTAAGATGCTGGGCAGGTTTGAATCGCATCTTGTTGGCAGCCGAGATCGCGGCTTCGTCCAGGCCGTGACCCAAACCGCGCACCACGCGATTCACGTGTAACTGCCCATTAGCTCCGAATGATACCTCTAATAATACTTCACCTTGCAGCCTGAGCTGTCGAGCTTCCTCAGTGTAGACCGGATTGGGCTTGGAGATGATTTCCACAGGGGTCGTGGCCGGTCCACTTTCAGCCTGCTGCGGCCGGGCCGGGCCCTGGCTGAATTGCTGGGTCGAAAATCCCGCTGTCTGGACAGTTGCTCCCCGTCCGTTGCTGCGGCCGTCGCCTTGTCCTGCCTGAGCAATACCGTTGCCGAAACCGGCGCTGGCGATGGTGCCCTTAATACCTTTGGCTCCGCCAGATCCGTTACCGTTTCCCGGTCCGGGAGGAAGATCGAACGCGCCCGTGCTGGCGGCCACCAGGTGAGCGTTGGGCTTGCCCTCCCCTTTGAGCCCCTCAGGGTCGCCGAAGCCGCCCGTCTGTACCTTCTGGATAGGAGCATTTACCGTCGGAGTCGCTGAACTGCCAAACTCGCCAGTATGGACAATCAAGGTTGGCCGGGCTCCGCCCGTAACCTGTTTAACCACCGACGGCGTGAAATTGTTCACTTCAATCTTCGGAGGCGCAACATCCGGCTGTTGCGGCCGGGGCGTCCGAATCTCGCGGGGTACAGTCAGTTTGGGAGTGTCAAAAACCGGGGCCTTGGGCAGCAACTTGGCCCGCAGGGTGCGCGGAGGAGTCTTTACCTCCAACGGCTTAGGCTGCAGACTCGGCAGCGGAATCAGTTCGGTGACGTGATACTGCCGAGTGATATTCAGGCTGTCCGGCCAGATCCAGCCGATGTTGATCATCACGATGATGAGAAACACCAACAGGCCGTAACTGGCTGCCAGAGCGCGCCGGTCCATCTTGCGCTCGGGCAGAATTCCTAATTGAAAACCTTCAGACGTAGCCATGCATTGAACTCCAAATTTGGGACCCGAGCCAGAGGGGAGATGCACCGGGTGGAGTCTTCAAGCTACGGGAGAACGCCCGAAGGGTAAACGTGCCCTGCGTGGCTGTCCTTCAGTAACCTTCGTAACAAGGAGGCGGAACTACTGAGAAATCGGCAACCTGACGGCAAAATTCAGGCGCCTGAGCGACGTCGCCGGGCGAAACCGTAAAAAACAGGTATGCCGGCCAGAATTACCAGGCAGCCGATAGCAGAATTGGGGTAGTTGTCCCTGAAAGTGAAATACAACAGGACGGCAGAAGCCAGAACAAACAGGATTGGAACCACAGGATATCCCCAGACCCGGTAGGGCCGGACCGCCTCCGGGTCGCGCCTGCGAAAGACGAACACGGTAGTGCCGGCGATCATGTAGAAGAGCCATTCCGCGAAAATCGCGAGTGAGAAGAACTGGCGAAAGCTGCCCCCCAACAACAGCAGAACGATTGCCAGTACGGCCTGCACCACAATCGCCACCGACGGAGTGCGAAAGCGTGGATGCACTTCCGCCAACGCAGAAAAGAAATACCGGTCGCGAGCGACGGCGTAAGGCACCCGCGCCCCACTCATGACGGTTCCGTTCATGGCAACGAGCATGGACAACGCCATGCCGGCCGACACCATCCCCGCGCCCAGGCTTCCCAGCACCACCGCCATGGCATCCGAAGCAGGCCTCTGCGAAGCGGCAATCGCAGCCGCCGGCAATACATACTGCACCGCGGCATTTACCAGCATGTACAAGACCCCGACCAGGGCGACACCGAAGATTAATGCCCGGGGAATATTGCGTTCCGGATTGCTGATTTCTCCCGAGACCATGTTCAGGTCATTCCAGCCATCGTAGGCCCACAGCGCCGCCACCAGCGCAGCCATGAACCCAGCCATCCCACCCTTCGCTCCGGTAAAGCTGCCGGCAAAGTTCTGCCAACTGCCGCCGCTGTAACTGAAGCCGATCACCACGATGCTGAGGATGATGGCTACCTTCAGGAAGGTGAACACCAGTTGAAAGTCGCCAGCCTTCTTGATCCCAATGTAGTTGAGGATAGAAATCAGAGTAGCCGCGGCAACTGCCACCAGCTGTCCGTAAGTTATCGGAAACCCAGAAATAACGTTGTGCGCGAAGAAGCTCAGGGCAGGAAAGTTTCCCAGAACGCGTACGAAACCGGTGGCGAGTGTTGCAATGGAGGCTGGCTTGGCGATGAGAAACCACGTCCAGGCATAAAGAAATGCAGCCAGAGGCCCGTACCCATCGCGAATATAAACGTACTCGCCGCCAGCCTGCGGCTTCATGGCGCCAAGCTCCGCGTAGGTCAGCGCTCCGAAGAAAGAGAGCAGCCCGCCCACCAACCACGCCAGATAAACCAGCTTTGCTGATCCAGCGGCCTGCATCATCTCGGCCGGAACCAGAAAAATTCCACTGCCGATGATGGTGCCGACGACAATCGCGCTGGCATGACTTAAACGGAGATCGCGGGCAAGCTCGGTAGGCTGGGCCATAGGAGGATGGGAAAGTATATACGCGAGGCGAGGAGGAACTTGTGGTGGTTTCTCTTTGCGAACTTTGCGGTTAAATTACGAGACCGATAGGCTCACGATAATTATTGACCATCCGCTTGATGCCGTCGCGGAGAATCACGACGTGAAAGTTGATCAGTAGGCCGACGCTGATATTCAGCAGACGGAGGTGAGAGAGCAGTTGAGCGTCGTCAACGGGATGTAGCGTATCCTTGCATTTGGTCTCGACTACGACTCTGCCTTCCACCACCAGATCGGCTCGAAAGCCGCACTCGAGTTTGACGCTTTCGTAGATGAGTGGGACCGGTTTCTGGCGCTCAACCTTCAACCCCAGTTTCTGCAGTTCGTAGGCGAGGCAGGCTTCATACGCCGACTCCAAGAGACCCGGCCCCAGCTCCCTATGGATCTTTATTGCTGCGCCAATGATTTCGCGGGTGAGGTCGGGGCTTCTCAAGAGCAAAAGATTACCGCAAAGGACGCAAAGTGAACCGCAAAGATCGCAAAGAAAATCCCATGAGCTCCCGTTTTGGGCATTTCTTATGTTTTTCTTTGCGACCTTTGCGGTTCACTTTGCGTCCTTTGCGGTTAAAAGCTCTTCTTTCAAGATCAAACTGACCCCGTACCCAACACCGAACGTCACCGAAGTCCCAATTGCCACGTACCAGGTCCACGGGACTTTCGTATCCAGCCAAAGATACAGCCCAGTCACGAACCCAAACAACATTCCCACCATCGCGCCCGATTGATTGGCGCGCCGGGTCAGCACACCGAGCAGAAACACTCCAAGCAACGCCCCATAGGCCACAGACGCGATCTGCAGTCCCACTTCGATGACGCGCCCGACTTTGTGCAGAGACAAAACCGCGAGCCCGAACAGCAGCAGCTGCCCACAGCAATGTTGCAATCCGCGAGAGCCGGATCTTCCGGCGTTCGTCCGTCTGAGGATAGCGTTGCAGATAGAAATCGATGATCGACGTGGAAGAAAGCGAGTTGAGCGCGGCGCTCAGGTTCGACATCGCTGCCGCCAGAATCGCCGCGATCAGCAGTCCCGAAATTCCGTGCGGCATCTGGCTCACGATGAATGTCGGATAGATCCTGTCGGCCTTGCCAAAATTCGCCGAGGGCACGTGATAGAACTCGAACAGCATGACGCCAATCAGGAGAAACAAGGCAAACTGGAAGAGAACTGCGATTCCGCTTGATATCAGCGCGGCGGCCGATTGCCGCTGGTTTCGTGCAGCCAACAGGCGCTGCACAATCAACTGATCGGTCCCGTGGCTGGCCAAGGTGAAGAAAGTGCCACCGACCAATCCGGCCAAGAACGTGTAAGGTCTCCAGAAGTCGGGGCTGAAATCGAAGACCCGCAGTTTGCCGGCGTTCTCCGCCAAAGAATGGATCGCCGGCCAGCCTCCGGGCACTAGGTGCAGAATCGTGAACAGACCCACAAGAGTTCCGCCGACGTAAATCGCGGTCTGCACCACATCCGTCCAGATCACCGCCGCCAGCCCGCCTTCGAAAGTGTAGATCAGCGTGAGCGTCGTGATGATTGCGATGGAGGCGATCTCGCCCGTTCCCAGTGCGATAGCTACAACGATAGAAACCGCGTAAACTCGCACTCCCTCAGCCGCAGCCCGGGTAACCAGAAAAAGGCCGGCAGTCAGAGAACGTAGGCGCTTTCCGAAGCGACGCTCAATCAGTTGGTATGCGGTGTACAGGTCGCCACGGAAATAATGAGGCAGAAGAACAAAGCTGATAATTACACGGCCCACAACATAGCCCATTACCACTTGCAGAAACGTGAAATCGGTATCGTAAGCCAGACCTGGAATGCCGATGATGGTCAGGGTGCTGGTTTCCGCCGCGACGATCGAAAGCGCAATCGCCCACCAGGGAATGTTCCGGTCCGCCAGAAAGTAGTCGCGCAAAGTGCGCTGCTTCTTGCGAAAGCGCAATCCAAACAGGGTGATCCCAATCAGGTAGAGCGCGATGATGGCGAGATCAAGCTTGTCCAGAACCATAAACGACCCGTGTGGCGCGGGCGTCCTCGCCCGCGTGCCGGCAGAGGCAAACACCCGAAACATTACGGCAGACTGCTCCAGCGAAAACCATGCCCTCGCCGAGTGAATGCCATCCCAGAGTAGCGGGCTTTCAACCCAAAGCTCCGCCGATTTGCCGCAGGTACCTAGCTCGTCAAGTTCGCTGGCCCCCACCCCTTGTCATTCCGAAGCCGGCTTTATCGGCGAGGAATCTGCTTGCAGCCGGCAACTATCCCGCAGATTCCTCGCGCGACAAACCGCGCTTCGGAATGACAATATTTTAGGATTTGAAATTGCAACACTACCGCCTCGGGTACTTCGGTGTCAGGAAAGACCCGAAACTCTTATGGTAGAACTACGCTCGTGGCCATCTATCTCGGGATCGACGGCGGTGGTAGCAAGACCTCCTGCCTGATCGGCGATGAATCAACGGTCCTGGGCGCAGGGACAGGCGGGCCCAGCAACGTGGTCCGCGTCGGCGAAGCGCAAGCGCGCGAGTCGCTTGACTACCGCCATCCGTCAAGCCTGCAGGGTTGCCAATCTCGAGCCATCTCAGATCAGCAGCGTCTGCGTTGGCCTCGCAGGCGCAGCCCGGCCGGAGATCAGCGAACTCGTTACAAGCATGATCTCGGAAGTCGTTTCGGGCAAAATCAAGTCTGCTGAAATCAAAGTTGTCGGAGACATGGTGATCGCTCTCGAAGCTGCCTTCGGAAGCGGACCCGGTGTGATCGTGATCGCCGGCACCGGCTCGATCGCCTACGGGCGCAACGCCGAAGGCCAGACTGCGCGCGCCGGCGGCTGGGGCTTCGCCATCTCCGACGAGGGATCGGGCCACTGGATCGGTCGCACCGCGGTTGCCGCCGCCATCGGTGCCTGGGACGAAGACCCTGGCCAGAACGTCCCCTTGATCGAGGTTCTGCTGAAATCATGGCGCCTGCGAAACGATCGAGCAGTTGGTCCCAGCCGCTAACGCCACCCCGCCGCCGGATTTCGCCGCGCTCTTTCCCTCCGTGCTCTCGCTCGCGGATTCTGGCGATCGCATCGCGCGTGATGTTCTGACTCAGGCGGGTTCCCATCTCGCGTCTTTGGCGGCAACGTTACTCAGGCGACTATTTCCGAATGCCGAAGCTGTCCCGGTGGCCATGTCCGGCGGTGTTTTCGGCAGCTCCGCGCTGGTGCGCCAGGTTTTTTACAATACTCTTAGCTCGACGCATCCCAATGCGGCTCTCAATCCCAGCGTGATCGAGCCGGTTCGGGGCGCGCTGGCGCTGGCGCGCCAAGAGTGTGGCGAAATAATTTGGCCGGGCGAAGAGGCGCGGCTGGAGCTTTAGTCCGCATTCGGATCGTAGGGTGGAGCAGCGCTTTAGCGCTGCATTAAGGCGACCGGAAAGAACCGGCTTTAGCCGCTGAGGGGACGGACGTCGTCTCTGCCACCGAGGCTAACGCCTGGTTTCGCGCAGCGGAGGGCCTCCGGCACCGCCTTCTTCCGCTCCTTCGGAGCTGGGTCATTTTCGCTTTTTACCCAGGGCTTGCGCCCTGGGCTACATTCTGGCACCGCTTCGCGGTTAGCAAAGTTTGCAATTTGTGACTGCTAGAAGACTCATGCCTCTCGACGACTCAACTGTGGCCCATACAGCTTCTGAAGCCCTGGCTAGCTTCTCTGCCGGAGGCGGTCCGCAGTACGTCGCATGAAGTGCTCGCCGAAACCGCCTCGGATCCGGCGCTCACCGAAGACCTTGCCCTGGTTCTTCTGAAGCAAAGCGATTTGCCCTCTCAGGTGCTTGATCGCCTGAGCCGGAACAGCGGCGTCATGAAAAGTCGCAAAGTGAAGTTGGCGCTGGTCGAGCATCCCCGGACGCCGCGACACATCTCCATCCCCATGGTGAGGCACTTGTTCACCTTCGACCTGATGCGAGTGGCGCTTACTCCCGTCGTTCCCGCCGACATCAAAATGGTGGCCGAAGAATCTCTCATCAACCGGCTGGAAAGACTGTCGCAAGGCGAGCGGCTCTCGCTGGCGCGCCGTGCCTCGGGACGCGTCGCCGCTGTCCTCCTGCTCGATCCGGAATCGCGCGTGATCCATGCCGCGCTGGAAAATTCACGTCTCACTGAATCAGCGGTCATCAAGGCACTGATGCGGCGGACCGCGCCCGAGGAATTCGTCAGCGCCGTCTGCCATCATTCGAAGTGGTCGCCGCGCCGGGAGATACGGGTAGCCTTGCTGCGCAACGGGAAGACGCCGCTGAGCCGGGCGTTGGAATTCTCTCGATCGCTGCCGCCCGCCGTGGTGCGCGAGGTCCTGCACGGATCACACTTGCCCGCCGCAATCAAAAAGGGTCTGTTGAAGGATGTAGCAGAAAGAAGCGGTGGTTCTGAGGAATCCGGTTCCTAGCGCGCAGCCTGCGCAGTCGCAGCGGCGGCCGCTGGCGCGTCGCCCTGCCGTCCATGCAGCAACTCGACCAGGGCCTGGTACAAACTGGTTTTCATGGCATGACGCTCGCCTGCCCGCGTGATGTAGCGCACGTGCACTTCGATTCCGGCGCTGGTCGGACGCAGACTTACGGCCGGGGCCGCTGAAACCGGCTGTGCCCGATAACGTTTCGCTGAGCGCTCCCATTCCTGCTCGGCCGCGGTCACGTTTGCCTTGGTCTGCTCGGCGACCATTTTCTGGATGGCATCAATGACCGGATACGGATTCTGGCTTGCCGGCACAAGAATTTCGACTTCGTCCCAGAGCCACTGCCCGGTGGTTGAGAAGTTAAAGAAGTGGCCCTCAATCGCGAAACTATTTACAAAGGCGACTTTGCGGCCGGTGGGATGTCCGCTGTCCGTCCAGTTCCCGGTTTCCAGCAGCACGGTGCGCAGCAGACCAATTTCGACTACTTCGCCTACTACTCCATCAATCTCCACCCAATCGCCCACCCGGAGCCCATTGCGGCCCATCAGCAGGAACCAGCCGATAAATCCCATGATGAAGTCTTTGCACGCAACCGTCAGCCCGGCGCCGGCAAGCCCGAGAATGGTGGACATCTGATTGGGCAGGCCAAACAGTATGAACAGGATCAAAGCCAGGCCCACCGCCTGCACTGCGAATCGAATCACCCCGCGCAAAGTATGCAGACGCGTGCGCTCGACAGCCAGTCCCACGAAGAAATGATCCACCAGGCGGTTGGCCAGATACACGCCGAACACCACCAGCAAAATCAGCATCGCAGATTGCAGCATCTCGTGCTCAACCGCGCGCTGACGAACTTTTACGACATCAATCCAGCTGCTGTAGGCAGTTGCCAGATCATCCTGGTCTTGCACGCGCTTGGCGAGATCGCTCAGATCTTTCTGGTCAACCGAAATCTGGTGCAGGGAACTGATCGCCGAGGCGGTGCTGTTCGCGGAGCCGCCACTGTCGCCCGAAGCAGCTTCGACCTGGCTCTTCGCCTTCTGTGCAATCGCCTCCTTGTTGGAGACTTCCATCGCCACCTGGGACTGCAGCGTTTCATGGCTTTGTTTAAGGGTGTTGCCGGCCTGGTGGGCCTCGTCCAAGGCCTGCTGCAGCTGTTTCATTTTGCCGCGCAGGCTGTTCCAGGCTGAAAACTCGACGATCGCTGCAGACGAACCAGTTTGAGGGTTGCTATTGGCGTTGCCCGCTCCGGGCTGAGGACTATTGGTCTCGTACTCCTTCTGGGTGGCCTCATGCCGGTTGAACTGGCGTTGAATTCTGCTTAGGCGGTCAGCTCCGGAGCGGACCAGGTTTGCTTTTACATCCTCGAGTTCATCCTGGTCGAGTTCCAGTTGCGCCTTGGTCAAATCGATCTGCTGCTGCAGGCTGGTTCTTCCGTGATCGTCCTTCGCGCTGGCGAGTTGCTTCTGCAGTTCGTCAATTCTGTCCTGATCGGCTTTGACTGCTGTCTCGGCTTGATGGGCTTGCGCATAGAGCTTCTTGCTCTCGGGCGTCGGCGCCACCGGATGCTCGGTGGCCTGGCGCATCTCGTAGTTGAAAGCGACATCAACCGTGTGGTCGGCCAGCTTGAGCGCCTGCCGCGAATATCGCTGTTCTTCCCAGTCGGAGGCAAGCGTTGCCATGGCGCGTGCAGTGGTCAACGGCTGCTCATCCACGATTGGAGGCCGACGCGTGCGCGAGGCGGATTGATCCGACTGCGCCGATTGACGAGTCAAGATCAGCCCCACGGCAGCCGCCAACACCAGGGCTAGCAGCCCCAGGGTCACGATCCATTGATGAGCTTTCATCCACATATTGCTTCGAAAGTGTTTCGCCAGCCGTGATTATACGTCTCGAATGTTCGGGTCGAGTCTAATGAGTAGTGCATCACTCGCTCCAACGCAGGAGCACCGCCGTAACCTGTCTAACGTCCCGCGATACCGTTACAATCCGGCGGATGGTCGAGTACTTGCAGAACGTCTTTGCGCAGTACTGGCGGGCCCGGTACTGGCGAGGAGAGGACTGGCGGCCCACCTCACGCTACAGCGTCGCAGCCTGGTTGATCTTCTATATAGGGTTTCTGATCTACGCCTTCAGCAAGCACGGCGCCTTTCTCTTTATTGATCTGGCCAATCTTGTGGTACACGAAGGCGGCCATATGCTATTCGGCTGGTTCGGCCCCACTCTCGGACTCTGGGGAGGCACCATTCTGCAGTGGCTGGTGCCGCTGCTCCTGGCCGCATACTTCTTCAGCCAACGACAAACGACAGCCTTTGCCTTCTGCTCATTTTTCTTCTTCGAAAATTGGCTCTACACCGCAACCTACATGGCTGATGCTCGAGCCATGCTCTTGCCGCTGGTCACGGCCGGCGATTCTGACTACATCGAACACGACTGGCACACCATCTTCACTAACCTCGGCGTACTCCAGTACGACACAAAAATCGCTGCTGTCGTGAGTTTCCTGGGCTGGCTCGGAATGCTGGCAACAGTAGCCTGGCTGGTTCGCAGAAGCCTCAAGCAAACCCAGGCGTAACCCGATGTTTCCACCACGAACCACGTAGGGACAGCTGTCCTCAGCTGTCCAGTCGAGCGCAGCTCGACCCGGTGTTTGCAGAAACCAAAAACAGCGGAGCGTTGCTCCGCCGGACAGCCGAGGCCGGCTGTCCCCACGTGGCTGGTGGTGTCGCAATCTTGACCGCCCATACCGAGGATGTTAGCTTCGGTTTCACACCGGAATGTCAAAGGGGCGCCAGTCTGAGTCGGGCAGGGAAGAGGCGCTGCCCGGATCTTCTCGTCGCGATCCCAGCGACTCCAGCCGCCGCGATTTTCTAGTCAAATGCTGCCAGGGAGCCTCGGCAGCCTTTATCCCTGCAGGTTTGCGCGGGCTGGGATTTCGTGCAGCCTACGCTTCCAATCCGTTGAAGTCCGGTAGCGATTTCCATCTGCATCCTCACTATCGCGCCCAGTTGCCCTCGAGGCGACGCTGCTCAAGACGCAAGCCGGCCTGGACGATTTCGTCACGGAAAAATATCACGACCAGATTGCCGCCATCCTGTCGGAGTGGAGCGCAGGCTTCAGGGCATCTCCGCAGGATGTGCGCGCGGTGGAGAAAATTCTCGCCCCGATCTTTTGCGGGAACTTCATTTCGTCCAGTTGAATCGCGGTTGGTGCGCTCCAGTCCGCCGGTTGAAATCCGGCAAAACAAATTTGCCGGTGAGCCCACCCTGCCAAAGGACGAGTTTCTGCGTGATCTGCGGTCCGCGATGGATTCCTTTTCGGAAGTCATCACCGCTGAATTTCAGGTGACCAAGCATTGACGCGGAATCTCCAGCTGCTTCCCCGAGCCTTCCCAGCCGGTTGCGCACGCATGTGCGATATGAACTGGTCGGCTTGGGCAAAGATTTCTATCGCGAACAACGCGTGGGATATTGGGATCTGGAATGGGAACGTCGGCCGCGGGTGAATTCAGGCTGCGCAACTGGCGCCTGTCAGATGAAACCCGAAGCCGCTCTACCACGCCTGTCTTTGCCGACATCACGGCGGCGGCGTTTGCAGGCAATGCATCCTATTCATCTCAACTGCTGCGCGGAGCGGACTACTGGCGAACCGTGCTCGATGTCGCGTCCGGCATTGATATTTACGGACACAACGGCGTCTCAATCGGCGACATCGATGGCGACGGATTTGACGACCTTTACGTTTGCCAGCCCGCCGGCCTCCCTAACCGGCTCTATCGCAACCGCGGCGACGGGACGTTTGAGGACATCACGGAAGCCTCCGGAGTGGGCCTGCTCGAAAATAGTGCCTGCGCTCTCTTCGCCGATTTCGATAACGACGGCCGTCAGGACCTGATCGTGGTCCGCACCAGCGGGCCGTTGTTGTTTGTGAATCAGGGTGGAGGCAAGTTCCGCCAAAAGCCCGACGCTTTTCGCTTCGCCCATCCTCCTCAAGGAACGTTCACGGGCGCCGCCGTGGCCGATTACGATCGCGACGGCTGGCTGGACATTTATTTCTGCCTCTATCTTTATTACCAGGGCACCGACCAGTACAAGTATCCCTCTCCTTATTACGACGCGGAAAACGGCCCGCCCAACTTCATGATGCGCAACCAGCGGGACGGAACTTTCCGCGACGTCACCGCCGAGACCGGTCTCGACAAGAACAATACCCGCTACAGTTTTTGCTGCGGCTGGAGCGATTACAACCGCGACGGCTGGCCCGATCTTTACGTGGTGAACGATTTTGGCCGGAAGAATCTTTATCGCAACAATGGCGACGGAACTTTTACCGATGTCGCACCGCAGGCGGGAGTGGAAGACGTCGGCGCGGGCATGGGCGTCTGCTGGCTCGACTATGACAACGACGGGGCGGAGGACCTCTACGTTGCCAACATGTGGACCGCAGCAGGCATGCGCCTCTCGTCCCAGGAAATCTTTCAGAAAAATGCGCCTGAAGAAGTGCGCGCGCTCTACCGAAAACATGCCATGGGGAACTCGCTGTTTCGTGACACTGGCGGCAACGCTTTTCAGGACAAGGGTGCGTCCGCCGGCGTTGAAATGGGGCGCTGGGCGTGGTCAAGCGACGCCTGGGATTTTGACCACGATGGTTTTCCCGACCTGTACGTGGCCAACGGAATGGTGTCAGGTCCTTCCCGCGATGATCTGAACAGTTTTTTCTGGCGGCAGGTGGTCGCGAATTCTCCGGTAGAGGCCAAATCCTGCGCCCGCCTACGAACAAGGCTGGAGCGCGATTAACGAACTCATCCGGTCGGATGGCACCTGGAGTGGATACGAACGGAATGTTTTCTACGCGAACAATCGGGATGGAACGTTCTCCGACATCTCGGGCGCGGTCGGCCTGGATTTTGTCGAGGATGGCAGGGCATTCGCACTCGCCGATTTCGATCATGACGGCCGGCTGGAAGTGTTTCTAAAAAATCGCAACGGTCCGCAGTTGAGGCTCTTGCAGAACGTGATGCAGGAACTGCCGCCGTCCATCGCTTTCCGTCTGCGCGGCAGCAAGAGCAATCGGGATGCAATCGGCGCGGCAATCACGGTGGAAACCGGGGCGGGGCGCCAAACCCGAATGCTTCAAGCCGGATCGGGATTTCTTTCTCAGCACAGCAAAGAAGTGTTCTTCGGATTGGGAGAGACCAAGGGCCCGGTGCGAGCGTCGATTCGCTGGCCCAGCGGGTTGGTACAGGAACTACACGAGCTTCCGCTGAATCACAGAATCTGGGTTGATGAAGGCGCTGAGCCAGTCCGCATCGAAGCGTTCAAAGCAAACCCGCAGGGGCTGAAGCCCGCATCCTTGAATGTTCGAGGCGGCACGGCTGAAGCCGTGCCCTTCCCTAAATCAACGTCAGATGAATTCGAACAGTTTCCCAACATCGTTGAAACCTGGCTGCTCGCGCCAGTCGCGGCGCCTGATTTTACTCTGCCCGACTTCAGCGGGAAGACGCGAACTCTCGCCGCATTTCAGGGCAAGCCGGTGCTGCTCAATTTGTGGGCGGTAGAGTCGGCGGGTTGCCAGGAAGATTTGAAGCTTTTCCATCGCCTGCAAAACCGTTGGGCTGCCCAGGGTCTTCAGTTGCTAACGGTGAACTTCGATAATGCGACCGAGGCCGACAAAGTCCGGGCATTCGCACGCGACGGACACTTTTCATTTCCCATTCTGCAGGGAACGGACGATCTGGCCGGCATTTACAACCTTCTCTACCGCTATCTTTTTGACCGCCATCGTGACCTGGGTCTTCCGACTTCTTTTCTTATTAACTCCAGCGGAGAAATCGTCAAGATCTATCAGGGACCGCTGAATGCGGAACATGTCGAGCACGACTTCCAGCACATTCCGCAAACTCCGAGCCGAGCGATTGACCAAAGCGCTGCCTTTCCCCGGCGTGATCGACACGCTCGACTTCCAGCGCAACTACCTCAACTACGGTTCGGTTTACTTTCAACGAGGATATCTGGAGCAGGCCGAGGTATGGTTTCAACAGGCCCAGCGCGACGACCCCTCGAGCGCCGAGGCGCTCTACGGGCTGGGCAGCGTTTATCTGAAACAAGAGAAGACCCGCGAAGCGCGCGAAAGTTTCGAGCGCGCGACCAAACTACAGGCCAGTTATCCCGACACTCTGGCCAACGCATGGAACAACCTCGGCCTTCTGGCGACTCGTGAAGGGCGCACCGGCGATGCGATTCCGTATTTCCAGGAGGCGCTCAAAATCAATCCCGATCACTTGATTGCCCTCGAGAACCTGGGCAACGCGTATCGCCAGCAGAAAAATTGGGATGAAGCCCGCAAGACCTTGGAACGGGCGGTAGCGGTCGGCCCGCAGGATCCAGAGGCGAATTACAGCCTGGGGATGGTCTTCGCGCAGCTCAACGACAATGATCGCGCCTATGAATATTTGCAGCGAGCGTTGCAGGCGCGCCCGGGCTATCCCGAGGCGCTGAATAACCTCGGCGTACTCTACCTGCGCACCGGACGGCGGGATGAAGCCGTGGCCAGCTTCGAAGAGTGCATCCGGGTAGCGCCGGCTTTCGATCAGTCCTACTTGAACCTGGCTCGTGTGTACGCGCTGGAAGGCACGCCAGACAAGGCGAGAAGCGTGCTGCTTGATTTACTCAAGCAGCATCCGGGACACGTGCAAGCGCAAAAGGCGCTCCAGCAATTGCAGTGATAGGCGATGCTGATGGAGGACGGGCGTCTCGCCCGGCCTCCATTGTGCTACGGTTTCGGAGTAGGCGCAGTCAGCAGGTCGACGAACATTTTGTAAAACTTTTCAGTGTTCAGATCGACCTGTATCTCAACTGGCTGGACATCGAGTTTCGGCTTGTCCTTATCGTTCCAGCTCAGGATGCTGCCGTAGCCGGCGCCGCGGCCCAGGTCCACATCCATGAAGCGGGTCTCCGTCTTCGTGATCAGGCTGGGATCAAGCCATGCCGCCGACGCCAGTTCATCCCACAGATAGTTATATTCCCCATACAAGCGCGCGTACTTGCCGACGTACTGCGCCGCCGGCGCGTTGCTGGCTTTGATCCGGTTGATCAACTCAGTGGTCATTCGGGTCTTCACTGAGATGTCCACGGTCGTGCAAATCATTTTCTTCCAGGGCGCACGAAACACAATGTGGGCGGCTTCGGGATCAAACCAGATATTGAATTCGCGCCGCGGAGTATTGATGAACTCGGGGTCGGTAGTCTGCGGATTCAAACTGGCGCCCATGAATACCAGTTCCTTCGCCAACTGCGGAAATTCTGGATCAATCGAGATGGCCAACGCCAGGTTGGTCATGGGGCCGCCGGCGTAAATCGTGACCTCATGCGGATATTTGCGGACCATGCGTATCAGAAAATGGGCCGCGTCTTCGTCAATCGGCTTGGCGGTGGGCTTGCCTTCCGGCATATCTCCCAGCTGATCGGGCGGATGATAGAACCGCGGAGTCCAGGCGCCCAGCCAGGTGTAGTAGCCGTAGCGCTGCTCCCAGAGTTCAGTCTCCTCTTTTGTGCGGACCAGCGGATACTCCGCTCCCGCCGCTACTGGAATATCGGTTCGACCGATAAGTTCGAGCATGCGCAGAGTGTGCGCCACCTCGGACTTGAGCCACGCGTCGCCAGTCACGACGGTGATGCCGAGAACATCCGTCTGCGGAGACTGGATCAGCAGCAGCATGGACTGCTGGTCGGTTCCGCCAGGGCCGGCGGCGTCCTGATCAATGATGATCTTGCGTTTTTCCTGTGCCCAGCACGTGAGGCATGTCGTCAGCAATGCTGCCACAACCCAGACTCGGCCGAATTTCATCAAGCACCTCGGGAATTTGAAGAGCTTCGAAACCTGTCAAACCTTCGCGGCCTGCCGCTATGCGGACCCGGACAAACGGCCAATCAGCAATTTGAAAAACTTCGCAGAATCCACGTCCACAGCCACCTTTGCATTGGGGACCCATTGGTCCCGCAGTACCGGAGATGTTCTGGTGCTCGCAAGTGTTGGCGCCGATCCGCGAATCGACATGTTCATAGCTGCCTGCTTTTCCGCTTCCGGCTTTCGCCGCAAATCGCCGGCGCTGGGGCTGTAGCCCAAAGTCTCTCCCGCAGTCAGTTCGCCGTATGTTTCTACATCGACGTAATAATCTTTGAACGTCAGGATGGACGGGTCGAGAAATGCGGCGACCGCGAGCGAATCGTGCATATTCGGCCCCACCAGGAAGCCTCGCTCGCGATTGTGGTTGATGGCATTGCGGCCAATTTTGGCCGCGGCCTGACTGACCGGATTCTGGGCCGCTTCGAGCGTGCGAACGTGCTCTTCGGTAAGCGAGGTCTTGCGGGTCGCATCCAGGCCAACCATCGTGATTGGAATGCCGGATTGAAACACGATTCGCGCCGCTTCTGGATCGACGTAAATATTGAACTCCGCCGCGGGCGTGATGTTTCCGCCGGACAGCGATCCTCCCATCAGCACGATGCCTTTCACCATGCCCGCAAGTTCTGTATCGAGCATGAGTGCGGACGCGATGTTTGTCAGAGGGCCGATCGGGATCAGGGTCACTTCTCCTGGATATTTTCTGACGATTCGGCGGATAAATTCCGCCGCGGGCTCGGCGATTGGTTTCGTCTTGGGCTCGGGGAAAACGGTTCCTCCCAGTCCATTCTCGCCGTGCGCGTACGTCGCCGTGACCAGACGTCGCAGCAGAGGCGCCTTGGCGCCGGCAGCAACAGGAATGTCGGTGCGGCCCGCTATTTCCACCATGCGCAAGGCGTTGGGAAGGCCCAGTTCGAGCGGGACATTTCCGGCGACGGGGGTAATGCCTTCAATCTTCAGCTCCGGCGACCGCATGGCGAGCAGCAAGGCCAGCGCATCGTCTACGCCTGGGTCGGTGTCGATGATCACGCGGAAAGGTCCGCGATCGGTCCGCTGACTCGACTGTCCCTGCTCCGATGCTCCGGTAGCCTGGGAAGGAAGAGCGAAACTGGCGGCGACGCTACCCGCAGCGATAGCCGCGGCCGAAGCAGTCACGAACCTGCGCCGCGTCACGCGAAAAGGTGGCTTCGAATCCATGTGGTTGGCTCCGGTAACTGCTATTGCGCTTGGCGCGGCTCTCGCGTCGTTAATAATTTGATATAGAGATCGTACAGTTGCGGTGCACACATCGAAACTGCACGGCTTGGAAGACCTTGCATTGTACCGCCATCTCGGAGGAGAATGTGCCATGCGGCTACTCGATCGTGGCCAGTTTGGGACCCTTTCGTTCACATGAGGCGGGTCATCGCTGAGCTTGCGAAGCGATCAGGCGCGAAGCGGATAGACGACTGGCGCGTCGATAGCTGCGACTCCGCCACTGATCAAATAGTTGCAGGACCGTCCGCAAGTATTCAGTGAACCTTTGGCCAGCGTGCCAATTGCGGATGACCATGCCCGCGACTAAAATGATGCCTGGAACGATCAACGCATGAGTTGTGACCTTTCCATAGTCTTCCTTCCAATATGCGTCGTCTCCATTGACCGCTAGAGCGATCTCGATTTTTGCGAGTCACCTTGCGACCTGTCTTCTGACAGCGATTGCACTTTGCGCGCCTGGCATGATCCATGGTCAGTCTCAGTCCTCTACCGATTCAGCTACGTTACAGGGATCAGTGCGAGATTCGGGTGGCCGTCCGGTAGACGGCGCGACCGTACATCTGCAGGTCAAGGATGGTTCGCAGGCTTTATCTGCTCGCTCGGACGCAACCGGGAGCTATCACTCTTTCCGGACTGCGCGAAGGAATTTATGTCTTGCGCGTAGAAAAGGCGGGATACAGCCAGGTCGCAGATCAACCCTTGCGTGATCGGACCGAACGAAGCGAAGAGAGTTGACCTGACGCTCGAAGCTCCGAAAGTCTTGCACGCGCAGAGTGCGGCCCCGGCCAAATCGGGCGCAGGATCCCCAGAATTTTTCGACGAACCTCAATTCACTGTGGCAGGCGTCACCGACGGCACCAATCTCGGAGGGCACGGTTCGAATACGGTAGTCAGAACCAGGGAATCGTTGGCCAAGGATGTCGCGACTCTGAGCCCTTCGGCAGAGAAGCCGCCGGTTACCGGACTGCCGCCAACGCCGAGTTCTACCGGCGCTCCGGCTCAGCCGATTCCTGCTCTTCAAGAACAAGCCGTGCAACATCACATGCGCGGCGATATTGCTGAAAAATCCGGTGATTCTCTCGCCGCCGTGCGCGAATATCAGAAAGCAGCCGAACTCGACCCCAGCGAGCCCAATTTCTTCGACTGGGGCGCCGAGCTGCTGCTGCATCGCGCGGTTGAACCGGCGATCGAAGTTTTCGGAAAGGGGGCCCGCCTCTTCCCACACTCCGCCCGGATGCTGGTAGCGCTGGGGGTATCGTGGTACAGCAACGGCTCGTACGATCAAGCCGCCCAGCGGCTCTGCGAAGCCTCCGACCTGGACCCTGCCAATACGCAGCCGTACCTTTTTCTGGGCAAGATACAAAGTGTCGAGACCAATCAGTCCGAGTGTTCGGTCGAAAGGCTGAAACGATTTGTGAAGCTGCAACCGGAAAATGCACTCGCCAACTTCTATTACGGGATCAACCTTTGGAAGCAGCGGAAAGGACCTGAGGACACTGAAACCGTGGCGCAGGCAGAGTCTCATTTGATGCGCGCCGTCGAACTCGATCCCAAGCTAGGGGTCGGTTATTTGCAGCTCGGTGTTCTGTACTCGGAGCGAAAAGATTTTGCGCAGGCGATTTCCAGCTACCAAAACGCGATTCATGTGAGTCCCCAGTTGGAGGAGGCGCACTACCGTTTGGCCCAAGCTTACAAGCGGACGGGAGCAAAAGAGAAAGCAGAAGAAGAGCTTCGAGTTTACAACCGATTATCGAAAAGCAAAGACGAAGAGGTCGAGCGCGAGCGCCGCGAGAGCCGGCAGTTTGTTTACACACTGCGGAGCCCGAGCGCAGGGGCGCAGTCTCGTTAAAAGCTCTTGACCGCAAAGGACGCAAAGAGAACGCAAAGATCGCCAAGAACCCCTTCGCGCACTTTGCGGTTCCTTTGCGTCCTTTGCGGTTAAAATGTTTTGCGAGTCAATGCGTCCCCGTGGAAGCCCCCATCAACCCAACAAACATCCGATAAAACTTTTCCTTGTCCAGATCAAACTGGATTTCAACCGGCTGCACCACGATCTTCGGCTTGTCCTTCTCCACCCACGTCATCGTATTGCCGTAACCGGCGCCCCGGTCAAGATCAACCGACATGTAACGTGTCTCCTTCTGTGTGATCAGCGAAGGGTCGATCCATGCAGCGGCCGCCAGTTCATCCCACATGTACTCGCCGCCCTGGCCAGTCTGGTAGAAGCGGGCGATGTAGTGGGCCAACGGCGTCCCGCTGGCGTCGATCTGCTTGATCATGGCGGGCGTCAGGCGTGTTTTGACCGAAATATCGGTCGGGGTGCAGACAATTTTCTTCCAAGGAGCGCGCAGCACGATTTGCGCCGCCTCCGGATCAAACCAGAAATTGAACTCGTGGCGAGGATTGCTGACAAACTCAGGATCGTCGGTCTGGGGAGCGATGCTCCCGCCCATGAAAACCAGTTGTTGCGCCAGTTCGGCGAACTGCGGATCGATGGAGACGGCAAGCGCCAGGTTGGTCATGGGGCCGCCCTCGTAAATTGTCACTTCGTGCGGGAACTGGTGCACCTTGCGAAGCAGAAAGTGAACCGCATCTTCGTCGACGGGTTTGGTCGTGGGCTTACCCTCGGGCAGCGGTGGAACCACAAAGGGCTCGTGCCACCACCTCTCGTCCCACGCCCCCGCGAAAGCTACCTTGCCGAAACGCTGTTCCCAGATCAGGGTTTCTTCACGACGCCGCACCAGGGGGAAGACGGCCCCGGGCACGACCGGGATATCCGTACGGCCCATGATCTCGAGCAGGCGCAGCGTGTGCGCCACTTCTTCGTCGCGCCACTGGTTTCCGCTTACAACGGTGATTCCGAGGACTTCAACCTGCGGCGACTGAATCAGCAGCGCAAGGGTCTGCATGTTGCTGCCGCCGGGACCGGAGCCGTCCTGGTTGATGATTACTTTGCGACGCTGTTGCGCCGAGCCCAGAGAACTTGTTAGCAACAGGACTGCGAACGCCAGACAGAACTTGCTCCACATCGTCATTTGGCCTCTGTCATTGCTTTAAGTTTTGTTTCCAGATTGCAGTGGACTAACGAAGCAGCGCCCTTACGGAAAATCACGGCAAGCCGCCAGGGTTGGTCAGTCGATCGGCTTTTTGCTGTTCGGCCGCAGCCTGTGTGGGACGACTGGTAAGAGTGTAAATTTCAGCCAGGCGGCGGTGCGGCTCGGCCTCCTGGGGGCGCAAGGAAGACGCTTCCTCCAGATAGCGCAATGTGTCCGAGTACCGCGCTGCGCCCTTGCTCTTTTGCGCGAGTCCGAGGGTCAGACCGTAGAGCAGGTTCGTAGTCCCGGGGTCCTTCGGATTGAGCTCATGCGCGTGATGTAGCGCAGGGTAAGCCTGAAGGTCATCGCCCAGCTTTACCAGGACCGCCCCGTACAAAGCGTTCAGTTGAAATAAGTCTGGCCAGCGCTCGAGTGAATTTGCCAGGGGTCCGCGGGCCTGCTCGAACTGATTGAGCTGGTAATAGGTCAGCGCAAGGTTGTATTGCATCTGCGGGGAGTGAGGCGCCAATTCTGCGGCCCGACGCAACGGCTTCAGCGCGGCTTCCAGGTCCCCGTGCTGGCCATAGATTGTGCCCAGCTCGGTAAGTTTGTCGGCGTTGTCAGGATCGTAAAGCTGTTCGCAGACCGTCCGGGCTTCGTCGCGCAGACCCTGGTCGAGTTTCTGCCTGCATTCCAGCCTTGTCCTGCTTTCGTCGGAATCACGCCGCCGCAGCTCCTCCGATAGCGCGAGGGACTTGGTGGCTTCCTGCTCGCGCCCCAATTTGCGATACACCAGTCCCAGTTGATAGGGAACTCGGGCATCGCGAGGAGTCAATTGGGTAGCTTGCGTCAGCCACTTTTCCGCGGCTGGCAAATCGCCCTGCTTGAAGTAGGCGTAACCAAGAAAGTAGGCGGTGTCGGGAAAGGGAGGCTTGACCGCAGCCAACTTCAAATTCCGGACCGCATCGGCGTACTTGTGATCGTCCAGGTCGAGCCGTCCCAGGTAATAGAAGACGTTAGGATGGTCGCCGACTTCGCGGCGTACGAGTTCCAGTTCCCGGCGGGCCTCATCGGACTGATGAAGTTCGAAAAGCGCCACCGCCAGAGGAAACCGTGCCCGCAGACTGAGGGCAGGATCTGCCGTCAGGGCGGCCCGGAATTCCCTAACGGCTACGTCGTATTGGTCCACCTTCAGAGCGTCGTAACCCATGCTCAGGTGCGCTTCTGGAGTGACAGTTTCGGCCACCTCTGTGGTTGGTGATTCCTGCGACATGGCCTCGCTGATTCCGAGTGAGAGCAGGGCATACGCGGCCAGCAATTGCAGGCCTGTCCGTTTGAAGATTCGAGCCCTTATGTAATGCCGACGGAGATTCTTCACGGGAGCAGAATCATTGTATACAGATGGGCAGGTCGATGCGGCGCGACACTCGCACATAACCAAAAGGCGCGGCTCAAGCCGCGCCTTTTGGGGGTAAACGCCCATGCCCAATCCTCGCCGCTAGAAGCGAAGCTTTAGGGCGAACTGAATCAGCCGCGGGTTGTTGACCGTGCTGGTAATGACGCCAAAATTGCTGCCAGTGTCGACATCGCTCCCGGGTGATCCGAATTGCGCATGGTTGAAGATATTGAAGAACTCCGCACGGAAATCTATGTCCATACCCTCACGGAAGGACAAGGGGATACGCTTGATGATCGAGAAATCCGTGTTCACAAAATCAGGCCCGTAGACAGGCGCTCGAGGAGCATCTCCAAGTTGCCCTGTCGCCGCGTCAGCAAAGCACTGTGTGTTGAACCACTTGTTTAAGGTTGGGCTGTCGGCCTTGGGAGTGCAGGTCTGGTTAGGTCGTGAAAAATTGTTCCCGTTGTTGGTCAGGGGGACCCCCGAAACGTTGTTGCTGGCGATGATAAAGATGGGGAATCCCGATGTGATTTTTTCGATTACGTTGACTTGCCAGTTGCCCAGCACCGCGTTCATCCCGCTGTTCCAGCCGCTGCCAAAGGCCTTGCCTTTACCAAAGGGCAGATCGTACAGCACGCTGGCGGTGAAATTATGATTGAGTTGGATTTGAGACAGGCTCCAGTCCGCTTGGATCGTTCCCGGCAAGGGGAAGTAAGTCGCGCCCGTGCTCGAACCTAAACCGTCGTTGAATCCGTTGTCGAAATTGCGCGCGTAGGTGTAACCCAGGAGGAGGTAAAGTCCGTGCCGAATGCTTTTGGTTTCTGCCTTGACCTGGAGAGAATCGTAGCGAGCGTCACCCCGGTCATTGATATTGGCGATGGTGGTGAATGGACCAAACGGAGCGGAGGGGATTCCGCAGCCCAGGTGGTAGTTGGGATCGAAGACTGGGTTGGGAATCGTATTGGCCGGGTTCGCCGGGTCAGGGATAGTGGCAAAACATGCGGTGGGGGAAGACACATTCAAGTTACTGCCGTCCACCAGGATGTGATGACTGCGAGAGCCCGCATAGCCCATGGTCAACACGACATTACCGGGCAGCTCTTGTTCGACATTGAAATTGAACTGCTGAACCCTGCCTTGTTTGAAATTAAGATTCTGGGACTGAATGGTTCCGGCGAAACTAGCCGGATCCGGTTGCTGCGTAAAGATAGGGAATCCATTCGACACGCCTAAGCCAAAGTCGAAAGGCCCCACGCTGCCGGCGCACGCTGCGGTTGGAGCAGCACAGCCCCCAACGGTGAAAGCGAATTGGCCGCTTTCCGCGAAGAACGGAGGGTTCTCCCATAGACCCTGCGCGCCCTGGTTCCAGGAAGAATCGTGGAAGATGGCATAGCCTGCACGCACGGCGGTCTTGGCGCTTCCAAACGACTTCCACGCCAGTCCGATGCGCGGTTCCAGGGCAGTCTTGTCCAACTCAATGCCCACCCGGCCGTCTGAGTTCTGCCCGGGAATTAGATAGTTGCAGTCCGGAGGAGTCTGCAGGTGCTATTGAAGTCAAAGTTCGCCTGGCGATTCTGGGCTTCGGTGATCGGAGTGACGAATGCCCAGGCTAGTCCGAGGTTCAACGTCAGGTTGCTGGTTACCCGCCAATCGTCCTGCACATACGGCCGGAACAGCTTCCATCGTCGTCCGGTGGTGGCTCCTTTGAAGGTCTGATCGTGAATCGCCGAGACTGTTCAGGCCAAGGAGGAGGTCGGCTGCGTTGTCGCCACCCTGGAAGTTGGTAGGGTTATTGGTCCACAAATTGGTGAAGCAAAGAAGCCATCCTGGAAAGCGTTGGTCAGCACGTTCATCTGGTTGAGCGCGAACCTGGCCGCCCACGCGGATGTCGTGCTTGCCGCGAATCATGTCAAGCGAGTCGGAGATGGAGAAGACGTTGGTTCCGCCCTGGAAGGGAGCGAAGCCGCGGTCCCCCAGCCCCCAGTAGGGTCCGCCCACGGAGGTCGCGGTCAGGCCGCAGCTGACGCAATCTGTGGTCGACTGGGACAAGTCCGGCAGGAGCGCCTCCCGGAAAACCGGAACAGCTGTCATCGAGATTGGCGCCCGGAATGCCGAGCTTTCGCCGATTCGCAGGAACCGTCCCCAAACGACAGGATGTGGTTGAAAATGCGGTTAAAGCCGCCGCTGAATCTGATTGATGTGTGCGATCGGAAAAGATGTGGGTTTCTGACAGCGCCACGTTGCGCCCGTGGTTGGTAATGTCCTGTGAGCTAGCGAAGGGACTGGGTTCTGCAAATCCGGGCGAGCCGCCGGGGACGAAGTTGGTGGCCTGATCGTAGCTGAAACGAGCGAAGACGGTGTCCTTGCTGGAGAAAGTGTGATCCAGACGAACGTCGAATTCTCCTTCGTTGAGTTTCCGCACCGGAACATTGGAAAAATTGAAGCCCGAGCCCGGTGCGATGCCCGGAGTCGGCAACGGATAGAACCGGGAGCTGAGCATGATCTGCTGCGTGATCGGATTGATCAGGCCGGCGGGAATCTTATTGCAAGGTGCTCCTGGCGCCTGGGTCCCGTTAGCGGCCACGGGTTCGGGGTTTCCCGTGCCATCGCACATGAAAGGATCCCGGCCGTTGGGCCCGACAATGCTGTAAGGATTGAACAGTACCTGCGTCCCCGCGGGCAGGGGTACGCCAAACAGGTCTGCGGAGAAGTCGCCTGTTCGCATCGCAGCCGTCGGCACAAAGCCGTTAAAGGCCACTCCCTTGCGTTGCTGCCGCGCCTGGTAGTCGATGAAGAAGAATGTCTTGTCTTTCTGGATGGGACCGCCGAGCGCGCCGCCAAACTGGTTCAGATTGAACTTTTCCCTGCGAAGAGGCAAAAAAGCTGCGCGCGTCCAGCGAGGTGTTGCGGAAGAATTCGAACACAGAACCGTGAAACTGGTTCGGTACCCGATTTCGTGGTCACCAGAACGGTCGGACCCGCGCGTGTGCCGTATTCCGCCGAGTAGTTATAGGTCAGAACCTTGAATTCCTGTATGGCATCGATCGAAGGCAGAATCGAGATGCCGCCGGCGGTGAGTTCGTTGTTGTCATTGCCATCGAGCAGCCAGTCCGTGCTCTGAGCGCGCGAGCCGCCCACGGACAGGGAGTAAGACCCGCGCGTCGAAACCTCGCTGCTGGGCCCACCGTTGAAGAAACTGTTGGGGTTGGTTTCCTGCATCGTACCCGGAGTAAGCGTCGCCAGTTGCACAAAGTCGCGGCCGTTCAGGGGAAGATCGGCGACTTGCTGGCGAGGTAATGACCTGACCCAGAGTGGGATTCGCGGTCTCCACCGCAACTTCGGCGGCGCTCACTTCCACGGTCGACGTGACCGAGGCGGGCGTGAGTGTGAAATCCAGCTCGCGGTGCTCATCCACTTGTAGCCGTAAGTCCCTCTGTTCGACCGGTCCGAAACCTGCGGAGTCAACTCGAATGTGTATTCGCCGATGGGCAATAGCGGCATGACGATAGTGGCCGGTGTCGTCGGTTTTAGACTCGCGAATAAGACCTGTCGCTTGTGCGGTGGCCTTGACCGTTGCGCCCGCTGACTACCGACCCGGTCTTGTCCGTGACCGTACCGGAGAAACTTCCGCTGGCCTGGCCGTAGAGAAGCGGGCAGATGGGAAATACAAGCGAACAGAAAACTACGAGCAACGCTTTCTTAGTCAGCATCAAAATCTCCCCAGGCGGCCCTCATCGAGTGGCGATCGGGACGCAGTCTTACCCCACGATTACAAGTTCCTGATTACGCGAACATACCCGGACACGAAGTCTACATTCAAGACTTTTCGCGTCCCTTTTCACAAACTTCACGGTTGATGGATTGTGTCGTCGTCGTGGACAACGGGTCGGTCGAAAGTGGAACATGTATCACAATCTTGTGCGCCAAACGATACTTCCATTCGACCACAAGTGTCAACCTCGTCTGGAATCGCGATTGGGCCGCCGAAACGGATGCTCTAGCTGGCCGCGTCGAGCCGGGCCAGTGCCTGGTCGGTAGTGATCATCCTCGCACCCAGCGCCTGAAGTTCCGCAACGGTCCGGTTCCCATCCTCGGAATTCAGTGTCTCGATCGCATCCCGCACGACCGAGACGCGCCGCCCGCGCTCCAGCAAACCCTTGGCCGCAAATCTGACGCAGTATTCCGTGACCACGCCGAACACGACAAAGTCGATCTCCGGGCCGAAGCGCTTCACCAGTTCGTCGGCGTGCGCGCTCTGGAAGATGTCGAGCGTCTGCTTTTCCAGCACAATTTGTTGATAGCGCGAAAGATCGTCCGGCAAGGCAGCCGCGGCTTCGTTCGGCACAGTGACGACCTTCTCGGTCACTGCCTCGGGGACCAAACTGGCGCCGGGGGTTCCCTTCAGACAATGCGGGGGGAAGATGGTGAACTCTGGATCGTCCGGTGTGTGATAACAGCCGTGCGACACCAGAAACACCTGGCCTCGCCGCGCGGCATCGGTGAGGCGGCGAATGTTAGGCAGCAATTTCTCGGCGCCGGGAACGTAGAGCTTTCCGCCGGGCAACATGAAATCCGCCTGAACGTCTACTTCCCAGAAAACAAGATTGCGAGATAACATACGCTCCCTTAAGAGCAGTCGTCGGTCGTCGGTCTTCAGTCGTCAGCTTTCAGGGTGCGGCTGGCCGGCTCGAACAAGCTTATAACATTGTTTGTGGACGTCGGAACTCCGCCAAATTCTTGGAGGTGACTTAATGTTCGCTTCCGAGTTTCTTTGCGTCCTTTGCGGAATCCTTTGCGCACTTTGCGGTTTAAGATTTGGTCCTTTCCAGATGGCTGCAGAAATCAAAGTCTTAAACCGCAAAGTTCGCAAAGAGAATTCCGCAAAGGACGCAAAGACTCTGCAATTGGGGACACTACCAAAATTCTCCACATAGCGAGGTGTGCACAATGGCCCACGACGAGCCCGTCAAGAAAGCTTCAGCCCGGCTCCTGATCCGGAATATCGGTTTGCTGCTGAGCGGCAATCTGGAGCAGCCGATTCTCGACGCCGATACCGTCCTGGCCGTTGACGGCAAGATTGCCGCAGTGGGCAAAGAAAAAGACGTAGACAGCGAAGGCGCGACCATAATCATCGACGCCAAGGGTACAACTCTGGCGCCAGGGCTGATCGACAGCCACGTGCATCCCGTGGCCGGGGACTGGACACCGCGCCAGAACCAGATCGGTTGGATTGACAGCTACCTGCACGGCGGAGTCACGAGCATGATCTCCGCCGGCGAAGTGCACACCCCGGGACGTCCGAAAGATGTAGTTGGGTTGAAGGCGATGGCGATCTTTGCCCAGCGGGCGTTCTCCGCATTTCGCCCCGGCGGGGTGAGGATTCACGCCGGAGCCCCGGTGATCGAACATGGGATGGTCGAGCAGGATTTCAAGGATCTCGCCGCGGCCGGCGTCACCATGCTGGGAGAGGTCGGCCTCGGCAGCGTGAAAGACGGAGCCACCGCTCGCCAGATGGTGGCCTGGGCCCGCAAGTTTGGGATCCAGAGCACGATCCACACCGGCGGACCGTCCATTCCCGGTTCCAGCCTCATCGACAAAGATATTGTGCTGGCCGCCGACGCCGACGTCATCGGCCATATCAACGGCGGCCACACGGCGTTGCCCGATGATCAGATCGTGACTCTGTGCGAGAAATCTTCACGCGCGTTGGAGGTTGTCCACAACGGAAACGAGCGCGCCGCACTGCTCACACTGCGGACGGCACGGGAACTGAAGCAGTTCGACCGCGTCATCCTCGGCACGGACTCGCCTGCCGGTTCGGGGGTGCAGCCGCTGGGCATTCTGCGCATGATTGCGATGCTGGCGTCCCTCGGAGAGTTACCGGCTGAAATCGCCTTCTGTTTCGCCACCGGCAACACCGCGAAAATCCGGAAGCTCGAATGCGGACGAATTGCGCCCGGATGCGACGCCACTTTTGTGATGATAGACAAAGCCCAGCATTCAGCAGGGAAGACCGTCCTCGAGAGTATTCAGCGCGGAGATTTGCCCGGGATCGGCATGGTAATCGTTGACGGTGCAGTAAGCGTTCAGCGCAGCCGTAACACCCCTCCGGCCACAACATCGCCAGAGATCGTACCTGTCCGATAGAACCCTGGCAGGGTCACCAGCGGGTGAGGTTACTTAAGTGCGCCAAGGTGAGTCCCAGAAAAGTCCAGTGTTAAAGAATTCTCATAGACTGAACGATAGGAGAAAAGTGCTTGCACGATTAGACAGTTCGAACAGCCGGTGATGCCGCTGGACCAGCGCGGCGCGGCCTGGACACTTTGGGCACTGTATTCGACCCATGCATAGCGGCCGCCTGATTATTCGCCACGCTATTCTTTCCATCGCATTCGTCCTGGTTTACTTCGCTCTAAATCAACCATCCAGTCATTCTCATTTCCCAGCTCGGATCAGTGGCCTGGTATCCGGCCACCGGTTTGGTGTTGGCAGTCCTCTTGGGCATCAGCCCGTGGTACGCCCTGCTGGTCTGTTTTGCTGATTCGCTGGCGAGCGCACTGATCTATCACCAGCCAGTTCTATCTTTCGGTGGGACGTTCGGGTCTATCGGCATTGCCTCCTGTTACGGCGCGGCAGCCTACATTCTGCGGGGACCGCTGCAAATTGATTTGGGATTGCGGCGTCGTCGAGACGTGGTGCGTTATGTCTTCGTGACCATGTCTGCCGCCGTGGTGGCGACAGTCATCGGCGTATCGTGCCTCGCCGCGGACAAGTCAATCGCGTGGAGCGAGTTCTGGCCTACCTCGTGGAGTTGGTTCGCCGGGGACGGAATTGGGCTGGTGGGCATCGCCCCGTTTCTTCTGGTTCACGTCTGCCCGTGGGTCAGGAAGCAGCTCTCGCCGAAGAGCGAAGCGAGCCACGAGGGCGAGCTCGTTTCGAACCAGGCTCTCCATTTCGACCCCGCCACCTTTGCCGAAGCCGTCGGCCAGGTTGCGTTGATGGTGGCGATTCTATGGGTCATGTTCGGACCTCGCCTGGGATCACGCCAACAGTTTTTTTTGAGCTTCGTTCCCATCATTTGGATTGCGATGAGGCAGGGAACTCGTCGCGTGGTCACCGCGTTGCTGGCCCTCAATTTCGGCATAGTGTTTGCACTGCATATCTTCCCGGCGGTACCTGGCGTTCCCGCCAAGCTTGGCCTCCTCATGCTGGTGGTTTCCGGAGTCGGGCTAATCGTCGGCTCTGCCATAAGTGAGCGTCACCGTATTGCACGTGACCTGCAGGAACAGACCATCCATCTGAATTCACTGATTGAAAATAGTCCGTTCGGAATTGTGGTGCTGGACCAGCAAGGGTGCGTCGAGTCGACCAATCCTGCCTTCGACCAGCTGTTCGGATTTGCTCACGGAGAACTTACCGGCAGTGACCTTGAAGGCATATTCGTGCCCGATGATGCCTGGAGCGGGTCCACTCTATCGATTGAAAAGGTCATCGCCGGAGAAACCTTGCGTACCACCGCCAAGCGACGGCGCAAGGATGGACAGGTCCTCGACCTGGAAGTGCATGCCGTCCCGCTGGTGGTGGCCGGCCGGGTGCGTGGCTCCTACATGATCTACAAAGACATTTCGGAGCAGATCCGGGCGACGAAGGCGGAGCGCAAGCACGCTGAGGTACTGAATGAACTGGTCGCAGAGCTGCAACTGCGAACCAAGCAGATGACCCTGTTGAGCGAAATGGGAGATCTGCTCGAGTGTTGCGGGACCACCCAGGAAGCCTGCGCGGTGGTTGCCCAGTCGGTGCAGAAACTTCTGCCGGAAGCTCTTTCCGGAACCTTGTACCTGTTCAGATCATCACGCAACCTGGTGGAAGCAGCGGTGCGGTGGGGGAATGACAATGTCTCTGCACCCCTGTTCTCTCCCGAGTCCTGCTGGGGCTTGCGCCGCGGCCAGCCACAGTGGAGCGAGCGGACGGGAGGCATCAGTTGCTCGCATCTGGCCGAGGGCTCAACCAACAAGTGTCTGTGCGTGCCCATGGTTGGACAGGGCGATACCCTGGGCATTCTCCATCTCGAGTTCGCGGCTGATGCAGAACGGAAATCAAGGCAGGGACAGTTACAAAAACCGGTTCCAGTTCCGGGAGTCTGCAGGACTCTCAACAGCGGTTGGCGTCCACCGTCTCGGGACAAATCGCTCTTTCACTGGCCAGCCTGCGGCTTCGCGAGACCCTGCGTGACCAATCCATTCGCGATCCGCTGACCGGGCTTTTCAATCGCCGCTTCATGGAGGAATCGCTGGAGCGGGAGATGCAGCGCGCCGTGCGCAAGAACCATCCCGTATCAGTCCTGTTCATCGACCTCGATCACTTCAAGCGCTTCAACGATACGTTCGGCCACGACGCGGGTGATCTGGTTCTGCGATCTGTCGCGAGACCTGTTTCGCAAACTTTTCCGGGTGGACGATGTGATTTGCCGCTATGGAGGCGAAGAGTTCGGCATTATCCTGCCCGAATCGTCCGCCGAGAACGCCGTCATACGAGCCAACGCGCTGCGCGAAGAGACAAAGAAACTGGCCATACAGTACAAGAACCACGCCGCTGGGGAGGATCACTCTCTCCATCGGCGTGGCTTGCTTTCCGGAGCATGGACAAACGTCAGAAGAACTGTTGAAAGCGGCGGACCAGTGTCTCTACGAATCCAAGTCAGCGGGACGAGACAAGGTGAGCGTAGCCACTCGTCGCAGCGCAGCCAGTCACTCGAGCGGAGCTTAGGTGCGTCACGCCTGCACTGTTCAAACACTGTCATCTTGAGCGGAGGGAAGGGACTCGCTTTGCGAGTCCCTTCCCGGAGTCGAAAGACCTTGTGTTTGCTGGCGGTGGCAATTGAGCCGGCGACCATAGATTCGGTTGCCGGCAAAACACAAGGTCCCTCATGAGTTTCGAATCAAGTGCAACACCTTCGCTCGGGATGACAAAACGATGCGTAGCGCCGGCGTCCCGCCGGCTGTCCGGCGGGCGTCCCGCCCGCCGCTCGCGCCCTCCGGGCACAGACCGCTACTTCATTTCCAACGACGCGGCGATGGTTTTCTTGTACTCACGTGCCTTAGCCATCGCGGCCTCTTCGTTCACCGTCAGCAGCTTTCGATTGCGCATGACGACTCGCCCGCCGATCACCACCGTCTCCACATCGCTGCCCTTAAGCGCGTAAGCGATCTGGGCGTAAATGTCGTACATCGGAACAGCGTTAGGTTCATCCAGGCCGATAAGAATAAAGTCAGCCTTCTTTCCCGCCTCCAGTGAACCGATCTCTTTATCCATGTGCAGCGCTCGCGCGCCGTCGATGGTCGCCATTTCCACTACCGCCTTCGCATTGAGCGCCAGCGGGTCCATTTTGCTGATCTTCGCCAGCTTCGCTGCGAGGTCAATTTCCTCCATCAGATCAAGGTCGTTGTTGCTGCCGGCCGGACCATCGGTGCCCAGACCAACGGCGACCCCGGCGGCGCGCATCTCGGCAACCGGAGAAACGCCGCTGGCAATCATCATGTTGCTCGACGGATTGTGCACGCAGCCTACCTGCTTCTGCGCCAGTGTCTTCCGGTCGGCCTCATCCACGAAGATGCAATGCGCGGAAACCACGTCCGGTCCGAGCAATCCGATTTTGTCCAGATACTGCACCGGTGACATGCCGTTTTGTTTCTGGCTGTCCTCCCACTCTTTTTTCATTTCGGCGGTGTGAATCAGGATGGGCGCGTGATACTTCCGCGCCAACGCTGCCGAATCCTGCAACGTTTTCTGCGAGCAGGTGTAAATCGAGTGCGGCGCCGCGGCAGCGTGGATCAGCGGATCACCCTGCCACTTTTTCAGAAACTTCTCGGTGTAAGCCAGCATTTCAGCTTCGCTCTTGTTGTCGGGCGCGGGGAAATCGATGAAAGTTTCGCCCAACACACCGCGCATTCCCGCCGCCTTTGTTTCCTCGGCCACGGCGTCTTCGAAGTAATACATGTCTGCGAAGGTCGTGACGCCGCCGCGAATTTGCTCTGCCGCGGCGAGGCGCGTGCCCCATCGCACGAACTCCTCGTTCACGTTCTTGGCTTCTGCCGGGAAAATATATTTATAGAGCCAGTCGTTCAGACGTTACGTCATCGTGCAACCCGCGAAACAAAGTCATGGGTACGTGAGTGTGGCCATTGATGAATCCGGGCAGGACCAGCTTTCCTTTAGCGTCGATCGTTTGAGTAGCTGCGTACCCGGCTTCGACTTCGCTGCGCGGGCCGACGGCGACGATCGTGTCTCCAGTTACGGCAACAGCTCCGTCATCGATGATGGCGCGTGAGGCGTCCATGGTGACGACGGTCCCTCCCGCCACGAGCAGGTCGGCTCTTTTCTTGCGCGTTTGGGACTCGAGCAGTCCGGAAAAGAGAAACAAAAATGTGAATGCGACAACCGCAAACCGCCGAGCCATCCTGTGTGACCCCAACTTGCGTGACCCGATCATTCGTGACCCCGGTGGCAAATGCCGAGAGTATTGTACGCGGGGCGTCAGGCTGCGTTGCTGAGGTCGTCTCACAGAATTAGCTCGCAGCCCTCAGGCCGTGTATTCTGCTCGGGAAACAGGAGGCAACAATGAAAACAAGAACTGTTCTGCTGACTCTGGCACTGTGCCTGGTCGGAATCTCGATGGCGGTCGCGGACGATGCCAATATGGGTACCTGGAAACTGAACGAGTCCAAATCCAAGTTCCCCGCTGGGGCCACGAAGAACACATCGGTTGTTTATGAGGCTGCGGGTGATGATGTTAAGGTCACCGTGGACGGGACCGACAAAGACGGCAAGGCCGTTCACAGCGAGTGGACGGGCAAGTTTGACGGGAAGGATTATCCAGTGACGGGCGATCCGAACATGAACACGAGGTCGTACAAGAGAATTGACGCCCACACGTTGATGTTGACCGGCAGCAAGGATGGCAAAGTCATGTCCGAAGGTCGAATTTCTGTATCGGCCGATGGCAAGACACGCACCGTCACGCTGACTGCAACCAATCCGGCCGGCAAGAAGAGCAAAAGCACTGCGGTATACGACAAGCAGTAGCGCTTCGGAGGAGGACGGGCGTCCCGCCCGTCCTCCAAGGTTTGTAGCTAGCGCAAACCGTCCTCGCCCTTGATCTCGGCCTTGGTCAAACCTCCAACACGCGGTAGAGGCCTGCCGCTATCGGTAACTGCGACTGCGACCACGATTTCATCGGCACGCGGAGCGTCGTTGATTCGCACTTCCATACCGTCAAAGTGGCTGCGGACGAAAGCTGCATCTTTGTGGCCGAGGGGGATGTCGAGAATCACGCCCAATCCGCCGCGTTTCTTCGAGGACGGAATCAGCGCAGCGCCTTTACCCAGGACTTTCCGCACCGGCGCGCCCAGCTTGGGGTGAAGAATCGCGGCAGCGTGTTCGAGTTCGCCGTTTTCTCCCACCGCAGCCGCCTTCCCGTAGCTCTCGACGGAAGATGCTGGAATTCCCAAAGCCGCGACTGCCCGCAGCGTGAGCAGTTCTCCCAGTTCCTCGCCAATCGCCATCAGTTCGGACAAGTCCTCAACGTATTTTCCTGCGCACGGATTCTCAATGACCGCAACTGCGGCGGCGCGACGAGTCGGCGGATTAACGGTGCGTCCCATCTCGGTGCGCGTCTCTTCCACGAATGTCACAATCTTGCGGATGCGGGATTTCGTTTTCCCGGCCATCGTTGTTTCGACCGTCAGTGTTTCGACCATCAGCGCAGTCCATCCTCTCCCTTGATCTCCGAGGCTTTGAGGCCGCCGACGCGGGCGTGAACCCGGGGGCCTGTGGTCATCACCAGTGCGAGCAGAATCTCGTCGGCGCGGGGAGAATCCGCGAGGCCGACTTCCATGGCATCGAAATGACTTCTGACGTACGAAGCATTGATGTGCGTGATGGGCACGTCAAGCCGGGTGCCGGGGCCACCCACTTTTTTGGTAGAAGCCACGATGGCTTTCGCGTCGCCCAAAATCTCGCGCATGGCATAGCCGCCAGGTACGTGCCACAACGCGCCGTGCTCGAGTTCGCCGGCGGAGCCGATGATCGCGCCCTTGCCGTATCCCTCAACCACTTTAGGATCTCCACCCAGCACGGCGACCAGGGACCGCGCCATCTCCAGGCCCAGCGGTTTGAGATCGTCCATGAATCCCGCAATTTCTTTCACGTAAGCGCCGGCGAATGGATTTCGTATCACGGCCAGCGTCGCCGCACGGCGCAGCGGCGTGGACGAGACCGGGCCACCTTCGTGAAAGATTTCTTCGACCGCTGTGAATCTTTTGCGAACTTGAACCTCAGGCATGAACGGGACTCCTAAGTCCTTCAAGACCGATAACAAAGTCGGGTTTGGGTGGAGCAGGGCCTCGGCCCTGCATTAGATACCTGGGAGTTTGAGGGCTTCAGCCCCTGAGGTACTTACCATTGAATCGGCTCGAGAGAAGCCCGGGTAAGTACCGCAGCGGCTGAAGCCGCCATTATTAGCGATCGCTAATGCAGCGCTGAAGCGCTGCTCCACCCTAATTCCAAATTCTCTTGTGTGCTCGCAATCGGGAACCGTTCCAAACCGACGATTTTGGTTTCTCCGCGCAAATGCAGCGCCGCCGACCGGATCTGTCCGTCGGAAAGAAGCGATTGAGCAACGCGCGAGCCGGTGTCGAGTGCCTCACTGATCTCGGCTGGTGAAAGTTCTCCGACCCGCCGGGTCACAAGCCGGTCTCCAAGATCGCTGTCGGGCGCGAGACTGCAAGCTGGTACACGGACGATACCAGGATGACCCGGCAGATCCACTGCGTTGGCAATAATGGTGGCTGCGGCATCGGCCATCGCCGCGCGGTCTGCAAGAACTGTCACTGCGTCGGCAATCCCGAGTGAGAAACTGCGACCGTGACAGCCGCTGGTCGCAATGCCGCGCACAGCCTGGGCCGAATCCAGCGTCGCGGTGCCGAAAAGCGAAACCCGGTCCGGGCGCTCCACCATGCCCACGACAAAATGCTCTCCCGGCGCGAGGTGCAGCGCGATGTCTCCTCCATTATTCACGTAAGCGCGTCTAAGCCTGGCCGTTGTCGTCATGGCCTCCAGAATTTCTTCGGCAACTGCTCCAGCCACGGCTGCCATCGGTGTGATGAAAGTCCGCTCGCAGTACGGTACAACTGCCGCCAGCATACGCCTCGCAACAACGCCGGATGGAAGCGGGCCATCCACTCGCGCCGCCTGTCGTAAGAACGTGAGCTCGCCGCAGAGTTCATCGAGCACATGGACGAAACGCGCGGCCGCCGCCCGGTAAGCGGCGTTGATTTCACTTCCTTCGCCGAATGCCTCGACGATCAGATCAATCGGTCCATCATGAAGATGCAGCCGGCGTCCATCCTCTAGCAGTCGTATTTGGGCCCGTATCTTCATTCGCCCGGCCTCTGCGATTTCTCCGGCTCCAGCGGCCACGGGTTTTCCGGATTGGAAGAGACTCGGCGGCGCCCCTTTCCGTCCATAATGGAATCGAGCGAACGAACGTGGTCCATGTAGCCGCCGAGCGCGGCGTAGTCCTTAACCTTTAACGTGAACTCTATCGGTGCAACCAGCGCTGGCGTCGGCACATAGCCGAAGGCATGTTCCGGCATACGGCTGACGTCCACCATGAAGGTGATGCCACCGCCGGGCCAGACGTAAACCGGCGCACCGCCACAAGTGACTCGGGTCAACGCGTCGCGCACCGAGTTCGTTAGTCTGACGGGATTTTCCGTGACCCCCGCCCGCAGCGACCCGCCTGCGCCTCCCATAAAAAGGACGGTACACAGCGCGGGTTCGCAATTTTCCTTAATGCGGGCAACAGATTCGCTCAGCACCGCGGGCAATTCTTTCTCCACCGGCCGCAGAGCTTCATCGAGTTCGAAATAAGCGTGGTGCTCGCCCGTGGTACTGACCATGAGCAAGCGGAGCTTCGGCCAGGCAAACTTGGGATTGAAATCCTGCAGAATAGAAAGAGGATCTGAAATATTCGTTCCGCCCCAGGCTGTGCCCGGCTCCGCCACTCGAAAGTAGCGGCCCGGAGTCGAGCGGTGGCCCTTCATCTTGATGCCAGTTTCCCGCACTCCCAATAATTTTCCCGCCTGATGCTCGGAGAGAACTCCGGTGATGTGATCGTCAACCACGACGACTTCATCGACTTTGCCGAACCATTGCTTGGCGAACATGCCGATGGTGGCCGATCCGCAGCCGACGCGCATGCGCTCTTCCTGTGTGCCATCCACCACGGGCGGCTTGCCGGCCTGCACGATCACCGTGGCCCCGTCATCAATGGAAAGCTCCACCGGCTTGCGGTCGCACAGGTTCAGCAGCGTCTCGCAAGTCACCGTGCCTTCCTTGCGGCTGCCCCCGGTGAGATGGCGCACGCCCCCGAGCGAGAGCATCTGCGACCCATATTCGCTGGTCGTGACGTGCCCGACTGGTTCTCCCTGCGCGCGCACGAGATTTGTTTCGGGACCGAGATGGCGGTCGGTGTCGATCTTCACCTTGACGCCGCAGTAGCTGAATATCCCTTCGGTGACCACCGTGACCATGTCCACGCCCTGCACGGTAGAAGAGATGATGAACGGGGCTGGCTTGTAATCGGGATAGGTCGTGCCGGCGCCAATGGCCGTCACGAAATTCTCTGGACCGGTCACGATCGTGCCATCCCATTCACGATCACGATCCAGGAATGGAACCACGGAGTCGCCACGCGACACAGCGCGATCGAGCACGACATGCGGATCAATGCGGATGAGCTGTCCGTTGTCGTTGGCGTAGCGATCGCATGCGCCCGTCCTTCCCGGCCTGATGTAGCAGAGCACGGGGCAGGCATCGCATCGAATGGCGTCGTCTTCAACCATGCTTCGGTCCCGTAGCGTCGGTTTTCGTAGCGCCGGCGTCCCGCCGGCCCGATGGGCGGGCAGGATGCCCGCCAGACGCCGACGCCAGCAAAGCCGCCCGTATGCGGTCGGGCGTCGCCGGCAAGCGGCGAATGCGTACCCCGATCGCGTCATGAATTGCGTTGAGAATCGCGGGGGCAGTAGGAATCACCGCCTGCTCGCCGATCCCTTTAGCGCCGAATGGACCGATGGACGAAGGCTCTTCAATGAGAATCGACTCAACCGGCGGCATGTCGCCAGCTGACGGAATCAGGTAGTCATGAAGATTCTCGCCTTTGCCGGGAAAAAATTCTTCCATCAGCGCCATCCCTAGGCCCTGGGCCGCGCCGCCTTCGATCTGTCCTTCAATAAGCGTTGGATTGATCGCCCGTCCTACGTCGTGCGCGGCGGTGATCTTCAGCACGCGCACCGTGCCCAGTTCGGTGTCTACAGCAATCTCCGCCAGATGGGCGCCGAATCCATACACGGCATACGGCTTGCCCTGGCCATTTTCGTCCAGCGCGCTGGTGGGTGGATCAAAAGTCATTTCTCCAGTCAGCACGTATCCATTTTTGTCCAGAGGCAAATCGCGAAGGCTGATCGGTGCGCTGCTTACCATCTTCTTTAATCGTGACCGCGCCATTCTCGAACTCGATCACCGCGCACTCACACCCGCCCCCCAGGCGAAGGATAGCGCGGCGCAATTCGGCGCCAGCCATGTATGCCGCTTTGCCGGTAACAAACGTCTGGCGGGACGCAGACGTCTTACCGCAATCGGGCGTGATCGCAGTATCTCCCGAGACCAGATCGAATCGGTCCATGGGAGCGCCCAGTGCGTCGGCGCAGATTTGGGTCACGATAGTGTTCGAGCCCTGTCCGATATCCACCGCGCCCTGGTGAAGCGCGATGCGGCCATCGGCTTTCAATCCCACGCGAACGGTGGAAGGGTTGGGCAACGAAGTGTTGCCGCATCCATACCACATGCCGGCCACGCCAACGCCGCGCCGGACCGGGCCGCTGGCTTGTGCGTTAAACGCCGCAGCTTCACAGCGCGCAGCTGTCCAACGGGGATGCAGCGCTTCAAAGCAGGCGCGAATTCCAACTCCTTCGCCGAGGACCTGCCCGGTGACTGTGGGCGTCTGGTTGTCCAGCGCATTCAGGATGCGAAATTCCAGCCGGTCAATATTCAAACGATCAGCCAGATCGTCGTAAAGCTGCTCTTGCGCGATCGCCGTTTGCGGCACGCCGAAACCGCGGAAGGCGCCGGCTGGCACCAGATGCGTGTGCACCGCCCGGGTCAGCGCGCGATAGTGCGGCACGTAGTATGGCCCCGAGGCATGGACGGGAACGCGCGCCGCCACCGTCGGTCCCCAGGAAGAGTAGGCGCCGGTGTTGAAATCGGCGGCGAAATCCATCGCGGTCAGCTTGCCGTCACGAGTCGCCCCAACACGAACATGGATGTGCGACGGGTGACGCTTGGTGGTCGAGATGATCGATTCCGATCGCGAATAAACCATCCGCACCGGTTGACGCAAATGCCACGCTGCCAGCGCAATGAAAGGTTGGACAGAAAGGTCAAGCTTGGCGCCGAAGCCGCCGCCCACAGCGGTTGGAATAATGCGCACCGCGTCGGGAGCGATTCCTAGAATCTGCGCGATGTCGGCGCGATCCATGTAAGGGGCCTGCGTGCAGGCCTGAATCTCAATTTGGTCGCCGACCCGCCGCGCGAAACCGGCTTCCGGCTCGATGTAGGCGTGCTCGATAAAACCGGTTTCATATTCATCTTCGACGACAACATCAGCTTCGGCCAGGGCTTTTTCGGCATCGCCGCGCACCACCCGGCCCCGAACCAAAACATTGTTCTCGCGGCTGGGATGAATGCGGTCAGCGTCAGGTGCCAGCGCGGCAGCAATCGTAGTGAGCGGGGCGAGTACTTCCCACGTGACGGGAAAACTTGCGCAGTCCAAAGCTTCGATGGCCTCAGCGTCTCCGACCACAGCGGCGACAGCTTCACCTCGAAATCGGGCTTCAACTTCGGCAAACACCGGTTGGTCCGCAAAACGCGGAATCACGCCGTAACGATTTTCTCCGGGGACATCCTTGGCCGTCAGAATGCGATGGATTCCGGGATGCGCGGCAACGAAAGCGTCAAGATCGCCAAAACTAAAGCGGGCCCGCTGATGCGGACTGCGGATAGCACGGACCACCAACGCTCCCGCTGGAATTTCGTCAGCTCCAAAAATCTCCGAGCCATTCACCTTGCCCAGACCGTCGAGACGGACCAGCCTCGAGCCCACCGCCTTGCCCGCCAGGGGCGACGGTTCCGCGACATTACCGGACCGGGCGTCCTGGATCGCTGTGATGATCTTGCGATAGCCAGTGCAGCGGCAGAGCACGCCGCCGATCGCATCCATGACTTCGTTTTCGCTGGGAGTGGCGGTGCGTTCCAGAAGGGCCGTGGCCGATACCAGCATGCCGGGCGTGCACGCGCCACATTGCGCCGCTCCGTGGCGAAGGAAGGATTTCTGCAATTGGTCGTAAATCGGCGCGCGGGTGGCGAGTCCTTCCACGGTCGTGACTTCAGATCCTTCGATCTGACCGGCAGCGACCAGGCATGAACAGACGGGCTCACCATCAAGGAGGACGGTGCATGCGCCACAGTCTCCAGCATCGCAGCCGACCTTTGTTCCGGTCAGGCCGAGGCGCTCACGAAGCACTTTGGAAAGCCGTTCCAGCGGCGAGACCGCAGCGGTTACATTCTTTCCGTTGACTGAGAATGCAATGGAGGTCTGAGAGCCGGCGGGAGGATGAGTCGTCGTGGCCATCAGCCACTCCCCACGCAGGCGTCGAGCGCGCGCCCTACCAGGGTCAGTGCGGCATCGCTGCGGTAACTTGCAGTCGCGCGCACATCATCGATGGGCGTGAGCTGCGCCAGATGTTCCGCCTTCGCAATTGCGCCCAGTCCGGTGCGCGCCGGGACGCCGACCAAAGCATGCTCGAGGGCGGCAAGTCTGCGTGCGGCCGCCGAGCACGACCCAACCGCAACACGGATCTGAGCGACGCCGCCCGTGTTGTCGGCCTTCACTAAAGCCGCCACCATGGCAATTGAAATCACCAGGTAGCGCCGGGCGCCGAGTTTTAGAAATGTGGAGCGCGCGTCGTCGAGAGTACGAGGCACAAACACGTTGGCCAGGATCTCATCGGGACGGCGAACCGTCTTTCGATTTCCCACGATGAAGTCTGCCAAAGCCAGACGGCGTGTTCCGGATTTGGAGACAAGTTCTACTTCCGCATCGAGCGTTAGCAAAGGAGGCACGCTGTCAGCGGCCGGCGATGCGTTGCAGAGATTACCGGCCACCGTGCCGCGATTCTGTATCTGAATTCCGCCGATTTCACGGGCTGCGCTCTTGAGACCGTCGAAGCATCGGGGAAGGGGAGTCGCGACCAGATGACTCCAGGTCGTAAGCCCGCCGATCCGGACGTAGTCGGCTTCGACAGTGATGCCTTTAATTTCCCTGAGGCCGGAGATGTCAATCACCTGCTCAGGAACGGGCCGATCACCCAGCGCCGGGAAGAAGTCCGTGCCGCCCGACAGAATTTGCCCGCCGTCCTGGGCCAGCACATGAAGCGCTGCGTCGAGCGTCTTGGGCCTGGAATACACGTTGGCTCCCACCGAATCGATTTCTATACGAACGGTAGGGCTTTGTACAGCGTCACGGCAACCCGTAGCGCCGGCGTCCCGCCGGCTGTCGTGCGGGCATCTTGCCCTCGACGGTGGACGTTCGTCGGCAATGACTTTAGCAGTAACGTGGAAGAGCGGCGCTTTCAGCGCCGCGTTGCGATCAAAGAGGGTTGGGCTTTAAGCCCCAGTGGCGCCACTGGGCCTGCAGGCCAGAGTGGGGGGCGGACGAAAACGCGGCCCTGTAAGGGCCGCTCTTCCACGTCACTGCTAAAGTCATTGCCCGACGAAAGCGCTACGAAAACCACTACGGTAGCGACACAAACGTCACGCATGCAGGAGAACTGATCTGAAGCACTTGCCCCGTGGGAGTCAGGCGTCCGGTCTTGCGGTTGATGCGAAACACCACCACCTTGTCCGACTCCTGGTCTCCTACCAGTAACCAGGAACCCGTCGGATCAACGGCAAAGTTGCGTGGTGTCTTACCATCCACCGGAACGAATTCAACCAGCCTCAGCGACCCCTTAGCACCGACGGAAAAAACGGCGATGCTGTCCGGTCCACGAGTCGAAGCGTAAAGAAATTTGCCGCCAGGATGCAGCGCGATTTCAGCTGCAGAACTCTGGCCAGAAAATCCATTCGGCAGGCTAGAGATCGTACTCAATTCGCTCAACCCGCCATTCGCAGCATCGTAAGCATAGGTGGTGACCGAAGACTGCAATTCGTTGATCACGTACAGCAACGTTCCCTCGGAATTAAAGACCAGGTGGCGGGGGCCCGCACCGGCATTGGTCTTGGTGACGTGAGGCTCTTGTCCCAGGGTGCCTTTGGCAGAGTCGAAAGGATACGCGAATACCTGGTCCAGTCCGAGATCAGCGACCAGCGCGAAACGATTGTCAGACGACATGGCGACCGCGTGGGCATGAGGCTGTTCCTGTCGTTCCTTGTCCGCGCCCGTGCCGTGGTGTTGCACAAAGGACGACGCCTCGCCCAGGCGGCCATCTTTCAATACCGGAAAGACCGCCACGCTGCCTCGCGTGTAGTTCGACACGATGGCGTACTTGCCGGTCCGGTCGAGCGCGATGTGGGCCGGCCCACCGTCGCGCGACGATACCTGGTTCAATAAAGACAGCTTCCCGCTGGCCGCATCGATGGCGAATGCGCTCACCGCGCCAGTGGCCTGGCCTTCATAACTTTCAATCTCATTGACTGCATACAGAAAACGTCCACCGGCATCAACGGCGAGGAACGACGGTTGCGCGGATTCGGCGGCCAGTCCCAGTGCGGTTGACTGGCCGGTCTTGGCATCGAATCGGTAAGCGTAGATGCCTTTGCTTCCGTGGTCGGTGTAGGTGCCGATATAGACCAGATACTTGCCTCGGGTTGCCGCTTCGGCGGAAGTTGGCCGGAGAACGGATAGAACGATTACAACCAGGAACAACGCACCAGGCAGAGAGCGTAGACAACGCGGACTGTGAATCGTCGCCATGAAGTTCCTCAACCGGAAGATCTTGATCAGTACATGATCGTTTTTGTCAGATGATGCGGCCACCACGTGGTGTGATAGTGGGTCCACAGGCGGGCGTCGACTTGCGGAATGATGATCTGCTGGTCCTTGGGGCGAATGTTGTTGATCTCTTCGCAGAGCAGGGCAGTGGCGTAGATGCAGTGCGCCCGTATTTCAACCTCCTGCCGGCTGTCGCGAGGAATCATCTGGTAGGTGTTGATTGCGTGCTCGAGTTCGGTCGAGTAGCTCACGATTCCCAGCAGCCGCAACGCGACGGGGACGATGTAGTCCGCGAACGCCGTCATCTTGCCGATGTCTTCGAGAGGGAGCTGGTTATTCTTTCTTAACGCCGAGTAGGCCAGCCAGATTCCCAGCTGCGCCAGCTTATAGATCTTGATGGTAGCGCCATCGTACAGACTGATGTCGTTGAAGCGAGGAAACTCCGTCACCATGCGATCCACGATTCCCGCGCCGTTGTCATACAGACGAGGCGGACACGACTTCACGAAATTGTGAAAGCGGCCGTTGTACTTTTCGGCCAACACCGCGCCCACCTGGCGCCAGACCTGCATCTTCTCGTCGAGCATCGGCATTTCGATGTTGCCGGCGAAAATGCGTTCGAGGTCGGGACGAGTTATCTGGGCAAGATACTTGCCGTCGAGAATCGGAGTGCCGTTGTCCATGGCCCGCTTCATGCAGGCGAAGAGCGCATCGGAATCGGACCAGTGCCGTCCCGCGTAGTCCACCTGAAACTTCACGTGGGTGGAAAAATCGGTGAAGGCTGTGTCCACGGAGTCGGCCGTAAGGATGAAGTCGAGAACGTCGTCGGCGGTGTCTTTCTCTCCACCGAACGGCAGTTGATAGTCCGGCATGGCCAGCTCTTCGTAGGCCATCCACTGGGCGACTTCGACAATTTTCTCGACGTGCGTGCGGACGTCGCGAGAATGCTCAATCACCGGATGAAGACTGTCCAATACGGGGCTGCCCGTGAGTTTGGGCCAGGGAATAGCGGAAGATTTCGAGGCTGCACTGAGTGCTTCCGGATAATGTGGTCATTGCTCCGACAGTTGCGATTGCTCCCAGAAATTGACGGCGATCAGTATTCCGCAGATCAGTGCTTCCCAAAGGCATCCTCATTGAACGAGTTGAGTGAGAGTCGAAGCTTATCCGTTGGCGTTGGCCACCAGCAGAATCGCCAGCGCGTAGAAAATGAACATGAATACGAGAAATATTTTAGCCCGGCTACCCGAACCGTTGAACTCTTTCCAGGCCAGCACGCCCCAAAGTGCGGCGACCATCGGAGCCGATTGGCCAATGGCATACGAAATTGCCACTCCGGTAAAGCTGGCAGCGACCAGATTGAAAACCATGCCCAGGCCCCAGATAAATCCGCCGAGCAGACCGAGAACGTGTCCCGACGGCGGCCCGCTGAAGTAGCCGCTGAAACTGACAGGCTCGCCGACCAGCGGCTTCCTCATGAAGTAGACATTCCAGATCGAGCAGGAAAGCAGCGCGCCCAGAGTAAGGAACACGGCCACGCTGTAAGGCCCCAGAGGATTTCCGTGCGTCATGGCGCGAGTCACGAAGGGCGCCCATAGGCCCATCAGTACTCCGGAGACGATACAGGTAACGATGCTCTTCTTCGATACAGAACGCCCCGCGCTGGCCAGACTGCCGTAAGCTTTGCCGTCGAGAATCACCGCGACCACGGCGCAGGCGACGCCCGCCGCCAGCAGACCCAGGTTGCCCCTGGGTTGTAACGCGTAACTGGAAACGACTCCGACCACCAACGCAATTCCGATGGAGACTGGAAAGGCCACCGCGAGCCCGGCCATGTCAATCCCCGCCACCAGCAGCAGATTGGCCAGATTGAAGATGGCGCCCGCAATCAGCATATAAACAATGTTGGAGCTGTCAGCGGAGTGAACATTGTTCAGAAAGCTTGCCGGATCGCTGGCCGACGTACTGCCCATGGTGAAGGCCAGGATGAGCGAGACCAGAAAAATTCCCAGCGCGTAGTCCCAATAGAAAAGCTCGAAGCGATAGTTCTTTACGCCCTTGAAGGTGTTGGCCCAGGAGCCCCAGCAGATGGCGCTCGTGATCATCATCAACAGCGCAATTTCCAGACTGTGTGGGGTGTACATGGGCCCTCCTTGGCACTGGCCCTGCTACTTGCCTTTGATTCTGGAAACAAAAAGCTGCAGGAAACGGTCGGCTTCGACGTCGACACAAACTTTTGCGTTGGGTGTGACTTTGTCCACCGCCTTCAATCACGTAGTGATCGCCGTGAAGAACATTTCGCTCAATCGCGCCGCGCCGATTGGCCACCGTTTCACCCCGGGTAAAGTCGCCGCGGGTTTCGACGTCCACATGCATCTCAGGCGCTTTGACCAGAGTGGCATCAATCGCCACACCAACTGCGAGAGGATCATACATCGGCGTGCCTTCTGATCCGAATTGCGCTGAAAGGTCGATCAGATATTTTCCAACCGCATAAATAAAGTCATTGACCGGACCGTGGGTCTGGGCCAGTTGGTCGAGATACTTTTTCGAAAAAAGTGTCTTGTCACCCACATCTAATCCCACCATGGTCAAGGGCCAGCCCGCCTGGAAAACAATCTGGGCGGCTTCGGGATCGTTATAAATATTGGCTTCGGCGGCGGCGTTGACGTTGCCGCCGGTGATCGAGCCTCCCATGATGATTACTTCTTTGACCAGGGGAACAATGGAAGGGTCCTTCAGAACGGCTAGGGCGATATTGGTCAGCGGCCCCACCGGAACCAGCGTGATCTCATGCGGCGCGGCATGCACCATCTGAATGATGAGGTCGGGCCCGAAGTGCGAATCCACTTTACATTTGCTGGCCGGCAGTTCGACATTCGCCAGACCATTCTTGCCGTGCCAGAACTCGGCGGTGATGAGTTTCTGAAAGAGCGGATGCTGCGCTCCCGCCGCGACTGGAATGTCGCACCGGTTGGCCAGTGAAACCATCCGCAACGCATTCTCCAGGCCCTGGCTGGCGGTCACGTTTCCCGGAACCACGGTGATGGCACGCACGTCCAATTCCGGCGAATTCAGCGCCAGCATCAAGGCGAGCGCATCGTCGCTTCCCGGGTCGGTGTCAAAAATTATCTTTTTTAGCGGCAGCCGAAGCAGGGGCTGATCCAGCCAGCCAGATCAGCAGCAGAGCTATAAGAAATGAGGGCCGAAAACTCGAAGCTTCCACACGTTTCAGGATGGTTTTCTCCGCACACGAAGCAGCGTCGTAGCCTAGCTTTCGGACGGAAATAATGTCAAGGGTCAAATGTGGGCGCGAGCGCTCGTGCTCGTGCAGGCACCACCACAGACCATGTGGGGACAGCCGCCCTCGGCTGTCCGGCGGAGAGAAGCTCCGCTGTCTCTTCCAGCATGAGAGTTTGGTTTTGGGTGGAGCAGCGCTTTAGCGCTGCATTGAGACTCTCCTGGGGGGCGGCTTTAGCCGCTGAGGTACCTCAGGGGCTAAAGCCCCGCGCCACGCGGCACATTATGCAGGCCTGAAGGCCTGCTCCACCCGGCCGAACAGAAACAACCTCAGCGGAGATTTCCGCGCGAGCGGGACGCTCGCGCCCACATGGGGCAGTGCCGTACAATTACAATCGCCAGTATGTCAGTCGAGAACAAGACAAGTCATGGAGTAGTGGGCGACTCACGGCGACACCATCGCCACGCTCGCCGGACGTCCGCTGATCTCGAACCGCGGCGTCCCACTCAATCTCGACTGGTTGCAGCAGGTCCGCGTCAACACCAGCGCGGTCGAACGCCGGGCGCAAAGCCACGTCGCCCGCCGCACGGTAAAAAAAGACTGGCAGGCGGCATGGCTGCTGCGCGCCGTCTCCTGCATGGATCTCACCACTCTCTCGGGCGACGATACCGAAGAGCGTGTACGCCGCCTGTGTGCCAAGGCCCGGCATCCGATTCAGGATGATCTGGTCAAGCGCCTTGGAATCGAAGAACTGAACATCAAAGTTGCCGCGGTTTGCGTGTACCACACGTTCGTGGAAACGGCGGTGCGTGCCCTGGAAGGCAGCGGCGTGCGTGTGGCAGCGGTCTCCACCGGATTCCCCGCGGGCTTGTCTCCGCTGACCGAGCGCGTCGCTGAGATTCGCCGTTCGGTCGAAGCTGGAGCGAATGATATTGATGTCGTGATTACACGCGCCCATGTCTTCGGCGGCAAATGGCAGGCGCTTTACGACGAGATTGCGGCCTTCAAACAGGCGAGCGGTTCAGCACATATGAAAGTGATTCTCGGCGCAGGCGACTTGCTGACTCTGCGAAACGTCGCCCGAGCCAGCTTCGTCGCCATGATGGCGGGCGCAGATTTCATCAAAACTTCGACCGGGTAAAGAACCGACGAACGCGACTCTGCCGGTAGGCTTCGTCATGACCCGCTGCATCCGCGAATATGCCCAGGAAACCGGAATGGCCGTTGGATTCAAGCCGGCAGGAGGTATTCGCACGGCGAAACAATCCATCGAATGGCTGGCGCTGATGAAAGAAGAACTCGGCCCATCCTGGATGAGATCAGAATTGTTCCGCTTCGGAGCCAGCGGCTTGCTCAACGACATCGAACGGCAACTGGAACACTACGCCACCGGGCGCTATTCGGCAGACTATCGCCACCCGTTAGCGTGAGGACTGTAATGCATGCGGTTCGTTCTAGGGATCTGCTCTCAGAAAATTTGTCATTCCGAGCGCAGCGAGGAATCTGCTTTACGGGAACGGAGAAAGCAGATTCCTCGTCGCTGGCGCTCCTCGGAATGACAATGACAAAGAGAGTTAAGAGAGTGACAGTAGTTGAGATATGAGCATCGCCGAAAAATTCGTCGCCATGGAATACGGCCCCGCGCCCGAGGACCCGAAAGAAGTCCTGACCTGGCTCGATCTCCACAACCGCCGCTTCGGACATTTCATCGACGGCGCATGGCGACAGCCGGCAGAAGCCGGATACTTCGAAACCACCGACCCCTCCACCGGCGAAAAACTAGCGACAGTTGCCCAGGGGTCGCCTGCAGACATTGACGCAGCCGTCCAAGCCGCCAACGCAGCTCTGCCAAAATGGCAGGCCCTGACTCCGCACGCGCGAGCTCGCTATCTATACGCTTTGGCGCGAACCATACAGAAGCACTCCCGCCGTCTCGCCGTGCTCGAGACCATGGACAACGGCAAGCCGATTCGCGAGAGCCGCGACATTGATATTCCGCTGGTTATCCGCCACTTCTATCACCATGCCGGCTGGGCCCAGCTACTGCATCAGGAATTTCCCGGATACACAGCGTGCGGCGTAGTTGGCCAGATCATCCCGTGGAATTTCCCGCTGCTGATGCTGGCCTGGAAGATTGCGCCGGCGCTGGCCACCGGCAACACGGTAGTACTGAAGCCGGCGGAGTTCACTCCGCTGACCGCACTCGCCTTCGCCGAAATCTGCTCGGAAATCGGACTGCCGCCGGGAGTCGTCAACATCGTCACCGGCGACGGCGCGACCGGCGAAGCGCTGGTGAAGCATCCCGACGTCGCCAAGATCGCGTTCACCGGTTCTACTGAAGTGGGACGCGCCATCCGCAGCGCGACTGCATCCAGCCACAAGCGGCTCTCGCTCGAACTGGGAGGCAAATCGCCTTTCATCATCTTCGAAGACGCCGACCTCGACAGCGCGGTTGAAGGCCTGGTCGACGGCATCTGGTTCAATCAGGGACAAGTCTGTTGCGCCGGTTCGCGCCTGCTGATGCAGGAAAGCATCGCCGAGCCGTTGATCGCGAAAGTTCGCGATCGAATGAGCACCCTGCGTGCCGGCCCTCCGCTCGACAAATCCATTGATATCGGCGCCATCGTAGCGCGAGTGCAGCTCGACCGGATCAAGCGTCTCGTGGACCAGGGTGTCGCCGAGGGCGCGACCTGCTGGCAACCGCAAATCGAGTTGCCGTCGCGCGGCCTCTACTATCCGCCGACGCTGCTCAGCAATGTGCATCCCACGTCGATCGTGGCCCAGCAGGAAATTTTCGGCCCAGTGCTGGCGACCATGACTTTCCGCACCCCGAGCGAAGCCGTCGAACTGGCAAACAACACTGTCTATGGCCTGGCTGCCTGCGTCTGGAGCGAGAGCATCAACGTCGCGCTGCACGTGGCTTCTCAACTCAAGGCTGGAGTGGTCTGGGTCAACTGCACGAATCTGTTCGACGCCTCCTGCGGATTCGGCGGCTACCGCGAAAGCGGCTACGGACGCGAGGGTGGCAGGGAAGGTCTGCTCGAGTATCTCGAGCCGACTTGGTTCAAGGATGCTCCGGCACTGCCCGCCGCGAAGCCGCCAGCCGAGCAGAAAGCAACCGAAGATTCCGATCCCGCAACGCCTGCGATTGACCGGACAGTAAAGCTCTACATCGGGGGCAAACAGGCGCGCCCCGACTCCGGCTACAGCATGGAAGTACGCGCCGCCGATGGCCGCCTTCTCGGCGAGGCCCCATTGGGCAACCGCAAAGATATCCGCAACGCGGTCGAAGCGGCCCACAAAGCCTCTGGATGGGCGAAGACCACGGCGCACAACCGGGCCCAGGTCCTCTATTACATCGCAGAAAATCTCTCGCAGCGCGGCGAGGAGATCGCGCGCCGCCTGTCTGCTGTAGTCGGTGAAACCCAGGCCGCTGCCGAGGTAAGCCTCGGCATCGAGCGCATCTTCTCTTATGCCGCGTGGGCTGACAAGTTTGACGGCGCGGTGCACAATCCTCCGTTCCGCAACGTCGCACTGGCAATGAATGAACCGCTGGGCACAGTGGGAATCGTTTGTCCGAACCAGGCGCCACTGCTCGGATTCCTGTCGCTGGTCATGCCAGTGCTTGCTGCCGGGAATGTGGCCGTCGTCGTCCCTTCCGAGACCTATCCTTTAATTACTGCCGATTTGTACCAGCTTTTCGACACCAGCGATCTACCCGGCGGAGCGGTCAACATCGTGACCGGTTACGCATCGCAACTGCTGAAGACCCTGGCCGAGCACGACGACGTGGATGCCGTCTGGTGTTTCGCGGACGAAGCGAGCGCTGCGGCAGCCAAGACTTACTCGATTGGGAATCTCAAACAAGTGTTTACCAACGAAGGCCGCTCCATTGACTGGTTCGACGTGAAGCAAGGGGAGGGTCGCTGGTTCCTGCAGCATGCCACTCAGGTCAAGAATATCTGGGTCCCGTACGGCGAGTGATTTGATTGTCGGATATCGTCTCAGCGCAAGCCATGTGAAAAGAGGGGTCATCCCTAATGACTTCAGTCCTCAAGTGCTCAGGTGGGTGGAGCAGCGCTTTAGCGCTGCATTAAAGCTGCATTGCAGGACGGCTTCAGCCGCTGAGGTACCTCCGGGGCTGAAGCCCATCGTGTCAACGCTGGCGATTATGCAGGCCTAAAGGCCTGCTCCACCCAGTCCCGCCCGCGAAAACACAATGCGCATAACATGATATGAAAAACTGGGCCACTATCAATTTGTCGCATTCGTTGACACAATCCGAGCCGCAAAATAGACTCAGCCTTCTTCACCTTGGCACTCGCAGGCGCCAAATCTGTCGATAAGGTCACCTGAATCATGGCGAAAATTCCTCGAATTGCGGTAGTGGGCAGTGCGAATATTGATCTGGTCACATTTGCCGACCGCTTTCCCAAGCCCGGCGAAACTATCTTCGGCCAGAAATTCGATCTCGGATTCGGGGGCAAGGGTGCCAATCAGGCTGCCGCGTCCCGCCTGTGCGGGGCCTCGGTCTTCATGGTGGCGCGGGTGGGCAACGATCTCTTCGGGCCATCCACGATTGAAAATTTCAAAAAGATGGGCATCGACGCGACTCATGTGAAACAAGTGGAAGGCGTATCCAGCGGAGTCGCGCCCATCTTCGTCGAACCCAACGGGCAAAACCGGATTCTGGTAGTGAAAGGCGCGAACGACGAGTTGAAACCGCCCGACATCGATGCCGCAGCTGACCTATTGAAGGCCGTTGACTGCATCGTTCTCCAATTCGAAATTCCCATCGAAACCGTCTACCACACCATCGCATTCGCGCGAAAAAACAACATTCGCTGCATTGTCAATCCCGCGCCCGCTCAATCAATCGATTTCAAATTCGTAGAAGGCCTGGACTACTTCGTTCCCAACGAAAGCGAGGCCGAGACCATCACCGGGATGCCGGTCAAAGATCTCGACGATGCGAAAAAATGCGCTGAGAAACTGCTGGGCTACGGCATCAAGCGCGTCATTATTACGCTCGGCGCCAACGGCTCGCTCCTGGCAGGAAAAGATGGCATGGAGCATGTGCCGGCGTTTTCGGTGAAGAGTGTGGACAGTACCGGAGCGGGCGACGCCTTCATCGGCAGCTTCGCCGTTTTCCTCGGGGAAGGCCTCGCCGAGCGGGAGGCTGTAAAACGCGCTAACCTGTACGCCGGACTTTCAACCACCGGCATCGGGACACAGAAATCGTTCTATGACCGGGCCCGTTTCGATGCCGAGTGGGCGGCACGCAGCAACTCCTAGTGTCATTCGCAGGACCGAGCCTTTCTGTGTTTCTGCAACTCGGGTAGTGGTGCAATTTGGAAATCACCAAAGAATTGTCATTCCGAAGCGCGGCCTTGGCGCGCGAGGAATCTGCTGTTTCGGACGCCGGCAAGAAGCAGATTCCTCGCCGGTGAACCTGGCTTCGGAATGACAATGAGTGAGGCGGCTCCTGCGCAAACTGAACCACTACCGCATCTCGATATGAAAAACCGAACCAGCATGATCGTTATTATCATTTTCTGTTTGCTCACCGCCTCCACCGCATTAGGCCAGACACACAACGATCCCACCGCTGAAACGCAAACGATTCTGTTGTGGGAGAACGGCGCTCCAGGCGCGTTGGGCCAAGGCGGCGACGATACTCCCACTCTCACGCTGTATCGCCCCTGGCACCCGAACCTCTCGGGTACAGCGGTCATCATTGCACCGGGCGGCGCATATGGACATCTCGCCGACAATCACGAAGGCCGGCAAGTGGCCAACTGGTTTAACGCCATGGGCGTGACCGCTTTCGTCCTGAGGTATCGCCTGGGGCCGCGCTATCATCACCCGATCGAACTGGGAGACGCGCAACGAGCCATCCGGCTGGTGCGCAGCCGGGCAAAAGAGTTCGACGTCTCCCCGGATCGGATCGGAATGATGGGCTTCTCGGCGGGCGGGCATCTCGCTTCGACTGCCGCCACCCACTTCGACGGCGGGAACGCCGGCGCCGCAGACCCGATCGATCGCACCGGCAGCCGTCCCGATTTTGTGATCCTGGGATACCCGGTTATAACGCTCGAGCCGCCGTACAACCATGTCGGCTCGCTGAAAAACTTGCTGGGCGACAATCCAGATCCGAAGCTGGTTCACGAACTCTCCAACGACCTTCAGGTTACTGCTCAGACCCCGCCGACATTCTTGTTCACCACCAGCGAAGATACAGTCGTGCCTCCGGAGAACAGCGTGCGCTTTTACCTGGCGCTGCATAAGGCCGGTGTCCCCGTCGAAATGCATGTCTTCGAGAAGGGCCCGCACGGAGTTGGTCTTGCCCTGGGCGATCCGGCCCTCGCAGAGTGGCCGGTCCTGCTGGCCAACTGGCTGCGCCAGAGAGGGTCTGTTGAGCAAGCCCTAACGACGGATGTCAAAGTAGTCCGGGTCTAGGGTGTTTCTTTACACGCCGTGCGCCTCCTGACACAGGTTCGATCTTCTCTGCCCTTGTAAGTCTAGTTTCATCAATCAAAATGAGTTTGGCCGCCCTGCTGCAATGGGATTACGCTGTTGCCCCTGAGGTTTGAGTTTTCATCTTCGTTGCAGTTCGAGAATTTATGGTCTGGAGCTTAAGAAGGTCGTGGCGGGCGGTTGCGGCAGCGGCGTTATGCCTGCTCGTTCTGCTCGCCGGGGTTGTAGGCTGGAGAACATCCAGAGCGTTGCGCACAGCCACACAGGAAGTTCGGTCAGAGGGCGAGATTCACTTTACCGCGCGGCCCCTGCCCGAAATGCAAGAACCAGACTTCGAATCAATCAGCACCCCGGCTGTTTTCTTTCAGGCCGCTCGCTTTCTTGGAGACATTTACATCGCAGGTCCCGCCGGGCTCTCGCAATATAGTGCCAGCGGGACACTGCTCAAGCACTACGCTGTAGGACGAGACTTGCCATCATCTCCGCTAGTCGCGATGGCTCAGGCCGTCTTGGCGGATTCACGCGAACCGGAACTCGTCATCGCCACGGCGCAAGAGGGCTTGTTGGTCTTCAACGGACGCGCCTTCCGCCAGATTTTGCCGCAGGATCCAAATGCGCGCACCATAACCTCGATCTTGCCCGCCGCTTCCGGACATCTCTTGATTGGAACCCGAAAGCGCGGCGTCCTGCTCTATGACGGAAAGAAGATAACGGTTCTTCACCCGACGTTGAGCAGTCGTTTACGTAACCACACTCGCCGGCACGGAATCTGATCTCTGGGTTGGAACCCTCGATCAGGGCGTGCTTCACTGGCACGCCGGTCAGGCCGATGCATTCGGCGAAGAGCAGGGACTGCCCGATCGCCAGGTACAGTCAATCGCAGTCTCAGGAAACACGACATTCGTCGGCACCGTGCTCGGCGTCGCGGTGTTTGAAAGCGGACGTTTTTCCCGCACGCTGGCCGACGGGATTCTCACCACTGCGTTGCTGCCCAGTGCCGGGCAACTCTTCGTCGGCTCCGAAGATCAAGGTGTGGTCGCCATCCCACTGGAAGGAAGGCCTCGCCGCAGTTCCGCTCCGTCGGATGCAACACAATTGGCCGAAGTCCATCAGTTGCTGGCGATGGACGACGCGGTTTTTGCCCTGACCCGCAGTGGCCTCTATCGCATGGGCAGCTCATGGCTTCGGCTGGCAGCCTGTCTTGCGGCCGGGCGCAGCGGTATTGAGCGATCGCAATGTGTCGGCGCTCGCCGCGGATAGCAAAGGCCGTCTCTGGGTCGGTTACTTCGACCGCGGTCTCGATCGTCTGGACTCCGATCACGGTCCTGCGACGCATGTCGAAAACGAACACGTGTTCTGCGTGAACCGCATCCTGCCCAACCTGAAAGACGGGACTATCGACGTCGCTACGGCCAACGGACTGGTTCGCTTCGACTCCGCCGGCAGCCAGCAGCAGGTTCTCACTCGCGCCGACGGCCTCATCGCCGATCACGTCACCGACGTCGCTTTCTATCAGGACGGTCTGGCCCTTGCGACGCCGGCGGGCCTCACCTTTCTCGACGCTACCGGTGCGCGCAGCATGTACGCCTTCCAGGGATTGGTCAACAACCATGTCTATGCCCTCGGCGTCTCGGGAGATGAATTGATGGCGGGCACGCTGGGCGGCCTTTCTCGACTGGAGAAGGGCGACGTGGAAGTCAACTACACGACGGCGACACCCGGCCTCAAACACAACTGGATCACGGCCGTCGTTCCGGTTGGCGATGAATGGATGGTTGGAACCTACGGAGCGGGCGTGCTCGGACTCGACCGTTCCGGTCACTTCCACTCCTTCGAAACTGCCACCGGCCCATTCGAGATCAATCCCAACGCCATGCTGGTCACGCCGACTCATGTGTTTGCCGGCACGCTGGGCAACGGTTTGTACGTGTATGAGCGCCAATCCGACCGCTGGTTCTCCGTCGACGAGGACTGCCCTCCGCCAACGTGACCGCGCTCGCCCTCTCCAATGGATATCTCTATGTCGGCACGGACAACGGTCTGGTTCGCGTGCAGGAGCAGAAACTGCATCCATGAAAAAGAAGATGCTCATGCTCTTCGCGTTGCTGTTCGCCCCGGCGCTGCTCCTGGCCGATGCAGGCATCCTGATTCCGCGCGACAAGGCACAGCCCGATCCGGCGATCCTCTCTCTCGAAGAAATGGAGATTACCGTTCGCATTGACAACGGCGACGCGCGCGTCTTCGTGCGACAGATTTTCGCCAACCACACCGGCAAGATCGAAGAAGGGAACTACATCTTCGCGCTACCCAGCCAGGCCACGGTTTCTGATTTTGCAGTATGGGATGGACCTACACGCATTCCCGCGGTTGTGCTCGAGCGCAAGCGGGCCGAGGATATCTACACCCAGCTCAAGCAGCAGGCGATTGATCCCGGATTGCTGCAGATGGGGGAACGCGGCTCGGAAGAAGCCAAGCGCAGCTCGGTATTCAGCGCGCGCATCGTTCCCATTCAACCGCATGGAACCAAGCGACTGGAGATCGAGTATCACCAGTCCATTCCGGTCGAGAACCTGAAATCGTATTTCGCGATTCCACTGCGCCCGGACGCATACTCGTCCCAGGCGGCGCGGCATCTTCGGATCAACTTCGAACTGCACTCCGAGCACGCAATCTCCAATTTTCAGGCCGCAGCGAAAGTGTTCCCGCTAAGACTTGACGAAAATACGCCGCACTCCGGTGAAGGGAAGCTTCCAGGGCGACAACGTAAATCTTTCCGAGGACTTTGTCGCCACTTACGACCTCGATGCTGCCGGTGCTGACACTCTGAACGTGCTGACCTACAGAAATCCGGTAAGCGCACAGCCCGCGCCCACGGAAACCTCGCCAGTCCGCAGCACGACCGAGCCCGGGTTCTTCGAAGCCGAAGCGTTGCTCGGGTATGGAAAGAGCTCGTCCTCAAGCGCAGGTGGAGATGCGAGCGACTGGTGCGCCGAAAACTCTGGTAATCCTTTTCGACACATCGCTCTCGATGCAGTGGGAAAAGCTGGAGCGCAGCTATCAGGCTTTGGAGAGCCTGCTGCGCACCCTGCGGCCCTCGGACCGATTCAATCTGTTTGTTGTTCAATAACCAGGTCCAGACTTTTCAGCCTGCTCCAGTCGCGGCGGACCCCGCTGCGGTACAGCATGCTCTGGATTTCGTGCGCTCGAGCAAGCTGCGCGGCGGCACCGACTTACAAAAAGCGCTTCAGACCGGACTGCAGCAATGTTCCTCGTCCGCAGGCGCCAGCCCCTATCTGATATTGCTGAGCGACGGAGGCGCGACCCGCGGGCCCATCCAGAACGGCAAGCTCGCCAGCTTGGTATGCGGAAAGCTGGAAGCGTTTGCCGGAGAGCGCAGCGTCCGCGCACCTACATTTTCGGCGTGGGCGACGATGCCAACCTGCCGCTGCTTAAGCGTGCTGGCCCGGCAGGACGGCTTACTGGAGCACGTGCTCTCGACCGAACCTGCCGAGTTCAAGCTGAATTCGTTTCTCTCCAAGATCGGACGCAGCCCGATCGGCGAATTGAATCTGGCCGTGGCCCCGGAATCGGCAGTGGACACCGTCTACCCGCTACAGAATTCCATTTTCGCCGGCTCGCTTGCTTCCTGGATTGGACGCTACCAGGCGCCGAAGGAAAACGTAACAGTTCACGGTCCATGGAGTGCGCGACGCCGCGGCGTTCGAGATGTCGGCGAAGGCCAGCTTGCCGCGCGAAGCCCTCGACCATGCCCAGCTTCCGCGGCTCTGGGCAAGGGCGCGGGTAGATGCGTTACTGGAAAAGATCCAGCGTGAGGGTGAAGACCAGGCCACCATCGATGAAATCATCCGCCTGGCTCGTCAGTACAAATTTGTCACTCCGTATACTTCGTTTCTTGCCGTGCCTCGCGCCCTGTTGCGGCCCCGCGTCATTCGTCCCGGAGATCCCGTGCTGCGGGTCAAGACCGACGAATCAATCTCTTCGGTCACCGCGCTGTTTCCCTTTGGCTTGGTGCAGAAGCTTCGCTACCTCTCGGGAGAGGACGTGTGGCAGACGCGATTTCTCGCGCCCGACGATATGCAGGACGGCACCTACACCGTCCGCCTGGTCTTGCGAGATCGCCAGGCCACACCTATCGTGAGTTCAAGACCTTTGTCATCGCCAGCAAGCCGCCCGTGGTTCAGATCAAACTTGATACCAGACGCTATCACCGCGGCCAGACGATGAATCTGAAAGCCAGCGCGTCACAGAGCACGCGAACTCTAGTCGCAAGACTGGAAGGCGCAGCGCCGGTGGCGCTGAATTGGGATGCACGCGCCGGCATCAACGCAGGACAGCTGGTCATCCCGGAGCAGACTGTGCCCGGAACCTACAAGCTGACCGTGACCGCTGAAGACATCGCCCACAATATCGGGACCCAGGAGGTGCAGATTGAAGTGCTTCCATGATCTGTCCCGGTCCCGTGTCCTGCGCATCTGCGGAATCGCTACATTCATCGCCTTGGCGGGATGGCTGGTCTCCGCGCGTGGCGAGCTACCCTTGTGGTTAAGAAACGTCGAAGCCGGGACCGCAATCGAGGCGGCGCTCTTTCGGTCCATGTCGTTGCCCGGCGGCTCAGTGCTGTTTCGCCGGCCTCCCGCCGAGACGCGCCCTGCTCTGAGCTGACTTGATCAAGTCGCAACCCACGAATGCCGACCTCTATTCTCTTCGCGCTCTTGAAGATGAGCAGCAACTCGACTTCAACGCCGCGGAGTCGGATTGGAAGAAGTATGTGGAGAATGCCTCCGGCAAAACCGACGCTCAGATTGCACTGGCTGATTTCTATCATCGCCGGGTTCGGCCACTGGATGAGATCAAGACGCTGTCCGTCGTGGCCAGCTGCACCTGCCGATTCTTCGGAGACCCTGACCGCACCGGCCGAGCAGCGCTCGTGGCAGGCGTTTGAGCGCATCTTCAGCGTTATTCACGATCAAGCTTTGCCTCCGGATGTTCTCAGCGGCACAGTACCGTGCCTGGCTGGCGCGCTATCCGCAAGAACAGTCGCTCTACGCCCGCTTTCTGGATTTCTTGGTCGCGCAAAAAGAGTACGCCGCCGCTCAGCAATTGGTCGCGGACTATCACAAACAATTTCCGGCGGACGAGATCTTTCCGATAAAAGCGAAAGCCATGGTCGAGTATCGGCGAGGTTCGGTCCAGCAGGGACTGGCGGTGTACGAACAGAGTTTCCAGCCGCTGTGGGCCCCGGAACTGGTCAAGAGCTACTTCGACCTGCTTACGCAGACCCAAAGTCTGCGCAAGTTTCTGGATCAGGCGCGTGCGGCCCTGAATGCCAATCCTGAAGACCTGAACGCGATGGCGCGCGTCTTCTACTACTACCAGCAGCAGGGCAAGCTCGATGCCGCGCAGCAAACCGTTACAGCGTTTCGCTTGCACAAGGAAGCCAGCAAGTCAGAGTGGACGAGTCAGGAACTCTACGTCTGCGCTCGTCTGCTGGAAGACATTCACGCCTATCCCGAGTCGGCCCGCTACTACTTTGCCCTGTACAACAGCAAGGGCATGAATGATGCCCAGGAGCGGGCGCTCGCTGCGCTCACCAACCTTCTGCTCACCGCTCCTGAAACTTCGATTCGGCTTGGCAGCGGCGAACTTTCCATGTATCGCGACATTGCGACCATGGACCAGGGCCCCGGCTACCTGAACGGCATTCTTTCCCTGATTCTGAACACGACTGCCCCAGCCGCGAAATTCTCGGAAGAAGAGCAGCGTGCCATCCCATATTTCCATCGGTCGCGCGCAGCGGAATTGTTGGCTCTGCTCGACACCAAGTTTCCCAACTCAACTGAACGACCGGAACTGCACGCCAAGCTGCTGGAGTTTTACGCCAGCTCCGGCGAAAGCGAAGCTGTGATTCGTGCTGGAAGCAAATTCCTCGCGAGTTTTCCCCAAGCTCCCCAACGCACATCCGTGGCCCTGCTGATGGCCGACGCCTACGCGCGTACCAGTAAAACTCAGGAGGAATTCAGCATCTACGATTCTGTCCTGCAGGAACTTGCGCTCAAAGCCGAGAAGATGCCGCTTGGGTAAGAGTGGAGACGGCGCGAAATACTCGCGACTTGGCGATCAGGCCGACGAACCCGGACGCGACGGTGGCAACCTTCGACAGCGAACACAAAACCAGGCATTTCAGATCCGCACAACGTCAGCTCCCAGCCAGTCCGGTGCACGCTCGCCGGAATATTCGAGCGTGCTGGAGCGCTATCTGGCCCGCTGGTGCAGTTGAAACAAATTCCTGAGCGCACTGGCAGTGCTGCGGCGCGAAATCGATCGCAATCCTGATGATCCCGGGCTCTACGAGCGCCTGGCGGTTTTTCTGGAACAAAACAGGCTCGGCATCGAGCAGGAGGAGATCTATCGCCGTGCGCTGGCACGTTTTCCCGATCGCACGTGGTATGACAGGCTGGCACGCTTCTACTTGCGCTACAAGCGAGACGCGGATTTCGAAAAGCTGACCCAGGAAGCGGTCAAGACTTTCAGCGGCACCGATCTTGAACAATATTTCGGGAACGTAGGCTACGGCGGAACGCCGGCGCTCTACTTGCGGCTCAATCAATACGCCAACCAACGCTTCCCGCACAACCCGGTTTTCGTGCGCAATCTGCTGAACGCATATCACGACTCCTCACACCTATGACGACGCCGCCTGGCAATCGCTCTTGCGGCAGCACTGGTTCGAAGAGACCGATCTGCGCAACGAGTTCTTCGAATACTTGTCGGCAAAAGGAGAGTTGGAGTCCGAATTGAACTCCCTGCGGCCTGTCACAAGTCAAGGTCCGGACCAGGCTCGATGGGACGAAGTTGTCCGCAGCAATCCTGCGACGGGAGAATTCGTCGCACAAGCCGAACTCTGGCGATCACATTTCGAGGACAGCGCGCCCGTGCTCCGAGCGCTGGCCGCACAATATCCGGCTGATCCCGAGACTGCTCAGACAGCTTCATCCGTATATCGCTCGCTGGCCTACTTCGAACCGGCCGACACGGAAGTTGCGGCCAAGATCGAAGACAATCTGCTGCAGGCGAATCCCGGAAACAGCGAAATCATGTCGCGCATCGGCGACATCTACGCTGACCGTGATCTATTTGCCAAAGCCGCCCCCTACTGGAATCGGATTCCCACGATCGCTCCCGGACAGTCCGCCGGGTATCTCGAGGCGGCCAGCATCTACTGGGATTATTTCGATTTCGATAATGCTCTTCGTCTGCTGAATGAAGGCAGGAAGAAAACTCGGCGACGAAAATCTTTACAGCTATGAAGCCGGAGCAATCTACGAAAATCAACGAGACTATGCGCGCGCCATCGGTGAATACGTGAAGGGCGCTCTCGCCGGAGGCGCAAGTTCGCCCGCCGACTTAAGGCTGTTGGAGTTGGCTCGCAGGCCAAAGCTGCGCGACCAGGTTGACCAGCAAACTGCAAAGCTGATCACCTTGCCCAATCCGCCGATGCCAGCCGTCTACCTGCGCGTTCGGGTGCTGGAGGCGCAGAATCGCAAGGCTGAGATGGAGACCCTTCTCGACTCAATCGTCATCAGCACTACATCCATCGAGCAAGCCGAAGAAGTAGAAGCCCTGGCCGAGCAGAAATCGCTGGAGGCAGTTCGCCAGCACGCCCTGGAAAAACAGGCAGCCTTAACGACTGATCCGATCAATCGTCTGCAACTGCGTTATCGCCTGGTCCAGTTGTACGAAAACCGAAACGACTTCACATCAGCGCAACGCGTAGTTGAAGCCCTGTATCGCGAAAACCCAAAAATCCTGGGAGTAGTGCGCTCCACCGTGGATTTCTACTGGCGCATCAAGAGCTACCCGCAAGCCATCGCAGTCCTGCTGCAGGCTTCGAAGGACGCATATCCGGACCTGAGCAAGCAGTTAACATTTGAAGCGGCGCGCAAATCGACCGAATCGGGTCAGTACGCGCCGGCGCGAGAGTTGCTAACCGCGCTTCTGAACGCTTCTCCATACGATGGCCAATACCTGTCGGCGATGGCCGACACATACGCCCAGGCCGGTGATGATCGAGGCTTACGTCAATTCTATCTGGACAAAATCGAACTCTTCCGCAACGCTCCGTTCTCGGGTGATGAACGCAAGACCAGAATTGCCACGCTGCGCCGCGGATTGATTCCCGCGCTGACTCGCATGAAGGATCATTCCGGCGCGGTGGATCAGTACATCGAGCTCATCAACAATTTTCCCGAAGATGCAGGCCTGGTGACCGAAGCTGCCTTGTACGCTCAGCGCTACCAGCGCCAGCAGCAACTCTTGGATTTCTATACCAAAACGGTCACGCAATCACCGCGTGACTATCGTTGGCCGATGGTGCTGGCTCAGATCCAAACCAGTTTCGAACAGTATCCGGCTGCGATCGAGAGTTACGGCAAGGCGGTCACCGTCCGCCCCGATCGCGTCGACTTGCAAATAGCGCGCGCCGGCCTGGAAGAACGCCTCATGCGCTTCGATGACGCCGCCGCCGATTGCGAGCGCATATATCAACTGGCCTTCAAAGACCCAAAGTGGATGGAAAAGGTCGCAGAGATCCGCGCCCGCCAGGGACGCAGCCGACGACGTAGTCGCCGCTCTGAAAATTGCGCTCATCGACGTCGGGCCGGACAACGCCGGAAAGTATTTCGAAGTCGCACGTCGCCTGGAAGCGTGGGGCATGCTGACTCAAGCACGCAGCTTTGCCGAGCAGGGAATCGGCGCGGCCGGCGCTGATCTGCTGGTTACGCCCGAGCAGCAATCGGGGGCCAGAGTTTATACGCGCATCATGACCCATCTCCGCCAGCAGGAAAAAGCTTACGCCACGTTGCAGAGCGCGCTGGGTGACGCATCGGCGATATTGCCCGTCCTCAAGGAACAGGTGGCCAGGCAAGGCATCGCGGCGATCACGGACAGGGAGTGGCGCGATCGCACTCAGGAAAATCGCCTTCGCGCTGCCCGTGACGGCATGCGTTCTACCCTGAACGAAATGGGGGCCACAGTGTCTACCTATTTCACGCCCGAGGAAAAAGTTGCTTTCGTAAAGTTCGCTGAGACCAGGCACGCCGGCATGAGCTCGGCAGATGTCGACGCTTTCGCCGTCCCGCTGGCGCAGAGCGCCGGACTCGGCGAGCTTGAGGCTCGCTGGCGTTACGAGTTGATGATGGACAAAGGTACGAACCAGAATTCCTCACTCCTGCTCTCGCGCATGCAACCCTTTGTTGAATTGCAGCGCCAACGCCTGAAATTCGCCGAGTTGGGCGCACAGCTGGAACAATTCGCGCCCCGGATTGAACCGCAGCAGCGCTATGTAGTCTGGGTCGCGGCCCAAGAAGCCTATCAGTCTGCCGGCGATCCTGAGGGCGAACTGCGCGCTTTCGCAGGAATGCCGTTCGGCACCGGCGGGCGGGACCAGCAGGGTCGTCTATTTCAATTGTTATTGAGCCGGCACCCAGACAGGCTGTTGCAGCGTGCCTCCTACTGGAATTCTACCGGGCAAGACGCTGCCGACTTCGTCGTGGCAAACGGCGATGCGGCGCAGGCGCACGCTTTGGTTTCGTCGCGTGGGCGCACCCGCACGCCAGTGTGGGCGAAATCCTACAACGCGCTCGTCGGACTCTATTTTGCGGAGAAAACGCCTGAGGTGAACAGCGCGTTCGTCTCGGCGCTGGGAGACAACACCATCGCCGAGCGTCTATCGCAACCGGTTGACCCGTGCGCAACAGCTCGCCGGAAACGTCTGGTTCTATTATGGCTCGCGCTACGGCGAATACGCCGGCATGAGTAAACAAGGCGATCCGGAAGAATTTCTTCCCGCAATCCTGGAACAAAGTCCTGCCAGCGCGTCCGGCTATCTGACCGTGGCGGACTACTACTTCGACAGCGGCGACACCGCCCGCGCCATCGCGGACTACGAGCACGCGCTCGAGCTGGCGCCGGGAAGGGCCGATGTGCACGACAGCCTCGCCATGGCCTACTACAAGCAGGGTGCCCGTGCCGAGGCCATCGCTCAGTGGAAGCAGGTTTTCTCCACGCTCGCGCAACAGGTCAACAGTCAACGCGTGCCCGAGGGTTTCTGGACGGATTTCTCGCGGACCTGCGAGCACCTGCGTAGCAGGAAAGTCTTCAACGATTTAAAGCCAGACGTAGACGCGCTTCTACGCGCCTACCTCCACCGCAACGGCAACTACCGCTCCAATGCTCTGCTGCACAGCGCCTATCTTGCGCTGTCGGACCCGGCGGCCGCCACCAACTGGGTGCTCGATTTGGCATCAGCCGCGGACGATCCCACCACCGTCCTTTCCGATGTGGTTGAGGCTTCATGGATCCCGCTGACGCAGCGCGCGCCCCTCTATCAACGCATCCTGCAAGCCAGGCAGGACGCAGTGTCGAAGGCGGAAGGGCTGCAGAAGGAAAACGCGCAACAGATTCTGCGTACCTGGCAGGTGAGATGGATAAAGTATCTGGTCGTGACGAAGCAGTACACGATGGCGGGCAACGTGATTGCGACGCTTTCTCCAGAGAATCGCGTCCAGGACGCGGCGGCGATCGTTCCTCTGGAACTACAAGTGGCAGCGAAAACAGGAGGGTTAGATTCAAGGATCGAGAGCTATCGCACCGATCCGCAGACATCACCCGCTTCGGAAGTCTTGCGCGTCGCGGCGCGACAGCTGTTTGACTCCGGAGATAAACAGTCAGCCCGCAAAGTACTGGAATTTGTTTTTGCGCGCGAGATCGAAGAGCACAAGCTCGACGCTGCGAATTTTCTCGGCCTGGCTGAAATTCGTATTGCCGCTGGCGACACACCCGGTGCAGTCGAGTTGCTGCGACGGCTTGTCGTAGTTGTCGGCAATCCCTTCGAGAACCTTGATCCCGCGGCCAGCCTGCTGGAGAAAACAGGACACAATGCCGAGGCAATCGAATTTCTCGAACAACTGGTAAAGGCTTCGCCTTGGGAAGCGGCTTACCGGTTGCGGCTGGCAAAAGCGAAAGTCGCCGCGGGCCAGGACGTGGTTTCGGCACAGAAGGCTCTTACCGCCATCGCGTCGGCGCAAGACACTTCCTACACTGTACGCACGCAAGCGGCCTTTGCCTTGGCTGGCCAGCCTGCCCAGGTCGAACTCGGTAGCGTCGAATTAAATCTTCTGGCCAGTGGTCCCGCAGCGATTGCGGCTTCCGCTGCGGATCAACCCTTCTTCTACGACGCCCGCTTGATAGCGGCCCAGTCTTCTACTGACGCGCATGTAAAAGTCCAATTGCTGGGGAATGCCTTAGCAGATACTCCCGCCCGGGACGACGCCCGCATCCCGCTGTTCCTGGCAGCGGCCGGCTTGCACTCGGATGAATTCGCCCGCGGCGTGACTCGAGCCACTTCTTCAGCAGCAGTTCTTCAGATCAGCTCCTCCACCGACAATTCGCGAAGAAGAAATCATTCGCGAAACAGAACTGACAATCATGACGACGATGAGAACCTGCCCGGCCAGCCCGACAACCCTTTCAAGCTGCCAATCGGACAGCAGGCGAGGGTAGCAAAAGCGCTGGGTGAAGTAATGATCAGGCTCAATCGCCTGGACGAAGCTCTACGTTACCTGCGAGTCGCTCAGAAACTGGAAACGGCGCCAGCCGCTCGCAAGGAAATCAGCGGCGCGATCACCGAGGTAAATGCCCGGCTGCAGCGTCAACGGTTGAATGCCGCGCGACAACCAATCCTGCACGAAGCGCTGGAGCAAGACCGCCTGGTTCGTCCCCGACTCTTGGCCCGCTCGGCGCCCCCGGTGAAACCACCGGCCAAAGGAGGAAAACAATGAAAAAAATAGTCACAGCGATTGTCCTCCTCATCGGCGCCGTCAGCATCGGCCTGGGCTGGGCTGCATACCAGACGGCCGCTGCCCCCGAGGCGCTCGCTGTCCAGCTATGTTCCGTCCGGAGCTCTGCTCTACCTGCAGGCGAAGGATTTGTCCTCTCTGCTAGCGGATTGGAACCGATCGCCGCAAAAGCAGGCCTGGCTGGGCAGCAGCAACTACGAGGTCTTTTCGCGTTCTCGCCTGCTCCTGCGTTTGAACGATGCCGGAAAACAATTCGCCGCGGCCGCCGGTCTGCCTCCCGATATGAACTTCATGTCTCAGGTTGCGGGAACCGAGAGTGCCCTCGCGCTTTACGACATCGGAAAACTGCAGTTTGTTTACATCACGCGTTTGCCGTCGGCGAATGCGATGCAGAATCAGCTGTGGCAGACGCGTGCTAAGTTCGAAACCCGCAACGCGGGCGGCGCGACATTCTATCTGCGACGCGATCCCGAATCGCAGCGAGAAGTCGAATTCGCCGTCCACGAGAACTACCTGCTGCTCGCAACCCGCGAAGATTTGATGGCGAGCGCATTGCAGTTGATGGCGGGTGGTAAAGACAGCACGGTAGAAGCCGAGTCGTGGTTTGCCCAGTCCGTCGCCGCTGCCGGGCCCGTCGGGGACTTGCGGATGGTCCTTAACCTGGAAAAAATTGTTCCCAGCCCTTATTTCCGGTCGTATTGGGTGCAACAGAATATTTCTGAAATGAAATCGTACGACGCGGCTGTCTCCGATCTCTTTCGCTCCGGCAAGGAGTACCGCGAAGAACGTGTCCTGCTGAAGAAGGCGGCCGGCACAGTCACAATTAAGGGGCCAGGCGAAGAAGTGTCGGATCTTGTCCGCCTGGTACCGGCCGGGGTAGGCCTCTACGAAGCTCGACTCTGCCCATCGATCGACCCGTGTCTCGATACGCTAAAAACAAAAATCCTATCCCCGCACTCGGGACCAGCTCCTCCCGACCAACTCGCGCCACAAGCGCAGCTGACATCAGGCGAAACCGGTTCGAGCTTCGACCTGGAGACACGAATTGACCAGGCTCCGGCATCGCGACCGTGGCAACGATGACGGCACAATTGAACTCAAGAATCTCCTGCAGAAAAGTCAGGTCAATGCAGTGCTGCACATACAGTCCACCGAGCGCGACCCGGCTGGAGTGTTCGTAAAAATACACTCGGCGATTGCGCTTTCAGGAAGTTCTGATTGGGATGAAACTGCCTCTAGAAATGCGTTGACCACTTTCCTACGGCCGAGTCTGACCACCAGCCAGTTGGGCATGGTCTGGAAGCAGGCCACCGGCTACTACGAACTCGACGGCCTGCACTCGCTTCTGACCGCAGTACGAGGCAAATATTTGATCGTCTCCGACGATCCCGCGCTGATGAGCGGCATGCTTGCCAACGTAAATCGACAATCCGATCTGAAGCCCGCGGTGTTTGTCGCGGAGTTCGACCACAAGCGTGAGCGAGACAACTTTGCCCGCCTCGTCACAGTGGTCGATCGCCCGGACACGAACCCTGGGGCTATTCCGGGCAACGAACGACAACCTCAATTTCTCTCGGAGAACATCGCCAGCCTCAGCAGCACTCTGGCCGCCGTTTCGTCGGAAAAAATTGTGGTGCGCGATGCCGGCGACAAGATACTGCAAACGGTCACTTACCAATGGGCGCAGTAAAGAGAATCGAGCTGTTGCTGCTAATCGGAATGTTGGCCGCTCCCACGGTCACTCCATCCGATGGGAAGGCGTTCGCAGAAAATACGCGTGATTCGCTGTTCGCACAGTCCGCTGCCCAACTTCTGCAGCGAGAATTTACCGGCAGGGAAGTCTCTTATCTCCTTCTCGATGTCCAGACCGGGGCCGTGCTCGCTTCTCGTTGGGAAGATTCCGACCAGCCGATTCCTCTGGGCTCACTGGTGAAGCCTTTCGTCGCCCTGGCCTACGGAGAAGCGCACCAGTTTCGCTATCCGGCTCATCAGTGTCGCGGAGATGCCAGCGGCTGCTGGCTTCCCCACGGTCACGGAGAGATTGGCATCACCGCCGCCATCGCGGACTCCTGCAATTCGTATTTTCGAATGCTTACCGCCGCCATGACTAGCGCGGACGTCATCCCTTCAGCACAACGGATTGGATTGGACCCGCCCGCTCTAGATTTATCTGGCCCGGACCTGATCGGTGTAGGAAATCGTTGGCTGGTTTCGCCTCTGCACATGGCGCATGCGTATCTGGAGCTCAATCGGCGCCGCGACCAGTCCGGCGCACGCGAAATAATATCCGGAATGGCACAGTCCGCACACCAGGGCACAGGAGCGGAGGTTGATCGCGCACTAAAGCACTCCCGCGCACTGGTGAAAACCGGCACCGCCGCTTGCACTCATCAAGACCGCGCACCAGGAGACGGTTTCGTAGTCGCACTGGTCCCGGCCGAGCAACCCGAGTTGTTGCTGATGGTCCGCGTCCACGGAGTTCCAGGCGCCAAAGCAGCGCTGACCGCGGGGCGCATGTTGGGCCGGATCGAGGAGTAACCCGAGTGTCGCTCAGAATGAGTTTGTTCGCGTGCGTGCTGCTGGCGGCTCACATGGCTTGCGCTCAGGACGTCCGCATCGGAGTGTTCGGACTCTTCCGGCCTCGTGAGATCACGGTTAAGTCCGCGCCGGGACAAGCGCTCATCGTCCAGACGAAGACCTTGCAGGGAGAAGAGAAGAGCTTCGTACTGGAGCGGAGTTCCGGCGCCGACACTGCAGAAATAACAGCCTCCGGCGGCGATCTCTTACTCCAGACCAGCAAGCAGTCGCTCCGGATATCCGACCTGTACGCGTCAAGTCGCGGCAATGGCGAGTCCGATTTCGTGCTCGCCATTCCAGGAAAAATCACCCGCCGGTACCACGGTACGCTTGAGGTCAGGGCCGTTGCCGGCATTCTGGTTCCGGTTGTTCAGATGGATCTCGAAACCGCCGTAGCATCGGTCGTTCAGGCGGAAAGCGCGCCGGATACGCCTCTCGAAGCATTGCAGGCGCAGGCCGTGGCGACGCGTTCTTACCTCGTCGCGGCCCGGGGACGCCATCGTGATTTCGATTTCTGTGACACTACTCATTGCCAGTTTCTCCGAGAACCGCCGCCTGCTGAAAGCAATGCGGCCCGTGCCACCGTCGCAACCCGCGGCCTGGTGCTCGCCTATCAGGACCACACTGTGGCGGCAATGTTCACTCGCAGCTGCGGCGGGCGCACGCGCACTCCGCAGGAGGTCGGGTTGTCGGGCCAGAGTTACCCGTATTTTTCCGCAGTCTGCGACTACTGTCGTCGCCATCCCGCGCACTGGGTCCGCCATCTGGCGCAGGCCGACGCAGCTGACATTGATCTAGCGTAAGCACAAGGAAAACACCCGTCTGGAGATCGATCGCCGTCTCGGCTGGGACGCCGTGCCCAGCAACAACTTCGTCGCTCACAGCGACGCGACAGGCGTCGTTCTCGACGGAACGGGCGAGGGACACGGCATCGGACTCTGCCAGACGGGAGCCAAAGCCATGGCGCAGTCCGGGGCCACGTTCCGTGAGATTCTCGACCACTACTATCCGAACACCACGCTGGCGAATCTATCAGCGAAGTGAGACTGCTAAGCACGGGAAAAATCGATATACCCTTGCTGCACGTCGGTGCGCACAAGCTTTACCCGCACCCTGTCGCCAACATCCACTCCTTGTGCCTGCAACAGCAATCCTTCGATGTGCGGCTGCAGCACGCGAACGAAAGTTCCTCGCGGCGTGACGCCCGTAACGATAGCGTCAAAGGTTGCTCCGATTCTGTTGCTCATGGCAACGGCGGCAATTCGTTTCGACATCTCCCGCTCCACTTTGCGCGCGGCATCTTCTTTCAAGGTGCAGTTGCTGGCGATGGACGCTAGTTCGTCGTCGGAATATGGTGCCGACCGTCCAGCCAGCAGCCCCTTGATGAGTCGTTGGGTGACGATATCCGCAAAGCGTCGGTTCGGGGCCGTGGAGTGGGTGTAGTCCTGGACCGCAAGGCCAAAGTGTCCCTGCTCCGGATCCCCTGGACGCTCCAGCACATATTCACCAGGCCCAATGAGCTTGATCACGCTCAGTGACAGGTCCGCGAAGTGATCGGGATCGGCGGTTTTGCGCCTTAGCAGAAAATCATTGAGCGACTTGGAGTCAGGCTGTGCCGGAAGTTTTTCATTGTACGTAGCTGCGAGTTGCACGATCCGGTCCCAGCGCTTGGGCGTCTTTACGATGCGACGCAGAGATGAGACCTTTTCGAGCATCCGGGCCACGACTCCGTTGGCCGCGATCATGAAGTCCTCAATCAGTTCGGTGGCATGGTTCCTCTGCTGGTTCTCAACGTCCACCACTTGTTGATTCAGGACCACGGGACGCACCTCAGCGGTGTCTATGTTCAGCGCTCCGTTCTCGTAGCGTTGCTTCCTCAGCATTTGCGCGGCTTCGCTCTGCAGCTTGAGTTGTGCCTGCAGCGCGCTTGAAGCCGCAACCTTCGCAGGAGCGGGGCCTTTGCCCTCGAGCCACGCGCCCACGGAGTCGTAGGCCAGTTGCGCCTGATTGCGAACGATGGCGCGATAGACGTCGCTCGAACTCACCCCGCCATCCGGCCCGACCATAAACTCAATCACCACACTAAGCTTGTCGCCGTTTTCCAGCAGGGAAGAGGCGGCGGTGCTGAGCTCTTCCGGTAGCATGGGGAAATTCTGGATGCCGGTGTAGACCGTGGTTGTTTCCTTCGCCGCGTGTCCATCGATGGGCGACTGCTGGCGGACGAAGGCGTCCACATCTGCGATTGCCACCAGCACTTTGATCTCTCCGGTGGACAAACGTTCAGCCACTTCGATCTGGTCGAGGTCGCGAGAGGTATCGTTGTCAATCGATGACCACAGCAGCTGCCGCAGGTCCCTGATGTCTCCGCCCGGCTCGGTTTGCGGAGGATGCGCCTTCAGCTCCGCAAGCTGCTGGGGAACTCCGGGAGGAAAGTCAGGCTCGAATCCGTGTTCCACCATGAGTTGTTTCGCGATTGCTTGCAGATCGAAATGCGCGGGACGACTGTCGTTCATGGGCCTCCATGCTAGGGAAAAATGGGTACGGCGAAACCAGCTCCAGAAGCCTACCATGCGTGGATGTTTCCACGACTCGCTCGCTCTCCACGTCGGTTGTGATGATCAAACGTTATGGTAAGGTGTTCGAGGTCTGTAAACCGAGCCGGTCTTGGGCTGCACAACGACTTTCTTAGGCTGATTCTTGGACCCCGTCAAACCTCGGCAACTGCTCGGAGTATTCGACGCCACCATGATCGTGATGGGCGGCATTGTCGGCTCCGGCATTTTCATCAATCCCTACGTGGTTGCGCTTCGCGTGCACACTCCATTCCTGATCCTGGGAGTGTGGCTCGTGGGCGGAGGCCTTGCCCTGCTCGGCGCGTTCATCTGGGCCGAACTCGCCTCCCGCCTGCCGGGCGCGGGAGGGCAGTATCTTTATCTGCGCGAGGCCTACCATCCTTCGGTCGCATTTATCTACGGATGGGTCCTTCTCCTGGTGACGCAGACCGGCGGGATGGCTGCGGTCGCGGTCACTTTCAGTCACTATTACCGCGAAATTACAGGTCTTGCGGCCAGCGATGGGCTGATCGCGGCCGTGACTCTTCTAGGGTTTGACGGCAATCAATTGCTTCGGAGTCCGCGCCGGCAGCAACGTACAGAGCGCTCTCATGCTGCTCAAGGCCGCAGCCATCGCTGCCATGGTTGTCGCAGGAATTCTGTGGGGCGGCGGCACGGTGCGGGCCTTGCCCTTACTCGATCGCCCGGTCTCGCTAGGACTGGGAAGCGCGATCGGCGCCGCCATGATTCCGGTCGCCTTCGCCTACGGCGGATGGCAGACCGCAAGTTTCGTGGCCGGCGAGATGCGCGATCCCCGCCGCGATCTCTCCCGCGGACTGGTGATCGGCGTGATCGGAGTCGTGGCGCTTTATCTGTCAGTCAATTTTGTTTGCCTGCGCGTGCTCGGCCCTGAAGGACTGGCCGCAACCCGCATTCCCGCCTCAGCAGTGATGCGCGCCGCCCTGGGTGAGCGAGGCGCGCAGTGGATTGCATTTGGCATCGCCATTTCCACGTTGGGTTTTCTCAGCCAGGGAATTCTGACCGCTCCGCGGGTCTACTACGCCATGGCTCGCGACGGACTCTTCTTCAAGAGCGTAGGCTGGCTTTCTCCCCGCACTGGAGTTCCGGTCGTGGCCATCGTGCTGCAAGGCGTGACCGCCACGGTCATTGCCCTCTCCGGACGCTACGAGCAGATATTGAACTATGTGATCTCCGTCGATTTCATCTCCTTCGGCCTGACCGCGGCCTCGCTGTTCGTGTTTCGTCAGAGAAAGGTGAATGCGCCTCAACTTCTGTATCTCGCGCCGGGCCATCCCTACACCACGGCTCTTTTCGTATTGGCCTGCGCCGCCATCGTGATCACCACCGCCACGACCTTCCCCGCAAACTCCGCCATCGGACTGGGTATTCTGCTGGCGGGCATCCCGGTATATTTGTACTGGAGCCGCGCCAAGCGGAAAAGCGCGCCACCACTGTCCCCGATTCTATGAGACATCGCCATTCCGACTACATGCTGTGGGCGAAGACCCAGGGCCGCGCCCGATTCAATCTCGCAACCAGCGGCGTCGGATCGTTTCCCCTGCATGAACTGCCAGTCACGATTGATCAACTGGAGATCAACGGCGACAGCACCTACGGCTACGCTCCCCTGCAGCAAGCCATCGCGAAGAAATGCGAAGTCGATCCCGACTGTGTAGTGGCGGCCGCCGGCACATCAATGGCCAATCATCTGGCGATGGCAACGCTGATTGATTCCGGCGACGAGGTTCTCATTGAACAACCGACTTACGAATTGCTTACTTCGACGCTCTTATATCTGGGCGCGGCGGTAAAACATTTTGCCCGCACCGAGGAGAGCGGATACGCGCTCGATCCCGCCCAGGTCCGTCGCGCCATCACGCGCAAGACAAAGCTCATCGTTCTCACCAACCTGCACAACCCCAGCAGCGTACTGGCTTCAGAAACGCAGTTGCGCGAAGTCGGCGGACTGGCGCGCAGCGTAGGCGCGCGCGTGCTGGTTGACGAAGTCTACCTCGACGCGGTTTACACCAATACGCCGAAGCCCGCGTATCATCTGGGCCCGGAGTTTATCGTCACCAGCAGCTTGACCAAAGTTTACGGCCTGAGCGGCCTGCGTTGTGGATGGATTCTCGCCGCGCCCGACCTGGCACGCGCCATGTGGCGACTGAATGACCTGTTCGCATCCATTCCCGCTCACCCGGCGGAACTTCTGAGTGTCGTGGCCCTGGAGAACCTTGACGCGATTCGCGAGCGCTCAAGAAAAATCGTTGAAGCAGATCGCACTGTTTTGCAGGAATTTACTGGCCGAGGCAGAAAGCCGTCTCCACGCCCCGCACCGAATTCGGTACGACCGCCGTCATGCGACTGGAAAACGGGAACGTCGATGATTTCCTGACTCGCCTGCGCACCGATTACGAAACCTCAGTGGTACCCGGCAAGTTTTTCGGCCTGCCCAACCACTTTCGCATCGGCATGGGCGTAGACCACGAAATGTTCCGCGAAGGCCTGCAAAGAATCGCCCAGGCGCTGAAGGCTTAGTGTAGGCGCGAGCGCCCCGCTCGTGCGACGGCGCTCCGACTCGCCGCGCGGTCAATTTCCCCGGAGCGAAGCGCCACGGCGTTAGCGGGAATTGGAGAGCCGTGAATTGAAAACGAGCACAGGACCCGAATGAAGGGAAACTCTCCTGGTGGTCTTCAGGTCGTGTGCCCAACGACCGTCGCTTTCGGGCGTCGGCATTGGCTTGGCGCCTGCCCTCACAACCAGCACAAAGAATAAAGCAATCATTCCCCAAGCTAGGCAAAGCAATGCGGTCATCATTGGCGGCCCTCTTGTATCTTGGAAGCACGAATAGTGCCACGGAGAAAAGCCCGCATTTTCTGATGGATCCGCGCACCTGAGACCAAAAAAGTGAACCCCTAGCGGCGAAACAGAGAAAATCCGCGCTACAGGAAACGCTGTATTCACGCCCGGTGCGCGAACTATGCACTCGCCGATGCAGTGAATCGATTGAACGTCCTGCGTTGTGAGGTGCTAAACACCTGACGAAACGAATCCCGTAGAAAAACTCAAACGCCACATAGTGTTTCCGCATCCAACCTTCGACTTCACCTCAATGTATGTCGAAGACAAGGGTGCTGCTGGTTGATGATAGCGCGGAGATACGGATGGCAGTGCGCCCCTTGTTCGACTCCCATCCAAAATTTCAGGTTGTTGGCGAAGCGGAGCACGGACGCGAAGCCGTCGAGAAAGCTCCCAGCCTTCGCCCTGACCTGATCATCCTTGATCTATCTATGCCAGTTATGAACGGACTGCAAGCGGCACCACTTCTCATCAAACTGCTGCCCCGCGTCTGGTTAATATTGTTTACGTCCTCCGACCTGCCAGAAGTAACGCGATTGTCACAGGCGGCAGGTATCCATGCCATTGTTCCTAAGCACAAAGCAACGACCCATTTGATTGCCCAGGCCGAAGCACTTATTGCCATGGCCGCTTAGGTGCGCGAGAGCAGTTGTCGTACCTGAACTTTTTCAACGACCTAAGGTGACTCACGGATGCTCAGCCTCATAGAGAAAAGGCTAGTCTAGTCTTGCGTCAAAACTTGATTCGGGGGACAGATCCCCCTTTAATTTAAAGCGCTCATACGGAACCGTCCCTTTTACCGAGACTATGAAACATACTGTCATCAGATGGAATCCTGCGACCAAAGAACATTTCTGCGTGAATTGTGGACGAACCTCCGACGCGATCGACGTTGCGGATGCACAAGTACGACTCGAACAATATGAGTGCCAGATTCCTTCCGTCGAGGCTCCCAGCAGTGAGCCTGGGATGAAAACTCAGCGTCTCAACAGAAAGTCGGAAAAACGGCGATAAAGTAGCCTGTAGATGGTGCCCGGGATCGGACTCGAACTGATCCCGACTCTTTCGACTCTCGGGATTCCGTCGTTACCCGTCGTTGCCCTTCTTTGTCGTCATTTCCCTCGGTTGGTCATGACTCGACCATGATCCCCAACCGCGCGGAGGCCACGCCGATTAAGATCGCGTGACCAATAGAAGAACAAATGAACCAGGCTTCATCTTTCCGCGTCGTTCACCCGGTGCTGGTGCGTCGAAATCCGCGGCAGGGAGATAAATATTGTGAGTTTTAAGGTCGAGGCCCATGGTGCGGGCGGAGCGCTTGGTGGGCACGTTATCCACGACCGTAAATTTGTCCGGCGAGTCTTCGTGGACGACCGTAAGCGTACCTTCCCCGTTGGACGCGAATGCGAAGTTGGTACCGGGATCGAACCCGTTGGCATCGACGCCTTCTCCGATCGCTGGGGTGGCAATTACTTTTCCGGTGTCCGCATCGACGACAGCCATCATCTTGTTGTCGCAGCCGGCAAAGAGACGGCGATTCTTCCGGTCCATGGCCAACCCTGAAGGCTCCTGGCAAGGAGCCAATGGCCAACGATGAAGTACCGCAAGCTTCTGCGGATCAAACTCCACCAGTTCGGATTTGTCTTCGATGTTCACGAAGATGCTTCCCTTGCCGTCAGCCACCGCGAATTCCGGCTTGCCGCCCAGTGCAAGCGTGCCCACGACGGTGCCGCTGGCCGCGTCGATGGCGGTGGCATCTTGGCTCCGGCCGTTCATGGTGAAGACGCGCTTTGTGCCGGCATCGTAGACAATGGCGTCGGGATTGGTTCCTGCCTTGATCGGTGCCGAGGGTACTGAGAGTTTTCAGATCGAAGATGGTCACGGTGTTCGCTCGCCCGTTACTCGTGAAACCGCGGCCGAGGTCAGAGGCGACAGCAATGCCATGCACGCCCTGGGTGTCGGGGATCTCCCCAGTCACTGCACCGCTGTCGGCATCGAGTACCACGACGCGGCTCCCGTGCGACACGTAGATGCGCCGCGCATCGCTGTCAACCGCGACGTAATCCCAGCCCTCATCTCCTCCCACGGCAATGGTTTTGGCTACGTGGTATCCCGAAGATCCTTCTTTCGGTGGAGCAGCCCCGGTTTGCTGGAGCGGAAGCGCCATCAAGGCAAGAGTAAGCGCGCAAAGTGAAATGAGTAACCGCATTGAACGGAACATTTGCTACCCCTCGATCTTCCTTTATTGATTCTGCAAGTTCTACAGCGTCAAAGATAAACAGGGGCTAAATTCGACTCCGAAACTCGCGTGCGCAGCTCCGAGTGGCTGTGATTTTTAGAAACGCAGTATGATGCTGCCATGCGAGTGTTACTGGTCGAGGACGACACTAGAATCGCCCGCTTCGTCGCAAAGGGACTGCGGGAACAGTCCTATGCGGTTGACGTGGCTCGTTCGGGAGAAGAAGCCCTTTACCAGGCGGCGATCAATAGTTACGACCTCGCGATTCTCGATGTGATGATCCCGCCTCCCGATGGCTTCACGGTTTGCAAGGAACTGCGGAAGTCCGGTCAGCGCATGCCCATCCTGATGCTGACCGCTCGCGACGGGGTCGATGATCGCATTACAGGTCTCGATCACGGTGCCGACGATTACCTGACGAAGCCGTTCGAATTTCGCGAGCTGCTGGCACGGTTGCGTGCGTTGGCGCGACGAACGGGCGGACTGTTGCCGGCGAAATTAGTAGTCGCCGATCTGGTCGTGGATACGGTTGGGCAGAATGTGTCGCGAGCCGGTCGAGCGATTTCGCTGACCGCGAAAGAGTATGCCTTGCTGGAGTTCCTGGCGCGGAATGCGGGGCGTGTGGTGGGGCGTGCGGAGATTGCTGAACACGTTTGGGATGAAGAGTTCGATCCATTTTCCAACTTGATCGAAGTGTACGTGAACCGAGTACGCCGGAAGATCGATGCTGGTTCGGCGACACCCCTTTTAGGCACACGCCGCGGAGCGGGATATGTGCTCTCCAGCAAGTGATGAAGTGAACCAACCGGCGTTGAAGCGGAATCGAAGCGATGTTTAGTTCTGTTCGAGTGCGACTCACGTTGTGGTACACCGTCGTACTGGCCTGTGCGCTGGTGGCGCTGGCTTTGGCTACCTACTTCGTACTCCGGCGAAACTCCGCTCGTCTGACGGATGCTGCCCTGGTCGAAATGGCGGACTCCTTTCTCACGACCGTAAGGGCGGAAACGCAAAATGCCCCCGGTCCCGACAGTTTGAAAGAAGCTGTCCGGGAGGCTATTGCAGAACACAAATTCCGGGACACGGTATTTGTCGTCCTTGATGCCGATGACAAGATCATCGCGTGCTCCGATGGTCAGATTGTGCCGGTCGGCTCATCGGGCACAATGCCGCCAATGTTGGCAGACATCCTGCATCGGAGTACCCGCGAGGCTCGCCCATTTCGGAAGGTTCGGTTACAAGACCAGGTGTACAGCAGTTTCGTGCGAGACTTTGTTGTTGGAACGGCCGAAAGCAGGCTGCTCGTTTTGGAATCGCTTCATCGCCAGGAGGAGTTTCTGAAAAGTGTCCTCTCGGCTTTCGCGCTGGCCATTCCACTGTCGATCGTGCTGGCGAGCGGTGGCGGCTATTTTCTGGCGCGCAGGAGCCTGTCGCCGGTGGTCGAGATGGGCACACAAGCCGGGCGCATTGGAGCGGACAACTTGCACCAGCGTCTCCAGGTGACAAATGCCCAGGATGAACTCGGCCATCTGGCCCAGTCCTTTAATAGTCTGCTCGACCGGCTGGATCAGTCGTTCGAGCAACAGCGGCGATTCATGGCCGATGCATCTCACGAGCTGCGTACTCCGGTGGCCATTCTTTGCGGAGAGGCGGATGTTGCCCTGTCGCAGCCAAGTCGTTCGCCCGAGGACTACCGGGAATCTCTCGACATTCTTCGCGCCGAAGCGAAACGGCTCAAGCATATTGTGGAAGATCTTTTCACTCTGGCACGCGCCGATGCGGGTCAGTATCCCTTGACCCTGACTGATTTTTATCTCGATGAACTGGTCACGGAGTGCTCGCGGAGCGTGCGAACGCTGGCTGCTGCCAAACAAATCACGATCCGCTGCGACACCTCGAAAGAGATGCCCATCCACGCCGACGAAGCATTGCTTCGCCGCATGATCGTGAATCTGCTGGACAATGCGATCAAATACACGCCGCCCGGCGGCAACGTGTCCGTGACTTGGGACGTCCAGGACTCTCAGTACCGAATAACAGTGAGTGACACGGGCCAGGGCATCCCCAGCGAATTGCAGTCGCGGATTTTCGAACGCTTCTTTAGGGTAGACAAGGCCCGATCTCGTTCGGAGAACGACGGCGGCGGCGCCGGACTCGGACTTTCCATCAGCCGCTGGATTGTACAAGCTCACGCCGGCCAACTCGAACTGACCCGTTCGGACACGGGCGGCAGTACATTCACAGTCCTTCTTCCCGCCACAGCTATCTAACCGTTAATCCGGCGTTTATCTTCTACTCGATAGGTTAGTTCGGCGGAGCTGCGAATCCTGCCGCAGGCTCGGCTGAATTTAACCTATGCGTTTTCCAGCAGGATTCGCTAAGAGCGGTCGCACTTGCGCGGTTCTCGGTCTGCTTCTGATCTGCGTCGCGGCAGCTCAGCAGACGACGCCGTTGCCCGCCGCACCGCCGTTGCGCCTGACCCTGCAGGACGCGCTCGCTCGGGCCCGCCGCAACAGCGTGACGTATCAGGCGGCGCTCACCGATGCCGGAGTGGCGCACGAGGACAAGAATCAGGCTCGTGCCGCCTTACTGCCCACGCGTGACCTACAACACTTCAGGAATTTATACCGAGGGTACTGGGGTTAATGGCGGCATCAAGTTCATCGCGAATAACGCTGTCCACGAATACTCCAGTCAGGGCAACGTCCATGAAGCGATCGACGTGGCTGGCTTCGCGGAGTTTCGACGCAACGGTGCAGCGGCGGCAGCCGCCCGTGCCCGCTCCGAGATCGCTGCGCGGGGGCTGGTGGTTACAGTCGTGCAGACTTATTACGGCGTGGCCGCGGCGCAACTGAAATTGGAGGTCGCCCAGAAAGCGGCGGATGAGGGTGAACGCTTTCTGAAGTTGACACAGGACCTCGAACACGGCGGCGAGGTGGCCCATTCCGACGTCATCAAAGCCGAACTGCAGGGAAACGACCGCCTTCGGCAACTGCGGGAAGCCAAACTGGCCTTTCTGAATGCCCGGCTTGACCTTGCCGTGTTGATCTTTCCAGATTTAACCGACAACTTCGAGATCGTCGAGGACCTTCATGCGACCGCAGCGTTGCCTACCCTACCGGAGGTTCAACAACTCGCTGCTCGCGACAATCCCGACATTCGTGCCGCTCTAGAGACTGCCAGGGAGGCTGGTTACGGAGTGACCGCTTCACGCGCCGGCTATCTGCCGTCGCTCAGCTTCGACTATTTTTACGGAATCGACGCCACGCATTTCGCTACCAGGACAGACGGCATTTCGAATCTCGGATCTTCGGTCGTTGCAACTGTGAACATTCCGATCTGGAACTGGGGCGCGACCCAGAGCCGGGTTAAGCAGGCAGAATTGCGGCGAGATCAGGCCAAGCGGGAGCTTTCTTTAGCGCAACGAAAACTGCTCGCGGAACTGCAATCGCTCTACGCGGAAGCGGAGGCGGCTGCAAGTGAACTGGCCAGCCTCAACCGGTCGACCGAGCTGGCCGCAGAAAGCCTTCGCCTGACCACACTGCGCTACAGGGATGGGGAAGCCACCGTACTGGAAGTAGTAGACGCGCAAAATTCGGCGAGCCTGGCAAACACGGCCTATCAGGATGGTGCGGTGCGTTATCGAGTTGCCCTCGCCAACTTGCAAACGCTGACGGGAGTGCTCACCACTCCATGAATAAACTCGCAAATCGTAGCCGGGAACTACCGAGGATGTTTTCGGGAGCTTGCGGTGTCCTCGCGATCATAATTGCGGGATCGGGCTGCAATTCTTCCGAGAAGGAAAAAGAACCGATCGTTTCGGTGCAGGTAACACCGGCAAAACGTTCACCGCTCGACGAGATAGTTTCCGCCGAGGCGGTCGTTTCTCCCAGGCAGCAAGCGGTACTCATACCCAAAATCACCTCCACGATCAAGAGGTTTCTTGTCCAGCGCGGCAGTCGTGTTCACAAGGGCCAGTTGCTCGCCGTCCTTGAGAATGCCGATCTATCGGCTGCGGCGGAGCAGAGTAAAGGAGAACTGGAGCAGGCCCAGGCTGGTTACGCAACAACTACCGGCGCCAGCATTCCACAGCAAATACAGAAAGCCGAGCTCGATGCAGCTGCGGCCAAGGCGGCGTTCGATGCACAGAAGAAGGTCTACGACAGCCGCAAGGAGTTGTTCCAGCAAGGCGCGCTTCCGCGACGCGATCTTGACAGCGCCGACGTTGCTCTCGCCCAGGCCCGCACCGAATCGGAGGTGACGCAAAAGCAACTGGACGATCTGAAGCGGATTGGAGAAAAGGAAAGTCTGAAGTCTGCGTCCGGCCAGCTCTCCGCCGCGCATGGCAAGTACCTGGGTGCCAGCGCGCAACTCAGTTACTCGGAAATCCGCAGTCCAATAGACGGAGTGGTGACGGATCGTCCGCAATACGAAGGCGAGTTGGCCACCGCGAACCAGCCACTCCTCACCGTGATGGACACATCCAGACTGATCGCCAAAGCACATATCGCTCAGTCCGAAGCTGCTTCTTTGAAGGTCGGTAATCCGGCCGAGTTGCGAGTGGCCGGATTGAGCGAACCGGTTGAGGGGAAAGTCAGCCTGGTCAGCCCCGCGCTCGATCCCGGCAGCACAACAATCGAGGTGTGGGTGGAGTCAAAAAAACCCAATGAGGCTTTAAAACCGGGGATGACGGTCCAGCTTTCGATTACCGCCCGTTCGGACAAGAACGCGGTGGTCGTGCCGGCGTCTGCCGTCTTCAAGAATGACGATGGGGCAGACTACGTCGTTCTTGCCGGTACCGACGGCCACGCGCATTTCAAGACCGTCAGCATCGGCATCCGCAATGCAGAACTGGTTCAGATCACCGACGGCGTCAAAGACGGAGACTCCGTCATCACCTCCGGTGGCTACGCCCTGCCCGACAAGACTCAGATCAAGATTGAGACCAACCCTGGTGACCAACCCGCTGAAAAACCGAGCCCAGGTTCGAACAGCGATTCGAAAACGGACAAGGAGTAACTGTCGCCATGGAACTTCCTACCAGTCCCATGCGAGGCAGCGGCAGGAATCAATCGGGAGAATTGTGGTTTCAGCGCTTTTCGCGCCCAACCATTTTTCTGATTATCGCGATCGCCCTGGTGGGGGCCTACGCGGCGTTCACAATTCCAGTTTCCGTTTTCCCGAATACCGATTTTCCGCGAATCGTGATCGGCGTAGACAACGGCGTGGCGCCGATTGACCAAATGCTGGTCACGGTCACGAAGCCGATTGAAGAAGCCGTGAACAGTGTTCCCGGGCTGCAGAGCGTGCGCTCGATTACCAGCCGGGGATCTGCGGAAGTCGATCTTTCCTTCGATTGGAAGTCCGACATGGTGTTAACCCTGCAACGGGTGGATGCGGTCGTGGCCCAGCTACAAGCGGAACTTCCGCCGACCGCAAAGCTGGAAGCTCACCGGCTAACCTTCGCGGCGTTTCCGATCCTTGGCTACAGCCTGACCTCAGACACAGTTCCGCCTGACAAGCTTTGGGAAATAGCAACCTACGACATCAAGCCGCGGCTCAACCGGCTGGATGGTGTGGCGACGGTCGTGGTGCAGGGCGGGCGCGTGCCGGAATTCCAGATCACACCTGACCCTGCGCGTCTGCCCGTGGCGGGAGTGACGGTGGCCGACATTCTGGATGCAGTTCGACGCACGAACCTGATCGACTCGCCCGGCCTTATCGAGAGCGACCATCATCTCGTGCTGGCTCTGGTCAGTGGACAGGTACACACCGCGGAACAAATCGGAAACATCGTGGTCAAGACCTCTTCGGCCGGGGTTCCGATTCGGATTACAGATGTCGCAACGGTCGCGTCTTCCGTCGCGCCGACCTACACAATCGTGACCGCAAACGGAAAGCCTGCGGTGCTGCTTAACATCAACCGGCAGCCGGACAGCAACACCTTGCAGGTTGCAAACGAGGCACATGATTTAATTCAGCTCGTTAACGCCGACCCTTCCGCCCGGCGTCCGGTTGGAGCCGTTCTACGATCAATCGACCATCGTGCATGACTCGATTGCGAGCGTGCGGGACGCGGTGTTGCTGGGCATTGTGCTTTCTTCCGTCGTGCTTGTGCTTTTTCTGCGGGATTGGGGCACGTCACTGGTCGCAGGCCTGGTCATTCCGGTGACTCTTCTGATCACATTCGTAGTTCTGAAGGTAACGGGGCAAAGTTTCAATCTGATGACCCTGGGAGGGCTGGCGGCAGCCGTGGGTTTGGTGATTGATGACGCCATCGTAGTGCTGGAAAATATTGTCCTGCACCGCGATGCAGGGCAAGACCGCTTCCGGGCTATTCAAAGCGCGGTGCGCGAACTGACCGTGCCATTGATCGGTTCCACAATCACTCCGGTCGCAGTGTTCCTGCCGCTGATCGCGATCACCGGCGTGACCGGAAGCTTCTTCCGCGCACTGGCCGTGACGACCACGGTCGCTTTGCTTACTTCTCTCCTGCTGGCGCTCACCTGGACCCCGATGCTGAGCCAATACCTGGTTCGACGGGAGCCGGCAGGTGGTTTCGATGCGAGCGACGCCCAGGTGACGCGTCATTCCGCGAGTGGCGAAACGACGAGCGGGGAAGGCAAGGCAAGTGTTGGCGAGGAACTGGAGATGGCGTCTCTGCTTGCCGCCGAAGATGCGCATGCGACTGGGTTCTTTGGTCGCGTAATTGCTGTTTATGAGCGCGCCATGCGAACCGTGTTGGCACGTCCGTGGATTCTGGTGGCGAGCTTCTGTAGCGATCGTCGTATTGTCCTTCGCGAGCTATAAGCTTTTGGGTAGCGATCTGTTGCCGGAAATGGATGAGGGCGGTTTCATCCTCGACTACATCACTCCACCCGGAAGTTCTCTGGCCGAGTCCAACCGAATTCTTCTGCGTATCGAAAAAATCTTGCGATCCACACCCGAAGTGGAGACCACTTCGCGCCGCACTGGTCTGCAGCTCGGACTCGCGGCAGTCACAGAAGCCAACAGCGGTGACTTCACGGTCAAGCTAAAGACGATCGAAAGCGCGCAATTGACGACATCATTTCCGACATTCGTTCACAAATTGAAGGACAGGAACCCGCCGCCAAGGTCGAGTTCGTCCAGCTCTTGCAGGACATGATCGGGGACCTGACCAGCCAGCCGGAACCAGTCGTCATCAAGTTGTTCTCCCAGGATGGAAAGCTCTTGAATGACACCGGCCCAAGAGTGGCCGAAGCGATTGGAAAAGTGAACGGCGTGGTCGATGTGCTCAACGGCGTGGAAAACACGATAAGTGGACCTTCGATGACGTATCAGGTGAATCCAATGGTGGCAGCGCGCGCCGGATTTACCGGCGAAGAAGTGGCAGTCGACGCTTCGGCTGTTCTGGAGGGCGAACCCGCCGCAACACCGCTCGTGATCAATGATCGGGCCTACACAATTCGTGTTCGCTTTCCCGATGAGAGTCGGGCAACTCTCGATCGGATGAGCAACACCTCTGCTGGTTAGCGCGTCCGGTCGCACGGCAACTCTCGGATCATTGGCAAGTGTCACAACCTCGGCGGGAGAAACCGAAATTCGCCGGGAAAACCTGCAGCGCCTGGTACAGGTCACGGGGCGACTTGAGGGCGTGGACTTGGGAAGCGGCATTGCGGCAGTCAAGAAAGCAGTCAACGATCTGCATCTGCCTCCGTCAATTCGAGTGGAATATGGCGGGCTCTATGAGGAGCAGCAGAATTCGTTCAAGGACTTGCTGCTGGTTTTGCTATTGGCAGTGCTGCTCTTGTTCGCCATTCTGGCTTTCGAGTTTCGAACCTTCTCCGCGCCGATCGCCATCCTCGCATCCGCCCTGCTTTCCACGTTTGGAGGCTTGGTCGCATTGCTGGTCACTCGGACTAGTTTCAATGTCGCTTCCTTCATGGGCATGATCATGGTCATCGGTATCGTCGCCAAGAACGGCATCTTGCTTCTGGACGCCGAACATCGCTTTCGGCAGTCAGGCGCTTCTCTGGAAGACGCGATGATTCAAGCCGGGCGTCGCCGCCTCCGCCCCATCGCAATGACAGCTCTTGCCACCATCGCAGGCATGTTGCCGCTGGCTCTTGCCATCGGGGCAGGTTCGCAGATGCTTCAGCCCCTTGCGATTACCGTGGTCGGAGGTTTACTCAGCTCGATGGTATTGTCCCTGATCTTCACCCCGGCGATTCACTACTACCTGCAACGAAGGAGCTTCAAACGTGAACGTGAGTATGAGACGAGTTAGCGCGATCGTGTGTCCTCTCTTGATTTGTGTCGCGCTCTTCGGCCAGGAACCGCCGGAGAAGTCTCCCGCTGGGGCATCTCAAAGTTCGGTTGCCCACCAACATCAACCCACGCGATGTGATCTCAAGACGCTTAGCGAGTGTCTGAAAGATGTGGCACACGACCAGGCCGGCATCTGGACCAGTCCGCTGCGTCTGAAGGGCCATGACGCGCTCTGGCTTCTTCCCGTTCGCCGGTGCTACCGGCGCCGCGTTTGCCTACGATCAGGACGCGCTTCGCCAAGTCGATCCGAACGAACAAGACTCTGATCGACCGGAGCGAGATCATATCGAAGTTCGGATCAGGGTACGCAACGTTCGGCGAAGCCGGTGTCTTGTATCTCACAGGCGTGTTCACTCACAACGACCACCTGCGCGAGACCGGAGTGCTGGGAGCGGAAGCTGTGGTGGATGCTTCAATCGTCGCCGGGGCCTTTAAGCTGGTGAGCAACCGGGAACGCCCCGACCATGGAGACGGAACCGGAGGGTTCTGGCCTCGTGGGCCCGGCGATTACACGGTCGCGGGCTCTTTCCCCTCGGGTCATGCGGCGTCCTCCTGGGCGCTTGCGCGGGTCATCTCAGAAGAGTATCCGGGTTGGCTCACCCGGCTGGGCGCATATGGTTTCGCGACAGCGATCAGTGCCAGCCGCATTACGGCGCGCCGGCACTTTCCCTCTGACATAGTGGTGGGCGGTGTATTCGGCTACCTGATCGGTGGCTATGTCATCCGCCATCACTCCTCGCTCGATCAGGCGGAATCGAGCTACTCAGTGATGCCCATCATCGACGACTCTCAGCACACCTACGGACTGACCGTGCTGTTCACGCCCGGCAACAAGGGCTTGCCACGAGTGGGGCGCTCCTTCCGGAAAATTGGTTCTCTCTTCAGCCCCGGCGATACTGGAGACATACAGTAGGTGGACGAAAGCCGCCTGATGATCTTCATCAGAAAAGACGCATAAAGTCGTTATGACGATACACCTTTGATCCTCGGGAACTCCCGATACAGTTTGCTGACACACTCAGCTGGTTATGCTGGACACCGGGTGTCCGCAGCGAGAGAATATTAGAAATGTGGCCCCCAAATATCTTCAACCGGACTGGACATTCACGCGCGGCGGTTTTAAGCCAGGTGATGCTACTCGCAATCGGGGCTTACCTTAATCCGAATATCGCGCTCGGGGCGCAAACGTCGAATTCCCAAACAGGCGACGCGAACAAGTCCTGGACCGCCACCACTGAGTCGCAAACCGACAATGTAAATCCAACGCGCACCGTCGAAAGTCACACTCGTAACGGCAATCGGACGCTAGACAAGCAATCGGTCGAGCGCCGCGGGTCTGATGGACACTTCGAGCCTTACCAGGATATTGAAAAGGAAACAGTACAAGTGGATGCCACCACCGTGCGGACCACCACGCGAGCGTTCGCCCTGGATGCCAATGGGGAAAAAACGCTGGTACAGGTGACAGAAGAAGAAAAGCACTCACAGCCCGGAGGCGACTCGAGTGTAGTGCGCGTCACCTCGAACCCCGACGTCAACGGGAGGCTTCAGCAGGTCCGGCGCGAAACCGAGGAGACGAAACAAACCAGTAAGGATGTTGCAGAGACGAAAACCACGGTGTCGCTACCAAGCGTCAACGGGGGTATGGCCCCAGCTATGAAAATGCAAGAGGTCCGCAAGCGCGGGGCAAATGACACAGTTGAATCACAAAAAACTACGCTGCTCCCCGATGGCACCGGGAACTGGCAAGTGAGCGAACTACGGCAAGCTACCACCAAAGCAGAAGGCAAGGACCGCAGCACCGAGGAGCGGGTCTCCCGCCCCGACTCTGAAGGCAAGCTGGGCGAGGTCTCACGTACCGTGACCAGACAGTCCGAAAGCGCTCCCGGAGAAAAGCGCAACACGGTTGAAACCTATTCTGTCGATGTCCCGGGATCGGCTCGGGACGGCAGTCTGCACCTGGTTGAGCGCGCAACCACTGCCCAGCGCACTAGCTCGACTGGTCAGCAAACTACCGAACAGCAGGTGGAGCAGTCGAACCCTGGCGATCCGAACTCCGGTCTTCGAGTGACGACGGTAACTACCGACACGGTGCGCTCTGGCCAGTCCGGAGCGCAGGCCACACGTACGGTTCAAGCACGCGACGCGAACGGCAGTGTGGGAATAGTGACGGTGGACACCAAAAAGTCCGACGATATTCACGCTATTCAAGTTCAGATCGCCCCCTCCGACAAACCGAAATAAGCCGACGGTGTGAAAGAGAGAGATGCGGCGGCCAAGAAGCAATGCTTAGTCAGGGCCGGGTCGAGAAGCCGAAACAGTGTCGGGCGGCGCAGGCGGGTCTTGGCGATGACCGGTTTTGGTGAGCTTGTGCAAAATGAATTCCTGTATAACGCCCGTGAGAGAACTTTCCCCCATTCGAATCAGGCTGTTCGTAAGGATGTTCATTCCCTGGTTTGTCGAAGGGTAATAAGTAGACGCTATCGCCGCGCCGGAAACAGCTCCCGCCATGTTGGAGTAGTTGACCTGCCAGCGTCCGTTGTCGCCCTTACACCACACCGAATTACCGATGGCGTAAAGAAGGCGCTTCTTCGTACCGCCCGTTCCCCGAAAAAAGTAACGAGGGTCTTGCTTAAAGAGTGAGGGGAATACAGCGCCGGAGAGGAACGTGGACACAAACGCATCTCCGTACTCCGCGCCGAAACGCTTGGCGTAACCTTGCGCCCCCTGGCCGAACTCTGAGTATTGGTCCGCTGCCTGCTGAAGCCCGGCAAGAAAAGCGACTCCGCCAATTGTGACCACGTCGGTCGTCGACTTCCATGCCAGGTGATACTTCAATTTCGTGGTCAGAGGGACCGCATCCCGATCGTAGGTCACATAAAAATTGGGGATGAAGCCGAGAACGCGCTGGTGTTCCTGCTCTTTCACCTGTTCGGTCGCGACTTCCACCGGGTCGACCGTCACCTTTACCTCTGTCACGACCGTGGCCACTGAGAGAACGATCGCTGGCGTAATAACGGTCTGCCCGGGCGCGAGGTCCCCGGAATACAGTTCGTTTCCGAACCCGCTCGAACTCACCGACAGTTGGAAGTGGCCCACAGGGACGTTCGAGAAGGAGAACTGCCCATTGTTGCCGGAAGTGACCTCTCGATACGCGGATTTATCCTCCGGAGTGAGCCGGATTACCGTGCCCACACTCACCGCTCCCGATTGATCGAGGATTGTGCCAATGACGGTTCCCGGCGTGGTCGCCTGGGTGCCCTGATCCTGCGTCTTCTGCTCCGCCACATCGGAGGTGGACGGAGAGGATCCCTGGGAGGGCGATCCCCCAGTCTGCGCACTCGCCCTCGTGCAGCAAATAAACAGGACCAGGGCAAAGCTAAGACCCAAAAGCCTATTCGCCTTCGAAAACTTTTCAGACCCTACCAGGATTGCTTTACGGCCCTTCAAAACAAATACTCCTCGGCGCTTCCAGAAGCCGCGCCGGCTGATCTTTCTGCAACTAGGAGATATGAATTTCTACGATCTATGTTTCTGCGATCTATATAAGATGCACGACTACAGGAGAAGATCCATGTCGTGAGTGGAAAATTCAGGCAAATTTGGTGGCGACGCCGGCGCCCGCTCGGCACATCGGTGCAGGCCATTTCGCGATCTGGGTTTCTGCTCATTTTGGAACGCCTTGCGCTGGTCGCGACAACTGACGTCATCACTAGCAAAATTGCTAGCAAATGGCACACGAAGTTCTGTGAGCATGAAGCGGCGAGAAGGGAACTCGAAGGTCGAAGGGACATCTTGCGTATTCACGCCCGCATCTCATGACGTCAGATCTATACTGGGGCGGTCCAAACTACTGGGGCGGTTCAAATTTACGACCGAGGTGCAGGCATGAACCAGCGGTCTTTGCAGTTCAAGGGCTTGGCTTTATTACTCGCGCTGGTTCTGACTCAACCGGGATGGGCTGCGGCGCCGATCGTTACTCCGCAACTTCCTGACCCCGGCTCCGCCGGCATGACAAAGGAACAGCAGGTGCAGCTCGGACGGCAAGCAATGGCCGAGGTGTACAAGCAATTGCCGGTCTTGCCGGATTCCAGCCCACAGACGCAGTACATCCGGGAAGTAGGAAAAAGACTGGCTGCCGTGATTCCTCAGCAATATTCGTGGCCATTCGAGTTCCATGTAATTCCGCAAAAAGATATCAATGCCTTTGCATTGCCGGGCGGTCCGATGTTCGTCAACGTCGGTGCAATTGTTGCGGCGGACAACGAAGCGGAACTGGTGGGCGTGATGGCCCATGAAATGTCGCACGTTTACATGCAGCACTCTGCGAAGCAAGCGGGTAAAGCACAGTGGACGAGTCTTTTGGGTGCGCTCGGCGGGCTTTTCGGCGGAGGTGCCGCCGGCAGCCTGGCGCGCTTAGGCATACAGCTGGGGGCCGGCACCCTGATGATGAAATACTCTCGAGGCGATGAAGCGCAGGCCGATGCGGTAGGCGCGATCATCATGTACAAAGCGGGCTACAATCCGAAGGCTTTGGCTGATTTCTTTGAGAAGCTTGAACGACAAAGCGGAGGCGGCGGTCCGCAGTTCCTAAGCGATCACCCGAACCCGGGAAATCGGCAGGCCGCGATCGAGGCGGAAGTAAGCCACTGGCCGCCCAGGAACTATGCGGGCAACAGCCAGGCATTTCTGCGCGCCAAACAGGACGCGAGCACGGTGAAAACCTACACCGGCGAGCAGATTGCCGAAGGCTCAAAGCAAGGGCTGTGGGCTCAGCAAAACCAGAAGAATGGTGTGGTCCCCCCTGGTTTACCCAAGACGCCGAGCGAAGGCGCCGGAGGTAGTCTCACGAACGTGGGTTTCCCGCAAGTCAGGCCATCCGGGAACATGACCCAACTGCAGCACAATGCCTTCCAGCATCTCGTATCCCGATAATTGGCAGGTCTCCGGTGATCGGCAATCGACGGTCACGATCGCGCCTCAATCCGGAGTTGTAGAGGGTGCAATTGCTTACGGCGTTGTAATCGGCGAGGCCCAGGCTGCGAACGCAGGCTCACTCGACCAGGCTACGGCAGACTTGGTCCAATCTCTACAACAGTCCAATCCCGGGCTGCGATTGTCCGGGAACACGCAGAAAATCGACCTTAACGGAGTTTCGGGTCGGTCCGTTGCCCTCACCGGCGCATCGCCGATTCAGCAGGACGGTCAGGCCCTTCGCGAACGCGACTCGCTAGTTACGGTCCCACGGACACAAGGCGGTTTACTTTATCTGGTCTTCATCGCGCCGGACAGAGATTTCCCCGAGCTGCAATCCACATACGAGCGAATGCTGGATAGTCTGCGACTGCGATAGTAGACAAGCAGCTCGGCCGGTACGTGAGCAGAGATGCCAACGCACCGGCCGGTCCTGAATTACGCTGCTGCTTTTGCCCGGTTTTCCTTGATAAACGCGAGCAGGTCGGCGTTGATCGTGTCCGCATTGGTTGTCGGCATCCCGTGCGGGAATCCTGGATACATCTTCAGCGTCGCTCCCTTCACCAGCTTCGCGGACTGCGGGGCCGCCGCGGCGATCGGCACGATCTGATCATCGTCGCCGTGAAGGATCAGAGTGGGCACGTCAAACTTCTTGAGATCTTCGGTGAAGTCGGTCTCGGAGAAAGCCTTGATGCAGTCGTAGCCGGCCTTCATTCCCCCCAGCATTCCCTGGAGCCACCACTTCTCGCGAATGCCTTCCGAAATCTTGGCGCCGGGCCGGTTGTAGCCATAGAACGGAAGCGTAAGGTCCTTGTAAAACTGCGGACGATTTTTCGCATACTGGGCTCGCAGGTCGTCGAACACCGCGATCGGCGCGCCCAGCGGGATTCTTCTCCGTCTTCACCATCAGCGGCGGCACCGCGCTGATGAGCACGGCCATGGCGACGCGCTTCGAGCCGTGCCGCCCGATGTAACGGGCAACTTCTCCGCCGCCGGTGGAATGTCCGACGTGAATCGCGTTCTTCAGGTCAAGCTTCGCCGTGAGCTCCGCGAGATCGTCGGCGTAGGTGTCCATCTCGTTGCCGTCCCAGGTCTGCCCGGAACGGCCGTGCCCGCGCCGGTCATGCGCGATGACGCGATAGCCCTGCTGGCCGAAGAACAGCATTTGTCCGTCCCAGTCGTCCGCGGTCAGCGGCCAACCGTGACTGAATACGATGGGTTGTCCTGAGCCCCAGTCTTTGTAGTAGATTTCCGTTCCGTCTTTCACAGTGATTGTCGGCATATCGGTTCTCCTTGCGGTAATTGAGTTTAATGACTATTTTTTATTACGGAGTTGCGAGAGCTCCTTGCGCAGGTTCTCGTTCTCCTGCTCCAGTTCGTGCATTCGCTTCTCCGCAGGTGCCAGCGCTTCGCGAATTTCTTCCGCCGTGTACCTGGGGATAATATGTTGTTGACAATTCCAATCAAACGCCTCCACCCGAATCACGTATACACGCTCGATAGTTGCCTTATATTCAGGATCGCGAACCTTTTCAATCCACTCTTTCGCTTGCTCTCCTTCGAATATCTCGACCCGGCCGAGGATTTTTAGCCGCAACTGCCGGGGGTAGTCCATTAGGATGAGCGCCACCCGGTTATCGGTCATCAGATTGCCGGTACTGATGTATTGCTTGTTGCCGAGAAAATCGGCGAAGGCGATTGTAGTTTTGTCGATCACCTTCAGAAAACCTTTGGCGCCGCCCCGGTGTTGAACATAGGGCCAGCCGGTGGAGCCAACCGTCGCGATATAAAACGTGTCGCGCTCCCTAATGAATGCCGACTCCTCCAGGTCCAGTCGAGCAGGCGAGGAGCCGGATGCCTCCAACCTTGCGTATTGCCGGCGGCTGCCATGCTGCTCTTGCAAAGCCTTGACCAGCGGCGTGAATACAAGGGATCCAAAGTTGTGCGGCATAGTCTTTGTTCTTGGCTGCGGGGCCAGCTCACCGGCCCTGTCTGGCAGGGCATCATTCTCCCACGCGGACTCGGTTCAACGCCACCTGGCGAACTGGTCGGGTGTGGAAAAGTAGCGCCGGCGTCCCGCCGGCTGTCCGGAGGGCGTCTCGCCCTCCGCTGTAGAAGCTTCTTCGTAACGAAAACCTGGCAGTCCGTGAGTTCGCGTAAAGGGCAGTTGCGCTAGACGCGAACGTCGTAGATTTTCCATTCCTCAAGTAAAATGCACAGCAAGATTTGTTTGGATAGTGCCGCACGAAACTCGCGACTTCGCCGGAGACCTATGCCAATAGCCTGGAAATCTAGGACCCTGTTGCTAGCCCTTTGCACTGTCATCGCTGTAATGCCGTCCACAGTAGTGACCCGCGCAATCGCTGCCGGAGAGCCCTTCTCGGACGATCAAGACCAGAAGGCTGCAAAGGCCGACTCGAAGGCCGATTCCGAGGAGGAGGCCGAGGACGAATCCGCACCCGCCGCCTTGGAGATTGATGTTTCCACATCTTCGCCCCTGATCCAGGAGCTCTACCAGGCGACGCGCCAGACCAAGGAAAAAGATATTCTCGACCACCTGGCAAAGGCGAAGAAACTGTTGGACGATGGCGCTGACGTAAAGGCGACCGACGCGCAAGGCCGGACGGCCCTGCATTGGACCATCTTCGGTTCAAGCTACAACGTGAAGACAAGCATCCTGGTGGCCTACGAACAGATCGCAGACGCACTGATCGCTCGCGGAGTTGATATCAATCGGGAGGACGTCTATCAGGACACCGCTCTCGACTACCTGCTGTACTCTCCCAGTTTTGAAATACAAACGCTGCTGATCGAAAACGGCGCCACCAGTGGATTTCTTGCCGCCTCGTTCCACTTTTTTATAGAACAGTGCACAGGCCCCGCCCAAGACTATCGCCGCCGCTGTCTCGCTCTCCCGCAAAGCAGACCTCGCTCCAGGACAAACCTTAAGCGTGCGCCTCAACACCCCGGTTTACAGCGACCGCTCCCGCACTGGCGACCCGATAACCGCGACCGTGACATACCCGCTCTGCAAAACCGGGGAGCAGATGTCATGTAATCCCGGCGAGCTCTTGCTTCCGCCGGGCACCCCGATCGACGGCACCATCCTGTTTGCGCAAAAGGCGCCGGACAAGTACTCCCGGCCGCGTATCGTCCTCGATTTCTCCAACGTTCTCCACAAAGCCGGCGGGAAATCCCCGCTCTATGCTCATGTGCTTAACGTGGACAACGCGCGCGAGACCGTCCGCAACAACGAAATTCTGGGGATCATCCAGCCCCACGCTTCCAGCAAGTTCGGCTTTGCCATGGCGGCGATCGGCGCGACCAATCCAATTGCCGGCTATACCCTCAAGAGCGTTCAGACCGTCTACGGCTTATCGATACGCCGCGAGATCCAGTTCCCGGCGGGAACTGACATTCAGATTCAGATTGTGCGGCCGTCAATGCTGAAGCAGAGAGAAGAATGGACCGGATGGCCGCGTCTGGCTGTGGATGTACCTCTTCAGCAACTGGTCGCAGCGGCACCGCCGCGCACCGAGACTCCGAACAAGAAGCCTTCGGACCCTACCAATCTGATGTTCCTGGGCGCGCGCGAGCAGTTGATCTCTGCGTTCGGCGAAGCCGGATGGTATGCCCCGGATGATCTCAGCGTAAAGTCCGCCCTGAAAACTGCGCAGGCGACCTTGCGGCAAACTGGATATGACAATGGCCCGGTTTCCACGCTTCTCGTGGCTGGCCGGCCTCCGGACCTGGTTTTCCAGAAGTCGCTCGACACCTTCGCCATGCGCCACCACCTGCGCATTTGGAAGCTGAACCAAACCTACAACGGACAGGACGTGTGGGTAGCGGCGGCTACCCACGACATTGACACCACGAACAGCAGGGCCGGTTCGAAGTGGTCACATCGCATCGATCCGCACGTAGATCGTGAACGCGATTGGGTTGAAACCGACTTGCTGTTCGTCGGAACCGCCGTAGCCTATGCTGAGGTGGACCGTCCCAACGCTCTGCGAACCTTGTCGAATGCCACGGGCGACCAGATCGTCACTGACGGAAAGATGTCAGTCGTACAACTGGCGCCAGCGAAAACTCCGGCCGATAGTTCAATCGTTCTGAAGACGCGATGAGGGGTAGTGTGCAAATGGAGAGATTAAAGCTGACGTCAACCAAATACCTCACTTCCTGTCATCCTGAGCGCAGCAGACCGATTCGCGCGCGAATCGGTCCGCGGAGTCGAAGGACCCCTATAAGCTTCTCAACCGTTTGCTGAACTGATCGCGGCCCAATCGAATTGACCACCTCGACCACATCCGTAGAGTTCGTAGGGGTCCTTCGACTCCACGACCGCTTCGCGAAGCGAAGCAGGGCTCCGCTCAGGATGACAGAAGGCAAGGTCTGAGGTCTGACGTCCGCACCTACCGACGCGCCGGAGCATAGTAGGAAAATGACGAGACGTAGAGATAACTGGTGGCTCCATGAGTCGCCACTCCCCCGAACGAGGCGGAATTCGTCCCCCAAAGATTGATCAGCACCGCGGCCGGCGCGGAAGGAATGTGTTCGGTGTGGGTCGACACTAGCGTTCCATCAACATAGAACTCGATCTTCGCCGCACTCCACACAAACTTGTATTCGTGAAAGCTGCTGTCGGCGCCGGGGACGGGAGTCGAACTGCTCTGGCTGTGCGACACCGTCGAGTAGTTGGTCATTTCGAGCGTCGCCGGAGACTGTCCCTGGTACTCGAAATCAATTTCCGTCTCGCTGTCGTTGATGAAGTTAAATACATCGAAGACCGTGCCTGAAACCGCGGAACCTGCGCCGCGAGGCGTGTCCGAGGTCGAAGCCGCTCGCGCCACCCACACGTAAGTCCCATAACCGAATAACTGTTTCGAGCGGATCTCCGCTCCCGTCGAAGTTGCCAGCGGGCCGGCAACGTTCTGGGTCAGCTTAAGCCGCAGCATCCCGGTGGAGAGGTCGACGTGGTCCGCGCTTAGTGTTCCGATGTTCACCCCGTGCGATATTTCCCGGAGCGCGTCCTGTGTCAATGAACCATTTGGTTTGGTCCAGAGTTCCGCCGGAAAAAGTTTCGTGGAATGTAGGCAGAGGTTCTGCGGATTGAGCCTGGCCGGCTGGAGCGTTCTGCGCGAAAGTGGTAGCGCCGACAAACAACGCAACCGCCAGTACGCTTCGCAGTATATTCATGGTTTGGATCGTCTACTTCAGGCGCAGAGAACGGGTTGCAGAGGCCACAAAACAAAACGTCCCAGACTCAATTGAGTCGTGGGACGCTCGTCGAACAAGCCCTCCCCCGAAAGATTGTTCAAGAACATCCTACGTACAGGGGAGGAATGCGTGAATGGCCCAAATGGGCTATCTGGTGGCCTGTTGGTAACCACGGTGGTGGTTACCTGAGCGAAATTACTTTCTTTGCAACGTTATAGCCCTCCACCCGCAGGGCCGGAAGAAGCCCGCCAGGCGCGGGTTTACCCGGCTCAGTCGCGAATTTAGCGACGATCGTCCGGGTCTCATGCGGAAAGACCGTGACGTAATTGTCGTCATAGGTGATGGGCAGAATCTCGTTTCCATCGGCTCCCTGGGTAACTTCCGCGCGCACAAAAAACGCCACACGGCTGCCCGGATTCGTAAGCGTGATGACCACCTGCTTCTCGCCGTTCGACCCGGACACCTGGGCGGACACATCCAGCTCGCTCCGCGGCATCGTATTCAAGGCGGACATGTCGGCCCACTTGGCGAGATCGGTCTTGAATTGCTCGTCATTCTTGCCGCTGCCCAGATCGTCGTCCGTGGTGGATTCCCAATACACATTCTCCGCCAGCACCTCATGCGTCGCGGTCATCAAAGCGGTGCGCACCAGGTGGGTAGGAGCCACCTTCGGGACCCGAAGCACCGTCATAGCTTCGCGGGAAGTGTTCGCCGCGATGCTGAAGCCGCCGATCTCCGAGAAATATTGCCGGTTTCCCTCCAGATCGAAGAACTCCACCGCCACCCTCAGATTGTTGCGGGCCTCGGCAGTCTGGTTGACCACGTACACCTTGGCTTGGCTGCGGTCTCCTGTGGCGTAGTAGTCCCAAACCACATTGAGCGGGCGTAGACCTTTCTTGGCGCCGAAATATCCGCCGCCTGGTTTGAAGTAGTCATCGAACAGATGCCCGAAAAATGACGGCCACGGATTATTCATCATCCAGTGAATCATCATCTTGCGATCCGACCAGTGGGTCGCGTAGGTTTCATACTGCGCGCGAACGTCCTCGTAGTGAGCGAGCTGCGCTTTGCGCGAGAATTCCTCCGCGCTCGTAGATGGCCCGTAGCGTTTGTCGATGACTCGCTGGATATTTTCCAGCGTATTGTTGCCTTCGTTTGCGCCGGAGTGAAAGTACCAGTACTCATTGATCGGCCACAGCTTGTCCGCCGGAATGAATTTCTTCAGACTCTCAAGCGGCGGAATGGTTTCGTTGTCGCCCTCTTCCGCCGACGAACCCCGCGCCGGACCATACTTGTCGCTGAACCAGTAATAAGGTGGCCGCCATACATACGGCCCCGCCATGTGAATGCCGCTCCAGTCGCGGTTTACGTGCGAGACCGTATCGACAACGGCATTCTGCCAATGTTCTTCTTTCAAAATCTGGCGATAGTCTTTCAAGATCGGATCCGGCGGCAATCCATCGCTTCCGTCAGCCCAGATCACGACTGAAGGATGTGATCGCAACTCGCGAATTTGCGCCCGCAGGCTGGCTCGCGCCACCCACTGGTCCTCGGCGTCCCACTGGTCCCAGTGCTCCCATTGCGCGCAGCACATGAGGCCCAGCATGACCGGCATGCCTTCGCGATCGGCCCGTTCAATCATGGTGTCGTCTGCGATCTTCAACTCCCAGCGCAGCAGGTTCAGGCCAAGGTCCTTGGCGTAGCGCATGATGTTCGTGTCCCGCTGCGGGTCATTCCGGAACAGCAGATCGGGCGAATACACGCCGCCACGAATCAGATAGTCGCGTCCGTTAATCTGCAGGTAGAAGTTGCCCCCGGTGCCGATGTCGGGAAACTGTTGTCCGAATCGCGGGCCTGCGTAATCTTTCGAATGCCGAAGTCGATCGCTTGCGAGTCGGAAATCTCAGCTTTGTCGTCAGCTTTGAACTGTAACTTCAAATGATAGAGCTTCGCTTCGCCCCACTGATAAGGCCACCACAAATCCGGGTCCCGCACCGTGAGCTGAGCATAAGTCGGCCGACGTGAACACGATCTCTTTTGTTTGGTTTCGAAGCAGTTGAATATTCTTTTGGAACTTAATCGTTTCTTTGCTCGGACGTGAAATCTCTCCCGACAAAATGCCCGACACTGGCGTGGCCGTGCCGTTGCTCAAGTCGCAATAGACGGTCAATGCAGCCGGGTTGGTCGCGGGAAGCGGCAGGTCGGTGCCGACGTACGGATTTCGAATCGTTACCGCACCCGTGCTGCTGAGAAATACCCGCTTCCATACGCCCGCGTTCCTGTCGGGCACAAACGAAATATCCAGCTTTTTCTGCGGATCCTGATAGCCCAGATATTTCCAGTTGATCCAGTCCAGCCAACTGTCTCCTAGTTCGACGCCATTCACTCCATCGAGACGCTGTTCCGGAGTGACTCTCACCGCCAATACATTGGATCCTCCCGGCACGATAAATTCAGTAACGTTCAATTCGAACTCATCGTACATACCGACAACGGTCGCGCGATTCGCCACCTTGTGCCCGTTCAACCAGATATCCGCGCGATAATTGATCCCTTTGAATATGAGCGAGTAGACCTCGCGGCCGGGCGGAGCATTGAATGTGGTTCGATACCACCAATCCTGTTTCCAGAGATCTCCGGGAGTGGACAGGTTCATGCCGAAATACAAGTCCTTGTAGACTCCGTTTTCCTGCAGGATCTGCAGAACCGTGGCGGGCATGTGCTGCGCGGCATACCAATGCGACGCGTCAAAGGAAGCTTGCGAGACCAATGCGTCGTCAACGGTGACGTTCTTCGCTGACGTCATCCTCCATCCACTGCTGATTTCAGTGAGGTTGGGAGATTCCTGGGCAGTTGTGATGACAGAAGACAGTGTGCAGAGCAGGCACACCATCACCCCGACGCTCGACAGATGGCATCTCATGAGAAGGCCACCATTCTATAGAACGGTGTTTTTTAGAACGACAATTTCAGCGCCAACTGGACCTGTCGCGGATCGCGCGCTCCGGTCAGGAATCCAAACTGCGGTGTGCCAAATGTAGTCGTATTGATCGAGTTTTGCGGCCCTGACTTGGCAAACTGAAGGTTGGGGTGATTGAACACGTTGAAAAACTCAGCGCGAAATTCCAGCTTGGTGCGTTCGGTAATGGCGAAGTTCTTGAAGACCGAGAAATCCCAGATCTGGTAACCAGGCCCTTGCACGCTGTTGCGGCTGACGTTGCCAAACGATCCCGAGGGCGGATCGGCAAAGGCGCAAGTGTTGAAGAAGGTATTCGGCTCGCAGTGCGGGCCGCGCGGATCGCCGATCAGATCGGGCCGCTGCTGGCCGTCCGAGTTCGCAACCCCGTTGTCGTCCAGTATGGTGAACCAGTTTCCGGTTGAGACCGACGTAATCCCGCCCACTTGCCATCCGCCCACGATCTGGTTCAGCGCTCCGCTGGCATTGCCCATCATTCGTTTCCCGTGGCCGATCGGCAGTTCGTACAGGTAGCTGAAGACAAAACGATGGCGGATGTCAAAATCAGAATTGCCGTATTCCTGTGAGGGGTTTCTGAAATCGCGGAAGTCACCGCCGTTCTGCGCCCCGAGGTCCGCGTTCGATGCAATATCCAAAGCATGGGCCCAGGTGTACGAAGCCAGGAACGTGAGCCCGCGCGAGAATCGTTTCTCAACCCGCGTCTGCAGCGAGTTGTAATTCGAAAAGCCCGCCGAGCGGAACCAGCCAATGAAGCCGTCGAGCTGGGGTAGCGGGCGGCGGTCCGCAAACGGCAAATTGGGATCGGGATTCGGTTCCGCCTGGTTGCCATTCAGATAGATGTACTGCTTCAGTCCACGCGATCCCGCATAGGTGACTTCAAACACGGTGTTCGAAGGCAACTCATATTGCGTCGAGAGATGCCACTGCTGCATGTAAGGCGTAACCAGCTTGGGATCGAGCGAGAAGAAAAGTGGTGGTGGATCAGGGTCGGTCAGAGAATTCGCCGGGAATCCGGCAGACAGCGTCGGTATGCCGGGAATGGAACAGTCCACGGTCGCCGGGTTGGCCGAAGCCGCGCCACAGGGATTGGTGAAATTCTTATTGATGAAGAACGGTGGGTTAAATCCCATGCTCGGATTCGAGTACGGTCCAGCCTCGTCGCCGCCGTAAAAGATGCCGTAACCCGCGCGCACGACAAACTTCGGACTCACCTTGTACGCCAGGCCGATTCGAGGAGCAAAATTGTTGGTGTCGGGAGAGATCAATCCCGGAGTGCCAGTAGCCTGCACCGGAACGATTGCGGCTAGTTGCGGCGTCAGCTGCGCAGTGATGCCCTTGGGTACGATCAGGGCTCCGGTCGAAAGGTCGAAAGTGCCGAGTTCGTTGTTGCGCTCTTTGATAGTGGTAAAGAGTTCGTAGCGGAGCCCCAGGTTCAGCGTGAGGTTCGGAGTGACCTTCCAGTCATCCTGCGCGTAGAAGGCATAAACCTGGTGGTGATAGTCAATGTTGTGCAGGTTGTTGATGCTGCCGCCATCGCTCAAGCCCACCAGGAAGGATGCGAAGCCAGAGCCGCCGCTGAATGGCACGGCGGGGTTGTCGGTGAGCCCAGGACCAAAGTCGAGCGTGCCGCGAGGCGCCGCGGGTTGGAAAATCGTAAATTCTTCCGATCGGATATCGGTCCCGAATTTGAAAGAGTGACTTCCCCGCACCCAGGTCAGATTTTCCGAGAGGCCATAAGTGTTCTGCACCTCGTGCGAAGGCAAGAACGTCGGGCTGCCAATCTGGTTAATGTCGTTGAACGTCAGTTGCGGCAGGCCGCCGTTGCCAGGCACGTTAGGAATGCCGGGGAAACCGCCAGGAAAGTTCAGCAAGTCTTCGCTGGTCTTGTCCGCATTGATCTGCTGACGCTGCGAATTGACCCGGTTGTAACCCAGCCGGAACTCATTGGTCAGGTTGCTGCGGAACAGATGGGTCCAACTGGTGGCGAAACTGCGATACGCATTGTCTTCGTCACCGCTAAAGAACCCGCCGCCGTCGCCACCCGTCGTATCGAAGGGCCCGGGAATCAGGCTGGGCTGGTCTTCGTAGCTGAATCGGAAGAAAGCGTAGTCCTTATCGGAGAATTTCTGGTCAATGCGAACGTCGAAATTGTTGCGGGTCTCGCTGCGTACCGGATTCGAAAGAAAGTTAAACCCGTTTCCGTTGACGTTCGGAGCGGGATAAAGCCTGGCAATTGCCAGCGAGAGCGGATCAAGCTGGCCTTGGGGAATAATATTCGTCGGATTGCCGCCCGCGTCGTACGCCCCGAATGGCACTCCGCACAGCCCGCTGGCATAAAGCCCACTGTTCTGGGCCTGGCGCGCATTGAAGATTTCTCCGGCGAAGGTGGGATGCCCGGCGCAATCGAGCGCCGGAATCATAGTCACCCCGTCGGCGGCCAAAGCCTGTTGCGGATTCGTCAGATCAAGCTGATCAGAGAAGTCGCCGGACAGCTGCGCCGCCGTGGGCACAAACGAAGTCATGGTCTGTGCCTGCCGGATCCGCAGTCCTTCATAGTCTGCAAAGAAAAATGTGCGGTTGCGAACGATCGGCCCGCCAATCGTAAAGCCGAACTGGTTCTGCTTGTATGGGGCAATCGGGCTATTGGGATCGTCAAAGAAATTCTTGGCATCCAATTTTTCGTTGCGCAGAAATTCGTAGGCGCTGCCATGGAACTGGTTGGTCCCCGACTTGATCGTGGCGTTGATGATTGCGCCATTGCCCCGGCCGAATTCGGCGCTGTAGGCGTTGGTCTGGACTTTGAACTCCTCGATCGCCTCCACGGAAGGCTGGATCACATAATTCGTTTCGTTCAGCAAGTCAGGCAGGTTGGAATTATTGTCCACGCCATCCAGCAGAAAATTGTTCTGCAGCGACCGCGCTCCATTGGCGGAAAATCCGAAGCCGCCTTCGTCCCGCGCGCCGGGTTCGCTGGGCGCGGTGCCAGCCGTCAGCAATGCAAGCTGGGCAAAGTTGCGCCCGTTGAGCGGCAGGTTGGCCATCCGCTTGTTGTCTACCACCTGGCCGAGTTCAGATGTTTCTGTTTCGAGCAGGGGAGTGGCTGCCGTCACTTCAATGGATTCCGATATCTGGCCGACTTGCAGCGCAACATTCAAAGCGATGCGCTGCTGCACATCCAGGTCGACTGGCGGCGTGACTGACCTCTTGAATCCCGGATGCTCTACCGTCACCGTATAGCGCCCAACCCGAAGCGGGCCCGCGACGTATTCGCCTGATTCGTTTGTAGTCGTCTCCAGGCGAATACCACGCTCCACATCACTTACCGTGACCTTGGCGTTGGCGACAATCGCGCCGGTCTGGTCCTTGACTGTCCCGACAATGCTACCCGCGTCTTTTTGCGCCCACATCGGTACGGAGGAGACAAGGTAGACCACCGCAAGAAGAAGAATTGGAAGTCGGACACGAGCCAGATGTGGCATGACAATCCTCCTGAAACTGGTTCGCCGGCATTTCGCTGCAGAGTGCGCGGTGCGCCGGATCGTCAAAATTGACTTGTACTGAATTGTTACGATCTCTTACTTTTACTTTCGTTCTGCATTCATTGTCAAGACAAAAGTCGGGTTTCAGGCCCCGCAAAACGCGAATGCGGCCAATTCAAAGGATTGCTGCAAGGAGGCAAAATCACGGCTCTGACAGCACTTAACAACGATGCGAGGGGAGAGGACAGACGCGGCCCCGACGGGTCAGGCGTCAAGCAGAATAAAAAAGAAAGCAATCGAAAGCCGGAAAGAGCGGAAGCCCTCTCAATTACGATTGGGCGGGCTCGACTGCTTCTTCATCCAGGACGACCACGCGACTCAAATGCCGCGGATTGTCCGGGTCGAGACCCTTCTTCAATCCCGTGTAGAGACCTGTCAGTTGGCCGGCAAAAACGTGCGGCGCCAACCGCACCAGTTCCGGCAGTTCGAAGTCGAACTCAACTAGAAAATCGGAGGCAGCGCGGGCACGAGTGTCTGCCCGGTTGGTGACCGTCAATGTGGTGCCGCCCAGACGCTTGACCTCTTGCAGCACTTCACACTCCGCATCGTAGCCCTGTTCGGACAGCAGAAACATTACGAGTGTTTCAGGTCCAACGATCGACTTGGGTCCATGGCGGAATTCCAAAGTATGAAAGTTCTGCGCGTAAGAAACCGACATCTCGTTGACCTTGAGCGCGGTCTCGCAAGCCAGGCCATAGAGCGGCCCCTGGCCCAGACACACGTAGTCGGCAAACTGCCGCGCCGCAATGAATTCGCTGACTCGCGGCTGCAGAGCTGTTCATGGCCTTCTGAGCTAACCCAGGCAATTTGCTGAACCAGTTCAAAAGCGCCGAATTGTTGGCCTCGCAGGCCGCCAGGTATTGCAGGCCGATCAGCATGGAAGTAAATGAGCGAGTCATCACCGTACTTTGCTCGTCACAGGGAAGCAGCGGCAGGGTCGCGGTTGCCGTCTGTTCGAGTGGTTGATCGGGTGTTCCGGTGACGGCCAGAACGCGAATGTTCTTCTCGCCTTCCAGCACCTGCGCAGCTCGCACCGCTTCCGATGTACGGCCTGATCGCGAGATCACTACCGCCGCAAGATTTTCTGACCCGGCCAGCACGATCTCGGGAAAAAGCAACAACTCGGAAGCGGGAATGGCTCGAGCCCGCATGCCCGTGATGCTGCTCCACGCCGCCGCTGCCGAAAGCGCGATGTAGTAACTCGAGCCGCAACCGACAAACAACCATTCCCTGGCAGACCGGAAGGGCTGCCGGGTCTCAGCCAGCGATCCCTGGCGCTGCAACGCTTCCAGGCAGCGGCCCCAGAACTCGGGCTGGGACAGGATTTCAGCGAGGGAATAAGCTCCCGCAACTGCTTTCGTGGACGGCTCAACCGTCCGTGTGTCAGACAAGCGTCACCTCAACCCCGATTTTCTTCAGCGCTCGCAGGTCGGACTTGGGAACACCGTGGTCCGTGACAACCTCCTGCAAAGCCGAAGGCGGAACAATCATGGACAAGCTCCGTCGGCCAAACTTGCTGGAATCGCACACCGCCACCGTGCGCTTCGCAATTTCCACCATGACGCGATTCACTTTCGCTTCCAGAAGATTGGGAGTGCTCAGGCCGTAGTGCACATCAAAACCGTCCACCCCGAGAAACAGAATATCGGCGTTCAATCGCCGCAGGGTCTCCTCCGCAATCGGGCCCACCAGTGAAAACGAATTCTTGCGCAGCGTGCCGCCGGTCAGGATCACTTCGACCGGAGCGCCGGTGAGCTCGGCCGCGATGTTCAACGCGTTGGTAATAATCGTAATGTTATGAAAGCTGCGCAACTCCCGCGCGATGGCGGTGGTGGTGGTGCCGGAATCGAGAATGACCACCTGGCCTTCCTTTACCTGTGCCGCTGCGGCGGCCGCAATCCGCAGCTTCTCTTTGCGGTGCAGCTTCTCTTTCTCTCGCAGAGTGGGATCTTCCAGCGCACCCTCGCGGGCCGGCAATGCGCCGCCATGGGTGCGATGCACCAGTCCGTGCGCGTGCAGGATCTCCAGGTCTTTGCGGATCGTGACTTGGGAAGTGTCGAACTTCCGCGCCATGTCGGCGACCAGCACACGGCCGTCCCGCTCCAGAATCTCGATGATGGCCCGCCGGCGTTCTTCGTTAAGCACGTTTTCCCCGAAACCCGGGCTTATGATTGACCTTTCTTTTTATATCGTTTGCTTTCGGTTGTCCAGTCGAAAAGGAAAAGCGGGAAGGGAATGAATTAAAAACACAGGCTGGAAACTCTAAGTGATTGTGGGGCTGGATAGGATCGATTCGGAGACCTCACACGCGATTTGCGGTTTCAGACAGCTACCGAACTTCGGACAGTTCAACAATACCTCCCACGATAAACAGCAGAATGACTGCCGAAAAGAGTAATACCTTCAACCAGTCGCGTTTCGTTACTTTCTTACGGTGCACGCTAAACAAGAGCCAAGCCAATCCGATCAGTCCGGCACTGATCAAAAATCCTGCATCCTGTATAGACGGTGGGCCCGACGGTACCGGTCCTCCAAATGACATCGGTCACTCCCCGCTCGCGGCGGATATGTTACTGGAATTTCGATCTCCATGCGAAGGCTCTAATCACGGGTGGCCGCGCAGATGCGGGTTATTCCAGTTGCTTCCCCTTGGTTTCAGGCAGCTGCGTGGCCACCAGACACGCCAGCAGGAAAGAAGCTCCGCACAAATAGAACGCCCAACCCAAACCTTTTGTCTGTCCCACGCGCCCGATCACAAACGGTGCGATCGAACTCATGGTGCGTGCGCCGTTGTAGGTAAAACCCAGCGCCCGCGCTCGTACTTCAGTAGGAAAGATTTCGCTTCCGATAATTCCCGAGCCGGAAAAGAAGCCGGTCCCGAAGAACGCCAGCACGGTGCCTAATACCATCACTGCCCAAGGTGCCCGCGCCGCCGCATAAATCGGCACAATCAACGCCGCCATGAATGTGTACACGAGAAATGACTTGCGACGCCCCAACCAGTCGGCGACCCAGCCAAAGCTGGCATATCCGGGAAACATTCCCACCAGGTTCAACACCACCAGCAAAGTTGTTGTTCCCATGATTCCGAAACCGCGCCCACCTTGCTCGACCGGCAAAGACAGATAAGGCGGAATCCAGGTAAAGAGCCCCCACCAGGCAAACATCCCGAAGAAATTCATAAACAGCAACGCCAGAGTATGTTTCGCATACGGAGGTCTGAAGAGCCCGGCGAATCCGGTCTGCGGCCCGCTCGCGGCAGAGTTGCGAACTAAAGCGCCCCGGCTCCCGCCCTGACGTTCCTGCCACATCTCCGACTCAGGCACGCCGCGGCGAATCCACAACACAACCAGCGCGGGCAGTATGCCAACGAAGAATGCCATTCGCCAATCGGCATAGTGCAGCACGATTCCGACCGCCAGAGCGGCCAGCGCGTAGCCGATCGCCCACGAACTCTGAACAATCGAGATGGCCTTGGCCCGCAACTCCGTGGGCCAGGTCTCTGCCACCAGGGTAGCGCCGGTGTTCCACTCTCCTCCCATGCCCAGCCCGAGGATGAAACGGAAGACGGCGAGCATCAGCACCGAGGTCGCGAGGCCGGAGGCGAAAGAACAAACTGAATACGTCAGGATGCTGAGCATGAGGGCGCGTTTACGGCCCAGTCGATCGGCAATGAATCCGAAGGCAACGCCGCCGATCCCTGACGCCAGCAGGGTCAGGCTGTTGAGAAAACCTGCCGTGCCCTTCGTCATGCCCAGGTCGCGCATGACGTGCGCCAGCACCAGGGCGTAGAGCATGGCGTCGAATGCATCAAGCATCCAGCCCAGGGCGGCAGCCAACAGAGTCCGGCGTTGGGCGGAGGTCGCCTGCGCGAAAGGGAAGCCGAAGCTCGTTGGCATTGGACGGATTGTTAATGGTCAGCGGACGATTGGCAAACTAAAAAAACTCCGTGTCCTCAGTGCCCTCCGTGGTTCAAAGCATAGGCACGATGGAACGACACGAAGTTTTTCTACGCGGCTTTCAACAGGTGGAAGTATCGGCGCGCCTTGCGCACATCGCGCGCGATCTGTTCACGCAGCGCATCCACCGAAGGAAACTTTATTTCGTCGCGCAGGCGCTGTAAGAAATAAATCTCGACTTCGGTGTCGGCCGTCAGTTCAATGGGATGAAAGTTCAGGAGATGGCTTTCAACCGCAAATGACTCCGCCCCAAACGTGGGACGGCCGCCAACGTTCGTGACCGAGTCGAAGCATTCGTCGCCCACCCGGGTGCGGGTGATGTAGACGCCGTCCCGAGGCACCAATTCTTCGTAACGGCTGAGGTTGATCGTGGGAACTGTGTACTTCGAGCCATACCCTCGCCCGCGGCCCGGAGTGGAAAGCATGCTGAAGGGATGCCCCAGCAAATGCCTGGCGCGGCTGACTCGTCCTTCGCTCAAGAAGTTTGCGCACCTGGCTGCTGGACACAGGCTCCCCGCGCAACTTCATCTCGGGATAAACCTTGACCTCGAAACCCATCTCGCGCCCGAACTCGGCCAGCATCTCCACATTGCCTGCAGCCTTGTGGCCAAAATGAAAGTTGAAGCCTTCATGCACTTCGCGGGCGTGCAGTTGTTTGTGAAGTATTTCTTCCGCAAACTGCCGCGGAGTCATCAGCGATAGGTCGCGTCCGAAAGGCAGAAGCAGCACCGCATCCAGGCCGCTCGCCTCGAGCAGTCGAAGTTTTTCCGGAGTGGGTGTGATCAGCTTAAGTCCGGAGTCCGGCCTCAAAATGCGCACCGGATGAGGCTCAAAGGTCACCGCCATCGCCTTGGCCCCCTGCTGCCGCGCCCGTTCGACGATCTCTTTGAGTACGCAGCTATGCGCGCGATGGACGCCATCAAAGTTCCCAATGCTCACCAGCGTCGGCCCAAAGCCGGCGGGAACATCTGCGAGTTTGTGAAAAATATACATGAAGTGAGCTTCTGCTCCTGGCTAGTCCAAACTCTCTCAGGGCTCAGGCCAGGTATTCGTCTCGGGTCCCTTTGCGATCTTTGCGGTATTTCTTTGCGCCCTTTGCGGTTAAAAGCTTTTCCCTAAATTTCAAACTCCAGTTTCATCCCATCGTACGAAAGTCGGACATGCGCCGGCAGTGATGCGTTGGTCTCTTCATGCGGCAGATCGTGACAGATGTGAGTAAAGAACGCGCGCCGGGGTTTGACCCGCTCCACGATGCGCAACGAATTTTCAACTGTCGAATGCGTGGGATGCGGCTTGTGCCGCAGCGCGTCGAGAAACAAAATGTCGAGATCCCGCAACTGATCAAACGAAGCTTCAGGTACAACGCTGTGATCTGTCAGATACGCAGCCGACCCAAAGCGATAGCCGTAGATTTCAGTCTCGCCGTGGATCACGGTCACAGGCTCGAAGCGCGCACCGAACAGCGCCACCGGCCCATCCAGCGCCTTGAGTTCTACCTGGGGCAGTCCGCCAAATTTGTATTCAGCGTCGAAAATGTACCGGAACATATTGCGTATGAACTCAGCCACATCAGGACGGGCATACAGCGGCAGCTTGCCCGGCTTGTGACGAAAACTCAACGGCCGCAAATCATCAATTCCCAGAATATGGTCGGCGTGGGCGTGGGTGTAGAGCACCGCATCCAGGCTGCGAATATTTTCGCGGATGGCCTGCTCCCGGAAATCCGGAGTGGTATCGATCAGCACACTCTTCCCGCCATACTCAATCAGCACGGAAGGCCGGGTGCGCCGGTCGCGCGGGTCAGAGGATCGGCAGACGGCGCATTCGCAGCCAATGGTAGGCACGCCCATAGACGTACCGCTACCCAGCACCGTAAGCGTGGCTTTCATCGCTTCGCAGGATTCGTACCCGTCGCCTGTGGCGGACGGGCCAGGGCGTTGGTCACTTCCACGTAGGCCATACGCAGTTCGTAGAGACAATTCTGTAAAAAGTTTTCTTCCGCCGGCGTGAGATTGCCCTTGGTTTTCTCCGCCAGTAGACCGAGCGTGTCTACCGTCTGGCGCGCCCCCAGCAGATCAATCCGCGGCTGTCCTCTCTCCTCTTGCATTAATCCGAGCTGCAGCATGGCAGTCATATAGAGCGAAGCCATGAAGCGCTCGAACGTCATGGTCATTTCTTTTGCGGAGTGCCCGCTGAGTTCAACGCGGGCATCAAGTTCTTTCGCTGACTTGTGGTAGGCGTCGGCCTGTTCCTTCTGCTCAGCCGCGGTAGGCGGTGGCGGCACAGACGGATCGAGGTCAGACGGCGCTGCCTGCTCCGGTGCAGATTCATTGGCCGCAGACTGACTGGAAGTAGAAGGCTCGGATGCGATGGACGCAACGTTGGTCTCCGCCGCCGCGGGGGCTGGCGGTTTCGAGGTTGAGATCTCCTCTTCGCTGAGTTCGCGCCGCAGTTCACCATCGGGCGTGAATAGTCGCCGATCAGTTACGGTAAAGCTCTCCTGCTTTTTCTCAGACATATATCGTTCCTTCTTCTACTACTTGAATATTTCCGTAAAGGGCAAATTCGCCACAGTAGCGGCGATGCCGCCGGCTTCAACTCGTTTGCCCGGCGTGGCGACTTCGCGGCGGATATAACCCAGCGCCACTCGCCGTTCGCCATCAGTGAGGGGCAGGGAAGCAACGCTCGTGATCTCGCCAACGTCTTTCCCGTCTACTTGGATCTTGCTACCAGATGCTGGCAGCTGGCCCTCGATCTCAAAGCCGGTGAATTTGCGGCGGACCTGTCCGCGCGATCGGATGCGTTCCACAATCTCCTGGCCCACGTAGCAGCCCTTGGAAAAATTCAAAGCGCGTTCCTGCTCTGTCTCCTGGGGTAAGTCCCGTTCGCGGATGTCGACGCCGTAGCGGGGAACTCCTGCCGCAATGCGCAACAGATCGAACGCAGCAGTGCCCACCGGCGTCGCCCCAGCTTTCAACAACGCTTCAGAAACCTTCTCGGCATCGTCGGGCGCCAGCCACAATTCGAAAGACTCCACCTGCGGATTGTCTCCGCGGACCAACGTCACGCCGATTTGCTGCCACGTCGTCTCGACAAATTGCAACGGCTTGAGGTCGGGTACCTCAAATCCCGCTGCCCGAAGCGTTTCTCCTGACTTCGGTCCTGCGATTCCGACGCGCGCTCATCTGGTCCGTGATATTCGCAACCTCGACGTCGTCCATGATGATGTACTTGTCGAAGACGGCAAGGATTTTCTCCACCTGCGACTGGTCGGTGTCAACCAGCAACGACTCCCCTCGATTGTAGGCGTACAAATCGCCGAGAATATGTCCCTGCGGATTGAGCAGAAAAGCGTATACCCCGTGCCCGCGCTCAAGATCGCGGATATTGTTCGTGACCATTCCGTTCAGCCAGCGCGTCCGGTCGCCGCCAGTAAGCGAAATCTTGGCTCTCGACCTTAAATCGTAGATTCCAGACGCGGAAACCAGGGCCTGAAACTCGCCACGTACATCGCCGTGGTCGGCGATGGCCGGCTGTGCCGAGACGCTATCATCCTGTGTCATCACACTCATTTTCTCTTGATTTGATTATAGCGGAGTAATGATGGAGGACGGGCGTCGCGCCCATCCTGCACGCACCTCGGAATGACAACTTCCGACCGAGTTGATAACCTTCCAACCCGTGAGCCAAAAGAAACGAATCGCTGTTATTCCCGGTGACGGCATTGGCCCCGAGGTCATCGCACAGGCCGTGAACGTCATCCAGGCCTCGGGCGCCGACGTCGAGCTGACCCATTTCGACTGGAGCGCCAATCGCTACCTGGCCGACGGCGTAACCGTTCCGCCGGACGGCTTCGCCATGCTCGATCGAGATTTCGACGCCATCCTGCTGGGCGCATTCGGCGATCCTCGCGTGGCCTCGAATATTCATGCCAAAGAAATCCTGCTGGGCATGCGCTTCAAGATGGATTTGTACGCCAACGTGCGCCCGGTGCGCCTGCTGGATGCGTCGCTATGCCCGCTGAAAGGAATCGAGCCTAAAGACATTGATTTTGTCGTAGTGCGTGAAAACACCGAGGGCGTCTACGTTGACGCCGGCGGCGTCTTCAAGCAGGGCACACCGGACGAGGTCGCGGTGCAGGAAGACATCAACACCCGCAAAGGCGTGGAGCGAGTGATCCGCTACGCCTTCGAATACTGCGAACGTCACCAGAAGCAGGACGGCACGGCGCGCAAGAGCGTCCTCATGTGCGACAAGTCGAATGCCATGACCTACGCGGGAGGACTGTGGCAGCGAGTGTTCAAAGAAGTGGGCCGCGAGTATCCGCAGATCACGCCGCAGCACATGTACGTGGACGCTCTCTGCACCCAGATGGTCCGCGACCCGCGCCAGTTCGACGTGATCGTGACCAACAACATGTTCGGCGACATCATCACCGACCTGGCCGCCGGCCTGCAGGGCGGCCTCGGCATGGCCGCCAGCGGAAATATTCATCCCGGGAAGACGTCGATGTTCGAGCCGGTCCACGGCTCCGCGCCGCCCCTTGCAGGAAAGAATGTCGCGAACCCGCTGGGAGCCGTCTTGACTGCAGCGATGATGCTGGCGCATTTAGGCATGACGCCGGAGGCTGAAAAGATCGAAGCCGCAGTGCTCGAAGCCGTACGGCAAAAAAAGACCACGCAGGATATCGGGGGCAGTTTAGGGACGCGCGAAGCGGGAGAGTGGGTAGCGAAGAAAGTGGCAAGCTGACTTTCAGAACGCGCCACAGCGGCTAAAGCCGCGTCCCGTAGTGCCGCTTGTCGCACGGCTGAAAGCCGTGCGCTTCCACGACAGCGCAAACGTCTGATTTGTGATCTCGAATTCATCATGAGCAAAACCGCTAATCGGACGTTCGCCACGTTCGGGTGCAGTGCCGTCCGGTTTCGTTGGAAGTTCGCCACGGCCGCCAGCAGCGCCGTGGAAGGGCACGGCTTCCAGCCGTGCCGATAAAAGCGCTAAGCAAGCGGCTTTAGCCGCTGTGGCGCCACATCGACCATGACCCAGCGTGCGCGGACGAATATGGATAGTTTTTTGGGGAACTCACCCAGTGCCCGCTTTCAGGCAAATATAGGGTTGAATGTTGGCTCGCCCGTTGAGCAGAACAATCTCCATCTCGACCCATATGCCGCTCGGGAGCTCGCCACTAAATGCATGCGGCGCCGTGGAAGGGCACGGATTCAGCCGTGCCGATCAGAGTCTCAAGCGACCGGCTTCAGCCGCTGTGGCGCCTCATCGACCACGACTCCAGGATGTGCGGACGAATATGGATAGTCCATAGGGATCTCGACGAGTCCCGCGCGAACAGGATTCAGATGAATATATCGCCGGTGCTTTTCGAAGTCTGTCCAATCCCGAATACGATGATTCGTAAAACTCCGTTGCCAGATTTCCATTCTTGAACCGGTTTCCTTCATAAAGCGATGAGAAAAGCCGCCTTTGATGAATTGCATCGCCCGTTCCAGTGCGACCCCAGCCTTCGGTGCCAGCAAAAGATGAATATGGTCGGGCATGATCACGAATTCGTATAGCTGGAAGATCCCGCGTTCGCGATAGCTGAACATCGTGTCCAGCAACAACCGTGCGGCCCGTTCGGATTGAAACAGAGACCGGCGTCCCCACGTCACAGAAGTTACGAAAAATATGCGGTCCGCGAAGTTGTCCACAGCGGCTAAAGCCGCCTCCCGTGGTGACGTGTTCTGCACGGCTGAAAGCCGTGCGCTTCCACGACGCTTTCAACGTCAATTCTGAACTCAAAGGGATTCAAAAGATGTGACGGGGATCACACTAGGAGCGATGGTTCCCAAAATGGTAAATCTCGAGAGGCACGTGAGCACCTATTTCCGGGCCGCCCTCATCAGCCGGCGCGGCCACATAGTCTCTTATCGAAGTCAATCCCGCCGCCCCGTCAACAGTGCCAGTTCACGCCACTTCCAGTGGCAATCCACATCGCGGAAGCCAATCTCGCGCAACCATCCCAGTTGGACTTCCAGGTCCAGCAGTTTGTTCGAAGGGTCTTCTGTCTCTGATGTGCACCCGATACGGCCCAGGAATTCTTCGTGAAGCTGGGGCGTAGGAGACGCCACATGTTCGAGATTGCAAAAAACTCCACCAGGATTCAGCCTGGCATAAATCTCTGCGTAGAGAGCCCGCTTCCGCTCGTGAATGAGATGATGAATAGCGAAGCTCGAAACCACCGCGTCAAAACTGCCCAGCTCCGGTAGGGGGTCTTCAAGATTGTGGGCCAGGACCGTGACCGAGCGATCGTCCGCAAAACGACGCCGCGCCGCTTCCAGCATGGCGGGAGAAAAATCAATGGCCGTCGCCGTGACATCCGGATGGTCCAGTTTGACCAGTGCGAGCAACCGTCCGTCTCCCGTGCCGAGGTCAAGAATTCGCTTCACGGTCGGCGGAACAAATTCGAGTAGCGTCGACTCGCCTTCGACCCGGTGCGGGATCGAGTCGGCGCGGCTAAGATAGTCGAGCGCGTGTTCAGTTGAGGTCCATAAATTGACGCTCATGCGGAAAGTATAAACTCATCTCAATGGCCAAGTTCACAACTGGGTACGCGATCCAAAGCTCCGATACTTCCGCTGCTTCTGATTCTTCTTCTGTTCTCTGCTTTTGGGCAGGCACAGGCGGGGCAGTCGGATGAAAAACAGAAAGCCGCGGGCGAGTCACCCGCGACCACACCATCAACCGCCGCTCCATCAACCGAAGAGCAGAAGATTTCGCCACAGGAAGCGGAGAAACTCTTCCGCTCGGTGGACGAGATTCTGCGCTTTGCCAGCAAAGACACGCTGCTTCCCATCAAGCACGAGGTCAAGCGCCAACTGGTCAGCCGCGATGAAGTGGAAGCCTATGTCACCAAGCACACCAGCGAGGACGAAGATGCCAAGCGCCTGCGCCGCTCCGAGTTGGTGCTCAAGAAATTTGGGCTGCTGCCCCGAGACTTCGACCTGGGGACGTTTCTGGTGGCGCTGCTGAAAGAGCAGGTCGCGGGATACTACGATCCCAAAACCAGGACCGTGAATCTTCTCGACTGGCTGGGCGTCGACCAGCAAAAGCCGGTGCTGGCCCACGAATTGACCCATGCCCTGCAGGACCAGTCTTTCAATCTCGAAAAATATATGAAGCCGGCAGACGCCGATCTGGCCAAGAAGAAGGAAATCACCGCGCAGGACATCGAGAACGACGAGATCAGCACCACCCGCCAGGCCGTGGTCGAAGGCCAGGCCATGGTCGTGCTCGTGGATTACATGCTCGAACCGATGGGCCTGTCGCTGAAGGACTCGCCGCAAGTGGTCCAGTCCCTGAAAGACGGCATGATGGTCGGCACCGCCGACGCCGTGCAATTCCACAACGCACCCATCTATATGAAGGAGGCCCTGACTTTCCCCTATCGCTACGGCATCGACTTCATCGCCGACCTGATGATCAAGGGTGGAAAAGAAAAGGCCTTTGCGGAACTTTTCCGCAATCCCCCGCGGACCACGCGCCAGATCATGGAACCGCAGACTTATCTCTCAGGCGAACGCCTGGAGCCGATGAATGTCCCCGACTTCCGCCAGGTCTTCAAGAACTATGAGCGTTTCGATGTGGGCTCGGTCGGAGAGTTCGATGTGGCCGTGCTGGTCGATCAGTATGCCGGCATTCAGGTTTCGGACAAGTTATATCCCCACTGGCGAGGCGGCTACTACTATGCGGTGCGCTCGAAGGCCGATCCGGCTGCGCCGCTAGGTCTGCTGTACGCGTCACGCTGGTCCAGTCCGGAAAAGGCGTCCAATTTTGCCGCGATCTATGCCTCAGCCATAAGCAAACGCTACCTTCACGTGCGCGACGTGCCGGAAGATGGCAAAGACCCAGCGGTTCAAGCCGAAGCCTTAGACCATCTGACTGGCAAACGCGCGTGGCTGACGGAAGACGGCACCGTCGTCATCGACGTGCAGGGCGACACCGTGATGGTCGCCGAAAGCCTTGACCAGGCGACGACAGATAATCTGGACCATGAAATTTTCGGCGCGGTCGCCGCCATAGGTTTGATGTGTGGGACCGGGTCTTCGACCCGGTCAGGCGGCCCGAAGGGCCGCAGGGCTCACGTGATCAGAACCGAACGGGCCTCGACCGCCCGACCGGGTCGAAACCCGGTCCCACACAGCCAAGCTTCCTTCTGTATAATCACCACTTTGTCGCTCAGTCTTGCGAAGACTTCCGAGGAGACCTTTGGCACAAGCAGAAATTGGAATTATTGGCGGCAGCGGGCTCTACTCGATGCCCGGCCTCACCAAAATCAAAGAGGTGCGCCTCAAGACCCCATTCGGCAAACCTTCGGACGCCTACGTCCTGGGCACGCTCGAAGGCCGCAAAGTTGCCTTCCTGGCTCGCCACGGCCGCGGACACCGCATTCTCCCCACCGAGCTGAATTTCCGCGCCAACATTTACGGTTTCAAGCAACTGGGTGTCGACCGCATCGTTTCAATCTCCGCCGTGGGTTCGTTGAAGGAAGAACACAAGCCGCTGGAGTTCGTGATCCCCGATCAGTTCTTCGACCGCACCCGCCACCGCGTCGACACATTTTTCGGAAACGGCATCGTGGCCCACATCGCCTTCGCCGATCCCATCTGTCCTCAACTCGCCCAGGTCGTGGAAGGCGCGTGCAAAAAGGCTGGCGTGACCGGCAAGCGCGGCGGCACTTATGTCTGCATGGAAGGTCCGCAGTTTTCGACCAAGGCAGAATCCAACGTCTATCGCAGTTGGGGCATGGACGTCATCGGCATGACCAACCTGCAGGAAGCCAAGCTGGCCCGCGAAGCGGAGATTTGCTACGTCACCGTTGCCATGGTCACCGACTACGACTGCTGGCATCCTCACCATGACTCGGTGACCGTGGACCAGATCGTGGCCGTGCTGCTGAAAAATGCCGAGAACGCGACCCGGGTCGTGCGCGAGACGATCTCTGCCATGCCGAAAGATCGTGCCTGCAAGTGCGGCTCATCTCTCGCGCATGCCATCATCACCGACCGCAGCAAGATTCCCGCCGCCACCCGTAAAAAATTGAAACTCATTCTGGATAAATATCTGAAGGCCAAAAAGGCATGAGCATTGTCGCAGTCGGTTCTGTAGCGTTCGATACCATTGCCAGCCCTTCCGGCAAAGTGGAAGGCGTCCTCGGCGGCGCGGCCACATACTTCGCGCTGGCCGCCAGCTATTTCACCGATGTCCGCGTGGTCGCGATCGTGGGCGAGGATTTTACCGCCGAGCACGAAAATGTTCTGAAGAAACGCGGCGTGGACACGCGCGGCATCGAACACGCCAAAGGTAAAACTTTTCGCTGGGGCGGACAGTATCTCGACAATCTGAACGAGGCCAAGACCGACTTCACCGACCTCAATGTGTTTCAGAACTTTCAGCCGCACATCCCCACTCACTATCAGGACTCGGAGTTTCTGTTTCTGGCGAATATCCAACCCGAGTTGCAGGCGACAGTTCGTCGAGAAATGAAGACGGTGCGCCTGACCGGCGGCGACACCATGAATTACTGGATCAACACCGCCCGCAAGGAACTGGCCGAGACCCTGAAACTGGTGGACGTGTTGCTGATCAACGACACCGAAGCCAAAAGTCTGGCGGGAGAGACCAACCTTCCGCGCGCCGCGCTCAAAGTCCTGGCCATGGGTCCGCAAGCGTTGGTGATCAAGCACGGTGAATACGGGGCAACCATCTTCTTCCGTGAAGGCGCATTCGGTATCGGCCGCCATCCCTTTCGAGCGCCGGCGCTGCCCATCGAAGAAGTCAAAGACCCAACCGGCGCCGGAGATTCTTTTGCCGGCGGCTTCATGGGATACATCGCCTCGCAGGGAGAACTCAGCCGCGAAGTGCTGAAGCGCGCTCTCTTCTACGGCGGCGTAATGGGATCGTTCGCGGTCGAGCGTTTCGGCACCGAGCGCCTGCAATCGCTCACCCGCGAAGAAATTGACGCCCGCTTTCAAATCTTCCGCGAGCTGACCCACCTGGAATGAGTGCTGCAGCCGATCCGGCGCTGGGACCGTGAAACCGCCCTGCTGGCATGGCTTACCGCGTGCGTTTCAATTCTTTCGTTCCTCTTCTACTTCCGGCGGGGCGAAATTCTGCTCTATGGCGATGCGGTCGCGCACATCAACATCGCACGCCGTGTATTCGATTCCCGCACCCCTGGCCTGCTGCAATTAGGCACGGTGTGGCTGCCCCTGCCGCACCTTCTGATGATTCCGTTTCTGCTTTCAAACTGGATGTGGAAGACAGGAGTCGGCGGATCAATTCCGTCGATGGCAGCTTACGTCTTCGGGACGATCGGAATCTTTCGTCTCGTCCGCGACGGGCTCGGCGTCGACTGCTCAACCCGTCCTGATGATCAGATGTGCAGCCTGGCTGGCAGCAATCATCTATGCCGCCAATCCGAACCTGATCTATCTGCAAGCGACGGCCATGACCGAAGCGCTCTACCTGGCGCTGTTCATCTGGGCGATGGTTTACTTCAGCGAATTTGTGCGGAGTCCGCGAGGTCCGAAGAGAGCAATCAGCCGGCCGCATCATCTCCACTGCTTAAGTGCGGCTTGTGCCTGGCAGGTGCGTGCCTGACGCGCTACGACGCGTGGTTTCTCGCGGCGGCGATGTGTGTTCTTGCACTCGCGGTTGCGCTACGCACGAAGAAGAGAGAATACCGCCGCGGAGTCGCAAAATTCATTCTGATCGCAGCGGCCGCTCCCGTGCTTTGGCTGGCTTACAACGCCATCGTCTATCGCAATCCGCTGGAATTTGCCAACGGCCCATACTCGGCCAAGGCCATCGAGCAGAGAACTCCGGGTGCATCTCATCCCGGCACGCATGATCTTCAAACTGCGTTCAGCTATTTTCTGAAGTCGGCGGAGTTGAACCTCGCGGCGCAGAATTGGCAGAAACTCTGGCTGCTGCTGGCCGTGGCGGGAGTGATCGCGAGTCTCAGCTGGAAACAGCCGCGAGCCAACCTCTGGCCGCTGCTCCTGCTTTGGATTCCTCTGCCGTTCTACACTCTCTCCGTCGCCTACAGTGGTGTACCGATCTTCATGCCAGTGTGGTGGCCATTTTCCTATTACAACGTGCGCTACGGATTGGAACTGCTCCCAGCGTTCGCGGTATTCGTGACTCTGGCCTTCTACCTCACTGCGCAGTCATTGCAACATCGTGGGTACAAGGTGGGTGCAGCGGCCGCAGTCCTGGTATTCGTCGCAACCAGCTATGCGTCGATCTGGTCAGCTCCCGTGACGTTTAGCGAGGCCGCGATCAACTCCCGGTCACGCATTTCTCTAGAGCGCGAACTCGCTGACTTTGTAAGAGTGTTGCCGCCCGATTCCACCCTGCTTATGTACGTGGGCAGCCACGTGGGCGCACTGCAGCAGGCCGGCATCCCACTGCGCCGGGTCATCAACGAAGGCAACCATCGCACCTGGAAGCAACCTGTTGATCTCGACGGGCTATGGGAACGCGCACTGGTCAATCCGGCGAAATACGCTGACTTCGTCATTGCCTTCGAAGGAGACGCAGTTTCCGCTGCTGTGCTCAAAGACGTGCAGCAACAGGACCTGGTTCCTCTCGCGGTGATTCGCGCATCGGGAGAGCCCAAGGCAACGATCTACCGCGCTCGGACTCTTGCCCGGTAATCATCTGCGTTAACTTGCCACCCGCGAAGCCGAAGGAAGGCAAGTTTTCCGGTGATAAAATCCAGCCACCAGCGCACTCATGCCGCTCATCCAGCACATCCACGAGGCCCTGCGCAACGAGATGTCCGTGGCGGGCATATCCTTGTTGCGCCTGATGCTGGCTGCGCTGCTCGGCGGCCTTATCGGACTGGAGCGCGAGTCCAAGCACCGCCCTGCCGGCCTGCGCACCAATCTTTTTATCTGCGTCGGCGCCGCCATGTATACGCTGCTCTCGGACGCACTGGCAGTCAAATTCCTGGGCGATCACACCCGCATTGCAGCGCAGATCATTCCGGGCATCGGCTTCATCGGGGCCGGTTCCATTCTGCACAACCGCAACAATCTGGTCACTGGCATCACCTCAGCCGCCACGCTGTTCGTAGTGGCTTCCGTCGGCATGGCGGTAGGCGGCGGAATGTATGTCACCGCGGTATTTGGCACCGCCCTTGTTTTGCTGTGCCTGTTCCTGCTAGGGAATGCCGAACAGAGACTCAATCTCAAGCTGACTGTGCATGGCTACGAAGTCACCGGCGCTTCTCTGGACGCTGTGAAGGAGGAAGTAAATGGCGCGCTGGAGCATATCCACGCCATGATGGACAACGTGTCTTGTCGCCGAAACCCGCCAGCATGTCCGCCTTCAGTTTGACTTGGCAGGGACAAACCGGGAGCAGAAGCAAGTACTGCAGCTCTTGAAGCAATCATCCGTGCTCGAGAGTGTCACACCCCTGGGCCCGGTACAGCCGGAATGACGCCCTCCGATCGAATCATTCCTTTTGTGAAGGCAGATGCCTGCGGCAATGACTTCCTGATCATCGATGGCGTGGATGCTCCTGCAGACATCGCAGATTTCAGCCGTCGCATCTGCGACCGCCATCACGGCGTGGGCGCGGACGGTGTGGAGTGGCTCTTTCCCGCGCACGGATGCGGATGTGCAGGCACGCCTGTTCAACGCCGACGGATCGGAAGCGGAGATTTCCGGCAATGGCACCCGCTGCGTCGCTGCGTATCTCTGCTCGCAGCAGCCCAAAGAAAGTTTTGCCATCCGAACCGGCGCTGGAGTCAAGACATGCACGCTGATCAGTCGCAACGAATCCAGCTACGAGTTCGAAACCGCCATGGGCGAAGCCGCAGGTCGGAGATGAATTGCTTCTTCGGTTGGCATTTGCGGAAGTGCGCGGCATTCCGGTCTCCATGGGCAACCCGCACTACGTGATGTTCGTTAAGGAATTCAGTCCAACCTGGCAGACCGAAGCGGCGGAGATCGGTCGTCAACCTCGCTTCCAGCAGGGAACTAATGTTGAACTGGTAATCGTTAAAGATAAGAGTAATGTCGAAGTCAGATTTTTCGAGCGCGGAGTCGGCGAGACCCAGTCTTCCGGCACTGGTTCGTGCGCTTCCGCAGTGGCTGCGATCGCGGCCAAGCGCGCCCAGTCGCCGGTGCGGGTGCACGCGCCCGGCGGAGTTCAAACCGTTCGCTGGCAGGACGGTCAGGTTTTCCTCCGCGGGCCCGCGCAACTGGTCTGCCGCGGCGAGTTTTTTATTTAGTGTTTGCAGTAAATGTAACGGTTTAAGATTCGCCTTTAGATGGCTATATCTCAAACAGTTGCGCGCATCAGGCCGCCGGCGCTCCGACTCGGTGACACCGTAGGTATCGTGGCCCCGGCCAGCAACGTCAAGCTTGACGATTTGGAGGCCGGCTGCGCCGCCTTGCGCGAGCTTGGATACAAACCTTTCTACTTCGATTCAATCCTGGAGCGAGACCTCTACTTCGCCGGATCGGCCACGCGCCGCGCCCGCGAACTGGAAGAGATGTTCACGCGCGACGAAGTACGCGCTATCATCTGCGCCCGCGGCGGATACGGTTCAAACTATCTTCTGGATATTCTCGATCTGAACAAGATCAAAGCGCACCCCAAGATTTTTGTCGGCTACAGCGACCTCACCTCTCTGCTGACTTACATCACGGACTCGACCGGACTGATTACTTTTCACGGCCCGATGGTGAGACAAAGATTTTGCGCACGCAGACGGCGTCGATCCGGTCTCATGGGAGCGCGCTCTGAATGGATCGTCAGAGTGGGACTCTGGACCTGGATTCAGACGTGAAATCACTGGTCGAGGGATCAGCAGAAGGAATTCTCTACGGCGGATGCCTCTCCATTCTGGTGGCATCGTTGGGCACGCCCTACGAAATTCGCACCGCAGGCACAATCTTGTTTCTCGAAGACATCGCGGCCAAGCCTTTCCAGATCGACCGCATGCTGATGCAGCTGAAACTGGCAGGGAAATTCACCGATGTGCAGGGCATCATCTTTGGCGAAATGCTGGATTGCAGACAGAACGCCAATGCCGATAAAGACTCAAGGCTATACGCTGGAAGAGGTCGTGTGCGCGTGGTGGGCGACCTCGGGGTTCCGGTCGCTTACGGGCTGCGGTCCGGGCATGTTTCGCGTCGTAACATAACTCTGCCTTTCGGCGTACGCGCGGCACTGAATGTCGCGCCCAGCGGAGTCAGCCTTAAAATATTGGAAGCAGCAACTACAGCAGCCGTGTCCTCAAGGTCTGCAGGGTAAGAGGGTTTCCTCTGTGTCCCCTGTGCCCTCCGTGGTTATTTTTGAAGTGAGATTTTAAAAATGAACATGAACAATAAGCGACACATTCACCTGATCGGTATCTGCGGCACCGCCATGGCATCGCTGGCCGGCATGCTCAAGCAGCGTGGTTTTCACGTGACCGGCTCCGACGCCGCGGCCTATCCGCCGATGTCGGATTTTCTGGCGTCGCTGGATATCCCGCTCGCCCAACCCTTCGCCGCCGCCAATCTCGAACCACGCCCGGATATGGTCGTGGTAGGAAACGCCATCTCGCGCGGCAACGTCGAACTCGAATACATCCTCGACCAGCGCATCCCGTTCTGTTCACTGCCGCAAATCCTGCACGAAGAATTCCTGCGTGGAAAAGAAGTCCTCGTAGTGGCGGGTACCCACGGCAAGACCACGACCACTTCGATGCTGGCGTGGATCTTCCACAGCGCCGGGGTTCAGCCGTCATTCCTGATTGGCGGGATTGCAGAAAATTTCGGCAGCAGCTTCCAGCTGGGGCAGGGCAAGCACTTCATCCTCGAAGGCGACGAATACGACACCGCATTCTTCGACAAGGGCCCAAAATTCCTGCACTATTTTCCCGACGCCATCATCCTGACTTCGGTAGAGTTCGATCACGCCGACATCTACAAAGACCTGGATGCCGTAGAGACCGCCTTCAAGCGCCTGGTCAACCTGGTTCCGGGCCGCGGACGAATCGTCGCGCTGGACACGGGCGAGAGCGTCGAACGTTGTATCGCCAAAGCGTTCTGTCCGGTGGAACGCTACGGCAGCAGCCAAACCGCGGCATGGCAAATTACCAATCTAAGACTCGATCCGGAGCGCACTTCATGGACTGTCTCGCGCAATGGTGAACCGTGGTGCTGATTTTGAATTTGCCCTTGCCGGAGAATACAACGTCCTGAACGCGACTGCGGCCGCAGCCCTGGCGTCTGGATGCGGAATTCCGAAAGAACAAATCGCCGCCGCCTTGAAGACTTTCAAAAGTGTGAAGCGTCGTCTCGAAGTGCGGGCGCAGGTAAACGGGATCACCATCATTGACGACTTCGCGCACCATCCCACGGCGATTGCGGGCACGCTGAAGGCCCTCCATGCCCGGTATCCCGGATCACGGCTGTGGGCAATTCTTGAGCCGCGGTCCAACACGCTCCGCCGCAACGTTTTTCAAAGTGAGTTGGCCCGAAGCTTGGCGGTGGCCGACGAGATCGTGGTCGCAAACGTATTCAGGTCGGAATCCATCCCCGAACGCGAGCGCATGGACGTCGCGGCTCTCGTGGCCGACGTGCAAAAACAAGGACGTCGCGCGCGCCTCGCCTCTGACGCCGACGCGATCGTGCAGACGGTCGCTCCCGAGATGCGCCCAGGTGATGTGGTGGCGATACTCTCCAACGGCGGCTTTGGCGGCATCTACGAAAAGCTGCCGCAACGCCTGAAATCGCTGGCCGGAGGCGCCACAGGCAATCATCCGCTAAAGGCGTCTGCCAAAGCGTGAAGCATTCGCCGAGAGCGAGACTGGTAGCCTTTCGTGTGGTTCGCTGTGCTGTTGGTGACGCCAGCGGCAGCACAGAGTTCTCCCTCCGCCTCGCCGCACGATCCGGTTCGATACATCGTCTCTCTGGCCAATCGGCCGGAACATCTGGTCAGAGTGAAAATTCTCCTCGGCCCCGGCGCATCCGAACGCAATGTGCAATTGCCGGTCTGGAATGCCCTGTACCAGGTGAGGGATTTTTCCCAGTACGTGAACTGGGTCAGAGCCAAGACTGCTGCCGGACAGCCCATCGCGGTGCGGAAATCGGACAAAACAACCTGGCATCTGAGCGGCATCGCACTCCGGCGCCGAGATTGAATACGAAATCCTTGCCGACCAGTCCGGCCCCTTCGGCGCGCAGCTGAACTCGCAGCACGCATTTTTCAATCTGGCGGAGATCCTGATGTATCCGGTGGACGCCCGCACCTCGCCCGTCGAGATCTCGTTCACCGATTTGCCCACAGGCTGGCGCATCGCAACTGCGCTCTCGCAGTCAGCCAACGGCTTTTCGGCCCAGGATTACGACCGCATGGTTGATTCCCCGGTCGAACTCGGCGTGTTTCAGGAATCCGATTTCGACCAGGGCAGCGGTCATTACCGCGTGGTCGTGGACGCAGATCCAAGCGACTACGACATGCACAAAATTGTCGCAACGCTCCGCAGCCTGGTTTCCGCCGCCACTGCCTGGATGGATGACCAGCCGTATCAAACTTATTTGTTCCTCTATCATTTCCCGCGCGGTCCGGCGGGTGGCGGAATGGAACATGCCTATTCGACCGCGATCGACATCAGCGCCAACCGGTTGGCGGAGAACCCGCTATCGCTGGGCGACCTCACGTCTCACGAATTTTTTCATCTATGGAACGTGAAGCGTATCCGGCCGCAGCCGCTCGAGCCGGTGGACTACACCAAAGAGAACTACACCCGCGCGCTCTGGTTCAGTGAAGGTGTGACCACGACGGCGGGAAATATCATCCGAGCGCGGGCCGGCCTGCTCGACGACGCGCGCAATCTGAGAGGTTTGGCTGACGAAATCGCCGAACTGCAACGGCGGCCCGCTCACCTTACACAATCGGCAGAAGAATCCAGCCTCGACGCCTGGCTGGAGAAGTACGACTACTACCGGCTGCCCAATCGCAGCATCTCGTATTACAACAAGGGATACCTGCTCGGCGTTCTGCTCGACCTGCAAGTGCGCGAGGATTCGCACGGCTCCGCTTCGATTCGCGAAGTCTTCCATTGGATGAATGAAAACTACGCGCGCAAGGGGCTGTTCTTTCCCGACAGCGAAGGAGTGCGCCGTGCCGCCGAAGCAGTCAGCCACTCCGATCTGGGATGGTTTTTTCAGAAGTATGTTGCCGGTACCGAGGAAATTCCGTGGGATGATTTCTTCCGCACTGTAGGTCTACATTTGGTGCAGCGGGTGATTTCGATTGCCGATCCCGGATTCGTCGCCACCCAGAACTTCGACGCAGCGCCGTTAGTGTCCGCACGTTTCAGTTGGAAGCGCCGCCGAGCGTGCCGGTCTGTCCGTAGGAGATACGATTCTGGAAATCAACGGCCAGCGAGTAAACGACAGCGTCGCCCGGCATCTTGCCGCGCTGCTTCCGGGCGAGACGCTTCACCTGCGTGTCCGCAACTCTGCCGGCGAGCGCGAGCTGCATTGGACGCTGGACACTCGGCAAGAAATTGAATTGCAGCTGAACGATCTGGACAAAGTCACGCCTGCACAGAAAGCCCGCCGTGCGGCGTGGCTCAAGGGCGAAGCCCAGGTGGGAGAAACTCGGCCATGATTCGCACCGTCGTGATGCTCGCGTTCTGGAGCCTCGCGCTCCCGCTGGCAGCCGTGCTGTGCTTTCCCTGGACTTTCCTCACCGGCGACATTCGCTTCCTCTACCGCGTCGCCATGGGCGCGGCGTGGACCGGGGCACGTCTCGCCGGAATACGGGTCGAAACCATCGGACTCGACAAGCTCGACCCGAAACGCACCTACGTTTTCATGTCCAATCACGTGTCGAACATCGATCCGCCGATTATGCTGCCGCTGATTCCGCGCCGCACATCCGTAATGGCGAAGAAAGAACTGTTCGACTATCCGCTGCTGGGCAAAACCATGAGGATAGGTTCGCTGGTTCCGGTAGACCGCGGAAATCGGGACGCAGGTATCTCGGCGGTACGCGCCGCCGCCGCGGTCCTTCGACAGGGCATCAACATGACCATCTATGTCGAAGGCCATCGTTCGTATGACGGAAAATTGCTGCCCTTCAAGAAAGGACCATTCTATTTGGCCATGGAGTGTGGCGTGCCGGTCGTGCCCGTGACCATTTCAGGTTCGCACTACGTCATGCCCAAAGGGAGATTCGCCATCAAGCCAGGGACCGTCACCCTGATTTTCCATCCTCCCATCGAACCCGAAGACTTCGGCAGCCGCGAAGAACTGATGGAAAAAGTGCGGCGAGCCATCGACAGCGGTCTACCGGAAGAGATGCAGGAAGCAAGAGTTCCCTCCGTGCCCTCTGTGTCCTCCGTGGTCAATCCTTCGACGCTATAGCCCGCACTGCCCGCGCGATCTCCGGCAACTTGCTCAAAAGTGCGGAATACTTCAGCCACAACTTGTGGTCCACGGCAGGCGCTCCGCTGACAATCGCCCCGGCGTCGATGTCCCCGGCCACACCGCTCTGCGGCGTGACAATCGCTCCATCCCCAATCTTGCAATGGCCGACCACGCCCACCTGCCCGGTCAGAATCACGTGGTTGCCCACGTCAGTCGAGCCCGCAAGTCCCACCTGCGAGGCCAGCAGCGAGTGCTCTCCAATGCGCGACCCATGACCGACCTGCACCAGATTATCGATCTTGGTGCCGCGGCCGATCCGGGTCTTCTCCACGCTGGCCCGATCGATACAGGAATTCGCCTGGATTTCGACATCGTCTTCAATGATCACCGGCTCGGGCTGCATGATCTTGTACCAGTGCGCCGAGTCATCTTTGGCGAAGCCGAAGCCATCGGCTCCGACGACGGCGCCATTCTGCAGCAGCACCCGGTCGCCCTAGTCGGCAGCCTTCACGCACTACAGCATGCGCGTGGGCGAAGAAACTTGTCGCCGATTTTGACATCGCGATAGATGACCACGTGCGCCAGCAACACCGCGTCGCGTCCAATTTCGACGTTCTGATCGACGACAACATAAGGGCCGATATGCGCGCCCGCACCAATCCTTGCCGAAGGATGCACCACCGCCGTCGGATGCACGCCCGGCTCATACCGCGGCGCCTGGTAGAAGAGTTCCAAAGCGTGTGCAAAAGCGAGGTACGGATTCTTGCTGCGCAACATGGCCGCCGGAACGGCGGGGAACTCCTCGCTCACGATTACCGCGGAGGCCTTGGTCGTCCGCGCCGCTCCGGCATATTTGGGATTGGCCACGAAAGTAAGTTGTCCGGGGCCAGCGTCCTTGATCCCGGCAACCCCGGTAATTTCCGTGTCAGGCGAACCATTTTCCAGGCGAGCATCGAGAGCGGCAGCAATCTGAGCAAGTTTCATAGGCGTTGTCCCGAAACAGCAGGCAAGACCGTGATTGTAACGGAGGCACTCCGAAGGAAGGAAAAGCAAGGGGTAGATTCTGCAGTTCTTTGCGTTCTCTGCGGTTTTCTTCGCGTCCTTTGCGGTTAAGATTTTGATCTCGCCGAAATCGGAAATCCTTAACCGCAAAGGTCGCGAAGAAAAACCGCAAAGAACGCAAAGAAAATCAGACCAGCCCGAGAAGTGATCCCACCAGGTACAACGCTTCCAGAACAGCAAGGGAGATTAGCAGGGCCTCACGCAGCTTCGAACGCGAGAGCGCGGTCTTCAACTTTCCGGGATTCGCATGCGCTGGTGCTCCCTCGAACATCCCTACCGGCATCCCGGCAAATCCACCGAATGGCGCCACTGGCCCGATGCGAGGCGCGCTCGGCCGCGCCGGCGTGGTGGTAAAGTACTTCCGCTCCGCTAGCGGGACCTTAGGCAGCGTGATCAGCGAAGACCAGCGCGCCAGTTGCATGTCCCCGGACTTCAAGTCCGCGTCCACCGGCGCGGAAGTCAGCTGCAGCGGCGGCAGCCGTTCCGGCGCCACGCGATCAGCCAGGTTTCGCAGCAGGGAAGTCCACCACATGTGTCCCATTTGGTCGCTGACCAGCTCGCCTACGTCTATCGGCCGCGACTCCAACTCAAGAGGCGGCAGGACTTCCGGATTGATCACGTTGCCCAGGTTGGTAAACACCGTTCGATACCAGGGCAAGCTGACGGCATCGCCGATCAGCATGCCGGTGTTCACCGGACGGGAAGTGAGCTCTAACGGTGGAAGCTTTTCCGGAAAAAAGCGGTCGCGAAGATTGCGCAGCAGGGATTTCCAAAGCGGCCCGGTGACGCTCGACGGCAGCAGAAGATCCAGTTCCTGACTGTCCTCGGGAGGATTCATAGATACTTCCCCAATGTTACACCGATTGAACCCCCGGAAGAATAGTGGGGCCCCAACTTGTCAGCCCCATCGGACGGCGGCATCGAACAACGCCCGCCAGCGTACCCTTAACTTTGTAGGACAATCCGTCGGGTCATTTGCTACTATGTGCAGCCTGGAAACGTAGTCGTTCCTGAGACATCGATTCAATCTAAGGAGAAGGTGAAATGAAACGTCCCTTGCTTGTCACCTGTCTGGTGCTGGCCCTGGCATCGGCCGCGCTAGGCCGTCAAGCCGCTGCTGCACCCTCTGCGGCCGCCACCGCCCGCATCACGAAAGAAGTCAGACACGAGTTGCTGATGCTTCCTTACTTCACTGTATTTGACAACCTTTCGTACAAAGTTGACGGCTACAACGTGACCCTGATCGGGCAGGTCACTCGGCCGACCTTGAAGTCCGACGCCGAAAACGTAGTAAAGAGAATTGAAGGCGTGGAACACGTCGACAACCAGATCGAAGTTCTCCCCGTCTCGCCGAACGACGACCGGATTCGGCGCGCCGTCTATCGCGCGATCTATGGCTACCCGGCGCTACAGAAATACGCCCTGGGGGTGCAGCAACCGATCCGCATCATTGTAAAGAACGGAAACGTGTTCCTGGAAGGCGTGGTGGACAACGAGGGCGACAAGAACATCGCCAACATTCGGGCCAACGGCGTGTCGGGAGTGTTCTCAGTAAAGAACAATCTGCAAGTCGTTAAGTCCTGACCTTGGGCGTCGGGGCGTCAGACCTCGGCAAGGACGTTCAGGTCCGAGGTCTGAAGTCCGCGATCCGGTCTTATCATTCGCCAAACATCGGCACTTGCCGGGTGTCCGTGGGGGCCCCCTTGCGGCGGCGATGGGTCGCGCCGATCACAGCCAGCACGGTCAGCGATTCCAGGGCGCTGCGGGGCACGAAAATTCTCTGTATGTTCGAGCGCAGGTCGGGAGGATTGATCAGGAACCCCTCTGCCGTGGTCAGGCTAAGGTCATTGGGCATCATGCCTTCCAGGACTTCGTTGTCCTTGAACTTGAGCCGGATCCACAGCCCTTCGGTACGCGGGCGACTGGTGAAGGTCTTGCGGCTGAGCGCTTCGGTATCCCCAAATTCACGGACAAAATAGACCGCCTTGATGTCCTTAAGGTCGATCGCCACAACATTCCCTGAGGTATTCAAAAGCTCCAGCTTGCCTTCCCGGACGAAATTCGACGGGGCAACGTGCCCGTTGATCGAATCCCGATCCATTTTCCGCACCACGACTTTTTTGTGGGTTGAAGGCATCTCAGTCGTCAGTCTTTCAATCGTCGGTCGTCAGCGGGCCAACTGACAACTGGGAACCGACAACTGACAACCGATTTTCTCCCGATTCTCGCACCTTTCCGCAAAAAAAGGACTTATCGTACATTCCCTGTAGCCAAACCGTTAACCTTGTGTTATTTTCAGTAGCTTACGGCGTCCCATCTCGTGTACTCTAAACCCATTGGATAGAGTTACTTACGCAAAAGCGACTGGAGCAGTGCTGTTTTCTCGGGGGAAGGCCTGTGGAAAACTCGCGATGTACTGCGGCAAACCAAGTCGTGGATCCACGTCCATAAGCAAGCATGGCTGATTATATTTACACTATGGAAATCCGGCTGACGCCGGACCAGCAGCGCGGCGTCAACCTGGTACAAGACGTCGCGCGGGCCGCCGGTATGAATATTTACCTTACCGGAGGCGCAGTCCGCGACATTATCAGTGGTTTTCCCATCCGTGATCTCGACTTCTCGGTCCAGGGCAATCCCCTCAAGCTGCAAAAGGACCTGGAGAAAGCTGGCGTCAGAATCGCCGGCGTCGATGACGACGTCAAGACCTTGTACCTGGGCCTGCCCGGCAACGTGCGCGCGGAAATCACCATGGCGCGCATCGAGACCTACGAGAAGGCCGGCAAGCCGCCAATCATCTCTCCCGCCACTCTCATCGAGGACCTCCGCCGCAGGGATTTCACCGTCAATGCCATGGCGCTGTCGTTGAACCCGGGCTCGCGCGGCCTGCTGATGGATCCCTTCAACGGCGCCGCTGATATCGAAGCCAAGCTCATTCGCGTCCTGCACAACTACGCCTTTGTCGAGGACCCCTCGCGGCTGGTCCGAGCCACCCGCTTCGCAGCACGCTTTCACTGGCCGCTCGAGGAGCGAACCCAGGCCCGTTACGACTCCGCCAAGGAAAATAATTACATCGAGTACATCACCAACAAGGCCATCGGCTACGAAATTGAACAGTTGGCCTACGAAGAAGACCCGCTGCATATCGTGAAGGTGCTGGAGAAGGAAGGCTGGCTCAAGGTTCTGAATCCGCACTGGACCAGCGCCAAGGTGGATACGGCGCAGCTCGGCCAACTCCTCAAGACCCGCCAGCAGATGAATGAGCTGGGATACGCTCCCGACCCCGCGCCGGCAGTCATGTATTTCCTCACCGAACGCCTCGCCGACAAAGACATCGCCGACATGCGCAAACAGATGCCGCGCAAAGACCTGGTCGAGGCGTGGCGGGATCTTGAAGACCACGCCAAGGAACTGGCAAAGCGTCTGGTAGGGAAGGAAGCCGCCACCCCGTCACGCGCCTGGAAACTGCTTTCCGAGGCTCGTCCCGAGATGGTCCTGTTCCTGTCGCTCACTGCTCGGCAGCAGGCCGTGACCCAGAAGATCAAGAACTTCTTCACCAAGTGGCGGCAGGTGCAGCAAAAGATTCCGCTGCCAGAGATGACCGAGCTGCACATCACGCCGCAGTTGCCCGAGTATCCCAAGATCGCGCACGACGTGTTCATGCTCTTGCTCGACGGCAAACTGCGTTCGCGGACCGAGACTTTGAAATATCTGAAGCCGCTGGCGCCGCCGCCACCACCGCCGCCACCCCCTCCACCGCCCAAACGGGGACGGGCAGCCAAGGCCGCCGCTGCCGAAGCGGCCGCTGCAGCAGCCGCCGCAGCCGCCCTTGCCGCCACGTCGGCCGCCGGCAAGAAGAAGGGAAAAGGCAAGGCCGCTGCCGCCGTGCCTCCAGCCCCAGCTAAAACGGAAGTATCAAAACCCGGCGCTTCGCCCAAGGCGGAAAAGGGTAAGCCGGCGAAAACGGCCCCAGTTGCTGCCAACAAGCAGGTCGCCACCAACAAGAAAGAAAAAGCCAAGAAGAAGCGTTAAGAACAGCTGATCATCTTGCTTGGGAATTCTTTGCGTCCTTCGCGATTCCTTTGCGATCTTTGCGGTTAAAGATTTTGTTTTCGCGTGAAATAACGGGAAGCGTGCGATGAAAAAGCTGGGAAAGATCTTGCTTTGGAGTCTGATCACTCTGGTTGTCCTGTTAGTGATCGGGATAAGCCTCACCATCGGCTGGCGTCCGTTCATCGGCCCCAAGGCCCGTCCCCTTACTGCACGCCAGTTCGAGCGCACCCCTCAACGGCTGGAGCGAGGCCGGTACCTGTTCACTTCGTCAACCGGATGCACAGGATGCCACTCGCTGCACGATTGGAACACTCATGGTGGTCCCGTAATCCCTGCCGGCGAAGGCGTCGGCCAGGTGATGTGGATGACAAATCTCCCAGGTCGCATCGTGGCCTCAAACATCACTTCCGATCCTGAAACCGGCGCTGGGAGCTGGACCGACGACCAACTGGCACGCGCTATCCGGGAGGGCATCGGGCACGACGGTCGGGCATTGTTCCCGATAATGCCCTATCAAAATCTAAAGCATATGTCGGATGAGGACTTGGCCTCGCTGATCGTCTACATCCGATCGCTGCGGCCAGTTCGGAACCAGCTGCCGAAAACCGAAATTATCTTTCCGGTAAAGTATCTGATTCGCAATGTGCCGGAACCGGTCACCGGGCCTGTCAGCAGCCCGGACCGCAGCGATCGCGTGAAGTGGGGCGAATACCTCGTCACCATTGCAACTTGCAACGAATGCCATACTCCCCAGGAGCGTGGCGCCCCGAAACCGGGTCTTGAATATGGCGGCGGCTTCAACCTGGAAGGCCCATGGGGATCGGTCGCGAGCGCAAACATCACGCCCGACGCCACCGGAATCGGCTACTACGACGAGGCGCTCTTTATCCAGGCCATGCGCACCGGTTACGTGAAAGCGCGAAAACTGAACTCCATCATGCCCTTTGCAGAATTCGGCGGCCTCACCGACGACGATCTGAAAGCCATGTTCACCTACTTGCAAACGCTGAAGCCGGTAAAGCATCGTGTCGACAACAGCCTCGCGCCAACCTATTGCAAACTCTGCCAACTCAAACACGGCGCCGGAGACCAGAACTAAGACTTAAAAGTCTGTCATCCTGAGCGGAGTGGCCGCTTCGCGAAGCGAAGCAGCCACGCAGTCGAAGGACCCCTATAAGTGGAATGGTAGCCTTCAACCCACGGCTTGCGCCGGGGGCTATATTTTGGACGCCGCTTCGCAGCTAGCGAAAACCCATATGACGTACCGCACGGGAGACGTACGGTACGGGGTTAGAGCCGCAAAGCGGCGCAAAGAATAGAGCCCACGGCGTAAGCCGTGGGTAAAAGCAGCCAGACCGGAATAGCCCCGAAGGGGGCGGAAGATCCCGTCAAAGCCTGGAAACGCAAACCCAGGCGGGCCTAAATCAGATTATCCGTCGACTCCGCTACGACTTCGCAATGCGAAGTCGGGGCTCCGCTCTGGATGACGGCGAAGGGCGGTGCCAAAGATTTGACAAACCCTGCCTCCGGCAGCGCTATAATCCGCCGTATGCGGCACCAGTGGGCCATTGTGGCGCTATGCGCGGCATCGCTTGCGACACCTTCCTCGGGGCAAATGCACGGTGGCTCCCGCAGTGGAGGGTCGATGGCACGCGGCGGATCTCCCTCATCAGGCTTCCGCAGCGGATTCTCCTCCTCCGGCTTCCGCAGTGGAGGGAGCATTGGACAGCGCTCTGGTTTCCGTGGCGGCATACACCAAGGCTCTTTCCACTCCGGCTCATCCGTTCGATTTCGCCACCCCGGTTTCGGTCCCCACCATTTCCATAATCGCGTTTTCTTCTCGACCTATTGGCCGGGCTTCTATGGCTACTATGGATACCCGGCCTATTACGGCGGCGACTCCTACTCCTCTGCGGAAAACTACCCGTCGTACGACTATTACGGCTCCTCGTACAACGCCGCCCAAAACGACATCGCGCAGCAGCAGCAGGACATCGATCGCCTGGAAGATGAAGTAGCGCGACTACGGGAGCAGCACGAATCGCGCGAGGCCCCAGCGCCTCAACCAGAGAGTAGATCAGCAGTCTCCACGCCCACCCTGCTGGTCTTCCGCGACAAGCACACTCAGGAAGTTCAGAACTACGCGATCGTTGGCGGCACGCTCTGGATTTTCAGCGAACAGCGAGCAACCAAGCTCCCGCTGTCCTGGCTCGACATCGAAGCTACCACCAAAGCCAACGAAGACCGCGGCGTTAATTTCCAGGTCCCAAATAGCTAGATGATTCGGTGTGGTCGCGGACCTGCCCTGAGCGAAGTCGAAGGGGCCCTCGCCCGCGTGCCTGCGCTGTGGATAAACTCACGTTACGCCCCGACAATTTCCCGTTAGAATAAGTGCAACCACCCATGTCCCAATTCGTCCACCTGCATCTCCATACCGACTATTCCATGCTCGACGGCGCCTGTGACGTGGAGAAGCTCGTCCAGCGGGTGAAAGAGCTCGGTATGCCCGCGGTCGCCATGACCGACCACGGCAACATCTTCGGCGCGGTCCACTTCGTGAACGCGGCCCACAAGGCCGGGGTGAAGCCGATTGTCGGTTGCGAACTTTACGTCTGCAAGAAAGACGACCACGACATCGCGCGCACGCCTCCCGACGGTGACACTTATAACCATCTTCTGGTGCTGGCGGAAAACGAAGAAGGCTACCGCAACCTGGCCAAGATCACATCGGAAGCCTCGTTGCGCGGTTTCTACTACAAGCCGCGAGTCAGCAAGAAGTTTCTCGCCGAACACTCCAAGGGCCTGATCGGACTCTCGGGCTGCCTGAAAGGCGAAGTCGCCGAGCGCCTGATGGAAGAGAAGTACGACGCGGCCCGGAACGCCGCCGCCACCTACAGCGACATCTTCGGCAAAAATAACTTCTTCCTCGAAATTCAGGACCAGGGCCTGGAGCAGGAACATCGCATCCACTCCAACCTGTTCCGCCTGGAAAAAGACCTCGGCCTTCCGCTGGTGGCGACCAACGACAGCCACTATCTCTGCGAGGACGACGCTCACGCACAGGACGTGATGCTCTGCATCCAGACCGGCAAGTCCATCCAGGACACCAATCGCATGAAGTTCCAGGGCACGGACTTTTTCGTCAAGAGTCATGACGAAATGCATCGTGTCTTCAAAGACGCGCCCGACGTACTGACCCGCACGCTCGGCATTGCGGAACGCTGCAACATGAAGCTGGAGAAAATCAGCAATCCGTTCCCGCACTTCGACGTGCCCGACGGATTCACCCTCGACAGCTACTTCGAGCACGTCTCTCGCGAAGGATTCGCGCGCCGCCTGGAAACGCTGCGTCCGCTCGATGCCCAGGGACGGCTGAAGCACAATCTCGCGGAATACGAACAGCGACTGGCCCGCGAACTGGCCATCATTCAGCAGATGAAGTTTTCCGGATACTTCCTCATCGTCTGGGATTTCATCCGCTACGCCCGCGAACGCGACATTCCGGTGGGACCGGGGCGCGGTTCGGCGGCAGGTTCGCTGGTCTCGTACGCGCTGGGCATCACCGATCTCGATCCGCTGCAGCACGAACTGATCTTCGAGCGCTTCCTGAATCCCGAGCGCATTTCGTTGCCTGATATTGATATTGATTTCTGCATGAACCGCCGCGGCGAGGTCATCAACTACGTGACCGCCAAGTATGGCCGCGAAAACGTCGCCCAGATCATCACCTTCGGCACCATGGCGGCCAAGGCGGCAATCAAAGACGTCGGCCGCGCCATGGACGTCCCCTACGCCGACGTGGACCGCATCGCCAAGATGGTCCCGACGACACTGAACATCAAGCTGGAAGATGCGATCAGGGAATCGCCGGCATTGCAGCAGGCCTACGATAGCGATCCGCAAATTCGCGAGTTGCTCAACACCGCCAAGAAGCTTGAAGGCATGGTGCGCAACGCCGGAGTGCACGCCGCCGGAGTAGTGATCTCGCCTCGCCCGCTGAACGAACTGGTTCCGCTGTTCAAGACCAAGAACGACGAAATTGTCACCGCCTTCGACATGGTGGCCATCGAAAAGCTGGGCCTGCTGAAGATGGACTTCCTCGGCCTGACCACGCTGACCATTCTCGATGACGCGGTGAAGCTGATCGCCCAAACCCGCGGCGAGCAGATTGCTCTCGAAGGCCTGCTGCTCGACGATCAGGAAACGTACCAAAAGGTATTTCACAAAGGACTCACCTCCGGCGTCTTCCAGTTTGAATCGCGCGGCATGCGCGACGTGCTGCGTCGCTACCAGCCCAACTCCATCGAAGACCTGACCGCCCTGAACGCGCTCTACCGTCCCGGACCGATCCAGGGCGGCATGATTGACGACTTCATCGATCGCAAACACGGCCGCAAGAAGATCGAATACGAACTTCCCGAACTGCAGCAGATCCTGCAGGAAACGCTGGGCGTCATCGTCTATCAGGAACAGGTGATGCAGATCGCCAACCGGCTGGCCGGCTACTCCCTCGGCGAAGCCGATCTGCTGCGCCGCGCCATGGGTAAGAAAAATCATGAGGAGATGGCGCAGCAGCGCGAGCGTTTCATCCAGGGCGCGACCCAGCGTGGATATCCGTCAAAGAAAATCGAAAAGATTTTCGATCTGATGGCACAGTTCGCCGGCTACGGCTTCAACAAGTCGCACTCCGCCGCCTACGCCCTGCTCGCGTACCAGACGGCATACCTGAAGACCCGCTACCCGGTGGAATTCATGGCAGCGTTGCTGACTTCAGTGACCGGCAGCACCGATGACGTGGTTAAGTACATTAATGAATGCCGCGAAATGGGTATTGCCGTCGAAGCTCCCGACATCAACGTGAGCGACGCGAACTTCACTCCGCACGGCAGCGCGATTCGTTTCGGTCTGGCCGCGGTCAAGAATGTCGGCCACAACGCGATCGAGTCTATCGTCGCCGGACGCAAAGAGCTTGGCCGCTACACTTCCATCTACGAATTCTGCGAGAAGGTAGACCTGCGCCTCCTCAATAAACGCGTTCTCGAATCTCTGATCAAGAGCGGCGCCATGGACGGGATGGGCCGCCGCGCCCAGATCATGGCCGTTCTCGATCGCGCCATCGAAGGCGCCCAGAAAACGCAGCGCGACGCCGAAAGCGGCCAGCACGGCCTGTTCGGCGTATTCCAGGAAGAAGTTTCGTCGTCGCACAACAAGCTGCCGGATACACCCGACTGGGACGAACACACGCGCCTGGCCAACGAAAAAGAAATTCTCGGCTTCTTCATCAGCGGACATCCGCTGGAAAAATATCGCGACAAACTCGAAGACCTGCGCGCCCTGAGCACGGAAGAAATCAGCGCTCTTGACGAAGTCCACCGGCAAGGACGAGAACATCATCACCGCCGGCATCATCACCAACCTTAAAGTGCTGAAATCCAAGCGCGGCGATTTCTACGCGCAGGGCGCGCTCGAGGACATGGCCGGCGCGGTCGAGATGCTGGTCTTCCCCGAGGCCTACCGCAAACTGCAGGAGAAGGTGAAGTTGGAAGTGCCGGTGTTGATCCGCGGCGGGGTGCGCATCGAGGAAGGCGCGAATCCGAAGTTAACAGTGAATGACATCAGCCCACTCGAAGATGCCAAAGTACCGCTGCCCAACTCGCTTCGCATTCGCGTCCCGCTTGAGACCGCGAATGAGTCCACGGTCGACGCGTTGCACACGCTCTGCGCCCTGCAAAAAGGGGCAGCCAAGGTGTTGTTTGACGTGGAACGCCAGGGCGATTTCATGGTCGTGATGGAGGCGGAAGGCTATAATGTTATGCCAGACCGCAACTTCATTGCCCGGGTCGAAGAGTTGTGCGGCCGGGGCGCCGTGCGCGTCATTGACTGAAGCAGCGCACGGCTGACGCAGCAACCGTGAGTGAGGCCGCGTGACATCGCCCTCGCTCCTGAATCTGGTGAAGCGTTCCTTCAGGCTTCATGCAGGCTCCAAGAAGAGCCGTACTGAGATCTGCGGCAGATAAGAGTATCCATTCAAAAGAACCCCAAGCTGGCAGCGAAGGTTGCACCATCGGTGCCTGATGATGCGCTGGTGATGGCAGGGACCGAACTTCTCCTTTCTATGGTGGAAGCCCGCCTGGCGCGCAACGGCAACGGTAATGGCAATGGCAACATGGAGTCGGGAGAAAAGACGCACCAGGAGCTGGAAAAAATCGAGAAGCAGATTGCCCGCATGCAGGTGGCCGCGGGACCCGACGAGAATACGCAGCGCGAAATCCAGTTGTTGAACGACCGCATTCAAGCGTTACGCAAAGACATGGCATCCTCGCACTCCAAAGCCTGGGAAAAGACTGAGCTGGCTCGCCATCCCCAGCGCCCCTATCTGCTCGATTACATCGAGCGCATCTTCACCGACTGGAGCGAGATCCACGGCGATCGCGGATACGCCGACGACCCTGCCATCATCGGCGGCATGGCCCGTTTCCACGGCGAAGAGGTCATGATCGTCGGACATCAAAAGGCGCGCGACACCAAGCAAAAGGTTTATCGCAACTTCGGCATGCCCAACCCGGAGGGCTACCGCAAGGCCATGCGCGTAATGAAAATCGCGGAAAAATTTGGCCGTCCTCTATTCACTTTTGTGGACACGCCGGGCGCATATCCCGGCCTGGGCGCAGAAGAACGCGGACAGGCTGAAGCCATCGCACACAACCTGCGAGAGATGGCGCGCCTCCAGATTCCCATCATCACCACCATCACAGGCGAAGGCGGAAGCGGCGGAGCACTCGCCATCGCCATCGCCGACCGAGTCCTGATGATGGAGAACTCAATTTATTCCGTGATCTCACCGGAAGGCTGCGCCTCCATCATGTGGCGCGATCCTACCAAAAAGGCCCTCGCCGCCGAAGCCATGCGCATCACCCCCGAGGATTTGGAGGAGCTGGGCTGCATTGACGGCATCGTCCCTGAACCGGAGGGCGGCGCACACGTCGACCACGTGGCGGCGGCTGCTTTACTTGACGAAACTCTGCAGAAAAATCTCGCCGAGTTGAAAGAGAGTCCAGTCAAAGAACTCCTCGATTCCCGCTACACCAAATTCCGCAAGATGGCGCAATTCTTCACCGGCGACGAGTAGAACCCGCTTCGAATCAAGCTGAGCCCTCCCTCGATCAGATAATTGGAATTCGTGAATGTCGGCCATCATGGTCATGTGGCCTTGCGGGCTCTTCGCGCTATCACAGCCGTATCGCGCGGTGTTAGACTCTCGCATCGGTGTTGTGCAGCACATGGGGCGGCGCGACGTGACACAACCGCACGATCCATCGAAAAGCCTCGATCCCAGCCAATCGGAAGCCCGAGCGGAAAACGGAACGCTGCCCACTCTGAACGTAGAGCAGACGCAAGACTCGCTGCTAAGCCCTTTCGCCGGAATGCAGCACCAATCGCCAGTGGGCTCAATCGGTCGCTACCAATTGCTTCAACTGCTGGGTGAAGGCGGGATGGGGCAAGTCTGGCTCGCCGAACAGTCCACTCCCGTGAAGCGCCAAGTCGCGCTGAAACTGATCCGCAACGGAATCTATGACGCCGCTGTGGCCCGGCGGTTTGCCTCAGAACAGCAGTCGCTGGCCATCATGGAACATCCAGCGATCGCTAAGGTTTTTGACGCGGGCTCAACTCCCGCCGGCAACCCTTACTTTGTGATGGAGTACGTGCCTGGCCTGCCCATCACCCAGTATTGCGATCAAAAAAAACTGAAAATTCGGGAGCGCCTCGAACTCTTCACTCGGGTTTGTGAAGGCGTGCAGCACGCCCACCAGAAGGCCATCATTCACCGCGACCTGAAGCCTTCTAACATTCTGGTGACCGAAATCGACGGCAAACCGGAGCCCCGCATCATCGATTTTGGCATCGCCAAGGCCGTGCAGCCGGACTCGGATCAAACTTTGCTGACCCGCGGAGGAGCACCGATGGGCACGCCCGGGTACATGAGCCCAGAGCAAGCCGATCCAGCTATCGCCGATGTGGATACACGCACCGACGTGTATTCCCTGGGGGTAGTGCTGTATGAACTTCTGGTCGGCGCCCATCCCTTCGATTCCGGTAAGTGGCAGAAGCAACCGTTCGATGAAGTCCTGCGGCAATTACGCGAAGAGGATCCTCTCAACCCAAGCACCAGGCTCAGCCGGGAGAAAGAAACTTCCAATGTGACCGCGGAGATGCGCGGCACCGAGCCCGGCCAATTGATGACCATCCTTCGCGGCGATCTGGACTGGATCACCATGAAGGCGCTGGAGAAGGACCGCGCGCGTCGCTACGGCACGCCATCAGAGTTGGCGGCTGATCTCGGCAGGTACTTGCGCCACGAGCCGGTCGTGGCCCGGCCCGCGACCACGGGCTACCGTCTGCGGAAATACGTCCGCCGCCATCGCGTCGGAGTGGCTGCGGCTACCGGTCTGGCGCTCCTGCTTGTCGCGTTTGCGGTGATGCAGGCCGTACAGTTGCGCCGCATTACTCGGGAACGTGACCGTGCCAATCGCATCACCGATTTCATGACGCACATGTTCAAGGTCTCACAACCCAGCGAGGCTCGCGGCAACACCATTACTGTCCGCGAAATTCTGGATAAAGCATCCACCGACATCGATACCGGACTGGCGAAGGATCCCGAGCTCCAAGCCAACATGATGGACGTGATGGGAAATGTCTACACCAGTCTCGGGTTGTACCAGCGAGGAGACTCATTGTTGTCGCGGGCGGTTGAAACCCGAAGGCGTGTCCTGGGGGCAGAGAACCCCGACACGCTGAGATCCATGGGAGGCCTGGCTTGGGCTCTTCAGCGAGAAGGTCGCTACCCCGAATCAGAAAAATTGGGACGCGAGACGCTCGACCTCCAGCGACGGGTGCTCGGCCCCGAGCACCCCGATACTCTCAGATCCGCCAGCGACCTGAGTTGGACGCTGTACCAACAGGGCAAATACGCCGAGTCGGAAAAATTGCTGTCGGAAACGCTCGACCTGCAGAAGCGGGTCCTGGGTCCGGAGCATGTGGACACTTTGCAGTCCATGAGTGATCTGGGTTGGACCCTCGGCGAAGAAGGCCGCTACGCCGAGGCAGAGAAAATGGAGCAGGAAACGCTCGACATTCGCCGCCGTGTCTTTGGCCCCGAACACCCGGACACCCAGACCTCGATGAATAACCTGGCTGGGATATTTGAATGGGAAGGCCGCTATGCCGACGCCGATAAAATGTTCCGCGAGTTGATCGAACTCGATCTCCGGGTTCGCGGTCCTGAACACCCGGACACTCTCCTTACCATGAACAACCTGGCCAACGTCTTGGGATACGAAGGGCGCTATGCCGAGGCCGCCAAGTTGCAGCAGGAAACTCTTGAAACCCAGCGCCGGGTTTTGGGACCAGAACAAAGGGACACACTGATCACCCAGATCGGCCTCGCCAACAGTCTCGGCGGTCTGGGCCGGTACGACGAGGCCGAAAAACTTCTGCTTCAGACCCGCGATATTCAACGCCGCGTTCTCGGGCCCGAAAGTCCCCGCACCGCTGACACAACGTACAATCTGGCTTGCCTTGCGTCGCGTCGAGGACGATCCGATGAAGCCTTCACATACCTGCGCGAGGCCCTGGCACACGGACTATCGCCAGCACAAGCCATCGGAATCGCATCCGATCCCGACCTGAAATCGATTCGCAGCGACTCGCGCTTCGAGGCGATCGTTGCGGACGCCAAGCTGCACGCCGCCGCCGCGCAAAAGTAACCGAGGTGGTTTCGGCAAAGTCCGATCGGGCAAACCGCGCACAGTATCGAGTCTTCTAGTTCACAAGCAGATACCTTGTCGCACACTCCGCCACCAATGCCTGTTCGCTCAGGTTTGGCTGCCGTATAATGAACAGTTCTGCTCCACCAGCACTGCGGGCGGAAAACTTCCGCTCAGGGACAAGGAAGGACGTGAATGGCCACCACGGATGTATCTCTCCAAGCTGAGAGCCGCCCACCGGAACAAAAACCTGTTGTAAACAACATGAGCATCCAGGTCGCGACCGTTAATGGCTCCGGCTCACAGAGTTCGAACACTGTTTTGCTGCGCAGTATTTTCCAAATGGGAGTTCCGGTCTCAGGCAAAAACCTGTTCCCCTCGAACATTGCCGGCCTCCCCACCTGGTATACGATTCGCGCCAACAAAGACGGCTACATCGCGCGCAAGAAGGAAATTGATTTCGTGGTCGCCATGAATTCGGAGACCGCGCACGAGGACGTAATGTCCGTGGCGCCGGGCGCAGTCGTGGTGTACGACGAGCCCCTGAACCTCAACACTCTGCGTTCCGATCTCATCTTCTACGCTGTTCCTTACGACAAGCTGGTCGCTCCCGTCTGTCCCGAGGCCAAGCTGCGCAAGCTGGTCAAGAACATGATCTACGTGGGCGTGGTGGCCCAGTTGCTTCAGATCGACATCGCAGAAGTCGATAAAGCCATCCGCAAACAGTTTTCCAAAAAGGTGAAAGCGGCCAACCTGAATCTCGCGGCCGTGAAAGCTGGATACGACTACGCCGCCGCCAACCTCACCAAGCGCGATCCGTATTTCATCCAGCGCATGGACAAGACCGCCGGCAAAATTATCATTGACGGAAACGCCGCCGCCGCTCTGGGCTGTATGTTCGCGGGCGCCACTGTGGTCGCCTGGTATCCGATCACTCCGTCGTCATCGTTGCCCGAGAGCATGATCGATTACATGAAGCGCTTCCGCATCGGCGCCGACGGCAAAGCCACATTTGCCATTGTGCAGGCAGAAGACGAACTGGCTGCAATCGGAATGGTCCTTGGAGCCGGTTGGGCAGGCGCGCGCGCGATGACTTCATCGGCGGGCCCAGGCATTTCGCTGATGGCGGAGTTTGCCGGCCTGGCCTACTACGCCGAAGTTCCGGGCGTGATCTGGAACATCCAGCGCGTCGGTCCTTCCACCGGTCTGCCCACCCGCACTTCGCAAGGCGATATTCTTTCAACCGCCTTCCTTTCCCACGGAGACACCAAGCACATCCTCCTGCTCCCTTGTTCCGTGGAGGAATGTTTCAACATGGCGAGCGACGCCTTCGATCTCGCCGAGCAGTTCCAGACACTGGTCTTCGTCATGTCAGACCTTGATCTCGGAATGAACAACTGGATGTCCGATCCGTTCAAGTATCCGGAGAAACCGATCAGCCGCGGCAAAGTGCTAAGCAAAGCGGACCTCGATCGCCTGGGTGGATTTGCGCGCTATCAGGACGTTGACGGAGACGGCGTGGGCTATCGCACTCTACCCGGCACCGATCATCCTGCCGCGGCCTACTTTGCCCGTGGCAGCGGACACAACGAGAAGGCCCAATACAGCGAACGCCCCGACGACTTCGAACGCAACATGGAGCGGCTCAACCGCAAGTTCGAGACTGCCCGCTCGTTCGTTCCGCGACCGGAAGTGGACACCGGCAAATCAAAGATTGGCATCATCGGATACGGCACTTCCCACTGGGGACTGATCGAAGCCCGCGACCAGTTGCGCCAGGAGTACAACATCGAGACGGACTACCTCCGTCTGCGCGCCTATCCATTCACCCGCGAGGTCCACGACTTCGTGAAGCAGCACGACGTGGTGTACGTGGTCGAACAGAACCGCGACGCGCAAATGCTCACTCTGCTCAAGATGGATCTCGAAGCCGCGCTCCACACCCGCTTGCGCAGCATCGCCCACATTCACGGCCTGCCGCTCGATGCGCGCTCGGTCACCGACGAACTCATGACCATGGAGGGTAAGTAAATGGCAACCTCAACCCCCGACAAGCCGGCTCCGGCGCCGAAAACAAATCGCATTGGCCTGTCCGTGCTGGATTATCGCGGCGGCAAAACGACTCTATGCGCCGGCTGCGGTCACAACGCAATTTCCGAGCGCATCATCGATGCGATGTACGAAATGGGTGTCTCGCCCGAGCGCGTGATCAAGCCCAGCGGCATCGGTTGCTCGTCCAAGAGCCCGGCGTACTTCATGGGACGCTCGCACAGCTTCAACGCTGTGCATGGCCGCATGCCATCGGTTGCCACGGGTGCGGTCCTCGCGAATCGCCACCTGGTCGCTCTCGGCGTCAGCGGCGACGGCGACACCGCTTCCATCGGCGTGGGCCAGTTCATTCACCTCATGCGCCGCAATCTTCCGATCATCTACATCATCGAAGACAACGGCGTCTACGGATTGACCAAAGGCCAATTCTCCGCCACCGCTGACATGGGTTCCACTCTGAAGACCGGCGTGATCAACGATCTGCCTCCCATCGACACCTGCGCCATGGCCATCACCCTGGGCGCCACGTTCGTGGGTCGGTCGTTCTCCGGAGACAAAAAGCAATTGCACGCCATGATGAAGGCGGCCATCGCGCACAAGGGCACGGTCATGCTCGACGTGGTCTCACCCTGCGTGACCTTCAACGATCACGAGGGGTCGACCAAATCCTACAAATACATGAAGGACCACGAAGAGCCGCTGCAGGAAGTCAGCTTCGTCCCGGCCTTCGAAGACATCGCCGTTGACTACGACCCCGGCACCACGATCGATGTGACCATGCACGACGGTTCGCACCTTCGCCTGCGCAAGCTGGAAGAAGAATACGATCCAACCAACCGCATCAAGGCCATCACCCGTCTGAACGAGGCCCACGAAAAGGGCGAGGTCCTGACCGGCGTCTTCTACGTCAACTCCAAGACCCCGACTTTCATTGATCTGCTGAACATGATCGAAGAGCCGCTGGCCACCTTGCCGGAATCGGCAGTGCGGCCGGGCAGGGAAGTGCTCGAGCAGGTAATGGAAGAGCTGCGCTAAGAGGATTCTGTAAAGAAGCCGAGCCGGTTATCCGCGCGCGTTGGAACGATTGAAGTAAACATTCCCGCGCCGGATCAGACCTCCGCTTACCCAATATTCGGAACGGCCCGGCACGCGGATTTCCTTACCGGTCGAGATGTGGGCCGCGGTAAAGAGCCAGTCCACCACAACCTGGTCGCCGGTTTCGAGAAAGCTTTCGATCTCGTGAACGTTGCCCGGATAGTTCGTCACCGTAGGGACCACCCACTTCTCCCCCACCATCTTCCTTCCAGTCAGGATGCCAGCCGAGCTGGACAGATGGATCACAGCATCCTCACTGAAGTACCTTAGAACCTCCTCGGACATACCCCCACCCCACGCCTCAAAATACTCATCCATGAAACTCCGAAGTGGCGTCACTTCTACAGACAGTAGATTCGTCATGTAAGACTCCTGTAATAGTGGTTTCTGACCGGTGCTCACAACAAAGTTGGGACCTGCTGCAATGTTGCCGGATGCTCAAGATTCGGAACTTGCTCCTTGCGCCTCTGCTTCCGGTACATCTCATGCAACCACGCTGGAATCCCCAGCGCGATCACCGCTCCCAGCGCCAGCCCAAGTCTGGCTGACTCCGGTAGCCCATCCCAATGATTGTTTATCTTCGACAAGACAGCTGTGATGAACAGAGAGCCCACGAACACCTGCAGCGAGTGCCTGCCCAACAGGTTGAAAAAGTTAAACAGGCGGAGTGCCATGAGCTTTCGATCAATAGTCCGCGGAATCCACCAGATCACATAGCCCAGGCACACCGCATCCAGGAATCTTGCCGGACTCCGGCTCGGCCCCAGCGCGAACTTCAGCACGGGAGCAGTTCCGAAAATCCCTTCGCTGTGACGGTCCAGGAAAAAAAACAGCGCAAGCGCGACACAGACCACCAGCAAGCCGCGTGATTTCGGAACCACGCTTTCTACCCGTAAACTCCGATAACCCAGGTACTGTCCGGCAACGAAGTACGCCTGCCAGGCCAGAATGTTGAACGATCCCAAGCGGATCCACGGCACCACAAAAGAAGTGTCTCCAATACCCCACTGCGCCGCGCACCACAAGCTGATGCTGATCACGCCCACCAGCCAGGCGCGGCCCTTCATCATTTGATCCAGCACAATCGGGGTAAACAAAAGGAAGATGCAATACATCGGAAGGATATCGCTCAGGGTCGGCTGATACAGCATCAGCGATCCACTCAGAAACGCTCTCACCGGATAGGCGGACTGAAAAGAATCATTCGCCAGGAGAACCGCCTCCGCAATGCTCGCACCCAACAAGAAGATATGCACCAGGTACACGTCGCGAGTGCGCCGGAGAACCCGCGTCTCCAGCGCTTGCTGGCCGTGCTTGTTACGCACCCGCAGGTAAACCCAGGTGGAGACCAGCCCCGAGAGAAACACAAATCCATCGGGGGCCGAGGCATACCCGAAGGTGTAGGAACAGAACCGCTGCAAAGGATGAAGAGGCAGGTGCGCAAGCGTCATGACGACGAGGAAATAGCCCCGTAAGCTGTCCACCCGCCAGTCTCGAGACGTCATCAGGCTAGTTCATTGCAATCTCGGCTCCGCGTAAGTCGCACCAAAGACGGTGTATACCCAGCCGCGCTCCGAGGAACGTGCAAAATATTGCACTATCAAGCGGAACCAGCCTTCTTACAGGGAGAAGTGGAGGACGGGCGTCCCGCCCGTCATGCACAGACCCTGGCAGGACGGAGAATTCCGCTGGCGCGAGGCAGTTCGCTTTTGGCGCAGAAGAGTGACACAATCCGAACATGCGTGACGATCAGAAACCGCACCCTGGGCTATGGCGGGTGATGCAAGTCGACTCAGGAATTGCAGGAATTGTAATCGCGGCTGGATTTCTAATCCTTGCCCTCGTGAGCATGCCTACTCTGGCGCCAATCTTTCTGATGGGAGCCGTGCCGCTCGGCGTGGCAGTCGCCCTGCTGTTGCGTTTCACAAAAACGCGACGATGACCGCGGAGTACTCTTGGGCACGGCCTAGAGCACACTGCCCGTGCGAGCCCTTGCGGCATACTCGATCAGATGGGGCCTAAGGTCATTGTGCCGTACAAGAAACGCATCCACGATCTGCTCGACCTGTTCTGGGTGCTGGGCATGCCAATGGCCGAGGCCGTGAAGGGCGCTGAACTGGCAAGTTTCAGACGGCAAATCGAGGACTTCTGACATCACGCTCAAGGTTGCTTGATGGATCTCGGGCTCAATCTCAAATTCCAGCTCGTCGGCCATTCCCTTCAAGACTGCGTTATAGAGTTCGGCGTTAGGCTTAAACACTTCCAGTTTGGACAGCAGTGCGGCGGCCCTGGTAGGCCCCGGTACATGACTACGCAGGTAAGTTCGCATGGGGAAAATGTCCCACCACATGTAAGCGGCGCCGGTAACTCCAATTGTGGGTGCTTTACGGTCAAAATGGCATGGAGTTACGGCGAGAATGAAGTTGCGGAAGAAACTGGACATTGCGTGGATGCAGGCGACGCGTTCGACGATCGCCGCTTCGCGCCGAGCAGAGTTTCGCTTGAGCAACCCGGCGACGCCTCGCCGAGCAGAAACCAGAGACCCTGCTCAACCTGGTCAAGCAAATATGGCCCAGAACTCCCGGCTCCAGGAAAAGCCGCGTCATGTATTGGACGATGAGCGCATCGGTGAGTTCGAGCGCCTTCCATCGGGATTCGAAGTCCTCATCCCCATACCACTCTTGCGAATCATGATGCTTGAGACGGCTTACGTGCCATTGTTTCTTGAGCATGGCCCGCACGCCAAGCTTCCGAGCACGACTCCAAGCCAAACAATTGTGGGATCTTTGCAAAGAAGCCGTCGTCGAATCAGGTCACCTCCGTGAGAAATCTCGATCAAACTAGCAGACGAACGTAGCGTGAACAGGAAATAATTCCAAGATTGACCCCGGCAGAAACGCAAAACGGCAGCCCTCAACTGCGTTGCGAGTGTAATTGCGATATTTCAACAGTTATCGTCTTGCGAGTCATGCAGAAACACGTTTTCACCATGCCTCATGGACATCAATTCACCGTGACATACTTTGGCGTCCAGACGGAGTAGCGAAGGAGCTCGGACGACCTAGAGCACACTGCCCAGGCGAGCCCTTGCAGCATACTGGATCACGCAGTTGTCACCTGCGTGGATCCGCGTCTCTCGGGCCTCACTAGGATACTGGGTCTGCCGCAAGCCGAATTTTGGGCCGGACGCTTCCCCAGCATTGGATTGTAAAGTTTTGCATAATTGCGGTTCGCTTCTGCCGCCTGATCGATAATAGTCATCGCTTTCGGGTGAGGCTGATCGGAGCAATTATGAACGCTGCAGTCACCCCTTCTCATACGAGGCACTTCGACGCAATTATTATCGGGACGGGCCAGGCAGGACCGTCACTGGCAGCGCGTTTTGCGGATGCTGGTAAAACCGTCGCTATTATCGAACGCAACAAATTTGGCGGGACATGCGTGAATACCGGATGCATCCCGACAAAAACGCTCGTGGCCAGTGCCTATGCCATCCATGTTGCCCGTCGCGGGGCGGACTATGGTTTCTCCACCGGTGATGTGACCGTCGATATCAAGCGAGTCAAAGCCCGCAAGGATGCAGCCTCCGCGAGGTCTAACAAGGGAGTGGAGGACTGGCTCCGGGGAACGAGGAATTGTACGGTCATAAAGGGCCACGCCCGCTTTCAGTCGTCGAACACCGTCATGGTCAACGATGAAGTTCTGCAAGCCGACAAGATCTACATCAACGTTGGCGGGCGGGCCTCTATTCCCAACATGCCGGGGGTTGACGACGTCCCATTTCTCAACAACTCGTCGATGATGGACATTGATTTCTTGCCCGAGCATCTTGTCATCGTCGGCGGAAGTTATGTTGGGCTGGAGTTCGCCCAGATTTACCGCCGCTTCGGCAGCAAGGTTACGATTGTGGAAATGGGACCGCGCCTGATTGGACGGGAAGACGAAGACGTTTCCCAGGCTGTGCGCGAAATCCTGGAGGCGGAGGGCATAAACATCCGGCTCAATGCGAAATGTATTTCGCTGGCGAAACGCGATGGCGGTGTCGCCGTACTCATGGAATGCAGCGAAGAGCCGAAGGAAGTAGCGGGCAGTCACGTGCTTCTAGCCGTCGGGCGCGTCCCCAACACAAGTGACCTGGGTCTCGAACGAGCCGGGGTCACGACCGACCACCGCGGCTACATCATGGTGGATGATCAGCTGCAAACCAACGTGCCCGGCATCTGGGCCCTGGGTGACTGCAACGGCCACGGCGCCTTTACCCATACTTCTTATAACGATTACGAGATTGTTGCGCGACAATCTCTTCAACTCTGACCATCGCCGGGTTTCCGACCGGATCCAGGCCTACGCGCTCTATATCGACCCGCCCCTGGGGCGCTGCGGCATGACGGACGAAGAAATACGGAAATCCGGACGCCGTGCCCTCGCTTGCGAAATATCCGATGAGTAAAGTGAGCCGGGCCTACGAAAAAGGAGAGATGCAAGGTTTCATTAAGATCTGCGTCGATGCAGAAACGAAACAGATCCTGGGAGCTGCCATTCTCGGAGTTGGAGGCGATGAAGTGATTCACGTTCTGCTGGACGTCATGTATGCCAAGGCGCCATACACGGTCATCCAGCGCGCAATGCATATTCATCCGACGGTCTCGGAATATCTGCCCACAATTCTCGCCAAACTGGAGCCATTTGCGTAGAAGGTAGCGGGAGAGCCGATACCAAAGTATCGACGATACCATCGTGCATCTCCCGAACTTTTGTTCTGACTGCGCGGTAGAATCTCGCGCTTCCGTTCGAAGGAGGGTTTGTATGTCTCAGAAAGCCAGCGCCGTAAAGCGTGCTCAACCAAGCGAAGTCCAGCCTCACCAACTCGGGCAGGAGGTTTTCAAAGCCATCTTGCCAGGAGATATCGATTGGAAGCCGTTTCCGGCCTTCCCACCTTCCGTCCGGCTGGCCGTCGTCGTGGGTCAGCCTTCGGAGCCGGGCCCTTACACAATCAGGGTCAAAGCTCCCCACGGCGAGAAGCTGATGCCGCATAAGCACCCGGAGGATCGAGTCTACACCGTGATTTCCGGCGTCTTTTATATCGGACTGGGGGATGAATTCGACGCGAGTAAGTTGGAAGCGTATCCGCCCGGCGCCGTGATCGTTCTTCCTGGCAACACGCCCCATTTCCACTGGGCGAAATCCGGCGAGTACGTCACGCAAATAACCGCGATGGGGCCGCTTGGACTCGAGTACCTCAGCCCGAAAGACGATCCGCGCAACATGTAGCTTCCTGTCAAATTGAAGGTTCAAGATGAACGATCAGCGGATGAACGATCAGCAGATGAACGATCAGCAAAAGAAGGAACAGTATTCTGTAGTGCGGGATCAGGAGATCCGTGCGGCACTGGATCAGCATTGGGCGGCGTCCGATGCCAGCGATTTCGAAACGGAGCACCTCATCTACCACGAGGACGCGGTGCTGGAATATCCGCAGTCAGGTGAGCGAACCCGCGGTCGACGCAACATACAGGGCCAACGCGCGAGTCAGCCGAGCAAAAAGCGGTTCGCTGTCCGGCGAATCGTTGGCGGCGGCGATCTTTGGGTCACCGAATTCATCCTCACATATGACGGTAAGCCGTCCTACACCGTGAGCATCATGGAATTCAAGGACGACAAGGTGGCGCGGGAAACACAGTACTTTGCGGATGCGTTCGCGGCTCCCGCATCGCGCGCTCAGTGGGTCGAACGGATGGATGCATAACGTTCGGGTAAGGAGTAACAAATGGACGGCACAAATCGACCGAAAGAGAACACGCTTAATGTGAACGTTTTTACGGCCCCAGGAAAGACTATGGTCGGCGAGCGGCCAAAGCCCTTCGGCGAAGCGTTCGGCTTTGACCCGATGACATCGACTTTAATCTTCGGCGAGCACGACGCGGTGCTGGTAGACGCAATGACGACGGTAGCTGAGGCCGAGGCTCTCGCGGATTGGGTCGCTCTGCACAACCGCAACCTGGAGACCATCTATATAACGCACGCCCATTTCGACCACTTCTACGGTCTGAGCGTTTTGCTCGACCGTTTCCCGGGCGCTCGGGCGATAGCAACGCCCAAGACGGTGAAGGCCATGCAAATTTCTTTCACTCCCATAGTGGAGCGGTTAGCGCGCCGGTTGTTTCCTGGGCAAGTGGCCACCAAGTTGGTTCCACCTGAGCCCTATGAGCAGGAGACGTTCACTCTCGAGGGCCAGGAATTGCGCATCATCGAGCAAGGCCACACCGATAGTCCCGATACGACGTCTCTATACGTTCCATCGATCGGCCTGATCGTCGCTGGCGACGTTGTGTACAACCAATGCCGCATGTACGTCGGCGATACCACCCCCGAGAGCCGAAAGAATTGGATCGCGGCGCTAGACCGGTTAGCGGCGCTGAACCCGACGATGGTCGTCGCCGGTCACAAGAAGCCTGGCGCGCCCGACTCTCCCTCGACGATCCAAGACACCAAGCGTTACCTGCAGGACTTCGATCGGCTGCAAAAAACCGCGAAATCCGACCAGGAGTTGTTCGAACAGATGACGGAGCTGTACCCGCACTGGGTAGCGAACCAGTCGTGGTTGATGTTTGGATTCCCACAGCCGTAAGCTGCATTCAAGAGCGTCGGCCCGTCCTTGTTCCGACTGTGCAGCGGCTCGACGCGCGATTGATCTCGTATTTGATGGACTTACTCGCCCTTGTTGGAAACAGGCTCGATTTGAAAAAGGAGAAGAAAATGACAACAAAAGGAAAAGTCTTAGTGCTAGTCTCAAGCGGTCATGGCTTGCCATTGAAAGATGGCAAGGTTTATAAGGGCGCCGGCTATTATCTCAACGAGCTGACGGTCCCGGTTCGCGCCCTGATGAAGGAGGGCTACGAAATTACCTTCGCCAACCCCAAAGGCAACACGCCGCAATTGGATGTCAATTCAGCGATAGCCCAGTTCTTCGGTGGGGACGAGGCGAAGCTTCAAGACTATCTAAAATTCCGCGACAGCCTGACTGGGCTCAAAAATCCAACTCGCATCTCGGATGTCATCGCATCGGGCCTGGATCAATATGACGCTGTTTTCGTCCCCGGCGGCCATGGCCCGATGATGGACCTGCTCGATGATCCCGACGCCGGCACCGTGATGAGACACTTTCATGAAACATCCAAGCCTACGGCAGTGCTCTGCCATGGCCCGATTTCACTACTCTCAGCTCTTCCGAATTCAAAGGAAGTAGTCGCCGCGCTGGCTGCGGGCGATGCCGCTGGAGCTCGGGCAAAGGCTGAAGGTTGGATCTATTCCGGATATAGGATGACTATCTTTTCGACAGCCGAAGAGCAGCAGCGGGAACCGCTTGAGATTGGTGGCAAGGTTCTCTTCTACCCGGACTTCGCCTTGAGTACGGCGGGCGGCGAGGTAAGCGTGCTCGCTCCATGGACGAGCTATGTCCTTCAGGATCGCGAGCTGATCTCAGGTCAGAACCCGTTCTCTGATCAAGCGCTTCTGAAACTTCTTCTACCGGCACTCGATGGGAAGAAGAAGTCGGTTTCAGCGGCATAAGAATCGGAGGGAAACCGGGGACAAACGGGCCGTGTTCCATTTTTCGACAATGGAGATTAGTGAACGTCCCGTCTGTCCCCAGATTTCAACGGCGTCGGTGACCAATTCTAGCTCTCGCTAATCTAAGTTCTATTATTGACTGCTTGCGCACGGTACAAGGAGATGAGTATGAAAGCAATTGTTGTCCACCAATATGGCGGTCCTGAAGTACTCAAGTTCGAGGAATACCCTGATCCTGTGGCGGGTCCGGGCGAAGTACTGGTGCGGGTCGCGGCCGCGAGCGTGAATCCGATCGACTATAAACGGCGTGCCGGGTTGACGAAAGACTTCTATCCCATGACTTTTCCGGGACTGATAGGAGTGGACATTGCGGGGACTGTGGTGAAGATTGGGCCGGGAGTGGAAGGCTTTTCCGTCGGCGACCAGGTGTTCGCCATGGCGGACAATACTTACGCCGAACTTTGTGTTGTGAAAGCCGCGGTTCTGGCGAAAGTTCCACGGGGGCTCGATTTGATCCAGGCCGCGGCGTTGCCACTGGTGACGACGACCGGCAACCAGCTCCTTTCAGCGACCGGAATCAAAGCGGGCCAGACGGTTATGGTCATAGGCGCTGCTGGAAATGTCGGGCGTTCGGCGGTATTCACTGCGAAAGAACGCGGGGCAAATGTGATTGCGGGGGTTTTGAAGAGGCAGATGCAGACCGATGAGGCGAAGACTGTCGGCGCCGATCAGGTCGTCGCAACCGACGACGACGCCGCGATTGCGAATCTTCCGCCGCTCGACGCTGTGGCGGACACGGTGGGCGGAAGAACCGTCGAGAAACTGATCGCCAAGGTCAAGCCGGAAGGAGTATATGCATCGGTTGTCGGGCTGCCGCCGAACGCCGCCAAGTACCCATCTGTAAGGGTGGTACAGGTATTCTCGAAATTCGACAGGAAAACGCTCGAGTTCATGGCCGAAGCGGTGCGAGATGGCAAGCTGGTAATCCCGATCAGCCAGAAACTGCCACTCCGTGAAGCGGCCGAGGCCCAGGCCACTGCAGAGAAGGGTGGGGCCGGGAAAATCTTGCTGGTGGCTTGATATTATTTGCGAACATTATTCTGCAAACCAGGACACGGAAGGAAAATCGGGAAATGAAAAAGGGTCCGCACGGAATTAACCCCGCTTCGAAACCGAGTGGCGATGGATGTGTGGAATGTCTGGCGTCCCCGAAAGGTTGGTGGCTTCATCTCCGCCGGTGTGCGGAGTGTGGGCACATCGGTTGCTGTGACAGTTCTCCGAGCCAGCATGCATCCAAGCATGCGGCCGCGACTGGGCATCCGATCATTGCCAGCTTCGAGCCCGGTGAGGATTGGTTCTTCAATTACGAGAAGCAGGGGATGATCAAGGGTGTGGAGTTGCTCCCGCCGCATTCGCATCCCAAAAATCAGCCTGCACCTGGACCCGCAGGAAGGGTGCCAGCCAACTGGGAATCACTCCTCAACTAGCTGGCGTCGATCGAACCTTTATGAATAGGAGCGCTACGGGTCACCGTATTTGAAATGAGCACCGTGTCGGAAAGGAGTCGATCAATGAACAGCGTACAAATCGAACAGAAGAGCTATGAGATGCCCCCGAAAGAGGGGATCAGCATCGCGCATTTTCTCACCGTCGCCGACGTCGAGCGATCGGCTCGCTACTACGAAAAGGTCTTCGGCGCTCGCATTCTGACCATGGGTGACGGCAACGCGCCTCCGTACCTTCAGCTTGCGAATATCTGGATGATTCTGAACGTTGGGGGCGGGCCGACTCCGGACAAGCCGACGGTAACGCTCAGCGTCCCCGACCCGAATCACATCAACAGCTTTATGAATTTCCGCGTTGCGGATATTCAAGCGTGCTATGAATTATGGAAAAGTCGAGGAGCCGAGTTCATCACGCCACCGATCCCCAAGTACGGCGAGATACGCTGCTACATCCGCGATCCTGACGGATACATCATCGAGGTCGGACAGAGCACCGATCTCACCTACGGTTAGCGCCCTCGACCTGGCTGAGTAGCGGTTTAAACGCTTACAGGTGTCCGCTTGGTGCCGGCCCACCAGGCGGCGCGAACATGAGCTACCGACGTTGGTGAATGATGCCGGTCGAAACCATGACGAGCGCGAACGTAAAGCAGGCGGTGCCGTTTTTCGGCGTGACCAACATGGAAACGTCGCTGCGTTTCTATGTGGACGGGCTGGGGTTCAAAATGAAGCGCTGGTGGATTCCTGATGATGGTCAGGGTGATTACAAGCCCGACGGGAGGATTCACTGGTGCTGGCTCGAGCTTGGCGAGGCCGCGATTATGCTGCAGGAGTTTATGCCGGAACGCCAGCCGAAGGAAACGCTGGGAACCGGAGTCAACATCTGTTTTCAGTGCGAAGACGCACTGGCGCTTTATCGCGAGTTCAAATCGCGTGGAATACAAACCCGGAGCCGTCCATCTGTGGGAAACCGTTTGTGGGTTGTGCCAGTGACTGATCCTGACGGATATCGCATGGAGTTTTCGAGCCCGACTGACGCGCCAGAAGATACCCAACTGGAAGAGTAGTTTGGCTCGCCAAGTGACGCTAACAGGCGATTACACTCAAAACCCCTCCCGATGGGTCAATGAGTGTAATGGCGATTTTTCGTCAAATACCAGAACGTTTCGATTCGTCTAGGCTACCGCTAGTAGGATTCTAAGCGCCCGTAGCCTCCACCTGTGGGGCACCTCCGCACGATTCGGGCGAACCCGGCCAGCTAGTCCCCCGGTACTTGCCCAGAATGCGGCCGACCAGCAGAACCAGAGGAAAAACGACTCGCTGAATGGCTATAGGAGGCCTCATCACCGCCTGTGTGTGCCGATGCCGCCACAACACGTGCGCCAGGTAGAAGACCGACGGCCTACCAGACGTACTTGCGTTGAGAACCGCGAACAGCGCCTGGAGGTAGCGATCAAGGTCAACCGCCGGAATCGCATGGCCACTCAACTCTAAGAGATCCTCCCCGGCATTCCACCAACTATGAACGATGCCTGCAGGAAAAACTGCAGTCCCGCCCGCCGACACAATGATCTTCTCATTCCCCACTCTGGCTCCGAGTGAGCCCGCTTTGACGCCTCCTTCTTCCCGCTGATGGAAGTGAACGTGAATCGGCGGGCCGTTCATTCGCGGTGGCAATGAACCCTCGATCGTCAGAACAATTTGTCCGGAGGCGTCACGCTCACGCCGCATCCGCACAATCTCTCCAGTGTGCCGGTTCTCCAATGTCAAAAAGCTATCCACGATTTGATCCTCGTATGCGTGAACCGCTTTGCCCTAGTGTGATACTGCGGGTCAACTACCACCCCAAGGGCAGCTTGCTGCGGGGCGGTGAGTGTGATGGCGATTTTTCACCAACTAGCGATTGGTACGACTGAGATCAATGCCATACTCGTGTAATAGACAGCATTGAGCGCTCCTTGTTTTTTCCTAAAACCAGCGCCGCACCTGCAAGCGGTACTCTTTGTATTCGTTGGGGAAGGCTTCTTCCAACTTCGCCTCTTCGACCGGAATCACTATCCAGTTAATGTAAGCAACGGTGAAGGGGAGAAGAACGACTGGCCAGATTTGTTTCAGTAATCCCGCTTCTCCGAGGTAGGCCAGGACAAGGCCTACATACATTGGGTTTCGAGTGAAGCGATACGGTCCCCACGTCACCAGTTTTCCAGATAACTTACCCGGAACCGTTGTGGTTCTAGCTTTAGCGAAAAGCACGAGACCCCAGCCCGCAATGACGGCACCAACAGCAAATAGCACAGCTCCGGCCGTCCTACTAACCAAGGCCGCAGTTGGAGAGATGGTGCCATGATGCACATGTTCTAGGGCTACTCCAAGGAGATAGGTCAGCACGAACACCCAAGGAACGGGTACATGCAGCAGGAACCGAACCGGATTCTTCATTGCCAAACTCCTCAGGATTGCGAAGCGTGTCGCGGGCCGATTCAATGGCTTTTTCTAAACAGTGGCATTGTCGCACAGCCCTCGGTGAATGAAATCAGGCGATTACGCTCATTGAGAATCGGTCGCTCCCCGTCCGAGTCAATGAGTGTAATGGCGGTGGTTACGCCAACTATCAACCTCGCCCCCAATCCCCCGCGACGCCGTGACACCCGCGGAGAGCAGAGCTATGCTGCACTATAATGGCAGTCGCGTCCACAACGCGAAATACGAACTGGTGGGACTTGCCAGTGCGAATGGGCTTTTCGTCTGTTTTTTGTCCTGGTTCAAGAACGACCCCGGAGCATCGTTGGACATCGTGGAGGTAAACGCCAATGGGTGTCAACCCGATAGATTACCCGCATAAGTGGGCGCCGACGGAGTTCACCTGCAATTGCGGAACTAAATGCCGTGTGGATGTTGAGTTCAGTGGCTGGGCTGAGGTCATGAACTTTTACCGACATTGCGCCAAGGACAAAGGCCAATACTTTCCGGGGCGCATCATTGCAACTTTGGAAGAGCGGGATGGCGTGTGGGTCAGAACTTAAGCCTTTATATACTCGGAAAATGGGTGTCCGGAGCCAAGGTAAAAGTAGTTGGTGAAATGCGACGTTTCGCCAGTCGACAATCCGGCGGCCTTTATCACTTCAGCCCAACATGGATCCCACCGGCAGGTTGGCCACCGGACAACGCGCCCTCTGCAGCACGCGTTCGGAGGTCGACCCGCGCAGGCCGTCGAGAAATCCGTGGGGACCGTCGGTCGTCATCACGATCAGATCCGTGCGAAACTCCGTAGCAGCTTGCAGGATCGTGTCGGCCGGCTCGCCGGCTTGGGTCGCGTGCTGCCAGGTCCAGCCGGTGTCCTCCGGCAGCTTCACGGAGGGCATTTCGGCGGCAGGTCCCACGTGGAGCAACGTCACCATGCCAGGTGGCAATTGGAGCTTCCTGATTAAACGTACAGTGGCTTCCACGCTCGGCTGAGGACGCGGTTTGCTCGTGACTGGGACCAGGATGTTCCGGAGCAATATCGAGCCGTTCTGCCGACAGACGAAGCCCTCCACGCCATAGGGGATGAGCAGCGTCATTTGTCCGGCTCCGCGCGCGATCGGCTTGCCCACCGACTTCTCCAGCCAGCGTATGCGGCCCTCGTGCTGATGAACCGCCAGTACGATCAGGTCCACGGGATGCTTTTCCAGAAAACTAAGACAGGCTTTCACCGGATCTTTGCTCGACGCGATAACTTTGTCGACGTCGATGCCGAGTTGCCCTACCGCACTCTTGGGACTGCCCTTTGGGATGATCCCCCATCGCTCGAGCGTGTCGCGGACGCCAGGGAAATCCTGCCATTCGGTACCGGGACTCGCCTCGACGTGGAGCAACGTAAGTTCGGCCTTTGCCGCGAGTGCGATCTTCAAGGCATGCGCGAAGGCCACTTCGCTGGCCTCGGAAAAATCCGACGGATGAAAAATGGATTCCACTTTAGTTGTTGGATTTGCAGTCACCATAATGATGCGTCGAAAATCACTGCGCGCTCCTTCCCCGGGAGTATGTCAGGCGAGGTTCAGAGGGAGGCACTGTCACATCTGCCAGCCAGCGAAGAACTGATTCTGGAGGACAACGACTGGGAGCAATCTCGAGCTGCAGCAACGTAACTGCTGTAAACAGGCGATTACACTCATCATCGACGGCCCAATTCCCGGTTCCGGGGTCAATGAGTGTCGCGATGTTACGCCAATTGATCGACCACTTGGCAAAGGCAGAATGGAGACTACCGTGGTCGTGAAATGCGCCACGCCGACGGAGCCCTGGTCTGTCTGCTTCTCTGCCGGCGGTCAGAGACCCAGTGTAAAGTGATGCCATGGCAAGAAAGCTCTCCGCTGGCGTGGTCCATACCGTGCCAGCGGATTTACGAAAAGCTCTGGTTTCCGACCCCGCGGCGTGGAAACAGTGGGAAGATATTACCCCGCTCGCGCGCAACGAATGGATCTGCTGGGTTATTTTCGTTAAGAAGCCGGAAACAAGACGGCAGCACGTCGAAAGGGTGTGCACGGAGTTAAAAGAAGGAATGCGCAGACCTTGTTGCTGGCCCGGTTGTCCTCACCGTTAGACCGTTAGGAGCCGATGAGTATCGGTGGCATCATATCGAAATGCCGAAAGCGAATTTGCGAGTACTCGAATCTCCATCCGGGCTTTTTCATCGGACTGAATGTACCGTTTGTGGAGAGAAGTTTTACGTACTGCCCGAAGTGGTGGATTTCATAGCGGACATGCTGAAGCAGTTTGACGCGCATCTGTTCAGCCATCATCGCCGACAGTGGGCTGCTCGGCAGAAGAAAATCCAGCGTCCGACCTAGCTCAATGAGTGTAATGGCGATTTATCAACAGTTATAGGGGGCTGCTCGGCAGGTAATCCAATGGACGCTCAAGATGTTGTATACCACGCAAGAAACCAGACAGAAAAGCGTGGGGGCATACCGCCATCTTAGTTCTCGGGTCACGCAGAGTAGCAGGAGTGCAACACCGGCACACGCCAGCACAATGAGCCCGGCTCTACCCAGAACAGGCGTCGTGTAAAAAGAGCTCTGTCCAGCAAACCACTCGAATGCGCAACGCCAGTCCAAACCGAGGCCGATGAACACAAAACAACATGCGAGCCACCAAGGCTGCTTAGCTTTCAGTGTATCGGGTGTTTCCTTTCTTCGCGCGTAAGCGGTCCACAGGCGGGCAACGGCATAGAACGCAAACGTACCCCATACAAAAACTTCCATTACTCGGTCAGTAAGGGAATACGCCATCTCTTTGAGAGTTCAGCGGCCAGAACAATTGTTTCATCGTGGTTGTATCTCAGACTAGGTAACTGATGTAATCAGGCGGTTACACCAATTATCGCGAGCGGACTAGATCGCGCGCCTCGGACTTCTGTGTCCGTGAAATATCCGTCCAGTCCCCAATACCGAATCCGGCGCCTCTGTCACCCACTGCAGTGACTTCGGCGGATTTGTTCTTTGGCGTTTTTTCATCAAGTCCTCGATAGGTCAGTGAATGACTACGCTGCCATGAATCTCAACGATCGGGCGACGAACGATGATTCGCCCAACCTCGTCCTCGTAATAATAGTGCGGACGGCCTTCGTACACGTAAGTCCGACAGCCGTATTTCTTGGCTTGGCCAGGAGGTTGTCCGCAATTCCCCCAGCCGGTTTTCTTGCCGCGATTCCATCCTGGAGGGCGCTCGTCTCGATTACCGTATGCCCGATATTCGTATCCGTCGCGGCGATCCCAGCCTTGATCGTCGTCTCGATCGTGCTTGTTTCCGTGCTGGTGTTTGTCCTTATCCCCGTGATCTGCCAGCGCTGGCGTGCTCACTCCCAGCGCGGCAACCAACCCGACTATTGCCAACAGACGTTTGCTCATGTGTCCTTCGCCCCCTTATCACATCCACCCATAGCAGTGTTAATTGTGAGCTTACGTTTCAACAGTTGAGTCGGCACGATTACGGAGGTATCTGGCCGGAGGATGTTCAGCTCCAACCTGACGAAAAACATACAAACCAATCAAGTGGAATCACACTATTGTCGGGAACCTTCTTTGCTGCGGCTTCGTATCTGAATTGTGTGATGACGAGGAACAAGAGCGGAGCCAATCCTCCGCCGGCCTTCCCGTCCAATTCGAAGGGGGGAGAGTGATTTTATGGATGCAAAATACAACTACATCATTGACAGCATGAAGTGGCGGATCGTATTGAACATGGCCGGATTTGTTTTGTGGCTGGCAACAAGTGTGGCCCTGTTGCGCCTGACCTAGCGGGTAATGATTGGAACTGCGATCTGTGCTCAGTACCCTTTTTTCCGCCTTCCACCGTCAACTGTTCAAACATCGGAAATCAAGGGCTACTGTTGCTGGCTTTTTGGAGTACATGAATGTTGCTACAGTGCAGGCGGGTTGGGGTTTGAATGGGGTAAGTGTTGCCCGCAAAACCTCACCAACCAATTCCCAAAGGCGAGCGCATCCTCAGGCTCAAACGCAATCGGAATGCGACCCGACGAGCAATTCAAAGCGATCTCTCGACCTACCTCGATCGCTTCGGTTCGGCTCGATGGGACCAATATCCGACTGCTCACCTGCGAGAATGAATACGAGATGGATCGCAAGTCCTCTCGCTCTGACGAGGACCTTGATGTCCCTGTTTATTCGTAGGTCAATGGGCGCATCCACAGCGATTACGTCCTGATCCTGGCTATGGTGCGGGCCGGATCACAACCCGGTCAACGAGTGTAATGGCGATGTTTCAACAGTCATCCGTTGCCCTGGCGAGTTGCCTTCGGCGAAAATTGGCGGAATACCGAATAGCTCTCATCCCGGACTTGGCGGAATCGCACCAGCGATGCCGGCATGTAAACTGTAGATGCTTACGCCACGGAATGAGCGGTGGTCCCGAGAGCGAACCTCGTCGAAAATTTCTCAATCCGCTCGCGTTGGCCCAGAGTATAACTTTGCCATCGCTTTTCCCTTGTTGGCCCAGCAGGCGGGCTTCGCGGCAACCAAATGCTACTGCCGGTGGGCAAAATGCTGCTCGATCCGACCCAAATATGAATCGCTGTATAATCCGTAGTACCACTCGTCTTCGCGATGATGTCTGCGCGTCGGATCGTAAAGCGTAAGGCGGGGCACCTACGTTCGGAAGATCGAACACGCGCTCCTGATATCGTCACTCGTAACCTTGCACGCAGCCGTCTGTGCAAATTGCTGCGAAGCGAACGGAAAGCGACTCTCGCCGGGCTTTGCGATGGCGGCGCGCTGAGTTGGCTAGATTCTGCTCGCAGAATGCGGTTGCGTAAGTCACCCCGAATGCGCAAAGCAAGTTACGGCGGCTAAGACTCTCCATGCAGGTGACACTAGTGAATTGCCTCTAAGAAGGCAACCGGAGAAAGACAGTTGCCGTAAACAGGCGTTTACACTCATTGACGCCAGTAGGGGCTGCCCCTCAATGAGTGAAATGGCGATACTACACAACCAACGGGGACCGGGGGCATCCTTCCCTATTCTCGAATAACGGAAGTCTCTTAACGCGCCACCGAGCCGCTCTCAAAGCTCCGGCGGGATTGGTTGAGCGAGTTCTTCGTCAGCGGTCAGCCTGATCGGTTTGAACCCGCCGTGTGAGCGGTCGTAAAGCCAGATGGCTCCAAAGACAATCAGCAGCAGGGCCGGAAACACCGCCACCAGACGAAAGGACATCTGCGACGCGATTACTTCGCCGCCCTGCGCCTTATAGTGGTCGTATACCTTTCCCATCTGTGGCAGCACGAAGAAGACCGACGACATGCCTGCCGTACCCATCAGCCCCATCAGCACCGCGCCGCCGCGCGGGAACCGCTCCGATGCTGCCGCCAGCATGGTGGGCCACATATAGCAGACTCCCGTTCCCCATATCGTCGCCGCCAGCAACCCCGTAACCGGTGAGTTGGCGATGCTCAGCGAAATGAGTCCAAGCGAGGCCAGCAGGCAGGAGAACCAAAGCAGTCCGACGGGCGAGAACTTGTGCGCCATGAATCCTGCGAAGTGGCGCATCACGAACATCATGGCGCTGACATACACCAGCAGCAGAATTCCGGGCATGTGCACCGTCCGGGTCAGCGCAAATTGCACCCATTGACCCGGCGCCAGCTCAGAGGCTGCGGTGAGGAACATAGAGAAGAACCACACCAGGAAAAACGGGCGAAAGAACTCCTTGATCATTTCACCGGTGGAGATCCCGGCAGCCACCCGCTCCGTTGGAGGGAATTTGCTGGCGAGCAGAAGCGAGCCGAAAGTCACCGCAGGAACCAGCACGCACGCCATTTGTAGCCGCCAGTCGACGTTCAGCTTGCTGAGGCCAGCGCCGATCAGTCCGCCGACAATCAGCCCACCCGGCCACCATGCGTGCAACAGGTTCAGCCTGTGCGTTTGGTCGTCGGGGTATAGCGTCACCGCGAGCGGGTTGATCACAGTCTCCGTCAAGCCCCAGCCGATACCACTGACCAGCGCCCCGGTCCAAAGCACGCGATACGCCGAGAACCAGGCAGAAAGCGGCGCCGCGCAGATCACGATCAAAGTACCCACAATAAAACAGATGGATGAAAGCGCCATCAGAGGCCGCATGCCTAGATAGTCCAGCAGCGGACTCCCGATCATGATGGTAAGAGCGAAGCCGAAAAACGCCACCCCCAGAACCGTTCCGATCATTTGCCCTGAGTGAACGGGATCAATCGGATCGAGAAATTGATGCTGCAAAACAGCAGCGAGATTGCTGCGAATGCTCGCTGCAATACCCGCAGTGACCAACGCGATCACGCTAACCAGGAAGAGTCTTGCCTTGTCGTAGGTTGCGTGCCGGTCGCCTATCCGGCGGCCAGATCTGTGGCGATCAGTTGCGCGCGGATTCCCGGCGGCGGGCTCCGGTTCTGATGCTGGATGGCGTCTTAGCCAAGGAGTTCTCCTCCGACAGAGAATTTAGGATGACACAGAACTATTCGAGATGCTTTCGTCCGGTCTAGATTCCAGAGTCTGGTCCGGCGGCCCAGCGTTCTAGATGCATGTTCAACGGGTGGCCCACCCTTCGGCCCCACGAGTTTATCTTGTAACCCAACCAAGGTGCCCCTCGATAAAAGCGAAGGCGGTCTGCTCGGAGTGACTGTCGAAAACAGGCGATTACACTCATTGACCCCGGACAGGGCAGCCGTCCCCTCAATGAGTGTAATGGCGATTTCTCAACAGTTGCCCCAGACTCTCGATTGATGCTGCGTGGAAAGAGTCAACCCGGGGCAACAACGAGCCAGAAAAATCAATCGGGGAACACGCCCGGCAACACGGCTGCTCATTCGCGTTACCGACTGAGACTTCTGCCAGTGTCGCCATTGTCCGAACCCCCATAGACTCTGCGAGGGAATTGGGCGCGTCCTATACGGGCGAGACACGCTGCGCCACAGGGAGAGGACCGCATGGGCACAACCTTGAAGATCCTGAACTTCGCAAATGGAATCCTCCTCCTGATTGCTCTGCTTATGATCGCTAGCGTTCCCGGCTTTGGGCAGAAACCCGAAACCATTGACGCCACCGCCTTTGGCACAAGCACTCAGATGGGAAGCAACTTTAGCGTGAAAATCATTATTAACGAGTTCTCGAGCCCCGAGGACAGAGACATCCTGGTACAGGCGTTCCAGCAAGGTCAGAACGAGGGACTGAAGGATGCTCTTGAAAAGATGAAAGGCGTGGGTCGGATACAGATCCCGGGCACAGTTGGATACGACCTTCGCTTCATTCGAGAAATTGTGACCCCGACAGGGCGAACCATTCGTTTTCTTACGGACCGCAGGATTGCTTTCGGCGAAGCCCGTCAGAATACCCAGTCGAAGAGTTTCAATCTGACGGCCGGTGAAATCAACTTCAATGATAAAGACAAGAAAAAGAGTGACGGTGCCCTGTTGCCTGCCGCACAGCTCATCGTCAACAAGGAAGGCGAATTGCAGATCGAGCTAAACCAGAATGCCTGGAGGCTGACTAACATCATCGAGTGGAAGTGAAATCGCGCAAATATCTTCGGTGCGAGCCAAGGTATATCACTATGACAATTCAACGGCAGTTCAACTTTTGGAGTGCGCTGCTTTTATTGTCTTTCGTCGTTCTGCTGAGCTCCGCAACCGCGCAGGCGCAAAAGAAGAGCAAATACGTATGTGATGAGGAGCAACCCGAGAGCATGTGCAATGCGGCCAACACCTGCGGTTCACCCTCGTCTGCATGCACGATTGACATTACAAGAGGGTCAGATTCCGCCAACGTAAAACCTGGTATCCCCAATGCAAAGAATAACCAGTTATTCTGCATCAAGGCTGGTACTACCGTGGTGTGGATGAGCTCGAACAAAAACAATGGATTCATGGTCTCGTTCGGCACCGACTCGCCATTTGACCCAGACGACCCGATCAGGGGAGGCGGCCAGAAGCACGTGACCACCAAAGCAGTCAGTCCCGGCTGCTACAAGTATGATGCTGGTGCGTTCCGTTCCGGGACAGTCTATGGAATGAGCGGCGGCAGCAAGCCGGAACTAGTCATTCTCCCATGACGCGCTAAAGAAGCGACGGCAATGCTGGGCCACAAAAAATCGGATTAGGCCCACGCGCTGAACAGAGACTCCAGAGTCGCGGAATAACTGTCGAAATCAGGCGATTGCACCGCCAAGAATCTCGAGTTGAATCCGAACACTGGGCGAATTGACAGGTCGATCTTTGTCAGACTCTTGCTATTTCAGACTATCGAGGAGAACGTGCGTCACCAACTTCAAAAACTTCGTACTCATCCATGGATTCCCAAACAGGTCTCCGTGCGAGGATTCGTGTAAGACGTGAGCACCGGCCGATTGCGCGAAATTAAATAGGCTTTGAGCGCCCTGCAATCAAGCGGACGACCCACTTCGCACGGGTCGGGGAAATCTGTGGGCTTGCCTCGCGCGAAATGGGATCGAGTTGCGGCTGAAGTGCTTGCGCCTCACCTGAGGCCGTGTAATGGCGATTCTTCGCGAGCTATTCCCTTCGGTCAGGCTAAACTGATCTTGAGAAGGGGGTTGCACTATGACGGGGAGACTAGCGCTGCTGCTCGGGACATCGTTGGTTGCACGGCTTCGCACACCAACGCCATAAGCCGGACTGTGCCGCGCGGCACTACATCTTGTCGTAGACGACGGTCTGGGCATTCGCCTGGCCCGTTCCGTGAACCGTGAGCGTCAACGTCTTGCCATCAGGCGAGACTTCAAATTTCGTGTGGTCCATTGCCTCGCCCTTCACCTTGTCGGTGACTTCGAGCGTGTGTGCGTTTACACGCTTGCCTGACGACATTGAGCCGGGCGCCACATTCGGACCCTTCTCTTCGTAATCCTTGCCGTCGAATTTCATGCTGAGGGTATCTTTGTAAGCGGGCGTATTGAAACTCAGGCCGTCGCCTTCGTAGGCCTGAATCTCCCACTCATCGGGAGAAGTGAATTTCACGTCGGTATCCTCCCATGTTCCTCCCCAACCCGAGCCGTCGCTTACTTTTTTCATCACAACCGTGAAATCGTCGGTTGTGCCGTCGGGCTTGTTGCCCGTTCCCTTAATTGTCTGCGTCTTCCCGTCTGCCGAAAGCGTGTGAGTCATGGAACTGAGAACCCTGCCCTCCTTCTTGATCACCATCTTCCAGTTGTTGGCATCTACGGCAGTGATTGCTACCGTGTTTCCAAACTGGGTCGGCTGATCGGTGCCGTCGGCTGTATATGTGTTGGTCACGTTGCCGGATGTCCATTTGTATTTGCTGCCGCCGAGGTCCTCAATTTTGGTTTGCTCGCCGGTGAACTTGCTTTTATCCATGTTCAGCTTCCATTTCCCGAGAAAAGGATCGTCCGCCGCCCAGAGTGTGCTCGCGAGCAAGCACGCAAGCACTAGTGAAGAATATAAGTGTTTCATGGTTCCCCTCCGGCGGCGGATTATAGACCTTAGCCCGGCAAACGCAATCGAGAAGATACCGGGAGCTCCTTCGTTTTTTCAGGGTAGATGAGTGAAATGGCGATGTTACGCGAACTGTGAGTCTCAAGCTGCCTACGGTCCCCCACTGAGGCGACCTGCTCGCTTTCACCGGGAATGAACGGCTGAATGTTCTGCACAGATTCGTTGGAAGATCTGGCTGCCGATCCCGCCCTGAACGCTACCCAGTGTATAGCCGCAGAAGAACATCTACATCGTAGGTCTTGGCTATCTCGTCCCAGAGGTGTTCGAGCCGAACCGCCGCCTCTGCATTACCTTGCGCCCACAGGAGAGGCGCACATTCTCCGCAGGCTGCAACGCGGGGACGCTCTCCCTTCGCAGCCTTGGCCGCTGCCCACGATGAGATCGCCCGCGACTTTGGAAAACCGAACCGGATCGGGCTGGTCGTTAACCATGAATGTCGAGAGCGTGTCGGCAGCATCCAACGAGATGTACCTCCCCTGCTCAATCGCGGCACCAATATCCAAGCCGTGAGCCTGCAATCTCGGAAGAAGCCTGTCTCGGTGCGACTCGGTCGCGACAACAATCACTGCATTCCCGACCTTCAGAGCAGCGCCGATGAACTGAGTGAAGGCCATCCAGAAGACTCGCATCATCAGAATAGAACCCTGCCTCGTGGGCGGGCGATCTCTACGGTCTGCGGTTGCAGCGATGCGAAGACCCATTGCTTCGGGGCTTCCGGAGGTCGGCGCATCCGAAGCTCCGGTGAAACTGTGACCTGCAAATCTGCGCCCGACAAACCTCTCGCCCCGAAGAACGGCGTCTCACAGCGGTCAATAGTTCGCTTCCCGCATCCATCTTAACGACGTAGCCGGATGCACCTAGCGCTGAAAGCTCCTTGCACGATATCCACGGAAGATTCTTGGCTGACAAATAGGATTTTCGATTGCGGGGAAAGCTCACGGATTCTCCGTGCGGCATCGATTCCGTTGAGCTTCGGAATTCCAATATCCAGCAGGATCAAGTGCGGTTGCAGTGCTTGCGCTAGCTCGATCGGCTTCCACTCCATCCGACGCTTCAACGATGGTTCGGCAATTCCAGGTTGTTCTGAAGGGTCGAACAGACGAACCGCCGAAAGGGCTCGTAATCATCTACTACCAGAACGCGGATTGAGGATGAAGCCAAGTAGCCTCCGTCTAGATCTAGTGGAACCCCGAATGTCACTGACAGGCTGCGGAATCCCAAATCCTGTAAGGATGGCATAACGGATAGGTTGTTCGTTGCGCAAGGGCAATGTTTAGCGTCAATTCAATCGTTTTAATTGTCGAAGGTATATGGCCCGAACGGGCTACTGCGGAAAATAGGTTGTCAACCGCATTCCTTCTTGTGGAGTGTGCTCTGAAGCGGGGGAGGGGCGCTCTCGCGGCACATGAACCTTCTACATCATGTCCGTTGGTTGCAGTGAAAATCAGGTGAAATTCTTCGATGCGCTATACCGGGGCGATACCGATTAGCTTTCTTCTTCCTTCATTGCTCCTCGGCAATGACACACGCGACAACCGCGATGAGGTCTTGGCCCGATCTACGTCGTCGGTTAGCGGAATCATTCTACCCTTTAGGGGATGTCAGCCCTAGCTGTCGTAAACAGGCGATTACACTCATTGACCCCTGGACAGGACTGCCGCTCCCACAATGAGTGTAATGGCGATATAACAACAGTTATTCCACGATTGTGTGCGGGACTTGGCGTAAGGCGGACGGGAGCTATAACATTTCGTTGGATGAACCAGGATGCAACCCCAATCGCGCTGCCTTGATGAATCGGAGCCGTTTGCTCGGCTAAATCGCCAACTCCAGTTTCTACGGAAATACTGGCACGTAATCGCGTTAGCCCCATTTGCGATAACGATTTTCGTTCTCCTACGGTTCTACGGCAATTCGACCAACCGCCTGTTGGATATTCCGATCTACTTGACGTTGGGGTGGGCAGGAGTCGTCATAGTGTACTCGCTCACAGTCACCTTCCGTACCTTGTTCATTCACTGCCCCCGATGTGGCTGGCGCTTCGGAGGCGGGGAGCAATGTGGCTCATGCAGTTTCCCGAGGCACGTCGTCTCGTCACTGTTGTAAACAGGCGATTACGTCATTATTGACATGACGCGACGATCTGATCCGTTTGGGGTTCACCGCCAACTGCCCGGTTAGCCCGGCGGTTTAAGCCTCTGGAAGCGTCTTCTTTCCATCCAGCCGATCCATGCGCAAGCAAAGAACACGCCACAGCTAGGAACGATGGCATCATGCGCGACCTGCTTCCAGAAATACGAATACGGAACAGAGTCGCTCAGCCAGTCCCACCTAGTCATCTTAATTCTCCTTTTGGCGAGGGAAGCTTCCATCTCGTTTACTGTCATATTTCCCATCTGATGGAACTCGGCTTCGCTCAAAGGTGGGTCGTATTTCGTTCCACTTCGAAATGACACGACTGTGCGGACGAGATCAATTGCAGGACCAATAAGTACTGCGATAAGCAGAGAACGTAGCAGGAGAGCCTTCAATCCCTTACCTCGCACTTTAACGGATCAGTTTAGCGAAGGGCAGGAGCAACCACAGCGTGACTGTCGTAATCAGGCGATTACACTCATTGACCAGCCGAGGCACCGAGGTCCCCTCGGGCAGACTCCCGAATCGGATGATGAGTGTAATGGCGATGTATCGATAGATTTATCGATAATTAAGATTGCAGCCATGAGCACTGACCGCTTCTGGTTTCGCCTGGATTCGGGGTGCCTGCGATCTATTCCATTTTCCCAGCGGCCGGACCCACGGCGGTGGCCTGCCTGGTTTTGGGGTCAATGCCGATCAGCGCCACTCCGCCCACTCCCTCGCGGCTGACGGTAACCACGTGGCCGCGAGCCTTCAAGTCGGCCTGCACTGTTTCCGGGAGGATGGTGGGCACAGAAAGGCTGCCCAGGGTGGCACGGTCCTGCCCGAAGGAGCTGATGAAATGAGTGGTAGAGAAGCGCGGCGCCTTGAACGCCTCCTCGGGACTCATGCCGAACTCCACGTAGTCGAGGATGATCTGGATGGCTGCCTGATCCTGTTGGTCGCCTCCCGCTACCGAGATCGCCATCACTGGATCGCTGTTATGAAACAGTAGCGTGGGGCTCAGCGTAATTCGCGGACGCTTGCCGGGCTGGATCACGTCCGGAGTTCCCGCAAACGTGTTCAGACTGGTGAGCCGGCTTCCGTGAATAATGCCGGTGCGTCCGGCCACGCCGGCTGTGCTTGAGAGGCCGCTGGGAGTGGCCGCGATGACGTTCCCAAACCTATCCGTCACACACATGACGGTGGTTCCGCCATGCCAGGGTCCAGTGATGGTGGGCGCCTTGGTCGCTTTCATGTTGTAGGGGTCGCCTGGCCGGAGCTCGAGAGATGCCGTTTTCGGATCGATGAGCCGGCGCCGCATTTCGGTGTACTGATCGGAAAGCAACTGCTGCATCGGCACCTTGGCAAAGTTCGGATCGCCGTAATACTCGTCACGATCCGCCAGCGCCAGCTTCTCCGCTTCAATCACCGTGTGGATGTAGTCCGCCGAGTTGAAACCCATCTGTTTCAGGTCGAAGCCTTCCAGCAGGCGCAGCGTCTGTGAGAGATAAGGACCCTGGGTCAGCGGGCCGGCCTTATAAACCGTGTAGCCTCGGTACGTGGTTTGGAGCGGATCGACCACGGGAGTTTTGTGCGCCGCCAAATCCGCCTTGCGCAGAAAACCTCCCTTTTCGATATACCAGGCTTCCAGGGCGTCGGCGATGTCGCCGCGATAGAAACGGTCTGAGACGGCTTGTAGTTTCTGCTGCCGCGTACCTTTCGCAGCCTTTTCTGACTCGACCAATTTGCGAAAGGTCACCGCCATGTCCGCCTGCCAGTTAATCCCTGTTTCGATCCTCTTATCGCTGCCGGTGTCGATGTACCAACTGGGGCCGCCGGTGTCCAGAATGGCCAGCGTCGGCTGTACGACCTCCTCGAAACTTTTGGTTCCGTAGAGTTTCAGCAGGGTGACGATCGCATCGATGGCGCCAGGCACGGCCGCCGCCTTGACGTCACCGTCCGGGATTCCGTGTTCCATGTACCAGGCGATGGCTTTAGGGTCGCGAGGGGCTTCGCCCTGTCCCTCCAGCAGCTTCACGCTTTTCTGGTCGTTTTTCTGGCCAGCGCTGTAAACCAGAATGGGGATTTCGCCTCCGACACAGAACGCACCTACATAAGTGACGGACAGTGCGAGCAGAGTGGCGGCGGCTGCGTCGGCGGCGTTTCCGCCCTGTTCCAGAATCTTGATGCCGGCCGCAGTGGCGGCAGGCCTGCCGGAAACAACCACGCCCTGGCTGCCGGAGGCGATACTCGGTCCCCGTGCGCTGGCCGGCGTTTTGGTGGCCTGGGGGAAGGCGAAGGGCGCGAGTAAGAGGAGGGAAACGGCTGATATCGAAATGATCTTGCGCATAGGAGGTCAAGTTATTTTAGGGCCAACATCCATCGCCCGGATGTCACTCAGGCTATATCAACTCTGTTTTTTTCAAGTTCACGTTTCACTTTCTCCACACTGTCTTTCCGTTGTCGCTTGCATGGTGAACATGTTATAGCAACTACGCGTCCGCCCGTCGACGATTTGCCGACAAATCGCTCGCACCCGCACTGGTAACTTTTGAGCTGCGGGTGCATCCAATGCTTATTCGATGAATCCCGGAACCCTCATTCCTATCTCTGGCTTGTTCGAGGCTCATCTCACAGTGAGCGATCTTGACCGAGCGGTCGCCTTCTATCGAGAGCGACTGGGGCTGCCGCTTGCGCATGCTTTTCCTGAGCGCAAGGTGGCCTTCTTTTGGATCGGTGAGCCAGGGCAAGCGATGCTCGGCCTTTGGGAGGCGGGAACAATGCCAATTAGCGTAAGCCTCCACGTGGCTTTTCAGGTTGCTCTGGCTGATCTGCACGAGGCTGCACAACGATTACAAGAAGGTGGTATCCAACCTATGGACCTAGCCGGTCTGCCAACGGAGGAACCGGTTGTGTTGGCTTGGATGCCGGCGGCTTCGGTCTATTTCCGCGACCCCGACAACAACCTCTTGGAATACATTGCAATGCTGCCTGATCCGCCAAGGCCCGATCTCGGTGTTCTTTCGTGGAGCGATTGGATCCAGCGGAAATAGACCGCGTTAGGGGGACAGGAAAACTGTCGGTCGATCATTGCTTGTCTATGAGAAGCAAAGCTCGAGCAAGTGAGCGTATGTCGGGCTCCCTCGGTGCGTATCACAACGTCTTACGGTAATGCACACAGCGATCCACCACCTCGTACCCCAGCGCCTCATGCACGCGTTGAGAGACCTCATTGTCAATCCAAGTATCAGACGCGATCTCAAGGCACCCCTGGCTGCGAGCCCAGTCTTCTGCCACGGCCAAGAGTTTCCTCCCAACCCCCCGGTGTCGATGGTTCTCAGCAACGTACCAGCCCTCGACATAACCCACCGGGCGGGATGGATTGCAGCCATCGGCGTGCGAACGCAAATCAATTTCGAGGAAACCAACTACTACTCGATCACTTGCCTCGGCGACCAAAATGATGAGTGGCATCGTTACGGGAGCCTTGCCTTCGAGAATTTGGGCAAGTTCTTGGGCATGTTCCTCGGCAGAAGACTTCGGCCATAGGGCTTCGCGCAAGCGCACCAGTTGGTCGCGATCTGCCGGCTGAGCGAGTCTGATGGAAATATCCGACATCGAGCAATACTAAGCGAATCTGTATCCCGTACACCACGAGTTCAGCGTCCCCGAACTCATTCAGTTTCCAACTCCCGCAAATACTTGCCGGAGAGTCGAAAACCGATTGTTGTCGAAAACAGGCGTTCACGCCAAATACAAGGTCAGACTGGGCGGTCGCGGTCGGGTGGTTGGTGTAATGGTGATGTTGCGCTGGTGACGTAGCTAAATGTGGTGAACATGCTGCAGGTGTTGTAACAATCGTAGGGCGTTTTTCATCTCGGAGACACGAACATCAGGTTGTTCATTCTCAAGCTGTACGCATCGAAGTCGTATCCCATCGAGTCTCGGGTCTACTATTGGCACTGATGTGAACTCATCCCACGCATCCGGTATTTCTGCCCCAGTGAGATGATTCATCAGGAAATCTGTAACTTCGAGAGCCGTCCTTCTGACAGGTGCGTCCGACATTTCGGCACGATTTTCTCCACTGGCGGCCGTGATGTAAAGGGTTTTTGGATTGCTTCTGGACCGTTTCCAGTTCCGGACAACACTGTGAACGTGTCGCCACTGGTGACACCCGTCCTCCATACTGTCTGTTTTCTCAGCGCAGCACGATATTGACCAGCTTGCCCGGGACCACAATCACTTTCACAATCTGCTTGCCGGCGATCATGGCGCTGATTTTCTCGTCCGCCTGGGCGCGGGCGCGGACATCGTTCTCTGCTGCATCCGCCGGCACGACAATGCGGCTGCGTAGTTTTCCATTGATCTGGACTGGAATCTCAACTTCATCTTCTTTGGCCAGCGCGGGATCGTACTTCGGCCACGGAGCGCGCAGCAAGCTTGCCGTGTTCGCCCAGCATCTCCCATAGCTCGTGGGCCAGGTAAGGGGCGAAGGGAGCCAGCAAGAGAGCGATGGTGCGCTGAACTTCGCGCAACAGCGGCACGGGCACGCCTGCGCGGGCGAGCCGCCCGCACGCTACCACGTGTGCATACAGCTCGTTCACCAGCTCCATGACGGCCGCGATGCAGGTGTTGAAATGCCATCGGCCCTGGAAGTCGTCACTGACGCGCTTGATGGTCTGGTGCAATTTGCGTTGTACCGCTCGAGCTGGCGGATTGAGATTTTCCGGCACCGGAGCGCTCCACGCCGGATCATCCGGCCGCGTATTCCGGACCGCGAACCTGTACACCCGGCCCAGAAAGCGCTCAATGCCTTCCACTCCTTCGTCCTGCCAGTCCAGTTCGCGATCCGGCGATGTGGCGAACAGGGTGTACATGCGCGTGGCATCGGCGCCGTAGCGTTCGACCATGTCATCCGGCGAAACCACGTTGCCCAGGCTCTTGGACATCTTCGCCCCGCCCTTGATGATCATGCCCTGGGTAAACAGACGCTCGGCGGGTTCGTCGTTCTTGATCAGTCCCATGTCGCGCATGAACTTGGTCCAGAAGCGCGAATAGATCAGGTGCAGGATGGCGTGCTCGACCCCGCCGATGTACTGATCAATGCCGCGATCGCCAAACCAGTAACCGACTTTCTCGGAGTCGAACGGGGCCTGGTCGTTGTTCGCATCGGTATAGCGATAGAAATACCAGGACGAATCAACGAAGGTGTCCATGGTGTCAGTCTCGCGGCGCGCCTGACCACCACATTTCGGACAGGTAACGTTGACGAACTCGGGCACCCGACCGAGTGGAGAACCGCCGGTCAGTGTGATGTCCACATTTTCCGGCAGGATCACAGGCAGGTCTTTTTCCGGCACCGCGACAATGCCATCCTTCTCGCAGTACAGCATGGGGATCGGCGTGCCCCAGTAGCGCTGGCGCGAGATCCCCCAATCTTTCAGACGATAAGTGACCGTGGCCTTGCCGAAACCGTTCTTCTCCGCATGCTCGGCCATTGCCTTGATCGCGGCGTCGCAGTCCATGCCGCTGAATCGGCCCGGAGTTCACCAGCATGCCCTGCATAGTCGTAAACGGAAGCCTGGGTTCGACCGCCGTTTCCTCGGGATCGGTATTTTGTGGCAGGATCACCAGCCGGATCTCGAGCTTGTACTTTTTGGCGAACTCGTAATCGCGCTCATCGTGGGCGGGCACACTCATGATGGCGCCGGTGCCGTAGTCCATCAGAATGTAGTTCGCCACCCAGATCGGGACCTTCTCGCCGTTGTAAGGATTGATGGCATGGCGCCCGGTGTTCACGCCATGCTTCTCGATCTCGCCAATGTCGCCCAGTTCGCGAGCTTTGCGTTGCTCGGCGATCAGACGTTCAACCTCGCCGCGCAGCAAGTCGTTATTTTTCGCCAGGCGAGTGACCAGAGGATGCTGCGGGGCGAGTTGCAGCGACGTCGCCCCGTAAATCGTATCGACCCGCGTAGTAAATACGGAGATGGTGGCAGTCGTCGCATCGGTCGCGCCGTCGAGTTTGAAGTCAACCAGCGTGCCTTCGCTGCGGCCAATCCAGTTGCGCTGCATGGTGCGGACTTTTTCCGGCCAGCCGGGCAATCGGTCCAGGTCGCGCAGCAACTCATCGGAGTATTTCGTAATGCGCAGAAACCACTGTTCCAGTTCGCGCTGCTCGACCAGCGTGTCCTCATGCCGCCAGCAGCGGCCATTTACCACCTGCTCGTTGGCCAGCACGGTGCAACATTTCGGACACCAGTTCACCAGACTCTTCTTGCGATAGGCCAGGCCTTTCTCGAATAACTTGATGAAGAACCACTGGTTCCATTTGTAATAGTCCGGCAGGCAGGTTGTAACTTCGCGCGACCAGTCGTAGGCAAAGCCCAGGCGCTTCATCTGCGCCTTCATGGCGGCGATGTTGCGCAGCGTCCACTCCCGTGGCGGCGTGTTGTTCTGGATGGCGGCGTTCTCCGCCGGCAGTCCGAATGAATCCCAGCCCATGGGATGCAGCACGTTGTAACCGTTCATCCACATGTAGCGCGCCAGCGCATCGCCGATGGCATAGTTGCGCACGTGCCCCATGTGCAGGGCGCCCGAGGGATAGGGCAGCATTTCAAGTACGTAATATTTCTGCCGCGTGGAGTGCGGTTCCGCCGCGTAGAGAGACGGGTCCTGCTGCCAGCGCTCAAACCACTTGCTCTCGATGCGCCGGGCATCGTAACGGTCGTCATTCTGGCCGTCGCGGACGACGGTAGTCTTTTCTTCCTGTGGCATAGAAGGGAAGTGCAGGGCCAACGTAACCATATATTTTACAACGAGAAACCGGGCGTTAGGGTGGGGACCAGTGTCATCCTGAGGCGGAGTGGCCGCTTCGCCGACGCGAAGCAGCCACGCAGTCGACAGATGCCCGCTATGAGGCATGGCGACGACTGCTTCCGAGAGCGTGGAGCCCCGATCGCTGCCATCCAAGACTGCCACGCTACCGCCGTCGGACTGGCCCGCCCCTCCCCATCTCGTGATATAGTTGCGCAAATTCCAGTTGGACAAATTGATGAGTAACCAACTGCTACGTTGCTACGTCAATCCAAGTAGCACAGAACGCTCGCAGCGGGGCGTTGCTGCAATCCGCGGCCACCGGCCGCCAAAGAATCGAGGAACTCAGTCATGAAGAAACTGCTCGTAATCTGTATCGCCCTCTCCGTGTTGTTTCTGCTGGTGGCCGTGGTAGCAGCCGATGACATGGGCAAAGCCCAGACTGTCAACGGCTGGGTCAGCGACTCCAAGTGCGGAGCCAAGGGCGCCAACGCCGGCGCAGCCGCCTGCACCAAGAAATGCATCGAAGGCGGCGCCTCCGCCGTCGTGGTCACCGACGGCGATAACAAGGTCCTGGCCGTCGACAACGCCGACGCCCTCAAGGGACACGAAGGCCATCACGTGGCCGTCACCGGACACGTCAAAGGCGATTCCATTCACGTCGAAAGCGTCAAGATGCTCTGAAGGCAAAGTAGCGCCGCCGTCCCGGCGGCTGTCGTGAGGGCGTCCCGCCCTCACATCAGGCTCAAGCCTTCGCGACAGCTTCCACAGGGATTGGCGGCGCAACTAATTCAAGAGAGATTTTTAACTCGGTGCCCAGCCTACTCAGCCCCGGATTTCACAATCGTTAGTTGCGTCGTCTTGTGATCACGTTCCGACAACGTGACGGTCTGTGTTTCCGATTTGAGAGCCCCGCTGCCCGTTGACCCTCCATACCTCGCACTCACCCGATATGTGCCAGGAGCCAGACCGATAAACGAGAAATGCCCGTTCTGGTCGGTCATCAAGCTGCGCACCCGGAACCTGTTGTAGGGAGTCTGCGGATCGGGCGCGACACGAACGTGCGCTCCAGCCAACGGGGTATCACCTTCGCTGACCGAACCGTCCAATTGCGCGCTTGCTGTACTGATCACCACTTCAATCGTTCTACCTGCGCTACCTCTCTCCAGTTGCAATCCCTTCTCTAGTACATCGTCTCCGCCGATTCGAACCGACTTGACGAACCAGTTGCTCTCGAGTCCCCAGACCGTAACGGCGTAATTGCCATCACCGACCGACTTGATCTCAAAGGTTCCATCCTTCTTGGCGCGAGCACCGATCCCAAATTGCATGTCCTCGTCCACATTGCTGAGGGTAATCGACAATGCCGCTCTAACCTGGGTGAGATCGCGCCATCAACCGTGACTCGCCCTTGCAAGCTGGTGCCACCGCCAACGGAAATGACAATGGAGTCGATGTTCGAGCCACTCACTTCCACCTTCTGCTGTCCGCGTATCTCATACCCGTCCGTCGTCCTCGTTTTTTTGGAACGCGGAAATCACGTAGCTGCCTGGGGGTATGCCCTTCAGCTCGAAACGGCCCTTGTCGTCGGTTGAGGCCTTGCGCTCAAAGCCATAGTCGTCTCCCAGAAGCTTGAGACTCACCCATGCACTGCTGGCCGGGCCACCTCGTCCAATCACGTGTCCGCTAATTTCCACCGTCTTGGTGTGCTGCATGAGAACAGTCGGCCTGCACTTCGTCGCCGGCCTTTACCGAAACCATCTGGGCCTGGCTGACTTGTGCTACACCGGGATAGTACGTCGGTGCATACTCGTTACCGATAAGGTCCCGAATCCAGGAAGCCTCGTTCCCAAATGCATATTGGCTGGGCTCAGACGAATCCGTCGCCTTCAGGTAGTATTCGCCAGGGTCAAGTCCGAAAAGACGATATTGGCCTCGGTCATCGGTCTGCGCCGAACCAACAGCTTCCAGTCTCCACTTCCGTGGAGCGGACACACCTTCGTCTTCCAGTTCCTCTTCTTTCGGGCTCTGCAAGGCGAACACCTGCACGTTTATCACCGGTTCACCATCTTCGTTGATTACTCGTCCGGTAACGACCCCGGAGGCCGTCATGCGAAAAAGAACAGCACTGACCCGGTCGCCCGGCCTGAGCGACAACACCGCCCCCTCAGAGCCTCCCTTCGCCTGGTAAGACTGGGTCACAAAACCCGGGTGGATGGCAGCAAACTGATAGCGGCCTGGCACTACGTCCTTGAGGACGAAATGGCCGTCGCCGTCAGTGACTGCCGCGTACAACTTTGCCTTCCGCGCATCGTGTTCCGGCACCAGCGTTAACTTTGCCGATTTCAAAGCGCTCCCATCAATAGCTGAAACGACTCGACCTTCTACGCTGCAGGTAGACTCGGCATGCGCATCCGTTTGGCTGGGCGGCGGAGAACTCTGTGCGAACGAGCTGGCCGCCACGACGATCAGGGCAAATATCGGTAGGAGGCGCCGCATTGCTGTACCTCTTGATTCTGGGATCAGAATCTGCACGAGGGCCCGCAAATGATACCTCACCTCCGGCTGTGGGGTCTCTCAAAGCAGCATCAGCGGTTGGCGAGTAAAGGTGCCGTCTGAAATTCCAAAAGATTTGTCATTCCGAAGCACAGCTGTGCCGTGCGAGGAATCTGCTGTTGCGCCGATTAGCAGAAAACAGATTCCTCGCCGATAAAGCCGGCTTCGGAATGACAAAGGGTAGGTTGTTCTCGGCCAAACTGCACCATCGCCGGTTGGCGCGCGCCCACTGGCTAATCTGTGGCCCACCCAGTAACCTCGTATTTCTGCTCTAAACTCGTCCTCAAGGACACCCCCCTTAAAAGACCTTGGTGTTTTGCCCGCGCCGGATGCAGTCACTAAGATGGTCACGCGCCCTTCATTCGAGGTGTTAGATCATGGCAGACATCACGCGAGACTGGCGCGAACTCTTAGACGTCGCGTTGTTTGAACCCAACCGGGTGAAACTGCGCAGGCGCATCGAGCGCGCCAAACAGGCAATCAACACCCGGCTCGACGTCTTGAGGCAAGACAATAATAACGAGAACGGAAGACTGGTTTCGGAACGCATCGCACTCAGCGACGCACTGACCACGCTGGCTGAACTACACAACATCGTGTTCGCCCGGACCGCGAGTCCGAAGGTTCGGCGTCAAGATGACACAGCCGCCGGTCAAGCAGATCTTCGATAACGCGCCTCCGTAGCGCCGGCATCTTGCCGGTTGTCCCGAGGGCGTCTCGCCCTCGGCGGGCGAAAACGCTCGACGGCACGCTTATGAAGTCAAAAGGAGACGTTCCCGGTGGCGATAAAGCCTATCCCGCACACCATACCCAGCACGCTCCCGCCGGCGAAGCTCTATCTCGACGACATCACCGAGATTGTTGCAGATCCTGACCGATTCGAGCCCGGACTATCACGCAACCTTCGTCGCCGGCCAGACCAAATGCGACTCCATCGACGATTTGAAAGAACTTCGCGGCCGCGCCACCCATTTCGTGATGAACATCTCGTCGCCCCGAAAACATCAGACCCTCGAACTCACCCCGGCCGCGACACGAATACACATTGACGAACTCGGCGACCAGTTGCTGGCATGGTCGAAATATGTGAATGTCGCCGCGATCTTTGAGAGAAGAAAATTACGACTGAAATCAGCGGTCCGCTCCCTGGCCCCGCTGCTATTGACCGCCTTGTCGCTTCTGGCGTTGACGCTGTGGACGTTCGCGCCACGCGCTGCCAGACCCCTCTCCATCGACGAATTAAATCGCATCGTGACCGGCATCATTTTGGCGGCCACGGTTGTGTATTACTTCATCAGCTCGCACAGTGTGGTGTACTTTCGCTATCCGAAAAGAGTCGGCATAGGAAGATGGCTGGAAGACCACAAGCCAGAAATTATCGTAGGAGTCATCTCCGCCCTGATGGGAGCGATTGCCACCCGAGTCGTAGAAAAAACATGGAGATGACATCGTGTAGGGCGGACACTCTTGTCCGCCGCCGTTGAAGTTGCTTTTGAGAAGTTGGCTTCGAGTGGAACAGCCGGCAATACAAGGAGGCACTCCAGATGACCAGCATCTTACTGATCGGCCTGTCGATCGCACTGGCGACAATCTTTATGTTGGTGAAGAACCGGAAAGATAAGCCCGTAAAGGTCAAAAGACAGGAAAAATCAGAGGTCCTCCGGCAACTGTTGGCCCTATCCGAACAAGAAGACCAAGTCTTATCAAACTCCCCGCCGCCGACCAAACTCCAAGGAAGCCGGCAAGCCTTCGTAAGCTCCTCCAAAAAATCGTAAACCGCCCCAGGCCCCTTTGCGTCCTTTGCGGAATTTCTCTGCGACCTCTGCGGTAAAAATCTCTTAGCCGCAAAGTAGCACAGACTTGATGTCCCCGACCACCATTGCGCGACTTCTGCTAAGCTGTGGCGAAACCGAAGTCCGAGGAGAAACCTGTGCAAGTCGTGGCCGGAGTAGATCTGGGCGGAACCGCCATCAACTACACATTGCTGGATCAGCAGGAAAAATTCCTCATCGAGGGCCTGTTTGAGTATCCCGCATTTGCCAAGCAGGGACCCGACATCTGCCTGCAGCAGATCGCAGACGGTCTGAAACTGGCCGCCGAAAAAGCGGGCATCGTCCTTCACGACGTGGTCGCTGTCGGTCTCGACACCCCAGGTCCCGCCAGTTCCGCCGGCCAACTCAGCGCCCGAGGCTCCACCAACTTCGTTCATACCAACTGGGCCGGATACGACATCCGCGACGGCCTGGCCCGCAAACTCGGCAAACCCGTCACCTATTTAAATGATGCCAACGCGGCTGCCCTCTGGGGACACTACGCCATCTTCGGTTCCAACAGCCGCGAGACTTCGATCTCCAGCGTCATCGGTACAGGCAACGGCGGCGGCGTCATCCTCGAAGGCAACGTCGTGAAGGGCAAAAATGGATTCGGAGCGGAACTCGGCCACGTGCTGATTCCGTATCAGAGCATCGCGGGAACCGACGGAATCAATCCGCAATGCAATTGCGGACGCACCGGCGACCTCGAGTCCCTATGCTCGCTCACCGCCATCGAAAAAAATATCCTGCCGTATTTTCTGCCACGCTATCCCGGCCACGAGCTTGCCAAAGTCGACCTGCACCAAGCCGCCAAGTTGGTCCGTGGCATGGCGGAGAAGGGCGACCCGCTCAGCAGGGAAGTCTTCAGAGTGCAGGCCCATGCCCTGGGTCTCTTCTTCGACGAAATGGTGAACACCTTCGACCCCGACGCCTTCATCGTCGGCGGAGGCGCCCTCGAAACCGGCAAGCAATTCCAGGATTGGTTTATCGCAGAGATCCGCGCCGCCATGCCCGCCCAGCGCGAGGAGCAAGCCGGCATTCCCATTTACGTCATGCCGAACGGCGACACCGCCGGAGCGCGAGGCGCCGCCATCGAAGCCTTGAAGCTCGCCCGCGACGGCGGCCTCGCCTAGCGAAGAGTGCTCGCCTAATAGCGGGGCAACTTCAGCTCGTAGGCGACTGCCTTGCCCACTGGATCGTAGACCTCGAAATGGTTGCTCCTCCGAACGGTCGTAAGGCTCAAACCAATCTCCACCCTCGAAGTTCATGACCGTCCGTAATTTGGTTTGACGCAGAGGCAGTCGTAACCTCACGAGACGGTTCCGGCAATCTGTCACTCACCTGGGAACCTGATGTGCTCCGATGCAGTTTGCCAATAAACAACGTCACGTACGGACGAAGATGGTCTTGCCTGTGCGCCTCTGCTTGGAGGACGCCAACGCCTGTTCCCAGGAAACTACTTTCGCCCACACAGTTGATATCAGCGCAGTCGGCGCGCAGCTGGGAGGATTTCGTGTATCGCTCGAGCCCGGTAAAGTCATTACGCTGCAACGACAGCATACTAAGGGCCGGTTTCGCATCATATGGATAAAGCAGGTTGGCCCCGCTGAGCTGCGGGCGGGCGTTGAGTGGGTTGTAATCGAAAAAGCGGTCGGAAACGAAATCAACTTCTGGGGCCTGGAACTGCCAACACCTGCTTCTTCCTTTGGGACGTGGCTCCAACAATTCAAATGATCCGGCCTCCCGGATCGATAAAGCTACTCACCTGTTGCAATCTCGCGATTGCGCCAACAACTAATGACAATCACTAGGAGCCGGGTGCCCCACACATCGCGGATTTTGCGATGTGTGAGTTTCGCCCCACCTACCGCACCACGCCTTCGAGCGGGGAACTCGCGGTCGCGTAAAGCTTCCGCGGCATCCGTCCCGCGAGATAAGCCTGTCGACCCGCCAGCACAGCGTGCTTCATCGCCTCAGCCATCAGAACCGGATCCTGAGCACTCGCAATTCCAGTATTCATCAGCACGGCATCAGCTCCCAACTCCATTGCCAGGGCTGCATCGGAGGCCGTGCCGACGCCAGCATCCAGAACCAGCGGCACGCCAGTAATCATCTCCCGCAGGATGCGAATGTTGGCCGCATTCTGGATTCCCAACCCGCTCCCAATCGGCGCACCCAGCGGCATCACCGTCGCCGCACCAGCATCTAGCAAGCGCTTGGCAAACACAATGTCGTCAGATGTATAGGGGAGAACAGTAAAGCCTTCCTTCACCAACACGCGAGTCGCTTCCAGCGTCGCTTGCACGTCAGGATAAAGCGTCGCCTGATCGCCTATCACTTCCAGCTTCACCCAATCCGACAGCCCAACTTCGCGCCCCAGGCGCGCCGCGCGGATGGCTTCGTCCGCCGTGTAGCAACCGGCTGTATTCGGCAGCAGAAAATATTTCTTCGGATCCAGATAGTCGAGCAGCGATTCCTTGCTGCGGTCCAGATTCACCCGCCGCACCGCGACGGTCACCATGTCCGCGCCGCTGGCTTCAAGCGCGCGCGCCGTTTCCTGAAACGATTTGTACTTCCCGGTCCCCACAATGAGCCGGGACCGAAACTCCCGTCCCGCAATAATAAGTGGATCAGCCATGGCTCCTATTGTAATGAAAACCAGTCTATGTGGCGCGGGCGCCCCCGCCCGCGAACGCTGTAGATCTTCAGAGACCACATCGGGACACCCGCCAACCCGGTGGGGTGCCTACATTTCGTGATGTTTGGAATGTGGGAAACTCGTGAAACTAAACTCGTTCCCTCCAGTATCCAGGCCTACGCTTGTTGTGAGCGACCGCCAAGACATTCACTGCCTGAAGTCCGTCCAGGTAGATGATAGAAAATGGAAAACGCTGGACCACGAATCGCTGGGTATTGTGTAAGTACGCAGGCCAGCGTTGTGGTGCCTGAGAAATAATCTCTAGAGCGTCCAGGATGGTGTTAAGGAACGAGACTGCAGCGTCCCCACTATGCTCCTGGTACCAGTCGGCCGCCGCCTCGATTTCGGCCCAGGCCGCCGGATGGACTACATAAGCCTTACTTCTGGCCACGGCGCAACCGCGCGGCGGCGCGCCTGCGCACTTCGTCGGCGGGAATCATTTTGACTTTTCCAGATTGAATGTCATCCACCCGTTTCTTGATCTCGGCCGCCCACGCCTCTTCGACACCCTCTTCGGCTGGCCCGTCATCGAGGCTGGCAATCAACCGATCGATCAGGAGACCTCGGTCCCGAGTAGACAGCGCCAACGCTTTTTCGAGCACTCGGGAAACTTCCGGCGCGATCTGTGCCATGGCTACCTCACTGCGCCTATTCTATCGCAGGCGCAAAGCTTTCCAGTCAGCATCACCTGCCTAGCGAGACCCTCGCGCCTACACTCACTCCATCTCAAACGGCAAATACTGCAACCCGCCATCCCGCTCAATCTGCAAAACCACCGCATCCCCAGACTTTAGTTCGTGAACTACTTTGCGCAACGTCTCCACAGAATCAATCGGCTTGGTATTAAGGGCGTGGATAATGTCCGCGGTCTGCACCCCGCTGTCCGACACAATAAGGTTGGCGGCGCGGCCCACGACGACCACTCCACCCGGAATGCGGACCGTCCCGATCGCAGAGCGAATCGCATCCGTGATATCCACCACCAGAATGCCCAGCCGGGGCACAAGGCTCTTGTCCGGATCAGTCGTATCCATCAGCAAATCCATCTGGTCGTGCTTTTCGACCGCGACGACGTAGAGAGTCTTCTTCTCTTTATTCTTGTTCGCGTCCGTGCCCCGCAGAATCTCGAGCTTCACCGGTTTGTCGGGATTGTGAAGATAAGTGGCGGCGGTCAGTGCCGCGAGAGTCTCAATCGGCCGGTCGTCGGCACTAATAATAATGTCCTGCACCTGCACGCCGGCCGAGGCAGCGGGTCCGTCCGGCGTAATGTCGTCCACGATGACGCCCCACGATTGCGGCAGTCCCAGGCCGTCCGCCATCGTCGGCGTAATCTCCTGCGCTCCCGCGCCGATCTCGACGTGGTGCACGTGTCCGTACTTGCGCAGGCTGTGATAAACAAAATTGACCACCCGCGCCGGAATGGCAAAGCCCAGACCTTCACTTCCGCCACTTTGGCTCAGGATGAAAGTGTTGATGCCCACCACACCGCCGTCCATGTCCACCAGCGGACCGCCGCTATTGCCCGGATTGATCGGCGCATCGGTCTGAACGTAGTTCAAAGATTTTGTGGGATCGGCCTGCCGCGCCACCGCGCTGATCACACCCATGGTGATCGAATTCTGCAAACCCTCCGGGCTGCCGACAGCCAACACCATCTGCCCCACCCGAATGTTTTGCGCTTCTTCCAAAGAAAGCGTGGGCAGATTGGTCTGGTCAATCTTTAGCAGTGCAAGGTCGCTTTCCTTGTGGACTCCAAGCACCTTGGCGTCAAACAACTGACGCCTCCCGGCCGGCAGGTTGGCGGGAGAAACATTCGACGACATCGGTAACGCCACACGAATGCGATGCGCTCCTTCGACCACATGGGCGTTGGTCATAATGTAGCCGTTCGCATCCACGATCACGCCCGAACCCACAGCATGCTGGCGGACGATCAACGCCGTCTTACCCCGGTCAGCTGTCCCCATCAGTTAAAGGCCCGTATCCAGTGGTCTGAATCTGCACCACCGCGGGAGAAACCCTGGCGGCCAATTCCTGCAACGCGTTGTTCATCTGTCGCAGGACGTTCTGGTGATCAAGGGAGTGCGAATCAGATTTCTCCGGCGACTTATTGGCTGGCTGCTGGGCAAAACCGAACGTGCCAGAGAAGACACAGCCCAATGATCCCAGACATCAATGCAGGACATACGGACTTGCTCCATCACACATCTCCATTTTTGATCAGAGAATAACGCGGGCGAAGTTCACCAGACACCGGGTGCCCCACATTTCGCCGGTTTTGCGAAATGTGGGACTATTCCGTACGTTTAAAACCAAAACGCCTATTCACCGGTGGTCACCGGCCCGGCCTCTTCCGCCTGCTCGTACATCTCTTCAATCTGCTGACGGTACCGTTCCGCCACCACCTGCCGGCGCAGCTTCATGCTGGCAGTCAGCGTCCCGTTCTCCGCAGAAAATTCATCGGCCACCAGCAGCACTCGTCTTCAGCTTTTCATACCGCGCCAGGTTCCGGTTCACGTCCTCCACGATGCCCTCGTACAAAGCGCGCACCTCGGGACGGGCCACCAGCTCCGCCCGCGAAGCGAAAGCCAGTTCACGGCCGCGGGCCCACTCTTCCAGCAGCGCAAAATTGGGTGCAATCAGCACGGAAGGGAACTTGTGCTTCTCGCCCAACACCACCGCCTCTGCGATCAGGACATTGTGCTTGAGCGAATTCTCGATCGGCTGGGGCGCGATAAACTTTCCGCCCGAGGTCTTGATCAGGTCTTTCTTGCGATCGGTGATGGAGAGAAATCCGTCAGCATCAAGATTGCCGATGTCGCCGGTCTTGAACCAGCCGTCCACGAACGCTTCCTGCGTCTCTTTCGGCTTGTTCCAGTATTGCTTGAACACCGACGGTCCGCGCACCAGGACCTCGCCATCGTCCGCGATGCGCACCTCGACATTCGGCAGAGGCTTTCCCACCGTGCCAAGCTTGTGCGCCCGGGGAGTGTTGACGGCAATCACCGGAGAAGTCTCCGTCAGGCCGTAACCCTCGTGAATGCGGATCCCGATGTCGGCATACCATTCCGCGAGTTCGCGTCCCAGCGGAGCTCCGCCGGAAATGAAAATCGCAAGCCGGCCTCCAAGACCGGCGCGCACTTTCGAATACAACAGCCGGTCCGCCAATTTCCAGGCTCTCGACGTCGGCTTCTGTCCCGCGAGAACTTCTGCCCGATGTTCCTTCCCCACGGAGAGGGCCCAGTGATAAAAAGTCGAGTTGGGAAAGCCCTGCGCCTTCTGCTCCGTTTGAAAATGTATTTTTTCGTACACTCGCGGCACCGCAACAAAAAAAGTAGGTTTCACTTCCAGCAGGGCCCGCGGAAGTTGGGTCACCAGCGCCAGGTGCGCCAGCGTGACCCCGCGATAGAGCAGGGCAAAATCCACATGCCGCGCGGTGACGTGAGAGAGCGGAAGAAACGAAATGCTGACGTCGCCCGGCTGCACCGGAAACTCGGCCAGAGAACAGTTCAGATTCGACGCCATGTTGCCGTGCGTCAGCATTACCCCCTTGGGCGTGCCGGTCGTACCCGAGGTATAGATAATGGTGGCCAGATCGTCCGGTGAAACCGCGGCAGCGGTCGCCGGAAGCGCTTCGAGCTCCAGGTTGAGCTTTGCCCGGCCTTCTGATTCCATCTCGGACATTCGCACAGCGTCGCCGTCGACAGCATCCATCACCACCAGCTTTTCCAGCGCAGTCTGCCCGCGAATCGAGAGGACCTTCTGCAACTGCGCTGCGCTCGACAAGAAAACAACGCGCGCGCCCGAGTCGCTCAGAATGTATGCTGTCTGCTCGGCCGTGAGCGTGGCATAGATCGGGACAGTGACCGCGCCGATCAGCAGGGAAGCGAAGTCGGCAATCGTCCACTCCGGACGGTTCTCACTCAGGATGGCAACCCGGTCGCCCTTGCCGACGCCCCACTTCCGCAGCGCGCCCGACACCGCCAAAACCCGCTCCCGCAGCGTCTCCGAAGAAATCGGAACCCACTCATCCCCCACCCGCTGCAACATCACCTTGGGGTTCTGGCGCTCAACCACAGCCAAAAACACATCGTTGAGAGTGCGCAGGCTCATCAGGAAGAAGGAAATGGTCTACGCAACGAATGTAATGGTTCCCACAAGCATTAAGCAAACCCACCAGAAGTTTGACCGCTCCAAACGACGTTGTTATGATGATTCCGCGGGGTGGAGCAGTCTGGTAGCTCGTTGGGCTCATAACCCAAAGGTCGGTGGTTCAAATCCACCCCCCGCAACCAACCTTAAGCACCCTCCTAATCAATAGCGTGAAAGTGCGATAGCATAATCTGTGCTGCCAGTGTTCTGTCAGTCCGGGCACAGGAGTTGGGCCAATGCACGTCATTACTTTACAAGCGCCACAAGGCAACTTGCGCCAGTCGGGAGGACAAGACATATTCTGCAATGAGGCGGGTCTGCTCCTTGCGAATCCAGCCGGTCAGTTTTCCAGTATCCAGGTGAAGACGGATGAAGCCAGCAGCGTCCGTCCATTTGAGCCGAAAGAGTACAAAGTCATCCTCGCTGCGGTAGGGAAGAGTGGATTGCAACCACGGAATGCCGCCCGCGTCAAAGCCTGTATGCAATTGCAACTATGGTCCGGCCTCTCGCTTAGGTGACTGGAGATTATGTGGGTCGGACCCAAGAGAACTTGCTGCAGATGTCGATTCTAGGACGCACTACAACCAAAGGTGCGCTGCGACTTTGCCGATGTAAAGAGACCAGTCGCTCAGCACTACTCGAACCCGCCTCTCCCGAGTTAGGCGACTACCATCGCTTCCAGTGCCGGCTTATTTCTGATCAGCACCGTCGGACCCTTAGTTGAAATCAACATCTTGGTTCTCAGTTCGGTCAGGGCCCGAGTGACGGTTTCGCGTGTGACTCCGACCACCTGAGCAATCTCTTCGTGGGTCAGGCTCAAATTGAAGCGGATGCCTTTCGGCGTTTCCTGCCCATGGACGGCTGATTCCAGCAAGAAGGAGGCCATTTTTTCGGTGGCCGAAGGAGTCAGGCCCAGGTAACGAATCTGGTGGCAGGCCCCGCGGTAATACTTGGTGAATTGTTGCATGGCGTTGATCGAGGCGTCGCCGTGTTCATTTAGCAATTTCAAAAAATCATCGCGCCGGACAAAGTCGACCTGGCACGGTTGCAGAGTCTCGGCTGTCACTTCGTGGGGATCTCCGGAGACGGCGGAGTGCAAGCCCAATAATTCTCCCGCTTCGACCACGCGCACGATCACGGTTTTTCCCCCGGGCGAGCCCATGGTCAGTTTTACGCGTCCTTGGCAGAGCATGTAAACTCCACGCGGGATCTGTCTTTCGACAAACAGGACGGCCCCGCCTGGGTACGTGCTGGTGCATTTCATCCTCTGAAAGGCAGCCAGAGTTGCCGCGCTCATCTGGCAAAAAAATCCATCTTTTCGCATAGGGCAGGTAGCGCAATCATCAGTCATTTCCATCCCGTACGGTGCGTGGGTGGCCATTTTTTAGCTCCTTTTTTCCCTGAAGCTGTTCGGCGTTTGTGTTCGCGCCCTCCAAGAGTTGCCGGAGGAAGCTTGAGTGTCCCTTGAGAGAAAGCCCTTCCCTCTGCATGCGCAGCAGCAGGTCCCGCCCTTTTGCGTCAACGAAACTTACAGCGCCCAAGTCGATGCTCATCGGCTGTCCATCCGCCATGTTGGCCGAGGCAAGCCATGCCTTTCGCAACTCGTCCACCCAAGGTCCCTTAATGCTGCCCTCAAGTTTTAGAAGGACGACATCGGAGGTTCTCTGAATGGTGATCCTTAGCACGCGATGATAGGAGCATCGAGGATGCCAATTAGCCCGATTGCTGCACAACTTGATCTAACTAATTTAGTATCATTAAGGTAGGTGCAGAACGTTGAGATGGGATGCCGAGTGGAGGCGAGCTTTTAGGACCCGGTGACGAGACGACATATCGTCATTCGGCGGCATTCCGTCAGTCCGAGCTGGTCCTAAAATCACCGAATTCGAGCAGGTACGACGGGCAAGGGCGGAATCGTTTCCGAGTTGCCCGTTCGTACTGATCCTGGAAACTACGCGGCCCTGGGCTTGATTTCGATCGCTTTTGCCTTGGCGGCTTTTGGCATCGTTAGTTGCAGGACGCCATTCTTCAAAGTTGCACTGGTCTTTTCAGCATCCACACTCGCAGGCAGGTCGACAGTTCGCTGGATCTGGTTCGAGCAAAATTCCGAATAGACCGTCTTGCTTTTCTTCTCTTCTTTTCTTGTCTCGGCTTCGCGCTTGCCGGTGATGGTCAAGCGGCGCGGTTCGACGCTGACTTCAATGTCTTTCTCGCTGAAACCTGGAACCTCGGCCTTGACCTCAATGCTATCTTCTGCCTCAGCGATATTCACACGAACCGGATGAAGCATATCCATTTCAGCCTGGAACCAGTCTTCGAGGTCGTGGCCGAACCTCCGCCCGTTTCCCTCGAAGATTTCGTACGCCCTCCGGGTAATTGCCTGGGACATCTTGTTAACCCGATCCGTCAGATTCTCGACCGGCGTTATTTTGAACGGTTTGTCCTCGACTCGCTGTACTGCAACGGATGTTGCCATGATGATTTCCTCGCTTTCCTGGGGGAATCAGTGCCGACTGCGGCGGTCCTCTTCCTTCACGTTCATATGCAGGGAACCGATATAGCCGGCGCCGCGAACACAGAATCGCAGAAGGTGCGCGAACGCGCAGTGATGAAGATCACGGATTGCGGTGATTTATCCCACCCAGTATCGGCCAGGCTGGATCACACTTGGTTGCGCAGGATTTTGAGCTTCTGCATACGCGAATTCAAGGTTGTGCGATTCATGCCGAGGCGCTCGGCCGCGCCACCCGGTCCGCCGATCTTGCCTTTGGTTTCTCTGAGCACACGGACGATGTGTTCCCGTTCAACGTCCTCCAGGGCCGAAGAGGCGGAGGGCGAACCAGTCTCTGCCGGCACGGGCTCAAACGCGGGAACTCTCAAGATAGGTCCGGTGGAAAGAATCACCGCGCGCTCGATGACGTGTTCCAGTTCGCGAATATTTCCTGGCCATGAATATCGGCACAAAGCCTGCAACCCTTCCGGCGGCACGGTCTCGATGTTTTTCTTCATCCGGTGGGAGAACTTCGACAGGAAATACTGAACCAGCAAAGGGATATCCTCACGGCGCTCGCGCAGAGGCGGAACCGTGATCGGAAAAACATTCAGCCGATAAAACAGGTCACTGCGGAATTGCCCCGACGCTACCAGTTTTCCCAGGTCGCGATTGGTGGCGGCGACGATGCGAACGTCAGTTGTGATCGTGCGGGTGCTGCCCAGCCGTTCAAATTCCTTTTCCTGCAACGCTCGCAACAATTTTGGCTGCAACTCAAGCGGGATATCCCCAACCTCATCCAGAAAAATCGTTCCCTTGTGAGCTAATTCCAGCCTTCCCACCCGGGTTGCGATGGCGCCGGTGAATGCTCCTTTTTCATGACCGAACAGCTCGCTTTCCAACAGGCCAGCAGGGATGGACGCGCAATTGACGCGGACGAAAGTGTGGTCATGGCGCGGGCTCAAATTGTGAACCGCGCGCGCGAGCAATTCCTTCCCCGTCCCGGTTTCCCCAAGAATCAGAACTGTAGAATCAGTCGGGGCCACAGTTTCGATCTGCTTCAGTACTCGTCTTATAGGATTGCTGTGGCCGATAATTTCTTCGAAATTGAACTCAGTTTTCAGCTCGTCTTCCAGATATTGCTTCTGCTCTGCGAGTTGGTCCTTTAGTTCGGAGACGCGCTCGAACGCCATGGCATTGCCGAAAGCTATGGCCACCTGACTTGCGATCTGGGTCAGTATGCTCACATCGTCTTCGGTAAAGGTTCCTGGACTCCGGCTAAACACATTCAACGTTCCCAACACGCCTTCCCGCCCAATCAATGGAATCCAGCAGCCAGACTTCAGCGATCGATGGGCAAATTGGGGTGGTAACTCGAAAGGCCATTTTTCATCAGCCAGACCTTTAAGAAGCAGAGGTTTGCGGGTCGTGAACGCCCAACCCGACGGTGACTTACCCAGGGCGACCAAAGGCTCTTCGCTGAAACTAACGTTGACTTCAGCGCCTGCGGACGGCTCGAGCACATGCATGCGCAGCATCTTAGTTGGCGTATCGTAAAGTGCGAGCGCAGCATAGTCGAACGGCTTCACCTGTTGGACGCAGGTGGCTATGGCGGACAGCAGTTGGCGGATGTCGAGATGTGATACCAGAGCGTTCGTTACTTCGAGCAGAAACGCTTCGCGAGCCTGTTTTCCTTCGGTGATGTCGCGTGTGACCTTGGTGAAGCCCAACAGGTTGCCATCTTTGTCATGCAGGGCCGTGATCACAACATCCGCCCAGAAGCGCGAACCATCTTTTCGGAGCCGCCAGCCTTCCTCTTCCCACCGGCCTTCCGCAGCGGCAAAACTAAGCTCCTCATTCGGCTTGCCACGGTCGATATCTTCGGAGGAGTAGAAACATGAGAAGTGTTGTCCCACGATTTCGTCGGCGGTATAGCCCTTGATTCTCCGTGCTCCTTCGTTCCAGCTCAGGATTTTCCCAGTGGGGTCGAGCATGAAAATGGCATAGTCCTTCACCTCTTCCACCAGCAGACTGAAGCGTTCATGGCTTAGCCTCAGGGCTTCTTCCGCTCGCTTGCGTTCGGTCACGTCACGAATCGCAGCCGTAACCAGAACACCGTCTGGTTCCTCCAGCGGGCTCAGGCTGATCTCAACCGAAAATGTTGTGCCGTCTTTTCGGCGTCCCAGTAGTTCCAGACCGCTGCCCATCGGGCGCGGGTGAGGCAATTGGTAGTAGGCATCACGGTGGTGGGGATGCTTTTGGCGGAGGTTATCGGGAATCAGAATCTCGACGGGTTGATTCAGCAGTTCTTCTCGGCTATATCCGAACATGCGTTCGGTTTGCGAGTTGACCAGCATAATCCGCCCGGAGCGGTCCGCAATGACCATGGCGTCGGGCGCGGCTTCCAACAGACGGCGGAATTTCTCCTCCCCGTGGCTCACACCTTTATTGTAGTTGGTTCCTGGTTGCCGGCGCGAAACTGGGCCCTCAGCAAGCAACTATCACTCCCCGAGACACGCGCTTAGCCGGGATTTCGGACAAGAACATACGGTCCGCAAAGCCTCGCCGTCCGGCAAGTTTCCCGGTCGCGGCCGGATCACTACTCCCAGTCCGAGGTGATATTCAAGCACGTGGGTTCGAGCACACCCGTCGCAAAGCCAAAAATGCCTGACGCAGCAGCCTGCGACCTGAGGTGTTTCAGCATCCGGCCGGTTATTGTGAAAACGAAACAACCGTCCCCGACGATAGTCGAAAACTTTCAAGCAATCCGGATTTGAACATTCGAAAGACATCGCCACGCTGCTCCATAGAGTTTCTTCTAGGCCTGGCCCAGGGTCTTCCCCGTGGCGAGATCGGGCTGGCGAAGGGTTCGCTCCACTTCCAGCTTCTGAATCGTGTCCATGAGCCAGTCGCTCACGGCGGCCTCCAGTTCTTCCGGGGTGCTCCACTGATTCAACGACTCGATGGTATCGTTTCGCTCATTCAGGGGAATGTAGTGACACGGAGGCTTCGCTTCACGAGATTCCGCCGGCACCAGCGACATCAGGACACAGTCTGAGCAGGGCCGTTCGAGTTCCGGATGGCCATATCTCAAGCACGTTGGAGAATCCTCAAAGATGAATTGGGGACGCCATGAGGACAATTTGCGGTAGCCTCCACCCTTGAGGAACTCCAGTTCCAACTTCAGGACTTCGAGAAGATCGCGCTTCTTGTTTGCCATATGCAGCCTCCCAGCTAATGATTCCCCAGTCTGTTCCCGAATGGTTCCAATGGCTGTGAGCGGAATCACTCGGCTGTGTGGCCAAGCTCACCCGCAAGAAAAACGAGAGAGGCTAGGGGCGGCAACGATTGGGAGCGCCAAAGGAGGGACGAGGCTGTCACTCGGGGCTGTCGACTTTAGGCCGAGCGGGATTATCGCAGCTCTTATCTTGCTTGACACTTGTCTTCTGTGACCGCGTGCTTCACTTCCAGCAAAGTCGCGGCAGGAGTGCAGCCCTCCTGCATAACGATCGAGCACGGCCGGACCGGCAATCGATTCAGGCGCTCAAAGAAGTCCCCCACATACACATCCGGAAGGTAACTGCTCACCAGTAGGATGTCGTATTCCCCGGAATTCAGTAGTTCCAGGGCTTGAAGTCCGCTCCACGTAGCGATCGAATCGTAGCCTGCCCGCTGTAACATTAACCCCAGTATGGCGGATTCTCTTTCGTCGTTGTCCACGATGAGGATCCGTTTGTTCCGTGATTCGGCCATAGTAAGATCCTTTCGTTCTGCCTTTTCAGAATCGCACAAGAGCACTGACGCGAGTCATCCGGCCATTCGGCTACCGGTTCCCCGGCAGAGTTACCTTCTGGTTATCGCGACGTCGTCTGCGCAATATCTGGTCCAACTTTGTCACTGACTCTTGCCATAAGTTCTTTGACTCGGCCACAACCTCTTCTTCCTTTGCGTCGGTGCGTTCCTTGATCTCTCGCCGTTCTCCCGTGTCTGCCATACGCTCTCCTTTGCAGCAACAACCCTGTACATTTTTCGCCTTGCTGCGCCGATCCGTCGGTGACGACATTCACAGTTCATGGTGATCGCATTTCGTTTCACGATCGTGTGACGTAGGAGCTAAGTACCCGCATGTAATTACCGCGTTCAAAAGCAGCCGGATCGGATACGGAACGCTGGCTCATACTGCCGCGCATCTGCCCAATCGATTCATATTCGTGCTCTTCCATCCAATGACGCAGGTCCTTGAGCACAGAAGCCACGTGACCAATTCCGTGCTGTAACAATGCCGAGGTCATCATCGCCACATGCGCTCCCGCCATCATGGATTTCAGGACGTCCTGCGCGCTGTGCACGCCGCCCGTAATGGCCAGGTTGGCGCGTACCCACCCGTAAAGAATCGCAACCCAGTGCAGCCGCAGCAACAGCTCGTGCGGGCGGCTCAGGGTAAGACTCGGCACGACTTCGAGAGCTTCGATGTCGAAATCCGGCTGGTAAAAGCGATTAAAGAGGACCAATCCGCTCGCGCCTGCCGCGTCCAGTTGTTTACCCATGTTTGCAATCGCGCTGAAGAAGTGCGAAAACTTCACCGCGACTGGAATACTGACATTCGCTTTGACCTGTCGTACCAGATCGCAGTAGTTCTGCTCAACGTCAGCGCCGATGATATTGGGATCGGTAATGATCGCGTAGATGTTCAGTTCGATCGCATCCGCTCCAGCCTGCTCCATCATGCCGGCATATCGCGCCCAGCCGCCGGGAGAGACTCCGTTGAGGCTGGCAATCACTGGAATTGAAACTCGCTCCCTGGCCTTTCGAATGAGCTCCAGGTAGCCATCGGCGCCGAGATTATAAGTATGCAGGTCGGGCAAGTAGTTGATCGATTCCGCAAAGCTTTCGCTGCCACGTGAGAGATCGGAGTCGACTGAGTGGCTCTCCAGATCGAGCTGTTCTTCAAAAAGCGAAGGCAGCACCACAGCACCGACACCCGCGTCTTCGAGATGCCGTATGTTTTCCAGGGACTCGCAAAGTGGAGACGCCGACGCCACAATCGGAGACTTCATCGGTAAACCGAGATACGTGGTTGTGATGTCGATCATTTCTCTTCTCCCGCGGTGACGGGTTGCGGCGTGGATGGAATTGGCTCGGGAGTGACGCCGAGCGCCTCTGCATCCCCGGGCATGGCAGCGCGATTTGCGTACACACCCCACTGTCGGTGTACATCCTCCTGGGCGAGGCGGAGCAGTTCACGCGCTATTTTCGGATTGCTTCGAGCTAGCATGGTGTAGCGGGCTTCCTGATACGCGTATTGCTTGAACGGAATACTTGGCGCACGGGAATCAAGCTGAAAGGGATTCTTTCCTTGCAGGCGCAGGCCGGGGTTGTAGCGCATCAACGGCCAGTAACCTGAGAGCACTGCGGCCTTTTGCTGCGCCATACCCTGGCTCATGTCATAACCGTGGGCAATGCAGTGGCTGTAAGCGATGATCAGTGAGGGGCCGTCATAGGCCTCCGCTTCAAGGAATGCCTTCACTGTGTGAGTGTCGTTGCCTCCCATAGCCACGCGGGCAACGTAGACCGATCCGTAGCTGATGGCCTCCATCGCCAGGTCTTTCTTGCCGACCTGTTTGCCGCCGGCGGCGAATTTCGCCACCGCGCCCCGCGGTGTTGCCTTGGACATCTGTCCGCCGGTATTGGAATAGACTTCTGTATCGAGCACCAGGACGTTGACGTTCATGCCGGAGCCTAGGACGTGGTCGAGTCCACCGGCACCGATGTCATAGGCCCATCCGTCGCCGCCCACCAGCCACACGCTCTTGCGCACCAGCGTCTCGGCAATCGTCTGCAGGTCGTGCGATGCCGGCGTATTCAGGGAACCGATCTTCTGCATAAGCTCGGCCACGCGTTTCCGCTGAGCTTCGATTCCGGCCTCATTAGACTGGTCTGCATTCAGAATCGCGTGCACTAGAGAATCGCCGAGCTGTGAGGCCAGCTGCGTCACCAGTTGACGTGCATAGTCTGCCTGTTTATCCACGGCTAATCGCATGCCCAGGCCAAACTCGGCGTTGTCTTCGAAGAGCGAATTGGACCAGGCTGGACCGCGCCCCAGCGAATTGCTGGTGTAAGGGGTTGTGGGCAGATTGCCCCCGTAGATGGACGAGCAGCCGGTCGCATTCGCGATCATCAAGCGATCGCCAAAAAGCTGAGTGAGCAACTTGATATAAGGCGTTTCACCGCAGCCCGCGCATGCTCCAGAAAATTCGAAGAGCGGTTCCAACAACTGGACATCTTTTACCTGACCGTGGGAGAGCTGGGTCCGGTCCGGGTCTGGAAGTGTTGTGAAGAAATCCCAATTGGCGCTCTCGCTCTCGCGTAGCGGGGCCTGGGGCTGCATGTTGATGGCTTTGTGTTTTGACTCGCTTTTGCTTTTTACCGGGCAGACCTCGACGCACAGTTCGCATCCGGTGCAATCTTCCGGAGAAACCTGAAGCGTGTAACGCAGATTGTCGTATTCACGCCAGCGCGGCTTTTCCGACTTGAACCCCGCCGGTGCACCGCCTAGTAGTAAGGAGTCGTAAACTTTGGCCCGGATGACCGCATGGGGACAGACCAACACGCATTTGCCGCACTGAATACAAAGCTGTTCGTCCCAGACGGGAATCTGTTGCGCGATATTTCGCTTATCCCACTTAGCTGTGCCGGTCGGGAACGTGCCGTCCACTGGCATAGCACTTACGGCAAGATCGTCTCCCCGTCCCGCGATCATGGGACCAATTACGGCTCGCACAAACCCCGGAGCCCGTTCTGGGACTGGAGCCAGGACTCTCAACCCGCTCGACGCCACGGCGGGCACCGTAATCTGGTGGAGATGACTGAGAGTGTGGTCCACAGCGGCAAAGTTTTTGGCCACAACAGCCTCGCCACGTTTTCCATAGGTCTCGCGAATGGCAGTCTTTATGGCTGCAATCGCCTGCTCGCGCGGCAGAACTCCGCTGATGGCGAAGAAGCAAGTCTGCATGATGGTATTGATACGGCTGCCCATCTCTGTCTCGCGCGCCACCTTATACGCATCGATCAGGTAGAACTTCAGCTTCTTCTGGATAATGGTTTCCTGCACCGACTGCGGCAAGTGGTTCCATATCTCATCCGCTCCAAAGGGTGCGTTCAACAAAAACGTAGCGCCGGGCTCCGCGTAATCCAAAACATTGGTGCGTTCGATGAATTGGAACTGGTGACAGGCAACAAAGCTGGCCCTGGTGATCAAGTAGGACGAACGAATCGGACGCGGACCAAAGCGCAGATGCGAAACCGTGACTGACCCCGCCTTCTTCGAGTCATATACGAAATAGCCTTGCGCAAAGTTGTCGGTATTCTTTCCGATAATCTTGATCGAATTCTTGTTTGCCCCTACGGTTCCGTCCGAGCCGAGTCCATAAAACAGTGCACGGACCGTGCCGGGATCTTCGGTCGAGAACGCGGGATCGTACTCCAGGCTGGTGTGCGTGACATCGTCGTGAATCCCGACCGTAAAGTGATTCTTGGGAGCGGATTTCGTGATTTCATCGAAGACAGCCTTTGCCATGGCTGGGGTGAATTCCTTCGACGCCAGACCGTAGCGGCCCCCGATGATCCTAGGAAAAGTCTGCGAGCCCGTGCCGTTTGCCAGCCTCGATTCGCTTAGCGCAGTCACCACATCCAGATAGAGTGGTTCGCCCGGGCTGCCCGGTTCTTTGGTGCGGTCTAACACAGCGATACTTCGCACCGTTTTTGGAAGCGCCGAGACAAAAGCTTCGGCTGCCAAAGGCCGATAAAGCCGCACCTTCAACAGCCCGACTTTTTCACCCTGCTCCAGCAGATGTTCTATGGTCTCTTCCACCGCCCCTGAACCCGACCCCATCATCACAATCACCCGTTCGGCATCGGGAGCTCCGACGTAGTCGAACAAGCGGTAGCTTCGGCCGGTACGCTGGGCAAAGCGGTCCATAACATCCTGCACAATGGTCGGACACGCCCGGTAGTAAGGATTGATCGCCTCGCGGGCTTGAAAGAAGACATCGGGATTTTGTGCGGTTCCCCGCAGCAGAGGATGATCGGGCGATAACGCCCGCTGCCGATGTTGGCGCACCAAGTTGGCGTCAATCAATTCACGCAGATCTTCGTCATCTAGCATTGCGATCTTGTTCACTTCGTGCGAAGTGCGAAAACCGTCAAAGAAATGCAGGAAGGGAATACGTGATTCAAGCGCGGCCGCCTGGGCGATCAGCGCAAAATCTCCAGCCTCCTGCACGGAATTCGAACAGAGCAACGCAAACCCGGTTGCGCGCGCGGCCATCACGTCGCTGTGGTCGCCAAAAATCGAGAGCGCATGCGTCGCCAGAGCACGGGCGGCCACGTGAACCACAGTTGGCGTCAGCTCGCCGGCGATTTTGTACATATTGGGAATCATGAGAAGGAGTCCCTGCGACGCCGTGAACGTTGTGCCCAGCGCTCCAGCCTGGAGCGCGCCATGCAGAGCACCGGCCGCGCCTCCTTCACTTTGCATTTCGATGACCGTGGGTACTGCGCCCCAGATGTTCTGGCGTCCTTCTTCCTTCCACTGGTCCGCCCACTCCCCCATCGGCGAAGCGGGAGTGATGGGATAGATCGCAATCACTTCATTGAGCCGATACGCTACCGAGGCGGCAGCTTCATTTCCGTCCAGGATGGCTGTGTTCTCGGTCATATCTCTCCCCCAAACGGCCTTATCACAATCATTCTTACTGGGCGCGGGTCGAAACTACAGTGGTTAGGGTCACCGGGGAAAGTGATCAGCATCACAGCGGGATTGTCCGAGATGCACAAGAATAGGTCCTGTGTACGCAGCACCGCCATCCTGAGAGGAGGCAGCACCATGGAAGCACTTCAGACGAACACGCGGATATCGCTCAGCAACATCCTGGTAACGACCGATTTCTCACAGACCTCAAAGAATGCTCTGCCGTTTGCAGCTGCTCTGGCCCGCCAATACGAGGCGAAGATTATGGTGGCGCACGTGGTTAGCCCAGAACTCCACATGAGTGTGCCCTTAGATCCGCTGCCCGCAGAGGCCGATCCGACTTTCCTGGAAGCGCAGGGAAAACTCGCGGAATTTTCTCTTGGCAACTCTCTGGGAGTACGACCCGCCAAGATGCTGTTAAAGCGTGGAGATGTGTGGAGCGTGATCTCCGATATCATTCAAAAGAACAAGATCGACCTCGTGGTTACGGGCACGCATGGACGCCGGGGACTGAAGAAGTTGGTGCTGGGATCGGAGGCGGAGAAGATTTACAGGAGAGCAGCTTGCCCCGTGCTGACTGTCGGCCCCCGGGTCGTCCCGCCGAGCGACACGAACTGGAAGCTCGAAACCATACTTTTCCCGACCGATGGGTCAGAGACTTCACTGAAAGCTCTTCCGTACGCGCTTTCTCTGGCAGAAGAGAATCAGGCCAATTTGATCTTCTTGCAGCTGATGCCTATGACTCCCGCCGAGTATCGGGAGTCCGACGAAGCCAGTGCGCGGGAAGCGATGCGGCTTCTGGTGCCTCGAGAGGCTGCGGACTGGTGTAAACCTGAATTCGTGGCGGGCTTCGAGTTCCCCGCTGAGGGCATTCTGACCTTCGCCAAGAAACGGAATGTGAATTTGATCGTAATGGGAGTGAAAAAATCGGGCGACAGCGCAGTGCCCGAGCATCTGCCTTGGCCGGTCGCCTCCCAGGTAGTTGCAGAATCCCAGTGCCCGGTGCTGACAGTACGTGGCTAGGAAGACGGTGGCGAGCCTTCGAGGAAAGGCTGCGATATGAATCAAACCCGCGGTCGTTCGACGACCCGCGGCTGGTTGGCGGCTGGTGTTGGCGTCGCCGCCTTGTACGCTACGCGCGCCGGTTTCACCTGGTTGCATTACGGAAATCCCCAAGTCCGAAGATGGACGAAGCCGACCGGTTGCTCGATAAGTTCAAAGCCAGCGGTCGATGAGTGAGAGACAACGGCGATAAGCGAGATCCAATACAGAAGATTCTGAAAGCTGGCGCACTCTATTTCGTTCTCGTATTTGGTGCTGGCTTCGCGCTTGGGACCGTCCGCACCCTCTGGATACTCCCGAGTTTCGGTACAAGGAGGGCCGAACTGATGGAGGCGCCTATCATGTTCGTAGGAATCGTTCTCTCCGCGCGTTGGGTGACTCGCCGTCTCGCCGTATCACCTTCGTTCGCCGGGCGGCTTCGCGTCGGCCTAGTCGGGCTCGGCCTCTTGCTTCTCGCCGAATTCGCCGTTGTACTTAGCCTTCGGGGGTTAACGATTGCCGAATATTTTGCAAGCCGGGATCCGGTTGGGGGAACCGTCTACATTGTAATGCTTATAGTTTTCGCCCTCATGCCGTTCCTCGTGATTAGAAGATCAGATTTGTGATCCACAATTGTGAAAGACCTTTGCCATGAAGACTACCCTGAAAAGAGCCCGAACGCCGCTCCGCATTATTGCCGTCCCAACGGATTTCCTTCCCGGCTCGACGTCCGCAATGGCATATGCGCTCGCGCTCGCTGCAACGGGAAAGGGCAGAGTGGTTGCCGTTCATGCGGTCGATCCTTTTGAGTACAGTTTTGGACCAAAAGACTTGCGTGATCTAAAAAAGCAAGAAGTATGGGCGCAAGCGCAGCAGGCAATGGCTCAATGGCTACAAATAAACAAGTTCTCCGGTTGCACAACCAAAGTGGTTGAAGGTGAAGCCGGACCTGCAATCGCGACATTTATCGACCAGCGAGGCATCGACCTGACGGTGCTGGGCACCTCGGCGCGTCGCCACGCTGCTCGGTTGCTGCTCGGATCGGTGGCAGAAGAGATCTTTCGCAAGGCCAATTCTCTTGTCCTCGTGCTCGGACCGAAGCTGCAATCGCGTCATCGCCGGCGGTTAAAGCACTTGGTATTTGCCACGGCCCTCGAGCCTCATTCCCTCACTGCACTATCTCGTCTTTCTAAACTCGCCCGACATTTTGACTCGATAATATCCGTGATTCGGGCGGTTCATCCCGACATCCGCTCTCGCACAGAGCGGGACAAGATTCAACGAGAGACCGGACTGAAGATAAATGCGGCAGCCGATTCCGCCCTCCGCAAGCGAATTAGTAAGATACACGTCGCATTTGGGCATCCACTGAAGGTCATTGGGAATTTCGCGAGTGTCAACAAAGCTGACGCGATTGTCATGGGTATTCGCAGCGGAGGCGAGTGGGATCGAGCGACAACTCATATTCCCTGGGCATTCGCGCATAGAGTGATTGCGGACGCCAGGTGTCCAGTTCTGACCATCCGAGGCTGATGTGGCACAAACGTTGCCGACGGAGTCGGCCTCAAAGTTGTGGCGAGGATTGACCGATTCCGAAGCACAGAAGCGACTCCGCCAATTCGGCCCGAATACCCTTCCTGCAGCTCATAAAGCAACTCTTTTCTCGATAGCCTTCGCTACCCTAAAAGAACCGATGCTCGTGCTCTTGCTGAGCACTGGTGTGGTTTATCTACTGATTGGGGATCTGCGAGAAGCGATCGCGATTCTTGCCAGCATCTTCCTCGTAATTGGAATCTCCGTGGTGCAAAAACAAAGAACCGAGCGCACCCTGGAAGCGCTCCGCGACCTCACCAGTCCGCGGGCGCTTGTCGTCAGGGCGGAGAGCACTCGCAGGATTCCAGCTCGCGAAGTGGTGCCCGAGGATATTGTCGTCCTTAACGAAGGTGACCGGGTCCCTGCCGATGCACAGGTCGTCGAAAGCGTACTGCTTGCTCTGGACGAATCCTTGCTAACCGGTGAAAGCCTGCCGGTACAGAAGGTCGCTGCTCCCGGTGAGAATTCGATCGGCGAAGCGGACACCGCCAACTCGAAGGTCTACTCGGGATCACTAGTCATCCGCGGACACGGGATTGCAAGGGTTACCGACACTGGAGCGCAAACCGAGATCGGTAAGATCGGCCGTCATCTGGGCCGCCTCGTAACAGAATCAAGCAACCTCGAAAGGGAAACCACGAAACTGGTCCGGGTCTTTGGCGTGGTCAGTATCGTCGTTTGCGTGCTAGTCGCAGTCGCTTATGGATTGTTGCGTGGAAATTGGGTTAAGGGAGTGCTTTCCGCCCTGGCGCTGGCGATCGCGATGTTGCCGGAAGAGTTTCCTGTTGTTCTTACCGTATTCATGGCACTCGGGGCTTGGCGAATTTCCCGAAAGAAGGTGCTCACGCGACGCTTCCCGGCGATCGAAATGCTCGGCTCGGCTACGGTCATCTGCGTTGACAAAACCGGCACACTGACCGAGAACCGCATGGCCGTGCAAGAAGTTTTTGCTAGTACGTCGCAACAGGAAGACAGGAGTCGCGACAACGTGCTGCGGATAGGTGCGCTGGCTTCCGATCAGAACACCTTGGATCCAGTGGACAAGGCCATCCATGCCGCGACGAATGTGCACGAGACCCCTGGCAGACTCATTATGGAGTATCCACTTTCTTCAGACTGCATGCTGATTGCAAAGGCCTATGCAGATTCTGATCAATCCATCGTGCTGGCAGCGAAGGGCGCGCCGGAAGAGATTTTGAAACTCGCGCCCATGCCGGCATCTATGCGGAGAGAAGTTGATTCTGCGCTCAAGAGCATGACTGAGGCTGGCATGCGAGTCATCGCGGTCGCAACCGAAAGAATCTCATCGCGTGAAATTCTGCCAGCGGACAAACGTCAGCTACGATTGGAGTTCGTCGGACTGATCGGCTTGGCCGATCCTATCCGTCCGACCGTTCCCAATGCCATCGCCCAGCTTACTCAGGCCGGGGTTCGGGTTGTGATGATCACAGGGGACTATTCTGGAACCGCGCGAGCCATCGCAAGCCAGGCAGGATTGGCCAAGTCCGATGAGGCAATCACCGGCCAGACTCTGGAACAGATGGATGAGAACGCGCTACGGTCAGCGGTTCGCCACTGCAACGTCTTTGCGCGGGTGCGGCCAGATCAGAAGCTGCGTTTGGTCGAGGCACTTAAGTCAAACGGTGAAGTCGTCGCCATGACCGGCGATGGTGTGAACGACGCCCCCGCGCTAAAAGCGGCGCACATTGGTATTGCCATGGGTGCGAGGGGATCCGATGTGGCACGTGAGGCTGCGGCCCTTGTTCTCGCCGATGACGATTTTCCGGCAATCGTCTCCGCAGTCAGTCTGGGGAGACGGATCTATGACAATCTTACGAAAGCTGTCCGCTTTGTCTTCGCCGCCCACGTGCCCATCGCAGGCCTGGCTGTGTTGCCGGTGATCTTCAATTGGCCGATTCTGCTGATGCCGTTGCACATTGTGTTCATCGAACTGATTATTGACCCGGCATGCTCCATGGCCTTCGAGGCTGAACCCGCAGAGCCGGGCATCATGCAAAGAAAACCGCGAGCCAAAGACGCGAGGCTTTTTGATCGTTCAACCGTATTTATAGGCTTGCTTCAGGGAGTCGGCCTTCTATTAGTCGTGCTCTTCACATTTGTATGGTCAATGCGTTCAGGACATACGGCCGAAGATGCACGTACGCTCGCCTTCACCACCCTGGTAGTTGGAAACGTAGTGCTGATCTGGGCAAACCGCTCGGCCAGGAACACCGTTCTCGAGTCGCGGGAAAATCAAAATCCGGCACTCTGGCTGGTCACGTTTGGATCAATCGCAACCCTCTGCGTAGTTCTGTATGTGCCCTACCTGAGAACACTTTTCCAGCTCTCGGCTCTGCACCGGAAGGAACTGGCGGTGGCGCTGGTATTGGGGTCCGGGAGTATCACCTGGTTTGAGGTGCTTAAGCTCGTGAGGCGCAAAAAGAGTTAGGGATACTTTCGTTTTGGCGGCCCTCGCGGCGGCTCTGTCTTTTCAAACTTCCTTACTGGGCTTCTGGGATGGCACGGAGGCCGCTCATTGACCCAATGTCGATGCGAAAGAACACAGTCTCAACAGTGAGGTCGTCGACCTTTTCGCGCCTCTCCGCCAGTGGGTTTCTCCACCAGTTAGAATACTGTGCGAGTTGCTCCCTTGCGTGTTCCCGCAGCGAAGGGTGTTGCACCTTATCAAGTTCCAGGTACCTTCCGGTTACGAGTACGCTAGTCCAGCTCGACCCGTGTCCCATTTCATCCGCTTGCAGACAAACCTTGGGATTCTGTCGCATCCACTCAATCTTTTTGCCAACCGTCGAGAAAATATAAATGCAATCAGGCTCATACGAAAATGCAACCGGCACTACATACGGTTGATCGTTCAATGAACACGCCAGCCTTCCGATCGACACGCGTTGCAACAGCTCACCGCATTCTTTTTGGGATATTGCTACGATTCGCATGGTGCTTCTCTCCTCAATCCAAATAACTTTAGACTTCCAATGAGTCGAAGTTATCGGAAAAAGGGCTAATGAGCCAGCCCTTATCGGCGCGGTTGGCATTCGGAGGTCCTGATGCGCTATTGCTGGCCCCACCCAATTTAGTCTGGCCGGTCTTTCCAAGTCGGTAAGCCAAATCCCTGTGATTTCAATCACAATGACCTGTGACCCACGCTATCGCCAGCCGAAGGGAGTTCCTGCGATTCTGATCTTGCGAGGTGGCTTATGGCAAAAGACGAGCGGGACCTGCTGGATCTTCTTAAGTTCGAGCTTAAATTCCTGGAAGACGGAGGCTACGGCCGTTCTCCACACACCCCATGGCGTCGCCCCGTGGTGTTCGAGGATTCGCTAACCTGCCCTAACTTTGGCGATCCTGCCCACACTCATCCTTGCAGCGAATGCCTACTGATTGAATTTGTCCCCGCGGAACTGAAAGAGCAAGTTTCGCCGTGCCGGCTCATTCCGCTGACTCCGAAGGGCGAGACTGCCGATTATTTCTATCGCTGCGGAACCCAACTGGAGTTGGAGGAAGCGCTCGCCGGCTGGCTACGAGATCAAATCAGCCAAATCGAAGAACAACGCGAGCGGGCCCTTCGGACGGAGTCAACGACTGCCAGCCCAACCGGGCTGGACGGACTTCAAAGAAAACAGTGGCTGGTGTTTGCGAACAATCTCTACTTGCTCGCCAGCCGCCGCCGCGACAACCACGACTACGTGGTGGCGCATGCGCTCTATAGTCGCGCACTCGAGGCGGCCCAGAACGTTGCTGCCAGCGAGGGTGGCCTCTTACTGGTGGCACGGATACTGAACGATCAGCAAGCCGTATGCGCGATTCTGCGCTGGGGACAAGATGGCGCGAAAAGAACCGAGTCAGAAGAAATACAGGCGGTTGACCGGTAGTAGTCGAGCGCGAATTTCCAGGGGGTTCCTGTGAAAATCTTGCTGATTGTTTCTCTCTTATTCGTGGTGGGCTTTTGTGCCCCGGCACAGGAGACTAAACAGCCTCCGAAGGCGCCTGTTGCGCCTTACCCGATTCCTGAAGAAGCGGTTCATCAGGCCAATCCCGTGAAGGCCACTCCTGAGTCGATTGCTCACGGCAAGAAGTGGTATGGCTACGACTGCGCCATGTGTCACGGTAAAGACGGCGACGGAAAGGGCGAGGTCGGGGCAGAGATGAAGTTGAAAATCAGCGATTTCACCGACCCCGCGACCCTAAAGGACAGGACTGACGGTGAACTCTTTTACCTCATCAAGGTTGGAAAAGGCGACATGCCGCCCGAAGGCGCTCGCGTGAAAACTGAGGAACTCTGGGACCTGGTGAACTATGTCCGATCCCTGGCGAAGAAGAAAATGTCGGAGACAAAGCAGCACAGTGAGTGGTAGTCAGCCCGGAACGGATGCGTACCCATCCTAAGATCATCGCCAACCAGTCGGGAACCAAAGAGCGACCGAAGTGAGCGTAGTCACAACCCGTGGTGACACGGGACACAGCATTCCAACGCAAGAAATGCGAACTTGAAACGGTAAAGAAAAGTTTCAAGGAGGTGGCTTATGAAGACCCTGGAAGTTACTAGTCACGCCGGTATTTCTCTGAAGAACATTCTTTTTGCCACAGACTTTTCCGAAGCCTCCGAAGCGGCCCTGCCGTATGCGGCAGCCATCGCCCGTCGTTACGATAGTCAATTGCACATTGCTCATATAGTGTCGCCAGCCAGCTACATAATTCCCACCGAGCCCGGCGATCTAATCACTATCGCCTCCATCCACGTGGCTGCGCTCGCGGATGTCCGTGAACGAATGGAGACTCTGGCGTCACATCTAGAGACGATTTCTCACCACACTTATGTTCGCGAAGGTGATGTCTGGGAGAATCTGTCTGACATCATTCTGGCCCGCAACATTGACTTGCTGGTTGTGGGAACGCACGGGCGTACGGGCGTGGAGAAGTTGCTACTCGGATCCAAGGCCGAAGAGATTTTGCGCCTCGCTCCCTGTCCAGTTCTTACCGTTGGCCCGAAGATCGCCGGCAGGGCAAAGTTGACCGCGATCGAGGGTGAAGGAAAAGACCTCACTCCAGTTGAGATTTCAGTTGGACAGATCGTTTACGCCACCGATTTCAGCCCGGAGTCTCTCGCTGCAGCCCCCTTTGCGACCTCCCTGGCACAGGAATTCCAATCCAAGCTCACTTTGCTACACGTGGTCGAGAGGTCCAAGGACAAGGACCACCAGGCGGAGCCGATCGATCTCGCTCTTCAAAGGCTGGAGAAGTTGGTGCCGGAAGAAGCCAGCCTGTGGTGCTCACCTCGGCCTTCAGTCCATTTTGGTCCGCCCGCTGAATGCATCCTGCAAGAGGCTCGGGATTCCAAGGCGGATCTTATCGTACTGGGGGTACGGGCTGCGGCCGGCCACCTGGGCGCAGCCACGCATCTGCCGTGGGCAACGGCGCACCAGGTAATTGCCCAGGCCCACTGCCCGGTGCTTACGATTCCGCACAACACAACCCTCCACTCCAATGAAGTTCCAGAGGGACTCTATGAATTTGGAAAAATACTTCCATGAAAAAGCTGGAAGTCTCTGAATCGGGACAAGACCTGGAGCGATGGACGCGCCGTCAAAGCCGAGAATGATTGACGGTGCAAAGAATTGACGGCGAAAGAGTCGATAAAGAGTCTTTCAGGTACGTCGATAGTTAAAAGGACGTTTGTGTTCAATTGTGAGCAGTCTTGAGAAGTCCGTCTGCTTTACAGTCGATGACAATCGGAGAGCTGTACTTCGACCCAAGGGAACGTTAGGCCAGCTAGTCGCCGTCTCGCAGCAGTAAGTCCGCGGAGAGAAACCGGATGACGCAGCCAAAGACGCCCAGGCAAATGGCAGTGCTTCTGATCGCCATCTGTACTATGGCATTGCTTGTTGCTGGTGACCTCCGGGCGGCGGACAAAGCCAAGCCCAACTCCGAATCACCGGCCAAACAGTACGAGCGACCCACCGATCCATCCCTTTACGTAGGCGCGGAGACCTGTAAGACCTGCCACGAAGACATCTTCAAGAACTTTGAAAATACGCCTCACTTCGTGACCACACTCGAGAACAAGCGCGGACCGGAGTGGCAGGGCTGCGAAGCCTGTCACGGTCCGGGTAAGGAGCACGTTGAGGGCGGCGGCGACAAGACCAAGATATTTACCTTCAAAGGCGTTTCCGCGGCGGCCTCAAGCGCGCGCTGCCTGGACTGCCATTCCTACGGGGAAGAGCACAGTAATTTTGCCCGGTCGGCGCACTTGCAAAATAACGTGGGCTGCATCGATTGCCATTCGCCCCACCATGCCAAGGAAAGCCAATTCCTGATGAAAGAGAAGCAGCCGCAGCTTTGCTACGGTTGCCATCTGGAAGCCAAACAGCAGTTCAATCGCCCCTTCCATCACCGTGTGAACGAAGGCATGGTGCAGTGCAGCGATTGTCACAATCCGCACGGCGGGTTCGAGACCCGGCAGCTGCGGGCGACGGCTTCGAGTGATGCCGTCTGTTTCAAGTGCCACTCGGAAAAGGCTGGGCCGTTTGTGCATGAACATCCTCCGGTCAAGACCGAAGGATGCGTTTCCTGCCACACCCCGCATGGTTCGGCCAACCCTCGTCTGCTGAAGCGCAGCCAGGTGAATCTGATGTGCCTGGAGTGCCATTCGCTTACGCATCGATACCGGCGCTCCGGCCACTCCGACATTTCATAACCAGGCGCAGAAGTATCAGGCATGCACGTTGTGTCACGTTGCGATTCACGGATCGAACTTCGATCCGTTCTTCTTCAAATAGGTGAGGCATGGGCAGGAAAAGCAAACCAGGACGATCGCTTCGGAGTCATCGGCGGAGCTGGATTTTCATGGGCCAGGTTGCCCTGCTGCTTTTCGCTGGAGTACTCGCCGCATGGAGCCAGCAGGCGGCCGAGGGAGATGGGATCGACTCGGGCAACTACAACATCAAGCAGTCGATCGAATTTGGTTACCGCTTCACCGACTTCACCGGAAGTCAGGCCACCTACGACACCTTTTCGTGAACCTGCAACAGGGCCCGCGCCTGCTGGATATGACCCTTGAGATGCGGTCGCTCAATCATCAGGGCCAGGTCTTCGACCGGCTCTACCTGAGCAACTTCGGATATGGTGGCGATCCCAACAACGTTTCTCGTCTGCGGATGGGCAAGAACAAGTGGTACGACTTCGATGCACTGTTCCGCCGCGACCAGAATGTGTGGGACTACTCGCTGCTGGCCAATCCGCTGAACCCGGCGAGCACGTTTACCAATGCTCCGGCCGGTTTCAATCCCATCATCGGCACCTCACCGCACCTGTTCAACACCCGCCGCCGCATGGGCGACTACAACCTGACGCTGCTGCCGCAGTCGAAGATACGCCTCCGCCTTGGCTACTCACGCAATGTGAATGAAGGCCCGTCGTTCAGCTCGCTTCATCAAGGGACGGAGGCGCTACTGCTTCAGAATTACAGAAACACGGTGAACGCCTACCGGTTTGGCGTGGATTTCAAGCTATTGCCGAAGACAAATATCAGCTACGACCAGATCTTTAATTACTACAAGGGCGACACCGGGCAGACGGACCAGAACCAGAACTTCGCACTGGCCAATGGCACGCCCGTGGATATCGGCGTCTCGCTGAATGCCGCCGCCAACCAGCCCTGTGCCGCGACATTTCTGGCGACCGGCGCAGTCAATCCCGTGTGCAACGGGTTCCTCAGCTACAGCCGCAACGGGCAAGTGCGGACCAGCATGCCCACCGAGCAACTCAGCTTTCAGTCCAACTACTTCAAGAACGTGGACCTCTCCGGCCGGGCCAGCTACACCGGCGGCGACATGAATGTGGCCGGTTATCAGGAATTGCTGACCGGCCGCGAGAGCCGCACCAACCTGAGGAACAACGACGTTTTTGGCCCGGCGTTCGGCCGCCACGTCGCCGCCACGGTCGACTTCGGAGCGACCTGGCACATCACCGACAAGTTCCGCATGCTGGATACCTTCACTTTTTCGAGCTTCCGCAATCCGGCGCAGTTTGATTCCTCCAATTGCCAGTTCTTCAGCCCCAGTCTCACGACGGCTCCCAATATTTTCAATCCTGCTGCCGCACCCTCGATCACATGCACATTGCCGGCCGATGGCGTAGTGGGGACGCCGGTGCACAGCACGTCTTCCGGCGCCGGACGTTTTCCAGGCAATTCTCGAGCCTGCTTCTGAAGCAGGACCAGAAGACCAATTTGTTTCAACTCGAATATGACGTCTCGCGGCAGTATGGCGTGCGGGTGGGCTATCGTTTTCGTCATCGCGCTATTGCCGATTCCGACTTCGAGCAAATCGCGGAGCTCTTCTATCCCTCGAATGCGAATCGAGGCGACTGCGCGCTGGCGGCCGGAGTGCTGCCAGAAGGATGCACGGCCAACGGCGACGGTTCGTTTACATTTCAGACTCCGCTGCCCATCGAGACCGATACCGGCGAAGTCCTGATCAACGAACATTCCGGCCTGTTAGGCGTCTGGGCGCGTCCGATCGATGCATGGCGAGTCAACTTCGACATGGAAATGGCGAGCGCGGACAACTCCTTCACCCGCATCAGCCCGCGGCAATGGCAGGAGTATCGCTTGCGCACCACTTACAAGGTGGCGAGCTGGATCAATCTGAGCGGGTCGGTCAACATCCTGGAGAAACGCAACAACGTTTCCCAGGTCAACAATCTGCAGCACAACCGGCTTTATGGCGGGAGTGCGATGTTCGAGCCCAGCGACCGCATCGCGGTGGAACTGGGATATGACTACAGCGACGATTTCTCCCAGATCCTGATCTGCTTTGTCGAGCACGGCGGCTCCGGCGGTTATAGCCAAGTGCCCAGCCTCGACGACTGAGTCAGGAGCTGTCGGTCTACACCAACAAGTCGCACTACGGATATTTCGACGTGATGTGGAAGCCCATCCACCGCCTGACCACGCATCTTGGCTACAACATCACCAGCACAACCGGCAGCGCGCTGTTTCTGAACCCCAACGCTCCCACCGGGCCGCTCGATTCGAATTACCACCGCCCCTATGGCGGCTTCGATTACGCAATCGCCAAAGGCTGGACCGGGAAGGCATATTGGGGTTATTACGGCTATCACGAGGACCCCAGCCTGGTCCCGCAGGATTTAGCAGCGCCGCGGAACTTTCGCGGCAACCTGGTTACGCTGTCGATGCGGTATGCATTCTAGATCAACTGAAACACAGATGACGGATTCTCCGGAGGAATTGTGGCAAAGATGAAGACAGGGACTGTTCTTCGGCTCGTTCTACTGGCAACGCTGGTGACGGCAATCGTCTTGTGGGGAACGACAGCCGCCGCAGCGCAGGATGTCGCCGCCAACTACAAAGCAAAGTGCTCTGCGTGTCACGGCGCCGACGGCAAGGGCGAGACCCCGGTGGGGAAGAAAATGGGAATCAAAGACCTCGCCTCTCCGGAGGTCCAGAAGATGAGCGATGCCGAGCTGACAGCGGTCATTGCAGACGGCAAGAACAAGATGCCGAGCTACAAGAAGAGCCTGAAGCCTGAGCAGATAAAGGAGCTGGTGGCATATATCCGCTCGCTGGCCAAGAAATAGGAAGGTAGGCGCGAGCGTCCACGCTCGTGGGGAGTCTTCACCAGCGCCGCAGCATGAACGTGGGCGTCGCGCCTACACCAAGACTGATATGCATTTTCCTACGGCACTATTGCTTTCACTGATCGCTTTTAGTGTGGCGCTGATTGCCGTCTTGGCCGCGTGGCCCGGGGTGACAGCAACCCGCAGAGGGAAAGATTCTGGCATTCCTGGTTCTATTCTTGCTGCCGTTGCTGTGCATGGCCATGGGCGTTTCATCCGAATTCGAACGATCCAAGAGCACCTCGTTCTGCCTCTCCTGCCACATCATGGAGCCTCACGGTCGCAGCCTTTACGTGGATGACACGACCTACCTCGCCGCCGCGCACTTTCAGAACCATCGCGTCCCGGCTGACGAGGCCTGCTATACCTGTCACACCAACTATGCGATGTTCGGCGGATTCCGCGCCAAGTTGAACGGGTTGCACCACGTCTACATTCAATATCTCGGCAAGCCCCACGATCCCATTCGTCTCTATGAACCGTACAACAATCGGGAGTGCCTGCACTGTCACCTGGGCGCCCGCTCTTTCGAAGAGGGAGCGGTCCACACCGCGGACCCCGACCTGCTTCCGGCAGTCAAGGCAAATAAAATTTCCTGTCTCTCCAGCGGATGTCATGACGTCGTACACAACGTCGGCCAGCTGGACAAAGTAAAGTTCTGGAAGGGAGCGCAGTGAAAACGGCGATAGTGGGAATCGAGAAACGACTTCGGCTGGCAGGAGTGCTGCTGATTGTTGGACTGCTGGTTGAAGCGATCTGTCTGCAGTGGGCACGACCCATTGCTTTCATTCTTCTGGTCGTGGTCGGCGGCCTACTATGTTGTTGCGGGATTTGTGTGTATCTCTATTCGCTGGTCTCCGTCAGCGAGGCAAACCCGGATCGATAGTCCGAATCGACGATAACACCAACGAGAACTGGGCCTCCACCACGTGAACAGAGACGCGAAGCACAGCTCGAAGAGCGGCCTCGATGCATTGTTTCTGCCGGATTCCGTGGCCCTGATCGGAGCCACCGAACGACCCGGAACGGTTGGCCGAACTATTCTCGAAAATCTCCAGCACCGCTCGTTCAAGGGGAAGGTGTATGCCGTAAACTCGCGCCACCCCGAAATCTGTGGGCTCAAGGCATACCCGACCATCGGCGCAGTTCCAGAGAAAGTCGACTTGGCTGTCGTGGCTACACCCGCGCCTACGGTTCCTGAAATTATCGGAGAATGCGTCGACGCTGGTGTGAAAGCGGCAATTGTGATCTCCGCGGGATTCAAGGAGCGAGGCCCGCAAGGTGTCGAGCTCGAGCACCAAATTCAGGAGCAACTGCGTCGCGGCGCCATGCGGCTGATTGGCCCCAACTGTCTGGGGGTCATGAATCCTATCATCGGCCTGAACGCCACCTTCGCCAAGGATGCGCCTCGGCCCGGCAATGTAGCCTTTCTGAGCCAGAGCGGAGCGCTGCTCACCGCGATTCTGGATTGGGGCCAGCTCGAACAAGTCGGATTCAGCGCCATTGTTTCGACCGGCTCCATGCTGGACGTGGGTGGGGAGATCTCATTTACCACTTTGGCGACGACCCGAACACTCACAGCATTCTTATTTATATGGAGTCGGTCGGCGATGCCAGGTCTTTTCTCTCGGCGGCACGCGAAGTAGCGTTGCAAAAACCTATCATCGTTATTAAGGCGGGTCGTTCGGAAGCTGCCTCCCGGGCCGCGGCTTCTCACACTGGAGCGTTAACCGGAAGTGATGAAGTTCTTGATGCTGCCTTCCGTCGCTCGGGCGTGTTGCGGGTCGGGGCCATCGCGGACTTGTTTTATATGGCGGAAGTTCTCAGCAAGCAGCCACGTCCGAAGGGGCCACGGCTTACGATTCTCACCAACGCAGGCGGGCCCGCAGTTCTGGCGACCGATGCTCTCGTCGCAAATGGCGGAGAGCTGGCCATTCTTTCCGAAAAGACGGTACAGGCCCTGGACGGATTTCTGCCGCCGCACTGGAGCCACAATAATCCGATTGACATTCTGGGCGATGCGGACTCGGAACGCTATGCCAAAGCGATTGAAATCGCTTCCCATGATCCAAATAGCGACGGCCTGCTGGTTATCCTCGCACCGCAAGGCATGACCGATCCAGCAGCCGTCGCCGAGCGTTTGAAGCCGTATGCCCAATCGTCCGGGAAACCAGTGCTCACCAGTTGGATGGGAGGCACCAGTATCGCCCCGGGCGAGACCATCCTTAATGCCGCCGGTATTCCCACGTTCCCCTTTCCCGACACGGCGGCCCGGGCCTTCACCTACATGTGGCGCTACAGCTACAACCTGCGCGGCCTCTACGAGACTCCGGCGCTGGCGGAAGGCGGAGAGCTCGACCCAGATTCTCGACATCAGGCGGAAAATATCATCGAGACCGCCCGCAGCCAGGGCCGCGTTTTGCTGAACGAATTCGAATCCAAACAGATCCTGTCGCACTACGGCATTCCCACAGTCGAGACCCAGATCGCTCGCACCGAAGACGAAGCAGTGTCTTGCGCAAATGCGCTGGGATACCCAGTTGTACTGAAGATTTTTTCCCAAACGATTACGCACAAGACCGACGTGGGCGGCGTCAAACTCAACCTGGAAGATGAACCATCCGTCCGCTCCGCGTTTCAAGAGATCAAGATCTCTGTGGCAAGGAAAATCGGACCCGATCATTTCTCCGGCGTCACCGTGCAGCCCATGGTCCGGGTCGAAGGCTACGAGTTGATTCTCGGTAGCAGTATTGACCCACAATTTGGACCCGTAATCCTGTTTGGTTCCGGTGGTCCGCTGGTTGAGGTGTATCGCGATCGTGCCCTGGCACTGCCGCCCCTGAACACTACGCTTGCCCAGCGGATGATGGAGCAAACTCGGATTTTCACCGCTCTCAAGGGCGTGCGCGGGCGCAAGCCGGTCGACTTGCCGGCCCTGGAAAGTCTGCTCGTCCGCTTCAGTCAACTGGTGATCGAACAGCCCTGGATTTCGGAAATCGATATCAACCCCTTGCTTGCTTCACCCGGGCAATTCCTCGCCCTTGACGCCCGCGTGGTATTGCACCCGCCCGGGACCGATCCTGATTGTCTCCCCAGGCCAGCGGTTCGGCCTTACCCGTCGCAGTATGTTTCGTCGTGGGTGATGAAGAACGGCACCAGCGTTATCGCTGCGGCCTATTCGCCCCGAAGATGAACCGCTGATGGTGAAATTCCACCAAACACTCTCGGACCGCAGTGTGTATTTGCGCTACTTTTACTCGCTTAGCTTAAGTTCGCGGGTGTCACATGATCGCCTGGTGCGCATTTGCTTTGTCGACTACGACCGCGAGATGGCAATCGTCGCTGAGCACCGCGACGCGACGGGGGAACGTCGCATCCTGGGAGTCGGCCGGCTGGTGAAGTCCCATGCCAAGAACGAAGGAGAAGTTGCTGTGTTGATATCGGATGCGTGCCAGAATCAGGGCCTGGGGACAGAATTATTCAGGCGTGTGATCCAGGTCGCGCGCGACGAAAAACTGGACCATGTTGACGCGGAAATCTTGCCCGACAATTTGTCGATGAAGAAAATCGCCAAGCGCCTTGGCTTCCGTACCTCGGCTGTAGATGATCCCACCTCGACGCGAGCCGTCCTCGACCTCTAGTCCTATCCCAGTGCGGCTGTGATTTCGATCACAATCTCAAGTAGCCGCGATCATAGGCCGCATTCCCTGCGAGAACTATAAGTAAGAGTCGGAAGGAGAAAAGCCATGTCCCACACCTCTTACGCACTTCTCCCAGAACAGGATCACGACACCGCGACCATGAAGGCCCTGGTGTTTCGTGGACCAGGAAAAATCAGCCTGGAAACCGTGCCCATCCCGAAAGCCCGAGCGGGTGAAGTGGTCATCCGCGTTACCCTCACCACCATCTGCGGTACAGATCTCCACATCCTGAAAGGTGAATACCCGGTAAAGCCCGGTCTGATAATCGGTCACGAACCCGTGGGAGTCATTCACGAGATCGGCGACGGCGTGACCGGCTATGAAGTCGGTGATCGAGTGTTGGTCGGAGCCATCACACCGTGCGGACAATGCAACTTCTGCTTAAGCGGAAACTGGTCGCAGTGTGGCGGCGCGATCGGAGGCTGGAAATTCGGCAACACCATTGACGGCGCCCAGGCAGAGTATTTACGGGTTCCCTACGCGCAAGCCAACCTGGCCAAGATCCCCGACGAGTTGACGGACGAGCAAGTAGTGCTGCTCGCGGATATCGCTTCCACCGGTATCTCGGCTGTGGAGAGCGCCGACCTGCAAATCGGGGATACAGTCGCCGTTTTCGCCCAAGGACCGATCGGTCTGTGCGCGACAGCCGGAGCGAAGCTTAAGGGCGCAAGCCTGATCATTACCGTTGAATCGGATCCCGTTCGCATAAGAGATGTCGAGGCAAATGGGTGCCGATGCAGTGTTTGACTTCAAACAACACGACGTAGTCGAAGAGATCAAGCGCCTCACTCACGGTAGAGGTGTGGACGTCGCGATCGAGGCACTCGGCACTCAGGAGACTTTTGAGAGCGCACTGCGAGTGCTGCGGCCGGGAGGGACACTCTCGAGTCTGGGTGTCTACTCGGGAAAGCTCTCGGTTCCATTGGAGCCCTTCGCCGCTGGGCTGGGCGACCACAAGATCGTCACCACCTTGTGCCCTGGTGGGAAAGAACGTATGCGCAGGCTGATGGAACTGGTCCGCCAGGGACGTTTGGATCTGACTCCACTTTTGACCCACACGTTCCCGCTCGATCGGATTACAGAGGCTTACCAGGTCTTCGGTGAACGTCGAGAGGGAGTTATCAAAGTCACGATTAAGCCCTGAGATGGCGGAAGCAAATGTGGAGGTTTTCAAAATGAAAACGACCTCGGTTAACCTTTATGAAGAAGAGTTACGCCCGGATGATAATGATGGCATGAAAAAGACAGCGGTTGACCAAGTTTCGGGCCAACTGGCGGGTGGAGGAAAAACCTACAACGTTAAGGTGGATCTCACGGTAAAAGAAACGTGGGTTGCCGAAAGCATGACGCCACTGGATCGAGTTGTGACCCATGCGACCTTAAGCTCAACGTCCGGTATTCTGCTTGAGGACGGCAACTACACGCTGCGGTACTGTTTCAATGGCGCTCTTGAGGAGCATGCCGTGCGAGTTGAAGATGGAACTCTTCTAAGCGATGTGGCGGCCTAGAACTTAGCATGCCCAGTCGTGTCATCGGGCAACGAGGTTCTGGCAGACTGCCAGCCGTATTCCAAAGCCCCTTATTGACCCGTTGCCTGAGTAACCGGCTCCTCCGCTTCCGGGATCGCACGAAGTCCAGTGATCGACTTTATGTCGATGCGAAAAAACACTGTCTCCATCGAAGAAACCAGCACTCTATCGCGTGCTCTCGACAGAGGGATTCGCCACCAGTCAGAGCACTGCGCAAGTAAGTTCCGCGCATGTTCCCGCTGAGAGGTGTGGTGTTGCGGCACATTCAGTTCCAAGTAGGTCCCAGTCACGACTACGCTAGTCCAGTTTGACCGGTTGCCGATTTCATCGGCTTGCAAACACACCTTTGGATTTTTCCGCATCCACTCAATCTTTTTGCCGAAGGTCGAAAAGATGTAGATGCAATCAGGTTCGTAAGAAAACGCAACTGGCACTACATACGGCTGATCGTTCAATGAACAAGCCAACCTGCCGATCGATACCCGCTGCAAGAACTCACTGCACTCCTGTTGGGATATTGGAATGATTCGCATGACGGCCACTCTCCTCGATTTCACTGCCCCTCCGGCTTACATGTTCGCCCATCGACCAAGTCGGTGAGCTAACTTACAGGCGAGCGTGATCTCAAATTCCGCGGATTGCGAACTGAAACCAGCTTGCCAGGGTCTGGGATCAGAAAAGACGAGCATGATCTTAGACCTTGGTACTCCTATGCAGTGTGATTTTGATCACGATGGACGGTGATCCATGTCATCGCAAGCGGGATGCCTTTCCTGCAATTCTGCTGCGAGGTGCCCTATGGCAAGCGACGAGCGTTGATCTGGTTGAGCTTCTTAAGTTTGAGCGCTGTGGCGGCACCCGCTCGTGTTTGAAGACTCGCTGACCTGCGCTAGTTGGGGAAGCTCAAGAATTGAATCCCAGTCAAAATGAGTAGGGTGTAATGCCATGGCAGTTCGATGTACGAATATCGCTAGCGCTTTCGAATCATCCATCGCTGGCTTCCTGAGCGCTGCTTTCTTGCTATTCACCATGGGCGGACCGCATCTCGCATCGGCGCAAGAGACAAAGCGATCGCAGGAAATCGCGAAAATCCAAGGCAATGCAAAACTCATTGCACGCGGGAAATATATCGTAGAAGGGGTTGCGGGTTGCGGATACTGCCACACGCCTCGTGATAAAGACGGCAACCTCGATCGCACAAGGTGGCTCGCAGGTGCACCGGTGTTCTATGAACCAGCTCAGTCTGTGCCGGGTTGGCCAAGCACGGCGCCCCGGCTCTCCGGACTGCCACCGGGAAGCGACAGCGAGATCATTACACTGCTGACTACCTCAGTCGGGCGCAGCGGCCGGCCTCCCCGCTCCCCGATGCCCCGTTTTCAGATGACACGTGCGGATGCGGAGGCCGTCCTGGCCTACCTGAAGTCGCTACGTCCTGGTGAATAGGGAGGAGTCTGGGCATTCTTGCCCGACCCAGCCGCTTCGGCTTTCGCGCGTGCATTTCGCAGTCCTGCCCCCACCCTCTCTGGAATCAAAGATCAATCAAAGATTGTTCGAACTCCGGCATCGCGCAGACGATCTGGAACATGAGGCGGCCGCCGAGATCCAGGCTGTCACGCCAAACTGAGGAAGGCGAAGCGCAGCGCAACGAAGTGGGCCAGCGCGTTGACCACGTGTTTCAGGCTTCGAGCAAAGCGATCTACGTCCACAGTTGGACCGGCGCTTGCTGCGCCTGGGCGCCTTTCGGATTGGCACCCGTCGCCACCAAGAGTGTGCCCTGAAGGTGACCGAATGCGTGAACCCCAGCGCGCGGAATGCCCACCCGAGTCAGTGGTGGTGCAAGACCCGATGACGTAAGTTGTCGGCACAGACCGGCGCGCCCTCTGCGTTCCACCACAGCAGATCGCCGGCATTCTGGCGCCAACTGTGTCGTACACGCATTTTTGGAACGGCTAGCGCCAATCTTTTCGAGTAGTGCGAGTCGCACGTGTCCTCAGCCGACCCCTAACACTGGCGACTAGGCGTATCCGCCGGTGCAGTGCCCACGGCGGGGGTTCATCAACGATAGCCGAACACCGGCGGGAATATGACCACCACCACAGCCGCCCATACGGAATAAACGGGCAGATAGGCGATCTGCCATCGCTCCAGGACGGCAAACGCGCCCCGGTGACGCAGGAAGCGCGCATAGAGCCACGCCGACCACGTCAAGTTGACGAGCAGAATCAGATTCTCGCCAAGAGCCGCTACTCTGTTGGGAGTGAAGCCAAACTCGGAGATGCGGGCGGCGATCGCCGCAAGCGCCACTCCATCGACCACGAGCGCGCTGACCACGAGCAGCAGCTGCAGGCCGTCGAAGAAATCGGGCGGTGCCTGCGGGTCGCGCGCGGAGGCGGCGTAGAGCACCAGCCCGACGACGACCGCCAGCAGCAGATCGAAGCCGATAAGCACCTCCCGCTTCACGTTGATGGGACTGCCTGTCCACGCCATTGTGGCCAGAAACGCCAGTAACAGAACTGTGAACAGCGGCGTGAACAGCCTGGTCAGCACCGGTGCCATGTTCTCGATGACACTTTGTTTCGCCTCCACCAGCCAGGATCCGATGATGACGGCCCCCGCCGCCCCGCACGGGATCAGCCAGCCGCCTACGAACCACGCGGCATTCATGTCGATGGCCTTGAACATCATGAATGTGAAGCCGGTGAGGACACCCCCGCCGAGGGCGATGAGCACGTAGTAGATCGTCAGTTCGCCCGAGAACCGGACAAAGTTCATGCGCCCATCGTCGGCGAACCACCGACCTCGGACGTACGCGAAGCCGACAGCTAGCCATAGGGCGATGGGCAGGTGCAGAATGGTCAGCAGCTCAGTGTCACTACCCTTGGAGCACGGGTAGACGTTGGCGAAAACAGCCCCGGCCGCGAAGGGCAGAGCGAGCCATAGGCCTCTCGTAATGCTCAACCCACGCTTCCACACGAAGTAGATCGTAAGTAGCGGCAAGACGAAAAGACTGGCGTTGCGGAAGTAGAACGGTTCATCACCACTGTCGATCCGATGACCGAACAGGGCCGGCATCTTGATGGCCAACGCCGCGGCGATGGCAAGGCTCAGGACGACGAGCGTCTCGGCGTGTGCGGCGTTCGCCGACTTATCAGCGTCGCCCGCGATGACCAATTGCTTCCACAGCCGGTCGGAATGCGCGCGTGCGAACTCGCGGGACAGCGAGTCGAGGCTGCCCATGCGCTTGACCGCGACTAAGAAAGCTTCATCCCCTGATAGGCCTGCCTCGGTGAGCGCCCCCAGCTGATCGCGAAGATGTCCCTCGAGCTCCTCCACGTCGGGACCGTGAACGGCCTGCCGGCGCCCTAAGTACGCGCGCCACTGCGCAATATGCTCCTCGAGCGATCGATCGGCGAAGGTTGTCACACTGCGCACGCTTTCATCCAGATACTCCGCAGGGTGCCATCCACGGCCTGCCACTGCTTCCGCTGGGTTGTGAGCTGCGCCCGGCCTTCTCTAGTGATCCGGTAGTACTTGCGTTTGCGGCCGTTCTCGGACGCGGACCACTTCGCTGCGACATGACCTTGGTGCTCAAGCCGGTGCAGCACGGGATAGAGCATGCCGTCGGTCCACTGGAGGTGCCCGCCCGATAACTCGGCCACTCGCTTGATGATGGCGTAGCCGTAACTGTCGCCTTCGGCAAGGATCGCGAGCACAAGCGGCGTGGCGGAAGCAGCAACCAAGTCCTTACTCATCTCCATACGTAGCAGTCTTATACATTGTAGTTCTATGTATGTCAATGACCGGTGCCAGCCGACGGGGTTCCCAGACGACACCGCGTCGATCTGTGCACTCTTTACGCTCGGCATCGCCGGGAGCAGCCAGACTGCTAGCGCAGCGGCAAGCAGGTTGCATCCGGACTTACTAAGAAATTGGGTGGGGAAACATTTTTCAGTTGCCGCGCGTAGCAACGGGACTTCTTGCCTGGTCATACACTTCGCGGACAGCTTTGATCAGGGTCTCGGGTTCGTCGAACTGGATGTACTCCGAGCTATTGTGAGTGAAGATCTGCTTAGCATTGGAAGACAGTTCGAGCCAGTGTGCCTGGGCCAGCGTAGTCTCCTGCTCATACTTGAGGTGCTTGGGCGTATCCGGTGGCTTGTCCTTCAGGTGGCCGACACCATGGTTTCCCGAGGTGAGGACGCGGATCGGGCGCGAGCCAAATGAGCGGCGGTGCTCTTGCAGATAAGTTTCATCCGACGCTGTTTGCTCCATCTCTGAAGAGTAAGCGTCGTACATGGCCACTTTGGTTTGCGCGATCTCCAGCACTTTGGCGTTCAATTCCGGAGACCACTCGGCTTCCGGCAAACCCCGAAAAAAGAACTGCTGTGCACAGGTCTGTTGTGGCTGGCCAGGACCTGAAGCTTGCGATGGCAACGGCTTGTGCTCGGCAATCGCATTACGACAATCGCGCAAGTCAGAAGGAATCCCAGCATGACTTCGATGTTCGTCCTCTCGCATTGACTGCGGTTCGACGTCGGTGGGATCGGCCTCATTCAGTACCAGCCCCGCAACCTCCTCCATGTACAAGTCCGCAAACGTGCGCACATTGTCGCCGCCGAAAGCGTGTCCCACCAGAATGTAGGGCCCGCCGACGCCGGCATGGTGAAGCGCAGTACGCAGTTCCTCGGCGATGCGCACGCTGGAGCGCGGCATGGGACCGGGATCGCTGAATCCCGTGCCGGCACGGTCATAGCTGCAGGCGCGCGTCCATTTGGCGATCTCTGGCTGCACCTTGGACCACGCCGGCGCCCAGTCTCCCCATCCGGAATCGAAGACCACCGTGGGCGAGCCGCTCCCCATGCAGTAGAGATTCAGCCGAAATCCTCCCGCATCAATTAACCGACCGGGTCGCGCGTAAACAATGTCCGCGGGAGAGCTTTGGCCGGTCGCCCCCGTCTGGCCGGACACGACGCCTGTGGAAATGAGCACTGCAAACAGCGCGATTTTTGCTTGTTTCATCTCGTCTCCACCTCGATTTGATTGCCTGGGCCGCCCATTGATTAACGCTTCAATGAGAGACGAGGTCATTTCGAACCACTTGGCCGTCCTTCATCACGAACCTGACGCGTTCCAACTCGCCAACGTCGGCCACAGGATCGCCGGAGACCGCTACCAGATCGGCGAGTTTTGTCGGCTCGATCGTGCCAATGCGGTCTTGCCAGCCCAACACCTCTGCTGCATTGATGGTGACGGCACGAATGACGTCCAGAGCCGGCATTCCCGCCTGGCGCAGGTTAACGAAAGTCGCAACGCTAGCTTGTCCACGCGTTTTTCCTGGGTAAAACCAGCACATGTCCGATCCCATGGCGAATTTCACACCCGACTTCATTACCCGTTGAACCAGAGCTTCATAGCGTGTTCGTCCCCGTACAGCAGCAGCGAGTTCGGCAGCATGCTCAGCGGATGACATCACGATGCTAGGCTCGGTGATCTTCAAAAAGACACCGCCATAGAAGGTCGGCGTCAGGACCAGGAAGATGTCCTTTTCTCGCATCTTCTTAAGTTGCTCGTCGGTCGCGGAGTTACCGTGTTCGATGGAATCTGCGCCGGCATCGATTGCGGTCTGTATGCTAATGGTATCGCTGGCGTGCACCGCAACCTTGAGATGCTCCCGGTGTGCCTCTTCGACTACCGATGCAAGTTCAGGAAGTGTGAGATTTTCGTCCGCCGAAACCTTGATGACGTCGACATTCTGAAATGCATTCTGCCGGACTGCCTCCCGTGCTCGGTCTGCCCCGTCAATCAGCAAGAACTCCTGATGGAGAATCGCCTCAGACAGCGCCGGATTGAGGTTCTGAAGGTATTCGCCGAGCGTGATCAGTTTGCGACCGGAAGCCAGGATTCTTGGGCCGGGTAGGCGACCGGCGTTGATTGCGTCGCGCAGTTCGGTATCGCCATCGATACCCGAATGACCAAGGTTGCGAACAGTGGTAATGCCGCTCTCTAAATCTTCTCTTGCCAACTGTGCGCCCATCAGCGCCCGCTTGGTCGGGGATTCGACAATCGCCAGCAGCAAGCCCGGCGCAAACTCTCCATTCGAATGGCGCAGAATCTCAGCTTCAGGCGGCACAATAACATTTAGAAAGAGGTGAGTATGGCTGTCGATCAATCCCGGCAGCAGCGTGGCGTTGCCTAAGTCGACAGTCGGGGTTCCGATCCGGAGTATGAATCTGCGAAGGAGGGCCAACCTGCTTGATCCTGTCGCCTTGGATCAGAACGGCCGCAGGCGCTAGGACATTTCCGGTGCGTGGATCCAGCAATCGCCCGGCTTTGACCAGAATTAAGGGAACAGTCGATTGCGCTCGCGGTTGCACCGTCGAAACCATCGCCACAAGCGCCAAAGCGGAAACCAGCGCGAGCTTCCGGACCCGACACAACCGCTCGCCTCTAATCAACTTGAAGACCTGCGTTATGAAAATATGCATTGCGGACCCCCAGCGTTAACTACTACAACATCCAGCAACGCTACTACATAGCGCGTTGCACGTCAAACCGGAGTCCGCGGCGCAGGGCGAGAAATATGCGGTGGTTACCGCTTGAGGAGGAAACAGCAGGCGGTATGCGCGATGGTTTGAAAGACGCAGGTCGTGATCACGGCAGCAAACAGCGATGCCTGTATCAGGCTTGCGGTGCGGCGAATTACCTGGGGCGGCCCGGCCAGCCGGGCTAAGCGATCGCTAAAATGTGATGAGGCTGTGGCTCGCAGAAACACGGCTGATTCTGGTACGGCAAGTTTGGCGAGTGCAGAAACCAATGCCCGTCCTTGCGCGCGTCGGATGACAGATTCATCGCAGGAGAGTTCGCGATACAGTGACATCCGCGCACCCGCGACCCAGATCAGCGGATGAAACCACAAGGCGCACTTCGAGACTTCGTAGAGCAGACGGATCAGATTGTCGCGCCGTCTCGCGTGGGCCAGTTCGTGAAGCAGGACAGCATCGAACTCTCGCTGATTCAGTATGCGATCGAGGCCCCAAGGAAGCACGATATGGGGAGAGAGGATGCCGCTGACAGCGGGTCCGGTATATCTTCGGTCGAAGCTCACCGGGATGCCATCAGCCATGAAACGCGACGTCACGCTCGTGTCGATCAAGTGGGCCGCAGCTCGGTACTCGCGACGCTCTGTGTGAATACGCGAGATCAATCGCATGGACATAGCGAAGGCGCCGGCGATCCAAATTACGGCAAGCACCGCCGCCCTGCGGCCTTCCGTCATGTCCCATACCGGCCCGCCAATGGCACCAAGCGGATAAGCCCAGGTCAGGTGTGGCGCCCAAAGCTTATCGATTAATGCACCTACCGGTATGACAAAGTTGAATGCCGACACAACCCAAATCCAATATTTCGTAGTGGCGCTTGCGCGGCCGGATTGAGGTCAGCACCCACGCTGCGGACCCTACAACGGATGCATACAGCAGGTGGACGCTGAAGTAATACATCGCACGGGCGATATGCTCATGCACTTTTCCCTCCCCGACTGTGTCCGTTCCTGTCACCGCGAGCCGTATTTTGTAGCGCCTTTAGGTCCCGCAGGGTCAGGGCACCGTTCTCGAGCAGATTCGAGACGAGAAGACGTGGCGATCCGCCAAACAGGTCCAGCAAGTCGCGGACCAGCCTGCTGCGATATTGGCTCTGATCGACGGCCGGCTGGAACAGCTGAGCATTGCCAATTTTTTTCACCTTCTTCAAAGCGCCCTTCTCTTCAAGTCTATAGACGAGCGTCTGGACGGTCGTGTACGCGACACGTTCATCCTGCGGGAGGCTTTCCAAGACCTCGCGCACTGACGCGGTCCCCAGTTTCCAGTACAGCTCCAGAATGCGAGTTTCGGCTTTGGAAAGACGCGGTTCTTTCATGATCTCCTACCTGCTCCGGCAATGCTACTACAAATAACGGCATGTGGGCTATCCGCACTCTTCAAATGTCACGGCCTGCTGGAGCCGTGGCTCTCGTGTGTCGGATTGATTTCCTTTTGCTGGACAGAAATCTCACAGACACAGTTTCTGTGAAAAGGCGGCCTCTACAAGAAGTCCTTCGCATGGGTCTGAAAGGCGGCCTGAGTTGACCTCTCAGTAATCCGTACGGAGCCACGCTTGATGTAAACGTCGGCGACCCCCTTGAAAGTTTCCGGTACGTCCAGCAGAACGATCATGTATCGCCTTCTAGTGATGCTCTTTGCCGGCAGCCATATATAGGTGGCTTCGTCGAACAGCTTTCCTTGTGCAACGGTCTCCCGTCGAGGGATGGGAAACGGAGTCGTACTAAACTCAAACCCCCGACAGAATTCGCGACCATTCCACGGTACATGAGCGCGGCTATAGGATTCTTCCCAGTTGCCGACCCAGGGAAATTCATGTCGATTGAAAAGATACAAAACCAATAGTCGTAGACGTGGATTGCAGACGGCAATGAAAGCGGTTTGAAGGGCTGAATCCAACAGGTGCGCGGTGTAATGACCGAATCGGCCCGTTTCAGTAGTGCGCAGATTTAGCGAGGCCCCTCTTTTGTTTTGGTGCATTGGGCCACCGAAATTCAGCATCGGGCTTGATCGACATTTGCTTGCTGAAGGTTGCGGGACAGACTTTGCTGCGCGTGGCCGGCATGTCAAAAAGGGTCACGCCGGATTCCAAAAAGGGTGGACCGAATGTAACGTGATGATTCCAGGAAATTGGCCGGTCGAAAGTAGCTAGATTGAAAGCAGTCTCTTCGCAATAGACAACGGGCTGAACGTGATCGAGAGAAATCACGCGCCGCAACCGCATTTGGGCCTGCGGCAGATTGGCATCATAAATAAGGGTTGGCATCGATCGCCCAGATCTCGGCTGTCTGCGCCAATCCACCACGGGAGCTTCACCATGAGTACTGTGGCCTGCGGCAATCTCTTCTGGAGACGGCGGGCCAAAGTAGTCAAAGCTAATACTGTGCCCTGCGATGCCTGCCAACAATCTGCCTTCAGGCGGCGGTCCATAAACTCGGGTGTGCTTGCCTGGTGTGTACGTGGACGGGTCTATGGTCTTCCACGTTGGCTTCCATAGAGGATTGAGCGTCGCCATGCTTATGCGAAACTAGTTCGCAAATATGTCCGCCACCTTCAAGGACGGAGACGTAACCCCATTCTGCCTGGAGGCGGAACCCAGGCCGCCCGTCCAGAATATCCGAATGACGGATGACAGAAGGGACACGCTTAACCGCCTGACGCATTTTGGGGCCATTCCTTCAAACTAGGATGAAGGATTTATAGCAGCCCAATGCGGTCTACACAAAGTGGGCCGACTGTTACAAGACCTCAAGTTGCTCATGATGGGCTTAGAGTCGCACTTGGACGCCAGGTTCTTCGCCTGAAATAACGTCGTATTCGGTCCGATCCAGCTTCTGGAGAAGTTCGCGGGCAGGATTAAAAATCCAGTTGAGGAGCAGGCCCACAAAAAGCAGACCTGCAAGACCAGTGGCCAGGACGAAACCATATTTCGGATCGCCAAAAGCGTCACTGATCGCACCCATAGCCAATGGCCCTAGGGCAGCCGCCCCGCAGGTGAAGAATAGAATCACGCCCGGCTACGGCGCCATGCTCTGTCTTTCGGAAGCAACTTATGCCTTTAGAGTTGATCGTGGGATAAATGACGGACATGAAGAGTCCCGAGAACGGCAGAAGGAATACCGCAGTTCCGATTCCGCCGGCCATGCTGCCCACGAAGCAGACAAAAATCGCCAGGCTGAAAATGGTTACCACAACGGTCCAATTTAGCCGGCCGAGTATCCATGATCCGATGAATCTGCCGGCCGCCCGAAGGACGAAGAAAATCGATATTGCATAAGCCGCCATGAAGGTTGCGGAGCCATGATAGGTGACAAGGAGGGTGGGCATCCAGACATAGACGGCGCATTCGACCGCTACGTAAAGAAATATCGCCGCCGAAAAACCGAGGGCATAGGGGTTTTTCATCATGCCGAAGAGTGCGTTTCAAGTCAATCGGTTGTTCTGCACCCCTTGTTGTGTGCGGATATCTGACAAACGAAGCGGTGACAATGAGGACAACGCAGATTGTCCCGGCGATGACATAAAGCCACTTCCATGACGTACCCGCCGCCAGGAGGCGGGCGACAATGGCAGGTCCTATGATCGCGCCGACGGCAAAGAAGCCTTCCACGGTATTCATGGTTGCAGTGTGTTCAGTGGTCGATCGTGTGATGTCCCCGATGAGAGCGAGCGCCCCGGTTTTGAAAATTCCGATCGCAGTTCCGGAAATCACCAGAAGAACAAGAAAGAAGTGGAAGGACTTGCCCACAGAGAATAGGTAAGAATTGAGGGCGAACAGGACGAGTCCCAGAATGATCGTTTTCTTTCTGCCCAAGTTTATCCGCCAGGTAGCCAAGGAAAATACCCGCGAATGCGATCCCGGCCATGGTGGCATAGTGAAACGCGCCTGCGACGGTCATGCTGAGGTGAAACTCTTTGATGACTTCAGGAATGATGACGCCAACCGAATCTGTCGTCATCGCGAACATCATGAACATAAAGAAGGTGAGCCACTTGATGACGGTCAGATTTTGTTCGACCCTCCCCATCATTCTTCATCGGGTTTCCTCTGAGCGGGTAGTCCCGGGTCGTGACTCCCATCTACGGCTCGCTCCTGTGCAGCGTCGGTTGCGGAGTACGAGATCAACGCTCGTGGCTCTGCGAAATCCACGTCGAGCTTCGCCCAGTGCCCATTGTCTTCCCACGGATCGCCAGAGCCTGGCTGGAGGGAGTCTCTACTTGCGCCTGGCCTGCAAAAGCGGGATGGGTATTGCGGAGGCGAATGAGATCAAGAAGTTGTCGTACGACGGGGTCCGCGAGAGCGTTCTTCAGTTCTGGAGAGTTGTAGTAGTGCCGGTTAATGTCTCGACCCACTTGTGTACGCGCCAGTAGTTCCATGTCGTTCGTACCCGCGAGCAATCCCACGTAATAAATTTGCGGAATACCCGGCGCGAAGAATTGGATGGCGCGGGCGATCAGGTACTCGTTTCCCCGGCGTCCCAGCGCGTCGAAGAAAGTGCAATTCACCTGATAGAGGTCAAGGTTGTTCGCGGCTGCGCCCGTAGCTTGCCGGCTTTGGTCGTTGCTACGGGTGTGGATCGTCTCCACAAGGTTGTCGATTTCGCCGGGACCAAGCAGGCCGGATTCGCCTTGCTGTCCAGCGCCCACGTCAATGACGCCAATGCCATCATGAGTATCCAGTACGGTGATGGAGTTGTGTGGCCGAATTGTGAGCCAATGGGCAAGGGATCTGGCATCGCCCGTAAAAAGCGAATGCAACACAAGCGGCGGAAGCGCGAAGTCATAGACCCAATCGACCTGGCGCGCGATTTCCATTTGTTGCAAATGGTGGCTGTGAATTTCGACCAGGACTTCCATCCCGAGCCCATGGGCCTTCTGCATCAGAGACTCAATGAAGCGAAAGGTTTCCGGAATCATGAAGCAACTGGTTCCGGGTTTCTTGATGGCGTAGCCGACTGCATCGAGCCGAATCAGGCGCACGCCGGCGGCTTGGAACCGGCCGAGGATGGATCCCAAATACGCTTCGCCCTGGGGATGGGTCACGTCTATATCGATCTGCTGCGGAGTAAACGTAGTCCAGAGCAATCGTTTGTCTCCCGATTCGAGAACCACACTTGTAAATGGCAGTCCGGGACGTGGACGATAGATTCGGAGAAGATCTGCTTCACTCGCGCCCGCCGGAAAAATGCGATCGTAGGTGAGAAACATTCCAGCGAAAGGGCGAGCCCGCGCCCCGGCGGGAGAAGTCCTTGAATTGTGGCGACTCACTGGATATGTGATTGACGATAAGGTCCGCTACCAACTCATGCGTCTGTCCGAGAGCGCTTACGTCATTCCAATCACCCAGGCGAGAGTCCACTTCGGTGTGATCTGCCGGGTCGAAACCAGCATCGGCTCCGTCGATTGGATGAAAAAAAGGAAGCAGGTGGACACCGCCGAAGACACCCGTGAGCGTCCCGTTGAGCAGGGCTCCCAGCTTGTCGAAATCACCGGACAGTCGATCAACGTAAGTGATGAGTTGGACTTGATTTTTCAACGGCGCACAATATCGAGTGATGGGGCCGAACTCCGGGAATGGAAACTGCCACACGAACCTGAGGTTCAGCCTGAACACTTTTAGAGGGCTATAGCCGGAGATGTCAAGGACATTGCTGCAGATTGATCCATAAGTTGTATATGGTAATATTCGGCCGCACGAGCTATTTGAGGTTAAGCTGCAAGCGTTGAGCGGGCGCAGTGCAAGGGAAACGAGCTTTCGATGGCAAATCATAAATACCGCCAGATTTTCGACAAACTTCAGGAAGACATTTCCTCCGGACGTTATAAGTCCGGCCAGCGTTTACCGAGTGAGGCTGAACTGGTCAGGCGTTTTGGCGCTTCTCGAATGACGGTGTTCAGGGCCATGCGGGAGCTCCAGTCGCTGGGCATGGTCACTCGCCGGGTCGGTTCAGGCACTTTTGTGTCTTCGACTTCAAACACAGGAAGCCATGTGTTTGGACTCTTGATTCCCGAGCTAGGGCAGACCGAGATTTTCGAGGCGATCTGCCAGGGCATGATGGAAGCGCAGCAAGCCATGCATCACTCACTGCTGTGGGGAAATACCGTTTCGCAGGAAAAAGAGAAAGAACAGGCGGCGGAGCAGCTGTGCCGGCACTACATCTCCCGAAAAGTTTCGGGCGTATTTTTCGCTCCGGTCGAATTTAGTGAAAACAGGTTTCAGGCGAACCACCGGATCGTCGCTGCTCTTGACCGGGCCCGCATCCCGGTTGTTCTTCTTGACCGGTGCCTGGAGCCTTATCCCCAGCGGAGCAAGTATGACCTGGTCGGTATTGATAATCGCCGGATAGGCTATCTGGCGACCGAGCATTTGATCAAAGCGGGGGCGAAGCGCATCGCTTTTTCGCACGGCCGAATTCTGCGCCTACGGTGGATGCCCGCATCGCGGGTTATCGCGAAGCTCTCACGTCGCTATCGGTAAGGCATGGACGTGATCTGGTCAGGCTCGGAGACGCGTCGGACACAAAGTTCATCAAGTCCATTCTGAAGAAAGATCGGCCGGATGCTTTCCTTTGCGCCAATGACCATACCGCCGGAAATCTCATGCACACGTTGATATCACTGGGCCAGCGTATCCCGGAAGACATCCGGATGGTGGGCATCGACGATGTGAAATATGCACGGCTGTTGCCGGTGCCTCTTACGACTCAACACCAGCCATGCCGTGATATCGGAAGAATAGCCCTGGCGGTCATGCTTGACCGGATTGCAAATCCAGATTTGCCTCCGCGCGATGTGCTTTTAGGATGCAAACTCATGGTTCGTCAGTCTTGTGGCTCGCTCTCAAAGTAGAAGTATCCTGCTGTCCTGCTCTCTCACGCTGGACTTTCCCAGTCACTTCGCTACGTCAAAACGCTGACATCAAATCCTCGCTACTCTTCTGCAAGCGCAAGTGGTATAGGCAGGTTTTTGAAAGTTGTCTGCAAATGATCTTGACAACTTAGAAGACTTCAAAGCTACAAGTTCACTCCGGAGTGGTCGGTCGCAGGCGCATCTGACCGCATGATCCCAGAGACAGCATTTCATCGCTTAATCGTTGGGTCAGATTTCGGGCCCGGCGGTGGCTTCACGAAATTCAGCCGATTTGTCTTTTCCACGTCGAAGGGGCGAAAAATATGACGAATGCTCGGTCGTTGCTTTCAGGTCACCTCTCGAAGTTTGCAGCCAACATTCCTCCTCCCCCAAACCAAGGTATCCGTCGGCCAGGCTGATGTCGCCTCCACGGAGCGCCGCCCTTTCAAGCTAATGACGCTGTGTTCTTGGTGTCGTCGTCATCGCTGATGACGTGTTTGTCAGCGTCTGCCCAGGTCAGATTTGGAACCATCCTGGGAACTGTTGTTGATTCCAGCGGGGCCACCGTCTCGGGAGCGACCGTAAAGCTGACCAACCTGGGCACCAGCGAGACCCGCACGACGCAGACCAGCAGCGCGGGAACATTTACCTTCCCGAACTTAACCGCGGGGTTGTACCGGGTCGAGGTCGAGATGGCGGGGTTCAAGCACTTCACGCGAGAGAACGTGGAGGTCCAGGTTGACGTCAGCACCCGCGTGGACGCCGCGTTGCAGGTCGGCAATGTGACGGAGAGCGTCGTAGTTACCACCGAGGCGCCGCCGTTGCAGACCGACAGTGCCTCTCTCGGAACGGTCATCAGTCAGCAAGAGGTGGAGAGCATTCCGCTAAGCGGAAGGAATGTGAACAACATGCTGACGCTGGTACCAGGCGTCGTGCCGCAAGGCGGGACTTACGGTAACGCTGTCTCCAACCAGTCGGGCGGCGCCAGGACGAACGCAATCGGATTTGGGAACTACGCAATCGGTGGAGGCTTCGGGAACCAGAGCTCTTTCTATATTGATGGTGTTGCCTCCAATGCACCTGCCGGCAATCTCAATTCGCTCATTCCTTCTCAGGATGCGGTGCAAGAGTTCCGCGTCGTCACCAACAATGTCGCCGCTGAATATGGGAACTACGCCGGAGGCATCATCAACCTCACCACCAAGTCGGGAACCAACTCTTTTCACGGCACGGCTTACGAGTATCTGCGCAACAAGGTGCTAAATGCGAATGATTACTTCTCGAACCAGGCCGGGCTTGCTCGGGTGCCTCTGATCCAAAACCAGTTTGGCGGGACGATCGGCGGACCGATACGGAAGGACAAGACGTTCTTTTTCTTCGGTTACGAATATGAAAAGCTGAAAACCGGCACCCTGGTCACCACCACAGTTCCGACCACCGCCGAATTAGCAGGTGACTTTACGGCACCGGGCCTGCCTGTGATCACCGATCCAACCACGGGAACTCAATTTCAATGCAACGGAGTGCTTGAACACAATCTGTCCGAATCGGCTTGACCCCTCCGCGCTGGCACTTTTTGCGAAGTCCTATCCCGCTCCTAACCGGCCCGGCTTACTGACAGAACAACTTCATCGTTCAAGAGGCCACGGGAGGCGTCAACGAGCAATACAACGCGCGTGTTGACCACCGTATTTCCGAAAAGAACAACTTGTTTGCCCGCTACTCGTATTGGAAGGCAGACAGCGATCCCTATGATGCCTGGGGGACGTTAACGAACGGGCAGGGTCACACGGGGCTCTACACTCACTCGGCGATCCTCGGAGATACTCATGCCTTCAACTCTTCGACGATTCTCGATCTTCGCCTTTCTTACCTCCGGGTTTTTCAGCATGAATTTCCCAACAGCCAAGGTGTTGACCTGTCTCAATTCGGCGCCGGATGGGGAAGCCTTGCCGGCCAGCTTGTAGCCCCCGCGAACTTTCCCGCAATGAATTTCAACGACAGCCTCGGGGTCACTGGAAGCAATGGAATTGGTTCGGAGCTCTTTTGGCATCAGAATGTGTACGGCTTGTCGGGAACTCTCACCAAGATTGTGGGTCGCCACCAGATCAAGTTCGGCGGCGTAGTGCGCCACGTGCAATGGATTTCCGATCCAGAAAATGGAGTACTCACCCTGAACTTCGACCAGGCGGCTACCGCGGATACGTCCGGCGCGGGCGGCAGCGCGGTTGCGTCGGCACTGCTTGGAATCATCGGCGCACAAGGCACACAGGTGGCGCCCGGTATGATTGGCGGCTCCAGAGCGTACTTCAACTCCTACGGTTTCTTTGTTGACGATACCTTCCAGGCCACCAGAAAGCTCACGGTCACAGCCGGTCTCCGCTGGGATCAGCCCAGTGTTTTCTCGGAAGCGAACAACAATGACACGGTGTTTCTGCCGAACCAGGCCAGTCCCGCTGGGATCGTTCTTTAATCCGGTCACAGGAAAAACGCAGCAACTTAAAGGAAACGTGGCTTTAGTTGACAGTCCGTCGTGGCCTTCCCAGAGAGAGGACAATTTGCACTGGAAGTTGTTTTCGCCGCGGCTTGGATTAGCCTATCGCCTCACCGATAAAACTGTGTTGCGCGGGGCGTACGGCATTTCCTATCCGCCCAGCACGCTCAGCCAGGACGGACCGAACCTCTCCCCTGTCAATCTAGCTCCGGTTTCGGGTGGTCCCACTGCTACAGTGGCAAACCCGTTTCCTAACGGTCTCCCCCAGCCGCTGCGGCGAAATGCAACCCCCGGTGACTTCTACGGACAGGGCATCTTCGCCATGCGCACGCCTGGCGACAAAACGCCATATGTGCAGCAGTGGAACGCGGCAGTCGAACGGCAGATCGGCAAGGATGCCTCCCTTACGGTGGCATACGCGGGATCGAGGGGAACCCACCTTCTTATGCAGGGGTGGGCTACCGTTTCGAATTTCAACCAGAATCAGTTGCCCGATCAGTATTTTTCCATGGGACCGGCTGCGTTGTTGGCTCAGGTTCCGAATCCGTTCTTCGGAATCATTACGACTCCGGGACCCCTCTCAGGACCAACGGTTGCCACCGGACAGCTTTTGCTGCCCTTCCCGCAATACCAGCGAGTTCTATTCCTGGATCCTCACCGAGGCACCTCAAATTACCGGTCGCTACAGGCATCGTTCATGAAACGGTTCGGGGGTAAAGGCATCCTGAGCGTCGCCTATACCTGGTCGCGATTGATGTCCAACACCGACAGCACAAGCGCATTTCTGGACGAGGGATTTCATTTTCGGCGGAGCGACTCAGGACAACAACCATCTGGAGCGAGAGTATTCAGTGAGTTCTTACGACATTCCTCAAAACCTCTCCGTCGGGTACGGTCTTGACTTGCCTTTCGGCCGCAACAAGCACTACATGAGTGATGCTCATGGAGTACTGAACGCGGTCATCGGCGGGTGGCGGGTCAACGGCATCACCACCATCCGGAGCGGTGTCCCCATCAGTTCGTACCAATTTTTCCCCGGGTCAGCTCTCAGCCAGTTTGGCGGTGGTCAAGGTTACTTCGGAGCTCAAGGCCTCTGGATGCGGCCCGATCTTGTATCTGGATGCAACCTGAAGGCATCGGGCTCGCGTGAGTCCCGTGCAGCCAATGGCTGGTTCAACACGGCCTGCTTCCAGCCCGTCGATACTGCCTCTGAGGTCAGATTCGGCGACGCGCCCCGGAACATTGATACGGTTCGCATGGATCACATGAACAACTGGGACTTCTCCATCGCAAAACGCAACGACATCACAGAGCGTGTGTATCTGCAATTCACCGCGGAATTCTTTAATGCGTTCAATCATGTGCGATTCGGCACGCCCAACGAGCAGGTCGGCACTCCAACCTTCGGAATTGTGACATCACAGGTGAACCCGCCGCGCGCAATTCAGTTCGGTCTGCGAGTTGGATTCTGATAACCCCTGGTCGGCACCGCCCAGAGATGAGCGGTGCCGCCACCCAATTCAACCCATATTCTCAATGCATACCAAGAGGGCCGTGCTCATGCTGAACCTGCGTCTTCTCCGCGTTCTGGGGCTAGCTTCGGCGAGCCTGCTGATTCTTCCTCCAGGCTCTGCTCAGGAACGGCCCGCGGCGCCCAAGGTGATGGTGCAAAGTGACGGTACCGTCGAAGTTCCGGCCCAGACCGTGCCGATGTCGCCCTTCCTCAGCTGCCGAAGCAAAGGCCTACGTTACGCAGCATTTGAAGGACATGCAGGATCCCGAGATTCTGAAGCAGGATGCCGGCGTTCCCCGCTTCATGAAGGGATACCTGGCGCGCGACTACCAACTCTTTGCCGTTGAGAAGAAGGACCAGAAGGTCGGAGGTGTGCACGCGTTTGTGTACACGCCGAAATCCGGAGTCTCGGCGAAGAATAAAGACAGGGTCTTGATCAATCTTCATGGAGGCGGATTTTCGGGTTGCTGGCCCGGTTGCGCGGAGCTCGAATCGATTCCGGTTTCTGCGTTGGCACAGATTGAAGTAGTCAGTGTCGATTATCGGGAGGGTCCGGACAACAAATTTCCCGCAGCGAGTGAAGACGTGGCAGCGGTTTATCAAGAACTGCTGAAGACGCATAAGCCCCAAAACATCGGCATATACGGCTGCTCGGCTGGTGGAATGCAGACTGCGATGTCCCTGGCATGGTTTCAGAAGCACTCGTTGCCTGTCCCCGGGGCGGTCGGAATCTTTTGTGCGTCGGCCGGCGGCATCTTCGGAGGCGATGCGCTGTACACGGCGGTTCCACTCGGCGAAGCGCGCTTATCCCAGCCCATAGCTCCAGGAGCGCGACCACCGTTGAGTTACTTCAGCGAGACTGATCCGAAGGATCCACTTGTGTCGCCCATTGACTCGCCGGAAGTTCTCGCGAAGTTTCCTCCGACGTTGATCATTACCGGCACGCGGGGTTTTGAGCTGAGCTCCGCTCTCTACACTCACGAACAGTTGGTCAAGCTGGGCGTTGAAACCGATCTGCATGTTTGGGAGGGACTCTTTCACGGATTCTTCTACAACGTAGATGTTCCTGAGTCCAGGGATGCTTTGAACGTCATCGTCAAGTTCTTCGATCGCCACCTCGGCCGGCAGTGATGCGCGTTGGCACGTGGGCAGAGAAGCAGACAGTTGCGCGGGAAAAAGAAAATGCTGAAAACGATATCTCGTGCCGTTTTGATTTTCATTGTCATCGTTGCGAGTCTAACGGCCGCAGCTGCGCCCCCTAATGCTCACAAGCACTGGGTAAGCGCGTGGAGCGCTGCCATGCATACTCCTTTACCCTTCCCAGGGCTTCCACCTTCGCCCGTTTTCGAAAACCAGACCATTCGCATGATTGTGCGCCCCACGATTGGCGGAGAACGCGTCCGGATCAGACTCTCCAATGCGTTCGGGACGTCGGCGTTGAAAATTGGCGCAGCCCACATCGCGATCGCTGCGCAGGACGCGAAGACTGTACCGGAGTCTGATCACACCTTGACCTTCGGCGGTGGTTCGTCCATCAGTATTCCGCCCGGGGCGCCAGTCTTGAGCGACGCTGTGGACTTGCATGTTTCGCAGTCCAGCGAGATTGCAGTGAGTCTTTTCCTGCCAGACAAGACACCTTCGTCTACCGTTCATTTCTGGGGACAGCACAAAAGCTACATTTCGGAAACCGGCGATTTCAGCGGCAAAGCAGAGATGCCGAACGCCACGGCGAATGGGTCATGGTACTGGCTGGCGGATGTCGAAGTATCTGGCTTCTGATCAGGCCGGAGCAATCGTAACCTTCGGCGATTCCATCACGGATGGAGTGGGAGCGAACCAGGGTGACTACACCGACTGGCCCGACCTTCTGGCCAATCGCCTGACGGGCGAGAATGGAGCTCCCGCTCTTGCCGTCATAAATGAAGGCATTGGTGGAAATCGTATTCTGCGCGACGGTGCAGGCGTAAGCGCGCTGGCACGCTTGGACCGCGACGTTCTGGCACAGCCGGGTGTCGTCAGCATGATCGTGCTCGAAGGAATTAACGACATCGGTTGGCCGCACATGAAGCCGAAGTTACCCAACGGCACCACCATGAAAGAGGGTCCGTTTGCCGGCGAACTGGTGACGACACAAGAATTGATCGTGGGCCTGCAGCAGATCATTGAGCGCGCCCATCAGCATGGAATCAGGGTTTTCGGCGCCACGTTGACGCCTTACGAAGGCGCTGATTACTACAGCGAGGACGGGGAAGCCACGCGCCAGGCGGTCAATCAGTGGATTCGCACCAGCGGTGCATTCGACGGCGTTTTCGATTTCGACGCTGCTGTGCGCGATCCGAGCCATCCGGGTCAGTTTCGCGAAGGCTACCACTCCGGCGACCATCTGCATCCCAGCGCAATCGGTTACAAGGCAATGGCGAATGCTATAGACCTCGCGATGCTGAGGCGCATGGTGACTTCGAGTGCGAAAAAATAATCGAGCATGGGCGTCGCAAAGCGCGGGTAGAAACGGCAGAACAGGGTGAAGATCAAGCAAATCGCGCTCGTTAACATTCTGTTCTGGGGCGTTTGCCTGGGGCAGAGCGGATCCGTGCGGCCAACTACGAACCTTCCTGACGCGGAATTCCCGCGAATCAACAGTGACCTGAGCGCCACCTTCCGGGTGCAGGCGGACCACGCGCTGAAAGTACAACTCCTGATGGAGTTGGGCCAGTCAACCTACGACATGGTCAAGGGCGAGGATGGTTATTGGACCGTGACCACCAAGCCGTTGTTGCCGGGCTTCCATTATTACGGAGTTTCGGTCGACGGATTCGTGGCGAACGATCCGGGAAGCAGAGTATTTTTCGCCGCACGCAAGGAAGTCAGCGGGTTGGAGGTTCCAAGTTCAGAGTCAGAATTCTTTGCGATGAAAGATGTGCCGCACGGCACGGTGCGCACCGAATGGTATTTCTCGAAAACCACTGGTGAAACCAGGCGCGTCTTTGTTTATACCCCTCCCGGATATGACCTCAGCACTTCGCGTTTTCCGGTCTTGTACCTTCAACACGGATACGGCGAGGACGAAGCTGGTTGGAGTGACCAGGGCCATGAGAACTTTATTCTGGACAACCTGATCGCCGCCCACAAAGCCGCGCCCATGATCATCGTGAATGAGAATGGGCTGCCCGGCCCAAGTTTTCAACCGCCTGTGCCTCGTGCCGGTTCAAAGCCGCCACCGGTAGAGGAAGTGGCGCGCTACTTCATGAATGAACCGTACGAGACCTTCGACCGGGTGGTTTCCCGCGATCTGATTTCCTTTATTGATACAAACTTCCGCACCGTACCTGACCGTGAACATCGGGCGATAGCCGGCCTCTCCATGGGTGGGGCCCAGGCGCTTCGCATCGGACTCAACCATCTGGACCTGTTCGCCTACATCGGAGCATTCAGTCCGGCAATCGACATCACCGATACCACAAAAGACTACGACGGGCGTCTGGCGAATCCGGCAAGGCTCAACCCGCAGCTACGTTTGTTGTGGATCGGAATCGGCAGTGACGATTTTCTGCTCGCGCCAGTGCAGGAGTCTCATGCGACTCTGGAAAAAGCAGGGATCAGACACGTGTGGGTCGAGAGTTCCGGCGCCCACGTATGGACCGTGTGGCGCAAGTACCTCGCCGATTTTGCCCCGAGGTTGTTTCAATGAAGCGCCAGGCCGACTCCATGCGCAGGACGACTGATACAAGGTTATGACGAAGCCAGCGCTCATGGTCGGGTTGGGCGAGGTGCTGTGGGATATTCTGCCCTCCGGCAAGGTGCTGGGTGGTGCGCCTGCCAACTTCGCATACATGACGAATGTATTGGGGAATGAAGGAATCGTCGCCAGCCGGATTGGCAACGACGAATTGGGGCGCGAGGCGTGCCGGGTGATGCAAAGCCTCGGATTGAACACGGCGTACGTGCAGCGGGACCATGAGCACGAGACCGGCACTGCGGCGGTATCGATCGATCCCGCGGGCCAGCCGAATTTCACCATCAAAGAATTGGCTGCGTGGGATTTCCTGCAATGGACGGCAGAATGGGAAGACTTATCCAGCAGGGCTGACGTGATCTGCTTCGGTTCTCTGGCGCAGCGCTCGCCCGCGTCCGCAGTTGCCGTGGAATCTTTTCTGCAAAACGCACCGCCGAAAAGCTTGCGAATATTTGATGTCAATCTTCGGCAGTCGTTTTACGACCAGGATGTCTTGAGGAAATCGCTTCGGCGTGCGCATATTGTCAAACTCAATGACGAGGAACTGCATCAGGTATCCCGGTTGCTCAACCTGGGCGTCGGGACTGAAGAAACATTGGCTAAGCGATTGCTCGAGGAGTATGGCCTGCTTCTGGTTTCTGTAACGCGCGGGGCTCAGGGCAGTATTCTGGTCTCACAATGTCAGACAGTTGAGCATAGCGGTTTTCGCGTGAAGATCGCCGATGCGATCGGTGCCGGGGACGCCTTTACGGCCTGCGTTGCTCATTATTACCTGCAAGGGCATTCTCTTGAAGGACCTCAGCGACATTGCGAACCGTTTTGCGTCGTGGGTTGCGACTCAGAGAGGCGCGACTCCTCCAATAAGCGCCGGCCAGTTACAAGAAATCTTAGCTGGGGCAATTCGCTGAACGTCGAGCGCTTGAGGTATCAACAGTGGTGCGGGCGGAGGGAGTTGAACCCTCATGGGCCGTTTAAGCCCTGCGGATTTTCATGCCGTCTACGGCTTTCGCCGCCCGGACGTTAACGCTTTTTGAGCGCTCACGCCAGGTTTGCGGTCTGGACTATCCCTTCACCATCCCCCGGACGCTCCGGAGCTTAGGTGCTGCCCGTCTAGTCTCTACACCTTCCCGGCTGGTGTCCTTCCCGGGCTTGGCTCGGGATTGCCATTTAAGGTTTCCCCGAATTTGAGCAGTTCTGCATCGCCGGTTTCCCAGACGAGCACTCAAGTTTTGCTTAAGTCCGCTGCGTATGCCATTCCGCCACGCCCGCGCGCGGCTGCCTGACTGCATTTCTATCATAGGGCAGATTCGCTGGGATTTACACGTCCGTCACCATAATTGCCACGCGCGTTATTCCGGCCGTTCCAATCCGCGCTATGCAAGGTTCACCACTGATCACTGATCGAGGACCACTGGACGATACGCTGCTGGCGGTCAGACAAGAAAACGCCGGCTGGAACCTCGACTCTGGTCTAGAGATCAAGCATGATCCATGTTGGCGCGTGGTCGCTCGCGTTTTCCTGCCCCCGCGCCCATCGGTCAACACCGCCGTCCACGAGCCGATCTGACAAGTTCGGTGAGAGCAGAAAGTGATCGAGCCGCATGCCTTTGTCCTTCTGCCACCGTTCAAATTTGTAATCCCAGAATGTCCAGAGCGGCCCGTCCGGATGTAGCTTCCGCATGGCGTCAGTCCAGCCTTGAGCCAGCAAACGCGCAAAGGCCTGTCGGCTCTCGGGTTGGATTAACGCGTTGTTATCCAACGATCGAGTCGGATAGATGTCCTGCGGTGTCGGCACGACATTGTAGTCACCGGCCAGCACCACGGGTGCGCCGCTCGCCATGAGTTCGGCGGCGTGGGCAATGAGGCGCTCAAACCAGGCCAACTTGTAATTGAATTTCGGTCCAGGCTGCGGATTCCCATTGGGGAGGTAGATGGAAGTGATCAGGACTCCCTGAACCGCCGCTTCAATGTAGCGAGCTTGATGGTCTTCATGATTACGATCTTGATGATTACGAGTTTCAGAATTACGCCCTTCAGGATTTCCCGGCAAACTTGTGCGAGTCAGCACGGGAACATGGTGTCGCGCGAGAATGGCCACGCCGTTCCAGGAGCGCTCCCCTTGCCAGACTGCTTCGTACCCGAGAGTCCGAAGGGCATTCACGGGAAATGCTTCCTGCTCTGCCTTGAGCTCTTGGAGACTCACCACGTCCGGTTGCAGCTTTCGCTAACCAAGCCAGGAGGTTGTCGAGCCGCTTATTGATGTTGTTAATGTTGAAGGTGGCGACTTTCACCAAGTTCCTTTCTGGCTCTGTAATATTAGGATGAACGAGGCAGCACAAGGCCTCAAACGCTCATAAGCGCGGACGCAGAAGAGGGGGTCCGGACGATCCAATGAGGAATGTAATCTACGCAATCAACACTACCTTAGATGGCTGCTTCGACCATACCAAATTCAGTGCCGATGACGAAATTCTTGAGTATTTTACGCACCTCACGCGAGATGCCGACACACTCCTCTACGGGCGTAAAACTTATCAATTGATGGTTCCTTATTGGCCCGATGTGGCGAAAAACCCTTCCGGGCAGACAAAAGCAGATTACGAATTTGCCAAGGCATTTGACGCCATCAACAAGATTATTGTTTTCTCACAATCATTAGACAGCCCTGAAGGAAAAAGAACGAGAATCGTTCGCACGAGCCTTCACGACGAAGTACTTAAATTGAAACAAGAGCAAGGCAAAGATATTCTTACCGGTGGTGTAAGTATTCCTTCACAACTTGTAGAACTTGGCCTGATTGATGAATATCTTTTTGTGGTTCACCCGATAGTTTTAGGAGACGGGAGACGGTTGTTTGAAGGTGTCAACCTGCAAGAGAAATTAAAGTTAAAACTTGCTGAGTCCAAGACTTTTAAATCAGGGTGTGTTGCGCTTCGTTACTTGAAACAGTGACGGGAAAACCGAGTTAATATCCGCCCGGTTTCTTTGCTTTGATTTCAGGAAGTCAACTTCAAAATCCAAAGGCTGGGGCAGCCCCCGAACGGGGTTAGGCGTCTGCTAGACTGTTGAGAAATTTGCTGGTGAGGTGATCCATGCGTCTCCGGTATGTTTGCACTGCTTTGATTCTAGGAGGCTGTACGCTCGTGGGCTCTGCGCAAACGGGTTCAATAAGTGCGAAGGTGGCCGCCGGCACCCAAATGTCACCCGTGCAGGCGCAGAATGAGTTGCTGAACCTCTTCGAGCATGAGTTTATGGGAGTCGCGCAGGCGATGCCTGCGGACAAATACGGCTTTGCACCTACTGCGGCAACCTTTACGGCCTCGCAGGGCGCAAAGTATGACGGGGTTCGCACGTTCGCGCAGGAAATATCGCACGTCGCAACGGCGAACTACTACTTCGCTTCGAAGATTCTTGGGGAGAAGATGCCGGTCGACCCTAAAAACATTGACGGTCTGAGGACGAAAGAGGAACTCCTGAAGGCCGCTGCGGATTCTTTCGCCTATGCACACAAGGCGCTCGCGACGATTACTCCCGAGAATGCCTACACCGCTATTGACGGTGTCGACGGTCTGCATACGCGGTCGGTCGTTGCATCTTTCATTTCTGCTCATGGATACGACCACTATGGGCAGATGGTCGAGTATCTGCGCATGAACGGCGTTGTGCCTCCAGGCTCGAAGTGAGCCCATCATGGATCTCTGCCGATGTTTCGCTGTTCGGGCCCATCGGCAATACTGGGACAGACGGGACGCACCCATTTCTCAGGGCCTACGAATAGATCCCAGGCGCCTCGTGTCCAAGCTTCTGGACATATTCAACATAGGAGCCAGGATAAACAGTGGGATGGCGGTCCGTGCCGCTCTCGCCGCCCAGTTCCAGCACACGTGAGCCGAGACCGCGAAGGAACATGCGGTCATGCGATACGAAGATCATGGTGCCTTCAAAATCTTTCAGGGCGTCCACCAGCATTTCCTTGGTCGCAAGATCCAGGTGATTGGTCGGTTCGTCGAGCACCAGGAAGTTCGGCGGGTTGTAGAGCATGCGTGCTATTGCCAGCCGCGATTTTTCTCCGCCGGAAAGTGCGCGGATCTTCTTATCCGTGTCGTCGCCGGAGAACTGGAATGCTCCCGCCAGGTTCCGCAACGAACCGATACTGTCCTGGGGAAAATCCTGTTGCAACTGTTCGATGACGGTGAGATCAGGATTGAGGACGTCCAGCGATTGTTGCGCGAAGTAGCCCATATACAGGCTGGCGCCGAGCCGCACGCTTCCGGCATCTGGAGCGCTGGCGCCGGCAATCATTTTAAGAAGCGTAGTCTTACCAGCGCCGTTTCTTCCCATGACGGCCCAGCGTTCTCCGCGGCGGATGGTGAGATTGAACCCTTCGTAAATCACACGCGGGCCGTAACTCTTGTGCAGATTCTCAAGGACGGCCACCTGTTCGCCGGATCGCGGAGGGACGCGAAAGTCGAATTTCACGACCTGCCGTTTTTTGGGTAGTTCGATCTTCTCGATCTTGTCCAGGGCCTTGATCCGGCTCTGCACCTGGGCCGCTTTGGCGGCGTGCGTCCTGAAACGATCGATGAAGCGTTGCTCCTTGGCAAGCATGGACTGCTGCCGGGCAAACGCTGCCTGCTGATTGCTTTCTCGCACGGCCCTTTCGCGCTCGTAGAAGTCGTAGTCACCCGAGTAGGTGATGATTTCGCCGCCATCAATCTCTGCAATCTTTGAGACCAGACGATTCATGAACTCGCGGTCGTGCGAAGTCATGAGCAGCGCGCCGGGAAATGACTTGAGAAACTGCTCCAGCCAGATGATGGATTCGATGTCGAGGTGGTTCGTCGGTTCGTCCATCAGCAATACATCCGGCATTCCGAGCAGGACGCGCGCCAGCGCAACCCGCATTTTCCATCCGCCGGAGAGAGCGCCCACGTCGCCGTCAATCTGATCGTCTTTGAATCCCAGACCGTGGAGCACTTCACGGGCTTGCGATTCGAGCGCGTAACCGCCCAAATGCTCGTACTCTTCCTGAACGTGACCGAAGCGATCAAGGATGCGGTCCATGTCATCAGCCTTGTCGGGGTCGGACATTTCCCGCTGCAAGGCTTCGAGTTCGTGGTGTAGATCGCCGACGCGTCCGCTGCCTGCGATCGCTTCATCCAGGACCGAACGGCCCTGCATTTCCTCGACGTCCTGGCGAAAGTAGCCGATCGTCAACTTCCTGGGGACAGAGACCGCGCCCTCGTCGGGAGTCTCCTCGCCGACCACCATCCGGAATAGCGTTGTCTTGCCCGCCCCGTTGGGACCGACCAGTCCGACTTTTTCGCCGGGATTCAACTGAAACGAAGCATCCACGAAGAGCAACTGCTTGCCATACTGCTTATTGATGTTTGAGAAAGAGATCATTTTGAAGGAGCAACTCGCGGCACGCTCTGTCGAATGGGTCGGTACACAAGGTTAATGCGGTTCTCGCTGCAACTGGCAGCGCTGAGAATCACAGGATCTACAGGGTCTTGAGAAATGCGATAAGAGCTCTGCGATCTTCCGCGGACAGGTCCAATCCGAAAGGGTGTCCCTTAACAGCATACGTCTTCATGCCGTAGGGTTTAAATCCGGTTGGCACATAGTCGTCTCGCAGACGGCGGGGATCAAACCAGTCCTCCAGCGTCGCACACCACCCGCTGTGGCCAAACATCCCGCGATACCAGACACCTCGCAACGATGGGACCTTGTAATAGCCGGTCCCGCGCCTGGTTTTCAGCGCGAGGTTAGGATCAGTGCCGACTGAGAAAGACAAAATATCGTATTTTTGTTTCTGCGTCAGCCGATGGAGTGAAACCTGTCGCAGTTGTCAGTTTGTTGTTGGTGTACATCGGCGGCGTGTGACACATGATGCAGCCCTTACTCTTGAAGAGTTCCTGGCCGCGTTCGGCTAGCGCGTCAAACTTGTTGGGATTCGGAGGGGGCTTCAGCGAGTAGATATACAGGGCCAAAGCATAGAGTTGCTCGTCGCTGTAACGGTCTCGATCGAGATTCTCAATCTTTGGCAATTGCTTGAAGTCGGGGAAGTCGACCGGAACGAAGCCATTGAAGTTCGCAAGATCGTCGCCGCCCTGATTGAGTGCGGCGTACCGCATCAAGTCCACAATCGAGTGCTGCTGCTGAAGACCCGTACGATCCAAATACTTGCGATCCTTGACTCCGATCAAATCCGGTACTTGTGCCGGAGCAAAGGGACTCGTTCTATTGCGAGCCACGACTCCCGGCGGAATCGTCCGATGAACTTCGGCAATTTGTTCAAGAGGCATGCTGCTGGTCGAAGGAAGAGGATCAGAAGTGATCCACGGGGTCGCGTACAGGCTTCGTTCGAGCACTGGGGCCATTTTTGCGCCGGAACGGAGATAGTCGAGCGCGAAATAACGATCAAAGGGGAAATTTCCCTGTGCGCCCTTCAAAACACTTCCGTCTGGCATAACCCGAGTGTGGCACATCCCACACGCCAGGACCCCAATCTCGACTTCACCTTTTTTCTTCACCACATAACGGAAGTACGGCAGCGTGCCATCTCCGGCGACCGGCGCGCCGGTCATCTCCAGAAACTTCGGATCACGAACGTACAGGTCGGTCGGTTCCGATCCTCCAATCCCTCCATCGCCGATCGGCGCGTCAAATACTGCTTCACCCGCATTGATCCAGTCGGCCTCTGTTTCGAGCGTTGGCGCGTGACCTTTGTCATCCCAATAAATTATCGGGTCCTTATGTTTGAGCGATTCAAGGTAGCCAGTTGGTTCGTGACCCGCGGCATATACGGGGTAGCTCTTGTAGATGGGCCGGACCGGGATCCGGTAGTAATAGTCGGCGGGAACCTGCTTCGGAGACCCGATGGGATTGGCCAAAGGAATTTCGAGGGCAGCCATCTCGGCATCATCCCAAGTCTTGGGAATAGCAGATTTACTAGCTTTGGGACTTGGCGTTTGCGGATGGATGATGCTCCACCCAGATTCCCGGAAAAAGAAAAACGAGAACAAACAGCCATCCTAGTCTTTTCAACTCGGGCCTCCAGGCTTCTGATTCGGCAGCCAATCTAGCTTAGTCAACTTGTCGCGTCGAGGAAAAAGAATCGGGACGGGTGGCCCACACAACGCGGTTTTCGTTGTGTGGGACTAGGAGTTTCTTTCGTCTTCGTGCTACGCGATCCATCGCAAAAAGGCCCCACTCAAGCCAAAACCGGGCTTGAATGGGCCACCCCGCCGCGCTAACATCCACTGATGCGGCTGGCGCTCTGACTAAGCCGCGCGGAGGCCAACATGAGCCGAATCACTCGACGTAGTTTCCTCAAAACAGGTCTGGCCGCCGGAGCCATAGCCACCGTAGGAATTCCGCCGCTGGTTGCCGCCAAGCGCACTGCGACCGATACCGTCGTACTTGGTCGCTCAAAAGTCCAGGTGACGCGGCTGGCGTTCGGAACTGGGACGAACAGCGGTGCAGTACAGGCCGCTCTGGGACAACAGGAGTTCACTCGGCTGATCCGCTATGCCTATGATCGGGGCATCCGATTTTTCGAAACGGCTGAGGCTTACCAGACACCGGGAATGCTGGGCGAGGCGCTCAAAGGCTTGCCCCGCGACAGCTATCAGCTGATGAGTAAAGTGACCACCTTCCACAAGGATATTGAACCGCAAGCCAAGTTCGACGAACTGCGCCGAATCTCGCAGACGGAATATTTCGATATCATGCTTCTGCATTGGCAGCACTCTGCCGACTGGCCAGAGACTACGAAACGCTGGCAGGACGGCATCCTTGAGGCGCAGCAGAAAAAAACCATCCGCACGCATGGTGCCTCTGTGCACGGGCTGCCGGCGCTGCGGCAGATGCCGGGCACAAATTGGCTTGATGTAGGGCTGATCCGCATCAACCACAACGGCTCACGCATGGACGGACCGACGTATGAGGACACCAACCATCCAGACAATGTGAGCGAAGTGGTTGATCACATCCACACATTGAAGAAGGAAGGGCTGGGTGTGATCGGCATGAAGCTGTGCGGTGGCGGTCAGTTCGAGAATAGTCATGACGATCGTGTGAAAGCAATGAGGTTCGCTTTCCAGAACGCGAGGGTAGATAGCGCCACGATCGGCTTCAAGAATACCCAGGAGATCGACGAGGCCATCGCCAATTTTAATTTGGCGCTTGCGTAGCTGTTGTGGAACCGGACGGGTGGCCCACACAACGCGGTTCGTTGTGTGGGGTATTTCGGATTTCGACTCGATCACTCTAACCCACTCAAGCCAACACCGGGCTTGAATGGGCCACCCGCCGACTATCACTGAAAGTAGGAAATTCAGTCCTCACGAATTGCATGCGCGGGTTAACGTGCCGCAACGGCGTGTCCGAGCAACTTCAGTCGGGCTACACACGCGAGAAGACTCGTCTCCCCACGGGACGTTACTTAACGCTGAGGATGCCCTCGTTCACGGCTGTCGGGACAAGTATCCTTCCGAGATTCTTGCGAAGACTCGGCGAACGTCGATGCCACGCGACCTGCATCGCTTGATGTGACTTGCGACTCCGTCGAACTTTCGAAATCAGGTAACGAATCTTTCGCATCAAGGCGAACAGTCTGACGTGTGTACGTCGCACTGCTGCCGGGAAGCTCACCAGCTGGCGAACTTCGCGCATTCCGCAACCGCTACGTGGCGAGCAGGAAATCAGCTTGCAGAAAGTGTCCGAATTGTCGGGCTCTCGGCGAGGACTTTGAAGAGATTACCGCACGTCGACGCAAGAAGCGGCTACGTGCGCAGATAACGAATTATTCGAGGAAGCCCTACCACCGGAAATGAAAAATCTCGAATTTATGAAGTACCGGATACAAGTGACGTGGCTCTGCCCCAGTCCAGAATGTACGGGTCACTGCATGCAAGTCTTGGATTGGGGACTGTGCGAACTTCAAAGGCGAGATGGGGATGACAAGGCGCTAAAGCGTATGAAGGAACTGTGCAACGTGGATAAATATGATTTGAAGTTCTTCTTGGGAAACCTATTCATGCATCCCGGGAGTTTCTTGATCGTCGGAATGTGGTATCCGAAACGTCAGCCCGGAAGGTTCAAATTTACAGGTGGACAGGTCGTATCCTGATTTCCTTTTTCATTGCATCGACCAAAATCGAGCGATGACAGTCTTCGACGTTTTTCTCAAAACAAACTAGGCAGACGGTCCTTTTGCGAGAAGCGGCCATCCGAACAACACTAACGAGATCATTGACGCCCGTAGGATTTGCCTTCAAATAAGTTCTATATCGTCTGAGGCATTCCGCCATGTCAGGGGCGGTGCGACGATTCTCTTTGGGATTTCCGGCCGACTTAACGTGAACGTACTCAATGCCTGCCTTTGAAAGTTCTGCGCTAAAGATATTTTTGCAGAACCCACGCTTGTGACTCCATGGGGTTTCTCTTACGTCAGCGACGATTCCAACTCCGGCTGCCTTTAACTTCTGGACGTAGGTGTCCACGTCCACTCCCTGGTAGCCAAGAGTGTACAAGTTCAATGTTGTAAAGTCACAGAAATCCCCAGAGCGTGGGTGATTCTTGATGTCTACGGTAGCAAGTGGCGGCGTCACCGTACAGTTTATATCGTGATACTGGCGGATAGCGCGAAACCAAACGGTCACGACCTTCTTGGGTGTCCATTCGTGTTCCGACCTTTTGTCCGGACTTGAATTAAGTAAAAGCTGGACGGGTGGCCCAAACAACGCGTTGTTTGCTGTGTGGCGTATTTCGGATTTCGACACGACCACGCTAACCCACTCAAGCCAAAACCGGGCTTGAATGGGCCACTGTCCCGACGTGGGAGCGATTTTCCTGTTAGCCGATCCCTAAATCGAAAACGCCGGATTGCCTTCTATCACCTTCTGCTCGAGATTCGGACGTTCGTGCTTGCGCCAGAGCTTTGCAGCGTGTCGAACCCGATAGAGAATAGGTCCGCCATCCGGCTGGTCCTGGCGAACGATGGGACGCGGCAGGCAGATGAAATCCGTCTCTAGCCGGTCCGCTGCTGCGTGCACTACCGAATAGCCATGGCCGCCCATGTCAACAAACGACAAGTGCGGTGACAAATCCCGGTTGGAAAGCTGGCGTGCCTTTTGCACGTCACCACTCTTCGCATATTCCAGGCATGACCGAACACCGTGACGCACCAGCATATTAATGGTGGGTTGCGGACGGTTGTCACCGGGACCTTGCCCGAGGAACAGAGCCCGCAGCGGAGCGTCTTTGGGCAGGTGATGTTCCATTGACTCCACCGTTCCGGGCGCGGAGATTGATCCAGTCACGAATGCCACACCTACGGGGTCAAAGGACTTCGGCGGGAGAGACTTCGCCGATAAACCAGCCCAGAAGCTATGCCGGTCGCCCGCCACCGTGGCAAACCCCGTAATCCCATGCTCTTGAATGAAATCGTAAATTTCACCGCGCTCCAGATAGGCAAGGCTGACGTCCCGTCGCCTAAGTTGGCATACCCAGCACCGGGCCAGGCGCTTGCAACCATCCCTGCGGGAAGGTTCAGCGGGTCGGCGCGCATATCCAGCGTCGCAGTTGTGCTTCCCCAGATCTTCCAGGTAGCTTTCGAATTCCGCAGTTGTTCCAGAAACCACGCTTTTTGCTCGGCTCCGAGGATGGTCTGCGCGGGATCCGCCTTACGGAGGTTCGGAACTTGCTTGTCCCCGAAACGGATGGTGTCGGGCGGTTTGCCTCCGTTGTAATCCCGGCCGCCATCGAGTATCTCAAACACCTCCTCGGGCACGAACTCCGAATAGTCCTTATTAAAGAAATCTGCGTCAGCGAACTTGGTTCCGGGGTCCTCCGATCGGTAGCTTCGCTCGTCGGTGATCATGAGCTCCACGTTCCGGCCCCAGCGGAGCGACCGGTATCCCTTCAGACTATGGATCGCCGCAAGATTGTTGGCCTCCTGCCCGAGTCCATGCTCATCGAAAACAGTGACCGGGGCATCCTGAACCTTAGGTGGGTTGAACTCTTCTAACGAGGGACCACCGCTCTTCACCATACGCGCGGGCTGATACTCAAAAAATGCCTGCATGGCTGCGACCTTGCGCGTCTGCGCGGGACGCGTTTTGCCGTCGAACACTTGCAAGGCTTGCCATCCTTGCCAGCTGTACTCATGGTTATCCCACATGGGAACAAAGGGAAAGCGGGCACGAGCGTCCTGCAGGTCGGGATCATGCAGGTAGGCGCGATACACGGCACGGTAGTCATCCACGTTGACCGGGATGTGGAAGTCGTCAATTTTCTCTCCTTGAGGATAACGAACGAGTTCCTTCACCTTGCGGTCGTAATAAGTGGCGCGGTCCTCCGGATACCAGACCAGCTCGTATATGAAGTCGCCCAGGTGCAGAACAAAGCTGAGCCGGTCCTGCTCAGAAGCGTGCTCATCCTCGAAGATCATTCTTCGGTACGCGTTCTGCGCTCCGAGGTTTGCGTTCTGACAACTGACGAACGCGAAGTGTACCGGCCGGGAATCATCATCGGCAGGCGCGGTGATGGTGCGGCCGAGGCGGCTGCCGGAACCCTCAGGATCGGTAAAGCGATACCAATAGACCTGGGCCGGCTTCAGTCCTCCGACCAGCACACGACAGGTCCAATCCGCCTCCGCCGAAATCGACACTTTCTGAGTTGCGATCACACGCTGGAACGTCTGGTCGAGCGCCACTTCGACGGTCAATTCCTGGGCCGGTTTAGGCTGCGGGGCCCGCCGGGTCCACAGCAATACGCTGTTGCTGTCGGGATCGCCGGAGGCTACACCTTCCGGGAAAAGGTCGCGACGCTCGCGCCAGGAAATCTTCGAAGGAGTCGAGAATGAGCGACCCCAAGCCGCTTCCGCACCAAGCACCGCGGCCACAGCCAGAAAATCGCGACGGCTAATATTTCCCATGCTGTAACTCCTTCTTTCCGCTGCAAGGCCCACGCACACTCGAGATGAGACGTCTCGTCCCAAATAGTGAGAGCGAACATGTCGGCCGACTATCTTGGACGGTCTAGCGCTGCGAGCGTGATCACAAGATCTTGCCTATTGGGAGAAAAACCGGGGACAGACGGGACGTTCACCAAATTCCATTCGCCTAAAAACTGGGAACGTTCCGTCTGTCCCCGGTTTTCCCCCGGTAGGATTGCCCCGCTTTAATCGTCCCGGAAATGATACCTTTTCCGGCATGCCAATCCTGTTCCGCAACAGCTCTTACCTCCTGTGCCTGGTGTTGGTGGCTTCCCAGTTCACAATCGCCGGCGATATTCCCCGTCACGGGAAACCTGTCGTATTGTTTGACGGTCATGGTCTCGACAAGTTCGACACATTTCTGAAGAGCAAGGGATTGAACCAAGATCCCGACCGTGTATTTCAGGTGGAGAAGAATATCATCCACGTATCCGGCAAAGAATTTGGCTACATCATTACTAAGGAGGAATTCCACGACTATTACTTGCGGGCGGAGTTTAAATGGGGCAAAAGTACCTATGCACCGCGCGACGGACATGCGCGTGACAGTGGAATTCTCTACAACATTCAGGGCCCTCAGAAAGTTTGGCCCCGTTCCCTCGAATTCCAGATTCTTGAAGGTGGAACGGGAGATTTTTGGCTGACAGATGGGGGCGCCGTGACCGCGCGCGGAACTCGGGCAACCGGGCCCGAAGGCAGCGCGGTGAAAATTGATCGGATTGGCAAAGGGCCGTCGAAAGACATTACGGGATACCGTGATCCTTTGGGTGAAGTAGAAAAGCCTTACGGGAAATGGAATCTACTGGAGCTGGTCGTACAAGGAGATCATGTAAAACATTTCGTCAACGGGAAACTGGTAAACGAAGGCACTGAGGCGTTTCCATCAAGCGGGAAAATTCTGTTCCAATCCGAAGGGGCGGAAATATTCTTTCGCCATATTAAGTTATTTCCTTTAGAGAAGTGATTCGTCCCGGCCTACTAAAGATCATGCGTGGCCCCGACGGACGGGTGGCCCACACAACGCGGTGTTCGTTGTGCGGGGTATTTGGGATTTCAACACGATCACTCTTAAACCCACTCAAGCCAACACCGGGCTTGAATGGGCCACCCGCCAGGCGACTGGAGCATTCGACCTGAGCCACCACGCCGTGAGTCGCCTACCATGTGATCTTGCTGGCGAATCAAAATGCCGCACCGGGCGTACGTAGTCTGCAGTTCTGAGACTATCTCACAGTCTCTTGGCTGAAGTGGTGTCCTTTGGCGAAGAGACTCGTCCGACGCAGTTCACGAGTCAATCGGACTCCTCGTACGGAATGCTAGTTGAATAGGGCGAGTTGTACTTCGACGGTCTTGTCCGATGCGACGTCACCTTCAACTGTGCAATACGTGCCCAGTCGGTTCCGCGCATGCCCGGTGACTATCTCCTGAGCGATTATCGGCTTTCCTTTCACAAACACACGTCCTGGCATCATCTCCGATATCGTTGCGAATGACCATCGCGCATCTCGTTGAATTCAGCTCGATTCCAAGCGCGAAGGTCTCTCCGCAAGTCAGCGCCATATAGTTGAAGCCAATCTCTGCACAGGCATCTGCGCGACGGGACTCGACTCACTTGGTACTCGATATTGACAGCATGGGACTTGACCGTCATCGCTGAAGCCGCGGATTCATCACGCTCCGATAGACGAACGTCTGGGCACACTGCGACGAGCGTATCTGGACTAGACGTTCACTATCGGCTGGAGATTGGCCGCCAACTATGCGAACTCGCTCCCTTTCGGGAATCGCGCCGCAAACGTCAGCACTCAGGTCTTTCTCGAGGAACGCCACTCGAATGGGTCTGAATGGGCGTGCGCCGCGCTCCGACCTGCGGCAAAACCTCCGTGCTCTCCTTTCGCGTTCTTGTCCGACGCGCATCATGGTATCCTGGCGCCCTTCCAAGATCTTCTCGCCTCGCCGACTGTAGGTGCGAGGCCGTTTTGTGCCAGTCGCGCGAATCGTGCTCTATGACCGATACTGAAGACGGCGAACCGCCTCGATGCTTTCGTTCAGCATCGGCCATTCAAGCTTGGAGCCGAAGTGTCCATTGCATGCACGGCAGACACAGCGCAGCGTAAGGACTCAGGTTTGAACTACGCACGAAACTCAGCGAGAGAATTATGTGTTCGCGCGGCGCATAATCTGGCAGCTCAGATCGGCAACAGATGCACTGGTTCACTGGTACGGAGTTTAGTCCTCAGGCTGGTCTATGGCCGAAATCTCAGATCGAGCGAAGAGCTTTCGGCCAATTCATAATTGGGATTCGGAATAGCGGGATCGCATAGGTTTCAACGAGAACCCTGATTTGATTCCCGCCGTGAACCTACTGATGCAATGAGAATCCAGACGGCAAAGCTGCCTCAAGATTGATTTGTTCGCCGGTGATGGGGTGGTGGAATTTTAGAAATCGGGCGTGCAGGAAATATCCTCCATCGCCCGGGAGGCCGGGGAGATTTTCAAGAGGCTGGCCGGATAAACCGTACAGAGGATCGCCTACCAGGGGATGGCCGATGGATGCCAGATGGATTCTGATTTGATGAGGGCGTCCCGAATTCAGGCTTACCTCAAATGTTGTGGTGCTTGTCGTGCGTGAGATCACCTTCGCCAATGACTTTGACGGCTTGCCACTCGGGTTGGCGGCCCACACCGAGCCGATGCGCGGGTGCGGTACAAGGCCGATGGGTGTGAGGATTTCGTAGGCGTCGTGCTGTGCAACGTTTTGAGCCAGCGCCCAATAGATTTTTTGAATTCTGGGTGTGTTCCAGTCTGCGCCTAGTTTAGCGGCGGCCTGCGCTGTTTTGGCGAAGAGAACGATGCCGGTAGTGGCTCGTCCTAACCGGTGGACAGGGTTTGCGTTGGGGGTTTGCTTTTGCACCAGGCGCAGGAGGGTGTTTTCCATGAAGCCGCCGCCGGGGAGAGTGGGCAGCCCGCCAGGTTTGTTGACGGCCAACAGATGGGCGTCTTCAAACAGGACTTCGAAGTGCTGAGGAGTGTCCGGTTCGATCCAGGGTGGACGGTTCCAGACAAGGGTTTGGCCTGAAATGAGCGATTCGCTTCCGGTCGGCGGTGACGCCGTTGACGGTGACTTCGCGGTTGTCCAGTTTTTGTTGCCAGGCTTGTGGGGTTGAGTGTGGGTAAAGGCTTGCCAGGTGGGAGAGCAGGGTTCGTCCATGATCTTTGCTGCTGATGATTGTGGTATAGGCATGGCCCCGGTTGAGCATGTGGTTTGAGTGTAAGCTATGGCACCTGCGGGCGGGAGTTGCTGCGTTGCCGGGTCGCCCTCTCGAAGTGATACAATGCTTACAACAGTTACACTCTCGGAGGATCGATGAAGCAATCGCGTACGATGGTGCTCAGTATGCGCCTGCCAGTGGAGAGCGGAAAGCGCCTGAAGCGCATCGCGAAGCGGCACGGCTGGACGCCGAGCGATGCCAGCGCGCGGCTGGTGGAAGAGGGCTTAAGGCGGTCGGAATTTGCCTTCCTGGATTTCCGCGATTCACCGGCAGGCAGGCAAGCCTATATCCAAGGCAGCACCCTGGCGATATGGGAGGTCATGTTGCTTCTTCGGAGTTACAAGGGAAACGTCAAGGACGTGGCCAGGCATCTGAAATGGCCTGAAGCGAAGGTTCGAGCTGCCCTTAATTATTCGGAGGCATTCCCCGGAGAGGTGAACGACGCGATAGCAGAGAACGATTCAACTGATTTCGACAGCCTAAAGCGCATGCTTCCCCAAGCGGTCGACTTTGCCGCCAGACCGACCAAGCGGGGCTGACATGCTCAAGCTTCTTCTGGATGAGCACATCTCCCCAGATGTAACGAATGGCGTTCAGCGCCGGAATCGATCGGTAGTTATTCACTCCATGGTGCAGTGGGAGAACGGAAACTTTCTTGGGAAAGATGATTCCGTTTGCCTGTTGGAAGCAGCGAAGCAACGCTTGACCCTGGTTACGTATGATCGCAGGACGATTCCTCCATTGTTAAAGCTCTGGGCAGAGGAAGAGCGATCCCATGGCGGTGTGATATTTGTCGATGAAAAGACAATCTCGCCGGCGGACATTGGAGGGCTAGTCCGTGCTCTAATTTCGCTCGTGGACGAGGCCGGGGGAATGGACTGGACCAACCAAGTGTACTTCTTGCGGAGCGGACGCTGACTACGAGATGCGAAAAGGGTTTACGAGAAAACCACAACCGGACGCCCCCGCGACGCCAGTCAAGAACTACATCACGCCGAGCGGGCTGGAGCGCCTTAAAGATGAGCACCGGTTTCTGCTCACCAGGGAACGCCCGGCCGTGGTGGAGGTGGTGGCGTGGGCTGCCAGCAACGGCGATCGCAGTGAAAACGCCGACTATCAGTACGGCAAGCGGCGGCTGCGGCAGATCGATGGGCGGATTCGCTTTCTCACCAAGCGAATCGAAGCCGCGGAAGTGGTGGACCCGGAAGCTCCGAGATCGGGGCAGGCGGCGACGAGGGCATTCTTCGGAGCGACCGTGCGCTATGCCAATGCCGCGGGAGCGGAGCGAGTGGTGAGCATCGTGGGCACCGACGAGATCGATCTCAACCGCAACCACATCAGTTGGGTGTCACCTCTGGGGCGCGCGTTGATGAAGTCGGCAGCGGGTGACAGCGTAGTCCTTCAATTGCCGGGCGGTACAGAATACCTGACCGTGCTGGAAGTGTGTTACGAGCGCATTGCTGTGGAACCGTTCCGTGAACCACCTGGATCCGAGGCCTCGGCAAAGGGACTCCCTCGCCGACGCTAATCCACCTGACGAAGAAACAGCGAGATTAACCGGTGGAACCTACGTCGCGTGAGCGATAAGGCAATACCGAACCAGCCCCTGGAATTGTGGCGGAGGCTTAGAAACTGGAGTGGCAACCCGATCAGGCGGCGATTTTTCTCGAGATACACCCTGCTTCTGATGAGTCTTGCGCTATTATGTCCCTTCAAAAAGGACGCTGGCCGGCACCGAGCCGGCGGAGAAGAGACGAAGACAGATGGCCCTTTCGTTGGTATATCAATCCCCAAGCCGTAAGCCGTTCGTAAGCCAATCCTCCCCATTTCCTCTTATGCGTGCCTTTCCTGTATTTGTCGCTCTGATCGCGATGGCGATCACTGCGCCGAGGATGGCTGCGCAGAAAGTCGAGTTGTCGATTGACGCATCCAAGCCCGGGGCGAAGATCGACCGCAATCTTTTCGGGCAATTCGCCGAGCATCTCGGACACGGCATTTACGACGGCATCTGGGTCGGCTCCAACTCCACAATTCCGAATACACGCGGCATTCGCAACGATGTAGTTGCCGCACTGAGAGCGATTCATGTGCCGAACGTACGCTGGCCCGGAGGCTGCTTCGCCGACGAATATCACTGGCGCGACGGGATCGGGGCGCAGCGAGGCGTGAGGCTGAACCCCAACTGGGGCGGCGTGATCGAGCCGAACACTTTTGGGACGCACGAATTCATGGACTTCATCGACCAGATCGGGAGCGAGGCTTACCTCTCGGTCAACGTCGGCTCGGGCTCTCCCCAGGAAGCGTCCGATTGGCTGGAGTACATGACGGCCGCGCAGCCGACGACGCTCGAGAAGGAGCGCGCGACGAACGGGCATCCGGCGCCGTACAAAGTCGCCTTGCTCGGGCTCGGCAACGAAAGCTGGGACTGCGGCGGCAACATGACGCCCGAGTACTATCTGGACCGGATGAAGACTTTCAGTCACTTCGTTCGCAACTACAATCCGGCGCAGCTGGAGAAAGACAAAATGCTGAAGATCGCCGTCGGTCCGGGCGGCGGCGAACAGCGCTGGACCGACTGGACTGAAACGGTCATGAAGGCCTACCAGCAACATACGTGGAGCTGGGACATCAATGGCCTTTCCCTGCACAGCTACACGGTGGTGAAGTGGCCGCCGGCGTTCAAGTCGGTAGGATTTGGAGAAGACGAGTACGCGCAGATTCTCAAGACCACGCTCGACATGGATGACCTGATCAAAAAACATTCGGCCATCATGGACAAGTACGATCCGGAGAAGAAGGTCGCGCTCGTGGTGGATGAATGGGGCAGCTGGTATGCGCCGTTGCCCGGCAGCAATCCTGGCTTTCTCGTGCAGCAGAACAGCTTGCGTGACGCGATACTGGCTGCACTGAATATCAACATCTTCGCCCGTCACGCCGATCGCGTGCGCGGTGCGAACATCGCCCAGATGATCAACGTGCTGCAGGCGATGATAATGACCGATCATGAAAAGATGGTGCTGACGCCGACTTACTACGTTTACAAAATGTATTTGCCATTCCAGGATTCCACATTCGTCCCTGTTACGTTTGATGCCGGCAGCTACAAGCACGGCGACTTCACCCTCCCACGCGTCGATGCGATTGCTGCGAAAGGCAAAGACGGCAAGCTGTGGGTGGAGATCACGAATGTTGATCCCCATGAGGCGGCGACGGTCGAGTTGAACGTGACTGGGATCAACGCCAAGTCCGCATCGGGAGACACACTCACTGCGCCCAAGGTGGACAGCGTGAACACTTTCGAAGCCCCGAACACCGTCGTGTCGAAGCCGATTTCGGCGAAGGCACAAGGCGGCAAGTTGATTCTGCAACTCGAGCCAAAGTCCCTGACTGTGGTCTCAGTCGAACAATAACAAACTCTCGATAGCGCGGTTCAGCGATGATGAGGCCGCGCGGTCGGGACCGTAAACGTTTACGAGGTGATTATATGAGGCATTTTCCAATGAGTATCGTTTTACTGTCCCTACTTTCGTGTATTGCCTGGGGCCAGGAACCAAACGATTTTCACCCCGCCGAGACCAACGTTTGGGGAGCGGAATATCCCCGGGTCGATAGCGCTGGAAGAGTGCAGATTCGTGTGAAAGCTCCCGACGCCACCAAGGTTAAGTTGAATTTCTGGAGTGGACCGAAAGTGGATATGGAGAAGCAGCCGGACGGCTTCTGGACTGTCACCACGACTCCGCTGGTTCCCGGCCTGCACTATTACATGTTGATCATCGATGGCGCGGAAGTCGCCGATACCAACAGCCGTGCGTACTTTGGCGGAAGCAAGTACGCGAGTGCCGTGGAAGTCCCGGAGCCGGGTTCGACCTACTATGCGATCCAGGACGTTCCCCACGGGCAGGTGCGGGAGGTTTGGTACAACTCGAAGGTGACAGGAACGTGGCGCCACGCGCTGGTCTATCTTCCGCCCAACTATGACACCCAGACCAAGGCGCGCTATCCAGTGCTCTATCTCCAGCATGGTGGTGGCGAGGATGAGACAGGTTGGATTCGGCAGGGCACGCGCGAACTTCATTCTCGACAATCTGATCGCGGCGGGCAGCTGCAAGCCGATGATTATCGTCATGGCCTATGGATACGCCCGGCGTGCGGGCCAGGCCCCGCCGGATCTGACTGGAAAGCCATTCGGTTCTCCCGAAATGTTGAAGGCAATGCAGGACATGGCTTCAGCGTTCGAAGACGATGTGACGCAGGTGCTGATTCCTTTCATTGATTCGACCTTCCGAACACTTTCGGATCGCGATCATCGCGCCATGGCCGGCCTTTCGATGGGCGGCATGCAGACATTCCAGATCACGCTGAATCATCTCGATCTGTTTTCCTACATTGGCGGATTCAGCGGAGCGGGCGGGATGCTGGTGCTCGGAGACCGGAAACTCGATCCCAAGACCGATTACAACGGTGTATTTGCCGATCCAGCTGCGTTTGCCAAGAAGGTGCATTTGCTCTGGCTGGGCGTCGGAACCGTGGAACCGGAGAGAATGCGGGCTGGACTTCTAAGACTGCACGCTTCACTCGACGAAGCCAAGATTCAGCATGTGTTCTACGAATCACCTGGGACAGATCACGAGTGGCAGACCTGGCGCCGCGATCTGAAGGATTTCGCGCCGAGGCTCTTCTAAGAACTCACATGGCAAAGCACCAGACCGATTATTTTCGATCCATCTAGCTTGCTTGAGTAAGCGTTTGCTCCGCATTTGTGACGGGAGGTTTTCGACGGTGCATTGGAATGGTAAGAATCCAATCCGAATTCTGTTCGCGTTGCTATTCACAACTCTCTGCGCTGCTCAAACTCAGCCCGTTCACGCCACCATCGACGCGTCCAAAACCAGCGCTCCGATCTCGAAATACATTTACGGCCAGTTTCTCGAGCACATTGGCGGAATCGTGAACAACAACATCTGGGCCGAGATGCTGGATGACCGCAAGTTTTATTTCCCGATCAACTCGCACCCGCCCGCCGAACCATCCGGACCGGCCTGGAGGCGCACCGCATTGCGCCACTGGATGCCGATCGGCGCGGATGAATTCGTCACCATGGACACCGATCATCCCTACGTCGGCGAGCACACGCCTCTGGTGAAACTAAGTTCCAGCGAGGACGCACGGAATCCAGCAAGCCGGACTGGCCGTGCGCAAAGGCAAAGTCTTACACAGGACGCCTTGTTCTGGCCGGCACACCAGGCACGACGGTGAAGGTCAGTCTGATCTGGGGCAATGCACCGACTGATCGCCAGACCGTTGTCATTCACAAAGTCGGACCGGAATATCGCAAGTTCCCGCTGACGTTCCAGGCGCAAGGTGATAGCGACGATGCGCGGCTCGAGATTGCCGGAACCGGCACCGGCTCTTTTCACGTCGGAGCCGTCTCGTTAATGCCAGCCGACAACGTTCAAGGCTTTCGCGCGGAAGTCATTGCTGCGCTGAAGCAACTGCATTCCGGCGTGTATCGCTGGCCCGGCGGCAACTTTGTTTCCGGACACGAGTGGCGCGATGCGATTGGCGATCCGGACAAGCGTCCTCCAATCATGGATCCGGTCTGGCACGCGGTTCAGCCCAACGATGTCGGCACGGATGAGTTCATGACGCTTTGCCGTCTGCTGGATGTTGAAGCTTACATCACGGTCAACGGCGGCTTCGGCGACGAATGGTCGGCGGCTCAACTGGTCGAGTATGCCAATGGCGCTGCCACCACACCGATGGGAAAATTGCGTGCGGCGAATGGTCATCCGGAGCCGTATCACGTCAAATTCTGGGGCGTGGGTAACGAACCTTGGGGCGAGTGGCAACTTGGCTTCATGCCCGTCGCACAATGGGAACTGAAACACAACATGTTCGCGAAGGCGATGCGCAAGGTCGATCCGACGATCAAGCTGATTGCCGCCGGCGCAATGCCGGACGCAATGACCGGCTCTAAGCAGGCCAAGCGACTGAACGGCCAGATCGTGCCGGATTACCTCTCTCCGGGAGATTGGAGCGGCAACCTGCTCGCCCATTGTCTCGACAACATGGACATGCTCAGCGAGCACTTCTATTCCGACAGCGGAAAGCGGACCGATCTTCAGACGGGAGAAAAAGTCGATACCGGTCCGCAGAGCCTGGTCGAGTGGGAACGTGCGCCAGCGACGCAGGTGCGGTCGAAATACGAGCACTATCAGGAGTACCTGAAGCGCATTCCCGCACTCAAAGCAAAACCGGTGCCGATCAGTCTCGACGAATGGGCGTATATCGGCGCTCCGCCGAATTCTTACAAAGTGGTTCCGGCCTACGCCTGGGCTTTTCACGAGATGTTTCGCCATTCTGATCTTTATCAGTTGGGCGCGTTCACCTTCGCGACCGCAATGATCAGCGAAGACCGCACTGATGCGGTTCTGAATCCGACCGGTCTTCTGTTCAAGATGTATCGCGAACATTTCGGCACGATTCCGGTGGAAGTATCCGGAGATTCGCCGCAGCCCAAGCCGATTTATCCCGCTGGCGGCGACCAACCCGCGGTCAATCCCGGCAGCGATACCTATCCGCTGGATGTGAGCGCTGCTCTCAGTGACGACCGCAAGACGCTCACGTTCGCCGTGCTGAACCCGTCGGATTCCGAGCAGCAGTTGAAACTCGCGATCAATGGCGTAAAGCTCGCAGGCCAGGGTCATCTGTGGCGCATGGCTCCATCGAGTGTGGATGCAACCATCACCGTCGGGCAAAAGCCGGGAGTTGAAGTACAGGAGCAGGAACTCACATCGGTGCCCGATGCGATGACCGTTCCGCCTTTTAGCGTGAACATCTATTCATTCGCGGTGAAGTAGTTGGCCCCATGATTGGAGCAGAAATATGAAGGCACATAGTTCAAGATTGCTGATCTTCGATTGTGACCGTTCTAGCCGTCGGCGGCTTGAATGCTCAAGACACCGCGCAACCTGCCTATTTGAACCGGAACATGTCGGCACAGCAGCGCGCAGCAGACCTTGTTCGTCGCATGACCGTGGAAGAAAAGGTCACTCAGTTAGTAAACCAGTCTCGGGCGGTGCCGCGCTTGAATGTGCCGGACTACGACTGGTGGAGCGAGTCGTTACACGGTGTGGCTCGGGACGGAACCACCGAGTTTCCCGAGCCGGTCGGCCTTGCCGCGACCTTTGACCCCGATGCCATCCACCGCATGGCCATCGTGATCGGGACCGAAGGGCGTGCCAGTCACATTCGCGGCATGCGCGATGGGCATAGCGACATCTTTGAAGGGCTGGACTTCTGGGCCCCGAACATCAACATCTTTCGCGATCCACGTTGGGGACGCGGTCAGGAAACTTACGGCGAAGATCCATTTCTGACAGCACGCCTGGGCGTGGCCTTTGTCACCGGCATGCAAGGGGACGATCCGAAATACTATCGTGTCATCTCAACTCCCAAGCATTACGCCGTACACAGCGGTCCCGAGCCGACGCGCCACACCGCCGACGTGAAAGTCAGCAAGCATGACGAACTCGACACCTATCTGCCGGCATTCCGCGCGACGGTGACGGAAGGGAAGGCTGCCTCCGTGATGTGTGCCTACAACAGCATCAACGGTCAGCCGGCCTGCATCAACGAGTTTCTGCTGCAGGATCAGCTGCGCGGCAAGTGGGGTTTTCAGGGCTACGTAGTGTCGGATTGCGAAGCAGTCGTCAACATTTTTCGGGATCACCACTTCACGAAGACCCAGGCTGAAGCCTCGGCGCTGGCCGTGCAGCGCGGCATGGACAATGAATGTGTCGACTTCGCGAAGGTAAAGGACGATCACGACTACAAGCCCTACTTCGACGCATACAAGCAAGGATTTCTGAAGGAAAGTGAGATTGACACTGCACTGGTTCGCCTCTACACGGCGAGAATGAAGCTGGGGATGTTCGATCCGCCAGACGCGACGCCTTATTCGCAGATTGACGAAAAGGAACTCGATACGCCCGAGCATCGCGCGATGGCCCATGCAGTTGCCAATGAATCCATGGTACTGCTCAAGAATGACGGCACCCTTCCTCTGAAGACAGGACCACTAAAAATCGCGTTGATCGGTCCGCTCGCGGATCAGGCCAAATACCTACTGGGAAACTACAACGGAGTTCCGACCCATACCGTTTCTGTGTTGGAAGGGCTTAAGGCGGAATTCCCGGAAGCACAGATCAGCTTCGTCCCAGGAACGCAATTCCTGCGCTACGATGGCGACACAGTTCCCGCGTCTGTATTCACTACGAGCGAAGGGCAGCCGGGCCTTAAGCTCGAGTTCGCCACCGGGGAAATATTCGGTGGAAAGCCGACAATTCTCGCAACCCGCGCCGTAACCACCGTTGAAATGAAGGCGGACGACATTCCCCAGGAGGCTCGGGGCAAGTACCCGCTCCGCGTCGAATGGAGCGGTTTTCTTACGCCTGCGGAGACCGCCGATTACAGCATCGGCATGCGTTTCCAAGGTGGGTTCGCCAGGGTCGTAGTGGATGAGAAGACCCTCGCTCAGGGCTGGGCCGGTGCCTCCGACCTGGGGGACGCAAAAGTCGGCCACATTCATCTCGAGCAGGGAAAAAAGGTTTCGCTCAAGGTGGAATACTCGAAGCCCCAAGCAGGTCCGGTACGAGCACAGCTGATCTGGTCGAAGTACGATCCCAAGCCCAGCTCTGAAGCGATTGCGGCGGCAAAGGCCGCTGACGTAGTTGTGGCAGTGCTCGGAATCACCAGCGAACTTGAAGGCGAGGAAATGCCCGTCAGCGAGGAAGGATTTAAAGGTGGCGACCGCACGAGTATCGATCTGCCGAAACCCGAAGAGGAATTACTCGAAGCGGTCACGGCGACTGGAAAGCCTGTAGTTCTGGTACTTGCCAACGGAAGCGCACTCGCTGTGAATTGGGCCAAGCAACACGTCAATGCGATTCTCGAATCCTGGTATGCGGGCGAGGAAGGCGGCGCCGCCATCGCGGAGACTCTTTCGGGCAAGAACAATCCGGCGGGGCGACTTCCCGTCACGTTTTACACCGGCATCGAGCAGCTGCCACCATTTGAAGACTACGCAATGAAGGGCCGCACCTATCGCTATTTCGAAGGCAAGCCGCTTTATTCATTTGGATATGGCCTGAGCTACACGACGTTCTCTTACAGCGGATTATCACTACCGAAGAGCGCGATCAAGGCGGGGGACCCTCTCACCGCGGAAGTGACCATCACCAATACCGGCAAACAAGACGGAGATGAGGTAGCTCAGCTCTATCTCGCATTCCCAAATATTGCTGGCGCGCCTTTGCGTGCGCTGCGTGGGTTCAATCGCGTTCATCTGAAGGCGGGCGAGTCGCGCACAGTGCAATTTCAACTTGGAGATCGCGACTTGAGCATGGTCACCGATGCGGGTGCAGTAATCGTTGCACAGGGCAAATACTCCGTCTCCGTCGGGGGTGGCCAGCCAAACACCGACGCGCCGTCGGTTGCGGGAACATTTCAAGTGAAAGGATCCAAGACGCTCCCAGAGTAGGCACGTTTACAAGGTAAGGCGCATGAAACCACGCTTGTCATTTATAGCTCTCCTTACCCTGGCATTCTTGTCCCTTGGACTCAGCTCGGCCATCACTGACGTGCGCGCGCAAGGCAACGAGGAGGTGCAGCAGATACCCACCGAGCACTCAGATGCCGATCAAATCCGTGAGCTGATCGACAAGCTTGAGAAACATCTTGCAGAATTCTCCGATCGGGGAGCGGTTCTCTATTATCTAGCCGCTTTGAAACAACATCTGGGAGAGACTCGCGAAGTCTCTAAACTCCTGAAGGAATGCTTGGCACTACACGAGGGCTTCGACCCCACGGGCAGCCCAGTGTTTGCCACCCTATTCAAGGGCTCGACAGAATTGGATGACTTGGTTGCGGGCGTGCATCGCGATTTCCCTCCCACCGGAAGAGCACGCTTGGCGTTTGTCACCGAAGAAAAAGAACTGGTACCCGAAGGATTAGCTTACGACGCTCGGCAAAACGTCTATTACCTCAGTAGCCTCAATCGACGCAAGATCGTGAAAATCACCACCAAAGGGGCGGTCACAGACTTTGTTCCTGCCGGAAGAGACCGGCTGTTACCCGTGCTCGGAATTCGCCCCGATCCAAGCGATGGCACCGTGTGGGCTAATTCCTGGGCAGAGGAGACGAACCAGTCCGAGCTCTTGCACTTTAATGCTACCGGAGAGCTGATCGGACGATATGCCCTGAAAGACGCGGCAAAACACGGCTTCAACGATCTAGTGGTAAGAAGGAATGGCGAGGTGATCTTAACCGATAGCCTCAGCAATCAAGTCTTACGTTTCGAACCGGCTACGCACACATTCGCGGCGTTGGTTGTCCACCGCTCGCTTTTCGAGCCGAATGGTATCGCGCTAGCCGATTCCGATCGTGAGTTGTTTGTGGCTGACGATCTTGGCGTTGTCCGCCTGGATCTCACCAACGGAAATAGCACCGACGTGGACGCGGGGGCGCACAACACGCTTGCAGGCGCGGATGGTCTTTACTGGCATAACGGCAGCTTGGTCGCAATTCAAAATGCGATCGGTTCGCCACGTATCGTCGCATTCCGATTGTCAAAAGATGGTGTTCGCGTAACTCAGACCACGATACTTGAATACCGCACTGGGTTTATGGATGAGCCAACGACCGGAGCGATCCACGGGCATGATTTCTTATTCATCGTGAACAGCCAAGGTGACAACATGAGCGGCGATAGGGTTGCTGACTCTACCAAACTGGAGCGCGTCCGAATTGGCGTCTTGCGATTGCCATAGGCTGCCTTAATTCCGCGGATGGCAACCAGCTTAGTTTGATCAAGGGAGAACATATTGATGATAGCGAACAAGTGGTTTTATCTGATGGTGCTCGGAATGGTCTTTGGAGTTGGAGTTCGGGTTAGAGCACAAGTCCAGACTGATGTCCCCGCTGTCGTTTCCGGTGCAAAGCCTGTGTCGGTCGAGCGGATCAAGATCCACGGCAAAGCTCTCGAAGGAAATTTAGAGGGCGACGCTGTAGACCGCGACGTGTTGGTCTTTTTGCCACCGAGCTACACCAAGGAAAAGTCGCGACATTACCCGGTTGTATACGCACTCCACGGATATTCGATCGGCGCTGAGCAATGGTCCCACGAGATTCACGTGCCGCAGACCATCGAAGGCGCTTTCGCGCAGGGCGCGAAAGAGATGATCGTGGTTCTGCCGGATTCGAAAACCTTGCACAACGGCTCGATGTATTCGAGTTCGGTAACCACCGGAAACTTTGAGCGGTTCATCGCGCATGATGTTGTCGCGTATGTGGACGCTCACTACCGCACCATTCCGGAGCGGGCCAGCCGCGGTTTGGTTGGTCACTCCATGGGAGGCTACGGGGCGTCACGCATCGGCATGAAGCATTCCGATGTGTTTGGCAGTCTGTACATCATGAGTCCCTGCTGCATGTCTGCCCGGCCCGCCCCGGACCCAGACATGGCGAAGGCTCTGGAAGCCATCAAGCAGCCCCAGGAATCTGCCAATTTGTCTTTCTTCGCGCGGGCCACGCTCGCCTCGGCAGCAGCCTGGTCGCCTGACCCGAAGAATCCTCCGCTGTATCTTGATCTTCCCACAAAAGACGGGCAACCTCAGCCGGATATCCTCGCGAAATGGACGGCCAACGCGCCCCTCGCCTTTATCGATCAATACGTCGACGCCCTGCGCGAGTATCACGGCATTTCGATCGATGTAGGCGACCAGGACGGATTGCGTGTCGATACCGCCAAACTGCACGATGTTCTCGATAAGTATGGAATCGCCAACAGCTTTGAGGTGTACGCGGGGACCCACACGAGCAAGGTCGCCGATCGCATTCAGAATCACGTGATCCCGTTTTTCAGTCAGAATCTGTGTTTTCAGGCAGGTTGTCGTTAAATGCTGTTCAGTAAGGCAGGCTTGTTCGAGAGCTCGATCTGACAGAATGATGTTTGGATCGCACTGCGGTGGGGCAAGAGCAATTTCACCAGAAATTCATGAAGGACTGATGTGATTACGATACTCTGCAGTTTACGGGGATCTGTTCATGTCTTGCCCTTCTTGCGCATCAGTGAATCAAAGAGATTTTTCTACTGAGATGATGGTCCATTTTTCCGGACTCGAGAATCTGGACAAGCCGGCCGTTTTGTCGTTTCCAAGAGTTTTAGTCTGCCTGGATTGTGGCTTTTCTCAGTTCATGCTTCCAGGGATGGAATTGACCCAAATAAGGTCGCTTGCGGCGGTCTAATGTTGTTATCACCGCGAGCGAGCAATACGCTACTGACAAAGAGCCTGCCTTCACGAACTGCCTCAAGAGCACGTAGTAAGTCAGCTCCAGCCTGACTCTTGAGCACGTATCCGTACGCGCCCGATCGGAGAGCGGCAAGCACAACATCGGGGCAAGACTCCTGACTCAGAAACAGTATTTTGGAGTTTGGAGAGAGCTTGCGCACTCGTCGAGCCACCTCAATCCCGTTCAACGATGGAAGACCGATGTCGAGCACAATCAGATCCGGCTTCAGTTCTTCCGTTCGCCGGACCGCTTGAAGTCCGTCCGAAACTTGGTCGACGATCTGTAATTTGGATGTTTTACCCAGACTCGAACAGACAAACCGCCGAAAAGGTTCGTGGTCTTCCACAACCAACACTCGCGCCGCCGCAGTGTCGCGCTCCGTCGAATGGTGAAGTGCAATCTCTTCCTTGCGGAGAGTGTCCAATTCGTGCAAGGCATTCTCGATGGCTTCATTCTCCTCAAGGGTTCCACTGTAACTCAGGGAGAATTCGTATAACCTTGTCCTTAGCGCGTCCTCCGCTGCATGAATGCGCTCCGTTTGCAACCAGTCCGTGTCAAGGGCCGCTACTCCATAGATCTCTTCCCGAGCATTTTCGTCACGCATAGTTGCTTACCAGCCGCCTCCAGGGAAACATCACTTCCTGTAAGCTATTTTGCGTACTGATAGAAATCAGCTGCATCTTTTGACAGCGAATTAAAAGCGAACATCTGCTGGTTGGCTCGCCGATCCCAGGACCCTGTTTCTGCCGTAGGGAAATCAATCCGATTCGTTCTGCCAGTTTCGGGTCTGGCGCCTCATGGCTTCGTAGCAATCGCAGGCGGCTTCTTCCAGCCGTCTGCGGTCGACGATGGTGACGTGGCCGCGTTTGTGCTGAATCAATCCGGCCTTGTGCAGAATGCCCGCCGCGAGAGTGACACTTGCGCGGCGCGTGCCCAGCATGTGAGCGAGCAGTTCTTGCGTCAGCGGCACAATATCGGAACCGATTCGGTCCTGACACATTAGCAGCCAACGCGCCAGTCTCTCATCCACTTCGTGGATCCGATTGCAGGCCGCGATTTGTGAAGCTTGCATACCTAGACTCTGCACATATCGTTGCAACCTCTTTTCCAACTCCGGACAGCGCTGAACAATCGCCGCGAAGGCCTCGCCCTTTATTCTGAAGGCGGTCCCTTCGATTTGGACAACGGCCCGGTTTGGGCTGGTGTTGTATCCGACGAGGAGCGGCAAGCCGATAAAGCCTTCCTTGCCGGTAACCCCGACTTCGACACTTTTTCCGTCGGGCAGAACATTGAGAATTGAGGTCAGCCCACGATTCATGAACCAGGTGAACTTGATGGGTTCGCCCGGTTCATGGAGACTCTCGTGCGTCCTGAGTTGAATGTAGATCAGCTGCGGAACCAGGATGTCACGCTCTTTCGGCGGCAATCCCAGCAGAAGCTCATTTTCAATCTGATGACCATCCGCGTTATCGCCTTTGCCGCGAACTTGGACAGGGCCCGGCTTTTTGGTCATTCAGACTCCTTGGGAATCGAAGCTGTGTCTGATTGGGGCAAACCTCACCTGAGGGAAGTCGACGTTACGCCCTGAAGTGTGGAAACGGCTCAGGATACGCTTTTGCCCAGAAATGTCTGCTCCCGGGCGCACAGAGTTGTGCACGGTAACGTACAGTCATTCGGGGCGATGGAGAGTCGAGGAATTGAACGCCTCGATCAAGGGGCGGGGTGGCAAGGATTGTTGAACAGAGAACTTCTAATTGGCCTGTTGTTTGTCTGCATGGGTTAACTTGGCTTGGGTGCCTCGTGTGGTTCTTCGCTGGCCGGGTTGCCACTTGATGGCTGGACTTGGCTTCTCTTTATCGGCGTCAGTAACGATGCCGCTATCTGCACCACTCGCCGCCAAGGACTCGGCCTGCTGCCTCTCGCTTCGATTCTTAGAGTTCAGGGAGTGAATGGCGTTGGCATGGTGTTCAGTCCAAACCAAACCTCCGATCAGTAGCAACAGGCAAAGTACTAATCTTGTCGGCATCCCACACCCCATTCAGTGTCGCGTGTTTGGATGTCCGAAGGGCCGCTTGCGGATGCCCACGCGAGGTTAACGGTGGCCACATCGATCGACAGGTTCTTGCAACCAAGGTGATGATGGCCAGGGACTCGTCTGATCCTACATATTTCGGTTCTGGGAAGTAGGGAAGTGGCTGTATTGCCGCCGCAGTCGGGCAATGTCACCGTTAGCAGAGAAAAGGAGCGCATGTCATGTACGAGCAGCGGCTTCGCATCGAATCCAGCGACAGTTCTCCGGCAACCGAATACCGCGTCAATAATGGAAGCATTCAAGTTCGAACGCTTACTTCGGGCGGTGCCGATGGCGTGTGGCGGACTCTGACCCCCTTCAAGCTGAGAGGCCACGTCGAGCGGAATACGGTGGTGGCACAGTGGCTTCAGCATCGTATAGGCTGGAGACGGCTGCTATTGGCCTGTGTCGCCGAAGAAGCCCAATCCGCTGAATCCCGAGCGGACAGCTACCACGCAGCTTGAATGGATATCGACTCAGAATAAGTAAGTACTCAGGAGACCAAAAATGCCGCGAAACGTTCGAACTCGACCCGAGCCGTGGAAGGGGTTGGCCGCCGGCGTAATCGGTGGATTGGCGGCCACATTAGTGATGGGCCAATTCCAGGCCGCATGGGGGAAGGCCTCGCAGTCCTTGCGGCGGGATGAAGATTCTGATTTTCGCGAAGAAGAGCACGAGGACGCAACCATGAGAGCCGCAGGCAGGCTCGCCGCCGCTGGCGGCCGCCGCCTGACCCATGAAGAAAAGAAAAAAGCCGGACCTTTGGTCCACTACGCTTTCGGTACTGCCATGGGCGCCGCGTACGGGTTGGCGAATGAATTCGCACCGGTGGGGAGGAAAATGCTGAATCCGCTTATGTCGGGCAGCGGATTCGGCACCGCACTATTTCTGGGCGCGGATGAATGGGCTGTGCCTGGCCTCAGGCTTTCGGCACCTCCGGAAAAGGCGCCCGTGAGCTCGCATATTTACGGATGGGCTTCCCATCTGGTGTATGGCTTGACGTTGGAAGTGGTCCGCAAAACTGTGCGCCGCACTTTGTAGGACACGGCGAGAGCCGACGCTACGAAGTTCCAGCCGACCCGCCTTTATCGATATTCGTATTTTATTCGCCATGATACACTGCGGCCATGAATCTCAGCGGCCCATTGCGCCGCGAGCTGAGTGAGCGGGCCCAGCACTATGCTCGCGAGCATCGCCTGCCCCACAGCATGAGTTACGGGCAGTCACCCACCGTGTGCTTTGAGAAATACGAGGACGTTCGGCATGGCAACTTCCTGCCGGCAACCTACAAGGCCATCCTCCGAAGTTCAAATTGGAGACGACGCTTACAGAAAGTACATTCGCAAGGCCGCAAGTCCTTGCCACGCGCTGGAGAGCGGAATCTGGCGGGAATTGGACGCTTGCACCAGTTCCGACGCGCTCCTCATGAATGTGTTTTGCTGTCCTGGAGTATTCAGGAACGGACGCCTTGCCTCGATGCTCGACACGAAGGCTTTTGCGACGCCGGAATTCGGATTCCGGGCCCGCGTGCCGCTGTCGAACGGGAAATTCGATCGCACCGAAGTTGATATGCGGCTGGGCGATCTGCTGGTCGAGGCCAAATTGACCGAGATGGATTTTCAGAGTGCTCGCAAAGAAGTTGTGCACGCCTATCAGGATTTCGGAGAGCTGTTCGACGCCGATGATTTGCCTCAAACCGCGAATCATTATCAGTCGTATCAACTGATTCGGAACATCCTGGCGGCCCACGCATCCGGGTGCGCGTTCTGTTTATTGACCGACGCAAGACGGCCTGGTCTGATCGAAGCCTGCTACCGCGTTGTGAAGTGTGTGCGTTGGCTCGACCTTCGACTACGTTGCAAGGTACTAACCTGGCAAGAGCTGGCGCAAGTGTTGCCGCGAGGCCTCCAGAAATTCCTGGGCGAGAAATACGGTATCGAATAAGGTTAATTGGACGTCGAGCGATAAGCCGGGCTGGAAAGCTCAATCCGCCAAATGGGCCCGCCGGAATAGAGTGCTCCCTCGAATTTCAGGAAGGCTGGAGCCTTTCCGCCCAGGACCCACACATGTGTGTCGGGCGGGTTCTTTCCAATCAGAGGAGCTACGACTCCGGCCACTCCTCCGATTTCGATCTTGCCGACGAAGTGAGTGGCCTTGCGACGCGCTCCGCCTATCAGGAACGTTTCTTCCCCTTGCGGTGTGACCACCAGCTTCACCACCCTGGGCTTAGGCGTGGATGCAATCATCGACAAAGTTGTGCGCGGCGTACCGGGATCAATATTCTTGAGCAGCGTGAAGATCAGACCGTTCGCCAGATTCCCGGGCAATTCCATGTGGTCAGTGTCGGCTTTTTCTTTGCCATCCTTGCCGGCGTAACGCACTGTGACGTCACCGGTGGAAGCGTCGACCAGTGTTTCGGTTGGATTCTTAAATGCTGGCCCTTTTTCAATCAGATGATCGCTGATGAGCTTGAAATTGTCATTCTGCGAAAAGACAGTAGTTTCGCTGCGGCTGGAACCGTCTTTGAAACGAAATATCAGCTCGCTGGTTACGCGATCACCCACGGCGGTCTGAATCAGATCGCCGGTGGCCAGCAACTTGCCGTCGACGGAGCGCAGTACCAGAAAACCATGCACTAGACCTTCCTTGTGGCGTACAGCGACCGGTCCGTCGTCTGGACTTTCGGGATGGAACATCGCCAGCTGAAACGGAAGAAGACACAGCACGATCGACAAACCAAGTCTCAAGGTCCTCGAAGAGAAGAATCTCACGCGGTACCGCAGTTCCCGGTTGGAGTTCGGATTGGAGCAAGCAAACTCGAACGATCAAGGTGGCTACTGGCTTCTTCCAGCATTGCATTTCGAACTAACGGGTCCGATTGAGACAGAGCTTCCCACACCATTTGTAACCAGCTTACAAGTTGATTATTCATAGTCCAATGTCCTCAAGGACATTTACTCAAACTTCGCACCAGCTGCGAATCAGGGGAATACCTGACTTCGAGGGCCGGGAGTGTGTATGGGTGAATGCACTATTCGAGGGACACTCTTTGCGACCTTTGCGCTGTTCTTTGCGTTCTTTGCGGTAAAAAGCTCTTAACCGCAGAGGTCGCAAAGAACAGCGCAAAGGTCGCAAAGATTTTATCTCGTTCCACCCAGCCCTGACCGCCAATTTCGACGAAGATCACTTGCGAGCCTCGGGCCTCGCATCGGCCAGAATTTCGGCTGCAATGCGACTTCTGTGATTTTGACCCGGTTGGTCTTGAGAGCCTCTAAGATTTCTGGTGGACGTCCATGAATAAATTCTGCTCCAAGCTCGACCGGAGCCTGGCTCACGGAATCACGCTGGGTGAACATTCTCCCGCCGATTCGATCCCTCGCCTCAATGACCAGCGTCGAAAGCCCAGCTGATCCAAGACGAACCGCCGCGGTCAGACCCGCCGCTCCAGCGCCGATCACGATCACGTCAAAATTGTCCGTCGGTGACATCAGTCCGGCCTGGCCCTCATTCTTGCACTGTTTAGAGGAAACTATGTTGAAGAAAAAAATGCGAGGTTCTGAGAGGGAAAACCGTTAGATCTCAGGGTAATACCGTATTGAGCGCCGATAGAGAAGCAGGCACACTGCCTCTCGGAGGGTAGTCGCAACATGAGAGAACAACGGCTTTATCGATCGGGAGAGCTAGTCACCAAGTCGGGAGTGTACGCGGTTCTGCATTCCACTCCACATAGCATGATCCAGCACGTTGCACACGTCGAAGGAACCCACTTCAAGCAATGCAAATTATGTCCGTTGGGTGTTTGGTACCGCCTGGATGCGCCCGGTGTTCGAGCGATCGATGACGCCTGGTCATACGCGGTTACGGTTTAGTCTGTCCTCGCAGTTTTTCCCGCCTGTGTTACCTCCGGTTCAGTAGGAAGCTTTTAGCTAAAAGCTAACGGCTAAAAGCTAAAAGCTGCCGTCATTGTGCTGGTCGGGCACGAGTCCGAACAGGAGCAAAGAACGGGCGGTGACTTGATAGGTGTCGCCCACGGCGAATCGCTTTTCCTCGCCCGGTGCACAAAATTGGGTATCAATCAAAAGGTCCCAGTGACAACCACCCACACACGGCGGCAGCTTGAACTCGACCATGTCGTGATGTTCATTGATGACGATCAGGAGAGTAGCGTTCTGTCCACGCTGCCGAACTCCGGTGGTCTGGGCGCGGCCGTCGAGTAGCATGCCAAAGCAGCGCATGTCGGTGTCGCCCCAGTGCACATCGTCCATTTCCGAACCGTTGGCATTGATCCACGTAACATCTTTGACTTCCAATTCCTCGATGTATTCGCCGGTCAGGAAACGATTACGGCGCAGCACGGGATACCTGTGCCGCAAGTGCGTGAGCTTTCGGACGAAGTTGACCAAACAACCGTTCTTTTTGGCCAACTCCCAGTCGACCCAACTTATCTCGTTGTCCTGGCAGTAGGCATTATTGTTCCCATGCTGCGTCCGGCCGAATTCATCGCCTGCGAGCAGCATGGGCGTGCCCTGCGACAGGCAGAGCGTGGACATCAGATTACGAATTTGGCGCTGACGCAACCGGTCGATCTCAGGATCTTCGGTCGGCCCCTCGACGCCACAGTTCCACGAGCGGTTGTTTGAACTTCCGTCCTTGTTGTCTTCGCCGTTGGCCTCGTTGTGCTTGTCGTTGTAGGTCACGAGATCGTTCAATGTGAAGCCATCATGCGCAGTGATGAAGTTGACGGACGCCCAGGGCCGGCGACCTTCGTAGTTGAACATGTCGGCCGAAGCGCAAAGTCGGGGAGTGAGAGCCGAAGCAGGCGCGTCGCCTTTCCAGAAATCGCGGACGGTGTCACGAAACTGGTCATTCCACTCGCCCCAGCCAGCCGGGAAAGCTCCGACCTGATATCCGCCGGGGCCGATGTCCCAGGGTTCGGCGATCAACTTCACGGTTGAAAGTACGGGGTCCTGACTGCAGGTCTTCAGGAATCCGCTCTGATTGTCGAAACCGTTCGGTTCGCGCGCCAGAATCGTACCCAGATCGAAACGGAATCCGTCCACATTCGCCTGCTGGACCCAGTAACGCAGGCTGTCGGTGACCATCTGGAGAACACGACGGTGCGTGACATTCAGCGTATTTCCGGTGCCCGTATCATTTATGTAATAGCGCTTCTGCTCGGGATGCAGCCGGTAATAGTTGGCATTGTCGATGCCCTTGAAAGAGAGAGTTGGACCGCGCTCGTTGCCTTCGGCGGTGTGGTTATAAACCACATCCATGATGACTTCGAGTCCGGCTTCGTGAAAGCAAGTGACCATCTCCTTGAATTCGCGGAGGCTCTCTCTCTGGTTGGAAGCGTAGCGCGGTTCGGGGGCGAAGAACCCGATGCTGTCGTATCCCCAATAATTGGTGAGCCCTTTTTGCAGGAGCTGGTTGTCGTTAACAAAGGTGTGAATCGGCATCAGCTCGACCGAGGTCACACCGAGCGACTTTATGTAATCAATGACCTCCGGATTCGCCAAGCCAGCATAGGTGCCACGCTCGGACTCCGGAACTCCGGGATGCAACTTGGTGTATCCGCGCACATGGAGTTCGTAAATGATGGTGTCGTCCCATGGCACGCCACGCTTGCCGGTCTGTCCCCTCCAATCGAACTCTGGATCCACAACGATGCACTTCGGCATGAAGGGTGCGCTGTCGCGCTCGTCGAAGGTGAGATCATCCATCGACTCCATCTGGTATCCGAATACGGCTGGGTCCCATTTCAACTCGCCAATGTGCGCGCAGGCATAGGGATCCAATAGAAGTTTGTTGGGATTGAAACGGTGGCCTTGCTCGGGCTGGTAGGGTCCGTGGACGCGATATCCATAAATGGTGCCGGGTCGAATGCCGGCCAGATAGCCGTGCCAGATCTGGTCGGTGAATTCCGGCAGTTCGATACGGTCCAGTTCACGCTCCCCTTTATCGTCGAACAGACAAAGCTCGACCTTTGTGGCGTGGCCTGAAAACAGAGCGAAGTTGGTGCCCTTGCCATCCCAGGTAGCACCTCGAGGAAAAGGTGCGCCTTCGCGAATCCTGATTTTGTTTGGGTTAGGCATTGTTTTGTTGGCTACCAGACAAACGCGTACGCGTTCCGCTGCTCTGATTCGATTTTATTCACGAAAGTTGGCCGGCGTATTCGCATTCGAGAAGTCGTAGCAACCGGGTTGGATCGGCGCTCATCATAGCGATGTTCAACATGGTAGTGCCAATTCATCAGGAGTGCATATGAAGCCCGCCGCAGCGCCAAGTCCCTCCCGTCAGGAAAAGAATCAGCCCACAGCCAGCCGCGAGCCCGAGTCTCGCGAACCTCAGTCAAATGTGCGTCCGATCGACATGCCGTCAGATACGAAGGTAAAAACCTCGCCTACATCTTCTACTCCCAAGCCTCAACTTACTGTCAGTCAAGCACCTAACGAGGAGCAGATTCGGCAAAGAGCTTACGAACTGTACGTTGAAAGCGGCTACTCAGATGGCAATCGCGAAGAGCACTGGTTCGCGGCAGAGCGTGAACTCAGGGGAAAAGGCAAATAACAATTGTTGATCAGCGTTCGACCTCTTTAATTCTTTGTCAAAACCTTTACTTACCAGCGAGCCGTGCAGCGCTTCCTTCTTAGCGTGTGTACCCTAACTAATTCGAAAGGAAGCCAATGTACCACCACATAAAAAAACTGATGTACACCGTGAATGTCGGCACACCCGATCCTCGATTCGGCAACATGCTGCTGGAACAGTTCGGAGGCGCTAACGGTGAACTTGCCGCCGCAATGCAGTACTCGATCCAGGGCCTCAACTGCGACGATCCGGAACGCAAAGACCTGCTTATGGACATTGGCACCGAGGAGCTTAGCCATCTGGAGGTTGTGGGTACCCTGGCCCGTCTGCACTTGAAGCCGATGAAAGCCTCCCGCGATGCCGCGGAAGTCGATCCGCTCATCGCCATTGCCGGTGGCGGAGGAGTTGGGTTGTTTAATTCGATGGGCGACGCCTGGACCGCCGACTATCTGAAGATCACCGGCGAACTCGATGTCGACCTACGCAGCAACATCGCAGCCGAGGCAAGGGCCAAGATCGTCTACGAACGGCTGATCGACTTCTGTGATGATCCCGGATCAAAGGACGCCCTGCAGTTCCTGATGACCCGCGAAATCACCCACATGAAGGCCTTTACCGCGGCTCTCGAAAGCATGGGCAAAGACCCATTCTCGATTGGGAAAATTGCGCCGACTCCTGTCCTGGTTGACCAGTATTTTAACGATTCGACTGGCACCGGGGATGAAGGAGAGAGCGATGCCCGCGGCCCCTGGAACGAAGGCGGTGAATGGGAGGTCGTCGAAGTTCCCGAACTCGAACAAGGAGTGGAGAACTTGAGCGGGGGCGACAACATCAAATCTTCCAAGAGCGGTAAGCCCGCCGGACAGGCCAAAATCGGTCAAGCCCGGACGGGCAGAGCAAGGGCACAAGGCAAAAATACGAAGGACAAGAGTAAGCTTCGTAAGTCAGCCTAGTACGAAATGAGAACTGCGGGGAACGGACAGCATACCCGTCCCCGCAGATGTTTTCTCCGACCGCGTGAATTTGACCTTCGATTCTGAGTCTAGTGGTCTCTGCTTAATCGTCGAAGCTCCTGGCGCCGCCTTTTGCACCGCTTCCGGATGAGGTTCGTCCAGACGAACTTGATGACCCGGGCGTCGTTATAGCAATACGCGAGGTTATGGTTGAGCGTGGAGAAGCAATGCTGCTGGCACGTCTTCTTCATGGTTGACATTTGGGCCGCTTCGAACTTGTGATGGTCGATATTGCCCCAATCGTGGGTAGAGGGATACATGGGGAAACAGGGCGCGAGCGTACCGTCCGTGCGGATGATCACGTTGTTCTGGCCGGCCCGGCAATTCCATTCAGCAAAATGAAGCTCACCGTTCTCGCCCCGCTTAATTCCGGGCATATCCTCTAGTAGCTTGGTAACGTCACCATTCGTGGCGCTCCCGTCGCCGTTCCATCCGAGACGCAGCAGGTCTTTGCCGCTCGCCATTCGAATGAAGGCCTTGATTTCCTGCAGGCGTTGGATGGAATTGACCATCTGGTATCCAGCCTTATTTTTTTCGATCAGCCAGTCAACCAGGGAATCGACTTGAGGCCAATCTTGCGGACGAATGTAGGTCGGATTGTCGCTCAGGTGCTTGAAGTGCTCATCCTGCTCAAGCATGGGCGTTTCGTTGATGTGATAGTCGGTGGCGAGGCGGTTGGCATGCGCGTACTCGGTGATCTGGCGCACATCGTCCAGATTATTGCGGCAAATGTTGATGTTGAAGAAGACCATGTATCCGTACACGTACTGCTTCTTCAGGAGATGCTCCAGATGCTTTCGAACTGGCACTACGGCTTTAGGCAGGCCAGGTTTTTCGTCCCACGAGTCCACTGCGAAGTTCAAGACGGCGACACCAGCATCGCCAAGCCGGTCGGCAACCTCGGGCCGAAGGAGACGGCCATTGGTCCCGACGTAGATCCAGAATCCCTTCTTCGCCGCGTAGTCCACCACTTTGTGCGCGAACTGCGGACGCAGCAACGGTTCGCCGCCCATCAGGCCCAAGCACCCGGCAACCCTGATCGTGAAGCCAGTCGATCGAACGCCGCGCTACGTCTTCAGTCATCCCCTTGACTTTGTTGTTGTAGGCCCAGCAATACCAGCAGTCGAGATTGCACTTGTACTCGAGAAATAAATACGCGGTGATGGGATGAAAATCTCCCGGCAGGGCGCGCGAACGAATGTAAGGAAAGAGCCAGCCGCGCATTTGTTTATAGACCTGCGGCATCGTCCAGTTGCGCGACTCGGGAATAGTCGCGGGACCTGGATCGGACAGCTTTTCCGGGTGTTGGGGAAATACGGGTTCGGGCAAAGTCAGCCCCTTGGGCGGCGGCACTGGGACCGGACCAGGGGCTGCATTCATCAGCAGGTCATGAATGTCTACGTCAATACGAAACTTCGGGACGGTGGCCATGCGGTACTTCCTTTAACGCCTTTCTGAATTGGCTAGTACAAAATCATTTCTAGTCGGCAGCCATAGTGTGCGCCGACTCTTCCAAGGCTTCTCCTTCGACCGGCGACGCCTCTGTGCCGGTTTGTTCGCGCCGCAACTGTGCTTCCAGAGCGGCAAGTTGAGCTTCGATGTCCTGCGAGGCTTTGCGCTTGCGGATGACTTCCTCTCGATAACGGCGCAGGAAGTAATCGATGGTTTCCACGCGGATGCGGATCGAACCGGATGGTTTGTTTTCGTCTAGATCCTTGAAGCAGAAGTAGGGTGTACCTGACTGTTCGATGATGCCTTCGATTACGCCGTAGATGGGGGCGTCGTGTCCGCACTTGAAGCTGGAGATTTCGAGCGCAACCAGATTCGGATGTCGAGCCGTGAATTTCGCCGCCCAAACCTTGTGGTTGGTGCTGCAGGAATAAGAATTCTTCCATGCATCGCCGATATCGAGCGGGTGACTAATGACTCCGGCCCGCACCTCGTCGCCGAACAGCGCTCCAGCATGTCCTCGTCCATCGGCAACGTGTTTTGCGAGAAGATCGGATAGCCCAGCTTCTGGAACTCCTCCATGATTTCGTGATTGAGGCCGGGATCGTGATGATAGGGCCGGCCCAGCATGACGATGCCGATCCGGTCTTCGCGTTCCAGTTGGTCGAGCACGTTGCGCGCTCGCTTGCGAATGTTGGCCTCGTAGTCCGCCAGCGCCTTGAAGCCCACCTCGACCGCGCGGTCGTTTTCTTCCAGCGACAAACCCATGATTGGCTGCCACGCCTGCAGCATCTGATGGGCGAACAGTTTCCGGTCGGCGAAATTCAGGACCGGATCTACATACTTCACGTTGTGCTCGGCAAAGACGTCGTTCTCTTTAGTGAATGCCGCCTTCACCGTTTCGGGCGTTGCGGTCACCGTCGGACAGGCGTTCGTCCCCACGATCTTGACCAATGGAGAGGTAAGCACGTCATACATCGGGAAGAAGATGACGTTCAGCGGCTTCTTGCGGTGCTTTTCCTGAATCAGGTTGTAGACGTGGGAAATGCCAATCTTGGCGGGGAAGCAGGGATCAATTGCGCCCCGGCTCGCACCCGCGCGGTAGAGGTCCGAACTGGTGTAATCGGAGTAGATGACATTTTCCGGCTGCACGCCCAGGCTTTCGAAATATCCGTTGAAGAGCGGCGCATAAGTGTAAATGTTCAACAGCCGCGGAATGCCGATCCGGAGTTTCTTGCGATTCTCCATGAGCGGGATTCGCTCTTTGCCGGCTTTGTTCCAGAATGTCGTTACCGGGATGGGATCGGCCACGCTCTTCGAGTTGACCGGCCGAAATACTTCGTGCGCGGCGATTTCTACGAAATTCGGATGCTTGTCTTTGATTTCGTCGATGCCCGCCTTGATGTCCTTCATGTCGTTGACATCTTCGACCAGGCCTTTTTCGCAGGTGGCGATGATCAGGCGCTGCTCGCCGTGCATGAGCGGGACCTTGGTGACTTTCTCGATAGGCACAAAGCTCTCATCGGTCTTGGGCGCGGTGCGGATATCGATGAACGTGCGCAGGCAATTGTTCTTGCAGAAATAGCAGCGCGTGGCTTCGTTGCGCGTGGTGCGGTATTCGATCTTGCGGACCGCCTCCAGCCCGACGAATGTAGTCTGCTGGCCGTTGCGCCACAGACGCAGAGACTCGGCCGCTGCGCCAATAGCGCCGGACTCGCCACAGAATTCGTGAACGATGATTTCGGGCTTCTTGCCGGTCGCCCGGAAGCTGTTGTTGATGAAATCCACTTCGGCCTTCACCACCGCCATGTTGTTCTGCGTCCCGCCCTGCAGAACAAAACGGGTGCCCAGTGCAGCAAGGTTTGGAATGCTGGCCACGTACAGGAAGACGTTCTTGGGAAGAACCGCGGCCAGCCCGGCCAGGATTTCTTCGGCGCGCCAACCCTGCCGCTGGAAGTTCACAATGTCGGACTGCATGAAGACAGCACAGCCGTAGCCGAACACCGGCATGGATTTGCGCCGAGAAAGCCAGATCGGCATATTGCTCGACGCCCAAGCCGAATCCTTCCGCGGTGGATTGCAGAAAGTAGCCGTTGCCGGCCGAGCACTGCGTGTTCAGCTTGAAATCCTTTACCCGGCCGTTGTGCAGGATGATGATCTTGATGTCCTGCCCGCCCACATCCACGATCACGTGCGGATCGTCGTAAAACTTGAGCGCCGACTCGGTGTGGGCCACGGTCTCGACCAGCGCGACGTCCGCATGCAAAACATCTTTCAGGATGTCCTTGGCATAGCCGGTCGTGGCTACGCCCAGCACTTCGAGTTTGGCGCTCTGCGCTTCCACCTGTCCGCGCAGGTTTTCAAACATTTCAATCGTGTCCTGAATCGGATTGCCGTTCGAGAGCTGGTAGGCCTTGCACAGGATGGTGCCGTTTTCATCGAGCAGCACCGCCTTGGTAGACGTGGAGCCTCCGTCAATGCCGATGAAGCCTCCGACTGTGCTGCCTTTCTGAAAAGCTGCAGGCGTGAATTTCTTGCGGCGATAGGCTTCCTTGAACACCGGAAGGTCCTCCGGTTTCTCCACCAGTCCCTTGCCGCCAGATTTCGCCTTCTCCTCCTGCCGGCCAAATTCGATGTATTGAATTAAATCGTCATAGCCGCGATAGCAGCCGACAAAATCATCTTCGGAGCGTCCGAATTCGATGGCGCCCAACGCAGCAAAATACTGGGCGTTCTGCGGGACCTTGATCAAATCTTCGGGCTTGGCCCCGTCGGGAATCGCAACTTTGCGCTCCTTCCACATGCGGGGAATGTTGGCCTGCCAGGCTTCGCGCATGCCGCGAATGAAACTGTTGGGACCGCCTAGAAGCAGAACGTGCGGCCGCAGAGTGTGGCCGCGAGTGAGCACGCTGAGATTCTGCAGCACGATCGCCTCGAACAGAGACGCCATCAGTTCGTCCGACGGTGTACCGACCTTCTGCAGACCGTTGATGTCCGTTTCCGCGAATACGCCGCACTTGCCGGCCACTTTGTGGAGCTTGACGCCGTGATAGCCCTGTTCGGCGAGCAGGTCGGTCGGGAATCTTCAGCTTGGCGTTGATCTTGTCGATGACCGCGCCGGTGCCGCCGGCGCACTTGTCGTTCATCGAAGGGATTTTCTTTTTGCGGCCGGTCTCGTCGTCATCCTTGAAGACGATGATCTTCGCGTCCTGACCGCCCAGCTCGACGACCGAGTAAACCTCGGGATGAAGTTTTTCCACCGCCAGCGAAACCGCCGTGACTTCCTGCACGAACTTGGCGCCGATTCGGTTGGCAATCTCCCCACCGCCCGAACCGGTCAGGAACATGCGCGTATTGCTGCGATTGATCCCGACCTCGGTTTCCATGCGCTTCAGAAACTCCAGCGTCTTTTCCGGCTGCTTGGTTTCGTGGCGCTGATAGTCCTGCCACAGCACCTGATCGGTGGCGGCATCCACCGCGACCGCCTTGACCGTGGTAGATCCAACGTCAAGGCCTACCAGGAATTTGGTCTCGTGATCGATGCGGTTTGAGCCCACGAGCTCGCGTGATACAGGAGAAGGCTGCGGCTGGAGCGGCAGAATCTGAAATAGCTGGGGCGCCTTGTGATCGTGCATTACTTCCTCTTTTCAGAAGTGACAGCGAGTGACGTTCAACGGCCTCGGCAGCAAGGTTGTTCGAATCAGTCTCCGGAAGTTGCCGGAATGGCTGCTCCGGGAACTCGCGAACGTTTCCAGAATCGTGTATCGCGATTGATGCGATCGTTGACGTGCAGGATGAACTGGGCCGCTGTGCCCGCGATGCCTTCGCGATGCGGCACGTGATAGAACGGGCGCTTCAGTTCGCGGTGCTCCTCGATGTACTCCCTGATCTCCGTGAGCGTCTTGCCGGTGGACTTGAGGCATTGTTCGAATTCGGTTTTGGCCTTCACCTTGGCCTCGCCCAGCGCCATCTGCACCCGGCTGTGAGCGTTGACTTCGCCTTCGCCCGAAGTTTCGATCGGCAGGAAGATCATGTCTTTGAATTTATTGACGACCGCCGACTGCACTCCGTCGGATTGAGACGAGGGCATGCATCCGAACGGTTTCAGCGCCAGCACCATGTGGCACAGCTTGTGCGTCGTGTAGTACACGTTCTTGCCAACTTCAAGGTGGCCTTCGCCGCCTCTCGCGAACTGGTTGTAGAAAGGATGCGCCATCTCGGCCAGCTCAGTTTGCGGCACCAGGTGGTGCGTGATGCCTCCCATATTCTTGATGGTGCGGTGGTAAAAGAAATTCCACATGCGCTCGCCCGCGCCGATGCCCCACAGTTTCTTGCGCAGGCCGATGTAGTTGGCGAATTGCTTCTTCGCTTCGTACCATTCCGGATTCCGATGCGGCCGGTTCACGGGCCACTTCGCCTTGGCGTGGGCTTTTGCCTGATACATCAGGTACGCGACCCAGGTTGCGATCGGTTCCACAATAACTTGTGCCCCTTCGCGCTCGAGGAAATCGAACATGTGGAAGTTGCCGTCACCCTCGGTGATTTGCGCCCAGAATTCGCCGGTGATCTTCACCACGGGCTTGACCCGAGTGCGGTCTACTTCAATGGTGTTCACTTTTTCACGGGCTGCGCGCAGAGCGTTCAGATAGTCCTTGCCCCACATGTGCTCGTGCCATTTGCCGAACACGTTGAAGGTGTTTCGTAGAATCTTGTTGCTCTTGAATTTGGGCTTCGCCCACTCCGGCGCAATCTGTTCAATTTCGTACGACTTGCGGTTCTTCATGTCCTCGCACAGACCGTCGACCATCTCCCGGAACACGCGGTCGGTCTCGCCCTTATTCGCTTCATAGGGTCGAATCTGGTAGATCATGTCGTTGATGACGTCGCCCAGGTGCATGGCGTTCAGCATGCCGAAGCCAAAATCAACTGTGAACTTCAATCCGGGCTCACCCGAGGCTGCTTTGATCCCGTCGCTGTCCTTGAACAAGCAGGACCCGGAAGCCGTCGAAGCCAGCATTCTTCAGCGCAAATCGGTATTCGGCCTCATACATACCGAAGCGGCAAGGGCCGCACGATCCGGCGGTGAAGAAGACGTAGTTATCCAGAATCTGCTGGCGTGGCACTCCCTCTTTTTCCAGGAATTGCAGGTACTGCACCAGATTGCCCACAGTAAAGTAGGTCGGATTGCACTGGCCGTTGTTTCCGAATTCCTTACCCGTCTGGAAACCGGCGACGTTCGGCACCGGAAGCTTCTCGCAGCGATAACCGCAGCCCTGGAAGACGGCGCGGATCAGGTCTTCGTGCTTCCAGGTGAAGCCGCCGAACAGAATGGTCACCTGGTTGCGTTCCTCAGCGGTGAACGCTCGTTCCACCGGCCGGTGGAAGTGGGTGGGTTGATCGAGTCCGGCAATTTTCCGCAGCCGGGCGCGCTCTGCTTCTAGTCGCTGTTTGATCTCCGAGTCATTTTCAATTTGGATGAAATTCGTAGCCATGACTTCCTCCGGCCTTAAGCTGAATTGTGGCGATGGGTTTTGAGTTGGAGCAAGAAATCAAAGGATGGGAACAGGCCTGGGCAAACAGATGAGGGGGACAGGGCAAGGCGAGGTGAAGGTGCCGCCCAATCACAACGAACTTACTGCGGTACAGCATCCGAACTCCAAAAGCAGGTAGGGGGTTCGAAGTCTCACGCCGCGGGAACTCCTTTCAGATTTCAGGGTTCCACGGCGCTTCCGATATGCGATATTGTGCTTCGATGCGACAAATTAAATCCGGTTGCAAAAACCTTCACAATTTCTAACAAAAATCCTTCTTTCGTTTCAAGAGGGCCAGAAAAAGTCTGGGCCTCCGGAATCCGACCGCGCTCTTTCTTTTCGTTATTTGATCTTTTTGTAATACGGGCCTGCGTTCAACGTCTGCCCGCTGGCGTACAGACTTCCTTAAATGACAGGTCGACTCAATTTAAGACGCAGGTGTCCGTCTCAAGCATTTCTGGGCTGGTTCACGCGGGTTGGAAAGTAATGGCGAGCCGATTTGCGATGCAAGTCTGAGGCGGCGCGGTTATCGGAAACGCGCCGCCACCTTTGTGGAGTCCGCTACTTGTGCTTTTGGATGCTTTCGAATCCTTTTTCAAATTGGGTGACGAGCGGAGTCTCGCCCGAAGCAAGACCGTCGCGGCCCATGACGCGCCAGAGATAATTCGCATTTGTTCCCCGGTGCCCATCGTACACGGCCATGACATCTTCGGAAGGACGGCTTGTCACAAGGATAATGACGTCGGCTTCTGCAGGCTTGTACACGAGCGTCAGCTTGCCCCAATTCTGAATGGCGCTTTGTACCGAGCTGATCGCCTCCCGATCTTCAGGAAGCAGATTCGTATCGAACTGATCTCCGTCATAGGCAGCAACGTAGACATAACGTGCATTCGCCAGGGTGCCCGGAAACGATGGTACGGTCGTGTTGTTGGGTTTCGGAGTTGCCACAGCGGATATTGCAGTCAGCCCGATAATCAAGATGGCCGCTACTAGAGCAAATCGCTTCATGATTAGTCCCTCCACCAATTAGATGCCTCGGGTGAGGGCTGAGATGCTGTGTAGAATCAATGGCTTACGGGTAGTGGACGCCGCGAAAATTGGTAAAACATTTTTGCCTGCTTCGCGGAAGAGTTTCTGCGTATTTTCATAACCGCCCTGTAAAAAGCCGCAGAATCCTGGCGCGCTTTGCAGGGCTCTAAAGGACAGGCCAGGAAGGATGATCATGTCCGAAATTGGCCAATCCGAGGGGTCAAATCGGGCATAGTAAGGGTATGGAATTGCTGAACTCCGCTGTGAGTTATCGTGCGCTTCAGACTCGCGATCGACGATTCGATGGCCATCTGTTCGTCGGCGTAACGTCAACCGGAATCTATTGCCGCCCGATTTGTCCAGCCAAGACGGCCAAATTTGAAAACTGCCGATTCTTCCGGACTGCCGCCGCCGCGCAAGAAGCGGGCTTTCGGGCTTGCCTGCGTTGCCGCCCTGAAATATCACCTGAGATGGCAGGCTGGCGGGGAACATCGAACACCGTCTCGCGCGGCCTTGCACTGATTGCTGAAGGATTTCTCGACCAGGCCGACGCTAGCGTAGAGATGCTCGCCGATCGACTTGGCATTGGTGAACGGCATCTCCGACGGCTGTTCGAGGAACATCTGGGCGCTTCGCCATCCACCGTCGCACAGACACGCCGCATTCTTTTCGCAAAGCAGCTTATTCATGAGACCCGGCTATCAATGAATGATGTTGCGATGGCGGCAGGCTTCGGCAGCGTCCGGCGTTTCAATGACACCTTTAAGAAACTTTACCGACGACCTCCATCCCAGCTACGACGTACGAGCAAACACAAATCGGCATTGCCCCTGCATCAATCGGTTTGTCTGCACATCGCCTATCAGCCACCTTATGACTGGAATTCGTTCCTGACTTATCTTGCGGCGCGCGCCATTGACGGACTGGAGGAAGTGCGGGATGGCCTTTACCGCAGAACAGTATCGTTTGAGGGAAGTGATGGCATTGTCGGGGTCTCGAACAATCCAGAGCGCCAGGGCCTCGCCATACAAATTCATTTACTCTCCGTGCGGGCGCTTTCCGCGGTTGCTTTACGGGTACGACGCATGTTCGATGTATACGCCGACGTGGACCGCATCGGAACTCACTTGTCGAGCGATCCCGGCCTGGCACAATTAGTCTCGAAGCGGCCTGGATTACGCGTTCCGGGAGGCTGGGACGGATTCGAACTTGCCGTCCGCGCAATACTCGGCCAGCAAGTGACGGTTGAGGCCGGAAGGCAGCTAGCCGGCAAACTCGTGAGACTATGCGGCCGTCCATCGCCTGCTCTCTCGAATGACAGTCTTAGTTACGTGTTTCCGTCGGCTCAGTGTGTGGTGTCGGCGGATTTGAGTGCCCTGGGCATGCCGCGTTCCCGTAAGGAAACAATCCAACTTCTGGCCAAGGCGGTTGTGGCGAACCCACGCTTCTTTGAAGTGCCTGGCTCATGCGAGGAAGTGATTGGCCGACTTCGCGCGGTCCCAGGGGTAGGAGATTGGACTGCCCAATACATTGCACTTCGGGCCTTCCAGCAGACAGATGCATTTCCAGTGACCGACATCGGCATCCTTCGCGGGACCGCGGGCCTGGATGGGACTGCAATGAGTGCGGCGCAGTTGCTGGGTCGGGCAGAGATGTGGCGGCCATGGCGTGCGTACGCGGCGCAGCACCTATGGGCTGCTGACAGTGCGACATTGTCAAAGACAAATGGAAGGGCGAAGAATTTGACCACTCCCATCGCGCACAGGCATCGAGGCAGTTCGCCAAGAAATATTCCACCGATTGAAAACTCCAGCAGGCCGCCCCGAGGAATTTAGGGCGCGGATGGAATTTCAGTCGAAACCTCTGCAACAGATCGGAGAAATGATGAACGACGCTACCGCTGTGTTTCGCAAACTGCATGCAGATCCTTCAGGACCGCTGCGCCTCGCCAACGTATGGGATGTGGGCGGCGCCCGTCTGGTTGAGAGCCTGGGCGCAAAAGCGGTCGCCACGACGAGCGCGGGTGTGGCATGGGCGCTGGGATATCCCGATGGCAATGGGTTGCCCGTCAAGCAACTGGAAAACCTGGTGCCCAACATCATGCGGGTTGTGCGCATTCCGGTTTCTGTTGACGTGGAAGCTGGCTACACTGACGATCCGACAAAGATTGGGGAGAACTTGAAAGTGATTCTTGGATCGGGAATTGCCGGCATCAACGTCGAAGACGGCACGGATCCAGCGGACTTGCTCGCGGCGAAAATCGAGAATATCAAAAAGACAACCGCTGCACTGGGAGTGGATGTATTCGTGAACGCCCGCACCGATGTCTTTCTGCAGGCGTTAGTTCCCGAAGGCCAGCGCATTAAAGAGACGATTGCGCGAGCAGGAATTTACCGCTCCGCCGGAGCCGACGGGATTTTCGTTCCCGCACTTGCTGACCCCAAGCAGATTGCGGAAATCGTGTCCGCAGTCGGCATCCCCTTGAACCTGATGGCATGGCCGGGCTTGCCCGATGCCGCCGAACTGAAGAAGCTGGGAGTACGCCGTCTCAGTTCAGGGTCGGGTATCCCGCAAATCATCTGGAATCACTTCGCGAGGCTGGCTAAGGCCTTTCTGGAGACTGGTTCTTCAGAGCCAATGGCGAAAGACTACATGGCCCATGCTGACCTTCAGGGCCTGTTTGCTATGAATCGTTGATCACGTCGTTCAAGGTTATCTACGGAGGATGCAGTGAACTTTGCTTACAAAATAATGCCCTCGCCCGTCGGAAACCTGAAACTGGTTGCAAGCGACAAAGGACTCGTCGCTATTCTTTGGCAAAACGACAAGCCAAAGCGCGTCCGATTGGGCGCCCTCGTTCTAAATAATGATCATCCCATTCTGCTCGAAACAGAACGGCAACTAAACGAGTACTTCCAGGGGAAGAGAAAATCGTTTTCTCTGAACCTCGACTTAATTGGAACCAAATTCCAGAACGATGTATGGCAAGCGTTGTTGGCCATTCCGTTTGGAGAGACCCGGAGCTATGGGCAAATTGCGCGGCAACTCGGAAATCCCCAGGCAATGCGGGCGGTCGGAGCTGCTAACGGAAGAAATCCCATCTCCATTATTGTTCCTTGTCATCGCGTGATCGGTGCATCTGGCAAATTGACTGGGTTTGCCGGGGGTTTGGACGTCAAAGCACATCTGCTTGGATTGGAGAACAAAGAAAGGACTGCTTCGAAGAATGGCTGATGTCGACGATGTCAGAACCGCCGCGAGAGAAGAGATCGTTTACGGAAAAGCTAACCGCAAAGGACGCAAAGAGGACCGCAAAGAGCGCAAAGAAATACTGGTGCAATATGGCAGCCTGGTAGTGGTGCAGTTTGTCCTTTACACGACCTTGTCATCCTGAGCGTAGCCGTTTTTCAGGCGTAGCGATGGATCTCCCGCTTAACCGGCCCGATGCGCAAGCCGAACTGCACCACTGCCGGCAGCGCGTCCGACAGATTCTCAGTCCCGGGTGCAGTTCAAGACTGGCTTTTCTGATGGTCCCAGGTACTCCCATCGCTGCAATGCAATCGGTACGTTTCCATTGAGCCACAAGAAATCGTGGAAGGCTTGCAGGTTGAACGCATCACCCTGCCGTCGCTGGGCGTCGGCGAGAAACTCGTAGATTTGAAGTTTGCCCGTCTGATAGGAAATGGCCTGTCCTGGATTGGAAGCAAAGAACGATGCCTCGGCATGCGCCGTTGTCTCATCCATGGGGACAGTGCGATGTAAGTAGTCCGCCGCCTGCTGGATGTTGAAATCGCCGAGTGCCAGCTTTACATCTACTTCGACGCGCAATGCACGCAACCGCATGAAGTTCCAGATGATTTCCCGGGAGCGCGGGCTGTTATCGAATAAGCCGGCGTGCAGCATCATTTCTTCCGCGTAGAAACCGAGTCCTTCATTGGCCGCGGAGTCGTAGTAGTGACGGCGGATAAGATCCGGGTGCGCCCACGAGAGAGCTAATTGCAGATAGTGCCCGGGAATTCCTTCATGCACGATCTCGGGGCGTGGGTCCTTCGCCATACTCAAAGAAAAATAACCCAGGCTGGGAGCGGGAGGATCGATGTAACGAGTGCTGGCATCCTGCAGGCGACTGGTGGAGGTGAAGTCGTCCGACTCCGTTAGATCGGCCAGGGGCGCCAGATAGGACGGCATCGGCCTGAATTGATAGTGTTGTACCCATGATGGAACCGTCAGAAGTTGTTTCTGTTCAAGATATTCTCGAATCGAAATCTCGTCCTTCTTCTGCTGGGCCATTTCGTCGACCTGAGTTTTGAAGAGCGGGAGCGGGGCCGCTCCCTGATTACGATGCTCCTCATAATTCTGTGACGCCACGGCGCGCGCCCATTCTTGTCTCCCGGTTTCCAGAAGTTGTTCCGGAGTGTATGGGAGCAGCGCGACATTAGTTAGAAAGAACAGGTACGCGTCGCGTCCTACGGCGGTCTCCGCGGACATCGAAGGCAGGCGCTGCTTGAGCCAGTCCCGGTATGACTGCAATGCGCTGACTGCATCTTGTGTGGCCTTATCAAGGCCTTGGGAAGCGGAAGGATCGAGATGCGGTTTCAGCTCTTTGATGGACTCCGCCAATCCGATGGTAGTTTCTAGGCGCTCGATGGTACGTCGTGCGAACGGAGCCAGGGGGTGGGCCAGATTGCTCTTGCCATCCTCGAGAGTCGCTGGAATCGATTGCACGGTTTTTAGAATGACGCGTGTGCGTTCGGAGTTGAAAGGCGAAGGATCGAGCAGCAGATGAACATATGCACCCAGAGTTTGATCCAGATAGAACCAGGGATTCTGTTCCCAACCGCGGGTGAGATACAGCTCCCAGCGGACGCGGGATAGCGCAGAACCGATCAGGCAATAATCAACTTGCTGCGGGATCGGCGCGGAAGGGTCTCGAAGCTGTTTCCAGCGGGTTTCAAATGACTTGAGTTGCGCACGATAGCCGGCCACGGCCTTCGGGGACCAATCCGGAGTCCAGCCCGAGGGACGTTCAATGCGCACGATATCGTCGGAAGAAAAAGGCTGTTCGGCCGCGCGCCAGGTCCAGAAATCCCGCGCGAGCTCTTCCATCGAGTCAGCGCGGGCCAGCGGCATCAGAAACAGAAATATGAATGGCAGGAGGAGGCGATGTTTGTGCATGATTAAGGGCGATACCCCGTAGTCGTCAGTTTTTGATTCCCCTTTCCATGATGGGGTCATCCTGAGCTTGCGAAGGATCTAGCGCGCAGCGGATCTGTATCCTTACGACGATCGGGCGGTGCGCGCCAGATCCTTCAGGACTGAAGTCCCTCAGGATGACGTCCGTGTATGTGGAGTGCCCTACTGCCCGATGCTGAGTCGTTTTCTCACAACGCGCTCGCCATTGTATACTCCGCAAAAGTTCTGATCTATGGCAGCCAACAAAGACAAAGTCTGGGTCATTGATTCTCATACCGGGGGCGAGCCCACGCGAGTCGTCATCGCCGGAGGTCCGGATCTCGGCCGCGGCCCGATTGCGGAGCGTCAAGAACGCTTCAAAAATGAATTTGACGATTTCCGGCGAGCGGTTGTGAATGAGCCTCGGGGTTCGGATGTGATAGTGGGAGCATTACTCTGTGAGCCGTCGAACCCGGAGTGTTCCGCCGCGGTGATCTTCTTTAACAATGTCGGTTATCTGGGTATGTGCGGCCATGGGACGATCGGACTGATCGCCACGCTGGCCTACCTGGGAAGGCTTCAAGCGGGACCGCAACGGATTGAGACCTCTGTGGGAGTTGCCACCGCAAACCTCAATCCCGATGGCTCGGTGACCGTGATCAACGTTCCGAGTTACCGGACACGGAGCAATGTGGAGTTGAACGTTGCCGGTCATGGCCGGATCGTTGGCGATATCGCATGGGGAGGGAATTGGTTTTTCCTGACGAAAGAATGCGCCATCGCCCTGAATATGGAAAACGTCGAACAGCTCACGGCCCTGGCATGGGCCATTCGGCGATCGCTCGAATCGGAAAACATCACCGGCGAAAACGGCGAGGAAATTGATCACATCGAATTGTATGGCGCTCCGTCGTCGGCCGACGCCGATAGCAAGAGCTTTGTGTTGTGCCCAGGTGGAGCCTATGACCGGTCTCCTTGCGGGACCGGAACAAGCGCAAAAATGGCATGCCTGTACGCCGATGGCAAATTGAAACCGGGGCAGATCTGGCGGCAGGAAAGTATTCTGGGCAGTTTGTTTGAGGGGCGTATTGAAATTCAGGATGGGCGAATCATTCCGAGCATCACCGGGAATGCCTACATAAATGCTGAGGCGGAGCTGGTGTTCGACCCGCGAGATCCTTTCTGCATGGGCATCAGCAAGCGATGAGCGAGACTTACGATGCAATCGTTATTGGAGCCGGCATCGTTGGCTCTGCCTGCGCCTATGCCTGCGCCATCGAAGGAATGCGAGTCGCGCTCATTGAAGGTGGAGTGGTGGGAGGTGGCGCTACCGGCGCCGGCATGGGGCACATTGTCGTGATGGATGACTCTGCCGCGCAATTCGAACTGACACGATACTCGCGGGACTTGTGGAAGAAGCTGGCAGCACAACTACCGCACGAGGCCGAATATCGGGAGTGCGGGACCATCTGGGTCGCAGCCGGCGAGGAGGAAATGGCTGCGGTCGAGCGTAAGCATGAGTTCTATCGGGAGCGGGGAGTAGAGACGAAGGTCTTGAATGCCGCCGACCTCTATTCCGTGGAGCCGCATTTGCGGCCCGGGCTTTCTGGAGGATTTCTGGTGCCCGAGGATGCGGTTGTCTACGCCCCCGCAGTCTGCAGATTTCTCATGCAATCGGCAGCGCAGCAGGGCGTGACCATTTATCAACAGAAAGCATCGTCTGCCGGCGCGGGAAGAGTATTGCTTGGCAGTGATGGAGAATTGTCGTCCGCACGCATTGTCAACGCCACTGGGGAGTGGGCGGACACGCTCACGCCCGGCATTCCAGTTCGACGCCGCAAAGGCCATCTGGCGATTACGGACCGTTACCCCGGATTTATCCGGCACCAACTGGTCGAGCTTGCCTATCTCAAGAGCGCGCACTCTTCTACGAGCGATTCTGTCGCATTCAATCTTCAGCCGAGATCTACAGGCCAAATCCTGATCGGGTCATCTCGCCAATTCGATGTGACCACGAAAGACGTGGAGACCGGCATCTTGTCGACAATGCTTCGACGGGCCGTCGAATATGTGCCCGAACTCGCGACGATGTCGGTGCTACGAACCTGGACCGGATTTCGCGCGGCCACTCCCGACAAGCTTCCCTTAATTGGGCCGTGGCAGGACGACAATACGATTTATCTCGCCACGGGACATGAAGGCCTGGGAATTACAACCTCATTGGGAACCGCGCAGCTATTGGCCGAACAGTTCGCCGGCCGCGTACCGGAGATCAGCTTCGAGCCCTATCTGCCGAAACGCCCGAGCCTGCAGGTGCTTCATGCCTGATCTCATCGAAGTGCTGATCAACGGCAAAGCGGTGAGAGTGATGGCCGGATCCACGGTGGCTGCGGCCATGGCAATCGCTCAGGTGGTGTCAAGGAAATCAGAACACGGAGAGCCGCGGACTGCTCTGTGTGGTATGGGGATCTGCTTCGAATGCCGCGCCATCGTAAACGGTATTCCTCATACCCGAACATGCCAGACGAATTGCGAACCCGGAATGGACGTAAAGACGAATGCCTGAAACTCAATCCCAGAGTTGCCACGTCCTGGTTGTTGGCGGCGGCCCGGCGGGAATTGCTGCCGCTACTCGCACGTCGGAACGAGGCCTGAAAACCATTCTCGTTGATGACAACCTGCAACTCGGAGGTCAGATCTGGCGCGCGCCGGCAGGGCAGCCGCTGGAATTGAGTCATCAAGCCACCGTCTGGATTGGCAAATTGAAGACTTCGAAGGCCACAATCCATCTTGAAAGCCGAGTGGTGGCCCGGGTCAGTGAACATCGAGTGCTGGTTGAAAGCAGCAACGCTGGTGCGGAAGAGATTTCTTACAGGGACCTTATAATCGCGACGGGTGCGCGGGAACGCTTTCTTCCTTTCCCGGGCTGGACGCTTCCCAACGTGACCGGAGCGGGTGGTCTGCAAGCGCTGGTGAAGGGCGGGCTTCCTGTGTCGGGAAAGAAAATTGTAGTAGCTGGCACCGGACCACTGTTGCTGGCGGTCGCCGCATTCTTAAGAAAAAAAGGCGCTGTCGTTGAAGGCGTCTACGAGCAGGCTTCACGACGGAAGATTCTTCGCTTCCTCTTGCGGTTGGCGAGCGCACCCGGCAAGGGTCTGCAAGCATTGCAATCCCGGGTGAGTCTGGCAGGCGCGGCGTACAACCTCGGCTGGTGGCCGGTTGGCGCGGAGGGATCCAATAAGTTGGAACGAGTTGTGCTCACCAACGGCCTTCGGCGCAAAGAAGTCGCCTGCGATTTTCTCGCCTGCGGTTTCGGGCTGGTTCCCAACCTTGAACTGCCGGCGCTTCTCGGCTGCGACATTGGCAACGGGCGGGTGGTAGTCGATGATTTTCTGCGTACTTCCCAGAAAAACGTATTTGCAGTTGGCGAGACTACGGGAATCGGTGGACTGGAAATGTCACTGCTTGAAGGTGAGATCGCCGGAATGGTGGTTTCCGATGGAGAAGCTGAATGTACGTCACTCTTGTCGCGTCGCCGGAAATTTGCCGGTTTTGTGGGCGCGATGGAGGATGCTTTCGAATTGCGGCCCGAACTCAGCGCGCTCATGACTCCCGAAACCATCGTTTGCCGGTGCGAGGATGTCCTATGGAAATCGATCCTGCCGCACGGCGACTGGCGGTCGGCAAAATTGCATACGCGTGTCGGCATGGGCGCCTGTCAGGGTCGCGTGTGCGGATCGGCGCTCGAATATTTAAGAGGCTGGAGTCTGGAGTCGGTCCGCCCGCCCATCTACCCGGCGCGGGTGGCGACTCTGGCAAACGGAACAGATCAATGAGGAGAGAAACAATGGAATGGAAAGGCGTTATGCCCGCCATGACCACGGCGTTCGACGAGAACCTGAAAGTAGATCATGACTTCATGGCCAAACACGCGCTCTGGCTGATTGAAAATGGCTGCAGCGGAGTGGTGGTCCTGGGATCACTCGGCGAATCCACAACTCTCACGCCTGAAGAAAAGCGAAGCATCTTGAAAAGCGTTCGCAACGCCGTGCCGAAGAGTGTTCCAGTAGTGGCAGCTATCGCCGGACTCTCGACACCCGAAGTGGTCGCTCTTGCCAAATACGCGGCTGAGTTGGGATGCGACGGTCTGATGGTATTGCCGCCATACGTCTATCAAGGCGACCGGCGCGAAATGGATGAACATATGTCGGCCGTATTCCGCGCGACGTCATTACCCTGCATGCTCTACAACAACCCGATTGCATATGGCACGGATTTCGTCCCGCAGCAAATCCACGAACTGGCTCAAGCGCACAAGAATCTGGTGGCGGTGAAGGAGTCAAGCGCTGACGTGCGCCGGGTAACGGCGATTCGTGAATTGTGCGGCGATCGACTCCGAATCTTTGTAGGCGTAGACGATTTGATTGTGGAAGGTATCTCAGCCGGCGCGGTGGGCTGGATTGCCGGTCTGGTCAACGCGCTGCCGAAGGAGTCGGTCGCTCTGTTCAATCTCGCTAGTGCCGGCGATCATAAGGTGTTTGATCTGTACCGCTGGTTTCTTCCTCTTCTTCGCATGGATACGGTTCCCAAGTTCGTTCAACTGATCAAGCTGGTACAGGAACAGGTTGATATGGGTAATTCAAGAGTGCGTCCGCCGCGCATGGCGCTGGCTGGGAAAGAATTGGAGCAAGAGATACAAGTCATTCAGCGTGCCTTGCACGAACGGCCACAATTGGAAAACGACAGAGTGGCAATGCTTTCGCGATGAAGCGTCGGCGGAATGGGAAAGCAGAGCTGTTTTGCTGCCGCAGCAAAGCGGATTCCTCGCCGATAAAGCTGGCTCGGAATGACAAGGGCGCATTTGTCTTGCCCATTGCTGCTAACGAGATTAGTAGCCTTTTATCTTCACCACGAAGTATGTGAATTCGGGTGACCCGTCGAGCAGGATCTGATGTGGCGTTTGGGGTGCGATTCGCACCACATCACCCGGCGAGAGCTTGCGCTTGATTCCGCCCTGAATGGTTCCGTTGCGTTTTTCATGCGGCTCGGTGGTCTCACCGCCGACCATGGTGCCGCCGACAAGGAGTGTCGCCGTACCCGACTGCACAAAGAATATGTCAGCCTGATTCTCGTGCCACTCTGGGACGCCATCGACCTGACGCCGGCCGATCATGAACATTTCTTGCGGAAAATCAGCCAGGCGGCGCGATGCCATGTGTTTCGAGCTGGCGTCGGCTTCGGTTTTCAGCGATGGTGCAAGCTCCTTGAGCGACATGCCTGTCCATTGCTCGAAACCGTCCGGCGCCTTCTCCTCTGCACTGACCATCAGCAAAGTAACCGCGAGCAAGCCCACCAGGGAAAATAATTTCATCGGATCCTCACCTCGAGATGTGTTGGTTCGAGCCTGGGCCAACGATTCTTGCCGCTCGCACCGATTTGCTCCGACCAACTATAAACCACACTTCCACGGTGTCAATTCGCAAGACAGATTGCGCTTCGACTCGAACCAGGAATGTCAGTGCTGTGTCGGCTTATATTCTTGTCGTTCACTGAAGCTGTGCGCCTGAGAAGGGCTGTAGGGTGGAGCGACGCGTCATGGCAAACTTGTCCTAGCGGCATCAACGCCGATTAACTCGTTTTGCTAGGATCTGGTTCCGGTCGGGGTGACAGAGCTGAGGAAGGTCGGAAAATCCCCACTCAAGCCAAAAGGCGGCTTGAATGGGCCACCCTCCCGCAGCTAGCTGCGCGACAATTCTTTCACGTCGTACATGGAGGCGTCGGCGCGCTCGGTGATCTGGACGGCCGTTTCGCCGGTTTGCCATTGGGCCACGCCGATTGAGGCGTCCAGATTGATTTTTATTGTGTTGGTTCCGACCTGAAGGGTGTAGTCGCCCAGCACCCACTTCTTCATGCGCTCAATCTGAGCGCGCGCCCCGGCAAGATCGCAGTCCAGGACCATGATGAATTCATCTCCGCCCCAGCGGCCGACGATGTCACTGGGCCTGACATTCGATTTCAACTCCTGACCAAATTGCCGCAGGAGACTATCGCCCGCAACGTGACCGTGGGTGTCGTTTACATGTTTGAATTTGTTCAGGTCCACCACGACGACGCAGAACTTTTGGTCAGTCGAGATGCGCCATTCGATCCGTTCCTCTACGCTGCGGCGATTGGCAAGCCCCGTCAACGGATCTTTGAATGCCAATTGCTCCACGGTCTTGAGCTTGGTTTCGTAGGTGGTCACTTCCGCGCGCAACTGGGCCAATGACTTGTTGCTGTCTTGCGCCATCTCGTCGACGCAATTCTTCAGCTCAGCAGCCCGCATCACCAGGGTTGCGCGCATCTGGGCCAGATCGTCGAGGTCGGCGATGGTTTGCAATTGGGTGGTGAAGTCACCCAGGCGTTTGGCGTAGCGCTGGTCCTGTTTGCCCATTGATTCTGCGGTGCTGGCCAAGGCAATCAGCAGTTCTTTTACATCGTTGGTTTTTGCTTTGAAATAATCGGCTGAGCGTCCGGCCCACTGCTGCAGTTGTTCTTCTACCTGCTTGCCCGTCTTTCGCACGAGAGAGGGAGAAACATCGCATGCCAGGCGCCGGTGCAGGCCCTCCAGGGCCTGTTGCAGATCGGAACCCATGGCGGGACAGGCCCGCACCCCGTTTTTGGCCACAGCCATTAAGGTAGAGCCGTAGGATTCCAGAGTCGCAGAGAGCAATTCGGCGGATTCAAGCCCGCCCTTCCGTGGCTTGTCTGGATCCATGTCCAAATATTTCTTCAGGGAAATCACTTTCATCTCCAGTGAAGCCATTCCAAAATGTTTACGAATGAGAGCAATGAAACCCTTAACCGCAAAGGACGCGAAGGAAAACCGCAAAGAACGCAAAGAACTGCAAAATTATGCCCGAAATTAAATGCGGACCGGCAGATCTTTAAGAATGCACAATTCAGCCGTGAGAGATATCGGTACTTCTTTACAAAATCTTTACACTGTCGAGCGGCGTGTTGGTTACTCTTCGCCGGCCGGAGGAGATCCGCTCTGAGCCACCTTGTCCTTTTCGACTGCCTGACCGACGACCACCAGGTCGACTCGGCGATTGGCGGCACGTCCTTCTGCAGTCTTGTTCGCTTGTACCGGATGATATTCGGAGTACCCGGCGGCCGAAACCAGCAAGGGATCGAAGCCGTGGTGTTCAACCAGCAGTTCCACGACCGCGGTCGCGCGCGCGGTGGAGAGTTCCCAGTTCGAGTTGAAGTGAGCATTGTGGACGGGCATGTTGTCGGTATGGCCTTCCACCCGGATCTCGAAGCCGTGGCCTCCCAGGATGGTCGCGATGCGGGCCAGGGTTGAGTTTCCGCTGTTTAGCAGTTGGGCCTGGCCGCTGTTGAAGAACCCAACTTCGCGTAAGCTGACCACCAGGCCCTCGGGAGTGACCCGCATCTGGATTTCATGCTGACGGATTTCGTCGCCGAGGGCGGATTCCAGTTCGTGTCTAAGTTCGTCAACGTCAACCCCGAAGCCGTTTCCCCCTTTATTCTTGTCGGTAGCGCTCGCGACCTTAATGATTCGGATGGGCGCTTCCATGAGTTCGGGACGAGGTGTCCCGGGGCTTCCTGGAATGCCAACACCGTCGGGCGACGAGCCAGTGAACACACCCAACTGTTGAAACGCTCCCTTGATAGAGGCTGCTACCTGGGCGGCTTTTTTCTTGTCGGCCTGCGAGGAAGCATAGAGAACTACGAAAAACGCAAAAAGAAGAGTAATAAAGTCGGCGTAGGAGACGAGCCAACGCTCATGATTGACATGCGCCTTATGTTTTTTCTTCCGGCTCACGCGCTGGCCCCTGCTGCTTTCTCAGCCGGCACCTGCTTGTGTTCCGGCAGGTAGCCCATCAACTTGGTCTCAAGCATGCGCGGGTTCATCCCCTCGAGGATGGAAATCACGCCTTCCAGTTTCATCTCGCGCAGAACCTGTTCTCCACGAAACTTGATCTTCAACTTGCCGGCCCAGGGAAGAAAAAGAATGTTGGCCATGCCAACGCCGTAGATGGTGGCAACGAAGGCGACCGCAATGCCTTTGCCGACTTCAGTGATGTCCTCCAGATGCTGCATGACCTGGATCAAGCCAAGTACAGCGCCGATGATGCCAACCGTGGGAGCATAGCCGCCGGCGGCTTCAAACACCTGGGAGATTTTCTCTCCGTGCTCTTCCTGGTTGTCGAGCTCCAGTTCCATCATGCTGCGCAACTCTTCGGGTTCGGCGCCGTCAATGGCGAGCATCAGCGCTTTCTTGAGGAATGGGTCCTGAATTGTGGCCAGCTGCCCATCCAGGGAAACGATGCCGTCCTTTCGGGCTTTGTTGGCGTAACCGACGAGTTCCTTGATCAGGCTGTTGGGTTCCTGGGCGCGATCAATAAAGACATTGATCAATCCCTTGGCGGCGCCGAAAACTACCGACAGCGGAAACTGGATCATGACGGCGCCGATAGTGCCACCCAGCACGATCATGGCGGCCGTGGGCTGCAGGACCTGGGAAATCTTTCCGCCTTCGATGATCAGCCCTGCGAGAATTCCGGCCAGAGCAAGAATAATTCCACCAATCGTGCTCTTATCCACGGCGGAAGGCCTCCGGAGTGCGGTTGGGATGGTTTTCCTGGCGGGTCAGGGTTGCCGAGTTTACGTCCGAGCCGCCCCACGACGGCAATCCGGCCATGACGGACCGGCGAAAATCCAGAATGCGATGAATGACGTCGTCGGAGGTTTCCCGAACGATGATTTTCTCCCCATTAATAAGGGTAATGACGGTGTCCGGCGCGTTCTCGACGAACTTGATCAGGTCGGAGTTCAACGCGATGGGGTTGCCGTTCAATCGGGTCAGCTGAATCACGACGATGCCTTTCGGGTCCGGAGAGAGAATTCTGCAGCCCGTTTATCGGCACTCGGCGGGTGAATCATTAAGGGCAGGATTGCTGAGAGGGTCAGCACCAGTTGTTCTGGCTGGGTACGTGCGCTGCCATCGTTCGGCATGCATACGTTTTTCGTCGGGAGTCCTTACTGCGAAGGACTCCGCTTCCTCAGGATGAACGCGTCTGGGGTAACCATTACCACCGTCACCGATACCAAGGTCATCGGATTCGAATTGATGCGGTGAATTGGAAATGCCGATAGACAGGCCCGTAGCAAAACAGCACCACCTGATTAACCGAAGCGGTGATATGGGCAGTGGGTAAGACCGCAGGGTTCGGTACCAGGCGAAAACTCTAGACAAGGAGCTTTGAAATGTCACTTAGCATTTTGAATAACGTTTCGTCCCTTGCGGCGCAGAACCAGTTGTCCATGACACAGGCGTCGCTACAAAAAACCCTCTTACAGCTGTCGTCCGGTTCGCGTTTGAACTCGGGCGCGGACGATGCCGCCGGTCTGGCTATTGCAGACGGGTTGCATGCCAATATCACGGCCCTCACTCAGTCAGCGCGCAACGCCAGCGATGGCGTGGGTTCGCTGCAGGTGGCGGACGGCGCGTTGGCCCAGGTCACCGCTCTTCTGAACCGCGCTGTGACACTGGCGACTGAAGCCTCCACAGGTACGGTGAGCGACCCCCAGCGCGTTACGATCAACGCCGAATTTACCGCGATCAAGGCTGAAATCGACCGCATCGGAAGCAGCACCAACTACAACGGTGGGCAGGTATTTACCGCCACCGCAACCGCCATCTACCTCAGCGACGGCACGGGCGGCGGATCCAGCTCAATCGCTGTCACCACCGGCGCGTTGTCCAGCGCTGCGATCGGTTTCAGCGGAACCCCGACCAACATCAGCGCAGACGTCCTGACCAGCGCAACTGCTGCTCAGACCGCACTGGGCCACCTGACGACCGCCATCGCCGGCGTCGCCGCAGACCGTGGTGCACTCGGAGCGGAAACTAACCGCTTGCAGAGCGCTTCCAGCGTTATCACCAACCAGGTGCAGAACCTGACCAACGCAGAAGATGGCATCCGCGCCGCTGACATTCCGTCGGCTGTTGCGAACATGTCTCGTCTGACCATTCTGCAGCAGACCGGTATGGCCGCATTGCAGCAGTCCAGCCAGATGCAGCAGTCGGTTCTGAAGTTGTTGCAATAACCCTCGCACTCGGCTTCGGCGGGGCGCAACAAGCCCCGCCGGGCGAGGTCAAGGTAATCCTCCATGCGTATTGACGGTGTCAGTCCGATTGTTCCTGCGGGCTCGCAGCCCGAGCCGCGCGTGGTCAAGCCGGTCCCCGTGCCGGTGGCAGCGGCTCCAGAGGTCAAGGACCACGTGGAGACGCACCAAAAGCCTGATGTTAGTTCGACCAACGTTGTAGTCGAAATGCAGCCCGGAAACATTGTGATTTACAAGTTCATTGACGCGGCCAGCGGTCGCCTGATCCAGCAGATTCCTGCGGAAGAAATGCTCAACCTCTCACAGCCCGTCGAATCTGCAAAAGACAAAAAGAGAAGCTAAGACATGGCAACTTCCGACATTCTGAATGCGCTGAGTTCGTCCCTGGGAACAGGGCAGGGAATCGACGTAACCTCGACGGTCAACCAGTTGATCACCAACCTGCGCGGGCCAGAGCAGGTATGGCAAACCCAGCAGCAGATACTGCAGGGACAGACTTCCGCGCTTACTCAGTTGAATACAGAAGTGACAGCCCTCTCCAACGCAGTAGACACTCTGAATGATGCAGCGGGAGCGCTCAGTGCTCGTGCGGTCAGTTCTTCGGAGCCGGCGATCGCAACCGCTACCGCCTCAAACTCCACCCCGGTAGGTAGCCACACGATCGTGGTGAACAACCTGGCAAGCAGTTCCTCGTACTACTCGGGCGCAGTGGCGAACAGCACAACCCCACTGGCGGCCGGAACGTTTACGGTCCAGGTGGGGACCCAACCCGCCGCCACCATTACGATTGACGCCACCAACAACACTCTGGACGGATTGGCGGCCGCGATCACGAATGCGAACATCGGCGTGACTGCCAGCGTGGTGAATGATTCCAACGGCGCTCGCCTGGCGATCGTGAGCAACACGTCCGGCGCGGCCAGCGATTTGACGGTAAACGCCGGGAGCAGCGGCCTGACCTTCACCAAGGGAGCGACCGGCACGGACGCGTCTCTGACCGTTGACGGCGTACCCATCAGCAGCGCCAGCAACACGATCGCAAACACTGTCGCGGGCCTGACTTTGAACCTGGTGGGAGCGGCACCGAATACGCAGGTGCAGATCGCAGTCAGCCCGGACACCGACAAGGTGACCCAGTCGGTCAAGGATTTTGTCACCGCCTACAACGCCATCATTCAACGACCTGAACAGCCAGTTCACATTTAACACTTCGACCAACAGCGCCGGGCCTTTGGCAGCCGACGCCGGGGCGCGCCTGGTGCAGACGGAATTGCTCTCGGCGGTTACCTATACGGGAACCGGAAACTCCATCAACACGCTGGCGCAGCTCGGAGTCTCCATGGAAAACGACGGCACACTGACCGTGGATGACGCCAAGCTGAGCTCGGCAGTGAACTCCGATTTTGCGGGAGTACAAAACTTCTTCCATCCGGCTACCGGAACCGGGTTTGCCTCCGCGCTGGCAACACAGCTCGACCCGCTGACCGATTCGACGCAGGGCGCCTTCTCGATTGAGCTCAAGGGTATGAGCGATGGCGTGAAGAGCTTTCAGGACCAGATTGACAACTACGAGATCTACCTGGCCACGCAGAAGACCCTCTTGACGCAGCAGTACACGCAGGTCGACCTGGCGCTGCGTCAGCTGCCGTTGCTGCAGCAGCAGATCAACTCAGAACTGAACTTTCAGGGGAATTCGAACTCCAAGAACGGATAAGACTTCGATTTGACATCACAATGACCGTCAACCGGAACCAACTCGCTTATCAGGAAGCCGCCGTCGGCAATGCCAACCCCATCGAGCTGGTCATCATGCTCTACGATGTGTTGGCGCGTGACCTGCACGGTGCGATTGAAGCCATGGAAGCCGGCAACATCGAGCTTCGCTCAGCGAAGCTGAAGCATGGCTTTCTGGCGTTACAGCAGCTAGAAGGGTCGCTCAACATGGACGACGGTGGCGAGATGGCGGTAACCATGTCGCGCTACTATTCCATGCTGCGCGCGCAAATGATGAGGGCCCAGATTGAGCAGGATGCCGCCGTGCTGAGGGAGCTTGTCCAGTTGCTGTTCAGCGTGCGAGAGGCATGGGTTGAGCTGAACAGTCGGTTGTCTCTGCCTGCGACGCAGACCACGTCGGAAACGGCAAGCTGGAAGGCTTAGTGTTGGGGCGGACCCTCTTGTCCGCCGCTTTTGATGTTGGTTCTGAGTGTTAAGTGTCTGTCTGATTACTTCCAAATACAAAATCAAAATCAAGGTCAAAGGCGGCGGGCGAGGGCGCCCGCCCCACACGGCTATCTCAGGTAATCCAGAAGGCTCGTTGGCAGGATCTTCGCCGCGGCCGCCAGGGCGGCGTCGTGTGCAGTCGTGGCTTGGGTCAGGTCCGTGGCGGCTTTCGTCAGGTCTGCGCCGACCAGATTGTTGGCCTGCGTTTTCAGAGTGACTTGTTCCTGCTGCAGAAAGTTTTGCGTCGAGTTGAGCTGGTTGACGGCATTGCCGTAGAAAATGCGTTGTCCGGTCAGGGAGTCGAAGGCGGTGCGGAGGTCATTAGTCGCGCTTTCGGCGTTGGGTACGTTGCCGGTCTGCAGGGCCGTGATCAGCTTTTGCAGCGAGCCGAAGACATCTCCCGCGGAATTCTGGAACAGCTGGCTGCCCGGCATGTTAGTTTGCAGCTTCAAGCCATCCGCAATCTGCACTGTGTTGGTCCCGGCGTTGCCGTTGTAGGTGACGCCTGACGGGTTGGTGGAATCGACAGCGTAGGGAGGGGTCGTGCTCTCGGTGCCTCCGAACAGGTAGCTGCCGCCAACCGACGTATTGGCCAACTGCACCAACTGACTTTGAATCCCCAAAAGATTTTGCACGATCTGCTGCCGGTTTGCGTCTGACAAGGTTCCGGTGGAGCCCTGCACGCCCAGCGTGATGGCCTGGGTGACGGACGTGACCGCTGAGCCGAGCGCGGTATCCGCGGTCTGCAACTGGCTGGTCAGGGTGTCGATGTTCTGAAGGTATTGATCAGAGCGGCTGGTTTGCGCCTGGTTGCCGACCATCTGCGCGGCCGCCAGCGGATCGTCCGACGGCACGTTGACGCGCTTGCCGCTGGACATCTGCTGCAACGCCGTATTTTCCTGGTTCTGGGTCTCCCAGATGGCTGCCAGTACATCATTGGACATGTCAGGATTTACGCGCATTTTAGTTGGTGACTCCCATCGCCATAAGTGTGTCGTACATCGAATCCACGGTGGTGACCACGCGGGCCCCGGCCTCGTAGGCCCGTTGGTAGCGGATCATGTTGGTCGTTTCTTCGTCGAGCGAAACCCCCGAGACCGCGGACCGCTGGTCCGTGAGTTGCTGCACGCTCAGGTTGCTGGCGGTAACGTTCGCCTTCGCATTAGCGCCGAGATTGCCCACTTGCAGCACCAGGTTGGAATACATATCGATCGGGTTGGCGCCCGAAGGGAGTTGCTGGCTCTGGAGCGCGATCAGTTTCTCGAGATTTCCATTGCTGCCGGCGGACCCGTCGGAGCTGGCCGCGATCAGGCTGGGATCGGTGATGGCCACGCCAAAGTTGGCGGCTGCGTCGGTGGTGGTCGGCAGGGGAGTGAAAAAATTCTGTCCCGCGTTGCCCGAAGTATCAAATCCCGCGGCGTGCTGAGTGTTGAAGCTGCTGGCAAACTGGCTGGCCAGGGTATTCAGCTGAGTGAATAGTTGCGGGATGACCTGGTCGCGGACCTGAATTGTCCCGCCCAGCTGTCCACCCTGAATCTGGCTGGTGATGTCTTGGCCCTGGGCGCTGTAGACATGCTCGAGGACGCTGTTGTTCGCATTCGCCTGTAGCGCGAAACTCTGGTTGGCTACGACCAGCGGTACGCCATTTCCGGTGGTCAAGGTCAGTCCATGTTCGGTTTGCGTGACCGAGATATTTACCAGGCCTGAGAGCTGGCGGACTAATTCGTCGCGTTGATCTTGAATGGTGCCAGGCTCTTTGCCCAGGCCCTGCATCTGTGCCACTTGGCCGTTCAGGGCCGCAATCTGGCTGGTCAGGCGGTTGATCTGGCTGACGGTTTGCGGCACTGCCTGGTCCAGGCCCGTTCCGACTGAATTCAGGTTTGCCACCGCTTGATGAAATGAAAGCGCAAGGTTGTTAGCAGAGGTCAGCACCCCCTGGCGAGCATTGCTGTCGGTTGGATTGGTAGACAGCCGGCTCATGCTGTTGAAGAAACCTGAGAGCGCTCCGCCCACGCCCTGCGTGGGATCAGAAAAGATGCCTTCGATCTGGTTCAACGAATTGAGCTGAGTCTGGGAATTATTCTGCTGCTGAGTCTCCTCATAGATTCTCAGTTGCAGCAATTCATCGCGAACGCTCTGATATTGGTCCAGGGTCACCCCACCGCCGAAGGTCACGCCGGAGTCCTGGAAAGTCGGAGCCTCGTTCAAGATAGCGACCTGGCGGGTATAGCCGGGCGTGTTCACGTTGGCAATGTTGTTGGTGGTGACGTCCAGCGCTCCCTGATTAGCGTTCAGGGCCTCTACCGCGATGTTGAGCGATGTGTTTAGGCCGGGCATAGGCTCAGGCCTCGCAGGACCAGCCGGTGGCCGCCACCGGCTCCGACTCGACTGGAAGAGTTTGTTTGTAGGTCTGGCAGAGGGCCGCACGCAGCCGGGTAGTGCGCAATGACCTCTGCAACAGCGAGGAGTAGACCTGCGTCAGGTTCGCCAGTTCCCGTAAATCCGACGGCGAGACTCTGATGGAAGGCTGCTGGTCTGACGGCTGTCCGTGGAACCAGGTTTTTAGTTTGTCAATCAGTGAGTCCTGGGCGGCGGTTGCGGTTTCAAGCTCGGATATGTCGTTTGCAGCCAGGGCTGCGATGGCGCGCTGAAACTGAACACACAGCTCCCGGACCTCGGCCACGCCGGGGGATGTGGAGACTTTGCGTTCTTCTTCCTCGTTGCTTCGGCTTGCCAAGAAAGCTCACCTTAATAATGTGTTTCCGGAACGCCTAGCGCTGATTTTGGCTCAGGATCGCGTGCGCGATCTGGTCCGGTTCCAACCTGTAATCACCTTGCTGGATCGCCTGGCGCAGGGCGTCGACTTTGTCCTGCCGAACCGCCGGGGTCGCCAACGCCTGAGCTTGTAGCGAGGCGATGCCCTTCGTATCAGCCGACAGACTGGTCTTATCCTCTACGTTGGCCGCGCTCGGGTCCTTAAGGCCGGCTTTCCGGGACTTTTCCTCGCGGGCCAAATCCTGAAGCGTTATGTGGTTCAGGTCGATTCTCATATGTGGTCTCCTGCAATTCCGCGCAACTGCTTTATCGGCAGTTCCAGGAAAAACTTTAGTCCAATCATCATTTCGTCACCTTTGGGGTAACCAATGGTTTGACCGGAGCGGGAGCGGCGTGTAAGTCCTTTATTTCCATCGTTGTGTCTGCGGCTGTCTTATGGGCCGCTTGAGCCTGTAAATGCTTGGCCACCATGGCTGCAATGCCCAGGCCGCCATGCCCTCCCGTCAAAGCACCGCCTACGGCTTGCATGGCAATGGCGTGAAACTGGTCTTTACCGGGGTCCTGATCGGGCTCCCCGTCGGAGCCGGGGACCGTGGCAAAAGACTGTTCGGCCTGTTCCAGCCAGTGCGAAAGCAGGACAGCTTCAAACTCGCGCGCCGATTTCTGGATCTTGGCCGCATTTGCGGGGTCGGCATTTTTCAACTTTTCCGCCGCCTGCGTACCCCGCAGATCGGAGAGGCTGACTGCGGGCGTGATCAAACTGGTTGAGCTCATAGGATCTCCAATTCTGCCTGCAGACCACCCGCCGCCTTGATGGCCTGCAGGATGGCTACGATGTCACGCGCGGTTGCGCCCATGGTTTGCAGTCCATTGATGAGCTCTTCGACGCTTGCGCCCTCGGCCAGACGGATCGACTTGGCGGAAGTCTCTTTCGCCTGTACATCCTGCTCAGGGGTGACCACGGTTTGACCTTGCTTGGAAAACGGCGCAGGTTGCGAAACTGTGAACGTGGTTGTGACTTGCACCGACAGGCTGCCGTGCAGGACCGATACCGCGGAAAGCTTCACGTCTCCGCCCATGACAATTGTGCCGGTGCGCTCGTTGATCACGACTTTGGCCGGAGGATGAACGCTGATCGAAAGGTTCTGAATCTGGGAAATCAGCTCCGGAACTGAGGACGCACCGGCGCTGGCGATGTTCACGTTGATCTGGCGGCTGTCTACGACCGTCGAGATTTCCTTGTTGAACTGGCGATTGATCACAGTCGAGATTTGTTTTGCCGCAGTGAAGTCGGCGTCGCGCAGTACGAATGAAATTGTGCTCAAGCGGTTCAGGTCAACTGCGGTATCGCGCTCCACCGTTCCGCCATTCGGTATGCGGCCGACGGTCGGATGATTGACTTGTTTGCTATTGCTAGCTCCGCCCGCGGAATAGCCCCCGAGCGTGAGCGGTCCCTGGGCCTCGGCATAGACCTGTCCGTCCGGCCCATGCAAGGGGGCCAGAAGCAGCACTCCGCCTTCGAGGCTCTTGGCATCGCCGATAGACGAAACGGTAACGTCGAGTTGCATACCCGGCCGGGCGAACGAAGGAAGGGAAGCGGTGACGAACACGGCAGCAATATTGTTTACGCGAATCTGATTGGCAGGAATCTGCACACCCATTCGCTGCATGATGTTCGCCAGGGTCTGCGTGGTGAACAGGGTCTGCCGGCGGTCGCCCGTTCCGTTCAGTCCGACCACGAGGCTGTAGCCCACCAGCGGGTTGTCGCGTACACCCGAGATGGTGGTGATGTCGCGCACCAGGACCATCTTCTCCTCGGTGATGGCAGGTGAAACCTTTGCCAGAGTGAGAAGGCAGGCGAACAGCGCGAATTTTAGAAACCGGAATCTCAGAAACCAATGACCCATAGAATTGCCCGCATCAGCGGATTGGGAGAGCGGATCGCATCCGACACAACTCCCTTACCCTTCAGCTCTACTTCAAGACTCGAAAGCGCCGTCGAGAGCGCCGAGTTGTCCGGCCCGATGTCTCCCGGCCGCAACACTCCACGCACCAGCATGGTTTCCTTCTGATTGTTGATCGTGACCAGGCGCTCGGCTTCGACTACCAGGTTCCCGTTGGGGAGAACCGCGATGACCTGTCCAGCGAGGCTGGTATTCATGGTGGTGCTGGCGTCGGTTGAACCCGTACCCTTGAGCTTGGTGGATGATTGCGCGGTAAGCAGGTTGTTCAATCCGCTGACATTGACGTGACCCGCCAATCCCGAAATTCCGGAATTAGTATTGAAATCGCGTTGGGTGCCGACATTACCGCTGGCTTGCGCCGTGGTGCGCTGCACCACCAGGATCGTAACCAGATCATTCAGCCGGCTGGCTTTGTAATCGGCCTGCAGATTGGTCATCATGCCGTTCGAGGTCCAGAGGCTACCCAGTGTCATCTCGGCGGGCGGTGGCACGGTCTGTTGCTGCATGCGGGCCACGTAATCGGCGCGGGCCTTCTGCGGATCGTGAGTGACTTTGACTTTCGAAAGTACGCTCGCGGACAAGACAAAGTTAGAAGAGAGCGCCAGGATGAAGGCCAGACGAGCCGCTCGAATTGTGATCGCTGTTCTCATAGGTCCATCAATCCGGCAGCACAGAGGTCACAACACCCAATGCGGTGACCCGCGCCCAGTAGGTCTTCTTTGTTTCTCTGTTAAGCACTCTTACCTGTTGTCCGAGCCCGCCATTTTGCAGACACATCACCGGCAGCGTCATGCGGAGGAAGTCTCCCTCGAATACCAGGACTGCGGCTTTCCCGCTGCGGACCAGAATGTTCTCCGGCTGCTGGACGGGATGCGTCGTTCTTTCATTTTGCCGGCCGGTTTGTCCCCAATGCAGCAGCACGAAGAAGGGAAGGCAAGAGCTGGCCTGTTCGCATTGCAGTCGGACTTTGTCGGATTCTCCATCGAGTACGTCCACGCTGATCACCTTCAATCGTGGATTCGGTGCGGCGGTGGTCACAGTGGAGAGTTGTTCGATTTGATCGAGTGTGACGTGGACTCCAGACGTATTGAGGACGCTCAGTATTTGCTCCCGGCTGATCGGCGTTCGAGGATTGTCGGCGGCGCGGGCAGGCGCGAACGCTCCAGCCAGAAGGAGTGTTGCGAGAGTCGCGAACGTCTGGGACAGTCTTGAAGTCATCCGTCGTCCTTACCGTGTGAGACTGTTCAGGTCCTGGAACATTTCGTCGGCTGCTTTTACGACTCGCGAGTTCGATTCGTACGAGCGCTGCGAAAGAATCATGTCTACGAATTCCTGCACCACATCCACGTTCGATTGCTCGACAAAACCTTGTTGTAGTTTGCCGATACCCTCGGCCCCGCCGGGCGTGCCGACAATGGGATCTCCAGACGCAGTGGTGGCAAGCATCAAGTTGTTGCCAACGCTGTTTAATCCACCGGGATTGGGAAACATGGCCAGCTGAATTGTGCCAACCTGGGTCGCCTGGGTCTGGCTGGGCTGCGTAACCGAAACCGTGCCGTCGGAACCAATGGTGACCGAAAGTGCGTCGGCCGGCAGAGTGATGGCGGGCTCGATGGGATTTCCATCGGCGGTCACAATGTTTCCCTGTGCGTCCAGATGGAAAGTTCCGGCGCGGGTGTAAGCGATTTGACCGTCCGGCATGGTGACCTGAAAAAATCCCTGGCCTTGAATCGCGAGATCGAGCGGGTTGCCGGTCTGGCTGAAGTCTCCCTGTAGCTGAAGAACTTCAGAAGCGCCCGGCTTGGTGCCCAAACCAACCTGCAAACCCGCGGCATTGGTGGTCTGCTGCGTGGCCGCCGAACCCGGCATGATCATGTTCTGATACAAGAGGTCGGTAAATTGCACGCGCCGCCGGCGGAATCCGGCCGTGCTGGTGTTGGCGAGGTTGTTGGCCACGTTGTCGAGATTCATCTGCTGCGCGTTCATGCCGCTTGCGGCGGTGTACAGGGCGCGAAACATAGGGCTCCTTTACGGGTTGATCTTGGGTATATCTTCGGTTGCGATGCGATTGAATTCTGAATGAAACATCCCGAGCGCTCGCTGCATCATCTCCGCATAGCGCTGCACGGCGACGAGTTCGACCGCGCCTGCGACGGGATTCACGTTCGAACTTTCGAGTGATCCCTGCGCTATCGTGGACTGCTTTGCCGGGGTGCCGCTCTGCGCGGGGGCACTGTAATAGGTCTTGCCGACACTCTCAAAGTTTGTTCCTGGAGGAAATTCCACCAGCTTGACCTTGCCTGCGACGGCTCCGTTGACTGAAATCGTGCCATCGGGACTTACGGTCACGGGGCCGCCAACAATCTTTATCGGACCCTGATCGCCCATGACCGGATCGCCTTGCGCGGTGGTCAACTGCTTCTGGGCTGAGACCTGAAAATTTCCGTTGCGGGTGTAAACGGTACCGTTGGCTGTCTTTGCCTCAAAAAATCCGGGTCCTTGAACTGCGAAATCCAGGTCATTGCCGGTGTGTTCCAGATTGCCCTGGGTCAGGTCCATCTGGCTGCCGCCCGAGATTCCGAAATCGTTGACTGCCTGATTCAGCTGCGATCCGGGATGGCCCGCGGCGGTTGCGAGGAATGACCGGAAGATGTTTTGCTGGCCGCGATAGCCGGGAGTACTGGTGTTCGCGAGGTTATTGGCGACGAGGTCAAGCGCCTGGCTCCTCGCCATCAGGGCTGCGCAAGCTGCGTAGAATCCACTGTCCATAGAAGTTCCCGATACCCACAAAGCACGGCGACTGCCATTGGGGAAGGTGGGGTCTGGGCGCTAACTGATTGAAAATTGGCTGGCCTTATGGACTAAATGAGAAGCAGATGAGAATCGAGGAGGTAGCGCGGCTGGCTGCGACACGCGCTGCGAGCCGGGTTCTAACCTCACATTAGTTTTGTGAGGTTAGTTGGCTTTCAGCCAGAACTGCGTTTGCCGCAAGGACTCGCGCAGGCGTTCGATGCCGATTTCAACAATGCACTCGTCCACGCTGATGTCGGTTTCGTCGCTGGGCGCGCAATCGCGGGCCAGTTGAAGAACGTGGGTCTTCAAACCGGCATCCTGGCTGACGATATCCGAGATTACGCTGAGGGTTACTACCCGCTCGCCCAAGAGTAGCTCAAGCCGCAGCAGGGCTTCGGCGCTGACGGAAGTCGGTCCAAAAATTGAGAGAGGGATCATAACGCTTTGACCAACCCATACATCGGCCAAAGCGGGCGGGAACTTTACTTCGTATCAGAGAGTCTGGGATCTTAGTCGTGCAGCGCGACGGACCACGTGGAGCCTAACAAGCCCACCTCTTGTCATTCCGAAGCCAGGTTTATCGGCGAGGAATCTGCTTCTTGCCGGCAGCGGAGCAGCAGATTCCGCGCGCGAGAATGCCGCGCTTCGGAATGTCAACTCTTTGGAAATTTCCGCTCTGACAGGCCGCCTTCGGCTGTCCAGTCGAGCGCGGCTCGACAGACTTTGCCACCACTAAAAAACTAGCGGAGCGTTGCTCCGCCGGACAGCCGCCCTCGGCTGTCCCCAGGCTCCTAATGGCTCCCGAGGGTTACGCTAGACGACCTCGGTGATCCGCAGACCATAGTTACCGTCTACCACGACGACTTCCCCGCGGGCCACCACGCGGTCTCCGAGCAGAAGTTCGGCTGGATCGTGAACCTGTTTGTCCAACTCGACCACCGATCCGGACCTTAGCTCGCCAATTTCGCGCAATGGAAGCCGCCGTTCGCCGAATTGGAGGGTGACTTCGATCTCCACGTTTTCGAGCAGCGAAACACTGACGCCCTTCGCGTTTTGCATCGACGGCGCCGGCGCGGCCTTGGCGCCTGCATCGTTTTTCGGCCAGTCCGGGGTGAAGAGCAATTGAAACTGGATGCTCTTTGCCGCGCCATCGCGTCCGGTGAAAGAAATCTGAGCGGCCGGAGTCCAGGTTATCGCCTTGGCAAGTTGCAGCTTGACGCGTGTCCCCGCCAGAACTTCAACGGCTTTTTCGCAGGCCTCCGCCAGTATCGCTCGTACGGCCTCGGCGTGCTCTGCCTGGAACTGTTTGGGAGGCGCTGCCGCTCCGCTCAACGCGGTCGCCAAGGAGAGAGCGCTCTCCGCGCTGATTTGAATTGCGGCCTCCGCCTTCGAGGGCTCCGCGACCATGAGAATCGTCAACAGTTGAGTGCCGGCGGGGACCGGCGTCGGCTTGTCGTCTGCATTGACAGTCCACGCGGCGGACGTTTTTCGGGAAAGCGCCTCGGCGGCAGCGGTTGACAGGGCTTCGACAAAAAGATCGATTGGAGTTTTCATATTGTAGTCTCCGGTTCGGCTTGAGCTTGTGGCACGCGGTCGAGTAGTTGGGCCCCGCGATGCTGTCCGGTACGTACCGGCATAGCTTCGAATGAAGCATGACCTTCAATGGTGAGGACAGCGGGAGTGCGAACGGAAAGTCCCAGTTGCAGTACCTGGCCGACGCTCAAATTCAACAAATCCGCGGCCGGCACCTTGCAACCCAGCAGGCTGAGTTCGAGGCCGAAGGTCGTGGCCAGCATCTTGCCGGCAAAGCGGGAGTTCATCGTCCCTTTCCTGGAAAACTCTGCGACAGTTACACTGCCGTCCACGAGAAACGATCCCAGGCTGGCGATGGGCAACATCAATTGGAAGTCTCCGCCCGCGTCTTGCATATTGACGGAGAAGCTGAATACCATCCCGCTGTCGCTGGCCGAAAATAATCTCTGCAACGGAGCGGGCGATTGGCGTGCTCCCAGGGAAACTGAGACGCCAAAGGTCTTCCACGTTGTTTGCAATTGCTGACAGATCAAGCGCACAAACTCTTTCGCGATCTGATCTTCAATCTCGGTAGGCTCGCGCGACAATTCAGTCGGACCGCCACTGCCTCCCAGCAAACGGTCCACGATCGGAAACAGCAGCATGGAATCGATCTGCAACAATGCAATGTCGCCGTGATTTCCGATCTTCAAGGAAACCAGATATGAGCTGCCTGCCTTCTCGAGAAACGTCCGGCAGAGCGTCTGCTCCGATGAGCGCAGTCGTAGTTTCCGACGTAAGGCCGAGCCGGTCGCGCAGAGCTTCGCTGAACGGGCGCCGCGAATCCCTCGATCGCTGACGACCAGCGGGGCAAGCCGGGCCTTGTCGATCCCGCCGACAGTGCGAAAATCGCAGGGCAGCACTTGTTCCGACTTGATGTCGCCGGCGGCCACGACTACGCGTTGCGGCTGAGTTGCTGGAGATTGAGTAAGAGTGTCCATTTGGGTTACCGGAACGTGTCCTCTTCGAGTTGCATCTTCTGCGATCGCTGAACGAAGCTTCGTGATCGCCAGCGAGTGAATCTGTGAAACCCGCGATTCGGCCAGGTCCATGACGGCCGCGACCTCCCGCATGGTCAATTCTTCGCGGTAGTAGAGCGAGATGACCATCTGCTCTTTTTCTGAAAGCGTCTTGATCGCCTGTACCAGGTAATCGCTTCTTTCAGACGAAGACAGATTTCGAAAGGGCTCTCGTTCTCATTTGCCGGGGCGTTTTCGATTAGATCCTGAGTTTCGGAGTCGTCGAATCGCGATCCCACCATCTGACCGACGATGTGCAGGCCGTCCAATTTCCGCAATAACAGTGTGAAGTTCCGAAACTTCCAGATCAAGGTCCGCTGCCATTTCATCTTCCGTGGGCTGACGTCCCAGCTTGTTGGCCAGCTTGGCAATGCTTTCGGCCACGTTGCGGCCTTTTTTGCGCAACGGCCGGGATCCCCAGTCGAGCGCGCGCAGGCTGTCGAGAATCGCCCCGCGAATGCGGAACGACGCAAACGATTTCAGCGAAGCATTCTTGTTCGGATTGTATTTGCGGACGGCTTCGATCAGCCCGAGCACTCCAGCATGCACCAGGTCTTCGAGCGGAACGTGTTGCGGCAAGCGCTCGTGAATCCGGCGCGCCAGGTAGTACACCTGCGACAGCTCGGACAGAATGAGCTCGTTGCGCGCTTCGTTCTCCGATAGCAGGTCGGTATAACCGGCTTGTGTGACGTTGTCATTGTGTCCTCAGTTCGATTGTTACCGCAACGAACCCACCGACTGCACCGGCACCAGCGGTGGAATCTCGGTCGGCGCCAGCACCACGATCTTGGGTAAAAACGGTTCCAGCAATCTGCGCAAATAAAAACGTCCGGGCGACGAGCACAGCAACACAGGAGGAGCGCTCAGCGCCTGTTCTCCAAACAGAGTTCGCAAACCTTCAAGGACCCGGCGGGCGGTCGAAGGCTGAAGAGCCGCGCTGGCCGCGTTGCCGGACTGGGCGGTCACCGCGCGATTGCATTCTTCTTCGATCGCGCGATCGAGCGTGACCACCTTCAGTTCGCCGTGCTCATCCAGCAGCGGCCGCACCAGCGCTCGTCCCAGCGAGTGCCGGATGGCTTCGTGCAGCAGAACCGGGTTCTTGTTGACGCCCGCAGTTTCGATCATGGTTTCCAGAATCGTGCCCAGGTCGCGGATCGATACCTGTTCGCGCAGCAGTTGCTGCAGGACTTTCTGCACTTCGCCCAGAGTCATGAGCTTGGGCACCAGCTCTTCCACCAGCTTGGGATGCGACTCGCTCAGCCGGTCAATCAGGCGCTTGGTTTCCTGGCGAGTGAGCAGTTCGTGCGCATTCTGACGAATGATTTCGCCGAGATGAGTTGCCAGCGCCGCAGTCTGGTCGACGACCGCGTAACCGGCCGCCAGCGCCTGGGCCTGCTGGTCTTTTGTGATCCACTTCGCGGGTGCGCCGAAGGCGGGATCGCGAGTGTCGACACCGGGCAACGGAGGCGGAGTCGGCTGCGAACTGATGGCCAGCAGGCAATCGCGGCGCATCTCCCAGCGCGTGATTTCCACGCCGCGGAGGTAGACGACATATTCCAGATCTTTGATGGTCAGGTTGTCGGTGATGTGAATCGACGGAACCAGGAAGCCAAGTTGTGTCGCCAGATGTTTGCGCAGCGCACGGACTTTGGTCAGCAACTGACCGCCCTTGTTGGCGTCTACCAGCGGCACGAGGCCGACGCCTACTTCGAGCATCAGGTCGTCCAGCTTCAATGCCGCGTCCAGCGGATCGAGTGTCGAGGCCGCTGCACCCTGCGGTCTTGCCAACGGCGGTGCTGGCTGCCGGTTTGTCGGCCTCCAGCTTCTGGCTTGGCGCGCCGCGCGAGCGCCGCCATGATGACGGCCATCAGGATGAAGGAAAGTTTCGGCAGCCCCGGAATCAGAGCAAGCCCGGTCATCACTGCGGCGGCGATCCACAACGGACGGCTGCTGCTGAATAGCTGTTTGCCTAAATCTGTCGAGAGCGTGCTGTCGGACGACGCTCGCGTGACCACCATGCCGCCGGCAACGGAAACCAGCAGCGACGGAATCATGGTGACCAGGCCGTCGCCGACGGTCAGCACCGTGTAGGTCTTCAGCGCTTCCTGGAAGGGAACGCCCTGCTGGAGAACGCCGATCAGAAATCCGGCAATGATGTTGATGGCGGTAATCAGAATTGTGGCCAGCGCATCGCGCTGATTGAAGCGGGCTGCGCCGTCCATGGCGCCGTAGAATTCCGCTTCGTGCGCAATCTGCTCGCGGCGGGCCCGGGCCTGCACTTCGTCAATCAGGCCGGCGTTCAGGTCGGCGTCGATCGCCATCTGCTTGCCGGGCATGGCATCGAGAGTGAAGCGGGCCGTGACTTCCGCGGTGCGCACCGCGCCGTGACTGACCACGATGTACTGGATAGCAATCAGAGCCAGGAACAATACGAAGCCGACAACATAGTTGCCGCCGACGACGAATTGTCCGAAGGCCTCAATCACGCGGCCCGCTGCCGAAGCGCCTTCGGCTCCATGCAGCAGAATTCGCCGGCTGCTGGCCAGGTTGAGTGACAGGCGGAACAGCGTCATCAACAGCAGCAAACTGGGGAAGACAGAAAATTGTGCGGGACGAAGAATCTGGACCGCGGTCAAGCAGTACCAGCACCGACGCCGTCATGCTGAAGGCCAGCATGATGTCGAGCAGGAAGCTCGGCATCGGCACCAGCATGACGAAGACCATGCTGACGGCCGCGGCCGGAACGATCCAGTCAACTTTGGATCGTTCCGGGCAATTTCGGTTTGGTGATGGTTGCCATTAGCGGCTTTCAGCCTCTCCCTGTCGTCTTACTTGCGCCTGTGCCCGGTAAACGAATGCCAGGACTTCCGCGACCGCGGTGTAGAGCTTCGCCGGAATGCTTTGTCCGACGTCTACCGTCTTGTAGAGCGCCTGCGCCAGCGGAGGATTCTCCAGCACCGGAATGTCTTTCCAGCGCGCAATCTGCTTCATCTTTTGCGCCAGAAGATTTCGGCCCTTGGCGATGACGACGGGCGCGCCCATGTCCATTGAGTAAAGAATGGCTACCGCAAAGTGGGTCGGGTTGGTGACCACCACGGTTGCCTTTTCGGTTTCGCGCAACATCAACTGCTTGCGCATCTGGCGCTGCAGACGCCGAATGCGCATCTTGATCTGCGGATTGCCGTCTGAATCCTTGGTTTCCTGCCGCATTTCTTCGCGCGACATGCGCATGTCGCTTTCGGACTTTCGCCAGGTGAGGAAGTAATCGACGAGCGCCCATACCAGCAGCACCAGCGCAGACTTCCAGGTCACTTCGAAGAGGACGGTGAGCAGGAAGCGGCCGAATGTCCACAGGCTGGTGTTGGAGGCAATCACGATCGCGATCCAGTGGTCACGGATGGCGGCGAAGCCGACGTAGCAGATGGCCGCGAACGGCAGCAGCGACTTCAGAAGTCCGCTCAACCCGGTCAGAGAAAATATCTGTTTCAATTTCTGTCGCCGGACTGAGCCGTTCAACTTTTGGAATCAGAGCTTCTGGCGCGAATACAAGACCACCCTGGGCCAGGCCTCCCAGCAAGGACATGGTCCACGCGGTTGCCATCACCGGCACAACACATTTCACGAGCGTCCAACCGGTCCAGACAAATAAGGGAGCAGTCGGCGAGAGCGAATCTGCGCCGGAGAACTCAAAGGCATGCCGCAACAGACTTCTGCCAGGCTTCGATTCCCGAATAGCCCTGCCATGCGACGACGCCGAACGCGCCCGACAAAGCCAGAATGCCGGACAGATCGCGCGAGCGCGCGACCTGGCCTTGCTCGCGCGCCTTTTGCCGTCGCCGTGGTGTGGGTTTCTCTGTCTTGTTCTCGCTCATGACCGCGCCGCCAGATGCAGAAGTCGCTCAGAAAATCCCACGGATTCCGTGAAGTAACGCTCAAACAGTGCCGGCCAATAGTGGATGACCGTGATCGAGCAGTCCCACGCCCAACATGCTTTTGAGTGCGGGGCCCAATAACATCAGAGGCATTTGCGGCGAAGCTTTTCCCAGGAATCCCAGAATCACGTCGGCGACCAGGGTTGCGGCCAGTACGGGAGCGGCGATCTGCAGTCCGGTTCCCAGCACGCCTGCCACTCCGTGCAGCAATTCGGTGGTCAGGCCGCGATTCAGATGGATTGCGCCGGGCGAGAGATATTCAAAGCTGTGGGCGATGCCGCGAAGGATCCAGTGATGTACGTCCAGCTGCAGAAACAAGCAGAAATGCGACCGACTGATGGAACAGAGCGACGACCGTCGTGTCCACCTGGGTTTGCGGATCGAGAATGTTGACCAGCGAATATCCCATCTGCACGCCCAGGATCGCGCCGGCCATCTGGGCCGCTTCAAACACAAAGTTGGTGGCCAGTCCGATGGCGACTCCAAGCACCAACTCCCGCGCCACCACTCCGGGCCACTGCGCCAGCGTGACGATGCCAACCTGCGCCGAGTACGCCGGATACAGGACCGCCGTGATCAGGATGACCAGGATTGCCTTGATGCGCGGTGGAATGGCGGCGTTTCCGAAGAACGGGGCAAACAACATCAGGCCCGAGATTCGGATGCCTATCACCAGCGGCCCGGTCAACAATTCAGTGAGCGAGAGTTCCATTGAATTCGGCCTACTTCACGTACGGATGAAAATCGGAAAGCAATTTCACGGTGTATTGACCCATCTGCCGCCACATCCACGGCATCATGAAAAACGCTGCGGCCGCGACCGCCAGAAGGCGCGGCACCGACGAAAGCGTGGCCTCCTGCAGCGAGGTCAGCACCTGCACGACGTTCACGGTCAGGCTGACCACTACCGCGATCGCCAGAATCGGCGCCGCCAGCAACAGCACCTCGAGCAACGTGTGACGGCAAATGTCTACAACCTGCGCATCGGCATCAGCTAAAGCTCCTCATCAGCGAACCAATCAACAAGACCCCATCCGTCCACCATCACGAACAGCAGCAGTTTGAGCGGCGTCGAGATCACCACCGGCGGCAACTGCAACATGCCGACCGACGTGGTGATCGAGGCCACGACCATGTCAATCACCATGAAAGGAAGAAAGAGAATTGCGCCAATCTGGAATCCCGCTTTGAGTTCGGACAAGAATGTAGGCGGGCACCAGCACGCGCATCGAGAGATCGTTGGGATCGTGCGGGCGCTCCTGTTTGGCAAGGTCCACAAAGAGCGCCACGTCTTTTTCGCGAACGTAGTGCATCATGAACTGGTGGATCGGGCCGACTCCGCGCTGCACCGCATCCATGGCGTTGATCTGTCCGTCCTGCAGTGGTTCGCACCGCCTCGGTGTAGATCGAAGCTCCCACCGGCTGCATCAGGAAAAATGTCAGGACCAGAGCCAGACCGATCAGCGTCTGATTGCTCGGAGTGGACTGCAGCCCGAGCGCTTGCCGCAGAAAGTGAAAGACAATCAGCAGGCGCGCGAACGGCGTCATGCACAGCAGCAGGGAAGGAATCAGGGTCAGAAATGTCAGCAGGGCTACGATCGTCCACGAAGAGGAGGCGGAGCCTGCCGCGCCGGGCATGGTGAGGCGGATTTCGTTCGACTGCGGAGTTGCCGGTGCCGGCCGAGTCGCCTTGGTCGCGGCCGACGCAGACACGGAACTCAGCACAACGAGCCAGCAGACTGAGGCGAAAAAGCCAGGGACAGGCGGTCATGAAATCTTTTCCGCCTCCCGGTCAAGTGCCGCGGCAAAGGTTTTTGCTTCCTGCAAGCGGCTCAGTAGCGATACTGAACCTGCAGCTTCCACCGATCAGGAATCTTTCGTCATCTACCTGGACCACTGCGACGAAGCGCTTTTCGCCGAGCGAGACGTTTTCGCACACTCGCAAATTCTTGCGCGCTTGCTGCACCTTGACGCGATGCGTGATCCATTTGAGAGCGCTCCACGTCTTGATCAGCAGCGGTCTGCATCCAATCTCCAGCGCTCGGAAGCGAGTGCGCGACGCGTCTCGCGACGGCGCAACTGTTCGACTTGAGGAGCAGTACTCATGCCAGCTCCGTGATGCGAACTGCCAACCGGTCATTCACCACTTCGAACCGTCCCCAGCCCAACAGGATTTTGTTGACGCGCAGCGGAATATCATCGGCGACCGGTGTTGCGGTCAGAACCACGCTGCCTTTGCGAAGACTGAGCAGATCGCCGACGGTGAACTTTGGGCACCGCAATTTCCGCCGTGGTCTTGCAGCGGAGCCAGTGGTAAGCCTCGATCGGATTGGGTGCGCTTTCCGGCGCGGGCGGAGTGTCAGTCCGCGCGGGCGCAACTTGAGCTGTGGCCATTTACTTGTCTCGTCCCGTTGATTCGAGTAACGCGGAGTCGGAACTCCGCGAACAACGAAAGTGCAATCGCTCTGCCAGTGCGAGAGGCAAGAAGGAAGGTAAGCGACTGGTTTTAGTATGTGAGGGAAGTAGTAGAAACGGAATGCGTTAGCGCTGTCGCGCACTCGCGTGCAGCGCACCGTCGAAAGGGGCGTGTTTGGTTAGAGCAGGAATAGAAGCAGAGGTTTTCCGGCGCGGCGGACAACCGCGCCGGAATCCCTCTAATCCTCACCTAACTTTCAGCTACTCATCAGTCTTACAACTGCTTCATGTTGATCGTGTCCTGCGTGAGCTGATCGAACGTCGTGACCACTCGAGCGTTGGCCTGGTAGCCGCGCTGAGTGATGATCATGTTCGAGAACTCGGTCGCAATGTCCACGTTCGACTGTTCCAGCGAGCCGCCGGTGATGGTCCCGCGGCCGCCGCTGCCGGCGGTTCCGATTGCCGGAGCTCCGGACGACAGTGTGGTCTGGAAGCTGTTTTCGCCGAGCCGCAACAGACCCTGCGGGTTGGCAAAGTTCGCCAGCACAATCTGACCCAGAGCCAGCGTCTGGTTGTTGGTGAACGAACCTTCAATGGTTCCGTCCGAGGTGATGCTGAAGTCGGACAGAGTTCCGCTGCCGTAGCCGTTCTGGAAAGTGTTGGCGGTGGCACTTGGCGCCGACGATTGGGTGAGCAGCGAGTTTCCATTCGCGTCCTGCAAATTCCAGGTCATGTTGATGTTGGCAGCGCCGTCGGCCAAGCCGGCGATCGCGATGCCAGTCACCGGCGCGGCGGGTGTGGCCAGGGTGCCGTCCGGATTGAAGGTCACGTTGCCGGCGTTGATCACCGTAGGCGCGCCCGTGCCGCCGGTGTCGGCTGCAGGCAGGGTGATGTTGTAGCTCCAGGCATTGGATGCCGTCTTGGTGAACTGATAGGTCAGCACGTGAGAGGTTCCCAGCGAATCGAAAACGGTGATCGGCGTGGAGAAACTTGTGCCCACCGCCGCGCTCGCGTCCAGATTGGTCTGGGTCTGGATCGACGTGGTCGGGTTGCGCCGGGATGAGCTGGCCCTGGTTGATCACGAGCGGCGCCAGGCTCTGCGACGGGCTGACGACGCCGTTGACGGCGGGATATCCCATGACCAGCTGTCCGTCCTGCGTGGTGAGCTGTCCTTGAGAATCGACCGTGAAGTTGCCCGCGCGAGTGAATGACTGCACGCCGTTTTTCTCGGTCACAAAAAGACCGTTGCCGGTGATCGCGGCATCCGTGGGCACGCCTGTGCCTTCGAGATTGCCGCCGGTGAAGGTCGGCGTCACCGAGCCGAGGGCCACGCCTTCGCCGACCTGGATCGGGTCGTTGGCTCCGTTGGTTCCGAACGCCTGATAGAAGAGGTCGCGAAACGATGCCCGGCTCTCCTTGAATCCTACGGTGTTGAGGTTGGCCAGATTGTTGGAGATGACAGCCAGGGCCTGTGATGCGGCTGTCAGTCCGGAAAGTGGAATTGAAAAATTAGGCATGGTTTTAGGCTCCTGTCGGTGTCGTCGTCGGTTGTGACGGCGTCGTGGTGGGGTTGGTGCCCTGCATGAGTTGGCGGATCTGGATCAGCTCGTTGAGCTGATTCATGGACAACATCTGTCCGACCATCTGCGTGGGATCCATGGGTGAAGTCGGGTCCTGGGTTTTGAGCTGCGCGACCAGAAGCTGGAGAAATAAATCGCTCGAGCTGTTGGCCAGCGAATCTGAAGTCGGACTGTTGTTGTCGGTCGAACTGCTGGAACCAGTTTGCGATGTGCTCGACGTTTGGTCGAAGGGCATCGCGATGTGGATTGATCATCATAGTTGTTTCTCCTTCACACTCTTTCTGACTGCGATTTGTGACTGCTAAATACGAATGTCCAATCTGCCGGCGGAATCGATCCCTTCGGTCATCACCGGAAGAACCGGTTCTGCATTCAACTTTGTCGTGCCGGCGCTGGCGCTGTGGCTCTGCGGCTGCCAGCTTTGGGACTGCGCATCCTGCGCCAGTCCTGACGACGTTCCCAGGCTTTGCCCCTGGATGACGATGTTTCCCACCGCAACCTGCTGGTCGGCCAGCCGGTGGTAAAGGCCGGGCAGCTGGGCGGTCAGAGACTTGGCCACGTCGCTGTGCTCCACGGAAATCTGGGCGCTGAACATGTGCCGCGCCACGGAAGTGCGGATATCAATGTTGCCGAACTCCTGGCTCTGCATTCCCACACGAAATTCCGACTGGCTCATGCCCTGCACAAATTTGGCGGTCACCGGCGAGGAGTCGGATGTTGGAAGAGTCTCATCGGGTCCGTCGGCATCGGCCAGGCTTGCGGCAGAAGACGGGGCGTCGGCGGAGAGCTTCGCAGTAGCCGGCTTGCCGTGCGCACCGGAATGACCTGACAGGGGGAAGCCGGGTGAATCTTTCGCATTGCCGGCGGCGTTAAGTCCTCCCATGGCTTGCCCCACCGGAATGAACCCGGGTTTCGCACTCAGTCCTGGTGTCGTGTGTGAATCTTTTGCGTCGCGGCCTTTGATCTTGGTCGGACTGCTTGAGAAATTGCGAGTTGAAGTGCTCCTGGAACCAGCTACTGCAGTCGGGGGCACTATTGCGGATTGCGTCGCGGTCTTTTCGGCGCTCACGCCGTCGAGAGCGTTGTCTGCCGGTGCGTTGGGAGTCTGCGCTTCGACCGGCGGCGGAGGTACAGGATCGGTCGCAGCAGGAGGTTTCTGTTGGACTCCTGCGAAATTCGAATCAGTCGACTGTTTTGCGCCGTTCGCAGTGGTCACGGAGGGCGATGGCTGTTTCGAATCCTGCGGGACCGCCAGCGGTTGAGAACGATCAGCTAGCGCCTTGGCAGCGTCGACATCCTTCTTTCGGGCTGCACCAGTTGCTGGCGCTGCAATTGGCGCCGCGATCTGTTGCCCCGCTTTAAGCGTGTTCTCGATCGTCGGCTGTACGAGAGGCATGCCCTGATCGCCGGAGGCGGGCGGAAGAATGTGATCGTCCGGGACATCTGCCAGGGCGCTGCTGATTTGTGGCTGTTCAGGTAATCTTCCGAGACCCAGAGACGTTCCATTACTAGCGCCGGAATTCAACTGTTTTTCGTCACTCATATCCAGCTTGGCCGGGGCCAGACTCATAGGAGCTTGGACCAACGGAACGGGGACGGTCTGCGCTGCGACCAGTAACTCGGCGGCTGCGCCAGCAGATGCCGGGTCAGAGATTTCTTTGCCCTTGCGCGTGTCAGGTTTTTCCTCAGGCACGATTGCAGCAGGTTTCTTCCCGGAACTGGTAGACGTGATCGGCGATTGGGTCTGAGTGGAGTTCCCAACGCCGAACAATGTCGCAGCGATGGCCCTGAAGTCTGACCCCGCATTGGCCGGAGAGTCGGCGAACAACAGATCAGCCAGTGACAGATTCTTGGGCAGCGCTGGCGTGGCGCCGTGCGCGGCAACTGCACTCGAGTTTGGTGGCGTGACGTTCACAATGCGGTCTCGATCACAGAGCAAATATGCACGCCGGAGTCCAAATAAGTTTTCTTCCTGGACCGATTCTGAGAGGAAATATTTGTTGTGGACTAAAGACTTGGAGGGAATGTGCCGATAAAGTTTTGCGAACTACAGGCCGTCGAAGTGTCTGCTAGGCAAGACTTGCCTATCGTTACTAGGCAAGGTGTGCCTAGTCGCCGTCTTTCCAGCGGGCAAGAAACATGTCGTCCAACATCTTCTGTTCCTGCCGCCGCTGATCTAATCCGTACGTACGTAGTTGCTGTTCGCGAAGCTCGCTCAGAACCTGGCGGTCCTGATGCGCGCTTTGATAGATGGCCATTTGCTTGACTCGCTGAGAGTCCAATTGGTGTAGTCGCGCGCGCAGGCGATCGACTGCCTGGCTAAGCTCCTTCTCACGCTCTGCAATTTCCAGAAGATGGGCGGCGGGCATTTTTCGCGCCAGGTCACTTTCCCTCTGCTCTCGAAGCTGGGCCTGTTTCAGATTGACCTGTTGCAATTCCAGATTGGCTTCCGCAATTTCCCGAACGATGCGATGCAGGGCGGCCTCTTCGGTCAGTTCCACGCTTTCCCGAAAACGTAGAACCGCATCGAGTCTGAAACGGAATGGCATTTTTACGTGGGCAAAGCCAGCAGTCGTTGGGAGGTTTCGGCCGGTGACGGCATTTCGGACGGATTTTGCTGCAGGAAGGCGTTGATCGCAGGCAGGGAAGCGATGGCCTTGTCGAGCACGGCATCGGTGCCGGGCTTGTATGCGCCAATACGAATCAGGTCTTCGGCCTTGGCAAACGCCGCCATCAACATGCGCACCCTGCCGGCTTTTTCTAGCTGCTGCGGGCTGCTGATGGCAGGCATCAGACGGCTTAGGCTGTCGAGAACCGAAATTGCAGGATAGTGATTGTGAAGAGCTAGATTTCGGCTGAGGACAACGTGTCCGTCGAGAAGCGAGCGCGCCGTATCCACAAGAGGGTCTTGCTGATCGTCGCCTTCCATCAAAACGGTGTAAAAGCCTGTGATGCTTCCCGTAGAAAACCGTCCGGCGCGCTCGATCAGTCGCGCCATCATCGCCAACACCGACGGAGTATAGCCTTTTGCCGTTGGAGGTTCGCCGGCCGCCAGTCCGATTTCGCGCTGTGCCATGGCGAAGCGAGTGAGCGAATCGAGGACCAGCAGGACATTCTTCCCGCGGGCGGAGAAATACTCAGCTACTGCGGTGGCAGCCAGCGCTGCGCGAATGCGCAACAATGGCGACTGGTCGGACGTTGAAACCACAACCACCGACCGGCGCCGGCCTTCTTCGCCCAATGCTTTGAGAAAATCTCCAACTTCACGTCCACGTTCGCCGACGAGCGCGAGTACGGTGAGATCAGCGGCGGTGGCGCGAGTCATCATGCCGACCAAAGTTGTCTTGCCGACGCCGCTGCCGCCAAATATGCCTACACGCTGGCCGCGGCCGCAAGACACAAATCCATCAATAGCGCGGATGCCACAGGTCAGCGGTTCGCTGATGGCCACTCGACTCATGGGAAGCGGCACTGTACCGTCAATAGGAACTGTTCTGGTGGCGCGATACTCGCCGAGAGAATCCAGAGGATTGCCGCGCGCGTCTATGACGCGTCCCAGCAGCTCGGGCCCAACCCGCAACGACGGTCTTGCGCCCCAGGTCACGATGTGGTCGCCGTAGCGTATGCCCTGAGGCTTATCGAGCGGCATGGAGAGCACGGTCGATCCACGGAATCCGACAACCTCGCCGGGGAACAGGTTTCCGTTCGAGTCTTCCATTTCGCACGATTCGCCCACCGAGCAGAACGGACCGACGGATTCAACCAGATTGCCGACGACGTGTGTGACCCGGCCTTTCCATCGTAGTGTGGAAGAGTGGTGCAGCCACTGGGAGTACGCGCCGAGAATTGCCTCGTTCATTTGTTGTCGGGCCTCTGGGCCAACAGGTCGAAAAAGCCCTGTTCAATTTCTTTTAGTTGAGCGTCCAGGCCAAGCTCGGTGGTCCCCAATTCCGTTTCGAGAATGCAGTTGTGAACTTCGACCGACGGATCGGCCATGACTTCTACGCGAATATCCGCGCTGCTGTTGCCTTCGAAATAGCGGTTCCAGTCAGCCACTTCTTCCGGACGTACCCGGACCGTCGCCGCCGTGCCACGTTGCAGCTTCTCCATGGCGACTTTCACCAGGGCCGCCACCAGCATGCGATCCACCTGCGCCTCGCGATGCAATATCTTGGCTGCGATCGCCAGCGAGAGATGCACCATTTCGACTTCAGCGCGCGCGTAGTAGTCGTTGGTCTTCTGTCCAAAGAGGCGGAGAGCCTCGGCGATCTTCGCGCGTTCGTCGGCCAGTTCTTTCTCGAGCGATTGCTGGGCTTGTTGGAGCCCCTCGCGAATCCCTTCGGCGCGAGCGGCAGCCAGTTGCAGTTCCAATTCCTCAGGCGTGTGACTACCATTTAGGGCCGGCGCACGGTCCTCCACCGGACCCGATGCCCTCGCGGTGGCGGCTTCTACTGAGCCGGGATCGTGATACTCGAAAGTCTGCACCCGCGCCAGCTTAGGCGACGAACTCATCGTCTGACTCCGCTCTCAATACGAGTTTTCCTTCTGCTTCCAGTTGGCGCGCACTGGCAATCACTTCTTGCTGCGCCTTGGCGACGTCCTTGGCCCGCACCCGGCCGAGTACATCCATGTCTTCCTTGAGCATTTCGACGGCGCGCGACGACATCGCCTTGAAAATATGTTCCTTTACAGCCTCACTCGCGCCTTTGAGGGCCAAGGCCAAAGTCTTTTTGTCGACCGCTCCTAACAGGTCCCGCATGGCGGTCTCTGGAACACCGACCAGGTCTTCAAAAGTGAACATCAGGTTGCGAATATTGTTGGCAAGCTCGGCATTTTCTTTTTCAATCGCCGATAGGATTGCCTGAGACGTGGCCGGGGCCAGATGATTCATCAGGCCGGGCACACTTTCCAGGCGCGACGTCGCTTGCTTCTTTTCACCACCGCTCTGTTTCAACTTCTGATTGAGAACGTTGCTGATGGTCTCTGCCGCCTCGGGCGAGAACTGCTGCAACTGCGCGATGCGCTTCACCACGTCAATCTGAAGTTCGCTGGGGAGGAGCGCAAGAATGGGTGACGCATGTTGCGGTTCCAGGTGAGCAACGATCAAGGCGATGGTCTGAGGATGTTCCTTCTCCAGAACCGCCGCGAGCTGCTTGGGATCGGTATTTCGCAACCAGTCGAGTTTGCCGGCAGCGCTTTTCTTGGTCTGGGTAAACTTTTGTGCAAGGTCTTTGCCGCCTTCCTCGCCGAACGCTTTTTTCAGCAGACGGGTCGTATAGTCGGCGCCACCCTGAACAACGAATCGTTGGGCGGTGGCCTGTTGTTGATATTCCTCCAGTACCTGTTGCGCCAGCTCCGGCGGGATCGCGTCGAGGGAGGCGAGCTCGGCTGCGATCTGCTGCATGTCAGAGGAAGAAAGTTGGCGGCAGATCACGGCCGCCGCTTCCTCACCGATTACGGTAAGAAGGATCGCCGCTTTTCGCGTGCCGGTCAGGGCCGATTTGGCTCGCGCTCCGCTCATGATTACTGCGCTCCCTCACGCAGCCAGGCCTGCACCAGGCGCCCTGTAACCGCCGGTTCGCTCTTCGCTCTGTCCACAAGTTGCTTTTGCAGTCCCACCGACTGCCGGTCGGCATCGCTGAGCGCAATAACCTCCGCGGAGCCGGGGGCCACGGTTGCCATTTCCGCTTTCAGTTGTGCGGCGGAACGGTCGGGCAACTGACTGAAAGCCGTAATCGCATGCTTCTTGATGGGACGCAACAGAAGCAGATAGACCAGCGCAAACAAAATGAAGATGCCTACATATCGAATGACCGAGGACCAGTCATTCACCACCAGGCGAACCCGCTCCATCTTGCTAGGCGGAGCCGGAATTTGGTCCGGCAATTGCTGAAACGACAGATTTTGGACGGCGAGGGTGTCGCCGCGTTTCTCATCAAGGCCGATCGCTGCCGCTGCCAGAACTTCAATCTGTTTGAGTTCATCCGCAGTTCGTTTGCGCCGCGTCTCGGTGCTCTTGCCATTGGCCTGTTGGACCTCTACGGCATCATCAACCAGCAGCGCCGCAGTGATCCGGTGGATTCGGCCCACCGGCTGCACCGTGTGCCGGACTACTTTGTCCACGGCATACGTAGCGTTCTGGGTCTTCGAAGATTGAACTGTATCGTCGTTCTCCTCTTCAGACTTGGCGGGAGTGTTGGCGTTGGGAACGTTACTCGCGGTCCCGGGGACGCCGCCGGTGGTTTCCCCGCCCGACGTCTTTTCCTCCGAGGTCTGCATGCTGACTGCAACTGCGCTCTTGGGATCGTAGGTCTCCTGATTTTCTTCACTGCTGCTGTTGTCGTAATCCACGTTCACGCTGGCGCGTATGCGTTGTGCGCCGACCACTGGTTCTAACGTGGTGACCAGGCGCTTGGAAAGTTCGTCCGCCAGTTCAGCATCGGTTGCTGAACCTGGCCGATGCCGACTAAAGGGCTGGTTGGTATCGGCGTCCGTGATAGTCACGTTCTGCGGACTCAATTTATCCACTGCGCCGGAAACCAGGCTGGCAATCGAGCGCTGCGTATCTTCTGAAAGTTGTCTTGAACGGAGCCGCAAGATAACCGATGCCTTGGCTTCACGTTCGCGATCAAGAAAAACCGAATCGGTCGGCATGACCAGGTGGACGCGGGCGCTCTCCACATCACGCAGCGTCTGAATGGTGCGTTCGAGCTCGCCTTCGAGTGCTCTCTGGTAGTTGACCTTCTCATCGAATTCCGTCTGTCCCCAGTTCAGCTTGTCGAAGAGTTCGAAACCCAGCCGTCCGCTGTGCGGCATACCTTCGCTGGCGACTTCCAGGCGGCTGGCGTCAACCTTGTCGGCGGGAACGCTGACCGTCTTTCCGTCAGGACTGATCTGATATTCAATGCTCTTGGCCGCCAGCCGGCTGGCCAGGGCCTGCGCGTCCGCCGGTTCCATCCCGGTCATGAGAGGCTTGAAATCCGGCGTGATGATGAGATGCCCGAAGAAAACGATGACCCCCACCAGCAGCGCGGCTCCGCCGGCCAACAGGACGAGCTGCTTGGTATCGAACGCCGCGATGGCGTTCTTCCCCTGATTCGCAAGCTGATTGAACGAGGCCATGGTTTATGAGTTGCTAGAACTGCATGCGCGAGACTTCCTGATACGCGCTTACGATCTTGTTTCGTACCTGCATCATGAGTTGAAACGCAATGTCCGCTTTTTCAACCGCGATCATTACGTTATGGACGTCGCTGCGGTCACCCTTCAGCAGGTCGGTAACTTGCTGTTCGGCGCTGCCGTGAAGTTGTTCCACCTGGTTGATGGCGTTGGTCAGCACCGAACCAAAGTTGCCCTCGCCTTCGCTCGCGCCCGAGGCAGGCGTGGATCCTAGCTGATCGAGGTTGGGGAACGCCGGAAGATTTGAGATCAGATTATTCATGAGTACTCCTATTTAAGGATGTCCATCGCTCCCTGGATCATCTGCTTGGTGGCGCTCACCGCGGCGGCGTTGAGTTGATAGGCACGCGCAGCGCCCATGAGGTCGACCATTTCTTCGATCGGATTGATGGCCGGATATGCCACGTAGCCTGACTTGTCAGCGTCCGGATGACCCGGTTCGTAACGCATCACCGGCGGCGAAGGATCGTTTACGACCTTCGACACATGGACCGCCGATCGTCCGGTAAGGCGTCGGAAACCGGCGAGCATGAGTTGAAAAGGTGAGTTGCTGGCGCCGGAAAAAACAACTTCCTTCCGACGGAAGGGCCCGCCCGACGGCGTGCGCGTGGTTTCGGCATTCGCCATGTTGGTGGCCACAACTTCGGCCCGCTGACGTTCCGCGCCCATTGCGGCGCCGCTGATTTCAAGTGCTGAAAACATGCTCATGAGTCTTTCCCTTCGTTGATCGCCATTACCAGGCGATGAAATTCACTACGGATGAATTGCACACCGATCCGGAACTGCATCTGGGTTTCGGCCAGCAGCAGGCCTTCCCGGTCCATGCTTACGTCGTTCCCGTCGGGACGCTGCAATAGTCCCGATACTTTGTGCGCGACCGGCGCCATGCTGGCTTGCTCCGGAGATCCAACTGCGCGATCCAGTTCGGCGCGAAAGTTAACGTCTCGTGTCCGATAGCCGGGCGTGTCGATGTTGGCCATGTTGTTGATGACCAGCGACTGGCGGTCTGACGTGACGTTCAGGAAGCGCTCCAGAAATTGAATGATGGGCATCGAACTCATCAGGCAAACCTCCGTGGGGGCAGTCCGAATTCGCGAATCTTGTTGCGAATCGTCCGCAAACTTATTCCCAGCATCTCGGCCGCGTGCGTGCGATTGCCTCCGGTAAGCTGCAGAGTCGTTTCCAGAAGTTGACGCTCGAGCTCCCGTATCGGCGTCCCTGGCTGCAAGCCGTTGTGGCCGGGAAAGGTCTTGACGACCGGCGGCCGCGAAAACTCCGCCAACAGATGCTCGGGCCCAATGGTTGTCGCGTGGCTCATGGTTACAACCCGCCGTATGAAGTTAGAAAGCTCGCGGGCATTGCCGGGCCACGCGTGCCGCTTAAGGCCGTTCAGAAAGTCAGGATGCAGGTAGGGTGCAGGACGTCCGCCCTGCTTCGCAAATTTCGCCGCGAAGTATTCACCAAGTACCGGAATGTCGTCCAACCGCTCGCGCAGCGGAGGCAGGCTTAGCGGGATCACGTTCAGGCGGTAATAAAGGTCGGCACGAAAGCGTCCCTGCTCCACCATGGTTTGCAGCGAGACGTTGGTGGTTGCGATGATCCTGATATTTACCGGGACGGTGCGAGTGTCGCCTACTCGTTCAACTTCGCGCTCTTGCAGGACTCTCAGAAGTTTCGGCTGCAACTCCAGTGGCATTTCGCCAATTTCGTCCAGTAAAAGCGTTCCATGATTGGCCAACTCAAATTTGCCAGGCTTGGCGACCGTCGCTCCAGTGAAAGCTCCGCGCACATGCCCGAACAATTCACTTTCCAACAGCGCTTCTGGTACGGCTGCGCAGTTGACTGCGATGAAGGGCTTTTCACGGCGCCGGCTGGCTTGATGAATAAAGCGAGCCAGTAATTCTTTGCCTGTACCGCTTTCAGCTTCGACCAGAATGTCGGCGTCAGTTTGCGCCGCCAGGCGAGCGCGATCCAGAACGCGCAGCAGGGCCGGTGAATTTCCCACGATTTCCGTTTGGGTCGGAGAGGAAGGCGCGTTCACGGCCGAACTCCGCATCACTCGTTCCACGGTTGACTGCAACTGCTCGAATGAAAATGGCTTGGTTAGGTAGTCACAGGCGCCATTGCGCATGGCCTGCACCGCTTGAGCCACTGTGCCGAAAGCTGTCAGCACGATCACGGCGGTGGATGAGTCGGCAGCTCTCAGCCGTCGCATCAGTTCCAATCCGTCGCCATCGGGCATGCAGACATCGGTCACGACCAAGGGAAAGGCCGTCTGCTCGCACTTGTATGCTGCTTCCACTGTGCCGGACGCCGTCTCCACGCGCCAGCCGTCGCGTTCGAAGTTGGCCTTCAGAGCCATGCGCATTCCGGGCTCGTCATCGACCACCAGCACTGATCTTGGTTGCGTGGTCATAGGACAGGGAACTCCAGGGAGAACCGGGTGCCTTGGCACGCGCGGCTTTGCACCCGAATGGCGCCGCGATGTTGTTCCATGATTCGTTGACAGATCGTGAGGCCCAGCCCTGGGCGTTGATTACTGCCGCTGAAACCTGCATTGAAAATATTCTTGAGGTCCTGCTCGGCAATGCCCTCGCCGGTATCGGCAAAGTCCACAGTCACAAGGTTGTCTCGCACGCGGGCCGAAATATTCAGCGCGCCGCCCGCCGGGGTGTGCCGAAAGGCATTGATGGCGAGATTCAGGATGACCTGCTGCAAGCCGTTGGGGTCGCCCTCGATTTCTTCGTTGTCGATTTCAAGATTGACTGCCAGTTTGACGCCTGCCTGCTCGGCCAGAGGCCGAATGAAAGCGATTCCGTTCTGTAAAACGGTTTTCAGTTTGAGCGGGACCAATCCAGCTGAGCCGTGACCATGGAACTGCAGTACGTTGTTGACAGTGGCTGATAGCGAGCGAATCCCGGCCTGTAGATGTTCGACACAATACTTGCCTTCCTCACCAATCGTGCTCTGCTTGTCCAGAACGTTCGTCCACAGCTCCATGCTCCCCAGAGGATTTCGGATTTCATGAGCCAGGACCGCCGCCATTTCACCCAGGGCGAGCATGTGGCGAGACGTCTCGCGCTGCTGTTCGGCTTGTTTTCGGGCGGTCACGTCGCGAAGGATGAGGACGAACTGGTCTGACTCGCTCGCGTTGTCCTGCGACGAACCGACCTGCAAGGCAGTGCGACGGATCGAGAGCCAGCGCGCAGACTTCTCCGCGTCGAGCGTGACTTCATGTTCGTCGTCGCGGGCGATGGCCGCTTTCAATAGCGGTTGGATATGCGCAGGAAACTGCTGCAACAGGGAAGCGGAGTCAGCGGCTGTGCCCAGGAGCCGGCTCGCTTCGGGATTGACCAGAACGATGCCGTCGTTGGCGTCTATGACGATCACACCGCAGGGCAGGGCGTCGAGGATCCTTTTCAGTGCGGCCCGAATGTTTTTGTTTTCCGTGAGACTCACGGTGAGAGCGGCATTGCGTTCTTCGAGCTCGCGTCGCAGGCGGGCGACTTCCGCCTGGAGTTGACCGTAGGAGGCCTCCATGCGATCCGCTGTCGCCATGAATGCCTTGAACGCCTCCGCAAGCGGACCCTTGACCGCGCCGGGCGGCAGAATCATTGCAGGATGATGAGAAGTAGGCAACATATGCCTACTTGCAATGCAACGCGGATGCCAAAGAGTTCTAATCTTGAGAAGCGCAGTGACTGGAGTAATAAGGAAGGGTCGAAAGGCGAAAGCTCAATCAAAGTCAAAAGCGGCGGACAAGAGTGTCCGCCCCACACATCCATCTCAACTAGATCACAATGTGTCTGGCCGACAGCTGCCGTTCGTCTTGCGCGAGGATGGTGGCCCTTTCGATTACGTTGCGTAACTCGCGGACGTTGCCCGGCCAACTATGTTGCAGCAGTTGGAATGTCGCTTCCGGACCCAATGACATCCGGTTCGAACTGAACCGGCTGAGGAAACTCGCTGCCAGGGTCGGCAGGTCTTCCATGCGGTCCTTCATGAGCGGCAATTCGATGGGAAAAATTGCCAGCCGATAATACAGGTCTTCGCGAAATTGTTTTTCCTGAACCAGCTTGCGCAGGTTTCCGTTGGTAGCCGCTACTACTCTGACATCCACCTTAAAGCTGTCGGTGCTGCCCAACCTCTGTACTTCACCTTGTTCCAGAAATCGCAGCAACTTGGATTGCAGTCCGAGCGGCAGATCGCCGATTTCATCCAGAAAAAGGGTCCCGCCCTGGGCTGCGTGAATTCTGCCAATGCGAGACTGCACCGCGCCGGTGAACGCACCTTTGGTGTAGCCGAACAGTTCAGCTTCAAGTAACGCTTCAGGGATTGCCGCGCAATTGATCACCACAAATGGATTTGCCCGGCGGGGACTCAGATTGTGGATGGCCTGAGCGACCAGGTCTTTTCCGGTCCCACTCTCGCCCAGGACGAGAACGGTCGTATCACGGCGCGCCACCAGTTGCGTCATGCGGTAGACGCGCTGCATGGAGGCGGAACTGCCGATCATTCCGGGCAACGGACTGACTGCTTTATTTAAAGGTTCGTGGCTGATCATTTCCGGTGCGTGGGTAATCACCATTTCGGTGCCCAACAACCCGGCAAGCTCGTTGCCCAATGTTTCGCGGGTGGACGACGGCAGCGGCAAGCCAGTCTGGCGATCGAGCGGCAGAATCTGCAGGTCTGGGAACTGGGTTCGCACCATCTTCTGAAATTCATTGGAATTCAGGTCGGGCAAGGAGGGGTCAAGCAGCAGTAGCCGAAATTCCTCCGCCTCCAGTTGGCCAAACGCATGCGCGCCACTGACTGCTTCCATCAAGCGCCATCGTTCAGATTTCACGCGCGACATCAATTCACGGCGCAACTCGCCGTTCGGACTGACAATCAGAACTCCCAGGGTAGGGTCACACGCGGGCGTGGGCACGATGCTCATAGGCTTTGTGAATCATCCTCGCAATAAAGGTGACGGCGTTCCAGCCGTCCCGAGTTAAGACATCTGGGTTAAGACATCTTGGACAAACGATGTGAAGCAATCTCTACCGGTGAATTCGTAAAACCTGGCGCTTTATGTTTTTCGATCGCTGCCGTGCTGCTGTCATGGTGCAATGGAAAATTGGCGACGATAAGCAGCGGACTGGTGCTGACACTAAACTCGCCTCCTCCGCTGGTCACAATGGCGTCGGCCAGTGCAAGAGCGCGGTCGGTTATTTCATCTTGAAGCGACAAGGGACGCACAGTCTGGCCGGTTTTCGCAGCGACGTGCTGTATCCGCAGTCTGAGATGACCCGCTGTGTTATCCGTTTCGATTTTGGCGAGATCTCCCGGTTGGGAATAGTGCTGAACCGCCTGCAGCACGTAGAAGAACATCTGACGCAAGCGCGTAGGCGAAGCGCTAATCAGCGGCTCATGATCGAGGCCGCGGACCACGAGCTTGACCTCCGCCGTGTCCAGCGTGCGTTGCAGACTGGAGATGGCATCCTGCAAAGCAGCGCTCAACGATACGCCTCGCATATCGGCTGCGGGCCCCTGAAAACGCGACAGGCGGGCGGCAAACTGCATGGAATCCACCGCGCTTCGCAGTTGAGCGAGGACGTTTTCTGCGATCTCTTTGTATTCGGCGGCCGTGGTCGGGCTCAACAGCGCCACTTCCAGCGATGCCTGGATGGTTGAGAGCGGCTGCGCCATTTGGTGCATGCTCTCTGAGAGCGTGCGCAGGAACTGTTCTTGTCGAGAATTAGAGTCGTTGAACTTGCATGGCTTTCCTCAGTTTTCGGACAACACATAGCCCACGCCCCGGACCGTACGGATCATCGGCGTGGAAAAGTCGGCAGTGTCTACCTTGTCGCGCACGTACTTGACGTACACGTCAACCAGGTTGGTGGAGTTATCGAACGGCATGTTCCAGACGTGTTCCATGATCATGGCGCGGGTCAGGGTCTGACGCGCATTTCGCATCAGGTATTCAAGCAGCGCAAATTCTTTGCCCGACAGGTTGATGCGCTTGCCGGCGCGCTCGACCCGGTACTCGCGGCTGTCGAGAGTAAGATCTCCGACTTGCAGCGGGCTCCCCGGCAGATATGGATTGCGGCGCAGCAGCGCTCTTACCCTGGCCAGAAACTCTGAGATGGAGAAAGGCTTGAGCAGGCAATCGTCGGCGCCGCTTTCGAGAGACAGTACGCGGTCCTCGACCTGGGTTCGCGCCGTCAAAACTAAGATGGGCAAGTTCGGCAATTTAGGGCGAACATGGTTCAGCACCGCAACTCCGTCCATCTTTGGCATGTTCAGGTCTAGAACGAGCAGGTGATACTTGTCACGAGCCAGGGCTTCGGACGCCAATTCGCCATCCGCGACCAGGTTGACCTGGAAGGATTCAGACTCCAGCTGACGGCCGAGAAAAGTTGCCAGGGGTAGATCATCGTCCGCCACTAACACATGGGGGCCTGGCTTATTTTGACCTTGCACTTCCGTGTTCACGGTTTCCTTTCGTAGCTCCGAGCGTTTAGCTAGGTCGCGGCACGACAGAGTTCTCCGGCACGCGCTCATTTCAGTAAGCCTGCACTCTGGCCTCTGAAGAATTCAGACTGATGTGCCGATAGAGATCCCGAAAACCATGGCATGCGAGAACAATGAGTTCGCAATGCCGCCCCAAGCATTGCTTCCTGGAAGAGAAGCACTTCGACTAATGCAATTGCCATGCCAACGTGTTTTGGCCTAATTTCGCGCTAATTCAGCGTTTGTGCCTGAGCGGCGGCGTATGATTTTCAGACAGGGTGTCTGTTTCGCGAACAGTGCGCCACGCTGCGAGGCGTCCTAGGTGTCCAGATGAAGAACGACAAAAATGCCGGTCCCGTGCGGGCGTTCGGATTTCGCGCTCCTCGCGTCTCCGCTGACTTCAGCTTCTTTTTGGATGTGATGGGCACAGGGGAACGCTACGAAGCGATGTGTACCGACATCAGCGAAGATGGACTTGCCGCCGAGGTGCCTCAACCCATCGCCCCCAAGACAAACGTGACCGTAAGGATGCTGCTTCCCGGTGCTACTACGCTTTTGCAGATTCAGGGCAGCGTTGAATACAGCCAGGAGTGCCGGTGCGGCGTGAATTTCCTCAATTTATCCGCGGAAGAACGGAAGCAGATCCAGCGGTTCGTCCAATCACACTGAGGCAGCTTTGTCATCCTGAGCGGAGCAGAGAGTTCGCTTGCGAACTCTCTGCGCAGTCGAAGGACCCCTACCTTACCGTGGACTCATCAGCCTATAGGGGTCCTTCGACTTCGGGGATGTTTCGCAAGCGAAACATCCCACTGCGCTCAGGATGACAGGGAATCAAAAGTTGAAGACCCACCCTAGTGTTCGCCCGCCCCACCCTCAGTTTTCGCTGGCGTCGCTTCACTCGGTTGGGCCTTCCCGTCCGGAGTAACGTTCGGAGGATGCTTCGTATCTTCGTCCTCGTCCCTAACGACATACTGAACGATCAACGAAATACGCCGGTTCGAAGGCTCGAGCGGGTTCCCGGGGACACGCAGCTTTTGATCGGCGTAGCCTCTGACCTGCGAGATCTGGTTCTCGTGTAAGCCGTTAGCCTCCATGATTCTTCGCGCCGAATTGGCGCGGTCGGACGAGAGCTCCCAGTTTCCGTAGTCGCCGTTCGTGGCGTACGGTTTCGCGTCGGTGTGGCCCTCGATCGAGACCCGGTTGGGAAGCTTTCCCAGTTGTTCCGCCAGCGCCACCAGCAAATCGCGGCCGTCACCGTTCACTCCCGGTCTCCCGCTGTCGAAAAATGTTCCCGACGACGATTCCAGAAGCTCGATACGCAAGCCTTCAGACGTGATGGTCATCTCGATCTGATTCTTGAGCTTGTCAAAATGGGCAACCTGGCGAACGGCCATCTGAAGTTCTTCCTTCAGCTTCGGCATATCGTCTTTATGGAGGGTAAAATTCTCGCCCGAGCCGATCTGGTTGCTGCCCACTTTTTTGGAAGTTCCAGTGGGATCTTTGAAATAGCCGCCAACCGCTACCTGAATCTGCTTGCTGCTGTTCATGAGCCACAGGACGATGAACAGCGCCATCATGGCGGTCACGAAGTCGGCATATGCAACTTTCCATGCGCCGCCGTGATGGCCGCCGTGTCCACCTTTTTTCTTGATAATGATGATGGGACGCTTGGCTTCGTCCAGAGTCGGCATGTCCCTACGCTCCGGCTTTCGCGGCGGTCGCCGAGGCATCGCCCGAGCGGCAGGTCTTTTCTACTTCCTTGAAGCTGGGACGTACATGCCCCGGAATTGCACGCCGCGCGACTTCGACCGCCATGATGGGAGGCGCTCCCTTCATAAAAGACGAGATCAGAACGCGAAGCACATGATAGTAGGCATGCTCGTCTTCGGACAGCTTGGCCATGTTGGCCGCGACCGGTCCGACTAATCCGTAGCAAAGGAGAATTCCGAGAAATGTTCCGACCAGAGCGGCGGCAACCTTGTGGCCTATTTCTTCCGGCGGTCCGCCGAGTGCGCCCATGGTGATCACGACGCCGAGCACCGCCGCGACGATACCCAGGCCGGGAAGAGAATCGGCCATGGTGCTGAGCGCCTGCACCGGCTGGGTGGAACTGTGATGATGCACTTCCATGTCGAGCTCCATCATCTGGTCGAGATCAAAGGGCTCGACGCCGCCACTGACCGCCATGCGCATGGTGTCGCAGACGAAGTCGCGAATGTGATGATCTTTCGTAAAAGCGGGGTACTTCGAAAGGATAGGGCTCTTCGACGGATCTTCTATATCGGCTTCGAGCGCCACCAATCCATCTTTGCGCGCCTTGTTCAGCAGGCCGTACATCATCTTCAAGGTATCCAGGTATCGTTGCTTGCTGAACTTGCTTCCACCGAATACGCCGCCAAATCCGCCGGCAATCTTTTTCAGGATGTGCAGTGGATTGGCCACCAGAACGGTACCGATTGCGGCGCCGCCGATGATAACGAGCTCGGCCGGTTGCATCAGCACCTTGAGGTTGCCGTGCTCCATCAGATATCCAGCGGCTACGGCCCCGAAAACGACGAGAATTCCAATGATCGCAAACATGATTGTGCTTTCAGCTACTCCAGGTTCATGAGAATTTCACACGTGTGAGTTTCGGTTTCGTCAGGCACCAATGCGCGTTGCAGGTAGCAGAATTCTCCCCGGTAAGCGAGGTTGACGTGCCCTCGCCATAGAACGTGAGTTTCCGCCAGGATTCCGTCAATCAGACGGCGGTCGCGTTCGCTGTGATACTCCACGTAAAGGACCTTCACTTCAGGCAGGTAGTCTTTGAGGGAGCGCAGGATAGGCACTTCGCAACCCTCGGTATCAATCTTCATTACGTCTACTCTGTCGATGCCGTTGTCTGAGAGAAATTGAGCCGCACCCTGCAGGTTGATCTGCTCACTTTCGCTGGTCGTACGAAGGCTGGGCGACAAAGAGGATTCCACGCTGTCAATTTTTCCGTGAAATAAGGTCAGCGTCTTTTCACCGGAATGAAGGCCGAAGGGAAACACCGTAACGTTGCGCAAAGACGCAACATTCTTGCGTAACAACGATAAGGGTGAGCTTCCGGGTTCGAGGGCATAGACCTTGGCTTCGGGATAGGCCGTCGCAAGATAGACGGTCGCGGCACCCACGTTGGCCCCGATATCAACGACGGTCTTGACGCCCGATACAAGCGGCACAATCGGATACGTGACTCCAGCGAAGATGTCGTTTGCAATCTGGAAGCTTGAATCGGTCTTGAACAGGTAGAAGGGAATAGATCCGTGCGGCCCTTGAAGAGTGGCCTGCGCGACATCTGTTCGCTCCGGTGACACCTGGCTCATGATGTGGCTCCTGCCGCATGGGCTGCGGCCCGCGTTGGAAGTGCTTCCGGAGCCAGGTGCCGCAATCCTAATTCCCGAATCATGGTCTGGAGCATGGTCTCGAACAGGTAGAACCAGTGAATCGCCGGCACAGCCTGCTGGAACAGATTGAGCACCGTCGCGGCAGTATCGGCGTGATCTGCCAGCAGCGCTTCGAAATCAACCGAGTCCCAGCGCTCCAGCGCTTGCACTGCCCCCTCCACCTCGTGACGGTGGGTCTCGACATAGTGGAGAAGGCGAATCGCATTTGGTTCATCCATTCCGGTCAAGTTCACCGGCATGGCCCACTCTTTCATCACCCGAGGATGCCTGCCAAACATGTAGAAGTAGTCCGCGCCGTAAACACGCGCGCGCCGGATCAGATTGCGTGCCGGGTAGGGAAGGTGGTCATGAAGGGCGTGGGCCTCGGGATGGTAGAGCACGCGGTATCCCATCTCCTGTAAACGAATACCTAATTCCGTGTCTTCGCTGAGCTTGTATGTGGAATCGAAAGATCCAGCCTCGATCACCGCGTCTCTGCGGACACTCAAATTGCAGGTGATGAAGTGAGAGTAGCCGTAGGGGCATCCGGCCTCCATGCTTACCTGGGGAAACATGAAGGGCTCGACGCGGAAATATTGAGTGAGCGCCCTGCGCCTCGCCTCGCGGGGATATTCGAAATTCCCCAGCACGGCCCATCGCTGGAAGCCGTAAGTGGTCTGGGCTCGAAGGTGTTGCTCCAGCAGGTCGCGGTCGCAGATAGTGTCGTCATTCATCAGCAGCAGATATTCGCCGATGGCATGGGCGACGCCGTTGCGTCTGGCAGCGCCCGTTCCGGAATTTGTCTGGCGCAGGTACTGGAACCCGAAGGGCGGATGATAATTCTTCAACGCTTCCTGAGTTCCGTCAGAAGAGCCATCGTCAATGACAATTACCTCGAAGTCATTGGACGTAAGGGTTTGTGCCTCAAGCGCGGCGAGGCATTTTTTTAGGATCGGCAACCGGTTGTACGTGGGCACGATAACCGAGAATCGCGGACCGTCCAGTTGCTTACGCTTGGCCCGAAGGGCCTGCGGCGTTTGGGCGATTACGCGACGCCGCGCTTCGGCTGCGCAGCGATCAGCCATCTCCATATTGCCCAGTTGCCGGTAGCAGCGCCTAAGGATAATGAAGATTTGAGCAGCAAAGTAGCCTGCGCGCACCGATTCTGCCGACCGTCCAAAGATATGCCGCAATTGTTCACGCGCCTTCTCCGGCTTGATCATCGCGCAGCATCTGCTCGGCGAGGCGCGCATGACATTCGAGCTCGCATAGCGCCTGTCCTTCCCAACTTTTCCTGACAGGCGCTCGCGCAACAAGGTGTCCACCAACCTCACTGAAAAGCTCTCTCTCAACTGCGGCTTTGGCTTCAGGGCCAATACCCTTGTTGTCTCAGCGGCGAGGCTTACAGTGTTGAGGTGGTGAGTAACTTCAACGTGCAACTCACGCCCACATTTGCGCAACATCGCAGCGTCGTCTTCGCTCGAGACCAGCACAGCATCGGCGCGCTCAAACGCTTCCCACTGACGAGTCGACCAGTCTTCGGTCGTTTCGAAATCGAGGGCAGTTTCATCGGCAAGACCGGAGGCGGCGTACAACTCGGAGGCGAAAACAGCAATTCGCGTCGCAGGAGCTTGTTGCCGAAGTCCGTCAAGGTATTGTTCCGGGATCGAGATGCCATGGTCGAAGCTTTGTATGAGGACCGCGATATCGAATTGGGCCCGCGCCAGCACGCCGTGCAGGGACCAGTGCGAGGCTTCAACCTCAGATCCCAGGGCCGCCATGTGTTCCGAATCGTTCGCGTAGGTATGAATTCCGGCCTGACATAGCAGAGGCTCGCACTCTTTGCCGTGCACTCCTTCGCGTGCGGCGAAGGTGAGGTCAGCACCAAGTTCTCGAAATCCGTGGAGAATTTGCAGCAGTTGGCGGTCGCGTCGGCCACCGGTTGGGTCCGGGAAAGTGTCGCTGATGACCAGGATGCGCGGGTGTCGATCCTCAGCAGCCGTGACCTCTGGCTTGGAAGCGGGTTCTCCGCCCATTGCGCGCCAGCAGGGCATTCACGGTTTGCCGGTGCGAGGCCGGCAATAACGGCAAAACACTCGTCAGCAATGGAAGCGCCCGAGTCGAATCGCCGCGGCCGAGCAGCATCACACCGAGATTGATAATGGCATCTGTGTTGTCCGGAGCTAGCTCGATGGCTCGGGAAAACCCTATTTCGGCCCTTTCGATGTCCCCTAAGGCGAGCTGCACCGCAGCCCAATCATTCCAAAGCTCGGAGCTCCCGCCGGCCTCCAGCAATGGCTGCAGCAAACGCAAGGCGTCCGAGAAACGGCCTTGGTGGAAAGCTGCGATGGCGTCGTCGTGTTTGCTCATGGGTCCCCAAGGGAGCTGAGCAATTTGCGTGCCTCATTCGACGTTAATCAGCGGTGTTCGTAGCGCCGGCGTCCCGCCGGCTGTCCGGAGGGCATCTTGCCCTCCGTGCGAGGGCGGGACGCCCTCGCGACAGCCAGCCAGAGGCCGGCGCTACGAAACCCAAAGACCCATTGGCGAAGAAGTTGCTCATACCTCACAGGACGAGTCTGCGGATTAGCGCTTGATGAGGAAAGTATGCCCACGCTTGGTCTTTCGATGATCGTGAAGAATGAGGCGCAGACCCTGGGGCCGTGTCTGCAGAGTGTGTCCGGAATCGTCAGCCAGATTGTGGTGGCCGACACCGGTTCAACGGACTCCACTGCTGACATCGCCCGGCAAAACGGAGCGACCGTAATTTCCATTCCGTGGAGAAACCACTTCGCCAATGCCCGCAATGCCGCTCTCGACCTGATGCAGACCGACTGGGTCCTGGTCCTCGACGCAGACGAGGAATTGGACACGGCCGCGAAGAGTCAAATCGCCAACCTGTTGACTACATCGCACGCCGATGGATATCTCGTTCCCATCCGAAATTACATCCCCACGGTGACTGGCCGGGGCTGGGACCGAATCGCCGAAGTAAATAAGAGTTCACATCCGCGTGCCAAGAACCGCGCCGGCATATTTTGTCCACGAAAACTGCCGGCTGTTCCGGCGCGATCCGGGGATCTATTTTGTCGGCCGTGTGCACGAACTGGTTGAACCTCGAATCAACGCCTTGGGCCGGCGTCTGCCCATGGCGCCGTTCTTCATTCATCACTTCGGTCAGTTGGCCCAGGAAGAAACGCGAAACCAGAAGGCAGCTGCTTATCGCGATATGTTGCGCATCAAAGTTCGGGAGCTGCCCAACGATCCCATGGCCTGGGTCCAGCTCGGGCTGCAGGAGTACGAATGTTCGCGGGACGCCTCGGAGGCCTTGCGCTGCTTCGAGCACGCCTTGATTCTGGAACCAAAGGCCACACCGGCCGCTCTTTTTAAGGGGATGGTTTACCTCGACCTCGGCAAGTATAGCCAGGCCCTCGAGGCCTTGGATTCCACTCGCGGCGACCAGCGTAGCCGCGGGCTGCGCGAGCATCTGCGCGGAGATTCGTTGCACAATCTCGGCCGACTGCTGGAGGCCCGCACGGCTTACCAGGAGGCCGTCAGGTTTTCCGGCAGCGACCCGGTGCTGAGCAGTAAATTGGGATACACAGAAGTGCGGTTGGGACGGGCCAGAGAAGGAATCAACCGGCTGAAAGAGGCTGTGGAGAGAGCGCCTGATGTTGCGGAAATACGCGAGCGCCTGATGAAGGCTTTCGTCGCCGTCAACATCCTGTCAGATGCGGCCGACCAGGCAGAGAAGCTGGCAAGCCTCGAAGGCACCGCCAAAGCTTATCTTCGTGCCGCCAGCATTCGGGCCCACGCCCAGCAACGCCAACAGGCGAGGGAAGTGCTCCATCGGGGAATTACAGTCTTTCCTGATTCGACGGAATTGCGACAGGCCTTCGCCGAACTTTCCGACGAAACTGAAGCACATGCGTAGGGACGGGACACATGCGCAGCGCCATGCCTTGATGCGCAGTTCTAAAATCCAAAAGCATTGTCATTCCGAAGCGCGGCTTCATCGCGCGAGGAATCTGCTGTTTTGCTGCCGGCAACAAGCAGATTCCTCGCCGATAAACCTGGCTTCGGAATGACAAGGGGTGGGGTTATTCTTTTGTGACTTGCACCGCTACCCGTAAAGGCTACGCACTGCTCCGGGGTCTTAGCTGTCCGAGTAGCTGGTAGATGGTTGCCCGGGATACTCCCAGTATCTCGGCCGCCTGCGATTTGTTTCCGCCGACCCGTTCCAGCACTCGTATCATGTGCCGTTTTTGCAGCTCTTCGAGGGAGATCATGGTGTCGTCCTGGACGGCGCGAGATCTCTGGACTGCCCTCGTATGGATTCGGGTAGGTCGCGGACGTCAATTACAATTCCGTCCACCATCATGCAGGCGTTGCCGATCACATTCTCCAGCTCGCGGACGTTTCCCGGCCACGAGTACATGGCCAGGCGGGTTTGCGCCCGGCGTGTCATGCCGCTGACCGGTTTCTTATATTCCGCCGCGAATTTGTCCAGGAAAAATCGTTCCAGCAGCGGCAGGTCCTCTCGTCTTTCAGCCAGCCCTGGCAATTTGATCTCAACCATAGCCAGCCGATAGTACAGGTCTTCCCGGAATGTGCCCTCGTTCACCATGGCTCCGCAGATTTCGATTGGTGGCGGCGATGACGCGCACATCGATCGTTTTGGGAGCAGGGGAGCCCACGCGCTGTATCTCGTGGTTCTGCAGAACCCGCAGAAGCTTGCTTTGGGCGGTCAGGGGCAGCTCACCAATCTCATCAAGGAAAACGGTCCCATGATTCGCATACTCAAAAACGCCCATCTTGTCTTGAGAGGCTCCGGTAAAAGCACCCTTCACGTGACCAAACAGTTCACTCTCCATCAGGGACTCAACGATGGCCGAGCAGTTGCGAACCACGAAGGGATTGCTCGCGACCGGACTCAGATTGTGCAGGGCACGCGCAACCAGCTCTTTCCCGGTGCCCGTGGCTCCGCTGATAAGGACGGTACGGAAATGGGGCGCGACCCGGCGAATCTTGGCAAAAACATCCAGCATGGCCGGACTGCGGCCCACAATTCCTTCGAACTGGCAGGCGTTGATCAGTTCATGGTCGAGGCGATAAGTGCGGCGACGTTCCTCGGCCCAGGACAAGAGCTGATTAATCCGCCGGAGCAGGGTCCCCGCATGGAGCGGCTTGCTGAGATAGTCGCAGGCACCATTCTGAATGGCTTCGACCGCCGCTTCCTCAGAATACTCATCGGTCATCAGAATGATTTCGGTGCCCGGGTCAACCGCCAGAATCGACTCCAGCAGGTCGGCGCCGCGAACCCCCGGCGTCATCAGGTCGAGCAGCACGATGCGCGGCCGTGCTCTCTTCAAAATCTCCAGACCGTCCTCGGCTGAGGACGCGGTGAGAATCTCCAGTCCGCTGCCGGAGAGTGTCTGCTTGATGAGTTCGAGGCTTTGGGGTTGTCCGTCGATGGCCAGAAGCTTGGGAGGATTAGGTTCGTCCATAGTGGCGAAGTTGTTATTTACGGCAGCGTACATAAGTTTGAGCGCGAAAGGCGAAGATGCTGTGATGGGTCGGAATTCCGACGCAACCGCCGGGCGATGTTTTCGTGGTTCCGAACTTCAAGGCTGGCTCAGCTAAAAAGCAAACATGGAGCCCGACCATGTGGGTCCGGCTCTCTGAGCCGGAAAGGCCGCGCTGGCGCGGCAGCGGCAGATTCAAAATCGCTGCCGGGCTGCGCTCGGCCCGGACGGGTCGCAGACCCGTCCCAACCCGGTGAGTGGTGGCAACGCTGAAGCCGTAACCGAGAAACGATAGTTTCGCCGCCGGGTCCACCTGTTGAAGAATCCCACTCGATGTACCGATAAAAGCCCCCTGAAGTTTGCGCCGAAGAGCGTTTCGGCGGCACCTGGAGGCTGCAATCATGCGCGTGGCGTCGTTACTTTTGTTTGTTCTTTTCGGAATGGCGGGTACACCCGTGTTGGCCCAGGACCATGTTCTTCCCGCGTCAACCTCCGATTCCGGCTTTTCGCTGCCTCACCTCAGCTGGCCCCGTCCGTTCATCTACGGTGGCCTGGGCCTGAACGGAGGAGGCTATTCTCCCGCGTCGGGCAAGATCGGTACCGGACTCCGCATCGACAACACCCATTTGATCTGGGCAGCGAGCGCGGCCTATGACAACTCGCACAAGTCGAACGACAACACGCTGAACAACACCAATGGGCACGAACGAAGCCTGGAATCTTCCGTCTACTATCGCTTCACCAATACCTGGTTCGTAGGCGGCGGCGCCAGTTGGAGCCAGCTCTCGACCACCAACTACACCAAGCAGGATTTCCACCCTTCGGTGGGTGGCGGGAAGGATTACTTCCACAAAGAGTGTGCGGTCGAAAACTGCGTGAGCGATTGGTCTTTCCGTTTGCAGGTTGACTACAAATTAAAGGGCGCCGAACACGTCGACGCCAAGGGCTGTTCGGTGCCCAACGGACAGTGCACCAACGAATTGCAGGGGCCGATGGTCAGCTTCTATATCCCCTCGCCGGCAGCATCCGGACATCTGTTCTGGCGCGAGACGGTTGGTATCTACAGCTTTCACGACACGGTGACCTCCATGGACCCGGTTTTGACCGCGGCGCAAAAGAGCCACCGGTCGGTAGCTTCGTTCCTGGAATTCACCATGATGTACCGGTTCTAAGCGCGTCCGTGTGCGACCTGTCGTTAGCGATGACCTGAAATCGTGGCAATGACCTGTCATCCCGAGCGAAGTCGAGGGACCTTGCGTTTCGGTTTGTAAAGGGTTTCGCATCTCGTGGCGCATGCTAGAGCCATGGCCCTCGACCGGGATCACAGTTTCGTAGCGCGACGTTAATCATGACCAACCGACTCGACACTCCGTTTGCCGATGATCGCCCGAGGCTGACTACAAACCAGAAGGCGCTCAAGATCAATCTTGATCCGATGCGGTACGGAACGTTTGCCGAGATCGGTGCCGGGCAGGAAGTTGCGCGCTGGTTCTTCAAGGTGGGCGCGGCGGCCGGCACAATTTCCAAATCAATGTCGGCCTATGATATGGCGGTCAGCGACGCCATCTATGGCCGCTGCAAGCGCTACGTTTCGCGCGAGCGCCTGCAGAGCATGCTCGATCACGAGCATCGCCTGAATCTGGAGCGCCTGCGCTCTTCGCGCGGCAACAGTACCGCTTTCTTTGCTTTCGCCGACACGGTAGCGGCACGCAATTATCACGGCACCAACGAGTGCCACGGCTGGATGGGCGTCAAATTCCAGACCCACCCGCGGGACGAAGACAGCCAGGTCATCATCCACGTTCGAATGCTGGAAAACGAGAACGGCCTGCAGCAGGAGGCCCTGGGCATTGTCGGCGTCAATCTTCTTTACGCTGCTTTCTTCCTGCATCACAAACCGCACCTGATCCTCGAGTCGCTCCTCGACAATCTGACCACTGCGCGCATTGAAATCGATATGGTCGAATTTTCCGGCATTGAGTTCCGCCACGTTGATAACCGCGTGATGAGTCTCAAGCTGGTCCAAATGGGCCTGAGCGGAGCCGCGATCTTCGGGCCTGGCGGCGAAGTGTTGCAACCATCGGAGTTGCTGCGCAAACGCGCGATATTGGTGGAGCGTGGCAGTTTTCGCCCGGTCACCAAGGTCAATATGGACATGGTGCGTTGTGCTCATGACCGCTTTGCGAGCGAGCCCGAGGTGAAAGACAAGCAGGTCGTCCAGCTAATGGAGATCACCATGCGTAATCTCCTAGCAGCCGGCGAGATTGACCTAAGCGACTTCCTGGCGCGGGCCGACACCCTGGGAGCCGTCGGAAAGACGGTGCTGATCTCTGATTATTTCGAGTACTACCGGCTGGCTGCCTATTTGACGAGGTACACAACAGAACCGATCGCCGTGACCATGGGCGTGGTCAACGTGCTCGATCTTTTCAGCGAGGAATACTACAAGGAACTCGAAGGCGGGATTCTCGAGGCCTTCGGAAAACTATTCACCAAGGATCTTCGGCTATACGTATATCCCATGCGAGATCATGTAACCGGCCAGCTCAAGACGGTAGAGAACCTCGAAATACCCGGCTCGCAACAAAACCTGTTTCGCCACCTGGTGGAACGAGGACGAATCAAGCAACTCGACAATATCGATGAAAGCGTTCTGCACATCTTCTCTCGCGACGTACTGAAACGAATTAAAGACAACGACACCTCGTGGGAAGACATGGTGCCCGTCGAGGTCGCGCAAATGGTCAAGGAGCGTCAACTCTTCGGCTACCGCAACCGCGAAAGCTCCGAAGACGCCGCCTTCGCAGCCGCGAACCGGTAAGGGCGTGACCGCAGCCTAAAAGCTTGTCATTCCGAAGCGCGGCATTGTCGCGCGAGGAATCTGCTGTTTCTCAGCCACCACCAAGCAGATTCCTCGCGCGAAACAGCTCCGCTTCGGAATGACAAGGGAGCTTTCTTTTGCAAGTTACGCAGCCGCAATACCCGCCACGACTTGACCGCTTGATGTAAGCTGGGCAACTGTTCCCGAGAAAGTCCTCCGGGCGGAGAAAAGAACATGAAAAATCGGTCGCTCCCATTCGTTCTTGCACTGGTCTTGGGCAGTGCGACCCTGGGGTCCGCTGCCGATTCATCTCTTCTTGCCGCAACCCCGCCCATGGGCTGGAACAGTTGGGACGGCTACGGCACCACGGTCAAGGAAGCGGAGGTCAAAGCCAACGCGCAGTGGCTGGCCGATCACCTGAAGCCGTTTGGCTGGCAGTATGTCGTGGTTGATATGGAGTGGTATGTCAGCAATCCCGTTCCCGAGGGAAATTCCAAGGCATCCATTTACAGCCTGGACAAATACGGCCGTTACACTCCTGCGGTAAACCGGTTTCCGTCCGCGGCGAATGACGCTGGCTTCAAGCCTCTGGCGGATTACATCCACTCACTTGGCCTAAAATTTGGTATCCACATTCTGCGCGGCATTCCGAAACAGGCGCTGGATAAAAATCTGCCGATCGAGGGATCTTCTTTCCACGCGGCCGACGCGGCAGACACTCCCGATACCTGTCCCTGGAACTTCGACAACTACGGCGTTGACGGTTCGAAGCCGGCAGCGCAAGCCTACTACGATTCGATTGCGAAGCTGTACGCCAGTTGGGACGTGGACCTGATCAAGGTGGATTGCATCAGCAGCCGTCCCTACAAAGCCGATGAAATTCGAATGTTGAGCACAGCCCTCACCAAAACCCGCCGGGCGATTGCGCTCAGTCTGTCTCCGGGGCCTGCACCCCTGGAGAAGGTCGAAGAGATGCGCAAATATGCCCAGATGTGGCGCATCTCGAACGACATCTGGGATCTGTGGCACAGCACCGTAGATTATCCGCAGGGTTTAGGAGATCAGTTTGCCAACGTCGCGAAGTGGGCAGGGAAGGCGCAACCGGGACACTGGCCGGATGCCGATATGCTGCCGCTCGGATATCTGGGGCCAGCTCCGGGATGGGGGCAACCGCGTTACACGCCGGCTTACCCACGACGAGCAGAGAACATTTATGACGCTGTGGTGCATCTTCCCCTCGCCTCTGATGGTCGGCGGCGATCTACCGAAAGCCGACGCTTGGACGATCGCGCTGCTTACCAATCCCGAAGTAATTGCCGTTGACCAGTACTCGAGCGGAAATCATCCGGTTATCGCGACCGACAAGACAGTGGTGTGGATGGCAAAGTCGGATACGACAGACAGCCATTACCTCGCCGCCTTCAACCTGACCGAATCCAGCGCGAAGGTCCAGTATTCGTGGAACGAACTGGGGCTGCCTGCGGCGAAATATCAATTGAGGGACCTATGGGAGCGCAAGGACCTCGGTGCCGCGGATTCTGTGAGTGTAGTCTTACCGCCACACGGCACCGTTCTCTACAGCGTTTCGACCGTTCCTTAAAGCGGCAGCGCAGTAGTCATTGCCGGCAAACTGAGAACCGGGAACTGAAAACTAAAAACTGGGTTCGAGCCGACTCAGACGGCGAAAGATATCAAGTTGATTAGCCTCGCGCATGGTACAGTGGTGGACTTTGCGCTAGCGAGACGCGTTCTATTAAGACCCATGACCACCTCAACAGCAGTTTCTTCCCCCTCGAGGTTCAACCGGATCGCCATATTTTTTCTCCTCAGTCTGTGGCTCGCTGTGGCGAGCGGCAGCGCTGCTGCGGCTGAAACAAAAAATTCTCCATCCGATAAAGGTCTTGATCCTATCCTTACTTATATTTCGTCGGGCTGGGACACCCTCACCCGCTCGATGACCGATTGCCAGACGATCACCGATCCCAAGCTGACCGAGGCTTCCGTTCTGTACGTGCCGGCTGATTTTCCCGCTCCCCCCGCGGTGCAGGAACTGCAGAAGCGCTGCAAGGTTCAGGTCCGGCCGCTTCCCGCTGTCATCACCGCGCCCGGACAGATTGATCCCGGAAGGATTTCCCCCGGCCTGCTTTACCTGGAGAACAAATATGTCGTTCCGGGTGGACGCTTCAACGAAATGTATGGCTGGGACAGCTACTTCATTATTCTCGGCCTGCTGCGCGACGGACGCGTCGATCTCGCCCGCGGCATGGTGGAAAATTTCTTTTTCGAAATCGAGCACTACGGCACCATCCTGAACGCGAATCGCGCCTACTATCTCACTCGCTCACAGCCTCCGTTTCTTACCTCCATGATCATGGACGTGTACCAGGCCGACAAAGCCGCCGGACATGAAAATCGCGCCTGGCTGGAAAAGGCATACGGGTACGCGAGCAAGGACTACGAGACCTGGACCCGTGATCCCCACACCGCAGGCACCACGGGCCTCGCGCGGTATTTCGATTTCGGCAACGGTCCGGCGCCGGAGAGTTTGAAGGACGAAGCCGGGATCCATCGCAAAGTGGCCAACTATTTTCTTATGCATCCCGAAGCCGGGCGCGGCTACCTGGCCGAGAAGACCCCAGACTCACCTCCATCAGTGGGTTTTCAGTATTCGGTGCAGTTATGCGAGGCGGCCACCACCATGGCGAGGCCGGAGTGCGAGAAGACAACCGAAATTTATCTCAGCCCGGACTATTACAAAGGTGACCGTTCCATGCGCGAATCGGGCTTCGATATTTCTTTTCGTTTCGGACCCTATGGCGCGGCCACCCATCACTACGCTCCGATTTGCCTGAACAGCCTGCTTTACAAGACCGAAAAAGACCTGCAGGAGATGAGCCAGATTCTCGGCCACACCGAGAGCGCGCAAAAGTTCCAGCAGCGCGCCGAGGACAGGAAAGATCGAATCCAAAAATATCTCTGGGACCCGGCGCGCCGTATGTTTTTTGACTACAACTTTTACACCGGCGTGCGTTCTTCTTACGAGTACATTACGACTTTCTATCCGCTATGGGCCGGCCTCGCGACTCCCGAGCAGGCCCGCGGGCTGGCGCGTAACCTGAGCGTCTTCGAGCAGCCTGGCGGCCTCGTGATGAGTACTACGGATGCGGATGTGCAATGGGACTATCCCTACGGCTGGGCGCCGACCCAGATTGTCGCCATCGAAGGTCTACGCAAATACGGGTTCAACGATGAGGCGAATCGGATCTCGTACAATTTCCTGAGCACCATCGCGGAAAATTTCCGCCGCGACGGAACTATCCGGGAAAAATACAACGTAGTAACGCGGTCTTCAGAATCCGGCGTCCACGCTGGATACCAGCAGAACGTAATCGGTTTTGGCTGGACCAACGCCGCGTTCGTCGTGTTTCTGCATGAACTCCCTAAAGACTTTGTAGATCGGCTGGCAAAAGAGCAGACGGCTGTCCCAGCTTCCGCGACGAAGTGAGTCTGCCCGTTATTCAATGGAACGATGCAACGGACGGGATGCGGCGCAAGGGACCGGAGGAAACGCAATGGACGTACGAAACGCAACGGGAAGGGCACGACTTCAGTCGTGCCAATCGTCTGCTAAGCGGGTTCGGCTTCAGCCGCTGGGGTTCGCTTTTCCGCCCCCCTCCACGAAACCTCGAGCAGCCTTCAAAAGCACACCTCAGCGGCTAAACCCGCAGGGCCTGTAGACGAATGCGGCACGAGTGAACTCGTGCCCTTTCCCAATTTCGTGGATGCGCTGATGGGAAGGGCACGACTTCAGTCGTGCCACACATCTGCTAAGCGGGTTCGGCTTCAGCCGCTGGGGTTCGTTTTCCGCCCCCCTCCACGAAACCTCGAGCAGCCTTCAAGCACACCTCAGCGGCTAAACCCGCAGGGCCTGTAGACGAATGCGGCACGAGTCAACTCGTGGTCTTCCCAATTTCATTTCATGGATGCGAAGCAACGGGAAGGGCACGACTTCAGTCGTGCCACACGGCTGCTAAACGGATTCGGCTTCAGCCGCTGGGGTTTTCTTTTCCGCCCCGCTCCACGAAAATCTCGAGCAGCCTTCAAAAGCACACCTCAGCGGCTAAAAGCCGCAGGGCGTGTAGACAATGCGGCACGAGTGAACTCGTGCCCTTCCCAGTTTCGGGATGCGACTCAACATCTAAGGATACGACGTAACGGTAAAGTTCGACTTCAGTGAATCCTACTGCTTGCCGCTGCTCTCCTGTAGCTGCTGAGCAATTTGCAGTTCCCGCTCCGCCTCTTCATTCCGTCCCATGTCCCTGTACGCTTGACCCAGCAAATGGTGAGCCACGGAATTGTTTGGATCCATCCCGACAGCATGCTGCAAGGCCCTTACCGCGAGCTCCGCTTCTCCTTTTTTCTGCAGGACCTTTCCCATCAGGATGTAAGGTCCGGTTGAAGTCGCATCCAGCCAGATGGAACGCTGCAGAAGCCTTTCCGCATCATCGTATTTCTGGACGCGGGAGTAGGCATCAGCCAGTTTGTAATAAGTCGGCGCATGGCCTGGGTTGATGGCCAGCTCCTTCTGGAAGTCGGCGATCGCTTCCGGGACGCGGGATTTGTAAAGGTGCAACTCTCCTAAAAAGAAATGTGAGAGCGGCAGCTTGGGATCGATCGCAATCGCCTTCTCCGCGTACTCCTCCGCAATGGGGTCGAATTCCTGCCGCAACAGCATGCGCGCGGTGAAAAGGTAGCTCGCGGCTGATTCCGCCGGCACTTCAAACATCCGGGCGAAGGACTTCCGTGCCTGCGGGTAATTTTTGGTCTGGATGTAACACAAGCCCAGAATGTACGAAGCATCGACGTTGGCCCGCGGATACCAGGATTGCGCTTTTTCCAGGTGTGGAATCGCCTCCGCTGGACGTCCCGCAAGGTAATAGGAAAGGCCTAACAACTGGATGGCTTCCTTGTTCTCCGGATCTTCAATCACCGCACTCTTGAACGGGTCAATCGCCTTGATGTAGTCCGCCTTGCGGTAGTAAGCAGTCCCCAATTCAAAAGACAAGCCTTTCATGGCTGGGTTTTTGGCCGCCAAATCGGAAAGCTGAGATATGGCTTCGTCGTATCGTCCCTGCTGCATCAGCCTGCGCGCCTCGGCGAAGTCAGTATCTGCACGCGCGGATTGCGAGGAAGAACTGGGATTCTGTGGAGTAGGAGCGGCCGAGGTCTGGGCCCAAAGCGTAAGGGAACACAGGAAGATGAAACCCAAGATCAGGGCAACCCGCCCAATCGAAATCTTTCGGACAAGCGAACGCATGATCAGATTGTGAAGACCTCGGGATGAAATTAGAACATAAACACCACGAACCATGTGAAACGTCACGAACCATGTGGGACCGGTTCTCCGACCCGGTCGGGCCGAGCGCAGCTCGGCTGCTTGTGCTCTGTAACAAGAATAACGCCGCCAAGACGGGTCCTTTCCACTTCGCTCAGGCCAGGCTCCGACCCGTCACGCCAAACCACCTAACGTGTACTTCTGACACTTCTACAGTGTTCACCCTACCAAGACCACGCAACTCCACTTCAGCCAGACGGATCAAAGTAGCGTCGTTGGGCCAGGGGTTGCTCTCAATCGAGGACGAGGTGCCTTATGCTTTGGACGATTTTTGTGATTCTGTTAGTGCTGTGGTTACTCGGGCTGGTCAGCTCGTACACGATGGGTGGATTCATCCACATTCTTTTGGTGGTCGCGGTCGTTGTGCTTCTGATTCAGCTCATAACCGGTCGCAGACCAGCGGTCTGACGCAGAGTTCTTGCATAGTACTTGCAAAGAAAAGGACCTGACCGTCCGTCAACATAAGTTTAGCTATTTCGAGACATCCAAGGAGGAACACTTGAAAAGATCTATTGCAGTAATAGTCGCTTTGTTCGCCATACTCGGCAGCATGGCTTTTGCCGATGCTAAAGAAGATTCTGTCGAACGTCTGCAGAATGCCGGCGAAACTCTCAAGCAAATCATGGATGCGCCGGACAAGGGCATCCCGGAAGAAGTGCTGGACAATGCGAAATGCATCGTCGTGGTCCCGCACCTGGTCAAGGGCGGCTTTATTGTCGGCGGAAAGCATGGGCGCGGTGTGGCCAGCTGTCGCACGGCAACGGGCTGGAGCGCGCCGGCATTCGTGTCCGTCGGTGGCGGAAGCTGGGGTCTTCAGATCGGCGTAGAAGGCGTCGACCTGGTGATGTTGGTAATGAATGACAAAGGTCTCCAACACTTGCTTTCCAGCAAATTTCAGATCAGTGGAGAAGGTTCCGCTGCCGCCGGCCCCGTGGGACGCCATGCGTCCGCTGGCACCGACTGGAAAATGGATTCGGAACTGCTGACGTACTCCCGTTCCAAGGGCGCGTTCGCCGGTCTGACTCTGGAGGGCGCCGTGATTGAACAGGATGATGATTCAACCAAGGCTATCTATGGCCGCGAAATTCCTTTCCGTACAGTCCTTACCGGTGGGGTGAAGTCACCCGCCGCCGCCGCACCTTTCATGTCTGCGCTAGCGATGGCTGGTCATCAAGCGGCCGCCCACGAAGCCAAGGAAAACATGGAGAAGAACGACAAGAACTAACTTCTTCATTGAAATCGCTGCTTCGTCTAACAGCCCCGCCTGTGGCGGGGCTTTTTTCTGCCACTGCCCGTGTGGGGACGGGTCTCCGACCCATCCAGGTCGAGCGCAGCTCGACAGCGGTTTTTCTTGCAAGCAGCCGAGCTTCGCTCGGCTCGACCGGGTCAGAGACCCGGTCCCACATGTTCGTTTCGCTGGCTGCGTCGTGTGCGCAAATCCACTCCCTGTGTTTGAATAATGGTATGGATGTGATTGAACACTACACCCGTCTCTTCGCCTACGATGGATGGGCGAATCAGGAAGTACTTGCCGATTTGCGCACGTCAGCGACGCCCCCGCCTCGCGCCCTGGAATTGATGGCCCACATCTTCTCCTCGCAACGCCTGTGGATGGAGCGGCTCGAACAGAAGCCACAAACCCTGCCGGTCTGGCCTACGTTTACCCTTGAAGAATGCGACCGGAACGCGACCGAATTATCAGTGCTCTGGAAGACTTATCTGGCCAACCGCAGTGAAGCCGATCTGGCCATCCCTGTCAGCTATCAGAACAGCAAGGGCGAGCCCTGGAGCAGTCGCAAGGATGACATCCTGATGCACCTGATCACCCACTCGGCATATCATCGGGGCCAGGTGGCGATGACGGTCCGGGCCGCCGGGTTAACACCGGCTTACACCGATTATATCCACAGCATCCGCCAGGGATTCGTAAAGCGATGACGACGTCCAGATCCAGCAGCGAAAAGATCACCCCGCTTTTCATTATGCAATTTTGTGCGGTGCTGCTCGTCATCTCCGTGATGGCGCTGCGGCCGGGCCCGTGGAACGGGGCGCGCCTGCTGGGGTTCTGTATTTCCGTCCCTGCTGCTGTATTGCTTTTCACTGCCCGCTGGCAGTTGGGAAAATCGTTTTCTGTGACTCCGCAGGCGCGAGAACTTGTAACCTGGGGGATCTATTCGAAGATCAGGAACCCGATCTACGTGTTCAGCCTGTTGCTGATTTTGGGCGTCCTGATTTCTTTGCAATATCGTTACGCCTTCCTCTTCCTGCTGGTGCCGATTCCCCTTCAAATAATTCGTGCCCATCAGGAGGCAAAAGTCTTAGAAGCCAGGTTTGGCGAGGAATACAGGAATTACCGGAAGGGAACTTGGTTCTAGCAGGACGCATCATACCCAGGAGGGATCATTGATACGATGAAGAGCCCAGCACGGAAGACGATGTTATGGGGGTGCATCACGATGACGATGAAGAGTCTCTGCGTGGCAATGGTGATTCTCGGGCTGGCCACGCTGGTGTGCGCTCAAGTTTCCACGGAGCCGGCCACAGCGAGTTCGCCGGCCTCGGCGACTAAGGCCTCGACCTCCGCCGATGCGCCGGCGTCGGGTACGCTGCTTTCCGTCGAACTGTCGAAGTCACTGGACGCCAGGAAGGCCAAAGCCAACGACCGGGTCGAGGCCCGGACCGCCACCGATCTGCTGGCACATGGTCGGATCACGGTCCCACGCAACGCGAAGATCGTCGGCCATGTGACCGAGGCCAAAGCGCACAGCAAGGCTTCTCCCGATTCGACGATAGGAATTACATTTGATCGCCTGCTGCTGAAAGACGGACGTGAAGTCCCCCTGCAGCTGACGGTGCAGGCAGTTGCAAGACCCTTGCAACTCGCAGGCCCCGAGGGAAATACACAACGGGCCGACCGTCAGGGACCAACCGTGCCGGGCCAGCGTGGCCCACTCGGAGATGCATCCACTCAGGGAGTACCGTCGTCATACCCCGGTGACCTCGCCCCTATTTCCGACCCGATTGCGCCAAATCAAAGTCGCACAAGCGATGCCACCGTGGTCCCGCTTAGTCCAACGAGTAAAGGCGTCGTCGGTATCAAAGGCCTGAATCTCGACTCGTCAGGTTCGGCAGCTGTACTGAGTTCGAGCACTGGCAATGTTCACTTGGATAGCGGCACGCAATTGATCCTGCGAGTGCAGTAAGCCTGCCGTGCTGATCTTGAGCCTTGTCATCCTGAGCGGAGTCAGCTGCTTCGCGATAGCGGAGCAGCTGCGGAGTCGAAGGACCCTATCAGCATTTCGAACGCAGGCGCCCTGGTGTATTTGGTGCTACGTCACGAAGCCAGCGCATATCGCTGATCGGCTTGGCCAAGCAACGCCATCATCTCGTCCAGCGAAGCGATATCGAATTCCGACATGGCGTTGGTGTTCTCCAACCTCTGCTGTACCGAGCGCGAAGGATTGAACAACTTGAATCGGATATCGTGATCTCGGCACCAGCGCTGCAGAAATACCATCACTCCAATTCCGCCGCCGCCGATGGCCTGCATTTCTGTGAGATCCAGCACAATCACATGTGAATCGCGTTGCGCCGTGACCGCGTCTCGCAACTTGAAGGCCTCATCGCTCCGGACAAACCGTCCTTCACACTCAACCACCGCCATCTCGCCAACCTTATCAACATGTATGTCGGTCATAATTGCCTCCAATTGGGTCTTGTGATGGTAAGAGCACGAACGCTGCCACGGACAAAGGCCCGCGTTTTGTGAGGGATACGACACAGGCGAAGTGAATACGAGCATTTTCGGCGAGGCCCCCAGGAAAATCCGCGCTAGGGAAAATGCTGTAGACGATTTGCAAGCAAGTGTGGCGCGGGCGCCCCGCCCGCGTGTCGCCAAGCTGCACAATGTAGGCGCGCCCGCCCGCTCGTGCAGGCATCACCCCGAACCACGTAGGGGCGGACGCCTCGTCCGCCCAGCCGAGCAAAGCTCGGCAGAGGCAACCCAAACACTTGACAATCACAACTCAAGCCAAACCCTGGCTGGCCACCCACTCCCACCATGACTTTAAACACCAGCTGTGGCCATCGTCCAAACGCCCCGTCTGGCGCGGGTTAGACTGATGTTGCACCATTTTTGGGCAGTTGACTCTTGGTCTCCTCCCGGGATACTCTCCCTCCACTTTCGCCACTTCCTCCATCCTCTAGGCCTGTTGCTGTCATGTCTCGGACCATGCACGGAGGAAGCTGTGGCCAGCCCTTTCAAAATCCTGAACGACGGCCAGACCGTATTCGACAACACCAACCGGTTGTCGCGCATAGCCCGCCGACGCAATTACTATCTGCGACTGGTCCTGAGCAGTCGCTCTCATGTCCGATGGGTCGATTTGCTCCGCTCGCACTTTGCTCTCATGCTGCCCGACATGCAGCGGCCCGCGTATCTGACGGTCGAGTTCACCAACGTTTGTAATCTCAAATGTCCGTATTGCACCAGTCCCTTGCGCCTGCGCCCCCAAGGCATGATGAATGAAGGTGTGTTCAGCGCCCTCGTGCGACAAGTCAAGGATTTTGGAATCGACCGGGTCAGGATCGTAGGCAATGGCGAAGCAACTCTCCACCCACGATTCAATGACATGGTCGTGAGGCTGGCGCAGGCATGTCGATACCTCACGCTCGTAACCAACGGGCAACGCCTGGATCAGAAGACGATCACGAGCATGTTGCGCGCGCCTCTTCGCCTGATCGAGATTTCCGTCGATTCCAATTCCAAAGAGAAATATGAAAGAACGCGAATTGGAGCGAGCTTCGATAAGTTGTTGGCCAATCTGATCGCGCTCAAGCAGGCCCGAAACACAATGAAAGCTCCAGCGCTCATAAATGTGAGAGCCATGATCCACCCGTCAGAGCGCGCGACGGAGCCGAACATCCTGAAATTCTGGCAGCCATTCGCCGATACCGTCATTCCCCAATACCTGCACGACGAGGGACGGACCGGCGAGGTGCTGCCCGACACTCTCTTTGTGCATTCAACTCCAGGGCGCTATCCGCGTTGTACATTGCCCCTGAAAGCGATGGGTGTGATGTGGAACGGAAATGTCCCGCTATGTGACTTCTCCGAGAAACAAACCCACACTCCCGAAGGCTTGTTGTTAGGCAACATCGCCCAGGACACGCTGCAGAGTTTATGGAACCACAAGATCATGAACGACTATCGCCAAGGACACCGCGATCGCGATGTAGCCCGAATCCCGATCTGCCGCGGCTGCGTAGGCGGATAGCCCCTTCGCAAATCTTGTCATCCCGAGCGAAGTCGAGAGACCTTGTGTTTTCTCGCCAGCGCCCCACTCAAGCCAAAACCGGGCTTGAGTGGGTTACGCGCCACGCTCACCAGGAAGTGAAGTGGCCCACGCTTAGGCGGCTACCCGCTCTGCCGCCCGTGCCTTGTGCGGCGGGCCCACATAAGGAAATTCGGCGAGCAGGTCTTTGTGTGGTCCAACCTTGTCGTCCGTCACCTTTCCGTTCGTGAGGATAGGAAGGAAGAAACTTACGACATCGTCGGTGAGCGCCCGGCCATTGTTCGGGAAGGCCGCCGGCCGCGTCGGATCATATTGCATGACGTCCGGCAACAGCGACCCGGCCACCCGCGTTGCCTCCGCCGGCGTATATCCACCAGTGTGCTCCAGCGCGTGCGCAAAGACGGGCACAAACTGGGCATCGTCCTTCGGCTCCGCTCCGAGATAAGCAGCGTTCGCCTCGCCCGCAAGAAAGGGCGTTTGTTGCGGACGCGCACCGCGATCCGCCTGAACCCATTTCCCGCTTGTGCCGTCCACCGAGCGAGCCCATATGCCGATCTTTTTGGTACCAAGGGAAGAGTTGGGCACTTCCAGCACGATGCTGCACACGTCCGCGTCGACGAAGCCATCCTCACCGGTAAATTGCAGGTTGTTCAGGGCGCCACCTACGTCGAAGAAAAAGGGATCGCTGCGCCAGCCGGCGAAGAAGCGGTGATCACCAGCCTCCGTTACCCGTGTCTCCTTCCCAGTCGAAACCGGCACGCCCTCAACGATCACTTGCCCGTCGTCGCCTGTCCCAGGGGCCGCCGCGCCCTCAACCCGGCGAAGCGTCGCCGTCTGAGTCCCGTCCTTAGCGGAGGTGAATCGCACCCGGTATGCGATATCGGCGACGTTATCGCCGTTCGTATCGATCTTGAGTTCATAAATCGCCTCGGGCGAGAACGCGTCGTCGCTGGTGGGCCCGGGCGGGTTGGCACCGACGGACGGATGAAAGTTCATAATCAGGATTGACTTGCCGGCATCCCCAGGCTTGGGGAAGGCGTAGAGATCGGTGAAGTCCAGACGGGCATCCCCATGGGGGAACCCAAATTCGGGGCCGGAATAGTGATGGGACATAAACGTCTCCTCTTTCAGTTTTTAGGTGAGGTTGAGTTTAGAAACAGAATTTCAGCAGGATGTCTGACTCGAAAATTATACGCCCGGCGCCGCACCTTCGCACTTGCGGAGACTCACCCGGCGGCCGTTTAGCCGATAGTGAAAGTCCGTGTTAAACAATACAACCTGGCTGGCATCCATGTCTGTTGGCTCATCCACGATGATCTCGATCCACAAAGCAGCATAGTCTTCAACCGCGATGCCCATTCCTTCTTCCCGACAAGTCAACAAACGGTCGACGGTTGCGCGAATCTTCGTCGCAGGGGTGTCTTCGTAGAACAGTTCAATTCGATCACTAGGTTGGAGATCTAGCATTTCTACCTCCGCATTCCCCAGGCAATCCCGTTATAAACGACTTAGATGTGCAGCCGCAACATCAAACCCGACGGATTGCCGCGAAAAAAGTCAGTAACAGGTCGGGTGCCATTCAAAGCCAGCTCTATTCAGGTTTCTTTCCGATTGGCGGCGCGGGCGTCGGGCCTCCCATCGCCTCCATATCCTTTTGCATTCTATCCATTTGAGTAATCACCAATTCCCACATATCCACATTGTCTCGCCAGCGTGAGAACTCGTTCGTATCCTTGATCGTGAAAAGGTTGGCCTTCATCTGCGCCAGCGAGGCCTTCATCTTCTCCATGTCGGCTCTCATGCCTTCCATCTCTTGTTTGTGCATCTCAATCATTTTTTGACGTTGTTCGGCCCGCATTTGGTTTCCAGTGCCAGGGCCCGGAGGCGCTTGTGCGAGTTTGTCCTGCGCCCACATCGCGGACACCAGAGCGAACATCACGACGAGTAGGAAATCTCTAGTCTTCATTGCAACTTCCTTTCCCGAGACATCGGACAGTTAAGAAGCTACCTCACCCACCCGACTCGATCTCACTGAACAGTGTCAACTGAAGGTCAGCTGGCCCCTCCAGCCGTGCGTTCATGGAATTCCATGGAGTCCTCCTCGCCTCAGCCAGCACTCGTTGCGCCGGCTGCCTTGAGGACCTGGGTTGCCGCAACTGAATCGTCCACCTTGAACGCAACCCGAATATGCCCCGCCACACGCCGTCCAACCTCGACTTCATCGATGAACTCGGCATGTCGCGAGTCGGTGAGTTCCAGCGTGGCTGCGCCCGCCTCCAGAATCGTGACGTGGCCACCGTCCGATACGAACGCTGCCTGCTCTTTCAGACCCAGCACGTCCCGGTAAAAGTGAAGCGCCTTCTCGTAATCTTCCGTCGTGACCACCAGCCGCATCTCGTGAACTTGCTTTTTTTGCATCAGGACCTCCGTGAAATGGCCTGCGTGAATTGTGCGCCGAACGCTCTTTCGATGATCCCGGTCGCAATATCGATGCGTATGTCGATGTCCCCGGATTTGAGTTCGAATCCGGACGGCCGGGTGCCCCATCCTTTCACGTACTTCGTGAAAGGGTGGGAAGGGAAGCCGGGTGCCCCATCCTTTCACGCACTTTGTGAAAGGGTGGGAAGGGAAGCCGGGTGCCCCATCCTTTCACGTACTTTGTGAAAGGGTGGGAAGGGAAGCGCCCCAACCCTCGCTGCTCCGCCACGACTCGCGTAGGGGCAGAACCTGTCCTGAGCGAAGTCGAAGGATGTCCCCATCTGCCCAGCCGAGCAAAGCTCGGCAATGCAAGCCACCCACTCATTGTCATCCCGAGCGAAGTCGAGAGCCTGCCCTGAGCGAACTTCGAGCGCACGCGAGAGGGAGTCGAATGGGGACCTTGCGTTTTCTCTTCCGCCCCAGAAGGGTGGCTCATTCATCATCCCGACCGGAATAGATCATCGCGAACGCCATGGTCTATGGAGATGATCTGCGGAGTGGAGGGACCTGCTGTTGTTTGTGAGCGACAGTGAAGGTCGACGGCGGTGGTAACAGCAGAATGTGACGAAATGACTCTGCCCGCTGTGGTGAAAACGCGTCAGTCCCCATGGCATGAGGACAATCTAGTTTGTTCGTTGGCCCAAGTCTGTGACGTGTGAACATCCCCACTCAAGCCAAAACCGGGCTTGAGTGGGCCACCCGCGGGGGACTAAATAGTGTCTCTAAGGCTTCCCGCCCCGGGATAACCAAGTTTCGCTAACTCTCCACAAATCTGTCGAAGAACGGGCTTTGCATCTTCAAAGGGCCTTAAATCCTGAACGATCTTGACAACAGGATCAAACCAATAGACTGGGGTGAAACCAATTCTCAGAAGGTAGAAGACTAGAGTCGCTGCTGCCTTCGGGTGTAGCTTTATAACCTGAGACTCGCTCAACTCGTCATAAACGAATCGATGCTCTCCTTTTGGCGCCGGGCTTCTGTAAATCTTTTCCGCTACCTCCGAAAACGACACCTTGAAGGCAATTGGCCATCCAACCATTTCGGTAATTTCACCAACTTCGAGGGGCATAGGCACCCCATCTACGCGATTTTGCCAATAGATGCTGATCCAGTTGCGCCAAGCATTTTCTGGGAGCGGGTCTTTCATACCCTTCAACGTCCTGGACATTGAAGAAGACCACATGATTCTCTCTTCAGCGGTCACCACCTGCAAAAATCGATTCAGCCAACCACTCTGGATTGGATCGATTGTCCCATAACAAGCAAGTCCAGCAAGAAATTTGCAGAAGCTTTGGCGTTGTTCCTTGCCAAACTTAACGTGCAGATGGGGGAACGCTTGTTCAAAGCACGGAAGAAGGTGTGGCAGAAGTCCCTCCGTCCACCTACCCCAAACAAGGAATCCGTGCCATGCCTGAATTGCGCGAAGTTCGTTCTCAGCCAATTTGAACAGCGGAATTACGCTTCCGACCGTCCATACTGGGTCGAGATTGAAAAGAAAGTGCAACTGCGACGCAATTAGCACACGACCGATACTCGCCGCGTATGAGGTTCCAGCCAGAACGGATTCTAAGAATGCCTTTTCCCCAGGGGGGACCTCTGTCCAATTTTCTCCCGCCGCTTCTCGGAGGAGGGATAGCGAGTGGAGTCTAAATGTGAGCAAAATACCAGCAGGATGATTTATAGCCAACTGTAGCCAGTCGTCAACTTGGTCGCCAATCTTTTCGTTCGATGACGCGACGACTACATCCCACGTCATTTTGCTTAAGCTAACGGAGAGCGACAGGTGCGCCATCGGTATTCTGTGTGTAGTCTTGTTGATTCCCTTTTGCAGCAGCTCGGAGACTTCATAAGCCACAGACCCCAATATTGGAGGGCTTTCTCGGAGAATATTCAGCACTTGTAGCCACTGTGCTTCCGCTAAATCCACATTTCTCCATCCCGTGACTAAGGCCCGCCACAGGTCTAGCTCCCAAAGCTTCTTTTCGTTTAAGGACTTAGCACATTGAACACTCCAATCGAAGTTGCCCGTAACAGCTTTGCCAATTTCGCTCAGAAGCCCCTCTCTGTTCGCCGCCGCAAAATCGTCTATTTTAGCATTCGCCAGTTCTTCAATAAGCTCCTCCGGCGAGGCTGCAATGATGTCGTCTAGCGTCAACGGGCTCTTCGGCCCGACCCATCCGACGCCGCCGATCCACCAATCCAGATCCGGATGTTCTCGGGGGCCGAAGTCAGGATGATTGGCTGAAAAGTCTACATATTGCCTTTTCGTTAGCGCACAATCCGGCGCATTGTTTACCAACCAGAAGAGCAGATTGAATATCTCGTACTCCTTTGTTCTGCCTTCGAGCTCGTCCGATCCCTTAATGGCCCTTTCTAATAAAGCAGCGCGTGTAGGCTCCGATGCCGTTGCATACGCTCCTTGCAGAACGAGGAAAACCTCGGGTTTGAGGCCGTAAGTGTGAATCAGACTATTTTTTAGAAGCCAACACAGCTTTTGGTCCGCATTCCAATGATTGCTCTCGGCGACCCCGAAGACTGCCAATCGCTCCAACAAGCGGTAGCCGGAAGAGAACCAAGTATCTATAGTGGAATCTGATGTCTTAGAGCGATGCGAAATGGTCCACTTGAGTATGTCTCGCGCCATGTCAATGACAACCCCGATGTCTTCCTGAGAACCACCGAAGGCCGACGATTCAATCTGGGCACGATGACCGCTTATCGGATCCCAACCAGATTGCGCCTTGCCGAAACTCCGCATGGTCCAATAAGTCTGTTGAATGTTCGAGGTTAGGATTATCAGAAGTCTTTCCGCCAGCAGCTCTAGATTCGGTTCGAATAATTTCGTCCTTGCTTCGCGCAACCAGTATTCATTTCCTTCGATGAATACCTCTGGTTCGGCCTTCTCATCCTCGTCCTCAACGACCGAAAACCGTTTCCGCAGGCGGATGCGTAATCGGGTCAGGTGTTCAAATAGAATGAGTATGGTCTGTTCGTCTCCCGGGAATTCACATTTGCATAGTCTGTAAGCCAACAGATCTCTGCTTCCGTAGTGTGGCTGTGACTCTATAAGGAGTGGAACCCATTTGGCGACAGCTGCATGATCTGGTTTCATCTGATGAAATGACAACGCAATTTGGTCCCACAGAAATGGAGCGATAAATCCACCTTGGCGCTGCAGGACGGCGAGAGCATGGTCAGAATGTGGGCATGCAAACCACTGGGCGAACCAACGAGCGAGAAGTTGGTCAATCTCTGTTGGCACAATACTCTGTTTAAACAGATTGCCCAGAAGTCCCTTCCCCTCAATCCAGCGTAGCCAGTCTGGTGTACGGCAGTGGCGCACGAAGAATTGGGTGAGTGTTGTGTCGTTACACACACCCTCGATGTAGTCCATTTCTTCCGGATCTAGCGATACAGGTCTCTCGACTATCGTCTTGATCCGTTCCTCGTGATCAAGAAAACTAGCACGCACCCGATCTACCCAGCCTCTAACGGCGGGGGCTAGGGCTGAGTGTTTTGCATCGCCCGCACCTTCTGGGTATGTTATGGGGTTTATTCCCAACTGTTTCCAATGAGGCTCGGTTCCGTCCAATGTCAATGCGAACCGTCCTGGCCCTTTCGATTTCGGAGGTAGACCCCGCGCGAGATAGTGAAGGACTGCGTCTGAGTGGCTATATCCGACAAATAGCACGAGGTAGTGATCGAACAGTTGTTGAAGAAAACGCGTGGCCGATCCTTGAGTAAGGTAAGCCGCACCAAAGTCTGAGTCTGTTAATACTAATCGGTCGGATGATTTCGCGACGCTGCCGTGCAGATTGACAATGCCAGAAAATGAATTTCCGAGGGGCAGAGCAGGGGCTGAATAGATTTCAAAGCCATCGGAGTTCGGGAATTGTGCACTCGCGGCAGAACTGAAGTGCAAATCGAAATTTGTGGTAACCAGTCGTAGCTTGTTGGGCTCTTCAAAGAGCCTCAGCAAATCAATGTGCAAGAGATTGGGCTTTGACTTCGGATCAGAGAGTATCCGCCTAACCTTTTCATGGACTTCCACTTCCTTGTCCTTGAGCTTTCCGAGGAAGCGGTCTATGGGTTCGTCTCTTTCTATTTTCAATACTCCAGCGGCGACCTCTTCTGCCAACATAGGAAAATCTGGATAGTTCGAAGGTGCCGGTCTGGACACGCCTGCACCGGCGAACACTACGAGAGAGCCATCCTTCTGTGCTTTGAAGAGGCTGTCAGGAAAATCGACGCTATTAATGCGCATGCGGCAAAATCGGAGAAGGCCCGCATGCTAATCCAAAAGAGATATTCTGTGCAATCAGAATCTTTCCAACCTGTGATCGCAGGAAGAGGCTTCCACGTGCGGAGGTTGCCCGGTGGGGGACGCACTTAAGCGTATTTTTTTGCCTTGAGTGTGGCAGTTCTACTCCGATTCCTGTCAAGCCCCAAACCCCTCCAATTCCCCCCAACCCCTTCTCCCCAAACCCGCCATAGTTAGTACACCCATGTCCCATTCCCCGCACCCAACCTGCTATCCTTAAACCAGAAGACCAAAAAAGGCGCAGCCCAAAAGCTGCGCCTTTTGTATTTAGGAGCACGGATATCGACAAATCAGGCCACTCGAAATCAGGTTAAGTAATGGAGAAGTCTCAGGCGCGCCCGCTTCCGCGACGCCCCGCCACCAATCAGCGCCACGCTCTCCCTCCCAAACGCCGCGGAGAGATCGCCGAACTGGCCTTCATGCAGAAAGCTGTCAGCCTGGGCTTCGGCGTGGCCAAGCCCTGGGGAGACAGCGACCGCTACGACTACATCCTCGACGCCGGACGCCGCTTCTGGCGCGTTCAGGTCCGCTCCACCGCCTACGAGAGCCATCGCGGATACGCCGTCCACACCTACGTCTACGTAAAGCGCAAAATGGTCGCCCTCACCGCCGACGACATCGATTGCATCATCGCCTACATCGTCCCGCTCAATCTCTGGTACGTGCTTCCGGTCGAGGCCTTCTCGCCCTGCAAGAATCTGTGGTTCTATCCCAACGGCAGCAAAAAAGGATCGCGCTTCGAAATCTACCGCGAAGCCTGGTGGCTGCTCGACCCCGCTCTGCGGGATTCACCCGGAGATTCCTTGTAACCAGGCCTCGCCGGCTGTGCTCTATTCACAGGTGAACTTGTGAACCGCATTTCTCATTTTGGTTTGGAACGAACCTTCAAGCTTTTTTCCGTCCTTTAGCTCTATAGCGAAATCACCGGAGAGGCCACGTATGGTGCGCCTGCGCCGGAGGATGGAAAAGCGCCGCGAAACCCGTTGAATCCTGATTTTCCCCGCAGTCACCGTCTCGCACAGGTTCGAGGCGGAACACTCTTCCGTCGCCACCTTGCTCCATTCGTTCACCGAGTTGTCCCAGAAGTACGACTGCGGAATTCTGAATGCGATGGGAGTTTGCAGTTTCTTGCCGTCCAACCGCTGAAGGTACATGCCGTACCCGCTGAAATAAGTGCACCCTTCGGCGCGAACGAACCCGGTTGCATCCGCCGCAAAAACGGGAAGGGAAGCCAGCAGCATCAGGCCGGACAGCATCAAACCGAAAACGGCAGCTTTTCTCGACATCGGGCACTCAATCTGGCGCGAACGTCGTTAGGAGACAAAGCTGAAAAATAAAGCTCAGCAACAAAGTCCAGGTTCCCGCCGGCTGCCGATTGTACCCCCGCTGCCAGACTGATCATCAAGAAGAAAACAAGGTGCCCGATAAGTATTGGAACATCCCAGACAAACCAAGGGCCTTTTATTCCGTCTAAGTTTTCGAGGCTTTTCGATTCAAGCTAAAAGCCAAGAGCCAAGAGCTAAAAGCTAATAGCTAGAAGCCAGAAGCTAGAAGCCAGGAGCTGCTTTCCCCAATGCCATTCATCGATAAATATCCGACTAAGTTCCTTCTGCTGGCTCGAACTGGCCACCACCGACCAGGACGCAGCCAAAAAGTTCTACAGCAATCTTTTCGGATGGGCTCTCGGCCGACATGCCCATGGGGCCCGGCGAGGTCTATACCATTGTTCAGGATCGGAGACCGCGACGCCGGCACCGCCGCCTACACGCTGCGCAAAGAGCAGCAGGGCATGCCGCCAAACTGGAGCATTTACATCGCCGTGGAGAATGCGGATGCCTCCACGAAGCGCGCCTCCGAACTCGGCGGCAAGGTCTGCATGCAGCCGTTCGATGTCTTCGATATCGGCCGCATGGCGGTGGTGCAGGATCCTACCGGAGCGACGTTCTGCCTGTGGCAGGCGAAGCAAAAAGCCGAACGGAGTCACGGGAGTGGACGGCACTCTCTGCTGGGCGGACCTCAACACGCCAGACCCCGAAGCAGGCGAAGAAATTCTATTCCAGCCTGTTGGGATGGAAATTCGAGAAATCGGAGCACGATTCGTCGGGCTACCTGCACATCAAAAATGGCGAGCAGTTCATCGGAGGCGTTCCTCCCGCCGAACATCGCGCCGCCGGGCCTCCGCGCACTGGCTTCCATACATTCAGGTGTCAGACTGTGACGCCATCGCCGCGAAAGCAAAGGCAACGTCCGCCAAGTTTTACCTGGAACCAATGACCATGGAAGACGTAGGCCGCTTCGCAGTAATCGCCGACCCCCAAGGCGCAGTCTTCGCAATCTTCCAGGCGTTGCCGAGAAAGTAGGGCAGTGCTACCACCGGCTGTGTAGGGACGGGTCTTCGACCCGTCCAAGCCAAGCGAAGCTCGGCTTGGTTTTTAGCGGGCTTTTAAAAACAAAAACCCCGCCTTTCCGGCGGGGCTTTTTAGATCGGTCTTACTGGACGCTGTCCGTCATCTGTAGGATAGCGCGGTGCAGACCTTTGTCAAGCACATAGATAGCGCCGAGCAACCGCGGAGGGCAAGGGACTCGAACCCTAATGGCTGACAAGCCACTCGGCTGTTTGACGGACAGCGTCCAGTACCCACTGGCAATACCCTCCAAACGTTGTCCGTGTATGGGATTGTATGCCGCGAACAGAAGCTGGAACGGGGCTCCTCACCGAGAAATTGAGAATTGTTCCCAAATTGGGCAGAGTGGATCAGCCCCGCAAACAAAAAGCCCCGCGCTCGCGCGCAGGGCTTTTGATCCAGCTGAAAGCTGACGGCTGATAGCTGACAGCTTCTTAGTACATGCCTTCCATACCGCCGCCGCCGTGTCCGCCGCCGGCTGGAGCTCCCTTTTTCTCTTCCGGGATCTCCGCTACCAGGGCTTCGGTGGTCAGCATCAGGGACGCGATCGAACCGGCGTTCTGCAGTGCGGTGCGCACTACTTTGGTCGGATCGAGCACGCCCGCCTTGACCAGGTCTTCGTACTCGCCGGTCAGGGCGTTGTAGCCGTAGTTGTTGTCCTTCGAGTCGTTGACTTTGCCCAGAACGATTGCGCCTTCTTCGCCGGCATTCTCGGCGATCTGACGCAACGGCTCCTGCAGCGAGCGCCGAACCACATTGACGCCGATCTGCTCATCGCCTTCGAGCTTCAGCTTGTCGAGTGCGCCTACGCAACGGGCCAGGGCCACGCCGCCGCCGGGGACAATGCCTTCTTCCACGGCCGCACGGGTTGCGTGCATCGCATCTTCGACACGAGCCTTCTTCTCTTTCATTTCGGTCTCGGTCGCGGCTCCGACTTTGATCACAGCCACGCCACCAACCAGCTTCGCCAACCGCTCCTGCAACTTCTCGCGGTCGTAGTCGCTGGTGGTCTTGTCGATCTGGCCGCGGATTTCCTTCACGCGACCTTCGATGTCCGAGTGCTTGCCTTTGCCTTCGACGATGGTGGTGTTGTCCTTGTCGACGGTGATCTTCTTGGCCTGGCCGAGGTCGCCAATCTGGACGTTCTCCAGCTTGATGCCCAGGTCTTCGGTGATGGCCTTGCCGCCGGTGAGGGTGGCAATGTCCTGCAGCATGGCCTTGCGGCGATCGCCGAAGCCGGGAGCCTTGACGGCCGCGACTTGCAACGTGCCACGCAGCTTGTTGACGACGAGGGTAGCGAGCGCTTCGCCTTCGACGTCTTCAGCCACGATCAGAAGCGGCTTGCCGCTCTTCGCGATCTGCTCCAGAAGAGGCAGCAGATCTTTCATCGAGCTGATTTTCTTTTCGTTGATCAGGATGTAAGCGTTCTCGAGCGAAACTTCCATCCGCTCGGGATCGGTCACAAAGTAAGGAGAGAGATACCCACGATCAAACTGCATTCCCTCAACAACGTCCAACTGGGTCTCAAGCGTCTTCGCTTCTTCAACAGTGATGACGCCATCCTTGCCCACCTTCTTCATAGCCTGAGCAATAATGTTCCCAATAGTCTCGTCGTTGTTTGCGGAAATCGTGCCGACTTGGGCGATCATGTCGCCGGTTACCGGCTTGGAGAACTTGTCGAGTTCGCCCTTGATGCGGTTGCCTTCTTTGTCGAGGCTGCCGCAGATTGCGGTGATGGCCTTTTCGATGCCGCGCTTCATGGCCATCGGGTTGGCGCCGGCTGCGACGGTCTTTACGCCTTCGCGGTAGATCGCCTGGGCCAGAACGGTGGCGGTGGTGGTGCCGTCGCCGGCAACATCCGAGGTCTTCGAAGCCACTTCGCGCACCATCTGTGCGCCCATGTTTTCGAGGCTGTCTTTGAGTTCGATTTCCTTCGCGACGGTGACGCCGTCCTTGGTGATGGTCGGGGAACCGAATTTCTTTTCGATGACCACGTTGCGGCCCTTGGGGCCGAGAGTGACTTTTACCGCGTCAGCCAAGAGGTTGACGCCGCGGAGAATCGCCTGTCGCGACTCCTCGCCATGTACGATCTGCTTTGCCATAATTGAAATCTCCTTCGATTGTGATGGCAGGCTGGCCTGCGAATTTGGATGTTCGCGTCGCGCTTTATTGTTCCGTTCGCTTTGCTCACGGAACGCGCGGTCGCTCACTTGGATCCTTCACTCGCGCAAAAGCGGCGCTCGCTCAGGATGACAACCTAAAAACAGTTAGCGGCGTGATCCGGCGAGTTCTTTCTTGGCGGCGCCGGTCAGGATGCCCAGGACTTCTTCTTCGCGCATGATGATGAAATCTTCACCATCCAGCTTGATTTCGGTGCCGGAGTACTTGCCGAACAGGATGCGGTCGCCCTCTTTTACTGCCAGGGGGAACACCTTGCCTTCGTCGTTGCTCTTGCCTTTGCCCACGGAGATTACTTCGCCCTCCTGGGGCTTTTCTTTGGCGCTGTCGGGGATGATGATGCCACCACGGGTGGTCTCACCTTCTTCAATCCGCCGAACCAACAGGCGGTCGTGTAGCGGGGTGAACTTTGCCATACTTGCTGACTCCTTTCGTTCGTGTTGAGTTAAAATCTGGGTTTGATTGCAGGAACCGGTTGCCAACTGTCTTGTTAGCACTCAATGTTGGCGAGTGCTAATTGTAGGTAAGCGAACAGGCCGTTGTCAACTCGACTTGAGGTTAAAAGTATGTAAATTATTGAACATAGGCTGTTATCTGTATGTTCGCTGTGGGTCGCGCTCGTGCTCCGTGGCTGGTGACAGGTGACAGCAGCCGAGGGTGCTTAGAATTGGGACTCTGGATTATGAGAAAGATCGCGATCGTCTTTGCTGCTTTGGTGCTACTGGCTTCTCCGGTCTTGGCGCAGGACGAGATGGCGGTGTTGAACTTCATTGTCATTCGAGACTACAGCGGCAAGCCGATCCGCAACGCCAGCGTGGTCATGCATCCGGTGGAGAAGAACGGCAAGCAGTCAAGAGGTGGCTTGCAGATCAAGACTGATCCGGACGGCAAGGCCAGTTTTGACGGCGTGCCTTACGGCAAGCTGCGGGTCCAGGTGCTGGCCACCGGTTTCCAGACCTTCGGCGACGACTACTCCATCGACAAGCCGACGATGGAGATTACGGTCAGGATGAAGCGGCCGCAGGGGCAATATTCGATTTATGAGGACCATCCGGAGGACAAGAAGGCCGAGCCGGAGCCGCAGAAGCAGCCGGATCGAAAGACAAGCCGCAGTAGGGCATTGCAGATTTCGGATTCTAGATTTCAGATTGAAAACCGACCCAGCTTGAAATTGCAATCTGAGATCTAAAATCAGCAATCTAAAATTTTCTCTATGGACTATCTACTCAAGACCGAGCCTACCGTTTACTCGTTTGCCGACTTGCAGCGCGACAAGAGCACGGTCTGGGACGGCGTGTCGAATCCCGTGGCTTTGAAGCATCTGCGTGAGATGAAGCCGGGCGACCGGTTGGTGATCTACGACACCGGCGATGAGAAGAGCGCGGTAGGGACGGCGTCGGTAGTTTCGGTGGATGCCTCAGACCCCAAGAATCCCCAGGTGAAGATCAAGGTGGGGAAGGCGCTGGGCAAGCCGGTGACTCTGGCTGAGGTTAAGGCCCAGAAGCTTTTTGCGGATTCTCCGCTGGTGCGGCAGGGAAGGTTGAGTGTGGTGCCGCTGACTGCTGCGCAGTTCAAGTTCCTGACCGGCGAGTGATCGAAAGGCCCCATCAATTCACGGGATCGTAGACAGCGCTCCCGAAACCCGCCTTGCGCGCAGACTCCTGCGCATCTCCCAGCGCCTTTTTCTCAGTGTCCAGTTGCTTTTGCAGGCGTTGCGCTTCCTGCTGCTTTTTCAGCTGGTACTGGTTGTATTGCACGCCGTTGTAATAACGATTGGCTTCGACGAAGTGGACCGAGTCATTCAGCTTTTCCACGTGACTTTGCAGCGCCGCAATTCTTGCCTTTCTGGCCTCGATCTCAGACTTCCATTGCTCTGCGGTCTTCTTTCCGGTGCTTGAGGCCAGGCGTAGGGGAGTCGGGCGCGCCAGCAGTGTCGTCCGAAGAGTCGGTGGAAGCCTCGGGCGACTCCGGGATCTCTTCGTTCGTAACCACCTTGGGCGCGGCTTTGGGGTCTTTTGCCTGCTGCTTCTGCCGCTGCTCGCGGGCCACGTCGCCGAGGGACTGGCCGTAGCTGGCACAGGTAAAGAGGAAGAGGCAAAACGCGATTTTGTAATTTCGCATGTGAATTCTCTCCACGACTGAATTGCGAGAGGGCCAGCCTTTAATGCTAACCGCGGGCATCTGGAGAGGGGACATTACGGAGGGTGCAGGCCAACGGTGTTACGACACTAGCGCTGGCGATCTTTCGACTTAGCTCAGGACAGGCCGTTGACTTTCTGGCGGGCTTCGCCCGCCTATCGGGCCGGCGGGACGCCGGCGCTACCAAAACCTAGCTGGCTAGTTTGCGCAGGAATTCGCGTTCGTCCATGTGGTATTTGAACGCTTTGTGGCCGTCGATGAAGATTACGGGCACTTCGTCAGTAAATCTGCGGCGTAGTTCGTCGTCGGTTTCCACGTCAATTTCGCGCCAGGTAAAGCCGCCGCGCCGGTGCAACTTGGTCAGCGTTTCCTTGACGATTTCACACAAATGACAGCCTTTGCGGGAATAGACGACGACTTGGCGTGGCGCCTCCATGGGCGGAGTTTAGCAAGGGGGCAAGCAGTTGGCAATTAGCAAGTCAGCAGCTCAGCAATGGGCAATTAGCAATTGGCACTTAGCGATTGGATCTTGTTCCGACGGTTCAATTAACGGACTGAAACCACGGGATATTGCTAAGTGCCAATGGCCAATTGCTAATTGCCATTTGCGACCGCTGCTTCCATTACAATCCCCTGCATGGATCGCGACAGACCACTATCAGGTAAAAGTGCGTTGATTACCGGCGGGGCCCGGCGTCTGGGGCGGGCTATTGCCTTGGCATTCGCAGAGGCCGGCGCGGACGTGGCGGTCACGTTTCGGAACTCTTCGGTCGAGGCCCAGCACACGGTCATTGATTTGGGTAGTTTCGGCAGCCGGGCCGTGGCCCTGCGGTGCGACATTACTGACGAAAAGAGCGTTAGGTCGGCAATCAAGGAGACGGTGAAAGAGCTGGGCGGAATCGATATCCTGGTCAACAATGCCGCCAACTACGAGACCGTTGAATTCGAAGAGATCACACTCAAACAGTGGGACGCCATATTTGCGTCCAACACGCGTGGCCCATTCCTGGTCTCGCGCGAGGCGCTGAAGCACTTGCGGGAGCGGCGGGGGAAAATAATCAATATGGGTTCACTGGGCGGACTGCGTCCCTGGGCAAGCCATGCTCACTATTGTTCGTCGAAAGCAGCGGTCCATATGCTGACCAAGGTGATGGCCAAGGCCCTCGCGCCCGAGATCGCAGTGAACTGTATCGCGCCCGGGATGATTGACCTCGGGGAGAAAGCTGCGGCTGCATTCATGAAGAAGATGGCGCGCGAGACTCCGATGCGGCGCAATGGCAAAGGCGAGGAGATTGCCGCGGCGGCCCTGTTTTTTGCCACTGCACCCCACTTCATTACGGGCCAGATCATGGCGGTGGATGGGGGATTAGGATTGTGACGGTGTTTGATTGTGTGGGGCGGGCGCCCTCGCCCGCCGCTTTTGACTAGGTTTTGGACTTACTTTAAGAAAATTTCAAGACAATTCAAGTCAAAGGCGGCGGGCGAGGGCGCCCGCCCCACACATGCAGATCCGGAATTGTTTTGGCTGAGAGTTTCCGGTATCGTGGCGAACTGATGAAGAACCTGGTGGGGCTCATTTTGCTGTTCTGCGCTTCGCTGGCATGGGGCCAGTCCCGAATCGAGGACGGCGGCCACGAGATACAGCTGTGGACTGGCGGCGGCCACTCCGTCTCGGGCGGAACTTCGGATACAGGGGTGTGGAACGTCGGGTTGCGCTACGGATGGATCCTGACTCGTCCCCACGGCCCCGGATTTCTTAAAGGAAGATTCGAATACGCGCTGGATGCCGTGCCGCTGTTCCTCGTGTTCCAGCCGGCCAACACGGCGGTCGGGGCCGGTTTCAATCCCCTGAATCTGAAGTGGAACTTTGCCACTCGCGGACGAGTGGCCCCATATCTTGAACTCAGCGGCGGCACGCTCTTTACCAACCACGATGTTCCGACCGGGACCAACAACGTAAACTTCACATCTTCAGCCGCGCTGGGTGCGCACATTCTGGGAGACTCGCGAAACTGGAGCGTCGAGTTGCGGTATATGCATATTTCCAATGCCGGCCTGGGTGATCGCAATTCCGGGATCAACACCGTTCAGGTGAGATTGGGCATCGGAAAATTCTTTGGTAGCGGCAAAACAAACAAACAATAGTTCAAGCGCTAATTTAAAGACGGGAGAAATACGTTGAAACGTGGAATCATTGTGAGCCTCACGACTGCCCTGTTGTGTCTGCCCGTTTGTGCGCAAGAAGCGCCGGCAGATTGGATTGCCGCCAGCAACCAGTACGCCAACCAGCTGCTGGCGATCGAGATCAAGCACTCTCCCGAGGTGGGTTCGAATCAGGGCCTGAGCCAGTTTGATACGGAGGTCTCGCAACCGACCCTGGCCGACGAGGATCAAGAGCGGCAGGAGACTGAAGCCTTAGTCGCAACCTTCAAGAGCGCCGTGGGACAACAGAAGCAGAAGGAAGTGGCGCAGGACCTTCAGATCATGATCCGTGCGGCGGATCTCGAGTTGCGGGAGCTGGCTTTCGCGCGCGCCCACAAGGTGGATTTCGTCAACGCAAGCCAGACGGTCTTCCGCGGGCTGCGCATTTTGCTGGACGAGCAGACTCCGGCGGAACGGCGGCCCGCGGCCATAGTTCGTATCCGTAAATACGCGGGTATGGAGCCGGGATACAAGCCGCTGGCTGAAATCCTCAAGCAACGTGTGATGGAGCAGATGGCCAAGCCGGGCATGGTCTACCCAGCCCGCACCGAAATCGAGACTGAGCTCGGCGCGCGATCCCAACTACATGGAGGGTATCGCCACGTTGCTCGAGAAGTACAAAATGACCGGCTGGCAGGAGCCTTTCAACAAACTCAAGTCCCAGCTCGTCGAGTATGACGCGTGGACCACGGCAAACGTGCTGCCCAAGGCCCGCGACGATTTCCGTCTTCCAGCCGAGGAGTATGCGCTCAATCTCGAGGACTTCGGCATCGACATTCCTCCGGCTCAACTGGCGGCCATGGCGCACCAGGCGTTCAGCGACATTCAGGGCGAGATGAAGCCGATCGCGGAGCAGATTGCCAAGCAGCGGCATCTGCCTTCGAGCGACTATCGCGATGTGATCCGCGAGCTGAAAAAGCAACAGCTGGTGGGCGATGCCATTCTGCCGTTCTATGAGGACCGGCTGAAGCAGATCGAAAAGATCATTGTCGAGAAACAGATTGTCACGCTGCCCGACCGTCCGGCGCGGATCCGGATTGCCAGTGCGGCTGAGACCGCGCAACAGCCGGCGCCTCACATGGTGGCGCCACCTTTTCTGCATAACACGGGGCAGAAAGGCGAATTTGTTTTGCCGCTGAATATTCCCGCCGGGCCGGGTCAGACCAGTGCCGAGAAGTATGACGATTTCACCTTCGATGCCGCGGCGTGGACGCTCACCGCGCACGAAGCGCGGCCCGGGCACGAGTTGCAGTTCGATTCCATGCTCGAACACGGAGTTTCTCTGGCGCGGGTCCGTTACGCTTTCAACAGCACCAATGTGGAAGGCTGGGGGCTGTACTCGGAATATCTGATCCGTCCTTACATGCCGCCGGAGGGACAGCTGGTGTCGCTTGACTACCGGCTGATGCGGGCGGCGCGGGCGTTTCTCGATCCCGAATTGCAGGCGGGCAAGATTCAACCCGCGGAGGCATACCGCGTTCTGGAGCAGGACGTGGTGCAGTCTCATGCATTCGCCCAGGAGGAAGTGGAGCGCTACACCTACCGCGTCGCCGGGGCAGGCCAATAGCTACTTTTACGGATACACCAAGCTGATTGCCTTGCGGAAGGACGTGGAGGCGAAGCTTGGAACCAAATTCAACCAGAAGAAATTTCATGACTTCATTCTGGCGCAGGGTTTGCTGCCGCCTGATCTGATGCGCAAGGCGGTGATGGAAGATTTTGTGACCAAGCAGTAGCTGTCATCCTGAGGAAGCGGAGTCCTTCGCGAGCGAAGGCTCCCGACGAAGGACCTCTGCATTGCCGGCGATCGAAGCGCACTCTGGTTCTTACAACTCACAACGCTCGTGAGATTGCGCGGAATGCATGGGTCCTTCGCTTGCTTTCGTCCCGCTTCGCGGAACGAAAGACTGCGCTCAGGATGACAACTGTGTGAGTTCGGCTAAGTGATATTCTTTTCCGCGTATGTCAACTCTTGTCGAGTGTGTCCCCAATTTTTCTGAAGGCCGCGACAAAGGCGTAGTGGATGCCATCGTCGAGGCCATGAAGATTGACGGCGTCTTTCTGCTCGATCGCGAGATGGATGCCGATCACAACCGCTGCGTCATCACGCTGGTGGGCGAGCGGGAGCCTATTCAGGAAGCCGCGATTCGCGGCGTCGGCAAGGCTGCGGAGTTGATTGATCTGAACCGGCACCAGGGAGCGCATCCGCGGATGGGCGCGGCCGATGTCGTGCCCTTCATTCCGATTGATGGCGTGACCATTGAAGATTGTGTCGCCATGGCGCGTCACGTTGGCGAGGAAATCTGGAAGCGGTTTCAGATTCCGGTGTATTTGTACGAGGCGGCTGCGACCTCGCCGGAACGGCAGAACCTGGAAAACATACGGCGCGGGCAGTTCGAGGGCATACGCGCGGACATTGCGACCAACCCGGCGCGCAAGCCGGACTACGGCGAGGCGCGGGTGCATCCTTCGGCGGGAGCGACGGTGGTGGGCGCGCGCAAACCTCTTATCGCCTACAACGTCTTTCTCAACACTCCCGATGTCGAGATTGCGAAGAAGATCGCCAAGGCGGTCCGCTTTTCGAGCGGCGGGATGCGCTTCGTCAAGGGCGCGGGATTTCTGGTCCGCGGACTGGCGCAGGTTTCGATGAACCTGACAGACTTTGAGCAGACTCCCGTCCACCGCGTATTTGAAGTTGTGAAGCGGGAAGCGGCACGTTACGGAGTCATTCCGGTAAGCAGCGAAATTGTCGGACTGATTCCGAAGAAGGCGCTGGAGTCGGCGGCGGAATGGTTTTTGCAGGTGGAGAATTTCGATTCGTCATTAATTCTGGAGAATCGCCTGGCCGCCGTGATGGGCGGAAAGATGGCAGTGGGCGGACTGCGGGCCGGAGTCGAACCATTTGTGGAACAACTGGCGGCGCCGACTGCCACTCCTGGCGGCGGCAGCGCGGCCGCGGCCAGCGGAGCAATGGCGGCTGGGCTGGCGACTATGGTGGCTTCCATGTCTCGCGGGAAGAAGGCTTATCTGCAGCACGAGCGCGAGCTGAGTGAGGCGATCGCACGTCTCGCGCAACTGCGTGAAGAATTGAAGGCTGCCATTGATGCCGACGCCGAGTCGTACAACGCGGTGATGAAGGCTTACAAGCAGGCGAAAGATTCGGCGGGGGCAGATGGCATCATTGACGCCGCTCTCAAGCAGGCGACCAGCGTGCCTTTGAGCGTGGCGGAGCGGGCCAGGGAAGTGATGAGTGTCGTCGAGGGACTGAAGCCGATTACAAATCCGAATATGAAGTCGGACCTTACGACCGCAACTGCGCTGGCGCGGGCGGCGATTCAAGGGGCGCTGGCCAATGTCGAAATCAATCTGGAATCACTGAAAGACAGCGCCTTTGTGGCGGCAACGCGCTCAAAGGCCGCGGCGCTGACCAGCTGATCCAGCCGGGTCATGCACCTCTCTTGCCACACGGCCTGCCCTTTCGTTTGGTTCTTCTTGTCCGAAATGGGCATACAATACAGGTATAAATCGCATCTAATCGCACATATTTCGTCGAGGTATTTCCATGAAAGCAGTCAAAGGTGTCGTCTGTGTGCTTCTGGTGTTGAGCGCTACCGCGTGGTCTATGCCGCTGGGCAGCTCGGCGCGTACTGTGATTCCTTCCGACATTCAGCAGATTATTTCTGTGGACTATCGCGCGCTCAAGAATTCCGATACCGCGATGGCGCTGAAGCAGCAGGTGTTGCCGCCCAGCCCTCAAGGAATTTGAAGGCGCGTTGCGGGGCGTGGGCATTGATCCTGACAAGGACGTTGAGCAGCTCACGTTTGCTTCCTATCGCAGCGGCAAGCAGGGCGTGCGGGTGGTGGGCATTGCGCAGGGGCAATTTCCCATGGCGGCTGTTCTCAAGAAGATGCGGCTGCAGAAAGTGAAGCCGATCAAGGTGCGTAATTCGGATATTTATCCAATGCCGGCCGGCATGCAGATGACGTTTCTGGATGACAACACGCTGCTCTTCGGCGACAGCGGCGCGTTACGCGGGGCGCTGGATGCGCGCGACGGTTACTCGTACACCCTCGACAGCAATGCCGATATCGCGGGCATGATCGGTTCGGTCGAGAACGGTACGGTGTGGAGCGTGCTTGATCAGCAGGGAACGCAGAACATGCTGCACTCGGCCCTGGGCGACGCCTCTGGGCTGGCAGACTACGATACGGTCAAGAAGCGCATTCTGGGTTCGCACTACACCATGAACTTTGAGAGTGGAGTGAATTTCGATCTGGACGTCGTGACTTCAGATTCGATGACTGCGACCACTCTGTCTTCGCTGCTCAAGGCGGGAGTGCTCTACAAGAAGATATCGGCCACGCCGACAGAAAAGCTGGCGCTGGATAACGTGACCGTCAACTCGGACAGTTCGAATCTGCAGATGCATTTCAAGGCTGACGATAAGCAGTTCCAGGGCTTGCTGCACTCGCCGTTGTTTGCGGCGGTTTCGAAGTAGCTCGCTGTCATCGAATAACTAACCACATGTCATCCTGAGCGGAGTAGCTGCTTCGCGATGCGAAGCAGCTACGCAGTCGAAGGACCCCTACCCGCTAAACTGACTAGCGTATCTTGGATTTTGCTTTGCCTGTGAGCTGCACTGGCGGAACGTTCGTGACGCTGCCGCACGAGCGGGACGCTCGCGCCTACATTACGGCGGCCTCCGATGAGCTTATAGGGGCCTTCGCTTCGCGAAGCAGCTACTCCGCTCAGGATGACAGACTACTTGGCTTTTTGGGCTTTGGCTTTCTCTTCTCTTTTTGCTTTGGCCCAGCCTTCTTTTACGATCTGGCGGACGCGGCCCAGGGCCAGGGAATCGGGCGGGACATCTTCGGTGACCGTTGTTGCGGCAGCCACGTAGGCGCCTTTTCCAATCCGAACCGGCGCGATCAGGATGCTGTCGCTGCCTACGAAGACGCCGTCTTCGATGATGGTCTTGTGCTTGCTGACGCCGTCGTAGTTGCAGGTAATGGTTCCGGCGCCGACATTTACTTTCTCGCCGACTTCGGTGTCTCCCAGATAGGTCAGGTGGTTGGCTTTCGATCCCTTGCCGAGGCGGGTTTTCTTCAGTTCGGTGAAATTTCCCACGTGGGCGTCTTCGCAGACCTCGCAACCCGGGCGCAGATGGCTGTAGGGGCCGAGCGAGGCGCGGGCCCTGACCACTGAATGCTCCAGCACGCAGCCGGTCTGGACCAGCACGTTGTCTCCGATTTCGCAGCTTAGAATTACGCTGTAGGAGCCGATGCGCGTGTCACTGCCGACGCGGGTTGTGCCGCGGAGCTGGACGCTGGGCTCGATGATCGTGTCGGCGCCTACCTCGACGTCGTTGTCAATGACGCAAGTCTCGGGATAGAGAATTGTGACTCCGTCGTCCATCAACTGGCGGCATTTGGCCATCCGCATGTGCTGGTCAATTTCGGACAGCTCGGCGCGCGTGTTGCCACCCAGGACTTCATGGGCATCGCGGGCCTGGATCGCAACCACGCGCTGCTTGCCCTTCCCAAGGATCGCAGCCATGTCGGTGAGATAGAACTCGCCGTGATGATTGTTGCTGCCTAGTTTGTCTATCTGGCTGAAGAGAAGCTTGGCGTCAAAGGCGTAAAAGCCGGAGTTGACCTCCGTTATTTTCTGCTGCGCGGGCGTCAGGTCCTTCTGCTCGACGATGGCCTTCACGTCGTCGCTGCCGGCTTTCTTGCGGACGATTCTTCCGTATCCGGCGGGGTTTTCCAGCCGGGCCGTGAGAATGGTCATTGCGGCCTTTTTTGAAAGATGGAAATCCCGGAAGCGCTCGATGGTTTGCGAAGTGATGAGCGGGGCGTCGCCATAGAGAACGATGACCAGATCGTAGGGCGCCAGCGCTTCACGCGCGACCATCAGGGCGTGTCCGGTGCCGCGTTGCTCCTGCTGCAGAACGAATCCGATGCCGGACGCGGCCACCGCGCTGCGGACCCGGTCGGCTTCATGTCCGATGATGGCGAACACGTCGGCGGCGGGGACGACTTTTGTCGCGGCTGCGATCACGTGGGCCAGCAGCGGCTTGCCGCCGACTTCATGCAGCACTTTGGGATGTTTGGACTTCAGCCTCGTGCCTTTACCGGCTGCCAGGATGGCAATTCCGATTCTCGGGACGCGAGGTTGCTGGTTGTTTGCTTTCGGCATTCGCTCCAATATACCGCGAGAGCTCCGTGCGAGGCAGGGTTACCGTAGTTACTGTGTCAGTGTGTGGGGCGGAGGTTTGCCAGTTGTCAGTTGCTCAGTTCTCAGTTGTCAGTTAATTTACAAACTCTCACCTGCATCATCGAAGATCGGAGTTACAGCTAAGAGCGGCAGGCGAGAGTGTCCGCCCCACACACGTTACGGGGTGGCGGCACGGGTGTCGCCGGGGGCGTGGGCTACCAGTTCCATCAGATCGGTGGCGATGCGGTCGGTGAGGTGGCGGGCAACCATGTCTTTTTCGTCGAGGTAATCGCCCAGCACCGGGATGACGCCCAGTTCCTCGACGGCGTCCAGGTCGGCCACAATCTGGTTGGCGCCTTCCAGTGCGTATTTCGCCTTCAGCGCCGGGGGCGCGGGGGCGCGATTGATGAGGGCGAAGTCGAAGATGCGCTTTACTCCGGCATGACGATTCAAAGCGCGGATATGATCAGCCGCCGTCAGTCCCAGACTCTCGTTGGCCTGGGTCATCAGGTTGCCGACATAAATTTTTACCGCCGCGGAGTTCACCATGGCCTGGGCGATGCCGGGAACCAGCAGGTTGGGAATGAGGCTGGTGAACAGCGAGCCGGGCCCGATCGTAATCAGGTCGGCCCGCGCCATCGCTTCCAAAGTCTCAGGAAGCGGCTTGACATCCGGCGGATCGAGAAAAAGTTGCTGGATGCGTCCGCTGCTGGCAGTGATCTTGGTTTCGCCACGCACTCTTCTGCCGTCTTCCATCACAGCTTCGAGCTCGACGTGTGAGGTGGTCGCGGGATAGATGTGTCCGCGGGTGAGCAGAATCTCCGACGACAGCCGGACGGCTTCACTGAAATCCTTGGTGACCGAAGTCAGGGCGGCCAGAAACAGATTGCCGAAGCTGTGGCCTTCGAGGCCGGACCCTTTTACGAAACGATGCTGAAACAGGCGGGAGAGCAGGGCCTCGTCTTCGGAGAGCGCAACGATGCAGTTGCGAATATCTCCGGGCGGGAGCATGTTGAGCTCTTTGCGCAGGCGTCCGCTGGAGCCGCCATCGTCGCTGACGGTTACCACGGCGCACAGCTCGCTGATCTCAGGTTGGTTGGGCTTGCCCGGGGCGCTGGTGCGGTTAACGTAACGTTTGAGACCCTTAAGCAGGGTAGACAGTCCGGTGCCGCCGCCGATGGCAACCACGCGCAGACCGCGAGTTGATGACGCGCTTCCCGGCGACGAACGCGGGGAGCGCCGCTGGGAATCAGGCACAGCCACGTCTAGCCATTGTCCTCAGGGATCGTTGACTCCGGGGAGAACTCCGCCAACTCAGCCCCTGGGTCGGGATACAGTAGCTCGGTAAAGCGGGGATCTTCAACCAGGTTCTGGAAGTCCGAGTCGTTGCGCGCCTGAAAGCGAAGTGAGGCATTGACCCGAATCGCCTCGTCCAGATGGCGGAGCGAGTCCTCCAGATGACCCGTCAGGCAATCGAGGGCGGCGAGGCCATAGGCCACGTAGTCGGCCTTGGGAACCTGCTTGGAAAGCTTTTCCAGGTGCTCGCGGGCGGTGACGTAGTCGCCCACATTCATCAGCGAAACCGCAAAGTCGTAGTGCTCTTCCGGCCCCTTGAACTGGTTGGCAGAGCGCTCCATATGCTGGTTGCAGGTATTGATGTGAACGGAGATCCGGTCGGCCAATTCCTTGCTGGAGCCGGTCACAGCTTTCTGCAGAAGGCCCTTGGCTTTCTCAAACTTGCGCTCCTGCAGAGCGCGCAGTCCGGCCTCGTAGTTTTGCACAGCCTGTGCAAAACGTGGATCTTCGTTCATCGGCTTCTTGGCAGTGGTTTTCTGCGCCATCCGTAAGACTCTTCCTGGACTCTTCGTAAGATCTCCTTTTTCATACGCTTGGAAGAAATCGGCTAATTCACTTCGGCCGTTTTTGCCCGATTTCGACCAGCGTCTTTATGACTAGTGGTCAAGGAGCCCTGAATATCACCTGTGGAAAATCCTGAATCACTTCGAATCAGCAGGTTATACGCGAATTCGCGTCTCCGTCAACTCGCTCCCGGACGTTCGTCCTGGGCTCAGTTGATGGCAGCTGCCGTTTGCAGGTCTACCTGCTTCCATTCGCCCTTTATGATGCCTTGGCGTATCTGCGCGGCTGTCTTGCCCTTTTTATTCATGGAGTAGGAGTAGTAAAGCTCTTTCAGGCAAACCGAACACTGGGCCCCGTGGATGCCCTCGAAACAGCTATGAAGACTGTTGTGGCCCATCCCGCGGTCGCAGTAGCAATAGCAAGGCTGCTGGTGCAAAACGGCGGGGATTTTGGCCGCCAGTTCGTAAGCATGACTTTGAAAAGGGTATTGAGCGTTGTTGCCCCACAGCTGCTCCCTCCCCAGAATCGGAGGGAGTGTGGAGCCTTTGGCCGGGCGGCCCTCATTGTATTTCGGCGGGGCCGCATCCTGTTGCGAGATGGCCCAGGGGAGGACACGGCCATCACTACCAGAGCTAGAAAGGCAAGGGTCAAACCGCGCTTAATCATGATTCAGACGCCCTCGGTCTAGTGATTGTAACCCGAATTGGGGAACGGCGGCAGCGGGCCAGGGAAGTGTGCGGCTTGGGGGTAAGCTGTAACGGCATTGTGAGCGAATAAGAAGCAGAGGCTTTGTCCATTCCGAAGCCGGGTTTATCGGCGAGGAATCTGCTTCTCGCCGGCACCAAAACAGCAGCTTCCTCGCGCGATAGAGCCGCGCTTCGGAATGACAATCCCGATGGTGCACTAAGACCAGCTTCAACCCGGACCGCGTGGCCCGTATAATGAAAGCAGCATGCCGGAACAAACCCGTCCCGCGGATTCGCGTCCTCGCCTGGAGAAGACTCCCGCGCCGGCCCCGGCTCGTACCTTGCCCGTGCTTTCGGTATGGCTGCGCGACCTGATGATTTCGCTCGCCATCTCCGCCTTCATCATTGTTTTCCTGTACCAGCCAGTGAAGGTTGAAGGCACCAGCATGATGCCCTCGCTCGACGATCAGGAGCGCATCTTCGTCAACAAGTACGTTTACCGGCTGGAGTCCATCCAGCGTGGCGACATTGTGGTGTTCCGCTACCCCCGCGATACATCGAAGAGTTTTATCAAGCGGGTGATCGGGCTGGCGGGCGACCGCATCCGAATTGACTCGGGAGAAGTCTTCGTGAACGGCGAAGCGCTCGATGAAGATTATGTACCCGCTGCCTACGCCGACCAGCGTTCGTATTCCGAGATTGTCGTGCCCGTGAACAGCTACTTCGTGCTGGGCGACCATCGCACCATGTCAAACGACAGCCGCGACTTTGGGCCAGTGAGCATCGGCTATATCTACGGCAAGGCCGTCTTTGGATATTGGCCGATGGATAAAATGGGAAGAGTGCGGTAAGACTTTTGCGACCTTTGCGGTTCCTTCGCGATTTTTGCGGTAAAAGCTTTTAACCGCGAAGGCCGCAAAGAAAATCCGCAAAGGCCGCGAAGAAAATCGAAATCATTTGTTTCGCGAACTTCGTATCCCTGATAAAATTCTTAAAATCCACTCCCTGGAGCAGGAATGCAAGCTACGCTTGCTCTCGAAGACGGCAGAGTCTTCCGAGGCAAAGGTTACGGCGCCAAAGGCGAATGCTACGGCGAAGTCGTTTTCAATACTTCCATTACTGGCTATCAGGAAATTTTCACCGACCCTTCCTACTGCGGCCAGATTGTAGTTCTCACCAATCCTGAAATCGGAAACTACGGCACCAACGCCGAAGACAACGAAGCCACGCGTCCTTATATCGAGGGCTTGATCGTTCGCGAATTTTCCCGCGCCAGTTCCAACTGGCGATCGCAGCAGGTCGCGGAAGAGTATCTCGAACAATTCAAGATTCCGGTGCTGGCGGAGATCGATTCGCGGGCACTGGTGCGGCACTTGCGCGACCACGGCGTGATGCGCGGCGTGGTTTCCACTTTAGAAACCGACGCCGACAAGCTGGTGGCCAAGGCCCGATCCATACCCAAGATGGATGGGACCGACCTGGCGAAAGTGGTCAGCACCAAGAGCACCTACGTCTGGGAAACGGGCGAGCGTTCGCATCTGCCGGACGAAGTGGTGGGTGTCAAAGACGAGCCGGCGCGTTTTCATGTTGTGGCCTACGACTACGGGATCAAGCAGAATATTCTGCGCAAGCTACGCGGCGAAGGCTGCAAGGTCACGGTGGTTCCGGCGCAGACTCTAGCGGAAGATGTGCTCGCGCTGAAGCCGGATGGCGTGTTCCTCTCGAACGGTCCCGGCGATCCTGAGCCTTGCACGTACGCGGTGGACAACATTCGCCGCCTCATGGGTCGCCAGCCGATTTTCGGAATTTGCCTGGGACACCAGCTCACCGGGATCGCGCTTGGCGGGAAAACTTTCAAGCTGAAGTTTGGACATCACGGCGGGAATCATCCGGTGAAGCAGTTGCACTCGGGGAAGATCGAGATCACGGCGCACAACCATAATTTCGCTGTCGATCCGGATTCGCTGCCGCAGAGTGAAGTCGAGCTGACGCACATTGATTTGAACGACAACACGCTGGAAGGCATGCGGCACCGGAATCTGCCGCTGTTCTGCGTGCAATATCATCCCGAGGCGTCGCCGGGTCCGCATGATTCGCATTATCTGTTCAAGGATTTTGTGAAGATGATGGAGGAGTGGAAGGGGTGAAGAGGCCGGCAACCATTTCCGTTTGCTGCGTGCTGTTGGCAGGCATGGCTGTCGCGGAATCGGTTGAGGTTGGGACGGCGAAGGCTGAAGAGTCCTCCCGCAATGTTCGGATCACGGTTGTCTTGAACGGGAAACCCTTAAAGCTTGCAACGGTGGAGTTTTGTACGACGATCGGCAAGCAGACCTGCTTCACGGTTCTCACCGGAGACAATGGTGTTGCGGTGCCGCACGTACTCGCTCTGACGACATATCACGTGTTTGCGCTCTTCGAGGACGATCTCAGCTCGGATTTGTATTTACATGTCTCGCCTCAAGGCAAAGCAACATCGTTTGCGATGGACTTGACCCCATCTTTCAAGGCAGCTCAAGCAGTCATAACGGCCGCGGAAAAGTTGCCTGCACGAGAGATCGTCCGAGAGTTCACGGGTTCCTTGCAAGATTCCTGGGGAGCTATGATCGCCGGCGCGAACATTAAAGTGGTACGAAAAGGCGCTGCCGACAAGGCGGACGTGCTACGGCTCAAGTCTGATGCAAACGGACACTTTTCGGCGCAGCTGACTGAGGGAGCCTACGTAGCTTTCTTTTCCTCTCCGGGGTTTCGTACTGAAATCGTGCCCTTCGAGGTGGCAGCACAAGGAGAGAAAGAAATGCTGGTCAAGCTGCAGATTGGCAACACAGCCCAATCCATGAAGGTGAACACTTAAAGCCGATGCCGCGACGAACTGACATCTCGAAAATTCTGATCATCGGCTCTGGCCCTATCATCATTGGCCAGTCGGCGGAGTTTGATTACTCCGGGACGCAGGCTTGCAAGGCGCTCAAGGCCGAGGGATTTGAAGTGGTGCTGGCCAATTCCAATCCGGCCACCATCATGACCGATCCGGAGCTTGCCGACCGCACTTACATCGAGCCGCTCACGCGGGAATATCTGGAAGAAATTATTCGCATCGAGCGTGAGATGTCGCCGGGCCAGGGATTCGCCATCCTGCCCACGGTGGGCGGACAGACTGCGCTCAATCTGGCCATTGAACTCTCTGACAGCGGCATACTCGACAAGTACAACGTGCAGCTGATCGGCGCGAATGTGGCGGCGATCAAGAAGGCCGAAGACCGTCTCTACTTCAAAGACGCGATGCAGAAGATCGGCCTCGATGTTCCCAAGTCGGCGCTGGTGAACAATCTGAAAGACGGCCTGGAATTCGCCGGCAAGATCGGGTTTCCGGTGATCGTGCGGCCGTCGTTCACGCTGGGCGGCAGCGGCGGCGGCATCGCTTACAACCGCGAAGAGATGCTGGAAGTGCTGGCCCGCGGACTCGATTTCTCTCCCGTCCACGAAGCGCTGATCGAAGAGTCGGTTCTGGGATGGAAAGAATACGAGCTCGAGGTGATGCGTGATCTGAAAGACAACGTCATCATCATCTGCTCGATTGAGAACTTCGATCCCATGGGCGTGCATACCGGCGATTCGATTACCGTCGCCCCGGCGCAGACGCTTACGGATCGCGAGTACCAGGCGATGCGCGACGCTGCGATTGCCGTGATCCGCGAAATTGGCGTCGAAACCGGCGGGTCGAATATTCAGTTCGGAGTGCATCCCACGACGGGGCGCATGGTGATCATCGAGATGAACCCGCGGGTTTCGCGGTCGTCGGCGCTGGCTTCGAAGGCGACGGGGTTTCCGATCGCGAAGATTGCCGCCAAGCTGGCTGTGGGCTACACGCTGGATGAAATTCCCAACGACATTACGCGCAAGACGCCTGCCTGTTTCGAGCCGACGCTCGACTACGTGGTGGTGAAAATTCCCAAGTGGCAGTTCGAAAAGTTTCCCGGCGCCGATGAAAGCCTGGGGCCGCAGATGAAGTCGGTGGGCGAAGTGATGGCCATCGGCCGCACTTTCAAGGAGGCGTTGCTCAAGGGCGTGCGGGCGCTCGACACCGGCAAGAGAGTTGGCGCGGAAAAGATCGAGCCCAAGATTCTTACCCAGCGGCTGGTGACGCCGCATCCGGAGCGGCTTTCGTACGTGCGCTATGCTTTGCGCCAGGGACACACGGTCAAGCAGTTGGCCAAGATGACGTCGATCGATCCGTGGTTCTTGTACCAGCTCAAAGAGATTAACGACATGCAGCTGGAGCTGGAAAAGCATCCGATGGAATCGATTCCGACCGAGGTGCTGCGCGAGGCCAAGCGCATGGGCTTCTCGGACGGGCGGCTGGCTGGAGTCTGGCGGCTCGACGGCAAGGGTGCGCAGGAGAAAGTTCGACATCTGCGCAAGAAGCACGGTATCGCGCCGGTCTACAAGCGTGTGGACACCTGCGCTGCGGAATTCGAAAGCTACACGCCGTATCTGTACTCGACTTACGAAGAAGAAGACGAGGCCACGCCGACCGAGAAGAAGAAAGTCATCATTCTGGGGAGCGGGCCTAACCGCATCGGGCAGGGAATTGAGTTTGATTACTGCTGCTGCCATGCGGCGTTTGCGCTGCGCGACGACGGTTACGAGACGATCATGATCAATTGCAATCCGGAGACTGTCTCGACCGATTACGACACCAGCGATCGTCTCTACTTCGAGCCGCTGACTCTCGAAGACGTGTTTGCCATCTGCGAGCACGAAGCTTCTGGCGGTGCGCCGGTTGGCGTGATCGTGCAGTTCGGCGGACAAACTCCTTTGAATCTGGCTTTGCCGCTGAAGGCGGCGGGCGTGAACATTATCGGCACGTCTCCGGAGTCGATTGATCTGGCGGAAGATCGCAAGCGCTTCGGCAAATTGCTCGATGAACTCGAGATCCCACAAGCGCCGGGTGCGATGGCGGCATCGGTGGAGGAAGCGATCGCTGGCGCGCAACGCGTGGGATATCCGGTGCTGGTGCGTCCTTCGTATGTGCTCGGCGGACGCGCCATGGTGATTGCTTACGACGAAGAGATGGTTGTCCGCTATATGAAGGAAGCGGTCGAGTATTCGCAGGACCGGCCGGTGCTGATTGACCACTTCCTCGAAGACGCGATCGAAGTGGACGTGGACGCGCTCTCGGACGGCGAAGACGTGGTGATCGGCGGCATCATGCAGCACATCGAGGAAGCCGGTATTCATTCAGGAGATTCTTCGTGTGTGCTGCCGGCGGTAGATATCCCCGAGCGTCTGCTCCAGCGCATGCGGGAGTACACGTTCAAGCTGGCCCGGGCATTGAAGGTTGTGGGGCTGATGAATATTCAGTTCGCGATTCCGCGGGCGAGTGTTTCTGAGGGATCTCCCGAACGTGATGGTGACAAGGTCTACGTGATCGAGGTGAATCCGCGGGCTTCGCGGACCGTGCCTTACGTTTCGAAGGCGACCGGGCGTGCCGATGGCAAAAATCGCGGCCCGGCTGATGACCGGGCGCAAGCTGCGCGAATTCCTGCCGGAATTTATCGAGCGCGGCGCCGATCTCGACACCGGGCATTGCTACTACGTGAAGTCTCCAGTCTTCCCCTGGAACAAGTTTCCCGGCGTGGACACTGTCCTTGGGCCGGAGATGAAATCTACCGGCGAAGTGATGGGCGTGGCCGACAATTTCGGTGAAGCCTTTGCCAAGGCCCAGACCGCGGCCGGACAGAAGCTACCCACTCAAGGGATGGTTTTCATCAGCGTTACCGATCATGACAAGCCTGGCGTCGCTGAAGTTTCGCGCAAGTTCGTGGACATGGGTTTCAAGCTGGTGGCCACGGCCGGCACCGCTGACGTGCTCGAAGAGGCGGGCATGTCGGTGGAGCGTGTCTACAAAGTGAAAGAAGGACGCCCCAACGTGGTCGACCTGATCAAGGGCGAGCGCATTCACCTGATCGTGAATACGCCGCACGGTGTCGATCCCTGGTTCGATGAGAAGGCGATCCGGCGGGCAGCGGTGCAGGCGCGGATTCCCACGATTACTACGCTGTCGGCCGCCCGGGCCGCGGCTGAGGGCATCGCTGCGTTGCAGCGCGGGGAGCTGCGGGTACAGGCATTGCAGCACTTGCATGCAGAGCGTACAGTGAAGGGCCAAAGAGGGTAGCTTTCCCTCGGAGGTGCAGTATGGCGCAGGAAAATAGCGCTCTGATTCGCCGCTGGTTTGAAGAAGTGTGGAACAAAGGCCGGATGGAAGCGATTGATGAGATGGCGTCGCCCGATGTCATCGGCCATGGCCAGGCACAGCATGATACCGATGTTGGCCTGCATGAGTTCCGGAATTTTGCGGTCGGTCTTCGCGCCGCATTCCCAGACATGAAAGTTGTGATCGATCAGACCCTCGAGCAAGGCGACAAAGTTGTGGCTCGCTGGACGTCAACCATGACTCACATGGGCGAATTTCTGGGATTCCCTGCGACTGGGAAGAAAGCAACTATTACGGGCACTTCGATTCAGCGGATTGTTGACGGCAAGATTGTGGAAGGCTGGGACAACTGGGACCAACTGGGTCTGCTGGTGCAGATTGGAGCGGTGCCGGCGGCACATTTTGTGACGCCTGCGCAGGAGCGTCGCACGGCTTGAGCTGTCAGGTTCCTCAGGTCTACAACTACGCACTGACTGAGTGCCACCCGACCCTTCGCAAAAACGCGAAGGATGGGGCACCCTCATTTTGATGGTGTTAACAAATTCGAGCTCGGCGAGCGATGACAGGGCGTGGGGATTTGATAAGCTTTCTAGGTCACCCAACGCCCCCATGCTGCTGAACGGTATTTTTCCTCCCATCACGACGCCGTTTTATCCTGACGGCAACGTCTACTTCAAGAAGATTGAGCACAACGTTGAGCGCTACTCGAAAACTCCAGCGGCTGGACTTGTGGTCCTGGGCTCGACCGGCGAGGCCGTCATGCTCTCCGATGACGAGCGCCGCGAAGTATTGAAGGTCGCGCGGGAAGCTGCTGCCCCGAACAAGGTTCTGATCGCAGGCACAGGCATCGAGTCGGCCGTCGAAACTTTGCGGCTTACCGAGTATGCGGCTGAGCTGGGTTACGACGCGGCCCTGGTGCGTACTCCCCACTTTTACAAGAGAGCGATGCAGCCGGCGAATTTGCTGGCGTTCTATCGCACGGTGGCGTGACCGTTCGCCCCTGCCGGTGCTGATCTATAACGTCCCACCCTTCACCGGATACGACATGCCGGCTGAACTGGTCATCGAACTGGCGGGGCATCCGAACATTATTGGCATCAAGGAATCGGGCGGCGACGTGGAAAAAGTACGCCGCATGGTAGAGGGCACGCGCGCACATCAAGCGCGTGGCCACGGTCACCGAGACGTTTGACGCGGTCACGCCGCGCATGTTGAAAGCCTCTACCGGAAGCAACGGGCAGGGCGGGGAACTGGTACAGGTGGCGGGGTTGGGTGGCGCCAAGCCCTCGTCGAGTGCGGTGAATGTGGTCAGCGGGATCAAGACGCGGCAGAAGGAAGTCGGATTCCAGGTCTTGGCCGGGCTGGCGCAGAAGCTGGAACCGTCACTGCAGGCCGGGGCGGTCGGCGCGGTGCTGGCGCTTCGCCGATGTGGCTCCGACGGCCTGTTATGAAATTTACGCCGCATGGAAAGAGGGCGATGCTGAGCTGGCGACGCCTCAAGCAGGAGCGAATTACGAAGGCGGCCCAACGCGTGGGGAGCGAGCTCGGCATCCCGGGTTTGAAGTATGGAATGGATTTGAATGGTTACTACGGTGGTCCCGCGCGTTTGCCGCTCTTACCGCTTACGGCTGATCTGAAACATGAAGTGGAACAGTTGCTGGTGGATGTTCGGAACTAAGGATTGCGCATGGCCGACTACAGCGTTTTCAAACCAATCAGCCGGGATGAATGGGAAGAGGGCCTGGAAGAAAGCATTCGACTGGGCCTGGCCAAACCCGGAGAAACCTACGAAGAATATCTGGATGCCGCTGCCAGTGCCTTCTCCGGCCTCGAGCTGGACGAGGACGAATAGGCACCGATACCGATCCCGCCAAAGAATTGTCATTCCGAAGCGCGGTTTTTTGCGCGAGGAATCTGCTGTTTGGCTGCCGGCAGGAAGCAGATTCCTCGCCGATAAAGCCGGCTCCGGAATGACAAGGAGGGGGCATATCGGCACTGCATTCCTCGCTTTATTCCACGCTTTTGAAACTGTTGTGCGAATCCAGTCCAGGGTTTAAACTTAGATAGACTTAACCTGAAATCCATCGGAAAGCGCCCGTATGTCCGAAGACCTGCGATTTGTTCGATATTCCGTGATCGTTCCGCTCTGGAATGAGCGGGAGAGCATCACGCCTCTCTACGGACGGCTCAAGGAAACACTGGACGCGACCGGTCATTCCTTTGAGTGTTGTTTTTGTTGACGATGGCAGCACCGACGGCAGCTTTCCCTCTGCTTCAGGAAATAGCCCAGGTGGACAGCCGGGTCACGGTCGTTGCCTTGCGCCACAATGCGGGCAAGTCCGTCGCGTTGGGTGCGGGCTTCAATGCCGCGCGCGGCGATTTCGTCATCACCATGGACGGAGATCTGCAGCACGACGCGGCCGACATCCCGAAAGTTTATTGAGCGCCTGGAAGAAGGGCTTTGACATCGTTTGCGGATGGCGCAACCAGCATGAAGGTTCCTTGCTGCAGCGGGCAGCGACGCGCTGCGCGAATTGGGTGCTGGGGAAGCTTACCGGGGTTCGTATCCACGACTGGGGTGGCGGATTCAAGGCGTACAAGCGGCAGCTGGTTTCAGAAGTGCCGATTTATGGCGAGCTGCAGCGATTGATTCCGGTGCTTGCGTTGCGGCGCGGCGCTAAGATCTGCGAAGTTCCCATCACCACGTCGCCCCGGGAGTTCGGCGTCTCGAAGTATGGGATGGCGAGTAAGCTGCCAGTATTTTTTGATCTGCTTACGGTTCGCTTCCTGCTGCGTTATCTCTCCCGCCCGCTGCATTTCTTCGGGACAGCCGGCGTAATGGCAATCTTTGCCGGCGGCGCGCTCAGCCTCTGGATGCTGCTGTGGAAGCTGCTCTACGGCATGCACATTATGACCGACCACGGCCCGCTGCTGATTTTCAGCGCGGTGCTGATACTCGCCGGCGTGCAGCTTCTGGCGCTCGGGTTGCTGGCTGAGATGCAGGTGCGACACTACTACCAGAGCCGCGGACGCCATACTCCGTACGACGTTGCCTGTGTTATACGCGCCCAGAAGAACGAGGAAGAAGTGTCAGACTAAACAGTCGATGACACCCATTCTGAGCCCTCTTACTTTCTCTTCTCAAAGTCCTGATCGATGCGCGAGGCCGGTCCTCGCATGAGCCGCCGTTATGAGTGGATCGTTGTCGTCTTTGCGGCGATCATTTTCCTCAGCGGAATTATCAGTCCCCCGTCCTTGATGGACGACGTGGACGCCTCCCAGGCGCTGATCGCGCGCAACATGCTGCAATCGGGTGACTGGGTCACGGCGCGACTGGATGGCGTCGCTTTTCTCGACAAGGCTCCGCTCAAGTATTGGATCACGGCGATTTTTTATTCCGTGTTCGGAATCCGTGACTGGGTGGCCCGAATTCCCAGCGCACTCTCCGCGATTGCTCTGTGCTGGGTGACATTTCGCTTTGGCCGGTGGGCGTTCTCGCCGAAGGTAGGTTTTTATGCCGGGTTATTTCTGTCCACGTGCATAGGACTGTTTCTGTTCACGCGCATCGTGATCCCGGATGTAATTCTGACGTTGTCGGTGACAGTGTCGCTGTGGGGGTTTCTCCGCGCACTGGACGAGCATGAGGAGAATCCGCGTTTGTGGGCTTACGTGATGGCGGCCAGCCTCGCCGCTGGACTTCTGCTCAAAAGTCTGATCGGGCTGGTGTTTCCGCTGGGCATAGCCTTCTTGTTTCTGGTATTCACGCGGCGTCTTTTCGATCGTACGACCTGGAAGCGACTCTATCCGTTCACCGGATTTCTGATTTTTATCGTGATTGCTGCGCCCTGGCATGTGCTGGCGACCATACGGAATCCTCCGTACTTTGATTTCACCATGCATGCTGGACCGGGCCAGTACCATGGCTTCTTCTGGTTTTACTTCATCAATGAGCAAGTGCTGCGGTTCCTGAATGCACGATATCCGCGTGACTACAACACGGTTCCGCGCCTTTACTTTTGGCTCTTCCACCTGGTGTGGTTATTTCCATGGAGCGTATATCTGCCGACGCTCGTACGTCTCGGCTACAAGCCAGTAGATCGGCAGGGAAGAGCACGATTGCTCGCGTTGTGCTGGATCGGACTGGTGATGCTGTTCTTCACCCTGTCTACGACTCAGGAATACTATTCGATGCCGATCTATCCGGCGCTGGCGCTGTTGCTGGCGTGCGGAGTGGCTGCGAGCGACAGTTCTATTCGCTGGGGCGCGAGAGTCGTTTCGGTGGTTGCTGCTTGCGCTGCGATTGCGATCTTCGCGATTCTCGTGAGCGTGCGGGGACTTCCGACGCCCGGCGACATTTCGTCCGCCCTCACGCAAAATGCCGATGCCTACACGCTCTCGCTGGGGCACATGCACGACCTTACGCTGAAATCTTTTGCCTATTTACGACTGCCATTGGTGATCGCTGGAATCGCATTCGTCATCGGGGCCGTGGGAGCGTGGCGTCTGCGCGGCGAACGGGCGCTGCTCGCCATGGCGGTCATGATGGTGATCTTCTTCCAGGCGGCCAGGCTGGCACTGGTGACCTTCGATCCGTACTTGTCCTCGCGTCCGATCGCGGAGGCCCTAAAGCGCGCACCCCAGGGACAACTGGTCATCTACGGCAACCACAATGCGATCTCCTCACTGCTTGTTTTATACCGAGGACAAGTGTCTGATGCTCAACGGCCGCTACTTCAACCTCGAATATGGTTCGTACGCTCCCGATGCACCGCCGGTTTTCATCAACGACGATGACTTTTCGCGGCTATGGTCGAAGCCGGAGCGTTGGTATCTGGCGCTGACCGACGATGACCTTCCCCACGTGCAGAAGCTCGTGGCGCCCGACCATTTGCATCTGGTCGCGGCGGTGGGAGGGAAGTCGCTGTTTTCTAATCTGGAGTAAAGCGCTTCTGGCTTCTAGCTCCTCGCTTCTAGCTCGGACTTGCACCCGTTGGTTTGGCTAGAAGCCAGGAGCTAGAGGCCAGAAGCGTCTTGTGTTATGATTTGAACGAACGTTCGAACTATGGCGACTGCATCTTCAATTCAATCGCAACCTGCGCCGCGGGGTCGTGGTTCAGCGTCCGGCCCGCGGTTAGAGAGCCGTTTCGACCGCCGTCTGGCGCGCATTCTTGTCCATGCAACCAATGTTTTCTGCGACAAGGGTTATGCTGCGGCTTCGATGCGCGATCTTTCCCGGGCCAGCGGGGTTTCGCTTTCCGGCCTTTACTACTACTTCGAATCGAAAGAAGAGCTGCTGTACCTGATCCAGAAACATACTTTCAGCACCATCGTGCGTCGGCTGCGCGAGCGGTTGGACGAAGTTGAAGATCCGGCCGATCGGATTCGACTGTTCATCCTCAATCATCTCGAATATTTTCTGGCCAACCAGAAAGCCATGAAAGTCCTTTCGCACGAGGATGAGGTGCTGAAGAACGGCTTCGGCTCGGAGATCGCAGCCATCAAGCGCGAGTATTACCGGATCTGCATCGAACTGCTGGACGCCTACAAGCTGGCGCGAGGGCTGGAGTTTTCCAGCCGGACTGCCGTGCTCAGCCTGTTTGGCATGATGAACTGGATTTATACCTGGTATAACCCGCGGGTCGATGCCGGCGCCGCGGAACTGGCGCGTGAGATGGGGGACATTTTTCTACAGGGCATCGGAACAACGCCATCCAAAGGAACGCAGAAGAAGCGGCCTGCAATATCGAACTGACTGCAACACCTTAACCATTTGCGAAAAGGAGTACGACTATGGCGACTACAGTGCAACCGGCGAGCGGCGAAGCCACCAAACAACTGATCAACTACCGCGTGGACGCGGGTGTGGCGGTGATCGAACTGTCCGATCCGCCGGCGAATACCTACACCTATGAGATGAACCGGCAACTGGATGAAGCGATTCTGCAGGCACGCATGGATAACGATGTGTACGTGATCGTGCTGACCGGCGCGGGCGACAAGTTTTTTTCCGCCGGGGCGAACATCAAGATGCTGGTCAGCGTCGATCCGACGTTCAAGTATTACTTCTGTCTGCATGCCAATGAAACTCTGTTGCGGCTGGAGCACACGCCCAAGCTGGTGATCGCGGCACTGAACGGACACTGCGTGGGCGGCGGGCTGGAAATTGCCATGGCTGCCGACATCCGCATTGCGCGCCAGGATGCGGGCAAGATCGGCCTGCCTGAAGTGAATCTCGGCGTACTGCCCGGCACCGGCGGAACTCAGCGACTGTCGCGCATCGTGGGCAAGAGCAAGGCGATCGAACTGATGGTCACTGGCAACACATTTTCTTTCGAGGAAGCCAAAGAATTAGGGATCGTCAACGATATTTACGAGCGCGACAATTTCATGGAGAACATCATGGAATACGCGCGCCAGTTCTGTCCGCCGAACAAGGCGGCAAAGGCCGTGGGGCGCATCAAGCGTGCCGTGCAGACGGGATGGGAGATTCCGATGGAATCCGCGCTGGCGGTGGAGCGCGAGAATCAGCAACTGCTGTTCCAGAGCGAGGACGCTAAAGAAGGCCTGGCTGCGTACGTGGAGAAACGGCCGGCAGTATTCAAGGCGAAGTAGTGTAACGCCGGCGTATTCTTCTCTCCCCGCGAGGCGGAGGGCAAGATGCCCTCCGGACAGCCGGCGGGACGCCGGCGCTACGAGGAAAACGGGCGCTACAAGTAAAGAGGTGTTATGCCAGGCAAAGTAGCAAAGATCGGAACGTTCAGCGACTGGGTCGGGCTCTTCGACGATTGGCGCAAGGAAATTGGCGTCAACCACGACGAGATTGCCAGCTTCAAGTTCGATACACTCTTCGGCGCTATCGAGACCGAGGAGATCCAGTTTGGTTCCTACAAGGGCCGTCGCAAGTGGGAGAATCTGCGCCAGGTGCCCACACAGCAGATGCGCGACGCGCTTATCAATATGATCGTTTACCAGGGCGACACGGAATTTGCCAGCGTCGAGCAGCAGCGCTACCTCTTCGAAAGCGCACCGACTGATTGGGACCGCCGCGCCATCACCCGCGTCATGATCGAAGAAATGCGTCACGGCTGGCAGATGTGCGCGCTGCTGGTGGACCACTTCGGCTATTCCGGCAAGGTCGAAGCGCAGAAAATGCTGGAGCGCCGGGCTTTTGAGAACAAACGTCTGCTGGGCGCCTTCAACGTGGAAGTGGACAACTGGATGGACTTCTTCACCTACACCGACTTCGTCGACCGCGACGGGAAATTCCAGTTGCAGATGTTCAAGTATTCCGCCTTCGCACCGCTGGGACGCTCAATGTCCTACATGTTGCGCGAAGAGGCATTTCACATGGGGACGGGGAACGATGGGCTGCGCCGGATCGTGGAAGCGGGTGTGGTTCCGGGCTGGCTGATCCAGAAATATCTCAATAAGTGGATTTCGAGTTCCTACGATCTGTTCGGCACCGACCACTCTTCTTCGGCGCACTGGGCCTACGTCTGGGGTATCAAGGGACGATACGACGAGCCGAAAAATGAGCAGCCGGCCGACCTCGATGATCTGAACGACTACAACCGCGGCCTTTATCGTGACGAGGTCGCGGGCTTGATCGCTCGCTTCAATACCTTCCTAAAGGCCGGACAGCCCAAAGCTTTACGCGCCACATATCAAGTTCAATCGCAACATCGGGCGCTGGGCGGGGCAGAGATTTCATGCGGAAACCGGGGAAGCGATTGACGATAGCTCCTACGAGCAGCACTTGAAGGAATATTTGCCCTCGGCGGAAGACAAGAAATTGCTGTTGGACATCATCAGCAATGAGAAGAAATGGATTGCGCCCAAGGAAGGCGCGCGCGATCCGCTGGCTTCGATTGGTGAAGTACGGAAATCTGCGATTAATCTGTAAGGTTACGTGGTTATGGTAACCGAAACCCAGTTTTTAGTTTTCAGTTCTCGGTTCTCAGTTTGATGCCGATGACCTGGATTTCGAGAGCATGCGCAGGCTTATACATCGGGCGAACTGATGGTAGCCAGCGCTGCGCGCGAGATTCGCGACGGGGAAGTGGTTTTTGTCGGGATGCGGCTGCCGCTGATCGCATTCGTGGTCGCGAAGAAGACCCATGCTCCAAACGCGGTTGGGTTGTTTGAAAACGGCGTGATCCGAAGCACGCCTTCTCCAGAGCTGATCTACACTATGGCCGACCCTGCCAACATCAGGAATGCAACCCAGTGCCTGGATATGCTTGGGGTCATGAGCCTGCTGCAATCGGGACGCGTTCACCTGGGCTTTCTGGGAGCGGCTGAAGTAGACCGCTTCGGCAACCTGAATTCGACCGAAGTGCATGGTGCCAAGGGCATGACGCGGTTGCCAGGATCGGGCGGAGCCTGCGACATCGCTTCGCTGGCCCATCGTTTTGTGGTCTTGCTCGAGCACAGCAGGGAGCGCTTGCCGGAGCGCGTCTCGTATGTCACAAGTCCGGGCAACGGCGACGGCCATGGTTGGCGGCAGCGAGTCGGGTTGATTCGCGGTGGTCCGGCCGCGGTGATCACCAGCAAGGCGGTGCTCCGGTTCGGCGACGATGGTGAAGCCTACTTGTCGTCAACACATCCGGGCGTGGAAGTCGAGGATGTGTTGCGTAATACCGGATGGAAATTGCGAGTGTCTGAAGACGTGACAACGACGCCCGAGCCCAGTGCGCAAGAGCTTAAGGCGATCCGCGAATACGATAAAGACGGCTTCTGGACAAAATAAATGGCAACCGGAACGATCGCGCCATCTCGCGTCATGCTGGACTTCCAGCCTCCGGTGGCGCGTGTCATCCTGCACCATCCGCCGCTCAACGTGATTGACTTCGCGATGATGGACGAGCTGGCGCAAGTCCTGGAGAAGGTTGAGAGCCGCGACGAGGTTTCCACGCTGCTGTTGAGTGGCGCGGGCAACGCGTTCTCGGTTGGGGTGGACGTTGCCGCGCACACTCCAGACAAAGTGGCAGAGATGCTGGCCAAATTTCACGCCGTCGTTCGCGCCTTGGTCAGTTCGAGGAAAGTGACAATCGCCGCCGTGCATGGCCATTGCCTCGGCGGAGGCGCGGAGCTCGCGATGGTCTGCGACCTGGTCTACACCGTCGACACGTGCGTCGTGGGCCTTCCCTGAAATCAAGCTGGGATGTTACCCGCCGGTGGCAGCGACGGCGCTGGCGGCACTGGTTGGGCAAAAGCATGCGGCCGATCTGATCCTGACTGGACGCAGCATTACAGGCACGGAAGCGGCGCGCATCGGCCTGGCCAATCGCGACGTCGCTGATACTGAGCTTGAGGTAGCGGTGAAAGAAGCGATACAGCAGCTTTCAAGTCTTAGCCCGGCTGCTTTGGCGATCACAAAGAAGGCAAACTACGCCTGGGACTCGATGCACTTCGACAAAGGACTGGCGCGGGCAGAGAAAATCTATCTGGATGAATTGATGAAGACGGAAGACGTTAACGAGGGCATCAACGCCTTCCTGGAGAAGCGCCAGCCGGTTTGGAAGGGCAAGTAGAGGTCGCCATGTCCAAGGTCATAACCATGCGCGAAGCAATCGCCGAGCTGGTGCCGGACGGGTCTTCCGTCGCGCTGGGCCTGCAGATGGAGCAGATGATTCCGTTCGCAGCAGGCCATGAAATCATCCGGCAGAAGAAGCGCGGGCTCACGCTGATTGGGCCGATCTCCGACATTCTTTTCGATCAAATGATTGCCGGGGGATGCGTCGAGCGTGTTATCGCCGCCTGGGTGGGCAATGTGATGATGGGCTCGGCTTACAACTTCCGCCGGGCGGTGGAGCAGGGCGAGCTGAAGATCGTCAACCTCAGCAATTTCACGGTGGCGCTGGCGCTGCAGGCGGCGGCGATGGGCGTGCCCTTTCTGCCGACTCGAACTGCGCTCGGAAGCGATGTGGCGCGGGACAATGACTTCTTCGTCGAGATTGAGTCACCATTTGTGGAGTATGAATCTGGCGAGTCTGCGACTCGCCCGGGTGGACGAGGGCGTCCGCCCCTACGTGGGCAAGACAAGCTGCATGCGGTTCGGGCGCTCACTCCGGACGTGGCCATCGTCCATTTGCAGCGCGCCGATCGCGAGGGCAACGCGCACTGCTGGGGGAACTTCGGTGTGATGATCGAAGCCGTCCGCGCAGCGAAGCGGGTGATTGTGGTGGCTGAAGAAATTGTCGATGCCGAAGTGATTTCGAGCGATCCCAATCGCACCGTGATTCCTGGATTTCTGGTCAACGCGGTGGTCGAGTGCGGCTACGGAGCGCATCCCTCGCCGGTGCAGGGATACTACAAACGTGACAATGCTTTCTTCCGGCAATATCACGAGCAGACAAAGAGTGAAGCCGACAGCGAGGCCTGGTTGCAGCGCTGGGTGCACACCGTGGCCGACCGCATGGCATACATGAACCAGCTCGGCGCATGCCGCGTGGAGGAATTGGGCGTGAAGCAGCACGCGTACGCGGCCCAGACGGATTTTGGATACTAAAGCGCTTCTAGCTTCTGGCTCCTGGCTTCTAGCCAAAGCAGACCCGGAGCGAATGGCTGTGAGCTAGAAGCTAATAGCTAGAAGCCAGGAGCGGTTTTTTATGGACTTCGAAATCAGTGCTGGACAGGTGAAGGCCATGCTCAAGCACGGTGACAAGTTCACCTTGCTCGATGTGCGCGAACCGTGGGAACTGGAGAAGTCTCATCTCGAGGGCAGCAAGAATATTCCCATGGGAGACGTGCCCTCGCGTGCCAACCAGGAGCTTGATCCGGACGAACACATTGTCGTGATGTGCCATCACGGAGTGCGCTCGTTGAGCGTCACCAACTGGTTGCGGCAGCAGGGATTCGAGAAAGTGCAGTCCATGCGCGGCGGGATCGACGGTTGGGCGCGGACGGTGGATCCGAAGGTGCCGCTGTATTGAAAGCAGCCTTCTAGCTCAAGAACCTTGGGCGCGACGCTACGGGCTAAAGGCAAAGAGCTAAGAGCTTGCAACGGTGCGGGCGAGACGCCCCCACGACAGCCGGCAGGATGCCGGCGCTACGAAAACCTAGCGTGACGTGAACAGGTGGCCCAGCTTTTCTTTTTTGGTTTTGAGGTAGTCTTCGGAGTGGGCTGAGGGCGCGGCTTCGCAGGGTACGCGCTCGGTCACGACGATTCCACCTTTTTCCAGCGCAGCCACTTTGTCGGGATTATTCGAGAGCAGGCGCACGCTGGAGACTCCGAGAGCCTTCAGAATCTCGGCGGGCAGCGTGAATTCGCGGTGGTCGGCTTTGAAGCCGAGACGTTCGTTGGCCTCTACCGTGTCCAGACCCTGGTCCTGTAGTTCGTAAGCCTGCAGTTTCGCCATCAGGCCGATGCCGCGGCCCTCCTGCTGTTCGTAGATCAGAATGCCGGCACCTTGCTCGGCAATCATGGCCAGCGCTATTTCCAGTTGTTCGCGGCAATCGCAGCGTAGCGAGCCGAAGACGTCTCCGGTCAGGCATTGGGAGTGGATGCGGAGCAGCGGCGGCGCGGAATGGATGTCTCCCATGACCAGGGCGACGGCGTCTTCGTCGCGTCGGCGAGCTCGGGAGTGCCGAATTCGCCGCGAAAGCCATAGATGCGGAACTTGCCCCAGCGAGTGGGGAAGTCGGCGGATGCGACCTGTCGAATCGTTTCGGAGGACACATCAACATTATAGCGGGATGGGGTGGGGTTCTTGCCGGCGCCGCACGAGCGGGGCGCTCGCGCCTACATTAGCCTTTGCTGCTTTATCCTTTACCCAGGCGCGGAAAGTGATAGTAGACGTCCTGCTTGGATGCGATGGCGACGCCGTTGCGAGTCGCGGGGCGGAAGCGCCAATTGTCCAGGGCCTCGAACACCTTGCTGTCAATTGCCGGAGCCAGGCTCTGGACCACAACCTTCTGGACAATGTTGCCCTTTTCGTCGATCGTGACTTCGACGACGACATCTCCCTGAAGACTGCCCAATTCGTCCGCCGCGACGTGGGGATCGGGAGAGACTACCGGAAGCGCCGGGCGGACTTCTTCTCCGGTCAGAGGACCTTCAAGGACCGTGCCCAACGGGGAGCCGGCAGGACGGGCTTGAGCAGCCTGCCCAGGTGCGCTTGTCTGGTCGTCCACTCCGACCTTGGGGCGAGGCAACTCGCGTGCAGCAGTCTTGGCCGCCTTGGCCCGGCGCTTCCACGTGAGATGTGCGTTCAACTGCTGGCGCGAGTCGGCTGCGGAAGTTCCCGGGGAAGCATCGGTCTTGACCTGCGTCGCCTGGTTTGGCCAATAGAGGTGCGCCACATAACCGCCGTGATCGCCATTGACCACAAAAGACGGCGCCACCAGTTTCGGACTGGCCGGGTGCAGGAGCCACAGCAACAAAAGCCCATGCGCCGCCACGGAGCTGTACATTGCCAACCGGGGTCGACGTCCAACGGCCTGGATTGGCGCAAACATTCTTCTTACATTAGACGTGCAAGACAGCGGCAGGTAAACATATTTCTCCGGGGTCCTTCACCCTTGGGGCTCAAAAGTCCCACAGGATTGTCATTCCGAAGCGCGGCACTTCCGCGCTAGGAATCTGCTGCTTCGCTGCTGGCAGCAAACAGATTCCTCGCCGATAAACCTGGCTTCGGAATGACAAGGTAGTGGGGTTGTCTTTGTGCAAACGGCGCCGCTGGCTAAAGTTACCCCGGATTGGTCTCCGGCTGAAAACGCTGCTAAAATTGCTGGATATCGCTCGATCGGTTCACGCCGGAAGTGGGGCTATAGCTCAGCTGGGAGAGCGCGTCGTTCGCAACGACGAGGCCGTCGGTTCGATCCCGACTAGCTCCACCAATATCTCTCGTGTAATCAATACATATACCCCACCTCAGTCTCCTCAACCTCATCGCCAATGAAGCGCTCAGGAGAAAGGTATCGAAGATGTGCGGACCGGGTGGACAGCTGCCTCAGCATTTGCAGTGGCATGGTTTTGTACCTTTTAATTCGCGGCATCGTAGCCAGTCGCGGTGGATCGTGATGTTCGTGGCCACAATGCTCCCGTGATGGTTCGTTGACCCCTCAACCGTGACAAGATCCTGAACTTCAAGATCGGTGAGCGATAAAGACTGTTTCTTGCACCGGACTTTTGTATGGACTCCGGTATGGATGGCGATGCTGGACAACCTCATTTGAAGCAGAAAGCCGTCAGGTCTCATCTCAACGATGTGTCCATTGAGCCACGATCTTGCGTCGAGGTCGGGCGGATGGCAAACGGCTCCGAATATGATCACGAGCGGGCCAATGAATCGCCAGCAGCGGATACTGCGGCTAGTCAACATGCTCACCTTCTTCAATAAAGCTGATTTCTGGCGGGGGAAGTTTGTCAGTTTGCCTGGCCCAAAACACGTAGAGAGTGGGCAGCAGCAGGAGGCTGACGAAGAGTTCAACGATCAGTCCACCGACAATCACGATCGCGAACGGACGTTGCGAGTCAGAACCGATGTCATGCGACATGGCTGCCGGAAGCAGGCCCAAAGTCGCTACCAACATCGTCATCATGATGGGCCGAAACCGCAGGGCCGCTCCTTCTTTCGCAGCTTCGCGCGGGCTCATGCCTCGGGTGCGGAGTTGATTGATGTACTCCACCATGATCACGCCGATCTCAACGGAAACGCCGATCAGCGCAAGAAAGCCCAGTCCCGACGAGACAGAAAAGTGTGTTCCAGTGATCAGGAGGCTCAGGAATCCGCCCAATGGTGCAAGTGCCACGACCGAGAGAATCAGTCCGACCCATTTCCACGAGTCAAAGGCGGAATAGAGAATGAACGACATGAGCAGAATGGTGATGGGTACGATGACGGCCAGGCGGTGGTTGGCGCGCTGCTGGCTTTCGTATTCACCCGTCCAATCGAGGTGGTAGCCCTCGGGTAGTTGCACCTTCCGATGAACATCCGCGATTGCCTGGCGGACCGTACTCCCGAGGTCGCGCCCGCGCACGCTGTACTTGATAGCGATGTAACGCGAATTCCCCTCACGGTAGATGGAGGAAGCGCCGTCTTCCAATCTGATCTGGCAGAGTTGGCCTAAAGAGACGCGCTCGCCTGACGGCGCCAAGATTCGGACAGCGGCAATGTCCTCTACTGTTTTGCGGAACGGTTGCTGATAACGAACTGTCAGGTCATAACGCTGCTCGCCGACAAGAACTTGGGTGACCGCCTTGCCACCGACCGCAGTTTCTACTGCGTCCTGGACATCGCTGACATTGATCCCGAAGCGGTCTGCCGCCGCGCGATCCACGACCAGATTAACGTTTGGCTGACCGCGCACCTGAAATGTGCCCAGGTCGGCCACCCCTGGGACTCTGATCATGACGTCCTGAATCTCATTGGCTTTGGTTTCAAGGACCTTCAAGTCAGTGCCAAAAAGTTTTACGGCCAGCTCACCTTTGACACCGCTGACAGCTTCTTCAACGTTGTCGGAGATCGGCTGCGAAAAGTTCCAGTCAACGCCGGGGAATTTATTCAATTCCCCATCCATAACGGCGATGAGGTCGTCTTTAGTTTTGAACTCAGAACGCCATTTCGCGCGCGGCAGCAAATCAACAAAAAATTCTGTGTTGTAGAATCCGCTGGCGTCGCTGCCATCATCTGGCCGCCCAACCTGACTTACCACCTGCCTGGCTTCGGGAAAGCTCGCTAAGACGCGGCGAGCCTGGTTTGCGAGATCGATTCCCGCTGAAGGACCAGTACTGGGAGCCAGTGTGCCGCGTACCCAAATAGCGCCTTCATCAAGGTGGGGGAGAAACTCAGAACCGATTACGCCGCTGAAACCGATAAACAACATGAAGGCGAGCGCCGCGAGACCTAGTCCCAGCGTTAGCTGCAAGTGGTCGAAACACCAGTCCAGGTAGCGCCCATAGTGTTCCAGTAGCCGCTGAAATACAGGGTTGCGCCATTCTTTGATTTCGCCTTTGAACAGAAGACTGCACAGCACAGGGGCTATTAAGAGTGCAAACAAGAGCGCCCCTAGCAGCGCGAACGCGACCGTCCACGCCATCGGCCGGAATAGACGGCCTTCCACACGCTGCAACGTGAAGATGGGCAGATACGAAACGATGATGATGATGCGGGCGAAGAACACCGGCCTTTGCACTTCGTGCGCCGCCGTCGCGATCATCTCCAGCAATGTCTTCTTGCCTTGCCCATACCCGGCGTGGCGCAGAATGTTCTCAACCATCACTACGGAACCATCAACCACCATGCCGAAATCCAGGGCGCCCAAGGAAAGCAGGTTTGCGGGTATGTGACTCAGATCGAGCAGGATCGCTGCAAACAACAACGCGAAGGGAATTGTGATGGTAACAATCAGCGCGCTGCGAACGTTGCCCAGGAAGAGAAACAATACGAGCGTTACGAGCAGAACTCCGTCCGCCAGATTCCGCAAGACCGTATGGGTGGTGTAGTGAACGAGGTCGCTGCGGTCGAGATGTGGGACAATCTTTACCCCTTTTGGCAGGAGGCTATCGTTCAGTTCTTTGATTTTTTGATGAAGCGTGTCCAGCGTCGCATCGGCCTCGGCACCCTTTCGCAGCAGGGCGATGCCTTCGACGACATCGTCGTTATTGATCACCGTTCCGTCTTCATGACGGATTGTTTTGCCGAGTTGTCCCAACCTTACCTTGGGCGCTTGAACCACAATGCCGAGGTCACGAACGCGTACGGGAGTGCCGTTCGCGACTTTAACCACCGTGGCTCCAATGTCGTCCGTGTCCGTCATCAGGCCAACGGCACGGACGTTCAACGCTTGCTCACCGCGCTCGATGAAACCCCCGCCGGCATTGATATTGTTGTTGCTGAGCGCCTGTTCCACCTGGCTAAGTGAAAGGCCGTAAGAGACGACCTTTGCCGGATCGAGCTGGACTTGGTATTCGCGTGTCGGGCCGCCAAAAATATTGACTTCGACGACGTTCGGGACGGACTTCAGTTGGTTGCGAACGAACCAATCCTGAAGGGTTTTGAGTTCCATAACGTCGTACTTCGGATTGGTACTGGCCAGGGTGAAGAACATGATCTGCCCGGTTGGGCTGTAGTCGGGGCCCAGGCCTGGATTCACGCCTTGCGGCAGAGCGACTTGTTGCAGCCGGTCGATTACTTCCTGACGAGCATTCAGGGTCGTGACCTGATCGTCGTAAATGATCGTTATTACCGAGAGTCCCGCCAGAGACACCGAGCGCAGATGGGTCATATGCGCCACGCCATTCAACTGAACTTCGAGCGGGACTGTAATCTGTTGTTCCACTTCCTCGGCCGCGTGTCCCGGCCACTGGGTGATGATTTGGGTGTAGGTGTCCGCGACATCCGGGTATGCCTCGATGGGCAGATTGTGGAATGAAACGACGCCCCAGATGAAAAGCACCGCCGCCACACTAAGGACCAAAATGCGGTTACGAAGAGCAAAGTCGATCACATAACTGATCACTTGCCCTGCTCCGCGACGCTCGACGAGAACTCCAGGGCGTTGGCGATCAGTTCATCGCCGACTTGCACCCCGATCTGGATCTGCTGCATTCCATCAGCGCCTGCTCCTAGTGTGTGTATCTCCACGCGCCGAAACCTGCTGGGGGATTCCTTGCGAAACACCCAATCCTTGTCCTGAAGCCGCATAATCGCAGTCGAGGGGACAACAACTCGCGTCTGGGAGGTCCGCGAGCGAAACGTCGCAACGGCAAACATGCCGGGGCGCAATGATCCGTCGCGATTGGGCAACACAATGCGAACCTTTGCCGAGCGCGTGGTCGGATCCAGCACTCGTGAGATATCTGTGACCGTGCCGTGGTAGGCGTTCTCGGCATAGGCGTTCAGTCGAAGATCGGCATGATCCCCGAGATGTACCGCACCGAGGTCATTCTCATAGACATCACAAAGCACCCATACTTGTGAGAGATCGGCGATGGTAAACAGACTCGGACTGTTGTCGAGGCTCTTGATTCCCTCGAATCCGGAAATGTTTTGCTCCACGATGGTCCCAGAGACCGGTGCGCGAATCTCGATCAGGTCACCAGGATGCGCTGGATCTCCGCCGAGTATGCGGACGTGCTGTTCAGCGTTCTGTACATCCACCTGGGCTTTCTCTTCCGTATCTTCGGCTTGCTGCAAGTCTTTGTCTGCGAGCGCCCCGTGCGAGTTGAGCAACTGTGCCCGGTCCAGGGCTTTCTTAGCTAAACGTTCATCCGCGAGCGACTTTTGGTAGTCAGAAAATGCTGTGGCGAGGTCGGCGCTACGGATGGAAAGCAGAACTTGACCTCTCTTTACGTAGTCTCCAAGCCGAACTTTCAGGTCAACAACACGCCCGGAACCTAGCGAGGTGACGTGGATGGTGCGATTCACATCTGGCGTCACGCTGGCATTGGCGGTTAACATAGTGGGCACACTACGACTTTCTGCCGTAACGAGCTTGAACAGCTCCGGGCGTTCCACGGTGTATAGGTTCGGATCAACCGTTACATCGGTCTTCGTGGGAGCCGCCCTGGTCACGTCGGAACACGAATTCGCAATCAGTACCAGAAGCGATAGTCCCCAGATGGAAACGATCTGCTTCACGCAGGCATTTTTCATGGAACCACCTCGCGCCCTACTGCAAGGTTCGATTGAGCGGCCGCCGTCAGATAAGAGCCGACCAGGTTGATGTAGTGCAGTTGCACACCTCGGTATTCAGCCTGAGCCTTCAGAAAATCCAGCAAAGAAATTCTGTGCATCGATACTTCGTTCTTGGCGAGACGCGCGGAACTCTCCCCGGACCTCGTGGTGGGGCTAAGGTTTATGTATCCTGAAACTCCGGTTCACGGGAGACACTCAAAAGGCTTCGGTCGGCAATATTTTGATTCCCGAAATCGGAGGAGCCCCTCCGTCCGGTTGATTTGGACACGATGGACAACCCACCCAAATGGGGTCATCGCGGTAATGCTGAGGATTAAATCTTTAGATTGTTGAGGCGCGAACCCGAGGGAACCGTTTGATTGGGTTGGGAAACGGCTGCAAGTGATGGATAATCACCGATTCACCTCGAGATCTATGCTGAACCTGGAATGGATCTGGGAACCACGGCATCGGACGGCGGTCCTGCTTATCAGCGGCGGCATCGTCCTGGCGATTGGAGCCCTGGACTGGTGGACCAAGCCGTACATCTCCCTTGGATTTTTATATTTGTTTCCCATCATGCTGGCCGCAGGGTTTCTGCCACGGTGGGCAATCGCCCTGATGGGGATCGCATGTGCGTGGCTCAGCGAGCGGTTCAGCAACTTGGCCCCAGCGGACGCCCCTATCCGTTCCAGTTTCGAAGCGTTGGCACTGATCGGCTCCGGACTGTTCATCTCTGAAGTCCTGCGCAACCGCCGCTTAAGATTGGCGTCCCAGGAGCGGATACGGGTTCTGGTGGAAACGAGTCCCGCGGCAATTGTCACAGTCGACGAACATGGCATTATCGAGCTTGCTAACGACGCTGCATCCTTACTTATGGCCCCGCGCAATGGAAATCTGATCGGCCAACCGATCGCTGCATTTTTGCCTGAACTCCATCATGCGCTGCGCTGGGAAGAGGGACCACAGTTTAAGGCATCCATGCAATGCCGAGGCCATCGAGGCAACGGAGAGTCGTTTCTGGCGGACGTATGGTTCTCCAGTTATAAAGAAGGAAGTGTTCCGAAGGTGGCGGCAATCATTGCCGACGTGACCGAAGAACGGAACGGCATCGCAGAGTCGACCGCGAGTGCGTCAATTAGCCAAGAGCGCCCCGCCTTGAACAATCGCGAATCGGAGGTACTCCGGTTCCTTGTTCAGGGCCTGAGCAACAAAGAAATAGCGTCACGATTGGACGTCTCAGAGAGTGTAGTCAAGAACACTCTCCAGCAACTGTTTGCGAAAACCGCAGTGCGCACACGCAGTCAGCTAGTTCGCATCGCACTGGAACAGTACAGAGATCAGCTCTAGCCTGTCCCTTTCTCCAGGCCCTACATTTTATGGTCGTAGGCTGGGGAAGTTTTGAGTGTAGCGATATAACGTCAACGACTCACGAGACGCGACAGACCACTAAATTTGACCCAAAATGAAGCGATTCGTCCGCACGTCGTTCGCTTGCCTGCTCCTGATTGTCATCTGCCTGGTAATCAGTGGCGCACTCTCCGAGATGGTCGGCAGATGGCATGACACACGACGTTTCCCGGAGCGTGGCCACCTCGTTCAAGCTGGTTCGATCCGCATGAACATTGACTGCAGCGGACAGGGTTCGCCCACGGTCATACTTGAGAGCGGTCTGGGCGGACCTTCAGTTGACTGGCTGATGGTACAAACTGGAGTCTCGAAGTTTGCCCGTGTGTGTTCCTACGATCGCGCCGGATATGGCTGGAGCGACGCCGGTCCGGAACCGCGCAGCAGCTTGCAGATTGCACACGAACTGAGACAGTTGCTGCAATCAAGCGGTGAAAAGGGCCCGTATGTTCTCGTCGGTCACTCTATGGGCGGATACAACATCAGGGTATACACCGGCCAGTATCCAAATGATGTTGTGGGAATCGTCCTGGTTGATGCCTCGCACGAAGATCAGGATCTGAGGGCGCCGGAGTCTATCCGCAAATGGCACCAGGACCACCACAAACACCCCGGCTGGGAAAAGCTGAAATACTTCCTTCAACTTAATCTTGGCTGGGCTCGTTTGAGAGCGGATCGCGATGCACCTGAATTCTGGCCAAAAGCATTCCGCGATGAAGAAGAGTTCCTGACACTTCCAACTAAACATCAATTCACGGTAATCGATGAGGATCAGTTTTTTTCGACCTTAAGCGCGACACAAGTGCGAAGCGCCGGAAACCTTGGGGATCGCCCGCTGATCGTGCTTACCGCGACGAGACAGGACGATATCCCTCCGGAGATCCCGCCCAAGGACGCACAGGCGGAGGAGGATCTTTGGATCCACCAGTTACAGCCGGAATTGGCTCGTCTCTCGACCCATGGCAAACAGATCGTTGTCGACAGTAGCCACGAAATTCCAACCGAACATCCGGAGGTGGTCGTCTCCGCGATTCACGATGTATGGCAGGCGGCCCACTAACAGTCGGTCTGTCGATACCAGGCGGTTACAGCAACTACGGCACGAAAGTTCCAGGTCAGCGTCCAAACCGGGTTGTTGAGGGCCATGGCGATTTTTGCGCCAGGTCTCGAAGGCGGTAATGCATCGCATGGAGCGTCAGTTCGCCGCCATGTGTACCGCGACAATTGCGAGAATGACGCCAGCCGTCCCCCCCACAATCATCCTGATGGGCACTTACGATAAGTGGGTGGGATTGACTTACTACTCCGCTGGTAGCACAATGCCGAAGTTTCATGCCGCGTGGCTTCATCCTTTACCGAATCCTGTGATAGTGCCTTACAGGCCCCTTGGTTCCTGGTTGCGAAGCAAATCAAGCAATGGCTGGGAGTCGTTCCCGGCCAGGGCGCCACTGACGGCGGTCCATGTTTCTGGCAGCCCATGAGGAGGCGCCGTGAAACGTTCAACGTTTTTCGCCCTGTCATGTCCTGCCATAGTGTTGACAATGGTCATCGCCGGTTGCGGCGGCGGTGGGGGAGGCGGAGAAACAACGGCGTTGCCCGTGACCGTGTCGGTTACCCCGACCGCATCCACTGTGCAGGCAGGAACGGCGGTGAGCCTGACTGCCGTTGTCAGCCACGACTCTGCGAGTAAGGGAGTCACTTGGTCAGTGTCATGCCCGACGGCGGCGTGCGGAGCCGTTTCGCCCACATTGACGGCGAGTGGAGTCGCGACCACCTACACCGCGCCACCCGATGCGCCGGCCAGCGACCTGACTGTGAACATTACAGCAACCTCGGTCGCAACCAGTTCCGCGTCAGCCTCCGCCACGATTACCGTGCCCACGGGTCAAATCAGCATCTCAGTCACGCCGACTCCGGCCACGGTTCCGGCGGGGACTACTGCACAGTTCGTCGCGACTGTGAGCAACGATACCGCAAACAAGGGTGTCACCTGGGCAGTGACCTGCGCTGTAGCATCCTGCGGCACAATTGCGCCCGCGGCAACAGCGAGTGGGGCCCCAACTACCTACACAGCTCCGACGACGCTGCCTACGGGAGATTTGAGTGTGTCTGTCATCGCTACTTCAGTAACCGACGCGGCCGTGTCGGGCGGTGTAGGTTTCGTAGTGCCCGGAACGACGGTTTCGATCGACTTGCAAAGTGCAAGCGAAGTGGAGGCCGGCGGCACGTCCCAGATCGCGGCGAGTGTCGCAAACGATCCGACCAACAGAGGGGTCACGTGGACGGTGTCGTGCGACACTCCTCCGTGCGGAACTGTCTCACCAGCTGCCACGGCTAGTGGAGCGATCACCACTTACACGGCTCCCGGAACTCCGCCTGCAAGCGACATGCCGGTAACCGTTACAGCGACCTCTGTTTTCAACCCCGCGGCGTCGAACTTCGCCGGTATCACCGTGGGTGCGGTTAGCGTCTCGGGCACGCCGGTCAGCGCGATCCTGCCGGAGAACATCTCCCAGGCCTTCACCGTGTCCGTTGCAAATGATCCGACCAATCGAGGCGTCACCTGGACGCTCACGCAGAATGGGACCGCGTGCTCCCCTGGATGTGGCACGGTCTCGCCATCCAGTACTGCAAGTGGCGCCACTGCGACCTATACCGCGCCGGCCAGTTTACCGGCGAACCCAACTGTTGCGCTCACCGCGGTTGCGGTGGAAGATACGACAAAATCACTCGGCGCGACCATCACGATCACGGCGGGCCAGGTGAAGCTGGTTCCGGCCAGCATGAAATTCGCGGCCGTGGTGAACGGGTCCAGCCCGTCCCAGCAAACCACCCTAACCAACACTGGGGGCACAACTCTCACTATCACCAGCATCACCCCCAGTACGCAGTTCACTCAGACCAACAATTGCGGCACGAGCGTTGCGGCGGGAACGTCCTGCACCATCAACATCACTTTCCGTCCAACAAAGACTGGGTCCCTGGTCGGAAACGTCACCGTGGTCGATTCCAGTGCCGACGCACAGCAGGTGATCGGCCTGACGGGATTCGGTTTCGTTAACTGCCGCGCCCAAATAAAGCAAACGCTGGGCGGTCAACCGGTGCGATCCGCTTTAGCTACTTTCGGAAATGCGGCCGCACCCAAGCCCACGGGCTCAAGTGAGGTTGGGACGCGCGTGGTGCGCCTGGTCGACCCAATGCGGGACGATCCATTTCTCGAAAACGGAACCAAGCGAGAATTGATGGTTCGGTTCTGGTATCCGACGTCTCTCCAGCCGGCGGCCTGCAAACCAGCCGAGTACACGCCGCCTGCGGTGTGGAGCTATTTCTCTCAACTCATGGGCTTTCCCTTGCCTGCAGTCACCACTAATAGTTGCCTAGACGCTCCGGTCGCCGAGGGCGCACATCCGGTGGTCGTCTTTACGCATGGCTATACCGGGACATTTACCGATTACACATATATTTTCGAAGATCTCGCCAGCCGGGGTTACATAGTGGCATCAGTGGACCACACATACGAAGCAACGGCAGTTCAATTTCCCGATGGACGGTTTGTCCACTCGGGTTTCGGCAGCCATCTCGGTAATACCTTGCTTGAGGATGATCAGGCCATGGCCCTGGCATTAACCGTCCGCCTAGATGACTTGCGATTCCTTGCTGGTGAGCTTGAGCGACTTAATGGAGCACCAAGCGGACCGTTCGCAGGCAAGCTGGATACTGGAAAGATCGCAATTGCGGGTCACTCGATGGGTGGCCTGGCCGCATCCCTGGGAGTGCAAAGAGATCGTCGCTTCAAGGTGGGCGCTATCCTCGACGTTCACGACGGAGATGTGCCGGATGCGGTGGTGAAGACCACCGCAGCACCAGTGCTGATTCTGGCGTCTGGGCGCAAGCAGTGGACTGAAAATGAATGCAAGCTCTGGACCAGCTTGCGCGGTCCCCGTTTCGCGGTCAACCTCGAGGGCGCCGAGCATCTAACCACCTCTGACGCTGTATGGCTGGCAGCTGGGGCAATCAAAACGGGCAACATGGGTCCGGAAAAAGCCGTAGCCGCCGTGCGCGACTATATCGCCGCGTTTCTCGACGCGAATCTTAAAGGCGCGGCTCCGGGCCCCCTACTAACTGGGCCGTCCCTGGATTACCCCGATGCCACGATTACGATGCAGACGCAACCTCTATGTGGTGAACAGTCAAAGGAGCACTAACCCTGTGGTCGTCTTGATTGCAACAATGGCGTAAGCCGCCAAGTTGCGCTACTGAGGCAACGCCGACAGGGTACTCTTGCGGATCTTGGGAGAAACTTAATAGCGAACAAAAGGCGAATCTGCTAAAATCCGGCGCTATGGCCCGGCGTCCCCGACCTCCAGACGAGGTGCTGAACCGAAAAGAGCTTGCAGAGCTGCAACTACGCCTTTCCACGATGGGTCAGACAGCTGTTCAGGACTTCTACCGCAGCGCACACTTTGTCTGTCGTATAGGGCCGGGGCATTTCCCGAGTGCGAGAGCGATCCAAGAGCTGGTTCAAGCGTGGAAACAGATGCGGAAGTGGAGGTGATTTGTTCGAACAGGGAACCAATGGGTGAGATGTTCTGAGCAAGAGCGAACACTTCTGAGTTGGGCCACAAATAGAGACAGAGGCCAGAGCTTCTGCACGACTGGAAGTAGCATCCTAGGTGCGATCCCGGTTAATTGGCAGGTGCTGGCTTGCGCGTATTCTACGAATCTGGAGCGGCCTAAGAATGTCGACGATTGTTTGGCTCGTGCTGGTGGTTCTGCTGTTCGTGGTTGTCGTTCAGGGTTGTACTTGGTGGTGGCGGCGGGATCGCCATGGGGCCAGAGGCCCAGATGCCTGAAGACCGGAACGCGCGTGCGCAAGCGGGGCGCGACCTCGCCAGAACACCGCGTCGGTTATCCGACCACAACGTTTTGCGTTCGGGACCGTGCCAGTCGGGTGAGAATATCGATTACCGACGCCCTTATGGACGAGCGTATCCACTTCATTTATCACCAGGGCAAAAAGGTCCTTCTGGTTGACCTGTCAAAATGCCCGGCAAGCGAATTTGAAAAAGTGGTCCGCCAGGTTCCTGACCATGTAACGGTTCAACCTCTGGGCTCGGTTCTAGTGCTGACAGATTTCACCGCGGCGGTTTTTGATCGATCCGCTGTCCTCGCTGTAAAAGAGACCGCAGTCTTCGACAAACCCTACATCAAAAAATCCGCTCTAGTAGGAGCAGAGAGCTTCCCGAAGGATTTTTACGAGGAACTAAAAAGCTTTTCTCGGCGGGATCTGCTAATTTTCAGGTCTCGCGACGAAGCGTTAGCTTGGCTCGTGGCGGACCCGGTTGACGGTTGATAGGGGCGGAAGGAATCCCGTCATTCAAAACAACAAGCTCTGGATTGGTGACAAATCAGCTTCCACTGGCTTCGTACATTCCTCATCATCATTCTGAACCTGATTGACTCGGGTGCTCACTGGATATCGCCTCATCAGCGTAGGCTCGAAGGGTTCCAGCATTCGCGACACAGACGCCAAGTCTCTGAAACCAGGGTCTAGCCACAAGTCATAGTTGTCGGCGATGAGGATCGCCGGCATCCGGTCGTGGATGTCTGACAGTAGTGAATTGGGAGTGGTCGTCAAGATCGTGCAGCTCTCGATCACGTCGCCTTGCCGGTCTCTCCATTGATCCCACAAGCCAGCGAACGCGAACAGCTCGCCGTCGTTCACCTCAAAACAATAGGGCTGCTTCGTTTTGCCGTTTCGTTGCCATTCGTAGAAGCCATCTGCCGGAATAAGGCACCGCTGCGATCGGAAAGGCTCCCGGAACGAGGGAGTCGTGGCGACCGTCTCGGCTCTGGCATTGATCGTCTTGTATCCGATGCTAGGGTCCTTCGCCCAAGACGGCACCAGTCCCCATCGCATCATGGAAAGCGTCCGAATGGGCTGACGGGCGTCCTGGCGAATGGTCACGACCGGCTGAGAAGGAGCGATGTTGTACCGAGGGTCCCACTCGTCTTCATCGGAGACCGCACCGAAATATTCCTCGACGAGCTGCTTTCTCCGCGACATTCGGTATCGCCCACACATGAAGGGATTATCGCAGATCGGCAGATTTGCCAAGATTATCCCGGCACAAATGTTGATACCGCTTGTACTTTGACTTAAGGCTCTACGATTATCCTCAGGTGATTTCTTCGCGGGTCCAGAAATCCCTGAATCCCCAATTTCTTCTCTCTGCATCTCACTCCCCCTAGCTGCTTGGACGATCCAACCTCCTGGATTCTATTGTCTGTGACGGGCCATGGCGGCTATAGTGGTCGGGACTCTTGCCGGCTCCGGTAAGCGTCTTCCGCTGAAATGCGGCGAACACGGATCTTAAGGAACAATATGCCACTGAGTATGAACAGCCGCCCGGTGGGCGATGTGACCATCGTGCAGTGCAATGGGCGAATCGTCGCGGGCTCGGAAGTGTTCTCGCTGCAAGCGCACCTGGGAGATATTCTGCCCCATCATGGTGACGTCGTCCTCCAACTGGAGCAGGTGGATTTCGTCGACAGCAGCGGACTGGGCGCGCTGGTCCGACTGGTGGCCACCGCGCGGGCCAAGGGTGGCGACATCAAACTCTGCGGAGTGCAGCCCCGGTTGCGCAAGACGCTGGAGATGACCAGCCTGCTGCCCATGTTCGAGACCTACGAGTCGGAGGCGGAGGCGATCATCGCCGCTTACCTGGGCTCGCGCTATTCCAAGGAGAAATCGGGCAATAGCCAACTTCGTGTGCTTTGCGTGATCGATTCACTTAACGTACGCACCTTTCTCCGCGAAGTGCTGTGCCGCGCCGGCTACAGCGCCCTGACCACGGCCAACGTGCCCGATGCGAAGATTCTGATGAAGGCCACGAAGGCGAAACTTATCATCCTGGGCGCGAAGCAACAGTCGGTGCACGGCGTTCCGGCCAAGAAGTTGTTTGAGGAGATCGATCCTGCGGTTTCGGTGGTGGTGTTGGACGAGAATTTTGAGAAACTGGATCCGGGAGAAAGCGCCACCGAACTTCTGGAGAAGGTGCGCGCCATCGCGCAGCCTGCAAATACCGAAGCCTGAGGCTTCACCAGAGTAACCCTTCCCGGCGAGAGCTCCGTATTTCTCCGCAGATGGATATCGTAGAATAAAAAACTATGAACGAAGTGGACTTCCGCACTACAAGTCCTGAATCCTATCTGCGATTTCCCAAAGATTTTCTGTGGGGCGTGTCCACCGCCGCTCACCAGGTCGAAGGCGACAACAGCAATCAATGGTCTGACTGGGAACTGGCGGGACGGATCAAGTCCGGCGACACGTTGCGGCAAGGCCTGCGACTGGTGGGAGAACGCCGAGCGCGACTTTGATATTGCCCGCGACCTGGGGATGAAGGCGCTGCGGCTCTCGCTGGAGTGGAGCCGCATTGAGCCGGAAGAGGGCCGTTTCGACCCGGCCGCCCTGCGACGCTACCGGCAAATGCTGGAGGGGTTGCACCAGCGCGGCATTGAGCCGATTGTTTGTCTGCATCACTTCACCCATCCGAGATGGTTTGAGCAACGAGGGGCATTTCTCCGAGGCGGATGCGCCGCAGCTTTTCGAGCGCTTCACTCGCGAGGTAGTAAAAGCGGTCGGCGATCTTTGCCGATCTGGGTGACCTTCAACGAGCCCAATGTGTACGCGGCTTGCGGATACGTGCTGGGCGAGTTTCCTCCGGGCCACAAAGGGCAATTGCTGAACGCTCTGCGGGTCAATCGCATTCAGGCGCGAGCCCATGTGCGGGCCTATCGCGCTATCCACGAACTGGTGCCCGGGGCACAGGTTGGGATGGGCCCAACACTATGTGGTCTTCGAGGCCGTGCCGGGGATGGCCAATCGTTGGGTCGCGAATCTGCTGGACCGGCTTTTCAATCACACTTTTTTCGATCTGATCGAAACCGGCCGCCTGGGTTTTCCATTTGGTCTGCTCAACGGTCGCGACGATGACGTCAAAGGCTGTTGCGATTTCGTCGGCCTGAATGTGTACAGCCGGTTTCATGTCGCGTTTAATCTGCGGAGTGCCGAGAACATTTTTTGCCAACGTGTTCGTGCCCGCTCACGTTCCACAGGGAGACGCCGGAGTTGACCGTCCTTACGGCGAAGCCTATCCGCAGGCGATCAGTGACGCGGTAAAGCGTGCCGCGAGGATTGGGGAAGCCGATTTACATCATGGAAAACGGCGTGCCCGACGCGGAAGACCAGATTCGTCCCTGGCTGATCGTAAGTGTCATGCGCGAGTTGCACGGGCTGATCGCGCAGGGCTATGACATTCGCGGATATCTGCACTGGACCCTGACTGACAATTTCGAATGGAACGAAGGCTGGAAGCTGCGCTTTGGATTGGTGGCGCTCGATCCCGAGACCCAGCACCGGACGATGCGGAGCAGCGCGAAGCTGTTCAGCGAGATTGTTCGCGGACAACGGGCTGAGTATGCCGGAGGATGAGGTGTCGGTTCCGCTCGTAACCGCTCCAGGTGTAGCTTCGACCACCGTGCGTTAGTAAACACTACCCCATAGTGGCGTCATCCTGAGGGACTTCAGTCCCGAAGGATCTTGCGCGGACCATCGCGACAGTAATATCCGCTCCACGCCAGATCCTTCGCTTCGCTCAGGATGACGCCACCATAAAGGTGGGAAGCATCTTGAAAGTAAGATGCATCCTGGCAACCCCTAAGTAACGTTACTTGTTCTCCCCGCCTTTAATTCACGGAAAATTAATACGAGCGTTGATCTGCCCTTAAGAACGACGTCTGAGAGGCTTAGAGCGGACAGACAGCATGGTGCAGGGAGGTTGGCGATGCATAACCTCACGATCGTTTTTCACGACGCAGGTGGTGGACACCGCAGCGCCGCCGGCGCGTTGAAGACAGTTCTTGAAGACGCAGTATCATCCCTGGAACGTAACGCTTCTGAACCTGCAGGAACTGCTGGAGCCGATTGATTTTGTACACCGCGCCACGGGCCTGAGAATTCAGGATGGCTACAACCTGCTCCTCAGGAAAGGCTGGACGCGGCTTACGCCGCCGTTGCTCGCTCTCCTTCAGCGCACCATCCAGTTGCATCACTCGCGTATCGTTCGCATTCTGCGCAAGCACTGGGCGCAGAATCCCACCGATCTTGTGCTGTCCGTGATTCCGCATTTCAATCGCTGCCTGGCGCAGAGCATTCGCCACGAGATGCCGAATACCGCGTTCGTCACGCTGCTCACCGATCTGGCCGACTATCCGCCGAATTTCTGGATTGTGCCGGAGTCGGAATTCCTCATTTGCGGAAGCGCAGCGCGCCAAGCAGCAGGCGCTTGGCCATGGGACATCCCAAGAGCACGAGTTTATGAGACCTCGGGCATGATTCTGAAGCCGTCGTTTTATCGCAAGCCGGAAGTCGATCGGGCCGAGGAAAGAGTCAAACTCGGCCTGCAGCCTGACTTGCCGACTGGAGTCGTGATGTTTGGCGGCCACGGTTCGGCGTCCATGCTGGAGATCGCGAAGAAACTGGAGCAGACTTCGAGTCCGCTGCAGCTGATTTTCCTGTGCGGTCACAATCTTGACCTGGCGGCAAAACTGCGCGGCCTGGGACTGACCAAGCCAGCGGTGATCGAAGGCTTCACCACCAAGGTCGATTACTTCATGTCCCTGGCGGATTTCTTTATCGGCAAGCCGGGACCGGGCAGCATCAGCGAAGCCCTGCAGTTTGGATTGCCGGTGATTACTGAACACAACGCGCGCACCATGCCGCAGGAGCGCTACAACGGGATCTGGCTGGTGGAAAAGCAGCTGGGAATGGTGGTGCAGGACTTCCGCGAGATCGGGACTGCGGTTGAGCAGTTACTGGTGGAAGCCACGTTCGCGGAGTTTCGCCGGAAGGTCAACGCCTACAAGAATTACGCAATTTTTGAGGTTCCGCTGATTCTGGATCAGATCATGGCCGAGAAGGCTGTCGAGTCGATGGACGTGGTCTCGACGTTGGCTTCGGTAGATCCGTTTGCCAGCGTGGCCTGGGCTGGGCTTGACCTAACCAGCAGGTGTCATCCTGAGCGGAGTAGCGCGCTTCGCTAGGCGGACCTGTCGAGCTCACTCGGCCAGCCGTGAGCGACATTGCCCGTACTGCTGCTGGAAGCAGCCACTCTGCTGGGTTCACTTCAGCAAAATTCCCACGATCGAAGCTGACATCAGATTTGCCATGGTGCCCGCGATCATGGCGCGGAAGCCGAGTTTGGCCAGTTCGCCGCGCTTGTTGGGCGCGAGGGCGCTGATGCCGCCGATCTGAATTCCAATCGAACTGAAGTTTGCGAAGCCGCATAACGCGAAAGTCGCGATGGCGAAGGAGCGCGGATCGAGACGTCGCCTTTTGCGCGCCCAGCATGCCGTATGCGACCAGTTCGTTGATGACCATGCGCGTCCCCAGAAGATTTCCCACGATGCCGCATTCGTGCCACGGAATGCCGATCACGAAGGCAATGGGAGCGAAGATCACTCCGAATACTTGCTCCAGGCTGGATGGGAACCAGTGGGCGACATGGTTGTGAATCCCGCCGAAGATGCCGTTCACCAGGGCGATCAGCGCGAGAAATGAGATCAGCATGGCGGCGATGTTCAAGGCCAGGTGCAGGCCGTCGATGGTTCCGCGGGTGATCGCTCCCAGAACATTTTCGTCTTTGGCGATTGCGTCGGGATCGATGTCGGTGACCAGCGACGTCGTCTTTTCCGCGTCCGGCTTGCGATTGGGGCTGGTGACTGGCTCTTCGGTTTCCGGCACAAACATTTTTGCCATCAGGATGGTGCCGGGCGCAGTCATGATGACCGCGCTGAGCAGGTGCTTGGCCTCGACGCCATAGAGAATGTAGGCGCCCATGATTCCGCCGGAGACGTGGGCCATGCCGGCGGTCATGACCGTCATCAGTTCAGAGCGGGTCAAGCGTTGGCAGGTAGGGACGGATGGTGAGCGGCGCTTCGGTCTGTCCCATGAAGATGCTGGCGGCCACGTCGAGCGATTCGGCGCCGCTGGCGCCCATGCGGATCATGACCTTCGCCATCTGGCGGATGATGAACTGCATCACGCCGTAGTAATAGAGCACGGCAAAGAATGCCGAAATGAAAATCACCGTGGGCAGCACCTGGAAGGCGAAGATCATTCCCAGCGAGCCGCCTTTTCGTCCCAATTCGCCGAATACCAGCTGCGAGCCGGCGAAGGAATACTCCAAAAACTTTTCGACGCCATGGCCCGCAAACTCCAGCAGATTGCGGCCAAAGTCGAAGCGCAAGACGAAGAGCGCGAACAGGAATTGCAGGAAAAGTCCCAGGGCCACGGTCTTGACCCGAATCGCGCGCCGGTTGCTGGAAAACAGATAGGCCAGGCCGAGCATGGTGGCCAGGCCCAAAAGCCCTGTCAGACGGCCCATTCGCGCCTCCCGCTCGTGCCTGGTGTAGTTGCCTCATGCTTGCGCTCCCTTTCCGGAGATCACACGGTGTATCAATGGACGCTGCGTAGCCGGAGGCTTTTCGGCGATGCGGTACGCCTGTTGCAGCAGATTCTGTGCGGTGCTGAGCCGGGCATCTGAGTTGTAGAGAATCGTGCACAACGCTTCGCCGGCTTTCACTGGGTCGCCAACCTTCTTGTGAAGGATGAGGCCAACCGCGGGGTCGATGACGTCTTCCTTCTTTTCGCGCCCGCCGCCCAGCACCAGGCTGGCAATTCCCACCTGCTCGCATTGGATCGCATCCACGAATCCGCTGGCAGTGCTGACTTCATTCACGCGATGTTGCGCCTGCGGCAGAAGCTTGGGATCGTCGATCGCACTTGGGATCGCCGCCCTGGTTCACGACAATCTCTCTGAAACTTCTTCAGCGCGGACTGGTCGCGAATAAGTTTGTCCGCCAATTCGCGGCCGCTGTCGACGCTCGGGTGTACGACCGGCCAGGTAGAACATCCAGGCGGCAAGTTCCACCGAGACTTCGCGCAGATCGGCCGGACCACCGCCGTTCATGACCTCGATGCACTCTTCGACTTCGAGGGCATTGCCGACCTTCAGGCCCAGAGGTTGGTCCATGTCGGTGATCAGCGCGACCATCTTTTTGCCCATGCGCTCGCCGGTTTCGACCATCAGTTCGGCGAGGTGGACTGAGTCTTTCTCGGTCTTCATGAACGCGCCGCTGCCGGTTTTGACATCCAGCACCAGGCCGTCAATGCCTTCGGCCAACTTCTTGCTCATGATGGAAGCGCAGATCAGGTTGGGACTTTCGACGGTGGCAGTCACGTCGCGCAGAGCGTAAAGCTTCTTGTCGGCCGGTGCGATCTCGGCGGTCTGGCCGATCAGGCCGCAGCCGCAACTCTTGAGCACGCGGCGAAACTCACTCAACGACAGATTGATGTTGAAGCCTGGGATGGATTGCAGTTTGTCCAGCGTGCCGCCGGTGTGGCCAAGGCCGCGGCCGCTGATCATCGGAACAGTAACGCCGGCGGCGGCGACAACCGGCGCGATGATAAGCGAAGTCTTGTCGCCCACACCGCCGGTGGAGTGTTTGTCAATCTTGGCGCCGGGAAGATCAGAGAGATCGAGCACTTCGCCGGAATGAAGCATGGCGCCGGTAAGCGCGCTAAGCTCGGGACCGCTCATTCCCCGGATGAGCACGGCCATCAGCCAGGCAGCCATTTGATAGTCGGGAATCTCGTCGTCGGTATAGGCGCGAACCAGAAAGCTAATCTCGTCGGAAGAGAGTTCGCCGCCATCGCGCTTTCTTGCGGATGAGGTCGAGAGGACGCATGCTCGTGGTCGGTGGGGGAGAGGTCAGTGAGGCTGGCGAATTCGACATCGGTCTCCGTGTGGCAAGAACAGGGAAGCTTACATTGTGGGACGGGTTGGTGGAAAGACTTTCCTACTGGCTTTGGTGGTGGGTCAGTTTGAACTCCCCTTCTCATGATGGGGGCATCCTGAGCTTGCGAAGGATCTAGCGCACAGCGGATATGTATCCTCACGACGATTGTGGTGGTACGCGCGAGATCCCTTCGACTTCACTCAGGGCAGGCTCTTCGCGACTGAAGTCCCTCAGGATGACGCCAGTGGATGTGGGATTCTCCAAACTGACACCTACACTACTGGTGCTCTGCCGAACCGGAGGGAAGAGTTTTGGTACTATCTCCGGAATGCGCCTGCTCGCTATGCTTCTCGTTCCGGCTCTTGCCCTGGCACAAAGGGCCCCGGGCAATCCCCTCGAACATCTCCCGAAGAATATTGAAGTTTTGACCCACTTCGGCGAGCGAGCGGACATTTCTCCGGACAACCAGCGTGTCGCGTTCATGACGAAGAGTTTTGGCGACGCCATGGTCGTCGACCTGAAGACGCGCGTCATTCAATGCCTCACGTGCAACGTACCGGCCGCCGTCTTTCTTCGCGTGATGCATCTCGTGACCGGAGACTACATCCTGATTGGTCCAGATCACTTCGAGAATGTCCACATCAGCCGTTCGCGCGACAACGAACTCTGGTTCCTGAGCAAAGAGCGGGGAGCCAAGCCGGTGAAGTTGGGTCAGAGGATGAACGAGGGCGCTGCAATTTCCAAGAAGACTCTTAAGATGGCGTTTTCACAGACCGCGGCCCAGGCTCCGGATCTCGCACCGGAAGCTTCTCGTCTGATGGTGGCGGATCTGGATATCTCCGGCGTCCCCAAACTGGTCAACCAGAAGACGGTCTATGAAAGTAAGGATCGCAATTGCACGATCGAGGCCCAGGACTTCTACGACAACGACAGCAAGATGACGTTCACCTGCTATGAACCCGAAGGTCATTCGTCAGTGATGGGAATTGATCTGAAAACAGGCCAGGTGACGAACTTTTCAAAAGCTCCGGGAACGTATAACGAAGTGGAAGGGATTTTTCCCGACGGGCTTTACACTGCCGTGGAGGCCGATCGTCAGTGCGAGCAACTTGGAGGCACGCGGGGCGCGGGAAACATCGATATCTGGAAGCTGAGACTCGACGGAACGGGAAAAGATTTTACTCGACTCACAAACTTCAACGACTACGAAGGCGGCAAGGCATCGAACCCAGTCCTTTCAACCGATGGACGATTCATGGCGTTTCAATCCGCCAAAACCACCGATCCGGCCGGTGTGGGCTATGGCATTCTCCTCTACTGGTTCAAACAGTAGCGCTCATAACCGAAAGCCTTCCGGCAGCAGCTTCGTGATTCGCCATCTGCTCGGTACCGGATTGACCGCGAAACAAAACCAAAGCGTCGGGGCCAAATTCATAGATGACCTGGCGGCAGGCGCCACACGGTGCGCAGGGCCGTCGCGCTCGGTGGCCACGGCGACCGCCTGGATCCTCATGCCAGAACCTTCGGCCGCGACTGCGGCAAAGATAGCGTTGCGCTCGGCGCAGATGGTCAGGCCGTAGGAGGCGTTCTCGACGTTGCAGCCGGAATAGAGCGCGCCGCGCTCGGTGAGGATTGTTGCTCCTACCTTGAAATTCGAATAGGGCGCGTGGGCATTCTTGAAAGCGGCGCGGGCGGTGGCGAGCATTTCTTGCTGTTGGTCGGGTGTGAGGGTAATTGGCATGGGCAGTCCTTATTGAGTATCGGAGGTATGCACTTTTCGCAAGGGCACATAAAACGGGTAGTGGCTACTTTGAATTCGGCTTTTCCGAAAGCAGTCGCGCCATCAACAGCCCGATGCCAGCGCAACAGATGACTCTTACCCACCATGGGCCAAACGGTATCGGGAGAAAAAACAGAATTATGGCCAAAACGATGTGCCATCCAGACGGGGTCTCATTACCCATTTCTGGTGGGATCTCCGGTTCACTGATACGTCGTTTTCCGAGTCACGCTGGTCAACTGTTTCACCTCGGCCAGCCTTAGTGCTCGTCCCACCCTTCTTCAGATTGCCGGGCAGGCGCCTCGCTTGATGAACTCGCCCTGTCCTGGGCGGCCGAAGAACTTCTCGCCTTCGACCAGAACTCGTCCGCGCGAGAGCACGACGTCCGGCATGCCGGTCACCTTGATTCCTTCGAACATCGAGTAGTCCACGCGCATGTGATGGGTCTTGGCGCTGATGGTGTGCTCGCGTTTGGGATCGAAGATGACCAGGTCGGCGTCACTGCCCACCGCAACCGTGCCTTTGCGGGGATAGAGGCCGAAGAGTTTGGCCGGAGTTGTGGCGGTCAGTTCGACGAACCGGTTTACGCTGAAGCGTCCCTGGGCGACGCCGCCGGAGTACACCAGGCTCATGCGATGCTCGATGCCGGGGCCGCCGTTGGGAATCTTGGTGAAGTCGCCGATTCCCATTTCTTTTTGTTCTTTGTAGCAGAACGGACAGTGGTCGGTGGAGACGACCTGCAGATGGTCGTGCGTGAGCCCCTTCCACAATTTTTCCTGATGCCACTTCTCGCGCAGCGGCGGGGTGAAAACATATTTCGCGCCTTCGAAGCCGGGCTCGTCCATGTTTTCGAGCGACAGATAGAGATATTGCGGACAGGTCTCGGCGTAGACCGGCAGGCCGCGATCGCGGGCCTCGCGGACTTTCTCGAGTGCGTCGTTGCAACTGAGGTGGACGATGTAGACCGGCGATCCGGCCATTTCCGCGAGCGCGATGGCGCGGGATGTGGCTTCGGCTTCCGCCGTGGTCGGCCGGGTGAGCGCGTGATATTTCGGAGCGGTCTTGCCCTCGGCCAGGGCCTGCTTGACGATCACGTCAATGGCCCCGCCGTTTTCGGCGTGCATGCAGACCATGGCGCCGGCAGTGGCTGAAGTGCGCATCGCCTTGAAGATGCTGGCGTCGTCGAGCATGAAAACGCCGGGATAGGCCATGAAAAGTTTGAAGCTGGTGATGCCCTCGCGCACCAGTTGCGGCATTTCGGCCAGCTGCGCGTCGGGCAGGTCGGTGATGATGCAGTGGAATCCGTAGTCGGCGACTGCTTTCGAGGACGCCTTCTGCATCCAGGTGTCGAAGGCGGTGCGCAGGGACTGGCCTTTGTACTGGATGGCAAAGTCGATCAGCGTGGTCGTGCCGCCGAAGGCGGCGGCGCGAGTGCCGGTTTCGAAGTCGTCGGCGCTGGTGGTGCCGCCGAAGGGCATGTCGAGGTGGGTGTGGACATCGATGCCACCGGGGAATACATACTTGCCCTGCGGCATCAATGAGTCGCTTGGCATTTTCGCGCGGCAGGCTGCTGCCGAGCGCGACCACGCGGCCGTTTTCAATGGCAACGTCAGCCTCGACAAGTGTCCGCAGCCGTGACCACGGTGCCACCGGTAATGATGGTGTCGAACCCCATTCGCTAATCCCCTGTGCTGCCGAGAGTCCCGTCAGTGCGAGCGGAAGCGTGATGTATTCTATTCTACAAACTGGCGGTGTTGCTTCCCGCAAGACAGCGAAAGAGAAAGCGCATGAAGTTCGGCATCACCATCAAACCGGATATTTCAGTCGAGCGAATTGTCGCCCTGACCCAGCAGGCTGAAGAAGCCGGGTTCGAGTATGGCTGGATTTTTGACTCCCACGTGCTGTGGAAAGAGCCGTACCCGCTGCTGACCTTGATGGCGAATGCCACCCGCAAGATGCGGCTGGGACCGTGCGTGACCAATCCGGCGGTGCGCGACCTTACGGTGACAGCCAGTCTGTTCGCGACCCTGAACCTGATTTCAGGCGGACGCATGGAGTTGGGCATTGGCCGCGGCGATAGTTCGCGGCGGGTGCTCGGCAAGAAACCGGTTTCGCCGGCCGAGCTGGAACGCGCAGTCGTCACCTTTCGCGAACTTACCGCGGGACAGGAAGTGCAGCACGAAGGACAGCCGGCGCGACTCACCTGGGCGACTGGTTCTCCGCCGGTCTGGATTGCCGGTTATGGACCAAAGGTTTTGAATCTGGCGGGTCGGATCGCCGATGGCGTGATTCTGCAATTTGCCGATCCCGACCTGATCGCCTGGTGCCTGGAGTTTGTCTGGCAAGGCGCCAAGGAAGCGGGCCGCGATCCAAAGTCGGTTGAGATCATGGCGGCGGCCCCGGTCTGGGTGTCCGATGATCTGGCGCTGGCGCGGCAACGAGTGCGTTGGTTTCCTGCGCTGGTTTCGAATCACGTGGTGGATCTGATATCGCGTTACAAGCCTGAAGAACTGCCGGCCTCGCTGACTTCCTACGTGCAGGACCGCGCTGGATACGACTACCAGCATCATGCCGAGGTGGGCAGCGACAACGCCCGCTTCGTCAGCGATGAAGTGGTGGATCGATTTTGCCTGGTCGGTCCGGTCGAAGCCCACCGTCAGAAACTGCGGAAGCTGGCGGAAGTGGGAGTGACGCAGTTCAATATTTATCTGATGTGTGGCGAGGAAGAGCAGACTTTGGAGACCTACAAAAGGGAAGTGCTGCCCGGGTTTCTTGGAGCAGCTTAGGCGGTGGGAAGACCGTCAGGCCCGGTGTTTCAACTCCCGGTTTTCAGTTTTCGGTTCTCAGTTCTCAGCGCAAACGTGAGCGGTTGGGTGCGAACACACTTTGGATTCGAACTCCTCGCAGATCGCAACCGGTTCCGATAAGACCACGCTCCCCGCGTGGTTTCGATTTCTCGCCCCCTCGACGACTGATCTGATCTTCATCATCCTGCTGGTGACCATGAGCGGCGGGGCGTTATCCGCCCGCCTGCTGGGGGATGCCAGCATTGGGCTGGCACATTCGCAATGGCGAGCAGATGCTGCGCACGCACGCGATTACGCGGACAGATTCATTTTCGGTCACCATGGGCGGGCAGACCTGGTATGCCTGGGAGTGGCTCTACGACTTGAAGATCGCTGCCATCCACCATTGGCTCGGGCTCAATGGCGTTGTCTTTTTTACGGCGGTCATCATTGCTCTGACTTTCTCTCTCACCTTGCGCTTGAGTCTGCAGCACGGCGCCGACCTGCCGGTGGCTGCATTCCTGCTTGTCCTGTCTCTGGGCGTTTCCATGATTCATTTGTTCGCGCGCCCGCATGTTCTGAGCTGGTTGTTCACTGTGATCTGGTTCCAGATACTGGATAGCTCGGAGAGCGCGGAAGCCTGAGAATCGCCGTCGGTTGTGGTATTTGCCGGCTTTGATGCTGCTCTGGGTGAACCTGCACGGAGGCTTTGTGCTGGGTTTTGCGCTGCTTGGGCTGTATCTGTTGAGCGGCGCGATTCGCTACTTCCGTTCCCGGGACGTGGAGACGCGGCAGAACATTGCTAGCCGATTGCGCGAGTTGGGCATGGTGACCGTGGTTTCGCTGCTGGCGAGTCTTATCAATCCGTACGGCTACGAACTTCATGTTCATGTTTACCGATACCTGTCCAGCCGCTGGCTGATGAACCACATTGACGAGTTTCTCTCGCCTAATTTTCATGGCGTGGCCCAACAATGTTTTGTGGCGATTCTGCTGATCACGATCGTTGGATTGGCGATGTCGCGCAACAAACCGTCACTCTCGCGAGTGCTGGTCCTGCTCTTTGCGACTTACAGCGGCTTGTATGCTTCACGCAGTCTTCCGGTTTCGTCTTTGTTGCTTACCTTGATCGTGGCTCCGCTGTGGACACAAGCGCTGGCCGAGGCCCGCGACAACCCGCGATCTCTCGCTCCGCCTGCGAGATTTGCTTTCGCGATGGCGGTTGCTTACTTCACGGGTGGAGCGGCTCGAACTCGGTTTCCGCGGCCATCTTTGGCCAATCGTCGCTGTCGTTTTCGGACTGTTGGTATGTGTGCAGGCGGCGAAGCCAGGGTCCCGTCACTGGATGGATGCGCACTTCGACGCCCGGACACTTTCCGGTACAGGCCAGCGACGTGATCGTGCAGCGCGGTATTCGCGAGCCTATTTTTGCTCCGGACTCGTGGGGTGGTTACCTGATCTACCGTCTCTATCCTCAGAACAAAGTCTTTGTAGACGACCGCCACGATCTCTATGGAGAAGAATTCCTGAAAGAGTATTTGAAGGCGATTCGCCTCACGCCCGACTGGAACGGGTTTCTGGAAAAGAAGAAAGTGAATTGGGCGCTGCTGCCGGCGGAGTCTTCGCTGGCGAACATGCTGAAAGAAACGTCCCAGTGGCATGTGGTTTATCAGGATGGAACTTCAGTATTGCTGGAGCGAAAGAGAAAAGAATGTAGCTGACCTTCGACGAGTTAGAAGGGCCAACCCTAGATAGTCGATCGTTGGTGTCGATGTTGAATCCGAGGATGGCGTTGACCTCGATCGGTTCATTTCCACGCAGCGACAGGACGAAACTTCCAGCTGTTGAGCGCGGTCAGGACTTTGCTGGTCATGACTGCCGTGGCGGGTTCGAGCACTTGAGGCCGGCGCAGCAGATCCGGTGCGGTCGAGGACGCAGGCGATCACCAGCCGCGCCTTGGGTAGTCCCGCGGGCAGTTCGGAGCGCATGGCTTGGGGCGCGGTAAGGTCTTCGGCGTAGCCGTGGCGCCGCGGAGGAGGGGTCGGCAAACTGCATTACCGCCGTGCCCAGCGTGGTCGTAATGTAGATGGTGTAAACCTTGTCGCCCTTGAGCGTGCCGTAGAAGTTGAATGCGCCGCCGGAACGCGAGCTGGCGACGATGGTGATGTCCGGGCCGTGATTTTCGCGGAGTGGTATTCGATCGTCCCGGGCGTGGCCGCCGGCTTCGCACCCGATCCGAAGCTGGGCAAGGTCACGATGTTGCTGCTGCCGCCCTTTACCGAGACTCCGGGCATGGCTGGAGTGCCGTTGGTGCCCGTGCCGGCGCCGCCGGGGCCGGGATAGGGCGAGATTCCTCCCTTCGCCATGGGATCTGATCCGGGGCCGGTGCCTTCCTTGCCTGCTCCCGAGCCGGGGCCGGAGAATCCGCTGCCTGGGCCGTCGCCGCGGCCGACGCCGCCGCCGCCGCCCGATCCACCCAGGCCGGGCTTGTCGCCGCCGGTGGGCGACATGGCCAAGGCCCCGCTTCCGCCGTTGCCGGGCAGTCCAACCTTCGATCCGGGCTGACTGGAAACGACCACACCGGAGGCGCTGCCGCCGCTATTGCTGGTGGGAGGCGCTGTGGCCACGCCGGCGTCCAGCGGGCCGCCCAGTCCTACGCCGCGATTTCCTCTGCCCTGGCCAGTCAGCGAACCTCCGCCGGAGACCGATGGAGGAGGCGGTACAACCGCTGTACCCGTGCCCATCCCTCCCGCGACCGATCGTTGCGCTGCACCCGCGCCCAATTGGACTGTTGGAGGCACGACCGAAGTGCTGCCCAGGCCGCTGATGTTCGGCGTGCCGATGCATTCCCAACCTGCACGGCTGGCGGCACGATCTGGTTCTGCAGGTCGCCCGGCCCGAAGCCTGGTCCCTGGTCTGGCGACTTCAGTCGCCATGGTGGGCGGTGGTGCCACCACGCTCGGCGCCGGCATGGCCAGCCGCGGATTCAGATTGGTCACCTGTTCCGGAGCCGACACCGGCGGCGGAACCACCTGCACCGCATTCGATCCGGGCAGACGAAGGGTGGAGATCTCGCGCTGGGGCACGGCCGCGCTGGGCGGGACTGCGCCGATATTCATCTGAGGCGTCGCCCGCATCTGCTCGGGCACTTGAGGAGCCGGAGCGACCGCGGTCTGGGTCAATACCGGAGCTCGCTAGCGAAGACCGCATTCCTTCCGCCGGAGCGGGGCCGGGAAGCGCTTTCAACGCGAGCAGGTTGGCCACCGCGGAATTGGATTTCGGCAGATCAAGCTTGGGCGCGTCGGCCACGGTTTCCCGCAGCGTGCTTCCGCGCGCCACCCGAATGGTTTGCGTGGGATGATGCGCCTCACGCCCGCCGGAGCGGCCGGAACGGCCTGCCTCCGCGCCGCCTACGTCTTCGGTGCGCGGCAGTTCGTTGCTCGAGTAGTAGATGATGTCGTACTTGGGCTTGGGCGGCAGCTCGTAGGGCTGCATGCTGGCCAGCTTCGCCGGCACCACGATGACCGCAACCAGCAGGAGCAGCTCCAGCGCCCACGAAAGAAGTATGCCCCACCAGGGAAACAGGCCAACCTGGGCTTCGCCCGCCAGCCGCTTGGGCGACTTGCCCATGGCGGGGCCGATGGCGGTCAGGAACTCGTCCCACCGCGACGGCCATTCGACGAGAAAATTGGGGGCGTCGTTCACTCTTGGCCCGCCTGTCCCAAAGCAATCTCGATCTCGTCCCCGATGGCGGTTTGCGTAGAACTCAAAGTGCTGCCGGGCAACTCGAGCACGGAAGTGGCCCGCAACCGAACCGGAGCCAGGCGCCACGGCTTCAGATTCTCTTCCAGGTGGACAACCACTTTGTCGCTATCCAGGTAAATCACGTCAATGGGAAAGCGCATGGCGAAAGTATGCACACCGCGGCAGGGAACGATCCACAAGCCTTGTCCCGCAGGGAAGCTGCCGGCATCGGTGCCCATCAAACCGCAGAAGCGGGACCAGTGGGTATCCGCGACGCGCAGATGCCGTGCCAGATAAGCATGGCGGGTTCGATTCAGGGCATATCCCGTGGAACGCGGTACCGACATCACAACTCCTGGGGTTGACCGTGCAGCAAAGGCATTTTCAGTGTCCTGCCTCTGGCGCCAGGATACGGACCAACTGGATGATGGCCGGTCCCAGAGTCACGAAGATGATGGAGGGAAGAACAAACAATACCAGGGGAACGATCATCTTGATGGTGGTTTTTGCGGCCTGTTCCTCGGCCCGTTGCCGGCGTTCGGTGCGCAGCGAATCGGAGTGAATGCGAAGCGCCTGGCTGACGCTGGTTCCGAAGCGGTCGGTCTGCACCAGCGTGGCCACCAGGGCGCGAACGTCGTCAACCCCGGTGCGGTCGACCAGATTTCGCAGCGCCTCGGCGCGGGGCTTGCCGGCCCGCATTTCGAGATTGACCAGATGGAACTCATCGCTCAGGTCGGGATGGGCATGCCGCAAATCTTCGCCGACTCGCATCAGGGCCTGATCGAGCGCCAGGCCGACTTCGACGCAGATTACGGTGAGGTCCAGAGCGTCCGGCAACGCCAGCGTGATGCGCCGCTGCCGGTTGCGGATCATGCGCTTGAGAATGAAGCGGGGAATAAAGAAGCCGAACCCTCCCACTCCGATCATCCAGAGCAGATCGAAATTGCCCTTGATCGCGATCACGCTCAAAATCCCCACCAGGCCCAGCAGCACGCGCGCGCCCACGTAGATCGTCAAGTGCCGGGTCTCGCGATAGCCTGCCTGGATCAGCCATTTTCGCGTTCGTGAAACTTCACTGGGAGAGAGTGGAAGGGCCTTGCTCAGGGGATCGAGCGCCTGTTCCAGGCGGTCTTTGAAAGCCGGCTTTTCCTTGAGCTTCAGTTTTCTGCCAGCCCAGGGCGCGCAGGCGCGAGCCCAGCACCGAGAAAGGCGCGTAGGCCGCTGCCCCGAACGAAAACACCACCAGGGCGATGGTCAGAAACAATATGATTGCCAGTGCCAGAGCCATGCTTTAACCTGAACGCTTAGACCTGAATCTGAATGATCTTCCGGATCACAAAATAGCCAATCGTTTGCAAGGTGATGCCGACCACGATCAGCAGGTGTCCGATGGGATCGTCAAACAGCGGCTGGATAAAACTGGGGTTCATGGCCTGCATCGTGACCACGATGATCGGCGGCAGTCCCATCAGCAGCATCATGGTCATGCGTCCCTGGGCGGTGTGCACCCGCACCTGCCGCATGATCTTGAAACGCTCCCGAATCACATAAGACAGGTTGTCGAGGATTTCCGCAAGATTACCGCCGGTCTCGCGCTGCAGCATTACCGCGGTGACAAAGAACTTGACGTCCACCAGAGGCACGCGTTCGGTCAGATTGATCAGCGCGTCGCGCACCGGCAGACCGAATTTCTGCTCTTCAAACAGCTTGCGAAACTCGGAGGCCACCGGCTCGGCAATCTCGCTGGCAATCAGCTCCAGCGCTGTGGTGAAGGCGTGACCGGCGCGAACCGCGCGGGCCAGGGTGTCGATGGCTTCGGGAAAAATCTCTTCGAATTTCGAGAAGCGTTTGGACCGTTTGTAGTTGGCGTAGGAGTAGGGCAGAAAAGCGCCCAGGATCAGAGCCCAGCCAGGCAAATTGCGGGAAGCCGGTGAAGAGCAGAACAATCAGGGCCAGCCCGGCTCCGCTGAGCAGGCACAGCAGGAGGACGTTGCCGGCGCGGCTCTTTACGTCGGCCTGCTCGAGCAAGGTCTGAAGGTTGGAGATGCTGGAGGAGCGGCGCAGCAGGTTGTCGAGCGCCGGGATCTTGCTCATTACTTCGTCGCGCAGCAGCGCCAGTTCCTGGCTGGGCTCGCGTTCCGCCGTCTTCTGCACGGTCGAGAGGCGTTCGCGCAGCAGGCGAGCTTTGGAGCTGCGCTCGTCCAGCAGGGAAGCGACGACAAACACTGCCAGCGCCACCACGACGAAAACCGCAATGTGCAATCAGGATGAACATACGATGCCGGAGCAAGCTTCGATGTAGCCTCAGCGGCTAAAGCCGCTTTCGATTCGCGACTTTAATGCAGCGCTGAAGCGCTGCTCGACCAAAGTCGCGCCCTGCCCAAACCCGCACGCGACCCCAGTCTCTCCGCAACGCTTGCCGCTAAACCTCCATCTGCGATTCGAACAGCGCGGGACGCAGGCGGCAGCCTGCCGTGGCCAGCCGGTCGGCAAACTTGGGCCGGATCCCGACTGGCGCGAAATGTGCCGCGCACTTTTCCCGTTTCGTCGATCCCCTGGCGCTCGAATACAAAGATGTCCTGCATGCAAATGACGTCGCCTTCCATGCCGGTGACCTCGGAGATGGTGATCACTTTCCGGGTGCCGTCGGAGAGGCGCGAAACCTGGACCACGGCATGAATGGCCGCCGCGATCTGGTGCCGCATGGCGCGTTCCGGAATGTTGAGATTGGCCATGGAGCACATGTTTTCGATACGGGCCAGCGCGTCGCGCGGCGTGTTGGCGTGCACCGTGGTCAGCGAACCCTCGTGACCGGTGTTCATGGCCTGCAACATGTCAAAAGCTTCTTCGCCGCGGACCTCGCCCACCACGATGCGGTCGGGACGCATACGCAGACTGTTGATGACCAGTTGCCGCTGCCGCACCGCGCCCTTGCCTTCGATGTTGGGCGGACGGGTCTCCAGGCGGACCACGTGCTCCTGCTTCAGCTGCAATTCGGCAGCGTCTTCGATGGTGACAATGCGGTCGGAGTTCGGAATGTAGCCCGAAAGGACATTCAGCAGCGTGGTTTTGCCGGCGCCGGTTCCGCCGGAGATCAGGAAGTTGAGCCGGCCCTTTACCATGGCGGACAACAGTTCCAGCATGGGCTCGGTCAGGCTCTTGTTCTCGATCATGTTGCGGGCGGTGACCGGATCGCGGCCGAAACGGCGAATCGAAAGACAGGGGCCGTCAATGGCCAGCGGCGGAATAATGGCGTTCACACGGGAGCCGTCGGCCAGGCGCGCATCCACCATGGGCGACGACTCATCCACGCGCCGTCCGATGCGCGAGACGATGCGGTCGATGATCTGCATCAGGTGCGCGTCGTCCTTGAAACTCAGGCCGGTGGGCTCGAGTTTGCCCGCCCGTTCCACATAGACCCTGTTGTAGCGATTGACCAGGATGTCGGAGATGGTGGGATCTTTGAGCAGGGGCTCGAGCGGGCCCAGGCCGAAGATCTCATCCAGAATTTCGCGGGCCAGGCGCTCGCGCTCGGCGAAGCTGAGCGGCACGGCCTCGCTGTTCACCGTGTTCCGGATCAGCAGCAGGACTTCTTCGCGAGCGGCGTCGCTGGGGGTGCGCCCCAGTTTCTCCAGGTCGAGACGGTCAAGGATCTTGCGATGGAGATCGGCCTTGACCTGCTGGTACTCGGTTCTTTCGAAGGTCTGCAAATTCGCCATACTTTCTAACCTAACACTACCTCAGCCGGACTGCAGTTCTGGGCCTTAGACCGTCTTAAACAGCGACCAGGCTTTGCGCTTCACATCGATGTCGTTCTCGGTCAGGACGCCGGCCAGCCCGGCAAAACTCTTGGCCATCTCGCTATAGGCCTGTTGCATGAGCGGGACTCCGCGATCGATGGCCGCCGAGACCGCGAAATATTGATTGGGAATCTTCCACAGCAGCTTGGCTCCGGCGGCGGCCTCGGCGTCGGCTTCGCTGAAACCCGCGATCTTGCGGAAACGGTTGAGCACCAGGCGCACTCGCTCCCGGCCTCCGGTTTCGCCCAGATATTGCTGGATCCGGGTCGCGCTCCACAGGGACGCGACGTCGGCATGGGCCACCAGCAGTACGGTTTCTGAAAGATTGCAGACCAGGCGCGTGGTCGGCGTCCATCCGCGAAGACGCATCGACCACGACGTAGCGGAAGTGGCCTACCAGCAAATCGAACAGGCGCGCGAACTCGGCCGTCGCGGGTTCCACGACCACCGGCGTGTTGGCGCCGGCCAGCAACTGCAGGCCGCCGCTGTGTCGAGTCATGAAGCTTTCCAGCAGCGAACTGTCCAGACGATGCAGGTTGCGAATCGCGTCCGCCACGGTGAACTGCGGCTTCAGGTTCATGTGCAGGGCGGCGTGCCCCAGCGGCGCAATGTCAACCAGCGCCACATTGCCGTGGGCCGAGTGCAGCGCCAGGGCCAGGTTCACGGCCGTGGTGGTGGCCCCGCTGCCGCCTTTGGCATTGACTACGGTAAAGACTTTCCCCCGAGGTCCTTCGCGGTCGACTTTCCGTTGCGCCGCGGTCAGGCGGACGAAGGCTTCGAGCAGGTCGGTGGTGGTGGTGGGACGTTCGATGAATTCGCGCGCTCCGGAACGCATCGCGCTCACGATGACCTGCGGCTGGGACATGCTGCCCACCGCAAAGATGGCGGCGTCCCGCACTTCCTGATGGATCAGTTCGATGGCCCGCAGCGCCAGGGTGTGATTGTCCGTCGGCACGTCGACCAGCACGACCTGGGGACTGGCGCTCTGCACCCGGCGCAAGACCGGGTCGGAGACCACCACCGGATAACTGGTGCAGGTGTGCACCACGCGGGCCACGCTGGTACCATCCACCAGCACCTGCAGCACGGCACGCTGCTCGCTATCCTGGGCGATGACTACGACGGAAAGTTCGGGCATCGTATTTCTGGCCCCCTACTGGTCCTTATCTCAACATTCTACGTGCCGGAACTATAGCTTGCAGATTACGCAGGTCATCCCGTTCACTTCTTGCTTCACTTCTTCTCCCCGGACGGCTTCGGCCGTCGAATTTGTCTTTGTCCATGTACGGCTTCGGGGTGACCGGCAGCGCCGGCGGCCTGGTCGCTGGCCGAAATGCGATGCGCCGTGCACAGAACCATCAGCTCGGAATTGGTCCTCTGCGCGCTCTTGCTGCGGAAGAAATTTCCCAGAATCGGGATGTCGCCCAGTCCGGGTATCTTGTTGTACAGATCGGTCACCCGGTTGTCGATCAATCCGGCGATCACAAAGCTTTGGCCGTCCTGCAGTTCGAACTCGGTTTCCGCCTTGCGCGTGCTCAGCGCGGGCACGGTGAATCCGGAGATGGTAAGCGCATTGGCGAAGTCCAGCGCGCTGACCGACGGCGCCACTTTCAAATGGATATTCCCGTTGGGCATGATCACGGGGGTAAATTTCAACTGCACGCCGAATTCCTTGAACGAAATGGTGACCGCGGTAAAACCCTGGCCGGGCTGCACGATGGGGAAGGGAAATTCTCCGCCGGCCAGAAAGCTGGCTTCCTTGCCGTTGACCGCGATCAGGTTGGGCTCGGCCAGAATCTGCAACAGGTTCTTCTGCTGCAGGGCCTTGATCACCGCGCCGATATTGATGTCGGTGCGGGCCACAAAGAGGTTGAGAAAGTCAGTGATCGTGGTTGTGGGCGGCGTGGCAGTGTGGTTGTAGTGGTGGTGCTGCCGCCGTGGTCTGGGTGGTCGTGGCCGTGTTGTGAATCTGGACCGAGCCGAATTGTCCGGTCTGGCTGGTGGCGATGGTGTTGCCCAGCCCCGGCATAAAGATGTTGATTCCCAGTTGAGTGACCGCGGAGCGGTCCACTTCGGCGAACTTTACCTCGAGCAGCACTTCCTGCGCTCCAACCGGACCGAAGGTCAGCACGTTGACTACGTTCTTGGAGTAGGCCTCGGCGATCATTCCGGCGCGCTTCGAAACGTCCTCGGTAGAGACGTGGCCGGAAAGCACGATGGCGGAGCGCGACGGTGAGACGGTGATCTGTTCGTCGGGGAAGACGCGCTTTTCTTCTTCGGCCGCGGCGCTGACGTCCACATCCACGCGCAGGTCGAAGCTGCGCGAGCGCTCCAGTTCGTCCCAGATCAGCAGCGACACCTCGCCCGCGGCGCGGCCGTGCACCAGAATCTGGGTGGGTGTGACGACGATGGCGTCGGCCACGACATCATCGGTGACGGAGACCCGGCGTGAGCCGTTCGGTGGTGTTGATCAGCAGCGACTTGCCCACCATGACCCGCAAGGGCGCGGAGCCTTGAGCCGCGGCTTGCGGGGCCGAGGAGCTGGCCTCGGGACCAGGAGCCTGGGCTGGCGCGGGCGCCGGTTGGGTGGCGGGCGGATCCTGGGCGACAGCCGCGAGGGACGCCGTGAGCAGCAACAACACAGACAGCACCCATCGCACCACCGGGCTCAGGTTCACTTCGTGTTTCTCCCACATGCGGGAGCGGATCGACATGTCGGCTTCCTCGGAATGCTGACTTACTTGGGTGTGACTTCTTCTCGCTTCGTTCCCTTGATCACTTCGACCGAATAGGCCGGCAGCGGCACGGGCGCCGGAGTCTTCACGGCATGCGTGCCCGGTGGATTTGGGCCGCGGCGCTGCGACAGGAGTTGGCGGCGGAACGCCTTTGTACAACGAGCCCGTGCTCACCGAAGCCAGTTCCTGCTGCTTGGTGTCGAGCGGATTGCGCAGCGCCAACTGAATCTTGCCCTGGGTGGTGGCCAGGGTAAGCTTCTGCGCGTCGTCCGGAGACACCAGCAAAGTGATGACCGGCGTCAGTTGCGGTTCACCGGCGGTGTTGCGCTCCAGTTTCTGGCCGGTGGCGATCACCGCCACGTTCTCCAGGACGGTGGTGGTCTGCTGGTCGGACGCGCCGGAGGGGTTGCCGGTGAGCAAGCACATCCACGCGCGTTCCCGGCACCACGAAACCGGCAACGCCGATGACTTCATTCACCCGCACCGAGACCGCCCGCATTCCCGGCGGAATCAGGGACTGCATTCCGGCGCCGGCATTTTCTCCCGCCAGCTTGTTGGGCAGAAAAAATTCGCCCTCTCGCGATGGGAAGGATGGCGCCGCGTCCCACGACGGAGGTTTTCAGATGAAAGATGTTGGCCGGCAGATCGGCGGCGGGATAGCGCACCAGCTTCACATCGCTCTCCGCCGACCTTGGCTCCCACGGCAATGTCATTGGCCGCTACCACCACCTCGACGCCGGGCGGCGTGTCGGCGCCCGGTTCGCGTCTGCAGGGTGCGATAGACGGCGTAGCTTACGATTGCGCCCAGGGCAAGGGCCACAAAGCCAATCAACAAAAGCCGGGTGCGATTCATGCCTGCTCCTCAAAGTCAAAATGGCATCGCCGGAGACGCGACGCTATCCGCACGCTGGACGCCGCCTGCCCGCGACCGCCGATCTTCGACTCCCGATTTTCGACTCACGGAACTTCGATCTACAAACCGGATTCAAAACTCAAGATCAATTCTGGTACCGACTATTACGCGACGCACCGAGGCGGCAGAAGCTTCCGCGCACACGCACGGCCTCGCGGCGAAACCTCAAGCCACGGCACCGGCGCGGACGATTGCCGAACTTCAGCGTTACTGGACCGAACTGGCGACCGAAGAGAATACGTTGTTGGCGTTGGAACCGATCAGCCGAATGGTTCCGACCACGATCACCAGAATCACCGCCAGCATCACGGCATATTCCGCGATGTCCTGCCCCTCGTCTTCCCGCCACAGACTTATAGCTTTCGCCTTCATGTGTTGTCCTCCTGTTGAATCAACCGGATGGGCAGCGACCTCCCATCCCGAAGCGGTTCGATCAGTCCTTCCTGCTCCGAGAACGCGATTTCTATTGTTGTTTCTGAATCAAGAGTTTACGCGCTGCCAGAGCGAAGCCGACCGAATCCCCACGCTCATAATACCCTGCTGCCATCCTGCTAAGCGACAATTTCTTGCACTCTTTGCCGGATATCGGCGGGCGGCTGACCAGGTGACCGGCTCGAATGGAGGCCATTTTCAGGCTCACAGGGGATGATGAGGCGGGCTTCCAAGCGCAGAGGGCAGCCGGTAGCCACTTGGCGGACGGTTTGCTACCCCAGCCCGAAGACCTGCTTGCGCTTGGGGAAACGCGGACCGCGTCCGGACTTACTGGATCGAACTGCCTACCGAGGAAAAGACGTTGTTAGCGCCCGATCCAATCATCCGAATGGTGCCTACCACCACGGCGAGGATCACCGCCAGCATGACCGCGTATTCCGCGACATCCTGGCCCTCGTCCTCCCACAACCTGCCCAAAGCACGGATCATGATTGACCTCACTTTGTTCTGTACCCATACCGGAGATTTCACACCGAGCGAGCAAGCGCGATAAGCCAGACGGAATGATAATGTCGAGTGTGCAATGTTTTGCAGCTCAAAGTTGATGCAGGGGATTATCTAACTTGGTTCGCGCCGGGTCGGAGAGCTATCGGTCGCCGGGTCAGAATTACGGCCTCGGAATCGGCATAAATCTGCTCCCACTCCGGACCGGATCGAAGGGCGGTGATCAGGGGAGCGTCCGGGGGAAGGACCACGGTGCGAATGTCCCAGGTCTGCAGGGATTTTCTCCAGTCGTCGGTCAGGTAGTAGCAGTCGCCGAAGTCGGTCATGAGAGCATCGCCGTAAACGTCGGCCCGGCCGTCCATGAAGACGCGATATTGCGGGTACAGCTTCCAGATGAAATACCCGCCCCAGTTGTAGTGGTTCATCATCGGTCCCGGGGGATGTTGCTGCTGCAGAAAGGCAGTTGCCGCGACGGGAAAGTTTTTCGCTTCAGCTTCCGCCTGTCGGCTCACCACCTGTCGCACCCGAATCACGGTGAAGCCGGTAAAGGTAAAGAGCACAAGAAAATTAATTACCAGAGTGCGGGACGCCGATCCCGCCAGCGGGCGTCCTGAATAGCCGGTTGGCGCCCGATCGCTGCAGCCACGCCTGGGCCAGCTCCGCGAGAACGGGGACGATAACCAGCACCAGGATCGGAATATGGCGGATGGAACGCAGCGCGGCCGGGATCGTGGCCAGCACCAGCAGAAGATTGCGCAGGCGCGGACACCGGGGCGACACCGCCAGGCCGGCGACGAGCGCCAGCAGCATGAGCAGCAGCGGCAGGTAGGTGGGATCGTGGAAGTCCGGAGAAAACCACTCCTGGATGAAGCGGTGCATCGCAACTCGAACTCAGAGTCTCAAACGGGTACCAGTAAAGTCGGACGCCATTCGGATTCAGGGCAACCAGCGCCAGACAAAGTCCGAAGGCCAACGCCAGCTGCTTAAGACGCGGCGCAGATTTCTGCCACGGTTCCGGACCAATCGCCGCTTCCAAAGCTTCGCCCATCAGGAATAGCGCGATGAAAGCCAGTCCGATGGGATATCCCGCATGCAGATTGACCCACAACAACATCAGCGGAGCGGTCCACCACAGCAGCTTGGGGCGTCGTTCGGAGGCTTCGAGCAGAACCAGAAAAATGCTGGCCAGCAGAAGAGAAAACATCTGCGGACGCACTCCCCAGGATGGAGGCCGAAGCCACCGCGCCCCAAAGCGTCATCAGGGCGGCGAGGTAGGGGCGGCCCGGCTGAGCGCGCGAAAACCAGAAGAAAGGTGGCCGCGATGACGACGCGCGAAGGCCACAGTAAGATCCGCCAAATCCCGCGAACCGATACAGACCGAACAGCAAGACTTCCGACAGCCACTCGTGGTTGATCCAGGGCTGGCCGAAGCGCGTAAACGAATAAGGATCGGTGTGGAACAGGCTGTGATTCTGGAGAATCAGTTGTCCGGTGCGAAGATGCCACCAGACGTCAGGGTCGGTAATGCCGCGAGCGGCCATGGTGAACAGGCCGAGCGCGAGGATGGCCACGAACACCCGGCGAGTTTGTAAGAGGCTAGTCATGATCCGAAAAAGCCTGCTCAACTCTCTTCGCGCACGAACTGGCGGAACAGGATCACCGCCAGCATCGGCAGGTAGATGAACAGCACGGTGACTCGTCCCACCTCCGTAAAGCTGTGCGGGATGTGATACCAGCGCCAGATGCCGGCTCCCCAACTCAGAGCCGGCGGTGAAAAGAATCTCACGGCGTGACTTGGGAATGAGCCACAGGATAAAAGTGTCGAAGAACCAGCGCTGCGGCATCATCGCGGTCAGCAGCAGAAACCAGGCATCCTTGTCGCGGTAGCGCCACAGCGCCAGGGCCAGCAGCGGTCCGGGCAGGACCAGCAGCGGGAAGAAGTGCTCGTAATTCTTCAGTTGTCCCAGCCATAGCATCGGCCAGTTCGGCATTGCGAACAGGGTAAGCAGCAGAACCACCACGCAGGCGATGACGCCGCGCCGGCTCAAGCGAGTAAGCGCCACCGGCAATCCCGAGTTGGGGCTTGGCCATGGTCGCGGGCAGCAGGAGAGGGAAGAAGGCGCTGGCAAAGATCAGGGTCGACCACTGCACCGCCAGCAGTCCTCCCCAATAGGGATAGGCGAGAAATACGCAGCAGGCGGTGATAGCCGTGGCGGGTAAGACCAAAGGCCAGCAGGGCGGAGCTGATGCCGTAAAACAAAGCTCCCGCGACCTCCGGCCGCAGAGCGACAAAGGGCAATGCGAAAAACGCCGCGGTCAGCGGATATTGTTCCAGCGGAGTGTCGTAAGGATTCTGTCCGGCCAGCAGACGCTGGGCGGCGTGGATGGCCCAACCGAAATCGCCGGCGCCCTGATGGAAATGCATGCAGCAGGAAATAGCAGAACGCCGCACTCGCCACTCCAATCGCCGCGGAGATGCAGATGCGCAATCGCAACGGAAGTTCGCCCGCATAAGTTGTAACATGGAGCGGCTTTTGTTCCCTCACGCGATTGCTCAAAGACTCCAGACTCGGACTGCTGCTGGCGCTGCTGTTCGCCGGAAGCATGTGGTTCTACGTGCAGCAGGTGCTGGTGCCCTACCAGAAGGCGGACGCCGCCGCTCACGGACGGCCGCGAGGCAATCTCTCCGATCTCTATCCGCGGTGGCTGGGAGCGCGCGAGTTGCTGCTGCACCATCGCGATCCGTACAGCGCCGAAGTCACGCGAGAAATCCAGATCGGATATTACGGGCGGCCGCTCGATCCGCGACCGGCGTCCGGAACGAGCCTAAAGATCAGCAGGGCTTCGCCTATCCCGCTGCATGTGGTCTTTCTGCTGGCGCCGACGATCGGCTTGCCGTTTCCCGTGGTGCAGGCCGGCTTTCGCTGGCTGCTCGTAATCCTGACGCTGGCCAGTGTGCTTCCTGTGGCTGCGGGTTTTGCGCTGGCAGCCTTCAGTCACAGTCGACTGCGATCCTGATCGTCCTGACGTTTGGCAGCTACGCCGTGGTGCAGGGAATCAAGCTGCAGCAGTTGACCCTGGTGGTGAGCGCGCTGCTGGCGGGCTGCGCCGCGGCGCTGGTGGCGGGATATTTCTCGCTCGCCGGTTTCTTGCTGGCTCTGGCAACCATCAAGCCACAACTGGCGTTGCCGGTTGCGGGCTGGCTGGTGCTGTGGGCAGTCAGCGACTGGCGCCGGCGTCAGATCTTCTTCTGGAGTTTCGCGCTGACGACCGCGATTTTTCTCGCCGCCTCGGAATACGTCCTGCCGGGATGGATAGGACAATTTCGCGATGCTGTCGCCGCCTATCGCCAGTACACCGGAGGAGCGGGTTCGCTGCTCGATGTGCTGGCCACGCCGGTACTGGGGAAAATTCTTGCCGCAGCGGCCGTGATCGCGGTTGTGGTCACCGGCTGGCGGGTTCGGCGCGCGTCCGCATGATTCAGTCGCCTTCAGCACCATGTTCGCGCTGGTTCTGGTGGTAACGCTGGTGATCGTGCCCACCTTCGCACCTTATAACCAGGTACTTCTTCTGCCGGCGGTGTTCCTGATCGCCACTTCATGGAAAGAGTTGTGGAGCCGAAACCGGCTTACGCGCATGGCTTGTGGACTGGCTGTGCTGGTGGTTTTCTGGCCGTGGCTTGCATGCGTGTGGGTTGATGCTGGCTTCGCTCTTCTTGCCTGCGAGTTCGGTTCAAAGGGCGTGGGCGGTGCCGCTCTATACGAGTCTGGGTATTCCTCTTGTGGTTCTGGGATTGTTCGCGGTGTGCGCGAGCGATCGATTGAAAACTCGCTCATCTTGAGTCGGAGCAGGCTCGGTCATTCAGGCAGCGGTGAAATCCGGGAAGCGCACGGCTTCAGCCGTGCCATAAGCAGCAAAGCGTTGCGACTTCAGCCGCTGAGCGTGCGTGAAGCGACCTAGCTGCTCGGATCGGCGCTGAGAGCGGTGAAGTCATCGGTCGTCTCGGAGAGCCGGATATCCGGGAAGGGCACCTAGCCGTGCCAGAGCGTCGCAGCCGAGGCTTCGCCTCGAAGCGCTCGCGCAGCGCGAGCGTCTCAGCGCACGAGTGAACTCGTCTCGACTCGTCGCAGCTGGCATCGCTTAGCGAAGCTCGATTGTCCTCGCGCGTCAGGATCAGCCCGAACCTCGTGATCTTCCCGCTTCTGTCAGGCCGTGCCGGCCTTGCATTGGGCTGCGATCACAGGTTAGTCTTCTCCCACGCTGCGGCCACGAATGACGTTTCGGAGGACGACATGAACCTCAAAATCGAGAAACGCCAGGTCGACGGCGTCACTGTGGTCTCGTGTCAGGGCCGCATCATGTTTGGAGACGAGGCCAACGCCTTGCGCGATTTTCTCAAGGAAGCTTTGACCGAAACCCCGCGCATGGTCCTGAATCTGTCCGGTGTGACCTATATTGACAGCGGCGGCCTGGGGACCCTGGTTGGGGTCTATTCTTCCGCCCGCGGCGGCCGGGGCCGAGATCAAGCTCACCGGCCTGGGCCAGCGCCTGCACGATGTGCTGCAGATTACCAAGCTGGCAACGGTCTTTCGAGGTTTTTGACAGTGAGCAGGAGGCGCTCGCCGCCCTGGGTCGCGGGGCCGCTTGAGTTTTTGAAGTACCTTACCTCTCCGTGCGCCTGGATCATTCGGGACGGGGAAGGCTGAGATCGAACTCCTTGCCTGCCGGAGTCGATTCTCTTGAAGCAGTAACGAGGGCAGGACAGCCAAATGACCTATCCACCTATCACGGGCCCAATTTCATCGCCGGGGTCGGGAATTTTTCCCACCCTGGTTTTCGTGCAGGGAAACGACCAGCGCACCATCAACCTCGACCACACTCCGTTCACCGTGGGTCGCAAGGTGGACAAGGACCTGGTCATCGCCGATCCTCGCGTCTCCCGCGACCACGCTCTGATCACTTCCGAAGACGGACAGTTCTGCGTCGTCGACCAGGGCAGCAAGCATGGAACTTTCGTCAACGGCGAGAGGATCCAGCGCAAGACTCTGGAGCGAAACGATCGCGTCGAGTTCGGCGTCCGCGACGTTTCTTACGTCATCTTCCATCCCCATCACGCCAGCTCCAACACGGCCCGCGAATTCCTGAGCCAGATTTCGGGGATCCAGATTTCGACCGACACCACGGACCTGGAGAAGCTGACGCTTTTTCTCGAAGCCGCCCGCAAGCTGAACACCACCGGCGTGCTCGACGAAATTCTGGTGACCCTGCTGGACGCCACTCTGAAACTTACGCGCGCCGAGCGCGGCTACGTCTTCATGCGGGACGAAGAGAACAACCTGCGCCTGGCCGCCGGACGCAACTCCAAGGGCGAACCGCTGCTCGATGACACCACGATTTCGCACTCCATTCTGGATGAAGGCGTGAAATCGAATTCGGAGTTCGTGATCACCGATACCAGCCAGTCGCTCGATCTGGCCGGACGGCACAGCATCGTGGCTTACGATCTGCGCACCGTGATTTGCATTCCGCTGCGCAAGCCGCAGGTGCAGACCACGCGTGACACGGCTGTGGTGCCCATCGAAAGCTCTGCCGAGGTCATGGGCGCGCTGTATGTGGATTCGCGCTTCGCCTCGCGAGACATCTCCAGCGTGAGCAATGACATTCTGCGGGCCATCGCGACAGAAGCGGCCTCGCTGATCGAGAACGCCCGCCTGGTGCAGGCCGAAGAAGCGTCGCGCCGCTACCAGCAGGAACTCTCCATCGCCGCATCCATTCAGCAGCGGCTGATGGCGGTGACCATTCCTGAAGTTCCGTTTGCGACCCTCCGGGGCAGGAACCTTTCTTGTAAGGAAATCGGGGGAGACTTTTTCGACGCGGTCAATACCGACGAAGGCCTGGCGGTGGTGCTGGCAGACGTCAGCGGCAAGGGAGTTTCGGCCGCGCTGCTGGCTTCGACGCTGCAGGGCATGATCTATTCCCAGCTGACCGCCGGGATGCCGCTGATCGATATCGTGGTCGCCGCCAATCGCTTCTTCACCCACAAACACATTGGAGAGAAGTACGCCACGCTGATCATCGCGCGCATCCGGCGGGACGGGGAACTGGAATACGTGAACTGCGGCCACGTGCCTCCGTTGCTGGTTTGCAATAAAGAGGTGATCCGGCCGCCTCACGGCAACCTGCCGGTCGGCCTGCTGGGCGACGCCACTTATGAGAGCGACCACGTCAGCCTGCACGCCGGCGATCGCCTGATTCTGGTCACGGATGGAGTCACGGAAGCGGAAAATGCCCGCGGCGACTTCTTCGAAGATTCGCGCCTGGAAACCGTGGCCGCGAAGAGCGCGACCCTCGAAGATATTTTTACCGCCGTCGCCAACTTCTGCGGCGGCACTCCGCTCAGTGATGATTGCACCGTGGTCGAACTGGTGTACTCGGGTTAAAGAGCTGTCAGCTGTCAGCTCTCAGCTTCGTCAGCAAAGCATCCGTCGTCCTAGCACAAGTCGCTTTGCCGGAGCGGCTTTCCTGCCTGCTGCTCAGCGTTGTTCATGTCGTTGTCTGCTGTTTTCTCAGGATGGAGGCCCAACTCGGTGAAGAGTCCTGCCTTGCGGTTGTTGATGGTCGCGCTGATCTTGGCTGGCAGCGGCATTTTGCCAGACTTCCGGCTCGACGTCCGATGCGGTCGCACAGTACGTGAAGGCGGAGATGGCGCGGCAGCATATTCCCGGGCGTCGCGCTGCTGGTGTCGCGTAACGGAGAACCTGTCCGGGCCCAGGGTTTTGGCTTCTCCAACGTCGAGCTGCAGGTGCCGGTCAAGCCCGAGACCCTTGTTCCAGTCGGGTTCCGTGGGCAAGCAGTTCACCGCGACCGCCATCATGATGCTGGTCGAAGAGGGAAAGATCGGCCTGGATGACTCGATCACGAAATACTTTCCCGAGGCCCCGGCCGACGTGGAAGCCGGTTACGGTTCGTCATCTGCTGAGCCACACCGGCGGCTTCACCGACTATCCGAAAGAATTTCGATTTCCGCAAAGACCATAGCGAAGACGAACTTCTCAAAATCGTGGAGGCGATTCCGCTGGCCTTTCCGCCGGGCACGAACTGGAGCTACAGCAATCTCGGATATCTGACGCTGGGCATTCTGATCCATCGCGTGACCGGCACGTTTTACGGCGACGTGCTGCAGGAGCGAATCTTTCGTCCGCTGGGGATGCAGACTACGCGCATCATCAGCGAGGCTGACATCATTCCCAATCGCGCGGCGGGCTATCGCCTGGTCAAGGGTGAGTTGAAGAACCAGGAGTGGGTCTCGCCACGCTCTGAATACCACCGCCGACGGCAGTCTCTATTTTTCGATTCTGGATCTGGCGAAGTGGGATGCGGCGCTGTACACCGAAAAACTTTTGAAGCGCTCCAGCCTGGATCAGATGTGGACCGTGGTGAAGCTCAACAACGGTCAAACCGAATTCCGGTAACTACGGATTTGGCTGGGAGATAACCAGTTCGCACGGACATCGGGTCATCGACCACGACGGCGTCGTGGCAGGGATTCAAGACGCAGATTTCGCGCTACGTGGATGACAAGCTGACGGTGGTGGTGCTGGCGAATCTGGCGGAGGCTGATCCGGGGAAGATTGCGGAGCATGTGGCTGAGATTTATTTGGCAGGGGTTCGGTAGCGGGCGCCGCACCCGGCCAATAAGGCTGTCATCCTGAGCGGAGTGGGTCGATTCGCTTCGCGAATCGACCTGCGTAGTCGAAGGACCGCTAGCGGCGTATCGGACGTTGCGGCGCGGGCTATTCCGCTAGCTTCGCTCGTAAGCAAGTTTGGGAAGAGTAGAGATCCTTCGACTGCGCGGCTGCTTCGCTGCGCGAAGCAGCCACTCCGCTCAGGATGACAAGTCGCTAGTGTCTGGCGAGCGGCTTCGCTGCCGCGCGGATATTGGGTGCTGCAACTGCTATATAACACTTTTTTGTTCGAACCTGGCAAACCTGATGTATCCTCCCGCCATGAACTTCACCTTGCTTGACTGGTCGGCCATCGTCCTCTATCTCGGGATCACGCTGGCGCTCGGCCTGTATTTCCGCTCGCGCTCGGGCAAGAGTGTGGACGACTACTTTGTCTCCGGGCGCAACGTTTCCTGGTGGCTGGCCGGCACGTCGATGGTGGCGACCACGTTCGCGGCCGACACTCCGCTGGTGGTCACCGGCCTGGTTTACACCCAGGGCATCGCAGGGAACTGGCTGTGGTGGGCATTCCTGCTTTCCGGCATGATGACGGTGTTTCTGTTTGCCCGTCTGTGGCGGCGCTCCGGACTTCTGACCGACGTGCAGTTCGCCGAGATGCGTTACTCCGGAAAGCCGGCTGCGTTTCTGCGCGGCTTTCGCGCCATTTACCTCGGCCTGCTGATGAACTGCCTGATTCTGGGTTGGGTGACCAAGGCCATGACCAGCATCGTGGCGGTGACGCTGGGCGTGAGCGATCGCAACGCGTTGGCCATCTGCGTTCTGTTCTTGATTCCATTCACCGGTCTCTATGTCGCGCTGGGCGGACTGTGGGGCGTGCTCTGGACCGATCTGTTTCAGTTCGCGCTCAAGATGGCGATCGTGATCGGAGTCGCGTGGTACGCCGTTGCCGCTGCCGGCGGCATGAGCACGCTGCTGGCCCGTCTGGCGGAAATGCGGACTGCCGCGGGCCCGGGCGCCGGCGATGCCACGGCTTTCTTTCCTGATTTCTCGCGTCCATTTTCGCAGGAAGGTCTGTGGCTGCTGCCGGTCATCACTTTCGTGGTGAATATCGGATTGCAGTGGTGGGCGTTCTGGTATCCCGGGGCGGAGCCGGGCGGCGGCGGCTACATCGCGCAGCGCATCTTCAGCGCCAAGGACGAAAAGAACGGCCTGCTGTCCGTGCTCTGGTTCAACGTCGCGCACTACGCCTTGCGTCCCTGGCCCTGGATTCTGACCGCGCTGGCGGCGGTCGTTCTGTATCCGCACCTGGAGCATCCCGAAACCGGATACATGCTGGTGGTAAGCCAGCATGTGCCGCCGGCGCTGCGCGGCATTGTGATTGCCGGATTCATGGCGGCCTTCATGTCCACGATCGCGACGCAGTTGAACTGGGGCGCGTCGTATCTGGTGTCGGATTTCTATCGCCGCTTCATCAAGCGCGACGCCGACGACAAACACTACGTGCTGATCTCGCGTCTGGCCACGGTGCTGCTGGTGATCGCATCCGCCGGAGTTTCGGTTCTGCTGTCTGACATTCGTTCGGGATGGCAGGTGGTGCTGGAAGTGGGCGCCGGCACGGGCGGCGTCTACCTGCTGCGCTGGTACTGGTGGCGCATCAATGCCTGGAGCGAAATTTCAGCGATGGCGACGGCGCTGGTTGTGACCATCTGGCTGCGCTGGACCGAGCCTTTTTCCGGGACCAATCCGGTCGTCTTCGCCAAGACGGCTTTGACGACGACCGTCGTCACCACCGTGGTCTGGCTCGTTGTCACCTACCTGACCAAAGCGGAGCCGGAGGAAGTGCTGCTGAAGTTTTACCGCAGCGTTCGTCCGCAAATAACTGGATGGCAGCCAGTTGCACGGCTGGCTCCGGAGGTGCCTCCGACCCGCGATCTGGGGCAGCAATCTGCTTTCGTGGGTGCTGGGCTGCTTCATGGTTTACCTGGCGCTGTTTGGCTTGGGACATGTGCTGATTGGGCCTTTCTGGGAGGGAGTGGGATTGCTGGCGGTGTCGGCGATTTGCGCGGCGCGCTGTATTCGAATATTCTCGCGCAGCTGGGGAGCTGGAATCGGCGTCGAGTTTGTCATCGCGACGTTGTCATCCTGAGTCGCGAGTTGGCCGATTCGCTTTGCGAATCGGTCTGCGGAGTCGAAGGACCCCTATAAGCTTATGGCGACGTGATGGAGCGGCGCGGCCTGTTCCGATGGCTGCGCACGTAAGCGAGTTTGGGAAGAGTAGAGATCCTTCGACTGCGCGTTTGCTTCGCGAAGCGAAGCAAACTCTCCGCTCAGGATGACAAGGCTTAAGGGGAATGACAGGGCTTCGCTAAGAGACCGGGCTTCCGGATCGGACTTCACTCGACTGACTTACCGTGTAGTTCCCACCTTCCCAGCGCTGTTCCTGCGGCCAGTAGAAGGTGAAGACAATCTCGCGTCCCGCCGCGAGCTGGTCAGTGGGCAGGTCTGCGACGAAAACTCCTAGCGGGTCGCGGGTGGTCGTGTCCTGCGCGGTCTGCCATCCATCGAAACTCCAGTGCACCATTGCCGGCGACGGCAGCAGCATGCGCAGCTTTTTTCCCTGCGGCATGGTCCGGCATTTGTTGTTGAATCGCCATTCGAAGTAGGCGGCTTTTTGCTTCTCGACCTGGTAGCGCTGCACGGTCTGCGGCGGCTGGTCGAATATCTTGCCGTCACGCAGTGATCTTCGCAGTTTGACGTACTCGGAGTGCGCCCACACCAGCGGGACACGCCGAGCCCGTCGGCTTTCCGCGAAACAATTCGAGCGCGGGAATATCGTCCGCATCCCAGACCTGCTCGGGAATCAGGCGGCCGCCTTCGGTCGAAAGTTCCATCACTTTGAGCAAATCTTCGGCGGCCTGGGGACGTCCCGCCGCCAGTTCGTAGTGGGCCCGCTCGCCGGCCAGCAAGCGGCCAGGGCCGCCCAATGCCGGTCCCGTCGAAGGGCGAGCCGTCTTCGTGTTCGCCGTAGCCGTCGCCGTTGTAGCGGTACCAGCAGGGGCCCTGGGGCAGGTTCACTTTGAGCAGGGCATCAATGACTTTGACCGTGTTCAGGATTCGCGGATCGTCCGGCGCCCGCAGGCCAAATCGCACCAGGGCGAGCGAGTCCGGGACTGATCAGGTGCACGGCCTAAGCCACGTTCTGTCCCGGCGGCCGGTTCTTGATGGGGACAAATCCCTCCAGCGGCGACGGCGCGCAGTCCGAGTCCGGAGGCGCGATCCGCACATAGTAGCCTTCCACTCCGAGCTGCCGCGCCAGGTCGCTGTCCTTGGCGTAGACCCAGCGTTCGATGTTGTCGTTCCAGCAGTCCGCGGTCTCGCGCAGATGGTTTGCGATGTCGCTTTGTCCTACCGCGTCGGCCAGGTCGGCGGCGGCGAGCAGCCCGGATATTTCTACCGCCAAAGTAAATGGCGAATAGCCGGCGTCTTCTTCCCAGCGGTCTTGTTGGGTGACCGGACCGTTGCGCAGGATGAATCCGGCAGCCCGGCTGACCAGCGCCCACCAGCGCGTGCAGGTCTCCCAGAACAAAGGGAGAGTGCCGGCGCAGCATGTCGAACAGCAGAATGGGGAAGGCGGCCTCGTCCATCTGCATGCCGTTCCAGTAGGGACGCCCGTCCAGCCACATGTTCTGCGCCCAATGTCCGTCCGGCTCCTGGGTGACTTCGAGATAGCGCAGGATGCGCAGCGCGTCGGGCTCGGCGCCCGCGGCCAGCAGACCGAAGGCGGTTTCCACCAGGTCGCGGGGCCAGACCAGATGGTATCCGCCCAGGTCTTCGTCGCCCTTGTTGAATCCCCAGGGAATGGAAAGGCTGGCGATTACGCCGCCCAGAAAATCCTTGGACTCGTGCGAGCGCATCACGGCCACGCTGGCGCGATACAGATCAACTTCGCGGCGCGGCTCATCCAGTTTCAAAAGGCTGTCCTGCCAATGTTTCCAGTGCCAGACGTAGTGCTCGCGCAGTTCGTCGTAGGACTCGAGCAGACTGGACGCGCGCCTCTTGTCCGGCTTCGGACCAGATGCCGCCGAAGCCCAGCGCCAGCGTGAACTCTCCGTTACAGGCCGCCAGGTCGATCTCGCCGGTGAGCGCTACGTTTCCGTTTTCGGCGCGGGTGTAGTCCCAGGTCATCTGGTAATGCTGCGAGAGGTCCTGCCATCCGTCGGAGAATCCGGCAAAGCCCACCGACATCTTCCGCCAGGGAACCGAGCAGGCAAAGGCCAGGGCGAGTCGAATTGCGATGCGCAAACAGGGTGGGCGTGCCTTTGTAGTCCCCGACCCAGCCGGTATTTTCCCGGCCGCAGTTCGCCAGGTGAGGCGCCAGCAGCGCGTACAGGCGATAGTCGGCCAGCGTGCCCTGCAAGGGCACGAAGCGGATTCTCTGCAGCACGACATTGCGGTAAGGATCGGAGAAGACTTCTTTCTCGATCCGGTAACGTCCCTGCAGTTCTGTGTTCGTGAGTTTGTAAACCGGAACGCCGGGCTCGATCGCATGGTTTTCAAATTTGCAGTGGCGCTTTTCTTCGGAGAAATAGCTGGAGCCGTCGGTGACAATCAGCCCCAGATCGCGGGTGCAGGCCTGGTCCACGCGCGGATAGTAGACTTCGTTCAGGATGCCGTGGCTGAGCGTGAACCAGACCCGGCTGTGCAGGTTGAGCGCCGTCCCCATGCCGGTTTTGGCGCTCGAAGTCCAGCGCGGCGCAATGCCCGGCCAGCCGGGAGCAAAGCGTTCAGTTTCGTTCTCACTCACTGCTAAGTCCAAGTCGCATAATTCTTGCCGCGTCGCGCTTAAAAGCGCATCTTAGTGGCAAGGATTCTACCAAGTTGTGTGGGGCGGACACTCTTGTCCGCCGATTTTGAAGTTGATTTTTGTTGCTAGCTACGGAAGGCTTCAAAAATCAAAGTCAAAGGCGGCGGACAAGAGTGTCCGCCTCACACAACACACACACGAGGGGCGAATGAGAAATCTTGCGATATGGGTGGCGGCGGTGGTCTTGTCGGCCACGCTGTGGGCTGCCGGTAGCGACATCGATACCCAGAAATCCGTGATGACGGTGCGGGTGCTCAAGGCGGGGCTGTTTTCTGCTTTCGGCCACGAACACGAAATCAGCGCACCCATCAGGGACGGAAAGTTCAGCGAAACTGACGGTCGGTGGACCTGACCGTGGATGCGCGCCAGATGCGGGTCATGGACAAGGAGGTATCGGAGAAGGACCGGGCCGAGATTCAGGAAACCATGCTGGGGCCCAAGGTGCTCGATACCGCTCAGCTTTCCCGAAATACATTTCCGTTCAACCGCGGTCGAACCCGCCGGCGAGCGGCCGCTGGTCGGTCACTGGGGACCTGACGCTGCACGGGCAAACCCACCCGGTAAAGCTGGAGGTTCGGGGGCAAAATGGACACTATCAAGGCACGGCCGAACTCAAGCAGAGGGACTTCGGAATCGAGCCTATCGTCGTTGGGGGTGGGGCGGTCAAGGTGAAGAACGAGTTGCGGGTGGAGTTTGACATCGTGGCAAAACCGTGACAGACACTTGCGCTCCCATGCTGGCGGACGTCCGCCCGCCGCGCGGGGGCAAGATGCCCTCGCGACAGCCGGCGGAACGCGGCCTGCGAGAACGACCGTAACGGCAGTTCAGGTAACCCTGGTGGCGAATCCTGCGTCCAACTCTTTATAGGTAAATCCCAGATATTGGTGTTTCCTGGCGGGCGTATAATCACGGCAAGAGTCCTCTGGGGCGGGGACGGAATAAGGGAGTCCATCATGAAGTTACGGCTCTTAGCACTGTCGGCTGTGTTGTTAACGCTGAGTTATGCGACTCCACGGAGTTGGGCACAAGACCAGGGCACGTCAGCCCCTCCTGCCCCTCCTGCCTCCGATAGCGTCCGCCAAAAGCACGGCTCCCGCGCCGGTGAACGCCTGCCGACCCGGACAAGGTCAAACATGACGGCGGCAAGGAAGACGTGGATGCCGTCGGCAACCGGAACGTGGGTTGCAAGACCGGCATGGGCAACTGGTATGGCGTGGAGAAACAGATTGCCATGGGCAAGCAGTATGCCCAGCAGGTGGAATCGAGCGTCAAGCTGATCCAGGACCCGGTGGTCACCGAATATGTGAACCGGGTGGGACAGAACCTGGTGCGCAACTCCGATGCCCAGGTCCCGTTTACGATCAAGGTCATTGACTCCGACGATATCAATGCCTTCGCACTGCCCGGCGGCTTTTTCTATGTGAATTCCGGGCTGATCCTGGCGGCCGATGAAGAAGCGGAACTGGCCGGGGTGATGGCGCACGAAATTGCCCACGTGGCGGCCTGCCATGCGGCGCGTGAAAATACCCGCGGCAACCTGATGCAGATGGCTTCGATTCCGCTGATCTTCGTGGGCGGAGCGATCGGCTATGCCGGCTACGAGGCGGCGGGTTTGGCGCTGCCCATGACCTTCCTGCACTTCTCGCGAGGCTTCGAAGCCGAAGCTGATTATCTGGGACTGCAGTACATGTACAAGTCAGGATACGATCCGCAGGCCTTCATCCGCTTCTTCGAAAAGGTGCAGGCCCAGGAGAAGAAGAAGCCCGGAAGTCTGGCCAAGGCCTTCTCCACCCATCCTCAGACGCCGGACCGGATTGCCAAGTCGCAGGAAGAGATTGCGACCATTCTGCCGGCGCGGGCGCAGTACACGGTTTCGACTTCGGAGTTCGACGATGTGAAGGCACGGCTGGCGGCGATCGAGAACCGCCACAAGATCCTGGACAAGAAGGAAGACAAGAACAAGCCAGCTCTGCGGCGGACCTCGACGCCCGACAAGAATGGCAGCGACGACAAGGGAACGCAACGATGATGATCGGCCAACGCTGAAGCGGCGGGACGACAACAGCAGCAACTGAACAAGCAGCTATGCGGGCGCGAGCGTCATCGCTCGTGCGGAGCCGTTCGGAATGCCGCTGCACGAGCGGGGCGCTCGTGCCTACATTTCAATAAAAAAGCCGCGAGAGACTCGCGGCTTTTTCATTTCAATCTAAGACGTCTCAGGCAGCGGCCCGGTGCGCCAGCGAGGCCACGTAATTGCGCTGCTCGGCTGGCGAAGTGATGACCTTCATCTCCTGCCAGTCATACGGAAATTCTTTGCCGCAATCCAGACATGCCACGTAGGTGCCAGTCAGCTTGGTCGCTGAATTGCGGCGCGACGCGGGCCGAACCGAGATAGGAAAACTATAATGAGAATGTTTGCAACCGAAGAAAGCATCTGAACAATTCCGCGATCATACTCGCCTCCCCACCGGCCCTCTGAAGCGGCCGGCCAACCGCTAATCAAATTATTAGATTCAGTCTCGATCAAAAAGGTTCCACCTAGTACATCAGGAGAGAACACGGGGCAAGCCTTAGTGTAGGCGCGAGCGCCCTCGCTCTGCGGAATCGTTTGGAGAGCGCTGCAACACGAGCGAGGCACTTTGGCCTACATTGTTGTGATTGTCGAGGCTAATGGGGTCGGTCAGGCTTCTCGCGGGCCGGTTTTCTTGTGGGCTTCGCACTTGGCCACGATGGCGGAACGGAGGCGGTTGCGAAGATCGTCGGGCAGTTCGTAGAGCTGGGAGTCGCGGTAAATCTCGATGGTCTTCTTGGTGGTGTCGCAGACCACGTAGCAGTTGTGGCACCAAGCCAGATGGTCTTCCAGTTCGGCCTTGGTGCGGTCGTCGAGGACGCCGTCCAGGTAGTTTGTCAGTTCCTGCAGGAATTCAGCGCACTTCACTGTTTGCCATCTCCGCTCTCACGTTTCTGGAAGTAACGGCTGAGCCGTTCCCGCAACTGCAACCGGGCCCGCAGCAAGCCGCGACTTGACCGCCGGAATGCTGAGCTCCAACGCGTCAGCTGTTTCCTCGGTCGAAAGCCCTTCTACGTCTCGCAGCACAAAAACCGTGCGGAAGCTCGGAGGAAGTCCCTGAATCGTCTTGCTCAGGATTTCCTTCAGCTCCGCCTGGTTGTACTGCTGCTCCGGGTTCGGACTCCAGTCCGCGACTTCGCGCGGAACTGAATCCTCTTCGGTCTTTACATCTTCGTCCAGCGAAACCATGCGCTCGGGCCGACGGCGCCGCAACTTCATCAGCGCTTCGTTGACCGCGATGCGCACCAGCCAGGTATAGAACTTCGACTGACCCTGGAACTGCTCCAGATTGGTGTAAGCCTTGAGGAACGCATCCTGCACCACATCTTCCGCGTCTTCGCGGTTCTGCGTGATGTGCTGCGCGATGCGAAACACGTTCCGGTCGTAACGCCGGACCAGTTCCTCGAACGAGCTTACATCTCCGCCCTTGGCGGCCTGAACCAGCGCCAGCTCATCGCTGACCGGCTCACTTACATTTGGTTGGATGGCTGTCATCTTCCTTCCGATGCAACAATTTTCGCGCCCTGCGAGCCGGCGACAGAAATGTTATTTTACTTGGTAACCCAAGTTTCGGCTTATTTGTTTTGACGTATCTATAACTGGGCGGTTTGCGATAAATTCCAAGGAGCGGCCATTCCGCATTAGAACACGTCCTTAGGTGACCGGAAAACACCGGTCAAGTGACCCTATAATCAAGGTTTAACCGAGATGAAGGGCAAAAAAGCCGGATCCAGCGGCCGAACTGCTGACCTGACCATGGCGGAGAGAACCGAAGTCGAACAAATCGTCGAGAAAGTGGTGTCCCAGGTTCTGGACAGCCACGTCCCGGAGTTGCGGGAGGAATTGGTGCGCCGAGTTCTGGAGGAGCTTCCGCAGGCGACGGGTGCGGCGGCCGCGGGCGCTTCTGGAGACGGTGGATCGGCCAACCTGCTGAAAGCGATTTCGGCCATCCAGTCAGGCACGACGCAACGCGAGATCTTGCGCGCGCTGCTGGACAATACGGTGCGCTACAGCGGGCGCGGGGCGCTATTCGTGGTCAAGGCAGGCGCGGCCACGGGCTGGCAGGGACGCGGCTTCAGCAAGGACGGCGACGATACCATTAAGGATTTTGCGCTCAACGTGACCACGGGAGTGCCGGAGCAGGCCTTGCGGTCGCGCATGCCATTCAGCGGCGCGACCCGCGATATCGATCCGGAATTTGTTGCAAAATTCGGAGCGCCGGCCGATGACCAGGTGCTGGTGCTGCCTCTGTTGCTGAAGGAAAAAGTGGCGGCGCTGGTCTATGCCGACGCCGGTGTTGAAGGGGGCGGAAAGCTGGACGCCGCCGCCGTCGAATTGCTGGTGCTGGCCACCAGCGCATGGCTGGAAGTGGCGTCGCTGCGCAAGCAGGCGCAAAAGAAGAAAAAGAAGAATCCGCCGAGGCGCCAGGCGAGAAGGCTGAAAGCGCACCACCGCCGCCATGCAGGCCGCTCCGGCTCATTCCGATCCTTTTGCGGCGCATGCGCCGAAGCACGTTGCTCCCGTTCCCGAACCGGTTCACGCCTCCGCCGGTAGAAGTCGAGCAGCCCGTCGCGGTGGCCCAAGCCGAGCCGGTGGTCTCGGCCGCGACGGCGGCGGCCGCGCCTGCTCCGGCAACCGATCCCTTTGCCAACCTCTCACCCGAGGACGCCGACGTCCACCGCAAGGCGCACCGCTTCGCGCGGCTGCTGGTGGATGAGATCAAGCTCTACAACCAGGTGAAAGTCACCGAGGGACGCAAGAACAAGGATTTGTACGACCGGCTCAAGGAAGACATCGAGAAGAGCCGGACCACTTACCAGAAGCGATACGGCAACACGGCGGCCGGCGGAGCCGATTACTTCAGCCAGGAACTGGTTCGCAGCCTGGCCGAGGACGACACTTCCATCATGGGCGCCAATTTTCGGCGAAATTAATCAGAGTGGTCTTTCATCGTTGGCAATCGGTTCTGATTAGATTTTTTTTGATCGTGGCAGTCCTGTGCATTGATCTGGCCTTGCGTACGTATCGCCGGCCGTCGCGCAATCCTCGACTCCAAAAAAGCCCAGACCGCCAAGGAAGAAAAAGAGCAAGGTCGTGCCCGACGCCGCAGCCGTTCCACGCCGCGGTCGCGCCGGATGCACGCCGCATTCGTGGCCTCCACCAGTCTGAAGCCGATGGCGCGGCAACTGCTGCAGGACCGTACTCCCGCGGCTTATGCGGGAGTCGAAGCCTATGCCCGTCGTCACACCCAGGAAGATGCGGGTGCGCTGGCCTGGCTGGTGCTGGGATATGCGCACGTCCTCGACAAGGACTACGCCAAGGCCGTGGATCCCCTGAGTCCGCGCCAAACCCAAGGCGGGAGACCTGGGAGATTACGTCAGCTTCTATCTGGGCACAGCCTATTTTCAGAGCGGCAAAACGGCGGAAGCGGTCACTACTCTGGCTGATTTCGAGAAGCAATATCCGGAGTCGTTGCTGTTGCGCGATGCCCGCGTTTTGTATGGCAGCGCTCTGCTGGCGGAAAACCGGGCGCAGGATGCGATTGCAGTTCTGGAGAAAGACCGGCAGCCGCCGCGGGCCGATCTGGAACTGGCCTTGGGACAGGCCTATGCCGCCGCCGGGCAGCCGGCGAAAGCGGCCGAGATTCTGCGCAATCTGTACATCACCATGCCGCTGAGCGCGGAGGCCAGCCAGGCGGATGTTGAACTGAAGAAGCTGGCTTCGACCACGCAGTTGCCGCCTCGTGGGACTGAACGGGCGCAGAACGCGCGCCGATCTGCTGGCCAAAGGCAAGCGATTCAGCGATGCCGCGGACGAGTATCGCGATCTGCTCAGCGTGGCGAGTCCGAGCGATCGTCCCGGATTCCAACTGGCGCTGGCGGTCGCTTTGCACCACTCCGGTCAGGACAAGGACGCAAAGAAGATTCTCGATGCTCTGGAGAGCACCGTCGCCTGACATCAACACGCAACGGCTTTACAACCTGGGAGAGATCGCGCGCAGCAGCGGCGACGAAGATGGTTTCCTGCGCTACCTGGGTCAACTGCGGCAGAGCGCGCCCACCAGCTTGTGGCTGCAGCAGGCGCTGCTTTCGGCGGGCAATTTCTATCTGCTCAAGCCCGACTACGACAAGGCGATTGATGCCTATCGGGAGTTGCAGCAGCGCTTTCCCAACGCCGGCCGCGCTTCGTACGCGCACTGGAAGGTGGCCTGGCTGAGCCTGCGCCAGGGAAGAACCGCCGAAGCCAAGACCGGATTCGAGCAGCAAATCGGTCTGTATCCCACTTCGGCGGAGATTCCCGCGGCGCTGTACTGGCGAGCCCGCCTGGCGGAAGAAGACAAAGACTCCGGCCATGGCGCGCGCCTATTACCAGAAGCTTTCGGAGCGCTTCCGCAATTTCTACTACGGCGAACTGGCGCGCCGCCGCCTGCAGGAGATTCAAGTCGGATGACGATCCGCCAGCACGTACGCTTTGCTGGACCGCGTCCCGGCCATCAACGCCGGAACCAACATCACAACCACCGATCCGCCGACCGACAACCTGCGTTATCAGAAGGCGCAGGTGCTGGAGAACGGCGGCCTGTTGGACTTTGCGGTGCGCGAGTTGCAGGCCGCCGCCACCGAAGACCAGGGGAACTGGGTGACGGCCGAGACCGCGAAACTCTACGAAGACGCGGGACGCTACGACGGAGCGATTCAGGTTTTCAAACGCGCCGTGCCCAACTATTTCGCCGTGGATTTGCCCACGCTGCCGCGTCCTTACTGGGAGGCCCTGTTTCCCAAGCCCTACTGGCCGGACCTGAAAAAGTTTTCGTCGCAGAATGCGCTCGATCCCTACCTGGTGGCGTCGCTGATACGGCAGGAGTCGGAATTCAATCCCGGCGCCGTCTCTCGGGCCAATGCCCTGGGCCTGATGCAGCTGCTGCCCAAGGTCGGCAGCTCGGTGGCGAAGCAGGAGAAGCTGAAGCATTTTTCCTCCGACGCAATTGTTTACTCCTGAGATCAATCTGCAACTGGGCACGCGTTATTTCCGCGAGATGGTGGACAAGTTTGGCGCCTTCGAATACGCCCTGGCCGCCTACAACGCCGGCACGAACCGGGTGGATGACTGGCTGGGACAGGGGAAATATCGCGATCCGCAGGAGTTTGTGGAGTCCATCCCGTTTACCGAGACCCGGGAATACGTGCAGGCCATTCTGCGCAATGCCAATGTGTACCGGCAGTTGTACGGGGCGCCCTAACGCCGTTCTTGTCATCCCGCCGTGAAAACAAAGCCTTGTCATCCTGAGCGGAGTGTTGGCTTCGCAAAGCGAAGCCAACGCGCAGTCGAAGGATCTCCACTCTTCCCAGGATTGCTTACGCGCGCAGCCAGTGCCACGGCCCCTACTGCGATGTTCGCTACGCTTATAGGGGTCCTTCGACTCCGTGGGCCGATTCGCAAGCGAATCGGCCTACTCCGCTCAGGATGACAGGGGGCGGGAAGCAGGGTGACGCCCTGGCTCTTGTTACTTCTTTTTACAATCTTTTGTTATTCCTCACAGCCAGGGCAGGACTAAGATGTCCGCGGCGCGGTAAATACCGGCCGCGAGGATTACTTCTATCCAGCCAGCAGTACAAATATGAAGGAGACAGTCTCATGACAAATTCTGTGAAAGCCGGTTCCTGAGGGCTTCCACACCGCAACCCCGTCCCTGGTCGTTCAGCGACGCCGCGAAGGCCATCGAGTTCTACAAGAAAGCATTCGGCGCCGAGGAACGCATGCAGATGCCGGGTCCGGACGGAAAAATCATGCATGCTGAAATAAAAATCGGCGATTCGATCATCTTCTTGTCCGATGAAATCCCCGGCATGGGCGGCAAGTCGCCGCAATCCGTGGGTGCGTACACCGGGGGCATTTATCTTTACGTGCCCAACGTGGACGAGGTGTTTGCCAGCGGGCGGTCGCTGCTGGCGGCAAGGCCAACGGGGGCGTGAATGACATGTTCTGGGGAGACCGCCTGGGTCACTTCGTCGATCCCTTCGGCCATGCCTGGACCGTGGCCACGCACGTGGCAGACCTGACCGAGCAGGAAATGGAAAAGGGCGCCCAGGCGTTCTACGCCCAGATGGCGCGAGAAGAAGTCGGCGTAGCTTTACGAAAACACCTTAACCGCAAAGAAACACTTTAACCGCAAAGGACGCAAAGAAATACCGCAAAGGTCGCCAAGGAAATCCTTCGCGATCTTTGCGGTTATGTTCTTTAGCGGTTAAGCTTTCAGGCAGACTTTTCCGGCGCCGGAGATTTTCCAAAGAGGATTTCGATCACCAGCAGGCCGGCGCCGACCACGATCGCGCTGTCGGCCACGTTGAATGCCGGCCACTGATATTGGCCGACATAAAACAGCAGAAAATCGACGACCCGGCCGCTGAGCAGGCGGTCCCACAGATTGCCCACCGCGCCTCCGAGAATCAGCGCCAATCCAATTCCGGTGCTGTTCATCGAGTGATTGTTCCGCCACAGCAGGACCGAGACGATGGCCAGGGCCACAATCGAGAACAGGACCAGCGCGGCGATCTTCCATTCCGAAGGCGAGTCGGCGAAGAGGCCGAAGGCGGCGCCGCGATTCTCCACATGCGTGAGGCGGAAGAATCCGGGGATGATCTGAATGCTGTCGTGCAGGGAAATGTTCTTGGCCACCGCCCACTTCGCCGCCCGGTCAAGGACGACCACCAGCACGGCAATCAGAAAGTGGAAGCTGCGTGTGGATCTGAGTCGTCATTCGGATCGTTTCAAAGTCTGCAAGCTGCGATCACAGCGGTCGGCCAGCGCTGCGCGTTCACCCGCCGATCTCTTTCAGCACGGCACTGCAGCGCTCGCACACCGTGGGATAGACGGCATCCTCGCCCACGTGGGTGGAGTAATTCCAGCAGCGCTCGCACTTCTTGCCGTCGGCCTTGCTCACCTGGACGCTGACGCCGCCGGTCCCGTTTCCTGACTTGCCCTGCTGCAGCGTGACCGCCGACACGATGAACAGATAGCGCAGCCGGTCCTGGTAGCGCGCCAGGACGGAGAACACCGGTTCGGCGGCCGTTACCGTGACTTGCGCCTCGAGGTTGGCGCCGCCGATCAGCTTGCTTTGCCGGGCCTCTTCCAGGGCCTTCAACACTTCGGTACGGACCGCCAGCAGCGTGTTCCAGTCTTCGCGCTGCTTGGGATCGTCCAGCGGGACACGAGCCGCCCAGAATGTCAGATGCGCTGGGGAAGTTTGCCAGATGCACACTCGCCGGACGGTCGGGCAGCGCGGGCAGATACTGCCACACTTCGTCGCAGGTGAAGCTGGTGATGGGCGCGAGCAGGCGGACCAGCGCCTCGCCGATGCGCCAGATCGCGGTCTGCGCGGCCCGGCGGGCGCGCGAGTTCGGGCGCGGAGGTGTACAGGCGGTCTTTCAGCACGTCGAAGTAGAACGCGCTCAACTCCACCACGCAGAAGTCGTTTATGCGGTGATAGATTTTGTGAAATGCGAACTCGTCGTACCAGCGAGTCACGTCCGCGGACATGGCGACGGTCTGGCGCAGCATGTACTGATCGAGGATGTCCATCTCGTCGAACGGGACCGCATTCTTCTGCGGATCAAAATCGTAGAGATTGCTGAGCACGTAGCGAAACAGGCTGTTGCGGATCTTGCGATAGCTTTCGGCCACGCGCTGCATCAGCTGTTCGGAGCCGACCACGTCTTCGCGAAAATCGACTGACGCTACCCAGAGACGCACGATCTCGCCGCCCAGACGGTTGGCGATGTCGACGGGATCGACGTCATTGCCGCGCGACTTCGACATGGCCCGTCCCTGTCTCGTCGAGCGTCCAGCCTGGTGGTTACGACACCGCGGTAGGGCGGCCTGTCGCGCGTGCCGACGGCGCAGAGCAGGGAAGAGTGAAACCATCCGCGATACTGGTCTCCGCCTTCGAGGTAAAGATCGGCGGGCCAGGGTAGGCCGGGTTCGTGGTCGAGCACGGCAGCATGGCTGCGTCCGGATTCGAACCACACGTCGAGAATGTCGGTCTCCTTTCGAAACTTCGTTGCGCCGCACTTCGCACACTTGGTGTCCGGCGGGAAGAATCGCGTCGGCTTCGGGCGTGTACCAGGCGTCGGCGCCGCCGCGCGCGAAAAGTTCGATCACCTTGCGATTGATGGCTGGGATCGTTCAGCGGCTTGCCGCAGCCCTCGCACAAGAAACACCGCGATGGGCACGCCCCAGATGCGCTGGCGCGAGATGCACCAGTCGGGGCGGGTGGCGATCATGTTGAGATGCGCTCTTCGCCCCAGGCCGGGTCCCACTTCACTTTCTCGATTTCTTCGAGCGTGCGGCTGCGCAGGGTTCCGCCGCCCGGCATGGCCGCTTCCATCGAGATGAACCACTGCTCGGTGGCGCGAAAGATGATGGGATTGTGGCAGCGCCAGCAGTGCGGATACGAGTGCTCGAGCTTTTCCGAGTGCAGCAGCACGCCGCGCTTTTTCAGCAGCTCGATGATCGGCTCGTTGGCGTCGAAGACCTTCAGCCCGTCGTATTCGGGCAGGCCGTTGCGCATGATGCCGGCGTCGTCCACGTTGCTGGTCAGCGTCGAGCTCGTACTTGACGCCGGTGTCGAAGTCGTCCGCGCCGTGCGAGGGCGCGGTGTGCACCACGCCGGTGCCGGTGTCCATGGTGACGTAGTCGGCGAGCACGCCGAGAACTGTGCGATCGAGGAACGGGTGTGCAAAGTTCAGCGCACTCCATTTTGCTGCCGGGGAAGCGCGCCAGCTCCTTCGCGTCTTGCAGCTCGCACTTTCGCGATCACATCGGCGGCCAGTCTGCTCGGCGACGATGTAGACCTCGCCGGCGGATTCAAGCGCGACGTACTCTTCGTCGGGATGAAAGGCCACCGCCATCGACGCGGGAAGCGTCCAGGGAGTGGTGGTCCAGATGATGGTGAAACTTTTTTCCCGGCGAGCGCAGGATCGATCTGTCGCCGGATCGTCGGCCAGCGCGTACTTTACCCAGACGGTCGGGCTGGTGTGGTTTTCGTATTCGACTTCGGCTTCGGCCAGGGCAGTCTTGTCGTGGATGCACCAGTAGACGGAGCGCAGGCCCTTGTAGACGAAGTTCTTTTCGTAAAAACTGTAGAAGGTCTTCAGCACCACCGACTCGTACTGCGGAGTCATGGTGGAGTAGGGATGGTCCCAACGTCCGAAGACGCCGATGCGTTTGAACTGCTCGCGCTGCAGATCGAGAAATTTTTGCGCGTACTTTCTGCACGCTTCGCGGCGCACCTCGAGCTGCTCCATCTGGAGTTTTTTGCCGCCGAGCTGTCTGATCAACCTTGATCTCGATGGGCAGGCCGTGACAGTCCCATCCCGGGACGTAGGGCGAGTCAAATCCGGACATGGTCTTGGACTTGACGATGAAGTCCTTCAGGCACTTGTTCAGCGCGTGGCCCAGGTGGATGGGTCCGTTGGCGTAGGGCGGTCCATCGTGCAGGACATAGAGCTTCGCGCCCCCTGCCTGGCCTCGCGAATACGCTCGTAAATCCGCATCTGCTCCCAGCGGGCCAGAGCTTTGGGCTCATTCTGGGGCAGGTTGGCCTTCATGGGAAAGTCGGTCTTAGGCAGATTGATGGTGGATTTCAGGTCCAGCGGCACTCGGTTGGTTTCTCCCAAATGATTGATTTTTTTCATTATAGGGAGCGGCGGAACGAACGTCCATTGACCGGGCGAAGGCCGCCAGAATGTGCTCGGGATCGGCTGTCTGTGAACCCGGTTTAGGCACAGGTTGGAGCTCGCAAAAGCACTGTCGAGAAAGAGCGCCGAAACGTGTACAATTTTGCCAGGGTAACGTTTGCCTGGACGTAGCATCTAAAGAGATAGAGAAACGCCTACCGAACAGGTTTGCACCGGATCGAGTAACCGAAGTATTCGGACGCCTCGAAGCAACTTGGCAGCTAGATGTGCTCATCAAGTTTAAGATAGATCAGTTTCAAGATAGGCTGCCGCGTAGAGAAGCCGAATTCGGGTAACTATGCCAACACTCGACATCAAACCCCGCGGCGAAGCCGAACCCGAACTCAATTTGCTGCTTTCAAAAGACGTCCTGGAAGAGCCGCTGTGGAAGTCTCTGTTTCAGAACCTGGACGATTTTTTCTTTCCCAAGAAATTGCCCCCGCTGGTGCTGACTTCGAAGCCAGTTCCGGTCAAGGACATTTGGGGCTTTTACGATTACAAGAAAAACGGCGTGCTGGGGAACTCGACCGTCGTGCATGTGCTGGCGATCGCAGCCATCATCGGCATTGACGCTGCTGGGCCGGCGAGTGGTGCAGCAGATTGTGAAGCCGCACGAGGCCATCACGCTGGTTTCTCCCGATGACATTCCTCCGCTGGAGCCGGCGAAGACGGTTTCGGGTGGCGGCGGTGGCGGCGGCGATCGCGACAAGTTCCAGGCGCCCAAAGGCAAATTGCCCAAGCAGTCGATGGAGCAGATCACGCCTCCGATGATGGTGGTGCGGAACGATAATCCCAAGCTGACGGCTGAACCGACGGTCGTGGTTCCTCCGCAGGTCAAGCTGGCTTCGAATAATCTGCCAAATCTGGGCGACCCGATGTCGCATCTGCCTTCCGGACCGCCCTCGAACGGAACTGGTTCAGGCGGTGGTATCGGTTCAGGCTCAGGCGGCGGCGTGGGTGTGGGCACCGGCCCCGGCGTTGGTGAGGGCCGTGGCGGTGGCGTCGGCGGCGGTGTGTTCCGCGTCGGCGGCGGAGTGAGCGCGCCGCGAGTGATCTATCAGCCTGATCCTGAGTACTCGGAAGAAGCCCGCAAGGCGAAGTACCAGGGCACGTGCGTTCTCTGGCTGGTGGTCGGACCGGATGGCAGGCCGCGAGACATTCGCGTGGCCCGCAGCCTGGGTCTGGGACTGGACGAGAAAGCCATCGAAGCCGTCAAGACCTGGAAGTTTGAGCCGGCCATGAAAGACGGGAAGCCGGTGGCGGTGCAGATTAACGTGGAAGTCAGCTTCCGGCTGTACTAGTTTCGCTTCTATCGAAAAGCGACCGCGAACGTGCGGTCGCTTTTGCTTTTTGGCGATATCCGCCGCCGCAAGGCGTGTTGCGGCTCTAGGGGGTTGTTCACTCCATAGTTATGACGACTTTGCCTCGAGCGTGTCCTTCTTCAAGATAATGGAGGGCTTCCGGGACCTCACTCAATTTGTAGCGCCGGTCGATGACCGGTGTTATCTTCCCGCTCGCTATGAGTTCGCCTATGGTGGTCAGATCGTTTTTGTTCGATCTGGCCAGGATCGGCACCAGCTTATGGCTTACGAACCGCGACAACACAAGCGCTGCAATCAACCGGGCCAGCAGACTGATCACCCGCACGTCGCTCGGCGCGCCGACCAGGATCAATATTCCCTTGGGGTTTAAGACCCGCCGGCAAGCCGACAATGAGTGGTTCCCAACGCAGTCGAAAATCAGGTCGTACTGGTGCCCGTTTTTGGTGAAATCCTCCCGGGTGTAATCGATAACCCGATCAGCACCGATGGATCGGACCATATCCACATTCCTAGTACTGCATACGCCGGACACATCCGCGCCGAATGACTTGGCGATCTGCACCGCGAACGTACCCACGCCTCCCGCCGCACCGTTAATCAATACCTTCTGCCCCGCCTGGATCCGCCCCTTGTCGCGGAGACCCTGCAACGCGGTGAGGGCCGCAATCGGTGCCGAAGCCGCTTGCTCAAAGGTCAGGTTATGTGGTTTCACGGCCAGCACCGGCTTCATGATCTTTTCCGTCTGGTTAGTACACGCGTACTCGGCAAAGGCCCCACGGCAGGTGCCGAACACCTGGTCGCCGGGTCGGAACTGGGTTACGTTCCTGCCAACCGCTTCAACCTGGCCGGCCACATCAACGCCCAGTCGTTTGATCTTGGGTTTGCGCTGTCCGAACAGGATACGAACGAAGTACGGGCCGCCTTTCATGGTTTTCCAGTCAAGTGGATTGACCGAAGCCGCGCGGACTTTTATCAGGATCTCATTGTCTTTGGGAACCGGCTTTTCAAGGTCGCTGACCTCGACCACGTCGGGCGGGCCGTATCTGGTAAAGGCGGCTTTCACATGCGTACCCTCTTGCGTGGAACTCTACTCTTTCAGTTCCACGTGCTCTACATCCTCGATCGGACTGCCCAGAAACTGCGCGCCCAGGCGTCGGAATTTCTCCACTGAATCGGTCACAAAGAATTTCAGGCGAGGCGTTCCACGACGTTCCGTTTCGGAAGAATGTTTTGGCAAGCCTTTGCGGAGCAACTGGCTGACCACGCGGGCCGTGGAGTCGGCAGAATCTACGATGGTGACGTGGTCCGGTACCAGCCGGTGCAGCAGCGGTTTCAGCAGGGGATAGTGAGTGCAACCCAGCACCAGAACGTCGGCCGATTTGAAGTCGCCGGTAAACGCCTGGTCGAGATAGATGCGGGCCACCTGTTCGGCAACCGTGTGCTCCGACCATCCTTCTTCGACCAGCGGCACGAATAGCGGGCAGGCCTTTTCCGCAGCCTCGACTACCCTGGGCCTGCAGAGCCTTCGCGTAGGCGTGGCTGCTCACCGTAGCTTCGGTGCCGATCACCACCACCCTGCGGACTCTGGCTGACCGCAGCGGCCCGAGCTGCACCGGGCTCGACGACGCCCACCACGGGCAACGCTGGAGGCCTGCGTGATCTGGTCGAGAGCCAGCGCAGTGGCCGTGTTGCAGGCGATGACCAGCATCTGGGCGCCGTGTTGTTCGAGATATTGCGCCGCGCCGATGGCGTATCGGGCAACGGTTTCGGCCGACTTCGAGCCGTAGGGCAGTCGCGCCGTGTCGCCGAAGTAGATGTAGTCGGCTTCGGGTGCGAGCGCGATCAGTTCTTTGAGGACGGTCAGTCCGCCAAAGCCGGAATCGAATACGCCGATGCAGGGTCGTCGAGCGCTGGTCATGAGGATGCGAAGAAACATCATAATGGCGCACCGAGCTTTTGCGCAGACAATTCCGTCGCGTTTAGGATGACCGGGATATCGGAAGGGCCTGAGGAGGAATCTATGACTCGTTTGACCGCAATGCTGGCATTGGCGGCTGACGGCGGCATCGCTATCGTCATCGTCGTGCACTTCCCGCAATCACGCCCGCGATCACGCAGGACGAACTTGTTCGCAATGCACAGGAGATGTTCGACGCTGTGGCTGCGGGCGACCAGGCACCCTGGAAGAAATATTTCGCCGACGACAGCATGTACTTCGACGAGAAGGGAAGAGGCATGGACAAAACCGCTCTGGTTAAGGATGTGACTCCGCTTCCGCCGGGCTATTCCGGCAGCATCAAAGTTGTAAATCCCAGGAGCAATATCCAGGGAGATACGCCGATCCTGTCCTACGACCTGAATGAAACCGAGACGATCTTCGGCCAGAACATGACGGCGCGCTATCACGGCACCGACACCTGGATGTATCGCAATGGAAAATGGCAGATCGTGGCCGGTCAAATGTTCCGCTACTACGAAGATCCAGCGCCAGGAAAAGGCGGACGTCAAGAAATACGCTGATTACGCCGGGACTTACGAGCTGGCGCCAGGAATGACTCAGACTGATTTCCGTCCGCGACGGCAGATTTGTACGCACAGCGAGGGGACAGCCCGGAGGATGAGCTGGTTCCTGAGTCGGCTGACATATTCTTTCGCAAAGGCGTGGAAGGCCGGCGTTTGTTCCGACGCGATGACAGCGGCAAGGTCGATGCCATGATTGATCGCCGGAACAATGAGGACGTGGTCTGGAAGAAGATCAATTAGAAGTAACTGCCGGGTCCGTGCATTCTTAGCGACGCCAAACTACTCGGCGTCATCCTGAGGGGCTTTAGCCGGAAGGATCTGGCGTGGAGCGCCCCTAGCACGCGCGTGCACATCTGCTCCGCGCGAGATGCTTCGCAAGCTCAGCATGACACCGGATAGGTAGGTGGCGGAACGGTCTCAGAGACCAAGCGGCTCTACTTGAGGCGCGACGCCTGCCTTCGTTCCTGCTTCTCCTCCTGGACAGCCAGATTGCCTTCACAGCACGGCCCGAGCGGGATCGGCGCGCCGTGGGGGCAGGTGCGGGGATGGCCGAGGAAAGCTGCAGATCTTGTCCGTCGCTTCGGGCGAGAGGATGTGCTCGAACTTGCAGGCCTGCTGCTCGATCTCTGATTCGCTGTCGAGCGCCAGGCTGTCGGTGAAGAGGCGCTCGGCCAGGCGGTGTCGGCGGATGATGTCGGCGGCGCGCAAGCGGCCGCGCGGCGTGAATTCGACGATCATGCTGCCGTCGCCGGTGGAAACTCCGGAAGGCTTGAGGGCGTCGTGGCACGGGTTCACGAATGGCTTGTGATTGTGTACCTCGGGCGGATGCGGCCGGGTGGTGAGCAGGCCCAGGGCTGTCATCTTCTCGACCGCGATGCTGACCGGCAGAGCGCCGTGAACTTCCAGGCGCTCGATTTCGGCAATCTCGCCGTGCTCCTCGACCGCCCATAGTTCTTCGAGGACTTCGTCGAACTGCTCTTCGTCGGCCATGGCGAAGACTTCCTGATCGGCAATCTTGCCGTGATGCAGTTCGATGCGGCGATCGGCCAGGCGGGCAACGACCGGGTCATGCGTGACCATCACGATGGTGCGTCCCTGACGGTGCAGTTCGCGCAGCAGGCGCAGGACGATTTCTTCGTTGACCGCGTCCAGGTTCCCGGTGGGTTCGTCGGCCAGAACGATCTTTGGGATCGTTGATCAGGGCGCGGGCGATGCAGACTCGCTGCTGCTCTCCGCCGGACAGTTGGGCAGGCAGGTGACGGGCGCGATCTTTCAAGCCCACGTGGGCCAGGGCCGCGAGCGCTTCCTGCTCGTCGGTCATGCTGTGGAAGTATTGCGCCAGCATGACGTTTTCGAGCGCAGTGAGGTAGGGAATCAGGTGGAATTGCTGGAAGATGAAGCCGACTTTTTCTGCCCGGGCCCGGTTCAAGTCCTGGGTGGAGATCCTGGCGACGTCTTCGTTGTCGAGCCAGATTTCGCCGGAACTGGGACGATCAAGGCATCCGATCAGATTGACCAGGGTGGACTTGCCGGAGCCGGACGGACCCATGACGGCCAGCCACTCGCCGGGCGCAACCTCGAGAGAAACGTCATCCAGGGCACGGATGACGCCGCCGTTGCTCTCGGCTTGTGCCGGGTAAAGGCGGCTGACATGGCTGAGTTTGATCATGTCATTCTCCCCTCAGGATGTTAGCAGGTTGAACCCGCCGGAGCAGCGATATTGGCACAATCGCGGCGACCAGGGCGATGACTATCCCGCCCGCCAGAACCACCGGCAGCACGCTCAGGCGCGGAGTGACCGGGGCGTGAAAATTGGCCTGGCCAATCCAGATGGCGACTCCTACGCCGATAACAAATCCCAGGGTCGAGCCGATCGCGCCCAGGGCAGCGGCTTCGGCGGCGAAAAAACTCTGCAGCATTCTGCCGGAGGCACCCAGGGCTTTCATGAGGGCAAAATCGCGGCGACGGTCGGAGACCCATCCCGTCAAAGTGGAGAGCACGCACACGGCAGCGGTGAGAATGATCAGAATGGCGGCTACAAGAAGCGTGGAGCGCATTTTGCCCAATACATTGGCCTCGCCCTCCGTGACCTGCCGTACCGCGTGGACGTCGGCTGTGGGAAGGGCTTGACCAAGCCGTTGGATAATGGCGACGATTTCTTGCGACGAGCCAGAAGCCGATATCTCGACCGTGGAATACGGTACATGGGTCCACTCTGCAAAATCAGCGAGCGATACGAAGACGCGACTATCTTCCGCTGCGCCAGTCTTCAAGGTGCCCACCGGATTCAGACGGATGGTCCGACCCTGAAAGCTCAGGTCGAACGGCTTGCCGGATGCGCCGACGACGCCGACGGCCCGATTACCAACCAGCGCATCGTGGGAAGCTTTCGGCCATTCAGTTACCGACCACCAGGTGCCATTCAACTTTTGCACTTGTTCGAGGTCGGTGCCGGCGACGACTACCGAATGGCCATCGGCGGTGCGGGCAACGGCATAAGCGAAGGGAACCGTGATTCCGCTCGTACCGAGAATAGATTTGACAGTTGAGAGAGCATCGGCCGGCAAGTTTTGTCCGTCCTTGCCGAGTACAACGACGTTGGCGCCGTATTTGCGAAACTCGCGGCCCAGCTTGGCTTGTACATCCACATAGAGGTTGAGCATGGCAGTGGCGACCGCGGCAGCGACCACCATGGCCAGCAAGGCAGAAGCAGCACGGCCGCGCCGCAGGACCGCGGCCCGCACCAGCATGCGCAGGAACATCGAAGTGTGGGGCGCGGCGGCACGGCGCTCGCGCGACTTGACTGGTGGCGGGCGCGTTCATGCATCACCTCGCAGTGCGTAAACCGGATCAAACCTAACCGCGCGCCGGATTGCGGCAGCGCTTCCGAGGAAGGTCACCAGCACAGCGATGCTCAGGATGACGGGCAACAGTACGGGTTGGACGGTGATCTGCGAGGCGAAGATGGAATGCCCGATCTGGCGGGCCAACAGCGCGCCTCCGGCAAAGCCTACCGTTCCGGCCAGCAAGGCGAGAAGAGCTGCCTCGGCGAAAAACAAAACCGCTACAGCTAGGTTGCCGGCCCCCAGAGCCTTCATCAGGCCAACCTCCTTGCGACGCTCGATCACGGAGGTTGCCATAGACGCCGAGACCGCCAGTGCCGAGGCCAGTAACGCCGCCAGTGTAATAAGCAGCATGAGTCCTTGAATGCGCGAGAGCACCGTGCCTTCGTTCTGCGCCACCTGGCGGATCTGTTCTGCGTGCGAATGCGGAATCGCTTCCTGCAACTGGAACGCGATGGATTGCGCATACGGAGAGCAGTACCAGCGGTCGTACATCGCGGGCGACATGCTTTTCGGATCACGACGGGCAAACTCATCTTCCGGCTTGGTTACGGCGCTCACATAGATGCGGCGCACGGCGCCGGGCTTGCCCAGAATCTGCTGCGCTAATGCGAGAGGCGCGATGATCTGATCATCTTCGGCTCCGCCGGTGGAGAGAATGCCGGCGATCCGTCGCGGCTGGCCCGCGATTTCAATGTTCTGGCCGGGTGTCCGGTTAAGTCTTGCCGCCAGACGCTCACCGAGCAGGACGTCTTCCGAACTGTCGTCGGGCCATGCGCCCTGTACCTTCCACCAGGGATGCGTAGTGCGGACGCCGGTGACGAAATCCTGCTTTCCGAAGACCACGTGCCGGGCGAAGTATGTCCCGAGTAGAGAGACATTCTTGTCACCATTCACGGTTACGGTCACCGGCAACATCGGAGAGAAACCTACAATGTTGTTTCGCCAGAACATGCCCTTGATTTTGGGCAGGTCCTCTTCGTTGAGGTAGGCGCCGTCGCTGGGCGGCTTCAGATTCACGCCGCCAATCTCGACGTCGAGGCGTGTCTTCCTGGGGAGTGACGATCAGATTGGCGCCGTAGGTACGCAACTCGCGGCTGATCTTGTCGCCGATATCGGTGGCGACTGCAATCATCGCTGTGGCGACGCCCACGCCCAGCATGATGGCGATCCCGGCCAGGAGTTTGCGCCGCTTCTGCCGTCGGAAGGATTCGTAGAGTAGGCGCAAGAACATGTTTATGGTTGGAAAATGTGAGCGCCTGCCGCGATGTCTACTTCTCGAATGACGACAGCGTCCGCGGTCTGTTCGGCGCGCAATGGAATTGGATTGCAACCGCCCGACGTGCCCACCGACTGTCCGTTGATCGGCGCGGCGCAGTTCTTGCAAACCACGCCGTTCGGTCCCTTGTAGAAACCTACCGGTCCGCAAATCTGGCAGGCATCGAATACGGTGGCAACTTTCCCGTCGGGTTTCTGGTAGAGCCAGAAGCGAACAGCGGTTCCACTTTCTTTGGCCTCGAAGCGATGGAGATCTCCGTCGGCAACCTGGGCGAGAGGAATGCTCACCTGTCCACCCTGAAATGTCACTTCGATCGCGGGGGACAGCGCGCTAACGCTCTTGGCGTAGATGAATTCCGCGGTCACCATCAGAATGAAGAGGAAGGAGCTGGCATACACCGAAACCATCCACAGGCGCTCGCGGCGGGCGCTCCACAGGGCCTTGCGACGCTCGGCTGGAGAATCGGGTAGGGCAGCGGGCTGGCGGCGCTTGACCTCGAACAGCACCATCAGGGCGGCTAAGGCGACGATGGTGATGAAAAAGAACAAGTCGTTTCGGACAATGGGGCCGATCAGGGCCATTTCCTCGCGCGAAGAGGGAAGGACGCCGTTTTCAGAAAGCTCGTGCAGGCCGGAAATGATCAGCTGCGCTGCTACGAAGAACAGAATTGCAGTTGTGACCCGAAAGAACTTTTGAAGATTAATCCGCACGCTGCCCTTGACGAACATCACGCCAAACAGAATGGCGACAATCACGCCCGATAATGTCCCCAGGAAACTGAGGAGTTGGCTTGAGTTCAGCGACACCGCTCCGAGGATAAGGACGGTCTCGACTCCCTCGCGCAGGACCATCAGGAAGACGAATAGAAACAGGCCAAACCTGGCGTTGCGACCGGCCAGGAGACTGACCTTGCCTTCGATCTGTCCTTTGAGCGCTCGTCCCGTTTTCATCATGAAGATGATCATGGTGACGACGAAGAAGGCGGCGATCAGCATGATCCAACCTTCGAAGATGTCCTGATTCCACTGGGTGCGCGACAGGAGGATGGCAATCCCGATGCTGCCGACGAATGCGGCGATCAAGGCGGCGAATACCGATTTGCGCAGTTCGGGACGACCGATTTTGGTCAGATAGGCCAGAGTGATCCCGACGATGAGGGCGGCTTCGACCCCCTCGCGCAAAGTTATGATGAAGGCTTGCAGCATCTTGTGGAAAACTCCATTATTGCAACTCGGTTGCAACTGATGACGCAATTGCACCAACTTCTAAGAATAGTCTTGTCCTGGTGAAGGCGTCAACGAAGCTCTGGCGCCAATCCAGAGCGCGTTTGCCTTTTTAGGATTTGACACGATTTCCGCGAGATCAAAGGCTTTAACCGCAAAGAGCGCAAAGACACCGCAAAGGTCGCGAAGGAACCTGACGGACGAACCCGCACGACGCCGCTGGTCACAACTGGCTCTAGAGCTGCTTCAGGAATTGTTTGGCTTCTTCCAGGTGGGGGAAGAGTTTTTCTTCTGCCTGGAACTCCGCGGAGTGGACGCATCTGCGGCTGCCCCGCAGTCTTACGGGATGCTTGAGATGGAGCATCTCGTGGTAGACGATGTACTCGACGGCCGAGCGGGGAACGCGGGGGTGGTCGAAGATGCGGCTGACCACGATGGCATTGTGCGCGGGATCGTAGTGGCCGAGGCTGTTGCGGGCCCGGTCGCGGCTCCACGTCATCTGTGGACGGGCCAGCAGGCCGTGGAAGAAGCGCCGGTTGAGATCTTCAAAGACAGCTTCGAGGTCATAACTGCGGCCCTGGGGAGAATCGAGGCGTTTGCGTCCGCGGATCTGGCGCACCAGGTGGGCCTTTCGGCTGATGTGGTGGCTGGATACGTAACGGCGATAACGGGCCGCTTCTTCACGATCAACTGGACGGCGATACATTTTGGCCAGAAGGATATGCGCGATGGCGTGCAGGACGCTCGCGGGGGCGGCTTCGAGCAGGTCAGACAGGCGTACCAGAAGCTTGCCCTGGCGCATCCGGATGGTGTTTTTTATGCTGGTGAAAGCGAAGAACTCGACTTTCAATTCAGGGATGAACACATCCGGGCGTAGTTCGCGGTAGGCGTCTTCAAAGATTTGGAGAAGATTCTTGCTCACGTGCGGCTAGATTAGCATGGGGACTTCTTATAAGGCTGTCATCCTGAGGAAGTGGAGTCCTTCGCTGCGCGAAGGACTCCCGACGAAGGACCCCTGCATTGGGTGGCGATAGCGGTGCCCAACCCTTCGCCAGATCTGCTGATACGCTTTCATTCTGGATTTGAGCAGATACCACGTTAAGATGGCGCGGAATACATAGGTCCTTCGCTTGCTTTCGTCCCGCTGCGCGGGTCGAAAGACTGCGTTCAGGATGACACCTTAGAGCAAGAAATCAACTTCAGGGTTTCATCGGTTTCTTCTTGCGCTTGGCGTCTTCTTCCTGTTCGCTCAATAGTTGGCGGTGGTCCTGTGCGCTGCTATCAAGGGTCTCGAGCGCATTTGTAAGCAGGAACTCATAGTGCTCCTGTTCTCCTTTTTTAGCAGTGGCGTCGTCCCGCAGGGCCCGAAGCTTGGCCTGAAACTCAGTATCGCCATCAATGACGATCTTCAGCGCCTTGCGCAGGTCTGATTTGCGGCCTACGTAGGTGTCGATGTTCTCGTTGAGCTCGTCGTAGACGTCGAGGAAGTCCTGCAGGCCGTCGTGGGTGGCCAGGCCACGGTCAGCGGTCTTGGGATCGGAGCGTGCCTTGTCGAGTGTCGCCAGCCGGGCACGGGCAAACGCGACGTACAGTTTGAGGCGCAGGTCTGGATCCATCGCGGTATCGCGCAACTGGTCGACTTCCGGAGAGGTGAGCGGATCGCGTTTTTGCTCGGCCAGCGCTGGTGAAAGCAGCAGGAAGAATGTGATGCAGGCGAACGAAATCCCAATGACCAATGGGATCGCGCGATTTTCGAGTGCATCGGCGATCTCCGTCACCCACCCTTTTCGCCAAGTGCGCGAAAAGGATGGGGCACCCACGGCTGTTGTGCTTGCACGCTTCATTTGGCCTTCTTCTTGCCGAACATGGCGGCGAGCAGGTCAGTTCGCATCTTCTCCAGTTCGTCCATGGTTTGTTGAATGGGCGCCTGGTCCTCAAACGCAACTGTACGTTTGACGTCACGGAACTTCTCGACCATTTTGCGCAGCGTGATTTCCGTGTTCTTCAATTTTTTCCCCGTTTCAATGGACGCTTCGGTCGCCTTCTTGGCGAAAGTCACGACTTCGCCCAGGCTGGCAGCGCCCGCTTCTGCATTGCCGTCGTGATAGGACTGATCGGCGAGGTCTGCCTTCTGGCGGGCGATCTCGACGTATAGCGCCGGGCGGTCCTCGGGGCGGGCGGCGTCGGCTCGAGCGATCAGCTGATCGAGGCTCTCGTCTTTCGTCGGAAATGCAGGCATCGGAAGTGCGGAAATCGCAAATGCGGGCGCCCCATAGACGGGGAGTGCGGTCCCGGCCAGAGCGGCCAGGAATATCGCAACCTGAAGCATGAGGATCGCTACCCGTATGCGCATCATGGGCTATTTTTTCGGCTCGATCGCAATCAGGCGATGGCGAGCCTGCCATTCCTGGTCCGGATAGTTTCCCCCCGCTGTCTCAAGAAAGCGATGGTAATTCTCCGCTGCCAGCTTGATTGCACGCAAGTGGTCGTAGGCCGTGGCCCGCAAGAAGTAGCCAATAGGAAGCTCAGGCACCAGCTTGGCACGGGCGTCCAGGGCCTTGATCACGAGCTCGTAGTTCTTGTTTTCATTGGCGGCGGCGGCCAGGTCTCCGTATGCGGGAGCCATGCCGGGCTTGAGTTCGAGCGCAGCCAGCAGCTCCCGCTGCGCCTCGGGAAATTTACGCTGCATCAGGAAGGCCCGGCCCAATCCGTAGCGCAGGTCGGGATCGTTGGGCTTGGCCGCCAGCAGAGACCGGTACTGGGCTTCCGCTCGATCGTACTTCTTGGCGTTGACGTACAAATCTGCCAGGTCGCGCTGCAACGACGGATCAGCCGGGGCGAGCTTCAACGCCACCTGCAACTCGGCGATGGCGGCATCGTTCTGTCCGTCCGCGGCCAACATGCGGCCCAGTTGCATGTGCGCTCCAGCGTCGTTCGGGTGAAGCACAACCAGCTTGCGCAGGATCTCCTCTGCCTCGGTGTAGCGATGGCCGCGCATGTAGATATTGGCCATTCCGGTGAGCGCATCGGCGGATGAGGGATCAATGGCGAAGGCCTGTTTGTACTCCTGCTCGGCGTCGGCAAAGCGGTTTAGGCCCTCCAGAATCGGGCCGGACGAAAGATGGGGTTCAGGGTCTTTGGGATCGAGCAGAGCGGCTTGCTTGAAAGCCTCGATCGCTCCATCGGGGTTACTTGTCTCGAGTAAGTGGCCCAGGGAGAGCCAAGCCCGGGCTTGTCCCTCGGCCACCTGCGCTGTGGGCTTCAGTTTCGTGGCGGCGCGCAGAAACTGTTCGGCGTCGGGCTGGTTTGCCTTCACCAGCATAAGACCGAGATTCAGATTGGATTCGAATACACCGGGTTTGGCGGCGACTGACTTGCGATAGGCGGCAATCGAGTCGTCGGTCTTGCCCTGCGCGTTGTACAGGAACCCCAGGTCGAACCAGGCGGCGTAGTTGTCGGGATCCTGAGCGACGACTTTTTTTAGAAGGGGCTCGGCGGTGGCAAAGTCCTGCTTTTCGATGGCGCTCTCGGCCTGGATAAGCTCAGGCGGGGAAGAAGGATCCTCGACGGCGACCTTGTGATGGCGGACGGTCTTGCCGGAGTTCTGGGCTTGTGCAGAGCCGGTGAGGGCAAATAGTGTGAGGACTGCAATCACACGTAGGCCCGAACGCCCTCGTCCGGGCGGGCGAGCTGGGTTCGCTGAATTTGGGATCATCCCTAAGTGCTCGGCGCTCGCCACGTTTGCCGAGCTGCGCTCGGCTGGCCGGGCGGGGGCGCCCGCCCCTACGTGGACTGTGCTACTTACGGCCGTTTGTTGGTTGTCCGTTTCCATTCAGGACTTGTGCCAGGAACTTTCCTGTGTACGAATTCGGCAGCTTGGCGATGACCTCGGGCGGGCCGGCGCCGACTACGTATCCGCCGCGTTCACCGCCCTCCGGGCCCAGGTCAATCACCCAGTCTGCTGTCTTGATGACTTCCAGATTGTGCTCGATTACCAGAATCGAGCCCCCTGCTTCAATTAGACGGCGGAAAGCAGAGAGTAGTTTGCTGACATCGTCAAAATGCAGGCCGGTCGTGGGCTCGTCAAAGATATAAAGCATGCGATTGCGGCGGCGGGTCTGGCCCGTGGAGCTGGAAGGACGTCCGATGTCCCGCGACGCCGGCTGCAGATGGGCCGCCAGCTTCATGCGCTGGGCCTCGCCGCCTGAGAGCGTGGTCGCGGATTGACCCAGCCGCAGATATCCCAGGCCGACTTCTTCGAGGACGCGCAGCTTCTCCACGACTTTGGGCACGCCGGCGAAGAAATGCAGTGCCTCGCGCACCGTAAGGTTCAGGACTTCATGAATGTTCTTGCCGCGGTAGCGCACATCCAGGACCTGCGGCTTGTAGCGCGCACCCTTGCACTCCTCGCAGATCAGTTCGACGTCGGCGAGGAATTGCATTTCCACGGTGACCGTGCCATCACCCTGGCAGGTTTCGCAGCGGCCTCCGGGGATGTTGAAGGAGAAATGTCCGGCGGTGAAGCCTCGCTTCTTGGCTTCCGGCAGAGAAGCAAAGAGGTCACGGATCCCGTCGAAGGCCTTGATGTAGGTAACTGGATTCGAGCGCGGTGTGCGGCCGATCGGCGACTGGTCAACCAGTATGACGTCGTCGATGAGGTCGTCGCCCTCGAGTTCGTTCCAGTCGGGAGAAGAAGGCGGCTCTCCGTTGGTCGTCCTCTTGGCGGCGGACAAGGCCTGAAACAACACATCATGCAGAAGCGTCGACTTGCCCGATCCCGACACTCCAGTGATGGCGACCAGCATTCCCAGGGGAACGGCGAAGTCAATATTCTTGAGATTGTGTGCCCGCGCGCCGGAAATCTTGATCTGTCGGGAGTTCGGCTTGCGCCGTGCCTGCGGGAGCTGGATGCGCAATTCGCCGGATAGGTAGCGTCCGGTCAACGAGGCGGGTGCCTTGAGTATTTCGGCATACGTTCCCTCCGCGATCAACTGGCCGCCGCTCTCTCCGGCACCGGGACCGAGATCGAGAATACGATCTGAGGCGCGCATGACATCGGGATCGTGCTCGACCACCAGGATCGTATTTCCCAGGTCGCGCAGGTCGTGCAGGATCTTGATCAGGCGGTGCGTGTCACGGCTGTGCAAGCCTATGGACGGTTCGTCCAACACATAAAGCGTCCCTACAAGACGCGAGCCCAGCGAGGTTGCCAGTTGAATGCGCTGGGCCTCGCCGCCGGAAAGGGTCGAAGCCAGCCGGTCCAGCGTCAGATATTCGAGGCCGACATCGATCAGGAATTGCAGGCGCTCGTGAATTTCTTCGAGCAGCTTGTCGGCAATCGCGGATTCCTGATCGGTCAGTTTGACGCTAGAGAAAAACTTCGAGGCTTCTTCGACCGTCATGCTGGTGACCTGGCAGATGTTCTTGCCGCTGATCCTGACCTGTTGAGCTTCGATGCGCAGCCGGGCGCCTCCGCAGGCCGAGCAAGTCGAGTATCCCCGATAGCGGCTGAGAAAGACGCGCACGTGCAGCTTGTATTTCTTGCGCTCAAGGTGATTGAAGAATCCACGTATGCCGAGGAATTTGCCTTCGCCTTCCACGATCATCCGGCGTTGCTCGGGTTCAAGATCGGCCCAGGGGGCGTAGAGCGGGATGTTGGCCTGCTTGGCGAAGCGCTTCAGCTCGGTGAAGAGAGTTCGATACTTCGGCTTGGTCCAGGGATCGATAGCGCCCTGGTCCAGGGATTTCGATTTGTCGGGAATGACCAGGTCGAGATCGAAATCAATCGTGTTGCCGAAGCCCTGGCAGCGCGGGCAGGCGCCGTACGGGATTGTTGAAGGAGAACAGGCGCGGCTCGGGTTCCTCGTAGCGCAGGTTGCAGGTCTTGCATTCGAAGCGTTGGGAAAATCGGAGGCGCTGTGCGGGTTGGTCGTCGCGCGGAGCGGTCTCGAAGATGACCTCGCCCGATTCGCGATAGCTGATCTCGATGGCGTCTACGATGCGGGCGCGTGCGTCCGGAGAGACGACCAGGCGATCGACCAGCAGGAAGACTGGCTGGCTGAAATTCACGTCGAGCAGCGATTCCGGGGTGGAGAATTCGAAGATCTGGCCGTTCTGGTAGAGGCGGTTGAAACCCTTTTGCCGCAGTTCGAAGAGGCGGGTTCGGAGCTGATCCGTGAGGGCGGCTTCGGGTTTGCTTTTGCGACTGCGCGGGCGGGACGCCCCCGCGACAGCCGGCGGGACGCCGGCGCTACTTTCACTGGTCCGTTTCTTGGCGCGGGGGTCTTTGTCTTGCGACGGAGGCGGGGTGGCCGCGGCTTGTAACGGGAAGAGCGCGTTCAGGCGGGTGCCTTCGCCCAGGGCCAGGATAATTTTCGTGACCTCGTCTACCGTGTCTTTCTTTACCTCTTGGCCACACTGTAGGCAAAAAGTTCGGCCGACGCGGGCGAATAGAAGCCTCAGGTAGTCGTAGATCTCGGTCGCCGTGCCTACTGTCGAACGTGGGTTGCGGGTGGTGTTTTTCTGTCGGATCGCGACTGCCGGGGCGATGCCGTCTATAGAGTCGGCGTCAGGCTTTTCGATGCGCTCCAGGAACTGGCGGGCGTAAGCCGACAGCGACTCGACATACCGGCGCTGGCCTTCGGCGTAGATGGTATCGAAGGCAAGGGACGACTTGCCGGAGCCGGACACGCCGGTGACAACCGTCAATGAATTGTGCGGGATTTCGAAGTCCACGTTTTTGAGGTTGTGAACCCGGGCACCGCGAACCACTATCGTTTCCGTGGACATCAGTTAAGAAGGACCCTTCGCAGCCACTTTGGCCCTTCTGAGGGTGCTCAGAAAGCTTCAGGAGTGGGTGCGAATCTTTCTATTATAAGGTAGTCGGGAATAACGCGGGCGCTGTCATCCTGAGGAAGCGGAGTCTTTCGCGCAGCGAAGGGCTCCCGACGAAGGAGCTGTGCATTGGCCGGCCGCTCCGGCGTCCTATACCAGATTTGAGCATACGTGGACGCATAGGAACATAGGCGGGGAATGCATGGGTCCTTCGCTTGCTTTCGTTCCCGCTGCGCGGGACGAAAGACTGCCCTCAGGATGACAACGTATTGAGATGGAGGACAAAAGAGCTAGCCGAGCTTCGCTCGGCTGGGCAGGTGGGACACCCGACCCTACGTGGCTTCGGGTAGCTTACTGGTTTTCTTTGTCGCGCTTCTTGCTGTAGCGAACTGCCATGCCTGCTCCCAGGCTCATAAAAGCCAAGGGCGGAAGCAGCAATACCAGCACGCCGCGGCTGATGGCGTTCTGGCCTTCTTTGCTGGTGCCTTTGGCGGAGCTGTAGCACATGGCGCAGCCCTGGCTGAAGGCAGGGGCTGCCCACAACAGCAGGAACACCGCGAGCGTGGCCAAGCGCAACTTCATTTCACTCCTACTCCCAGATGCAGAATCCGGTAGGCGTCGGGAAGAAAGACCAGCATCATGGCCAGACAGAATACCAGCGAACTCATGGTAACCCACTTCATGGCCGAGATTTCAAACTTCAGGTGCATGAAGTAGCCGATGATGAGGCCGGCCTTCAGGAGCGACAGTCCCATCAGGATGGACAACATCCGGACCAGTTCCATGTTCTGATAGGCGAGGTAGACCTCGATGCCGGTCATGATCAGCAGGGCCGCCCAGACCCATAGGAATTGTCCCTTGGAATGGTGCCGTTGTTCTTCAGCGGCGCGCTGCTCCAACACTAATTGGGTTTCGTCCATCATCGGAAGTAGAGCTCCTCGAAAGTTTTGGCCTAAGAGCTTGCGCTAAACAATCCTCGTCGACATCAGGTAGACCAGCGGGAAAATGAACATCCAGACCAGATCTACGAAGTGCCAGTAGAGACCCGCGACTTCGACATCGGACGCGTCATATACCTTGGGTTTCAGCCACAGGATGATTGAGATCACGATCGCCGCGACCAGCAATACGTGAGCGCCGTAGTGGAACGGGCTATATGCGGGCGTGCCCAGCCATGCCACCAGCCATAGACCCAGCAGCACCGGTATGAACCACCGCCTCATAGCGACGACGCCAAGGTAGACGACGCCCAACGTGACGTGCAGCATGTGCATGCCGGTCAGTCCGAAGAAGGTGGCGGCAAATTGCGGCGCGGTCTTGGTGACATTCACGAACTCCGGGTTACCGGCTTCGTGGGGAGGAACGGGGAAGACCGGCAGGGTCAGGCCTTCGGCGATGAGATTGGTCCACTCGCGGCCGTGAAGAATCACGAACCCCAGACCGCAGGCCATGGTGGCAAAGAGCCACAGGCGCTGCGCTTTCTGGTTTCCCATGACCGCGGACCGAACCGCGAACACCATGGTCAGCGAACTGGTGAGCAGGAACGCAGTCATGAACGTTGCGTTCCGGATGCTTTCGGAATGAAATGGCGTCGGCCAGTTGGGCGTCGAGATGCGGCCGTAGGTGTAGGCGTACAACAGGGCCCCGAAGGTCAGCGAGTCGGAGAGCAGGAACAGCCACATCCCGATCTTCTTGGAATAGGTGCCGAACAGGGAAGGCTCGTAAACCCCTGGCACCTGCTGGAGAGCCACATCAGACATGGATTAGTCTCCCGGAGTTTTATGTCTCAACACATATTGTCATCCCGACCGAAGCGCAGCAAAGCAAGCGCAGTGGAGGGACCTTGTGTTTCAGTGATCTAAATCTGTTTTGCGTTTCATGTATCTTTAAAACCGCCTACGCTTCCTGAATGCAAAGCCGCACCGGCAAACTCAAGGTCCCTCCACTGCGCTTGCTTCGCTGCGCTCCGGTCGGGATGACAAGTTACATTTGCTAGCGCACAAATTCCAATAGCCCAAAAATGTAAAGCCACACCAAAGCCATGAAGTGCCAATACCATGCGGTCACGTCCACGACGATGCGGCGGTCCTCCACCGGCTTGTGCCGCAGCGCGGTCGCGCCCGCGTACAACAAGACCAGCAGACCTCCCATCAGGTGAAGGGCGTGGGCCCCGGTGAGGACATAGATCATGGAACTGCTGGGGCTGGTGGCGAGGTAGAACCCGCGATTTCCCAGTTCACGCCAGGCCATCCACTGTCCGACCAGAAATGCCAAGCCTAGAAGTACCGTTATGCCGAGCCAGGGGAGGTTGCGCTCTTTGCCGATCGAGACACCGGGAATGGACCGAACCGGCGCCAGCGCTGCCTGACGAATGATCTGCCTGCGTGCTAACTCAACCGTGATGCTGCTAAGCAGCAAGAGGAAAGTATTCACCAGGAGCAAAGTTGTGGGCAGGCTGACTTGCAGCCAGTCATGGACATAAGAGCCGGTGCGGTCATCCAGCGTAGGCAGGCCGCGGCGCATGATGTAGACGCTGGTGAACGACACGAACAACATCGTGCTGGACACCAAGCCGACGATCAGCCCCAGCCGGGTGCGGCGCAGCCGGCCTCCGTGATCAGGTGAGCCATTGCCGCCACGATCGCCACCACCTCCGCCCGGAACAGGAGGGCGGGTGCCGCCACTGCCGCGGCCGGTCTTGGGATCTTTGACGACTTGATCCGTGATCGTGACTGTTGAACTGAACGTTGCCATATGCTTTTTGTAGCGCCGGCATCCTGCCGGCTGTCGGGAGGGCATCCTGCCCTCCCAGCGCGGGCGAGACGCCCCCCGATGCCGGCGCTACCTCAATGTGACGTTACGGTCGCCGGGTCAGTCTGCATTACAAAGTCTTTCGGTGCGCCCGGAACGCTGTATTCATACGGCCCGTGATAAACCACCGGAGTTTTGCCGCCAAAGTTGTCGTGCGGAGGCGGCGTCGCGGTCGTCCACTCGAGAGTGGTCGATTCCCACGGGTTGTCGCTCGCCTTCGGTCCTTTGAACATGCTCCAGAAGAGATTGATCACAAAGATGAACTGCGCGGCGATGGTGATAATCGCCGCATAAGTAATGAACGTGTTCAGCGGAATCAGAGGTTTCAGATAGGCCAGTTCGGTGAACTGCGAATAGCGACGCGGCTGTCCCGCCATGCCCAGATAGTGCATGGGCATGAAGATGGCATAGGTCCCGGCCAGCGTCAGGAAGAAGTGCACCCGGCCCCATTTTTCATTCATCATGCGGCCGAACATCTTGGGGAACCAGTAATAAGTTCCGGCGAACATGCCGAAGATCGCGGCCACGCCCATGATCAGATGGAAGTGTCCGACCACGAACGCTGTGTCGTGCAGCGGAATATCGAGGACCGGCTGCGCCAGGAACGGGCCGCTCAAGCCGCCGGAGACGAAGAGGGAAACAAATCCGATGGCGTAGAGCATCGGGGTCTGGAAGCGCACTCGCCCGCCGCGAATCGTCCCCAGCCAGTTGAAGGTCTTGATGGCCGAGGGCACACCGATGGCCATGGTCATGATCGAGAACGCAAAGGCCGAGTAGGGGCTCATGCCGCTCATGAACATGTGATGGCCCCAGACCATGAAGCCCAGGAAGCCGATGCCCATGATGGCGTAGACCATCGCCTTGTATCCGAAGATCGGTTTGCGCGAGAACGTCGACAGCAGCTGAGACGCAACGCCCATGCCCGGCAGGATGGCGATGTACACCTCAGGATGTCCGAAGAACCAGAACAGGTGCTGCCACAGTAGCGGCGAACCGCCCTTGTGTCCCATGATCTGGCCATTAACAACTACAAGAGGAACGTAGAAGCTGGTTCCGAGATTGCGGTCCAGCAGCAGCAGGATTCCCGCTGAGAGCAGAACGCCGAAGGCCAGCAATCCGAGGATGGCGGTAATGAACCACGACCACACCGTCAGCGGCATGCGCATCATGGTCATGCCCTTGGCGCGCAGATCGAGTACCGTGGTGATGAAGTTCAGCGCACCCATCAGCGATGCGACGCAGAAGATCGCGATGCTGGTGATCCACAAATCGGCGCCCAGTTGTTCGCCGGGTCCGGCGCTGGGCAGCGCGCTTAGCGGAGCGTAGCCAGTCCACCCATGGAGCGGAGCGCCGCCGGTCACGAAGAAAGCCGCGAGGATGACGACGAAAGCGATAAACGTTGTCCAGAACGAAAGCATGTTCAGGACAGGAAACGCCATGTCCGGCGCGCCAATCTGAATGGGCAGAAAATAGTTGCCGAATCCGCCCTGCGGCGCCGTCGTCAGCACAAAGAAGACCATGATGGTGCCGTGCATGGTCAGCAGGCTGAGATAGGTTTCAGGTTTGATCTCGCCTAGCAGCGGCAGATTCGCTCCGGGCCAGATCATGTGGATACGCATCAGCAGCGACAGGAACATGCCGACAAACACTGCCGTGAGCGCCAGAAAGTAGTATTGAAGCCCGATTACTTTGTGGTCCAGGCTGAAGATATATTTGCGAATGAAGCTGGTCGGGGCCGCGTGAGCATGAATCGCGTGGGCATCGTGGCCGTGAGCGTCGTCGTGTGCACCCTGGGCAACCATTATTGTTTATCCGCCTCCCGCGCGGCCAGCCACTTGTCGAAATCGTCCTGGCTGACAACTTTCAGAATGCCGTGCATTTTGTAGTGGCCGAGACCGCAAAGCTCGGCGCAGGCAATTTCATAGTCCCCAACTTCAGTCGGGGTGAAGTGCATGTGGATTTCGAGGCCGGGAACCGCGTCCTGCTTGAAGCGCATGTTGGGAACAAAGAAGCTGTGAATGACGTCCACGGCGCGCAGCCTTAGATCTACCTGGCGATTGACTGGCAGATACATGGTGCCGGTCACCACGTCGTCTTTCGATGCAGGGTCCGAAGTGTCGAGTCCGACCGCGGCTTCGTTGCCGGCGGAGGGATCCATCAACTTGGGACTGGTGGCGCCGAACTTGCCGTCCGCACCGGGATAGCGGAAGTACCAGGCAAACTGCATGCCTGTCACTTCCACCGGGACCGATCCCGCCTCGGCCGGCGCAAAGCGCTCGCGGGCCCAGACGTTGCTGCCCATGAGGTTCAGTCCGACGAAGAGAACGGCGGTGAGGACGGTCCACAAAACTTCAAGCTTGGTGTTGCCGTGGGAGTATTCGACTTTCTTGGCGTCAGGACGGTCGCGATATTGCCATACGAAGAGTCCCAATGCGCCCTGGGCGGCCACGAATACGATCCCCATCAACACATAAGTCAGCGCGAATTGATTGTCGATGAAAGCTGCTGAGGTGGAGGCGCCATGGGGTAACCACCAGGTTTTGGCCACGAAGAAGTAAGTGCTAAAGAAGGTAATCAGCCAGATAATCGCGAGCAGAGCGAGGCCCATCTACCAGACCTCCTAGGGGTCGTGGAATTCGGATACCTGCACCGACAAATACCGGTAAATCAAAAAACAAATCGTGGAACGCCCGGAAGTCTATCACAGCTATACGTGAGGGGCGCAAGAGTTAGATCGAGGGAAGATAACCATGAAGAGCAAGGGCGCGGGCGCTGCGGTGTGCGCGGGATGCTCTGAGCAGAACCGTGTGAACTGTCATCCTGAGGAAGTGGAGTCCTTCGCGCAGCGAAGGGCTCCCGACGAAGGACCCACGCATTCGGACGATCGCGGCGACCAAATCTCCCGCCAGATCCGCCGATGATCTTGCACTCTTGGACGAGTAGACAGTATGTGGAGGTGGCGCGGAATACATGGGTCCTTCGCTTGCTTTCGTCGCGCTTCGCGTGACGAAAGACTGCGCTCAGGATGACAGCCTTGTGGTGTCCAGCCTTGTAGCCTCAGCCGCGAGCGCTGCCGCACGAGCCAGACGCTCGCGCCTACATTCGGCGGACGGTATAGAATTTCTCGCCTATGCCGACGCAGCATCATGGACGAGGTCACGGTGTGCGCGTCGGCAAGAACCTCTGCTTCGCCTGCGGCCCGGACAATGTGGCCGGCATGCACCTGAAATTTACCTTCGACAAACAACGGCACATGTTTGTCTGCCGCTTTCGCTTGGATCAGCGGTACACGGGGCCTCCGGGACACTGCCATGGCGGCATTATCGCGACCATCCTCGATGAAGCTATGGGCAAAGTTAACAAGCTGCGCGAGGTGATCGCGCTGACTTCGCAGATGACCGTGGACTACCTCCGTCCGGTGCCGCTCAATCAGCCGTTGCGTGTGGAATCGCGAGAAGTGAGCGTGCGGGGACGAAGGCACGTGAACATGGGCGAGATTCTGAATCAGAAAGGTGAGGTGCTGGCCCGCGGGCGCGCCGTGTTCATCGTTATCGACCCCAATAGGTTTGCGAAGTTCGTAAAGAAGTAGGAGGGAAATGTGGCCGCGGGCGACTCGCCCGCGGTCATCCGCGCCGACAAGCCTCCAGCGCCCGCGCCAGTTGCTCCACTCCGCGCCGCAACTCTCGTGTGTCGACCGCGGCAAAACCCAGCAGCAGACCTTGCCGGCTGGATCGGGGACGGGAAGAGTAGCGGCTCAGAGGGACTACTTCGACCTCGTGCCTCGCTGCCTCGTGGGCGGCCTGTTCAGCGGGAATGCCTGGCGCCAGCCAGCCCACAGTCTGTAGTCCAGCTTCGACCTCAGGGATTTCCAGCAAGCCTCCGAGCCGGGCGCGAGACGATTCCAGAAACACGGCAAGCCTTTCGGAATAAAGTTCGCGCATGCGGCGAATGTGCCGCGCAAAATGGCCCTCAGTGATGAAATCGCAGAGCGCGGCCTGGTCCAGCAGAGGAGCATGACGCATGCTGACCGACTGCGCCGCGGCAAAACGGTCCACCATGCCGGGCGGCACGACCAGATACGCCAACCGCAGCGCGGGAAACAAAACTTCGTTGAAGGTGCCGGCATAGACGACCACGCCGGCACGATCGAGTCCTTGCAGGGCAGGGATGGGCCGTCCCTGATAGCGATATTCGCTGTCGTAGTCGTCTTCGAAAATCAGGGTGCGCGAACGCCGGGCCCATTCCAGCAGGGCCAGCCTCCGGCGCAGGCTCATGGTGACACCGAGTGGGAACTGGTGCGCCGGGGTCACGTAGATGAGTTTGGCGCGGACCCAGCGTCGCCGGCCCCACTCCAGATCCAGGCCTTCTGCATCTACCGGGACCGGGCGAACTTTGGCCCCGACCGCGCGGAAGACAATTGCCGCTCCCGGATAGCCGGGGTCCTCCACCCATACCGGATCTTCCGGATCGATCAGCAGGTGGGCCGCGCGCTCCAGCGCCTCCTGCACGCCAGAAATGATCAGCACCTGGTCGGCGGTGCACTTCACGCCGCGCGATGCGTTGAGGTACGCGGCGACCGCCTGGCGTAGCGGACGGTATCCCAGGGCTTCGCCACCGGAAAGCAATTGCGCAGACGCGCGACGCAATCGGCGCGCGACCACCTGGGCCCAAAGCGTGGTCGGAAAAACATCGAGCGCGGCCTGGTTGGCGCGAAACGCCCGAGTGACGCGCGGTTCGCCACCGCCGCGAAACAACTGCAGGCGGCGGGCGTAAGACGACCATCCTACGCGGCGTGGCCCCGAGGCTTTGCCCGCGCTGGTGCGTCCGACCTGCAGAAAATCGTCCGGCAGCACCTCGCTGACATAGGTGCCGGCCCCGACCCGTCCCTCGACGTAGCCCTCGGACTTGAGTTGCTCGAAGGCCGTGACCACGGTGGCGCGGGAAAGCTTATATTCGCGAGCCAGGTCGCGGGTGGCGGGCAGGCGCGCGCCGGGCACAATGCGGCCTTCGAGGATTGCCGACCGCAGTTCCTCATAGAACCAGCGATAAAGAGGAGTGCCTGAAGGAGGAGCGGGAAGGCTCAAGGGAAGGGATGTGGCTAGTTTGGGCATGAATCAGTCGTTGTCCAGGCCGTTGGTCGTTGGCGGTCAGGAGCCAGTAGTTGATCTTTGCCAACGAGCAACGACGATCGGCAATGACCCTCAAAATGGTATGTATAGAATAGCGTAAATGGACCTTATGACAAGTCCAATCTGTGGCTTACTCTATGTTCTTAAGCTCACCGTAACAGAGGAGAAGCGTCATGTCGCAGAACAATGGAAGTTCGACCAATTTGCGCTTGAAAACCGGCCTCGCAGAAATGCTGAAGGGCGGCGTCATCATGGACGTCACCAACGCCGAGCAGGCTGTGATCGCCGAGAAGGCGGGCGCGGTCTCAGTCATGGCGCTGGAGCGGGTCCCGGCGCAGATTCGCGCCGAGGGCGGCGTGGCGCGGATGGCGTCTCCGAAGAAGATTCGCGAGATCATGGCCGCGGTTTCCATTCCCGTGATGGCCAAGTGCCGCATCGGGCATTTTGCGGAAGCGCAAATACTGCAGGAACTCGGCGTCGACTACATTGACGAGTCCGAAGTCCTGACCCCGGCCGACGAAGCTCATCACGTGGACAAGCATGCTTTCAACGTTCCGTTCGTCTGCGGCGCACGCAATCTCGGAGAAGCCCTGCGACGCATTGCCGAGGGCGCGGCCATGATCCGCACCAAGGGAGAGGCCGGCACTGGCGACGTCGTCCACGCCGTGAAACATATGCGGCAGATTGTGCAGGAGATGAGGATTCTTACCGTCCTGGGCGAAGAAGAGCTCTACGCCAAAGCCAAGGAGCATCAGGCGCCGTACGAACTGGTTCGCATGGTGGCCAAGGCAGGGAAGCTGCCGGTGCCAAACTTTTCAGCGGGCGGAATCGCCACTCCGGCCGATGCGGCGCTGGTCATGCAACTGGGCGCGGAATCGGTGTTCGTCGGCTCCGGCATCTTTATGCAGGATTCGACCACGTTTGCCGATCCCGAGGAAGCCGAGAAGCGGGCCAAGGCCATTGTGCTGGCCGCGACCCACTTCAATGATCCTAAAGTATTACTTGAAGTCAGCGAAGACCTGGTTGGCGCGATGAAGGGCCTGGCGGTGTCGGGCCTGAATGATGCGCAGATGCTGCAGACGCGGGGCTGGTAGCGCCTTGACATCGACAGAGTGCTTCGCACCACGTACTTTTGATGGCTCCGGGGATCCGGGGCCATCGCTATTTCTGCTTGAGTTGCGAAGCCGCATTTGATTGGCGATCGAATAGGGTGGTCAGCGTGAAAATCGGTGTTCTGGCTCTACAAGGTGATTTCGACGCACACCGCAAACGGCTCGAACAGCTGGGCGCCGAAGTCGTGCTGGTAAAAAAGTCCGAACAGTTGGACGAGATTGACGGCCTCGTGATCCCGGGAGGCGAGTCTGGCACATTTCTCAAGCTGCTGGGCGAAGCCGGCTTCGAGAAGCTGAAACAGTTCGCGCGTGCCAAACCTACCTTTGGAACTTGTGCTGGAGCCATCCTGCTGGCGAGGGAAGTAGACAACCCAAAGCAGGCAGGTTTGGGAGTACTGGATATAGGCATCCGTCGCAATGCTTACGGCCGCCAGCTCGACAGCTCGATCCGCGAAGGCCAGCTGGGAGGATCACCCATTGAAATGGTGTTTATCCGCGCGCCCAAAATTGAACGTGTTGGGCCCGGAGTCGAAGTGATCGCGACCGAAGGCACGGATCCGGTGGCCGTGCGGCAGGGGAAGGCAATGGCGGCGACGTTCCACCCCGAGCTTTCCGAAGATACACGCGTCCATCGTGCGTTTCTGGATTTGGTGAACAATGGAAACAAGAAGTAGTAGTTATTTTGCCGCTGGCGCGCCGAAAAGCTGGGTCGAACTAATAGTCACTTGGTGGGCAAGAACTCAATCTTGATGTCCTTGGACGCGGGTTTCAGGTCAAAATCAGCCGTCACCAGAATGCGATCCGACGATTCGGCTACAAGTTCCACCCCGAAAGCATCCACGTAAGGAATCTTTCTCGCGAGCTTGATGAGCGAGGCCCGAACAGCGCGTTCCGGGCTTACCGGAACTATCTCAAATCCGAAGGCTTCGAGGCGCGTCAGAACCTGGTCCATGGTCGACCTCCCATGAAACTTGCAGGTCACTCCGGCGATCTCGCCCCAATGAACCGCCGATATGATTGCCGAGCAGGTTCCGGCCAGGTGCGATTCGATGATTTCCGCAACCCGATCCGCGCCTGCGTCATCGTCCAGATACCGCAGCACCGCGCTGGCGTCCAAGGCGTAGGTCACCATTTGTCTTTCTGGCGTTCTTTTTTCAATGCGGCGGAGAGGGAAGGCCCACCCTTCAACATTCCTCGGGTCTTGTCGACCAGCGCCTTAGAAACCGGTTCGAGAACGATTCGTGAGTCTTCCAGCGCGACAGAGATTCGGGTTCCAGGTTCAATCCGGAGAGCAGTCCGCATATCTGAAGGAATGACGAACTGGCCTTTGCTGCTTACGGTAGTGATCCGACGTAGCATAGCTTACATTATACCACTTAGTAAGACATTGCTGGCTGCCGAAAATTCCTGTTGACAGCTTTTATATGTAACGCTATGGTTACGCATTATGCGGAACCGTTCGGTTACATATTCGACGGAAGCCTCCTTTCACGCCCTGGCCGATCCGACCCGCAGGGCCGTGCTCGACCTGTTGCGGCAGGGAGTTCAGCCGGCCGGGCAGATTGCGCGGGCATTTCCGGTCTCGCGGCCCGCGATTTCTAAGCATCTGCGTCTGCTTCGGCGTGCCCATCTGGTGCGGGAGAAGCGTGAGGGACGGCATCGCCTGTACGAGCTGAATCCGGAGCCGTTGAAGGCGGTGGATTCCTGGCTGCAGCAATATCGGGTGTTCTGGCAGGCCAACCTGACAAACCTGAAGTCGTTTGTTGAAGCCGAATATGCCCGGGAAACTGCTGCCGCCTCGGGCACCGCTTCGAAAGACGTTAAACGATCGAGAAAGAACGAGTAATAGGACTTTGAAGACAGCTATACCCGGTCCTCGCGACCGATCTTACGAGGAGGAATTGACCATGAAAGCAGTTCGCATCGGCATCACTCTGTTGTTTATCTTCGTCACATCCGCGGCGTTTGCCGCATCAACCGCGCAGACGTCCTTCGATGAACTCAAGTCTCTGAATGGGACGTGGGAGGGAAAAACCTCGAAGGGCCAGACCACCCAGGTGATCTATCGGGTAACTTCGAACGGATCCGCCCTGATGAGCGAGATTAAGGGCAAAGAAGACATGATCAGCATGTTCAATCTGGACGGTGACCGTGTGGTACTGACGCATTACTGCGCTGCCGGCAACCAGCCTCGCATGGTGGCCAGCGGTTCACCTGACGGTAAGACCATCACGTTTGACTTCCTGGACGTCACTAATCTTGCCACTCCCGACGCCGGGCACATGACGCGCATGGTGCTCTCAATGCCGGATGCAAATCATCATACCGAGGAGTGGATTTATTCCGACCACGGCAAAGAGATGAAGCAAGTTTTTGATCTCTGGCGCAAGAAATAATTCATGAGCAGCTTGCAGGACGGGCGGCACGCCCGTCCTTCATTTCGAGAAAAAATCATGAGCAAAGCATCGATTCAAATTACGCCCGATCAGGATTCCGATTGTTACGGAAATCGAAATCGCAGCCCCGCCGGAGCGGGTCTTTCAGGCACTGACCGATCCGGCCCAACTGATGCTCTGGTGGGCAGCCACGCCCAAAGGGGCGCTTTGGGAGATGGATGCGCGTCCGGGTGGCAAATGGCGATACGAATTGAATGATCCCAGCGGAAAGATTGTGGTAAACGGAGTGCGCGATTTTAAGGCGCACGGAGAGATCACGGAGTTCGATCCTCCGCGGGTGCTGGCCTACACCTGGCTGGGTAACTGGCACGAACATCCGGAGCAGCCATCCACCGCGCGGTGGGAGTTATCTGCCACCAGGACGGGCACGCGAGTTAAGGTCACGCACAGCGGCCTTGCCAACGAACCGATCGTCCGCAAGGATTACGCGGGTGGCTGGCCAGGCGTGCTGGAAAAGCTGAGAAAACATTGCGAATAGAGAACGGTTCGAACAGAGAACGACGCTAATAGATCAAGAGGAGAACGATCATGGCCACAGCTTCAGTTACTCCCGACAATGACGCAGTCCTCGCGGAAGTCTTTATCGCCGCCCCGCCAGAGCGAGTATTTCAGGCAATCACGGATCCTCAGCAGATGCCGTTGTGGTGGGGACAAAAAGGTCTGTATCGAGTTACCGAGTGGAAGGCTGATGTGCGCACCGGCGGGCATTGGCGCAGTGACGGAGTGGGGGCCGATGGCCGCTTGTTTAACGTTCAGGGTGAGTATTTGGAGGTTGACCCGCCTCGGCTCCTGATCCACACCTGGATTGCAAGTTATTCTCCCGCGTTGAAAACGGTGGTCCGCTGGGAACTGGAAGCTCGTGGGGTCCACAACTTGCACCAGGCCGGACCCAAAAAAGCCGGCACGGGCACATTCGTCAAAATTCGCCACGATGGATTTGCCGGCAATGTGGAACAGGCCAAGGGCCACGGGGACGGCTGGATCCGCGTGCTCGGCTGGATGCAGGCTTTTGTGGAAGAAGGCAAGACCATCGATATGCGCGAAGCCAAAGTGGTTTCGTAGATCTGCGGATGTGTGTGGGGCGGGCGCCCTCGCCCGCCGCCTTTGACTTTGGTCTTTGTTGTTGACCTTGGGTTGCGATTCGAATTACCGAAAATCAAAATCTAGATTCAAAGGCGGCGGGCGAGGGCGCCCGCCCCACACACAGCCAGAGCTACGCTGTCGCTCCGAATCTTACCGACACCAACTTGGAAACACCCGGCTCCTGCATGGTCACGCCGTAGAGCACCGGTGCGATGCTCATCGTCTTCTTGCTGTGCGTGATGAGTACGAACTGGGTTTGAATGCTCATCTCTTTTACCAGTTCAGTGAAGCGGCCGATGTTGGCCTCATCGAGCGGTGCGTCCACTTCGTCGAGAATGCAGAACGGGCTTGGCTGGTACTGGAAGATTCCAACCAGCAACGCCAGCGCCGTCAGCGCTTTTTCGCCGCCGGATAGCAGCAACACGCTCTGGAGTCTCTTTCCCGGAGGCGAAGCCACCACGTCAATGCCGCTCTCCGCGCTATTTTCCTCGTCGGTAAGGCGCATGAAGCCCTGGCCTCCGCCAAAGAGTTTGCGGAAAGTGGCCTGGAAGTTTTCGTTGATCTTGTGGAAGGCCTCTTCGAATTTCTGGCGTGAGAAGGTGTCAATCTCCTTGATCGTCGCCTGGGTGTTCTCGATGGAATCGTAGAGGTCTTTTCTCTGCGTCTCGAGGAATCCGTGACGCTCGGCAGTCTCCTTGTATTCCTCGAGCGCCATCATGTTGACCGGGCCCATGGCGTCGAGGCGCGTGCGCATGTCACGATAGATCTGGTCTTCGACTGTGAGTTGTTCGCCACGCGCGATAGGGATGGTGGCGTCGGCCATCAATTCGTCGCGTTGGATGCCAAGGTCGTTCAGGCAAGTCTCGGCCATGTACTGCGCGTCGGACTGCAACTTGGCCGCGCTGGCCGAGAGTTCGGCACGGCGGTCGCGGGACTGGTCGAGCAGCAGGCGCGCCTGGTGCAGCACATCATCGATCTCGGCCAGGCGAGCGCGTACTTGTTCGGACTCGACTTGCAACAGGCTGTCACGGGTCTCGCAGGCATTACGCTCGGCGTCGAGATCCACCAGGCTGACCTCCAGTTCCTGGTTCTCGGTTTCGCGCCGCAACTTCTCGGCGGCGGAAGATTCAATATGCATCTGCAGCGCCACCACTCGTTCGATCATTTCGGTGAGCAATGATTCGATTCGCTCGAGGCCGACTGTCGCGCTGCGATGACGTTCTTCGAGCGTGGCTACCCGGGCGAGGCATTGCGAAGCCTCCTGCGCGGCTTGATCGCGGCGCACGCGTACGCTGGACAGTTGCTCGTGTCCGGCGGCGGCCAGATGTTCGAGTTCGATGCGCTTTTGCTCAGACGCGGCAATCTGCGGTTTGCAACTGGTCGAGCAGCGTTCCTTTCTCGCTGCGCTCAGCCTCTAAACGTTGCAGCTCCTGACGTGACGTCTGCAGGCGCTCGCTCACGCGCGAGAATTCGGATTCGAGCTGCTGCAGCAGGTGGCCGGAGGTCATCGCCTGCTTTTCCGCCTCGCGCTTTTCGCCCTCGAGGCGATCCAGCAGGGAAGTAAGGTCTTTGATTTCGCGACCGAGAGTGAGCACGCGCATTTCTTCGTGACGCAGTGCCTGTTCCAGTTCTCCGAGCTGGCGCAGAACGTCGCGGAGTTCGCGCTTCATCGAAAGCGGGCCTTCCGCGCGCTGCTTGCCGCCGGTCACGGTCACGTTGTGAAAGCATTCACCGGATTGAGAAAGGAAAAACGCATGGGGATTTTCCAGCGCCAGTTCGCGGGCGAAGGTGGGATCGGGAACGATGTAACCGTCACGCAGCTTGGGCAGAATGACTTCGAGCGATCGCCCAAACCCGTTGAGCACTCGAATCGCATTCTTCAAGGGGACAATCGGCCGCTCGGGTTGTACCTGGTGCGCGTTTTCATCAACTGCAAAAGAAAACTTGGCTTGCGAATCCTCGGGATGTACCAGGAAGGTCGCGCGGCCGTCCACGTCGGTGCGGAGAAGACGCAGACCTTCATCTGCGGCGTCCCACGACTTGACCACAATGTAGTTCAGTTCGTCGCGCAGGAAGTCTTCGACCACGCCTTCGTAGCGCGTCTCCACTTCGAGGAAGTCGGCCAACACTCCCGCCGGAGCCATTCCACCCTGCATAACTCCCGATTGAAAGAGGCGCCGCACTGACTCGGTGGAGTATCCATGCTCGGCAATGACGGCCTCGAGCGAGCCCTTCTTGCCGATGGCGGAGGCATACTCGGCGCGCAGGCTGTCGAGGTGGTTCTTGGCTTCGGACTCTTCGTGGCGCCGGGCGTCGAGCGTCTGGCGCGTCTGGCGCAGTTCCTCGGTCAGTCCGGAGACGCGTTGCGAGACGGTTTCAAATTCCAGTCCCAATTGACCGCGCTGTCCGCCGAAAGTTTCCATCTGGGAGGTGGCTGCGGCCATTTCCGACTGTAGACGTTGGGCCTCGCGATCCACTCCCGCCAGCCGCTCTCCCACCTGGGTGTGCTGGTTCCGTAGAGTGGAAGCGTCCGCCACAGCCTCTACGATCATGGTTCGCGATTGTTCCTGCTGATGTTCGAGTTCCGCCAAAGCTGCTGCGGCTGCGGCCGCTTCGTGCTGGCTTTGGGACAGTTCCTGTTGCGCGGCAGCCAAGTCTCCCGCCGCCGAGTCGAGAATCTGGCGGTTGGCGTCGCGTTCTGCCGCCAACGCAGCCAGGCGCTGTTGGGCCTGTGTAAGCTCAGCCTCAAACGCGGCGGAACGCTCTACCAGCTCGGCACAGCGCTCCTCGTTATGACGCCGCTGGGCCACAGCACGGTCGGACTCCAGTTTGAGCTGGCTCAGGCGCTCACGGTTCTCACGAACTTCAGTCTCGATGGCGTATCCCCGCTGTGTGCGCTCGGCATGCTCGGCCTCGGACTGCTGAACGGTTTCACCTTGTTGGCGCATCTCTTCCGAGATGGCGCTGATCTGCGCCTCGAGCGCTGCGCTCTCCTGCTCTAACTGGGCAAACTTGCTGGCCAGCACCAGGCGCAGCTTGGCTCTCATTTCTTCGCGCAGTTTTGCGTAACGCTCGGCCTTGGAAGCCTGGCGCTTCAGCGAATTCATCTGCCGCGTGACTTCCTCGAAAATGTCGTTCACGCGGGCCAGGTTAATCTTGGCATCTTCCAGACGCGCTTCCGCCAACCGCTTCTTGGTTTTGAATTTGGTAATGCCGGCAGCTTCTTCGATGATGGCCCGGCGATCGGTGGGACGGCTGCTTAGGATCTGCCCGATGCGTCCCTGCTCGATCAGGGCGTACGATTCCGGCCCCAGGCCGGTGCCCATGAACAATTCCTGAATATCACGCAGGCGGCAGAGTTTCCCGTTCAGCAGGTATTCGCTTTCGCCGCTGCGAAATAGACGCCGGTTTACGACGATCTCCCCAGCCTTAAACTGTTGCTTGAACTGTCGGCGGCGAATCTTAAGGACGACTTGAGGTTCTGTTATTGCGACCACTTCAGTGGATCGCGGGGCGTCCTCGCCCGGCTGGAGCGACGGAACGCCGGTCTCTCCCTCCGATGCCGTAACTACACCTTCAATCTCTTCCACCTTCCCTGGACGCGCCTCTTCGGTCAAACGTTCGGTCTCTTCCGCAGCTTCGGCCCGCACTTCGGCTTCATCCCAGTCCTCGGCAGCCCGCGGCATTTCATCCTGAACTTCGATTTCGGTGGGCTCGTGCGCATCGGCCCCGTCATAGACCTCGGGATCGATCAGCGTGAGCGACACTTCCGCCATGCCCGTAGGCTTGCGGTCGCGGGTGCCGGCAAAGATGACGTCTTCCATGCGCGAACCGCGAAGGGTCTTGGCGGACTGCTCGCCCAGCACCCACGAGATGGCGTCCGCGATATTGGACTTGCCGCAACCGTTAGGGCCAATGATGGCGGCCACGCCGTCCCCGTGAAACTTGAGTTCGGTGCGGTCGCAGAAGGATTTGAATCCGAGAATCTGGAGCCTTTTCAGTTTGAGCAACTTCTACTCCTTAAGGTTCGCCGAAGTTGTGGCTTTAGTGTGGCCGCGGGCGACTCGTCCGCGACTGCAGCCGCTAGTCAGCCGTTTGTCAGGCAAGTGTAAGCATGACAGCCGGGTTGATTAATTGGATTCCTCCAATACATCGCTCTGGTGAGCGCCGCCCAGGCTGGATTCGGCGAGGCACAAATTAAAGCTACTGTAACGGCCAAATCATGCCGGGGTCAAGTACGAAAACACTATATCTGGTATGGCCTTACGCTCAACCGCGCCAGATTGAACACACAATGCAGCATGTGTCCGGAAATGGGGTGAGGAAGTGACGAAGGAGGGGAGAAGCGCGAGAGCCAGATAAGCCTAATCCAACCGGAGGGCAAAGGCAATGTGTGTGGGGCGGACACTCTTGTCCGCCGCTTTTGATGTTAATCAAAAATCTAGCCGAGCTGCGCTCGGCCTGGACGGGCGAGGGCGCCCGTCCCCACACAGTTCTTGCCGATCACAGCCGTGCCGATTATTGCTGGCCCAGCTTTTCGAAGAACAGGCAGATGGATTCGATCCCGCGATAGAAATTCGGGATGTGGAACTTCTCGTTGGGCGCGTGCAGGTTGTCGTCGGGCAGGCCGAAGCCCATCATCACGGACGGAATCTTCAGTACGTCCTGGAAGTCGGTCACGATGGGAATCGAACCGCCGGAGCGAATGAAGACCGTTTCTTTTTTGAACACATCGTGCAGCGCTTCGGTGGCGGCTTTGATGTATTTGTTGTCGGTGCCCACCACGCACGCCGGTCCTTTGCTCCAGACTTTGATGCTGGTCTTGATGCCTTTGGGCGTCAGCTTTTTCACATAGTTCTGGTAACGCTTCAGGATGTCGTCGGGATTCTGGTTCGGCACCAGCCGCATGGAAACCTTGGCTGAAGCCTTGGCTGGAATCACAGTCTTGGCGCCGGGTGCGACGAACCCTCCCGGCATGCCGTGAACTTCAAGAGTCGGTCGCGCCCAGGTGCGATACATCACCGAGTAGCCCGGTTCACCTGTCAGGACTGTCGAACCTACCTCATCTCTTCGGTAGTGCTCTTCATTGAAAGGCAGCTTTTTCCACGCCTTCAGTTCATCTTTGCTGGGAGCTTTTACGTTTTTGTAAAAGCCGGGGATCAGGACTTTGCCTTTCGCATCTTTCAATTTGCTGATGATTTCGATCAGGCCGAAGAAGGGATTGGGCGCCGCGCCTCCGTACATGCCGGAGTGCAGGTCGGTCTTCGCACCTGTGGCTTCGATTTCGGTGTAGATCAGGCCGCGAAGTCCCACGCATAGCGTTGGGAGATCGGGTGCGAAGAGTTCGGTGTCGCAGACCAGGGCGAAATCGGCTTTCAGCTTCGCCTTCTCCTTACGCAGATATGCGGCGATCGATTCACCGCCCACTTCTTCTTCGCCTTCGACGATGAATCTTCACATTCAGCGGCAGCGTGCCGTTGTGTCCCTTCATCAGGGCCTCGATGGCTTTGACTTCCATCCAGAGCTGGCCTTTGTCGTCGACCGCGCCGCGAGCGTAGATATTGTTGTTGCGTTCGGTGGGCTCGAACGGCGGAGTTGTCCATTCATTGAGCGGATCGGGAGGCTGCACGTCGTAATGCGCGTAGCACAGCACGGTCGGCTTGCCCGGAGCGTGCAGCCAGTCGGCGTAGACCAGCGGATGTCCCTTGGTGGTGATGATCTCGACGTGCTCGAGTCCGATGCGGCGGAGGTCATCGGCCACAAATTCGGCTGCCTTCTGGACGTCGGATTTGTGCTCCTTCAAAGTGCTGACGCTGGGAATGCGGAGCAGGTCTTTCAGTTCGTTGAGGAAGCGCTGCCGGTTGGCGCGAGCGTAGTCAACTGCGGGAGAGGCCATGGGTGCCTTTCTGTGCGAAAACGCTTAAGTATATCTGACGATGCGGAGTGTTTCTTCCGCCTTTCAGGGCTTAGTTTCGGGTGGACGCTGACCCACGGCTTACGCCGTGGGCTCTATTCTGGCGCCGCTTCGCGGCTGCGGGCAGCGAGGGTCGGCTGCAACGTAGCGCCGGCGTCTCGCCGGCTGTCGTGGGGCGTCTCGCCCCCACCGGCGATGGCCATTTTCTAACGTACCGGTACGGACACGGGCTGGATCGAGGCTTCCGCGCTGAGGGCAGGATGCCCTCAGGACAGCCGGCGGGACGCCGGTGCTACGGAGGGCGCTACGGCCGACGTTACGGAAGGATCGGTTGCGATTCATCAGCTCGAAAACCGTGCCGGCGAGAAGGCGGAGACATCGTAGTCCGGTTCACCGCCGGTGATGATCTGCGCCATCACAAGTGCAGTGATCGGGGTGAGCAGAATGCCGTCGCGGAAGTGACCTGTCGCGACGAAATAGCCTGCGGTCCGAGTGGGGCCGAGAATGGGCAGATTGTCGGGAGAGCCTGGCCGCAATCCGGCCCACGCTTCCAGCATGCGGGCCTGGGCTAGGGCGGGCACCAACCGTATCGCCGCCTGGTGCATGCGCTGAATTGTATCCGCGTCGGTGCGCTTGTCGTATCCGGCTTCTTCGACTGTGGCTCCCGCCAGAATGCGGCCGTCACTGCGCGGGACCAGGTAAATTTCGGGTGCGCGAATGACGTGCCGCAGCAAATCGCGCGATGCTGCCGCGAGCGACAGCATCTGTCCCTTGACGGGGCGAGTCGGAAACTGGTGTGGCCCTAGCTTCCCGGCCCATGCCCCTGCACAATTGACGATCGCAGGAGCGCAGTATTTCGTCTTGCTGGTGCCAACGCCGGTGGCGCGCCCATCGGCGAGAAGCACATGGGTCACAGTCGTGCCGGAAGAGATGTCCACGCCGCGATGCCGTGCGGCTTTCAGCGCAGCGGCGGTGAGCGCTCGCGGATCCACGCTGCGCTCCTTCAGATAAACCGCCGGCAGATTTACCTGGCCAAGCGCAGGCTCGAGTTCATCCAGCGGTGAGGGAAGAGGACAATCGGTGGTCAGGCTGGGATGCTCACGAAGGTTTTCCGGCGTAGCAAAAAAAATCGTGCCCTGGTCGCGAAGATCCACGTTCGAACCCGACTCATCTTGCAACTCGTGCACGAACTCGGGATACATGCGTGCGCTCGCGGTGGCGAGTGCTTGAAGCACGGTCGGCATTTCCAGTGGGAAGTCGGCCAGCATCCCCGCAGCGGCGTGAGATGCTTCGCGCCCCGGCTCGCCGCGTTCCACGATTAGGACAGTCGCTCCGCGCTTGCGCAGCGCGATCGAGAGTGAAAGGCCGATGATTCCGCCGCCGATGATGATGACGTCCCACGTCTTCACGCTGTGATTGTAATGGAGGCCAGAACTTTGGTTACGTTACCGAACCCTTCTGTGTACGCCGGCTGTCTCTTTCGCAACTTATAATCCGCGAAGGATCGGACCTGCCCGTTCCATAACCGCAATGAAAAGATCTACTGCCGGACCGCAAGTCGAGACTTCCCCTGCGGTCTGGGTCTATAACCCATGGCTCGATCTGATCGTCGGATGCGGCGCCTGGTCGGCGCCTCTGCTCCTGTTGGCCTACTATGCTTCGCGGTCGACCGCGCTGGGCTGGTCGATGGCGTTTTACGGATTGGCGCTGGTCTTTAACTATCCCCATTACATGGCGACGATTTACCGCGCCTATCACACCGCGGCGGATTTTCAGAAGTACCGCGTTTTTACGGTCCACATCACCGGCCTCGTTGTACTGACATTGATTTTGTCGCACTTCTGGTTCCGGGCCATTCCGTGGATCTTTACGGTTTACCTGGTGTGGAGCCCGTGGCACTACAGCGGACAAAACTACGGCCTGTTCATGATGTTTGCGCGGCGAGGCGGCGCCACATCCGTCTGCTCGCGGGCCGACGGGCGTTGTACTCGGCATTTCTGATTTCGTATCTGATCCTGCTTCTGAGCTTCCTCACCGGTCCATCGAACGATCCTCTATTTGTTTCGCCGGGAATCCCCGAACGGATCAGCTCGGTCGCTGTGTTGCTTCTTGGAGCGGCATTCCTGGGCTGTTCGGTGTACGGATGGTCGGGACTGGCAGAGCAAGTGGGTTGGCGGCGTTTGCTGCCCGCAGTGACGCTGTTCTCGACGCAATTTCTGTGGTTTCTTTTGCCGACCGTGTTGTCGCTCGCCGGAGGACTGCGGGTTCCGCAGAGCCGCTATAGCAGTGGAGTGTTCGCGGTCATGCACTCGGCGCAATATCTTTGGATCACCAGCTACTACGCTCGCCGCGAGGCAGGCGCAAAAGGCGCGGGTGGTTGGCGTCCCTTCGCATATTTCGCGGTTTTGGTGGCCGGAGGCATTGCCCTCTTTGTTCCCGGACCGTGGGTGGCAAGCCGGCTCTTTCACTCTGACTTCGCCGCCAGCTTTCTGATTTTCACTGCGCTGGTGAATATCCATCACTTCATTCTGGATGGCGCTATCTGGAAACTGCGGGACAACCGGATTGCCGCCCTGCTGCTGAATTCGCGCGACCGATTGTCAGACGCCGCATCCGAGGCCGGGAGCCGGTGGGGAAACAGATTGCGCTGGATCTTCGGGGATGCTCGCCCGACTCGCACACTGCGCATTACGGCACTTGTAATTCTGCTGGCATGGGGAAGTATCGACCAGGTGCACTATTACCTCGCGTTACATCAGGAGAGCTTGCCAGACCTGAGGCGCGCGGCAGAACTCGATTCCTACGACAGCTCTCTGCAGACCCATCTGGGATGGAAGGAACTCAAAGAGGGAAGATCTGAGGAAGCGGCGGCGGCGTGGAACCAGGCGCTGCGGGTCAACCCGACCGATGCCGCTCCGCGCGATGCGCTGCTCAATTTTTTGACGCAGAAGAATCGTTATGACGAAGCCTACGCGCTGACCACCGAGTCGCTGCGTCATACACCTAAAGATGTGAACCTGCTGGTGAATCATGGCATTCTGGCCAATCAGCTGGGACATGGCGATGAGGCCGTTCAGAGTTGGAAACAGGCGATTGCCTTGGACGGTTCACAAGTCGCAGCGTATCTCTATACCGCGGGCGAACTGGATCGGGAAGGGAAGTCCGAAGCAGCGATTCCTTATTACATGATGTTTCTGAACAAAGTGGCGCAAGCCGGGCCGAAGCAGCCGTCCGCCCGCGCAGGAATTGATCGCGATCGTCATGCGGCTGGCGCAGTGCCAGATCCACGCCAATCATCTGGAGCAGGCGGCAAAGAGTTATGAGTTGGCACAGAAGATCGCCGTCCACTCCGGAGAAGTGAAGATGGAAAGCGCGGCCAGCATCGCAGCTGCGGAACTCAAATCCGGGCAGGGCAAGACTGCGCAGGCGCTTCCACTTTATCAGCATGCCCTCGAGCTCGACCGCAAGCTGGACGACTCCCAAGCCACCGCCAGCGATCTCTACAGCTACGGAATTTTTCTGCGGGACTCGGGACTTTCTCCCCGATTGGCCTATGCGTGCATCCTGAAGGCGCAGTCTTTGATGCAGCCGGGCAAGGACACGCCGGAGTACAAAGCGGTGGCCATGGCTCGTGAAGACCTGGAGAGGAAGCTCGCCGTCCAGGCGGCGCTGCTGAAACGAAATCCCGACGCACAGGTGCAGGAAGCATTAGCCCTGACCCTTCCTTAATTCACCGACGGTGCTCGAGGTAGTACAGCGCTCCAAACGGAAGAACTTACAACTGCGCCGGCGACTCTTGAAGCAGGCACTACCTCATCATCGGCCCCCACAGGGATTGTCATCCTGAGTGCAGTCTGTTGTCCCGCGAAGCGGGACGACAGCAAATGAAGGACCTCTGCATTCCGCGCCGCCCGTACACGAATTCAGAGAGTGAGCGCATCAACAGCCTGCTGCAGTTTGGGCGCTGCTATCGTTCGAATTGCATGGGTCCTTCGTCGGGAGTCCTTCGCGGAGCGAAGGACTCCTCTTCCTCAGGATGACAGCGTGAGGCGGACCTACAGCTTGCTAAGGTAGTCCTGGATCTCGGGCGTGCCCCAATCGATGGCGCCGATGAACTTGCGGCGCAACACTCCGTTGCGGTCAATGATGTAGGTTTCGGGAAACTTGAACGTCCCGTAAAGGTTGTTGCTCTTCTGGTCGGCATCGCGCACGGTGAGCAAATCAACTTTGTGCTCTTTGAGGAAGTCCTGATACGCGCTCTGGTCGGCATCAACGCTGATCGCCAGGACTTCAACGCCCTTGCCCTTCATCTTCTGCTGCATCTGCACCAGCGAGGGCATTTCTTCAATGCAGGGCGGACACCAGGTGGCCCAGAAATTCAGCACCACCACCTTGCCGCGCAGTTCGCCGAGGCTGACCTTGCGGTCGCTGTCCTGAACGGTGAAGGTAGGGGCCGCTGTACCGATATTGGCGGGCCGCGAGCCGCCGTAACAGGCGCTCAGAGTCAGAAGCAGGGCCAGAAGCCCAGGCAAAACGGAAGTGCATCGCACAAAGTTATAATACCTAATTCGGCCTATGGTGGCGTCAGAGACAGTCACGAGCACGACAACCGTTTCGGTAATCGTGCCGGCGCGCAACGAAGAAGCGTGCCTGGGCAATTGCCTGGAATCGCTGGTGACCCAGTCCGGGGTCAGCTTCGAAATCATCGTCGTGAACGACGCTTCGACCGACCGGACCCGCGAGATTGCGCAGTCGTTTCCACGAGTGCGCGTGGTGGATGCCGACCCACCGCCGTCAGGGTGGACTGGCAAAAACAATGCCATGGCTGCGGGCTCAAGAGTCGCTGACGGCGAGTGGCTCTTGTTTACGGACGCCGACACCGTCCACTTTCCCGGATCTCTCGCTCGGGCGGTTGCGGAAGCGAAGCAACACGGCGCCGCTCTGCTTTCCTATTCGCCTGAGCAAGAAGTTCACGGGTTCTGGGAAATGGCGGTGATGCCTGTTATTTTTTCCGAATTGGCGGCGACATACCAGCCTTCGCTGGTCAGCGATCCCCGGTCGCCGGCAGCCGCGGCCAATGGCCAGTACATCCTGATCAGTCGAGAAGCCTACGAGGCAATCGGTGGACACGCGTCGGTCAGCAATAGTCTGCTGGAAGACGTCGCGCTGGCCAAGGCTGTGAAGGCTTCAGGCCGCAAAATTTTCTTCCGCTTTGGCGGCGACGCGGTGCGCACCCGCATGTACCGCAGCTTCGCGCAACTGCGCGAAGGCTGGACCAAAAATCTGGCGCTGCTGTTTCCGTCGCCCGTCCGGCTGGCCCTGCTTAGACTGACGGAATTTTTGCTGATCGCAGGCGGAGTCGCGGCAGCAGTTACGGCCACACTCCGGGGCCACTACAAGGCCGCAGCAGTAGCGGCGGTCCTGGCTACAGCGATCTACGGCTTTCTTCTCAATCGAATTCGCCGGGCGCATTTTTCCTGGCAGGCAAATGCGTTGTCGCCGGCCGGCCTACCCCTCTTTGCGTATCTTTTGCTGCGGTCCAGACTCTCTCATAGGAGGGGAAGCGTACGCTGGAAGGGAAGGACCTACGGAAGCAGCACGAGCCACCCAGGGACGGACGCCGTCATCAAACGGCAGCGCCCAGCCGAGGGCAGCTCGGCATAAGAAAGCAGAACGAATGGTCTATCTCACCCGCAAAGCCGAATTCGCCGCCTCGCACTACTATCACAATCCGGACCTCACTCCGGAAGAGAACCAGCGGATTTTCGGCAAATGCAACAACCCGAACGGCCACGGCCACAACTACACGCTCGAGGTCACGGTGAAAGGCGAAGTGGATCCGCGCTCCGGGTTCGTGGTTGACCTCAAGCAATTGAAAGAAGTTCTGAACCGCGAGGTGCTGGACGCCATGGACCATCGCTTCCTGAACAAGGAAGTGCCGGAATTTTCCACCCGCATTCCCACGACGGAGAACCTGGCCATCGCCATCTGGCAACGTCTGATATCGAAGCTGAACAAGGCTCAGCTGCATCGGGTGCGGGTATACGAAACGCCCGATCTTTTTGTCGACTTCTACGGTGAAGCATGAAAGCGCACCTGACCCGCCGCTACATGTTTTCCGCCTCGCATCGCTTGCACAGCGAAGCGATGTCTGAGGCTGAGAATGCGGCAATGTACGGCAAATGTAACAACCCTTACGGACACGGTCACAACTATGCGCTCGAGGTAACGGTCAGCGGTCCGGTGAACGAAAGCACGGGGATGGTGTGCAACCTGGTGGATCTCGACGGTTTCGTGCAGCGCGAGATTCTGCAACGGTTCGACCTGGAAAACCTGAATACCCGGGCTGAATTTTTGCAGACAGTGCCGACAACGGAAAATCTTTGCACTGCCATCTACGATATTTTGCAGCGAGGCTTCACCAAGGCTCATCTTGACAAGGTGCGTATAGAAGAAACCATGATGAATTCCTTCGAGTACGCAGGGGCCGCAACGGAGATCAGCCGCTAAGTAAGGAACACGTGGGGACAGCCGCCATCGGCTGTCCGGTCGGGCAAAGCCCGGCGGTAAGGAAATGGGACCCATGAAACCATCAGTTGAACCAGCCACTCTGACCAGCGCTACTTTCGAAGAGCTGGTGCGCGAAATGATTGTCCGCATCGGCGAAGACCCTGACCGCGAAGGCCTGGTGCGAACTCCAGACCGGGTGCGGCGCTCCTGGGAATATCTATCACGCGGCTACAAGGAAGATCCCGATGCGATGCTGCGGAAAGCGCTTTTCACCGTCACCTACGACGAAATGGTGATCGTCAAAGACGTCGAAATGTTCAGCCTGTGCGAACACCACATGCTGCCGTTCTTCGGCAAGGTGCACGTGGCGTACATTCCCAACGGCAAAGTGATCGGACTCAGCAAGATTCCACGCCTGATCGAAATCTTTTCGCGACGGCTGCAGATTCAGGAGCGGCTGACCACACAGATCGCAGAAACTATCCAGAAAGCGATCGAGCCGCAGGGCGTGGGAGTCGTCATCGAGGCGCGCCATCTGTGCATGATGATGCGCGGAGTCGAAAAGCAGCACTCCGCTGCCGTGACGTCTTCCATGTTAGGCTGCTTCCGCGACACACAGGAAACGCGTACGGAGTTTCTGTCACTGATTCGGAACCGGGCGAACGGAGTCTAGAGTCATGGGTGCTGCGCCTCCCTTGCTGGCAGAAAAATCGAGAGCCCTGCCGGCCATCGGGTGGGGTGGTTTGATCGGGGGCATCCTGGACATCACGACGGCATTTATACGCTGGCGCCCGCCTGTCCGACTCTTGCAAGGTATCGCCAGCGGACTTTTGGGGCCGCGCGCTTTCCAGGGCGGGTTGGCAACTGCGGCGCTCGGCTTGGCTTTGCACTTTTTCATCGCGTTTTCAGCGGCCGCCGTCTATTACGCCGCCAGCCGCAAGTTGGCTTTCCTGCGGCAGCGGGCGGTGGTTTGGGGTCTTTTCTACGGCATCGCGGTGTACATGTTCATGACGTGGGTGGTCGTTCCATTATCGGCAGTCCGCAGGAGCCATGCGCCGTTCTCCGCCACCGGCCTTGCCCTCAGTCGTGCTGACCCATATGTTCTGCGTCGGGTTGCCGATCGCGTTAGCAGTCCGGCGATATTCTTAGACAGGTCTTGCATTTCGTGGCGGCTGTTTCTTCCGCCCTTTCAGGGCTCGCTCGTTTCCCCGTTCTCTAACCCGGGGCTTACGCCCCGGGCTACAATCTTTTCGCCGCAATGCGGCTCGTGCCAGGTGTCGACGATCCGGGAAGCTACCAGGTCCCGTAGCGATAGCGTCGCGGACGCTCCGGGAAAGATCTTGATCAGAATGATGCCTACGAGAAAGCCTCCCACGTGGGCCCAGAACGCCACACCGCCTCGGGTTTCGCTGTAGCTGGCGAGTGAGGTCGCGGCGCCGCTTACGAATTGCATGGCGAACCAGTAGCCCAGCGTGACCCACGCCGGCAGGTAGAAGAGAAACAGAATCGGGAACCAGATCAACACTTTCGCGCGGGGATAGAGCAGGAAATATGCGCCCAGAACTCCCGCGATCGCTCCGCTGGCGCCGACCGTCGGGACGCGGGAACCAGGATTCAGGACGAGTTGCGCGAAAGCTGCTCCCAAGCCGCTGAGCAGATAGAACAACAGATACTTGAAGTGCCCCAGGTAGTCTTCAATGTTGTCGCCAAAAATCCACAGGAACCACATATTGCCGATTACGTGCATCCACGAGCCGTGCAGGAACATGGAAGTCAGCATAGGGAGAAAAGCCCCCACGGCTCCCAGCCGGCCGTGTCCGCTCAAGAATGCCGTGATGTTGGCCGGTACCATGCCCAATTGAAAGAGCAGGATATTGAAGTTCTCCGGGGTCAGGCTGGCCTCGAGAAGGAAAATCACCAGGTTGAGACCGATCAGAAAATAGGTGATGTAGGGGGTACTGAACCGGGGCTGATCGTCGCGAATCGGGATCATGGGAGGTCAGACAATCTGGTAATTTGGTAATTGAGTAATTGGGAAATTAAGTGATTGTCGTAATTCCAGAACAGTCAGGAATTCCTAAAAAAGGGCAAGTACTACCGGAAGCTTCTCAATTCCCCGATTACTAAATTACCAAATTACTCAATCCATTGAATGGCGTTCTCATCATCGACAAGCCTGCCGGCATGACCTCGCACGACGTGGTCAACCGGGTGCGCCGCATTCTGCAGCAGCCTTCGGTGGGACACCTTGGCACGCTCGACCCTTTGGCGACTGGAGTGTTGCCACTGGTCACGGGCAACCTTACCCGTCTGGCACAGTTTTACGGATCTTCCGGCAAGACCTATGAGGGCGTGGTCCGCTTCGGGTTCGCCACCGACACCTACGATTCCGACGGCGAAGCCCAAGGCCCGGTGGCGGCAGTTAATGTGTCACTTGAACAATTACGTTCACTGGCCACACAGTTTGTAGGATCGATCGAGCAGATGCCGCCTCCTTTTTCGGCTAAGAAGATAAAGGGAGTGCCGGCCTACAAACTGGCCCGCAAGCACCAGGAAGTTGCACTAAAACCGGTGCAGGTAGAAATCAAGGAATTCGAGATCCTGGGAGTCGAGGGCGATCAGGCGAGTTTTCGCGCCCGGGTGGCATCCGGCACCTACATGCGGTCCATCGCACATGACATGGGCAAGCAGCTGGGCTGCGGAGCCCATCTGCAGTCGCTTCGCCGTACCACGCTTGGCGAGTTCGACCTGGGCCAAGCCCGTACGCTCGAGGAACTGGATCGGGCCTGCAAGGCGGGTGAGATCGATGAAGTTTTCATTCACCCGCGCCAGCTCCTGCCTGAGTTTCCCTGCGTCACAGCCAGCGAAGACGCGGCCGCGCTGATTCGTAATGGGCGCGCGGTGAATTTGCCGGAGATGTCCCAGGCGCGGCAGGTGAAGGTTTTCGCCGGGCAAAGGGAACTGATCGCCATCGCAACCCGGATCGCGGGCACGCTATTTCATCCTCGGATCGTGCTGGCGGCGGAGCCAGTGCGGCAGCTAGCTTCAAAAAAGTAGTGTCATCCTGAGCGGAGTCGCTGCTTCGCGACGCGGAGCAGCTACGCAGTCGAAGGACCCCTGGCAGCGAAAGTGGCCTCGGAGAGCGGGGGATCTTTCCGGCTGCAGTAAAAACATAGGCCTTCCACTTGAGTGACAACTATAGGGGTCCTTCGACTCCACAGGATCATTCGCCTGGCGAATGATCCTGCTGCGCTCAGGATGACAGGACGCCGGTGTGGTCTTATTGCTCCATGATCGGCGAGCAGCATGGCTTTTGGACTGGCTTTGGCTCCATCAGTTCAACCCGGGTGAAGTTGGGATCGTACATGTTGTACTGCCACTTACCGTCTCGGCCGATTTGTGGCTTCTCTTTCGCGTTGTATCCCCGCGAAGTCGCCGTCTTGTATCCGGCCTGTATGTCAGGCACGCCCAGAGACAAATGGTGCATGACGCCTAGGGTGTGCGGGTCGGGATTCTTCACGTTCAACATGTATTCCAGCCAGTCGGTCCCTTCGGGAACCCGCATGGCGACCCAATCATTGGCCGTGTCTTTCATGCCGCCTTGCCACTGCAGTTTGAATCCCAGAATATCTTTGTAGAAACGGTCGGCAGCGGCGCGGTCTTTGACCACCACGCCGACGTGGATGATGCGAGTCGAAATTCGGGTGTCAGGAAGAAACTTGCCAAAGTTGCGGCTGTGCAGGGAACCGGGGCGATACTCCACGAACTCCACGTCGTGGCCGTCGGGATCGTTGACATCGAAGCCACGGTTGCCGTCCTGCATGGGTTCGAGCTTGTCGGGCACCTTGACGCCGCGGCTGGCCAGATAGAGACGCATCTGCTCGGCATCGGCGGTTTCGAAAGATATATGGGAGAGCCGGTCCATCTTAGGTTCGGTCAGCTCGGGGAAAATTTCGATGTATTGGTGGTCGTTGACCTTGAAATAAGTAAGCAGCAGGCCTGTGCCTTCGCCAGGCGCCTTGTCCAGGCTGAAGGGTTCCTGGAAGCCGAGGATTCCGGTGTAGAACTTGCGGGCCGCCGCCAGATCGTCGGTTTTCAATCCAATGTGGGCAACGCCGACAATGGCGGGACGCACCACTGGGGCTGATGAAGGAGCGGAAGCCGGTTCGGGCGGGTTCTGGGCAAAGGATGTCCCGATCAGGAGCGTAGCGAGGGAAATGCAGCGGGTTGCTAGGGTCATGAATTTCATGGCTGAGATAGTGCGGCGGTTGCAGAGGGCTGTCAAGGAGGGGCCGCGATAAATGTAATGTCCGATAACGAATATTATGTAAACTTAAGACAAAGGGCCCGGTCCCGGCTGGACGCGGCTCAAGTTTCAGGCCCTGCTGCCGATACTTCAGTTGAGGGCAACTCATGTCCCAAGCCGCCGCAGTTGGACGCTCCCCCGATTCCACTTCGATACGACGTTGGCCGCGTTACAAGGTCAACGTTCCAATTCGGGTGATCGTATCTCGCGCCATGAAAGCTTCCATTTTCGACGGCCGCGGAACATCGCTTAGCGAAGGCGGGATGGCGCTTTTTGCCGGCGCCGAATTGAGGCTGGGCGACCAGGTCGCCGTCGAATTTACTCCTCCCTTTTCTTCACCTCCGATACGGGTGGACGCCAAAATCTGCAATCGGACGGGGTATCACTATGGCGTGGAGTTTCTGGCAGTCGACAGCTCCCAGAGGCAGAACGTCGATCAGCTTCGCATGCACCTGACCAGCTTTGCCATTGTCGCCTGACAGAGTCACTCCACGGACCACGTAGGCCCGGACGCCTTCGTCCGGGCGGGCGAGCAAAGCTCGCCGGGGTCTTAGGGTGGGATGGCCGACACTTTAGCCGGGCTTTGCCCGGCTGGGCGGACGAGGGCGTCCGCCCCTACGTGGTTCGTCCTAGGGTTTCGCGTCCAGGATGGTCTGCAAGTCTGCGCGAAAGCCGCGAATCGCTTCCAGTCTTTCTGGCGTGGCGTCTACTATCTCCTGCTTGGCTTGAAAGACCTGGCGGCCTTCCTTCTCCGTCAGCACTCCAATCGCCTCTCCCAGGCGCCAGCCGGGAGTGCCCAGCATTTGCAGCCCGCCAACCGAAGGTACGAGCAGCGCGATGCAACCGTCGCGCACCACGCCAATGCACTTGGGGAAACGATCGAATGTCTGCAGCTCGAATCCGGCGAGATAAATACGCTGAAGTTGTTCGGCGGGGTCAGGCATGAAACGCGCTTCTGGCTTCTAGCTCCTGGCTTCTAGCTAGTAGCCAGAAGCTAGCAGCCAGAAGCTGCTTCACATCTTGTATCGGCCCAGGTCCTCGTCGTTCAGGCCCTCGAGCCACTTGCGGAGTTCTTCACTGGTCACGCGATCAGAAACGTTGGCTGCCAGTTTGGAATTCTTCAGAACGTCGTCTTCGACGAATATGGGGCAGTCTACGCGGAGCGCGAGAGCCAGAGCATCGGACGGGCGGGAATCGATGCTGATGACGTTTCCCTGCCGCTCCATCCAGATCACGGCGTAAAAAGTGTCTTCTCTCAGCTCCGTGACGACGACCTTATGCACCTGCGTGTCCAGTCCGACCAGAACATTCTTGATCAGATCGTGTGTCATGGGCCTGGGTGTGCTGACTTTCTCGATTTCGAGGGCGATCGCGTTGGCCTCGTAAATCCCGACCCAGATGGGCAGAACGGCGTCGCCGCCGGTGTCCTTCAGGATCACGATGGGCATGTTGGTCACTGGATCCATCATGAGTCCGCGAATTTTCATTTCGACTTCCATCGTGGCCCCCACCGATTTCAGAATGAAGATTTTAGATTTCAGATTTCGTACTTCGTGTTTGAAATCTGCAATCTAAAATCATCAATCTGAAAGCGCACCGTCTTCGCTCCTTATATCACCATTTCGCCCAACAAGCTGTTGGGAAAGCTCTCGGTGGTAACCACAGGGACATAACTGCCCGCTTCCGGAACCACACCCTGCGGCGCCGTGAAGTTCAGCGTTTTGTTCTGCGAAGTACGGCCGATCCACTGGCCGCGGGCTTCGTTCTTCCCTTCAACCATCACTTCAAGGGTCTGGCCCACATGGCGTTGATAAATGCGTCTTTGGATCTCCCGCTGGCGCTCTTGTAAAAAGATGAGCCGGCGGGATTTCTCTTCGTCAGGGATCGCGTCTTCCAGTTGCAACGACGGCGTGTTGGGGCGTGGCGAGTATTTGAAGCAGAAAATGCTGTCGTACTCGACTTCGTCAATCAGAGCCAGGGTGTCCTCAAAATCTGCCTCGGTTTCGCCCGGGAAGCCGACGATCATGTCGGAGGTGATGCTGATTTCCCGCTTGGCCGCCTTCATCCAGGAGATGCGTTCCAGATACTGTTCGCGGGTGTAGAGCCGCTGCATGGCGTGCAATACGCGGTCGGACCCGCTCTGCACAGGCAGATGCACGTGGTCGCACAAGGTTGGAAGCGATTCGATGGCCTGGATGATGTCGCGGCCGAAATCACGGGGATGCGACGTGGTGAACCGTACTCGCCGGATGCCCGCGAGCTCTCCCACCGCAGCGAGCAGTTCGGCAAAAGTTTTCTTGCCTGACGGATCTTTGTAGGAATTCACGTTCTGGCCCAGAAGCTGGACCTCGGTGTAGCCGAGATCGGCCATCTGCCGGGCTTCCGCCAAAACGGAATCTGAGGTGCGACTGCGCTCTTTACCGCGCGTAAAAGGTACGACGCAGTAGGCGCAGAATTTGTCGCAGCCTTCAATGATGGTGAGGTAACCACGGTGCGGGTTGGTGCGGGCGGTGAACTCGGTTTCAAAGCACTCGTCGGTCTCACGATCGTCGAGACCGGTAATGCGCTGCTTCCCTGCCTCGAGTTGCACCAGCATTTGCGGCAGATTGCGATACGATGCGGAGCCGCAGACCATTGAAACGTGCGGCGCGCGCTCGAAAATCTTTTCGCCTTCCTGTTGCGCCACGCAGCCCAACACCCCAAAACGTTTGCCCTGCTTCTGTAGTTTCTTGTAGTCGGCCAGGCGGTGAAAGACTTTCTGCTCGGCTTTATCGCGAATGGAACAGGTGTTGTAGAGGATAAGCCCGGCTTCTTCGACGCTGGAAACTTGCTGGTATCCCTGGGACAGGAGCGTGCCGACCACCTTCTCAGAATCGTGGGCGTTCATCTGGCAGCCGAAAGTTTGCAGGTAAAACGTCTTTTGCAGGTCTGCCGACATCGCAACTCAAGTATAGCGCAGTCCCGCGTGGGATTGCGGCGACCGTACTCTGCCGCGGCAAGTGTGATTGAGCGGTCACCAAAAAATCGTCATTCCGAAGCGCCACTTGTCGCGCGAGGAATCTGCTGTTTTGCTGCCGGCAAGAAGCAGATTCCTCGCCGATAAAGCCGGCTTCGGAATGACAAGGTGGAATGTTTTCGATCGAACGATGCAAGCACCTGCACGCTGCCTCCACGGTGAACACTTGTGTGATTGAACAGTCACCAAAAGAATTGTCATTCCGAAGCGCGGCTTGTCGCGCGAGGAATCTGCTGTTTTGCTGCCGGCAGGAAGCAGATTCCTCGCCGATGAAGCTGGCTTCGGAATGACAAGATGGAATGTTTTCGATCGAACGATGTAACCACCTGCACGCTGCGGCTCGCGTTCTTGCACAGGCATCCTCAGGTTTTCCACAATCGCGATCAGCCAAAAGCCTTGACTGGCGGGCAATGCAGCCGCCTGCCGGATGTGTCAATGAAATTGCATTCTGCAAGATGCTGTGTACGCAAGCAAACCCAAGACCAGCCGTTGACAAAAATTTCTTTAGGACTAGAATACGCGACGATTTCTGCCTGTAGAATTTCACTCATGAGCCCTGAACTTCTCGACTCCGTTTTGTTGCAGACCGACTTCCCCGAACTGAAACTGCACGCCAGCGGAAAAGTCCGCGACGTCTACACCCTGGATGCAGATCGGCTGCTGTTTGTGGCCACCGATCGCATCTCCGCATTCGATTATGTACTGGCTACTGGCATCCCTCACAAAGGCCGGGTGCTGACGCAAATTTCGCTCTTCTGGTTTGAATATCTTCGCGACCTTGTTCCTAACCATCTTCTGACCGCCGACGTGAGCCAGTATCCGGCGCCATTGCAGAAGTACGCCGACCAGCTGCGCGGACGTTCGATGATTGTGGCGCGCGCCGACATGTTTCCCGTGGAGTGTGTCGTGCGCGGCTACATTTCCGGATCAGCCTGGAAGGAATACAAAGCCACCGGGACGGTCTGCGGCATTGAATTGCCTAAAGGCCTGCGGGAATCGGACCGGTTGCCTGAGCCTATCTTTACGCCTTCGACCAAGGCCACCAGTGGACACGACGAGAATATTTCGTTTGCCGAGATGTCCAAGATGGTCGGACCGGAATTGAGCGGCCAGCTGCGCGATCTCACTCTCGCGGTTTATAAGAAGGCCGCCGATTACGCGTTGCAAAAAGGGATTATCATCGCCGACACCAAGTTCGAGTTCGGGCGCACTCCCCGCGGCATCACCCTCGCGGACGAGGTGCTTACTCCCGACTCTTCCCGCTTCTGGCCGGCCGACAAGTATTCCGCGGGGCACGCGCAGGAGTCGTTTGACAAGCAATACGTGCGGGACTTTCTGGAAGAGATTCGCTGGAACAAGCAACCACCGGCGCCGGCTCTTCCCGCCGAAGTGGCGCGCCGGACCAGCGAGAAATATGTCGAGGCTTACCACCAGCTCACGGGACTCGAGCTGGATGTTTAGCCGCACCGTATTTGGCCGCAGAGTGAAGCGCAGGAAGGCGGCATGAACGGCGCGGACTGGGTGATTATCCTGGTGGTGTTGGCGTCAACCATCCAGGCGGCTTACTCGGGGTTCTTCCAGGAGGCATTTCACCTGGCGGGCCTGATCGCAGGATACCTGGTGGCAGCGTGGCAGTATCAGGTCCTGGCCGGTTGGTTTGAGAGGTACTTGAAATCGGTATGGGTGGCTGAGAGTGCAGGGTTCCTGATTATTTTTTTTGCCGTCGCGGTGGCCGCCGGTGTAGCTGGCCGGACTGCCCGATGGATCATGAAGACGTCCGGTCTCAGTTTTCTCGACCGGCTTCTGGGTGGGGCGTTGGGGCTGCTGCGGGGCTGCTTGATTGTGGCTGTGATCGTGGTGAGCATGACCGCATTCACGCCGACATCCAGTTGGCTTGCAGATTCTCAGTGGGCCCCGTACTTCCAGGCAGTAGGGCGGGCAGCTATCTGGGCCGCGCCCGCGGAATTGCGGGCCAAGTTTTACCAGGGACTGGATTTACTGCGCCGTGTGCCGCAGACAGTCCCGGCCGGTAACGTACCGTCTCACACCCGGTGAAGTAGACAGTCGGCACAAAAGTTATTTATTGGCATTTTTGCGGCCGCGATTTTTTCGCGCAGAAAGAGAGACGCCGTGAGAGATCAGCTCGAAGCGCTTATCATACAGATGTACCGGAGTAACATTCTTTACTCTGAAGCGGTGCGCGAATTCAAAAAGAAATTTATCCTGACGGTCCTGCAGGAGAACAAAGGCAACCAATGCCGCGCCGCGCGCGAACTTGGAATGCACCGCAACACTCTGAGCCGCACCATTTCAGAACTCAAGATTGACGTCCGGCAACTGCGCGATGGGGTGAAACGTCCGCCGCGTAGCGCGCGACCGGTCGGGTATGAGAAGAAAGCGATGCGCTAGAGGGGACCTCCCCGCTGTCATCCTCAGCAGAGCCAAACGTCTCGAGTGCGAGGGGTCCAGCGGAGTCGAAGAACCAGCGGGACTAGATCTGCGGCTCGGAATGCCTCGCCTGGGCCGGGCGGGACGCCATCTTCCAACTATTTCATCTCCCAAAAATAAGGCAGCCCTGGGGGCTGCCTTTTATCGTGGAAATCGTGGTTCAACGTTTCTGGTACGGGTGGAAGATGTAGTCCTTCGCCTTCACGACCGTATGGCACGTGTTTCCGCAGTCTGAGGGGCTGTTGGGATCGGCTGTAAACTTGTCCGATGCGGCTTCGTAGTTGAGCACCGCGTATCCCCATCCGCCGCTCTTCGGAAATCTCTTGCTGTCCTTCTCCATGACGAAGGCTTGGCTAAAGACGTCTGGTACATCTACGACGAACTGCGCCTCCGTGCTCTTCTTCGGCTTCCATTGGAGCTTCACGATCATGGAGCCATCCGGGAAAGGCTGGCTATTGCCAGGAATGCCGGCCTTGTACGCCTTGATCATGAGCGGATTGGCGACGATCACCTTGAGTACTTCGTCGGTCCGTGCGGAAGAGACCACCGCCCAGTCCTCGTATCCTCTGAAGTCGGAGAACGCGATTCCACTGGGCGATTTCAGAGAGTATTTGTCCTGGGCGTAAACGGCCGTGGCGACCACGACGGCGAGCAATCCCATAGCTACCGCAATTGCGAGCTTGCCTTTACGCGTCATCGCTTGTCCTTTCTAATTTATCCAACGACGCGCCGTTACTGCGGCTTCTTGTGCACCGGCGGCTTCCTTGGTGCCGCAGGTGCTGCCTTGGTCAAGAGCGCACCCTTTTCCATCACCATGACGAAGGGGCTCGGAGTGTAGGAAACGGGTGTGCCTTCAAAATTAATCTTGTCTCCAACTTTGGGTAGGCTTCTCGCTGGAATCGGTCCGGGAAAGGCCAGTTCGATGTCGGCGCGCTTCTGGTCAATATCATCCACGCTGGCGGCCAGCTCGAGCTTGGTAGGCGAAGCTGCAATCACCTGCACTTCCGCCATCTGGAGGTTCTTACCCTTCAGCGAATTCCAGACTTTGTCCTGATCCTCTTGCGTTCCGACGGAGAGAACCAGCTCCCATTCCGCGAAACTCATTTCTTCGGGCTTTTTTGTTTTCACCAAGTCGGCTGCCTGCTGCTGCGGCGTGGGCGGAACGTATTGCGCGATGGTGAACCCGGCGGGCGGTAACGGTGTGGTTTTGGTCTGGGCCAACAAGTCATCCCAACCCTGCTCGGTGCCGTGATACTTCACGTACCGGCTGTGTCCAAACTTGATGATCGACGCCTTCCCTGCCGGATCGGCAACCAGATTGGCGGCGCGAGCAATGAAAAACAATCCGTTGACGTCATCGGAAGGAGTAGCGGTCAAATATGAGAGAGCCAGCGGATAGACGTTCTCGACGTTATTGGGGTCGGCTTCAACGGCGGGGCGGAGATACTTTTGCGCCCCCGCGTAGTCTTTCTGCTGCAGGGCGGAAAAACCGGCGACGCTGTTCAGCAGCCCGCTCAGTTGCCCCTTCTGCTTGGTGAAATCCGCATCAGAAACTCCATCCGGTTTGGCCATCTTCTCGACCGCCAGCAATCCACGCTCGGCGTGTTGTTTGGCGTCCGGCCACTTCTGGGCGGCGCGCTCGTTGTAAGCCAGCAGCACCAGGGCGCGGGCGTTGTCGGGGTTCGCCGCCAGAAGGCGGTTCGCCGTGTCGATGACTTTGGCCTGGTTGTTGGCCTGCTGGTAGGTGCCCATCAGTAATTCCAGCGCATCCTCTTTCATCACGCTGTTGGGATACTGAGTGAGGAAGGCTTCCAGTCCGCTGATCTTCGCGGTGGCGTCGGTCTGCTGGACTGCGCCGACGTAAGCGTTGTATTCGGCGGGATCTTTGATTTCCTTCTTTTGCGCCTGGGCCGGTGCTGCAGCTGCCTGCGGTTGAGACGCCGGCGGCGCCGGCGTCTGAGCCGATGCCAAGTTAGCCAACACCAGCAACAACGCCACTAGACTCGTCTTCATTCGAATCGCTCCTTAGATATTCGGGAAAAACGGCGACAGCGCCGAGGTATCGCCCAAGCCAGACAGCGCGGGTCTTTACAGATCGTGCCGTGCCCATTCGGACGGGCTCCGGAAATGCGTCCCTATTGCTGCTACTGTCCAGCACGCCCAGGCAGCGTTTCCGGTGAGGCGGATTATAAGTATGTGTCTCGTCTAAGGCAAGCTTGTCTTTACAACGGTTTATCTCCCGGTCTTGTAAGATGCGGGCGAGGGCGCTCGCGTGTGGTCTAAATGTAGATGAAAACGCCCCGGAGGTTGTTGTCCTATGGCAAGCATTAACGAGAATTCCCTTCAAGGACAGGTGGCGATCGTGACCGGTTCCGGCGGCGGCATCGGGGCCGCCATTGCAGGCCGTTTGGCCCGAATGGGGGCCGTCACTTTCCTTTGTGGACGCCGGCGGGCGCCGCTCGAAGCCACAGCTGAAGCCATCCTTAAATCGGGCGGCAAGGCTGAAGTCGCCGAGTGCGATGTGACCGACTTGGCCTCCGTGGAAGCGCTCGCCGCACTGGTCGAGCGCACGTCGGGGCGCGCCGACATTCTCGTTAACAATGCCGGAGTCGGCAGCTTTTCTGGCCCGCTGCACCAGATGTCTCCCGCATCGTGGGAGCAGGTCATGAACACGAACCTGCGCGGAGTTTTCTATTGCATGCGCAGTTTCGCTCCGATGATGATTCGCGCCCGTGGCGGCCACATTGTGAACATCTCTTCCCTCGCCGGAAAAAATGCGCTGCCCAACGGCGCAGCTTACGCTGCGTCCAAGTGGGGATTGAACGGGCTGAGTTATTCGGTGGCGGAAGAACTGCGCGTGCACAATATTCGAGTGTCCGTGGTTTGTCCGGGATCGGTGCACACCGACCTGAGCCCGCACGAAGGCAAGGACCCGAAGAAGATGCTGCAATCGGACGATGTGGCCCACGTTGTGGCCATGCTGGTGACGCAGGCGCCGCAATCGTTCGTCAGTGAAGTGCTGTTGCGTCCGACGCAGAAGCCGTGACCCGCGAAGATCACCACGAACCACGTAGGGGCAGATGTCCTCATCTGCCCAGCGGAGCGAAGCTGCGCAAGGTTTGATTTCCCAGAAATAGTCGAGTTGCGCTCGACTGGGCAGATGAGGACATCTGCCCCTACGTGGTTCGTGGCAATTTGACATCCTCGCAAGTCGCTTCGATCATGTTTGTCCGCGGAGGACATCGCCATGGCCAAAGAGCGTAAGAAAGCCGATCCTAAACCCAGCCGTCCTGACATACCTGGGTACGGAATGCCGAAAAGCAAAAAGGGGCTTCTCCCCTGGAAGTGGGCTGAGCAGCGCCTGCGTAAGAGTCATAACTACTGGATCACCACCGTGAAGCCCGACGGCTCTCCCCACACTATGGTGGTCTGGGGTCTCTGGCTGGATGGAGCTTTTCTGTTCAGCACGGGTAGTCAGTCGCGCAAGGCGAAGAATCTCGCGGGAAATCCGCGCTGCGTGGTTTGCACCGAAAAGGCGGAAGAAGCGGTAGTGGTCGAAGGCGTTGCTGAGATCGCCGAAGTGCCCGTCCGCCGCGTGTTTCTCAAGAAATACAAGCCCAAGTACAACTTTGATATGGCGGGCATGGAGCAAGACATTCTTTCCATGAAAGAGCCGGTGTTTGCGGTTCGCCCCAGCATGGCCTTCGGGCTTTACGAAAAGAAATTCATGGAGAGCGCCACCCGCTGGAAGTTCAAGGACTAGAGAAGCTCTACGAACCACGTAGGCCCGGACGCCCTCGTCCGGGCAGGCGAGCGAAGCTCGCCAAGTCTGTGACCATACCAATTGCATTCCGCTCACCCCGTCAGCCGAGCTGCGCTCGGCTGGGCGGGCGAGGGCGCCCGCCCCTACGTGGACTGTTTTGAGCGACAATAGAAACTAGAGGTTTGCTTTATGAAACCGGTTTTCCTTTCGCGCTGGTTGTGTGTCTTCGGGCTGCTGTTGGCCGCATCCCTTCCCTCCTCGGCGGACGTGTTGAAGATTGTGGTCAACGACGCCATTCATCCCATTACCCAGGAGTACATCGAACGCGCACTGGCGCAGGCCGATCGCGACAAGGACCAGGCGTTATTGATCGAGTTAAACACGCCCGGCGGCCTGCTGGAATCCACCCGCAACATCATCGAGAAAATTCTGGCCTCGCCCGTCCCCGTGATTATCTACGTCACACCCGGCGGGAGCCGGGCGGCGTCTGCTGGCTTCTTCATTTTAGAAAGCGCAGATGTGGCCGCCATGGCTCCGGGAACCAACACCGGCGCGGCCCATCCGGTCACGCTGGGCGGCGGCAAGGTGGACGACGTGATGAAGGAGAAGATGGAGAATGACGCCGCTGCGCTGATGCGCTCTGTGGTTTCTAAGCGTGGGCGCAATGTCGAAGTGGCCGAGAGCACGGTCCGCCAGTCGAAGTCTTTCACCGAGCAGGAGGCGCTCACCCAGAAGCTGATTGACTATGTGGCGCCCAGCGAGCAAAACCTGCTGCAGCAAATGCAAGGCAAAGTCGTTAAACGTTTTGACGGGAAGACCATCACCCTGAATTTGGAGAACGAACCCATCCGCCCGTTTGACATGACGCTCAAGCAACGGATATTGGCCTTCATCATGGACCCCAACATTGCGTTTATCCTTCTGGCCATCGGAGGGTTATCGCTCTACGCCGAGTTTAACCATCCCGGCGCCGTGGTGCCCGGCACAGTTGGAGTCGTGTTCATCCTGCTGGCAGTCTTTGCGCTCAATCTCTTGCCGGTGCGTTTTGCGGCAGTGGTCCTGATTTTTGCATCGTTTGCGTTGTTCGCGCTCGAAGCCAAGTTCGCAGCCCACGGCGTTCTGGCAATCGGCGGAATGGTGACTATGGTCTTGGGTGGACTGTTGCTGGTGGACGCGCCAATCCCGGAAATGCGAGTGCATCTTCTGACCGCGCTGGCGGTGAGCATTCCGCTGGGCGGGATCACAGTCTTCCTCATGAGCATCGCACTGAAAGCACGGGCCAACAAAGTCGTGACCGGAGCGCAGGGGCTGGTGGGAGAAGTCGGCATCGCGCAAACTGCGCTTTCACCGCGCGGGAAAATCTTCGTCCACGGCGAAATTTGGGATGCAACGTCTGCGAGTGGCGTGCCGGCCGGGCAGACGGTTGTGGTTCTTGGCGTGGACGGACTGCAGTTGCGTGTGGAGCCTTCCACGGTTGCGCAGCAAGTTCCGTCCACCAATACCGTTTGAGCATCGCGCTGGCATCTTGCGAGGCACCCCCGTGGCCAGGGAGATGCCGTATCCTTAAGCATGTTGCGGTACAATCCGCCACAGAAGCGTTCCTGACGTTCAGGCGCGGAGGCTTCGGATGGGTTTGTCCTTCACCGGCATCGTCGTTATCGTTGTTGTCCTTTACTTCCTCAGTTCCATCAAGATCCTGGCCGAATATGAACGCGGGGTAATTTTCCGCCTGGGGCGTCTGTTGGCCGATGCCAAGGGCCCGGGGCTTATTTTTGTCTTCGCTCCGCTGGATCGCATGGTGCGGGTTTCGTTGCGGCAGGAAGCGTTGGAAGTTCCTCCCCAGGACATCATCACTCGCGACAACGTGACGCTCAAAGTGAATGCTGTCATCTTCCTCAGGGTGATTGAGCCGCGCAAGGCGGTCGTCGAGGTCTCCAATTACGTTTACCAGACATCGCAATTCGCTCAGACCACCCTGCGCTCCGTCCTTGGCGAGCAGGAACTGGACGAACTTCTCTCCCATCGCGAAAAAATCAACCTGCGCCTGCAAAGCATTCTGGACACGCACACCGCGCCGTGGGGCGTGAAAGTCACGAATGTGGAAGTCAAACAGGTGGACATGCCAGAGACCATGCTGCGCGCCATGGCCAAACAGGCCGAAGCGGAACGGGAAAAGCGCTCAAAGATCATTCACGCAGAAGGCGAATTTTCCGCCGCGCAACGCCTGGTGGATGCCGCCGCCCTGCTGGCCACGGAGCCGGTCAGCATACAGTTGCGGTATTTGCAGACCTTGACTGAGATCGGAGTAGAAAAGAACACCACTGTAATCTTCCCCGTTCCGGTGGACTTCTTTTCCGGCTTGCAGAAATTGCTGGGCAAAACCGACGGGAGCAAGAGCTGAGATAGCGGTTCGGAATGTCACACGGCGAGGTGGAATGAAACATGGCGGTTTCTGAAGACACAGAGATTACGCTGGGCACAGGCAAGATGCTGGTGCTTTTCTTTGGGCTGGTAGCGTTGTGCGCGGTGTTCTTTGGAATGGGATATTCGCTGGGCAAGAGCTCCGCCAAGCCCATGGGAGACGTCCAGGCGGCAGTCAGTGGCCCCAGCAGCATTCGCCCTACCGCGGTGAAAGCCGCGGAGCCTCACGCCCCTTCTGATCTGACGTTCTATAAAGCAGTCGGACAGAAAGATCCGAACGCTGAGCTCACGGAAAAAACTGCCGACGCGCCCGCGACCCCTGCTGCCAAATCCGCGTCCGCCGACAACGACTCGCCACCGGATCCGACTGCGGTGGTCGCAGGCCAGAGCAACTACTTCGTGCAGGTAGCAGCGGTCAGTAAACAGGACGATGCCCAAGCCTTAGTGGATGCGCTGAAGAAAAAGCAATACGCCGCCTTCGCCGCCAACGCGCCGGCAGACAAGCTATTTCATGTGCAGGTCGGGCCTTTTTCGGACATCAAGGACGCAGAAGGCGCCCGCACCCAACTGGTGAAGGATGGCTACAATCCGATTCTGAAGAAGTGACGGAGCGGGGTGGCAGACGTCGGCCTCAGGTGTCGGACCTCAGACTTCGGGCCTCAGCAAAGAATTCACCTCTCGTGCGGGGGCGTCATGCTGAGCTTGCAAGCATCTGGCGTTTAGCGGATGTGGTGCTGGGCAGCATTGGGTAGTCCGCGCTAGATCCTTCATGGCCTGAAGGTCAATCAGGATGACGCCGGTTAGGGGATGGTTGCCGCTGGACTCGACCGAAGGGCAAGCCCTGACATCCGAAGCCTAATGTCCGAGGTCTGAAGCCTAACGTCCGCTTCATCACCTGCTGAACCTCTGCTCTTTCCACGGATCCCCGTACATGTGGTAGCCATTCTGTTCCCAGAATCCAGCCACGTCATGGTCGAGAAATTCCAGGCCACGCAACCACTTCACCGACTTCCAGGCATAGAGATGCGGAACGATTAGGCGTAGCGGGTAGCCATGCTCTGCGGTCAGGGCCTCGCCGTCGTGGTGAGTGGCAAGTAGAACCTCTGGACGGTCCAGATCGGCCAAGGGCACATTGGCGGTGTATCCCTGCTCGGCGTGGACCAGTACGTAGGCCGCGGTTGACTTGGGATGCACGCGGGCCAGCAGTTCCTGGAAGGCTACGCCGTCCCAGCGGTTGTCGAAGCGGCTCCAGCGAGTCACACAATGAAAGTCGCTGGTCCGCTGGATTTTGGGCAGAGCGTTGAATTCTTTCCAATTCAGCCGAAGCGGCGAATCAACCAGACCGCTGATGCGCAGGTCCCAGGTCGCAGGGTCAAAACGCGGCACAGAACCATAATGCAGCACGGGCCACTTGAGTGTGAGCGACTGGCCGGGAGGCAGCAGACCTTCGCTCTTCTTCACTTTCTCGAGTTGTCGACGATCACTACCTTCGAATAGCAAAATCGACCTCGGGCGTCAGACGCCGGACCTTAGCCCGCCCCTATAGGATTTGACTAGGATTTGTCCGAAAAAGTTTCACTTTCTGGCCTGGTCCGATGTCCGGGGTCTGACGCCTGGGGTCCCATATTGACATCTGTCGATGCGTGATTTATTGCTGCTCTCATGACAGAAACTGAAGTCGACCGTATCTTCCACGCGGTGGCCGATCCTACCCGGCGGCGGATCTTGCAGGCCCTCAAGGAACAAGGCGGATGTTCGATTGGCAAGGATGTGGGCTTGTGCGCTTCGGACATCGAGCAGCGCATTCACTTGTCCCAACCGACCATTTCGCATCATATGGCGATTTTGACCAAGGCGGGATTGGTGGAGGCTAAGAAGCTTGGGCTTTGGGTGTGGTATCGGCGGAATGAAGGGGCGTTGGCGAGAGTTCGGCAAGTCGTTGAGGAAGAATCTTTGAGCCGCGGAGCGGCTCTTATTCTCACCTATTAGCCGGCGACTGCGGCTTGGGTTTTTTGCAGCAGGCGGCGAGCCTGGGAAATCAGGTCGCTTACTTCGAAGGGTTTCACCAGGTACGGTACGTTGTTGCTCGTGCAGGAAGGTGCGGACCTCGGGTTCGACCGCGCTGGAAAAAGTGAACATCAGGTGTTTTTCCAGGCCGGGCCGATTCTCGACAATCCAACGATAGACGTCGGGTGCATTCCATCCGTTCGCCATTTTGCCGTCGATGATCATGGCGTCGAATGATTCCTGTAGCAGTCTGGCTTTCACTTCGTCGCCGTTCATCAGAGTGACGACCCTGGCGCCTGCGCCGGACAGCACATCACGCTCGAATTCGAGAACTGCTTCTTCGTCCTCGACCAGCAGGACGCTGCCTTCGATGACCGAGGTGCGTGACGAAGCAGGCAGGGCCGGTTCGGGAACGCCGGCGCTTCCGTTGGCCGGGAGACGAACTTCGATGACCGCTCCGCCAGCGTCAAGGTTGCGCGCGGAGATGTCTCCTCCGTGTTCCTTGATGATTCCGTAGCAGATGCTGAGCCCAAGGCCTGTGCCCTTGCCTACGCTCTTGGTGGTGTAGAAAGGATCGAAGATGCGGTTCGGCTCCTTGATGCCGGGGCCGGAGTCCTGGAATTCGGTGATGACAGTTCCCTCTTCGGCGTGTATCCGGACTTTCAAAGTTCCGACTCGTCCCGAATCCAGCATGGCGTCCACGCCGTTGTTGATGATATTCAGAAACACTTGCTCGAGCTGGTGCGGATCGGCGGTGACCGCTGGAATCGTGGACTCGATCTCGCGTTCCACTTTAATGTCGTTGACCTTCAAGTCGTAGTCGCGAAGGGCCAGGGTTTCGTCGAGCACCTTGCAGATATCAACTTGCTCCTTTTGCGGCTTGCGCTGGCGGGCGAACGACAGCAGGTTCTGCACCACGCGGTGAGTGCGCTGGGCCTGCTTGAAAAGCTTGCTGACGAAGTCGGCGGCGCGTTCTCCGAGGCCTTCGCTTTCGAGCAGCTGGGCGTAGCCGAGGATCGCGGTCAGCGGATTGTTAAGTTCGTGCGCGACGCCGGCGATGAGCTGTCCTACGGCTGACATTTTTTCGCTCTGCAGCAGTTGTTCCTGGGTGTGGCGCAAGTCTTCGTAGGCGCGGCAGGTTTCTTCGTAGAGCCGGACTTTTTCGACCGTGGTCGAGAGCTGCCGGCCAATCGCGACCAGCAGGCTTTCGTCGTTGCTGGTGTATTCGCGACTCTCGCGGCTGCTGATGCCCATGATGCCGATGGGCGCGTCTTTTCCCCACAGCAGAACCCAAATCCACGAGGCCAGACCGTCGGCGCGAATGAATTCCGCGACCTGGGACGGGAGATGCGGCACATACTCGGCGGTAATCACTTCGGTGCGGGAACGGGTCACCAACTCGCCGAAGCCTTCGGTGAACTTGATTTCAGAGAGGCGGGCGCGTTCGGCGCTGCGTTGTCCCCAGCCCGCACGGCGGCGGAAAGTGGTTTCATCCAGATCGCAAAGATAGATGGAGCCGGTCTCGGCGCCCAGCAGCGTAGATCACCTGGCGCAGAGTGAGGTTCAGAATTTCGTCGAGATCGAACGACTGCGTGGCGATGACCGCCATGGCATTGAGCGCGTTAAGCTCGCGGTTGCGGCGGCGGATTTCATCTTCGGCGCGCTTCTTCTCCGTCATGTCGAGCAGGAAGCCCTGGTAGCGCTCGATCTTTCCGGCGGCGTTGCGGGTGGCGAAACTGCTTTCCATGGCGGTGAGCAGCGTGCCGTCCTTGCGGCGCAGGGTGACTTCAAAATTGCGGACGTAGTTGTGCAGCTCCACTTCACGCCGGAAGACATCACGCTGTTCGTGGGAGGCGTAAAGCTCAGCGTCCACGTTCAACGCCATCAGTTCTTCGCGGCTGGTGTGTCCCAGCATACGAATGAAGGCGTCATTGCAATCCAGCAGTTTGCCCTCGGGAGTGGCGACGAAAACGCCTTCCTGCATCTGATCGAAGAGGAGATGGTATTTCTCCTCGGCGATGCGGCGGTCGGTGGTGTCGCGCACCACGTGGATCGTCCCCTTCTGCTTGCTGCCCTGCTCCACATACGAGGAGGTAGAAACCATCGAGAAGCCGCCGAACCCGGGGTCCTGCCCTTCGTGGAAGCCTTCCTCGGAATGCCCGCAGTAAGGGCATCCCTTCCACTGTCCATTGTTGTGCGGCAGCACGCTCTCGCAAAGCTGACCTACGACGTCGGCGGGCGCAAGGTGCAGGCGTTCGAGCAGAGCATGATTGGCTTTCATCACGCGAAATTCCGAGTCGTGCAGCAGGACCAGGTCGTGGATGGAGTCGAAGGTGTTGGTCCACTGCCGATGCGAGCGCAGGATCTGTTCCACCAGGCGCAGGTTTTCGACCGCCAGTCCCAACTGGTGGGCCGTGGTGACGAGAAACTCCATTTCATCGGGCGAGTAGTGGAGGCGATGACGGCTGCCCAGGGCCAGCGTCCCGATCACCGACTTCTTCCCCAGCACCGGCACCATCACGATATGGTGAAATCCTTCGTTCTTCAGATAGGGACGGACAGTCTCCGAGGCGGCAGAAGCCTCCAGTACGACCGGCGTGGTGGCGCCGAGAGTGCGTTCAAAGTCATCGTCCAACGGGACCGAGAGACGGTCCTGAACGAAGCTCTTGGACAGTCCGATCTGCTGGGCAATGACCATGCGGTCGTTTTCCAGCAAGCGGAACCAGGCGGCCTTGGCGCGCATGAGCCCTTTAAGTTCTTCGAGCGCGGTGGCCATGATAGGCCCGTGGTGTTGGGCCCGAGTGATGCTCGTGGTGAGCGCGTTCACTACCCCCAGGCGCTGCATGTGTAACTTGTAGTCATCGAAAACCAGCAGCAGCATGCTCAGCCCGGCCAGCAGGCAGACCATCAAGCCGAATCCGGCGGGCAAGTGTGAGCTGATCGGGGCCCAGTGGAGATGCAGCATCAACAGGCTGACGCTTAGCAGCCAGGGACCGATTTCCCAGCGTGCCCAGCGATAGCGAATCAGAAGGAAGGCCGCGGTCACTGCGACAAGGCGGTAAGCCACTTCGAGCGCCACGCGCAGGGTGATCGACTCCGGCCAGAACCAGACCCTGGCGACGGCGAAGGCCATTACGATCAGCGTAATCAGCAGCAATGGCGCCAGCAGTCCGCGGGCATGGGTGTAGACAAAGATCGCGGCGGCGAACAGACACACCGCCAACACGAATTCGGCCTGCGAGATCGCTATCAGATAGGGAGGAACTGGCCCGGCGGCCCCTGCAAGGGTCCAGCGGGAGACGAAGTAGGCCAGCCAACCCAGAGTCCAGATCAGCAGGTAGCGTTCCCGAAAGGCGCGGAAAACCAGCAGGCTGGCGGCGAGCAGCACCAGGGCCGCCGACTCCTGTGGGGTCAGACCGGGGACAGTAAGGTCCCCCAACGCAAGCCAGGTAGAGAAACTCAATAGATTCATCGCGGCTGGTTCGTCGCAACTGGTTCAGCGAAACCAGGGTAAAGCGCTCATTCTCTTAATAGCACGCTTGCCCGGAAGACCAGTGGGCTTTCCCTGTCCTTCTGGTTACTTTCGGAATCTCGGAACTACGGTAGAATTGGCCGTAGACTCTAGAAAATCATGCCAGTTGACCGCATCCTGGTTGTCGACGACGAGGAGACCATCCGCGAGATTGTGTCCTCGATGCTGACCACTGCAGGCTACAAGTGCCGGCAGGCGTCTTCCGGGATGGAAGCGCTGGCCCTGCTCGAATCCGGCGAGGAATTCGAGCTCATGCTGTCCGACCTGATGATGGCCAACCTGGACGGCATCGGCCTGCTTGAAAGAACCAAAGAGCGCTTTCCCGAAATGCCGGTGGTGATGGTCACCGCAGTCCACGATATTTCGGTGGCGCTGGCAGCGATCCGCAACGGCGCCTACGACTACCTGCTGAAGCCGTTCGAACGCGAACAACTGTTGGCCACCGTTCGCCGGGCGCTGGAGAATCGCCGCCTGAAGCAGGAGAACCGCGCTTACCAGACCGGGCTGGAATCTCTGGTCGCTGCCCGCACCGAACAGCTGAGAAAAGCTCTGGTCGATCTGGAACGTTCTTACGACATTACGCTTGAAGCGCTGGGCGATGCTCTGGACAAGAAGGATGCCGAGACCGAGGGTCACTCCAAGCGCGTCACCGCGTTTACTATCGCGATTGCCCGCGCCATGGGATTGTCAAAAGACCAGATTGCCGTGATTGCTCGCGGCGCCTTCCTGCATGACATCGGCAAGATGGCCATTCCTGACGCCATCCTGCGCAAGCCCGGCAAATTGACTCCCGATGAAATTCTGATCATGCAGGAGCACTGCTTCCACGGCTACGAGATCCTGAAAAAGATCCCGTTCCTCGGCGAGGCCGCTGAAATCGTCTACGCTCACCAGGAAAAGTATGACGGCACTGGTTACCCGCGCGGGTTAAAGGGTGAGGAGATCCCACTGGGAGCGCGTATGTTCTCGGTGGCAGACACGCTCGATGCCATCACTTCTGACCGGCCATATCGTCCGGCACAATCTCTCGCGGCAGCGCGTGACGAGATCAAATTGTGGGCGGGAAGGCAATTCGATCCCGAAGTCGTAAAAGTTTTTCTTGAGATGGATCAAAGTATCTGGCCTGATTTGCGCAAAGAGGTCAATGCCCAGGTACAACGCTTCGCTTATTCCACTTCTGCAAAAAGTTCCTCTTAGATCGGCGTACCGCAATTCCCTACTACCTCAGGCGTCATGCTGAGCTTGCGAAGCATCTTGCGTGTGGCGCATTTACAGCAGGCTAGCGCATGACCGACCCGCGCCAGATCCTTCGGGACTAAAGTCCCTTAGGATGACGCCGAGTTGGCGAGAATCGCTCGAATCGAGTTGCAGCAAATCCTCGCCAAAGCACCCGCATTTAAGCTGGCCTTCATATACTCGCCCGTCAGCCCGTATCAGGCAGCAATTTCGATGGGGCACACATCCAACCAGCTGACAGTCCCGCGGAGGTCATGCTTATGCGTGCGCGTTCGTCCTGGTTTTGCTTTCTGGCTTTAATGTTCGCGACCGTGACACTTCGTGCTCAAGATCGTGACCACTACGAGAAGTCAGCTCCTCCACACGCGATCGCTGACGGGACCACGTTCCTGATCCGCCTCGATGAAAGGCTGGATGTCAACCAAGTCCGGCCGGGCAAGCGCTTCAAAGCGAAGCTGGAAGAAGACATGATGGGGCCCGACGAAACCATCATTCTCCATGGCGCCAGGATCAAGGGGCATGTTAGCGCCGTGGGAAGTGGATTTCATCCTCGCCTCTTGCTCAGCTTTGATGAAATCGAAACGCAGCGCGGATGGGCGCCGCTGATGGCGACGATTACTGCGGTCCCCGGAGAGCACGGTCTGACCATTGGCGACGAAGGCGAAATCGAGCGCGAAGGACCAGGCAGCGCGCATCATGATCCGGATTCCAGTGGAATGAGTACGACAGCAGGAACTACTGTGGCCGTGATGCGAACGATATTCAGCGACCACAGGTTGCAACTGCAAAAAGGAACCATTCTCGAGGTAAGGCTGGATCGTCCGCTGCGAGTGCGATGAGCGGCTTGTGCATGTGTGGGGCGGGCGCCCTCGCCCGCCGCCTTTGAAGTTGTCAATAGAAATCAAAGGCTGAGTCAAAATCGGCGGGCGAGGGCGCCCGCCCCACACATCCATCTCTCCCCATCCTGTGGCATTATGGTTGACTCGTCAGGAGAGAATCATGAAGACTGCTTTTACCTTGCTGCTTGCATTGCTGGCTTCCACCGCTTTCGCTCAGGATCGTCCCACCGTCGCCGCCCAACCCAACACCGTCTTTGTCGGCGCTGATGGGAAGTTTGAGGCCAATCCCGATACTGCCGTGATGCAATTCAATATCTCGGCGCAGGAAGCGACCTCGCGTGAGGCCTACGATCACGCTTCCAAGTCCACTGAGCAGGTGCGGCAGATTCTGCGGTCGAATGGGATCGATCCCAAGACGGCGGAGTTCGGCTCCCTTTCTCTCCAACCGGTGTATGACTACAAGACGGCGAAACGAAAGTTGGTTGGATACCGGGTGAATGCCAGTGTTTCGGTAAAGCTGAAAGATTTCTCCAAGGTTGCGCCGATCGTGCAGCAACTCGCCGATGCGGACATCACGGACACGCAGTCGCTGAACTACACGCTGGAAGACATGGATGCGGCCAAGGCCAAGGCCGTGGACGATGCATACCGGAGGGCGCATGAGTCGGCAGCGTCGCTGGCCCGGAGCGCTGGACGCACGCTCGGAGAGTTATCTTACGCGTCGGTAGACACGTTTGATAACGTGCGTCCGATGCCAATGGTTGGAGCGATGATGAAGATGAATGTGGCGGGAGCTCCGCCGGCGCCAACGGAAGAGTTCTCACCGCAGACCGTCTCGGTGACGGCGCATGTGAATGCGCTGTTTACTTTGAAGTAAGTAAGTGTCGGTGTGGGGCGGGCGCCCTCGCCCTCCGCTTTTGACTTTGATCTTGTTCACGACGCTATCAAACCCAAAGTCAAGAGCGGCGGGCGAGGGCGCCCGCCCCACACAGGGCGCGACTACTGTCTTGGGATGCGGCTGGAATCCAGCGGGACTTCACGCTGGATTACCATTTCCAGAGTCGTGCCGGCCTCCATCCTCACATCGTTGCCGCGACTCAGAAGTCCGATGGCAGTGCCGATTCCGCCTCCAATTCCTGCGCCGATCAGTCCGCCCTTCGCGCCGTTGCTGAGACCGCCGACCACCGCCCCGGTCCCCGCCGCCGTGGCCACGGTCTTGGCCTTTTCGCCGGTCTGGCTATCCTGGCGGATCGTTCCTTCTTCGTCTTTCATCGAAGTTTTTTCTGCCCCAGGCACATTTTCGACTGCGCCCGGAAGCACCACGGTGTATCCGCTGGGATAGATCAGCGTGCTGAAGTGCATGAGGACTTCGGCGCGTCCCTTGATGTGGCCTCCCCGCTTCACATTGCTGATCCGGCCCTGCACATAGGTACCAGCGGGAATGACGATGCGATCATTGATCACCACCGGAAAAGTGGTTACCGCATAGACGGCATCCCCTTCACGGGCGTTCTTGGTCGAAATGGATTGCTTGAGCGAGAGCGGGACTTTGGTGCCGGACGGAATCGAAATCTGGTTGGAGTCAGGATGTTGAGGCCGCAGGCGCCTGTGCCGCAGCCAAGCCACAGACCAGGAACATCACAATGATTGTACGCATTGAAAGCCCCCCAAAAGCATGGGTCGACCGAGGTCGAGTCAGCCTGGCCCGAGATCCCTACCTTATTCCAGTACGATGCAGGTCGACGATCGAAAGTTTGTCGGAATCTTGCCGCTTAGACGCTGGCGGAGCGCTGGTTTTCCCTCACGTTTCCCATGAACTGGGACTGGAGGCGCTGGGCGCAGAGTTCACCGCAGACATGCAGGGTGCCTTCGCGCTGGGCAATGTCGTCATCCCAGGGGCACAGGTAGAGCACCGGGCGGTTGAATTCGACGAACGAAGTCCACATCAGCCACCAGTGATCCGTTGCGCCCTTGAGCGTTCCGCAATTGGGGCCGGAGCAGCGATACATCAGGTTTGCGGGTGCGGGTGGTTTGGCAACATTCATCCTCAACTCCCCAGGGCAGATTGGTCAGCTGCCATTCTAGCGGAAGTGAAGCCAAACGAGACGTTACAGCTACTTGTAAATGAGGTACTTCTGGCGGACCTGCATAAACTTTTCCAGGGGCTCACGCCAGTCTTCAGCGATCCGGCGAGGATCCTGGCCCGAGGCAATCGCGTCATACACGGACTGGTTACCCAGCAGCTCGATCATGCGGTCCATGTGATATTGCTCGGGATAAAGCTTGTGCAGTGCGGAAGCCAGCTCAATGCCCAGTTCGCCCGAGTCGAGAGCATTACGCTCAACCACGAAAATGTTGACCCCTTCGCATTTCTGGCCGGAATAGTTGCTGGCCGTGGGAGTGAAAGTGATGGGGACGAATCGCACTCCTGAAATGTTTCTGGCGTTCAGGTATTGCGCCAGTTCCTTACCTTTGATCCAGGGCGCGCCCAGCAATTCAAAGGGAGTGTCGGTGCCGCGGCCGACTGAAACGTTGGTGCCTTCGACCAGCCCCACGCCCGGATAGAGCGTAGCTTCGGTAAGGCTGCGCATGTTGGGCGAAGGATTGATCCACGGTAAGCCGGTGGCGTCGTACCAGTCGCCGCGCATCCATCCTTCCATGGGGACGACTGTCAGGCGGGCATTGATATTGCGTTCGGTGTTGAACATTTTCGCCAGTTCGCCCATGGTCATGCCGTGACGGACAGGCACGGGAAAATAATTCACGAAGCTTTCGCGACCAGGATCAGGGATCGCGCCTTGCACAAAAGAGCCGGTTATCGGATTGGGGCGGTCGAGCACGATCATTTCGATTCCGGCCTTGGCCGCGGCTTCGAGGAAATATCCCAGCGTGGCTTCGTACGTGTAAAAGTGGCTGCCGACGTCGTGGACATCGAACACGACGGCATCGAGAGTTTTTAAGACATCAACGGATGGCCTGCGCTGGGCGTCCTTGGCGCCATAGACGCTGTAGACCGGGACGCCGGTGGCCGCGTCCTTCGAGTTAGAAATGTCAGTTGTGTCCATCTGGCCGGTCACGCCGTGCTCGGGGCTGAAGATCGCATCGAGCGAGACGCCCGGGGCCTGCGCCAGGACGTCGATGGTGCGGCGTCCCTGCAAGTCAACGCCGGTCTGATTGGTCAGGAGTCCGATTTTCTTTTTGCCGTTAGAGGCGCCTAGTACGTCGAAGTTGTGCGCTTCAAGTACGTCAATTCCGGTCTGCACTGCTCCGTTGCGCGTAGCCACGCGGCGGGCGGCAGTCTGGGCCTCGTTGTAACCGGTAATGCTCTTCCAGCGCAACTCGTCCTTCTCAGTGACAGTGAGTGGCAGGGCCGCAGCCACGGCGGTGGCGACCTTGGAGCGCAAGGCGACTGCACTTCCCTTTCCCCGCGGATGAACGGCATTGGTTAACAAAATAATGTAAGTCTGAGTCGTGGGATCGATCCACAGCGATGTGCCGGTGAAGCCGGTGTGCCCGAACGATCCCACGGGAAGAAGGTCGCCGCGATTGCTGGAAAATGGCGAATCAATGTCCCAGCCGAAACCTCGCAGGACTTGGGCGGTCGGTGGCTGTTGCGGCGTGGTCATCTTCTCGACCATATCTCCCGCCAGAATCGGGCTGCCGTTCAACAACGCGCGAGCAAACTTCGAGAGGTCGTCGGCGGTGGAAAATACTCCGGCATGTCCGGCGACGCCACCCATGCGGCGCGCCCGGGGATCGTGCACAACGCCGCGCAGCATCTTGCCCTGCTCGTCGTATTCGGTCGGAGCGATCTTGGGACGCCAGGATGCGGGCGGCAGAAAGCGGGTGTGCGACATTTGCAGCGGATCGAAGATTTTCCGGTCGCAGTATTGATCGAGCGAGGTCCCGGTCACGCGCTCCACCAGCGCGCCCAGTGCGATGAAATTGGTATCGCTGTAGAGAAATCGCGAGCCGGGAGGGTACGCAGGTTTTTCGGCAAATGCCAGACGGAAACCGGCTTCCTTGCCCTGCCAGGGTGGGTCGAGATCAAAGTCTTCACGCAGGCCGGAGAAGTGCGTCAGGAGATTGCGCACCGTTATGTCGTCTTTGCCGTTCGCGCCGAATTCCGTGAGGTACTTTGTTACGGGCTCGTTTACCCTGACTTCCCCCTTTTGCACGAGTTGCATGACCGCCGTGGTAGTGGCGACAACTTTGGTGAGGGACGCGATGTCGAAAATAGTGTCGGTCGTCATGGGCTCGCGGCGCGGCTCGAGCGCGCGATTGCCGAATGCCTTGCGGTAGACGACCTGTCCGTTATGTCCCACTAACAGCACCGCGCCGGGAATCTGGTGATCGTGGATTGCGTCAAGAACAATGGAGTCGAGTACGGCCAGGTTCGGAGCGTTGGAGGTCTTGGCGGTGGCAGCCGATGCCCTTACGGAAAAAAGGCAGACAAGAAACATGGCCGCGACGAAGCCAGACGTCGGCCGACGCCGAGTTGGGAAAGTTGAGTGGATGCCTTGAATTTACACAAGCGGCGCGGCATTGCTCAAGGAACTGAAGTAGGGGGTGCCGTTTGTGCTATCGGTCGTGGCAGCGGCGTCCGCAGACTCTCAGGTGCGAGTCCCGCTCATCTTGCGCCAACATCGACAAGTGGATGCCCATACTATTAATGCGAGTGCTGGGTAGTGGCTCGGTTGGCATCTCGCCATCTCAAGATTGGCGTCATCCTGAGCTTGCGAAGGATCTAGCGCGCAGCGGATATGCGCTCTCACAACCTCACAACGATTGTGGCGGTGCGCGCCAGATCCTTCAAGACTGAAGTCCTTCAGGATGACGCCGGTGCAGTGGATTTAGTCTAACCGAGCCACTATCCAAGTTCGAGCTGGACGAGCCACCCACATGAACCATGCTACTCTTACGCTGCGTTTACGTCGGACAGACGCAAATCAGCTTTGCAAAATGCCACCATCTGGATCGCCACAAGAGAGAATTCAGAAAGCAGTTGTTTCCCAGGTCTGCCGCTTACGCACAGGCGGCTGGATTCATTCCTTTGCCGGGAGTCTGAGCCTGGCGAGCGTGTGCGACCGTTTGCAGATCTGGCAACCGGCACCTTTACCCGTCCTCGGAACTTTGCTATAAACCGAACATTGAAGACAGGATCCCTTTGTCAGAAAGCTCTGCCTCGCTGAAGACTGGCAGCCAAGCCGCTTCTCGCTTTCCTGTTCCTGCCTACGAGCAGCAGGACACGATTTTTGCTAATGCTTTTGACGTTATACAAAAAGGTATTGCCCAAGCGGTCTTCCCCGCCGCATCCATCGCGGTAACGTTCGGCGGAAAATTGGTTGCGTTGAAAGCCTTTGGCCGCTTCACCTACGAACCCGGCTCTCAGCTCGTGACTACAGCCACCGTCTTTGATCTTGCTTCGGTCTCGAAGGCCGTGGCGACCACCAGCATGGCGATGATTCTCTATGAACGCGGACTCATTGACTTGGAAGCGCCCGTGGTCAGCATCGTGCCTGAATTTGCCGGAAGCGATGCCCGCCGCGGCGATGTAACCGTGCACATGCTGCTGGCACACTCCTCCGGGTTGCCCGCGTACGAAAAGCTCTTTCTGAAGGCCAAGTCCCGGGACGAGTTACTCGCCGCAGCTTTCACTACTCCACTAACCGCCGATCCTGGTACGAGAGCCGAGTACAGCGATATCGGTTTTATCATTCTGGCAATCGCGCTGGAGCGTATGGCCGACGAGAGCCTTGATCGTTTCTGTCAGCGCGAAATATTTGGACCGCTTGGAATGGTGCGCACTGCGTACGATCCGCCAGCATCATGGCGAGCTGCGATTCCGCCTACCGCTGATGACCGCACGTTTCGAAAGCGAATCATTCAGGGCGAAGTGCAGGACGAAAACGCCAGTGTGCTGGGCGGCGTTGCGGGACACGCCGGCCTGTTCGCAACCGCAGAAGATCTGGCGACTTTTTCTCACGTTCTTCTCCAAGGCGGATCGCCGCTGCTGCGTCCCGAAACTCTTGCCCTCTTCACTCGCCGGGAAACGGCGCCAGCTGGCACTTCCCGGGCATTAGGCTGGGACACGCCTTCACCGCCATCGCAGTCAGGAAAATATTTTTCTCCCCGTTCTTTTGGACACCTCGGCTACACCGGCACGTCGTTATGGATCGATCCGGCACGCGAACTTTCCATCACCCTGCTCACCAACCGGACCTGGCCCGACTGCGGCAACAAAGCGATCAAGGATGTACGCCCTGCATTTCACGATGCCATTGTCGAGGCGCTGGAGAAGTTGCTTTGAAGCGGCGAGCTGGCAAGTTGCGAGAGAACCTGAGCCGACTCACCACCGAGCAGACAAATCGTGCCTCGGCTGATCTGGATTTAAAGTCACCCCTGGAAATTGTCAGCGTCATGAATTCCGAAGATGCTGTGGTGGTGGCCGCGGTACAGCGGGCCCTCCCGCAAATCGCACGAGCTGTCGGTGTGATTGCGAACGCGTTGAAGCGGGGTGGGCGACTCATATACGTCGGCGCAGGCACCAGCGGACGCGTTGCCGCGCTCGACGCGGCGGAGTGTCCACCCACGTTCAACGTCGACCCCAGGACCGTGCAGTTCATCATGGCCGGTGGACCCGCGGCTCTGGCCTCGGCGGTGGAGGCGGACGAAGATTCCCGCGAACTCGGCAAAAGCGAGATGAAAAAAAAGAAACCTGGTAGGAATGACGTGATCGTCGGGATCGCGGCCAGTGGACGAACTCCATTCACCGTCGCGGCCGTCGAGTACGCTCGAAGCAAGGGTGCGCATACGATTTCCGTGACCTGCAATCGCAATACGCCGCTGCAACGGGCGGCGCACCTTGCCATCGTGATCGAAGTGGGGCCCGAGGTCATCTCCGGTTCAACTCGTTTGAAGGCCGGGACGGCGCAGAAGATGGTGTTGAATATGCTCTCCAGCGGGGCCATGACCCGGTTGGGATATGTTTATGGAAACCTCATGGTGAACGTCACTCCAAAAAATTCGAAGCTGGCGGCGCGAGGTGTCAGCATTCTGCAGCAAGCGGCTGGAGTGAGCGATGAGATTGCGCGGCAGACCTTGCGGGCGGCGGGAAACAGCGTGCCCGTCGGGCTGGTCATGTTGCAGGCTGAAGTGGATCGCCGGGAAGCAATACGTGCGCTGAAGTCGGCCGGCGGGCATGTGCGACGGGCGATCACCGCGGCACGGAGTCTCTAATGAAGCGCCGGCGTCCGGCCGGCTGTTTCGCCTACCCCTGGACTCACCGATCCGTGGTGCTCCACTCGCGGGCGAGTCGCCCGCGACCACACAACCTCACAACAACACAACCTCGCGACAACACAACTACATAACCTCAATATTCCTAGTGGACGTGTCCTATGGAGTAACCATTTCCCGGCCACGCTTTCCTGATTTCGCCGTTACAATAGGCGGGCGTATGGACAAGTTTGTGATTCGCGGCGGCAATCCGCTGCTGGGGACAATTCGGGTTAGCGGCGCCAAAAACGCTGCTCTGCCGGCCATGGCTGCCGCCCTGCTCACCGAAGAGCCGGTCATCCTGGAAAATGTCCCCCAGGTACGCGACATTGAAACCACGCGCAGACTGCTGGCCGCAATGGGCGCGGAGGTCGAACTGGGATACGGACGAGCGCAGCATCGCACCACCATCTGTGCCCGCGATCTGACCAGCCCTGAAGCTTCTTACGAACTGGTCAAGCAGATGCGGGCTTCGTCGCTTGTGCTTGGGCCACTGGTGGCGCGCTGTGGACGGGCGCGAGTTTCTCTTCCTGGGGGATGCGCTATCGGTGCGCGGCCAATTGATCTCCACATCAAAGGACTGGAACGGCTGGGCGCAAAAATCACGCAGGAGCACGGATACATCGAGGCCAGTGCCGCCCGTCTTCGGGGCGCCGAAATACTGTTCGACAGAATCACCGTTACGGGCACGGAAGACTTGCTCATGGCCGCAACCCTGGCCGAAGGCGAAACTGTATTGCAGAACTGCGCCCGCGAGCCCGAAGTGGCAGACCTCGCCGAACTGCTCAACAAGATGGGAGCGCAAATTGAAGGCGCGGGTACCTCTACCATCAGAGTGAAGGGCGTGAGCCAACTGCACGGCGCGAAACACAGAATCATTCCTGATCGTATCGAGGCCGCTACTTTTATTATTGCCGGAGCCATGACCGGCGGAGATCTGAACGTCGTGGGCTGTGATCCCACCCACCTGAGCGCGTTGCTCGAAAAGCTGGAAGAGATCGGGGTCAAGACCCGCCACACCACCGAGTCGGTGCGGGTGATGGGCGATAATCCCATCAAAGCCGCGGACATTGTGACCGAAGAGTATCCCGGCTTCCCTACAGACATGCAGGCCCAGTACATGGCCCTTGCCACGCAGGCTGAAGGCACATCTATCATCACCGAAAATATTTTCGAAAACCGTTTCATGCACGCGCTGGAAATGATGCGCATGGGAGCGAACATCAAGATCGAGGGACGGCGCGCAGTCGTACGTGGACCATCCCCGCTGAGCGCGGCAGCGGTGCTGGCCTCCGATCTACGGGCTTCGGCGTCATTGGTGCTGGCGGCGCTGGTGGCGGAAGGGGAATCGATTATCGACCGCGTGTATCACATCGACCGCGGCTACGAAAACATCGAAGAGAAACTCAAAGGAGTAGGCGCACAGATTCGTCGCATCGGAGAGATTCTGCCCAAGCGCGCGGCAGCTCCGGCTCGAGTTTAGGCACGAGCGTCCTCGCTCGTGCTTGCTGCTCCTTCACTTTTTCATGCCGCCAGATGAAAGCGTTCATGGAGAACGCACGCGCTCACCAGAATCATCAAAACCTGATCGTTGGCAACACGAGAACCCTCATCCATGGTGTCCAGACTATCCAGCAGACGTATGATCTTTTTCTGATCGAAAAACGGGATGGATGCGAGGACAGGGCCGCGCAGAGTGTCCTGGACCAGGGCGCTGAGCTTCTCTTGCGGATTCAAGGTTGCAGGCGGGCTCAAAAACGGGTGTTTCTGTCTCCGGTAAACGGTATCGGTGATGACGTCGCGGACCGCTTCCCTGAGCACGTACTTTTCGGTCATGCCCCGGATCTTCTGAGTCACCGGCTGCGACCGAATCACTTCCACAAGATGATGATCCAGGAAGGGCACGCGGCCTTCGATAGAATGCGCCATTTCCATGCGATCGCCCAGCATGGCCAGGATGTAATTCGGCAGCAGAGTTTTTGACCAAAGATAAAGAGACTGATTCACGGGGTCCCTTCCCGCAAGCTGGCCGCGAACGTCGATGTCGTTCAACAGCGCGCGATATCCCTCGCGCTCACCTGCTCTCGCGCCGAAATCCTCAGCCAGCAGCTCTTGCATTTTTGCCGATCGGGCCGAGAAGGTCTCGATCCAGGAAGGCACGAAGCCAAGGAGCCGTTTCACATTTTCAAGCGGCTTTGCCTTGCCGTGGGGCAGTAATAATCCTCGAGACACGGGATTAAGATTCTCCAGGTCCTGAAGCAATGCCGCCACCGTAGCCGGGTCCTGGCCGTCCCGGTTATAAAGCAGCATATCGCGACGAAAATGCGCGTAGCCGCCCAAGATCTCATCGGAGCCCTCTCCCGTAATCACGACTTTGTAACCGGCATCGCGCACGGCCCGGCTTAAAAGAAATTTGGCCACGCCGTGGGCGTTGAAGCAGAAGGTTTCCGACTGCTGGATGGCATCTGCAAAATGATCGGCAAGGTCGTCCTGGCGGATAGGAATGGGGAAAAAGTCGGCGCCGACTTTCGCTGCCATTTCCCGAGCTTCTTTTTCCTCGTCGTAATCGGCCCGGTCAAAGGTCAGCGTGAACGCACGAATCGGATCGCGGCGATGTTTGGCGGCCAGGCCCAGCACCGCGCAAGAATCCAGTCCGCCGCTAAGGTAACAACCTACGGGAACGTCGGCGCGAAGTCGAAGACGAACTGCTTCCTCGAGCGCAAACCGAAATTCCGCGACGTAGTCGGCATCGGAACGCAATGCAGCCTTGGGGTCGGCTTTTGGATAGTCGAAATCCCAATAGCGGACCAACTGAGTGTGCTTGTCTGTTGCGAGCAAATAGTGGCCAGGGGGGACCTGAAACACACCCTCGTACAGCGTCCGAACCTGATGGCCGCCATACTCGACAGATTGAGAAACCGACTCGGCGTCCCATCGGGCGGGCACTCCGGCTGCAAACAGAGCTTTTACTTCCGATGCGAAATACAAGGTCTCGCCATGGAAAGCGTGGTACAGCGGCTTGATGCCGAACCGGTCACGGGCGGCGAAGATTGTGCGGTTGGTCTCGTCCCAAAGGACGAAAGCGAACTCGCCGCGCAACCGATGCAGACACTGGGTGCCGCGGTCCTCATAGAGATGCAAGGCGATCTCGCTATCTGACCGCGTGCGCAGACGATGCCCAGAGTTTTCCAGTTCGCGCTGGATCGATTCGTAGTCATAGAATTCGCCATTGACGATGATCCGGGTCCGTCCGTCTTCGCTGGCGATCGGTTGATCTCCAGTCGTCAGATCGATAATGCTGAGGCGCGCATGCCCGAGCGCAACTCGCCCGTCAGGCGCGATCCAATGGCGTTGTCCGTCGGGGCCGCGGTGAAACAGACTCTGGGTAGCCCGCTCCATTGTTGCGGCCGAGATCGGATCACGTCGCGAGAAGAGAGCGACAATTCCGCACATGGCGAATGCTCCTGACAGTTTCAGATCGGCTGCTGAGGCTTGGCTTTGCTTTGCGCGGAGGATTATAGCGCTATTGGATAAATGTGGAATACGCAGACGTATAACCCAGCTTGTACTTGTGAAGACGCCAGCGTTTCCGTCCGTGCAAGCCAGAAAACTCGAAGAAATCCGGAGGGTGCCCCCGCCCAGCGGGGGTTGTCGAATCCTCGCTCGCGTACAATGTTTCCCGTTCCGTGGAGGACGTTCATGTCATCGCGCTTTCTGTCGCGGGTTTTCGTACTGCTGTTGCTGGCTTCTGTCTCTCTCCACGCCCAGACTCCCGAACTCTCGAAGGCAGTGCAGGAGTTCGTGCGCATCAACGCCGGCAAAGTTGTCCTCACACACGTTCGAATCATTGACGGGACGGGAGCTGCGGCGGTCGAAGATCAGAATGTTGTGATCGAGGGCGGCAAGATCACCACGATCCAGAAGGGCGCCGATGTGGCGACGGACAAAAGCACAGCGGTTCTCGATCTACACGGACACACAATGATGCCCGGCATTGTCGGCATGCACGATCACCTCTTTTATATCGTGCGGCCGAATCTGGACAGCCGGCGGCATTTTGACGATCCCGTCCTGGTGACGCAGATGACGTTCTCGGCGCCGCGTCTTTATCTCGCCAGCGGCGTCACTACCATGCGCACCACCGGTAGCGTTGAACCCTATGCCGACCTGAACCTGAAGAAGGACATCGACGCCGGCAAACTGCCTGGTCCGCATCTGGATGTGACTGGGCCATATCTTGAGGGTAGCGAAAGTTACTTTCTGCAGATGCCGCACCTGACCGGACCCGACGACGCGCGGCAGACGGTCGAATACTGGGCTGATCGCGGCGTGACCTCGTTCAAGGCGTACATGAACATCACGCGCGCCGAGTTGAAGGCCGCCATTGATGCGGCCCACAAGCGCGGCATCAAAGTGACTGGGCATTTGTGTTCGGTTACCTACAAAGAAGCGGCCGAACTCGGCATTGATGATCTCGAGCACGGCTTCTTCGTGAATACTCAGCTTGATACCGACAAGAAGCCCGACGTCTGTAGTCAGAGCGCGGGCGACGAAACTCTTGCCCGGATGGCTTCGGACACTCCCGAGGCCAAAGACCTGATCAACACTCTCGTCAGCCATCATGTGGCCATCACTTCCACGCTACCGGTCTTCGAGGGAGACCTGGGTGGAGGGCGTCCGCCCTTGCGCCAGCAAGCGCTGGATGCGATGAGTCCGCAGGCGCGTGAAGATTTCTTCCTGCTCCGACAGCAGCGGCCTGCTTCGGCACCGGCGCCGAAGATTGATCCGGCGCTGCTGTGGAAGCATGACCTGGAGATGGAACGTGCATTCGTCAGTGCTGGAGGATTGCTGCTCGCTGGCCCCGATCCCACGGGCCGGGGTGACGTTCTGCCTGGATTCGGGGATCAGCGCGAGATTGAGTTGCTGGTCGAAGCTGGATTCTCTCCCGTCGAGGCCATCAAAATTGCCACGCTGAACGGTGCTATCTATATGGGCAAGGACAAGCAGATCGGCTCGATCGCCGCGGGGAAGAATGCCGACCTGGTTGTGATCAAGGGTGATCCGTCGAAGCAGATTTCGGATGTTGAGAATATCGAGATTGTTTTCAAGGATGGGGTGGGGTACGACTCGCGGAAGCTGCTGGATTCGGTACGGGGGCGGTATGGACAGTATTGATCTGGTGCCGGCGAGCTGCGCCCCGACGATCTTCGCAAGCACTACATGGTGTGTGGATCCCACCGACTTATGAGATTACATCGCGCGATCCTGACCATTGTCTGCCTGGGATTTGCCCACGGGCACGCTCAGGCTCAGATCGCGCCGTTGTCTTTTCCGACTGGCACGGTGATTCCCAAAGTAGTGTGCAGCGCGGACAGCAACCAGAGTTATGCCCTCTATCTGCCTTCCACGTTCTCTGCCATACGGAAGTGGCCGATTGTCTATCTTTTCGACCCGCTCGCCCGGGGCGAAGTAGCCGTAGAGGCGGCACGAGCGGCCGCGGAGAAATTCGGATACATCCTGGTGGCATCGAACAACTCCCGCAACGGATCCATGCCAGATTCGGCTGCAGCCGCGAATGCGGTCTGGAAGGACACGCAGGAACGTTTTCCGGTCGAAGAACGGCGCCGTTACTTGGCTGGAATGTCGGGTGGAGCGCGAGTGGCTACGGCCATCGCGCTTTCCTGCGAAGGTTGCGCGGCCGGGGTGATCGCAAACGCTGCGGGTTTTCCGATCAGTAAAACACCAGTGCCGAACATGAGGTTCACATACTTTGGCGCCGTGGGCAATGCCGACTTCAACTACGCGGAGTTCGTAGAACTTCGAAGAAAGCTGGAGGAAGCCGGGGCGCAGTACAGGATTCAAGTCTTTGACGGGCAGCATGGCTGGGCCCCGTCAGAGGTGTGGCTGGAAGCGCTGAACTGGATGGATATCCGGGCCATGGAGGCGAACGTGTTGCCGCGCGACCCGCAGCGCATTCAGCAAACCGCAGACGAGGAACTGGCCAAAGCCCGCGACCTGCAAGCGAAGAACAGTTTGCTCGAGGCGGTGCGACAATACCAGTCCCTGGTGCGGGATTTCAAGCGCCTGACCGACGTAAGTTCCGCCGAGAATTCCCTGGCTGAGCTGGCGAAAAGCAAGGAAGCGAAAGCCCAACAAAAGCAGGAGACATCGGCCCTGGAGCAGCAGGCGCGGATCAGCGATCCTCTTTCATCGCAAATGCAGGCGATCGGATCCGGCGAAAGCGACAATGTCGAGGTCGGTGCGCTCATAAACGAATTTGCTGATCTCAAGAAACGGGCCGACGACACTCAGAAATCAAGCGACATAAAAACCCTGGCGGTACGGCGGGCACTGGGAGGTTTGGTGATCGCTGCCTATGAATCGGGCCAGCACAGCATGGAACAGAAGGATTATCGTGCGGCGTTGGTCTATTTCGATCTTGCGGCGGCAGGAGCGGCAAATCCTGCCTTCGCGCACTATCAGCGGGCACGAGTCTACGCCCTGCTGATGGATAGAAAACGCACGCTCAGCGAGTTGCGACTGGCGCTCGCCGGGGGCTTTCATGAGGCCTCGGCGCTCGATGCTGGTGAGTTTCAGGCTCTGCACGGATTTGAGGAATTTAAGGCGCTAGCGGCGGAGTGGGCGGCGGCTGGAGAAAAGAAAAAAGAAAAACCTTGATTGGCGGGTGGCCTACTCAAGATCTGTTTTGGGTTGCGTTGGGGGGGGCGACAACCGGACACAGTCTGCTGTTGTGACATCATCCAGTTGCAAGGGGCGTTTGAGATTGACTCGAGAGGAACGACGCGAGAACGCGAAAGAGCGACGAGAACGAGATCTGAAATATCCCACTCTCAAGCCAAAACCGAGCTTGAGTGGCCGACCCGTCCAGTTACTGGCCAGCGATGGCTAGAAGATTCTCCACACGAAGTGGGCGATCAGGGCGAAAACTACGATCATGAACCCGGTAATCCAGATCAGGAATCTGGCGGTGAGCTTTGGGGATTCGATTTCTTTCTTGTCCATGAGGGCTAGGATACGCCGGGTGCCCCATTTGTCGCATCTTTTGCGACAAGTGGGAATGACTGTCGAGTGCCACTGAGAGATCTGGTTCGACGACGATCGCGTAGTACGATCCGTCGATCGCCCGGAAGTCTACTCGGCTGTTCTCTTGGCCGGCAGTTACTTTTCAGACGCAATATTATATGGAGCAACGCTTGCTTAACCCGACGATGAGGCTTGTGGTATTCGCGGGGAGATATTTCGCACAGCCAGGGACCCGCCCGATGCGCAAAAATGCCGAGCTTCGCTCGGCTGGGCAGGTGAGACATCCTTCGACTTCGCTCAGGACAGGCTCTGCCCCTACGTTGAGCCGTGGAAATGGAAAAGGCCGCGATGCTTATCGCGGCCTTTTCTAGGTGAGGCACGCGGGCGTGGGTGCCCGCGCCACATAATCAAGTCTTAGTGACGGCCGCCTCCGCCGTGTCCACCGCCGCCGAAACCGCCACGGCCGCCGCGTCCGGGACCGCCTCGGCCTCGTCCACGACCACCACCGCCTCCTCCTCCGGGGCGACGTCCTCGGTCTCCGCCACGGTCGGGGCCACGATCTCCACTGCGTTCTGGGCCACGTTCAGCTGGGGCGCTACCGGCTACTGGGGCGTCGCGGTTGAAGTTGGGCTCGTCGTCGGCGAAATCTGCGCCGCCTTCGATGGTTAGCGCTGGTGCATGCGACGGTTCACCGCCGCCACTAGCTTCTCCCCCACCGTTTTCCGGGGGAAGTTCGCCGCCGCCCATCTTGGCGCGCTGCTCTTTCAGGATGGCTTTGCGCGACAGGCGGATGCGGTTGCCTTCGACAGCCAGCACTTTTACCAGCACCTGGTCGCCTTCTTTCAGTTCGTCGCGAACGTCTTTGATGCGGTGTTCCGCGACTTCGCTGATATGCAGCAGGCCGTCGGTGCCGGGGATGATTTCGACGAACGCGCCGAAGTCAGCCAGGCGAGTGACTGTGCCGAGATAGGTTTTGCCGATCTCGGCTGTGGCCGTGAGGTCTCCGATGATCTGGAGGGCCTTGGCTGCCGACGCTTCGTCGTTCGAGGCCACGTTGATCTTGCCGGAGTCCTCGACGTCGATCTTTACGCCGGTACGCTCGATAATGCTGCGAATCATCTTGCCGCCAGGCCCGATGACGTCACGGATCTTGTCGACCGGAATCTGCAGGGTGTAGATACGCGGCGCGAAGGACGAAACCTTTTCGCGCGGAGCGGAAATGGCCGCGTTCATCTTGTCGAGAATGTAGAGGCGTCCGCGCTGGGCCTGGGCCATCGCTTCGCGCATGATCTGTGCGGTGATGCCTCCAACCTTGATGTCCATCTGCAGGGCGGTGATGCCGTCTTTCGTGCCGGCGACTTTGAAGTCCATGTCGCCGTAGTGATCTTCGGCGCCCGCGATGTCGGTCAGGATGGCGTAGTTGTCGCCTTCCTTGACCAGACCCATGGCGACGCCTGCGACCGGAGACTTCAGGGGAACACCGGCGTCCATGAGCGACAACGAGGCTCCGCAGACTGAAGCCATCGACGATGAACCGTTCGATTCCAGGATGTCGGAGACCACTCGCATGGCATACGGCCAGACGTCTTCGCCGGGAAGCACGTTCGAGATGGACCGTTCCGCCAGCGCGCCATGGCCAATTTCCCTGCGGCCTGCGCCACGTAGAAACGCAACTTCTCCAACGGAAAACGGAGGAAAGTTATAGTGCAGCATGAAGCGTTTTTTGGCTTCGCCCTCGAAGACTTCGAGGCGCTGCATGTCGTCGCTGGTGCCCAGCGTGGTGGTGACCAGCGCCTGGGTTTCGCCACGGGTGAAGATGGCTGACCCATGGGTGCGGGGCAGGACGCCGACTTCGATCCAGATATCGCGAATCTGGTCAAAAGCGCGGCCGTCGGGACGGCGCTTCTGGTTGATGACCTGTTCGCGGAAGATGCGCTCGCGAAGGGTCTCGAAGTAGGTCTTGAATTTCTTCTGCGCGGCTTCGTCTTCGGCCGGGATAGCAGCCTGCAACCCTTTTTTGAGCTCGCGGACTAGGTTGTAGCTCTCCGCTTTGGGGTGTTTCTGGGTGTCGAGGCGGTCAGTGAGGTCAGCTCCCACGCGGTTTTTCAGGTCGTCGAAGTAGGCCTGGTCGAACTCGGGAGGAGTGACCTGGCGCTTCGGCTTCCCTGCTTTTTGCCGCAGATCGTTGATGGCGGCGCAGATCTTTTTGATTTCGGTGTGGGCGAACTCGATGGCGTCAACTACCGTCTCTTCTTTCACTTCCTTGGCGCCGGACTCGATCATCACGATGCCGTCGGAGGTGCCGACGACCATGATGTTCAGAAGGCTCTCGCGCATCTCGGTATAAGTCGGGTTGATGACAAATGCGCCATTGACCAAACCTACGCGGACAGCGCCGATTGGGCCTTCGAACGGGATGTCGGAAATGGTAAGTGCGGCGGATGCGCCGTTGATGCCCAGGACGTCAGGGTCATTTTCAGTGTCGGCGGAGAGAACGAACGCGATCACCTGGGTTTCGCACTTGAAACCGTCCGTGAACATGGGACGCACGGGCCGGTCAATCTGGCGGCTGGTGAGGATTTCACGCTCGCTGGGACGCCCTTCGCGCTTGATGAAGCCTCCGGGAATGCGTCCGCCGGCGTAGGTGTATTCACGATAGTCGACAGTGAGGGGGAAGAAATCGATGCCCTCGCGAGGATCAGGGTTGGCGGTGGCGGTGGCCAGGACGACGTTATCGCCCATGCGCACAACCACCGAACCGTGTGCCTGCTTGGCTAATTTTCCGGTCTCAAATGAGATGGTTTTACCGCCGGCAAGTTCAACAGATACTTCTTGTTTCATGATTCATTTCCTTTTGGCAGGAGGACACACGCGCGTCCGTTGGGAGAGGCTGCACAGTTTGAAGGGCAAGAGCCAGTAGAGTTCTGGAGGGCCGGAAACACACCGTTCGCGGCCTGTTTTCTTTTTCGTGATGGCCGTCTGCGCAACGGCCTGATGATTCCGATGGTGGTCCGGCGAATACACCCCGAGCCGGGAACGGCCTTGCGGGAAACCTACTTGCGCAGGCCCAGCTTACCAACAACCGTTTTGTAACGCTCGGAATCGTAAATCTTGAGGTAGTCCAGCAGGCGGCGACGCTTGCTGACCAGCATGAGAAGACCCCGGCGCGAGCCATGGTCCTTCTGGTGCGTTTTGAAGTGGTCCGTCAATTGGCCAATCCGTTCGCTAAGCAACGCGATTTGGACTTCGGGGCTGCCCGTATCGGTGGGATGCGTGCCGTACTGGTCGATGAGGGATTTCTTTTGCTCTCTGGCTAGCACTACTCTAGTGCGCTCCTGTCTTCTAGTTTCAATTTGATCGTAACGTGCATTTAAGGTAACACGCTGCAGACCGAGGTGTAAAGCTGTGGAACGCCAGGTAGTGCCGCAGTTTGAATTGTCTCCGCAATGATTGTCATTCCGAAGCGCGGATTGTCGCGCGAGGAATCTGCTGTCTCGCCGCCGGCAGAAAGCAGATTCCTCGCTGGTAGAGCCGGCTTGGAATGACAAAGAGTAAACAGGACGCAACGAACCGATCCGCTCCAACTTCGGTACGCACAGTTCGTAGTCGGCGGAATACCAAAGGGTCGTGCTCAGTTTGCATCTGAATTAGTATAGTGATGCCGGTAGCCATGACAGTCCGATGCGTGCAATGCGGCCAGGAGAATAATCCGCAATATCGTTTCTGCGGCATGTGCGGAGCTCCGATTGGACCGCCGTCGCCCGCGGCGGCGCCGAACCAGCCCGGACGCGAACGGGCCAGGATTCCGGTCAGCGGCCCTTCATTTTTGGGGCTGGGCGATGAACGCTCCCGCGACCTGGACTATCTCCTGGAAGACGAGCCGCCTCGCGGCCACGGACGCCTCTACCTTGCCCTGTTTCTGCTGGTCGTGAGCGCGGGTTTGCTGGCGTGGCACTGGCAGCGTGACGGCTACCCCTGGGCGGGGCTTCTCTTGAGGCCGACCGCCACCAAGAATGCACCCGTGTCTCCGCCGCCTCCGGTTCCACCGCCGGATTCCGCCGCTGCTGCCGCTCCAGTTGAGCCGACTGCAAATCCTGCTCCTCCAGAGGCGCAACCAGCGGCGCCATCGGCAGCAGGCGATGCGGGACAGGCTCCCTCCGCGGTTCCTGTCATTGGCGGCGCTGCCGCGAGTCCATCCATTGCTGCAAAATCCGACGACCAGGCATTGTCCCCGAATGACGCACCCGATTCTGGAGACGCTGCAAAGCCGCCGGTCGCTGTCTCTCCCCAGAAGAGCGAGCCTGAGATTGCGGAACGGGCGCCGAAGCAACAACCGGCCATCGCCCCTCCGGTCAGTCCCAAGTTGTCCCCCTCCAAACCGTCGCCGGCTCTGGCATCTCCGGGCGACAGTTTCGAAGATCGGTTGGTGGCTGACGGAGAGAAATACTTGTATGGCCGCGGGGTTCCAGAGGACTGCGCTCGGGCCCAGAGAAATCTACAGATCGGCGCAAAGCAATCGAACTCCAAGGCGCAAACTTTGCTGGGCGCGATGTATGCGACCGGACACTGCGTCAACCGCGATCTTCCTACTGCCTATCGATGGTTCGCCAAGGCATTGCACGGGGACCCCAGCAATTCGCGGGTGCAGCGTGATCTCGAGGTATTGTGGAAACAGATGACGCCGGAAGAGAGACTGCTGGCTATGAAGAACCAGTAGTGCCGCTTTTTGTAGCTGCCTGGATTGGATTCAAAAACCGGATCTCAGTTTTTTGTTCTCAGTTCTCAGTGATGGTGGGCCGCCGTCTGCGGTGAACTCATGACCAGGCGTCCATGCTGGACGCCCTTGGTGCTGATCAACCTGTCGGCCAGTTTTTGCACTTCTTTGGATTTGCCGCGAAGAACAACGACCTCGAGACAGCTTTCATGATCTAGGTGGGCGTGAAGCGTGGAAATAATCACCTCATGATGCTCATGCTGGAGGTCGGTGAGTTTCTCCGGCAGGAGGCGGGTGTGATGGTCGTAGATGAGGGTGACGGTGCCGACCACAAAGGCGTCGGGAGCGACCACCGCGGAGCCGACCAGGCGGTCGCGAATAAGATCGCGGAAAGCTTCGGAACGGTTCTCATAGCCTTTTTGCGCAATGAATCGGTCGAAGCGGCGAAGCAGTTCGGTATCAATGGCTACGCCGATGCGGCTTAGATCGCCCATGGAATGCCCTCTGGCAACAGTTTACTCGCAGCCTTGTCGAACGGGCGAAGATGCTGTTATGGTTTCGCGGCACGGCTTGACAGGTAACCGATTGTGGCCCAGATGGATGGTACGAAGGTAAGCACGTCCTGCAATCCGCTGAGGGCTTGCAAGCGTACTTTTGAAAGGATGAGATAACGTTTTGTCCGGCGCCGAATTAAAGGCTGGGGCGAGCGACGTTTCGCTGGTAGGGGCGATACGCGCGGGCGATGAGAGCGGCATGGCCGCGCTCTACGATCGCTATTCTTCCCTCGTATATGCCGTGGCGCTGCGGGTGCTCGGTGATACGGGCGCCGCGGAGGACGTTCTGCAGGAAGTGTTCATGCAGTTGTGGCGCAATCCGGCGGCGTTCGATTCGAGCCGCGGCAACTTGGGGGCGTGGCTGGGCGTGATTACGAGGAACCGCGCGATTGACGGCCTGCGGAAGCGGCGTCCGGAGACAGATATAGCTGACGTCATAGTTTCGGTTGAGCCGGACATGGCCAGTGACGCGGAGCGGGCGCGTGCCATGGAAAAGGTACGGGGCGCCTTGGGAGGTATGCCGGGAGCGCAGCGAAGCGCGCTGGAGATGGCCTACTTCCAAGGCCTGACCCATACGGAAATTGCTGCTAAGACGGGAGAACCGCTGGGGACGATCAAGACCCGGATCCGGACCGGACTGCAGGCGCTGCGAAAGGTCTTTGAAACATGAGTGCGCACGAACAATTCGCCGACGATCTCGCATTGCTCGCGCTCGGAACGCTGCAGGGTGATGAGCGAGTCACGCTGGAGAAGCACCTGGAAGAGTGTTCCTCCTGCCGCCGAGAACTGGAGCGATTGCGCGGAGATATGGCGTTGCTGGCCCTTTCGGCTTCTGGACCGGCGCCACCGCAGCGATCGCGGGAACGATTGTTGAAGGCGATCGCGAAGGAACCGCGCGCCCAGAAGGCTGTACCGCGCCGGGCATCGTCAGTGTGGACGCTGCTTCCCTGGCTGGCCACAGCGGCTGTCTTGTTGGTGGCCGTCTTATTCTGGCAGCAGAGCGACCGTCTGGCCCAGCAGGTGGCACGCTTACAAGATCAATCCGCGCAACAGCAGGCACAGCTCGAACAGGCACGAGAGGTTGTGTCTACATTGACCTCCACAGACGCATTGCGTGTGACCCTGGTGGCCGCGCAGGCTCCGCCGCAGCCGCAAGGCAAAGCGATCTACGTGAGGGACCGCTCGAGCCTGATTTTCCTGGCCAGCAACATGCCGGCTCTACCGCCGCAGAAGATTTACGAACTGTGGCTGATCCCGACGAACGGAGCGCCCATCCCCGCCGGAGTATTCAAACCCGATGCAAAGGGTAGCGCGACTGTGATTGAACCGCCCCTGCCTTCCGGGGTGGAAGCCAAGGCCTTCGCCATTACGGTCGAGCCCGAGCAGGGTTCGTCCAGTCCGACCATGCCGATTGTGATGATGGGTGCGGGAGAATAAGTCTCCTTCCACAACATTGATGGCGTCATCCCTAGCTTGCGAGGGGTCTAGCGTGGAGCGGATGGTACGCAGCAATTGGGCAGCACACGCTGGATCCTTCGGGGCTGAAGCCCCTCAGGATGACGTCCTACTCGGTTACACACTCGTTGCAGTTCGGCGCTTCTTGACTATCGGGCCGACCACGAAGAAGTAGAAGGCAAAGCTGGCAGCGAACACTATGCCGGTCAACTTGATGTTCAGCGTGATCGCGAAACACAGTATGGCCACCCCGAAAAGCCAGAAGATCATTTCACCGGCGATGGCCTGTCCCCACTTCGGTTGACCTCCGCCTGACGGGAGACGCGGGGTCAACGATGGCCAGAACCGCGGGACCGCTTTCAGGTAGGCGCGATAGGACTCGCCCTGGGTTTGCCGCAGACCATCTTCCTCGCGAAAGATCAAGCGGTACACAAACAGCCAAACAGAAGTGACCATGAACAGCCAGCCCAGGCGGCTGGCCATCACCCCGATTCCCGCCATCATCGGTAGATTGGCGAGGTACAGAGGATTGCGCACGTAGCGATAGGGGCCGTCGGCAACCAGGGCTTCGGAGTGCTGGCTGACGTCGTGGACTACTTCGGTGCGGAGATACGCGGTCGCCCAGGTGCGAAGCAGTGCGGACAGGAAAATCAGAGAGCGCTCCGGAAGCGAAGATCAGCCGAAGCCAGAAGTTTCCTCGGGCGCTGTCGGGATCGATTCGCAGGCGCGATCCAGTGCAGCAAGCCGACCGCGAAATTCACGTGATCAATCGAGCCCAGGCTGAATGCAATGAAGATGAGGGCACCGATTACCCAGAAGCGTTGCTCGAATTCAAATCTGCTGGCGCGCATATAGATTGAAAACGTAGCGCCGGCGTCGCGAGGGCGTCTCGCCCTCGCACGGAGGGCAGGATGCCCTCCGGACAGCCGGCCAGAGGCCGGCGCTACTTGGCTCAGCTTTCCTCGCTCTCCTTCAGACGGGCGATCACACCGAAATCTTCCAGCGTGGTGGTGTCGCCTTTCACGTCGCCGCTGCTGGCGAGTTCGCGGAGCAGGCGGCGCATGATTTTCCCGCTGCGGGTCTTGGGCAGCATGTCGGTGAAGCGAATGTCGTCCGGCTTCGCCATGGCGCCAATTTCTTTGGCCACCCATTTTCTCAGCTCTTCTTTCAATTCGTTGGTGGGCTTTCTTCCCTGTTCGAGCGTGACGAACGCCGAAATGGCTTGACCCTTGATTTCGTCGGGGCGCGCGACGACGGCGGCTTCCGCCACGGCCTGGTGCGCGACCAGTGCAGACTCCACCTCCATCGTGCTCAGGCGATGACCGGAGACGTTGATCACGTCGTCTACCCGGCCCATCACCCAGAAGTAGCCGTCTTTGTCTTTGCGGGCGCCGTCGCCGGTGAAATACATGCCGGGGATTTGTGACCAGTATTGGGAGACGTAGCGGTCGGGATCACCATAGATGGTGCGCAGCATACCCGGCCACGGTTGCTTGAGTACCAGAAATCCGCCCGAGCCCAGGGGCACGGGTTTGCCATCCATGGTTACAACATCGGGCACAACTCCGGGAAAGGGACGGGTTGCTGAGCCCGGCTTGGTGGCGATGGCGCCGGGAATCGGACTGAGCATGATGTGCCCGGTTTCAGTTTGCCACCAGGTATCGACGATGGGACAGCGGTTGTGGCCAATGAGGTCGCGGTACCACATCCACGCCTCGGGATTGATAGGCTCGCCGACGGTGCCCAGCAGGCGCAAGCTGTCGAGCTTGTGTTTCTTCGGCCATTCATCACCCCACTTGGTAAACGTGCGAATCGCTGTGGGGGCCGTGTAGAAGATGCTGACTTGATGGCGGTCGATGATGCTCCAGAAGCGGTCGGGCTCGGGGAAGTTGGGCGCGCCTTCGTACATCACGCAGGTAGTGCCGTTTTGCAACGGTCCATAAACAATATAGCTGTGGCCGGTCACCCATCCGATATCGGCAGAGCACCAGTAGATGTCCTCTTCCTTGATGTCGAAGACCCACTTCATAGTGATGTAGGTGCCGACGGAATAGCCGCCCGTCGTGTGGACTACGCCCTTTGGCTTGCCGGTGGTTCCGGAGGTGTAGAGGATGTAGAGCGGATGCTCGGCGTCGAGCGGCTCGGCGGGACAATCGTCCGACGCCTTCGCCATCAGTTCGTGCCACCAGTGGTCACGGCCGGACTGCATATTGATCGCGGTTCCAGTTCGTTGGTAAACGACGACCTGCTTGACCGACGGGCACGACTTCAGCGCCTCCTCGACGGCGGGAAACAATTTGACCTCGGCGCCGCGCCGGAACGAGCCGTCCTGGGTGATGACGGCGACGGCTTGAGAGTCATGAATACGATCGACGAGAGCGTTTGAGGAGAATCCGCCGAAGATTACCGTGTGCGGGGCGCCAATGCGGGCGCAGGCCAGCATGGCGATGGGCAGCTCGGGAGTCATACCCATGTAGATGGCGACACGGTCTCCTTTCTTGACGCCAAGCGATTTCAGGACGTTGGCGAACTTCTGCACTTCGCGATGAAGTTGCTCGTAGGTAAGAGTGCGGACTTCGCCGGGCTCGCTTTCCCATAGCAAGGCGGTCTTGTTCTTGCGGGCGGTCTGCACGTGGCGGTCGAGACAGTTGTAAGAAATGTTGAGCTGACCGCCGACAAACCATTTGGCCCATGGCACTTTCCACTCCAGCACCTTGTCCCACTTCTTGAACCAGTGCAACTCGTCGGCGATTCCGGCCCAGAATTTTTCCGGCTGCTCGACCGACTCACGGTAGATGCGCTCGTAGTCCTCGAGGCTCTTGATGTGCGCCTTTTGACGAAAGGGCTCCGGGCATTCGAATTTTCTGTCCTCATGCAAAACGGATTCGATATTGGTGCGGGCATCGGTCGCGGGGGGCTTCTCGGGCATGCTGGTCCCTCGGGTTATGGGGATTCGGGAAAGTGCATTGCAGATTCTACAAGGGCGGGCGCGGAATGTCTGCTGTGCTGGTCGTCATCTGTAGCGGCGCGGACAGTCGCGTCCCACTCGCCAGATCCTTCGGGACTCAAGCCCCTCAGGAATGACGCCATTGTGATGAGATGACTATCCATCCAGAAATCTGTCCTGGTATTTCTTTTCGGGTAGCGGGCAGCTTTCGTATCTTCCGAAGATCCGGTAGCGGTTATGAGCGACGACGCCATATCCCCAGTCGCGAAACCATTTGGGAAAGAGGCGCAGTGCAACTGCGACGGCCTTCCAGAAACCGCCAAGTTCGCTCAATACGGAAATCACTGCGTCGGAGCGTGCGGAGACCCGTGCACCGGACTCCTCGACGAGGTAGACCGTGTCCAAGTCATCGGGATCCAGGTTGTGACGCTGCAGAATTCGTGCGGCATAGGCGCTCTGCAGTGACGCAAAGCGAAATTGAGCCTTGCGATCGTGCTTCAGGACAAATTGGACCAGGCGGTTGCAGAGTCCGCACACGCCGTCGTAGAGGAGAACCGGTTTGGCGGAATCTGCCATGGAGATGAGGATGGGGCGTCTTTACAGGCCGTGTGGGACTGGGTCTCTCACCCGGTCGGGCCGAGCACTGCTCGGCTGGTTGTTCATCAATGGCAAGAAAAGCGCCGTCGAGCTGCGCTCGACCTGGACGGGTCAGAGACCCGTCCCCACACAACCCGCGCACACGCTTAGCCAAGGCTGTCGGACTTTCTTTGCAGTTCGGGGACGTAATCGGCGACGCTTCCCTTCTCCAGCAGGTAATTGCCTGGGCCTTGCTTGCCCTTTATGGTGCGCGCGAACTCGGCGACAAAGAAACCAGCGCGCAGGGCTTCGGTGAAAGCCCACCTTGTGGCGGCCCTCCATTCTCGGGCCAGGCCTGGATCTTTTTGCTCGACGGCTCCGATATCGCTGGGAATCTGGATTGCGATTCGCTGGCGAGCCAGCGCAGCCGAGAGGTCATTGCGCAGCGGTTTGCCATCGCCGTTGAACTGGACCAGCGGTTGCAAGCGGGAAAAGATGTCCAGAACTTCCGGCCGGTAGTCTTTGCCCTGCAGGCGATCACGCACTCGACGGCTGGCGAGCGGCCACCTCACCCACAGGCGATCAGTGCCGTTCTGATGGAGGACGCTGGAGGTTTCCGGTCCGTAGAAATCGATCTTGTAGGTTTCGGAGACGACGCCCAGCTTGCCGAAATTGAGATGCGCATTCCTGCTTTGCAGGGGATCGTAGGTCCACGTCATCTCGGAGACGCGCAAGGCGAGCGCGCGTTCGCGCTGGGCCAGCTTAAGTTTGTAGCCCAGATCAAGGTCGCGATAAGGCTCGCGCACCGCGAGCATGTGGGAGTGCAAGGTGAGATGTCCGGATTCCATCGCCAGGAAGCCGAAAGCGAATCCGGCCAGCTTCACGCCGTCAAAGGCGCCCACCCAGACGCTGCCCGCTTCCTTCGTCGCAATCATTAAGGCCAGGGGCATGACGTCGCGATCAGCCAATCCCCACACTTCTTTTTCCACGGCTTCGGCTTGCTCCAGGTCTTCGATGCTTTGGAGATCGCGGATGGTCACGGATTTGGCGGGGGCGTCGCTCATGAAGGCGTCCAATATACGCGAGGCGGAATGGTGATGCCAGCGCACAGAACGTAGCGCCGGCGTCTTGGCCGGCTGTCGGACGGCTGTCCCGCCCACCGGAAACAACACGTCCGATGAACGAATGTGCAGTGGAACGGTAGGGGTCCTTCGACTCCGCAGCGGCTTCGCTTCGCGAAGGCGCCACTCCGCTCAGGATGACAGGGGAGAGTTTAGCCTTGGACGCGGTTGGCCTTGCCGCCCCAGAAGGCTTCGCGGAGTTGGCGTTTCAGCATCTTTCCCGTGCCGGTTTTAGGCAACGGGCCTTCGACAAACTGCACCAGGCGAGGCATTTTGTATTTGGCGATGCGGGGCTTGAGCGATGCCAGCAGTTGCTCTTCAGTCAGTTGTTGGGCGGGCTTCAATACGACAATGGCTACCGGAATCTCGCCCCATTGCGGATCGGGGGCCGAGACCACCGCGCACTCCAGCACCGCCGGGTGCGCGAAGATGGCTTTCTCTACTTCGATCGAAGAAATGTTCTCGCCACCGCTGATGATGATGTCTTTCTTACGGTCGACGATATAGATGTAATTCTCTTCGTCCCAGACCGCCATATCTCCCGTGCGCAGCCAGTTGTTGGTGATGGCGGCTTCGGTGGCGTCGGCCTCGCGGTAGTAGCCGTCCATTACGTTGTCGCCGCGAACCACTACTTCGCCCACGGTTTCCATGTCGCGCGGTACGTCGCGCATTTCTGCATCCGCCACGTGCACTTCGGTGCCGACCAGCGGCCAGCCGGCGGACGCGAGGCGGAGAAGCGTTCCGCGTCGTCGGCGCAGGTGACATTTGACTTGGGCTGGGCTGTGGTGGCAACCGGCGCTGGTCTCGGTGAGACCGTAGCCCGAACATACTTCGCAATGGAAGGCCTGTTCCAGGCGGGCGATCAGTTCCGGCGATGACGCGGCCCCGCCCATAGTAATGATCCGCATGCTGGAAGTATCGAACTTGCCGAGTTCCGGACAATTGAGGAGCGCGTTGGCCATGGTGGGCACCAGGGTCATCGAGGTGGCTCTTTCTTCCTGAATGATGCGCAGCACCGAGGCCGGTTCGAAGCGGCGGACCATGACGTGCTTGCTGCCCTTCATGGTGATGCTTTGCGGACGTCCCCAACCATTGGCGTGAAAGAGGGGGATGGTGTGCAGCTCGATATCAGTGTCTCTGCAGGAAAAAGTCGAGAGTATGCCCAGAGCATGCACATAGAGGGTGCGGTGCGAGAGCATCACTCCCTTGGGTGTGCCGGTGCTGCCGCTGGTGTAGAAGACTTCGGCGATTTCATTTTCATCAAACGAGAAAATATCGGGACGCGAAATGCGGTCGCGAGCCAGAAGGTCTTCCAGGTACAAATCCGCCTCTGGAACCGGTTGATCAATCGCGATATAGCGCCGAATACTGGGACAAGTTTTGCGCAGCTCCCGAACCAGCGGGGCAAACTCGCTTTCGAAAACCAGCATGCTGGTGTTGGCGTGACAGAGAATGGTGGTCAGCTCGGCGGGCTGCAGCCGCACATTGAGCGGCATCGCGATGGCCCGAACCAGCGGGGGTCCGTAGTAACCCTCCAGAAGTTGGTGATTGTTGAAGCTGAGATAGGCGACACGGTCACCGGGGCGGACACCCTCTGAAATTAACCCGGCGGCAAGGCGTTCGCAACGTTCTCCGAATTGGGCGTAGGTGAAGGAGTTGGGGCCCGAGACTACTCCTGTTTTCTTTCCATACAGATCAACCGCACGATAGAGGCACCGAATGGGTGTGAGTGGAACATTCATGGCCGGATTCTGAGTCCTCTGACGTGAAGTGTCGTGTACCCGCAGGGCATGATACACGACGTCAAGTCCGTGGAGATGCGCGCGAGGTTCTTCACCCGGCGGAAGCCGGGTTCAGGATGACGCCGTCAGACGCTGCTTGGCGAATTGGCGAGGTCGCTCGCGTAGTAACGGACTACCCACTCCGCCACGCAACCCGGTTTGGATTGGTTCTCGACTTCAACAACTACGGAGAATGTCGCGTCGTGGGCGTTGCCTGAGTCCTTCAGCGATTGCAGCGTGAAGCGCGCGCGGATCTTGGAGCCCGCTGGAACCGGCGCGGGAAAGCGGACGCGGTTCAAACCGTAGTTCACGATCATGCCGACGCCGCTTTGAATCTGTAGCGCCTGCTCCGACAGGTGGCTAAGGAGCGAGAGCGTCAGGAATCCGTGGGCTATGGTGGCGCCGTAAGGCGATTCCAGTTTCGCGCGATCAGGATCGAGATGGATCCACTGGCGATCCTCAGTGGCTTCCGCGAAGTTGAGAATGCGCTCCTGCGTGATTTCAAACCAATCGGTAACGGCGATTTCGCGGCCCACGAAATTTTGCAAGTCATCGAGGCTCTTGATCAGGAGAGGTCGGCATGAAGTCTTCTCTGCCGCCTAAGCGGCCACCTTGCGTCCGCGGGCGTCGAGCAACATGTAGGTCACGAGGGCCGTACCTAGAGTGTCGCCTTGGCTATCCGTGAGGTCAACGCTTCCAACGCAGAGAGTGGACCCGATTCGAAGCAGGCGCGCTCGGGCGAAGAGTCGTCCTTTGGTGGCGGGAAGGAAATAGTTGATCTTCATCTCGACGGTTGTAATCGGGCGCTTGCCGCCAAAGTGACGGTTCAGCGCCACGCCAACCGCCGCATCGACCAGGGTGGCTGCGACGCCTCCGTGAGCGACGGCAGCGCTATTCGTTAGCTCTGGACGTAGAGTGCATTCAATGGTCACGCCGTCGCGATGGACGCGAGTGAGTCTTATTCCCAGCAGTTTCGCAAACGGAACGCTGGCGATGAAATCGCGAATTTTTTGCTCGGTCAGTTTGGGGTGCTTCATGGAGAGGATCAGTTTTCAGTTTTTGGTTCTCGGTTCTCAGTCTGGCCGTTCGAATAAGCCGGCTGCGCCCTGGCCTCCGCCAACGCACATGGTTACGACGCCGTAGCGCGACTTGCGGCGCTCCATCTCGTTGGCAATCGTTCCCACCATGCGTGAGCCGGTCATGCCGAAGGGATGGCCGATGGAAATGGAGCCGCCATTCACGTTGAGTTTGTCCATAGGAATGCCGAGACGGTCGCGGCAATAAATTACCTGGACGGCAAACGCCTCGTTGAGTTCCCAGAGGTCAATGTCTTCGATCTTCAATCCCTGGCGGCGCAGCAGTTTGGGGACGGCAAATACCGGGCCAATGCCCATCTCGTCGGGTTCGCATCCGGCGATTTGGAAGCCGCGAAAAATCAATTTGTATGGGATGCCGAGTTCGTCGGCGCGTTGGCGTGACATGAGAAGCGTGGCGGATGCTCCGTCGGAAAGTTGGGACGAGTTCCCTGCCGTTACGGAACCCTGGCCACTGTTGGGATCGAAGTGAGGCTTTAGCGCGAGCAATCCTTCGAGCGTTGTGTCGGGACGGTTGCACTCGTCCCGGTCACAGCAAACTTCTTCGGTCCCGGTTACCGCTCCGGTTTTTTTGTCGAGCACCGCTTTCGTGACTTTCATCGGGACGATTTCGCCGGCGAAGAAACCTTCCTGCTGGGCGCGGGCAGTGCGTTGCTGGCTGGTTAGCGAATATTCGTCCTGGGCGTGGCGGCTGATCTGGTAGCGCTTGGCAACGACTTCGGCCGTCTCTCCCATCACCATGTAGACACCGGGATACACCTGTTTAACCGCTGGGCTCGGGTCGTTATCGCGAACGATCAGGCTAATGGTTTCCACGCCTCCGCCAATGGCAGCTTCGGCGCCTTCAGCCACGATCTGGTGCGCGGCCATCGCAACGGCCTGCAAACCGGATGAGCAAAAGCGGTTCACGGTGATCGCGGCCGTCGAAACCGGGAGGCCGGCGTGCAGTGCAGAGACGCGTGCGATGTTGTGGCCCTGCACTCCGTGAGGCTGGCCGCAGCCAAGAATCACGTCCTCGATTTCACTGGGATCCAGTTGCGGCGTCTTGCGCAGGACATCCTTGATGCAATGGGCCGCGAGGTCCTCAGGGCGCGTCATATTGAACGAGCCGCGAAATGATTTCGCAAGGCCGGTGCGCGAACTAGCTACTACGACAGCTTCTCTCATGTTAATTAGTCGAACGTTATTGGATTGTTGAAGAGGCTATCCGGCTGCAACTTTCTGTTTGTCCAGGTCGGCAAAGGTGCGTCCTTCCGCGGCCAGTTGTTTCAGCAGCGGAGCGGGCTCCCAGAGTTCGCCGTGGGTGCGATGAAATTCGCTGATGCGGTCGTAGACCTTCTTCAGTCCCACCGTGTCCGCGTACCACATGGGGCCGCCGCGATAGGCTGGGAAACCGTAGCCATTGATGTAAATGATATCGATATCGACCGCGCGCAGAGCGATATCCCTCTTCCAGGATACGCGCGCCTTCGTTGACCAGGGCGTAGATGCAGCGGTCAACGATTTCTTCCGCGGAAATCTGGCGCTGCGGGATGCCGGCTTCGGCAGACCACTTCTTTGTCAACGCGGCCACTTCGAGATCAGGCGATGGCTTGCGATTCTCGTCGTATTTGTACCAGCCTGAGCCGGTCTTCTGGCCGAAGCGGCCCATCTCGCATAGATTGTCGGCGGCGAACGCCTGCCGGACGCCCGGTTTTTCGAGGTGGCGATATTCCTTGCGGATACGCCAGCCGACGTCGAGTCCGGCGAGGTCGTTGGTAGCCAGCGGGCCCATGGCCATGCCGAAATCGTAGAGGGCCTGGTCGACTGCTTCGACCCTGGCGCCTTCTTCAACTAAAAACACCGCTTCGCGGACGTAGGGATGGAACATGCGATTGCCCACGAAGCCGCGGCAGTTGCCGACCAGCACTCCGACCTTCCCCAGTTTTTTGGAAAGCTGCATGCAGGTGGCGACGACTTCTTTGCTACTGGCTTTGCCGCGCACGATTTCGAGCAGGCGCATTACGTTGGCCGGGCTGAAGAAGTGTGTGCCGATGACTGAGCCTGGACGCGAGGTGGAGGACGCGATCTCGTCAATATTCAGCGTTGATGTGTTGCTGGCCAGGATTGCGCCCGGCTTGCACACCCGGTCGAGTTCACCGAACACTTCCTTCTTCAATGCCATGCCTTCGAAGACCGCCTCGATGACCATGTCCGCCTGGCTGAAGTCGTCGTAATTGAGGGTGGGCTTGATTAGCGCGAGTCGTTCATCAACGGACTGCTGAGTGAAGCGTCCGCGCTGCACTGACGTGGCATAGTTCTTGCGAATGTTGGCGAGCCCGCGGTCGAGCGCAGCTTGATCGGCGTCTTTGAGCAGGACTGGAATACCCGCGTTGGCGAAGACCATGGCAATGCCGCCGCCCATGGTTCCGGCACCCACGACCGCAGCGGAGTTCACCGGAATGGTAGAGGTCTCTTTCGGGATGTCCGGCACCTTGGCGACTTCGCGCTCGCCGAAGAAGACATGAATGAGCGCCTTTGACTGATCGGAGTAGAGGCAATCGATGAACAGCTTGGCCTCGACCTCGCAGCCCTCGTCGAAAGGCAGGCGGGTGGCGGCTTCTATGGCATCAATGGCGGCGATCGGCGCGATAAGGTTGCGTTGTTTCTTGCGGACGGCTTCGCGGGCAGCGGCGAGGATTGGCGCGTTCTGTTCGGACGTACCTAGCTTCTGATTGCGTTCCCGAGTTTTAGGGGCGGGCTTGCCGGCGACTTCGCGGGCGAAAGCTAACGCACCTTTCAGCAGATCACCGTCAATCAATTGATCGACGATGCCGGCCCTCAACGCGTCCGGGGCCTTGACCGGATTTCCGTCGGTGCACATCTCAACGGCTTTGGCGACGCCGGCCAGGCGCGGCAGACGTTGCGTCCCCCCGGCACCGGGAATGAGGCCGAGTTTCACTTCCGGCTGTCCCACCTGGGCGCTGGGCGCGGCCACGCGGTAGTGTCCGGACATGGCTACCTCCAGGCCGCCGCCGAAGGCAGTGCCGTGGATTGCCATCACAACTGGCTTCGAACAGTTTTCTATCTTGAGCAGCAGCGGAAGTAATCCCGGACCGGTCTTAGCCTTGCCCGAGGTCATCTTGGTGAATTCTTTAATATCGGCGCCGGCTATAAAAGTGCGGCCGCCTCCGATCACGACTGCGGCGATCACGCTTCCGTCCTGGTTGATCTGATCAATCGCCTCGGAGATGCCTTCCGGGACGCCGGGGCTTATAGCATTCACCGGCGGATTATTGATGGTGATTATGGCGATGTCGCCGTCTTTCGTGAGTTGGATGAGGTCGTTCATTGCGCCGCTTCCCCTCCAGAGGGACGGTTAGATTGTAGTCGTGCTCCGCCCAGGATGGAAAAGTCTGGCCTCTACCATTATCCTTAGTCGCTTCTATGGAAAGCACGTCCACCTCTGCACCAAACCGGGAGCAACAGTCTTTTTTTGCTGGTGGTATGGCGATCGTTCTAGCGATTGCTCTGGCCAAGCTGCTGCTTCATTGCTACTTCAATAATCGTTACGGCTACTTCCGCGACGAATTCGACTACATGGCTTGCGGCGATCACCTGGCTTGGGGCTATGTCGATCAGCCGCCGATGATTCCTTTCCTCATCCACATCTGCCGGGCGGTGCTGGGAGATTCGCTGCGCAGCGTGCGCTTTATCCCTGCGCTGGCGTCTTCGCTCCTGGTGGTGCAGACTGCGGTCCTCGCCCGCGAATTTGGCGGCCGCCGATTCGCGCTTCTGCTCAGCGCCGTGACCATTCTGGTGGCGCCGCAGTATCTCTCGAACGGCGGCTTGCTGGGGACCAACTGTCTCGAGCCTAATCTTTGGATGGGCTGCGCCTATTTTGTGATTCTCGCTGTCAAACGCAATGACCCTCGCAACTGGCTGTGGTTCGGCGTTGTCGCGGGCCTCGGCATGGAGGAGAAATATTCGATTGCGGTGTTCGGTCTGGGGATCGTGGTCGGCCTGCTGCTTACTGACCAACGACGCGCCTTCGCCAACAAATGGATCTGGCTGGGCGGCCTCGCGGCCTTCCTGGTTTTTCTCCCCAACTTTATTGTGGAACGTGCACTACCACTGGCCGTTTGTCGAATTGATCCGGAACATCAAGGCTGAGGGGCGCGACGTCGTCCTGGGGCCGGTGGAATATTTCTTCCAGCAGACGCTGCTGGTGCTCCCTCTCACCGCGCCCATCTGGATCACTGGCCTGATTGCGCTCTTCTTCTCGCAACGACTCAAGATCTACCGCGTGCTCGGCTGGAGTTACCTGGTCTGCTACACCGTCTTCTTCGTGCTCCACGGCAAGAATTATTACCTCGCTCCGGTTTATCCCATGCTCCTGGCGGCGGGAGCGGTGACCATCGAAAACGTATTCGACCGTCCCCGGTTGACCTGGTTGAAACCAGCAGTCGTGGTGGTGCTGCTGGCTGCCGGCGTCCACCTGGCTCCGATAGTTGTGCCGGTTCTGTCTCCCGACCGTTTCATTGCGTACTTGAAGTACCTGCCGAAGTTGCCGGTGATGGAACACGGCCACGAGCGCGCAGTTTTGCCGCAGTGGTACGCCGACCAGTTTGGATGGGAAGAGATCGTGGCCGAAACCGCGGTAGCGTGGAACCGGCTCAGTCCGGCGGAGCGTGGCGACTGCGGCATCTTCGCGCAGGATTACGGCCAGGCTGGCGCGATTGATTTTTTGGGCCGCCGCTACGGCCTGCCTCCCGCCCTGAGCGGTCATCAGACCTATTTCCTGTGGGGGCCTCGGGGATATTCCGGCAATTGCATGATCGTTCTTGACGACAAGAGGCAAACGCTCGAAAAATTATGGGAGAACGTTGAGTACGTAGGCGCGTCCGCAGACAATCCCTATGCGCTGGAACGTAAAATCGATGTCTTTATCTGCAAGGGACCAAAATTCGGCACGCTCGCGCAGATATGGCCTGGGCTGAAGAAATGGCGCTGATGGGTACGCGATTAGCAATTAGCCAAACGCCAATTACTAGTTGCCAATTGCCAATTGCCAATTGCTGAGAAGCTCCCTGCTCCGTATTTCTGGAGCCTTCCAGTTACAATACTCGTTCACTGCGGCGGCCATTGTGCGGTGCGCGCAAAATCCTTCGGGACTAAGGTCCCTCAGGATGACGCCCAAACGATGTGTTTGTTTTCCTAATCTCAGTTATTGAGGATTGTTCATGTCATCTTCCCGTCCGGTTGCGCCGAAAGTTGTTTCCGACGAGATACCCGCAGTTCCATTGACGATTGAAGGATACAGCGTTCTGCACCAGATGATGCGCGTCCGCTGGGCCGCGTGGAGGCAGTTGGCTGCGGCCGAACAAACGGCCGCCGCCGCCGAGGCTGCGAGTGTTCTAGGTCGGATGGAGCAGAATTCCGGAGGACAATCTGCGTTGTTTTCATTGCTGGGGCACAAAGGCGATTTAATGCTGGTCCATTTCCGGCGATCATTCGACGAATTGAATGTGGCGGAATTGCAACTGGCGCAGCTGCGCTTGAGTGACTTTCTGGAGCCTGCTACTTCTTACCTGTCGGTGATCGAACTTGGCTTGTACGAATCTACGATCAAGGCCTATCGGGATTTGAAAGATCGCGGCATCGAAGCGCACTCCGAGGAATGGAAACGCGAAATTGGGGAAGTGCTGGCGCGGCAGACCGAGGCCATGCGGCCTCGTCTTTTTCCTGAGATGCCAAAGCATCGCTACATTTCCTTTTATCCCATGGACCGGAAGCGGGGGGAAGCCAAGAACTGGTATGCCCTCCCTATTGAGGAGCGGGCCCGTCAGATGAATGAGCATGGTTTGGTCGGTCGCCGGTACGCTGGTGAAGTGCGGCAGATCATCACCGGCTCGATCGGGTTTGACGATTGGGAATGGGGAGTGGACCTTTTCGCGGATGATCCGCTGGTGTTTAAGAAGTTGATCTACGAGATGCGGTTCGACGAAGTGAGTGCGGTGTATGCGCTGTTCGGCCAGTTTTATTTGGGACTGCGAGTTCCGGCGGCAGATTTGGGCCGGCTGTTGAGTGGGGATTTGCCTGCAGTTGAAGTCAAGAGATCTTAACCGCAGAGGTCGCAAGGGGAGCCGCAAAGTTCGCAAAGAAAATCTCTGAGAACATGGGAATTTCTTCGCGACCTTTGCGGGTGTTCTTTGCGTCCTTTGCGGCAATCTTTTGCTTTGTCTTGGAGAACTATGGCGACTCTTGGAATGATTGAATACAAAGACGCAAGCCCGGAAGTGCGTAAGGTCTATGACGACATCATGGCGACCCGCAAGACCGACTGGATCAATAATTTCTGGAAAGCGATGGCGCATGATCCGGCGACGCTAAAGCGCACCTGGGAAGACATCAAGCAGATCATGGCGCCGGGTGCGCTCGACGCGGTGACGAAAGAGATGATCTACCTCGCGGTGAGCGTCAGCAACCAGTGTGGCTATTGCATTGCCTCGCATACCGCGGGAGCCAGAAACAAAGGCATGACGGATGCCATGTTCCAGGAACTCATGGCAGTAGTGGGAATGGCGAACGAAACCAATCGGCTGGTGGCAGGATACCAAGTAGAAATCGACCAGCAATTCAAAGTTTAGGAGGATGCATGACGCACGAATTCTCGACGTCCTACCTGCAGGACTCGCTGTCCGTTTTCCGTTATTACAAGAAGTTGGCCGAGCGGGCCATGGAGCAGGTCACGGACGAGCAACTGTTCACCGTTCTCGACGGCGAGAGTAACTGTATCGGAATCATCGTCAAGCATATGGTGGGCAACATGCGATCGCGCTGGACTGACTTTCTAGTCAGCGACGGCGAGAAGCCGGACCGCAAACGTGACACTGAGTTTGAGGGCCCGCCTGCGACTCGGGGCGCGTTGATGAAAATGTGGGAAGAAGGCTGGGGCTACGTTTTCACCGCTCTCGAGCCATTGTCAGATGCAGACATCGAGCGCAAGGTCGAGATCCGCGGTGAGCCACACTCTGTCATGCAGGCGATCAATCGACAGATCGCGCACTATGCTTATCATTGTGGACAGATTGTATTTCTGGCGAAGCACTTGCAGTCCAGCCAGTGGAAGGCTCTCACGGTGCCGAAAGGTAAGTCTGAAGATTTCAATCAGAGAGTCGCTGCCAAAGAAGCAAGTCAGCGCTGACACCTGAGATCCCTGGCCAATTACTTTTCCGGATACGGCTCGCCCTGCAAGTTCTCCGCCATGGACCGCCTCTGCGGACGAATTCGAAATTCTCCATAGCAGAGCTTCCTAAGGATGGCATCGGGACGTAAGTGCCAACTGGCCCAACTGAGCGGCGTATCTCCGTTCATGTCTTTGGCGTCAATTTTGGCTCCGGCGTCCAACAAAATCTGAATTGTCTCCTCGGTACCGAAAGCAGCGGCGCGATGGAGGGGTGTTTCGGCCTTGGTGCGGCAATCGCGCATAAAGCTGCCGGTTTCAGCACCAGGCTTGGAAACACAATTGGGATTCGCCCCGTTCGCCAGCAGAACTTTGAGAACACGGTCCCGTCCGGTCCGTTCAGTGGTGCACAGCGCACTGTGCAACGGAGACTCGCCACTGTCAGGCGACGCAAGATTCACGTTAGCCCCTTGCTCGACCAGAAACTGGCAGAGTTGCCAATGGCCGTGAAAAGCCGCGCCGTTAAGGCCTAAATTATCGCCAAGCGGATGCAGCGACTCTCCATGCAGAAGCAGAAAGCGGACCGCACTGACGTCACCATAATATGCACACCATTCGACGAGCGAGACTCCGTCTGGATCTTTCACTTTCGCTGCAGTCCCGGTAGAGACATAGGCGAAGACAAGATCAGTACGGCCGGCCGCGATGCGCGCGATGGTATTCTCATCCGCCATCTTTTCCTCCGTGACTATTTCGCTTAAACCTTCTTTCGCCCCACTCTGGCTTTGCCGAATTTGTGCTCGTGCAGTTTCATGTCCACCCTTCGACCTCGAAAAGTAACTCCTTCGGCTTCCAAGCGGAAGCGCTGCTCGAAAGCGTAGTCCCCGCGGAGCTTAATTGCGCCTCCGGCACCCAGAACGCGTTGCCAGGGTAGCCCGACGGCGCCGCGCAACGCTGCCACCACCTGGCGGGCGCCGCGTGGAAATCCGGCTGCTTTGGCGACCGCGCCGTAGGTGGAGACTTTGCCTCGAGGAATGCTGCGGATGCTGGCGTGAATCTTATCCCGCATGCTGGGTTTCGAAGGGGTCATGGGCTTCATGAGTAGCTCCGGTCACCGAAAAACCCTAGCCGAGCTTTGCTCGGCTGGGCAGGTGGGACACCTGCCCCTACGTGGGCCTTGGTGATTTCACAACGCGATCCAGCCTTCCCTTATCAACCACAGCGTTCCCGTCGAGATCAGGAGCCATAGGATTACTCCCAACAGCAGAGGGCGGTGTCCTACCTTTCTTAGAGTTGCGACCGAGATGCCGCTGCCGATCAGATAAAGAGTTGCCGTGAGACCGATCTTTGCAGCCCTTGACACCACATTGTATGTCGGCGCACCGGCAGGCAGATACGTGTTGCACACTGCGGCCAGGCAGAACAGGGCGATGAACCACGGCCACTGGATCTTCGCGCGTGAGTGCTTGATCAGCGCTGCTCCGATTGACATGGGGACGATCCACAGGGCGCGCGCCAGTTTCACAGTCGTCCCCACAGCCAATGCAATCGCTCCGTATTTTGCGGCCGCGCCTACCACTGAACTTGTGTCGTGAATTGCGAGCGCGGCCCAGAGGCCGAACTGGGTCTGGCTGAGGTGCAGCGCTGCCCCAATGGCTGGGAACGTCAATAGCGCGACTGAATTTAGAACGAAAACGGTTCCAAGCGATATCGCCATCTGCTCGTCGCTGGCGCCGGTAATTGGACCCACGGCGGCAATGGCGCTACCACCGCAGATGGCCGTTCCAGTTGAGATCAGGAAAGCCGGGGTACGTTCCATCTTGAGCAGCGCACCCAGAGCCATGCCGACCAGCATAGTGAAGCTGATACTCAGGACGGTGTAGAGAAATCCGCTGCGGCCAGCGCGGATGACATCGTGCAGGTTCATGCCGAAGCCGAGTCCAACGACGGAGGCTTGCAGCAGATAGCGGGAAAGTTTTTTGGCGCTTTGGTCGAACGGATGGGGGAAAGCGAAACCAAAGGCCAAGCCTAACGCCAGTGCCACCGGCGGAGAGACCAATCCGCTGGCGGCGATGGCGAGGCCGACGAGAAAAACTGCTTTGGGAATCATGCTGACGGGCGTGAATTCAGAACCATGACTCGAGATACCAAAGCTAACACAAGGTCCCCGTTCGACTCCCTCTCGCTGACGCTCGAAGTTCGCTCAGGGCAGGCTCTCGACTGGTCTCGCCGCGCAAGCGCGACTACGCGCCGCGCTCGGGATGACACTCCATTTTTAGACGGAGAGCGTTAAGGCTACGCGGCCGCACCCTTTTTGAATGACTCTACGGCTTTTTCCTCGCTGTCGTAGACCTCGAAAACCGTCAGCAGCTTCGTGACTTGCAACAGATCGTCAACCCGCTGCGTGAGGTTGGCCAGCTTGACGCTCCCTCCAGCATTCTGCGCCGTGGTGTAGAGGGCAACCAGCGTTCCCAACCCGCCGCTATCGATGTACGAGATGCCACCCAGATTCAACACAATCTGACTGTTCTCAACGATCATTTTCTTGAGCGTATCGCGCAGCAGCGCCGACTCTTCTCCAAATACAATACGACCATCGCAATCGACAATGGTCACGCCGTTTTCCACTCGCGTGTTAAGTTTCAAATGCATGCGGCCTCCGCGGTCTGGCCTCAGCCAATCCAGCCCAAAAGCCTATCCCTTGGGCGCATTTCGCGCAAGTGGGCATTTTACGGGGCGCGGTTTTTAGAGGGAAATCCACGGACCGGGACCATCTGGGAGAGGTAGCGTCATGAAGCAGAACCGGAAGGGATTGCCCCCGACCGCCCCGGTCAGCATCACGTATAATCAACTGTTCTCTACACCATGAGCTATCAGGTTTTAGCCCGTAAGTATCGTCCGCAGAAATTCTCCGAGGTCATCGGCCAGGAACATGTTACCCGGACCCTGAAGAACGCCCTGGAGCAGGGGCGGACAGCGCATGGGTACATCTTCAGCGGACATCGCGGGATCGGCAAGACGACTATAGCGCGCATCCTGGCCATGGCGCTGAACTGCCGCTCGTCGGATAAGCCGGTGGCGGAGCCCTGCGGGGTGTGCGAGTCGTGCACAGAAATTCGCGCCGGCAATTCGGTGGACGTCATCGAAATTGACGCGGCAACCAACCGTGGCATTGATGAGATCCGCGAGTTGCGCGAAGGGACGCGGTATCGTCCCGCGCGCGACCGTTTCAAAATCTACATTCTGGATGAAGCGCATCAGATCACGGATGCTGCGTTTAACGCGCTGCTGAAGACGCTGGAAGAGCCGCCGGGACACGTAGTGTTCATGCTTGCGACCACCCAACCTGAGGACATTCCGCAAACCATCCGGTCGCGTTGTCAGCATTTCAGCTTTCGTGCCGTGGGGTTTGAGGAAATCCTCAATCAACTCAAAGATCTTGCCGGACGGGAGAAGATCGAGGCTGATGAAGACGCGCTGGCGCTGCTGGCCGAAGCCGGCGATGGTTCCATGCGCGATGCGCTTTCGATTCTTGATCAGGCGATTGCTTCATCTACGGGGCGGCTGACCGCCGATCAGGTGAGAGATCTGGTGGGCGCGGCGCCTTCCGGAGTGCTCGAAGAAGTGATGCAGGCCGTGGCCCAGGGTTCGAGCGAGACCGTGTTGCGGCTGGTGGACAAGCTGATCAGCGAAGGACACAGCCCCACGCATTTCGCCCGTCAGATGGTGCGCTTCCTGCGCAATGCGGTCGTGGCCCGTGTAGCCGGCGCCGACTCTTCCCTGCTGCAGATTTCTACAGATGAACGGCGGCGGGTGGCACGTATCGCAGAGCTTTTTGAAGAAGAGGATTTGGCACGCCATCTGCAAATCATGCTGCGGACCCACAGCGAGCTGGGTTACCGGCAGGAACAGCGCTTTCATCTGGAACTGGGCCTGCTGAAAATGGCGCACGCGCAACGCCTGCTCCCCATCGAGCAACTGCTCAGCGATGCGGCGGGCGCAGGCAGTTCGCGTCCGGCGGGAAAGCCTTCGGTGGTACCCGAAATTGCAAGAGAGAGCAAGCGGCCTGAGTTGCCCTCATCGGCGCGCTCCACGAATATTTCACCGTTCGCGGCGGATTCGGCGCGGAAAAGCGGGTCGAAGCCGGAGCTTTCGTCGGAGAGTGCGCCGCTATCGGTATCGCACCCGGGTGTTGCGGCTGCGAGCGTCGTAATGGGGTCGGCCGCGCCGGCTGCGGTTGTCCAATCGGCACCTGAGCCTTCTCCCGAACCATTGCGAGCTCTTGAAGATAGTCCAGTTGACGTTCGCGACGCGGTGCTGAACGCATTGAGCGGCGCCGGCCAACGTATCCTGATCAATATGCTGGAGACTGCCGAATGGCAGGTAGAAGGCAATGAATTGGTGATCAAGGTGGCGTCATCCGCGACGGTGCTTGAGATGTCGTTGGGCGCGGATTCGAAACGGTTGATGACGGCCACAGCCAGCGGAGCATTGGGGCGTGCAGTGAAGCTGCGGGTGGTTCCGGGCGGAGTGGCTCAGACTGCTGTGCGCACAGTGTCAAGCAATGGCGGCGGCCGTGGACGGGCCGAACAAGATCCGGTGGTCAAGCGTATGAGAGAGAAATTTGGAGCCGAAATCCGAACGATTATTGACTACAAGGAAAAGCGCTAGCTCGCGGAACAGCGCTGAGAAAGCCGGGGACACACGCATGGGCGGATTCAACCTGCAGGAACTGATGTCGCAGGCCAAGCAGCAGTACGAAACGCTGCAGAAGAAGATGCAGGAGACGGTGGTTGAAGGCTCCGCCGGTGGCGGCACGGTGACCGTGAAGATGGATGGTCGCAAACAGGTATTGAGCATCAAAATCGATCCTGAAGCGGTGAAGGCTGACGATCTCGAGATGCTGCAGGACTTGATAACTGCCGCAATCAATGGCGCAGGCCGGAAGGTTGACGAAGCCATGCAGTCTACGATGGGCGGAATGCTGGGTGGAATGGGGATTCCGGGACTCTAAGTAATTAAAAATTTAGTAATTGGGAAATTTGGTAATTGGGTAATTTAGAACCCGCGCCATCAGCCCCGACTCTTCAAGTACAAAAGTTTCAATTACACAATTTCTAAATTTCTCAATTTTCTTATGTCTAAATTTGCGGAACCGATGACACGGCTCATTGATGAGCTGAAGAAACTGCCGGGCATTGGCAGCAAGAGTGCGCAGCGGCTTGCTTTTCACATTCTCCGCTCCTCCGATGAGGACGCTGAGGGACTGGCGGCGGCGGTGCGTGACGTTAAGGCCAGCCTGCGCCTTTGCTCCATCTGCAACAACATCACTGACGTTGATCCTTGTGTGTACTGCAGCAGTGCGACCCGCAATCAGCGCATGGTGTGCGTCGTGGAAGAGCCGACCAACATCGCTTCGATTGAGAAGACCAAGCACTTCAATGGCGTCTATCATGTGTTGCACGGATCTATTTCGCCGCTGCATGGCGTCGGCCCGGACCAGTTGCGGATCTCCAACCTGATGCACCGCGTCAAAGACGGCCAGGTGGACGAAGTGATCCTGGCGACCAACCCCACGATCGAGGGCGAGGCCACGGCGACCTATCTGTTAGGCCAATTGCGGCGCGCCGGGCTCAAAGTCACGCGGATCGCCATGGGGATTCCGGTAGGCAGCGACATCGAGTACGCCGACGAAATCACGATGCTGAAGGCAATGGAGGGGCGGCGGGAGCTCTGATATTTGTCCATTGCGATTTCCTTCTAGAGAAAATCTTTTCCCACGTCTCGTGGATGGGCATCGATGCCATGTAATATGTCTTACATAAAGCTATATATTGCAACCATTTACATCTATTAAGATAAGTGAAGGACGACGTATTGATTGGCAGCGTGCTTGCAATAGCCACAGCATGTTCCTCCCGTCTCCGTCGATTTTCCCCTGGCACGAGGCTGCAGTGACTTTTGTGGTCAAACTGACCCAAGGGGTCTTGTTGCCAGTACACGGCGCGTGGTGATGTAACCGCATCTCGCACTCGACGCCACTTGAAACCGGGCCAACCAGCCCGGTTTTTTGTTTTTTGGGGCGGAAATTTTGTGGGCCGCAACAGGACAAAGGTCCCGGAGGGACCGTTGATAGTAGCGCGCCATTTCAATGGCGGCTGGCTGGGAGGGCGAGGCGCGTGCCGTAGGCTCGCCTAAAATGGATCCTTACACGTTGGGGGCGAGGGTTCAGCCGTCCCTACGGGACGGGAATCGCCTCGCAAGCCGACCCGGCGTTAAAACGCCGGACTACTATCAGGCGTCCCTCCGGGACGCTACGCGGACTCCGGCCCTAGGACCTCAATTCCCTGCTTACAGAATCTTTGTCGAGCTTCGCTCAACTGGGCGGGCGAGGCTTCCGCCCACTACGTGGCCGGGGGTGGGTCGAGAGGATTCGTTTCCAGGAAGTAGTTGGGTTCCTCGTGGGCGGGCCCGACGCCTGTCGGGAAGGTGCCGCCGTTGTATTGCTGCATTCGGTTCTTCCACTTTAGAAAATCGGTGATGGTTTGGGGCTCGATGCGGATTTCTACCCTACGCAGGCTGGCCAGCAACAGGTTCATTTCGTAGGCCAATCCGGACGCTGTGCGAAGGTCCCGCGCGGAGCGATGGATGACTTCGACCTTGCGCTTGCGCAATTCCAGCAGGCCCCATCCTGGCGGCAAGTCTTTGACCTGAAGCAAGGCCGGAGGCGTGAGATAGAAGCGTTCGCAGCCCAGTCCCTGCTCCTGTTTTTGCCGAAAGGGCTTGCCGCGGTCGGCCAGGAAGTCAGCGCGCGTGAGTTTGCATTCGACCAGGACCGAGTGGGAGGCGCGCTTCCATCCAATAGCGTCGGGCATTTCTCCACTGACGCAGGCCTGCTCGGAAAGAACCACGCCGCAGCGATAGGAGCGCAACCACCCCACTGCTTTTTCCACGAGATGCGCGTGAGTCATAGAGTATCTCTACGTGGTGAGCGCAAAAGATGGAAGTGACAGAATAGGGTCGCTCAGGCTGCGGGCTTTTGACTCTTAGCGAGCAGTTTCCGGTTTTTGGTTTCTGGTTTCAAAATCAACGATCTTGGTTTGCGTTTGGCGACCTTCATTGGCTTGACCATGACTGGGAGGCGATAGACAGTTTCAAGCAGATGTCGGGCGGCTGCGATGGCTTCGGCCTGACTATCGCGCGCAGAGTAGCCCTGGGCTTCGATCAGCAGGATCTTGTTTTCTGGGTTCGCACTTTGTGATCCGCAGCCGCTTAATGCGTCCGTCCCGGGAGGCGTCGAAGGCATTTGCCAGGCGGAGAATGGCCGCCAATCTTGCGATGTCCTGCCTTTGTTTCAGGGACAGGCCGCGCAGGGTCTTCTGCCCGGCGCGTGGGAGGGCGCCGCGGTAATAACGAGCGACGGCCCCGGCGGTGAGCAAATTCTGGGCGCGCCAGCCTAGAGGAGGCGCGAGCCGCCGAATCATCCGGTAGGTAGCTTTGTGACGTCCCTTCTCTTTTTCGGACCTGCCTACGTCGTGCAACAGAGCGGCCATCCGCAAAACGGTGCGCTCCTCGGTTGAAGGCCTCAACCCATTGTTCAGGCCCGCCAAGCCGTCATAGATCTGCAGCGAGAGCTGGGCGACGTGGCGGGAATGCTTGAAGTCAGGATCGAGCAGCGATGCCCAGAGCTGGAGGCGAAGAAGGGCGGCGTCCGCGGTCTGCTTGCGGTCGGGAAGCTGGCTGCGCCAGACCTGCCAGAGCGAGTCTTTACCTGAGCCATCCTTGCCTATCATCTGTTTGCGGTAGGTTTCGATTCTCTGGTTGCGCTCCTCGGTAATTCTGTTTTGCCAGCGCAAGCGGAGGCTGTCGTCGGGGAAGACACCGGCTTGCACGGCGGCGGGCCAGAGCACATCGAGATCGTGGACCTCGCCGAGCAAGTCCTGCATGTGCTTGAGATCGTCGCTCCAGGCGGTGTGCTGTTCGGGCAGGAAATTCTCGACAATGTAGCGGAAGCGCTTGATTCCGATACGAAGCCGGTGAAATCCTGGCGAGGAGCCGCTGCGGACCACCTGGCGATGCAATTTATACGCTTCCGTCCACCGTTCGAGGGCCAGGTGTTGAAACACCAGGCTGCCGGGCCGGAACCGTGCCATCCGGCTCGGGAGGGAGCGGCTCCAGCGCTGCCATTGTTTGCGGTCGAATTCGGCGAGTGCCTGCACCGCTTCCTTTTGCAGGGGGGCCTCGCGAGCTGCAAATACCTGAAGCAATGGCGCGGTGACTGGATCGTCCGCGCTGTCCAGGCGGTGCACCCATTCCTGCATTACATGGACGTCGCGCAGTTCTCCCAGGCGGCGAAAGAGGCGTTTCCCTGCCTTCTTCATCTCCTTCCAGGAGGGGTCCGGGTCAATGGCCGCGACACCATCAGCCATGGAAGTACATCGGCGGAGGGCCACGCGCAGATCGTGCACGGGATCGGGCTCGAAAGCGACGCTGGCGCGGTCGCATTCTTCCAGGACGCGCTGCATCCAGAAGGCAAGGCCGGATTTCTTTTTGGCGGACTTTATCGGCATGGGCAGAGGAATAGTTTAGCTGGTTACGCGGTCGCCAGTCTTCAAATGTGGGCGCGAGCGCCCCGCTGGTGCGGCAGTGCCTCAGAAAGACCCCGATGTGTGGGGCAGACACTCTTGTCCGCCGCTTTTGACGCTGATTTTGGCAACTGGTTTCCGGCTTAAAATCAAGTTCAAAGGCGGCGGACAAGAGTGTCCGCCCCACATTTTGTGCACCGTCGTCACCGAAGGCCAATGGGCTTATTACCTCCGTAATGTGTATCTTCTGAGCGTTTCGCATTACCCTTAGCCGGTAACCATAGACAGTTCAGAGGAGCCGAGTATCCAAACGGCAGACACAAGTAAAGGCAGCAGGATCGCGTCCGCCCGGGCGTTTGTCCACAGCCTGAACATATTGGTGAAGTACGTTCGCCTTTACGGCCTGGACCACAAACGCACTGAAGGCCAATTCGCAATTACCTGGAAAGAATTGCAGGACGGTCTGCCCCAGGGTGCCGAAGGGTCTTTCCTTCTGGGCGTCTCCGAGAACAAGCTTCTGCTGGACGGAACTCCGCTCGAGACAGGGCAAGCGGAACGCAGCTTCGCGCAATTGCTCACCACTGCGGGCCTGGCCAGTATCCATTTCTCGAATCAAGTCACAAAGGAAGAATTTATCCAACTGGTGCGAGCTTTCGCCTTAGGCGGCGCCAGAGCCCAGGACGTCGTCAAAGAAATCAAGAGCACATTTGGGGATAGCAAGAGCGCCTCGATCCGCATCAACGAAGTAAGGTTCGTGGCGGCCGATCCGTCTACTGGCGAGATCAGCATTGCTGCCCAGATTGCGGCCCAGACGCTGGGCCCGGAATTCAAGCAGTGGCTCAATGATCCACAGAAGCTTTTGCAATTGATTGCGGCCGCGGAAGGCGCGAAAAGCGGCGGCGGAGTTGTCGGCGGTGCTCCTGTTGGCAGCGTTCCGAATCCCGGACCAGCGGTGGAAGGGGCTGTCCCGGTTACCGGCGGCGGAACTTGGGCCGGCGGCGTAGTGCCCTTGCAGGAAGAAGAAGTCATTCAGACCATCCGGCTGCTTACTCGATTTGGCGAAGTCGGCGGCGATCCGAACGCCGATACCACCGCACTGCAAAAAGAGTTGACCACGGTTGATCCCAACACCAAAGTCAACCTGCAGCAACTGCTGGGAAGTCTGGCTGCCCAGGTCAACATCAACGCGGAGCAAACCGATAACACACCGCTGCTCATGAAGGCGGCCGAGCACATGGCCATCCGCTTCGCCCTGGAGCGTTTCCAGAAGGGCGAAGTGAAGGTCAACGCAGTGCACCAGATGATGGAGCACATGAGCCGGCAGATGGACACTCTGCGCCAGATCCTCAAGCTCCAGGAAGACAAGATGAGCAAGGCCGGCATCCTGGTGGAATCGCATGCCGACATCCTGGACCGGATGTTCTGGGCGGAAGTGCCGGAAGCTGGTAAGAAAAGTGTACTGCTGTCTCATGAAGCGCCCTGCGTGCCGCCACGCAACGTGCGCCAATTTGTCGAGATATTGCTGGACCGTGGTGACAAGGAAACCGCGGTTTCTATTCTGCAAAACTATCTGAACTGTCTGGATGCAAAAGATCCCGAGCCTCGGCGCAGGATTGCCACCGGCATCAGCCAACTGGCGGACCTGTTCGCATCCGCCGGTGGCGAATTGATGGCAGCGGCCATCCGCAAGATTGGCGAGCTCATGGGTCAGGAATCGGACCCCGATCTGCAGAGCATGCTGAGCGCGGGTTTTGTACGCCTTAGCACGGAAGCCAGCACCAACAAGCAATTTGCGGCGCTGAACGAACTTTGCATCGCGATGGAGAACATCGCGCGGCAACGTCCCGTGCTGGCCACCGAACTCCGGCCTCGCATCGGCGTGGAAAACCGTTTGCCCGAATTCATCGAAGAAGCTATGTACCTGCCGCAGCTTCCGGCCGACCTGTTGCAGGTCCTGCGCCGGACGTCACAGGCGGCTGTTGAACATCTCTCGGAAAGATTTTTCCGCTGCATGCGGCGTGAAGAGTGCGACCGCATCATGGACATTGTGAAAGAACTGGGAGCGCCCGCCCTGCAACAGCTAAGGGAGATGGTGCGCACCGGGCAGCCGCGCCAGGCCGCCGCTGTCGTAGGCCTTTTGAGCCGGCTGGATGTGCCTACCCTGCTCGAGCTTCTGCCCACGCGCTTGCCCGAGTGGAACCGGTTTTATCACGACGTGGTGGTGCGTCAGATTGCTTACGGCGCCGCTCACGATCGTGGGCGTTCTTTGCTCGAACTGCTGGAAATTCTTGATTCGCTGGTTCTGCCCCAGGCTATCGACGAGATTGGCATGAGCGGCGACCGCACGGCGGTTCCATCGCTGGTCGTCATGGCCGAAGCGGGCGAAGCTCAGGGACGCTCCGCGCTGCTCCAGCTGAAAGCCGTGGAATCGCTGGGCCGGTTACGCGAAAACGATGCCATACCGGTGCTGCGCAACCTGCTGGAAGGCAAAAAGATGTGGAGATGGACCCAGCACCGCGAATTGCGCGTGGCTGCGGCACAGGCATTGGTAAAGATCGATCCCCGCTACGGCAGCCAGGTGATGGCCGAAAGCGGACTGGAACCCGCGGAGCTGGCCATTGCACCTCTGGATTCCGCTCCCGCGTGTCCCTGGGTACGGCAGCGGCGCTATGAGCGTATCGTGTTGCGGAAGACGCTGCATGCGACCATCAGCAGTTCGTGGGGCAAGTCGAGCATTCTGATTCGTGAATTGAGCCTGGGCGGCGGCATGGGCACGAAAGAGGACAATCTCCGCGTGGGCTCGGAGGCCAACATTGATATTGCGGCCGGAGCTCGCCACATCCGCGGACAAGTGCTGCTGCGGCGCGCTCGCGTTAACGAAGTCGGATTTGAGATCGTGAACACCGACCTTGAAAGCCGCTACCGCCTGCGCCGTATCCTGGTTGATTCTCTGGAAAACTCGTCCGGAACCAAAGAAGGCGACTGGGACGGCAAACGCAAAGCGCAACTGACGTAAACCGCGGGAATCCCACTCTTAAAAAGAAAAGCCCCGGGTGCCCCATCCTTTCGCGCACTTTGCGAAAGGGTGGGCCCACCAGAGGCGTGTCGATCTTAGTACGCGTTGCTACTTTACCTTAACAATAATGATCGCCAGCGTGTAAAGCGCCAGCGATTCGATTAGAGCCAGTCCAAGAATCAGCGCCAGCTGAATTCCAGGGCGGGCGGCAGGATTGCGTCCCAGGGCCTCAGCGGCAGAAGCCGTGGCTTTTGCCTGGCCCAATGCGCACAAGCCGGAAGCAATCGCCATCGAAAATCCAGCGGTAATGGCTACCCAGTTAGTGCCCGCTGCTTCCGCGCCCTGAGCGAATGCAGGCACGGCGAAGCAAAGCAGTGAAAGTGTCATGAACAGATAACTCAGTTTCCGCATGTTGTTTTCCTCGCGCTATGAATTGCCGCCAGTGGGTGGTTGACGTTCGTTTGTAATGCAAACGCCCTCACGCTGACGACTGCAGTTTCCAGTTTCCAGTTTCTGGTTTCCAGTAAATGCTCACTGGAAACCAGAAACCGGAAACTCGAAACTGTGGTTAGTGTTCTTCTGCCACCGCGCCCGACAGATACACCATCGTGAGCAGGATGAAAATGTATGTCTGCAGGAACGATACACCGATGTGCAGTCCGAGAAATATAACCGGCACGCCTATCGAAATCATGGAGAAGAACGCCATGGTAACCAGATCGCCGGCAAACATGTTGGCCCAAAGACGAATTGTCAGTGAAAGCACTCGGGCCAGATGGCTCACGAGTTCGATAGGCAACATCAGAATCGACAGCGGCACCCGAATGAACAAAGACATACTGGCATCCGACGGCCCCAGGAAGTGCGCGGCGTAGTGTGCGACTCCCTTTTTGCGGATACCCTGGGCGTGGTAGTAGATGAAAGCGCAGATAGCACATCCCAGAGGAACGATGGGCACGGCTGTTGGTGATTCGAATCCTGGAATCAGGCCGATCAGGTTGCAGGTGAGAATGAAAAAAGCCAGACTCATCAGGAAAGGTGTGAAAGCCGAGCTGCCATGGCCGATGATTTCATGACCCTGATCCTCGACAAAACCGTGCGCGCCTTCAAAGATGTGTTGCAGGGCGCCCGGCTTATCCACCGAGAGACTTGATCGAACCAGAAAGAACACCAGCACCAGAAATAAAAATACCAGCAGCTGCATGGCCACGGGATTCGATATCGGCGCCTGGGGATATTGGGGTTCAATGTGGAGCGCCCGCAGCAGACCCGTGACTGGGCTAGCGACGAGATGGTTCAGAAGTTCGGTAAACCAGAGTTGTTCAGGCATGAAAAACGCTTCTAGCTGCTGGCTTCTAGCTCCTGGCTAAGTCGCAACGCGAAATTATCTGACGGCCGTGGGATTCCAGCTAGAGGCCAGAAACTAGTAGCCAGAAGCTGATTTCGTAAGAGCGACCCACAACTCATAGGCGGCTTCGCACGCAATCGCAGCTACGGGCAGGAACAAGCCCGCAAACAGTCCGTATAGACTCGCGCGAGAAACAGTGAATATAACATAGGCCCCGAGGGCCATCAAAACGTAGCGAAGCAGGAAACGCAACACCACTCCCTGGCTGGATTGCGGATGGCCGGACTGGGTGGCACGATCGGCCAACGCGATCACGACCCGCTTCAACCAGTGGAAGTTCAGATAGGCGATGGCTCCGCCGCAGGCGAATCCCAAGGCCACGCGCCAGCCGTAACGCCACCAGGCGGCAGCGCTCAAGGCTACCGCCAGCATAACCATGAGGCGCGAGATGCGATCAAGAGCGCCGGAATAGAAGGCTTCGCTCTGTGGGTCCGTGGTGAAAGGTCCTGCGGTGGTCATTTCCATTACTTCGATTCCGATGATATGGCGGCCCGGATCAACTCAACGAAGCCCGCAATAATGCCGACGATCAGTCCAGCGATATAGAGCCATGTGGTGTGCAGCCAGCGATCGAGTGCCACCCCAATCAACCAGCCCGCAACCGTGGCCGCCGGAAACACGAAGGCCAACTGGCTGTACTTGGCCATCTGAACCCATGTGCTTCTTTCTTTTTTCGAATTGTCGTTCTGATCAGGCATGGCAGCACGAATCGCGCACTTCCCTGCACTGCTTCCTAAAATTGTCGTCTTAGCGTACCAGAGTGGCGACGGACGCGGTCTGGGCGATACCCAGCGACCAGTTCACGATGCGGATGAATTGTTCAGGGAAGATTCCGATGTAGACGGTGGCAAACGCCGAGACGCCCAGGGCGAGCCGCATCCCGACGCTGATCGGAAGCAGAGTCTTGTCCAGGGCTTCGCGCATGAACATCTGGTTGGCGATGCGCATGTAGTAGTAGAGCCCGAAGACGGCGTAGAGCACAGCCAGCGATGCCAGGACGTAGTGGCCGCTTTCGATCAGGCTCAGGAAAATAAAATACTTTCCGTAGAACCCTGCCAGGGGCGGAATCCCGGCCAGCGAGAGCAGGAAGATGAGCATCAGCACGGCCTCGGTGGGAGCGCGAAAAAAGAGACCTGCGATGTCGTCCATCTCATCGCCAATGACATTGCGCTGGCGCAGTGATGCGATCACGCCGAAGGCTCCCAAATTCATGAAGGTGTAAACCAGCAGGTACAGCAGAATCCCCTTCAGCCCATCGAAAAACGCCGGTGCCGGGTAAGTGACTGAAGCCAGCGCCACCAGACCCAGCAGCATGTATCCGACGTGAGCGATGGAAGAGTATGCCAGCAGGCGTTTCAGATTGCTCTGGGTCAGCGCAGCCAGATTTGCGCCGGTCATGGTCAGGATCGAAACGAAGATCAGCAACGGAACATAAACGGTTCGTAGCGGATAAAGGCCCCAGAGGAAGATGCGCAGGAGCATTGCCCAGGCTGCCGCCTTGACCGCGACTGACATAAACCCGGTGACGCTGGTGGGCGCGCCTTCGTAGGCATCCGGCAGCCATTGGTGAAACGGGATGGCTGCGATTTTGAAGAACAGGCCGACTGAAACGGTAAGCAGAGCGATCACGGCGATCGGGTCAACGTGGTCGGGGTGAGCCGCTGCCAGGCGCACCAGGCCGCTTCGGATCCCCAGCAGGCTGGTGCTTCCCGTCAGGCCGTAGAACAGGGACAAGCCATAGGCGAATATGCCGGAAGAGAACGCGCCTAGCAGCAAGTATTTCAGCGCGGCTTCATTCGACCGGCGGTCGGTACGCAGGAATCCGACCAGCACGTAGGTGGAGATGGCCATCAACTCCAGGCCGATAAAGATCAGCACGACGTCGAAGCCGGCGGCCATGCACATCATGCCCACGACCGAAAACAAGAGCAGTGCGTAAAACTCGCCGTGGTTTTCGTGTTCGATCTCGAGATAACGCACCGACATCAGGATGGAAAGCGCGGCACCGGCGAGGAACAGATACCAGAAGTAGATGGTGAAGCGGTCCACCACCATCGAGTTCAGGAAGGCGGACTCTCCCGGAACGCCGGCGGCGTTCAAGGCAATTTGAATCTTCACCACTCCGGCAGCGGAAAAGAGAATGCCGACCAGCGCCGTTGTAGCGTTGATCTTCTTCCACTGAGCGGGCAGCATGAGGTCCAGCAGCAATATGCCCAACGCAAACAAGGTCAGCAGGATGACGGGAAGTGCCATCAGGTAGTCGACCCGGCCGAAATTTTGCATCAAGTTGCCGGACACTTATTTAGTTTCCTTCGATTGGTTCAAGGCCGCCTGCACAGCCGCATCCGCGGCCTCATTCGCCGGCCGGATCGCGGCATTCACATTTTGCACGCCCGGATAGTCTTTACCCCGCACGGTGTAGACAATCTGGTTCACCGGCTGCTCCAGAATCTGGAAGAAAGGTTTGGGATAGAGACCGATCCAGAACGCAATGATGACCAGGGGCGCGAAAGTCAGCAGCTCGCGCGGCGTGAGGTCGTGCAGCTTTTCGTTCTTGGGATTGGTGACCGTCCCGAAGAATACGCGCTGATAGAGCCATAGCAGGTACGCAGCCGCCAGAATTACTCCGGGAACGGCCCACGCCGCCCATTTCCAACTCTCCATGAACGTCCCCTGCAGGATAGTGAACTCGCCGACGAATCCGTTGAGCAGAGGCAGCCCCATGGAAGACAGGAACATGATCATGGTGATGGTCGCGTAGACCGGCATGACGTTCGAGATGCCGCCATATTCCGCAATTTCGCGGGTGTGGCGACGCTCGTACAGAATGCCGACGATCAAGAAGAGCGCGCCGGTTGAAATTCCGTGATTGATCTGCTGCAGCACGGAACCGCTCAGTCCCGCCTGGTTCAGGGCGAAAATTCCCAGGGTGCAGAAACCCAGGTGGCTTACCGACGAGTACGCCACGAGTTTCTTCATGTCTTTCTGCATCAAGGAGACAAGTGCGCCGTAGATGATTCCCACGATAGACAGGAAGATCATCCAGCCCCGGACTTTGGGATGCATGACTACATCCGGGAAGAACGGCAACGCGAAGCGGACGAAACCGTAGGTCCCCATTTTCAGCAGAACGCCCGCCAGGATGACGGAACCAGCAGTGGGCGCCTCGACGTGGGCGTCGGGCAGCCAGGTGTGGAACGGGAACATCGGTACTTTAATCGCGAAGGCCAGAAAAAATGCCAGGAACAGCAGGATGGCAAATGTCGAGCCGTATGCCGGATCGTGAAAGATCATCGGTGCTGTCTTGTACAAAGCCTGAATGCTGAAGGTGTACTGCCCGGTCTGATGGAAATTATAGAAGTACAGGAATAGCACCGAAAGCAGCATCAGCACCGAACCGATCAGGGTATAGAGGAAGAACTTGATGGCGGCATAGAGCTTTCGCGGGCCGCCCCAGATGCCGATCAGAAGGTACATGGGGACGAGCATGGCTTCCCAGAAAACGAAGAACAGGAAGAAATCCAGAGCCATGAAGACGCCCAACATGCCAGTCTGAAGGACCAGGAACCAGATGTAGTATTCCTTCACCCGGTTTTCGATTGCCGTCCACGAGGAGAGGATAGAAATCCACCCCAGCAGCGTGGTTAGCATAATCAGCAGGAAAGAAATACCGTCAATGCCGAGGACGTAACCGGCGCCGATCGAAGGGATCCAGTTGTTGGGTGTGCCCTCCATGAATTTGAAGCCCGGTTCGAAGCGCTGCGCCCAGAACCAAGGCACCAGCGGGATCGAAACCAGCAGGCCGGCTAGCGCGAAGATGTTCGCGATCCAGCGGATGGCGTCTTTCTTCTCTTGAGGCACAAAAATAAGCAGAAGAGCGCCGAGCAGCGGCGTAAACAGAATGATCGAGAGAATGTGATTGTGCATAAAAGCAGTCGTCGGTCGTCAGTCGTTAGTCGTCAGCAACCCCTTCGCTACCGCACTGCGTAATAGAAAACAAATCCTACAAGCCCGAGCACCATCACCAGGGCGTACCACTGCACCAAGCCCCACTCCAGCAAGCGCACCGGATACGACAACATCCGGGAAATGATCGCCGGGCCGTTGACGAACACTCCGTCAATGATCCACTTGTCCCACCAGCTTGAAATCGTTCCGCTGAGGCGGGTAAGCCAACCGCCCCCGTTAACGATGCCATCAATGATGTGCGAATCGAACCAGGACGAAGCCTCGCCCAATCCCAGCACGCCCAGGCGCACACCTTTCACTTTTCGGCGGCCGGTGAAAGCGTAGTCGTAAGCTTCGTCGACGTAATACTTGTTGAGCAAGACTGTATAGACCTTCGGTGTTGCTTCGGCAATCGGCTCCTCGTAACCCTTGCCGGCATCGCGGTACGCTTTCCAGGCCATGCCAAAACCGGCAACGGCAGCGGCGACCGAAAAGGCCATGAGGAGATATTCAAGCGGATTGGTGTGCTCTTCTTCTTTCTGGCCGGCGGCCAGTTGTGCGGCCCTGCCCTCGGTTTGGAATACTTCCGCTTCCCTGGCGAAGACGGGCTCCAGGAATTTCTCGAAGCGGTTCGATCCGCCCAGGCTGTGCGGCCATCCCAGCCACCCGGCGCTGATGGCGCAAATCGCAAGAATGATCAGCGGCACGGTCATAGACTTCGGAGATTCGTGGATGTGATGTTCCACCTCGTGACTCATGCGCGGCTGTCCGTGGAAGGTAAGAAACATCAGACGGAACATGTAAAACGCTGTCATCAGCGCCGTAGCGTAGCCAACCAGCCACAGCAAGCGGTATGCGCCGCCTTCGGACGACCATGCCTGCCACAGAATTTCGTCTTTCGAGAAAAATCCCGCGAACGGCGGAATGCCGGCGATAGCAAAGGTCGCAATGAACATCGTCCAATGAGTAATTGGGATGCGACGATGCAAATCACCCATGTTGCGCATGTCCTGTTCGCCGCTCATGGCGTGGATGACCGATCCGGCGCCAAGGAACAGAAGTGCTTTGAAGAAGGCGTGGGTGAAGACATGGAACGCGCCAGCGGCGAACGCGCCCACGCCAAGCGCGAGAAACATGTATCCCAATTGCGAAACGGTGGAGTAGGCCAGCACGCGCTTGATGTCGTTCTGCACCAAGCCGATTGATGCTGCGAATAAAGCTGTGAACGCCCCGATCAACGCCATCGTCTTCATCGATCCGGGCGCAAGCACAAACAGCGCATTCGACCGCGCGACCATGTACACGCCCGCGGTGACCATGGTCGCGGCGTGGATCAGCGCAGAGACCGGAGTGGGACCTTCCATGGCGTCAGGCAGCCAGACGTAAAGCGGAAGCTGTGCCGATTTGCCGCAGGCGCCAACGAACAGAAGAAGCGTTGCGGCGGTGATGATGGGGTCGCCGATGGCGAAGTGCCCGCTCCGTGCTATGTGCGTGACTTCGGTCAAACGTACAGTGCCGAAGTACCAGGCAATGGTGAACATGCCCAGCAGGAAGCCAGCATCGCCAATGCGGTTCACGATGAACGCCTTGTTAGCCGCTGCACTTGCTGAATGGCGATGGAAGTAGAAACCGATCAGCAGGTACGAGCACAAGCCTACGCCTTCCCATCCCACAAACATCAAGACGTAGTTGTTCCCCAAAATGAGCGTGAGCATGGAGAACATGAACAGGTTGAGATATCCGAAGAAGCGATAGTAGCCACCTTCGTGCGCCATGTATCCAGTGGCATAAATATGGATGAGCGTGCCTACGCCGGTGACAAACAGCAGCCAGATGGAAGAGAGTGGATCCAGCAAGAAGCCGGCGTCAGCGTGAAACGGGGCCGGTGTGCCGTCTCGTTTCACGTAGTTCATATGGCCGGTATCGGTACCCAGCCAGGTATAAACAATTTTCTCGAAGGGCTTACCCGGATTGTCGTGAGCGTATCCGGTGTATTGCCAGACGGCAAAGCAGGAAAAAACAAATGCCAGCGCCACTGCGCCTACACAGACCGCGCTCACGGTTCCCTTCTGCAGTTTGCGGCCAAAGAAAAACATGATGGCCGCGCCGAAGGCGGGGAGCAGCGGGACGAGCCAGATGTGGTTGAGGAAGAACATTTTTAGGTTCAGCTTCTAGCTTCTAGCTCCTGGCTTTTAGCTGGTAGCCAGAAGCTAGCAGCTAGAAGCGTCACTTACCATTTCATCAAATCCACTTCGTCGATATTCACTGTCTCTTTATTTCTGAAGAACGCGATCAGGATTCCCAGGCCGACTGCGGCTTCCGCGGCCGCGTCGGTGATTACGAAGATGGCGAAAATCTGTCCGTGAAGGCCCCATATCCGGGAGAACGCTACCAGGTTCAGGTTCACAGCGTTCAGGATCAACTCGATGGACATGAGCACGATGACCACGTTGCGGCGCGTGAGCACACCGATCACGCCCAGAATAAAGAGGGCGGCCGCGACGACAAGGTAGTGGATTGTAGATATCGGTGCCATTTTTTGAGCTTTTAGCTCTTAGCCTTTAGCTCTTAGCTTGTTGCCTTTAGCCATCACGCTCGAACGGATTTCGCTAAAAGCCAAGAGCTAATAGCTAAAAGCTGCTTCTCAGATTCTTTTCTTTGCCATAACAACCGCTCCGATGATCGCCACCAGCAGTAACAGTGACGCGATTTCGAAGGTGAACATGTAGTTGCCATAGAGCAGAACCGCGACCTGCTGGGTGTTGGCCTGCTCGGGCATCAGGATTGCGCGGTCCGGAAACAGGGCCCTGCCCTTTATGTAGACCAGCAGGAACAGTCCGCCCAGAGCGATCGCTGCAGCTAATCCGACCAGCCATTGCTGGTTGAACTGATCTTCTTTTTGCGCCTTTTCGATATTGACCAGCATGATCACGAACAGGAACAGCACCATGATGCCGCCTGCGTAAAGAATGATTTGCACACCGGCGACGAATGGGGCGTAGAGCATCAGGTACAGCGCGGCTTGTCCCAGCAAGGACACGATCAGCGCCAGCGCGGAGTGCACTGCATTCTTGCGGGTGATGACCAGCACGCCGCTGACGACGGTCACCGCCGACAGAAAGTAGAAGAAGAATGTTGTGGCTAGTGGCGCCATATTTTGTCCGGGCATCATGGCCCGATTGTCTTGCGTTACGTCAAAACCTTGCCGAGCCCAGCTCGGCTGGGCAGGTGGGACACCTGCCCCTACGTGGTTCGTAGTGCTTAGAACACGATTCCTGCGATTGCAGTCAGGACCAGGACGCCGATTCCCAACGGCAACAGGACCTTCCATCCAACTTTCATCAGTTGATCGAAGCGGTAGCGCGGGAACGTTCCGCGATACCAGATGTACATGTACATGGAAACCGCTACTTTTGCGCTGAACCAGAAAATATCCTGGACACGGTCGCGCACTGGCGGGACAAACAAGACGATGCCGATGAGGGCCAGGACCGCACCAAATCCGCCCAGGCCCATCGTCTGTATTTTGAAGTACGGATGCTTGGGCATTCGTGCCGTGCTGTAAAAAGTGATTGCAGCGAGGAACAGAAATGTCAGGCCAGGGACCAGCGAGAACACCAGGTCCCAGGTCTCGCCTTCAAGAGCATTGGGAAACGGACGCATCCATCCACCCAGCCATAGGGTCACTGCGATGGACGAGACTGCGATCATTGCCGAGTATTCCGCCAGGAAGAAGAGTGACCAGCGGAAGCCGCTGTACTCGGTATGAAAGCCGGCGGTCAATTCGGACTCGGCTTCCGGCAAATCAAAGGGGGCGCGATTGGTTTCCGCTACCATCGCGATGGCAAAGATAAAGAATGCGATCAGTCCCAACGGAAAAAACTTGAAGGCGAACCAGACATGCTGGGCCTGCTGGGCCTGCACGATACCGATCATGCTCAACGTGCCGACACCTTCTTTATTAAGGCTGGTCATCAGGACCGCAGAAATTACCGCCAGGCCCATCGCGATCTCGTAGGAAACCATTTGGGCGCTGGAGCGCAGCGCGCCCATCAGCGGGTAGTGGGAATTAGAGGCCCAGCCCGCCATTACCACGCCGAGCACGCTCAGCGACGAGACTCCCAGCATGAACAGCACCCCGATATTCATATCGGTAACTGCGTGCGTTGGTCCGAAGGGCACAACAATAAAGACAGTGAACGCGGTGATCACCACAAGAAGCGGCGCCGCCCAAAAGACCCAAGGGTCGGCCGCGGCCGGCATAATGTCTTCCTTGATCAGAAGCTTGAGAGCATCAGCAATGGGTTGCAGCAGACCATGTGGTCCGACCCGCATGGGGCCCAAGCGAACCTGCATATGAGCCAGGATTTTTCGCTCCAGCCAATTCATGGCGATCACAGCAACCGAGAGGCCCAGGAAGATGAGGACGATATAAACGAATGCCCAAAACATGTTACCGGCTGAACCCGGTGTCACATCGCTCTTGAGGTAGGAGGTGATGTAGTCGAGCATCAGCGATCCACCTCTCCCAGCACAATGTCGAGAGTCCCGATTACGGCGACAACATCAGCCACCAGCGCGCCGCGTACCATCATGTCCAATGCCTGCAGGTTTACGAAGGACGGCGGCCGTACTCGCACCCGGTAGGGTTGAGTCGAACCGTCGCTCACAATGAAATATCCCAGCTCGCCTTTGGGAGCTTCGATCGAGTGGTAAATCTCGCCGACCGGCGGTTTCATTACCTTCGCGACCTTGGCCATGATTGGGCCATCGGGGATCTTGCCGATCGCCTGGTCAATGATCCGCAGAGATTGCCGCATCTCCTGCATGCGAACGATATACCGGTCGTAGGTATCGCCGTTCTCGCCGACGGGAATATCGAAATCAAAATCGGCGTAAGCGGCGTAGGGCTGGGCCTTGCGCAGGTCCCACTTCACTCCACTGGCACGCAGTACTGGCCCGGTGACTCCCAGCGCGATGCATTCTCTCGCGGAAATCTTGCCCACATCCTTGGTACGTTCGATCCAGATCCGGTTGGTGGTGAGGAGTTCTTCGTATTCGTCAATTTTGGGCGTGACGAAATCGAGGAATTTTTTTACCTCGCGCTCGAACCCCTCGTAGGTTTCGTACGAACATCCGCCGATGCGGAAGGCGTGCGTGGTCAGGCGCGCGCCGCAGTACTTCTCGAAAATCTTGAGAATCTCTTCCCGGTCGCGAAAGGTATAGAAGAGCGGCGTGATGGCGCCGATATCAAGGGCGTGCGTCCCCAGCCAAAGCATATGGCTGGCCAGGCGGTTCAGTTCGGTAAGGATCACGCGAATGTATTGGGCGCGGCGTGGGGCTTCCACGTTGAGCAGCTTTTCTACCGCTTCGCAATAGCCCAAGCCGTTCGAGACCGCGGCTACGTAGTCCATGCGGTCTACGTAGGGATTGAACATGGTGTAGGTGCGATGCTCGGCAATTTTCTCTACCCCGCGGTGGAGATAGCCGATTACGCACTCCGTGCCCAGAACTTTTTCGCCATCGAGTTTCAGGATGACGCGCAACACGCCGTGCGTGGCGGGATGCTGCGGGCCCATGTTGATGATGAGTTCGTTGGAGTCGAGATAGGTCTTCTCGTGGTGTTCAAGTTCGAGGTGGGAAGTCCGGTCAACCGTTTTCGGATCAACCGTTTTCGGATCAATCATGGTTCGGTCGGTCATTGCCCGCTCTCGATCCCCAGGTTGATCTGTACCCACTCTTGGTCCTGTTGAATGATGCCGTAGTCCTTGCGCAGCGGGTGACCCTTCCAGCCATCCGGCAGCAGGATTCGTTTCAAGTCGGGATGTCCTTCGAAGCGTATGCCGAACATGTCGAAGACTTCGCGCTCCAGCCAGTTGGCAGCGGGCCAGATCGGCACTGCGCTGGGCACCGACTCCGTCTCAGAGTACGAGGCTTTCACGCGGATGCGTTCGTTGTGCGGGAAAGAGTAGAGAATCCAGACCACTTCGAACTGCTTCTCTCGATCCGGATAATGGACGGCCGTGATGTCCACGCAATAGTCGAACTCTTCCTGGTCGCGGAGGACTTGCAGCAACTCAGGAATGAGCGACGAATCGGCGACGATGTATTTCTGACCGAGGTAGGTGTTGGTTTCGCGAAGACCCGATCCGTGCTGTCCCCTAAGCCGGGCAATCATGGGCGAGTCCCATGGAACAGGCACCGGGCCCGTTGGTTTGGCAGGCGCGGCATGTTCCGCTGTTTTCGGCGGTGCAGGTTTTTCCGGGGACGACTGAACGCTGCCAGAAACAGGTTCGCCCGCCGGGGGTTTCGGCTCACCAGTCGGCGGAGGTGCGGGGGCTTTGGTGTCCTCAGGCATAGCTACGGAAGGTACAACCTCCGGCGCCATCTACGTTTAGAAGAACGTTAACTTTTAACAGCTTGCAAAGTAAGTGTCAATCACGCAGGAAGGCGGGTAGTGGGCTACTTTGATTTCAGCAGCATGTGAATGCTCACATAGAGCAAAACTACTCCCATCGCACCGATGACGTAACGCCCGTACCACTTGGCTCCGGGATTTGGGCGAGTCACGGCGGAATATACAAGCAATATGCCCGTCAAAATCGGAGCGTATTTCCCGTACTTGATAATCGCGTCAATCACGCTGCTCTTTCCGCCCTCCGCTGTTCGTAAGCTTCCCATAGGGCAACCAAGTCTTCAACGCTCCAAAGCTGATCCGTCACGCCAGCGGCCATTGCCGGACTCTGCGGTCACCCGCAGTCTCAAAATTCAAAGTAGCCCACTACCGGAAGGCGGATGGACGCCGTTATTTTTTCTGCTCCACCTGGTAGCTTTCGATCAGCTCTCGAATTCGCAGTGCATCGGCCTTACTATGGCCATGACTGGTGATCGGGGCAGTGCCTCCGGAGGAATCGATGCGAATATTCGACCAGATCACTCCAGTCGAAATCTGTACCGAGGCGACTTTTCCCAGAGCGATGCTCTCTTCATTGCTGCCGAACAGGCGGGATTTTACGCGGCTGACGTGCTGCGGGGTAACGATGATGCGTACGGGGAAAAACAGATTGCCTTTGGTCCAGCGGCTGGCGGTGAAGGTTTCGGATTCATTCGTCATTTTGGGTGTTCAGAACAAAAAATAATGTGGGCGGAGCGTCCCGCTGTGCGGCGCGCCACGAACGATTCCGCACGAGCGGGGCGCTCGCGCCCACATCAGCCAAAGCTAGGTGGCTAGATCCATTCCAGGGCGCCTTTTTTCCAAATCCAGATATAGCCTACGACCAGAATGAGCAGGAAGATCAGCATTTCGATCAGGCCGAAAACGCCCAGCGCTTTGAACTGCACCGCCCACGGGAACAGAAAAATGGTTTCCACGTCGAAGACAACGAACAGGATGGCGACGATGTAATAACGAACTGTGTAGCGTCCTCGAGAGCTGTCCACGGGATCGATGCCGCACTCGTAGGGCATCAGTTTGGTTTTGCTGGGATTGTCCGGACGCACCAGCTTAGCCGCGAGCAGGGTGATGGGGATGAGGATTCCGACAAATGCTATGAAGATGAATATGGGAACGTAGTTTTGCGGCATCGAACTCCTCTGGCCTCTATGCCCGTCGATCCTGCGTCACCAATAGTACCGCTGACGTCCTTCGCCTTCAAGATATGGACTTGAGGACCGCCGCAGCGGCGGCTGGCGTTCGGAACGCAGCCGCCACACGCGGACCGGATACTACTTGTAAGTTACGGTTGAGGTGGCGAGGTTGTCGCGATGCGATGACGAGTCAATCATCGAATCAAACGCCTGGCTGTTCAAGGGGTTCATCTTCACCCCATTGAGCAACGCTGCATTCAATTTATCCAGGCCTTCGGCATTGGGCGAGATGACGTCAATCCAGAATGCTCCAGGGCCCTCGGTATGGATCGCTTCCGTGTCAATTTCGTACTCGACGATCGCGCCATCGGCCAGCAACTTTTCCAGCAGCGGCACGATGAAACTCTTACTGAGGCTTTCAACCGCGTTTTCAGGAGCGTCGGGCTTTAGCTTGTAATAGCCCACGCGCGTATAGGCGCCCTTGTAGGTTCCGGGACGCCAGTTGTAATGCCGGCTGACGAAAATACCGTCGGCGTGTTTGGTGGCGCTGGCGAGGACGGGCGCAGTCGGCGTACCGGACTTGTAGAACTTGTCCAACACGTTCAGCACGGCCGCCATGGACATCGCCGACCACCAGTCGTCGTGCGTCATCCCGTCCGGCGTATGCACGATATTCAAGTCGTCTCCATAGCCTACGATGGTCCCGTCGGCTACGAGCTTGTCCAGAACTTTCTGGTCGGCGGCGGCATTCTTGTCCATGTCAGCCCACTGCGCGCGTGGAATATTCCAGAACGCGACATAGCTATACATCGGCGGTTTTTCTTTCACTTCGTCTTGCGCGCGGGCCGGGACGGCCGACGCGGTCATCATGGCAAGCGTGCACAAACAGGCAAGGATCCCCCATCGCTTTCTATTCATTTTTCCTCCCCAACGAGTCACTGGCGTTCAGCGAGAACGCCGGTGCTATACACAATTGTTGTTGGTACAGTTTCGGCCGAACCCTACTCTCACGCCAATGCAATGTCAATGAACCCAGGCTTCCGGCGTTTAGCGGAATTCGTTCTACCGGAGGAGCCGAGGCGGCTGTCGCCACGTGGCCTCTGGCGGCTGCTCACGAACGCGATTAGATTTTTGACAGCAGCCACGACATCAGGTATGTTCTTACGGATGAGTTTTCTTTCCCATCTCCACCATCACCATCATGTGCACAACGTGTTGGCGGGGGTGTGCTGAGATAGGTTAGAACTCAATCACCAAGATTCGGCCCGCTGACGCGATATGCGACAGCGGGCTTTTTGTTTGTGGACCAAATTCGGAGAACTCATGTCCAAACAATCCGTGTCTAAGCAAAGCCCGAGCCAGGAAATTGACTTCGACAAGATGCAAGGCCTGCTGCCTGCAATCGTGCAGGACGCGGCGAGCGGCGAGGTGTTGATGCTGGGCTTCATGAATCGGGAAGCATTTGATCAGACGCTGCGGGCCGGTTACGTCACGTTTTTCAGCCGTACCCGCAACCAGCTTTGGACCAAAGGCGAGACTTCCGGCAACCGGCTCGAAGTAGTTTCAGCCTCGACCGACTGCGATCGCGACACACTCCTGCTGCAGGTACGGGTGCAGGGGGAGGGCGTGGTCTGCCACAACGGAACGCGGTCCTGCTTCACCGAGAGCCTGCCACTCAACAGGCAATCATCCCAGACAGAAGGGTCCCTGCCATGAAACTGCGTATCGGAATACCCAAGGGGAGTTTGCAGGAAGCTACCCTGCAGCTGTTTGCCCGTGCCGGACTGAATGTTTACACCAATGGCCGGTCGTACTCGGCGAGCACAGCCGATCCTGATGTCGAGTGCATGTTGATTCGCGCCCAGGAGATGGCTCGTTATGTAGAACACGGTGTACTCGACGCGGGACTGACCGGGCTCGACTGGGTGATGGAAAGTGGCCTCGAGGTAGTGACCGTGGCCGACCTGGTCTACGCCAAGCAGAGCCGCGGCAAGGTGCGCTGGGTTTTGGCTGTGCCTGAGGCTTCCGAGTATCAACGCGCGGAAGATCTTACAAACTGCATCGTCGCTACTGAACTGGTAAATGTAACGCGAAATTATTTTGACAAGAAAGGTGTTAGCGTACGCGTCGAGTTTTCCTGGGGAGCGACCGAGGTGAAGCCTCCAACTTTGGCGGACGCCATCGTGGAAGTCACGGAAACCGGAAGTTCACTGCGCGCCAATCATCTTCGCATTATTGACACCCTCCTCGAATCCAATACCCAGATCATCGCTAACACCTCCGCGTGGAAGGATTCCGCCAAGCGCCGCAAGATCGAGAACCTGGCCGTGATGCTGCGCGGCGCCATGGAGGCCCAGGGTCGCGTCGGCCTGATGCTGAACGTCCGCAAGTCGGACCTGGCGGCGGTCCTCGGCGTGCTCCCGGCGCTGCAAAAGCCGACTGTGGCTACGCTCAGCGATGACGCCTGGGTCGCGGTGAATACCATTATTGAAGAGTCCGCGGCCTGGGAGATTATTCCGCGACTGAAGGCCGCGAACGCCGAGGGCATTGTCGAATATCCGCTGAACAAGGTGGTCATGTGATGCGGATTCTCGAGAGTCGTGCCGCCGAGAGTTACGTGCGGAAACTGGAGCAGCGTGGACAGAAGCTTGATGCGCTTGAGCCGCAAGTTCGCCGGATCGTCGAGAGTGTGCGTCGAGGCGGCGACAAGGCCCTGCGCAGATACGCGGAGCGGTGGGATGGTTTAAGTGCTACAGAATCGTTGCGCGTTCCTGAAAGCGAAATGAAGGCCGCGCTGAAGGCCGCTTCGCGGGAACTGCGGGCGGCGTTGGAAACGGCTGCGGAAAATATTCGGACTTTCTGTGAATGGCAAAAACCTGCGGAGTGGGAACGAGTAAGACAGGGCCGGACGTTAGGCCAGTTGATACGGCCGCTGAGTTCAGTCGGATGTTACGTTCCCGGCGGACGCTATCCCCTGCCCTCAACCTTGCTGATGACAGTGATTCCAGCACAAGTGGCAGGCGTGAAGGAGATTCGAGTGGTCTCGCCTCGTCCAGCCCAGGCAACGCTGGCGGCGGCGGCGCTGTTGGGCGTCCCTGAGTTCTACCGCATCGGCGGCGCCCAGGCGATTGCGGCCCTGGCGTACGGGACGAAAAGCGTTCCTCGCGTAAACAAAATTGTCGGACCGGGCAATTTGTTTGTGACCACAGCCAAGAAAATTGTGGCGTTTGATTGCGCTATTGATTTCCTGGCGGGCCCGACCGAGGGTCTCATTCTTTGTGACAGCGGCGAGCCATCCTTTGTCGCATCGGACCTGGTGGCACAAGCGGAGCATGATCCGGACGCGCTAGTACTCCTGGTCACGAAATCGAGGAAATTTGCTGGATCGGTCGCACGGTCGGTGGCTGGGTTGGCCCGCGGGAATCAGGTTGCCGAGCAGTCATTGCGAAGACATGGGGCCGTGCTGCTGGCCACGTCTTCAACCCAGGCGATCGAGTGGACAAACCGAATCGCGCCGGAACATCTGACCACCACGCGCGAGAAGCTGCCGGGTGTTGTGAGCGCGGGTTCTATTTTCCTCGGAGACTATTCAGCCCAGGCCGCGGGGGACTACGGATCCGGGCCCAATCATGTACTGCCGACCGGAGGCGTCGCACGCTTCCGTGGCGGGATTGAGCGTGCTCGACTTCGTCAAGGTGATGACCGTGCAGGAAATCTCGCGCCCGGGTTTGCGAAAGATCGCGCCCTCACTACTGGCTCTATCTAAGGCCGAGGGGCTTCGTGCTCACAGACGCTCAATCGAAGTGAGGCTGCGAACATGCTTGAAGCACGCCAGGCAGTGCGCAAGTTGAAGCAGTACCAGCCGCCCCTGGGCGACCGTTCCGGACTACGCCTGGACTTCAACGAAAATACCGGCGGATGCTCTCCGCGAGTGATGGAAAGCTTGCGGCAGCTGCAGCCGGACCAGATGGCACGCTATCCGGAGCGCGAGCCGGTCGAACGGGAAGTCGCATCATTCCTGGGGTTGCCGCCCGAACAAGTGCTGCTCACCAATGGTGTGGACGAAGCGATTCACCTGGTTTGCGAGGCGTATCTCGAGTCGAAAGACCAGGCGGTGATCGTGGTCCCAACCTTCGCCATGTATCAGATCTGCGCGAGTGCGACCGGAGCGCGGGTCATCGCGATTCCTGCCGACGAAGATTTTCGTTTTCCCACCTGCAAAGTAATGGCGCACACCACAGCGCCGAAGACGCGCCTGATTGCGATTGCGAATCCGAACAATCCGACGGGGGCGGTAGCCTCCGTGGAAGATTTGTTGCTGATTGCCCGGAGCGCTCCCCAGGCTGCGGTACTCGTGGATGAGGCTTACTTCGAATTCTATGGTGAGTCGCTTTTGGAGTACGCCGGCCAGGTGGAGAACCTTTTTATTGCTCGAACATTTTCCAAGGCCTATGGCATGGCCGGTTTCAGGGTTGGCGTGCTGGCGGGCGCGGCGGAGCAAGTACAGAGTCTGCGGCGGTCCTGTTCGCCTTACAACGTGAACGGAGTCGCGCTGGCGTGCCTGCCAGCGGCGCTGGCCGATCAGGACTATGTTTGCCGGTATGTGGGGGAAGTGCGTGCCAGCCGGAGGCGGTTGGAAGAGGAATTTCGCGTTCTCCGAATTCCCTTCTGGCCAAGCCAGGCTAATTTTGTGCTGGCGCGAATCGGTCCCCTGCATGCGGACTTTGTTCAGGGGATGAGAAAGCGCGGGATTCTGGTGCGCGACCGGTCGTCCGATTTCGGTTGCGAGGGCTGCGTTCGCATCACGGCCGGCTGGCAGGAACACACCGAACGCCTGCTGGTCGGGCTGCACGAGACACTGAAAGAAATCGGCTGGGAAGAAAGGACGCCGGCATGAGACGGGCTTTGATCGAGCGCAAGACACAGGAGACCACGATTCGCGCGGTGCTGAACATCGACGGACGGGGCCAGTACAAAGTGTCGACCGGCATCCGTTTCTTCGATCACATGCTCGAGCTCTTTGCCCGACACGGCGGCTTCGATCTTGAATTGCGGGCGCAAGGCGACCTCGATGTAGACCAGCACCACACGGTGGAAGACGTCGGCATCGTTCTGGGAGAGGCATTTCACAAGGCGCTGGGGTCGAAACGCGGCGTCTTGCGCGCTGGATATTTTGTTATGCCGATGGACGAAACTCTCGGCCTCGCGGCAGTTGACTTCGGCGGACGCGCGTCCAGCGTGGTGGATACAAAAGTGCGCCAGCGCCTGGTCGGCGACCTGCAGGCTGAACTGGTCTACGACTTCTTCGAAGGCTTCGCGCGCGGCGCGCGAGCCAATGTTCATGCGCGGGTTCTGTACGGGCGCTCGAACCATCACAAGATCGAATCTCTGTTCAAGGCTTTCTCGCGGGCGTTGCGAGCGGCCTGCTGGCGCGATCGACGAATGGCCCGGCTGTTGCCGAGCACGAAAGGACTGCTGTGATCGCAATCATTGACTATCAAGCGGGAAACCTGGCCTCGGTAAAAAAAGCCTTTGACCATCTTGGATACGAGTCGGTCATCACTGCCGACCCTGCCGAGATCGCGAGGGCCAGCAAGGTGGTGTTGCCGGGCGTGGGAAATTTTGAGGCCACCACTGCGCTGTCAGGAGATTTGCAGGACGCGGTCGTGAGCGCTATTGATCGGCAGATTCCTCTGCTTGGCATTTGTTTGGGCATGCAGTGGATGTTCGACTCCAGTACTGAAGCGCCACAGCTTCGCGGCCTGGGCCTGTTCGCAGGCGAATGCGAGAAGTTTCCCGTCGCCGTGAAATCACCGCACGTGGGATGGAACCAGTTGCAGGTGGCCGGAACTTCGCGATTGCTGCGCGGACTTTCCGAGAATTCGTTTGTCTACTTCACGCACTCCTATCGGGCCCCGGTGGTCGAAGCTACGGTCGGCCGGTGCGAGTATGGCGGATCATTTTCCGCGGTGGTGGAGCGTGGCGAGCTCTTCGGGGTGCAGTTTCATCCTGAAAAATCGGGAACGGCGGGGCTTCATCTTTTGCGCAATTTTTGCGAACTGTAGAAATCCGAATCAGCCAATGTTGACCAAACGCATTATCGCCTGCCTCGACGTGGACGCGGGACGCGTAGTAAAAGGCGTGCAATTTGTTGGACTCCGCGACGCGGGTGATCCTGCGGAGCTGGCCCACACCCATGGCCGTGCCGGGGCCGACGAAGTTGTACTGCTCGATATCTCCGCGACGTACGAGCAACGCTCCACTTGCTTGAGGTGGTGCGCCGAACAGCGCGCCAGTTGTTCATTCCGTTCACGGTCGGTGGCGGTATCCGTTCGCTCGACGATGCTGCGGCGGTCTTCGATGCCGGGGCGGACAAGATCGCAGTCAATTCTGCGGCCTTGGCCGATCCCGCTCTGATCGGTCGAATTGCCCATCGCTATGGCTCGCAGGCGGTGATCGTTGCCATTGATGCTTTGCGCGTCAACAACGGAAAGGGTGTGTCGTTCGGAGTGAAAGCAACTGGGGGCCGCAACGTTACCGGTCGCGATGCGGTCGAATGGGCGAAAGAGGCAGAGCAAAATGGCGCCGGCGAAATCCTGCTCACCTCGATTGATCGTGACGGAATGCGCGACGGTTTCGATTGCGAATTGACGAGGGCGGTAGTAAACGCGATCAACATCCCCGTGATCGCTTCCGGAGGCGCAGGAGCCGCGGAACACTTCGTGGAAGTATTCCGGGATGGACGGGCAGACGCGGCGCTGGCCGCTTCCATCTTTCACCTGGGCATTACGCCAATCGGTGGGCTCAAACAGGAGTTGCAGGCTGCAGGAATTCCCATGAGGTGGCCATGCTGATCCCTTCGATTGATCTGATGGGAGGCAAGATCGTTCAGTTGGTGCAGGGAGAGAAGAAGGCGCTCGAGTTCGATGACTTCGAACCGTGGATCGAACGCTTCGCGCGTTATCCGCTGGTCCAGATTATAGATCTCGATGCTGCCATCGGACAGGGAGACAACCGCGTCCTCGTGCGGTCGCTCTTTCGACGCTTGCCTTGCCAGGTTGGCGGTGGGATTCGTACGGCCGAAGGCGCTCGGGAAATGCTGGCGGACGGCGCCTTGCGGGTGATCATCGGATCTTCGTTGATCAAGGATGGGAGTATTCAGACCGGATTTGCCGAGCAACTCGCGAATGAAGTGGGCGCCGACAAGTTGATCTTTGCCCTGGATTCGAAAGGAGGCAAAGTCGCGGTCCGCGGCTGGCGCCAGCTTACGGAAATTTCCGCGACCCAGATGATTCGTGCTCTCGAGCCCTGGTGCAGTGGTTTTCTCTACACCCACATTGATACGGAAGGACTGATGCTGGGGATGCCGCTCGATGTGGTTTCTGAACTGCGCAGCGTGACCTCTAAACGGCTGATTGTCGCCGGCGGAATCAGGACGCAAGAAGAAGTTGACCGACTCGACGCCATGGGTGTCGACGCAGTGGTTGGAATGGCGATCTATCTTAGACTGCTGAAAGTCTGACGTTCCCTTGCTTACGTATTAGGCGTCATCCTGAGCTTGCGAAGAGCTTGCCCTGAGCGAAGTCGAAGGGGTCTGGCGTTGAGGGGATACGCTCTCTGCCCCGGCACTCACGACGCTAGCGCGCTAGATCCTTCGGGGCTGACGCCCCTCTGGATGACGTCCCTTGTTTATAATCGCTATTCTTTAATGTACTCATTCGTTAGCGATCGCTAAACAAGGAACCCTTTGGCACTCGACGAAAAGATTTACGACCTGCGGCGCGAGAAGCTGAAACAGATTGAAGCTCTGGGACAGCAGAGCTATCCCCGCAAGTACGAATTCACCCATACGATTTCGCAGATTCTGGCGGAGCACTCGGAGAAGACTGCGGAGCAGCTGGAGAATCCGCGAGTCAATGTGCGCGTCGCGGGTCGCATCATGGCCATCCGTCTGATGGGGAAGGCCGGGTTCGCCCACCTGCAGCAGGATGGACAACGCCTGCAAATCTACGTCAAGAAAGACGCGGTAGGAGAAAAGGGTTTCGAGTTGTACAAACTGCTCGATCTGGGCGATCACATCGGCGTCAGCGGATATCTGTTTCGGACGCGCACCGGGGAACTATCGGTGCACGTGGAAGAAATCACTTTTCTCTCCAAAGATCTGCTGCCGCTGCCGGAGAAGTGGCATGGGCTGACCGACGTTGAGCTGCGCTACCGGCAGCGTTACGTTGACCTGGTGATGAATCCCGAGGTGCGCGAGGTGTTCCTCAAGCGCAGCAAGCTGGTGCAATCGCTGCGGCGCTTCATGGACGCGCACGGATTTGTCGAGGTAGAAACGCCGATGATGCAACCCATCGCGGGCGGAGCTGTGGCGCGGCCGTTTGTCACGCATCACAACACGCTCGACATGGATCTTTTTCTGCGCATCGCGCCGGAACTGTATCTGAAGCGACTGACCGTGGGCGGGTTCGACCGCGTGTACGAAATCAATCGCAATTTTCGTAACGAGGGACTGGGCTGGCGCTGGAATCCCGAGTTCACCATGCTTGAGTTCTACCAGGCGTATACCGATTATCGCGGTGTAATGGATCTGACCCAGCAACTGATTGAGCAGGCGGCAATCGACGTGACCGGCGGGACAAAAGCCAAATGGGGCGAGGACGAGATTGATTGGGCCGGCTCAAACTGGCGGCGGATGACCATGCGCGAGGCCATCATTCAGTATTGGCCGGAGGCCGCTGGTGCAAAGCCAGAGATGGCAGAGTTTGCATCGTCCGTGGGGGTGGAGGCGCTAGTGATGCGCTTTAACTCGGCTCACGCCCACGTCGCTTACGATCCTAAGGAGCCGGCGGGAAAGACTATCGCCGCCTTGTTCGAGGCTGCCGCGGAAGAGCATCTGATTCAGCCGACGATTATTTATGAGTTCCCTACCGCGGTGTCTCCGCTCTCCAAGCAGAAGGCGGACGAGCCGGATTGGACCGAGCGTTGGGAGATCTTTGCCGGAAAGATGGAAATCGCCAACGGCTTCAGCGAACTGAACGATCCCGAAGACCAGCGGCGACGCTTCGAACAGCAATTGCAGGAGCGAGAGCGCGGCGACGATGAAGCCCATCAAATGGACGAAGACTATATCCGTGCCCTGTCGTACGGCATGCCACCCGCGGGCGGGGTTGGTGTTGGCGTGGATCGTCTGGCCATGCTGCTGACCGACTCGCATACCATCCGCGACGTGATTTTGTTTCCTCTGCTTAGGCCGGAGAAAACCTCAACCACGGAGGAGACCGAGGACACAGAGAAGTAAAAGCCAATCTAAGGGCCCAGTGCCCCGGGCACCCGGCGATTGATAAAATAGGGTGCATGTGCAGAAATATCAAAACCCTCTTTAACTTCGATCCGCCAGTCACGGACGAAGAAGTACGGGCCGCTTCCCTGCAGTTCGTCCGAAAAATCAGCGGCTTCAGCAAGCCGTCCAAGGCCAATGAAGAAGCCTTCCTGGGCGCCATCGAAGAGATAGCCGGGACCTCTAGCCGTCTGCTTCGGTCGCTCGAGACCAATGCGCCGCCGAAAAATCGGGAAGAAGAAGCCGCTAAGGCTAAGGCCCGCTCTGCCGAGAGATTCGGGACATAAGCAATTGTCTGCCTTGTTGTCTTCTGTCCTGTCCGGGAGAGCACTTCTTTCGTTTCTGCCCTGCCGACGATGCGATTAAAATCTCAGCTCTATGCGTTTCGATTTCGACTCTGAAACTCGGCGGCGGCTGGGCTACCGGCTGATTGACCAGATCGACTCCTTCTTCTCTTCCCTGCCGGATCGTGCCGTGCAGCTCCCGCTGGAACAGCGCACTTACGGACCGCTTTACGATGCGCTACCCGAGCGCGGCGAGGATGCGGAACGAGTGCTCGACGAGCTGTGCCGCGAGATGGTGGAGAAAGGCTTCCACGTTCCCAGCGCCAACTACTTCGGGCTGATGAATCCAACGCCCACGTATATGGGAGTGCTCGCTGAAGCGTTGGTGGCGGGGCTCAATCCGCAGTTGGCGACACTCGCACGTTCGCAACTGGCATCGAAGATCGAACTGGAAACCATGCGCTGGATCGGTGAGCGCGTGGGCTGGCCTGGGCAATTCAACGGAACCTTCACCAGCGGCGGCAACGAAGCCAACTTCAGCGGCCTGGCGTTGGCGCTGGCGTCTAAATTTCCCGAAGCGGTGGAGGACGGCGTGGCCGCAATCGGCGGCCAGCCCGTCTTGTACGCATCGGCCGAGGCGCATCATTCGCTCGACAAGTCCGCGGGCTTGCTGGGGATCGGACGCAAGGCCCTGCGTCGAATCGCAGTAAACGATGCGGCGCAACTCGATCCGGAAGCGTTGGAAGGGACCATTGCTCAAGATCATGCAGCGGGACGAAAGCCCTTCTGCGTTGTGGCAACCGCCGGAACCACCAATTCAGGGACCGTGGACGATCTGGTCGCGATATCGGAAATCTGCCGAAAGCACCAAATGTGGTTGCACGTGGATGGCGCTTACGGGGCCGTGGCGATCTTTTCCGACCAGCATCGCGACCTGGTAAAGGGCATCGAGCAGGCGGATTCAATTACCGTCGATCCGCACAAATGGATGGCCATGCCTTTTGCCGCCGGCGTGATCCTGACCAACCATCCCGAGATTCTGGAGCGAGCGTTTTCCGTGGCCGCGCCCTACATGCCGAAAGCTGCCGGAGCGCATCTGCCGGACAACTCCCGCATCAGCACCCAATGGACGCGGCGCATGAACTCCCTGAAGTTGTGGCTGACCTTGCGAGTACACGGGCGGCAGGGGTATGAGGAACTGATCGATCGTCAGCTCAAGCTGTCAAGGAGCTTCATCGCGTGGGTAAAGGCTTCCCAAGATTTCGAGTTGGCCGTTCCGCCCATGCTTCCAATCGTTACCTTTCGGCTCAAGGCGGCTGGCCGCAGTCCGCAACAGCTTGCCGCCGACCACGATGTGATCGTAGATGAGGTCACGCGCGATGGCGCCCGGTGGATCTCCGAGACCAAGGTCCGGGGAGAGAGCGTACTGCGCATGATGGTGATCAGCTATCTGACTGAGGAGCGCCATCTGGAGGGTCTGGAATCTGCATTAGCCAATGCAGCGAAACGAGTGAAAAATCCGGCAAAGCGGGAGGCCTAGTCGAATTAACCCGGATTGTTCAAGGTACCCGACAATGCACTAGGATTGGTGCAGTCTCCGGCCTAGACTTTTCTCAGTTCGGGCCAAGTACGAGCAGCGCTATCGTAGCGTCCTCCTGCCTCCTGGACACTGGGTCGGTAGCGCTTTGCATTTTCTGTCCCGGAGTCTACTTCTTCTCCGCAGCCCGCAGTTGTTCGTCCCACTTCCAGGCAGTCCCTACGATCTCATCCAGCGAGCGCTTGGCCTTCCACTTGAGCAATTTTTCGGCGCGGGTCGGATCGGCCACCAGCTCCGCCGGATCTCCCGCACGAGGGGGCGCCATGCGGTTGGGTACCTCGCGGCCAGTTACACGTTTGATGGCCGAAAGAATCTCTAGCACCGAATGTCCGCGACCTGTTCCCAGGTTGACGGCTTGCGAGGTCCCACCCGCCAGATATTCGAGCGCAAGAACGTGGGCCTCGGCCAGATCGCTGACGTGGATGTAATCGCGCACACAGGTGCCGTCGGGAGTCGGGTACTTGTCACCAAAAACTTCCAACGCCGGGCGCTTGCCTCGGATGGCTTCAAACGCGGAGGGGATCAGATGAGTTTCAGGACTGTGTATCTCTCCGATGGTCCCGGATTCATCGGCCCCGGCGGCATTGAAGTAGCGAAGACACACATAGCCTAGCTTGTAGGCGGGGCCGTAGGCTTCAAGGGCCTGCTCAAAAATCAATTTCGTGACGCCGTAGGGATTCACCGGGACGCGCGGCAGGTCCTCGGAGATGGGCACTTTTGCCGGAGTGCCGTAAACGGCGCAACTGGAGGAGAAGATAAACTTTCGGACTTTCGAATCCAGGACGGCATTGAGCAAGGTGACCCCACTCACGACGTTGTTCTGGAAATATTTCCTGGGATTGACCACCGATTCGCCCACGTAAGCGTGGGCCGCAAAGTGCATGACGGCATCGACGCGCTGCAGGAGAGGCGCCAGTTTGGTGGCGTCCGAAATATCTCCCACCACCAGCTCGAAGCCTTGCGCGAGAGAGGCATGGCCGGCACTCAGGTTGTCATAAATGATGGGTTCGTAACCGCGGCGCTTGAGCGCCAGCGCGGTGTGACTACCGATGTATCCTGCTCCTCCAATGACTAGGACGGCCAAAGTTTTGCTCTCCCTTTATGCTTTTATTTCTGCGGTCTGCGGTTGGATTCTAGCAGAGACGAAGTTCAATTTTGGGTGAAGGCGCGGTTCATCACTGCGACAACCATTTGTTACGGGGCCATGCTCTGGGGCTCTATTGCAGCGGTAAAGCACTGCTCCATCGAAAATCAACGCCAACAGCAAAACCGTTAGTCTTCCCTGCTACGGCGTGGATTTCCCGGCACCACCATAGGCAAGACTGTGGTGTCGATACTCTTCTTCTTGCCCACTCGCTTGCCGGCCTTAATGAGCCTGGGGTTGACGATATCAGCCAGGGTCGTGTGCTCCAGAATTTTGGCTGCCGCATCGCGCACTTCAAGAAAAACCTGGTAGAGAGCGCGATGCTCGAGATCACGATCAATCAGGCTGCGAAGTTGTTCGGCATCGCCGAAAGGCGCCAACGGCCCGTCGATCAGCCGGATGATCTCGCTTAGTTGAATCTCGGATGGAGGGCGGCGCAATTGATATCCGCCCTTGGCGCCGCGCACGCTCTCAACGATGCGTGCATTCTTCAACTCGAGCAGAATCAGTTCGAGGAATTTCTCCGGAAGAACTTCCTCGTAGGCGATGTCGCGGATCCGGATGGCCCCCTGATTGTAGTGCCGGGCCAGCATCATCATGGCCTGCAGGGCGTAAAGGCCTTTTTGGGAGATTTTCATTGCTGCTCATGATGGCATAAAACCCTATTGGGTTAATAGGGTTAGTTCGGCGGGCAGAACGCAGCTGTAGATCTCAAGGCGTGCCGACAGCCGTCTGCTTATAGGGGTCCTTCGACTTCGCGAAGTGTTTCGCAGGCGAAACACTTCACTCCGCTCAGGATGACACACTAGCTAACGCGCAGGACCTGCATGGTGATGTTGTCAGGGCCGCCCCGTCTTTTCGCTGTGTCCACCAGGGTGTCGCAAATTTCTGCCGCAGTTTTGCCCGCGATCGCGCTTTGAATTTCAGCTTCGGTGAGCAGACCCCACAGACCATCGGTGCACAGTACCAGCACATCTCCCGACTCAAGGGCCACGGGCTGTGGCGGACAGTCGGGAGTGACGCTGGCGCCGGCGCCTAGCGCGGCGGTGAGAATATGGCGCTGAGGATGAGATTCGGCCTCTTCCGCGCGGAGAACGCCGTTTTCGACCAGGCGACTGACGTAAGAGTGATCGTGCGTAAGGCGAGAGATGGTGGAACCACGCACCATGTAGAGGCGGCTGTCCCCTACGTGCGCGAAATAAAGTTGATGGTCAATCAGGGCCATCGCGGTGGAGGTCGTACCCATCCCGTGCAGATCGGGATACTTGTCGGCGTATTCCTGGATACGTTGGTGCGCCGCCTGGAAGCCCTCCAGAAGCCAGGCTCGGGGGTTCCCTACGGCGCCGTTCGCGTAGACCTCTTCGATGGCTTCAACCGCGATGCGGCTGGCTTCCTGGCCGCCTTCGTATCCGCCCATGCCATCCGCCACAATGGCCAGCCGGCCCTTGATTGGGAACTCCAGATCGTTGGCCGGTTCCCAATAGGAATAGCGGTCTTCGTTGTTTTCGCGCTGGCATCCGACATCACTCAGGCTTGCCAGCTCAACACCGGGCCGAACTTTCATTCCACCCCTTTTACTTAGCGACTACCCTGACGGAATTTGGATTATACCGGACAAGCTTCAAATGGCCACCGCTGGTTGGCCCCAAGTTTCGGTTATCGGAACTTACCAACAACCGCATCAGTCGGCGATTGTGATTTTCACCCGCACTGTCCTACAATGCTCCGGCGGGTGACCGCGATCCTGATCACCATCCCCCAAACGACATGGCGACGGCAGCGACAGTAAGCGGGCAAGAGGAGCACGAGCGGATCGGCAAGGTAGCTGGTCCGTGCGTCATGGTTTTGTTCGGCGCCTCCGGTGACCTGACCAAGCGCAAGCTGATTCCTGCCCTGTATAACCTGGTGAAAGCCAAACTGCTGCCCAAAACTTTTGCGGTCGTGGGTGTGGCCTTCGACGATTTGACTCGCGATCAATTTCGCGACCAGGTGACCAGCTTCCTGAATGCGGGAGACCGCGGCACCGAAGAGTTTAAGTGGTTCTGCGATCGCCTCTACTACCTGCGCGGCGAATTCGGGAATCCGGCCACCTATTCCACGCTTGCCACGCAACTTGCCGGCGTTGACCGCGACCACGGCACGCAAGCCAACTACCTGTTCTATCTGGCTACGGCTCCAAAGTTTTTTGCTCCCGATTGTTCAACAACTGGGTCAAGCGGGACTGTCCGACCAGGCCAGCGGATGCTGGCGGCGGGTGGTCATCGAAAAGCCGTTCGGGCACGATCTGGATTCGGCGAAAGCTCTGAACCGGGACATCAAAGCGGTATTGGCGGAAAACCAGATTTACCGTATCGATCACTACCTGGGCAAAGAGACGGTGCAGAACATCATGGTGTTCCGCTTCGACAACGCCATCTTTGAGCCCATCTGGAACCGCCGTTACATCGATCATGTGCAGATCACGAATGCGGAAACCGTGGGTGTGGAATTGCGCGGGGGTTACTTTGATACTGCGGGCACGCTGCGCGACATGGTCCCCAACCACATTATGCAGTTGATCAGCCTGACCGCCATGGAGCCGCCGGTGTCGTTTCAGGCGGATGCTGTCCGCAACGAACAAGCCAAGATTCTACGGGCGGTGCAGCCGCTGGACTCGGAAGATGTGCTTCATTCGAGCGTGCGGGGGCAGTATGGCGAGGGGATGATCGGCGGAGAAAGAGTAGCGGCTTACCGCTCCGAGCCCGGAGTGGCGCCGGAATCGAGGACCGAGACGTTTCTGGCCTTGAAGCTGAACATAGACAACTGGCGATGGGCGGGCGTGCCGTTTTATATCCGCACCGGAAAACGCTTGGCGCGGCGACATACCGAAATTACGATTCAGTTCAAGCACACCCCATTCGAGATCTTTCGTAACGCTCCCGTCCACAATCACAGCAATGAACTGGTCATGCAGATACAACCGGTGGAAGGAATATCGTTGAGCTTCGGGGCCAAGGTTCCCGGGCCGGTGCTGCGGGTGGGATCGGTGGACATGAGCTTCGAGTACACCAAGTATTTTGGTGCGGACGCTTACACCGGGTACGAAGTTTTGATCTATGAATGCATGATCGGAGACGCGACTCTCTTCCAGCGCGCCGACATGGTGGAGGCAGGCTGGAGTATCGTGGATCCGATTCTCGATGTATGGCAGGCCCTGCCCCCGCGCAGATTTCCCAACTATCCCTCGGGCACGTGGGGTCCAGCGGAGTCCGATGAATTGCTGACCCGTGATGGCCGGCAGTGGAGGAAAATCGCACCATGATTCTCGCAGGCGACATCGGCGGAACCCGCACTCGACTGGCCGCCTTCAACGTCGAAGGCAGCAAGCTGCAGTGCGTCGTGGAAAAGACCTATCCCAGCCAGGAACGTGGTGGCCTGTCCGAAATTGTTGCGGAGTTCGTTAAGACCGAAGGCATTCCCGTGCACAGCGCATGTTTCGGCGTGGCTGGACCGGTCCGCGGCGGACGCAGCAAGATTTCCAATCTTCCTTGGACCATCGATTCACGCGAGCTGGCAACGCAACTCAAGCTCGGTTCAGTGGGTATGATCAACGATCTCGAGGCCTATGCCTACGGGGTGGATGCGCTCGAATCCAAAGACCTGGTCACGCTGCAAGCCGGATCCGACGACGCGGAAGGAAACCGCGCCGTCATCGCAGCTCGGACCGGCCTGGGTGTGGCGGGTCTCTATTGGGACGGCTTTCGGCATCATCCTTTCGCCTGCGAAGGCGGACACACGGATTTCGCACCCAGGAACGAGCTGGAAGTCGAACTCTTCCGGTACCTCCTGAAAAAGCACGGTCACGTCAGCACGGAGCGGCTACTTTCAGGCCCTGGCATCAGGAATATCTATGAGTTTCTGCGCGACTCCAAGAAAGCCGAAGAGCCGGCGTGGTTGAAAGAGCAGATCGACAAGTCGCACGACGTTCCCGCGTTGATTTCGCAGATGGCCAAGGAAAAGAAAGCCCCCATCTGCGAACAGACTCTTACAATTTTTGCCAGCCTCTATGGGGCGAAAACTGGAGACTGCGCCCTGACTTTCATGTCCACGGGCGGGATTTTTATCTGCGGCATTATCGCCGCTAAAAATCTGGCGAGAATGCAGGACCCGGCATTCATTGAAGCATTCCTCAGCAAGGGACGCTTGCGCGGATTGCTGGAAGAGATGCCCGTCAAAGTCGTGCTGAATGACGATTGCGGAATCATGGGCGCCGCACGTTACACATTGATCCAGAAAGCTTTTGGCAAAGGGAAAAGCGGGCCGGCGTGAGGAAGGCCGCAATTGGCATTCAGCCAAGTGCCAATTGCTAATTGCCAACTGCTGATTGCAGCAGCTGAGAGATGCCATCTAGAGGAATCCGCACCCACGACGGACGATTGTTCAGCTCATATCCGAGTTCGTAGACAGCTTTATCCAGCAGGTATAGATCCAACAACAGCGCCAGCTCTTCCCTGTCTTGGGGAATGAAGTTCGAATTTCCGGACACTTCGAGGTACGTTTTCAGAAATGCTGCAGAGACCCATTTTTGCCAGTATTGAGCGTGGCGTCCCATGGTTTGCAGCTGTTCCTGCGTCAAACTCTCACCACTTTGCTGCTGGAGAAGTGGCGCATACGCAGCGTAGTGGAACGAGCGTAGCATTCCGGCGACATCTTGCAGCGGCGAGCGCTTCTTGCGTCGTTCCTCAAGAGGCCGTGCAGGCTCGCCTTCGAAATCAATGATGACAAAGTCGCTGCCTGTGAACAGCACCTGCCCAAGATGATAGTCACCGTGGATGCGAGTGACCGTTGCCGAGATATTGAGTCCACTCAGGAGTTGAAAGCGGCGACGCGCGACGTCTTCAAGTTTGAGTACGGTGTCCGCGTCATGCCGCGAGTGCTCCGGCATCCCATCCTTGAGCCGGCGGAGCAGTTCGAAGTTTGTCGCCAGGAGCCGGACAGCAGAAGCTTGCGAAGGCTTTGAGCTCGGTGTCGGAGAATAGCTGCGGAGCGAAATCCGGGTCTTCCGGATCAGACGCCAGGGCCCGATGAAGCTCCGCTGTCCTTTGGCCCAGCAACGCCGCCGAACCGAGATAGGCACCAATCCGTTGCTCGGCCTCATCCGGTAAGGCCTGGTCGCTTAGCTTGAGGAGCGGCCCGTTGGGCATTTCGTTGAGTGGGCCGCCGGAGTTTGACGCTCTTGCGTAATATTCCGCGAGGGCCTTCAGAGTAAACTGCCACGCATCACCCTGATTAGCGACGTAGCCCTGCATCATGCCCAGCGCAGTGCGCTTTTCCCCGTCACCCAGATATTCGAGAGTTCCCGCCAGCGGCGGAACATTGCGAAACGATGTTTTTCCGGTCAGGAAGGAGCCGATCTCCAAATCCGGGTTCACACCTTCTTCCAGGCGGCGAAATATTTTTAGCACCAGGCGCTTTTCGTAGACCACTGAGCTGTTGCTTTGCTCGGCGTGCATCACGGATGGTGTGAGTGGGCCTTGCGATGGCTGCCACAGCGACTGCAGAGCAGTTGTGAACGCGGCTCGGAGTTGGCCTGTTCCTCCGCGAAGCGAGAGGCCACCTGCGATTGCATCGAAGAGATGGGCGAGAAAACGTTCGTCCGTCACTGCGTCCTTAAGAACGATCGCTTCGGGAAGAGTTGCTGGCTGAATTCTCAGCAATGAGGAGCTGTTGACCTGTTCGGGCCGGTCCAGTAACGGCACCAGCGGAATGTCGTAGGTCTCCATCTGACCGGTGGTGTAGGTGATGTGGGCAAGAACGAAATAGGAGCGCAGACTGCCGGGATGGAAAGGAATGATGTCGGAGACCTCGACAGACGAAATCGTGCGGGCCTTGCCTCCGAACCAACGTTGCTTCATCAGGAATTCCGGCAGCGCAACGGGAAGGCTGTTTCTCAGAGCCGCGAGGAAAACGTCTTCGGAAGATGACCTGATTGGCATGACGATGTCGGGCAGTTAGATGTGGGCGCGAGCGCCCCGCGCGTGCTGCGCCACGCACGGAAGCTCCGCACGAGCGTGGAGCGCTCGCGCCCACATTTACATCCTAAAGCGGAGAAAGCTCGTCTTCCCGCTCTTGTCCTTCGTTCTTTTCCCGGGCAAAGCGGGCTTCAAGAAATCTTCTGGCCAGGTCCTGTCCGCCCAGGCCGAACGCAATCGCCAAGCCAAGCATCACCGCTCCCAGCACGATGGCAAATGCCAGCAGCATGGTGGAGTCGGCGAGGCCGAGCTCTTCAAACACCGCTGACGCAGTGAACACCGTGATCAGCACCCGGGCTGCGGAACTCAATAGCCGGGGCGAGGGCATTTCGGTGTTGACCGCCCAGAGCAGAGCGGCGCGCGAGAAAAAGCTGGCCGCCAGCAATCCGATGAAAAGGAAGATCAGGGCCACCAGCAGGCGCGGTAGAAAAACGAAAAACCGCGTCACGTACTCCTGCATGCCCAAAATCCCAAGCGCGCTAACTCCTACCAGAACGAACCCCAGCCAGGCGGTCCAAAAGGCGAAGCGGCTGACCAATTCAGTGGATGACGGCAGCGCGGCTTTGTTCAACAACTGCGTGGCTCCGGCGCCCTCGGAAAGTTTGTCGAACTTGATGAGACGCAAAAAACTGCGAAGGATTGATTTGACCAGATATGCGATCACCCAGCCAACCAGCACTACGATCAGCATCACCAGCAGGCGAGGCAGGAAGCGCGCGAATTCGCGTACCAATTCCTGCGTGGCCTGGGTTAATTCATGGACAATGATTTCCCGCACGGTGACCTCACTTCCTTCCGTTCCACATTTCCACCAGGGACGGCTTCAAACGTTCACATGTCATGCAAAAGTCTTCCACGTTCTGCTCGACCTGTCCTCCCGAAGCTTCGCGGTTTTCTACCAGAAACGTGAATGCCCGCCCGCGATAGAGAGGCGCCAGGGCCTGAACAATATGGTCCCGGCTGATATCAGCCTTGTGATACGAAGCAGCGAATTCGTAGACGGTGCGCGCCCAGAGTTCATCTCCAAAAAGAAAATCGTCTTCGCCGAGCGCGGATATTCTTTGCAGTTCAGAGAGCGTGGGTGGCGAAAGGATCGATTTGAGGACAGGCTCCAGTTCCACAACTCCGGAGCGGAACATGCCGAAAAGACGTTTGCGGTTTACCCTCAGCGGCTCGAGCGTTACCTCCTGCTCCCCGCCAAGAGTAGGGATAGCCTGCGAGTCGGATTTCGCACTCCAGAGAGAATAGTTCGGCTCGAGTGACCAGAACAAGGCACCTACAGTCTGGCGCATGGCCGCAACCAGGTCGGCGGCGCGGGCGTCCACATGAGGCTTGACGCCAAGAAAAGATTGCGCCAGCCGGAAATTCCCGGTAATGGCAGAAATGGTCAGTGCAATCTCAGTGCCCGTCTGCCCCACTTCCTGAGTCCAGATTTCCTGCCCGAGAAAATGACTGGCCAGCGGTCCCGAGAAGGAGAATTCCGCCGCGTAAGGCTCGCGGACCTGCTTGCCGTAGAAGGCCCGCGTCATGGGATAAACCAGGTTGCGCATCAGCAACCCGTCAAATTTGTGGCGCCGGTAGAGCGGGGTGACAAAATCAAAATTGCCCTGGTAGACCGGACGCAGCAGCCGCTCGATCCACTCGGGCTCGATGGTGGTGGATTCGGGCGAGACCACGGCACACGCGGAGACGCGCAGAAGTTCCGCCGAGGCCAGAATCGTGCGTAGCGCGGTTCCCGTCGCCGGACCGCCAGAATATTCCGCACTAATACTGTGCAGCGTGCGCAGGGCGTTCAAGTCAGTCGAGTGCTGCAAGTCGTTGATGGAAGCGCCGCGGACCAGTTCACAAGTCTGATCGCGCGAGCCCCCATCCGCGTTGACGATGACCGCACGCTCGCGGGGAAAATATTTGAGCAGGCCGGCACGAATGGTCTGCACCACCTGACCGACGGTGGCGGCATTGTTGTAGGTGGGCACCCCTACAAGAACGTCCGCTTCACCGACGTCAATCAGCTGGCGAAGAAACTCATCCGTAAGAATGCTTTCCTCGGCCAAATCCTGCCTCCGTTAAATGATCAGATCCTGCGTAGACGGAACCAATAAAACTGGTACGGACCCAGAGTCAGGAGATAGGGCAAATCTCCCACCCGGGGGAAAATGTTTCGTCCGAACATCTCAATCAGAATATTCCCTTTGAAGGCCCGCAGATCAAGTTCCACTGCCTGGGCGGTGCTGGAAAGATTGTTTACGACCAGAATGCACTCTTTATCCAGTTGCCTCACGTAGGCCAGAATTCGATGGTTCGCAGGATGGAGAAACTCGATCGAACCCCGGCCCAGCACGGAATTGCCCTTTCGCACTTTGATGAGGCGTTTCATCCACGAAAGCAGCGAGTGGTCAAAACGTTTCTGCGACTCGACGTTCACCGCCTGGTAGCCATACACCGGATTCAGTACGAGTGGCGAATAAAGACTCTCCGGATCGGCGGTGGAAAATCCGGCGTTCCAGCCGCCTTGCCACTGCATGGGCGTACGTACTCCGTTGCGATCCCCCAGGTACACATTGTCGCCCATGCCGATTTCGTCGCCGTAGTAAACAATGGGAGTGCCGGGAAGCGACATCAGCATTCCGTTCATCAATTCGATGCGCCGGCGATCGTTGTCCAGAAGCGGCGCCAGCCGGCGGCGAATGCCGACATTGATGCGCATGTGCTTATCGCGCGCATACGTGTCGTACATGTAGTCGCGCTCCATGTCAGTGACCATCTCGAGGGTCAGCTCATCATGGTTGCGCAGGAACAGGCACCACTGGCACGATGCTGGAATCTGGGGAGTCTGCTTGAGAATTTCTGTGATGGGTTTGCGGTCTTCCAGCTTCAGGCCCATGAACATTCTGGGCATGAGCGGGAAATGAAATGCCATGTGAAACTCATCGCCCTCGCCGAAGTATGCGCGCAAATCGGCCGGCCACTGGTTGGCCTCCGCCAGCAACATTTTCCCGGGATAGTACTGATCGAGTTTGGCGCGCAGCTCTTTCAAAACAGCATGGGTCTCTGGAAGGTTCTCGCAGGATGTGCCTTCGCGCTCGACCAGGTAGGGCACAGCGTCCAGCCGGAATCCGTCGACGCCCATCTCCACCCAGTACTTCATGATTCTCCACATCTCTTCGCGGACGGCCGGATTGTCGTAGTTCAGATCAGGCTGATGACTGAAAAACCGGTGCCAGTAATATTCCTTCGAAACCGGATCCCACGCCCAGTTGGATAATTCTGTATCCACAAAAATGATGCGAACGCCGTGATACTTGGTATCGGTGTCACTCCACACATACCAGTCGCGCTTGGGGTTGTCTTTTGACTTGCGCGACTCCTGAAACCACGGATGCTGATCGGAGGTGTGATTGAACACCATTTCGACGATCACCCGTATGCCGCGCTCGTGGGCAGCCTGGAGAAACGTCTTGAAGTCTTCGAGAGTGCCGTAACTCGAATGAACCGTAAAATAATCCGCAATATCGTAGCCATCGTCGCGTAGAGGAGAAGGAAAAAACGGCATCAGCCAGACAGCATTGACACCCAATTCCTGCAGGTAGTCGAGCTTCTGCGCCAGTCCGCGAAAGTCGCCGATGCCGTCAGCGTTGCTATCGAAAAATGTGCGGACGTGGACCTGGTAGATGATGGCGTCCTTGTACCAGAGTTGGTCCTGCGACATGGGCAAGCTTTTCTCTCCTGCGATTCACTTCTTACACAAAGTAATCGACGCCATTTTCCGTGCGCACCCGCCGCCTGATGCAAAAGATGTGGGCCGGCAAGCGCTGAGGATTGAGTTCGACATAGTTACGCACGCCACGCCAGACATATTTCGCGTCGGTTAATAAATCATGCATCTGGTAGGGCTGCAGCGGATCAAGATGAAACAGGTCCAGCGGCAAATCAATCATCCCGGCTTGCGTGCGCTGCGGGTCCAGGTTTACTACCGCCACGATAATATTTAGCAGGTCGTCGCTCATCTTGCTGTACGCGATGATCTGTTCGTTGTCCACGGGATGAAAATTCAGGTTCAAGTCAGACTGCAGCGCCGGATTGTCGCGCCGAATCTGGTTAATTCTGGTGATTAACTCGGCCAGGCTGGTGGGACTGTTCAGGTCCCAATTGCGGAGTTGATATTTCTCCGAGTCGAGATATTCTTCGCTTCCCGCACGGACTGCGCGGTTTTCTCCCAACTCGAAAGCGGGCCCGTAGATGCCATAGTTCGCGCCGAGCGTTGCAGCCAGCGCCAGCCGTGTCATGAAGGCCGGGCGTCCTCCCTGTTGCAGATATTCCGTAAGAATGTCGGGAGTATTCGGCCAAAGATTGCCGCGAAAGTATTCGCGAACATTCGTTTGCATGATTTCCTTAAAGTATTCCGTGATCTCCCATTTGGCGTTTCGCCAGGCGAAGTAGGTGTAAGACTGGGTGAACCCTAGCTTAGCCAGTTCGTACATCACTTTCGGCCGAGTGAAGGCCTCAGCCAGAAACAGTACGTCAGGATGGCGGTCCTTTATATCGGTGATCAGCCACTCCCAGAAATCAAACGCCTTGGTGTGAGGGTTGTCGACACGAAATATGCGGATGCCCTGGTCAATCCAGTAGAGCACCACGCTCCGCAGTTCTTCCCAAAGCTCCTGACTTTTTTCGGTCTCGAAATCAAAAGGATAAATGTCCTGATACTTCTTGGGCGGATTCTCTGCATACTGCACCGAGCCATCAGGGCGAATACGAAACCATTGCTTGTGTTCCTTCGCATAAGGATGGTCGGGCGCGCACTGGTAGGCGAGGTCAAGCGCTACCTCGAGGCCCACCTGCCTGGCACGCGTCACCAGTTGCTTGAAATCGTCCAGCGTTCCCAGTTTCGGATCAATTGCCTTGTGACCGCCCTCTTTGGCTCCAATTGCCCACGGGCTGCCAACGTCATCGGGCAAGGCCTTCTCGTTGTTGTTCTTCCCTTTCCGATTCATCCGCCCGATGGGATGAATAGGAGGAAGGTAAAGAACGTCGAAGCCCATGCCTGCAACATAACCCAGCCTCTTGATGCAGTCTTGTAGCGTTCCGTGGTGGCTGGGTTCAGGAGACGAGGAGCGGGGGAACATCTCATACCAGGCGCTGAAGCGGGCTTTTTCCCGATCGACGATGATGGCCAGTTCCCTGTCGTATGTGGTTGCTCGTCCGCGATCCACATTCCGGATCATCAGAGTTCTCAATTCCGGGCTCGATGATGTTTCTACGGCTTTAGGCAGGTCAGTTGCAGCGAGATTCGTAATCTCAGCCGCTGCCGTCGTGAGAAGAATCTTGTCCTTTGCGCCTGCGCGGGCGGCGGCGGTTTTGATCATTTGGATCCCGGTCAAAATGTCGACCGATATATCCTGCGCCGCCGCGAATTTCTTTTCCAGATCGCGGCTCCACGATTGAAAATGATCGAGCCAGGCTTGCAGGGTGTAGAGGTGGCGGCCCTGGGCCGGGACGGTAAACTCTGCGCTCCACCGATCATTGGGCTGCGCTTCCATCGGGACTTCTTCCCAGACAGACCGGGTTTCGGGGCGGTGTAGAAGGACTGCGTACAGGATGTCGTGGCCGTCAGCAAAGATGTCGGCGGTGACCAGCACGCGCTCACCAATGGTGCGTTTGATGGGAAATCGGCCGCAATCAACCTGCGGTTGGACGTTCTCGATGACCACGCGGCGAGAGATAGCGGGCGTGATGGCTTTGTTTCCTTCGCCCGTCATTCGCGGTCGCTACCTCCCTGCGTTGATTTACAGACCATTGGTTAAAGACTGGCGGGGTGCATCGAGGACCCGTCTGTATAAGAAAACACTGATATTTGGCCTGTTTTTCAAATTTATCACATGCCATGGCGCATCGTGCGCCCAGCCCTACACTCATCTGGACAAGTGAGCCAGATGAGACAACGGGTTTAACGCGTTGCCCTAACAGCCGTGTTAAGTCACGTATATGACGGCCTCGAACGCTTCCAAAGACACCTTGGACGTCGAATCCGTGCCCAGGGTTTCAAGCGGCCGATGCTTTGAGCTTCCGCCGTAAACCTGGTCACCAGTCCACAAAAGCAGCCGCCGTGGTTGGGAATTGCCGGCAATCGGAAAGCTCTGTGCTTCGGCGGAGAAATTGAATATTAAAAGGGCGCTGCTGCCGGCTGGATCATACCGTTTCATAACGAATGTCTTCGCTTTTTCGTCAACCTGGATTTCGGTGAGGTCCTTGCGACAATTTCCCAGACTGGCGTGCTGCTTCCGCAAAGACATTAAATCGCGAAACAGCCGCAACATTTCGACATGAGGTGAAGTTGCTGTCTTCGACCAATCCAGCTTGCAACGCTCGAATGTGGTCACCGCTTGCGGGTCAGCGAAATCGCTCTCCGAGTAGTGCGACCCCAGTTCCTTTTTGCGTCCCTCGCGAACCGCATTCGCCAGATGTTGATCTTCGAAGCTGGTGAAGTAGAAGAAAGGCGCGGTCTCTGCGTATTCTTCTCCCATGAACAGCAGCGGCAAGAAAGGTGAACAGAGCGTCAGCACTGCCGCCAGCTTCTGTTCTCCTTTCGAAACCAGGCTGGCCAGCCGTTTGCCGCGGCTGGTGTTGGCTATCTGATCGTGATTCTGGATGAACCCGACAAACTGCTCACCTGGTCGATCTGTCGAAGAGTTGCCATGGTGGCGCTGGCGATAACGCGAATATTTCCAGTCAAAAACGAATCCGTCGCGAATCGATTTTGAAAGATCGCCCAGGGCGCCGAAATCCACAAGAAAGCCTTCCCGCTGGCCGGTAAGAAAAGCGTAGAGAGCGTGATGAAAATCGTCGTGCCACTGGGCGTCAAGCGCGTACCCGCCCTTGGAGCGCGGATTGATGATGCGGACGTCGTCCAGGTCGCTTTCAGCAATCAACCAGGCCTGCCGTCCGAGGTGCTGCGTCTGGGCCTCAAAAGCGTTCGCCAATTCGTCTAGAACGTGGCGGGCGCCGAAGTCGTATATGCCGTGGATAGCGTCTAGGCGCAGCGCATCAACATGAAATTCGGTAAGCCAGTACAAGGCGTTTTCAATAATGAAGCGGCGGATGCCATCGCTTCCGGGCCCGTCATAATTGATTGCCTTTCCCCACGGCGTATGGTGGGCGTCGGTGAAGCATGGAGCAAACTCGGGAAGATAATTTCCTTCGGGGCCAAGATGGTTGTAGACAACGTCCAGCACGACCGCGAGTCCATGCTGGTGGCAAGCGTTCACGAGCTTCTTCATCCCATCTGGGCCGCCATATGAAGATTGGGGTGCATAGAGGCTGGCGCCGTCGTATCCCCAGTTACGATTTCCGGGGACTTCTGCAACCGGCATAATTTCGATTGCGGTGATGCCAAGGTCACGGAGATAGGGCAAGCGTGGAATGACGCTTTCGAAAGTACCTTCGGCGGTAAAGGTGCCGGGGTGAAATTCGTAGATGATGAAGTCTTTGAGCGGTATTCCAGCCCATCCCTGATCGGACCAGTCAAACGACGCCGGATTCACAATCCGCGAAGGACCGTGCACGCCGTGGGGTTGCCATCGGGAAACGGGATCGGGTCGTTCCCGGTCGCCCTCGAGGACGTAAAAATAATCACTTCCTTCGCTGACGTTCGGAACGGTCGCCACAAAGTCGGACTCTTCCGGGTTCAAAGACCGTGTCATGGGAACCGTGCGCGGGCTTTCTCCGAGAATACGTACCGCTAGGTTGGCCAGGTTTGGCGCCCAGACCCGAAACTCCACCGTTTCATCGTCACGAACCGACGCGCCAAACTGAAGTTTCCAACGTCGTTCGCTCGGACTACTCGGCATCGGTTTGGTCCTTAACACTACTTTCAGCATTGACCAGCATGGCGATGGGCAGGTGCGAAAATGTCTCAGAAATTGGCAGGATGCTTTCACCATTCCGCTGAAGTGGAGAAAACGTTTTTCCGGTAAACACGTCGCGATAAGCACCGGAAGGCAGCTGCTTCCGCAGGACTACTTCCGCATCGCCCCAGGCGTTGGCACCCAGAGGACCCCGATCGTCCACGCCCAGCTGAGCAAAGAAGCGCCCTGCCAGCAGGAGGACCGAGGTTCCGCGGAAGGAGCGGGCGAAGGCAATCACGTGCTTGTTCTTTTCTCCGGTAGCGCGCAGAGGCAGATAACTTCCCTTGGCAAACAATGAGCGATGTTCCCGGCGGAAGCGCAGAGCGCGGCGAGTCACGTGAAGCTTGAGACTGCCGTCTGTTGGATTGGCAACCAACTGGTCGACCAGTGCGGCTTGGTCGTCAGACTCGGAACTGTTAAGCTGCGCCAGCAGTGTCTGAAGCCGATCGTAGTCAACCGGGCGCCGGTTGTCCGGATCGGCGAGGCTGAAGTTCCAGACTTCCGTTCCCTGGTAGAAATCGGGCAGCCCTGGAGCTGTGATCTTTAACAGAGTTTGGGAAAGGGAGTTGAAGATTCCGGCCCTGGCGATCTTCGCTTGGAACGGCGCGAACACTTCGAGAAAAGCCTTTCCCGCCTCGCGGTCCAGGATGCTGTCGAGGAAAGTATGAAAGGCGGCTTCGTATTCAGTGTTGGGATTGATCCAGCTGGTGTTCACCTTTGCTTCACGGAGCGCCTTTTCCATATATCCGTGGATCCTGCCGACGAGGTCTGCGTGCCCGGCGGTGTCCATCGGGCCCAGCGGCCACGCGCCCAGCAGGGTCTGATAAAGGAAGTACTCTTCGTTCGCGCTGGGGACGGCTTCCCCCGCGACCTGTATTTTCTTCTCCTCATTCAAGCGTTGCCAGGCGCGGATGGCCCGATACCACTCCGCCGGAATTTCTGACAGCACATTGATACGTGCGCGGACGTCTTCGCTACGCTTGGTGTCATGCGTCGAACTGGCCAGCATGGCATTGCGCCACGACTGGCGGCGGGCCGCATTCTTGCCATGGAAATGCGCCAGCGCTACTCCGAATTTGTCTGGAGATCCACCGACCTCGTTGAGAGACAGCAGCGGACAGTAACGATAGAAGGCCGTGTCCTCCAGCCCTTTCGCCATGACTGGCCCGGTCAGCTGCTGAAAGCGCATGACAAAGAGCCGGCGCTCGGCACGATCGGCGTCGCCAATGCTGTCCGGATCTTTGAGCAGTAGCAGGTCCTGAATGAAGTCGAAAACCGAACCGCTGGTGGCCGGATTGCGGCGCTTTGCTGTTTTTATGGCGGCGCGGATATAACGTTCGTCCTGTTCGTCGGGATGCTGGGTGTCAGTACGAATGTAGGTTCGATAGACGGGAAAGCAGGCAATGACCTCTCGCAGCGCGTCCCGCAGACTTTCCAGCGTGAAATCGCGGGAACGGCGATGCTGTTCGGAAATCCGGTCCAGGCGGCGAGACAGCACGTTGAGCTCGCTGGACATCGAGACCTGCATGACCAGGCGCTTGCTCTCGTAGATGAGATCAGAGTAGCTCTGCGACCATCCCGTAAACTTCCGGTAAAGCCGTTGGAAGAAACCGGCTTTGGATGCGTCAACGAACACTCCGTTGAGCAGATTGAGGAAGCCGTAGCCAGTCGTGCCTTCGATGGCCCAGCCCGGGCGAAGTTCTTCGTCGCCGACCAGTATTTTTTCTGCTGCCAGATAGACACGTCGACGGGCACCGTTTCCAGAGCCGTTGGCAGAAGCGTGGTTAGGCAGAGGAGCTTTAGCCTGAAGCTCTTCGAAGTAACCGAGAGGGTCGAACAGGCCGTCGGGATGGTCGATGCGAATCCCCGACACCAGCGACTTCTGCATGAGTTCAAACGGAATGCGATGAACGATGGCGAATACCTCCGGGCTCTCTACCCGGATCGCGGCCAGATCGTTGATGTCAAAAAACCGCCGATAATTGATTTCGTCCGACGCCACCCGCCAGAAACTCAAACGGTAGGCCTGATCGTCCAGAAGCTTCTCCAAAGAGTCGAAGCTGTGTGTATCTCCCTTGCTGCCGTTGATCACAGTCAACACTTGTTTGAGATCTGTCCTGACCACATCGCTGTCCTCGACCAGGGCCACCACTCTGCGCCGGATCACTTCCTTCTCCCGTTGCCGCTCGCGCACTCTCGCCAGGTCAGTGTCCTCGCGCGCGAGGCAGGTGTGAGATCGCTGTGATAATACTTTCCAGTTCCAGCACGTGTCCGTCGGTATCGGGAAGTTTCTCCTTCACCTTCTCCAGGGTCCTTTGCAGCAAAGAAGACCATGAACGCGGGGCCAGGGGGAAGTGAGTGCCGAAGGAATCGAGAGCAAATCCGCCGGCGTCATAGAGCGCGCGAATGGATTGACTTTCCAGCACGAGGCCGAACTGATCAGGCAAAAACGGCAGCAAGACTTTGTTGGCCAACTCTGATTTGGGCGGGTTCCAATCGATGTCGAAGTGATGGGAGTAGTCCGAACTCGGCCCATTCTCCAACACATCCCACCACCACAGGTTTGACGGGTGTGTGATGCACATGTGGTTGGGCACGACATCAACCACCAGGCCCATGCCGCGCTGCTTCAGGCGTTCCGCAAACTCGGTGAATTGTTCCTCCGTGCCAATTTCGGGATTGAAGCGCGTGTGGTCGGTGACGTCGTAGCCGTGCATGCTTCCAGGATGCGCCATCAGAAACGGCGAGGTGTAGCAGTCGGTGATTCCTAAATCATGGAGGTATGCAACGACGGCGGCGGCCTGGGCAAAAGTAAAACGCTGGTTCAGCTGCAGGCGATACGTCGAACAGGGGACATACCCGGGTTCTTGCGCGGCTCGGCTGTTCACTCAATCGCCTCGTTCGTAATCTGATCTTGAAATGCAGTATAAACAGATACCGGCGGTCGTGCGGGACCCGAAATCAACCTGCCGCATCCAAGCAGCGGTCCGATTGCGCAGTTTATGAATTTTGCTGATAACCTATTGCTCACCAGCTAACCGGCGACAGGTTCTCAAAGATGCAGAACGAATCGGAGCAGTTGTTTGCCAAGACCCAGTTCCGAAAGCTCAGAAAGGAACGTCGGGTTCAGCACGTAATTCAAACTATCTGATGTAGATTGCCTACTCGCCCCTCGTCGCGCGCGTAATGAGGCCACAACCTGGGAGACTTGATGGAACGGTACGTATGTATTCATGCCCATTTTTATCAGCCACCACGCGAAAACGCCTGGCTTGAGGCGGTGGAGTACCAGGATTCTGCTTACCCCTATCATGACTGGAACGAGCGGGTCACGGCGGAGTGCTATGCGCCCAACAGCGCCTCTCGAATTCTGGATGGCGACGGCAGAATCCTTCAGATCGTCAACAATTATTCCAAGATCAGCTTCAACTTCGGGCCGACCCTGCTTTCGTGGATGGAACAGAAGAGTCCGTCCGTGTACGAAGCGATTCTGACCGCGGACCGTGAGAGCCAAAAGCTTTTCTCCGGGCACGGTTCCGCAGTGGCCCAAGCGTATAACCATATGATCCTTCCCCTGGCGACGCGCCGGGACAAGCATACGCAGATCCTTTGGGGGATACGGGACTTCGAGAAGCGGTTCGGCCGCCATCCCGAGGGCATGTGGCTGCCGGAAACCGCGGTGGATCTGCAAACTCTGGAAGTTCTGGCCGACCTGGGTATCAAGTTCACGATTCTCTCTCCGTATCAGGCAGGCCGGGCCAGGCCGTTGGGCGGACGTGTATGGCGGAAGGTGGATGGAGGCAGAATCGATCCGTCCATGGCCTACACAGTGCGGGTGGGTTCGGGAAAATCAATCAATGTATTTTTCTATGACGGTCCGATCTCCCGCTCGATTGCCTTTGAGAATTTGCTGGCCGATGGCAAGCGTTTCTCGGAACGACTTCTGGGAGCATTTTCTGACGCTCGCACCTGGCCGCAATTGGTCCATATCGCTACCGACGGCGAGACCTATGGACATCACCGGGCTTACGGAGATATGGCCTTGGCATTCGCCTTGAACGATATCGAGACCAGCCAGTTGGCCAAGCTCACCAACTACGGTGAGTATCTGGAAAAACATCCGCCGACGATGGAAGCCAAGATTATTGGCAATACTTCCTGGAGTTGCGCCCATGGGATCGAGCGCTGGCGCAGCGATTGCAGTTGCAACTCGGGAGGCCACGGCGACTGGAACCAGCAGTGGAGAGCGCCTTTGAGGCAGGCGTTCGACTGGCTGCGCGATACGGTGGCCCCGCATTACGAGCGCGAGGCCAAGAAGCTCTTTGAGAGTCCCTGGAAAGCCCGCGACGCGTACGTAGACGTCGTGCTCGATCGTTCACTGGAGAATATTGTTCGCTTCATGACCGCAGAGGCCGGGCGTCAGCTTTCACCGACAGAAATTGTCAACGGGCTGAAGCTGCTCGAACTGCAGCGCTACTTGATGCTGATGTACACCAGCTGTGGCTGGTTCTTCGACGAAGTCTCTGGCATTGAAACGGTCCAGGTCATCCAATACGCCGGCCGCGCCCTGCAACTGGCGGGACAATTGTTCACCGAGGACATGGCTGCGCCCTTTCTTCACCTGCTGAGCCAGGCGCGGAGCAATATTCCAGAACAGAGCGACGCCCGGTCTATCTATGAGCGCTTTGTGCAGCCCGCCATGGTGGATTTGCAAAAAGTCGGCGCTCACTATGCGGTCAGTTCTGTGTTTGAGGAGTATGAGCAGAACACCCGCATCTATTGCTATGACGTAGAAAGGATGGAGTACCGAACTTCGCGCCAGGGAAAACTGCGGGCGGTGTTGGGACAGGCCAGCGTGACCTCCGAAATCACGCGGGAGTCGGAGCGGCTCAATTTCGGAGTGCTGCATCTCGCCGACCACAGCGTGATTGGAGGAGTAGGGCAGTTTCAGGGCGAGGAGGCGTATCGAGCTCTCGACCTTGAACTCGACAAGGCCTTGTCCAGCGGCGACTTGGCGGAGTTGGTGCGGTTGATAGAAAAGAACTTCAGCTCAGGCACCTACACTCTGCGGTTGCTCTTCCGCGATGAGCAGAGAAAAATACTGGGCATTATCCTTGAAGAAGCGACAAACCAGGCGCGTGCAATGTACCGTAACTTCCACGACGAGCACGCGCACCTGATCCGCTTCGTGACCGACCTGGGAGTGCCTTTGCCCAGGCGCTTCCGCCTTGCAGTCGACTTCACGCTGAACTCGGACCTGCTCGACGCGTTTTCCGTCGAAGAGGTTGACTTGAAGAAGTCCAGAGAAATCCTGGAAGAAATTCGGCGGACTGGCGTGACCCCGGATGCCGTGACCCTCGAGTTCGCGTTACGCCGTACGATCGAGCACCTGTTCACGCGATTCGTTGCCGATCCGATGGAGCCTGGTTTACTGGCGCGATTGCAGGAAACGATCGAATTAGTGCAAAGCCTGCCTTTCCAGGTCCGCTTGTGGGAGGCCCAAAATACTTACTACCGCATGATGCTGGAAGTAGCCGGCGAAGTGAAAGAGCGAGCAGAACGCGGAAACGCCGAGGCCGCGGTCTGGTTGGATGGCTTCGTAAAGCTGGGTGAAAAACTGAAAGTGAAAGTGCAGATCAATACGGCAGTAAGCGCCCTGTCATCCTGAGCGGAGTAGTTGCTTCGCTTCGCGAACCAGCTATGTAGTCGAAGGACCCCTTTAAGCGGTACAGTCTTTCGAGGTTTGTTAAATCTCTGGCTTCCGGTTGCGGTAAAGCTTATAGGGGTCCTTCGACTCCGCTCAGGATGACATTACGCGCCGGCATCGTGCCTTGCGCGCTGAATATCTTTTACATCGCCCATCGCGATGATGACTTGCTCTCGGTCAATGATCGAGTTGTCCGGGGGATTGATCATCAAATCTGAGCCTTCCGTCAGCGGGCGCTTCAGTCCAAGCACGAGCAGGTTGTAACGGCCCTTCAGGTTCAGAGCCTGCAAGGCGCTTCCCGCCCACGGTGAGCTCGACTTTACCTCAATCTCCTCCACCCTTAGCGTCTTGCCTTGCTCTTTCAACATGGTGTCGAGAAATCCAACGACATGCGGACGGATCAGTTCACTGGCCATGCGCAGGCCGCCGATGTGGCTGGGCGAAACCGTGGAGTTGGCCCCGGCACGCAGCATGCGCTCGGAAAACTTGCGCTCTGCCGAACGCGCAATAATGCGCATCTTGGGGAATCGCTGACGCACGATTACAGTCACAACCAGATTGTCTTTATCGAGGGGCAGGGCGGCGATCAGGCCTTTGGCGCGGCTCAGCCCGGCTTTCTCCAGAACATCTTCCTCGGTGGCGTCGCCGACGACGAAGAGCATGTCGCCCAGGGCTTCGGGATGCAGACCTTTCAGCCTCTTTATGTTTTCCTCGGAGAGATCCACGACCACGTGCGGAGTCATGGTTTTCTGGAGCTCGGCCACCGCATGCCGGCCTGTGTCTCCGAGGCCGCAGACAATGTGGTGGCCGCTAAGTTCGTCAATGTGTCGCTGCATTCTGCGCCTCCAGAAAGGGTTGGTGAACTCCACTTCCACCAGGAAGGCTGCCACCACCGAAAAAACATAAACCGTGATCGCCACTCCGAATAGCACGATGCCGATATTGAAAATTCGCAGCGCGGGATTCTGACTGGTGTCCACGATCTCGCCGTATCCCACTCCAGCAAGCGTGATGACCGCCATGTACAAGGCTTGGAGAAAGGTGACGGACGGGCCGCCGATCAGGCGATATCCCGTGGTGCTGATGACGATCAAACCCAGCAGGAGGGATACTGCAAGCAGGAGACGTTTGCGCAGGGCCATAGCGCTAGCGCCGCCATTCGTCGATCAGGTTGGCCACCAGCCCGCTCCAGCCGGTCTGGTGGCTGGCGCCCAGACCCATTCCGGTGTCGCCATGGTAATACTCGTTGAAAAGCAGGCATTGGTTCCAGTGCGGATCTTCCTGGAACTTTTTGTAGTAGCCGAAGCAGGGGCGTTGGCCGTCGGATCCGCGTTTGAAGATCGAAATCATGCGATTGGCAGCTTCCGCCGCCATTTCGTGCGGCGTGACCGGCTGATCGCTGCTGCCTGCGGTGTTCAGGGCGAAGTCCTCTCCTACCGCATCGCCAAAACGCAGGAAGGAATGGATCAGCAGGTATGTAGTCGGAAACCAGACAGGACCTCGCCAGTTCGAGTTCCCTCCCATCAGTTTCACCGCAGCCTCCGCGGGTTCGTAGCCCATGGATCGATCGCCAAACTGGAAGGGATGTTGCTCGTGATACTTTGAGAGACTGCGGATACCATACGGCGAGAGAAATTCCTGCGGGTCCCAGATGCGCTCCAGTAGACGCTTGAACTGGTTGGGATCCGCGATCGAGAGCACATAGCGTTTTTGTCCGTTGCCCACCGTATAACAAGCGTCTCCCACCAGGTCTGGACGGTTTTTGATGAACCATTCCACATCGCGCAAGAAGGCGGGATGTGCCGCCAGCTCTTCACTCTCGAGAACTTCGATGGCGTACAGCGGAATCAGACCTACCAGAGAACGGAGGCGGAATTTGTGGAACTCGCCGTTGGGGTAGCGCAGCACATCGTAGAAGAATCCTTCGTGCTCGTCCCACAACTGGTAGTTGCGGCCGCCCATCTTTTTCATGGCCGCGCCGATGTAGATGAAATGCTCGAAGAACTTCGTGGCCACACTTTCGTAAACCGGATTCTGGTTGGCCAATTCAAGCGCGATACGCATCAGGTAGAGACAGAAAAATCCCATCCAGCCGGTGGCGTCGGACTGCTCCAGAATGGCGCCGTTGGGAAACTTTTCGCCACGATCGACTACGGCAATGTTGTCCAACCCCAGAAAGCCGCCTTCGAAGACGTTGTTGCCTTCGCTGTCCACCCGGTTCACCCACCAGGCAAAGTTCATCAGCAGCTTGTGTAGACATTTTTCCAGGAAGACGGTGTCGCCCTTGCCGGTGCGCTGCTTCTCCATCTGGTAGACGCGCCAGCAAGCCCAGGCATGCACGGGCGGATTGAGATCGGAGAATCCCCACTCGTATGCCGGAATCTGGCCGTTGGGATGCTGGAACTGTTCGAACAACAGTACCCACAGATTTTCCTTGGCAAACTCCGGATCGACCAGCGCCAGCGTGGTGCACTGGAAAGCCAGGTCCCAGGCGGCAAACCAGGGAAACTCCCACTTGTCCGGCATGGAAAGAATGCGCATCGAATTCAAGTGGCGCCAGTGAATATTGCGCATGTGTTTGCGCGATTCCGGCGGAGGTAATTTCGGATTGTCGCCTTCCAGCCAGCGATTTACGTCCCACAAATAAATCTGCTTGCTCCAGAGCATTCCTGCCAGGGCCTGACGCTGAATTAGTTTCTCGTCGGCAGTTGCTGTTGGGGGATGAACTACGGCGTAGAACTCGTCGGCCTCTGCTTTGCGCTGACGGACAATGTCATCCACATCGTTGAGCGGCGCTGGCAGCTTTTCCGGAGTGAGCCGCAGCCGCAACACCATGGACCCGCCGGCGGGAACAGTCTGGTGGTAATGAACGCAAGCTTTGGTGCCGGTCTGCTCCGGATTCAGGCAGTCTTCCTGATGAATAATGTGGCGGTGAAACGCATCTTTTACGTGGGGCTTGCGGTTCTCCGCGCAGCCGTAAAGCTTGACTTGGTTACTCTCGTTGTCGGTGAACATCGCCTCCCCGCCCTTTTCGGCGTAGAGATATTGGGTCCCCAATGCGTAAGGAAACTGCAGATTACGCAGGCCGGCTGCGGCCTGGGTGCCGTCCGCTACTAAAGCGATGTGGTTTCCGGACTTTTTTAGTCCGATGGAGGGTTCCGCGCCCGGCGTTTCCGTCCAGGCCCAGGTGTTGCGGAACCACAAATGAGGCATCAGGTGCAGTTCAGCCGCTTCCGGTCCGCGGTTGATGGCTTCGATGCGCACGCAGATATCTTCCGGCCCGGCCTTGGCATACTCGACAAAGACGTCGAAGTAGCGGTCTTCATCGAAAATTCCCGTATCCAGCAGTTCGTACTCGCGGGCGCCGACGTGTCCCCAGCGGCTTCGGTTTTCGTCAATCAATTGCTGGTAAGGAAACGCACGCTGAGGATACTTGTACAGCACCTTCATGTAGCTATGTGTGGGCGTGTTGTCCAGATAGAACCAGTATTCCTTTACGTCTTCGCCGTGGTTGCCCTCGTTGCCGGTAAGCCCGAACATCCTCTCCTTAAGGATCGGATCGCGGCCATTCCACAGAGCCAGCGCGAAGACCAGAAGTTGGTAGCGATCGCAGATGCCCGCGATGCCGTCTTCACCCCAGCGATAGGCTTTACTGCGGGCCATGTCGTGGGTAAAGAACTCCCAGGCGCAGCCGTCGGAACTGTAGTCCTCGCGGACGCTGCCCCAGGAGCGTTCGCAGACATAGGGGCCCCATTTGCGCCAGGGCGGTACCATTCCGTCATGCGGTTCCAGCAGGCGCTGGTGCTCCTTGCTGAGAGGTTGAGTCCCACGTTTTGCAGTCATAGAGGATTCAGGCGGTCAGCCGCGAACCAAGCTATTGCTGGATGCGGCCAAAAAATCTTCCAGCCCGTACTGCATGAGGTCTCCGATACGCTCGATGCTCAAGTCAGCCGGAGGATAGGCCTCGATGATTTTGGGGTCAAGGGCATAATGCCCCTGGCGCACGAAAACCGTGGTCACGCCGCTTCCCCACACTTTCTTCACCGCGGTGAGAATGCGAATCTTGTCGTCGATCAGGACGTAGTGGTCCGCGGGATACCGTTGCTTGACGTCGTCCAGTTCGTGTTCTTTGTGGACGTAAATCAGAACATTCCCTTTGACCCCATCAAACAATCCCGACCGCCGAATCTTGCGCGGCTGAAACACCACATCGCCGTCCGAAAGAATCACCGCTTTTCCCCATTGCGATACGTGGTCCAAAACATCGAGTGAATTGGGAAACAAGCGGTTAGCGAAGTAATATTCGACCAGGAATTCCGAGACCGCCAGCAGATTTGGATCTCGCGGATTTTCCGTACGATAGCGCTGCAGAGCGCCCAGGTAATCGGCGTATCCCAGCTCCGTGCGCAACTCTTCAAACAGGGCCCAGTACTGGCGCTGGCGTTCCGCTCCTACGTGGTCGGTAAGAAAGCGCTTGAGGTCCGCCGAGACCCGATCGTTGTCCAGCAGAGTGTTGTCGACATCGAAGAGGAATACAACCACTTTGGACATCGCAAGCCTGCCTTCTTAATATGCGGAACAGCTCTCAGATTCCTATTGAAACTGTTGGGTCCCACAGACGGAACCCGCCGACGAAGGCGTTGTCATTGTCGCCCAGTCGCGTATTCGGCGGCAGTTTCGTCAGCTTCTTAGCGTTTCCGCCGCCCACCACAACATCATCGGCAACTAACGCCGCGCGAAATTCCTCCACGACTTTGAACACGTGACTCTCCCACTTTTTCTTTCCCAACCGTTCCAGACCGCGAAGCCCAAGATAGTCTTCGTAAGTTTTACCCTTCCGATAGGGCAAATGACCCAACTCCATCGGCTCGAGCCGGCCCTCCACGATCATCGCCGAGCCCAGGCCGGTGCCCAGACCCAGGAAAAGCATGCGGCCTTTGTTGTAGCTCCCGAGGGCCTGCATGGCTGCGTCGTTGATGATCTTGACCTCACGATTGAAGGCCTTCTTGAAGTCGAAACGCACCCAACCCGGACCCAGATTGTGCGGATCGCGGAAAGGCTGGCCATGCACCACTGGACCGGGATAGCCCATTGAGATCACATCGTAGTCCCAGTCCTTCACTAAGGCTTTGACCTGGCGAACCATGTCTGCAGGCACCATCTTCGGACCCGATACGAACTCACGCTTCACTTTCTGACCGGTAGCCAGAAGTTTGACGTGGGTGCCGCCGATGTCGATGACCAGAACTTTCCGCTTGGGTTCCATTGCGCCTTTTATTCCTTTTTGCGCTCGGCATGGCCGCCAAACTCAAAGCGCATGGCCGAAAGCAGCTTGTGGGCGAAATCACCTTCACCTCGTGAAGTGAAGCGGTCGTAAAGCGCGGCGCTCAGTACGGGCGAAGGTGCGCCTTCGTCGATGGCGGCGAGAATAGTCCAGCGCCCTTCTCCCGAATCCGAGACGCTGCCCGAGAAATTCGAGAGTGTGGGTTCTTTGGCCAGCGCACTGGCGGTCAGATCGAGCAGCCACGAGGCTACGACGCTGCCGCGGCGCCAGACTTCGGCCACGTCCGCCAGATTGAAATCATATTGATAGTGTTCGGGATCACGCAGCGGAGTCGTCTCCGCATCCTGGGCGTGAGTTTTTTTTCCGACATTGGCATGCGAGAGGATGTTCAGTCCTTCGGCGTAGGCGGCCATCAGTCCATACTCGATACCGTTGTGGACCATTTTTACGAAGTGTCCGCCGCCGGCTTCACCGCAATGCAGATATCCATTTTCTGCCGTGCCCTGGCCCGGTTTGCGACCCGGCGTGGGGTCGGCGTTGCCTTTTCCCGGCGCGAGCGTGCTGAAGATCGGATCGAGGCGGCTCACCGCGGCCTTCGATCCGCCAATCATCAGACAGTAGCCGCGATCCAGTCCCCAGACGCCGCCGCTGGTCCCCACGTCAACGTAGTGGATACCTTTCTTAGCGAGCTCCTTCGCCCGCCTTATGTCGTCAATGTAGTAGGAGTTTCCGCCGTCAATCACAATGTCGTCTTTGCCCAGCAGCGGAGTAAGTTCAGCCAGCGTCGAGTCCACAAACGCCGCAGGAACCATCAGCCATAGTGCTCTCGGCTGGGTCAGCTTGGAGACGAAATCCGCCAGCGACGAAGATCCAGTGGCCTTATCTTTGACGAGGGTCTGTACAACTTCTGGACTTCGGTCGAAAACTACGCACTGGTGACCGCCCTTGATCAGGCGCCGCACCATGTTTGCACCCATTCTTCCCAGACCAATCATTCCTAATTGCATTTTGAACTCCTCATAATGTTTCGCGAATCGCGGTTGGACATCGGGGACAGAAATAATAAAGGATGGGCGGAGTTAAGCTGCCGCACTCTCTCCATCGAAAAAACTCGAATGGAGTTTACGCCAAAAACTCTTTGCGTTGCGGGCCTCCGGGCGAACTCGAAAAGCTGGGGGTCATTGGAACGCTCCTCGGTACCACCTGGCCCCGTCCGCTTAACTTTCATCCCCGAATTGTAACTAAACCTTTTCGAGCCCCTTTGTTGTTCTTGAATGAATCCTTGATGGACTTGACCTTATAGGCGATAAAGTCGCCCTCGTGCTTCGTCTTGATGGTGGCTTTTTCCGTCTCCGCCACTTTCCACACTCGCTCATACATTTCCGCGCTGACCAGTACTTGACCTCCCTCAGCGGCGGAACAATAGCGCGCAGTCCGGTTCACCACGTCGCCGATCACGGTGAATTCCATCCGGTCCGTGGTGCCGACGAAGCCATGAATGACTTCTCCGCAGTGAACTCCAATGCCAAACTCCCGGCAGGGTTCGCCGCGACGTCCGCGGTCCTGATTGAGTTTCGCTACTGCGGCCTGCATCTCGACCGCCGCCAGGACGGCGTTCTGATGCTGCTCCGGGTCGCTCTCCGGACTTCCAAACACAGCGAGGATAGCGTCTCCCATGTACTTGTCAATGGTGCCGTTGCGGGCGAAGATCACGGGCACGACCGCGGCGAAGTATTCGTTTAACAGATGCACCACTTCGTCAGGATCCATCTCGTGCGCCAGGTTGGTGAAGCCGCGAATGTCCGCGTTCAGAATGGTCACTTCGCTGCGTTCGCCGCCCAGTCGCAGCCGTCCGCGCAGGGTCAACAACCGTTCAGCCACCTTGGGCGAGAACTGCCGCATGAGGTTGGCCTTCGCCGTCCACTCTTTTTTCAGCAACGACTGCAGGCGGTGTGTCGCAACCGCCATGGCGGCATATTGTGCCACGACCACGAGCAAACGCAAGTCCTCGTCCGAAAAGCCGGTTTCGCCGCTGATCGCCCCCCCGCAGATGACGCCCACCACCTCGTTTTGCCACACCAGCGGCGCGTACATGCCAAGATCGATCGCGTTCTGCATCACGCTCTTGCTGATATCGACTTCGACATTTCGCCGCCACACGAATGCCTTTTGCTCGCTGATGGCGCGCCGCGCCAGGGTCTCGCTCAAGTAGGGCTGCCGCGAGGAATTGTAGGCTTTTAACAGAAGATTTCCGGTATTGGCCTCGCGCAGGACCAGGGCCCAGCTCTCCACTTTGGGAAAGAGCTGGCACAGGCTGGCCACAACCGCGGGCAGCAGCGATTCCAGAGTTCCCTTCGTAGTGAACTGCAGCGGCATGTCGCAGATCAGACCGAGGCGCCGCGAGGTTTCGTCCCCCGTACCCGGCAGAGATCCCAGGCTGACCTTGTTGGCGGCGAGGTCGTTGGTGATGGAAAGGTTCGGCGCAGGCCCCTTGTCCTGGGAGGGCAACGCCGCTCCCGCTTCAAGGTAGCTGGTGGGAGCGCTCGCGTGCCCAACATCGAGAGATTCCACTCGCAGCGTGGTTTCTCCCGCGTGTATGACGTCATTCAGGCTGAGTTCCTGCTTCCCCAGCCCTTTGATCTCGCGGTCGTTTATTTTCGTGCCGTGAGAACTGTCCAGGTCCTCCAGCCACCAGGAACGGCCTTCGTACCAGATGCGCCCGTGCAGGCGCGACACTTTCTGGTCAGGAGAGAGATCCAGACCAATGGGAAATTTGGCTTCCGCTCGGCCAAATACGAATTCTTTTTCTGAGGTCGTGTGGACCCTTGGCCGGCCTCGGTAGGAGCAAGCGATACGCATCGCGGGTTTAAAAGAAATCCAATGGACGGATGAGAAATCCGGAACGTCGGCCCCGGTACTGACCGGCTGTCGCCGAACGGCGCTTCCAGCAAGCCCTGTGATCCTTGTTCCTATGTTAGAACGTGTAGCCGACTCCCACCAGCGGCACCGGCTTATAGCTCAGACCACCCTCATCCAGCCGTACCAAAACGTTGGCTGTGACCACCAGTTTCGAAGCCTTCCCCAGGGGTAGAATCTTGATGCCCATAGAGGCATTGGTAATGTTGTAGGAGCGGGCAGAGGCGCTCAGTTGAAGGTTGCTGTGAGTTACGGTTGGCGGATCCGGGTTGGCCGTGCACGTGCCGCAGTTGGCGAGAAATTGCTGGGGTACGACTGAGAGCTCTTGAGTCCCAAAGGTCTGACTTCCGATGACCTCTTGGGTCGAAAGTATGTGCTGCCCAATAATGTCGAAGGATCCCGTCAGCCATTTTGTGATCCAAGCATCGGCGCCCGCTGAATAAGTGAAGTCATTAGGCACGCTGGCCTTCGTACCCGTGCTCAGATCGCCTGCGGCGATAGACTTGGTGTTCCATTCGAAGCCAACAAGTGCGTGTGGCGAAATACGGGCGCGATAAGAAAAAATTGCGAATGGCTTAATACCATAGCTGCCCGAGCCCAGGTAATTTATGGCATCCCCTGTGGGGAAACGCACGTCAACTCCAGTCGCAACTCCCGCCCGTTCGCCGTGCCAGGCATTCCATTTCACCCGTGCCACAAGGTCGCCTACTCCTGAAGCCGAATTGGAAGACTTGCTGCCGCCGGTAAAACCGGGATCTGGGAATACGTGGTGCAGGCACTTGGGATCGCTGGCCGGGTTCGCCGGATTGCTGCAGCCATTCCAAATGTGATCGGTGAATAAACCCGAGCCGAGGATAATATTGTCGTTGGAGGTCACATTCATGCGAACGTTCTCGATAGGAATTACCGCTGACACATCAATATTTTGCGTGAGTCCAAAAGTCACGTACGTGGTGTACTGATTTACCTTCAGATCGATGGAGTTTGTCGTGCTGACGATGTCGCGGACAAAGGAGCACCCGTTGAGGTTTCCCTTGTTGATGGCGCAGTCCTTACCAGGATTGTCGACCGTGTCCTCGGCATGGGTAAGGACCACGGGAATATTATGAAGATCTACGCTGTCGATTTTATCGAAGTTAAAAAACTGATAACTGAACCCGATAAACAGGCGATGGCGTCCAACGGTCTCCGCGCGCTCCCCCAGGATCGGGCCCAGGCTGGTGTTGCTGGTAACGAAGGTCTTGAGCGATGAATCATAAGTGAGCACGAACCCTGAAGAAGGCGAGGCAAGGGGTAACAGATTGGCTTGGCGACCGATGTCGGCTGTCAAAGGACGAAAGGCATCGAGAATGCTGGTGTCGAAGTGACCCTCGTGTCCCTGGTTCGCGAATAATCCAGCTTGCGAGAATGCGAATGGAGTGTCGGCGCCGTACTCTTGGGGGATCACGCAGGCCAGCTTGCCGTTGGCATGCGCACAAGGACCCTGACCGAAAGCACCGGTGCCGGTTAAAAATAGGAACGCGAGTGCGACGAATACTGCATTCTTAATCATTTAAAAGCTCTCCCAAGCGAAACTGAAATGACCCATTCCTGCCCACCTCCGCACTTCCTCATTCGGTCGCGTTAGCGGCGCGCGAAGTGAGAAAGTGTACTCGGCCTGACTGCTTTGTTCAAGCCTAATCACCCCTCGCGACCTCGCGAAGTGGTTGTATTTGCTGCCCGAATCGCATTCCAACTCTTGCGACGAAAATCGCTCTATAAACTGCAACACGTCGTTTATTGAACATCGCTAATCACCCAGTTTCCGTTGGACTTTAACAGCCGAAAGACCGCCTTGTCGCTGTGGCTCATTGGTTTTTGTCCTTTCACCGAGACCTCCTGCAGCAGCGAGGAGTTGACGATTGCGCTCTGGCTGTCCGGGGCGACGTCAATGCTGTCGATCCGGACGTCCATACGGTACGCATTCGCCATGGCAAAAACCTGTTTGTACTTGTCGTACTTGTTCCCGATACTGGGCCAGATTCGGCGAAGGGCATCGGCATTCCTTTGCTCGAACGCCTGGGCATACTGCTGCACCAGTGTGTTGATCGCCCCTCGTTCGTCAACTTTGGGTGCAGTTACAGGTGCCTCTGCTTTGGCGGCGGGCTGCTGCGGGGGCGGCGCGATTTCCTGTTTCAACGCCGTGAGTTTGGAATTAATTTCACCGAGATAGCGTCGCGCGTCTGCCGCGTGGGCCCCACCTGCTTGGGCCACGCTCTGAAAACTATTCCGTGCGGTTTCCAGGCCATTCTTGTCGTTGGCCGCTTGGTACCGTTGCACAATTTGCTGAAACTCGGTGTCGGACTGATGGCGTGCTTCAGCCTGTTCTATTTCAGAAGTCAGAGAGGAGGCGTCTCCACCGGCCTGTTTGATCTGATCAACTTTTTGCCGCGCAGACGAAAAATCACCCTGCCCGACGTCGCGTTTCACACCGGCACGAAGATCGGCAATCTGTTGTTCGTGTTGTTGCTGCTGCCCCAGGCTGGTGACTTTGCCTGCTACGGTCTGGCGCAGTTGCTCGGCCTCCGGCTTTCTTGGCCCCGCCAGCTGAATAACCTGGCCGAGAGCATCGTCGGCCTGCTTCAGGCTGGCTAGATCGCTTTTTTGTGAGTCCTTCTTTGCCCGGGCGAACAAGGTCTCTTCCTGCTTGCGCTGCGGGATGACCTGGTCCTGATATTTCCTGGCATCGTCTTTTCTCAGGCCGCCTTCGGGCAGGGCCAATATGCTGGCCAGGTATTTTTGCGCCGAGCCGAAGCGGCCCGCGTCCACATCTTTCTTCGCACTCTGCCAGGCCTGCTCTTCCTTCTGTCGGAGGGTGGCTAGTTTGGCGTCGTTAGCTTCTGCCTGGATTTCCGCTTGCTTGGCCTGAATTTCAGAAGACAGCGGCCCCTTGAGCGCGGCCGCCGACTGCAGCAGTTCCGTGGCACCGTTCAGGTCGCCACTGGCGCGGCGCTGGTCCGCCTGGTCCATGGCCTCGCGCTGTTGCACTTCGAGTGGATTGACCACGGGCTGCGGATGAGTCGCGACGGTCGGCGCGGCGGTCTTAGCGGGGACGGCTTTTTCCGACGGCTGATGCAGGCCGAACCATGCGGCGGCGACCATTACCGCGGCGATACCCGCAATCACAGCCGGCCGCTTCCAGGGGGCCAGCGCAGGGGCGGGCTGCGGCCGAGTAGGCGCGGGCGTGAACACCACGTCCCGAGGTTTAACAGGGGGCCGAGGAGGAGCGGGCGGCAACACAGGCTCCTGAGCTGCGGGTCGGACCTCAGTCCTGGGCGGTGCGGGTGGAGTCACAGGCGCAGCTGCTGGCTTCGATCGTTCCTTTACCGGCGCTTTCGGCGGCGCAGGGGTTGGCCGTTCGGGAATGATAGTGGCCGGCTGGAAAGCTGGCGGCTGGACGACTGGTGGCGCAGCTGCCGCGGGTGGAGCAGCTTTCCTCGGCTCTGCCGGGGCTACGGGAGGGCTTGCCAGCGTCGGCGATACAGCATGCTTTTGCGTTGCGGGCGGAGGCGCGGTTCGGGGCTTTTCTTTTACCGGTGGCTTCGGCGGCGCCGGCTTTGGCCGCTCCGGGACGATCGTGGGTGGCTGGAAAACCGGGGGTACGAAAACTGCCGGCGCCGTCGCAGGCTCGGGAACCGCGGGCGCAATCGGCGCACTCGACATCGATGCCGAAGAAAGAGAGCTCTGCGGTTCAGCGAGTTTGGTCTGAGATGCAGCGTCCACTCCGCCTACGTCTGACGGGGGCGGACCCTCCCATGCATATTCCTTCGACAATCCCGGCGGAGGGCCGGAATCCGGTTTGGACGGCCCCGGCGAACTCACCCTGGTCCGGGCCGAATCAATTTCGTCCACCACCCGCTGCACGCGAGGATCGAAGTTGGCCAGCGTTTCGGCCGCCAGCGACTTAGTGAGCGCCTGGGTGGCGTCATCCAGTTGCCCCCGCTTCACCATCAGCCGGATGGACTCGAGTTCTTGTTCCTGCTTGCGCTTTTTCTCGCGCGCAGTAAATTCGACCTCGGCGGAATTCAACAGTTGATTGATGTCGGTGTCCGGGCCCAACGTCATCAATGTTTCTTTGGCGAGCTTGATGGCGTCGCTGAATTTCTCCCGGTTGATCTTTACCCGGATATCCTTGACCTTCTGTTCGATCGCCTTTCGAGTCTGTTGCTTCTTGTCCTGCAACTCCGCCTGCTGCTGCAGGCGCCGCAGTTCCTCGTTGCCGGGGAAAGTCCTCAGGGCGGCTGTCGCGGCACGAATGGCTTCCTGAAACTGGTTGTCGGCGATAAAGCCCTGGATGGTTTCACAGTTCTTGCGCAGCTGGACTTCCCGCTCCAGCTGGCTTTGCTGGGTGCGGGCAAATTCCACGAACCTCACCAGGTCACTGTCCCCGGGGAACTCCACCAGCAACTTTTCCGCTCGCGCGATTACCTCGGGATATCGCTTGGTGCTGACCAGCTTTTTGAGCTCTTCCCATTCCTGCTGCAGGCGGTCGAGCTTGCTTTGCTTTTCCTGATCACGCTGGACCAGCTTCAAGAGTTTCTGTACCGCGGAGTCATTTGGATTTAGCCGAAGCAGGCCTTCCAGGACCGTTAGAGCCTCGCTGAATCGCGACGCGGCCAGGTGGGCCCTCGCCTCGCCGAGCTTTTCATGCAGCTCCTTCTCGGCGCGGTCTTTGCGAGCGCGTCCCAGCAGTTTTGCAATCTCATCTCCGCCAAATTCCTCCTGAAGTTTGGTCAGGAGAGCGATGGACTCGTCGTAGCGCTCTTCACCCAGCAGGTTCCTGGCCTGCTCCAGGTCGCGCAGTTTTCGTTGCTCGGCCTGGTCAACGCGCAGCGTTTCGATGAGACGCAGGATCTCGCCATCGCCGGGGTATTGCTTTTGCAGGCCCATAAGCAGGGCTAGCGATTCATCGTAACGGCGCGACGCCAGCAAATTACGGGCCTCGGCCAGGCTACGCAATTTGTTTTGCTCTGCCTCATCTTCCTGAAGCGAGTTAAGCAGCCGGGTGATTTCATCGTCCTGCGGAAATCGTTCCTGCAACTCCGTCAACAGCACACTGCATTCTTCGTAACGCCGGGCAGCCAGAAGTTTTCCAGCCTTTGCGATCCCCTCCAGCCGGTACTGTTTTGCTTTGTCTTCCCGGGCGGCATCTGCGAGCCGCGCGAACTCGGGATAGGTTGGAAATTCCTGTTGCAGAGCCGCTAGGAGCGAGAGGCATTCGTCATATTGCCGGCCGGTAAACAGCCGTCGTGCTTCGGCCAGGAATTTCAGTCGCCGCTGATTCGCCTGATCTTCCCGGACGCTTGCCAACAAATCATTTATCTCGCGGTCGCCAGGAAATTCTTTTTGCAGGTCCAGCAGCAGCGCGGTGCATTCCTGGTGGCGGCCCGCGGCCAAAATGCCTTTCGCTCGTTCCAAAGCCCGGCGTTTGCTTTGTTCCGCGTAATCTTCGCGCGCAGCTTCAAGCAGCCGGAGAACTTCCTCCTCGCGTGGAAATTCCTCTTTCAATTCGGTCAGAATCTCGATGCACTGCTGGTAGTTCTGCACGGTCCACAGACTGCGGGCCTGTTGCAGCCGGTCCGTCAAACGGAGGCGCCGCTCACGCTGCAGCTTGTCTCTCTCAACTTGTTCCTGCAGCGCCTTGGCGGTCTTGTTCGCAGGCTCGAGTTGCAACACCCTGGCCAGAGGCTCTTCCGCCATCTCTGGCAGACCTTCGGCGAGTCGCAGCTTCGCAGTGTCCAGGTATTCGGCGATGAGCTGGAAGCGGTCCAGCTCCTGCTGCACGCGCTGCCTCAGCTCCTGGGCGGCCTCAAAATTCGTGTCCAGCTTGAGCGCGTTTTCGGCCTCGACTTTCGCCTCTTGAATCTTTCCCTGAGCCAGCAGTTCGAGTCCTTTTTCGACAAATAGCTGGGCCTTGGGCCGGATCAGCGCACGCTTGAGCTCGAGATTGACTTTCTCCAGCAAGCTGCGCGCATGCGTGTTTGTGGATTCGATCTGAAGTGCTTGCCGCAGAATATCTCTTGCCTGTGAATGGTTGCCCTGCTTGACCAGATCGCCGGCCTGCTCGACGAGTTTTAAGACCGTCGCGGATTGAAAACTCTTGCAGATCGGATCCAGCTCGACCATCAGGTCTTCCATCGTCTGGTACCGATCGGCAGGCGACTTCTGAAAAATTCTTTCCAGGACCGCTTCCAGTTCGGGCGGGCAATCCGGGGCCACGTCATGAAGAGGCGTCGGCGGCTGCGAGCAAATCTTGTTCATCAATGCGGCAGGAGCATCGCCGCTGAACGGTCTCTGATAAGTCAGAAGTTCGAAGAGTAGAACTCCGAAAGACCAGATGTCGGAGCGCTCGTCCGCGTGCTCGCCGTGATACTGCTCGGGCGACATGTAGGCAAACGTCCCCATCAGCATGCCAGTTTGGGTTTTAGAAGATTCGAGAACGCGGGCAATGCCGAAGTCCACGACCTTTACCGTGCCATCCTTGCTCAGCATTACGTTTGCCGGCTTGATGTCGCGGTGAACGATTCCCCGTTTGTGGGCGTAGTCAAAAGCGCGGCAGGCCTGGATGGCGTAGGTGAGCTTCAGCGAAAGTGGGAGGTCTGGCCGCGAAGCAATCACTTGCTCGAGGCTCTCGCCTTCGATCAACTCCATCGCAATGTATGGAGTTCCGGATTCTTCCCCCATGTCGTAAATCGTGACGATGTTGGGATGCTGCAGACCGCCGGCGGACTGCGCTTCGCGATAGAAGCGCGCCAGCAGATTGGGATAGTCGGCAACTCCTGCGGTGATGGTCTTGAGGGCTACAAGTCGATTGATGATGGGATCGCGGGCGCGATACACGATGCCCATTCCGCCGCGGCCCAATTCGCCGATCAGTTCGTATTTGCCGAGCTTAGCCAATTTTTGAGAGACGGCTACAAAACGGACAAAACTCAATATCAGCGAATCTGGACAGTTCGTCCGAAGCCCAGCGGGGGACTGAAACCTGGGTAGGCAAACATATTCCCAAACTTACGACGGTATGTCAATGAAATCAGGGAAGTTAAGGTGATTTTGTCCTCAGGCGAACCGGAGGCACCGCCGAAATCAAGGGGAGTAACACGGTAACCTGTTACTACAAAGAGAGTTAACCTCAGAGAGAGCAACTTATTTCATACCTTTATTAATAGTCCGGTATCGAACTCTTTTGAACTTAGTAGCGCCGGCATCTTGCCGGCTGTCCGGTGGGCGTCCCGCCCACCGCCGGGGACGGGACGTCCCCGAGCCAGCCAGCGGGACGCCGACGTTACAAAGGTCGCTTGTAAGATATCCCCAGGAGGAGCTTTGAACCCGCCGCACCAAGAACACTTCCCGCGTTTCACTCTCGAAGATACCGAGCACGTCTGCGTCATATCGACATACGTAGCTGCCGGTCGCAGCGAGGAAATCAATTTGTTGCCCGACCAGCGGCAACCATGGTTCCTGAGCTTCGCGCAGAGTCTGAGTGGCGACGTCGAAGAGTCCGTGAACGCAATTTTTACCATGCTTCAACACGTCCTGATGGCCCAGCACAGCCATGACTTCATCACCATTCAGCTTGAACCGGCTTTCAGCGCGTTTGCCCGCGCCAACGCGATTGCCCTCGCGAAAGCGGCAAGACTTGGGAAGTCCGAACTGGCCGCAGAAGGGCAACGAATTTTTGCGCCGGGATGGGAACAGCAAATTCCCGAACAGCTTCTTACCACCTACACCGGCGGCCCGGGCGATTCTCCTGCCAACGCGATCAGCATAATGGCGCCCGACCTCACCACCGCCATCCACGGCGAGTACTGGTATTTGTTCTACACTTTCGGTCGCAATTGGCAATTGGGAGAGGAGCAGCGGACCACCCCGAACGGGAATGGAAAAGTCTTCGACCAACTTGAATTGATCTTTCCCGATCGCACGCGCCGGTGGATCCATTTTGATGTGACTCGATTGGTCACACCTTCTGTTCAGGAAGAGTGATCCTCTCCCGATACGGGCAAACGGTCGTGGATTAGTTAAATCTTCCCCTCATGATGGCGTCATCCTGAGCTTGCGAAGGATCTAGCGCGCAGCGAAGGACGCCCCGTCCTCCATCCGCAAACATTGTTGCGGTGCGCGCTGATCTTAGGACAAAGTCCTTCAGGATAACGCCAGTCTAAGGTGGATTTTCCGAAACTGGTTTACTATCCGGCAAACTACCTACTAGACATTAGCCGTTTGCCTGCGATAACCTTTGCCCCTCGGGGAAAGAAAGAGGTTTGTCGCTCTCTAAATGCCTCTTTTTCTGCTAGCCGACGGGGAGCATGGTTCCAGAACTTCGTTCCATCCAGGAAAAATTCGGTTACTTGCCCGCGGAGCAGCTGGAATTGCTGGCCACGGAACTGGGCATGCCCCTCAGTCAGATTCACGCTGTAGCCAGTTTTTATCCCCACTTCCATCTCACGCCTCCAGCGCGAATTGACGTTCGCGTCTGCGCCGACATGTCCTGCCATTTGCGCGGGGCCGATGATTTGCGTCACCAGTTAGAGCGTGCTTTTCGCGGCGCCAATCCGCAGACGCTCACAATCCGTGATGTTTCCTGTTTGGGACGCTGCGACCAGGCGCCGGCCATGTGTGTGAACGAGGCCATCTACGGGAATGTGGACGGGCCCAACGCGGTTTCGCTGCTGCAGGACACTATGAGCGGCAGCCCGCTTCCGCCGGATATTTCCGAGATCAAACCCGTCCAGTTGGCGGTTGATCCTTACAAGGGATCTCCCTCTTACGGCGTGGTCAAGCATCTCGTGGAGACGCGTAATGTAAAGGGCGTCATCGCCGCCCTGAAAGCTGCTGGCCTGCGCGGCATGGGCGGCGCCGGATTTCCCACCGGAACCAAGTGGGAGATTGTGAGCAACGCCGCCGGCGACGAAAAGTACATCGTGTGTAACGCCGATGAAAGCGAGCCCGGCACCATCAAAGACCGCTTCATCATGGAGAACGTTCCTTATCTCCTGATCGAAGGCATGATCACGGCCGGCCTGGTGACGGGCGCGAAAAAGGGATCCTGTACATCCGGCATGAATACGAGAGGCCGCGCGAGATCCTCCAGAAAGAGATCGAGAAGTGTTACGCCCAGAAGTTGCTGGGGCCGAACATCCTGGGCAGTGATCTGACATTCGACCTGGAGATTTTTATCAGTCCTGGCGGTTACATCTGCGGCGAGGAAAGCGCATTGCTCGAGGCCATCGAGGGCAAACGCGCGGAGCCGCGGAACAAGCCTCCCTTCCCCGGCACTCACGGTCTCTGGCAGAAACCGACCGCGATCAACAATGTCGAAACCTTTGTCTTCGCGACCGCCATCCTGATGCACGGAGTGGACTGGTACAAAGCCCAGGGACGGGATGGTTCGCACGGCATCAAGTTCGTAGGCATCAGCGGCGACGTGGTGCGGCCGGGCGTCTTCGAGGTGCCGATGGGCACCAAGTATTCTGAGCTGATCTACGAATATGCAGGCGGCATTCTCGACAACAAGAAGCTGCTCGGGTTCGCGCCATCAGGGCCATCCTCGGGATACCTGCCTGCTTCCATGGTCGACCTTCCCCTCGACTGGGACGCGGTGGCGGCCAAAGGCTCCATGGTTGGTTCGGGAGCCATCGTCGTCTGCGCCGAAGACCGCTGCATGGTCGATATGGCTCTGAATGCGGTGCGCTTCTTCCGCAACGAATCCTGCGGCAAGTGTGTTCCCTGCCGCATGGGGTCGCAAAAACTGGTGGATATGCTCACCGCCTGGACCCATGGCAAGGCCGAGAATGACGACATGCAGTTGCTCTCAGAGCTTTCCCATGCGCTGAAAGTGACTTCCATTTGTGGTCTGGGACAAGTCGTGCCCGTCCCCATTGTGTCTGTACTCACGCATTTTCGGGATGTGGTGGATCAGCATGTGGTCCACAAACAATGCCCGGCAAAAGTCTGTTTCCGTGGCCGAGACGCCGCGTAAGGTTCGATAGCGGGACTGTACCGGAAAGAACTATCCGAGGGGCGATGTGAAACCGAGACTCGTAGGCACATCGGGGCCGCTGCGTGACAAGACGTTCGCTCTCGAGCAGGAATCGCTCTCCATTGGCCGCGATCCCGGCAACCAGTTACACATCGACGATCCTGCCCTCTCGCGCCGCCATTGCATGGTCATTCGCGAGGGCGAAAAATTCAAGGTCCGCGACCTCGACAGCCTGAATGGGACCTACGTAAATCAGGCCCGCATCAAAGAGCAGGTCCTCAATCACGGAGATCAGGTTGCCCTCGGCGATACAGTCCTGATTTTCCAGTTTGAGAAGCCTGAAGTGATGGCCACAGTCGTGATGTCCCGGCCGCCGGCCGCGGTAACGGCGAATGCACCGGGGGCTCCTCCACCTGCTCCTGCTGCCGCACCTTCGCCGGCGGCCCCGGCGCCGCTTGCGCCGATGGCGCCCCTGCCTCCGGGCATTCACCTCACCATCGACGGCCGGCAGATGTCCGTCGCCCCAGGCACGACGATCTTCGACGCGGCGCGGATGAACGGCATTCCCATCCCCACTCTCTGTCACCAGCAGAACGAAGGTCCGGTGGGCGTATGTCGCGTCTGTACCGTGGATGTGGGCGCTCGCGTTTATACCGCCTCGTGTATTCGACTGGTCGAGCCCGGCATGACGGTGAAGACCAACACCGATGGCGTGGTGGCGGCGCGCCGTACTCTGGTCGAACTCCTGATGGCGGACCATCCGTCGCCGTGCATGCGGCAGCGCAACTCTGGCGATTGCGAACTCGAGACCCTGGCATCTCAATCCGGCATCACCGAGCCGCGCTTCGCCAAGCGTGCCGGCCCGCGGGGGCGCGACGACTCGTCGATGGTCATTGCGGTTGACCACGATGCCTGCATTCTGTGCGACCGCTGCGTTCGCGCCTGCAACGACATTCGCCACAACATGGTGCTGGCCCGCCGCGGCAAGGGCTATCAGGCGGGGATTGCCTTCGACAACAATCTGCCCATGGGAACGTCCTCGTGCGTCTCCTGCGGCGAGTGCATGGTGTCTTGCCCGACCGGGGCCCTGACCAACCGGATCGTAGTCCGAACTGATCTCGGGGTTGGCGAACCCTTCCGGCCCGAGGAACTGCAACATCTACCGGTCTTCAAGAATGTCTCCGGCACTTTCCTGCAGCTCAATCAGAAAGCGCTGGTGAAGCGGCGCTTCAAGGCTGGGGAAATCATCTGCCGCGAAGGAGACTTCGGTTCCACCGCCTTTTACATTCTCGAGGGCAAGGTTGAGATTTTCCTTTCCAGCCCCATGGCCCACGTCACGACCAAGGGCAGCAGTAAGGGAATGCTCAGCAAGGTTTCCAGCAACCTGACCAAGCGCGGTCAGGACCGTCGCAGCGAAGAAGGCCACCGTCAGACCATCCCCATCGATGCTCCGGTTGATCTGGCGTACGACAATCCAGTCGCCGAACTCGGTCCGGGCGAACTGTTCGGCGAAATGACTTGCATGAATTTTTATCCGCGATCGGCCACGGTGCGGGCGGTGACCGATTGCGTGATGGTCGAGATGCTGCGCAACGTGCTCGATATCATGATGCGCAACAAGACTTTCCGGGCACAGATGGAGCGGGCATATCGCACCCGGGCCCTGGATTCGCACCTGCGATCGGTGCCCGTGTTCGCGACTTTAACGAACGACTTCATTGACCAGCTGCGGAACCGCGTCGAACTGGTGCGCTACGCACCCGGTTCTGTGATCTGCAAACAGGGAGACCCGGCCGACAGTTTCTATCTGGTCCGTATCGGGTTCGTGAAAGTTTCGGAGGAGCGGCCCGGTGGAAGTCTGGTGTTGGCGTATCTGGCTAGAGGCGGGTACTTCGGCGAAATAGCCTTCCTCAGTGGCACGACCAGAACTGCAACTTGCTCCGCTCTCGACCACGTTGAGGTCGTCAAAATTCGCGGCGAAGACTTCAAGGTGATGCTCGACCGCTTCCCCGAAGTCCGGCGCGGATTGCAGGAAGTGGCCAAGGAACGCGTGGAAAGCAATCGCATCCGGGCCGAGCGCATGGGCAGCGTACCCATCGATCAGTTCCTCGCCCAGGGATTGATGGAGGCACAAAGCCTTCTTCTGCTCGACCTGGAGCGCTGCACCCGCTGCGACATGTGCGTACGCGCCTGTGCCGACGCGCATCAGGGTGTGAGCCGCCTGGTGCGGGAGGGTCTGCGATTCGACAAGTATCTCGTGGCTACGTCATGCCGGCAGTGCCGCGATCCTCTTTGCATGGTGGGCTGCCCGGTTGGTTCTATCCGCCGGCGCAATTCCCTCGAAGTCATCATCGAAGACTGGTGCATCGGCTGCGGACTGTGCGCCAGCAACTGCCCATACGGGAACATCAACATGCATCCGTTCCCCGTTCAACTGGATGACGCGGCGCATCCCGGACGCAAGGTTGCCACGATGAAGGTGAAAGCGACCTCGTGCGACCTTTGCCACGATCATGCCGAACCGAGCTGCGTCTATGCCTGTCCGCACGATGCCGCGCACAGGGTGAATCCGACAGAATTCTTTGCCAAGTTGATGCAGTCCCGCAGTACGGCCAAGCGGTAGCATTCGCATTTCCGGAAAATGACTTTGCGAAAAAACTGATGCTGATCGATAGTTCACACAGGAAATGGTTTGTCGCCAGCGTAGTCATACTGGGACTGGCCACAGCTGTATTCATTACCTACGCTCTGGGCACTCCACAGGGAGTCAGCGGGCGCCGGGGCTTCGGGCTGATCTGCGGAATCATTGGCTTCGTCTTCATGCTGATTGCCGGCTTCCTGGGCGCGAGGAAAAAAGTGCCGGTCTGGCGCATTGGCAGGATGCAGACCTGGATGCGCGCCCACCTGTGGCTCGGCTTTCTCAGCTTCCCGATAATCCTCTTCCATGCCAACTTCCATACCGGTGGCAAGCTGACGACGGTGCTGATGTGGCTTTTCGGCGCGGTGTTCGTCAGCGGAATCTTCGGCGCCGCCATGCAGCACATTCTCCCGCACTTCTACACAACTCAGGTCCCGATGGAAACTATCTTTGAGCAGATCGGGCATGTGCGTGAGCAACTGGTGGCCGAGGCCGAGCAGGTCATCGAGGAGGCCGCCACTTCGCTCGAGGGAGATGTCTCCAAGGCCAGTGAGCACCAGCGCGCCGCAGCGGCAAGCGCCGGCACCATGGGCGACTTCAGCGTAGGCACTGGGCTCGAGGCCGATGAACAGGCCGCATTTGAATTGAGGAAATTCTTCGCCGAGGAACTCAAGCCTTTCCTCGAATCTCGCAGTTCACGGGGAGCGACGTTGCGCGAAGGAGCGCAAGCACAGGCGGCGTTTCGGCAACTCCGCGTCCTGGTGCCAACCTCCCTGGAATCGACACTCGAAGATCTGGAAAATATTTACGAAGAAACCCGGCAACTGGACATGCAAAGCCGTCTGCACAAGGCGCTTCACCTGTGGCTTTTCGTGCATGTGCCCTTGTCGTACACATTGTTGTTGCTGGCGGCCATCCATGCTGTTGTGGCTTTGCGTTACTGAACGAGCTGATAAATGCTGCGACGCGTACGGACCACCAAAAATCTCGCCAAGCGCATCGACATGGAGTACTTCGCCCGGCCGCATCCCATGCGCCGCTGGCGCTTTATTCTGTCGCTCGCAATTCCGCTGATCGCACTGATTTGGCTGGGCGCGCACTGGATCAAAAGCCCTGAGCCTTTCGCCAGCGGTCCGGTCTCGCCCTCGCACGCCGCTTTTGGACAAAAGTGCAATACCTGCCACACCGGCGTTGGTGGTGCGTATTTCCGTCCGGTCACGGAAAAAGCCTGCCTGGGCTGCCATGACGCGCCGCCGCACCACCCCAACAGCGTGCTGTTCACGCCCACTTGCGGTTCCTGCCACCAGGAACACCGCAGCCGCGCACGGCTCATCGAGGTGAGGAGCCAGGCATGTGTTGACTGCCACAAAGATCTCAAGACGAAAAGTGGAACCACGGACCTGCTGAACGCGACTGCTTTCGTCGGCAATAAGCATCCTGAGTTCTATACCAATCGCGGGGGCTACACCGACCCTAGCAAGATCAAGTTCAACCATCAGGTCCACATCGCGCTGGGAGGCTGCGAGTCCTGCCACACCGCCGCGGCCCTGGCTGACGCCGCAGCCAAGGACAGCAAAGGCATTGCAACCCTGCGGCCCGGCACCTCGGTAAATGCGATTGGCGGGGCGTACATGGCCCCCATCAAGTTTGCTGACCATTGCGCTACCTGCCACGCCGACAAACTGGAATTCGACAAGGCCATCCTTGAGAGCGTGCCCCACACCACGCCCGCAGCTATCCATGCCGAGATTATGAAGCACGCCCCGGGCAAGGACGCACAGGTTGCGACGCTGGAGGTTGCGTTGTGGGAAAAGTGCAGCTACTGCCATGTTCTGAAGGTCTCAGATAACGCCTTGCCCGAGGTGGCGAAGCCGATGCTCAAGACGCGGTGGTTTGAACGCGCCGTCTTCAGCCACGAAGTGCACAGCCCGTTCGGCTGCCAAGGCTGCCACGCGGCCGCGGCGAACAGCACGAAGGAATCCGACATCCTGCTACCGAATCTGGCGAAATGCGAGAGCTGTCATCATCCGGGAGGGGCGCGCTCGGGCTGCTACGAGTGCCACTCGTACCATGACTGGACCACGCGAAAGCCGGTATCAGCTCCAGTAGACATATCGGAAGGCATTGTGGAAGGGATTGGTTCGACGGGTAAGAACAGCGGAAAGGCGATGCTGGCGGCCGCACAGTAGAGGGCGGCCGCCCATCGCAAGGTCACTGCGGAACTACTTCTTCAGGCTGCGAATGTAGGCCACGATGTCCGGCCCATCTTTCTCGACCGTCATACCGGGCGTAGCCTTCATCTTGCCGACTCCCGCAATACTTTCCTTGGCCAACTCATCATCGCTCTTGGCCTGCACATCGGGATCGCTCAAAGGCCGAATCGCAACGCCCAAGGCCTTAGCCAACCCCGGATTTCCCACTCCGTTGGCGCCGTGGCACTTGGCGCAACCTTTCTGGTACAGGGCTTTGCCGTTGGCGGCGTCCGCGCCCAGACTGTTACCTACCAGTACGAGAGGTAGGACCGACAACGCAGCTACCGCAGCATACATTTTCATAGTTTTGCCTCTCACGGATTTGTGTCAGCTAAAAGCCCACCCTTAGATGAGGGAAGTGCTCTTTCGTTGCCCGCTTGGGGTTGAAAAACCGCGCCCAGCGTGGGGAACATTGTACAGCCTACCTTTTGAATGTCAACGCGAGCCCCCACCAGCGGGCTCCGCGGCCGGCTGCGCAGGATTTGTCGTAGTTCCCTGCTCTTTCCGCCCCGCAGCTGGAACAATCAACGGCGTGCCGTCAGGATTGAACAGGACGCTGCGGATCTCATTCGCGTTGAACGGACGCGATCCCATGCGGCTGGTGACCGAAATCTGGTGCCCGGATTCGTCAACATAACGGTCGCGACCCTGACCGCGTGACATCGATACGATCTTGCCCGAACTCGGGAAGGTGGCAATCAATTCAGGTTGCGGGTCGGGGGCAAATCCCAGATACCCAGGTGTGTCGGTGTCAATCAGCTTCACCACGCGCAAGCCGTTGTGGCCGTCCGCCACGTATGCGAAGTAGCTGACGTTGGTGCTTCCGATGGCAACGTCGTAAGCGTCATTGATGGATCCGCCAGCGTTAAAGAAGACGGGCGGCTTCGGCTTCTCCGGGTTTTGCACGTCGATGATGGCCAAGCCTTGCGAACCTGCGGCCACGTAAGCGAACGTGCGTGAAACCGTCAGATTGCGTGCATCCGCCAGGGTCACCGTGGCTTCCGGCACCAGTTTGGGCTGCTCGGGATGGGTGATGTCGAACACTTTCATTCCGGTGCGGTCCAGAACGAAGGCGTAACGCAACTGCAGTTCGATGGCGCGAGCGCCGCTCAGGTCTGACGGAGCACTCTGTCCAACCAGCTTGGGTTGAGTCGGATTGTCCAGGTCCACCACGCTGAGCCCGGTTTGTTCCGAGACCACCATCGCATAGTGGCCCCAGTTCTTCACCATCATCGCTCCCGTAAGCTTGCCCTCGGGATTGAAGACAACATCGCGGTGCAGATAGTTGTTTTCCGGATTGTTATCCTCAAGCGTGTTGATGTTGATGAGGACCAATCCGTCTTTACGGTCCGTCGCCAGCGCGTAACCGTAGAGAGGATGGATCGGCGCTTCGCGATTCTCCGGGCGCTGCGGGCGACCCAAATGGATGGGGACCGAGGTCGGAGTATAGAGGTACGTCGCGTCCGGACTATGGACGACCGTGCCCTCGCCAGCGCTCGAATTGTTCCTTTGCGTAATACGCTGGGCGAATGCCTTGTTGTTGATGTTGGCAACGTCGTAGACCTTGAAGCCGGACGGGCCTTCAGCGGTCAGCATGTACTCGCCGCGAACGGTGACGGAACGGACATTGGGCGCACGACGACGGAACGCCGTAGTGAGTTTGCGTCCACGCGACACGAACGCCTGGTAGGCCGCCGGGTCGAGCTGCTTCTGGAAACTACTTCCGATGACCGGTTGCGGCTCGTAACCATCGGTGATCTTTATCGCAGTGACAGCCTTGCCCTGCTCGGCAACGTAGGCGTATTCACCGACGAAGTTGAGCGCATTCACACCAAATCCGAGAGCCGACGCGATCTTGGCATTGTTGTCATTCTTTTCGCTGATGTGGCAATCCGAGCAGGTCTTGGTCTCGGTGGTGCGCACCGTGTGCGGAGGATGCGGCGTCATGCCCTCGTTGGTGTACCCAGGAGTTGATACCAGCGGTTGCTGGTGAATGATGTTGTTTCGGCCGCGGTCCCATGCCGATACCACAACGCTAGTGGCGGAGCGGAACGGCGAGACCTTGCCGCCGTGGTTGTAGGTGCCGATACCGAAGAAGTACATATCGGTACGGATCACCTGCTCGTAATAAGGAGCGTAGGCGCGGGACTTGACGCCTTCGTAGTGTAGTTCCGCCGACTTGATGTTGAGATCGAGCGGCAAATGGCAGCCCGAGCAAGTGGTCTGCCACGAAGAATGGCAGGTAAAACACTCGATCTTCTGTGAAGAATGGGCCAGGTTCGCGGCCGGAGAATCGCCTTTCCCTGTGCTGCCGTCCTTGAGCACCAGCTTGGCGCGTGCCGCCGCCTCGTTATATTCCGGACTGGCGGGATTCAGCGAATCCACCACCTGCTTGACCGTCCACTGCAGCTTGGGATCAGTCTTCGAATGCTGGATGATGCTGCCAGCTTTCTCTTCGAACCAGGCGTCGCCAGAAGGAGTGGTGACATCCTTCAAAGCGTGGCCGCCGTTAAGTCCGCTGGTGATCAGCGTGGCGCGCTTGTCAATCGAGCCATGGCAGTCCTCGCAACGGATCTCGATGGCATCGGTCATCTGCGCGTAGGTGTTGCCGTCGCCGTGCATGTCCTGCGAAGTGTGGCAGTCCACGCACTGCATCCCCTTTTCAAAGTGGATGTCCTTCAGGTGCACGGCCTTTTTGAACTTGTCGGGATCGCTGTCGCTAACGACGGCGTTCTTGGCATCCAGCAGTTCGCCCTTGTCATCGCGCTTGTACACCTTGGTGAAATTCCACCCGTGGGCGTGATAGTCGGTGAACTGGACGTGCTTCATCTCGTTGTTGTGATCCCACAACTGCGGCTGGCCGGGACCGTACTCGGGTTCGGCCTTAAGCTCTCTTACCTTGTCGGCGTCGCTTTCGCGGTCCCACCAGATGGTTCCGATGTAGGTATCGAGCGCTCCATTGCCCTGGTGGTAATGGCAGCTCAAGCATTGGTAGGCGGGAATGGCGCGGGTGAACTGATGCTTGATGGGATAGGCGGATTTATCTTTCGGAATGTTCTTGTCGTCACTGAAACTGAAACCGTTGTGGCCGTATTTGGCAGTATCGCCGGCCGATTCATCGCGTGTGTTGGCATACAGAACATGGCAGGCGGCGCATCCGCTGCTGCGATAGTCGCCGGGCCAGTGGTTGGTGCCCAACTGCCAGAGCGTCGGATCGTTCAGGCGGGTCTTTAATACGTTCAGAGTAAACCGCGGCAATGCGCCCATCTGTACCTGGACCGCGAACGCCGAGAGTCGGGTTGTTGACCTCAGCTACGCGCAGCGGATCTCGAATTTTGGTGATTTCGAACTGGGGATGCGGATCCAGTTTCAACAGCGCTCCACGTGCCTGGGCTTCGGCGGTGGGTGGAGGATTCGGAACCAGGCTGGAGGGATGGCCGTGCGAATCGAAGGCCTCGCCGTAAACCGCAACCTTCGAGTCAATCGCACCATTGTTATAAAAGACGGCATTGTGCACCATGGCATTGGTCGCCATGATGGACTTCTTCGTATTTCTTACCTGGTCAGCATGGCAGGAACCGCAACTTTGGTCGGCAACGCGCAAGTCGCTGGGGTTCAGAAAACGAACAAACTCGGGTGATTCGAAGTTGAGTCCGCTCCAGGTGTAGAACGGGCGGTCTCCAAACAGCTTCTTATTATTAGGCTGAACGTGGGCTTGCTCTTTGCTGGTCGCCTTGTCATTGCCGCCATGGCAGTCGACGCAGGCCATGGGCAAATCGGCGTGCATGGATTCGATACCGACGTGGCAAGTTTCGCAAGCGCTCGCCTGATCCGCGGCCCAGGCGCGATGCGATAGCCCGACTACGCCGAGCATCAAGACCAACGCAAAGGCTGCCCAACGCCAGGAGGCTGCGGCAGGTTTCGGCAAGAAGTAGTTTGCTGTCATGGTCGATTCCAACTCTGAAATCAAACGCCTAATAAACGAGCCGTAGTGCCACAAAAGTCGAATACACCGTCTTGTCGGTCTGGAACATGTCCTGCATTCCCTGCAACGGATGCAATCCGGAGAAGCCCAGGTCCAGGATGACGTTCTGGTTGATCTGGTGGAGAAATGGCTTAATGCGCACGAACACATTGCCTTCGATGCCGCCGTCCTTGTGAAGAATGTTCGCGTTAGTTCCCGTGGCCGTAGGAAACGAACCCGTGTCATTGAAACGCGAGTAGTTGCCGTTGAACGCCATCTGGATGCGTGGGTTAACGGTTACATCCATGCCGGCGTTCATGAGTTGCAGGCCGGGATTAACATAGTTGGCTTGCCCGTTGCCGCCACGGAGCGAAGGATAGAAGCTGTTGGCCCGATCAAAATCGCCCGCGCCAAACTTGATGTTCTCACCGACCAGATAGCTGATCGGGCCGCCGAACAGTTGTACGGCATCACTGATCGAGTCGAACCCGTGGTCTGTCGTGTCGTTGGTATTGCTGTCGCCGGAGACGTAGGTGTATCCCAGGCGAAACTTCACATAATCGAGCGGATATTCCAGGTCGGCCAAACCCATCCAGGCTAGGACATCGTGCCGAACCGGATTTCCGGCGACCACATGGTCGGCTTTGCCCGCCACCCCGTAGACTGCGGGATTAAATATCCATCGCCCCAGGTGGCCATTCATGGTGTTGCCGAAGTAAACCGTGTTCAGACCGGCAACGTGACCGGTGGCAATAATGTCCCGGGGATCGTAGTTGAAATGGACGCTCCACTCGCTGTTCCATCCCTTCACCAGAAAATCTTCCCAGGTGAAGCGCGCGATCCCCACTTGATGGCGGCTGGGCTTGGAAAAGTCGATGAATCCGGAAACCGCATCTTTCTGGAACAGCTTCAAATAGACCACGTCGTAACGCAGACGGTTCTTCAGGAACTCGCCGAAAACGCGCCCGCCCAGACCTTCGTCGTTGAAGATCAATCCGTGGAAGTCGGACTGGAAGGCAAAAATTCCGGCGCGCAAGAAGGTGAGATCGAAGTTACTTTGTCCGGCGTCGAACAAATGGATATCAACGAAGGCGTCGAAAATGTGGTTGTTATTGAAATCGCCGCTGTTTACCGCGTTGACGTCCTGCTTGTGGTCGAACACGCCGTCCAGGTGGAGCTTGAAATTCGAGGGTACGAAGACGTCGGCGTGGTGCCGTAACTCGATGCCGTAGAAAACGTTCTCGTTGAAAAAATTATTGTGCGAGTTGAAAGTCTGACCGGGGAAGACTTTGCTGAAATCCAGGTTGCTGCGCGACTTGTAAACATCGGTGTTTAGCGCGTTGACCTGGATAAACCAGTCACCCGCCATCGGATAGTCAGCTTTCAGAGTGTTCTGGTGATAGGGATCGAATGGGTTAAACGTGTATTCCGGATGTCCCGCCAGATTAAAGGTACCCCATCGTCCTTTTACTCCCTGTACGGGGACGATCTCATCGGGTGGCTTGGCATCGGCGGCAGGGGCCGCTGGTGCGGCTGCAGCCGGAGCCGCAGCGGGAGGGGTCGCCGGCGGTGTGGCTTGGGCGACGGTCGCACTATCGCTCGCAGCCGCGGTTGACGCGTCGCTCGGCGTTGCCGCAGCTACGTTCGTGTTGCTGCCGGCAGTTGACGTCTGTTCCTGCGCCAACAAACCCAAGGGCAAGCAGCAAACAGTCAACAGCAACAAAGAATATCCGACACGTCTTGCTTCGAAGCCGCTTTCGTCTGTCATCGGGGGCTCACCCGCCTTGCTGCGCTTGGATTTCCGAGGGGCCGAGTTTTGAGAAACCGAATTATACCCGAAGCCCAAATTTGTCAAAGCGGAAAATACAGTTTCGACTGATCCTGTTCCCAAAAGGGCAATGCCTCGGTGCCGTTCTCTTGTGTTTTGTATCGCACGAAACAAATTCATTTCCCCCAATCTCAACCTCGGGCCGAATGTGGTACAACAACCGACTCCGAGGCCCGCCTGTCTTATCCTTGCGGCGCGCTGATCCAGGACCGCCCGGCGACAACTCAGGACAGAAAGAACCGGCCCGGCCCAATTTTTGTACAGCCTCTTGATACACTCTCCGTCGAGGAAATAAAACATGTCCCAGCCAGTTACCCCAGCAGAGCCCGAGCGGATCGGGCGTTGTGGCGATCCGTGCGCAATGGTTATTTTTGGCGCCGCCGGCGATCTTACCCGCCGCAAACTGATCCCAGCGCTTTATAACCTGGCGAAACACAATCTTCTGTCGCGAGAGTTTGCCATGATTGGCGTCGCGCGGAACCAAATGACCACCGATGAATTTCGTGCCAAGCTGGCCGGCGACCTGAAGGAATTTTCAGGTGAAGCCATCGATGCCGATCTGCAGGAATGGTTTCAGCGCCACGTCTATTACATGGTTGGCGAATTCGGGGACGATAGCACTTACCAGCAGTTGAAGGAACTTCTCCAGAAAGTGGACAAAGACCACGCCAGCCATGGCAATTATTTTTATTACCTCGCCACTGCACCTGACTTTTTCGGCCCTATCGTGGAGCACCTCGCCGCGGTCGGCTTGATGACGGAAGAAAATCATCAGTGGCGCCGGGTGATTATCGAAAAGCCGTTTGGCCGTGACCTGGAATCGGCGAAGACGCTGAATCAGCAACTCCTCAAGGTCGCGAGCGAGAAGCAGATTTATCGCATCGACCACTACCTGGGCAAAGAAACCGTACAGAACATTCTGGCTTTCCGCTTCGCCAACGGAATCTTCGAGCCGATCTGGAACCGGCGCTACATTGATCATGTCCAAATTACAGTGGGAGAAACCGTCGGAGTTGAACAACGCGGAGGCTACTACGATACCGCCGGCGCCCTGCGCGACATGGTTCCCAACCACATCATGCAGCTCATCAGCCTCACGGCGATGGAGCCGCCTATTTCCTTCCAGGCTGACGCAGTGCGCGACGAGCAAGCCAAAATCCTGCACGCCATCCAGCCTCTAAGCTCTGAGGATGTGCTGACCCGCACCGTGCGCGGCCAATACGGCGAGGGCGAAATGGCGGGCCAGCACGTTCCGGCTTACCGCAACGAGCCGGGAGTGCCCCCCGACTCCCGGACCGAAACTTTTGTAGCAGTGAAGCTGCAGGTGGACAACTGGCGCTGGGCGGGCGTTCCATTTTATCTGCGCACGGGGAAACGCATGGCCTCGCGCGCTACATATATTGTCATCCAGTTCCGGCGCGCCCCTTTCGTACTCTTCCGCGATACGGGAGTGGAAAAGCTCATGCCGAACCAACTGGTCCTGCACATTCAGCCGGAGGAAGGCATCGCGCTGCGTTTCGCCGCCAAAACTCCTGGCCCAGTGATGCGACTGGGAACCGTCGACATGGACTTCGAATACTCCGACTACTTCGGCAAGGAATCCACCACAGGCTACGAACGCCTGCTTCACGACTGCATGGTAGGCGACGCCACGCTGTTCCAGCGCGCCGATATGGTCGAGGCCGGATGGAGCGTAGTCAGTCCGATGCTCGATCTCTGGAAGGCCCTGCCGCCTCGCAATTTCCCCAACTACGCGTCCGGCACCTGGGGCCCGAAAGACGCCGAAGAATTGCTTGAGCGCGATGGAAGGCACTGGCGGAACTTCGATCAGTAGAAAGATATTCCCTCGAATACCAGGGTGCCCCACTTCTCGCATCCTTTGCGAGAAGTGGGCCGCCAGCGGATCGAATCTTATGTTTCCGCCTGCGTCTCGTACCCCGAATTATCTTCCGGCCGTTTGACTCGCACCTGTCTCTCCGTTCCGCGTACGGCAGGAACAACCAGTGACTACTGAGACGCCTCTCCGCGCAAGCCCATTTCTCGCAAAACCAGCGAGAAAAGGGGCACTCCATTACATCTTGCTACGAGGGTAGAATTGCGTTGCGATGCTTCGCTTCGTCGTAGTTGCAGCGGCTTTCTCGGCTCTGTTCGGCACGTCTGCCTCTAGCCCTGAGGTTCAACGTCGAGACTTCTTCGTCGATGGCGAACCTGGTATCCACCTCTTTGTTAGAGAAGTCGTCAATGGTTCCACTCGCGGGCAGGCCGCCGGAAAACCTATCCTGTTGCTGCACGGTGCGCGAGTTCCCGGCCTGGCATCCTTTGATCTCCCCGTTCAAGGGGGCTCTTTTGCGGCAGATCTCGCTCGCCGGGGATTCGACGTCTATGTGATGGACGTACGCGGGTACGGCCGGTCAACTCGACCCAGGGAGATGCAAGAACCACCTGATGCGCACGCGCCCCTTGTTCGATCCAATGACGCGGTGCATGATATTTCGGCTGTGGTCGACGCGATTCGCCGGCGCCGACGGGTCGCGCGCGTAGCGCTCTTCGGCTGGGCGACCGGCGGGCAGTGGGCGGGGTACTATGCGAGCCTTTATTCCGACAATGTCAGCGCGCTGGTTCTGCTGAACAGCCTCTACAGAGGTTCCTCTCAGCAGGCGCTGATTGGTCGTGGCACAGACTCGGAAGATCCGCAGCATCCCGGCCGGTTCAATCAGAAGAGCTGCGGTGGCTATCGCTACAACAATGCCGCGTCGCTGCTTCGCCCCTGGGACCACAGCATTCCGATGGAAGACAAGAGCGAGTGGCGCGATCCTTCGGTCGCCAGGGCCTATGTTGATGCTGCGATTGCGAGCGATCCGCTTTCCGGATCGCAAAACCCTCCGAGCTTCCGCTCGCCCTGCGGAGCGATGGAAGACAGTTTCTACCTTGCTATCGGAAGACAACTCTGGGACGCGTCGCTTGTGACTGCTCCCACTTTGGTGGTGGCATCCGAGAGGGATTTCTGGTCACGCCTCGAAGACCGGGAACATCTTGTGGCCGACCTCGTTCATTCGCCAAAAGTACGGGTCGTAGTCATACCTGGCGCAACTCATTTCGTCCATCTTGATCGACCCGAGCGAGGAAGAACGGAGCTTCTGGACACGATTGAAGCGTTTATGGAGAACCGGTGACGGGGAACATGCGCAGCTGATCACAAAAAGGTGGGTCTCGAGCGAGGGCTCATAGCTAGAAGCGCACTCATGATGAGTTTGTAGGTTCGGGCTTACGCTGTTCGCGAGTAACTGTTACTTTCGCGTTGCACCCCACGAATACGGTGCTGGTCTTCGGTTATCCCGTGTTACGTGATTTTCCTCACCTGCTGCAAGCCCCCTGACGATGGCATAGGTATGCCACAAATTAATCGTCGGCGGTTTCCTCTTAAGGGCTTGCCGATCACATGGGCAATGTATCTGATGTTTTCTGCTCCAATCTTTCTCGTGGCTTGTGGAGGTGGTCTTTCAGTTGGCGGCAAACCTGGCGCTGGCAGCAGTGTGAGCATCTCCGCATCGCCCTTGAACACGACCCTGGTCTCCGGAAAAACCCAGCAGTTCAAAGCTGTGGTCAGCAACACCGCAAACATGGCGGTGGAGTGGTCGGCGACGGGAGGAGTGGTTGACTCCGAGGGTCTGTTCACGGCGCCCGTGGTCAGCTCCCCGATGCAGATCAGTGTGCAAGCGACCAGCCAGGCTGACAAGACCAAGGTTGCAATCGTCGCATTGACGGTGAACCCTTCCGCTGCAACCCCTGCGCTGCCTGCGCCACCTTCGCCGCCCGTTACCCATTCGGTCTCGCTGTCCTGGGACTCGAGTACGAATCCAAAGATTATTTCCTATAGCGTCTATCGCTCGATCATCCGCGGAGCGTCGTATGGCCTCCTGGCTAGCGCGATCGCCGCGTCAACCCACAACGACCAAGGCGTCCAATCCGGAACGATCTACTACTACGTGGTGACTGCAGTGGATGATGCGGGACATGAAAGCGCATATTCCAATGAAATGCGCGTGACCATCCCATAGAAGATTGATCTGGCCGTGATTACCTCGGGGAGATGGGTTAAGGGAAGGGATTGATCAAGCAGTCTTCGGCGCCGAACGCGGCATCGCTTCTGGACTCGTTACATCTGAGTCACATGAACATCACGTATACGACTAAACCGAGGCACAATGCAACGGATAGAGCAGCGATCAAATAGCAGGTTATGACAACTTCCCTGTCGCTATCTTCATGCCATGAATGTAATGGATAACTCATCTCGCGCAACCTCCTCGCGAGCATTCCAGTAGTTACATATATATCGTATCACGATATATAAAAAGCGCGCACAGAAAAGGCGCCGGTAATTTCCGAGGAAAGACGCTCTCAAAGGGGCCATCCAGGTTACCGCGTCGTTGCTCATCAATCGGGATTTACACCAACGGCTGGCAGAGCGCAAAGCCCATTCGAGAGCAGCAAGTAAACGCAGTCTGAAGCTATAATCAGCGGAATTCTTGGCTACTTGCTCTTCATCACGTATACGCCGTCCCAATCGGCTTCCGGCGCGGTTTCCATGAATTCCAGAGCCCGCTGCAGGAAGATTTGCGTAGGTCCATCCTCAGGATACGATGCGAGCAGTTCCCCGAACCGTCCCGCCGCGTCCCGCCAGTCTTGCGCGTGATAAGCCTCCATCGCACCCTCGAAACGGGTGATCAGCGCCTGATATTTTGACCGCTCCGCCGCAACATCCATCAACTCGTAAACCACCACGGGCTGATGCTTACCCTTTACTCGAATCCGATCCAGTTCGCGGCAGACGAAATGTTCTGCCACCTGCTTGTAGGTCCCTTCGCTGATGACGATACGGGAGCGATACTGCTTGGTCATGCCTTCCAGTCGCGAGGCAAGATTGACGTTGTCTCCCATCACTGTCCAGGCCAACCGTTTGGCCGATCCCATATTTCCGACGTTCACGGGGCCGGTGTTCAGGCCTATTCCGATGGCGATTTCCTTCCGCCCTTCCGCCTGCCATTTTTCGTTGAGCTTCTCCAGGCCTCGGATCATCTCGATTGCACAGGTGCAGGCGCGCAGAGCGTGGTCGCTTTGTGGATAGGGCGATCCCCAAAACGCCATGATTGCGTCGCCAATGTACTTGTCGAGTGTGCCCAGGTTTTTGAAGATGACGTCGGTCATCTCGCCCAGGTATTCGTTGAGCAGGCGAACCAGTTCGTCGGCGGTCATGCCCTCGGAAAGGCTGGTGAAGCCGCGAATGTCGCTGAACATGACCGTCAATTCCTTGGTTTCGCCGCCGGGACGAATATATTTCTGCGGATCCTTCTCGATCAACGCGATTACGCCTGGCGACAGATACTGCGAAAAGGTCTTGCGGATCTTTCTCTTCTCGCGTTCCTCAAAAATCATGCGGAAGCTGGTGATGACGGCGTAATTCGCCACCAGCGTGCCCGCGGGAATTACAAAGCTGAGCCATCTTCCCATCGAGACAAAACTGAAATAGACGAACCATCCAAATATCGCCAGGGCAAATATCAGGGAAACAGTTGAAAAGAGCGGCTTGATGCGAGCGAACCAGGCGCCGAACACAAGGCCGAACAGCAGAATGAAACCGGCATCAATTAGATCTTCGCGGACTCCGCGGGCGAGAAACGTGCGTCCGCGCTCGCTGTCGTGCAGAAGGTTATCGATGATATTGGCGTGCACTTCGACGCCCATGTAGCTGGAGCTTCCACCCTGGAAGGGCGTATTCCGCAGGTCGCCGATGGCCATGGCGGTGGCGCCGACCAGGACGATCTTGTCTTTGAGCGCGTCCGGCGGGACCGTGCCGTCAATCACGTCCACCATGGAATATTGCTGATAGGTGCGATAGGGCCCGGTGTAATTGATGAGTGCAGTCCCGTCGCGCGAAGGATGCAGCAGATGTTTGCCGAACTGGAGGCGCTCCAGGCCGGTCTCGGCAATGTAAGCGGCAATCTCCTGGTCGGGAATCTTTTCGTACTCCCGTACGGATTGCAGGGCGAGCGAGGGAAAGAAATCCTGGTCGCGGTAACGCATGATGAGCAGCGCATGGCGAAGCGTGCCGTCGGGATCGGGATTGATGTCAATAAATCCATACGACGATGCGGCTTCTGCCAGCTTCGCGATATTGGCTTCGGCCCCGGCAGCGACCGTGCCGCCGTTCTCGGTCCAGGCCTTACCCATGTCGAAGTCTGTGCCTTCTTTCGATTTGACCTTCAGCACCTGCGGGAAGGCCTTGGCCCAAGCCACGTTGAAATATTCCTCCGCCATCTTGGGATCGGATGACCGGGCGCGCTGCTCGTCGAGAAACAAATGTCCCAGCACGACGTTGCCCGATTGCTTCAGTGCGGCCGCGAAGATGGCGTCCTGATCGCTGGCAGCCTCAAGCTCACGAATCTGTTTCAGGAAGGACGGCGGAGAGCCTGGCCCAACCTCTGCCTGAAGTTTTCGCAAGGCTTCCAGGCCGGAGTTGCTCTCGGGAGTGGGAAAAGTGGCGTCGAAGGCGATGACTCGAGCGCCCGCTTTAGTCAGACTTTCGACCAGCCGGGCATATGATTTGCGCGGCAAGGGGAACGATCCGAGTTTCTGAAGGGTCCGCTCATCAATGCCGACAATCACGATGCGATCATCGTGCGGCCGCGTGCCGCGAAGGGCGAAACGCAGATCGAGAGTACGAAGCTCGACGTTCTGGAGAAATAGGAAGCCGGCGCGACGATTGCCGCCAATGCCGGAGAAGGCAAAGAGCAGCAGGCCGGCGAACGTCACGAGCACAGCCAGGGCAAGGTCTACCTGGCGGGCCGAGACTCGACCCAATCCAACCGGCCATTTCCGTTCGGCTCGCGGCATCATCCTGGCCCGGTAGGGTGAACGTTCACCACGATCAGCATTACTAATTGCACTGCGGCAAGTTCGACCCGACTGGGCAAGTCGGTTGCACTGGCCGAACCGGTGCAGTGGTCGTTCCGCGATCTACTGCGTAAGTCAGTCCGACCGCCGCTCCAGCGAAAACGCCTAGCAACGCTACCCAGTGCCATGAACTCGCCACACCGGCAGTCGCCGCTACCGGCAGAGTCGGAACGTCGGTGGATTCGATGCTTGCGCGCTGCATATCGCCCGGTGTCGGCTGCGACTGAAAGCCGGCCGGCGGCACCTCGGTAGTAATTTCAACCATCTGACCCGGGTTGAGGGTCACGGGATTGCTTGTGCTCGACGCATTGTTACCGGCATGAGCACCACCCGTCGGCGTGACCGTCACCACGCCGGTGTAGCAGATCACGGTGGTTTTATTGTTGTCGTACTCGACATAGAAATCCGTGCCTATTACGCCGATCACGGCGTTCGGTGTATGAACTTCGAATTTTCCGTTGGGCTGCGTGATCTTCACCACTTTGCTGCGCAGGCGGCCGGCGTTCATCTCCAGTGAGGTCTGCTGCGACGCGGCATCATGCTGCAGCACGCGCAACTCGCTGTTCGAGCCGACACTGAGGATCGATCCATCATCCAGGCCGGCGCGCAGGCGTCCGCTTGCTGCAGTCTTCAGCAGGTCGTTCCAGTCGAGTTCGTCTTTGGCCTTGGCAACCTGCTCGTTTTTGGTGGCGGCCGGAATCAACGCATTGATCTGTCCTGCACGCTGCCCTGCGGCACAGATGCCAGGCAGTGGGGAGAGCAAAAGGCAGAGTGCTCCAGCAACCAGACGTTTCAGCATGTCCACGGGGATTCCCTTTCTCAATTGTTTTGGAGCTTACGCGAATTGTGCCAGAGCCCCGAGGAAAGTCAACGTTACGGAACCTCAGGAGTGACCCATGCGCTGCACCAAGGTGTCAGTCCAGTCGGGCAGTTGAGCTTTAGGGTGGAGCAGCGCTTTAGCGCTGCATTGGAAGTCTGTGCTCGTGCGGCTTCAGCCGCTGAGGTACCTCGGGGGCTGAAGCCCTGTGCTCCAGTGCAGATGTCTGCAGGCCTGAAGGCCTGCTCCACCTTTATATATTCCATGCTGGTTTTTAAGTTGCGAAGAATACCTTGGGTTGGATAAGGTTCTACCTCGCCTTTCGCGCTGCTGCGATCCCCATGATCACGGACTGTCACATCCACATTCAGCCGCTGGAGATGTTCAGACCGGAGGCGCTGGCGCTCGTAAAAAATAAGCGCCCCAACTACGACCAGATCGTCGAGTTCTGTAAGTCGCCCAAAGCGTTTCTGAAGCATCTGGATGCGGCCGGGATTGGGCGCGCTGTCCTGATCAATTACATTGCGCCGGAAGTGATCGGCTTCGGCCCGGAAGTCAACCAGTGGGTGGCCGATTACACCAAAGCCAATTCCCGTCGTCTTATTTCCTGTGGCGGACTTCATCCCCGGCACTCGCCCAACATCATGGCCGACGTCGAGCAGATCCTGCGGCTGCAGATCCGCATGATAAAAATCCATCCGCCCCACCAGTTGCTATTTCCCAATGACTACCTTCACGGGGTGAAGGAGTTGGAAATTATCTATAGGGCGGCAGAGGCCAACGGTGTTCCGGTGATGTTCCATACCGGCACCTCGATTTTCCAAGGCGCCCGCAACAAGTATGGAGACCCGATCTATATCGATGACGTCGCCGTGGATTTTCCGAAGCTGAAAATACTTATGGCCCACGGCGGTCGACCGCTCTGGATGGACACTGCGTTCTTCCTCTTGCGGCGGCACCCCAACGTCTATCTGGATATCAGCGGCATCCCGCCGAAAACCTTGCTTAAATATTTCCCCCGACTCGACGAGATCGCCACCAAAACACTTTTCGGAACTGATTGGCCCGGCCCGGGCGTTCCCGACATCAAGAAAAATCTCGACGATTTCATGGCCCTGCCTCTGCGCGAAGAAGTCCGGCAGCAGATTCTTTCTGGCACAGCGGCCGAAATCTGGCCCGAATAGATGGAGTGGAGGACAAGGGTCCCATCCATCGAGTTCTGACCAGTGCATGACGGGCGGGATGCCCGCCCTCGATTTTTGCGTCACTCTCGTGTGAATGATTCGATCAGCTTCCGATGTTGCGGATAAAGCCTGACTAACTCTGCTCGCTTCCCCAACTCAAAGTCCGCGAAATCAAAACCCGGAGCAACCGTACAACCGGCCAATGCGAATGTCCCGGGATCGCGAACCCGGGAAGCGAACCAGCGACCCGCCTTTACCACTGCCTGCAACACTTCGCCCGCGTCCAGGTCGTTGCCCAACTGGATCTCCGAGTAGCCGCCATCAGGCTCGATCACGTGCACAACGATCGGGCTGCCGGAATAGAAATGCCAAAGCTCATCCGACCGCAGCCGGTGGAAAGCGGAAAAGTTCTCTCCTTCCAGAAGGAAATAGATCGCCGTCGAGACGAGCCGCGGCCCGGTGAACTGGGGCGGCAGCGCCTCCCTCGCAATTGAAAGCTCGGAGCGGTAGGTCTCGCGATAGTAGCCGCCTTCGGGATGCGGCAGCAGGTTAAGTTTGTCGATCCAATACTGAGCTGATTTGACCATGACCTACTTGTCACATGCAGGATCCAAAAGCGAGCAGGCAAGTTGCCCGCGACCAGGTGGCTCGGGGCCGCTCTGGATGTTCATTTGGGTTTGACGCTGAAATGGCTGGCGACGCACTGCCACCTTCCGTTCAGGTTCATCCAGGTATCGGTGAAGCGGCCGCGGCGCTCCCACGCCTTGCCCTTATCAATTCCCTTTTCGTAATAGGCGCCGGTCAGTATGGCTGTATTTCCGTAGTAGTGGACCTTCATGTCGCTGGACTGCAGGGCAAGCGGCCGATAGGTTTTGTCGGCCACCGACGCCACCATCTGAGCCTTGTTGTAGAGCGTGCCCTCCGCCACCGTCATAACGAAGTCATCCGCGAGCAACAGCTTTACCGCTGCCGCGTCATTGCTTAATTCGGCTCGGTTCCACAAGTTTTCCATCGCGATGATTTTCGACGAATCCTGGGCGGCCCCCAGAGCGGGCATTAACATCAACAGGGCTGTACACACTACCGCAACAAGAAGGCTTCGTTTCATGGGAGTTCCTGAAGTCGGTTTTAAGGTCAGAGTATATAGCGAACCGGACTTGTTTCGGGCCGGCGGGGCCGCGGTGATAGCGGCGCGACGAACCAGCCCAGCGGGAGGGGCCAGCTATTTCTTCTTCGGAGCGGAACCTCCTTTTGCCGCAAAGGTCCGAACATGGGCCAGCACAGCAGTAATTTCGTCATCGCTGATGGTGCCCTTGAACCCCGGCATATTGTTTTTTCCGTCCGAAATGACCTGCGTAAGTTCAGCGTCCGGTCTGCTCTGGACCGCCGCGGAGCGCAAATCGGCCACCTTCAGGCTCTTGCCAACTGGCGAGCCGGCGCCGTCTGGCCCGTGGCAGGTTTGGCATTTGGATTTATAGACAGCTGCGCCAGCTGCATTGTCCGCACCGGTGGCATTCCCAGCAAGCATCGCAATGACAAGAAGACACACACCTAAAGCCAAGATCACGGTCTGTGGCAGTTTCCCGGTCAGAGTTTTCATAAGCCTCCAAAATCACGTCATTCTATTGTTTCGTGCCCGCCAAATCAACGCCGCAAACCGAGGAGGGGCGTCCCGCCTGTCATGTACGGCCATTACTCGACGGGGCTGACGCCCGTCTTCCATCCAAGCACGGGTATGTACGCTAGCGGGCAGACGCCTTGAAATTCTCTTCTTAGGATGTCTCTCGTCGAAGTCTTTTTCGAGTCCCGTGACACACGATGGTCTCTAATTTTCTCTCTCAGGTCGTAGAGCGCGACTTTCGGCAATGGCGGCTCGAGTACGAATCCGCCATGAACGAAGTTGACCGCAGAACTCTGTTCAAGCGGATAGAGATTGCTGAGGCCGCGGTCCTTACTCGGCGCGAAGTGCTGACGCTGAGGCCCGAGGACTTCGCTGAATGGCAGGAAATTGAAAGGGCTCTGGGAAAACTGCGCCATCTAAAGAAGGAAGTCCTGAGGTTCTTCTGACCGGAAGCCTCTCGCGGAATATTTTTTATCACCTCTTCAAGCGACCCGCATATACGGACATCATTCGGGGGACATCACTCCTGGACGATCTCGCGCGTGCCGCCACGTCATCGTGAGGCAGATATGCAGTGTGCGCGAGATCTTTCGCGAGCTCAGGATGACGGCATCATAAGATTGGAAGCGATCCAATGCCGTGAAGTTCTAGTCCTCACCCGCGGCCGTGCTCAGGAGTCGAAGTTTGGCCTGATTCGTTGCGTATCGCGGCCGCCGGCCTGGCGCGTTGAATGACGCCAGCAGTGCCACGCCCGGCATCTTTTGATCCACTCGAACCGCCGATCCGAAAGTAGATGCAAATCTGGATCCAACCGTCGCTCCGGCCGGCTCCGCCCACGAATCGCTGCCCGAACCGCCCTTCGTCCGATCGGACGCAGGGATTACCTCCAGAAACGACCGAATCCAGCGGTGCACGTTGTGTTCCTTCACGATCTGCCGCAGCAGCCGCATACGGTTGCGCTTCTCTTCGGCCGTCATGTGGGCGGCGTCGTACAAGGCTTGGGCTACTCCGGCGAAATCGTTCGGGTTGACGATGATTGCGCCACTGCTCAACTCCGGTCCCGCGCCCGCGAACTCACTGACGATCAGAACGCCCCGCTCGTCGATCTGCGCCGCGCAGAATTCCTTGGCAACCAGGTTCATGCCGTCCTTGAGCGGTGTGACCAGGCCGATGTCGGCCGCGCGGTAGTAGGCCAGCAGTTCCTCGCGACCCAGGTTGCGGTGGATGTAATGGACCGGTACCCATCCCGGTTCCGTATACTCGCCATTGATCTGGCTGACCAGTAGTTCCACTTCGCGTCGCAAGTGCTTGTAGTTGGGAATTTCTTCGCGGCTGGGAACGACCACCTGCACCAGCGTGATGTGACCCCGCATCTCAGGGAAGCGGCGCAGCAGTATCCGGAAAGACTTGAGCCGTTCCGGAATCCCCTTGGTGTAGTCCAGCCGGTCTACGCCCAATACGAGTACATCATCAGCCACGCGCTTTCTGATTTCCGCTGCATGGGCCGCGATCTCCGGACGCCGTGCGTCGCGCTCAAAGGCGTCAAAATCGATACCGATGGGAAAGGTGCCGACTAAGGACCGGCGCCCTCCGCGACCGACCAGCAGGTGTGGGACTCTGTCCTCGACGACAACCCCAGGAAGCAAACGTTCGAGACAACTCACGAAATTTGAGCGGTCGCGATCGCCCTGGAACCCGATCACGTCGAACTCCAGGAGCGACTCCAGAATCGGCTTCTTCCACGGCAGCTTTTCAAATAAATCCGGAGACGGAAAAGGGTATGTGGAGGAAGAATCCCATACGCGCGCGCGTTCCCATTTTCCGCAGGGACGCTCCCGTCAGCATGAGGTGGTAGTCGTGGACCCAGACAAGGTCATCTTCCTGTGCCGTCTCCGCCACCACTGCGGCAAATTTCCGATTCACATCCTGATAGGTCGCCCAATATTCGGGATCGAAATTGCACCGCGAAGGCATGTCGTGAAACAAAGGCCAGATGATTTCATTGGCAAAGCCGGAATAGAACTTTGCAACATCTTCTTCGGTGAGCGCCACCGACCGCAGAGTATAAGATCGGCGATGCGCCGCCCGCACCAGCAAGGGTTCAATTGGTTCATCCGTGGTAGAACCGGCCCAGCCAATCCAGACCCCAGGTTGGTCGCGCCAGCCCGCTTCGAGGGCCGTGGCCAGTCCTCCGGAACTCCGTTCCAACCGCGCGCCGCTGGCATGTTTTTTGATCAGAACGGGCAGACGGTTCGAAACGTTTATTACGCGTCCCTTGATTTCGTGCATTTTTAACCTCCTGAAGCGCGCAACCACTCCTCCAGAAACTGGAGCAGCTCGTGAGGTGGTTGCAGCCAGATTTCAGCTGCGGTTGGCCGTGACTGAGGGCGAACTAACGCCGTCAGCCCGTTGCCCTTAAGCGCGTGAAATGCATCTTCATCAGTCTGGTCGTCGCCCAGGTAGGCGATCGCTGCCCCGGGCGTTGTCTCTCTTAAGATGGCGTTGACCGCGTCGCCTTTGCCTGGGCCGGCCACTCGAATTTCCAGGCCTCCATCAAATTCCAGCAGGCGCAATGGGGCCCGTTCTAGAAGAGGCCGCCACAACCGCGAGACCTCCCTCGCTATCTTTTCCGCTCTGGCCGGATCCAGGCCCCGCCAGTGCACCGCGACTCCGCCCGGTTTTACCTCCATCTGGCTTTCGAGACCGGCATCTCGCAGGATGGCTTCGGCCGCCAATAAGTAATCTTTATGGGTTGGCACCGAACTGACTTCATAGCGGCCATCGGCCTTCAGCCGCTCCAGCCCGTGACTTCCCCAAACTTCCGGCTGGGGACAGATTCCGCTGAGCAAAAGTATTTCCCGCACCGGACGTCCGCTGATCAATACGACCCGAGTACCCCTCCTCATGATGCGAACGATTAACGGCGGGACTTCAGGGTAGGGGAAGGCCAGGGTACGATCGACACAAAACGGCGCGAGTGTCCCATCGTAATCGAGCAGAAGGACACGGGCCGGAGCGGTACGCAATCGCTCCAGAAAAGGCGCGTAAGTGATCTGTCGCTCGAGCACTTTCATGCCGGCTCCTGAATGCAGCAAGCAACCACGACGACAGCTGCACCCGATGCGAAGTGGCGGAAAGAAGTACCGGCCAGATACCGACAAACGAGGCCCACATCTCGCGATTGAGGGTTGGCGAGGCCCGCGTGATGTGTATCCCCGACCCTTGTGCCTGTTGGCTGGACCCGCGTTCAGGGCCGGAAAGAGGCGCTGGCGCGAGTCCGAATTTTATTGGAGAACCTAACTCGATACTACCATGGCGAGAGTCCTGGGTGGGCCCGGAAAGTGGAGGGGAAGAAAGTGGAGGACGGGCGTCCCGCTCATCGAGTACTGGCCTATGCATGACGGACGGGACGCCCGTCCTCCATCATGGTCTAAGTCCAGCGAAACCAGCGCAGGGCGAGCACAAACGAGATCCCGCCCCACGCCAGCAGCAGCAGAATACGTCCGGACTGGGCCCCCAGCGAGGCGCCCTGCAAAATTGTGGCCCGCAAGGCGTCATTCAGCGCGGTCAGGGGTAGCAGCTTAATGACCGGCTGCAACACGGCCGGAAAGCGCTCGGACGAGAAGAACACCCCGGAGAAAATCCACATCGGCATCATGACCAGGTTCATCAGCCCGCTGACGCTTTCAATCTTCTGCGCGCGGCTGGCGGTAAGGAGCCCCAGGCCGGCGAACGAGATGGCACCCACCGTATTGATCAGCAGGATTGTGAACAACGAACCAAGGACACGCATGTGAAAGGCCAGCACACCCAGGCCCAACAGCAGGACGATTTCAACCAGCATCAGAACCAGGCGGCTGGCGGTCAAAGCCATCAGAAAATCACTGCGGCGCATCGGCGTGCCGACAAAACGTTTAAGCAGTTTGCGCTGACGCATCTCCACCAGCGCAAACCCAATGCCCCACATACCGGAGTTCATCAGGTTCATTCCCAGCAACCCCGGAATCAGAAAGTCGATATAGCGGGACCCGGGTTCCGTCGAAGCAACCGCCGATGTCGGCACCGGATCCTTTCGTCCCGCCGCCGCTTTGCAGAGCATCGTCCACTTCTGCCCGGGACAGTACGCTCTCCGGGACGTGCGGGATCGTAGCGATACTGAAAGCCGTCGCGGCCGTCGGGCACGACTACCAGATCGTATTTTCCCAGCCGGAACCCCTGCAGCGCTTCCGCTTCCGTCACCACTGATGCGCGAATCGAGGAACCGTGCGGAGATCGCTGCAGCAAGTCCGACAGTCTGGTCCGCGCCGGGACCAGCCACGATGGCAACAGGCGTGACGTCAGCCGGCTTGTTGCGAAAGGCAATGCCCAGCCCGGCTGCGAGAAGAAGTGGAAATCCAAAGACCCAGAAAATAACTTCCGGCTCGCGCTTGAGTTCCAGTAACCGCGCCATGAGCAGATAGCGGAAACCAGTCCAGCGCCCGTTGCGCGGAGGAGTCTGGGGAGGAGCCGATGGAATCTCGGTTGGAGTCTGCTGCGCAACAGTCATCAAAGCGTCCCTCGATTCATCTCCAGCTCCCAGCGGGTGGCTTTCACTCTTCCCTCAGATGGCGGCCTGTGAGGCGAACGAAAACGTCCTCCAGACTGGCCTGGCGCGTGGTCAGATGCAACAGATGCTGTCCCTCTTTCTCGACCGCAACCAGCAACGCAGGGATGGTCAAATGAGGCTCGTGCACATTCAGGCAGACGAAACCGTTGTCCTGCCGGACGGACTGGACCCCCGGCAGCGCCCCCCAGATGTCATCTGCATGGCCGTTCGAGTTGCCACTTACCTGAAATTCCACCATGTGGTGGCCCCCCAGCCGTTCGATCAAATCAGCGGGCGTGCCTTCGGCAATCACCTGCCCATGATCAACAATGGCCAGGCGATCACACAAGCGCTCGGCCTCGTCCATGTAGTGAGTCGTGAGCAGCACCGTCCCTCCAGTCTTCTGGAAGCCGCGAATCATGTCCCAGAGCTGGCGCCGGCTCTGGGGATCGAGCCCGGTCGTGGGTTCGTCCAGAAAAAGAATCTTGGGATTGCCCACCAGCGCGGTCGCCACGGCCAGCCGTTGTCGTTGTCCACCCGAAAGCTTGCCCACCCACGCATCGGCTTTCTCAGTGAGCTGCATTTGCTCAAGCACCTCGAGCGGGGCACGGGGTCGGCGATAGAAAGCAGAAAACAGCCTGACGGTCTCGAGGACGGTCAATTTTTCCGAGAGCTTGGTTTCCTGAAGCGAGATGCCCATGACCTCGCGCAACTCACGCGCGCTGTCTTTCCACGTCTGCCCCAGGATGGTGACCTGTCCCGAGGTCGGCGCGAGCAGACCCTCCAGGATTTCGATGGTCGTGGTCTTCCCTGCACCGTTAGGTCCGAGCAGACCGAAGCACTCGCCCACTTGGATTTCCAGATTGAGCCCGCGGACGGCTTCAACCTTGCCGTCATAAGTCTTGCGCAGGTCACGGCATTGAATCGCGGGGGCCATTCAAAGATTCTACCCGAGCCAGATTGTGTTGAGCGGACGCGGACTCTTTCATTTCGGGAAGGGCGCGGCTTTAGCCGTGCTACAAACAATGCGGATTCGGGGGCTTTAGCCCCTGTGGTTTGCTTCGGCGGCGAAGAGCGAACCCCAGGCGCTGAAGCGCGTCGTCGCTACAAGGCTAGCGGCACGAGTGAACTCGTGCCCTTCCCGTTTAATGTAGGCGCGAGCGCCTTCGCTCGTGCGGCAGCGCAACGAACGCCGCTGTAAAATAAACCACGGTGCGCGCCAGCGCTTAAACACGCTAGTACAGAACACCCGACGCTACAAAGCCGAAAGGATCTCCCTATGCTGCGGAAGCTATGCCTCTTGCTACTGCTGACGACAGTGTCACTGGCCTCGGCGCAGAGCGCGCGACACTTCACGTTCCACTACGGTTTCACAGTCAAGGACGTACCCGCAGGAGAAAGGGTGCGAGTCTGGTTTCCAGTCGCGCAATCAGACGAGTTTCAGGAAGTGAAAGTGATCTCGGCGAATGGCGACTTGAAACTGAAGAAAACTCGTGAGTCGAGGTTCGGCAATGAGATTTACTACGCTGAAAGTGCGAAAGCGCAGGCCGCCGACCTGCACTTCGAAGTCATTTATGACGTGGTGCGCCACGAACGTCTGACCCTGGGAATCGCCCGCCCGCGCCTGGCAGAAGTCGAGCTCAAAGATCGTGATCGCAAAGAATATCTACAACCCGACAAGCTGGTACCCGTCACCGGATTGCCGGCCGAACTCGCGGCTAAGGTGACCGATGGAGAAACTACTCCGCTGGAAAAAGCGCGGTCTATCTACGATTACGTTTTTACCACCATGCGTTACGACAAAACCGGCACCGGCTGGGGACACGGCGATGTCCTGTACGCTTGTGACGCCAAAAAAGGTAACTGCACCGATTTCCATTCTCTATTTATCGCCATGGCTCGCTCCCAGGGAATTCCAGCGCGCTTCGAAATTGGATTTCCCCTGCCGCCGGACAAACATTCAGCGGAGATTGCCGGCTATCACTGCTGGTCGGATTTCTTCGAACCGCAACACGGATGGGTCCCGGTGGATATTTCCGAAGCGTGGAAGCACCAGGAAAAGCGTGACTATTTCTTCGGAGCCCACGACACAAACCGCGTGCAATTCAGCATGGGACGGGACTTGCGTCTGAACCCGGCACAGGACGGCCCGCCGCTCAACTATTTCGTATATCCCTACGTAGAGGTTTCCGGCAAAGAACATCCGAATGTGTCACTGGCCTTTTCGTTCGCCGACGTAGACGCAGGAAACGCCGCGGCGAAGTAAAACGCTGTCATCGGCAACGCTCACGTAGGGGCAGGTGTCCCACCTGTCCCTACGTGGATCGTGCCTGCCCGATTGTTTTAAGAGGAATTTAGCGCCCCGGAGGGGCGCCTGATAGTAGCCCGCCACTTCAGTGGCGGGTAGGATACGAGTATGATGCGCGTGCCGGAGGCACGCCTGAAATGGATCTGCGATGTATGTGGGGAAGGTTCAGCCGTCCCTACAGGACGGAATCTGCGCGGATGCTTACCCAGCGATAAATCGCTGGGCTACTATCAGGCGCCCCTACGGGGCGCTGACCTGATACGGAAGCGACTGCCCGACCGTGTCGCAAGGCAACACTTTAATGAGTGTCCGTAACTTCCTGATGCTCCGGCTGTTCCGGCGTTACGTTGTGCCGGACATCCGCTCCGCGCACCCAGAAGATTACATCTTCCGCAATATTCGTAGCGTGGTCAGCCACGCGCTCGAGGTTGCGGGCAACCAGCAACGCATCAAGCGCCTGACGCGTGGTTTCCGGATGTTCGTTCATGGACTTCACCAGCACGATAAAGGCTTCGTCCTTCATGCGGTCAACAACGTTGTCCATCTCGAGAACTGCCTGGGCCAGTTCAGCCTTGCCTTCGATGAATGACTCCAAGGCCCGACGCACCATGGCGGAAACCGCTGCTGCCATGCGAGGAATGTCTACCGGAAGATCGGCCTTCGGCAGATCGACCATGTCCATGACGCGTTCGGCGATGTTGACTGCCTGATCGCCTACCCGCTCCAGGTCGGCGTTGATTTTGGTGACCGCGAGAATGAAGCGCAGATCTACGGCCATGGGTTGCTGCATGGCGAGAAGGTCGAATGCCAGTTCGTCAATTTCGCGCTCGGCAATGTTGATTTGCGTTTCGCCTTCGAGCACCATGCGGCAGCGTGTAAGGTCGCGTTCGATATACGCCTGGCAGGCGCGGTCCACGGCCTGCTCAGCCAGTCCGCCCATGCGGAGTAACCGTGCCCGAAGTTCGTCCAGTTCCTGCAGAAAACGAGTTCGCGCCATTATCCAAACCTGCCTGTGATGTAGTCTTCCGTCCGCTTGTCTGACGGCGTGGTGAAAATCTTTTCGGTCTTGTCAAACTCTATCAGCTTGCCTAGGAGAAAGAATCCGGTAAATTCCGCGACCCGTGACGCCTGCTGCATGTTGTGGGTCACGATCACGATGGTAAACCGTTCCTTCAACTGGAAGATGAGCTCCTCAATCTTGCCGGTCGAAATCGGGTCGAGGGCCGAGCAGGGTTCGTCCATCAGCAAGACCTGGGGCTCGACGGCGATGGCGCGGGCAATACAGAGGCGTTGCTGCTGGCCTCCGGAGAGGCTGGCGCCGGACTTCTTCTTCATCGTGTCCTTGACCTCATCCCATAATGCGGAAAGGGCCAGCGAACGTTCGACGATCTCGTCCAGTCGCTTGCGGTCGTGAAAACCGTTCAGAGTTAACCCGGCGGCCACGTTGTCATAAATAGACATCGTGGGAAACGGATTGGCCTTCTGGAACACCATGCCGATACGGCGGCGAATCTGCACCGCCGAGGTTCCGTTGTAGACATCCATTTCGCCGATACGCACCCGGCCCGTGGCGCGGGCCTCGGGAATGGTCTCGTGCATGCGGTTCAGGCAGCGCACGAACGTCGACTTGCCACATCCTGACGGGCCAATTACTGCCGTGGCATGGTTCGCCGCCACGGTCATGTTGATGTCGTACAGGGCCTGGGTCTTGCCGAACCAGGCGTTCAGCTTGTCGACTTGAATTCCAACGCCCATAGTTTCAGTTCGCTCCCTTGAGCATACCGCGGCTGGCCACAAGTCGCACAGCGCCGACCGAAGCGACAATCAGAACAATCAGGATTAACGCCCCTGCCCACGCTTGCTTATGCCACTCATCGAAGGGCGAAATTGCGTAGGTGAAAATCTGCAGGGACAAAGCCGCCGTGGGCTGGTTCATCTTCCAGTTCCAGTACTGATTGCCAAACGCTGTAAACAGAAGTGGCGCCGTCTCTCCCGCCACTCGGGCAAACGCCAGCATCACGCCCGTGATCACGCCCGAGGTTGCGGTGCGAAGCGTAATGGATAAGCGTGGTCCGCCAGCGTGAAACACCCAGGCCATAGGCGGCTTCGCGCACGATTTGCGGCACCAGCAGCAGCATCTCTTCGGTCGTCCGTGTGATGGTGGGGACCATCATGATGGCCAGAGCCACGCCACCCGCCAAGCGCCGAGAAGTGTCCCTGGCTGAGCACGACTAAGCCATAGGCCACAATGCCCACGATGATAGACGGCACTCCATTCAGCACATCCGCGGTGAACCGGATCACGTTTCCGAAGCGAGTGCCGCGACCGTATTCGGAGAGATAAATTCCGGCGCCGATTCCGAGTGGAACGCCGAAGACGCTGGCAATCATCAGAATGTAGACAGATCCAGCGATGGCGTTGGCCATACCGCCGCCGGGTTCGCCCGGTGGTTTGGGAATCTGGGTCAGGAACGCCAGATTGATCGAACCAATTCCCTTGTAAATCAGGTAGCCAAACACCGCTCCCAGGGGAAGCAGGACCAGCACTACTGCCCCGACAGCCGCCACCGTGACCAGGGCATTGACGCTACGCCGCACCACGCTTATGGGGGCATCAGCAAAATCAGCCGGGAGCATCACCTTTGCCGTTGTATTAGGCATTGCCCCTCGCAGGCGTACCGCGCGTTACCGTCCATACCAGGAATTGCGCCACGATGTTGACGATGATGGTCACGATAAAAAGCGCGAGCCCAACTTCGACCAGTGCACTCAGGTACAAGTCGCCGGTGGCTTCGCTGAACTCGTTGGCGATCACGCTGGCCATGGTGTAGCCGGGAGCGAATAGAGACTTTGCAATTTCCGGGCGGTTGCCGATCACCATGGTGACCGCCATGGTTTCGCCCAGCGCGCGGCCCAGACCGAGGATGACGCCGCCCATGATGCCGGCGCGAGCGTTACGCAACACTCCGGTGCGGATCATTTCCCAGCGCGTGGCCCCCAGCGCCAGCACCGCTTCGCGTTGCTGCTGCGGGACCGCGGTCATGACCTCGCGTGTAATGGAAGAAATGATCGGTACCACCATGATCGCAAGAATAATTCCCGCCGCCAGCATGCCGATGCCGTAGGGCGGGCCCTTCAAACAGACGTGGTCCAGCCGAGGTACTTCGCCAGCCAGGGCTGCACGTATTGACGAAGCAGTGGCACCAAAACAAAAATCGCCCACAACCCATAAATCACGCTGGGGATGGCAGCCAGCAACTCAGTCGTGAAGGCCAAGGCTCCCCGCAGCCAGCGCGGGCGACATCTCGGTAATGTAGACCGCGACACCGATGGCCAGCGGGACTGCGATTAGCAACGCCAGAATCGAAGAAACGATCGTGCCGTAGACAAAAGGCAGGGCACCGTATTGATCGTTGACCGGGTCCCACTCGCTGCGGAAAAAGAATTTCAGACCAAAGGCGTGCCAGGAAAGGTTCGACTTGGTAATCAGTTCGTAGACAATCAAAACTACAATGGCAATGACGGAAAGGCCGCAGGCGACCATGGCGTAGTAAAACGCGGCATCCGCGCGGCGGCTGTCCCCGGCGGTGATCAGCGACTGCACGCGGTCTTTTGGCTCCTTCGTAACTGCTTGTCCCGAAACAGGTTGTGGTCCGGTCAGTCGAGGCGCCCCTAGAGCTCGATTAGCCATTCCGGGCAAGGTAGCATGATCGTGTTACAGCAGTGTTAAAATAAATGACAGTTTAGTCTTGCCTCAGCAGAAGCTTCTGTCAGGACATCCGGAAATCTAGTCCGAGCGAACTGAGTAAATTCCCAGGTTTAGCTGGTCGCAACTGCTTTTGGGCCCATGGTTCTTTACCGTATGCCGCTACATCCCGAACAGGTACGCGCTCCTTTCCGCAAGCTTGCCCGGCAGTTGCCGAAGCTCGCGGGAAAACTTGCGCCCGAAAACGTCCATAAATTCCGTTCGTCCAGCCGCAAGGTAGAAGTATTGGTTTCGGATTTGGCCGCGAGTCGCACCAGCAATGACAAGAAGCTGCTCAAGCTCCTGGGCCGCCTGCGAAAGAAAGCTGGACGGCTGCGCGACCTCGATGTCCAGAGCGTGGCTTTGCGCAGTCTGAAGATTCCGCAGGAGCCAGGACGCAAGTCGCAACTCATGCGCACCTTGTCTGAGGAACGCGCCCAGCGGGAAAAAAAGCTGGCCAAGTCGCTGGACAAGAGAACGGTGTCCGAGCTGCGCAAACGCCTGAAGCGTACCGCCGCAGGCCTCGAGATTCCGAAGAACGCTGACCCGTTAGGCCAGGCCCGGCAAAAACTGAGTGAGCTCGAAGTTGATCCCGGTGCCGTCACCGAACGGACTCTGCACCAGTTCCGGATCACCGGCAAACGGGCGCGTTACATTGCGGAACTGGCGCACAAGGATGCCGAGACCACGCGTTTGATCGCGTTGCTTAAGCAAATGCAGGACGTCATCGGCGACTGGCACGACTGGGTCCAGCTGGCGAACAAGGCGGAAAAACAATTCGGTGGGGTCCAGGAGTCGGCCCTGGTTTCGGCGCTGCGCAACATCACCCGCGCCAAGTTCCGCCAGGCGGTAACTACTCTCATCGAAACCCGAACCGCGCTGGCCGGCAAGAAACCGGTTTCGGTCATGACACCCGGCCGCGGGGCCGTCGCGCCAAGCGTCAACTGCATCTGCCGTCGCCTGAGCTGTCTGCTTCGTTTGTGGCGTTGCTAGGCCGTATTCCCTCGTGAACGCAGACTCCGCTCGTGTTCTCAACGAAATGGGAAGGGCACGAGTTCACTCGTGCCACCAATTCCGAACCGTCGCTGCGCTTTAGCGCCTGAGGTTCGCTTTCGCGGCAGAACCAAACCCCAGGGGCTAAAGCCCCCAAACCTACATCGTTCGTGGCACGACTGAAGCCGTGCCCTTCCTGGAACTTAACTCCCCGGGGCGCCTACAGCCCCGTCGAAGATCGCAAATCGAATCGCCCCCCTCCCTCATCTAATCAAGTCGGAGAAAAACACAAAACCTTGAGGTCCCGAATCGCTGTCTTCGTCGCAATCATTCAAACGGTGTTGTTCCTGGCTCACTGGTTCTTGTACCGGACCTGGATCTTCTTCTGGGCAGCGCCTGATCCCTCACGAATTTCCGGACTGGAAATAACCCTGGCCCTGCTGTCGGTCAGCTTTGTGCTGGCATCGCTGATGGCTTGGCGCTCTTCGCATTTTCTGGTGCGCCTTCTGTACACCATCTCCGCGGTCTGGCTGGGGACGTTGAGTTTCTGCTTCCTGGCGGCATGCTTGTGCTGGGCAATTTATGGAGGGGCCCATCTACTCGGGCTCAATCCCAATCCACGAGAGCTGGTGGTCGTGCTCTTCGCCGCGGCCCTGCTGGCCAGTCTGTATGGCATCGTCAACGCCGCCTGGACCCGCGTCCGTCGCGTCAGCGTGAAGCTGCCGAACCTGCCCGAATCGTGGCGCGGACGCGTCGCCGCCCTGGTCACCGACACTCATCTCGGCCACGTGCGCGGCCCTCGATTCCTGCGCCGCATCGTCACTACGCTCACCGGTCTGCATCCTGACATCGTCTTCATCGCCGGCGATATGTACGACGGAACGGTCGCGCGGGTCCGTGAACTTGCCCAGCCGTGGGCGGAGCTCGCGGCTCCACTGGGGGCGTTCTTTGTTCTGGGAAATCACGAAGAGTTTACCGATTCTTCCAAGTACCTCAACGCGGTCGAGCACTCGGGCGTACGGGTCCTGAATAATGAAAAAGTAACGGTGGACGGCATGCAGATTGTCGGCGTCCACTACCGGGACTCAACCAACGACGACCACTTTCGCTCCGTCCTGCAGAGGGCTGACGTGGACCGCGACCGGGCCAGCATCCTGCTGACCCACGCTCCCGACCGGCTGAAAATCGCCGAAGAAGAAGGCTTCTCGCTGCAGCTCTCCGGCCACACCCACGGCGGACAGTTTTTCCCGTTCACCTGGATTACTTCGCGCATCTACGGCAAATTCGTCTATGGATTGCAACGTTTGGGCAATCTCCTCGTCTATGTATCGTATGGAGCCGGTACATGGGGTCCGCCCCTGCGCCTGGGCACCACGCCTGAAATCGTACTAATCCAGTTCGACTGACACAGACGATGTGGGCGCGAGCGCCCACATCGTGCCACCGCTGGCCTGGAAGTCATAGGATTTGGTAACCAAAGCGAGGCTCCGCCTCGCCAGCACGAGCGATGGCGCTCGCGCCCACATTGTCCGGAAAAGGTACAATGACCGCGGCCATGCGCACGGTTTTGGACATCTTCGCGCAAATCTTCCGCAACCTCTGGGCCCACAAGCTGCGTTCCTTTCTCACCATGTTCGGCATCGCCTGGGGGGTGGGATCGTTACTGCTGCTGGTGGGGGTAGGCGAAGGCTTCCGTTCGGGTAACAAGCGCGAGATGGCCGAGTTCGGCAAAGACATCATGTTTATCTTCCCCGGACGTGCGCCCGCGGTTAAGGGAAGCATGAACTCGGCCCGGTCTTATCTGCTTACCTACCAGGATTACGTGGATATACGCACCAAAGCTCCCCACATCCGCAACGCTTGTCCTCTGCTCTCCCGCACTGACCTGCACGAGGTCAGCGAATTCGCCAATGCCGGAGGCGAAATCCTCGGCGTCGAACCCCAGCTGAACGAGATCAGTTTTCTTCCCCTCCAGGAGGGCCGCTGGTTGAACGAACTGGACGGAACGCAGCGGCGCAATGTAATCGTCCTGGGAAACGAGCTGAAGAAAACCTTGTTTCCCGGACGTCCGGCTGTCGGAGCAATCGTACTGCTGAACGGCATCAGGTTCGAAGTCGTCGGCAGCATCCCACATCTCGGACGTGGCGACAACAACTGGCTCAACATGCGCGGCTACGTCCCTTTTCAGGTGATGGCCACATATTTCCCAGTCAAGGGCGAAAATCACGAGAACGCGATTTCCTTCGTTGAATACCAGCCACGCGTGACCTCCGAACACCTGCTGGCAGAGGAGGACGTTCACAAGATCATCGCCCGCAATCACGAATTCGATGTCAGCGACGAAAACGCCTTTGACGGCTGGGACACGATCCAGGAATCGAAGATGGTGGGAACAATTTTCGACGTCATGAACATGTTTCTGGGAGCGGTCGGCATGGTCACGCTGGCACTCGGAGCTATCGGAGTCATCAACATCATGCTGGTCGCGGTCAGCGAACGCACTCATGAGATCGGACTGCGCAAGGCCCTGGGCGCCACCAACCGCAGCATCCTGCTGCATTTTTTTCTGGAAGGATTGCTGCTCACCCTGGGAAGTGGCGTGATCGGCATGGGACTGGCGGCCGGCTTGATGGCGGGTCTGGGCACAATACGAGGTCCGGGTGGATTCGATCCTCCGAAACTGGTGCCAATGACAGCTCTCCTGGCCATTTGCAGCCTGACCGTGGCGGGAGTAGTTGCAGGTCTCTATCCCGCGCGCAAGGCCGCCATGCTGCAACCGGTAGAAGCCCTCCGGCAAGAGTGAAACAGATTGAGTAATTTTGTAATTGAGTAATTGTGTAATTGAAAAATTCAGTGGCCGGGGTTGAAATTACTCAATTACCAAATTACTAAATTTTCCTTATGTTCCAGGATCTGCTCCGCGAAGCCTACACCGCGATGCGCCACAACCGCCGCCGTACTGCGCTCACCATGCTGGGCATGGCCTGGGGAATTGCCACGGTCGTTATGCTGCTGGCTTATGGCGACGGCTTCGGCCAGGCCTGCGCCAATATTTTCGCGAATTTCGGTACCAAGCTGGTGATCGTCGTTCCAGGCCGCACCTCGATGCAGGCAGGTGGTCAGAAAGCTGGAGTCCTCACCCGGTTCACGCAGGAAGATGTGGACACGCTATCCGCCAATCTTCCTCAGATTACCAACATCACGCCCGAAGTCAGCAAGCAGGTCCACACCCAATACGACACCAGGACCTTCGATTTCAATGTGACCGGCAACTATCACCAACCTGCCTGCCATCCGCGTGCTGAAACTGGCACAGGGCCGCTTCTATAACGCCGAAGACCAGATCCAGCACTCGCGGGTTGTGGTAATCGGGTCGGAAGCCAAAGAAAAGCTCTTCTCCGGACGCAACGCTTTGGGTGAACGCATCCGGCTCAATGGTCTTAGCTTCGAGGTCATCGGTATCCTGGACCCCAAGATGCAGGAAGGAGACAGCGACATCAATCGAACCCTCTACGTCCCCTTCACCACCATGAGCGACCTGAAAGACACGCACTTCCTGGATTCAATCTGGTTCACCTACCAGACGCCTGAATACGAGCGCCTGGAGCAGTCCGTCCGCACCATCCTGGCGGTGCCACACAAGTTTAACCAGACCGACCGCCAGGCGGTAAGAGTGTTCAACCTCATGACGCAGGTACATCAGTTCGAGATTATTACCCTGGGATTGAAAGTGCTGATGGGCTTCATCGGCACGCTTACTCTCGGGATCGGCGGCGTCGGCCTGATGAACATCATGCTGGTCTCAGTCACGCAACGTACCCGCGAGATTGGAGTGCAAAAGGCGTTGGGCGCGCAACGAAAGTACATTCTGCTGCAATTCCTGGCGGAAGCCCTGACCATCACTTTCATCGGAGGCATACTGGGAGTTGTCCTGGCTTACACGGTCGCGCTGTCGGTCGGCAGGCTGACTCTTTACAGCGCCTTCGCCAAAAATGGCGCGGCCGGCGACATCCGCCTGATCATCGCCCCAGGGACGCTGATTGCAGCCACTGTCATTCTCGCGATCGTGGGCCTGGTCAGCGGCATGGTGCCAGCTATCCGCGCCTCTCGCCTGGATCCGATCGAAGCCCTGCGCTACGAATAACGCAGTTGCGTGTAAACTCTGGGTCGTTCACGCAGGCGCGAAGCGCCGTAAGAATGTAGCCCAGGGCGCAAGCCCTGGGTAAAATCGGCGCACGAAGGAGCCCCAAAGGGGCGAAAGAACCGGTGCAAAAAAATCAACCGCTACCGGATGAACTCGTATTGGGAGCTGCCATGAAATTTGCCAAAATTCTCTTCCGGATCGCCGCCATCTGGGGCCTGCTGACGCTGACCCCGCTCTACTTCATGTTCAATCTGATCGGGCAAAAAGATCCCCCGCCCATCACCCATCCGGCGTTCTTCTACGGATTCGTAGGTGCAGCACTGGCCTGGCAATTCGCATTTTTCATCATTGCCACCGACCCGACACGCTATCGGCCGCTGATGATTCCCTCGGTTTTTGAAAAATTCAGCTACGCCATCGCGGTCGTGATCCTGGTCGCGCAAGGCCGCATGCACTCGTCCGATCTGCTATTCGGCGTCGTTGACCTGCTGCTGGGCACTCTTTTCGTAATTGCCTACCTGAGAACGCCGAACCGCGAATCACCGAGAACCACATAGGGGCAGATGTCCTCATTTGCCCGGCGGAGCGAAGCTCCGCAGATTTTCGCTGTGGGAAAGACCTTGTCGAGCTGCGCTCGACTGGGCAGATGAGGACATCTGCCCCTACGTGGTTCTTGTGCCGACTGCACCCGCTATAATCGTACGGCTCTGTGACGAAAATGCCACCAGTCGACAATCGCGAACCGCCACGCCACTGGTGGAGCAGCGTCCTGACCGACGTACACTTCTGGGTCCCGGTCGCGGTTCTGATCGGCGGCTTGCTTCTCTTGCAATCCATTCACTGAAGGCCACAGACCATGCCAACTGCCGTGACGCCCGTGAATGAAGCTGCTGTGGCGCAGTCGCGTCCGCGCAAGCTGCAAGCCCTGGGCATCCTTTCCGGTTTCACCGCAGGTGCCTGGCTCGGGGCGGCCGAGGCGCCGACTAAGCTCGTCTCAGTTGGTGTGTCACCAATCGTGATTTCACTCATCATGGTGACCGGAGTGTTTCTCGCGCGCTGGAGTGTGCCGGCCTTGATCCTCGGCACGTCGTCCGTCCGCGCCGACCTTCGCCGTGCTCCTCACCTCATCATCTGGGCCCTTCTCGCGGGATGCCTTTGGGCCGTCGCCAACACGATGACGATCTTTGCGATCCGCGATATCGGTCTTAGCATCGCCTTCCCGCTGTGGAATTCCAACAGCCTCCTCGGCATTCTCTGGGGTTTCATCTTCTTCAATGAGCTGCGCCAGGCCGGCTGGCGTCGCTGGACCGGTGTACTGGGCGGCGCCGTGGTGATGTGTGTGGGCGCGGCCTTGCTGGCCAGGGCGTCCGCTACCCAGGCGCCTGCGGCCCATTCCATGCGCGGTGTCTGGGCCGCGCTGGGCGCCGGCACTCTTTGGGGAACGATGTACATCCCGTATCGAAAGGCCTATCTGTCCGGGATGAACCCACTCTCCTTCGTCACGTTCTTCACCTTCGGAGAGCTGGGAATGATGTCCGCTCTCGCCGTCGGATATCTCGGGCTCAACCCGCTCTGGCATGAATTGACCACCGCCCGGGACGTACTTTTCTGGCTGATGCTGGGCGGGTTCATCTGGGTGATCGGCGACGTCTTTCAGCAATATGCCGCGAAATACGTCGGCATCAGCCGCGGCATTCCGCTATCCAACTCCAACCAGCTCTGGGGATTGCTGTGGGGCGTCTTTGTTTTCGGCGAGCTCCACGGCAGTGGCTCTTCCACCTATATGCAAGTCGTCGGCGGATCGCTGCTGATGATGCTGGGAGTGGGCGCGATTGCGTTTTCGTCCGCAGCCGGCAAGGAGCAGGCTCATTGGCAGGAGGCCTCCCAACGCGAATCCCGACGCTACAACATTGCCGAGGACTACGTTGAGGCGCGCATGCAAGGCATGCAGATGGAAGGAGAAGTCAGGCCGCCGCGTACGATCTGGGACTGGATTCTGATCGCGGTCGCCACCGGCGCCTTCATATTCTTCGCCGTCCTGGCCCGCGCCCCGCGTCTGTCTTTCCACTGGGGCCCGGCAGTGCTTTTGATTACCGCGACCGTTGCTCTGCTTCTAATTTGCGGCACAACACTCTGGCGGACGACTCGCTTCAACTGAATCCATCGTGAATCCATTCCCCAAAGTTGATCTGGTCGGTGTGGGACTGAATGCCACCGACACCTTAATTCGTCTTCCCCACTATCCCACGCTGGGATCCAAAGTCGAATTCCGCTCCGCTGACATCCTGCCTGGCGGACAGGTCGCAACCGCAGTCGCTGCCTGTCAACAATGGGGTCTGCGGACTCGCTATGTCGGCAAGATCGGCGACGACAGCGCCGCTGCGATCCACCGCGCCGAGTTCGATCGCCTGGGCGTCGAGACACATCTCGTTACCGCACCAGGATGCGCCAGTCAGCAGGCAGTCATTCTGGTTGACGACGCTGGAGAGCGCACGGTTCTCTGGAAGCGCGACAACGGATTAACCTTGAGGCCGCAAGAACTCCAACAGGAGTGGATCACCAATGCTCGCGTTCTTCACGTAGATGGACACGATACCGCCGCCGCAGCGCTCGCCGCCGGCTGGGCCCGCGATCGTGACATCCCAGTAGTCGCTGACCTCGACGATCTCTACCCCGGTGTAGAAACGCTGTTGGAGAAAATCGACTATCTCATTACCAGCCGCGATATTCCCGGACGCCTGACCGGCAACCAAGACCTGCGGCAGTCTCTACCCGTAGTTCGCGATCGCTATGGTTGCCGTCTTACCGCCGCAACCCTGGGACACGAGGGCGTGCTGGCCTGGGACGGCTCGCAGTTTCACTACGCCCCTGCATTTCAAGTGAAAACCTTGGACACTACCGGCGCGGGGGACATCTTCCACGCCGGATTTATCTATGGGCTTTTGCAGAGCTGGCCGCTGGCCCGTCAGCTCGACTTCGCCTGCGCCGCTGCCGCGCTGAACTGCACCGCAGCCGGGGCCCGGGGAGGGATTCAGCCGGTGCAGGACATCGAAAAGCTGGTGGCCCGCGGTGTTCGAATCGTCTCTGCATTCGGTGGTTCGATTTGAGGTACGTCCAGCGGATCCCGCGAAGTGTGCGCCGATCCCGTGGCAGGACTAAAATACGAATAGAGGTAGTTTGAAATGGAAACTGAAGACCAGAAACCAGGCTCCGATCCACGTCAAGCGGCCGAACATGTCGCCGGAGCCCACCGCCTGCTGAAGGCCCTCCAGGACAAGATTGGTGAACATCCTGAAATTGGACAGGCCGTCGGCAAGCTGGAGAGGGCCTTAGCCATCCTCGAGATCGAAACCGGCGGAATGCTCTAACTCCAACCTCAAAGTGTCATCCTGAGCGGAGTCTTCCATTCGCTTCGCGAATGGAAGACGCAGTCGAAGGACCCCTATCAGCGCACCAAGTGCCGGCATTTTAGGTTTCCATCTCAGCACATGAAGTGAATGAAGGCAGGGGTCCTTCGACTCCGCCAACGCGTTCGCAAGCGAACGCACTGGCTGCGCTCAGGATGACAGGGACTTACTGCAGCGCGGCAAACAGCGCTTCCTTCCAACGCCGGTTATCAATCGTCCAGCAGATTTTGCTCTTACTTCCCTTCCGCAACGCTTCAGCCCAGACCGCTCGATTCCGTTCATCCGCCGGCCACATTGAGACGATCCACAACCGTCATCCCTCGCGTCAACTCGCTGTGGATTTCCACATCCACAAAGTGCTCGCTCCACTGATTCCCGATCGTCGGATCGAGGGCAACGCTCATCGCCACTGGATCCGGCAGCGAGATGCCGTCCTCGCCAGTCTGTTCCTTGTAGGCTTCGCGCGCCCGGCTATTGCACTCGATAGCAAACCGCGCCACGGGATTGCCGAAGCCCAGGACGCGCGCAATGTCGGCCTCGTTGAGCACAGCGTCGCCGCGGCAGGTTTGCCAGCCGACCAACTCCACCGGCAGTCCACTTAGCATTACGATCCGCGCCGCCTCGGGATCGACCCAGATGTTGTACTCCGCCGCCGGGGTCACGTTGCCTTCACAACAGGGCGCGCCTCCCATCACCACAAAACGCCCAACCTGAGCCGCAAGGGCAGGTTTCCGCGCTAGAGCTAAAGCGAGATTGGTGAGCGGGCCAAGGGTGACCACAACGATTCCAGGATTGGCTTCGATGGCTTCAATGATCGCGTCCACAGCGTGCAGCTTCTCGGGTTTCTGCCGGGGCGACGGATAGCCGTGGTCCCCAAATCCGTCGCGGCCATGAAACCATGTCGCACTCTCGTGGACACGCTGCAGCGGCTTTTCAGCGCCCTCAAAGACCGGGACGCTGGCCCCACACAGCTCAACCGTGTAGAGGGCGTTGCGCGTCGCCTGAGCGACTTCGACATTCCCCGCCACGGTCGTGATCGCGACCACGTTCACATCGGGAGCACGCAGGGCCATGATGAGGGCGACGGCATCGTCGGAGGCCACGTCGGTATCGATAAGGAAAGTCCGGGGCATCCGCGTAGCATAGCAAACCAAGCGGCCCGGTCTTAGAAGCGCAGAAATCGGGCAATGGTGCAGTTCGTCCTTTACACGACTTTGTCATCCTGAGCAGAGCCGTTTTTCAGGCGTAGCGAAGGATCTCCAGCTTAACCGGCCTAATGCGCAAGCCAACTGCATCACTGCCCGAAATCAAGGATGTTCTTTGCGCCCTCGGTGAATCCTTTGCGACCTTTGCGGTTAGGCGCTCACTCCGTAACCGGCAAGACGCCGGTGCCAGTATTGACTAGTCATATAATCAAACCAGAGGAAACGAAAATGAGCGAGTGGCAGCTGCAGGACGCGAAAGCCCGGTTCAGCGAATTGCTGAATACCACTCTAAAGAACGGCCCCCAGCTCGTCACCCGGCGTGGCATTGCGGAGGCGGTATTGGTCCCCTTCGACGAATGGCGTCGTCTACAGGACGCATCGCGGCCAAGCCTGAAGACCCTTCTTCTTGAGGCTGGGCCCCGAGTCAACAAGCTGGCTCCGCCACGCCGCAAGCCACGACGACGACCACCGGTGGACTTCAGTTGAACCGCTACCTGCTCGACACCAACGTAGTATCGGAGCTGCGTAAACCCAAACCGCACGGCGCGGTGGTCTCATGGATCAGCGGGCTGCAGGAGGAGCAAATCTATCTTTCGGCGGTGACCATCGGTGAGGTGCAGACGGGCGTCGATCTCACCCGCCGCCAGGACCCCTTGAAGGCAGCCGAGATCGAGCTCTGGGTGGATCAACTGGCACAGTCTTTCCAGGTCTTACCCATGGACGCCCGTTGTTTCCGTGAATACCCACGTCTGATGGAAGGTAAGGCCGAACGCCTCCTCGAAGATGTCATGATCGCCGTCACCGCTCGGATCCACAACTTAATCGTTGCCACCCGGAACGAAAGGGACTTCAAGCAGCTCGGAGTGAAGGTCCTGGATCCGTTCAAAACCGCGCGCTAGCCATCTTCTCCCACATCGCCAGCCTTAGCGTTACACTATTGCCCTCGCATGCCAACTCTTGCTGCGGTCGATATCGGATCGAACTCCGTCCGCCTGAAAATCTCGCGCCTTTCCGGGCGGCGACTGATTGAGATTCATGAAGATCGCCAGGTCACGCGCCTGGGCGACAGCGTCTTCCGCAACGGCTTTCTCTCCCCCGACGCCATCGACGACACCGTCAAGGCGCTCCGCCGCTTCCATCGCGCGGTACAGCAGGAGGGCGCAGACACAGTACGGGCGGTGGCCACCAGCGCCTTGCGCGATGCGCGTAACTCGCGGGCTTTTCTGGAGTGGGTGCGCTCGGCCACAGGCTGGAAAGTCGAAATCATCTCTGGACTGGAAGAAGCGCGGCTGATTCACCTCGGCCTGGTCTCAAGTCTGCGTATTAGCGCCGCCACACACGCTCATGGTCGACTTGGGCGGCGGCAGCTGTGAGCTGACTGTGTCCAGCAAGGGCCACATCCGTGACACGGTGAGTCTGCCCCTGGGCGCGGTACGGCTGACCAACGAATTCCTGACCCACGATCCGCCCCGCAAGGCGGAATTGCGACGGCTGCGCGGCTTTGTGGAAAGGGAAATTGGGCGGATCGCTGACCGCATCAACAGATCGCGTCCGAAAATCGTGATCGCGACTTCGGGCACGGCCGCATCCCTGGCAGCGATCTGTCACGGTTTGTACAAGACGAAAGGAGCGCGCGCCACTGCCGTCTCCCGCGCCCAGATGCGTCCCATCGCGAAGATGCTGGCGCGTCTGCCCATCGTCGAGCGCAAGAAGCTTTCCGGCGTCGGTCCGCGACGCGCTGAAATCGTGGTCGCCGGCGCGGTGGTCTACTCCGAACTTCTTGAGCGCTGCCAGCTGTCGGGTTTCCGATACTCGCCCCTGGGACTGCGTGACGGACTGCTGGCGCAAATGGCGGCCGAATACGATCGCAGCACCCGGTCCGGCAAGCACATCGAATCCGAGCGCTGGGACTCCATCCTGACTGCCGTCGCCCACTACCGCGTGGACCTGAACCATGCCCTGCAAGTCCGGCAGTTCGCCATGTACCTGTTTAAGGCTCTGAAATCGCTGCACCGTCTGCCCACGGAATATGAGGAATGGATCTCGGCGGCGGCCATGCTTTACGAAGTTGGCGACTACGTCAATCGCAACGGGAGGCACCGCCACGCCTACTACATCATCGCCCACTCGGAGATCCTGGGCTACACCCCGGAGCAGCGGCGAATTATCGCGGCCACAGCACGTTATCTCGGCAAATCGCGGCCCGCGCCGGGAGACACCTTTATGAAAATCCTGCCGCCGGATGATCAGCAGTTCGTCCGCAAGGCCTCACTCCTGCTGCGGCTGGCACGCGCTCTCAACCTGGGACGCAGCGGCGCTGTCCGCGGCGCCGGGGTGCGGGTGGGGCGGGGCGAGATCAAACTGACCCTGCAGGCCAAGCCGCGCGCCACCGTAGACCTGGAATTGTGGGCTGTCGAAAAGGAGAAAGACTACTTTCGTGAAGTCTTTGGTCGCGAGCTTTCCGCTGCCGCGGCGTAGAGTGTGCGCAGAATCTTGGGTGTGAGGCACCAGGTCAGCGACCCGGCATTGCGGTTCACTTCCGTCCGCGCCACCGCGCCCTTCTTGAGTTCAATGGCCGCTTCGCAGCCGCCTTGACTGATGGCGCGGCCCAGGAACTCACTCAAGCTCGGGTTGTGGCCCACCACCATGATGGCGTCGTGCTTCGCGTACTTGTCGAGCATCTTGCGGAAATCCGCGAAGGTCGCCGTCGGCCGCAAAGCGTCTTCCAACTGCAGCTTGCCCTCGTGACCCATCTCATTGCCTACCAATGATGCGGTCTGCGCCGCGCGCTTCAATGGACTCGAAATAATAATGTCCACCTGAGCGTCCAGCGCAGCCAGGGCGCGGCCCACGTATCCACATTGCTCGATTCCGGTTTCGTCGAGCGCGCGTTTTTCGTCCTTCTTGAGGATTGCTGACCGGCACTCCGGCGCTGGCGTGACGCAGAAAATAGAGAATCATTTCGGATTACCTCATCACCACTCGCCGCGCCTTGCGAGGCCCGGGCACGGGCATGGCTTCCACCGCCTGTTTGCCTTCAGCCACGCCCAGCAGAAAGTCCTGCGCGCTGAAAGCCGCGGCTCCTGCCGGGGGCTTGCGTTTTCCCTCCGCCTGCCAGCTGCGCACGTAGACGCCGTCTTTCATCAGCACGCGGGACTTTACGTTGTCCACCAGGTAGGCATCCAGGACTTCGTGCCGGACGCGCTCGCGGGCCATCGCATCTTTCAGCGGAAACATCACTTCAACGCGTTCGTACAGGTTGCGCGGCATCCAGTCGGCACTGGCGAGATAAACGTCTTCCTGGCCCCCGTTGCAGAAATGAAAAATGCGGCTGTGTTCAAGAAAGCGGCCGACGATACTATGCACTCGTATGCGGTCGCTCACCCCTCGCACTCCGGGACGCAGCGCGCACATTCCCCGGACGATCAGGTCAATCTCAACTCCCGCCTGCGAAGCGCGATACAGCGCCATGATGATGTTCTTGTCCAGCAAGGCATTCATCTTGGCGATGATGCGCGACGGGCGCCCGTGGCGAGCATGCTCAGCTTCGCGTTCGATCAACCCCAGGCAGCGCTCCGCCAGGTCGAGCGGCGCGACCAGCAAGGGCTCGTAGTTGGGATGTTCGGCGTATGCCGTGAGAAAACTGAAAACGTCGTGCACCGCAGCCGTGATCTCCGGATCGGCGGTAAGCAGGCTCAAGTCGGTGTAGATTCGCGCCGTGTTCGCGTTGTAGTTCCCGGTCCCCAGGTGAGCGTAGCGGCGGGTCACGCCGTCGGAGTCGTGGCGTACCAGCAGGGAGAGCTTGCAGTGCGTCTTCAATCCGACCAGGCCGTGGAAGACCTGCACTCCGGCATCTTCGAGATCGCGGGCCCAGCGGATATTGGTGTCTTCGTCGAAGCGCGCTTTCAGCTCGACAACCGCGGTCACTTCCTTCTTTTCCGCCGCTGAAATCAAGGCGGGAACAATCAGCGAATGCTCATTCGTCCGATACAGGGTCTGCTTGATCGAAAGCACGCGCGGGTCCTGCGCCGCAGCCTCGATGAATGAAACCACCGCATCGTACGAGTCGAACGGATGGTGCAACAGAACGTCGTGGCGCCGCAGTTCCTCGAACAGGTCCTGCGATTTTGCGGTCAGCCGCAGTTCGCGCGGAGAAAACGGTTTGAATTTGATTTCCGGGTGACCCGTCTGCTCGTAGATGTTGAACAACCGCGAGAGATTCACCGGCCCGTTGACGGAAAAGACCTGCCACGGCTCCAGCTCAAAGTTGGTGCGCAGCCGTTCGATGATCTCGGGATCGGCGTCAGCCTCAATCTCCAGCCGCACCGCATCGCCCTTGCGGCGATTGTGCAGCTCGGTGCGGACAGATTCCAGCAGGTTGCGCGATTCTTCTTCCGCCAGGTAGAGATTGCTGTTGCGCGTGACCCGGAACGCCGCCGAAGAAACGATATCGTAGCCGTGATACATCTTCGAGGCGTGGAAGGCCACCAGGTCAGCGAGAAAAATGAAGTCGTCAGTTCCGTCCGATGGCAGCCGCACTAAACGCGGCAAGGCGCGCGGCACGGTGACTACGCCAGTGTAGGTAAGCGCAGAACGCCGGCGCCGTCGCAGCAGGAAAGCCACGCACAGCGCCTTGTTGATGACTCGCGGAAAAGGATGTGCCGGGTCCACCGTGACCGGCGTCAGCAGCAGGTCGAGTTCCTTTTCGGAGTACTCTTCAATGAAGGCGCGGGCACGCGCATCCAGTTCGTGGATCCCCAGAACGCGGATGCCATTCTCAGAAAGCGCGGGGCGCAGCTTGTCGTTCCAACAGCGATACTGGTCATCCACAAACTCGTGCGTCTCGCGGGAGACCACATCGCGCTCTTCCACCAGGGTCAATCCATCCGGCCCCGCTTCGGTGTAGCCATCTTCAATCTGCTGCACCAGCCCAGCCACGCGCACTTCGAAGAATTCATCCAGGTTACTGGCTGTGATGGCGAGAAATTTCAGCCGCTCGAGCAGCGGGTTGGCTTCATCCTGCGCCTCTTCGAGGACGCGCCGGTTGAAGGCCAGCCAGGAAGCTTCCCGGTTGATGTAGTAGGCCGGATTGTCTAACGCAAGGCGAGTCATGATTCAGCAGAAACACGTTGACAGAAATCAGGGATCCTTGGCAGATACAGCAGAAGCCGAGGCAATCGCGTCGAACTACTTCTTGGCCGGTGCGGGTTCAGGGTCCGCCGCGGTTTCGGTCGTGGGCAGGCGTTTCACCAGCAAAACTGCAGTTCCATTCCGCCTTCCCGCTTCACCCACACATGATGCTTGTCTGTAACTTTGATCTGTACCTTGGCGCTTCCGGTCAATCCGTCAGGCAAATCGTCGTCAGCGTGCCGAGGCGTGAACTCCGTCAACAGCATCAGATCTCCCGATCGCAATGTAATCTCGTAGTACGGATCTTCCTGGATGATCGGAGTATTTCACCTGGTAATACAACACCCGGTCGTGAAATTTCTTCTCCACCGTAATAATCTGGCCATCCGCGTATTGCTTTTCCGCCGCGTAGAGATGGGAGGAAGACACAAGGAACACCAACACAGCCGCAATCGCCAAAACACGCTTCATCGCAGTAAGTATAGAACAGTAGACAGATGGACGGGAGGCCGGACACGTCGTCGAATTCAACAACACTACAAACATAGAGGGACGGGTTTGAAAACCCGTCCCCGTATGTGATCGTTATTACCAAACAATGGCCGCTACTGCACTAACTTGATCGCGCCCTTCACCTTTTCCGCTACGCTGCCCGGCAAGGGCGCGTAGGTCAGCTCGGCCGTCATCTTCTGGCCGTCGTCAACCATCCAGTTAAGGAAATCGGCAAGGATTTTACCCTTGGCGGCTTCCTTGGACTTTTCCGGAATCAGGAGCCAGGTGAAGCTGGAGATGGGATAGGCGTCCTTACCCGGAGCGTTGGTGATGGAGACGCGGAAATCCGCAGGCATGCTTTTAACCGAAGCCGCAGCGGCGGTCACGCTTTCCAGAGAGGCCTTTACGAAAGTTCCGCCTGCGTTCTTCACCAAGCCGTAGTCAATCTTGTTTTGCACGGCGTAGATGAGTTCGATGTAGCCGATCCCACCCTGCATCTGGCGAATCATTCCGGCCACACCTTCGTTGCCTTTGCCGCCCAGACCGACGGGCCACTTCACAGAAGTCCCTTTCCCGGGCCATTCGCCCATTCCGAACTCACTTTGGAGAGGTAGTCGGTGAAGATGTAGGTGGTGCCGCTGCCATCCGAGCGATGGACGACGATGATGGTCTGATTGGGCAGGTTGACCCCGGGGTTCGCCTTGGCGATCGCCGGATCGTTCCAGGTTGTGATCTTGCCCAGGAAAATTCCCGCCAGCGCCTCAGGCGTGAACTTCAGTTCGGTGCTGACGCCGGGAACGTTGTAGGCCGGAACCACTGCCCCCATCACGGTCGGGATGTGCAGGATCTTGGTCTTGGCCTGGGAAAGTTGCTCGTCCGTCATCGGACCATCGCTGGCGCCGAAATCCACGGTCTGCGCGAGCACCTGACGGATGCCGCCGCCGCTGCCGATGGACTGGTAGTTGAACTGAATATCCGGATGGGCCTTGTGGTATTCGCTGAACCACTTCTGGTACATCGGATTAGGGAAGGTTGCGCCGGCCCCATTCACGGTCGTCTGACCGAAAGCAACAGGGACAGCCAGAAGAACGCACAATAGCGCAATGCGTCGAATCACGCGATGTTTCCTCCTTATTAGTTTGTAGGGGCAGTTCTACGCCGCGAATGTTACAGGATTGTTACAAAGCGGTGAATTTCCAGTGAACCAGGCCGCAACCCAAGCTGCAACTGCACCACTTTGAGGAGGCTGTCATCCTGAGCGGAGACGGCGCATTCGCTCGCGAATGCGCCGTCGGAGTCGAAGGATCCCTACCAGCTCAACGATACTTACGTTGTCGGCGGGGCGTCGCGGACGTCTCTCGCGCGAACTCCGGCAGCAGAGAAGCTAAGCTTATAGGGGTCCTTCGACTGCGTAGAGGTTTCGCTCCGCGAAACCCCTACTCCGCTCAGGATGACATTGGCTGAGTTCAATGCGCCGCATCGAGCCGCGCAATCTCGTTCGTGAACAACGTATTCTTGGGAAACTCGTCGCGCAAACTCGCCAGCAGCTCCCGGGCACGGACATTGTCCTTGTCACGGACGTAGGCAATCGCCAGCAGGATGCGCGCAAATGGCCCCAGGTACTGACCGTGATCGGCGGTCATCTGCAACTCCACGATGCCCTGCTTCTTGTCCCCTGAAACTCCGCCCATCCGCAATACCCAGCGGACCGGCGCCGCCATGCTGCCGATAATGTACTTGCTGAATCCTGTAGCCACCCGCGCGTCATAGCATTTCGGGTCCACAGCCAATAGCTGGTCTGCCCAGTCATTGGCTTCGCGCGTGTAATGCAGGGACGACATATTCTTCTTCTCAATCATCGCCGCGTAGTCGGCCTGCAGACCGGACGTAAGCGTCATGGCAAACAACGCATCGCGGTCCTTGGCATTGGCTGCCAGGCGAGAGCTCGCGAGGTTTTGGGCGCGGGTCAAGGCCGCGTTAAAGCGGTCCCGCACGCCCGGGTCCGGTTCCTTCTCGTCGCGGTTCAAAAACTTCTTGTCATTCTCGTAAAACTGGCCTTCGAGGACGCCCAGCCGGTGAAATTCCGAGAAGAGAATTCCCGCTGCCTCTGCCGTCGGTCCGACAGGGTCCTGAGGATGCTCGTGCTGCCAGGAGAGAAACATCTGGTGGCCCTGCTCAAAATCAAGGTTGTAGAGCAGACGAAATCCCTGGTCTAGGGAGGGGTGCGGAGCAGGAACATCGGCCGCGAGTCCGGAGCCAACCAAGGTTACCAAGCAGATAACACCGGAAAGGGCCGCACGCCGTATTGATGCCTTGTGCGTCTTCAAATCGCCAGTCCTAGAAACCGCTGTATTGTGCCCGTCTTTCAACCGCCATGCAACTTACTTAAGCCGCGCGACCGGCCCAGCTTCGCTTCATCCGGAAGCGTAGAGACTATGTATTCCTCGCTGTGCACCAATTGTTCACGCGCCGGAACAATTGCCCGCTTCCAAGTCCAAACAAATATGAACCCGACTAAAAGTTTAGATGCCTACCCGTTGTGCCTGCGTCCCGCAGTTGCAAAAAGATTGTAAAAAACCCTCGATAACTAGCCCGGTTCGTCGAAGAGTTCAGCACAGCCCAAAATGGTCTCTAACCAGATCGGCTCGGCACCCGAGTTCGACACGTCTCTGACCCGGCTGTTGTTGTAACATCGCCAATGTGCTCATTGACTTGCCGTCTCTCATGAATCTCGCCTGTGAAGAATTATGACTGACAGCCGATTAATAGGCCCGGTTCCCGATGGCACACCGGCGGCCTGCAGCGACTCCTGGACTGCAGAAGATGCAGAACGTTGGTGGCGTATTCACATGCCCCAGGAAGACAGCCACGTGCATGAAAATGCCCATCCGGTGCAGGCAGATCCAAATAACTTCCCCACCCTGTAAGCGGCCGTCCTTTTTCTTCATGATGCGTCATCCTGAGCGAAGCGAAGGATCTAGCGCGCAGCGAATCTGCACCTTCAGAGCAATTGGATGGTCCGCGCTAGATCCTTCAGGGCTGAAGCCCTTCAGGATGACGCCGGCGTATCTGCATACGTTCAAAATGAAGACCACCGCCAAGGCCAGTTTGACTGCCCTCTCCCCCTTTGTTACCTTCAAGAGTTTCCACTCCCAGAGTGCCTGCCCCTCCCGGCAATGTTCACCGCACAGTTCGAAACACGCGGCGAAGAAACAGAAATGAGAATCTGATGGCCATCAAGTTCCGGGGAGTTGATTTCCTCGAATTCGACTCTTTGCTCACCGACGACGAACGCCTGGTCCGCGACACCACCCGCAAGTTCATCGAGGACAACCTCATCCCCATCATCGAGGAGTGCAACCGCGCCGGCCGCTTCCCAAAGGAACTGGTCAAGCCCATGGCCGACCTGGGCCTTTATGGCGCCAGCCTCAAAGGCTACGGCTGCGCCGGGATGTCGAATGTCGAATACGGACTGGTCATGCAGGAACTGGAGCGCGGCGACAGCGGTGTTCGCTCTTTCGTCAGCGTGCACTCTTCGCTGGCCATGTATCCCATCTACGCTTTCGGCAGCGACGAGCAGAAAGCAGACTTGGCTTCCGGTCATGCAGACCGGCGAAAAGATCGGCTGCTTCGGCCTCACCGAGCCCGATTTCGGTTCCAATCCCGGCGGCATGCGTACGCGGGCTAGAAAGTCAGGCAAGGAATACGTCCTCAATGGCGAGAAAGATGTGGATCACGTCCGGCTCCATCGCCGACATCGCAATTATCTGGGCCAAGGTAGAAGACGAGGACAACAAGATCCGCGGCTTCCTCGTCGAGACCGATCGCCCCGGATTCCGCGCCGAAGACGTCCACGGCAAGTGGTCGCTGCGTGCTTCGGTTACGTCCAGTCTTTCCCTGCAGGACGTGCACATTCCGGAATCGAATCTGCTGCCTAAGACCGGAGGCTTGAAGTCTCCACTAATGTGCTTGAGCCAGGCGCGGTACGGGATCGGCTGGGGCGCAATCGGCGCCGCCATGGCCTGTTACGACTGCGCGCTGCAATATTCATTGTTCCGCAAGCAATTCCACGATAAGCCCATCGCCTCGCACCAGTTGGTGCAGGAGAAACTCACCTGGATGATTTCCGAGATCACCAAAGGCCAGCTTCTGGCTCTGCAAGTCGGACGCCTCAAAGATAAAGACAAAGCCGCGACCGCAACACATTTCCATGTCCAAACGAAACAATGTCTGGATGGCGCTCGAATGCGCCCGCATGGCCCGCGACATCCTGGGCGCCAACGGCATCGCCGACGAGTACCCCATCTTCCGCCACATGGCAAACCTGGAGTCAGTGAAGACTTACGAAGGCACGCACGACATCCACGCCCTGATCATCGGGCAGAGCGTCACCGGCATCGACGCGTTCTAGATAGTCCTGTGTGGGGCGGGCGCCCTCGCCCGCCGCCTTTGACTTTGCTTTTGATCACAGCAGCACTGAGTCGCACATCAAAATCAAGATCAAAAGCGGCGGACAGGAGTGTCCGCCCCACACCACTCCCCCGCTCGTAACTTTCCCTCCCCCACTGCATCGGCGGTATATTCATTGACCGCGCTTATAAATAACTTTTATCGCTCAGGGGGCACTCACTCATGACCGCTGTTACCAAATCAGAAGCCAAGGCACAGCACCTTCGGCCGAAATATCGAAAGCGATCTTGCTTCAAGATTCCTGCGGGTGGTGGAAACTGCCGCTATCGCTTCCGCACACACCATGGGCCAGGGAGAACGCAAGCTGTCCGACCAGGTGGCGACCGAAGCCATGCGCAAAACCATGGATTCGATTCCCATGCGCGGCACCATCGTGATTGGCGAGGGCGAACGCGATGAGGCGCCCATGCTCTACATCGGCGAGAAAGTCGGCGCCGAGTTTCCCGACGGCACCGAAGTTCCAGAAGTAGACATCGCCGTCGATCCCCTGGAAGGCACGAACCTGTGTGCCACCGGAGCGCCAGGCGCCATCACCGTGCTGGCCGCCTCCGAAAGCGGCGGGCTGCTGAACGCGCCGGACTGCTACATGGAGAAAATCGTGGTCGGCCCGTCCTGCAAGGGCGCGGTGGATATCGACGCGCCGGTAGTCGACAATCTGAAAAATATCGCCAAACGCATGCACCGCGACGTCGAAGATCTGGTGATTATCGTGCTCGACCGCCCGCGGCACGAAAAGCTGATTGCAGACATTCGCAAGGCCGGCGCCAGGATCAGGCTGATCGGCGATGGCGATTTGTCGGCCGGCATCGCGGCCGCCGTCATCGGGACAGGCGTCCACGCCGTCATGGGCTCGGGCGGCGCTCCGGAAGGCGTAATCACAGCCGCCGCCATTCGCTGCCTGAACGGATACATGCTGGGACGCCTGGTGATTGACAAACCGGAACTCGAAGAGCGCATCGCGCGCATGGGAATCAAGGACAAGAACAAGATCTACGAGGCGGAAGACCTGGCGCCGGGCAAGCAGCTCATCTTCGCCGCCACCGGCGTGACGGAAGGATCGTTGCTGAAAGGCGTGCGCTTCTTCGGCGAAGGCACGCGGACGTCGTCGGTGGTGCTGACCCTGCGCACCGGGAAAGTGCGTTTCATCGACAGCATCCACCTGGAGAAGGGGCCGGATGTGAAAGTGCGGTTCGTGTAGAGCGTCCCGATTGCGCTTGGAGAGTTGCTGTGACTTCCAGTCGAAACGCGCCGGCGGACTGGGCGGGTTACCGCGCCTGCCAGTCCAGGGAGTAGATTTCCTGAGTGCCCGGTGTCTCGAAGCAGAAGAGGGGAATCGTCGGGGGCCAGGCCCAGCCAGATGCCGAAGAAACCCGCCTGCCGAAAGTTTTTCAGGTCGGCGACACGCTCGACTTTGTGGTCGCTGAGGCGCACGCGCATCACAGCCGGGTCGTCTTCTTCGTGCAGGAAGTAAAGTAGTCGTTGTTCTTCGACCAGTTGGGGAAGCCCAGGCTTACCTTCGCGATCTGTTCCCACTTCTGGGCGGCGAAATCGAAAGACATGATGGAACTGGAGTCTAAAGGCAGGGCAATTAGATAGCGTCCATCGGGCGACCAGCGGGGCGAGAAAAGCCCCTTGGAGCCGGGCATGGCCGCAACCTGGTTGGTCCGCAGATCGAGTATCTGGATATCACCGTCAAGATTGGCTGTTCTGCTGCCGAAGGCGATCTTGGTTCCGTCCGCCGACCAGGTGGGGTCCCATTCATCCTGCGGGTCTAGAGGGATGGCTTCGCTGGGCGTTCCGCCCTCGGCTGAAACCATATATATCCTTGTCTTTTTGCCCGGCGCAAAAGCAAAGAAAACGATCTGCCGGTTATCCGGTGACCAGCGGGGCATCAAAGCAACGAGTGGTGGATAACTCAACTGAATTCGCTGGCTTCCATCCACTTTGCTTCTCCACAACGTTGAGTCTGGATAAGAAACGTAGGCTACCCACTGCCCATCGCGGGAGAAGCTGACGCTGTCGGCCGAAATTCCGGAGAGAAACGCAGAGAAGTTGCCTGACTTGGTGTCGTACCGGGTCAGCTCTCCGCGCGGCAAAGTTCCCACGACAAACAGCTTTTTGCCGTCCTTGCTGGGCCGCGGGGAGGAGAAACTCATAGGGCCGGAAGTCAACTGGAAAGGTTGACGGTCGGTTTTTCCAAACCAACTTTGGTTTTCCGCGCGAGCCCAGATATTATTTTTCGCCTGGAAGACAAAATACTTGCCGTCGGAAGTCCACTGGCCGCAGCACTCGTCGGGAGGCGGATTCCAGCCGGGAAGAAACGGGGCCGGGTCTTTTCCGGTCGCCGAAACCTGCCACAACTGCCTCCCGGTACTGCTCCGACTCCCGACTGAAAATCGAATCAGCGAGCCATCCGGCGACCAGGCTACGTCGAGCACTTGCTCGGAAGAGGAGAAAAGCTTGGTGGGCGCGGAACCATCGCTGTTGGCCATTGTCAAATCGCGGCCGTCGCCGAAAACAATTTTTTGGCCGTCGGGAGACCAGGCCGCTACCTGACCGGCGGCGTCGCCCAGCCGCCGAGGTGAACCGCCGAGAACCGGCAGCGCCCAGAGCGGGCCACGAAATGCCGTTTGGCCAACCTCGTCTGCGACCAGTATCGTGGATCCGTCAGGGGAAACTGCAAGCGCCACCATCCTGGACGACGGCGCAGGTATGGGCGCCACTTCTCCTCCAGAATTTGCCACCTGGACGATGCCGTTGCCCGCACCGTACTCGGCAAGAAAGAGTCTTGCCCCGTCAGTGCCAACCGTCCACTTTTGAGTTCCGTCGTGCGTAATCGGGACGTAGCCGGATACGGTGGGCTGGGACGGGGGGCGAGATCGGGTGTAAATGAAGGCTACGATGGCGAGTAGTGCCACGCCGCCGATTGCTGCCCAGAGTTTCCATCCTGAGCGGGTGGGTTTGAAGGCCAGCGCTCGACCCGCTGGTCACAGCAGCGGGTGCAATTCCTGTAGTGGCTCCGGAAGTTGCGGCAGCAGAACGGCCGGAATCCGTGTCGCGCTTCAATCGTTGCAGGTCCGCTCGCACCTCCGCCGCGCTTTGGTAGCGGAGGTTGCGATCTTTTTCCAATCCTTTGTTGATAATCCGTTCCAGTTCGGCCGGCACAGCGGGATTCAGGCGCAAAGCCTGCACGGCGCCGCATCCAGGATGGCCTTGAAGGTCTCCGCAGAACTGCCGCCATGGAACGGGAGCGTGCCGGTCGCCATTTCGTAGAGCACGGCGCCGAAAGAAAACAAGTCGCTGCGAGCATCCAGTTCTTTGCCACGCGCCTGCTCCGGTGACATGTAGGCGATGGTGCCGAGGGTAGAGCCGGGGCTGGTCAGATGTTGTGCATCGATCGCCGCCGTCATCGTGTTCGCCGAAGTCATCGGCACGGAAGGACTGACGGGAGCGACCTTGGCCAGCCCGAAATCCAGCACTTTGGCGTGTCCGCGCTTGGTGACAAAGATGTTGGCGGGCTTGATGTCGCGATGGACGATGCCTTGGGAATGCGCGGCGTCCAATCCGTCGGCAATCTCAATCGCGAGCGCCAGCAGAGTCTCGTTTTCTAACGGCCTTCCCGCGATCAGATTCTTTAGGGTCACCCCGTCAAGAAATTCCATGGCGATAAAAGTCTGCTCGCCATGTTTGCCGATTTCGTGGATGGTGCAAATATTGGGATGATTCAGAGCGGACGCGGCGCGCGCCTCCCGGCGAAAGCGTTCCAGGGCTTGCGGGTCTCGCGACAATTCATCGGGAAGGAATTTGAGGGCGACGAAACGGCCAAGTTCGGTGTCTTCAGCCTTAAAGACCACCCCCATACCGCCCCCACCGAGCTTTTCGACGATGCGGTAGTGCGAGATGGTCTGGCCGATCATTTATAGCAGCGCAAATGTTGCGCTTCATCTTAGGTGGATGGCAGAGGCAAGTCAACGCGCGGTGGCCGTGATAAGAGCGAAGGCTCTTTCAAGAACAACCGATCCGGAGAACGAAGTCCCTCACACTCAAGACGCGTGGGCGGTGGTTCCCGTACTGTGGCGCCCTGAAGTGGCGAACGGATTCGCCGTCGCCCAACGACGCGGTGTACTAACACCGGCGAATGCCGTACTACCCCAGCACCGGCGGCCATTCCTGCGAAACCCCCGAGAACATGTTGACAGTCTTCTCCGCCCGCCTGGTTCCGTCGTGCACCGCAATCTGGTGTGGCTTGCCCGGTTCGTAGCCTTCCCACAGCGAGACCCCGGCGTACGCACCATCTTTGCGCAGCACGTAATACGTCATATCCACAAAGCGGAGACGGTCCATGTCGCCGTTGTAGTTGCGTACGATGCGCTTTAGCGCATCCATGCCGGCGTCGAGTGGCGACATCCCGTGGCGCATGTTCTCCACGATCGTGTGGGCGCCAGCGACCTTGATGTTTTCTTCTCCACTGCCGGTGGCCCCCGCCGACCCCACATCCTGGTCGGTGTAACAACCGGCTCCGATGACGGGAGAATCGCCGCACCGCCCCGGCAGCTTCCACGCCAGACCGCTGGTGGTGGTGGTCCCCGAAATCTCTCCCTTTTCATTTAGCGCTGAGCAGTGAATCGTGCCGGTGGGCGGAAACAAAACTTTGCGGATCGCGACCATTTGCTGCTCGGGCTCGATTCCAATATCAGACGCTACCTGCTTCATGCGCTCGATCCGGCGCTGAAACTCGTCGGCATGAGGAGGGGCCGCCAGCCGCTTGTGCCAATCGGGACTGGCCAACCCCGGCCCCCACCAGTCGGAATGAGTTTCCTTCCACAGCAACCAAATCTTGCGGGAGTGCTCGGTGAGCAGGTTTTCGCGCGGAAAACCCTGGGCCACGGCAAATCGCTCAGCGCCTTCTCCCACAAGCATCACGTGTCCGGTGTGCTCCATAACTGCTTTAGCAACGAGTGAGACGTTCTTTATATTGCGCACGCCTCCGACCGACCCGGCCCGCCGCGTAGGACCGTGCATGCAGCAGGAATCGAGTTCGACGACGCCCTCTTCGTTCGGCAGGCCACCCAATCCAACGCTGTCCTCGTTGGGATCGTCTTCCGGGCCTTTTACAACCCTGAGCGCGGCATCGAGCGTGTCGCCGCCATTCTTCAGGAAGGCGAAGGCGTCATCGAGATACTCGTATCCGTTGCCGGCGCTAACAATAATTGGGCGCTTGCCTGCAACCGGCGCGGCATTCGCATTGCTCGAGTCAGGCTTCTTGGGGTCTTCTTTTTTTCGGTCTTCACTCTCCAAGCCGAGCGAGGCAGCTCCTACTACAGCAGTCGTGAGAAAGGCACGGCGAGAAAAGGCCATCTGTCGTCCTCCATAGAGTTGGAAAGTTTCTAAGAAACCGGAAAGGATAGCATGCGATGCAGACAAAAAGCAGGCCACGGATTTCACGGATCATCACGGATTCTTTATGCCTGATCTGATCCGTGAAGATCCGAGTAAATCCGTGGCCCAGGTTTTCCTAGGACGCGACGGCCATTCCGCCCTTTTTCTGGTCGGTCCGGAAGCGCAGGAGGGCGGCGATGCTTCCGACCCGGTCGAACTCCGGTTCATCCTTCACATACACCAATTCGACGTCGCGCCGAATGGCCGCCGGAACAATGGCTTCGCACACGTCCTCCAACTCCTGCGTGCCGCGTCCGCAGACCGGACAGTACTGCACCATGTGGGCATCCAGATGACCGCAACTGGTGCACTCCACTGCGTGTGCGGAGTAATTCTCCGCCATCAACAAAACCTGCACTTCGCCCATCTCGAGGGATCGCAACACTCGGCGCAGTCCGGTCACCCCGCGACCGTTGCTTCGTGCCTGGTCGAGGGCCTCCGTCATCTGCTCGTGCCGATGCTGGGCCAGCGAAACTCTGATCATGCGCTCGCCCTGTTCTCTCACTTGCTTTTCGGTGGCACTGCCCACTTCAGCGGCGAAGCGCCCCAGGAGCCGGTTCTTGACGTACGGGTGGAGGTGGGCCTCGAGGTCATGCCAGTGAGTGTCCTGGCATCCAACAACGAGTCGATCGAATGCCCTTCGTTCAACTGCCAGTTTGAGCAAATCGGCCACGTTTTTAAAATGATGCAGAGCTTCATCTTTCACGCTGCGTTCGGCGTGCCCGGCATCGTAACCAGCGAATCCGTCACTGCGGCCACGCCGGGGAAGAGGCCCGAAAAGCGCTTCCTGCTCCTTGACTTCATCCAGATGCAAATCGAAAAAGCGGGCGCGATGACGGTCCACGAATGCCACCCATAACCGCGGCTGTTCTCCCAGCAGCACCGCAAGCTCCTTCAGATGAAAGCGGCGGTTGACAAACAGTTGCGTTTTGGCCAATTGGGGCGGAAGATCAAGCTCGCGCCAGATTTTCCTGCTCCCGCACGCAAACACAGCCTTGGCCCGGTTCCGGCTTCCCTGCCACTCTCCCGCCAGGTCGAGGATCCTTTGCAGGTCAGTCCGGGTGCTTCCATTCCGCCCGCTCTTTTCGGCTTCGCGCAAGGCTTGCTGAACCAGGTCCTTCACCAATATTGCCTGATCGCGATTCGCTCGGTTGCTGGGCGGCGCCGGCTGAAAATAGAAACTAATCGCGCGGTCCGCTCCGTCGGCCTGAAACTCCGCCAGTTCCCGGATATCTTCCCGGCTCATCATTGCACTCTCCTGGTTGTGCGGAAGTAGGTGAGACAGACGGCCCGTTGCAGAAATGTCCGCCGCAGGAATCAGTCAGTCCCGGTGTTGCGCAGAGTTCTGTTTTGAAAATGACTTCCGATCGGCGGCGATCGCCGCAAGTGTTCCCGGGCCGCAAGGATCGAAGCATTGATCGATTCCGGCCTGCGATCGGTAATAGCTGCGATCTCCGCCACCGAGAATCCTTCCATGGTGTGCAGAATAAACACCTCGCGGTCGCGCGGCTTGGCAGCTGCGAGAGCCGACTGCACCAGCATGTCCATTTCGTCGGAAGAGGCGATATCCTCCGGCGTAGACGTGCGCCGGTCGGCGATTACGCTCTCTCTGGTCAGCATCTCATCGGGCTGATGAAATTGCAGCTCCGGTTCGTCGCTGGCCCGCACGTTCGGCATTCGCGCCGATTCCTCGAGATGGACCGACAACACATGGTCCGAGCTTCGGGCCAGCAGATCGCCGATGGCGTGGATTGCCAGGCGGTACAGCCAGGACTCGAGTGCCATCTTGTCGGGTTTGTCTCCACCGTCGCCCAGGGCTCCGGCAATGACTTCGTCAATCACTTCGTCCTTGCTGATGGCATCGGGGGCCATCTGCTCGGCAGCTTCGCGAAAAAACAGCTCCCGCTCGACGAACCTCTCCAGGCGCGAGAGATTCACATTCACGTAGCAACGTATGTCCTCGGCTGAGACTGTAGATGGTTGAACTGACGCCAGGGTTTGTTCAAATGGGACCTGCGCTTCCACTCGAGATTTGTTCGAGCGACGCCGCGTCCACTTGTGCGAACTGCGTAGCAGGTCCTTATGGCGGGTGGTCTGCTGTAACAAATCGTCGAAGGCATTCTTGATCGCCACCACCGGCGTTTGCGCTGAGCGCTGGGCCGCCAGTTGGCCGGAGGGTAGCCGCAGGTTCAGCGACACCGTCGTGCCTTCGCGCGGAGAACTCTGCTCCACCACGCCCTTCAGGTGCAGTAGTTCGGGGCGAAAAACCTGCAGCCTCTTGCGTAGTTTTTCCACCAGGTGATTGATTTCTTTTTCGAGATCAGGCGTCTTGCGCAGCTTATAGCTGATGTGGACATTCATGCCAAGCCTCAGAACACGGGTAGCGGATCCCGTGAAGCTTTGTCGTCCCTACTGATCGAATTCTACACCCGGAGGTGAGAGAGTCAACGCTTCAAAATCAACATAAGGCGGATTTTTTCGCGTGTTAATATTGCGACTGGTGAGAGTAATGAAGCAAGCCAGAAAATTTACCGTGGTCATCGAACGCGACGAAGAAGGCTATTACGTCGCGACAGTCCCGACTCTGCGGGGATGCCACACGCAGGCGAAAACTCTAGATACACTAATGAAACGGGTTCGCGAGGCTATCGAGGTGTGCCTGGGTGGCGACGACGATCAAAACCCTTCACTGGAACTAGTTGGCATCCAACAGATTTCTCTATGACCCGCCTTCCCCGCCTCAAGGGTAAGGAAATAGTACGAACTCTTGAACAGGCAGGCTTTCGGGTGGCCCGAACTCGCGGGAGTCATGCCGTTCTCAAACACCCCGACGGCAGAACCACCGTGGTCCCATTGCATTCAAGTGAAACAATCGGACCCGGCCTTTTTCGAGCCATCCTACGCGATGTGGAAATGTCCATCGAAGACTTCTTGAAACTGCGGTAATCCCTGCATACCTACACCGCGACGGTGACCGACGTCTCAGTCCTTGTAACCGGCCGATACAAAGTATCGCGCTCGACCGGTTCCCTGCCCGCCTCGCGGATCAGACGAACCAGGTCCTGGCGGCGCATGCCTTGGGGGGTGGTAGCGCCAGCGTCGTGATAGATCTTTTCTTCGATGACCGTGCCGTCAATATCGTCAGCTCCAAAGCGCAGCGCGATCTGGGCGATCTTCGGAGTCATCATTTGCCAGTAGGCCTTGACGTGGGGAAAATTGTCCAGCACCAACCGGCTGACGGCGATCTGCTTGATATCGAGCATGCCGCTGGTCTTGGGCAAATGTTGCAAGGGCGTGTTGTCGGGATGAAATGCCAGCGGAATAAATGTCTGGAAGCCATGGGTCTCATCTTGCAGCGTGCGCAGTTTGAGCAAGTGGTCAACCCGGTCCTCATCGTTCTCTACGTGACCGTACAACATCGTGGCATTCGACTTCAGCCCAATCTGATGCGCCAGTTTCGCCGTATCCAGCCATTGGTCGCCGTCAATCTTGTGATCGCAAATAATATGGCGCACCCGGTCGGCAAAAATCTCCGCGCCGCCGCCGGGCAACGAATCTACGCCGGCCGCTTTCAGTTGCTCCAGCGTCTCCCGAATAGTAAGTTTGGCGCGCTTCGATAGATACGCCACCTCGACCATGGTGAAGGCCTTGAGATGGACTTGCGGAAAGCGCTGCTTAAGCCCGGAAATCAGATCGAGAAAATACTGAAACGGAAGATCAGGATGCAATCCGCCGACAATGTGGAACTCCGTGACGGCCTCGGTATAACCGGTGGCAGCGGTCTCGAATGCCTCTTCCAACGCCATGGTGTACGCGCCCGGCGTATCTTTCTTGCGCCCGAAAGCGCAAAGACGGCAGGCGGCAACGCAAACATTCGTGGGATTCAGATGGCGGTTGACGTTGAAGTACGTCTTGTCGCCATGCATGCGTTCGCGGACGTGGTTCGCCATCCAGCCCACTGCCAGAATGTCGCCCGTGCGGTAGAGCGCGAGAGCGTCATCCGCGTTCAGTCGGTCGCCGGCAATAACCTTGCGGTGAATCGGCTCGAGTCGGGGATCGTCAGTCTGAAATGAATGCAAGCTAGACATCACCATTGATGATACCGCAGCCCAAGCCGGAAGGAACAGATGGCGGTGCGAAAGTAGCAAGGTTTGACAGTAGCGCCGGCGTCCCGCCGGCTGTTCGGGGGGCGTCCCGCCCGCCGCGCATGAATAGTCCCTTCTTTCGCTCTTTCGCTCCTTCGGAGCTTTCCTCCTGCCTCTCGATTCACCCACGGCTTACGCCGTAGGCTACATTCTGGCGCCGCTCCGTGGCGCGCACGAAGACTAGATATCAAGGAGCCCGCCGTGCTTTGCTGGCGGACTGCTTCTAGCATTAGCGCGAGTCAACGTACTATTTCCTCAGCAACAAATCCCCAGCAACAAAAATAAAGAACACAACCGAAATTACCCCGTTCATCGTAAAAAACGCGGCATTCAACTTCGACAGATCGCGAGCAGAAACTAACGAGTGCTCGTAGCCCAGAAGCAACGCCACCAAAACCACGCCAATGACCGCGAGCTTACCCAACCCAAAGGCCGCCACCAGCCCGATCAGCAAGACCAGCATAAGCACATGAAACAAGCGCGCAATCCAAAGCGCTCGCGCAATTCCAAAGTATCGAGGGATGGAATGCAGCCCCGCCTGCCGGTCGAATTCGTAGTCCTGACACGCATACAGCACATCAAACCCGCCCACCCAGAACATAACTGCCGCGGTAAGCAGAAGAATACGAGGATCAAACGACCCGCGCACCGCGATCCAGGCCGCGGACGGCGCAATCCCCAGCGCCAGACCCAGCACCAGGTGCGACCAGCGAGTGAAGCGCTTGGTGTAGGAGTAAAGCAAAACCACGGCCAGCGCCACTGGAGAAAGCAGCAGCGCCAGATGTGTCAGCCGGGAGGCCGCCACGACGAAGATCAAGCAGGAGACAACCACGAAGGTCGCGACGAACCCCGGAGTCAGCGTCCCCGCAGGCAAGGCACGGGTCTGGGTACGCGGGTTGGCAGCATCAATGGAAGCGTCGGCCAGTCGATTGAAGGCCATCGCAGCGGAGCGCGCCGAGACCATGGCGACGACGATCCACAGCAACTGCTGTCCGCCAGGCAGTCCGTTGGCCGCCAGCATGGCCCCGCACAAAGCGAAGGGGAGCGCAAAAATCGAATGCTCCCACTTGATCATCTCCAAAGTAGTTCGCAGATTGCGTAGCAGTGCCACAAAAGAATTGTAAAGCATGTGTGGGGCGGACACTCTTGTCCGCCGCCGTTGAAGTTGATTTGATTTGAAGTTCACCCGCTGATCAAAGGCACAAACCGGCACTCTTCCCGCAAGCTGATCAGAGCCTTCCCCGCCTGCTTGCGCACCAACTGCAACTCCTGTGCCTCCGGCGGTCCCACAGGGATAATCATGCGCCCGCCTTCACGCAACTGTTCAAAGAGCGCAGGAGGAATTTGCGCGGCCGCGGCCGAAACTACAATGGCATCGAAGGGTGCCTGTTCCGCCAGCCCCATGCTTCCGTCGCCTGTCACTACGCTGACATTACTCAACCCGAGCCGTGACAACCTCTCCGCCGCCTGGCGCGCCAGTTCGGGATGGCGTTCAATCGTGTAAACGTGCAGCGCAAGCTTGCTCAACACCGCCGTCTGATATCCCGAGCCAGTTCCGATCTCCAGCACTTTCGATGAGGAGTCCAGTTCCAGAAGTTCCAGCATGAGGGCAACGATGTAAGGCTGCGAAATGGTCTGCCCAGCCTCAATGGGAAGCGGATGATCTTCATATGCCTGGCCCCGGTAACGCGCTTCGACGAACTCATGCCGCGGGATGGTCGCCATCGCATTCAACAGACACTCGTCGCGGATACCCCGGGCACGGAGCTGGGCGTCCACCATGTGCCGGCGCTCGACCAAAAATCGATCGGGATGAAGTTCGGCAGCCAACGCCGCTCCAGAATACTCCCAATGAGTGACCTGCTTTTGACCCGTGTGGTCGCGGGCGACTCGCCCGCGCACTGTCGGAAGTTGCACAAGAGAATGTGATCAACAGAAAGGATCGCGCAGGTAGCTTCGGTACCCGAAACGGAAATCCAAGTCTGGAACTCGCGGCCGAGTCGCCCGCGGCCACACAACCACACAACCACACAACCAACTACGCCAGCCTACTTCTTCCTCTGCCGCACCCGCACGTCGAAGCTGACCACGCCGTTCTGGTCCCGTAAAGCCACGATCGAAATGTTGCGCGTAATGTTGTACTCGGCCTGGATGACCTGCTGCGACGCCCCGGCAACGTTGGTCGTGTAAGTGAGCGTGAGATTATTTTTTACCTGCTGCTCGATCGTGACCGCCGGGCCAGTCTGAGTGGAGGAAGTTTCCGTGGTAAAGCCCTGGGGATCGATCTTGATCCGGCTGACCCCAAATAGTTTCTGCACCCTATTGCTGACCGTCGCGTTCAATGCCGCGCTGAGGATTGCACTCGACGTCTCCGAGTTGAACGCCGACTGAGACTGGCTCAGCTGAGCCGACTCTTCCGAAGTTTGCCCAAACGCCAGCAGTCCGATGATGTCGGATGTAGGCAGCGGTGGCTCCGAACGGTAGGTCACACTGGGACGGTCAATCTGCCCGTTCAGGTTGAGCGTAATGTCGTAATCCTGTACACGGGTCGTGGCCTGCAAATCCAGCACTGGCGTGGTGGTCACGGGATTAATGAAGGTAATGTCGCCGCGTTCCAGTCGATATTTGGTCCCGTTGAATTGCACCTCGCCCTCGATAACGTCGGCGCGTCCCAGGATGGCCGGCTTCGCGGCGGTGCCCCGAAGACGCAGATCGGCGTCCCCCGAGATGCGCACACTGGCCGTTTGCATCTGTAGTTCGGGCGTGGTGGCGATGTGAACGTCGAGTCGAATGCGGTTTAGAAGCCGATTGGCTGGCGTCACGGCAGAACTCTGAGAGCGGTCCAGATACCCGCCGAAATCGAAGCCCGGCGTCATGGCCAGCCTGGTGACGATAATTTCCCCGTTCAACGTCGAGGCGGCAGAACTGCCCACAAAATGCAGATCGGCGTTGGCCATGGCGCTGACGCCGGGAGGATAGCGCAGCCGCACATCCTGCCCATGCACCGAAAGGTCGAAGTTGAATTTGCCGTTGTAGGCGGTCGCGTATCCGCCAAACGTGACCAGGCCGCCCCCCGTGTGCGCCGTGAGACTTTCAACCTGCAGCCGGTCCTGATTGAACACCAGCGAGCCATTGATATCGCTCAGCGCGCTGGGCAGATCAATATACGCAACGGCCCCGCCCGCCACCTGCACTCTGCCCTGCATTAACGGCTTGGCGAACGGGCCTGCCACCGATACATCCACCGAGACTACGCCGGAGGATGTGAAATCCGGATTGAGGCTCTCAATCAGTTTCAGGTTGACCCGGCCCTGAGCCCGCAAATCAAGTTCGCGGTCGCCCGTCAATTGCACTTTGCCGGTAGCGGAAATGTCAGTGTCCTGGCCCACCAGATGAAACTGGTCAATCTGCCAGGTTTGGTTGGCAACGGAAAAACGAATCGGCCCCTGGTTCTTGATCTTGACGTCTTCCACGTCAGCGTCCAGGTTGTCGAGATTTGCGGTAAATTGCAGCTCGCGAGGCCGTCGCAACGGGCCCACCATGTGTACTTCGCCATCCGCCCTCGAATGCCCGTTCACAGCCCCGTGCATATAAGTTCGAAAGATTGGGTCCAGCTCAAATTGATGGAAGCGGAAGTACACGTCCGCAGGCCAATCCTCGCGTAGGTGAATGTTGCCATCCACCTTGACGTCAGCCTGTTCGAACTGTGATTGTCCGGTTATCCGCAGCTCTGCGCCCTGCGAGACGGCGTTGATAGTGAACTCACCGGCGCGGTCCTGGTCGAATGTAAGATCGTGAAGATGAATCGCGGCATTCAGCGTCGGCTGTTCCAGTGTGCCGGAGCCGTTCGCGGTAAAGTCTGCCTTGCCGGTGACCGCAATACGGCCGCTCTGCAACACGGATATGCGGTTCAGATCAAAATTGGTCCCCGCCAGATTGAAACGAAAGGCATGATTCGACGTATTGTAGGTGGCGCCGCCGGTGACCTTCGATTCGTAATGCGTCAGCTGGATATTCTGGAGTTCAGCTTCCTCTCCATTGAACATCAGTTCCGAACTGAACTGCTCAACCGGCTCGCCGTACACACTGCCATTGCGCAACCGCACGCGGCCCTGTCCCTGCGGCGCAGCTCGCGTGCCATCCACTCGCAGGTGCAGCTCCACCGTTCCGGTGATCGGGTACGAATACCCTGCCAGCGCAAGGATACCCTGCAAATCCGCATTGTCGGTATCAACGTGTGCCCGTATCGGGCTGGTATCACTGAACTGTCTCTGGTTGAGTTGCACGCGGAAATTAAACCGGACGGAGTCCGGATCGCGGCTCAAGATGCCGTTGCGCACGCCAAAGAGCGATGGTGAAAGCTGTATGTCAGCCTGGAGCGCGTTCCAATTGACCGTCTTTTCGGGAGTGTGCGAAGTTGCTGGAATGAGCGTCTCGAAATCCTGCGACTGCAAATTGCCCGCGATCGCGATCTGGGAGAGTTTTCCGGTAGCGGTGCCGGTGAACGAGGCGTGCCCTTTCAGCGTGACCGGAATCTGCCCGGCATAACCCGCCGCGGTAAATACAGGTTGCCATTCTCCCAGGTCAGTCGTCGTAACGGATAGCTTGAGCGACGCACTGGAAGAAAGCGTCCCGGAAGCGTGAATCTGGGTAGCACGCGTCGAGGCCGTCAGTTCCGCCAGTTCCAATTCGCCGGGTCCGGGCCGATATACTCCCTGGGCGTGCGCAGTCAACGGAAATTGCGCACGCGCCGCGTTGGCCGGAGGCACTACATCGCCCACGAACCGGGCTTCCGCATTGCGGATTGTGTCCTTCCATCTGGCCTCCACGCTTCCGCTGGCAGCTCCCGCAGGTTTGATTTTTTGAAACGGACGCGACGGTGTGGACACCGCAGCCGCAATGTCCGCGGCGGATAGGTCCTTGAAGCGAAGGTGAACGATTCCAGTCTGCGCATCCGGTCTCTTTTCTCTCGCATTTTTACTTGGCGGCTGTGGGTTCAGCCAGTTCGTCACCTCGGCGTCTCCCACCACACTCCCTCCCAGCACGCGGCCTTCGACTTGCGAGAGCAAAATCCGTTTGGGAGCGACGTTATATTGGGCGCTCAGCCCGGCGTTGTGTACTCCGATGGGAGCATTTCTCCAGTCGAGATTTGACAGGATGGCCTTGCCAATCGTGGAAAAATCCTGCCCCGCCCAGGTGCCGTGCCCGGTCAGCTGGATCGCGCCGCGCTGGATCTCCGGACGTCTTGCGATTGCGGCCGCCTCGGCCAGATCAACGTTGACGTCATAGTCCGCCTCTACCTTGGGCTGGCTGAAATCCTCCACCGTGCCCTTGGCCTGCAAGTGCGAACGCCCCGAGGTCGCCTTTAAAGACCGTAAGAGGAGCTGGTTCCTGCCCAGGCTGAAATGAGCTTCAGCTGTCCATGCAATCGGGCGATAACCGTTGAAAGCGGTGTCGGCTTTTCCGAGCAGAAGATTTCCTTCATAGCGGCTGCGAAAGAGCGAGTAGCTCATGTCGGCCGAGACATCGCGTACCGCGAAATCGAGCGGCATCTTCTGGTCGCCCCAGATCAGTTCGCCCCGGCGCACTTCAAGACGGCTGATCGCCAGAGCAAATATCCGTTCCACCGGCCGTTCCTGCGATACCTGTCGGACGATCGGCTCCGGCTGATTGGTCGTTCCGTCGGAATAAAGAATGACGTGGATGACGGGATGATCGAGCACCACATAGTTGAGCCCCAGCTCAGTACGCGCGAGCGAGAGGATCTTGATCTGCGCCATCAGGCTGTCCACGTGAGCGTACGGGACTTCTCCCGGCTGCTCCCGGCCATGGATGGTGAGGTTACGAACTTCCAGTTGAAGGTGGAATGGAACGACGTGGATGCTGCTCAGCTCAACCCGCCCCCCGGTCATTTGCTCGAGGGTAGCGATTAGACGCTGGCGTACCAGGTTGCGGAAGGAGTCAGTGGTGCTATACCAGCCTAAACCGGCCACGGCCACCACGCCCGCCAGGCCCAGCCACAGGAGATATTTCCAGATCCGGCGCCGCCTCGGCTTCGCGGCGGCTTCACTCATTGGTTACGGCCTCTGGATCCAGCCGCCAGCGCCTCGGCGCGAATTTCGCTTCCCGCCCGCAAGTCTTGCAGCCATGCAGTCAGCAACTGGCTGATTTTCTTCTGGGTGAGCAGTTCCTTGATTTTGGCTGTGACATCGGCCAGCGGCACATTCTGGACGCCCGATTGGTGCAGTTGCGGCAACAGTTCTTCCCTGTAATAGCTCTCGATGCTTTTCGAATCCACGGTGACCGACGGCCGCAACCGCGCGTCGACCAGTCGCATCAGGTCAAGTTGGGCTGCCACCCGGTTCTTGACGGTATCCTCGTTCAACCGGTAGCGGTCGAGAAGTGTCCGCCAGCCCAGATCGGTTTCGGCTTCCGGAAATTGCTTGCGAATTTCCGCCACACGCTCGGCCACATCTTCGGAGGAAGGGTGCAGGACATCCGAATCCTTGAGGTGTTCGCGCAGCAATTCCTGGTCAATCAGGTGGTCGAGGGCCGACTTGCGGTCGTCCGCTGTCATAACCTCGAGGGGGCGACCGCTGCTGAAGGCTTCGTAGCGCAGTGAATCTTCCCAATCGCTCAAAAGAATAATGTGACCATTCACCGTGGCCACTATGCGATCAATGACTTCGGCGTGGACGGTGAACGCCGTCGTTAGAAATACCAGCGTGCCGACGATTGTGAGAAGTTTACGAACCATCAGAAAGTCTGCCCAATGCTGAAGAAAACATTGAAGTGGCTCACATGCCTGGGCTCGAAGACAGTCTGGTCGTCCTTGACCGTCTGGCCCGGGAACGCGGGCGGATTCAAATTGTATCCGAAGTCGAAGCGCACCGGCCCGACTGGAGTCTTATAGCGCACGCCGATGCCGATTGCGTGTGAAATGTAATTGTAATCGCACTGGGCTGCGGTGGCCTGTTGCAGGCAAACCTCTGGATCTTTCTGCGACCAGCGCAGCAGGTTGTGCGCAAGATCGTGTGCGTTGGTAAATACATTGCCAGCATCGTGAAAGATCACAAAACTGACGTTGTTCTGGAAGAAAGGCAAGGTCGGCGGAGGCATGCGGAGTTCGATGCTGTTGATAAACAGCGCCGTGCCGCCCAGCGGAAACCCAGTTATGGGATCGCGCGGACCAGCCTGGTTCAATCCGAATCCACGCAGTGAATTTCCGCCTCCAGCAAAAAAGCGCTCGGCCAGAGGAAGGCAGGCTGGCTCTCCCGGTTTCGGCTCGTCGCACTCCGCTCCGGGTTGAGGCATGAAAGTATTGCCGAACGGAATCTCGACGCCGACGCGGGTGGAGCGCGCCAGAACAAATTTCTGGTCCGAGTTTCGTTTCCTGCCAATCGAATAGTAAGTCGAATTCTGGACCAGCAACCGCCCGAAATCAGTCTCCGAGCCGAAATGGCTGTCGGCGACGCCCCCATCGATCGTGTTGTAGTTTCCCTTGGTGGTTTCCAGATCGTTGTCGCGCTTGTTGCGGATGTAGCTGAAGCTGGGTATCGCCACGCGGGTCGGCTGGGAGAGCAAAGGAATCTGGTCGGGGCTTACCGTGTTCTGGATGTCACTCGCCCGCACCCGCCGATAGGTCATGCGGTAGGTCATCAGAGTGGTCTTGCTGATTATCTGCTCGGCCTGGACCGATCCCTCGAGGCGTTGCGATGTGAACGTGGTGACGTCAACCGTGTTGTCGTAGAAAGCGGTAAGCGTGAGCCGCCAGTTGGGATTGTTGAACCAGCGTGGAGCTTCATAGCTGAGCAGGCCCCGTTGCTGCAAACCTCCGACGTTGGCCTTGAGCGTCACCGTGTGATTCCGGCCGCGGAAGTTGAGCCGGGTCACGCCGAACGAAACCCGCGGGCTGACGCCGGTCTGTCCCAGAGGCTGATTGGTATCCGAGCTCGGCTGTCCGGTCTGGAACTCGAGTCCGAGGCCATAGTTGAAGGTGTAGCGTTTCGCCTCCTGTACGTTGACCAACACATTCTTTTCGCGCTCGGTGCTCTCCGGATTTTGCACCGCGGTATCCACCTGGCTGAAGATGCCGAGGTCGTACAGACGCTTCTGCGTGTTCAGCATGTCAATCTGGCTCAGCGGATCGCCCGGCTTGATCTGGATTTCACGCTGTACTACAAAAGGCCGCGTGTGATTCAGTCCGGCAGTAAATACCTGGTCCACGATGATCTGATCGCCTTCATGGATGGTGTACACCACGTCCATCAGCAGAGGATTGCTGGGCGAAGGCTTGGCCGAAACCTCGAACGTGGCATTGGGAAACCCGTTGTTGAAGTAATAGTTCAGAACGATTTCGCGGTCCTCATTGATCTTGGAGTAGCCAAAAGCCTGTCCGGGAGAAATGTTGAGCTCGGGGAACGGGTTGGTCAGTTTCGTTTCGTTGCCGGCGAGATCCAGGGTCCCGACCATTGTCTGCGGACCCTCGTCAATCTGCAGCGTGATCGCGAGGTCGTTCTCCTTGCCCTGATAGTTATCCTCCACCTTGGGCGTGATTTTTACTTGCAGAAAACCGTTGGCGAGATACGGGTTAGAGGATGAGGTTGCGAACGTCCGCATTGAGCAGCGACTGGCTGTAACGGCCGTGAGCCAGAAAGCGTCCGGCAGGCTGGATCTGCATCCGCGATCGAATCTGTTCTTCCGTGAAAGACTTGTTCCCGACGATGAACAGCTTGAGCAGCTTGTGGCGCTCGCCGGCGTTAATGTCGTATGTGACCCGCATCTCGCCGGCCGATGCCGGGTTCTTTTGCACAGTGACCTTGGAGTCGAAGTAGCCCAGGCCTTGCAGGTAATTGAGCAAATTTCGTCGGCCTTCGTTCAGGAGGTCATCGTCGAGCGCGTTTTCTTCATAAACCGGAACGTTCTTTTTAAGCTGGCTGCGGCTGATTTTGAAGCCCTCGACCGTGATCACAACCCTTGGTCCGGGCTGGATGTCGAAGGCATAATCAACCGTGTTCGTGTCCGGGCGGTAAGTACGGCTCGAAATCGCGACCTGAGACAAAAGGCGGTTCTGCTTCTGATACTTTTTCCGCAGCCGATCGAGCGCCCGGCTGACACGTTGCACGGTTACGTAGTCCCCGGTGCGCATCTTGGCGGCTTCCTGAATCTGCGACGGAGACAATTCCGCCGGACCGGTTACCGTAATGCGTCCCACCCGGGCATGAGGTCCGGCCGCGATGTGGAACACCACGTTCATCTGCTGGGTCTCGACTTGGGACTGTTGCTCGGTCGCTGATGTGCGACTGGTAGTAGCCGTTCTGCTCCATCAGTTGTTTGATGCTGGTCAATGCCCCATCCATCTTCTCCTGGGTAAACAACTCACCTAACTGGAGCTTCGAGGCATTGACCACCTGATTGGCCGCCGGAGGATTCGGCTCGCCGGTCACGGAGATCTCGCCCACAAAAAAATTGGCACGCATTCGAAAACTCAATTCGACCCGGCCGTCCGAAGTGCGATCAGCCTCAGCCTGGATATCGCCAAAACGTCCGGTAGCGTGCAAAACCTGAATGCTCTCGCGTACCTGCTCGCGCTCCAGGGGTGAGCCGACTTTTTGTGGAATCAGTTCCAGCAGGCGGGTCGTATTCGCGGAAGGCAAATCAGGAAAATCAATCTTCTGAACGATGAGCCCTTCATAACCCGCCATACCCCCAAACGCCGGCGGTGTCGGGGAAGGCGCGGAGGATTGCTGACCTGGCACTCCTTGTGCCAGCGGCGACTGGGCCCCTGCATTCAGGCACAGGAGCGCCGCAAGCCCTGGTGCTGCCAGGCATTTCCCAATCACTGCCCCTAAACGCAAACCGGCTCCTCATGCATGCGGGTTATAAAGGTTCGATGAACGGGTATCAGGCCGTGTTGCATTTAGCCTGGGAAACCGAGTGGCACCTATAATAAAGGTTTGCCGCCCCGGAACTGGTGATCTCTTTGGCCCTCTTCCGTAAAGGCCAGTTCTTTATGGACCAAATCTCGATGGATACGGAAGATTGATGGATACCGAAGAGAGATATTCGCGTCAGGTGCTCTTTCCTGGAATCGGCCGGGAAGGACAGCAGAAGCTGGCCATCGCCCGTATCGCCCTGGTGGGATGCGGCGCAACCGGCTCCGCTCTCGCTTCCCTCCTCTCCCGCGCCGGCGTGGGGACCATTCGAATCATCGATCGCGACTATGTCGAGCCCAGTAATTTGCAACGCCAGTCCTTGTTCGACGAAGCTGACGCGGCGCAATCGCTGCCCAAGGCCATTGCCGCCGCCCGCAAGATTTCCGCTTTCAATTCCCAGATTGTAGTTGAACCGGTGGTCGCCGACCTCGTGCCGGCAAACATCGAGTCGTTGCTGGACGGAATGGAACTGGTTCTCGACGGCACCGACAATTTCGAGACCCGCTACCTCATCAACGATTTCGCGGTGAAGACCTCCGTCCCCTGGATCTATACGGCTGCTGTCGGCAGCTACGGCATTACCTTGAACGTCTTGCCGGGCAAAACCGCATGCCTGGCATGCGTGTTTCCCGATCAGCCTCGCGGCGCCTTTGAAACCTGCGAGACCGCTGGAATTCTGAACTCGGCGGTAAACCTGGCTGCGTCTATTTCCGCTACGGAATCCATCAAACTGATCGTGGGCGCTGACCAGCAGCTTCGGCGTACCCTGCTTTCCTTCGACCTCTGGCGAAACGAACGCGCCGAGGTGGCCGCCGCAAAGCCGCGCCCTGGATGCCGCGCCTGCGGCGAGCACGATTTTATCCACCTGGCCGGTGAAGGCCGCCCCCACATCACTCTTTGCGGTCGAAACTCGGTGCAGATCCACGAGCGCCATCGCCCTATTGATTTCGTCGAGGTAAGCGGGCGCCTCCAACCGCACGGGCAGGTGCGGCACAATGACTTCGTCCTGAAATTCTGGCCCGAGCCCTACGAGATGACCTTGTTCCCGGACGGCCGGGCCATCATTAAAGGCACCACCGATACCGCGGTCGCCCGCAGCCTTTACGCCCGCTACGTTGGGAGCTAGAATGTCCAGCGCTGGAGACCGGGCCATGGTAGCGGCATTTAGAAGATTTAGCTGAGTGCTGGTTCCGGCTTTCGAGGAGGACACATGCGACAATTATTTGCTTTAGGGTTTGTACTTCTGTGCTGCGCTTTCGCGTCCGCGCAGGACTGCCTGGATCTATCCCGGCCAGTACGCCGAGCCATCAGCCCCACGCCTTTCTACTCCGATTGCATATCCCGGAGCTTTTCCCACGCCGATCCTGACCCTCGACACTCCGCCTCTCGCCGTCGGCGCGAGCAACAGCACACTTCAAAACGCGACCGGCTCTCCCGTCTACTACAACCAGCCCCTCATGTATGAACCGGGAGTGCAATACGTTCAGGCCAGCTCAGTGCCTTCGGCGCAAAGCTTTCCCGCGGCCTCTGGCGGAGAAACGCAGAATTGACCTGGGTGCCGCGACCTCTCAGATGGACTACGGCGTGGCCCAACTGGCTGGCATCGCCCCTCGCAAGAAAGCAAAAAAGACTTACACCAATCCGGACGTCGCCGGAGTCAACGATGCCACCAACACAATCAAATTTCGTGGCAAGGTCGAACAGGTAAACTAGCTCCGACCGACGAGAATCGATGGGTGTGTGGTCGCAGGCGACTCGCCCGCGCTTCTCGGGCCAGTGCAGCGCGGGCGAGTCGCCCGCGACCACACATACCTAACGCTGCACCACGCGCTCGAGCGCATCGAAAAATCCGGGATACGAGATCACCGCCGCCTCCGCGCCCCGAATCCGCGTCTCCCCTTCCGCCCGCAATGCCGCCACTGCGAACGCCATGGCGATGCGGTGATCGCCCAACGAATCAATCTCCCCGCCGCGCAATTTTTGTCCGCCGGGAATCTTCAATCCATCCTCTCGTTCTTCCACCTGCGCTCCCATGGCCCGAAGGTTCGTGGCAATGGCGGCAATCCGGTCGGACTCTTTCACCCGCAACTCACGCGCATCGCGAATCTCCACTCCGCCGCTGGTGTAGGGTGCAATCGCCGCCAGCACTGGAATCTCGTCAATCAGGGCGGCCGCATCGGCCCCGGCGATCGTGGTCCCTTTCAGTTCACGCCCTTCCACTTTCACCGTCCCACGCAACTCCCCGTGATGTTGTTCGATCTGGGTCACGGAAATTCCAATCCCCATCAAAATGAGGATGTCGAGAAGCCGCGCTCGCGTAGGATTCATGAGCAAATCCTCAATCACCAGTTGCGACCCGGGAAATAATCCGGCAGCACAAAGAAAGAACGCCGCACTCGATATGTCGCCCGGAACCACCGCTTCGATAGCACGCAACTGCTGTCCACCCGAAATCCGCACCTCCTTACCGAGCAGCTTCAGTTCCGCGCCAAACGCCCGCAATGCCAATTCACTGTGATCGCGTGTGCGTATCGGCTCGATGACGGCTGTCTCTCCGGCCGCGAACAACCCGGCAAAGAGCAGGCAAGATTTCACCTGCGCACTGGCCACCGGCATGTTGTATCGGATCCCCGTCAGCTTTCCGCCCGTGACGTGCAGCGGCGGCCGCCCTCCGCTCTGCGCGGTGATCTTCGCGCCCATCATCTCCAGCGGCGCAATGATCCGCGCCATCGGACGTCTCGAAAGCGACTCGTCGCCCATAAGCTCGCTTCTGAACTCTTGACCCGCCAGGATGCCACTCAACATACGCATCGTCGAACCGGAGTTGCCACAGTCCAGGGCCGCTGTCGGAGGGTGCAGTTCCGGGCCCCGTCCATGGATCACTAAGCTGTTCTCGCTGCGCTCTACTTCGACACCCAAAGCTTTAACGCAACCCAGTGTGCTGGCGCAGTCGGCCCCGGTAGAAAAATTCTCCAGACGTGTATCCCCCTCGGCGATCGCGGCCAGCATGGCATAACGGTGCGAAATCGACTTGTCCCCAGGGAGACGCAACGATCCTGAAACATTTCGGGCGGGATGTATGACGGTAGGAGAGGTTGAATTCATTGCTGGTGTCGGAGTGCTCTGATGTGGCGCGAAAGGTATCGCAAGCGCCCTGTATTTCGATTTGAAATCTGAAATCTACACTCGGAAATCTGCAAATGTCTAGGCGAGAGCTTTGGCTTCAGCCGTGGCTTCCTTCAGGATATCCGGCGGCACTTCCCGGATGGCGAGATGGAACTCAAACATGGGAGTGACTGTGCCCCGTCCCCAGCGATTGACCTCCCAGTGCGCACGAATGAACTTCGCTTCGGCATGCCCGGTCAGGTCCAACAGCAACGGATGCTGCCCCCGGTAAAACTTCTGCGGAAACGCAATCAGAGCCTTCGCTCCCCACGCGGCCCCGTCGGCCGAACCAAAAATACTGACGTCCAAAGCTTCCTGTTCGATGATGTCGGTAATATCCAGGGTCAGAAGAAACACCCGGCTGGAAGCCCCGCTGATATCCAGAGTGGGGCCATCGCCTTTGGCACTGACCACGGTCTTTTCAGGAACCAGCAGAGTATCGATCGTAGCGTCGAGGACATGGCGAGAAGAATTGTAGCAAATGTGGTCGCGGGCGACTCGCCCGCGCGTTTGCTTCGATCCCTCTAACAACTCCCGCTCTGGTCTGTCGCCACTCTCGCGGCGAGTCGCCCGCGGCCACACGAACCTTGCAGCGCCACGAACGCTTAAGCACGAGCGGGGGCGCTCGCGCCTACATTGTCGAAAAACTGGCGCAGCAGCTTGCCCACCTCCGCCGGCTGCTCCCACGGCGAATAATGCCCGGCATGCCGAATGATCTTCAATTCACTACCGGCGATGTTCTGCCGCATCAACTCTGCTTCTGCCGGTCCGGTAAGAATATCTTCATCCCCGGCAATAAGTAAAGTCGGCACATTGATTGTCTTCAAATCAGTCACCGAGTCGGGACGATCCGCCATGCCGCGCTGAACCTGCGCAACATTCCCCGCCGACATTTTTCTCATCATCCGCAACGCGCCATCCACCAGGTCGGGACGGCTGGTCCGCGTAGTCTGGCCAATCAGTTTCGGCACCATGCTCTCAAAAAAAGGTTCGGTCCCGCGTTCCACCACGTCGGTGGCCGCCTGCAGGCGCACGGCCCTGGCTTCGGGAGAATCGGCCGGAGCTTTCGTATTGCACAATGCCAACGCGGCAACCCGTCCGCGATAGCGCCGCCAGAACTCAAACAGCACGTAACCGCCAATCGAGACGCCAGCAAACGGCACCCGCCCGATTTCCAGATGATCGAGAATACTGGCGAGATCGCCGGCATGCTTCCCCATGATCGCCGGACCTTCCCCCACACTTGACTCGCCATGCCCGCGCAGGTCCGGCAAGATCAGCTGATAACGCGAACTCAACGCCTGCGCCGCCGGCAGCCAGAACTCATGATGGACAGGAAAAGGATGGAGTAACACCAACGGCGAACCGCTACCCAGTACTTGATAGGCAATCTCGGCGTCGCCACTTTTAATATGAATCACAGGGTTAAGTAGCGCCAGCGTCCCGCCGGCTGTCCTGAGGGCGTCCCGCCCTCAGCGGGATCACAACAGACCACGTGGGGACAGCCGCCCTCGGCTGTCCCCACGCAGTCGGTGGCGTCAGTAAGCCGCAGGATGCCCCGCCGGCGCCTCCAGCCTCAGCGGCTCCTCCGGCATTACCACCCACGCAATCGGATACGAGAGCAATCCCACCCCCGTCATCACGCCCACGAGCAGCCACACCAGCCGGACCAATGTCACGTCGAGATCAAAGTACTCCGCGAACCCGGCACAAACCCCCGCAATCTTTCGCCCCTGCCGAGGCCGCATCAGACGTTGGCGCGCGATTACGTTCCCAACACGCTTGCCGCAATACGCGCAATGACTGGCATCGTCCTGGATGACCTTGCCGCAATAGTTGCAATACATAGATCTTCTCCTGCCAAAAGATACGGTCCACCCGGGCGAAATGTTCCAGCATTAGTTTTCGCGATAGGCCTCTTTCATCCGCTTGCGCGCCGTGTCAGCCGGGACAGTGCTGCCATCACTCGCCACCACGGCCTGATATTTTGTAAGCGCCAGATCACGCTTCTGTAACAGGTCGTACATCTCGCCTGCTCCCAGATTGGCTTTCTGCAGCGCCTCCGAATCAGGCTGCGGGGCCTGACCGACTTGTTCATAGGCCGCCGCTGCTCCGCTGTAGTTCTTCTGGCTGCGCAGCAAATCGCCCAAGCTCAGCGCGGCGATCTCGTAGTGCAGTCCGGGATAGTGCCCTTCCCGCCCAGCCTGCCATATCCTTCGATAAACGGCCTCCGCCTCCTGGCTCCGTCCAGCCGCCCGTAGCAGGTGGCCCTCTTCGAGCGCCAGCAAAACATCCTGCGGAAAGCGGGGCACCAGCCCGCGTACCAGCGGCAAGGCCTCGTCGTAGCGATGCTCGCGGCGCAGAAACACCGCCAGCAGGATTTGCGCGTCAATGCTGGTCTCTCCGCTGCCCTGTGCGCACTCTTTGAGATATTGCAGGCCCTTGTCTTTGTTTCCGCCCAGGCCGAGCATGGAGGCCGCGGCCTTCACTCCCCAGGGCAAATTTCCCACCACGTAGTTGTGCGCGCCCACAATGAGCTTCGCTTCGGTTGTGGAAGGAGAAAGTTCCAGCACTCGTTCATGATCCCGCCGCGCCCCCACGGCATTACGCAACGCCGAGAACCAGGCGCGTTCGATGAGCGCGGTATAGGTGGCGAACTGCGCCCTGGTCACTCCCCGGGCATACAAGGCCTCGATGTCGTTCGCGTTTGCCGCGAGGCGCTTCTCCTCTATGTCCTGCGCCCGCTTCACCAGGTCGTTAATCTGCTGCTTGATCTTGGGGTCCGCCGGACGGTGGGGCGCGGAAATGAAACTATCGTTGGCGTATTCGCCGGTGTTCAGCACCCCCATGCGATAAAGTTCGCGGAACAAGATCGCGCTCAAGAGATGATTGACCGCAAATGGATCGTTCGGGTGCCGCGCCAGAACCTGTTCGAACTCCTGTACCGCCCGGTCATAGTCGAGGTTGTAAAAGTGATTGAACGCGGTGAGGTTTTGCGGGTCGTGAGGACGGAAGGCCATCGATTCGGAGTTCGAATCCCCCGGTGCGGCCATTACTGGCGCAGTCAACAGCAGGCCAATCAGCAGGACAACGACGCGGCGTGGAAGCGGGAAAGGCAATTCTTTCTCGTAAGGTCGCTGGACTTTAGTTTACCTGAAGCCGGGCCACCACTCACTGCGAACCACAATGGTTAAGACTCGGTGTACATCTAGGGAAGGAAACTGTGTCTATAATCGCGTTCGGAATTAATTTTTCATCATCATTCGAGCGCATCTTTCCTAGTTCAAGCGGTAATTCTTGCCCGGTTTGAAGCGAGCAGCTTTCAGGCTCAATCGCCAAAGAAGCCGCGTTTCAATGACTTACCGATCTTGTGTTTTTGGTCACAGGCTTGCGATGCGGAATTATGAGGATTTCTATGGCTGACGTGGTGCCTGATGCGCAACATGAATTCTGGCAGCGGCCCCTGGTTGCGGTTGAAGCAGCCCGCCCCGGTCTGGTGGAAGTCTGCGACGGTTGCACTACAGAATTCATGGTCGGTTCGCTATTCTGCCACGTCTGCGGTGCTTCCCGCGAAGCCCGCCCTTCAACCGCCGCCCACTGGACTTTGTACCTGCAGTTCCACAACATCAAGAGCGCGCTTGGATTGTCCACCGCATCGCTGGTAGCTTTTGTCGTGGGACTGGCGTGCCTGCTGATGGCGGCTGTCGCCGTAAGCATGATCTACAGCGTTCAAACCTTTAACGACTTTCAGGCAGTTCAGTTGTATCGCATGCAGTGGCTGCTCGGCGCAATTGCCGCCTTCGCCGCCGGCCTGCTGCTAAAAAAATCCCCCGACCCGAAGCGCTAAGCCAACTCATTATCACAGCCCACGTAGGCCCGGACGCCCTCGTCCGGGCAGGCGAGCAACGCTCGCCAAGTTTTCCGTTGCGACAAAACTCCGAACCCCGCCGGGCTTTGCCCGGCCGAGCGGGCGAGGGCGCCCGCCCCTACGTGGCCTGCGGAGGACTATGCGTCATTGATCACAACCCGCCGCTGCTGGTACATGCGGTACAGATGATGCACCGGCCCCACCCCGCGCCCCAGAGGATGCGCATTGGCAATCGCCGCCGCCACGTACGCCTTCGCCAGCAGTACAGCTTCGGGCAGTCCGCGGCCCCGTGCCAGGTGGCAAGCCATCGCCGAAGAGAAGGCGCAGCCGGTGCCATGGGTTGAGTTCGACCGTAACCGGTCCGACTTGAACACTTCCTGCTCGGCGCCTTTCTTGCTGGTGAAGCTCAACAGGTCGATGGCCTTGTCCAGATGGCCGCCAGTGATGACGACGCTGGCAGCACCCATCTCGTGAAGTCTGGCCGCCGCCACACGCATTTCCTCCAGGTTCGTGACCGCCAGCCCGGTCAGCGCCGCCGCTTCGTCCACATTGGGAGTAATAACGGTGGCCAGAGGCAACAACCGGTCAACCAGAATGCGTAACCCGGCAGGATCAATCAGGTCGTGCCCGGATGACGACTTTATAATCGGGTCCACGACAATGTTCGGCAGGGCCTCTTCCATCAGGAAGTCAGCCACCGCCCGAGCCACCTTTCCCGAGCCCAGCATGCCGATATGGACCGCCGAAATCTCGAGGTCAGCTCCCAGCTCCCGGAGGGTGTCCGTGACCAGCCCAGGACTTATGGCCTCCGTCCGCCGTACCCCTGTGGTCGACTGGACAGTCAAAGCCGTAATGCACCCGACGCCATAGCAGCCGTGCGCAGCAATGGTTTTGACGTCCGCCGTCACTCCCGCCCCGGAAGACGGATCGAACCCGGCGATGGTCAAAACCACAGGCGGCGTCTTAGGCATAAAGCTGAATGTAACAAAATGTGGGCGCGAGCGCCCCGCTCGTGCAAGGGGTGACAGTGATGACGGGCAAGTTACCTTGGCGCACACTGACGTAATCCCCGTAACTTATTGAAAATCAGCACCACGTAAGAATTTCCTGGCTGCACACTTCCGGATGCATTTACTAATATATAAACATATAAGCTTATTGACTACAGCATTATGGGTAGCATTAGTGAAGATTAACAGTATGTTACGTAAGACATCTATTACTAGATAAGCATCTTGCTACAGGAAAATCCGGGTTGACACCTCCCCGACCGCCGGATAGCCTTGTCACATCCTTGGCGAGGTAGGGGAGGGACGACCGAGAACGACGAACGACAAAGAGATGTGAGGTGACAATGCGAGGACATATAGCTCATATACTGGCGACGGTTTTAATGGTCGTCAGCCTAGGGGCGGCTCAGCGACCAAACAAATCCGAGTCCGTGAACACCCGCAGTAATGCAACAACAGTCGCACCGGCCAAAACAGGCCGGACAAAGCCGTATCAAATTGGGACGGCGTCGTGGTACGGAAGCTACTTTCAGGGCCGGGCCACGGCCAGCGGTGAGCCCTACGACATGTACGATCTGACCGCCGCGCATCCTACTCTACCTCTGGGTAGCTGGGTGCGGGTCACCAACCTGCGCAACGGGCGGGCGGTAGTGGTGCGTATCAATGACCGGGGGCCGATCGTCCCGGGACGCATCATTGACCTCTCTTACAACACTGCGCGCGTGCTCCACTTTGGCTCGCAAGGCCTGCAGCGCGTACGCCTGGACGTTGTAAACAACCAGGCAAAGACCACCCAACCAGAAATGATCGCTGCCCTGCACTACTAGCCTCCAGGCTCCGAATCTTCTACACTTCTTTACGATGTACGATCCGAGACAAAATCTGATCGTCGCGTTAGATGTTTCGTCCGCGGCCGCCGCACAGAACATCGTGACGGCCGTGGGCGTCTCGGCCTTGACCTTCAAAGTCGGCATGCAGCTCTACACCGCCGAAGGCCCCAGCGTGGTGCGCGACCTGGTGGCATCAGGTCGACGGGTCTTTCTGGATCTCAAGTATCACGACATTCCCAACACGGTTGCCGCCGCAGTGCGCGAAGCCGCGGGGCTTGGCGTAAGCATGCTCACCATTCACGCTTCGGGTGGAGGCAAGATGATCCACGCCGCCGTCGACGCCGCGCGGACGGCGAACCCCGCGCTGATGATCCTCGGCGTCACGGTGCTGACCAGCATGGATGAAATGGATCTCGACAAAGTCGGGGTCCGCGGCCACATGTCAGAACAGGTTTTGCGCCTCGCCGGACTCGCCCTTACCAGCGGTTGTCACGGAGTAGTGGCATCGGCAATGGAAGCTGCGGAACTACGCGAGGAACTAGGCAAACATTTCTTGATTGTGACTCCGGGCGTGCGTCCGGCAGGAAAGGATCACGGCGATCAAAGCCGGGTTGTGACCCCGGCCCAAGCCATTGCCGCCGGAGCAACGTACATCGTCGTCGGTCGTCCCATCACAGGCGCCGCAAATCCCGGCGCCGAAGCCCGCGCCATCCTCGATCAAATGACCCTGGCAGTCAGCGCCTAGGCTTCGTAGCTTAGCCGCGAAGCGGCGCAAGATTGCGAAGGCCCGGCGCGTAAGCCGGGGCGAAATCGTGAGGCAATCACGAAGCCCGGATGCGCGCAAGATCGCTTCAGGCTGAAGTCCTGCAGGATGACTCCGATCGCTGGATCCGCGAATGCACCAGCGCAACGCCGTACATCTTAGCTGGCAGCACCAGTTCACTCGCGCGGGCCGTTACAGCTTCTCGTAAAACTCGCAAGCCGAGCACGAAATAAAAATTCCCCCTGGAATCCCGCGCTCGCGATCCTTCACCCGCTTCACAATCCGCGTAGGCTTCCCGCACTTGGGACAATCCGTGCTCTTCGTGGTATCCATTTCCTTCTTACGATCTGCTGTCTTCGCAATCTTGACTGCCATTCTCTGCTCTCCTTAAGGTCTCAAACTCAGTAATATTCCAGTCCCAGGTGCGTGATCAATTCCTCGCCCTTCAAGTGCCGCAAGGTGTTCTTCAGCTTCATCAGCTGAATAAACAAATCATGTTCGGGATAAAGCCCCGGGGCGCTCATCGGCGACTTGAAGTAAAAGCTCAACCACTCCTGGATTCCCAGCGAACGAAGTTCCTTGCTGCGCTGCGCCAGGTCGAGAAACAGCACCAGGTCCAGCACCAGCGGTGCCGCCAGTATCGAGTCGCGGCACAGGAAATCAACCTTGATCTGCATGGGATAACCCAGCCATCCGAAGATGTCGATATTGTCCCAACCCTCTTTGTTATCTCCGCGCGGCGGATAATAGTTAATGCGTACCTTGTGGGTAAATTTGCCGTACAGCTCGGGATAAAGTTCAGGCTGCAGAATGTGCTCGAGCACCGACAACTTGGACTCTTCCTTGGTCTTGAACGACCCCGGATCTTCCAGCACCTCGCCGTCGCGATTACCCAGAATGTTGGTGGAGAACCAGCCGTTCAGCCCGATCATGCGCGCCTTGAATCCCGGAGCGAGAATGGTCTTGATCAACGTTTGCCCGGTCTTGTAGTCCTTGCCACAGATCGGCGCCGAGTTCTCGCGCGACAACTCCTGCATCACCGGCAAATCTACGGTTAGATTCGGCGCTCCGTTGGCGAAAGGCACGCCCTCCATCAGGGACGCGTAGGCGTAGATCATCGAAGGCGCGATCATTTCATCGTTCTGGGTCAACGCCTTCTCGAACGCCTTCACCGACTGATGGGCCGCGGTCGGCTCAATGAAAGATTCCGTCGAACCACACCAGATGGTGACCAGCCGGGTCGCGCCGGAAGTCTTCTTGAAATCCCGCATGTCGGCGCGGACCTGTTCTGCCAGGTCCATCTTGTTCTTGCCCTTCTTGACGTTCGGGCCGTCAATCTTCTTGACGTAGTTATGGTCGAAGACCGCCTTGCGGGGTGTTATCGAACTCAAAAACGGCTTGACCTGCTCGAGGAGGTCGCGCTCCAGCACTCCAGCGTTCGAGGCCGCCGCATACATGTTGTCTTCGAAAATGTCCCAACCGGTAAAGACCAGGTCATTGAGGGATGCCAGAGGAACAAATTCCTTGATCTTGGGAGACAGAGCATCGGTGCGCTTGCCCAGCCGGATCGTCCCCATTTGGGTCAGCGATCCGATCGGCTTGGCGATGCCCTTGCGTACCGCCTCCACTCCTGCAACAAACGTGGTGGCCACCGCGCCCATGCCGGGGATCATGATTCCCAGCTTCCCCTTGGGTGCCTGAATCTCATCTCGGTGCTGCTTCGACTCCGTCTTTGTGGTTGTTCTTGCGTTCTTCGACCGCGTCGGCATGTTTAAGCTGCTTCCTTATAGACTCCGTTGGGAATGTAAGGCGAACTTCTTATGTTCTCGTATCGGGTCGGCATTTGCAACCGCGCAAGCAGTGAACGGCGAAGGAAGGGATGCGAACGGCAACATCGCGGGTTGGTGTGGTCGCGGGCGACCCGCCCGCGGCTCTTGACCTGGTCTCTCGCGGGCAAGTCGCCCGCGACCACACGCTACTTATCCAGATCCAGAGTCTTCACCGGCAAATCCCAATGCGCGTCCAGAATTTCAAACCGCCGCTGCTCCTCGCGCTCATAGGTCGCCTGATCCGGCCAAAGCTGCTTCTTCAAAGCATCTTCCTCGAACGGTTCATTGGCCACGGTCGCATTCTTGAACACGATAGTCACGCGGTAGTCCCAGCGCCCGTCTTCAGTAACGTGATAACGCGGCTGATCCATCCAAACCTTGAGCATGCGCCCCATCTCCACTTCTTTCTTCAGCAGCGGATAATGGTTCTTCTTGAATAACTTCAGGAACTCGTCCGCATGGCCCCACTTGGCCTTGTAGTAGTACTCAATCACATAAGGCTGACCCGGTGCGGTGGCGCTCTGCGCCAACCCGGCATTCACGCCAATCAGCAGGACAATGAGCAAGAGCATGAGACGTTTCATGGTTGATCCCTTCCTTGTCATTCCGAAGCCGACTTGTCGGCGAGGAATCTGCTTGCTGCCGGCAGCGAAACAGCAGATTCCTCGCGCGATGAAGCCGCGCTTCGGAATGACAATCCTTCGGGGATTTTCAGATTACACCAATACGCTTGGCGTGATTTCCGGGAAAGACTGTCTTACTCCGTCCGCATCCGATTCTGCCAGTGCGACCAGACAAACCAGATGATGCCAGCTGCCAGGCCAATCCCAATAACCAGATCAAGCTGGTGAAAGTACTTGCCCAGTTCGCGCCAGTTCTCTCCCAGCTTCATGCCCAGGTACGCTAACCCGAAGCACCAGGGCCACGATCCCAGAAAGGTGTAGGCGTGAAAGCGCCCACGCGGCATGCGAGCAATTCCCGCAGGCAAGGCGATGAAGGTGCGAACTACGGGAAGCAATCTCCCGATCAGTACTGCCAGATAACCCCAACGCTGAAAGAATCTGTCAGCCCATTCCAGTTCGCGGCGTCCCATCAGGATCCAGCGGCCATATTTCTCCACCAGTGGCCGCCCACCGTAGCAACCAATCTCATAGGCCACCAGTGATCCGAGGTTGCAGCCGATGGCGCCCGCCGTCGCCGCCCAGAACAGATTCATCGAACCCTCATACACCAGGTACCCGGCAAACGGCATGATCAACTCGGAGGGCAAAGGAATGCACGCCGATTCGATCGCCATCAATATGGCAACCCCGCCGTAGCCCGTTGCTGCCATCACGGACTTGATGAAGACAAACAAAACCGCCAGGATTTTTTCAGTCATGCAGGAGACATGTTAAACGGGGATTGCTGGTGCAGAGACGGTTTCTTTACTCGCCAGACCGACGGCAAGCTTCAGAATGCGCCTTCCTGGGTAAATGTATATCCGGGCAACGAGGCGCCGCTGGCGTTCTTGGTCACTTTCACCCGCACGGTGGGCACATCCGGCGCGGTCAAACCCGCCGGCCGCAGCATCGCATACTGGGTGAACACTTCGCTGTACATCTTCGTGACCAGATAGTCCTGACCATCAGCATCGTTCCGCCACACCTGCCCGAGTTGGATGGACTTCACTGCCAAGTCAAACTCCTGAAAGTCATCGAAAATCTCTTTCAGGTTACCGGGACGAATGCAGTGCGTCAATTAGCCCGGTGGTTCCACAGCATTACGAAAGGGCGGGCAAGGACTGTGTAGGGACGGGCGCCCTCGCCCGTCCAGGCCGTCCGAAGGACGGCTAGCTCTTTGTCAACCATCACCCCGCAGTTGCTCATCCAAACAATTTGCTAAGATTGACCACGATTTCGAGGAGCTCTCATGCCGCGCGGAAAAACTGGACGCCCCAAAGGCACCCGCAAAGCCGCCAGCAAAAAACCAGGCGCCCTGCGGACGCCTCGGACGGGCGAGGGCGCCCGTCCCCACACCGTTCGTGGTGCTTCCAAGGCTCGCGGCAAAGCCTACAATCCCACCGCCCCGGATCGCGTCCAGGACATTCTGCAGCGACTCAACACTCTCTATCCGGACGCCACCTGCGCGCTGCACCACAAAAGCGCATGGGAGTTGGTAGTCGCGACCATTCTCTCTGCCCAGTCCACGGACGTCGGCGTGAACCTGGTGACGCCTGTGATCTTTAAGAAATATCCCACGGTACAGGATTTCGCAGCACTCGAGCCTGAACAGCTTCAGCCTGATATCCATTCGACAGGATTTTTTCGCAACAAAGCGAAGTCCGTGGTGGGCGCGGCAAAAAAGATCGTGGCCGATTTCGGAGGGAAAGTTCCCGATCAGATGGACCAGCTTCTCACTCTGCCCGGAGTCGCTCGCAAGACCGCCAACGTCGTTCTGGGCACATGGTTCAAGAAAAATGAAGGCGTAGTCGTGGACACGCACGTCCATCGCATCAGCCGCCGCCTGGAACTCACCCGCAACGACGACCCCAAAAAGATCGAACAAGACCTGATGCAAATCCTCCCGCGCGAAAAGTGGACGCTGTTCTCCCACCAGATCATCTGGCACGGCCGCAAACTATGCATCGCCCGCCGCCCCAAATGCGTAGATTGTCCGCTGGAAAATATCTGCCACGCGGCCGACAAGACATGGAGCACAGTCGAGATCCACAAAAACGCGATATAGGATCTGTCATCCTGAGCGAAGTAAGATGTTTCGCTGGCGAAACATCTCACGCAGTCGAAGGACCCCTATAGCCAGCACGAAGCCGAATCGTCATAGGATTTCTCAACTTCGGCACCACCCGGCCCCGGCTTTCGTAAAGCTCACAGGGGTCCTTCGACTCCGCAAGAATTTCGCGAAGCGAAATTCCTGCTCCGCTCAGGATGACAATTCCCTCTGCTACACTTTTCCTACCGCCGATGCGCTCCCTAATTTTGTTGGCCATGGTCATCTCGATGAGCACTCTCGCCCTGCCGCAAACCCTGCCCGCACCCCAGGCGATTACCGATCCCAAGCAGATCACCAGCAAGCCCAACGCCAACGTGGAACAGAACCAGCAGAGCCTTTCCATCGAACGCCTGTACATGACACGCTCGGTGGGACGCACCACCTGGTCGCCGGACGGCAAGAGCATTGCGTTCATCTCGAATATCAGCGGCCGCAACAATATTTGGCTGGTTCCAGCCGAAGGCGGATGGCCCACGCAACTCACCGTCAGCGATCAGCGCCAGACCCAGCCCACGTGGTCGCCCGACGGTAAGTGGATCGCCTACATCTCCGACTACGACGGCGACGAACAGTGGGATATTTTCTTCGTCTCGCCCAAGACCGGACAGGTCATCAACATCACCAACACCCGCGAGATCTCGGAAGAAAGTCCGACATGGTCTCCCAACGGTCGGTATCTCGCCTACATTGTGAAACCGAAGACGTCGTCAGTCTTCGAAATTGAAATCTTCGACACGCTGATGCGCGACACGAAACACCTCACCACCGGCACACCCAAGGACAAGATGAACGTGAGCCCCATCTGGTCCGCCGACAACAAATGGATTGCCTACACCCAGACCCAGGCCAAGGGCACAGACTCCAACATTTTCCTTGCCGAAGTCGCCACCGGCAAAAGCGTGCAACTCACTCCACACCAGGGAGAGGCGCTCTACGCCGCCAACGATTTTTCCTCCGACGGCAAACACCTGCTGATCACCTCGAACGCCGGCAATGGCTACGACAACGTCGGCCTGCTCGATATAGCGACGAAGAAAATCGACTGGCTCACCCAGGACAAATGGGAAATCGAAGGCGGATATTTTTCCCCCGACGGAAAATCGGTTACGTGGACTGCCAATGTTGATGGCAACACTGAAATCTACGTACACGATCTCGCTTCCGGAAAGACCACTTCCCTGCCGCTACCCAAAGGCGTGAACCACCTGGGAGGCGCGGAATCCGCCTTCACGCGCGATGGCGCGCGCTTGCTCTACTACCACAACGGTCCGACGTCACCCAACGATGTCTGGGTCTATTCCGTGGCGGATGGCAAATCGCTACAGATCACGAATTCGCTGGTGGCAGGCGTGCAGTCCGACGACATGGTCGAGCCTTTTCTGGTGCACTATCCCAGCCGCGACGGCAAGTGGACCATCTCCGCCTTCGTGTACGTGCCTTACAACATGGCGCGCAGCGGCCAGAACGCAGCGGTAGTTTATGTTCACGGCGGCCCCACGTCGCAGAGCGTGAATTCTTTCAGCCGCATCATCCAGCACATGGTCAACCAGGGTTACATGGTGATCGCGCCCAACTATCGCGGATCAACCGGGTACGGCAAGGAATTCCAGCACGCGAATCTGTTCGATATGGGCGGAGGCGACCTGCAGGACGTCCTCGCCGCCGCTGATTTCATCAAGCAGACGGGCTATCTCGATCCCAAGAAACTGGTCTTGATGGGCGCAAGCTACGGCGGTTACATGACCATGATGGGCGTGACCAAGGCACCTGACGTGTGGGCTGCAGGGGTGCCGATCGTGCCCTTCGTCAACTGGTTCACCGAAATCGCCAACGAAGATCCGGTGCTGCAGCAGTCCGATCTCGCCACCATGGGCGACCCGGAGAAAAATAAAGATCTCTTTCACGACCGCTCCCCGATTTTCTTCGTGGACCAGATCAAGGCGCCGCTGCTGTTGCTGGCCGGAGGCAATGATCCAAGATGTCCTAAAGAAGAAGCCCAGCAGGTGGTGGATGCAGTCAAGAAGCGAGGCGGAGTTGCGGAATACAAAGTGTACGAAAACGAAGGCCACGGCTTCGCCCGGGTCGAGAACCAGATTGACGCTTACAAGCGCGTGTCAGAGTTCCTGAAGGCGCGAGTCCCCCCAGCAAACTGCGGCTGCTCTCTCACCGAATAAAAATGTGGGCGCTCGCGCCCACATCAATGCGTCTTGGTAAATTTGTTGAAGAAATCCCCATTGTTCCAGTGCGGACGCTCCGTCTGCTGCGCCACTTCATACCCCATCGCCAAATCCACCCGAGTGCACTTGACGGTCGCGTTGAAATCGAAAGGCTGGCTCATATCGTCACTGGGCTGGTGGTAACGCTGAACCTCCCAATCAAACTGCATCTTCTTGCCATCAAGACTCGGATTCACAGTCTGCAGTCCCTCTTCGACGTAAAGCGACGGCACGCCCTGCAGGATGAACGAATACTGATCGCTGCGCACGAAGTAAACTTCTTCGGGCATTGGATCAGGGCTCACGATGAGGCCCATGTGCCGTGCCACATCGTCCGCGACCGTGCCCAGGCTGGAGTGCTCGGCCCCGAGCGGCACAATGTCCTTGAAGTCGTAGAGGAATGAAACTTCGTCCATGTTGATGTCGGCCACGATCTGCTTGATCGGCACCGTGGGATTTTGCGCGTAGTAGTCGGAACCCAGCAGGCCTTCTTCTTCCCCGGTGACGGCAATGAAAAGCAGCGAGCGCCGCGGCGCGGGATGCAACTGAGAAAACGCCCGCGCCATTTCGATCAGCGCTGACGTGCCCGAAGCATTGTCAGCCGCTCCGTTGTAAATGTTGTCTCCCTTGACCGGATCGCCGATACCCAGGTGGTCCAGATGGGCGGTGAAAGCAACATATTCGTTCTTAAGCTGTGGATCAGAGCCCGGCAGAATGGCAGCGACGTTCGGACTTTCCGCCTCGGAGTAGCGGCTGACGATGTGCATGGTCACACTGGCAGTCAGCGGAAAGGCTTGCGGCAGACTATTCTCCGCATCGCGCAACGCGTCTTTCCATGACTTCGGCGCGCCTTCGAACAGCAAAGCCGCCGTGCTGGAACTTATTCGCGCCGCACCCCGGATACTCGGCTCCGCGCCATCGGGCACGCCTTTTTCATCCAGCCAGCGCAGCGCCGGCCCTCGGGTGAAGCGAACGTATTCCGAAAACGGTGTGCGCTGCTCGGTCTTGCCCGCCCAGATGGAGATATATCCGATGGCCCCATGCTCCGCAGCGATTCGTAATTTCTGTTCGCTGGAAGAAAAATGCGCGCCGGGAGCGGACGGCATCTTCGGCGGAGCGCCATACAGGGCCGCCACGATCTTGCCCCGGACGTCAACGCCCGCATAATCGTCGTATTGGAACTCGGGAGCACTTACGCCGTAGCCAACGAACACTACCTGGCCCTCGGCTGTGGTATCGGCCGAGAGCGGGTCGCCGCCCATCACGTAGTCCTTCTCGATGGTCAGGGTCCGAGTCGAGCCGTTCTTCGGTTTCACAACGAACGAGCTCTTGTCGCGCAACAATTCAATTCTGCGAAAACGCACGTTCTGGAAGTACGATCCGTCCACTCCTGCCGGCTTCAATCCCATAGCTTCGAACTGCGCCCGGACGTAGTTTGCCGCCAGCTGATAACCGCGAGTGCCGGTACCGCGCCCCTCCAGCAGATCGTCCGACAGAAACGCCATGTGCGCCCGCAGGCCCTCTACGGTGATGCGTTGCAGGAGTTCGTCAGGTGGGAAATCGGAAGAAGTGGGTTGGGCAGATCCAAAAGAAACCAGCTAAAACCAAGCTTAGTGCTACAAGAAGACGCGTCGTTCGCAAACCTACCTCCTGGAAGAAATGGCCTTGATGAGCCCAGGGATCGTATACTCCTCAGCCTCGACGTCCACCGGCAATCCAAGCTCCCGAAGAGTAGACGAAGTCACCGGCCCAATGGAAGCAAGCCGTACGCGCTTATCTTCACTTGCCTGATGTGGTCGCGGGCGACTCGCCCGCGGCTTTGCGCCGAGAAGCGCCACAAAATTCCGCACGGTCGAAGAACTGGTAAAAGTAATCCAATCAGGCCGCCGATTCTGAGACGCCAATGCCATCCTGAGCCGCTGCCGTGAAGCCTGTGGAACCACAGTCTCGTAAGCCTCGACTACATCCACCCGCGCGCCCAGCCTGCGCAGCTCCCGCGGGATCACATCGCGCGCAACCTTCGCCCGCGCCAGCAACACCCGCTTCCCTTTTACCTTCCGCCGCAGACTGGCTACCACAGACTCAGCCACGTACTCCTTGGGCACAACGCTCACCTTCACGCCGTGCTGCTCGATCGCCTGCCTCGTCGCGGGCCCTATGGCAGCGATCTTCAGATGATGCATCGGCTTTCCAGTTAGGTGAAGCTTCCGCAACCTCGCCCACAGGGCGTCGACCCCGTTTACGCTGGTCAGGATCAGCCAGTCGTACTCGGAAAGATGTTTTAGTGCCGCATCCAGCGCTCTGATAAGACCGGGGCTTGCGGATTTCAATAAATGGAATCTCCAGAACTTCTGCGCCCAGGTCGCGCAGTCCGGAAGAGAGCACACTCGCCTGATGGCGAGCCCGGCCAACCAGCACCCGGACGCCCGCCAGGGGTGGCACCTTCCTTGATTTTGAGGTCGATTTCATTTCCTTGGAGTAATGATTCCGTCAGCGCGGGCGAGTCGCCCGCGTCCACACAAGCAGAACGCCTTACGGTTGCTGTCGTGTCGCTACCGCTCTTCCGTAGACTTCTCGCAGGATTGCGTCGCCGCCCTGACGACAGCAAGGCCTCGCCCACAGTTTCGCCGAGTTTCACCGGATCATTTCCCTCGCCCGACTCCCGCAACACTTTCGTGCCGTCCGGACGCGCCACCACCGCCTCAAGGTACAAGCGGCCGTTGACAACTTCTGCCAGCGCACCGATCGGCACCTGGCAGCCTCCGCCCATCTGGTTTAGCAACGCGCGTTCGCAGGTGGTTGTGCGGCGCGCCGCCTCATCATCCAGAAAAACCACGTGCCCGCGTACACCGGCATCATCTTTGCGAATCTCAATCGCCAGAGCGCCCTGCCCCGCTGCCGGGCACATGAGCTTGGCAGGAAGCACCTGCCGTATGCACTCCCGTTTGCCCAGGCGATTCAGTCCCGCGGCGGCCAGAATGACGGCATCGTATTCACCGGCTTCGAGCTTGCGCAGCCGGGTATCTACATTTCCGCGCAGAGGGATGAATGTCGAGATCGGGCCGCAACGCCTTCAACTGCGCCTGCCGTCGCAGGCTGCTGGTCCCAACCCGCGCCCGGCTCGGCAGATCTTTCAAGCTGGCGTACTTGTGAGAACAGAAAACATCTCGCGCATCTTCTCGCGTGGTGATAGCTACAATCTCGAAGTCAGCGGGAATCTCCGTGGGCAGATCTTTCAAACTGTGCACCGCGAGATCCACCCGGTTCTCCGCCAGCGCTTCCTCAATTTCCTTGGTGAACATGCCCTTGGTGCCGACCTGGGCCAGCGCGACATCGGTGATCCGATCACCGGTGGTCTTGATGATCTCAATTTCGACTTGATGCCCTTGTTGCTCGAGTAGTGCCTTGATGTGGTTGGCCTGCCAGAGGGCCAGTTGCGATCCACGGGAACCGATACGTAGCAGGGCCACTACGGTTTTGCTCCGGGGTCTCCGGCAGAGGACTTTGCGACTTGCCTGTCGTCTTCTTTTTTCTTCTCCTGTGAATTCTTCTTGTCCTGCAGATCGAACAGTCGACGCACGATATCTACCACGGTAGTGGCTTCCGGCTGGCTCACCGCGGTCTTCAGGGTGCTGATCGGAGTGTGCATGATCTTGCTGATGATCCCACGCGTAAGCGCTTCGACCGCCAGTTCCTGTTCCGGCGAAAGCGGCCCCAGGCGCCCGCGCACCCGGTCAATCTCCGCCTGGCGAATCGTCTCCAGGTGGTCCTGCAGCGAGACGATCGTCGGAACCACATCCAGCGTTTGCAGCCGGACCTTAAAGCGTTCCACTTCTCCCGTGATGATGGCCTCGGCGCGCTCCGCTTCTTTCTTCCGATCATCAACGTGCGAGGTCACGGCCTGCTGCAAATCGTCAATGTCGTAGACGAAGATGCCATCCAGCCGATTCATCTCGGGATCGACATCGCGCGGCACGGCGATATCAATAAAAAACATCGGCCGGTTCTTGCGCCGCGCCAGAAACAACTCACCATGCTCCCGCCGAAAAATGGCGTGGGGTGCGCCCGTCGAAGTGATGACGATGTCTGCCCGGTCGCAAGTTTCGTAAAGTTGCTCAAACAGAATCGCCTGGCCGTCGAACTTGGCCGCCAGCTGTTGCGCCCGATCGTAAGTGCGGTTGGCCACGAAAATAGACGCCGCGCCGTGAGCAATCAGATGACGCGCCGCCAGTTCGCTCATCTTGCCCGCGCCCACCAGGTAAACGTGCTTGCCCTGCAAGTGATCCGAAAATCTTCTTGGCCAGTTCGACCGCCACCGAGGCCACCGACACCGCCGACGATCCTACGGCGGTTTCTGTTCGCACTCGTTTCGCGACGGCGAACGACCGGGTCAGTAGCAGATCAAGTTGCGAGTGCACCGCACCGACGGCGCGGGCCGTGGCGTACGCCTCCTTCACCTGCCCCAGAATTTGCGGTTCTCCAACGACCATCGAGTCCAGGCTGGAAGTCACGCGAAACAGGTGACGCACCGCCTCGCTCTCGCGATATTCATACAAGTGGGGTTCATAGTCGGAAGGTTTCAGTTGAAAGTAATCACGCAGAAATCCGCGCAGGTCTACCGCGCCATTCTTGGTTTGGGTCAACACTTCCACCCGGTTGCAGGTCGAAAGAATGATTCCTTCTTCCACGCCCGGATGCCTGGCCAGTCGCCGCAACGCCTCGGGCAGGTGTGACTCGGGGATCGCCAGACGCTCGCGCACTTCCACCGGCGCGGTCTTGTGGTTCACTCCGATGAGCTGAAACTTCATGATTGGACGAACCCGTGAATCGTACTGTAGTAGTTCGCCGACCAGGCGATCACCGCGGCGACGACGGCGCCGGTCGCGAGATAAGCGGCCCGCCGCCCGCGCCACCCGGCATTCCAGCGCGTAAACACCATCACCATGTAAACCGCCCACATCAACAACGAAAGAAAAATCTTGGGATCGAGAAAGTCCAGCCGCCCGTAGGTGGCCTGGGCAACGATGCTGCCCGCCACCAATCCCAGCGTCATAAAAGGAAAGCCGAGCAGCAGCGAGCGATAGCCGATCTGGTCAATCACTTCGAGAGCGGGCAGCCGCAACAGAATCGCGGCCGGTTTCTTCGACTTCAGACTGCGCTCCTGCAAGAGATAAAGCAGGCTGGCTGCGAAGCTTAGAAACAGTGCCGCGTAACCGACGAAGATCATGGCGATGTGGACGAACAGCCATCCCCGGCGCATGCCCGGGCGATGCCAGCAGAAACGGCTGCTGGGTGGTCGCCGCGACGAACGTCAAAACAAACACCAGGGGAAAAACGACGATCCCAGGAGAGGTGGTGCGGTACACCAGGTACACAATCATGAACGCCGCCATCACCATCAGCGACAGCAGCGACTCCGAATTGTGCACCGAGGTAAGCGTGAGCTGTCCCGAGAGCAGGACCGCCTCGGTCAAAGACACAAATTGAAACACCATGCCCAGGCTCATGGCCGGCAACGCCACCCGGTTCAACAGCGAACTGGTGCGCGTCAAAGCCAGCAATGCGTAGATAAGGCCTACGGCATAGCAGCAAAGCGCCACTCGGAGCCACAGTATCGGCATAAACAGGTTCGAAGCCCACGGCCGGCACCGATGCCGTCCGCCCTAGCGATTATAGTCTGCACCAGTCGTGAGGCAGAAAATCACAAGTTCAACCAGTAACCGGCCAAGCAAAGTAGCGCCGGCCCTCGACTTCGCAGGGCAGGCTCGCCAGCGGTCCGGAAGGCATCCTGCCCTCCGAGAAAGCGAATCGCTTTCAGAATTATTGCACCCCGAGCGAAGCCAACGCCGCTTCCAGACTCTCCTCGTTCACCATCAACTGCCGCCCTTGCGCCAGCATGTCCTCGATCTCGTCGAACGCCTGAAACAGCCGCATCTTCACCGCCCCATACTGCTCCGCCTCAGTCAATACGCGTCCATGCCGGGCCGCCCAGCCGCGCAGAGCTTCGTCCGGCAGAAAGACGCTTACCGCAAAAGTAGTTTTGCGGTCCGAGGTGACATCGAAAACATATTCACTGGCCGGAGCTTCCGCAGCATCGGCCAACGCCGCCCGCTTGCCGACAAAATAATACTGATAGACGTATCCCTGGCCACCGGTATACGTCTTCATGCGACGCAGAGTCATAAGGCAGTCGTTAGTCCTTGGTCATCGGTCGTCAGCGGGTCAAATGAATTCGAGCGACAGTGGTGACCCCGAAGTCCAAGGTCTGACGTCCGAAGCCCGCCCTTACCCGTCGATCCTCGCCTCGCGCAATAGTTTGACCGCAGCTCTCCGAGGTCACCGGCGAGTAATACACTTCCTTGAAGGTATACGATTTCGCCTTGCCCGTAATCACCGGAAGGATTTCGATGTGCCAGTGGTAGTCGTCATCAATGGTCTTCCAGTAATCCAGGCTCTTCGAGCGAAACAATGTATTGGGAGAAGTGTGCAGCACCAGATGAAACTCGCCGGTCACGGTGCGAATCCTCTGCAGCGTACGCCGCAAGAGTGCCGCCAGGTCGAGCATGCTCGCCGGCCGCACCAGGCCGAAGCGCTCGAAGGCCGCCTCGTGGGTCCGGGGAATGATCCAGGTCTCGTAGGGTACGCGCGGCGCATACGGACATAGCGCAATAAAGTCGCCGCGCACTTCGATCACTCTCTCGTTCTCCTGCAGCTCCTGGGAAATAATGTCGCAAAAGACGCAGCGTTCTTTGGCCTTGAAGTAGTCCCTGCCCGCCCGCAGCTCGTAGAGCACGCGGCGCGGAACAAACGTGGTCGCGGTGAGCTGCGCCGTGGGATGTTCAAATTCCTGTCCGGCGCTGGCCCCGTGATTCTTGAAGATGCTGACGTACTTGAAGCGCGCATCGCGTTTCAAGTCCTGGATGCGATGCGCCGCCAGCAGCAGGAACTGCTCAATCTCGGCATCGCTGGCGTTCCACAACTGCCGGTCGTGCCGCGGATTCTCCACCAGCACTTCGTGCGCGCCCACCGGGCGCCATGCGATCGTAAATTCCATCGCCGCGCCGGGTCGGTTCACCTTCAATTCGATAAAGCGGCGCGGGATGCACCACCGCACGCGCTGACCAGGGGCCGCCCTCCACTCCTGGCATGTTCGAGACCACTTGCGCCGCCACCGGCGAGTCCGCACAAAACCGGCAGAAACCTTCCACGCGGGGAGCATGGTCAGGCACATCATCACCCGTAATCACCCAGGAACGGGTAATCGGATCCTTACGCAATTCCATGGCTGTAAGGAAAACATCGCGCAGAGGCCACGTCAACTGCGATCTAGCGTCCCAGTGAGATGCGATCGACTTCTGATGTCGCTAGCTTCAGCCGTCTGAGCCAAGCCGCGAAGCGGCGAAAGAATAAAGCCCCGGGCGCAAGCCCGGGGTCAGCCAGCGTCAACCGAGCAAGCTCCGAAGGAGCGAAAGAAACGAACCGATTGTGATTTCCATCACCCGAACGCCACCACCGCCTTTGTTATAATCCGCCCACGAACCCCGTTGAAATGACCGAGCCGTCCACCCCGTTGATGCGGCAATATGCCGCGATCAAAAAGGAGCACCCCTCTGCCCTGCTGTTCTTCCGCCTGGGAGACTTCTACGAGCTTTTCTTCGACGACGCCGTCCTCGCCGCAAAAGAGCTGCAGATCACGCTCACCTCGCGCAACAAAGAAAAAGGCATTGCCATCCCCATGTGCGGCGTACCTCATCACGCCGCCGAAGGCTACATATCAAAGCTGATCCGCAAAGGATTCAAGGTCGCAATCTGCGAGCAGGTCGAAGATCCGCGCGTGGCGAAAAAACTGGTGCGGCGCGAAGTCACTCGCGTCGTCACTCCGGGCACCGCCGCCGATTCTTCCCTGAGTTCCGAAGAGAATAATTTCCTCGCCGCGGTCACGCCAGACCGGCGAGCGCGTCGGCTTCGCCGCCCTCGACCTCTCCACCGGAGAATTCCGCGCCACCGAGTTTCAGGGAGCAGACGCCGCCAAAAGAATTCAGGAAGAAATCCAGCAATTGCGCCCGAAGGAAGTCTTGTACGCGTCGTCAGCCCCGCTGTTCGAGGGTTCCAGTGTGGTCGCGGGCGGCTCGCCCGCGAAAGTCTCCACCACCTCCGGCTACGCCGAAACTCCCCTCGACGATTGGATCTTCGCCCCCGACCACTCCATCCCGCTATTGGAAAATCATTTCGGAGTCCTGTCGCTCGAAGGCTTCGGCCTCTCGGGCAAACCCGCCGCTGCGGCGGCCGCCGGCGCCATCCTCTATTACGTTCGCTCCACCCAGCGCGGAACGTTAAGTCACGTAGATCGCATCGGATTCTACGAACGCCAAACCTGCCTGGTGCTCGACACGGTCACCGTCCGAAATCTGGAGCTGATCGAACCGCTTTTCGCCGGCGCCGACGCCGGCGTTACGCTGTTCCGCTCGACTCGATGCCACGGTCACGCCCATGGGCAAGCGCCTGCTGCGCTCCTGGCTGCTGCGCCCGTCCATCGACATGGCGGAAATCAACGCCCGTCTGGACGCGGTCGAGGCCCAGGTAAAAGAAACCATCGCCCGCGAAGAACTCCGTCGCGCACTGGATGGAATCCTCGACCTTGAGCGCCTGCTCAGCCGGGTCACGCTGGAAACCGCCAACCCGCGCGACGTCCTCGCCCTGGCCGCATCTCTGGCAAAGCTCCCCGCAGTCCGCAAAGCCTTGGAACGCGTTGGCAGCAGCGCTACCCATGTGGCCGCGGCCGACTCGGCCGCGCAGGCCTCGCCAGAAGCCCAAGCCAATGAAAGCTCTCCGAATCGCCTGACCAAACTCCACACTTCAGTCGACGAACTCACCGACCTCCGCCAGCGCATCGAAAGCACCATCATCCCGGAGCCCCCAATCTCCCTGAGCGACGGCGGGGTGATTCAGCCCGGCGCTGACCAGGAACTCGACCAACTCCGCGACCTCAGCCGCAACAGCAAACAATTTCTCGCCCAGATCGAGCAGCGCGAACGCCAGCGCACCGGCATCGCCAGCCTGAAGGTAAAGTTCAACTCGATCTTCGGCTACTATCTCGAAATCTCGAGAGGCGAATTCGCACCTGGCCCCGCCCGACTACGAACGCAAGCAAACTCTGGTCAATGCGGAGCGCTTCACCACCCCGGAGTTGAAGGAATACGAATCCAAAATCCTCGACGCCCAGGAAAAGATCGTAGACATCGAACGCCGGCTGTTCGCCGAGTTACGCTCAGCGATCGCCGGAGAAGCCCGCCGCATTCGCCAGACCGCGCTGGCTCTGGCTGAAATCGATGTCCTGGCGGCTCTTGCTCAGATTGCGGCCTCACGCGACTATTGTCGGCCCCGATTTGACGACTCCGCCGACATTGAAATCGTAGCCGGCCGCCACCCGGTGATCGAGCAACTCGAGCTGGGCAGCGGAGACCGTTTCGTCCCCAACGATCTTTTCCTGAATTCGACGACCAACGCCATCATGGTCCTGACCGGCCCGAACATGGGCGGCAAGTCCACCTATCTCAGGCAAGCCGCGCTCACGGTGATCATGGCGCAGGCAGGATCGTTCGTGCCCGGCCCGTTCCGCCCGGCTGGGGTTGGTGGATCGCGTGTTCACCCGCATCGGCGCCAGCGACAATCTGGCCCGCGGCCGTTCCACTTTCATGATCGAGATGACGGAAACCGCCGCCATCCTGCACACCGCCACTGCCCGCTCGCTCATCCTGCTCGACGAAGTGGGACGCGGCACCGCGACTTATGACGGCCTGGCCATCGCCTGGGCGGCGGTCGAGTACATCCATGCCCGCACCCGTGCCAAGACCCTCTTCGCCACTCACTACTTCGAACTGACCGAACTGGCCGAGCAACTCTCCGGCGTGAAGAACTATCACGTGACGGTGAAAGAAACCGGTGGCGGCATCGCCTTCCTGCGCAAAGTCGCGCCCGGCGCGGCCGACCGCAGCTATGGCATCGAGGTGGCGAAACTGGCGGGACTCCCGCAATGAGGTGATCGTGCGTGCCCGCGAAGTCCTGGCCGAGCACGAAAACGCAGAACGGCAGTTGATGGGACATCTCTCGCCGGGTTCAACTCCGCCGCCGGCACAGCTGACCATCTTCACGCCGCTGTCACAACCGGTTCTGGACAAGTTGCGCGAGGTAGATTTGAACTCACTGACTCCGCTGGAGGCGCTGAATCTGCTGGCTCAGCTGAAAAAGCAGGTAGAGTAAGGTTTTCTTAGCGACCTTTGCGGTTTCCTTTGCGACCTTCGCGGTCAAAAGCTTTTAACCGCAAAGGCCGCAAAGAAATCCGCAAAGAACGCCAAGAAAATCATGATTCAACTAATTGCTCACAATGTCCAACAATCCTCTGATCTTCACCACAGCATCGGCCAACTGCTGATCATCGGCTTCGACGGCACCGAAATGTCCCCCGGCCTCGCCGCCTTGCTGACCCGAGTACAACCCGCAGGCGTCATCCTCTTTGCCCGCAACATCACCGGCGGAGAGCAAACCTACAAGCTGCTGAAGGACTGCCAGGCCTGCGTCTCCACCCCGCTCTTCACCGCGGTGGACATGGAAGGAGGCCGCGTCGACCGCTTCCGCAATGTCCTCGGCCGAAGCCCTTCCGCAGCCGACGTCTTCGCCACCGGCGACCGCAAGCTCTTTCGCAAGCACGGCAAAGTAATCGGCGAGTCCTGCCGGACGCTGGGATTCAACACCGATTTCGCCCCGGTCGTAGACCTCGCTTTCGAAGCGTCAAAAACAGTCATGAGCTCCCGCGCCGTTTCTGCCGATCCCAAACAGGCCGTCCTTTACGCCCGCGAATTTCTCAAAGGATTGGCCTCCGCCAACGTCGTTGGTTCAGCCAAACACTTTCCAGGATTGGGCGAAGGCCAACCTCGACACTCACATGGAACTCCCGTCCATCAACAAGTCGTGGAAGAATCTCTGGGCAGAAGACTTGTATCCCTACCGGACGCTGCGCCGCGAGCTGCCCATGGTTCTCATCGGACACGCCAACTATCCCGCGATCACCCACGATCGGAAGCCCGGCATCGCTCTCAAAAAAGTGGATCACCGACGTCCTGCGAAAAAAGATCGGCTATCGCGGACTGATTGTCTCCGACGATCTGGAAATGGGAGGCGTGTTGAAAGCCGCGCCTATCGAGCAGGCAGCAGTCGAACATATCCGCGCCGGCGGCGATCTCTGCCTGATCTGCCACATCGAAGAGTACGTCACCCGGTCCTACGAAGCCCTGATCAAGGAAGCGGAAGGCAACCGCAAGTTCGCCCAGCGGGTAGAAGATTCCGCGGCGCCGCGTACTGGCGTTCAAGAAGAAATCATCCGCTCTGAAGCGACGCCCGCCAGCGCCCAACTCAGCCAAGCTGGAGAAACTCTCGCGTCAGATAGAAAGACTCAACCAGCAGATCGGCCTCCCCAACCCGAAAGCAGCAACCTCATGATCGTAGCTGGAATCATGAGCGGCACATCAGCCGACGGCATCAACGTGGCCCTGATCAAGCTAGTGTGGCGCGGGCGCCCCCGCCCGCGTGATTCCAGTTCCACGAACCTGTCGTTCAAATTCCTGGCCCAAGCCGAATACCCATACCCGAAAAAAGTCCGTCAAGCCGTGCTCGAAGCCATGAACGCCCAGCAGATCAGCGTAGCTAACCTGTCGCGTTTAAATTTCCTGTTGGCCGAACTCTACGCCGAGGCGGTACTCGCCACCCAACGCCGTTTCCGCCTGAAAGCAGAACTGATCGGCTGCCACGGCCAGACTCTCTACCACCAGGGCGAGCCCGAGAAATTTCTGGGACGCAACCTGGCCGTCACCTGGCAGACCGGAGAAGGCGCGGTGCTCGCCGCCCGTGTCGGAGTTCCGGTCGTCTCCGACTTCCGCCCCGCCGACATGGCCGCCGGAGGCAAAGGCGCGCCTCTGGTTCCCTTCCTCGACTACCTGCTTTATCGCGATGCCAAAGATCGGCCGCATCGTGCAAAACATCGGCGGCATTGCAAATCTCACAGCGATCCCGGCGGGAGCATCCGCTAAACAGGTTACGGCTTTCGACACCGGCCCGGGCAACATGGTGATCGACGCCGTCACCGACCGCCTTTTCGCAAAGCCCTACGATCGCGATGGCCGCATCGCTGCGATCCGGCGCAGATTCTCGAGCCAGTCGTTTCCGATCTCCTGCGCCTGCCATTCTTCCGCCGCAAGCCGCCCAAAACCGCAGGCCGCGAAGAATTCGGACGCGAATTCGCCCAGCGTTTCCTCAAAAGTTGTGGACGCGCCCACAAGCCAGATGTAGTCGCCACGGCCACCGCACTGACAGCGCGTTCGATCGCCGACGCCATACGTCGCTTCGTGTTGCCACGTCGCGGAAAGTTTCGGGAGTTCGTAGTTTCCGGCGGCGGCGCCAACAATCCCACCTTACTCGCGATGCTGGCCAACGAACTTCGGCCCCTGCATCTCACCATCCGCGCCTCCGACGAATTCGGATTGCCCTCCGAAGCCAAAGAGGCCGCGGCTTTCGCCCTGATGGCATACGAAACCTGGAATCACCGACCCTCGAACATCCCGTCCGCCACGGGCGCCAAGCGTCCAGCGATCCTGGGAAAGATCTCGTATGCCTAACCCAGACCTGTCATCCCGAGCGAAGATGGAGGCGCGCTCGCGCGCCGAAACGAGTCGAGGGACCTTGTGTTTGCCTTTGCTTTTCTCGCGAGCGTTCCAAGTGTCTAGTCTGCGTCGCCTGCCTCGTCCTCGCCTCCTGCGCCAGCAAACCCGACCCCAACACCCTGGTGATGATCATCGAGAGCAGCCCCACCAACCTCGATCCTCGCGTGGGTCTCGATGCACAATCCGAACGCATCGACGACCTCATTTTCGACGACCTGCTAACCCGCGACTCGCATCTCAACGTCGCCCCCGGCCTAGCCGAACGCTGGGACATTCCCGATCCGCTCACCTACGTGTTTCATCTGCATCACGGCGTAAAGTTTCACGACGGCCGCCCGCTGACCGCTCGCGATGTGAAGTGGACTTTTGATTCCTTGTTACAAGGAAAGATTCGCAGCGCCAAGGCAGGGGTTTATCAATTCGTGGAACACCTCGACGCCACCGACGACTACACCGTCGTCTTCCACCTCAAACAGCCTTTCGCGACTCTGCTGTGGAATCTCTCCGACGGCGCCATGGGCATCGTGCCCTACGGCAGCGGCGACGAGATCAGCCGCAAGCCCATTGGCTCAGGTCCATTTCGTTTCGTCAGTGCCGAGCCGGACAAAGAAGTTGTGCTCGCACTGAACGACGAATACTGGGGAGAGAAGGCGCATCTCAGGAATGTCCGCTTCATCGTCGTGCCCGACACCACCACGCGCGCGCTTGAACTGCGCAAGGGCAGCGCCGACGTGGCGATCAACGCGCTCACATCCGACATGGTCTTGACCCTCGAGCGCGACCCGAATCTCGCCGTGCTGCGTGCTCCCGGCACGGTCCTGTCGTATCTGGCGTTCAATCTGCGCGACCCCATTCTCAAAGATGAGCGGGTGCGTCAGGCCCTCGCTTACGCAATCGACCGCCGCCCGTTTCTCGAATATCTGATGCGCGGTTTCGCCCGGCCCGCCAACAGCGTTCTGCCCCCGGAGAGCTGGGCCTACAACGGCGACGTGCCTGCCTATGACCACGATCCCGCGCGCGCCCGCCAACTGCTCGAGCAGGCGGGTTATCGCGAGGTAAACGGTGTGCGCTTTCACCTCACCATGAAATCGTCCACCGAGGAGAGCACGCGCCTGATGGCGGCCGTGCTGCAACAGCAACTGCGGCAGGTAGGAATCGCACTCGATATTCGTACCTTCGAATTCGCGACCTTTTTCTCCGACGTGACCCACGGCCTCTTCCAGCTCTATTCTCTGCGCTGGATCGGAGGCAACGAAGACCCCGACATCTTCGAATATCTTTTTCACTCCTCCAAGTTCCCTCCCAACGGCGCCAACCGCGGATACTTCGCCGACCCGCGAATTGACGCGCTGGTTGACCAGGCCCGCCAGGAACTGGATCAGAACACCCGCAAACAACTCTACGCAGAAATCCAGCGCACGTTAGCCGACGAACTGCCCTACATCAATCTCTGGTATTTCGACAACGTGCTCGTGCACTCAAAGCGAGTTCGGAACCTCACGCTGAATTCTTCCGGCAACTACGATTTTCTGAAAACGGCAGAACTGGATCGAAAGTCAGTCGTCAGTCGTCGGTCGTTGGCCAAAGAGCCTGCGACGACTGAAGACCAACGACTGACGATTTTTCGCGTGTTACCATCGAAACACAATCCTCACCATGCACATTCTCTTCATCGGCGATATTTTCGGACGTCCCGGACGCAACATCGTCAAAGACCGTCTATCCGGCCTGGTAAAAGACCACGCCATCGATCTCGTGATCGCGAACGGCGAAAATTCTGCCGGCGGCTTCGGCATCACGGGTGCGTTGGCGGAAGATTTGTTCGAACTGGGCATCGATGTGATCACCACCGGCAATCACATCTGGGACAAGCGCGAGATCATCGACTACTTTCAAACCGCCGACGGCAACCAGCACAGCCCGGCCCGCCGCCTGCTGCGCCCGGCCAACTACGCGCCGGAATTGCCGGGCTGGGGCGTGTACGAGGGCAGCAAGAAGGGTGTCCCTTACGCGGTGGTCAATCTTCAGGGACGCGTCTTCATGGCCGCCAACGACGACCCGTTTCGCGTTGCCGATCAATTGTTGAAAGAGATCAAGGCCAAAGTTATTTTCGTCGATTTTCACGCCGAGACCACTTCCGAGAAACTTGCCATGGCCTGGTATCTCGACGGACGGGTCACCGCCCTGGTCGGCACCCACACCCACATTCCGACCGCCGATGAGCGGGTCATGCCCGCCGGCACCGCTTACATCACCGACGTCGGCATGACCGGACCCTACGACAGCGTGATCGGTGTGCAAAAAGAAATGATCATCGCCCGCTTCCTGAACAACATGCCCGCCCGCTTCGAAGCCGCCACCGGCGACGTCCGCCTCTGCGCGGTAGTCGTAGATTGTGACGAAACCACCGGCCACTCCCGAAAAATCGAAAGACTGATGATCACCTAGACAGTCATCAGTCATCAGTCGTCGGTCGTCAGCTGACTCAAAAGCAAGTCCAACAAGAATAGGACGTCCTCAGGGGATCTCGTTTTTCGAACGCCGGCCTCTTGTATGTTTACGCTGACGACTGACGACCGACGGCTGCAGACTCACTGCCAACACCTTCTCCAACTCCCTGCGATTCCCCGCCGGCAAATGCCGCAACCCAGCCCGCGCCAGGGCCACATAGACGGCTCTCGCCTCCGGCATCTTCTTCAACTCCCGCAAATGCTGTCGCACCACCTGCGCATCCCCCCGCACAATCGGCCCACTGAAAGCTCCCGCCGGACCCAGCCTTTCGTAGTTTGCCAAGGTCTGACGCAAGATAGGCAGCGCCTTCCGGCGCGCCTCGGCGGTCGAAAGGCCCGCAACACGCGCAACTCTTTCCGCCGTTACCAGCAAGGCAATCAGCAGGGGAGATGCAAACGCTCCCCAGGCGTGGTAAGCCATCTTCCTGTTCCTGGAAATGGGGAATGCCTCACCACCCAGGTCTCGCACGATCTTGCGCGCCACCCGCACGGCCGTCGGATCTCCTTCGAAACGCAAAGGGCACACCCTTGAGCGAAGGAACCGATCCACGCACAAATGTCATCAATGGATGTACCGAAGCCACGGCCGCGCCGCGCCGACGCAACAGGCCAAGTTCATCACTCGCCAGCGCTCCACTGGAGTGCAGCGCCACTTTGCCTTTCCAGTCCGCTGCCTCTGCGAGTTGCCGCGCCGCACGCGCAATCTCCCGGTCTGGCACGCAGAACCAGACCAGGTCTCCCTCCAGAGGATCCACCGCAGTGACCGCTGTGGAGCGCACGAGTTTGGCCAGCGCGCGTGCCTTTCGGCGAGATGCACGGCTGCCTCCGGCGACGATCTCGCTGATGCGATATCCCGCCCGTTTCAACTCCAGCGCCAGCGCGGTCCCCAGTCTGCCTGGCCCCACAATCGCGATACGTGGTTTGCGTACCATCGCCGCAGCATAGCATTTCTATTCGCGGCCCTTTGTGGCGCCGGCGTCTCGCCGGCTGTCCCGGAGGGCATCTTGCCCTCCGGCGGTGGGCGGGACGCCCGTCGAACACAGCTGTGTGGTCGCGGGCGACTCGCCCGCGTTGCACCACCACCTGCTTTATAGTATTTCCATGCCGAAATCATCCCGCAAGAAAGCCACTCCGAAAGCCAGAGTCATCTCCTCCCGCGTGGTCTACGACGGACCTGCCTTCCGCGTCACTGCCGACGAAGTCCTCGAACCCAGCGGCGTGCGCACCCGCCGCGACATTGTCCATCACTCCGGTTCGGTCGTGATCCTCGCGATTGAAGAAGGCAAACCGGAGCCGCGCGTTCTGCTCGAACACCAGTACCGTCACGCCGCCCGCCAGATGCTCTGGGAGCTGCCCGCAGGACGAATTGACGAAGGGGAAAATGACCTGCACGCCGCCAAGCGCGAGCTGCTGGAAGAGACCGGCTACACCGCTTCGCGCTGGCGCCGCGTTCTGCACTTCTACGCCAGCCCGGGCTTTCTGGCCGAGGCCATGAACTGTATTTCGCCCGCGGACTGCGCGCCGGCACGGCCCAACCCGAGGACGATGAGGTCATCCAGGTTCGCATGGTGCCGCTTTCGGCCGCCGTTCGCATGGTCATGCGCGGCACCATCAAAGATGGCAAGACCATTGCCGGAATCCTCTGGCTCAGCCAGTCTCGGAAGGGTTCAAAGCCGCACCGCTAGAGGCTTTTCTGTGCCGCAATCTCTTGACAGCACCCCTTCTCTAGCAGCACAATTGCCTCAATTGCAGGGTACGGCCTCGCAGTGCAAGAGAACGTGCCCGAGGGGGCGTACGTGGAACGTTTGAAAGGTACGGTGAAGTGGTTTAATAACGCGAAAGGCTATGGCTTTATAGGACGCGACGACGGCAGCCCTGACGTCTTCGTGCATTACAGCGCGATCACGTCCGAGGGCTACAAGAGTCTTCAGGAAGGCGATCAAGTCGAGTTCGAAGTCACCCAGGGACAAAAAGGCCCGCAAGCCGCCAACGTCACCAAGGCGTCGTAGAAGTTTCTAGCCTTAAAGTAGCGCCGGCGTCCCGCCGGCTGTCGCGAGGGCATCTTGCCCTCGTATGCGCTGGTAGCAAATCATCTGTTGGCGGGTAGAATCTCCGCTGCTTCTGATGGGTAAACTGACTTACCACTAATCGTCCATCGCTTTCCCTGCAGCCCCAACTTGTTTAATCTTTATCGCAATGGACAACAAAGCCATCGCCGGCATTCTCTACGAAACCGCCGACCTGCTCGAAATTGACGGGCAGGATTCCTTCCGCATCCGCTCGTACCGCAACGCCGCCGAAGCCATCGAGGCCCAGACCCAGCAGATCGCCGACCTGATCGACGATCCCAAGAAAGTGCTGGCCATCCCCGGCATCGGCAAAGGCATGCTGGTGAACCTGCAGCAAATGTTCAAGGAAGGAAAACTTGCCCTGCACGCCGAATTGCTTACGAAGTATCACCCCTCGATGCTCGACCTGCTCAAGATCCAGGGCCTGGGCCCCAAGACCATCGCCCTGATCTGGAGCGCCTACCACGTAAGCGATCTGGAGGGCGTGGCCAAACTCGCGCGCGAGGGAAAAATACGCGAGCTTCCCCGCATGGGGGAGAAGCACGAGCAGAAGCTGCTCAAGGCCATCGAAGACTATCGCCGCATCGCCGGACGCTTTCTGCTCGACGCGGCCGAACAGCAGGCCGAAAAAATCATCGAGCATCTTCGCGACTATCCCGGCGTGGAAAAAATAACTCCCGCCGGTTCCCTGCGCCGCGGACGCGACACCGTCGGCGATCTCGACATCCTGGTCACCGGCAAAGCCTGCTGCGATGACGCCGCCCGCCAGGAGCTGATCGAGCACGTCATCAAGCTTCCCGGCCTGATGGAAATCATCGCCCGCGGCGAAAACAAAGTCAGCTTTCGTTTGCGCAGCGGCATGCAGGTGGACGTGCGCCTTCTGCCTCCCGACTCCTTCGGCGCCGCCATGCAATATTTCACCGGATCGAAAGCCCACAACGTGGCTCTGCGCCAGCGCGCCCTGAAGATGGGTTACACCCTCAGCGAGTACAGCCTGGCCACACTCGACACCGAAAAACCGGTCGCCGGAAAAACCGAAGAAGAAATCTACGCCAAGCTCAAGCTCGACTACATCCCTCCCGAGCTGCGCGAAAACCTGGGCGAGATTGATGCCGCCGCAGCCCACACTCTACCCATTCTGATCACTCAGGCCGACATTGCAGGGCGACGTTCACATGCACACCGTCGAGACCGACGGACGCAACACCATCGAAGAAATGGCCGAGGCCGCCATGAGCCCATGGCTACAAATACATGGCCATCACCGACCACTCCAAGAACCTGGCCTTCGCCAACGGCCTCGACGACAAGCGCGCGGTCGAGCACATCCAGCGCATTCGCGCCGTGAACGACAAACTCGGTGACATCAGAATTTTCGCCGGCATCGAAGTGGATATCCTGGCCGACGGCACTCTTGACCTTTCCGATTCCGTACTCGAGCAGATGGACATCGTCATCGCCAGCGTGCACTCCCACTTCAACCAAACTCCAGCCGAGATGACCGACCGTCTGCTCAAGGCTGTCGAGAATCCGAACACGTCGCTGCTCGGTCATCCCACCGGCCGCATGTTGCTGCGGCGCGAAGCCTACGCCTTCGACTTCGATGCCGTGCTGAAGTCAGCCGCCAAGAAAAAGGTCGCAATGGAACTGAACGCCTATCCCGACCGCCTCGACCTCAACGACCGTCATCTCCGCCTGGCTAAAGAACACGGCGTCAAAATCGTAATCAACACCGACTCCCACCACACCTCGCACATGGACAAGATTCGCTTCGGCATCCTGCAAGCCCGCCGCGCCTGGCTCACCAAAGATGACGTGCTGAACACGCTCCCGGTCGAGCAGTTTGCCAAAGCCATGAAGCACACTTGGTAGGAGGTGGGAACCCCTGTCAATGGAGGACGGGCGTCCCGCCCGTCTTTTTGCTAACGAAATTCAGGCCACGGATTTCGCGGATCAAGACGGATAAAACCTGGATTTTTCTTTAAAAGATTCGAAGATCCGAATGTGAATCCGCGGCGAAGGTTCTCATGCAGTCTCATAGACCTCCCCATCTTCCATCACGAACGCGGCACTTTCACTCCCCGGCAATAAAATCCGCATCGCTTCCCACACGCCCGCATCTATTCCCCATGGAATTCCGACAACTAGGCCGCTCCGGCCTCAAAGTACCCGCCCTGAGTTTCGGCACCGGCACCTTCGGTGGTGGCACAGAATTCTTCCGCGCCTGGGGATCGAGCGATGTAGCCGAAGCCACCCGCCTGGTCGATATCTGCTTGGAAGCCGGCGTCAATCTCTTCGACACCGCCGACGTCTATTCCGAAGGCCTCTCGGAAGAGATCCTCGGCAAAGCCATCGCGGGACGACGCCACGACCTCCTGATTTCCACCAAGACTTCATTTCGTCTGGGCAAGGGACCAAACGATATCGGATCCTCGCGCCATCACCTGATCACGGCCTGCGAGGCCAGCCTGCGGCGCCTGGGCACCGACTACATCGACATCTATCACCTTCACGGATTCGACGCGCTCACGCCCGTCGAGGAAGCCCTGAGCACGCTCAACCACCTGGTCGAGAGCGGGAAAGTTCGCTACATCGCCTGCTCAAATTTTTCCGGCTGGCACTTGATGAAATCGTTGGATGTTTCGCAGCGCTACGGCTGGTCCCGGTACGTCGGCCATCAGGTTTACTATTCGCTGGTCGGCAGAGAGTACGAATGGGAACTGATGCCGCTGGCGCTCGATCAAGGAATCGGCGCCCTGGTCTGGAGCCCGCTGGGTTGGGGCCGTCTCACGGGAAAAATTCGCCGCGGACAGCCCGTGCCAGCCACCAGCCGTCTGCACGTAACTGCAGAGATATGGTCCGCCGGTGCCAGACGAATATTTGTACAAAGTTGTCGACGCGTTAGACCAGGTGGCCAAAGAAACCGAAAAAAGCGTTCCCCAGGTCGCGCTGAACTGGCTGCTGCAGCGTCCCACGGTCTCGACGGTGATCATCGGCGCCCGAAACGAAGAGCAGTTGCGTCAGAACCTCGCGGCGGCAGGATGGTCGCTCTCACCCTCTCAGGTCGCGGCCCTCGATCGGGCCAGTGAGCAAACGCCGATCTATCCGTACTGGCACCAGTGGCAGTACGCCGAACGCAACCCGCTGCCGGTGTCCCACGAGAAATAAGAAAAATGATGGAGGACGGGCTCTCGCCCGTCTTTTGTTAGACAAATTCAGGCCACGGATTTCGCGGATCGAACACGGATCAAACCTGGATTTTTCTCTGCGTGATTTCGATCCGTGAAAATCCGTGTGAATCCGTGGCCAAGTTTCACTGGGCAGTCTTGTAAACCTCGCCACCCTTCATCACGAACACAACTTTCTCCATCACCGTAATGTCCGCCAGCGGATCGCCATCCACCGCGACAATATCCGCGAACTTTCCCGGCTCAAGCGTTCCAATCTCATTCGAGCGCCCCAACAATTCCGCCCCGTTCACGGTCGCCGCTCGCAGCGCGTCAATCGGCGTCATGCCTCCGTTCACCAGCGCTCCAAATTCCTTCGACACAAAATCCACGTCGTCGTCTACGCCATACGCAATCTTCAGATGATGCGCCAGCGCCCGCTTGAAAGCCGGGCCCTGCTCTTTCACGATGGCCACCCCCTTGGCGAAGCTGACCGGATCGCGTCCCTGCGAAGTCCCGGTCTGCAGATCATGCTGAAAGCAGAAAAGCGTCGGCACCAGCCAGGTGCCGTGCTGCTCCATGAGCCGCGCCCCTTCTTCATCCATTACGGTGCCGTGTTCAATCGAGTCCACGCCCGCTCGCACCGCCGCCTTGATCCCCTCCGCGCCTTCGGCGTGGGCCATCACTTTCTTCCCCGCGCGATGCGCCACCTCAACCGCCTTGGCCATCTGCTCTTCGCTCAATTCCTCCACCCGATAATCGCTGATCGGATCCATCACGCCGCCGGTCGCCATCAGCTTGATCCAGTCCGCCCCGTATTTGATATCGCGCCGCACGGCGCGGCTGACATCGTCCACGGTGTCGGAGATGTTGGGACGCCGAGCCAACTGCTGATCCGGCGCCAGCACATCCGCGTCGCCGTGCCCTCCGTTCACCGAGACAAAGTTTCCCGCCGACACCATCCGCGGCCCGCGGATCAGTCCCTTCTCAATGCTGTCGCGCAGCGCCAGCTGTCCGTACCCCAAATCGCTCTCGCCCGCATCGCGCAACGCGGTGAACCCGTGGTCCAGCCAAATCTGCAGACTGTGCACTCCCCACAAAGTCTTTTGCGCCGAAGACATTCGCAATCCGGAAGCGGAAGACTGGTCCTTTGGATTCCCCAGCACGTGTGCGTGCGAATCAATCAACCCGGGAACGACCGTGTATCGGGAGAGATCTATGATCGGAATGCCGGCCGGAGCCGAATCCGCAATCCGCAGAATACGGTCCTTCGCAATCAGGATGTAAGCGTTGGTCGTTACGCGCCCGGTCCGCACATCAATCAACCGTCCGGCGCGAACCGCGGAGGTCGCCACCGGTTCCTGCTGGGCAGCCGCAAACGTCACCAAGCAAGACAAAGCAGAATTCCCACGCGTACTGTGAAACGCCGCATTCTCTCGTATATCCATCCTGGGCCTCCATAGTCGAGAAACCAACCAGCATACGAGGCACCGCACGCGCAGCAGCAACTGCGAGCCAAAGTCGCCGGCGTCATGCCGAGCTCGCGACGGATCTGGCGTGGAGCGGCATCGGACGCTGGCCGGCAAATCGGACGACGCGCCAGATCCGTCAGGCCCACAGTCCCTCAGGATGACTGGCTCAATGTAGCCAAGATGCGAGCATCCGCTGCGGAAGCGTATAGAATTACCGCAGCCGAGGCCACCATGCCCGAAGATATTCCCCATCACCCGTCTCCCGAGCCGACTCCGGAACCAGACGCGCGTTCTATTCATCGACCTGGGCCCAGGCCCGGGAATCAATATCGGCGAGGAATTTGGCACCGCGAAACGCAATCTTCCTCCGGCAAAGATTGTCGCCATCGTTCTGGGGGTCGCCGCCGTCCTCCTCGGAATCTTCGCTTTCGTGACCCGAGCCAAGCCTCAGGGCGACGGCTCGGTTGACAATATTGCGGTAGTGGAAATTCCAGACCAGCACGCAGTCATGGTGGCGGTAAATATCACCCTGCACAATTCAGGCAAGAAGTCTCTGTGGATCCACGACATCAAAGCCAAGCTCACCACCGACGCCGGCGAATTCCCCGATGAAGCCGCATCCGCCGTGGACTTCGACCGCTACTTTCAGGCCTTTCCCGCACTGAAAGAGCACGCCATCGCCGCGATTCCGCCCGAGACCAAGATCCCTCCCGGCGGCCAGGCCCAAGGCACGATAGTCGTCAGCTTTCCCGTAATGAAAGACGATTTCGACAAGCGCAAGTCTCTCAGCGTGGCGATCCAGCCCTACGATCAACCGCTGCCCGTGGTGCTGACCAAATAGGGATTTTTACTCGTGCTTCTTGAAAATCTTTCGGCGAGCCAGGTGGGTTGATGCGGTGGGCTTGATGTCGTCGTACTTCATGCAACTGATGGAACCGTCCACTTCAAGCACTGCGAGCGCCAGATCGTTCATCCCCGAGATGCCATGCTCCCGCAAAGCCTGATGCAATTCATCCAGGCTAACGTGCTCCCGCGCCATGTGGTCGGCGATGATCTTGCCGTCGTGCACCAGCAGACTGGGGCTGCCCTGGATCATTTTTCGAAAGCGCCGGTTTCCGCCGGAGACTTCCGCGACCAGGTAGTTGAGCAGTAGAAGGGTAGAGGCCGCGACGATGCCGCCCAGCACCGACGTATCCGGGCCGGTCATCGCGTTCTGTACGGCGTTGCTCAGAAGCAAAAGCAGGGTCAGATCGAACGGCGTCATCTGCCCCACTTCACGCTTGCCGCTGATCCGCATGCCCAGCAGCACGACGCCGTAAATCACGGTCGTGCGCAGCGCAATGAAGATCAGAACATGACCGCCCGGATACATATGCCCTATTGGGTCGCCGTGATCGGCGTTGGGGCACCTTTCGGCGTGCTCAGATATCCGGTGGCTTTGTTCTTGTCCACGGTCCAGACCACGAGTTCATACAGCATGCGGTCGCGTCCGCTGTAGAACTGGATGGGCTCGCTGACGTTGCGATCTTTTTTCTCGATGGTCTTGTCGTCAGAGGTGACGTTGATCGTGAACTTGCCCTTCTTCTGGTCCGTCTTCTTCAACTGTAGTCCGACGGTCGAGATCGGCTGGGATTTGGCTCCCTTGATCAGCGTGAATTCATAGTAGTTGCGGTCGCCCTTGTGCTTGAGGACTTCCAGGTCGCCGCGAGTGTTGGCAATCAGCCCGCTCTGCACTCCCAGGTCGCCGATGGTGCTTTGCAGCTGGGCTTTGGTCGATGCCAGATCGGCTTTGGTCGAAGCCACATCGGTCTTCACTCCGCCGACATCGGTCTTCACTCCCTCCACTTCTCCGGTGACCGCGCTGATCTGCTGCTTCTGCTGCTCCGCAAGGCGCGCTTCCGAGGCCTTCTGCTGACGCACCAACTCAGCCGAGCGCGCCACCATTTCTTTCTTGGTCATGCCCAGCTGTGTGGCCAGGGTCTCATCATCGGCTTCGGCGGACTGCATGCGCTTGCCCAGGTCGGCAATCTGCGTGCTGCTGGTCGCCTGGTCCTTGCTCATCTTGTCGAGACGTCCGCGCAGATCGAAGATGAAATAAAGCGATCCCGCTACATAGATCACCGCCAGCGCCAGCAAAATCCATTTGCCCGCACTACCTTCCGACGCGACCGGAACGTCGCTCTCGTCCGCCATAAAGTCTCCTCCGCCAATTGGATTGGAATGTTGAAGCAATTGTTGAATACGCAGGGCGCAGTGTCAATTGCGAGAATGGTGCAAGCCTTAGTGTTTGAAGCAGAGACTTAAGTAATCTGGTGTGATCGGCCAGAAGCCAGGGTTTTCTTTGCGCCCTTTGCGGTGTCCTTTGCGAACTTTGCGGTAAAGATTTAGCCGTTTTACCCGCCGATGCCGTCTTGCATGGCCGCGTCTACCGCCGGAAGTATCCCGAGATCCACATAAATAGGCCGAATTAATCTTCGGATGGTAGGCATCTGGGTCACGAACCAGGCCGCGCATGCGACGCAACACACTCCGCTCAACATCACGGTGCGAGGAGCGCCTATGGCGTGCGCCAGGCCGCCTGCCAGCAAGCTCCCGAAAGGCGCCATGCCCACAAAAGCCATGGCGTAAAAGCTCATTACCCGGCCGCGTTTACTGTCTTCCACAATGGTCTGGATGATGGTATTGCTGGCCGCCATCTGCTGCATCATGCCAAAGCCGCACACCAGCATAAGCAGCAGTGACAGCCAAAGCATCTTCGACATTCCAAAAAGAATCAGGCCTATTCCAAGCGAACTGGTCGCGATAGGGATCATCCTGCCCAGCCCCAGCACACTCTTCCGAAGGGCCAGAGATATCGCCGAAACCAGCGCCCCGATTCCCACCGCGCCCATCAGACAACCCCAGCGTGTGCGGACCACCATGCAAAATGTTAGCGGCAAAAATCGGCATCAGCACAGTAAACGGCCAACCCATCAGACTGACGATCGCAAACAACAGCAGAATGGTTCGCACCGGGGCGAAGCCGGAAACGTATGCCCAGCCTTCCTTCAGCTGAGCCAGCATGGAATCTGCCGAAGGTTTCACGGTCCCCGATGGCAAGCGCATGGCGACCAGGGACGCAATGACAGCGATGTAGCTGACGCCGTCAATCAGGAAACAAAATCCTTCTCCAGACAACGCAATCACCGCGCCGGCCAGCGAAGGTCCCACCAGCCGCGCCAGGTTGACCATCGACGAGTTCAGCGCAATGGCATTCCCCAGGTCCTGCTTGTCCTCCACCATCTGCACCAGAAACGCCTGCCGGGCGGGCATATCAAAAGCATTGATTAGCCCCTGGAACGCGCTGAGCCAGATGATTTCGTGAATATTGATATGCCGGGCCAGAGTGAGGCCAGCCAGAGCAAGCGACTGGATCATCGCCAGAATCTGCGTCACCAGCAAGACCTGGCGGCGATCAAGCCGGTCAATCCAAACTCCGGCAAACGGAGCGAAGATAAAGGTGGGTATCTGTCCCGCGAATCCAACTACTCCCAACAAGAAAGCGGACCCGGTCAGCCGGTACACCAGCCAACTGGTTGCCAGGCGCGTCATCCAGGTGCCGATCAGAGAGACGCTCTGGCCGCCAAAATACAATCGAAAATTTCGATGCCGCAGCGCCCGCCAGGCGCGCGAGATACCCGGCTTGCTGATCGAAGGAGAGGATGTCTCAGCGCTCACAGGATTCTATTGTGTCACCTGAAGCCAATCTTTAGGGGGCTGATCGAGCCAAGTCGAAGGGGTCCCCTCCGTGTCCTCGGTGCCTTCCGTGGTTAATGCTTTTTGGGGTCTATCGGCCTGGCAATATGAATGGCATACACTACCAAATATGAAGTCCACCATCGTTATCGACAAAGCCGGTCGGATATTGCTGCCAAAGCCAGTGCGTGACGCCCTTCAGCTTAACCCTGGTGCTTCCCTTAAACTTGAAAGCTTCAACGACCACATTGTTTTGCGTCCCATCCGCAGAGGGGGTCGGCTCTACAAGAAGCAGGGAGTGTGGGTCTTTCGATCGAATTCAGCGGTCCCACTCTCGGCAGAAACGGTGAATCGAGCCATACGTCGGGTGCGCGCGGAGCGCGATCGTCAAATACTCGGCAAACTCAAGGTGTGAGAATTCGTACGCGGCTACAGCTTCAACTTCCGCAAGCGCAGCGAATTCGTAATCACCGAAACCGAACTCAAGCTCATCGCCGCCGCCGCCAGAATCGGGCTCAGCAGCAGCCCAAAAAACGGATAGAGCACACCCGCCGCGATCGGCACTCCCAGCGAGTTGTAGACAAACGCAAAGAACAGGTTTTGCCGGATATTGCGCATCGTCGCCCGGCTAAGTTTGCGCGCACGCACAATGCCTGCCAGATCGCCTTTCACCAGCGTGATGCCGCCGCTTTCCATCGCGATATCAGTGCCCGTGCCCATGGCGATGCCTACATCGGCCTGGGCCAGCGCCGGCGCATCGTTGATGCCGTCACCTGCCATGGCCACAATCCGTCCTTCTTTCTGCAACCGCTGAACCACCTCGGATTTCTTGTCGGGCAAAACTTCCGCTTCGAATTCCTCGATACCCAGGGTCTTGGCGACCGCCTCCGCCGTGGCCCGGCTGTCACCGGTAAGCATTACCAACCGGAGGCCCTCACTCTTAAGCTCGCTGAGCGCCGGCGCCGCCGAAGCTTTAATCGAATCCGCAATGCCGATCAGTCCCGCCGCCTGGCCGTCTACGGCAATCAGAATCACAGTTTGTCCGCCGCGCCGCAGCTCTTCCGCTTTCTGCGTCAGCCCCGCCGCAAAAATTCCGTTCTCTTCAAATAACTTTTCATTTCCAATCAGAACGTTCTTGCCGTCCACCCGTCCGCTTACTCCACGCCCGGTGTGAGATTGGAAGTCACTCGCGCTGCTCAAGGCCAGCCCGCGGGCATTCGCCGCTTCCACCACCGCAGCTCCGAGAGGATGTTCGCTTCCCTGCTCCAGGCTGGCCACCAGGCGCAGCAGTTCGTTTTCATCCTGGCCCGCCGCCGCCGTGATCACGGACGCAACCCGCGGCTTGCCGTCCGTCAGAGTGCCAGTCTTGTCGATCACCAGCGTGTCGACTTTTTCCATCCGCTCGAGCGCTTCCGCGTTCTTGATCAGCACTCCCGCATGCGCTCCCCGCCCGGTCCCGACCATGATCGCGATCGGCGTCGCCAGCCCCAGCGCGCACGGACACGCAATGATCAGCACCGCCACCGCATTCACCAAAGCATGCGCCAGCCGCGGCTCCGGCCCGAAGAAACTCCACGCCGCAAAAGTCAGAATGGCAATCGCAATCACCACCGGAACGAACCAGCCTGACACCCGGTCTGCCAACCGCTGAATCGGAGCGCGGCTGCGCTGCGCCTGGCTGACCATGCGCACAATTTGCGCCAGCAACGTTTCGCTGCCCACGCGCTCGGCGCGCATCACCAGCGACCCGGTCCCATTCACTGTCGCACCGATCACGCGGCTGCCCGGCCCCTTGCTTACCGGAATGGACTCGCCCGTGATCATCGACTCATCCACGCCGCTTGTGCCTTCAAGCACGACGCCATCCACCGGAACTTTCTCCCCCGGACGCACCCGCAACCGGTCGCCGGGCACTACCTGCTCGAGCGGGACATCCTGCTCGCGCCCGTCGCGCAAGACTCGCGCCATCTTGGGAGACAGATCCAGCAAAGCTCGAATCGCCGCTCCAGTACGGCTGCGCGCACGCAGTTCCAGGACCTGCCCGAGCAATACCAGCGCGGTGATCGCTGCCGCCGCTTCAAAGTACAGAGCAGGTGTTCCGCCCATCTCGCGAAACGAAGCCGGAAACACTTGCGGAAAGACGGTCGCGACCAGGCTGTAGAAATAAGCGACGCCCGTTCCCATCGCGATCAGGGTGAACATGTTGGTCGAGCGATTGACCAGAGACATCCACCCACGCTGAAAAAACGGCGCTCCGCCCCAAAGCACGACGGGCGTGGCCAGAATCAATTCGATCCAGGGCCGCCAGCCCGCCGGCAGCAGCCCGTTGGATGGGCATGCCCGGCAGCATGTCGCCCATCGCAATCACCAGCAGCGGAGCGGTCAGCGCCACGCTGATCCAGAAGCGCTGCGTCATGTTCCGTAGTTCAGGGTTTTCTTCCTCGTGTCGCGGTGACCGTGCGCGGCTCCAGCGCCATGCCGCAGATCGGACAGTGGCCCGGCCCGGACCGCACAATCTCCGGATGCATGGGGCAGGTATATTCCACTCGCGTCGTGGCCAGTGGCGTTTCCCGCTCCAGCGCCATGCCGCAACGCGGACAAGCCTCCGGCTTGGCCGAGCGCACCTCCGGACACATCGGGCAAACGTAAGCGCTGGCTGAGCGACGCCGTAGATGGCGAATCCGTCTGCGCTGAGCGTTTCCTTGGCGGCAGCCGGCGCAATGTTGATGATCTGCAATCCCGCGGCGGAGGCCGGACGAGGCTCCAAATATTCATCGGGATGGGCGCGAAACTTTTCCAGGCAGGACGCACAGCAGAAGTAGTAAGTCTTGCCGGCGTGATCAAGCTTATGCTTGGCGGTGGAAGGCTCCACGTCCATCCCGCAAACTGGGTCTTTCACCGTGGTTGCAGACTTGGCAGATTCTTCCATAGTCAGTGACGAGCAGCTGGCGCCGGCTTCGAAACAATCCAGCCGGACAATATTAGATTCATTCGCTTATACAATCGATTGTTGTATCTTCAAAGGGAGAAGAGGCAAGGCCGCTAGACCGGGAGATGTTCTTCGCGTACTTTCGCGGACCGTGGCGTACTTTGCGGTTAAGCTTTTGCCCTCTTGAAGAAAACGAGGACAACAATGACCCACTTGGAAGTGGCCTACCGCTACCACAATCCTCTACGAGAGGCGACCATGCGCGCCCTCGACAACGTGCGCGAAGTGTACGGCGTGCGTCAGATCACGTTCAACGAAGCGGAACGCATCGTTCGCGTCGAGTTCGACGCCTCGCGCTTCAAGGAACCGGTGATGGCCAACCTGTTACGCAGCACCGGACTCGACCTCGGCGAACAAGTAGTTCTCGCCTGAGACGTCCAAGAATTCGGCCTCGCAAAGCCGAAGATCCAAAATCCAAGATGTGACGTCGGTCTTCATTTTGAACGTGTCCAGATACGCTGGCGTCGTCCTGAAGGGCTTCAGCCCTGAAGGATCTAGCGAGGACCATCCAATAGCTCTGACGGCGCATATTCGCTGCGCGCTAGATCCTTCGCTTCGCTCAGGATGACGCATCATTAAGAAAAAGGTCGGAGCCGGATGGGAAGGGCACGAGTTCACTCGTGCCGCAAGCTGCCCCGCATCCCGCCGCGCTTTGGCGCCTGAGGTGGGCTCATAGCGGCTAAAGAGCGCCGCTATTCAGCTCATATTGGGAAATTGGGTAGGGGGAGGGTCGCTTCTTGGCAGAAAATGCAAGGGGCGCTCAAGAAAACCTCTGGCCGAAGTTTTTTCTCTGGAGCGCCCCGTTGCGCGCCACTTCGTCTGTTTAGATGTAAAGCATCCCCGTTGCCACTCTCAAGTTGCTGAAAATGCTAAGCCCCAATCGTTGGTAATCGAGTAGGAATTGCTCCTTGGGGGGAACAATTTACGTTCGCCAAACCCTTCGCACGAAGCCTGCCGAAACCCTGTGGAAATACTCCAAAAGCCGCGACAGAAGCCAGTTTTGACAGCGCCGTGACCCAGGGTTACAACCCGTCACCGGCCTCCACGCAGCGCCAACGTCGTGCTAAAAGAGCCGCGCAGCGGCGAGAGAATAAAGCCCCGGGCGTAAGCCCGGGGAGTCAGCGATTAAACCCATAGCCCTGAAAGGGCGAAAGAGGCCAGCGTCACAAAGGTCGCTAAGGCCGCGCCGAAGACTCAGGCCCGAGCGGCGCTCCCGGCAGATGCTCCGCCTTCCACCGCATCGCCGCCGTGATCCGCGTCCGCCCGCTGGGATGGTCAAAGAAAATAAACTCCTCCATCGGTCCGGGATCAAGCTTGCGATACTCCCCCAGCATCAGGTCCACTTCCGCTTCTCCATCCGGCTGCTGACTGGCATTGATGCCGTACATGTCCGCTTCGTACTCCATGGTCCGGGTGATCGTGTTGTCCACCGGAGTCAGCACAAAAGAGATCGCGGCCAGCAGCAGCGCCGCCAGCGGCAGCACCGCAAGATCGGTAGGTCCCCTGATTCCCCAACTCTCTCCCCAGCGAGCCAACCCGGCGTTGAGGCCCCAGTTCAAGAGAGCAAACATGAGCACCAGCTCCACCCCGCTAAATACCAGGCCTTTGAACACGTGGTTCAACACATAGTGCCCCATCTCGTGGCCCATGGTCGACTCGATTCCCGGCAACGAGCAGCGCTTCAGCAGATTGTCGTTGAGCGTGATTCGCAGCGTCCCGGCAAAGCCGCTCACGTTCGCGCTGACCCGGTCAGACTGCCGGGATGCATCCACCACGTACACATCCGTGGCGGGAATTCCGTTGGCCCGCGCCAGGCTCAATATCGGCTCCCTGATGCGCGGGTCCTCCAGCTTGGTAAACGTATTGAACAGCGGAAAAATAAAAACCGGCGCAATCAGAGCCACGAACGCGCTAAAAATCAGCGACACCACGCTGCCCCACACCCACCAGTTCTTGCCCACCCGCCTGACGATGCCAAACAAAATCACCAGCAGAATCGCCCCCAGCACCACCGTCACCGCCAGCCCAACCAACTGGTCGCGCATCCATTGCCCAAACGACTGGTTGGAGAGCCCATACTTGTGCTCCCGAAAAAAGCCCTCATACACGGTCAGCGGAAAAATCATCACCGCCACAACCAGCGCAAATTGCGCCCAGTACAGCGCAGTCTGCAGCGGCTTGAAGCGGGTGACACGCTCAGCCAGGTCGCGCATCCGAGCCGACCACCGAAAACGCAGCAAAATCCACATCACCACCACGATGGACAAGAAAATCCCAAAGCTGAAGCCAGTAGCCGCCCTCAAAATAAGCGTCGGAACGGGCCCGCTTATCGGCAGGGACCTGGGCCAGATAGGCGTCCACCGCCGCTTTGACGTCAAACGCCTGCGCCGAAGCCGCATGCACCGCTGCGGCAGCGACCTCCGGGCTCGATGTCTGCGCCCACGCCGAAAGCGCGAGACCGGCAAAAAGAAAGATGCTCAAAGAGCAGGATGCCTGCAAGAATGATTCGTCCGGAAAGTTTCACCGCGCCTCGCGCAGATCGTGATCCGCGCGGGGCATCTTATCAAGTTCTCAGGCTTTCGCTATAATCGAAGTCGCCGCAGACCGTCACCTCACATTGCGCCCTTAGCTCAGCTGGATAGAGCGTCTGGCTACGAACCAGAAGGTCGGGAGTTCGAATCTCTCAGGGCGCACCACTCTTAAAACCTACCCCGCATTGGTCTTACGCTGCTTTCGCGGAATCAGTCGCAACAACGTCTTGTAGCCCAACGTAGCCCAAAGCAAACCCTAGCCCGGCACGTTCGCACCATTCCCTACGCCACGCTTTGTCCAACTGCAACCCGCGTGCGTAGAGGTCTGTAACCGTGGTGCTGGCATGGCCTAGCCAGAAACGTTCAAGGTCTTGGGGAACTGCCGCCCGGCGAAGAGTTTCTGTTCTGAATCGTCGGAAAGCATGTAACCCCACTTTCTTTCCCGTGGCATGGAGCGCCCGGAGCACATTTCGCTGTGCCAACGGGCGACCGCTTGCCGTTGCGAAGAGGTACCCGGACTTTCCAGCCATGTATTCGCGCAGCAGCACGGCCAGCGGTTCCGGCAAATCAATCTCCCGAACAGCGGAGGGCGTTTTGGGCGTTTGTTCTTTCCCGCGCCAGATGCTCGTTCGTACTTTCAGTATTCTGCAATCTGGCGAGAGGCTCGTATCTTTCACTGCCAACGCCTCACCGATCCGCAGCCCGGAACCCGCCAGCAATGCGAACAGGGCGTAGTAACGACCCGTCGCACTAGCGAGGATCTCAACAAGTTCCGTTTCAGTAATCGTTGGCCTGCATTGCTCTTCCTTCCGAACTATTGGCAAGCCCACGAATTCCGGGTTCCACGTGCGGGGGTAAAGTTGATCTCCGTCAGCATTCACAGCCGAGGCGAGAACCATTTTCACAACCGCCGCGTGGCTCACGATTGACTTTGCCGAGAGCTCAGCCGCCGCCATTTTGTCCACCAGTTCACGGAGTGCGCCGTTGGAAATATCAGCCAACAATCGCTCGCCCAACGTTGGTAATACCCACTTGTTAAGCGAATGCTGCCAGCCTGCAATGGTTGCGGGTTTAAGCGGCCTACGGCGTCTCGCGGGCAGGCTTTTAATCCAGATTGCTGCTTGCGCCTGAAACGTCATGGCCGGGGCCGTGGTTGATGCGAAAGCCGTGTTGTTGTTTATGCCTTCGCGCTCTATGTGCTCGCGTAGTTTTCGCTTTGCGGTACTGCGCGAAGAGCAGAACCCCAACACGACCGTTCGCCGTTTGCGGTCTTCACAACCGGGAACATCAATCCAGTAACGCCCGTACGCCTGCGCTGCCGGATCCCACATTTTTGTAAAGCTGCGTTGAAATACGCTTCCATTTTGACCAACTCGGCGGCTCAAGGACTTGCCTCGTTTCCGCCTTATCGGTTCCGTTGCGGGTACGAGATTAGGCTGAGCCGGGCTGGATTGCAACTCTGCCGCTCCTGTGGATTGCTGCACGTGGCTCCTGAGAAAACCCAAGAACCGCGTCCATATCAGGTAGGCGGGGCAACCCTATTGTTTGAGGCCGGGGTGATTGGACGGCCTTAATCGTCTTCTTGGTTATTCTAGAACTTGGAGGACCGTAAACACAAAAGGTTTCTGCGGCACCTTACAAAGAAATCTCGTCCGAAAAATCCGGCACGCCCAATTTTCCGATTGCGGTCTTGCTGCTACTGCAACTACCGCCGCGAGTTTCCCTGCAACGCTCAAAAAAAGTTTCACTTGGGGAACACGACGGTGTGGTTGGCACGGCTTGCCGGGGTCATGAAATCTACGACGCCTCACAAATTCGAGATCGCCGGCTACGACCTCGGTTCTGAGCATAGTGCCAAGTCCCCCGTCTCTGCTGAAGAGCTGCGGCATCTGGAACAAACCCTTGGCTGGACAGGCGACAACGCCCAATTGCTAAGAAAGCATGCTGCATTATTCGAGTCACAAGCCGGAAAAATAGTGGATTCGTGGCGTGCGATCATCGGAAGCCCAGACGCACTTGGCGAAGTCTTTTCACTCCGGAGAGCTGGACTAAGAGGCTCTCTTGCTCCGATTCAAATCCAACGGGGGTGGAACTGCAAATCGGCATTTGAGCGTTATTACTATCTATGCTTTCTTCCACGAGTCGTCTCTTTAGCGGTCTGGAGTTCGGTCTGACGAGATTGAACAAATTTTGAGCAGATCGTCGGGTTATGAGCCCAACAGGTCGCTGGTAAATCCCGTTGATTCGGTTGTCCTTACCCACCGCAGCTAGGCGAAAAGTCCCCTATTCCAGAGGATTCTTTGCCCAAGTTTGTCCTAACTTTTTCTGAGCACCCCACGCCGCCGGACAGGGCTGCCCTCCCTCAATGAGTGTAATGGCGATGTTGCGACAGTTGGAGTCTGATGGCGGCCCTTGTTCGCCTGATGAATGCAAAAAGGGACCCCCGGTCCCTCCGTCATGTCAGCCAGAAATACGACGGATCGGTCGCACGACTGTCCTATGATGTTTCTCGGGGGCTCGTCCATGAATCGTAGGCAATTCCTGATGAGTACGGCCGCTGCAATCGGAACACGACTGTTCTTGGGCCATACTCATAGCGAAGGAGAAGCGATGGCAGACGTAACCGACCGCACTTATCGGATTCTGGGTGTTCCTCTGCGCGCCGGGTCGCTGCTCCCGGGCAACGAAAACGACGCCCAGGCATACCGGGATGTCGGACTGCTCGCACGGCTGCAAGCGGCCGGTTGTAAAGCGGTCGACGACGGGGACGTCTCGATCCCCAGCTATCTGCCCCATCACTCAATCCCGCCAATCAGGAGCTGGCCCGCCCCTCGCATCGCATGGGAGTGCGTGAGTGAACGCATCACGCCATTGTTACGACAGCCGGGGCAGATTCCTTTGTTGATCGGCTGTGATTGCAGCGTCGTCGTCGGAACTATGCAGGCGTTAATGAGCACCTCTAGGGAAGACGCTCATGTTCTTTACGTCGATGGGGATTTCGACGACGCTGCTCCAGAGGCGGGGCGCTGCCAAAGCGCCGCATCCTGCTGCGTATGGCTTCTGACGCATGACTCCCCTTTCTGGTCTGGTCCGCCGCTTCGGCCATCACAAGTGACCGTGATCGGCTCGACCAGCCCTTCCCGAGCCGGGCAGTCTCAGGTGGCTTCGATGCCGCTGACCGATTTGCGACGTACAGGCCTCCGTGAGGCTGCGCGGCAGGCACTTCAAACCGTCCCAGCATCGGCGTCCATACTGCTTCATTTTGATATCGATGTTCTGCAAAAGGCGGAGATACCAGTCGCCTATTTCCCTCACTCGGAGGGACTGAGGCTGTCAGAGGCCGCAGAACTGCTCGGCGTTCTGATGAGAGATCCACGGATTCGGCTCATCGAAGTCAGTGAGTATGCCTCCTTGCGTGATCTCGACCGGAGCAATGTCGACAAGCTGGCAAACTTGATCGCTGAGGGACTGAGGATCTGAGAACGGGTCAATGGTATCGCCAAGAGCTTGCCTTCCGGCATCGGGAAGCTGTGGGTTGGACATGGCGCTGAGACTGTAGGGCGAATTGAACTGTTTGAAAGGAAGTACTTCACCATTGTGCCGCTGCCCCGCAAGTTACAACATTATTGATGTAAGCAGGCGTTTACACTCATTAATCCCGGACAGGGCTGCCGCTCCCACGATGAGTGTAATGGCGATTTTTCGCCAACTAGCGCGGAGAAGGCTCGTCGAAGGCTTTGCCCAAGAGTTCAAGCCTGCCCTGTAAACGTGAATGTCTACTCGTACCGATTGTGGTTGGAAGGTTCATGTGGTGACTACCCCATGAGTGTTTTGCTCTCGGGCTGCTATCGCACGTCTACTCTCCATTCGTGAACAAGGAAGACTAATCCCAGTGCCCACGGGATGGTTATCAGGAGACTCCAACTCGGAGGGGAGTGCCAGTGACGAGCAGCGGTTTACGCGCCTATTCCCTCGGGGCAAGCACGATCTTCTGCGAGGGCCGGTTTAAGCTGGGACGCACCAGATCGCGACGTAGCCAGGAGAATAGTTTGCGCCGGGATCTGAATTTGCCTTTATGGGGATGGCGCCATTACCCTGTCCACCAGTTCGATCAGGTGATTAGAGGCTATGGGCTGGCTGCTTTTGAGTACTGTTTCCATTGGGGGAGTCTCAACTTCCTGAGCGAACTTTAATATCTGCTCAAGATGATTGAAAACTATCGGTGCGGAGAGGGTACATCGGGGAGTTCCTGTAGAGGTGAGTTACTAAAGTTTACGGCGATCTGGCAAAGTGTTCTGTCCTAGATGTGAAAACGACGCTTGTACATAGAGACGATCCCACAGGTTGATGGCATCTAGTTCCGCTCTTAGTTGTCCACTCTTTGTCATGCTGTAAATGCTACGCCTGCTCAGCAACCCTGTCACGGTCGGAGTCACCCTGTTACAATCTCGCCCCGAGGGGGAAACAAATGAAGTTGAAAGGAATGGAGTCAATAGTCTCGGAACTACAGGCGCACAGAGCAATCTTCGTAACCCAGATCAGACACGTAGACGCGGCTCTGACCGTGCTTCGGAAGGTGAATGGCACACACGCCTCTCAGCCGCCAGTGCGCACGATCTCAGCCGCTGCCAGGAAGAGGATCGCTGCCGCTCAGAGAGCACGCTGGGCAAAAGTTAAGGGCAAGGCCGCACCCAAACGAACGATGTCGGCGTCATCCCGTCGCAAAATCGCAGCCGCACAGCGTGCGCGTTGGGCTAAGGTAAGAGCAAAACAGAAGTAAGAACTCATGCACTTGTGAGATCGAGTAAGAAAGTTTCCTGCGATCACGGCGCACAATCCTCTCGGAATGCGGAAAATACTCTCCGCGCTCGGCCTGACTTTGGCCAATGTGGCCTCCAAGTCAGTGGGTACCAGAACCCCAGGCTGGCGGCATTTTTGATTTTTGGCGCTGTGTTGTCTTGGATCTACTGGATAATTTCGCACGAGGGTCTTGTCGAACGGGGACGGCGGAGAAGACGGCTCTCTTCTGGATGGTGCCTCTGGTGCTAGTTGGTGGTTTTGGCAAATTAGGGAACCCGAAGTCACGGTCGAGAAGACCAAGACGCCCGAAGCTGCCGCTCGATCAGCCATTCCATCCAACCCAGAGGAAAACATTGTGACCAAACCCAAATCTGAACCAGAAAAACAGAGGGCGAATATCAAGAAGCCAGGACCCACGGTCAATACGGAGCAAAGGAGTAAGGGGCCAAATAGCCCAAATATAGCAACGTACGGCAACAATAGTCCCGTCACCGTCAATCCCGCAGTACAACCTCCACCGCTGCCTGTGAGCAAGCTAACGTATACCCAAGAGCAGGTTTCGTCCGTGCGGGACGATGCGCCCTATGCCGTAAAGGTTGTGGTGCAGACTAGGGTGCCGCTTCAGCCGACGTCCATAGCGGTCAAAGTGCAATGCTGAGGTTGCAGACAGTAATTGGAGGCTGGTTGGCAGTGGTACTGCCACTGACACTGGAGTGGGCTACGTCGAAGAAAAATCTGTGTATTGGGTCTACTTTGGTACCTGTGTTTAAGCCCGAAACACCCCTGATAATCCTATTGATGGCGAAAGAACCTATAAAAGTATTAGGAGGCGGTTACGGTCCACCGCCGCCAGGACACTAATTTATGTCATTCCGTCAAATCATCAACCAGCCTTATCAGGCGAATCAAATACAGCATAGCCATTGGAACCGTTCTGCACAGGCTTCTTCACCACGAAGTCCCTACGTGGTAATCACCGCATGATCGCAGAACGACTCTCCGCAGCACTCCACACCGCAGTCATCGCAGATCGAAACTCCACAATCACCGCACTTCGCGGGCTAGTTTGAATTATCGCCTACATGTTGGGCATGTTCGGTCGCCGATGCAAAGTTCTGTACGCGGGTTCCAACGTGGGTTGAAGTGTCCCGTCGTGAAAGTTGCTGCTCTCGTTGGGTTGGCTTCATCACGTTCTCGCTGTCGCCTAAAAAGTCCGCCCGCATCAACCGCTGCATCCAAGGTGTCCGTGTAGCGGCGAATGGAAGGCAGTTCAATCCCACCGCGAGGGCCGATTTTCACAGTGACCCCTTGTACTTGCGTGAAAACATCGCCATTGTCCTCTGTCTGTGGCTCTGGTGTGATGTGGCCTTTTTTTCGTAACTCGTCTCGGAGTTGCTGCATCGTACATTTTTGCTTATCAGTCATCACGCCGCTCCTCCAGTTTCGCAATCAGCACATCGCCGCTCCATAGTCAGCGAACTTCGCTTCGCAGCCTTGCCGCACGGCATACCTAAGTCGCTGTCACTGGAAACGTACTCGATTTGGCAATGAGCATTCATCAGTTCATGCAGACCCAATATTCATTACGGCTCTACCGTCAGCAGCAAGGTTTCTCATCTCGCTCAGCGCTTCAATCAAATCGTCCAATTCACTTTGCTCTACGATTATTGATACTGATCCGACTTTGACTTCAAGTTTGTCGTGCGGGTCAATCGCATCGTCGCCCTGGAATTCCCATTTCACGCGGTCATCCTAGCTGTCTTACCTGTCGTCTGAAATCTGAGAACGAAGCTTCGTTGGTAGGGTGCCACCTAGATTCTGCCGTTCTAACCACGAAGCTACATTCACTCGCAAAACTCTAAGACCGCTCATGGCATTGACGAGAGCGGTCCTTTCCTCCCCGGTTCCACCGTGGTCTTGAGAAAGCATTAGCTCTCTCTGGTGTATATCAGATTCCGCCGTCTGAATTCGTTCCTCCATCTTCGTCCAGTCAGTTTCGAACAGGGCTGCTTGGTATGATTGATGCCAGCCATTTTTAGTCATTTTAGACCTCACTTGCATCAGCCAGTCTTTAACTGTTCGCCGTTGAATTCGTCGGCGCACTCTAATGTCGCGCTCCGCAATCGTGCGCAGAGTGCTCAGCATGTGTAACGCATCATGCAAGACGAGTTGTTGGCTGTCCGATGGTTTTGAAACGCCGTCTTCCAGTTGGTTAAGAACCGCGCTTTGAGCTAGGGCGATCCGTTCGAGTAGTTTTGCGGGGTCACTCTCTAATATGGCCGCTTCGTAGAGGCGCTTCCAGTGCGGAGTATAAGGCGCGTGATTAATGTCGCCCATGAGCCCCTTATAGACCGCACGGCTGTGGATCGCAACCTTTTTGTTTTCTGTACGCTAGCGCGCTGAGTGCTTGTGCAACGTTATGACGAAATAAAAGCGAAGATGCTAAACTGCTTTCCGTGGATGAAGGCCGCAAACGTGTGATCGGGATCGTGGCCGCAATCCTTGCAGCGCGGAAACTGGCACACTACGATCCTGTGAGAAGAGTGCCAGCGACGATCTGCGCAATAAGCGATTCGGTGAAGTGGGCCGAGCAGCTCATGCGGGAGATTGATAGTCGCTGGCCGTGAAAACTCAATCTTGATGGCTCACGATTTGTACGGCTTCCTCAAGGTCTAACGGTTTCAGTACCAGGCGGGCGTGACGCAGCATCTACTGATGGAATCTCGCACTCGTATTGCTCCAATTTCTCCCGTACATCTTGAATGGCAAGTTCTTTCGACGTACGACCGCACTTCGGGCAAAAATATTCCTGAGTCGCGGGATTCCATCTGATAACCAGATGTTTCATGGAGCCTCGTTGAAGATTCTATTCCCTGAAGGCATCCGCTGGCTGAAGAGCTTTGGTAGTCACTGGCCCACAAAGTGTCTTGACGATTAAAGGCTAGGCTGCCGTTTTGCTCCTTGTCCCAAACGCCTCGGGAATGGTCTCAACAACTACGGCTCGAACGTAGCGTATGTGATCTCTGATAGCGGCTTTCAGTTCTGGCAGAATGGCGTCCAGTTCACTCTGAGACTTCGCAGCGATGGCCCGATCAGTGAGTCGACGTATGCGGTCTTGGAGGCTGGACGACATGGAATGTTCGATACCATACAATCACCATGCTGGATGCGCGATACAGTATTTCCCGTAGGGAGGTATAGGGTTTCCCCTAGCCAGATATTTGGCGAAAGCTGAAGATTTGAAGGTCTCGTACCATTGCGTCCACCGCACACTCAAACTCATCGTTGCGAGTGGCCTTGCAACTGAAATCAGGGCCGGCGACGCTACCCAATACCAACACGAGTTGGCTCAATGCACCCACAAACATTTGATGTGCAAGGACTGCGGCGCCGCGATCCCCAGGGGAAAAGGGCAACACGAGCATATATGATTGTTATGCAGACTTCGGCTACAGCTGACGTAAGGAGGGCGGCTTTGAAAAGTAAATGCGATGAACTGCCAGCAAATGCAGGCGCGCCGGATGTGTGGCCGAATCCCTTGCCCCCGCCCGATCCGAAACCGCCAGCGCCTGACCCAGAGCCGGAGCCCGGCCCGCTTCCTCCGATTCCCCCGATTCCGCCAATCCCTGATCCCCTTCCATCTTACGGCTCGCACATGGGCCCACGCCTGAATGCGATTGGCCTACAGGACGTCCAAACTCGTCTCTGGGGCAGAACTTCAGTTCACCCTGTTGAATCTGATCCCACGAGCCGCTTGTGTAAACACAGTGAAGCCAGAAGTGCGCCGGTCAGCATCGGGCTGGAAAACCAAAGTGCGAAAGTCACTGGAGTAAAACTCGCTTGTAGTTGCGGGCTCGAAAACGACCGGCGGTTTGTCGCCGTCGTTGACGGCCAGTTTTCCATTTTCAGCTGACAACGTGTAAGTCACGTCGAGCTCATCAGAGTGGTACCTGCCGGCCAACTTGGTTAGCTCCGCTTCACTGAGGTGAACAGACTTCAGCTTGTCACCGGAGAAATATACCTTGCCTGGAATTACCAGCGAGCAGTGCATCGTATCGTTGACCTTCTCGAAGGTAATAATGTTGCTGCCGAGATCGTAGAATCTCTTGGCGTCGATGCGCTGCAAAACCGATCCCCATCCCATCAGATTGCCGTGGTCAGCGATGAACGTGTAAATGGTCTTCGAGCGCGGATCAAGGTACGTGCCCGCAAAGGCGGCCAGATCGGGCAAGTCAGATGGCGTGGTGAGTGTGCTTTTTGGTGGCTTAAAGTCGGATGCGAGGTACAGGTCAGCGATTTTGCGGGTAAGAGCTTCGGGCTCCGCGGTGGCCAGGTTACAAAGTACGATCACGCTGAATCTCTGTTGCGGAAAGCGCAGGAACGCAGAGTGGTACCCGAACAACTCGCCACTGTGCTCAACGATCGGAAGGCCACGGTAATCGCCCAGCGATAGGCCCAAAGCGTAATCGATTTGGTTGCCGTTGTTGAGGGCGCCGTGACTTTGCAGCTCGATGGGCAGCGTTCCTTTACCGAGTTTATTGTTATAGAAGTTCCGATCCCAGAAAAGTAGGTCATCGACGCTGCTCATCAGGCCACCGCCACCAACGATGTCATAGCTGGTAGACCAATCGACCAGGAAGTTTCCCTCATGCCCGGGATCGTAAGCGGCGACGCGGTTGGGCACCACCAAAGTGTTGTCCTCGTAGAAGAGTGTGTGCGTCATCCCGAGTGGACGAAAGATATTTCCCGCAGCAAAGGCCGCGAGAGATTTTCCAGTGGAGCGCCGAACGACTTCGCCAAGCAGGAAGTAGTTGGAGTTGCTGTAAACCCACTCCTCACCGGGGACATTATTAAGGCCTTTCTGGCGCGCTATTAGCTTGAGAATCTCATTCGGCGAGGCGAGGTCTGCGGCATTGCGCCCAGAAATGAAGACGAGATCGAGAAAGTCGCGGAACCCGCTGGTTTGATGCAGCATTTGGCGAAGCGTGATCCGATGGCCGTAGTCTGGCAGCTCCGGCAGGTATTTGCGAACGTCGTCATCGAGTGTGAGATGGCCCTGTTCGGCAGCAAGGACGATGCTCGCAGCTGTGAATTGCTTCGACACCGAACCCATGTAAAAGACCGACGAAGGTGTGAGCGGGACGGCGAGTTCTAGGCTCGCGTAACCGAAGGACTTCTTGTATATGAAATCGCCGGTACGGATGACGCCGACTGAGCACCCGGGCGAGCCCGGTTTGTCGAACATCGCGAAAAGCTGATTGACCTTTAGCGCCTGATCATCAACTCCGAGCGTGGCCGTTGCCGTGGCGATGCTCACGAACAGAACGATGAAGGTTCTCATCAGCGGCTGCTTTCGTAAGACCTCGGTCGAGTATAAACGACCACCGGACGCTTTCGGAGTTTCGCGACAGCATAGCTGTCGTAACATCGCCATACGCTCATTTGAGCGGATCGCGTAGTCAGCAGTCGGGCCAAAACAACCGAGTGGTATGGTCCATAGTCATTCTCACCAGACCAAGTGCTTCGTACCAAAAACCCTGTCGCTTCAATCACTGGAAGCCGTTGAATCCATACCTCACCCTCACCGGTTCTTGACCTGTCCACAAACACTTGTTTGTGGGACAAGAGAGGATGTTCGTTGGAGGGAACAGCAGTTCAGGGCGGCCGGCGTCCACGATTCGGTGATCCTGGCGATGGTGCAGGCCTAGCAGATTCAGGTCGACAGGCCAAGGACCGGATCTTCCGGGTGCTTCTGCTCGCAGTGTCTACGGAAATCGGTCTCGACCTTTTGAAGATCGGAAATGCTCGCGGTCGTTATGCGTTCAAGCGTGAAGACCGCGTCACACCCGGAACATATCCAGAGGCACGGGTCCTTCGTTGCCTTGCCGAATCCTGCTGGTCGTAGTCGTAGCATGCCCGAGCTCAGTCTCCGAGAAAATGCGGCGAGAAGTTCATGCCCCGAAAACCATAAGGGATAACCAAACCTTCCGGTAAAGATCATCCCTATGCTTGGTGGGGGGAAGCACTAACGGGTAGGTTTTACCCGACCACATTGCTCTTTGTCGGCACGACAGCGTACATAGGGCGAATGTGCAGACGTGTGACGTGGGCGGATACGCGAAACGTGCGTTTCCAGAAGGCCTATGGCGTCCCCTCACTTTCGGAAGCAAGCCTCTCTACGCAATCATCTTAAAGGTCTTTCCCGCGATCTCGTTCTCCTCAGATTCATTACTCTGGTTGTAGCTCAAAATGTAGAGAATGAGCTCGATGCGGGTAGAAATACCGAGCTTCTCATACACGCGAACCAGATGATTCTTGACGGTGGACTCGCTTAGCGAGAGTCTTTGGCCCACTTCACAATTGGAAAGGCCAGAGGCTGCGAGTTGAACAATCTCCATCTCTCGCTTGCTCAATGCTGTTATCACTATGGTCTTGGCCACGGAATAGCCTCCTCATAAAGACGGCGGACGCTACCCCCTCCTGCGGGCCCTCCCCAGCGAGCAGGCCAACGCACTTATCCCTCTCCGGGGGAAAGCGTTTGCAACCCCGTCTCCAGATGTACCGTATGAGCTTTCCAGTTATGCGTGAATGGCCCAACTGTCCTAAGGACCGGCCAATTGGTGCCATGACGCCGCAGGAGGCTACCGGCAGCAGGCTTGTCACGTGATCTGAGCGGATACGTGGAAACGCGCGATGGGAGCGGGTTTCGGGCGCTAGGCCCCACCCTCACGCGGTCAAGGATGCCGAGGTTGAGCGGATCAGGGCGATCTGTCCTGATGGTCTCTTTAAGAGGCTTTTCAAATCGGTGACGAAGTACAAGCTGGCCGATGGCGCTACCCCGGCCGTGGCGGACCGCTCCCCGAAAGGCGCGCCGCGTAATCTACGGATGCTGTTCAGCAGAGCCGTGGAAACGAAAGAGGCAGCTCCCAGGCTGCAAGTTGAGAAGATGGCTGGCGAATGCGTTACATAAACCTCTTTAGCCTCTGAACTGGTCCGAACGATACGTGGAAGAAACGCGCGATGGAGAGCGGGTTGCGGGCATGGCGCGGGAGGCCTTGGGCGTGTTTTCTGCTTGTATTCAGATCACGTCAAAAGGCCTCTCGCGCGAAAATGGCCCAGCTCTGGGGGTTGGGCCTTGGAGGAACTTCCATGCCTATCCTTACCATGTCCTATTGTGAGAGTGCTCCGGGGATTAGATACTGGCAAAAATGACAGGCTCGCACGTCGGAAGCTTAATTCCACTATGATGCCACCGGTGCGCTGCCCGGCCCGTTACGGAGGACCCCAATGACGCTGACGACAATAGTTGAAGCCCTCGTGGTAGTGGTAGTTGTAGTCTTCGCAGTTCGATTCTTCATGAAGCGTGGCTGACACAGGCTGAATATGCTTGTGAATCCAGATCCCCCTTCGAGCCCTTCGCGGGCAGTCGGAAGCCCGGCACCGGATACTGGGCGATATCAACACCTAGCGTGCGCCAGCGTCGAAATCTTCGGCAAAGGGGACGTCCTCGTACTTTGCACCAATCCCAAATGTCCCAACAGAGGGGCTAATTGGGCCCTGCAAGAGAAACTCACCTAATGCGCCGCGGAGGGGTCCAGGGTCCGATCGGGAGAACCTAGGAGGCAGAAACCGACCGTTCACCCTCCGCGGCAATCTTCAGATGCCGAGAAAATGTAGTCGCGCCGTAGGGTGTTTACCTGATGATGGCAGGTTCTTTTGACGGGTAATCCTGGCGATGGTGCGGCGCGGCATCACCCGCCTTTCTTCCCAACTGCGATCAATCGACGGTCGAGATGTGCCTCAGTGCGAGGTTGGCCGGTGGTGAGCTCGCAGTTCCCGGAATGCTCGGGGAGATTTTGAAGTTCCTGCAACCACACTGTCAGATTGTCGCGACAGTCGAAAATGGGATCTTGGCCGTGAAGGCAATTAGCGAGTGGCGGCCTGATATTGCAATTCTCGATATTGCCATGCCCGGCATGACTGGAATCGAGGCCGCTCAACGGCTAATTGAGATGAAATCCTCGACCCGTATTATTTTTCTAACCATGCAGCCCGATCCCGACTACGTCCAGGCTGCCGATGAGTGCCGGGGTCGTTGTTAAGTCCCGCATGCGCTCGGATTTGTTGCGGGCGATCGAGACGGCGCTCAGCGATCCGTCGGCGAGACAGCCAATCCCTCGTTAATCTAAGAGGTTCTCTATCACCTGCGTGGGAGTTGTAATCGTTGTTGATAAAGATATTGACACTGCTAGTTCTTAACAGAGAGGGAGCCTTCTCAATCAGCCGGAAATTGTGATCAGCCCCTTCATAGTAGGGGGCGCGGGCCTGACTGTCGCTCGCAGAGGATTATAGGGGGGATAACCCCATTGTGGTACAGTTTTGCGAATAAGACGATGAGGCCCTAAACCACGAGGCCTACAAGTGCGTAGACGAGCGGCACGGTTGATCTGCGTTGTAGTTGTAGTAGTGGCACCCTTTCTGCCGCCGCAGGCGAGTTCCGGAGAAGCTGTAAAGGAAGTCCGGCGCGTGCTCATTATTAACGACATTGGCGGTGTCTCGTCACCCGGCTTCGCTGAAATCGATCAGGCAGTCTTCACTGGTTTACAAAAATCTCCGTACCGGATCGAGCTCTATGAGGAGAGCCTGGATCTCATCCTATTCCCAGACCGAGTTTCGCAAGACAGATTTCGAGAAGCGATTATTCAAAAATACTCAGCCCGCAAGCCCGACGTGATCATTGCCGCCGGGCCAGAGTCCCTGAAGTTCATCGCGACGCTGTACCACAAGTTCCAGGGTACCCCAATTGTCTTCTGCACAATTTGGA
>CAWEWN010000005.1:0-21311 GCA_963812835.1 Terriglobia bacterium
CTCACTTCTTCTGGACCGATTCTGTTTCGGCAACGACGGGTGGGCAAAGACGGCAAAGAGTTCGAGATTCTGAAGTTCAGGACCATGCGTCATCGCCCGCAAGGCGTCGGTCCCGGAGTCACCCGCAAAGGCGATTCGAGAATTACTGCTACAGGAAGAGTGTTGCGGCGGGTCAAACTGGACGAGTTGCCGCAGCTGTTCAACGTCCTCCGCGGAGACATGAGCCTGGTGGGGCCGCGTCCCGACCTGGCCGAGTTCTGCCAGGCTGTTCGTCCCGAACTGCAGCGGGTTTTCACTCTGCGTCCGGGCGTGACCGGATGGGCGACATTACACTTCCGGGACGAAGAAAGGCTGCTGGCCGCGGTTCCCGAAGAGCAAACGGCCAGCTACTACGTCGACCAGATTTTGTCGCACAAGGCAGAGCTCGATCTTGACTATGCCAGCCGTGCTTCGCTAGCTGGCGACCTGAAAATTGTTCTGCGAACTTTGACCGGAGTTTAGTTCGTCGCGGGCGAGACCGCGCAGGTATTGCGATTTTGCAACTATGTCTTATCTTCAGCCCACGACAAAAGAGTTTCTGGCATCGTCCGACGAAGCCGTTGAGAAGGAGTTTTTTCGCCGCGTGTTTGTTCCCAACCGCAGCGTAAAAACCACCTACCCGAAGCGGCTTGATGATCTGAACGCTGTGGCCTTCCGGCACATTGCCCGGATCCACGAGTCGCCGGTAAAAATCATGGATGTCGGCATGTCGTCGGGTATAAGCACCGCGGAATGGCGGGACCAGTTGGCGGCCAGCAAGATCGATTTTGACCTGACCGGAACTGACTTGACGATTGATGCGACGCTCTATTCGTATTCGAAGTTTGGCCTGCTGTTTGACCGGAAAGGCAACCTGCTCCATTTTGATCTGTGGGGAAAAGGCTGGCCGCCGCATCAGCGCGGCATTAAGTTTCATTACCTGCGCCAGTTGATCGCCAGTTCAGCATTCCGGTGCGCTACGTTCCTGGGCGGCAAAATCGAAACCACGCCGGTACAACTTCTAAGTCGCGGATTTTCCAACAATGGCCGCTGCCGGGCGGTAGAAGACGACCTGGCGCAGGCGAATCCGCCAGCTTTCCAGCGGGCCTTTCATGTCATCCGGGCCGCGAACATTCTGAATCTGGCTTATTTTGCCGAGTCCACCTTGCGCACCATGCTGAACAATCTGAAAGAGCGGCTCAAGGATGGCGGCCTGCTGGTAGTGTGCCGCACTGACGGCGCCACCAATAATGGCACTGTGTTCCAGTTGTCCTCGTCGCAGTTGGTGCCGGTCGAGCGGATCGGCGCCGGGTCAGAAGTCGAACCCCTGGTTTAGTTGTCCTTGTAATATCGTGGCCTCGTTGCCACTGACATTTTGTTCGCCAGTCCCCGCGGCGATCAGAATCATTTCTAAAGAAGGTTAGGTTACCTCTTTATGAAGCGTGTTCTGCTCATCGCATACGCGTATCCGCCTTGCAGTGAGATTGGGGCGATCCGTCCCGCGGGCCTGGCAAAGTATCTGCCGCGCTTCGGGTGGGAGCCAACCGTCCTCACCGTGAAACTGCCCGGCACGCGTCCCGGCTCGGCGCGGGTCATTGAGACCGGTGACGAAGATGTTCTGCAGACCTGGAAAATCAGGTTCGGTCTGGAGGGAAAACAGAGCCTTCACGAACAACTGGGATTACCGCTGGCTCAAAAGCGCAACTCCCGGCTGATGCACACCAAAGTTCTTTTTGCCATGCGGTACGTGCTGGGGTTTCCCGATCCCACAAAGGGCTGGATACCTTTTGCCATGCAGGCGCTGGAGGAGCTCAAGAAAAGCATGAGCGTGGATGCGATCGTGACCACGTCACCTCCCGTCTCGGCCCACATGATCGGCCAGAAAGCCAAAGCGATGTTCGGATGTCCGTGGGTGGCCGATCTTCGCGATCTATGGTCGCAGAATCTGGCGCAGGGCAACGATCTGGTTCGGCTGCTGGAGCGGTCGGTGGAGCGGAAGACGCTGCGCGATGCCGATGCGTTGGTAAGCGTTTCGGACCCGTGGGCGGACCGGTTGCGAGAGTTTTATCCCGACAAGTCGGTGTTTAGTATTACCAATGGCTTCGATGCCGACGACTTCCGGCCCAAGCCTGAGGCCCTGACGCCGAACTTCACCATCACCTATACCGGACGCTTGTATCAAGGAAAACGAAATCCTACTCCGCTGTTTGAAGCCATTCACGAGTTGATTCAGGAAGGCGTGATGGACCGCGAAGTGGTCCGCATCCGCTTCTACGGTTCGATTGAACCCTGGCTTCCGGCATTGGTGCAGTCCTTTGGTCTGGAGGATGTAGTCGAGGTTGCCGGCAGCGTCAGCCGCGACGAAGCTTTGCGCCGGCAGCGCGAGTCCCAGGCTCTGCTGATGCTTTGCTGGTCGGACCTTCGGGAAACCGGACAGCATACGGGAAAGGTGTTCGAGTATCTGGGTGCCCGGAGACCTGTGCTCGCGGTGGGCGGCAGTCGCGGGGTGGTCAGCGATCTGCTCGAGCAGACCCGCACCGGAGTGCATGCTCGCGCCAAGGATGAATTGAAAGACACGCTGCGTACCTGGTACGCCGAGTATCGCCAGAACGGGCGCGTACTCTATCGCGGCGATGAGCGAAAGATCCAGGCCTACACCCACGAAGCAATGGCTGCGAAGTTTGCGGATGTGCTGGAGAGCGTCAGCACAGGCGAGGTATCGCAGGCCTGCGCCGCTCACGTGTAGTACCTGAAGTGAGTATTGCCGGCGCGAACGGCGCGCTGCGATTCAGGTTCCTGTTTCCGAATCTGCCAGGTTTTTCTGAACCACTCTGCTTGATTACCTGAGCAACAGAACGACTCGATGAGTTGTACCTGGCTACGTCAGGGAAAAATCAGCACAGCATTTTGAGAGAAAACGCAGGGGCCGCTGCGGCCCACAAACAGTACACTTGTAACCAGAGACAGCATCGGACAACTTAATATGGCATCGCCAGCAACCGCGAAAAACGTTCCTGTCAGCGCCGGAGAGCGCCGCTGGCTTCCGATCGCCTTGACCGTCTTTCTTGCCCTGCTCATGGGCGTCATGGTGGCGGAGGGTCAGTGGTTGCTGGTGGCCGCACTGGCTGCGGCCCCGCTGGTCTTTCTGTGGCCGGTGCAGGTTGCGCTGGGGGCATTCGCGCTGCTGATTCCCTTTGACAGTGCGACGTTTTCCCAGGGAGACGGAAATACCGGGACCACGCTTAATTTCGTCGTAGGCGCGGCCGCGGCCTCGATTCTTATCGTCACAGCGCTCGCGGGAAATAGATTGCAACGGCCGCCCCGGGCCGCTCTCTGGTGGACGCTGCTCATCATGTGGTATGCCCTGACTTATCTGTGGGCGGTCGATCCGCGGGCGTCGATGGCTCGCCTTCCCACGGCGGCTGCTTGTTTGGTTCTTTATCTTGCGGCCACATCGCTGCGGGTGCGCGAAGCAGAATTCAAGGTGATTGTCACGGCGCTGATTGTGGGTGGGTGTCTGGCCGGTATGTATTCCAGCTACGAGTTCTATCACCACATCGGTTGGGGAACCGCGCGCAGCTCCCTGGTCATGGGTGAAGAGGCCATCAATCCCAACATTTTCGCGACTCGCTTGCTTTTGCCGTTGGCGCTGTCGGTGGGCGCGTTCTTTTCGGTCCGCTCGGCCTTGCTGAAGACGCTTTTGGTGGGCTGCAGCGCCCTCCTGACCCTGGCCGTGTTGCTCACGCTCTCGCGGGGCGCGGCGTTGGCGGTACTGGTCATGGCAGTCGTGTTTCTGCTCAGGTTCGGCGTAAACCGCCGCATTCTGGCGGGAGGAGCTTTAATCGCCGGCATCACGCTGGCCCTGCCCAGGGAATTTTTCACACGCTTCGGTCAGGCCGCCAAGACCGGCGGAGCCGGGCGACTCGACATATGGTACGTTGCCGTGGAAGCGCTGAAACACTACGGCGTGTTCGGGGCCGGCCTCAGCAATTTCTCCACGGTTTACACCAAGTATGCAGGTTACGCGCCTCGCTTCGTGGGATTTGATCGGGCCTCACACAATCTTTATCTGGAAATGTCAGTGGAAGCCGGGATCATTGGCCTGCTTCTGTTGGTCCAGGCGATCCGGATGCAATTGGGGTCAGGGAATAAAAGCAAGCGCCCGGCGGGCAAGCCAAATCCGTGGATGATCGCGGTGGAGGCGGCCAGTTGGTCCATTCTGACCGCGGCCCTGTTCGCCCACCTCTTCTGGGAAAAGAGTTTCTGGTTCCTTTGGATTATGGTTGCTTTTGCCGCTCAGTTGTTCAGGAACAACTATCAAAGCACTGAAAGAGTGCAGCCCAAAAGTACTCTCGGGGTAAGACGGCAAAACCCGGCCTTTTTCTAACCGTGGGTTGTTTGAACGCCGTTGAGTCTTAACCGCTTCCCACGTTCCAAAATCAAATTGACACCAGTTTCGACAACCGATACTGCCAGCCTCATGACCAAGTTGACCGCCGCTGTGTCGCCGCAGCGTATACCCATTTCCGAGGCCCCGGTTTCTCTGCCATCCACCGGGATGACGAGTGTGGTGGTGGACGCGTCCTGTTTCTCGCTGCCCTACGATTACTCCCTGTGTGACGCGCTGGCTGATCAGGGCTGTCGGGTTTTTCTGGCGCGCAGCGAATTTCTGGCAGGAGAGTGGACCCGGACGGCTGACCGATTCGAGGCCTGGAAGCACTTTTATCCGCTCAGCCATGGCAAAAAACGCCAGGGAGTTTTCGCTCCCTTGTGGAGAATCATCAAGGCAGCTGAGCATCTGAAAGACATGCGGCGGTTCGTTTCCAGGATGCGGGAGCTGAGGCCCGGACGTCATACATTTTCAGTGGTTGCCGGTGCCCCTGTTGGATGGCTTGTACCTCCGCGACTTGAGCCAGGTGGCGCCTTTGGTACTTACGATCCACAATGCCAGGCCCCACGGCAGTTTGATGCAGCGTCTTTTTCAGGATTTCCGGCGGACTGCCATCCTCGGGTCTTTTCAAGCCATCATCGTTCATTCGGAGTTCACCAAGCGGCAGATTGTAGAAATGAACTGGGCCCCAGCCGAAAGGATTCATGTGGTTCCCCACGGCGTGCTGGACTATTATCTTGCGCTCGACGGAGATAGCCCGGCGGCACAGACCTCATCTTCGAACCAGACCGTGATGTTCTTCGGGAACATCGAAAGCTATAAGGGTCTGGACGTCCTCATCCGTGCATTTGCTCTGTTGCCGGCCGAGTTGCTGGCCCGCACCCAGTTGTTAGTCGCCGGCTCTCCGAACATCGACATCTCACCGCTAAAAAAACTCGCGCGTGATCTTGGAGTCGAGCAACGCATGGTCTGGAAGCTGGGCTACGTTCGCGAGGAAGAAGTCCCTCAGCTCTTTCGATCAGCCAGTATCGTGGCGCTGCCGTATCGCGCCATCGACCAGAGCGGTGTGTTAATGACCGCTGTGGCTTTCGGTAAGGCGATTGTCGCCAGCCGCACGGGAGGCTTTCCCGAAGTCATACGGGACGGGGTTCAGGGAATTCTGGTGGCACCGGGCAATGTGTTGGAGCTGGCTACCGCTCTCCAGAATTTGTTGGCCAACCCGGCCCGCAGACAAGCGATGGAGCAAGCGACACGTCATCTGGCAAGAACTGAACTCTCCTGGGCCAATAGCGCGCAGAAGACGGTTGCTATCTATAAAGAAGTGGCGGCTGAACGCGCCGGCGCCCGCACTCATCACACGCGATGAAAAGTCTTACCGAAATCGATAACGAGCCGATCATCGAAAGCATGTCGGACCTGACTCTTTTCCCGAACACGGCGCAACGGCCAACCTTGCGAGTGCTCGCGGTGCTGGAAGGTTCTACGTTTCGGGTCCGGCGAAGAATCTCTTTGAGTTCTGCCGGGCGTCGCGGACGCTCTCGACCGGGACAGTCGTGGATCTCACGCTGGTCACGTTTCATCGCTCTCTTTCGCTCGACTGTAGCCGGAACACCGATCTCATCGAAGCGGCCCGGCGAGCGGATATCGCGGTAGAGCGCATTCCGGAGCGCTTTCTGTTCGATGTCCAGGTGGTTTCCCGTTTGCGAAGGTTGGTCGAGAAACTGGATCCGGACATGATCCAAACTCACGCCTCGAAAGCTCATTTCCTGATGCGATGTTCGGGCCTGGGAAAAGATCGCCCCTGGATCGCGTTTCATCACGGATACACCAATACAGATTTTCGTTCTCCTATTTACAACAACCTCGACCGCTGGTCCCTGCAAGCTCCGGACCGGGTTGTGACCGTCAGCCTGGCCACGAAAGAGCAGTTACTGCGTCGCGGCATATCAGGGCAGCGCATTACCGTTGTGCACAACGCCGTGCCCATGCAATCGCTGCGTCAAGCCAAAAATGACGCTTCGATCGTGCGGCAAAAGAAGATCGAGTTAGGCGTGCCAGCCGGCGAGAAACTTATTTTATGTGCCGGCCGTCTTTCGAAAGAGAAGGCGCAGATCGACATGGTGCCTGCGCTCCTTCTCCTTAAAAAGCAGCGTCCTGACTTGGCCGTGCGCTTGATGATCATCGGCGATGGTCCGGAGCGGGAGCAGATTTCGCAGGCCATCCAGTCCGCAGGTCTGGAAGGCAGCATCGTACTTACCGGCCACTTGAAAGACCTCACGCCTTATTACGAGGCAGCGGATGTAGTGGCCATACCCTCACTCAGCGAAGGCTCTCCGAACGTGTTGCTCGAGGCAATGGCTTTCGGTGTGCCGGTGGTGGCCACCCGAGTGGGAGGAATTCCCGAGATTGTGAATGACGGCGAAACTGCGCTGCTGGTGCCGCCCCAGGACTCGGGCGCAATGGCGGCAGCCATCGAACGGTTACTTTTGGATCCAGCCACGGCCTCGACTTTGGCCGGTCAGGCACGAAGGAAAGTAGAGACGGAGTACTCGCCGGAGTCGCGCGCCAAGACCCTGATCGGCATCTACGACGACGTTTATAGCCGGCGGTCGCGATAGATAGCAAGAACCGCCCGCCTGATGTTCTGCAATTTGCGTGAATGGCACAACAATAGATCAACGACAATGATTTTGGGGAAAGGACACGAAATGAGAGTTCTAGTTAGCGGACACGGAGGTTATATCGGGACAGTTCTGGTCCCGATGTTTCTGAAAGCGGGTCACCAGGTCGTGGGTCTGGATACCCACCTCTATCGCTCCTGCACTTTTGGCGCGGAGCCGGTTGCAATTCCGGAAATCGTGAAAGACCTGCGCGATGTGGAGACCTCCGACCTCGAAGGATTCGACGCCGTGATTCATCTGGCGGCCTTATCCAATGATCCGCTGGGCAATCTCGATCCGCAGCTGACCTTCGACATCAATCACCTGGGCTCGGTGCGCCTGGCGCGCAAAGCCAAAGAAGCCGGAGTTCCGCGGTTCCTGTTTTCGTCTTCGTGCAGCACCTACGGGTCGGCCGGCGATGACATGCTGGATGAAACCAGCAGCTTCAATCCGGTGACCCCGTACGGTCAGTCGAAAGTGCTGGTCGAGCGCGACCTTTCGGAACTGGCAGATGGCCGCTTTTGCCCGGTATATCTAAGGAATGCCACAGCATACGGGGTGTCTCCCAAGCTGCGGTTTGACCTTGTGCTGAATAACCTGGTGGCCTTCGCCCTGACCACCGGCCAGGTGCTAATGAAGAGTGATGGCACGCCCTGGCGCCCGATTGTGCATATAGAAGATATTTCGCGCGCATTCCTGGCGCTGATGGCGGCCCCCACGAATGTGGTCTTCAATCAGGCCTTTAACGTGGGCATTAACGAGGAGAACTATCGCATTCACGAGTTGGCCGACATGGTGAAAGAAGTGGTGCCCAACTGCAAGATCGAGTTTGCGCCCGGTGCCGGTCCCGACAAGCGTTGCTACCGGGTGGATTGCAGCAAGATCAAGCGCCTGGTCCCAGAGTTCCAGCCGCAGTGGAATGCGCGTAAGGGAGTACGGCAGCTGTACGACGCGTATCGCGCTGTGAACCTGACCCTGGAGGATTTCCAGAGCACGCGCTACTCGCGGATTGATTACATCCGCGGGCTGTTACGCGACAAGCAACTGGACGCAGGGTTGCGCTGGACGGCCGCTGAAACGGCGGCCAGTGTACGCTAAACGCGGCGTATCCGATAAGTTCATCAGGAAATATCAGGCGGTAAAAGCGAAAGGGAAGTGACAGATGATTTTCACCGAGACAAAGTTGAAAGGCGCGTTCGTGATTGATATTGAGCGCCGCGAGGATTCGCGCGGCTTCTTTGCCCGCGCCTTCTGTCAGCATGAGTTCGAAGAACACGGTCTGAAGTCGACCATCGCACAGGCCAACATCGCCTTCAACCACAAGAAGGGCACGTTGCGCGGCATGCATTTCCAGTTTCCGCCCGCGCCCGAGACCAAGCTGGTGCGTGCAACCCGGGGCGCGATTCTCGACATCATTGTTGACCTAAGACCCGAGAGCCCGACTTACCTGCAACATGTCGCGGTCGAATTGAGCGAGGATAACAATCGGGCGCTATATGTTCCCGAGCGCTTCGCGCACGGATACCAGGTGCTGCGGGACAAGACCGAGACCAGCTATCAGGTAGGCGAGTTCTACACGCCCGGCTCCGAAGGCGGATTGATGTACAACGATCCCCGGCTGAAATTACAGTGGCCGCTGCCGGTGTCAGTGATTTCAGATAAAGACGCGGTCTGGAAGCTGCTCGACGAACAGGAACCGGAACTCAAGCGCCGCATGAGCCAGGGACAGCGAGAGCCTGCGTCAGTGGAGCGGGCATTCACGTTCGGTCTGCTTTTAAAAAGAACACCAGGAACTTTCATCATGATTATTGTCGATAATGCACTGAAAGCACGAGAAGCCGAGGGACGGCCCATCCGCGTGGCCCTGATCGGCGCCGGTTTCATGTCACGTGGTCTGGGCAACCACATCGTTAACACCATGACGGGTATGCGCATGGTGGCCGTCTACAACCGCACGGTGCAGAGAGCATTCGATCTATGCGAATACTGCGGCGTGAAAGATGCGGTCGCGCCCGCCCGGCAGAGCGAAGTTGATCTCGCGATCCGCGAAGGCAAGACCGTCGTCACCGACGACGCCTTTCTGCTGGCCCGGTCGTCTGAAGTCGATATTCTGGTCGATGTCACCGGTTCGGTCGAGTTCGGCGCGCGGCTGGCCTTCGAAGCTTTCAAGCATGGCAAAGACGTCCTTCTGCTCAACGCCGAAATTGATGCCACCATCGGCCCGATCCTGCAGGTTTACGCGGCCAAGCATGGCGTCATCTTCTCCGCCTGCGATGGTGATGAACCCGGCTTGCAGATGAACCTGTACCGCTGGGTGAAAGGTCTCGGCCTGACGCCACGCGTAGTCGGGAACATCAAAGGATTGCAGGATCCATACCGGAACCCCACCACGCAAAAAGGTTTTGCAGAGAAGTGGAATCAGAATCCGGCCATGGTCACCAGCTTCGCCGACGGATCGAAGATCAGCTTCGAGCAGGCCATTGTGGCCAACGCCACCGGATTCAAAGTGCAGTCGCGAGGTATGTCGCGCGGCATGGAATACAAAGAAGACGTCATGAAGATCGGCAAGCTTTATGACATCGACCAGGTCCGCAAGCTGGGCGGCGTGGTGGACTATGTTGTCGGCACGCCCCTGACGAAATTCTATGTCCTGGCCGAGCATCCAGATCCGAAGCAGCAGCACTATCTGAGCCTTTACAAGATGGGCGATGGGCCGCTGTATTCGTTCTTTCAACCCTATCACCTGGTCCATTTCGATGTGCCGAACTCGATCGCGCGCGTCGTGCTGTTCCGCGACTCGGTGGCCAAGCCGCTGGGCGGCCCGGTCGTGGAGGTTTGCGCGGTGGCCAAGCGCGACCTGAAGGCTGGCGAAGTGCTCGACGACTACGGCATGTACATGACTTATGGCGAGGCCGTGAACGCCGACGAAATGTGCGACAAGCATTATCTGCCGGAAGGCCTGGTTGAAGACTGCGTCCTGAATCGCGACGTGGCCAAGGACACGGTCATCACTTACGAAGATGTCACGCTTCCGCCGAACCGTTTAGGCGATCAGCTGCGCGCCGAACAGTACCGCCACTTCCGCAATGAAACCTGGCTGGAAGAAATCGTGGGCGCGCCGGCGCTGGCGGGGCGCAAGTGAAGATGAACGTAGCCGGAGTCTCTTTATGAAAGTCGTTCTATTTTGCGGCGGGCAGGGCATGCGGATTCGCGATGCCGAAGATCTGCCCAAGCCCATGGTGCATATCGGCTACCGGCCCATCCTGTGGCACGTGATGAAGTACTACGCTCACTTCGGGCACAAGGATTTCATCCTCTGCCTGGGACATCGCGCCGACGCCATCAAGAATTATTTTCTCAACTACAACGAGTGCGCTTCGAACGATTTCATTCTGTCGGGCGGCCCCAAGAACCTCGAGCTGCTGAACAGCGACATTCACGACTGGCGTATCACCTTCGCCGACACCGGCATCTCCTCAAACATCGGGATGCGTTTGAAGGCCGTAGAGAAATACCTCGAGGGCGAAGAGGAATTTCTGGCCAACTACAGTGACGGCCTCACCGATATGCCTCTGCCCCAGCAACTCGACCACTTTCACCAGCAGGACAAGATCGCCAGCTTCGTCTGTGTCCGGCCGAATCTCAGCTATCACCTGGTATCGCTCGAACAGGGCAATGGCAGCCTGGTTTCGGGGATCCACGCCATTGACAACGGCAGCGTGCGCATCAACGGCGGATTTTTTATCTTCAAGAAAGACATCTTCAAGTACATGCGGGACAAAGAAGAACTGGTCATCGAACCCTTCCATCGCCTGCTCGCGGAAAAGCAGTTGATCGGTTATGCCTACGACGGCTTCTGGGCCAGCATGGACACCTTCAAAGACAAGCAGCAGCTGGAAGGCCTGTACGCCAGCGGTTCGGCTCCCTGGGAAGTTTGGAAGAAAAATGGCAAGAGCTAGGCTACGGCAGTGGCCCGAACCGGGGTGGCATGCTCCCGTTAAATCTCTCGCGCGACCCGGCGACGCCACTCCAGGTGTTGTGCCTGGGAGCGCACTCCGATGACATCGAAATTGGCTGCGGCGGCACCATCCTGCAATTGCTTTCCGGCTATTCGAATGTGGATGTCCGCTGGATTGTTTTCAGCTCGAATGCGGAACGCGAACGCGAGGCCCGGGCCAGCGCGGAGCTTTTTCTCAAGAAGGCAAAGCGCAAGAAAGTCATCGTAAAAAGGTTTCGCGACGGTTTCTTTCCCTACGACGGGGCCAAGATCAAAGAGTCGTTGGAAAAGATGAAGAAGGAGCAGGACCTGAATCCGGACCTGATCTTTACTCACTATCGCGACGACCGCCACCAGGACCATCGCGTAGTCAGCGATTTGACCTGGAACACTTTTCGCCGGCATTTGATTCTGGAGTACGAGATTCCGAAGTACGACGGTGACATGGGTTCGCCGAACTGGTTTGTTCCGCTAAAGCCAAAAGTCTGCGAGCGCAAGATCAAGTACATCTGCGAAAGTTTCAAGACCCAGCTCGTCAAGGGATGGCTGACGGAAGATACGTTTCTGGCCATCATGCGGCTTCGCGGAGTCGAGTGCCAGGCTGCCGACAAGTATGCGGAGGCGTTCTACTGCCGCAAACTGACGCTGGCGACGGAGTAACGTTTCAGTGAAACTGAGCACGAACAATCGGTCGAACGGGAGTGGAGGAAAATGAGCGGTAAGAAACCCAGGGTAAGCATTGCGGTGCCGGTCTACAACGGGGACAACTATCTGGAGTACGCCCTGAAGACGGCGCTCGCGCAAACCTATGCGGATTTTGAGATCGTCATTTCTGACAACGCCTCCACCGACCGCACTGAAGAGATTTGCCGCCGCTTCGTCGAAAGCGATTCCCGGGTCCATTACTACCGCAGCGAAGTGAACCGCGGCGTCTACTGGAACTTCCGGCGCGGGCTCGAACTTTCGCAGGGCGAGTATTTCATGTGGCTTGCCCACGACGACGGACTGACCCCCGAATTCCTGGAGCGCTGTGTGGCCGCGCTCGACGCGGAACCCGAGTCGGTCCTGGCCTACACCAAGGCGATTGACATTGACCAGAACGGAAATCAGCTGGAACTTAAAGAGCAGGTCCTGAACGCCGAGTCTTCGGATCCGCGCGAGCGTTTCCGCCAGATGAGTCGTCTGGAACACAACTGCGAATCTATTTTCGGACTCATGCGGGTAAGCGCCTTGAAAAACGTTCGGGTATTTCCCGATCTGGCGGATTCAGACCGCGTGATGCTGGCCGAGTTGAGCCTGTACGGCAGGTACGCGCGGATTCCGGAATTCCTGTTCCTGCATCGCGAGCATCCCCAGCGGGCAACCAGCGCGTATCCTCAGTCCCGCTTTGAACGGACCGCGATACTTCTTCCGGAAAAAGCCGGCAAGATCGTGTTCCCGCACTTCCGGCAGTTTGGCGAGTATATGCTCTGCATTCACCGTTCTCCTCTTAGCTGGCGCGACCGCATGCTCTGCTACAAAGACATGCTGGCGTGGTTCTGGCGCTACCGGGGAAGGTTGCGGCGCGACCTGCAAGACGTTGCCATTTATCTCCTGCGGCGGGTTTTTCCCTCCACCGCTTCGCGGACCCGGGCCGCCACCGGCGGCCGCAGCGCTTAATTTCCGTCCTTCCGGAATTATTTCCTTATGCCTCGCGCACGACGTATAGCCCAGAACGTGTTGTCGAACTGGTTGGCGCTCGCCATCACCACGGTGGTGGGCTTCTTCCTGTCGCCGTTCGTCGTCCACTATCTGGGAAATCTCACGTATGGCGTTTGGGTGATTGTCATGTCACTCGTCGCCTACATGAACCTGCTCGATCTGGGGCTGCGGGGCGCGGTCACTCGTTTTGTTTCCAAGGGGACAGCGCAGGACGATCATGAGGAATCCAGCCGCGTGGTTTCCGGCGCTCTCTGGATCCGGCTCTGGATAAGTCTGGCCGTGGTCGGCGCGGGCATCATCTTCTCGGTCGCGCTCAATCACATCTTTAAGATCCCGGTCGAACTGCAGCAGGCTGCACGCATTGCCGTTCTGGTAACAGCGGTCACCGTCGCCCTGAATCTGTGGTGCGGCGTCTTTGGCGGCGTTCTCGTCGCCCTCCATCGCTACGACCTGACCAGCAGCGTTTCAATACTGCAAACCTGCGCCCGTGCCGTCGGCATCATCGTTCTGTTGCGGACCGGCCACGGTATTCTGTCGTTGGCTCTTTGGGACTTGTGCACGTCGGTCCTCGCCAATGCGGCCACAATATTTCTTTGCTTCCGGGTCTACCCGCGGCTCAAGGTCGTCTTCACCCGGCCCGATCGTGTCACGCTCAACAAGATCTGGAGTTACAGCTTCTAGGCCTTTTTGGTCAACGTGGCCATTCAGGTTGTCTACTACACGGACAATCTTGTGGTTGGCGTTTTTCTGTCCCCGGCCGCGGTGACGCTTTACGCGATTGGTGGCCTGCTCATCAGCTACTCGCGGCAAATCGTCTCCTCGATGACCACGACGTTTACGCCCGCTGGCCAGCACCTTCGAAGCGGAAGGAAAGTTTCAGAACCTGCGCGGCCTGCTGATTCATGGCACCCGGGCGGCGTTGATTGTTTCTCTCCCCATCGAAGCTGCGTTGTTCTTCCGGGGACACACCTTCATCCGCCTGTGGATGGGCGATCAGTATGCCCAGCCCTCCGGCACCGTCATGCAGATCCTGCTGATTTCCGTGGTCCTGGGATCGGCCAACACGACCAGCGCCGGGATCGTGTACGGGATGGAGAAACACAAACGCATTGCCTTCTGGGCCATTGGAGAGGCCATTGCCAATCTCGTCCTTAGCGTTATTCTGGTGCAGAAGATCGGGATTTACGGCGTGGCCTGGGGCACGGCCATTCCCAGCATCCTCATCGAGCTTCTATGCTGGCCCGGCTACGTTTCCAGGCTGGTTGAAATTCCAGTCCGGACATACCTGTGGCAGACGTGGGCGCGGACCGGGCTGGCGATTATCCCTTTTGCGGTAGGCTGCGTCCTGGCCGAGCGCTACTGGCCGGCGCATAATTTGTTCGTGTTCTTTCTGCAGATTGCCGCGTTGCTTCCGCTGTTTCCCCTCACCCTGGCGTTGATCTTCCGCAAGGGAGCGTTGGTCCAGGCGCGGGAGTGGTACAGGCGGCGCAACGCATCAAGTCTTCCAGTGAAGGAGTATGAATCTGTCACAACCATCGGTGGGTGAAGTCGGAGTAATCGCGCTGTCGCCGGACCCGTGGAGTGCCCAATGGATGGACCGGCACTATCTGCTGAGCCGCCTGGCGGGATACTTCCAGGTGGTCTGGATGACCCAGCCGGGCTGGCGTGAGTCCTTGTCAGGAATCGGGTCGCGTGGTCTGAGTCCGGCTGCGGATGCCGCCCGCCCTGCGGGTCTGCAAGTGTACGAGCCCGAGGCCTGGCTTCCGAGAATTGGACGGCCGGCGTGGCTGGCGCATTTCACTTCGCGAGAACGGCTGCGGCGCGCCAGCGATATGCTTCGCGCGCGCGGCTGTACCAAAATCGTTTTGTTTGTTTGTCAGCCTGAATACGGCGTTGCCCTCGAGGACTTGCCGCACGACTTCAGCATCTACTACGTCAGTGATGAATACTCTTTCACCACGACCGAAGTAGAACTGTCAGCGACGGAGCGCAAGGTGCTTGGTTCAGTGGACCAGGTTTACCTGACTTCGCCGGCGCTGATGCAAAAAAGAGGCAAATACAATCTCCATACCGAGTTCCTTCCGATGGGAGTGGATTACCAAAAATTCTCCACGCCCGTTCCCGAGCCCGATGATCTTCGCGACATTCCTTATCCCCGGATCGGCTACATGGGGCATCTCAAGCGCATGCTCGACTGGCCCTTATTGCTCGACCTGAGCACGGCTCATCCGGAATGGTCATTCGTTTTTGTGGGGCCGAAGGGTCCGCACCCCGATATCGATGCTCTGTTGGACAAGATGTCTCTTCTGCCCAACGTGCACTTTCTGGGAGGAAAGCCGACCAAAAGTCTGGGCGCCTATCCGCAGCATTTCGATGTTTGCCTCATGCCCTACATGATTGATGACTACACGCGCTATATATACCCACTGAAGATGCATGAATATCTCGCCGGCGGCAAGCCGGTGGTCTCATCGCCCATACGCTCTGTCGAAGATTTCAAGCACGTCATCGCGTTGGCGCGCACCCGTGACGAATGGTCCCGCGCCATCCAGGACGCGCTCTCCGCTGGCGAGAATACTCCCGAGCAGCGTGTCCGGCGCCAGCGTGTCGCGCGCGACTACGACTGGGATGGGCTGGTGGCAAAAATAGTGCGCGCGATCACCAGTGGGCTGGGAATGAATGTCCCCCCTAATATCGTGGTTCCCACCTTAGAAAAGTCTTACGAAGTCTCCCCCGCAAGCCGGTAGTTTGAGAAAATCATTTTTGTCGCGATCAACGCGATCGTCCACACCTGTGTCTGGTCAGGCATCTTTATGAGCACTGCTCCCATTCGAATTGAACCCTCCCCGGCCCTGCGCCGCGTGCTTCTTATTGCCTTCGCCTATCCTCCGGTCCAGATTGTTGGATCGGTGAGACCCGCCGCGCTGGCCAAGTACCTGCCTGATTTCGGCTGGGAAGCCATGGTTCTCACTCCAAAACTGCCGGGAATTAAACGGCAGTCGGAGTCGATCGTCGAAACCGGGTATCGGGACGTTCTGGAAGACTGGAAAGCCCGGTTTCATCTTGACCGCAAGCGTGGTCTGCACGAGGAGTTCGGCCTGTCTCAGGCGAACAAGCCCGGAGTCGTTCCTGTCCACACCCGGGCCCTTAATATTGCAAAGTATGTTCTCTCCTATCCGGATTCCACCAAGGGTTGGACTTCATTTGCGCTGGCTGCAGTGCGGGAAATTCGGCGCCAGAATCTGAAGATCGACGCGATTATCACCACCTCACCTCCGATCTCATCGCATTTGATCGGGCGCGAGGCGAAAAATATCCTGGGATGCCCATGGATTGCCGACTTGCGCGATCTCTGGACCCAGAACCTCGGCGAACATACTTCCAACCTGCTCCAGATTGGACTCGAAAAGCGGACGCTCAGACAGGCCGATGGGCTGGTCACGGTCTCCGACCCATGGGCTAACCGCTTGGAACGGCGGTATCCGGAAAAGAAAATCTGGTCAATCACGAATGGCTTCGATCCCGACGACTTCGTTTCTCCTCCTCCTCCGCTCACCGACGAGTTCTCAATCAGCTACACCGGTGAACTTTACGCTGGCCATCGTGATCCCACACTTTTGTTCGAAGTTCTAAGCGATCTCATTCAGGACGGAACTATTCCAGCAAACGAGTTGCGAGTGCGGTTCTATGGCCGCATCGAACCCTGGCTACCGGCACTGGTCGAAAAATATGGGCTCAAGGAAGTCGTTGCCATCAATGGCCCGACTCCGCGACTGGAAGCTGTCGCGCACCAGCGCGAGTCGCAGGTTCTGTTGTTGTTGCCCTGGAGCAATCCCAAAGAGACCGGGCACCATTCCGCAAAACTGTTTGAATATCTGGCTGCGGCGAGGCCGATCCTGGCCATCGGTGGCGCGCGCGGTGTCATTACCGAAACACTGCAGGAAGTAGGTGCGGGCGCGCACGCCATATCCAAAGCTGAAGTGCGGGAATTCCTGCTTTCCGCATATGCCAACTACAAGACCAAGGGCTTCGTCCCGTATTCCGGGAGGAAGCAGGCAGTGGAAGAATACGGCCACCCCAATATGGCCCGTCGTTTCGCCCAGGTACTGGACAGCGCGGTCGCCGGCGCCAAGCCTCGAAAGTCGGCGCCCATTACGACAAGTATTCGCTGAAACGCCTGGCAAGGGCCGCCGTTGTCTGAGAGCAACCCAACCCTTGTCATTCCGAAGCCAGGTTTATCGGCGAGGAATCTGCTTTGCTGTCAGCAGTGCAACAGCAGATTCCTCGCGCGGCCAAGCCGCGCTTCGGAATGACAAGTCCCTTAGAGATTTGAACCTGCACCATTACCAGCGCCCGCTTTCACTTGACAAGTTGCCGACCCCTGTTCTCTCATAGTGCAACTTAACAATATCCGCCGTACCAACAACCGCGCGCCTTTCGTCGATAATTCAATTGCTCCACGCACGAAACGTTCTGTCTGGGACGCTTCTCCCCCAAGCATTCCCGAATCTATCCAGGTTCATGAGGTGAGTATGAGACGTCCCGTGTCTGTCCTTGTGCTGCGCTCTGCTTTCTTACTGATGATATGGCTCGGGCTTTCACTGCCCGCAGCGATGGCCCAGGCGGATGTGAACGGTCAGTGGAACACGATGAGTTCCACGATGACCATTAATCCCGTTCATACCGCGCTGATGCACAATGGCAAGATTTTGGTCGTCGCCGGCTCAGGGAACTGCCCGCCTTCGCAATCGGGATGCCCGGCGGGCGTGCCCTACAATGGCGCGAACCACTCCGGCGCAACGGTTTTTGATCCGGTCGCCCAGACTTTCAATCAGCTCTCGCTGTCATGGGACATGTTTTGCAACAGCATGACTGTTCTGCAGGACGGGCGGGTATTCGTTAACGGCGGCACGAAGCGTTACGATGCATTTCTTGGAGAAATAAGGAGCAGCATTTTCGATCCGGCGACCAACGCCTTTACCGACGTTCCGACCAACATGGCGCACGGCCGCTGGTATCCGACCACGACCTTGCTCAGCGACGGCCGGGTCATGACTTTTTCGGGGCAAGACGAGAATGCAGCCACGAACAAGACGGTCGAGATCTACACCGTCGGTTCGGGCTGGAGTCCTCCAGTCGACACGGGCTGGACTCCGCCACTGTATCCCCGAATGCACCTTCTGCCCAGCGGCAAAGTTTTTTATTCCGGGCCTAGCGCCACGAGTCGTCTTTTCAATCCCTCGAATCCCAGAGCTGGACCTACCGTTGACACCACAAAACTCGGGGCGGACCGTACTTACGGCAGCTCCGTTCTGCTGCCCTTAACGCCGGCCAACAACTACGACCCGAAGGTGATGATTTTCGGTGGAGGAACGTCGGCGACGGCCACGACCGAAATCATTGATCTGGGGGCTGGCTCTCCGAAGTGGAACGTCGGTCCAAACATGTCGCAGGCACGCATCGAGATGGATGCGGTCATTCTGCCGACCGGCGATGTTCTGGCATTGGGCGGCTCGTCCCATGATGAGGACGCAGACACTCACAGCCGGAATGCCGATCTTTATCACCCCAGCAGCAACACCTTCAGTTCCGCCGGGGCCAATTCTTTCGACCGTCTCTATCACTCCGTGGCACTGCTTTTGCCGGATGCAACCGTGTGGATCGCAGGCAGCAATCCCACGCGCGGCACCTGGGAAAATCACATGGAGATTTACCAGCCGCCTTACTTGTTCGCCAGGGACTCCAACAACCTGCTGATCGCGGCGACGCGGCCGACCATCTCCAGTGTGCCAGCCAACATTTCATGGGGAGGGGCTTTCACGGTCTCTACGCCGGACGCAAACAACATTTCCCAAGTCGTGCTGGTGCGGCCAGGTGCGTCTACGCACGCGTTCGACATGGACCAGCGTCTGGTGGGGATGTCATTTTCCGGCGGATCGGGATCTCTGACCGTCACCGGGCCACCCAACAGCAACATCGCACCGCCCGGCTACTACATGTTGTTCTTGATCAACAATAACGGTGTGCCGTCAGTGGCGCGCTTTGTTCTATTGAACGGCTCGGCGGCGAATCCAGCGCCGACCGTGACCTCGATCTCGCCGACCACAGGGCCCGCGGCTGGCGGCACTTCGGTGACGATCACGGGCACCGGTTTCCTTCCGGGAGCGACGGTGAGTCTGGGAGGCACGCCCGCGACAGGAGTGACGGTGGTCAGCAGCACTTCGATCACCGCGACAGCTCCGGCGCATGCGGCGGGCACGGTGAACGTGGTGGTGAGCAATAGCGATGCCCAGACCGGCACCTTGACCAACGGGTACACCTATACAGGGTCGGGCGGCGGCGGGGGAACGATCACTTTTGTGCAAGTGAAGGCTGCGACGCCCCAGACGGCGAGTGCATCGGTTGCGGTCGCCTATCCCGCCGCGCAGACGGCGGGGAACATGAACGTTGTGGCGGTGGGATGGAATGACACCACGTCCACGGTGAACACGGTCACTGACACTCGCGGAAATACTTATACCCTGGCCATTGGACCAACCACCGGCACCGGGTTGCGGCAGTCCATTTACTACGCCAGGAACATCGCAGCCGGCAGCCAATACGGTGACGGTGACGTTCAACGCCGCAGCAGCGTTCGTCGATGTTCGAGTGCTGGAGTACAGCGGGCTGGATACGAGCGAATCCGCTGGACAAGACTGCGGGTGCAGTCGGCAGCGGCACCACCGCGAGCAGCGGTGCGGCTACGACGACGTCAGCCAACGAGTTGATTTTCGGGGCCGGTATGACCGCTGCGGCTTCACCGGGGCGGGAAGTGGATTTATTTCGCGGATCATCACGACTCCGGATGCGGACATCGCAGAGGACCGGACAGTCAGTGCGACGGGAAGCTATAGCGCCACCGCAACCAACAGCACCTCCAATTGGGTGATGCAGATGGCCACCTTCAAGGCCTCTGGACAAGGCGGGGGCAATCCCGGCGCCGACGGTGACGTCAATTACGCCCAACTCGGGTACGGCCAATGGCGGCACTGCAATCACGATTACTGGTACCGGTTTCCTGGCGGGCGCGACGGTAAGCCTGGGCGGAACGGCCGCGACCAATGTGAATGTGGCCAGCAGCACCTCGATCACGGCGACGACCGCGGCGCATGCGGCGGGAGCGGTGAGCGTCGTGGTCACCAATAGCGATGCCCAGACCGGAACGTTGGCCAACGGTTACACCTACACGGCGGGCAATCCGGCGCCGACGGTCACTTCGATCTCGCCCACGAACGGTACGACGGCGGGCGGCACTTCGGTGACTATCACGGGCACCGGCTTTCTCACCGGAGCCACGGTGAGCATTGGCGGCACAGCTGCGACTAACGTGAACGTCGTGGGCAGCACTTCGATCACAGCAACTACGCCCGCACATGCGGCTGGGGCAGTGAACGTCGTGGTCACCAACACCGATGCTCAGGCCGGCACGTTGACCAATGGCTATACCTATGGCAATCCTGCACCCACTGTGACTTCGATCGCACCTACCACAGGGACTGTGGCTGGCGGCACTTCGGTGACGATCACCGGCACCGGCTTCCTCACCGGAGCCACAGTAAGCCTGGGAGGCACGGCCGCGACGAACGTGAATGTCGTAAGCGCCACGTCGATCACGGCAATGACACCCGCGCATGGGGCAGGAGCGGTCAGCGTTGTGGTAACCAATACCGATACGCAGGCCGGCACGTTGACCAATGGATTTACGTACGGCAATCCGGCGCCGACCGTGACGTCGATCGCCCCGAGCTCAGGCACAGCCAGTGGCGGCACTTCGGTGACGATCACCGGCACCGGCTTCCTCACCGGAGCCACAGTAAGCCTGGGAGGCACGGCCGCGACCAATGTGAATGTCGTGAGTGCCACGTCCATCACGGCAACCACGGCGGCGCATGCGGCAGGAGCGGTGACCGTAACAGTCACCAATACTGACGCTCAAAGCGGTTCGTTGACCAATGGCTACACCTACTCGAGCAACCCGGCGCCGACAGTGACGTCGATCTCGCCCAACACCGGGCTTTCGACCGGCGGCAATTCGGTGACTATCACGGGCACGGGCTTCGTGGCTGGTGCGACGGTAAAACTGGGCGGGACAGCCGCAACCAACGTGAATGTCGTGAGCTCCACGTCAATTACGGCGACAACGCCGGCGCACGCAGCCGGAGCGGTGAGCGTGGTGGTCACCAATACCGACGCTCAGGCCGGGACGTTGACCAACGGATATACCTATACCAATCCAGCGCCTACAGTAACCTCGATCACACCCAACTCCGGCTCGGCAAACGGCGGGACCTCGGTGACCATCGCGGGCACCGGATTCCTGGCGGGAGCGACAGTAAGCCTGGGCGGATCGGCCGCTACCAACGTGAATGTCGTGAATAGCACTTCGATCACGGCAACGACGCCGGCGCATGCGGCGGGAGCAGTGACCGTAACGGTGACCAATACCGACACTCAAGGCGCTTCACTGACGAATGGTTATACCTACAACGCGAGCAATCCAGCTCCA
>CAWEWN010000006.1:0-562682 GCA_963812835.1 Terriglobia bacterium
GATCAATTGCCCTGAACTTGCTCGACGGGGTATTGTTGGTGGTTCGCGAAGGCACGACGCGAAGCGACAACTACAGAGCGGTCTCGGGCCCTGGAGCAGTCGAGGTTGCTGGGTGTAGTTCTGAACAGTTCCACTAACACCGATGATGACCACTACTACCAGCGTTATGCTCCACTTACGTTGAAATCGACCGCCAAGTCGAAAAGCGACAAACAAGAGCAGCGTAGTTTGAAGGCTGTACCGCCCGTTCCATCAGCCTTTTCAATTCAACTCGTCTCATCCAGGCCGGCGTCATCGTGCCCCCTTAATGTGTTGTTAGGGAAAGGCGGAGTGTCGCGGGAAAGAGGGAGCAGCGAAGTTGCGACCCACGAGCAAGAATCAAGTCACCGCCCTTCCCACGGTCTCGGGGACGGATCGCGTCCTTCTGAGCGAAGAAGCCTTTCATGGAGTGATCTCCCTGGAGAGAAAGAGAACGAAAGATCTCAAAGGCCGTTCCTTCTTATGCTGGTGGATGTGGATGGCGTTCAAGCAAGCGACAATCGTGGCGAGACTCTAGGCAAGCTCTTGTGCGCGCTTTCGTTGTCAATCAGGGAAATCGACGTTAACCGCGGGGTACGAGAGCGGCTCGGTTGTGGGCATATTTCCTTCACCGAAATCGGGATGAATCCGCAAAAATCCGTGGTGGGGGCGATGCTCGCGAGAGTGAATGGAGCCCTCTACAGCGCTCTGACTTTCGAAGAGTTCAATCGCATCAGCATCTCCCATTACCTGTTTCCCCGAAGAATGGGACCATGATGTATCGCATCGGCCCAGTCATCCGAGCTCTGTATCCGGACTTGGCTCGGCGTGATAACGGGAGAAGAGGATTTTCAATTATTAAGAGAGTAATGGATGTGATAGGCAGCACGATCGGGCTGCTCCTTTGCGCTCCCCTCTTTCTCGCGATTGCAGTGGCTATTCGTCTTACTTCCAAGGGACCGATATTCTTTCGGCAGCAACGCGTTGGACGGTACGGCACACCCTTTGTCTTCCTGAAATTCAGGTCGATGCACATCGACAACGATGCTCAGGTCCACAAGCAATACGTCAAGCAGTTGATCGCGGGCCAGGCTGAGCCCCAGCCATCAAATGGCGACGGTCAAGGGGTGTACAAGATTAACCAATGATCCCAGAGTGACCAAAGTGGGGGCGTTCTTGCGAAGAACCAGCCTGGACGAGCTGCCACAGCTGTGGAACGTACTCAAGGGAGAGATGTCGCTGGTTGGTCCGCGGCCTGCGATTCCTTACGAGGTCGAAGCCTATCAGATCTGGCACCGGCGGCGCGTGCTGGAGGCGAAACCTGGCATCACCGGATTGTGGCAGGTCAGCGGTCGCAGTCGAGTCAAATTCGACGACATGGTTCGACTTGATGTTCGGTACGCTGTTGTTCCGATCGGTTTGGCTTGATATCAAGATACTGTTACTTACACCAAGGTCGGTGCTTCTATGGTGAAGGCGCCTACTAGCATCGCGCCTTCCTTCTCGTTGTTCTCTCCGAGTGTCAGCTTTCACCCTAGCCTGAAGACGTCTCGAAGGAACGAGCTCGCGTACAAGCGCACAAAAATATAACGAAACGAGGACTGGACGGTGACAGGAATAAGAATGGCAGCAACGGGAGCAATGGTAACAACGGCCACAAGAGCGCAGATAGCAGAATAAGGCGGTCCCTTTCTGGATCTCATAACTCCCCACCTGCAGCTCGAAGATGAGCTGGTTTCGGTATTCAGGAGTGCGTTGTCCACGGCGGGATTTATTGGCGGCCCGATGGTGGAAGACTTCGAAAAGGCCTTTGCCAGGTACTGCGATACCCAGTATTGCGTTGGACGTGGCAAGCGGCACGGATGCATGTTCGATCGCGCCTTGACCGCACGGCATCAAGAGCCGGTGATGCTGTTGTGACCGTGCCCAACACGTTCATCGCCACGACCGAAGCGATATCGCAGGCGGGCGCCCACCCGGAGTTCGTGGACGTTGACGGTCTGACCCACAACATGGATCCGGAAAAACTCCGTGAATTCCTCGAGAACTAAGTGCGAGATTGACGCAGCGACTGGAAAGCCAGTTACCAGAAAAGGAGGGCGTCCGGTTACGGCGATTGTTCCCGTCCATCTGTATCGGTCAACCCGCGGATATGGATGCAATCCTCGAATTGGCGGAGCGCTACGGTTTGATGGTGATCGAAGATGCCTGCCAGGCGCATGGTGCGGAATATTTCTCGAAGAAGGGAAGCTGTTGGCAAAGGGCTGGTTCTATCGGGCGTGCGGCCGCGTTCAGCTTTTATCCGGGAAAGAATCTGGGCGCATGCGGCGAAGCCGGTGCGGTAACAACCAACGACGAAGGCACTGGCCCGCAAGATTCGTATGCTGCGCGATCACGGACAGTCGCGAAAGTATCACCACGAAATCGAAGGCTACAACGGGAGACTGGACGCGATTCAGGCAGGAATCTCGGGAGTTAAACTTCCACACCTCGATCAGTGGAATCAGCAACGCCGGGACCGGGCAGCGGTTTGTACGGCAGTTGCTGGCGGACGTTGGGGAACGCTGTGATCGCTTGCGTCGAAGCTCCCTGGGCCAAGTCGAATTACCACTTGTTCGTAGTCAGGGTTCAGGACCGAGACCAACTCATGGCGCAGCTCGCAGCCGACGGCATCGGCACGGGCATCCACTATCCCGATTCCACTTCATCTTCAGCGTGCCTACGCGCATCTGGGATACAAAGAGGGAGACTTCCCAATTGCGGAGCGCTGGCAAAGGAAATCGTTTCGTTGCCCATGCATCCGAATCTGACAGCCGAACAGCAGCATCGAGTGGTCGAGAAAATTCGCGGGTTCCTGGTCGCGCGATCAAACCCGGTTCTGTTGGCCGTTGACTTCTGCCTGACTGAAGACCGTGCACTCTCCGGCAAGAAGTCTCCGTTGCCTGGCAACTTCGTAGCAGCGTCACATCTAGGAGCGAAAGATCTGGACCATGCCATCGAGCCTTTGTGACGATCAAGTCGTGCGTCCCTCCGCAGCGAACCGCGCCTCGGCCAGACGGCGGAGAAAACACCTATGGCCAGATTCTGAAAGTCCTCCGCGTGGATCGGGGGCTCTTCGGTGCTGAACATTGCAATCGGAATCGTCCGCACCAAGGCGATGGCGATGTTGCTTGGACCGGCCGGATTTGGATTGGCCGGCCTCTACGGTTCCATTGCAGACCTCGCTCAGAGCATCGCCGGCATGGGCATCAACAGCAGCGGTGTTCGCCAGATTGCGGAGGCTGCGGGCTCGAGATGACGGGGCGAATCGCGTTAACTACCGCGGTGCTGCGACGAACATCCGTCGGTTCTTGGGACTGCTGGGAGCTGCCTTGCTGGTCGTTTTTTCGCGGCAGGTGTCGCGTTTGACTTTTGGCAACACTCAACACGCCGGCTGCGATTTGCGTGCTCTCGGTCGCGGTATTTGCTGTGGTTCGTTCCGCGGGCCAAGGGGCCTTGATCCAAGGGCTACAGACGTATCTCCGATCTGGCCAAGATGGGCGTGCTTGGGCGTTGTTCGGCACCCTGGTCAGCATTCCGTGGTGTACTTTTTTCGAGAAAGAGGCGTAGTCGCATATCTTGTTGCGGTTGCCGCAACGACGATTCTCACCTCGTGGTGGTACAGCCGGAGAAGCAAAGATTCCGTCTCCATCGGTGACCCGGAGGTCAGAGTTGCGGCAGGAAGCAGCCGCTCTTCTGAAGCTTGGCTTCGCTTTCGTGTCCAGCGGATTGATGACATGGGAGTGGCCTACGCGGTCCGCATTATTCTACTGCGCAAGGTCGGGTTTGAAGCGACGGGTGGTATCAGTCTGCGTGGACGCTGGGCGGACTCTACGTCGGGATCATTCTGCAGGCCATGGGAGCGGACTTTTATCCTCGGTTGACCGCCAGCGCTAACGACAACAAGCATGCAACCGCATGGTGAACGAACAAGCACGGGTTGGCTTGTTGCTGGCGGTCCCGGGAGTCTGGCGACGCTCACATTCGCTCCGCTCGTGATGGCCTTGTTTTACACCGCGAAATTCGGCGCGGCAGTAGGAATTCTGCGTTGGATATGTCTGGGAGCGACCCTCCAGGTGATTACCTGGCCGATGGGCTTCATTATCGTGGCCAAGGGCAAACAGAATCTTCTTTTTGTGGCGCGAACTGGCATGGGCTGTCGCGAGTCTCGGTCTGGCCTGGGTTTGTGTCCGATCATTCGGTCTTAACGGAGCTGGGATCGCATTTTTGGGTCGTATGTCTTTCACGGATTTCTGATCTACCCAATCGTTCGCCGGCTGAGCGGCTTTCGCTGGTCACCCGCAACTTGCAAACTGGATTGCTTTTCCTGTCGTTGGTCGGGTTGGTGTTCTGTGCCTCCAATTTGCTACCGTTCGCGTTGGCCACGTTTCTCGGGGGGCTGGCCGTGTTACTGAGCACCGCGTATTCGATTCGAGTGCTCGTCAAACTCGTCTCACGGGATCAGATTCCTCTGCCCGATGCTTCGAGTTCTGGCAGGGCTTGGCTTCATTCCTTCGTCTGCTACGGCAGGGGACTAGCAAATTGCCGCCAATCTTTGGCCAATCGTTCCGAAGCTAATCGTATGGATCTCTCCATCATCATCATCAACTGGAAGTCAGTGAACTTCACCAGGGAATGCCTGGCGAGTATCTGCGCTAACGCTGGTGATCTGCAGTGCGAGGTCATCGTGGTGGACAATGCGTCCTACGACGGCTGCGAGCAGATGGTGAAGTCAGAATTTCCGCATGTGACATTCATTCAGAGCGACGAGAATCTCGGTTTCGCCGGTGCGAACAATCTGGCGTTCGCTCGATCTCAGGGCCGCAACGTGATGTTTTTAAATCCCGACACCGAGATTCAGGCGCGGCCCTTCAAACCCTTGTTTCTGGTGTCTTGAATCGATCCCTGATGCAGGTATGGTGGGAGCCCGACTGCTGAACTCAGATCTTTCGGTACAGACCACTTGCATCGTGGCGCTTCCTTCAATTCTGAATCAGGCGTTAAGTGCGCGCTATCTTCGGACGGCATTTCCCAGGTGGCGGATCTGGGGCATGCGGCCACTGTTCGAGGATCCTAAAGAGCCGGTGCTGGTTGAAGCGATTTCTGGCGCCTGCATGGTAGGTAAAAGAGATATGTCATCGCCCGGATTGGCGCCTTCACTACGGACTATTTCATGTACTCCGAGGACATGGATCTGTGTTTGAAGGTGGAGAGAGCGGCTGGAAGCACTACTTCGTTCCGGATGCGACCATTATTCATCACGGTGGAGGCAGCAGTTCTTCGCGTGCGGAAAGCAACTTCAGCAGCATCATGCTCCACGAATCGGTGAATCGCTTCATGGAGTTGTATCGCGGGCACCTTTACGCGGCGCTGTACAGATCGAGCACGGCGTTCATGGCCGTGTGCCGGCTCTTCTTGCTTATTCTGGCCTTGCCGGTTGCGGTCAATCCACGCGGCTACGCGTTCCTGTCCCGTGCCTTTAGCAAATGGAGCAGCATATTGGGGTGGTCTTTAGGTCTGACTCCATGGGTCAGCCAACAACAGGCAAGCATGCGCCCACTATCGCGCGCGATTGCTGTATCGGAACCGGAATAGACGCCTCCGCGGCCGCCAAATGATACTTATCCTTCTTATTGATCTGGTGGTCGTGATCAGCTTGATCGTGGCCAGCCGGCGGCGCCTGCAGGATGCACTTCCACTGTTCTGCTTTTTCCTGGTGCTGATGCCCTTTGAATCGAGGATCGTGGTTCCGGGAGTGGTGGACATCAGTACCGAGCGGGTTGCGTTGCTGACGCTCCTGATCTTGTTCCTGGTCCGGCCCAAGCGCGGCAGCTTCAGAGAGATCCCGCTCAAGCGCCTGATTTGGCTGCACGTCGGCTGGGCGCTGTGTTCGACCGCTTATTCACTTTCTGTCGTCACCGATACGAAGCAACTCATAGCCCAGGTGCTGGAATACTACCTTCTCTACTACATCTTCCTGAAAACCATCTCCGAGGTACGGACGATTTACAGGATCGTGTACGCGATGGCGATTGCGATGGGGCTGTGAGGATCGACATGTTCGAAGCTTATGGATCGTGGAGCATCCTGCAGCTGTTCCTATTCAATCTGTGGATCAGTTACGACCGTGCTGATCCTCTCTATATCGAATGGGGCCGGGGTTTGAGAGTCCGCTCCACGTTTCCCCATCCTCTTCGGCGACGCTTTGGCCATGTGCATACCCCTCACCTTGTATCTGGTGAGCATCTGGAAAAATCGCGGACAGCGTTTTGTGCTGTGGGTAAGTATCGTGCTCATGTTCTGGGGTCTGTACAAAACGTCCAGTAGAGGACCGTGGATCGCGCTCGGAATCTCCTGCGTTCTCCTCTTTGTGCTGGTACATAATCGGGTCAGAAAGTACGTGACGATCATGGCGGTGCTGTCGCTCGTGGTAATGGTCGCACGGCCAGGAATCCGCGACACAATCGTCGGGCTCTATCAGTCAACTCAGGATTCAACGAGTCCGGTCGGGTCGTCGTACGAGTATCGGCACGCACTGACGGACGCGGTGACAAGCGCCGTTGCCAAGGAACCCGGCGCGCAATTCTGGGATATGGATTGGGAACGTTTCCGCGAGCTGGGGCTGGAGATCAACTTCCTGCATAGCGTCCAACGCTGGTACACGTGTGACAACAACTGGGCCGCGTTTCTGTATGAGACCGGCTACGTAGGCCTGGTGATCATTGGCATGCTGCTGTTTAAGCCGCTGCTCATGACATTAAAGTCCTACAAGCGTCTGCCGCGGCCTGAGAGGTATTTCAGTGGCGTGTTGTTCATTGTGCTGGCCGCGTTCTACTTCATGCTGTTGAGCGTGGCGGGCTACAGTTGGGGGCAGCAGGGGTTTATCGCCTGGATCCTGATTTCGCTGTCAGTTGTTTATCCCCGGGTGGCGATGCGGAACGGCAAGGCATCGCTGCATCAAAGATGCCGCTCCAAACGGCGGTCCTTGCTCCCGAGCCGCCAGTCCCGGCTTTGCAGTCTCTGTGGGATGGAACCATCTAGAGCGGTTCGTCGAACACACTCATTAACTCCCCCTCACGTTTCGCCGCGGTGGCGAACGATCGGCCGGTTGCCTCGGGCAGCCGGAATGAAAGGCAAAGTATGACACCCGCTTCGCTTGCGACGGCGACAGACGATACCTCGATGAGGCCCTTCGAGCACGGCGAACGGCGCGGTCTCAGAGTCTGCATGCTGGGATACGCGTTCTACGAGAGCGACACTCGCATCCTGCAGTACGCCACAGCTCTGGCGAAGCGCGGAGACACGGTGGATGTCATTGCTCTCAAGCGGGACGATAACCTGCCCGACTTCCAGGTTCTCAACGGCGTCAATGTCTACCGGATTCAGTCGCGGACTGTGAACGAAAAGGGTCTGTTGACGTATGCCTCCCGAATTCTCCGATTTCTTGTGCGCTCGACATTGTTCCTGCTCCGGAAGCATCGTGAACATCCATACGACATCGTGCACGTGCACAATGTGCCGGACTTTCTGGTATTCGGCGCGGCGTATCCGAAGTGGAAGGGAGTTCCGGTTGTGCTCGACATCCACGACCTGCTTCCTGAGTTTTATGCAAGCAAGTTCAAGATCAGCCATACCTCGCTCCTGTTCAAGTTCCTGACCTTCGTGGAGCGTATTTCCGCGGCCTTCGCCACCCACGTAATCGTCGCCAATCACATTTGGTGCTCGTTGGCGGCGCGCTCCTCCCGCGCCGGCAAGTGCAGTGTCGTGCGCAATCATCCCGATCTCGACATTTTCATCGCACAGTCCAGGGACAAGAAAACCAGCGACGGGAAGTTCCGGCTTATCTATCCGGGCTCGTTGAATGGGCACCAGGGGCTCGATGTTGCCATACGCGCCTTTGCCCGGGTCGCGGAGCAAATGCCGGATGCCGAATTTAACATCTATGGTGAAGGGCCGGCCAAGCCTTCGCTTATCGAGCTGGCGAACGAACTGGGAATGCAGGAGCGCGTATTGTTTCACGATTTTCTGCCCAGTCGCGAAATCGCCCAGGTGATGGCAGGAAGCGACCTGGCGATTGAGCCCAAGCGTGCAACCTCGGCGTTCGGGAACGAAGCGTTGAGCACAAAAATTTTGGAATTTATGGCCTTGGGCGTTCCCGTGATTGCGTCGAAGACGAGAATTCACGCTTACTACTATCCAGACTCCATTATTCAGTACTACGAAAACGACAGCGAAACGCAGTTGGCGCATCAGATTGTACGGCTTAAAAACGATCCCGATCTTCGCCGCCGTCTGGTAGCGAATGCCGCAGAGCATGTGCTGGAAAACAATTGGAGTGCGCGGAAAGAAGAATACCTGCAGCTCGTGGATTCGCTCTTGAGTCCGGACCTGGAAACACTTGCCGTAGCCCGCTGACGGTTCGCAGCCATGCCCAAATACATAGTCATCACGCCAGCACGAGACGAATAAGTATATATCCAGAAGACCATTCTTGCCGTTGTCGGGCAGACCAACCGGCCGGTGGAATGGGTCATCGTGAATGATGGTTCGCGTGACCAGACCGGTCCCATCATCGACCGGTATGCATCGGCATATCCCTGGATCAAGCCATTGCATCGTTCAAACCGGGGATTTCGCCGAGGCCGGTGGCGGAGTCATTGATGCGTTCAACGAGGGCCTTCAGCAGATTGAATCACTGGACTGGGATTTCATCGTGAAGCTGGATGCTGACCTGAGTTTTGCTCCCGACTATTTCGAGCGCTGTTTCGCAGAGTTTGAGAAAGATGAAAGCCTGGGAATCGGCGGGGGCTGCATCTATCACGAGCAGGACGGCGCCTTGAAGTTGGAGGCGAACCCAATGTTCCACGTTCGTGGTGCCACCAAGATTTATAAACGGGAGTGTTGGGAAAGCTTGGCGGGCTCTTGCGAGCGCCAGGTTGGGACACGGTAGACGAAGTCAAAGCCAATATGCTGGGGTGGACCACTCGCAGCTTTCCCCATCTACAGGTCTCACACTACCGCTTTACCGGGGCTGCGGATGGCGCATGGAAAGATAGCGTCAAGAACGGCCGGGCCGACGACATTGCCGGATACCATCCCGTGTTCATGTTGCTCAAGTGCATGCGGCGAGTGGCCGCGAAGCCTTACTTGACCGGCGCAATGGGACTGCTGTGGGGTTTCGTCAGCGGATATTTTGTGCGTGCTTCGCGCGTGGAAGATCCCGAGCTCATCCACTACACCCGAACTCAGCAGTTGCGGCGGGTTTTATTTCTCGAAAGCATTTGGAAGTGAAGGCAAAGTCTAAACAGTTCAAGCGGGAAGGAAATCAAGAGGCATGAAGACAGATGCAGCCGTGGAGGTTCGCGGGCGCGGGTACGGCGACGCCGCGCAGCGGGGGTAAGGTTCATCAGGTGAGGAGCGTGTTTGAAAACGCGCCTCGTTATCTGAACAGCCGACAAGTGGACATGCGGGTTCGCTCGGAGACAGTGAAAAGTTTCGCGGCGGGTCTGAATGCGCGGCGAGTCTTAGATATTGGCTGCGGAGACGGATCCATCTCACTGCCGCTGGTCTTGACCAGTAAATCCCGGCTTACATTGCTGGACCTGTCGGCCGGCATGGCAGCCCGGGCAAAGGCCAACGTTCCGGAGCATCTCGCCGGCAATGTGGAAGTCCGGCACGAAGACTTCATGGCGCTTCTTGAATCTATGTCATTTGACCTGATTGTCTCTGTCGGCGTGCTGGCGCATGTGGATTCCGCGGATGCCTTCCTGGCTAAAATTGCGACTTTGTTACGTCCCGGCGGAAGCCTGATCGTTGAGTTCACCGATTGCCGCCACCTGGTTGGGCGGATGGAACGTTTCGCGGGACGTCTCAAGGAAAATCATCGCACCGGCGAAATACACGACCAACCGGCTCTCGGCTCGACCTGTTTTTGAACTCTTCGACCGCCACGGGATGAAGCCGGAAGCGGTTTTTCGTTATGCGAGGATACCGATTCCGGGAATTGAGAGAGTAGTAACGCACGACTTTTCCTACAGAGTCGTTGACCTGGTGTTCGGGCGATGCCTGAACAATAAGAATGCCTGGCTGGGCAATGAGTACATTTGCCTGTTGACGCAAACTGATCTTCGTTAGGAATCGCCTAACCTCCGAAATCACCCTTAATGATGATGTATAAGCTGGATCCATTAACCGACCCGCGCTGGCCGAGATTTGTTGCCCAGCATCCCCAAGCCTCCGTTTTTCACACCCGAGCCTGGCTTCAAGCCTTGCATCGCACCTACGGCTACGAACCGGTCGTCTTTACAACATCGAGTGGACCGCAATTATCGAACGGGGTGCTATTTTGCCAAGTCCGAAGCTGGCTGACGGGCAAGCGCCTGGTCTCGGTTCCGTTCTCGGATCATTGCCAGCCGCTGGCCGATGCCGCTGACCTCAAAAGCATCTTGCGATCGTTGCATGACAGCCGGCGTGCAGAGCAATGGAAATATATCGAGCTGAGACCTATGTCCGATAAGGGCATGGCGGAGATCGAAGACCGGAATTCATTCTCCAGCAGCGAGACATTCAGCTATCAGGAAATTGATCTGCGGCCTGATCTGCCTGCGATCTACCGAGGTTTCCACGATAGTTGCGTGCGCCGGAAGATCAAGCGTGCAGAGCGTGAGAAGCTGGCGTACGAGGCTGGCCGTTCGGAACAGTTATTGGAAAAGTTTCGACACCTGTTGTTGCTTACCCGGCGCCGACACAAGTTGCCACCACAGCCGGCGATTTGGTTCCGCAACCTGGCGGACTGCCTTGGCGATGAACTGATCGTTCACGTGCTATCCAAGGACGCAGACCCGGTCGCCAGCATTATCACGCTCACTTATAAGAACGCGATGGTCTACAAGTACGGATGCTCGGATGCGCGTTTCCACAATCTGGGGGGAACTCCACTCCTGTTCTGGAAGGCGATTCAGCAGGCCAAGGAAATGGGTGTAGAAACTTTCGATCTCGGCCGTTCCGCGCCCGACGATCCGGGACTGGTCGCTTTCAAGGGACATCTTGGCGCCGCAACCTCGGAGATGAAGTACTACAGAAATCCGATCCCCCGGGTAAGGAAAGCCGTCTCAGCCAGGAATATCGTGGGCACGACAAGCCGTTGCTTACCTGCCCCAACCAGTGCTGACAGGGGCTGGCGAATTGTTGTACCGGCACCTCGGTTAACCATTCTCTCCAGTGTGACCCGTTGGAAGAATGAATCAGGCATTTCTCGACTATTATCGCTGTCCCGATGACTTCGGCGCGTTTCGGCTGGCGGATGGAGAGCCTAACGGACATCGTCCGGGATACTTTCAGTTCGGCTCCGATCTGATCTGCTATGGCGCCGGTGGTGTTCAGGGTGAGAGCAACGCGGACGATCCGCTTTCTGACGCGCTTTCTAAGGTCCGCTTTGAGGCATCAACCTGCGTACTTCCGTTTAACCCGACTGAAATTGCAAACAATCTCCGGTATGAGCGTTATACGAATGGGGCGGACAAGTCGCCCTGGAAAAAGTTGTTGCGCGAAGCCTATTACTTCGTGCGGCCCGCAATGCCGGTATCGGTTCGGCGTCATTTGCAACGAGCGTCATTGAACGGGTGGAAAGATAGGCCGTTTCCACGCTGGCCGGTGGACGGGACGGTAGACCAGTTATTCAAGAAAGTTATGGGTTTGACCTTGCATGCTTCCCGCCAGGTTCGAGTGCCTTTCATCTGGTTCTGGCCCGAGGGAAAATCGAGCTGCGGGATTGTGACTCACGATGTGGAAACGATGTCCGGTCTGGAGTCGGCCGGCAAGCTCATGAAGGTCAACGATTCGTTTGGGATCAAGACTTCTTTTCAGCTCATTCCCGAAGGCCAGGTACACGGGATCCAACGAAGCGGTGGCAACGATTCGGGAGAGAGGTTTTGAGGTTAACGTACACGACCTCAAGCATGACGGCCATCTGTTTGAGAATCATGGTCAGTTTTTACGGTCGGCAGCGCGGATCAACGCGCACGCGCAGCGTTTCGGAAGTCGCGGTTTCAGGTCGGGAGCGCTTTACCGCAATCAGAATTGGTACGGCGCATTCTCCTTTTCCTACGACATGTCAGTTCCGAATGTCGGTCATCTGGATCCTCAGGCAGGTGGTTGCTGCACGGTTCTGCCTTACTTTGTCGGCGAGGTTCTCGAACTTCCGGTGACCACAACTCAGGATTACTCGCTATTCAACATCCTGGGCACTTATTCGCTCGATCTTTGGCGAGAGCAGATCCGTCAGATCATCGAGCAGAATGGGCTGATTAGTTTTATTGTGCACCCGGACTATCTCGATAACACCGAAGCGAAAAACACCTATGCGGCTCTGCTCGAACACCTTGTGGAATTGCGTTCCGCGAGCGGGTTGTGGACGGCACTTCCAGGAGAGGTTGACGTCTGGTGGAGGCAGAGAAGCCAGATGAACTGGTGCAGGACGGAGACGGATGGTGCGTCGAAGGAGAGGGCGCAGAGCGCGCGGTGGTTGCGATACGCGACGCTGTCGAACGACACGATCAAGTACTCACTGAGCTAAAAGTCGAATCTCCTCTGACCCTATGACGTGCACGCAGTTTACAAATCGGATCATCCTGCTGGTTCTGTGGATGGTGGCGACCGCTTGTCTGCCCTCCCATGCCGCAGAGGTGGCCTATGTGGACCAGTTCGATGGCCAGTCTTTCACGCGGCAGCAGATGGAAACGGCGGCCCGCTTTTATGGATTGGGGCAGAACGTGGTTGTGGCGAGCAGCAAGAGAGACATTGACACCGACTCGGAAAGCCGTTCGAGACGTGAAGACGATAGCGGTGGTTATCGCAGCTGATGCCCTTCCTAACCTAAATGAAGATCAGATCCTGACCGCATTGCGTAGAAACGGGGCGCGCAGCGTACCCCTGCTGATCGCAGGCATCACCGAGCGAACCGATCCTGAATTGCTTCGACGGTGGTCGGCCGGCGCAATTACCGGCTGCAAGAAATTCCCGGTCGAAAGTGGAACGGCTTCGTACACAATTGCCATGGGTAATGAGGTCACGCAACCACTCGGCGGCCACACACTGCCGCTGAGTCAAAGTGAAGTCCGCTACCTGGTGCTCGATGCTACGCGGGGCGGGCAATGGATCATGGCGGCAGTGTCGAGCGGCACGCAGGCGCCCGTTTTCGCCAGAATGATGGTCGGAGTGCAGGAGATGTTCTTCTCGACGGCAACTGCGCCGGTCGAAATCCCGAATCACCCCCGATCCATATCGAGAGCCCGTGGTTTTCTCAAGCCTGGCTCCTCAACTGATGTTTCTTCGCTATGCGGCTGGGGAGCGCGCGTGGCACAGCTCCGGAAAGTTTGCGAACCTGACCATCGACGATGTCTGGCTGCGCGAACCCTACGGGCACGTGGATTACACCGGATTGCTGCGGGAAATGCAATTACACAATTTCCACACAACATTGGCGTTCATACCGTGGAACTTCGACCGCAGCGAGCCAGCCATGGTCTCGTTGCTGCGTTCGAATCCGGAGCGGTATTCAATCTGTGTTCACGGGAACAATCACGATCACCAGGAATTTGGACCCTACGAAACACATCCCCGGGAACGGCAGGTGAGCGATATTAAGCAGGGCATCGCCCGGATGGAGAGATTTAGCCAGCTGACGGTAATACCTTACGACGCAGTAATGGTGTTTCCACACTCGATCTCTCCTGCGCCAACACTGGCGGATCTTAAGCATTACAACTACCTGGCGACCGCGAACTCTCTTAATGTTCCCTCAGGTGCCAAGGCTCCGGCGGATACGGAGTTTGCCCTGAGGACTGCGACGCTCGCGTTTTCAACTTTTCCCAGTCTGCGGCGCTACTCCGCCGAGGCTTCCATACCGGAATCGCAATTGGCAATCGAGGCGTTCTTGGGCAATCCAACACTGCTTTATGTGCACCAGGGATTCTTCACGCCGGGAATAGGCAGCTTCAACGTGATCGCCGACACCGTCAACCGCATACAGCCCGATACACAGTGGCGCAGCCTGGGCTACATCGCGAAGCATCTCTATCTGGAGAAACTGCGAGACGACGGCAACTTCGACGTACGGACATATTCCGGAACAATCCGTCTGGATAACGTTCATCAAAAGGATGCGACGTTTTTCATCGAAAAAGACGAGGATTTTGCCCTGCCTCTGACGGTGCGTGTGGACGGCCAACCTTATCCCTACCAGAGATCGGGAACGCGGCTGGTTTTGCAGTTGCCTATCCGCGCGCGGCAGCGGCCGGGAGATCGCGATCAACTACGACAATGATCTCAACGCAGCCGCCATTGATCTTTCCAGGACTTCGCTGCGCATAAACGCCATTCGCCGGCTCTCTGATTTCCGTGACAACGTGGTCTCCAAGAGTGCGTTCGGTCGGTGGTTCATCCGCTCGTACCATGACAACGAATCCGACTGGAACCGGACGCTGGGCTCTATCGCGGTGCTGCTCGTCCTTGGGATGTTCGCTTTCTATGTGCGAAGGAGTGGGAAACGTTCGAGGATTGTGGAAAACGGGTCGCGGCTCATTGAGGCCGCGGCAAATGGGCGGACAAGGAATTAAGGCTGGCCGCGCTGCGCGGCACGACTATTGTCCTTTGTTTTCATCGGACTCTTACCCTTACACCGAATATAAGGCAAGTCGAGCAAGTGGCGAGCATCGTAATCGTCCAGTCATCAGGTATCAGCGTGTACTTCCGTGACCTAGTTTCCCAACCCTGAAAGGGATGATGCTAGATCAATGGAGAGCAAAGCCTTACGCCCGTCCGGAACCCCGAACGGTCGTTAGGCTCTGGATCTCCAAATCCCCCTGGATAGGATCTAATGCGAAGACATTACTTGCTAGCCCTCCTCCTGTTATTCGCGGCCGCCGCGCAAAGTTTCGGTGCAAACTTCTACGTACGCAAAGGAGCCACCGGCTCGAACAGCGGAGCAGATTGGGCAAATGCCTGGACAGAATTCAGCAGCATCAACTGGGGTTCGGTGTCGTGCGGAGACACCATCTGGATCGCAGGCGGGACATACACCAGCAGCCTTTCCGTAAACAAGACGTGCACATCGGGAAGTGTACTTAACATTAATCGAGTGCAGGCCTCGGACGCGGTTCCGGCAGCGGCTACCGGATGGAATAGCTCCTTCGACAGTCAGGTCGTCATCAGTAACGGAAGCATATCGCTCGCGGGTGGCGCTTACTACACCATCAATGGGCGTATAAATTACGGCATCCAGGTGGTGTGTACTTCTTCAGGCGGCTGCAACGGAGTCACCGGAGCGACTTCCGGCTCCATTGATCACGTGAGCCTCTATCACGTAGAGCTGTATGGTCCCGCCTGCGTCATGGCGGAGAACTGCGGCGGCGCCGGGGCCAGCGGCCTGAATGTTGCGCCTTCGTCCAACAATGTCACCAATCTTCTCTTTAGCCATGGGTTTATCCATCGCTGGGGAGAACTGGTACGAACTTCTAACTGGACCAATTGCACCATCGAGTACAGCAGCCTGTCTGACACCCACAACGACGGCCCTCAGCACGAAGACGTGATGTACAACTATCCCAGCACGAATATGACGTTGCGCTACAACAAGATCTGGGGTTCGCCGAATGACGGCATTTTCTTTGAGTTCGGAGGGGCGAAAAACTTCAAGTTCTACGGCAATACCTACTATCACTCTGGCGGGTCGCTGATGACTTTCAAGGTCGGGGACAGCTATGGGCCGGTGTTCATCTACAACAATGTTTTCGAGAATGACGGCACCTTCGGGGACTATCAGCCAGGCTGGCTTAATTTCGGCGGAACGATGGACCCGGCCTCTGAAATTGCCAACAACATTTTCGAAAACGTGGACAATCAGGCGTCGCCTTCTTTCAGCAATCACAATGCCTACAATTTAGGCGGCTATAGCGAACCCGGAACTTTCAAGTACACGTCTGGCACTCAATTCGTAAACACTTCGAGCGGCAATCCGCCGGCTGCGGATTTTCATCTGACGTCAGCGGGTGCAACCTCTTTCGCCGGTAAGGGTAAGGCTCTGGCCGCTGAATACAACCAGGACCCGGACGGCCATACCCGAGGTGCTGACGGAGGTTGGGACATCGGGGCGTACGAATACGGCGGCACTTCATCAACGCCACCAGCGACGCCGCCGGCTCCGCCGACCAACCTGACGGGTGTGGTTCAATAAGGCTGGCATCTCCGAAATCGTAACTGCGTGAGTTCGGTTTAACACCTCGGTTTGATCTCGCGCCGAGGCTGGCAGTTCGGACTCTCAGTCCATTTTGGTGGTTTTCGACCCCGGTGTCTCCGGGTCGCGGGTATCCGCGAAGCAATCAGCGTTGCAATCAAATTTCCAGACATTTCAGGCGACAGGCCGTGAATACACGGCCTTTTGCGTCATTTCGCTATATTGCGGCCCACCGGAAATGATCCGGCAAGGGTTATTGATCGCGCGCCGAATCCGACGGGAGTGTTAAGAGGAGAAGATGTACGAGACCGAGGCGAACGTAAAGAACGAATCGTCGGACCAGATATCTCCGGAAGCGATCTCCGCCTTTGGCGAGCTGCGAGGGAAGGTACTGGCCCGCACGGTCTTGCCGTGGAGCGAGCATTGCACGGAATGTGTCTGGCCCACTTGCTATTCGACTTGCGATCTCTACAGCCCCCGACAGGACGGAAAGTGCCGGAGATTTGTTGATGGGATGGTGCGAATCGATTGTCCAAGCGCCATAAATCAATACTTGCTGAAAATTCGCTTCAAGCGCTGGGGAAAATTGTGGACACCGGGAAACCTTCGGCTGAACTCGATCGAAAAAGCAGAGAAACTCGAGAAGCGAGACTACCGTCTTGGCACAGTTCTATATCAGTTGCCATTGCCGGCCCCGGTGAAGAACGTGATTACTCAGAAGCGCTATTCCTTTAAAAAGAGAATGGCAAACAGAGGCGGTTCCTTCGACGAGGCTCCCACGTGCTTTCTGCTGGAGTGTTTCAATCCCGCCAACGCGGCGGTCCCGCTGTCTTTGACCATCCGTTCGGTCAATGGCGGAGGAAGGATTCCATTTCAGAAACTGATTGAGCTCAGGCCGGGATTCCAGGTAGTTCGGATACCCTTCGACGAAATATCGAAGGTGATGAGCTTCGACGGTTCGTTTGTTGTCGAACTCATCCCGAATGAAATTGAAGAAGATACAACCCTTTACTTTGGATTGATGGAGTTTGTGCAGGAAACCAACACGGCACAGGGGAAGGGCGGCATCAAGTGCGTGGTCTGGGACCTGGACAACACGCTGTGGGGTGGAGTCCTGGTAGAGGATGGCGCTGCAAATCTGCGACTAAAGCCCGACATCGTGAACATCATCGAGACGCTTGACCGACGCGGAATACTGCAGTCGATCGCCAGCAAGAACACCCATGAAGAGGCGATGCAAGTCCTGAAGACATTGGGCATTGAAGAATTCTTTCTTTGTCCACAGATTTCCTGGGGAACGAAGGGCGAGGCGGTCAACGCCATTGCGCGGCAATTGAACATCGGGATGGACACTCTGTTGTTTGTGGATGACTCCGAGTTCGAGTTGCGCCAAGTAAAAGACTCCTGTCCGGGAGTGCGAGTGCTGGATGCCAGAGACTATGCCCGCCTTGCGGAAATGGAAGAGTGCCAGGTCCCGGTGACTGCGGAAAGCGTGAATCGCAGGAAAATGTACCAGGTGGAGCAGGCTCGGCAGGAAGTGGCGCAGACCTTCAAAGATGACTATGCAGCATTTCTCAGGAATTGCAGGATCGAGCTCAAGATCCAACCGCTGACTCAAGACAACCTGGCGCGAGTGCATGAACTGACGCAGCGCACGAACCAGATGAATTTTTCAGGAAACCGATACGACCGGAGTGTTCTGAGGAAGATCTTGCAGACGTCGTTTCTCGATACCTACGTGCTTGCCTGCGAGGACCAATTTGGCAGCTACGGAATCGTCGGCTTCGGAATTGTGGACCATCGTGAACCGCGTATGACGGACTTGATGTTTAGTTGCCGGATTCAATCCAAGCGGGTCGAGCATGCTTTTCTGGGCTACATCATTCGCAAGTACATCGCGGACGGTAGGGATTTCCGCGCCGACTATCGCAAGACGCCTCGCAACGCTCCATCCGGCAGGGTCTTTGCCGATCTGGGGATGCAAGAGGTTGAGGTTCGGGATGGTGTGACGTCTGGTGTTCCCCAAAGACACGGATGTTCCTGACGACGGCATTATCAAAATCAATGTGCAGGAAAGTATAGTTTCCGCGGCGTAATCATGACCTTTCGTTCCGAACTCGGCGCGGTGCGACGGATGCTTTTGTCTTCGGTGCATGCCCGGCGGGTTTCTTTGTGCCATCAGAGGCCGGTTGTGTCCTTCTGCTTCGACGATTTTCCACGTACCGCATACACCGTCGGTGGCGCCATTCTGAAAGATCTAGGGGTGCGGGGCACGTACTATGCGGCGATGGGGTTGATGAACCTGCACAACCACCTGGGCGTCCAATTCAAGCTGGAGGATCTGGATTCCTTGCTGGCAGACGGCCACGAATTGGGCTCGCACACTTTCAGTCATGTCTCTTGCCGCGCCGTGCCTTTTGAAGTGTTTGAAGAAGAGGTGTGTAAGGGAAGGGCCACAATCAGCGATTTTACAGGTCACGACGCGATCAATTTCTCATACCCATACGGACACGTGAGTTTGGCTGCCAAGAAGGCAATCGGATCCGGTATGAGCAGTTGTCGCGGTATTTATGCCGGGCTGAACGGTCCAATGACGGACCTGAATCTGCTTCGCGCAAATAGTCTGTATGGCGGTCTCGAGCGATTTGCGGAAATAGAGTCGCTGGTAACAGAAAACGAGCGGCAAAAGGGCTGGCTAATTTTTTACACGCACGATGTGCGTTCACACCCTTCACCCTTCGGCTGCACTCCTCAGTTACTGGAAAAAGTAGTGACCCTTACCTTGGAAAGAGGTTTTAACGTCGTCCCGGTGGAGGAGGTTACCGGTCCTACCCAGGCAGGACCGCCCGAACCGCCCGTCTACGAAGCAGAGGGACTCAGGATCAGATTGTGATCGTCATATTTTGTGTTTGCGCCCTGCATGACGGTGGCCAGGCCGAAAAACCGGGAAGAGTCTGTCGGCAAGATGGGTAGTAAGGTGTTGTCGATTCCAGAAATGCGTTCACCCATGAGCACGGTTGACGTCGTTATACCCTGCTACAACTATGCCCGCTACCTGCCCGCATGTGTGGACAGCGTCCTTTCGCAGCCGGGAGTGCGTAGCCGGGTGCTGGTAATTGACGACGCGTCGTCTGACGACAGCGCACGGGTAGGGCAGGATTTGGCAGCATCCGACCAGCGGGTTGAATTCAGACGACACGAAGTAAATAAGGGCCACATTGCGACGTACAACGAAGGGCTGCTCGACTGGTCCACGGCAGAATATACGGTGTTGCTGTCGGCAGACGACATGCTGACCCCGGGCTCTCTCAGCAGGGCTGTGCGCATCATGGACGCGGATGAAAAGATCGGCATGGTTTACGGGCGGCCGATTCACTTCGAGCGAGAGACTGCGCTTCCACAGATTGGCGCTCGTGATATCAGTGCTCGTGACAGTGGCTACGAGTTATTTCGGGGAGCCGAATGGGTGGAAGGAAGATGTCGTACGGGGCAGAACGTGATTTCGTCTCCCGAAGTCGTGATGCGGGGCAGAGTCCAGCGTGCAATCGGTGGGTATCGCCCCGAGCTGCCCCACTCCGGCGACCTTGAGATGTGGCTGCGCGTCGCCGCGGTGTCCTGCATTGCCTATGTACGCCGGGTGCCTCAGGCTTTCTACCGAGTACATCCGGTGAGCATGCTCCGAACGAAGTACAAGAGCAGCTTCGTAGATTTACAGCATCGCAAGGCAGCCTTCGATTTCTTCTTTCAATACCAGGCCGCGCTCACAAATGGCGACCAGCTCTACGATCTCGCCAAACGTGCCCTGGCACGCGAGGCGCTCTGGGACGCCTGCCGGGCATACGACCGCGATGAAGTGAAGGAAGCGCGCGCCAACGAACTGGTGGAATTCGCACTGACGACATACGCCGAGGCGACTTCGCTCGCGGAATATGGAGCGCTGCGCCGCCGGCAAAGTCTCGGGCCGGTATTTTGCAATCGTACTCAGTTGTTCGCAGCGCCGGCACTTGTCCGTCGGGGACGAAGGTGGCTGGCGCGGCAACGCTGGAAACGCCGAGGAATATGACGTTTTACGATAGATCGATACCCGAAGGAACGTCTGTGCTTTCAGTCTGCAGTCACGTACCCGACGCGATTGCCTAAGCCTTTGCGGACACAAGGCGCTGAGAGCTCCGCAATCGAGCGGGCGCGAGTCCAGCTAGGGCGCCGCATGCGGCAGCTTCACCAGGTCTGGACTGCCGAGGGGCCGCGCGGAATCGAGAACCGTCTGCGAACAGCGGCCTCGGAGTGGCTTGCTCCGAAGAACGCCGCCTTGCCAGTTGGGCGCGACGATGTGCTGACCGCAGACTTGTCGCGGCCATTTCCAGTTGTAGTTCCGAACGTTACTCCCGGACAACCGCTGGTCATCAATTGGGTGATCGTTCCCGCGGCCTCCAGAGCGGGAGGATACACGACGATATTCCGCATCGTCCGTTATCTTGAGGAGCACGGTTACAGCAACCGCATTTATTTCTATAACGTGTACGGCGGCGACCACCGTTATTACGAATCGATCGTTCGCAGCTCCTACGGCTTCCACGGTCCGGTAGCGAGTCTGGATGACGGAATGGAAGACGCGCATGCAGTGATGGCAACTTCATGGGCTACGGCCTACCCGATATTCAACTCTCGCAGTGCCGGCAAACGCTTCTATTTTGTGCAGGACTTCGAGCCGTATTTTTATCCCGTCGGCGCCTACAACCTGCTCGCCGAGAATACTTATCGCATGGGTTTCCATGCCATAACAGCAGGGCGTTGGCTGGCTCAAAAGCTCGGGTCTGAATTCGGGATGTCGGCGGATTCCTTCGAGTTCGGCTGTGACATGTCTTGCTATCAGCGCCTGCCAAACTCCGAACGACGCGGAGTAGTTTTCTACGCCCGGCCAGAGGCGGCGCGTCGCGGTTTCGAACTGGGGTTGATGGCGATTGAGGCATTCGCCGCCCGACGGCCTGAGATTGACATTCACTTCTACGGCGACAAGATGGGCAAACTGCCTTTCCGTTTTATTGATCACGGGCGCGTCTCTCCCGCAGAGCTGAACCAAATCTACAATCAGTGTTATGCCGGATTGAGCTTGTCACTGACCAACGTATCGCTCGTGCCTCACGAGATGCTGGCCGCAGGCTGCATCCCGGTGGTTAACGATGCTGCTCACAACCGGATCGTCCTGAACAATCCTTTTGTCCGTTATGCGCCGGCGTATCCCACGGCATTGGCCTCGGAACTGGAAAGACTGGTTACGACTCCAGATTTCGACACGTTGTCGCAAGCAGCGGCTGCAAGCGTGAGTTCTACGACATGGGATGACGCAGGCGCACAGGTTGATGGGATCTTTCGAAAAACTCTCGGAGCCTGATTCAAGTCTGTTCTCAACAACGGATATAAGATTCGATTCTCCGCTGGATCTCCAGGAAAACATCAAGGTCTTCTAAAGTGCCTGGGCAGCTTTCACCACCCAGACCTTCGGAACACTGACAATCAGAACCGCCCGCAGGCAGGAATTATACGTCTCTAAGAACCACACATTTTGTGCTACTGATCACCACCGCTGTGATCATCTCGTGGTCAGTTCTCGTGGCTGTCTACGGAATTGCTGCACACGGCGACCAGCAGTCGCATATTCTGCTGATCCTCCCGGTCAGCCTGGTTCTTCTCTATTCCGATCACAGCGAGATATTCCGGAAGGCAAAGTATTGCCTGCCTGCCGGTGCTGGTTTCATCTTGTTTGGGTTAGCGGCAGGATGGTTACGGGGGCATCCGTTGCCTCTGGGCAAAGGCGATGCTCTTTCGCTGCAGATGACCTTGTTTATCGGTAGCTGTATTGCGGCTTTCGTCTTGTGTTACGGGGCCGCCGCCTCTCGAGTTGCAGTCTTCCCCCTTCTATCCCTGTTCTTGATGGTTCCCATTCCTGGCTTCCTATTGGAGCGAACCATCGAGCTGTTGCAACGAGGCTCTACCGATGCGGCCTTCTTCCTGCTGAAAGCAGTGAACATTCCTGTCGCGAGGGAAGGTTTTATCTTGTCGCTTCCCAAGCTTGACATAGAGGTTGCGAGAGAGTGCAGCGGCATTCGTTCGAGTCTTATGCTGCTGGTGGTCACGCTGGTGCTGGGTCACCTTTTCCTCCAGTCGAATTGGAAGAAATGCGCGCTGGTGAGTCTCGTTGTGCCAATCGCTGTTGTGAAGAATGGGTTTCGAATTTTTGCACTTGCTGCACTGGGGACAAATATAGATCCGTCCCTACTACATGGATATCTCCACCGCTACGCGGGGATTCCATCGTTTGGCTTGGCTTTGGGAGCTGTGATGTTGATTGTGCGGTGGCTCCACAGCTTAGAGAAAGAACTGCCGACAACGGGAAAGCTGCATGCGAACGCAGTTCAGAATCCGAAGCTTATGAAAGGAGGTGCGTAGCAAGCCAAGGTGACGTGTGTAGGAAGCCAAGGCGAAAATCAAGGGAGAGCAGGCAAACAAAGCACGTAAACGATTCACATTCACTGAAGGAGGTAGAAGTATGAAGTGGAGCCAAATTCTTCGTCTAGTGGCGGTTTCTTTAGTGACCGCATCCCTGGTGGTTGGCGCTCCGCCAGCTCAGGCAACGGTCTACCGCGACGATGGCAATAGTTTCTTGCAGCGGCTAATAGACCGGGTGAAAGAAATAGAAAAGGAAAAGGAGAAATTGAAAGAGCGACGGGACGACAAGAACAAGAAGCCTTCGAGTTCAGTGCCGGAGGGCGGTGGCCTTGCCCTGCTGGTCCTGGCGGCAGGCGCCCTGGGAGGAAGTGTCCTGGTTTGGAAACGCAAGGGGCGCGTCAACGTTTCCTAGACCCTCCATCCCTGTACCGCGGTTATATCGGCGCAAAGCATTCAACTTCTCCGTTCCTTTAACCGGTTGCACCATGGCCTGGCCGGACGCGCGAATTCTTTCCTCTGAAGGAAACTGAGATGTTGGATCTGGTGCTGAGAGAAGACTGTCTCGGGATTCGACCTACCTGCTAGAGCAAGAAAAAACGTAGGACCCCTTTGCCGAGTTTGATCGACCGGCGACCTGCCTAGCTCTGACGGGAAGCGCGGTTCCGGGTTGACATCGGGAGAACCTTGCCCAAAATGCGATACAACCCAATTCTAGCGACGGGAGGTGCGGGGTTCATTGGATCCAACTTTGTTCTGGGGTTTCTACTTTTACGACAACAAGATTGTTGAAATTGCGCGTTCTCTGAAACCGTCGGGGCGTGGTGAACTGGAGATCACAGATGTGAACAAGGCTTACCTTGAGCGGCGACAGTTAGATGTGGTGGTCATCGGTCGAGGCATGGCATGGCTCGACACCGGAACTCACCAATCGGTGCTGGAGGCGTCGCTTTTCATCCAGACAATCGAGTCCCGTCAAGGCTTGATGGTGGCGTGCCCAGAGGAGATCGCCTACCGTTACGGCTACAACACCGCGGCCCAGGACAAGGAGGCGCAAGCAATGAAGAACCACTATGGTACTTGTCTGTTCCAACTGCTCCACGAGAGGGTGTTCTGATGCCATCCAGCCACATGCTCGCGACTATGTCTGTTCAGGAGACTTCGCTGTCAGACATGGTCATTCTTGAGCCTCGGATCTTTGAAGATGCGCGAGGCTATTTCTTAGAGAGCTATAACGAACGGGAGATGGCGGAGGCCGGCATCCATCATCGCTTTGTTCAGGACAACCAATCCTATTCGGTCTGGAACGTGGTCCGTGGCTTGCACTACCAGATACGTTACCCTCAGGGCAAACTGGTGCGAGTCGTGGTCGGTGAGATCCTGGATGTCGCCGTGGACTTGAGGCTCAACTCATCCACGTTCGGGAAATGGCAGGCGGTCACGTTGTCGGGCCAAAACAAGCGGATGCTCTGGGTGCCGCCCGGCTTCGCACATGGGTTCCGAGTACTCTCCGGAGGCGCGCATGTGCTCTACAAAGCGACTGACTTCTACCATCCCGAACATGAGCGAACCATCCTCTGGAACGATCCAGACCTGAACATTGACTGGCGTCTCGATGCTCCTCCGATCGTTTCTCGGAAGGATTTGTCGGGGGCAGCTTTTCGAGAGTCTGAAAAATTCGGCTGGTGATGAATCTTGGGCCTGAAAGCACAGCATGAGTGGTCCTGCTTCCTGCCGTCTGAACGTCTGAAGTTGCGGCGGCTATCGAGCGAGATCGGCAGGCCTGAAACGAGACGTCGAAAACGGCTTTATCAACTCGCTGATCCTGAGCGGAGTTGCGACAGGTGCGGTAGCGGCGCTATTGGCAGCGTGGCGTTCGGCAGTCTTGCCATGGAGATGAGGAGAATTCATTCGTCGCATATTCGAAAATAAGGGCGCTGTAAGTACTGTTGGTTCTGTAGGTTACGAGTCAAATCTGAACCGTATGCATTCGCACTTCCAGCGCGAAGGTTACGAAAGGATTTGGACCTCGAGTCAATCGGACCATGTATCTGTGATGTCTAGACAGATTCCACCCCTCCGGGGACAATGCAATCTGGACGGCGCGAGTTTATGTCTCGATACTGCCAAGCATTGGTCATGGTCGCGGTTGCCGTATTGATGGGCTGCGGAGGAGGCACGACCTCGCCGAATAACAGTCCTGGCGGCAATGGCACCAGCGTTTCTGGCACGCTCGTAGTTTCCAATTCGACGATGGCCTTCGGCAATGTAGCCTTGGGCAGCAGTACGGCTCAGACCGGAAAGATTACCGCTGCCACTTCCGCGGTGACGGTCTCCTCGGCAAGTTGGAATGGGGATGGCTTTTCGGTAAGCGGCATCACTTTCCCAGTTACCCTGAAGGCGGGACAGAGTGCTTCCTTTACGGTCACCTTCGCACCGCAAGCTTCAGGTTCCGCCTCCGGCGGCATCTCATTTCTCAGCAACGCCGCGAATTCTCCAACCACGGAAACTTTTACCGGCACCGGGAGTCAGTCATCGGGTCCACCGCCTCATAGCGTTTCCATGTCCTGGAGCCCGAGTCCTTCCACCGTGATCGGTTACAACGTCTACCGTGGAACTACTTCTGGTGGACCGTACCCCTCAAAGCTGACCTCATCTCCACAATCTGGCTACCAGCCTGGTTGATAACACGGTTATGGCCGGGACGACGTATTACTACGTCGCGACCTCGGTAGATCAGAACTCCGTGGAGAGCACTTACTCCAACCAATTCACCGCCACTGTTCCCTGATTCTCGATCCCTTGTTTCTGAGGGCAACGGCCCGCGGGCAATCTCAACCGCGAGCGCTCCTGGAATGAGTAGGGCAGAGCTGCGATCAAGAGCGGGCAATGAAGGAGCGACTCCGGGCGGGTGACTAGAGACAGGCCAGAGCAACTTCTGGTTTTGGACGGGTCCGCCTCAGCTGGCCGAGGCTGGCAGATAGCCCTGCAAGTCCGCGATCGGGCGCTTGCACTCTACCGCGATTGAGAATCCCGCTCCCGACGAGAGCGGCTCAACCCTTACGACCTCGCCCTCGCCCACGATTTGAGTAGAACCAATGATTTCGTGGCCACGCACCATCACGGTGAAACTCACATCACAATGTGCGGGAATTGCCGAATCAGCCTCGAGCAGGACGCCGCCGAGGCTTATGTTGTTGCTGATGGCTCGAAGCTCAGAAACGGTTTTTCCAAGGCCAAACTTTACGTTGACTGGATAGCGCAGGCTGAATCGACGATACCGGCGCTTTTGAGCCATAGAATGTTCTCGAGGGGCTTTCCAATACTGCATGCACCGTTTCGTAACATCCATGCAAGTGCACAAAAGGACACCGTTAAGAGGAATTTGGCCGAATGGGCGTGGCCGCTTGGCGTAACAAGATTAGTCCCGAAGCAGATACTTACCGGCAGCAAATTTAGAATATAGAGTAGCTGTTCGGAGGTTCTGGTTGCGCGCAAGGGGAAAAGTTTCAGCCTACTCCGGGAGGTTTTTACCGATTGGGCAGGAAACGAATTCGATTCCGTGATCTGAGAGTTTCGGCGCCGGAGGGTTCTTCGCAAGGGCTCGTTCTGAGCAGCCTTGCTCTTGCTGACTGCGGCCACGGTCTTGCTTGGACAAAGTCCGAGCACGCCGGCTCCGCGGTTGCATACGTACTTACATCGCGGCCGACGAAGTGACTTGGGACTACACCCCCAGGGGCCGTAACCTGACCGGCATGCCTCACGTGGAGGGTTCCGAGGAAGAGAGTACGGCTTCGGCAAGCCGCAGTCACCGATCCTATCTGAAGGCGATATTCCGCGAGTACACCGACGCGAGCTTTCGAACCCTGAAACCGCGACCACCCGAGTGGGAACACCTCGGAATTCTCGGACCCCTGATTCGGGCGGAGGTAGGAGATACGATCGAGGTCTTCTTCAAGAACAACACCAAGCTCACCTGCAGCATGCATCCCCATGGCCTGAGCTACGCCAAGGATTCTGAAGGGGCGATGTACAACGACGGCACCCAGGGGGCGGCCAAGAAAGACGACATGGTTCCACCGGGCGGAGCTATCACCTACCACTGGAATGTTCCCGAACGGGCCGGCCCGGCTCACGGGGATGGAAGTTCAATTTTGTGGATGTATCACGGTCATTTCGTCGAATCCAAGGACATGAACACCGGCCTCTTGGGTCCTATCATTATTACGGCGCGCGGTGCAAGGGCGGGCGGACGGAACACCCAAGGATGTTGATCGCGAGTTTGTGACTGCCTTCGCCCTGTTCGACGAGACCGACAGCTGGTACTTTTCCGATCCCGGAAAGATGGGCACGTCTCTCTTCCATGAGGATCACCGATCGGGTATTCCGGGAGCAAAACGTTCTGTACTCGATCAATGGTTTCATCGAGGGCAATTTGCCATTGCTGACTATGAAGCGAGGCGAACGGGTTCGCTGGTATTTGCTGTCCAACAGCAACGAAGACGATGTGCATACGGTCCACTGGCATGGGCAAACCGTGGTCTTCAACCATATGCGAACCGACACCGTCCCGCTTGGACCGATGGCTATGGCGATTGCCGACATGGTTCCCGACAAGGAAGGAACGTGGCTCTATCATTGTCACGTCAACGATCACCTGATGGGCGGCATGCAGGCGCTCTTCGAGGTGCTACCTTAGGTTGGCCACTGCTGCAACACGCGTCCGCAAGCAGAAAAGCCAGCTGGAAGACCAAAAGTCATGGCAGTCAGCGCACACGGTGATGAGGCTCAACTCGTCGTTCTATCTTGCGCGGCTCAGGCACTAAGGTGTGGGGACACGGCACTTGAACTGATTTGAGAAAATACTCTCCAACCCCGCCGTAGAAACCGTCGTCGTCACGTAATAATAAGTGGTGCCCGACTGAACCGTCGAATCGGTGTACGTGTCTGCTGTGATGTTGGTGGCGAGCAGGTTGTACGGTCCTCCGGACACGGTCCCACGATAGACCTTGTAATAGGCAACGTTGGTGGACGGAGACGGACCCCAGCTGATTGAAACCGAGTGTTTAGCGGTGGAGGCAGAACCTGAGCTGAACTGGTTCGAAAGGCGGCCATCTGCATGACCCAAGGCGTACTGGTAGAGGTCGGCGCCGTGGCACTGTAGCTGCCGGCGGCGGTTGTGATCTGGTCTTCGGCTATGTCCGCGTCCGGGCTGGTGATTATCCTTGATGTGAATCCCGTGCCGGCCTTGGTAAAAGCACCCGCCGTCATTCCAGCCCCGACAATCAGTTCGTTCGCTGAGCTGGTGGTGGCTGCGCCGCTGTTTCCGGTGGTCCCGGTGCCAGCCGCTCCCGCTGTCACGTCCAGCGGATTCGCGGTATCCAGCCCGCTGTATTCCAGCGCCCGAACATCAACGACCGCCGCTGCCTTGTTGAAAGTCACGGTCACCGTGTTGGTGCCGCCGACGATGTTTTTGGCGTAATAAATTGACTGGCTCAAACCAGTTCCCCTCGTAGGACCTACCGCCAGAACATAACTGTTCCCCCTGCTGTCGGTCACCGAACTGACCGAAGACGTAGTGTCATTCCAACCTACCTCCACCACGTTCAAATTCCCCGCCGTCTGCGCGGCCGAGTAAGTGACCGCCACCGAAGAACTGGTGGGGTGCGGCGTCGCTGATTTCACCTGCACAAAACGGATCGTTCCCCCGTACTTCCCCCGCCTCCGCCCGTGGGCGGAGCAGCAGTATACGTGTATGCATTGGTCAAAGTCGCGCTTTGGGCGATGCCATTGGTTACAACTACATTCACCGTTCCGGCGGCGTGCGAAGGAGTCGTGACGGTGATTGTGTTGCTATCCGGCACGCGCTACATTCGTGCCCGCTATCCCGCCAAATGTCACCGTGGCCCCGGACAGGAAACCCGTGCCGGTAATCTTCACCGACGTTCCACCGCTCGCCGGTCCCGAACTCGGTGAAATGCCGCTGACCGTAAATGCAGGAGTGGTTGCACTTTGACCGCGGAACGTGGCCATCTGCGTCACCCAGGGAGCGGACAAGTGCAGCGGGGCCGTGACACTATAAGTGCCCATGCTTGCAACCGTCGCGTCTTCAGCCATGTCGCCGAAGTTGGTGAGCACCCGCTGGGTAAATCCACTTCCCGGGTAGTATCCGTTGAACGTTGTCCCTGCGCCAAAAATGAGTTCATTCAGCGAAGTCGTTGATGCGGGTCCGCTGTTCGTGTTCAGACTCGTGCCGGCTGCTGCCGCGGTCACATCCAGTGGATTCGCTTTGTCCGCGCCGCTGTACTCGAGCACGCGCACGTCGGGATACAATACTGCCGTATTGAAAGTCACGGACACCGTGTTACTGCCGGCGGCAATGTTCTTGGCATAGTAAATCGACTGGGTCAGCTTGGTGCCCACCGTCGGACCGACCGCTCGCGAATAGGTGTTCCCCTTGCTGTCCGTGATGGAACTCACTACCGAGGTACTGTCATTCCATCCGACCACGACAATGTTCAGGTTTCCTGCGGTCTGCGCCGACAAGTAGGGCACCGCCAGGGACGCAGCCGAGTTCGACGTCTTGTAGTTGACCTGTACGAATTTGACCGCCGCCGATAAACGAGGGACCACCGACAGCGCAAATGACAAACTGACTATGGCGTAGTGTTTAAGCGTCATGGAGTAATTCTTCTTCGTGGCCGTTTCTTCTGGTCTTGCTTTTACTGTGCCGGTGATATTTGCGAGGCGCCGATTGCAGGCGTCGCACAAGCAGATGTCGAGGTTGCGCCGTCGCAACCAGGCAAAATTAGAACAAAGAGCAACTGACGGACGAGGTTAGGCGCGTGAGCGGAGTGCGCAAATTACGTGTGGAAGTGGCGGGAAAAAACAGGAACTTCAGATCTCTGGCCAGAAAATATTGTCGCCCTTTTCGGCGGATAAATTCAATCGCCGGCGAAATTGAGCAGCACTGGACGTCACTTTAACACTTGGGTGCAGTGGAAATTTAATCAGTTGTACATGTAGTGTCGGTACGATCCGGGCTCGATCAATGTCCAAGCCAGTCACGAAAAGCCGAAGACGCGCAGGCGGGTTTTGCTCAACCGTCTCTTCACGCTTTGGCTAATCTTTTACGTTCAAATTTGTAGGCCGCTTCAGCGGTAGAGTAAACCGGGCCGTTGACAACCCTCTTGTTTGTGGTAGCCTCCGTGTCGCTGTTTACCCTCCCCCAAAACACAATCTGTTACTCGCGGCAGCCGTCTCCTCCCCACCGACGAGAGACATCAGGGTGTGCTCGATCGCGCGATCGGCTTCAGTCATCGTTGCGCTAAGGAAATTGCCGTGCATTTTGTCATCCGGTCGAATCCTTTCAAAGCGAAGTGAAACCGCTGTTGTCCTGTTAGCGGTCATCGTTTTTCTGATCGGCCATTCCTCGCCTGCCCTTGCCCAGTCGGGGGCTCCAGGGTTGGTGGCGGCTTATGGCTTTGATGAAGGAACTGGCACCACCGTGAAGGACTTGTCCGGGAACAACCTGACCGGGACGATTGTTGGCGCGACCTGGACAACAACGGGAATGTACGGGAATGCACTTTCTTTCAACGGAACCAGCAGCTACGTTGACCTGGGCAGTCCCTCCGCTCTCCAACTGACCGGCAGCATGACGATCGAGGCCTGGGTCAAAGCCGCGGCGAATCCCGCCGATGACGGGCAAATTGTGTCGAAATCGAATGGTCCGGGCTGGCAACTCAAGACCAGCCCGGACACTGGCCCGCATACCTTCGGGATCTCTGTGTCCGTAAATTCCACGACCAAGGCGCAAAGATATTCCACAACGGTTCCAGCCCTGAACACCTGGTACCACATTGCAGGTGTCTATGACGCCGCTGCGCTAGACGCTGAGTACTTACGTCAACGGAGTTCTCGACAACGGAACTCTAAGAGGAACAGTTCCGGCTTCGCAGCTCAACCAGACTGCGAATGTAAACATCGGCCGCCGGACCGGTGGTTTCTACTTCAATGGTGTGATCGACGAAGTGCGAATTTACAACCGCGCCTTGTCCCAGGCTGAGATCCAGACCGACATGATGACGCCGGTCAGCGGAGCTCGGGGCCGCCCGATACGACGCCTCCCACGGTGGCGATGTCTGCTCCCAGCGGATGGCGCGACCGTTTCGGGGACCACGGCGGTATCGGCTTCGGCGTCGGATAACGTAGGTGTGGCCGGAGTGCAATTCCTCCTGGACAGCAGCAATCTGGGCAACGAAATACCCAGCCCTCCGTACACCTTTCAATGGAATACGACCACGGCCAGCATCGGAACGCATACGTTGGCTGCGGTTGCCAGGGACTTTAGCGGCAATGCAACCACCAGCTCAAGCATTTCCGTCACGGTCTCAAATCCCACTCCCGCGCAGGTCGGCCAATGGTCAGCGGTCATGAACTGGCCGATGGTCGCGGTCCATGCGCAAATGCTTCCGACGGGCGACGTCCTCGGGTGGACGGACTATACGATTAACGGCGGGGCGCAGATCTGGCGAAGAACCACCAATACCTTTACCGATAAGGACTACCCCACCACCAGCCTGTTCTGCTCGGGTCACGCTTACATGGCCGATGGCCGCTTGCTCGTCGTCGGCGGCATTGTGGGATTGCAGGATGACCTCGGACCTCAGAATGGGACGATCTTCGATCCCGTGACCGAAACCTGGTCGCAAAGCGCGCTGATGTTCACCGGCCGTTACTACCCAACCGCGACGGCACTGCCCGACGGACGCATCCTGGTTCAAGGCGGCACGACGACTTGCGTCACCTGTTATGCCGACATGCCGGAGATTTACGATCCGGTCAGCAATACCTGGACGCAACTGGCGGCAAGCGCAAAAATGGCGTTCAAGTACTACCCGCATCCTTTTGTTCTACCCGACGGACGTATTCTGGTGTCCTCAGAAGACGACAAAGCCATCAGCAGCCGGGTTCTCGATCTCAACACTCAGACCTGGACGACGGTTGACGCGAGAGTATTCGACGGCCACAGTGCGGCCATGTATCAGCCCGGGAAGGTGCTCAAAGCCGGAACGGCTACGGCTGACAACCAGGGTCATCCTGCGGCCGCGACTGCTTACGTACTGGACATGAACCAATCCTCACCGGCCTGGCAACAGACAGGCTCGATGGCATTTCCGCGATCCTATCTGAACTTGACGATTTTGCCCGACGGAACGGTCCTCGCCACGGGAGGCAGCACGACGACGGACAAGGCGAACTTCGCCGCTGCCGTCTATGAGGCCGAGCTGTGGTCGCCGGTGACCAAAAGCTGGACGACCATGTCCCGGATGCAAACTCCTCGACTCTATCATTCGACCGCTTTGCTTTTGCCTGATGCGACGGTGTTGGTGGCCGGCGGAGGCCGGGAGAACGGACGTTCCCAACCTGATCCAAAGGACGAGCCGAATGCGGAAATCTTTTCACCGCCCTATCTTTTCAAAGGGGCTCGTCCGGCAATTTCTTCGGCGCCATCAATTATCCAATACGGCACCGCATTCGCCGTGGCAACACCGGATGCAGCCCGAATTGCTTCCGTGTCGCTGATCGCGTTGTCAGCGGTGACCCACGCGTTCAACGAGAACCAACGCTTCGTTCCCTGGCGTTTGACCAAGGCAGCAACCCGCTGAACGTGCATGCGCCCGCCAATGGCAACCTGGCCCCGCCCGGACCGTACATGCTGTTTCTCGTCGACAGCAACGGTGTGCCGTCTAAAGCGGCGATGGTGCGCCTGCCCGCTCCCAGTGCTTCAGGCAACCCTCCGCCGACAGTAAGTGCAATCACGCCCAGCACCGGGAGCGCTACTGGCGGGACAGCCGTAACCATCACGGGCACGGGTTTCCTGCCGGGAGCCAGCGTGAGTCTGGGTGGTACGGCGGCGACCGGAGTGACGGTGGTAAGCGCGACATCGATCACAGCAACCACTCCTTCCCACGCAGCCGGGACGGTGAGTGTGGTGGTCAGCAATACCGACAATCAGAACGGGGGCCTGCCCAATGCTTTCACCTATACCGGATCGACCGGCGGCGGAACGATCGGTTTTGTGCAGGTGAAAGCAGCGACGCCGCAGACCGCCAGTTCTTCGGTGGCGGTCACTTACTCGGTTGCGCAGACGGCGGGCAACTTGAACGTAGTGGAAGTGGGCTGGAATGACACCACGTCTTCGGTCAACACGGTCACCGATAGCAAGGGGAACAGTTACGTTCTGGCCGTCGGTCCGACCAGCGGGACTGGGTTGCGGCAGTCGATTTACTACGCCAAAAACATTGCGGGCGGCAGCAATACGGTGACTGTGACCTTTAGCAAAGCGGCAGCGGCTGTGGATGTTCGCATACTGGAATACAGCGGGTTGGATACGGTGAGTCCGCTGGACGTGACGGCAGCAGCAGCAGGCAGCGGGACTACCGCCAACAGTGGCGCGGCCACCACCAGGTCGGCGAATGAGCTGATCGTTGGTGCTGGAATGACCGCGGGTGCTTTTAGCAACGCTGGTACGGGATTCACCCTGAGGACAATCACCAGCCCGGACGCGGACATCGCGGAAGACCGGACGGTCAGTGCGACGGGAAGTTACAACGCCACGGCGCCGACCTCTTCCAGTACCGCCTGGGTCATGCAGATGGCCACTTTCCGCGCGGCGCAGGGTACAAGCCAATCCGGCGCCGACCGTCACTTCGATCGCGCCCAACACGGGAACAGCGGCTGGCGGCACCTCGGTGACCATCACGGGCACCGGCTTCCTGGCGGGAGCGACAGTCAGGCTGGGCGGGACGGCGGCGACGAACGTGAATGTCGTGAGCAGCACGTCGATCACGGCAACGACACCGGCACATGCATCGGGAGCGGTGAGCGTGGTCGTGACGAACACCGATACGCAGACCGGCACGTTGAACAATGGCTACACCTACACGGCGAGCAATCCGGCGCCGACAGTCACTTCGATCACGCCCAACACAGGTACCGCGGCTGGCGGTACCCCGGTGACCATCACGGGCACCGGCTTCCTGGCGGGAGCGACGGTGAGCCTGGGAGGGACGGCGGCGACGAACGTGAAGGTCGTGAGCAGCACCTCGATTACGGCAACGACGCCGGCACATGCATCGGGTGCGGTGAGTGTGGTCGTGACGAACACCGATGCGCAGAGCGGCACGTTGAACAACGGCTACACCTACACGGCGAGCAATCCGGCGCCGACCGTCACTTCGATCACGCCCAACACAGGTACGGCGAACGGCGGTACCGCGGTGACGATCACGGGCACAGGCTTCCTGGCGGGAGCGACGGTGAGGCTGGGCGGAACGGCGGCGACGGACGTGAATGTGGTGAGCAGCACGTCGATTACGGCAACGACACCAGCACACGCATCGGGTGTGGTGAGTGTAGTCGTGACGAACACCGATACGCAGAGCGGCACGTTGAACAATGGCTACACCTACGCGGCGAGCAACCCGGCGCCGACAATCAGTTCGATCACGCCCAACACAGGTACCGTAAACGGCGGTACCGCGGTGACGATCACGGGCACAGGCTTCCTCGCTGGAGCAACAGTCATGCTGGGCGGAACGTCGGCCACGAACGTGAATGTCGTGAGCAGCACGTCGATTACGGCAACCACACCGGCGCACACAGCCGGAGCGGTGAGCGTGGTGGTGACCAACAGCTGATGCGCAGAGCGGTTCGTTGAACAACGGTTATACCTACACGGCGAGCAATCCGGCGCCGACGGTGGCGTCGATCGCACCCAACACGGGCACCACGGCCGGGGGGACCCCGGTGACCATTACGGGCACGGGCTTTCTGGCGGGAGCGACAGTCAGTCTGGGCGGGACTGCAGCGACGAACGTGAGTGTCGTGAGCAGCACATCGATGACGGCAACGACGCCGGCGCATACGGCAGGAGCGGTGAGCGTGGTGGTGACCAATAGCGACACTCAGAGCGGCTCCCTGAACAACGGTTACACCTATACGACCGGCACAGGCGGAGCACCGATCGCGTTCGTGCAGGTGAAGGCGGCGACGCCGCAGACGGCAAGTGCGTCGGTGGCAGTGACGTATACGGCAGCGCAAACCGCGGGGAATTTGAACGTAGTGCTGGTGGGTTGGAATGACACGACGTCCACGGTGAGCAGCGTGACCGACAGCCGGGGGAACACCTATGCCCTGGCGATCGGACCGACGAGCGGGACCGGATTGCGACAGTCGATTTACTACGCGAAGAACATCGCGGCGGGCAGCAATACGGTGACGGTAAAGTTCAACCAGGCCGCAGCGTTCGTGGATATTCGGGCGCTCGAATACAGCGGGTTGGACACGGCGAGTCCGCTGGATGTGACGGCTGGAGCGGCCGGCAGCGGGACCACTGCGAACAGCGGCGCGGCCACTACCACCTCGGCGAAGGAGCTGATTGTTGGTGCTGGAATGACCGCGACCAGGTTCACTCAGGCCGGAACGGGTTTCACCCTAAGAACAATTACCAGTCCGGACTCAGATATAGCCGAGGACAAGATCACCACCGCCGCCGGCAGCTACAATGCCACGGCCCCGAACTCTCCCGGTAGTCCTTGGGTCATGCAGATCGCCACCTTCCGGGCCGCGCCGTAGGAAAGAAACAGGGACCGAGGCAAGCGTTCTCCGAACCGCGATTTGTTACCAGGGATCGAGTGCCTACGCCATCCGGACGACGTTGAAGGACCCGCTGCGGAGCGATCCGCCGTCCAGGCGGCAGAACTGCCGAAGAAGCGGCATTTTCGGCTCGAAATCCTGTCTTCGACCACCGGCCTCGCACAAAATGGCGGTGTTTCGCTTGCGCGTTTTCCGACTGTTCTGGAACTCCACGTGCATCCACGGCACGTTTTGATGGTGGATTACTTCGGACGAAGTTGGAGGCGCCAAAATGAACTCGGAAGAGGTCGCCCGACGGCGGCAGAAGGTCAAAGGTTCAAAAGGCAGCAACGAGCGTATTAAGCCAGTTGGGGCTCATGGCCTCAACGACCAATCAGCCGAAGCGACTGCGCTCAAGATCTGGTTCCTATGACGCAGAAAGCCCGTCTCGGGAGTATTCGCTGGAAGTGCGATGCGTGCGGGCTCTGCGGCATCACGTATCCTGAGGAAACGTCGTCGATCGTGTCGCTGACGTCGTCCATTCAATTTGACCACGCCCGTCGGAGCCCGAAGTGTTCGAACGGGGACAACGGGATCCATATAGTTCCGAGAGAGCCTGCCGCGGCAGTGGCTATCTTCGAGCTCTTCGTAGGTTCGAAATTGGGAAGTTCTTCCCATTCCTGCCTCCCAGATCGGATATCCGGCCAGTGCCCCGGTCTGTCGCTGATGGTATAAGAGTCTTGCCTGCCTTTCTTTCCAGAACGCTTCCTTTTTCGCAGAGGCTGCATCCTAGTGGAGGCAAAATCAGCTGGAAGGGAGACACGATGAGCGCATTTAAGAGTAGTCCGGAACACACTGGGCACGGTAGGCCTGGTCTTCGCGGGATATGTATTGGTGATGTCGGTGAAAGATTCCTGGCGGTATATCAAGATCAGCCGGATGTAATTTGTTCGACAGCTGGAAACGACCCTTCCTTAAGTTCTTGCAGCGTCCCTTGATGCATGGATGGACGGGCGGGACGCCCGTCTTCCATCAGCTCGCTCCCAGATTGCGCTGTCTCTTTTGGAGGAATTCTGTAGAATACGCAACTGGAACGGGCCTTGCCGCATGAACGATCCGCTGTTCCAGCCCGTCGGAGTGGAAATCGAGTGCCTCAGACTTCTACCATTCAGGCAGGCACCTCACAAGCTGTTCCATCCATCTCAGAAATTGACATCCTCTGGATAACAGCTGGTTTGGGGTGCGACGGCGATACGATCGCCATGACTGCGGCCACGCAGCCAAGTATCGAAGACCTGGTTCTCGGCTCGATGCCGTGGATCCCGAAGGTACGGTTTCATAATCCCTTTCTTGCGATTGAGAACGGAGACGAGTTTCTCAGGCGTTTCCACCTGGCCGCCGAGGGCAAGCTCGCTCCCTTCATTCTGGTAGTGGAAGGATCAATCCCGAACGAGAATAATAAGGAAGAGGGCTATTGGGCCTCCATGGGAACCGATCCGAAAACCGGCCAGCCCATTACCACTTGTGAATGGATTGACCGGCTCGCTCCGTTGGCTTGGGCGGTGGTAGCTGCAGGGACGTGCGCAACCTACGGCGGTATCCATGCGATGGAAGGAAATCCCACGGGATGCATGGGGCTGCCCGATTATCTGGGATGGCAGTGGACGTCGACAGCCAACATTCCGATCGTTTGCGTCCCGGGATGTCCCGTACAGCCGGACAATTTTACGGAGACGCTGCTTTATCTTCTTTATATGGCTGCCGGACGGGCCCCGATGATCCCACTGGATGACGCGCTGCGTCCCACTTGGCTGTTCGGCGCGACCGTCCATGAGGGTTGCGATCGCGGAGGCTACTACGAGCAGGGAGAGTTTGCCGAGGAGTACGGATCGCCGTTATGCATAGTAAAGTTAGGGTGCTGGGGGCCGGTCGTCCAGTGCAATGTAGGGAAGCGCGGATGGATGGGCGGCATCGGCGGATGCCCCAACGTTGGTGGCATCTGCATTGGATGTACCATGCCAGGGTTTCCCGACAAGTTCATGCCGTTTATGGACCAGCCGCCGGGATCGCTCTTGTCCTCGAGTGCGGTGATGACCTACGGCCGTGCCATCCACGCCCTGCGCCGATTTACCCAGTCGTCGTTGAACAAGGAGCCTGCCTGGCGGCGCAAAACAAACAGGTCTGACGCTTAGGATGGCTGAGCTTTTTCCAGAGGTATGAAATATGGGTTCCGCGTGGAGCGTCGAGCCGGTTGCGCAATCCCAAGCGCATAACGCGGAACTGACCCCCGGAGAGGCTGAAACTCTTCTGGTTGATCTGGCTTCGGTATTTTTAGGAAACTCCGCACCGTTGGCCGCTTCGGCCCAGACCAGCAAGGACGACGAAGAACAACTCCCAAACGTCTCTGCCATCTACCGGGCCCTGGTCGAACAGATTCCTGCTGTTGTTTTCATGGCCCACCTCGACCGCGGCATCGGCGAAGCCTATGTGAGTCCGCAGATTCAGGCGTCGCTGGGCTTTTCCCAGGCGGAATGGCTGGAAGATCCCATTCGCTGGTACCAGCAGATTCATCCCGACGACAAACAACGGTGGAGCGTGGAGGCGGCGCACATGTTTCTGTCCGGCACGCCGTTGCGTTCCGCCTATCGCGTCATGGCGCGGGACGGCCGGGTGGTGTGGTTTCACTGCGAAGCGAAAATGATCCGCCGCGCCGACGGGCGGCCGTGGTTTATCCATGGCGTCGGTTTTGACATCACCGAACTGAAGCGGACCGAAGAGGCTTTGCAGGAAGAACGTAATGTGGTCTCCGCGATTCTTCATACCGTCGGGGCTCTGGTCGTGGTGCTGGACCCCGAAGGCCGGATCGTTCGCTTCAACCGCGCCTGCGAGCAGACCGCTGGTTATTCATTCGCCGAGGTGAAGGGAAAGTATTTCTGGGACCTATGCGTCATACCGGAAGAGGCCGAGCGCTTCAAAATTATCGTTGAGCAATTGCGCATGGACCACAATGCAAAGGAGTATGAGACCTCCTGGGTAACGCGCGATGGGTCTCGGCGATTGATTGCGTGGTCCAGTACGGTTCTGCCCGGAGGCGACGGAGCCCCCGCGTATATTATCGCGACGGGCATTGACGTTACGGAGCGCAAACGGCTGGAGAAAGCAATTTTGGAAATCAGCGCCGATGAGCAACGCCGGATTGGACAGGACCTGCATGATGGCCTGGGTCAGCATCTGACCGGCATCGCCTTCATGAGCAAGGTGCAGGAACAAAAACTTGCCGAGAAGGGATTGACCGAAGCGGTTGAAGCGGCGAGGATCGTCAAACTGGTGAATGAGGCGATCAATAAAACGCGAGAGCTGGCGCATGGTCTTCTTCCCGTGGTGGAGGAATCGCAAGGGTTGATGTCGGCACTCAAGCGCTGGGCGGTTGAAGTGGAAGATGTCTTCCGCATCTCGTGTCAGTTCCGCTGCGAGAGTCCGGTGCTCATTGACGATCCCATTATGTCCACGCATCTTTATCGGATTGCCCAGGAGGCCGTGAACAATGCCATGCGGCATGGACACGCCACCGAAATCGTAATTACGCTCTCGCGCTGGCAACGGAGAAGGGTCGCTGGTCATCGAAGACGATGGGTCTGGCGTACGTGAGACCACTACAAACCATTCCGGCATGGGCCTGCAGATCATGAATTACCGGGCGCGCATGATTGGCGGCTCGCTCGTGGTCCAGAAAAGAAAGACCCGCGGGACCCGGGTCAAATGCGTCTTTCCTCTAACCAAACAAAATGAAGCAGTGAAGCAGGCTACCTATGATCGCTAGTCACAATCAAACGAGTTCGACCACCCGAAAGAAGACCGTCTTCCTGGTTGACGATCATCCGATCGTGCGCCAGGGCCTGACGCTGCTCATCAATCAGGAACCCGACCTGGCGGTCTGTGGCCAGGCGGAGGAAATGTACGCAGCGCTGCAGGCCATTCAAACCTCCAGGCCCGACATCATGATTGTAGATATATCGCTCAATGGCCCCGACGGGCTGGAGTTGCTGAAGAACATCAGGACGAAATATTCAGAAATGCCGGTGCTGATTCTTTCCATGCACGATGAAACGATTTATGCGGAGAGAGCGCTGCGGGCGGGTGCGAACGGCTACATCATGAAGCAGGAGGCAACTGAAAAAGTTCTGATCGCTTTGCGCCGAATTCTTGCCGGGGAAATATATGTGAGTGATCGAGTGGGAAGCCACATACTTCAACATTACATTCGCGGCGCAAGCCTTTCCGCGCAATCTTCGGTCGCGGAACTTACCGACAGGGAACTGGAAGTATTCAGATTGATTGGTGAAGGGCATGGGACACGCCAGATCGCCGAGGAACTGCATTTGAGCATCAAGACTGTGGAATCGTACCAGGCACACATCAAAGAGAAATTGTCTTTGCGCAGCGCGCGCGAATTGGTGCAGCACGCGATTCAATGGACGGTGAGCGAGAAGAAGTCGGCGTGATCGTGTGGGGCGGGCGCCTCGCCCGCCGCTTTTGCGTTTGAGTTAGCTTGTCAAGGTAGGCCCTGCAACACCCCTTCAAAAAACATCAAAGCGACGGACGACTCCGCCACCCGGCGTACCTCCGAAACCAAAGTCAAGACCGGCGAAAGCCGAAATACACCGCAAAACCAACATCAAGAGCGGCGGGCGAGGGCGCCCGCCCCCACGACTCGGGATTCCCCTATGTTCGCCAGCGTACTTTCATGGCGAAACAATTCAGGCTCCCTCCCCTTGAAACCACTTCGCAACAGGTTGATTCTACGGTTCAATCTGGAATTCAGATTACTGAGATCAGTTTTCTCAGTTCAACCATCCGCCTGGGAACAAGAATGCGAACAATTTGATTTGAGAGGAGTATCCAGCTATGGCAGCAGAGACGGTCCCCTACGGTCGCAGCACGCAAAAAGCGCCTGCTGTCAAAGAGGTACACATAGTATGGATCACGGCCGGCCTCGGCTGTGACGGAGATTCGGTTTCAATCACCGCAGCAACCCAGCCCAGCGTCGAAGATGTTCTGCTCGGCGCCATTCCCGGCCTTCCTAAAGTCCACCTGCACAATCCAGTGCTGGCCTACGAAAACGGCGATGACTTCATGAAGTTTTTCTATCGCGCGTGGGAAGGCAAGCTTGATCCATTTGTGTTGGTGGTCGAAGGTTCGATTCCCAACGAGAAGATCAAGAAGGAAGGCTACTGGGCGGGGCTGGGGACCGATCCCAATACCGGGCAGCCGATTACCACCAACGAATGGATTGACCGGCTGGCTCCCAAGGCTTTGGCGGTGATTGCCATCGGAACCTGCGCCACCTACGGCGGCATTCACGCCATGGAAGGAAACGCGACCGGCGCCATGGGCCTGGCGGATTACCTGGGGTGGGATTGGCGCTCCGTCGCGGGCTTGCCGATTGTGAACGTTCCCGGATGTCCAGTGCAGCCGGACAACTTCATGGAGACGGTTCTCTATCTTCTCTATCAGGTTGCGGGCCTGGCGCCGATGATTCCGTTGGACGATCAGCTGCGTCCTACATGGCTTTTCGGCCAAACTGTCCACGATGGCTGCGATCGTGCCGGCTATTACGAACAGGGTGATTTCGCAGAGGTATACGGCTCTCCCAAGTGCATCGTGAAGCTGGGATGCTGGGGGCCGGTGGTTAATTGCAATGTCCCCAAGCGGGGATGGATGGCCGGCATCGGGGGATGCCCCAACGTGGGCGGCATCTGCATCGGATGCACCATGCCCGGTTTTCCTGACAAGTTCATGCCCTTCATGGACGAGCCGCCGGGCGGCCACGTCTCCACCGCCGCGATCGGCGTGTATGGACGCGCCATCCGCGCCTTGCGCTCAATCACGCAAAACACATTGAACAAGGAACCGAAGTGGCGGCATCCGCGTGCGGAGCTGACCACCGGGTACCATCCCACGATCTTATTAGAAGCCTGGCCAACGCAGCCCAACTGAGAACGCAAAAGGAGCAATACGATGAGCACGATCACTGCACCCACCAAAGACGTTCCCAGCAAGTCCCGGAATCTGGTGGAAATGAATTGGGACCCGATCACCCGCATCGTGGGCAGCCTGGGCATCTTTACCAAAATTGATTTTGACGCCAAGAAAGTGGCCGAGTGCCACAGCACCTCTTCCATCTTTCGCGGCTACAGCATTTTCATGAAGGGCAAAGATCCGCGCGACGCGCACTTCATCACCAGCCGTATCTGCGGCATCTGCGGCGACAATCACGCTACCTGCGCGACCTATGCGCAGAACATGGCGTTTGGAGTAAGGCCGCCGCACATCGCGGAGTGGATCGTCAATCTCGGCGAGGCCGCCGAGTACATGTTCGATCACAATATTTTCCAGGACAATCTGGTCGGCGTCGATTTCTGCGAGCAGATGGTGAAGGAAACCAATCCCAAGGTGTGGACGAAGGCGCAAGCCACCGCCGCGCCGCACTCAAACGATCACGGCTTCAAGACCATCGCCGATATCATGACGGCGCTCAATCCGTTTACCGGTTCGTTCTATCTCGAAGCGCTGCAGATGAGCCGCATGACGCGCGAGATGTTCTGCCTGATGGAAGGACGCCACGTCCATCCTTCGACGCTGTATCCGGGCGGAGTGGGGACCGTGCCGACCGTGCAGCTCTTCACGGATTACATCGTCAGGCTCATGAAGTACGTCGAGTTCATGAAGAAGGTGCTGCCGCTTCACGATGACTTGTTTAACTTCTTTTACGAGGCCCTGCCGGGCTACGAAGAGGTGGGACGCCGGCGCATTCTGCTGGGATGTTGGGGATCATTCAATGATCCCGAGCATTGCGACTACACCTACAAGAACATGACGGACTGGGGACGGAAGATGTTCGTCACCCCGGGCGTCGTGGTGGACGGCAAGCTGGTCACGACCGACCTGGTGGACATCAATCTGAACATCCGCATTCTGCTGGGCAGTTCGTACTACGACGACTGGAAGAATGCCGAGACTTTCGTGAAGACCGATCCGCTGGGGAATCCGGTGGACAAGAACCATCCCTGGAACCAGACCACGATACCTCGGCCGCAGAAGCGCGACTTCGCCGGCAAGTACACCTGGGTCATGTCGCCGCGGTGGTTCGACAAGCGGACTGGCGATCATCTCGCGCTGGACACAGGCGGCGGCCCGATTGCCCGGCTCTGGGCAACGGCACTCGCCGGACTGGTGGACATCGGCTACATCAAAGCGACTGGCACACAGCGTGAAGATTTATTTGCCGAAGACTATGTCCAAGCCGGAAGTCGAGTTTGAGTGGAAGATTCCGCAGTGGAGCAACGCCATCGAGCGCGACCGCGCCCGCACTTACTTTCAGGCTTACGCCGCCGCGTGCGCACTCCACTTCGCCGAGAAGGCAATGGAAGAGCTCCATGCCGGCAAAACCAAAACCTGGTCGGATTTCAAAGTGCCGGAAGAGGCCATTGGATGCGGATTCCACGAAGCGGTTCGCGGCGTGCTTTCGCACCACGTGGTGATCCGTAAGGGCAAGATCGCCAACTACCATCCCTATCCTCCGACTCCCTGGAATGCCAATCCGCGAGACATTTATGGCACGCCGGGTCCGTACGAAGATGCGGTGCAGAACACGCCGATCTTCGAGGAGAATGGGCCGGACAAATTCAAGGGCATCGACATCATGCGCGCGGTGCGGAGCTTCGATCCCTGCTTGCCCTGCGGCGTGCATATGTACCTGGGCGGCGGGAAGATATTGAAGACCCACCACTCGCCGATGTTTGGCATTCAACCCTAGTCGAGCAGGACATTCCGAGGAGTGAGGGTTCATTTGTGGCCTTCACTCCTCGCGGTTTCTCAGATGTGCACGAGAAGACTATGCCCGAGAACAAGGACTTCCAGGTAAAAGTTCAACGGATCGGCGAACTGGTCGCTGAGCTGGAAAACATAGCGGACCCAGAGTCACGGGCCAGCGCGAAGGCTTTGGTGCAGTTGCTGCTCGATCTGCATGCCGTGGGTCTGGAGCGGACTCTCGAAGTCATCGCGAAAAATGACGCGGCAGGACAGCGAATCATCGACGATCTGGGGCGTGATCCTCTGGTCAGCAGCCTTCTTGTTCTTTATGGACTTCACCCACTGGATTTCGAAGGCCGCGTCGCCCAGGCGGTGGAGAAAGTTCGACCACGCGTGCGTAAAGGCGGGGGCGAAGTAGAGTTGCTGGGAGTTGAGGGCGGTACTGTCCGGTTGCACATTCAAGTTACCGGGCATGCCTGTGGTTCAACAGGCAAGACTCTCAGAACGATGGTAGAGGATGCTTTGTATGAGGCTGCGCCGGATCTGAACCGTCTATTGATTACAGGATTGGAAGAGCCGGCAGGTTCCTCGGGGTTCGTGCCTTTGGGTAAGGTGGGCAACGCAATCGCTGCTGCTTCGGTGCAGGAAGAACGACGTGAGCCAATAATGGACTTGGGCCAGCCCGGATACGAAAATGCTTTTGGAGCGTTGCGCCAGTTTGTCCGGCGCAAGCGGGATGTCGAACGCTGTGAACTGTGCAGTGCTGAGGTGGGGCTCCACCACTCGCATCTGATTGAGCCGGGCACGCGCAAACTGCTGTGCACATGTGATGCTTGCGCCATCTTGTTCAGCGCAACCGGGGCGAAATACAAACGCCTTCCTCGTCGAGTACTTTCCTTGGCAGATTTTCGCCTTTCCGACGGTCAATGGGAAGGGCTGATGGTCCCAATCAACATGGTTTTCTTCTTCCACAGCACTCCGGATGCGAGGGTGGTGGCTTTCTATCCCAGCCCGGCGGGCGCCACAGAATCGTTGCTGGAACTTGAGACGTGGAGGGACATTGAAGACGCCAACCCCATCCTCAAGGAAATGGAATCTGATGTCGAAGCTCTGCTGGTGAATCGGGTTGGACATGCACGCGGATTTGGTACGCCCGAATACTATGTGCTTCCCATAGACGAGTGCTACAAGCTGGTGGGGTTGATCCGAGCAAATTGGAAGGGGCTGTCGGGCGGGGCCGAAGTGTGGCAGGAGATCGGCAAGTTCTTCGATTCGCTCAAACAACGGGCAACCGTAGTAGGAGAAGAAGCCCGTGCCTGACCTGAGTTTCAAGATCGAGAAGGCGGAAGCGCAGCGCTTTGCGGCGGCTCCCACGTTGCTGTTCAAGCTGGCTATTACCAACAACGCCCCGAATGAGGTCGTCCACTCGGTGGCCTTGCGTTGCCAGATTCAACTGGAAGTGACGCGGCGGCAATACAGCGGCGAGGACCAGGCCCGGATGCGCGACCTCTTCGGCGAACCGGAGCGGTGGGGCCAGACACTGAAGAACATGCTGTGGACGCACGCCAGCGTGGTCGCACCCGCGTTTCAGGACAGCATCCTGGTTGATCTTCCCGTGCCCTGCACCTTCGACTTCAACGTTGCCTCTACCAAATATTTTCATGGTCTGGCCGACGGCGACGTTCCTCTGAATTTCCTGTTCAGTGGGACCGTGTTCTACGCCGATGGCAGTGGTGCGTTGCAGGTCGCGCCCATTCCCTGGGACAAAGAGGCCCGCTTCCGCCTGCCGGTCAAAGCGTGGAACGAAATGATGGAGATTTATTACCCCAACAGCGCCTGGCTGTGTCTGCGGCGCGATGTGTTCGAGCGGCTGTATCAATACAAGGTCGCGCACGGAATTCCAACCTGGGAGCAGGTGTTGGAGAAAATGCTTCCGGTGGAAGAAGAAGTCACGCGATGAATACGAAATCCAGCGACGCGATTGCCAAGGCGGTGCTCTACGAGGGGTACATGCTGTATCCCTATCGCCCTTCATCGGTGAAGAATCGCCAGCGCTTTAATTTTGGCGTGCTCTATCCGCGGTCCTACAGCGAGGCGCAGGCTGGTACGGATGCGTGGAGCAACCAGACGGAGTGCCTGGTCGAGGGTTCGCTGCTGACCGCGATCGAGATCAAGGTGCGGTTCTTGAAATTGGTGGCGCGGTCGACACGACGCGCAAGGGTCGAATGGGCACGGCCAGCCGGTCGCGCCATGGCAGGAAGCGATTGAATGTGACGTGACAGTCCCGGTCAGTACGCTCGGTACGCTCATGTCCAGACCCATCACCTGGACTTTTGACTTTCCGGCCCGGCGGGAGGTCGAGAGCCTGGCGGACGGAAGCGGCGGACAGATTGTGCGGACCCAGGGACTGCTGCGGGGATGGGTTCGGATCACGGCTGAACTGGTCGGGAATGAACTGTTCAAGCTCACGGTTGTGGTCGAGAACCTGGCCGCCATCGCAAGCTCCGAAGAATCGCGCGATCAGGCGCTCATGCGATCTTTGGTTTCGGCGCATACCGTGCTGGGCGTGACCGATGGGCGATTTGTGTCTCTGACTGATCCACCAGACGACCTTCTGGAGCTGGCGCAGAGTTGCCGCAATATCGGAGTATGGCCGGTATTGGTCGGTGCTGAGGGCGATCGGGACACCATGCTTTCTTCTCCCATCATTATGTATGACTATCCGCAAATTGCGCCGGAGAGCCCGGGCGACTTGTTCGACGGTACAGAGATTGACGAAATTCTCGCGCTGCGCATCATGACCATGACCGACGCGGAGAAACACGAAATGCGTCATAGCGACGACCGCGCCCGCAAGATGCTCGAACGGACGGAAGCCCTTCCGATGGAGCACCTGATGAAGCTCCACGGCACTCTGCGCGAACTTCGTCCCGCGGAAGAGGAGACGCCATGAACGAATGGGAATGGCAGCTCCTTGAAGACAAGAAGCCGATAGACGCCTTGTGCATTGACGGCACTAACGTAAAGCAGGGAAGCCGGGTGCGGCTGCGGCCCAAACCACGCGGCGACATCATGGACATCGCGCTGGCGGGGAAGACCGCGGTTATTGAAGGGATTGAGCAAGACTACGAGGGCAAAGTTCATGTTTGTGTGGTTGTAGATGACGATCCGGGCCGTGATATCGGACTGATGCGGCAGCCGGGCCATCGCTTCTTTTTCGATGCTGAAGAAGTCGAACCGCTCGGCGAAGAACTTGACGACGCTGCTGGCGAGAATTCGAAACCGCGAATTCTCGTCGCCGGAATCGGCAACATTTTTCTGGGCGACGATGCCTTTGGAGTGGAAGTCGCCCGGCGCTTGTCGGGCCGTGAGTTGCCGCGGGGCGTTCGCGTGACGGACTTCGGTATCCGCGGCTATGACCTGGCGTACGCGTTGCTCGATGGATACGAAACCACCATTCTGATCGATGCCTGTCCGCGGGGCGAACCGGCGGGCACACTGTATGTGATTGAGCCGGACCTGGAGAACCTGGGCGGACCGGAAGAGGGCGCCGGTAGAAGCGCACAGCATGAATCCGCTGAATGTGCTTCGCCTGGCTCAATCCATGGGCGGCGGGTTGAAGCGAATCCTGTTGGTGGGGTGCGAACCAGAAACGCTCGGTCCGGAAGAAGGCCAGATGGGATTGAGCGGGCCGATTGAAGCAGCTGTGGACGAAGCAGTGAGATTGGTCGAGGAGCTAGTGGGCAAAATACTAAGCGGGGATGAAAGTAGTTCCACAATCAACGACGTAAAGTGAGAGGAGCCTGCCGTGGCCATGGAATTATCTGAAAGCGCGAACAACTTTGGAAGCGACAAGGACACGCTGTACATGCTTGGGGGAGCAGCCTTGATTGTATTCGGGACAGGGCTGATCCTCTCCAACCCCATGGTGAGACGCTACCTGGGACAACTGGGAGTCGGCAATCTGATGCAGGCCGCCCTGCCTGACGTGGACCGCTATCTCAAATTGCGGAACATGTAGAGACTTGGAGAATAATGGGACCAAGCACGGAAACCAGTGTTCATTACGTCGCCGACAAAAGGGCGAGCCAGTTCACGGTGCAGGTGTTCTCGGGGGGAATGCTGTCGGCCTTTGGTCATAGTCCGACCATCATCATCCGCGACTTCACGGCGGAGGCTGACGTGAACCCCGACAATCCGGAGCAAGCTTCTCTCAAAGTGGTCATTCAGGCAGCGTCGTTGTCGGTGAAGGATGACATTTCCGATAAGGACAAGCGCGAGATCGAGCGCATGATGCAACAGGAGATCCTGGAAACTTCATCCTATCCCGAGATCGTTTATGAGTGTTCGAGCTTTGCCGCCACCAAGGCCGGTGAAGGACAGTATTCGGTCACGCTCAATGGCGAATTGACCATGCACGGCGTAACCCGCCCGCAACCGGTTACGGCGAGGGTGGCGCTGACGGCGGACTCGTTGCGCGCTTTTGGTATCGTTTTCACTGCGACAGACGGACTATGATCTGAAACTGGCCTCCGTCGCTGGGGGCGCATTAAAGGTGAAAGACGAGCTGAAATTCTCGTTCAACATTCTGGCTCGAAAGAAAGTGTGACGGCATGTGCTTGGCGATTCCGGGGCAGATTGTCGAGATCTTCACCGAAGGACTAGACGAGCGAAAGACTGCGCTCATCGATGTAGTCGGAGTGCGTCGCAAGGTTGATCTCGGGTTGCTACAGGACGACATGCCCACGCCGGGAGAATGGGTGCTCATTCATGTCGGTTTCGCCATGAGCAAGATCAGCGAGGAAGATGCCATTGATCAGATGCGCACGCTCAGAGCGCTGGGCGAGGCTGAATCGGCCATGCAGGAGGTCGAGGGTTACGGCCTGGAGGATGTCGGCAGCGCGTCTGTGAAGACAGGCGAGTCGCGATCGAAGGACTTGATCCAATGAAATTTGTTGACGAGTTTCGCGAACCCGAGGTTATTACCAGGACCGCGGAAGAAATCCGCCGGCTTGCCGATCCGAATCGTCATTACCGCATTATGGAAGTATGCGGCGGGCACACGCATGCCATCTACCGATTCGGCCTGAAAGACCTGCTTCCCTCCAACATCGAATTGATCCACGGGCCGGGTTGTCCGGTGTGCGTGCTTCCCATGGGCCGGATTGACGATGGACTGGCCATTGCCCAGCACCCCGATGTGATCTTTGCCGCGTTCGGCGACATGATGCGGGTCCCGGGGACCCACGGAAGCCCGCTCGAACACAAAGCGCGCGGGATGGACGTTCGCATCGTCTACTCGCCGTCTGATGCGCTTAAGCTGGCGCGGCTGAATCCGGAAAAGCACGTGATGTTTTTTGCCATCGGTTTCGAGACTACGGCCCCGTCGACTGCATTGACGCTGGTGCGGGCCAAGTCCGAGGGCATCCACAATTTCTCCGTGTTCTGCAATCACGTCACGATCATTCCGGCGATTCGCGCCATTCTCGATTCGCCTGATATGCGCATTGACGCATTTATCGGTCCCGGCCATGTCTCGACGGTGATTGGTTGCCGTCCCTATGAGTGGATCGCCAAAAATGAACGGAAGCCGGTTGCCGTCTCCGGCTTCGAGCCGCTGGATATCCTGCAGTCCATCGTGATGGTCCTGCGCCAGCTCAAGGCGCACGAAGCCAGGATCGAGAACCAGTACAAGCGCGTGGTGCCGTGGGAAGGGAACAGCGCGGCGCTCAAGGCGATGGCAGAGGTTTTTGAGTTGCGTCCTTACTTTGAGTGGAGAGGTCTTGGGTTTATTTCTCAGTCGGCTCTCCGCATTAAAGACAGCTACGCGGAATGGGACACGGAGCAGCGTTTCGACGTTCCCGGCGTGCGGGTGACCGATCCCAAGGCGGCGCAATGCGGAGAAGTGTTGAAAGGTGTTCTCAAACCCCATCAATGCAAGCTCTTTGGGAATGAGTGCACGCCCGAACATCCGGTGGGCGCACTTATGGTTTCGTCCGAGGGATCATGCGCAGCGTACTTCAACTACGAACACCGCAAAACGGCGATGGTGACCAGCATCGCGTCAGTGGCCTAGAAGCTGGCGCGGCCGGGAGTCCGGCCGCTAATGCCTCGCCGAAGGTCCGCTTCCACGAACCTCAAATTGAAATGTCTCACGGCGCCGGAGGCAAGGCCAGCCGCAGGCTTGTGGAAGGTCTCTTTGCGCCCCTTCTTTTTGATTCCACTTCCGAACCGCTCGGCGATGCAGCCCACCTGGACTTTGGCGCCACCCGCATTGCAATCACCACCGACAGTTTTGTGGTGAAGCCTCTGCGCTTTCCCGGAGGCTCGATCGGAGAGCTTGCGGTGAACGGCACGCTGAACGACCTGGCGGTTTCAGGCGCGAAGGCGGAAGCCATGGTCGTCACCTACGTGCTCGAAGCTGGACTGCCAACGCCGGTGCTGGAGGCGGAAGTACGCGCCATGGGGGACGCCGCGCGCAAGGCAGGAGTGAGGATTGCGGGCGGCGACACCAAGGTAGTCGAACATGGGAAAGCCGATTCCATGTACATCACCACCACGGGAATCGGACGGCCGTTACATGGCGTGACGCTCGATCCCAGGTCGGTTCGTCCGGGGGACAAGATTCTTCTCTCCGGGCCAATCGGCGATCATGGCATCACGATTCTCCTGGCGCGCGGCGAGCTTGACCTTGAGGCCGATCTTTCTTCCGACACCCGCTCCGTTTTTCCTCTGGTCGAAGCGCTGGTGAAGGCCGCGGGGCCGGGAGTTCGCTGGATGCGCGATCCGACTCGCGGTGGAGTCGCTACCTCACTCAATGAACTGGCTCGCGACTGCAGGTTGGGAATTACGATCATCGAAGAAGAATTGCCGGTGCGCGATGCCGTGCGCGGGGCATGTGAGCTGTTGGGCTTGGATCCGTTGCATATCGCCAATGAAGGTCAGTTTCTCGCGGTGGTGGCGCCGGAGTATGCGGATGCGGCGCTCAATGCTCTGAATCTGTCTTCGGGCGGCGAAGAGGCGCGGATAATCGGCGAAGTGCGCGAGCAGCCAGCCGGGGCCGTTCTTGTAACCACTCTTTATGGTGGCAGCCGCATCGTGGACATGCTGGTTGGCGATCCGCTGCCGCGAATTTGCTAGAGCTTTCAGGAACGATTGCATGGCGACAGTCTGTGGGCTGGAGACACAAGTCGGGGAACGTTTGCTGGCACGCAACCAGTTGGTGGAGAGTTTTTTCGCGCGCGAGGCGTCCCGGCTGGCCGAGGCTTGTCGCGCGATGGCCGAGCGCTTTCTCGCGGGAGGCCGCCTGCTTGCGTTTGGGCGGGGGCCGTACGCCACCGATGCGCAACATGTTTCCGTGGAGTTTGTTCATCCCAGTCATCGTGGGCAAGCGAGCGTTGCCCGCGCTCGATCTGTCCATCATGTTTCGGCCGTGGCTCGAAGCCATTCTTCATCCTGAAGACATTGTGATGGGATTCGGGCCTCCGCAAGGGGACGACGAAGTTCGCTCTGCCCTCGAGTTTGCCCATAGCCGCAATGCGCTCACGTTCGCGTTACCCGGAGTAGAAGGCTCCTATGCAGTCGAAGCCTTTACTCAGGACCCGTTTATTCACCAGGAGATGATTGAGATCCTTTACCACACGCTGTGGGAAAGCGTTCATGTCTTTCTTGAACACAGCGAATTGGGTCACGACGTTGGCGCAGCCGGCTTTCTATATCCATTTCTGGGGCAGGAAAAGCAGGACACCGGCGATCTATTGTCCGAAGTCGCCTCCTCCATCCAGATGAAAGTGCGGGACGATTCCGCGCTGCGGGCCCAGGTTGCACGCGAGCAATCCGAACAGATCGGCAAGGCCGCCACGGCTATGCACGAACGCCTGATGCGGGGAGGTAAGCTGATCCTCTTCGGCAATGGTGGTTCGGCTACGGACTGCAATGACTGGGCGCTCGATTGCGTGATGCCACCGGCGGGGTATCGCCCCATTCCAGCGGTGTCGCTCGCCCTTGAACCGGCGAACATAAGCGCGATTGCGAACGATGTTGGTACGGACGTCGTGTTTCTTCGCCAGCTCATCGCACAAGCTCGCCCTGAAGATGTTGCGGTCGCAATTTCCACCAGCGGCGGATCGCGAAACATCATCATGGCGCTGGAGGAAGCCCGCAAGCGGAACCTGTTGACGGTCGCGTTGCTGGGCTACGACGGCGGAGAGATCAAGCGGCGCGGGTTGGCGGACTTTCCCGTTGTTGTCCAGTGCGATTACATTCCACGCATTCAGGAAGTGCAGGCGTCGATCTATCACATCATTCGCGAAACTCTGGAGGTATTGAACCATGGCCAAGCTTGAGCTCTTTGGCGCGACCCGTTGTCCGTACACGCAGGACATGCGGGACTGGCTGGAGTGGAAGGGATCGGAGTTTGTCGAGTACGACGTCGAGGCCGACCCGATCGCGCGTCATCGCATGAGTGACCTGGCTCCCGGTCAGCGCAGCGTGCCCGTGCTTGTCGAAGACGGCAAAGTGGTTCAGGTCGGATGGCAAGGCCACGGCTGCATAGTGGGGTCGGAGTAAGCATGGCCAGCGCCTGCTCCATTCGAGTGCGTGGAGTAGTGCAAGGCGTCGGCTTCCGTCCTTATGTGTATCGGCTGGCGCGCGCCAACACGCTGGCGGGATGGGTATTAAACGGCGAAGAGGGAGTTGAGATTTTTCTCGAGGGGGCTGAGCGGGGGTTGCAGGCGTTTGTTCAGAAGTTGAAGTCGCAACCACCTCCCGCCGCCGACATCGCGGATATCGAGATCCGCAGCGCCTTCCCGGTGGGACTGCATGACTTCTCCATTCGTGAAAGCCAACATCAGCATCGGCCTACCGTCCGAATCTCGCCCGACCTTCCTGTGTGCGATTCATGTCTGAAAGAGCTTTTTGATCCGGGCGACCGGCGCTATTGGTATCCCTACATCAACTGCACGAACTGTGGCCCGCGCTACACGGTCGTTTTAGGTCTGCCGTACGATCGGCCAAACACAACCATGCAGCATTGGCCTCTCGACGAGTATTGCGACGCGGAGTATCACGATCCGGGAAACCGAAGGTTTCATGCGCAGCCAGTAGCTTGCCCGAGCTGTGGCCCCGGATATTACTTGCACTCCGCCGATGGGGACACGCCATGGGAGCGAAGCCAGCATCCGCAAAGCCGCGCAGCTGCTGTGCCAGGGCAGTATTCTCGCGGTAAAAGGGCTCGGCGGATACCATCTGGCGTGTGATGCCAGAAATTCCGCGGCGGTGGCGGCCTTGCGCGAGCGCAAATATCGCAAGGAAAAACCGTTTGCGGTCATGGCGAAGGACATCGATGTGGCCCGCGGCCTGGTTGAGCTTTCCGAGGAAAGCGCGAACCTCCTGAGGTCCAATGCGCGGCCGATTGTGCTTGCGACTGCGAAAGTGGATCTCATCGGGATCGCTCCAGACAACAACGAGCTTGGAGTGATGCTGCCTTATACGCCGTTACATCACCTTCTCTTCGCTGCGGGCGCGCCGGAGGTGCTGGTGATGACCAGCGCCAATCGGTCGAATGAACCGATCGCCTATGAAGATGAAGACGCGATTGACCGGCTTACCGGAATCGCAGATGCATTTCTGATCGGCCAACGTCCCATTGCGACGGCGGGTCGATGATTCGGTGGTCAGGGTGGGAGCATTCGGTCCGGCCATTCTGCGGCGGGCCCGCGGCTACGCTCCGGGCGCAGTAGCGGCGTTTCCCACTGAACGTCCTATTTTGGCAGTCGGTGCCGATCTAAAGAACACGATCACGCTGGTCGTGGGCGGCCAGGCATTCGTGAGCCAGCACATCGGCGACTTGGGGGATTACCAGTCGCGGCGCGCGTTTCAGGAAACTGTCCAGGACCTGATCTCGATGTACGAAGTGCGAGTGGAAGATCTGCTCGTCGCGCACGATGCCCATCCGCAATATGTTTCTACTGCCCATGCTATTGCGCTCGGCGTGCCGCAGGCGGTTGGCGTCCAGCATCATCGCGCTCACATTGCCTCGGTGTTGGCGGAGCGAGGCGAGTGGGAGATGCGGGTTGCCGGCGTCAGCTTCGACGGCACTGGTTATGGCGATGACGGCAACATTTGGGGTGGAGAGATTTTTGTGGGCAGCGTCCGCGAGGGGTTCGAACGTGTCGCCCACCTGCGCAGCGCGTCTCTCGCCGGCGGTGATGCGGCGGCGCAATATCCGGTCCAGGCCGCCGCTGGCTTCCTGGCGCAGATTGATGATTTACCAGACCTGACGGCTTCGCCATTCGGCTTTCCTGAGCGTTATCACAGCGCTTTGGAGTTAATCAACAAAGGGGTACGGACCTTCAACACAACTTCAGTCGGCCGGCTCTTTGATGCCGCCGCCGCTCTTCTTGGCTTCACCCGGGAGATTACATTTGAGGGACAGGCAGCAATGTGGCTGGAGCAACTGGCTCGTACATCCGCCGATGTGACGCCATATCAATTTCCGTACAGAGGCGACGAACTGGATTTTCGGCCGTTGTTGAACTCCATGATTGCTGATCGGCTTCGAGGACGGGATCCACGGGAAATCGCGCGTGCGTTCCAGCGGGGTTTAGCGGAAGGCCTATGCTCCGCTCTCGTCGACGTATGCAAGGCCCACAACCTGAGAACCGTGGTTCTTTCCGGCGGAGTTTTTCAAAACGAGTTGCTTCTGGAAGATCTCAAGGGCTTGCTGGAAAACGAGAACTTACAGATTTGGACGAACCATGCGGTCCCGGCAAATGATGGTGGAATCAGCCTGGGACAGGCGGCCCTGGCTGCATTTGTGTAGGTTGAAGGCAATCCACGAGGAGTGCTATGCACGAACTCTCGATCGCTATGAGCATTGTCGAACTAGCGGAAGAAGAAATTGAACGCCGGGGCAACGTTCAGATCACGGCTGTCCACCTCAAACTGGGAGAGCTTTCGGGCGTTGTGAAAGAAGCTTTGCTAGCGTCGTATGAGATGGCATGCGAAGGAACATCACTCGCCGGATCACGCCTGGTCGTCGAGAACGTCCCAGTTGTAGCTTTTTGTTCGCGTTGCCAGGCGCCGCGTCCAGTGAGTTCGATTCAGTTGTTTTGTTGTGCTGAATGCGGCACTCCTACGTCGGAGATTGTGCAAGGTAAAGAAATCGAAGTCGTGGCATTGGAGATTGAAGAATGGGCAGCGAACCCCGCTTACTAGAAGTTCGGAAGAACGTCCTGAAACAAAATGATTTGACCGCCCGCGGGCTGCGTGAGCAGTTTCGTGCCGCGGGAGTGTTCGTGGTGAGCCTGGTGTCGAGTCCTGGCACGGGTAAGACGATGTTTCTCGAGAAGACGCTCTCGTTACTGGGTGAAAAGTTTCGTGTTGCCGCGTTAGTTGGGGATCTGGCCACGGAAAACGACGCGATCCGGTTGGCGCGTAGCGGCGCTCCGGTAAAGCAAATTACCACCGGCACGCTATGTCATCTTGAAGCTGCAATGGTCCAGAATTCCCTGGAGGAGTGGGACCTCAATGAGCTGGATTTTCTCTTCATCGAGAATGTTGGAAACCTGGTTTGTCCGTCGTCCTATGATCTGGGCGAGAATATGCGGCTGGTGTTGATCTCCGTCACTGAGGGTGAGGACAAGCCGTTGAAGTACCCGACAATTTTCAACAGTGCAGACGTCGCTGTTGTTACCAAGATGGACCTTGCCAAGGCGGTCGACTTTGACTGGCATGCCGCTTACGGCAACATCCAGGCGGTTCGGCCAGGGATGCGGGTTTTAAAGCTCTCCGCCAAAAGTGGCGAAGGGATGGGGGAGTATCTGGACTTCCTTACGGCTTGCCGGAAGGAGTCACACGCCGCAACTGCCGTCTGAGTCACCACAGACCACGTGGTTCTTCCCGTCTTAAAACAGGATGGACTTCATCGCTGGATATAGGCGGCGATAGGCCGCGTACGTTTTCTCCATGACCTTCGCATCCTCAGCGTTTGGACTCACGCTACCGGCAACGCGCACTACGGCGTCGCAAGCGGCGTCAACCGACGGCCAGGCCTTTGCTCCGACTCCTGCCAGGATTGCGGCACCATACGCGGCCCCTTCTTCAGCCTCGACGATTTCGACCTGTTGTCCGTAGATGTCCGCCTGAATCTGGCGCCAAAGTTTGGATCGGGCGCCGCCGCCCCCCAGGCGAATCGTCTCCACAGGAACTTCGATTTCCTTAAAGATCGTGAACGTATCGCGCAGACTGAAAGCAACTCCTTCCAGGATCGCGCGAATTACATGATCTCGTGTGTGAGACGCGGTCAAGCCAGCGAGCATTCCGCGTGCATTCGGGTCGAGGTAAGGAGTGCGCTCGCCCATCAGGTATGGGGCCCAAAGCAGGCCATCGGATCCGGCCGGGATGTTTGCCGCCCCGGCAGTGAGTTGCTCGTAGGAAGTGGTCTTGCCGTTGGTGGAGCATGCGAACTGATCCCGGAACCAACGAAGAGAAAGTCCCGCCGCCTGGGTCACGCCCATGACGAACCATCGCCCGGGAAGCGCGTGACAAAACGTGTGCAGGCGTCCTGCGGGATCGAGCGATGGACGGGCCGTGGCGGCGAAAACCACGCCCGATGTTCCGATGGTTGCGCTGACCTTGCCGGGAGAAACGATTCCCATCCCAATCGCGCCGGCGGCCTGGTCTCCTGCGCCGGCCACGACTGGCGTTCCGACTCTTCAGGCCGGTAGCGGCAGCGCCCGCTGCCGATATCCGGCCACAGATGTCCGGCGATTCGTACAAGGCGGGCAAAAACGACTCTTCCAATCCGACCAACTGCAAAATCTCTTTCGACCAGCGGCGATGGGCCACGTCGAGCAACAGCGTGCCTGAGGCGTCAGCCATGTCGGTTGCGCGTTCACCTGTCAACTGCAGCCGGACGTAATCTTTGGGCAGCATGAAAGAACGGACTTTCTTCCACAACTCGGGTTCGTTTTCGCGGACCCACAGGCACTTGGTCAAAGTGAAATTGGTGAGGGCCGGGTTGGATGTGAGCTCGATCAAGCGGGCGGCGCCGATTTGCTCGGTCAGTTCCCGGCTCTGCTTTTCGGTCCTGACGTCGCACCAGATTAGCGCAGGCCGCACCACCTGGGAGCGCTCGTCCAGAAGGACTGCCCCGTGCATTTGTCCGGACAAACCGACGCAAGTGATTTGATCTCCGCGCAGCTGGCTCGTGGCCAGCACCTTGTGCACGGCCAGGCCGCAGGCCCGCCACCAGTCGCTGGGATCCTGTTCGGCCCAGCCGATTTGCGGTGAGGCAAAGTCGCGGTGCTCCTCGGTTGCAGAAGCGATGACGAGTCCCGCTTCATCAATGACGAGAGCGCGTGTTCCTCCCGTACCTACGTCAATTCCAAGAAATGACATTGCGAATTGCTATCCTCGCCCCTGTTGGGCACTCGCGAAAAACCGCACCGGAATCGTTTACGGCGACGCGATGTGCATATTACCATCTCTTGCGGACTTGAGAAGTGCAGCAGGCGCTGACGCGCGATCCCGGATTATGAGGGTTACTGTCAAGGAATGCCGGTTGGTGCTGGACGGCACGGAATAGGCTATGCTGACCGGGCGTTGCAATGAGTGGATTCGCAGGATAAGGCGAAAGGACCAGGAATGGCTCTGCCGGCTGTTTCCAACTCGCGTCGCTGGGGAATTGTCGGCCTGCTTTTCACTGCATCGTTAATCAACTATCTTGATCGCGCCGCAATATCATTTGCCCTGCCGCTGATTTCCAAAGATTTTCATCTCACGCCGGAAACCAAGGGGTTGCTGCTTTCCTCCTTCTTCTGGTCGTACGCGCTCATGCAAGTCCCCATTGGCTGGTGCGCGGACCGCCTGAATTTGCGCTGGCTTTACGCCGGTGCCTTTGCTCTCTGGTCCTTGGCCCAGGGGCTTACCGGCCTCGCAGGGAGTCTCGCAGTGTTGATCGGATTTCGCATTCTTCTCGGCATCGGAGAATCCATCTACCTGCCGGGAGGCGTCAAGATCATCAGCCTGCTTTTCAGCAATAAGGAGCGCGGTCTACCCTCGGGACTTTTCGACTTTGGAACTCGAACCGGGCTTGTCCTCGAAGGCCTGCTAGTCCCGTGGCTGCTGACCCGCTATGGCTGGCGCCCCACGTTCGTACTTCTAGGTTTCACGGCCATGATCTGGATCGTCCCCTGGTTGTTGGTGTTTCCTCGCCAAATCCGGGTGGCGGAAGAGGCTGTGCCTTCGCGGGCACTCGCCACGGTTTCTCCCATTCGCTGGAATGCTCTGCTCAATCGCAATTTGCTGGGCATCTGCCTGGGATTTTTCTGTTTTGACTATTACTGGTACGTGCTGGTCACGTGGCTGCCCGACTACCTGGTGACGGTCCGGCATCTCAGCATTGTGCAGACGGGCCTGTACGGTTCACTGGTGTTCTTTACCTTCGGGGTCTCAGAACCGATTGGAGGATGGATCGCCGACAGCCTGATTCGCCGGGGCTGGAATGAAACGCGGACTCGGAAGGGAATCGTCACGTTCGCTTTTTTTATGGGCCTGTTCCTGGTCGCGGCCATGCGAGCCTCGGATACAGGGACGGCAATCTGGTTGTTGATCGCGGCCTCATTGGTTGGGCTCGCGACCGGGAATCTGCTGGTAATTCTTCAGTGTTGTGCGCCCTTTGACAAAGTCGGGATATGGACCGGGGCGGAGAACTTTGCCGGCAATCTTGCCGGAATTGTGGCTCCGCTGGCGGTGGGGCTGCTAATCAAGCGGAGCGGCTCCTACGTTCCTGGTTTTGAGCTGGGCGCTTTCGTTCTTCTTGTGGGACTTCTGGCCTACTGGTTCGTAGTTGGTGAGTTGAAACCTAAGGCAGTCTAGACGGACTGATGGAGTCATCCTGAGCTTGCGAAGGATCTAGCGCGCAGCGGATCTGGACTTCACAGCGATCGTGGCACTGCGCGCCAGATCCTTCAGGACTGAAGTCCTTCAGGATGACGCCGGTGGTGGAAGTTGTCCGAACTCAGAACCTCGAATTAGAAATCGAGTAACACCGCCGCCGCGTTTACGACACGTCCGCAACGACTTTCTGTTCCTGTTGTCCGAGCCCTGATATCCCAACTTGATGCGATTGCCGGCACGCAGGAATACAGGCGGCTTTTGCCCGTTGCCGACTCCGGGAGGTGTCCCAGTCGAGATGATGTCGCCTGTCCTCAGGCTCATGAACTGGCTTATGTAGCTGATCAGGTGGGCCACGCCGAACACCATGGTTTTTGTAGACCCGTTCTGATAACGGTGGCCATCGACTTCCAGCCACATAGTCCAGATTCTGCGGGTCTGGCACTTCATCGGCGGTGACCAGCCACGGTCCGATGGGTCCGAAGGTGTCCGCGCTCTTGCCTTTGGTCCATTGCCCGGTGCTTTCGAGTTGGAAGGCACGCTCGGAGAGATCGTTGACCACGCAGTATCCGGCAACGTGCGAGAGCGCGTCGGCCTTGCTCACATACTTTGCCGGCTTGCCGATGACGACGCCCAGTTCGACTTCCCAATCCGACTTTTTGGAGCCACGCGGAATTACGACGTCATCGTCGGGGCCGCAGATGGCGGATGTGGCTTTCATGAAGAGTACGGGTTCGGCGGGCACGGCCATCCCCGACTCCGCTGCGTGATCGGAGTAGTTCAGACCGATGCAAATGAATTTTCCTACGCCGCTGACGCAGGGGCCGAGCCGGGGCTTGCCTTCGACCCGTGGTAAGCGCGAGACGTCAGCCTGGCGCAGTTTTTCAATGGAATCGGGAAGCAACGACGGCCCGGAAAGATCGGGAATAAGGTTAGAAAGATCGCGGATTGTGCCGTCTGCGGCGAGAACTCCGGGTTTTTCCTGGCCTGGTAAACCGTAACGCAGTAGTTTCATTTCCTCTCCATAAGGCTTTGGGTATTAAGCAACGAATAATGAATGCGGGATGCAGAATGCGGCAACCATTAAGTTTCTCACGAGTGTGCCGTCGCTGCACGAACAGCGACCGTTTGGTGGTGCAGGTGTGCGCAAAAACAAACCCGACACTTGTCATTCCGACGCCAGGTTTATCGGCGAGGAATCTGCTTTCTGCTGGCAGCGAAACAGCAGATTCCTCGCGCTAGGCGCGCTTCGGAATGACAATTCTTCAGGGGTGTTTTCACTACCCACTACAATCCCCCGCCGATTCAGAGAGCAGGTTTATTTCGATGAGCCGGACTGATCACGCTTACCATCCAGAATCGCTTGCCAGTTGAGAATCGCATTCCAGAGCATGCGCTGGTCGCCGCGGTTCAGGTCGCGATGGATCGGATTGAAGTTGAACGTGACCACGTGGCCGCGGCCGGCGGGCATATCGAGAATAGCGGGACGTCCGATCAGACGTGCCTCGCCCCAGGCCTGGCCGCTCACCACGAATGGCGCTCCGCTCCGATCGCCCCACTCCATGACGATGTGGCTGCGGTCTTCTGGGCCATCGAGGCAGGTGGTGCAGTAGGCCATGCGCAGCCAGTGGCGCGGCACATCGTAGAGCGGAAAGTTCTGGCGGAACACATAAGTCTGCGCCGGGTAGCCGTAGGCCAGCGGATGATCGGGTTGATCGAAGGTCACGCGCACGTGCGCGCCCGGGGTGCGCGTGGCCGCCTGCTGTGCCGCTGCCGCAGAATCGGCTCCGCCGCCTTGGGTGCTGCGCGGTACACCGCCCGAAGACCGGCGCACGCCGCGCACCATGCCGCCTTCGAGCGGAAGCATGGATCCGCTGCCCAGCGTCACGAGCAGTCCGCCGTCCTCGACGAAGCGCTGCAGCTGTGCGAGACCTTCCCATCCGATGCCGCCGGTGATGTCGTCCGACTCGGCGGGTGTGCCGAAGCTTGGCGTCTGCGGCAGTTTTCTTGAAGGGCATCGGTCCCCACGCCTTCGGCAATCCCTGAATCTGCTCGGCCAGTTCGAGGTCTACGTGGCCGTAAAGCACGACGTCCACGCGATCGCGCAATCCTCCGGCGCGGATGTCTTCATCGCGAAGATAGGTGTAGGGCACCTTGCGCTGATCGAGCGAGTAGCGCAGCCAGCCGATGGAATCGGTATCGGCCCACGGCACCCATACGCCGATGCGCGCGGCTTTTTCCGGATGCCGCGGAACGTCAGGGACGGCAGCGGCGCTGGTGAAGTCGAGACCTAAATCGTTGGCAGTGGAGCGAACCGCATCGATCAGTCCACTCTGAGCGGGCAGGATCCACGAACCGGCAGGGAAGTCGATTCCCCCTGCCTGAAATGCGTGATCGGCGATTTCGATGTTGAAACCGGCCAGGCGGTAACGCGCCGCGAGCAGTTCCTCCTGACCTGTGTCTTTCATCAGGAAGACGGGGCCGGCGCCGGCCACGTCGCCTGCCGGATGCGGTTGCTCAGTCAACGGAGTGAGCGTGGCCGAGCGCACTGCCGCGATCCGCCGTAGGAATTGCTTGCAGATGATAGTGCGCGGGCAACTCCCAGGAGACGTCATCGTACGGTTCGCTGCCATCCTTCGGATAGCGCTGCGGCGTGAGCAGGTCCACCGCATAGTTTCTGTAGGGCTGGTCGAGACGCACGACGTAGGTGCCGGCGGGATAGTCGCCGTCTTTCAGTTTCAATTCCTGTTGCGCGCGTGCCTACCTCGATGTGCTGACCAATGCAGGCGGCCAACCATCTGCGCGACTCGCGTGCGATCGCCCTGACCGTCGGGAATCAGAAACGCATACGGCGGTTCGTTCAAGCCTTTCTGCCAGGAGTCCCAACCCTTCTTGTAAAAATTGCGGAGCATCGCCTTGGCGCTGCCCGCGCTGTAGTCGAGGGCGGCGAGCGCGGCCGTTTCCTGATAGTTGAGATTGTCGCGGGCCGACCAGGTGACCTCTCCGGCGGGAGGCGGCAGCGGGCGATACCACTCCATGCTGGCCTCTGCGGGCGGGACGGTGCGGCGCAGCGTCTCGGCGGTGCCGTTGCCCCAGGTTTCGTATCCGCGGCCGATGCTGTTGTGATTCATGGCGACAGAATCAAGATAGAGGTGGGCGAAGGCTTCGCCGAAATTCCAGGTGGAGACGCCGGGCATGCCCATCGCCGTCAGGGTCTGGACCTCGTGAAAGCTCAACTCCAGAAATTCGGTGTAGGTGATGGGATCAATGTTCGGGTTGTACGGCCCGGTGCCGTTCCACGTCATCAGGAAGGGCGAGCCTTCGTGCAGATCGTGCACGACCGTGGGGTGCCACTCGTGAAACATGCGGTGCACGGCCTTCGTGGTCTCATGCGTCTGCTGGTGAGTGTCGCGATTGATGTCGACGAATGCGTATTTCGACCAGTAGGGAGGCGACTGGCGAGGCAGAGTGTTGCGGTCGGTTTTGCCTTTAAGGTAGCGGTAGAACCACTCCACGACCTTGTCGCGACCGTCGGGATTGGAGACAGGGTTGATCAAAACGACGAGCTGCTGGCGAATGCGCTGGAACATCGGCTGTTCCGAAACCGCCAGGCGATAGGCCATTTCCAGCATGGCTTCGGTGGACCCGGTTTCGTCAGAGTGCAGGGCCGCGTTGAAATAGTAGATAGGCCGGGCATTCAGCGATCAGCCGCTCGGCGGCCGCAGGATCGGTTCGGCGCGGATCGGCGAGAGCGGCGGTCGCGCTCTTCAGACGATCGAGATCGCGGATGCCGTTCTCGTCTGCGATTGCGAGCATCAGAATTTCGCGGCCTTCTTCGCTGTGGCCAATGGTGAAGACACGCACTCGCGGGGACGCGGCGGCCAGGGCGCGGCAGTAGGCATAGGCTTTGGCGGAGTCTACAAACTCGCCCGGCGCGCCGGCGATTCTGCCCAGAAAATGCAGCGGCGATGGGACGGTCGCAGATTGGGGCAGGTAGGACACCCACGGCGAGAGAAAGTGTTTGTCACCCGTGGCTGCGGCAATGGCCTCAACCGAGCCGGGCTCAGGAGTGTCGGGAGCCGGATTGGTTTGTGCCGTCGCTAAAACGGAACCAGCCTGCAGCAGGGACAGCAGCAAAATGAGCCCAACCGACCATGCGAACCCTCCGATAAGGAGAATAATCTTCTTCCCAGACCACAGACTCGTACCATCGTGTCCCACGACGCCGGCGGTATATCTGTGATGATCCGACCAGGCTGAAGATGAGGATGGCAAGAACGATTACCGTGAAGATCACATACATGCGGTCGCGTTCGGCAGCGAATCCCCAGATCGAAAAAATCACCCGCGCGACTGGAGTTGCGATCAGGAATAATAAACCCAGTTGGATGATGCCGCGGCCGCTCAAGTCCATGGCGTCGCGGACGACACCGGGCGCACTGCGAAGTTCGGAAGGTTCGCCATGGAAGACACGATAATCAGCGGGCGTGTGGCCGTGTCGTGCCAGATAAACTACGGCGCCACAAAAGACGACAGTGGCGGAAAAGACCACGCCGACGCGCAGCAGGTTTCCCAGAATATTTTCAATGCGCGTGTCCGTCCATGCGCGCTCGCCGGCCATGTCAGATTCCCCCTGAAAATCCTTTGTAAAGCATTTCGAATCCCAGAATTACGATTACGGTGCTGAATACGAGGCGCAACCATTTTGTTTCCGCCTTCACCAGAATGCTGGCGCCCGACCATGGATCCGCCCAGAACTCCCAGCATTACCGGCATGGAGAGTCCGGGATCAATGTATCCACGGTGCAGGTAAATGCCGGCGCTGGCGGCAGCGGTGACGCCGATCATGAAGTTGCTGGTGGTGGTCGAGACCTTGAAGGGAATTTTCATGGCCTGGTCCATGGCAAGAACTTTCATGGCACCGGAACCGATACCGAGCAATCCTGACAAAGCGCCGGCCCCAAACATGATGCCGAAGCCCGCTGGGACACGCTGCACGTTGTAGCTCCGCGTGCCTTCCAGGTCGGGGAAGCTGCCGTTCAGGCGTAGTCGAGTGGCCAGCGGATCCGGGGGAGAGTTGCGTTCTGCCGGAGTGCGGGGCTTCCGCGACAGAAACGCGGAGATCAGAAGCACTACACCAAAAATGATGGCAATCGCCTTTGTCGGTACCCACACCGCCAGGAACGCGCCCGATAAAGCGCCGAGGGTTGTGGCAATCTCCAGGAACATGCCGATCCGGATATTGGAGAATCCTTCTTTTACATAGGCGGCGGCCGCGCCCGAGGACGTGGCGATCACGGAAACCAGAGATGCGCCGATGGCGTAACGGATGTCCACTTTGAAAAACAGGGTAAGAAGGGGAACGAGAACGACGCCACCGCCCAGTCCGGTCAACGATCCCAGGAGGCCGGCGACGAGTGAGCCGACAAAGACCAGAGCTGTGAATTCCAGAATATTCATTCAGTCGGCGCGGGAATCGATAGATGAATTGTCAGCGCGTCCATCAGATGCTTGTGATGACCAAACATCATACATAAGGGCGGGTCGGAAGGTGTTGCTCGCACCGTTCCTCACAGTGGGTGCCCCATCCTTCGCGATTTTTGCGAAGGGTGGGAGGCAGGGCAGCGGGCAGTGAACCGTGGACAGTCGGCAGAACACCAACCCCTTGGCTATCTTGGGAACTGACTGCGTGCTTCCCACCCTTCGCAAAGACCGCGAAGGATGGGGCACCCCCATTTATTTGTCATGCGCGGGCCGACATGAATTGGTAGAATTCGCGCCGTGAAAATTATGAGCGAAGTCCCGGCAACGCTGCGTTCTGTTCGACAGCTAATCAGAGTTCTCTCTTTTCTTTCTTTAGTTCTGCTCTGTCTGGTCATCCAGACGCCGAATTCCTTGGCGCAGGTGACATCCAACGTTTCGGGAGCGGTGGGGACCGTGCGGGTCGATGCTGGCCACGCCATCAATTCGTTCGATCCCGACAGTGCCTTGGGCAGTTCAATCGATGTGCTCTCCCGGCGTGACATAGACAACGTGTACACGCCGCATATCATCCAGGAATCGCTGTCGGCCGGATGGGGACCGATTACCTATCGCAACAATACTGAGCTGCGCATGGCGGCATGGCACTGGACGCAGAATGGCGCCTGGAGCGACGCGGCGCACCGCAGCGGATATTTCACTGGCAGCACGGAGCTAAAGGAGCCCACCCGCTACATTCTTGCTTATGCGCTGCCGCACCGCGGCTTTGCTACCAGTGGGGACCGGCCGGTGCAGGGTCCGAACCTTTCGTATTGGAAAAGCAATCCGTATCTCACCAGCAAATTTACCGGCGAGAGTGACGCGCTCCATCCGCAGTGGGTGGTTGTCGATTTGAAAGCCGAGAAAGCCGGTGAATGCTGTGCGGATCGCATGGGCAAGCCCCTACGCTACCAAATACGCGGTGGAGTATTGGGTGGGAGCAGGAGACGCACTGGATTTCGACGGCGGCCCCAAGGGGGAATGGAAGGCTTTTTCCTCCGGCGCTGTTAACAACGCCCAGGGTGGCACAAGCGTGCTGAAGCTTGCAGATACGCCGGTTTCAACCCGTTTTGTGCGCGTTTTGATGACGGAATCGTCCAACACCTGTGACGAACATGGCGCCGCCGACATTCGCAACTGCGTCGGCTACGCGATCCAACAAATCGCAGTCGGCACGGTTGATGGCAGTGGCGCGTTCTCCGAGGCGCCGAAAGATCTCGCGGAGACGCGGACGACATTTTGCGTTTCATCCATTGATCCCTGGCATTCGGCCGATGACGTAAACGATAGCGGCAGCTATCAGCACAGCGGCTTCGATCTTTTCTTTACCAGCGGACTGACCAACAATCTGCCAGCGATGATTCCGGTCACAATGTTGTACGGCACGCCCGACGATGCGGCGGCGCAGATCGCCTACATCGAAAAACGGGGCTACCCCATCGGATACATCGAAATGGGCGAGGAGCCGGACGGGAAGCATGCCATGCCGGAAGATTACGCCGCGCTCTACTTGCAATGGGCTTCCGCGCTTCACAAAGTGGACCCAAAACTCAAGCTAGGCGGGCCGATTTTCGAAGGCGTGAACGAAGACGTACACATCTGGGCGGACGCGCAGGGCCGAACGTCGTGGATGGGCCGGTTCGTCGACTATCTCAAATCTCACGGCCGTTTGGGCGACCTTTCTTTTGTGTCCTTCGAGCATTATCCGTTTGAGCCCTGCACCATCACATGGAAGACGCTCTACACGGAACCGCAGTTGATGAAGCACATTCTTCAGGTGTGGAGGGATGACGGCGTCCCGCCAAATGTGCCTCTGATGGTGACCGAGAACCATCTGGCCGCCGACCTGACTGGACCGATGACAACGATCTTCGCCGCGTTGTGGCTGGCGGACAATGTCGGGTCTTTCTTTGAGGGAGGTGGCGCCGCTTTTTACCATTCGCCAATTCAACCCCAGGGCATCCAGAACAGCTGCCTGGGCTGGGCTTCGTGGTCGAATTTTGTCTCAAACGAACACTACGACATCAAGGGATACACTTCGCCCTATTTCGCCGCGCACATGATCAACCGGGAGTGGGTGCAGCATCGCGCTGGAGTGCACTCCATGTACAAATCGTCCGCCGATATCAACGACAGCGAGGGCAATGCGCTGGTCACAAGTTATGCGGTGCATCGTCCCGACGGGAACTGGTCGTTGATGCTGGTGAATCGGGACGAGACGAATCCACACAGCGTGCACGTGGTGTTTGATGATTCCAAAAGTAAGAGTGCGTCTTTTACAGGGCCGGTGACACTTGTGACTTTCGGGAGTGAGCAGTATGTCTGGATCAACGAGGGGTTGAATAGCCATGCCGATCCCGATAATCCGCCAGTGGCTTCTACCGTGTCGGCGAATCCCGGAACTGCATTTACTCTTCCTAAAGCGTCGATTACCGTCCTCCGCGGGAAGGTGAGCGGGCTCAAAGAGTAGGCCCGGGTTCTTTCTGCGGAACTCTCACGGACGGAAAAATTTGGCCTTTTCCACTCTTCGCAGAACCTCCCCGCCCAAGCGGAGCTTGGACAGGGCACCCGCGACAGTTGTGGTGGATAGTGACTTGAGATGAAAAGTTGCCGATTCGCTGCTCACTGGTTTGCCTCCCACCCTTCGCAAAGGACGCGAAGGATGGGGCACCCACTGTCGGGCGATGCCGCTTCTGTCCCTACCTGGTTCGTTTTGCCGGGGCTGATGGCTTCGTCGCAATCTTTCCGCGTATTACCGTTACCGACGCTTTGGGCAGCGTGAATTCCGTGTTTGCCGCAGCCGCGATTGTCGAACGCACAGCGGGGCCATCCGGATCAGCTTTGCCGCCCTTGTCATCAGGATGCCACTGATATTGTTCGCTGCCGAAGCTGATGACGCTGACCGGGCCAGTAAAGAAACTGTCAGCGCCGGCCTTGTCGTCGTGAAACGCAATTTGGATGGATTGCGAATTCTCCTGGTCTTTGTTGACCAGCATCACCGACCATTGGCCATCGGGACGCAGCAGGGGATAGGCCGTCACCAGAACGTGGCCGGCGGGATCGGTGATGTCGCTGGCGGCGGGAAAAATCTGTTGCTCTCCCGTGCCCGGTTGCACCCACTCGAGGTTGATCAGTTGGCTGGCAAAAAACTGTGAGGTGGGCTGCTGGATCTGATAGTTCGAATCCACCGTGAACAGGGCGAACGTCCCCATGGAGCCATTGCAGCCGTGATAGAGGCCGACCGGCAGGTAGTGGAAGTAGTAGAGACCATCTCCTCCGGCGGAGAGGAAAGACCCAACGTAGTCTGCCAGCCAGAGCCCGCCGAAGATATCCACGAAAGATTCGCCGGTGTTCCAGGCAATGTTCAGCTCTGAAATGAATATGGGGACGTTGGGCGGCAGGCCATCATCTCGCCACACTTGGAGAATGTGGCTGATCAGTGTGGGTTCGTCGTACAGACTGCTCCACTGAATCTTGCAGGGCTCGAGCGGGTAGTGCTCGAACGACGCAAACGCGAGGTCGCCGAGCCGGCCGTGAGCCTTCAGGTAATCAACGAAGCGTCCCAGCCATGAGGTCTTGCCCTGCGCATCGGGCCAGACTTGAATGTCTTCGTTTACGCCCTGGAATATGGGTCCGCCAAGTTTCAGCGCGGGGTCTACGCGGTGCAGCGCCGTTGCCCATTGCAGATAGAGCGCTCCGTATTGTTCGGGGAGCATGAACTGGCCGTCGGGCTCCTCTCCCATTTCGATGTAGGAAATCGGATAGCCTCTGGCTTTCAGGTAAGCGATCTGGGCGGCGGAGTCCTCCGGTGTTCCGTAAAGCATGGCGATCGGGATCATCGCCGGAAGTCCGCGGGTGTAGCCGCTGGTGTAGAAGAGATCGAGGCCGACCTGGTCGCGTTTGTCGCTGACGTTGGAAGGTTCGTGCCAGGGATCCACCGAAGAACATACCGTCGCGGTCTGATCAGGGTCGGCGGTGTGGCGCACGAGGTCGTGAAACTTTCCGTCGGGAGACACCGTTCCGAGATAGAGTTCGCGAATGGCATAGCCGACGCAGTTGCGCCGGTCCGCCGAGCCGTGCGTGTCGCAAGTGTTGGAGGACTCGGTCATCCAGATGCGAATGAAACGCACTGGCATGGGAGCGGCGGAAAGCTTGAGCACCGCCGATCCTCCAGCGCCGTTCTCGACGCTTCCGCCCGGGAATGCGACCCAGGTGCCTTTGGTGGCCTGTTTGATCGGATCTTCGCCGGTCCAATACTGCACCACGTAGCGGCGAGCGTAAGGCTCGGCCCAGGCAATGCGGATGGCGTTGATCTGGTGGTTGTTAGCGAGATCCATGATCACCCACTGCGGATAGACCGAATCGTCCTCGCCGGTGAAGGCCTTGGTCAGGTAGGGATTGCTTTTCCAGTAGGTGTTCAGGTCGCCGTCGGTGATGCGCGAATAACCGTTGTCCACGCCGTCGTTGCGGGTGAAGCCGCGATGCGGCAGCAGATAACCGAACGAGTGGCGGATCGGCTCTCCTGGTGTTGCGCTGCCCGTGAAGTAGCCCTTTCCCGCGGGATCGCTCCAACTGCCCTGCGGATTCCAGTGCCAGGCTTCGACGTAGAGCTCTGTGTTCTGGCGATAGCTGACGGTTTGCCATCCCGCGGAGAGGACCTGCTTCATCACCGGTTCGGTGAAGAGCTTGTCGGTGGCTGCTGTCGAGATTCGGTCAATGCCGGCGCCTAACGTGGTCGTCGGGACGAACGTCTTGGCGGCGTGGCCGGGCGTGGAGTCAACGCGGACCGATTGGGAGGTGGCGAGGGAGGGCAGCAGACATACCACCAACAATGCTGGTGAAATCGATTCGAACAACCGCGATCTAGTGAGTGCCGTAGGGAAAACTGATCGTGTCATTCTGAGCGCAATCGATTCATTCGCGAGTTAGAAGTTGAACTTGAACGCCAATTGCACTTCGCGCGGTCCGACCGCGGTGGAGGTGATCACCCCGAAATTTTCATCGTCCACCGTAGTGTTCGGTGTGGCAAATACAGGATGGTTGAACGCATTCTGCGCCTCGATGCGAAACTCAAAGTTCATCTGCTCGCGAATCTGGAACTGCTTCCCCAAAGACAGATTGGCGGTGAACGACCGGGGACTGCGGACGCTTCCCAGGGCGCGCGGCGCGTCGCCCAGCGTGAAATCGTCAGGCCGCTGGAAAACGCTGTCGTCTGCAAAGTAGTGGTCCACCCAATCCGAGCCATGATTGCGCTTGGGTGTCCCCACGATATTGGGCCGCAGCGTACCAGAAGCGCCACCGTATGTGGGCAGCAGATTACCGTCGGCGACGGTGAAGGCCAGCGGCCGTCCAGCGGAGATGCGCCAGATGCCGTTGGTTGTCCAGCCTCCGATGATCATATCCAGTGCCCGCGGCATATTGCCCAGGAAGGCCCGACCGCGTCCGAACGGCAGGTCGTAGCTGTAGCTGAACTGAAATACTTGCGGGATGTCGAAAGTGGAAAGACTCCGTTCCAGCTGCGGCTTATTAGGATCCTGGAGGCTGGAGAAACTGCCCAACCAGGTCACGTTGTCATCAGCCTGGGAAGAATCATCAATGGATTTCGACCAGGTGTAGGTCACCAGGAACTGCAAGCCATTCGAGTACCGCTTCTCGGCCAGCAATTGCAGCCCGTGATAAATGGAGTTGGCGACGAGGAAAGGTTCCGTCGAAATCCCGGTGAACTGGGGATGGGGAAGCAGCAACTGCGAGTACTGAACTTGTGGGCTGGAGAGAGTGCTGTTGGGATCGGTGATGATTCCCGCGAAGGGATTATCTACGAAGGTGTTGAGACAGGTGATGGTGAGGGTCAGGCAGGGCTGGTTATCATCATCGGGGCCCGTGATGGGCAAACTCTCAATCCCCGGCCCGAGGTGGTTGAGCGAGTTGAAGCCGCTGAAGGGTAGATGGGTTCCTTTCTTTCCGATGTATTCAACGTTGAACACGATGTTGCTAGGCAGTTGGCGTTCGAATCCAAAGCTCCAGCTCTGCTCGTTGGGAGTCCGGTTGCCCGCAGAGGTACGCAGCGGGCCATTTGCGTTGAAGCCCACGTCGTTCAACAATCCGAGCGAATTCCCCGCGGGCTGTATCAGTCCGTTGGGGAAGGGATTGTTCAAGTGCAGGTAAGGAGTGGCGCCATCGTTGTTAAAGGTAGTGATCACATTGGTGGACTGGTTGAAACCCTGGGACCCATAGGGGGCGACGCCGGTGACGCCCGAGCGCGACTGTCCGTAATAAATTCCGTACCCTCCACGCACTACGGTTTTCGAAGCAAATTGGTAGGCAAAGCCAATGCGCGGCTGAATGTTGCTCCAGTCCGTTGCGTAGGTTGTGCGTTGCTTGGAGCTGGCAAAAACTTCGCCGCCGTTCAATGGAACAGTGACCGGCAGGCCGGTGACGGCATCAGTGTAGGTGAGGTTGCCTCCATTTAGTGGGCTTGGCACATTCGGATTGAAAAAGTTCTGCCGGTTGTGGCGATCGGTGCGAGGCAGGGTGACGTCATAGCGCAAGCCCAGATTCAAAGTCAGTTTGGGATTGACCTTCCAGTTGTCCTGGGCGAAAAAGCCGTATTGATAATTTGTGGTGGCGGGCCGGAACTGGATTTCAGCGGTCGAGCCACAATTATTTCCGCCACAGTCCTGGGTCATCTGGCTCATCATGAAACTGGCCATGGAGTCGCCGCCGCAGTCGTCGATTCCCGACGGGCAGGCGCTGGAACCGTTGTTATTGAAGGTGAAGAGGCCATTGGGTGCATTGGTCTGAATGTAATTAATCTGGTGGATACGGCCGTCAAATCCGAACTTGATCTGATGGTTACCGTGCACCTTGTCGAGCGTGGCTGAAAGTTGTCCCGTGTCCTGGCCCAGCCGGTAATTTCCATAGGGATCCGTGCCGATGTTGGCCTGGCCAGCACTCGCGTACTGATCGATAGAGATCGCAGGGACCCCCGCAAATCCGTTGGTCTGCAGGTACGAGGGGAACCCCAGTTCGCCGAGTGGATCGGTAACGCCGTGAGGGTTATAGGCGTCGATGTGCCAAACCCCGCGAGTAAACCCGAGGGTCAGGTTCAGCAACAGGCTTGGACTAAACGTATGAGTGTCATTGATCGAAAACAGGTGGGCATTGGTCCAACCGGGACCGCCCTGACACGGATCGGTGAAGTTCTTGAAACAGTCCAGGCCCACGCTGTGACTGTATTGATACGCGAACTTCGCGCTCATCAGGTTCTTGTCGCTGAAGCGATTGTCGATTTTGATATCGAACTGGTCGTTGTAGTCGTGCTCTGAGCCGGAAGCGAAAAAGTTCTGGTAGATGTCTGCTCCGGAAAAATTGGGCTCGGGAAACAGGCCCATCATCTTCTGGGCAATCGGATCAATCAGATTGCCTGGGACGCCGGGGGCCGGCTGAAGATTCGCCGGCAGGTTCGGACTGCCTGGACTGACGTACGTAGCGATGTTGTTAAAGGGGATGAATGTGCTGCGAACCGCCCCGCCAGCACCGGCGTCGAAAGTTCCGGAGTACGGGTCCCAAATTTGACCGGCGGCAACACTGCACAGGCCGGTGCCATCGAACGTGCCCCCCTGCGCCCCACATACATCGCTGAAATCGCCCGCCCGCATGAGGTCGGTGGGAACTGCCCCGGTGGCCGTTTTTAAGCCCGAATTGCGCAAGCCATCATAGTCAACGAAGAAGAAAGTCTTGTTCTTGCGGATGGGGCCGCCAATGGTGACGCCATAATTGTTTCGGCGCAGCGCGGGAATGGGTTGCCCAGCTCGATTGGCGAACCAGTCGTTCGCATCCAGGCTATCGTCGCGGAAGAAGTCGTAGGCGCTGCCATGAAAGCTGTTCGTCCCCGAGCGGGTGATCATGTTGACCACAGACGCTCCGGAGAATCCATATTCGGCGCTGAAGTTAGTCTGCTGCACCTTGAATTCTTCGATGGCTTCCGGGGAGGGGAGATAGGTCGCCTGCGTGATGCCGCCGTTGGGCTCAGAGTTCGTGACCGAAGCGCCATCCGTCAGAATGTCGGCGGTTGCGCCGCGGCTGCCGTTGGAAACGAAATTCGTGCCGGTGCAGTTAGCGCCACATTGCTCGTCCATTTCGGTGACGCCGGGCGCCAGCGAAGTCAGCGCGATGACTTGGCGGTCAATCAACGGCAGGTTATTGATGAACCTGCGATTGACGACTTGTCCCGTCTCCGCATCCTCAGTCTGGATGGCCTGGGGTTGCGCATCCACCTCGACGGTCTGGCTGGTGCCAGCCACTTTCAGGCGTCAGGTTCGCCGTGACGTTCTGATTGACGTCGAGTTTAACGCTGGCACTCTGCGCCCGGTCGAAACCCTTGGCCTCTGCCGAAACCGTGTACACTCCCGGCGGAATCGAGCGGAACAGATAGCGTCCGCTGCTGTCGGAAGTGGCATTGAACATGAATCCTTTTTGCTGGTCGGAGAGAACAACGGTTACGCCGGGCACCACGGCGCCGGTGGCGTCAGTCAATTCGCCACTGATTGTTCCAAAGTAGGCTTGGCCGGAAAGCAGGGCCGGCAGCGCGAGCGCCAGGCAAATTAGAACCGCCAAGCACGATGACGACGCGGAACGTTTACACATGACGACCTCCCGAATGATCACTTCATGCGGTCCGGGTCAAGAGGTTCAGGCGAACAGGGCCTCCTGGCCTAATTCTATTGAAACGTTTTATTACTTATCCGGTTAGACGCTGTCAAGCAAAAATTAGAAAGACTTACCGAATCGATAAGCGATCAGGGTCAAGCCGGGTCCTCGACTTCAGGGCCGAAATCCGGTTTCTCAGTGTGTCTGATAAGGCACGAAGCCCCGGGCTTTAGTGCGCAGGCGATACACCGAGGTCGTTGCCGTGATGTAGAGTGTCCGGTAGTCACGGTCGCCCCAGGTGAGATTGGCGGGTTGCTCCGGCATCTCGATCGTACCCAGATGGTGACCTTGGGCGTCCCAGACCCAGATACCTTTTGGGCCGGTGATAAACAGATTGCCGTCGCGGTCAACTTTTATGCCGTCGGGCACGCCTTCGTGCGGGCCACCAGGTTCTTCGCCGAAGATGCGGCCATTGCTCAACGATCCGTCGGGCGCGACATCGTACACGCGAATGTTTCTCTGCTCGCTGTCATCCACGTAAAAATGCTTTCCGTCGGGTGAAAAGGCAAGCCCGTTGGGCTGAGTGAGATCTTTGGTCAAGAGGCGGACGCTGCCTTTGTCGTCAAGCCGGTACACGCCCTGAAACGGAATTTCCTGTTGCTCACCCTTGACCAGATCAAGCGTGGGATCGGTGAAGTAGATCGCTCCGTCCGGACCAATCACAACATCATTGGGGCTGTTGAGTTTCTTTCCCTCATAACGATCGGCGAGGATGGTGTATTTGCCCTCCGGCGTCACCGCGATGATGGCGCGCAGGACGCTGGCGCAATCGATCAGGCGGAGTTGCCGGTCATAGGTGTTGCCATCGGGGTCACCGAGAGAAATCAACTCCTGTTTGCGGCCATCGAGCCAGACGCGATAGATCTTGTTCTTCTCTTCGTCGCTCACATAGAGGAACCCGGACTGGTCCCACACCGGGCCTTCGGTGAAGCCGAAGTCGCCGGCAACTCGAGTGAGCTTCGCATTGCGATCAAACAGCTTCCAGAATGCTGGAGAGTTGGCGGTCAGCTTGAATTCCCGGGCGGGCGCATCGGCAGCGGCTGCGATCAGATGTGAGCCGATGAACAACAGGGCGAGGGCAGCGCGAGCGGCGTTTTTTAACCTGAGATGATCAACGAATGGTCGGACAGTCTTCATTCCTGCTCCGTCTGTGGTTTATTTGTCTTTCGGGCAACATTGGCAAGATAGCTTACGAGGTCGTCGAGTTCTTCTCGGCTGAGCCTGGATCCGTAATCGTCAGGCATCAGCGAACGGGGTTGATATTCAATATTGCGCAGCTCCGAGCGGTTGAAGAGATGCAGTGTGCCGTCACCGGTCTGAAGCTGCAGGGAAAAGTTGTCTTCATTCCGTGCAACGCCGGTCAGGGTCTGTCCGTCTGTCATGGTGACTATCAAGACTCGTCTTCGAGGGTCCAGGTTCCGGTTGGGATCGGTAATAGCCGTTCGGATGTTCTCGGCCGACCGGGTGTTGGCGTAGCTGGAAAGATCGGCGCCGATGAAGCCACCTTCGCCTTTCACCATGTGACACTGCGAGCACCCGGACGGGCCAAAGAAGAAATCTCTTCCACGTTTCGCATCGCCGGAAACAGTGGCCGCACCGGTTTGCCCCTGCAGGCTTCGCAGGTAACGCACCACCGCATGAATTCGCGCTGCACCCAGCGAGCCAAACGCGGGCATGCCGGTTGCCGGAACTCCTTCTCGAACAATCTGCAGGAGCGTTTTGTCCGGCAAGCGTTGAACCTCTCGCCGCCGGGAGATGTCCGGGCCGCGTTCTCCTCCTCCGCCATCCAGTCCATGGCACGCGGCGCAGGTGGTGGCGAAAATCTGCTTGCCTACGGCTTCACCTCCAGGCACCTTGGTGATTTGCTGCGCGGTCGATCCATGAGGCGCACACGCCAACCCTATCAGCGCCAGTACCCGCAGCAGCGAGGATCGCAACGAGGCCCCAGCCATCTGGTTATTTTCGTTTCACTGCGATCGCGGATATCTCAACCCGTGCATTGTTCACCAGCCCCGCTACCTGCACGGTCGCGCGGGCCGGCTTGGGATCCGGCATGACAGCCTTGTAGGCCACGTTCATTTCAGGGAAGTCATGAATGTCAGCCAGATAAACGGTCACGGAAACGATATCTTTCAGATCGAAACCGGCGGCGCGAACGATATCTGCAATACGAGCCAGAGCCGCTTTACTTTCCGCGCCGGTTCCACCGGCTGCGAGTTTGCCATCGGCATCAATGCCTTCCTGTCCGGCAACGTACAGCGTATCGCCCGCGATCACTCCATCGCTGAAGGGAAGATTGGCCGTTCCGGGGAGCTTCACCACTTTTCGTTCTTCAGCAGAGCCGGTCAACGTTCCAGCGTTAACAAGCAGCGCAAGGACAACCAGTCGAAGTCCGATCTTTGCGACAGACAAACTTGATTTTCCCGTACTCATTTCGTGTCAGCTCCTTTTTTGCTTTTAAGAATTCGCGCTTCACATTCACTCGACTAGAGTGCTAGAGTCCGCGTTCATATATACAACCTGGAGGAGGAGATGACCAAATTGCAATATTTGATTACTTCGCGAAAGAGTTCGTTGGTGATTGCCGGAGTTCTGTTCTTGTGCGTCATCTGGCAGCTAAGCGCGAATCTGCAGGCGCAATCCTCCGGCGGCCTCGCAGACGACGAAAACGAAGTTCTCCTGGACAGTTATCGTCACGTTGAGGTGGCATCAGTCTCCGATGCGCTGGAGCAACTCACGGGCCGCAAGATGTACCTGTCGCACAAGATGCAAGCCATCTTCCCGGCCAAATTCGCCGGTTTTGCGCTCACCGTGAAACTGAGCAAGGACGAAGGCAACAAGGACCCTGGCGCCCTGAGCGGGATGCTGGCGGCCATCGATCAGGGAGCGCAGAATTCGGTGTGGGTGATGGTGGTCGAAGACGGAGCCGACATCGCCGGAATGGGTGGCCTGATGGGTACGACTATGTCGGCGCGTGGATTTGCCGGAGCAGTCATCGATGGCGGCGTGCGCGACGTCGGGCAATTGCGCAAGTTAGGTTTTCCGGTTTATGCCACCGGCATTGTTCCATCCACTTCGGTCGGTCACTACCGCTTTGCCGGGGCCAATATTCCGGTGTCTTGCGACGGCGTAGAGGTGCGGCCGGGTGACATCGTCGCTGCCGACGGGGACGGTGTCGTGATCGTGCCGCGGGCAAAAGCAGTAGAGGTCCTTGCGCTTGCCCAGGAAATGGATTTCAAGGAACACTCCATGTATTCGATCATCGAGAAATACAAATCCATTCAGGAAGCCGTTAAACGGTTTGGCCGGTTGTAGCGCTGGAGTCCCTCCGGCGATACAAAAGATTGCGTTCGCGCAATTTTCGGTGGATAATGCGCGGTTCCATTAAATCGATTCAATGAGCATGGGGATGGCAGGGAAAAGACGGCTGAGCAAAAGAACTCGCGGACGAATGGCCCTGACGCTGGCCGCTTTCCTGGGTTGCCTGATGGTGGCGGCGTCGAACGATTTGCCCACCGAGTCAAGGGCCGTGGTTATCGATGTGCGCCCGGCCGAGCTGCTGACCTCGCCGCCCGGGGGGAACTGGCTTTCTTACAACGGAGATTTTACCGGGCGCCGTTTCAGCAGCCTCTCGCAGATCAATCTCACGAATGTTTCGCAGCTGCGGGCGCAGTGGGTTTTTCACTCCAGCAATTCCAACCGGCTGGAAGTGACGCCGGTGGTGGTGAACGGCGTCATGTTCGTGACCTCCGCAAATGACACCTACGCTCTGGATGCGCGTACTGGCCTCGTCATTTGGCACCACGTGTGGCCGATCTCCGAGGGACTGATTGACGACGCTTCCGGCCATCTCAGCCGCGGCGTGGCGGTGTGGCACGCGCGAGTGTACCGGCAAACCGACAATGCACACTTGATTTGTCTGGACGCTCGTTCTGGTCACGTTCTCTGGGATGTCGCCTACGCCGACTGGAACAGAAATTACGGCGCGACCGGCGCGCCGCTAGTGGTAAACGACAAAGTGATCGTCGGAACCTCCGGCGGGGACGATGGTGTGCGCGGTTTCGTTGCCGCCTACGACGCGTCCAGCGGAAAGTTGGCATGGCGCTTCTGGACTATTCCTGCTCCCGGAGAATCCGGCTCCGAGAGTTGGCCCGGGAAGAGCTACTTGCACGGCGGCGGCACTACCTGGATGCCGGGCACCTATGACGCGGAAACCGGTACGTTGTACTGGACCACCAGCAACCCGAGCCCGGACTTCGACGGCAGCGTGCGGCCAGGCGACGATCTGTACACCGACTGCGTGCTGGCCCTCGATGTGGAGACCGGAAAATTGAAGTGGTACTTTCAATTCACTCCGCATGACCTTTTCGATTACGATGCCACCGAAACCCCGATTCTGATTGATGCGGTTTACCTGGGTCAACCGCGCAAGTTGCTGGTGCAGGCCAATCGGAACGGGTTCATCTATGTGCTCGATCGCACCAACGGAAAATTTCTTTCCGCCGTGCCCTTCGTTAAGAAATTGACGTGGGCGAAGAGAATTGACGCGTACGGTCGGCCCGTCGTGTCTGAGCTCAAACCTTCGCCTGAGGGCACTCGCATATGTCCCGGTTACGGCGGCGCGACCAACTGGATTGCTCCGTCGTATAACGAGTCTACCCATTTCGTCTATTTCCTCGCCCTTGAGGAATGCCAGATGTTCTTCTCCAAGCCGCAGAAATTTGAGGAAGGAAAAACTTTCTATTCGACCGGAGTCAAGCGGATTCCGGGAGAAGCGTCGCAAAAGATTCTGCTGGCCTACGATCTCGACAAACAGTCTTTCGCGTGGAGCTATCCGCAAGTAGGACGCGCGCGCTCGTCGGGTGGAACCATGACTACCGCAGCAGGCCTGGTCTTCTTCGGTGATGACGCGCAATCGTTCGAAGCGGTGGATGCCCGTACCGGAAAGCCGCTGTGGCACTTCAATACCGGACAGGACTTTGGCGCGTCGCCCATGAGCTACGCCGTCCTGGACAAACAGTACGTGGCCGTCGCAGCCGGAAGCGACATTTTCAGTTTTGCGTTGCCGTAAGACGCTGTCAGTATAACGAACGATCAGGAAAACAAAAAGGAGCTTCATCATGACCTCGACATTCTTCAATCGTAGAAAGCTGATGACCTCGCTCGCAGCAGTCATGTCTGCCGTCGGCGCTGGAACACTGATGGCTACAAGCGCGCAGGCCAAGAGCCGCGACGCCGGCGTGCGCAAGCTCGGCCGTGACGGCAAGCCGGCGGACGGAAAGCAGATGATTACTGCGCTCATCACTCACAATGGCCTTCTCTACATTGCAGGGCAGGGCGCCAACTCGAACGGGCCGGTCGGCAAAGATGACATCGACAGCCACACCACGAAAGTGATGGAGAACGTAAAAGAGCTGGTCGAAACCGGCGGCGGAACCATGGACAGCGTACTGCAGCTTACGGTTTATCTGGCCAGCCTCGACTACTACGAGCCCATGAACAAAATATTCAAGACCTACTTTCCCAATGGTGGGCCAGCACGCACCACAGTGGCCGTGGCCGCGCTTCCGGGAAATTCCAAGGTGGAGATCAATTGCATCGCCGCCATCGTTCGTAAGTAAAAAGCTCGAACCAGACACGCCGCGAGCAAGAGAGGAGAGCAGATCATGCGACTTGGGATGGCATGGAATCGCCGCAGCTTTCTTGGAACACTGGGAATGGTCGCCGGTGCGATGATTCCTGGTTCTATGATGACGCCGAAGAAGTTGTTCGCCGCGAAAGCGAACGCAAAAATAAGCGGCTTCGGGCAATCGGGTAATCCCTACGAAGAACTGGGAGTGACGACTGTCATCAATTGTGAAGGGACGATGACCATGCTGGGCGGCTCGATCCTGCGGCCGGAACTTGAAGCGGTGATGGCCCAGGCCGGACGCCACTTCGTGAGCATCCCCGAACTGGAGGTGGCGGCGGGAAAGCGAATTGCCGAAATGCTGAAGCTGCCGGATGGGTACACCGCACTGGTGACTTCCGGCGCAGCGGCCGCGATCCAGTCCGGACTGGCGGGAATCCTTACCGGCGACAATGAAGCATTCATCAAGCAGTTGCCCGACCTCACCGGACTGAAATCGGAAGTCATCATCCAGAAATCCCATCGCAACCCGTTCGACCACCAGCTCCGCACCACGGGCGTCAAGCTGATCGAGATCGAAACGCGCGAACAGCTGCGCCAGGCAATCGGCCCGCGGACTGCCATGATGCACTTCACCAACTTCGCCAACGCCGCCGGGCAGATCAAAGTGGATGAATGGGTCAAGCTGGCGAAGGAATACAAGCTTCCGTGCATGAACGATGCAGCGGCCGACACGCCACCGGTCTCGCATCTCTGGGACTACACCAACATGGGTTATGACCTTGTGACCTTCAGCGGGGGCAAAGCCATGCGTGGACCGCAGTGCGCCGGATTGCTGATCGGACGAAAAGATCTGGTCGCTTATGCACTGTTGAACAACAGTCCCCACGAAGATACGCTCGGACGTAGCTCGAAAGTTGGTAAGGAAGAAATTATTGGAATGGTGAAAGCGCTCGAGCTCTATCTCAACGAAGACCATGACGCCCTCGCGGCAGAGTGGCAAAAACGGCTGGAATCAATTTCGCAGCAGATTCTGAAAGTATCCGGGGTCAGTACAGCATTTTTCACTCCCGACATCGCGAATCACGTTCCTCATATGCAGATTACGTGGGACACAGCGAAAATCTCTTTGACTCCGAAGCAGGCTTCCCAACTTCTGCGAGAATCCAAACCGGCGATTGTGATGGGCGCGGGTGAAGACCGGCCAGGTCTTGCCATGAACTCTTTCATGCTGCAACCCGGAGAGGACAAGATCGTCGCCGACCAACTGGTCCGGATCTTCCGCGAGCATTCCGCGTGAGAGTGTTTGAGTTATTTCTGACAACCGACAGCGCCGAGGAACAATGGTGAAGCAGGACAAGCCACGTGCGCTGGTTTCTCGTGTTCTGGCTGTTCATCCTGAGCGCAGTTTCTTACCTTGATCGGGTCAACATCTCGGTTGCCGGGCATTCGATTGCCGAGGATTACGGGCTCAGCAACGTGCAATTGGGCTACGTGTTCAGCGCGATGCTGATCGGATACGCCCTTTTTCAAACGGTAGGCGGACGACTCGCTGACCGCTACGGACCTCGCCGCGTGCTGACAGCGGGAGTTGTGTGGTGGGGGATCTTCACCGGTCTGACCGCCCTGGTGCCGTCCACCATCCGTGGGGCGCTGTTCCTCTTTATTGCGATTCGCTTTCTGCTGGGCGCCGGGGAGGCGGTCGTTTATCCCTCATCGAACCAATTTGTGGCGCGATGGATTCCGGCGCACGAGCGCGGCATGGCCAACGGTTGGATTTTCGCCGGCGTCGGTGCGGGCGCCGGCCTTTCACCGCCATTGATTACGTATTTCATGCTGCACTACGGCTGGAGATCGTCTTTTTGGGCATGTGCCATGATCGGCCTGATCGCGGGCGCGGTCTGGTATCTCATGGCTCGTGATGCGCCCGCGGAACATCCGTATGTGTCCGCCTCTGAGCTGGAGACAATTCGGTCCGGCTTGCCGAGGGAAAGCGTGGATGGCAGCGGCTTGCTTCCCTGGCGAGTTGTGTTTCGGAGCAGGGAAGTGCGCGCGATCACAGTCAGCTATTTTTGTTTCGGCTACACTGCCTGGATTTTCTTCAGCTGGTTTTTTATCTACCTGGCCCAGGTTCGCGGGTTGAATCTGAAAGCCAGCGCGTTCTACGCCATGCTTCCGCCTGTGGCGATGTCAGTCTGCAGTTTTCTGGGCGGCGCCATCAGCGACGGACTCACGAAGTGGCACGGCCCGCGCTTGGGACGCTGCGGCCTCGCCGCCTTCGGCATCGCACTGGCCGGAATATTTATCGCCTTCGGCTCCCAGGTTGCCAGCGCTCGGGTGGCCAGCCTGGTGCTCGCGGGCGGCGCGGGGGCTCTCTACTTGTCACAGAGTTCGTTTTGGTCGGTGAGCGCAGACATTGCCGGCAAGGCATCCGGCTCGGTTTCCGGCTTCATGAACATGGGGGCGCAGATTGGCGGAGCAGTCACTGCGTCACTGACGCCCGCAATTGCCGCGCGCTTCGGCTGGACTGCGTCCTTTCTTGTGGCTGCGGGGCTGTGTCTCGTCGGAGCGGCGGCATGGCTGATGGTTGATCCAAGTCGATTCCTGAATTCTCCGAATCTGTCGAGCCACACATTAGTAACTGCCGGTACAAAGAGGACCTGACTATGTGGGACGCGATGCACAAAAGTTTTGGAGTGATACTCATACTCGTCATGACAATTCTCACGTCCAGCGCGCAGACGACAAACGTCTCGCTACGACCTGCTATTAAAGGGCGGGCACGTGATCGACCCCGCTAATCATCTTGACGGAAACTTTGATGTCGCGGTCTCAGCCGGAAAGATCGCTGCGGTCGAAAAAGATATTCCCGCCGGCCAGGCGGGGAAGGTAGTGGATGTTTCGGGCCTGTATGTCACGCCCGGCCTCGTCGACATCCACGCTCACGTCGGGCACGGAGGCGCGCCGCTCAACTGGTTCGCCCCCGACGCTCGCGCACACCTCGAGCCGTTGGGAATTCCTGCCGACCTCGCGTTGCAATCCGGAGTTACGACCCTTGTGGATGCGGGCAGCGCCGGCGCCGAAACGTTTCTTCAGGAAAAAGAAGAGGTCATCGATCAAGCCAAAGTTCGCGTGCTGGCTTTCTTGAACATCGTGGGCAACGGCATGAACGGCGGCCTCGAACAGACCGTTGACCAGATGGATGTGAAGCGTTGCGCCGAGACTATCCGCAAATATCCGGACGTCATTGTTGGAGTAAAGACGGCGCACTACTGGACCGACGACGCCTGGGACGCGGCCCATCCGCCGTGGACTGCAGTTGATCGGGCCGAAGAGTGCGCTCAGATGGTCAACCTGCCCGTGATGTTCGACTTCTGGCCGCGTCCGGAAAGGACTTACGCAGAGTTGCTGCTCAAGAAGATGCGGCCGGGCGATATCCATACTCACGTGTTCGCGCAGCAGTTTCCCATCATTCTCCCCGATGGCAAGATCAATCCCATCATGGCGGAGGCCCGCGCCCGCGGAGTGATTTTCGATGTCGGCCACGGGGCGGGGAGCTTCTGGTTCCGCAATGCTGTTCCTGCGGTCAGGCAAGGCTTCATCCCAGACTCGATCTCGACCGATCTGCATACCCTCAACTACACCGTGTTGAGCATGACGCAGGTAATGTCCAAATTCCTGGCGATGGGTGTGCCGTTGAACGAAATCATTCGCCGTTCCACGGTGAATCCGGCGCACGAGATTCGGCGGCCTGAGTTGGGAACGTTGTCGGTCGGCAAGGAAGCCGATATTGCCGTGCTGGAGCAGCTCAACGGAAAATTCAGCTACATCGATTGCGGCTTTGCTCGTATGGACGGGACTGGCAAAGTTAATCGCGCGTATGACCGTGCGCGCGGGACGCATTCTCTACGATCCTTCAGGCCTGAGCATGGTCGAGTGGGAGAAAGCTCGTCCGCAATATTTCAGTACGCCTGCGTTGGGTACGTCGCCGCCAGCGAGGGCCGACGACTATCCTCGGGAATAAGCGGCCGCCGGCTACTGTTTTTCTTGCGAATGCGCCAGCATCAGGAACGAGATTCCGTTGGAGCGGTACAGGGCCTTGCCGTCATCCTGAAGTTCGCCACGTACTTTTCCCGAGCGGACAGTTTCAATTGCTGTCACTACCGTGGCCAGCACCGAAGGCTGCGCAAAGGGTACATTGTGTGCGCCGAGAACGAGCGTGAGTTGCGGAGCCAGAGCGGCGAGCCGCTTGATGGAAGCGACGTAGTCGTCGAGATTGGTCTCTGGACGATAGAGCCAGATCGGTGCCGGATAGTATGTATCGCCGCTGAACAGCAAACCGTGAGCGCGATCGAGTAGTGCGATGGCATCCGGAGTGTGGCCGGGTGTGGAAACAACTTCCAGCGTCCTTCCGCCAAGGTCAATCTTGTCGTGATCGTGAAGAAAGCGGGAAATCTTCCAGGGCCGCGTCGCGTATGCCTTGGGGTCAAAACCTTTCGGCAGGTCACCGCAGATCATTCCCGGGCCGAGCTCTTCCTGCGCGTCCTGACGCGAACCCTTGGCGTTGGTCCGAGTGAAGTCAGTGTCCATTCCATAGACAGTTTCGAACTGCCAATTGCCGCCTACGTGGTCGTCGTGAGTGTGGGAGTTGAGCACGACGATAGGCAGATGAGTCAGCTCGCCAGTGACTTTGCGAATGTCGCTGATGCCCATTCCGGTGTCGAAGAGCAGCGCCTGCTTTTCTCCAACGATAAGGTAGGAAATAGTTTCTTCCGCCTGATGCGGTTCGTAAATGGCAAAGACCTGGGGAACGACTCGATAGACCTCGAACCACGGATCAGTGACCGGGACACGCTCCAACGTCTTATATTCGGGGCGGGGCAAGGCGCGGCACCACTCGGGCTTCTCGGACTGTGCAGTTAGAAAAGCGGTAAGAAAAATTACGAACGCCGCAAGTAATCCGATTCTCTTCACCGGTTACGCCAGCTCCAGGTCAATCTTCTTCGCCGCAGGATCCAGTTTGGTGATCCGGAATTTGCGAATCTGTCCGGCGCGGACTGCTTCAGGCTTGGATTCTACGGCAGCGGCCCCGCTCTTCCAGTGAGCCTTAAGCTTCGAACTCAGCGATGACAAATCAGGCTTCGCTGCGGACTGCACCGCTTCGTCCGTCAACTTTGAAGCGGGATCGACGGCGGCAATCCGGCAGGTCGCGTTAATGCCATCTCCGAGTTCCACGCGAGCACTTCCGCCCGAAACTTCGCCCATGCGTCCCGTGACCACATCGCCTGCTTTGTGTTCGGCGATGTATTCGTCGAGGCTGGTCGGGACAAGTTGCTTCATGCCCAGACGCAGGAGCCGCTTTGCCGTGTCCACGGCCAGCACTTGCGCTTTGACCAGTTGCCCAACCTTCAACACATCCTGCGGATATTCGATGCGTTTCTCGGCGCTGATATCGCTGACGTGAATCATCCCTTCGACGCCCTCAGCAAGCTGCACGAACGCGCCGAACTTGGTGAGGCTGGTGACCGGCCCTTCAATCACGGAGCCCACGGGAAAGCTCTGCGCCACGTTGGCCCACGGATCTCCCAGCGCCTGCTTGAGCCCCAGAGCGATGCGATGTTCCGCCTGGTTCACTCCCAGAACCACCACTTCCACACTCTCGCCCGGCTTCACTACGTCGCTGGCGATTCTGACTTTCTTGGCCCACGACATTTCCGAAACGTGGATCAGGCCCTCAATTCCGGGCTCGAGTTCAACGAAGGCCCCGAACTCGAGTACGCGCGTGACTGTGCCGCGCGCCCGTTCTCCAAGCTTGTACTTTGCTACCGCGGAATCCCATGGATCTTTTTGCAGCTGCTTCATGCCCAGCGAGATGCGCCGTTTTTCGGGATCAACCTTGAGCACTTTGGCTTCGACGGCTTGGCCCACGGAGAGCACGTCTGCCGGTTTGTTGATGCGGCTCCACGCGATCTCGCCCACGTGCAGCAAACCATCCACGCCGCCCAGGTCAACGAATGCGCCGTAGTCGGTGAGGCTGCGGACTGTGCCGCGGACGATTTCGCCTTCGCGTATCTCCGAGTAGCGGCGTTCTTTTACGCCGCGCTCTTCTTCTTCGGCGAGGGCGCGCCGGTCAACGACGATATCTTCTTCGGTCGCATCGAGCTTGATAATGCGGCAGCGGATTTCCTGTCCCACCAGCTTTTCCATGTCGGCCGCGTCGCGTACACCGCTGCGCGAGGCGGGCATGAACGCTCGCACTCCAACATCCACGCTGAAGCCGCCTTTGATCACGCCCGTGACCGTTCCGACGATCGTCGCCTTCTCGGCGAACGCGTGCTCCAGCGAGGACCAGTCCGTAGGCTGCGCGATCTTCTGGCGCGACAGTTCGTAGTAGCCCTCAGGATCGCGGCCCTTGACCGACACCAACATCTTGTCGCCCGTTTTTACGGCTGCCCCTTGAAACGTAGCCAACGGAATGATGCCTTCGCTCTTGAAACCAATATCAAAGAAGACGGATTCAGCAGAAACGGCGATTACCGTTCCTTCAAGCTGCTTCCCGCCATCTTCCTTCTTGCGCGAATGCGTCTTTTCGTATTGCGAGAGAATATCTTCGAATGATTCGTTGGATTCGGCCCCTGGGAGCGGTTCTGGTACGTTTGGATTCGACATGATTGGTCAGAGATCGCTGTAGGAATACAAGTCAGGATAGCATTCGGCGAGCGTAAACGACGCAGCGGAAATCAGAAAGGGGGCAGAGATGCCTAGGTAACAAAAGGACGTTTCTTGCTCAACTCTTCAAGCTTCGGAAACGACCAGGGCGCGCTGGCTGTGCATGCAGGCGGGTCTGAGCCAGTCTGGACCGCCTTGGCCAGTATTTCGACGGCCAGGCCCGCAGTGGGAGGCGTAACCACGGTTGCAGCTAACATTCCCCGTCGGACCCACTCCTGGCCAGTCTTGGTCACACCGTCGCACCCGGTGAACGGCACTTTCAGCCAGTGTTCTCGTTCCTGGGTGTCTGTCAACTCCGCAAATGCTTTGTGTGCGCCTATCGCCATGGCATCGTTCTGGCAGCCAACCAGCTGGATATCCAGTTTTCGCGACGTGCTCAAGGACAACCATGACTTGATGGCATGGTGCCCGCTGCGCTCCGTCCAGTCCCCCTTGAGCACTTTCAATGCGAGCCCTGCGGGCTTGGCGGAAAGCATGCCCTTCGTCCGAAGCGAGGAAACACCGGCGCCGGAGGGGCCTTCGATGTACAAGATGTTGCCTTGTCCTACCAGCGCCGCAAACTGCTTGGCCTGAATGCTCCCCACTTCTACCTGGTCGGTCGTAACTGCAAAGACCGGGGCGCGGCGGCCCCGGCGCAACTCAGAAATATGTTCCGATTCGCGGTTCAGAAGCCCCCAGCCGATGCCAGCCGCCACGGCTGCCTTCGCCACCTGGATCATTTCCGTGCCCACGGGCTCGACGATAATTGCGTCGGTACGCAGCGTAGTGTTCTGAATAATCTTGATCAACTGCTGGGTCTGATTGACTGCGTCATTGTCAGCGTAAACGACCTGGATTGTGAGGCCGAGCCGGGCAGCGGTCTCTTTGGCCGAGGCCGCCTGTTCAGCCTGGTAATCATTGTCACTCGTAATGAGTGCAACAACCACATTCAGATTGTTCATCGAGGTCGAGGCGTACGCGGGCTCGCCGATGCTTCAATGTAGCCCTAAGAAATCGGGCTGTCGATTCACAGGTAGGTTCCCTCGGCCTCGGAATCCAGGCAAGATAAAGCGGTCAAAGTAAGCGCAGCCTTCGCCCGGCGCCTTCGCCCGGAGAGGTCTCTTAAGCATGTCAACGCGGTATAGTATCTGCGCCATGTGGAAACTTGTTTGTCTGTCACTGTGCCTGTGCATTCCTGCAATTGCGGCCGAGAAGATGTCGGCTCCGCAGTTGATCGATCTGGCCAAGTCCAACCCTGCGGGTTTGCATGACGCCGTCACGGGCACCTTCGACGCCAAAGACTTGAAGGAAGGGACAGCCTGGGCCGGCCGCGGACCGGATTTCTTTTTTGCCACCCAGGCGCCATCACAACCGTCATTGTTTATTGACCAGGCTCCCGGTCCGCAAATGCAGCATCTCGCCAGCTCAGATCTTTGGTATGCGGCGGCACATATCGAGCCCGCTGGCCGCCTGCACTCGTTCTACTACGTAGTGAATGGCGCGAACTTCGGCGGCAAGCTGGATTTGCCGGCGTTCGGCCCTCTTTCCTATCTGCAGCCTGGGGTTCCGTCAGGCACGCTGTCGGACAAGATCATTCATACCAGCAAGATTTATGACGGTATGAAGAGCGAATATTGGATTTATGTGCCAGCGCAATATGACCCGAAAATGCCGGCTGCACTGATGGTCTTTCAGGATGGCGGCGGCTACACCACTCGCGATGGAAATAATCCCACGCTCAATGTCCTCGACAACCTGATGGCACAGAAAAAGATTCCCGTGATGATCGCCGTGTTTATCAACCCCGGCGACATCGCAGACTCTCCTGGCACGCCAACCTACAACTTCGTGAAGGCATATTCCGACAAGTGGCACCGCACTCTTAAAGATTCCATGCGCAGCACGCTCTACGATACCGTGAGCGACCGCTATGTCCGCTTTCTGCGGGATGAAGTGCTGGCTGATGTACAGGCGCGATACAACATTCGCAAGGATGCTTACAGTTGGGCGATCACCGGGCTATCGTCGGGTGGCATCTGTTCGTTCAATGCCGCATGGCAGATGCCGGACCGATTCAGCCGCGTGATTTCATGGATTGGCAGCTACGCCAGCATCCAGTGGAAGGAAGACCCTGCGGTTCCGGACGGAGGCCAAGACTATCCCGAAAAAGTGTTGCGCGAGCCCAAGCGCAATGTTCGAGTGTGGCTGCAGGACGGCTCCGAGGACCAAGAGAATGATCGTTACGGAAGCTGGCCTCTAGCCAACATTCGCATGGCCAATGCGCTCAAGCTGAAGGACTACGACTTTCATTTCAGCTTCGGTAAAGGCACGCACAGCTCCGGACAGGGCGCGGCTGAATTTCCCGAAGCGATGACCTGGCTCTGGCGAGATTACGATCCTGCCAAGACCGGACAGTCATACGAAATGGAGCCGTCAGAAAAGGCCAAGCCGCTGTTTCGGGTGGCGATCGCAAATCGCGATGCGGAGTAGTAGCTATGTGGGGCGGACACTCTTGTCCGCCGCTTTGATTTGGACTTGCTAGCTCATTCGCTTCGACAATGATATTCGCTGGCTTCAAAGTCAAAAGCGGCGGACAAGAGTGTCCGCCCCACATTTTCAGTGCAAGACTGGCGTGGCATTGCTGGCGACACACACCCATTTGCCATTTTTGTACAGCCAGGTATCCACGAAGCGCTCACGCCGCACGTAACTCTTCCCGCCTTCGACCCCTTTGGCGCGAAATACTCCGGTGGAGACTGCGGTGTTGCCAAACACATGTACGCTCATCGACTCCGGCGAGACTTGCTGCTCCTGAGAATTGTTTCGACTGGCCTTTACGCTGGCCAGAAACTCGGCCTTGCTCTGGACCGAGCCGTCGTCGTTGATCAGCACAACCTCGTTGTCGAGGATTGAGTCCAGCGCGCGAACGTCCCCGGCCTTGTATGCCTGGTTCCAGGCTTTCTCCAGCGCGATGATTTTGGACCGCACAGCGGATTCGGAATCGTCTTGTGCCTGCACGAATAAGCAGGTCGTGCAGACCACGATCATCAAGCAAGCGCTCACTCTCATGGTGGAGGCTCCTGATGTTGCGTATGGCTATGCAGTATAGGGCAGTCTCGTCGCTTTTCTCAGTATCAAGGAAGGGAATTCCACCGCCGAGAACGCAGAGAGCGCCGAGTAAAATCCTCAGAGATCTCTCGGCGCTCTCCGCGTTCTCGGCGGTTAAATGCTTTTGTCGTCGCTACTGTACAGGCGCATCCTGCTTCCTGAAGTGGTCCAGAATCGCTTCCGCCTGAGAGCGCGTGACCACCGATGAAAGCGCCGCCGAATCTGCCTGCTTGATCGCCTGCACACTGCCAAAATGTTGCAGCAGCCGCCGGGTTGTGCTTTCCCCGACGCCTGGGATCTCCCGCAGTTCGGTGGAACGGTCGCGCATCTGGCGCCGCTTGCGATGGAAGGTGACCGCAAACCTGTGAGCTTCGTCGCGGACCAGTTGCACCAGGTGCAGTACTGGCGAGTGATGATCGAGTGCGACCGGTTCGTTCTCTTGGCCGTAGACATAAATAATTTCTTCACGCTTGGCGATTGCGGCCAGCGGCTGGTTGATGATCTCCAGGGCTTCGAGCGCCTCGGCTGCGGCATGCAGCTGGCCGAGGCCGCCGTCGATCAGCACCAGGCTGGGCATCTTCTTTTGTTCTTCCTGAATACGCTTGTAGCGGCGTGTGACCACCTCGCGCATGGAGGCAAAATCATCCACGCCAATTACGTCACGGATGATGAACTTTCGATAATCGGACTTCTTCATCTGGCCGTCTTCCCACACCACCATCGAGGCCACGGTCTCAGCTCCCTGGATGTGAGAAATGTCGAAGCACTCGATGCGACGCGGGCGCTCCGGCAACCCGAGCGCGTCCTGCAGTGCTTCCTGAATTGCCTTTGCGTTCGGCTTCATTACCCGGAAGCGCTGGTCGTACGACTGCTTGGCATTGTTGCCGGCCAGGTCGAGAAGGCCTCGCTTGTCCCCGCGCTGAGGGACAAGGATATGAACTCGTGTGGGGCGGGCGCCCTCGCCCGCCACTTGCTCGGAGAGCAGATCTTCCAGGGCTTCTCGGTCCTCAAACTCCACCGGGACGTAAATGTTTCGCGGAACGTAAGGCTGGCCGATGTAAAGCTGGTTCAGGAACGCGGAGAAGAACTCGCCGGGATGGAATGATTCGGTGGAGCGATGTGCGTCCTCGCCCATCATATCTTGGCGACTGCCGAGCTTTGCTCGGCTGGGCGGGCGGGGGCGCCCGCCCCTACGTGGTCGGTGGCGGTTTCCGGCAGATCTTCCCAGAAAAACTCTCGGCGGTCGAGCACTCTGCCGCCGCGCATGTGAAAAAGATTTACTGCCAGCATTCCGTTTTCGTAGTGGTAGCCGAAGACATCAGCGTCGTCGCCTTCGACCGCGGCGATGCGTTGCTTTTCCTGTAACTGTTCCACCGTGGAAATCAAGTCGCGATATTTTGCGGCACGTTCATATTCTTCGGCTTCCGCGGTTTGTCCCATGCGCTGGCGCAGTGAGCGCAACAGGTCAGTGGGTCGCCCTTCGAGAAACATCTTCACATCCCTGACGGCTTCCTGATAGATCTCAGGTGTAGTCAATCCTTCCACGCAGGGTCCCTGACAACGTTTGATGTAGTACTGCAGGCACGGGCGCGGGTGATAGCGCGTCAGATCAACCTTGCAGGACGGGACCATGAAGTGCCGATGGACCAGATCCACGATGCGATAAGCCAGGTTCGCCGGGAAATAAGGACCGTAGTAAGCGCTGCCATCCTTACGCAATCGCCGCGTCACATACACTCGGGGAAAGCGCTCGCCTAAAGTGAGCTTCACATATGGATAAGTCTTGTCGTCGCGCAGCAGAATGTTGAAACGCGGCTTCTTCTGCTTGATCAGGTGGTTCTCAAGCGCAAGCGCCTCTTTATTGTTTGCAACGACGATGTAATCAACATCCACCGCCTCGCGCACCAGGGAATCGGTCTTGGCATCTTCCCATCGCCCCTCGCGAAAATAAGAAGACACCCGGCTGCGCAGGTTCTTGGCCTTGCCAACGTAGATGACCTCATCTTCAGCGTTCTTGTAGAGGTAAACGCCGGCGGAGGTTGGCAAGCTGCGGATTTTTTCCTGAAGATCCATTCCTTCATACCTATTTTAGACGATTAGCAAAGTGCGTCCGGCCCGCGATCAAATTCTGCGAGCCGCGGATCTTCGCCGATTCACACGGACAATTCTTCTATTGTTTTCAAACCTTGTAGTTGGTCTATCCGTGCGGATCCATGCAAATCCGTGGCCCGCTGTGGCTCGAGGTGCATAAATATGCACCATATAAAATTTCCTCAGTTTGTAGCGCCTTTGCACGAAAGTCGCTGTCCGTCCGTAGCCGTTCCTGGGTCAATGCGGCTGTAACTCCCATAACATCAGTATGTTACACACTAGTTCCGTCATTTCCACTGTTGGCACCTTCCGTGCTCTTGTAGAATACGAGCGCGAGAGAAGCCCTCCCCGGCTAACCGCGTGGACAGATTTTGGAATCAAAGAAGCTGTGTTTTGCGAGATGAGTGAGGAAGGAGCCCTCCTACAATGAATCGCACTTCGTTAATTGTGCTGCTGGCGACAAGCATGGCGGCCTCGGTCGGATGTTCCAGCAAGAATTATGTTCGTCAAGAGACCACGCCGCTGATCAACAAGACCAATGAACTTGATGATCTGACTGCCAAGAACACCAACGCCATCAAGGATGTGGATGCGCGGGCGCAAGCGGCTATTCAGGAAGTAACAGCCAAGGCTGCCGAGGTTGACCAGAAGGCGCAAGCCGCAGCGACACAGGCAGGCCAGGCCCAGACCCAGGCTGACAACGCTGTCCATCGCGTGGATTCGCTGCAGAACACCGTGGCCAATCTCGACAACTATCGCGTCGTCACCGAAACCGCGGTGCATTTCGGTTTCGACAAAGACAACCTGACCAAGACCGCGCAAGACGCTCTTGACCAGCTCTCCGCCGACGTGGCCAACGCCAAGGGTTACATCATTACGGTGGAAGGCGGTACAGACTCTGTAGGCGATGCGGAATACAACTACGCCCTGAGCGAGCGCCGCGCTGATTCGGTCATTCAGTACCTGGCTTCGAAGCACAGCATCCCGGCACACAAGATTTATCTGATTGGGCTGGGCAAGGACAAGCCGGTAGAGCCGAACACCACCCGGGACGGGCGCGCCAAGAACCGTCGCGTTGATGTTCGCCTCATGACCAACTCGACTGACGCAGCTCCGGCACAGCAGGCGCCCACAGCCGCGGCTCCGCCGTCCATGTAATTTCAGTTCGCTAAGTTCACTACTCCAGCTGCTCCACATCCCCCGTGGAGCAGCTTTTTTTGACTCGACGCGGGGCGTTAGACCGCGCGGACCTAGCAGTCCTTTCACGATGGGGTCATCCTGAGCTTGCGAAGGATCTGGCGCGCAGCGAATATCCGCTCTCGCACGATTGGGGTTGTCCGCGCAAGGTCCTTCGGGACTGAAGTCCCTCAGGATGACGCCGTTGCAGCGGATTCGTCGAAATGACCCACTGCCGAGGTCTGACGCCCGACGCCGCTCTTCAGCGTTACAATAGATCCATGCGGCAACTGATTTTTCTGCTGGCAGCGTACCTGTGCCTGGCCGTGTCCGCCGCGGCAGGACAGGGTCCGGAAGGTGAGAAGGATGCCAATCAAAACCAACCTCCTCCGCGTTCCGAGCGCAGCAAGGAAGCCGGGGAGAGTTCCAGCCGCGACAGCCGAATCGACCTGAGCCCGCCCAGCAACGACGCCAAGGACCATCCCAACAGCACTCTGCCGCGGGATGACGCGGACGAGAATGCTTCCGCAGACGTGGCGGAATTCCACACCTACGATCCGCATCGGGCGGCGAAGGACATCGAAGTCGGTGATTTTTATTTCAAGAAAAAGAATTACCGTGCGGCCCTTGAACGTTACCGCGAAGCACTTTTCTACAAACCTAAAGACGCGTTTGCCAACTTTCGCATGGCACAGGCCCTCGAAAAACTGGCCCAACTCGACGAGGCCGCCGAGTGTTATCAGGAGTACTTGAAAACTCTGCCGAACGGTCCGCAGGCAGAAGAGGCGAAGAAGGCCCTGGAGAAAATCAAAGCCAGCCAGCCGTCAGAAAAAACTCAAGCCAATCAATAAGTAAATCCCTATGGTCGCCACGGACAGTCGTACTTGATTTTTTTACTCCGCGGCAGGTTATTCTGAACTTGCGAAGGTGCCGACGCAAGGCGGGCGGCAATTGTGCAGCACGCGCGAGATCCTTCAGGACTGAAGTCCCTCAGGATGACGCCTCTCTGTGGATATCCGTGGGTTCTTTCCGATGATCCCAAAAACGAACCGTGCCTATTTCTCCACCCGGATAAAATCGCCGCTGGAGGCATTCACCGCTACTCTCAGCTTGTAATCATCGCGGGTCACGCCGTAAATCACGTGCCAGATAAGCTCGTTGGTCGCCGAACTCCAATCGAGCACGTAGATAACAGGAATATCGGCGGTCTTGGCAACGATTTTATCGCCGCCATGCTTCTGGGCCACTTCGAGTGCTTTGTCTGAGTCCACCTTGAGAAAAGCGACGTCGAAAACCTGGGTGTTGGTGTTGCTCGGGCTATAAGTGTCTTCCGTGCCGGGATTAATGCCACGGTCGGAGCCAACTTCTCCCGACCAGGTGTAGGACTTCACTCCGCGTTGCGCGGGCGAGGCGAAGGATGCTCGCCATATGCCCGACTTTCCCTCTTTGCCTTTGGCGTCGTCGGTAATTATGGATTCGAGACGGTAGGGTTGGGCATCGCGTGCCCACCCACGTGCGGCGATGAGAAGCCTTTGGAAAGCGACTCGTCCAGTCACGAATTCCGCGGGCTTGGGCTGAGGTTTCTCGGCGGGTGTCGGCGTCGCCGTCTGCGACGAGCAGCCAGTCATTATCATCAGCCCCATCATCAGCCCCAGCATTGCCATCAGCAACTTCTTCATAGTCACCTTCCTCTCATGCGTATGAAATTTTGCAATCGGAAATGCCGGGGCCTATTCTACTAGAGAGGGCAATCTGAGGGGTCATGGATTCGTACCTGGAGAGTTTGCAGCAGGCGATTGCTGGCGCGACCAGCGAGATGAGCAGCGAACAACTGACGCGCAAGCTGAACGGAAAGTGGAGTGTGGCAGATGTGCTTGAGCATCTCTACCTGACCTACACGGGCACGCAGAAAGCTTTCGAGCGCTGCCTGAAGGCGGGAAAGCCGCTGGCGGGCATTCCCACTTTCAAACAAAGAGTGTCCACTGCAGCGGTGACGGAGTTCGGCTACTTTCCGACCGGCAGGAAATCTCCCGAGATGGTTCTACCCAAAGGCATGCCGGTAGAAAAGGTCGTCGACGCCATCGGGCCCCAGATCGCCGCCATGGACAAGGCGATTGCCCAATGCGAGGAACGCTACGGTTCCCGCATAAAGCTCCTGGACCATCCCATCCTCGGACCACTGACAGCAAGGCAATGGCGAAAGTTTCATCTCGCCCACGGACGCCACCACGTAAAACAGATTTCGAAAATGAAGGCGGCGGCGAGCAATGGAGGATTGGGCCCCCGCCTTTCCTAGTTCGACCTGCGCTGATGAAGACGGGCGAGACGCCCGTCCTCTATATTTATTCGATTCGGTCATCAGGACTAGAATGAAGCGTCGCGAGCAGCTGCGCGGACCTCGTAGTTCGCGCAAAAGGAGCAACGCCAATGCCCCTGATCATTGAGAATCTCCCCGAGGCGATACGGACTACGAAACAGCAGCTTCGGGCAGCGTTGCCCGAGTACAAAGAGGTCTTCCGCGAGGTCGAGGCCGAGATGCGGCGGCGTGTGGAAGAAATTGTCTCCGAGCGTGAATCGGGACACGACGTCATTCCCATCGTCCAATACAAGGACCTTGCATCGGGAAAAGTGCCTGCCGAACTGATTGCGAAGATCCGGTCGCGTGGGGCCTGCGTTGTGCGCGGCACTTTCAGCAGCGAAGTAGCCACGGGCTGGGATGACGAGATCGCAGCGTATGTCGAGAGGAACGACCTGGACGCGAAACTCGCGAACCGCGCCGAGGACAAATACTTTGGCACGCTGGCCGCGGCGAAGCCCCAGATTTATGGAATTTACTGGTCACGCCCCCAGGTAGAAGCACGGCAGTCGGAGGAACTGACTAACGTTCGTGTTTTCCTGAACAATCTGTGGCTGGCAGAGCACGAGGGAGTGCGTTACATCAATCCGAGTGAGACCCCGGCTTATGCCGACCGCATCCGCCGTCGTCCGCCCGGGTCGGCATCCCTCGGCCTTTCGCCGCACGTAGACGGCGGCTCAGTCGAGCGTTGGCTCGATGAGAATTTCCGCAAGGTGTACCGTCACGTGTTTACCGGCGACTGGCGGAAGTACAGTGCCTTTGCCGCCGCCTTCCGTCCCCAGGTGCAGGAAGTGGAATCGCCGGCGGTCTGTTCGATGTTCCGCACGTTTCAGGGCTGGACAGCTCTCACACGCCAGGGGCCGGGAGACGGAACCTTGCAACTGATTCCCATCGCCGAGTCGATGGTTTACGTTCTGCTGCGCGCCATTCAAGACGATGTGCGCGAAGATGACCTCTGCGGCGCCTTGCCGGGAAGAGCGCTTTCGATTAACGATCAGCAACATGGCACGCTGGTTAAGGCGCTGTCATCGATCCCGCTGATGGAGCCCGGGGACACGATCTTCTGGCATTGCGACGTAGTTCACGCTGTCGAGAACGAGCACCGGGGAAGCGGCTACAGCAACGTGATGTACATCCCTTCGGCTCCTGGCTGTCCAAAGAACAGCGCATATCTGGAAAGACAGGCGCTCACCTTCCTCGCTGGGAAAACGCCGCCCGATTTTCCCGCCGACAACTTCGAGGTCAACTTTGTGGGGCGTGGCACGGTGGCAAATTTGGACGAACGGGGCCGCGCACAGCTGGGTATCACGGAGGCGCTCTACAAGAATACGCCGGCTAGCATTCCGGCCTGATCCTCTTGCTCCGATAGACGTTGACTTGCCCTTGCCGTGCAAATAACATGCGCGCCTAAGGACGAGGGCTTTTCTGCTTGCTGGGCCAAACTATCTCGCATTACCGCATCATCGAAAAATTGGGCGGCGGAGGGATGGGTGTGGTCTACAAAGCCGAGGACACCTCCCTCGGCCGCTTCGTTGCGCTAAAGTTCCTGCCCGATGATGTAGCCGCAGATCCGCAAGCGCTGGAACGCTTCCGGCGGGAAGCCCGCGCTGCGTCCGCCTTGAACCATCCCAACATCTGCACCATTTACGAAATCGGCGAACATGAAGGCAAGCGCTTCATCGCCATGGAGTACCTCGAGGGCGTGACCCTGAAGCACCGCATCGCGGGGAAACCCATGGAGATCGAAAACCTGTTGATGTCGGCAATCGAGATCGCGGACGGGCTCGACGCGGCGCACTCCGAAGGAATCGTGCACCGCGACATCAAGCCGGCCAATGTCTTCATCACCAAGCGGGGCCATGCCAAGATTCTGGATTTTGGCTTGGCGAAAGTGACGGCGCCGGTCAGTTCCGCCAGCAAGGTCGCAGGCGAGGCCACGCAGTCTTCTCCGACGGCCACCGAGGACAATCTCACTAGCCCGGGGGCAGCCCTTGGCACCGTGGCCTACATGTCTCCGGAACAGGTGCTGGGGAAGGTCCTGGATGCTCGGACGGATCTCTTCTCCTTCGGTGTGTTGTTGTACGAAATGGCGACCGGGTTCCTTCCTTTCAAGGGGGACACATCCGGGGCTATCTTCGACTCCATTCTCCATCGGCCCCCAACCTCAATTGTCCGTCTTAATCCCGATCTACCTTCGGACCTGGAACACATCATCTCCAAGGCGCTGGAGAAAGACAGGGAAGTCAGATATCAGCACGCCTCCGAGATGAAAGCCGATCTGATACGGGCGAGGCGCGATTCAAGTTCTGGACGTTCCGAAGTGCTGCCCGCACCGCAGCCGGCATCCAAAGCAGGAAATCGATACAAGCTCATCGCAGGGCTGGGCGGACTCCTTGTTCTGTGTCTGATCGGTTTCGTTCTGTGGCGGACCAACTATCACAGTACATCCCGAACCGGTCCCGAAAACCCGACCACCGTCGCCGTCCTGCCCTTCCAGAACTCCAGTTCCGATAACGACACTGACTTTCTCCGGCTGGCCCTGCCTGATGAAATTGCGAACACGTTGAGTTATTCGCGTTCTTTGTCCATTCGTCCCTTCGCCACCACAAGCAAGTACGTGGGACCAGATTTGGACCTGCGAAAAGCTGGCCGTGAGATGCAGGTATCCGACATTGTGACCGGGCACTACCTGAAAGAGGGGACCCGGCTGCAAGTCACCCTCGAAGCGGTAAGCGTCGACGATAACCGGGTCATCTGGCGGGACACGCTGACCGCTGCAACTCCAGACATGATCGCGATGCGCGAACAGATCACTGCCAAAGTCCGGCAAGGATTATTGCCGGTCCTGGGAGGAACGACCCTCGCAGACACCGGAACCCGTCCTAAAAACGAGGAAGCTTATGACCTTTACCTGCGAAGTGTCTCCGTGCCCCATGACGCACTTCCGAATAAAGAAGCGATAAAAATGCTGGAGCGTTCTGTAGGAATTGACGACAGCTATGCACCCGCATGGGAGGCATTGGGACTGCGGTACTACTACGACACGACTTACTCAAATGGCGGAGAGGAAATGATCCAGCGCTCGAATGCCGCCCTGGAGCGTGCCAGGGCTCTGGATTCCAACCTGGTTGCGGCGGCCGCGCAACTGGTGATTAACCATGTGGAGCGACGGCAACCGCTAAAGGCTTATGAGGATGCCCGGATGCTGGTCAAACAGCATCCAGAGAGCGCCGCGGCCCATTTTACTTTCGGGTATGTTCTCCGCTATGCCGGGATGTTGGAGGAGTCCACTCGCGAGTGCGATGCTGCTCTGAGCTTAGATCCCGGGAACTATCAGTTTCGGTCCTGTGCCTGGGGGTTCATGGAATTGGGCCAGACTGCCCGGGCAAAGGATTTCATCCGACCGGATGCTGGTTCTGAATGGGCGCGTTATGTCACACCTTCGTTGCTGTTGCGAGAAGGCAACGTGGAGGAGGCACGCAAGGCTGTGAAACAGATGCCTGGTGGTCCCCGGTACGGTCGCGATCTCCTGGAAGCGTGTCTCGATCCGAAAGCCGGGCCAGCGTTGGACGCAATTGCCCACCAGATGGAAACCACTGAGCCCACCGAGCCCGACCCTGAACTCGCGTTCTATCCGGGAGCTATCCTGACTTTCTGCGGTAAGAAGTCGGCCGCCGTGCACATGCTAAAGAGTGCGATTGACCGGGACTTCTGTGCTTATTCCCAGTTACGTTTCGACCCCATGCTGGTAAAGCTCCGCGGGTCGAGCGAGTACGATCAGTTGTTGTCCGAAGCCAAACAATGCCAGCAAAGATACCTGGCGGGACAGAACTAGACGCAAAAGCCTCCGGGCCAGACCCCGAAGGCTTTGGTGAATGCGTACGTCGAGCTTGCTACTCCCGTAGCTTCGCGGGAACTCCAGCCTTGCGTGCCTGTTCTTTCAGATCGTCCAGAGTTTTCTTGGCGTCATCCACTGCCTTTTGTTTCTGAGCAATCTGCTGTTTGTACCCAGCGTCTTCCTTGTCCCATGCGGCCGAACCGCGGAGACGGTTGCCGGCGTCTGCATAGAAAGCGGCGGCGCGGAGGCGATACTCGCGCTGGGTCACATCTAATTCACGCGAGAGCAGGTCAACTTTGCCCTGCTGATCGGCAATCTTCTGCTTCCAGGCATCGTTCGGGTCCGTCTTCTTAGTCCCGTCCTGCGCTGCCGGAGCGGGAGTCGTAGCGCCATCTTCCGGCTTAACGACGGTTGTGTCGGGCGCCGGGTTCGCGTCTTCGGGGCCAGCCGAGTCGGTGGCATTTCCCACCACGCTGATGTTGTCGGAACTGGGCAGGTTGTCGTTGTCGTATTTCTTCGCCGACGCCGGCGCCTTCTCGCTCTTTGCGGACGGAACGGGCGTAGTCGCCCAGCGGCTCGGATTGCGCGCCGGACACGCCGACCAGCATGCCCGTCAGAACAATTTCGGCCAGAAAAACATATGCGATGCGTTTCATAAAGTGCTCCATTTCTTTCCGTCCTGCTGGCTCAGTCAACCGAGGACAGCATCGACGTAGTGAACTCAAGCTTTCGAACCGGCGCCCGCAGCCCTTGCGCCTGCGAGAAAGCCGCCAATCGTACGATCCAAGTGTGCCGCTTCCGCGGCGATATCAGACGCCAATTGCCGCGCCAGCTCCGGGTCCCGGCTGGCGGCCAGTTGCTGGGCGTATCCCGCGATGGTGGTCAGCGAGTTGCGCAAACCCAGCGCCATCTCGCCCGACATTTCGCCTTGCAACTCCTGCTGACGGCGAATTTCAGTCACTTCGGTGCGGTCACTGATCAGACAAGCAACACCCAGGCAGGCCGCGCCCAGCACTTCACTGTCGGGGGCGTGCACCGAACTCACCGTGATATCCAGGGTGCGTTCCTCGCCTGCAGGAGTGCGATAGCTCGCTTCCAGTCGCTGAAACTTCTTCTTCTCGTGCAAGCTGACATTCACAGCCTCGGCCAGATTCGCAAAGGACCCGTTCGACGCGGAAATCAAGTTTGGCCTCGCGGAAGATCTCAGCCGCACTCATCCCGGCGGGCGAAGCGAATCCAAGGATCTGTTTCGCGGAAGCGTTGGCTTGCCTTACCAGCCCATTGGGAGTGAAGAAGACCACTCCGGATGAAAGATTCGAGAGCACCGCTGCGCTGATGTTCTCTGAAGTTTTGGCGCGGCGCCGCTCCAGCAATTGCAGACTTTGCAGCTCATGTTTCTGCTGCTTCAGTTGCTGGATCACCGCATGATAAGTATGCAGCGGAAAACTCTCGGACGCCGCAACCGAAGAAGATGTGTCAGCAAAGGAGCCTTCCTCGCTGATGCTACGGCGCATACGCCGCATCATGAGCAGCCCCACAATAAAAGCAAAACCGGCGGCCACAAAGACCAGCACCATGCGCAGGACGATGGGATTGGTCGCCAGTCTCACAGCAACCCCCAGTACCAGCGCAGGAAACTGTTGCCGTAGAACAACGCGACCATGGCCATGCCGCCGAGAAAAACACCAAATGGCATTTGATGGCGGCGCAGCGCGATCGCGGCCGATTCCCAGGCCCGCCGCCGTGCCTCTCCCGCCGATTCATGATTCCGCTTCATGCGACGTCGCGTGCGCTTGATCCAAACCGCCAACACGGTGGAAACGCCGAACAGCGATCCGGCAATCGAGGCGGAAAACAAAGTGAAGATGGTCAGTTTGGCGCCGAGAAATGCGCCAATCATCGCCATCAGCTTGACGTCGCCGAAGCCCATGCCCTCGACGCCCCGGGCCCGCAGATAGATGGCGCCCGCTCCATAGATGAAGGACGCTCCAACAATTGCCCCGAGAGCGGCGTCCACCAGCGACAGCAGATGCCAGGAAACGTCGGAGCTTAACGGTAATGACACCAGTCCAGGCAACAGCTGCGAAGCCAGATCGTTGACCGGAACCACCAGGCTGAAACCCAGCCCCAGGGCCAGCCCCGGCAGGGTCATCTTGTCCGGCAGAAGCTGAGTTTCCGCGTCGGTAAAGATCAGTCCGAGTATCAGGAATCCGAAGGCGCAATATTTGAGTGTCGCCAGGCTCGTGCCAAAGTGCGCGTAGGTCACAAGGAAGATCGCCCCGGTCAGGAGTTCGACGATCAAGTAGCGTGGCGAAATAGAGGTTTTGCAATTGCGGCAGTGTCCGCGCAGGATCAGCCAGCTCAAAACCGGGATGTTGTCGTAAGCGGCAATCGGGCGCTCACACCCGGGGCAGGCCGACCGCGGCCGCACCACGGATAAGTCTCGCGGCAGGCGGTAGATACACACGTTCAGGAAGCTGCCGAAAGCCAGCCCCAGAACGAAGATCGCCGATGCCAGAACAGGGTCCACCCTTAAGTCCTTTGTTAGAGAACGATCGATTTAGCCCGATTATACGTTGATTCTAAAGGCCAGCCTGAGTACGAAGGTCACTGGCCGTGCGGAGTGGTGATGTGTGGTCTGCGGCGTCTCGGGGGGACCACACCAACCTCTTTGTCATTCCGAAGCCGGTTTTATCGGCGAGGAATCTGCTTGTTGCCGGCGGTGAAGAAACAGATTCCTCGCGCAAGAGCCGCGCTTCGGAATGACAATTCTTCAAGATTTCAAATCACACCGTTACCCGATTGCACTACTTGGTGTACTTGAAGCTGCTGACGTAGATGTATCGCGTCGGTCCAATCGTTGCCGTGCCTCCCCAGGAAGAGCTGTTCGTGCCCCATATATTGAACAAAAAGTATGCCGGAGCGCTCGGGATACCCTGAGTGTGGTGCACGACGAGTTGGCCATCCACGTACCAGTCGATGAAGGTGGGCTGCCACACGATTTTGAAGTCGTGACTGTTGGTCTGGTCGAATCCGAACACCTGGGTGTCCTGGAAGTTTGACACTCCGTGCCAGTTCGTACAGTCCACGGCATCGGGCTTGTTGCCCACCTGCTCCATATCGATTTCGGTTTCGGAGTTGGTGGCATACAGAAAGCCCCCGGCATCGGAACCGGATAGAGCCTCCGACACCCTGGATGTGAACTCGAATGTTCCGTAGGTGAAAGTCTGCTTGCTGATGACCTCCGACCCGACGGACTGGATCCCGCTGCCGTTCTTGGTTTGCGTGAGTGCCAAGGCAAGCTCAGATCCAACTGTCACATTGTTTGGATCGAACGTGCCCACGTTGCCGTTTATGTTCCCCACTGGAGGCGCTGTACCGCCGTCCGTTCCCCAGTTATAACCAGAAAATGTAAACGAACTCGGACCGACCACCCCGGAAGGTGCGCTGTTAGGAGACGACCCGCCGCTGCCGGAGGAACCGACGCCAGACGATCCGCTGCTCCCGGAAGAACTGCCGCTGCCGGAAGACCCACTGCTGGAGGTGCCGCTGCTAGAGGCCCCACTACCCGACGACCCGCTGCCGGAATTATTGCTCCCGGACGATCCGCTACTCGAACCGGTGCCGCTGGACGATCCACTGTTGTGCGGAGGGGCAACAGGAATCGTTCCTCCTCCGCATCCGACAAGGAAAAGGCCGATGAGCAGTAAGACAGAAGTCCTCAGCATGAAAATTCCTTTAAGACCGCGGGACACGAAATGACGGATGAATCCCTTTCGGCCAGAGAAACTGCAAGGGCCCGAAGAAATATCAAATCTCAGATTGCTGAACTCTGAAGATTGCTTCCGGCGTCACAGTTCGATCCCCAACAGCGCAATAGCCCAAACAGAGAAATGCTCATGCGTTACTTCAGGTTTCAAAAGTAACACCGTGCCATTATGGATCCGTCGTTACGGAAGGGCATGACAAGGCGTTGAACTGCTGGGTTGCGCGAACGGTGCCGAGCCAATGAGTTTTCATTGCTGCGGATCAACGACGTCGAGCCAGATAAAACCTAATCTTGCAATCGTCTCGGTTCGTTCACCCACTGCTGAGGGTTTGCCATGGAGTATTCAGTCACGGTGTGGCGCACACCGATAGGGGAGGGGAAGGAAGTTCTCTATCGCTTGACATACTGGAGCGAATGGCTGCCCGAACGCAACTGCTGGCGTGACGTTGTGGTGAGGCAAGAAAGATGTCAGGAAAATCCTGATTCGTAACGCTGTTTGAAGAATGGAACTATGAAGAAATTAACCAATACCGACCCACGTTCATCGTGCCTCTTGGCGCGATACCACTTAGGCTACTGTGCTCATCTACTATCAGGAAGCGAACGCAGCATGCTGAGATCTCGAAGTATCGAGGCTCAATTCTACGCAGTGAAAAATTCCAGTGGGATCACCACGTGGTGCCTTCTTTCTACCCAACGTTCATTTTTTGGGCGCGGGGCGAACGACCCAACGCAGTCCTCTGCCTCGCAAAACTGGATGAAAACTTCAAATATTAGAGACAAGGCGGAACTCTACAACCGCTACCTGGACGAATACTCATCTCCGACGATACCGGGGGCGTAGCTAATGTAATCGCTAGAAGAATCCCTACCGCCGAACGCGACAAAAGTAATGTTGATGGTCAGCGCCACTATAGCTATTTATCCCAGCAATGCGATTTCCTCAAGTGAATGAGCGTGATCACTGAGTCCTGATTCGATTGCTGGGGTCAATTCTTGAGGGCGATGCCGAACAAATAGCGCGCGCTCGCGCTATCGTCGTCAGCGATCCTCCGGCTCTCACCCGCCCGCCCAACATTGACGCAAATGGAGGCAGCTGGGTGTAGAATTCCGCCTGCTTAGGCCCAACAATTCAAATGATCTTCCTGATGGGAGGTCTGTAATGAAGTCGTCCCAAGCCCTCTGCGTCGAGTCACTCGCCCTGCTGATTGTCATCACCGGCTGTGGTGGTGGTTATAGCCAGTCAGACCTTAATAAAGTGACTGTGACCGTTTCACCGGCGGCCGTCACGATCCCCCCAGGTGGCGAAGTGACGTTGCATGCTACGGTTACAGGTAGTCCCGGCGCTCCGTTCGCCCTTTGGAGCATCGCCGAACTACAGACAAATGGTGCCAGCGGCGCGCAGTGCAACTGGTCGGATACCACGCCGCCTGCTGGACCATGCCCAGACGGTACGATTCAGGGAGAAGACACCCCTCCACTCTCCGTGACAGTGACGTACCATGCTCCGAGTACCTCGGGTACGTTCCACGTTATTGCCGAGTGGTCGACTGCATTCACTCCGGCCGTTGTTAGGGATGGAACGTCCGTCATCACTGTTAGTCCCTGAGTTCGAGCAACACGACCCCAAGAACAGAGTTATTTCGTGTTGGTTCTCGACAGGTTTAAGCGCATCCTGCGCTTTTGGTTCGCACACTTTCGGGTTCGCTGACTGCGGTCTTCGTGGCCTTCGCAGTCTTGAGGGTGTGCCTCGAGCCAGGCTCCAACTAGTCTCCAGCGCGAGAATCCGGTTCATCCCGGCGTGCCACGAGGGCAGGATGTTCCGGGGAAGCCGACTGCGCCAGGCGAACAGGCCGTTCCTTGATTGAGTATTTCAGCAGGCACCAGAGACAGCGGACGCCGTCCTTCCATCCGATCTTCTTTCCTTCTTCGTAGGTACGGCCCCAGTATCCGATGCCGACTTCGTAGATCCGCAAACGGCGCTTAGCAATCTTGACCGTGATCTCGGGCTCGAAACCAAAGCGATTTTCCTCGATCGGAATGGCCTGAATAATCTCCCGACGGAATACTTTGTAGCAGGTTTCCATGTCGGTCAGGTTGATGTTGGTGAGGCAATTTGAGAGCAGGGTAAGCGCCCAGTTGCCTACCGAATGCCAGAAGTAAAGTACCCGATGCGGCCGGCTGCCCAGAAAGCGCGAGCCGTAAACCACGTCGGCTTTGCCCTCGATCAGGGGCTCGAGCAGGTTGGTGTAGTCCTCGGGGTCGTATTCCAGGTCCGCATCCTGAATAAGGACGAAATCCCCGGTAGCCTCCTGTATGCCCCGTCGCAGGGCCGCTCCCTTGCCCATGTTCTTCGGCTGCAGAAAAACCCGTAGGTTGCGATGCTGACTCTGCAATTCCGCAAGAATCTCCCGGGATCCGTCGCGCGAACCATCGTCCACGCAAATCAATTCCACTTCTTGCGGGACCGCCAGCACGCGTTCTACAACCATGCGCAGAGTATTGCGCTCGTTGTAGACCGGCATGATTACCGACACTGTCATGAGTGGAATGCCTTAGCTTGGTTTGGCTGTAGACGAAGTCAAGCTCAATAATAATACGCGCAAAATCTGATCAGGCGGAACGCTGCGAGAATGGGTAGCGGATCTGTTTGGATCTTATCCACATCCTGATGGCGTCATCCTGAGCTTGCGAAGGATCTGGCATGCAGCGGATATGCGCCATGCGGCAACTGTGGTGGACCGCGCAAGATCCTTCAGGACTGAAGTCCTTCAGGATGACGCCGGAGGTAGTGGGACTTATCCGAAGTAGCCCATTTCGCCAGAGCCCAAAACCACAACACCAAATGACTTTGAACCTTAACGCTGCCGACAGTGTAGAATTCGCCCGGCGTCGGAAGCCGCGACGAATTCCGTGAAGGAGAGAGCATGAAAAAATCGCTTTTGACTATCGGACTAGCCACGACGTTGATGATTGGGTGGTCCATCGGGCTCGTGCAGGGACAGCAGGCGGGAAAAGTGGTCTTCGTCTCCGCCGATCAGGCAAGTTTTCATGAAACTACAAGAGGGGTCTCCACGGCTGCAATCTGGGGCGATGCAGAAACGGGAGCGCACGGTACGTTCAGCAAGTTTGCTCCGGGATACGATGCCGGTATGCATACCCATACCAACGATGTTTCGATTGTTGTCATCAAGGGCGCCTATCTGTACAAGGACGCTGCCGGCGAGAAGCGTGTGGGGCCAGGCGCCTTCCTGCGAGTTCCCGGTGGATGGAAGCATTGGAGTGGGGGCGATCCCAAAGAGGGAGCGCTCTTCTATGAAGAATCGTCCGGCAAGTTCGACCTGATCCCGGCAAAATAGTTGCGATTCCCCCGCCTTTAGTCGAATTCGGCGGAAGGTGGGGGCTTGTGCCCTGGCCTCAGCTGTCGTACTCAGGATCCACCGCGAGTCAGTCGTCCCCGAGGGCCGCTTTGGGCACCGCCGCTCTTCAAGACCGTTCAAGATTGCACAGTATTCCGTCCAGTTGCCGCGCATGATGTTTGGCAGAGGTGATTGGTATGGAGCAGAAATCGGAAGATTGCGGGTCGCACAAAGATCGCGAATCTCAAACCCTAGTAGATCGCATAGAGAAAAAACAGGCGTCCGATGAGGCCGCTAGAGCAGAGGAAACCAGGAAGACGCTCGATGATTACGCCAGAAAAGTGGGCAGTTAAGCCGTTCGCAAGTCACGGCCTTGGGTTCGGATAGGTGTAGTTGCGGTCCTTCAATGGCCAAAGACCTTCGGCCGAAATGAAACCAATTCTCCTTTGCTCGCACTCTTGCGGGCACTAGCTTCTCCGGTTGCCTGGGTGTGACCACGTCACGAAGGTATTAATCAACCGCCCAAAACTAACCGAACAGATACCTGGTTAACCGTGCGGTTAGCACAAACCAGCGGGCCGGCCACGTTAGTTATTTTCCTCCTTGAAACCGCAGCTGCAAACTATTGCGAATCAGAGAGTTGATAGCACCCAGGAAAATCTTCGTAATCCTCATCTTTTTGGCACGCCACCTGCAATTGCAGGACGAGCATCCATTCGCAAAAGGAGAAATAAATCGATGAGTACGGCACAGGTTCCCACGCTGGATATGAATAAGCTGAACGCTTTCATCGGACAATTTGTTACCGATCTCGGCGCCGCGGTGCATAGCGGCATGGTTGTCATTGGAGAAAAGTTGGGGCTCTACAAAGCCCTCCTCGACGGCCCCATGAGCTCTGCACAACTCGCCGCTAGGACGAAAACAGATGAACGTTACCTGCGCGAGTGGCTTTCTTCACAAGCCGCCGGCGGCTACATCACCTACAACGAGAAGACTGGCAAGTTCAGTCTGAGTGAGGAACAGGCTTTCACGCTGGCGGACGAAAGCAGCCCTGCATATTTGCCCGGCGCGTTTGAGCTGGCATTAGGGTCGCTCGCTGCGGTCCCACGGATCACCGAAGCCTTCCGCACCGGCAGCGGGATGGGTTGGCATGAACACGAGGAAGGGGTCTTTCACGGATGTGAGAAATTCTTTCGTCCCGGCTATGCCGCGAATCTTGTGAGCACATGGATCCCGGCCTTGCACGGTGTCCAGGCGAAGTTGGAGGCGGGGGCGCGAGTGGCGGACGTGGGTTGCGGAAAAGGGGCGTCCACGATTTTGTTGGCGAAAGCCTTTCCCAAGTCCCGATTCTTCGGATTCGACTACCATGACCAGTCCATCGAGGCGGCCCGCGAGTCGGCCCGGAGTAACGGGGTCTCCGACCGCGTCAGCTTTAACGTGGCCGCGGCGAAAGAGTTTCCCGGCAAAGGCTATGACTTCGTGGCCGTCTTCGATTGCCTGCATGACATGGGTGACCCGGTCGGGGCAGCGGCGCACGTTCGGCAGTCCCTGGCTGAGGATGGCACATGGATGATCGTCGAGCCCTTCGCCAACGATGAGTTGAAAGACAATCTGAATCCCGTGGGCCGGGTCTACTATTCCTTCTCCACGCTACTGTGCACGCCATGTTCACGGTCGCAGGAAGTCGGATTGTGCCTGGGCGCCCAGGCCGGCGAGGGCCGCATTCGGGAGGTGGTGACCGCAGCCGGCTTCAATCGTTTCCGCCGAGCGACGGAAACCCCGTTCAACATAGTCTACGAAGCCAAACCGTAGCACTCCATCACTCGAGGGTGCCCCGTCCAAGCTCTGCTTGGGCGGGGCACCTTCTGAAGTCAGCACTGGACAAGTTGATTCTGCTCAACCTTCCATTCACATTAGCCCCTGGACAATGGTATTCAATCTTTAGCAAATGCGAATTTGACGTCCATGTTTTGCGGCAACTAAGATTTGTGCGCCGCAACGTCGCACAAAAATGGCCGGTCCAATGAATATTCAACCTTCGATCTTCCGCTCTTTGATTTTCCGTGTTTCCCTTTTCACCGTAATGGCCGCAGCTGTTGCGTTTGCCCTGGCACAAGATCCGGCGAAGCAGGACAGATCCGCTGCCGCCGGGAAGCGACCAGTTGATCCAGCCAGAGGAACTGGCCCAGGCTCTTAAAGGGGCGCGGAAGCCCGTGGTGCTCTATGTAGGACCGAAGTCTTTTTATGCGCAGGCGCACATTCCGGGAGCGGAAAATATTGGCCCTGTGGCCCGGCCGGAAGGCATGGAAAAGCTGCGCGCGCGAGCGGCGTCACTGCCCAAAGACAGCCCGGTGGTCATCTACTGCGGCTGCTGCCCGTGGGACCACTGCCCCAACATTCGTCCGGCTTATGCGGAGTTGAAGAAAGCCGGTTTCACCAGCGTTCGCGTTCTTTATTTAGAGACCAGCTTTGGCACAAATTGGAAAGACAAAGGATTACCTGTGGCCTCCGGTGAATAGGAGGTTTGAAATTCGCAATCTGCTGATCGCACTCGCGGCGTTCTGCCTGGTCCCTGGTGCTTATCTGGTCACGCATTCACGCGGACATTGGAACTCTGCCCGGTTCAGCCGTGACAGCCTGCCAACTGTGCCGGACCTTTCCTTTACTGACCTGAACGGTCGCGCGATCCACACAGCGGACTACAAAAACAAAGTTGTGCTGGTAAATTTCTGGGCCGCGTGGTGCCTCCCCTGTGCGGAAGAGGTGCCTCAATTTATCGCCTTGCAGAAAAAGTATCAGGGCCAGGGACTGCAGGTGATCGGATTCTCAGTGGACGACGATGCGCAGGAACTGCAGAGCTTCTATCGCAAGTACCAGATCAACTACCCGTGGTTCCCAGTGACATCAAGCTGGCTGACGCCTTTGGCGGCGTGCTGGGCCTGCCCACAACCTTTGTGATTGGCCGCGACAACCGGATTCACACTAAACACAACGGCGTAACCGATTTTTCTGTGCTCGAGCGGGAAGTGGTTCTGTTGTTGAAGGCCGCCCAGAATTAGTGGCACTGAATCGAACAAGGCGAAAAAAGCGTTGTTCCGTGTGCAACACAAGTGTTGTAATCAGGCGGAGATACCAATCATCACCAGTCACCGCGAGGCGATCGCGTCGGGATGCACGAGCACGGCCAACTTTGACGAGAGCATGGGCGCGAGAGAGCGCGAGAACGTTGCGTCCAGGTGGTCCTGGTCGCGATAGATGGGCTCTCCTGCAACCTCGACTCTGCAGGTGGCGGCATCGCAGAAGACGTCGGAGAAGTCTACGACCGATACTGCTCTCAACCCAGTGACGGCTTTCTGCTCCGCACGCAACACATCAGGATCGAGCGCGTCGGCACGAGGCGAATCGCACCAGATTTCGTGATACCAGCGGTGCGCCAGCGCTCGCGACAGGCAAACCGGCACGTCCATCCTGGGCAGCGGAACATCGTGGAAGACGACAGTCCGAAGTCCGGCCTGGTCGAAAGTGCCGACGGTGTGGCGGGTGCCTCCTTCCCATTCCGCTGCGGTCAAAGTGCCATATCCCTCGGGCCGGTTCGGAGTGATTCACGTAGCTGCTCGAATTGCCGACTACGATCAGGTTGGGGTGGAGCGCGACGATTTGTTGTACAGCATCATTCCGCCACTGCCCGCACTCGGTTTCCACCCGTCCGAGCCGGGGATTGTACACAGGCACGTCCGCCGTGGGGCAGGCGAATTTCAGAAATGTGACCAGCCTCCAATTCCTCTCCTGCGCAATCTTTTCGAATGCGGGAAACCAGTGGGCCGCGTGTGAGTCTCCAAACAATGCCACGGTGGTATCAGATTGCTTGGTCTCCAAAAAAGCAGGGATGGGCACGGGTCTCACCAAAATTGGCGATGCATCCCGAATTCGACAGCGGACTGAACTCGTCCTCGACCGCCTCCAGCAAGCGTTGGCCTGGGACCGTTTCTCTATTTCTGGACAAACGGTAGCTGCCCAGTGAAATGCTGAGGCTTACCACCATGAGCACGCCCGCCAGCTCGAGGCACAACGCGGGCCGCGACATCAAGACGCGATTAAAGCGGACCGGATTCTCGATTGCATGCTGGGTGAGAAATGCGGCCAGCAGCGCCACTAGTCACCGCCACCACACGCCCGTAGACCGAAATTCTGGGAAAGATTACTGCAGCGAAGATCAGGAACGGCCAGTGCCACAGGTACCAGGAATACGAGAGCCGTCCCGAACGATTGCAGGATGGGATGACCCAGCAATCGCCCGGCGCCTGCCGTAACCTCAGCCGCGCCTACTACCAGTAGCAACGCCGTTGCCAGCGCGGGAATCAGCGCGCGCGATCCGGGGAAGGCCTCTCCCGGGTGAAACCACATGGCGGCGCCCAGCACAATCAGCAGGCTCGTCCAACTGGCGATGAATTTGCCGTACTTATTCTTAAAGAAGGTGACGGGGACCATGCACGCGATCCCGCCCACGCCGAACTCCCAGGCCCGCGCCGGAGAGCCGAAGAACGCCCACGGCTGATTGGTTTGGGTCAGCCATATGCAGGCCACGAGGGACAGACCTGAAATGCCTGCCAGGAACTTGCAAAGTCCGCTGCGCGACCGGGACAGACGGAAAGCCGATCCACACCAGGACGGGCCACACGAAGTAGAACTGCTCTTCCACCGCCAGCGACCAGGTGTGGAGCAGAGGATTGTTGGCGGTGTCGGCGGCGAAATAGTCCGAACTCTGATGAATAAACCAAAGGTTGCTGGAGTACAGCGTGGTGGCCAGCGCGGTTTTCGAGTATCGAATCTGTTCAATGGGAGACAGCAGGAAGATGCCGGCCACCACGACGAAGACAACTACGACAGCGGCGGCGGGGAGCAGGCGGCGCGCGCGCCGCGCATAAAATCCCACCAGGTTCAGGGTCCCGCTGCTTTCGAGCTCTTGCAACAACAAAGCGGTAATCAGGTATCCGGAGAGAACGAAAAATATGTCGACTCCAAGGAACCCGCCCCGCCATAACTGGATGTGGGCGTGAAAAGCTACGACCAGTAACACGGCTATGCCGCGCAGGCCTTCGATGTCAGGACGGAAAGACACTGCCTTCCGCTTCATCGCTTCATGTGTTTTGGCATTCTCTGCAACAGCATTCATAGCCACGCACTCACATGGTTGCTCCCCAAACCTGTACCAGACAAGATCACGGCGGTCACCGTTACCTGCGGTGCAGGCGGGGTGAAATTTGAACTACAACTCTGGGGGGAGACAGCCTGAAATTATTCGCCGAGGTGGACCAGTCGAATTTCCACGCGGCGGTTGTACGCGCGCCCGGTAGCACTCGAATTCGGCTGCGCCGGAGCTGCCGCGCCTGCTCCTACGGCCGTGAGCCGGGAGGTCGGAACGTGCAGTTGGTCAACCAGCGCATTCCTGACCTCGATGGCCCGGCGGCTGGAGAGCTCCTGGTTGTAGCCTTCCGGTCCGATGTCGTCGGTGTGTCCTTCGAGGATCGCGCTGGCGCCGGGGTTTTCGGCCAGAACGTCGGCGACCCGTTGCAGGGAAGAACCGTACTGCGACCCAATCACGGTGCTGTCTTGCTCGAAAAGAATGGTTGTGACCTTTTGAGTCTTGCCCGAGTTTTCAGCGGCCAAATCGGAGTCGACGGGAAACTTACGTACGGTTACGTCGTTGGCCTCACTGGAATCTGCGTTACGCGTGCGACGAGGGTCCGAAGGCGCGTTTTTAGTTTGGCCGCCCGGTGTGTCAGTTGCTGATGTGCCGCCATCATTGGAGGACCCCGAGCTGCTTCCCGCCAGACTTGAAGCGCTGCTGCCGTTGGCCTCAACCTGTTCCGGACGTTGCGTCAAAAATTGTTCGCCAAGCACGAAGGCGAGGACGCCGGTAAGGGCTGTCAAAGCCAGGGCTTTTGCCCACCAGATTCGACTTTCGGACCGCTTCTCCGCCAGCTGCTGTTTGTTCAGCGCTGCCTTGGCAACCGCAACCACAGGCTGCGATCTCACTGGTTCTTCCCGCTTCTTCGGCGGAGTGTTCTTGGCCTGATTCGTCGCCTTATTCTTAGTTGCCGCTGCCGACGGAGCTCTCTGAGTTGTTGCGGAAGTCTGGGGCGGCGCTGGCTTGCCAGGAGCTGCGGGCGCCTGGACCGGTGCTACAGCTTTCGTGGCCTGTGGAGGAGCTGACACCGGGAGGCGTGGCGCGGCCGGCCGCAACTCGGCCAGCGAAGCTGCTTTTTCCACCAGCGTGATCTTTTTCTCCTCAACCTTCTCCGCAATTGGTGGTGCGACGGTTGCGCTGACTGACACAGGTGCGGCCGGAAGTTTTTCGGCAACGCCGGCTGGCTTGCTGGATTGTCCCGCTGATGCAAGCGCTCCAGCGTCCATCAGAATGCCGCCTTGCGCTGTAGGCGCCGGCTTGACGCTTTCGTTGGTCTCAGAAAAGACCGTTTCCCTGATCGTAATAATTTTGGGCTGGGAAGTCGGCTTCGACGAAGGCGCCTGATAGAGGTCGGCCAGCACGCTGTTGAGATCCAGGTCGCGTCCAGCCTCGTCGATAATCCGGTTGTCGATTGATTTCGCGTGCTCGGCAAACGCTAACATCATCGCGCCGAAGCACAGGGTGTTGACGTTGCGGGGAACGCCGCGGCTGTCGTTCCCAGATGCTTCGGATCGCGCCTTGAGTAAAGAGATGGGCTCCTTGATAACCGGCTGTGGCGAGACGGTGTTCGATGTAAGCCTGGGTCTCAGTCAGGGCCAGCGGGCTAAGCCGGCCGAACGCCGAAATCCGCTGCATCAACTGTTCTTGTTCTGGCAACGCCAACCGTTTCGCCAGCTGCGGTTGCCCGGCCAGAATAATCTGCATCAGCTTGGATGACGCAGTTTCGAAATTCGAGAGTTGCCGCAACGCTTCGAGAACCGAAAAATCCAGATTTTGCGCTTCGTCGAGCACGACGATTACACGCTTGTGTTCTTCGGCCGATCGGGTGAGCACCTGGTTGAGTTGCTCCGACAATTTGCGAAGAGAAGTTTCCTCGGAGTGTGTTCCCAACTCGATCAGAACGGACTGGAACAGTTCGACTGGATTGGGCTGCGGTTGAAACAGAAAAGCGGTATGGGCCGTCGCCGCGAAATCTTTCCAGGAAATTGAAGAGCAGCGTGGTCTTGCCCATCCCGGGCTGCGCGACGAGTATCTGGAATCCGAAGTCGCAGTCAATCCCGTTGACCAGCGAGGCCAGCGCCTCTCGATGAGTCTGGCTCAGGAACAGGAATCGGGGATCGGGTGTAACGCCAAAAGGGTTCTCCCGCAGACCAAAATGGCCGACGAGTTGACCCTGCACCGATTGTTCCGCAACGTTACTTCGCAATGGGCACCTTGCCTAGGTTGATAGCAAGTAGAGCGCCACCGCCCCAAAAGCCTTAATGGGAGCGGATTTCAGAGGATACACGGAATTCGAGACCGGGGTTTAGGAAAAAGGCGTAAAGAACTTGCAGTTAAAGAATACTGACAGGGCCCGTCCCGGCGGGCACGGGACCGGCTCAGGGAGGGCCTGTGCAATCCGGTGCACTATCCCTGGATGGCATTTTCGTAGCGCCGGCATCTTGCCGGCTGTCCCGAGGGCGTCTCGCCCTGGGATGCCTGCGTCTCGGACGGTGGGGGCGAGACGCCCCCGCGACAGCCGGCGGGACGCCGGCGCTACCTGGTGGGTTACGACCTGAGAATGAGGGAAGGGGGTACTGTTACCGGGCTGGGACCAGTTCCACTTCGGTAACTTGCGATCACTCTTCGAACGTTATAAAGTGCGGCGACCATGGCTTTGCACGCATTGCTGTTTTCGCGGGACCAGGAAATCATTGACCTGACAGGCGAAGTTCTCAAAACTCTGGACATCGAGGTGGCGCAGACCACCACGGCACAGGACGCGGTGCAAAGGCTCACCAGCACCACGGTTCGACGCCATCATCGTGGACAACGCCGACGCGCGCGGCGCGGTGGCCGTCTTGTCGGCGGCAAAATCTCTGCCCTCGTGTGAACAGTCAATCGGAATCGTGCTGGCGGTTTCGCCCAGCAGCATCGGACTGGCGGATGGCGCACGCAGTCACATGGTTCTCTACCGCCCGCTGTCCGCGGACCGGCTGCGCACCGGAGTCAAATCCGCTCTTGGATTGAGGAATGAGGGCGAGGACGCGCGCGAGTCTCCGCGCGCATCCATTCGTATTCCGGCGACGCTGCGGGGCGCTGGACTGGATCAGACTCTGGCTTTCATTACCAACCTCAGCGCTGGCGGGGCCGCGCTGTATGTGGGACAGGACATACCCTCTTCATCCATCCAGACCATCGAGTTTTCTCTGCCCGGTGAAAAAGACAACCTCACCGCGGCCGTAGAGTTGATATGGAGAGACGTGCAGGGCCGCATGGGAATTCGCTTTGCGAGCATGTCGGCAGGCATGACTGAGAGTCTGGAGAAGTGGACGGCCGCTCAGCCGGAAGCGCAGCGCGCGGCGAAGGCCGCCGGCGCCTGACCGCAACGCGATTACTTTCCGGCGCGGTCGTATTTCCCTGTAATTCCATTCCAGCGAATCTTCAGCATCTCGAGAAACATGCGGGTACCGTCGCGCAACGGACTGATGCGGGTCCCTTCGCAGTGGGCCCATTCCACCGGGACTTCCGCCACCTTTAACTTCAGCTTCCGTGCCAGGTAAAGGAGTTCCGGATCAAAACCCCAGCGTTCAATCTTTTGCAGCGGAAAGATTTTCTGTGCCGCGTCCCGGGTGAACGCTTTGAAACCGCATTGCGTGTCCTTAAAGGTCAGGCCCAGAATGAGGCGCAACAGCAGATTGAAAATGCGTCCGAAGATCTGCCGGTAGAACGGCTGGCGCTGAGTCTGCAAATCGCGTTGCAGCCAGCGTGAGCCAATGGCGATGTCCGCGCCACCGGCGATTGCGTCCAAACAGCTTGTCTGCTTCCTCGATGGGAGCAGAAAGGTCGGCATCGCTGAACAGCAGCAGTGCGCCCTGCGCATGCAGCATTCCGTTGCGCACGCTGTATCCCTTGCCCCGATTGCCTGGATTCTGTAACAGCCGCAGGTGAGGATTCTTTTCCGCGTAACCGCGGATAATTTCCACCGTGTTATCGCGAGAGCCGTCGTCCACGACGATGATCTCGGCGTCCCATCCTCGCTCCGCCACGTGAGCGAGCACTTTGTCCAAAGTGGCGCCGACTCGGGCGCCTTCGTTATAGGCGGGAATGACGATGCTGTAGCCCAGCAGCCGTTCGGGACTCGTTGGGTCCACTTTCATGAGCTTGGGATGGAGATTTGTAACCTGCAGTTGCGCCGCATTCTACCATCTGCATTGTGAGTACCTTTCGTGCTTCGGTTTACCAGTGTGGGGAGTCGAAAATATTGTTGACTGCTTCTATCGCGTGCCGGTGAGCGCCGATTCGTGCCAGAGACTTTCGGCGCTCACAGCCAGTTCCATTCCTGTCCCCTTACTGCACGTTCAATGTCAGGGACGTGGTTCCAGTCTTGGAGTTGGCATTGGCGTGCACAATCACGCTGTAGCTCCCGGCTGGGGTGCCGGACTGTTGCGGCTGCGGCTGCGAATTGCCCATGCCGCCACCGCCTCCGCAAGAAATGGTCAGCAGCAACAGCACCAGCGGGGCCAGCCACAGATACCGTGGCCAGCGGCGACGGGAGGGCTTGGGCGAACCTGTTCCGGGTACAAACAACATGCCCAGCGAGAGCGTCCACAGCCACGATGCCGGCGTAGGAGAGGCCGGGCCGAGAGCAGGGCGGGGAAGAGCTGCGCTGACGCGCGCCGTCGTAGTGACCTTGGCGGTGAAGGTGGTGGGCGTAGTCGCGTTAAACGCCAGGGTGGCAGGCACCGAACAGCTGGCACTGGCGGGTACGCCGGTGCAACTGAGGGAAGCCGTTCCGCTCATCCCCTGGCCCCCGATGGAAAGCGTGTAAGTAGCGGTTTGTCCCGCTGCCACGGTTGCTGAATTCGGATCTCCGTAGGGAACGCTCAAACCGATGTTTGGTTCAGCGGCGGAGTAGGTATAACCGTTCGCCAACGTCGCACTCTGACCGTCGGGATTGGCGACCACCACATTGACGGTTCCCGCAGCGTGCGCGGGGGCCGCCGCCGTGATCGAAGTGCTGCTCGGCAACCGTGACTGCGGTCGCCGCAGTTCCGCCAAAGCTCACCGTGGCTCCGGACACAAAATTCGTGCCTGTAATCGTTGCCCCGGTGCCGCCTGCGATCGGTCCCAGGCCGGGATTGATTGCCGCCACCGTCGGCGCCGCGTTGTAGGTGTAGGCGTTCGACAGAGTGCTGTTCTGACCATCGCTGTTAGTGACGACGACACTCACGGCCCCAGCGGCGTGGGCCGCGGTTGTGGCCGTGATCGAGGTGCTGCTCGCGACATTTACGTTGCTTGCTGCCGTGCCACCCAGGCTTACCGTGGCTCCCGACAGGAAACCTGTGCCGGTGATGGTCACGCTCGTCCCACCCGCTGCAGGTCCGGAGTTGGGCGCGATCGAGTTCACACTTCGGCGCGGGATTGGTATAGCTGTAACCGTTCGTCAGAGAATCGCTCTGGCCGTCGGTGTTGGTCACTACCACGTTCACCGCACCCGCCGAATGCGCGGGCGCCGTCGCCGTGATCGACGTGCTGCTCACGACGTTCACGCCGGACGCTGATGTGCTTCCGAACTTGACCGAGGCCCCCGACAGGAAGCCTGTGCCCGTAACGGTCACCGCCGTACCGCCAGCCGTCGTGCCGGCCGCCGGCGAGATTCCACTCACATTCGGCGCTGGATTAGCGGGAGCGTAGCTGTAGCCGTTGTTCAAGGTGCCACTCTGGCCGTCGCTATTGGTCACCACTACGCTCACCGATCCCGACGAATGCGATGCGGTGGTTGCCGTGATCGAGGTGCTGCTCACAACGTGCACGCCCGTGGCCGCTGTTCCTCCCAGGCTTACAGTCGCGCCCGATAGAAAACCCGTGCCGGTGATGGTCACGGCTGTCCCGCCGGATGCCGAGCCGCTTGTCGGTGAGATCGAGCTTACTGAAGGCGCAGGATTCGATCCTGAGCTGCCCAACTGAACAAAAGCTTGCCACTGACGGCACGCCGTTGTTGTTGATCAGAAACAGCATGTAATATCCCGGCGGCGCAATCTTGCTGTTGGGTGGCGCGGTGACGTTGAGCGATCCTGATCCCGACGTGAACGACATTCCTACCAGACGCTGGTCCATGTCGAAGGCGTGGGTAGACGTACCCGGCCGCATCAGTACGGCTTGGGAAATGTTGCCCGCGTCCGGAGTAGAAACCGAGAACTGTCCACCCCATGCGATATTCGACGGAGCACTCGAGATGGTCGGGCGGGTCGCCGCTACCACGTTGTTGTTTCCGTCCCGGGTGTACAGATAAGCCGGCCGGTAACTTTCCATGTGCGATTCCCAGGTTCCTCGCACCGGATTACTGCCGGCGAGCCAAACCGTCGCATCCGGCAAAAGTAGCGCGACCGAATGATAGAGACGCGGGTACGCGTTGGCCCCGGCAGAAGAGAAACTGTTGCTGCCCGGGGAATACAAGTCCGCATTCAGGCTGGCTGTACTTGCATCCTCATCGTGCGCCGATCCGCCCAAAGCCAGGACATCGCCGGTCGGCAGGATCACCGCATCCATCTCGACGCGCGCCTGGGACATGTCCGGGCCCCACGACCACGATGGAGATGACGATCCCAGATCAATCAGTTCAGTTGTGGACGTCGCCGAATTTCCTCCGCCCAGGATCAATACCTTCGGGTCGTAGTTGTTGGCCGGCGTCAAAGGCAGCAAAACGGAGCTGCCGTAAGTACGGTCCGCGCCCAGTTTTGTGGTGTCAACGGTACTCCAGCTCTGATTCGACGGATTGAAAAGATGACTCGTGGCGCTCGGCCCGGAATAAAAGACCTTGCCGCTGGGCAGCAGGTGCATCCGGGGATACAGCGGCGGAGTCCAGCCGGCGTCGACCGGGGAACTCCAGCCCGAGCCCGGCGTGTAGAGCTCCACCGTCTGGTTGGTGTTCGCATTCTCATCCGAACCCGAGAAAGCCATGACCCTGCCGTCGCTGAGCAAGGTCACGGTGGGATACCAGCGGCCATGGGCCATGTCGTCTACGGATGTGAAAGAGTTGTTAGACGGATCGAACAAGGTGGTCTTCTGAATTCCGCGAAACGGATCATAGGCGATGGTGCCGCCGTTGATCATGACCCGCCCGTCCGGGAGCACTGTCATCCCGTTGCAAAACATGTCGTAGCTCACCGAGAGCTGAGTGAATGCTTTTGGCAACTGGATCCAGAACTACCGCGCCGGAGTGATTTGACCCGTTGAACGGTGCACCCGTGGGGCAACCTGATTGCGAAGGTGGACAGTTCCCTGATCCGGTGGTGATCAGAATCTTGCCGTTGCGCATCAGGGCCGTGTGAATGGGATTAATGGTCATGGAGTAATTCAGAGTGCTCCACTGACCCTTCACATCCGCCTGGGCAATTGCCGCGGGGACTGATGCGGCGATGACGAGCGACAGCAGCAGGAGGGTTCGACTTAAACGCACAGACACACCACGGGACATGGGATTGGCCTCGTTCTTTTCACGCACTGAGTTGCTGTTGGCTTGAGACACGCTGGGACGCGTCACAAGCTGGCGTCTGAGAGATCGGGGGATCCTACGGGGGAAGGTTATTCGTCCGCGAAAGCGGAAAGAACTATCTATTTAATAGTTGATCTTAGAGGGTTTGTCAATACGGAGGATAGGCAACAGAGTGCACACCCATGGCCGATTCGCGCGTGTAACCGGGGTTGAAATTGATGAGCCATGCGCAACTAGGGAATGGTCACCTTGAATTCGTTGGAATACTTGCTTTCACGTCCTTGACTGTCAACCGCGCTTACGACGTAGTAATAAGGAGTTCCCGATTGCGCGCTTTGGTCGGATATAAGAAGTTCCACCAATTGCGCTCGCCAGCATGCCGTACGAGCCGCCCTGGATCGTGGAGCGGTACAGGCTGTAGCTGGTAACTTTGACGGTTGGAGCCTGCCAGGATAGCGACACCGTGTGTTGCACCGGCGGAAGCGCCGTGATGTTGAGGACCACGGTCACTGTTTTTGTGGTACCGCCTCCCGTCAACCTGACATGCCCGGTATAAGTTCCCGCCACGAGTCCGTTGGCTGAGGGCAAAAGCTGGAGGGTCGCGGGCGTCGTCCCGCTGCCCGAGGAAATCGCCAGCCAGGGTTGGTCACTCACGCCTGAAAAAGCAAGCGGACCGGTCCCGGTGTTTGTGATACTCACGCTGGCCGGCGCGAGGCTGGCTGTCCCAACCTTGGCAGTCCAGTTGAAGCCTGCCGGACTCACCGACAAGATGGAAGTTGCCGCCGGTGGAGCGCTGGTCACTCCCGACCCGTACACCGATGTCAAGGCGCCCGCCGAATAGATTGTCCCGGTGGCCCATGTGTCCGGCAGGGAAGTCAGGGTTCTTATCGAGTTCAATTCGTCAATCCATCCTCCGGCGATCGCCTTCTGCCTGAACTTCATCAGACCTCCGGTTCCGAGCAGCACGAACCAGTACTTGCTGCCCGCCGCAATACTGACCGGAGATACTGCGACAGTGTTCCACGCTGCTTTCTTGAAGGCGGCCGAATTGCCCCCGGTGAGGCGCGAGCCGGGATGGCCGTTGTTGTCGCTGTAGAGGCCGACGAACAGTTTCGTTGCCGTGGTGGCTGTGTCGACGTACACGCTCAGGGTAGACAAAGTTCCATTGCCCGAGGCCGTCATCTGGTAGCCCTCGGCCATACCGTCGTACAGACCATTCACCCCCGTCTCCAGGATTGAATGTCCGAGCAACATTGTGCCCGCGCTTTGGGCGGCGCCGATCTGCAACGTTACCGATGCGGTCTTGGTGGTGTCCGCCTGGCTGGTCGCAGTGATCGTGACCGATGTGCTTGCGGAGACGTTGGGCGCGGTGAACAATCCCGAAGAACTCACGCTTCCAGCCGTTGCGGACCAGGAAACCGCGTGGTTCGAATCATTGCCGACGGTTGCTGTGAACTGTTGCGTTCCGTTTGCCGCGATGGTTACGCTTTGGGGTGAAAGCGAAATCGTAATTGGGATCGATATGGTCAGAGCATAGTCGGGCCCGACTACGAGCGAACCGCTCGCATCGCTCGACCGCACCCTGAAGTGATAAGTCGTCCCTCCTGTCAACCCGCTGACTGCGACCGTGTGGCTCGCCACCCTGGCTGGGGCCAGGGCCGTTGCACTTCCGTATGACGCCGTGGTCCCGTATTCCACTTGCGAGTCAGCCGCCACCGCCGTGACCCATGTGAAGTTCGCAGTGTTTGCCGTCGTAGTCGCACTGACGGCGCTGATCCACGTCTGGGCCCAGGACGTTCCGCTGCCGCAGATAAAAACTCCGAGAAGCAGTGCAGCGTGGAAGAAGTATGAAACGCGATTCTGCTTGCACGGCAAGAGTAATGGTTGATGACGGCGAGGTGACATATCTCAACCATCGTCAGCACCGCCAAGCAAGTGAGGGAAAACTCGCAAAACGGCAATCAGAAGACCAGCAACCTCATCGGTGGAAAGCCGCGCTGGGCCTGTACTTGTGCGGGCGGACACTCTTGTCCGCCGCCTTTGACTTTGACTCTCTTGGGCCAGGATCAAGTCAAAAGCGGCGGACAAGAGTGTCCGCCCCACACACCAACGTGGAACTTGTTTTCCTCTCTGGGTAAATGCTCTTCCTTGCATATCAGCCGCGCGCGTTACCCAGGTAACCAGTCGCGGCGGTCTGCGGGCCGTTTTCGTACGTTACCCTCCTGCCGCTTCCAGCGCGGCTTTCACGTCGACCGATCTCGCTAACTTCTGTCGTTGGCAACGATTCCACGTCATGCCTTCAATCGTGAACTGAGTCGCGCTGAAACTCGAGAGGGTAACTTCGGCTCGTTGGCATCGGGGTTGCATTGTGTATGCATGAAAGTTCCTCGATGCACGCTATGACAAAATTTGTCCAACTGATCTTGATCGCGAGTTTGCTGGCGGGCTGCTGCTCGGCGCAAACCTCTACGTTCAAGGTCCTGCCGTGGAACAATCACCAGGCCGCGCTGTCCCTCACGTTCGACGATTCGCGCGCGGTTCATCTCGACGTCGTAGCTCCCGAACTCAACAAGCGTCATCTGCGCGCTACCTTTTTCCTCATCGTTTCCAAAACAACCCGGCTGGAAGATTGGCAGAAGCTCCAGTCCCAGGGACACGAGATCGGCAATCACTCCGTGACTCACGAGCATGCGACTGATCTGAACAAGGCCGGCGAAGAGTTGCAGGTTGAGGACGCCAAGAAATTTCTGGACAGCAACTTCAAATCGGACATCATCACCTTCGCCTATCCCTACACCGAGGTTTCACCCGGCCTGCTGTACTGGGTGAGGCGCTATGACTTCGCTGCGCGCGGTGGACGCGGCGACGGCACCCTGGTCTACATCAAGTCCGACGTCCAGCCTGACTGGTACAACCTGCCCAGCCAGCCCAGCTACACCAAGTACGACGCGGCTACGTACCGAAGCTGGATCGACAAAGATCTTTCGCTCAAGGCCTGGACCATTCTTCAGATCCATGGCATCGGCGATGCTTCGACCGGATTCGAGCCGATCCCCAGCAACACGTTCCTCGAATTTCTGGACTACGTGAAGGCGATGGAACCGCGCGGACTCTGGGTTGCGCCGTTCGGAGAAGTGGCCGCTTACTTCCGCGCCCAGAAAATCGTGGAAGCTGCACCGGTCCAGATAGTCAGCGGCGACAAGAAATTTACCTGGCAGGTTCCGGTTCCATTCCCGTCCGGGGTTGTCCTCAAGGTTGCGGTCGACGGTTCAACCCACGCGCGTCTTTATCAGGCGGGACGTGAACTGCGCCGTGGCAAGGATGGAATTTACTCGGTGGCTTTCGATGCCCGCGAGTTGGTTGTGAAAGGTCAACTGTGAAAAGGCTTTGCGTAATGTTGCCCGCGAAGGACGAGGCGGTGGGCATCGGAAGAACGGTGCGCAGCATTCTCCAGGCCGGGATTCTGCCCGCGGATGTGTACGTCATTGACGACGGCTCCAGCGACGGCACGGGAGAGATCGCCCGCTCGTTCGGCGTGAACGTGGCCAGAAATGAAAAGAACATCGGGAAGGCGCACAGCACTGGGCCGCCTTGCTTCCACGTTTGAATTGATCCGGCGCTACGACTTCGTTTGTCTGATGGACGCCGACACCCAGGTTTCCGCGGACTACTTTCAGTCCGTCAAGAAAAGTTTCAGCACGACCCGACGTGGCCGTGGTGTGCGGCCGGGCCAAGAGCACTCCGCACAACTGGCTTACCGCATATCGCTGCCTGGCCTACTGGATTTCGCACGCGATCTACAAGGATGGTCAGAGCAACATGGGCGTCATTACCGTGACTCCCGGTTGCGCCGCGGCCTTCCGCTCGGACGCGTTCGCCCAGCTCGACTGGAGCAACGACACCATCGTCGAGGACATGGACTGCACCATTCAGGTCCATCGCAAGAAGCTGGGCAAGATCGTTTATCAGAAGCACGCCGTGGTTTCGACGCAGGACCCGAGAACGCTGCGCGACTACATCAAGCAGATGTATCGCTGGCACACCGGCGCCTGGCAGGTGGGCCTGAAGTACGGCATGCTCACCGGCCTGTCGAAGATCGACCTGGAATACAAGCTGTTGATGGGCGAAGGCGTAGTCTTCGCGGCGCTGTTTCTGTTGATGCCGCTCTGGCTGGTCATTTACCCGAGGCTCGCGTTCTACGGGGCCGGCATGGACATGATCGTTCTCATCTTCCTGTCCATGATTTGTGGACTTTGTGACCGCCGTACGGATGTCTTCATTTTTTCACCGATGTACCCGCTGTTGCGGTTCGTGGACTGTTCCGTCTTCCTGTACAGCTTCTGGAAAGTGGTTGTTCAGAAGAAGCAGGTCAAAGGTTGGTTTGCTGTCAAACGGTACTAACAAGAAAAGTGGAGTTATGAAAACCAAGTCGTTGTTTGTGATGATCGCGATTCTGATACTGACGACAATTTCCGCCGCTCAGCATGATGGCGCCGTGTCCGCGCTGCAAGGCAGCCTGGCCGACTCCGTCGGCTTGCCGGGACAGGGTTGGACGTCAATCGGCAATCTTAGCCCGATCGAGCACAACAATTTTTACGTCCAGTCCTATATGGAACAGAGCGCTGCGATTTTTTCCACCTACTCCGGATCGGTGACCGTCACTCCCTTCGTGGGCATGGGTCTGGTTCTCGACACCAAAGGCTACGACTGGAACAACAAAGTCCAGCCCCGCCTCGGTATGAAGGTGAACAAGTACTTCCGCAAGGGCGTGATCAGCGTGGGATCGGCCTACACCTACGAGGAGCGCTTCAAAGGCGTCGACAGCAGCGGGCTCACACTCTTCGTTCAGGACTGGTTTGGCTGGCAGCCGGTAGCGGAGAAATCGAGCCGCTTCCCCGGGTCTTCCTGGATGGAAGTCGGAAACCTGTCACCGGTCGAGAAGGGAAACATTCTCGGCATGGGCATACGTCACGCAGGGAGTGGTGGCGAAAAGATTCAGCCGATTCACCGTGGTCCCGTACGTCGAAGCGACTGTGTTCCATGACAGCAAGGGCTTCGACTGGGACAACAAAGCCTCGGGCGGCGGCGGCGTGAAAGCTGATATTGCCGCGCGGCGATATCTACACGGAAATCGGTGCGGCTTATCTTCACGAGACTCGTTTCGAGTCCGGTCAGTCCGCTGGCGGTATCTCGGTGTTCACAAATTTCTCGTTCAACTGGAATCTTTTGGGTCGAAAGGTGGGTCGGTAACATGCCATTTCCTGGCGTTGGAAGCATCTCGGCGATTATTCACATGTTGGCTAAAGGTCCTGAGGCAATGAGGTCAAAACATCTAATGCGCTTAATTGGAATCATCGCTCTCGCCCTGCTGGCGAGCTTGAGCCTGGCCAGCTTCCGTCTCGGCCCAGGATTCGCCGTTGCTCTTGTCCTCAATCAACCTGAGTTCGGCCAGCGTCACCGAAGGCCGTTCGGTTGAAGCCACGGTCACTCTGAGCAGTCCCGCTCCGAACAGCGGAGCCAAGGTTTCGCTGGCGGTTGATCCCGCCGGTTCGGCCTTTGTTCCGGCCAGCGTCACGGTTCCCGCAGGCGCGACTACCGCGACGTTCCCGGTAAAGGTTGCGACCGCCACCTCCGTCACCATCTACGGCAACTACGGCGTCACCAAGAGCGAGCAGCTGGCCGTGATGCCCAAGGTATCAATTGACGAAGTAGCCGATCGCGTCATTGCCCGCGAGCGCACCTTCGTCGAAGAGATGAAGCACCGGCACCCGCTGGCCGAGACCTACATTCAGAACCTGAAGACCGACAAGGACTCGGTGGTCGTACCCAACAGCGATCAATATTTTCTGGGACGCCTTGACCTGAGCGACGGCGTCGAAGACCAGCTGTTCGAAAAACAGACCGGACTGAAGCTCAAAGCCCTGAATCCGTTTCCCAGCTTGTTCTCGCGCAAGTTCATGCCCCTGGGTTTCGCCCAGATGGTCATGCTCGACCGCGATTTCCAGAAGAAGAACTACGACTTCAAATTCGTGCGCCAGGAGTTTCTCGGAGAAGTGCGCTGCATCGTTCTCGACGTTCAACCCAAGGGCGACGTTGGCGGCCGCTTCCTGGGCCGGATCTGGGTTGAGGATCGCGACTACAACATCGTCCGTTTCAACGGAACCTACTCTGCGCACTCCCGCTACAGCTACTACCTGCACTTTGATAGCTGGCGCTTGAATCTTCAGGCAGGCGTGTGGTTGCCGGCTTATGTCTTCATCGAAGAGTCGAATTTGAAAAGCGCCGGTCCGCTGCTTCCCGGCCTGCACTTCAAGGCGCAGACCCGGCTCTGGAGCTACGATCCCGAACCGCTGAAACACGAAGGCGAGTTTGCCGAGATCCAGGTTGATACGGTCACCGATCAGACCGACGCCGCCAAGGAAGCCGGTCCGGTGGAAGCGCAGCGCATGTGGGAGCGCACCGCCGAGGACAACGCGCTCGATCACCTGCAGAAGGTTGGACTGATCGCGCCCCTGGGCGATGTGGACAAGATTCTGCAGACCGTGGTCAACAACCTGATCATCACCAACAATCTTCAGATCATTCCTGACGTGCGTTGCCGAGTGCTTCTGACTTCGCCGCTGGAATCATTCACCATCGGCCACACCATCGTGATCAGCCGCGGCCTGCTGGATGTCCTTCCCGACGAAGGCGCCCTGGCGATGACCCTGGCGCACGAACTCAGCCACATCGCGCTGGGCCACCGCATTGATACCCGGTTCGCTTTCAATGACCGGTTCTTTTTCCCCGACCAGAATACTTTCCAGCGCATGGACTTCAGCCGCAACCCGGCGGAAGAAGAAGCTGCGGACAACAAAGCCATGGCACTGCTGGCGAACTCTCCTTACAAGGACAAGCTGGCCAACGCCGGTCTGTTCCTGAAAGCGCTCGAGACCCGCGCGCCTGAACTCAGCAGCCTGATCAGGCCTCACATGGGTAACCGTATGGAAAGCGGAAAAGGCATTCGGATGTCCGGTGTGCTCAGCAGCGCTCCGCAACTCGAGATGCTGCGCATCGATCAGATCGCGGCTCTTCCGCTGGGCGGCACGAGTGAAGCTGGATCCCTGGAGCAACCGTCTGGAGATGATGAAGACCAAGCCGGTGGCCCTGCTTTCACCGCAGGAGAAGATGCCGTTCGAAGTCACACCATTCTTCCCGTACCTCACGCGGATCACTAATACGACGTCAGTGGAAACGGCGTCCGCGCAATGAGCATGCACAAAATGATTAAACGTGATTGCAACGATCGTGAACCCGTGAATTCAACATCTGTATTCGATTTGGAGACTGTGAAAGAAATGAGCAAGAACCGAACACTTCCGATGCTGGCCCTGATCGTCCTGATTTCACTTTCGCTCACAGGATGCGGAGGCGGCAGCGTGGCATCCTCCTCTTCTACAACCCCGGGTCAAACCACACACACCGCGACGGGTCATCCCGCGGGCATGTGGAGCACGCTGCCCACGACCGTGCCCATCAACCCGATTCACGCGGCACTGCTTCATACGGGAAAGATTCTTCTCGTTTCGGGTTCCGGCAACTGTCCTCCGACCCTGGCAGGCTGCCCCTCAGGGCCGCAGTATCCGCAAGGCGCGGCGATCATGGACTTGGCGAGCGGCCAGATCACCCCGATGCCCGTCGGTTGGGACATGTTCTGCAACGGCATGTCAATCATGCCGGACGGCAGAGTGATCATCAACGGCGGCACGAAAGCATACGGGGCCCTGGCGGTGGTTGGTGTCCAAGGCGAGGTTCCGTTTACGGGCCTGCCCAATACTTCGATTTTCGATCCGGGAACGGAGTCGTTTCTGGATGTAGCGCCCTCGGCCCATGGACGCTGGTACCCAACCGTCACCGAAATGAATGACGGTAGCATGATGACCACGGGCGGCCTTAACGACACCGACGGCAATTACAACAACACCAGCGAAATCTGGGACGGCACGAAATGGGGCGCCGAAATTCCGGGCAATCCCAATATCCCTGACTTCCCGGGATTCGGATTCCCGCTCTATCCCAGAATGCACTTGCTTCCGACCGGCCACATCTTCTACTCGGCGCCGTCGTCGGCCACTCTCGACTTCAACCCGACCAAGCAGACCTGGACGCTGGTTGCGTGGACTATTTACCCCGGCCTTCACGATCCGAACGGTGAGCGTACCTACGGCTCATCCGTACTGCTGCCGCTGACGCCGCAGAATAACTACAGCCGAAAGTCATGATCCTGGGCGGCGACAATCCCGGCACCGACACCACGGAGCTGATTGACCTGAGTCCGGCGGGCTTCCAGATATCCGCCGATTGCCCAAGCTTCGCCCCGTGCTGGGTGCAGGGACCCAAGATGGCGCAGGCACGAGTAGAGATGGAAGCCACGATCCTGCCCAACGGCAAGGTCCTGGTTGATGGCGGCTCCGCGCTCGATGAAGACGCGACCACTGCCAGCATGAAGGCGGAGATTTACGATCCGGCAACCAACTCGTTCTCATCCGCTGGATCGAACGCATTTCCCCAGGCTCTATCACAACGTGCAACTGCTTCTGCCGGATGCGACGGTCGCGATCACCGGCGGTAACCCGGCGCAGGGCGTATTCGAGAACCACATCGAGATCTACCAGCCGGCATATCTCTTCAATTCGGATGGCACTCTCGCCACTCGGCCTACCATCGGCAACGCGCCCGCTTCGGTCAGCTACGGCGGTTCCTTTAACCTGGCAACTCCGGACGCAGCCAACATCGCATCCGTGGTTCTTATGAAAGCCGGTTCGGTCACCCATTCATTCGACATGGACCAGCGCTACGTCGGCCTGACGTTCACTTCCGCTTCGGGAAGCCTGACCGTGAGCGAACCTCCGAATTCGAACATTGCCCCGCCGGGATACTACATGCTGTTCCTGGTCAACAAAGCTGGAACTCCTTCACTCGCGAGTTGGGTAAAGGTCTCAGGAACGGCAGCTCCGATTGCCAATGTGGAACTGCATCCGGAGCGAGTACCCACGCCGCGTTACGTATTCCAGAGGAAGCACGTTACCGAATCGGCCCTGCCGATGCGTAAGGAGATGCATGTTCACTAGGAACAATCCTGTTCCGCTGGCGGCGCTATGCGGCCGCCAGCCGGTAACAGGTAACTCCGCGGGAACCCCAGCCAGGCTCCCACGGCAAACCCGGCCAGATGGTCCTGCATCTGACTGCCGGCCCGATCCCCGAGGGTGCCCTTTTGTGCCATTAACGCTGGCTTCAAGACTGGTTAGACTATGAATATGATTTCTTTTGCTGTGCGCAAGTCCACTCCGCTCACCAACCTTCTTCGTGTCGCTGCTCTTCTGACTGGACTGTTCCTGGTGCCCGCGCTGGCGCTCGGCCAGACCTTCGTTCAGGTGAACAGCAATCCCCTCGTGGCGACTGCCGCGACCGTGACGGTAACCTATGGGACGGCCGAAACGGCTGGCAATCTGAACGTCGTCGTGGTCGGCTGGGTCGATACGACTTCCTCCGTGGTATCGGTGGCGGACGACAACACCAACACCTACAAACTGGCGGGAACCACGGCGGGTCACGGCTTGTCGCAGGCGATCTACTACGCCCCGAACATCGTTTCGCCCAACACACCACTCCTACCGTGACTGTGACTTTCAATCAAGCCGCCGTCGCGCCTGACGTGCGCATCCTCGAGTACAGCGGCCTGAGCACCACCTTCCCGCTCGACAACTGGACCGGCATCACAGCCAACTCCGCCACAGCGGACAGCGGTGCGGCCACCACCACCGGCACTGACTTGATCCTGGGAGCAGGCACGGCGGGTCCGGGAGCGGGATTTACCGCAGCCGGCGCAACGTTTCACCTCGCGCGTGATCACTCCCGGGTTCGGTGACATCGTCGAGGATTCCAATGCCGGCTTGCCGGCGGGTTCTCACAATGCAACTGCGACTCTGGCCCCCGGCACATGGGTGATGCAGGTCGCGGGTTTCAGCACTACGCCGATCACTTTCGCCGCTCCGGTCATCGATCCTGTGACCCCGATCTCACGGATTACCGGACCGAGCACCGGCGGAAACCAGGTGACGATCTTCGGTTCCGGCTTTCAGCCGGGGGCAGTGGTTTTCTTCGGCACAGGTCCGACACGGTTTTCCGCCTTAAACTGCGCCGAGGATGGCGGGGACACAATCTCCTGTTTCACCCCGGCTCATCCTGCTGGCGCTGGTTGACGTCACGGTTGTGAACGTCGATGGACAAAGCTCCACGGCCACCGGGGCGTACACGTTTGTCCTTGTTGTTCCGCCGACAATCACACTGCCCATCGCTCCTGCGACCGGCGCGACGAACGGCGCGACGCCGATCACCATCACCGGCACTCAGTTCCAGACTGGTGCCACCGTCAATGTCAACAACCTGCCGGCCGCCAACGTGCAGTGCGTCTCCCCGACCTCGATAACCGCGACTACTCCGGCACTTCCAGCAGGCACGGCCGATGTTACGGTCATCAACCCGGATGGCGGCAACATAACCGCGCCCGGATGCGTTCACGTATGCGCTGGGCAGCGGACCAATCAATTACATTCAGGGCGCATCGACCGCCACGGGCGGCGCTCTGACCACGGTTTCCGTTACCATGCCCAACGTTCAGACCGCGGGCAATCTGAATGTGGTCATCATCGGATGGAACGATGCGACCACGACGGTTTCCACGGTCGCAGACACCGAGGGCAACACCTACGCGATTGCGGCCCCTCTGGTCACCGGGACGGGGTTGAGCCAGATTATTTACTTCGCCAAGAATATTGCCGGCGAAGCCAGCAACCCAAATGAAGTCACGGTGACGTTCAGCGGCGCGGCGCCGGCCCCCGACGTTCGCGTGCTGGAGTACAAAGGTCTGGATGTTGTTAACCCGTTGGACACGACCGCGACCGCAGGCAACTTCGGTACCTCCAACCTGGCCGACAGCGGCGCTTGCACCACCACATCGCCGACGGAACTCGTCGTGGCTGGAGCTACGGTGGCCAGCAGCGTTTCCGCTGCGGGCGCGGGCTTCACAACGGTGGCGATCACCCATCCGAACGGCGACAATGCCGAACATCAGATCAGGACCACGATCGGCAGCTGTCAGGCTACGGCTGTTGTAGCCGGTGGTAACTGGGTGATGCAGACCGTCGCGATTCAAGAGCTCACGCCGGACTTCACGATCAACGCGACCACCCTCGCACCAACATCCGTGGCGGCGGGAGTATCCGCTACTTCGACGGTGACACTCGCTGCGCCCAATGGTTCTCCGGGCGACGTAGCTTTGTCCTGTGCCGTTACTCCTGTGGTGACTTCGCCACCGACCTGTGCCTTCGTCCCGACTCCGGTTCCGGGCGGTTCAGGCACTTCTGCCCTCACCGTCAACACCACTGCGACCACCCCGGCGGGTGGTTACACGATCACCGTCAGCGGTGTGGCAGGATCCGTCACTCACACCAAGGTCTTGAGCCTGACTGTTACCGCGGCTGTGACTCCGGATTTCACCATCGCTGCGACAGCGCTCACGCCGGCTTCGGTAGCGGCAGGAGCATCATCTACTTCGACGGTCACGATTACCCGAGTCAACGCCCTCGCCGACCCGGTGGCTCTGACCTGCACCGTCACACCCGCGGCGACTCGCATGCCCACCTGCGCGTTAAACCCAGCTTCACTGACGGGCACAACGCTCACCTCGACGCTGACGGTAAGTACGACCGCTGCGACCACGGCATCGCTCGAGCCGCGATCGCGGGGCCTCTTCTACGCCATGCTGCTGCCGATTGGCGGCCTGGCACTGCTGGGAACAGGAATCACTTCGCGTAAGAAAAAGCTCTTTGGATTTTTACTGGGCTGCATCCTGTTTTCAGGTTTGATGATTCTGCCGGCCTGCGGCGGCGGCAACTCTTCAGGCGGAGGCGGCGGTGGCGGTGGTGGTCACCCGGGTACTCCGGCCGGAGTTTACACAGTCACCGTTACGGGTACGTCAGGTTCGCTGACGCACGCGGTGACGCCGGCACTGACGTTCACAGTGAACTAAGACTTGAAGGAAAACGGGCGTCCCCCACGTCATGCACGAACCAGTGCCTGACGCGCCGGACGCCCGTTCTCCGTTAACAGCCTATTTTGATTTGGCACCGCTAACCAATATGCAAACTATGGATGCTAAAATTCGGCCGATGGAAGAGAACGGCGCGAGGCTTCAGAACGTGCAGGATCGCCTCAACCGTTCTGACCGTCTTCGAGGTACTGTCCGGAAATATTGGCCCCAGTTATTGATCGTCGTATTCGGCCTCGGTCTTGCTTCAGCACTGTTCTTCCTGCAGCGCGCTCCCGTCGGCGGGCGCAGTATCGTCAAGATCACTGGCGTGGATGCGGTCTACTACTTCGCGACCGCTCATTCTTTATTGTTTGATCGCGACTACGATCTCACCAACGATTTCCAGTCTCTCGATCCGCACCAGATTTTTCGGACGCAGGAACATCCTGCCAGCGGCAAGCCGGAAAATCCTTTCGCCATCGGCTATCCCATCCTGTCCATCCCTTTTCTGGCCGCCGGCACCGCCGTGGATGCGCTCGCTGGCCGCCCGGCAGATGGGTATTCGCAGTCGGCGCTTTATTTCTACTTCCTGGCCAACATCGCATTCGTCGTCCTCGGAATGATCTTCCTCTCTCGTCTGCTGCAACACTTCGGACTAAGCGCGCTGCAGGCGATTTTCCTGACTTTTTCTCTCTGGCTGGCGACGACGCTGGGGTATTACACCCTGTCTCCGATGTCGCACTCAGCGACTTTCATGATGGCTGCGGCCTTCATGCTGGTGTGGTGGAAGGTGAAGGACTCTTCGAGTTTCGGAGGCTGGGCGCTGTTGGGATTTTGCGGCGGCTTCCTCTCCATCTGCCGCTGGCAGGACATCTTCTATCTCGGCATTCCGGTGCTCTTCGAAATCTCGCGCAGCCGCAACCTCGCGCCCTGGCGCAGGTGGTTCGTGTACGGCGGAACAGCCGCGCTATGCTGGGTCCCGCAGATCGCGGAGTGGAAGGTCATTTACGGCCGGCTCTTCACCATTCCGCAGGGCAAGGATTTTCTGCATTTCCCGCCTCAATACATGCATCTCGTCCTGTTCTCCACCAATCACGGGTGGTTTATCTGGACGCCAATTACCGCGCTGGGTGTGCTGGGCCTCTTCTATGGCGCTCGCAAGGCGACCGCTTTCTACTGGCCTTGCCTCCTGGTGATTTTTCTCGAAGTGGCGGTGATGGGATCGATGCCGACCAACTGGCATAACAGCGAGTCATTCGGAATCCGCTCGCTGACTTCCTGCGTCCCGCTGATCGCACTGGGTGTCGCCACTCTTATGCGGGACCTCGGACGCGCGTTCCAAGCCGCGCTGGTCGGATTGATCGCACTTTGCGCTGTCTACACCACCTTGTTTGCGGTCCAGTACAGGTTGGATCTGGTGCCCAAGGTTGGGACTTTGACCACGTCAGAAGTTTTGTGGGACAAGCTGTCACTCCGGCAGGCCTACCGGCGCACTCATCGGCCGCCACCAGATTCGGTCCAGCCCTCTCGTTGATGTGAGCGCTCGATCCTTGCGTGGTTAAACGGTTTCAACGTCGGCCATTGTGACAGTCCAGTGTTCGAAAGTTTCGCTTGTCATTCCGAAGCCAGGTTCATCGGCGAGGAATCTGCTTGCTGCCGGCAGTTGAACAGCAGATTCCTCGCGCGGCAACGCCTCGCTTCGGAATGACAAGAAGGAAGATTTGCAAACTACGCCAGCACGGGTGTCCGCTGGTCGCTCATGCGGTTCCAAACGATCCTGTAGAATGGAGATTCTATGGCAACTTACCTCGTAACCGGCGTTGCGGGCTTCATCGGGTCCACCTTGGCCCGGGAGCTGCTGGCGCAGGGCCACGAAGTCCGGGGCTTGGACAATTTTTCCACCGGCAAGCGCGAAAACGTGGCTGAGATTTTGGGCCAGATTGACCTCCACGAGGCTGACCTGCTCGACCTTGACGCCCTTCACCAGGCCTGCCGCGGCGTCGACTACGTTCTGCACGAGGCCGCCATTCCGTCCGTACCCAGATCGGTCAAGGACCCGCTGGGAAACAACCGCGCAAATGTTGATGGGACGCTGAATCTGCTGGTGGCCTGCCGCGACGCGAAGGTCAAGCGCGTGGTCTATGCTGCCTCGTCTTCCGCTTACGGCGATACGCCGACTCTACCCAAAAGGGAAGACATGCCGCCCGAACCCCATTTCCCCTTATGCGGTGGCCAAGCTGGCCAGCGAATACTACATGACTTCTTTTTACCGTTGTTATGGCCTGGAGACTGTGTGCCTGCGCTATTTCAACGTCTTTGGCCCGCGGCAGGATCCGACTTCGCCGTACTCCGGCGTTCTGGCCAAGTTCATCACTCAAATGTTGAGCGGGGAACAGCCCACCATTTTTGGCGATGGCAAGCAAAGCCGCGACTTCACTTACATCGAAAATGTCGTTTCAGGAAATTTGCTGGCCTGCCTGGCTGAGATCCGGCAAGGTCGCGGGAAAAGTCATTAACGTGGCCACCGGCCGGAAGACGGACTTGTACGAGACCTTCCTGATTCTGAAGAAACTGACGGGATACACCGGCGACGTGAAATACGGTCCCGAGCGCGCCGGTGATGTTAAGCACTCTCTCGCCGATATCTCCCGGGCCGAGCAGTTTCTTGGCTACCAGCCGAAGGTCCATTTCGAAGAAGGGCTGAGCCGGACGGTTGACTGGTACCGCAGCAACGATCTAAGGCTTCAGACGGCGGAGCCAGCGGCACGCGATTCACGGTTTTGAGGAGAGCTAAGCGGGTTGTCATTTTCCAGGTCTCGCCGAAAATTCCTGAAAGCGGGTGCGGCAGTTGCTGCCGCCGGTGCCCTGGGCGTGGTGGGCGATGGCACCTTCTTCGAGGCCAATCGCCCGAAAGTGGTTTCGATCGAAATTCCCCTGTCCCGGTTGCCCCAATCGTGGGACGGACTCCGCATCGCTCAACTGAGCGACCTGCACTACGATCCTCATTTCTCCGCAGTGCCCATCGCGAAGGCCGTCGATCTGGTCAACGGGTTGCAAGCCCGACCTGATCGTGGTGACCGGCGACTTTGTTACCGCTCCATTCTCGGCGAGTCGCTCGAGCAAATACTCGGGCTGCGAAGATGATCGAGCCTTGCGCCCAGCTGTTGGCCCAGATGCAGGCCCCATTGGGCATCCATCGCCTGCCTGGGGAACCATGACGTCGGCACCGACGAGGCCCACATCGCCGCCGGTCTTGCAGTCCCACGGAATCTCAGTGTTGCGGAACCGCTCGATTCCTCTCGAACGCAATGGCGCGAGACTCTGGCTCGGCGGGATTGAATGACGTTCTGGAAGGAAAATACGATCTCAAACAGGCTTTGAAAGGTGTCCCGCAAGCCCGAACCGGTCGTCTTGCTGGTCCATGAGCCGGACTATGCGGGTTACGTCAAGGACGTGGACCTGCAGCTTTCGGGTCACTCCCACGGCGGCCAGATCCGATTTCCGCTACTGGGAGCGCCGGTTCTGCCGGTGATGGGGAGAAGGTATCCTCAAGGACTGCGACGCATTGGCCCACTCACCTTGTACACCAACGTTGGAATTGGAACGATCTGGGCTGCCGATGCGTCTCAACTGCCCACCCGAAGTTACGCTCATCACGCTTCGCGCATCGGCCGTGTAAAGACGCGGTTGAGAGAATCTCGTCAATCGAGCGGATCGGTGCCGATGAAAGAGGTGGCCTTGGACTTCGGCCCAACCCGCTCTTCCGCTGACTTCTCCGGTTTGCCGTCCTTGGCACCGCGGTGTGGGGTGGTTCCGAAGTGCGGTTCGAGAGCTTCCGGACCCGCAGTCTGCGAGTTTGTGCCCCTGGAGAGTGAGCCAAACTTCGCCGGCAGATCTGATCGGCTTGCCGGCCGCCATCGCGACGGTTTTGCGCCGGCCTGGGTCAAAGTCATAAAGAGCAGTTCCAGGCGGCTGGACACTCCCAGCTTGTCATAAACCCGAAAAAGATAATTCTTGATGGTGTGCTGGCTCAGTCCGAGACGTTCCGCAATTTCGCGATTGGTGAGTCCTTCGGCCAGGCTTCTGACCACATCCATTTCCCGCTTGGAAAGCAGGCTCAGACCGTTGGCATCCACCGCGCGGACCACCGGTGAGGTGGCCAGTGCTTCCACCGCGAACGACAACTGCTGACTGTTGGCCCAGATCTGGCCTTCGTACACGCTGCGGATGCATTTGGAAAGAGTCTCCACCGAATCGTGCCGGCTGAAAATTCCCCGGGCACCGGCGCGAAACGCCTGCAGAACACTTTCCTTCTTGGAAGAGTCCAGCAGCATGATGGCGAAAATGTCCGGGTTGGATGCGCGCAATTCCCGCAGGAGTTCGAAGCCGCGCAGCGGCTCCTCGTCGAGATTGGAGCTCAGCACCACCACATTCACCCGATGCAACTTCACCGCCGCCACCAGGTCGCGGGACTGCGGCGGGCGGACTGATCACCTCGAGTTGCAAATCGCGGCGCAGTGCATCCGCCAGCAACTGAGTGTGAATCCGGGTGTCATCCGCAACCAGGACACGGATCGTTTGTGCCCCGGAAGTTGTTGTTGGCTGCATAGTTTCCTCCCGCGGAATTCATCGATCGCTGACCGTTCTGCAACAGCGGCTCTAGAGAACAAATCACTTCTGACGGAGAATTATTTCTCCGAGACGAGGGGGAGGAGAAAATAGGGACTCGCGGGGGAGATCCCGTTCCTAGCGGCACGACTGAGATTTTAACGCAAATTGAGCAGGCGAATCAATCAAGGAGTTGAACCAGATTGCAACATCTGAGCGATATGGCACAAAGGTGTCATTGTGAAATGTACAAACATGACCAAGGGGCATAAATGTCTGGTACGATACCACCTTGTTTCCTCAAGTTAATCGTTACAATAGTCTGTATTATCATAGACATATCGAAGTTATATTCTGCATCTCTTGCAAGTGCGGTCCTATCACCAAATCAGGTCCTAATAGTACTTTATACCCTGGCTATTTATTCTCATCAAATAGATACTTAAGACCCTATCAAACAGAGACTACTTTCGCTGGGTTAAGATGCCTCTTGCAGGCCTTTGCATCCGGCAGTAGTCTGCAACAGTAGTTAGGGCAGTTCTGTTCAGTCTCTCCCCCCTGCGTTGCCCCAGCTCCAGACAATCCATGCGTCATTCCAGGGTCACAATTGTGACTCAGAGGGCGAAGCTATCAATACCGGCCAACAAATCTCGGAAACTCTCGACGTGGACATGACGGTCAAGCAAGAGCCGGCGAACTGGTATGCGGTGCAGACTCGGGCGCGTAACGAGAAAGTGATTTGTGAACGACTTCAGGAACAGGGCCTCGACTACTTTCCTGCCGCTGGTCACTGAAGTTCGACGTTGGAGTGATCGCAAGAAAAAAGTTGAGCTGCCTTTATTCAGTTGCTATGTGTTCGTCAAGCTGACTTTCACCAACAGTGACGAGCGCATGCGCGTGTATCGCACCAGCGGAGTGTTTCGCATCGTCAGCATGCGCGGGAGAAGCGGTCCCGATTCCCGACGAACAGATCGATGCGCTGCGCACGGTGGTCACGCAGCAGGTGCCCTGGTCGGCGCATCCCTTTCTGAAGATCGGACAGCGAGTGCGCATTCGCGGCGGTTCACTCGAAGGAGTTGAAGGCGTGCTGCTCTCGCGCAATGGCGATCGCACGCTGATTATTTCGGTGGATGCAATCCAACGTTCTCTGGCGGTAAGCGTCGAAGGCTACGACGTCGAAGCGCTCTGATTATTAACTCCCCCCGCAAGCGTGCCGTGAGTTTGTAAGGAGTTTCCCCCCTTGATTGAAAATTCCATGGAATCAGCCAAAATTTTACTGGTAAGCAAGGAAAGATCAGCTCGCGATTTCGACTGGATTCCCGGTGAGCATCCGGGCTGGCAGCTGGAAACCGCGGGCAGTGGCTGGGAAGCCCTGGATCGCGTCCATGCTGGACACGGTCCGGATCTTATCGTGCTTGACCTGATGCGCGGCGACTGCCGAGGGACTGCACACTCTGCGCTGGCTGCGCCGGGTTCGTCCCGATCTTCCCGTAGTTGTTCTGGCTACCTCCGACGATGCCAGTCAGAAACTGGAAGCGATTCGCCTGGGGGCCCAGGATTATCTGGTTCGGCCTCTGCGGCCGGAGCAGCTCGCGGCCGCTATTCGCCGTTCGCTCTTTTATGACAGCGAGAGCGGTGAGAGCGAAATCGCGGCAGACGAAATTGAGCAAATCGGCGACGACCTGTTCTTCGTCGCTGCCAGCCCCAGCATGCGCAAGATGCGAGCGCAGGCAGAACTGCTGGCCCAGACCAGCGCGCCCGTCCTTATCTCGGGAGAGAACGGTACCGGCAAGGAGCTGGCGGCGCGCCTGATTCACAAGTTGTCGGTGCGTTCCGGCTTCCGTTTTCTCAAGATCAATTGCGCCACGCTTGCCGGCCGATGTGCACGAGAGCGAACTCTTTGGAGTCAGCAACAATGGACGCTCCAAGCCCGGCAAACTCGAGCTCTGCCAAAGAGGCACGCTTTTCCTGAACGAGATTACCGAAATGCCCATGAGCCTGCAGGCCAAGTTGTTGCACGTTTTGCAGGACGGATATTTCTTTCGGGCGAATGGGGACACGCGGGTCGAGATGGATGTCGGATCCTGGCTGCCACCCAAGTCAACATCGAACAGGCGATTGCCTCCCGGAAACTTCGCGAAGACCTGTACTACCGCCTGAGCGCGTTCACCGTGCATGTGCCCGCTCTGCGCCAGCGCAAAGAGGAGATCCCTCTCTTGCTGGGCCACTTCATGAACCAGCTGGCGCGGCGTTACAGCCTGCCGGCGCGGATTTTCTCGGCGACGGCGCTGGAAGCCTGCCAGCAGCATTCCTGGCCGGGAAATCTTCGCGAACTGGAAAAATTTGTGAAGCGCTACCTGGTTGTGGGTGATGGGACGACCAACCTGGGCGCGCCCGACGCGGACGGCGACATGGCGTTCTGGAACGCCTATCTGCCGCAGAGCGAAAAAGACGGCCTGGCGTTTGACGTAGCCGAGCCGCAATCCGCCATCTCCGGCCTGAAATCGCTGGTGCAGAGCGTCAAGGGAGAAGCCGAACGCAACGCGATCACCACCGCGCTCGAGCAGGCCCGCTGGAACCGCAAGGCGGCGGCCCGGCTGCTGAAAGTCAGCTACCGGACCTTGCTGTACAAGATCGAGCAATATCACATGACTCCTCCGGCGGGCCAGTTGTCTGGTTATGCCAGCGGTAGCGGGGGACTCAGGGAACGCAGTGCCTACCAAAAAGGCTAGGCAGTCATGCCAACGGCGCACGCAGAAAAGACATCCGAGAATGAAAGATTTCAAATTGGCAACACGACCGGTGAGCGTCGCAAGCAACAGGACGACCGGATCCGAGGTCATCATGCAATCGTCTAAAAAAATTCGAGCATCATTTTTCGCAATTCTACTGCTGGCATTCATCACGGTCGCGGCCAACCTCAACGCTTGGTCGCAGGACAAGGCATCGTCCCCGGCAAAGTCGGCCAAGCTGGAGCAGCCCGTCGCTCCCACCGTCAATCCGGCCTCCAGCCCGGCTTCCACTCCAGTCACTTCGGGCGAGACTGTGGCGGCGCCGCGGAAGAACCCAACCGTACCGGTGATCGGCGCCGGCGATTTGCTCAAGGTCAGCGTTCTCGGCGTGCCTGAGTCCGATCAGGAGGTGCGGGTCGGCGCCGATGGAAACATTTACCTGAACTTCATCGGGGCGGTAAAGGTGGGCGGACAAACCATCGAGCAAGCCCAGGCGACCATCGCGAAAAAGCTGATTGCAGGTGGCTTCTTCCGCGATCCCCAAGTTTCAGTCTTTGCCAAAGAATATGCCACCCAGGGAGTCTCGGTGTTGGGCGAAGTGCAGAAGCCGGGAGTCTATCCCCTGCTGGGTGCCCGCACCCTGTTTGACGTCTTGTCGCTCGCCGGCGGCACCTCCGCCAAGGCCGGGAAGCTGGTAAGTATTACGCATCGCGACAGCCCGCAGACGCCGACCACGGTAGCGCTGTCGAATGACGCTTCCGAGTCGGTCCACAGCAACATCGATATTTTCCCCGGCGACACCGTCGTCGTCTCCAGGGCCGGCGTCGTGTACGTCGTCGGAGACGTAAAGAAACCGAGCGGAGTGCCGATGGACAATGGCAGCATGACGGTCCTGCAGGCCATGGCCATGGCGGAAGGCCAGAACCCGACCGCGGCGATGAACAAATCCAAGCTGATCCGCAGGACAGCCGGCGGTGAACCGCAAGAGATGCCGCTGGCCCTCGGGGACATGCTTGTCGTCCAAGATCCCGGACGTTCATCTGCAGGCCGATGACATCATCTTCGTTCCGAACAGCAAGGCCAAGAGCGCGACCAAGCGCACCATGGAAGCGATCATTCAGACCGCAACCGGATTGGCAATTTATGGAGCGCGCTTCGGTCGTAAGCACTGCGGCAGCCTCGCAGCCAGTCATTCAGGAAATTTCAGTTCGGTAATACGCACGAGCAAGTCAAGCGGGCAACGCCCCGGTAGAACGATCCGAACCGGGCAGTCAAAATGGGTATGGAGGCAGGCGTGAGCAAGAACTTTGAATTAATGCGGCGAGCGGGAAACGGTTTTGAACGCAAGCAATCAGCTTACCTTGACGTTCAGGCGGAGCAGCTGCCGTCGGCCTCCATCCTGGGCCAGGCGGTAGAGAGCCGTTCCCTCGATTGGAGGCGTGGGCTCGACGTCCTGCCCAAGCACTGGAGGCTGTCCGCCATTTTCGCCATTGCCGTGTTTCTCACCGTGGTCGGGGTCACGTATCTTGACCCGGCCGGTGTATGAAGCCACGGCGCGCATGGAGATCGATCCGTCGGGCGAAACCTTCTCCCTGGATGGAAGCGCCGGGTCAACCGATGCCGAGTACCTGGAAACCCAGGCCCAGGTCCTGCAGAGTGGCGGCGTGGCGGTGGACGTCATTCGCAAGCTGCACCTCGATCAGAATCCTGAACTGGTCGGCACCGGCAACCCGGAAGAGAATTCGAACGCCGCGGCCCCGGATTCCACGGTCAGCGGCATGCAACTCACCGTCCGGGAAAAGCAGGCGCTGCACAAATTCTCCGGCCTGCTGACGGTACGGCGCGATACGGCCAGCCGTCTGGTTCTGGTCGGCTTCGCCAGCCACGATCCGCAGCTCGCGGCACTGGTCGCCAACACCGTGGTGCAGACCTTTATCGATGACACCTTTCAGAACCGGCACAACTCCATCATGAAGTCTTCCGAGTGGCTGTCGAAACAACTCGACGACATTCGCAGCAAGATGGAAACCTCCAGCCGCGCCTTGGCCGAATTCCAGGGAACCATCGGAGTTTCGGACATGGACGGCGACAAGAGCACCTACACCGAGCATATGGGCGAACTCAGCCGCCAGTTCACGCAGGCTGAAGCGGAGAGGATTCAGCTCCAGGCCCTGCTCAAGAACGACAACGGCAATCCCGATTCGCTTCCCGAGGTTCGCAACAGTCCGGTGGTACAGCAGTTGAGCCAGAAACTGGCGGAACAGCGTGCTGAACTTTCTCAGGCGCTGGTGGTCTACGGCAGCAATCACCCGGCGGCGAAGAAGCTGCAGAGCCAGGTGGATGAGTTGCAGAGCCAGTTGAACGGCCAGAAGAACGCCATCCTCAATTCGCATGAAGGCCAGCTATGCGGCAGCCGAAGCGCGTGAGCAGCTGATGGCAGCCGAGATGAAAGGCACCACCAAAGAAATCGGACAGATGGCGCAATACACCGCGCTCAAGAAAGAAGTCCAGACCGAAGTAGACCTGTACAACTCGCTCTACGCCAAGATCAAGGAAGCGGGCATCGCCGCCGCTTCGAAGTCGGCCAATATTCGCATCGTCGATCCGGCCCTGGTGCCCGACACCCCGAGCAAGCCACGCTGGGCGTTGAACCTCGCTCTGGGCCTTCTGGGCGCGGCTTTCGGAGGCGTGATGCTGGCTTTCGTCGCCGAAGAACTGGACAACAAACTGCGTTCTCCCGAAGACATCAAGGAATGGATTGGGAACTCCAACGTTTCCATCATTCCCGTCATCGGCGAAGCGGAGCGTCAGGAAGCCCAGCTCTGACCTGGTCGAAGCGCATCGTTGGCATGCTGCCCACGGCTTCGACTACCACCGACGACACTCTCACCAACAGCTTCTTCCTGGAGCGGCCGAACTCGCCGGAAGGCGAAGCGGTGCAGGCTCTCTACGCTTCCATCATGCTTTCCCGTCACGGCCATCCTCCGCAGGCCCTGCTGATTACTTCCGGCTTCCCGGGAGAAGGCAAGACCACGGTGGCCCTGAATCTTTCCTACGCGTTGGCCAAGCAAGGCCGGACCTGTCTGGTGGATGCCGACCTGCGCAAAGGAAGACTGGCTCGCGCCTTTGGCCTGACCTCGAACGAGGGATTAAGCGAAGTCTTACGCGAAGACCTGACGCTGGACAATGCCTTGCTGGAAGTTCCGGGCATGCCCAGTCTGTCCATCCTGCCGGCAGGCACGCTGAAGGGGAATGCCGGCCAGCTGATCTGCTCCGAGACCATGCAGCAAATCTTGCAGGACCTGCGCGAGCGCTTTCAGTTCGTAGTCATTGATTCCGCGCCGATCCTTCCCTTCGTAGACGGGCGGGCGCTCTCTACCCTGGTCGATGCCGTGATCCTGGTCGGTAGGTCGGGCATCACCACCCGTCAGGCCATGCGGCGCAGCGTGGAGCTGCTTTCCGAGATTCACGGAGCTCCCATTCTGCAAGTCGTGCTCAACGCGGCGCAGTCAGAACTCCACCGACTACAAGCATTACGGGTATGGGTACACGTACGAGGACACGACGCAACGCTGATCGCGTCGTGTCTGCGCGCAATAGCTCTTAACAGGCTTTCCCGGGCCCAGTTTTAGCTTGCTACCGTAAAACCACCACGGGGTTGGAAAGTCGCCGAATGCAAGGTCGCACACTGACGAAAGAGGACAAAGTATGTCCGCCGGAACTATCGAAAATATCGGTAACGCTCTGAAGGTCAAGCCCGAGAGCAACGGTTTCTTGAAATACCGCGTCTGCGCTGATCTTTTCCTCGCAGGCCGTGCTCATCGTGCTGACCTACTACGCCAGCTTCCTGCTGCGCCTGGACACCGACCTGGATGCTGCCAATCGGGCGCTGTTCTGGAAGACCCTTCCGTTTGTCCTGCTGATCAAGCTGGTGCTGTCCTACCAGTGTGGCCTGATGCACGGCTGGTGGCGCTATGTCGGGATCAGCGACCTGCTGGACATCAGCAAAGCCTCGCTGCTGAGCTCCTCGCTGATTTTCTGCCTGGTGGAAGGCGTTCTCCGGCTTCCGGGATATCCCCGCTCGGTGGTCGTCATTGATTTGTTTCTGACCATCATGGTGCTGGGCGGCGCCCGCTTCGCGGTCCGCGCCTACACCGAACGCGCCCGCAACTACGGGGCGCAACGCAACACCCTGGTCGTAGGCGCGGGCGAAGCCGGCAGCGCCATCGTGCGCGAGTTGAAACAGAACTCCAGCCCTGAACTACAACCCGGTCGGCTTTGTGGACGACGATCTCAGCAAGAAAGGCGTCAAGATCCACGGCGTCAAAGTTCTGGGCAGCACCGACGCGCTGCATGAGCTGATCCTCGAGCACCAGGTCAGCTGCGTCATGATTGCCATTCCCCAGGCCAAGGGCAGACTGGTCGAAAGAATCATCGCCAAATGCCGCGAGTGCAAGGTGGATTTCAAGATTCTTCCGCCCATCGGCGAGCTGATCAACAAACCGCCTTCGGTCAGCCAGGTGCGCCAGTTGCGAGTCGAAGACCTGCTGGAACGCGAACCCGTCGCGCTCGACATGGACCAGATTCGCGGCCGCATCGAGGACAAGGTGTTGCTGGTCACCGGGGCCGGCGGTTCGATCGGATCCGAACTGGTGCGGCAAGCGGCCGCGCTCAACCCGCGGCAGCTGGTTTTGCTCGACCGCTCCGAGAATGACCTGTTCAAGCTGGGCCACGAACTCTCGCGCAAGTTTCCCCACCTGGACTACGTTCCGGTCGTGGGCGATATTCAGGATGTGACCCTGCTGCGCGATGTGTTTGCGACTCATCGTCCGCAGTCGGTGTTCCACGCCGCGGCCTATAAGCATGTTCCCATGATGGAGAGGAATTGCTTCCAGGCCATCACCAACAACATTTTCGGCACCTACAACGTCGCCCTGCTGGCCCGGCAGTACCGGGTGGAGGATTTCGTTCTGATCTCCTCCGACAAAGCGGTGAACCCGACCAACATCATGGGCGTCACCAAGCGGGTGGCGGAACTGATCATGCAGGGGCTGCAGGACAACGGTACACGCGCTTCATGGCGGTACAGGTTCGGCAATGTGCTGGGCAGCAACGGCAGCGCCTTGCCGCTGTTCGAACAGCAGATCGCCGCCGGCGGTCCGGTGACGGTCACCCATCCCGATGCCCGGCGTTACTTCATGACCATTCCCGAGGCGGTGCAGTTGGTGTTGCAGGCTTCCAGCATGGGCAAGGGCGGAGAAATCTTCGTTCTGGATATGGGCGAGCCGGTCCGCATTCTGGATCTGGTGCGCAACCTGATCCGGCTCTCCGGCTTCGAGCCGGACCGCGACATCAAGATCGACTTCGTGGGCTTGCGTCCCGGAGAAAAGATGTTCGAAGAACTCAAGCTCGAAGGCGAAGACGTCAAGCCGACGGCGCATGAGAAGATCCGCCTCCTGACCGGAAGCCGGACGACGTTCGAACAGATGTCGAGCCTGGCTCGACGAACTCTCCGTGCTGGTGCAGGCGAAAAACGTGCACGGTCTGGTCACCAAGCTGGTGGCGATTGTGCCCGAGTATTGGCCGAGTCCCGAGATTATTTCGCTGGGTGCGATTGATCGCCACGATCAGGCGCTGAACCACCAGTTGGCGCGCGCCACCCTGGCGTCGGCGCCGCAATCCGCCGAATCGGCGGCTTGATCCCCGATGTGCCCCTTCCCGGTCTAACCCTCCCCCGGTAGATTTTGATAACTCTTATGACTGAAAAATCCTACATTCCATTTCATCGTCCCTCGATTGGTCAGGAAGAGAGCGACGCCGTCCAGAAGGTATTAAGCCTCGGGCTGGCTTACCACCGGGCCGGTCGCCATCGAGTTCGAAAAACAGTTTGCCGCTTATGTCGGCTGCAAACACGCCCTGGCGGTGAATTCCTGTACCGCCGCGCTGCAACTGGCGCTCGACGCCATCGGCTTGCAGCCGGGCGATGAAGTACTGCTGCCTTCCTACACCTTTACCGCGACCGCCGAGGTGGTCACATATTTCGGCGCTCGTCCCGTGCTCTGCGACAGCGTGCCGGGAGGTTTCAATATCGATCCCGCCGATGCCGAGCGCCGGGTGACGGCGAAGACGCGGGCCATTATTCCGGTTCATATTGCGGGCGAAGCCTGCGATCTTGATCCGCTGCATGCGATGGCGCGCCGCCATGGCTTGCACGTGATCGAAGATGCTGCCCACACCTTGCCGGCGTGGTACCGCGGCCGGCAAGATCGGAACCATTTCCGAAATGACGGCCTTCAGCTTCTATGCCACCAAGACCATTACCACCGGCGAAGGCGGCATGTTGGCCACGGACAACGATCAGTACGCGGAGCGGGCGAAGATGATGCGCCTGCACGGCATCGGTGGCGATGCCTGGAAGCGCTACTCGAAAGACCGGATCCTGGTTCTACGAAGTGCATCGCGCCGGCTACAAGATGAACCTGCCGGACCTGCTGGCGGCGGTGGGCGTGGCCCAGCTGAAGAAGGCCGACTAGTTCTGGAAGAAACGCGGCCAGGTTGCGGCCTACTATCGCGAGAAGTTTTCGCAGATCGAGGAAGTGCAGCTGCCGGCATGCGCAGTCGACTCCCTCCGAGCATTCCTGGCACTTGTTCATTCTGCGCCTGCGGCCGGAGTTGCTGAGCATCGGCCGCGACGAATTCATCGAAGAGTTGAAGGCGGCGGGAATTGGCACCAGCGTGCATTTCATTCCGCTGCACCAGCATCCTTACTACATCGAGCAGTACGGCTACCGGCAGGGAGATTTCCCGCAGGCCGAGGATTCTTTCTCGCGCTGCATCTCGCTGCCGATTTACCCCGACCTGACTGAAGCACAGATGGAGCAGGTGGTGGGAGCGGTCAGCAAAATTGTCAGCCGGAGCCGCAAGTTCGTTTCGGTATGAACACGATTGACACGATTTCTGATGCGCCCTTCATGTCGAGCGCAAGCGGCAGTCTGAGCGCGTGGAATTTTTCGCCGGGCAAGCGCATTTTGGACGCGACCGTGTCGGCCGCAGGTCTGGTGCTGGTTCTGCCGCTGATGGCGGTCATCGCCATCGCCGTCCGGCTCACTTCTTCTGGACCGATTCTGTTTCGGCAACGACGGGTGGGCAAAGACGGCAAGGAGTTCGAGATTCTGAAGTTCAGGACCATGCTTCATCGCCCGCAAGGCGTCGGTCCCGGAGTCACCCGCAAAGGCGACTCGAGAATTACGGCAACCGGCAGAGTGTTGCGGCGGGTCAAACTGGACGAGTTGCCGCAGCTGTTCAACGTCCTCCGCGGAGACATGAGCCTGGTGGGGCCGCGTCCCGACCTGGCCGAGTTCTGCCAGGCTGTCCGTCCCGAACTGCAGCGGGTTTTCACTCTGCGTCCGGGCGTGACGGGATGGGCGACGTTGCACTTCAGGGACGAAGAAAGGCTTCTGGCCGCGGTGTCCCGAAGAGCAAACGGCCAGCTACTACGTCGACCAGATTCTGTCGCACAAGGCAGAGCTCGATCTTGACTATGCCAGCGTGCTTCGCTAGCTGGCGACCTGAAAATTGTTCTGCGAACTTTGACCGGAGTCCTAGTCGTCATGGTCGCGATGACCGACTGGTTATGTTTCGCGCGTTCACCCAGAGAAGATAACGGATAGACTTTGCGTACGACGGACGCGACTCTCCAACGACACTAAAATCCTCCTTCGCACTATGGCCGACTCATTGCTGTCAAAGCGGTGAGTGATCAGTTGGATGGATGTTCGTGGGCTTCGCTGTTCGTAACTGGAACGAACCTTCGCTGTCGCACCTTGTCTCGATAGTAATTGATCCCATAGATACGACGCGACAATTCGATTGACCAGGAAGGTTTCACTTGTGAAAACGCTGATTGAGTTGGAAAGCGGATATTCGATGGTCGACAACAGGTTCCGTCGGGTTCGTCGATGGGGATGGATAATGTTGTTGGTTGGCGGCGCTGCCTTGCTCGGCTGGAGCGTCGCCCAAGAGAGATGGCTGCTGCTGCTAGCTCTTTCGGCCATTCCCCTGCTGCTGCTTTGGCCCGTGCCTGCGGCCCTGGGGGCCTTTGCTTTCCTAGTCCCTTTTGACATGATAAGCATGCTAGGTCAGCAGCAAAGTGACGCCACGTTGACCCGCTACGTCGGTGCGCTATCAGCCATGGTTCTTCTGGTAACGGGTTTAGTTAGGCGAAGACTGGAACGTCCCATGGTGTCTGCGTTGTGGTGGTCCTTGTTCGTCTTCTGGGGAGCGGTTTCGGCCGCATGGGCGATTGATCCGAACATCACCCTCGAGCACGTTCCCACCACCTTCGCGCTGCTGATTCTTTATGTTGTAGCTAGTTCGGTACACCTGACCCAAGAGGAGCTCTCCGGGGCTGTCATCCTCACCATTGCGGGCGGGTTGGCCGCGGCGGTCTGATTCTTCGTTCCAGTACTAGAGCGGCGTTTTCTATCATGGCGGAATCGGGGGAAGAAGTTCCTTGATTATCGGGGACAGGCAAGTCGATCCCAACATATTTGCCGCTGGCCTGCCGTCCTTCCCCTGTCTTTGGCTTTGGGTAGATTCCTTGAATCTCGAGGCTGGATGCGTCGCATGTTGTGGTTGTGAGTGGCCGGAGCTATTGGGATTGCCGTCCTGCTCACTATGTCCGCGGCGCTTTTCTCGCTCTGGCTGTAATGGTGTTCGTCTACTTTCGCAGATTGGGTATAAATCGGCGTGTGCTGATTCCGGTTGCGGTGCTGGTAGTGCTGTTGTTGGCTTTGCCGTCACGGTTTTACAGCCGGGTGGGGAATCTCAGGCCACGGGGGTGCTGGGCGTTTATATATCTGGGAAGTGGGTTTTGAGGCCTTCAAGCATTATGGCCTGGTCGGCGCAGGCGAACAAAATTTCCCATGGGCGTACTCTAAGTATATTGGTGCGGGGAGCAGGGTTTACTCGTACAGGAACGCCGATTCGCATAATAGCTACCTCGCAGTTTCGGTGGAGCTTGGAATCGTTGGACTCGGCTTGATGTGCATGGCGCTTCGGTCTTCTCTGAAGGCGGCTCGAATCGCCTCGAATCGCGGCAAATTATCGCCACTGTGGCTTTTGAGGCAGCTTGCTGGGCTATGCTGGTTTCCACGTTCTTCGTCAGCATGCTCTGGCGGAAGGCTTTCTGGCTTCCCTGGATGCTTCTGGCATTGGCTTCGCGTGTGAAAGAGGACGAACAGACCAATCGGCATATTTCAGCATGAACTTCATTTCCCCATTGATTGCCTGAAGAAATCTCTTTCCGCCCGGATACAGCGTCTGGGCAGTTCCTCGCAAAATTAGGGTGAAGTCTGTACCTAGCCGTGGCGGTTGCCACAGGCTTGAAGACATCCGGCAATGCCAAAGTGCGTGGCGGAGAAGGAACTGACACCACGAACAGCCGTGTCAGGGCGCCGCACTGCGCGGTACAGGCCGTCTTATTCAAGATCTTCGCTCTAAACGACCGAGTCTATGCCGAGCTCTACTATTGCGCGGTCGTGTCGACCTTCTTTCCGAACCCTTATATTGAGAGTACTTGTGTGTGCTCCGGAATGCATCACATGCTCCCGAATTATTCAACGCCTGGATTGTGTGAACTTGCAGGAAAGGCGGACGCGTAAGGGTGGGTGAGATGAAAGACTCACAAATTTTCGAGAGGGAGCGTGGGTATGCAGGTCGCTGAGCAAATCTTGGAGGAATCTGCAACGGAAACGCACGGCAGGCCAGGTCGACTTTCGGCTTGGGTTGTGGATTCGTCCTGTTTTACTCTTCCATACGACTATTCGCTCTGCGAGGCTTTGATGCACTGTGGATGTGCGACCACTCTGGTGCGCAGTGAGTTCCAGAACGAGCCGTGGCCCGGCCCGACATCGTTTCAGCTGTGGAACCATTTTTACAAGCGGAGCGCTAACCGAGCTCGCAGCCGTGGCCCGATGTGGAAGATGGGGAAATTATACGAGCACGCTTCGGGTATGTCCGAACTGGTCGCCGAATGCGGTCGTCGGAAGCCAGACGTCATTCACTTTCAATGGCTGCCGGTTCCCGTCGTCGACGCCCCATATTTGTCCCGTCTGCGCCGCATGGTGCCACTCTTTTTAACCCTACACAATACATCTGCGTTCCACGGCTCGCTGTTACAGCGCGCGCATCAGGGTCTGGGATTGAGCTTGGCGTTTAAGCACCTGGACGGACTCATCGTGCATACCGAGTTCAGCCGAAACATCGTACTCGAGCACAAGTGGATGCCAGCGGAGAAAATTCACGTAGTGCCGCACGGAGTGCTGGACTATTATCGTTCTGTTCAGCCTGCGTCCGTGCCGACCAAAAGCGACGAACCTATAGCGCTGTTTTTTGGGGTGATCGAACGCTACAAGGGAGTGGACCTGCTGATCCGCGCTTTCGCAGCCTTGCCTGACGATATTCGCTCAACAAGCCGATTGGTAATCGCGGGCCGTCCGACAAATATGGGGACGGAGCTCAGGAAGTTGGCCTGCCTTCTCGGCGTGGAGCATCGCATCACATGGATTTCGCGTTTCATCGACGAAAGGGAAATTCCTGAACTCTTCAGTAGCGCCTCGGTGGTGGTTCTCCCCTACCGTGAGATCGATCAGAGTGGCGTGCTGATGACAGCGATCGCGTTCGACAAGCCGGTTATAGCCTCCGCGATTGGAGGTTTCGCGGAGACCCTTCATGACGGAGTCCAAGGCCGTCTGTTCCCCGCGGGTGACGTTCCGGCACTGGCGAACGCACTTGCCGACGTCTTACGCGCTCCAGAACGTCGGCGAGGAATGGAAGGTGAGATGCGGAAATTGCGGCAGAACTTTTCTTGGGAGAACAGTGCACGCTGTACGATGGAGATTTACGCGAGAGCTTTGTCAAACCGCTAATGGAGGCTTACGAGCAAGATCGATGTCCAAATCAGCGATACCTCTAAATCTCCCGAGAGAACTCTCTTGAAGCGGGTGCTGGTGATTGCTGACGACTATCCGCCGCGCCCTGGCGTCGGTGGTATCCGTCCAGCAGCCCTAGCCAAATATCTCCCCGAGTTTGGCTGGGAAACCGTGATTTTGACTCCGGAATTACCGCCGGGGAAAGGATCAGGTGCGTGCGTGATCGAGACTGGATATCAGGATGTATTGGGGACGTGGAAAGCTCGCGTCAGAATGAATCCCAATCGGGGTTTGCATGAGCAACTCAATTTGCGACAGTCTTCCAAGCCCGGAAGTCAGCGGTGGAACACGAAGGTTATAAGGTGGCTAAGGTCTTGGCTGATTTATCCTGACCAGTTCAGGGGCTGGCTTCCGTTCGGACGAGATGCGATTCGGCATCTGGCACAGCGCGTGCAAGTGGATGCAATTGTTAGCACGGCTCCCCCTTTGTCGTCTCATTTGTTGGGAGCGGAAGCCAAGAACATCCTGCACTGTCCTTGGGTAGCCGATTGCCGGGACATGCCCGAAGCGGCTGATTCCGGCAGTCGGTTTCTGCAGAAACGTCTGGCAGCGCTGGAACGTAAAAAGTTGAGGCAGGCGGATGCTCTAGTGACCGTTTCGTCGCCTTGGGCGGATCATTTGCGGCAACAGTATCCCTGCAAGCCAGTCTTCGGCATCACGAACGGATTCGAACCTGAAGATTTCGCTGACAAGTCTGGTGAGCTAACCAAGTTGTTGACGATTACTTATACTGGCGAGTTATATCTTGGGCGACGAGATCCCACGCCCTTGTTCGAGGCTTTGGAGCAGTTGTTCAATAGGGGAGTCATTCCCCGAGAACAGATACGGGTGAGATTCTTTAGTCCTCCTGAGCCTTGGCTGACCGCTGCTGCCGAGCGCTACCATCTTCAGGGAGTGGTGGAAGAGTGCGGCTGGGCGCCGCGGGAAGAGGCGTTGCGGCATCAAAGAGAATCGCAGTTGTTGTTGTTGCTAGGACTAGACGCGCCTATCTATTCGGGAGGCATTCCAGGGAAACTGTTCGAATACCTGGCAGCCGCGCGCCCGATTGTCGCTTTTGGAGGCGAGCGTGGTGTTGTGGAGGAGCTTCTGGCAGAGACTGGGGCAGGAAGGTTTCTGCCGGGCAAGTTGGAACTGTGCGATTTTCTGACTCGTGCTTTCGAGGAGTTCCGTACGACGGGCCGAGTCTCCTACCAGGGAAGCCAGGCGGTGATTGACCGCTACAGCCATCGCGAAATGGTGAGAAAGTTTGCACAGGTCTTGGACTCAATCGAAGTCGATGGTGGCTCTGCTCCACCAATCGCGGTGTCTGGCACCCGGTGAGATTGAGGCACGGTCATTTTCGGTCAGTAGGGACAAAGCTAGAATCGAGCCCGTGACGCTGGATACACCGAAGATGTCCCGCTACCTCAAATCACCGTGGTGGCGGGCCTGCTGGGCTAATTTGTCTCAACAAGAATACCGAGTGATGGCGCAAGTGTCGCATTTTGAATTCGCGTGAGGGGTTACGCAATTGCTTTCTGACCACCCGAAACGACTTAAGGGCCTACAGTACAAACTTGCTTCTGCTTGCCGCGCTAACTGGGGCAACACCATGCGCCGAAGGCGTTCGCCAATTCATACATCTCGGCGCAACCCTGGTCGAAAAGACAATCTTCGAAAAGGTAGAACTCCTGCCTGCTGCCTCTCTTCACATTTATCGAGACGAAACTTGGACAACGTCTCGTCTTTGGCGATTAAAGACGTCAACGCCAGATCAAGGTATAACTCGACAAAGCGCTACGAAGACCGTCATTGATTTGTTCGTCGGAAACTTGGAGTTCACCGCGAATGTGGCACCCGGACGAGTGGCAGCGGACTTGACTGGCGGTACCGATAGCCGGACGGTGTTGTGTTGCTTGATGGAGAAGCACCCGAGACTAGTGGCGTCGACGAGTGGACGACAGGATTTTGTAGATGTTCGGATTGCTCGGAGAGTCGCACAAAAACTTGGAATCGAGCATTACTGGTACAAACGGTCGCCGGCACCGATGACCAACGAGCAGATAGCTCGCGCTGTTGAACTTGCGGATGGGAACCGGGACGTGATCAGCCTGGCCAAAGCCCTGCCGTACTACGACGAGAAGGCACGGCGGTTCGATCTCATTACTGGAGGAGCGGGCGGACCTCTATTTAAGGATCACTATTGGTTATTCGAGTTTAATCGTGTTGGCTTGGGGCGGGAGCCAAACTGGAGTCGGGTCGCAAGGCTGTCCGTAGTTGCGCATGCCGTGCAGGACGACTTCTTTTCAGGTTTCGGTGACCGAATAATGGACAATTTAGCTGCGTTGTTCCGAGAGCGGTCGGCAGCTGTTAACGGTACGAATAATCAAAAGCTGGATTTTGTGTACTTTGATCTTAAAATACCCGCGTTTGCGGGTCAAGACTTCTCGTTGACAACGCAGTTTATGGACGTTTTCCATCCGATGGTGGATGGCGACAATGTGCAGTTTTCAATCAATCTTCCTCCTGCAATACGGATTCGAAATATTCTTCAGTTTGGCATGATCAAATTTTTACGCCCTGAAATCTGTTGGATACTAACTGATACGGGTTGCCCACCATCCGCCAGTAGGCGATCACAGCTGGTTGCGACTATTGCGAGGACGTCGGTACATTGAAACTGGGTTACGAAAAATTCGAATGTCTCTGGGGGGATCCAGTGGTCAAGGGAAAGACAATTCGAGTGGATATCGAAGAGCTGCGGAACCTGGGGATACTTTGATCTGCTGGAAGCATTCGTCATTGGCGGTTTCGTCTTTTATCTCGGCGTCCAAGCTCGCTGAATTCAAGGACTTGCCGCAGATGCAGCCCAATCAGCACTATTTGATCAGCACTCTGTCGATGCAACTGTTTTTCGACCGCGTGAAGGAATTAACGGTTGAAGTGAAAATCCTGCATTTGGTCAGTAGTCGCGGATACTACGGCAAAGAAAGCGTTATTATCAATCTTTGCTCGGCGCTGGAAAAGCTCGGTCACGGCACCGAAGTGGGGGCGTTTCTCAACTCACACGCACCGAATGAGGAGGTTGTGAGCCGAGCTCATAGCCAACGTCTGTTCGCCAGGACGTTCGCCTGCGACGGCAGGGCAGACCTTCGGGCGGTGAAGAGCATTCAAGAGCATATCCTGTCGCACCAAATCGATCTCGTCCATACCCATGACAACAAAGCTAATATCTATGGTTATCTGGCGGCAAGGTGGGCCAGGCGGCCGGTAGTTGCGACCTGTCACCTCTGGTCTAGCACGATGATGATTGAGCGGATTTACGGCGGTTTCGACCGCTTCGTGCTCAGGTATTTTGACGGAGTAATTGGGGTTTCGCCTCCCATAGCCAACACTTTGCGGGAGTCCGGGATAGCCGAATGCAAAGTGGCGGTGATCGCAAATGGGATTGACTTTTCTCCGTTCCTGAGGGTAGAGGCGGGGTCGTCACGCCGCGAGTTCGGTCGTGACTTAACTATCGGCATTGTTGGTAGGCTAGTCCCTCAGAAGGGACACCGGTTTTTCTTTGCGGCAGGTCGCACAATCCTGAAGAAATTCCCCGCGGCCAGGTTCGTCGTTCTCGGGGAAGGTCCGGATCGACAGCAACTGGAAAACCTTGCTCATGAGCTCGGAATCGCAGCCAGCGTGTATTTTGCAGGCTATCGCGGCGATATGCCTAGTGTCTACGCCGACCTCGACCTCGTTGTCATGCCATCGCTGGATGAGGGCCTACCCATGACGCTGCTGGAAGCGATGGCGGCGCGGCGTGCAGTGGTCGCAAGCGCGGTAGGAGCTGTGCCCGAGGTTATCCATCATGGTCGAACTGGACTGCTGGTGGAACCTAGCAATGTGGACGATCTGGAGCAGGCGATGCTGTTGCTCTTGAGCGATGCCTCTCTTTGCAACCAGATCGCACAGAATCGAGGCGGCGGATGTGGCGGCTACCCTGGCTGACCGAAGGATCACCGAGTGTACTGCTGGAGGCGATGGCTTTCGGCGTGACGGTCGTAGCCACCGAGGTGGGCGGAATTCCTCAGATAGTGACCATCGGAGAAAAGGCGCTCCTGGTGCCGGCTCGCGATCCCGCGGCCATGGCCGCAGCCCTTGAGCGCTTGATTTGCGATCCCGGCGTCGCGGCCAATCTGGCACAGCAAGCTCGAAAGAAATCGGAAACAGAGTATTCGCGGGAACGGCACGCAAAGTCACTAATCGGAATCTATGACGATGTCTATGACCAGCGTCAACTGGTTTAGAAGGATGCAGGGCGAATCGCCTGAGTCATAGTCAGCGACTGGACTGAGGGCGAGGATATAAGGCTAATGATTTCCTGGAGAAAGGAACACGCAATGAAAGTACTGGTTACGGGACATGGCGGTTATATCGGGACGGTTCTGGTCCCGATGTTTCTGAAGGCGGGCCACGAGGTGGTCGGTCTGGACACCCATCTGTACCGCTCGTGCACGTTTGGCGCCGAGCCGGTTGCGGTTCCGGAAATCGTCAAAGATCTTCGCGATGTGGAGGCATCTGACCTGGAAGGATTTGACGCCGTGGTTCACCTGGCGGCGTTGTCCAACGATCCGTTGGGGAATCTCGATCCGCAGTTGACCTTTGACATCAATCATCTCGGGTCGGTGCGTCTGGCGCGGAAAGCCAAAGAAGCGGGGGTTCCACGCTTCCTGTTCTCGTCATCCTGCAGCACCTACGGATCGGCCGGCGACGACATGCTGGATGAGACCAGCAGCTTCAATCCGGTGACGCCCTATGGCCAATCGAAGGTGCTGGTCGAACGCGACCTTTCGGAACTGGCAGACGGCAGGTTTTGCCCGGTATATCTACGCAATGCCACCGCTTACGGGGTTTCGCCCGAAGCTGCGCTTCGACCTGGTGTTGAATAACCTGGTGGCGTTTGCCATGACCACCGGCCAGGTGCTGATGAAGAGCGATGGAACGCCGTGGCGTCCCATCGTGCACATCGAAGATATTTCGCGTGCATTTCTGGCGCTGATGACGGCCCCGACGAACGTGGTGTGCAATCAGGCCTTTAACGTCGGAATCAACGAGGAGAACTACCGCATCCACGAACTGGCGGACATGGTGAAAGAAGTCGTGCCCAATTGCAAGATCGAGTTCGCTCCCGGCGCCGGACCCGACAAGCGTTGCTACCGGGTGGACTGCGGCAAGATCAACCGCCTGGTTCCGGCATTCAAGCCGCAGTGGAATGCGCGCAAGGGAGTGCGGCAGCTGTACGACGCTTATCGCGCCGTCAACCTGACGCTGGAAGATTTTCAGAGCACGCGCTACTCGCGAATTGACTACATCCGCGGGCTGCTGCGGGACAAGCAGCTGGATGCCGGCTTGCGCTGGACGTGCACGCCTGGCTGCGGCCAGCGCACGCTGAAGGTGGCGCGTCCGATAGCTTCAGCAGGAGGACATCAGAGCAGGCTACAAAGCGAAAGGGAAGTGATCTAGATGATTTTTACCGAAACAAAGTTGAAGGGCGCATTCATCATCGACATCGAGCGCCGTGAAGATTCGCGCGGATTTTTCGCACGCGCCTTCTGCCAGCACGAATTCAAGGCCCACGGTTTGAAGCCGATGATCGCTCAGGCCAATATCGCGTTCAACCACAAGAAGGGAACGCTGCGCGGCATGCACTTCCAGTTTCCGCCCGCGGCGGAAACCAAGCTGGTGCGTGCACGCGTGGCGCGATTCTCGACATCATCGTCGATCTTCGTCCGGAGAGCCCGACCTACCTGCAGCACATCGCGGTCGAACTGAGCGAAGACAACTACCGCGCACTGTACGTTCCGGAGCGCTTTGCCCACGGCTACCAGGTGCTGCGCGACAAGACCGAGACCAGCTATCAGGTCGGCGAGTTCTACACGCCCGGCACCGAAGGCGGCCTGCTGTACAACGATCCGCAGCTCGGATTGGAGTGGCCGTTGCCGGTCACCGTGATTTCCGACAAGGACCAAGTCTGGAAGCCGCTGGACGAGCAGGAAGCTGAACTCAAGCGGCGCATGAGCCAGGGACAGCGCGGAACCAGTCGACAGTGGATCGGGCAAGAACGGGAAGTAGCTCTAGCGTAATCATCGAAGGAACTCAACATGATTATCGTTGATACCGCGCTGAAGGCCCGGGAAAAGGAAGGACGTCCGATCCGCGTGGCGCTGATCGGCGCCGGATTCATGTCGCAGGGCCTGGCGCAATCACATCGTCAACACCACGCCGGGCATGCGCATGGTGGCGGTTTACAACCGGACGGTGCAGCGGGCGTTCGATCTCTGCGAGTACTGCTGGCGTGAAAGATGTGGTCGCTCCGCAAGCGCCAGCACGAAGTCGATCTCGCCATCCGGGAAGGCAAGACCGTCGTCACCGACGATGCTTTCCTGCTGGCGCGTTCGACGGAAGTGGATGTGCTGGTCGACGTCACCGGCTCGGTCGAGTTCGGCGCGCGCGTGGCGTTCGAAGCCTTCAAGCACGGCAAGGACGTTGTTCTGATGAATGCCGAAATCGACGCCACGATCGGCCCGATCATGCAGACCTATGCCGCGAAGCATGGCGTCATCTTCTCCGCCTGCGATGGCGATGAGCCCGGCGTGCAGATCAATCTCTATCGCTGGGTCAAGGGCCTCGGCCTCACGCCGCGCGTGATCGGCAACATCAAAGGATTGCAGGATCCGTATCGCAATCCCACCACGCAAAAAGGCTTTGCCGAGAAGTGGGGACAGAATCCGGCCATGGTCACCAGCTTCGCCGACGGTTCGAAGATCAGCTTCGAGCAGGCGATCGTCGCCAATGCCACCGGCTTCAAAGTGCAGTCGCGCGGCATGTCGCGCGGCATGGACTACAAAGACGATGTCATGAAGATCGGCAAGCTCTATGACATCGACGAAGTCCGCAAGCTGGGCGGAGTGATTGACTACGTCGTCGGCACGCCGCTGACGAAAGTTCTATGTGCTGGCCGAGCATCCCGATCCGAAGCAGCAGCACTATCTCAGTCTCTACAAGATGGGCGATGGGCCGCTGTATTCGTTCTTCATCCCTATCACCTGGTGCACTTCGAAGTGCCGAACTCGATTGCCCGCGTGGTGCTGTTCCGCGATTCCGTGGCCAAGCCGCTGGGCGGTCCGGTGGTCGAAGTCTGCGCCGTGGCCAAGCGCGACCTGAAAGCCGGCGAAGTGCTGGACGACTACGGCATGTACATGACTTACGGCGAAGCGGTGAACGCCGATGAAATGTGCGACAAGCGCTATCTGCCCGAGGGACTGGTCGAAGGCTGCGTTTTGAAGCGCGATATCCCGAAGGATGCCGTGATCACCTACGACGACGTCACGCTGCCTCCGAACCGTCTGGGTGACCAGCTGCGCGCCGAGCAGTACCGAGCACTTCCGCGGCGAGACCTGGCTGGAGGAATTGGTGGCGCGCCCGTCACTGGCTGGCAGCGCGCAAGTGAGAATGACGCGAAGCCGGGAGAATCTCTCTATGAAAGTCGTTCTATTCTGCGGTGGTCTGGGCATGCGGATTCGCGATGCCGAAGATCTGCCCAAGCCCATGGTGCATATCGGCTACCGGCCCATGCTGTGGCACGTGATGAAGTACTACGCTCACTTCGGGCACAAGGATTTCATTCTCTGCCTGGGACATCGCGCCGAAGCCATCAAGAACTATTTCCTCAACTACAACGAATGCGCCTCGAACGATTTCATCCTGTCCGGCGGCGGCAAGAATCTGGAGCTGCTGAACAGCGACATTCACGACTGGCGCATCACCTTCGCCGACACCGGAATCAATTCCAACATCGGCAGCGACTGAAGGCGGTGGAGAAATATCTGGAAGGCGAAGAGGAATTTCTCGCCAACTACAGCGACGGTCTCACCGACCTGCCGCTGCCGCAGCAGCTCGATCACTTTCACCAGCAGAACAAGATTGCCAGCTTTCGTGTGCGTGCGGCCCAACCTGAGCTATCACCTGGTTTCGCTCGAACAGGGCAACGGCAGCCTGGTTTCGGATATTCATGCCATTGACAACGGCAGCGTGCGCATCAACGGCGGCTACTTCATCTTCAAGAAAGAAATTTTCGACTACATGCGCGACAAAGAAGAACTGGTCATCGAGCCCTTCCAGCGCCTGCTCACGGAAAAGCAGTTGATCGGCTATCTCCTACGACGGCTTCTGGGCCAGCATGGACACCTTCAAAGACCGGCAGCACCTGGAAAGCCTGTACTCCGGCGGGTCGGCGCCCTGGGAAGTGTGGAAGACCAATGGCAAGGGCTAGAACTCGGCGAAGTCTCGGACCGGAGTTGGCATGCTGCCGCTGAACCTGCCTCAGGATCCCGGCGCTCCCCTCCAGATTCTGTGTCTGGGCGCCCACTCCGACGACATCGAGATCGGCTGCGGCGGCACCATCCTGCAGCTGCTTTCCGGCTACCCGAATCTGGATGTCGTCTGGGTGGTGTTCAGTTCCGGACGCGGAGCGCGAGCGGGAAGCGCGCACCAGCGCAGCGCTCTTTCCTGAAGCAGGCCAAAGCGCAAGAAAGTGATGGTCAAGAATTTCCGCGATGGCTTCTTTCCCTACGCAGGGGCAAAGATCAAGGAATTCTTCGAGGAGCTGAAGAAGGAGGTCAATCCGGACCTGATTTTCACCCACTATCGCAACGACCGGCATCAGGATCATCGCACCATCAGCGATCTGACCTGGAATACCTGGCGCCAGCATCTGATTCTGGAGTACGAGATTCCGAAGTACGACGGCGATCTGGGTTCGCCCAACTGTTTTGTTCCGCTGAAGCCGACAGATCTGCGCCGCAAGATCAAATACATCTGCGACGTGTTCCAGACGCAAAGCAACAAGGCCTGGCTGACCGAGGATACGTTTCAGGCCATCCTGCGGTTGCGCGGGGTGGAGTGCGCCGCCCCGACAAGTACGCCGAAGCGTTTTATTGCCGCAAGCTGATTCTGGGACGGATGCGTGTGCGCGAGCGAGACGGCTGGTCGAAAGGGACCGGGGAAATGAGCGGAAAGAAACCCCGGGTGAGCATCGCGGTGCCGGTTTATAACGGGGAGAAATATTGGAGGGCCTGTCGCGGCGCTGGCGCAGACCTATACCGATTTCGAGATCATCATTTGCGACAACGCCTCCACCGACCGCACCGAGTAGATTTGCCGCGGATTCGCCGACCGCGACCCGGGTGCGCTACTTTCGCAGCGAAGTGAACCGTGGCGTCCATCGCAACTTCACTCGCGGGCCCAGCTCTCGCAAGGCGAATATTTCATGTGGCTGGCCCACGACGACAAGCTGGCGCCGGAGTTTCTGGAGCGTTGTGTGGCGGTGCTCGACGCGGAACCCGACGCCGTCTTGGCCTATCCCAAAGCGATTGACATTGACGAGAACGGAAATCGTCTGGATCTTAAAGAACAGGACCTGAACGCCGAGTCTTCGAATCCGCGCGAGCGTTTTCGCGAGCTGAGTCGCCTGGAACACAACTGCGAGGCCATTTTCGGACTCATGCGGGTAAGCGCCTTGAAGAAGGTTCGGGTATTCCGCGACCTGGCGGATTCCGACCGCGTGATGCTGGCCGAGTTGAGCCTGTACGGCAGTTACACGCGGATTCCGGAATTTCTTTTTCTTCATCGCGAGCATCCCCTGCGGGCAACCAACGTGTATCCCCAATCCCGATTTGAGCGGACGGCAATTCTTCTTCCCGAGAAAGCCGGCAAGATCGTGTTTCCGCATTTCCGGCAGTTTGGCGAGTACGTGCTCTGCATCCACCGCTCGCCGCTCCGCTGGCGCGACCGCATGCTCTGCTACAAGGACATGCTGCGCTGGTTCTGGCGGTACCGGGGAAGGTTGCGGCGCGACGTACAGGACGTCGCCATTTATCTCCTGCGGCGGGTTTTTCCCTCCACAGCTTCGCGCACCCGGGCCGCCACCGGCGGTCGCAGCGCTTAATATTCGTTCCTTCCGGAGTCCCGGACAATCTTTCCTTATGCCTCGCGCACGACGCATAGCCCAGAACGTGTTGTCGAACTGGTTGGCGCTCGCCGTCACTACGGTGGTCGGCTTCTTCCTGTCGCCGTTCGTCGTCCACTATCTGGGGAATCTCACGTATGGCGTTTGGGTGATTGTCATGTCACTCGTCTCCTACATGAACTTGCTCGATCTGGGGCTGCGGGGCGCGGTCACTCGTTTTGTTTCCAAGGGGACGGCGCAGGACGATCATGAGGAATCCAGCCGCGTAGTTTCCGGCGCGCTCTGGATCCGGCTCTGGATAAGCCTGGCCGTGATCGGCGCCGGTATCATCTTTTCGGTCGCGCTCAATCACATCTTTAAGATCCCGGTCGAACTGCAACAGGCTGCCCGCATCGCCGTTCTGGTGACTGCGGTCACCGTCGCCATGAATCTGTGGTGCGGCGTCTTTGGCGGCGTTCTCGTCGCCCTTCATCGCTACGACTTGACCAGCAGCGTTTCGATTCTGCAAACCTGCGCCCGCGCCGCCGGTATCATCGTTCTGTTGCGGACCGGACACGGCATTCTGGCGTTGGCACTTTGGGACTTGTGCACCTCGGTCCTGGCCAATGCGGCCACAATAGTTCTTTGCTTCCGGGTCTACCCGCGGCTCAAGGTTGTTTTCACTCGGCCCGATCGCGTCACCCTCAACAAGCTTTGGAATTACAGCTTCTATGCCTTTCTGATCAACGTGGCCATCCAGGTCGTCTACTACACCGACAATCTGGTGGTTGGTGTTTTTCTGTCTCCTGCCGCGGTGACGCTTTACGCGATTGGTGGCTTGCTCATCAGCTACTCGCGTCAAATCGTCTCCTCGATGACCACGACGTTTACCCCGCTGGCCAGCACCTTCGAAGCCGAAGGAAAGTTTCAGAACCTGCGCGGACTGCTGATTCATGGCACCCGGGCGGCGTTGATCGTTTCTCTCCCCATCGAAGTTGCGTTGTTCTTCCGCGGACACACGTTCATCCGCTTGTGGATGGGCGATCAGTATGCCCAGCCCTCGGGAACCGTGATGCAGATCCTGCTGATTTCGGTGGTCCTCGGATCGGCCAACACGACCAGCGCCGGGATCGTGTACGGGATGGAGAAGCACAAACGCATCGCGTTCTGGGCCATTGGAGAGGCCGTCGCCAATCTCGTCCTTAGCGTTATTCTGGTGCGGAAGATCGGGATTTACGGCGTGGCTTGGGGCACGGCCATTCCCAGCGTCATCATCGAACTGCTGCTGCTGGCCCGGCTACGTTTCCAGGCTGGTGGAAATTCCGGTCCGGACATACCTGTGGCAGACGTGGGTCTCGGACCGGACTGGCGATCATCCCTTTTGCGGTGGGCTGCGCCCTCGCCGAGCGCTACTGGCCGGCGCACAATTTGTTCATGTTCTTTCTGCAGATTGCCGCCTTGCTTCCGCTGTTTCCACTCACCCTGGCGTTGATATTCCGCAAGGGAGCGTTGGGCCAGGCGCGGGAGTGGTACAGGCGGCGCAACGCATCGAATCTTCCAGTGAAGGAGTATGAATCTGTCACAACCATCGGTGGGTGAAGTCGGAGTAATCGCGCTGTCGCCGGACCCGTGGAGTGCCCAGTGGATGGACCGGCACTATCTGCTGAGCCGTCTGGCGGGATACTTCCAGGTGGTCTGGATGACCCAGCCGGGCTGGCGTGAGTGCCTTTCAGGAATCGGGCTCGCGCGGTCTGAGTCCGGCGGCGGACGCCGCCCGGCCTGCGGGTCTTCAAGTGTACGAGCCCGAGGTCTGGCTTCCGAGAATTGGACGGCCGGCGTGGCTGGCGCGATTCACTTCGCGAGAGCGGCTGCGGCGCGCCAGCGATATGCTTCGGGCGCGCGGCTGTACCAAGATGGTTTTGTTTATTTGTCAACCCGAGTACGGCGTTGCGCTCGAGGATCTGCCGCACGACTTCAGCATTTACTACGTCAGTGACGAATACTCTTTCACAACCACCGAAGTAGAAGTGTCGGCCACAGAGCGCAAGGTGCTTGGGTCGGTGGATCAGGTCTACCTGACCTCGCCGGCGCTGATGCAAAAAAGAGGAGCATTCAATCCCAATACCGAGTTCCTTCCGATGGGAGTGGATTACCAGAAATTCTCCACGCCGGTGCCCGAGCCCGATGACCTTCGCGACATTCCGCATCCCCGGATCGGATATATGGGACATCTCAAGCGCATGCTGGACTGGCCCTTGTTGCTTGACCTGAGCACGCCCATCGGGAATGGTCGTTCGTTTTTGTGGGACCGAAGGGGCCGCATCCCGACATCGATGCGCTGCTGGACAAGATGTCTCTTCTGCCCAACGTGCACTTTCTGGGAGGAAAACCGACCAAGAGTCTGGGCGCCTACCCGCAGCATTTCGACGTCTGTCTGATGCCCTACCTGATTGACGACTACACGCGATACGTGTACCCGCTGAAGATGCATGAATATCTCGCTGGCGGCAAAGCCGGTGGTTTCGTCGCCCATCCGCTCCGTCGAAGATTTCAAGCACGTCATCTCGTTGGCGCGCAACCGTGAGGAATGGTCCCGCGCCATCGAGGATGCGCTGTCCGCCGGGGAAAATACTCCCGAGCAGAGTGTCCGGCGCCAGCGTGTCGCGCGCGACTATGATTGGGATGGGCTGGTTGCGAAAATAGTACGCGCTATCACCGACGGGCTGGGAATGAATGCCCCCCCTAGTATTGTGGTTCCCACCTTAGAAAAGTCTTACGAAGTCTCCCCCGCAAGCCGGTAGTTTGAGAAAATCATTTTATCGCGGACAACGCGAGCGTCCACCTCTGTGTCTGGTCAGGCTATCTTTATGAGCACTGCTCCCATACGAATTGGACCCTCCCCGGCCCTGCACCGCGTGCCTTCTTATTGCCTTCGCCTATCCTCCGGTTCGATTGTCGGATCGGTGAGACCAGCCACGCCGGCCAAGTGTGCCCACCACGACAAAGCATCCGCTGAAGAGCCACAGATTCCTTGCGCTTTCAAGCCGCGCTTCGGAATGACAAGTCCCTTAGAGAATTGAAACTACACCACTACCGATACCTGCTTTCACTTGACAATTTGCCGTCCGCTGTTCTCTCATAGTGCAACTTAGTAAGCTACGCCGTACCAGGAACCGCGCGCCTTTCGTTCGATAATTCCATTGCTCCACGCAGGAAACGTTCTGTCTGGGACGCTTCTCCCCCAAGCATTCCCGAGTCTATCCAGGTTCATGAGGTGAGTATGAGACGTCCCGTGTCTATCGCCTGTGCTGCGCTCTGCTTTCTTACTGATGATATGGCTCGGGCTTTCAGCTGCCCGCAGCGATGGCCCAGGCGGATGTGAAGGGTCAGTGGAACACGATGAGTTCCACGATGACCATTAATCCGGTTCACACGGCGCTGATGCACAATGGCAAAATTTTGGTCGTCGCCGGCTCAGGGAACTGCCCACCGTCGCAATCGGGTTGCCCGTCGGGTGCGCCCTATGGGGCGTCGAACCACTCCGGCGCGACGGTTTTTGATCCGGTCGCCCAGACTTTCAATCAGCTCTCGCTGTCCTGGGACATGTTTTGCAACAGCATGACTGTGCTGCCGGACGGGCGGGTATTCGTTAACGGCGGCACCATGCGTCTACGATCCGTTTCATGGAGAACTAAAGAGCAGTATCTTCGATCCGGCTACGAACACCTTTACCGACGTTCCGACCAACATGGCGCACGGCCGCTGGTATCCGACCGCGACCTTGCTCAGCGATGGCCGGGTCATGACTTTCTCCGGGTCAGACGAGACTGGGGCCACGAACAAGACGGTCGAGATCTACACCGTCGGTTCGGGCTGGAGTCCGCAGTACACAGCCTCCATGGACACCTCCGCTATATCCCCGGCAGCACCTTCTGCCGAACGGAAACGTTTTTGTTTCCGGACCCAGCGCCACGACCCGCACTTTTAATCCGTCCAACCAGAGTCTGGACCACCGTCGCCACCACGAAGTATGGGCGGCGACCGTACCTATGGCAGTTCGGTTCTGCTGCCTTTGACGCCGGCCAACAACTACGACCCGAAGGTGATGATTTTCGGTGGAGGAACCTCGGCGACGGCCACGACCGAAATCATTGATCTGGGGGCCGGCTCTCCAAGCTGGAACTTCGGTCCAGACATGTCGCAGGCACGCATCGAGATGGATGCGGTCATCCTGCCGACCGGAGATGTTCTGGCGTTGGGCGGCTCGTCCCACGATGAGGACGCAGACACTCACAGCCGGAATGCCGATCTTGTATCGACCCGGGCAGCAACACCTTCACTTCCGCCGGGGCCAATTCTTTCGACCGTCTCTATCACTCCGTGGCACTGCTTTTGCCGGATGCAACCGTGTGGATCGCAGGCAGCAATCCCACGCGCGGCACCTGGGAAAATCACATGGAGATTTACCAGCCGCCTTACCTGTTCACGCGGGATTCCAACAACCTCCTGATCGCGGCGACGCGGCCGACCATCGCCAGTGTGCCGGCCAACATTTCGTGGGGAGGGGCATTCACGGTCTCTACGCCGGACGCGGACAACATTTCCCAGGTCGTGCTGGTGCGGCCAGGTGCGTCTACGCACGCGTTCGACATGGACCAGCGTCTGGTGGGGATGTCATTCTCCGGCGGATCGGGATCTCTGACCGTCACCGGGCCACCCAACAGCAAGATCGCACCGCCCGGCTACTACATGTTGTTCTTGATCAACAATAACGGTGTGCCGTCAGTAGCGCGCTTCGTTCTATTGAACGGCTCCGCGGCGAATCCGGCGCCGACCGTGACCTCGATCTCGCCGACCACAGGGCCCGCGGCTGGCGGCACTTCGGTGACGATCACGGGCACCGGTTTCCTTCCGGGAGCGACGGTGAGTCTGGGAGGCACGCCCGCGACAGGAGTGACGGTCGTCAGCAGCACTTCGATCACCGCGACAGCTCCGGCGCATGCGGCGGGCACGGTGAACGTGGTGGTGAGCAATAGCGATGCCCAGACCGGCACCTTGACCAACGCTTACACCTATACAGGTTCGGGCGGCGGCGGGGGAGCGATCACTTTTGTGCAAGTGAAGGCTGCGACGCCCCAGACGGCGAGTGCGTCGGTTGCGGTCGCCTATCCGGCCGCGCAGACGGCAGGGAACATGAACATTGTGGCGGTGGGATGGAATGACACCACGTCCACGGTGAACACGGTCACTGACACTCGCGGAAATACTTATACCCTGGCCATTGGACCGACCACCGGCACCGGGTTGCGGCAGTCCATTTACTACGCCAAGAACATCGCGGCAGGCACCAACACGGTGACGGTGACGTTCAGCAAGGCAGCGGCGTTCGTCGATGTTCGAGTGCTCGAGTACAGCGGGCTGGATACGACGAATCCGCTGGACAAGACCGCGGGTGCAGTAGGCAGCGGGACGGCCGCGAGCAGTGGTGCGGCCACGACGACGGCAGCCAACGAGCTGATCTTTGGGGCCGGTATGACGGCTGCGGTCTTTACCGGGGCTGGAAGTGGATTCATTTCGCGGATCATCACGACTCCGGATGCGGACATCGCAGAAGACCGGACAGTCAGTGCGACGGGAAGCTACAGCGCCACCGCAACCAACAACACCTCCAATTGGGTGATGCAGATGGCCACCTTCAAGGCCTCTGGACAAGGCGGGGGCAATCCCGCGCCAACGGTGACGTCAATTACGCCCAGCTCGGGTACGGCCAATGGCGGCACTGCAATTACGATTACTGGTACCGGTTTCCTGGCGGGCGCGACGGTAAGCCTGGGCGGGACGGCCGCGACCAACGTGAATGTCGCCAGCAGCACCTCGATCACGGCGACAACCGCGGCGCACGCGGCGGGAGCGGTGAGCGTGGCGGTCACCAATAGCGATGCTCAGGCCGGAACGCTGGCCAACGGTTATACCTACACGGCGGGCAATCCGGCGCCGACGGTCACTTCGATCTCGCCCACGAACGGTACGACGGCGGGCGGCACTTCAGTGACTATCACGGGCACCGGTTTCCTCACCGGAGCCACCGTGAGCATTGGCGGTACAGCTGCCACTAACGTGAACGTCGTGGGCAGCACTTCGATCACAGCAACTACGCCCGCGCATGCGGCTGGGGCAGTGAACGTCGTGGTCACCAACACCGATGCTCAGGCCGGCACGTTGACCAATGGATATACCTATGGCAATCCTGCACCCACTGTGACCTCGATCGCACCTACCACAGGGTCCGTGGCTGGCGGCACTTCGGTGACGATCACCGGCACCGGCTTCCTCACCGGAGCCACAGTAAGCCTGGGAGGCACGGCCGCGACGAACGTGAATGTCGTAAGCGCCACGTCGATCACGGCAACGACACCCGCGCATGCGGCAGGAGCGGTCAGCGTTGTGGTAACCAATACCGATACGCAGACCGGCACGTTGACCAATGGATTTACGTATGGCAATCCCGCGCCGACCGTGACTTCGATCGCCCCGAGCACAGGCACAGCCAGTGGCGGCACTTCGGTGACGATCACCGGCACCGGCTTCCTCACCGGAGCCACAGTAAGCCTGGGAGGCACGGCCGCGACCAATGTGAATGTCGTGAGTGCCACGTCCATCACGGCAACCACGGCGGCGCATGCGGCAGGAGCGGTGACCGTAACAGTCACCAATACTGACGCTCAAAGCGGTTCGTTGACCAATGGCTACACCTACTCGAGCAATCCGGCGCCGACAGTGACCTCGATCGCGCCCAATACCGGGCTGGCGGCTGGCGGCACTTCGGTGACGATCACGGGCACCGGCTTCGTGGCTGGTGCGACGGTAAAACTGGGCGGGACAGCCGCAACCAACGTGAATGTCGTGAGCTCCACGTCAATCACGGCGACAACGCCGGCGCACGCAGCCGGAGCGGTGAGCGTGGTGGTCACCAATACCGACGCTCAGGCCGGGACGTTGACCAACGGATATACCTATACCAATCCAGCGCCTACAGTAACCTCGATCACACCCAACTCCGGCTCGGCAAACGGCGGGACCTCGGTGACCATCGCGGGCACCGGATTCCTGGCGGGAGCGACAGTAAGCCTGGGCGGATCGGCCGCTACTAACGTGAATGTCGTGAGCAGCACTTCGATCACGGCAACCACGCCGGCACACGCAGCGGGCGCGGTGACCGTAACGGTGACCAATACCGACGCTCAAAGCGATTCACTGACGAATGGTTATACCTACGTAACGGTGACCAACACTGACGCTCAGAGCGGCTCGCTGACTAACGGGTACACCTATAGCAATCCGGCTCCGACGGTGACTTCGATTACGCCGAACACCGGCACTTCCGCGGGCGGCACCTCGGTGACCATCGCGGGAACCGGTTTCACAGCCGGGGCCACGGTGAGCCTGGGCGGGACAGCGGCGACGGCAGTGAATGTCGTGAGCAGCACGTCCATCACGGCAACCACGCCCGCGCACACAGCCGGAGCGGTGAATGTGGTCGTGACTAACACCGATGCCCAGAGCGGCACTCTGACCAACGGTTACACCTACACCACCAGCACAGGCGGCGGACCTATTACGTTTGTGCAGGTAAAGGCTGCGACACCGCAGACCAACAGTGCGTCGGTTGCAGTCACTTATCCGGTCGCACAGACGTTAGGAAACCTCAACATCGTGGCTGTGGGATGGAATGACACAACGTCCACGGTGACGGGGATCACCGACACACGCGGCAACACCTATACCTTGGCCATCGGACCGACGACAGGGACGGGGTTGAGACAGTCGATCTATTACGCCAAGAACATCGCTGCCGGCACCAACACAGTGACAGTGACCTTCAGCCAGGCGGCGGCGTTCGTGGATGTGCGCGTACTCGAATACAGTGGTCTGGACACGGCGAATCCGTTTGACAAGGCGGCCGGGGCGGTGGGCAGCGGAACCACCGCGAGCAGCGGTGCGGTGACAACGACCGCAGCGAACGAGTTGATCTTCGGGGCCGGAATGACTATTTCGAAATTTACCGGCGCCGGTTCTGGATTCACCTCTCGCATCATCACCAGCCCGGATGCCGACATCGCGGAAGACCGCGCGGTCACCGCGACCGGAAGTTACAGCGCCACCGCACCCAACAGTTCGTCCAGTTGGGTCATGCAGGTTGCTACTTTCCAGAAGGCCCCTTAAGATAAAGAGGCCTTTTGGATCTCCTCTGTGCCGAAGCACTTGGGCTGCGGGCGTTCGCCTGCTGCTCCGTGCGATTCTTCCCAAAATTTTGAAACTGATGTGTCTCCTCAACGACCCGGAGACAGTATCAGAGAAGGCCTGATAATCCTTGCCTCAGCAGAACAAGTCGATCACCGTGTCACAGACCATGGCTGCGCCTAGTCTTTGCCCAGATCCGAAACCGGTTTCAGGGGGAAGTGGGTTCAGCGTGGTCAAATTCGTATTCATCCTCGGGCTGGCGCTTTTTTCCACGACTTTCGGCCGGGCTCAAGTCCAGGTACTCACCCATCACAATGACATTGGACGCACTGGTCAGAATCTCGAAGAAACTGTTCTGAACACGTCGAACGTGAAGGCCGGCCACCTTTGGCAAGTTGTTTTGGCGGACGGTTGACGGCGAAATCTATGCCCAACCTCTTTATGTTTCCAATTTGACTGTCCAGGGAAAAACGCGCAACGTCGTATACGTTGCGACCGGGCACAACAGCGTGTATGCCTTCGACGCCGACGATCCCACACAGGTAACGCCGCTGTGGCAAGTCAACCTCGGGACCTCGGTACCCAGCCAGGACATCTGCATTATTACGGGAGACACGAACCCCGGCGACTGTCCTTATCTTGATATCAATCCTGAGATCGGCATCACCAGCACCCCGGTGATCGATCCGGTCGCCGGGATCATTTACGTGGTCGCGAAAACCAAGCGGACCAGTGACAGCACCTATCATTTTTTTCTGCATGCCCTGGATCTCAAGTCAGGGACCGAGCAGCTTGCCGGTCCGACAGAAATTACCGGACAGGTGACGGGCAGCGGCGTGGGCAGCAGTGGCGGAGTTCTGGTTTTTGATCCCACCTTTCACCTGCAGCGTCCTGGCCTGCTGCTCATGAACGGCGTCGTCTATCTGAGCTTCGGCTCAGTCGGCGACATGGGAAATTATCATGGCTGGGTCATGGGGTACGACGCCACTACTCTTCAGCAGGTGTCCATCCTCAACATGACCCCGAACGGCAGTGACGGCGGCATCTGGGCCGCTGGACAGGGACTGGCGGCGGACGCATCCGGCAACATCTACCTCATGACCGGAAATGGCGACTTCAACGCCAACACCAACGGAAAAGATTACGGCGACTCATTCCTGAGAATCAGCACCGCGAGCGGTCTCACTGTCGCCGATTATTTCACTCCTTCCAATCAGGCCAGTCTTTTCAGCGGTGACGTAGATCTGGGGTCCGGCGGCCCCATGGCGATTCCCGGCACCAACCTCTTCGTCGGGATCGGCAAGGACAAACTGTTTCGCGTGATCGACAGCACCAACATGGGGCACTTCAACTCGGGCTTCGATAACGACGTTCAGCAATTTACCGCCGCCACCAGCCCCTACTTCGGAGCGCCGGTCTTCTGGAACAGCACCAACAACGGCCCTGTCGTCTACTTGTGGGGACCGAAAGATTTTCTGAAAGCCTATAAGTACGTGGGCCCTCAGTTCCAGACCACGCCGGTTTCGCAAAGTACGGTGCAAAATAGCAGCGGCTTTTCCAACTCGGCTCGCGCTCTCGGTCTCGGCCAACAGCGACCTGGTCGGCGGCGGCATCGTATGGGGTGCAGCTTCTTTCTCCGGCGTTGCCACCGGCCCTTCGGTCCCCGGCATTCTGCGCGCGTTTGACGCAACCAACCTCTCCACTGAACTTTGGGACAGCAAACAGAACGCGGCCCGCGACGATGTCGGCCTGTATGCGAAATTCAATCCACCCACGGTGGCAAACGGGAAAGTCTATTTGGGCACCTTCTCCGGCCAGCTCCAGGTTTACGGCTTGAATCCGCCCGCGGCCAGCGGGATCCATTTCGCCCAATCGGCATCGGCGACGCCGCAGTCAACCACGGCGAATGTCTCAGTTCCATTTTCCGGAACGCAGGGTGGGGGCGATCTGAATGTTGTCGTGGTCAGCTGGAATGACACTACCGCGTCCGTTCAGTCGGTCACTGACACCCTCGGAAATACCTATACGCTCGCGATCGGTCCGACCACAGGTACAGGCAAGCGGCAGTCAATTTACTACGCCAAAAATATCCGCGCCGGCAGCAATACCGTCAACGTTGCCTTCAATCCGGCCGCGGTATCTCCGGACGTTCGAGTTCTCGAATACAGCGGAGTGGATACGGTCGCTCCCCTGGACGGGGCCATCGGCGCCAGCGGAAACAGCAGCACCGCCAACAGCGGCTCGGCAGCGTTGAGCAATCCCAATGATCTGATCATCGGCGCCAACATCGTGGGCGCCAAAAATATCGTGGCCGGTTCGCCGTTTACCGCTCGAGTTCTTACCGGCACCAATTCGAATATGGTCGAGGACCGCCTGGTGAACGTCGGCGGCAGCTATAGCGCCTGGACGCCCCTGCTCAGCGCCGCTCCCTGGGTCATGCAGATGGTGGCCTTCAAGGCCGGGACCACGGTTGCGGGCACGGCACCCGCAGTCGGCGGAGTCTCCCCCAGCAGCGGTCCAGCGGCGGGCGGCACTGCAGTGACGATCACCGGTTCCAACTTCACGGCCGGGGCGACGGTGAGTTTCGGCGGGATACCGGCGACCAACGTAACCGTGGCGACCAGCACTTCGATTACAGCAACGACTCCGGCGCATGCCGCGGGCGCGGTCACCGTGACCGTCACCAACCCGAATGGCCAAAGCGGAAGCCTGGCCGGAGCCTATGCTTATACCGCCATCGGCGGCGGCAGCATCAGCTTCGTGCAGGTGAATGCAGCGACGCCGCAGACCGCCAGCGCGTCCGTTTCGGTGATCTACCCGGCAGCGCAGACCGCGGGCGACCTGAATATTGTTGCGGTGGGCTGGAATGACACTACGTCCACGGTAAGCAGCGTGACCGACAGCCGCGGAAATACTTATGCCTTGGCCATCGGCCCGACCACCGGAACCGGGCTGCGGCAGTCGATCTACTACGCGAAGAACATCGCGGCGGGCAGCAACACTGTGACGGTCGCGTTCAGCAAAGCGGCCGCATTCGTAGATGTTCGCATACTGGAATACAGCGGGCTCGACACACTGAATCCGCTGGACCAGACGGCCGGAGCTGCCGGCAGCGGGACAACCGCAAGCAGCGGCGCAGCCACGACGACTTCGGCCAACGAGTTGATCTTCGGCGCGGGCATGACCGTCGCACGCTTCACCGGCGCCGGAGCCGGATTCACCTCGCGGATCATCACCACTCCGGACGCCGACATCGCGGAAGACCAGACCGTCGCCGCGACCGGAAGCTACAGTGCCACTGCTCCAAACACCACCTCCAGTTGGGTGATGCAGATGGCTACCTTTGTTCTGGCATCGGCGCCGACACCCACCGTTACTGGAATTGGCCCCGCTACCGGGCCCACGAGCGGCGGCACGGCCGTGACCATCACCGGCACCAGTTTTGCCGCGGGCGCAACAGTCACTTTTGGCGCCAATGCAGCCACCAATGTCACCGTGCTGAACGGCTCAACCATTTCAGCCACGTCTCCGGCAGGGGTGGGAACCGTGACCGTGACCGTCACAAATTCCACCGGTCGTTCGGGTAGCTTGAGCAACGCGTTTACCTATACGGGAAGCAATCCGGCCCCGGCAGTCACCTCGATTACACCGAACACAGGTACGGCAAACGGTGGCACCGCGGTGACCATCACCGGTACCGGTTTCCTGGCGGGCGCAACAGTAAGCCTGGGCGGAACAGCCGCGACCAACGTGAATGTCGTGAGCAGCACGTCAATCACGGCAACCACGCCCGCGCATACAGCCGGAGCGGTGGCCGTTACTGTGACCAACACTGACGCTCAGGCCGGCACGTTGAACAATGGTTACACCTACACGACGAGCAATCCGGCTCCTACGGTCGCTTCGATCACATCCGAACGCAGGACCTGTAGCGGGCGGCACCGCGGTGACCATCACTGGCACCGGCTTCCTGGCGGGAGCGACGGTAAGTCTGGGCGGGACGGCCGCGACCAACGTAAATGTCGTAGGCAGCACGTCGATCACGGCTACCACTCCAGCGCATGCGGCGGGAGCGGTCAGCGTAGTGGTCACTAACACCGACGCCCAGAGCGGTACGCTGACCAACGGCTACACCTATCGCAATCCAGCGCCGACGGTGACGTCAATCACGCCCAACACAGGCACCACCGCGGGTGGCACCTCGGTGACCATCGCAGGGACCGGCTTCGTGGCGGGAGCGACAGTAAGCCTGGGCGGAACGGCAGCAACAGCCGTGAACGTCGTGAGCAGCACATCGATCACGGCAACCACGCCGGCGCACGCAGCCGGAGCGGCGAACGTGGTAGTGACCAACAGCGATGCCCAGGCCGGCACGCTGACTAACGGCTATACCTACACCACCAGCACGGGCGGCGGACCGATCACGTTTGTGCAGGTGAAATCAGCGACTCCCCAGACCGCAAGCGCCTCGGTTGCTGTTACCTACCCGATCGCACAGACGCTGGGAAACCTGAACATCGTCGCAGTGGGCTGGAACGACACGACCTCAACCGTGAGCGGGATCACCGACACGCGCGGCAATACGTACGTCCTGGCCATTGGACCGACGACGGGAACAGGGTTGAGACAATCCATCTACTACGCCAAAAACATCGTGGCGGGCAGCAATACTGTGACAGTGACCTTCAGCAAGGCCGCCGCGTTCGTGGATGTCCGCGTACTCGAATACAGCGGTCTGGACACGGCGAATCCGCTGGACCAAGACGGCCGGGGCAGTGGGCAGCGGGACGACTGCGAGCAGCGGCGCGGTCACGACCACCGCAGCAAACGAATTGATCTTCGGCGCGGGAATGACTATTGCAAAATTTACGGCCGCGGGAAGCGGATTCATCTCGCGAATCATCACCAGCCCGGATGCGGACATCGCGGAAGACCGCACGGTGGCCGCGACTGGAAGCTACAGTGCCACCGCACCCAACAGCACATCCAATTGGGTCATGCAGGTAGCTACTTTCAAAGCCAAGCCCTAATAAGCGATCCTTGGGGGATGGGACTGCTTTCCCGTCCGTCACGCGCTCGCAGACTTGCGAATATTTTGTATGAATCCTCAGCCGAAACCGTTGACCATTGGGACGCTTAAGACGCATATGAACACTCTCGCCGCATCGGTCGTCGTGCCCATTCGGAACGAGGAAAAGTACATCGCGGCTTGTCTGAAATCGTTGCTTCAGCAAAGCCTGCCGTGTGACTCGTACGAGATCATCGTGGTGGATGGCCGGTCCTCCGACCGTTCCAAAGAAATTGTCGAAGAGATCCAGCGTGACTTTCCCAATGTACGCTGTCTCGACAACCCCGCCGCCATCGCTCCGGTGGCCATGAATATCGGGATCCGCAACGCCGGCGGCAAGGTCATTATTCGTGCCGACGGACATAATTTCTATCCCCATACCTACATCGAGAACTGCATCAAGTATCTGGACCAGACCGGCGCGGACAACGTCGGTGGGCCCTGGCTGACGGTGCCCGCCGATAACACCTTCGGGGCCCGGTTGGTCGCTGCGATTCTCAGTAATCCCTTCGGCGTCGGCGGCTCCCGCTTCCGTACCAGTCAAGCCGACGGATTCGTCGAGACTGTGCCTTTCGGCGCTTTTCGCCGCGAGCTCTTCGACCGGATCGGCATGTACAACGAAAAGCTGGTGCGCAATCAGGACAACGAGCTGAATGCGCGCATTCTGGAGGCTGGGGGAAAGATTTATCAGACCTCGGCGTTGCAGACCGAGTATCACCCGGTCGCGACTTTTTCAGCGCTGCTGACTCAGATTTTCAAGACCAGCCAGTGGCACGTTTTCAGTATCCGCGAGAACAAGCACGCCATGGGGTTCCGCCACCTTGCGCCCGCCGGCTTCGTACTCGTTCTTCTGGCCCTGCTCGGCTCGGCCTGGTTCGGCCGCCTTCCCCTGATCGCGTTGATTTCTTTTCTTGCGGTCTACTTCCTCGCAGGATTTTATGTCGCCGTCGGACGCCGTCGCGACTGGGGATGGGGCATCGTCTGCATCATGCCCTTCGCCACTTTGTGCTTTCACTTTGCCTACGGACTGGGAACGCTCGTCGGATTGCGCTATCTGTTCAAGTCGCCTCCCTCGAGTCCCATTCGTTCGGGACAGCCAATCAAGAAGACCAATTAGTTCGGGATGCCGAGGACCAGCGCAGCACCTCGGCTACTACCCATGATCAAGCAACCACCAATCAAGGACGAAGTGCCAGTCATGCCTCCTGTAGAAATCGGGGCCAACTCTATGGACGCGCCGCCTGGTCACACGGCCCATCGCGGAATCGATAGGTTCGACGTGCTGGCGGTGGTGCTGTTACTGGCAACGTTTGCCGGGGTTGCGATATTGCCCTTTGCCCCGAAGAAGTTTGGTGACCTGGTCTTTCATCGAGGAAGCCAAGGCCCTTGCACTCGCGGTCCGCGGAGCGGGCCCGTGGAGTGATTTACAGATCAATCGCGCTCCGGTTCCCGTGCTGTACTTCGCCATTCCGTACATCGTTGTCTCTCCCGGAGCGGATGACGACGCCTACTGGCGTGCCGCCTTTATTTGGACGGTGATTTGGATGTCCATTTCCATCGTCCTGGTCCGACGCTCCGGTGAATACCTCGGCGGGCCAGCCGTGGGCAAGACCGCGGCCCTGCTTACGCTTCTTTCCCCGTTCAGCGTCTATTACAGCTACGGCATTTTGGCCGAGACTCCGGCTTATTTAGGAGTCGTCCTGTTCACGTACGCCTACCTCAGGTGGAAGAGCCGGGGCCGGGAGCTGTCGAAGTCGCGATGGGATGTCCTCCTACTCTCCTTGGGTCTGTCGATATTTGTGCTCTCGCGACCCAACTCTGTTCTGCTGTTGCTGCTGGCGGTCCTGATCGGCGCGGTCCGCTTGTGGCGGGGCACAGCGGGGCAGAAACGCGAAGCCAGGTTCGTTCTGGCTGCCGTGCTGGCAACGGTAGTGTTAATGGGCGTGATCACGTCTGTCGCTGGTCCGGCGTTCCGGAGGAGTAGGGAAGAATTCGCAGAATGACAACCTGGCCCTGGTGGCGCTGCAAGGCCGGTTCCAATTCCGCTCAGATTTCTGGGACTTCAATACCTGGCCCGATGTCCCCAACAACCCCGACTTCATCGAATTCAGCCGCAAGCAAGCCGAATTTAAGCAGACGTCTTTAGAGACGGGCATTCCGGTCCCCACCCTGCGCTGGCGCTGGATCGTGGAGGATTTCCTGCACCATCCAGGTATCACGGTCCGTGCGGCGGGAGTGAAGATGCTGGCGCTTCACTTTGCTTTCGTCCACTCACTCGAGCCAGAAAAATTTCATTTTGTCTTCCTGCGAGGCGTATGGGGCTATGCCTTGTTTCATCTTGCAGTGAACGTCTTCACAGTGGTCCTGGTGATCGGGTCCGGGTTGTTCGTGGTAAGTCATCGTCATGCCCTGCTGGACTACTGGGTGCTTTGGGGGCCGTGGCTGGCTCTCGTCGTGTTTCACGTTATGACCTACGCCGAAGCCCGTTATCTTTTTCCCAGCCGTCCGGGTCTCGTTCTTATGGCTTCAGCCGCTTTGGTTCCGTGGGTGCAAGCGCGGCGAACCACACCGGCCCACGTGTCCGCGCCAGTTGACGCCGGTCGAACTGCAAGCCGGATGCTGTAGAGTTCGCAAAAAAATCCACCTTCTCGCCAGCCCGCGACAAGGATGCAGACATCCCGAAGTGGAGAAATAAAGTGGAGAAACAATGACACAGGAAAAACAGAACGTCCGGTCGACCGCGGTGGGAGTTGAATGCGCCGAGGTCGAGGCGAAGGCCCCCAGCTTCAGTGGCGTGTTGCCGAAGGTTGGGGATCAGTCGTCCGCGATCTTCAGGATCAAGCGTCTCTTCGACCCTGGCGACGACGGCAAAGCGTCCTTCCTGGGCGCAATCGCTTCCAGCCGGCTGCTCAAATTTCTCGTGGTGGGGGGAATCGGATTATTCGTAAATCTCGGGGTAATGGCCCTGCTGATTGGAGCTGGATTTTCCGGGGACTGGCGGACTTCTGTTATCGCCAGCGTCTCCGGGGCCTTGAACAACTATTTTCTGAATAACCATTGGACGTTCAGCGACCGCCGCAGGAACGGCCGAGCGCTGTTTAACGGGGCATTTCTGTACTTGCCGATGTCAGCGGTGGCCATCAGCGTCACCACGGTCGCTTATTCAATTCTCTCCCAGGCGCGTTTTCGAAGTATGTTCGGAACATCCTCGCTTTATCTTCTAGGAGCACAGCTGGTTTCGATTCTGTGTGGCACCTACTTCAACTACAACCTGAACCGCATGTTTACCTGGCGCCTGGACCGTAATCAACTGTAGTCGCCCGGGCACCGAGGAGATGTTTAAGCCATAATGATTCGCGAAGGAACAGAAACATTGACCGCCAGCTTGCCCTCATCGCGAACCTTGGTGTCGGTGGGACGCCAGACTACCCGTGCGCAGGACACTGGCCTCGCGGCGAATCGCACGCGGCCATCTTCCGCCGCGGGAGTCCAGTGCCTTGAAGCTGAAAATTACTCCGTATCGTGGGTTGGCCTCGTATACGTCGATGGCAAATTGGCTGGGTCTGAATCCCTCGAGTATTTTCTGCAACAGGTGCCTCGCGGACTGGCGGCTGCGGTTGGAGAGCTCAAAGGCATTTTTTTTATTGTCCTCCTGGATCGATCGTCCGGGGAGACGTATGCCTTTACCGATGGCAGCGGCCTTCTTCACGTCTTCCACTCCGATGACGGTGTGTCCGATTCGTTTCTGGAGCTGGTCGCGCACGATAACCTTCAAATATCGGACCTGTCTCCGGAGGCCGTGGCGGAGTTTTTTCATTTTGGATGTTTGTCTTTTGGCAGAACGTTTTTCGACTCAATAAAGCGGCTGGATCCGGACAAGATCGCGCGCGTTGACGCGGCTGGGACGGCTCACCTTCGTTCCCAAGGCGACCCAGGGAATCGACCAACTGACACCCACCGGTGACTTCGAAGACCTTCTGCGCAGCTTTGCCGATTCTTGTCGTCAGGAAAAGATCAGCGTTGACCTCACCGGGGGCATAGACTCGCGCCTTTTAGCGGTTGTGCTCGAATACCTGGATGTTCCGTTTGACCTGGCCGTGTCTGGAGGGCAGGCCAACCCGGATGTGGCGATAGCAAACGAGGTCTCAAGGCTATTGGACCGGCAACTCTATGTTACGCATCATGACATCTCGAACTTTGAGGCTTCGTTGCCGGGCCTGTTTACTTTCGGAGATGGATTATTTGACGTAAGCCGTTGCCATGGACCACTACAACTGCAACGCGAGCGCGTAGCTCGTGACATTACGCTGATGGTGGCTGGGGTTGGCGGCGAGCTGTTTAAGGACTTTTGGTGGCTGCAGGATTTCCCGTTCTATGCGAAGAAGCGGCCCAACCTTCCGAGACTGTACTCGACTCGGATTGCGCCTGTTCTGCCCGTACACGGCTACCTTTCCGACCGGTACGCAAACATAAGCCGTCATTACGAAAAATGGTATTTGCAGCAACTGGCGCCCTATCTCGTCGGTGGGAATACGCAGACCTACGACAACATCTATCGCGCCGTGAAGATGGCAGACGTCAACGGCCGGTTCGTCTCGAATCACGTGCAGCTATTGCACTGCTACCTGCCTTTTCTAGAGCCCCAGATTGCAGCGGTTGGATATCGGCTGCCTCGGGGCACGCGTTTCTTTAACCGGTTCCACCGCCAGACCATAACTCGCTACCGCCCCGATGTGGCGGCCCTCCACACCACCGAAGGAGGCATGTCCGTGTCATCAAAAGCGCCGCGGATCGCGGCGGACCTGGGCAAATATGTGGTTGATAAATTTTCCAGATTGAAGAAGAAGGTCGGTGAAAAGATCTTCCACCGGCGCGCCCCGCAGGACTCTCCCAATGATTCGGGATTCAATGCTGCAGTCAGAAATTGCGCGGCCACACGCAAGGCCTTTGACGACCTGAGAAATCGTGGAGTTATACGGGCGGATTTAGGATTTCACGACGTGAAGGATTCATATCTGGGCAACGTCCTTACCCTTGGAATGTTGCTCGAACACCTCGAACAACATTCCAAGGCTTGAGATTGCCCGGAGGTTATTGCACTTGCGCAGTCAACCCGGTGGGCGCCGCCGGCGCACTGGCTTCGCCTGAAGAATCCTCGTACGCTCCCAGCGATGGATTGCTGAGACGAATGGTGGCGACGATGTCGAACTTCGGGACGCACGGGCTCTTGCCTCCGGAGACGCAACTCGACGTTCCATTTGCGATCGCTACGCTTCCCGCCTTGAGATGGAAGTCGTCATTATTTCCACCCGTGTAATTGACGAAGGTTGTCGTCGGCGCTTCAGTCTTGGAGTTTTGGATCGACGTGAATGACGTTCCCACCACAAGCGTCTGGCCGGCAGATCCGCCACTGAAAATATTGTTGGTGACCAGAATGGGATGCGCGGACGATCCGACACCACCGCCACCGGGAACTCCTATGACAAGGTTTTGCCAGCCTGGCCCGGTTTGTCCGAGGATGTTATTGGAGACCGTAACATTTCCTTGAGGCACGCCGTTGTTGCAATCTCCACCGCCAACGATGATGTTCGGGAACTCAGTGCGCTGGATCGTGTTGTTCGAGATGTTGCCCTGGCAGGGAGAGCTGTAATAGTGAACGCCGTAGCCAGCGATATTGGCAATGACGTTGTTCTGAACCGTGGCCTGATGGGTCTCAATATACATTGCGTAGTAGTTGTAGCAGCCAGGACCGCCGTTTAATTTCGACAAGGATTGCGAGCCGATATTAGTGATTCGATTGCCTATCACTTGGGCGTCGCTCATGTAGGGCCCATGGTGATTGTTGAAACTGATCGCCGGATGCCCGTTCGGATTCACTTCACAGGACGAGATGCTCGACGACAGGTCATGGATATAGTTGCCCAGGATGTGAACGCTGTTGCCGGTGCTGCAGTTGCCGGTTGATCCCGTGGGGATATTGCACGGAAGAGTAATGGCGTACGAGAGCGCCGGGTTGCTCATATCGAACCCGAACTGATTGTCTGCTCCGACGTCGATGTTGTTGGCGGTGACGCTCATTATGTTGTCGCCACCACCTGCGTTTCTCAGCTTACATCCGGCGCTGGAAGGAACACTCCACTGCTGGGTGCATTTGAGGACCAGTCTGACGCTGGAAGAGGAACCGCCCCGGTTGATATTGACCTGTCCGTTGTATTGCCCCGGTGTCACATTGATGACTGCCCCACTCCCACCTATAGAAAATGCCGCGATGGCATGGTTTATGGTTTTCCAGGCAGTGTTGGGACTGGTCCCGTTGTTCGAATCGCTCCCCGACGTTGAGACGTAGTACTGGTTTTGCGCCGCGGCGCTCAAGGAAAAAACGATCGCCATTACGATTGTCAGAGCGAGAAAATAAAAAGGACGGGAGTTACGGGTTCCGACGGAATGAATCAATTTCACAGTTCAACCTCTTGATGCCGCGTCTCCCAGTTACATCCAGACACGGCGGGGGATTTGTAGGGCCTGCGTCGACAGTATCGATCGCTCTCGCTGCAGCAATTTCATTTTGCCCGGCGGACCCGTGCAACGGATAGGTCTCGAAGGTACATGCACAAAACGCTTTAAATAAGGCCCTAACGAGTGTGGGCCGAAAAAATTATCTGCCGACCCGTCACCCTGCGCTTCCTGAAGTCCTGCTAATAATCGCGTCCGGTCCGCACCTTCGTCAAATTCGCGGCCCGGAAGCGCCCGCCTCTGCTCCTCTCTCCCAGCAAATCCAGAGAATTTGCATCCGACGAAAGAACGCACTCTAGAGGGCGTTCCGCCTCGCGTCCTCGCGCCCGGCGACCGCCCAGAAGCTCTTGTAAATGATTGTAAACAAACGACATGAAGTCCTTTAGTTTCGCCCCTGCCTGCGCTATTATGGCTTTACCACTTAGCAATTCCCCTGCTGCACCTCTCCCCCTAATTTGTCTTAAGGAGCTTCCTCGTGAGGCAGAAACCCGCTCAGGCCCTGCTTCGGCGCCTGAAGGCCCGCATTCGGGACACACAAATGCGTTATGGCATCTCCGTCGCCGCCCGCGGTGAAATGCGCCGCGAACGACGGATTGCGAGCAACCGCGACCTTCCCATTGGCCCCGAGATGATCGATCGTACGATCAGTGAAGCCCTGCAGTGGATCGGACGCGCACAGGACAACGCTCCATCCGCCGACGGCGGAGTGGCGCGGCACTACTGTCTGATCACCGGCTGGGGCGCCTCATATCCGGAAACTACCGGCTACATCGTTCCCACCATCATCCGCGAGGCGCAGGCAACCGGAGACACTCAGCTGCTGCAGCGAGCCCAGAGGATGCTGGACTGGCTGGTCAGCATACAGATGCCGGGCGGCGGCTTTAGAGGTGGTGTAACCGACGATGGCCCCGCCGTCCCCGTCACCTTCAATACCGGACAGATCCTGATGGGCCTGGCCGCCGGCGTCAGACACTTCGGCCCAGCTTATCGGCCGGCCATGATCGCTGCCGCGGACTGGCTGGTGCAGACCCAGGATGGCGATGGCTGCTGGCGCAAGCACGGCACGCCCTTTGCCAAGCCCGGCGAGAAGGTCTACGAAACCCACGTGGCCTGGGGCCTGTACGAAGCGGCCCGGGTCGAACCCGGCCGGGGATACGCCGAAGCGGCCTCGAAGAACCTGGCTTGGGCGCTTTCCCATCAACGCGACAATGGCTGGTTCGAGAGCTGTTGCCTGACCGATCCCGTGAATCCGCTGACCCACACCATCGGATATGCGCTGCGCGGCCTGGTCGAAGGCTACCTGTTCACGCGAGACAGCAGGATTTTGGATAAAGCCAACAAGACCGCCGAGGGGGCGCTGGTGGCATTGCAGCCCGATGGTTTCCTCCCCGGCAGGCTCGACAGCCAGTGGCGGGGCGCAGTCCCATGGTCCTGCCTGACCGGGACCGTTCAAATGGCAGCCTGCTGGCTGCTGCTCTATCGCGAGACCGGAAACCCGCGTTTCAGGGAGGCAGCCTTCGCGGCCAACCGCTATGTGCGTGGGACCGTGCGTCTCGATGGGCCACTCGAGACCCGTGGTGCGGTGAAAGGCAGCTTCCCGGTCTCGGGAGGCTACGTCAAATTTCAGTATCCCAACTGGGCTTGCAAGTTTTTCATTGATGCCATCAGCCTGGAAAAAGAGGTTCGCGAACGGGAGAGCGAGTCGGCTTTGTCCGTACATGCGGCGGTCGCCGGGTTGGCGGAGTGAAAGTAGCGGCGGAGTGAAAAAGACGAGGCCGGCATGCCGGAGATTGCCATCTAATACAGAGTGCCGTCTGGTTGACGGTGCTGCCGGGATGGAGACGGCGTCCTTTTCCACAGCCGGTTCCGCCCGATGGCCGGAAAGTGGCTCGCAGCAAGGGGTTTCCGGCCCTATAATAGAAAAAGGCTGGTTCATGGATCAGGCATGTACCTGAATTTTTTTGGACTTAGCGAACAACCGTTCGGCGTTACTCCGGACCCGCGCTTTCTTTATCTTAGCGAGGCCCATAAGGAAGCGCTCGCTTCCTTGTACTACGGCATCGAGGCCAATCGCGGATTCATCGGTCTGATCGCCCAGCCCGGCATGGGCAAGACCACCATGCTGTTCCACCTGCTGGAAACCTTCCGCTCCTCCGCGCGTATCGCATTTCTGTTTCAGACCCATTGCAACTCGAAGGAGTTCATGCGTCTGCTGCTCGCCGAGCTGGGCTGCGAAGAAGACACGCAGGACCTGGTGAAGATGTACGACGAGTTCAACAAGCGCCTGCTGCAGATCGCGCAGGAGGGCCATCGCCTAATCGTCGTGGTCGACGAGGCGCAGAACCTTGAAGACGAAGTACTGGAGACCCTGCGACTGCTCTCCAACTTTGAGACCTCGAAGGCCAAGTTGATGCACATCATTCTGGCGGGACAGCCGGCGCTGGCACAAAAGCTGTCCGGGCCGCGCCTGACGCAGTTGCGTCAGAGGGTCTCAATCGTGCAAGGCCTGGCGCCGCTTTCGCATGGCGAAGTCAAAAATTATGTAGAGCACCGTTTGCGCGTTGCGGGATACCGCGGTGCACCGATTTTCACCGCCGATGCTTACGAGTCTATTGCAACCGCAACCGAAGGCATCCCCAGAAACATAAATAACTTTTGCTTCAATGCGCTCTCGCTGGCCTGCGCTCTGAAAAAAAGGAATGTTGACGGGGAGGTTGTCAATGAAGTGCTGGCCGACCTGGATATTCAGAAGCTGACCTGGGGCCTGCCGTCCGAGACGCTCGGCACTCCTTACAATCCGATGCCGGACCCGCCGAGTTCTCCGTCGGAGCCCGAGACTTACGCGGAGATCTCGAGTGCCGCCGAAGCCGCGGCTTACATGCAGCAAGTCGCATTGAAGTTGAGAGACTGGCGCCAGTCAGTCGAAAAAGCGGCTGGTAATCCTCTGCGTCCGCAAACCGTGGCAGCGGCCAATACCGAGGATGGAAGCCCGCGTTAGAGTGGCTTCCCCCCGCAATTCAAATCCATCTCAATCAGGTTTTCGGAAGCCGGCAGCTCCGAGATCGAACGCCCACATGCTGCCGCCCGCAATTTCTTCCCCCGGATACGACTTCAGCCACGCACATGGTCCCTCCAGAAGTGCGGCGCTTACCACCACCCACCGGGTTGAGGGATTCCGCTTGGCGCAATCGAGCACTATCGCGTCCGGCAACCAGACGGTGGGAGTGTAAGAAAACGCGGCCAGCGAAATACGGTCCACATGACGTTCCTGCTGGAATGTCCGCACCCACGGCAGGTAAGTTCCGTGATCAACGTTGGAATCGGGAGAGACCCAGCCCCGGGTGTGGCTGCCCCGCAGGAAGTTGTAGTACGGCATATAAAAAGGGTAAGTCGCAACCAGGGCGAAAAGAATTTGCAGGACTGCAAGTCCGCAAACCACAACTGCAACCTTGCGCCATTGATCGCGGAACGCCAGTCATCTCGGGTACCAGGACAGTGCCAGCCAACGCGATGGCGCACGCGACCGATGGAATCCAGTGCCGCATTCCGATATTGATTCCCGACCATGTGTATCCCGCGGTGAGAATGATGAACATCAAAACCATCATCATGACATCGGGGTTTCGCAGCCATTTGCGTGCATGCAAGAGCAGGAGCAGAAAGCCGAATCCGACAATTACCAGAAATCCCGGCGGCGACTTGTAGAGGGCAACGACAGGAAAATAAAACCAGCGCCCGGTGGGGTAGTGCTGGCCCAGGATCAAAGACGGCCGCTTGGTGCTGACTGACACTGCATACATTCCGGTAGCGTAGTAGAAGACTGGCGAAATCATTCGTTCCGCGACCGGATGTTTCTCCAGCGTCTCCCGGAGCGTCGTGATCTTGCGCTGCTGTTCAGCGGTGCGGGCCGTCCCCTGGACCTGGGCGCGCTCCTGCCACACTCGCACAAACTCGTGAGGCGGCATTTGCCAGAAGGTCAGCTGGTAGGCGAAGTACACCACGGCGCCAGCCACGAGCAGCCCGCCTCCCAATGCCCACGCCAGCTTCCGCAGACGTTCCCGGGACAATTCCTTCCAGTCGAGCCACAGCATGGTCAACAGCCACAGGCCCAGCGCGGGGAACAGCAAGACCGCAGAAAACTTGGCAAACAAAGCTGCACCAAGCGCGAGACCAAACCGCACGATCTGCGGCGCCGAGGGATTGCGCCACATGGCCACCGCAGCCCAACCGGTGAGCAGCGAAAACAGCGCCACTGCCACATCGTTTAAAACGAAAACTCCCCAGGCAAGAAAAAGTGGATAAGTGCAATAAAGCGCCAGCGCCAACAGGCCGGCGCCGCGGCCGCTAATCGTGGAAACCCACAAATAGATGGTGAGCCCCAAAGCAAGCGTAATCAAAATCATGGGAACGCGGGGCAGGAACTTCAGCATCTGCAAGTGGCTGCGATCGGTGTGCGTGTAGAGGTCAATGGCGAAATCGAACTCGCGGGCATAACGCCATGCATCCGAGTTGTAATCGCCCGAGGCTCCCGCGATCAGCGCGCCCGCGCCGCCCAGCAACTTCACCAGCGGAGGGTGCTCGACGTTCATCCGCCCGTCGCGGCGCTCCAGGTAACTGACTCCAGCCGCCACGTGTGTATGTTCGTCGTAGTTCGGGGACTGCTGCCAGGCCAGTACTCCGAGAACGAGCGCCATCATGGTCAACAGCAGGGCCGCGATTAGTCTTGTACTGTCGATGCGGCCGGGGGCGTTGTCCACTGGAATCCTGTAGCTCCTGTTGTCTTCGAAAGCAGTCGGGATTTTACCCAACTTTTCCCGGCCCGCATATGAGTGAAGAGATGCTTGTGGCCTGCGCACATACTCGAAAGTAACCGGAGGCAACAATGTATTCGGAACAAGGTCCGAATGAACTTCTGTAGAATCTGATGCAGTGTTTCTGAAATTCGGAGGGTCAAGGTTTGTCTATGAGTCACGATACTTGGGCCGCTAAAGGAAATCCGCATGGCTAGATCGCGCAGAGACTTTCTCCGTTCGCTCGGCCTGGGCGCAGCGATGGGTGCGACTGTCCACTGGCCACTGGGTGATATCGCGGCCTCAGCAGAGCCGGCCCGGGCGCAAAAGGGCGACGGATTTATCCATCTCGACAGCAACGAGAATGTTTATGGTCCGACGGCGAAAGTTGCTGCCGCCATAAGTTCCGCCACTGGCCTGGTGAACCGGTATCCCTTCATGAAGTATGACGAAGTGACCGAGCGCATTGCGGCTTTCCACCGGGTGAAGCCGGAACAGGTGCTGTTCGCCTGCGGATCCACCGAAATACTGCGGGTTGCCGCGTGCGCATTTCTCGGTACCGGCAAGCAGCTTATCCAAGCCTCCCCGACATTTGAAGACGCAGGAGAATACGCCAAAACCATGGGTGCGGAAGTTGTGGCCGTGCCGCTGGACCGAAGGTACGCCCACGATTTGGCCGCAATGCAGGCCCGTGCAGGCGCTTCGACTGGCTTGATCTACATATGTAATCCCAACAATCCCACTGCGTCCGTTACTCCTCGCCAAGACATCGAGACTTTTATCTCCCGCCTTCCGGCGACGGTCCGGGTGGTGATAGACGAGGCGTACCACGATTACGCGACCAAGTCGGGGATGTATTCCTCATTCATTGACCACCCCGTAGACGATGAACGAGTGATCGTGACCCGGACGTTCTCCAAAGTGTACGGTCTGGCAGGCCTCAGAATGGGCTATGCCGTAGCTGCGCCGAACGTGATTGCGGAAATGCGGAAGTTTGTCACGCAGTACAGTATGAACGCGATCATGGCGGAAGTCGTGGACGTGGCGTTCAGCGACACCGATGGAATCAGGGAGTTCGTCCGCCGCAACAAGGACGATCGCCAGGAGTTCTTCAATGCAGCCGGGGTCCGCATGCTCATGCCCATCGATTCCCACGCTAACTTCGTCATGATGAACATCCAGCATCCAGCGGACCCGGTCATCGAGCATTTCAAGATGCATAAGATCCTGATCGGACGTCATTTTCCGCCCATGAACAACTTCATACGAGTCTCGCTCGGAACCACCGACGATATGAAGGCCTTCTGGCAGGCCTGGGACATGATCCCCTGGTCGAAAAAATTCATGCACCACTAGTGCTGCCAGCAATGCGCAAACGACTGAGGCTTGAGCGACAAGCCCATTCGGCAGTAGAGGTCCTGCATGCATGTTCTTCACGTAGTCGGCGCGCGTCCCAACCTGATGAAGGTCGCGCCCGTGCTGAGCGCTCTCCGGCAATTCCCCCGGATCAAGCAGAGCCTCATTCATACCGGCCAGCACTACGACACCAATATGTCGGACGTGTTCTTCCAGCAGCTTGAGATTCCTGCGCCGGATGTGAATATGGGAGTCGGTTCGGGAAGCCACGCCCGTCAGACCGCGGACATCATGAGCGGCTTCGAGGCCATCGTGCTGGAGCGCAAACCCGACCTCGTGCTGGTTTACGGAGATGTGAACTCGACGGTCGCTGCCGCGCTGGTGTGCTCGAAGCTGAAGATCAAAGTGGGCCACGTCGAAGCCGGACTGCGCTCTTTCGACCGCGGCATGCCGGAAGAAGATCAACCGGCTGGTCACGGACCAGCTTGCCGATTTGTTGTTCACGCCATCGGAAGACGGAGATCAGAACCTGGCGCGCGAAGGCATTCCGGCGAGCAAGATCTACCGCGTGGGCAACGTGATGATTGATTCGCTGGTGCGGCTCTTGCCCGTCGCCATGGAAACCAAACTGAACGGATTTCCTGACCGCTACGTTCTGGTCACGTTGCATCGCCCCGCAAACGTGGATGACGATCGCACCTTGAAGACCATCCTTGGATATTTACTTGAGCTGAACAGCCAGGTGAAGGTTGTTTTCCCGGTGCATCCCCGTACACGCAAGCGCATGGCCGACTTCGGCATTGACGTCAGCAAACTGAATTTGCTCGATCCCTTGCCGTACATCGAGTTCTTGTCTCTGCAACGCCGCGCCACTGCGGTGGTAACAGACTCGGGCGGCATTCAGGAAGAAACCACATATCTGAATGTCCCATGTCTCACCTTGCGGAGCAATACAGAGCGCCCGGTCACGGTGACGGTCGGAACAAATATCCTGGTCGGACAGGATGGAGCCACGCTGCGCGCCGAGCTGACAAAGATCCTCGAAGGCAAACCAAAGCAGGGAACTGTTCCACCTCTTTGGGACGGACACGCCGGGCAGCGCATCGCTGAAATCCTCAACAAGCTCTAATTAGAACGATTCCCCTGCAAAAATTGTCATTCCGAAGCGCAGCCTTACCGCGCGAGGAATCTGCTGTTGTGCCGCCGCCGGCAACCAAGCAGATTCCTCGCCGGTAAAACCGGCGTCGGAATGACAAGGGGCGGGCGTTCAGGATGACGCCGGGCCAGGCGCTCACGATGAGGCCGAGTTGAGAGGCGGGCACCCCACGACCTCAGTGTGCAGTTAGGCCGAAGACGTCGAACTGTCCTTGCGTCCCGATATACACCTTTCCGTTGGCCACGGTGGGCACGGAAAATTTCGTTGTGCGGCCGGCTGCGCCCGCCCCAGTGGTTGGGCTGCTGAAAAGCTGATGGGCCAGGTTCGTCGCGTCGTATGCGTTCAATATGGCGGGCGTTGCGACAGTGGATGTGTTGGGTGGGGGATAACCACTGACGTCAATCGCCCACACGATTCCGCCGGTGGTCCCGTTCGCCGAAACTGAGGGCGACTGACCTCGGCCGTTGTAGGCAGTGGCCGATTGGGAAAGTGGAGTCGCCGAAATTACGCCGTTCGAGATGGTGAAGTGCTTCAGGAAATCTTTATTTGCCCCGACGTAAATGTTGCCATTCCAAAAAGCAGGGCTGCCAAAAACGCCGCCACCGATTTTGAACGCGGTATTGGGAAGGACGGGAACTTCCTGCACATCATGATTCAGGACCGGGTCGAACTGTACCTAGATTGTCCCGATCGAGCAGGAAAAGATAGCCGGGCTTGCCGGTCGCCAGCAGCAGATGGGGGTGGGCCCCGGAGCCCAGGGAATCGGGTAGAACCATCGCCGGAGATGATCCCAGGTCCACATCATCAAGGCGAGAATGGATTGGTTGGACGGCGTGAAATAGTCATGCACTGTCCCGCCGCTGCTCAACTTCATCGCGGAATCCGAATAGTTGATCCCACCTGTTACATTGGCATCGAAGGTTCCGTTCGCGGTCTCCAGATAAATATTGCCGGTATCATCCACCGAGGGGCCGCCTCCGCACTGCCAGATCGCGCCCTTGTTGTTGCCACTCGTCGCGTCCGTCGTAGACCAAAAGAACTGCTGTACCAGGGTTGTCGCGTTGTAGCCCATTAGCCAGCCCTGATAGGTATTGTTATCGCCGTGCGAGCCAATCGCCACGTATACGGTGCCGTTGTTGAGGAGAAGAGCGGCCCGCTGTAAATGAAAGAGCGGCACAAAATTGGGGGCGGTGATCAGCTGCCGGAGTCACCGCGTCAGCACCAGTGGTCAGGCGGAGAGCGTGCAAGCGGTGAAAGTAGGCACTACTAAGGTCTTTTGACTTGGCGCAAACGTAAATAAGTCCGGCGTCGACATCGATCACGGGTGTCGAAGTAATGCCAATCTCCGGCGTAAGGTCGTTCAGCTCACCGGTGTCCGTGGCAGGAACTGTAGTTTCGCCGGGACCGAGCATGCTTTTCTTCCACAACTGCTGACAGGAGCTGGAGTCGGCGTCGTAGGCATAGACCCAGTCGCTCTCGGTGACAACGAAAAGAACGTTGTGCTTCTTGCCGTCGTTCATGGTGAGGTTAGCGACGTATAAGGGCTCGGCGTACACGTATCCTGGAGCGTCCAGGGTGCAGGAGAAGAGTTTGCCAAAACTTGTGGCCGAAACTGTGGTAGGCGACAGCGCGTATTCCTGCATGTTCTGCCCGGTGCGCTGATTGTCGTTGTGGTGGGTGAACACTCCGTCCAGGTCAGTGACCACGACGGTCGCGGCGGGACTCATGGTGCCGCCGGCGGCTTGCGCGGTGATGCTATGGTTCCCCGGAGTGGTGGTTGAGGTGGCCAAATAGGTTGCCGTAGTGGCGCTATTGACGGTGATCGCGCCTGCCGCAGCATTGCCGTTCGCCACTCCATCCACGAACCAGGAAATCGTTCCGGTACCACCCGTGAGGGTGGCGGTGAAAGTCTGTGGTTGAGAAGTAGTCAGAGCCGCCGTCCCGGGCGCCAGGGTAACGCTTCCTCCGCCACCTGAACCACCGCCCGAACCCCCACCTGAACCGCCGCCTGAACCCCCACCCGAGCCACCGCCCGAACCGCCGCCAGAGCCCGGTGGGTTGCTTGAAGAGTTTCCGCCGCAGGAGATCAAACCCGGAGAGAACAAGGCTAAGACGAAGGCCAGCAACAGGATCCGGCCACTCAAATTCGTGCAACTGAGGTTTCGGTCACCCCGGCGCAGGCACGACAATGGCTGTTCCGTAGACATCTTAGGCATCAAGGTTTCTCCCCGCAACTGTGATGTGCGAAATGGCGTTGCCGGTTGTCCTCACTCGGACGTCGGCGGAAACGGCTGAGCGCCCCATTGCATGGAAAATCTTCGTTACCCGGCTAACAGGTCGTTAGGGACGAGATGGGCGCTGCACAAGGCATTCAACTAATTTTACGGAGTTGTGGGAACAAATACAATGACGATGTTGCACGTCGGGAAGGCTGCTAATCATGCGCAACAAGTTGCATCTAGCAATCCGCGCTCCTGACAGGCTCTCGCGACCTCACGATGGCCCATCATGAAAGACAGCGGAATTTCAAACTGAGCGAGTATCAGTGCGCAGAGTTTTTTCCAATGCCGCCCCGCCGATGAGACAATAACCATTCATCATGCGGGCCATTCTCGAAGATGTTCGCTCTGGGGAAGTGTCCAGCCACGAAGTTCCCCAGCCGGAGCTTCGTCCCGGGGGAATCCTGGTACGAACTGCGTTCTCCGCGATCAGCGCCGGCACCGAGCTCGCTCACCGCGAGCAGGTGGAAAAGTCCCTTCTGGGCAAGGCTTTGGCCCGCCCTGATCTGGTGCGGCAAGTGGTTGATTTTGCTCGCACCGCCGGCGTGAAAGCGGCTTACCAGAAGGTGCAATCGCGCCTCGACGCCTTGGCTCCTCTGGGCTATAGCTGCGCCGGAGTTGTGATCGCGTCGGGGCAAGACGTGGCGGAATTTCAGCCCGGCGATCGGGTGGCCTGCGCAGGCTCTGGCTATGCCAGCCACTGTGAGGTCAACTTCGTTCCGAAGAACCTCGCGGTGCGAGTTCCTGATGGAGTTTCGCTCGAGGCGGCTGCGTTGAGTGCGATCGGGGCCATCGCACTGCAGGGTTTCCGTCAGAGTCAAGCGGTCTTGGGCGAAGTCGTGGCTGTGATCGGCGCCGGACTAGTCGGTGTGCTTACGATTCAGCTGGCCAAGGCGGCAGGCTGTCGTGTGATAGCCATCGACCGCGATCCTCAAAGAGTGGAACTCGCCCGGAAGTTTGGCGCGGACCTGGCGCTGGGCGCGGCTGACCGCGATACGCCGTCACGGGTCCAGGAATTTGCCCGCTACGGAGCGGACGTTGTAATTATCACGGCGGCAAGTCCGTCCGCTGAACCGGTTGAACTGGCCGCCGCTATCTCTCGTGATCGCGGCCGCATCGTGGTTGTGGGCACCGTGGATCTCGGTGTCTCGCGCAAGGCGATGTACATGAAGGAACTTTCGCTGGTTCTTTCGCGTTCCTATGGACCCGGACGCTACGATTTCGAGTACGAGGAAGATGGTCGAGACTACCCGGTCGGCCATGTGCGCTGGACCGAAAAGCGCAACATGGAGGCCTTCCTGGATTTACAGGCTTCGGGCGCGATCGATGTTTCGCAATTTCTTGAACGCCGTTGTCCGGTGGAGCAGGGAAGTGCGGCCTACGAGCAGTTGAAAAACACCAGCGCGTACACGATCTTGCTGGAATATCCCAACCGGGCGCTGATAAGCATGCCCGCGGTTTCGGCGGCCGCGGCGCGTGCGCCCCGCCCAGTGGAACTCAGGGTGAGCTGTATTGGCGCTGGAAGTTTTGCGCGTGCAGTTTTGTTTCCCGCACTACGCAAGAGCCGCGGCGTCGCCCTGCACTCGGTTGCGACCGCCTCCGGCGTGGCATCGGAATCGGCCCGCCGTTTGTTCGGCTTTGCCCGCGCCGTACCGACGGCGGAACTGCTGCAGGACAAAGATGCGGACGCTGTGTTCATCCTCTCCCGCCACGACAGTCACGCCCGCTACGTGGTGGCGGCGTTGTCTAATCACAAACCTGTGCTGGTCGAAAAGCCGCTGGCCATCAGTCGCGAACAACTGGATGAAATCCGCGTTGCCTACCAGTCGGAGAAGGACAACAGCCTGTCCCCGTTCCTGATGGTGGGATACAACCGCCGCTTTGCGCCCTTCACAGAGCAACTGAAGCAGTTTTTCGCGGGACGCACCGAGCCCATGGTGTTACAAATCCGCGTGAATGCCGGACATATTCCTCACGAGCACTGGGTGCAGCAGAACTCCAGCGGAGGGGGAAGAGTCCTGGGCGAGCTCTGTCATTTCGTGGACTGGGCCCGCTGTGTGGTCGACTGCGACATCATCAGCGTTGCCGCCAACGCCTTGCCCGACGGGGCGCGCTACAACCGCGACAACGTCGTAGCGACCCTGAGATTTCAGGATGGCTCCATCGCGACCGTCGCTTACCTCGCAAACGGCGACCGCTCAGTTGCTAAAGAGAACTTCGAAGTGTTCTGCGAGGGCAAGGTCGGGCGCATTCACGATTTTTGCACTCTGGAGTTGGCTCGCGACGGAAAGACCCGGCGCACCAAGGCCCGCCGCAACAAAGGACATGAACGGGAGATCGCACTGACCTTGGACGCCATACGCCAGGGTGGTTGTTCGCCGATCGCGTTCGAAGAACTCGTGGAAGTTTCCGAGGCCACTTTCGCAATCGAAGAAGCCATTGGCAGCGGAGAAGTAGTCTCGCTTCACAGCTCACAGATTCCGGTGGGCCCAAAAACTGCCGAAAAACTGTGAGCTGCAAGAAGCGAAATTCTCTCCGCTGCTGCCGCGCCCAGGTCTGATCAGGAATTGGGGATTGTGACCCGGACCTGGTTAGAGAACTTGCTTTCGTGCCCCTTCTGACTGACCGCGGTCGTCACATAAAAATAGGTTTTCCCGCTCGCGACCCCGGCGTCGGTGAATGTGGCCTTAGGATGCAGGGCCGAGATCTTCGCGAAGGGGCCCTGGGACGCAGACCCGCGGTATACGTTATAGCCGATCACCGAAGCGGCCGGATGCCACGCCAGAGTGACGCTGTGGCTGCTCGTTGCCTTAGCGTGGAACACCGCCTGTGTTGTCCGCTGCGCGTCACTCTGGAAGCTGATCTTTCCCGCCGAACCTCCGGAGCGGCTCGGCGCAAAAGTTATCCTAAAAGGAACACTTTGACCGGCGCGCAAGGTAAGCGGAAAAACAATTCCGCTGACCGAATATCCATCTCCGCTCCAATCCGCAGATGTCACTGTAACGCTGGAGTCGCCGGCCGTGAGAGTGCCGTTTTGATGTTTGACCTTACCCACCTCCACCTGGCCGAAGTCCAGCGTGGGCGGCGAAACCGCTAGTTCACCGGCGGCGACCGCGTGCTTCGTCATGCTTCCGCCTCCACAACCGATCGAGATCGTCGTTATCAGGAAGGCCAAGCCAAGAAATAGTCTTCCCCGCATACGCGTAGTGCTCCTCCCCAAAAATGTTTGCTATTTGTAACGGACCCTGGAAGGGGTGTGACGGAGAACTTAAATCGCCGGCCGACAAGGCGAGAAGATGTCACTAGTACATCAATGTGCCCAATGTGGGCGGCAGACCCGCTCGTGAGCTCTTGAAATCCCGACGCAGTTTCTGATGGTGCCTGCACGAGCGTGGGCGGCGCTAGCGTCTACATCAAGAAAAAAGGGGCGTGAATTTCTCACGCCCCACCTTTTAAATTGAAGGTCTGCAAACCTACGGTGTGGGAATCACGACCTGGGCCTGATTCGAATTGAGCGCTTTCATTCCCCGATCCATCCACGGCCGTGGTGACGTAGAAATATGTCTGGCCGGACTGGACCGTGGTGTCGGTAAAGGTCGTGTCAGCATTCATGGAATTGATCTTGGCGTACGGCCCGCCTGACGTAGCGCCGCGGTAGATGTTGTAACCCGCGACCGTGGATGAGCTCGGATTCCAGGACAGGTTCACGCTATGCTGCGCCGCCGCCACACCCGTTCCGCTCTCGGCTTGAGCGAGGGATGGGTTAGTGGCGTTGCTGTTAAAGGCCCCACTGGCCGACGCTGCTCCGCTGGCCTGCGGTTTAAAATTCACCGTGAATGAGGCGCTTTGTCCGGCCGTCAGGGTCAGCGGAAGGGTTAGCCCACTGATCGTGAACTCCGATGTGCTCATGCTGGCGCTCGTTACCGTGATGGTCGACCCGGTAGCGGTGAGTGATGCCGTGAGACTCTTGCTTTGTCCCACAGTCACATTGCCAAAATTCAATGTAGCTGGGCTGACCCCCAGTTGACCGGGCACGCTCGCTGTCCCCGCCAGGGTGATGGTGAGATTGGAATCGGAAGCGTCTGACACAACCAGAATCGATCCCGTGAAATTCCCTCCGGAAGTGGGGCTGAACGCCGCACCGAAGGTAAAGCTCTTTCCCGGGTTCAGGGTCAGCGGAAGATTCAATCCGGTGACGCTAAAGCCAGTGCCTGAGACCCTGGCCTGGGTGATGGTGACGTCCGCAGTGCCCGAGTTGGTCAGCGTCTCCGGCTGGTTTCCGGTGTCGTTGATCTTGATCGCGCCGAAGTTAAGGCTGGAATCGCTGGTACTCAGCACGCCGACAGCGGCCGCGTTCGCCACCAGCGGAATTGTGAGTGTTGCATTGGCCGCATCGCTGGCGAAAGAAAGGCCGCCACTCACGGCGGCGGTGGATTGCGGCTTGAATGTCACACTGAAATTTGCACTCTGGCCCGGGGTCAACGTTACCGGCAGGCCCAAGCCGCCAACGGTGAAGCCGGCGCCGGATACGTTCGCCTGCGACACCGTCACGCTGGTGCCGCCGGAGTTGGTCAATGCACCAGACAAAGTCTTGCCCTGGCCAAGGTCTACACTTCCAAAGCTAAGGACCGTGGGACTCGAAGCGAGTATGCCGGAGGCGGTTGCGTCCGCCGAGACCGGTACGCTGACCGGTGGCACCGAATCGTCCGCGGTGACAACAATGTTTCCGCTGACGCTGCCTGCCGACTGCGCTGTGAACGTCACTGCGAAGCTCTTGCGCTGGCCCGCTTTCAACGTCAGAGGGAAGCTCAGGCCGCTCATCCTGAATCCTCTGCCGGTGACGGTTGCCTGGCGAACGGTCAAGTCCGCAGTGCCCGAGTTGATCAGGGTCGCCGACTGGGTCTGGCTGGCGCCAATCTTTACCTTACCTAAAACCAGACTGGTGGGAGAGACCGCGAGTTGCCCAACTCCGGGGGTAGCGGCGGCACCCATCCCGGTTCCGGTGACAGGCACGTTGAGGCTGGTCGCGACGGGAACAGAGTTCAGTGACACCGTCGTGAACTGGCCATCCCGCAGACCCGTACCAGGGCGCTTGGTAGCTTTCAAAAGAAGCGAACCGGACACCGAAATCATACCGCTGGCGGGACCGCCCGCAGCGGGTGTAAAGCCTACGTTGATGGTGGCGGTTTCTCCGCCCTTCAGTGTGAGCGGCAGAGTCAGTCCGGACAGGGTGAATCCTTGTCCTGTAATCGCGGCGCGAGTGACTGTTACTGGAAGCATTCCGGAGTTGGACAACGTGGCGGACTGAGTTTGAGTCTTGCCGATCTGTACGCTCCCGAAAGTTATCAGGCTCGGATTCAGCCGGAGCCGGCTAGCGAGCATCGCCGTGCCCCTCAAAGTGAACACGGAGAACACACGGTTCACATTGCTGGCGAGAACAATCCTGCTCTGGGAAGCACCGCCGCTTTTGGGTGAGTACGCAATCTGGACCGTCACGTGTGCGCCCGGCGCCACCGTCAGGGGTAGTTTCTGGCCGGTGATGGTGAATTCGGTCTGCTCAATCTGAGCGCTGGTGAGGACAACCGGAGACTTGGTGTTGTTGGTGATGGTGTTGGTGCGTACCTGGGTGGTTCCGACCGGTATGCTGCCGAAATCTACAACCGCGGAAGAGGCGGCCAGGCCAGTGTTTGATTGCGCCGCCGGTGTGTTGGCGTCAAGGGCTCCGCAGCCCAGCATGGTCATCAAGGAGAAGAGAACGATTACTAACTTGCCGCGAGCGCCGAAATCCTTCACGGAGGCCTCTTTGCCGTACGGCCATACGGCGGGGGATTTACCAGCTCGCTGCACCATTCCGAGTGCCAATCCGGGAACTGACTGAAACGTGGAATAGCGCAGCCAAATGCAGTGTCCACGGGGGTTTGTCTATACGGTAGATACCGTAGGTGAACTGCGGACGACGGCCAGACGGCCATGCCCAAAATGGAACAGCGGTTACCTGGGTACTTCGGCGCAGTGGATGAGCGATCGAAAAGACGGCCCGCGCGCCCGCAGGTTCAAGGAAAAAATGTGCTGGCAGCCGCGAAAACACTGGGGAAAATGCGGTCGGCGTTTACCTCGATTACGGCAGTAAGGGACAGCTGCAGTCACCAGTGAGTGCTATCGCCGGACCAGCGCGATGCGGTAATCTGATTACGAAGAGTTGTAGAAGTAACGAAAGTCCATATCCGGGGACGGCCAATTTCCTGCATGTCTACGACTAGTTTCAGGCACTCGCCGCATAAGGGCATCATTCTGGCCGGCGGATCGGGCACGCGTCTGTATCCCGTGACCCACGCGGTCTGCAAGAGCCTGCTTCCCATCTACGACAAGCCCATGATTTATTACCCGCTCTCCACTCTCATGCTGGCGGGCATTCGGGACATTCTCATCATCTCCACGCCGCACGATTTGCCCCGGTTCGAGCAACTGCTGGGAGATGGAACGCGCTTCGGTGTGAATTTCCAATATGCGGCACAGCCTCGACCGGAAGGAATCGCGCAGGCCTTTCTCGTGGGCCGAGACTTTATCGGCTCCTCAGGCTGCGCGCTGGTTCTGGGCGACAATATTTTTTACGGACATGATTTCGCCGGGACCCTGCGGCAGGCGGGTCAGAGAAGTTCGGGTGCCCGGATATTCGCGTATCCCGTGCAGGACCCCGAACGCTACGGTGTGGTCGAATTCGATTCGCAAGGCAAAGCTCTGAGTTTGGAGGAGAAGCCGGCGGTACCCAAGTCGCGGTACGCGGTGACAGGGCTTTATTTCTACGACAACCAGATCGTCGAGATTGCGAAATCTATCAAGCCTTCCGCGCGCGGGGAGTTGGAAATTACTGACGTCAACAAGGAATATCTAAAGCGGAAAGAATTGGAAGTGATCGTCATGGGCCGGGGCATGGCCTGGCTCGACACTGGCACCCACCCTGCCATGCTCGAAGCCTCACTCTTCATACAAACCATCGAGACCCGCCAGGGGCTCATGGTTGCCTGTCCAGAAGAAATTGCGTTTCGCTACGGATACATTACGCCGCAGCAACTGGAGGAGACGGCGTCGTCGATGAAGGGCAATGCTTACGGTGCGTATTTGCAACAACTGCTGCGCGAAAAAGTGTTCTGAAAACCTCAGGGGATTCTCGCAACCATGAAGGTCACTGAAACTGTGCTGCCGGGGCTACTCATTCTGGAGCCCAAGGTGTTTCATGACCCCCGGGGCTATTTCCTGGAGAGCTATAACGAAAGAACTCTGGCGGAAGCGGGTGTCCGCGAGCGCTTTGTGCAGGACAACCATTCCTATTCCACTCGTAACGTAGTGCGCGGCCTTCACTATCAGGTGCGACCGCAGGCCAAACTGGTGCGCGCGGCGGTGGGCGAGATTCTGGACGTGACAGTGGATCTGCGGCGCAGTTCACCGACTTTCGGACGATGGTGTGCCACGAACCTTTCCGAATCGAACCACCTCATGCTGTGGATTCCGGGAGGTTTCGCGCATGGGTTTCGCGTCCTCTCGGAGAATGCTCATGTGCTTTACAAAGCCACGGATTTTTACGATCCCACGGCCGAGCGCACGATTGCGTGGAACGATCCCGAGTTGAAGATTGAGTGGCAGCTTACGGGTACTCCGATCATCTCGGCGAAAGATCGACTTGGCGTTCCATTCGCAAGTGCTGAACTCTTTGCTTAGATATTGAGAATCCAACTTTGCCGCAGACACTGTCATCCTGAGCGGAGTTTGCCCATTCGCTCGCGAATGGGCTGGCGGAGTCGAAGGACCCCTATCAGCTTAACGATGGCTGGAAGCTAGGGGTGCTTTGTTGTCGACGCCATGGCGAATGCGCGCAGCCTAAAGGGGTCCTTCGACTGCGTGGCTGCTTCGCTACGCGAAACAGCATCTCCGCTCAGGATGACAGCTCCCATAAATTTCTGCCGATGCCACAAACTCGCGGAGTTCCGCTCCGCCGGACAGCCGAGGGCGGCTGTCCACACATGGTCTGTGCCGCCCCCACGGCGCTTTCGCTCGGCATGACTGAGCGAATCTCTGATTATTTCCGCAGCAAAGTCTTGACAGGGTCTCATCGACAAGTGCAAAATCACACGCAATCACCATAAACATCAGCCGCTTCACCCACCAGCCTTTGAGGTCCTTTGCTGCACATACTCCCCTGGACCAACCTCGCGCAGGCGAGCCTGGTTCCCGAAAGGCCGGAAGCATGATGAGCATCGTGCGTAATTTGTGGCAGGAAGATCAAGGTCAGGACATCGCTGAATATGCGGTGATGCTGGCGGTCATTCTGGTGATCGTCGTGGGCACCATTCGGTTGGTGGGCGGCAATGCCAACAACGTGTTCTCGTCCGTAGGAAGCTCCGTCCAGTAGCCAGTAGCGGTTAGTCCACAAAGCGCGACGGCATCATCTGGTGAGTGCGGATGTGTAGCCGCGCTGCGGAGTGTTTGCGCCTGTCATCCTGAGGATGAGGAGCTCTCGCGCTGCGAGAGCTTCCGACGAAGGACCTGTGCATTTCGATGGCAGCGTCCTTTTCCTCGCACACCATGCTGGAAGTAGCGAGGAATACATGGGTCCTTCGCTTGCTTTCCTCCCGCTTCGCGGGACGGAAGACTGCGCTCAGGATGACAGTTCTTGCGGGGTGAGCCTATCGCGAACCGAACTGCAGTCGGAGTCCCACCCGCGCGAGAATCGGCGGACCGACGGTGAGCACCGGGGTCCGTCCCACGTCGTAACGCCGGTTGGTCAGGTTCTCTACCGAAACAAATAGTTCCACACCATGACGCAGATTGTGAGATGCGCTGGCGTCGAGGACGAAATACCGTCTGAGCAACAGCGTGTTCTGGTCGTCGTCAAACTGGTTCCCACCGAAGCGTCCCTGCACTCCAAGAAGAATGAAAGGCCGGAAGTAGCTTGCCTGGAAGGTGAACTGGTGGCGCGGAATCTGCGGAACGTCGAGGCCCACCAGGCTTGGGTTCAGCCCGGCCAGAGCCGGATCGATGGTGAAATTGGTCACAGTGGCGTCGGTGTATTCGTACCCACCTGAGACCGTCACCGAATTGCTCAGGCGCCCGCTGGCTTCGAATTCCACTCCCTGAGAACGCGTGCTTCCCAGATTCTGGCGCTGGCGCGTGATCAGATTGGGAGTTGTTTTCAGGGTGACGTTGGCCACGGGGCGCGTAATCTGGTTCCAGAAAAAGTTTCCTCGCAGCATGACGCGCTGGTCCCATGCGGTGACGATGGCACCGCCTTCCGCACCAGTCAGGCGTTCAGCCCGAAGATTAGGATTGAATTCGGTAAACACGTTGCCCGCGCGAAAGCCGCGATAGAGTTCGTTAAGCGTGGGCGCGCGGAATGCCCGGTAACCCGACGCTGTCAGCGACACATTGCTGGTGAGCTTATGCAGCAGCGCCAGCCGTGGACTGAAGAAGGTCTCGCTGCGATCAGGCAGGGCTACCGAGCCGACAGCCAGCGCAGGATTGGGCGGCGCGAAGGCATCGAAATTCTGCCAGTGGTCCACGCGTCCGCTCGCGGTCAGCAGCCAACTCGGAGTCACGCGGATGATGTCCTCAAAGTAGGCGCCCCAGTTCACCTCGCGTCCGCCGCCTTGGGATGTGCTGGTGGGATTGCCGCCGAAGAATCCCTGCTCATCGGTTTGGCCGTGAGTGTTCGACTTCCTCTAGCCCCGCCACCAGTAGTTGACGGCCCCCCAAAGCGTGCTGCCATTGGACAGAAAATCCTACCTGCTGGGTCGGGACTACCTGAGTGCGAGTCAGGCTTTCGCTATTGCGATTGGCGGCAATGGACGAGAAAGACTGGTTCAGGCTTTGGCGGCTGGCGTAGGCATGCAGCGCAAAGATGCCCAGCTTCATGCCCGTCCCAATTTCCGCCGAGGTCAAGTTCACGAATGGTGGTGCTGTTGGTCTGGAGTGGGGTGCCGTTGTTGCGCGATTCGCCGAAGAGAGATCCCCGAACGAAAATACTGCCGGTATCGCCAAACTTGCGCCGCAGCGCGAGGTCGCCGCTGGCATCTTTCGAGTTCACGGGCGTGTCCACCGTGCCTCGCAAATCCGAGGGGACTGCGATGTAGCCGTCGGTCCGGAAAAGCTCTGCGCCCAACCCGATGGCCCACGGTCCCACGGTTCGGCTGACCGCTAAAGAGAGATCGGGTGAGTTCTCATTTCCGTAGGCAGCTTCGAGCGAAATTGCGTTCCGGTCCACCGGCGCCCGAATAATATTAATCACTCCGCCCAGTGCGTCCGACCCGTAGAGATGGGAGGCGCCACCGCTAGCCACTTCAATGCTTCCAATACTTACGCGGGGCACCCGGTCCCAGTACACCCAGCCGCCGAAGGGATCATTTAAAGGGAATCCGTCGCTGAGCACCAGGGCGCGGCTGGCGCCGCTCGCGCCCAGTCCTCGCAGGGAAACGCCCTGTGTAGTCGGGTTCGCAGCACGGCTGGTGGTACGACGGAACAGGCTGAACCCGGGCACCTGGCGCAGGATATCGTCAGTCCGGAACGCAGCCGTAGTCTGCAAATCCTGGGCAGAAATAATGGTGATGCTGCTTGCGCTTTCTGCTACGCGCACGCCGGTGCGATTGGCCGTGACCGTGACCTGCTCGGCTGCGGACGCCGGCAGCAGCACGATTTGAAGAGGACCGGCGCCAGTATGCCAGTCGACTGTCTGGGTCTGAAATCCGGCGGCGGAAATTCTAATCGCTCCTGAGTCTGCCGGTAGCTGCGTAAATGTAAAGCCGCCCCGATCGTCGGTGACCACCGTTGCAGAAGTATTTAAGACCACCTCGGCCCCGACAATCGCAGCCCCCGTCTGATCGGTGACGACACCGGAGACCTGGCGCGGGGCCGGCCCCTGGGCCAACAGGGCCAGGGGTGCGGCGAGCCAGAGCAACCCGATCCACAGGGCCCGCAGCACGAGCGACGAGCCGCTTAGAGATGACAGCCGAAGAAAGAGCAGAATGGTCCCCCGGTTCAAACCGCAAACTGAAGTAGCTTGAGTTCAATGTACCGAAAAATTGCGCTGGATCATAATGCGCGCGATTCCTCCGGTGGTGCAATTCTGAAAGTCCCCAAAGAATTGTCATTCCGAAGCGCGGCGTTTTCGCGCGAGGAATCTGCTGTTTCGCTGCCGGCAGCAAACAGATTCCTCGCCGATAAATCCGGCTTCGGAATGACAAGAGTTGGTTTTGTTGCCTGAACTACCGGACGTCGGCACGACCTTTGACGGACTCTGTGATTCTCGCGCGAAGTCAGTATGCCCCATAAGCTGCAATGGTTTGCATCCTGCATTCGCGAGGACCGCTTCGCCGAAAACTTAACCATCGTCGTATCAACTGTTTACGCCATCCCGCGTGGCACGTCGATTGCCCCTCGATTAGTGAACAGCGGAGCGCGCAGACGCTCCGCAAGGGACATCAGCAATATGCGGCTTCGCAGATCATGGCTTCTGGTTGGGATTGTTTCTATCTCGGTCCTGTGCCTCGCCTCGATTCGGTCCGCGCCTGAACAGATTGCGGGAGGCCAGGTTTCGCTGGCGGAGCGAGAACATCACGTGTGGAGTTCGGCCGTACACGACTCGGAATTCGCCACCGTGGCGCATCCTGCCGCACGCAGCGAATGCGGAGCGGTACAACCTCCGCAGGCGCTGGCCACGCCGGATCCGTTGCTGGACGAGGCCGAACTGAACGCGAAGGTCAGCGTCAGTTTTTTGATAGGGACTGACGGCCGAGTGCACAGCGCACTGATTCTCGAAAGCGCCGGACCCAATGAAGACCGGACGATTCTTGATGCCGTACGCTTCTGGCGTTACCGTCCCGCCCTGTGCAACGGTGTACCAACCGAGGCAGAGGCCAAGGTGGAGTTTTCCAGTCGCTAGGAAAGTTTTCGACTAGAATGGGCGAGGCCGGTCCTCTATGCTGGGCCGCGTCTGGGACTAAGACCCGAGCGGGACACAGGCAGGCATGGATGATCCCCGGTTGTCTCCACAATCCAAAGCTGGCGTGCTTCGGGCCATGCAGCAGTTTGCCCTGGAGCAAAGCGCGGAAGAATCGGTGAAAGTGACCCTGGAACCTGAAGGCGCAGGCCGGCAGATTTGCACGGCTTGCGGAAGCGCGAACCGCAAGGGAAATAGTTTTTGCGCGAATTGCGGCGTCCCTTTGCCGAAGGCGCCGGAAGTGGCGGAACCCGCGCCCGCCGAGCCCCAAGCCGGCGGCTGAAGTGCCCGGCGACCATCACTACCACCATCATTATCATCATCATTATTTCTCGGGCGGCGGCATGGAGCCGGCGGCAACTCCTGACCAGCGCCCGGCAGTTGCCGGCGGCGGTGCTGGCTCTCCCAGTCGCGACATTGGCCGGGTGCGTTCCCCGCTGAGCGGCGCGTCCATGAGCCGGGCCGAAATGGCTCTCCGCAAGACCACCCAGGATTGGGCGATGGCCTGCAACACGAAACAACTCGACGACCTGGTAGATCTTTATGTTCCCGATGCCACTGTCATCCGCCCCAATGTTCCAGCGGTGCGTGGCGCGGCCGCCATCCGAGAATTTTTCTTCGGACTGCTCGATGCTGGAATGAGTGAAGTGGAAATGGATTCCCAGCGGGCAGAGCTGTTCGGCGATTACGGCTACGAGACAGGGCGCTGCAAGTCGCTGGTCCCGAGCGCGGCGGGCAAGCGCCGCGAGGAGCGCGGCAAATATCTGGTGCTGCTGAATCGCCAGGCCAATGGCGACTGGAAGATAGTGGCTGATAGCTGGTCGAGCGACCTTAGTCTCGGAGGCGTGACGGAATCGCCGGTAAAACCAGGTGCGGTTCCGGGGGCGCCGATTGCGCCGCCGCTGCGCAAACCGTAGTAGTTTGCAAGGTCGCGCGGTGTCACGAAGCAGTTTTTCAGGCTCAGCGCGCTTCGAACCAACTCCTCATTAACCAGCGTCATCCTGAAGGATCCAACGCACAGGGGCACAATGGGAGCGCGAGAGCAGGTAAGCCCCGCGCCGGATCCTTCGCAAGCTCAGGATGACGCATTGCTCTGGGTTGTTAATCTCAAATTCCCGTACAAAATAAAAAGTCCCGAACCTGTAACAAGTCCGGGACTGTGATGAGTCTGTTACCGATCTAAGCGCCGCGCGCCTTGGCCAAGCTTTTCGACTTGCCGCCGGTGCGGCGAGTGCTGGGCACGTAGCTGCAGGTGCGGAAATCATAGTGCTGCCCGAGACATTCCGCGCACATGTGGACCTGGTGGACCTTGCAATGAATCACCGGCAGATCGCCGTGGCAAATATCGCAACCGCCACGGACCCGTCGGGAGGAGTTCTTGGCTTCTCCCCCAGCCGCCTGGCCTCCAGTAAGAGACTGGTTTGCGCGAGCTTTGAAGAAAATGCCCGAGGCTGCAGTCAGGGAACCCAGGGACACTCCGCATGCTCCCAGGATGAGAAGACTAGTGTCCGGATGTTCGCCCATCGCGGCCGGCAGCATGATCAGTCCAATGCATGCTCCCAGCGCTCCCATGGCGATTAATCCGTTGCCCAATTGTGATGACATCTGCGTACCTTTTTGGCGGAGCCGGAGATGCGCTCGCCGCAAAACTTGGGTTGGAGTTCCATTGCGACCATAGCGACTTCTCTGCTTTAACTCCAGATGACGAAGGTCACCCCCGCCCTTAAATTTGCCACGCGATGACCGAGGTAACTTGTCTGACCTTACCGCGGAACCCTAACATCCGGAAGGTATGGCGCTTACGTCCCTGGTGGTATGTGCTGACTTGAAAGCCGTTCAGGTGCTCAGCCAGATTCTGCGCGAGCTGAACATCGAAGCGGAGCATTGTGGTGATTTAGCGCAGGCCACGGCGCGGCTGGCAGCGCAACACTTCGATGCGGTTGTGGTTGATTGCCAGGACCAGATGCCCGCCATCGAGCTGATTGCGGGTGTGCGCAAGGGGCAAATCAACAGGAGCACGCTCATCATCGCGCTGGTGGACGGGCGGGAACAGGTCCGCGATATTTTCGGTCAAGGTGCCAACTTCATTGTCTATAAACCGGTATCCGTGGAACGGGCAGGCAGCAGCCTGCGGGCGGCACGAGGTCTGATGGCACGCGAAAAGCGAGGGAAATTACGAGTCGCTCTGCATGCGCCGGCTTCGATTACGTACGCCAATGCGGAGAATGTGGCGGCCACTCTTCTGGACTTGAGCGAAGATGGACTCGCGATCCAGGCCGAGCGCCGGCTGCCTCCCCGCTGCAAGGTCTACTTTCAATTTAATCTGCCGGGAGAAAAATCATCCGTCCGGCTTTCCGGCGATGTGGTGTGGCAGGACTCTTCCGGACGCGTCGGCATCCGCTTCGTGGACGTGCCGCAAACTTCGCGGCGCACCATGAATGAATGGATCAAGAGCAGCCTGGCCCGGCTTGGCACAGGCCGAGAAAGAAGCGCCGCGGCAGGAAGCGCCGCCTCCGCCAGAAAAAGTTGCCACCCGGCTTGCGGGCCTCGGGCTCTCTGCAGCATCTTCGAATCGCCGCATCCAGACCCGCCGCGCTTGCCGTCTAAGCGCGGATGTCTTTCGCCTGGGTGAAGGTATTCCCAATCGCTGCACGCTAAGCGATGTCAGCACCGGCGGCTGTTACGTCGAGACTCAGTCTCCGTTTCCTTCGCACACGGTACTGGATATCGTGGTCCGCACCCAGGACATGAAATTGCGGGTTCGGGGAACGGTGCAGGTGGTGCATCCCGGCTTCGGGATGGGAGTGCAGTTCAGCCTGAACACCGCCGATGAGCGGCGACCAGGTGAAACAACTGATCGCAGCGCAGGCAGCTCAAGACAGCCTGACGTAGAACTTGCTGCTGAAGTCACGCGGACTCCTTTCCCGAGTACACCGGCGTCATCCTGAACGACTTTAGTCGTGAAGGATCTCGCGCGTACTACCCTCGACGACGCTGAGTGAATATTCGCCCCGCGCCAGATCCTTCGCAAGCTCAGGATGACGCCAGAGAGAGCTATTACTGGGGCACCGTCGAGCCCGACGGCCTTGCGGAAATAATCCAGCGACAAACGCAGCCCGGTTTCCAGATCAACTTTCGGCTCCCATCCCAGCAGGGTCCTGGCTTTGGTGATGTCGGGGCAGCGCTGCTTGGGATCGTCCTGGGGCAAGGCTTCGTAGCGAATCTTGCTCTTTGATCCGGTCACGGCGAGCACCTTTTGGGCGCACTCCAGAATCGTGAACTCGGTCGGATTGCCGATATTCACCGGCTTGTGTTCGTCTGCCTTGGAGAGTCGCACAAAGCCGTCAATCTCATCGCTCACGTAGCAGAAACTGCGGGTCTGGCTGCCCTTCCCATAGACCGTCAGGTCTTCGCCGTGAAGCGCCTGCTTCATGAAGTTCGGGACAACCCGACCGTCATTCAACTGCATGCGCGGTCCGTAGGTATTGAAAATCCGCACGATGCGTGTGTCCACCTTGTGATAGCGAAGGTAAGCCATGGTGGCGGCTTCGGTGAATCGCTTGGCTTCGTCGTACACCGAGCGCGGTCCGATGGAATTTACGTTGCCCCAGTAAGTTTCTTTCTGGGGATGCTCCAGCGGATCGCCATAGCATTCGGAGGTCGAAGAGACCAGATATTTGGCGCCGTACTTGTGCGCGATATCGAGCGCGTGAAACGTTCCCAGTGATCCTGCCTTCAGCGTGGCGATTCCGTGAATGGCGTAATCCACCGGACTAGCGGGACTCGCGAAGTGGAAGACGTAATTCACCGCACCGCAGTCGAACGGCTCGTTGATATCAATTTGCCGAAATTCGAAGCGGGACTCGTTTCGCAGGTGATCGAGGTTGGAAAGTTTTCCGGTTAACAGATTGTCGGCGACTACGACGGAGTAGCCTTCTCCGAGCAGGGCATCGCACAAGTGCGAACCCAGAAACCCGGCTCCGCCAGTTACCAGGGCGCGTTGCTGATTCATGACTTCTCGAAATTGCTTGCGGGGGGAATCGCAGCGCCAGCTGTGACCGTGGGAATACCTGCCGGGCGCCCAACACTGTAATAGGTGAAGCCGCGCGCGGCCATCACCTCGGGATCGTACAGATTGCGGCCATCAATCACAATAGGATATTTCAGCAGCTTGTGGAGGCGATCCAAGTCAAGGGTTGCGAACTCTTCCCACTCGGTCAGGATCAGCAGCGCATCCGCGTCGCGGGCGGCTTCGTACGGGTCACTCACGAATTCCGTGCTGGAGTTCAGGACCTCTCGCGCCCGGGCTGTTGCCGCCGGATCGTAAGCTGCGATCTTGCAACCCTCCTGCAGCAGTGCCTGTACCAGAAGAATGGCTGGCGACTCGCGGATATCATCGGTCCCGCCCTTGAACGCCAGGCCGAGCGCGCCCAGACGCTTGCCCCGCAATGTCCACAATGCAGTGCGCACTTTGCGTAGAAAGCGCTGACGCTGGTCTTCGTTAATACGCATGACTTCATCCAGCAGCCGGAACTCATACCCGCACTCGCGCGCAACGGAGCGGAAGGCCATCAGATCTTTGGGAAAGCAAGAGCCGCCGTAGCCGATTCCGGGATTCAGAAAGCGCGGTCCAATGCGGCTGTCCGTCCCGACCCCCTGGCAAACCTGGTGCACATTCGCCCCCACCGATTCGCAGATGGATGCGACCGCATTAATAAACGAAATCTTCATGGCCAGGAAAGCGTTGGAGGCGTGCTTGATCAGTTCGGCGCTCTTGGCGCTGGTAACGATCAGCGGCGGAGGAATCTGCGCCCGGTCAGGCGCGGGAATCGCGTCCTTTTTCTTGTAATAGCTGCCATCGGTCAAGGGCGCATAAATCTCGCGCAGCACGGCGGCGCAGCGCTCGTTGTCCGCTCCTACCACGATGCGGTCGGGATACAGAAAGTCGGTTACAGCGGTGCCTTCCCGCAGAAATTCCGGGTTGGAGGCGATATCAAAAGAATCGGGCGGGGCCGCATTGCGTAGAATGATCTTGCGCACCCAATCGCTGGTGTAGACCGGGACGGTGCTCTTCTCGACGATAACCTTGTACCCGTTGATGGCCCCGGAAACGCTGCGGGCCACCGATTCCACGTAGGAGAGATCGGCTTCCCCCTGCTCCGTCGGCGGTGTACCGACGGCAATAAAAATGGCCCGGCTCGCGCGGACTGCCGCCGGCAAATCGTCGGAAAATGTGAGGTTGTGCCCGCGGTGCCGCTTCAAAAGCTCCGGCAGAAACTTCTCATGGATGGGGACTTCGCCCTTGTTGAGCGCAGCCAGTTTGGCCTGGTCATTGTCCACCACGATTACCTGGTGTCCGAGATCGGCGAAGCATGCCCCCGCCACCAATCCCACATAGCCCGAACCTACGATTGCAACTTGCATTTAAAAATACTCCGGCAGCAAAGCGAGGTAGTCCCGCTCTGAAAATTAGCAGACTGATTACTTTAGCATCTCTACCCGAGCCGAACGAAGTGACGGTGGTCACCAGGGGTGGTTCACCTTGAACCTTAGCTTCCTCCGCCGATGATAGGCATCCTCAGCTTAGGGAGAGAGAGCGGTGTCATCCTGAGCGGAGACGCTGCTTCGCGCAGCGAAGCAGCTGCGTAGTCGAAGGACCCTATAAGCTTAACGATACTCGATGAGGTACAGCGTAGAGGACATTTCCGCCCATGATTTCCGGAGCGCACCCAGGAAACCTACAGGGGTCCTTCGACTGCGCAGCGTATTCGCTTTGCGAATACGCCACTCCGCTCAGGATGACATCTTTTCGTTATCGCTGAAACTCTTTCCCTTACGCTCCGACCCTAAAGCAACGACCGTCATCAGTATCAGGATATTCGCAATTTCAAATGCGGCCAGCGCCCAGGGATATCCCAGCGGTTTGCGCAGCGCGTAGACGACGTTGTTGACCGGGGCGGCGACAAGAATTCCCAACTGGTAGGCGAAACCCGGCATCAGCCCGCGGACGGCATCCGGAGAGAGTTCGTTGAGATGTGCGGGAATAATGCCCCACGCGCCCTGGACGCCCGCCTGCATCACGAAGGCCCCGACCGCCAGCGTCATCAGCGATCCGCCGAAGGTCCAGGCAGGAATCATCGCCAGACACAAGAGCAGGGCGAGAATCATGCTGCGGCGTCGACCGAAACTTTCCGAGAGATGTCCGAACAGGACGGCCCCGAGCACTGCCCCCAGGTTGAAAATGATTACGAGGTAAGCCACAACTTTCGGGTCGAACCCGCGCGCCGTCTTGAGAAAGTCGGGATAAAGGTCCTGCGTGCCGTGCGACAGGAACATCATGAGCGTCATCAGCAAGACGAGATAAAGAAAAATCCTCCAATGACCCGCAGCGGTGCGCACGATCGCACTGAAGGTCGGGGCCCGGCGTTGTTGCCATGCCTCCGACTCGCGCACTCCGTAGCGGATGTACAAGCGCCAGCAGCGCCGGCGCGCCGCCTACCCAGAACATGGCGCGCCAACCCCACATGGGCAGAACGAATCGCGCGGCTACGGCCGCCAGCAGGTAGCCAATGGAATATCCGCTCTGCACGATGCCGGACAAAATGCCGCGCCACTTCGGCGGCGCGCTCTCCATGGCAAGCGAAGCTCCCACGCCCCACTCGCCGCCCATCCCGATACCGTAGAGCGTGCGCAGAATCAGAAACACGGTGTAGCTCGGGGCAAATCCGCACAGCAGTTCGACGAGTGAAAAGAAAACCACGTTGGCCATGAGCGGCTTTCGGCGTCCGTAGCGGTCTGCGAGCAATCCGAAAACGACGGCGCCCACCGGACGCATGGCCAGGGTCGCAGTCATGGTCCATACGATCGCGCTCTTGGCAACGTGGAAGTGGACCGCCAGCGTGTCCACCAGGAAGACCACGACGAAGAAATCGAAGGCATCCAGTGTCCAGCCCAGGAAGCTAGCGGCGACGGCGTGTCCCGCCCCGGAGCGCTCGGGTGGCGACGGATGGGACGGAGTTGAGTTCGATAGGCTCAGGCTTTTTCCTCAGGTGCGGAAACAAATGTCGCCGGGGAAGTGTACCGCAGTGTGTGGTAACCACAAACGAGGCCTGCACGAGCCCCGCGCCCTTATGGACCTTCCGTGTGCAAGGATTAATTATTCCGCCCGGCGAAGGCAGTACAATTTACGGATAACCGAATTACTGATCTGATACTTCTGATTTCTTGCTGCATTAAACTTTTTGTTTTGAGGTGATTAGGCGAGTTCATTTGTGTTGACAAGATGTTTGTTTCAGGCGAAACTCCGCTCAATCACCCTCTCGGCGCCGGCCCCCGCCGCCAGTCAATGGCATGGCCTGAACCATGTTAAAGCCTGACCCAACCCGCTATCCGTCGATCGTCGGGACCCAGGTTACCGGTCCGGAATGGATCGAGCCGGACCCGGCTGAAACCTGGATAGAGTCGGGAGATGTTGTGGCCTTTCCCAGCAAAGGTGATTTGCCCGCCGACCTTGCCCTGGACGTGCGGCTGCGCGAAATTCTCCAGCAGGCCCGCCTGGCTACTGCTGCCGGCGGGGCCGTGATCGCGCTGGCGCGCGGCGACAGAATCGTGTGCCGCGCCTCTTTGGGTGACAAGGCCCCCACCGTCGGGGTCAGCTTGAATACACGGTCCGGGCTTGCGGGCGCGTGCGTGCAGACGCGCGAGATGCAACTCTGCGACGACACCCTGGTCGATCCCCGCGTCAATGCAGTTGCCTGCCGCGATCTCGGTATTCGATCCATCGTAGTTCTGCCTGTCCTTGATGGCGGAGAGTTGTGGGGCGTCCTCGAGCTATTTTCTTCCACTCCCCGCTCCTTCAGTGAATCTGACTTGCAGGCGCTGCAATCACTCAGTCGCAAGATTTCTGCCACGGTGAGGGACGCCATCGATAGCGGATCCACAACGCTGGATCTGGAAGCGTTTTCGCAGCCGCCGGAACTTGATGCGGGAGAAACCAGAGTGCCGGGGGCCTTGCCTGGGCCGGTTCCCGTCAAACCGGTTGCGGAACCAGATGCTGTGCCCCGCAGGGACTACCGCACCAATGCGCTGTCAGCGGCAGTTCTCGCCCTGGCTGTGCTTCTCGGCTGGATGGTGGGCCGGGTGGGCTGGAGTATGGCAGTCAATCGCGCCCCCGCCGAGATTTCGATGCCTCCGGAGGACACGCAGGCGAACGCGCCTGCCGCTCCAGCGATTCATCCCGCTCCGCCTCGCCAGGAGGGAGCACTGACTCCAGTGCCGCCTGTCGTTCTAAAGCCTGCCGCGCAGGCCGCAGTCAAGCCAGCTCCGAAGCCCAACACCGCGGCGAAGACCGCGGCAGCCAAGCCGCTCGACCTCAACGGCGGCCTGGTGGTGTACGAACACGGCAAGGTTGTTTTTCAGATGGGGCCAGCAGAAAAGGAATCTCGGCCTGAGGCGGGGCCTGGGGTCGCGGCGTCCGCTGCGATTCAACACGCGGCAGTGCGGGAAGATGAGGGCGCAACTGCCTCGGCGTCAAACTCTCTTCCGTCGGCAAACGGATATCTGTTAGAGCGGGTGGAGCCCCAGTATCCGGAAGCAGCCAGACAACAGCACATTCAAGGTCCGGTGGTACTCAATGTTCTGGTAAGACCGTCCGGCCGGGTTGGCGAAACCAGCGTGATCAGCGGCGATCCACTACTGGCGAAGGCTGCAACGGACGCGGTGCGGCAGTGGCGTTTCAATCCTCACCAACTCGACGGCAAGGCAGTGGAATTCGAGACGAGGATCACGGTGAACTTCGCGCTGCCGGAGTAGGAGCGGTCATTGGTCATTTGTCATTGGTCGTTGGCCTTTGGTCGTTTGCTTCTGGCATCCCTTCCAGGTCTGCTTTTCACGCGGGGCGCGACGAACACTGAGCGTGTCATCCTGAGCGCAGCTTCTGGTTCGCCTTGCGAACCGGAAGCGGAGTCGAAGGACCCCTATAAGCTCATCGCAGCTGCCTTCGTGATGCGCGAAGGCCAAAGACCAGCGACGGTCTACCTACCCGTACGCCAGTTCCTTCGCTCTCTGCGCCGCCTTCACCACAGCCTTGATCAGCGTGACGCGCAGTTTTCCTTCTTCCAGCTCCATGATGCCGTCAATGGTGCAGCCCGCGGGCGTGGTTACCGCGTCTTTCAGCAGCGCCGGATGGTCTCCGGTTTCGAGCACAACGGTTGCGGCTCCCAGAGTGGTTTGCGCCGCGAGCAGAGTGGCGACGTCGCGCGGCAAGCCCACCTTCACGCCCGCTTCCGCCAATGATTCAAGGATGATGTAGATGTAAGCCGGGCCGCTGGCGGAGAGCCCGGTGACCGCATCCATGTGTTTCTCGTCCACCACCACGGTTTTTCCCACGACGTTAAACAGGGCGCAGGCGGCTTCGACGTGTTGCGCGTTGGCAAATTTGCCTTTGCACACGGCTGTCATGCCGGCCCCGATCGCGCAGGGCGTGTTCGGCATCGCACGGACCACGGGAATATCGCTGCCCAACGCTTTTTCAATGTGGCTGGTCGGCACCGAAGCTGCCACCGAGATAATAAGCTGCTTGCTGGAAACGTTGGGGCGGATCTGCTCCATCACTTCCTGCACCACCTGCGGCTTCACGCACACGAAGATAATGTCGGCGTTGCGCACCGCCGCCAGATTGTCGGTGCCGACCGAGACTCCCAGCTTTTCCGCGAGAGCACGAGCTCGTTCTTCATGCTGGACCGTGGCAAAGGTTGACTTGGGAGAAAGCAGGCCTTTCTCCAGCAGGGCCTTGAGCAGAATTCCGCCCATCTTGCCGGCGCCCAGCACTGCCACTCGTTTTCCAGAAAAATCGAAACTCATTGCGCTGTGTCCTCCGTGGGATCTGTGGTCATCGTCGGCAATTGTACAGTTTCGGGCGCGACCGACGGTGATGAGGACAACTCGCGGGATTGCAGTCAACAGTTTTTCGGATGCATCTATCGGCATCTCAAATCTGCCTATAGGCGCGGGAACAGAAGTTCCCGGACCTTACGGCTGCGTCGCAGGCTTCGCGCTGAAGATGCCCTTGAAGCTTTCGCGGTACTGAAGAAAGACCAGCACCCACAGCACAGAGGCCACCAGAGCCGGAGCAATGCTCGCCGGCGCAAGCGTCAGGTGAAACGCAAGGATGTTGTAGAGCTCCGCCGCCAACACTGTCAGCGCAAGTGGCACGAAGTAGCCCGAAAGCAACAGCAGCCCACCGAGCAATTGAATCGCGAAGAAGAATGCGGCAAAATGCGATTCGCTGACGGAGACAAGAAACTGAATCGTGAGCGGATTCGCCGGGGGCGGCTGGTGGATGAAGTTGAGAAATCCATTCAGCCCAAAGACCGTAAAGATCAGTCCCAGCAGATAGCGAGCAACAATTGAAGTGATTTTCATACGTGTCCTCTCTTAGAAGGTCTGCACGTGCGTCTGCACGGCCTGAAGATGCGGCGCAAGAAACGCGTGCCGGTCATGCCCCTGGTTCAGCACGCTGGTCCCACCTGCGGTGAGGAAGGTCGCGTCCGTCACGCCGAGAAAACCAAATACGGACCGCAGATACGGCTCCACGAAATTGAACGAGGCCATCTGCGTCTGGGCGTCGTAGATCCCGCCGGTTGCGATGACGAAGGTCGCCTTCTTGCCGATCAATCAGGCCCTTCGGCTTTCCGTTCGCGAAAGAAAAGGTCCTGCCGACTCGCGCAATCTGGTCGATCCAAAGCTTGAGCACGGAGGGCACACCGAAGTTATGCATCGGCACTCCGATGACGTACTCATCGGCCTGCTCCAATTCGGCGAGCAGGGAATCGGAGAGCGAAAGCAATTCCTTCTGCTGCGGAGTGCGGGCCTGCTTCCGGCGTGTAGACGGCACCGACCCATTCCGCATTGATCGGCGGCATTGCTGTTGCGTTCAGGTCGCGGTCTAGGACCGTTCCATCCGGGTGCGCGGCCTTCCATTGGGTGACAAAGGCAGCGGTCAACTCGCGGGAGACCGACCGTCCGTAGAGTGGGCTGGAATCGACATGAAGCAATGTTGACATAAGCAATCACCTCCTATACGACAATTGATTACTAATCAACATATGTCGATTCAAAAAATAAACAAGTGTCGCTGGAGCCTGCAAGAGATATCTTTAACAGTAGGAATGGCCCAGCTTGTCCAACCCGAGGCTGGAACGACGGATCCGCGCATTCTGCGCAGCCGTCGCATGCTCATGGATTCTCTTGTAAGGTTATTGAAAAAGAAGGAGTTCGAGGACATCTCTATTCAGGAGATCGCCGATGAGGCGACCCTGAATCGGGCGACCTTCTACCTGCACTATCCCGACAAGAACGCGCTGCTGCAGGCCATGACCGAATGCCGCTTCCGCGATCTGATAGGGCGTCGCAGCATCACCTTTACCGACTGCAATGGGGCACTGCGCGCCATTAGCACTCGGCGTCTGCGACTATCTTGCTGAAACCACAGGCTGTCCCAGTCAGTTGACGCGGATGCCGCTCGAAACCTCGATCATCCCCGTCGTCGAAGATATGTTTAAGGAGGGCTTGGCCCGTCATGGGACGGCACCCGGTGCCGATCCGGCAATGCAGAGCGACCGCCGCGGCCTGGGCCGTTTTTGGGGCCGCGCGCCGCTGGTTTCAGACCCCCGACCGTGTCCCCGCCGAGGAGATGGCAGCCAGGATTGAAACTATGCTGAGTCCGGTTCTTTTCGGCAACTAACCAATAGCCTGACGGGCCATCTCTACCAGGTGCCTTCCGATCGGCAGGGAAGCCGTGGCCGCGGGCGAGGGTACGTTCCACACGTGCAGCATCTTGTCCGCGAGCACAAATTCAAAATCATCCACTAACGATCCATCCGGACGCACCGCTTGTGCGCGGACTCCGGAACCATCGGCAGTCAGATCGGAGCTGACAATCTCCGGCACCAGTTGCTGCAGGGCCTTCACGAACGCTCCCTTGTTTAAGGACCTGTAGTATTCGGCGGCGCCGTCCCGCCAGTATTTTCCAGCCATGTGCCAGAAGCCGGAATAGCTTAGCGTGCCGGCAAGGTCTCCAAGGTTGAAATCTGTACGCTTGTAGCCCTCGCGTTTGAGGGCGAGCACCGCGTTCGGCCCGGCGTCCACCCCACCCTGGATGCGGCGCGTGAAGTGCACCCCGAGAAATGGAAACCGGGGATCGGGCACGGGATAGATGAGCGTGCGTACCAGGTAATTCTTTTCCGGAACCAGGAAGTAATATTCTCCGCGAAAGGGCACGATCCTGACCGCGGGCTTTTGCCCCGCCATGCGGCTGACGCGGTCGCTGTGCAGTCCAGCACAGTTGATGACGTATTTCGCGGCGAAGGTTCCGCGAGTGGTTTCGACTATCATCTCCGCTCCACGCGGGACAACTCGCCGGACTTCGGTCCCAGTACTTATCGTCCCACCTTGCGCGACGATGATCTCCGCGTACTTCCGGCTGACCGCCGCGTAGTCGGCGATGCCGGTACTCGGCACCCACACGCCCATCACGCTGGCACAGTGAGGCTCAATCTCGCGCACTTCTTCCGGCTGCAACAGTCGCAGTCCGGCAAGTCCGTTGGCCTGTCCACGTTCGAGCAAGACCTTCAGGCGAGGAATTTCGTCCTCGGTGGTGGCCACGATGACCTTCCCGCAGACTTCGTAGGGCAGGTTGTGCTCGCGGCAAAATTCCACCATCGCCGCGGCACCTTCGACGCAGAACTTCGCCTTCAAAGATCCGGGTTTGTAGTAGATGCCGGAGTGAATGACTCCGCTGTTGTGTCCGCTCTGGTGCCGGGCAACGGCTTCTTCCTTCTCGACCAGGAGCAGTTTCAGCTGTGGCAGGAGCGCGGGTGGCGTGCATCGCGGTCGAGAGACCGACAATGCCTCCGCCAATGATCACGATGTCGAACGATTGATCGGGCATAGCGGCGCACCGAAATCTGCGCCACATTCTTTATACATGCTCGAATGAAACGGGGTGAAGTTACCCCGGTTATTCGGCGTAATCGCTTGTCCCTGATGGTGAGAGAGTTTATTTCACGACCAGAAGCACGTCTGCAGTGCGGTGACCGAGCCCACCGTGCCGGTGACGGTGATCGTGTAGTTCCCGGGAGTCGTTCCCGGATGCCCTGCGCCGACGCCACCGCCGTTGCCACCGCTGCCGCCACTCGTGCCTCCGCCGCAGGCGACAAGCACTCCGAGCAATGCGCAGACGATCGCGAGCCGCATCTTCACTCTCTTACTTCGCCCGCGAGATTGTGTTACTCCGCCCCAGGCCAGCACCAGCCCGGTCAGCGCCAGTCCGAAGTCATGCCACAGCAGGTGCGGGCTTCCGCTCAGCTTCGCACTCGGACTCGCCGCCGTGGTCACGATTTTCAAGAGCACATTGGTGTCTCCCTCTCCGGAGGCCACCTGGCTGGGAGTGAAGGTGCAGGTGGTCAGCGCGGGCATTCCGAGACCGGAGCATGACAAACTCACGTTGCCGGGGAAAACGCTGGGGTTTCCCAGGGGCACGACGTCGAGGTTGTAAGCTGGCGGTCTGTCCCGCCGCGACGGTCTGGCTGGCCGAATTGTTGTTGATGGCGAAATTGAAGCCGACAATTAATTCCACCGGCGTCGACTGGTGGATGTGAGCGCCGTCGGTTCCCGTGGCGTCGATGGTGAAGTTGAAATGATTTTGCGCATCGTTGCTGGCCGTCACCGTAAATGCCGCACCGGCCGGAGTCGGAGTCAGCGTTGCCGGAGAAAGCCTGCAGGTCAGAGGCACCGCTCCCAGACAACGCAGGTTTACCGGGCTGCTATAGCCGCCGGAAGCGGTCAACGTGCCATTGAACACATGCCGAATCATTCGGATTTACTGTGAGCGATGGATTGCTGACATTGATCGCGAAGGTAGGACTGCCAGTGCTTCCCCCGGAGCTTCCTCCGCTTACCGTGAGCGAGAGGTTCTGCGTCTGCGGCGGCCCGCCTGCGACCGAGCCGTTGATCGTAATTTGGTATGTCCCCACCGGCGTGTCTGCATCGGCGCTTATGGTAAGGGTCACATTGGCGGGGCTGCCCGGAATCGGAGACGCGGAACTCGAAGGTTGGAAGTTGCAAGCGGCCCCGACGGGCAAACCGCTGCAGGAGAGGTCTACCGGTTGATTGAGCGTCCCTGTTGCCGTCACCTGAAATGCGGCTGCTCCAGAGACACCGGACTGACTCGTGGTAAGGCTCGCGGGCGCAGGCGCGGTCAGATTGAAATTCACCACGTGCAGGGTCATGGCGAAATTGCGGGTCGTCCGGTTCACGTCGGTGCCCACGCCATGCACGCTGAACTGGTAGTCGCCGACCGGAGCGGATGCAGTGACGGTGAAGCCCGCGCCAGCAACGCTCGGTGTAATCGCCGCCGGTGCAACCAGGCAAGTCGGCGGCGCCGGCAGAGTTGGAGACCTCGGGATGCAAGTGAGATTCACCGGGCTGCTGTAACTGTTCTCGGCCAGCAGAGAGACGTTGAAAACGGCGCTCTGCCCGGCGGCTGCGGTCAACACATTGGCGGACGAAGTAAATTGAAAATCCGGACCCTCGGACAACGTAAATTCCCAGAGGCCGCGACCATAGGTAGAGGCGCGCAGCTTTTTTGTCCCGGCAAAATTGAACATACGCAAGGCCGTGACTGCGACGTTGGGCAGAAATCCCGCTGCGGCGCCCGGTTCCGGCAAAGGCCCAACTTCGATCCAGCTGGGATTGCCAGTGCTGCTGGTGAACACGCCCACATCGGTAGCCACGTAGACGGTGCGTGCCAGCCCATCCACCAGCACGGCATTGACCGGCGCGTCAGGGAGGTTGTCAGTGAAGTCCGACCAGGAGATCCCTGCGTTAAAAGTCTTCCACACGTGCGGGACATGGAAGCCCATGATGGTCACGTAGGCAGTCCTGCCGGTCGTATCGGTTTTATCGATGGCGATGCCCGAGATCGGGAAGCCGGATGGATTCGTTCCGCCCGTACGGTCCAGCCACGCCGCCGGTCCGCCGCTGACGTTTGTAGCAACCCAGATATGGCCTCCGCTTGAGTCCAGAGGCCCGAGGCCGTCCGTTCCTGCATACATCACGTTAGACGATCCGTCGGGGTCGGTAGACACCTCCGGCGGCAATGGCCCGCACCAGGTTTACCTCTCCGCCGGTGCAGGTTTCCGTGCCGCCCGTCTCGAAGTTGTCGGTGAGCGGAGAAAACCCGGTGCCGTCGGTAGCGCCGCGCCAGATGCGGCAAGTGCCGACCAACAGCTCCGCGGAATTTTGCGGGTCGAGAATGAACGGCGTAAACAGTCCGGCGGAGTCGCCGCCCACGGTGGCGTTAGAAACCACCAGCCCGCTGCTGAAATCCTGCGCCCGGCAATTCACACCAAAAGCGCAGCGCTGGATGCTCACGCCTGTGTTCGAGGTAAACCATTGTGCGGGATTTCCAGGATTGATTTCGTTGTACCCCCCGTCGCCCGAGTTCACATTCGCCCAACTGGTATTGCCTTGCGAGCTGCTGGTTGCGGGCGAGCCGTTGTCCTGCGCGCCAGCCAGAATAATGTTCGGGTCGGTGGGATGCTTCGAGAACGAAACCAGCTGGGTGATCGAGCCCAGGTTGTCGTTCAGACTATCGAACTGGTTGCTGCCGCCGCAGGTGCCGGTGATCAGCCCGGTGTAGCCGTCCAGGGCGCGGTAGATTCCGCCATCGTTGGCAAAATACATCACGACCTGATGATTGTTGTTGATCTGAAGGAAGGACAGCGCATGCTGGTTGGGATGTACATGGGCAATCGATCCAAGGCTGGGCGGACATCCGTAGGCGTGCGTGAGATTTAGAAAGGTGTCCACCCCGGTGCCATTGCAGCCCGGGGAGGCGGTAGTAATTCTGCATTTGAACAAATTCACCGTGCCCGCATAAAGGTCGGTAACTTCTCCATTGGGGACCGCGGCCAGTTCCAGATTGAAAACCGCTTGTTCGGTTCCGCAGCCTAGCGTATCGCCGCAATTGGTGATGTTGTCGTCATTGAGTTGAGTCCAGGCGCCGCCGCCGTTCTTGGTCTGCCAGATCTTTTGGTCGACGTTGTTTCCGTCGACGTACCACAAATACATCTCGTTGCGGCCGGGCACGACGGCAAGCTCTCCGCGATACAACAGGCAACTTGACGTCGAAGGGGTCGCAGGACACGACACTGGACTTAGTCCGCCCGGCTGGTTATTCAACCGGCTCCAGGTGGCCCCGTCGCTCGAGGAATAAATTCCGTGCCACTGGATCGCGGCGAAGAATTGTCCAGAGGTTGCGTTGTATACCACCGACGTCGCGGAACTCGGATCAATGACGAAGCCTGCATCTTTCACCGTCGCGTAGTTCCACGACTGTCCGCCATCGTTAGAGTAGTAGAGCCCGCGATTTCCGCTGACGGGATCGTCGAGACCCGTCACCACTCCCTGGTTCGCTGCCCGCCGCTGCCGCCACCACCAGGTTGGGATTTACCGTGCTGAATGCAATCTTGCTGAAGCCCAGTCCGGCGAACGATCGAGTGCCAGTGGTGTCCTGTGAAATCAGGGTCCAGGTATTGCCCGCATTATCGGAGCGCAGAATACCCAACCCGTAGTAGGAATCGCTGGAGTTGTTTGTCTCGCCCGTGCCCACCAGGATCACGCTCCTGGTAGGGTCGGGACTCGATAGCTGGGGCTGAATGGCGATGGCCCCGATCGCGAGAGTGGGCTGGTCGTCGGTAAGAGGGGTCCAAGTAACACTTGAGGGATTTGCGCTAGCTGTACCGGCGTTAATCGACTTCCACACGCCGCCATAGGCTCCGCCGACATAAACCGTATTGCCGGTGGCGTCGGCGGGATCAATGGCCACGGCAGTGGCGCGGCCTGCCACCAGTCCATAGTCCTGCACCCCGAGCCCAGTAGCGTCGGAAGCCAACGGAGCAGGCCCGAGCGGCGTCCACACCGTGCCGGGGGCAACACGCGGCAAGCCAATGATCGCGGCCGAGCGTGGAGCGCCGGCGTGCAATGCTCGCAACGCTATTTTCTGCTGCTGCGCACGATAGCGCAGCGCAGCCGACGCCCGTCCCGGAATCACGCGCCCATGACCGAACCACTGCTCACGTTGCAGTGATGGGTTGGTGGTCGTGCGAATTTCCGTACTCTGCGCCGACACAAGCCCGGCGCAGAATGTCAGACACAGGAGGCAGAAGAGACGGGCAATAACACTCATACGAACACACGACTATCACGTGGCGCATGCAGCTTTCAGTGACGGCGAACGGAGAATCGGCTTTTCTTTCTTCGGCTGGCTCTAAATGGGAATCTCTGGGTACTCGTTAGTAGGCAGTCGTGGACTACACGAAAGTGGACTTGACGGAAGTGGACGTCGGGCGTCGGGCGTCACATCGGCCGTCGGACCTCTGGGGTTGAGACTTCGTCGCAGTCGACATTCCTTGGATGTGGGCGAAGGTAACTGGATCGATGGTTTCAGACGCAGTTAAACTCCTGATGTGCAGGGAGAACGAAAATCGTGACAAACTCGTTGGAAAATGCTCGCAAACGCCCGTGGTGGCAGTGGCTTATTGCAGCCACTGTGGCCGGATTGGTTTCGGGGCTAATCTTGGCTTTATTGGGAGTGTTCGCCTCGCAAGCAATTCGCGATCACCTGGCCCACGATCAGCAGACAGAATGGGGCGACGCAGTGCTGGCGATTTACGCTTTTCTCACTTTCGCGGCCACGGGGTTCGTTGCGGCATTCTCGAGCGTTTATGGCACTTTGCGGAGAAGCTTATATCCGTCGGTCGGCATCACGTGTGTCGCTCTGACCATTAATATCATCGGATTCTTCGTGCCGACTGGCGGGTACGCCATGCTGCCTTTTTACGCGTCCATAGTCATAGGCGTGAGTCTCACGATGGCGTTTCTCGGGCGAGAACGCCGGGATCACACTGCGGGTCGAACAACGCTCTCGCCGATGTCCGAGGTCTGACGTCCGAGGTCCGCCGCCCGTACGTTACTCATATCTCAGCGCGTCAATCGGATCCAGCCGCGCCGCCTTTCTCGCGGGGTAGAAGCCGAAGAAGATTCCGACCGCCATGGAAAACAGCACTGCGGCGAAAATTGCGGTGGGAGATACCAGCACTGGCCATCCCAAGGTTTGGGTGATCACATATGATGCGCCCATGCCGGAGAGAATTCCAATCGCGCCACCAACCACGCTGAGTACCACCGCTTCGATCAAAAATTGCTGCTGGACATCTTGTTCGGTGGCGCCGATCGCCATGCGGATGCCGATCTCGCGAGTGCGTTCGGTGACCGACACCAGCATGATATTCATGATGCCGATGCCGCCGACGAGCAGCGAAATGCTGGCGATCGAGGCCAGCAATATGGTGAACAGTCGCGCATTCTGGTCGGCCAGGTCAGCCACGTCGGCCAGGTTGCGCACGAAGAAATCGTCGTCCTGTCCGCTGCGAATGCGGTGGCGATCGCGCAAGAGCGACGTGACCTGCTGCTGCGCGGTGTAGCTGGCGTCCTTCGAGAGCGCGGACACCATGATCCAGCGCAGCCAGTCCTGCCCGGTAATTTTCTTTTGCAGGGTAGTGATGGGCACCAGGATGACGTCGTCCTGGTCCTGACCCATGGCCGCCGACGTGCCTTTCGGAGTCAGCAGACCAACCACTTTGAATGACAGATTGTTGATGCGCACCGTCTGACCGACGGGATCGGTCGCGCCGAACAGGTTCTTGCGCACTGTCTCGCCGATGACGGCGACGTTGGCGGCGGTGCTTACGTCGTCCTGCGTGAACGATGTGCCCTCGGCAAAGGGCCAGCTTCGGATATCGAAATACTGCGGCTCGGTGCCGTTGATGTTGGTGGCCCAGTTGTCATTGCCAAAGACAACCTGGGCGGACGCCTGGCTGCCCGGCGCAGCGGCCGAAACCGACGGGCACTCGCGCAGGATGGCCACCATGTCGTCGTAGACCAGCGTCTTGGTGGCGCCCCAGCCCATGCGCATTCCGCCCTTGTTTACCGTGCCGGACTGGACAAACAACATATTGGATCCCATGGCGGCGATCTGCTGCTGCGCCTGCAATTGCGCTCCCTGGCCTACGCTGACCATGGCGATCACCGCACCCACTCCAATGATGATGCCCAGCATGGTGAGCATGGAGCGCAACTTGTTGCGGGCCAGGGCCCGCATGGCGATACGAATGATAGCCAGTAAATCCATAATGCCTTCCTCAGCGCCGCGCTATGCCACGTTCGGGTCGAACATATCCAGCGGCGTGTTCGGCCCCATCTTGCCCAGCTTCACCAGGCGCGCGACGATCGAACCAATGCTTCGGTTGTGCGTCTTCGCGATCTGGTGAAAATCAACTCCCCGGCGCAGCTCCTCGCAAACCTGCTGATCTTCCGCCCGCGACCACGACTTGCCCGACTTGGCGGGCGGTGTCTTCCGGGAACGCTCGCGTTCCTGCAAGTATTCCAAGGCACCTACGGCGCGGTGAAAAGCTCGCACTACAGGTGCGTGCTGGTATACCGCATCGGGCATGAGCGTTTCGCCGGTCCCGGGATTCACTCCATCCGCTAACGCCCGCATAATTCGTAAAGCTTCCTGAATTTCCATGACGGACCTCCCGACGCAAATCGTACAAGTTCGGTCCGGCTCCAGGCTGTGACGGCTGAACCAATCGGATGTTCAGTTCCGATGTGGGCCGCATCAGTCCTCCAGCTCCGGCATGTTCTTCAAGACCTCGGCCGCGACCGGACGGTTCTTCACCGCTTCATCCCGGCGGATCGTGCCGTCACGAAAGTTGAATGCTGCGCTTGGCAAATTCTGCGATGTCGGGCTCGTGTGTGACCATCACCACCGTCAGCCCATCGTCATTCAGCTTTTGAAACACTTCCAGAATTTCGACCGAAGTCCGGCTATCCAGATTGCCTGTGGGCTCGTCAGCCAGCAGGATGGACGGGTGATTGACCAGTCCGCGCGCAATGGCAACTCGTTGCTGCTGACCTCCGGAGAGCTGGGAAGGGAAGTGCTCCATGCGCTCTCCCAGTCCCACGAGTTCGAGCGCTTCGCGGGCCCGCTTCCGGCCTTCTTCTTTGCTGATCTGCGCATAGAGCGTCGGCAGTTCGACATTTTCCAGGGCTGTGGTGCGGGACAGCAGGTTGAATCCCTGAAAGACGAAACCAATCTTGCGGTTGCGGATGGTGGCCAGCTCTTTCTTCGTCAGTTCAGAGACTGCGATGCCCTCGAGCAGATAGCGGCCGGTGGTGGGCTTGTCCAGGCAGCCCAGGATATTCATGAATGTGGATTTGCCGCTGCCGCTGGCGCCCATGATGGCCACGAACTCGCCCCGCTCGATGCGGAGATTAACGCCGCGCAAGGCGTGCACCCTGGTTTCGCCCAGATCGTAGTACTTGTGTACGTCGTCAATCTGGATGAGGCCGTGGTCTCCGGCGTCGCCGGGGGTCTTCACTGCGGATTGTGGAATGGTCGCCATATTCTTGGTTGTGGAGAACGGGGCGTCCCGCCCGTCCTCCACTGTCAAAGCCTATCTGCCTCTCGGCGTCGCTCCGCCCAGGCCCGGCGCCCGGGTCGCGGCTGAACTGCCCGCCACGCCGCCAGTGATCAATTCGTCTCCTTCGTTCAGTTGACCATTCAGCACCTGCGCGACTTCGGTGACGGTATGATCGGTGATGCCGGTGCGAATCCTCACCGGCTCCAGCGTTTTATCAGGACGCAGTTTCCAGACGACCGCCACGTCCACGCGCGGAGTATGCTGCTGCCCGCTGTCAGCGCCGCCACCCTGGTACCTTGCGCATGTGAGCGCTGCTGTTTGACGTCGGCCCCGGCGCCTCCGTGCCTGATTGCCCGCGGACTGAGTTCCTGCAGCCTGGCCCGAGATCAATCCATATTGTTTGTAGAGCGCACGCAGTTGGTCGGCGGTCATGTCCGGCTTGTAGCGCAGCGCCCCGTTGGGGACGCGCAATGTACTTTGCGCGTTGGCCACTGGAATCGTGATGTAGGCCGTCATGCCGGGAAACAGCTTGAGGTCTGGGTTATCGAAATCGATGATCGTGTTGTAGGTCACCACGTTCTGCACCGTGGTCGCGTTCAAACGCACCTGTGATACGCGGCCGGTAAACGTGTCTTTGGGAAACGCATCCACTTTGAAGCTGACGATCTGCCCGGTGTGGATCACGCCTACGTCGGACTCATCGGTGCTGGCGTAGACCTGCATCTTCGTAAGGTCCTGCGCGATGGTAAACAGCGTCGGCGCCTGCAGCGAGGCCGCCACGGTCTGGCCGACATCCACGCTGCGGGCAATTACCGTGCCGTCGATCGGTGCATGAATGGTTGTGTAATCGAGATTGGTCTGCGCCACCGTCACCGCCGCCTGCTTCTGCTGCACCTGTGCGATCGCCTGGGTGATGGTCGCCTTGGCCGCGGACACTGCCGCATCGTCTGAATCGGCGGTGGATTTCGCCAGGTCGAGTTGCTGCTGGCTCATCACGCCTTCTTTGGCCAGTCCGGCAGTCCGCTCATAGTCGGCCCGCGCTTGCAGCGCGCTGGCTTGCGCTTTTTCCAGATTGGCCTGGGACGCCACCACATTGGCTTTGGCGTTCGCCAGATCAGCCTGGGCCTGCAGCAGCGAGCCCTGGAACAGCGAAGGATCGATCTGCGCCACCACCTGTCCTTTTTTCACGCGTGAGTTGAAATCCGCATTGAGGCGCGAAATCGTGCCCGAAACCTGCGAACCTACCTGCACGGTGGTCACGGCATTGATGGTGCCGGTGGCTTCCACCACCTGGCTGATGTTTCCGCGGTCCACTTTCGCCGTGAAATACTTCGGCTGGTCGCTGCCTTTGAATCGGAAGGCGGCGAAGACAGCAACCGCAACGACGATCAGACTTGCTATCAGCCAATGACGTTTTAGCAGGTTCACGACATCCTCACTTTAAGGATCCGCAGCGTCTTGCTTGTATTCTGAGTTGCAGGCCCCAGTTACTTAAACCCCGAACGAGAGCCGAGGTTGCGGATAGAATCTGTAGCTTCCCGTACTCGGCCGCAAGCCCCACCATCATGGATGGTACATCGGGCGCAACAGATGTGTGAGAACGGGCCGAGATTTTACAAGAGTTTACTAAGATGAGTGCAGCCTGAAGATGAAAGTATTCTTAGCCTAGGCAACCAATTTCGTTAGGCTCTGCAATCAAGTTGACCTCGCGGTATGTGGCGAAAGGTTGAGAGTGAAGCTTATGGATTTGCAGGCATTCTGGCTCACTATCCGGTTGTCGGCGCTGGTCGCAGGAATCCTTCTGGTTGTAGGGATTCCTGTGGCAATCTGGATCACTTACTCTCGCTGGCGCTGGAAGTTTCTCGCGGAGGCGGTTTTCGCTTTGCCCATTGTGTTGCCTCCGACCGTGCTGGGTTTCTATGTCCTGGTCGCGCTCGGGCCGCACAGCCCGTTGGGACGCGGGTGGGAAGCGCTTACGGGTCACACTCTGGCATTTACCTTCGAAGGCCTGGTGATCGGCTCGATCCTGTACAGTTTTCCGTTTGCGGTGCAGCCTTTTGCAGCCTCGTTCGCGGCTGTGGATTCGCGCTTGGTGGCTGCCTCCCAGACGCTGGGAGCTTCGAGAGTCCGAACTTTCTTTCGAGTGATTTTGCCGTTGTCGGTTTCCGGCGTAGTGACTGGGGTGGCTCTCAGCTTCGCCCACACCATGGGAGAGTTTGGCGTGGTTCTGATGGTCGGCGGAAATATTCCCGGAGTCACGCGAACGGTTTCGATTGATATCTACGACAAGGTGCAGGCCGTCAATTATGCCGGAGCCAATGCCACGGCCCTGGTGCTGCTGGTCATTTCATTCTTGACGCTTGCGGTTGTCTACGGACTGAATCGGCGGGTGTGGATGTGGAAGTCGAGAGCAGAATGAGACAACTAAAGATCGGGAATTCCTTCCTCATTGTTCACAATTAATTATTTTGAGTGAGCCAGCGCACATGCAATCTGCGGAACCCGCGACGCCGAATACGAAAGAAGTCTCCCTGCGAATTCGTAAGCGCTCGGGAAGGGATTTCGAACTCGACGTCGCGGTCGCTCGTGCCGCCGGGGATCACGATCCTCTTTGGCCCGTCGGGGGCAGGGAAGACTACGACTCTGGATTGCATTGCCGGGCTGGTTCAACCGGACGAAGGCCGAATTGCAACCCGGGAGCACGTCCTCTTCGACAGTGCGGCAGGCATCAACCTTCCTCCTCAGCTTCGCAAAGTGGGCTACGTGTTTCAGGACCTGGCGCTGTTTCCGCACCTGACGGTCCAGGGCAATGTCGAGTATGGTCTCTCCCGGCTTGCCGAGGAACAGCGCAAGCAGCGCAGCGCCGCCATCCTGGAATCATTTCGCATCGCCCATCTGCGGGAGCGCCGGCCCGGTCAAATTTCCGGGGGAGAACGGCAGAGAGTCGCACTGGCCCGCGCCCTGGTGATCGACCCGACAATCCTGCTGCTGGACGAACCTCTGGCGGCGTTGGACGCCGTGACCAAGTCGAAGATCGTGGATGACCTTCGCGCCTGGAACCATGAACATCAGGTACCGATCATCTACGTCACCCATAGCCGGGAAGAAGTGTTCGCGCTGGGTGACCGGGTGATCGTTTTCGAAAATGGCCGTCCGGTCGCGCAGGGGACGCCGCATGAAGTGATGACCGCTCCGCGCCTGGAGACCGTCGCGCAACTCGCCGGCTTCGAAAACATCTTCGATGTCGACGGTCATGGCCGCCCATGAAGATCGCGGCACCATGGTGTGTCAGCTGTCCGGAAGCACGGTGGAATTAGAAACTCCGCTGGTGCGGGCGGCTGTTGGCTCGCGGGTGCGAGTCGGAATCCGCGCTGGCGATATCTTGCTGGCTTCGGTTCAGCCGGTCGGATTGAGCGCCCGCAATATCATCCCTGGCCGGGTGGTTTCACTGGCGCAGCGCGATGTGATCGTAGTGGCAAAAGTGAATTGCGGAGTGGAGATGGAAGTCCACCTCACGCTGGCGGCGCGCGATTCCCTCAAGCTGCAGCCAGGATGCGAAGTCTGGCTGGTGATAAAGACCCACTCCTGCCACCTGATGAGAATTTCGTAGCACGGCGGCCGGAGGACGTTCGCCGTAGCGCCCGGCCGCTCCACAAAAACAAAAGCCCCGCCACTTGGGCGGGGCTCTCTGAAAACCTTAAAAACTTAAACGCTGAACGAAGATCCGCAGCCGCAGGTGCTCTTCACGTTCGGGTTCTCGAACTTGAAGCCCGCGCCCTCGAGGGTCTCAACGTAGTCCACGATGCAACCGTTCAGGTACATCACGGAAGTGGCATCCACGTAGACCTTCAGGCCGTCCATGTCGAAAACCTTGTCCATCATTCCCGCGCCATTTTCAAACTGCATGGAGTAGGAGAAACCCGAGCAGCCTCCGCCCACCACGCCTACGCGCAGTCCGGTGGGGACAGGGTTCTGCTGCGCCATGGTCTCCTTGACCTTGGCAATGGCGCTGGCGGTAAGGCTGATAGGAGCCTTCTTTGTGGTCTCTGCCGGCTTCACTTCAGGGATCGTTGTCGTGGCCATTCTGGTATCTCCTTGAAAGGACTCGTTCGTTATTATAGCAAAGCTCGGTGCCGTTGCAGCCTTCAATGTCGGTCCGAAATTGGTTTTCAGGCTGGTTCCTGATAACTAGTTTATAACCTATTAGATGGCAGTACCTATCCAGACGGTGCACAGCAAAAACACCCGCCGGACCTTGCCAACAGGTCTATAATTCCGCGTTGGGGCCCTTGTCCGAAAGCTGGGTTGTGGGGGCCACAACCACAATTTGTCTGCAACAGCCTTCGGGACCGGCTCGACATCAGTACCGAGGTGGTCTATGACTCCGGGAATGTTCTGGATGCTGGTCGTGTGGGGCGCGCTCACTGTCGTTCTGATTATCCTTCTCATCTACCGCAGCACTCTCACCATGCAGGAGGACGACCAACTCTTCCTTGACGACTCCGCCTCCGGCATGGCCAAGGACCAGATGGAACTCATGGCCAAGGTGAACAAGATCACTCCTGTGGTGAAAATGCTAGGTGCGGTTTCGGGAGCGATGATCCTGGTGATCGCAGGCTGGGCGGTTTACCTGGGTCTGAACGCGGTCCAACCATAAAAACTACGCCGAGGAACTGTCATCATGAGCGGAGCCAACTCATTCGCCTCGCGAATGAGTTGGTGGAGTCGCTCGGCTCGGGAGCGGAACGCGACTACCGCATCGTTGAAGGAGCGTAGGGCAATGAGGAAAGAAAATCTGGTGCCGGGAACAGGACTTGAACCTGCACGCCTTTTGGGCATTGGATCCCAAGCCCGATGCCCCCTTTTTTAACTCCTGTGCTTGCAAAAGAAATCAGCAACTTGCAGGTTGGCTTAAGGTTGGTGTTCGGTAAGCGCCATATAACGTCGCCGAATCATCGCGCGAAAGATAAATTGCACATATTGGCTGCAGGAGGGTAGGCTGATGTGGGGTTCGGGGCGCTTCGAAGCCTGGACGTGTGAGGTGCATCATGTCTGCCCTGGGCAGTTTTCATTGCAGGTCATGCCAATCAGCCAACCAGAGCACGCTCAACGGTGAGATTGGGATTCACTTCCCTGGTCTCGAAGGACTGGACAAACCCACAATGTTTGTCTTTCCAAAGCTTCTGGTCTGTTTGAATTGTGGCTTCACGGAATTTGTAATTCCCGAAGCCGAGTTACGACAGCTGGTCGAAAGCAATCAGGCTGCGTAGGCGCTCCGCGTCGGGGAGATTGGCCGTTTATTTGAAGTCGGAGGAAATTTATGCCTCCTCGGATTCACCAATTACCCGCCTGAATTCCACTACTGACAAAACGCCCCCCGCCAAGAACCTTTTCCACAGCGGTGAGGAGTTCACGGGCATCAGTCTTCAGGACAAAACCTTGGGCTCCAACGCTCAAAGCTGCCTGTGCCAAGTCTTTATCGTTGTTGGAGCTAAAAAAGACAATCTTTGCAGCGGGAGCGACTTGAAGAATGCGTTTCGCTGCTTCCAATCCATTTAGGTTGGGAAGGCCGATGTCCAGCACGATCAAATCTGGCTGCAATTCGGCTTTTTGAACGGCTTCCAATCCGTCCCCTGCTTCTGCGACGACACGGAGGTCGGGAAGCGTTTGCAGCATGCCGCAGATTCGCTGTCGCCACGGCTCAAAATCATCAACTACCAAAACGCGAATTGATGATTTAACCAAGCAACCTCCGTTTAATGCAACCCGAAATTCATCGAAAGGTTGCGCAAAACAAGGATCGCATAAGCGGAGTCGTTCGCTCGTTGTGCGAAATACAAAATAAAGGAATCGAATGCTAAACGAATTAAGTGAAGCAAGACGGACGGAGATAGTGTCCGAGTTGAAGGAAATCGAAAGTAAGCTCGTTGTGGAGCGCCCGCACGTCAACGAAAGATTGGTGCGCCTCGGTGAGCGCCGCAGCGCGTTGCTGTCGGGGTTATATGAAGCACCTCCGGGAGATCCTCTGCACACATTGTTAACAGAATGCGTGCGCGGCAAGCAGCCACAAGATCGTGTGTTCACCCGCGCCAACGGGAAGCCAGTGAAGGATTATCGGTGGGCATGGTGGAAGCTTTGCGTGCAGGTCGGTCTGGGTCACTGGGAGTGCAAGAAGTGCGGCCAGGCAATCAAGCGCCGCAAGTGTTGTGAGTCGGGCTCCCTAGGTGATCGGAAATACATCGGGCTGTTCAGTCACGACATGCGCCGTTCCGCTGCACGGTCTTACCACAGGGCGGGAGTGCCTGAAAGTGTCGTGATGAAGATCGGCGGCTGGAAAACTCGTACCACGCTTGAGAGATATAACATCGTAAATGACAAGGACGTGGCCGAGGCTGTTGTGATGAGATAACAGAAACGACTTTCTGAAATTAGCCATGAGTTTAGCCATGATTTGCCCATTTTGGCTAAAGTCCCAAAGAGCAAGAAATCCGCGAAGGCCGCGAATTGATTGAATTCCCCCAGCTTAGGTGTGGTGCCGGGAACAGGACTTGAACCTGCACGCCTTTTGGGCATTGGATCCTAAGTCCAACGCGTCTGCCAATTCCGCCATCCCGGCCGTGCTTATTTTAACCGATGCACCTCGCTATTTCGTTTAGTAGAAATTGCCCAGTCAATTTCGTTTCTTGTCATTCCTCTCTCTTGTCATTCCGAAGCCGGTTTTACCGGCGAGGAATCTGCTTGCTACCGGCAGCGAAACAGCAGATTCCTCGCGCGACACACCGCGCTTCGGAATGACAATTGTTGGGTAACCTTTCACTGCCTGCCTCGTGACTTACCTTCGCGCGACGACCCGCGCATATAATAGTTCAGGATGGCGAAGCGTAGCTCAAAACTGTTGACCGTATTTCTACTGTTGGGGATGGCTGCGGTTTCGCTACCCCGGCAGGAGTCCATGCTGATGCATCCGCAGACGGTCCCTGCCGCGGGCTGTCATCAGCACGGTACAAAGCCTCCGGAGCGTGTGCCATCAAGCTACCGGTGCTGCCAACTCGGACACAATTCTGCTGTTCTGCAAAGCACTTTGATTTCGCAACCGTCCATGGTTGTTGTTGTGGCCTATTCAGGCCCGTCGCCGATCGTCGTGTCTGCCCAGAGCGGCCCAGGCAGCGTTGCGGTCTTGTCGCCTGATCCACCTCACACAATTCCTCTCCGCGTTTAACCCAGCCAATATCCGTCCTGCGGGCCCTCGCGGCCTGAACTGTATTTGTGTTTTTCGCCAAGGAGATATTGGTGCGGAAACTGTTTTTTATTGCGCTGGTGAATCTCGCGTGCCTCTTGGTCTCAGTTGTTCATGCCTCAAGCCAACCGTCCGACCCTGTCATGGACATGTCCGAAGATTCGCACTCCATGCAGGGAACGCCAGGTATGGACGAGGGGAAGATGAGCATGAAGCCGGGCTCTCTCATAGAATTCCTGCTACAGCACGCCTCCTCTGGCACGGACGCCGAGCCCAACTCCACTCCCATTGGAATGCTCATGACTACGAAGAAGAGTTGGACGCTGATGTTTCACGGCGAAGCATTTCTGAGCGAAATCCAGCAGAGCGGTCCGCGTGGACGTGACAAACTGTTCTCGACCAACTGGTGGATGCCGATGGCGCAGCGGAAATTCGGCCGCGGCACACTGACCATCCGCACCATGCTCAGCTTCGAACCCGCCACGGTCTCTGACCGGCGTTACCCCGAGCTCTTTCAGCAGGGTGAGACTGCCTTCGGCCGCCCGATCGCGGACGGGCAGCATCCCCACGATTTTTTCATGGAACTTGCAGCTCTGTATGACTACAAGGTGGGAGAGCACACGCTGTTGTCGGTATACGCCGCTCCCATGGGCGATCCCGCGATGGGTCCCCCGGCGTATCCTCACCGCGCTTCGGCGTCGGAAGATCCTGTCGCGCCCCTGGGACATCATCTGCAAGACTCGACTCACATCGCAGCCGATGTAATCACCGCGGGCTTTACGTATCGCAACCTCCGCATTGAAGCCTCGGGCTTTCACGGACGCGAGCCCGACGAATTTCGCTGGAACATCGACTCCGGAAAGATTGACTCCTGGTCGGCGCGGGTCACGGCCAATCCCGGCCAGAACTGGAGTCTGCAATATTCCATCGCGCAGTTGCACAGCCCGGAGGCGCTCGCCGCCAATGTAGACGTAAGAAGGATGACCGCGTCGGTGCAGTACAACAGCCCACTGCAAAAAGGTAACTGGGCGTCAATGGTCCTCTGGGGAAGAAATCAGGATGTAGCTGGCGGCAATGTCGGCAACAGCTATCTGCTGGAATCCACGCTGCGCTTTCTCGAACGCAACTATGCCTGGACTCGCATCGAAAATGTGGACCGCACCAACGAGCTTCTTTTGGGTGACAATCCGGAGCCCGCAGGATTCAACGAACGGTATTTCACCAGGGTACAGGCCTACACCGCCGGCTATGAAAGGGAAGTCGGGCACATCCCGCATCTTTCCACCGCGCTGGGTGCGCAACTTACCTGGTACGGCGTGCCGGATGTCCTGAAGCCAACCTATGGCGCGCACCCTGTCGGTGGGATTATATTCCTGCGCCTGCGTCCCCACTGACGAGTCAAAAATGCAAGGAACAACATGAGAAGGTTCATCATCACAGGCGCCCCGGGTGCAGGAAAGACAGCGATCATCCGTCAGTTGGAACTCGATGGGTTCAGCGTAGTCGAAGAGGCGGCTACCGATGTTATCGCCACGGCCCAAACCCAGGGAACAATTCAACCCTGGACACATCCCTCGTTCATTGATGCAATCGCGACGCTGCAAAGGGACCGCCAGAGTCGAGCGTCATATCAGCGAGATGAGGTCCAGTTTCATGATCGTTCCGTTGTTTGTACCGCGGCCCTGGCAGTCTACCTCGGACACCCTTTTTCGCCCGTTCTTGTCAGCGAACTAGAGCGCATCAAGAAAGAAGCAACCTACGAAAACCGGGTCTTCTTCATTCGCAATCTGGGCTTCATCACACCTACCGAGGCGCGACGAATCAGCTTCGAAGAAACGGAGCGCTTCGAAAAAATTCACGAACAGACTTACCGAGACTTCGGCTTCAAACTGATCTCAGTCGAGCCAGGAAGCGTGATGGAACGAGTCAGCATCATCAAGGCGGCAATTCGCTAATCGAAGTAGTCGGCATCACCCAACCGGGGGTGCCCCATCCTTCGCATCTTTTGCGAAGGGTGGGAGGCAAACCGCGGAGAGCCGAGGATTTTCTAAAAAGACTGCAAGATTGTTCGGGGAATAGACTTGTAGTAGAGCTTCTCGTAACATGACCCGCATGAAAAAGGCGAACGGGGCCCCCGAAACCATTGACGAATACCTGGCCGGAGTTTCAGGACCCGCCCGCAGCGCCTTAATAAAAATGCGCGCAGCAATTCGGTCCGCACTACCCTCGGACGCCACCGAGACCATCAGTTATAAAATTCCCGCGTACAAGCGCAAGAACATTCTGGTATGGTTCGCCGCATTTTCAGACCACTGCAGCCTGTTTCCCACTGCCTCGGTAATCGCAGAGTTCAAGGACGAGCTAAAGGGATTTTCCACCTCCAAGGGGACCATCCGCTTCGCGCTGGACAAGTCGCTGCCGAGTGCGCTCATAAAGAAAATTGTGAAGGCACGAGTCAAGCAAGACGCAAACAAGGAACAGCGATAAACGGACAAAGTCTCAATTCGATGTTGCTTGAATTGGAGTGAAGCGAGAAGTCGCAGCAAAAGGAAAATCGCGAATGGCCTATACCCCCAGACGTGTCAGTTATGTATTCCTTTGCATGGTTCCATTCCTCGCAATTGGCGTTACAGCACCACGCGCCCTTCGCGTGTCAGGCATCTATCAGACGGTTGGAGGAGTGCTGTTTCTTGCGATCGTGATTTCGGCGTGGATACTTGGTGCACGCGCCGCGACGGGGGGATCGGAAGGGAAGCAAAGGCTCGCTCTTGCGGGGGGACTCCTTCTGACCCCATTCGCGCTGGTTGCACTGCTCTGGGTGGGCCTTGGACCTCCGTGGGAGGCAAGTCCGAGAGAGAACGTGCTGCGCTACCTCGTGCTGCTTATTAGTTCGATCGCAGTATCGGGTGGATTGATTGTTCTCAAGGAGGCGCTCAGTGAAGCCGGCGAACGCCAATATTCCACTCTAGGATTTGCCGCGGCGATGCTAGCCGGACCTGCCTATCTCATCTGGATGAGTCTTTTGCTGGGAGCCTACATCGTGAAGGTGCGCGATGGACAAGCGCCTCCCGCGATTGGTTCGGTGGTTGACGCCTTTGATGTCCTGCTCGATGCCGCGTGTATTCTCACCTATCTTGCGACGGCGGCCTTTGCGGCCTCCATGGGACGAAGCGCTTGGCTGGGACGCGGCGCTACTCGCGCCTATGTAGTGGTGAGCTTCATCGCGTTGTTGTTTCTGGTGATGAGAGGCATGTCATATCCCGACCCGGCAGCCCTTGCCACGCCGTGGTACACCCAACCTGGTTTCATTGCCGGAATTCCGGCTGTCCCGTTCATCATGCCGTCCCTGTTGGGAGTCGTTCTGCTGCGACGGGCGGGCGATAAGCAAGCGTGACCCTACCGCGGGGGTGCCCCACCCTTCGCGTGTTTTGCGAAGGGTGGGCGGCAAACCCAAGGCCCTAATTACCAGGCACGAAACTGAAACTGCGCACGAACATGTACCGCGTGACGTTAGGAGTGGCGAGACCGCCCCATCCCGTGCTGTTTGTTCCCCAGTGGTTGATCATTGCGTACGCCGGGGTTTGCGGCACCACGCCGGTGTGTGTGGACACTAGCGCTCCGTCAACGTAGAACTTGATCGAAGTTCTGCTCCAGACGCACTTGTAGGAGTGGAAGCCTTGCTCAGGTGCGAAGGGCGCTTGCGTCGAGGTGTATTGCTTCGTGTTCACGCTGGTCCAGCTTGTCCACCAGAGAGTACCGGGGTTCTGACCTTCAATCTCCGGAGAATCAATCTCGGTCTGTGAGTTGTTCACATAGATGAAGCCCGAGCTGATCTGGCCGGAAACTGTATAGCCGGATCCGTTGGGCGTGCTGGAAGTCGAAGAAGCGCGCATGATCCACTCGTAGGTTCCGAAGCCGAGAGCATTTTTGGATTGCAACTCGCCGCCGACCGAAGAGCCGGATGTCTGCGTGAGTTTGATGCGCAGCATGCCGGTGGAGAAGTCGAGATACGAAGGAACGAACGAGCCTCCGCCCGGAGCGCCCCAATTGGAGGGGATCCATTTGGAAGTGTCGAGCGAACCCTTCGAAAAATCATCGTAGAAAGTTGCGCCGGCCGGAGCTCCCGACCCGCCGCCACCGCCCGTGCTGGTTGAAGTGTACGTGTAGCCACCACTCAAGCCGCCTGTCTGGTTGTCCGTGTTCTTCACGGCTACGTCGGCCGCTCCAGCGGCATGCGCCGGAGTTTTGGCTGTAATCGACGTGCTGCTGACCACGGTCACCCCCGTCGCCGCCGCACCGCCGATGGTTACCGCCGCTCCCGACTGAAAACCTGTGCCGGTGATGGTGACCGCTGCGCCGCCATTTGCTGTACCGGAATTCGGCGAGATCGCACTTACGTTCGGCGCCGGATTACTCGAACCTCCGCTGGTTCCACTGGAACGGAAAGCAACCATCTGCATCACCCAGTTACCCGAACTGTTTGGCGCTGTCGCACTGTAGCTTCCTGTGGTGCTGACCGTCTTGTCTTCTGCGATGTCCGCGTCCGGAGTGGTTATGATCCGCGATGCAAATCCCGATCCCGCCGCGTTAAACCGCGCGATGGTCATCCCAGCCCCGAAGATCATGTCATTCGCTGACGTTGTCGTGACATTCCCGCTGCTCGCGGTCGTCCCGCTGCCCGCCGCTCCCGCTTTCACATCCAGCGGATTAGCAGAGTCCAGTCCGCTATACTCCAGCGCCCGGACATCCACGTATTTGGCTGCCTGGTTAAATCTTACCGTTACCGTATTGCTGCCAGCCTTGATGCCAGCTGCGTAGTAGATCGACTGTCTCAACCCCGTACCACTCGTCGGACCGATCGCCAGCACATAATTGTTTCCCAGGCTGTCGCTCACGGAACTCACGGTTGACGTCGTGTCGTTCCACCCCACGGCCACGACGTTCAGGTTTCCTGCCGTCTGCGCCAGTGTAAAGGTCACTGCCACCGATCCGCTCGCTGTCTGCGGGGTCGCCGACTTCACCTGCACAAAGGTCGGCCCGGCAAGCAATGCCGTGTTCGCGAAGAAAAGACTTGCAAAGACTACAAGGATTACCCTCAGCATAGAAAAAATCTCTCTCTCGTATAGGGGATAGGGAATGGCGAACCAATCCCTTTTTGGCCAGAGGGACAGCGACGTCTAAAACCCGTTTCAAATTTCAGATTTTCTGAGCTCTAAAGATTTGCGCTCAGCCTGCCAGTGCGATACTCAGCGGGTATCTACGCCAAAAAAAGGCACACGTGGACTGCTTCACCGGTTACTTCTCTGATTATGAAAACCTAACCCCAACGTCCATGAGGCAGCAGGGACGTGTTTAAACTGGAGCCCGTGGCGGTTGCTGCAAACAGTACTTACCGAGTCCAAACTGCGGACTCGTTACAGAACCATTGGGCTCGACGAAGAGCGGCCCGGAAATACTAGCAAAAAACCAGGTAAAAGTCTTCAATAAGAAGGCCCAAACACGGCCACGGACGGGCGTTTCGGCTGATAGCGGCGTCCGAACGTCCCATTTTGGGCTCAAATCCGGCGCGAAGGGTGTAGCATCGGCGTCCCGCGGGCCATCTGGCGGGGGTCTCGCCCTCCCATCGGGCCGAACCGGAGACTGGCACTACAGGGTCCAGTTGGAACAATCCGGTGTCATCCTGAGGGACTTTAGTCCTGAAGGATCTCGCGCGGACCGGGCAAGTGCGTATCCGCTTCGCACCAGATCCTTCGCTTCGCTCAGGATGACGCAATCAAAAATTGAATGACACATCTCGACTCCGTCGCGTTGTCTCCCTGCGGCAATCCCGTTAAACTGACTGTCCTATGTCGATCCCAACTCAGCCCAACATCAAATTGAACAACACGCCGGATTATCGCGAGACTTACGCCAACAGCGTTCAGGTGCGGGTGAACGTCTGGGATTTCTTCCTGGTCTTCGGCACGCTGCAGCAGCAGAGTGAGACCCAGGTGGAGGTCAACAATTTTCAGGGCATCTACCTGAGTCCGCAGCAGGCCAAGGCGTTGTCCGGAATTCTGCAGCAAAACGTGGCCGGCTATGAAAGCACGTTCGGTGAGATCAAGCTCGACCCACGTATGATGGCCCCCGGTCCGGTGCACTAAGTGGTGCTCCGCAGTATTCCCTGTCATCCTGAGGAAGCGGAGTCCTTCGTGCAGCGAAGGACTCCCGACGAAGGACCTGTGTATTGCGCCAAACCCTGTCATATCTGGTAATACGATTTTGGGCTAGAATTCGCCGACAGCGCAGTTGGGGGTGGCGCGGAATCCAGAGGTCCTTCGTTTGCTCTCGTCCCGCTGTGCGGGACGAGAGACTGCACTCAGGATGACAGCCGCATCAAACTGAAGCACGACCGACCTTTGACGCCCAATGACCAATCTTCGCGCGGACTTCATCCTGCGCTCGTGTTCGTTCTGACTTATGCTGCGCTTCTCGCGCTGCATCTCCCCCTGCTGCGCCTGCCGTATTTCTGGGACGAAGCCGGCTACTACGTTCCGGCGGCGCGCGAACTGTTACTGACCGGGAGGCTGATTCCGCATACCACGGTCTCGAATGCTCACCCGCCCGTCGTCATGGCTTACCTGGCCTTGTGGTGGAAACTGGCGGGCTTTGCCCCAGTGGTGACGCGGACTGCCATGCTTTTGGTTGCGGCATTCGCCTTGCTCGGCCTGTTCAGGTTGGCCAGTACCGTGGCCAACCTCGAAGTCGCGGTGGCGACCACGATCTTGACCGCGGTCTACCCGGTGTTCTTCGCGCAAAGCTCGCTCGTCCATCTCGACCTGGCCGCTGCCGGATTCACCTTCTGGGGTCTGCGCGCATACGTGAGAGGCCAGAGATGTGGATCGGCACTCTGGTTCTCGCTAGCCTGCCTGACAAAGGAGACCGCGATACTGGCGCCGATTGCGCTCTTCGCCTGGGATGTTCTATCGCCGCGGTTGCCGGCCAGAGATAAAAACATATTGCCTGCGCGACAGAACTGGAATCCCGCCTGGCTGCTGGTTCCGCTGCTTCCTCTGACCGCCTGGTACGGCTTCCACTACTGGCGGACCGGTTTTGTATTCGGCAATCCCGAATTTTTTCGCTACAACGTTCAGGCTACGCTGGATCCGCTTCGGATACTGCTGGCCCTCGTGGTCCGCCTGTGGCAGACCCTCGGCTACTTTCACCTGCTGATGCTGACGCTGGCCGCCTTGTTCGCCATGTGGCTGCCGCCACTCCGCGACCCGGGCGGCGAGCGCCCGCGGATCGCGCTGGACGTACAGTTCGCCATGCTTTCAGTGGTCATTGCCTACGTACTCGCTATGGCGCTGGTGGGTGGCGCCGAGCTGGCGCGCTACTTGTTGCCGGTGGTGCCGCTGGTGGTTCTGGTTTGCGTTTCCACGCTGTGGCGCAGAGTGCGGCTGTGGCGCGGCGTGGCTGCCATAGTGGCCCTGTTGTTTATCTCCGGATGGTTTATCAATCCGCCGTACGGGTTCGCTCCGGAGGACAACCTGGCATACCGCGACTACATCCACTTGCACCAGCGGGCCGAGGAATTTCTGGAAGCGCGCTATCCCATGGCGCGTGTGCTGACCGCGTGGCCGGCGAGTGACGAGTTGACGCGTCCCTACCTGGGATATGTCACGCGCCCAATGCAGGTAGTGCGCATTGAACATTTCGCGGCTGAGCAGTTGATGTCCGCAGCCGATCTCCATTCGAACGGAGCCGGTCCGGATTTCGAAGTCGCTCTCGTGTTCTCCACGAAATATGAACCAGCCCATCCGCTGCTCGAGCACTGGCGTTTGTGGCAGGAGTGGAAAGCGAGATTCTTCGACTACCATCGCGACGTGCCCCCAGTGGCGGCGGCACAAATCCTGGGCGGGGACCTCGTCTACAGCGAGACCCGCCACGGCCAGTGGATCAGCGTGATCGAAATGGAACGCATCGTGGACGCCGAAAAAAGTAGACCATAAGAAATTGAGGACTGGTGTCCTCGCCAGCCGTACTCATTACCGTCGATCTTAGGATTTCTATTGTTGCGGTACTTGCCCAGGCTGGGTTGGCGATGGAGAATTCTGCATCCCGCCAAACGGAGTCGAGGGTCCCGACGAATTGCCCGGGCCAGATGAGTTCTGCTGTAAAGGTGGCGCCGACACCTGCAAAGCCGGCTGCGCCGGTGTGGTGATGAGGCCGCGCATGGTCGGATCGTAGATGAATTGCCAATCGTTGTAGTGATTCTTGTGATTGAACTCGCGAATGGTTTTGGCTTTGCTGGTGCTGGCCACGCCGACGATCGGGCCTCCGCCAAAAACCGTGCTGGTCAAAGGACTACTGGAACTGCCGCCCGGCTGGTTTGAGCCAGTCTTGGAGGGACCGGCCCCCGGGCCAGCGTCTTTTCCCGAGTCGCCAGAAGCATCCGCATCGCCGCCCGCCGCGGGGCTGGGAGGCATCACCGGCGCGGCCTGCTGCGCAGCAGCTTGTGCCATCATCCCGCTGGCTGCGCCGAGAAGTGCTGCCGCTCCCGCTCCACCGGCGGCGGCAGCACCGCCCATGGCGCTGGCGGCGACGCCTATGGCTACGCCCGGGGAACTCGATAGTTGCACTTCGCCCACGTGCAATAGTTTGAAGTCCTTGCCGGTGATGGGATCTTTATAGCGCCTTCGCAGGAAGCGGATATTGTTGGTATTTTCGAGTTCTTCGAGCCGACTCGGGAAGCGTCCTGTCTTCTTGACAAATTTTTGCAGCGCCCGCGAATACTGCACCCCGCGATGGACCATCTCTTCTTCGCGATCGCGTTTCACCCGAAAGGCAATGCTGGGAGCCAGAGCACCTGCGGCAATCGCCAGCAGCGCGATAAACAACATCAGCATGAGAAGGATGTAGCCGCGCTGGTCGCTGGTCTTTGGTCGTCGGTCGTTGGCATTAGCCATAAGCTGTTTTTGTACGATGCGAGATTAATTATCGCGGAAACGCGGCGCTGCCTAACTTTCGTCTCGAACTCGGCCGCCGAAGGCCATCGACCAAGGGCCAACGACTAAAGGCCAGAAGCTGACGACCGACGACTGACGACTGATGACTGAGACTGATCTACCCCTGCGTCAACGGAATACTCTGCTTGTTGTTGTTCAACACATCTTCCACTTCCACCGAGACCGGCGTGATATGCAGGATCCTGTACCGGCGGTCAACGATGTCGCCTTCTCCGGCAATGAATACGTCCTCGCCTTGAGAGAGGAAAACTCTCTTCGGCTCGCCCGGCTTGTTGGCGAAACCAAAAAATTTCAGATTGATCGGCGGCGGCGGGGGTGGCCCTTGTGGAATGACGGGGGCCGCCGCTACATGGACCGGCGCGATCGGTTTCGGAATTTCAACCTCGGCCCGGAAGATATTGCGGCCCGCGCCCTGGTACTTGGTGTCCTCGCTGGCCTTCAGCCAGTCATAGCGAAGCGTGGGATCGAGCGACCTCGCGTCGGGGCTGATGCCAGACTTTTTCCCAGACGTCGGTCTCACATTGACGATCCGGCGAGTCCCGGGCGGCGGGGTCACGACCGGGGCCGGAGATTTTGCCGCCGCTGGGGAATCAGGGATGAAGCGCATCACCACAAACACGAGAGCGATCACCATCAGGGCAATGGCCGCTATCGTCTTATTGCGGTTTTCGGTCCCCAATTGCATCTAGGCGCTCGCCTTCTGATAAGTTTCCAGTTTCAATTGCAGGCGAACTACGCCCGCCTGCTCGCCACCCAGTTCCACGCTGTTAATGATGAAGAACAGCGGGTCGCGTTCCAGCGCGTTGATGAAACGCACCAGTTGGAGATAGTCGCCGGAGAAATCCGCATCAATCTCTACCGGACGCAGGCCGACCAGATCAGCATCCTTCGATTTGGAGCGGATCTGCCCAATACGAACGCCATTCTGTTTTGCCACTTTGCCCAGTTCCTCGTAAATCGCCGAGTCCTGTGCCGGCAGCCGGTTCTTGTAGAAGTCATCGATCTGATGGCTGGCCAGATCGATCTTCTTGTCCACGTCCTTAAGCGGTTCGGCCTCATGCGTTTTGCGTTGCAGCTCCAACCACAGCTGGTCAAGCTGTTCACGGCGGGAACGCTCGGACCCGACCAGCGGAGAAAACAGCAGGACCACCGCGGCGATGTCCACGACCAGCAGGGCCGCGATCGCGATCTTTGCTTTCTTCCGGATATCGAGGACTTCGCGCATCAATGCGTCCCCTTCTTGGCGGTCTTGACCTTTTCCGGCTTGCTCTTGTCGTTATCCAGCTTTTTGGAGTCTTGCTTGTCCTTGTCCGCCTGGTCGCTAGTGGTCTCGTTCCCGCTCGCCTTGTCGGAGTCGGAGAAGTCGGGTACGTACAAAGCGCTGATATCGAATTGCACGTTGTCTCCCGGCGTCTGTCCCGCCTGGCTCGACTCCTGCTCGATTTGAGTCTGCTGGAAGCGTCGCGAACTTTCCATCTTGCGCACCAGCTCAAGCGCGCGGTCCCGAGATTCTCCGGCGACTACCAGCTTGATCTTTAACTGACTGTCCGTGGCTTTGTCAGGATGGATGGAAACCACATGCAGACGAGCCGGCATTACACGCTCCAGGTCTTCAAACACCCGGGTCCAGGAGAAGGCCTTGCGCAGGAACAGATCGTTGAGAAACTCGGCGCGGTCGCGGGTGCCGCGATTGGCCGGCAGATTCAGGGTCTCTTCGGCTTTGGCTTTTTGCAGATCGCGGGCAGCAATCTGCTGCTGACGCTGCTCGATCAGTCCATGATCTTTCCTTGCATCCGCCCATCCCGAAATCGCGCTGTAAAGCAGGACCAGGGTAAGAAGGCTCAGCCCTGCCAAAGCTCCGCCCCACCGGATCCACAACGGACCGGAGTCTTCATAGGGACGGCTGGCGAGATTGATGTCAACGCGCATATCAGGAAAGCAGGGCCCCCACCACGCCGGCCATTCTCCATTTCGGAATCGAACCTACGTTCCCGCGCAGTTGCGACGGGTCGACCAGGTCGGTGACCTGGGCGCCGGTTTGAGCGCGCAGCGCAGGTGCAGCGTCGCCCGATTCAGGCAGGCCAGCCACATAAATCTGGCCAATATTCATCTGGTAAGTATCCTGAAAGAATACCACTGAGGGGTAGACCTCTTCCGCCAGTTGCTCGCCGGTAATGGTCACGCCTCGCGTATTTTCCAGGGTGCGAAACAACAACAGCTGGTCACGGTCCAGGATGGCGATGCTGGTGGTGCGAGCGTCTACTTTAATAACCAGAGACGGCTTGGGCGCATCCGCCGCTCCCAACGCCGCCAGCATGGAGGGCATGACCACACCGGGCTCGTAACCGGCCTGGCGAAACGCCGCTTCGTAGTCCTCGACAACGTTCGCCAGCGCTACGGCCGCGATCACCCGCACGCCAGAGCTCGAAGGCTGTACGTGGTAGGAAACCTTGGCCTTGTCCACGTCGAACGGCAGGGATTTTTTCAGCCGGAAGCGGACCACGCCCTTCGGCTTCGTCGCGCTTCGAAGGCAAAGTCTCGAAATCGAGCAGCACCACGCGGACGGCGGCATCGGGCAGCACCGCAATCACGTCGCGCGAGCGCCCGCCCACGCTGCTCAGAGTGTCGCGGACCGATTCGTAGACGGCATCGGGTTGCCGCAGGTTGGTCTCGATCAGGTCGGGCACCACGCTGCCCGGCGCAAGTTCGGTCGAGGCGCAGGCTTCGAGCGTATGTCCCCCGCTCTCGGAGACCCGGCCCGCCAGTACGCGGTCGGCAGAAATTTCGCAGGCCAGTTTCGGCCTGGATGTGGAATTGGCTGGGGAGCTCATGAGTATCTATTGATCCTACAAGTAAAACGCGGTTGAGCGCGCATTTTCAATAACCGGAAGGGCACTGGACTAGTCGTAAGTCTTCAGTTGTCGGTCGTCGGCCCAACCTGTCACGTCCGCCTGGGATTGGCTGACGACTGAAGACCGACGACTGACGACTGCTCTACCGCATATTCTCGATGAAAGTGACCTTGTTGATTTCCTTCAGCGTAGTCATTCCCAGCCTGACTTTGTCGAGGGCGGACTCGCGCAGGAAGCGCATGCCCTCTTCGCGGGCCGCACGGCGGATTTCTGAAGTGGGTTTCTTGACCAGAATCATCTCGCGGATGCGATCGCTCAGGTCGAGCAGTTCATGGATGGCCGTCCGGCCCCGGAACCCCGTTCCGGCGCACTCGATGCAGCCTTGCCCTTCGTAAAATGCAACTTGCGACCACTGCACCGGATCGAGTCCGCTGGCTTCCAGTACCTCGGGTGGGTAGTGCACTACAGTACGACAGGATTCGCAGATCAAACGGACCAGCCGCTGCGCCAGAATGCAGTTCAGCGCGGAAACGAAGTTGTAAGGCTCAACACCCATGTTGAGGAAACGGCCAATCACGTCTACGACGTTATTGGCGTGGACTGTGGTGAACACCAGGTGTCCGGTGAGCGCCGACTGAATGGCGATCTGCGCCGTCTCGGTGTCGCGGATTTCGCCGACCATGATCTTGTCCGGGTCGTGACGCAGGATGGAACGCAGCCCGCGGGCGAAAGTCAGACCCTTCTTTTCGTTGACCGGGATCTGGGTAATGCCGCGAATCTGATATTCGACCGGATCTTCAATGGTGATGATCTTGTCTTCTTCGGTCCGGATCTCGCTGACCGCGGCGTAGAGCGTGGTGGTCTTGCCGCTGCCGGTCGGCCCCGTGACCAGCACCATCCCGTAGGGCTCGGCGATGTAGCGCCGGAATTTTCTCAAGTCATCCGGATCGAAACCGACGACATCCAGAACTAGTTTATGAAACTTCTCGCTCATCGATTCCTTGTCGAGTACGCGGAGCACCGCATCCTCGCCATGGATTGAGGGCATGATGGATACACGGAAGTCGATGGGGCGCTCGGGATTGCCGTACTTCACGCGGAAGCGACCGTCCTGCGGAACGCGGCGTTCGGAGATGTCGAGTTCGCTCATCACCTTGATACGCGAAATGATGGTGGAGTGATGCTCCTTGCCGATCGGCGGCATGGCCTGGGTCAGTACGCCGTCAATGCGGAACTTGATGCACACCGAATCGTCACGAGTTTCGATATGAATGTCACTGGCCCGCCGCTGCAGCGCGGTAAAGATCGTGGTATCCACCAGGCGGATAATCGGGCTGATGTCGCCCTGCGCGGTCAGCCGGTCAATGGAAATGCTGTCTTCGGCGCCGCCGGCTTCTTCGTCAGACACCACCGCCAGAGTGAAGCCTTCGCTGGCTTCTTCGAGGACACGCTTCGACTGTTCCGTCTTCTTGAGGATCTCGCTGATCTGCGCCAGGGTAGAAACTTTGGTCAGGATGCGCTTGCCCAGCAGCAGGCTGATCTCGTCGATCATCATCAGCTGGCTGGGATCGGCGATGGCGATGGCCAGGCGTCCGTCCTCGGTCTCGTTGAGAGGCACGAAGTTATAGCGGAACATCAGGTCTACGGGGATCTTCTTGAACAGATCGTGCTGCAGCTGGAAATTGTGCAGATCCACGAATTCGCAGCGATAGCGCCGGGCAATGTCCTGGGCCTTGGCCAGGTCGTCGACGTGGGGAGCAGGCGCGATCCGGGCCCCTCCATTCCCTCCGTGGGCGACTATAGGTTTAGTTTCCGCCATTTTTGCCATTCCAAATCTTCCTGCAACTTTCGCTCAGCTTTATGTGGTCGCGGGCGAACCGCCCGCGGCTGTTGACTTTGTCCGTAGGCCTCGCGGTCGAGTTGCGCTACCACATAAACCGATCAATGAATATTCGCGCCCAATGAGAAGATCGGCAGATAAAGCGATATCAACACCCCGCCCACGAACACCGCCATCACAATCAGGATCACGGGTTCGATCAACGCCATGGTCGCTCCCAGCGCGGTCTGCACATCTTCCTCATAAAATTCAGCCACCGAATTCAGCATGGCCGGCAAAGCTCCGGTGGATTCGCCGACTTCGATCATCTCGACCGAAAGGTCGGGAAACATTTTCTGTTGCTCGAGACTGCCGGAGAGCGTCTGACCCTCTCGCACCCGGATCGCAGCCTCGGCGATGCCATTGAGAATGCGCCGGCTGCTCATGGACGCTCCCGCGGTTTCAAGCGATGGCACCAGCGGCAGACCGCCGGCCAGCAAAGTCGAAAGCATGCGGGAGAAATTCGCTACCTGATACTTGAGCCAGATATCCCCCAGCATCGGCATCTTCAAGATGACGGAATCCAGGCGCTCGGCCCCGCGGTCGGTGCTCTTCCAGCGCCAGAACAATATGATTCCCACCACAATCGCGACGGCGAGGTAAGGGGCCCACTTCTGCGCTCTTGTTCCCACTGCCAGCATCAATACCGTGATTGCGGGCAACTGCGCATTAAGATTTTCAAAGAGCAAGGCAAATTGGGGCACAACGTAGGTGACCAGAAACACCAGCATCACCAGCACCATCGTGACCAGCAGCGCGGGATACACCAGCGACACCGCCAGTTTCTTCTTGAAGGTCAGCGCCAGCCGCTGGAAGGCGATGTAGCGGCCGAGCACCTCTTCCATGTTGCCGCTTTTCTCACCCGCCATCAGCGTGGTGGTGTAGATCCGCGGAAACACGCCTTGCGCGGCGAAGGAGTCAGACAAAAGTTCGCCACTCTTCACTCGCTCACGAACGTTGGCCAACAGCGATTTCAGGTTCGCGTCTTTCTGCCGCTTGATCAGCAGATCCAGAGAGTTCAGGATGGGCAGCCCGGCCTTGATCAGGGTCAGAAACTGCTGGTTGAAGATCACGAACTGACTCTGCTTGACCTTCCGTCCCCCAAACTGCAGCTTGCCCCCGGAAAGCAGTCCTCGGGGCTTTACCCAATAGACCAGGTAGCCCTGCTGCACGAAGCGCTCACGTACTTCTGCCTCAGAGTAACCATGCTCCACCTGCTGCGCTAGGTGGCCACGATCGTCAGCGACTTTTACCAGAAATTGGGCCATGCCCGGAACCGGTTACCCTCTCCCCAAGTCTAGCATTCGGAAGCGTTAACCTAGTGTGAATATGCCCTAACGGTTGACCGGTGGTAACCGTCAGTTCAGACCACAACTGCGACTTTCACGTAATCGCATAACCTGCTGATAAGACGAATTAATGCCTCTACTGGCCGAATTCTCCGTCCACGACCTCAACTCCCGGAGGAGGGCTGAACCGAAAGACCGAGTCGGCGACCGCAGCATTCTCCCGCTGATCGCTAAAGCGGTACTCGGTTACCGAATCGTCTGCCTCTTCAAATTGGATGCGGGCAATGTGGTAATCCGGTGTAATCTCCAGCACAACTTGATTGACCCGGTCGGCCATACCTTTCGGTACCCCTCGCAACACCGTATTACCCGGGGTTAACGGCGCCACGTCGGGAGCAACCGACAGGCCATCCAGCTCCTTTTCGAGGCGAGTCTTGCCCAGAAGAAACCCCAGCGGCGAACGCAAATCATCCAGCTTCTTGACCGAACTCCTCCGCACCTGGCGATCTCCGGGAAGGTAGAACCATGCGTCCTTGCCGTCGCTCAGGAAAAGCTTCTCTTTGGGAGAACGATATTCCCAGCGCATCTTGCCAGGTTTTTTTAACCACAGAGAGCCGGATTCAGTTCGCTCAGTTCCCGTGCCCATGTAGGTTTCGGTGAATTCGGCTTGCAGTGTCTGCAAATGGTTGTAACGGTTATCCACGGCCTGAGCGATAGCGTGGACATCGAGCGCTGGATTCGCCGCGGCGGCGCGCAGCAGGGTCAGAAAAATTATGCAGGCGACTCTCACCAGCTAACCATATCGCAGTTCGCGGGCTAAGTGGGGACAGGTAGCGCCGGCGTCCCGCCGGCTGTCGCGAGGGCGTCCCGCCCTCGCTGCGGCGGCCAATACTTTGGAGCGGAGGGCAGGATGCCGTCCGGACTGCCGGCTCTACGAAATCCCCAAAAACGAAAACGTCCCAGACTCAAAGAGTCATGGGACGTCCGTCGAACAGCCCTCCCCCGAAGTCTGCTCACAAACAGCGTAGCGTTTTGGCTACCCGGTGGGAATGGCTCTAACGGGTGAGTTACAAAGTAGTAAACCCGACGGCAAGCGGAGTGGGTCCAAGTGAGAACTTGTTTGGCGTGGCCGCGGAAGTTTCTTTCCACAGTAATTTGAGTTCGAGTTACATGCGTAATCGGGGCGACGGTTACCGCCCGAACAGCTCGTGCAGGCCTTCACCGGATGGAAGACACCGTCTGCGGGCCAAGCTCTTTGTTTGGCGGCCTTTTGAGGGCCGCGGCAAAAGCGCCTCGACATACGCACAGGTTACCCTGCCATGGCCTTGCGATTGCACTCCTCTGTCTAGACCTCCCCAGATTTTCTCTTTGCGGCGGCAACCTGAAAAGCTCTACCGCCAAAGTCGTGCTCTGTGCGAGCAAGAGTCGGAGTAAGGGGACAGTGCCAAACCATCATCTAGCAAGAAACTCAGGGGACAACAATCTGAAAGTTCCGCGCGCAACCAGACTGGCAAGTCTAGTTCTTTCGTCCTCGCTGATCCTGCTGGCGGTGATGGTATTGTCCGGATGCGGCGGCGGAAACGTCGGGACAGCCGCAGCCTCTGTGCCCTCGACCCTGGCCACGATTTCTGTGGTGCCCGCCGCGTCAACCATCATGATTGGCTCCACCGAGCAGTTACAGCCGGTCGCGGAAGATCAGAATGGCAAGGTCATAACGGGAATAGTCTTTACCTTTTCCAGCTCCAGCGGCGCGGCGAGCGTGAGCCAAACCGGCTTGGTCAAAGGCGTCGCAGCGGGGTCCTCGGTCATTGATATCCGCGCAGGTGAGAAAAGTACATCACTAACGATCACGGTCACGGCACCCCCGTCGGTGTTAACTCAAATCAGCGTCTCGCCGTCCACGGCCTCGATCGCGGCCGGGCAGAGTCAGACTTACACCGCTGTGGGATATGACCAGTTCAACAACTTGATGAGCGGCATCCCTTTCACGTGGGCATCGGATGGCAACGGTTCTGTTGCCACTCTGAACGGCAACGTGGCTTCAGGAGTTTCTGCCGGGACTGTGCACATCACGGCGTCGGCTTCCGGCGTCAGCAGCGCGCCTGCCACGTTGATGGTTCTGCCGCCTCCGCCGGTGTTAACCAGCGTTGTCGTCACACCCGCCGCGCCTTCGATTTTTACTGGCGGCACGCAGCAACTCACCGCTGTGGGATACGACCAGAACGGAAATCAGATGAGCGGCCTCGCATTCGCGTGGGCAAGTTCCAACCCAAGCGTCGCTACCGTGGACGCCAATGGACTCGCGAGCGGCATCTCGGTGGGCACCTCGCAGATCAGCGCCTCGGCCCAAGGCATCCACAGTAACGTGATCAGCTTGACCGTCAACCGGCCGCCTTCGGTTTTAACTTCGATTCACGCGTCTCCGTCCACTGCGTCGATTCAGGCGGGAAATACTGCAGCAGTTTGCCGCCGTCGGATATGACCAGTTCGACAACGTAATGAGTGGAGTCGTCTTCACCTGGTTGAGCTCGTCTCCCAACGTGGCTTCGGTGAGCGGCGTTAACGCGGAAGGTCAGAATGTCGGAGTCGCCACCGGCCTCGCGGCTGGGTCCACCCAAATCATGGTGAGTGCCGGCGGAGTGAACACGACCGTGTCGCTCACCGTCACCGCGCCGCCTCCTCCACCGCCTCCGCCTGCGGTGACCACAATCAACGTGATGCCCGGGGATGTTTCCATCAACACCGGCGGGACACAGCAATTCAGCGCCTTGGCCACCGACCAGCACGGGCTCGCGATGAGCGGAGTCGTGTTCACCTGGTCATCAAGCGACTCGACCGTGGCGACCATTGACGCCAACGGACTCGCCACTGGCGTAGGACCCGGTACGACACAGATCAGCGCATCGGCCCAGGGTGTGACCAGTAACGCCGCGTCGTTGACGGACAACGTTCCTGACACCGGCGTCCCTCTTACCATCACCAAGCTTTCCCCGCGGATGGCCTTGGTCGGCAGCGGAGACCTGGTTTCCCTTACCATCACCGGTACCGGCTTTGTGCCGGGGACGCTGGTGAACTTTGGGTCCAACATCCTGATTCCGTCTTCGGTGAATCCGACTGCAATTACGGTGACGGTTCCCGCGGCCGAGCTGACCACGCGCACACCGGCCGGTCAGCCGGTGCTGGTCACAGTCACGAATCCAGCGCCCCACGCCAGTACTTCGAGGCGCTCTGCCTTTTACCATCACCCGTCACGGAATGGTCTCAATCAATTTTGACGACGGCTACCAGTCCATGTACGACAACGGATTGCCCATACTCGATGCCGCTGGACTGAAGAGTACGCAATACATCATTACGCAGAAGGTCGGCACCGACAGCTACGTCACGCTCGATGAAGTGATGCAGATGTATAACAACGGACACGAAATCGGCGTCCACACCCGGACCCATCCCAACCTGACCACTCTCACCGACGCGCAGATGACAGACGAAATTCTCGGCGCCAAACAGGACCTGATCTCCTGGGGCATCATGCCGACTACGCTGGCTTACCCGTACGGAGGCTACAGTCCTGCAGTGGAGGCGGTGGTGCTGAGCTCGGGACTACGCGGCGCTCGCGATTCTGACCTGGGCTACAACAGCTCCGGTCTCGGCCTTACTTTCGGTGGACCTCTTGATCACGACACTCTGCCGCTCGAGTTGTGGAGTGAGGCCGCCGAGATGGACATGAACACCACGTTGAGCGACATTACGTCCGAAATTGATTATGCGGTCGCCAACAATTTGTGGCTGATCATCCTCTTCCACCGGGTGGATGAAACTGACCCGTGTTGCTCTCCGATCAGCGTGGACCACACGCTCATTCAGGGGACGGTGGACTACCTGGTGCAAAAGAAAGTGCCCGTCGTCACCAACAACGAAGGCATGATCATCGAGAACCTGAACGCCCAGCACTAGAAATGTCGGCGCGAGCGTCCGCTCGTGCGGCATCCACTGAATTGTCGGTTCAGACGCACGCGAGGACGCTCGCGCCACATTGAAGATTAGTCGGAAGGCAGAATCTTGGGCGACAACGGCGGCTCGTAGCCGGCGGGCATGCCTTTCTCAATGAAGGGAAAATCGTCAGGGTTGCGCACTTCCACTCTGCCGTCAGGCATCAGTTTGTAGGTCTGCCCCAGCGGGTCGCGGGGTGTACCGCGCAACATGCCTGCGGCCTCGAGCTCGGAAAAGCTGGAAGGGAAGCGGCCAGTCTGCTGCTGGTAGCGGGCGGTCAGCGCTTCCAGGTTGGTTACATCTTCGTCCACCTGCAGCGCCCGCAAGTGGGCCGCGGCATTGGCCCGCACGTCCACATCTTTCGTGGTCTGGTAGCTCGTGCTCCACATCATGCGGGCCATCTGCCGATCACCGGCGTGCTCCGCCATCTTGCCCGCCAGAATGGCCAGAAACGGATGGGCGTTGGGGACCTCGCGAGCCGCGGGCAAAGGCCTCGGCCGCGCCTGCATAGTCCTTCAATTCCATGTAGTGGATGAACCCGGCGTTGTAGTAGAGCTGCCAGTCGTCGGGATTATTGCGGATGCCGAATTCTTCGAGCTGCGATGGCACGTTCCGGCATGCCGGCGCCGTTGGGTGGCTTGGGGGCCAGAAAATTCGCGCCGTACTCGTACGCCACCAGCAAGTGAGGATCGAGCGTCGTCGTGATTTCAAGCAGCGGCGCCAGCAGATCGAAACGCCGGGCGCCGTCATGATGCTTGTTGCCGAAATACTGCACCGCGCGGGTCCAGTAGATATCGGCCAGCAGGCCGTCGTAGCCCAGGCTCATCCTCTTCAGCGCCTTGGGCGAGGAAATGTAGAGCACTTCTTCCAGAGTGGCGCCGGTACGCATCTGGTCCACGCGGCGCAGCAGCAGTACCGACGCCGGCAAGCGAACTCACCAGAAGAACGCTGAATATGACCGTGACCTGCCGGGAGCCGCTCATTTCAGGTTCCGGCGCTCGAATACCAGCACCGCTCCGCAAATGGCCATGGTGGCATAGATCAGGGCGTAGGCGCTGTTGTAAAGAACCAGTTGTCCTGAGACCGGCTGGGCGTGGGCCACCGAGCTGATGACGTTCAGTGCGGAAAAATTCGGCACCAGGTAGGCCGCGCCCGTGGCCAGCCAACGGGTGACGCCATGCGTCATGCCGGCAAATCCGCGCAGGTCTTCGGCAAAGCTGCCCGATCACAAACAGCGAAAATGCAAATACCGCGGAAAGCAGCGGCGAGGAGAACGAAGAAAAGAACAAAGTCAGCGCCGTGATAATCAGAAACTGCAGAATGATGAAATACAGCGCCACCAGCACCCAGCCATCCTGCTTCTGGAAGTGGTGTGAAACGTAGAGCAGCGCTACAAACACGCCGATGGCCATGAAGAACGTGTTGACCGCCAGCGTGCCCGCCAGTCCGAAAAACTTGCCGACAATAAATTCCCAGCGCCGTACCGGCCGCGAGAGCACGGTGTAGAGCGTCCGCTTCTCGATCTCTTTCGAAACCAGTCCAATTCCGATGAAGATGGCGATCACCATGCCGAACAGCGAGACCGCGGTCAGGCCGAGGTTGATCACCACCAGGCGTTCGATATCGATGGAGATCTGGCCCACCAGCAACCGCCGCCGCCGACATCAGCAGGGCGAAGACGATCAGGTTGTAAAGCACCCGGTCGCGCACCGCTTCGCGGAAGGTGTTGGAGGCGATGTGTGCGATGCGCGATGTCATACCGTGTCCCCACTTTTGCTCCCACGCCGTCGGCGCATTCGCCGGCTGCAATTTCTGCAGGAAGTAATCTTCCAGCGAAGTGCGCACCGGAGTCACTGAGACCAGGCGCAGCCGTTCCCGCCGCAAAGCTTCAATCGCCGCATCCTGGTTGGCTTCGGAAAGCATCGGCCCGCACCGTGTCGCCAGTGACGTGGCATTCCGCCCCCAGCGCCCGCAACGATGCCGGCACCGCCGTTCCTTGCCACACCACTTCCACCTTGCCGTGGACACTCGAGGTGAGGTCGGCCACCGCGCCCACTCCTCGCAATTCGCCTTGATGGATGATGGCGACGCGATCGCACAGCGCTTCCGCATCGGACAGAATGTGGGTGGAGAAGAAAACCGTCTTGCCTTCGTGCTTCAGCTGCGCCATGAGGTCGCGAACTTCACGGCGGCCCATGGGATCCAGGCCGGACATCGGTTCGTCGAAGAAAACCACTTTAGGATCGTGCAGAATGGCTTGCGCGATTCCCACCCGCTGCAGCATGCCTTTGGAAAATTTGCGCAACTGCACTCCGCCCACGTCCGGCAGGCCGACCCGTTGCAGCACTTCGTCGACTCTGCGCGATCAGCTGTTTGGCGTCTACTCCGGAGAGCTGCCCGTAGTACTCCAGCAATTCGCGGGCGGTCAGGTAGTCGTAAAAGTAAGGCTGTTCGGGCAGGAAACCGATCTGCGCCTTCATACGCGGATCGTCAAGTTCCATGCCCAGGATGCGTGCCGATCCAGCGGTGGGGAATATCAGTCCCATGAGCAGCTTGAGCGTGGTGGTCTTGCCGGCGCCGTTCGGTCCCAGAAAGCCGAAAATCTCCCCTTCGTCCACCTTGAGGTCAAGCGGGCGCAGAGGCATGCTTCGGGCCGCTTGCGCCAGAAGCCGACGCTGTAGGTTTTTTCGAGACCAAGAATTTCGATGGCAGCCATGGGCAGAAGCTCGAAAACCTGCTCAGAAAATTATAAGCAAGATGCCGGCGTTTGGAACGGCCAATGCCGTTACCGAAGTCATTGCGCGAACCTGATTGAGCAGCACACAAAAAGAAAAAGGAACCGAGCGAACTCGGTTCCTCATTGGCTGTGTACCCTCCCCCAGAGTACAACGCCAAACTTTTATTACTGCATAGTCAGTGAAGGCCTGGCAGGCGGCGATGGTGGCCACCGGAACACTGCCGGCGAGTCCGGGATTGAATCGGATGACCCCGTCTTCCGTCGAACAGAAATTGCGCACGCCGCTGATGTTGTAAGCCACCGGCGAAGTGCCGGAGACGAATGCCGTATTGCCTGTGCCGGCGGGCGTCAGACCCGTGGCAGCGAACACATAACCACTCTTGCTTCCCGTTCCGACGCTCGCCGTGGCCAGGGTGTTGTCAATGAGGCAAGCCTGGATCGATGTCGGGTTGCAGGGAGCGAGACCGCCCAGGTTGACCAGTGCAGGCGGCGTATCCCACGGTCGGATAAGGCTGTGTTGTATGCGAATTCCGCGGTGTTGATGTTGCGAATGGCATTGACTGCCGAGGCTTCGTTGGCGGCGATTCGCGCCCGCAGCAGATTAGGAATGGCGATCGCCGCGATGATCAGAATGATCGCGACCACGATCAGCAGCTCAATCAGAGAGAATCCTCTGCTGGGCTTTACCTTCCCCGATCTGGCTTGATAGCAGCTCATCTCGCTATTGGGTGTAGCACTTTTAACGCCAGACCGACAGGCGCTGTGAGATTACTGCCGTGTCCAGAATGTCTTGACGAATCAGAGAGTTAAGACTCAGACCTTCGGGGAGAGGTAGAGGACTAGTGACAACCTGTGCCGTGATCGACAAAAAGTGGCATCAATCTCTCGAGTGTTGATCTCAAGTTGAGCAAAAAGACAAAGGGAGCAACGGGTTGTCCGTTGCTCCCTGTCTAGGGGCTGTCCCCCAGGAATTACTCTGACTTGCAGTTACTGCAGAACCAGGTAAGGAGCCGCAGTGCAAGCCACCGTGCCTGTGGTGGTTCGGGTCGTAACGCCAGCCGTGTTCGGATCGAAGTGCAGTACGCCATCTTCTTCCGAGCAGAACCGGCGAACACCGGTCTGGTTGAAGACGAGAGGCGCTGAACCCACACCGTAGGTCACGTTCGTGGTGGCCGGTGCCACAACGACGCCTACAGCATCCACCGTGTAACCGCTCTTACCGCCAGCGGCGATGTTGTTCGACAAAGCGGAGTCAAGCAGGCAAGCAGCAACGCTTGTCGGACCGCCCGCGGGGCAGGCCTGAACGCCGGCGCCCGGTCCCAGTGCCACCAGCGTCGCCGAATAGCCAACCGTCGGATACGCTGTCAGATAAGTTACTTCGGCAGTGTTGATGGTGCGAATCGAGCTTACTGAAGACGACTCGTTAGCCGCAATACGAGCCCGCAGCAAGTTCGGAATTGCGATCGCAGCGATGATCAGAATGATCGCGACCACGATCAGCAACTCGATTAATGAAAAACCCTTTTGTTTCCGCATCTAGTTTGTCCCTCTCCCCGTGCTGAATGTGGTTCCAGTAGACCCACCTTGATAGACATAAGAGCAATCGGGACGCCAACTCTGGCTCGAAGTGTGGTTAGTGCTCCTTCGTTTGTTTTGATGGAGTTGGCTTGGATTTTGCTGCCTATCTTCCTGAGAAATCGCGACTCATATTGAGGCAGTGCCACTTATTGGCACCCCACTCCCAATCCGCGTCATTCGGGATTCTGTGACCAAAAAAGAAACCGGGAGCAACGGAGTGTTTCCGTTGCTCCCGGTTCTGTACCCTCCCCAAGGTACTTTGCTGCTGACTATTGCAGGACCAGGTAAGGAGCCGCGGTGCAAGCCACGGTACCTGTGGTGGTGCGGGTCGTAACGCCAGCGGTGTTCGGATCGAAGTGCAGTACACCGTCTTCTTCCGAGCAGAACCGGCGAACACCAGTCTGGTTGAACACCAGGGGTGCCGCACCAATTCCGTAAGTCACGTTCGTGGTAGCCGGAGCCACAACGACGCCTACAGCATCCACGGTGTAACCGCTCTTACCACCGGCGGCGATGTTGTTCGACAAAGCGGAGTCAAGCAAGCAAGCAGCAACGCTTGTCGGACCGCCCGCGGGGCAGGCCTGAACGCCGGCGCCCGGTCCCAGTGCCACCAGCGTCGCCGAATAGCCAACCGTCGGATACGCTGTCAGATAAGTTACTTCAGCAGTGTTGATGGTGCGAACCGCGCTCACCGCGGACGATTCGTTCGCCGCGATACGTGCACGCAGCAAGTTCGGAATAGCAATCGCAGCGATGATCAGAATGATCGCCACCACGATCAGCAACTCGATTAATGAAAAGCCCTTTTGTTTCCGCATCTAGTTGTCCCTCTCCCCGTTTGAAGTGTGGTCTTTCGCAGACCCGATTGTGCCCTTGTGTTGTGCAATCGAGCCGCCAATTTGCCGCCCAATCCCAGGTCGGAACCTGAACCTTATATTTTCTTTATTTTGAGAATTTTACCTTTGCTTTTCAGGCGGAGGCGCGCGTCGAGGTGGGTGACCGCCGCGGTCGGAATGACAGAATTCGTCAAAATCGTTCGCAATACGTGTCAATCATCCTAATCTGTTTCAAAATGAGAAAACGGGAGCAACGATTTCCGTTGCTCCCGTTTAAATCTCGTGCCCCAGATATTTCGAAGTGCTTCTACTTCATCACCTTCTACTGCAGGACCAGATACGGTGCCGCACTGCAAGCGACGGTGCCAGTGGTGGTTCGCGTGGTAACACCGGCCGTATTTGGATCGAAGTGCAACACGCCGTCCTCCGAGGAACAGAACCGGCGAACTCCGGTCTGGTTGAAGACCAGGGGCGCTGAACCCGCGCCGTAAGTGATCCGAGTGGTCGCCGGGGCCACAACGACGCCTACGGCATCGACCGTGTAACCGCTTTTGCCACCGGCGGCGATGTTGTTCGCCAGCGCAGAGTCAAGCAGGCAAGAGGCTGAGCTTGTCGGTCCACCCGCAGGGCAGGCCTGAACGCCGGCTCCCGGTCCGAGTGCCACCAGTGTTGCCGAATAGCCAACCGTCGGATAGGCCGTCGAATAAGTTACTTCTGCTGTATTGATGGTGCGAATCGAACTGACTGAGGACGACTCGTTGGCTGCAATGCGCGCTCGCAGCAAGTTCGGAATTGCGATGGCCGCGATGATAAGGATGATCGCGACAACGATTAAAAGTTCGATTAATGAAAAACCCCTCTGTTTCCGCATCTCTTTTGTTTCCTCGTCTCGATTAAAGTTGTCGGCGCTGCACGCCCGTTGCCCTGAACGAAGGCACGTTGGATACCATTTATCCCAGGCATAGCCCAAACGGTCTATAACTCCAGCTAAGCCTTGCTAATTCACTAGCGTACACGATTGATGCCAGCTTATTGTTTCGATCTTTTGAACCACGTAACTAAGGCATTCTAAGATGTTGACGAATTTTGTCAGGTAAAGTAACTAGTCCTGTCGGTTCCCGATTGCCCACACTACTCTTCGGCGGCCGCGCCTCGACCAGAGTTTTATTATGCCACCACCCGTCCCGTGGCGTAGTCATGAAAACGATGGCTCAGGCCAACTCGCTGTCAAGCGCGAACTGGAACTCAGTTCAGTGTGCCCAGCCGCGCCATCCCGTAGAATGAGTAGATTCCGGCATCGGCGCTGAACATCGTTCCGCGTAGCGCCGGCGTCCCGCCGGCTGCCGCGGGGGCGTCTCGCCCACGCAGCGGAGGGCAAGATGCCGGCGCCACGAATTCCTGTTCATCGAAACAATGGCTGCAATGAACAAGCTACCTGCACTCCAGATTGATTCCGACATTTCGCGGGCCTGGTCCGTTCCGGCGCCGTTCTATACCGATCCGGAAGTTGCGGCGCGGGAGACCGAACGTATCTTTGCACGGACCTGGCAGGTCGTCGGACGGCGTGAACAACTGGCCAAGCCGGGCGACTTTTTTACCACCGAGCTTCTGGGCGAACCTCTATTGCTGGTGCGTGGCGCCCTGGGCGAGTTGCGTGGTTTCTACAACGTCTGCCGTCACCGCGCCGGGCCTCCCGCCGAAGGCTGCGGATCGCGCAAGCTGTTTCGCTGCGGCTATCACGGCTGGACTTATGGCCTCGACGGGGCGTCTCATCAGCGCGCCGGAATTCGAAGGCCAGCCCGGCTTCGATCCCAAAGAATTCACTCTTACTCCGGTGCGTGCCGAAGAGTGGTCGAACCTGATTTTCGTCAACCTTGATCCCGGCGCCGAGCCTCTGGTCAAAAGCCTGGGGCTGCTGCCGCAACAGGCGGAACGTTTTGGTTTTGAGGGAATGAAGCTGTTCGAACGCCGCACCTACGACATGAAGTGCAACTGGAAGACTTACGTCGACAACTATCTCGAAGGCTACCATTTGCCCAGCGTGCATCCCGGACTGAACCGCGAGCTGGATTACAACGCGTACACGGTCGAGCCTTATGCGCGTCACGTGCGTCAGTTCAGTCCAATTCGCGGCGCGCAGCCGGGAGACGCCACTCCGCGTCTCTACCAGGAGGCTGCCGAAGATCTGACCACGGACTATTTCTGGATCTTCCCCAACTGGATGCTCAACTGTTATCCGGACAATATTTCGCTGAACATTGTGCTGCCGATCTCTGCCGACCGGTCGCTGGCGATTTTCGAGTGGTATCTGCCGGAGAAAGATCTAGAGAGCGCTGCGGCCAAGGCGTCGGTAGAGTTCAGCGATCAGACTCAGATCGAAGATGTGGGAATCTGCGAGACTGTGCAGAGAAATCTGCACTCGCGAAGCTACCGGCGCGGCCGTTACAGCATCAAGCAGGAGAAGGGCGTACATGCGTTTCATCGGATGTATGCGGAAGCAATGAATTCGTAGCGCCGGCCGTGACGTCGGCGCGCTACTTTGACTGAGGAGTCCTTATGAGCAGTTTGACGTTGTTGCAATCATTGCACGAAAGCCTTTCCACCCGCGCCCAGGTCACCAGCGTGTTCGGAGACCCGATCGTCGCGGGCGACAAAACAATTATTCCCGTGGCCAAGATCGCCTATGGCTTCGGCGGCGGGACCGGCAGTGGCGGACTGGAGATCAAGACTGCCCGCGGCGAAGGTGGCGGGGGCGGCGGTGGAGTTGGCGCTCTTCCCGTGGGCGTTTTCGAAGTCGGTCCGCAAGGGACTCGCTTCGTCGCGGTGGGGGACAAGAAAGAAGCTCTTTGGGACATTGTTGCTGGGCGCGGCGCTCGGTCTGCTCTTCGCGCGGCGAAAAAGAAGGTAGGGGGACCAATGTCATCCTGAGCGCAGCCAGCCATTCGCTCTGCGAATGGCTGGCGGAGTCGAAGGACCCTAGCCTTCTGCGCTGGAGCAGTTCCTGAGATCCTGCGAGAGCAGTGAGCAGGTAGGGGTCCTTCGACTGCGTGACTGCTTCGCGAAGCGAAGCAGCCACTCCGCTCAGGATGACAACGTACTACTAGCCCACCTTTACCAGCAGGCACGTGATGTCGTCATGTTGCGGCGTCACGCCCACAAACGCATCGACATCGTTCATTACCCGTCGCAGCATCTCGTCGGGAGTGGATGCCGCGCCGGCGTTTAACACCTGCACCAGCCGCTGTTCGCCGTACTCCTCATCGCGCTGGTTCATGGCTTCGACCACGCCATCCGTGTAGATCGCCAGCCAGTCGCCCTCCTGCAAAATCACGCTGCCGGATTCGTAACGGGCGCCGGCGAGAATTCCCAAGCGGCAATCCTCCTATGGTCAATCGTTCCACCGTGCCCGCGCTGCGCCGCAGAATCGGCGTGTTGTGGCCGGCGTTGATGTAGGTGAGCTCGCGGGTGACCGGATTGAATTCCGCCAGGAACGCCGTAGTGAAACGTAAACCGCCCTGGCTGTTGTTGCAGGCGTACTGGTTCATCCCCGTGACCAGTTCGGCCAGAGAGCAGTGAATGGCGGAAAGAGTTTTGAGACTGGCCTGAAACGTAGCCATCAGCAGGGCTGCGGGAATACTCTTGCCGGCAACGTCGGCCACGGCCAGCAGGAAACGGGTCTCGCCCGGAACGGTTGCGGGACGGGCAAAGACGTCGTAGTAGTCTCCGGCCACGGTGTTCGCGGGCCGGGTGGAGAACGCTATCGTCATCCCGGGCACGGACGGCGGGGTTGCAGGCAGGAGCCAGCTCTGAATGTCGCGCGCGATTTCCAGGTCGCGCTTCATCACCACCCGGTCGGAGACCTCGAGCATCAGCACAATGAAAAACAGAATCCCGGCCCAGAAATGAAAGCTGACTTCAACGACTTCTACTTCTCCCGATTTTCCCGCGTGGCTGAAACCAGCGCCGGGAAGAAGCAGGAACAGAATCCCGAACAGCAGCAGGACGCGCCTCGCCGGACTCAGTTTTTCCAGGATGGCCCAGAGAAATTCCAGCACGGTGTGGAAGACGCCGCGGGACTGTGGCTCCTGCCGTGCTCGATAGTCGCGCTCGTAGAGGCGATAACTCGCTCGCGCCTCGGTATGGAACTGCGCCCAGAGCTGGTTGAGCTCGAGTCCATCGGTCACGCGCTGCCAGAACTGGTTGAGTTGCGTCTTGATGCCAGGACTCTGGCCTGCGGTTGATGAAGGGGACGACGACATGATGGCGCACGGATTATAGTCGAGCCCCGAGTGTTGGAACGGTATCGTGTGGGGCGGGCACACTCGCCTGTCCGCCTTTGACTTTCGCTAGAGTCGGCACGATCGCTGCGTGAGTCGAATAACCGATCGCAGTGCCCGATCGAAGCACAAGGTCCGCGGTGCGACGGCGTCCGCCGCAATCTACCGCCGCTCGGGATGACAAGTTCAGAAAAGTTTCAGTTGCGGTTCTGTCTGTGCCGTGGCGGCGGTCTGGCGGCTTGTCCGATCGTAGTGACGCATGCCGTGCTTCTGCCGCAAGCGCGTCATGAGCTCCGATATCCGCTTGCCGTACGACTTGGGCAGGAAGGCGCGATCTTTGTAGCGCTTCTGGTACTCGGCTGCCAGCTGGGGAAATTCCTTTTCCAGAAAGGGCATAAAGATCGCAGCCGAGCAGGGTTTGAGAAACAGGGGATTGGCAAATATATGCTTTCCACCTGCCTCCACCGTGCCGCGAACCAGCGCCTCGAGGTTGCGCAATGAGTCCGTGATGCCGGGAATCACTGGGGCGCAACTCACCCCCGCTCGAATCCCTGCCTGGCTCAGCTTGCGGACAGTTTCCATGCGCAGATCAGGCCGCGGCGCCCTGGGTTCGAGGATGCGCGCCAGGTCCACATTCAGCGTCGTGATCGTGACATTCACCATCAACCGGTTCTTTCGCCCGATCTGAGTCAGCAGATCGAGGTCGCGAAGAACCAGATTTCCCTTGGTGATGAGGCCGAGATCCAGGCCCTCGTGCCGTGCCAGTTCTTCCAGGATGGCGCGAGTCACTTCGAAGCGGCGCTCGGCGGGTTGATACGGATCGGTGGCGGTGCCAATCGCAATCTGCTCGCCCGGCTTTACCCGGCGCAGTTCCTGCCGCAGCAGGTTCGCGGCATGTTGCTTCACGTAGATCTTCTGCTCGAAATCTACGCCGTCGCGCATTTCCATGAATTCGTGGGTGTAACGGGCATAGCAGTATTTGCAGGCAAACTCACAGCCGCGATAAGGATTGATGGTCCATTCGAAAGGCATGCGAACGCCGGTGCAGCGGTTGAGCAGAGAGCGCACGGGGAGGGTGAAGTATTCGACTTCGTGTCCCAGGCGTAGGGACTCGCCCTCGGCTGCCAGGCGGGCGATGCCGACGAGTTTGGATTCGGAAACGGGGAGGAGCGGAAGAGTAGCCATGTGGATATTCGCTTTTTGTTCGCTATCAGAATAGAGCGATCAGATCGGTGTGTCAAGGCGTTTGTCAATGGGGTGGCGCGAATTTACTCGTGCATCGTGAGAGGGAAGGGCACGAGTTCACTCGTGCCAAATGTAGGCCGGACGATGGGGGCTTTAGCCGCTGGGGTTTGCTTTGCGACTCGATTGCCGCGTGAAACTAGACGTTATCGCAACTGCACTGCCGCTGCCGCACGAGCGGGGCGCTCGCGCCTACATTTAAATCAAAAGCGGCGGGCGAGGGCGCCCGCCCCACACTTTCTTATTGGCCGGGGGGTGGAGGGATTGTAATGTTGACGTTTGTCACCGGGCCCAGCGACGACAGCGGCTTGTCGAATTCCGCGGGATTACCCACTACCAGTGTGGCCAGCTTTTCCTTGTGCAGATATTTGGAGGCCGCTCGCGCCACGTCCGCGGCGGTTACTTTGTCCACGCCCAGGCGGAACTTTTCCAGGTAGTCCTGAGGATAGCCATAGAATTCGTAAGCCATGCGTTCGCGGAGAATTTTTTCGGGTGAATCGAGATTGAAGATGAAAGAGTTCAGGATCGCATCCTTGGCCAACTTGATCTCGGCGTCGGTGATTGGATGTTTGGACACATCATCGATCTGCTCGTCCAGCGCCTGAATGGATTCGAGCGTACTGGGGCTTTTCGTTCCCATGGCCAGGCGCACCATGCCGAGATGATCGAAGGCAGTTCCGATTCCGCCGCCCACCGAATAGGCGAGTCCCTTCTCAGTACGGATTGTACGGAACAGGCGCGACGAGAAGCCGCCGCCGAAAGCTTCATTGAATACGCGGACCGCGTAGTAATCCGGATTGTCACGCCTTATGCCGACGCCCACCATGCTGATTGAGCTCTGGTTGACGTCGTCCTTCTGGACCAGGTAATAGCCGGGCTTGGCCGGCATGGGTTCGGGATTTACATCCTTGGTCACGGGTCCCTTAGGCCACGCGCCGTAAGTCTGGCGGAGTTTGGCTTCCATCGCGGCCGAGTCGAAGTCACCGACGATACCCAATATGATGTTGTTGGGGCTGACGTGAGAATGATGCCAGTCAACCAGATCCTGGCGAATGACGGCGGCGACCGTCTTGTATTCGGCAACCCGCGCGTACGGGCTCTGAGCCCCGTAGGCCAGCTTCTCGGACTCGCGTTCTACGATTTCGTCGACGTTGTCATTGCGGCGGGAGATGGCGTCGAAATATTGTCTCTGCACCAGTTCGAGTTTGTCGTTGCGAAATTCGGGTCCTCGCAGCAAGTCGTCGAACACTTTGAATACGTCATCGAAATCGGCCTTCAGGCAGGACCACGAGATGGTCGTGGAATCGGCAGTCCCGCCGGTCTCGACTTTGGCGGCGCGGATTTCAAGATAGTCGTCCAGTTGATCGCCGGTTTGGGTCTTGGTCCCTCCGGTGCGCCAGACATCGCTGTACATATCAATCAGGCCGGTCTTGTCGGCGGGCTCGGAGCGGGAGCCGCCGCGAATGCGGGCGATGCCATCAATCAGAGGTAACTCATGGTCCTCTTGCAGGAAGATGACCATGCCGTTGGGCAGTACAAAACGCTTCGGCACCTGAGGATGAAATTCAGGTAAGGGAGCAACCTTGATGTCCTGCCAGCTGGTTTGCGCTGCTGCCTGAGATGCGTGCAAGCCTAGTCCGACCACGAATGCGAAGCTCAGCAGAAGGAGCGAAATCCGTTTCATAGCCCACCTCCGTTCTGCGCGGCGCCTGGGGGCGTCGCCACAGTTTCAATAATCCCTACAGTGCGGTTGGTGGGAACAAAAGTTTTGTTGGCGACGCGCCGGATATCCGCCTTGCTGACTTTGTCGAGATTTTCGACCTGGTGAAACAGTTCGCGCCAGTCTCCGTAGCGGGCCTGGTAAAGGGCCAGACTGGAGGCCAGGCCTTCGTTGTCATCCAGCCCGCGCAGCAGGCTAGCTTTGGCACGGGTGCGGATCATTTTCAGTTCGTCGTCGCTGATGTCCTCGCTCTTCAAGCGCTCGATTTCGACGTGAATCGCATCCGCAACTTCTTCATTCTTGTGGCCGGGCAGAGGGAAGGCATAAAAGGCGAAAAGGTGGGGATATTTGACGCCCGGCAAACCACTGAAGCCGGCAGAATAGGCCGCGATCTTTTTATCCCTGACCAGAGCACGATAGAGCCGCGAAGTGCGGCCATTGGACATGAGGTCGGCGATGGCGTCATAGACATTGTCGTCTTTATCGCGATAGTCGGGCCGGTGGTAGCCCTCGAGGTAGAGAGGTTGCGCTCGGTCCTGCAGGAGGACGCGCCGCTCGGCGTTCTGCGGCGGCTCGGTGGTGGTGCGTTCGTCTGGCTCAGGCCGCGCGGGGAGCCGGCTAAAATATTTTTCGATGATGGGCAGCGCGTCCGAAGCCTTGATGTCGCCGACAACAGCGACCACCATGTTCGACGGAATGTAGTACTCATCAAAAAAATGTTGCGCGTCGGTGGCGGAGAACGAATTCAGGTCCGCCATCCAGCCAATCGTGGGCCGGTGATAAGGATGCGCCTGGAATGCGGCGGTGGTGAACTGCTCGAGGAGCCGCCCGATGGGATTGCTGTCGGTGCGCATGCGGCGTTCCTCAATCACCACGTTGCGTTCCTTGTAAAACTCGCGCATCACGGGGTGAAGAAAACGCTCCGATTCCAGGTAGGCCCAAAGCTCCAGGCGGTTCTCGGTAAAGGAGTAGTGATATTCGGTCTGGTCTTCACTGGTGGAAGCGTTCAAGCCTTCGGCGCCGTTGCTTTCCAAAATCTGCGGAAACTCGTTGGGCTTGACGTATTTTTGGGCGTCCGCGATATCGTCCTGCCAGGCCTTTTGCAGGTCTTTCAGCTTCTGCTCGTCGCGTCCGACACGCTTGTCACGCTCCGCGATATAGGCCGTGTAGGCTGTCTCCACCTTTGCCAGGGCGATTTTCTCGGCCGCGTAATCGGTGGTGCCGATCTTGTCCGTGCCTTTGAATGCCATGTGCTCGAACATGTGGGCCAGGCCGGTCTGCCCCATAGGGTCTTGGACCGATCCTGCGTCCACGTGGGTATTGAAAGAGAAGACCGGGGCCCCTGGGCGCTCACAGATGACGACGGTCAGACCGTTGTCCAACTTTTTGAGCGTGATGCGCTTTTCGAATGAAGCCAGGTCTTGCGATAAGGCCACGGCGGACAGCGCCAGAAAGAGCGCTACAAACTTGAGTGCGCGGTATTTCATCGGACCTCCAACGCGGTTGGGCAGGACATGACGGGAAGAAACTTGAAGTTACGTGGCGAGCAGGGAAGTTGTCAAACGGCGGCACAATTGTTGAATGTGTGGTCTTTTGATTGTGTGGCGCGGGCGCCCTCGCCCGCGAGGCAGGCGGCACGAACGCCGTGGTGGGGTGAAGTAATACATCAAAGTCAAAGGCCGCGGGCGGGGGCGCCCGCGCCACACGGTACCTTCCCCGCCGCTATACTTGTTGCGTGAGCACTTCACCGATGGTTGAAATCGAGGGCCGGCAGCTGAAGTTGTCCAACCTGGACAAAGTCCTGTATCCCGCGACTGGCTTCACCAAGGGACAGGTCATCGACTACTACGCCCACATAGCGCCGGTGCTCGTTCCCCACCTGGCAGGACGCGCGCTGACCCTTAAGCGCTATCCCAACGGTGTGGACAGCGAATATTTTTTCGAGAAGAACGCCACCGCGCACCGGCCCGAGTGGGTGAAGACCGCCCCCATCTGGAGCGACGGAAACCGGCGCAACGTTAACTACATTCTGGCCGATGACCTGTCCACGGTGGTCTGGATGGCGAACTTGGCCGCGATCGAATTGCATCCTTCGCTGTCGCTGGCCAAGAACACTAACTGTCCCACCATGATGGTGTTCGATCTCGATCCCGGACCGCCCGCCAACATCGTGCAGTGCGCCCAGGTTGGGATGTGGCTGCGGGAAATCTTTGAGCACTTCGGCCTGCAGAGTTTTCCCAAGACGTCGGGCTCCAAGGGACTGCAGATCTATGTTCCGCTGAACACTGCCACAACCTACGAAGAAACCAAACCATTTGCCCACGCGCTCGCCCGGCTGCTGGAAGACCAGCATCGCGACCTTGTGGTTTCGGACATGAAGAAGGAGTTGCGCAAAGGTAAAGTGCTGGTGGACTGGAGCCAGAACGACGACCACAAAACGACAATTGCGGTTTACTCGTTGCGGGCGCGCGAGCATCCCACGGTTTCGACCCCCGTGAAGTGGGAGGAAGTCGAGCAATTGTTGAAGAAGAAAGACGCGACCTTGCTGGTGTTCGAGGCTGGCCAGGTGCTCAAGCGCGTAGAAAAAATGGGAGACCTGTTCGAGCCGACTCTCAAGCTTAAGCAAAAGTTGCCGAAGCTAGCGGCCGATGTGAACGCGGGCGACGCCGCCCGCGCGGCGAGGCATAGCTCGCCAGCCTTCTGCCGCCGCTGCAACTGGGCTGAACATAGCAACCCAAGCCGGAAGCAAAAAGAAGACAGCGCAACCTATCTCCAAGAAGAAGCCAGCGCCAGGCAAAAAGCCCCGCAAGATATAATCTCCGACGCGAATATTAAAGGTCACACATGGCACAACTCTACGTCGGAACCTCGGGATGGGCATACCCCAGTTGGAAACCCGATTTTTATCCCGTCAAGCTTCCGCAGAAGAACTTTCTTCAGCACTACGCCACCCAATTGAACACCGTGGAAGTGAACTTCACCTTCCGCCAGTTGATCAAGGAAACCACCGCGCAAAAATGGATCGCGGAAACTCCCGCCGGCTTTCGTTTCGGAGTGAAGGCCCACCAGGTCATTACTCACATCAAACGGCTCAAAGGGACTGCCGATTTTGTGCCCCGCTTCTTCAGCACCATCGAACCGCTGGCGCAGGCGGGAAAACTGGGACCTGTGCTGTTCCAGCTGCCGCCGAACCTGAAAGCCGATGTGAAGGTGCTGGAAGAATTTCTGCCCGCATTGCCGCGCGCGGTGCAAGCGGCATTTGAATTCCGCAATCCTTCGTGGTTCACCGATGAAATCTTCAATCTGTTGAAGAGCAGCAACCGGGCGCTGTGCGTCGCCGAAACCGAAGAGCGGGTCACGCCCGATGTGGTGACGGCCGATTTCTGTTACTACCGCTACCGCAAGCCTTCCTACACGCCCGACGAGCGCCGCGCCATGGTGGATCGAATCCGCGAACATCTGGGGCAGGGGAGAGATGTGTTCGCCTACTTCAAACATGAAGAAACGCCTGAAGGCGCGCTGTATGCGGTAGAAATCCTGAAAGAAATTCACTAACCACGGAGGACACAGAGGACAACTGAGGGAATGATCAATGTCCTCTGTGTCCTCCGTGGTTAACCTTCTTTGCTACTTTCCTGAGTGTCCGATAATGCGCATACTTGGTATGTGCCTCTTGCAGCCAAACCTCGCGTAATCGACAGATTCGTCGACTATCTGAAGATCGAAAAGGGACTCGCTCCGCTCACCGTTGCCGCCTACACCACAGACATTGGACAGTTCGCCTTCTTTCTCGAGAAACACAAACGCACGCTGCTCAATGCCCAACGCAAACATGTGCGTGAGTTCATCCAGCAATTGTTCGGCAATTCTGTGGACGGGCGTTCCGTCGGGCGGAAACTCTCGGCCCTGCGACACCTGTATCGCTACCTTCTGCTCGACAAGATGGTTGAACACGATCCCACGCTGAACATCGATTCGCCCAAACAGTGGAAGGTGTTGCCCAAAGCGCTGGCGCGCGACGAAATGGACGCCATGCTCACAAGTCCACGTGCGAATTCGAACCGCAAGGATGCCGAGGCCGATTGCGGCGCGCGACCGCGCCATGCTGGAGGTTTTCTATGCCGCGGCGCTGCGAGTGTCGGAGATCGTCGGCGTCAAACTGGAAGACCTGAAACTCGACCTGGGATGCCTGCTGGTGCGCGGCAAGGGTGACAAGGAACGGATAGTCCCTTTGGGCAAAGGCGCGCAGGACGCACTCGACTGATTACATGAAAGATGCGCGAGGGATTCTTGCGAAAGGGAAGAACTCGCCACTTTTATTCCTGGGACGAGGCGGCAGAAAGTTAACCCGGCAGCGAGTCTGGCAGATGGTTCGCGCCGCTTCAGTAACCGCAGGGCGCAACGCCAGTCCGCATATGCTCCGGCATAGCTGCGCCACGCACATGGTAGAGAACGGCGCTGACCTGCGGACGGTGCAGACCATCCTGGGTCATGCTGATATTTCGACCACGCAGGTGTACACGCATTTAGCTCTGGATCGGCTGAAGAGCGTGTATCAGAAGCATCATCCCAGAGCGAAGGCGAGATCTTTGTAGCGCCGGCCTCTGGCTGGCTGTCCGGAGGGCATCCTGCCGTCCGTGCGAGGGCGAGACGCCCTCGCGACAGCCGGTGGGACGCCGGCGCTACGGGGCATTTGATATGAAATCTACAATCGTCGAGAAAGCAGTACGCGACTTTCTACAAGTGCTCGACCAACGCAATGCCTCGGAACATACCATCAAGGCGTACCGTCGGCGACCTGAAGGAGTTCGTCGCTTACATCGGTCCGCGCAACTTGAAACAGATCGACCACGTCGCCATCCGCGGATTTCTGTCCCGTCTCTACGAAAAAGGATTGGACAAGCCTTCCGTAGCGCGCGCCTTGGCCGCGGTGCGCTCGCTCTATCGCTGGCTCGCCCAGGAGGGTGTGGTCGAACAGAATCCCGCAGCCCTGGTCTCGACCCCGAAGCTGGCCAAAAAGCTCCCCAGGGTTCCCACGATCGAAGAAATGAATGTCGTGCTCGACGGGCAGATGCCCGAAGTCGCGGCCTTTCCCGAGCGCGACCGGATGATGCTCGAGTTGCTCTACGGCTGTGGCATCCGCAACTCGGAGCTGATCGGGATCAATCTCGAGGACATCCGCCTGAGCGACGAGGCCATTCTTATCCGGGGCAAGGGGAAGAAGCAGCGTTACGTCCTTTTCGGCAACGCGGTAACGGTGGCGCTCAAGGCCTACCTGCCCGCCCGCATGCAAATATTGTCAGAACGCAAAAAGAGTTCGTCGGCATTGCTGATCAACTGGCGCGGCGGTCGCCTGACCACGCGCAGCGTGGGGCGCATCATCAAGAAAATCGCGGTTGCCAAGGGTCTGTCTCCCGACGTTCATCCGCACACCTTGCGGCACGCGTTCGGAACGCACATGCTGGAGGAAGGCGCTGACCTGCGCGCGATTCAGGAGATGCTGGGCCACGAGCGGCTTTCCACGACGCAACGGTACACGCAGCTTTCCATCAAACACGTGCTGCAGGTTTACGATCAAACGCATCCACGGGCCAAATAGCCAACCTCAGGCGCTAAAGCGCATCCGGGCTTGGCGATCTGGCGGCACGAGTGAACTCGTGCCCTTCCCATTCTTTTCACTGCGCGAATTCTTGAATTATTTCTCAGGCAGATCACGAGCCTGATCGGGTGGGTAACTTTCGGACTCCTTCTCGCCCCGCAATCCCTCCCACATTCCGACCACGCGTGACTTCAACTCTGCCGTAAGGCCTTCGTATGCCGATTCTGATACCTCACCTTCGGGTGGAGGATAGATCGGATCTCCGAACTGGATCTGGAGCGGTGCGAATTGCTGAAACGGCTTGCCTCTCGGCCACGCATCGTGAAAGCCCTCAATTGCCACCGGAACAATTGGCACCTGCAGATGAATGGAAAGAATGGCGGCGCCCTTCTTGAAAATTCTGGGCGTGCCATCAATGCTGCGTTCACCTTCAGGATAAAGAATCAGGATGCGGCCATGCCGCAGCCCGAAGGCGCCGGCGCGCATGGCCGAAACCAGGTTCGCATCGGGATCAACGACGATTACACGCAGCCACCGCGCGAGACGGCGCATAAAGCCCGAACCGAAAATTTCACTCGTGCCCACCGCGAACAGGTTGCGGAACACTGACCAGGGCACAAGGGACGCGAGCACAACCGGGTCGAGATAGCTCTGGTGATTGGAAGAAATAATGTAAGGGCCCTGCGCCGGAAGTTTCTCCAGACCGCTTACTCGCAGATGAAATCGGTCATAGGCAAAAATCTGAAGCGGCTTGAACCCGGCATACAGGAAGCGTTCCGACACCCGCCCGGGCCGCGCCAGCGCCAGAACCTCTGGATCGGTCGGCTCCTCCTGTAGAACCGATTTCCATCCTGCCGACTGCTGGCCCGTACTGGGGCGCGTTTTGCCGGCGGCTGCACTTTCACGAATCGCGTCGACCAGTTGGCGGACGGTATAAATGTCCGCCAGGGCGGACTCTTCAACGTCCCCGCCAAGTTCTTTTTCGACAGCCACCAGCAATTCAATCCGCTGCATGGAATCGAGGCCAAGATCGAGCTCGAGATTATCGTTGGGGCGGATTACCTCGGACGCAGTCTTGCTGGATTCGCGAATCACTTTCAGCGCCTGCTGCACCTCTGGCTGGTCCAGCCATTGCTGATCTTCAGCGCTTAGCGCTGGCGCGGAGGAGACTTCGGAATCCGACTGTCCCTTTTTCTGGTTTGCGCGTACCCGCTTTTCCATTTCGAAGCGTTTGAGCTTGCGGGTGGTGGTGCGGGGCAAAGGGTCCTGCCAGATTTCGTAGCTGCCGATCCGTTTGGTCGACGGAATCTTTGCCGAGATGCTCTCAATATCGAAGCGAATCACTTCTTTCGCGTTCACGACCTTTCGCTCTTTCAATACGTCGAAGTCGGGCACGACCACGCCGTAGAGCCGGTCGGAAGCGGGATTACCGGGCTCGCTCTCGAGCGCCATCACTCCGATTTCCTTAATGTAGGGAGATTTCAGATAGTAGGCCTCAATCTCCTCGGGATAGACGTTCTTGCCGTTGCTCAGCACAATGACGTCTTTCTCGCGACCGGTGATAAATAGATTGCCACCCGAGTCGAAGTAGCCGAGATCGCCGGTATGCAGCCAGCCGTCTTTCAGGACGGCGGCCGTGGCGTCCGGACGGTTCCAGTAGCCCTTCATCACGATGGCGCCCTTGATGGCAATCTCGCCGACGGCGGGTCCGCCGTCTTCCCCAGGTTTCGGATCGACAATCTTTCCCTCCACTCCAGGCAGCGGCGGTCCGACAGAGCCGATCACGTTGTGATGGGGCAGCGCGGCGAAAGCCGCACCAGTGGTCTCGGTCAGACCGTAGGCCTGCAGGACGTCAATGCCGAGGGCGTAGAAGTCGTATCCGATTTGCGGATCGAAACGCGAGCCGCCGGTGATCAGGTAGCGCATGCGGTCGCCGAAGGTACTGTGCAGCTTGCCGAAGAAGATGCGGCCAGCATTGAGTCCGATGGAGCGCAGGCCGCGGTTGAGCGACATCAGAGTCTTCAGCGCCCAGCCAGCCAGTTGGCCGCGCTTGGCGACTTCCTTGAATATGCGTTCGTGGATCAGGTAGAAAAATTGCGGTACCACGGCAAAAATCGTGATCTGCCGCTCGTTGAGCGCGCGCAACAGTTCAGTGGTGTTCAGCGTTTCCAGGTAGACGACCCGGGCGCCTTTCACCAGCGGCAGCAATAGATTAGCCATCTGCGAGAGCACGTGGAATAGCGGCAATACCCCAAGCACGGCGTCACTCGGGACCGACGTGCGCCCACTGGAACACTGATTCGACTTCGCCCAGCAGATTGGCGTGCGTGAGCATCACGCCCTTGGGATCGGACGTAGTGCCCGAGGTGTAGAGCAGGGAGGCGACGACATCCGCAGCAACGGCGGCAGGTTTGAAGCCGCTCGGGCCCGAGGCGAAGATGCTGTCGAGATCGCCGGTCAGGGTCGTATCAGGATTGTTGTCTTTCTGCTCAGCAGGATTGATGAGCGCGGTCTTGACCGGCAACGAGCCGATCGCCTCCCGCGCGGTCGCCAGATGTTTGACGTCGCAGAACAGCAACGTGCTGCCGCTGTCTTTAAGCAGAGTGGTGATCTGGTCGGCGTGCAATGCTGTGTCGAGCGGAACTGCGGTGCATCCGGACGCGACCACGCCCAGGAAAACGGCCACCCAGCGGGGATGATTGTCGGCCAGAATAACAACGCGCGCGCCGGATTGAAATCCATTGCTACCCAACCAGGATCCGACCGACTCGGCCCAGTGCCGCAATTCTGCGTAGGTGCAGCTCTCGACTTTGTCGCGACGCTGGATTTCCAGGGCGACGTTCTTGGGCCAGTGCTCTACGCACTCGACGAAGCGATCGTAAAATGTGGGCATTGGTTTCGCGAAAATATTACATGAGAACGGCGCCGTTGCCGAAACTGCATCCGCCAAGTAGCGCCGCCGTCCCGGCGGCTGTCCGGGGGCGTCTCGCCCGCCGCGTTCCGAGGGCGAGACGCCCTCGGGACAGCCGGCAAGATGCCGGCGCTACTGAAAGACTCCTCCCAGCGACTTACCCGTTGCCGCCGCATCTAATATGCTAGGCTTCTAGTTAAGGGCCGTGCTGCCTCCAGAAGGTATTTTGATTTGATTAACACTCTATTAGGCAAGGTTTTCGGGACCAAGAACGAGCGCGAACTGAAGCGGCTGATGCCTCAGGTCGAGGCCATCAATGCGCTTGAGCCGCAGATGCAGCAGCTTTCGGACGACCAGCTGCGCGCCAAGACGGACGAATTCCGGCAACGCATTCAGGAACGCCTGGCTAGCCTGCCCGACGAACCGGAGGCCGATTCCGACCGCCTGAAGCAGCTCGAAGACGAGCGCACCAAGGTCATCAACGAGGCGCTGGACGAGCTTCTGGTGGAAGCCTTCGCCGTGGTCCGCGAAGCCGGACGCCGGGTGCTGAACATGCGCCACTTCGATGTGCAGTTGATCGGCGGCATGGTGTTGCACCAGGGCAAGATTGCCGAGATGAAGACCGGCGAAGGCAAGACGCTGGTCGCGACCCTGCCGGTGTATCTCAACGCGCTCAGCGGACGCGGCGTCCACGTGGTCACGGTCAACGACTACCTGGCCAAGCGCGACTCTGAGTGGATGGGCAAGCTCTATCGCTTCCTCGGCTTGACCGTCGGCGTCATCGTGCACGATCTGGACGATGAAGAGCGCCGCGATGCCTACGCCTCCGACGTCACCTACGGCACCAACAACGAGTTCGGCTTCGACTACCTGCGCGACAACATGAAGTTTGATCTTCACGATTGCGTGCAGCGCAAGCACAACTTCGCCATCGTCGACGAAGTGGATTCCATCCTGATCGACGAAGCCCGTACTCCGCTGATCATTTCCGGCGCCAGCGAAGAATCCACCGACAAATACGCCCGGGTCAATCGCATCATTCCCAAGCTGGAGAAGGGCGAAGAGATTGACACCGCCCCCGGCGAGCCCAAAGAACTTACCGGCGACTTCGTCGTGGATGAAAAGCACCGGAGCATCACGGTCACCGACGTGGGCTGGGAAAAAGTGGAGCAGCTTCTGGGCATCGGAAATATTGCCGATCCCGAAAATTGGGACCTCAAGCACCACGTCGATACCGCGGTCAAGGCCCACGCACTGTACAAGCGCGACGTCGAGTACGTGGTGAAAGACGGCGAAGTCATCATCGTGGACGAGTTCACCGGTCGCCTGATGCCCGGCCGCCGCTGGTCCGATGGCCTGCACCAGGCAGTCGAAGCCAAGGAAAACGTCAAGATCGAGCGCGAGAACCAGACGCTCGCCACCATCACCTTCCAGAACTATTTCCGCATGTACAGGAAACTGGCCGGCATGACCGGCACGGCGGAAACCGAAGCTGCGGAATTCGAAAAGATTTACCGCCTCGAAGTCATGGTGATTCCGACCAACAAGACAATGTTGCGGGAGGAGAATCCGGACGTCGTCTATCGAACGGAAAAAGAAAAGTATTTTGCCGCCGCGGACGAAATCCAGAAGCTGCTATGGCACGGGCCGGCCCGTGCTGGTCGGCACCACTTCCATCGAAAAGTCGGAGCGACTGTCCGAGCTGCTGAAGAAGAAAAATATCAAGCACGTCGTGCTGAACGCCAAGTATCACGAGCGCGAAGCCGAGATCGTGGCCCAGGCCGGACGCAAAGGCATGGTCACCATCGCCACCAACATGGCCGGCCGCGGTACCGACATTCTGCTCGGCGGCAATCCTGAATTCATGGCCAAGCAGGAGTGCGTGAAGAAGGGAATCGCGCAACCCCTGCGCGCCGCCCAGGGCAAGATTCAGATCGACGTGGACGAGACCAAGAGCACGGTCTGGTACTACGCCGGAAATGAGTACGTCGTTCCCACCGACCAGTGGACCGAAATATTCAATCGCTACAAGGTCCAAACCGACAAGGAACACGACGAAGTCACGGCGGTCGGCGGCCTGCACATTTTCGGCACCGAACGCCACGAAGCGCGGCGCATTGACAACCAGCTTCGCGGCCGCGCCGGTCGCCAGGGCGATCCCGGATCTTCGCGCTTCTATCTTTCGCTCGAAGATGACCTGATGCGCATCTTCGCCAAGGAGTGGGTTTCGAATTTGCTGCAGCGGCTGGGCATGGAAGAGGGCATCCCGATCGAGTCGCGGCTGATCACGCGCCGCATCGCCACCGCGCAGCAGGCAGTCGAAGCCCAGAACTTCGAGGCCCGCAAACATCTGCTCGAGTACGACGATGTGATGAACAAGCAGCGCGAGGCCGTGTACGGCCTGCGCCGCCAGTTGCTCGAGGGCGTGGAGCAGAAAGAACTCATCCTCGAAGATTACGTTTCCGGCATTCTCAGCGATGTGATGGACCAGTTCTGCGGAGTCAAAGTCCATCCCGACAATTGGGACATCAAGGGACTGAAAGATGCGATCTTCACCCGCTTCGGCGTGGACATTCTGGCCGAAGGAATCAAGCCCGAGTCGCTGAGCCGTCAGGAACTGGGCGACGCCATCTTCGACAAGCTGAAAGAACGCTACGACGCGAAAGAAAAGCTGATCGGCCCCGACGCCATGCGCTACCACGAGCGCATGATCATGCTGAGCGTCCTCGACTCGCAGTGGAAAGACCACCTGCGGGACATGGACCACCTGAAAGAGGGCATCGGTCTGCGCGGCTACGGACAGCACGATCCGCTGGTCGAGTACAAGCGCGAGTCCTTCGACATGTTCGAAGCCATGATGCAGCGCTTCCAGGAAGAGACGGCCCGCTATCTCTACCTGATGCAGATTCTGGAGCGCCCGGCTAGCACGCGCCTGAAGCTCAGCCGCATGGCGCAGGGGCAGATGGCAATGGCAGCCGTCCTCCGCGGAATGTCTCTACGTCGGTCGATGAACTGGAAGAATCTTTCCAGCGCAAGAAGAAGCGCGAACTGGAGCAGGCCCGCATGGCCGGGTCCGGAGAGGCGCAAACTGTGCAGCAGGTCGTTCGCGGCGCCGCCAAAGTCGGACGCAACGATCCCTGTCCTTGCGGCTCCGGCAAGAAGTACAAGAAGTGCTGCGGCGCCCAATCATCCTAAGCCGGTCGAGCCAATCCACGAAATGTGTAGCGCCGGCGTCTCGCCGGCTGTCGCGAGGGCATCCTGCCCTCGTAGTAGGGGCGGGACGCCCCCACGACAGCCGCCGGGACGGCGGCGCTACGGTGACAATGCAGGAAAGCTTATAGGGGTCCTTCGACTTCGCCATGACTTCGCGAAGCGAAGTCGTGACTCCGCTCAGGATGACAGGGTGATTGAATCCGTGAAGATCCGCGTAAATCCGTGGCCGCTTTTGAAGTTCTACGGCGCCGGCTTAGCCAGCACGAACGATTTCACCACAATATTATTCGGCTGCACGCCGACCGGAATCATCGTCAGCAGGGAATACTCGCTGGGCTCGAGTTTGGTGAGAGCGCGTTTCTGAATCACGGTCACGTCGCCGGATTGCGAATCCAGCACCAGCAGATAATTTTCACTCTGCGATAGCGCCAGCCCATCCGGATGACTGCCGACCGGCAGCGTCGCAATCAGCTTGCCGATGTCAATGTCATAGACCGCGATCGTATTCGAGCCGAAGTTGCTTACATACAGCCGCGAGCTGTCGCTGGTCACGAGGCCCCGCGTCGGGATGGGTGCCGATCAGGTAGCTGCCGCCCACTTCGTTGGTCGAGGTTTCGATGATCGAAATATTGTCGGAATCGAAGTTGGTGACCACCAGTTCGCCGCCGTCCGGCTTCAGCGCCAGGTCCACCGGCGTCTTGCCTACGTCCAGCAGGGCCAGCAGCTTGTCGGTCTTCAAATCGATGGATGCCACCTGCGCGGAGCCGGTGCAGGCCACGAAGGCCTTGCTGCTGTCGGGAAGGATGGCGATGTCTTCGGGCTCCTGGCAAATGGGAATGGTGCTGCGTACTTTGAGTTGCGCGGCGTCAATCAGCGAGACCGTATGGTCTCCCCGATTGCTGACCACCACGGTCGAACCGTCGGGCGAAACCTGCGCCAGTCCGGGCGAAGCGCCGACCCGGATATTTCCCAGCACCAGCGCGCTTGTCCAAATCCAGTACGGAGACGTTGGCCGATTTTGAATTCGCGACATATGCCCGCTTGCCGTCCGCCGATACATCAATGAAGTACGGCCCGCCATGCACGCCGATGGTCGCCACCAGTTCATTGCGCTCCGCATCAATCACGCTGATGCTGTTCGACTGCGTGTTGACGACATAGATTTCGTTTTTCTTGCGGTTGGCCGCGATGCCGGTCGGTTCGCTTCCCACACGAATGGTGCGGGCAGGCTGAAAGGTACGCAGATCAATCACCGAAACGGTGTTGCTCTTGCCGTTGGTGACGTAGGCATACTCGCGATAGGCGGGGCCGTAGGCGGGGAGCTGGCGCTCCCGGAAATACCACCAACCCAGAGCCACCGACGAATCGGAAGCAGGACCGCGAGGAGAAGAAATTTTCTCAAGCTAATGGGCTGACCGCGGATCGAACAGCCGGACTGTGCCGGCAGCGCATCCGACGCTCGGGGATGATTGCCGATCGCCGGCACCATCCTTCCCACCACCGGCGCGATCTGCCGGACCTGCGTCATCAGTTCGTCGAACTGCTCGGGATAGAGGGACTGAATGCCGTCGGACATCGCCCGGTCGGGATCGTGGTGGACTTCGACGATCAGCCCATCCGCGCCCACCGCGATTGCAGCCCGCGACAGAGGGCGTGACCTTGTTGCGTTTGCCCGTGCCGTGACTGGGATCGACGACGATGGGCAGGTGACTGAGCCTTTGCACCGCGGGCACGATGCTCAGGTCGAGCGTGTTGCGGGTGTGGTCGGCAAAAGTTCGCACTCCGCGCTCGCACAGGATGACCTTGTAATTGCCTTCGCTCATCACGTACTCGGCCGCCATCAGGAATTCTTCCAGCGTGGCCGACATGCCGCGCTTGAGCAGCACCGGCTTGCGGGCCCGTCCGGCGCGTTTGAGCAGCGAATAGTTCTGCATGTTGCGGGCGCCGATCTGGATCACGTCGGCGTACTTCTCCACCAGGTCCATCGATTCGTTGTCGATGGCTTCGGTGACGATCTTCATGCCGAATCGGTCGCGGACTTCGGCCATGATCTGCAGGCCCTGTTCGCCCAGACCCTGGAAGGAATAGGGCGAGGTGCGCGGCTTGTAAGCGCCTCCGCGAAAGAATTGCGCGCCGGCGCGGTAGACCATGCTCGGCCACGGCCATGGTCTGTTCGCGAGTTTCGATGGCGCAAGGACCCGGCAATGACCGCCAGTCCAGGCCCACCGAAGGTGGCGTCAGTGCCGGCGAAAGTGATGACCGTGTTTTCCTGCTTTGACGTCGCGGCTGACCAGCTTGTAGGGCTTGCTGACGCGGATCAGTTCCTGCACGCCCGGCATCTCGTCCAGCGTGCCGGGTTCGACTTCGCCGCGGTTTCCGGTAATTCCGATGGCAGTGCGCTGCGCTCCCGGCATGGAATGGGCCCGGTAGCCCAATTCCTCAATCTTCTGGCAAACGGCGCTGATCTGCTCTTCGGTGGCCTGCGCCTTCATCACGACTAACATGGGATTTCCTCGCTACACCAGCCCTTGAGTTTATCGTTGTTGCCCGTTGCACCGCAAATAAAGCACTGGGAAGATAGTGATGCAGCTTCAAATCTCTAAAGCAACGTGTCATTCCGAAGCGCGGCTTGGCCGCGCGAGGAATCTGCTGTTGCACTGGCCGGCAGCAGCAGATTCCTCGCCGATAAACCTGGCTCGGAATGACAAGTTCTCCACCGTCGTCATCCTGAGGGACTTCAGTCCCGAAGGACCTGGCGTGCACCCATTTGAAAACTAGCCAAGTGCACATCCGCTCCACGCCAGATCCTTCGCAAGCTCAGGATGACGCCGGTGGAAGAGAGGCGCGAACGAATCCAGAAACTAGAAACCAGAAACTGCGCCTCAAACTGGAACTGCCTCTCCGAAAGTGGCAAACTGAGCTAGTGCCCCGTTCCATCGCCCGCGAACAAGACATTCTCAAGCTGCCCTCGCCAAAGCGCCCGCCCCGATTGACTTCGCGGCGAATCGGCATCCACACCTCGAGCGCAGGCGGCGTACAACTCGCCGCCGAAAGAGCTTACCGGCTGGGTTGCAATACCTTTCAGATATTTTCCTCCAGCCCGCGGCAGTGGGCTCCGCACGAATTGGACCGCCCGCATTGCGAGCAGATGAAGCGGCTGCGCGATCAGTATGATCTGAAGCCTCTGGTCATCCACACCAACTACCTGGTGAACCTTGCCGGAACGAACGAGTTGTTCCTGAAAAAATCGATAGAGGCATTTCGCGGCGAAATCGAGCGGGCGTTGGCTCTGTGCGCGGAGTATCTGGTCCTGCATCCGGGATCGTTTCGCGGATCTGATCGGGAACAGGGCTTGATGCGGACAGCGGCCGCCATCGCCGCCGCGGCCCAGGGACTCGACCTAGACAAGTCACGGCCTCACCATCCTGATCGAAAACACGGCCGGGGCCGAATACTCACTCGGCGGCAGCTTCGAGCAGGTCGCCGAGGTGCTGGAGTACCTGCGCCACCTGGTTCCGGTTGGCGCGTGCATCGATACCTGCCACACTCACGTCGCGGGCTACGACATTGTGAGCCGCTGCAGGGAATGCAAGATACACTCAAGCACCTGGACGAAACCGTCGGTCTCAAGAATGTTCGTGTGTGGCATTGTAATGACGCCAAAGCCGCGCGGGGATCGAAGCTGGATCGTCATCAGCACATCGGGCAGGGAAGCATCGGACTGGAGCCGTTTCGCAGCTTGTTGAATGACCCACGACTGGCGCATGCCGCCTTCATCGCCGAGACTCCTATTGACGAGCCGGGAGATGATCGCAGGAATGTGGCGGCGTTGAAGAGGCTGGTCAAGAAGTAAATTCGCCGGGCAGCCTTGACTTAAGAATTCCGCTTCGATTACTGGCGTCATGCTGAGCTTGCGAAGCACCTTGCGTGAAGCAGATGTGTTGGTGGGTCGGAGTTGAACCGCTCCGCGCCGGATCCTTCCGGACTGAAGTCCGTCAGGATGACGCCGGTGCAACATGGAGGTCCTGAATGAGTTGGGCCAGCAAGTTTTCCAAGCCGTACCGCGTAGAGCATGGCAAGAAATTCCGCCTCAAGGACCACGATCCCGCCGATACCGCCAAGCTCCATTCCCAGGAGCGCGCCGGAGAACTGCTCGCCAAAGGTATCGCCCGCATGGCCGAGCTGCAGGACAAGCTCTACGCCCAGGACCGATGGGGCCTGCTGCTCATCTTTCAAGCCATGGATGCCGCCGGAAAAGATGGCGTCATCAAGCACGTGATGTCTGGCGTGAATCCGCAGGGCTGCCAGGTTTATTCCTTCAAGACTCCCTCCGCGGAGGAACTGGACCACGACTATTTGTGGCGCACCATGAAATGCCTGCCCGAGCGCGGCCGCATCGGCATTTTCAATCGCTCTTACTATGAAGAGGTGCTGATCGTCCGGGTCCACCCGGAGATTCTGGCCAACGAGAGAATGCCCGCGCCTCTGGTCACCAAAAACATCTGGCAGGAACGATTTCAGGATATTTGCGCCTTCGAGCGCTATCTTTCCCGCAACGGTTTTGTGATCCGCAAGTTCTTTCTCAATGTGTCGAAGAAGGAGCAGAAGAACAGATTCCTCGATCGCTTGCAGCAACCGGAGAAGAACTGGAAATTTTCTTCCGCCGACCTCCACGAGCGCGAACACTGGGACGACTACATGAAGGCCTACGAAGAGATGATCGCGAACACCGCCACGCCGCATGCGCCCTGGTTCGTCATTCCCGCGGACAACAAATGGTTCACCCGCCTGGCCGTGGCCGCAGCCATCGTGGACACGCTCGACGGCTTGAATCTGTCCTATCCCAAGGTGGATGCGCAGAAGCGAAAGGAGCTGGAAGCGGCCCGAAAGCTGTTGTCGGACAAGAGGCACGGCCCTTCGGATTAGAGGGCCAGGGGTGCTTTCGGTGCTAGAATCACCAGATTCTGTAAGGTTGGGAACTACTAAAGGGCTGGTTAGTTGCATCCAACAGCCCGTGGCACTAAGCACAGTGAATCTCCGACACCGATCAGCGAAAGGGTTTAGCGTGTCTTGCGATTGTGTGCCTGGCCCTGGTTCTGCTGTCCACTACCCTCCAGGCCACCCATTTCTGCGGTCTTGGCGTGCCTGATGCGCAAAGGGTAGTAGAGCTGGATCGATCTTCTTCCAGCAGCCCCGCATGCCTCATTTGCCTGATGGCTCCGTCCATCAGCGCTCTTATTCTTCTGGTTGCGTTCTTTACCATGTCGGCCAGCGCGGAGTTTGTCGGTCGACTGCAAATGCGCCCCAAGCCTGTCCTCTATTCCTTCCGGCTGTACATTCGCCCTCCTCCCATCAGCTTGGCCTAATTCCGTTCGCGATTTGTTGCTTTCCCTGTTCAGGTCACATTTCCATTCAGGAGCTGTATGCGGACGCCAGAGCCTTGGTGGGGTGCTCGATTATTTTAAACATAAGTCGCAAGATCATACCGAGGTCGGCGCGCTTTGATCCGCAGTCTATGCGCTTACCATGCCATTGCGCTCGTCGCCGCGGTCTTCCTCCTGCTGCTGACGGGCGTTGTCGCGGGGCAAAATACGAATCCGCCGCAAAATACAACCGGGGTTCAAACAACAACGATCAGCCTTGATCAGGCCATTGATTTGGCGCTGGTGCACAATCATTCCATCAAGGCGACGCGAACCCTGATCCTGCAAAACCAGGCGCAGGAGATCACAGCGAATTTGCGCCCTAACCCCAGCTTTGGGGCCGACTCCCAATTTATCCCCATTTTTACGCCCGGTGATTTTTCGGCCGACGATCTGAATCTGACCCAGCAGTTCGACCTGGGGCTGTCTTATCTTTTTGAACGCGGACGCAAACGGCAACACCGCCTGCAAGCCGCCCGCGACCAGACGGCAGTCACGCGTGCTCAGGTCTCAGACGCCGAGCGCACACTGGCCTTCAATGTGGGACAACAATTCGTCAGCGTGCTGCTTGCCGAGTCGACTTTGCTGTTCGCGCAGCAGGACCTGAAGGATTTCCGGGCCACGGTTGACATCGCGGACGCACAGTTCAAAGCGGGCGCCATCAGCGAAGGTGACTATCTCAAGATCAAGCTGCAGCTGTTGCAGTTCCAGACCGACGTTTCCTCAGCCCGGTTGGCGAGAGCGCAGGCGCTGGTCGGCCTGCGGGAGCTAATAGGCTACGACGCCGTACCGGCGAATTTCGACGTCATGGGCGATCTGGCCTACCAGCCGCTCAAAGGCAACCTGGAGGATTTGCAGGCAAAAGCTCTGCGCGAGCGTCCGGACTTTCAGGCCGCCCTGCTAGGCGTGACCGCGGCCCAGAGCCAGATTGATCTGGCCAAGGCTAACTCCAAGGTGGACGTGAACGGCACTTATGATTTCACTCACACCGCGGGACAAAATTCCGCTTCGATCTTCGTCGGCTTCGATCTGCCGATTTTCAATCGCAATCAGGGAGAGATTGCTCGCACTCGCTACGCCCTTACCCAGGCCCAGGAAACACAGCTCTCGGCCAGCGATACCGTGCTGTCCGATGTTGCCAATGCCTACGAGGCTTTGCGCAGCAACGACGAGATCGTGCAGCTCTACACCTCGGAATATCTGAAACAAGCACAGGACTCGCGCGATATCAGCGAGTACGCATACAAGGCCGGCGCCGCCAGCCTGCTGGATTTTCTGGACGCCGAGCGCAGCTACCGCGCGGCTCAACTGGCCTATCGCCAGGCCCTGGCGTCCTATATGACAGCTCTCGAACAGATGAAGCAAGCGGTCGGTGCGAGGAACCTGCCATGAGAATGTGGAATCACAAAGCTCGCCGCCAGACGTTCTTGATTGCCTTGTTTGCTTAGCGTGCTGGCCTTTGCTGGTTGCGACGGCCCGAAATCGGATACACCGGCAAACACTAACATCGCGAAGGACCCCAACCATCCCGAATTGTTTACTTTGCGGCCGGAACAGATGTCGCACGTGCAGGTGGTAACGGTCCAAACCACAACCTTGACTCGCACTCTGCGCCTTAGCGGAGCAGTGGCATACAACGGTTTTCGTACTACGCCGGTGATTACGCAAGTAAGCGGTCCGGTGAGCCGGGTCGTGGTTGTTCCCGGACAGAAAGTGCACCAGGGCCAGCCCATGCTGTATGTGGCCAGCGCCGACTACTCGCAACTGCGGACCAATTATCTGAAAGCCAAAGATGCCTACTCGTTGGCGGAGAAGAGCTTTACCCGTTCCAAGGATCTGTACGAGCATCACGCCATCGCGGTCAAAGATCTGGAGCAGGCAGAATCCGCCGAGGTACAGGCTGGGGGCGACTTGGCGTCCGCCGGGGCCGCACTCAGAGTAATGGGCGTCGCCGATCCTGATGCCGTCGATAAAGGCCCTACGTCATATGAAGTGCCGGTGCGGGCCCCCATCGGCGGGGAAGTGGTCGATCAACTGGTTTCCGCGGGACAGCTTCTCCAGCCGGGCAACACGCAGTGCTTCACCATTTCCGATACCGGAACGGTGTGGGTACTGGTGAACGCCTATCAAAAAGATTTGCCCTACGTTCGAGTCGGCGATACGGTCACGATTCAGACAGATGCTTATCCCAATTCCTTCCAGGGGCGTATTTCCTATGTGGCGGCGGCCCTCGATCCCAGCACCCGCACTTTGCCCGCGCGCATCGAGACCTTGAATCCGGGCGAGAAGCTGAAAAAGGACATGTACGTGACTGCCACCGTTCAAGCGGGAAAAATCCAAAACGCGATCACCGTGCCGGATTCCGCAGTCCTGCGCGATAGCGAGAATGAGCCGTTTGTGTATGCCGAGGTCTCTCCCAATCAGTTTGGAAGACGCTCGGTCACGCTCGGAGAAAGTCTGCAGGGACAGACGCAAATTACCGCCGGGCTGCAACCCGGCGATCACGTGATTGGCGATGGCAGCTTGTTTTTGCAATTCGCCAATTCACTGCAGCGTTGAAGGCAGTACTAATTAAATGATTCATCGAATCGTCCAAGCTGCACTGCGGCAGCGGTTCCTGGTCCTGATGCTGACCGGTTTCATCACGGTCGGCGGAATCCTGTCGTTCCAGCGCATGCCGGTGGACGCCTATCCCGACCTCGCCCCGCCACAGGTCGAAATCATTACGCAATGGCCCGATCATGCCGCCGAGGAAGTGGAACGACTGGTCACACTGCCTCTCGAACTCGAAATGAACGGCGTGCCGCACATGATCACCATGCGGTCCATTTCGCTGTATGGGCTTTCCGACCTGCGCCTGACGTTCGAAGAAAGTACCGACGACTATCTTGCCCGGCAAATCGTTTTCGAGCGTCTGGCGGAAGCCACCCTGCCCACGGGCGTGACCCCCTCGATGGCGCCGTTGTTCAGTCCCAGCGGCCTGGTGTACCGCTACGTGCTGGAGAGTCCCGATCGTACTCCGCAGGATTTGAAGACGATCGAGGAATGGGTCGTCGAGCGCGCCTACCGTTCCGTGCCTGGAGTGGCCGACGATTCTGGCTTCGGCGGGACGGAAATGCAGTATCAGGTTTTACTCGATCCCTCCCGCATCTACGGTTATCACCTGACGGTGCCGCAGGTCACTACAGCATTGGCCGCGAATAACTCCAATGCCGGCGGCGGCTTTTATTCCCAGGGCGGACAGTTCTACTACGTTCGCGGAATCGGCCTGGTCCGCAACACGGACGACATTGGAAACATCGTCGTCGGCAGCAATAAAGGCGTACCCATACGGGTGCGGGACGTTGGCGAGGTGACCATCGGCCACGCGCCCCGCCTGGGCCAATTCGGTTTTCAACAAGAATGACGATGCGGTCGAAGGCGTGATCCTCATGCGCCGCGGCGAGCAGACCCAGACAGTTCTGAAGGGAGTCGAGGCCAAGACCGACGAACTGAACCGGCTGATCCTCCCGCCCGACGTCAAGGTCCAACCTTTTTATGATCGCAGCGAGTTGGTGAAGCTCACGACCGACACCGTGGAAGCGAACCTGCTTCGCGGCATGGTACTGGTGCTGATCGTCCTGATCTTCTTTCTGGTGAGCTTCCGCGCCGCAGTCATCGTAGCGCTGACAATTCCGCTTTCTCTGCTGTTCGCTTTCATCGTGCTGCACGCCCATGATGTGGCAGCCAACCTGCTTTCCATCGGCGCCATCGATTTCGGCATCGTGATCGACGGCGCGGTGGTGATGATCGAAAACATTTATCGCGAACTGGCCTTGCGCGAGGGCCAGGAATACAACCTCGATGAAGTGATTCTGACAGCCGCGAAAGATGTTGATCGCCCGATCTTCTACTCGGTGGCCGTCATTCTCGCCGGGTATCTGCCGATCTACGCGCTGACGGGGCCCTCGGGGAAACTCTTTCACCCGATGGCCGAGACCATGTCCTTCGCGCTGGTGGGCGCGTTGATTCTGACGCTCACGCTGGTCCCGGTGCTGGCGTCATATTGGTTCAAGAAGGGCATTCGCGAAAAGCCCAACCGCGCCTTTGAGTGGATGAAGGACAAGTACGCCTCTCAGTTGGATTGGTCGCTGGCCCGCCCCAAGACCACGCTCGCGATCGCGACCTTGATTTTCGGCGCATCGCTGCTGCTGGTCCCTTTCATCGGCGGAGAATTCATGCCTCACCTGGATGAAGGCGCGCTCTGGGTGCGGGCGACCATGCCGTACACCATCTCTTTCGAAGAGGCCAGCAAGATCGCTCCGCAACTGCGCGCCATCCTGATGTCTTATCCCCAGGTCACCGTGGTGGGTTCGGAGTTGGGACGTCCCGACGACGGCACCGACCCTACCGGCTTTTTCAATTGCGAGTTCTATGTCGGCCTGAAGCCATACAAGGACTCAACCTGGAGCGGTGACGTCAGCACGAAAGAGGAACTGATCGAATCACTCAACAAGAAGTTCAGCGCCTTTCCAGGAATCATCTTTAACTTCACCCAACCAGCGGAAGACGCGGTAGACGAGGCCCTGACCGGCTTGAAGAGTTCGCTCGCCGTCAAAATTTATGGACCCGATCTCACCGTGCTACAGGACAAGGCGGTGCAGATGAAGAACGTGTTGGCCCGAATTCCAGGCTTCAAGGAATTGACCGTGGTGCGCGAACTGGGCCAGCCCAGCCTGCTGCTTGATGTGGATCGCGACAAGATTGCGCGCTATGGAATTAACGTCGCCGACGTTGAAGCCGTGATCTCGGCGGCTGTGGGCGGCCAGGCGGTCACGCAGGTGATCCAGGGAGAGAAGCTGTTCGACCTGGTGGTACGCATGCAGCCCCAGTTTCGCAGCAACGCCCACGACATCGGAAATCTGCTGGTCGGCACGCCAGACGGGCAGCAGATTCCGTTGAGCCAGCTGGCGACGATCAGCCAGGGCAATGGCGCCTCATTTATCTATCGCGAAGACAACTCCCGCTACATCGGCGTGCAGTACAGCATCGAAGGCCGCGACCTGGAGCGCGCGGTGCGAGACGGTCAGGCCGCCGTGAACAAGGCCGTGACACTGCCGCAGGGTTACTGGATGACCTGGGGCGGCGAATACAGCCAGTTTCTGGAGGCGAGATCGCAGATGTATTTCATTGTCCCCCTCGCACTCGTGCTGATTTTCATGATTCTGTTTGCGCTTTACGGGAACTTCAAGTTTCCGGCGACAATTGCGTTGGGCGTGGTCATGACGGAACCGGTGGGCGCGCTGGTGGCGCTGAAGCTCACCCATACGCCCTTCAGCGTTTCTTCTGTGCTGGGACTGCTGGCGTTGCTGGGCGTTTCGGTGGAGACTGCGGTCATTCTGGTTTCATACATCAACAAGCTGAGGCAGGAGGGCATGGACATCCCGACGGCCACCCGGACAGCCTCGCTCCTGCGACTTCGTCCCATCATGATGACCGCCCTGGTGGCCTGCCTCGGACTGCTGCCGGCGGCCCTTTCGACCGGCATCGGTTCGGACACCCAGAAGCCTTTCGCTATCGTCATCGTGGCCGGGCTGATCTCCCGGCTCTTCATCGGCTTCTTCGTGAACCCGGTGCTGTACGAACTGGTCGCCCGCGAAGGCGACGTCCTGCAGGTGTAAGGTTTCCTTTGCGACCTTCGCGAGGTTTTCTTTGCGTCCTTTGCGGTTAAGTCTTTTAGTTTTGCAGCAAAATCTAAAAGACTTAACCGCAAAGAACGCAAAGAAACCCCGCAAAGGTCGCAAAGAAAGCGCCTCCCAACTGCTGGTTACCCCTGTTACTTTTGTGCCATACGCATGGCACCAGTGGTTCATTGACCTACTGGTACCGGATTGTTAATTTCTACTCGTACGGTGCGAGCTTGTCGCACTCCCCCAACGGCGAGCAGCATCTAATCGATTGGGGGAAGCCATGAAGCTGGTCTATGTTTGCTATGCGGCCCTGGGCTACGCGGTGGCCCGCTGGATCTTTCAGCGGCAGCCTGTTCCGGTCATGGATCCGGTTACGCGCTTACGTTCCTCTGGCCTGCTCTAAGAGCGTGTGACCTCGGGCGTGCGGCGCCCCGTTGCGTGCCCTTCGAGTCCCGCACGCCCGCTTTTGCCCGTCCGATTTGGTCGGAACCTGGGGTCCACCCTGAGGTTCTACGACTAACGTTCGTACCCGCCTTGCTATTCCCACTCCACCTCCTGAGTACAATTTCTTCAGGACGGTTCCCTAGTTATCAATTGAATGCTGGCCGCCGCCCGAGAATGCGGCGGCATGCGGCACAATGAGCATGCGTGGTGTGGTGTGGGGCGGGCGCCCTCGCCCGCCGCTTTTGACAGTGAAGCTTTCATGACTCGCAAATCATTTCTGCCGCTCGCGCTCTGCTGGCGACTTCTGCTTCCGGCATGGGCAGTCGCCCAATCCGATAGCCCGGAGCCGTCTCTGGGCGATCTGGCCCGCCAGTATCGAAAGGCGAAAGCGGCCGTGGAACATGCCGTCATGGACCATGCCGTCATCGACAATGACAATCTGCATAAGGTCATGGACGAAGTGCAGACCCGCAAGCTCGAAGGCAAACTGCTGTTCAGCATTGATGGCTCGGGGAAGAAGTTCCAGGTCTCTTCTCCAGACGTGACCTGCGATCTCTCCTTCAGCGGATCGGCCACGTCGTTGCTGTCGGACCCGTACGCGCCGCAGGACCTGCCGGAGGGCGAACTGGCGAAGCTCGATGGCCCGGCCACCATCAGCGGAGACACGCTGCAAGTTTCGGTACACAACGGCACCACCTGGAACATAAAGGAAATTACGGTGGGAGTGACCATCGTGCGCAGCTCGGAGGCGACCGCGGCCCGGCGAGGTTCAGCGCGCCTGATACCAGCGGCGGAAACCACCACGTTGCTTTCGGAGAAACAGCCCGATTCAACCGTTCTCTACCACCTCAAGGGATCGTCCGCACCCGCCAGCACGACCGTTTTCCACGAAACCCTGGGTACGACGTTGGGCCAGGATCAGGAATGGCATTGGGCGATCGTGCAGGCGAAAGGGGTTCCTTCGCAGCCGGCGCAGACCAAGGCGCCATAAGTATTCGTGGCCGGCGCTAGCGCACCTGGGCCACGTCTTCGGTCTTCCCGCTTTTCAAACTTCGATAGGCCGCATCCAGAATTTCCTGATTTTGCCAGCCTTCTTCCCCCGGCACCGGAAACTTCGCTTTGCCCTCGACTGCCGCCGCGAAAGCGTCCACCTGTTTCGCGTAGGCCAGTCGATTCGAGACCTCGTTCGGTCTCAACGACGGAACCCGCGCGACGCAACTCCAGCTTGATTGGCCGCTCCACGGTCAAAGCGTTGTCAGCGCGAAGAACTCCGGTCTCTCCGACGAGCTCGAAAGGCGTGCGGTATTCGGCGCGGAAGGAAACCGTGACCGTGGCGAGCGTGCCGCGGGAAAACTCCAGCGCGATCACAGCCGCTGACTCGACGGAGCCGGGGCCGTACTGGCCCTGAGCGCATACCCGCACAACTTCATCCTGCAGAATGTAGCGCAAGGCATCCACGCAGTGAACGCCCACATCGGCGATAGGTCCGCCGCCGGCCACCGTGGAATCATGGAGCCAGGCGCGGGGTGTCCCGTCCCGCCGGGAAAGGAAAATTCGGAGCGCGCAAAAACAATCTTGCCGATCGCTCCTGCAGCCACACGCTCCCGCAAATAAGCGGTGCTCTCTTCGAAGCGGAAGACCTGGGCTACGCCCAGTAGCAGCCCGGCGCTGCGAGCGGCTTCGACCATCTCGCGGCACTCGCTGGCGTGCACGCCCATCGGCTTCTCGCACAACACGGGCTTGCCGCAGCGAAGAGCCAGCAGCACGTCGGCCAGATGGCAGGCATTGGGAGTGGTAACCAGCACGGCATCGACTTCCGGACGAGCGGCACATCTCCTCGGCCGAATCAAAGGCCAGCGGAATGTTGTACTGCCGCGCCGACTCCTGCGCCTTGTCCAGGGCACGTCGCGACAGGGCGGTGACGCGGCAGTTCTGTGCCAGCGCAAACCCCGGCATCAGCCGTTTGACCGCATGCAATCCAAACCCGAGAATCCCAAAGCGAATCAAAGAGTGACCGTGTGGCGCGGGCGCCCTCGCCCGCGGCTTTTGAATTTGGTGTTGATTTTATCCCAGCGGAAGAATGATGCCGCCAGGCGTGCGTGCCGCTCACCTCGCGGGCGAGGGCGCCCGCGCCACATACACACACTCACTTCGCGAACACTATGGCCCGCGGAGCCAGGTTCGTGGTGGCTGTAATCGTATTGCTGGGAAGTCCACCAGTGTCCTGGTTGATCACGAACTTGGTGATGTTTTTGGATTACTGATTGCAAACGTAGAGGAACGCGCCGGCGGGATCGACCGTCGCCGACACCGGCCTGGTCCCCGCCGCGAAAGGCGACGCGACGGCGGTGGTCGCACCCGTGGTGGCGTCAATCGTATAAGCCGAGACGTTGTTCGAGCCGATGTTGGTCACGTACAAATATCTTCCCATGGGGTCGACAGTGACCGAGATCGGACCTGTGCCGGCCACGAAAGGAGAATCCAGCGCCGCGGTCAGGGCGCCGCTGGTGGGGTTGATACTCAGTCCCGACACGGTGTTATCAATGAAGTTCGTCACATAGAGAAACTGTTCCGAAGGAGTGATCACCAGTGAGCTCGGCCCGTTGCCCACCGTAAACGGCGATCCCGGAACCGGCTGCAGACTGCCTGTCCCCGATGTGACCGAGTATCCGAACACCACCGGTAAATTTGAACTCGCCACGTACAGGAATTTTCCCGACGGAGACAATGCCAGCGCTACCGGCCGCGAACCTGTGGGAAAGGGCGATCCGGCAGCTTCGGTCAAAGTGCCATTGCTCGAGCTGACCGTGTAAACAGAAATCGTATTCGACGTTTGATTGGCGACAAACAGCAAGTCACCGCCCGAGCTCAAAACCAACGCGGTGGGATTCAGCCCCGCGGCTGCGCGCGGCAGCACTTCGGTGAGGGCTCCCGTATTGCTGTTCACCGTGTACAGCGAGACGTCGCCGCCGCCCTGGTTGGCGGCTATAAACAAATTTGCCGGAAGGATGGACGGCAATCGAAATCGGAGAAGTCCCTCCACGAAAGGCGAACCCAGCACAGCCTTCAGGTCGCCCGTGCCCTTGTTTACCCGGTAGGAAGCGATCGCATTGGCTTCCGGCACAGCTACGTAGGCATTGCCACCGGCGGATGACGCCGTTCCGCTACTGCTGCTGCTGCCACCACATCCAGTTAACCAGGCCAGCGCAAGCACGGCGCCCAGCCAGCCCGTCCTTTTGAAAAGTGTCATCCAATCCCTTCCGAAATTTGCTCGCCCAGTCTTTAACTCTTCCGCGTTCTGCCGCGCTAAGGATTGGGCGCAAGCGTCCGATGCGTTTTCTTGATCGTGCCCCAGCGATACACCAGGCCGGTCGAAAACCGGAGATTGTTCTGCGTTGTGGTGAACAAATCGGTGTGCACGTAATCCACCTGGAATGCGCGCACGGCAAAGCGGGAAGAGATGTTGTAGTCCAGGCCTCCGCCCCCGATGATGACTCGGGACGTATCTTCCTGCGGGCCTCCGACCTGTACCAGCGAGCGGGCCTTGCCGAAGAGGAGGCGTCCGAACAACAACATATTTCCTCTCGCGTAGAGAAACTGCGGCCCTACCGCGACATCGCGCAGGTTTGCGCCGGTTTTGTATTGTCCGCTCAGCTCCGCCGCAACCCCGAATCCCCGGATCAAGTTGTAGGCGGGCGAAAAAGTGTATCCGTTCAGCCCGGTCGTGTCAGAGAAGCCAAATGACGGGGTATCGTATCGGGTGTACGAGTAGCCTCCGAAGACCTGTATCCGAGGCATATCCTGGGCCGCGGAGGGCCAGGCCGCACCCAGCGCTCAGCAGCAGGAGAAGGAGGGCGGTCGCGGTCCCTGGAATTCTCTCCAGAAGGACATGAGGCTTGAGCTGAAACCGGGGCGGAGCCACAGCCGGGAAGGCTTTCATGAGATATTTCTGGAGTCTCCTAGTTAGAAACACAGACGAAGCACGCGCAGAACGCGAACTCCCCGATGGATTGGATGCAGGCAAGACCCCCAAAAAGACTCGGAGTACCGCTTATTTTACCGCCATGGCCCCGACCATGGACTCGAAGATCTTGAACCCTTCCACGCCACCCAGCTCCGCTTCGCTGGAGCGCTCCGGATGCGGCATCATCCCCAGCACATTCCGGCCCGGACTGCAGATACCTGCAATGTTGTCCAGCGATCCGTTGGGATTGGCCTCAGCCGAAATCTCGCCCGCCGGGGAGCAATAACGAAACACAATCTGTTGGTTGCGCTCCAACTCGGCGAAAGTTGCTTGGTCGCAGAAATAGTTGCCTTCCATGTGCCCGATGGGAATGGTCAGGACTTCGCCCTTACGGCAGGCGTTGGTAAACGGAGTTTCTGCGTTCTCCACTCGTACCTGAACCGGTTTGCAGACATATTTCAGCCCGACATTGCGCATCAGCGCCCCGGGCAGCAGGCCGGACTCGCACAGGATCTGGAAGCCATTGCAAATGCCCAGCACCAGTCCGCCCCCGTCTGCGAACTTCCGCACCGACTCCATCACGGGAGAGAATTTGGCGATCGCCCCGGTGCGCAGATAGTCGCCGTAGGCGAATCCGCCGGGCACGATGACGGCATCGCAGTTCTCGAGATCATGCGATTCGTGCCACAGGAATGTGACCGGCTGTTTGGCCACATTCTGGATCGTCCAATACGCATCATGGTCACAGTTGGAGCCCGGGAAAATGATGACGCCAAATTTCATCGCAGTTTCCTCGGAAGTGAGGTTCACTGAAAGTCTAACACGAAGAAAACGCGCCCGTGTTGCCGAAAAGGTTCTCGTAGCGCCGGCATCTTGCCGGCTGGCTCGGGGCATCCTGCCCCGGGGGCGGGCAGGATGCCCGCCCGACAGCCGGCGGGACGCCGGCGCTACAAAGGCTCAGTACATCTGGTCGCCGGGAGGAGGTGGAAGAGGAGGCAAGGGCGCATCCGGCGGCAGAGGAGCAGTCGAAGGTCGCCGCGCCAGGAGGAAGAACTTTCCGGAAGAAAACTCTGTCACCGACCGGCCCCGCCGCTCCGCGGACCGTTTTCAACTGCCGCCACTGATCGAGCGAGAGCACTTTGCGCAAATCCAGATTCATGAAAGTAAATTCACGTTCCAGCTTGCCACGGGCCGCCAGCACCTGGTCCACCTGCGTCTCGACCTGTCCTTCGTTAGGGACATCGGCATCGAGCAGCGCCTGCAGCTTCAGGTCCTGCTTCTCCATGTCTGCGCCGTAGTCAATCAGCTTCAGCTTGTGGTCGTAGAAAGTCTGGTCAAGCTGTGCGATCTGGCCGTCGCTGAGCTGAAGCTTCTTGGCAATGTCCGAGTTCTGCCACCATTTTCCCAGTTCGCCGCGGTACACGAAGGTGGCTCTCGTTCCAGCGGTTGTGACCGTCGTAGAAGAGGGCACAGGGCGGCCCTGCGCCAGCATTGAAAGAGGGAAGAGAAGTACCGCGAGTACACCAGAGAATTTAATTTTCATGAGTCGACTCCTTTTTGCGGATCGGGGGACGTGCAGAAATATCCTGAACCATTTCCTCGGCCAGAAGCGCCGCTGGATCGAGCGCCGCCGGGCCGTCGTTGTTTACCGCGCGCTCCACCGCGAGCAAGAGTTCGTGGTCAGGGTCCAGCTGAGCTTTGTGAGGTGGAGCAAGAGAACCGCGATCGAGCATGAATCCAGCCAGCAGTACCAGTGCGGTCACGGCCGACCACGCCAGCAGCGGCGAGCGCCGAACCAGTCGAGTCGCGGCCGGGTTCTCCGAAGAAGCAATACGTGACCAGACAACGCTTCGCTGCTCCTGCCAGAATTCCTCAGGCCGCTCGGTCGAAGCCCGCGCCCATTCGGGCAGAGCCTCGAGCGTAGATCGCAGCGATCGCTGGTCGCTCTCGACGGTCAGGTCCGTCAATTCCTCGTTGCTCAAATGTCGAATTATTTCCATTGCTTCTCCTTCATCTCCCGCAATTTCCCGGTGGCGCGCGCCAGTTGCGTCTTCACCGAACCTACTTTCACCTGCAGCAGGTCCGCGATCTGCGCCAGCGGCATTTCTTCTTCGTAGCGCAGGAAGAAAATGGCCCGCTGCTGCGGCGAAAGCGACGACAAAGCGTTCCACACAGCTTGCAACTCTTCTCTTGCCAATAACGCGCGTTCGGCCGAGGGCCCCGGGGCGGGAAATTGCCGGGGCTCGGCGCCGTCAGATTCGCCATGCTCTAGTCCAACCAACCTCTTCCAGAATGATGTGCGGCGGCTTCTGCCGTGGTCGCGCACCAGGTTGACCGCGATACGCAGAATCCAGGTTTCAATCTTGCATTCGCCCCGGAAGCTGGCGCGCTTCTGGTACGCGCGCAGGAAACATTCCTGAGTGAGAGTGTCGGCGGCGTCGGCGTCCCTTACCAGGAGGTAAATGACCCGGTACACCCGCCGCTGATGCTGGCGCATGATCTCGTCGAAGCGGTCCGCCGTGATCACTTCTACCTTCTCAGTCGCGGTCGAACTCAAGGCTGTCGTCAGAACCGTGTCCACATGCCTCTCTCTGGATGTTTGATTACCCGTTCAGGCTCGTGTCACTTATACAAGGCGTCATGCTGAGCTTGCGAAGCATCGCGTGTGTAGCGCATATGCAGCTGCTGGCCTACAGCAGTGCAGCTGCGCGCTAGATCCTTCGGGACTGAAGTTCCTCAGGATGACGCCGGTTGAGGGAACTTATAAGAGCTGCCGTCGGATTCTTCGTGCTATGAGTATGGACGGATACCAGGCCCCAAGGTTGACACCTCGTCGCATTTCTTTGCGTCCTCTGTGCTCTTTGTGGTTAAGAGCTTTTCACCGCAAAGGGCGCAAAGAACAGCCGCGAAGAACGCAAAGATGAGGCAATTGCTCGATGGGGCTATCATGGCTACCAACGGGAGCATCTTACAAGCGTGGATTTCGGAGAACACTTTCGCGTCACCGGTGGAGCGCTAAAGAACTGGTTTATCGCCCAGCTCGAAGATTCGCTGGCGGTCGGCCTGCTGTGGCTGATCGGACTCTACATCATCGGAGTGCCGGCAGCGCCGTTGTGGGCATTGCTGGGCGCGCTCTTCCAGTTTGTGCCGCAGATCGGCGCCGTGCTCGGCGTTATCGGCCCGGCTCTTACCGCCATGTTCAAGTGGGGTGACTGGGAACATCCGCTCTACGTTCTGATGTTGTACGCGGTCATCGCCGTCGTGGACGGGTTTGTGCTGCAGCCCTACATCATGAAGCGCACGGCCAAGGTGCCGATCTGGGCTTCTATTCTTGCGCCCATTGTTTTGGGCATGATCATTCCGTTCTGGGGAGTGCTGTTGGCCCCGCCGTTGCTGGCCGTACTGTATGCATACAAGGCTCGGCAAGCCCGCATGCAGAGTCCCATCCTGTAGAGGCGCGTGCTATAATTTTTGTTCGCCGGCATTCATTTGAGGCAATCCGTTGATCTCCTCGACGGGCCAGTTCCGCGCCATAAAAGACTATTAAATACGAGGTATTTCCATGTCCGGCCATTCAAAATGGGCCACAATCAAGCACAAAAAGGGCGCCCTGGACGCCAAGCGGGGCAAGATTTTTACCCGCCTGATTAAGGAAATTTCCATCGCCGCCAAGAATGGCGGAGATCCCGACACCAACCCGCGCCTGCGCGGCGCAATCCTCGCGGCCAAGGCTGAGAACATGCCCGCGGACAATATCAAGCGGGCCATCCTGCGCGGTACCGGTGAACTTCCCGGCGCGACTTACGAAGAGTTCTCGCTCGAAGGCTATGGTCCGGGTGGCGTGGCGATCTTGCTCGATATCAATACTGACAATCGCAATCGCACGGTCAGCGAAATCCGTCACGCCTTCGGCAAGAACGGCGGGAATATGGCCTCAGCCGGTGCGGTCGCGTATATGTTCCACAAGAAGGGTGACATCGTCATCCCCAAGTCGGCGGCCACAGTAGACGATCTGATGAACATCATCATCGAGGCGGGCGGCGAAGATGAACCGATCGACGATGGCGAAAACTGGGAAATCCTGACTGCACCTTCCGCCTATGAAGGCATGCTCGAAGCGGTTAAGAAGGCCGGCATTACGCCCGTTTCGTCCAGTGTGACGATGGTCCCTGACACCTACACCAAGCTGGAAGGCGCGGCCGCGACCCAGATGATCCGCCTGATGGAAGCGCTCGAAGAGCACGACGATGTGCAGAATCTCCACTCCAATTTCGACATCGACGAGAAGCTGTTGGAAGAAGTCGCGGGGTAAAAGACGTCGGACCTCGGGCGTCAGACTTCAGATTCTTTCCTCCTGCAAGTCCATAACCACTATTTCGATCTCAGGTCCCGTAGGGACCACTGATAGTAGCCCGCCAGTTCACTGGCGGGTGTGCTGCGGATGAAGCGATGCGCGTGCCGTAGGCACGCCTGAAACAACCTCTGACGTAGGTGGATGTGGTTCAGCCGTCCCTACGGGACGGAAATCTTTCGCATCACAGACCCGGTGTTGAAACGCCGGGCTACTATCAGGCGTCCCTCCGGGACGCCGAATCCCACACTCCTGATGACCTCGATTCAAACTTTTCAACACCGTTGTGGAAATTTCTGTGGGAAAGTGGTCAACAACACTGATAAGTTCTTTATTAAGAGTGCTTTCTACATTGTGCACTATTCGCGGAGCTAGTTTTGAAAATACGCATCGACAAACTGCTGCTGGAGCGCGGACTGACCAGTTCGCGCGAGCGCGCGCAGGCCTTGATCCTCGCGGGAAAGGTGCTGGTCAATGGACAAAAAGTCGAGAAGGCCGGAGCTGGCGTCGAGGGCTCGGCCGACATTCGCCTGCTTGGAGCAGATCTCAAATACGTCAGCCGCGGCGGCCTCAAGCTGGAAGCAGCTCTGGAGCACTGGCACATTGATGTCGCCGAAAAAATCTGCCTCGACGTAGGCACCTCAACCGGAGGATTCACCGATTGCCTGTTGCAACACGGCGCAGCCCGCGTCGTTGCGGTCGACACCGGCCAGGGTCAGATTGATTTTCGACTTCGCCAGGACGCGCGAGTGCGGTTGCTGGAAAAGACCAATGCCCGCTATCTGACTTCTCAACAGGTCGGCGAGGCTGTGGACCTGGTGGTGATGGATGTCTCGTTCATCTCCGCGACTTTGGTTCTGCCGGCCGTAATCGCAGCTGCTTTTCCCCCGCCGACCGAGCGCTTGGGCCGGCAAATCGTGGTCCTGGTAAAGCCGCAGTTCGAAGCCGGCCGGGAGCAAGTAGGGAAGGGCGGCATTGTGCGCGATCCGGCGGTGCAAAGCGCGGCGGTTGAAAAAGTTCGTCAGGCATTGCTGACCCTGGGATGCGCGCAGACCGATACGATGGATTCTCCGATCCTGGGTGGTGAAGGCAATCGCGAGTTTCTGTTGTATGGCCGCTTCTAAGGATGGCCACCCGGTAGCAGGGCTCTGATCAGAATTTCTTTGCGTTCTCGGCGGCATTTCTTTGCGCCCTTCGCGGTAAAAGGCTTTTCTCCGGAATTTCTGTACAATTCCACTTTCATGGCTAACGTAACATCGACTCAAAAGTTCGTCGGCATCATTTCCAAACCCGGCAAGACTGAACTGGCAGATATCGTCCCCCCGCTGCTGGCCTGGTTTCGTGAGAATCAATACCAGGTCGTGGCCGATCCCGAGACGGCACCTTATGCGCCGGGCGTGGAGATCATGGCGCGGGAGGAAATGGCCTCCCGTCCACTGAATTTCGTAGTGGTGCTGGGAGGAGACGGCACGTTGCTCTCAGCCGCTCGGGCGGTCTCGCGGGCTGGCATTCCTGTACTCGGCATCAATCTGGGGTCGCTCGGATTCCTCACCGAAGTGCCGCTGGAAGATCTCTATTCCACTCTCCACAGCATCGAGCAGAATTGCTGCAACCTGGACAAGCGTTCCATGGTTCACTGCGAGGTCCACCGAAAAGACGTATGCGTCGGCAGCTACGACGCGCTCAATGATGTTGTGGTGGGCAAAGGAACCATCGCGCGTCTGAATCACTGCGACGTTTACATTGATCGGATATTCGTTTCGAGTTATCAGGCTGACAGCTTGATTGTGTCCACCGCCACCGGTTCAACTGCATATTCGTTGGCCGCGGGCGGCCCAATCCTTATGCCTTCCGTGGATGCCTTTGTGGTGACGCCGGTCTCAGCCCACTCGCTCACGAATCGTCCGCTCGTGGTTCGCGACACCTCGGAAATCGAGATCGTAGTAAAGACCGGAGAAGATGAGGCCTACCTTAGCGTTGACGGCCAGATCGGCATGCCCATGCTGGATGGCGACCGCGTACTCTGCCGCAAGTCAAAGCACCACGTCACGCTCTTACACACACAGGGCACCTTCTTTGACGTACTCCGCACCAAACTGAAATGGGGCCAACGCTAAGGAAGAAGATGTGGTCGCGGGCGACTCGCCCGCGGCCTTTGACTTACCCCTCGTGGGCGGGTCGCCCGCGACCACACAAACTGGACGACCGTCAGGCAGAGCGAAGCTCCGCGCAACTGGATTGAAGAAAATATTTAAGGCGGCTAAAGATTTGGCGAGCTTTGCTTGCCGGGACAGCCGAGGGCGGCTGTCCCCACGTGGCCTTTGCGCACGGGCGGCGCGCTGTTTAACCCAGAGCGGACGCAGTCTCAGCAAACCCGATCGCCGCTCGCGATGCCCTGCGCGACGACGCTGGCTTCAATTCGGCTGCATCCTGTACCTGAACCGTGACCGGGTCCTGGGCGGTTTGCGCGAGGAACTCACGGATACGCAGCTTCGCCTTGTGCAGTTGTGACTTGGAATTTCCCACCGAGCACTTCAGAATCTTGGCAATCTCCTGGTGCTCGTATCCCTCTACTTCGTGCAGCAGGAAAATCGTCCTGTATCCGGTCGGCAAATCTTTGATCGCCCGCGTCAGGGTGATGCGGTCGACGGCCCCCGACAAGCGGCAATCGCGGCTACCGTATTCACGCTTCACCATGGTCGCATCATGACTGGAAGGCTCGTCCAGCGAAACCTGCTTCAAGGCCTTTTTGCGGAAATGCATCAGCACCGTATTGACCGCGATGCGATAGAGCCACGTGGACAACGCAGAGTTGCCCTTAAACGTAGAGAGCTTGCGGAACACCTGCAGAAATGCGTCCTGGGTGAGATCCTCGGCCTGCGCCGTATTGTTCGTCATGCGCAGGCAAATGGAGTAGATCCTCGCCTTGTGCGCGTGAAACAGATCGGCAAATGCTTCCGATTCGCCCCGCTGGGCGCGCTTCACCAGTTCAACATCCGAGCAGGTACGCGGAATTTGGTTGGAGTCCTCGCTGACCGTCAAGTCCTTGGTAGAAATCTGCTGATTCATTGACATCCTTCCTTCCCGGGCTGTTGACCCTCGCAGCACAGTGTTGCTGCGACCTGAGCCAGAGTAGGTGCAACCGACGATGCGGTCTATCAGGTGCAAGCTGTATGCGTTTCTAAAAACAGCTGTACCGCAGTAGAGCGCCAGGAGAGTTCGTGGGAATAGTCGCACCTGCTGTGGGGCGGACACTCTTGTCCGCCGCTTTGAAGTTGATTTTGTCGGTTCCGACTGAGAGCAGCAGAACGGGCTTGGAGAGATCAGGTCAAAGCGGCGGACAGCGAGTGTGCCGCCCCACGTGATCCGCAGCGCTTGCTACTCGATTGTGGATTGAACTACGTGGACAATGTTGTTTCGGACGGCGTAAAGCACCAGGTCGCTGACCGAGTGCAGTTGGAGTTTGCGCATGATATTGGAGCGGTGAGTCTCGGCGGTCTTGACACTCAGCCCGAGTGCAACCGCAACTTCTTTTGTGCTCTTGCCTTCAGCCAGCAACTGCACAACTTCGCGTTCGCGCGGAGTGAGCCGATCGCGCCCCACCGCTACTGGCGCTGCCTTGGTGCCACCTTTCAAATACCCCTCAAGCACCATGGCTGCGACCTTGGAGGTGAAATAAGTCTTGTCCCGCCGCAGGGCTTCGATTGCTACAACAAGATCGCGGGCGGCATCGGACTTAAGAAGAAAACCACGAGCGCCTGCATTCAAAACATCGCGCACGACCTGGTCTGAGTCATGAAAAGTCAGAATCAGCACCTTGGCGCGCGGATCGTCTTTCAAGATCTGACGAGTTGCTTCCAGTCCATTGAGACCAGGCATACCGATGTCGAGAATGCTCACGTCGGGTTTCAGCTCGCGGATCTTTTCCGCCGCCTCACGTCCGTCCGCGGCTTCGCCGCAAACTTCCCATCCCTGCTCAGCTTGTAACAGGGCGCACAGACCTTTGCGCACGACCTCGTGATCGTCAGCGATAAATATTCGGAACGCGGCCATCGGCTACCTCCTGGGGGATTGTCTTCTGATTCAGCGTACCGATCGCGTTTGCCGCAACGTCGCAAAATGACATGTGACTACGTAAGCATCACAGTTGCCAAAGTCGCAAATTCCACCACTTCCAACGCTTTAGCGCGAACGTGGAAACCTGAAGGCCATGTAATTCCTACCGGCAATAGGGTATCCCAGCTGTGAACTTATGCGTTTACAGCAGCACCAGCCAATACAGTCTTTCCTGTATTTCAGGCCGGACCGTCACTGGGTTCGTGCCTTAAGGATCGCAGGTCAATCCCTAGCTGCTCAGCTTTCTTATAAAGGTGGCTGCGTTCCAGACCCAGCACCTTTGCGGTATTGGTCACGTGGAACTGATGGCGCTTCAGTTCGGCCAGGACGACCTCGCGCTCAAAACCCAGCGTCCGCTCGGCCAGGGTGCCGGAACCCGTCAAGGACGCTTGCGCCACGTGCCCCGGGGGTAGCGCCATCTTCACCGTGTCCGCAGCGACCTCAGGTCCTGTCTCAAGCAGTATCAGCCGTTCCACCACGTTGCGCAATTCGCGCACATTGCCCGGCCAGGAGTGACTCTTGAGCTCTTGAATCGCCTCGGAAGTGAAGGGAAGTGGCTTCCAACCATTCTGGGCACAGACCTGTTCAGCGAAGTGTTCCACCAGCGTGGGCACGTCTTCTTTCCGTTCCCGCAGCGGCGGCAGGAGGATGGGAAAAACGTAAATCCGGTGAAAAAGGTCCTGGCGAAACTTGCCTTCGCGCACCAGGGACTTCCAGATTGCGGTGCGTGGCCACCACCACCCGTACGTCCACCTTGGTCGGCTTGTCCGCGCCAATGCGTTCGACTTCGCCTTCCTCCAGCACGCGCAGCAGCTTGGCTTGCATGGGCAAAGGCATGTCGCCGATTTCGTCAAGAAAGATTGTTCCACGCTCCGCCTGCTCGAATTTTCCGACATGGCGGCCGGCGGCGCCGGTGAAAGAGCCTTTCTCGTGACCAAACAATTCGGACTCGATCAGCTCGGCAGGGACCGCCGCACAGTTCAAAGTCACAAATGGACCGGAGGCCCGCGGGCTGCGCTCGTGCAGCGTGCGCGCCACTAATTCCTTGCCGGTCCCGGTTTCTCCCAGAATGCAGACCCGGGTCTCGCTCGCGGCCACGCGTTCGATCTGCGCCATCAATTTCTTCATGGTCTCGCCCGTCCACACGATTTCGTGTTTGCCCAGACGCTGGCGGAGTTGCCGGTTCTCGGACTCCAGCCGCTGCAGCTTGAGCGCGTTCTCAACCGTGAGCAACAGCTTTTCCGTAGAGATGGGTTTTTCCAAAAAATCGAGCGCGCCCAGCCGCGTGGCGCGCACAGCCATATCAATATGTGCCTGCCCCGACATCATGACCACTGGAGTGTTTACACCTTGAGCTTTCAGCTCTTCGAGCAAAGAGAGCCCGTCTTTGCCGGGCATGACCACGTCCGAGATGATCAGGTCGAACGGCTGCGAGCGGGCGAGTTCGAGTGCCTTGGCGGCGTTGTCACAGACGGTGGCCTCGTGGCCGGCGAGACGAAATGCACGCGAGAGCGAAGCCAGCGTGTTGGCCTCGTCATCAACGATGAGCAGATGTGCTTTCTGGGGCACGAATAGCTCCTTAGCTCGCGGCGAGTGGCCGGTCCAGATTGCCCGGAAGTTCGATGATAAACGTTGCGCCGTGTCCAGGCTCGCTGCGCACGCTGATCCGGCCGCCGTGGTCGCTGATGATTGACTGCACGATGGCCAGTCCCAGTCCGGTGCCGTGGGCCTTGCTGGTGTAGTAGGGCGTGAACAGGCGCTCGCATTCCTCAGCCGTCAGGCCGGTTCCGGTGTCGGCAATTTCCACCACTACCCGGTCACCACTGGTTCGCGTGCGCAAGGTGAGAGTACCGCCCTGCGGCATCGCGTCCATCGCGTTCAGCGCCAGATTGGAAAATGCGCGATGCAGCAACTCCGGGTCGGCTGCGATCGGAATCAGGGTCTCCGCCAGTTCAAGCCGGCATTCGATAGGCGGATGCTCCGGTGATTGCAGTTGCGCCTGCAGCAGGCGCGCTACATTCCGCACGATCTCGTTGATCTGCACTCGCTGAAATTGCGGCTGCGGCATGCGGGAAAATTCGCTGAAACGCGAAATGATAGTTTTCAGATTCGCGATTTCCGCCAGCAGCGTGGACGAGCTCTCGCGAAAAACCTCATCGAATTGTTCGGGACTCTGCTCTCGCGCCCGCACCAGGTTCTCCACCGTCAATTGCAACGGGAACAGCGGATTCTTGAGCTCATGCGCCAGGCGCCGCGCCAGTTCCCTCCAAGCTGCAACGCGCTCCGACTGCACCAGGCGTTCTCTTTGTTCGAGAAGCTCTCCTGTCATGCGATTAAAAGATTCCGCCAGTGCTCCCAGTTCGTCAGACGAATTCACCGCTACGCGCGTGTTCCAGTTTCCGGCCGCCACCTCTCGCGCTGCTTGTGCCAGTTGCTCGACCGGCCGCGTCACCCGGGACGACGCCCATCCGCTGAACAAGATCGCCAGCACGATGCCGACACTGCCTGCTACCAGCGCTGCCGAGCGAATGCGGTCGCGCAATTCCACGTAAGGACGCCGCGTGTTGCCGACCAGAAGAATGCCCAGCAACTGGGAGTCCTGACCATTTAATGGGATGGCGTGGACGCTTTCATCATCCACTGCGTTACTTGACCAATGCAGCAGCGCGGTAGCCTCCTGCCGCTGCTGTTGGACTTGAACAATAAGGGGCTTCAGCAATTCCGGCTGTTGCACGCTGCCCGAAGTTGAGATCAGCAGCTCGGGATAAAAGCCCTTGGCCAGGTTGGGATAGAGAATCGCACGCATTCCCGCCGGCAGTTCAAGGCTGCGCATGAAGTCCTGGTCGAGTCGGCGTCCACCGATCACGTAGATGGGATTGTCACCGACCTCCACCTGCCGCATAGCAGAAAGGCTGACGACGGCCACACCGTCAGGCATCTCCTCCTGCCGGAGAAAAGCGTTCTTGTTCGGAGATCCCGTATTTGGCGAAGTCGTGTTTGGCGAAATCAAGCTCGGCGAAATCAGGGGCAGGGAAGTTTCCTTGTAGCCAAATTTCGCGGGCCATTGGGCCGATGAGAGAATCGTGCCGCGACTGTCCACAAACTCAAGAAAGTCCAACTGTTGAGTGTCGGCCAGAGTTTTGGCGTCATTCACGAAGGCGCTGTAGTCTGCCGGACCACGACCCACCTCCAGCGCCATGCGAGTCGCGCTCTCGCTGCGTGCGATAGTTTCCACCCGGTGCGCCACCTCTTCACCCCGGCGGTCGAACTCCCTGCGGAATTGCGCCACGAGAGCGGTCGTTTGATCCTCGTTCGCCCGCTCGAACGCGCGCCGGGTCATGGCGGAAACGATCCATGCCACTGCGCCCACGCAAAGAAAAACTGTCAGCGTGAAGACGAGGAGAAGTTTGCGCCGAAAGCTCAAGGTTTCCCCGCATCCAGCCAGACATTTTGCAAATGCCAGCTGCCATCCGGGTCCTCCTGCCAGTTCATTACATTCGCCCCCAGGGCGGTTGCAGTTCTCAAATGCAGCAAGGGAATCACGCGCTGCGACTGCAGCAGCGCGCTCTCGCCAGCGTACAACGAGTAGGCAGGATCGCCTTCAAAGTTCGGCGATGGCAAGCCAAGGCTGGTGGCCAGTTCGCTCAGCGCAACTCGCGCATCGAGCGAAGGCAGAGGCATGCGGACCAGTCGTATGTCGGCAACCTTCGAGTTCGTGGAAAGCGGTTCCAGGACCACGCCGGCATCGCGCGCGTTCAATACGATTCTCGCGGCAATGACTCGCAACAGCGGGTCCGACGCATCGGACGTCAGGGTCCATGCCTGTGATCCGCCCGCTTCGCTCCGGAGCTGGCGGGCGCGCTCGAGATCAACGGCAGTGGGGAAGAGAAACGCATAGCCGGAAAGCCAGTTGGGCAGCAAAGTGCCGGCGGGTTCGCCGCCACCCTGCAGCAAGACATCGTTTATGGCTGTCCGATCGATGCTGAGCGCCAGGGCCTGGCGCAGTTTCGTCTCTTCCGCCGACTGGCTAGCGCGGCTGAATACCAGGGCCATGCATTCCGCAGGAGCTGAACTCTTGACGCGCCGGCCTTCCGAAACGGCGTGACGCGCCTGGTCAGGTGCAACCTCAATGACGTCCACTCTTCCCAGATCGAGCGCGATGATTTGCTCGCGGAAGCTCTTTCCCATTTCGATTTCGATGGCGTCGACAAATGCGCGGCCGCCCCAGTAGTCGTCACGCGCCGTGAGTGTAAGCTTCTTGCCCGGGTCCCACGGTTGATGGCAAACGGCCCGCTGCCGGCGAGCTTTCCGCCGCCGCGTTTGACGATGCCATAGCGCGGCAGCGCCAGGATCGCGGGGAGATTGGACGTCGGTGCATCACATTCCACCACCACGGCGTCTTCCCGTGGCGAAAACTTTCCACTTCGGATTTGCTGCGCGCAACGAGGCCGCAACGGTATCCGAGCTCAGTGCGGTTCCGTCGTGAAACGTGGCCCCGCGCCGAATGCTGAACTGCCAGCGCTGATTGCCCGGCTCTGCCCGCCACGCAGTGGCCAGTGCGGGTTGAGCCTGGCCGCGCCCGTCCAGCGTGACCAGCGTGTCGAATATCAGACGTGAGAGAGTGGGCGAAGCAAACATTCCAGGCTGAGCCGAGTCCGAGGGGTCGAGCGAGACCGGGGCCTCGTGTACGGACAGGCGAAGCGTTCCGCCATAGTGCGGGCGTGTGCTGGCCGGAGCGGCAACGGCCAGCGCCACACTAATGGCCGCAAGTAAGAATAAGCCGGAAGGCCTCATAACTCCCCGTTTCGAAATTGTGTGCGACCGCAACTGCGCCCGCCCCACTGGATTCGGTCCACAAGGCGGTGATGGAGCCATTGACATCCAGAGGCGCGCCTGTGGCAACGGGTGTGCGCCCCGTCACTTCGAAAACCCGCACGACGTCGTTCCTGGCCATCGCCCGCCGCGGTCGCGAGCACTTGCCAGCCCGATCCACATCCGCTGCGCACACTGGCGATGTCGCTGCCCCAACCCAGTTTTTCGACCACCTGATCGGTATTGCCGTCGAGAAAATGCACCTGTCCGTCTACAGTGGCCAGGAGCCACGAATCAACTGGTCCACGAGGCACGGCGGCTGCGGAATAAAACGCTGGCGCAGTGGTCTGTTTGCCGACTCCCGGCGATAGCGTGCCCGTGAAGAAATTGCGTGTAGAAGTGAAAGACGCATTCAGGCTGGGCTGCTCGGCACCGATCGGCCACGAATCATCGCCGTCATAACAAGCCATTGCGGGAGGCGTGCCCGCTGAGCTGCGGCAATGTACTCCCGGCAGATAGGCCTCAAAAAGATTGTCCTTACTGCGGACCAGCCTTCCCCGCAGATCGCGCGGCCACGGCCGGGAGTGGGTGATCGGAAACGCCTGTTCCGATCTGCCAATGGTTATCCTGAAGGCGGTAGGAGGTCACACTGTTTGCATCCAGTACCAGCATGCGCGCGGGATTCCCGTCGATCACCGCGACATCCAGAATGCGCTCCGCCTGCGACCACAACGGAATTCTGCGAATCACCAACGCCGCGGCTTCGGATCCGACTGTGAGCGGGGCCGATCGCGGCAGGGAAACCATGACGATCGAAGGTGAATTCGCACTCTCTCGAATTTCGGCGATCCAAACATAGCTTTGCAGGTCTTCGGACAGCGAGACCCGCACGGTTGCCGCGGTCTGTTCGGGTGCCGCGAAGCGCACGCCGAGCACGGCAAGCTGAGTGAGAAGATTGCGCCGTATGTCGTCGGCCGTAGCAGGGCTCAGGGACGAGCGATTCAGCACTTCCACCGCCATGCTTTTCGGGCCGGTAGCGGATACAATCTTGGCCGCTAATTGCTCTTCTGCTTGCGCCCAGTTCTGGGCGTTGACCCGCGCGTTCAACAGCAACGCTAGAACGAACACGATCGAGCCGACCAAACGCGAAGGGAATGTTCTGACCATGTTCGGGATGCGCGAATTATAAGCTCCACTCTGCATGGCTCCAGCCCTCACTCCCGGTACTGTCTGGGTTCCGTGGGTGCGCCATTTCGGCGGCGCCTAAGAAGATTGACCTGCTCCCGCCGACAAAAGTTCCAGCGGCGGTCAGGTCCCCTTAGGACAGGTGCTGTACCTCGGCTTTGGCTTGAGCTCCCCGGGGAGCAAAAAATACGCCGAGCACCTTGCCGAAGATCAGCTCTTCCACAAGAATTGCGACGGCCAGTGAAAAGGACATACCACCGATGACTGCGACGGTTGTGAATACGAGTTCCATAACGGCCTCCATTGCGGACGCGCTCTATGTTGCGCTCGAGGGGCCAATCGTATGTAACTGAAAATAAGGTATTACGAGACGGTTATATCGTGGGATCGTGGTTTGCCGGCGACGTCCGTGTCAGGAATGACACGTAGGGTGGACACCTAAAGAAAATCAACTTCAAAAGCGGCGGACAAGAGTGTCCGCCCCACACAACTCTTCTCTATTTGCCCGTTTCGCAACCGGTTCGGCTTCGATTGCAACCTCCTGGCGTAGGGCATCGAGCAAAGCATCGAGGATTACTTGCATCGACTGAGGATTTTCAATCAGCACCCGCTCCAGACTTTCGCGATGTACCGCCAGTTCTCCAATGGTCCGCGCACCATTGAGGTCAATTCGACCCCGCGGCGTAGTCTGCCGCCAGCCTGCCGCACCATAGGATGTCCGCGCGAAAGGATAGTCGAGCCTTCCCGTCGTTATCCAGTGGAACACGAGTTCCTCGACATGTTCGATGCAGCAGGCGGCTTTTATTCCTGCCCGGGAAGCCATCGGCTCGTTCCATTCGAGAATCGTGAGCTTGTCCTCCCAGTTGTTTTCAGCTATCAGGAAACGCGGCTGATTTGCCGAGCCATGCAGTCCGCAGATTTCACACATTGGGGTCCAGCCGTAATTCATAAGCCACCTTTCAGTTCCGCCCGATACGTTTTCATCACCGGTTGTCCGTGCCTCAGATGCAAGACCGGAGCAGGAGTATTTCTGACTGGAATCGGGACGGTAACCATTCCTCGTCCGCGTTCGAATGTCAGGGTGAGTAGCGAGGAACAGCTGTCGCACAACCAGTAGCGCTCCCGGAGACGGCCTGACCGCTCTCGACGAGTCGCGGATGCGACCCGCGATGCGGAGAGCCCAAAAATATCGTTATCAAGCAGGAAGAGCTTGCCGTGTCCGAGATTGCGAAACAAACTGGAACAGTCGGGGTTCGCGCACTTATGAAGCACCGATGGTCTCCTGGAAGAAGCTTCTGTCCGGGAAGCGCTGGATGGTAGCGACGTTGCACGCGGGTGGCCGCAAGTTTCAGGTGAAGGAAGTTACGTAACTCGATGAATATTTAGGTACGGATCAGTCAGCGAAATTGCTGAATGCCGAATTAGGGTCACGTCTGCCGACTTTCCGTCACTGGCTTTTCGACTCCAGGTCTCGCCTTCTCGCTACGATTGCCCCACCCGTGGGCCAGGAGTAAGATTGCCCCACGGCGGCCGGACAGAGCTGTCCCAAACAGCCCACGGGGCGCTGCGTTTTCATTCTGAATACGTTAAGACGCTCTTATGGCGGAGATGCGGCCCTCCCTGACGAGCTCGACCGAGCCTGATGACTCCCTGAGCGGAACCGTGGTTGGGCGCTTCCGCATCGGCGAACGGCTTGGCAAAGGCGGGATGGGCGAGGTCTATCGCGCCGAGGACACCAAGCTCAAGCGAACCGTCGCCCTCAAGCGTCTCGCGCCCGCCCTGCGTGCCGACTCTCTTTACCGCCATCGCTTCCTGGAGGAGGCAGAGCGTGCCTCCCGTTTCGGTGACGCCCAGGTCGCCGCGGTCTACGACGTTCTGGAAGAGAAGGGCGAGATATTTCTGATTCTGGAGTACGTCGAAGGCCAGAACCTGCGCCAGCGTCTGCGCCAGCCTCTTTCGCTGGATGAATTCTTCCAGATCGCAATGCAGTGCGCGGAGGCGCTGGTCTCGGCGCACGGTCACGGCATTGTGCACTGTGACATCAAGCCGGAAAACATCATGCTGACCACCGCCGGCAAGATCAAGATACTGGACTTCGGAGTGGCCAAGCATTTGCCGCGCTCCGACCAGAGTTCGACCGTGGATCGCGCGGGCACATTTGCCGGCACACCTGCCTATATGTCGCCGGAGGTCCTGCTGGAACGTGTTCCGGATGGCCGGGCTGACATTTTTTCCCTGGGCGTGGTCTTCTACGAGGTCCTTACCGGACAGCATCCCTTTCTCGCGGGCAGCTTCGTCGCAACCACGGACCGCATCCGCAACGAGACGCCGGCTTCGATACGCATTTTCAATCGTTCCGTTTCCCGGGATCTGGAAGCCCTGGTCAACAAGGCAATGGCTAAAGAACCGGGGCAACGCTATGCCAGCGCCCAGGAACTGCTGGAGGCCCTGCGCGAGGTACATGGCGATCTCAGCGATGCCGGACTCGCGCGGGTAGTGCCGCAGCGGGTAGAAGACCGGCAGAAGAAGAAAAGAGTTCGGTTGTGGGCCGCGCTGTTTGCAGCCCTGTTTCTCACCGCGCTCGTCTACTCGCCGCCCAAGTCTCTTATGTTCTGGCGCTCAAGGCCGAACCGAGCGATAGACCTGGGTGGGTCGTCAACCCCGGTACAACTCGCAGTTTTACCCTTCGCTCCGATGGCCGACGATCCTGGAAGCAAGGCATTCTGCAACGGGCTCACCGAGACGCTCACCGCCAAGCTCACCCAGTTGACCGACAACTATCCGCTACAGGTCGTCCCCACCAGCGAGATACGGACTGAGGCCGTAACCAGCGTCGAGCAGGCCCGTAAGATTTTCGGGGTGGGTTTGGTCCTTGAAGGAAGCCTGCACAGCTCCGGCAACCAGGTACGCGTCACCTACACTCTGGTGGATGCCAGGACCAATCGCCAGCTGCATGCGGAAACGGTTGACGCCGATATCAGTGATGCCTTCGCGGTCGAAGACCGGGTTGTGGACGGCACTCTGCGGATGCTCGGTCTGGACATCAAGAGCGACGATCGCGTGGTCCTGGCGGCGCACGGGACTGGCGATCCATCGGCCTACGACCAATACCTCCGCGGCCGCGGATACATGCTCGATTATCACAAGCGCGAAAACATAGACAGTGCGATTTCCGCTTTCAACCGCGCCCTGACTCTCGATCCCAAGTACGCCGAAGCCTACGCCGCCCTGGGCAAGGCCTACTGGCTGGAATACCAGGAGGAGCCGGCTAGTCAATGGGTGGAGAAAGCCCGGTCGGCCTGCGACCAGGCTGTAGCCATTGCTCCGAAATTAGCCGAAGGCTGGGCTTGTCTCGGTAGCGTATCCCGCATCACAGGAGAGTACGAGAAGGCGGTCGCTCACTTTCAGAAAGCCACAGCTCTTGATCCCACCAGCAATGACGCGTTCCGCGGACTGGCCGAGGTTTATCAAAAACTAAACCGGCCGGCCGAGGCGGAAGCCACTTTCCGCAAGGCGATCAGTTTGAGACCCCAATATTGGGCAGGGTACAGCTGGCTGGGCGCCTTCTACTACGACCGCGGCCGCTACGCAGATGCCGCGAACATGTTCAAGGAAGTCATTACACTCGCGCCGGATAACTTTCGCGGCTATTCCAACCTGGGTGGAATTCATGTGGCGATGGGGCAGTATCAGAATGCCATCGTCGAGCTCGAAAAATCGGTTTCGCATCCGCCCCACTGGCTATGCCTATCTCAACCTGGGGACCGCCTATTTTTCCCAGCGGAATTTCGAAAGGGCAGCCAGCAACTACGAACAGGGTTTGAAGTTGGGAGAAAACGACTGGCTTAGCTGGGGAAATTTTGGCGATGCCTGTTATCAATTGCCTGGTAAGCGGGACCAGGCAATGGATGCGTATAAGAAGGCCATCGAACTGGCCGATACAGATCTGAAGATCAATCCCCGCGACGGCCTTACCTGGGCCTATCGCTCCACTTACCTGGCCATGCTGGATCGCAAGGATGAAGCATTGACATCTTTGCAAAAGGCGATATCATTCTCGCCCCAGGACCCCGACGTGCGGTTGCGGGCGGCGCTGGTCTACAACCATTTCGGAGACACAGACCGAACCCTCGAATGGTTGCAGAAGGCGCGAGCGGCAGGTACTTCGGCCAGTTTAATACGCGGTACGCCTGATTTCGACCACTTAAGCGGAGACCCCAGACTGCAGGCGTTATTGCGTTAGTCCGAAGCCGCGTATGCGGTGTCCGGTTCCCCCCAGGCCCTCAATTCTGATCGCTATGGAGGCAGTATGAGATACCTTCCAGTGAACATTTACAACAACGGAGACGTGGACAACGAATACGTCAACGTCAGCAAGGGCAATGGAGATGTAGTGGTATGGCAGAACCCTCATCACTACAACTTCACCATACAATTCAAAACCAGCCCGTTCGCCAGCGGCGCTACATCGTTTCTGGTCCCGGCTAGAGGCGCAACATCTTCCGGACCGCTTAGCGGCGCAGTCCAGCCAGGAGACACTTACGAGTACGAGGTGCAAAACGTTGAGTTGGCCATCGCCAGCGACCCGGGTATCAAGATAAAGCCGTAAAGTTTGAAAGACTTCCCCCTTTCAATTGATCGCTGATCTGTACTCTGGAAGACGAAATTCTCGCGCATCGGCATAATCCTGTGCGGTGCGCCGTTACTCGCCCATCACTTTCACGATCACCCGCTTGTCCCGCTGGCCGTCGAATTCCGCGTAGAAGATCCGCTGCCAGGTCCCCAGATCAAGTTTGCCCGCAGTGATGGGGACTATCACCTCGTGATGAATGAGCAGCGCCTTCAGGTGCGAATCTCCGTTGTCTTCGCCCGTGTCGTGATGTTTGTAATCTTTGCGAAAGGGAGCCAGAGTTTCCAGCCATTGGTCGATGTCTTCAATCAATCCGCTCTCATTGTCATTCACATAAACGCCCGCCGTGATGTGCATGGCGGAAACCAGCACCATGCCCTCCTTGACTTCGCTCTTGCTCACGATCTGTTCAACCTGCGGAGTGATGTGTACGTAGGCGCGGTGCGAGCGGGTGTGGAACTTCAAATATTCGGTAAGACACTTCATGGTTCGTCCCCTTAATAGTTCGTGAAAGCCTGACCAGTTTCGCAGATAATGCTCTGGAAATCAGTTTCCCGGAGGTGCGGTGGAACGTTCTGCCAGCGAGCAAGAGCTTCGAAAGCTCTTGGCTGAACTCACGGCGCGGGTGTTTCGGATCGAGCAGGCACTAAACCTCCGTCATGAGGCTGCCGCCGAAACGGCGCCCCGGCCGCAGGTTGAGCCCCTCTCGCCCGCGGTAGAAGTAAAACCGTCCGTGCCGGTCGTTCCTCCAAGGCCGGCACTAAGTTCACCTTCCACTCAGGATCGAGCCGATCTGGAATCGCGTATCGGTTCGCACTGGCTGAACCGGATCGGCATCACCGCCGTCTTGATCGGCGTTTCGTACTTCCTGAAATTTGCCTTCGACAATAACTGGATCGGACCAGCCGGTCGCGTCGCCATCGGACTGCTGGCCGGAATCGCCGTCGTAGTCTGGAGCGAAAGTTTTCGCCGCCGCAATTACGTCGTCTTCTCTTACTCGCTGAAGGCCGTCGGCATCGGCGTGCTTTATCTTTCGCTGTATGCCGCGTTCCAGGTGTACAGCCTGATTCCGAGCGGCGTGGCGTTCGCCATGATGTTCGCCGTGACCGCTGCCACGGCGGTGATGGCCTGGACCCAGGACGCGGAAATCCTCGCGGCATTTGCTCTGATCGGCGGCTTCAGCACACCGGCGTTGCTCTCCACAGGACAGAACCGTGAAGTCGCTCTCTTCGCTTATGTTGTCGTGCTGGATTTGGGCGCCCTCGCTCTGGTAATCCTGAAACCCTGGCGACGTCTGCTGCTCCTGAGTTATTTCGGAACGTTGGGGCTGTACATCGGCTGGTACACAAGCTTCTACGACATCACCCAGGTCCGGATGACAGTCGGATTCGCCACTCTGTTCTTCGCCATCTTCGCGATCGCGCCGTTGTTAGCGCAGCCCGCGGCCAAGGGATGGATGTCCGATTCGGTGCCTCCTCTGGTCGCCGTTGTAAATGCCGCCGGATATTTTCTGCAGATCTACATCATGTTTGAGGAGATCGGCACCAAGGACACGGCATGGTTCGCCCTCGCTCTGGCGGCGCTATACATCTTCCTCAGCCGGCAGACTCGCGGCCGCAAGGAAAATCCCGAGGCCGCAAAGATCGTGGACTTGCTGCATCTTGCCCTCGCGATCGGGTTCATCACGGTCGCTATTCCCATCCGTCTCGATGCTCACTGGGTCACTATGGGATGGTTCGTCGAGGCCGCCGTGCTGTTGTGGGTCGCTGACCGTGTTCATTCCGAACTGCTCAACGTATTTGCCGTCGGCGCTCTCGTGCTTGGTGTCGGCCGGCTCCTGCTGATCGACAACTTCTACGTCACGCAACCGATTTTCAATAACCGGATGGCGACATACGCGGTGGCCATCGCCGTGTTAGGCGCGGTTGCCTGGTATGGCAGCCGCAGGAACGACGACACCGGGCGAGCCGCCGCTGCTGTGTCCGTGGTGGCCTTGAACTTGTTGGCCCTCATCGCGCTGAGCCGTGAGGTTGCTGACTATTACTCGCGAGAGTTAGCCAGTATTCGTCCCCAGGGACGATGGAATCCGTCTGATTGGTCAGACTGGCAACACGTGAAAATCGCCCGCGACTTCACCTACTCGGCCCTATGGATGGCCTACGGCGCCATGCTGATGGCGGTGGGCTTCTGGCGGCGTTCAGCCTTCGTGCGCTGGCAGGCGCTGGTGCTGATCGCCTTCACCATTGGCAAAGTATTTCTGTACGACGTGTCGGAGTTGGATCGTGGCTACCGCATCGTGAGTTTCATCGTGCTCGGGGCGCTGCTATTGGCGATTTCTTTTGTCTACCAGCGCGATTGGCTCCGATTGTCCACTCGAACCAATTCTGCGGCGAGTTCAGGAGAAGGCCCAGCAGAAAGTCCGGCGGGCAAATGAGATCTCTCTTTTTCAGTCTCGGGATGGCCGTAGTTCTGGTTGCGCCCTCCCCCGAAGGGCCTTCGATTTCCTATTTCACCAACGTCCGCGAAGTCCGCATCGCGCAATCCAGTTTGCAGAGCTACTTTGTCGTGGATGAAGAAGTCTGGAATCATGCGCGCCCCGATCTGGCGGACTTGAGAATCTACGACGGCGAATCCCAGGTGCAGTACGCGCTCAGCGAACAGCGCGGAGGAACATCCAGCCAGGAGATCGCTGCAAAAATCCTCAACCTGGGCAGTGTCGGCGGGCGGACCGAATTTGATCTGGACATGCTCGATGCGAGAACGGGGCAGATCGAGGAATATGACCGCATTCACATGGATCTCGACGCCAAAGATTTCGTGACAACTGCATCGATCGCCGGCAGCAACGAACTGGGTGCGAAATCCGCTACGCAATTGCCGCCGGCTACTGTGTATGACTTCACTCGCGAGGAACTGGGTTCCAACCCCGTGCTGAAGTTGCCTCCTTCGAGTTTTCGTTTTCTACACGTGAAGCTATCGGCTGGGATTGCACCCGCCCAAGTCAAGGGTGCGTCGGTTTACAACCTGCAAGAAACCAAGGCCGTTTGGAGCAGCGTAGGGTCATGTAGCGCGCCGTCCCAAGTGGCGCGAACGACCGTAGTCAACTGCACTGTTCCTGCGCATGTTCCGGTAGATCGCGTCCGGTTTCAGGTAGATCCCAGGCAGGTGAATTTCCGCCGAGCGGTAGCTGTCTCGGACGCAAACGACCATCATTACGGTGCGACTGGCGACATTACGAGAGTGCGAATGAATCGTGCCGGGACCACGGTGCTCTCGGAAGAGATGGACGTGCCGATCGCAGGCGGTTCCGGTCCGCTGAAGATTAGCGTCGACAACGGAGACAATCCAGCTCTGGCGATCTCTGCCGTGCAGCTGCTGTCGGTAGAGCGCCGCATATATTTCGATCCGCAGGGCAAATCTGCACTCAAACTTTACTACGGCGACGCGAAACTTCTCTCCCCGGTCTACGACTATGCCAGGTTTTTCAAGGCTGATCCGGCGGCATCCAAGGCGGAGCTTGGTGCTGGCACTCAAAATCCGGCGTATACAGGCCGTCCGGATGATCGGCCATGGTCAGAGCGTCACAAAGCGGTCATGTGGCTGGCAATGTTGCTAGCGGTAGTAATTCTGGCGGCGCTGGCCGTCAGAGGACTAAAAACTAACGCTCTGTCATCCTGAGCGGAACGGGAATGTCGCTTCGCGAAATTCCTGCGAAGTCGAAGGACCCCTATAGCTACGATGCAGTGCCGGGAGTAGGGGTCCTTCGACTGCTCAGGATGACAAGGATATTTAGCTGGATGATGGGAGCTTACCGCATCGACTCTTCGACTTCAGAAATCCAGTCAGGTCTCTTCAGCACTTCACGGGGCTTGGGGCCGTCCGCCGCGCCGACAATGCCATCGCGCTCCATCAGATCGATCAGATGAGCGGCGCGGCCATAGCCGATTCGCAGGCGGCGCTGCAGCAGGGAAGTAGAGGCCTTGCCGAACTCCAGTACCAGGCGGACTGCGTCGTTGTAGAGAGGGTCGTTTTCCTCGTCACCAACTTCACCCGAAGAACCGGCCTCGCCAGATCCATTTTCATCTCTTGGAGCCTGCAGGAATTTCTCTTCATACTCGGCCGAGCCTTGGGCCTTCCAGAACTCGACTACAGCAGCGATTTCTTTTTCAGTAACAAACGGTGCATGCAGCCGGTGCAGCCGGGACGAACCCGAGGGCAGGTAGAGCATGTCGCCCTTGCCCAGCAAAGCTTCCGCGCCGTTGGCGTCAAGAATGGTGCGCGAGTCCACCTTAGTGGCGACGCGGAACGAAATACGGGCAGGAAAGTTGGCCTTGATCAGACCGGTAATTACATCAACGGATGGACGCTGTGTCGCCAGCACCAGGTGAATGCCAACCGCCCGCGCCATCTGGGCCAGCCGGGTGACGGACTCTTCCACGTTGCCCGAATCCAGCATCATCAGGTCAGCCAGTTCGTCGATGATGATGACGATGTAAGGCAATGGCCTGTCTTCCGAGTCCTCGCCGAAGAGGCTGCGCGTGCCCTCGTCGTCAAACAGCTTGTTGTACTGCTCCATGTTGCGAACGCCTTTTTCAGCCAGCAGTTTCAGACGGCGTTCCATCTCCCGGACGGCATTGCGCAGCGCATTGGCGGCGAGTTTGGGCTCGGTAATGATCGGCGTAAAAAGATGCGGCACGCCTTCATAGTTTCCCAACTCAAGTCTCTTGGGGTCGACGAGAATCAATCGCACCTGATCGGGAGTGGCCTTGTACAGGATCGACATGATCATGGCATTGATGGCCACGCTCTTGCCCGCGCCAGTCGAGCCCGCGATCAGCAGGTGCGGCATGCCCGCGAGATCGGCGGTGACGATGCGCCCGTTGATGTCTTTGCCCAGCGCGAGGGTCAGCTTGGATTTTGTGCCGATGAACTCGGATGACTCGATGTTCTCGCGCAGCCAAATGATTTCGCGCTCGCGATTGGGCACCTGGATTCCAACCGTGGACTTGCCCGCCATGCGCTCGATCAGAATGCTCTCAGCTTTGAGCGCCAGGCAAAGGTCATCGGTGAGATTGGTAATGCGGCTGTACTTGATGCCGGCCTCTGGCTTGAATTCGAAAGTCGTGACCACCGGGCCGGGATTGATCTGCGTCACCTGCCCGTGGACGTCAAACTCTGAATACTTTTCCGTGAGCACCTGGGCCAGCAACTTTAATTCGTCGGCATCGATCGCCTGCTGCCCGTCAGGACGCTGCAGCAGGCTGCTCGGCGGCAATTTGAATCCGCCTGCCGCAATGCGCGGCAACGTCGTCTTTGGTTTCGCTCCGGTATCAGCGCGCTGGGTCACTTCGACATCCGGAATAATGGCTTCCGGCGCGTGGTGTGGCTGCGGCTCGATGGCGGCCTCTTCATGTCGGCCCACGCCGATCATGCGATCGATGCCAGTGGCTCGAACCGGCTCAGGCGCATACGATGGCGCGGGTGCCGCAGACGGACGCGCCGGGATCAACTGAGCTGTAATCGTAGGCCGAGTGGCCCGCCGCTTTTCCAGCTCCTTCTGCATCTTCTTCTTCGCCCGATTGTCCTGCCAGTCTTTGTACCGGTTCCACAGCGCGACTACAAAGGCAAAACGGGTCGGCGCCCAGACTTGCAAGGAAGCGAAGGAGAAAGCTGTCGTGAGATATAGCGCGACTGCCAAAATCGTGGCGCACACAATGTATGCGCCGGCCGGATTCAGGTAATGGATGAGCACATCGCCGACGATGCGTCCGGCCAGCCCTTCCATTGGAATCACTCCCATCCAGCGCACGTGACCAGGCATAAGCGCCAGCAGCGCGGGGACAAACATTAGCAGCCAGATTGCCCCCAGAGACTTCGCAACCGGTGACGTGACCTTGCGCGATCGAAACCAGCGCGCGCCCAGCGCTCCCAGAAACACCGGAACCAGAAACGCTCCGATTCCCAGAGCCTTGCAGCAGCAGGTCGGAAACAATCGCTCCCACCAATCCCACCCAGTTACGCGCAGACTGCGAGCCGGTCAGGACCGACGCGCTGTTGAAAGAAGGATCAAGCGGAGAATACGAAGCCAGGGCCAGGAACAAAAGTAGTCCCGAGATACAAAGCACGAACCCGATTAACTCATTGAGCCGCTTGTTGTTCGTAGGAGCGAAAATTTGTGAGAAATACTTCATGGGGCGTATTGGGCCGTCCGGAGCCCAGTAATTATGACAAGAGTCGAGCAGCCCGACAATGAAGGAATGCAGAAAGAGTATCGAGTTAGTAGCGCCGCTGTCCCGCAGTCGTAACGCCGGCATCCGGCCAACGTAGCGCCGGCGTCTCGCCGGCCCGATGGGCGGGCAGAATGCCCGCCAGACTCAACCAGTTCGTTTCCCGCCGAGCTCGAGCCGGACAGCCGAGGGCGGCTGTTCCCACATGGTCTGTGCTGGCTTATCCCGCGAGCTTCGCCGCAAACGCCAGCACCAGAATTCCCACCACGATCCGATACACCGCAAAGGGCACAAACCCATGCTTCCGCACCCAGGCCATGAACCACGCGACGGCGGCATAAGCAACGAGGAATGACACCACGAAGCCGATCGCCAGTACCACCCATCCGTGAGAATCAATCTGGGTGACCCCGATTGGATTCGCACCTTTCCCCCGCAGTGATTTCAGCAGGTCATATCCGGTGGCCGCCACCATGGTCGGAATCGAAAGGAAAAACGAAAACTCCAGCGCCGAAGCGCGCGACATCCCAGCCAGTTGTCCCGCCGCGATCGTGGACATCGAACGCGAGGTCCCGGGAAAAACCGCGGAGAGAATCTGGCAGGCCCCAATCCAGATCGCCTGGCCGAGGCTCATCGCTTCCATCTTCCAGGTGTGAATGCGGCCCGTGCCAGCCGGCCCGGCGGCTTCCGCAGGCGCGTTGAGGGCGTCGACAACCCACATCACAACGCCACCGATTAGCAGGGAACTGCCCATAATCGTCAGGCTCTCAAGATGTTTGCCAATGATTTTTGTCAGCAGAAACGCGGGGATCGCCGTGGTAACAAACGCAACTGCCGTCAGGCCCAAAGGATGCGTCAGAATGTTGCGGTCACCACTCTCGCCTTGAGGAAACGTGGAAAATAATTTGGCAATCCGCTCGCGAAAGTACACCGGCAGGCAAAGAATGGCGCCCAGTTGAATCACAATGGTGTACATCTTCCAATAACCATCGGAGAGGCTGATGTGGAAAAGGGCTTCCGCAATGCGCAGGTGCGCGGTAGAACTGACGGGCAGAAATTCCGTAAGGCCTTCGACAATTCCCAGAACAACGGACAGCAGGTAATGGTTCAAGCTTCCTCCGAATCGGTGAAGGAAGTATTACAGAAAAGATTTGCCAGCGTGAATTGAAACTTGGCGTATGTACTTACTGGGTTACGTTTCCGTAGGTCGGGACGCCTTGCTCCATGAAGTAAAGCAGGCGCTGTGCGCGGGCTGCCCAGTCCTCGGACGAGGTTTGCGACGCCGCTCTCTGGGCCAGCGCCACGGCCTTGGCACGCGCTTCCTCGGATTTCTTCGGCTCTTCTTCCGTCTTGTAAATCTCGATCAAGGCTGACCAGCGCCAGGCGGCGTCGTACAAAGCCTCCGTCGCCGCCGGAGACTGGGGATGCTCGGTGGCGTACTTCTCGTAGATTTCCGACTCTTTCACCGGACACTTCGAACTGCCCTGCCAATCACCGCACAACTTATTGTCGATCAGATGAAAAGCAGCCAGGTCGGCCCACTTGGTGCCGGGGTATTTCTTGATGACCTCTTTCATGTATTTCTCTTCCATGCCTTCACGCAGGTAAGAGTCGCGTTCCCGGGCCGAGGGACGCGAAGATACGTCCAGCTTCTCCAGTTGCCACCGGATATCGGCGGAGCGATACATGCCCTCGGCCGCCAAAGGCGAGGTAGGAAAATAGTCGGCGACACACTTATACAGGCGCATGGCATCCTGAGCGGCGCCAGTGCGTCCGCGCCTTCGGCTGGCCTGGTCTTCGGAGTCGACAGCTTCGCCAAACAAAATCTTGTCCCCGTTTGGAGTGGAACCCCGCACCACGCCTTTGTCGAGCACCCATCCGGTGACGGTGCGTTCCTCGGTGAGATTGGCTTCGACGTGTACCCACTCGCGGCTGGTTTCAAGCACTATGATTTCGCGTCCGCGATCCATCTCGGCCAATTTCGCGGAACTTGTATCGGGCGAGAGGTAGATTTGGGCAACGCGCACGACCGCGCCGCGCTCGAAATTGGCAGCCGCGGTAGGAACAGTAAGGGCGAGCAGAAAGCCGATGGTCAAAAATGCTCTGTGGAAAGTAGCGCCGCCGTCTCGGCGGCTGTCGCGAGGGCGTCTCGCCCTCGCACTCGGCGGGCGGGACGCCCCCCGGACAGCCGGCGGGACGCCGGCGCTACGGATCGTCGTCATACTCTCTCCTTGATTATTTCCGCCAGCATCTCCGCTTCGACATTTCCGCCGCTGATGACCGCTACATTTACCTTCGTGCCCGGCAGTTGGTCGCGATGAAACAGGAATGCAGCCACGGCCACCGCCCCGCTGGGTTCGGCAACCGTCTTGGGATCAGCAGCCAGAAGCCTGCATGGCCGCACGGATTTCGTCCTCGCTCACAGTCACAATGTCGTCCACGTAGCGTCGAATGTGTTCAAAGTTGATGGCACCGATACTTTGTGTGCGCAGTCCGTCCGCCAGAGTCCGGGTCGTTTCCTCGGCCGTTGCGTTCACGATCTTGCCGGACCGCAAGCTGGCTTGCGCATCGGCCGCGAGTTCCGGCTCTGCGCCGATCACTTTTACGCTAGGCTTGCTCAGTTTGATCGCGGTAGCGATTCCGCTGAGCATACCTCCTCCACCAACGGGTGCGATCACCGTTTCCACATCCACCAGGTCTTCGAGGATTTCCAGTCCCATCGTGCCTTGTCCGGCAATAATCATTTCGTCGTTGTAAGGAGGCACGATCACGTATCCGTGCTGCGCCGCAAGTTCTTCCGCCTTGGCCTGCCGTTCGGAACTGGCCGGACCCACCAATATGATCTCCGCACCCAGGGCAATGGTTGCCTCGCGCTTTACCGCCGGTGCATTTTGCGGCATCACGATGATCGCCTTCACTCCGAGCGCTCGGGCCGCATAGGCCACGCCCTGGGCATGGTTACCGCTGGAGTAAGTGATGACGCCGCGGCTGCGATCTGCTTCCGATAGGGAGGCGACCTTGTTGTATGCACCCCGCAGCTTGAACGAGCCGATGGGTTGCAGGTTTTCCGGCTTGAGATAAAGCTGCCGGTCGTCTTTTCTGTCCGCCTCGTGGATATGGGACGGAATCAGATTGGTCCGGATGGCGACGCCGCGCAGGCGAGATTGCGCTTCGCGAATGTCGTTGAGGGTAACGATGAAGGTGTCTCCATTTGTCATCCTGACTCCGCTCAGGATGACAACTCCTAGATCTCCAGTATGACCGGCATGATCAGCGGCCGTTTCTGCGTCTGCTTGGAAACATATCGCTTCAGATCGGCACGAATCTTTTCCTTGATAACGCCATAATCGGCTTTCTCTTCCGCGCTCGACGAATCCAAAGTCTGCATCACAATCTGCCGGGCGCCATCAACGAAGCCGTCTTCTCCCGGAGAAAATCCGCGGGTCACAATCTCCGGGGAGGTTTCCACCTTGCCGGTCAGTTTGTTGATGGCGATGATCGGCAGCACGATGCCATCCTCGCTTAAGTGCCGCCGGTCTTTGACGATCAGGTCTTCCACCACGTCGGTTCGCGATCCCGAGTCAATGCAGACTCGTCCAACATTGACCCGGCCGGCTTTGCGCGCGCCTAGTTCGTCGAACTCGAGAACGTCGCCGCTCTCGATCAGCATCACGCTCCCGACCGATCCCTTCATCGCCGCCGCCATCTCTGCGTGCAGCTTCAGTTGCCGGTATTCGCCATGGATGGGAATAAAATATTTCGGCTTCACCAGGTTGATGATCAGCTTCAGTTCTTCCTGACTGGCGTGGCCGCTGACGTGCACCGGCGGCGACGAGCCGTCGTCATAGATGACGTGCGCCTCGCGCCGGAACAGATGGTCAATCATGCGATAGATGGCTTTCTCGTTGCCTGGAATAATCCGCGACGAGAGCATTACCGTGTCGCCTTTTTCGATCTTGGCGTGCTTGTGATTGTCCACCGCTGCGCGGGAAAGCGCCGACATAGGCTCGCCCTGCGTCCCGCTGATCAGCACGCAGACCTTTTCCGGCGGAAAATTCTTCATCTCGCCTGGATGGATCAGCAGGCCCTCGGGAATTTCGATGTAACCGAGATCTTCGGCGATCTCGGCGGAGTTGTTCATCGAGCGCCCGGCAAACGCCACCTTGCGGCCATGCTGTGCCGCCATCTCGACCGCCAGCTTGATGCGATGGATGGAGGATGAAAAGCAGGAGATGAACAAGCGCCGCTTGGTGTGCGCGAATACTTCGTCAAATTTCCGCCGCACCGCGCGCTCACTCGGCGTGTAGCCTTTGCGCTCGACGTTGGTCGAGTCCTGGAACAGCGCCAGCACCCCGGTCTTGCCGTACTCGGCGAAGGCGTGCAGATCGAACAACCGGTTGTCGGTGGGCGTAGGGTCTACTTTGAAATCGCCGGTGTGAATGATCACTCCAAGCGGAGTGTGCACAGCCAGCGCCACGCAATCTACCAGGCTATGCGTGACCTGGATTGGACTAATAGTAAACGGGCCAATCTTGAAACTCTCGCCCGCGCGGATCTCGCGCAGATCGGCATCGTCCAGCAGACCGTGCTCATCCAGCTTATCTTCGACGTAGGCCAGGGTGAATTCCGTGCCCCAAACCGGCACGTTCAACTCGCTCAGAATCCACGGCAGGCCACCGATGTGATCTTCGTGACCGTGCGTGAGAATGATGCCTTTGACGCGCTGGCGGTTCTCGGTCAGGTACGAAATATCAGGGACAACAATGTCGACGCCCAGCAGTTCGGCCTCGGGAAACATCAGGCCGCCGTCGATGACGATAATATCGTCTCCCCAACGTACGGCCATGCAGTTCATCCCGAACTCGCCCAGGCCGCCGAGGGGTACGATGTGCAATTTTCCAGTTGGCATGCGGAGTATTGATCGTAGCACAGTAGCGCCGGCATCCTGCCGGCTGTCCCCACGTCGTCTGTGGCACTGCCTCGCGGGCCAGGGCGCTCGCGCTACACGTCCATCGTAATCTTCCCACGAGCCTGCATCTGCGATAAGGTTGAAGTTATGGAGGAGCAAGAGCGCAAAACCTGGTTGCGCCGCCGAGTCGAGGACGGTATGCGCCGCGGTTTTCAGCGCGCCTACGAAACCGTCAAGGTTGACCCATCGAAGTTCCTGCTGCAAGTGCGTGCCGCCTACGGTCTTCCAATCACTAGTTTTAAAGGCGTCTATTCGTTAGAGGTCGAACAGCTCGATGTGCTGGCGCATCGCGTAATTCGCAGCGGAATGAAAGTCGCGGCCGCCGAAGGCGCCGGATTTGGATTGGGCGGCCTCATCACCATTATTCCCGATCTGGGAATTCTTTCGGGCGTTACTCTGCGGACCATTCAAAAACTCAGCTTGCTCTACGGTTTCGAATTCAATACCGAAGAAGAAACCGCAGAACTGTGGATAGCAGCCGCCACTGCTGCCGGCGTTGATATCAGCCGCGAGCTGCTGGAAAAAGAAGTGGTCAGCCGGTTCGTGCCCCGCGTCATCCAGCGCATCGCAGCGAAGGCCAGCGCAGAAGTAGTTGAAAAATGGTCGGGACGCCTCATTCCTCTGGCCAGCTCAGTGATCGGCGCCGGCTTGAACTACTATTTCGTGCGCGCCTGGGGAGAACGCGCCCGCTCCCACTTCCGTAAGCGCCACATGGAGATCCGCCGCCAGATGGCAGAAGGCAAGCTGATCGTAGTGTCTGACACGCTGCTACCATCCTGAACGCAGTTCTACGAGAGCAATGGCAGACGCGAAGCGGCGTAAGAATAAAGCCCCGGGCGCAAGCCCGGAGTGCAGGCGAGAGAAACCGCCGCGACACTACCTCAACCACTCTTCCAACTCAATCCTCTGGTCCGTCTTCTCGTCGCGATACTTCACGATCACCGGCGTATAGAGGGAAAGATTCCACTCCGCTGCGTGACCTTTTTTCACCGCTCGCGACCCGGGAACGACCACGGCATTCTCCGGAACCTCCAACGGTTTGTCGGCACTTGCCTTGTAAACCTGGCCGCGCACAATGTCGTAGAGCGGCGTCGACCGCGTCAAAATCGTCCCCGCCCCCAAAACGGCCCGAGCCCGCACCAGCGTGCCTTCATAGACGCCACAATTGCCGCCAACCAGGACATCGTCTTCGATGATGACCGGCGCGGCGTTGACCGGCTCCAGCACTCCGCCAATCTGGGCCGAAGCGCTCAAATGCACTCGCTTGCCCACTTGCGCACAAGATCCGACCAGCGCGTGCGAATCCACCATTGTGCCTTCGTCCACGTAAGCGCCGACGTTGATGAACATGGGCGGCATGCAGATCACCGAAGGCGCGACGTAGGCCCCCTCCCGTACCGAAGATCCGCCGGGTACAAGGCGCACTTTGTCAGCCACCGCAAATTGACGCGCGGGAAATGTGTCTTTATCTACGAAGGAAAATGTTGCGTCGCCCATCTTCGTGAGTTCGCCCAGGCGGAACCCCAGCAGGATGCCTTGCTTCACCCAGGCGTTTACTTTCCAATCGCCATTGACCTTCTCGGCGGCGCGGATCTTTCCCTGCGTGAGCTGTTCGCGGAAGTCTAGAAAAGTTTTGCGGGCATCCGGATTTCGTTCCACTTCGCCCAGCGTGGCCAGGCGCTCGATTGCAGCTTGCAGGGAGGGCATGAGAAGGGAAGTATAGAAGAAAGATTTCCAGATTGCAGATTTTAGATTTCAGATTGGAAAGCCAGGTGCGGTAATCCAACAACCCGGAAGCGGAGTTCTTAAATCTGAAATCCAAAATCTGCAATCTGAAATCAAATGCACTTGCACTCACTCCGAATCAGTACTCCCGGCATGTGATGCGACGCCTCGCGCGCCTCGGAGAGCGTGGGATACGGACCATGCCAGCGGGCATGGTTGGCATCATGTCCCGCCGGACGTCCCTTACCGTGATTGCACTGGCCGCAGCCCGAGCGGTGCAGCACGATCTTGTGTGGGCCCGCCAGCCAGTTTTCATAGACGTAGAAATCGGTCGCGTCAGCTGCGGCAGTTGCCGGCTTGCTGATCAATCCCGCCTCGGCCGCGATCTTTTGCAGCTTGGATCGAGTGTCGCGGCGCATCGGCACCATGGGCAGGCGGTAGACTTCTTCCATCTTGCCCATCATTGCCAGAACGGCCTTCACCGGCATCGGATTGGACTCGATAAAGTTTGCCAGCATCAGCGGCAGATATTTCCGGTGCATGCGGCGCGCTGTTTCCCAATCGTTATTGAGAGCGGCCCGAGTCATTTCAGACATCTCACGCGGAATCTCGTTCGAGGCCACCGAAATGATGCCCACGCCTCCCAGGGCGATGAGCGGCAACGTGACGGCATCATCACCCGACAACACCGCAAAATGCTCCGGAACGACGTTGCAGACCTCGGCCATTTGGCTGATATTGCCGCTGGCTTCCTTGACGCCGGCAATATTTGGTACCTCGGCCAGTCGCGCCAGGGTCGCGGGTTCGATGTTCGCACCCGTGCGCCCGGGAACGTTATAGAGAATGATCGGCTTGTCCACAGCCTCCGCGATGGCGCGGAAGTGCCGGTACTGTCCCTCCTGCGTCGGCTTGTTGTAGTAAGGCGAAGCCGTAAGGATGCCGTTCACTCCGGGCAGAGCGGCCAACTCTTTAGCTTTGCTGACCGCATCCGGCGTCGAGTTCGAAGTCGCGCCCGCCACAATCGGACAGCGTCCCGCAACCACTTCGACCGTAATGGCAATGACCTGCAGCCATTCGTCATGCGAGAGTGTCGGGGTTTCGCCGGTGGTGCCGCAGGGGACGAGGAAATCAATGCCGGATTCCACCTGCCACGCGACCAGGTTGCGCAGAGCAGACTCGTCGATGGAGCCGTCCTGTCGAAACGGAGTGACCAAAGCCGTACCGCAGCCACGAAATTGCATGAGATAAAGATAACGCTAATCGGGCGTGAACGAAACTGCAGATGGCCTGGGAGTGGATCGAACCACGAGGGGGCGGGCACCCCCCCGCGCAGCCGAGCAAAGCTCGGCTACCTCATCTATGTCTCTCGCCAAATATCCTTGAAATCAAAGAATCCCTTTTTCCCAGCCAGCCACTCCGCAGCTCGAACGGCCCCTTCCGCAAATCCCCGGCGCGACTTGGAGTCGTGGCAAAGGTAAATCGTGTCGTTGGGCGAATCCAGGACGATCTCGTGCAGTCCGACCACGTCGCCCTCGCGGAACGAGGTAATTTCCAGTTGCTTACCGGACGCATCCAGAACAATCTTCTGCAAGGTCACTGCGGTTCCCGAGGGCGCATCTTTCTTGTGCTCGTGATGGCGCTCAAAAATCTGTCCCGAATATTGATGTTGCAAAATACCCGCCGCGGTGCGTGCGGCCTCGAACAGCAGGTTGATGCCGATAGAGAAGTTTGCTCCATACAGGAAACCGGACCCGCTCTTTGCAACCAGCTGACGCACCTTGTCCAGGTCGCTATACCAGCCAGTGGTTCCCACCACCATGTTCGTGCCCGCGGCGATGCAGGCCTCGATGTTTTCCAAGACAGCCTGCGGCGTCGTGAAATCAATCACGACATCAATATCCCGCAGCTTCTCTCTGGTGAGCGCGGCCCCATGAGGATTCTCCGCCGCGCACAGCAACGCAATGCTATGGTCTCGCTCTCGTGCCACTTCCGCAGCCAGAGAGCCAGTCCTACCGCGACCTACGATGAGCAGCTTCACGACGAGTTCCTCGAAATTCCTGGCCAGCAAACCACAGCGGCTAAAGCCGCCTCGATATTTGACAATTGTGGCACGACTGAAGTCGTGCCCTTCCCAAAGCCATTTGCCGCACTCTAAAACAGTCAGCTCGAACCCAGCGGTCCGTTACGAACAGCCACTTTAACCCAGCGGTCCGTTACAAAACGGGAAGGGCACGAGTTCACTCGTGCCGCCACTCGCCCAAACTTGGTCGCGCTTTAGCGCCTGAGGCCCGCTGTATGTGCCCTACGCAAACACTTCCGGATCCAAATCCGAGAAGAACGTCTTATGCAGACGCTGAACGACATCCGAAACTACGTCCTCCTCGACCACGAACGTGAGATTTATCTCGGAAGCTCCCTGCGAAATCATGCGAATCTTGACGTCCGCCAATTCACCGAACACCCGAGCCGCTATTCCCGGAGTGTCGCGCAGATTTTCGCCGACCAGGCAGACGATGGCTTTCCGTCCTTCATATTTTACGTCCGCCAGCTTGGCCAGGTCTGCTGCGAGCGGTGGAATTGATTCATTCGAGTCCACGGTCAGCGACACGCTCACCTCGGAAGTTGAAACCACGTCCACGGCCACGCGATGCCGGTCGAAGGCGGCAAAGATCGCACTCAAAAATCCGTGCGCCAGCTGCATGCGGGGAGCGGCAACATCCACGATGGTGATGCGCTTTTTCACCGCAATGGCCTTAAAAAAATTCCGGCAATGCGGAGCGCGAGCCGTGATTCGTGTCCCCTCGCATTCGGGATTGCCGGAGTTCAGAATATAGACGGGAATATTTTTCTGCACGGCTGGCAGAACGGTGGCCGGATGCAAGACCTTCGCGCCGAAGTAAGCCAGCTCCGCAGCTTCATCAAAGCTGATCACCTTGATGCGCCGGGCATCGGAGCTCATGCGCGGGTCTGTGGTCATCATGCCGTCCACGTCGGTCCATATTTCGATGCGTTCAGCCCCCAGGCCGGCGCCCGCTATCGCAGCGGAATAGTCTGACCCGCCCCGTCCGATGGTGGTGGTGATGCCGGCCTTGGAGGACCCGATGAAGCCGCCCATGACGGGAACTTTGCCTGCCGCCACAAGCGGCGCTACTTTCGATTGCAATTTCTGATTGGTTTCTTCGAACTGGGGAGCGGCACGCATGTGGGCGCTGTCGGTCACCAGCCAGTCGCGCGAGTCCACCAACGCGGATGGCATTCCCAACGCCGAGAATGCGGCTGCGACAATCTTGCTGGAGAGTATTTCCCCGAATGCGGAGACGTAGTCCGTTGTGCGCGGGGTCAATTCGCCGACGGCAGAGATGCCGCGCAGCAGTTCCTCCAGAGTCTCGAAGTCGGCCCCGAGATCACTGTGAAACTGGGTGAAGAGTGCCGTACCCAGCAATTCTCCGGCGGTATTGTAGTGGCGCTCCTGCAGCGCGCGGCAGAGCTTCAGCGCAGTCTTGCGATCTCCGGCCCCAGCGGCGCGTGCCATCGCGAGCAACTGGTCGGTCACTTTGGCCATGGCACTGACCACGACCACCGGCTTTTGCTCCAGGCGACCTTTGACGATCGCGCCCGCGCGTTCGATCGCCTTGGCATCCTGGACCGAGGTGCCGCCAAACTTCATGACAATCATTGAGGTGGAATCCTCAGGCAGGGAGGAAGCAGGGCGGAGCAGCGCTGGGTGCGGCGTTTGGTGGAGCAGAGCTGAGTGAAGAGCTGGAGGGTGGAGCAGCGCTTTAGCGCTGCATTGAAAGCCAGCTCGGAGTGGGCTTTAGCCCCTGAGGTTCTTTGCGACATTTTCCCCCAGCGGCTAAAGCCGCCATCAAAAGTAACGCCGTAATGCAGGGCTGAAGGCCTGCTCCACCCTCAAGCTCTTCACCCGCAGCTGTGCCGTTTAGCTGAGATAGCCCTGCACCTTCAGCAACTCGGCATTCAGCAGCGCCGCCCCCGCCGCGCCGCGAATCGTATTGTGCGAGAGCACGGTAAACTTCCAGTCCAGTACGCCGCACGGACGCAGCCGGCCAACGGTCGTCGTCATTCCATTTCCGGAGTCAACATCCAAACGCGGCTGCGGACGATCACTCGAGGTCATGTATCGCACCGGCTGTTCCGGCGCGCTGGGCAGCTTCATCTCTTGCGGCAGGCTGCGAAATTTATTCCAGACCTCAATAATCTCTTCTGGTTTCGCTTTCTTCGTGAGTTTCACCGAGACCGATTCCGTATGCCCATCTTCCACCGCCACCCGGTTGCACTGGGCGCTCATGCCGAACGAGCCCATCACAATGCCCGAGCCATTCAGTGTGCCCAGCAGTTTGCGGGTCTCCTCTTCCATCTTTTCTTCTTCTTTTGAGATGTAGGGAATCACGTTACCAAGAATGTCGAGCGATGCAACTCCGGGATAGCCCGCGCCGCTTACCGCTTGCATGGTGACAGCCATCACCGTGTCCAGTCCAAATGCATGCTGCAATGGTGCCAGCGCAATGACCAGGCCAATGGCCGAACAGTTTGGATTCGTGACCACAAATCCGCCGGACTTCTTGCGCCACGCCTGGCATTCCAGCAGCTTAACGTGGTCATGGTTGACCTCTGGAATCACCAGGGGCACATCTTTTTGCATGCGCAAAGCGCTGGAGTTGGTGATTACCGCGCATCCTGCCTCGGCAAAACGAGGTTCCATCTCGGCCGCGATTGACGCGTCAAGCGCAGCGAAAATAACTTTGGGCGCGCCCTCCGGAGTCGCGGGAGCAACTCGCATGCCCGCTATCTCTTTCGGGATTGCCGTTTTCAGTTTCCAGCGGGCGGCCTCGGCATAAGGGCGGCCTTCCGAACGGTCAGACGCAGCCAGCCATGCGATCTCAAACCAGGGATGATGCTCCAGCAGTTGCACGAAGCGCTGCCCGACGATTCCGGTAGCGCCCAGAATTCCTATGGGAATTTTCGCAGTCATAAAGGTTTGTTGGAATTTTACAACACCGGCGCCTCGCGCCTTGCGACCGAAGCCGAGACAGGTAACTGACAAGTGTCAGGGTCACCACAGACCATGTGGGGACAGCCGGAGGCGGCTGTCTCGACGTGGTTCGTTATGTTCGCGGAGTAATTTCTGAGCCAAAGGAATATTCGTTCAACGGCCCGAATCGCTTCTTCTCGGCATAGAGACGCCAGCGCCGCCACACGATACGCAAGCTGGCCATGATCGGAATGGAAAGATAGATGCCCAGCACTCCTGCGATCTCGCCCCCGGCCAGCACACCGAAGATGGCGGCCAGCGGATGCAACTCCATGCTTTGACCCATTACTCGCGGCGAAATTACGTAGTCCTGTACCAAGCGCCAGGCCCCGAGAAAAATCAAAAGCAGCACCCAATGCGGGTAACTCATCAGCATCGCAACACTAAAGATCAAAACTGCCGCGACGAGCGGGCCGACCACTGGAATAAACTCCATCATGCCGCCCGCCGTGCCTAGCACCAGAGCGTACGGAACGCCACCCAGTTCCAGAAATGCCAGGTAGGCGACAAACGAAAAAGCCGCCAGGGTCAACTGGGCGCGAATGAACTGGGCCAGCATCTGGTTGAGATCGCCCAGCACGCCCTCCAGAAATTCGCGCTGCGGACGCGAATGCACGAACGAGATGAAAACCTCGCCGAAGGCGCGTCCGTCTTTGAGAAAAAACGCCGCCAGGATTGGGACGACAATCAGCAGCCATGCCTGTTGGGCCACCTCGGCCACGCGAAGGCCCATGCGCTGGGCCAGGCCGAGAAGTTCAGCGCGGTGGTTTGCCAAAAGGTTCGACAACTGCACCCGCGTGGATACGCTCCAACCCTGTTCTTTCCCGATCTGTTCGGCAATCTGGCCCGAGCTGACGGTTTCGAGAAGTTTTGGCAGAGATTCGCTCAGACGCTGTGCCTGGTGCGCAATCTGCGGGCCCACGAAAAAGAAGAAGGTGATCAGCAGGGCCACCAGCAGCAGATAAATCAATCCAATCGCAAGTCCCCGTCCCCGTACCCATTTCTCCACTCGCGAGACTGCGGGGTCCATCAGGTAGGCAAAGAAGACCGCAAACAGGAACGCGATCAGGGTGCGGCGGGCGATGTAAAGAAAGCCGAGCGCCAGCGCGAACAGCAGCACGGTGAACAGGACACGCGACGTACGTACGTCAATCAGGGACATTGCAACCTTTCCCCTACTAGTCCCGCAGCACTTCTGTATTGTCGGCAGCCACCAGGATCCGCATCAGCTTGAATTGATCGTCGAACCACAGCGACCAGTCCCCGGCGTCGCTCTTGAGCACAAAATGATTGAATTCTCGCTCGGCGCCGCGCACCTGCACCTTGTCTCTGCCGACAAATGCCAGGCTTACGAGCAGGGAAGAGCGCTGATGCGGATTGACGACGCCGAACTTTACCTGCTGGTTCTGCGGACAGGAGACCAGGCCCTTGTCCTGGTGACAGCTGGTTGCGAGATACTTCCACACCAGAATTTCGCGGTGAACAAAGAAGTAGTCGTCCAGCACACTGGTTGAAGCCGGCAGCAGGAAGGGATGCTCTTCTTCTTTGTCCTGGGGATTGTTGGTGGAGCGCTCGACCAGAAGGTTGTCGTTCGGGCACCAGCACCGCCCTGGCTTTTCCCGGGCTGATTTCTTTCCACTCGTACTTCTGCAGATCGCCGCTGAGGGCCAGTTGCAACTCCGAGGATTGTGCCGCCGGATCCACGCCCGGCTCGGTCCTGAATTCAGAAGTGGCGACGCTGCCTGCGGGACTCTGCTGGATGGAGAATTTTTCGGTGGCGATTCTCCGTCCATTCATGAAAACGCCAAGGGAACCTGAGTCCACGTTCTGGGTCGCAGGTGTCTTGTCTTTATCTTTGTCGGATCCCGCCACTGCCATCGAGACCAGCAAGAGGCACGAGATTCCCACCGCCAGAGCCGTTCTGAACTTCACGTTCGCACTCCTTCACGATGCTGCCGTTTCAGATTCACCAAGCCCACTATTCGTACAGCTATCGAAGTCCCAGGCGCACGATGGCTTCCGTTGCCACCTCTTCTACATCCTTGCCAGCGGTTTCGATGCGTATTCCCGCCTTCAGATAGCATGGCCGGCGGTCCTCGTATAAGCGGTGAAACTCCTTCGCATCGCCGCGCAACGGGCGTTCCAGTTGCTGCTGCTGGCAACGGCGGAACAATTCATCCACCGGCGCGTCCAGGAAGATGGTTGACCACCCAGCCTCTTCCAGCAGTTCAGCGTTATTCGTCTGCGCAAAAGCGCCGCCACCTAAAGCTACGACCCTGGCAGACGGGCCGACTTCGCCAACCAGCGAGCGCAACGCCGCGTGCTCCAACTGGCGAAAGGCGGCTTCACCCGATTGCCGAAAAATTTGTTCGATGGACCGCTGTTCCCGAGCCTGGATGCGTTCATCCAGATCTTCGAAAGGCCAGCCCAAATGGCGGCCCAAGGCCGCGCCCACGCTGCTTTTCCCGGCGCCCATGAAGCCCACCAGGACTACGGCCCGCACTCCGGAAGCAGGCGCAGACTTCGTGGTGTCAGACGGCCCACCGGGTCGAGTGCTCATGGATGCGGCAAATTGCGGCGCCCTGACGGCCCCGCCAGCCTCTCACTGTCGCTTGGTTTTAACGCTTCTTGAGGTGGATTTTACCACTGAAGGAAAACAACCTAACCGAAGATGCGGCTTTGTTCATCGTACCTGCGAAGGCACTCCCTGCCCGGACCACGAAGGGGGTGTGTTTGGGTTCCAGCAGAAAGTCATTCTCCACCTTGCCCTTGACCGACCGCGCCGTCACATCAATTGAAGCGTCGTTGGGTGCACTGGCTTCGATGTCTCCACTGTGACTGGTCAGCATGTACTCGCCGCTGTTGCCGAACTCGCCTTCATAGCGGATTTTTCCGCTGGTCGAATTGACCTGCACCAGCAGGCCATTCACTCCGTTCAAAGTCACGTCGCCGCTCACCGATGTGACTTCCACATGTCCGTTGCGGATATTGTTCAGGGCTACGGAACCGTTCAAAGTCCGGACGTGTACGTGAGCATTGCTGATGTCGCGCACTTCCACATTGGCCTGGCTGCTTTCGAGCGTCACATCACCGTGTAAACCTTCGGCATGCAGCAACCCCGGTGGAGGTCCGCAGAGTAACGCTGGCGTCTGCCGGCACGGACACTTCGTAGTCCACGCGGCCCGCGTCGGCACTCGCCCCGGAAAGAAGGTGACTGAGAACATCCACGCGGTTGCCACTCTGGGTGTGATCAACCTCGACCTGGTCGGAATGAAGCACAGCGACCACGATGACCTGGCTGCCGGAGCCGGGCTTCACGGAAATCGGCCCATACTGGTTCGTGATTGAGATGACCGAGCCGGGGCTGACCGTGAAGCGGAATTCTTTTCGATTGTCGGCCGAGGCGCAAATCGCCGTTGCCAGAATCACGAAAGTGACCAGTCGTACGCGTTGCGCTCTCGCCATAATTTCCCCTCTCATAGTGTCCTCAGACCGCCCTGCAACTATGAGCTTCCGTACTGTAACCTATCGCCAAACCCATCTGCTCCGCGCATTGCCCAATTAGGGCAGCGAACGGTCCAAAGCCATCTCGTAGATCGCCGCACGCTGCTCGTACGCGTCCATCACAATCTGCTGTGCTTCTTCATCATTGGGATCAGCGTGAGCGGATTCCTCGGCATCCCTGATGTAGGCATTCACATTCTGCAGGTTGGAAGCATACTGCGCCTTCATGGCCGGAGACCGTGATTCCACCGCGGCCAGCAGTTGTTCATCTTCGGTATTGCTCGGAGTGGTTGCCTTCGCGTCAGTCTGCAGACTAGCTGCGGCGGGAAGAGTCTGCGTGTCCAGTTTTGCCGACGGACTGAAATCCGCCGGTCCTCGCTGGTAGATCACAATTCCGAACGCGACCAGGAACAGCGGCTGCTAAGGGAGCCAGCCACGCCATGCCCCAGCGCTGCGGTCTTGCCGGCACCAGAGAAGGACCCAGGTGAGCCTCACGGATGATGCCCTCCTGCCGCAATGCGATTTCGATTGAGTTCCACACTCGCGGGTTGGGCTCGGCAATGCTCTTGCAACTGCCGTGCCTCGCGAGCGATCAGTTCGAGGTCTGCGACCAGACCCGAACACGCGGCACAGGATTTCAAATGCAAATCCTGCTCTGCTGTCCTGCCGCCCTCAAACCCTTCCGGTAGAAATTCCTGAAATTCTGCGCAATTCATACTTCATCTCCCCCAAAGGTCCCGCCTCTATCGCTCGCTACGGCTTTGCGGCCTTTTCGGCTCTGCTCGTCTTGAGCGACTCGCGCAGTTTCATGCGCGCTTTGTGCAGCTGAGATTTGCTGTTGCCGATGGAGCATCCCACCATGGCAGCAATCTCGTTGTGTTCGTATCCTTCTACATCATGCAATACAAAAATCCGACGATATCCTGGCGGCAGCGCATCGACCGCATTTTGCAACCGCAGTCGGTCGATGGATCCTGATAAGACCGGGTCTTGTGCGCCCAGTTCTTTCTTCGGAGCTTCTTCCTCGTTTTCCAGCGTCTCTTCCAGCGGAACTACGGGAAGACTCTTCTTGCGCAACTGCATCAGGACAACGTTTACCGCCATCCGGTGCAGCCACGTGGAAAAAGCTGATTCGCCTCGAAAAGTGGCAATCTTGCGAAATAACTGCAGAAAAGCTTCCTGGGTCAGGTCCTCAGCTTCGGCAGTGTTGGCCGTCATGCGGAGACACAGCGAATAAACGCGCCGCTTGTGCAGTCCGTACAAAAGCTGAAACGCTTCTGCATCGCCCTGCTTGGCTCGTTCGATCGCTTCTGCTTCGGAAAGCTTGTCGCCCTGTAGTTTTCTCGCGTCCGTCAAGTCGCCTTTTCCGGCCGCACTAATTCAGATGCGGCGTAACTATCTTTTCGTTGTACTGCTTGCAGGGTTTACCGTTGATCCGGCCCACATCGCGCGGTAAGTCTCGTCGAGGCGTGCTGCTCAACGCTTGGAGATGACCTTTGTAACCATCAGAAGCCTATCGGGGTCGGGCAAACCACGTCAACTATGGTTCTTTGTAGCTATGGTTCTTGGTATGCCCCCCGGTTTTTTCTGAAGAATGGGCCGCGTCGGGTACTGGAGACGATCGGTTCGGCGCCAAGCATGCAAGAAGATAGCAGATGTGGGCCACCGCCCGCACCGACCCCCATCCAGGTTTTCCCTGATTACGACAGGCTTGGCACCGGGGTGACATTTCTCCCCAGATACACATTGCTTGAGAATGAGCACTGGCGCGGCTGAGCCAGCGCCCAGGGGGAACCGGATGAAAACCAAGACTTTCCTGATTGCGCTCCTTTTTGTATCGATAGCCCAAGCCAAAGAGCCTAAAGTTCATCAGTCTGGCACGCTCCTCCAAATGGACTCGGCGGAGTGCGGTGTGGATGAAAACAGCGGCAAGAGTTTTGTCGGCGAAGTCGTGGGCACCGATTCGGCCCATAAGAAGACTCATGCCCTGCTCTGCCAGGAATACCTGTTGCAGAGCGCTACCGTTATCTATCGCATTCGCCCCGTTGATGAAAAGCATCCTGTTCTCTTGCCGGTTGGTCAGACGGCCCAGTTCCGTATTCATAAGGACAAGATGCTGTTGCAAGTGGAAGACGCCGATAGCAAAGAACGCGAATATAGCGTGATCTCAATGACGCCGCGCGCCGAGCGAAAGTCCGCCGACAACAGTAATTCTCCCAAGTAACGGTCACTCGGGTTGTCGGGCACGCGGATAGAATCCGCGCCTGTCGTGCTTCTTCAACAGCAAACCATGGCTGTACATTCTACTTGCCATGGCGTCACGCAGCGCCCAACCCCGCGCAGGGTCGAGGCATCTTAACCCACTGCTTACCCGCCTGCACCGCTCCTGCAGCAATTCTTTCCTTGGTATTTCGATCCGGGAGGAGTGTGTAAGTAAGCAAGAAAAGACCGACTCAGGAGGAAACATAACGGATGAAACGTCTTATTTTTCTACTTGTATTAGGCTGCGGATTGGCTTTGCCGTCGGGGCTTATGGCGCAAGATCATGTTGAAGTAGGGGTCTTCGCCGACTATATGAACTTCAGCGCAACAGAGCCCCACATCAACTTCGTCGGCGTCGGCGGTCGCGCCGCGTTCAACGTACATCCCAACGTTCAGATCGAAGCGGAGATGTCCTACGATTTCAAGCGCAACTTCACCAGCGTCTTCTCGGATGGCGTCACAACGCAGTTCGTAAACACCGAGTTGCGCCCTCTTACCGCGCTGTTTGGACCCAAATTCCAGACCAGCTCGGGACCGTTTCGGGCCTACGTAACGGGTAAAGTGGGCTTTGTCAATTTCAGCGTTACTAACCAGAACGCGCCCGCAGGGTTCGTGGGGGCCCTCGGAGGCATTGAGACGGGCGACACTCGTTTCGCCATGTATCCGGGGGCTGGAGTTGAAGGATTCTGGGGTCCAATCGGCCTGCGGCTCGAGGCGGGCGACGAGATCTACTTCGATAACGGAACTCATAATAACTTCAAAGTAACCTTCGGCCCAGCTTTTCGCTTCTAGGCGAAAGTCCCGGCCATTCCGGCGGCATCCTCCTCAGGGTGCCGCCGCTTTTATTTCAAACAACATGTGTTCCTGCACGCTACCTGGCAGCAATGCACCCGTGGTAGAGTATTCCACTTCACCGGCCGAACACGCTTCCCAAGGCTGATTCCGAAAGGAGTCGTTCATGTCGCCGATCTACGATCTTGTAAAGGACCGCCGGGTCCTCTCCATCGAAGCCGATCGCACTGTCCTCGAGGGCGCCCGGTTCATGATGGAAAATCGCATTGGCGCTCTGCCCGTCCTGCGCAATGGCGAGCTGGTCGGTATCTTCTCCGAGCGCGACATCATGAACCGCGTCGTGGCCCTCGGCCGTCTCCCCGGCATGACAAAAATTTCGGAAGTGATGACGGCCAATCCCAAATCGGTGAGCGTTGATGAGACCATGGAAAACTGTCTCTACCTCATGCGGGAATTCGGTTTCCGCCATCTCCCCATCGTGGATGGCAAGGAACTGAAGGGATTGGTTTCTTCCCGCGACATTCTCTTGCGCTACATCTCCCAGCAGGAAGCCGAGCAGCGCCGCATCGCCGGCTAATATCGTGGACGGAAATGGGAAGGGCACGACTTCAGTCGTGCCGCAAGAGGGCCCAGCGAGGTCGGCTTCAGCCGCTGAGGTCCGCTTTCCCGGCGCAAACTGCGAGCTCAGTGCCTACAGACAGACGCGGCACGAGTAAACTCGTGCGCTTCCCAGCTTCGTGGGAGACAGACCGCGTGGTTCGAGATCACCGAACCATCGGAACCTCAGCCACGCCGATATATTTGTCCGCTGCGCCGTAATATAGCAAATAGCGGCCGCGCTGCCTGACTATCCCCTCCACAAAAACCACGTTCGGAACCTGGCCTACTTTCTCCCACGCCTTTTCTGGAACGAACACAGGTTGCTCCGACCGCCAAATCAGTTTGCGAGGGTCTTTTCGATCAAATACAGCGATCCCCGAACGGTAAACCAGATTGTCATCGGCCCCGTTGTAAAAAAGTATGATGCCGTCGTTAGTCACGATCGGCGGCGGTCCCGGCTCGACCACCCGGGAATCGAAAGCACCGGCCCGCCGGCGAAGAACCGGAGTATCCGTAGCCTCCGTCCAATGGAACAGATCTGAAGAATAGGCCAGCCCCATCTGGTCAGTCTTATCGGCTGCGGTGCCGAGAAAATACATCCAGTACTTGCCCGCGATCTTTTCGGGCACGATGGCTCCGGACTTTGTCCAGCCGACATTCCACTTGCCTTTGTAGGCCGGCAGGATCACGCCGTGGCGCTGCCAGTGGCGCAAATCGCTGGAAGTCGCCAGGCACAGCTGCGCATCTTTTTTGTTGTAGGCCGGTGTAAGTCAGATAGTAAGTCGTCCCGAGTTTCACCAGGCGTGGATCTTCGACGCCGCCATTTTTCTCATACTCTGCCTGGGGAGAAAGCACGGGTTGGGATGAGCGGTTGAAATGGACGCCGTCGGCACTCTCCGCGTAGCCCAGGCGCGAGGTACCGAATTTGTCCTGGGCGCGGTAGAGCATCACCAACTTGCCACTGTGCTCGATGACCGCCGGGTTAAAGGTCCCAGCCGACTCCCAGGAGTCGCCGCGTGGAGAAATGATGGGGTCGTTCGAAAGCCGGGCCCAGGGATGCAGCCTCCAATCCTCCGCCGACAAAAGCAGGCACGAGACAAACAGGCTAAGTAAGCCAAGGCGAAGATTCCGGGTGCGCATCATGTTCGCCGATTTTCCGAAAACAGGAATCCAGGAAGAGGCTCGCCGCGGTTGAGGCCAACTAGCGTATCCTATAACTATGTATACCGCCGATGTGTTGAGAAATGTTGCGTCCCTGAGAACTGAGATCGCAAACCTCCGCGACCTGAATGACCGTTATGCCAGCCAGCAGGATCCCGCGCCTGTCGCCTCACGCGCCAACCAGGAGCGGCGTAACCGCCTTCAAGAAATTGTGCGGGAACTGGCGGCCATCGCCAAAGACCAGCGACCCTGAGTGGGGACCACCACAGACCATGTGTGGACATCCGCCCTCGGCTGTCCAGCGGAGCGCAGCTCCGCAAGGCTTTCCAACAAAACAAGTCGAAGTTCGCTCGACCGGACAACCCACGGCCGGCTGTCTCACGTGGCCGTGGTGGTTCGTAGGGAGTTCCGACAAACTCTTTCGCCTATGTTAAATTGAAACGAAAGTGGGCGCGTAGCTCAGCTGGCAGAGCAATGCCCTTTTAAGGCATGGGTCGATGGTTCGAGTCCATCCGCGCTCACCACCTAACCTCCTTCCTAATCCGGGCATTGGTGACTGCACGACGGGGCCCCCGCCCATCCTAAAGGGAAGGTTTGTAATCCAAGTTTGTTATCATGGCGGCGCACTCCAGGCCCCGAAATCACTAATGCCCTTATTGAATGCCACGATCACTGTCAAAATTCTGCGTCGAGGAAAGAATTATGAAGAAGATTATTGCAGGTTTGGCTGTATTTGCTCTGCTGGTATTGCCGGCGCTGGGTCAAGAAAAAGAAGAAGACCGCGTTGCGAAAGCGGGAACCGTCATGAAGGAAATTATGGACATTCCGGATGACATCCCGCAGGACACAATTGACCGAGCGGATTGCGTTGTCGTTTTGCCTTCTGTGCTGAAATTTGCTTTCGGACTCGGAGGCAGCTATGGCCGCGGTGTCATGACCTGCCGTGGTGGCAAGAATTTCCATGGCCCCTGGAGCGCTCCCACCATGATGGCCCTCGAAGGCGCCAGCTTCGGACTGCAACTGGGCGGGCAGGCCACGGACTTCGTGCTGTTGCTGATGAGTTCAAAATCGGCGTCCAGTATTTTGGAGAGCAAGGTCAAGCTGGGCGGTGATGTATCCGCAGCTGCCGGACCAGTAGGACGGAATGCTTCTGCCGAGACTGACGTGACTCTGCGGGCCGAAATTCTCTCGTACTCGCGCGCCCGCGGACTGTTCGCGGGAATATCTCTCGCCGGTTCAACGCTTCGTCCCGACAATGACGCCAACAAGAAACTTTACGGCAAAGAGGTGAGCGCGAAGGCGATCGTCTTTAACAAGGCCGTACCCGCTCCCAAATCCGCGAGACTCTTGCTCTCGACGTTGACCAAAAAATCACCCAAGAACATGTCGAAGAACTAGAGTCCTGTCATCCTGAGCGGAGTGGCTGCTTCGCGTCGCAGGATGACAACTACGCTCCCGTAAAAGCGAGAACGCCTGGCTATAGTTGCCAGGCGTTCCCTTTGATTCGTGATTTCTGCCAATCGTTCAGTCGCGAAGCCCGTAGAGGCTAACTTTGGGACGTTTGCCCCAGTGATCGCGGCTATACCAGAGGTCGAGGCTCTGGATGATCCGGCGCTCGCCAGGCAGGTCGATGACCCGGGTCTGCCCACCGTCGGGAATACGAGAGCGTATCGCAATCTCTTCCTGCGAGCCGTTGCCAAAGCGGGCAATCACTCGCTCGAAATTAATCGCGCCACCGCTGATTCGTAACTGGATGGCGCGGTACCTTCCTTCCGACCGGCCAACCTTGATGCTGTCGTGGTCCTGAGATCCATCCACGTGGGCATTCCCAAGGTATTCCCAGCTTTCCCTCCGGGCTTGAAGGGACGAACACAGCGTAAGGAGGAACGCAAGGCCAATCGCCCATCGAATACGGTTCTTCAACATCTTCTCTTCCTTTCTTGATCTGTAGTAATGCTGCGAGGAGTTGGAAGACTGCACGCCATAGGCATCGAAAACTGGAACGGTCGGCTTACAGCTTGTAGTGGTAACAGCAACGGGTGCGTTCGTCGATCGAGGCAAAGTTTATGATGGCCTTCGTCCGAAGCTCAAGACAATTTCAGATGCTGTGCCCAATCGAGCAACCCCAAAGTACCGTTTCCGGAAAGACAAATCAGGATGGATTGGAGAACCGGCGTCCCGGCTGTCGAGCGCAGCACAAAGGGCGGGACGCCTCTCCTACAAAATCAAAACACCCGGCCAAGCTGGAAAAACCATTTGCGATGTCCGCTATCGCCGATGCTTCCCCCGAATACCAATGGTCCCACCGCGGTCTCGGCCAGAACACCGAGGGCGATGTCATTGGGAAACTTGCTGGCGCCGGGGAAGCCATACATCTTGCCGAACTCGTAACCAGCGATGGCATAGACTTTCTTTCCCGCCAGCGGTGGCAAGGTCCACAGATCGTGCAGGTAACCGGCCCGGAAGAAATAGAACTGGTTGCCGAAAAGTTCGTTGGTGCCATACCCGCTGAGGCGGTTCGCGCCGCCAAGGAAAAATTGCGGGAATCCGCTGGTGGCGTTGCCGAAAGTGGTTCCGCCTTCGCTGATCAGGAATAAGGACGCCGGCCGGGTAATGGGTTTGAACAATCCGATGCGCAAGTCCGCCACCGGAAAACTGTTATTCCCGCCGGGGCTGGTGTCGTACCAGTGAAAGTTCGACTCGGCGTTCACCCCGCTGCGCGGAACCACCGGGTCATCGGTGTGGTCGAATAGCCAGCGGAAGCGCGACGCGCCGGTGCGCCCGCTCAGGGAAGTGAATTCGGGCGTGCCCAGGCGCAGCCGGGCGTCCAGCGAACCTACCTCGTAGCCAAAGCGGACTTCGCTGAAGCGGCTGAATCCGTAACCGATATCAGCGCCGAGGGCGGCCCGGTTGAGCCGGTATTCCGCCAGCGGATCGCTCTTCTCATAGATCTTGAAAGCAGAGCTACTGGCGCCCGCGTGGGGAGAAAAGAACCACTTGCTGGCGGGCGAGAACGGACGATAGAGTTCGCTTTCGACCCCGTACGTGTTGCCAAAAATAAAGTCTGTGCGCCATTCCGAGCGGTACCCGGCGACATCGAGAAAGGTCAGGCGAGTCGCAAGAGTGAAATCCACATCGCTGCTTTCCGATCCATCCACCTCAAATCCCAATTGCAGAGTGGGCGGAGCGTACAGTTTTTCATGCAGAGTCACCAGCAGTCCGTCCCGGCCGTTCTGGTTCGTGATCTGGTATCCCGCGGTATCGTAGCGCCCGATTCCGGTCAGCCGCGTGAGCAAACCTTCGAGCCGGTCAGTGTCGATCGGTTTTCCCGCCTGAGAGCCGAGGAAGCGCCCGATATTTTCTTCCGCGACCGGGCTTGCGCCCTGCACCTTTACAAATTGCGGGACCGGAATGTTGTGTAGCTGGTGCTCCTTTCGCCGTTCCATGTATTGCGCCCAGGCAGCGTCGTCCAGTGCGTAGGTGTCGAGCAGGCGGGATTTCTGGGCGGCGGCTTCGGTCCCTCGCGCAATGATCTCTTTCGATTTCGTCGTACTCCAGCGAATTGAAGTCCTGCAGCCCAACGTTGACTACAAGGTCCGCGCCTGCCAGCCCGCGAATTTCATTTCCGGCGACCACCACGTCAATCGAGCGGCCCAGAATGGCGAAGAGCGATTGGATTTTTTCGGCTTCGGCCGGCGAGGTCTGCAGGTGTACGCCGATCACGATGTCCGCGCCCATGTCCCGCACCACGTCGGTGGGCAGGTTTCCGACCAGCCCGCCGTCCACATAGATATGCTCGCCTTCGCGGATGGGCGAGAAAAGGCCGGGAATTGCCATGGTGGCACGCATGGCTTGGGAGAGCGATCCCTCTTTGAACACCGCCTGCTTCCCCGTGACCAGGTCGGTGGCCACGCAGCGGAAGGGAATAGGCAGATTGTCAAATGATTGCACGCCCGAGTAAGCCAGTGTTTCCCGGTCGATCAGAAGACTGATCTGTTGGCCCGCATTCAATCCGCCGGGTAAGACCAGTCCTCGACGCAGGCCCAGCACAATCGAGTTAGGAAATGCGACCTGATCTTCCTTTCTCCGAAAAGAGAGGTCTTCGTAAGGGAGCCCTCCGCCCAGAATTACGTCCCAATTCTGTGCGTCGACCAGTTCGCGAAGCTGTTGCGGAGTTTTTCCCGTGGAGTAGAGGCCGCCCACCAGGCCTCCCATGCTGGTGCCCGCGAGGTAGTCGATCGGAATATGGTGATCTTCAAACCACTGCAGCACACCGATGTGCGCCAGCCCAAGTGCGCCTCCGCCTTCCAGCGCGACTCCGATTTTCAATCTCGGCTTGGTGGCGGGAGTCGGTTGCCCGGTAGTTGCAGGAGTCTCTTGCGCCGGACAAAAAGACGAGAACAACAAAAAGAACACAAGTGCTGGCAGACTGCCGCGCATGGAGAACTCCCTTCGAATGGTTGCGGCGACGCGAATATATGGGTGAACACAAGTCTCGCCCAGCCCGGCCAAACACACAAGACTGTAAATGGGGACGCTCGCGCCACATTCATCTTCGGACTGGTGTAAATTAGCTGGCGAATATTTGGGAGAGGGAACTCACAATGACAACGAAGACCATCCAGGGCCCGGCAATATTTCTGGCCCAGTTTGCCGGAGACGCAGCGCCCTTCAACAATCTGCAAAACATCGCGCATTGGGCAAGCAGCCTGGGCTACAAGGGAGTGCAAATTCCGTCATGGGATGGCCGTCTCTTCAACCTGAAGCTGGCTGCAGAGAGCAAAACGTATTGCGAAGAAGTGCTCGATACCCTGACGACGCACGGACTTCATCTGACTGAGCTTTCCACCCATCTGCAAGGGCAGTTGGTCGCGGTGCATCCCGCTTACGATTTGATGTTCGATGGCTTCGCGCCAGAAGAATTCCGCGGCAATCGACAAGCGCGGCAGCAATGGGCGGTGGAACAATTGCGCTTTGCGGCGAAGGCATCTGCAAATCTGGGGCTCAAGGCCCACGCCACCTTCTCCGGCGCGCTGGCCTGGCCGTACATTTATCCCTGGCCACAACGTCCTGCTGGACTCGTCGAGACCGCCTTCGATGAGTTGGCAGCGCGCTGGCTTCCGATCTTGAATGCAGTTTGACGAAGTCGGCGTGGATTTATGTTTCGAGATCCATCCCGGAGAGGATCTGCACGACGGCGTCACCTTCGAGATGTTCCTGGAGCGAGTCAAAGAACCATCCCCGATGCAACATGCTGTTTGATCCCAGCCATTTCGTTTTGCAGCAACTCGACTATTTGCAGTTCATCGACCTCTATCACGATCGCATCAAAATGTTCCATGTCAAGGACGCGGAGTTTCACCCGTCAGGCCGGCAAGGTGTCTACGGCGGTTACCAGCCGTGGATCGAACGCGCCGGGCGCTTCCGCTCGCTGGGTGACGGCCAGGTGGATTTCGCCGGCATCTTCTCCAAGCTCACGCAATACGGCTTCGACGGCTGGGCGGTGATGGAGTGGGAATGCTGTATAAAGAGTGGCGATCAGGGAGCGGCCGAAGGCGCCCCTTTCATCGCGCGTCATATCATTCAAGCGGCCAAGCAATCGTTCGACGACTTCGCCGGTTCCGGCGCCGATCAGGCAGCAAATCGCAAAATGATGGGATTGGAATAGACCCGCTGAGAACCGAGAACTGAAATCTGACATCTGGTGAGGAAAAACCGTGAGCCTCGAAATAAAATCTGACGACAAAAAAGGACGCCGCCTGCGTCTGGGCATGGTGGGCGGCGGGCCGGGCGGCTTCATCGGAGCCGTGCATCGCATCGCCGCGCGGCTGGACGATCGTTTCGAGTTAGTCGCTGCGGCTTTATCTTCCGATCCGGCACGCGCCCGGGCCGCAGCGCTGGATCTTCACATCGCTTCCGATCGTGCCTACGGCAGTTTCGCGGAAATGGCTTCGGCGGAGACGAAGAGAAAAGATCGCATTGACGCCGTCGCCATCGTCACTCCGAACCATCTGCACTACGCGCCGGCAAAGGCATTTCTCGAAGCCGGCATCCACGTCATTTGCGACAAGCCACTCACCACCACTCTTGAAGACGCTCGCGACCTGGCCCAGATGGTGCGCCGTACCGGCCTTCTGTTTGCCGTGACCCACAACTACACCGGCTATCCGCTGGTACGGCAGGCTCGCCAGATGGTGGCCGACGGCGAGTTGGGTCCGATCCGGGTGGTGCAGGTCGAATACGCGCAGGACTGGTTGGCCACGCCGCTCGAGCAGACGGGCCAGAAGCAGGCTGCATGGCGCACCGATCCGGCGCAAAGCGGGCCCGCGGGTTCGTTGGGCGACATCGGCACGCATGCCTACAATCTCGCCAGCTTTGTGACCGGCCTCAATTGCAGCGAGCTGGCGGCGGAACTTCACACCTTCGTTCCCGGCCGCCGCCTCGACGACGACGTGCAAATCATGCTGCGCTTTGCGGAAGGCGCCCGCGGTTCGCTCTGGGCCAGCCAGGTGGCGACGGGAAACCAGAACAATCTGCGCCTGCGGGTTTACGGAGAAAAAGCGGGCATCGAATGGCGGCAGGAAAATCCCAATTGCCTGTGGTTTGCCCCGCTGGGCAAGACTCCGACTCTGATCTATCGCGCGGGCCCGGGTGCGACTCCGGTGGCGGCGCACGCCAGTCGCATACCGGCGGGCCATCCCGAGGGATATCTCGAAGCCTTCGCGCAACTCTACACCGACATGGCGGAGCAGATCAGCGCTCGTCTGGAAAATCGCCCTCCCGCCGCAGTCGTCCTTACTCGTACCCACGGTCGAGGACGGCGTGGCCGGCATGCGCTTCATCTCCGCTGTGATTGAATCGTCGAAACGCAATTCGGCCTGGACTGCGCTCCCCGGCTGACGCCGATTCCGAAGAGTTTTCTCAGCCTCGGCCGCGCTGATTATTCCCTAGTAAACTACCCGGATTAGCGCGTACTGTTATGAGAGTCTCTTTAACGCATCTTCCCGCCGCGCCTCACGGTGACGGTTCCCTGCGAAATCAGACGGTACTTCCGTTCGCAAGGAGCCGCTATGCCAGACAAATCTGTCCCGTGTCCGTCCGAAGCCCGACGGCTCCGCTCCGCCCACAATTGATGGGCAGACAGTACTGAATGAGATTTTGCTCGGTTTGCCGGCGAAAGAACGTGACGCGCTATTTCCGCAGCTGACTTTCGTCGAACTCCGAACCCACGACGTGCTGCATGAACCCGGCGATGCCATCAAGTTTGGCTACTTCCTGAACAGCGGAATGATTTCCATACTGACGGTGCTGGCCGAGGGCAAGAGTGTTGAAGTGGGGTTGACGGGCAAGGACGGTTTCGTCGGCCTGCCCCTGATTGTGGGTTTCAGCAGCGGCCCTACCCAGGCCGTCGTCCAGATTGCGGGCAGCGCTTTCAGAATCAGCGCCCGTGGGATCGCCGCAGGCGGTGCGTCAATCTCCAGTTCTGGCCAACCGGTTGCAACGCTATGTTCAGACTCTCGCCATGCAGGGTACCCAGGTTGCGGCCTGCAATCGGCTGCACGAGGTGGACGAACGATTGGCTCGCTGGCTGCTGATGTGCCAGGACCGCATCGGCTCTAACTTTGTGCCTTTGACCCAGGAATTTCTGGCCCACATGCTGGGTACGCGCCGGGCCAGTGTTACGGTCGCCGCCGGCATTCTGCAAAAGGCCGGGCTCATCACTTATTCCCGCGGACACGTCAACATCGTTGACCGACCTCGGCTGGAAAGCGCCAGCTGCGAGTGCTATGCCATCATGCAGCAACAGGATAAAAGATGGCGGAATGAACGCCCCGGCGATTGAGCTTGATCGTAGCGCCGGCTGCCTCACGCGTCCGGCCGAGCGCTCGGTCGGCTAGTCGAACTGTCTGCCCAGCCGTCGTTACTGTCCAATTTTTGTCTCAAAGCCCAGCCCGCGCCGGCAGGCTCTCGCTTACAATAGCGGGAATGCAGACCAGCGGACAGGGAACCAGGATGACCCGGGACTGGAAACAGTGGGAAGGCCAGATTGTGAATGGCACTTTCCCGCTCCGCCAATATCTGGGTGGCTCAGAACACAGCGCAGTATTTCTTACCGAACGCCGGGGGCGAGAACCGCAAAGGGCCGCGATCAAACTTGTTCTGGCTGATCCGGCGACCGCCGGAGTCCAACTGTCACGCTGGGAAGCCACGGCGAAGTTGTCCCATCCCCACTTGCTCCGGCTTTTCGAGACGGGAAGCTGCCAACTGGACAAGCAAGTTCTGCTCTACGTGGTGATGGAGTACGCCGAAGATAATCTGGCGCAGATTCTTCCTCACCGCGCGCTCGCTCCGGAAGAAGTGCGCGACCTGCTGGAGCCGGCCCTGGACGCTCTCACTTTTATCCACGGCAAGTCGCTGGTCCACAGCCGGCTGAAGCCATCGAATGTGATGGCCGCGCAAGACCAGTTGAAAATTTCGAGTGACAGCCTGTTTCGCAGCGGCGATCCGGCGGGCAGGCTCGGTCAGCCGACCGTCTACGACGCGCCCGAGATTGCGAGCGGAAACATTCTGCCGGCATCGGACACCTGGTCGCTGGGCATGACATTGATGGAGGCGCTCACCCAGCGCCTGCCCGCGGTCGAAGGCATGACGGAACCATTGCCGGAGACCGTGCCCGCGCCGTTCATGGGAATTGCGCATTGCTGTCTGCGCCGTGATCCGCAACGCCGTTGTACGGTTTCCGACATCGCCACCCGGCTGCAGAATGGTTCGGCTGTCGTCTCCACAAGCCTTCCACGGTCCGAATCCCCGCGGCGTCGGCCAAGTGGCGTTATCTGCTTCCGATTGCTATCGTGGCGCTGGGAGCAGCGGCCCTGTTGATCGGCCCCAAGCTGATCAATTCCCATCCGGATCAGCCCGCGAGTACGGTCTCGTCCCAGCCGCCAGGCTTCGCCTGAGGCGCAGAGCGCTCCCACCAAAGCAGGAAACGCGCCGCGCAGGGTTGAAGGTAAACCTTCGGCAGTCAAGCGCGGCGAGAGCCAAAGCTTCGACGGCCGTCGCTCCGCGCCGCGCCTGCTCCGGTAAATCCGGCACCAGCCGCGGGAGGCGAGCACGGCAAAGTTCTGCAGCAAGTTGAGCCAGTTGTGTCCAAGTCAGCGCGGAACACCATCTCCGGCACGATCAAAATTCGCGTGAAGGTGGAAGTGGATGCTGCAGGCAATGTAGAACGGGCGACGTTCATCACCGAGGGGCCAAGCAAATATTTTGCGCGCCAGGCGATGGAGGCGGCACAACAAGTGGAAATTTGCGCCCGCTCAAGTGAATGGTCAAGCTGTTCCGAGCGCCTGGATTTTGCACTTCGGCTTCAAGCGATCAGGGATCGAAATCGATTCCGAGCCGGCAAAGCGCTAGGAACTGAAGCTACCTGGAGTGCGCAGAAGACGTTTCGGCGCCCTTCGCAACCACGCCGTTCGCAAGGCTGCTTCCAGTATGTCCGGCGCCACCTTTGCCAGGAGCACCCGCGTGGATCCCTTGCGTCCCCATCCTCCGGGAACTGGCGAGAAGATCTCAGGCTCGTCCTCGACCATTCCAGCCTGTTGCTCCGGCGTAAGCAGCAACACGCCGTAACCTTCCGACACGAGTGAGAGCGTGGCGAAGATTTTCCCGCCCACCCGAAAGTCAGCATTCCCGAAATGCGAGCCTTCGACTGCCTCAGGCAAGCTTAGAGCGATACCGTCGAAAACCTGCTGCGGTCATAGTAGCGTCGGCCTCGATCCGACTATGCAGAGCATCACACCCTCGGCAACCTACGCCGGCGCTACGCAAATCAGGCCTATGCAGAGGATACAACGAGTTGCTGGCAACAGATTATCCGGAAACATGCTCGGGCGCCGTCCCGTGCCCGCGATCAAAGCAACTTTATTGATGCTTTCTATTCAAATCTTTCATCCAATGAACCCAGAAGCGGATTGACAGGCTTCCCGATGCTATCTACGATAATGAAGTTCATGTCAGCTTCCAGCTTAACGCGCTGCCAGTGTTGTACTTGTTGTTGTACCGGTGTATCCACTGGCGCCAGGGGGCCGCTGACCTAAGATTCATTTAGATATCGGCAATCATACCCACCGCCAGTGCAACCTACTGGCGGTGGGTTTTTTTGTGGCCCAAAAATCCTATGGCAAACGTAGTTACAGAAACGGCAGCTAAAGAAGCGGTTGTTAAAGAGACGAAGGTACAGCGGGTCGAGCGCCTTAAGCGCGAGAAGAATCCGTGGGAAGGCCTCGACGACATCCGCAAGTTCGCCCGCGAAGGCTTCGATTCCATCACCCCTGAATGGCTGGGCACATACTTCCGCTGGTGGGGCGTTTACACCCAGGGCGACGGCGTCGGCGTAATCGGCGGCAAAAATGGAGAAGGGAAGGCGCTGCCGTTCTTCATGGTGCGCATTCGCATCCCCAACGGCCTGCTGCAGTCTCACCAGCTTCGAACCATCGCCAACGTCACCGAGAAGTATGCCCGTGGGACCGCTGACCTCACGGTGCGGCAAAATATTCAGCTGCACTGGGTGACCATTCAAGATCTGCCCGACCTGCTCGACGGATTGTGGCGCGCCGGTCTGACCACCATGGGCTCCTGCGGAGACGACACCCGCAACATCACCGGTTGCCCACTCGCGGGCGTGGATGCCGACGAGATTTACGATGCCTCGGCTCTGGCGCTCGAAGCCAACCGCTTCTTCGTGGGTAACGGCGACTTCTACAATCTGCCGCGCAAGTTCAAGATCTGCATCACCGGATGTAACGTCTGGTGCGCCTATCCTGAAATCAACGACGTGGGCCTGACCGCAGTTCGTCGCCGAGATTCGGAAGTCGGTTTCTCATTGCGGATCGGCGGCGGCCTCTCGACTGATCCCCATCTCGCGGTCCGGCTCAATGCTTTTGTGCAGCCGCAACCAGGTGATTCCAGTCCTCAAGGGCGTCGCCGAGATTTTCCGCGAGAGCGAAAAGCTGCGCGAGAACCGCGAGCGCGCCCGGCTCAAATTTCTGTTTCTCAAACATGGCTGGACAGCCGAGAGCTTTCAGGAAGAACTGGAACGGCGTATCGGATTTCATCTCGATCCGGCGGTCGAAGAAAAACCACCCGCGGATATTTATCGCGATCACGTTGGAATCCATCCGCAGAAGCAGGCGGGATATTCGTACGTCGGAGCTGCCGTGTTGCGAGGACGAATCTCCGCCCAGCAGATGCGTGCAGCAGCCGACGCCGCGGACCGTTATGGTGCAGGCGAGCTGCGCACCACCAACATGCAGAACCTGCTGATCGTAAACGTGCCCAATCACAACGCGGCGGCGCTGGCGAGCGAACTCGAGGCCAACAAGATGCCGGTCGGCGGTTCGCCCTTCTGGCGCGGCGTGGTGGCTTGCAGCGGGTCGGAATTCTGCAAGATCGCGATCACCGAGACCAAGAGTTTCTCCCGCTGGCTGGTCGAAGAACTGGAAGAGCGGCTGCCGGGCTTCGAGCAGCACCTGAAGCTGCACGTTACCGGATGCCCCAACAGCTGCGGCCAGCACTGGATTGCCGACATCGGCATCGAGGGCAAAAAGATCAAGGTCGATGGCCGCCAGCAGGATGCCTATTACTTCTGCGTAGGCGGCGCCGTCGGATTGCATCAGTCGGTGGCGCGGCCCATCGGCTACCGCTGCCTGGCCAGCGAAGTGCCCGACGCCATCGAACGCCTGCTGCGCCGCTATCTGGACGAGAGATCTCCCGAAGAAAATCTGCGCCACTATTTTGCCCGCCGCAGCGACGAAGAGTTGCGCGAGTGTCTGGCAGGAAAGTTTCTGGCCGCAGTCGAGCGCGACCCTTCGCCGGGAAAGGTGCCGCATGCGGTCGAGGGTTAATAAGACAAAGAGGGAAGGGCACGACTTGAGTCGTGCCGACATTTAAATGACCTTGTTTCCCATGTTCATGAAACTCGACGGCCGCTCCTGCCTGGTGGTCGGCGCCGGCACGATCGGCGAGCCCAAGATCAGCAGCCTGATCGAAGCTGGCGCATCGGTCCGCGTAATCGCCCTTCACGCCACGGCGGCAGTTGCTGAATGGGCGCGGGTCGGGAGCAATCACATGGGAAGCCCGGGCTTTCGATACCTCGGATCTCGACGGTACTTTTCTGGTCATCGCAGCCACCAACTCGCGCGATCTGAACGCGGCTATTTTCCGCGAAGCCGGGCAGCGGAAGATCCTGTGCAACGTGGTCGATGATCCCGAATACTGCGACTTCTACTATCCCGCAGTCGTCCGCCGCGGAGACCTTCAGATCGCAATTTCGACCAACGGCCAAAGCCCGGCACTGGCCCAGCGGATCAGGCGCGAACTCGAAATCCAGTTTGGCCCGGAATACGGCGAATGGCTCAACGAATTGGGACAGGTAAGGCAGCAACTGTTTGCCAGCAAGATCGACCCCGAACAGCGACGCCGCCTGTTGCATGAACTGGCCAGCCGCGAAGCTTTCAAGAAAGCACAGGCAGCGGAATTGAATAGCGAAGAAAGTAGTCTGGAGAAAATTTCATGACCGGTAAGGTGTATCTGGTGGGAGCGGGTCCGGGCGATCCCGAACTGCTCACGCTCAAAGCCCTCAAACTTCTGAAGTCAGCCGATGTCGTGTTGCACGACGACCTCATCAGTCCAGAGATCCTCGCCTTCATTCCGTCTTCGACCGAAGTCCAGAACGTGGGCAAGCGTTTCGGGCAAAAGCGCATCAGCCAGGCTGAGATCAATGCGTTGATGGTGCAGAACGCGCTGCTGGGCCTGCAGGTGGTCCGCCTGAAGAGCGGCGATCCGCTAATCTTCGGCCGCGCCGGAGAAGAGATGGAAGCCTTGCGCACAGCCGGCATCGACTTTGAAATTGTTCCCGGCGTCACCGCGGCGTTTGGCGCCGCAGCCAGCGCCAGGATTCCCCTTACCCATCGTCAGGTTTCATCTGCCCTGGTGCTGGTCACCGGCCATCACGCTGCCACCGACGAATTTGCCGACTGGCCGGCGAAGATCCCCACCGACGCAACCGTGGTCGTCTATATGCCGGGATACGACTATCGCAGCACAGCGCAGCAACTCTTGCGCGCCGGCGTGTCCGGCACGACTCCATGCGCCATCGTCTCGCAGGCCACGTCGTCCAACGAGCAAGTCCATGTCACGACCGTCGAAGCTCTGCACACCTCGCCACGACTGCCGTCTCCCACATTGCTGGTGGTCGGAGAAGTGGTGCGACTGGCAGAGCCGTCGACCCTGCGTCAGCAGTTCGATTGGCCGCGTGAGTTCGCTTCATCAGGTTCGGCTTTGTCAGCGAGTCAGGAGCGTGCGGAGTGATCGACCATGCAGAGTTGATACCCGCCGCAGCGGAAACCTGGCGGCCGGAAGAAGTATTGAGCTGGGCATTCGCGACTTACGGAAAAGATGTTGCGATCGCCTCGGGCTTCGGGGTTGAAGGAATGGTGCTGCTCGACCTGGCCTCGCGGGTCCGTTCCCATTTTCGAGTCTTCACCCTGGATACCGAATTCCTGTTCCCAGAAACCTACGACCTGATGGACCGCGTCGAAAAGCGTTACGGCATCAAGGTCGAAAAGGTCCTCAGCACCTTGACTCCAGAAGAGCAGGAGCGCGAATATGGCCCGGCGCTCTGGAGCCACGATCCCGACAAGTGCTGCGGCCTGCGCAAAGTCGAACCGCTGAAGACGAAGCTGACTGAACTACGCGCCTGGATCACCGCTATCCGCCGCGACCAGACTTCCGCCCGCGCCTCAGCTCGCAAGGTAGAGTGGGACGCCAAGTTCCAATTGCTGAAGATCAATCCTATCGCCGACTGGACATCGCCGATGGTCTGGAGCTACGCACTGAAGCACAACGTCCCTTACAACCCGCTTCATGACCAGAACTATCCCAGCATCGGGTGCACCCATTGCACCCGGGCCATCCGACCAGGCGAGAATGCGAGGGCAGGGCGCTGGTCGGGGTCCGATAAGGTTGAATGTGGCCTGCACGTGGCGGCCCCGGCGGCCATTGCTCCGCTGGTAGAGATCAAAGTCGGTTACGAGGAAAGCTAGAGTCGCACACCACCGAGGACGCGAAGGACCAGCCGTAGATCAATCCTAAGCCCAATGTTTTCCTTCGTGTACCATCGCGTCCTCAGTGTTTAAGGCCTTGCCCTAAAGATTCCACTGCCCAAAAAATCCATCCGGCCCATCGAAATTCTCGATTGTACTTCGAACCTCTATTGACGATACACAGTGTAAAGATGAGTCCGAGTCCCCTAACCACAGACCACGACGCCTGCGGTGTCGGCCTGGTCGCCCAAATGGGCGGAGCCGCCTCGCGAGAGATCGTGGACCGCGCGCTCGAGGCGCTGGTCCGCCTGGCGCATCGTGGAGGTGTGGACGCCGACGGACGAAGCGGTGACGGCGCTGGCCTGCTGACTCGCATCCCGGACAAACTGATTCGCAAGCAGGCGGGCATCGAGTTGCCCGCAGTCTTCGGACTCGGAATGGTTTTCTTGCCGCCCGCCCAGGCACAGGCGGCGCGTGACGCGATCGAGGCGCAAGCCAAACGAAGCGGTCTGAAATGCCTGGGATGGCGCCCGGTCCCGAATAATCCCGAAGTTGCAGGACCTCGTGCTCACCAGGCTCTTCCCGTCATCGAGCAATGCTTCTTCGCTCCGGAAACCGAAACCCCAAATTTTGAATTTCTGCTTTTCCATTTCCGCAAGGAAGCTGAAGCTATCGCTCCCGTTGGAACTTATTTCTGTTCGCTATCGTGTCGGACCGTAGTCTACAAAGGCCTGCTGACTCCATTTCAACTGCCTGCGTTTTACGCCGACCTGCGCGATCCGGATTTTGAAACTCCATTCGCCATCTTTCACCAGCGCTACTCCACCAATACCCAACCCAGCTGGTCCATGGCGCAACCGTTTCGCTTTGTGGCGCACAATGGAGAGATCAACACCATCAGCGCCAACCGGCGCTGGCTGCCGCGCGAAGGCGTCAGCGCTGCGCCAGGAACTAGGTTTCTCCGATCAGGTTCGGCTCCTTGAAGAGCGGGTCAGCGACTCGGCCAGTTTCGACAACGGTCTGGAAATTTTTCTGCGCCGCGGCTACAACCCCGCGGAAACAATGCTCTCGATGGTCCCTCCAGCCTGGGAGCGTTCACCTGAAGCCACGCCCGAGTTGCGCAACTTTCTTGAAGAGCAGGCCCGCGTGCAGGAAGCATGGGATGGCCCGGCAGCGCTGGTTTTCACCGACGGCTGCACTATCGGCGCGAAGCTTGACCGCAATGGTCTGCGACCTATGCGTTACACCCTGACCACGGATGGCCTGCTGATCGTCGGCTCCGAGGTTGGAATTGCCGATCTTCGCGGCAAAGAGATTGCCGAACGGCAACGCCTCGGGCCGGGAGAAGTTTTGCTGGTTAATCCCGAGAGCGGAGAGTTCGTCCGCCCCAAAGACTCGCTGCGCATTCGAGAGGGAATCCGTGCTATCTCTTCGGTGCCGGCTGTACTGGTCGAGCCTACCGACAAAGCGTTTCTAGACAGAACGCCCGATCCGAAGCCGACGATGGCTGCTCTAGGTTGGAGCGAAGATCAATTCCGCCTGCTGTTCCAGCCGCTGGTGGAGCAAGGACAAGAAGCGGTCTGGAGCATGGGCGACGATGCGCCGCCGGCTTCGATGTCCACCTTCAAGCGCCCGCTGTGGGATTACTGCAAGCAGCGTTTCGCGCAAGTCACGAATCCGCCGATTGATTCGCTTCGCGAAACCCATGTGATGTCGCTGAAGGTATTTCTCGGTCGCGCGGCAATCAGCTCACCGCTCCTCGACGGCGGACAATTGCAGTTGCTGAAAAAAGAATTGGGCACGACAGAACGCATCCCGTTCACTTTCCTTGCTGAGGATGGAGTGGAAGCGGCGAAAGCCGCGCTCGCCCGTTTGCAGGCAGACGTAAAAAAAGCAGCGGCCAAAACTCCGGGACTCATTTTGCTGACCGACCGTGGCGTAGACCCGAAGCGTGCCGCGCTCCCTGCGCTGATTGCCCTGGCCGCGGCCTGGAAGGCGATGGTCGAGGCAGGCGCACACCATATTCCGCTGGTGATCGAGAGCGGACAGGTCATCGACACCCATCACGTGGCACTGTTGGTGGCCGCCGGTGCGAGCGCCGTGTTCCCGTATCTCGCTCTCGAGCAAGCCTCGCACATGAAACCGGGCGGTGCCGTCGCTTATCGCAGCGCGGTGGAGAAGGGCCTGCGCAAAGTCATCGCGCGGATGGGTATCTCAACCATTGCCAGCTACCGCAACAGTCATCTGTTCGAAATCATCGGTGTGGACTCCGATGTGTGCAGCCGATTCTTCGAAGATGCCAGCCACTCTCTCGCGGGCAAAGGTCTGACCGAGCTCTTGCAGGATTTTCTCGATCGTCACGATTCGGTGTTCTCCATCACATTCCCGACGATGACGATGACCACGCAGTTGCAGGACCAGGGACTCTATCGCTTCCGCCATCAAGGCGAGTTAGCACGCAGTTTGGCCTGAGTTGGTGAGGCGAATGCATCGCTACATCAAGTTTCCCACCGAGGAAAATCACCACGCCTTCAAGGAACTGGACAAGCAACGAGAGGCAGTTGCAGTCCGAGACCTGATGGAGATTACGCCCGGCACGCCGTTGCCGCTCGATGAAGTTGAAGGCGACACTGCCATCCTGGGCCGCTTCAGCACGCAGGCAATGTCGCTCGGGGCCATTTCGCCGGAGACGCACACCACGCTCGCCATCGCCATGAACCGCCTCGGCGGACGCAGCAATACCGGTGAAGGTGGAGAAGATCCGGGCGCCTACGGCCCCGGCCGAGAGGACAACAACCGGGTCAAGCAGGTGGCCTCCGCGCGCTTCGGAGTCACAGCGGAATATCTCGTCCACGCCGACGAACTGGAGATCAAGATCGCGCAAGGCGCGAAGCCTGGCGAAGGCGGCCAGCTTCCGGCCAGCAAAGTTTCCGTCTACATCGCACGTTTGCGGCACGCGGTGCCCGGCATGATGCTGATTTCTCCGCCGCCGCATCATGACATCTACAGCATCGAAGACCTGGCGCAGCTGATCTACGATCTGCGAGCCATCAATCCGCACGCGCGCATCGGAGTGAAACTGGTGGCCAGCGCCGGCGTGGGAATTATCGCCACCGGCGTCGCCAAGGCCGGAGCGGACGTCATCACCATTGCGGGACACGATGGCGGCACTGGCGCGTCGCCGATTACTTCCATCAAAAACACAGGCCTGCCCTGGGAAGTAGGTCTGCGCGATGCTCATGATGCCCTGGTGAAAACCGGGTTGCGTGGACGCGTGCGCCTGCGAGTGGATGGCGGATTGAAGTTTGCTCGCGATGTGATTATCGGTGCGCTGCTGGGCGCGGACGAATTCGGTTTCGGCACAGCGTCGCTGCTGGCGCTGGGATGCGTCATGGCGCGGCAATGCCATCTCAATACTTGCCCGGTCGGCATCGCCACGCAGGATGAAAAGTTGCGCACTCGTTTCACCGGAAAACCGGAGATGGTTGAAACCTACTTCCGCGCGCGTCGCGGCAGATGTCCGGGAGTTGTTGGCGTCGATGGGAGCGCCTTCCATTGGTGACATCGTAGGTCAGGCGGAACGGCTGCGGCCCAGGAATGCGCCTGCAGCACGTGCGCTGGTTGGATTGCTGGAGCCGATTGTTTCTTCCTGCCTGCCGGCTTCGGTTAAGGAAGATTCCAGTACGCTCTATCGCGAACTGAACCTTACCGTAGGTTGCGCGGCCGATGACTCTGACACGCGCGCAGCGCGCCGCCGTCGCTTCCGCATTACGAACTCAGATCGCTCTATCGGCGCTCATCTCAGCGGCGAAATTTTGCGCCAGCCAGGACGCCCGGCCGATGCACCAGCAAAATATGAATTTGTCGGCAGCGCGGGCCAGACCTTCGGCGGATTTCTGACCAAAGGATTGAATTTCCGATTGGTCGGAGAGGCCAACGACTACGTCGGCAAGAGTTTGTCCGGAGGTACGATTGCAATTACCGGCGGGGAAGAGACCTCTCTGCGCGGCGACGTGCTAGCGGGCAACACGTCTGCTGTACGGCGCGACCAGCGGCGAACTCTACATCGCGGGCCGGGTAGGCGAACGATTCGCGGTTCGAAATAGCGGCGCGCTCGCCGTGGTCGAGGGCGTGGGCCAGCACGGCTGCGAATACATGACCGCGGGCGTCGCAGTAATTCTGGGACCCGCAGGAATGAACTTCGGAGCGGGCATGACCGGCGGACTGGCCTACGCGTTGCGCGATTCCATTGGAGGCTATGGCTACAACCAGCAGTCGGTCCGGCTGGCTCCAGTCGAAGTCCGCGAAGAGCTGTGGTTGCGCCGCGTGCTTCGTAAGCATTTACGCCTCACCGGCAGCCCGCGTGCCGCAAGCCTGTTACAGGCCGATACTCCGCTGCCGTTTCTGCGCGTGGAGCCGCTTGTCCTGCCCTGTTCGGTAGCAGATACTTGGGCCCCGATTCTCGCGAGGTTTAAGCGGCAACCGGCGTCGGTGGAAGCACCGACCGGGGTTTACGTTCCCCATTCAACGGATCCACGCGCCATCGCTGTGGTGTAGCAACCACCAACGCGCTGTCATCCTGAGGAAGGAAAACCTTCGCTACGCGAAGGTTTCCGACGAAGGACCTGTGCATTTCTGGCGATGACATTTCCGAGCTGCGCCACTCGTCGAGCGAAGCGTACGCCAATGCAGCTTCGGCAGCGAAATGCACAGGTCCTTCGCTTGCTTTCGTCCGCGCTTCGCGGAACGAAAGACTGCGCTCAGGATGACAGCGTTAATCTTGGAGTAACGCATCAGTCCTACGCAAGATTTCTGAATCCCTTCCTTTCTCCGCTATAATCTTCCCCTACTCATGGACTTTGATCAGTTAGTTACTTTTCTGGAAGTGGCCAAGTTGGGAAGTTTTTCCCGCGCTGGCCAGAAAGTCTTCCGCTCTCAGTCCGCCGTGAGCGCCCAGATCCGCCAGCTGGAGCAGGAGTACGGAGACCGACTGCTCGATCGCTCCGGTAAAGATGTAACGCTCACGCCCGCAGGCAGGGTTCTGTTCGCCTATGCCGAGCGTCTTCTGCAGATGCGCGACGAGTCTCTGCTCGCCGTCGCCGATCAGGGCACCAGTCCGCGCGGCACGCTGGTGATCGGCGCCAATGAAGCCACCTGTCTTTACGTGCTGCCCGATGTCTTCGCCAAGTACTGTCATCTTTATCCCGGTGTGCAGATCAGCATCTATCGCAACTTCAGCTACAAGATTGTCGAGAAGCTGGAGAACGGCACCATTGATGTCGGCATCGTCACCTTGCCGGTAAAGTCGGCCAGTCTCAAGACCCACTCGATTTTCCGGGATCAGCTCATGCTGATGGTGAGTCCGCAGAATGCGCTTGCCAAACTCGATGTGGTCCCGATAAGCGAAGTGGCCAAACAGCCGCTGTTGCTGCCCAAGACCGGTTACAGCCGCCGGGTCATGGACAAACTGTTCCGTCCCTATGCCTCCCACCTTCAAGTCCGAATGGAACTGCCCAGCGTGGGTATGATCAAAAGCTTCGTAGCGGCTGGGCTGGGGGTTTCGCTGATCAGTTCGAGCTTCGCCAAAGACCAGGTGCTGGCAGGACGGGTTAAACTGATCCCCATCCGCGACCAGGAACTATGGCGGGAGTTAGGCATTGCCTACCGCCGCGATCGTACCCATACCCGGGCGACGACCACGTTTATCAGCACCGTCCGCCAGCTGGCTACGGCCTCTAAATAGAGGCCTCCGTAAGCCTGATCGAATTTGTCGATGCAGGCCATCAAAATTTCAGATTTCCTATTTTTACTGGATCGTTGTTAATCTTCAGCAGAAGCCTCAGAAGCTTTTGATCGCCCAGAAGCGGTCATCAACGAGACTTGAACCCAGCTGAGGGGGTGCAGTATGAAAGAACTGGAAAGCGGATTAAACAAAATCCTGGAAGAGCATCAGCATGAGAGCGGACTCCATGTCATCGGAGGCAGGCGCAGACTGGTTGATCGGCTGATGCAATTCTTTGAAGAATTCAAACCGGAGCAACCGGACCCGAGACTGGGCCGCCAACAGCACAACTAGGACGAGGCGCGAACAGCAACCATGAAAGCAATTTCCCTGAAGGCTAAGGCTAAGCGAATTACATCGACAAGCATTACGTCGACACGAATTCGCGTGTCTTCTGGGGGAGGGCGCCTGGTGAGCTGAGAAATACTAAAGCTTTAGGGCTCAAAGAAACCCACCGCCAGAAGCAACTGGCCGGTGGGTTTTTTATTTGCCCCAAACCCACATCAACCGGCAAGAGGACACAAGGAAGACACCAAGGGAGAGAAAATGAACGACCCGTCAGAAGCGAGTAGTGAAGCATCACAACCGCCGTCGAAACTACGTCGTGATGAAATTCGGTGGCACTTCGGTCGAGGACGCCGCCGCCATTCGACGCCTGTACTCAACTCGTCCAACGGCCCTCATCTCTCCGCCCCGTCGTGGTGGTCAGCGCTCTGGCCAAGGTCACCGACCAGTTAATGAATGCGGGATGGGCAGCGGCGGCCGGGAACCTCGATGCCGCCCGGGAGATTCTGCAAGTTCTCCGCCAGCGCCATGAAACGGTTGCGAGCGGCCTTGCGAAGGGCGATGAACGCCGCCGTCTCACCCGTGAGTTCGCCAGCGACATTCAAGGCCGCGGACAAGAATGCTGGCCGCGATCGCAGCGGAAAAGGCGTTCGCACCGTGTTCCCAGGACAAGCTTCTGGGCATCGGCGAATCTCTTTCGTCGAAGCTGGTGCAATCGGCGTTGCAGTCCGCCGGAGTGGATGCCGTTCTGGTAGATGCCCGCGAGTGCATCATCACGGACGCTGCCCATGCTCGCGCCACTCCGCTGTGGGACGAGACCAACGCGCGGCTGCAGGCGGTGCTATGGCCGCTGTCTGGAATCGGGACAGGTCCCGGTTATGGGCGGATTTGTCGGCGCGACCCGCGACGGCATTCCCACCACGCTCGGTCGCGGAGGCTCGGATTTCACCGCCTCGATCGTAGGCGCGGGTGTGCACGCGCAGCGGATCGAGATCTGGACCGACGTTGACGGCATCATGACCACCGACCCGAATCTTTGTCCCGATGCCTGTCGCGTCCCGCGTATGAGCTTCGATGAAGCCGCCGATCTGGCCTACTTCGGAGCGAAGGTATTGCATCCGGCGACGCTCGTGCCGGCCATGCGCAGCAATATTCCGGTCTGGGTGCTCAACTCGCGCAATCCGGAGTGCGCCGGGACCGAGATCGTCTCGTACTGTGAAGGCGATGGAGTGAAAGCCATCACTGCGAAGCGCGGCGTGGCCATCGTAGACGTCGAACCAGTGCGCTGGTTCGCGCCCGAACTCCTGCGCGAGGTCTTCGACGTCTTCGAGCGCCATCAGCACAACCTGGATCTGCTGTCCGCCTCACGCGGCAGCCTGGCGCTGCTGGTGAGTTCGGTGTCGGCGCTGCCGGCGATTGCGCAGGAACTGAAGGGAATGGCCAACGTGCGATGGGAGAATCACAAAGCCCTGGTCTGCCTCGTGGGAGAGCAGGTGCGGCGGCGTCCGGAACTCGCCGAGCCAGGCCTTTCGCGCCATCGGCGATATTGATGTCCGCATGATCTGTCAGGGAGCGTCGGAGCGGAACATCAGTTTCCTGGTAGACGAATCGCGCGCGGTGGAGGCGGTAGAACGGCTGCACCGGGCGTTCTTCTCAAGGCCGGAACCTTTCGTGGCGCAAAGCAACTCACAGTCCATGTGTCAGTCAGAAGTCACCTGGCATGGCGCCGACTAATGTTTTGTGTGGAGCGGACACTCTTGTCCGCCGCCGTTGACTTTGGTGTTGCTTCGAAAACAGTCAAAGTCAAAAGCGGCGGACAAGAGTGTCCGCCCTACACGACGCATTATTTTCGATTGCTCGAATCGAAATTTCTACTTGACACCCACCACATACCAATTATCATAAATGAATAATTATTCACCACGATGAATAGTCATTCATGAGCAAGCGCTGCGACAAAGGGTGATCCTGGAAGTGCTTGACGAAGGTTCCGTAAGCAGCCAGGAAGACCTTCAGCGGGCGTTAGGCAAACGAGGTTTGAAAGTAGGGCAGGCAACGCTCTCGCGGGATATTCACGAGCTTGGCCTGGTCAAGACCGCATCCGGATACGTGCTGCCGGGCGAGGCAGAACCGGCCCTGCCGCCAGTTTCGCGGCTGGTAAGAGAGTTTGTACTGGAAGTGAAAGCGGCGCAAAACCTGCTGGTCATCAAGACGACCGTGGGCAGCGCGCAGCCCGTGGCCGCCGCACTCGACGGCCAGGATTGGGAGGAAGCCATCGGAACCATCGCAGGTGACGACACGATATTGATGGTCTGTTCCGACAACCGGGGCGCCAAAGTCCTGGCCGCCCGCATTCAGGAGATGCTCGCCTGATGGCGTCCAAGCTCAAAACCGCAATTCTCGGCGCGACCGGATACTCCGGCTTCGAACTGGCCCGCATTCTGCTGCGCCATCCCGGCGTAGAAACACCGGTGTTACTTCAGCGTTCCGGCGAATCGGCCGCAAGCGTCAATCTCGCGGACATGTATCCCGCCATTTCCGGCAACGGTGGATATCCGCTGCAATCATGGTCGTGGGCTGAACTGAAACGGCGCGAGATCGAACTGCTGTTTCTTGCCACTCCTCATGAAGTGTCGCGCGCCCTGGTGCCCGAAGCAATTGCCAACGGCATCCGAGTAATTGATCTCAGCGGTGCATGGCGCTTGCGAGAGGCGCAAAACCGCGCCGTGTACGGATTCAAAGACGAGAATGCTGCAACCGCCGCCGATCTCATGGGGAAAGCGGTATATGGCCTTCCCGAACTGAATGGCGACATGCTGCCCAATGCCGCGCTGGTGGCCAATCCCGGATGCTATGCCACGTCGGTGATTCTGGCTTTGGCGCCGCTGCTCGCCGCGGACATCGTAGATCGCGAGAAGGGAATCATCTCGGATTCGAAGTCCGGCGTCTCGGGCGCGGGCAAGGAAGCGACCGCGCGCACCCACTTCGTCTCAGTGGCGGACAATCTTTCTGCGTACTCGGTCTTCGGCCATCGCCATGTCGGAGAAATTCTTGAGCAGTTGAAACTGGATTCCGGCGAGTTGATTTTCACTCCGCACCTGCTTCCGATTCCGCGCGGAATTCTTTCCACCATCTACGTTCATCTAAAGCAAGAGATGACATCTGCGCGAAGTTGAAGCTTGCTTTCACGATTTCTACGCGGGCAAGCCGTGGGTTCGCGTTTTCGCCACTCCGAAGCTGCCGGAGATCCAGTTTTCGCTTCACACCAACTACTGCGACTTGGGATTTTGCCTGGCAAAGGACGGACGCCGCCTGGTGCTGGTGTCCTGCATAGACAATTTGCTCAAAGGCGCAGCCGGACAGGCAGTTCAGAACATGAACCTGATGTACGGGTTCAAGGAACAGGAAGGTCTGCAGTGAAGATTGTAATCAAGCTCGGTGGCGCGGCCCTCGAAGATAAAAACACGTTGCAGAAATGCGCTCGCGCCATCGTTGAGCTGGCGGAAGACGGCCACAAAGTGACGGTCGTCCACGGTGGCGGCGCCGCGCTCACTCGCACTCTCAAACTTCTGGGTAAGGAAAGCGATTTCGTAAATGGCCTGCGCATTACCGACGCCGAGACTCGCGATGTCGCACTGATGGTGCTGGCCGGAATCGTGAACAAGAGTCTGGTTGCCGCCATCGTGGCCGCCGGACGTCCCGCGATCGGCCTTTGCGGCGGCGACGGCATGGCCTTCCGCGCCCGTAAAAAACAAACGCAAGGCTACGACCTGGGATACGTGGGAGAGATTTGTTCCGTCGAGCCACGCTGGCTGGAAGCCATCTGGGGACTCGGCGGCTTACCGGTACTATCGTCGGTTGCTCTGGGTTCGGACGGTGAATATTACAACGTGAACGCGGACCAGATGGCATCCGCCTGCGCTGTAGCCTGCCACGCCGACACGCTCATATTTCTCACCGACGTCGCCGGCGTGAAAGATGCCGAAGGCGCAGTCATGCCGTGGCTGAACACCAAGCAGATCCCGGGCATGGTAGATAGCGCAGTGATCGCCGGAGGCATGCTGCCCAAGCTCGAAGCCTGCGGACAGGCGCTGCGCAAAGGTGTCGGGCGCGTACGAATTCTGCCCGCAGCGCAGGCGGACGCACTGCCGCAGTTCTATCAGACCAAGCTCGACGGTGGCACGGAGGTCATCTGCGCATGAGCCTCGCCGCCGTCGTTCGTTCCGAAGCCAAGCTGCTGCTTCCCACTTACGATCGCCAGCGCGTTCTGTTTGAACGCGGGCGCGGCGTCTATCTGTGGGATTCGAAGGACAAGCGCTATCTCGATTTCCTAAGCGGGATCGGAGTCAATGCGTTGGGCCATGCGCACCCGGTTATTCAGTCCACGCTGAAGCGGCAGGCGGGTCGCCTGATTCACGTGTCGAATTTATTCTTCCACGAGTTCCAGGCAGAACTGGCGAAGCGCTTGACTAGGATTTCCGGCCTCGACAAGGCTTTCTTCTGCAACAGCGGCACCGAGGCCTGGGAAGGCGCGCTCAAGATGGCTCGCGCCTTTGCCCGCACGCAGAACAGCAATGGCCACAAAGCCAAGTGGCGTCTGCTGGCGCTGGAGAATTCCTTTCATGGCCGTACCTTTGGCTCGCTGGCCACCACGGGACAGGAAAAATATCGGCATCCTTTTGCGCCGCTGGTGCCGGGTGTCGGGTTTGTCGCTTTCAACGATGTCGACGATCTCAAACGCCAATTTGATGGTAGCGTTTGCGCCATTTGTCTCGAGACCATTCAGGGCGAAGGCGGCATCCGTCCGCTGAGTCCTGAATTCCTGCAGACCGCGCGGGAGCTGTGTGATCGTACCGGTGCGCTGCTGATTCTCGACGAAATCCAATGCGGCCTGGGCCGTACCGGAAAGTATTTCGCTTACCAGCACTACGGAATCAAGCCTGACATCGTTACCGTCGCCAAGCCGCTGGCAGCCGGTCTTCCACTGGGAGCGCTGCTGACCACCGATCGCGTGGCCGCAGGCATGCATCCTGGAATGCACGGCACGACTTTCGGTGGCGGACCGCTGGCCTGTTCTGTGGCCATCGAATTCCTGCGCGTGCTCGATCGCATGCTGGGACACATCGGGCAGACGGGCGATTACTTCCACGCCAAGCTCGAAGATCTTAAAGCGAAGCATGAGGGCGTCCGCGAAATTCGCGGCATGGGCCTGATGCTGGGCATGAATCTCGATTCGGCCGATCGGGCGAAGGCCGTCGTCGAGCCAGTTGTTAGATCGCGGCATCCTCATCAATCGTACGCAGGATACGGTGCTGCGGTTCCTGCCGCCTTACATCATTCAGAAAACTCACGTGGATCTGGTGGTCCGTGCCCTCGACGCGGCCCTCGCATCCACTCAACCTAAAAAGATGTTGACCACCAACGGAAAACCCAGCAGCGCAAAACTTAGTCTTTCAAAAAGAAGGAGCCAATAACGGTGAGCAGCCAGCCATTTCAGTCCACGCAGGTCGCAACTCCCCCGGCAACCACTACATTTCCGGGACGCGATCTCATTTCCATTCGCGATCTCAGTCCCATCGAGATTGAGACCATTTTCCATCTCGCCGGACTGTTGAAGGCGCGGCCATCAAATTTCCGGACAGCACTGGCCGGTAAACAAATGGTGATGTTTTTCGAAAAGGCATCGCTGAGAACCCGCCTCACTTTCGAGGCTGGAATGGCCAGCATGGGCGGCAACGCGTTTTTTATGGATCAGACGGCCGGGCGGTTGGACGCGCGAGAGAAGTTGAGCGATATCGCGCACAACGTAGAACGCTGGGTTGATGCCGTCGTGCTGCGCACCTATTCGCACGGCACGGTTGAAGGAATGGCCGAGCACGCCTGCATTCCGGTCATCAACGCCCTCAGCGACCTGGAGCATCCCTGCCAGGCGTTGGCCGACTACTTCACCCTGCAGGAGCGCTTCGGCGATCTGAAGAAAATTTGTGTTGCATACGTCGGAGATGGCAATAATGTCGCGCATTCGCTGCTGCTGACTGCAGCCACACTCGGCTCGCAGATTCGTATTGCCACGCCTGCAGGCTATGAATGCGATGCGCAAATTGTGGCCGATGCCCGTGATCTCGCCCAACAGACTGGAGCGGTTATTGAGATCCTCAACGACCCCAAACAGGCGGTAGATGGCGCTGACGCGATCTACACCGACGCCTGGACCAGCATGGGTCACGAGCACGAAGAGCAGCAGCGGAACCAGATTTTTCCGCCCTACCAACTAAACGAAGCGCTCGCGGCTGGCGCGGCGCCGCACGCCGTTTTCATGCACTGCTTACCGGCGCACCGCGGTATGGAGATCACGGACGCGATCATGGATTGCGACCGCTCCGTCGTGTTCGATCAGGCCGAAAGCCGCTTGCACGTGCAGAAGGCTATCCTATTATTACTGCTTGGCGGCAAAGTGGGCCGCACGAATTCGAGGAATGCTAATGGCTGAAAAAGTTGTACTCGCATACTCCGGAGGTCTCGACACCTCCATTATCATTCCCTGGCTGAAGGAAAACTACGCCTACGACGTGATCGCCATGGTCGGAGACGTGGGCCAGGGAGACGATATCGAAGCTGTCGTAGAAAAGGCATATAAGACTGGCGCCAGCAAAGTCGTCGTCGAAGACATGCGTGAGGAGTTTCTCACCGGGTACGTCTTCCCCGCATTGAAGGCCGGCGCGGTGTACGAGCACAAGTATCTGCTCGGCACTTCGTTGGCGCGCCCTGTCATAGCCAAGCATCAGGTGGAAGTGGCCCTCCGCGAGGGCGCAACTGCCGTGGCTCACGGCTGCACCGGAAAAGGCAATGATCAGGTCCGCTTCGAGCTTACTTACCAGGCCCTGGCTCCAGAGCTCAAAGTGATTGCGCCCTGGCGCGAGTGGACTTTGAAGTCGCGCGAAGACTGTCTCGACTATGCCGAGAAGCGCGGCATCTCCGTCACCGCCAGCCGGGAAAAGATCCACAGCCGTGACCGCAATCTGTGGCACATCAGCCATGAGGGCGGGGAATTAGAGGATGCCGGCAATGCTCCGCTCGCCAGCACCTGGCAGCTGACCCGTTCTCCGCAGGAAGCTCCCGATCGCGAGGAACAAGTCGTCATCGGCTTTGAAAAGGGAACTCCGGTTTCCGTGAACGGCATGAAGCTCGATCCCGTTTCGCTGGTCGAGTTGCTGAATGAAATCGGTGGACGCAATGCCATCGGCCGCATCGACCTGGTAGAGAACCGCTTCGTCGGCATCAAGTCGCGCGGCTGTTACGAAACCCCAGGCGGAACCCTGCTGATCGCCGCGCATCGCGAACTCGAGGCTCTGTGCCTGGAACGCGACCTCATGCACTTCAAGCAACACATCGGCCTGAAGTACGCAGAATTGGCCTACTTCGGTCTCTGGTTCACGCCCTTGCGCGAGGCGCTGGACGCATTCGTTGACAACACCCAGCAGGTCATCACCGGCACGACCACTCTTTCCTTGTACAAGGGCAACGTGTCAGTGGTCAGCCGGCAGTCGGAGAACTCACTCTACCGCACCGATCTTTCGTCCTTCACCATGGACGAAAGCTACGACCAGAAAGATGCCGAAGGCTTCATCCGCATCCTTGGTCTACCCTCGCGTTCGCGTGCCCGTTTGCGCGCGGACGCCGCTAAACCCCAGGTGACCCGATGAAGATGTGGTCAGGACGATTCCGCCAGCCGCTCGATGCTGACTTCGAGCGCTGGCAGCGGTCGTTCGACTTCGACAGGCGTCTGCTCCGCGAGGAGCTGGCGGCCAGCCGCGCCCACGCGTCTGCGCTGAAGAACGCCGGCGTCCTGTCTTCGAGCGAGTTGATCACCATACTTCAAGGCCTGGAACAGATCGGCGACAAAGCTGCGGCAACGCCTGCGTTTCTCGACGACAAAGAAGCCGAAGACGTGCATCACTTTGTCGAAAAGCAACTGGTCGTTTTGATCGGCGATACCGGATACAAGCTGCATAGCGGCCGCAGCCGGAACGAACAGATTGCCACCGATCTGCGTCTCTACGTTCGCGCCGCCATAGACCAGATCCGTGCCGACCTGGCGGAGTGGCTTGGTGTTGCCCTCGATCGCGCCGAACAGGCAGGAAACGCGGCCATGCCGGCCTACACGCACCTGCAACGTGCCGAGCCGGTGTTGGTGGCGCACTGGTTGCTGTCCTATGTCGAAATGTTTTTGCGCGACGCCGACCGGATGGCTGACTGCCGTAAACGGCTTAATGTTTCCCCGTTGGGGTCGGGGGCTGTCGCCGGGGCGACTCTGCCGCTCGATCGCCGAGCCATGGCGGAAGAATTGGGGTTTGACGCTCCCACCGCTAACAGCATTGACGCTACCAGCGATCGCGATTTCGTCCTCGAGTTTGTCGGGTGCTCTCTCTTCTGGCCGTGCACCTGAGCCGCTGGGCGGAGGAGATGATCTTATTCTCGTCGCAGGAGTTCGCATTCATCCGCCTGCCCGAGGCGTATTCCACGGGAAGCAGCGCCATGCCGCAGAAGATGAACCCTGACCTGCTCGAGCTCACCCGCGGCAAAGCCGCCCGCATCATCGGCGATGCGACGGCCCTGCTGGTCACCGTGAAAGGCCTGCCTCTCGCCTACAACAAAGACTTGCAGGAGACGCAGCAGCCGCTCTTCGATGCGGCGGGCACCATCCTGTCGCTGCTGCCCATGGCCTCCGGTTGGATGAAAGCTGTCGAGTTCAATCATGACCGCATGCAGCAAGCCGCAGAGTCCGGATTTATGAACGCCTGGGCGGGGGCTACTTATCTGGTTCGCCGCGGAGTTCCTTTCCGTCTGGCTCACGAAATAGTTGGCAAAGCGGTGCAAACTTGCATCGAAAGAAAGTGTGAGTTGGCAGATTTGCCTTTGGAGGAACTGCGCCAGTTGAATCCAGCCTTTGATCAGGATTTCTATTCATCTCTAACTTTGCAGGCGGTGCTTGCAATCCACGACGTGCCCGGCGGAACTGCGCCGGCGCGAGTTCATCAGGCCATTACCGACGCCCGGCAAAAAGTCGAAGCGATGCGGGAGGACGTCCATGCGCACGCGTGAAGCCCTTCTGCCCGATGCCGAGCAGATCCACGAACTGATCGCGACCTACTCCCATGACGGAACTTTACTTCCGCGCAGCTTCGCTGAAGTGTGCGAAAACGTTCGCGATTTCGTCGTCCTCGAAGATCACGGCCACATCATCGGCTGCGGCGCTCTCCATCTTTATGGTCCACACTTGGCCGAAATCCGCTCCATTACCGTCGATCCTGCGCGACAGGGTTCCGGAGGCGGCGAACGCCTGGTCAGAGCTTTGCTGTCGCAAGCCAAGAAACACAATGTCAGCTCCATCTGCCTGTTCACGCGCATTCCGGAATTCTTCGCCCGTCTGGGATTTGCCATGGCGCAGCGTGAAGATCTGCCTGACAAGATCCACAAAGACTGCTGCGTCTGCCCGCGCTTCGATCACTGTGACGAATTCGCCATGGTACGCGGCGAGTTGCCCAAGTTCGCCATGCTTCCTCAGCCTGCCAGCGGGTTGGTGAAGATCGAAGTATGAAAGTTCGCGTCCCTCCCAGCCTTGATTCATTCGACGAGATGACGCTGCCCGCCGGGTTCAAGTTTGCGGCGGCTTGCGCTGGAATCAAGGCCAGCGGACGCCCTGACCTCGCGTTGGTAGAAGCCTGTCCCGGCACAACGGCGGCTGCGTTGTTCACCAGGAATCGAGTGGTCGCCGCCCCGCTCGTAGTCGGACGCGCATCGTTGGCGGCCAGCCGCGGTGGAATTCGTGCCGTGATAGTGAACTCGGGCAACGCCAACTGCGCCACCGGCGAGCCCGGGATACGGTCTTGCCGGCAAGTCTGCCGCGAGTTGGCCCGCCTTCTCAAACTCCGCCCCAACCAGATTTTTCCCTCCTCCACCGGTATCATTGGCGTTCCTCTGCCGGTGGAAAAGATCGCAACCCGGCTGCCCGACCTGGCCGCGGCGCGCACAGCAACGAAGCAGGGCATGGCTGAGTTCGCACACGCCATCATGACCACCGACACCCGCCCCAAGCTGGCCAGCGCAACCATTCAGGCCGGAGAAAACCGCAGTGAACATCCTGGGAATAGCCAAGGGCGCCGGCATGATCCATCCGCAGATGGCCACCATGCTGGTCTACCTCTTTACTGATGCCACTGCCACGCGCAGTCGAGCTAAAGCGAATGTTGTCAGAGGCCTGCGAGCAGACCTTCAACTGTATCTCGATTGACGGAGACACCTCGACCAACGATACCGTGTTGTTGCTGGCCAGTGGCCAGAGCGGAGTTCGCCTGAAACAGCCAACGGCACGTAAGGACTTCGCCCAAGCGCTTCTTCAAGTCTGCCAGTCTCTGGCCGAGCAGATCGTGTTAGACGGCGAAGGAGTAAAGCATGTGGTTCGACTTTCCGTCGAACAGGCAGGCAATCGCGACGAAGCCCGCAGAGTGGCCCAAACTGTGGCTCATTCGTTGCTCGTAAAAACCGCATGGGCCGGAGCAGATCCGAATTGGGGACGCATTCTCGCCGCCGTCGGAAGATCAGGCATCGCCCTTGACCCGGCGAAAGTCACAATCGAGATTGGCGATCAGGCGGTCTGTCGGGGAGGTGTCGGGTGCGCCTTCGATGAGAGGCGGGCGCATCACGCACTGGCCCAGCCGCGTTGCGACATTCGTATCGTGCTGGGTCGTGGCCGAAGCTCCATACAGTTCCTGACCACTGACTTGACCACGGAATACGTACGCATAAACGCTGACTATTCCACATAGTAGGAGCCACCCTGGTCGGATCTTTATATCTCTATCTTGATCTCGGTGGAGATTTTGGCTGGAGCAGCGCTTTAGAGCTGCAATGCAGACGAATCCACCAGCGCGACTTCAGCCGATGGGGTATCTATCGGATGGAGCAGTATGCGGCCTGACTTCCGCCACCCTAGCAATTATCAACTTCATAACTACAGTATCTCCCGGATGGCGGCCAACACCCTGCCGCGATACTAATGAATTACCCCAACGCGAAGGAGAGCAACGGCAGACGCTGGTAAACTCCCCATAACCGGCCGGCGTCTGCCACTCCTGTACCGCCTCTTTCACCCCATCCTCAATTTGAACCCGATTTCTTTCCCGGAAAGAATGTTCCCCCCGCCAAAACGGTTTGCACTGCCAGCACCAGATCTCGAGCCGCATCTCCCTTTGCCACCGCGCCTCGAATTCCTTCGGTGTTGAAGTGCCGGTAAAGGTCGTCCGAGAGGTGAAGCGAGAACAGGATCACCGGGATTTGCGGATGTTCCTTCGTGATTCGACTCGCGGCTTCAAGACCGTTCATCACCGGCATGCTGATGTCCATGATGATGACGTCTGGGTGATACTGAACTGTTTTCTCCAGAGCTTCCTGTCCGTTGTTGGCTTCGGCGCAAACGCTCCAGCCGGGCTGCACCTCCAGCAGATTGCGAATTCCCAGCCGCATCACCTCGTGATCGTCCGCCACCAGGACCCGGATCCGGGGATGCGGAGAACCATAAACCGTCGTCGTCGCCATATGCATGATTCGAGTCTGCCAGCCTCGCAAGCCACCGTGTAAGTCCCAAAAGCCGGGCTCGGCTTTTGGTGCGCCTGCAGACACCGTTGAACAGGACCGCTGCAAGCTGGCCAGATAAATATTAAATGCGATAGTCGATAATGGATCGTAACTTTGCTGCTTCCCTCCGGCAATGGCTCGCTCGTGCGCAGCGTGGCACAAAAGTGTTAAGGAAATCCCTTACGCCAGAAAGAAATCAGGAGGGCCGTTGTCGTTCCGCACGTGTAGGATTCGGCGCCCCGGAGGGACGCCTGATAGTAGCCCAGCGATTCATCGCTGGGTTGGGAACGGAACAACGACACGTCCCGTAGGGACGGCTGAACCCTCTTCGGCGGCGTGGTTCACGCGTGCCGGCACGCGCATCGTTTCATCAGACGACCCGCCACTCAAGTGGCGGGCTACTATCAAAGGTCCCTACGGGACCTCGCGCGAAAACTTTCATCGCAAGCGACGATCCTGTATCGTAACCAGTCGCATCTTCGACTCAACGCAACCGACAGGCTGAGGACCATAAAAATGAAAAACGTATTCGCTCGCGCCATCTTGTTCGCCACGTTGTTCGCGCCATTCACGCCGTTCGTCGCCGCGCAGTCGAAGCCCGCCGCCGACCTCATTATCCGCAACGCCAAAGTCTGGACTGTGGACAAAGACCACCCCACGGCCCAGGCGGTCGCCGTGCTTGGCGATCGGATCGTGGCGGTTGGCTCCAACTAACGATGTCGAAGCCTGGCGCGGCGCTCATACCCAAGTGATCGATGCCACCGGCAAATTATTGCTGCCGGGCTTCAACGACTCGCACGTACATTTCGTGGACGGCGGCCTGTCTCTCGACAGCGTGCAGCTTAATGACGCCACCAGCGCCGCTGAATTTGCCCGTCGCGTTGGCGAACAGGCGAAGAAGACGCCCAAAGGCGAGTGGGTCACCAGCGGCGATTGGGATGAAACCAAGTGGACGCCGGCCACCATGCCCACCAAGGAATTGATCGATCCTCTCACGCCGGACATTCCGGTATTTGTCTCTCGCTACGACGGACACATGGCCCTGGCCAACTCGGTCACTCTTCGGCTGGCAGGCATCACCGCTCAAACGCCGGACCCTCCCGGCGGCGTTGTCGTGCGCGACGCGCAGGGCAATCCAACCGGCGCGCTGAAAGACGCCGCCATGGATTACGTCTACAAGATCGCTCCGCCACTTTCTCACGACGCGCGTATGCGGGCCGTCAAGCGCGCTCTGGCTCATGCTGCCTCGCTCGGCGTCACCAGCGTGCAGCACATGAATCCGGAGTATGCGGACATTGCGATCTACTCGGAGTTGCTGGAGCGCGGAGAGCTGACCGCGCGTATCTATGCCGCGCCGCTCATTACCGGGGTCGATGATCAAGTGAAAATCGGCGTCCGCCACGCCTTCGGCGGCCCATTTCTTGCGCATCGGCGCTCTCAAGGCCTACGCGGACGGCTCGCTCGGCTCTTCCACCGCCTACTTCTTCGATCCCTTCAGCAATCAACCCAACAACCACGGCTTGCTCTCCGATGAAATGCACCCCGTGTCACTGATGCGCGACCGGATGATGAAGGCCGATGCCGCCGGACTGCAGATTTGCACCCACGCCATCGGCGACCAGGGGATTTCAACCATCCTCGACTTGTACAGCGAAATCGTGAAAGCTCACGGCGAGAGCGATCGCCGCTTTCGCATCGAACACGCGCAGCACATGGCGGCAAAGGATTTCGATCGCTTCGCGCAATTGCATGTGATCGCCTCGATGCAGCCCTACCACGCCATTGACGATGGACGCTGGGCCGAGGAACGTATCGGACACGACCGCTCCAGCCGCACTTACGCATTTCGCACCTTTCTAAATCACGGCGTGCGTCTCGCCTTCGGTACCGACTGGAACGTGGCCCCCCTCAATCCGATGCTGGGTCTCTATGCCGCTGTGACTCGCGCCACCCTCGACGGCAAGAATCCCAACGGTTGGTTTCCCGAGCAAAAGCTCACGGTCGCGGAAGCCGTCGAGGCCTACACCATGGGCTCCGCTTACGCGGAATTTCAGGAAAAAGATAAAGGCTCGATTACGCCCGGCAAGCTGGCCGATTTTGTTTTGCTCAGTGACGATGTCTTTACCATCGACCCGGTAAAAATCCGCGAAGTTAAGATTCTAACAACATGGGTGGGCGGAAAAATCGTCTGGGATGCCGCGGGAAAATCGGGTCACTGATTCTTTTTCTAGCTAATTTCTCACTCGGGCCCTCGAATCTGCACGTCCGCTGGCGGCAGATGCTCGTCCCACACCAAGTGTTTTGCACAGGTCAGGATGTACTAACGGCCATCTTGACACCTTCCCAATGGCGGCGTAACTTGCATTAAGTTTTTTTAATGATCGGTGTGGAGCATGCTGAACACCGCGCCCACAGCCACTTCTGGGCCGTAACGACCGCAAGCAGCGCCGCCAAAACCTTTGGTGGGGTCGAAACGGCAGACCCAAAAATCGCGCCTCTAGTAAGAACCTGGCTGACGACGCCAGGAGTGTCTCTTCGCGTGCATGGAGGTGTTCTTTGAAACGAATAAACGTGCTGGCAGTTGCCGGCCTCGCTCTAACTGTGATCTCAACCTCAGCAACCGTGGTGGCCCAGCACGACCCCGGGCCGCGTCCTGTAGCTTCAGGGGCAATGCCGAAACCGATATCTGACCTAACACCCGACATGCAGACCTTCTTCAACAACGCCATGGTTGATTTCATGGAAGTCGATTCCGTGACCGGAAACTATGCCCGGAGAAGCAGGAGAAGGTCTAGGACCGACATTCAATGGAAACAGCTGTGCCCAGTGTCATGCCTTCCCCGTGGTGGGTGGCAGCAGCCCGGCTGCGAATCCGCAGGTCGAACTCGCCACTCTGGACGGTGCGATGAATACCGTTCCTTCCTTTATTACCAGCAACGGGCCGGTCCGGGAGGTCAGATTCGTGCGCAACCCCGACGGTTCACCGGATGGCGGAGTGCATGGCTTGTTCACGATCCGCGGCCGGATGGACGCTTCGGGGTGTGATCTGAAGCAGCCTAATTTCGCTCAGCAATTTGCCGCCGGCAACGTGATTTTCCGTATCCCCACTCCCACCTATGGCCTGGGCCTGGTAGAGGCCACTCCCGATTCAACTCTGCAGGCCAATCTGGCGGCCAACCGCCAGATCAAGTCTCAGCTGGGAATCAGCGGCTCTCTCAATACCAGCGGCAATGATGGTACTGTCACTCGCTTTGGCTGGAAGGCACAGAACAAATCATTGATGGTGTTTGCCGGCGAAGCTTATAACGTCGAGCAGGGCGTATCGAACGAGGCGTTCGTCAACGAACGCGGCGCGGTCGCGGGCTGCGTGTACAACGGAAGCCCGGAAGACGCCACCAAGATGCTTAACGACACCGGCGGCAGACACCGGCACGTCGCAGCAGATGTCTTCGGACCTGATAAACTTCGCCGCCTTCATGCGCCTCTCCGCTGCCGCCTGATGCCGGCCCCCATGTCAAACTCGGCAGGCAACGGCGCGAAACTGTTTAGCAGCGTTGGTTGCGCTCTTTGTCACACTTCGACTCTGACGACCGGAATGTCGAAGTTTACTGGCATGTCAAGCGTTACCTATCATCCTTATTCCGACTTCGCGGTGCACCATATGGGGCCGCGGCCTGTCGGATGGCGTCAGCCAGGGAGCGGCCGGTCCGGACCAGTTCCGCACGGCTCCGCTCTGGGGTCTTGGACAACGCCTGTTCTTCCTGCACGATGGCCGGACGTCCGACCTGTTGCAGGCGATTCAGGCCCATGCTTCGGATTGCGGAAGCAGCCGCTCCCGTTTTGGAGGAAACACCAGCCAAAACTGTGGATCGGAAGCCAACGACGTGATCCGCCGATTCAACTCGCTCAACCGCTCGCAGATGCAGGATGTGTTGAACTTCCTGCGTTCGTTGTAACGTGAGCGCCGCTTTGCCCCTCGGATCGCGGAGAGAGTTCGTGCAACTCTCCGCGATCCGCTCCCTTCTTCGCAGTAAGACGATTCAGACACTCTGCGCTGTCTGCATGGTCCTGACTGCGGCGTCGGCCCAGGAAGGCCCTTGTGGTCCTTCGCCCGAAATCCGCGCCAAGCTCGAGAAAGATTGCGGTGGTGGTGTCCAATGCCTCCGACTTCGATCGGGCGCTGGCCCCGCTGGTCGCGCTGCGCCAGAGCTATCCCAATGATCTGTGGGTCAACGAACGCTATCAGGACGCGGTCCAGCAGTACGGAGTCGAAGGTCACGTGAGAAAGCTGACCGAGGAATACCAGGTTCTCTCCATGCAGCACCCTGACGACCCGCTCTACAGCTACCTGTACTCACGCAGCCTGATGGGGCGCAACACCCCTGCCGCAGCTCAGCAAATGACGGAAATTGTCGCCGACCATCCCGACTTTGCGCCGGCCCACGGTTCGTTGGCGGAAATCTACGCCTCGGAAGTCTTCCGTGACGAAAGTCAAAGAGAAAGCCGAGCGCGAACGCTTTCTCGCTTTGTGCCCGGGTTCGACAACGCAGCGCCGTCCGGCAGAGCTGCCCGAGCCGAGTCGGCTGATCGATCAGGCTGAGAACCTGTTTTCCCAAAATGCCGATCCCGGGCGCATAGTCGCCATCGCAGATCAGGCGGTTCGGGACGACGAGTGGCGGTTACAGCGCATTCGTCCTTTCGATTGGTACAGCGTGGAGTACAAACGCCAGGCCCAGCGCGATCTCCAGGCGAAATACTGGAGACTGTGGAGCCTCGAGGTACGCTGCTACCGGCGCGCCGGCCAGCCGGAAAAGGCCACGGAACTGCTCACTGCGATGGAACGGCGGGCGGCGTCCCTGCAGAACAGCTCAGACCCGGCCTATCGGGATGCACAAGCCCTGCTCGCCCGTTTGCACGAAGAAGAAAATCAGAAAACTTCGGCGAATTGAATGTGGGCACCGGCGCCCAATCACTAAAATCTGTCACCCTGAGCGCAGCAGGAATTTCGCTGCGCGAAATTCCCGCGGAGTCGAAGGACCCCTACCGGTTGCAATGACGCTGTCTTGAGGGTTTCTGCGCTACTTTACGAGAATATTCCGGCGGCTACCGATGAGCTTATAGGGGTCCTTCGACTGCGTGGAAAGTTCGCGAAGCGAACTTTCCACTCCGCTCAGGATGACAAAGAATGTTCAGCGCGCAGAAATCTCCGGTCGCAACAAATCGTCCATCGTCTCCCGCCGCCGGATTATCTTCACCGACTTGCCGTCCACCAGCACCTCTGCCGGCCTCATCCGCGAATTGTAGTTGGACGCCAGCACCATGCCGTACGCGCCGGCATCCAGAATGGCCAGCAGATCGCCTTCGTTGACCACGGGCAACTCGCGCCCGCGCGCAAAGAAATCGCCGCTTTCGCAGATGGGACCGACTACATCCACGGTTTCATGGCGCGCCGAGTTTACATCCAGATGCGCCGGAACAATCTCGTGATATGCGTCATAAAGCGAAGGCCGGACCAGGTCATTCATCGCGGCATCAACCACCAGAAATTGTTTGGGACCATTCGTCTTCCGATACAGCACTCGAGTGACGCAGTGCCCCCGCCGGCCCCACGATCGAACGGCCCGGCTCCAGCAAAAGATGTACTTTCAGTCCACGCAGGGGACGCAGCAGCGCGGCTGCATATTCGGCGGCCTGTCCCGCGAACCCGTCCAGCGACGGATTTTCGTAATCGATTCCAAGGCCGCCACCAGCATCTACGTATTCGATGCGATGACCGTCCTCCTGCAGCACCCGAACCAGTTCGGCCACGCGCTCCATGGTCAGCGCGAAGGGCTGTACGTCCGTGATCTGGGAGCCGATGTGCACACTCACGCCCAGCAATCCGGAGATATTTTGTTCCAGAGGCCTGGGCATATATCTTCCTTGCCTTGCTGATTGGAATTCCGAACTTATGCTGCTGCAGACCGGTCGAAATATAAGGATGGGTGTTGGCCGGAACGTCAGGATTTACGCGCAAGGCGATCCGCGCCTTCTCCCGGGTGCGGGCCGCACACTCGGCCAGCCGCCAGAGCTCGGATTCGCTCTCCACATTGAACAGCATCACGCCGGCTTTGAGCGCGGCCTGCATCTCCTCGGCGGTCTTGCCCACTCCGGAGAACACCACTCGCTTCGCGGCCCGCCGGTCCACGCGCAACACTCGTTCCAGTTCTCCGCCCGAGACCACGTCGAAACCGCATCCCATGCCCGCCAGCAACCGTAGAATCCCCAGGCTTGAATTTGCTTTGACCGAGTAGCAGACGGTGTGGGGAACTTTGCGGAAGGCGTACTCGAAGCTGCGCCATGCGCTCGCGAATGGTCGAGGCGGAATAAACGTAAAGCGGAGTTCCGTAACGCTCCGCCAGGCGCTCCAACGGGACCTCGTCACATTGCAGCGCGGAACCAACCGGACGGCGGTGCAGAAATCCCTTTCGCACTTCGCGATAAGAAAAGGCCGGGGGACGCCCCTCGATTCGGTTTGAAGAGGGACTCACTTGCGCTTGGGTTCGCCTTTCACTCGGATGGCAACCACGGTTTCGTCGTCAAAGGCTTCCTCTCCCGCGGTATGCTCCAGTCGCGGCTTTAAACAGCGACTTGACCACGCAATCCGCCGAGACGTCGACGCAACCTGCGATGACGGCTTCCGTCCGGTGGCGTCCAAACATATCGCCAGCCTTGTTGCGTGCGTCCATAATGCCGTCGCTGAAAAACACGAACATGTCGCCGGGCTTGGCCTTGAAAGTGAATTCGTCGTACTCGGCGTCGTCGAACAGGCCCAGAGGCAGACCGGTGGCTTCGATGACCTCGATCTTCCCGTCATGACAATACAACGGCCGCGGTAGACCTGAATTAGCTATCTTGAGAGAGCGGTTGCGATCGTCCCACACGGCATAGATCAGCGAGACGAACTGGCCGTCAATGCGCCGCTCGCCCAGAGAAAAATTGACCGCGCGCAGCATCTCAGCCGGCCCGGGTTCGATGGGAGCATGCGACCGCAGAATGCCGCTGACCAGCGCCGCATAAATCGCAGCCGGCGCGCCCTTGCCGCTGACGTCTCCGATGACCATCCCCATCTGGTCGAGGGAGTAATTGACAAAGTCGTACAGATCGCCGCCAATCGCGCGCGCAGGCGCGAACTTGGCCGCGACTTCCAGGTTCGGCAACTTGGGCAAGGATTGCGGCAACAGGCGGAATTGCAATTCGCGCGCCAGCGAAAGATCGCGTTCCAGGCGCTTTTCCTGCCGGGCGATTTCCTCGTACAGCCTGGCGTTTTCCAGCGCGATCGCAACCTGGGCCGCCAGCGTAGTTACGGTGCGGTTGTGGTCGTCGGTAAAGAATCCCCGCTTGGTGTGCTCCAGATCGAGCACACCGATGACTTTGTCTTTGTAGATCAGCGGCACGGCCAGTTCGGAACGGGTTTCAGGATTCAGCAGGATGTATCGCGGATCTTTGCTGACGTCAGGCACCAGCACGGCCTGCCGGTGACTGCGCCGCGTATCCCACCAGGCCATCGCCCAGCGGAACGTCGTGCTTCAGTTGGATGTTTTCCTGAAAGCGTAAAGAGAAACGGTGCTGCAGTTTCTCTCCCGCCGGATCCACCATCAGGATGCTGAACATCTGGTAGTCGATCAGGCGGCTCAGCAGTTCGGCAATGCGCTTGAGCAATTCGTCCACGTTCAGAATGGACGTGAGCTCGCGCGCGATCTCGTTCAGCAACACCAGCGTCCGCGCCTGTTTGGTGGTCCGGGTGTACAGCCGCGCATTCTCGATTCCCACGGCCATGCGCGAGCCGATCAGCGTCAGCAGCCGCTTGTGTTCCTCGGTAAAGCGGCCGGCTTCGTGGGTCTCGAGATTCAGCACGCCGATGACCCGATTCTTAACGATCAGCGGAATCGCCAGCTCGGAGCGCACGTTCGGTGCGCGCCGAGATGTACTCGGGATGCTTCGACACGTCATCCACCAGGATGGCTTCGCGCCGCTGTGCCGCCAATCCGGTCACTCCCTGGCCAATCTTGATCTTGATCCGCTCGGCAACTTCGCGCGCATATCCCACCTGGAAGCGGATACGCAGGTCCTGTGCCTTCTCATTCACCAGCAGGATGGCGAAGATCTCGTAGTCGATGACTTTGCGCACCAGTTCGGCCACGCGGCGCAACGTGGTGTCGAGGTCGAGGGTCGTGTTGACGACGTCCGCCACCTCGAGCAGCAGAGGTTCGACTTTCAACTGTTCGGATTGAGTCAGAGCAGTTTCCACAAGTCTTGTTTCTTTCAAGAGATCTCAATGATAACAGCCACGCGAAAAAATGTAGGCGCGAGCGCCCTCGCTCGTGCGGGTGGGCAGCAAGTAGCAATTGGCAATTAGCACTTGGCAAATGCCCCAGTCTTCTCGGAACGAGGTAGTGGCTAATTGCCAAATGCTGGCGTCATTTATGTTTCCCGGGGCACTACGCAGATGTCCGGGAGATTGCGGTATTTCTCGGCGTAGTCCAGGCCATAGCCGACTACGAATTCGTCGGGAATGCTGAAACCTACGTAGTCGGCCGTGATCGGTTGTTTTCGGCGTGAGGGCTTGTCCAGCAGGGCAGCAATCTTGAGCGACTTGGGCTGGCGCGCCATCAGCATCTTCTTCAGATAGGTCAGCGTCAGTCCGGTATCGAGAATGTCTTCCACCAGGATCACATTCTTGCCGATCATGGACTGGTCCATGTCCTTGGTCAGCCGCACTTCGCCGGTTGAGTCCCATCCCGATTTCAGTTCCTGAGCGGGGCTCGGCCGGTTGCCGTAACTGGAGACGCCGATGAAATCGAATGTGGCGTCAATGTGTCAACTGGCGGGACAAATCGCTGAGAAAAATGGCAGCGCCTTTCAACACGCCCAGAAGAACCACAGATTGTCCGGCAAAATCCCGGTTGATCTCGAGCGCCCATTTCAGCCACACGTTGGGCGATTTGTTCACGCGTTATGAGGACCTTTAGGTCAGCCATGGCGATTCATATTAAACTAAAGCAGTTGAGAATCAGCAATTAGCAATTGGCAATTAGCACTTGGCCAAATCCACGTGCTCTCGAAATGTGGTAGTTGCTTGTCAATTGCCAATTGCCAACTGCTGCACGTGAAAGCCCTCAACCATGAATCTGAACGGCATCAAACTAACCTGGCTAGGCCACGCAACTTTTCGTATCGAGACTCCCGCGGGAAAGACCATCATCGTGGATCCCTGGGTCATGGGAAATCCCAAATGTCCCGAAGCGGAGAAGAACATCAAGAAGCTGGATGTCATGCTCTGCACCCATGGCCACTTCGACCACATCGGCGACGCGGTTGAAATCGCGAAGAAGCACAACCCGGTGGTGGTTGCCATCCCCGAACTTGCACATTGGCTGGGAAAAAAAGGGGTAAAGCAGGTTGCAGAAATGAACAAGGGCGGCACTCAGACCGTCGGCGACATCAAAGTCACCATGGTGCACGCCGACCACTCCTGCGGTATCACGGATGGCGACCAGATCGTGTACGGCGGCGAAGCCTGCGGCTACGTGATTGAGTTTTCCAACGGCGTGAAGATTTATCATGCAGGCGACACCAACGTGTTCGGTGACATGGCCATCATTCGCGACCTCTATGCGCCGCAGATTGCCATGATTCCGATTGGCGACCACTACACTATGTCGCCGCGTGAAGCCGCCTACGCCTGCAACCTGCTAAAAGCCCAGACGGTCATCCCCATGCACTTCGGAACTTTTCCCGGTGCTGACGGGCACGTCCCGGTGATTTGCAGAAATTGCTGCCAGGCCTGGAGATTGTAGAAATGACACCGGGTGTAACACTGACTTAAGGAGACAACTTGCCAACACAGACAGACAACGCTGCCTGGCGCATGGGCGGAATCACCGTCGGCGCCGTCGAAGATTACATCTACTCTCTGCTTCCCGCCCGCGACGAGGTATTGACGGAGATAGAATCCGAGGCCGCCAAACGCAAAATCCCCATCGTCGGTCCCGCTGTCGGCCGCATCCTGTATCAACTGGCCCTGATGATCAACGCCAAGACGGTATTCGAACTGGGTTCGGCCATCGGCTATTCCACCATCTGGTGGGCCCGCGCGGTGGGCGAAGGCGGCCGCGTGATCTACACCGACGGCGACCGCAAGAAGGCCGACGAAGCCCGCGGCTATTTCGACCGCGCCGGAGTCTCCAAACAGATCACGCTCAAAACCGGAGACGCCCTCGAACTCCTCTCCGAAGAGAAGCAGCAGTTCGACATCATCTTCAACGACGTCGACAAAGAAGACTATCCCCGCGTCTTCAAGCTGATCCTGCCGCGCCTGCGTAAAGGCGGCCTCTTCGTGACTGACAATGTCTTATGGAGCGGAAAGGTCGCGCAGGACAACTCCGAGGCCTCGACCAAGGCGATCCTGGAATTCAACCGCCTGCTCTACAACTCACCGGATTTGTTCACCACAATCCTGCCCATCCGCGACGGCGTAGCAGTAGCCATCAAAAAATAACTGAGAACCGGGAACTCCAAACTGAAAACTGGTTTTAAAATTGTTTTGTTTTCGATTCGAGAGTGTCGGACAAACTAAATCGACTTCACCGGAATTAGCGTCAAGTCTTCCACCAATCCAACTTCCTTCTGAATAAATGGTTCGGCATAAGTCACCCCACCCAGCATGCCGTAAAAGCGGGCCATGGCCTCAATCCGCGAACGAATCTCGTCCCGGGCAGGGAAGATCCCCTTGCCGGCTTCCTGATCACTGAACTGTGTCTTGTAAGCCATCAGCGCCTCGAAGCGAGCTTCAAACTGCTCGGTGATATCGACAACAAATGTAGGCCGCACGTCGTAGTAGAGCGTGGCGTAAATGATCTTGAAAGGCCGATGAGGCAGGATGTTCCGTAGCGCCGGCGTCCCGCCGGCTGTCCTGAGGGCGTCCCGCCCTCAGCGTGTCAGCAGGTGAGTCGCCCGCCTCAACGTCCAGCTTGGCCAGTCCGGCCAAAAAGCAGGCTTCATATCCCAGCACCGACGCCGTGTAGTGATCAGGATGCCGCCCCTTCCAGTAAGGAAGTATGACCACGCGCGGCCTCTGCTCGCGCAGCACGCGCACAACTTTCAGCCGGTTTTCCCAGGTGTTCTCCACCCGTCCGTCGGGAATGTCGAGCGCCTGTCGCCACGAAGTGCACAATATTTTCGCGGCGTCGGCGGCCTCGCGAGCGCGATCTTCGGCGCTGCCCCGCGTCCCCATCTCGCCCCTGGGTGAGATCGAGAATTCCGGTGCGATATCCACGCTGCGCCATCTTGAGCAGCGTGCCGCCGCAGGTCTGCTCTACATCGTCGCGGTGAGCAGCCAGGGCAAGAATATCGAGTGGCAAAGAAGACATGTCAGTCGGGAAAGAATACAGACAGGGCGGAGCGGATAGCAACCAGCGATGCTGAACGGCTTCGTAGTCCTCCTGAGGATCGCGGCAGGAGTGATTGTGAACGCGTTGTGATGGGATAAGTCAGAGCCTTAGTCGAGACTCCCCTGTTCGATCACAACGTTCTCGCGCACGATCAGGCGATGCGCCGCCATCTCTTTCAACTTCGGCAGAACGCGTCCGACGTGCTCATCCGTGTCCACGAAGATGATGATCACGGGCAGCTGGCCTCCGGCATCTACCAGATGGCTGGTCTTCACCTGCTGCCGGCCAAGAAATCCGGCCACGGCATGCAGCGCGGTCGCCGCATAGACATTTTCCTGCCGCAGATATTTGAGAATCTCCGCGTGCAGCGGACGGTGCTGCCACTGGTCCGACTCGTTCAGGTAAATTGTGACTTGGACTGCCATTCCATTCGCCATTTTACAGCGCCCTCGCCAACGCCATCCCCGCCAATGCTCCCGCCAGGCACAGGAAATTGTTGCTGAAGAAGTTGGTGAACATCAGCAGCCATTGTCCTTGCTCGAAGTAGGCCATGGTCTCGAAGGCATAGCCGGAAAAGGTTGTGTAGGCACCGCAGAAGCCGACTACCACCAGCAGGCGCCAGCGCGGATCAATCAACACCCGCTCCGTGGCCCAGATCATGAAGAAGCCGACGATCACGCTGCCCGAGACATTGATGACCAGCGTTCCGTAGGGAAACACCGGCCCCATGATTTTCGCGGCGTAACGGCTCAGGAAGATAGCGGGCGTTGGCCCCGGCGATCGCTCCCAGGGATATGGTGAGGATGTCACGCACGATGGAGTTCTCCTATGTAGATTGGTAGGAGTCATCAGCCCTCGCGGGCGGTTGTGGCGAACCCCATCGCCGTCGATTATTTTACCAACAAAACCAATGCGGACAAGGTCGTGGCTCAGTGTGGTCGCGGGCGACTCGCCCGCGCAGGACGGGCGACTCGCCCGTCCTCCATCAAAGCCACTCACTTCTTCCGTTCCACCAGAAACCGGGCCAGATCCTTCAAGCACATCCGCCCGTGAACCGAAGCCATCCAGTGAAGCCAGCGCCGACTCGACCAGCACGCCAGCCTTCTTCAGGGACTCGTCAACCCCAAACAGCGCCGGATACGTTGCCTTCTCCGCCGCCGTATCTTTTCCCGCAGTCTTGCCCAGTTGCTCGGAGGTCTGGGTCACGTCCAGCACATCGTCCACAATCTGAAACGCCAAGCCGATGGACAGTCCAAACGATCGCAGCTTGCCGACGGCTTTCTCGTCTGCGCCGGCATAGAGTCCGCCGCTGACCACGCTCGCGCCGATCAGCGCCGCAGTCTTCGATCGGTGAATGTATTCCAGCATCGCGAGATCAGGCTTGGTGTGCTCGGCTTCCAGATCAACAACCTGGCCCCCAATCATGCCGTCAATCGTGCCCGTGCCGTGCGCGATTTCTTCAATGATGCGCACCCGGGACTCGGCCGAACACCGCAGCTGCGACAGCACCTCGTAGGCCTGGGTCTGCAGATGCATCTCCCGCCAGGATCGCGATGGCTTCGCCGTAAACCTTGTGGCAGGTGGGACGGCCGCGGCGCAGATCATCGTTGTCGAGCGCAGGCAGATCGTCATGGATCAGCGAATAGGTGTGCAGCATTTCGAGCGCTGCCCCAAGATCTTCAATGCCCGCGGGCAGGGAACCGGCAACCATGCGTCCGGCTTCCATGCACAGGATGGGACGCAGCCGCTTGCCGCCGGCGAACACGCTGTGCCGCATGGCCTGGTGAATCGAAGCCGGGCGCTGCGTGGCCTCCGGCAGCAGACGCTCCAACGCAGCGTCGGTCAGCGCCTGGCCCTGCTCCAGAGTCTGTTTGAGCATGCGGGTGAGTATAACAACGACGGTGTGGGGCGGACACTCTTGATCCGCCGTCATTTTGAGCAGTTGCTCTTTGGTCTGTGATCTTGCGTTGTTGAAGTCTTGACGCTTGCATCTGACGCTCGGAAAATGTGAGTCCAAAGTCGACGCCGTGCGGACATAGAGTGCTCCGCTCCGCAACAGCTTCGCGAACGATAGCCGTCTACCGCTCAGGATGACAGTTTGCGCGAAGTTTTATCAGGCTCGAAGGCTTCAGCCTGGAGCTTCCCATTCTGCTTCAGCAGGATTTCAACTTTGCCTTCGGCTTCTTCCAGTTCCTTGCGGCAGGCGGCGGAAAGCTGCATGCCTTCCTCAAACAGCGTCAGGGACTTCTCCAGCGGCACTTCGCCCTTTTCCAATTCCTGCACGATTTTTTCCAGACGCTGCAGGCACTCTTCAAATTTAGCCACGGAACCGCTCCTGCAACAATTCTAGTATCACGCTGTTGCTCTCGGTGAAGTTCCCAAAGCTTCCAGCACGTCGGCGGCCGCCGAATATCTTCCCGAAGGCGCGCTGATCTGCGCCCCTTGCACCATGTCCCGCACCGCGATCAGCATCTCGCGGGCGATCGCGATGCCTTCCTCGCGAGCAGCCTCAGGAGTCTTCGCCCCGGCCATGCGCTCCAGGATCGAATCCGGCACCGAGACCCGCAGTTCGTTCTTCATGAATTCGGCATTGCGGACGCTGACCAGCGGCCAGATTCCCGCAATCACCGGTATCTTGCAGTGCTCGATGCGGCGCAGGAAAGCTTCCAGCAGTTTGAGATCGAACACCGGCTGCGTGACCGCGCACTCGGCTCCGGCCTCGACTTTGTATTCGAAGCGCTTGATCTCTTCGTCGATATTCGGCACGCCCGGGTTGGCGCCCGACGCCGATCACGAACGATGTGCCCGTGCCCAGCGGGTTGCCGCCAATGTCCAGACCCCGATTCAGATTGTGCACGATGTTGACCAGGCCGATCGCGTCCACGTCGAACACCGCCGTGGCGTCGGGATAGTTGCCCATCTTCGGCGGATCGCCGGTGATGCAGATCAGATTGTGAATGCCCAGCGCCGCCGCGCCCAGCAGGTCCGACTGCATGCTCAGCACATTGCGGTCGCGGCAGGTGTAGTGCAGGATCGCTTCAATGCCGACTTCCTGCTGCACCAGCAGTGACAGGGCCTGGTTGCTCATCCGCGCCGAAGCCCGCGGGCTGTCGGGAATGTTGATGGCGTCCACGCCGACAGATTTGAGAAAGCGCGCCCCTTCAATTTCCTTGCGGATGTCCGTGCCCTTGGGCGGGACAATCTCCACCATGGTCAGAAATTCGCCGGCTGCAATCTTCGCGCCCAGCTTCGACCGTTTCTCCAGTGGAACGACCGGCGCGGCGTTCACCACGGCCTCGCCCCGACTTTTTGACGGAGTCGCCTTGGCTCTCGCCTCGCCCACTCGCAGCGCCGATTTCATGACCCGGATATGCTCCGGCGTCGTGCCGCAGCATCCGCCTACCAGGCGCACTCCCGCAGCCACGAACTTGCGCGCATAACTCGCCATGTACTCCGGCGAGCACAGATAGATGTTGCGGCCCTCGACCGATCGCGGCATGCCGGCATTGGGCTGGGCCGCCAGGGGCAGGGAAGTGAGCGCACGGACGCGTTCGATCACATCCAGCATCGCCACCGGACCCACGCTGCAATTGCAGCCGATGACGTCAACGCCCCAGCTTTCAATCCGCGGTGTAAAGCTCTCCGGAGTCGAGCCGTCGAGGCAGTTTCCGTCTTCATCGATCGTGACGTGGGCCACGACCGGAATTTTGGGATTTACGTCCCGCGCCGCCAGAATCGCCTGGTGAAGTTCCTCGACGTAGCCGAAGGTTTCGAGCATCAGCAGGTCAACGCCGCCTTCGACCAGGGCCGCGATCTGCTCGCGAAAGGCAGCGCGAGCTTCCTCAAATGAGGTTTTGCCCAGCGGCTCAATGCGGACTCCAAGCGGGCCCACCGAACCGGCCACCCAAACGTCGAAACTCTTGGCCGCTTCTTTCGCCAGGCGTGACCCCGGCAAGATTGATCTCCCGAACCCGGTTTTCCATGCTGTGACGGGCCAGGCGAAAGGAATTTCCACCAAAAGTGTTGGTTTCAATAATCTCCGCACCCGCCTGCATATATTCGTGATGCAGCTCACGGATCAGGTCGGGTTGCGAGACATTCAGCTCGTCGTAGCAACGATTGATGAAGATTCCCTTGGCGTACAGCAGGGTCCCCGTGGCCCCATCGCACAGGACCGGGGACTGTTTCAAACGAGTTAGAAAATCGCCAGCCATCTCTTTCGAGAATACAAGATCAAGAACAGTTTTGCATCATCCAGGGGAAACGCCCGTCCTCCATTGCCCAGCGCCCGACCCAACAATATGGCTCTGCTATAATCCCGTTTCTTGCATCCAACTCTCCATTCCTTATGTTCTTGGGAGCTCTGCGTTTGAGGCAATCGGTACTCGCAATCCTGTTTCTGCTCGCGGCCAGTGCCCTCCTGGTCTCGTGCGGAAGCAACAATAACCTTAACAACACCATTGGATTGCCGCCGCAGGCAGACCCGGCCAAAATAAGGGTCCACGTATTTGTGTCCAATCCTTTGTTTTCCGCCGGCGCCGGCTCGGCCCCGGTCCTGAACGTCGTAGATGGCCAGAAGGACCTGATCTCACCAAACGTGGTTCCCGTCGGGTCGACCAGTCCGACCCCGGGCCTGATGGTTTTGTATCCAAATAAGAAGCTGACGCTGGTTTTCAGCGCTTCGAACAACTCCCTTACCGCGGTCAATAATGTCAGCCAGCAGGTCGCGCAGGACTCGGCAGGGAACACTCAGGCTCTGACCCTTCCCGGTTTTACCGACAGCGTGATCGTGGCACCGGATAATGCCACCGGCTTTGCTGCGATTCCCACGGTGTTGGTCAACGGCCAATCTCCGGGCGCGGTCACCGTGCTGAATCTTTCCGGAAACGCAATTTCTGCCACGCTTCCGATCCCAGGCGCTCGTTTCCTTGCACAAAGCAATGACGGGAGCCGCATTGTGGTTCTGGGCAGCCGCCCCGACACGGTCACGGTCTTGACCCCAAGCTCGGTCGGCACCAGCACTGACCCGCGCCTGGACGTTCAAAGTCCTCTTTTCGACCATCCGGTCTGGGCGGCTTTCAGCAGCGATGGGTCGACCGCTTACATTTTGAACTGCGGTCCGGAGTGTGGCGGAACGACCGCCAGCATCACTTTTCTCGACATCAACAGCAATCTGCCCGGGTCCGACGATTCCAGTGGACGCCGGCACCATCGGTCTGATCTCAGGCAATACCCTCTACGTTGCCGGCACAAAGCCGGGAGCCAACACCTGTGCGGGGTCCACAACGCCTACCCTCGCCACCACCTGCGGAGAAGTTTCCGCAATTGACCTCGGCACGCTGACCGTCTCGGCCACCGCGACAATTACCGACGGCATTCACAACCGGATCCAGATGGGATCCAACAACCAGTTATTTATTGGCGCCCAAGCCTGCACCAACATCAAAGTTGCCGCCAACGGCAGCACACCAGCCGAAACGCGAGGCTGCCTCTCCATCCTGGATGCGAACCAGATGAAAGTCATCGTTCCGCCCCTAAACGGTGACGTCACCGGAATTCAGCCCATCACCCGCCGGAACGCAGTGTATGTAATACAAAACGGCCAGCTCGAAATCTACGACACCACCACCGACAAGCTGCAAAAAACCCAGGTAGATATCATTGGCCAAGCGGTGGACGTGTTAGAGGTGGATTGATGCAGCTTCTAGGTGCTAGCTATTAGCTTTTAGCCATTAGCTCTTAGCTTGAAGCTCGCAGCCATCAGTTCAGCGAAATTCCCACGAGCCGCGAAGCGGCGCAAAGAATGTAGCCCACGGCGTAAGCCGTGGGTACACGTTGGTACAGAGGCCAAAGCCCCGAAGGGGCGAAAGAGACGTTCACATAGATCGCTGCAACGGTCTCGGAAAACCACCTCGGGCGAGGTTCCAAAGTGAGAGCTAAAAGCTAAAGGCTAAAAGCTAATAGCTATTTCTCCAACACCAACTCATGCCGCTTCGTCGCCGCAACTGCCTTCTCCGAATAAGGCAGCTTAAACGTGTAGCCTTCGTACCACGCCTTCCACTGATCCATGTAATACGGACTGAGAAAATTTCCCGCTTCTCCCGTCACCAGGTTCAATGTGGTCTGGTCCAGATCCGACAGATCCACGGTCAAACGTTCCGAAGGCCCGTGGCTGCGCGACACTGCCTTCACGGTATATCCGCTGCCCGACTGCGGTTGCACTCCGGGCCCGGTCCATCGCTGCAGCAGAGGAACTCTGCCCAAAATCGGATGCTGTATCTCCACCGGACGAAACCCTCCCCACTTCCACGACGCCAGATCCTGGGGGGCGTCCGGACCGCTGACTACCGCATCCACTGCCGCTGCCAACAAATCATCGAAGCCGCTATACCCTGCGGGTAGCCACCGCTGGGGCTGATGGTGGACAACATTTTCGAGCCACACCGACCCCATTCCCCACGAATAACTCTTCCAACTCAACCCAGCCTCCGCTTCCTTCGGATCTGCGGGTACATTGCCCAGCTTGGGTTCCAGCAGGAGGCGAGTGAGTTCGGCCCGAGCTCGATACGCGAGAGTGGCTGCGGCTGAGTCGGCGGTCATGCGACCATCCCACCCGCGCATAATCTCGGCCGCGCGCTGCGCCCGCGCAGAAGCCTTCGTGGCATGGTCCACGCCGTATACAAACCGTTCCGCAAAAAAGCGATCCACATCCGAGTAGATGTCCGTCTGCAGCGCCAGCATGTCAGGCGGAGAAAGTCTCCTGCCTGATTCCAGCACGCGATAGATCCTGGCCGTGCGCCACGGTGCTTCCCAACCGGTGCTGATCGAGTACGGATAGCCGTCGGGCGTGATACGTCCATTCGCGGTTGCGATGATTCCCGAGGCCGGATTGTAAACTCTGGGTAGCTTGTCGAACGGAATGTATCCGGTCCACTCGTGTGCGTCGTCGCTGCCGTTTTCGGGGAGGCTGCCGTCGCCGGAGGCGCGAACAGGAATCTTGCCTGTCGCCTGGTAGCCGATATCGCCATCCACGTCGGCGAACACAACGTTCTGTCCGGGTGCGTCAAATGCCGAGAAGGCGCGACGGAACTGTTCCCAGTTCTGCGCCGAATCCACCTCGAAAAAAGGATCATGCGTGCCGTCGTATAGCGTCCAGCGCAGCGCGAGCTTACGGGTCTCGCCCGCGACCAGGTCGGTGATGATCGGTCCGTGGCGAGTGACGGCAACATCCACCACCACATCCGCCTTACCCTTGATGTGGATGATTTCACTGCGATGCTCAGGCTTCTTCCAGCCTTCAGGCGTCAGGTACTCGCCAGCCGGATTAAAGGTCTCGATGTAGACGTCCTCCACCGTGGGGCCGACGTTGGTGAAACCCCAAGCGATCCGCTGGTTGTGGCCCACAATCACGTAAGGCAAGCCGGGCAAAGTGACGCCGGCAACATCGAAGCTTCCGCAATCGAGATGGGCCTCGTACCACAGGTTCGGCATCTGGTGCCCCAGGTGCATATCGTTCGAGAGCAGAGGCCTGCCCGAAACCGTATGCGCGCCGGAAACCACCCAGTTGTTCGAACCGAGCACCATGCGCGTATCTGGATCCCAGTCCGCCGCGGCCGCAAGGTTGTTCGAAGTCGTTCCGGTGCTTGCCACCGAACTTCCAATCGGACGCGGTGGAGGATTCTCCTCGTCTATGTTCTGATCGGGTTTCTTTTCGAGGCTCGGACGTTCCACTGTCGGCGGTCGGTCGTGCCATGAGGTATTCACGTACAAGTCGGCTGTCAGCTCCGGCCCCAGCTTGGCCATGATCTTCTCGCGGTCGAGGGCATCACGATAAGGGTAATGGTTGAGGTCCTTGACCATCTGGGACGCGATCAAAGTCGAATCCTCCGGCGTCCACGGGCGCGGAGAATATTTCAAAATGCGAAATTCGATCGGTAAGTGGTCGCGGTGAGACTCGATATAAGCGTTCACGCCGCGCGCATAGGCATCGAAGTGAGCACGATTTTGCGCCGAGGAAACCTCGAGCGCCTTGCGGGCAGCCACTCTGAGCCCGAGAATGCGCTGTTCCCGGTCGTGCTGGAGAAATTCGCCGCCGAGAATTTCGGAGATTTCACCGGCCGCAAATCGCCGCATCACGTCCATTTGCCACATGCGATCTTGCGCGGTGATAAATCCCTGTGCGAAGAACAGATCCTCAAGGCTGGCGGCTTGGATCGTCGGTACGCCGTGCTCGTCTCGGACCACCGTCACGCGGCCGGAGAGACCGGAAAGCTTTAGAGTCCCGTCTAACTGGGGAAGGGCAGATCGCGTAATGAAGTAGGCCCAGCCCAGCACTCCCAAAATCACGATCAAGACAGTGATCAACAGAAACGCAAGCGTTCGCCCGGCGCCGAAACGACGTGGAGCGAAAACGGAAGTCGTAGTCGTCGCCATGTTGAGTCTTTGATTCTATGGCCTGCCCCCAGCCAAGACAAGAAAACCAGCAATCCAAAGAATGGCAAGACCCGTGTGGGGCGGACACTCCTGTCCGCCGCTTTTGCAGTTGATTTGGGTTTTAGGGCAAATACCGAAAATCAAAGGCGGCGGACAGGAGTGTCCGCCCCACAAGCTATGTCCCTCGGGACCGTATTGACAAACGAAAGTCCTCCGGCCCCGCCCCACGACAGTAACCCGTCGAAGCCCCGCGCTTTGTGATTCCGTTTGCCTTACAAGGCTGATTCTGATAACTTTCGCGGGTTCAGGGTAGTGCCGGGCAAACCACGTCCGGGGGCCGAGTTTTACAATCACGGGAGGAACATCAATGGCTTTTTGCAGCGGGTGTGGAACGCAGATCGCGGACGGCACGACCATGTGTCCGGCCTGTAGCAGTCGCACCGCGGCGCCGGCGGCAGCCGCCATGGGCACAACCGGTGGAATGCAGGACAATGTCGTCGGGATGCTGTGCTACATCACTATTATTCCAGCGATCATCTTTCTGGTGATGGAGCCCTACAACAAAAGTCGCTTTGTGCGCTTCCATGCCTTTCAGAATATTTTCCTGCACGTGGGCCTGATCGCTATCTGGATCGGCCTGACCATCCTCGGCTTCGTTCCGGGATTGATCTTTATCACCTTCCCTCTCCATATGCTGATATGGCTGGGAGCGTTCATTCTCTGGATCATTCTGTTGATCAAGGCTAACCAGGGCCTGATGTACAAAGTGCCGCTCATCGGTGATCTGGCTGAAAAGCAGGCAAACGCCTCCTAGGTTTGTGCGTCCGGCAGAAACTTTGCCGTGCTTCGCGAATCATCGGCCTCCGCCGCCATGTGCCGGAGGCCGGTTCAGCAGCAACAGCTTAGCTTGGACGACATGGTGCAGAGTAAGAACGCTTCGCCCCTTGTCATTCCGAAGCCGGGTTCATCGGCGAGGAATCTGTTTTGCTGCTGGCGCCGAGACAGCAGGTTCCGCGCGCATCAAAGCCGCACTTCGGAATGACAATTCTTTGGAAATTTCCAAATTGCAGGACTACCTGGGAAGTTCTTCCCTTGACAGATCTCCTTCGAAATGTCATTCCTATTAGCTTTTGGTTCGCATCCTCGCCGCCCGCGGCCGGAGGCAGGACCGGTGAAGGGAACGATTGAAAGTCCGGGTCTTCTATCACGACAAGTGCTTCGACGGGGCATCTTCCGCCGCCCTCTTCTCCCGCTTTTTCCGGGAACGGATCACCAGCGACGTCACCTTCGTCTTTTCCGGCCTGCTACACCGTGCCGGCGCATTGTTCGATGAAAAGCAATTCGATGGCGACGAAAACGCCATCGTGGATTTCAAGTACTCCAGCTCTCCTAAGATTACCTGGTGGTTCGACCATCACCAGAGCGCCTTCCTCACTCCCGAAGACGCGGCCCACTTCGAGCACGACCAAAGCAATCGCAAGTTCTACGATCCGGATTTCAAGTCTTGCACCAGTTTCATCGCCACGATCGCCGAGCAGCGCTTTGGATTCGATCCCAGCCCGGTAGCCGACCTGGTGCACTGGACCGACATCGTGGACGGCGCGATGTACCCCGACGCCCAGACCGCGGTCGAAATGAAAGCTCCCGCCATGAAGCTCACTCTGATCATCGAGTCGGCGCAGGATTACACTTTCATTCCCCGGCTGATTCCGTTGCTGGCCACTCGTCCGCTGGCGGAAATTCTGGAGGAACCTTTCGTTGCCCCCTTACTGCCGCCGCTGCTCGAGCGCCATCAGCGTTCTATCGCGGTTCTCAAAGAACGCATCGAATCCAAAGATCACACTCTCTTTTTCGATATCACCGACCACGACCTCGAGGGCTACAACAAATTCGTGCCGTATTATTTACATCCGGAATCGATCTACAGCGTGGGTCTAAGCAAGAGCAGCTTCCGGGTGAAGGTTTCAGTCGGTTCGAATCCGTGGGCCCCGGCTGAGCCGACGGTGAACCTGGCCAAAGTTTGTGAACGCTACGGCGGCGGTGGTCACGCCCGCGTAGGTGCGATCTCGTTCGGTGTTACTGAGGAAGAGGCAGCCCGCAAGGCGGCACGCGACATAGCCGACGAACTTCGCGCCAGCGTGCGCGCAAACGGGTAGTTCGGTCAGAGAGGTTCCATCAGCTGTCTGTTATGTTCTGTCATCCTGAGCGGAGAGAATCCCTTCGCTCGCGAAGAGGTTCTCGAAGTCAAGGACCCCCACCTTCGTTACTGTTATCAGCGTCCGAAGGAATTACTATGAAGCCACGCTCGAGTTCTTGACCCGAAGAACCACCATACAATTCCAACCCGCAACGCGAATGTTAAATTGCAACTAGGCTTATCGTTAAACCGGAAGGCAACCGCGAATTTCTCATGCATCACATGACCACCACCATCGCCCACGCCGAGCGCCACCGCCGTCGCACTGCGCTTCGTGCCGTGGCATCGCTCGAACTAACCAAAGGCCTGGTCGTGCTTCTCCTGGGATTCGGTGCCGTCTCGATGGTCCACAAGGATGCATGGGACACGGCCGAGGCCCTCCTGAGATTTCTGCACGTTAATCCCGATCGTCATCATTACGCGCAGGTCTTCCTGAACCTCGCGGACAATGTCACCGACAAAAAGCTGTGGGCGGTCGCCGCCGGGGCCGCCGCCTACTCCATCATCCGCTTTGTCGAAGCCTATGGGTTGTGGATGCAACGGGCCTGGGCAGAATGGTTCGCGCTCATTTCAGGGGCGATCTATGTGCCCTTCGAAGCCTACGAGGTGGTGCGCCGCACGACTTTCATTCACGTCGCCGTACTGCTTATCAACCTGGCAATCGTGGCGTACATGCTCTATCTCAGATTGTTGGCCCAGGCCGAGGAAGCCAGAAACGGCCAGTCCCACGGCTAGCGCGGCCACTCAAGCCTGGAACACGTTGGAAGGGCACGAGCAGAAAATGGGAAGGGACGGACTTGGAAATGGGAAGGGCACGAGTTCACTCGTGCCGCTGAATCGCTCAACGAAGTAGCGCTTTCGCGCCTGAGGTTTGCTGTTCGTGCCAGGCAAGCCGTTTAGGTAAGACCCCGCGTTTCCCTTTCTTTCAAGGACGACGCGGGGTCTTCGTGGGGGGGAAGAGCATGAATCTTGCCAGCAATAAAAAACCTTGGGTCAACAAAATGAAAAAGTCGGTTTTCCGACGACGAGCAAGAACCGCAATGGTGGCCCTGTTTGCTCTGGTCTGCATCCTCCCCCTGCGCGGGCAACAAGTTTCGCTCCAGGCCCTGGTCACGCCCTCCACAACAATTTTAAAAGACGGCCATCCTGTCCTTTTCGACCTGCACGGCTTCATCGAATTCAAAACCCTCGCCGACATGTTTCCGTACATCGAATCCCAGACCCAGCGCTGGAAGCCCAGCCTGGATACTGCCGGCCAAGAACGGCTGGCCGGCGAATTGCTGCGCCGCGGAGTCGAAAGCCGCGTGGTCTCTATGATTGACGAGCGTCCTCTTGAAGCCCTCATGACCCACACCAGCGAGGAGCTCCGCCAAGCTTTGCAGCAAGTGAAGGAACCAGTCCCCCCGGGATACGCCGAAGCCTTTCTCGCAGTACAGGGAAAGTGGAAACATTCGCTGAACTGTTGGAGCGCCGCGCCGTCAATTCCAGCCCGCGTGCTTTCCAACTGGTATCCCATAGAGGAAGGCATCCAACTCTACGGCTTTACTTACGATTCCACCGAGCACTTCTGGCAGGCAGTCAAATATCACCCCGACACTACGCTCGCGCAGTTGGACGAGTTACTTGGCGTCCTCGAACACAAAGACTGGGGTCCATGGCTGGCCCGTCTCGACGCCGATCCTAAGTTGTATTTGCCCAACGCTTATGCAGTAGAGTTCCTGCGCCACAACCTGGCTCAGGAACGGATTGCCTGGTTTCGCAGCGAACTGGCGGCACATGGTCTTCGCCCGACCGATCATGCCCGTCTGGCCCAGCAGCGCGGCGCGACGCCGTTCCGCTTCAGCGCCTTCGAGGAAAAAGTTCTCTGGGGCGACCTGGCCGATCTGTTCCACCTGGTCTACACGTTTTCGCCCCCGGACGATCCTATTCGGAAGACATTGGCAGACCGCCACTTCGATGCCATCTACCTGGATCAGGGCAAACTGGGCCAGCGCAAGATGGGATTCATCAGCGAAGACTTCCGCGCGCTCATGCTCGAAATCTGGCGAGTGAAATATCTCCAGATGCCCCGCTTCCGCGAGGTCATCAGCTCGATCCCGATGGAGATCCGGCTCTCCCACTTCCTCAACGACGGCGACTCCCCGGACATCCCTATCCCGATCTACATTAATTATCTGAACCAGATTCGCGACTTGGCCCGCCAAAAGTAGGTGCGACCACGCAGGTTGCGTGCGTGAACCTACGGCAGAATCCAACTGCTTCAGGAGTAAAATCCTCCCATGAACACATCGACCCGCAGCCGATTCACGCGCCCCATCATTCTGGCATACTTCTGTCCATCGCTTCAGCCGCGCGGGCCCAGTCCGTGCCGACGGCCATTTTCACCGACCCGCCCGCCGATGCTGCGCACCCGGCCAAGATGACAGTCCTCCACATCCCCAGTCATGGAGTCTTGATCAACGGCATTGTCTACCAGCCCGCCGGAGCCGGAACGCATCCCACGCTGGTCATCTGCCACGGCCTGCCCGGAAACGAAAAGAACCTCGATCTCGCGCAGGCGGTCCGCCGCGCCGGATGGAACGCCATCACCTTCAACTATCGCGGCTCGTGGGGGAGCCCAGGGGCCTACCGCTTCACCCAGAATCTCGAAGATGCCGACGCCGTCCTCGCCTACCTGCGCGACCCAGCCAACGCCACACGCCTGGGAATTGATACCCAGCGGATCGCCCTCGCCGGCCACAGCATGGGAGGCTGGGTAGTCGCGCACACCGCGGCCCACGATCACGCACTGATCGGCGCCATCCTGATTTCTGCGGGAGACATGGGCCGCCTGGGCGAAGAGTCCCCTGACCGCCTGGTGGCGGAAATGGCAGACAACATGGAAGGCCTGTCCGGAGTTACCGCTCAAAGCATGGCCGACGAGGACCGCGCCCACGCCAAAGACTTTCACATGGAGAACGCCGCTGCCGGTCTCACCCAGACTCCCCTTCTAGTGCTGACTTCGAACGACGGCCTCGCCCCAGACAGCGATGCGCTTGTAAATGCAATCGAGGCCAAGGGGGGCCACAAGATCAAGGTAATCCACGTCGCCACGGACCACGGCTGGTCCGACCACCGCATCGCGCTGGAGAGCGCAATCCTCACGTGGCTGAGCTCGTTGTAGCGCCGGCCGGCGCTACATGAAACTAATCGCAGCGAATTGGCACCTGGTGCGTCACACCCGCCGAGGTGACATGCTGGTATATCGCGTAATGGCCTAGCCCCGAGTATTCGTCGCCGACTTTGTGCATTTCGCCCCGGTCCGCCGGACAGGAGATCGAGACCGGGCACGCGAACACGATCGTCGCCAGACTCAAAACTGTGCAAGCTACCTTCAAGGACTTCACGAGAAATTCCTTCCTCAGTCTTATGTCTTTGTTCTTGATATCACGAACACAGAGAGGAAGAGACTTACGATGGACCCTGCGGCAACCATCTCGAAAGTTATGTACTTCCGGTTATCAGATACGAACCGCACAAGCGGAATCCCGCATCACTGCTCTAACGCGTATAATGAACGCAGTGATAAACCATGAAGAATATTAGATTTGTTGTGAAGGTCAATCGCGGCAGTACCCGCGCCACGGAATACGTGCTGCGGCTTGATCTGAAACCCATCCAAATGACCCCGAATCGTAAGCTGGCCCTGGTTATGGGGAAATTCACCGCCGAAGACGCCGTAAAATCGCTTCAGAACTCGCGCTGCACTCCAGAACTGATTTCCGTATAAGTTAAACAAAAATGCCCGCTATCCTTGTGGATAACGGGCACGTTTGCGTTTAAGACTTAATTAGACAGCCTGAACGTTCTCAGCCTGCCAGCCCTTCGGGCCTTTGGTCACTTCGAATTGTACCGCTTGTCCTTCTTGCAGGCTGCGGAAGCCGCCGGCCTGAATCGCGGAGAAATGCACGAAGACATCCTCGCCTGTTTGACGGCTGATAAAGCCATAACCCTTGGCGTCGTTAAACCACTTCACTGTTCCTTGTTCCATTTGATATTCCTGTTTCCTTAATTGAATTGTGCTGAGAAGAGTCACTGCGGATGAGAAGGGGGTGACGCTGGTTGGCGATACCGACTTTCAACTGCGGGAGAATCAAACTTAGCTAGAACTATTATACACGGAAAGTCGCCACTCGACGCCACAATCGCCGTCCTCCACATGCAGCCACGCGCCAGCGCAACCATCCGTTGACTTGCCTCCAGCAGCGTTTTACCATGCGCTGCGAAGGTCAGACCTCGTCAGCGCCCCATGTCGCTAAAAATGGAGACTGACATTTCGGATGATGTGGTCATTCTGTATTGCGCCGGACGCCTCGTGTTCGGCGACGAGACCGCCGCTTTCCGCGAGCGCATAAGAAACATTCTCCTCGGCACCCGTCATATCGTCATCAACTTAAGCCGAATTGACTACGTCGACAGCGGAGGCCTGGGCACGCTGGTTGCAACCCTGGCCTCAACCCGCCAAAAACAGGGTGAAATCAAACTGGTCCGCCCGAACCAGCGCGTGACCGAACTGCTGCACCGCACCCGGCTAAACACAGTCTTCAAATCCTACGAAAGCGACGAAGAAGCAGTCGCAGCCTTCCGAACCACCACTTAACCCAAGCCATGTGGGGCGGGCGCCCCCGCCCGCCGCTGTTGAAGTTGATTTTGTCTTGACCGAACGGGTGGCCCACTCAAGCCAAAAGAGGGCTTGAGTGGGCCACCCACCCATTTCATAAGGAAACATAAGGAAAATCGATGCCCGATGAGGAAAGCCCACAGCCCGTTCTGCATCAAACCCTCGTGTGACGAGGTGCTCCATGGATGTTTGCCCCGAACAACAACGGCTCTTGGTTGAAGAAGCTGATGTCTGGCGAGCCTACAAAGTCATGGAAACTGGCAATCCCAATTCACCAGACCTGAAAGAACTCGCTACCAAAGCCGGGACCGCGTCGCACCAATTGCGGCTCCATGTTGATACTTGCCCGCTGTGCCGCAGAAAGAAAGATCCTGACGTGCCTGTTGCCGTCCCCAATCCTTAGGATGAAATATGAAAACTATGACCTGCAAAGAACTTGGCGGAAAATGTGACCAGAAGTTGTCGGCTGGATCGTGGGATGAAATGGTGCAGGTCATGACAAAGCATGTCATGACCACACATCTGGATGTCGCTAAGGAAATGGAAAAAATGCACAACGCTGACCCCAAGAAATGGGGCAGGGAAACCAAGCCCAAATGGGACGCGGCTCCTGAAGTGTGAGCGCCAAATGGATGCTAACAATGAACGCCTATTGCCAAATCGAACACGGAGCAAGTGACAGCGACGTAGGGTCGCCCTGTAGCAATCAGGCCGTGGCTGCATGTGCGGACTGTGGAGTGGCTATCTGTTCAGACTGCCGCACCTGGTGTTGCGGGGAGTCGTTCTGTCAATGGTGTGGCGATTACCACGCGTCTCATTCGTGTTTGAGAAAATCAGTTCAGAACGTTCGCTATGTACCAACCGATCCAGAGCGAGCGATAAGTTAGCCACTGTCTGTTGTCGGACACAGAGTTGCTCCTACATGATTCTCCCCGTAAATGGTCGGGTCAAGACCCAATAGCTGCGTGCTGCCCCACGGGGCAGACTACAACTATCACTATTCGTACGGATTGACCTCAACTGGGCAAGGGACGACGCTTAACCGAGCGTCGTCCCTACGTGTTTCAGCCCGGTCATGCGACCTTGCGTCTTGGATCCGAAGGCTTATGTTCACACTTCAAGCAGACTGGCAGAGAAACATTCCACGCGCCGTCGCGTCCCGACATGAAGAATATGAGTGGGATGCGGTCGACAGGCGATCCGCAATTCTTGCAAACGTATTGCTGGCTACTGCGCAACGCCAGGTCGTCAAGCACGTGGCCGATGTCGTTAATAAGCGATTGCGCCGTACCCGATTTTTCTTCACCTGTCTCAGATATCCTCATTGTGCCCCCTCCGGCAATTAGGCAAGTTCGCTTTGCGAACTATTTAGCTGTTCGTGTATCGCCCTTCTGTCGCCGTCGGGACGGACACTTTTCGGCCTAAAGTCGTTGACGAGACAGGCGGGCCGTGACGATTCCTCGGCACAGCGTAAAAGCTGTCTGATTTCGCAAAGGGACCGTCTCCCGAGGTTCGGGGTACGGCGGAAGGTCTGCTAGTGAGACACCTAGAGACTACCACTCCGACGCGCGCGGGTCGGCACGTGACACAATAATGTACTCTAGCGTACAGTGTTGACCCGATTGCTGAATGCGCCGCAAGGACTAGATTGGTATTGGTAATTGTGGTCGGAATCTGGGCTATGTGAAGTCAGTTCTCATCGTCGATGACAATGCGCTGATACGCCGTCTCTTAAGCGCCGCGTTGACAGAGTCCGGCTGGATTGTGTGCGCCGAAGCTGCGAGTGGTCGCGAGGGAATCGCGAAAGCCCAGGAACCTCGTCCCGATATCATCATCCTCGATCTGGCGATGCCTGATATGAATGGCCTCGAGACGGCCCGCTTAATTAAACGGACCCTGCCCACGACTCCGCTGCTGATGTTCACGACCCACTACGCTCCTGGTCTTGAGCAGGAAGCAAACGCAGCAGGCATCCAGAAAGTGATCTCCAAAGAAGAGGGCACTCCTGCCGTCCTTAAAGCGATTCAGGCCTTCCTGGAAGCGTAATCCAGGTGCGGGGATTCTACGTCGAAGGTACACTCGTCCGGTCCGCTGAATACTGCTGGAAATCCAAGTTGTTTAGTTTTTATCTCAAGAATTCTGTCGCACGCCTGTTGTATCGCAGACCTCTCGGCAATTGAGCTCTGACTGCTGTCCAGTTCATTGAGCCGCTGAAAAATTGAAGCTAGCGTACCAAACCTTAGCGAACACGTGGACGGGACGGTGGCCCGTTCAAGCCATCCTTTGGGTTGAGTGGGGGCAGTGCCATAACTTTTTGCCGTTTTACCAGCTTGGAACCGTCCCCCTGTCGCGAAAGGGAAAGGGCGTGCCTGACGTGTCGTACAACGCTTCTGTTGAAGCTGGCGTGCTGACCTATCTCGATATTCCTGGACTTCCAGCCGGCTTTTATATCTTCGGCGGCACCAGTTCCGGCTCGCCCCAATGGTCTGCCATCGTGGCGATTGCCGACCAGAAAGCAAAACGGAGTCTGGGCTTCATCAACGCAACTCTCTATCTGTTCAGTCTGTTTCCGAAAAACTATTCGGCGATGTTCCACGATGTGACCAGCGGAAATAACACGGTGACCGAACCGGATGCCGATGGCAATGACGTCACGGTAAAGGGCTTTAATGCCGGAACCAAGTGGGACGCCACAACCGGCCTGGGCTCTCCCAAGACGGACCAAGTCGTCAATTTCCTGACCCTGTTCACTTCAGATAATGATGCGAACCAGGCGATGACCAACTCTGACCCAAGTGGAAGCCATCACTTTGGCCGTCACAAAATGCGTTCACATTAATTGTTCCTGGATAGTGGCCCACTCAAGCCATCCGTTGGCTTGAGTGGGTCCATTCCAGTCCTGGACAAAGTTCGAGTTCGCATTGTCATGCCGTCCACTCACGTTGAGGGAAAATTCGTGTAGTCTTCACTGGTCGCGGAGCCCGCAGCCTGGATGCGTTTGAAGTTAGCGACCGGCGTTTAACTCGACGGGAAAAGGTCAGGGATGAATCTGAAGCGCGGCTTCCGCCGCGTGTTTATCATCGCCACTGTTTTGTGGGCGTTGGCTTGCCTGCTTTGGCTTCCGTACAAGCTGAGGCAAGTGGCGGCAGACCATTTTCTCGCTCGTTACGAGATCTGCAAATCGCCGCCACAGGTCGATCCGGTTTCCGGGAACATGCGGCAACAATGTTTTACAAGCGCAGAGCGAGACTTCCATCGTGATATTCAGAAAGCCACTTGGCCTCGCTTCTACACTGAAAACTGGAAGCTGCTGCTCATACTCGTAGTGGGCGCTCCCTTGCTGCCTTATTTAGTAGCCTTGATCGCGTTCTGGATGTATCGAGGTTTCTCTTGAGACTGAGACTAAAAAGCACCGCCCCTGCCGGAGACACAAGCCCCACTCAAGCCAAAAGACGGCTTGAGTGGGCCACCGCCAGGACGTAAGTGGGGCCGTCATTGCAGCACCCCGACCGCATATCTTCCAGAGCCATCTTGTCCTGGCCCTGACTGATTGAGTACGAACTCCAGGGTCCGCCCAGTGAGCGATACCCCCTGCTGGTCCAGATAGCCTCCGTCAGGAACTATCAGTACGAAGGTGTCGTTCGAAAAATCCTCCCTGGGGAAGGCTTTGTGTAAACGGGCTGAACCGGGCCTGACTGCGGGCGCTGCATCGTTCAGCGTGCCTTTCAGGTCCACCAGGTTGCCGACGACCCGGCCGCTCAACATAAAACTTCCGTCAACCGGATTGTCGCCCGCAGCCATAATCGAAGGCACGCCACTTGAATCTGCTTGTCCCTGAGTCAGCGATAGATGGAAGTTGGGGTCGCCGTAAACAACCTGTTCGAGTGATCCGTTGATGGGCCCAGTGCGATGCGCTACGAAGGTGCCACCAGGATCTTGCAAACAGTTTGTACCCGTGTAGCTGCCCGATATCGTGCCATCTGCATTGACCATTCCAGAGCCCTGAAATACGCTGTCACCTTCAGTCAGAACGAAAGTCACGGTGTTACCGTTTACCGTCCCGACTAGATTTGATGCCGCCCCACAACCCCCGATGAAGATTGACACGTGCGCCCAGTTATCGACCGGGTTGGGCGTGGGATCGAAGAACGCGAGAGTGATCGGGATAGTGGCCGCTCCCTGCCAGGTGCCATCCGTTTGGTTTATTACCGTCTCAAGCAGCGTTTCTGACGCAGTGAAGAAGCACCCCGCGCAGGGGTCAATGACTTCATGTGGTATGTGGTTCGCTTCCACAAACTCCCACGATCCGCTGATGTCCGCGTTTGGTGGCGGAGGAGGTGGTGGCGGTGGATTTGGCGCTGGTGGCGGACTCGTCGTAGTGGGAGGTGTGGTTGGTGATGTCTGTGACCCTCCACCACATCCTGCGAGTAAGCCTGCCAGTACGAGTAAGGGAATGTTACATCGCATAATTCCTCATCAGCTTTGCGCCCGACGTACTCTTACCCAGTAGGCCATCGCCTGTCAAACTCCGTCAATGGCGCTGGATACGGCGCGTCGTTCAATTCGGTTGGATGTCTCCCAACCGACGGGTGGCCCGCTCAGCCGTCCTTTGGCTTGAGTGGGTGCAGCGCTCTCTTGGATACGGTTTGCATTGTTGGCGTTGTGTACGGCCCCTGGCTCAGATGAATAGAGCAGCCGCCTCCCGCCATCTACTCTTGTAACGGGGCGAGCGATCTTTACCCTCAGGACGCTCATCCCTCAACGACTGGATAACCCGGCTCATTCTTAAGCCATCACAGTCACCGTGAGAGTAGGCAATCGTCCCGTCAAATTCGCGCATTGGCCCAAGGTGCTATTGCTCGTTCTGCTGGTGCCCGCCTCCGTTCTGGCGCAGGATAACCCGCGAGAGTTGGTTGTGAAGATGGTTCAGAACGAACTGGAGTCACAAAAACAGCCGCGATATTGGATGTATTTGGACAGAGAGGAAGAACCTGGGCGAACCGAGGTGGAAAGGGTCATCCAAACCCCCGAGTGTTGGATGTCATGGCCGGTCTCAGTCAACGGAAAACCGCCAGCAGAACAAGAAATGAGCAAGGCCCGCGACCAAATGGAATCGCTGGTGAACGATGCCCGTCTTCGACGGAAGAACAGAGACGAGATTGATGCCGACAGCCGCAAATCAGCTGAGTTGCTCAAGATGTTGCCCGATGCGTTCTTGTTCATGGAAGACGGCCGTCAGGGTAACTCCGTCCGGCTAAAATTCCGTCCCAATCCGAAGTATCGCCCGCCTAGCAGCGAATCCAAAGTATTCCACCATATGGAAGGGATACTACTTATCGAAGCCAAACAGATACGTCTGGTCAGGCTGTCTGGAACATTGGTGTCGGATGTCGATTTCGGATTTGGGATTTTGGGCAAGCTTCAAAAGGGAGGAACTTTTGAAGTCATCCAAACTGAAGTTGCCCCGAACGACTGGGAAGTGTCATTGCTCGATGTACATATTTCGGGCCGGGCTTTGTTCTTCCATACCATCGGCGAGCAACAACATGAGGTCAAAAGCCAATTCGAGCCGGTGCGTCCGGATCTCGGCGTGGCAGAAGCGACCGCAAGAGTAGCCAGAGATTCCGACCGAACCATGGCCAGATCGCGATAAGGCCGCAGGCCATTACGAAGTGCTCACTTTTGAAGTGTTTTTCCAGGACGGGTGGCCCACTCAAGCTGTCCTTTGGCTTGAGTGGGGCTCTTCCACTCCTGGACAGAGTTTGCCTTCGTCCTTTCTTTCCCTCCACTCACAATTCAATCAGCACCCTGCTTTCGTCCAGTGTGTACTGGCGAAAACTGTGCTGCGTTCCCATCAGACGGGAAACTTGCGCTTTCTCATAGCTAAGCCTATATTCGCTGCCACTTGGGGGTGCTTATGCGCCGTTTTGTCAGATTCAACGACCCAGGCCTGATGATATGCCTTGGTTTGATTGTGGCTTCAACCGCCTGTGGTGGTGGCTACTCTAGCTCCGCGCCGAGTTCTAGCTCGAGCCAAGGCAACCTAAATGAGATGTCGGTCCAGGCGGGTTCCTCACCTTCCATCCCCGTAAACGGGACGGTCGAGGTGCAGGTCTACGGATATTACGGAGCCCAGCAAACGTCCCAAGACCTGAGGAGCTCCGCGAAATGGAGTACTTCTAACGCCGCCGTGGCGAGCGTGGACAAGGGGCACGTCATAGGCGCCGGAGTTGGGTCAGCCACAATTACAGCGACCTTTGCCGGCAAGACTGGTTCAATCACCGTTGTTGTGGGACTTACGCCAACCGTTGCAATCGTGCCGTCCGCCACTTCACTTAGTCTGTCTGTTCACCAGCAGCAGTTCCTTGCCCAAGCTAGCTACTCCGACGGAACGGTACTAGACCTGACCGGCTTCGTGACCTGGAAGTCGAGCCAGGAAACGGTGCTGGCGTTCTCTGTGAACGATCCTTACGATTTCGATCCAGGATTGGCTACGCTCCTTAAAACTGGAGACACAATCATAACCGCGACCGAACCCACCGGAGAAACAGGAAGCTTGGCTGTCAGTGTTGTCCCGTAGATGTCATCTCGCTTTGGTTTGAGTGGGTGCGGCCTCCGTTCATGGTTTTCGTGTACTGATGGGTGGACGGGTGGCCCACCCAAGCCGTCCTTTGGCTTGAGTGGGTGCATCCCTCCGGTGGACAAGGTTTGCGTTCGTTTACGTTTTCTTGCTATCCACCCACATTAGACCTGCACCCTGCGTTTGCGGGGTTGCGTACTGGCGGAGACTGCTCCAAAACAAAAGACACAAGAGCCCCACTTCAGCCAAAAGACCGCTTGAGTGGGCCACCCGACCTGGCCCTAAGTCCGAGGCTGTGAACCTAGTGCTATCATGAGGTTACCTCGAACGGCCCCGTAGCTCAGATGGATAGAGCAGCGGTTTCCTAAACCGAAGGTCGCGTGTTCGACTCACGCCGGGGCCACCAGACTTGCTAAAAACCGGGCAATACCCTTGGGCGGGAAGGTCTCACGCAGCCTCTCCGGCTTTGGTACTTGCACCTTTGGGCAGTTTTGGTTAACGTTTACCCATTAATTTTTACGTTGTAAGGTGATCGATAAGGTTTCAGGTCTACCGGCCAGATTGCCTTTCTTCGTGGATGTTGTACCGGTTGTAGGCGGCGGCCACAACACGAGCCAATAAATGGGTAAGCATCCGACCACTCTCCTGGACATTGCGAACGCGCTGGGGACCTCGATCGGCACAGTGCATCGCGCCTTGCATGACAACCCGGACGTAAGTCCAATGACTAAGGCCAGGGTCTTGCAGATGGCGAGAACCCTCGGCTATCGCCCGAATCTCGCGGCCCGATACCTCTCATCCAAAAAATCTCTTCGCATACTGGTCAACACCTTGGAAGGAACCACATCCTTCTGGGACGAAGTGCGCGCCGGCATTCGCGAAGAAGCGGCTTCGATTCCCCTCGAGAATGTCGAGATCGAATTTCGCACCTACCCTCACCTGGGAGAATGGGAAGAAGAAGTTTTTGAAACTGCCATTCAAGACAAAGTGGATGGGATTATTACCTTTCCCACCCATCCCAAAACATTTCGGCCGTGGATACGCCGCGCATCCCGCGCCCGTATTCCAGTCGTGTGCGTGACCACGGACGCTCCCAATAGCGGACGCCTGGGCATCGTAGCGATTGACACTATGGCGAGCGGATCCATCGCGGCGGACCTGATGGGGAGGTTCCTCGGCGGGCAGGAAGGGACTGTCGCCATCACACTGTTTGACCTGGCGATTACCGAGCATGCGGAAAAGTACGCCGCATTTGACGCCACGTTACGATCTTTCTATCCCCAATTGCGTCTCCTGAAGCCAGTCGAGGACCATGGCATGCAGGCCGAGGCCTACTGCAAATGCCGCGAGCTCTTTGAAAGATACTCGGACCTGGCTGGAATTTATGTGACCACGGAAGACTCGATGCCGGTGCTCAAAGCGGCCCGCGATGCCAAAGTGCTGGAGCGCCTCACCATCATTACCACCGATTTGTTTCCCGACCTGGTCTCTCAGATTCGCTCCGGTGCTGTCGCCGCCACTATCTACCAGCGTCCACGCACGCAGGGCCGGATGTCGTTCCGCATGTTATACAGGTTTCTTTCCGAAGGGGACGGCAGCGCGTTTCATCAAATCGCTCTCGCCCCGCATCTGGTCATGCGCGGGAACCTCGATTTCTTTCTTCAAAGACAGTCCGAAGAATCGGTCAATGAGAAAGCTCCCGGCAACGGCGCACGACCTGCCGGAACGTCTCGTCTGGCCTGACCCGGGCGCACGGCGCTCTACTGCGCCGGTTCCTTCACCACGACAACGCGGTCGCCGGTCACGTTCCGCAGTTCCTGCACGATTCCCGAAGGCCATCGGATTTCAATCAGCTCCGCGACCGGGTCTGCCCCCAGTCCGAAATGGACCGGGCCCGCGCTTGACGACGCATAGCCGGCACTGGTGAATACGTGGTTATATTGTGCGCCGGATTTTGTGACCACTTTGATTCTTGCGCCGACGCCGTCGCGGTTGCTCTTCGTACCCTGAAGCTTCAATTCCAGCCAATGACTATTGCCCGGGCTCTGGTTGATCCAGATTTCCGCCGGCGCACCGATGGCGCTCACCACCACGTCCAGACGGCCATCTCCGTTCAGGTCACCAACGGCAGAGCCCCGATGACGTGCGGGAGGCTGCGCCGACAGTCCGGCCTCCGCGGTCAACGCGGAGAACTTCATCCCGCCCAGGTTGCGAAAGACGGTGTTGGGCTGTTCGATGGCCAGGTTCGGCGCCGACAGCAGCGACTGCACATGACCGCGCGAAACAAAAATGTCCTTCCATCCGTCGTTGTCAAAATCGGCAATATTCGGAGAATAACCAGCCATGGGCAGGCTCAGTTTCGTCATGCCGCTCTCCCGCGTGACTTCCACGAAACCCCCTTTTCCCGTGTTTCTATAGATCGGAAAAGTTTCGCCATCGAGAGCGACCACGACGATGTCGGGAAAACCATCATTGTCCAGGTCGCGAAAATCAACTCCCATACCAGAGATAAACGTGCCATCCTCCCGCAAAGCTACGTTCGCGTCGAAACCTGCTTCCTGAAAACGTCCGCCTCCGCGGCTGCGAAAAAATGAGTTCATCAGCTTGTCATTCGGGACGATGAGGTCCATCTTCCCGCCGACATCGAAATTTCCCGCCGCTACCCCCATGCCTTTTCCGGGATGCGCGCGAAAGCCGGATTCAGCGGAGACATCGCGAAAGGTCCCGTCGCCATTGTTGAGAAATAATTGATTGGGCGTGGGCGGGTACATCTTGGGATGGCAGTAGTCGCGATGTCCACCGACTTCGCAGTCGGGCTCGTGTTCGAAATCCCATTTCAGATAATTGATGACCACCAGGTCGAGCAACCCATCGTTGTTGACGTCGACCCAGGCCCCGGCGACGGACCAAAGCCCGCCAAACTCCGGATCGGTTTTGTTCAAGCCGGATTTGGCGGTGACGTCCGTGAAGGTCCCGTTCCCGGTTGTTGTGATAGAGCGTGTTGCGATAGACGCCGGCGACAAAAATGTCGTCGTATCCGTCGTTGTCATAGTCGCCGATGGCCACGCCCGTGTCGTATCCGGTCCCGAACAACCCGGCTTTTTCGGTCACGTCGGTGAAGTGTCCGCCTCCGTCGTTTCGGAATAGGCGGTTGTAGTACTTCGCGGATGTCTTATGAAGCGTTTTAAGCTCCGCTCCATTGGCGAAGAAGATGTCAAGCTTGCCGTCGTTGTTGAAGTCGAAGATAGCTACGCCTCCGGCCATGGTTTCTGGCGCGTGGCGCTCCGGCGTCTCGTCGCTGTCCAGCCTGAAATCAATCGGCTGAAAGACGAAGCGGATGGGGCTGTCGCCGGCGGCGGGTGGGCGCTCCGGCGCAGTTTTATTTGCGCCCTGGGAACGCAGGGGCAGGTGGAAAGCCAGGACCAACACGAAGAGTACGGCCAGTGGGCCGGTAAACTTCCACATCTTCTTCATGTCGCAGACGGCGGGCACAAGGCTGGATTCATTCTACTCCGCCAGCTGTTACTCCCCGCGAATGGAAAGGCGAAAGGTGCTGCGAGTGTCGGCAATTTCCAAAAAATCCGTGAACGATTACGACCTTACAACTGCTTCTAACACAGGCAAATGTTGTGGAACACAAAATTATCACAGCAGGCATTGTGAGGAATTGTTTTCGCGTCGCAAAGAGCGAAACGAAATTCCGTTTAGCCGACCGTAACTCGTCCGCGGCAAACGTAGGTAGGTTCAGTTTCGACTGGAGTCTTTCCGGCGATCACGTATTGCTGCGTGATCAGTGGAGATTCCTGCACGGCGGCGGGCGCGGGGGGCAGGGTTGCTGTTGTGCTGACAAAGTGGCCGAACAGAAAATACTCAACACAAAGAGACGAATCACGATCCGCGAAAACATTTGGCCGCCTCACAGCATGAGAACAGCGCGATGTTCTTCGGTAAATGTTTGAAGAGCTCTACGTATTACCAGGGAAGTACAACTCACGGGAATCCTGAATTTTAGCTTTTTGCATTTCGAACGAACGGCGCACACATCCAAAGAACTCCGCGAGAATTCAGCTCGACTTTACTCCGTCTTCACTCCGGGACAGGGAACTGGGCCAGCATTTATTGAATTGGCCCGTCGGCAAATGAAACCATTCCGTAGGCAAGGACCCCTACCTGCGTCGATGGAGTGACAATGGCGAAAACCCGCGGGGCCGAGGTTACACACCTGCGGTCTCGCCTTCCCGGAGTGCATTTTATTTTTCGCGGGGCGTTACCTTGGAAGGCACCTGCGCAAGAGAGTTTCCTTCGGAGTTTTCGTACAAAGTACAAGGCGTTGCCACATCTTACGCGCGTCCAGGCAAATATCCCGTTATTCATACACTGGTGATCCACCCTGAAGGTGATTGTTTACAATTTTTTTTCTTGACAGTGCATCTTCAATGAATGTATCACCGTAAACGTTTCCGGTAAGGGGTTATCGCATACCCCGAAACCCGTGAACCAATCAATTCGGAGGCTGCCCCATGAAGCGCGTTTCGCCCAAGTTTGTCGAAATGTTCGGGCTTGCTCTGAGAGGCCGTATGATTCGCCTCACAGTTCTTGCAATCACCCTTTTTGTACTCTTTACCCTTAACGCCGTGGCGCAGGACGCGACTGTGGTCGGAACAGTGACCGATCCAACTGGCGCCGCTTTACCGAATGTTTCGGTAACTTTCACAAACACAGACACCGGTCTCACCACGAAGGCCGTCACGAGCGCAGACGGCCAGTATGTGGCGGCTAATCTTCACATCGGCCATTACACTGCAAACGTCACAGTGTCAGGGTTCAAGCCTGCCGAGAGAAGGGGCGTGGTGCTGAGTGTGGGCGACCGCGACCGCGTGGACTTCCAGATGCAGGTCGGCCAGGCGACCGAGATGGTAACCGTAGAAGCCAATGCGGTTGCCGTACAGACAGATTCCGGCGAGGTAAGCAACCTGATCACCGGCCGACAAATATCGGATCTCGCCGTCAACGGCACGAGCCTGTTCCAACTTGCTGCATTGGCTCCCGGAGCATCGAACGATATCACCAATTACAAGGATGTCCCCGTAGGTGGTGATACGGCCGTCAGCTTCAATGGCCAGCGCACCGCCCACAATGTCTTCATGATAGATGGCGGTGAGAACTACGACCGCGGTTGCGGTGGCTGCGTAACTACGGCCCCTTCCAGCGAGTCGATGGCTGAGTTCCGCCAGTTGACTTCGAACTACGGCGCCGACTATGGCCTCTCTTCTGCCGGAACCGTCACCATGGTCCTCAAATCCGGCAGCAACAGATTGCATGGCTCGGCATGGGAAAACAACCGCAATGACGCCTTTGATGCTCGCAACTACTTTTTCCCGGCTCCGAACAAAAAGCAAGAATTGCGCATGAACATCTTCGGCTTCAATATCGGCGGCCCCGTCACCTTCGGCCACCTCTACAACCCGGACAAAAACAAGACCTTCTTCTTTTACAACATGGAGTGGCGTAAATACATCGACGGCGGGTCAACCAACCAGACGGTTCCCGATCCCGCAACTTACGGCGGCAACTTCAGCTCGGTTACCGATCCAATCCTGGTTCCCACTGCAGCCAGAGTGGCTCCTTCCGTTTTGTTTGCCAACTGTCCGGGCGGAGTCGCGCCAGCCGGCGTCGTGCAAGGCACGCAATTCCCGGGTAACGTCATACCGACCTGCATGATCCAGCCAAACGCGACTGCGTTGCTCGGTACGGGCTTTTTGCCGGCGCCAAACTCAGGCATCGGCAACGGTGTCGGGAGCTTCGTGGGTGGCTCCAGCACTCCGACGAACCTGAAGGAGGAGATCGTCCGCGTCGATCACACCTTCAACAGCAAATTTTCCGTGTTCGGTCACTTTGTTGCCGAGCAAATCTCACAAGGCTACAACACGGCCCAGTGGAGCGGTGACAACCTGCCAACGGTTGGAGATACGTTCAACAATCCAGCTTACAGCTACGTCATTCACGCCACCCACACCATTAGCCCGTCGCTTCTCAACGAAATCGCCTTCAACTACAACGGCAACCGCATCAACATCATTCCCTTTGCCGCCACAGGGATGACGAGCCTGGCACTTCCGAGCGGATACGATGCGACCAGCTCGCCGCTTGTTCACGGGGCCGAATAACCTGAGTCGCATTCCCAACATCACCCTCAATCACCAAAGCAATGCGAACTTCCAGATCTCCAGCTGGCCGTGGGTCAACCGCGCTGACGGTTACCAGATCCGCGACGACGTCTCCTGGAACAAAGGTGCGCACAGTTTCAAGATCGGCGGAAGCTGGGCGCGCTACAAGAAAGTCCAGGACCTTTTCGGAACGACCCAGGGAGCATTCACGTTCGAGGGCGCAGATGCCCAGAGTTTCACCGGAAACAGCTTCGCTGACTTCCTGCTTGGCACAGCCGCCGGTTATAACGAGCTTGCCGTCCAGGACCACGGCAACTGGCCTGCCGTTTCCTACGCCGCGTACATTCAAGACAACTGGCGCGCAACTCACCGGCTGACCCTGAACCTCGGCCTACGCTGGGATGGGGTGCCTCACACCACCGAATCCGACAATCGCATGGGGAATTTCTATCCCAAGCTCTACGATCCGTCGCAGGCCGCTACGTTCGATTCTCTAGGGAATATCTGCAGCGGTCCAGCCGACCCTGGCTGCGGCGCCGCAAGCCCTGGACTTGGCACCAGCCCGAACAAAATCCTGGCGGGCGTTCCCTTGTACCTCAACGGAATCGGAACGCCTGGGAAGAATGGCGTACCCAAGGGTCTGGTGAACAATCATTGGGCTCTGTTCGGTCCGCGGCTCGGCTTTGCCTATGACCTGACCGGTAGCGGCAAGACGATCGTTCGCGGCGGGTTCGGCATCATGTACGAACGCATTCAGGGCAACGATATGTACAATGCCGGGCCGAACATCCCGTTCAGCCTGAACGTTAACCTCAACAACGTAACGTTACAAAACCCGAACACCCTGCTTCAGACTGGTGCTGCGCCCACGTTCCAGACCATCAAGGCGGCGGATATCACGGGTCTGGACATCAACGGTTACAAGCCGACGGCCAGCACGCAATACAGTGCCGGCGTTCAGCATTCGTTCGGCGCCAAGACCGTTCTGTCTGTCTCTTACGTAGGCAATCAGAACCGGCACTTGAACGACTATCTAAACACTAACCTGCCTTCGCTGAGCGATCTCGCGCTCATGACGGGAGGTACTCTTAACTACCAGAATGCGCCTAGCCTTCCGTTCAAAGGGTTCAGAGCGATTAGTCAGTCCAAGAACGAGGCGAACGGCCATTACAACTCCATGCAGATTGACTTGAACTCGCAAGCCAGCAAGGACTTGCAGCTTCGAGCCTTTTACACCCTTTCCCGCTCCATCGATCCAACCACGGGTGGCAGCGGTCAGGACTTGAATGGTGTCACGAACCCATACCTGGGCTGGCGGTACGATCTTGGGCCGAGTCAGTTCGACCGGCTCCACAACTTCTCCGCCAACTTCATCTACAACATCCCGCTTCTGCGCAGCAGCTCGAACGGCCTGATGAAGTCCCTGGTCGGTGGCTGGGCAGTGTCGGGCATCATTACGGTCGAGTCGGGCCTGCCAGTCAACTTCACCGGGGGCAGCAATCTCGTTGGCGGCACCAACAGCCCCGGCAATCGGCCGGACTTGAACGGCAGCATCAAATATGAGCAAGGTGCCGGTGGCGTCCTCGGACCCCTTCCAGCACATCCAGTACGTAGATACCTCGGTGTTTTCGACTCCCGCACCCGGCACATGGGGCAACCTCAGCCACAACGCTATCCGTGGACCGGGCCGCGACAACTGGAACCTCTCTCTCTTCAAGAACTTCGCCTTCACCGAGAGTGCGGGGTTGCAGCTTAAGTTGGAGACCTTCAACACCTTCAACCACACCCAGTTCCAGACCGTTGATAACGGCCTCGGCGACAGCCGCTTCGGCCAGTTCACGGCAGCCTACCCTGCGAGAATTGTCCAGCTCGCCGGTAAGGTTTACTTTTAACCTCTAACCGAAAGCCCTTCCGTCCCGCTCGCAGCGCAAGCTGCGAGCGGGACAACGTTTTACGACAAGCTTCAGTTACTTCAACGGCTCGCATCTAACAAGGTGCGAGCTTTTTTTATTTGAATGGAGTCTAAGCGGAGCCCGACAGGCTCCCAGGCAAGCAGCCCCGAAGCTGACGGTATGAATCTGGACTTACCTTCCTGGTGGTTAAATCCCAGCCAAAACCTAGGTCGTCAGCTTCTCCAACTTTGATATTGGTCTTCCGGGACACAAGCGCGGCGCCGCCTGCGGCTGTGGGCTCAAGTGCCACATCGTGGGAATATCCGGGATGGCTGTGACTCGCTTCTGGGCCGCTGCCTGGAAATGGTTGGTACGCGGTGAAGCTGACAGTGCAAATCTGAGCTTACTTTACTGAGGACTCGACGGCAGCGAAGACGTAGGTCGTCATTTTAAACAACTTGATATTCCCATGATCAGACACAAGCGTGATGCCCCCGATACTTGTGGGTTCAAGTACCACATTTTTCATTCGGACAGGCCGACTCGAGAGGATGGCAACGTCCGGGATCGCCCCTTGATTACCTTCTGAGCCGGTCGGAGATGGTCGGGACATCGGGGACTGCGCCGACTGGTTGGGTCCATTCAAAGTCCTGGACTCCGGATCCGGAGATTCGTTCGGAGGATTCGGTACTGCCTCCGCGGTCGCGGAGTAATACAAGGGCATCAAATAAGCGTAGAGGGGAGTCCATCCGCCATTCCAGGTTACCGTGTTCATGCGGACCGCGAGCCGCGCTCGCTCCTGCCCCTTCTTGGGTTCGGATTCAAGAACCACCCCAGATGCGATCGCATTCTTGGGGATTAACGTGCCATTAAACAGGGTGGCATCCGCAAGTTTTCCTTGAACTTTAGTTCCCGCTGGGGTTTTTCCGGCTTCGACGCTCTGCTGCAGAACCACGGGGAACTCGCGCAAGACGGGGGGAGGAGAAGCCTGGTGACTTTGCTGGCCAATCGAAGCCGCAGAGCAAAATGCAAGTATTGCTCCTTGTATGACTAACTTTCGAGTCAACATCGGTTTTGTTTCCTTGCACTATCGCAGGAAAAAAGTATATCTCCGGACCGTCAGATTCGGATAGCCCAAATGTTTGAGCTGTAGCCACCGCTGTCCTAATTAGCCTGATCCGTCCTTCGGATGCCTGCGTTGCTTCGTCAGCTGTAAGTGGCTATTCTGAGTGTGAGCGTGTGGGTTACCCTCCCGGTGCGGCATTTTGGCCATGAAACGCTGGAAATCACTTTTGGTTCTTCTCGTTCTCGTGTTGCCGGCGTTTGCCAGCCCGCAGGCGGTCAGTCCGGCTGAGGCAATGGCGCTCGAGCAGCAGGGAAAGCTCCCGGAGGCGGTGGAGGCGTGGCGGGCAGTAACCGCACATAATCCTCGGGACGCGGGCGCTTTTGCCAGCCTTGGGGTGGCGCTGGCCCGGGAAACTAAGTATAAAGGCGCAGCCGCAGCCTACCGCAGGGCCATTGCCCTAAATCCAAGGCTTCCTGGCATCCAGCTCAATCTAGGACTGGCAGAGTACAAACAAGGACAGTTTGAGGCCGCCATTCCTCCCCTGAAAGCTGCGTTGCTGCAGGAGCCGGGGAACATGCAGGCACGCACTCTGCTCGGCCTTAGCTGCTACGGCGCCAAGCGCTTTGTCGAAGCGGTGAAATATCTCGAGCCCGCGGCCAACGCGGACCCCACCAATCCGGAATTGCGGCAGGTCCTGGCTCAGAGCTGCCTCCAAGCGAAAAATTATGCTTGCGCCCAGGAGCAGTTTCGCCAACTCCTGCGGCAGAATCCGGACTCAGCCCCCGCGCACATGTTACTGGGCCAAGCCCTGGATGGCCTGCAAAGGACCAGTGAAGCGATTGCCGAGTTCGAGGCTGCGGCCAAGGTTTCTCCGCAGGAACCGGGCGTGAACTTCAGCCTCGGATATATGTATTGGAAACTGCACCAGTACGATGACGCAAAGCGCTACTTCGAGAGCGAGTTATCTCTCGACCCCAGCCACGCCCAGACACTGGCGTACCTGGGGGACATCGAATGGAAAAACAACAACCCCGACGCGGCGCTTTCCCTGTTCAATCGGGCGATACAAAGTAACCGCGACCTGCGCATTGTCTATATCGATCTGGGCGCTCTCTACATGCAGCAGAAGAATTACAAGGAGGCTCAGGCTGCTCTGATTCGCGCTGTGCAGCTAAATCCCGAGCTGCCTGACGCGCATTACCAGTTAGGACGCTTATATCAGGCAATCGGGAACACGGCCGGTGCGGAGAAGGAACTGGCCAAGGTGCGGGAGCTCCATGAAAACGCCGAGGAGGGCCTGGTGGGAAAGATGCCAGCTTCCGAGACTGCTCCTTCGCAACCCAAATGACAATCTTTAATGGACTATCTGGGAGCGCCTAAGCGATAGCTTTCCGGCGGCCCCAGGTAGCTGGGCTTCAGACCGCCCGTGTTCACCACGATTTTCTGCAGGACCACGCCCGGGATCAACCATCCAGATCTTCAAAGTGTGATATCCGGCAGTCGCTAAGAGTGTGCTTCGATTCGACTCTTGCGGACGCTGTCTTTGACCGATGTTTCCCAGTCGGTCTGCGTGTTGTGGGCCAGGGCATCGACAATCTGCGGCGGCTGGTCATCGAACGCAATCGCATATCGGAGGCCGCGACCGGGAACAAAGTTTAATGTGGGGGCAAGAATCGTTTCCACCTCGAACTGTTCCCGGATTGAACAGATACATGTTGTATTGCAGAGCAGGGAGCATCCGCGCGGAGTCACGCTGGGAGCGGTCATAGGGAATATTGTCATGGACGACAGGGTTCGCCCGTAGTCCGCGATTTCTTCCCAATGTGCGGAGGCTGTGTCGATCTTGCGCGTATAGTGCGCGGCCTCGATCGAAACATAGCCATCGGCGTCGACAAAACTTATGGAAAGCAGTCCTTGCCGGCTGCTCCGGATTGAATGTTCTCACTGTCACGGCGACCGAACCCGTTCCGGCGCCGGACACCGTCACAGTACCGCTGCCAGAACCTTTCGGCGCCTTGCGCCAATCCACGCTCACCCAGAGGCGCTGATCGCTGCCGACGGTGCCGTGGCTTGCGCTCAGAACGATCCAGGGCTGGCTGGCGCTGGCGGTGAAGGCAAATGGCGTTCGGCCACGATTGAAGACATCAATGTAGCGTCGTTGCTGATTGAAAACGTCCAAAACAGGAAGGGAAGGCCCCGGCCCCGTTTCGTTTCCTGGCCACGCGGAAGCCGAGCCTTCGACTGCGACGCCTAGCCCGGCGGGAACTGAAACCTCTATCTCTTTAACCTCCGGCATGACGTTTGCTGGCGGGTCATGCCATCCGGTGTAGCCGATGCGCGGCTGGTCCATCATGTGATTCCACTTGCCGTGCGCCAAGTGTGTGGTTGTATTCGGCGGACAAATCGGCGTCAGCCTGGAATAACGCTCGCGCTTTCGCCGCCATGTCGTTCGTACTGGCGCGGCCCTGGCTGGCGTAAAGATGGTTCTTGCCGACCGTGATGTAGAGCTCGGCGACCTGAGCCGAAGCCTTTACCGGATAGAGCACGAGTTGAAAGAAGGCGTCGCGTTCGACTCTCCGGCAAGCTGCTGTAGATTGTTCTGCCTGACGGGTGATGGCTTGCCAATCGTCCAACACCTTCTCCGCCTCCTGATAGTCGACCAGACTGAATGTGTCCGGCTCCAGCAATTCCGGTTTGCGCCGTCCGTTGAACTTCGTGTATTTGGCGACGAGGTCGGCAATGTCCGGCGCATACTTCGGCCCGAATTCACGCTGCGCCCACATTCTTGAGTATTCCGGGATGCGCTCCTTGGGCCACTCCTCCGGATTCCAGGCCAGAGTAAGAAAGAATTCGATGGGAAATTCCATCGGCTTCAAGTCGCCTACGTTTACGATCCAGATGCGATTCGCGCCGTAGTTGTAGGCCAGACTCATCTGCTCCCAGACTTTGGTGATAGGGATTGTGTTCAGCCATTTATAGGAGCGCGGGTCGCCGACATAATCGAAGTGGTAGTAAATTCCGGCGCCGCCGCTGCGCTTGCGTTCGTCCGCCGTCGGCAGCCGCCGGATATTCCCCCAGTTGTCGTCGCACCAGAGCAGCGTCACGTCATCCGGCACCCGCATGCCTTTTTCGTAGTACTCCTGCACCTCTTTATATAGCGCCCAATCCTGGGGCACGGCGGAGAGGTCCGGGTTCACGTGGCTTGGCGATTATCTTGCGCTGGTCGGCGACGATTTTTTCCAGCAACGCGATGTTGGCGCCTTCGGTCATCGGGAGATCGCCGTCTCCTCTCATGCCGAGCGTGGTAATGCTTTCGTAGTTCTTGTTGCGCTCAATACCTTCAGTCCAAAACTTCTGCAGGACCTCGGAATTTTGCGAATAGTCCCACGGGCCTGTGCCATGTCGTCTTCCACTCCTGCTGGGCCCGCAACATGGGCTCGTGATGCGAGGTCCCCATCACGATGCCGTACATATCGGCGAGCTGCGGATTCAGCGGATCGTCTTCGTTAAACGCGTTGTTCCACATGGCCGGCCAAAGATAGTTGGCCTTGAGCCGGAGCAGCAGTTCAAAAACCTTCTCGTAAAACTGATGGTTGTAGTTGCCGAACTTTTCCTTCACCCACCCGGACAGGGCCGGCGCTTCGTCGTTGAGAAAGATGCCGCGATATTTGACGGCAGGCGGTCCCTGAACGTACCTGCCGGGCTCTGACGAAGAGCGCATTCTGGTGCTGGCACGGGAACATCGGCCCACCAATACCACGGCGAAACCCCGATTTGCTCGGACAGATCGTAGATGCCGTAAATCGTGCCGCGCTTGTCACTGCCCGCGATAATTAGTCCGCTGGCGACTCCGGGCAAGGGCTTCGACACTACCTGGATCAGAAACGACTCCCACTTTCCTGCAATCGACGAAACGTCGATTTTCTTTTCCCGGATGAGCCGGTCGATAGCGGCACTCTTCCCGATGGTGCCGACGATAATCAGATCCGCGCCAGATCCGATGTTGTTTGCAATCGCCGGCGTGCGACCCGTAACGCGGGCAACATCAGCTCGCAGATCGCCGACCGCGCGAACCACGCCAGCATGATCGTTCGCGTCTACATAGATGGTCGCGAGCGATTCTTCCTGCGCGATGGCGAAATCATTGGGACGGCGAACGAACTCAACATATTTCGGCTGGCCGAGAGCAAAGCCCTCGCCGTGCCACATGAGCAGAATGAGCGTGGCCAATAAACCCACGCGAGCTGTTCTCCGCCAATTCATTTTGATAGCCGCGAAATGCCGAAGTGCCGGTCGGCAAAGTTAAGAAATTGCTCCCAGTCGTAATCGTCGATGCCGTGCGTTCCTCTCCGGTTGTGGAAACCGATCCAGTCGCCGACTGGCGTGGCCACTGCGGGCATGTCGTCTACACCGAGTCCGGCTTCTCCGAACAACTTGTAAACCGGTTCTGCGGCCTTGGCGGCCAGAAACGAGCCGCGGGGATCGCCCCAGTGGTCCTGCTCGGCGGTCGCAATGTACACCGGTCGCGGCGCCATCAGCGCGATGAGCATGTGCCAATCTACGGGTAGATCGTTCACCCTGTCGCCGTAGGTCTTGAAATTTCCATCGAACCAGTACGGAAAGGTGTTTGTAATCGCTTTGACAGTCTCGCCAAACTGACGGCGCACAAGATTCGCGCCGCCACAGCCGGACTCCCCGGAAAAGACAATAGCGAAGCGTTCATCCTGCGCGCCGGCCCACATGGTGACTTTGCCGTAGCGCGAGACCCCGGCAATAGAAACTCTCTTGCCATCGATGTCGGGGTCGGTTACCAGGTAATCCATCGCGCGACTCATGGCCCACGCCCAGGCGCCGATGGCGCCCCATTCGTCCAGACCGGACTCCTTTCTGGCCGGGCGGAGCAAAGAAAGCGCGGACACTCCTCGCATACCCGTCGGCATTATCGGGCTCGATGGAAGTGGGATCGAAGCTGACAAAACCGTAGCCGCGCTCAAGCACCTGCTGAGGAATACGGTGAAAGGTCGTCGGCATCAGAAATACTGGAACAGGTTTCTTTGCCTTCGTGGGCAGGAGAATCTGCAGGACCATCTTTGGCGCATTTTTGTTCGCGTCGTTTTTACCAGCGAAGTAGATGGTCACGGTCTTCGCGGATGAGCCTGGCACGGGGCTCGCGCCGTTGGTTGTGACCTCCCACGTCATGCCCTTGGGTCGGCCGATCATGGTCCGCCCATAGACGTTGGTTTCGAAGAGCCTCAAGATCTCGGGCCGGCGCTTCTTCCTCCATGTCCTTGTGCTGGTTACTTTCTTGCCGTTGAGCAGAAGCAGTGGATCGGGCAGCGTGTAGCGCGGAACTTTCGCTTCGTCGTACTGTCCGGGAGGGTCGCCTGTGGGCTTCTGCTGCCCAACCAGCAAGGGATTGAGGCCGATGCCGGCAAGAGATAGCAGGGCGAACAAAGCCCGGCGAATCGCGGAGCCTCGCGCGAATGCGGTTGCAGACGTGCCACACAAACTCATGTCCTGAATCTAACGAGCAGCTACATTCAATTTCGTTTCGATTAGATCCACCGAATTGCCGCCTACCATGATCTTGAAACTGCCGGGCTCCACGACACGATGCATCTCACGATCTAAAAATGACAACTCGTCCGGACCCAGCGTAAATGTGACTGTTTGGGTTTTGCCGGGGTCGATCGCGATGCGCCGGAAGCCGCGGAGTTCCTTGACCGGCCGCGTGACCGAACTGACTTCGTCGCGAATATAGAGTTGCGCAACTTCCGTCCCGCTCGCCTTGCCTGTATTGGTCACATCCACCGAGACCGTCGTGGTCCCTTCCGGCCCGATCGTGTCGGGCGTTACGCGCAGATTGTCATACTTGAAGCTGGTGTAGCTAAGACCCCATCCAAAAGGGAAAAGAGGTGTGATGGGAGTGCCCAGAAATCCGCGCTTCGCCGAAGGTTTTTGATAGTAATAATCCGGCAGTTGCCCCACCGAACGCGGCACTGTGATTGAAAGCCTTCCGCCGGGATTGTAATCTCCGAAAAGCACGTCGGCGATTGCGGTGCCGCCCTCCTGTCCCAGGTACCAGCCATCCACAATTGCGGGGACATTTTCGGCAATGTAGCTGATGGAATTCGGCCGGCCATGTTGCAGATAAACGATTGTCGGTTTGCCCGTAGCCAGAATGGCTTTGACCAGATCATCCTGGTTGCCCAACAGATCCAGACTGTCTCGATCACCCAGATGGTTGACTGCCCAGGCCTCGCGCGAAGTTTGTTCGTTCTCGCCCAGCGCAAGAATCACAATGTCAGCTTTTTTGGCGACGACAACCGCCTCCTGAATTCGCTTGGCGTTCAGGGCCGGATCGCCCAGCACAACTTTGTCGGCATCCCAATCGGGAAGGGTTTCCGTTATCTTGCAGCCCTCGGAGTACACCACCTCGGCTGAGGGGCCGACTTTGTCTTTTACTGCCTGCAAAAGGCCCACACCGCGGCCTGGCTTATTGCTGTATCCGCCGAGGTGCAAGTCGGCGGCGTTGGGACCAATTACGGCGATCCGTTTGTATTTCGATTTCTCCAGCGGCAGGAGATTGTTCTGGTTCTTTAACAGAACGATGGATTCATGCGCCGCCTGCAGCGCGAGTTTCTGATGCTCGGCGTTGTTAGTCAATTTCTCCGCATAATCGGGGTCCACATAAGGGTTTTCGAAGAGCCCGGCCTCAAACTTTGCCCGAAGAAGACGCGTGACCGCCCGGTCAATCGTGGCTTCGGAGATCTTTCCCTGGTGCACCTGATCCACCAGGCTTGAGAACGTGGCCTCGAACGGAAGTTCGATCTCTATGCCGGCCTCCAGAGCCATCTTCGCGGCTTCCGGATTGGTGGCAACCACATGATGAAGAGTCACCAGGTCCGTAATGCCGAAGTAGTCGGATACGATCAGGCCATCAAAGCCCCACTCGTGGCGCAGAATATCGTTCAGCAAGTGCTTGTTGCTGTGCGATGGAATGCCATCGATCTCGTTGTAGGAGGCCATGACAGTCTGGACATGGCCATCCTTTACCGCGGTCTCAAAGGGCTTCAGAAAATATTCGCGCACTACCCGCTCTGAATAATTGCCCGGGCCAACGTTGGTCCCACCCTCGGGCTGGCCATGGACGGCAAAATGTTTTGCCGTCGCCATCACGTGCGACCCATCCATGGCGCCCGTTCCCTGAAACCCGAGAATGGCTGCAAGCCCAAGGCGCGAGACCAGGTAAGGATCCTCTCCGTATGTTTCTTCTGTTCGGCCCCAACGCGGGTCGCGTGCCAGATCGAGGACGGGAGCAAGGCAGTGGTGGACGCCCCGGGCTCGTGTTTCAGCCGCGGTGGCGGTAAAAACGCTTTGCAAGAGCGCGGGATCCCAGGTGGAAGACAAGGCGATGGCCTGAGGATACGATGTGCCGCCCGGCGCGACATGACCATGCAGGCATTCATCGTGAAAAAGTACGGGGATTCCCAGGCGCGTGTTCTCCTTCACCCACTTCTGCACCGTGTTGGTGTAGGTCGCCATTTGGCGCGGCCCACGCTTCTCGCTCGGGCGGGAGATTTCTCCCAGGCCGTATTTGAGGAGGACCGCGGCGTGATCGGGAAGGAAGTTTCCGTCCCCGTCAACAAAAAGCGTCTTGGGATCGCTAAAAAACTGGCGATTCTCCCAGGCGCCTTCCATTTGCGCCACTTTCTCTTCGAGCGTCATGCGGGAGAGCAGGTCGGCTACCCGTTGCTCGACCGGCAGTTTCGGGTCGCGGTAGGGAAGGGGGTTCTGCGCGAAAGCGGCAACGGCCGCGCTGAGAAACAGAATCAAACAGCACACCACATCCAGACCGACGGGAGATGTTCGGCATGAGCGTTTCAAGGTGGCTCCGTTATCGTTGTGGTATTGTGCAAGCGCGTTTTGCCAGCGCTTTAGCGTGTGCTACTATAGCACCGCCGTTAACGTTTACGGTAAAGAGTTAGCTCTGATTTTGCGCCTCAGAGGCTGCAATTTTCGACCATGAGGTTCTGGCTGCCTGTGACCGGGTCGCGTGTTGCGGGAAGCCTGGGCCCGATTTCCTCAAATTCACTGGTTATGGAAAAACCAAACGCGGCCTTTCGCGGTCAGTGTCCCGCCATGCAGTCCATTCTGAATTGAGACCCCTACGGCCATGGAGAAGACAGTATGACAAGTGCTAACGGCTACAAGCCCCGTGCAGAAGACAAGTTTTCCTTCGGCCTCTGGACCGTCGGTAATCCCGGGCGCGATGCCTTTGGCGATGCCGCCCGGCCGAAAATTTCGCCCACTGACATTGTTTCGTTGCTGGCCGAAGTGGGCGCCTGGGGCGTGAACTTGCACGACAACGATCTGGTACCGATCGATGCCACGCCAGCCGAGCGCGATTGCATAGTGCGCAAGTTCAAGCAAGCCTGCGATTCCCATGGAATCGTGGTCCCCATGGCGACCGTGTCTCTCTTTTTCCATCCGGTGTTCCGTGACGGAGCTTTTACCGCCAATGACCCTGAAGTGCGCGCCTACGCCCTGCAGAAAACTCTGCGCGCTATGGACATTGGAGCGGAACTGGGCGCGAAGATTTTTGTTTTATGGGGTGGCCGCGAGGGAGTTGAAACCGATGCCTGCCGCCGCGCCGATGAAGCCATCAAGCGTCTGCGCGAGGCGGTGAACTATCTTTGTGAATACAACATCGATCGCGGATATGGCATGAAGTTCGCCCTGGAAGCCAAACCCAATGAGCCCCGGGCCGACATCTACATGGCCACCACCGGTCAGTACCTCGGCTTCATTCCCACCCTCGACCATCCTGAGATGGTAGGAGTGAATCCCGAGGTCGCGCACGAGCACATGGCCGGACTCAATTTCATGCACGCGGTCGCACAGGCCTGGGAGATGGGTAAGCTTTTTCATATCGACTTGAACGATCAGATGCCCGGCCGTTTCGACCAGGACCTGCGGTTTGGTTCGTCTAATCTGAAATCGGCCTTCTGGCTGGTGAAGTTTCTCGAGGACGTCGGCTACGACGGGCCACGTCACTTCGACGCACACGCCTACCGGACCGAGGACTACGAAGGGGTAAAAGATTTCGCCCGGGGCTGCATGCGAACTTATCTGATTCTGAAAGAGAAGGCCCATCGCTGGAGCGCAGACAAAGAAATACAGCAGATACTCACTGAACTTTCAAGCAACGGACACAGTACCCCCGCGCTCGGCCGTTATTCGAAAGAAGGCGCCTCGCAATTGCTCGCCCATAACTTCGATAAAGACGAAATCCTCAAGAAGCGCTTGCCCTACGAGCGTCTCGATCAACTCACGGTTGATATGCTTCTAGGCGTAAGGTGAGGATTGACCGCGTCCGCCAGAATCAAAAGCTAACCGCAAAGGACGCAAAGAAACACCGCAAAGAGCGCAAAGAAAAGCTGGAGTAGTGCAATTTCTGTGACGACGCTCCCATTTTGTTCTTCGCGACCTTCGCGGTTCCTTTGCGACCTTTGCGGTTAAAAGCTTTTCACTCTATGCTACCTGTCCTCGGCAGGCGCCAGCCATCGCCTCCCACAAAGCGTGCGCTTACGGATACACTATTCCCGCACGAATCCTTTCCCCCAGGCGGCTAAACCATGACGTGGTCCATGATCACCACATTCCTTCTTTTCAACATCCTCCTCGGAGTCAGCCAGTCACAGACCAGCCCCTCCGCGAAACCCCGTCAGCCTGCTGCTAGTAGTCAACCAGGCAGACCAAACCATGAGCCTCGTAGATCCCGAGGCCGGCGTCCAAATCGGCAAAGTGAAGACAAACGAGGTGCGCGCCCACGAAGTTACCGCATCGCCCGATGGGCGCCTGGCCTACTTGCCTATCTATGGAAATTCGGGTGTAGGCAAGCCCGGCACCGACGGAAGCTCGGTAGAGATTGTTGACATCGACAAGCAGGCCATAGTGGGCAGCATCGCTGTCGGCGCCGTGCGCCCCCATTGGGTGAAGTTCGGACCTGACGGCATGCTCTACGTCTCCGCCGAGCTCGACCAGGCCGTGGACGTACTCGATCCGCATCAGCAGAAAAAAGTGGGCTCCATCCCAACGGGACAGCCCGAGTCTCACATGGTGGTGATGTCCCGCGACGGCCATCGTGCCTACACCTCTAACGTAGGCGCCGGAACGGTTTCAGTGTTGGACGTCGAAGCCCGCAAAACCATCAAGGTCATTCACGTTGCCGAAGTAGCGCAACGCATATCAATGTCGCAGGACGGACGCTGGGTCTTCACTGCCGACCAGAAGCGGCCCCGCCTGGCAGTAATCGATACGACCACGAATGAAGTCTCGAACTGGATCGATCTCCCCGCCGTGGGATACGGCACCGCCCCCACGCTGGATGGCAAGTCCCTGCTGGTGACCATGCAGACCGCCAATCAGGTTGCGGTCGTGGACTTGTCGCAAATGAAGGTAGTTCGCACCGTTCCGGTCGGTGCTGATCCGGTCCAGATTCTGGTGCGGCCCGGCACGGCCTACGTCTCCTGTAGCGGGGACGGGAAGGTTGCAGCGATCAATCTTGAAAGTTGGAAGGTAGAAAAGATGATCGCGACGGCCGCAGGCGCCGACGGCATGGCCTGGGTCGAAAGAAAGCCGTAAACCGCAAAGCACTAAGACTGCGCGCTACTTTGCTGGCACGTAGAAGTAATAGTCAGCAACGTAGCTACTCTTCGACGTAGCATCCACATTGGAAGCCGTACACGGCCGCGTTGCGGACGGCTGTCCGCCCTTGGTGTGGATGCGCTGAATCGTCGAGACGCCTGCCAGTATTCCAGTTCCTGAATGGCCGGCAGCAGTCAAAAGCAGCCAGGGAATTGCATCGGCGTCAGGCGAGTCCACCTTGGCCAGCAGTTTCCCCGTGACTTCACTTCCATCATTGTGCTTCCAGGCAGGACCGGCGTAGTGACGCCCGATGACCTGGTCAGAGTTATCTCGAAGTTCAGCCTCAGGCGCTTTGAGCACCCAGGCAGGCTGGCCATCCGTACCACGCTGACAAGTGTAAATCTGAAATCCGGTTGCATGCGCTACCAGCGCGAGCTCTTGACCGGCAGGCGCTTTGATCTTGTCCGGGACCTCAGGCTTGATCAACTCCTGCGCAGAAGCGAACGTGAGCATGCTCAGCAATGCAGCAATCTTGGTAACCCGTGAATTCATCGAGCAATTTTACATCGCGTCGGCCGGAAGTATCGACCGGGAGGACTTGCAATATCCGTATCTACATTCGCAGCAGAGGGTTCGTGCCTTTACTCTTCTTTACGATAAAAACGCGAAACCGGGCATCTAATTGCCTAGGAGAAAGTTATGAAGAAGTTATTACTGATAGCTCTAACAGCCGCTGTGATGATGGCGCCACTTTCGGCCTACGCACGACCGGTCCGCGTATTCGTGGGGCCAGGCTATGGGTGGGGATACTCGTACTGGGGGGCGTACCCGTATCCATATGGATACTACGGCTACGGTCCGGCAACTGGCGCAGTGAAGTTCGATACCAAAGTTAAGGACGCAGAGGTATACATCAACGGCGCTTACGCTGGCACCGTCGGAAAACTGAAAACCATGAATCTGCGACCCGGCAGCTATGACATTGAAGTGCGCGAGTCAGGGCAAACTGCATTCGATAAGAAGGTGTACGTCGCTGCTGGCAAGACGTTGCACCTGAAGCCGGAACTCTGAGTCCGACGTCAAGCGCAGCGGTAATTTTGTGGAAGGCTGAAGGCAAAGAAGCGCGGGAGACTTGAAATTTTCCGCGCTTTCTTTGCGTCCTTTGCGGTCCCTTTGCGCTCTTTGCGGTTAAGCTTTTAGACTCTGCACCGTCGGCAAGAACCGAGGCGGCTTTCGAGCCTGGATAGCCTTCTCAAATCCATACGCAATTTTCAAAAGAATCCCTTCACTCCAGGCCCGCCCAAAAAACGAAACCCCAACCGGCAGCCCCGAGATGAACCCAGCAGGCACGGTGATGTCAGGATATCCCGCCACCGCCGCCGCGTTCGCACTCCCGCCCACCAGAGTGATCTCCATTAACCAGATCAGTGATCCACGCCGGGCTCCCCGTCGGCGCCATGATCGCATCCAGCTGAAATTTATCCATCAAGCCATCGATCCCCTCGGCCCGCGAAAGCCGGTGGTTGGCTTCGAGTGCGTCCAGATACTCCTTGCTGTCGAGCGGCCCCTTCGCTTCCGCTTTGATGAAAACATCCTGCAGGAAGTAGGGCATCTCTTTTTCTTTGTTGTGTTCGTTGAACTCGATTATGTCTTTCAACGAATGGACCGCCGCATCCGGACGCCCCGCCAGATAGGCATTGAGATCAGCTTTCAGTTCGTAGAGCAGCACCGTAAATTCACTGTCATCGAACTTGCCGTAAGACTCCAGATCGGCCGGATCAACCAGCACCGCCCCCTGCCGCTTCATCTCCGCCATCACATCGTCCATGAGACGGTCCACGCTGTCACTGAACCCAAAATATTTTCGCGCCACCCCAATGCGGGCGCCACGCAACCCGTTGGGATCGAGAAATCGCGTGTAGTCCGCCGCGATCTTGCCGGAGCTCGCCGCCGTCGCACCGTCCCGCGGATCAGCGCCCGCCAGAGCGGTAAGGAGTATCGCAGCATCGCGCACGGTCCGCGCCATGGGTCCGGCGGTGTCCTGGCTATGCGCGATAGGAATGATGCCGGAGCGGCTGATCAGCCCCAACGTCGGTTTGATCCCGACAAGCCCATTGGCATTCGACGGACACACAACCGAGCCGTCAGTCTCCGTGCCCACAGCCAGCGCGCAAAGATTGGCCGCAGTCGCCGCCCCGGATCCAGAACTCGAGCCACAGGGGTTGCGATCCAGCGCGTAAGGATTTCGGGTAAGTCCACCGCGCCCACTCCATCCGCTTACCGAATGACTGGAACGAATGTTCGCCCATTCACTCAGATTGGTCTTGCCCAAAATCACAGCCCCGGCCTCGCGCAATTTCTGTGCCACGAAGGAATCCCGCGTGGGCCGCGAACCCACCAACGCCAGCGACCCCGCGGTGGTTTGCATGCGGTCGGCGGTATCGATGTTGTCCTTGATCAGGACAGGAATCCCGTGCAGCGGTCCCCGCGCGCCCTTGGCCTTGCGCTCCTTATCGAGCTCTTCAGCAATAGCCAGCGCATCCGGATTGAGTTCGATAACGCTGTTTACCGTCGGCCCGCGGCGGTCAATCTCTTCGATCCGCTGCGTGTACTTTTCGGTCAACGAGCGGCTGGTAAATTTTCCAGACGCAATTCCCGCCTGCAGGTCCGCAATAGTAAGTTCATCAAGTTCGAAATGTGCAACCGTCGCCGTGGCCGTTGTGCTCGACAGGGCAGGCGACATCGCGGCTCCGACGCCGCCCAACACAGCGGTCTGCAGGAAATGGCGGCGCGGCACGCCATCGACAGAAGCAACATTTTCAAGTTTGGACAAGCTGCCCTCCAACTAAACGGAAGCGGAATTATAGGCGATTCGCGCACCAATCTTGTCGCACAGTGCGATAGTGGGCGAGGGATTCCCTTTGCGTCCTCTGCGGTCCTCTTTGCGCCCTTTGCGGTTAAAGCTTTCAGCCGCCACCAGGCACTGCTTTCCTTTCGCCCTATCACTCGTCCAAGACAACGCAACAGTGTCCTGTTGCAAACTGATAGAATTCGTTTTTCCTGAATGAGAGACCGTTCCAGTTTCCCGCCTCCCGAACGACACCCAAGAGGAGTCCTGATGTCCTACCGCAAGCGATTGCTGTTGCTGTTGATGCTCGCCTTCGCCGTCTCCGGCTCAACCCAGGAAATGCCGGAAGGCCGCATGATGCGCTTTCCCGACATCTACAAAGACAAGATTGTCTTTATGTACGCCGGCGACCTCTGGCTGGCATCGAGTGCAGGAGGAGACGCCCGGCGCATCACCTCCGACGCCGGCCGCGAGCTCTTCCCGAAATTCTCACCCGACGGTAAATGGATCGCCTTCACCGGACAATACGACGGCAACTTCAACGTCTACGTAATGCCCGCCCAGGGCGGCCAGCCGAAGCAGTTGACGTTCTATCAGGGCGCCGCCGCGCCGCTCAGCGATCGCATGGGCATTCACGATGAAGTCGTCAACTGGTTTCCCGACAGCAAGCGCATTCTATTTCTCTCCCGCCGCGACGCCTCCAATGGATGGACTAAACGTCCATTCAGCGTGAGCATTGAAGGCGGCCTGCCCGAGCCCCTGCCGGTAAGCGAAGGCGGCCTGACTTCGTTTTCTCCCGACGGCACGAAAATCGCCTATAACCCAATTTTCCGCAATTTCCGAACCTGGAAGCGCTACACCGGCGGCCTGGCCCAGGCCATCGCCATCTACGATCTCAAAAACAATAGTGTCGAAGACCTGCCCCACACCGAATGGACTGACTCCTTTCCCATGTGGCACGGCAACACCATCTACTTCAGTTCCGACCGCGGCCCCGAACATCACTTCAATCTCTACAGCTACGACCTGGGTAGCAAGCAGATCGAGCAACTCACTCATTTCACCGACTTCGACGTGATGTGGCCAAGTCTCGGCCCGGATTCCATCATCTTCGAGAATGGTGGCTACCTCTACACTTTCGATCTGGATTCCAAGCAGCCGAAGAAGTTGACCGTCTCTTTACCCGGTGATCGCGACCAGATCATGAAGCACTGGACCGGCGTTGCCAAAAACATTACCGACTTCGACATTTCGCCGGAAGGGAAGCGCGCGGTATTCGGCGCCCGGGGCGACGTGTTCACCGTCCCGGCCAAAGAGGGCAGCGTCCGTAACCTGACGCGCACTCCCGGCATTCGCGAGAAATCAGTGGCCTGGTCGCCCGATGGCCGCTGGATTGTCTACGTTTCCGATCGCACCGGTGAAGACGAACTCTACATCGCTCCCCAGGACGGGATGGGCAAAGAGCAGCAAATCACCAGCGGCTACAAAGGCTTCAAATACGCCCCCGCGTGGTCGCCAGACAGCAAAAAGCTTGCATGGTCCGACAAGGACTGCCGCCTCTGGTACGTAGACGTCAACGAAAAGAAACAGGTGGCGATCGATCAGGGCAAGTACGGAGAGATCCTTAACTATTCCTGGTCTCCCGACAGCAAGTGGCTGGCCTACGACAAGAATGCAGAAAATTTCTTTTCGGTAGTCCATCTCTATTCCCTGGCAACCAGCAAAATCACACCGGTTACCACCAGCATGACCAATAGCTTCGCCCCGGTGTTCGATCCAGACGGGAAATATTTGTACTTCCTCTCTGACCGCGATTTCAACGAGGTCCTGGGCAATGTCGACTTCGAATTTTCGAACCCAAAGACGACACGGATTTATGTGGTCACGTTGCGCGCCGACGAGCCATCGCCCTTCCAGCCGCTGAGCGATGAAACTCAAATCAAGAAGGAAGAAAATAAGGACGAGTTGATGGTCCTACCCGGCCAGGAACAGGGCAAGACGGCAGGCAAACCGGCGGCCAAGAGCAAAAAGAAGCCCGAAGAGCCAAAGGAAGCGAAAGACAACGGCAAGGATGACAAAAATAAAGACAAAGACAAAGAAAAGAAAGATGAGAAAGAAAAACCCAAAGAATTCCGCATTGATCTCAACGGCATCGCAAGTCGTATCGTAGCGCTGCCCATCGAACCTGCCATCATTAATACTTATCTGGCGTCGAAGGGTTTCATTTTCTACTCGACTACTCCCATCCAGGGCCTCTCGGGACCTGTCCCCGGCGAATCTCCCGCCACCCACGTTTACGATCTGAAAGAACGCAAAGACAAAGTTCTGATCGACGGAGTGCAGCGTTTCGCCCTCTCCTTCGACGGCTCCAAACTTCTCTACGAAGCCGAAGGCGGACGCGACGGCCACACCTACGGCATCATCGACGCCAAGCCTGATGGTCCCAAGAAGATCGGCGACGGTGCGCTCAATCTTGGTGGCATGCGAGTGCAGGTAGATCCCGCAGCCGAGTGGAAGCAGATTTTCAATGAGGTCTGGCGGCAGGAGCGAGACTACTTCTACGAAGCCGCGATGAACGGCGTCGATTGGGAAAAAATTCGCGATAAATATGCCCAGTTGCTGCCGTCGGTCGCTGACCGCTATACCCTCACCTACATCATGGGCGAGATGATTGGCGAGCTATCAAATTCCCACACCTACGTCGGCGGCGGAGACTATCCCGAGCTACATGCCGTGAACGTGGGCCTGCTCGGAGTAGATTTTGAAGCCGACAAGTCCGGCATGTACCGCTTCAAGAAAATCTACGCCGGCGAAAACTGGGACCCGCAAACGCGTTCTCCGCTCACCGAGCCGGGCGTGACGGTCAAAGAGGGAGACTACCTCATCGCCGTAAACGGCCGCCCGCTGCACACGCCAGAAAATCCCTACGAACTCTTCGTGAACACGGTCAACGAAAATGTCACGCTGACCATCAACTCAAAACCCTCGGAAGAGGGCTCCCATACCGTGCAGGTAAAGCCGATAAACGACGAAAACAACCTGCGCGAGCTGGCCTGGGTTGAAAGCAATCGCAAGAAAGTCGACGCCGCCAGCAATGGCCGCATTGGCTACGTCTATCTGCCCGACATGGGCGGCGAAGGCCTGACCGAATTTGTGAAGCAATACTTCCCGCAGATTCGCAAAGAAGGAATGATCATTGACGTCCGCTATAACGGCGGCGGCTTCGTAGACCAGCTCATCTTCGCCCGCCTGCGCCGCATCCTCGCCGGAATGGGTTCGAGCCGAAACTTTGAAAGCACCACCGTTCCTCCGGTGGTGTTCAACGGCGCCATGGCCTGCGTAACCAATCATTACGCAGCTTCCGACGGCGACATCTTCAGCTACTACTTCAAGTACTACAAACTGGGACCGCTCATCGGCGAGCGCACTTGGGGCGGCGTCCGCGGCATTCGCGGCAACATCCCCCTCATGGACGGTGGCTACATCACCCGCCCTGAGTTCGCGCGTTACGATCTCAACAGCAAATGGGTGATCGAAAACCACGGGGTGCAACCGGACATCATCGTGGAAAATCGCCCCGACCTGGTAGTAAAGGGCCAAGACTCGCAACTGGAAAAAGCTATCGAGGTCGTAATGAAAGAGATCCAGGCCAACCCGAAGAAGCTACCAGCACGCCCGCCGGATCTCCCGGCCTATCCCGAAGGCCCAGGCCTGTAGGCACCACCGCGAAAATGAACGCTCTGTCATCCTGAGCGGAGTAGCTGCTTCGCTACGCGAAGCAGCTACGTAGTCGAAGGACCCCTATAAGCTGCACTGTCGTTCCGATTGAGTAAGCAACACCGGCTGTAGTAAAGCTGATAGGGGTCCTTCGACTCCGCTAAAGTGTTTCGCAAGCGAAACACTTCAGTCCGCTCAGGATCACACGTTCAATCACGCTACTTCCCAAACGCTTCCTTATTCACCACGTACGGCATCTTGGTCACATCGCCGCCATAATTCCCCTCGAGCACATCAACCAATCCCTGCACCGTTCGCCCCGCCATCCCCTTCTCCGGATCGGAAGACAACCGCGTAATCCGCCCCGCGCTAGCAAAATGCGGATACAACCGGCAGCGATCCTCGATTGCAGGATCACGCAATGGTGAATCCGCCGGCAGCGGCTCTTTCTCGTAAACATCGAGTGCCGCTCCTGCAATCCATTTCTCACGAAGCGCTTTCGCCAGTGCAGCTTCCTCAACCACTGGACCCCGCGAAGTATTCACCAGAAAAGCAGTCGGCTTCATGCGGCGCAACGTGCTTTCGTTGAACAGATGGTAAGTCGGCGCGGAACTCTCGCCTTCGCGCAACAGCGGTACATGTACGCTGACGAAATCCGCCTGGCTCAACGCCTCATCAACGCCTACATACTTGATCGAATTCTTCGTTTTCGAAATACCCCGCGCCTGCCGAAGGTCCATAAGTTCCTGAATGGCACTCACATAGTCATGATTCTGGTATGCCGGGTCGTAGCACAGAATATTCATATCGAACCCGGCGCACTTCTTGATCATGGCCAGCCCAATTCGCCCCGTGCCAATGATAGCTATAGTCTTGCCGGTGACCTCGTCACCAAGAAACGGCAGGTAGGGATGCCAGTAGCTCCACTTGTTCTCCCGCGTCAGGTACTCCGCCGTCCACATCTTTCGCGCCAAGGCTCCCATCATGAAGAATGCAAACTCCGCCGTGGCCTCGGTAAGGACATCGGCCGTATGGGTAAAAGGAATCTTGTAGCGGTTGGCGTCGGCGCGGTTAATGTTGTCGAAGCCCACCGCAATCTGGGCGACGACTTTCAGCTTCCCCTTGCCTGCCTCAAAAACCTCAGCGTCAATCGCATCGCGCAGGGTCGTGATCAGCCCATCAATCCCAGACTTCACCTTCTCGATGATCAGGCTCTTCGGCGGCGCCTCCGCCTTGGGGTAGATTTCAACTTCATATCCACGTTGACGCAGGAGATCAATCGCATCCCCGATGTCACAGGTTGCAAAGACACGAATTGTGTTGGCCATGGTCCTCTCTGGTCAGAAGGTTGAATCAATCGGCAGCAGTTGGAACGCTGGTCTTCGGCGCCTGCAATTCATCCCAACCCGGCAAATGCGTGTCCCCGGTAATCAAGCGCGCACCCCGCTCATACGTGAAATAAGACCACGCCCACTGCACCAATACGATAATGCGATTGCGAAAACCGATCAGGAAAAAGATGTGAACGAACAGCCACGCCAGCCAGGCGAGAAAACCCGAGATGTGAATCTTCCCAAACTCAGCTATGGCTGCCGCCCGCCCGATAGTCGCGAGGTTGCCCTTGTTGAAGTAGTGAAAGTTCTTGCGCGGCTCGCCCCGCAGTTCGGCAGCAATGTTGTGAGCAGTGGCTTTACCTTCCTGCATGGCCACGGGCGCAACGCCCGGCAGGAGCTTTCCGTTCTTCGTCTTTGAGCGTGGCCAGATCGCCAATCACGAAGACTTCCGGATGCCCCGGCAAACTCAGGTCGGGATTCACCGCCACCCGTCCCGCGCGGTCTACGGGCGCTCCCAGCTTTTTCCCCAGGGGAGATGCCGCCACTCCTGCCGCCCATATGATCACCGCGGCGGGTAATTGCGTTTCGCCCATGTGCACCGCACCCGGCGTCACATTGGTCACCATCGCGGAAGTGTGCACCTCCACACCCAGCCGCGTTAACTGTTCTTCCGCACTGCGCGAAAGATCCTCGGGATAAGCCGGCAGAATCCGCGGCCCACCTTCCAACAGCACGATCCTTGCCTTTCGTGGATCGATCGTCCGAAACTGATTAGTCAGCGCCTTGTGCGCAATCTCCGCCAGGGTACCCGCCAGTTCCACTCCCGTGGGGCCTCCACCTACCACCACGAAATTAAGCTGCACCTGCTCTTTCTGATCGTTGGCCTGCCGCTCGGCCAGCTCAAACGCAAGCAGCATGCGGCGCCGGATTTCGAGCGCGTCTTCAATCGTCTTCAAGCCAGGAGCAAACGGCTCCCACTCGTCGTGTCCAAAGTATGCGTGACTGGCACCCGAGGCCACGATCAGGTAATCGTAGGGAATCTCAGTGTCCGAGAGCTTCACCACCCGGCGCCCCAAATCGAAATCCTGCACTTCCGACATCAGTACTTCGACGTTCCGTCGGCTGCGCATAATCCAGCGAATCGGCGCGGCAATTTCCCCCGGAGACAATCCGGCCGTCGCTACCTGGTAAAGCAAAGGCTGAAAAGTATGAAAGTTCTGGCGATCGATCAGCGTAATCCGCACAGGGTACTTCGCCAGAGTTCGCGCGGCCAATAAGCCGCCAAACCCCGCCCCCACAATCACCACCCGTGGATTAGATTTCTGGTCCATGCCCCACCTTGTTAGATTGCGACAAGCGTCCCACGGTTTCAAAAACGACTGAGAACCGAGAACTGGTCACTATGAACTGGGTTTCGTTTCAAGGCCGGCCATCATCAAGTAATAAGCCGCAAAGGAAACCACGAACCCAACAAACCATGAGTAGTCGTACGAAAAACGCACGGCCGGAACCACCAAACCCACCAGCGCCACCGCCGCCCCCAAAAATAACGCGCCTACAGCTTTCCAGTTAAACCCGCCGGAATACTCGTAAGCTCCGCCCCGCAAATAAAGATCATCCACCAGCAGCGATCTTTTCCGGATCAGCCAGTAGTCGCAAATCATGATGCCCGCCACCGGCCCCAGAAAGGCCGCATACCCGCCCAGCCATCCGAAGATGAATGTCTTGTAGTTGTCCAGCAACTTCCAGGGCATGATGGCGATCCCCATGAAGCAGGTGATGACGCCCCCAATCTTGAAACTGATCTTGCGCGGCCACAGGTTGGAAAAGTCATTCGCGGGAGAAACCACGTTGGCCCCAATGTTCACGTTCAAAGTAGCCAGCAGGATCGCAATCAGCGACACGACCACCGCCATTTTCGAATGAAACCGGCTCAAGAGTTGCACCGGGTCCCAGATCGCTGATCCGTAAATCACGACGGTCGCTGAGGTCACCAAGACTCCCACCAGCGAGTACAAAGTCATGGTGGTAGGCAATGCCAGCGCCTGGCCGATGATCTGCGCCCGCTGGCTGCGCGCAAAACGCGAAAAGTCGGGGATGTTCAAAGACACAGTCGCCCAGAAGCCCACGGTCGCATTCAAAGCAGGAATGAGAAACTTCAGAAACTCCGAAAAACTGCTAAAGCGCGAGGGCGCTGACAACATCGGCCCAAAGCCTCCCGCCTGCACGTAGGCCCAACCAAGCAACAGCAATCCCACTCCAAGCAAGACCGGCGCGCTGATCCCCTGCAGAAAACGAATGTACTCAATTCCCTTGAGGATCACCGCCAGGTTGATCAGCCAAAACGCCAGAAAGCAGATGCCCGCGCCATGCGGCACCGATTTCCACGCTGGCCACACGGTCGCCAGCAAAACATTAACTGCCTCGCCCCCAATCCACGTCTGGATCCCGAACCACCCGCAAGCCACCAGTGCCCGCAATACCGCCGCCACGTTGGCACCCAGCACGCCGAACGAAGCCCGCGCCAGGACAGGGAAGGGAATTCCATACTGCGCCCCGGGATGCGAATTCAGCAGCATCGGCGCCAGCACAATGCAGTTCCCCAGAAACACGGTGAACACCGCCTGTTTCCAGTTCATCCCGCCCTGGATCAGGCTTGCCGCCAGCATGTAAGTCAGAATGTTGACCGACATCGAGACCCAGAGCGCGGCGTAGTTGTACGTACCCCATGTCCGAGCCCCGCGATCGCCCGAGGCGGCCTCGCCGGGCATGACGGTGGGCGCAAGATCAGGGTTGTAAAGAGGACTAGATTCGACGGCGGCGCGAGTGGCGGAAGTCGGCATGGACATTTGTGGAACTAATCTTATACACGCTCAATCCAGTGTTGGGAGGAACAGAAATACATTTGCCTTGTTTACCTCTGCGTTCTTTGCGGTCCCCTTTGCGACCTTTGCGGTAAAGCCTTAAGCCGCCAGCATCCAAATTCCGCCCCCACCAAACGTTGACTTGCCCCAACCCCACCCCTAACATGGCACATTCAAGTTCTGCCACGTCCATGATCGGTCAAAGCATTTCGCATTACCGTATCGTCGAAAAGCTGGGTGGCGGCGGGATGGGCGTCGTCTACAAAGCCGAAGACACCCGGCTCGACCGCTTCGTCGCTCTCAAGTTCCTGCCCGACGACGTCGCCCACGACCACCAGGCTCTGGAACGCTTCCGCCGCGAAGCCAAGGCCGCTTCCGCCCTCAATCATCCCAATATCTGCACTATCTACGACATTGGCGAAGAAGGCGGACGCGCTTTCATCGCCATGGAATTTCTGGATGGCGTTACCCTCAAGCACCTCATCGGCCACCATCCGCTGGAGTCCGACACTCTGCTCGCGCTCGCCATTGAAATCGCAGATGCGCTGGACGCCGCCCACAGCGAAGGCATCGTCCACCGCGACATAAAGCCGGCAAACATCTTTGTCACCAAGCGGGGTCACGCCAAGGTCCTTGATTTCGGACTCGCCAAGGTGACTCCGGCGGGTCTGCATCCGTCCCTCTCCGGCGGAACGCCTGAGGTGACGGCTGGCACAGCCGACGTACGGCTTACCAGTCCAGGAACCGCCTTGGGCACGGTAGCCTACATGTCACCTGAGCAGGCTGCCGGCGAGGAACTGGACGCCCGCAGCGACATCTTCTCTTTCGGCGCAGTGCTCTATGAAATGTCCACAGCCGCGCCTGCATTTACCGGCAACACTTCGGCGATGGTGTTCGACGCAATCCTGCACAAAGCGCCGATTCCGCCCGTTCGGCTCAACCCAGGGTTGCCCGTTGAAATGGAGCGCATCGTCAACAAGGCCCTGGAGAAGGACCGCAAGCTGCGCTATCAGAGTTCGGCCGACGTGGGAATAGACCTGAAGCGCCTGAAGCGCGAGTTTGATTCCGGACGTTCGGGTTCGCTGCCGGTTTCCACCTCCGGCTCAAGCCCCGCCGCCGCGGCCCCTCGTCGCTCTGGGCTAAAAATCACAGTGGCGGTCGCCCTCGCTGTAATCGCCCTTGCAGCTTTATATCTTTTGCGGCCGGCCTTTCCGCCTCCGACCATCACTGGATCCACCCAGATCACGCACGACGGTTCCCTGAAGAGTATTCTCGGCGCGGTCGCCCCCACCGTGCTTACCGATGGACCTCGACTCTACGTCCAGGAAAATCTGAACGGACGCTTCTTTATTGCCGAGGTATCCTCCTCCGGAGGCGACAGCGTCCCGATTCCTACGGCGTTTCCTAACACGGGCTTAGCAAACATCTCTCCTGATAAATCCGAGCTCACGATTTCCAGCTTCACCGGTCTGGAGGTGGACCAACCCTTATGGTCGTTGCCTCTGCCCACCGGCTCTCCACGCAAGTTGACCGATCTTACGGGCCAGGATGCGGTCCCGACGCCCGACGGCGATCTGTTGGTCTCACATGCCACTGAACTGATAACGATTCCCAAAAATGGCTCGGCCCCGCGGAAATTCCTCGACTTCGGCGACGCAGGTGCCTATTGGCTACGCTGGTCGCCCGACGGAAAAATTCTTCGCTTTGTTGTAGTCGATTCCAGCCGCTATCGCATTGCCGAAGTCTCCAGCACCGGCAGCAATTACCACCTTCTGTTTCCTAACTGGCGCCCAGCCGATTACACGCTTCACGGCAACTGGACTCCCGACGGAAAGTTTTTTGTCTTTCAGGTTATCCACAACGGCCGTTCAGACCTCTGGGCGGTCCGGGAAAAGGGAGACCTGTTCCACAAGCTGAGTTCCGAGCCCATCCAATTGACTTCGGGCCCCTTAAGCTTTCACTCTCCCCAACCCAGCCTTGACGGCAAAAAATTATTCGTGATCGGAGAGCAACCGCGCGCCGAATTGGTCCGCTATGACGCAAAATCCGGTCAATTCAATTCCTACCTCGGTGGTATCTCAGCCCGCGAAGTGAACTTTTCTCCGGACGGGCAGTGGGTTGCCTACGTCTCTTTTCCCGATGGAGAACTGTGGCGCAGCCGCGTGGACGGCACCCAGAAGTTGCAACTCACGATAGCTCCGTTTTACGTGGATTCGGCAGGATGGTCCCCGGATGGCCGGCAGGTTGCTTTTTCGGGCAACTCACCCGGTGAAGCATCGCAACTTTATATTGTCCCCGCAGAGGGCGGGACGCCTAGAAAGATCAATGCGGCGCAACAGAACGTCACTCGCGTAAGCTGGGCCGCCGATGGAAATTCCATCACTTTCGGCGACGCATCGTCGCCCAACACCTCCGTCCAGCGATCGCTCGACTTGCGCACTCAAAAAATTTCCACATTACCCGATGCGCCCGACGGCCAACGGCTGATTGGTCCGCTGCGTTCTCCTGCCGGAGACTATGCGGTCGCGATCACACAAGACGGCCAAAAGCTCATGCTCTTTGATTTCGCAGCCAACAAGTGGTCAGAGCTATCCCACATTGGAGTGGGCACGACGCAGTGGTCGCGCGACGGACAGTATGTCTATTTCGACAGCGGCACCAGCCAGGATCCCGCCATCTACCGCATACACGTAGCCGACCGCAAACTGGAGCGGATTTGCAGCCTGAAAGATTTTCGCCGTGCGCTCAGCTATTGGATCGCCTGGATGGGCCTGACCCCCGACGGCTCTCCTCTCCTGATGCGCGATACCGGAACGCAAGAGGTTTACGCCCTGGACTTCCACGTGCCGTGAGGCGGTTTGTCCTGGCGGTTGCGCGGGGGCTACGCTGAAAGACGCAGTAGTAAAGTCCGTAACCATCGAACGCGTCTGAGAACAGAGAACCAGGATCTGGAAACTGGTTTTCCAAATCGCAATCATGTGAACCACATCCACGCCAAATACAATTAGAATTCGTAAAGGAACAGCCATGGCAGACGATCCGAAAAATCAGCCAACCAACGACTCCCCTATCAAAGACATCACCCGACGTGACTTCGCCGTCCTCGTAGTCGGAGCAGGTCTGGCCGCGACAATACCGGCAGCCGCCGCCGCGGACCTGGAGCTCATCGAAACTGACGTCGAGATCAAGACGCCGGACGGAACCTGCGACGCCGCTTTCATTCGCCCGAAATCTGGTTCGCATCCCGGAGTTCTGATCTGGCCCGACGCCATGGGTCTCCGCCCTTCGATGCGCGGCATCGGGCGGCGTATCGCTGCCGATGGGTATTCAGTCGTTGTGCCCAATCCTTTCTATCGGATATCCAAAGCCCCTTTCACCGATGCCTCCACCTTCGATTTTAAGAATCCCAACGACATGGCGAAGCTCATGCCGCTGATGGCATCGGTAAACGCGCCCGGCAATGCTGAGAAAGATGCCACCGCTTACGTCGCCTTCCTCGACGCACAAAAAGAAGTGAACAAATCAAAGAAGATTGGAACTCAGGGCTACTGCATGGGTGGAGCGCTGGTGATGAGGACCGCCGCCACGCTGCCCGACCGCATCGGTGCGGGTGCATCCTTCCACGGCGGGGGACTAGTGACCGACAAGCCGGACAGCCCGCATCTGCTGGCGCCGAAGATTAAGGCGAGAATGTACATCGGAATCGCGCAGAGCGACGACGTCAAACAGCCCGATGCCAAAGACAAACTGAGGGAAGCCTTCGCGGCGGCCAAGGTTCAAGCGGAGATCGAAGTGTATCCCACGCAGCACGGCTGGTGCGTGCCGGACATGCCACTTCGCGACGGCGTGCCAATCTACAACAAGCCCGAAGCCGAGCGCGCCTGGACGAAACTCGTAGCCTTATATAACTCTGCTCTGGCTTAACAAGGCCACCTCTTGTCATTCCGAAGCCAGGTTTATCGGCGAGGAATCTGCTTCTTGCCGGCAGCGGTGCAGCAGATTCCTCGCGCGATAATGCCGCGCTTCGGAATGACAAGCCTTTATAGAGGTTTAAAATTGGTACGTATATGTCTGCTAAGTCCGCCACCGCGAATCAATGTGTGCGATCGCCCTCAACGCTCACCTTGATGCGGTAGATGCTCGTGCTCCCCGTGATGTAGAGCGTCATGCCGTCCTTCTCGCCCCAGGCCACGTTGCTGACCACTTCCGGAACCTTGACGGTCCCAATGTGCTTGCCTTCCGGAGAAATAATCCAGACTCCTCCCGGCCCCGAGCTGTAAATGTTTCCATTTTTGTCCAGCCTCATGCCATCCGGTACACCCTTTGCCGGATCGGATGAGGGATCAAGAAACACCATGCCGTCTGTCACCGATCCGTCAGGCTGCACCCGGTAGCGCATCCATACTTTCTTACCGGAATCCGCGATATACAGGAATTTCTCGTCCGGAGAAAACGCCACACCGTTAGGCCGCGGCAAGTCTTTGATGATCAGCTGCAGCTTGTCCCGCTCGGGCGCGGCACCCGGTTTCTGCTGGCGCGCACCCGGCACCCGGTATACGCCGTTGACCTGCAATTCCTTCGCAGGATCGCTGTCGCTCTGCGTCGGCAAGCCGTACGGCGGATCGGTAAAGTACAGCGAGCCATCCGACTTGTACACCAGGTCGTTCGGACTATTAAGCTTCTTCCCCTGATACGAATCCGCCAGAACGGTAATTTGAGCGCGCGGATCAACTGACTCCATCCGCCACACAGTGCGTCCGGCGTGTCCGGCGACGCTTATGCGACCATCGGCATCAATGGTCATGCCATTTGATCCCGGCTCAGGTCCTTTGAATGGCTCCGTCCCCTTATATCCGCTGGGATGCATGAACACGCTTGCAGCCTGCCCAGGGACCCACTGATCGATATTGTTCGCTGGAATTTCGGCAAACAGCAGCGTGCCGTTGCGGGTCCAGACCGGACCCTCGGTCCACTTGTTGAACCCAGTCGCGACCTTCTCCAGCGCCGCGTTCGGCGGCAAGAGCTGGTCCACGGACGGGTCGAGTCGCTGGACCTCCTGCGAGAAAACTACCGGGATAGTGGCGCAGATCAACGCAATGATAAGAAGGGATCGGCAAGTCGACATGCGAGGGATTGTACTCGTTCGCGGGTGCGGTCGCCACGCTTCTCTGGAGCCGCTAGCGCGAAAGATACTCTATCCAGCGTCTCGGTCACGCCGCGCGCTTGGAATGAACCTCTTCCTGCTTCGACTGTAGCTCCAGGTCCTTGGACTGGATTTCAATTCTTTCGTGGCGGATATCGAGGCGCAGATTCGCAAAAGCACCCATGTACACATTTGCCATCCAGACCAGGGCAAACAGGGAAACCATGTATCCACGCCAGTCCGGGTAGAGAAGTTTGAAATGGGTGATCGCCAGCATCACGGCCGAAATGTAGTGACTGAAGCAGTATTCGCAAGTGAAGAGGTAGAAAAACTTGCGTCGCCAGAAGGCCGCGGCTGACTCGCTCTGCCCTTTGCAATACTCCCGCGGTTCGCGAAAAACTTCTTCGTGAGTAACAGTCCAGGCAATGGAGGCGACGGGAATCGCCAAGATCAACAGCCACAGGAGTTGCGTCAATAGAGACGGCACAGGCTTTTGATGCTGAGACCGAGACGAAGGTTGGGAAGCTGGCCGAGTTTGGAACTTGGCTGAAAGAAGAGCCGAAAGACTACGTACGGGAGTGCCGGCTGAAAAGGGAGCCGAGAGAGTCTTTACGGAGTGCCTGAAAAGGGAAGGGCACGAGTTCACTCGTGCCACAAAAATCCCGAAACAACAGCGCTTTAGCGCCTGAGGTGGGCTGGTGCTCGATTATCGAGTCCTTCGACTCCGCGGGAAATTCGCGAATCGAACCCCGCTCACGATGACACTCCCGATTTCCCACTCTGCGCCGTCAAAATTCCATAACTCTCCGGACGCCTGTCGCGGAAGAACTGCCACACCTTACGCACTTCCAGAATCATATCCAGGTCGAGGTCCGCGACCAGCACTTCATCTTTATCGCGGCTGGCCTGGGCAAAGATCTTGCCTCGCGGATTGCAAAAGTAACTCTTGCCGTAGAACTCGCCAATGCTCCAGGGCTTCTCTTCGCCCACCCGGTTGATGGCCCCGACGAAATATCCGTTGGCAACGGCATGCGCCGGCTGCTCCAGTTCCCACAAGTATTCTGAAAGGCCCGCCACGGTGGCCGACGGATTGAAAACAATTTCCGCTCCGTTCAGTCCCAGGGCTCGCGCTCCTTCGGGGAAGTGCCGGTCGTAGCAGATGTACACGCCGACCTTGGCATACTTGGTCTCGAACACGGGATACCCGAGGTCCCCCGGCGTGAAATAAAACTTCTCCCAGAATCCGGGATGGCAGTGCGGAATATGATGTTTGCGATATTTCCCCAGGTAGCGCCCGTCCGCATCGATCACTGCGGCTGTATTGAAGTACAGCCCAGGCATCTCCTGCTCGTACACTGGAACAACGATCACCATGTGGTGCTTGGCCGCCAGCTCCTGCATCAGGCGCACAGTCGGCCCGTCCGGCACCGGCTCCGTCATGTCGTACCAGCGCGCGTCCTGCTCGGCGCAGAAATACGGGCCGTAAAACAATTCCTGCAGACACAGAATCTGGACCTGCTGCTGGGCCGCCTGCCCAATCATCTCGACATGCTTCTGCACCATGGCATCGCGGATCTCGCCCAGCGAGTGCTCCGCGCTCAGCACATTGCGCGCCTGAATAAGCCCACAGCGAACCATTCGTGGCATCGAAAACACCTCGCCGGCAAGAAAATGCTAGGTCGAAAAAACTATAGCAGACCACCACAGACCAATAAATGTAGGCGCGAGCGCCTCGCTCGTGCGGCAGCGTCCCACACGATTCCGCACATAGCGGAGCGCTCGCGCCTACATCAGAGGGCGGCTGCCATGTTCGCGGCCATCGGACCGAATCCTCGAAATAACCTGCGTCATCGGCCTCCTCCCGGACGTATAATCGTCCCAATCTGTCACCGGGGGCATGTCATGGATAACCGCCTCACCTGCTGCTTATTTCTCACCCTGACCCTAACCGGCCTGGCTTCTGGCCAGGGCAAGCCCACTGGTGGCAAGGGCCCTACATCCTCTCCAACGCCCAGCCGCCCAAGCACGACGCAGCCCGGCATGACGCCGGATGTGAATACTGGGCAAAGAGCTTTTCTTACCGGGAAGGTCGTACTGGACGATGGCACCCAGCTCACCGAGTCGGCCAGCATCCAGACAATCTGTCGGGGACGCAGGCAGACCGTGACCCACACCGATTCGCATGGCGGCTTTAGCTTCGAACTGGGCGACCGGATGGGTGCCTTCGCTGCCGGCATCGGCGAGGCCGACTCTGATAGCATCTCGAACCCCGGCTCCGGCAACCGGGGAAACAACATGCAGCGGGACTGGCGCGAATGCGAGCTGGTGGCCCAACTGCCCGGCTTCACCTCCCAGCCCGTGGATCTAAGCAGCCGCCTCACCAACTTCGAAAGCGCCGATATCGGCCGCCTGGTCTTGCATCGCATGGGACAGGTCGAAGGCATGACCATCAGCGCCACCAGCGCGATGGCCCCCAAAGACGCGCAGAAGGCCTACGAGAAGGGACGCCAAAAGGCGGGCAAAGAGAAGTACGAAGAGGCTGAACAGCTATTTTCTAAGGCGGTCGAAATTTATCCTAAGTACGCCACCGCCTGGTGCGACCTGGGACGGCTTCAGTTCCGCAAGAACGATGTCGATGCGGCGCGCCACTCCTTCGAGCAATCCATCGCGGCCGATCCCAAGTTTGTCAATCCCTACCGCGGCATGGCCGAGCTCGACCTCTCGCAAAAGCGTTGGCCCGAGCTGGTCACAGTGACGACTCAAATGCTTGGCCCTCAATCCCGTGGAATTCCCCGATGCATGGCTGCGCAACGCTTTGGGCAATTACTATCTTCAGAACCTGAACGAGGCGGAGAAGAGCGCCCGCCAGGGCATGAAGATAGACGACCAGCATCAGGTCCCCAAGCTGGAATATCTTCTCGGAGTCATTCTGATTCAAAAGCGTAACTACGAGGAAGCCACCAGCCACATCCAGAACTATCTGAAGGTCGCCACTCAACCGGCTGACATAGACGCCGCGCAAAAGCAACTGGCCGAAATCACCCGCCTGACAGCCTCAGCCAGCCACCCCAGCCGCAGACAAAAAGTAATGTCAGCAGGCCCCGTGTCATCCTGAGCGCAGCAGGAATTTCGCACAGCGAAATTCCTGCGGGACCGCGGAGTCGAGGGGACCCCTATAGCCAGCAGTCCAGTTCGTGTCAGGGGGAATTTACCCGCAGGCACCCGAGACCACGCGGGGACAGCCGCCCTCGGCTGTCCAGCCGAGCGCAGCTCGGCAACGACTTAATCTAAATATCGGTATTGGGTCAGTTTGGAAGAATCACATCCACTGGCGTGCAACCTGAGGGACTTCACTCCCGAAGGGGATTTCAAACTGACCCGCTACCAGATATCCCAATAACTTGTCATTCCGAAGCGCAGCATTATCGCGCGAGGAATCTGCTGTGTGGCAGCCACCAGATTCCCCGCCGACAAAACCGGCTTAGGAATGAAAGGGGGAAAAGCGAATAGATAACCAATCCCAATTCCGGCCAGTCCCAAAACCACATGGCCAAGCCCAAAAGATCATTACTCAGAAGGACACAGCCCCAGCCACCGTGGTCTCCAACTGCTAAAATCAACCTAGAGATCCCCAATGTACCGTTTTTATTTCGTACTCATACTCGCAGCCGCCCTGCCGGCCCGTGCCGCGTCCTCGGCTCCAGCAAAACCCCTGGCCACGGTTGAGAGCGTAAAGGTCACGACCGTCGCCAGTGGCATAAGTGTTGAGATCGCCACTAGCCTCCCGGTCGCCCTGCGCAGCCAAATGATCACCGACCCGGACCGCCTCATCCTGGATTTTCCCAACGCCCAGGCTGCCAGCGACTTGCGCACCAAGCTGCTCAATCAGGGTGATGTAAAGGGATTTCGCGTCGCCCGCTTCAGCGAGAATCCTCCCACCACCCGGGTCGTCATTGATCTGAACAACCCGCAGCAGTACCAGATTTTCCCGGATGGCAAAACGGTCATCGTCAAGCTTAAATCCGAGCTCAAATCGGATGATCAGCAGGCCGCGCTGAAGGCCCACCTCGACAACGTGGCCTTCACCCCGGCACCGCCGAAGCCGAAGATGGAAGTCGAGTACAACGGCGGACGCCTGCGCATCCGCGCCGACCACGCCAGCCTGGCCGAAGTCCTCGGGGAAGTCCAGCGCCAGACCGGCACCGACATTCCCATCCCGCCCGGCGCCGCTCAGGAACAGATCATCGCAGTGATCGGACCAGCCCCCATCCGCGAGGCCCTGGTTTCGCTGCTCAACGGCTCCCGCTTCAACTTCATCATGGTGGATTCGGAGAGCGAACCAGGAAAACTGAAGAGCGTAATCCTCACCTACCGCGGAGCCGGCGGAATCTCACAACCCGCGATGGGTTCCCCCGTACCGTCCGCCCAAGGCGAGCCCCAACCCGAGCCCGAACCTCAACCGATGGAAGCCGCCCCAGAAATGCCACCCCAACCCGACGGCCAAAGCCCGCAAGAAGGCGCGCCTCCACAGGAAGGCCCTCCGCCGCAATAGAAGTCAATGTAGGCGCGAGCGCCCACGCTCGTGCGGCAGCGAATCAGGCATTGCCAAGCGCCTTATTCTCGCCGCTATTAGTGAATTAGCCGTACAGGAATAGGAGAATACCCGCCGCCCAACACCGCCGGGCCCGCCCCAGGACTGTTGCCACAGCCAATAACGTTCAAAATGTGAACGGGCGTGCTCGTCGTAGGATTTACGGAGTGACTGGATCAACAAACACCTGTAGGAATCCAACCACGTGAAGTGTTGCGGCACTGAAGTTTTCGACAATCGGAAAAGTCGCAATGGACCGGCTCGTGGTAACCAAGTTTCCGTTTTGCGGACCGCTTGCCGCCGTAATTCTTGCAGGCCCGGTGCCCGCCGTGAGTTCAAGCAGGCTCGCGGGGTCAATCGTGTCTGGGTTTGGATCATTGGTTAGGCATTGGAGCCCATTGTTCGTCCCGGTGCTAAGTGCAGGATCGATCAAGAGCGCATCAACATTCACAGGCGGAGTGGGAAGTGGCGGTCCACACTGAAATTGAGTAGCTGGTGGATTCGCCGAATCGCAGCACTCGATGCTGGTTTCGTAATCCGTTGCCGGCGGCGTACATGTGCCGGGACACAGATTCGCGGTACCGGGCGACAAGACCTGTGCCGGACGGAACTGAAGGGCCCCAGCGACCGGTGGACACAAACCAGTGCATGGCCGAAGCAAGGCTGGTTCTCCAACCACTCCGGCCGCCGCGGGCACTCCGCTAACCGGATCAACAATTAGAGACCCAGCCGCGCCCTTGGGATCCTGGTTCGCTATCAGCAGCGGCTTCACGCACCTCGGCGCAATCGGCGGATATCCCGCAGGCGCATTGCCGGGATTGTAAGCCTCCGCGACAGCAGTGGCGCTCACGGTGGAAAGCGTACGTCCCCATATGCGAGAAAAGAAAGTAGGCAGATCGGCCCGCTGCAGGGTAACACTCACCTGCGGGTTTCCAGGCCGGCCGAAATCGAACGCCGGTGTACCCACCAACACCGGTGGAGTTCCCTGAATTCTGTTCTGCGGCACCATGGAATTTATGACGGTCGTCGCCATGGTCTGAGCCAGACCCTGTACTGTCGCTAAGTTGGGATCGGTGGGCGCCAGCGACGTCACCCCTGAATCCACAAAGGCCTTGGCGCCAGCCAGCGCCGCGGCGTCCGCCGCACGCTGCATTTCGCTGCGCGCCACGTACAAAGTGACCACGTCAATAGCCAACGCCGCCATAGCCAGCAGCGATACCAGGCTGACGGCCACCAGTATGATCGTCTGTCCGCGCTCTCCCGACCGCCGATGAAAAGGCTTATCGCTGTTGTGCATAACACCCTCAGTCCATGTTCGGCACAATTGCGTCCGTCATAATCTGGCTCACTCCAGGGTAGGTCGCTCCCGGAGCCATCAAGCCAATCACCCGGTTGAACTGCCACTGGTAGGGATATAGCAGAGTGACTCGCGTGCTCATCACGTTAAGCGTGTTCGCCCAAGACAACGCTCTGAAACGAGTAGCCTCTCTCAATCGTCAGAACCAGCGGAGCCGGGCAGCCTGCGGCCGTGGTGTAAGTCCAGGTGAGTGCCGGCAAAGTTCGCCGCCGGCGCTGCTGTGGCCAACCCGCAGTCGTTCATTCGTCCCGCCTGCAGATGGCTTTCCACCAGATCGCGGATCGCCGTGATTGAAGCCGGTGTCCCGATCGCGTCCAGATCACTTTGTGGGAAGAGTTGAAGCGAAGCGCGCTGCCTCGCGCGTGATGTTGCTGAGCTTCTGCTTCACGTTGAAGGCCGCGCCGAAGTCGAAAATTCCCACGACAAACACCACGAGCAGAGGCAGGGCAACGGCGAATTCCAGCAACTGCGAGCCCGAGGTGTCGCCGACAAGCGCTTTCCACCGGTGAAATCGCGATTCACGCGCTCGCACTTAGTCTTCTCCCGTGGTTTGAACGTCGGCCTTGAGCTGGATAAGCTGCCCGTTCAACGACGTGAACGGAAGATAGAACTGGTAGGGATACTGAAAGCTGACCGAAACGCCGCAAGCCGCCGGCCCGGTGGTCGGATCATTGAGCCGGACATTCGGCGCGAAACAAATCTGCTGGGCTGGTTGCGCAAGCGGGAACTACCGGCGCACCGGTCTGGCAGTCCTTCAGCACCGGGTTCGGCAGCAGGGGAGTGACTTGTCCGGATCGAGCTTGGAAGCTTGCAAGTACTTCGCTGACCCGCGTCGCCACCTGCGCTGCCGTCAAAGGCAGTATTTCCCAGAGAGCGCTGCCGTCGGCGCGGTCGCGGCCCGCGCTCCTTCGCGCGCGGCATGCGTGATCGTGGCGTAGATGTTGTACGCTCGCCCAAACCAGTAGATCCCCAGCAGCAGCATGAATACCAACGGCAGCACAATCGCTGCTTCGGCGATCTCGGCTCCGACGGTTTCGCCCGCGATTTTTTTCCAGAATTTCATTTCGGTCAGAACACGTGCCAAGCCTGTCCCACAGTATAAAGAACCACCGTCACTGCCATCGCCACCCCAAACGGTATCTTCGAAGATTCCGGATTATCCAGCGAAACCTCCGGTCCCGGCAGGTGCAGCGTAAACAAGGCAGCCACCAAATGTGCCAGGTTGCGCAGGGTCCGCCCGACTCGTTTCTTCCAGACAATCACAACCACCGCCATCAAACCCGCCACCAGGACTGTCCCCAGTAACACGGTAATCATTCGCGACGGCCCCAGAAACGCGCCCAGCGCGCCCGCCAGCTTCCAGTCCCCGGCGCCCAGGCTTCTGTATCAAAACGAAAGGCAGCAACAGCCCCAGTCCCAGCCCAGCTCCCAGCAGCGATTCCTTGGCTCCTGCCCAGCCGGACGCGAAGCAATTGACCGCTATTCCAATCAGCAGCGCCGGCACCGTCAGCCAGTTCGGAATACGCCGCCAGCGCCAGTCAGTCCAGCCCGCAATCAGTGCCGGGAACCGTCGCCAACATCCACACCCCCTGTTTCAGCATCGGCTCAACCACGCCGCCCGGGTTCGGGCGCGCGGAAAACCAGCCGGAATGTGGCTATAGGGGGTTGCCATCCGATGTCCGGAACTGGCGGCCGGCGAGGGTCAAAACCAGCCTCAACTGCGGATTATGCTAGGTAACTGCCACCAAGTCAACGAGAAGAAAGGGCGCAACCGTGGGTACCGATGGCGCACGACGCCCTACCCCCTTGTCATTCCGAAGCCAGGTTTATCGGCGAGGAATCTGCTTTGCCGCGGCACTGAAACAGCAGATTCCTCGCGCGATAGTGCCGCGCTTCGGAATGACAATCCCTTGGAGACTTTCACGGAATCTGACCAGACGGTCTGACGTAGTTAGCGGGATCAAAAAGAAAAGGCCCGAAAAATTCGGGCCTTTCTCTAAAGTCATCAAAATGACCTTACTGGCTCAGAGGATGCCCACCCGTCCGCTCCGCCACGATCTTGCGAGCATTTTCCGCCAGTGACTTGGCCTGAGGCAGAAGCTCCAGCGCCTTGGTCACCTGCGGATCGGTCTCCGCCCGCACCTTCAAGCCTTCCTCCTGCCCAAACACATCCACAAAGATTTCGCTCTTGATGTTGGACCGCACCCAGGCGTCGTTCTGCAGCAGCTCGGCCTCGGTGTAGGGAACTTTCTCGTCATCAAGGAACTTGCGGAAGTCCAGCAGCACCACATCGTCCACCTCAAACGTCTTGGCCGGATGATGCGTCACTGCATAGTGCTTGGCAAAATTGAAGAATGCGTAGTGCTGCAGCAGCGAGTCCTGAAACTTGTTGCTCTTCACCGCTTCGATCTTGACGTCAGGAGTGATGCCGCCGCCGCCGTAAACCGTGCGGCCGCTGTCCGTGAGTTTCACTTCGCGCGTGGCATTGTGCGCATTCTCTTCGCTCTCGCGATTGTAGTAATAGTCGTAGAGCGAAACGTTGGCGTAGTCACGCTGGATCAAACGCATGCTCGGCGTGTAGTACTTCGCGGTGGTCAGCGCCAGTCCAGTGTTCTCCGACAGCGGATACACCGTCTGCACCAGGCCCTTGCCGAAAGTGGTTTCTCCGACAATCAATCCGCGGTCATGGTCCTGAATCGCGCCGGCAACAATCTCCGCCGCCGAAGCCGTTCCACGGTTCACCAGCACGACCAGCGGGTAGTCCCGTCCGCCGTTGCCATGCGCGGCCGTGTAACGCTTTTCCGGTGAAGACCGTCCATGATGAGAGACGATCAGCTGCCCCTTGTGCAGGAACTTGTCAGCCACGCCCACGCCTTCGTTGAGCAGTCCGCCGGGATTCTGCCGCAGATCGAGAATCAATCCCTTCAGATCGCCCATCTGGTCGAGCGCGTCCGCGACTTCGTGTTCGGTGGTCTCGTTAAAGCCGGAGACGTGCATGTAGCCGATTCCGGGTTTGATCAGGAAATGCAGGTCCACGCTGTAGCGCGGAATTTCATCGCGCACGACAGCGAACTCGAGCGGCTTGTCCGCGCCTTCGCGCAGAATCGTGATGTGGACGGTGGTGCCCTTGGGCCCCTTCAGCAGGTCTGCCACATCGCCCGTGCTCATGTTGTCGGTGGGCTTGCCGTCGACCGCCGCGATGATGTCGCCCGGCCGGATGCCGGCGCGATACGCAGGCGTCCCCACAAACGGCGCGATCACGATCACCTTATTGTTGCGCGGCCCGACCGTCATACCCACGCCGTAATATTTCCCGCGCTGATCTTCGCGCAGCAGGGAATAGGCCTTGGGATCGAAGAAATTGGAGTGCGGATCGAGCACGTGCAGCATCCCGGGAATCGCCCCGTTGTAGATCGCTTTGTCGGGGTTCACCGGCTCGGCGTAGTTCTGCTCGACCACGTCATACACGGTGGTGAACTGCCGCAGGCTGTCGCGGACGTCGGAGTCTCCACCGGGAGCGGCTGAAGGATTGATCTTCTGCCCAAAGACGATCCCGAGAAATCCGCAGGTTACGAGAATGAATACAACCAGGAAGAGTGCGCGTCGAGAACTACCAACCATCATATTTTCCTTCGCCGGGAAGATAGTAAACACCCCGGCCAGCGCGTATCAGCGAAGTATAGCAGCAGTCCAGCCCGCCCAACCACCCCTTTCGGTACCTCGAAGTAACCATCAGGGCAACGGAAAAAAGGGCAACGTAATGAGGGGCTATCTTCGCTAATTGGATGCGCAAACGAGGGCTGCGGTTCCGTATCTCTAGTTTTTGTGGGAGAAGCACTGTGCCGCAAACCAGCGCTTCGGTGGACGTTGCTGCCATCGTGATTGATAAACTTAAGCACTGGCCGGAACCAGATTGCCGCCAGTTCACTCCGGCAGTATCATGGAACTATGAACCTGGGCTTTCCAGAGATGATCTTCCTCTTCCTTTTTGCCCTGATCCTGTTCGGGCCCAAGAAGTTGCCCGAGATCGGACGGCAGATCGGACGGGCCCTGAATGAATTCAAGCGGGCCTCGAACGAATTCAAGGCGCAAATCGAGTCCGAGATTTCGCAACTGGATATCGAACAACATCGCCAGACCATCCTGCCTCCAGTCCAGGCGCCGGCAGGCTCGGTAGCTTCCGGCAGCCTGCCCCCAGCAGAGATTTACGGCCCCGGAAACGAATTCGCTGGCCAAGGCGCCCGATGCCTGAGATGGCTGCGGAACTTCCTCCCGCCGAAGACTCCCGCGACGGCCTTACCGCCATGAGCTTCCTCGATCATCTCGAGGAACTGCGCCGCCGCCTCATCTATTCCATCATTGCGGTCACGGTAGGATTTTTCGCCTGCTGGAATTACCACGAATTCATCTTCAGCTACGTGCAGCACCCCATCATGGACGCGCTGCAAACGCAATGGGATGGCCGAAAAGCTGGTCTATCTCAATCCCACCGAGCCCTTCAATCTCTACTTGAAGGTGGCGGCCCTGGCCGGCCTGTTCGTGACTTCGCCCTTCGTTCTCTACCAGGTCTGGATGTTCATTTCTCCCGGCCTCTATCGCAACGAAAAGCGCTACGTATTTCCCTTCATGTTTTCGACCGTGCTGCTGTTCTTGTCCGGCGGACTGTTCGCCTACAAGATGGTCTATCCCGCAGCCCTGAACTTCCTGATCGATTACGGCAAACAGTTCCAGCCGATGATCACAATCGGCGAGTATACGGACCTGTTTCTGACCATCATGATTGGCATGGGCGTAATTTTTGAGCTGCCCATTCTGGTTTTCTTTCTGGCGCTGATGGGCATCGTCAATGCCGGCTGGATGTGGCGCAATCTGCGCTATTCGATTCTGGTGATCTTCATCATCGCGGCCATCATCACTCCGACCACCGACATTCTGAACATGTGCATTTTCGCCGCGCCCATGGTCGCGCTGTACATCATGAGTATCGGCATCGCCTGGCTGGTGCACCCCAAACAACGTAAAGCCCGCCAGGCCAGAAAAGATCGATGAGAACCACCCGCAGCCACGTAGGGGCGGGCGCCCTCGCCCGCCCAGCCGAGCGTAGCTCGGCAGTCGTGTTCGTCGCGCTGCCTCATCCTGGTCGTCAGCGCTCACGCCCAGTCCTTCAACGCCGCTCGCGCCATGCAATACACCCGCGAAGTCGTAGCCTTCGGCCCGCGCCCCATCGGCAGCGCGAATCACAAGAAGCTGGAGAACTACATCGTCAGTCACCTGAAGAACGACCAGGTCGAAGACGACGCCTTCACCGCCGAGACTCCCGAAGGCAAGTTTCCGGTGCGAAACATCATCGCCAAATTTCCCGGCACGCGCGACGGCATCATCGTCATCGCCGGTCACTACGACACCAACTATCCGCTGCGCAATACCGGCTACGTGGGCGCCAACGACGGCGGCTCGTCCACCGCGATCCTGCTCGAACTGGCCAACCAGTTCCGCGGCAAGAAGCGCGAAGGCTACAGCGTCTGGCTGTTGTGGACCGACGGGGAAGAAGCGGTCAAAAACTGGACTGCCACCGACAGCCTCTACGGCGTCCGCCACCTGGCCGAGAAATGGCAGAAGGACGGCACGCTCAAAAACATCAAGGCATTCCTGCTGGCCGACATGATCGGCGACGCCGACCTCAATGTCGATCGCGATACCAACTCCACCCCATGGCTCGAAGACATGGTGTACCAGGCCGCCACCGAACTGGGCTACCAGTCCCATTTCTTCGCCCGGACCATCGCCATCGAAGACGATCATCTGCCGTTCGTCGAACGCGGCGTGCCCAGCGCCGATCTCATCGATCTCGACTACGGCTACGGCAACGTCTTCCACCACACCCCGCAAGACACGCTGGACAAGCTCAGCCCCAAGAGCATCGAGATCGTAGGCAGAGTGATCCTGGAAACAGTCCAGATGCTGGACGCAGAAATAACTGAGAACCGGGAACTAAAAACTAAAAACTGAATTTCCAAAACGTTGTTCCGGCTCTCAGAGCCCGCAGCGAACCTTTGCTCTTTTCCCAAATTTCATTTCTAATTCCGCCTTATGCGACGAGCCCGGCTGTCGATGTCTCTTCTTCCCATCTTCCTCTGCGCTGCCTTCGCCCAGGACGCGACCGATCGCGTAATCACCGAAGCCCAGAAGCCTTCATCGCTCGAAACCAACCTGCAACAACTGACCGACCAGATCGGCGGACGCGTCCCCGGCACTCCCGCCATGCAAAAGGCGGTCGACTGGGGCGTAGCGAGCTTTCAAGGCCGCGGGCGCGGACAGCGTTCATACCGAGAACTTCTCCATCCAGGCAAGCTGGGCGGAAGGTGCCACGAGAATGACGGTGGTCGCGCCCGAGTCCGTTCACGCTGCGTGCCGTCTCGATCGCCTGGGCTCCGGCGCTGGCGCCTCACACTCACGTCCGCGTCGTGGATGTCGGACAGGGAAGTGAGAAGACTTCGCCAAAGCCGGCAACATCGCCGGCACCATCCTGCTGGTCCACTCCGAAGAGATGCACACCTGGGACGACCTCTTCGCCGAATATCTGAAAGCCCCCGGCGTCATCGATCGCGCTGTCAAGGCTAAGGCCCTGGCGATTGCGTTCCAGTCCACGCGCCCGCACGACTTGCTCTACCGCCACACCAACGCCGGCGACGGCGAAATCGATCGCCTACCCATGGTCCTGGTGGCGCGCGAGGATGCCGGACGCATGGCGCGCCTGCTGGCCTCCGGCCAGAAGCTCTATGCCGACCTGTCCATCCCAAACACGGTCGGCGGTCCCATCACCGCCGCCAATGTGGTCGCCGAACTTCGCGGCAGCGAGAAGCCGGACGAGTTCGTCATTCTCGGCGCCCATCTCGATTCCTGGGACCTCGGCACCGGCGCGCTCGACAACGGCTGCAACGCCGCCCTGGTCGTGGACGCCCTGCGCGCCATCAAGGCTTCGGGCGTGCGTCCCCGACGCACCATTCGCTTCATCCTTTTCTCGGGAGAAGAAGAAGGCATGGTCGGATCGCACGCCTACACCACCTCGCATCGCGCGGAACTGGACAAGATTGCCGGCGTCGTGATCTTCGATTCCGGCATCGGACGCGTCACCGGCTTTTCCCTGGGCGGACGCCGCGACGTCGTGAATGCCGCCACCGCTCTGGTTGCTCCGCTGAAGTCGCTCGACGCCTCGACTCTCACCACCGACGCCGATTGGGGCACCGACAACTTCGACTTCCTGCTGCAGGGAGTGCCGACCTTCGTGGCCAATCAGGAAGAAGGCAACTACCTGCTCAACTATCACGCCATGTCCGACACTTTCGACAAGGTCGATCTGGCCGAACTCAGGAAGCATGTGGTCGAAGCCAGCGCGTTGACCATCGGCCTCGCCAACGCTGCCGAGCGTCCCGGCCCGCGCCTCCATCACGCCCAGATCGAACAGACTCTGCGCGAAACCCATCTCGACGACCAGTTGAAGACCTTCGGCATGTGGAGCGATTGGGAAAGTGGCAAGCGCGGCAGAAAAGATTAGATGATAAAACATCAAGAACTGAAATCTCACCCTGGGGCGCTGATTGCTACTGTTCTGGATCTTATTTAATCTTTTCGTGCTCGCCATGCTGGTGCTCGACCTGGGCGTGTTCCACCGCCGCGCCCACACCGTAAAGTTCCGCGAGGCCCTGATCTGGAGCGTGGCCTGGATCGCCCTGGCCGCGATTTTTGCCGTCGTTGATTTTCTTCTGGCACGGCCGCACTCCCGCGCTGGAGTTCGTCACCGGATACGTCATCGAACTCTCCTTGAGCGTCGACAACCTCTTCGTCTTCCTCCTGATTTTCCGTTTCTTCCAGGTGCCGCCGCGATCCACCAGCACAAGGTCCTGTTCTGGGGAATTCTGGGCGCGCTGATCATGCGCGCGATTTTCATCGCCGCCGGCGTCGGCCTCATCGAGAGATTCCACTGGATCATCTACGTCTTCGGCGCGTTTCTTGATCTACAGCGGCATCAAGCTGTTCTTCCAGAACGAGGCCGAGATCCATCCCGAGAAAAATCCGGTGCTGCGTCTGTTCCGCCGCTGGGTCCCGGTGACAAAAGATTATGAGGACAACAAGTTTTTCGTCCGCAACCCCGGCCTCTACGCCACGCCTCTGTTCGTCGTCCTGCTGGTGGTCGAGACCACCGACCTGCTCTTCGCCGTGGATTCCATTCCCGCCATCCTGGCCATCACCCGCGACGCCTTCATCGTCTACACCTCAAATGTCTTCGCCATCCTCGGACTGCGCTCCATGTACTTCGCCCTGGCGGGCATGATGGAAATGTTCCGCTACCTGCACTACGGCCTCTCCCTGGTCCTGGTCTTCGTCGGAGCCAAGATGCTCGCTGTCCCACTATTTCGAGATCCCGACTCATCTCGCCCTGGCCGCCGTCGCCGGCGTCCTGGCCATCTCAGTAGTCGCGTCCATGGTCAATCCCAAAAAGAAGGCGCCGATAATGTAGGCGCGAGCGCCCACGCTCGTGCGGCAGTGGCAGACACGAGAGTTCCGTCCAAACCCAACTCCCTCTGCCGGCGTACGATATGATGACAACAATGACCCGCGTCACCATCGCGCTTCCGCCGCGCCCCTACGATGCCGTAATCGAAAACGGCCTCCTGCAGCGTTCAGGCGAAACCCTGCGCGATCTCTTCAGCGTAATGTTTAGTGTGGCCGCGGGCGACTCACCCGCGAAGCATCAAAACTTGTTCGTAGTCACGGTCCCGCCCGTCCGCCGCAAGTGGGGCAAGAAGTTGATGGCTTCTCTCTCAGCCGCCGGATTCACCGCGAAGATTCGTCGAGATGCCCAACGGCGAACGCCACAAAAAGCTGGCCACGGTAGAAAAGTTGTGCGAGCAATTGAGCCGCCTGGGCGCAGACCGCAATTCAGTCGTCGTCGCATTCGGAGGCGGCGTGGTGGGCGACGTCGCCGGCCTGGTGGCATCGCTCTACATGCGCGGCGTCGACCTGGTACAGATTCCCACCACGGTCCTCGCGCAAGTGGACGCCTCCATCGGCGGCAAGACCGCCGTCAATCTGCGCGCGGGAAAAAATCTGGTCGGCACATTTCACCACCCACGCGTGGTTCTGATCGATCCCGCGGTGCTCAGCACGCTGCCCGAACGCGAATTCCGCGCCGGCCTTTACGAAGCGCTCAAGTGCGGCGTGATCGGAAAGCCCGAACTGTTCCTCGCCCTGGAAAATGTCGACATAAAGAAATTGCGTCGCGACCCTGTCAAGCTCGAATGGATCATCGCAGAGTCGGTCAAGCTGAAAGCCGAAGTAGTCTCTTCCGACGAGCGCGAAAATGGCCTGCGCCGCGTTCTGAACCTCGGCCACACCATCGGACACGCTCTCGAGGCCCAGACCGGCTACCGGCATTTCCTGCACGGCGAGGCAGTCGCCTGGGGCATGATCGCGTCGGCCAAGATTGCGTCCGCGGTGGGCCTGCTCGAAGACAGCGGCGCCTCCCGCATCGCCGACGCGACTGCGCGCCCTGGGACCGCTGCCCAAAGTTCAGTCGCGCAGCCGCGACATCCTTCGCCTGCTGAAATCGGACAAAAAGACCCGCAACGGCGTGGTGCACTTCGTGCTGCCACGAGAAATCGGCAAAGTAGAAATCGCGAACAACGTCCCCGAACAAGTCGTGATCGAAGCCGTCGACGAGTTACGCCGCCTCTCGCGCTATGCAATGTTGTTGAACAGCAACCCTAGAATCAGCGAATGAAACGGCCACCGATCGAAACAGGTCGTGGAGGAAAAGGGGAGGCACGAAAAGGGAAGGGCACGAGTTCACTCGTGCCACTAAGAGTCTGTCAGGAGTCGCGCCTTAGCGCCTGAGGTCCGCTTTTCCGTTCGTGCCAAGAGAAATAAAACTTGACCGACCCATCCAAATCCGCAGTCCTGGGCGCAGCCCCCGAAGGCGCCACCGACCCGCAGTCCGCCGCCCGCGCCGTGCGCGAGATGTTCACCTCCATCGCACCGCGCTACGACCTGCTGAATCACGTCCTCTCCTGCAACGTGGACCGCCTGTGGTGGAACAGAACTGCTCGAACTTTCGCGGACATTCTCTCCCGCCCGGAAGCGCAGGTTCTCGACCTATGCTGCGGCACAGGAGATATGACGCTGGCCTTGCGCCGCCAGGCAGGGAAGTCCTCCGCCAGAATTCTGGGCGCCGACTTCTCCCACGCCATGCTGCAGCGGGCCAGCCACAAAGCCGACCCAACGCCTTGCGCTGGATAGAAGCCGACGCCCTGCGCCTGCCCTTTCCCGACAATCATTTCGACCTGATCACATCTGCTTTCGGATTTCGCAATCTGGCCGACTACGATGCCGGACTGCAGGAAATCATGCGCGTCCTGCGCCCGGGCGGAGAGTTCGGCATTCTGGATTTCGGGGAACCAAAAGGTCTGGTGGGAAGTTGCTACCGGATTTATTTCAAACACGTTCTGCCGGCAATCGGCACGCTCATCTCGGGTGTAAAAGGCCCGTACGCATATCTGCCCACATCGGTCGCCCGCTTTCCCGCTCCCGACGAAATGCTGCAGCGCATGCGACACACCGGCTTCCAGAATCCGTCGTGGACCCCGTACACCCTGGGCATCGCCGGCCTATACCGCGGAAAGAAATAACGGTTTACGTAGCGCCGGCGTCCCGCCGGCTGTCGCGAGGGCGTCTCGCTCTCGCCACCACAGCGCCGCCAATCTAAGTTTCGCTAGACGTTGTCTCCGCCTCGACCGCCCGTCTCGCTCTTAAAACAATCCGCAAACGCATCCGCAATCGTGTAGCGAATCACGTCTTCATAATTCTCGCCGAGAAACTTGCGCAGCCGGTCCGTATTCATGGTGTACTCACCCGTCATGTAAGGCGCCGCCTCGGGCGGGATCGCGACAATCCCCAACTTCCACAAGGCTTTCAGGGCCATCCGAAACGCCGCTTTACCCGGCAGCCGCCAAAGACTTGCATGCGCCATCTCGATGCAGCGTTCAAAGGTCAAAGGGTCCCCGCGCCCCGTCACATTGAGGATGGTCAATCTTTGCGCTTCCGGCTCCGTCTTCTCGAGAATGCGCGTGATCAGCCTGGCCATGTCATCCACGTGCACGAACTGGATCCGGTTATCCAGATAGCGCTGCCCGGTCGGCAGCAGGCAGGGCAACCGCTTGCCCGCGCTTCTCATGCGGGCCGCCCGGTCGCTCACTCCGCCGGGCGTGCCCCGAAAAGCGCCGACCATATAATTCTCCACGCTGGCCCCGGCATAAATATGCGGACGCAGCATATACACACTGCAGCCTCGCAGTGCGGGCGCGCGCTGCTGCACCACTTTGTCGCATTCCATCTTGTGCATCGCATACGGCAAGGTATGGGCGCCCAGCGGATGTTCCTCGGTCGCCGGCCCGGTCAAGTCCGATCCGTAAACCGAAACGCTGCTGGGAAAAACAAATTTCCGGATAATGGTTTCTTCGTGATTGGCCTCGGTGATCGCTTCCATCACCCGCGCTGTTCCCGCCACGTTGATGTGCCACATGCGGTCGAGATCCAGCACACCGGCCCGCACCGGATCCAGGACGAATGCCAGATGGACGACCGCCTCGGCCCGGGATTCGCGCAACAGCATGAAGAGTTGCCGGCAGGACGCCTCTTCGCCCAGGTCCATGCGCTCAAATTGCAAGCGGAAGGTCGGTCACGGGCGGGTTTAGGTCCAGCCCAATCACGTTGAACCCGCCCAGTTGCGGCAGCAGGCGGGTCCCCAGGTTGCCGGAAATTCCGGTGACCACTACGGTTGGTTTCGAATCACCCATTTATTTGGGACCGGATTCAGGAGCCTTCATCACTGGCTGCGGGGTATCCGTAGCGATGCCCACGCGGGGCGTCCGCCGTCGCATCCGCAAAATACTTCGGGTTCAACTCCGGCGTTGCCGACTGCTGAATGGCTTGCATCGAATCCTGCATGCGTTGCGACTGCAGCGTGGTGAGGATTTCCTCCCGCACGTGGTCCATCGGCAAAGTATCTTTGTCGCCCACCTTGTACACCAGGTATCCATTGGGCGTACTGATCAGCTGCGAAGTCTCGCCTACCTTCAGGTTGAAAACCTCGCCCTGTTCTGGGGGCAGGCTGGTCCGACGCACCTTGCCCAGCCGGGTGGGCGGTTTGCCCTTGAAACCGGACGCAGCGATAGACTCGTCCTGCAATTTGGCAAAGTCTTCTCCTGCCGCCGCGCGCCCCCGCAGCGTTTCCGCCAGCTTCTTCATGGCGTCTTCAGACTCCTGCTGTTCTTTTTGTGCCGCTTCTTTGGCCGCCTCTTTGGCTGCCGAGTCGTCCGCTGGTTTGTCTTTGCTTTCCGAGGTCTGCTTGCTGCGCGGTATGAAGATCCGTTGCAAGTCTACTTCCTGAAAAGAGGCTTCATTATTGTGATAGTAGGTCTCAATCTCTTTGTCGGAAATTTTCCCCGCTTGTTCTTGCAGCTTCTGGCTTAATTCCTTGGTGAGCACCCCGATTCGGGCCACTCGCATGAGCTCCTGATACTTCGGTCCCTGGTCCAGGCCCATCTCGTGCGCCTTGTGCACCATGACCAGCGCCATTCCGTACTGGGTGGCCAGTTGTTTTCTGGCCGGCGGCGCAATCGTGGGCGCCACCGCAGCCACCAGTTGCTCGAACTCGGCGCGTGTGACCACAGTCTTGCAGGTCGCTGCCTTCGACTTGTCCACCGGAGGCTTGTCGCACAATCCCGGAATGGTGATCACGGCCGTAGCCGGGCCCACACTTGCTGAGCCTGCGCCAGCCGCCCCTGCTGCGCTAGTGGTCGTCGCAGCGGACGATGTCGTTGCCCGAGGTGGCGCCGGAGGGTTCGTCGGTTTCGCCGCCTGTCCCCAAGCTGCAGCCGACAACAGCAACAAAACACAAACATCCCCGATAAGTCGTCAAATCAGAATTCCTCCCGGCTGAAAGGCCATGTGTGAAAGTCATGTGTAACGAGACATGCGTAACGAGACATGTGTAAACGAGATCGGTGCCTGGCATCAGCGCACCGAGAATCCTAGCATAGTGCCGACGCCCAGCTGGGGCGACCGCGGCAGGCCAAACCCGGCCCATCCGCGCGCCAACTGGCGTGGACCCGCAGACTTGGAATAGGGATTCGCGCTTCTCTAGTGCTTGAGATCAAGCGGCTTCACATCGCCGCAATCGGCGCCGACCCATTTGGCGGTCATCGTCGTTATGGAGTTGCGAACCTTGTCGCCAAGTTTCGACTCCGAGGTGAATTTCACTGTGTAGTTTTCCGAATTGATGAATACGGCCTCGCCGTCAGACTCGTAACCTGACTTCGGACAACTGGTGTGCCACTTCCACGACGATGAGGTTTGACTACTGAAAATGGGCTTGCAATCAGTCTGAATGTCCGCCCACGGCGAATGCTCGAGCATCTCCTGGGTGTAGCAGACCTGGTTGGGCCCGCCACCCATTCCGACTCCATGCTGCTTCATCATTGCTTCGAATTGCGCGCGCTTCTCCGGCGGCATGTTCTTCAGGCGCTCACTCATGTCCGGCATTTTTTGGCCGTTAACCTCCCGTTCCATGTGGACTTGCCACAGGCCCGCTTTGATCGGTGGTTTGGGTATCGTGGTTTGCGCCTGCACGGCCAATGCAGAGAAAGCGATGGCGAAGGCTGTCAACAAAGAACGTAGGGCTTTACCATGCATGAGAGTTTTCCTTGCTCAGGTGAATCGGCTCACCGAGTCGAAATGATGAAGGTTTGACCAACGCTGCCAAGCGTCAGCTACAGTGGAGTCAACAGCAAAAACTCTACATCAACCTTTTCCGGATAAATAGTGAAATAAGGTGTTCCCCTCATGGCTCAATTTGCACCCAACGGCCTGTCATCCTGAGGAAGCGGAATCCTTCGCAACGCGAAGGACTCCCGACGAAGGACCCATGTATTCCCGGGCGATAGCAGCGCTAAGCCTGTCGAATTGTCCAGCCTGAACCTGACGCGTAATTCCTGAGGTCCTAGGTCCGACGCCCGAGGTCCGACGCCAGTGCCCTATAATGCCGCTATGTCCGGATCGCCCGCGGCCTACAGTTCGGAGTCCATGCGCGCGGAAAAGCGCTCCGTCGCCGGACACTCCGTTCTGGCCGCCCTCGCCATCACCACTCTGAAAATTGTGGTGGGCGTAACCACCGGCAGCTTGGGCATACTTTCCGAAGCCTTGCACTCCGGTCTCGATCTGATCGCCGCCATCATCACCCTGATGTCCGTCCGCGTCTCCGACAAACCTGCCGACGCCGATCACCAGTACGGACATGGCAAGGTGGAAAACTTCTCCGCTTTCATCGAGACCGGCCTGCTCCTGCTCACCTGCGTCTGGATCATCTACGAATCCGCCAAACGCCTCTTCTTCCACCACGTCGAGATCGAGCCCAGCATCGCCGCTTTTGCCGTGATGTTCATCTCGATGGCAGTAGACTTCTGGCGTTCCAGGGCGCTGGGCAGGATCGCCGCCAAGTACGACAGCCAGGCACTCGAAGCCGACGCACTGCACTTCTCCACCGACATCTGGTCCAGCGGGATCGTCGTGATTGGTCTGCTCCTCGTTCTGCTCGGACGAATCTACGGTATCGGCTGGCTGCGCGATCGCCGATCCGGTCGCTGCACTTTTCGTGGCCGGGGTTGTCGTCTACGTAAGCTGGCGCCTGGCCCGCAAGACAATTGACGCCCTGCTCGACGCCGCTCCCAAGGGAGTACGCAACCAGATTGTCGCCGCAGTTTCGGGCGTGGATGGTCTGCTCGAAGTGGACCGGGTCCGCATTCGCCGCGCCGGCAACCGGTACTTTGCTGATCTCTCCGTCGGCGTAGGCCGCAACGTCACGTTCCAACGCTCCGAACAGATGACGGAAGCCGTAACCAACGCAGTTCACGACGTGCTGCCCGATGCCGACGTCGTCGTGCACTCCGTGCCGCGCGCCCTGCGTACGGAAAACATCTTCGATCGCATCCGCGCCGTCGCCACTCGCTACAATTTCAACGTGCACGACGTCAGCGTGCAGGATTTCAAGGGCCATCTGCACGTGGAGCAGCACCTCGAACTCGACGAAAACCTGAGCCTGAAAGAAGCCCATGACCGCGTAACGGTCCTCGAAGCCGAGATTCGCCAGGATGTCCCGGAAATCTCGTCCATCCTCACCCACATCGAGAGCGAGCCCGCCACGATCGAAGCCGGCGACGAGCTGTTGCATGACGCCAAACTGGAAAGACGCCTGAAGGCGGTGGCCGCCAAATTTCCGGAGATCCTCGACATGCACGAGGTCCTCATCAAGCGCGTTCGCGGCCGCATCTACGTCTCCGCCCACTGCACCATGGCGGACGACCTGCCCCTGTCCAGCGTCCACGATATCTCCACCGAACTGGAAATCCGCTTCAAACAGGAATTCCCCGAGCTATTCCGCGTCCTGATCCACCCCGAACCAAGAACCGACAACCGAAGGTAGGCTGCACAGGCCACGTAGGGGCGGGCGCCCTCGCCCGCCCAGCCGAGCAAAGCTCGGCAGCGCTTTTTGTTATAACCTGCAACGTGCACGAAACCCGCAAACCGTTCCGCGGCTATCTCTACATCGCCACCGCCACGTTCTTCTGGGGCGTCTGCGCCACGCTGGGCCGCGCCGCCTTCACCGGCCGCCTGCCGGGTCTCCACGTCGCCAACGCCATCGATCCCTTGATCTTGTCCCAGTGTCGCGCCACCTTTTCCTTCCTGGTGCTACTCCCCGTCCTCAGGCTCCTACGCGGACGCCCAGGCCTGCGCGTTTCAACCCGAGACGCGGGCCAACTCTTTCTGATCGGAATCCTCGGCGTGGCCGCGTCCAACTTTTTCTACTACCTGGCAATTCAAAGAGCGAACGTCGCCACCGCGATCACCGTCCAATACACAGCTCCGATCTGGGTACTGGTCTACACCGTCGCCCGCGGATTGCAAAAACTCACGCTGCAGCGGGTCGCGGCTGTTGGTCTGGCCGTGACTGGAATCGCTCTCGTCATAGGCGTCATCGGTGAAGGTAGTCTCCACCTGGATACCATTGGCGTATTTGCCGCCCTGCTCGCGGCCTTTTCCTTCGCTTTCTACAACCTCGCTGGACATGACATCCTTGCCCGCCGCGACCGCTGGATCGTGTTGCTCTACACCACCGGCAGCGCGTCTCTTTTCTGGCTTCTGGTCAATCCTCCATGGAAGCTGATGGCCGCGCATTATTCATCCGCCCAATGGCTCTTTCTGTTCTTGTTCTCTCTCTTGTCCGTGCTGGCTCCGTTCTCGTTCTACTTCGCCGGACTTCAGCACCTGGAGCCCACCCGCGCCATCATCGTCAGCTGCCTCGAACCGGTCTTCGCGATTGTCATCGCAGCCATCGCCCTGGGCGAAGTCATGCGCCCGTTACAAATCCTGGGAATCGCGTTGGTGCTCGCCGCCATCACGGTCGCCCAATCGCGCATCGAACTCATCGAGTGACCTCGTTGCCCCGCGGTTCTCCCCAGTGTTACCCTGATGCAGTCAAAACGAGCGGGAGTAGCTCAATGGTAGAGTAGCGGCTTCCCAAGCCGTTGGTTGCGGGTTCGATCCCCGTCTCCCGCTCCACTTTCTTAGGGGTTAAATTTTCATGACTGAACCTACTTACGAAGAACTTAAAGCACGCCTGTCTGAACTCGAGAAACAAGGGGCGCGGCGCACTGGGAGCCTGGAATTCCGGGTCAGCGAAAAGGGCGGAGTCAGCGTTTATGGCCTGGGGCGATTTCCCGTCACTCTCTATTACGAGCAATGGAGCCGGTTGCTGGAAGCCTCTGAAAAACTTAGAGAATTCCTTGAAGAAAACAAGGCCAAGCTCAAGCTCAAAGGCCAGTAACTGAGAAGCGGGAACTCAAGACTAGAAGCTGGTTCCTAAAGACCCACTATCCCGATGCCGACAGACGATATCTACACTATTCCTCCACCTCCGGCCGACGCACGCCTGACCTACGGCACCGACCCCAATCAGGTCGGCGAACTCCGCATTCCGAAATCAGCCGGCCCTTTCCCAGTTGTGATGAACATTCATGGCGGTTTCTGGCGGGCGAAATACGATCTGAAGCATGCCGGCCATCTGTGCGCTGCCCTCACCGCCAAGGGGCTGGCTACGTGGAATGTCGAGTATCGCCGCGTGGGAAATCCGGGAGGAGGATGGCCGGGCACCTTCGAAGATTTGCGCAGCGCCTACCGCTACGTCTCACAAATCGCCCAACGCTACAATCTGGATCTGACCAAGTTGGTCGTGATCGGCCACTCCGCCGGAGGCCAACTGGCGCTCTGCCTGGCCGGTCATGAGCCCGCGATCAAGCGGGTAGTCTCTCTTGCCGGCGTGGTTGATCTGCAGCAGGCGTGGGAACTTCACCTGAGTGACAACGCCGTGGTGGATTTTCTCGGCGGCGAGCCCAGCCGTGTTCCCGAGCACTACCGCGAAGCCGACCCCATGCAACTGAAGATTGCGGCCGCCACGCAGTGGCTGATCCACGGCGCCGCCGACGATACGGTGCCGCCATTCTTCAGCCGGAACTATACCGAGCAGAAGAAAAAGCGCGCCGAGAATGTGCACTACCTCGAAATATCAACCGCGGGCACTCAGACCTGATCGATCCGCGCTCGAACGCGTGGCCTAAAGTGGAAGGTACCGTGCTGCATCTGCTGCAATCGTGACAAAGTCTTCAGTCGTCAGTCTTCGGTTGTCAGCCAACCTTTATTTCGACAAAGCGTGATAGAGGCCGGAGCGGCGAGCGGGACGCCCGTCCTCCACTGGTCCTGCCTGACTTTGGAAATTGGCTGAAGACCGACGACTGAAGACTGACGACTGTTTACGCGCAGTTTCTCAATACCAGCGCTGAGTTCTTCGATCCAAACGCTATGCAGTTACACACCGCGTGCTCGATTGCGATTTTGCGTCCTACGTCCGGGACGTAGTCGAGATCGCATTCCGGGTCCCTGGTTTCAAGATTTACAGTCGGTGGAATCTGGCTGTGCTGCATGGCGACGATAGTGGCGGCCACGCCCGCTGCTCCGCACGCACCCTGTGGATGCCCAATCTGTGATTTCAACGCGGACATTGGCACTTGCGCGGCGTGTTCTCCCAGCACCAGCTTCAGGGCGCGGGTCTCGATGCGATCGTTCAACTGGGTTGAGGTGCCGTGCAAATTTACGTAGTGAACATCAGTGGCGCCGATGCCGGCTTCTTTCATGGCCAGGCCAATCGCTCTTGCCGGCTCTTCGCCGCACTCTTGCAGCCGCACTCGATGGAAGGCCTCGCAGGTTGAGCCGTACCCGGCAATCTCGGCTAGAATCTTCGCTCCGCGCGCTTTGGCGTGCTCGTATTCTTCGAGCACGAACATCCACGCTCCCTCGGCCACCACGAATCCGTCGCGGTCTACGGAAAAGGGTCGCGACCCACGCTCGGGCTCGTTGTTCCAGGAGTCGGTGAGAATCTTCATCAGGATGAAGCCTTTCACGATGCCCAGCGAAATGGGCGCGTCCGCCCCTCCGCTCAACACCATGTCGAGCCGCCCGGCCTGTATCTGGCGAACGGAATATCCGAAGCCGTCGGTTGACGAAGTGCAGCCGGTGGTCACCACGTGACTGGGCCCGCGCAGGCCGAAGCGCACGCTAAGCTCGCTGGACAGAGTGCCCATCACTCCCGTGGGCACACAGAACAAGCTCATCTTGGCGTATTGCTGATGAAAGAAAAGCCGGTATTGTTCTTCGGTAAATTCCTGAGATCCGCCACCCGATCCCAGAATTACGCCGAAGCGTTGTTTTTTTTCCAGGGGAAGAGAAGCAGTATCAATGCCGGCAGTCGTCAGGGCTTCGGTCGCCGCCGCCAGGGCCAGGGGCAGTACGCGGGAGACATGTTTGCGTTCCCGCTTGTCCACCCAGGCGAGTTCGTCGAAGTCGACTACTTCGCCCGCGATCTGCACCTGAATTTCGGAAGGATCAAAGCGTGTGATGCGTCGAATTCCGCTTTTCCCCTTCAGGATTGCGTCGGAGAACGCGGCGTTCCCCACTCCATTCGGGCTGACCGCCCCCATCCCTGTGATCACTACGCGTCGCTTCACTCGTCCCCCCTGATCTGGATCGTGCCCAAGAACTATATCGGGAACGGCAAAGCTAAAAAGGCCAACAATCTCACGCGAGACTGTCCGCTCCACGCCAGATCCTTCGCTGCGCCCAGTATGACGCCGGCGAGATTCAATAGCCTGTGCAGAACTGAAAATGCATGGGATCTCGAGTCTTGCCTTGCCAATCGCCTCCCCACTCGAATCCGGCCAGGCGAAAAATATCAATTAGCCCGGCGTCCATGTTTCCTGTCGATCCCTGCGGATTGCTCTCCGGATTCAGATCAATTGCAATTCCCCAGCTGTGGGTCGACAGCTTGCTGCCGGTGCGCTGGGGGCGGAAAGCGAAGCACCCGCCAAAAGTTGTGATGCGGTCTTGCAGGCCGCGTTCCTGAATGCTGGCGAAGACGGATGTGTAAACGGTGGCGAGGCGCCGGTGGCATGTCACCTGGGTGATGGTGCGGGACGGGTCCCAGGAGAGGCGGAGCGGGAACGGCGAACTCGCCCTTGCCAGGAAACCTGCCTGCCAGCTTGGCTGCAGTTGGCCGTCCGAGGCGATGTAGGCGCGGATGTCGCCGAACATGAAGATGATTTCGTCGAGACCGTGCGGCGTTGTCAAAGGTGACTCTTTTGTTTGGGACGTAGCCGTGATCGTTGTGTTTGCCATTTCCGACTCCTTCTTTGAGCTTGCGAGTGCGAGGCGATTTGGCCGCGGGCGACCGTGGTACTCCACGCGAGATCCTTCGGGACTGAAGTCCCTCAGAATGACGCCGGTGGCGGGGATAGTGTTCGGCGCGGCGATGCTCCGCCATTGTTTGGCGCAAACTGAAGACTGTCGAGCTCGTTCTACTGGACAGCCGAGGGCGGCTGTTCCCACGTGGTCTGTGATAGCCGTTATAATGCGATTTCAAAACGGGGGAAGCTTTTGGCCTACGATGATCTGCGCGGTTGGATCGCGGCGCTGGAGCGCGCCGGTGAACTGAAAACAATTCGCACCGAAGTAGATCCCGTCCTCGAAATCACTGAAATTGCCGACCGTGTAAGTAAATCCTCCAAGTCTCCCGGCGGTCCTGCGCTGCTTTTCCAGAACATCAAGGGCCATCCTGGATCGCAAGTTCTGATCAACCAGTTCGGCTCGGCCCGCCGCATGAATCTGGCGCTCGAAGTCGATGCGCTTGATCAGGTTGCCGAGCGCATCCGGGCTTTCATGGACGTGAAATCTCCGCAGGGTTTTCTCGACAAAGTAAAAATGCTTCCGATGCTTGCGGAAATGGGCAAGTTTTTTCCCAAGACGGTGTCGACCGGTCCGTGTAAAGAAGTCATCAAGCGCGACAACTTTTCGCTGCTGGATTTTCCCGTCCTGCAATGCTGGCCCAAGGACGCCGGCCGCTTCATCACTCTGCCTTGTGTGGTGTCGCGTGACCCCAAGACCGGCAAGCGCAACGTCGGAATGTATCGCTTACAGGTCTACGACGAGCGCACCACGGGCATGCACTGGCAGCGCCAGAAAGTTGGAGCCGAGCACTACCGCGAAGCCCTGCGCACCGCCGCCCGAACCAATGTGGACGCGAGCGCTCGTGCCAGCGCCGCGGTGGATGTGATGGCGCGCACCTCTGGCGGTTCTGTGCTCGCAGAAGGAAATCGCCCGGCCGGCAAAATGGAAGTCGCGGTCGCGATCGGTACCGACCCTGCCATCACATTTTCCGCGATCGTCCCGGCGCCGCCCGACGTCGAGGAATATCTGATCGCCGGTTTCCTGCGCCAGAAGCCAGTGGAACTGGTGAAGTGCGAAACGGTTGATCTCGAAGTTCCTGCGGCGGCAGAGATTGTCCTCGAAGGACACGTTCATCTCGACGAACTCCGCACCGAGGGCCCGTTCGGCGACCACACCGGTTTCTATTCGCTGGAAGATCTTTATCCGGTCTTTCATGTTTCCTGCATCACGCACCGCAAAAACCCAATCTACTCGACGACCATCGTCGGCAAGCCGCCGATGGAAGACGGCTGGATGGGCAAAGCCGTCGAGCGCATTTTTCTGCCCTTGATGCGGCTGACCATTCCGGAACTTGTGGACATCAATCTTCCGCTCGAAGGCGTCTTTCACAACCTGATGCTGGTTTCGATCCGGAAGTCTTATCCGGGGCAGGCGCGCAAGGTGATGAATGCCATCTGGTCGCTGGGCCAGGCCATGTTCACCAAGTGCATCATCGTGGTGGACGAAGATGTCAATGTGCAGGACATCGGCGACGTCACGCTGAAGGTTTTAAATCACATTGACCCGGAGCGCGACATTCAGTTCACCCTGGGCCCGGTGGATTCGCTGGACCACTCTTCGCGCTTGCCGAACTACGGCTCGAAGATGGGAATTGACGGGACTCGCAAGTGGCCCAGTGAAGGATTCGCACGTCCGTGGCCCGATGAGATCGTGATGGACGACAAGACTAAAGCTCTTGTCGACCGAAAGTGGAAAGAGCTGGGACTCGAGTAGCTGTCATCCTGAGGAAGCGGAGTCCTTCGCTGCGCGAAGGACTCCCGACGAAGGACCTATGCATTGCGGACGACAGCAGCGCCCACACCTCACCAGATCTGTTGATTGGCTTCTACTCTGGATTTCAGCAGATGCTACAGAGGAGCTGGCGCGGAATGCATAGGTCCTTCGCTTGCTTTCGTCCCGCTTCGCGGGACGAAAGACTGCGCTCAGGATGACAGACTGCTGTGGTGAGAGAGTTGACGAGTTCGTGCTTACTCCAAACTAACCCCACTACTTCTGCGGTCTCGATTCCGGCGGCACCAATCCAGCAACGCGGTAGTAGACCACGAGTTGACCGTAGTGTTCTGCGGAGTGCTCGATCACTTCGTAGGCCAGATCGAGCAGCGGCACGGTTTCGTGGGATTCGAAAGCGACGACTGTTTTTGCCATCCCTGCATCACCCTTCTCTTTGATCATGGCGGCGCCATCGGCAAATGATTTCTTCACGTAGGCGACTACGGCGGCTTTTGTCTTGTAGTGGTCGCGGGATTCATCGTCTACCGGCTTCTCTCCCTTGGCGACGGAAGTAAAGAGATCGTTTGACCCGGTCGCGTGCAGCAGTTGCTCGGCAAAGCTGCGCTGCGCCGGGGTCGGTTTGAAGTCGTACTTGTCTTCAGGAAAATCCTCGGCCATAGCGATCAGTTTGCGGCCAACGTCATTCCACAATTCCAGCACGGCCTGTGAGGAGGTGAGGGTCTTTCCGTTTTGCGCGTACATCACCGATGTAAGCAGGGAAGCGATGAGTGCGGTTTTTGCTAAACGGTTCTTCAAGGGTGAAGCCTCCGATGCATTGTTGCCGTTAGCGTTTCGATCTGGCTGCTGCGGCGGTGACAACGTTACGCCGCTGCGTTGGGGGCGTCAATCCAACTCATCTGGTCTTGCGTCTCTGCCGCACGAGTGTGGGTGCCCGCGTCCACATTGGCCCGCCCAAGGCCCAGGAGCGATCGAGGTCGCGACCTTCCGGCCCCTCTTTCATCAGATCCCAGGCCTCTCGATATTTTTCGTAGCGACCACTATCTTTCTTTCGACAACCGGAAGGGTACAGTCTTAGCTGGCGAAGTGGTTCAAAAGCCGCAATCGGAATGACATACCAGGCATCTTCCGCGACAATATACGCGACTAGGAAATCAATCTCCTCAGATGTGTACGGCTTCCTCTTGCTCTCCGGGCCGTTTCCGCATGTCACCGAATAGACGTGGCCCCGCGCAACATACGTCGATTTCACCTGCACGCGCACAAATCCGTTGCCCGTATCCAGAACAAAGTCGTAACGTTCACTTTCGCCCCACGGCTTGGCGACACCGAATCCCAGCCCCGCGGCCTTTAGCATGAAGCGTATTTCGGCCAACTCTCCCCGCTGTTTGTCAGTGCCTTTCTGTGGCTTGCCCTTTCTGTCCCGCCCGGCGCGCTGCCCGGCGGGAACTTCCGCGTCTGTTTTCCATGGCCCCAACTCAAGAGACGCGATAGAGCTGCGCTTCTTCTTCCGGGGAGCGCACATTTCAGGTGCGCTCGTCCGGCGTGGGTAGGGCACGCATTTCGGATGCGCCGGAGTTCTCGAACCGCTCCGGCAACAGCCTTCGACTGCTCACGGGACAGGCTCCTGAAAACCTGTCCTTTCGAGCTGCAGCCGTTTCGAGTTTTCCTGGGCAGATTTTAAGGCGACTGGGAAACTCGTGATCGCGTCCCCGCATTTGCCGGTGGCCGGCACGCCTGAACAAGAAAAGGCGCGAGCTCGTCGCCCGCGCCTGATATTTACTTTCTAGTTATAGGATAGCAGTTTGAATAAGGTGAATGGGACAGGGCGGGCCAAAGTATTGTGTTCGGGGAATGAAGGGGTTGAGGGAAATGGGTCGGGTGGGGGATTGACAGATGGGACTGGATGGCCCGCGCAGTGCGGGAAATTTCGACACGAGAGCAGATCTCAGAACGGACTCTCGTCTAGCTCCATTGAACTGGTTCGACGCTGATGCGGCAGAAGAACCGATCTAAGAATGCGGAAATTCACTCGCTACTTGCCAAGGCTGCGTCCAGCAAATTAGCAGCCGACACTGGCACTCCATAGGAAGAATCCAGAGTTATATTGGGACGTTGCGACCTGCTTGACGTAGCTCAGATGATACCCCTTCAACGACGTGCGAAGTGACTATGAGCCACTAAATGTCTGCACTATCCTCGGCAACAAACTGAAACGTTCGCAACTTGATCGAGACCTGACAGGCGAGTGCCAGGTGGTGTATATCGCTTGCCCAGATACGTAAGCTGATTGAGTCAGCTGGAGAGTTAGAGGACTACTTTGCTCTGGACTTCCACTGCTCGTTGGCCCTCCACGACTACGATGAGTAAAGCAGGCGCGAGGAAAATTCTCGAGCGTTTCGAGACTGCATATCCGCTGCTAATCAGGGGCGAAGAACTTCCGACTGACCTACGAAAAGAAATAGAGGAGACAGTTGCTTTGAAGAGGTTTCGTGATCAGCTCAAGCGTTTTCTTGAAGAGAACAGCCTGCTACCTGCTCGAATGTTTCCCGGAACGCCGGATCCCTGGGTCAAGTTTATTCATCTCTATGCCAACGTAGTAGACGAGTGTGAATTGCAATTGAGAGGAGATGAGCCGCACATTGTTGATCGTGTCACGATTCATCTAAAGACGCCGACGCGAGGAACTCGGTCCGGAGTGGGGAGGTAGAGTACTGTTCGCGCTATGCTGGACATGTCATGGCAAGGACGGAGGGTCAGGAGACCATGATGTTTACTTCGGTTATTTACCTGAGAAAGCCGCCGGAGAATAAATGTTGCACCGCTTGGGCCGATGCTTCGGTGTCATGAGACTGCATACGCCATCTTCGCACAGCCACAACGGCGTTATTCGCCACTTAGCCCCTCCGTTAGATATGGAAATGGAGACTTACCCCGTATGTTTACCTCGCAGCCGATTGGATTTGTGAGTAGTCCGTACAAGGACACGAAAGAGATTCCCAAGGGTCTTGGGGCTAAACACGACATGGATGGTGTGCTCAAGATCCTGCCTGAGTTTGAGCCGGGACTTACTGACATCGAGGGCTTTTCGCATCTCTTCGTCATCTGGGAGTTTGATCGCGCGCCCCGAGAGGAATTGCGCGGGGACGATTTGCTGGCTTCACCGCCGTCCGATAATCGGAAGCATGGAGTGTTTGCGACGCGATCTCCGCGGCGTCCGAACCCGATTGGGTTGACGGTCGTCGAGCTGCTTCGCCGCGATGGCGTCGAGCTGCATGTTCGCGGCGTTGACATGCTGGATGGGACGCCCGTTCTGGATATCAAACCTTATCTCTCGAGCGTCCCGTCCGAAAGGTTGCGCCGTGGGTGGCTGGCCGAGGCTGAGGCGCGACATAAAGGGTGAGGTTGCGGCGCGACGTTACTAAGGTAATGAGTGTCGTTGCAGATGGCGATTGCAGATCGCGAGAGTTAGGCTATAACCCTTCCGCATGAGCAAAGACGAAAAGCTCGCACACCTCTGCGCGCAGATTGACAAAGAGACAGACTGGCAGCAGATGAACCAGTTTGTGGATGAAGTGGTGGCCCTGCTTGAGGCAAAGAAACAGGACATAAAAAAGCTAGAGGACGTTCTTCGTGCGGAGAATGAAGTGCGCGCAGCAAAACGGAGGGGTACGCGCCCCTGACCTTCGTCACGTCATATTCTCAGCTTCTCAACAGTCCAATATCGATTCGATTTAGTTCTTGCTGGGTTTCTTCGGAGTCAGATCGCAGGTCTGGTTGACTCGGGCCAGATTGAGGCCTGCGGGAGAAAATTCTGCGATTTCCTGTCCGCGTTGGCCGCGTAGTTCGATCTTGAAAATGTGTGCGCCGATCAATTCACGAGTCGTGCCTTTGTCCACGGAGAGGAAACGGCCGCGGACCCAGTTCCAGCCGTGATTGCTGTGGCTGTCGTCGACGCGGACCATGACTTCCATCTGAGGCTGTCCCCAAAAGCCGGGGCGGTTGGGCGGGCCCAGGCGGATGCCGGGATTGAAATCGGTGTCGGTGTATTTGCCATTCGTGCAGGTGAACTGGATTCGCGGCTTGTAGTCCGGATCTTCACTCAGGTAGTTGTCCGACAGAAGTTCGAAGCGGACTTTCTTTGCGCCCGTCATCTTGTCTTCGGAGCGGAACTCAAACCACTTTCCGCCGACGCTGACGCCGTCACTTTCGTTCTGATAAGGAGTGTAGGCGACGTTCTGCGCATAGACCGCGAGAGCGGTAGCGCAAACGAGTGCGAGTGCCGAGAAAAACGCAATGACATGGCCGCGATGTTTTCGTGCATGAAAAAGGTTTGACGTTTTCAATCTCTTCCTCCCAACACAAATGAGTACCGGTACGTATATTGAACCCTTGAGAGCGAATAAAAGTTGCCCAGTAGCAGCACCGCGGATTAAAAGTCTCTGTTCAAGCCCATCCCTGGCTGAAAAGCACCACCTCCCTGGTGGAATTGGGCCATTGAAACGATGCAAATGTTTGCCTGTTCGAGTCTTGGCCGAAGAGAATCGTTGAGAACAGTGGGTTAATAAAATGCCGTCTTTACAACGACCGTTGGCACTCCATTTGCATCCTTTCTAGTGGCGGGTTGTGTAGCTGCAGCGACTCAATCGAGAGCGCGCCGCCGTAGTAGAAGGGAAGGCCGAGTTTATGAGTAAATCCAGCTTGCTTAAATCCGTGATCGCGTTTGCTGCTTTCATAACTTTGAATCTGACACCAAATATGGCGTTGGCCCAGCGTGGCGGTCATGGTGGCGGAGGCGGAGGATCTCACGGTGGCGGCGGAGGCGGTGGCTTCCACGGTGGCGGGGGTGGTGGTTTCCACGGTGGAGGCGGTGGAGCGGGTTTCCATAGCTCGGGTGGAGGCGGCGGATATCGCGGAGGCGGCTCATTCGGGGGCCAGCGGTCTTTCGGCGGAGGTGGCTACCGCGGTGGCGGCTTTGGTGGCGGAGCAGGGCGGGCCACTACGGAGCGGGCAGGAGTTCGAACCGCGGATTTAGCGCATCGCGCGGCATGAGCGGAGGAAGCCGCGGGTTTCAATCTGGCCGCAATTCCGGTTCGTTCGGAAATCGTTTTTCTGGAAGTCGTTCTTCGAATCATTCCGCGATGAATGATGGGCAGTGGCATTCGTTCGGCAATGGCGGCAGGTCCTCGCAGTTCAGCGGCGGACACAACTCCGGAAACTTCAGGTCATCCGGCTTGTCCGCTCATAACGGCGGGAGGCTTGACGGCAATTGGCATTCTTTTGGCCCGTCCAGGGGAGCTTCGACGGTCCGCGGCGGCGGTGGTTTCGCGGGCTCGCATTTTGGTGGATCCGGTTTCGGTAATTCGTCCTTCGCTGGATCGCGCTCCGGCCACTCGACCTTCGGGTCTTTTTCGAACGCGCGTTTCGGATCGAGTACCAGTGCATTTCATAGCGCCCACTTCAGTTCCTTTAACGGCTACCACGGATTTGGCTATCGAGGGTTGGGCTGGCACGGATACGGCTATCGCGGGTACCACGGATACGGCTACGGTTGGGGCTATCCGTTTTTCGGGGTGGGCTTTTTTGGGCCGACCTACGGCTGGGGCTGGGGCGGTTGGGGATTTGGCGTGGGATGGCCGTACTGGTCGTACGGATGGAACCCCTGGTGGTACAGCCCGTACGGGTATGCTCCTGGGCCTCCCTACAACTACTACGGAGCGTCCGGTGACACCGGCTACAACAATCAGGCGCCGTACGATTCTTATGGTTCGGATGACTACGATACGCAGGCCAGCTACTCGATTGCTCCTCGCGTGGACACGGCAGCGTTGCACTTCAACATCAACGCTGGAATAGGCTACTAACGAGCATTACACACTGGAGGGTGCCCCGCTCAAGCTTTGCTTGGGCGGGGTTTTTTTTGAGTGCACTCCATTGGTTTAGATTACTGGAAGGTGTTGCAGGCTGTGATCGAGCCGTTCTGGAAGCCGCGTTGGAACCATTCGGTGCGCTGGGCGGAGCTGCCGTGGGTGAAGGTTTCGGGATTGACCGTGCCTCGGCTCATGCGCTGGATGCGGTCGTCTCCGACCGCGGCTGCGGCTTTCAGGCCTGAGTCTACGTCGCCGGGGTCGAGCAGGTTGCGCTCCTGCGTGGAACGTCCCCAGACGCCAGCGAAGCAGTCAGCCTGCAACTCCAAAGCAACTGAAAGCTGGTTGGCTGCCTCCGGGTGCTGCTGCTGCGCCTGGCGCATTTTGCTTTCGATGCCCAGCAGTTTCTGGACGTGGTGTCCGATCTCGTGGGCCAGGACGTAGGCTTCGGCGAATTCTCCGGGGGCGCCAAAGCGCTGCTTCAGTTCGTCGTAGAAACCGAGATCGATGTAGACCTTTTCGTCCTCGGGGCAGTAGAACGGGCCGGTGGCGGATTGCGCCGCGCCGCAGGCCGAGCCGTAGTAGTCGCGATAGAGGACGAGCTTGGCGTGCCGGTAGGGAACACCCTGCTGCGGCAGGATCTGGCTCCAGGTGTTCTGGGTGTCGTTCAGGACGAAGGTGACGAAGTCTACCAGCGGCTTTTCCTGGGCATCGCGGGCGGGATCGGGCTGGCTGACCGCGGAGCCGCCTGTGTCCATGGAACCGTTGCTGACCAGCGACAGGAAGTCACGCTTGAAGATCAGGCTCAGGATGAAGAGGACGATGATTCCGCCCAGTCCGAGGTGGATGCCTCCGGGGCGGAAGCCGCCACCACCGCTTTCGTCGCGGCGATCTTCAACGTCGTCGGTGCTGCCGCCTGGGGTCCAGCGCATGGTTTCCTCGTGGCTCGTTTGTTTTACCGCTTGTTATGGCGGTTTAGAAGTGTTTCTTTCGCTCCTTCGGAGCTTGGTCGCTTTTTCGTTTTTATCCCCGGGCTTACGCCCGGGGCTTTATTCTGGCGCCGCTTTGCGGCTTTGCGCGTTCTTGCGTTGTGGAAGTTAAGATCGACGGCGACATCAAAATCAACGTCAACGGCGGCGGGCGAGGGCGCCCGCCCCACACATACCGGCGCTCAAGCTGTTTTTGGTTTGACCATGTGGTAGAGGGCCAGTAACACGATGGCCCCAACGACTGACATGATGAAACCCGCGGCTTGTCCTTCTTGGTACCAGCCGATAGCGCGACCTGCCCAGGTTGCCAGGAATGATCCGGCGATGCCTATGAGCATGGTCACAATAATCCCGCCCGGGTCCTTGCCTGGCATGAGGAATTTTGCCACGGCCCCGATGACGAGTCCGATCAACAGCGTCCATAGCAGATGCATAGGTTCCTTCCTTAAAACCGGCGCCAAGACCCGGCGTCAGCGTCGGACCTCGGACTTCAGCAAACTCCAAGGCTGCGAGGCCTGAGGTCCGAAGTCTGAGGCCCGAAGTCCGCTTTACGCTGCTGCTGGAATTACCAGTTTCTGGCCGACTTTGATCTTGTCGGGGTCTTCGAGATTATTGGCTTTGGCGATGGCCATGTATTTGTTGGCGTCACCGTAGAAGTGCTTGCTGATCTTGGACAGGTTGTCGCCGGGTTGCACGGTGTAGTCCTGGGCGCCTGCTTTGGCTTCGATGTCATGTTTCAGGTCGGCGAAGGTTGGGTCTACGGCCTTAATGGCGTCCCAGATGCGGTTCTTGCTGGCCTCGGAAACGGCGATCGCTTTGACGTATAGCTGGTTGCCGTCCATGTTGACGTTCAGAAGCTGAGCGCCTTCCTGCTGAATCTTGTCGAGAACGGGTTGGTATTTTTGCTTGAGCTGTTCGAATTGATCAGGCATGGTAACTCCTCTTGACTAATTTAGTTGACGAAGTAAACGCGCCTCGATTGGGCGCAGCGTGCAGGTCCCCTCGTAGGGCTTGAACGGTACACCTTGCGGGCTGTGTAATGCAATCGGGGGATCCCCGGCGGTGTGGTGGTCCGCGCCGGGTTCTTCACGGCCTGAGGCCGTTCAGGATGACGCCGGTGTGCAGCGGATACATGTTGGGCTGACGTCGTGGAGGTGGTTCAGCCGTCCCTACGGGACGGGAATCTTGCGGGTGGCGTACCCGGCGTTGAAACGCCGGGCTACTATCAGGCGTCCCTCCGGGACGCGAACCCCAACGCTCGATACGGCGTCTGCGGACTGGACGGGCGGACGACATCCTCCATCCGGGCAGCTCGATGCCGCATCACCAAAGTTACCTTTTGGGCAACATCCTGTGCGGTCCTGATTACCGCTCGTGCTATACTTCAGTTGCGTCTAATACCACGGTTGTGGTGCGGTTGCTCTGGGTTGAACCTGAATTCCCGCCTAATTTGTCTCCGTTCGTCTTCGGCGTAAATAAAACTGGCAATGCTAGTTGCTGCTCGCCCGGAAGCTTCGTGTGCGCGCCGCGATCGCTTCCGCCAACAGAAAAAGAGAAAAAACAATAATGCAGAGTTTCACAGAATTACCCCTATCTCCTTATACCCAGGAGAGATTGTCGTCCCTTAACTTTTCCATTCCGACCCCGGTGCAAGCCGCGGCCATACCGCAGGCACTCGCCGGCAAAGACGTACTCGCTACCGCTCAGACGGGAACCGGCAAAACGCTGGCCTTTCTGATTCCGGTCATCGAGCGCCTGCTTCAGTCCGGTAAGCCAACTTCAGAGAAATCTGGAATCGCGGCGCTGGTGCTGGTGCCCACGCGCGAACTGGCGATGCAGGTGGTTGACCAGTACAACGCCTTGCGCGGCTCTAAACTGTCGCCCGCGGCCCTGGTCGTAGGCGGCCTGGCTGAAGGCAGCCAATTGACCGCCTTGCGCAGGGGAGCCCGTCTTGTGGTTGCTACTCCCGGCCGTCTGGAAGACTTCCTCGATCGCCGGTTAGTCAGTTTCCAGACGTTACAAGTGCTGATCCTCGACGAAGCCGACCGCATGCTGGATATGGGATTCCTGCCGGCGCTTCGCCGGATCGCCAGAGTCCTGCCCAAAGATCGCCAGACCATGTGCTTTTCCGCCACGCTCGAAGCGTCGGTGGCCCATCTGGTCAGCGATTACACGAGAAACCCGGTCCGACTGGCTTTCGGCTCTACCTTGAAGCCGTCAGAGAATGTGCGGGTCCAGGCTTTCGAAGTCGCCGCCGACCGCAAGCAGGAGATGCTGCACCGTCTGCTTTCGAAAGAAACTGGACGTTGCCTGATTTTTGCCCGTACCAAGCGCGGCACCGAGCGCCTGGCCCGAAACCTGACCAAGGAAGGCTTCACTGCGGCAATGATCCACGGTGATCGTTCGCAGTCTCAGCGGACCGCTGCCCTGACCGGATTTCAGCAGGGACGTTTCCGCATCCTGGTGGCCACCGACTTGGCGTCACGCGGCATTCACGTGCAGGACATTGCCCACGTCATCAACTACGATCTACCCGAGGTGGCGGAAAACTTCATCCACCGCGTCGGCCGTACCGGACGCGCCGGAGAACAGGGCGTGGCTTCGACGCTGTTTGCTCGGGAACAACGCTCAGAGTTGCACCAGTTGGAGCGAACCCTGGGAATACGGATGGAGAGAATGCAAGCCGATGAAACTCCGTTCGTCAGGCCGGAACGGGTCCATACCGCAGAGTCCCGTGAAGCCGCAGCCAGGGCCACCCTGGTTCGACTGCCCGGAGAAGTGCTGCAAGTCCAGCTGGGATAAGACCACCCTGCTCACGTAGGGGCAGGTGTCCTCACCTGCCCGGCGGAGCGAAGCTCCGCAGCGCCCGTCAAACTAAATTGAACTTTCGTCTGAGAAGTCCGTACATAATCCCGGACATGCCTAATGGCGAAGCTCCGCCTGATCCCGTTCCTCTTGCTCGTCGCTGTTTCAGCGAAAGCAGACGACTCGCTGACGACCGAAACGATTATGGCCCGGGTTGCTACCAACCAGGACAGCAGCGAAAAGCTGCGCAACCAGTACATCTATCATCAGCACGTTCAGGTCATTTCCAAGAAATCCAGTGGCAAAGTCCTGCGCGAAGAAACCGCCGACTACCACGTAGTCCCCAAGTCCGACCATACGGAAAGGACGCTCGAACAGTTGACGGGCCGGTATTGGCACAAGGGCAAATACCAAGCCTTCAGCGGCGAGCCAGTGCCCGAAGGCCGACAGCACCGACGGCGAACTGGTCCATGCCTTTCGTGAAGATGTTACGGACGAAAAGTCCAAAGACGGCTTGGCCCACGACTTGTTCCCGCTGACGAGCGACGAGCAAAAGGAATACAAGTTTCGCCTCATTGACCACGAGCCATTCGAAGGGCGTCCGGCTTACCACGTCGCATTCACTCCAAAGGACGACGAGGACATAGATTGGGCCGGCGAGGCTTACATTGACGCACAGGAGTTCCAGCCGATTTATGTGTTTACCAAGCTCTCACAACCACTACCTTTCGGCGTCCGGAAATTTCTGGGCACTGACTTGCCCGGCCTCGGCTTCGCGGTCCACTACCGACGGCAGGAAGATGGCGCCTGGTTTCCCAGCAGCCTGGGCAGCGAATTTCGCATCCGTGTGTTCTTCTTGTTCAATCGCACAATGACAGTGTCTCTGGAGAACAAGGATTTCGAGCACACGCACGTGGAAACCAAAATCACCGGCGCGGATCAATAAACTCTACGACTTTCTTCTTCGGTGTCGCTGCCGCGCGGGCGAGTCACCCGCGACCACATTGGATCCTTCCCGTATACTTTCTCCTAATCATGATTTTTATGAGGGGGCAACTATGGCTGGCTCGCCTGAGGGCTTTGCAGAGTTAAAGCAGCGCATGCGGTCCATGTGGATGGCGGGCGACTTCGGTGAGATTGCAAAACTGAATTCCCATGGAGCGGAAGACTTCATCGAACGGCTCCATCTCAAGCCAGGGACGAAGGTGCTGGACGTAGCGTGCGGCACGGGGAACCAATCCATTCCCGCAGGCCGGACGGGAGCCGAGGTCATCGGCCTCGACATTGCGACCAATCTTCTGGAGCAGGCGCGCAAACGCGCCGCAGATGAAAATCTGAAGATCGAATTCGTCGAGGGCGATGCGGAGAAGCTGCCTTACGAAGCAGCGCGATTCGACGTTGTGGTTTCCATGTTCGGCGCCATGTTTGCGCCGCGGCCAGAGGTGGTTGCGTCTGAACTGGTCCGCGTGTGCCGCCCCGGCGGCTTGATCGCCATGGGCAACTGGACTCCGGAGGGCTTCGTGGGTCAGATGTTCAAAATCACCTCCCGCCACGCGCCGCCACCGCCCGGAATACCTGCTCCTTCGCTATGGGGTGATGAGAAGGTCGTTACCGAACGACTGGGCGGAAAAACTCGCCTTAAAATGACGAAGCAGTACATGCACTTCGACTATCCTTTTCCGCCAGCGGACGCGGTGGCTTTCTTTAGAAAATATTTTGGCCCTACGCAGATGACATTTGCGCGTCTCGATGAAGCAGGTCAGAAAACTCTGGCTGCCGAGCTGACTGAGCACTGGACTAAGAACAATGAGGGCGATCCGAATCACACGGTGATAAAAGCCGAGTACCTGGAAGTCCACGCTACTGTGGTCTGATACGAGATACTGTGTTGGTGGTTGACCATGTGTCCCAAACCCCCGCCCAAGCGGAGCTTGGACGGGGCACCCGGCAATACTCGAATCTGGACCAGTGACGGCTCCATCACCCACCCTGTCTCTCCAAAAAACGGAGAGACAGGATGGGGCACCCCGATCTTGATATTCGGGCTGGCAATATGGATATTCCTCTCGATGCGAAGTCGGACGAACTGTTTATGGAGGAAGCTTTGCGCGCGGCCCAGCGTGCGCTTGAGGCGGGGGAAGTGCCAGTCGGGGCTGTGGTGGTTTGTGATGGCAAGATCGTCGGTCGCGGGGGCAACCGCAATCTCGGCGACTCCGACCCAACGGCCCATGCCGAGATCATCGCGCTGCGCGAAGCAGGTGCCGCACTCGGCAACCATCGTCTGGAAGGCTGCGAGCTGTTTGCTACAATTGAGCCGTGCGCGATGTGTGCCGGCGCGCTGGTTCATGCTCGGCTGAAACGCCTGGTTTATGGCGCGGATGACCCTAAAGCGGGCGCTGTCCGTTCGGTGATGCAGGTCCTGAATCATCCCAGCCTGAACCATCGCATGGAGGTCCGCAGCGGGGTGCTGGCAGGGCGTTGTGCCGAGATAGTGCAGGCTTTCTTTCGTCGTCGGCGCGAAGAAAAGTCGTCAGTTGGCAGTTCTCAGTTCTCAGCGGCTGAGGATTTTTCTGACGAGTGATGACTGACTCGGAGAGGTGCGTGAGTGGTTGAAACGATCCGCCTCGAAAGCGGACATACCTTAACGGGTATCGGGGGTTCGAATCCCCCCCTCTCCGCCAGAATTTTCAGGCTTTAGAAATCTCACGCTGCGCAACGCAGATGCCTCCCAGCTACCGCCAGACGGTTTGACCACTCCGCGCATCCTCGGCGACAATCCTGGTTCGTCTAATCTGAGGGAACGATCATGACTCATGACGCAGCCGTTTCGAAAGCGCAGGAGATCGCCGGTCGCGTGTTGGCGCCATCCGCAGGGCAAAACGACAAGGCAGGACGATTCTCTACTGAGGCTGTCGCATCCCTGGGTGAGGCCGGTCTGCTTGGGTTGATGTTGCCCGCGGATGTCGGAGGCTCAGGATTGGGACCTCGCACGCTGGCTGCTGTGATCGCGACTCTGGCCGAGGCAGATGCTTCGGTCGGCATGGTCTATCTCATGCACGTTCTCGGCGCCACCGCTATCTCAACGGCGCGTCCAGGCGCGACTCAGGCCGTCAAGCCCATCCTGCAGGATATCTCGGCGGGTCGCCATTTATCCACTCTGGCTTTCAGTGAAGCCGGGTCGCGCAGCCATTTCTGGGCGCCTGTCTCCCGCGCACAGCGGAATGGTAACGGCGTGCGCATCAGCGCCAAGAAATCGTGGGTGACCAGTGCGGGCCAGGCGCAGAGCTATGTCGTTTCTGCGCTTTCACCTGAAGGGGCGGGACCGACCGATTCGACCCTCTATCTTCTTCCGGCGAAAACGCGTGGACTGGCAGTGGCGGGGCCTTGGGACGGTCTGGGACTTCGGGCCAACGCTTCTTCGCCCATTACGCTCGAAGACTGCGAGGTCTCGTCCGATCTTCAACTCACTGATGATGGCACCGGCTTTGCGGCGATGCTGAATGTAATACTTCCGCTGTTCAATTTGGGGGCGGCATCTGTGGCCTTGGGGTTGTGTCGAGCGGCAGTTGCCGGCACTGCGTCGCATCTCAAGAACGCGAAATTCGAGCATCTCGGCCAGAGCCTCGGAGAGGCCCTGCCCACGTTGCGGGCGCAGCTCGCGACGATGCAGATTGATACCGACGGGCTGTCGGCGCGCATCGACGATCTGGTTGATCATCTGGAGAAGCCGCGCGAGACGACCATGCTGCGCGTGCTCGAGTCCAAAGCAGCGGCAGGGGACGTCGCGATCAGCGTGACCTCGACGGCGATGCGGGTTTGCGGGGGTGCCGCGTTCTCCAAGCATTTGAGCATCGAACGCCTGTTCCGCGATGCGCATGCGGGGGCTGTCATGGCGCCGACGGGCGACGTTCTGCGCGAGTTCATCGGGAAGTCGCTGTTGGGGATTCCGCTCTTTTAGAGCTCGGGGCTTCTGGCTTCTGGCTCCTAGCTTCTGGCACGAGCCGGTTTTGAAGTCTTAGCTAGAGGCCAGGAGCCAGAAGCTAGAAGCAAAAACATTATGAGCAAAATAATATGGCTGGGGGCTGTCGCCTACACTCCGAAAGTGGTGACGATTTGGGAAGGGATGCGGCGCTACTTTCACGAGGAAGCGCATTTGCCCGTTGAGATCGTTTTATTTCAGAGTTACGAGGCCCAGGTCATGGCCCTCCTCGCCCAACCTGGCGATGCAGTGCCACGTATCGATATTGCCTGGAACACCAACCTTGCTTACCTGCAAGCGGATGAGTGGAGCGGCCACGCCTGCCGCGCGGTTGCCATGCGCGACACTGATCTCGGCTGGATGACAAAGATTGTTGCAGTCAGCGGAGGTCCTATTTCCAAGCTCGCCGACCTGAAAGACCGGACGCTCGCGATTGGCAGCCGAGACAGTGGACATGCGGCGATTCTGCCAGTTCACTTTCTGCAGCAGCACGGCATGCGCGAGGGGAAAGACTACCGCACGCTCCGTTTCAACAGCGACCTGGGCAAACATGGCGATACCGGGACTAGCGAAGTGGAAGTGGTGCGAGCTGTCCTCGATGGGCGGGCCGACGCCGGCGCTATCGGCAGTCCTTTCTGGGACACGGTTCGGAGCGAAAAGCTGGTGCCCGAAGGCGGCCTTCGTGAGATATGGTCTTCTCCGCCTTATAACCATTGCATGTTCACAGCCCGGCCCGATCTCGATCCCGAGCGGGAGCGCCGCTTCGTCGACGCGCTTTCAGCCATGAGCTACGATAACCCGGACCACCGCCCTATCCTCGATGCGGAAGGACTTCGGCGCTGGCTGCTGCCTCATGTGGATGGCTACGCTGAACTGCGGCAGGCCGCCTCCCAACAGGGATTCTTCGAGCAGGTCTTCGCGAAATCGGCTTGAGAGATCAGAACTGGGTGCCCCACTTCTCGCTGGGTTTGCGAGAAATGGGAGTGTCCCGTCGACCCGATTCCACGTCCGGTTTTCTGGCGGGATCCCACATTTCGCAAACCCAGCGAAATGTGGGGCACCCAACCTGGAAAACCTTTCTGCGCCAAAGCATCATCTGACTAGCGGGGCTGCTTCCGAGGACTGCGTTGTTGAGCCGGATCGGCCTTGCGGTATTGCTGTGGTTTGCTTGCCTTTCTGCCATCGCGCAGTTTCAGCCTTCGCATCTGCCCGCAACCACTACCGGGGAGCGACCCGGTGTCAGCCAGCTTCCAGTTTCTGCCGTTTCTGAAGATGTCCCCGGATATGTAGGCAACGAGGCTTGTGCGGGTTGCCATGCGGTGATCTACCAGTCATATGCTCGGACTTCCATGGCGCGCGCCAGCGGTCCGGCGATTCAGAACGTCGTTCCGGCCGATTTTTTTCATCGCAGCTCGGGTGTGCACTACCGCGTCTATTCCGAAGCCGGACACGTCTGGCTGAGCTTCGAGCGTCCCGGAGATCCCGCGGTACGGGGAAAACGGGAGCTGCTGTACTACATCGGCTCGGGACGGCGCGGTTTGAGCTACCTGTTCGCGCAGGACGGATTTCTCTTTGAGTCGCCGGTCAATTGGTACAGCGGTGAAGGCCGCTGGGACATGGCGCCGGCATATCAAAATGCCCGCGAGATACCTCTTAATCTGCCTGCCTACACCAGCTGTTTGCGCTGCCACGTCAGTGAGATGCGGGCGCCAGCTAAAGGAACGGATAACCTTTACCCGGTACCGCCGTTCCTCCATGCGGGAGTCACCTGTGAACGCTGCCATGGTCCGGGGGCAGCGCACATCTCCGCCGCGCAAAACGGCACAGTCGCTGGTCCCGTGGTAAATCCTGCCAAGCTCTCGCCCGAACGTCGGGACGCCGTCTGCATGCAGTGCCATCTGGAGGGCAAGGTCGCGATCGAGCGGCCGGGGCGGCACGCGTATGAGTTCCAGCCCGGAGAGTCTCTCTCCAAGTACATTCGCTACTACGTACTGGCAGGTTCGCACGAGGGCGGACTGGGCGGAGTCAGCCAGGTCGAGGCGATGGCGCAAAGTGTCTGCAAGAAGAAATCCGGGGACGGAATGTCGTGCACCAGTTGTCACGATCCCCACTATCAGCCTTCGGCCGAAGAGCGGGTCTCGTACTATCGGGCGAAGTGCCTGGCCTGCCATGGCACTGACTTCGGAACCCGGCACCACGCCGCGCAGCCCGACTGCACATCGTGCCATATGCCAGCCTCTGCCAGTACGGATGTCGCGCATACCCAGGTCACCGATCACCGTATTCCGCGTCTTCAGGGAGTTCCCGCCGACTCGTTAAGGCAATCGACAGTAACGCCAGACAGGCTGCACCTGGTTCCGTTTCCGGACACTTCAGAGGCCGAAAAGGATATCCGGGACCTGGCCCTGGCGTGGGAATCTCTGGCAAACGAGGGTTTGGACGCAGGCGACCCCGAGACCGAGAAGTTGTTGCGCTCGGCGGCATCGAAGTTTCCTGATGACCCCGAGGTCTTGAGCGCGTTGGGCTACGTCGACCAAAGGCGTGGCGAAACCCGGCGGGCCACCGAACTCTACCGGCGGGCGCTGGTCCTCGATCCAGACCTGATAGATGCCGCTGCCAACCTCGGCGTCATTGAGGCGAAGAGCGGACAGCTGAGCCAAGCTGTGGAGCTGTGGAAAGGCGATTTTCGTCATGCGCCCGGCAGAAGCGATCTGGGCATGAACCTGGTGGTAACGCTCTGCGACGAGAAGCGCTTCGACGAGGCGCGGGCGACGGCATTGCGTGTCCTGGAATTCAATCCCGATATGGCTGCGGCAAAAGATGCCTTGCGGAGGCTGAATCGTACGCCGCCAGATTGTGGGAATTGATCTGGATCGGGTGCCCCACTTCTCGCTGGGGTTGCGAGAAGTGGGCGTGTCTTCCTGGTCGGACACGTGCCATTCAACGGCTCAGAATTCGGTCGACGCGACTTACGTCCGGGCTTCGGGCAGGTCCCACATTTCGCAAAACCGGCGAAATGTGGGGCACCCAGAGTCGAGGATCCGGGCCACGGTCATCACGCGCAGTTAAAAATTCTGGCCAGTTTATTTCCATGCTCGGCCTCGCGGTCGAAGGCGCGGCGGACTGCGGCGAAGGACTCGGACAGAGGGAAAATGTCGGGCGTGACCAACAGATCAGCATCCTCGGCGCCGACCGGATGCCAGTACACGCCATCGGCTGTAATGGTGACTTCCGGCACTAAGTCGGCTCGACTCACTGCGACGCCGTCGCTGGCGGCACCACGCAACGCAATCCGGCGGATCACGCGGTCTTCCGGCGCAATCTTTTCATCATCGAGGAATTGACGGAACGACTCAGCCTCAGCATCGGTCGAAACCGTGGCCGCCAGTCGCACTCGAAAGCCGTACTCGCGAGCGCGCTGGATACCTTCGCGAGTGCGGGCCCATGTGCCCGGTCCGCGATGGAGGTCGTGGAGTTCTGGCGTAGCGCTGTCCAGGCTGATTTGCAGAACAATTCGATCGCGGGGCAACGATTGCAGGGCCTCTGCGCGCCGGCCGGCGAAGAGCATTCCGTTGGTCAGCACAGTGGTGGGCGCAGCTGTCGCGCACGAGAGCAGAATATCGCCGATGTCTTCCAGCAGAAACGGCTCGCCTCCGGTCAGGAAGATTTCTTTGACGCCTAGCTCTGCCGCTTCACGAGCGATTCGTTGTACGCGGTCGAGTCCCAGTTCGCGTCGCGGCGCCGTGGGCGAGGAGCGCACGCAGCAGTAGTCGCAATGCAGGTTACAGTCGAAATTGGTGTAGAGCCAAAGGCGCGAGCCCACCGGGCGATTCTCGTCTGGATGTGTTTCAACCCCACCGTAGCGGAAGACCCAGCGGGTACGGCCGTTTTCAACTGTTGTCTCCACGAGTGAATTCCCGGTGAATCGGCACCAGGTTTCCAACTCGGGTCCGATGCCCGGTTCGTCACCGAGCAACGCGACCAGATTGCCTGGCCGGCACTCGGCGCAGGGCAGAAATTAAATCCGGCAGAAGGCCGGATGCGAAGGTCTTTCGCCCAATATCGAGATCGATGTCGGCCCTCATGCGATGAGAGCATTTTACAGTTCGTGGAGCATGCAGACCGCCAACCCTTTTGTCATTCCGACGCTTCGCGCAGCGAAGAGGAGGAATCTGCTTTTGATGGCAGCGTTTGTGGCGCTGTCCGCAACAGCAGATTCCTCCTGCGTCGCTGCGCTCCTTGTCGGAATGACAAGAGGAAGGCTTACTTTGTCGGTACCACCACTCACTGCGCGGGGATCCATTTATCCGAACCGGTCAGCTTGACTGACACATCAGAGATGAAGATGTGCAGGGGCTTTCCGTCGGCGAAGCCGCGATGCTCGGTTGAGAAAAGAATTGGACCTGCTTTTTTATAGCCTGCCCACGTCGCCAGGACGCGACTCGGCGGCTTGGCCCCGCCGCGGATGTATACAAAATATACGACGCGATTGTCCTTGCCGACGTACAGGTCCCAGGTGTCGCCGGGTGTGTACCCGCCATCGGCGGGATACTTTATGGGGAGCAGTTCGGCCGTGCCGGGGCCGACTGGCAGATTGAACTTGCCCTGATCGATCGCGCTGGCGGCCTTGTCCCAATAGGCGTGGAAAGGGAACAGAGTCCAATAGTTATCGTTGATGAAGCTCGGGTCGGTTTCGTTCTTCACGGCGTCGGATTGGGTGCTGGGGTCGGTGCGTACGTATGAAACTTTGACCGGCTTGCCGTCTTTGTCCGTGCCTTCGAAGGTCACCTTGTTGGCTTTAGGCTCCCACTCCCACTTGTGAGCAGCTTTGAAAAGTCCGGTAATCTCCCCGTTCCAGGTATAACGGATGCCCTCAACTTTGTCCCACGAATCGACCCCGTATGTCTTGGCGACTTGATCAAGAAGTGGCGAGCGCTGCTGCGCCCAGGAGTTTGACGCAAGAGTCAGCACTCCGCAAAGCAGTAGACCCATCATGGTTGAATGGCGGACATTTTTCATAAAGATCGCTCCTCGGTGAATCGAACGTATGCTGTGCTGGATGACAGTGTAACCAAAAAATGCGCACGGGGTCCCGCCCGCCGCGTGACGCTGTGTCCACTCTTGCGACTCAGTCATTTTCGTCCCTTCCGTGCCCAGAGCGAACCTGGATCGACCCGCTTCGGATACAACGTCGCTGTACTTCGTGGTTGGGCCCACTTCTCGCAACAGCGGCGAGAAGTGGGGCACCCAGCACTTCATAGCGCTCACGTTGAACCGCGGCTCAGGCGGCCAGGCGATTGCGGGCTTCGATGGCCTTGACAGAGTTTACAAATGCTTTTTCCAAAACGCCCTTGCCGATGGTCCCGACGACCAGGCCGAGCAGCCATCCCTTGAGGTTCTTTCCCTCGCGGACGACAATCGCGTCAATATCGGTGGTGCCGTTGGGATTTCGCGTGAAGTTGTAGGTATGGCCGGACGCGCCTCCCCAGGCGTTCGAGTCGGTGGTCGTGAGCACGACGTGATTGGGATCGGACCAGTCGTAGTGCAGGCGTTCCCAGATGCCGCCGGAGCCTTCGGTAACATCGGCGTCCGTCGGGCCGCGGTGATGGACCTTGAGGTACTGGTCGGCACTATTGCCAAAAAGCTTCGCTCGGCCTGGGCCGAAGTCAGTAAGCCCAGCGAGGTACTGCTCGGGCGTCAAGGTGGTTGTCTGACGAAAATGGATTGTGGGCATATGTACTCCTTCTGTTTAGCCGGCTATGTGGGCCTCGATACCAACCGGAACAAGGGTCGCGTGCGATGACGATTGCGTGGGAAGTGTTCATTGTGGCAGCTTCTCGCCGGACTGCTCCGCCACCATATACTTGGCGTACCATTCCGGCCAGTTCGCGTCTGCCTTGCCGATGCGCTTCTCGTGCTCGCCGTGGGCGGCCGCGGCGCGCCGAAGGGCCGTTTCCAGGTCGCTTGCAGAGCTGTATGACGTTGCGCCAGGATCGACGCGTCCTGGAAGCCGGGTAGTGATCTCTTGTAGCAGCCAGACGTTGCCGTCGGGGTCGCTAAACGATGCGCGCGAGTAATAGCTGCGACGCTCGGGATCAAGGCCGCTGATTAGGCCGTTCGGCCCGAGATGGACGAACTCGCTCACCTCGACGCCGGCAGCGACCAGTTGTTCTCGCGTAGCTACGATGTCCGAGACGATGAGGTACGCCTTGGATGAACCGGGCGCGGCGGACGTGAAGTTCTTGCCGAACTGCACCGAGCACCACGAGCCCGGCGGCGTGAGTTGGACGACGAACGGCGGTGTGACGTCCAGTCTCCACCCAAGCTTCTTGTAGAACTCCTTCGCGCGGTCGACGTCCGAGACAGAGATGACGATGACTTCCAGCTTCATGTCCATGATCAAATGCTCCTTGGTTCTTTCCATTAGTCTGGTGGATCAGCCAAAGGTGAATGAAAAGGCTTCCGCACCTGCGTCGAGAAACTGAATTTCAAACTGCCGATCGGCGATAGGTGCCGGTTGCCGGATCAGCTGGTACATTCGTGGTTCCGTAATGGTTCCTTTGCCCTGATCGTCCACATCGACACCGTGAGCCGTATGCGGCGCCTGTCCGTCGATTGCAATTCGAAATCGTACAGGAGTCTTTGGTGCCGCCGGTCCCATTACCAGATGCAGGTCGCGGGCGTGAAAGCGATACAAAATTCGTCCATCGGGATGGTTCAGTAGGACAGATTCTCTACCCATCGTCCAATCGCCCGAAAGAGCCCAGGCGTTGAGTCTCAGATGTCCGGGTGCTGCATAGACGTGAGCCTCATCCGCTTTTGCGCCGCCGGGTGATGCGAAGTTCTCGGTGCGTCCGTAGCCGACATAGTTCTCTCCCGAACCCAGTTCGGTCCAATCGGCGTCGGCTTCGGCACCGCGAGCATCGACCGAAACCACTCCACCTGGAACGCTGCTTTTGCCTGCTTTGGCTAGCAGTCGTTGGATCACAGCTTCCGACTGCTGATATTGACCTTCGCCGAAAACCTGATGCCGGATGTGTCCCTGTTCATCGGCGAAATAGAGTGCCGGCCAGTATTCGTTGTTGAATGCGCGCCAAATCTGGTGGTCGTTGTCGATGACGATCGGATACTGGATGCGCATGTCTTTTGCGGCCCAGCGAACGTTCTCAATGTCCTTCTCAAACGAAAACTCGGGTGCATGTACGCCGATCACCACCAATCCGTGATCTCTGTACTTTTCTGCCCATGCTCGAACGTAAGGAAGTTGGCGCCGCCAGTTGATGCAGGAATACGTCCAGAAATCGACCAGAACGATTTTTCCGTCCAGTTGAGCGGCAGTCAGTGGCTGCGAGTTGAGCCACGTTGTCGCTTTAACTAGAGATCCCAACTCACCGGGTAGCGTCTTTGCGGAGACAATCATTCCGAACCCAAGAGCTCCAATTGTTAAGGCCGCACTGCCCAGGAAACGCCGGCGGCTAAAATCGAGATCTTCGACTATATCCATCAACAATCACCTTCGGTCTGCTTGGTCCGGGTCAGTACGCTTTTCTCGGCTCCTTGCGTCTCTCGGTATCAAGGTGCGTATCGAGTGAATACATAGTCGCGATCTTTCGCAGGCACGTGACAGGGGAAGCAGGTCTCGTGCAGGGCCTTGTCGCCCGGCTTTCCGTCCCTGAAATCGGCGAACCCCCATCCGCCCGTCGTGGCGTATTTCTGTGAATCCTTGACCATGAATTGAACGTTCACGACGGACCCGATCACGAAAGACTGCGTACCGGGGAAGGGACCGTTCAGGACTTTGTTGTTGCCTTCCGACGGGACACGAGTCCAGTGAATCGCCGCAATGATCGAGCCGTCCGGAAACGGAATCGTCCCCTCCCGATAGGCCTTGATCGCGATATCGTTGCCAAGTTGAGCACGTAACTGGTCGGATTTGCCTGCTAAGAGAAGGTGGTCCACGGCGATTATTTTCCAGTCGCGGTATCCGGCCGGAATTGTGACGCCATAGATTGGGGAAGCCGCTTCGTCGGCATGTCCCGATGCGGGAGCCGTGAAGGCGATAACACCGGCCGCGGCTGCAACTGCTGCCAGCAAGCAAGCGATCCGTTTCATAGTATTCAACCTTTAATGGGAGGACCCGACAAAGCCTCGAACTAATGCGGCAATCTCATCCGCAGCAGTGTCTAACGCGAAGTGACCAGCGTCGAGAACATGAATTTCAGCGTTCGGAACGTCTTTGCGGTAGCGTTCCGGTTCGCCGGGGTCGAACGAGAGGTCATACTTTCCCCAGATCACCAGCAGGCGCGGCTTCTTCTCACGCATCCAGGCCTGCCATTTGGGATAGGCATCTACATTGGTTCGATAGTCGTAAAACAGGTCGCTTTGAATTTCGGCTTGGCCGGGCTGATTGAGGAAGGCAAATTCATCGGTCCAGAGATCGGGATCGTAGCGCTCCACGTCGGGATCATTTCCTACGTGCCGCGTCCGCGTTGTCGCCAGCGACAGCAGATTTGTACGCAGCGTACTTTCATTCGCAGCGCGATCGGCCCAGAAGGCGCGCCGTGCCTTCCAGTTTGCCCCCAGGCCTTCGTTGTGCGATACGGCGTCCTGGACGATGAGAGACTCGATCCGGTCAGGATGAGCCAAGGCCATGCGAAAACCAACAGGTCCGCCGTAGTCCTGCATGTAAAGCGTGTAGCGTGAAAGCTTGAGCGCTTCGGTAAAGTGGTTCGTGATCTCGGCAAGGCGATCAAAGGTATACGCGAAGGTTTTCGGGTCCGGCCAGTCGCTGTGTCCGAAGCCCGGGTAATCGGGTGCTACAAGATGATAGCGATCGGAAAGACGCGCGAAGAGTGGCTCGAACATGCGCGACGACGAGGGAAGCCCGTGCAATAGAAGAATCGTCGGAGCTTCTTTCGGGCCGGCTTCTCTATAAAAGATGGAGAGCCCATCGATCTGTATCGTGCGGTAAAACGTTGGGTGTTCCATCAGACGTTCCTTTTGCTGCGCTTCGGCGCGCGAAGTAAGGGCTGCTGGAGTGACCATAAGCAACAATGCCACGCAGCAGATTCGTGAGCAGTAACTCCAGCGGAGTAAAGGGAAAATACGCATCGTTCGTTCTGTGCTTACGCCGCGACCTCGAAAATGATTTCCAGTTCGACCGGTGTGCCAAGCGGAAGACTGGCGACGCCGTATACCAGACGGCAAGGGTTCTTATCTTTTCCGAAGACGTCTTGCAACAACTCCGAAGCGGCGTCAGCGACTTTTGGCTGATCGCGAACGTCTCCTGAAGTGGCTACTGAGACACCGAGACGAACGACCCGTGTCACCTTGTCGAGAGAACCCAGATGCTTGCGCGCAACGGCCAGGGCGTTGAGCGCAGCGAGATGAGCGGCCTTGCGGGCGGTTTCTACATCGATCTCCGCTCCGACGCGCCCAAGGAATTTTGCCGCTCGGCCTTCCGTGGGAAGCATTCTGGTCAGAAAAAGTAGATTGCCTGTCTGAACGGCTTCCGCGTAGATCCCAAATGGCTCAGGAGGCGCAGGGAGTTCGATTTGCAGTTCTTTCAATCGCTGCTCGACACTGGCCGGAGGAGAGCTCGCGCGAGTTGGTTCCGTTGTCGGATTTGCATTCATGGGGACGTCCTCGGTGGCTTGAAGACTGGATCTTAAGATGACAGGCAGGGCCTTCAAGATTCGGAGAAGCATGGTAGCAAAACTTTGGTTGCGTAATCTACATTCGGCTAGTCGACTTCCCGTGGCGCAATATTTTTGGAGGTTTAGTAAAACTCGATGAGGTCGACTTTCGTGGAATCCCACATTTCGCAAAGTCAGCGAAATGTGGGGCACCCAGATGCCGGGTTTGCGCTTAGACTCGTCTCGTTCGGCGAAAAAACATAATTGTACTGACCGTTGCGACGCATCCGTATTCCAGCACCATCACCCAAACCGGAAGCGTTCCCCAGGGACGCCCAAGTGTGCGCAAGTGCCATTGAACATAAACCGGGATGATGCTGACTGTCCAAACGATAATCAGCAGTGTCGAGGGCGACGTCAGAAATGGCAACAGCCAGAGCAGGTACCAGGGGAAAATGACCGGGGCACACAATAGGGATGCTGCCATGGGCCAAACAAATTGAGCCCAGGTAAATTGGTCCGGGGACAGCTCGGTCGTTGCGCCTCTTGTTCTGCACCAGGTTGCAGTCGCTAGTCCGACTAGCACTGCAACTCCGGCCAGCAATGGAGAAGGGGCCACATGATGGAGCGCGGCAAAAACGGGACCATTGAATCGGAAAGTCTGCACATACGTACCCAGCGAGCCGATCGGAATGCTTCCTCGACCAAGAAATGGCAGATACAGAACCGCGACCACGGCCGCACCCAGTACCGCGTCGCGAATGCGAACCCGCTTCCAGTAGAGGGGCAGGAGTACTGCCGGCAGAAATTTCACCGCGATAGCCAGGCCAAGCGCGACGGCAGCAATCGCACGCCATCGACGTACCAGCGCAGCCGCGGACACCACCAGCAGCAGCGCGCCAACAATATCAATGTGGCCGCTCCCCGCCACCTCAATAGCCAACAATGGGTTCCACGCGAACGCCAGAACCAGGTGCTCCCCTCGACCGGTACAACGCAAGACATCGAGTAACACGAAAAAGATGGCGAACTCGCAAATCACAAATGCCACTTTGAATGCAAAGGTGTCTTCTTGAATCGCAGTGACTGCGCGGAAGAAAAGCTGCGCTCCTGCTGGATAGGGGCTTGGTAGATTGGGGTTGTTCAAGTTGCGGGTTTCCGGAGTGTGCAGTCCCTCAACGGCAGGATCGCTGGGAACAACAAGATAAGGGTTGTAGCCGAGTCTTTGCAGGCGACCGTCCCAAACATAGCGATGGATATCGTCATCGGCGCCTGCGGGCAGTCGAAGAAATTCGATGTGCCAAACCGCAGCAAGGACGAGCCCAACGACGACAACTCGCCGGGCGACGCTCCGCTCGAAGCCGGGGGTAGCGAAAAACTCGCGGACTGCGAAGAGGTAGGCGATTCCCGCCAGCGTCAGCGAGGCCATGAAGTATGGCCCGCCCCTATCTCCGAAGTTGCGCGAGCAGATGGTCAGCGCCACGCACATTGTGGCGCCAAGCATGTACACTCTCTGCGCGGAGGTGATCTTCACAGTTTTTCCGCGCTTGTTGGTAGTCGGGCCTCCCACTCTTTAAGCCATGCCGCCGTGCGAGGCGCCCTCGCCGGAGCGAGCCGCAACTCCTCTGCGAGCTGAGTCAGGTCGTCGGATACATCAATATCGTAAAAAGGAGCGGCGAACCCTACGGATAGTCCGAGAGCTTGTGCGTGTGCCAGAAGTCTTTCGAGCGCACTGCTGGTACCCATTCCGTCGTGTGCAAAAAGCGTAGGGTGCGAGGCCTTTGCCCCGACGAGATAGTAGCCGCCGTCGTGGGTTGGTCCCACGACTACGTCGTGAGTGGCGAGGGTTTCGAATGCGTCTTCGAGAACAGAACGGGGCAGATGCGGGCTGTCGCTGTTAAAGGCTATGGTGCGTCTCCCTGGGAATTGCGTAAACACCGACGTGAGTCCCGCGGCAAGCCCGGCGCCTGTCTGTGCTACTACGCTCACCTCGTTTCGCTTTAACTGCGTCCGTACCAACTGCGTCAGCTCGTTTTCGTCGTCGGCCGGGCACACGATGGCAACTTGGACACCGCTCAATGACTGCGCGAGCATCAGCGTATCGTCGAGAAGACAGCTATAGAGTTCGGTGACGGCTTCGACTGAAAGGCCCTTGGCTAGACGGGTCTTGACCATGCCCGGCCTGGGTGCCTTTGCCATAACAACGAGGGTTCGGGCCTTGTGAGGCGAACGTTCTTCAGTCTCGCTGGAGGATTCCATAAGCAGATTGCTTGGGGGGAAGCGGTCGATGAAGCTAGCCGGTCCGCTTGCTGCTGGATTTACGGGACTTCGGTTTGGCTTTCGGCTTGTTCTTCCCCTTGAGATTGAGGGCTACGGCAGAGCGGATGAGGTCTTTCAATGCCGCCTCATTAATCTTGTTGCCTTCGTGGATGTCTATGGCGCGCCTGACATTCCCGTCGAGGCTGGAGTTGAACAGCCCTGCGGGGTCCTTTAGCGACGCCCCTTTGGCAAATGTCATCTTGACGGCATCCTTGTAGGTCTCCCCCGTGCAGACGATACCGGCGTGGGAAAAGACGGGCACCCCCGGCGATGTCGCCTTGGCCCACTTCCACTCTTCGACGATCTCAGGATCTGCTGCATGTATGACGTCACGTACTTTGGCGAGTGTCTTTCCGCGCCAGTCACCAAGTTCCTTGATCTTCTGGTCGATCGACGCAGAAGCAGAGATGACTGCAGAGGAAAATTCCATCGAGTCTGTCCTTTTCATGTATGACTCCGACTTCTCGCACCTAATTTAGCTGCGCTCGGTGCAACCTGCAAGTTCCGCCACGGTGCGAAAACTGAACGAGGGAAGGGAAGACTCTGTTCAGTTGTGGAACTGCCCCACTCAAGCCAAAACCGGGCTTGAATGGGCCACCCGCCTGAATATGATTTGTGCTTCGAGCGAGTTCCCACTTCTCGCAAAAGATGCGAGAAGTGGGGCACCCCAAATTGAATACGATTTAGAATGCGGGACGATCTAGCCGTGTTCGACGCGCGCCTTTATGTCCGAGTATGCCGCTTCGATGAGTCTTCTTAGCGCTGCGGAGTTTGTGGTCGTTTCAGGTCTCAGCTTTACGTGGCGCATGAACTTGCCGGTACCTTGTAACAGGCGGGCTGGATCCGGCAGGCCTGCGCCCTGAAAAAAGCCTACGTTTACGTGCGAAGTAAATACATTGACGTAGCCAAAGGGTACGTCGCCCAAGCATGCAACGGGACAGCCGTCATGAAAAAGCTCCCGCACTTCGTCTCCGCATTTTCGCATCACCTCAAACCATCGGTGCGCGATCGCCCCCAACGGACCAGCATGTTCTTTCATCCATGCATCGATGGCGGGATCCCGCTCGACAGCACCGTCAAATCGCAGCAGATCCATCCTCATCGTCGCTTCGTTTTCTGAAACAGTGTCGTCTACCGCTTTTCTCAAGTCAAATCAGGCTTTGAATGATTTCGCGGTCGGCGATACTTGTGAGCCGCGCCGTGCTGCGTCGATCGTTGCGACGTCGATTTTGGTCATCGTCATCATCGCCTCGAAGGCACGCTTTGCTTCACCGCCACCAGCCGCAAGCGCCTCCATCAGCGTCCGCGGCGTGATCTGCCAGGAGAGACCCCACCGGTCTTTGCACCAACCGCACGCGCTCTCCTGGCCGCCGTTGCCGACAATCGCGTTCCAGTAGCGGTCCGTCTCTTCCTGATTGTCCGTCGCGACCATGAAGGAAAAGGCCTCACTGTGCTTGAACATCGGGCCGCCGTTGAGGCCGAGGCAGGGAATTCCAAGAACGGTGAACTCCACCGTCAGCTCATCACCCTTCTTGCCATCCGGGTAGTCAGCGGGCGCTTTGTGAACAGCGGTCACTTTGCTATTAGGAAAGGTTGCGGCGTAGAAGCGCGCTGCATCATGTGCGTCCTTGTCGAACCACAGGCAGATCGTATTTTTCGGCGTCAGAGTCATCAGGTCTCCTTGTGCGGATCAGGTCAAACGGCGGTGACCGGGTCCTGAGAGTAATAAAAAGTCAGATGAGCGAGGCAGCATGAGAGTTGCGCGGCGGATTCGGAGATTTGGTCTTTCTCATTCCTGGCGTGTGGAATGGCGACAGCGATGTCTATTCTCCGGGTTTGCTGATGCGACGTACAGTTGCGAAGGTTTTCTGCGCGACGTCGTGAAAGTTAAAGTCAGCGCTTCGCGACGCCAGGCGGCCTGTTAGGCGTTTCCACCCCGAACTGCTTGGCGTACTCGGCGTTCAGTCGCTGCCAGCCGAAGTTCATGGCCTCGGGGCCGACGATGCGGCCGATAGGCTGACCGGTGAGAAGCCGATCGAGAACATCGAAGCAAATGTGCCACCCGGCAGCACCCATTGCGATGAAGCGATGACCGATGTTGGTCCACAGCGTCAGGCGCGTGCCGCCATCCGAGTCTTCGAGTTCCCACCGCATATCGAAGTCACCCCACTTGTATTCGAGGACATTGGGAGCATCGGCCCGCGTCACTATTGTTTCGGTAACGCGCGGTACCGGCGCTCCTACCGTGATGAGCTTCACCTTTGCGCCGGCCGTATCCAGGTTCCCATCTGCGTCGAACGGTGCCCACTCTCGCAGATGGACCGGATCGGTAATCGCTTCCCAGACTTTCTCGGGCGGGTGGCGCAATTCACGGACGAGAATGAGCGTCCACTTTTCTTCGCCGTTTTGTCCCCGGTCCTTCCGTACTTGCGCTCCGCTGGCCGGACCCGGTGTGTACTGCGCGCGATCGAACATTCTTCTTCTCCTTACGGCTGACCTCAGTAGCGTGCCAGCTGGGTGAGCTGAATGAGGTTGCCACAAGTGTCGTTCAGCATCGCGATGGTCGAAGCCGTCACGTCGGTAGGCGGCATGGTGAACTGGGCGCCGCGAGACTTGATCCGCTCGTAGTCGCCCTTGACGTCGTCGGTGTAGAACATGATCGCGGGCTGGCTCTGTTGAAACATCGCCTGCTGATAGGCTTTGGCTGCGGGATTGCTGTTCAGCGCCAGTTGCAGCTCGGTGCCGTCTGGCTCCTCGGGCGAGGCCACGGTCAGCCAGCGATATGGGCCCTGGCTGAAATCGGTCTTCTTGGTAAAGCCCAGTACCTCGGTATAGAAGCGCAGGGCCTTAGTCTGGTCGTCCACATATAGGCTGGTCACTTTGATTTTCATTTTCTTCTCCTTTGTCACTTTCGCGGTTTGGGCCGCGTTGTTTTCTTTGTATTTCTTCTTGTTGGAGTTGATTGCTCTATTCGATCGAGGTGGCGTTCGAGTGCATCTACGTGGGCGGACCAGAATCGGCGGAACTGGGCCAGCCAGGCATCCACCTCATGAAGAGGTTCCGGTTTGAGCCGGTAGAGACGACGCTGTGCGTCTGTCGTGGACTCCACGAAACCGGCCTCACGCAGCACTCTCAGGTGCTTTGACACAGCCGGCTGCGACATACGAAGTTGGCGCTCGATTTCTCCCACCGACTGTTGTGTCGAGGCGAGAAGACCTAATATGGCGCGGCGGTTCGGCTCGGCGATGATTTCGAAGGCAGATCCCATACCGTTGATATACTCCATGGAGTATATACGTGTCAAGGCATATAAAACTGGTAAGTTTTATTTGGAGCGCGGGGGGGTGGTCCGATTGGTTTTCACACGGTGGCCCACTCAAGCCCGATTTTGGCTTGAGTGGGATTGTATTTTCACGAGTTTGGCTGACTTAGGCGTTGCTGCAGTTTGGCTTGCGCAGGCCGGTTAAGCGGGAGATCCTTCGCTACGCCTGAAAAACGGCTACCCTCAGGATGACAGAGTTGTCTAGATGACAAACTCGTCCAGATGACAAAAGTCGCGTAAAGGACAAACTGCCGCTCTGTCATGCCAGCCTGTTATCGGTCTCGCCCGTCGTCAGGCACTTGTCGGATTTGGGACAATTGTGGAGCCGTGTGGATCAGCGACAAAATCGAATCAATGATGTCCAGGAGGTTTCTTGGTCCGGATCCGCGCTCGGCTAGAACCATGGCGGCATCATACATCCCTTGATTTATTTTGCCGTTGGAGGACTCGCGCCCCGATCACTCGATCCAAGCTTCTCTATGACGCGCTCGATAACCGCAGTCCAGCCGTAGAACGGCCCCACTGAGCCAAAAGCGGCCTTGGGTGGGCGATCCTCCAAGACCTATGCTGGCCGCGGCCTCCCGGTACTTCGACTCCGGAAATAATAGCGCACGATCAGGCTGAGAATGAACCAGGCGGCGCCGACCGTGCCCTTCAGCGTACCGCTGATCTTCGATTTACCGATACGCGGGTAGTAGCTGACCGGGACTTCAACCACGCGATATCCAGCCAGCGCGCCTTTCAGGACCATCTCAACCGCCCAGCCGTAGGTCGTCTCTTCGAGAGCGAGGGCGCGTAGTACATCCGCGCGACCGGCGCGAAAGGGGCCGAGGTCGCTGATTTTTAGTCCATACAGAAGCCGAATCAGACTGGCGGCGAGACGATTCCCAAACGCTTGATGCCAGGGCAATGCCCCGGCTGAACTTTCGCCATGTAGGCGGGAACCGAGTGTGATGTCCGCGCGTCCTTCGGTAATTGGAGCTAGAAGGATTGGCAGTTCGGAGGGCCGATCGCTGTAGTCGCCATCGAGGAACACAACCACGTCAGGGGAATTTGCTGTGGCTAGACCGGTGAGGCACGCTCGTCCATAGCCGCGGCGCGGTTCCTTAACGACGCGCGCTCCCATACTTGCGGCGATCTCGGGTGTTCCATCACTCGAGTTGCTGTCGACAATGATGACTTCCGTCGTGAGGCCGGACGGGAGATCCGCTAAGACGAGCGCAATCGACTGCGCTTCATTATGGGTGGGGATAATGACGGACACGCGCACTGGATCGTGATTCACAGCGAAGCTGGCCCAATCACCACCACGGAGAAGATGGCCATCGTTCCGCCAGCCACGCGTCGACGCCCCATGCCCGGCCGGCTCGTCCGATCGCAAGCCCGAGCGATGCCAGCACCGGAACCAGGAGTTCCCAGATCCATGAGGTGCCGTACTCTGATATCCAAAGGCTGCCGAGAAACAGAAAAGCCACAAATGCGGCGGGCCGGGTAAGGAGACCGATGACAAGCAGGATGCCGAGAGAGATCTCGGTCAGACCCTGCATTGGAGCAGCGATCGCGGCGTGGTTTGCCGCCAGACTCATTACGGACTTCCATACAGCCGGACAGTGGCTCGCCTTGAGGTAATAGCCGATCAGACCCGCGTATCCGGCCGGCCTGTAGAGGCCCTTACCGAGGTTCTCGAAAAAGACCCATACGAACATTGCGCCGACGGTCACGCGTACTATAGCCAGTCCGCAGGCAGCGTTTGGTTGGTTGGATGTTGGTTTCGGGCTTGCATTCGAACCCATCGGGAAACCTCGTTACCTGTAATTGGCTGTACTCATTTTGCGTGGGCAGCCTGGTTTGGAACAACGGTCAGACATCCTATCCCGTTCTTCGCAGTATTGCCAGTGGATGGGCAAAGGGGCGGTGGTGCAGTTTGGCTTTCGCAGCAGGTCGGTTACGCGGGAGATCCTTCGCTACGCCCGAAAAACGGCTACGCTCAGGATGACAAAATCGTGTAACTTCCGGTGTTTGCTTTCGTCTAAAACTGGCGAGGTTCTCGCCATGCGCTTGCCGCGAATCTTCTGCTGCCTCATTGTGCTGACGCTGCCGGTTGTGGCGCAGCGTGAGCAGTTCCAGAATGCCGAGGTGACGTACGACTGGGTGGTAAATCAGAGCGGGCAGAGATTGCGCACATTTGTTACGCGTCCCGGGAAAGTTGCGGGCAGGGTCCCGGTCATATTTTTTGTTGGGTGGCTTAGTTGCGACACGATGGAATATTCGGATGCTAATACGCGTGACGGGTTTGGCATCTTCATGCGCCGCCTCATTGACCAATCGGGATACGCCACCGTTCGCATGGACAAGCCTGGGGTGGGCGAAAGCCAAGGCGATTGCTCGAAGGCCGACTTCAACAGCGAAATGCAAGGGTGGCAGGCTGCATTCGACTCGTTGGGAAAATACGACTTCATGGATCGCGATCGGGTGTTTGTCGTTGGGCTAAGCAATGGCGGCGGCTTTTCGCCTCTGGCGGCGCGGGAGCATCCGGTGCGCGGGTTCGTCTCCGCGGGTTCATGGGGGCGTACCTGGTACGAGCACATGCTGGAACTGGAACGGCGTCGACTGGCCGGAGAAGGGAAGACTCCGGCCGAAGTGAATGCCTCGGTAAAAGTGTTTGCCGATTTCTACAACCTATATCTCATGAAAGGCATGACTCCGGGGCAGATCATCGCGCAGCATCCCGAGTGGAAGCAGTTCTGGTACGACACTCCGGATGGACAGTACGGGCGGCCAGCGGCGTTTTACCAGCAGCTGCAGGCGCTGAATCTGGGCGAGGCGTGGCAGAAGGTGAATGCGCCGGTGCTGGTAATCCGCGGAAGTGCCGACGACATTATGAGCCGCGCTGACAGCCAGGCTATTGCTGACATTGTGAACCAGGTTCATCCGGGGCGCGCCCGCTACCTCGAGATCGACGGGATGGAGCACGGGCTTTACGGCGAACAACAAATTTTATGATGCTCTGGTGCCGACCGTGCTGGATTGGATGAAACAGCAACTGAACTAGAAGCTCGGCAGTTTATCGCTTCTTGAAGTATTGCACCGCGCGTTCGTGCTTTTCCGCAGCGGCCCGGGTGGAGAATGTTCCCAGGTTTCGGCGACGGCCGGTCTTGGGATTTTTCTTGCGCGAGTAGAGGCGATACTCTCCGGATGGTAGTTTGCGGATCATGGGCGTTTGAGATGCGGGATGGCGTGCGGCGGTTTACCGCGCCGCATATAATCGGAATCTTAATCCAGGCCGAACGTCAGCGCCCTGGCCGACGGGCGGGACCCGTCCTCCAACTCCTCACTATGGAAATTCGCCGCCTGACCGAACTCGATGCCGAGGCTTACCGGCAGCTTCGCCTGGAAGCATTGGAGCGGGAGCCGCCGGCTTTCACGGACTCAGTTGCCGAACATCAGGCGATGACTTTGGAAATCGTTCGAGAGCGTCTGAACGCTTGCCAGGACAGTTTTGTGCTGGGCGCGTTTATTGACCGGCAATTGATTGGGATGGCTGGGTTCTTTCGCCAGCGGGGCGAGAAGCTTCGCCACCGGGGTGGGATTTGGGGTGTCTACGTTTCGGAGGAGTGCCGAGGGAAAGGCGTCGGCCGCGCCTTGTTGGGAGAGTTGATTGGGCTGGTGCAACTTTTGCCCGGTATGGAGCAGGTGACGCTTGCGGTGAGTAGTCAGAATCCGGCAGCCAAGGGATTGTATGAATCCTTGGGGTTTGAGGTTTATGGGTGTGAGCGGCGGGCTTTGAAGATTGGCGACGGGTATGTGGATGAGGAGCTGATGATTTTGTATTTTTCGCGGTGATTGAGCGGGAAAAGCTGGCCGAGAAATTTAACTCAGATCTCAGATCTCAGTTCTCGGTTCTCAGTTAGCTCCCCTGCACAGGTAACGACGGTGCTCCGGACGCCACTTCATCTCGATTGAATACCGCGCCCGCTCCCATATGAGCTGGCATGGGGGCCAGCATTTGTTCTTTGCGGTAGACCAGGTTGCTGGCGTTAAAACTGGCGATTTCGAAGCCGTGGCCGTGGGTGATCGCGTCGGTGGGACAAGCCTCTACGCAGTAGCCGCAGAAGATGCACCGGTTGTAGTCGATGTTATAGACCTTGGCGTAGCGCTCGGCCCCGCTGACTCGATTCTCCGCCGTATTCTCGGCGGCCTCAATATAAATGCAGTTCGAAGGGCAGGCGGCGGCGCACAAGAAAGCAGGCGACGCATTTTTCCAGACCGTTCTCGTCGCGCTGCAACACGTGCACGCCACGATAGCGCTCCTGGAACATGGCACCCTTCAGCGGGCCGGGCCCGTCGGGATAGTTCTCTACCGTTGTGGGCTGAAACATCTCCATGAAGGTGATGCTCATGCCTTTGGCGATGGCCGCGATGTTCTGAAGGACTGGCATATTCTTCCAAGTATACCGAAACGGTTGGATTAGCGCAGCGCAGTGCGGCTTACGGCTGAGGTGCGGATTTGGCGCTGTGACCTAGCGCGACCAGGAATATGGCGCTCTTGCCCTCGGCGTGCGGGGAGAAGAAGGCACTGACGTCGTCGTCAAAAAACGTAAGGCCGGTGGCGCCGAGATGTTGCGCATAGGCTGCGAGATAGAGCTTGCCGCCGATGATGCCGGCTTCAAGTTGCACCGCGCGATATCCGCGATTGCCGTAGCGTTGCAGGATGGGGCGCAGGTCAGCCAGAAAGAAGACCGCAACTGCGGCGTCGGCGGGCAAGGCCTGTTGCAATCCAAGGTATCCCGCTTGGGAGCGGAAGTCGCCCGACTTCAGAAGCTCGAGCAATCCGCGGCTGCGGTGAAAGACGTACGCACCGGGCTCGACGCCCTCAACCGCGTTGATGATCAGATACAGATGGTTGAGTTGCGATCCCAGAGGATCGAGGAAATCGGCGGGCACGCCGCGAGTGGCGCGAGCCAGCATGGTAGAGAGCTGAGCCAGGGTGATTGGCGTACGAGCGAACTTGCGGCTGGAACCGCGGCGCAGGATGACCTGCTCGATCGTGTCACGGGGTATTTCCGCGTCGGACAAAGGTTGCAACTGGACGACCGGACCGGAAAGAGGAGGAAAATGAGCGAGCGGAGTTCCACCGCGCCACCTGGCAACTTCTACCGGCGAGTGCAGCGAGGAAGCCGCATGGATTTCGCGCATGATGGGATAGTCAATCTCGCGGCGAGAGAGTGGAACGGTTTCGAGTCCGAGAGGGGCGATGGCGGCCGGGGAAGGTGCCGGAAGTTGGGTGGCGCGGCCCAGGGGGACAAGCGAAAAAACTACCTCGCGCTGGGGATCCACGTCGAGCAGGCGATTCACGGCGTCGTCTACGAATCCGCAGACTACCTTGGCGGGCAGGCCGAGCGCAGTGCCGACGGCCAGGAGATTGGCCAGCAGGGTTCCGTTGTCCCAGCCGAAGTGGCGGTAGGTGCGGTCCTGATATTTCCAGGCGTTGCGCCAGTAGGTGGCGGTGCAGATGATTGTCAGCGGAGCGTGGGCGATGGCAGGCTCGGAGGCCGTGGCATCGATCAGGACGCTGCGATAGTCACCGGCGCGCAGCCGGCGCAGGCCGAACTCGGCGGCGGCGAAGTGATAGACGCCGGCCTCAAGGTTCGCGAGATCTCCGCAGACCAGGTAGAGTTCGATCTCGTAGAGCGCTCCAGTGCAGGCGGCGGCGCGAAAGTAAATTTCGCCGCCGGGATATTTTCGGTGCCGGGTGATGCCAGCCGAGAGGTAGAGCAGTTGGGCGATGGCTTCGAGGTCAGGGGCGGCAGCGGTTTGCGGCGAAACGATTTCGGAGATGGCGGAAAGGGCAGCGACTCCGGTCTGTCGGACTTCGGCGGGCAGGGGCGACGGATTCCAGCGTCGGGTAAATTTTGAAGGGGATGGGCTGGTTGTTGAAGTCCAGGGAATGTTGGTTCGAGCGGACGCTGGCGTAGGAGTGCTTGGTGGCGTTGTGGTAGTTCAGAGCGACGTCGAGATTTACGTTGTCCGGCATGCGGAGTGAGATGTGTTGAGCATACTCTTGTGCTGTTAATGCTGATCAAGCCAGGCCCGGGAAGGGCATCTGATAATGCTCGGCGCTTCAGTGCCGGGGGGCGTCGAAACACTTATGAAGTCCCGTAGGGACGACCGAAACATTGAGGCTAGTTTCAGCCGTCCCTCCGGGACGTCCCATCCTTAGCGTTGCCGACCCAGCGATGAATCGCTGGGCTACTCTCAGGCGCCCCTCCGGGGCGCGAGCTCACGGCTTTCGTTAGCGACGGCGACGTCCACCGATGCCTTCTGTCACAACGATGGTTAATGGTATGCTTACTGCGATATGGGGATACCGAGCCTGCTGCGCAAGATCTTCATGGTGGACCTGCTTCAGGGACTGAAGGTTACGTTCCTTTACCAGGATCCCAAAGAGATTTACACCGAGCAGTATCCACTGCAACGGCCGCAGGTGGCGGAGCGCTATCGCGGCGCGCCGCGGCTGAATGTGAATCCCGATACCGACGAGACCATGTGCATCGCGTGCGATTTGTGCGCGCTGGCCTGTCCGGAAAATCTGATTGTGGTCTCGAGCGAACGCAACGAGAAAACTCGCCGCAAGGAACTCACCAACTTCACATACGATTTGAGCCGCTGCATGTTCTGCGGTTTGTGCGAGGACGCTTGTCCTACCGACGCGCTGGAGCTGACCCAGGATTTCGAACTGGCCAGTTATACGCGCGAAGGGGCCATCTGGAACCGCGAGATGCTGGAGAAGGGGCCGCAGCCGACGCAGTATAAGAGATAGTCTTCAGTCGTCGGTCATCAGTCGTCAGTCGTCAGAAACCCAGTATTCAGTTTGTAGTTCTCGGTTGTCAGTTGGTTTTGCTGACGACCGACGACTGAGGACTGACGACTGTTTCCGGTTGTTGCTGAGTCATGCAGTGCATCGCGCCGAAGCCCCAGATTAAATCTCCTGAATAGATGCCTACGATCTCGCGGTCGGGGAAGAGATCGGCCAGGATGTCGAGGGCGACGCGGTCGTTGGGATCATTGAAAACCGGGACGAGAACGATGCCGTTGGCGATGTAGAAGTTGGCGTAGCTGGCGGGAAGCCGGCGGCCTTCGAAGATAACTGGGCCGGGCATGGGGAGTTCGACGATAGCCAACGGCTTGGCGCTTTGGTCAGTAGCTGCGCGCAGTCGGCGGATGTTTTCTCGCAGCGGCTCGTAGTTTGCGTCGTCTGGGTCGGACTCGATGGCAGTGACCACTGTGTCTGGGGCGACGAAGCGTGTGATGTCGTCTACGTGGCCGTGGGTGTCGTCGCCGGCGATGCCGGAGCTCAACCAGATGACGTTTCTAATTCCCAAATAATCTGAGAATAGTTTTTCGTAGTCCTTGCGTGACATGGATGGATTGCGTTGCTGCGTTTTACTGAGCAGGCACTCTTCGGTGGTAATCAGCGTGCCTTGTCCGTTGACATCAATTGAGCCGCCTTCGAGCACTACGCGTGATTTTTTGTGAAAGGGGTGAATTTCTGCCGCGTTGGTCTCTTTGGCCATTCGGCTGCCAAGTTTTTCATCGTTTTTGTAGTTTGAATATTTTGCCCAAGCATTGAAGCGCCATTTGATAGCGGCGAGGTTTGAAGCAAACACAAGGTCCCTCGACTTCGCTCGGGATGACAGAACAGGGGATGTGTCAACGACGAAGGTGCAGCCGGAGTCTCTTGTCCAGACGCGGTCTGTGGGCCAGCGACGGAAGACGACGTTTTTATTCAGGGCGCCGGCTTTGGTCAGGATCTTGCGGGCCTGCTTTTCGGATCTTGTGTTGTTAACAATCAGGTCCACGCGTTCGTGACGGGTGAGGTTGCGGATGATTTCAGCGTAGACCCATGGGATGGGTTCGAATTTTCCTGGCCAGTCGCCGCGGTAGTGGGGCCAGGCGAGCCAAGTGGAAGCATGGGGCTCCCATTCGGCGGGCATGCGGTAGGTCCGATTCGGTGGAGCGGGTTTCATGGGTGGAGATTGATAGCTTTAGAGCAAAGGCTTGGCGAGCTTCGCTCGCCCTGGACGGGTCTGAGACCGGTCCTTACATGGCTTGTGGTGGTCAAAGTCAATCGATCAGCCTGTTAGTGATTTGGGCGTAGCTGTCGATGCGGCGGTCGCGCAAAAAAGGCCAGTTGCGGCGGACTTCTTCTACTGTGCGCAAGTCGACTTCGGCTACAAGTACTTCTTCTTTGTCGTGGGATGCTTCGGCGATGACGCGGCCGAAAGGATCGCAGAGGAAGGAGGCTCCCCAGAACTCCAGCCCATCTCCCGGTGCGGCTTTGCCACGGATGTCGCCCGTTTCGTGTCCCACCCGATTTACCACCGCAACGTACATGCCGTTGGCAATGGCGTGGGCGCGTTGAATGGTTCGCCAGGCATCGTGCTGCGAGTGGCCGAACTCAGCTTTCTCCGCGGGATGCCAGCCGATGGCCGTGGGATAAAACAGAATCTCGGCGCCTTGCAGCGCAGTCAGACGCGCGCCTTCGGGATACCATTGGTCCCAGCAAACCAGCGTGCCCACACGACCGACAGCGGTGTCGAAAGCGCGGTAGCCGAGATCTCCAGGAGTGAAGTAATACTTCTCGTAATACAGCGGGTCATCCGGAATGTGCATCTTGCGGTAGAGGCCGCGCTGAACTCCGTCGGAATCGAACACAATCGCGGTGTTGTGATACACGCCGGCCGCGCGCTTCTCGAAGACCGAGGCGATCAGGACGATGCGAAGTTGCTTGGCCAGAGCGGCCAGCCGATTAGTGACCGGGCTGGGAATGGGCTGGGCCAGGTCGAACAGACTTGGATCTTCACGTTGGCAAAAATATTGGGTCTGAAAGAGCTCAGGCAGGCAGACAATCTGCGCACCTCGCGCCGAGGCCTGGTGAATCTTGTCGATGGCGTGCTGCAAATTACGGTCGGGGTCGGACGTGGTCGACATCTGGATGAGCCCGACGTTGAATTTCTGCGGCGGCAAACGGCCCTCCTGAAAGAGAAAATAGAATATCAGTTCTTAGTTTTCAGTTCTTGGTTCGTAGTTCGTGTGGCAATAGTTTGTGGGGTTCTAGTAGAGTAGTGCAGCATAACTTGGGGGTCTAATTGTGAAACACAATCACCATGATGGCGCTGGAGTGGAGCGCCATTTACACAATCCGATTGCAGACCGGCTGGTGCCGCTGGAACCACTGGACCTGAGTCGCATAAAGTCGATTGACGATCTTGTGCGCGCGATGTCGAAGACTGCGTTTACCGGGCGGCAGGTGGGTGAAGCCGCCGACGTGCTGGAAGCCATGGCCCGCGACAACGACTGTTTTGTGGTGATGACCCTGGCGGGAGCGATGACTGTGGCCAAGCAAGGCCTGGTGATTGCTGAATTGATTGATCGCGGCATCGTGAATGCGATCGTCTCGACCGGCGCGCTGATGGCGCACGGGCTGGTGGAAGCAACCGGGCGGGCCCATTTCCGCTACAACCCGGAGGTTTCCGACGAAGAGCTTTACGAACAGGGATACAACCGCGTCTACGACACGCTGGAGCCGGAAACGAACCTCGACGATGTAGAGCGGGTGATGAGCGAAGTGCTGGAGCAGTGGGACCCCAGCGAAATACTTTGTTCTTACAAGCTCAATCACGCGATCGGTGAATACCTGGCCAAGACGGCCAAGGGGCAGCGCGGGATTTTGAAATCGGCGTATGAGAAGGGCGTGCCGGTTTTCGTGCCCGCTTTCACCGACTCCGAACTCGGGCTGGATGTGGCGCTCTCCAATCGCATGCGGGAATCGGCAGGAAGGCACAAGCTGCGTTTTGATCCGTTCGAAGACCTGGAACATTTTGCTTCCACTTTGTTGCGGCAGAAACGGCTGGGGATTTTCACCATCGGCGGAGGCGTGCCGCGCAACTGGTCGCAGCAGTTTGGGCCATTCATTGAGTTGAGGCATCGGCGCATGGGAGAGAACGTTCCGTTGAAGCGCTATCACTATGGACTGCGAATCTGCCCTGAGCCTGTGTATTGGGGTGGATTGTCAGGCAGTCCCTACAGCGAGGCGATTTCTTGGGGAAAATTTGTGCCGCCGGCTGAGGGTGGAAAGTTTGGCGAGGTATTTGTAGATGCTACCGTGGGATTGCCTTTGATCGTGGCTGCGGTCCTCGAGCGGTTGGGGAAGAACGGGCAGAATCATAAGGCGAAGAAGGAGAAGGTGGGGGCGCGGAAATAACGGCTCCTAAAGTCAACTGCGCGCGGGCGGGACGCTGGCGCTAAAAAAGCAACGGCCCATCGTTTCTTGCGATGGGCCGCTTTTATTTTTAGTCGAAGATCAGGACTGCGGAGGCGATGACTGTTGTCCACAGACCGCGTTTGTCTCCTACCGCGGACTGGGTAACGTTCGCTGTGCGGACGATCTTGTTCGAGATGCGATAGATCTCTTTTTTCTCGTCCCAGGAGCGGTCGGGGTCAAATTCCACGTTGAGAGTGGTGGCCAGCATCTCGGCGGCGAGTTCTTCGGCGTAGTCGCCGGCGGAGTCTTCAGTCTCGCCGAAGGAGTGGTGTTCGCTGAGATACCCGTAGGTGTTGCGATCGGCCGGGATAGCGACGCCGATGCTCGAAGCCAGCAGACGGTGCGGTTCGTGGGTGGAGTTCTCTGCCACGACGGCAAAAACTACTTCGCCGGGGCTCAGGTATTTCAGTCCAGTTGAACGCGGCACAAGCTTGCACTGTGGCGGAAAAATCGAGGAGACACGGACCAGATTTTGGGCGGCGATACCGGCGTCGCGCAGTGCCAGCTCAAACGAAGTTAGACGTTCGCGATGTTTTCCGACCCCCTTGGTGAAGAAAATCTTTTTGGGGACCATGTCTTTAGACAATTCGAGTTTCCTCCAATGCCACTTTAGGTAAATTCGCTAAAACATAACATAGGGACTTGCAGGGGCAATATGAAAATCAGGGTAATTCAGAAAAAAGAGGCCTTGGGTGTCGAAGTCAATACCTCCACTGGCATCAGGCCCTACTTGGCGGCAGCCACCGAAAGCACGGCGATGGAATCGCCATTGGCCGCGCCGGTGATTTTGGCCTGCTGGTCAGCCAGCTTGTCGAGTTGGTCGAGGGTTGCTTTGTCGCTGGTATCGAGGGTGTATACCTTTTCGCCCACTACCAGGGCGTACTTTGAGCCTTTGCGAACGCAGACGCGGGTGCACTCGGAAGCTTCACCGCCCATCATGTGGTTCGCCCCGCACATGGCGTCGCTGACTCTGCCGGTAAAGGCCTGTGGCTTGTTGCCGGCAGCCGCGAAAGTGGCAGCCGTAAGGGCAAGGACGATGACGAATCTTGACGGAATCGAACTCATTAGAGGACTTCTCCTTAGGTTTCGGGCTGGCGGAAGTTCTTTCTCTTAGATGCCCCTGCGCAGGATGGGTGCTTTAATTTTGTTGTGGCAAAAATCAAAACACTTTAACCGCAAAGGGCGCAAAGGGGCCGCAAAGCACGCAAAGAAAATCTTACCTTATTGGGTCGAAGTGCAGCGAGACGTCCACTATTTTGTCCTGGTCCTCGGGAGTTTCGTGCAAGGTGATTTTCCATTGGTCCGCAGGAAAGGTTTCGGCAATCGATTTCAGGAATTGTCCGGGATACTCTGAGTTATAGGTTTGGCCCGGCAGCAGCTTCCACGCGGCCCCGATGCGCTCTGTGGCTTTGCTGTCAAGGCCACGAACCTCGAGGTCTCCCATCTTGTAGATGCTGCCCTCCTTGATCTCGAACACGTATTTGACGGTTGAGTCGGCATCGTTCGTCTCCGTAACCGGGTGGATTTGAACCCCCATGTAGCCGCGGCTTCCGTAGAGACTTTTCAGGGCTCCTACATCCTGGTCGGCCTGCAGGGCGTTCGCGGTTTGACCCGGTTTCAGGTGGATGAGTTCTCGTAGTTTTTCGACCGGAAACACGTCACTGTTGCCGGAGAACTGGACCTCGCTGACCTTGTACTGACTGCCGGGTTCGACGGGAAAGGTTACATCCACGAGGGTTTCTTCCGGTGTTTCTTCCGCAATCTTGGGCTGGGGCCCTGCGACCCTGGCTTTGAGGTAGCCGTGCTCGAGGAAAACGGGCAGGAAATTCTTCTCAGCTTGAAGGATAAGGCGGCTGCGCGAGTAATCCTGACGGGAGAGCCGTCGACCGGCGGCTTCGAGCGGCGGCACCTCCGCCGGGCCGGCGCCGCTGAAGCTGATGTTGCGAGTGATAATCGGAGCACCGGTGATGCTGAACTCGAAAGCTTCGACGGGACCGTCTTGCGGACCGGCGCGAAGATAGTCCACGCGGCCATGCAGGTTGTGTTCGATGGCGAGGGCTTGCAAGGTTTCTGAAACCTGGTCGGCGAGGTTTCCGCTAACTGGGAGCTGGCCCTGGAAGAGAGGGTCGCGGGCACTCAACTTCTCGTGCAGCTCCTCATCGGAAAGCCAGACGAAGTTTTCGAAGCGAACGGGCACGAAAGGCTCGCTATCGGTGACCTGTATCTCGAGCTTTATGCCCTCGGGATTGAATTGGAAGGTGTAGGCAACGTTACTGAAGGCGCCGGTCTCTCCCAAGTGGCGGCTCACGTCTTTGAAATCATCGTCGGTGACAACCTTGCCAAGCTGCAGGCCTGTGGCGGCTGCGATCTGGGCGGAGGTGTAACGCGTGGAGCCGGTGACACGGATGGAAATCAGCTTTGACGATGACTGCGAGGCGGGCCTGGAGGGCTTGTGGGTCTGGGCCGGGAGCAGGGAAGCGCACGCCAGAAGAAACAGGAAAGTTCGTCTCACTGTCGAGGATTCTAACCCAAGATCTATCACAGAACACGTAGGGGCGGGCGCCCTCGCCCGCCCGGCGGAGCGAAGCTCCGCAGTTTGCGAGGTTGTTAAAGAGATTGAACCCTGGCGAGCGTTGCTCGCCTCCCCGGACGAGGGCGTCCGGGGCTACGTGGTCTTCCTCAGATCAGGCATGCGGGTCAGGTGGTCTTGTTTCTTTCTTTCCCAAGGCTGCGGGACTCTTACTGAGGCCATGCCGGCGGCTGTTGCGGCTTGTATGCCCATCTCTGTGTCTTCGAACACCAGGCAGTCTGCTGGCGTCTTGCCAAGACGCTCGGCGGCGATCAGAAACGGCTCGGGGTCGGGCTTGCTTCTGGCGTAGTCTCCGGCGCAGACGAGGGTGTCGAAGCGGTCGAGGATCTTGAGCGCCTCCAGCGATGCGGTCACTGAATCGCGGGTGCTTCCTGAAACGACGGCGAAGGGAATTTGGCCATGACTGGCTTCGATGTGCTCCAGCACTTCTGGAACGGCTTGAAGCTGGGGAAGGATCTCGTAATAGAGTTGCTCCTTGCGTCTGGCCACGGCCTCGACCGGCATATTCAGCCCGTGATTTGCGTTGAGGGTAGAGATGATTTCGGCCACGGGCATACCTCCCCAGGCGTAGAAAGTGTCTTCACTGAATTCACAGTTCCATTCGGAGAGGGCCTTGCTCCAGGCGATGTAGTGCAGGGGCATCGAGTCTGCGATGGTGCCGTCGCAATCGAAGAGGTAAGCCTTAAAAGTGCCAGGTGGCAGCTTCAGTTTCATTACTAGATGGTAATTCAGGATTTGCGATTGGGCGGGGGCGGCCGTCCCCACATTGTCCGAGGTGGTGGTGGCGGGTTAGCGGGCTACGGCTACTGGGTCTACTTTTTTTATCTTGACCGTCGTGTCAATGAAGGCGAGCGCGGCGCGGCTTAGGGCTTTGTCTTTGCGGAAGACGAGGGCCAGGTCACGGCGAATTGGAGTCTCTGCCATGGGAATGGCGACCAGCACTTTCGCTTGCACGTCTTCCTGAACGTTCGAGCGGGCGATGAAACCTACCCCGACGTCGGCGGCGATGAAGCGTTTCAGCAATTCGCTGGAATCGAGTTCCATGGCGTATTGCGGCTTAAGCTTGTTCTCGTGAAAAAGCTGCTCCAGGGCATCGCGGGTGTGTCCGCTCTTGGGCATCACCAGCGGGAACTTAGCCACCTCGCAAATCGGAGCGGACTTTAATTTTGCCAGCGGGTGGCGGGGAGGGGCGATGACCACGAGCTCGTCCCGATGGATGAGGACGACCGTGAGTCGCGCATCGCTTACGGGCATGGACATGAAGCCGAAGTCCACCGAGTTATCGATCACCGATTCGAGAATTTTGCCGTAGTCGGCGCGGGTGATGTTGACGGCAACGTCCGGGTATTGCCGTTTGAACTCGGCGAAAACCTCGGGCAGGATGTGGAGGCACGTGCCTTCATTGGCGCCCACGATGATTTCGCCGCGGGGCACGCGCTCGGTTTCGGCGATGGCGGTCAGGACAGCCTTGCGGGCCTCAAGAATCTCTTCCGCATATTTCTGGAACAGCTTGCCGGAGGCAGTGATGGAAACTTTGCCACCCGAGCGATCGAGCAATTTGGCGCCGACCTCTTCCTCGAGCGCCCGTATCTGGGAGGAGATGGCCGGCTGAGTGCGGAAGCGCTTCTCTGCCGCGCGAGAGAAGGAGCTGTGGCGCGCGACCTGGAGGAACGTTTCTAGTTGTTCGAAGTCCATGAGTGAAGTTGCGGCAATTGGCAATTAGCAATTGGCATTTGGCCAAGGCGTTTGCTTCCCGCGCCGTGGGCGACCATCTCGAGAGCTGTACGCTGGGATCGGGCTAAGTGCTAATTGCCAAGTGCCAATTGCTACCTCCCGGGCATAAAGCTTGGTTATCCGGGCCATAAAAACAATATATTTCCTTACACAGCCTAAGCACGGATAAAGTTACGGGCGGCTCACACAATGCGAGATTGTAGCAGGCGGGTTCTCTTTCGCCCTTTCAGGGCTTTTGATTTTCATGCCGCTTCACCCCGGGCTTGCGCCCGGGGCACTATTCTTGTGCCGCTTCGCGGCTTGGAATGCCTTTCATTGTGTGCCCTTGTGGGGCCCTGTGTGGTCGCGGGCGACTCGCCCGCGCGGCACTGGCTCTGAACTAGGGGGCGAGTCGCCCGCGGCCACACAGGCAATCTGCCGTACAAGCAATCGGCAGCATTGCATCGGGCATGTGTTTTTCGGCCCGTGCTGCATCAGAGAGATCAAGCACTCGATTTGAAAGGAACGATCCATGGCTGACCCGAAAACCGTTCTGGAGTTTGTAAAGAAGAACGGGGTCAAGATGTTAGATCTTCGATTCACCGATTTGCCGGGGTTGCAGCACCACGTTTCATATCCCATCGAGCAGTTGAGCGAGGCATCGTTTGACGAAGGGTATGGCATGGATGGCTCGTCCATTCGCGGATGGGCGGCGATCCATGAGAGCGACATGCTGCTGATTCCTGATCCGAACAGTTTCATTCTTGATCCTTTTACCGAAGTTCCGACGCTGGTGATGGTTTGTGACGTGGTGGACCCCGTAACCAAGCAGCGCTATGACCGCGATCCGCGGTACATCGCGAAGAAGGCGGAAATGTATTTGAGCTCAACCGGGCTGGCTGATACTGCTTACTTCGGGGCGGAGGCCGAGTTCTTTATCTTCGACAACGTGCGCTTTGATCAGCGCGAGCAGCACGGGTTTTACTTTATCGACGCGGAAGAAGGGCGGTGGAATTCGGGGCGGGTGGAGAACAACCAGGGATACCGTCCGCGGTACAAAGAAGGATATTTTCCCGTACCTCCGACCGACCATTACCAGGACCTGCGCACTGAGATGGTCATGACCATGCAGAACTGCGACCTGGAGGTGGAGTGCCACCACCATGAGGTGGCGACTGGCGGGCAAACTGAAATTGATCTGAAATTCGATTCACTGGTGCGATCGGCTGACCACATGATGCTGTACAAATACATCGTCAAGAATGTGGCCAACCAGTACGGTAAGACCGTGACCTTCATGCCCAAGCCGATCTACGGGGACAACGGCAGCGGCATGCATACCCATCAATCGCTGTGGAAGGGTGGCAAGCCGTTGTTTGCCGGCGACGGATATGCCGGTATCTCGCAGATGGCGCTCTGGTATATCGGAGGGCTCATCAAGCATGGGCCGGCGCTGGCGGCGATCATTGCGCCGACCACCAATTCCTACAAGCGCCTGGTGCCGGGGTTTGAAGCGCCTGTAAATCTGGCGTACTCGCGGCGGAACCGTTCTGCGGCGTGCCGCATTCCGATGTACTCGGTTTCGCCCAAGGCGAAGCGGGTGGAGTTCCGGCCGCCTGATCCGAGTTGCAACCCATACATGGCATTTGCGGCAATGATGATGGCGGGGCTCGATGGCATTGAAAACAAGATGGACCCCGGGCAGCCGTTGGACAAAGACATATATGATCTGGGGCCAGAAGAGTTGGCCAAGGTGCCGTCCATGCCTGGGTCGTTGGAGGATGCACTGGATGCGCTGGAGCGGGACCACGCGTTCTTGCTCAAGGGCGATGTGTTTACCGAGGAGTTGTTGAGTACGTATGTGGAGTACAAGCGAACGAAGGAAGTGGATGCGGTGCGGTTGAGGCCGCATCCGTATGAGTTTGCGCTTTACTACGACATTTAGCTCCCTCTCAACTTTGTCATCCCGACCGGAGCGTAGCGCAGCGAGCGTAGTGGAGGGACCTTGTGGTTCATGGTGATCGCTTTCGGCAGTTAAGGCGATTTCCTCCAGAAACTTTGGTCGTGACAGGCTTCCCTCGGAATTGGAGCTGATGTCAGCTCTTCAGGCAAGCACAAGGTCCCTCCACTACGCTCGCTGCGCTCGCTCCGGTCGGGATGACAAATGTTGGGTGGGGCACAAAGAAAAAAGGCCCGGCTCTGCGCCGGGCCTTTTGTTTTCTAGAAATATTTAGACGAGGCTGCTGATTGCATTTCGCTCGGTCCGCGCTGGAAAGCGTTCCACGTCCAGGCTCCGCACGGCCTTTACTTCCTGCGAATCGGGAAGGCCGAGCACGATGGCCCCCAAAGTGGAATTGGATTTCTCCAGCACCATGAGCAGGTATTTTTGGGCGACGGCGCGATCAGAAGGATGGATCAGCTTCCACCAACGCCGAATGGATTCTTGAACCTCTAGCGGGTTCTTGTCACCTTCGACCATTGCGTCAACCAGCTTGTAGACCTTGCTCTTGACCGCTTGGTAGGAGATTGAGACCTCCTGTGGCATTTTTCACCCCCCGGTGCAGTCTGTAGTAGCAATACTCGGGCCAAACGTATCCTCAACTGATATTGGGACTTAGCGTGGTGATTAATTCTAGTTGTTGGAGGAATAGAAAAATTTGATATGAATTTACGTAGACAACTGCGCGATTAGCATGCGAAATTCTCGCCGCGCCTGCCGTTCACTTTTGGCTTAATTGCTTTTCCACCGCGGAGACGACTTCTTTGGAATCAGGAGTGACTGCGGACTCGAAGCGCTCGACTACATTCCCGTTGCGGTCCACCAGAAATTTCGTGAAGTTCCATTTGATGTCGCCCGCGATGGAAGATCCAGTCTGTTTAGTGAGGTATTGGTAGAGCGGTGTCTGGTCGTCTCCTTTAACAGAGACTTTGCTATACATGGGAAATGTGACGTTGTACTTTCGGGAACAGAAAGTCTTGATTTCCTTGTTGGTGCCAGGTTCCTGCGCGCCAAAATTGTTGGCGGGAAATCCTACGATCACGAAGCCCTGGCCTTTGTACTTTTCATATAAAGACTCCAACGCGCTGTACTGCGGAGTGTAGCCGCAGCGGCTGGCGACGTTGACCACGAGTACCACTTTGCCCTTGAATTTCGCCAGAGGCATGGGCTTGCCGTCGATCGACGGTAGAGTGAAGTCATAGATGTTCGCAGCCAGGGCGGATCCAGCCATTATCATCACCAATCCCAGAACAAGAGTTGTGCGGACACTTGTGTTGCGCGCTGTTTTCATCGCGGTCTCCCCTGGCACTGCGGCACGTCCGTTAAGATTTAGGTCAGAATACGCGAGGGCGATAGGAGGCGCAAGGGCAGCGCCGGCGCGATCGGCGGGGAACACCCGCCGGTTTGTTTGCAGCGAAGGAGCTTTCAACGACGGAGGGCGAGACGCCCTCCGGACAGCCGGCGCTACGCAACCCGTCCTTCTTTTGTCACGTCCTAAAATTCGTACGCCGCGGTACAATGTCTCGCCCGCGCACTCGGCGGGAAATCGTTTTCCGCCAGACCGGCGGGATCCGGAACTACCAGCCGCATCGGAGCCAGACTGCTTTTCGTTACGGTAACGCACCAAGACAGTTGCGGAGGCTTCATGAAGCAGGCGCTGCTGTGGACATTTGTGTGTCTAGTCTTGCCGGCAACCTTATCGGCGCAAATCGATGCGGCGCTGCCCGTCACCAACCATGAAACCTCTGATCGAATGTTTCTTCCCCGCGACACGTTTTGGGGATATGGCCAGTTCGATCTTGCGCCTCCGCACAATGAAATCGACCCCAATCTGTGCCGCGCCGATGCCGGCATTGTGGGCGGAGTGAGCAGTCCGTGCACCGCTTTCGCGCGCTATATGGCCTCCGGGTACATCGAAGCGCGCCCGTTCGGACGAGGAGAATTCCGTCGATTTTTTGTTTTTGGAGAGCCCAGGTTTCTGTTCGGCAGGAACCTGCCGCAGACCCTTTACACCTGGTCCATGTCTCCGATTGGATTGGAAAACTCATGGGGTGCCGGCCTTTTCATGGGCAAAGGATTTGAAGTGCGGTGGACCCAGCATTTCCTCATCACTCGTTTCGGGGCGCGTGACCAGTACCTGGGGCCTGCAGACCTGGGGCCGAACGGCCCCTGGGGGCGCTACAACACGATTGGGGTACGGAAATATTTCGGAACCAGGCGTTATTGAAGGTATGCTGGCATTCCGAGCCGAGAGTCTTGCCTCCATCGAAACTGCCAAATGAGCTAACCGGGACCGAGTTCCCGGAGGAACACAGCCCGGCTTTACCCGGGCTGGGCGGGTCAGAAATCCGCCACGACCCAGACAGCGCCAGCGACCCACCGTTTCGCAATCCTGATGCAAAAGCCAATTTGGCGCGTGTTCTGGGGAGGCTCTCGCCTGGGCTAGCTTCGGCATTGCCTGGATTGCTGGCCGGGGCTCCTGATCCGGATGGCGCACTGCTTTTGTTTGAACGGCTGATCGAAGCTCCGGAAGTAGTGCGCTTGCTCGACCAGCACAATTTTCTGGCTCACTACGCCATCGTGGTTTTCGCCCACAGCCGGTTTCTGGGTGACACGCTGATCCAGAATCCGGACCTACTGGCCTCCTTTCTGCGGGAGAAAAACCTCGACCGCAGTTTTTCCCAGGAAGAATTTCACGAAAGCCTCGCGCGGTTCCGCGCCCGCTCGTCTGAGAGCGATGTTGCGTTGACGCTGGCACGGTTCAAGCGGCGCGAGTATGTACGCATCATGCTGCGCGATGTGCTGAAGATCGCGCCCCTGGCGGAAACCACGGCAGAGATATCGGCGTTGGCCGATGTGTTGATCGAGGCGGCGCTGCGCGAGGCGGACCGCAAACTGCAGCGCCGCCATGGGACACCGCAGCATCTGGGCGCGTTGGGACGATTGGTGGATACGCCGTTTGCCGTCCTTGCATTGGGCAAGTTGGGCGGCAACGAGCTCAATTACAGCTCGGATGTGGACCTTATGTATATCTACGGGGACGGCGAGGAACCGCCCCGGACGCCGGTTTCCAATCGCGAATATTTCATTCGCCTGGCACAGCACACGACGGAAATCCTCTCACGGGTCACCCGGGAAGGTGCGGTGTTTCGGATTGATTTACGACTGCGTCCGCAAGGTGGGGAAGGCGAGTTAGCCATTGGATTGTCGCAGGCCCTGGCTTATTACTCGGAGACGGCGCACGACTGGGAGCGCCAGGCGCTGATCAAGCTTCGGCACACCGCCGGAGACACGGGTTTGGCACGCGAATTTATTCGCGCAGTGCAGCCCCACGTTTACACCGAGAAAGTGAATTTTGCGGCGATCAAGACAGCGCTGTTGGCGCGGGAGAAGATGCAGAAGCGGCGCCAGCTGGGAAAAACCCTGGGCGAATCGGACACAACGATTGACGTGAAGATTGATCGCGGCGGAATCCGCGATATCGAATTCCTGGTGCAGTGTCTGCAGCGGGTGTACGGCGGCGCGGAAGCATGGCTGCGATCGGGCGGCACGCTGTTTTCGCTGCACAAATTGCACGACAAGGGACACATCAGCGGCAAGGAGTTTCATGATCTGACCAGCGGGTATGAGTTCCTGCGGCATCTTGAGCACCGCCTGCAATTGCGGGAAGGACAGCAGACGCACCGGTTGCCGGGCTCGGAGTCCGATTGCCGCGTACTGCAGCGCGCCATGGAAGGCTATGCCCCGGGGGAATACCGCTTGGGTGATTTGGAGTCAGTGGTGCGACGGCGGATGGCGGCGGTGGCGGAGATTTACCAGCGGATCATCTATCAGCAGCAGACGCGTGGACGGCTGGAGGTGTCTGGCGCGGAATTCAAGTTGCTCAGCGCGCTCGAACCGGCGACCTCAGACCCATCGAGCCAGCAGATTATCGACCGTCTAGCGACCGACGCGCCGGCGCTGTATGAAATCGCAAACCGCCGTGACCTGAATCCGCAGGCGAGAAAGAATTTTTACCGGTTTCTGAGTTCCGCATTCACAAGTTCGCAGCGCTATGCGGGCGTGCTGCGAAATCAGGAGGCGGTGGGCCGGGCTTTGGTTCTGTTCGAATCCAGCGACTACCTGAGTGAGATCCTGATTCGCCATCCCGAGGAGATTGTCACCCTGGCAGGGCTGGATGAAGTCGCTGCTCCAAGCGGCGGACGATACCTGTTCGAGAAATCTCTGGGGCTTACGGAGACGGCCCGGGACCCCGTCTTTGCGTATTTGGCCGATTCGCCAGCGACGCCGGCAGAAAAGCTGGCTTTGCTGCGTCAGCATTTTAGACATCGAGCTTTTGTCGTGGGCGCGCGCGACGTGATCGAGCTGCGGGATGTTTATGAATCATTCGAAGCCACTACGGCCGCGGCGGAAGACGTAATGGCGACAGCGGTCCGCCTGGCTGATGCCGAGGGGCTGGCAGTCATGGCGCTGGGCAGGCTGGGCAGCGGCGAGTTCGATTTGTTGTCGGACGCCGATGTCCTGTTTGTGTGCGGTGAAGGGGACGACAGAAGTGCGCTGACCACGTGTGCTGAGAAGATGATGCACGCCCTGTCGGCTTACACTCAGGATGGTACCGTGTTCTCTCTGGATGCGCGTTTGCGGCCGCGGGGCGGGGAAGGCGAACTGCTTTCCACTCCGGCGCAGTTGACGGCGTATTTCGAGCACGAAGCGCAGCCCTGGGAAGCGCTGATGTATACCAAGATGCGATTCCTGGCAGGCTCGCAAACCCTGGGCGAACGTGCTGCCCAGACGTTGAAGACACTGTTTGAGCGGTTCGCGGCAGATTCGTCTTTCGGGCAAGCGGTGCGCGAGATGAGAACGAAACTGGAAGTCGCGGAGTCGCCGGGAAAAAGTTTCAAATATTCGCCAGGAGCAATTTATGACATTGATTTCATCACCAGCTTCTTGCTGGTGAAGCATGCAGTGGCGGACAAGCGGGGAAGTCTGAGGGACCGGCTGTGGCGATGTGCAGGGGCGGGTATCCTCGACAAGAGCGACGCGGGCGTACTCGACCATGGAGCCGAATTGTTGCGCACGGTGGAGCATGTGGCGCGTTTAGTCGTGGGCCGAGCGGTGAGGTGGCTGCCCGCTACCGAGCACGGACGAAAAATCACCGAGAAGCTGACGGGCCAGATTCTGGAGCGCGGGTTTCCGCAGGGACTGGAGAGCGAGTTGGACGGGACCTTCGAGAGGGTGCGGGCGATTTATGAGAAAGTCCTGGGTGAGTAGCCGTGAATGTGTGGCGCGGGCGCCCTCGCCCGCGTTTTCAGTTGGCATCTCAAATCAGTGATAGAGACGCTGAGCTTGTTCAGCTTCCCGGCATGCGGGCGGGGGCGCCCGCACCACACAACCGCCAGCACACAAAACTTTTTAGTTTCGGCGTAGGGTGTAGGCGGGAACTGGAATGGGTCTCCGGCTGCGTTGGATCAGCCAGATGATGAGTGAGATGATGCCGCCGAGGATTGCCAAGGGCAGCAGGAAGATCAGAAACACCCAGCCGTGTCCTCCCATGGTTGTGACGTCGCCGGCTACGGTGGCCTGCGGGTCGCGGCGGAGGTCTCCGCCGATCGCAGTCAGATCGCCCGCCACCTGGGCGCCGTTCTCGACCCGGGCATTGCCGCCGATGGTGGTAACGTCCCCCGCGATCGAGGCGCCCGATTCGGCAATTATGCTTCCGGCGATAGTCGTAACGTCGCCGGATACCTGTCCGCGAACATAGACGGAACAACCGATGCAGGTCACGTCGCCGACTTTTTCATCCCGCTGAATATGGATGTCATGGTTCATCTGGAAGCGGTCGGGAGCGGTTTCTGCAAGGGTGGCGGAGGGTACTAGAAAAATGGCGAGCATACAGAAGGCTGGGAGGGAAACGAACCGGGTCATGAAAGGCTCCTGGCAACGCTTGCGGACAGTATAAGCCTGCCGGTCGCTGGGCGATAGTGTTTGGTCAACGGCCCCCGTTCGTAGTTGATCAATACCTTTGCCGTTTGCGGTCAGAGGCACAAGCCTCGGTCGAATGACGACCAAAGATCAAAGGCCAACGACGAGTCTAGTGCTTCGATTCCAGCGAGTAGTTTCTTACGACGCCGAAGCCGGTGACTCCGATGTGTCCGATGGAGAGCCAGCGTTCGAGTTTGTGGTGGCGGGTGCGGTGCAGCAGGTACGAGAGGCCTACAGAGGTCAGCGTGGCGGCAGCTTCGAGGCTGGCGAATGCAGCGGAGTTATTCACGATGTCGTCGGGGATCAGAACTTCTTCGCGTCCGCGGGCCAGGAAGTTGCGGGTAGAAGCGTAGTCGAGGCCGCGGAAGACGGCGACGCCGGAGAACAGCAGTATGTTGGTGCGGTCCCAGAAGGCGTGTGGAGGCTCCTGAGAAGGGGCATCGGGAAGAGGAGCAGTCGTGGAAATTGGGTTGGGGCTCGGCTGCTCGGATTGCTGAGCCGCGCCGGATTGGGCGGCCAAGAGGGACGTTAACAAAAGCAAGACAATGGTTCGGCCGAAGCAGGAGTCGTGGGACATCGTTGCATTGTAGCGGCAGTGCCGGGCTTTGCTCGGCTGGGCAGGAGAGGGCGTCACCCCTACGTTACTGGTTGTACTTTATAATTGTGCGTTTGACTCATCAATCGTTTAACCATGAGGCGGAGGACTTAATGGCGGCTTCGTATAACGGCGTGCCGGTGCCTGCGAATGGCGCGCGAATTAACTATAGCAACGGGAGCTTATCAGGTCCCCGACAATCCGATTGTGCCTTTTATCGAGGGCGACGGAACGGGCCGGGACATCTGGAAAGCTTCGGTACGGGTGTTCGACGCGGCCGTCGAGAAAGCCTACAAGGGCAAGCGGCGGATCGTCTGGTATGAGGTGTTTGCGGGCGAGAAGGCGATGGCAAACTTCAAGACCTGGCTTCCCGACGACAGCGTCGCTGCCATTCGCGAATTCCGAGTGGCCATCAAGGGACCGCTGACTACGCCCGTGGGGGGCGGCATTCGTTCCTTGAATGTGGCGTTGCGGCAGATTATGGATTTGTATTGCTGCGTGCGTCCGGTGAAGTATTACAAAGGCGTGCCTTCGCCGGTGAAGCATCCCGAACGCATGGATGTGGTGATCTATCGTGAGAATACGGAAGACGTTTATGCCGGCATCGAGTGGGAGCAGGGAACACCGGAAGCAGCGCGGCTGATCGAGTTCCTGAACAAAGACATGCTGAAAGGCGGCAAGAAGCAGGTGCGGCTGGATTCGGGCGTGGGGATCAAGCCTATCTCGATTACCGGAACCAAGCGACTGGTGCGCATGGCCATCAAGTTTGCCATCGAGAGCGGGCGCAAGAGTGTGACCCTGGTGCACAAGGGAAATATTCAGAAGTTCACCGAGGGGGCGTTTCGCAAGTGGGGATACGAGCTGGCGACCGAGGAATTTCGCGACCAGGTCGTGACCGAGCGCGAGAGCTGGATTCTCGGCAACAAAGATAAAGACCCGGGCATTTCGATCGAGCAGAATGCCGCGTTGGTCGAACCGGGAATGGAGTTTGCCACGGAAGATTTCCGGCAATCGGTTTACGAGGAAGTGAAAGCCGTGCTGGACGCGATTTATGCCACGCATGGCAAGGGTGCGTGGAAGAAGAAGATCATGATCAACGATCGTATTGCTGATTCGATCTTCCAGCAGGTCGTCACGCGGGCGGATGAGTATTCGGTGCTGGCCTGTCCTAACCTGAACGGAGATTACATCTCCGACGCGTGTGCGGCGCAGGTGGGCGGCTTGGGTATCGCGCCGGGCGCCAACGTCGGCGATGGTTATGCGTGTTTTGAGGCCACCCACGGGACGGCGCCCAAGTATGCCGACAAAGACGTCATCAATCCGGGATCGGTCATTCTTTCGGGCGTGATGATGTTGCGCTTTTTGGGGTGGAATGAAGCGGCAGACCTGGTGGAGAACGGGTTGGAGCGCACCATCGAGCAGAAGAAAGTTACCTACGACTTTGAGCGGCTCATGGAAGGCGCTACCAAGGTCAAGACCAGCGAGTTCGCAAATTACATCATCGAAAATATGGGCGCGGGCGTATTGACCGCGATCTAAAAGATCTGCCACGGATCTCACGGATCGCCACGGATTGACCCTTGGTTTATCCGTGTTAATCCGCGAAATCCGTGGCTGCGAAAGGGACCATTTAATGCGCAAGAAAGTGACGATTGTCGGGTCGGGGAATGTGGGTGCTACGGCGGCCCACTGGATTGCCGCCAAGGAGTTGGCGGATGTGGTGCTTATCGACATCATTGAAGGCGTGCCGCAGGGCAAAGGGTTGGACCTGCTCGAGGCCATGCCCATCGAGAAGCGGGACTCTTACGTTCTGGGCACTCAGGATTACGCCGATACGGCGAACTCTGATGTGGTCGTGATTACCGCCGGCATCCCACGCAAGCCGGGAATGAGTCGCGACGATCTGCTCAATACCAACCACAAGATCATGAAAGATGTGGTCAGCAAGGTGGTGCAGCACTCACCCAATTGCATACTCGATCATTGTCTCGAATCCGCTGGATGCCATGGCCCAGGCGGCTTACAAGATGAGCGGTTTTCCACGCGAGCGTGTCATCGGAATGGCGGGCGTGCTCGACTCGGCGCGCTTCCGGACGTTTCATTGCGCAGGAATTGAAAGTCAGCGTGGAGAATGTGACGGCATTTGTGCTGGGCGGGCATGGCGACACCATGGTCCCGTTGCCGCGATATTCGACTGTCGCCGGAATTCCGATCACTGAGTTGATGGACGCGGCCACCGTGGAACGGTTGGTGCAACGCACTCGCGATGGCGGCGCCGAGATTGTGAAGTACCTGAAGACGGGGTCGGCTTACTACGCGCCTTCGGCGGCGGCGACCGAGATGGTGGAGGCGATCCTTAAGGACAAGAAGAAGATTTTGCCTTGTGCCGCTTATCTTCAGGGCGAATACGGGATCAACGGGCTGTACGTCGGCGTGCCTTGCAAGCTGGGTGCTAGAGGGTTGGAGCAGATCATTGAGATCAAGCTCACGTCCGAAGAAAAAGCCGCGCTGGATAAGAGCGCGGCTGCGGTGAAGGAGTTGGTGGCGGTGATCGGGGTTTGACAACCAGTTTTTAGTTTTCAGTTCTCTGTTCTCAGACGCGTTCGATGGTCACTGACTTCACCACCGCGTCTTTCAGCGGTTTGTCCTGGCGGTTGCGCGGGGTGGCGACGATTTTTTCTGCCACGTCGTAGCCTTCTACTACTTCTCCAAAAATGGTGTGCTTGCCGGTGAGCCATTGCGTGGGCGCAATGGTGATGAAGAACTGCGAGCCGTTGGTGTTGGGACCGGAGTTCGCCATGGCCAGCTTGCCGGGCTTGTCGAAGCTGTGGGATGAGCCTTTGGTTTCGTCCTCGAACTGGTACCCGGGACCGCCGAATCCGGTGCCGGCTGGGTCTCCGCCCTGGATCATGAAATCGGGGATCACGCGATGGAAGATGGTGCCATCGTAGAGGCGGTCTTTGCTCTTTTTACGGCTGACCGGGTGGGTCCACTCGCGTTTGCCTTCGGCGAGTTCGGTGAAGTTGGCGACGGTTTTGGGGGCGTCTTTCTCGAAAAGGCGGCAGACGATGGTGCCCTCACTGGTATTGATGATGGCGTATGTACCGGGTTGACGAGCCATTTGGTTCCTTTCGATTTATGAAATGCGAGGGCAAGATGCCCTCGCGACAGCCGACGGCACTACTTTGGAGCAGTTGCGGGTGTGGCTGGCTTCTTGACTGGCGCCTTGGTTGCTGGTTTGGCTGCTGTTCCAGCAGATGGCTTGGCTGCCGGAGCTCCGCCTTTGCTTATGACGATGTGGATGATCTTGACCGGGCGATATGGGCGGTCGTTGGCATCGCGGCCCATGCGTGCAATTTGCTTTACCAGCGCAATGCTGGCGTCGTCGCATTGACCGAAGAGAGTGTATCCGCCATTCAAACTCGGGTAGGGGACCTCGGTGATGAAAAACTGGGATCCGTTGGTACCGGGACCAGCGTTGGCGTAGGCCAGGCGTCCGGGACGGTCGAATTTCAGAGTCGGTGAAGTTTCGTTTTTGAATTCAAAGCCAACATCGCCGCTGCCGCTGCCGGCGGGGTCGCCCCCTGAATCATGAAGTCGGGAATCACGCGGTGAAAGATAGTGCCGTCATAGAGCGGGACACCATGCTTCTTGGCATGCGAGATGGGGTTGGTCCAGTCTTTGGTGCCTTGGGCGAGGCCGATGAAATTGGCCACTCCGATGGGCGCTACATCGGGGAACAGGGTGCAGGTCAGCTTGCCGGCGGTGGTCTCGATGATCGCCGTGGGCTGGGCCGATGTTGTGGCCGCCGGTTTGGCAGCGGTGGTTGCTGCTGCTGGTTTCTTCGCGGGAGCGGCTTTGGCCGCAGGGGTGGTCTGTGACCATCCTGTCGACCGCTACTGCAATCAGCAAGACAAATTGAAAAACAATTTCGCATGGAGGCTCCTGGGAGCCGGGCTTTGCCCGGCCGGGCAGGTTGGGACACCTGCCCCTACGTGAGTTGTGATGACTGCGAAGTACGATTCTATCCTAGAGTTCGAAAAAAGCTAATGACTGGTCGAAGTCTGCCGGACTTTATGCAGGAGGAAAACGCAAGATCCCTCGACTCCGCTCGGGATGACAGTCGGTTAGGGTGTTGGCCGTGCTGAGGGCTACTGGAGGGGAAGTTCGGCGGTTTCAGAAGCGGTCGGAATCGGTTGTTCGCCGGCCAGCATCATGGATTCGCGCCAGTCGGTGTAGCGTCCGGAGACCATGACGTGGAAGACCCATTGATGACGTTCTTCTTCGGGTTCGATCAGGCCCTGGTCTTTCAGGGGGCGCATGTAGTCCTGGACCCACTTGATCTGTTCGCCGGCTCAGGCCGCGCCGCTGAATGTCGACGGTGATGCCGGCGAGATGGGAAGAAGCAATCTCGCCTTCCGCCGGAGCTGCATTGCGATTATGGCGGCGAAGCTTCTTCTGGATCTTGACCGTTCGCACCGCGGAATTTACCTGGATCGAAGTGTGGAACTCCTTGTAGTACGCCTGGCTCAGATCATCGAGGAACTCGCGCGTCCAGGGACGGCAATAGCGGCGATCGGGATCAAGGCGCGGATCGAAGCGGAGTGTGGGACCGGCAACGATCGGAACCAGATCCTCACTGGCTTTCAGTTGCTCCAGTTCGGCGTCGTCCTGAATGCGGGGCAAATCCATGCGATCAATTTCGTGATTCTGCAGCAGCAGGGATTCGCGCGAAGGACGAAATACCGGATTCCAGCGGAGGCGACGAAGGTGAGCGCGACGGACCCGATGCGTGCGACGCGGCGCAACGTAGCTGTGCAGAGCAAAAGCAGGTGCACAGACGGCAGCCAGCAAGAAACAAAAGTGTCGCGCTTTGAATCCTACGTTTCACGAAGTGGCCTCAAACTTTTTCTTTGTCGCGATGTCCCAGGGCGCTTGAGACAGGCGCGTATTCTAAACCGCGGCTGCACAAAAACAAGGGCTTTTTTTATGGCCCGGAGTAGCTCCAGAGAGCCCCCCGGGCCGTTACCCTTGGTTACTGAACTCGCGCTAACGGCGCGCCCGTGGCAACCGCTTTATGTAGGAGCAAGCGGGATGCCAATTAGAGGGTAAGTAATTTACAAGAGGTTACGGGCCGAAAAGCCCTATTGACGGGGCTTTTGAATGACAAAGTGCGGTGCAGCGATGACAGTTCTCGACACGCCACTTTGGTGGTGTTACCGATGGGCGGTCATTTACCAACGGTCACTTACTAAACAAGTCACCAATAGCCTGTTTCATAACATCGCCGCCAACCTCGGCAATGGAGCGGGTGAGGGGGATGTCCTTGGGGCAGACCTCGACGCAGTTCTGGGCGTAGCCGCATTCCTGAATGCCGCCATCACCCATCAATGCGACCAGCCGCTCGCGTTTCAGTGCGGCGCCGGTGGGATGAGTGTTGAACAGGCGGACCTGTGAAATCGTGGCTGCGCCAACAAAGCCGGTGTCCTCGTTGAACTGGGGACAGGCCTCCATGCAACAGCAGCAGGAAATACAGCGAGAAAGAGGATAGGCTTCTTCCTGCTCTTCCATGGTCATGCGGGGGCCGGAGCCGAGGTCGTAGCTGCCGTCAATCGGCACCCAGGCCTTTACTGCTTTGAGATTCTCGAAGAGGACACTGCGGTCGACCGCCAGGTCGCGAACTACGGGAAATTTGGAAAAAGGCTCAAGCCGGATAGGTTGTTCGAGCTTGTCCACCAGAGCCGAGCAGGCCATGCGGGCGCGTCCATTGATCAGCATGGCGCAGGAGCCGCAGACTTCCTCGAGGCAGTTGGAGTCGTAGGTGATGGGCGTAGTGGCTTTGCCGTCGCGGGTGACTGGGTTGGCGGCGATCTCCATGAGGGACGAGATCACGTTCATGCCGGAGTGCCAGGGGAGTTCGAATTCCTCCCAGTGAGGCCGGACGTTGGGGTTCGGCTGGCGCTTGATTTTGAAGAGAACGTTTTTTTTGTCGGACATTTTAGCTTTTAGCCCTTAGCCTTTAGCTCTTAGCTTTCAAAACCTCTGCCGAGCTTTGCTCGGCTGGGCAGGTGGGACACCTGCGTGTTGCCGCTTACTTCACCGCGTCGTATCTTCTTGGGCGCGGCGTGATCAGCGAGACGTCTACCGGTTCGAACTCGAATTTCGGCTCGTCGGCGTCAGGGGCGAAGGTTGCCTTTGTGGTCTTCAGCCAGTTCTTATCGTCGCGCTCGGGAAAATCTGGTTTGTAGTGTGCGCCTCTGGACTCGTCGCGCAGGGCGGCGCCCTGGGCGATCACGCGTCCCAGTTGCAGCATGTTGTAGAGTTGCCGCGCGAAAATGACCGATGTGTTGGCCCACTGGGTGCGATCGCTCAGGTTGATGTGGCGAAATCGTTCCAGCAGCTTGCACAGCTCGGCGTCGGTTTCCTGCAGGTTTTTGTTGTAGCGGATGACGGTGACATTTTTCGTCATCAGATCGCCTAGCTCGCGCCACAGCTTGAAGGGATTCTCGGTGCCGTCTGCCTTCATCAGCGTGGCGTTGTTCTCTTCCTGCCGCTTGCGCTCGGTATCGAAGTAGCCATTGCTCGGAGCAGCCTTGAGGCTGCGCGCGTAGTTCACGGCCGCGGGCCCGGCGATGAATCCGCCGAAGATGCAGGAGACCAGGGAATTGGCGCCCAGCCGGTTGGCGCCGTGGTACTGATACTCGCACTCACCTGCGGCGTAAATGCCGGGAATGTTCGTCGCCTGAGTGAAATCCACCCATAGGCCGCCCATGGTGTAGTGCATGCCGGGAAAAATCTTCATGGGTACGTCCCGGGGATCGTCGCCTACGAACTTCTCGTAGATTTCCAGGATGCCTTCGAGCTTGCGATCGAGAATCTTGCGGTCAATGTGGGTGAGGTCGAGATAGACCATCGGCTTGCCGTCGATGCCGAGGTTGTGTTCGTACACCACTTTGTGGATCGCGCGGGTGGCGATATCGCGCGGCACCAGGTTGCCGTATTTCGGATACCACTCTTCGAGGAAGTACCAGCGCTCGTTTTGGGGAATCGCAAGCGGATCGCGCTTGTCGCCGGGAGTTTTTGGGACCCAGACGCGTCCACCTTCTCCGCGGGCCGATTCGGACATCAGGCGCAGTTTGTCTTCGCCGGGTATGCAGGTGGGATGGACCTGAATGAACTCGCCGTTGGCGTAGAAGCATCCCTGCTGATAGAGCGCCGATTGCGCCGACCCTGTACATACGACCGAGTTGGTGGAGCGTCCGAAGATGGCGCCGTTGCCGCCGGTGGCGATGATGATGGCGTCGGCCGGGAAGGTGCGAACTTCCATGGAGCGCAAATCCATGGCGCAAATGCCGCGGCAGACTCGATTGGAATCGAGCACCGCAGAAAGAAATTCCCAGTGTTCGAATTTGCGGACCTTACCTTCAGACTCGTAGCGGCGGACCTGCTCGTCGAGCGCGTAGAGAAGTTGCTGGCCGGTCGTGGCGCCGGCGAAGGCAGTGCGATTGAAGAGAGTGCCTCCGAAACGGCGGAAGTCGAGCAGTCCTTCGGGCGTGCGGTTGAAGGGCACGCCCATGCGGTCGAGCAGATCAATGATTCCCGGGGCCGCTTCGCACATGGCTTTCACAGGCGGCTGGTTGGCCAGGAAGTCTCCGCCGTAGACGGTGTCGTCGAAATGCTGCCAGGTGGAATCGCCTTCGCCTTTAAGGTTTTTGGCGGCGTTGATGCCGCCCTGAGCGCAGACGGAGTGCGAGCGCTTTACCGGAACGATGGAGAACAGGTCAACCTGTCCGCCCATCTCGGCAATTTTGATCACGGCGGAAAGTCCGGCCAGGCCGCCGCCGATCACTATGATTTTCGGAGTTGATGCCATCTGGTTTGAATTTCCTGTCTAAAACCTTTTTGACCACGGAGGACACTGAGGGAAATCCCCCGTATCCTGCTCATCTCAATCTGTCGATCTTCTCAATGCCGGACTCTGCACCCGCATACGAATCGTGCGCGCCCGTTTCCGGACCGATCGGCTGCAGCGGTGTTTTCAAGAACGAGCGCATGGTGAGCGCCCCCACGGTTATGAACAGCAGTCCGATGGCGAAGCAGACGTACCCGAAACGGCGGCGGGCTGCGTCGCCGGTGGTGATCCCCCACTTGGCGGCGAAGAGCCACAGTCCATAGGCGAAGTGCCAGGAAGCGCAGAAAATTCCCACGGCGTAAAACGCGATGGCCCAGGCGTGCTGAAATTCCAGTTGTACCTTGCCGAAGGCGGCATCAGGATGACTCAGGATGTGTACGCCGCTGAAGCGCAGATGCCACGTGTGCCAGACGATGTAGGCAGAAGGCGATGCCGCCGGTCCAGCGCTGCAATGTGAACATCCAGTTGCCGGCCCAGGGGTAGTCCGTGACGTTGCTCTCGCCGCGAAACCAGATGTAGAAGCCGTAGAGCGCGTGGTAAAGAATCGGCAGCCAGATGCCGAAGAGCTCGAGATAGAAAACGAACGGAAAGCTTGACAGCAACTCCACTTGCTTGGCGTACGCGCCGGGGCCTCGAGTGGCGAACGCGTTGGAGACGAAGTGTTCGACCAGGAAGGCGCCTACCGGAATGATGCCGCTGAGAGAATGAAGCTTGCGGAGCAGGAACGAGTGTCCCTGTCCGGCCCGTAGAGGGGGCACGCCTTCGTGGGTGCTTGCTGTAGCTGCAGGACTGGCGGTTGTCGCCACTGGACCTCTTATGCTCTCAAAGATGACTGGAGAACCTTTTATTATCCTGTGGTGCAGAGAACAGAGTCAAGAACACCAGTTCTCTGTCTTCAGCTTTTTAGTTCTTAGTGAGGTACCAGTCGAGGAATTGGCGAAAGGCTGCGCCGCGGTGGCTGTAGTTGGCTTTTTCTTCGGGCGTCAGTTCGGCGAAGGTTTTTTGAATGGACGGAAAATAAAAGAGCGGGTCGTAGCCGAATCCGTTCGAGCCGCGCGGGGAATCGAGAAGCACGCCTTCGGCCTGGCCGCGAAATACATTCAGGGTTTGTCCGTCGCGGGCGACGGCAATCACGCATACGAATCTGGCGGCGCGATTTTCTGGAGGAATTTTTCTGAGTTCGCGAATCAGGCGGGCGTTGTTGGCCTGGTCGTCGGTGTTATTTCCGACCAGGTGAGGCTGGTCGGCGGCATAACGGGCAGAGTGGACGCCGGGAGCGCCGCCCAGCGCGTCTACTTCGAGGCCGGAGTCGTCGGCGAGGACGATTTCTCCTGGGGCGTATGAGCTGTAGTATTCGGCTTTCTTGCGGGCATTGGCTTCGAAGGTGAGACCGTCCTCGACGGCAACGGGAATGGAAGCGAAATTCGGCAGAGAATCGATTTCGATTCCGCGGGGCGAAGCGGCTCCGGCAAAGTCACGGAGCTTGCCCGGATTAGTGGTGGCGATGAGGACGCGAGTCATGATGGTGAAAGATTGCGCCGCTTGTAGGGCAGCAGTGCGAGTATCAGGATAACGGTTCCCAAAGAAATTAGTCCTCCAATCTGGCGGTCGCGGGTGCGCGCGAATGTGACCTGGACCTGATGGTCTCCGGCTTCAACCGGAATGACCATCTGGCCGGTGACTGGGAGCATGTCCGGTTGGAACCGGGTGATGGTTTACCTCGACCTTCCACGCCGGGTAGTTGAACAGCTTTAGTACCAGCTTGCCCGGCTGGCTTACGTTTGCAGCTGAAGGACTTTGATTCGGGTCCCCACTCGGTAATGTGGATACGTGAACCGCCATTGCCCTGGAAAGTGACGTGGCGCGCGTCCTGCTTGATTTCGTAGACGTCGACGCCGTTGGGTACGTACTCGTCAATGCCTTCGTAGCCGGAGCCGTCCGTTGGTGGTCCAGCATCTCGGCGACGTCGCCGGAGTCGTCCCACCAGGGAGGCTGGATGCGATGCCATACGAATGCCAGAACCGCAAGCATAGCGAGACAGGCAATTGCGCGGAGCAGCCAGCGCCGTGTCCCCATGGTGACCAGCAACGCGAAACCGACATTCAAACAGAGCAGCCAGCGCAAGGGAAGTTGCACGTAGCGCATTTCAGGGAGAAAGCGATAGAGAAAAAAGGCTCACGGATGTAAGCAACAGCGCGGAGGCCGACCCACCACGCCGTGAGCATGGACCAGAGTTCGGGGGCCCGGGTGCGCCAGTCGCGAGAGAGAAACCAGAAAATCGCCATCAGGACAATCTCGGCGACCGAGACCAGCAGAGATCAATAAATTGAAACGATCGTGATCCGGGTTGTTGAGAAACGTGAAGATGAAATTGTCCTGCGGACGGACGCCCAGTGACAATACTTGCGCGATCTCAATCCATTTCTGTTCGTAGAGGACCGGCACGACATAAAAGGCAGCCAGCAGCAATCCCACGAGCATCGAGAGAGCGCCGATGATGAGAGGACGAAGTGAGCGGCGCGCGATCGCCTGGACTACCAGCAGCAGCGCCAGCGAGTAGGTAAGCATCACGGCGCCCGGGATGTTGGTCAACCAGGCCGCGGCGACGATCAGGCTTAAAGAGAGAACCGTTGTTCGCTCTTTCTTTCCTTCTTCCGGGCGCAGCAGAACCAGCAAGAGCAGAGGTAGAAGCGCGCCGACCAGCAGTTCGGCAAAGGAGCTGCGCCAATAGACGGTCACGATGTGATACGGATTGGCGGTGTACAGAGCGGCAGCGAAGGTGGCGTCGCGGCGCTGCATGAAACGGCGGGCCAGCAGGAACATCGAGCAGCCCGGCCAGCGTGAGCGCGATCCATTCATACACTGTGGGCACGATCCACCAGGGCAGGAACGATCCCAGGGCGGCTCCCAAAGTCCACGACAAAGGAGGATAGAAAATGAACCGCGCCTCGCCGTATCCGAAGTGCGCGAGGGCCGCCCAGCGCGGATACAGGATGCCAAGCCTCCACTGGCTGAGCACTTCCATCCAGGAGTTCATGTGAAATTCGAAGTCGTGGCCGGAGGGAATTCCGAAGAACAGAGTCGGCAGGAACAGGGCCAGCGCGGTGGCCATGATCGTCCAGACGGGGAAGCCAAGAAGGTGGCCGCCCTGTGGGGCTGGCAGGGAATCGGCCGCGGTCGCGGTTTCAGGCGGGCGCTTGGTCGGCACGTAACAGATTGTTGCCTAATGGACGGAATTGGGCAAATCCATCTCACGGCTGTTCGCCTCTCGCGGAATATTGACAACAAATTAACTTGCCTGAAATATTTTCGCGGAATGCACAGGCTAGACTTCGATTCACAGGGTGGAGCAAAGCCCGAGAGGGCAGTGAGGGTCTGCATGCGAGACGGCATGCCGGCCCTTTTACTTTGCATAGACCACGTGGTCTGTGATGGCCTCCGCACGAGCGTGGGCACTCGCGCCTACATTTTTTGGAGACTTTTTAGGAAGATACTTCTTCGGTGCTGCGCTGCTGGCGGAGTTCCTGCAGGAATTCTTCCTGGCTGAGGGAAGCAGCCCGGTTGAGCAGATTGAGCAACAGGTCTTCGGGTTCGTCGGATGCCTGGTTGCCGCTGTAGTCTTCGTCGTTGGCGGCGGTCAGGGCCCGCGGGGTGATCAGCAACTGAGGCAGGGTTCCCGGACGGCTGGTCAGGAAGTTGATGAAAGTACCGACTTGCTCACGTTGTTCCGCGGTGCCCGAGGCAAATTCGATGCCCATGCCGCATTCGGGATGCATGACTCGGACCATGCCCTCGGCCTGAACTTCCATGTCTTCAGCTTTCAGGCAAAGCACAATTCCGGAGTGCTCCGGAAAAGGCGATTCGGTTTCGACGTAGCAACCACCCGAGGCTGAGATCGGTAAGCTTGCATTCGGACACAGGCTCGGGATCTTCGGGGAGAAATTCTGCGGCGCTGGCTACGACCCAGGCTTTCAGCGTCTGACGAAGATTCTCCGGCAGGTCAATGTAGCGGACACCGGATTCGCCGTTGGGATTGGCCCATGCGACTTCACCGCGAATATCCATCGGGGTCTGATCGGGAAGTGCGAAACTGGCACTGATGATGGCGGCCGGACAGAGCGGCTGGGACGCCAGAACATCCAGACCATCCTCGCTGAGGTCGAGCAGGATACCTTCCATCTCCGCGCCATTTTCGACTCGAAGTCTTACCGGAAGCTGGACAGGGACCCGGAAGGAGCGGCGGCGTTCGCGCTTCATCAGGGCCATGGCAGCTCGCAGGCTGGCTTCGGCTTGCTGTTGGGAAATGGGTTTGTAGAGAACGAAATTTGCGCCCGCGCCGAAAGACGTGGCGCACCTTGGTTTTGTCACCAAGCAGGGCAACCGTCACGGTTTTGTGCGGAGCCGAAGACTGGTAGGCGTTCTGCAGGACCAGGGCGGCGCTGTGAGGATCGTCGTAGTCAACGATCACGGCGTCGAATTTCTGCTCGGTCAGGCGGCAAAGCGCGTCAGGATAGCCGCAGCACTGTACGCCCAGGCCGAAACCGGCCAGGACGGACGTGAGTACTGACGCCGCCTGTTCGTCTTTGCAAACCAGAAGAGACTGAAATGTCATAAGCGGGCCCTATGCCCTAACTCAACTCGTGCCGGATTAAGGCCAGCGCGGAGCGCGTGGCGCAGTCTTGGGAGCGGAACTTGCACCGCCCGAAGAAGCCGATCCGGCCCGTGCTGCCATGCTTGCCTGGTCCTCTACCTCGGCCAAAACCGTGCTTTCCTCATCATCACTTTCGGCGAGCAGAGGGGCGACTTCGCGCAGTTTTTCAGCCGCCTGTTGCAAAGCCTCAATCTGTTTGCTGAGCTGGGCGAACTTGGCCTGCTTACGGCGTAAAACCTCGTGAATATCCTTCATTACATCCCCCTGTGGCGAATGTAAGTACAGAGGGAGCCAGGGTCAACGGCAATCCCCTTTGGGCAGATTACGGGGGTAACCGGCGGGCTTACCGGAAACGAGGGCTTCTAGCTTCTAGCTCCTGGCTACTCCCGGTTCTGGTAGCGCCGGCGTCTCGCGGCTGTCCGGAGGGCGTCTCGCCCTCCGCTGGGTTGCTGCCAAAAACCGGCGGGCCCTGCCCGCCCATCGGGCCGGCAGGATGCCGGCGCTACCCGGCCATAGGCCTGTTCGTGCCAGGAATTGGCACGAACGTGGAATGTACAGTTTTTCGGTCGGATCGTATCGTTCTTCTTGAGCAGACCTGGGGGAGGGCTGTTCGGGCGTCCCATAACTCGCGAGAGTTTGGGGCGCTTCTTATTTGTGGGCTTATCTTTTGAGTGAATGGCTCAGGCATTCCTTTCGGTTTTTCTGAATCTCTAGCGCAGCTCGTCCTTGCCGACCTCCGCACGAGCGGGCACTCGCGCCTACATTTGCACCAAAGCTTGCACTTTACATGGCGCGCGCCTCGTGGGTCTGTCAGTGCGGCGATACATCCTGATGGAGAAGTGCATGCGACCGGTTCCCACTTCGTTTGCGATGCGGCTGTATTGCTCGGTATTATTCGTTTTTCGCGCTGTTGTTCTTTCCACACCGGTCGCAGCTCAACCGAGTTATGTGGCTCCCCGCATTCGTGAGCCTCTCGATGAAGGACGACGGTTTGTGCTCAAGGGGAATGTACATCCTTTGGCGCGGGCGCAGTTTCAGATTGCCGGCGCCCCCGCCGATTTGCCCATGGACCGCATGCTGCTGGTGCTGAAACGCAGCCCTGAGCAAGAGGCTGCGCTTTTGAAACTACTGGATGATCAGCAGGACAAGTCTTCTCTCGACTTCCACAAATGGGTAACTCCGGAACAGTTTGGAAAGCAGTTTGGCCCGGCCGACGCCGATATCCACACCATCACCTCATGGCTTGAGGCGCACGGTTTTGACGGTGGCACCGGTCAGCAAGGGACGCACCGTGATCGAGTTTTCGGGAACGGCTGCCCAGGTGAAGGAGGCATTTCATACCGGCATCAATAAATATGTGGTGAAGGGGAAAGCGCACTGGGCGAACGCGAACGATCCGGAGATCCCGGCATCGCTGGCGCCGGTAGTGGCGGGAGTGCTTTCGTTACACGACTTTTATGCGCAGCCACAACTGGTGATGTCGGGGGAGAGAGTGCGGGCCAAGGTCACGCCCGGACAGGCCGCCTCAGGTCACGTTTTCCGACGGGAGCCACGCGTTGACACCGGCGGACTATGCCGTGATCTACAACGCCAAGCCCGCTCTCTTGAATGGAATTAACGGGACAGGGCAGGCCATCGCTGTGGTAGCGCGGAGCAATCTGTTTAATGCAAGCCAGGACGTTCTCGATTTTCGAGGTGCTTTCGGAATCTCTGGCGGCTTTCTAAGGGTGATTCTCAACGGACCTGACCCGGGCGACCTGGGTGGAGGCGAGGAAGTGGAGGCAACGTTGGATGCAACGTGGTCTACCTCTCTGGCACCATCCGCCGATTGTGGATTTTGTTGTTTCGGCGAGCACCAACAGCACGGACGGTATTTTTCTCTCAGAGGCTTACATCATCGACAACAACCTGGCGCCAGTGATGACGGAAAGTTTCGGCGGTTGCGAAGCGGCCATTACGAATACACAGGCACAAGGCATCTCGGCGCTGGCCGAGCAGGCGGCGGCGCAAGGCATTACCTATATTCTGTCCAGCGGCGATTCCGGCGCCGAGGGTTGCGATAACTTTAGTACAGTGGCGCAAGGCCCGATTTCGGTCAGCGATCTCGCCTCAAACCCTTTCGTGGTTGCGGTGGGAGGGACGCAATTCAACGAAAACGGGCACGACAGCACGTTTTGGAAAGCGACTGACACGGGGGACGGTGGGACGGCAAAATCGTATATTCCGGAGAATGTCTGGAATGAGAGTTGCTTGTCGGCCCAGTGCGGCGGCAGAGCGAACACTCTGGCCGGAGGCGGCGGGGCCAGCGTGCTCTTTAGCAAACCTTCCTGGCAGACCGGGGTGAGCGGGATCCCGAACGATGGGGCACGCGACCTCCCCGATGTGTCGTTGACGGCATCCGGGCACGATGCTTACCTGATATGCCTGGAGGCGTCCTGTGTGCCGGACAATCAAGGCTTTATTCAACTCTTCGAGGTTGAGGGAACGTCGGCCTCGGCACCTTCGTTTGCCGGCATCATGGCTCTGGTCAACCAGCAGACGGGCGCGCGGCAGGGGCAGGCAAACTACGTTCTATATCGCCTGGCGGCAACGGAAACTCTGGCGCAATGTAACGGGTCGAAGACGACCGCCCTGCCTGCGAGCACTTGCATCTTCAACGACGTGACCGTGGGCAACAATGCCGTACCCGGGCGAGACCGGGTTTGGAGGCGCTAGCGCGAAGTATCAGAGCACGGTCGGATACGATCTTGCCACCGGACTGGGATCGGTCAACGTGACCAATCTGCTCAATAAATGGAGTTCGGTCGCTTTCACGGCCACCACCTCCACGCTGGTCCTGAGCCCGACGACGTTCACGCATGGCAGCACTGCGAACGTGACCATCCACGTGGCGCCCAGCAGCGGCAGCGGGGTTCCGACGGGCGATGTTTCGCTGCTGACCGGCGTGAATACCTCGCTCCAGGGTGTGGCAGGCTTTGACGCTAAACGCTGGGGCAGTCTCCAGCACGACGGCGGATTTGCCCGGCGGCACTTACGACGTTCACGCCCACTACGCGGGAGACGGGACTTTCGCGGGCAGCGATTCCGCTCCCATTACGATCACGGTTTCATCGGAAGGAAGCAACGACCGCTCTGTCTGCACTCGGTTTCGACAGCCTGGGCAACCTCATACCCTTCACCACACGAACCCTACGGCAATCCTCTGTATTTAAGGGCAGACGTAGCCGGGCTTTCCGGCCACGGCCTAGCATCAGGTTCTGTGGCCTTCTTCGACAACGGAGGATTCATCAATCGGCACTACGTTCAGCCTGAACAGTGAAGGCACGGCAACTACCGCCCAGGGCCTGTTCACGATTCCCGCGGGTCAGCATTCGATCGTAGCCCACTTACAACGGGGATAGCGGTTTCAATCCCAGCGACTCTGCGGCGGTGCCGATTACCGTGACCCAGGCCCCGACCACCATCGCTGTTGTTCCCCGCAGCAGTCCAGCCCGGCCCAGGGGACTCCGGTCACGCTGACCGCAACCGTCAGCACCACCAGCGCCGGCTTGCGGCCCGGCGGCACGGTGACCTTTTCTGTCGGGTGGAACTCCAATCGCGGCCGGGCAACCCGGTATCCAGTGGTCGGGACCGACGGTTCGGGCAGCATCCAGAGCGGTGCGTTCACGGCAGCCCAGGGCACCGCCAGCCTGCAGGCCTCTCTTCCGACCGGCCAGGACATCATTACCGCGCAGTACAGCGGCGACTCGAATTACACCGGATCTACTTCTTCGGCTACGACGGTGAACGTGCAGGCCGATTTCGCCTTCACGGCGTCGGCTCCGACGATCACGATTGCGCAGCCCCGGTGGTAGCGGAACGGCGACGCTCACCGTCACCGGTCAGCCTGGATACAGCGGCACCATCAACTTCTCAGCGGCATCGTGCTCGGGGTTGCCGCACGAGAGCACCTGCAGTTTCAGTCCGGCTTCGGTGACGAACAGCGGTACAACTACACTCACCGTTTCTACGACTGCCGCTCACAGCGCGAGGCTTGAAGGTCCGGCGTGGTGGACCACAGGTTTTGGAGTTACGCTGGCGGGAGTGTTTCTTCTGGGAAGTGGTTCGAGGCGCCGGGCCTGGAGGCTTTTCCTTTCATTGATTGCCATCTCGTGCCTCATCACGATCGTAAGTTGCGGAGGCGGAGACAGTCACAGTAGTGGCGGCAATTCAGATCCAGGTACGCCCGCGGGTTCTTCGACGATTACGGTCACCGCTATCAACGGCACGCTTACTCACACGGCAACAATTACCCTTACAGTCCAGTAGCGCGCGTCTTTAATTTCGGGCGGCGAATAGTATGATTTGCCGTGAGGACTCACCGTCGATCCTCGGCGCGAGAATTGGGGCGCGCGGTACTTCCTACAACCGTGTTTTGGACAAAAGGGAACACCATGAGAATCAGGGTCACGTTGGGTTTTGTGTTGTTGAGCAGTCTGCTGATGGCTTGGGATCCGGCATATGACAACTATGCCGATGCCAGCAAACTTATCGCGCTGGAAAACGCCTGGAACCTGGCGCAGCTTCACCATGACGCGAAAGCTTTGAACAACCTGGTTTCCGACGGCTTTGTTTATACCGATTACGACGGCACGGTCATGAACAAGGCGGCGTTTCTTAGAGATCTGCAGGATCCGGACTATCACGCCACCCTGATCGCGAATGACGAAGCGCGGGTCATTTCTTACGTCAACGCCGCGATTGTGGTGGGGACCTATCACTCCAAGGGAACTTACAAGCGGCAGCCCTTCGAACACTACGGCCGCTTCACCGATACCTGGCTCTACCAGGACAACAAGTGGCAATGCGTGGCCAGCCACACCAATCTGATCAAGAAGTAGGTCGGGGAACCGGTTCGCCCAAAAAAGAAAAAGTCCCGTAGGGGCGGTTGAAACGCGCCACACACGCCGGGGAGTCGGTTTCAGGCGTGCCTACGGCACGCGAATCGTCTCGTGATCTGACCCGCCAGTGAACTGGCGGGCTACTATCAATGGTCCCTCCGGGACCTCTTCGGAGTGTTAGCGTGAGTTTTTCCTCGGATCCGCTTGCGAAACGTCCAGAAAAAAGCCAGGCAACTTCGTCTAGGCAGGGCCGTTCAACACTCGGATTTTTTCCAGAAGCTCGGACGCCGCCTGGCCCGCGTCGAGGGTGGAGAATTCCTGTCCGAGTTCGATGACCGGTGCGGCGAATGCGCTGCGGAAGGCTTCTTCCGCGCCGGGAGCGCCTTTGGGGCTGGGGCCAAGGACAGCAAGACCCGGGCGGGTGGCGCGCAGCAGGATCATGCCGTCGCGAAGATTGTTGCTGGTAAGGACGTTGTATCCGCCGTGCCCCAGCAATTCGCGCAAGTAAGCCAGCACGTTCGCAGACGAGTCTATGCACAACACGGTGAGGCCGGTCTGCGCGGCGCGGGCTGGCGCGGCTTGCCGGTGGTAGAAGGCAAGGACGGCATTTTCTTCGGTGTCGTGAATGTCAAATAAAGTGGTCAGGTTTGTGATCTTCAGGATTTTGTGGACGGGCTCTGGAATCTGACACAGTTTGAGATCGCCGCGTGCGCTACGCGTGCTGGTCATCAGGCGCACCAACATTCCCAGTCCGTTGCTGTCTATGAAGACGACTTCGCCCAGGTGCAGCACGATGTCGCTGCGGTCGCGCAGCAGGTCAACGATATGCGTCTGCAAGACTTCGGTTTCGCCGGAGGCGATGCGTCCGCTGCAACGGACGATGGTGACCTTCCCAACTTCGCGTGTGTTCAGTGAAAGCGGCACAAGAGATCCCTCGCGGATCGCGTTATTATAACGGACTGCTGGGTAACGACACTGCGGGTGGGTAGTCGATTCGCGTTCTCATGATGGCGTCATCCTGAGCTTGCGAAGGATGTAGCGCGCAGCGGGTCTGCATGTGGAGAACGGCCGTCCTCCGTTCACGGCTATCGTGGCGACTCGTCGTCGAGATCCTTCAGGGCCAAAGTCCCTCAGAATGAGGGCCGTGCATGTGAGTTCTTCCACGAAGGTCACAATGCAAAATCGCGCACACCGAACCGTGGCCGAAGCATTGCGAAATCCAACTGTGGTGGAATTCGTGAGGGCCTCGGTGAAGGCCGGCTATCGCGAATTCTTCGGCCCGTACAACGATGAAGTCTGCGGCATGGTGGACCACGCGTTCGACAGACTCTCACAAAGTCAAAGCAACGGAGTTCATCCCGATGAACTAGTGAAGGTCACCTCGGCGCTCTTGCATGACACCTTCAAAAAATCAGACCCGTCGTTCTGGTTCAACCGGATTTATCACCAGTACAAGACGCAAACCAAGCCGGAGGCTGATTTTCAGCGGCTGCAGAAACTCTTGCCGGGGCAGAGCGTATTGGACTACGGCTGCGGCAGCGGCTATCTCGCCGCCCGGTTGGCGAAGGGTGGGTACAAAGTTTTCACCACCGATGTCCTGGATTACCGCTACGCCGAAGCCCGGCATCTTCCGTTTGTGCAGATGACTTCGGCCACGGACATTGCTTATCCCGACGACAGCGTGGACGTCGCCGTGGTGTTGGCCGTGCTTCACCACATCAATCCCGATGACTTGCCGCGCGTGATTCAGCAGCTGAGAAAAATCGCGCGGTACGCGCTCATTAAAGAAGACACCTACGGTCTTGCCGGAGCAGATTGAAGGCTTGAAGGAGAGTCTCGCGACACAGACGTTGCTACGAAGCTTTGTGGCCATGCCGCTGGACGTGCAACAACAGGTTCTGGCATTGATCGATTTCTACGCCAACGCCATTGCCCAGGGACTTCCGGAAATGAATATGCCCTTTGAGTTCAAGACCGTCCCTGAGTGGGAAACAGATATTGCTTCAAAACGGGTTCAGGGTGAACCGAAGCCTGGTGGCAGGCTTCGAACCTGGACTCATGCACAAAAGCTGCCATGTGTGGCTGGTGTGCGAGCGGGCCGGGTAGCTGTTCAGCGAGAGAGCGGCGCGGAGTTGGGGAAGCTGACGGCCACGACTTCGTTTGAGATGAAAGAGATCGTGATGTTGGTCTCTCGTTCCAGATGCGGGGCGGACGGTTCGTAACGCCACTGCCGCACGGCTTCGATCGCGGCCGCGGCCAGGGTGCGGTCACCAGTCAGAACTTTTACGCGGCTTACAGCGCCGTCAAATTCCACTACAGCCTGGAGAGAAACTTTGCCGCGAGCCTGGGTCTCGGGACAGACTGGGTAGACCAACTTCTGCGGGCGTCCGGAGATTAGCGTTCGAGGCGGATCGGCCACGGCTTCCAATATTTTCGGAGACGGTGTTTGCGCGTGATGAATGGTTCGCGTGATCTCACCTGGCTTGTTGACGGCTGTTAGTGTTTGTGGCGGCATAGTCCGTAGGACGCTGCTGGCTAGCGGAGCGGCGCTCGGCAGGACAGCCGGCGCGGGTGTCCCCACGTGAGCCGTGGTGGCTGCGCGGCATGGTGGTGATGTCAGCGGCTGGAATGGTAGCCGGATTCGCGGCGGGTTCCACATTTGCTGTGCCAGCATCTTTCGGCGCCACGTCTTTTTGCGGAAAGTCTTTCGCGACGGCGATGTTCTCCGTCGTCTGGGGTCGATCTGTTTGGCGCGCGGCTGCTGTTTCAGTGGACGACGAACCTGCCACCAATTGAGCTCCCAGTTGATGCCAGGCCAATATTGCGATCACCAGCAGCGCCGCAGCGGTTGCGACTCTCACAGTCATGCGGTTGAAAGTCAATCTCCATCCCGCAGAGAGAGGTTTAGAACCGCGGGTGGTAGCGTCGGGCTGGCTCTCTCCAGTGCCGACTCGTTTTCTGGTTTTAACAAAGAAGGGAAGTGGGGCCAGCGACGATGGCCTGAAGTCTTCGACCTTGCCGACTACAACCGCGTCGTGCAGCTCATGCGGGCCGTAGTTGGATGCTTCGCCGTATAACGACCCGACAAACTGTTTCTGTCGCGGGCTTAAAACGTTTTGGGGAAGGCTGCGGAAATTACGGAACATCCATATCAGATAGACCCGGTCCCAGCCCGAGGCAGAGACGTATTCCACGCCCTGATCAGTCTCGAGTGCCACGAAAACTCGTTGTGGAAACAAAGGAAGCTCCGGGGAGATTGAATGCTTCCTGCCTTAGCGCAGTTCGGTTGCCAGACAGCCGCGGGGGTAACTGGTTACCACGAAAGATGTTGCAGTTAAGCGGGATGGCGGGAGATGAGGGAAAGTGCAAAAGTTTTCATTCTTGCTCCGCCTGGTGTACAAACTGCGCCTCGCAGAACTCCGAAGCGCAGGGAGTTCGCTACAAAGAGGATTCGCCGGTCGCGGATCGGTACTCGCTGAGACGGTCACGGGGTCATGCTATCCTCGACGCGATCAAAATCCTACGCGGTGGCTTTGTGCGCTGGATCCGCTATTGCTGCTTCGTAAAATCTGCTACCCGACCCACGCAGGAGGGAAGGAACTCATGGCGATATCCAGAAACACAACTGTCGTAGCCATTGCTGCGCTCTCGATCGCTCTGGCCATAACGGGATTCCGGTTGGAGACGAACCGCGCCCTGGCTGCGGCTCCGCCGCAGGGTCCGATGGGAAACTCGGCCCTCCTGGGCGCCTGGTGCGCCCAGGGCGATCCCACCAAGCACTGCTCCGTCAGCGGCAACGGAGTCTTTCTCAACTTCACCAATGAGAATGGCGACACGTCGACCGGTCACTTTGTTGGGATGTCGCAGAACGTTGTCAGCGCCGACCAGTGGAATTTTGTGCAAGGAACGTTAAGCGGGGATGGTCGCACCATCAACTGGTCGAATGGCACTTACTGGACGAGGTGCTCCGGCGGAGGCGGTCGTCGCACCCCCAATCTCGACGGGACGTGGTATCGCGGCGGGGACCGCTCACAGTCCTGCAATATCCGGCAGAGGAAAGGGAATCTTCAGCTGCGCAACGAAAGCGGTCAGAGCGCGAGTGGCTCCGTGGACCGGCGCGGCCATGTGACGACCAATTGGTCCGGGACGCAGATTGGTGGGACCCTCAGCCCGGACGGCAACACGATTTATTGGAACAACGGTACGTCCTGGAGCCGGTGAATAGAAATTGGAGGCCCTGGAAGGATCTAGCGCGTAGCGGATCTCCATTCACAGCGACCGTGCCGATGCGCGCGAGATCCTTCGGGACTGAAGCCCCTCAGCATGACGTCTTTCTACGGGCAATTCTGTCCGATGGGTTGGCCATCGTTCTGACAATCGAAATTCCGGCCTCTGATAAGATTGCTTCCTTTCGATCGTGAACACCACGATTTGCTGGACGGACGACGATGATTCTGGCGGGAGATGTTGGCGGCACAAAATGTAGTTTGGGTCTGTTCGTGGAAGAGGGAGCGTTCCTGCGCCCGGTTTTTCAACGCCGCCTAGCGACCAGAAATTATAGTGGGTTCGAAGAACTGATCGAAGACTTCCTGACCCTGGCGGCGGGTACGGGCGAGACCAAGAGTCAGCCACGAATTGATGCCGCTGGATTCGGCCTGGCCGGCGTGGTCGTGGACGGATCTCTTCACGCCGGCAATATGCCCTGGGTGCTGGACGCGGCGGCATTGAGGCGAAAACTCAACCTCAGAAATATCGTTTTGCTCAACGATCTGGTCGCGACTGCTTTCAGTCTGGATAAACTCCCTCTCACTGATCTCGTAGTTCTGAATCAGGGAACTTCAGAGAGGCGCGCTACCCAAGCCGTAATTGCTGCTGGAACCGGCCTGGGTGAAGCCATTCTCTTCTGGGATGGGCAGCGCTATTTAGCGGTGCAATCGGAAGGCGGACAAACGGATTTTGCGCCGCGTACTGAGCGGGAAATTGAGTTGCTTATGTACCTGAACCAGCGGTTGTCTCATGTTTCCGTGGAGGAGATTCTTTCGGGACGCGGCTTTCGCAGGATCCACGAGTTTCTCAATGCGGCGGTGCGTCATGCTTCGTTCGAAGCCGCAAACGACGGTGATGCGGCCGGCGAAATCACACATCTGGCGCTCTCACAGTCTTGTCCTGTATGTGTTGAGGCCCTGAAGATGTGGACGGAGATATATGGCGCCGAGGCGGGAAGTCTAGCCTTGCGGACCATGGCGATCGGAGGGGTCTACGTTGCCGGCGGCATCGCGCCCAAAATCCTGCCAAAGTTGAAAGACGGCAGCTTTTTCAACGCCTTCTGCGGCCGCAGCAAACTCGCCCCGGTGCTGGCTCGAATCCCGGTGTTCGTGGTAACGAATGAAGATGCTCCGGTTTGGGGAGCGGCTTATCAGGCCCTGATTCGCAGCCATCGCGCCGGCAGCGGGTCGCGAAACCAGAATCTGGACCGCACGGCGTGATACCGGTTTCTGGTTTCCGGTTTCTAGTAATGGTTTTTAGGTTTTCTAGAAACTAGAAACCGGAAACTAGAAACTGCATCACCGGAATCTTCTGATCAGAAGCTTGTGCCGGTCCGAGCGGTATAACCCGATGACATAAATCGTTGCTTTGCCAGTTGTCGAATAGATTACCTGGCGAATTCTGAGCAGCGGCAAGCCGTGGGGAATGCCCAGCAGTCGGGCGGTATGCGGATCGGCGGGGGTGGCGTCGATCTCTTCGTCGGCATGCGCAATTTCCAACTTGTAATCCCGTTCGAGAAGAGAAAACAAAGACCCCCGTTCGACCGGCACCTGTGTAAGACCGGCAAATTCATCGGCTGACAGGTAGCATGTCTCGACCGCGAACGGCTCATCCGCTCCCGAGCGCAGCCGTTCCAGCTTGATTAGCCGGCTGTTCCCGGGCAGGGAAAGACGCGCGGCGATTTCGGGTTCGGTTTCCAAGATATTGAAGGACAGCACCTTTGATGCGGCCGAGAGACCTCGCCCGGCCATTTGCTCGGTATAGCTCATCAATTTGTTGAAGTGTATTTTTGGGGGAGCTACGAACGTTCCCGCCCCGCGCCGGCGCTCCACCATGCCTTCTTTTTCGAGCGCCACCAGGGCATGGCGGGCCGTCATGAGGCTCACCCGGTGCATTTTCGCCAGTTCGCGCTCGGAATGGACCACGTCTCCGGGTCGTAACTGTCCGGTTTCAATGCGTTTAAGAATCCCGCTCTGAATTCTTTGATAAGCCGGGGTTCCGTTTCGGCCGTTTTTCGCTTGCGCCATGGATCTCGGATTCTCCAACATTACAAACCTACTACAAATGTGCTATAGAGCTTGCAGAAATTAAACGTTCCGGTACTGTTCAGTTAACACCCATCCTGGGTAATGCTGCTATAGAGCGTAAGTATTAGATCGAGGCAAAAATTCCAGGAGCGCCCGCCCCACTCCAGCCCATCCAGAACTTCGATTGCACTCAACAAAAATACAGATTATACGGATTATTCCAAAGACTGAATACTGGACCCGTTCCATACTGTTTTACATATGAAAGGCCCTTCGCGCCGGGTTTCGTTTCGGTCCTCCTGCTGCTATAGAGTAGTGGTCCGAATGAATTTCCAGAACTTTTTTGATTAATTGAAATTTTTAGCTTGACGATCATACTCGATGTGCTATATAGCATCAACCAATAAGTTTTACCAGTTAATTCTTGTGGGTGTGGATTGCGCGTGAGCTTCTCAGGAGGTTTTGTGATGCGACGATCGATGAGGATGGGATTTGCCTTTCTGCTTCTGGCCGGCATGTTCAGTGTTTTCCAACCCGCCTTCGGCCAGGAAGTAACTGCGGGAATCACCGGTACCGTGGTTGATCCCAGCGGCGCAGCCGTAAGCGGCGCGACCATAACCGCTACCGACACCGATCGTGGGACCAGCGTCACGACCCAGACCAACGCCAGCGGCGGATTCAATCTCACGCGGCTGCCGATCGGAGTCTATTCGGTGAAAGCGTCAGTGGAAGGGTTCGATACAGCGGTCTATCCGACCTTTACTCTGTCACTCAACCAGACTGCGACTCTCAAGTTTGAGATGAAGGTTGGAAAGATCTCGCAGTCGGTGGATGTCCTGGCGGAGGTGCCGCTGCTGCAATCGCAGAGCTCCGAGGTGAGCACCATCATTGATTCGAACGCCGCCACGGCCGTCCCCCTGGCCTCGCGCAATTATCTTCAGTTGACGCTGCTGGCGCCGGGAGTCACAAACGTGAATCCCGATTCCATGCGCACGCCGCAGCAGATGACCAACTCGGGCCGGCCATACATCAACGGCAACCGGGAGCAGGCCAATCAGTATTTTCTGGATGGCCAGCAAAACAGCGAAGACAAGAACAACGAAGTCGGCTACACACCCGGCGTCGACGCAATTCAGGAATTCAATATCATCACGCAGAATGCCAGCGCGGAGTTTGGCAACTACCAGGGCGGAGTGGTCAGCGCCACCATCAAGTCGGGTACCAACCGCTTTCACGGAAACCTGTTCGAATTTCTGCGCAACGACACCTTCAACGCCAACAACGCCTCCAATGGATGGACCAAGGGCGTGGTTGCAGATGAGGGCGCTCTCGGACATGCCGCTGACGGCACCACGCTGGCGCCCGAGTTGCGTTACAACCAGTTTGGGGGCACCTTCGGTGGCCCGATTGTGAAGGACAAGCTGTTCTTCTTCCTCGACTACCAGGGCATCCGGCAGGTCACAGCGAACTCGGACGGCGCACAGGTCTTGACCACCGCCATGAAGGGCGGGGACTTCTCCTCGTTTTGCGCGGGCGGATTTACCGCCGGGATTTGTAACGACACCGACCCGGTGACTGGACTCACTATTCACCAGTTGGTGGACCCGGCAAATGCGAACGCGCCCTTCCTGAACAACCAGATTCCGATCGGCAGGATCAGTCCAGTCGCCCAGAACCTTCTGAGTCTGTCGGCTTATCCTCAAACCAATGCCAGCATCCTCGCGGGAAACAATTTCTTCTTCCGCTCCGGCGTTAACTTCTTCAACGACCAGGGCGATGTGAAGATCGACTACAACCTCTCCCAGAAAGACCACGTCTTTGGGCGCTACTCGCAGGCCAGCATCCGGGTGCCAACGTTCAGCGGATGCCCGCTGTGCAGCGGCAGCAACCTCGGGCCGGGCTCAGCTTCAGAGGGTTCGACGCAACCGCTGAAGAACTCGGTGCTGGACTGGACCCACACCATCAACAACCATATGGTGAACGATGCCCACATCGGCTTCAACGCCGTGCGTTTCGATCAGACCCTGATACCGAGCGCCGCACTGGGACAAGTCGGCAACGCGGTCGGAATTCCGAACGGCAATCCTGTCGGAACTCAGGGACTTCTGAATATCTCGATTCCCGGCATCAATGGCGGGTTCGCCGGACTGGGGCAGCAGGAGATTGCACAAGTCTTCCATACCACCCAGGGCCAGTTTGCGGATGATCTCAGCTACACGCGCGGCCGGCACACCATCAAAACCGGCTTCCAGTACGTGAGGGTCCGGTCCGACTGGAAGTACAACGGCAACAACGGCTCGCTCGGAACGTTGGGACTCAACAGCAACACAAATCTGGGATTGGCAGACTTCTTCTTAGGCGGGTTCGGCGCCGGCGGGTCCAGAGACGCCAGTCCTGATCCTTCGCTGTTCAAGGACCGAAACAGTATCTTCGCCGGTTACGTGCAGGACAACTGGCGCATCACCGACAGCCTAACGCTGAATATTGGCGTCCGCTTCGAAGACCACACACCCGTCTATGAAGTCAACGACCGAGTCGTGAACTTCGGACTGTTCACGGGAACAATCTTTACCCCGAACGGCAGCGGGGATGGCGTCACGGCGCCCGCACATTTCGACAATCGGGCGCTCTATAACAACTACATGGGAATCGGGAACTGGCAGCCGCGATTTGGCTTTGCCTGGTCGCCGGCCGGCCGCCGCAGTCTGGTAGTACGCGGCGGTTATTCTGTCTCGGCCTTCCAGGAAGGTGGAGGCGCAAACGAACAGCTCTCGATCAACCCGCCCTTCGGAATTATTCAACTGGGCAGCAACGCGACGCTGGATGCGGGCTATCCCGCTGCGGTCCCCTGTACGGCCACCAACATTACCTGCTATGCGGGGAAAAGAATCCGGATCACGGATCAGAACTTACGTCCGGCGCAAAACCAGCAGTGGAACTTCACCGTACAGCAGCAGTTCGGCAATTCGGTTACCGCGCAGGTCGGTTACGTTGGCCAGCACGGAACCCACCTGGCTAACTTTGTGGAAGTGCAGCAGCGTATCGGGTTGGACGCCAGCGGCAACATCGCGAAACCGGGAGTGCCGATTGTCAGCCAAGTCGCCGGACCGTTTCTCGGTGGTGGTTCGACGCCTTGCGACAACGCCGACTTGACCGCATGCGGAACGCCCGGCTCGCTCTACCAGGCGGCACAAGGCGGCGCCCTGCAGGGAGCCAACTTGTCCAACGCCAACCAGTCCTACAATGCCTTGCAGGCTGTGTTGCAAAAACGCATGGGCAACGGACTACAAGCGCAAGTGTCGTATACCTGGTCCAAGTGCCTGACTAACTCGGCCGGCTACTTTGGCACCGGCTTCGGCAGCACCAACGCTACGTCTTCGGGTGGACAGCCTGGACAGCAGAACATTTATGACCCACGTTCTGACTGGGGACCGTGCTACTTCGATCAGCGGCACATTCTCAGCAGCTACGTGACCTACCAACTTCCAGTCGGACGCGGGAAACAATTTGGTCACGACATGAATCCCGTGGTCAACCAGATCGTCGGAAACTGGGAAGTCGGCGGAATTGTGACTCTGCACAGCGGAAACCAGCTGACCCTGAACCAGTTCGGAGGCTGGGGCAGTTTCACGGCTGACCAATCCAACACCAATGGATCGGGGCCGACACTACTGAACCAGCGGCCAAGCTGTACTGGTCCAATTAATGTGCTCGGTACGCATGTCAACGCCAACGCCACACCGGGCGCGCCGGGTTACATCCAGTGGTTCGACACCAGCAACATCGTTACACCGGCCCCCAACACGTTCGGAACCTGCGGTGTGGGTAACATTCGTGGCCCGGGCTATGCGAATGTGGACTTCAGTCTGCACAAGGATTTCCCCTTTAGCGAAACCAAGAGGCTGGAATTCAGGGCCGAAGCGCTCAACATCTTGAATCATCCCGTCTGGACGTTCCTGGGCGGCCCCGCCAGCGGATCTTTTGATCCGGGTAATCCAGGGGCTGGCGCGCCTCCGGGAACCAATACCGGGCCGCTCTCGACCAACACGAACTTCGGTAGAGTTACGGGTTCGCAAGGGGCACGACAACTACAGTTCGCTCTGAAGTTCTACTTCTAGGCGAGCAGATAGAGTCTGACTCGAAGGCAGGCGCTGCGGCGCCTGCCTTTTTTCAAGTGGCAGGTCCCGCTGGCACTTTGCAGCGGCGATTTCGAACCTGGGAGCACAATTCTACGGTTTATAATTGGCCAATGTTTCGCAGCCTCACGGCTTCTGTCCTTGCCCTTTTCCTGTTGACCGCCGCAAAGGTCTCCACGGCCCAGGCTGCTGGGGCTCAAGCTTCAAAGAAATCCCCCGCGGCCAGCGGAAAACAGTTGGCTGAGCAGGGCACGGGGCTGGCAGAGAGTGGCAATTGCGACGACGCCCTTCCGATCCTGAAGAAAGCCATCCATCAAACTCTGGATCGGAACCTCAAGAAGCGTGTAGGACTCGACGGCATCCATTGCGCCATGACGCACGATGTCCCTTACGAGGCGCTGGATTTTCTGGATGTGCTTGGCCGCGACTTCCCGAATGATCCCGAGGTCCTCTATGCGGCGACGCATGCGTACTCCGATCTGTCGATTCATGCTTCGCACGAACTGATGCGCGAGGCGCCTTTCTCCTACCAGGTCCACCAGCTCAACGCTGAAACTTTGGAGTCGCAAGGGAAGTGGGACGAAGCCGCCGCGGAGTATCGAAAGATCCTGCAGATCAATCCTCTGGTGCCGGGTATCCACGCGCGTCTGGGGCGTGCGCTGCTGTCGAAAACGCCGCTGACCAGTGAGATCGTCGAGGAAGTGAAGAGAAACTTTGAGCAAGAGCTGGAGATCGATCCGAACAATGCCAGTGCTGAGTATGTCCTGGGCGATCTGGCGAAGAATGAGGGTGACACTTCCGCTGCGATCCGTCATTTCTCTCGCGCGACCAAGCTGGATACAGGCTTCTCCGATGCTTACCTGGCCCTCGGCATGGCGCTGGTGTCCTCCAAACGCTTTGAGGAAGCTATTCCTCCGCTGGAAGCCTATGAGAAGCAGGCGCCCGATAGTCCTACCGGCCATTTCCAGTTGGCCCTTGCCTACGCCGGGGCAGGACGCAAGGCAGATGCGAATCGCGAGGCCGCGCTGCAACGGCAAACCGCTGAAACTCTGGAACAGGTAAAACGCAAGGTCCAGGAAGGCCTGATGCAGGAGCAGTCGCCGGGTCAGGCCAACAGCGCGCCGGAGCAACCGAAATAGTGGCCTGGCTGGCTGCTTTCGTTGTCTGCACGAAAAATAAAAGACAACTGTTGGGCACGGGCGATTCAGTTGCGATGACGATTGCGCATTGGCGGCCGCTTCGTCTCAGGGCGCCTGACCTTTATCTATTCCTTCTACTGTTTGTTTTCACCGCAGGTTACACTCCGCGGTCGCATGCGCAGAGCGCGCCGGGAACGGCCGTGCAGTTTACGAATGTCACGAAGCAGGCCGGGATCAAGTTTGTCCACTACAAGGGCAACAACGGGATGGCGGTGATCCGCGAAGAGTTTGGGCCGGGCGTCTGCGTCGCGGACTTCGACGGCGACGGGTTTCAGGACATCTACTTCGTAAACGGACGCGATCTCTACAACCGCGGCATTGTCGTTCGCAACGCGCTTTACAAGAACAATGGGGACGGGACCTTTACCGACGTGACCGACAAGGCCGGCGTGCCAGGCACGGGATTCGGCCTCGGCTGCGTCTGGGGCGACTACGACAATGACGGCTATCCCGACCTTTATGTGACCCAGTTTGGCAAAAACGTTCTCTACCACAACAATGGCAATGGCACCTTCACCGACGTGACGGATAAAGCCGGCGTGGCGGCGATCGAGTCCGGAACGCAGTTTCACGCCGGCGCCACCTTCTTCGATTACGACCGCGATGGCCGGCTGGATCTATACGTTGGGGGATATGTAACGTTCGGCCCGAACAGCCTGAAGTATTGCAAATTTGCCGAGGCCCTTACCAATTGTCCGCCAAGCGTCTATCACGGCAGCCCCGACATGCTGTATCACAACAATGGAGATGGGACATTCACCAATGTGACGTCTCCGGCGGGAATATTTCAGCCGGAAGGCAAGAACCTTTCCGTGGGCGCGGCCGACTACGACAATGATGGCTGGCCGGATTTGTTCGTGGCCAACGATGGGCTGAACGCGTATCTGTATCACAACGAGCACAACGGCACGTTCAACGAAATTGCGCTCCTGAGTGGCATGGCGCTCACCGGCCGGGGAAACATCATGGCCGCCATGTGTATCTCGCTCGGCGACTATGACAATGATGGCTGGCTCGACCTCTATATTTCCGATTTCCAGAAAAACTCCGACCACATCTGGCACAACGATGGGAAGGGCGTGTTTGAAGAGGTGAGCGATCAGGCCGGCATCACCGCTCCTACCCACGATGTCCTGAGTTTTGGCGGCGGCTTTTTCGACTATGACAACGATGGCTGGCTCGATCTGTTCATCGCGAATGGACATGTTTATCCCGAGGTCGAGCAGGTTTCACCGGAGATTCACTACAAGCAGATCAACTCGCTGTTTCACAACCAGGGCAACGGCAAGTTCGTGGAAACCACCAAGCTCGCCGGAGACGGCTTTCAGACGCCATACGCCGGGCGGGGCGTGGCTTTCGCTGACTTCGACAACGACGGCTTCATGGACCTGGTCGTCGGCAACAACGACGACCCTCCGTTGTTGTTGCACAACGGCGGTGGCACGGGAAACCATTTTCTCAATTTCAAATTGGTCGGAACGAAGAGCAATCGTGACGGCATGGGGGCACGCATTCGCGTCCAGGCGGGTGGGCTTTCGCAAATCAGAGAGATTGCAGGCGGCGGCAGCTATCTCTCGCAAAGCGATCTTCGAGCGAACTTTGGACTCGCCAAAGCGGCTGTGGCCGAAACTGTTGAGATCAAATGGCCGAGCGGGCAGCAGCAAGTCTTCCACAATGTGGAGGCCGACAAGTTTTACTTAGTCGAAGAGGGGCGGACTCGGTTGGACCTGCAGAAATTCGGTCATCCCGCCGTTCCTGAGCAACGCTTATAAGGATTCCAAGGCTCCTCCCGCTGACTCGAAGGCAAAGGTGTCGAAAGAATCTCAGCCTCATTGAGGCTTGTTTCGTTGTTTTGTTCGATGACACATCAACAATGACAGCGAAAAACAATTCGACAACGTGGTATCCATCAGCCGTCGCTGGATCGCAGAAGCTTTCTGCGCCTGGCTGGTGCCGGTGTGCTCGTCGCAGGATGTAAGCGATTTGCTGGTGCGTTGGATGCCGCTATCTATCCTTTTTCGGAGATTTTGCCTTCGAGCAGCGGGATTACCTGGACACATACCGCCGGCAGCTCCCCGGAAAAGTATTTGCCGGAATCTACCGGCGCGGGATGCGCTTTTCTCGACTACGACAACGATGGTTGGATGGACATTTACCTGGTGAACAGCGGGCCCTGCGACTTCTACACTCCGTCCCGGCCGTTGCGCAATGCGCTCTATCGCAATAATCGGGACGGCACATTCAGCGACGTGACCGAAAAGGCCGGCGTCATGGGCAATGGTTATGGCATGGGCGTGGCGGTTGGAGATTACGATGGCGACGGGTTTCCCGATCTCTTCGTATCGCAGTATGGCCGCAGCATTCTTTATCGCAACAACGGGGATGGAACGTTTACCGACGTGACCCAGCGCGCCGGAATATCCACGCCGGGATGGGCGTCCAGCGCGGTTTGGTTTGACTATGACAACGACGGGCGGCTGGATCTGTTTGTGGGCCGGTTCGTGGACTTCAGCAAACTAAAGCATCATCGCTGCGGCTCGAAGATTCCCGCCCTCGCCGGGCAAAACCAATATTGCTATCCGCGAGTGTACGATCCCATGCCGAGCTGGCTGTTTCACAACAACGGCGACGGCACGTTTACGGATGTGAGCCAGCAAACGGGGATCGCCGACAGTTCAGGAAAAGCATGGGGCGTGGTCGCCACCGACATAAATAATGACGGCTGGATGGACCTGTTCGTGGCCAATGACACGGTCGCAAATTCTCTGTTCATGAACCGCAAGGGGCGCCGCTTTGAGGAAACGGGTTTCACCTCAGGAGTCGCTTTCGGCGAAGGGGGAAAAGCCCGCTCAGGAATGGGCGTCGACTCCGCCGATTTTAATCAGGATGGATGGATGGACCTGTCGGTCACTAACATCGATCACGAGTATTACGCTATGTATCAGAACCGGCGCGATGAAACATTCGACGACATCGCGGGTCCGGTTGGCGTGGCGAATGCGTCCAAGATGATGAGTGGCTGGGGCCTGAAGTTTTTTGACTACGACAATGACGGCAACCTGGACCTGATCATTGCCGACGGGCACCCGGACGATCTTATCGACAAGATTAACCCCAGCGTGACTTACCGCGAGCCTCTGTTGCTCTTTCATGGCACGGGAACCGGACTCAAAGACGTCAGTCGGGAGAGCGGCCCCGTCTTCGCACGGCCCATGGCAAGCCGCGGCCTCGCGCTGGGAGACTTCAACAATGATGGCGCAGTCGATGTGCTGATCTCCAACAATGACGGCGCTCCACTTCTGCTGCGCAACGACGTTGGGACACAGAACAATTGGTTGGGGCTGCGGCTGGTCGGAAAAAAGTGCAACATCGACGCCATCGGGGCCCGCATCACTTACCAATCTGGCGATCTGCGCCGCAGCAGAATGAAGGTGGGCGGCGGGAGCTATCTTTCGTCCCACGATCCGCGTCTGGTGTTGGGCGTAGGGAAGAGGCCGAAAATCGATTGGGTCGAAATAAAGTGGCCGCAGCCCAGCGGAGTGACTGAGCGCTTCACCGATCTTCCGGTAAATCGTTACATCACGATTGTGGAAGGCGAGGGTAAATGGAAGTGAGCCATTTCGGCGATGTGGCCTTCCATCCTTCGCGCCGCCGGTTCTTGCGGATGGCCGCCAGCGGGCTTGCCTTCACCGCTTTCGGTCGACTTGCCAGCGCTTCCGATGCACCCGTCTATCCTTTCTCCGAAGTCCCATCATCTGCCAGCGGCATTACCTGGGTGCATACCGCCGGCAGATCGGCGACCAAGTATTTGCCGGAGACCAGCGGCCCGGGATGCGCCTTCGTCGATTACGACAACGATGGCTGGATGGATATCTATCTGGTTAACAGCGGCCGTTGTGACTTCTACACGCCTCCGCATCCCTTGCGGAACGCCCTTTACCGGAACAATCGCGACGGCACATTTACCGACGTTACTGAGAAAGCCGGCGTCGCTGGAGACGGCTATGGAATGGGAGTGGCGGTCGGAGATTTCAATCGCGACGGTTTCCCCGATCTTTACGTCACCCAGTACGGACACAACATTCTGTATCGCAACAATGGTGACGGGACATTCACAGATGTGACCAAAAAAGCCGGTGTGGCGGCCGCGGGATGGTCGAACAGCGCGGTGTGGTTCGACTACGACAATGACGGACAACTCGACCTGTTCGTCTGCCGGTTTGTCGACTACGACAAAATGAAACACCGCCCCTGTGGCGATCCCGATATTGCAGGCGTTGCAGGTATGGTCGAGTATTGCTATCCGAAGATTTACGATCCCATGTCGAGTTGGCTGTTTCACAACAACGGCGACGGAACGTTTACTGACGTAAGCAAAGAGACCGGCATAGCGAAGAACCGCGGCAAGGCGTGGGGAGTGGTGGCAGCGGACGTCAACAACGATGGCTGGATGGATTTGTTTGTTTCAAACGACACTGTTGCCGATTTTCTCTATGTGAACCGCGGTGGGAAACGCTTCGAGGAGATCGGACTCACGTCGGGAGTGGGATACGGTGAGGGAGGCGTCATCCGCGCCGGCATGGGCGTGGATTCAGCAGACTTCAATCAGGATGGTTGGGCTGATTTGTCGCTAACGAACCTGGATCACGAGATCTATGGGCTTTACCAAAACAAGCACGATGAAACGTTCGAGGACCTGGCGAAATCTTCCGGCATCGCGACTGCAACGCAGATGATGAGCGGCTGGGGTTTAAAGTTTCTTGATTATGACAACGACGGCAATCTTGACCTGATCATCGCCAACGGCCATCCTAACGACCTCATCAATCGAATCAAGCCCAACGTTACTTTCAGCGAACCGCTTCTGCTGTTTCGCAACACTCCCGAGGGATGGAAAAATGTCAGCGCCGACAGCGGACCAGTATTCGCAAAGTCGATGGCCGGCCGCGGTTTGGCCGTGGGCGACTTCAATAATGACGGTGCGGTGGACGTACTGATTGCAAACAACAATGAGGCGCCGGTGCTCCTGCGCAACAACGTAGGCACACAAAACAACTGGGTCGGGATCCGCCTGGTGGGCAAGAAGGCGAACATCGATGCCATTGGCGCTCGCATCGCGTACCAGGCGGGTGATTTGAAACGAGAGATGATGAAGGTCGGAGGCGGAAGTTTCCTATCCAGTCATGACCCGCGCATGGTTCTTGGGCTAGGCCACCGAAAGAAGATCGACTGGCTGGAGATAAAGTGGCCGAAGCCGAGCACGTTAACCGAACGCTTCACCGACCTACCGATCAACCGCTACCTCACTATCGTCGAAGGGCAAGGGAAGTGGCGATGAGTGCCCGTTCTGGATCGGGGCGAAGACCAGTACTGTCGGGCATTTCCCGCCGTGAGTTTGCGCGTGTTATAGCTGGCGGAGTCGCATGTTCCGCGCTCGGCCGTTTTGCCCGAGCGCTGCCTGATCCTGTTTATCCCTTTACTTTAGTTCCGCCATCCGTCAGCGGGATCAGTTGGGTGCACTCCAGCGGAAAATCGGCGGAGAGATACTTGCCCGAAACCGATGGCTCGGGCTGCGCTTTTCTCGACTACGACAACGATGGGTGGATGGACATCTATCTGGCGAACACCGGAAAGAGCGATTTCTTTACCCCGCCGAAGCCTCTGCGTAACGCCCTCTACCACAACAATCGTGACGGAACATTTACTGACGTCACCGAGAAGGCTGGGGTAGGCGGAGGCGGCTACGGCATGGGTGTCGCCGTTGGCGATTACAACCGCGATGGCTATCCGGACATTTACCTGACGCAGTACGGACGCAGCATTTTGTATCGCAATAATGGAGACGGGACATTCACCGATGTCACCGAACACGCCGGGGTTGCCGCTCCTGGATGGGCGTCCAGCGCGGTCTGGTTCGATTATGACAATGATGGAAATCTTGATTTGTTCGTCTGCCGATTTGGGGACTTCGACAAATCAAAGCATCAACACTGCACGGCTCCACATCTTCCGGGCCTTGACGGGTCGACCGAATATTGCAATCCCAGGGTTTACAAGCCCATGCCCAGCTGGCTATTTCATAACAATGGCGACGGAACTTTTACCGACGTAAGCCAGGCAATGGGGGTGGCAGACAATCCCGGAAGAGCGTGGGGAGTGGTGGCCGCCGATATCAATAATGACGGGTGGATGGATCTGTTCGTCGCCAACGATCAGTTGGCCAATTTCCTATTCGTCAATCGCGCAGGGAAGCGAATGGAGGAGATCGGTTTTACTTCAGGTGTAGCGTATGGAGATGGAGGTACGACCCGCTCTGGAATGGGCGTGGACGCTGCTGATCTCCGGCAGGATGGGTGGGCGGATTTGTTCGTTACAAACATGAACCACGAACTCTACGCCATCTATCGCAACAAGCATGATGAAACCTTCGAGAACGTCTCGGGATCCTCGGGTATTGCGAAGGCAACGAACATGCGGAGTGGGTGGGGCCTCAAATTTGTCGACTACGACAACGATGGAAATCTTGACCTTATTATTGCGAACGGCCATCCCGATGATCTCATCGATGTGATTTATCCCAGCGTCACTTATCGCGAGCCTCCTCTGCTGTTTCAGAACACAGGCACCGGGCTGAAAGACGTGAGCCAGGTGAGCGGGCCGATCTTTGCAACACCGATGGCGAGCCGCGGACTTGCGCTGGGCGACTTCAACAACGATGGCGCTGTCGATGTGCTGATTTCGAATAACAACGAAGCCCCAGTGCTACTTCGTAATGAAGCCGGCACGCTGAATAACTGGCTCGGCATACGCCTGGTGGGGACGAAATCAAACATCGACGCCGTGGGCGCGCGCATCACTTACCAGGCTGACGATTTGAAGCGCAGCCGAATGAATGTGGGAGGAGGTAGTTATCTTTCGTCCCACGATCCCCGCATGGTTCTGGGCATCGGAAAGCGAACCAAGCTTGATTGGATCGAAGTGAAGTGGCCCGGACCAAGCCATTCGATTGAGCGGTTTACCGATTTTCCCCTCAACCGCTACATCACCATCGTGGAAGGGCAGGGAAAGTGGGTTGACGCGAAGGGAGTGGTGCCACATAAGTAGGGGGATTGGGATGGACGCTGGCGTCCCGCCTCCGGCACCTTCCTCTGTCATCCTGAGCGGATGCGCAGTCGAAGGACCCCGACCGGCCGCAACAACTTAGAGGATCCGAGGGCTTCCCTCGCTAGCGGCAGGTTTTCTGACGCGACCTTGACTGCATTCTGGCCATAGGGGTCCTTCGCCTGCATGGCGGCTTCGCTTCGCGAACCCGCCACTCCGCTCAGGATGACAACGAATGGCTGACGTGTTGCTATTTGCCAGCCAGTTTGTCCAGTTCGGCAAGATAACTGTTCACCATGGCAACATCTGCCGGATCGCTGGCATATTTCAAGTACTCTCTTAACTGCGCTGCCTCTCCCGCCCGATCACCTTTCGCTTCGTAAATCTGAGCCAGCAGGAAGTGTATTCGCGGGTCGGCGTTGTTCTTGTCGAGATCTGCGGCCCGCAATGCGCTCTTCTCCGCCTGCGGCAGATTGTGAAGATTCAGATTGGCGGCTGCGTTATACGCGTAACCCACACCGTCCGAAGAGGGATCAAGTTCGAGGGCACGACTGCTGAACTTCAGGACTTCGTCCCAGTGTTGCGATCGCGCCGCGATATCAGCAATACAAAGGTAAGCGGGGCGGTAGTTGGAATCCGAAGTGACGGGCTGGGAGCAGGCTTCTCGCGCCTCGTCTGTTTTCTGCTGTGCGCCGAGGGTTTGACCGAGCAGCACCCACGCGGCTGAATATTTGGGATACTGCTTGACCGCTTTGCGCAGGTGATTCTCGGCGTCGGCCGCTCTCTTGTTCCTCAGGGCCGCGCAGCCGTCCTCGTACTCCCTTTTTGCTTTCGGTGGAATCTGAAGACTACTCAGCTCCACCGTCGGTCCCCGCACACCGTTAAGCGGAGGCAGAAAACAGTTCTCTTCTTTGTCTCTGTCTCTGGCAATCTGAGGATTTTCAACTTTACTGTTGCTGTCGATGATCAGCTTGTCCTGATCGAATGTGGTCGGCGATGGTGGCGGCGTGGGCGCCATCGGTCTAGGCGTGGGTGGTGGGGGGCCGGCTGTTTTTTGGGCCGGCGCTGGCAGGGCGAAGAGCAGCAGTGTGACGACAAATACCAGCTTCACGCGAGGGGCAGTGCTAGGAACAACGGATGTCGTTTCCATAAGCTATCCATTCACGCCGGACGCGCTTTCAGGAGAACTCTAAAGCACTGGAATGTTAGTCGGAATCGACCTCAAGTCCAAGGGTTTTCTGCCGGCAACCGCGGCCCGCGCCTACTTCGGCTCCACCACCCGGAGAACCTGGTTTTCCTTCAAGCCGGTGGTCACGACCTGTTTTTGGCCGGATGGCCAGTCAACTTCGACGCGGTCGACTTTGGCGGCGTCCCCCAGACCGAAATAGAGCGGAAGCACACTCTGCGAAAGGTAGCCAGATTTCCCGTCATTATATTTGGTGTAGGTCTGTCCAGCCGCAATCACTCTGACCGTGGCCCCGAGTCCGTTGCGATTCGATTTGGTGCCAACCAGAAGAATTTTCAGCCAGGCGATCGCTTTTTGCTGGCTCAGGTCGCTGATCAGCACCTGGGGCGCCGAATTAAAATCGTTGGTCACGATGTCGAGATCGCCGTCATTGTCGAGATCGAACATCACGGAAGACCGGCTTGAACGCGGCGACATCACCGTGATTTTGCCTTTCCGGTCGCCGCAGACTTTTGGATTGATGTCGTTCAATGATTTTTGCGAGCAGTCCAGCACGAACCACGGGGTGTAGATATCCATGCGCGGTTCGATACCCAGGAGGAATTCCGAATCGAGAAACTTCTCTCCGCGGTTGTTCAGGAGAGCGGAGTTGATCGCGTAGCGGAAGGGAAAGCTCATGCCCGACGAAATGAATACGTCGTCCCAGCCGTCGGCGTTGAGATCCCCGACGCTCACTCCCCAGGGCCAATAGTTCTCAACTCCTACCCGATCGGAGATCTCCTCGAATTTACCGTTTCCCAAGTTGTGGTAGAAAGCATTTCCCCAGATGTAATCCGAGTGCGATGATTGCAGGAACGAGTCTGACCAACGCATGGTGGATTTCAATTTCTCGCGGTCCGGATCGACGGATTCGCTCATGTCCGAATGCATGTCCGTGAGGATGAGGTCCATGCGCCCGTCGTTGTCGAAATCAAAAAACTTGACCCCCATGGCCCCCCACGGAGTTTTCGGAAAGTACTGTTCCGTCTTGTCGACGAAATTCTTGCCGCCTTCGTTCTCAAGGTAGTGGTCGTGTCCCTGCATGTTCAGAAAGAAGAGACTGGGGAATCCTTTGCCGTTCAAATCGGCGAAGGTGGCGTCTCCACACCATCCGGTCGGGTGCAGGCCGACTTCCGCGCTCACGTCTTTGAAGCGGTTGTGGCCAAGATTTCGGTAAAGAACGGGGTATTCAAAGCGCTGAGGATGAAGGTGTCCGGCGAAGGCATCGGGCAATCCGACATACTGCCCTTGCGCGCCCTTCTTGTCCCCAGTGTACTTGCCCACGTTGCACACCAGCAGATCTAGCAGGCCATCGTTGTCGTAGTCGAAGAAAACGGCGCCGGAAGAATGGCTGACCAGATCAAGGCCGGCAGTTTTGGTGATGTTCGTGAAGTGCCCGTGCCCGTCATTCCTGAATAGTGCGTTGCCCCCGAGAACAGTGGTGACGAACAGGTCCTGGGCGCCGTCGTTATCGATGTCGGCGAATGATGCAGCCACGCTGATGCGGCCTGGCAGTCCTACCCCTGCTTCCTTCGTGATGTTTCTGAACTTGCCGCCGCCCAGGTTCTTCCACAGTTCGTTCCCGCCTACCTGGTTTACGAAGTAAATGTCATACAATCCGTCGCCATCGACGTCCGCCACCGCGATCCCGTTGCCGTGATCGTAGTGGACCATTTTGTAGTCGATCGCCGCATCATCCACTACATGATTGACGAACGTAATTCCGCTTTTTTTGATCTCATCGGTGAAATGGAAGCGATAGAAGACCTTGAACTGGTCAACCGTATCGGACTGAGCTTTGCTGCGCGCGGCCAGCGTGTCGATCCCGATATCTGGATCGGGATAGCGGACCTGAGGAGCGGAGTCGTTCGCGGCGTGGGTCGCGGCGAGAAGCCCGCAGCCCAGGACAATGAACGCAGTCAGCAGTGGCCGGCTACGGTGGCGCAACATGCGTATCTCCTTGGTTGGGTGCGCGTGGGTGTCACCACGCCGATGACATTGCATTGTAAGCGTCAGTTTCTATCAGGTACAGCAATGATGATGAGGGAAGTGGAGGGTGGTCGAAGCTGATGCTGCGCGGATCCAGGTATTATTTTTAGTCCCCCGGCGTTCGTTTTACCCGGGCTGTCAGCCCGCAACCAGGGGCGGGACGCCGGCGCTACAATGAGCCGGCTACTTTGCGTTCCACACATATAAATAAGTGGCATCGGTAGCGGTGGCAACATTACGTCCCGCTTTCCGGGTTGCGCGATTCAGTGCGGAACGGACGTTTGCTACGGTCTCCGCCAGATCGGTCAATGGCACTTTAATCGCGGCCTCTCCCTCCAACTGATCGAGGTCCTTCAGAATGGTAGACACAATTTGTTTGTGCTTGCCATTGCGGCCTTGCGGCACATCCACCTGGTTCATGGTCTTGAAGTGCATCGGAGTTTTGTTGGCCTTGGGATTCATACTGCCATTCATGAGACAGTGTGTAACGCTAAACAAACGTAACGCAATCGTATCTTCACGTAACGAGAACTGCAACTAATTTAAATCAGGGATGCTTCTCCTGATGAGAGGCCACGGTATCGATATGGAATAAGTGCCTGTAGATAAGCTATTTAGCCAATTATCGCCGGAGATAGTCTTTTTAAAGATATGACCCGTACAAACGCCAGCCTGCTACTGTCTGAACAGTTGAAGGGAGAATTTGAATGGGCAAGGGAAGAACACATTACGAGCAGGTCCCGCTGGAGATTGTCAAAAAGATTGCGGAACTGCAACGGGATAAGGTCGCCCCCGGAATTGTCGAAGAAGCTGTCACGGTGCCCGCAAGGCCGAATGGCAATTCCGAACATCACAATGCTGAACCAGGTCTCAAATTTCCCAAGTGGCAAAAGCTATGCCAGGAGGCACTGGTTGAGCTCGATCCAGAGAAATTGAAGGAGCGGGTCTTGATCGCCGAGGCGGCGGTCTATGTGCGACTCCAGGAATTAGCGCAAGGCCCAGACGGGCAGGAGGAGCGACAGGCCCTTATCGACGTCACCAGTAGCTTGCGATATTTGAAAAGAGACGTCCTGAAGTATCCCGATTGGGAGCCGCTCTCGCAGGTTCAGCCGGTCCCCAGCAATATGTGAGCTTGTCTCACCAGAGTTTCCACGTCGCCTGTCTTGGACAGGACGGCACTCACGCCTGCGGCGGTCGCTTCTTTCTGGACGATATGACCCGTATGGGCTGAGAACATCAGGAGCGGAACTTTGGGCATGGTTTTACTCAGGATCCGAGCAGCTTCCAGCCCGTTCAACCGAGGCATCGAAAGATCCAGGATAATCAAATCCGGACCCAGCTCTTTCGCTTTATCGATGCCTTCCTGACCATCCGCCGCTTCGCCTAAGACTTGCCAGCCCTCAACTGATTCCAGGATTCTCCTTAGACTTCGGCGGATGATTGCATTGTCATCGACAATCAGAATGCCCTTGCCACCCATACGGCATCGTGGTGGAGCCGAGGATTTCAGTCAATCAGGTGAAACGGGTAGTTTCCCCTCGTCGTCACTCAAAGCAGTGGAGTGATTCGTGATCGTCTCGTGCAACATCTCCAGGACTACGATCGTGAAGGAGAGCGCGACAGGACCGATGAACAGTCCCATGACCCCGAACGCGTTTACTCCGCCAAGCAGCGCGAAAAATACTGCCAATGTGTTCAGGTCTGCTCGCTCACTGATCACGTAGGGGCGCACCAGGCTGTCCACTTGCCCGATGACGCCCGCTCCCAAGCCCAGCAAGATCAGGGCCTTCACCCAGTGTCCGGTGAGGGCTAGGACAATCACGGCAGGACCCCAGACAGCTGCTGAGCCGATCAGCGGAATCAGGGAAAACAGTGCGGTAATCGCTCCCCACAAGACCGGCGAAGTCAATCCAAGGGCCCAAAATGACAGCCCTGCCAGCAGTCCCTGGCAAGCGCCCACCGCCAGGACACCGTACACGTTGGCGACAATTGGGTTGGTGATGCCCGAAAACAGCCGCTCAGTTTGCCCCCGGTTAAGAGGCAGCACTCCAGCCACGCGCTCCCTGGTGGACCGGCCTTCCCGAAAGAGAAAGAACAAAGTAAAAAACGCAATCACAGCGTCAGCGATGAACGCAAAGAAGTTGCTGACAGCGCGTGCTCCCCAGGCAAGCAAATACTGGCTGGCCTGTTCCAGCCAGCGCAATACCGTACCCTGCACATCCAGGTGAGAGACGTCGATATAGCGTCCCAGCCAGTTGAGCAGGCTCTGCATCGCATGCATCACGTATGGGTTCCAACCGCCCTGGGCGGCCTTTTTCTCGTTCAGCAACTGTACGAACCCGCTGGTCTCCCGCTGGATGACGATTCCCAGTCCAACCGCTGGGACGAGGAAGGCAAGCAAAACCAGAATGGTAGAAAGCAGCGCGGCCGCATTGCGACTTCGAAGGCGCCGCTGGAGGCGGAGGTGAACGGGATAAAAAACTATCGCAAGCGTCACCGCCAGAAAGACGGGGCCGAGAAACGGCCGGGCAATGACATAGCAGAAATAGAGCGCTATCGCCGCCAGGACCAGCAAGAAGACAGTGGTCGCCGCTTGTTTTCTTTCCATAGGTCGCTGTCCCCCTGGTGAAAACTCAAGCTACCACGGTAGATGTTCGTCCGCTTTGCTGACGGCCGTATTTCAATAACAAATCTTAATCGAAATTAATAGGGCATCAATATTGCGCAGCCTAAAGCCCTCGGGCGTGATGTCGATAGACCCCCTAGTACGGAAAGTTTCTAGGAGACGAATACCAATATGAACATGAAACAAAGATTACTTGGAATCGGTGCATTGGCCTTAACTCTTGTCATCGGCGCGCAGTCCGCTTTTGCCCTCCCCCCAACCAGTACTACGGGGACAGTTGCTGTCACTGCTACCACGGTAGGATCGGTCAGTCTGACCTTCGTGAGCGACGAAGTAGGAATAGCGCTGGGCGGCAGCGGCACCGCGGCAGCCACGATCGCATTTGGCAACCTGCAAGCCTTCGGTGGCGCCACTCCTTCCGGAGTGACTTTTATACCGCCGGATGCAACCAGCTATGGCGTGTCTACGCCGTTTGATGTCGTGGTCACGGTTGCTAATCAAGAGAGCGCCAACTACACACTCACTGCGGCCCTGCAAACCGCAGACGCCGTTAATACCTGGGCGCTGGACGGAACCCCGTTGAGCACAGGGATCACCACGCTGACTACGACTGGCGCTTATACGGCCACCCCGTACACACTCACGCTCACCATTCCGCTGTCTGCTGCCCCTGGAGCCATCACCAACACGATGAACTTCGTGGCGAGTGCGAACTAGTTTATAGATCGACAAATCCCGCGCAGCTGCGGGGCCAACAAACAGCAGCGGCTACATCAAATGCATTCGCAGTGCATTTGAGTGTGGCCACTCAAGGGCTGCGGTTACCGCGGCCGGTGGAGAACGAATGCGAGGCTTGGGGCTGGTCCTGATGTTCGGGTTGTGCTGCGGCGGTCAGGCCCTTTCTCAAACTCTGACCCTGACCTTCGTCAGCGAAAGCAGCGGAATCGGACTCTCGGGAAGCGGCACCGGCGCAGCGGCGATGAACCTGGGCACGGTGCGGGCGTTTGGCGGAACCGTTCCGAGTGGCGTGACCCAGCAGACGGATGCCTCTAGCTTCACTTTAAGCACAGCGATCGGAGTTGAAGTTACCCTGAGCGGCCAAGTCAGTCCGAGCTATACGCTCAGCGGACAGTTACTGTTCACGGACCTCGCGAATACCTGGAAGCTGAACGCGGTGACGCTTACAACTATCGCCGCCGTCATCACCAACTCAGGGCTCTATGGCACGACAGCCAACGACTTCAGCCTGACGGTGCCTTTTTCCGCCGCTGCCGGTTCCATCAGCAACACCATTAGCTTCACGGTTATTTCCAACTGAAAGTTGCGCGATGCGCCGACTAACTCTGTACATCTCGATTCTGGTTCTCGCCCGAATTTGGTGTGGCGCCAGCGATTCCCCGAAAACACCGGCCCCGGCTATGGCTTCTGTTCACGCGGGAGCTGCTTCCTCGCTGGCGCTGTCTCCGGGCGTGCTCGAAGTCAGGACCCAGCCGGGCGTCAGCAGCAGCCACGTGTTGTCCATGAGCAATCTCACCGGGTCGAGGCTGGGGTTTGTGCTGGAGGCGTTTGATGTGGCGGTACGCGACGGCAAACGGGTATTTATCCGCGCCGGCGAAACCCAAGGTGGGATCGCGCGGTCCGCGGTGTTTAGTCCCGCAACAATCGAACTGGACCCCGGAGAGACCGGGCAAGTCCGCGTCACTTTAACGGTCCCGGCCGATCCCAAAGTGCGGGCAGTCGCGGCCATCTTTCGCGGCCAGACCGCGGTCCGGGGCGGGGGAGGGGTCATGATGGTCGGCTCTCTTGGGACCCTCATTACTTACAACCTCTCGGCCCAGGTGAAAGTGCGTGCCGGGGCGCCGACCATCACTCGGCAAACCGAGAAAACGAATCTGGTGATGTCGGAACAACTGGAAAATGACGGGCAGGAGCCTGCGATTCCGAAGGGCACGCTGGCCATCCTGAAAAGCTCGGGAGAACTGATCGGGCGAGTGGCGATACCGGCGCATCGCCTTCTGCCCGGAGAAAAGTTCAACTGCGAAGTGGAGTATCCCCACAGCCTGCGGCCGGGGAAGTATCGCGCCATGATGTCAATCCAACAAGAAGGCGGGGTCCAGAGCAGCGGTCTCGAATTCGAAGTGGAGTGAAGACCCTCGGCGCATTTCTCCTGGGCATCGTCCTCCTCAGTGGGCCGGCGACCCTGCCAGCACAAACCGCAGATGGCGCGAGGCCGGCGGCAACCACATTTCCCAGGTTCGGACTGAGCCGGCTGCGCTGCGCCATCTTCAACAAGCGGCGCCTGACTGTGACGCGAGGAACCAGACAAGAATTTAATTTTCCCGACGCCATCGCGGGTTTTTCAAAAGACCCTTCGATGGTCCACGCATCGCTCGAGTTCGGCACTCTTACCGTGGAAGGCGTCGCAGTTGGGAAAACCCAAATTATCATTGTGGGCGCGTTGCAGGAGAAACGGGTGATTCAGGTGCAGGTCGTGGACTCACCGCGAGTCGCACGTGGAACGCCTGAGAATAGAAACTCGACACCGCCTCCACCCGCTATGGCTGCAAGAGTAGCGCCAGCGATCACTCCGGCAGTATCTGCGGCTGACTCGGTCCCCTCGGAGCATGCCGCACTCACGGCCTCGTCGAACACCAGGACCCAAAGCGCGACGTTGACACCTCCGCCGGCGATTCCGCAGCCCCCACCCTCGAACGGCAGCGTCCCGGGACGCAATCAGCCGCCGGCAGAGAATTCGGTGACGCCGCCGTTGGTTGCAGCTCCGTTAGATGACACGGTGAAACTGGTTGAACTGACCGCCGTCGAGGTGCCGCAGGACCAGGTCACGGCGGCCTACTCGCTCGATCCGCTCACTGCCGAGGCGCAGATTGACGGTGATCATGTTCGGATTTGGGGCCGAGCGCCCGGTCATGCCGTAATCGTTCTGGTCCACAAAGACTTCAGCACTACCACTCTGAACGTGGCCGTCATGCAGGCGCCGCCGATTTTGCCGGACGGCGTCTGGAGTGGATTAAACGCCGCCGACGCGAGCGGCTATTACGAGGGAAGAGTATCGTCGAGCCCCACGCAAATCGGCCAGTTATTGGACTACCGGGCCGGACGCATGCATCTGCACCTGGCAAACGCCATTGTGCCGGAGGCGAACTTGCCGGGTGTATCCACCACATGGTTTCCCTTCAGCTATTTCAGGTTTGACGCAGATCACTGGCGACTGACGCTGCTCGATGAGAGGGTTGACAGCTCTCCCATTTCCGTCAGATCGACTGTGCTTCGCGGAATCCATTTCGGCGCCGGGGGCCTGAGCATTCACGCCGGCTATACGTCGGTGGCGGGATTTCAATCGTTGTTTCTTCCCGTGCACAAGCAATTGATTGCCGGCGCCACCTACGTGCGCCCCCTGAGTTCGAAATACGACGTCGGTGTGACCGCTTACTACATCGAACGCGACGCCTTCGCGTTCGATCCCCAGGCTGCTTCGAGCGTAGCAACGTTGTTCTTCAGAAAACACTCGCTGCACGGGCTGTCTTTTTCTGCGGAAGCAGGGGTGAGCAAAGGAATTGGCGGGGCCCTGAGCGCGGACCGCATTACGACGACCGACCAGTTCCGCATGTCGGCGCGCTACCGTCCGCGGCATTATGCAGCGCCGGACATTGACAACCTTGCCGGCCTGCAAAGCCAGGCACGCTGGAACCATCGTTGGAGCCGACGTTTTACATCGGACGCTTCCGGCTCCGCCACGCACTTGTTCACACGGGCCGGAGCCCAGATCACGGAAGTTGGCTCGACGAATCTTCGTTTTAAACCTTCGCGGCGAATCGTGCTTTCTTCGGGCTTCACGGCCGCCAGTTTTTCCGATCGCCGGGCCCTGTTTCCTGATGTTCACCGTATTTCATTTCCCGTGTCGCTGTCCTATGACCGCCTTCACTTCGGCCTGGGAGCGCAGTATGAGTACTCGAAAACCAGCCGGGCCTTCGCGCCCGGACAGGCTTATCGCGGCTCCTTGCGATTGAGTGGCGGACACTTCCAGCTGAATGCCAACGCCGGGCTGGACACGCAGGCTCTGGGAATTGACTCGGTGTTTTCGTCATTTCCGGGACTGAACGTCGAGCTGGCAAGCCTGGGGTTTGGTACGACAACCAGCCCGGAACAACTGGCCGCCCTGCTGCAGGACCGCGCCTTCCTGAACAGCCTGGGCATCGCTCCAGGAGCAACCCTGCAACTGGTGCCGCGCAACTGGCACGGTGGTCTGGACATGAGTTGGCGGTCCGCACGCCAGTCGGTGGAATTCGATTCCAGCTACAACATGAACAGTTTTCTGCTGCAGACGAACACGACCGTTTTACAGACCCTCAGATACCGGCGCGGTCTGAGCCGGACGACCGAAGTGGTTGCATCGTTCACGATGTTTGAGACCATCGCGCCAACCCACAGCGCGACGCCGATCTGGGAAATCGGAGTGCGGCACCAGTTCGGCGGCAACCCATTCTCACGCTTTCATCAGCGTGACGGAAACATTGCCGGCACAGTGCGGCTCCAGGACAACTCCGGGACGAAGCTGGTCCGGGGCGCGGAGATCACGCTGGACGGCGACCGCAAGACAAATTCTGACAACACCGGCCACTATCAGTTCTCCCGGGTCCGGGCGGGTGTCCATAGCGTACAGATCGCCTTCAAGTCCGATCGCCCGTTCTATTACACCAGCCCTTCGAAAGTCAGCACCATGTCAGATTCCGTAGTCGATTTTGGAGTCATCTATCCCTCGGCGCAATTGGTTGGATATGCCCTGAGCGATGCCGGGGTTGGATTGCCGGCGATCGGAATCATGGTCAAAGGCCCCCAGGGTGAACGCACCCTGACCACGGACAAGACCGGGCAATTCTTTGTTCCGGTGGCGCAACCAGGCGACTATGTGTTGACGGTAAACGCGGAAACCGTGCCGGACGGCTACGCGCTTGAAGATCTGGCACCCGCGGGAATCTCGGTGGCCGAAGGCGAGTTTAAAAAAGTTTCGTTCAAGCTGCCGGCGATCCGCGCCCTGACTGGCGTGGTGCAAGGCTACGATCCAGCAAGAGCTAGTTATGTCCCGTTAGAAAACGTCACGGTGGAGCTGGCAGAACTAAATGAGAAAACAATCACCGACAGTCATGGCGCGTACTCATTCAGAAATATGCCTGCGGGTACCTTGACCATTCGCGTAGACGGAAAGCCAGTTGCGCAGGTCTCATTTGGAGTCGGCCCACAAGTTCTGCGTCAGAACATAAGGCTGGGTTCAGGGGCAACGATAGCGAGCAGCCGTTAACGCGGGGACAGCCGCCTGCATGGATGGATTTCGTGGAACAACAGTATGGTGCGCCCTGAGAGATTCGAACTCCCGACCTTCTGGTTCGTAGCCATTGCGGCACAAGGAATCAATAGGTTGCATGGAGAGCTACGAGTTGCGACCAAGTGCTACCGATGCCGCTCCCAGTAAGGCTTTCCGGCGGTCTCATAACACTCCGTCGCACTTGGTAGGGTTTGGCGGTGGGCACAAATCTGGGCACAGTCCGATTTCCAGAAATTGCTGAATACGCTAGACGTCAGAGAGTGACCAGCGCCGAAGCTTGGTTATAGATCCTTTAGCGTTAGAATTATGCTGCTAAATGTAACCAGCAGGTGCCGATGTCCCCAGCAGCCACCGATAGCTACAAAAGTGCCTTCAGCGAATATACCGTGGTGCGACAGATTGGCGAAGGTGGCTCCGGGATCGTCTACGAAGTAATCGACACGGAGTCCCGCCACTATGCCCTGAAGGCGGTGACTCCGCAGAAGGCGTCTACACAGAAGCTCAAGAGATTTCAAAACGAAATCAGATTCTGTCAGCAAACGTCGCACAGGAACATCGTACGGATACTCGACACAGGTCGCTCCGCCTTGGGTGCATCGTTTTACGTTATGGACCTGTATCCGTGTACGCTCCAGGAGCAAATTGGAAAATTAGAGACGGCAGAAATTCTTCCAGTCTTCGCTGAGATTCTCAATGGCGTAGAGGCGGCACATCTCCAGCATGTGACGCATCGCGACCTGAAACCCCAGAACATCTTGTGCAGTCCACAGAGCAACCTATACGTTGTTGCCGACTTCGGTATTGCAAGCTTTGAGGAAGAAGAGCTGTATACGGCTGTTGAAACTCAACGGAACGAACGAATGGCGAACTTCCAGTACTCAGCACCCGAGCAGAGAACGCGAGGGCGTGAGATAACCAACAAAGCAGACGTCTACGCTTTGGGCTTGGTGCTAAACCAAATGTTCACGGGCGAGATTCCGCTCGGCACCCAATTCAAGAAAGTGCAAGCAGTGGCACCGATGTTTTCGTATTTGGACGAAGTAGTGGACGAGATGCTGAGGCAGGATCCAGCCCAACGCCCGTCTATAGCCGACGTCAAGAGGCAGTTGATTGCGAGAAAACAGCAGTTTGTGAGCCTGCAAAAAATCAGTGAACTGACTAAGCAGGTCGTTCCTGAGGACACACTGACTGACCCCCTTGTCGTCGACCCAATCCGAGCCGAGACTTTCGACTACCGGGATGGGCAGTTGTTGATCACTCTGAGTCGCGCTCCCAATCCTCAGTGGATCTGGGAATTTCACAACCAGGCGACCACCTCCTTTGTTGGAATGGGGCCCGGTGGAACCGTATTCCGGGGAGCAAGTGCCTCCGTGGCAACAACGAAGAATATCGTAGTTCAGCAGAAAGCCTACTTTGAGGGCTGGGTTAGAAATGCCAATGGTCTATATGAACAAACGGTGAAACGCAGAATGGACGAGGAGAAGCGCATACGTGAGCAGGCCCTACAGCAGCAGTTGGCAAAAGAGCGCGAACGGCAGGAGATCCTCAGACTTCTCGGTTCTTCTTGACAAGAGAGGATCTATCCTCTCTCCGTCCGGCAGAGACCCGCGTTGCGGGACGATGGGATGGCTGAGACTACACCGAATCCAAAATATCTTTGTCGTTTCACTCGAAGGTGAAAAGCTCGGCTACAGACATCCTCAGCCTCTTGGCTATCCTCTCAAGCGTCTCGAAAGACGGGGCGTTGATACCCCGCTCAACCAGGCTCAGGAAATCAACCGACATGTCCATCCTCTCCGCAAACTGTTCCTGAGTCATTCGGCGCCGGATGCGAATCGTCCGCAGGTGCCGCCCGAACTTCTTCCGCAAGGTAGCCACGTAGGTCTTTCCTTGCGGAAGTCTGTCGTAGTATCGTTCCGGGCACCACCCGAGCGAGACTACGGGTTCGTTTCTGGTGGTTGCGACTTCAATATCTGCACAAGATCCATGAGAGCACGGTCAGTGATTGCACTGTTGGCTTTCTCCCTACTGGCTACCATCGTTCTCGCGTCGGACAAGACCCGGGAGTGGCAGACCGGGAAGCTCGTCGGCATCGAGCAGGGGATTCCTGGATCGGTTGGAGTGATCCTTCCAAACGGAGCGGGTGGTGGACTTGTTGTACCAGCTGACTATGAAAACCTGGGATTTATTCCGTAGAGACTGAGAGTATGAGCTACGGTTTCTCAGAGCCGGGAAAAGGATGGCGTACAGCACCCTCGGCCTTTCAGGATTGGAAATCAGGTGAAGTTCGCTCTCGATTCAAAGGGCAATGCGTTCCTCGTAGGGACGGAGAGTGGTAAGGAGTTCGGAAGACATCCCAGTGGTCAAGAAGGCGGCGAGGCAAGCAGCGCACTGACCGCCACCCCAAACCTCTGGTTGCCAAATCGGGACGTGGCTCAGAACGGTTGACCACGGCAGCTTGGAAGGTTCTAGGATGCAGGATGTTCCCACGGCGGGCTGGGGCTAGCATTTCATCCTAGCTTTGTCGGAGAGCTCGCTTGGGGCGCGAGGAGTCGGCAGTTCAAATCTGCCCGTCCCGACCAACGCCTTCAGGACTCTCGCGTGTGTGTAGACGAAACTTCCAAGCTCGTTCTCTCTTCACGCGGATAACTTCTAAACTCGTCACTCATTAACTACTTCATCGTTTGCAGTGTGCGCTTACCGAGCAGCCGCTTTCAAGGGTGTTCACTCGTCGTACGGATGTCACAGGAGGGATCCAGCATTTTGGCATCGTAGGGTTGATCCTTCTTCTCAAGACGCCACACGGGTCCGTCTTTGTAAGCGAGTCCGCTCGGTCCTGCATTTCGCGGGCATATCTCGAACAATGTCCCAGAATAGATCGTACAGAGCAACTCCATCTAAGTGATCGGCATGGTGAAGCATGCTACCTAGCTCCGACGTGGCGACGGTGATGTCGATCGTTTCCATCTTTCCATTGGGATCAATCTCTTCGGCTTCACCTGCCCGTCGATCAAAGTGCCTCGCTTGCGATAGCATCAGAGCGAGATCGTTCTTATTGACGTAAAGGGCGAGTCGACGCACAGACCGCTAACGGAAGGCAAGGCTGCCAAGAGGTCGTTTTGGGAGACGTCAGGAGCCAACAGGACCACAGCTCGATACTGGTCGCCTACATCTAAGTGGATATCTTCAAGTGCTTTTAACAGAAGTCGGTTACCCATCGAGTGGGCCACCAAGACCGTCCGCCCTGCAGGAATTTGTCGATGGAGCTCCTTGAGAAAGTTAACCAGATCCATGACGCTGGCCATTGCGTTGTGCGAGTCATGGTCGTACTTCTCTCCCGCGAACATGAAGTTACTGGCCGTTATCTGGGGCGATGCAGGCCAGGAAAATAGGACTAGCTGTCCTTCAAACCGTGTACGATGCTTCAATTCGGCTGCACGACAGAGTGCATCGTGAAAATCATTGGCAAATCCATGTATGTAAACAACCACAGAGTCTGAGGGACGCATCCCATCGACAGATTTTCCGGTATTAGCATGAGCGGCAATTTGTGTACCCCATGAATTTTCGAGACATCAGTTGAGGAGCGTTGGTCTCCCATTCCAGCATTCCCTCCATGCCATCAAAAAAGCTGTGCGGTTGGTCTTCCTTATTTGGAACCTTACCGAGGCGGTACCGTACGTTAGCTGTGCCGGATAAGCCGGTTCGCTACCGAACGATGGGTTCTGGCCGCTGCGGTTGGTGGCGAAGTAGATTGTTTCGGTGGTCAGCTAAATTGGCCCTTGGAAATTCAACGTGTTTGAGCAACTCTGACCGTTTGCCTGAATCGCGGCACGACCACTGCAAGAGAGAGAAAGAAAAAAAAAAAAAAAAAAAAAAAAAAAAAAAAAAAAATTTTCTTAATGGAATGGAATGGAATGGAATGGAATGGAATGGAATGGAATGGAATGGAATGGAATGGAATGGAATGGAATGGAATGGAATGGAATGGAATGGAATGGAATTTTATATATTTTTTTTTTTTTTTTTTTTTTTTTTTTTTTTTTTTTTTTTTTTTTTTTTTTTTTTTTTTTTTTTTTTTTTTTTTTTTTTTTTTTTTTTTTTTTTTTTTTTTTTTTTTTTTTTTTTTTTTTTTTTTTTTTTTTTTTTTTTTTTTTTTTTTTTTTTTTTTTTTTTTTTTTTTTTTTTTTTTTTTTTTTTTTTTTTTTTTTTTTTTTATTCATCTCACAAAATC
>CAWEWN010000007.1:0-9160 GCA_963812835.1 Terriglobia bacterium
GGGTTTGAAGCCGGGGAGCTCTCCTGCCCCAAAGGCGAGCTTCGCTCGCCCGCCCGGACGAGGGCGTCCGGGCCTACGTGGTTCGAGGAGCATTCCTGCCACACCACACGCAGTCCGGCGCGGTCGAAGATCTTGGCCGCTTCCTGCTCAGCCTGCGCCAGCACCGTCGCCGAGACGCCCGCATCGTTATAGACAGAAACAATCACCTGTGGTCTTTCGTCAGGAAAGGTTTCCGCTCCCGGCGGGGAACGCAATCGTCAGCCAGAAACGTAACTAACAGCAGGCATGCTTTCGAAAATTGCAGCACCGGGAATCACCTCCGCCGCGCCGATCTTCGAGTCGGACGGAGGGTGCCTCAAGGCTTTGCCGGTAACCGGCAGCGCATATGTGGGTAACCTGTTAAGCGCTTCTACGTCAAATGTTTAGAGGCGTGGGTGACACAAGGAAAAATGAGCGTTCCTGCTAAACTTCGTACGCTCGATGAGGCCAAGTGACGGTAATGAGCAGCAACGGCAGTCGGATGGTCCAGTTTGGGGTCTTCGAAGTCGATCAGCGGGCTGGTGAACTGCGCCGCAACGGCGCCAGGGTAAAACTGCAGGAACAGCCCTTCCAGATTCTTGCCCTGCTGCTGGAACGGCCGGGAGAAGTGGTTACGCGGGAAGAGCTGCAGAGCCGGTTGTGGCCCGCAGACACGTTTGTTGACTTCGACCACAGTCTGAACGCGGCCGTCCGCCGGCTCCGGGACGCCCTGGGCGACAGCGCCGAGAATCCCCGTTTTGTCGAGACCGTCGCCCGCCGCGGATATCGGTTTCTGGCGCCGGTACACGGATCAGGAGCTGCGGTCGATGCCGAGCCCCCGGTTCCGTCCGCTCCGTCCTGCTCGCAGATGGTGGATCGCCGCCGCGGCGGGAGCATTGGTGCTCGCCGGACTCGGGGTTGGATTGTTTGTGGGCAGGCGGGCGTCGCTGCCATTGGCGCCTAACTCCCACCGATCGCGGAGCGCCGACTGACTGCTAACCCCAGCGAATATCCCATCAGCAACGCCGCACTCTCCCACGATGGAAGGTACCTGGCATTTTCCGACCCGACCGGTTTCTATCTACGCCAGGTAGAGACCGGGGAAACACATCAGCTGGTATTGCCGCAAGGATTCAAGGCGCAGCCTGTGGCCTGGTTCCCCGATGGAACACACATCCTGGCTACGTCGGTTGCGGGGCCGACGGAACGACCCGCGTTGTGGCAACTCTCCACTGTCGGCGGCAGTCCTCGCAAGCTCAACGATCAAGGCGGGGAAGCTGCAGTGTCGCCCGACGGCTCACAGATCGTATTTCTCAGAGGATCGGCAAATAGCGAAGAGCTATGGTTGATGGGTGCTGATGGGGGACAACCGCGAAAGCTCGCGGGCGAAATTGGAGATCTTTTTCGCTCCCCGGTCTGGTCGCGCGACGGAAAGCGCATCGCTTACTTGCGCGCCGGATATTCCCCCGGAACTCTGGGCGTGCAACCGCAAATTGAAATTCTGGACACTCACGAAGCAGGACTTACGAAGTGAATGCGACTCCCGGACTGTCGTGCTGGCTGAGCCCCAGCTCGGTCCCGCAATGGCGTGGGTCGATGACCACCTGGCTTACGTTCTCAACGAAGCGCCTCCCAGCCAGAACGATTCGAATGTCTGGTGGATGAAGATCGATTCGCGGACTTCCAGGCCGGTTGGCACGCCCGTGCGCCTGACTTCCAGTCCAGGTTCGGTGCAGTACCTCAGCGTCTCGGACGATGGCAAACGACTGTCATATTTGAAACAGGGCTGGCAGCCCGATGTTTACGTCGCAAGACTTGAAGCCGGCGGGACCAGGTTGAGCCCACCGAAACGGCTGACCCTGGATGAGCGGCAGGATTTCCCGTTCTCCTGGACACCGGACAGCAAGCGGGTCATCTTCGCATCGGATCGCGACGGAGCCTTTCACATTTTCCGGCAGGCGCCGGACGAGACTGTTCCGGAGTTGATGGTCGGCGGCAATCAACAATCGATGCTGGCCCGGCTGACTCCGGACGGAAAACAAATCGTCTACCTGGAATACCGGCAGCCCTACGATCACTCGCAGGCCAATCGCCTGCTACGTGTTTCTCTCTCCGGCGGACCGCCCGAAGTGGTTCTCGAGGGTCGAGGTATCAGCAATCTGCAGTGCGCGCGTCTTCCATCAACCCTTTGCCTGTACAGCCAGGTGAATGAGACGCGGATGACATTTTTCAGTTTCGATCCCATGCTGGGCAAAGGCTCAGGAAGTCACTCACATCGACGACCCGACGGCCTACTTCTACAACTGGAGTCTCACCCCGGATGGCTCGATGCTGGCAATCGCCAAAAAAACGGACACGGCAGTGCAGCCCGAAATACGTCTGCTGACGCTCAAGGACGGCAAAGAGCGGAAGATGAAACTGACCGATTGGTCGGGAATCTCTGCACTCGACTGGTCCGCTGACGGCAAGAACCTCTGGGTGAGCGCCTCCACCACCACCGGCACTAACGGACTCTTGAATGTAGATCTGCAAGGCAGGGTCCGGCCGGTGTGGGAGCAGACCAAGATGAGCTGTCGGCTGGGCAATTCCTTCGCCCGATGGGCGCTATCTTGCGCTGTGGCAAGCCAGCAGCAATGCCAATGTGTGGATGGTGGAGAACTTCTAACAGCCACGGATTTTCACGGATTCCACGGATTCAGAAAAGGAAAAAGAAAAGGTTTAGATCCGTGAAGATCAGTGAAAATCCGTGGCCGGTTCTTATTTTCCCGCAGCAGGGAACTGCATGGTGCGCACAATCCCTTCGCCTTCTTTCACGAAGATCAGCTGATTCGGTTTGATGTCTTTGATGGAATCCACCTGGCCGCTGGGCCATCGAATTTCCAGCAACTGCACCTTGTCGGCCTTGCCCAGGCCAAAGTGAACCCGCAGATCGTTCTGCGAGAAATAGCTGCCGCCGCTGCGGACTTCATCGATCTGTGAATGAGGCTTGCTTTCGCCCGCGACCTGCGTCACGCAGCGCAGCCGGGCGCCGATGCCGCTGCGGTTCGATTTGGTGCCGATGGTCCGCACCTTGATCCAGTTGTTGCCGGGAGCCAGGTCGCAACGCAGCAGCTGCGGAAAATCATTTACCGGGTTCACCACAAAATCCATATCGCCGTCGTTGTCGAAGTCTCCGAAGGCACATCCCCGCGACGCGACCGGCACTGAGATGCCGGGGCCTGCCTGCATGGAGACATCTTCAAACCGGCCAGTCCGCAGGTTGCGATAGAGCAGCTTGCGCTGCGGATATCCCGCTTCCGTTTTCAGTTGCTCCACTTCCGGATAAACGTGGCCGTTGCAGATCAGAATGTCGGGCCAGCCGTCGTTGTCCATGTCAAAAAAGCCGCAGCCCCATCCCAGATACTGAGTGTGCGCGCCCAGGCCGGCCGTAAACGTGGTGTCTTCAAAATTGCCGTCACCGAGGTTGTGATAGAGCGAGGGCGTGTCGCCTGCGAAGTTGGTCTTTACGATATCGAGGTTGCCGTCCATATCGTAATCGGCCGCCGACAGGCCCATGCCCGCCTGCGGCTTGCCGTCCGGGCTCAGCGCGCAACCCGCTTCCAGTGCGATGTCTACAAACTTTCCATTTTTCTTGTTCTGGTAAAGAGCACTGGCCGTGGAATCGTTGGCGACGTAGATGTCGGGCCAGCCGTCGTTGTCGAAATCAGCGGTGAGAACTCCCAGGCCAAAGGTTCCATTGGCCTGCAAAATTCCCGAGGCTTCGGACACGTCGGTGAAAGTGCCGTTTCCATTGTTGTGATAAAGAATGTTTTTCCCGCCTTTGAGGCCGGGCGGGCCGCAAGCCACCATCACGCTCTTGTAGAGGCACGGCCCCGACTCCGGCACGGGCGCTGTGGCCAGATCGAGATCAATATAGTTGGCGACAAACAGATCGAGCTTGCCGTCGCGATCGTAGTCCACGAAAGCGCAGCCGGTGTTCCAGCGCTTGCCATTTCCAGCGACGCCGGCTTTTTCACTCACATCGGAAAAAGTTCCGTCGCCGTTGTTGTGATAGAGAACGTTTTTTCCGAAATAAGTGACGAAGAGATCTTCGAAGCCATCGTTGTCGTAGTCGCCGACGCAGACGCCCTGTCCCCAGCCCGAGTGGGCCACGCCAGCCTTCGTCGTTACATCGGTGAAAGTGCCGTCGCGATTGTTTTTGAAAAGATGCGAGGTGGGTTCCTGTCCGGCAGGGAAGCCCTCCAGCCGCCAGCCATTGACCAGAAAAATGTCCAGCCAGCCGTCGTTGTCGTAGTCGTAAAAAGCGACGCCGCAACCCGTGGTCTCGAGCAGATACTTGTTCTTGTGCTCGCCGCCGTAGATGGTTTTTGCATTCAGTCCCGACTCGCGGGCGACGTTGATAAAACTCACACCAAGGCCCGGTTTCGCGGGCTCTTCAGCCGGCGCTAAGAATAGGTGTGGCGTGAGAGGACGGGCAAGCGCGAGAACGCTATCGAAGGAGAGCACGAGCGCCGACTTGCTCAAAGACTGTAGAAACGTACGGCGCGAAGAAGACAAAAGGGCGGTACCTTCCCGGAGTTGGCTCGTGCTAGAATTCGCCCCTACTCTAATTTTGTGCATCACTACTTTGCAAGTTCAGGCTCGGATCTTTGCGACCTTTGCGAATCCTTAGCGCCCTTTGCGGTTTAAGATGTTGTCTTGATTCTATGCGCGGGCGGACCAAAGTCAGTAACCGCAAAGTTCGCAAAGGACTTCGCCAAGGGCGCAAAGGACACCCATTGAGCTTAATGCAAGCGCGATCTTACGCATGAACCGCCAAAGATCACGCCAGTCGTGTCGAATCGTGCTTCAAATAGCCCTGGCGGTCCTGTTGTTGGCATTCACCCGGCTGGCGACTGCAGAGGGGCCCACGCCTGCAGTCGAGTTGACGCGAACGGTTCGTCCCTGGGAATTTCTTTCGTCGGTGGGCCAGCGTGCCGGACTGTTTGGTAACGAGGCGGGAAGATTTGAAGCCTGGGTTTATCCGCTGAAAATTCTGCGCGACTTTCATCTGAATTTTCTTATGGACGGCCGTACGATCCCCGCTGAAGGCCTGGCGCGTACGCTCACGGTTCGTCCGGAAGCCAGTACGATCCTCTACACCGGTGACACTTTTGCGGTTCGCGAGACCTTCTTTGCTCCCGTGCACGAACCCGGTGCGGTCATCATCATTGAAGTTGAAACTGCGGAACCGCTCGACGTGCAGGTTGTTTTCGAGCGCGATTTCCAATTGGAATGGCCGGCCGGGTTGGGCGGAACTTATTCCTATTGGGACCCGAAAATAAGTGCCTTCCACTTTGGCGAAGAACAAAAGAAATTTGTCGCTCTCGCCGGCTCACCCACTGCAAGCGACGTGCAGCAGGAATACGACACCAACTATTCCAGCTCGAAGGAAAATTCTTTCCACCTGGGCGTCACCAGCAAAGGGAAAGAGACCAAGGTCGTGGTGATCGCAGGCTCAGTGAACGGAGAAGCGGAAGCCGAGGCCGCGTACCGTCATCTCGCGTCCGGCTATTCGACTCTTCTGAAAGAGTCGGCCGAGTACTACCGTGCGTATCTGGACAGCACCGTCAGCGTCGACCTGCCGGATCGCGAGTTGCAACAGTCATACGACTGGGCGCGGGTCAGCGTATTGCAGGGGCTGGCGACAAATCCCTTCCTGGGCACGGGTTTGATCGCGGGGTATCGCACCTCGGGCGGAAGCCAGCGTCCCGGCTTCGCCTGGTTTTTTGGGCGAGACGCGCTTTGGACTTCTCTGGCGCTCGATGCCGAGGGCGACTTTGCCAATACGCGCGTCGCTCTGGATTTCCTGAGCAAGTACCAGCGCGCCGACGGCAAGATACCACACGAGATTTCCCAGGGAGCAAGTTTCGTTCCCTGGTTCACCGACTATCCTTATCCGTACGCTTCGGCCGACGCCACGCCCCTGTACATCATCACCATGAACGACTACGTGGTTTCGAGCGGTGACGTGGCGTTCGCGCGTGAGAAGTGGGACAGCGTGTGGAAGGCGTATCAATTCCTGCTCTCGACCTATGACGCGCAGGGGCTGCCGCAGAATTTCGGAATCGGTCACGGCTGGGTGGAAGGCGGCCCGCTGCTTCCCGTACATACTGAGCTTTATCAGAGCGCGCTGGGAGCAGAAGCCTTGCGAGCGCTTTCCAGCCTGGCCCGGCTGACCGGAAAAGAAGATGTCAGCAAAAAGCTGGGCGAAGATTTCTCGCGTCAACAGCCTCTCGTGAACAAGACCTTCTGGTCCGCGGAGAAAAAGCGTTTCGCCTTCGCCCTCGATACACAAAATCAGCAAGTGGACGAACCCAGCGTGCTGGCCACGGTGCCGATGTGGTTCGGTTTGCTGGACGATGAGAAGGCCGGTGCGATGATTACCGAACTGGCCGCGCCCGAGCACGAAGCCGACTGGGGCATGAGAATCATTTCTTCGCGCGCGGCAAAGTACAGCGCCGGTGGCTATCACTTCGGTTCCGTCTGGCCGCTCTTTACCGGATGGGCATCAGTCGGCGAGTACCGCTACCATCGCGCCTTACCGGGCTTTTCCAATTTGAAAGCGAATGCCCAGCTGGCGCTCGACGGATCACTGGGACACGTCACCGAAGTTCTTTCGGGCGACTACTATCAGCCGATCTCCACCAGTTCTCCGCACCAGATCTGGTCTGCCGCCATGGTAGTCAGTCCGCTGCTGCGCGGCTTGTTCGGTTTGCAGACCAATGCCGGCGCCTGCCAGGTTACGCTGGCGCCCCACGTTCCCGCTGACTGGACCTGGTTTACGCTCGATCATGTGCGCGTGGGTTCGGCATCGCTGCGCCTGGCTTATCGTAAGACCACCAGCGATATTTCTCTGACCATTACCCGCGGCGGAAGCGGCGACTGCACACTGGAATTTTCTCCCGCTGTCAGCCCGCGCGCGCAAATCCTCGGGGTCGAGATGAACGGCCGGCGAGTTCCGTTCCAGATCAAGAAGAGCGACGTGGACCAGCACGTCGCCGTGAAATTCCCCGTCACCGCCGGAGAGAGTACGCTGCGCATTCGCCTCAGAAACGACTTCGGGCTCAGCTCTCTCACCGGTGCTGCCGCCTTTGGGAAGCACGAGCCAGGGCCTGCGCGTGCTGTCGGAATCGTGGACGCCGGCGCGGGACGCGCTTACCCTCGAAATTGCCGGGGCACAAGGCAGGCAGTATGAACTTGGGATGTGGAATCCGGCGCAAGTGGCTTCAGTCGAGGGCGCAGAGCTGATAAGAACTAACGCGGAGAACGCCAGAATCAGCGTTACGATTCCGAAGAGTGAGTCCGAACCCTATCCTCGTGAGAAAATCGTCATTCATTTTACCGGCAAGGCGCAATAGAATCCGTGTGCCAAAACTAATTCAGTATGCGGAGAGAGCCATAATGCACTCATCTCGCAAGACGCTCTTTGTTGTTCTGGTTGGGGCAATCGTTGCCGCGGTGGCTTGCGGCTCCGTGCAGGCCGCCTCGCCCTCGCAAGACACTACCGCTCTCAACGCGGTAACTAGTTCTCAGCCTCTACGTGATGGTATTGAAGTGAAGTCGGGCTCGGCGACTTTGCGCATTACTGCCCTGCGGGATGACATTCTCCGCGTACGCATCGCCCCAACCGGCGCGTTGCCAGAAGATTCTTCATGGGCAGTTCTGCCGGTGCCGCGCGGGAAGTCAGTCAATGTGCAGCCGCAGTCGAAGCAGGATGCCGCATTCGTCGGCTTCCGCACAGCGGCGCTGGACGTCCGCGTTGAACGCAATCCGCTCCGCATTGTGGTTCGCGATCTCGCCGGCAACATCATCTCAGCCGATGCCGTTGGCCGCCCCACACAATTTCAGCTCGGTGGTTTCTCCATCCACAAGGCCATGCCCTCCGACGAGCACTACTTCGGACTGGGCGACAAGGCAGGAACCTTCGACCGCAGAAATCAGGCCTACACGCTCTGGAACACTGACATCGGCACGCAGGAATCGATCGACCCCATCTACAAGAGCATCCCGTTTTTCCTCGCCGTCGGCGGCGGACGCAACTACGGGATTTTTCTCGACAACACCTGGCGCAGCTGGTTCGACTTCGGCAAGCAGGAGCGCGACACTTATTCTTTCGGCGCCGAAGGCGGCCCGCTTAACTACTACCTTATATATGGCGCTAACCCGAAGCAGGTGGTCGAAGGCTATACGTACCTCACCGGAACCCATCCGCTTCCACCGCTGTGGACCCTCGGTTTCCAGCAGTCGCGCTACAGCTACACTCCGGAGTCGCAGATCCGTGAAATCGCCGACCGTTTTCGCGCGGACAAAATTCCCGGCGACGTACTCTATCTCGACATCGACTATCAGGACAGAAATCGCCCCTTCACCGTCAATCCGCAGACCTTCCCCAATTTTCCCGGACTGGTGTCAGATCTTCGCAAGCAACACTTCCACCTCGTCCTGATCACCGACCTGCACATCGCGCACGCCGCCGAACCAGGGCTATGCCCCTTACGACACCGGCGAGGCAGGCAATCATTTTGTGAAGAAGGCCGACGGCAGCGAATACGTCGGCATCGTGTGGCCGGGCCCAGCCGTTTTTCCTGACTTCACTCGCGCCAAGACGCGAGACTGGTGGGGCGGTCTATACAAAGAGTTCGTTCAAAATGGCATCGCCGGCTTCTGGAACGACATGAACGAGCCCGCGGTCTTTGACGGACCCGGCAAGACCATGCCGCTCGACAACATTCATCGCATCGAAGAGCCCGGCTTCGCCACTCGCACCGCCACTCACTCCGAGATCCACAACATCTTCGGACTGGAGAATGCCCGCGCAACTTACGAGGGCCTGCTCAAGCTGCGTCCCAACGAGCGTCCATTTGTCCTGACCCGCGCGACTTTCGCCGGCGGACAACGCTACGGATTCACCTGGACGGGAGACAACTCCTCCACCTGGAACCATCTTCGCCTGGCCACGCAGCAGCTGCTCGAATCTGGGACTCAGCGGAATTTCTTTCGTCGGCGATGACATCGGCGGATTCAATGCCTCGCCTCCGCCCGACCTGCTCACTCGATGGATCGAGGTCGGAGCCTTCAATCCCATGTACCGCGACCACAG
>CAWEWN010000008.1:0-14495 GCA_963812835.1 Terriglobia bacterium
ACTCCGCCGCGATGGTTACTTCGAACTGGTCCTTTTGACCCTGGATTGCCCGGGCTTGTTTTCTCACGTGGTGGGAACTCTTTCCTCGTGGGGAATGAATATCCTCAAAGCCGAAGCTTTTTCCAACAAGGCCGGCGTGGTGCTTGATACGCTCCGCTTTTCTGATCGCTTCCGTACGCTCGAACTCAATCCCTCTGAAGTCGATCGCTTAAAGCGGAAGCTCGCGGAAGCCGTGTCGGGTGAAATCGATGTTGTGGAACTCATGGAGACAAAATTCAAGCCCGGATTGCAGAGTCCAAAGGTGACGGTCGAGCCCAGCGTGCAGATTGATAACAATTGCTCGCAGCACAGCACGTTGATCGAGATTATTGCCCAGGACCGCCCCGGGCTGCTGTACGACATCAGTTCTGCCATGGCCGAACTTGGCTGCAATATCGAAGTTGCGATCATCGACACCCAAGGTCAGACCGCAACCGACGTATTTCATGTGACCTGCGCCGGCACCAAGCTGGACCTGCGGCACCAGGAGAAGATGCGCACTGCCCTCCAAGGCGAACTGGTGGCCCCATCACGAACTGCGTAGGGACAGATGTCCCTCATCTGTCCAGTCGAGCGCAGCTCGACAGGTTTCTGCCAACACCAAAATTCAGCGGAGCTTCGCTCCGCTGGACAGATGAGGACATCTGTCCCTACGTGGCCTGTGGCGGGCGTTCGGCCAGGTATCTTTGCAGCGCATCCTGCCAAGTAGGCATTGAGATCCCATGCTTCTCCAAACTGTCTGGCGACAATACGGAGTACTTAGGACGCTCTGCCGGGCGGACAAACTTGTCGCTGGTAGTCTGGCTCACAGCTGTGTCGAGTCCAGAACGGGCAACGATTTCCCGAGCAAACTCGTACCAGGAGCACTCACCGCGGTTGGTGACGTGCACCACGCCACTCGCTTGCTGGCGGCATAGCTGAATCAGAGCGCGGGCCAGATCTATCGAGTAGGTTGGGGAGCCGTGCTGGTCGCCCACTACTTCCAGCCGTGGCCGGGTTGCAGCCAGTTTCAGAATCGTGTCGGGAAAACATTTTCCGCCAGCGCCGAAGAGCCATGAAGTCCGCGCTATGCAGCACTGCGGAAGAATCTGCTCAAGCTGCACCTCGGCTTCGGCTTTCGATTGACCGTAGACGCTACGGGGCGAGCGGGGATCGCCGGTCGTATAGGGCGTCGTCTTCGTGCCATCAAATACGTAGTCGGTACTGACAAAAAGCAGGCGCGCGCCGTGCTGCTTGGCTGCTTGCGCGATGTTGACCGCTCCACGGCAGTTCACATTGAAAGCCAGTTCGCGATTGGTCTCGCAGCCGTCGACATCGGTGTATGCTGCCGCCAGTACAATCCAGTCGGGCCGGCTGCACTGGACCAGTCGCAGCACCTGTTCTGCGTCCCGGATATCTCCATCCGCGGACCCGAAACCGGTGACGTCGTCTTCTTTCCATTCGCGTGTCAGCGCCTTTCCCAGCAAGCCGGTGGCGCCGAAGATAGTGACTCGCATGTTTGTCTCGGTCTGGCCGACGCACGCGCACAAGCCTATGAATACTGGGTGGCGATCCACTTCCGGTAGCTCCCGCTCGTGACTCCCTTCACCCATTCCTCATTTTGCAAATACCATTCGATGGTCTTGCGAATTCCACTCTCGAAACTTTCGCGCGGCTTCCAGCCGAACTCGCGCTCAATCTTGCGCGCGTCAATGGCGTAGCGGCGGTCGTGACCGGGCCGGTCCTTCACGAAGGAAATCAATTTTTTATGGGGGAGGACCGGGTCGCTCGGGCACGACTGGTCCAGGATGTCGCAGACCGTCTCCACGATTTCCAAGTTTCGCTTTTCGTCGCCTCCGCCGATGTTGTAGGTCTCCCCAACCCGCCCCTGCGCAAGCACTCGGCGTATGGCATCGCAGTGGTCCTCCACGAACAACCAGTCGCGCACATTATTCCCGTCGCCGTATACAGGCAAAGGCTTGCCCGCGCGAGCATTCAGGACCACGAGGGGAATCAGTTTTTCCGGAAACTGGTAAGGGCCATAATTATTGGAGCAATTGGTCGTCAGCGTCGGAAGCCCGTAGGTGTGGTGATAGGCGCGCACCAGATGATCCGCTGCCGCCTTCGATGCTGAATAAGGACTGTTCGGCGCATACGCCGTGGTTTCGCAAAACGGTGGATCATCCGGGCCGAGCGAACCATACACTTCATCGGTCGATACGTGAAGCAGACGAAATGACTTCGCGATCAGCATCCGACAGGTCGGCATGATAGGCCCGCGTTTCTTCCAGCAGACTGAATGTGCCAGAAACGTTTGTCCTAATAAAATCATCAGGTCCGTGGATCGAACGGTCCACATGACTCTCGGCCGCAAAATGGACGATGGCGCGTGGCTTATGCTGCTTGAACAATCCACGCAACAACTCGCGATCGCACACGTCTCCCTGGACGAAGGAATATTGCGGATCGGCAGCGACCCGAACCAGGTTGCCGAGATTGCCAGCGTACGTGAGCTTGTCGAGGTTGACCACCGGAGTTTTTTCCTGCGCGATCCATTGCAGGATGAAGTTGGAACCGATGAATCCGGCTCCTCCGGTCACCAGAATTGTCTTTTCCATATGAGCAGGTCAGGCCGGAATGAGTCCCGCTCATTCGGCGGCGCCCTCTGATTGTAATCAAAGATAGGGATGGACGTGGTTTTCGAGATTGATTGTCCGGGGTAAGGCCACGGGCCAACAGCAATTGGCAATCAGCAATTGGCACTTGGCGGACTGCCAATGCTAATTGCCAATTGCTGCTTTCCTTATGCTGCCCGAGGATGATAGCCGCCTACCCTTGCGGCGGGATTAGCGGCATTTCCTGCGGCCAACGCCAAATAGCTGCCCTCAATCTCTCTCGCCACCCGGGCCCACAGATAGTGCTCCCAGACCCGTTCCCGGGCCTTGTTGGCTGCCGCTTGCCTGATTTCGGGCTCGGCGATCAGCAGTCGAAGCATGCGTTCCAGGTCATCCCGATCGCCGGGACGGAAAGTAAAGCCCGATCCGTCCACCAGTTCACGATTTTCTGGAATATCGCTGGCCAGCACGCATACTCCGGCTCCCATGGCATCAAGCAAAGCCAGCGAGAGACCTTCCATGTCGGACGGCAAAACGAACAGCATGGCGTTCGTGAGCAGCTCATCCAAAGCCTCGCCGGAAACCCAGTCGAGAATCCGGATCTTGTCGCTCTGATGCCGGCGCAGCCCTCTGCTGTACGCTTTCGAATGACTTGATCCGCCGGCGAGCACGAGCTTTACCGGCGTATCCATCTGCTCGTAGGCCTCGGATCAGCAGGTCGCAGTTTTTCTCTACCGAGAAACGCCCAAGAAAGAGGATGTACCTGCCAGGATCGAGACCCCATTCGTGTAGCCGCCGGGTTGCGGATCTCTGGCGCAGCGTGGTGCCGTTCGGCACGTACGCCGTTTCGGTCGAATAGCGTGAGCGGTAATAGTCCTGTAGCGTCCGCGACACCACCATGGTCAAGTCCGGCAGTTTGACGGATGCCTGCTCCCCGAGCCTGAGAATGGCGGATGCAATGCGGCCCCATTTTCGCCGTCGCCAGTCCAATCCTTGCACTGTAACCACCGTCTTCTTTCCGAACCAGCGCGGCAGAAAAGAAAAAAGCGCCGGCCCCAGGCAGTGATAGTGCACGATATCGGAATCACCAAAGACCGCATGGACAGTGCTCAGAAACGTATGCACCAATGTCTCGAGGTGTTTCGAGCGGATGGTGGGCAGCCGAACCAGGCGCATTCCGTTATATGCGGGCTGCGCGGGACTGAAGTAGGTTCGGCAGTACACGGTGACATCGTGCCCCATCTCGGCCAGCCGCTTGCCGATCTCTTCATAGTAGGTTTCAATTCCACTGTATTTTGAGATCACGCCGCGGCCGCCGATGAACGCAATCCGCAGCGCCGGCTTCGCGACCGAACTGGTCTCGTGGCCATTGCCTCTCTTTGACTTCGGCGCTAATTCCTCGTACAGACCCGTGAGCGCGGCGTAGTGGTTTTCCGCCGTGTAGTGCCTGGCCACCAGCGATCTACCGGCCGCGCCCATATCTGCAGCCAGTTGCGGCCGTTCGGCCAGAAACGAGATCGCCCTCGCCAACTGGCCGACCTCACCTGCCCGGAAGAGCACACCAGTCTCACCCTCATGCACCAATTCCCTTCTCGAACCCAAATCCGACGCCACGACCGAACGTCCCCACGCATAGGACTCGAGGATGGTCTTACCCAGGGTCTCGTAAGCGTGGGAAGGTAAAACGGTGAAGCGCGCAGACGAAATCAGCCGGTGGAGCTGAGGACCCGCGACGCGGCCGACGAATTCGACGTTGACCAGACTCCAGATCTTTTGCCAGTGCTTCGAGCTCTGTTCGCTGTGGCCCTTCGCCCGCAATCTGCAATCTGACGGAGGGAAGCTGATGCATGGCGCGTAAAAGATCAGTCAAACCTTTTTCCGCGAGAAAGCCGCCCAAAATAAAGAATGGGAGCATCCGGCACCGGCTCAGGGGCACGGTCTCCGACGGCAGGTTTTGAAAATGAGGAAGCACGCTGATTTTTTCGGCGTCCCACCGGTTCTCCACCAGTTTTTGCTTCACGAAGTGGCTGGGTACGAGAAAACGGGTCACGCAAGTCTCATAACTTCGCAACCATTTGTGGAGATAGGCCTCCGCCGCCAGCACCAGTGTGGCGCCCGGCGGCCCGTCATAGCAGCCTTCCGTCATCACGTGCCAGAACTTTCCACCGTGACAACGGTCACAGGAGCGTCCCCGCGCCACCATGTTGTAGCTGGGACAGAGCAATTTGAAATCGTTCAGGTGGTAGACCACGGGAACGCCCTGCGCTTTCAGTTCCCACAGGATCGAGGGGGAGAGGTGATGGTAGATATTCCGCACGTGGGCGATATCCGGACGAAAGGCCTTGACCATCTCGCGCAGTTTTTGTCGTGCCTGGCGCGAATAGAGCGCATGAGCAGCACGCCTGGCGCTGCCGATCGGGCCCGATCTGGGCCCCTTGAAGTCGATGGCAGGAACAAAGTGCTGGTCATATTTTGTCGGGTCACCGCGCGGGTCCGCCATGGAGAACAATGCGACCTCATGCCCGTGCGAGCGCATCAGGTCCATCAGTTCGAACAGGTAGACCTCGGTACCGCTGAAGGGAAGTTATATTTGTTGCAGAACAGGATTCTCATGGGAGTTGTGCCTTACCTTTTGGGAGATACGGGAAACCATCAAGTCAGCGAGGGAGGCCAGGTTTTTTTCGCGGTCGAAGTGTTTCTTCACGTGCTGACGGGCGGCACGGCGTAAACCGGGCAGTGCCGCCCGTGAGCTGCGAATCGTCTGGATTTTGGCGGTGAAGTCCTCTAGCGATCCGGCGCGGTACAGAAACCCGGTCTCGCCATCCTTTACCAGCTCTGGAATTCCTGTGATGGCAGGGGCAAGCACCGTCTTGCCGTGCGCCATCGCTTCCATCAGGACGAGGGGGATGCCTTCGCTGCGGCTGGTCAGTACGACCAGATCACACATCTGGTAGCAGACATCGAGTTGCTCGCGCGAAAGATGGCCCAGGAGTCTGACGTGCTCATCAAGCTCGAGATTTCGAATCAGGTGTTCGAGCCAGGGGCGTTCCGGTCCTTCGCCGGCGATCAGGCAAGAGAAGTCAACGCCGCGCTTCTTCAGTTCATGGCAGGCCTGCAAAAGAAAAGCATGGTCTTTCACCGGATGTAGCCTGCCGACAGCCAGCATCGTCAATTGCTCCGGTTGTCGCGCAGCCTGCGAAAGCATAACCTCGCACCAAGACGAATCCACTCCCATGCGCCGGACTACGATTTTTGCCGCTTCCACTTCGGGGTAGTGTTCGAGAATGAAGCGCCGGTTGAACTCCGAAACAGTCACGCAGAACGAGCAGTGCCTGAGCTTGGTGTCGAGGTAGGCGCCTGTGCAGCAGCAGGTCAGAACCGTGAAGCGTCAAGCTGAAGTCGATATCGAGCAGACGCGCCGCAACCATGGCAATCCACGAGGCGAAGTATCCGTGATGCACATGGATGTGTTGCACGCCGCGCCCTTGCAACTTCAAGGCGTAGCAGGCACCGAGCAGCGTGTGCAGTAGCGCACGCAGCCGAAGCGCGGGAAGCTCGTCTCCTTGCATCAGCACACGCGCCAGAAAACCGCCCAGCAATGCGCAATTCAACAAGCACAGCCAGGAAGCGCGCAAGATCAGGCCGAGGCCAGGGGTTTGCAGATACAGCGTCTCGGCTACAAATGCTTGCAGCTGAGGTTCCTGCACCTCTCCACCAGGACGGCGGGCGCTGCACGGGACAACTTGTACACCGCGACGGCGCAGCTCCTCGATTTCCTCGAAGACATAGGGCTCTACCGGCGAAGGAAATTGGTTTGCGAGATAGGCAACAGTGGGCACTTCGGGAGAAAGGGAGGTCAGTTGGGAAGGGTTTGCGGCGAGTCTGCCTGGCGATTCTGCGCAGCCAGCATGCCCGCGATCGCGAAGAGCAATCCGTTTACGAACTGGTAGTTCATGACCACAAAACAACCGTTGAACAGATAGACCGCCACCAGGAGCGGCCAGACTGAACGAAATTGATCATCGAGAAATGTGCTCTCACTCGAGGTGGCTTGTGGTTGCCTCTTCCTTCCTACCCTGAACAGATCAACCACCATCCATAAATACAAACTCAGTCCGAGCAGTCCGTGTTGCACGGCAATTTCCAGATAGGTGTTGTGAAAGAAGAATGCCGACTGGTGAAAATCGTGAACGCGTTTCGCTAACTCGGGCTGCAAGTCGCCCAGCCCCCAACCGATGAACGGTCTCTCCAGAAACATCTCCACTCCGGTCTGGTACATCACAACCCGAAACTCCACCGGACTGCGCTCTTCGAGGCGGGCGAAAAATGAAGAACTCGTGTCCTCGAAACTGAGTGCGGTCGCAAGACCCAACCCTCCCGCCAGAATGAGGCAGAGGCAAGCCCGCCGCACCCTTTTGCTGGGAGAGAAGAAAAGCAAGGTTGGGATACATCCGGCAAATGACAGCCAGACTCCGCGAGTCTGGGTGGCGAGGATTGCCAGCGGCAAGGCAATCGCCAACAGAATGGCTGGAGCGCCTTTCAATCGTCCTCGCCGAAATGAGTCCAGGGCGATCAGTCCGAGCAGGTTCAACGTTACCCCATTCGCCACAGCTTGCAGAAACGGTCCTCGGGCGCGATCGGCGTGAATGCCCAGACTATCGTCAAGAATGTAGCGCGGGAAAATGAACTCCTTCGCGCCAAACAGAAATAAGATCGCGATCAGACACAAATAGCCCAATGCGATCAACGTAAATGTCTCGAACCGGCGGAGTGAGGCTGGGTTGTCGAACACAGATCCCGCCAGGTAATAAAGCGCCAACGGCACCAGCCATTTGGCGGCAAACACACTCCAACTTTGCGAGTCATACGGCTGGGCCAGAAGGCTGGTAATCCCCAAGATTAACAACGCGATCATGGGCCACATCGCAGGATGGGCGATGCTGGCCTGCCGGCGCTGGGCCAGTGCCCTTAGAAACACAACAAACACGAGTAATAGAAATGCGAAGCGGTCGAGCCAGTAGAACTGCAAATCCGGCGGACGGAAAAGCATGACCGTGAGAGTGGCAAGAAACAAAATTTCAGGCGCTGCCACCAGTGCTTGCAACGGACGGAACGCAGTAACCACCGTCCAGTTCGCTAGGGCGGGAACGGAATTGCGCAGCGTGATTTGTCCGGCCGTCATTTGTTCGCGCGCGGCCAGGGTCAGACCCCGCTCGCTTTCAGAATTACAAACACTGTCTTCCACAGAATCCAAAAATCCATTTTCAGGCTCCAGTGCTCGATATATTCCAGATCGAGGGCCATGTTTCGCTGGAACGAAGGATCGCGCCGTGCCGTGACTTGCCACAGTCCAGTAATGCCCGGCGTCACATCCAGGCGACGCAGATGCTCGAGGCGATAGTGCTCGAAGTCGTCGAGAGGATGCGGCCGCGGACCGACCATGCTCATCTCCCCACGCAACACGTTCCACAACTGCGGGAGTTCATCCAGACTGTAGCGGCGCAGAAACCAGCCCACGCTCGTGATGCGCGGGTCTGCCGCAATCTTGAAACACGGGCCATGGCGCTCGTTGCCTGAACGCAAACCGTCTTTCCGAAGATCCGCGTCGAACACCATGGTGCGGAATTTGTAGCAAACAAACTCTCTACCCTTGAGGCCTACGCGCTTGGCCCGATAGAGAACTTGTCCGCGGGACGTCAGCTTGATAATCACGGCAATCGCCGCCAACAAAGGAGCGGCTGCAACTAGCGCCAACACTGAAAACAGCACATCGAGCATACGTTTCCAGAAGAGGCCCAGGGTCGGGACGTTTTCCTCGTGCAAAGTGAGGACGGGCAAATCGCCGAAATACTCCAGGCCCAGCCGGCCACGCTGAGGGCCGCAATCCTGGTCCCATCCGTAACCATAAAGATCGGGGACTGCCCGTATGCTGAGCCGGCTGCGGCGCGCCTCCCGAATCACGCGGAGGGCTAAGTCGTGTTGATTGGGAATGGCAAGAATGATCTCATCCACAAATTCGGCGCGGGCGATGCGCGCAAGGTTCTCGACTCGCCCGAGAACGTCGCCGGTCAAAATCTCGGTTTCGTCCAGGAAACCCACCACCGCGCGGCCTGCGATGTGCTCGCGTTCCAGGGTGGCGGCCAATTTCCTTCCCACGGGCCCGGCTCCGACGATCAGAACGTTGCGTCCAAATTTTTGATCCGCGCGCGGAATCGCGGCGCGCCGCACCTGGCCCGACTCGGAGCCTGCGCGAAAAGTGCCGGACCTTCCATTCAACGCGAGCGACTGCAGACTCCGTGCGGGAGCCAGCCGGGGCGGCGCTGGTAGTCGAGAACGCTCAGGATTGAATGCTGCGGGAAAGGACATTCAGACCATCTCCAGTTCGTATCCTTCAATGGTGACCGCCACCGACCGCTCGATACACTCGATCGAAATGACCAGCGTCTTTTGACTGCTCTGCGCCAGAATGCCTTCCAGTCCGTCAAGGCATCCACCGCGAATTCGCACTCGTTGTCCTACTTTCAGGAAGGCACGCAGCGCGCACGGAAGCTTTTGCGCCAAGAGGTGGCGCAGATCCTCAATCTGACGGGTAGGAATCCCACTCGCATCGCCGTGCGCATTGACGAACGCCATTACTCCTTCGGTGCGCAATACCCGGACGCGTTCCGAAGCCAGAGGAGAAATTCGCACAAATACGTATCCCGAAAACAGAGGTAGGGAAACTTTCTTCCGCCGGTCACTCCAGGTGTGAGTTTCGTTAAGGACCGGGAGAAAGGTCTCTATGCCTTTGCCTTCCAGTTGCGCTGCGACTTTGCTTTCGAAGCGGTAGCGGGTCTGGACCACGTACCAGGGCTGGTCTGAAGAGTCAGGCTTCAGGGGTTCCGGCATCAACCGGTCGGGGTAGGTTGTCATGGGACGTCAGTGAGGATCGAACGAAGCTCTGCTAGGTGAGTCCCAATCGTGTTTGTTGCCGTTTATGCACAAAATGACTTCACAAGGGGCTGGTATTCTTTGCGACCTTTGCGAGTCCCTTCGCGTCCTTTGCGGTTAAAGCTCTTGCCCGCAAAGCTCATGAGGCAATGGAGGGGAAGGACCCCGCTAAGGTCGCGAAGAGGTTCTAATGCGAAATGCGTCTCCTAAAGCCTCCGGTAAATTCCGTCAGGAATGGGAAATTTTCGATTGCTCAACACCGCTCCTAGCAGCCGCGCGCTTGCGGCCTGTAGCGTTTGAACTGTTCTCTGAGCCGTGGCTCTTCGCGTCTTGCCCGCTTCAAGCACCAGGACCACTCCGTCGCTCAAATAGCCGAGCAGCGAAGCGTCGCTGCACAATGCGGCCGGCGGACCATGCACAATCGTGTAATCAAATTCGGTCCGCAAGTCTCTGAACCGGCCGGGCAACCATTCGACCGAAAGGCCGGCCTCGTTTTCACCCAGAAACACTTCGCGGGGGACGCGCCACAAGTGGCTGGAGACTCGTCGCGCAGAGTCCCGCACAGTTCTGAGCCCGCCCGGACGATGTACGGCCATCGGAGTTCCATATTCTTCGCTGTCGTGACTGGATTCGAGATGGGCTTCGACGAGCGCCACGGTTCCGGAAATCTGGGCGGCAAGCACCTGGCTAACCCGCAGGCAGATTCCGGCGACATCCCCGTCCTCGACGGCGCAAAAAACGACTTGCCGAGCTGGCTTCGGCCAACCGGGGAGGAATAGCTGCCGCACCAGGCTGCGGACCTGTTCTTCGCCAAAGCGGTCAGGACTCCAAGCGATAGACTCGCGCACAGCCCACGTCTGTGGCTCGAATACCTCGGTGTCGAAGATGTCGCCCGCTAGTGCGTGTTCCAGTAAATCTGGTCGAGTACTCATAGATGTTTCATTCGTGTTCTCTCAGGGCAGTGACGCGAGAACCGGTATGCCCAGATAAGCGACCACTTCATCGGGAGTCCGGAAGGCCGGGTTGAGGTAGTCGGCAACGAACCCCAGACCCGTACTCAAAGTTCCTCCCAGCAACAGTCCGATCAAGCCGAAGACCCAAGCCGCCCGGGCGGGCAGGGCCGGCACTCTCGGCTCCTCGGCGATGGTGACGTTCAGAATTCCGCCCTGATCCAGCGCGTCCTCGATCCTTGCTTCTTCGCGCTTGTTTACATACAGCAGATATTTCTCCTCGGCTGCTTTCATCTCGCCCAGCAAGTCACCCTGTTGGAGGGCATTCCCTCCGAGCCGCTGCGCGACTTCGCGATAACCCGCCACCTGCACGCGGTTCGCCCGTCCGTGGGCTTCAAGTGTGCCCAACTCAACCTGCGCCTTGATCAACTCCGACTTGGCCCATTCATGATTGGGCTCCTGATTGGTGGTCTCGTCACGCAACGGAGAATGTTCCTCGCCTGCGATGCTGATTTTGGTCTCGGCAATTTGCTGGTCCACTTCCCGCACCAGGCGATAAGAAGGATCGAATTTGGTCAACAGCTCCGTTCGCCTGAGTTGCAGTTCCAGCAACTTCGATTTCATTTTTTCCGCCAGCTGCGGATTGTCCGCGTTCCGAATCACGGTCAAGGTCCGCTCTGGCAGGGTCTTGAGCTTGGACTGCAAGTCCTGAATGCGCTGCCGGGTCTCGGCCATCACCACCTGGTTCTGACGATCGTTGGCTTCGGAGTCGCTGAGTTTCTGCAACGCCATGTCCCGCTCCTGCGCTGCCGAAACAACTCCCTGGTCGCTGCTGAAATCCATCAGGCGAAACTCCGCGTCCAGCAAACCGCGCCGGGATTGCGCCACTTGCTGTTCGAAAAATTCGTACTCTCCCGAAGGACGTCTCACCCGCTGCTGTCTCTCGAGATAGGCATGCGCCAAGGCCTTGAGCACAGCCGCCGCGTGCGCCGGGTCCGACGCTGAGTACGCGATCTGGATCAAATTCGTCTTGCGTATGGCCTCCACCCTCAACCGCCGCGCCATGTCGCCGGACCGATCGAGCCAGCCGAACTTCTTCGCTCCCCCCGAGAAAACGTTCGTACCAGGGGCCGGCGGCCACCCCAGAGGACTGCACTACAGTGCGAAGAATTTCATCGTCCCGAAGCAGCTCTACTTGCGAATTCAGCTCTTCTTCGGTGATTTCGTCTCGCTGAAACATCGGCGATGGAGTAGGAGCAGGCGTAACCAGAGGGTCTACGCGCCCTCGGCGTACCAGCACATTCATGTGCGCCTGGTACGAGGGTGCGAACACGCCATACGCCAGGACAGCAAGAAAGATTGATATGAAGGATAGAAGGACAAGGCGGCGCTGCCGGAACATCACCGCCAAAAGGTCGCGGAGAGTTGGAGAGGTCACTGGAGCCGGCTTGCGAATGATCGTGAGCTCTTCGCCCATACGGAGTTCTCCCGTTCCGGTGACTTTCTATCACTATTGTTATTGGTATCGGGCAGCGGCTGGTCCGCTTGAGGGCACGGTAAGCCCGGGAGTCTGTTGCGATTTTTTCGAGACAGTGCGGTTCGCGCCTCTTCTTTAAAATTGGGTTGGGTTTACGTATGTGCTGAGGCTCGAGGTCGGCAAATAGCGCCGGATCTTCGAAATCCTATTTTGCGGGACGTATAACAAATCTCCCGTCCGCAGATGGAAATCCTCAGCCAGGTTGCGTGAGTTCAACATTTGTTTAACATTCAAGACACGCGCTTCGGTCCGCTCTCCGGAGATCCGCCGGAACAAGACCACCTCGGAGTGCTTGGCCTGCTCGGTGAATCCTCCAGCGAGAGCCACACCCTCGGTCACGGTAGCGTCGCCGCGCAGTTCGTACTTGCCGGGATGGGCCACGGATCCGGTGGCGATGAAATAGGGTTTCTCGAAGTCCTTCAAAGCGATCGTGACCTCCGGGTCGTGCAGCGTCGTGGCATACGCCAGCCGGATAGCGTTGCGCAGCTCGGCGACGGTCAGGCCCTCCGCGTAAAGTTCGTCCAGTCCTCGAAGCGTGATGAAGCCGTCGGGCTGGATGTTGAGCGTCTGGTCGAACTCAGGCGCAAAATTAAACCTGATTTCGATCATGTCGCTTTTTCGAAGCCGGTACAGCGGACGGCGGTTCCCCATCTCGTCTGGACTCGATGCACCGTCCACTATTCCGGGTTTCGCGGCTTCCGTCGCCTGGCTGGCTTGTATTGCTTCCTTTTGTTCCTGGGCCACGGCCGCCACCGAACCTGCCTGCGCGGCAAATGAACCAACGATCACCGCGCAGATCAGAAGTTGTTTCATTTGGTCTCTTGTTCACCGCCGCCTCTTGCGGCACTTTGTTGTTCGCAAATTATCCCAGTGAACAAAGAGCGGCAAGACTCGAAAAGTATTGTCCACGAAGGTAGGTAGTTTGAAATGTAGCGCCGGCGTACCGCCGGCTGTCCCGAGGGTATCCCGCCCTCGGAACGCGGCGGGCGAGACGCCCGCCGGACAGCCGCCGAGACGGCGGCGCTACGGTGAAAGTTCGTCGCTAGGGCAAGAGCATTTCGTCTCACCATCTTTGGTGGTACCCACGAAAGTAGACTGGCGCACTGCCACGATTTCTCCATGACGTGCTGGCTGGCCGCCGGTAACAGGTAGATTCGGACAACCCCCCCAAAACCGGAGTCATCCTGAAGGACTTCAGTCATGAGGGACCTAGCGCGTACTACCACAATTGCTGTTGGAGCTATCCCCAACGCGCAAGGTCCTTCGCAAGCTCAGGATGAGCCCGTCATCAGGGGGACACGTTGCTTTTCCCGAATTGGGCCTGGCGACCGTTGGTTATCTGACCATCCGCAATGTTGAGATGTCACAGATATGTATCCAAGTGATCTTGTACGCTTCTAATTCGTTCTGGACTACGGCCAGCGAATGCGATGCGCTGAAAGGATTTGTGAAACCAATATCGGTTGAACCTTCGACGTCGATTGGCGTGCTGGTCGCTGATTCTAACCAGGGGCAATCCCAACTTCTGGTCGGCGCGCTTCGCCGTCGTCCAGAATTGCAAGTTACATCATGCGATTCTTGACCCAGACCTCATTCTGGACGCGACCGACTCGCTGCCGATCCAGGTCGCCATTCTCAATGCCGCCAACCCGAGAGACGGCTGGCCGGACATGAGCATCGTGCGGCGCTTGCACCTGGCGCATCCCGAGATCGCCAAGATCATTCTGCTTAACACTTACGATCGCGACATCGTCGTAAATGCATTCCGCTCGGGCGCGCGCGGCCTGTTTTGCTTCTCCCAGTATCCCGTTCGGATGCTGTGCAAGTGCATTCAGAGCGTGCATCAGGGACAGGTGTGGGCCAACAGCGAGCAGATGCAATACCTCATCGAGGCCGTCAGCCAGGTTCCTTCGTTGCACATGGTGAACTCGCGCGGAATGCGGCTGCTGACTCCACGTGAGGAGCAGGTCGTCGCCCTGGTGGCTGACGGCTTGAGTAATCGAGAGGTCGCGCGTGAACTCGCTCTTAGCGAACACACAATCAAGAAATATCTGTTCCGCATCTTCGACAAACTGGGCATCTCGAGCCGCGTGGAGTTGGTCCTGTATGCGCTAAATCACGGCGGGTCCCGGCAGGCGGAATGGGTAGCGGGAGCGAGGGCTTGAGATCCCGTCGCAAAACGAATTTGTAGCAGCACCCTGTCATCCTGAGCGGAGTGCTGCTTCGCGAAGCGAAGCAGTTACGCAGTCGAAGGACCCCTCTGAGCTAATTGGAGCTGTTGTATTGGGCTTTCTGCCGCATCGCTTCGACCAAGAAAATCCCCAGTGCGACCCGAGGGATGAGCTTATAGGGGTCCTGCGACTCGGCTCAGGATGACAGGGTTTGAAATTGATGAAATCTTCAGCTTTAGCGCGTCTGCGGCATTTTCTTGCAGACGATGACTGT
>CAWEWN010000009.1:0-122194 GCA_963812835.1 Terriglobia bacterium
CCCCGGGCCCCATCAAAAAGGACTACCTTCGCTGTTCCTACAGTTGATCGCATCTGGTGCGAACGAATGGGCAGCGTGGAGGAACGACATGAAACGACTCAGTTGCCTGGTATTGACTCTGACCACATGCGTATGCTCTTTTGCTCTAGGTCAGCGATCGGTGGGCATCGAGCGCCGCGCAACAGCATCCAGCACTCGGTCCCAAGCGCTCTATGGACGATCTCTGCTCAGTTTTGAACGCAATGTCGGGCAAGCAGATCCTGAAGTCAAGTTTCTTTCTCGTGGTGCTGGATTCGCGGTCTTTCTAGCTGACGATGAGGCCGTGGTTCTGATCACGTACATTTGCCGGTCGTAACACCGCATCTGCGTCGGGTGTGCAAAAACATACTGCCAACACAGTCCACTCCTCAAGCCTACTGCGTTTGAAATGGCTTGGATCCAGATCATCATCTCCCGCGTCAGTCGGTAACGAGCTATCAGGAAAGATCAACTATTTCAGGGGTCAGGATTCAACTAAATGGCGGAGCGATATTCCCCACTATGCACAAATCCGCCAGCGCATTTATCCAGGCGTCGATGTCACCTACTACGGCAACCATCAACAATTGGAATACGATCTAGCGCTTGCTCCTGGTGTGGACCCAAGCGTTATTCGGTTGGGCGTCGAGGGCGCCCAGATGGTTCGAGTCAATGCTGAGGGCGATTTGGTATTAGAAACAGGAGTTGGCGAAATCCACCAACGCAAGCCCACCGTCTACCAACTGATCGGACGCAAGAAATTCCTTAAGGGACATTATGTCGTTCGCGGACCAGGAGAGGTCGGTTTTGAGATATCAAATGTCGACAAGACCCATGCGCTCGTAATAGACCCAATCCTCGCTTACTCGACGTACCTGGGGGGCACCGATGACGACGAAGGTTTTAGCATTGCGGTCGATGAGAAAGGCCAAACGTATGTAGCTGGGTTGACGGCTTCTGTCGACTTTCCCGTGCGTAATGCCTTCCAAGTGACAGAGGCAGGTGGCTTGGATGTTTTCGTGACCAAGCTGGACCGCGACGGAGATCGATTAATTTACTCTACTTATTTGGGTGGCAGCGGTGACGATCAGGCTCGAGACATCGCAATTGATCGGTGGGGAAATGCCTATATTACGGGCACCACGGATTCTTTCGATTTTCCGACGAAGAATCCTATCCAGAGCGGTTTAGGAGGCGGAGACGACGCTTTCATTGCCAAGCTCAATCCTCAAGGAGACGACATCATTTATTCAACGTACCTTGGTGGGAGCGACGGAGAGTTTGGAACTGGTATTGCTGTTGACACTCGAGGACAAGCATACGTCACCGGGACAACGACTTCCGCTAATTTTCCAACCACAGCAGAAGCCTTCCAATCCACATTTCAAGGTGGACAAGACGCGTACGTATCGAAACTCAGTAGGGATGGAACATCTTTAATCTACTCGAGTTACCTCGGGGGTGTTGACGATGATCAAGCTAACGGTATCGCATTGGATCGTGATGGTCATGCCTACGTGGCCGGGATAACCAGGTCCACCAATTTTCCCACCCACAACGCCTTCCAGAGCAGCCTAGCCTTTGGTGATGACGCATTCATTACCAAATTCGATAAGGATGGAGATCGCCTAATCTACTCAACCTTTCTCGGTGGAAATGCGGAGGATGCAGCCGACGCAATCGCTGTGGACAAGTGGGGGTATGCCTACGTTACGGGGCAGACTCTTTCGACGAACTTCCCAGTGAAGCATGCTTTCCAGCGGAAGTACGCCGGTGGCATTGGCAGCGATGCATTTGTCACAAAATTCGATCGAGACGGAGATCGGCTGATCTACTCAACCTACCTGGGTGGGAACGGGGATGATATCCCGGGGTTCAGCAAGGGGATCGCTGTAGATGAGAGAGGCAGCGCCTTCGTAGCAGGGGGAACGTCTTCGAGCAACTTTCCGATCAAGGATGCCCTGCAGGCTCACAACAAGGGAGGAGAAACAGGATTTGTGACGAAGTTAGACCCGGATGGAGATAGTCTCGAGTTTTCGACCTACCTCGGCGGGAGCGTCGACGAATTCATCGACGGTATCGCAGTGGACGATGAAGGTAACGCTTATCTCACCGGATTTACCATTTCGCCCGATTTTCCGACGCGAAAGCCGTTTCAACGTTCGTTCGGAGGAGGAGGCGGCGACGCGTTCGTGAGCAAGATCGGGACTGCGCACAAACGGGAGCACTAGCTGCCTGGCCGACTCTCAGCACATGGCCGCAGCAACACTTTACTCAACTTTTCAGCGGGTTACAAATTGGTCGATTTGATCCGTTCTGCCTGAAAACGATTCGTTCTGATCGTGGAACCATTACAATTTCATTACATTCGGAACGATCGCTCGAATCTTAATCGAGTCCCACTTCGACTGGGCATATCTGCGAGCCGACAAAGATCTTTTACGCTCATCATCCAACCGGGGAGCCCCTGGCGTGTTTTTCCTAGCGGTCAATGAGTGTAATCGCCGTTTTGAACAGTTGATAGAGAAGCGGGCAACAATCTCTTTATCGTGCGGGTAAGTCGATCACCATTGTGTTGTGGTCCTGCATGATCAGCCAGCGTCCTCCACGGTTAACGACGACGAAGGTTCGGATGGATCGCCCTGCGCTATGCTTTACTCCGTCAGGCGACGTGAAGGGACTCCCGATGCTAGTCACAGTTCCCACTGCCACATTCTGATCCGCAAATCGGATGTCCATATTCTCGATGGTTTCGGTTGTGCCTTTCAGGAATGTTTGATGCACTTCACGCACCGTTTTGAGTGTTGCTTCGCGGCCCCGATCACGACCTCCAAAAGGATTGATGTGGTTCCAGTCCTCGGTCGCGTAGTCGGCCGGGCCCACGAAACCATCATCGAACGCCTTATAAAATGACTGGATCGCAGTGCGAACGGCTGCCTCTCTGTCGTCGCTCAGCGTCGCACACGGTAACATGAGGAAAAGACCAAGGATGACGATGCCGATAGCCTTCATGGGACGACCTCCCTTTATCTCGGTCGATTATCCATCGTCAGCCCCTTAGTTGGCGATAAATCACCATTCCACTCACCACCCAGCGGGCGAAAAAGGTCACCGAGGGAACGGGAGATTAAAGGGGGCACCTACGAGCTGTGCGCCGCGCTTGCGAAGCCTGCCAAGCGTCTCGTCGATGTCGTCCACGGCGAACATGACGCGGAGGTAGCCTAAAGCGTTCACTGGGGCGTTGCGGTGATCCTCGACGACATGCGGCGTGAGGAAGCGCGAGAGCTCGAGACGGCTGTGGCCGTCCGGTGTGCGCATCATGGCAATTTCGACACGCTGGTCGGCAAGGCCGGTGACACGTCCTGCCCATTCTCCTTCGATCGTGGCCCGCCCTTCTAGCTCAAGGCCGAGCTCTCGGAAGAAATCAATCGTTTCTCCGAGGTCATCGACGACGATTCCTACGTTATCCATCCGTTTGAGCGCCATGCGTCGACTGGACAAGATGTCGCCTAGATGCAACAACGGACGCTTTGCAACGTCGAAGCAGAATCCGCGGGGAGTTTGCCAGATCGCTTCCGAACAGCCCTTCTCTTTGCTGTACCCGGCACCTGTGGTTCCCGCATAATGCGTAGTTGGCGTAACATCACAATTACACTCTTGGATGGCAAAATCTAAGAATGCGACCAACGCCCTTCTCGTTTTCTGGCAATTCGTTCAGCGTCCATGAATGGCGGGGCAGTGGCCCCGCAACCCTGCATGTCCACCATTCCGATGACGAAGCCTGGCATGTACTAGACGGCGAACTCACCTTCCGCTACTCCGACCGAACCGAAAACGTCGGCCCCGGAACCACAGTCTTTGTGCCAGCCGGGATGCCACACACCTACACGGCGGGAGCCGGCGCCCGCTATTTGATCGTTCTTACCCCCCGGATAGCAGCTCTGATCTCTGCACTCCAGGCTGATCGCGATCCAGCTCATCAGAACGACATTTATCGACGATTCGATTCCGAATTGCTTGAGTAGCATGGGCACCCCCAACTGTTGTTAGATCGCCATTACACTCATTACCGGAAAAGGGTCCTCCGGGAGGCCGTCCAGCCTCAATGAGTGTAATCGCCTGTTTACAACAGTCACTCGGTTTTACGGCAGTTGCAAGAGGCTATGAGCGAACAGATCGCGCCGCATCGAGCAATCTAGACAGATCCTTCAATCGCTTGCCTGACTTAAAAAATCGGTCGTTTCTCTTCAATCTCGATCGGCCTTCTTTCAAACGCGAAAAAACGTAGTAGTCCTTGAATGCGGTGTTGTCCTCGTTAAATCGACAGAAGAGCGTAACTCCTTTGGGTTCAGGTTCTCCTTGCACTTGCCATCGAATCTGGCCAGAAGGAGTTCTGATTGTCCGACTCAGCACGATTGAAAAGGCTGGTCCATTGCGGAATCGAAGCTTGGGACTGTAGTTGCCACTTCTCTTTTGCTCGTAGAGCTTCCCAGGAAATAACCCTAATAGCGTTTGGACTAGTTCGTCCCGCAACCGAACACTGTGGCGAAAACTTTCCACACAATGCTGCCTGGACGGACGATAGCCGATGAGTTCATAGGCCTTCGTGAGGCCACCAAATCTCGTACAGTATGCTGACACGCAGGGAACACCTCGGGCATTATTGACAAGGTTTTGCGTAAGCCATCCCGTAGTCGCCAGCAACGAGCGAAGTGGAGTAAGCAGTTCCTCGTCCGTCCATGAACGTTTTAGAGCGGCTTGTGCTGCCGCGAATGTTGCTTCGCTGACCAAAGGCTCGAATGCCAGGAGTTTCTTGGTCCAACATTTCTCTAGCTGTCTGACCCGTGGTCCCCCAAGTTTCTTCGCACACCGCCCCCAAACATTGCAGCCCATATACTTGGGATTTTTAACAATGCCTACAACACCAGAAACCTGCCACTTCCTGTCAAAATAGGGGATTCCCCGGCCATTCAACTCGTCCGAAACCTCTTGGAGAGTTTTATGCTCGATTATCATCTGGTAAATTTGACGCACGCACTCCACCTCGTTGGGTGGTCCCGGCACCAGCGTCACGCGGTCAGTCATAATGCTCTTGTGTTCAGCGGGTCCCAGCAATTGCTTATGCTTACCATCGATGGAACAGAGCATCTTGCGTAAGCCATACCCTGCAGGGCCCCCAGTCCTGAAGCCGAGCTGATTGATTCTTTGCGCGCCTTGAAACACCTTGTATGACAAATCTCGGCTATACTCCGCAGCCATTACCCGTTTCAGCGCCTTCATAACCACGCTCGGCATGGTCTGGTCGTTGATAAACGTCTCTCCGCAGTAATGGATCGGGATCCCGGACCGTTTGCATAGGAACTCGTAGTACGCCGACTCGTCTGTGTCCTGAAATCTTCCCCAGCGGCTGACATCGTAAACAAGGACAACCTTGTATGGCTGTGGCCCACCCACCACGTCTTTGAGCATTTGCGCGAGACCTTCTCGATGCTTTAAGACGAGTCCGCTCTTGCCAGGGTCGGCGTATGTCTGCACGACTTCAAAGCCGTGGCTATCGGCATATTGTCGGATCACGTCGGCTTGATTATCGAGGGAATACTGCTGGTGCTCGGTGGACATCCGAAGATACTGCGCGGCAGGAACGGGACCGGTTGACGACATCGTGCCTCCCCATTCTGAACTTAATAGCATCGTAGTCCCGATTGTGAAAGTGAGAAGTTCCCTAATCTGGTACGGGACCGCTTTTCCGATTCAGTTCATTTGGGCGAGTTCTTGTAGCCGGACCACAATCTGTATTTTCCGAAAAAAACGTGCAACAGAAGCGTCCTGCTCCAATACATCCGGGCGCGGATTCTCTGCAAGCAGCCAATCCCAGAGATTTATTGCGTCTAGCTCAGCTTTTAGGATTTCCATGTGACCTGACTTCCGTTTCCATCACTCCATAGCAAGTGCCTCACCATACTCTGACTTGCGCAGACCTCCCGCCGTCTATAGGACGTAGAGTCCATCGGTGGCGGGGTGTGCCGAACTGTCGGCTGCCAACTGCCGACCTTTCGGCTCGTACAAGGTGGATTAGGAGAAACTTACGATATGCGTGACTTTGGAGAGTCCGCCCCAGGCGGGCCTTGAAATCCATTCAACGGTATCCCGCTAGGAACGCTGCATCAGCCACGAAGGTAAGCCTCGTTCCCAATCCGCCCACGCTGGCGAACGTGATTGGCGTAACGTCGCCATTACACTCATTGAGGGGCGCGGCAGGCCTGTCCGGGGTCAATGAGTGTAATCGCCTGTTAACAACACCTCACGCAACCATGTCACTTAACGTCCAGAATCTTTCACGAGAACTTCGATGTCAGTCATGGTCCCGGTCGTTGAAGCACGGATCACTTTGCGCTCTGACCTGCTTCAGGGTCGGCGCAATCGACTACCGGGCGGTATCGTCCGCATATCGTGATTGGGCCGGAGTCGCAGCGTGGAGATGCCTCACTGATGGCTCGAGGGTCGGATGTACACGACCCACTTACCTCTGGCGTACAGGAACCCTGTTCTTCGTCCTTCCCGAAGGTAAGCTGCTGCAATTCCCCGGTACGATATTAAGCGCCAGAGGTTGGGCGCGTTGTTCTCGATGTAACTCTCGCTGACACAATTATGTTCCCTGAGCCGCAGACATTTGGATCGCAGACCACATCATCGTTCTCCAGCAAGCGAACCCGGTTCGCACCGTCGACCGGTCATGTAGACGTGAAACGCTCCATCCCGCTGAAGAGTTGGCCCGCGGCCGTCCAGAGAGAGCGTATCCGGTCGCTTGTTCGGTCGAAACTGGGGAGCTTCCAGTCAACTTGTCGTTCAGCAGAGGCGGCGAATCACCGACGTAAACCGTTGCGGCTGCGCTGCTCCGGGGTGGTGACGAAGGAATGTACCGTCGCCGTGACACTCAGCGAGAGTATTACTTCAAGTCGTTGCTGACCCTGAAAGGATTTCCGCCGGGATATGGCTGAAACCAGATTTGCGTACCAGGCCAGTTGATTTTTCGGCTGCTGTGAAGAACAAGCCGGATGAATCTGGCAATCCATGCGACTGCAAGAACAATCATGGGAGCGGAAAGCCCTTGACCAGCTTGCCTTCCGGTGTCAGGACCAGAATCGAGCTGATTTTGTTTTTTCCCGTCTCAAAGCTACCGACGGCGATGAGGTTTCCCGCCGACCAGGAAGGATCAGTGAGAAGAGTGCCAGCCTCATGCCGGAAAATGACTTGCTCGCCGGTGCCGTCGGCATTCGCGATTAACACCTGATCCTCGCGGCTTATCCTGAACTGAACGCCGGTAGACCATGCGCTTGCCATCGGGCGAAAATACCGCGGCTGGCCACATCGCTCACGACCTGACGTGACGCTCCACCGAGGGACGGTACGCTAAACAGGTTGACGTTACTAGCGTTTGCCGGATCGACCTGCGTGTAATACAGAAAATTGCCGTCAGGCGTTAAGGGCGCGGAGCCGAAGAACACGGTCTGCTGGCGGCACGACTGTGACCTCGCTACCCGTGGCTAACCTGCTTCACTGCGCAGGCTCGTTCACCTTCACGCCTGCCCATCGGCATCGAGTCGGCCATCCGATGAAACCTGGCAAAGCTACGGCCTGTCCGTGCTCGGTAAGCGGGCGGATACTGATGTTGCGAGTATCAATCGACGGTCGGAACTACGGCGCGCGAGTTTGTAAACCCCGAAGCGCCGCGAGCACGAGCATACCGGCATACATGCAACCCCGACAAAGGCACTCCTTATGACGGCGCGCTCGGCGATCAGCACCGAACTGGAAGACTACTGGGGCGAAAGCAGCGAGCCGTTGCGGTGATCGACCCATTGGGGCAGCGATACCACACGAGCGCGTTAGCAAGGTGGGGATGGATGGGGCTGAATACCTACCTGATTCAGTTTCACGCTTCAGCCGTTCAGGTCGGCGCGCAGCTCGGACGCTGTGCTGATAACGCAAATCCCGATCCTTCTCCAGGGCCTTGTTGACGATTCGTTCGAGTTCAAGCGGAATGTCCGGATTCAGGCGCACGGGAGAGGTCGGCGCCTTACGCAGAATAGCGTCAAAAATATCACCTGAGCCTTCGCCACGGAAGGCTATGATCCCGTCGCCATTTCGTAGACGCACCGCTCCGAACGAACAGGTCCGTGCGTGCGTCCAGGTCCTTGGCCGCGCACCTGCTCGGGCGACATGTAGGCAACCGTTCCGAGGGTGGTCCCGGGACTGGTCAGCTGCTGCTCGCTCGGAACTTGTACTCTTGAGCCGGTGGATCGAATGTCGCGCCGCCGCTCCAGCGCCAACTGGCTGCTGTGAGCTTGGCCAATCCGAAGTCGAGAATCTTGGCGTGACCGCGCTTGGTCACGAAAAGGTTGGCGGGCTTGATGTCACGATGGACGATGCCCTCGGTATGGGCAGCGTCGAGCGCGTCGGCGGTTTCAATGGCAAAGGCCAAAACGGTCTCGACTTCCAGGGGCCGCCCCGCAATGCGATGCTGCCAACGTCATGCCATCCAGAAACTCCATGGCGATGAACGTCTGGCTGATGCTGGTCATCAATCTCGTGAGATGGTGCAGATGTTGGGATGGTTCAGGGCAGATGCGGCCTTGGCTTCACGCTCGAAGCGGTTCAGACGCCTGCGCATCCTCCGCTGCTGAAAGTCAGTTGGCGAAACAATCGCCATTACACTCATTGACCCCCATCGGCCAATCTCTCAATGAGTGTAATCGCCTGATTTCGACAGTTATGTCATCTGGGTTCACGGTCTAACGTTCGTCTTAAGTCCGTCCTCCACCTTGACTGCGTCACTTTGTCCGTCCCGGTTTATTGCACGGTCAAGCTGAGCGTTACGGATTGACTGGTAGCGCCGGAGGCGGCGGTCACTTGCAGACTGTAGGTACCAGGCGGTGTGCCGCCAGTTTGCGTAGAGGAACTGCCACCTCCGCATGATGCCAGGAACAAAATGAGCAACAGCACTGTTGAGAGATGTCGAATCGATTGTTTCCCACGAGGACTCTGGCTTCCCCCGTAGGGCAGTACAACCCAACCCAATAACACGGTTGCCCACACCCAAGGTGCGGGCAGGAAGTTCGGCATGCGCAAAAACCCCATGGTCGGCGCGGTCGTACTTACACTCACACCCAAGGTCGTCGGAGCGTTCGCAGCAAAGCTTGCACTCGCGGGTACGGTGCAAACTGCTCCCGTCGGAGCTCCCGTGCAGCTCAAGGTTGCCGTTCCACTCATCCCGGCTCCTCCGATCGAGAGAGTGTAGTTTGCGGTATGTCCGGCTGTGACGTTTGCCGAGTTGGAACCTCCCGGAGCCACTCCGAGCCCGACGTCGGTGCCCGTGCCACTCAGACCAATCATCTGCGGGGAGTTGCTTGCACTATCTGTGATTTGAATGGTCGCCGCCCGAGCGCCCGCCGCATGCGGAGAGAATGTGACATTGAACGTGCAAGTTGCTCCCGGGTTCAGGCTGGTACCGCAGTTATTTGTCTGTTGGAAATCGCCGATTTGCGGTCCGGAGATGGCGATTCCTGTAATGTTTAATGAAGCAGAGCCCGTGCTGATCAGTATCACGGCTTGTGCTGAGCTTGTCTGGCCGACGGTTTCGTTCCCGAATCCCAATGCGTTCGTCGACAATAGAGCAGCTGGCCCTCCCGTGCCCAATGTATTGAGCAGGAGGGATACGCCATTCCCGCCGCCCACGGCTACCTCGGGGCTGCCGTTTCCATCGAAATCGGCAACAGCTAGAGTATCGTAGAGGCTCCCGGGCCCCCCGAAACTATTGTTAAGGTAGAATTGCGTTGGAGCCTGCAGAGTGCCGTGCCCATTTCCCAGCAACAAGGAGACATCAGTCCAGCCCTTATTACCTATTACAATATCTAGTCTCCCATCGAGATTGAAATCCGCAACGGCGATGGATGAGATTCCGTTGCCGGCCGTGGTGACGATCGGATTTTGAAAAGTACCGTTCCCATTTCCCAGGAGCACGCTGACGTTAGAGGGAACAGGATTATCGATCACGAATCCAATCGAATTTCCGACGATAAGATCCAGGATCCCATCGCCGTTCATATCGCCGGTCGCAATAGCAGTGGGATTAAGTCCGACATTGTACGTCGGTCCGGCGGTGAACGTTCCATCACCGTTCCCAAAGAACATGGCCAACTCGCCGTTTTCCAGAGCGGCTACATCCGGCTTCCCATCGTTATTGAAATCCGCGACTACGAAAGCTATAACGCTACCGACGACGGAAGTGTTCACTGGGAAGCCAAAAGTCCCATCGCCGTTACCGAGCAGTACGGAGAGGCCAGTTGACGGCGGAGCAATGACGCCAATGACATCGAGGTTTCCATCCTTATTAAAGTCCCCAACCGCAATTGGGCCAGTCATCTCCGCACCGTATGTTGCTGGGTTTTGAAATGTCCCATTACCATTGCCCAACAAAATTGAAATGCCGGTCGGACCATTGAACGGACCAACCGAGGACGTGAGCGCCAGATCCAGCTTACCCTCGCCGCTAAAATCTCCCACAGTCATATAAATCGGAGACAGCGGGCTGATGGGACTTGATAATTGGGTAACAACCGGCGGCGCAAAACCTTCGCTATCATTGAGTAGGATCGAAATCTCCACGTAGTAATTCCGTCCGAAGGTGAATATGGGTACGGCCAGGTCCGGTTTGCCGTCGCCATTAAAGTCTCCCGCAACCGGTGTGCCGACTGAGCTGGGTGGGTTGCCCGCGGGGGTAGCCGGATAGGAGGGAAAGTTGGCAAAAGTTCCGTCACCATTGCCATACAACACCGAAACAATGTCTGGCAAGGTTGCAGCATTGAGCTCGGTGCCCGTATTGGCTGCCACCAAATCCAATTTCTGATCACCGTTCAAGTCCGATAGTGCAACCGGTTGGCCCGATACCGACGGGCCCGATGCTGTCTGCAGATTCTGCCCAGCAGTGAATGTGCCATTGCCATTATTCAGAAGAATTTCGACAATCCCTGCATTCGAGGTATTTGTGATCAGGTCCGGCTTGCCATCCCCATTCAGGTCACCCGCGGCAACCGGCACTACGCCTGTCATACTACTCAGCACGTTAACTTGAAAGGTTCCGTCACCATTTCCCAGCAACAGGGTCAAGCTGGGGCTTCCAGAATTCGGTGTTGATTCTGTCGCAATATCCAGATTGCCGTCCTGATTGAAGTCCGCCACTACCAGCCCGTACGACTGACCAACCCGTGTGCTGATCGGAGCTTGAAAAGTTCCGTCACCATTGCCGAGTAGCACGGATACAACGCTCCCAGTAACCGCGAGGTCGAGCTTCCCGTCCTTGTTGAAGTCGGCGGTGGCCAGCGCGATCGGCTCTGAATTGATTGGATAATTTACCGGGGCCTGAAAGGTGCCGGCTCCATTGCCCAACAGCACGGCCAGAGCGAAACTACCCACTTGCGGCGTTGGCACCGCGACGGCAGCGTCAAGCTTGCCATCTCCGTTGAAATCTCCAATGACTAGATTCCGAAGCGGGATCACGGAAAGCGTCGTCAATTCTTGAGCCTGAAACGTGCCATCTCCCTTCCCCAACAATACCCCAACTGTGCCGTCCGTCACGTTTAATACGACAAGATCCAGCTTGCCGTCATTATTGACATCGCCGACCTGGATCGATACCGGTCCGTTGCCAACCTGGTAATTGACGGCAGGCTGGAAACTTCCATCACTGTTCTGTAGGAGAACGGAAATGTTGTTTGTGGTCTCGTTGGCAGTAGCGACATCGGGATGCCCATCCCCGTTGAAGTCGCCGACAACAACGGATTCCGCGGACCCTCCGACGGGGTAGTCGCGTGGCCCATCGAAAATGAAACTATTCTGAGCCGACGCGATCGGTGCGAAGAAAAATAGCAGCAAGCCCAGGCGAAATCGAGGGAGCAGCCTTGCCTTAGGGCTCCCAAGCTCGATCTTCATGACTCACCGCCAATGCTCGTTAGACAAGATAACTTGCAACTAAACCACCTAGGTCAACTGCGAATCTCTTCAAGAATGGCTCGACTTTCAAAATTATGGAAGCCGAATGATTTCGACAACAAACCGAGCCATCTTCATGCAAGCATATCACTTAGTATGGCTTTGCCGATTGAGGGCGGATTGTTGGCGAAAAATCGCCATTACACTCATTGACCACGGGTTCAGAACAAGCTCAAGCAATTCTGCTGTAGCCTGATTAGAAAACTACACTTTTCTAACGCCCGGTATAGGAGGTCGAGAAACCCAATAGTTGCGACGTTTCGGCGGGCTGGGTTTGGCCGGGTTTTCTAACGCGCCGTCACGGTGAAGAGAGCCCACCATTCATCCGTCGTATGCTGGTCTTGATCACTGTGAGTGAAAGAACGTGCTGTGACGTCCCTGTGACCGGAACAAGACGCAACTGGCACATTTGTAACGTAAATGCAGGCAGTCGTATATTCCTCGAAACCGCGTCCGACGCACTCAGAAGCAATTGAAAACATTGGGGAGTAATCCGCTTTTATGCCCTCAAAATCCGCCGACCTTCGGGTCTTGGGGGTTCGACTCCCCCTCCCGGCACCACAAATTATCTTCATTTGTTTGAATGCTCACTCCGGAATCGTAAAGTCCCAAACCCTCCCAGAGGCCGATCCTCCGGACCGGTTGCCGCCATGAGCGCCCGCCATGGTGTTGCTCTGGCCCGTGCCCATGAAGAACGCGTATTCCCCCGGTTTCATGTCTTCTTCCGATAGCGTAACTTTGTACATCCTGATTCCGACATGCTCGGCGTGGAATGGAATTTCCTTATCCTTCTGCACGCCGGACTTGCCGCCCGTAATGCCGCCGAAGGAACCGATCTGGAATTCCCGATGATCGCTTTTCTTGTTGAGCTTGATCAACACGTAGTCGGATGAGTCGTCTCCATCGGGAACGTACAGGTAAAACATCGGATGGCGGTCGCGAATAATATTCCTCGAGGTGTGGCCTTCAATCGTCGCGTCCCAGTGCTGATTCCGTAGCCCGTTCGTAAAAAGACTGCCGGCCTTACCGCCCGTCTTGGTGTTGGTCACCGCCTGGCCCTGGATCCGCATAAAATTGCCCTGGTCGCGCCAGTACACGCCCACCTCTGGCGGGGGGAGGTTCGGATCCACCGAAATCGGGCTCGCACCTGCGATTACCGGTGCCGGTGGCGGAGCGGGGTTGATCATCACTTTAATGACCGAGTCGGGAACGCTTGCGGCTTTGAGCGACGTCAATCCGCCGACGCTTGTATCAAAGCTGACCGAGTCCGCTCCAGCCTGGTAGGCCTGGCGAATCTTTGCGATGATCACGTCGTCGGACAGGCCCAGCTTCGCCATCTCGATGACGTCCTGGTTGGTGAAACGCTTACGCAACGTCGCGGCGTCCTGGGCGCCCACAACACAAACTGCAGAGAACGAAACGAAGATGGCGAGCAGACCCGCCATCGCACCTCGATGGGCAATTCTCATTGTTGATCACACTCCAGCGCAGCTTTCAGGCTATCCAAGGCCCGAGCGGCAAGGATTATACCCGACGCTTTCGCCCTGGTAACCAATTCGGTTGCGCCCTACCGTCCACTGGGACTTTCCGAGAGCTGACATCTGCGACCAAGATCCACTGGAGTAAAACTGTAGTATTTCCATGTTCAAAAAGCCGATGGCCTGAGTTGGATTTCCCACACGCCTATCCGGCCCGGTACGATGGGAGGCTGACTAAGGGCAGAAATGGAAAGGAGCACGAGCATGGCGACAAACTCTCAACCTTTGGCAAAGAAGCCGTCCGCGTGGAGGGCACTGGCGTCGCATTACAAAGCGGTTTCCGAGGTGCACCTGCGGCAGCTTTTTGCAGACGATCCCGAGCGCGGCCAGCGTATGGCGCTCGAGGCGGTTGGATTGTATCTCGATTACTCGAAGAACCGCGTTACTGATGAGACGCTTAAACTCCTGCTTCAGCTCGCGGAAGAGTCTCGATTGCGAGCGCGAATTGATGCCATGTTTAAAGGGGAAAAGATCAACATCACAGAAAAACGCGCGGTCCTTCACGTCGCGTTGCGCGCCCCGAAGGATACGAAGATTCTCGTGGATCGGAAGAACGTTGTGCCCGAAGTCCATGCCGTGCTCGACCAGATGGCAGCCTTCTCCGACCGCGTGCGCAGTGGAGAATGGAAGGGCCACACCGGCAAGCGCATTCGTAACGTCGTCAATATCGGGATCGGCGGCTCTGACCTCGGCCCGGTTATGGCGTACGAAGCCCTCCGGTACTACAGCGACCGCTCGATGACCTTCCGCTTCGTCTCCAACGTGGACGGAACGGATTTCGCAGAAGCGGTGCGAGATCTCGATCCTGCAGAGACGTTATTCATCGTCTCTTCAAAAACTTTCACCACGCTGGAAACCATGACCAACGCGCAGAGCGCGCGCTCCTGGGCGCTGGCGGGGCTGGGTGGCGACGAAAAATCCATTGCCAAACACTTTGTCGCGGTTTCGACCAACGCCGCCGAGGTTTCGAAGTTCGGCATTGATACCGCCAACATGTTCGGGTTCTGGGACTGGGTCGGCGGCCGCTACTCGATGGACTCAGCCATCGGACTTGTCCACCATGATCGCCGTCGGCCCGGACAACTTCCGCGCCATGCTGAAGGGCTTTCACGAGATGGACGAGCACTTCCGCACGGCGCCCGTTCGAGGCCAACCTACCCGTCCTCATGGGCCTGCTGGCTGTGTGGAACAACGACTTTCTCGGCGCGGAGACCGTTGCCGTGCTGCCTTACGAGCAATATCTGAAGCGTTTCCCTGCCTATCTCCAGCAGTTGACGATGGAGAGCAATGGAAAGCACGTCACGCTCAAGGGAAAGCCAGTCAAGCGCGAAACCGGCCCCATCTACTGGGGCGAACCGGGAACGAACGGGCAGCACTCGTTCTATCAGTTAATTCATCAAGGGACCCGTCTCATTCCTTGCGACTTCATTGCTTTCGCTAAGCCGCTCATCCAACTTGGCCGGCACCACGACATGCTGTTGGCCAATGTTTTTGCCCAGACCGAGGCGCTGGCCTTCGGCAAAACGCCGGAACAGGTGAAGGCCGAGGGCACGGCGGACTGGTTGGTGCCGCACCGCGTCTTCGAAGGCAATCGCCCGTCGAACACGATCCTGGCGGAGCGGCTCACGCCCGAGGTGTTAGGCAAGCTGGTGGCGCTCTACGAGCACTCCGTCTTTACACAAGGCGTTCTCTGGAACATTGATTCGTTCGACCAGTGGGGAGTTGAGCTGGGCAAAGTCCTGGCCCAGCGCATCATTCCGGAGCTCGAGAATACGGCCGAGCCGATGCTCAACCACGATAGTTCAACCAACACTCTGATCCGGCGTTACCGCAAGCTTAAGGAAATGCAATGAGCACCATGATCTGAATCGACGGATCGGATTAGAAGCAGGTTCCCTCGGTTGCCAACCCACGCTCTCTCGGAGGATTGATGATCCGCTCGCTCGTCACTCTGTTGGTTTGTCTTTTCGGCGCCGCCACTCTGCTCGTTTCCGCTCCCGCCGATTCGGTTTCCATTTCTGATCAGGCCCGCCGGCTCCACTTCTCTTCCATTGTGGTTGACACTCACGATGACACGACCCAACGCTTCTTCTCCAAGGATTTCGATCTGGGCAAGCGCAATCCTTCGGGACATATTGACATTCCCCGCATGCGCGAAGGCGGCATGAACGCCATTTTCTTTTCCATATGGATTGACGGCCGTACCATGGGACCGCTAGCGATTCAAAAAGCTCTCGACCAGATTGACGCTGTCCAGCAAAACGTGCGGAAGTATTCGAAAGATCTCGCCTTCGCCCGCACCGCCAACGACGTCCGACGCGCCCATGAACAGGGGAAAATCGCTGTCCTGATGGGAATCGAAGGCGGCCACATGCTGGGCAATGACATCCGCATGGTCCGTATCTACAGCGACCTCGGCGTGCGTTACATGACCCTTTCTCACTTTTACAACGACGAATGGGCCGATTCTTCCACGGACAAGCCCGCCCACAACGGCCTCACCGACTACGGCAAAGAGATTGTCCGCGAGATGAACCGGCAGGGAATGATGGTAGATATCTCTCACGTTTCCGACAAAACGTTCTACGACGCGCTTGCGGTCAGCAAGGCCCCGTTGATTGCCTCACATTCCTCGTGTCGCACGCTGTGCGATCATGTCCGCAATATGAACGACGACATGATCAAAGCGCTGGCGGCAAAAGGCGGCGTGATACAGATCAATTACGAAAAGAGTTTTATTGATCAGGCTTACAAGGATGCTTCGGACAAAGAGTCAGGCGGCGTCGTCGTAATGATGGACCAACTCAAGAAGCAATGTGGAGACGACGAAGCCTGCATGGGAGAGAAGATGGCCGAACGGGAGAAGCAGGCCATCGCTGAAGGCAAATTACCTCACGTCTCATGGGAGCGGATTGTCGACCACATTGATTACGCCGTCAAGTTGGTTGGCGCTGATCACGTCGGTCTCGGCTCCGACTTCGATGGCGCATCCATGCCGGAGGGAATGGACGACGCGAGCCACCTGCCGCAACTGACAGACGCTCTGCTGAAGAAGGGATACTCGGAAGCTGATATCCGGAAAATCCTGGGCGAAAATACGCTTCGCGTACTGGCCGCAGCCGAGCAGGTCAGCCGCGAAATGCAATCCGAGCCGTAGCAACTGTTGCGGCATCCGCGCACAATCAACGAGGAGCCGAATATGAAAAAACTGCTTTCACTCGGCGTCGTGTCTTTGCTCCTATGCATGACCGCGACGACGCTATCCGGCTTCCAACACGACGGCGCGAACGAGGACGTCCGGCAACGGTTTGTCGGAGCATGGCGGCTGGCCTGGCTCGAAGAGGTGGGCGCGGACGGAAAGATTCACAAAGCTGATTGCACGGGCCTTCTGGTCTATACGCGCGACGGCCATATGTCAGTGCAGGTGATGTATCGGAACCCGCAAGCCAACTCGCAGGCGGGCGCTGCGCCGCAATATGCGGCGGGCGGTTATGAAGCGTCGTTTGGCACTTACGAGATCGACGAAGCCGCTCATCACTTCACCTTTCATGTTGAGGGCGCACTGGTACGGACCCTGGTCGGCAAGGATCTGACGCGCGTGTTTGAATTTTCCGGAAAGCAGCTGATCGTGAAATCGGCCATCCCGGATGAACACTGGCGAGTTGCCTGGGAGCACTTCTGAGCGCGCCCCTGTCCGGGGCTACGTGGCTTGTTGGAGCTGCCTACTCGACAAATCGCTCTCGGCGTATCATTTTATTTTATAAAGGGTAAGAATTATGAAAAAACGCATTCTTGGAAAAAGTAATCTCGAAGTCTCTGCCCTGGGGCTGGGTTGCATGGGAATGAGCTTTTCCTACGGCCCAGCTAAAGACAAGAAGGAAATGACCGCTGTTTTGCATGCCGCCGTCGAACGCGGCATCACGTTCTTTGACACCGCCGAAGTCTACGGACCGTACTTGAACGAAGAACTTGTGGGGGAAGCGCTGTTTCCATTTCGCGGGAAAGTTGTCATCGCCACCAAGTTCGCCTATGAACTCAAGCCCGATGGAAGTCCCGGATGGGTGCGGCTGAATAGCCAACCGGAGCACATCAAGCAGTCGATCGAGGGCTCGCTCAAGCGGCTCAGGGTTGATGCCATCGATCTTTACTATCAGCACCGCGTGGACCCCGAAGTCCCGATCGAAGATGTGGCGGGAGCGGTAAAGGAACTGATCCAGCAAGGCAAGGTCAAACACTTCGGCTTGTCTGAGGCAGCTGCGAAGACGATCCGCCGCGCACACGTGGTCCAGCCGGTCACCGCTGTGCAGAGCGAATACTCGCTGTGGTATCGCAATCCTGAGAAGGAAGTGCTGCCGACCCTGGAAGAACTTGGCATCGGCTTTGTTCCATACAGCCCTCTGGGCAAGGGCTTCCTGACGGGAAAAATGGACGAGAACACACCACTCGCTAGCACCGACTTCCGCAGTCAGCTCCCACGTTTTTCGGCGGAGAACCGGAAGGCGAACCAGGCCATGGTCGATCTGCTGGAGAAGATTGCAAAGCGCAAGCACGCGACACCTGCGCAGATCGCGCTCGCCTGGCTGCTTGCCCAAAAGCCGTGGATCGTTCCGATTCCCGGCACGACCAAGCTGAATCGTCTCGAAGAAAATATCGGTGCGACGGAAGTCGAACTTACAACCGACGATCTTCGCGAGATCGAAAGCGCCGCGTCGAAAATCGAGGTCCAGGGCGCTCGGTATCCGGAACACATCGAAGCGATGAGCAATCGCTAAAAAGGCAGATCCGCAATGGAGATCAAAAGAGTCGGCTCGCAGCCTTCCGCTAAGGGACCGTCAGAGTGGTTCACTGGCGTAGTGCGAATCGATCCGCTGTTCCAGGCGCCCGACCCAGCATTTGTGCAAGGCGCCAGCGTAACCTTCGAGCCGGGCGCGCGGACGGCATGGCATACACATCCGCTTGGTCAGACTCTTATCGTTACAGCAGGGTGCGGACGGGCACAACGTTGGGACGGCCCCGTCGAGGAAATCCACCCAGGCGATGTGGTCTGGTTCTCTGCCGGTGAGAAGCACTGGCACGGGGCGACGCCGACCACCGCCATGACGCACATCGCTATTCAGGAAAAGCTCGAAGGCAAGGTTGTCGACTGGATGGAACAGGTCAGCGAGGAACAATATAAGAAATAAATAAGCAGGAGTGGTTATGCCATCGCAATATGATGTTCTCAAAGAACGACTTGCCAAATCCAGCGAAATCAACATCACGGTAACCGGCAGAAAGTCAGGACGCGCCATCTCGATCCCGATTTGGTTTGTGCTCGACGGCGAACTTTATCTTCTACCCGTGCAGGGGTCGGATACGCAGTGGTACATGAACGTGCTGAAGAACCCCTCGCTTCAGATAGAGGCGTCCGGCGCAAAAGCTGAATTTCAGGCCGTTCCCATCACGGATGAGGCACGAGTCTCAGAAGTGGTCGAGAAATTCCGTGAAAAATATGGGGCGAAGGATGTAAAGAAATATTATTCAAAGCTCAACGTTGCTGTTCTGGCCCAGACGAAATAAGCACGGCAACGCTTATTGCTGCTTTGGAATGCTCTTGACCAGATCGCGGACCTTGACTGGCTCGGTGCCCTTGTACTGCGCAATCGCGGAGATGTCTGTGACCGTGATCACGATCGCTTCGCCGAGGAGTGTGTCGTCGCGCATCAGTACTTTGTCGCTCACCGGATCACGAATTTCCCGGCCAGCACGCCACACCTGCAGGCGATCCCCGACCCTCAACCCGTTTTGAGCGCCGATGTTGAGAACCAGGTGACCTGATTCGCTGGCGTCCGCGACCATCCCATCAATCACCGGTGTGTGCGGAGGCAGCTTGGGGAACGCCTCCTTGAGTTGCGCCGTCAGTTGTGTGACGGCGCTGTCCATGCACTCGGTCATCAGCGGGTTGTTGGCGTTGCCTCCCATCATGGCGACCTGGCTGCTCATGTCGCGCATGTCTACCTTGACGCCCTTGCGATTGACTTCGCCAGTCCCCTGAGACACCGCCAGCACCTCGGCCGTGTCGGGACTGACCAGGCGCGTGCTGATCTGAACTTTGGCGTTGATGTCGTGCTTGGTCTTCATCGAGGTGCCGCCAAAACCACCGAAACGGGCGCCACCAGCGCCGCCGGTGGTCTTGTCGGCGTAGTCGTAACGCGTGATGGTGCCGAGAATGATGGCATCCACCCCCAGCACCCTGCCCAGCTTGGCGGCGGTAACTGGATCGGTGCGATCGCTGTTGCTGAAGTTCTGCTCGGTCAGGAGTTTGTCAATGGCGCTGCGCTCGATCACGCTCACGTTGCCGTCCTGTACCAGCTTGGTGATCAGGAGATCGGCGGCGGCTTTTCCGAGATTGGGCGTGTTAGCCTCGGCGAAGGGTAACGTGACGCCGCCATGGACGGCGGCATTGTCGAAATCAAAAATTGCGACCCGCTTTTTTGGCGGAGCCTGGCCCCATGCTGAGACTGTTCCGAGGGCAAAAATCGTTATCCAAGCCGCTCTGCGCATCCCCGAACCCCCGGCACATTATCAGTGGTGATTGGGTTATTTACAATAATCCGTTTGGCTCGGGGTAGTGCCTTTATTTTAATTTCCTTAATCTACTTTGTTGGAGTCATCCTGAGCTTGCGAAGAGCCTGCCCTGAGCGAAGTCGAAGGGACCTGGCGCGCAGCGGATCTGCATATCCGTTAGAATCCATAGCGCGAATGTGGCGTGGGATGGAGGCGTTCCTATCGCGAATTCTTAGGTCCACGCCATGCGGCGGAAATGTCTCCGCCATAGTTTTTATTACCATTTCAATCAGAGGGATTCATGACACTTCGGTGGATATGTGGTTCATTGCTCGCCGTAAGTCAGTTCATTTCGGCCCAGCCCGGGTTTGGACAGGCCACAGTCGTACCACCACCGTCGCCGATCACAGGGTACAGTTCGCAAAGCGCTCCGGCTCAGATGGATTGGGAGAAGAAATTCCAGAACGGCATTTCGCCGGAAAACATTCGCGAGAACATGCGTCGCCTGGCGGCGCGTCCTCACCATGTGGGATCGCCCTACGATAAAGATAACGCTGAGTGGATTCTCTCCAAATTCAAAGAGTGGGGATTCGACGCCAAGATCGAAACCTTCAATGTGCTGTTTCCCACTCCGAAAGTTCGCCTGGTGGAAATGCTGCAACCGACCAGGTTTCAGGCCAAGATGCAGGAACCGGTATTGGCGATTGATCCCACCAGCGGCCAGACCGATGAGCAACTACCCACCTACAACGCCTATTCCATTGATGGAGACGTTACGGCGCCGCTTGTGTATGTGAACTACGGCAGTCGCGAAGATTATGAGCAACTCGACCGCCTGGGAATTTCTGTCAAAGGCGCCATCGTTATCTCCCGCTACGGAGATGGCTGGCGCGGCATCAAGCCTAAAGTTGCTGCCGAGCACGGTGCGATCGGATGCATCATCTATTCCGACCCGAAGGGAGACGGATATTACAGAGGTGACGACTATCCTGCCGGCGGCTGGCGGCCGCGAGATGGAGTGCAGCGCGGGAGTGTGATGGACACCGACTATCCGGGCGATCCCCTGACTCCCGGGCGTGGCTGCGACCGCGGACGCCAAGCGGCTCTCCATCAAGGAAGCGAAGACGATCACAAGAATTCCGGTGCTGCCAATTTCCTACGCTGATGCGCTTCCGTTGCTCTCCGCTCTGAAAGGCCCGATCGCTCCCGATGGTTGGCGCGGAGGGCTGGCCATCACGTATCACATCGGCCCCGGGCCGGCGCAGGTGCATCTCAAGGTTGCTTCTAATTGGGACATCAAACCGATCTACGACATCATTGGAACACTGCGCGGCACGGATGGAGGCCAGCAGTGGGTACTGCGCGGTAATCATCACGATGCGTGGGTAAACGGCGCGGACGATCCGATTTCCGGGCAGGCTGCAATGCTTGAGGAAGCGCGCATGCTGGGTGAACTCCATCGCCAGGGATGGACACCCAAGCGCACCATCATCTATTGCGCGTGGGATGCAGAAGAGCCCGGGCTGCTGGGATCAGTCGAATGGGTGGAAGACCATTTGGATGAATTGAAAACTCACGCGGTCGCGTACATCAACTCCGACGGAAATGAGAGAGGATTTCTGTTTCCGGGCGGAACTCAGGATTTGCAGACCTTTATCAGCGGAGTCGCCCGCGATATTCAGGATCCGGATACTCACACCTCTGTCTTTCAGCGCTCGCATCTGGCGAGCATTGCCAAAGCCAAAGACGCTGAAGAGCGCAAAGACCTGCGCAAACGCAGCGACCTTCTGGTCAAGGCTTTGGGAGACGGATCGGACTACACTGCCTTTCAGGACTTTGCCGGTATCTCGACTCTGAGTGTTGAGTTTGGAGGCGAGGATGATGGAGACCAGTATCATTCGATCTACGACGATTTTTACTGGTACACACATTTTTCCGACACCGATTTCGCCTACGGGCGCGCCCTGGCGCAAACTGCGGGCACAGCCATGATGCGCCTGGCGAATGCAGACCTCATCCCCGTGGACTACGCTCCCCAGGCCGAGGCCATTGCGAAATACGAGGCAGAACTGGAGAAGCTGCTCAAAGACAAGCAGGACGAATTTACCGAGCGCAACCTGGAGCTGCAGGAAGGCGTTTTTACAGCCATCGCAGATCCGCGCAAAACCTCGGTGCCGCCTCCGGTTGAGACAGTGCCACCGTACATGAATTTTTCTCCCATGAAGAATGCCATCGAACTGCTCAAGAAGAGTTCGGAGCGATATTCAAAGGCTATGTCGGATTGGCATGCCAAGGGTTCACCCGCTCTTTCTGAGCAGTCCCTGCAAGTGTTGAACGGCGACTTGATCAAAATTTCGCGTCTGTTCCTGAATGAAAAGGGATTGCCGGAGCGTCCCTGGTTCAAGAACCAGGTTTACGCGCCGGGAGCCTACACGGGTTACGGCGCGAAGCCGATCGCAGCAGTCCGTGAATATATGGACGCGAAGAAGTGGAAGGAAGCCGACGAGCAGATTCCTCAGGTTGCGCAGGTGATCGAGAACGTCGCAGCGGGTATCAATAAAGCGGCTGACGATTTACAAAACGCACATTGAGATTTGATGGAGTACGGGCGTCCCGCCGTCGAGCATAGTCCGTGCCCGACGTGCGCGACGGCCCGTCCTCCACCACTATTAGGATATTGACGGATGATTGTGAACTTTGCAGAGCGGGCGCATAACCACAACTGGGCACTCGACCCGGTGACGCGGTCCCTGCTCGACACCGATTTCTACAAGCTGCTCATGCTCCAGTTCATCTGGAAGCACTATCCAAAAACTCCGGTGTCATTTTCTCTGGTGAACCGCGCTTCGTCGGTCCGCCTGGCGGAGATGTTTCCGCTTGAAGAGTTAACCGCGCAGCTCGAACACGTCCGCCGTCTGCGCTTTCGCAAGTCGGAACTGGTGTGGCTCGCCGGGAACACCTTCTACGGTCAACGCGGGATTTTTGAGCCGGCGTTCCTGGCCTGGCTTGAGCGGGACTTCAAATTGTCGGACTACAAGTTGTCGGTCAAGGACGGACAGTTTGATCTGTCCTTCGAAGGCCTGTGGACCGACACAACGATGTGGGAGCTTTATTCCCTTGCGATCATCGACGAGCTGAAGACGCGGGCCGGTCTGAAGAGGCTGAGCGAGTTCGGCCTCGACATCCTGTACGCGAGGGCGAAGACCAAGCTGTGGGGGAAGATCGAACAACTAGTTGGTGTTCCCGATCTGCATGTAGCAGACTTCGGCACCCGCCGCCGTCATAGTTTTTTGTGGCAGGAATATGTAGTGGAGGCCATGGCGTCGAATCTGGGAAGCGCTTTTACCGGGACCTCGAATGCATTCCTGGCCCACAAGCACGATCTGGAAGCGATTGGAACGAATGCGCACGAGATCCCGATGGTCCTGGCCGCGCAAGCGCCGGATGACCGGGTCCTCAAGGCTTCGCAATATAGGGTTCTGGAAATGTGGCAAAGCACCTATCAGGGCGAACTCCTCATTATGCTGCCCGACACATTTGGAACTACGCAGTTTCTGAAAGACGCGCCGGAGTGGGCGGCGGACTGGACGGGCCAGCGTATTGACAGTAAGGACCCGTATGTCGCGGGCGACGAATACATCGAATGGTTGAAGGGGCGCGGCCGAGATCCGCATAACAAACGGATCATTGCATCAGACGCGTTGGAGGTTGATGTAATTCTTGGCCTGCATGCGTATTTCGGTGGCACCATGGCGAGTGGCGTGACCGCAAAGGACTTTCGCGGTGCTGCCGATTTCCATGACCACAAGAAATGGAAGCCGGGGCGGCGGGCGCGTTTCAGCGCCGGCTGGGGCACGCTGCTCACGAATGACTTCCGCGGCTGCGATCCGGCCGGCGGCATCGGATTTGATCCGGTGAGCCTGATCTGCAAGGTGACCGAAGTTGATGGCCGGCCCGCGGTCAAGCTTTCCGATAATTACTCAAAAGCACTGGGCCCGCCCGCCGAAGTTGAACGCTACCGGCGCGTGTTTGGTACTGCCGGAGTCAGCAACGCTCCGGTGATCGCGTAATTGTCATCCTGAGCGGAGTGGCTGCTTCGCTTCGCGAAGCAGCCGCGTAGTCGAAGGATCCCTTTAACCATTACAGACGAGCTGGGGACAGCCGCCCTCGGCTGTTGGGCGGAGTAACGCTCCGCTGGGTTTGGCTTCCGGCACAATCTGTCGAGCTTTGCTCGACCGGGCAGATGAGGACATCTGCCCCTACGTGGTTCGTGGTGGCGGCTGCACGAGCGAGGGCGCTCGCGCCCACATCAATCTTTCTGTGCTACACTCCGACAGTTTTTTTCAAATCGCATTTGTTTGTGTCCAAGGGTCACAGGGATGAAGCTTCGGCCACTGGTTTTTCCTCTGGCGGTTCTTTTCGCATCGTCATTCTCCCCAACAATCTCTAGCGCGCAAGCTACTCCTCCAACTCCCCGTCCCATTACTGTGGACGATTCTTTTCAGGTGCGCGAGGTGGATGATCCGCAGATCAGTGCCGACGGCCAGTCGGTCGCTTACACAGTCACGACTTCTTCGTTGAAAGACGACGAGGAAAAGACGCGCATCTGGATGGTTCCGACTGCGGGCGGGGATGCCGTGGCCATGACCTCGAAGGAAAGTTCATCGCAGCATCCACGCTGGAGTCCGGATGGAAAGTATTTAGCGTTTCTATCCAAGCGAAATGAGGGTCGGACGTACGTCTGGTTGTTGAATCGCATCGGCGGGGAGGCCGAGCCTCTCGTCAAGACTGCGCAGGACGTTCAAGATTTCGCCTGGTCACCGGACGGCAAGCGCATTGTCCTGATGTTGCAGGATCCGTCGCCGGAGGATCTGGAAGCAGCCGACGAAAGGACCAAAGAGGAGACCGAGGGCAAGGAGATCAAGGACAAGAATCCTAAAGCGCAGCGTCCGTGGGTGATTGACCGCTACCTGTACAAGGAAGATGAGATTGGCTACCTGGAGCGGCTGCGCACTCATCTTTACGTTTTCGATCTTGCCAGCAAAACGCTGACGCAAGTTACTTCGGGCGACTTCGACGACAAGCACCCGGCCTGGTCGCCTGACGGAAAATATCTCGCCTTCAGCAGCAATCGCTCTACTCCCGACGCGGACCGCAACTACGACTCCAACATCTGGGTCGTGGCTGCAGATAACAGCGACAAAGGCGCGCACCCGACGCAGGTCACAACGAATCCTGGATCGGACGATTCGCCGGCATGGTCGCCTGACGGGAAGTGGATCGCTTACGTGACGCAGCTCGAGCCCAAGCTGCTCGTCTACGCCACCAGCTCATGTTGCGATCTCTCCGGCGACAGGCGGCGAAGCAAAAGTACTGACCCTGAACTTCGACCGCATGTCCAGCCAGCCGCGCTTCTCGCCCGACGGAAAGTTTATTTACTTCATCGCCGATGATGACGGCACCCAGAACCTTTGCCAGGTCGCGGCGGGTGGCGGTGAGGTCACACGTCCTATTGGCGGACGGTTGATGGTGTACGGATATTCGATCGCCAAGTCCGGCGATGTGGCGGCGCAGATCACGACCGTGGATCGCCCCAGCGAAATTTTCACCATTCCTGGAGGCAAGCTCACTCGCATCACCCACACCAACGACGACCTCATGTCGCAGCTGAAGCTCACTGCGCCGGAGTACGTGAAGTTCAAGAGCAAGGACGGCACCACGGTCGCCGGCTATCTCTACAAGCCGCTCGACTACGTGCCGGGAAAGAAGTATCCGGCCATTCTGCGTCCGCACGGCGGCCCGGTCTGGTCTTACTACGCCGAATTCACGCATCTGGCGCAGCTCTTTGCGGCCAACGGCTACGTGGTGCTGTATCCCAACCCGCGCGGCTCGACCGGCCGCGGACAGGCTTACGCCAAGGCGATTGACGCCGACTGGGGCAACAAAGACTTTCAGGACGATATGGCCATGCTCGACTACGCCATCGCGCAAGGCATGGTTGATCCCGACAAACTCGGCGTCGGGGGATGGTCCTACGGCGGCATCTCGACCGATTTCATCATTGCCCAGACCACTCGTTTCAAGGCCGCCATTTCAGGCGCAGGTTCGGCGCTCTTTGCCTCCATGTACGGACACGACGAGTACACCCGCGACTACGATTACGAGCTGGGATATCCCTGGAGGGACAAAGCGGTTTGGGACAAGGTCTCGCCGTTCTACAAGGTGACGAACATCACCACGCCGACTCTGTTCATGGGCGGCGATATTGACGCGAATGTGCCGATTCTAGGCGGCGAGCAGATGTACCAGGCGTTGAAGACCCTGGGTCGCGAAACCGAACTGGTGGTCTATCCCGGCGAATACCATGAGTTCAAATCGCCGTCGCACCTTAAAGATCGTCTCGAGCGTTACCTGGCCTGGTATGCCCACTACGTGAAGGCAGACGGCACTCCGGCGCGGCCACCGGCAGCGAAGTAGGACCATTAAATGCTTTGCTGATGGTGAGCAAATAGGTTGTGGTAGCAGGCTCTGGGGTTCTGGTGAACCAGCCTTCCAGACTTTCGGGTGGAGCAGGCCTTCAGGCCTGCATAAAGCCTTGAAATCTGGATGGGCTTCAGCCCCTGGGCAAGCTTGATAAGGTCCCGCAGTCGCTGAAGCCAGTCCCTCGATCTATCCTAAAATGCAGGGCTGAAGCCCTGCTCCACCCAAAGGCCTCTCAGGTGTATCCTTAAGTGAAGGGTTTTTATGAAGCTGTTGGACTTTCTGAAGGGGATCAAGTCGCCGAAGCTCCGGCTGGCTTGGCTGGTTGCGATTGCGGCGGATGCGATCCAGATCGTCGCCTTGCCTCTGTTTGCCCCCGGTGGGCTGTCGCCGGTGGATGTTGCTCTGGATGCCGCGGCCGCCGTCGCTCTCATCGAGCTATTGGGATGGCATTGGGCTTTTCTGCCTACTCTTGCGGCGGAACTCGTTCCTGGCTTCGATCTGTTTCCCACCTGGACAGCCGCGGTTTTCTACGTGACCCGGGGCGAGATTCATTCCGGAGAGCCTGAGATTCTGCCTCCAGGCCCGGCGCCGGCTCGCAGATCATAAGATTTCGAGCGCGAGAAAACGTCCCATAAAAACGAAACGCCCTGGACTCGGTTAAGTCCAAGGCGCGCCGCTGAACAACCTCTCCCCCGAAAAGCTGTTCTCCAGACACTTTTTGGCGGCCCACATCTTGCTTGAGCCGGCGAGACTGGCGGGAACTGACCACCGCTTATGCTCGCTTACCTGATCTTATGAATGGCAGTTTGGCTGCCAAAGGACTGTTTTTCTAAGTGATTGAGGGGACAGAGACTTTTCTGCGTTTAAAGGACTGTCACAGCGGGAACTGCGCAAAAGTTTGCACAGCTGTGCCTGGCGGGTGGATCTGCGCTTCTACTTGTCTGGCGAAACCCTTCGGTCTGTTCCGCTGCCGCACGAGCGGGGCGCTCGCGCCTACATTTTCGTGGAGTACTTGATTCCCAATTGATCGAAGAGAAAGCTGAGTACGTCCGCTTCTTCTTCGATTCTGTTCGTCGACCGCCGTTCCGATGCCGTGTCCTGCGTTGGAGCTGGTCCGCAGCAGGATGGGACGCCCTGAGTTGGTCGCGGCCTGCAATCTTGCCGTCATCTTGCGCGATTGCATGGGATTCACGCGGTGATCGTTCTCTCCCGTGGGAAAAAGGATGGCGGGATATGCGGTTCCGTCTTTCACGTGATGATACGGGGAGTAGGCGTACAGGGCCTTGAACTGGTCGGGATCTTTTACGGTGCCGAATTCGGTGACGTTGAAGGCCCCGTTGGGATCGAGTTCGACCCGCAGCATGTCGTAGATACCGACATAGGAGACGACCGCACGGAAAAGGTCGGGGCGCTGGGTCAGGGCTGCGCCCATGAGCAATCCGCCGTTGCTTCCACCGATGGCCGCCAGATGGGCCGGGGAGGTGTACTTCCGGTCAATCAGGTGCTGGGCGGAGGCGATGAAGTCGTCGAAGACATTTTGCTTGGTGGTCAGCCGTCCTGCCTGGTGCCACTCTTCGCCGTACTCGCCGCCGCCGCGCAGATTGGCGATGACGTAAACGCCACCCTGATCGAGCCAGGCGCGGGTGAAGGCCCCAAGAAAGTACGGCTGCATGTTGACGCCGTATCCGCCGTAGCCTTCGAGCAGCGTGGGATTGCTGCCGTCGAGCCGGGTGCCGCGGCGGCGAATGATGTTTAGCGGGACGCGCGTGCCATCCTTCGAAGTCGGCAAATTCCCGGACAACCTCGGTGTCGTCGAAGTGAACGGGAGAAGTGCGAAACAGCGCCGTGCGGACGGATTTGCCGGTGGCTGCTTCAAAGCGGTACCAGGCGGAGGGCTCGAGATAGGTAGAAACGCTGAAAATCACGTCGCCGCCGCGAGTGGGCACCATCTGGTACACGGCCGAGACCGGCGGCAGCGGCGGTCCGGGGAGGGGATGGCCCTGCAGATCGAAGGCGCGGATGCGGGAAGGTCCTCCGATAACATCGGAGACGTAAAGATGTCCGGGCGCGAGCACGAAATCTTCGATCGAAGCGCGGGAACTTTCCTCCGCCGCCGGGCCTGAGGTTTGCGGAACGATGACCTTGGCGTCGGCGAGGTCGAGATGCGCCAGCGGAAGGCGCAGGATCTGGCCGCGCGGTGCGTCCTGGCGCGAGAGCAGGTAAAGGGCGGCGTCCGGCCCCGGTTTGACGGAGACGATTCTGTCCGCGAAATGCGTCACCTGGGTCCAGTGCCCGGCTGGGTCCATGACGTAGTGTGCGAACTCGCCGCCATCGCCGTTGGCTACGGCTGCAATCAGCCATTGGCCATCATCGCTGCCGTGCAGCTGGATTTCGGCAATGCGGGGAAACTCCTTGCCGATGACATACGTGTCCTGTTTGGGATCGGTCCCCAGGCGGTGAAAGTAAACCTGCTGGTAGAAATTGGCGTCCTCGGGCGGGCGCTCGTTGCCCTGCGGAAAGCGGGTGTAATAGAAACCTGAGCTGTCGCCCTTCCATTCCAGGCTTCCGCCGGCGGTGGCGAAATTGACGCGAGGCACTACATCGGACAGTTCCTTGCCGGTGGCGACTTCGAAGACGTGAGCGGCGCTGTCTTCGGATCCGTTTTCGGAAAGCGCGGCGGCGACGAATTTTCCGTCCAGCGACGGCACATAAAAATCCACCGCGGTGGAGCCTTTGGCGCTCGACCCATTGGGATCGAATATGACCTTGGCGCCTGCCGGATCATCGGCCGAAGGCAGGGCCACCAGCATGGGCTGCTGTTGCGGCGGCTGGTATTTCATCGCAAACAGAGTGCCGCCGCGAAATTGCAGATCGTAGTAGGCGGCGGAGCTGGCACTGAGCGCCTCTTTAAGCATTTGCCGGATGGCAGGACGCGACGGCAAATGGTCGAGATACTCGCGGCTGCGCGCATTCTGCGCCGCGCTCCACTGCTTGACTTCAGGATCGTCCCAGTTTTCCAGCCAGCGGTAGTCGTCGGTGACTTTGACGCCCTGATATTCGTCGGTGACAGGACGCTTGGGAGTTGCCGGTGGCGCGGGAATGGACGGGCCCTGGGCCAGTGCGAGGATGGTTAATAAGAAGATGGCACCGGCAATACGGGCAGAAGATGCGACTTTCATGAGAACGCCTTTCAATGGATCGAAGCGGCCCGATGATTCGACGCGAGATTTTCTCGATCCAGTTGCAGACGGCGCACATTCTATACCAAGCAGTCATTCCGAGGCGAGGCTTGAGAACCGAGCTGCCATTCTGTCCTCCCAAGACGTTAGGTGGTCAGTTGGATTGGCGAGCTTGACTGACCGCTCGGGCTGTCGGACGGGACATTGAATCGATGAACATCCGGTAAAACTTTTCGGTGTCGAGATCGTCCTGAACGTGAACCAGTTGCTCGCCTAGTCCTGGCTGCAATCCAGGGGCCCAGACCAGAACATTGCCATAGCCGGCAGTGTGCGAGATGTCTATATCCATGTAGAGCGTGCTTTCTTTGGTGATGATGCTGGGGTCGAGCCACGCGGCCGCGGCCAGTTCGTCCCACAGAAATTCCTCGTCCGCATACTTCGCAATATACTTCGCGGACGGACTGGACGACTTTGCGATTTCAGCAATCATGGCCTTGGTCATGCGGGTCTTGACCGAGATGTCTACGGTCGTGATGGTGATCTTGTGCCAGGGCGAGGTGAGGACCATGTGGACTGCTTCGGGGTCCCACCAGAAATTAAATTCGCGGCGATTTTCCGTCTGCCACTCCCGGGGCACGATCGGGGCAATGCTTCCGCCCATGATCACGAGTTCCTGCGCGAGTTCGGCAACCTGGGGATCGAGGCTCAGGGCCTGTGCGAGGTTGGTGAGTGGGCCACCGGCGTAAATCGTTACCTCGTGCGGATACTTGTGGACCATGCGGATGATGAAGTGGGCTGCGTCTTCGTTGGCCGCTTTGGTCGTGGGATTCCCTTCGACCAGGTCCGGGACTTCATACGGTCCGTGATATTTTCCGCGCCTGCCGTCTCCTGTGGCCACGCGGTTCCACGCGCCTTTGTAAGCGACCTTGCCGTAAAGGGTTTCCCATCGCTTGATGGTTTCCTCACGATTGATCAAGGGAAAAATGGCGCCAGGATATACCGCGACGTCGGTGCGTCCGATGATCTCGAGCATTCGAAGGGTGTGCGCCACTTCTTCATCGCGCCATTGATCGCCACTGACGATCGTGATTCCGAGGGCTTCGACATTCGGGCGACTGCAAGAGGAGCGATCATGGATTGCTGGTCGGTGGTCGCCGGGCCGCGAGCATCCTGATCGATGATGACTTTGCGGCGGGACTGGGCTGCGGATGGCAGTACCGCGAGCAGGATTGAAAAGATTGACAACCGTTGTCTTCAGACGCATGCGACATTGGCTCCTGGATGAAGAAGATTTTTTGGGACACGGAAAGACGGGTAACCAGGCCCGTTTGAACGGACGACGCAGTTGCCCGGAACTCAGTCATTAATCTTGCTGGTGCGGCAGCTATTTTGGCCTGGTGATCGCGCCTTCCGATGCCGACGACACCAACGCCGCGTACTTTCCAAACACACCGGTCGGATAGCGCGGTTGCGGCGGTTTCCACTGGGCCATACGCTGGCGCAGTGCGGTGTCGCTGACTTCGACTTCCAGAATGCGCTGATTGACGTCGAAGTGGATGGTGTCGCCTTCGTGTACGGCGGCGATAGGGCCGCCCAACGCGGCTTCTGGCGACACGTGTCCCGCCATCAGGCCGCGGGTGGCGCCGCTGAAACGTCCGTCGGTCAGCAAGGCTACCGATCCGCCCAGGCCTTCGCCGACAATCGCTGCGGTCACGCTCAGCATCTCGCGCATCCCGGGGCCGCCCTTCGGCCCTTCGTAGCGGATCACGACTACGTCGCCGGCCTTGATGCGCTTTTCGGTGACCGCGGTCATGGCGTCTTCTTCGGATTCGAAAACCCGCGCCGGGCCGCGATGGCTCAGGCGTTCGTGGCCGCTGATCTTCGCGACGCAGCCCTCGGGCGCGAGGTTGCCGCGTAAAATCACCAGGCCGCCAGTCTTCTTCAGCGGCTTGTCGAGCGGCGCAATCACTTCCTGATCCGGCGTCTCGACGGCGCTTCCAGCCTCCTCGCCCAGAGTCTTGCCGCTGACCGTCATCGCGCTTTCGTGGAGATGCTTGCCCTGCATCAGACGATGCGCCAGCAGGCGGATCCCGCCGGCGCGGTGCATGTCGGAGGCAACAAAACGGCCCGAAGGTTTCAGGTCGGCCAGCAGCGGAGTGCGCTCACTGACTTTCTGGAAATCGTCAATGTGCAGCGGGACGCCGGCCTCGCGCGCAATCGCGAGCAGGTGCAGAACTGCATTGGTCGAGCCGCCGCTGGCAGCGACGCCCGCGATCGCGTTTTCGAACGCAGGACGCGTCAGAATGTCTCTGGGTTTGACGCCCCGCGTTCAGCAGATCCATCACCACGGCGCCGCAGTCGTAGGCGATCTGGTCTTTCTTGGGATCCATGGCGGGAACGCTGTTGAAGCCCATGGGAGAAAGTCCGATCATCTCCATCACGGTGGACATGGTGTTGGCGGTGTACTGGCCGCCACAAGCGCCCGCGCCGGGGCAGGCAACATTTTCCAGTTCGAGCAAATCCGCGTCGCTCATTTTTCCGGCGGCGTTGGCGCCGACCGCTTCGAATACATCCTGAATGGTGACGTCTTTGCCTTTGAAATTTCCGGGCGCGATGGTGCCGCCATAGAGCACGAGGCCGGGAATATTCAAGCGGGCCAGCGCCATCGCGCCGGCGGGGATAGTTTTGTCGCAGCCAACGACGCAGACTACGGCGTCGAATAGTTGTCCTCGGCAGACCAGTTCGATCGAATCGGCGATCACCTCGCGGCTGACCAGCGATGCGCGCATGCCTTCGGTGCCCATGGTTTCGCCGTCGCTGATGGCGATGGTGTTGAACTCCATGGGCGTGCCGCCGGCAGCGCGAATGCCTTCTTTCATCTTGGCCGAGAGCCGGCGCAGGTGAAAGTTGCAGGGCATGGTTTCGATCCAGGTGTTGGCCACGCCGATGAGGGGCCGTGCCAGGTCGGCGTCAGTGAATCCGATCGATTTGAAATAAGAGCGGGCCGGCGCCCGATCGCGTCCGTCAGTGATGCCACGACTGCGGTGTTTGAGGTCCATGGGAGAAAGATTATGACAGAGAAGGGTTCATCTTAGGAACTTGACGCCACGATTGGCATTCTGATCTTACGTCTGTCATCCTGAGCGGAGTGGCTGCTTCGCGCAGCGAAGCAGCCGCGCAGTCGAAGGACCCCTATAAGCAGCACGAACCACGTGGGGACAGCCGCCCTCGGCTGTCCGGCGGAGCGCAGCTCCGCTGTTTGTGTGCAGGGAGAAGCAGTCGAGCTTCGCTCGACAGGACAGCCGAGGGCGGCTGTCCCCACGTGGTTCGTGGTATTAGAACACGCGCACGCTGAGCTTATAGGGGTCCTTGGACTCCGCGTGTCCGTTCGCAGGCGAACGAATACGCTACGCTCGGGATGACAGGGGGTAGAGATGAAAGAAGAATTTTTCCAGCTTGATCAGTTAGAGCAACAGCGGGTGCAGGCAGGGAAGTCGTACCTGGAGTTTCTGCGCGTGCCAACGATGAGCGCTGGAGTATATACATTACCGGCCGGTGCTACCGATGCACAGAAGCCCCACGAAGAAGATGAGATGTATTACGTGGTGCGCGGCCGAGCACGCATGCGTGTGGGCAGCAAGGACCTGGCCGTGAGTGCGGGAAGTGTGGTCTTCGTAGGGGCGGAAGTGGAACATCGCTTCTACGACATTGTGGAAGAGCTGGTAGTGCTGGTTTTCTTTGCGCCGGCGGAAACATAGCGGCAGGTCAAAGACCTAAGCCGCCGGAGATTCCTTGCCAGGAATCCAGTAAATTTCTTCTTTTAAAACTTCCTTGGTGAAGCCGATGCGCTGAAGCATTCCCTTGCCATGCTCAATCATCTGGGGATGGCCGCACAAGTAACCGACCGAGTTGGTCCCGTTTAGTCCCCACATGTCAGCATATTTACGGATCAAATCGTCCACCCGGCCGACTTCGCCTGTCCATTTCTGATCGTCCCAGGGACGGCTCACCGTCGGGATGTACTTCAGCCACGGCAATTCATCGGCAAACTTGCGCAACTCCTCGAGGTAGCCGAATTCCCACGATCGGCTGGCGCCGTTGAGCAGAAATAATTTTTGCTCACCCGCAAACTTGCCCTCTTTCCAGTCCTTGTCAAGCGTACGGATGTAACTGACGAAGGGAGCGATCCCGGTGACGGTCGACACCAGAAAGTGATTGGTGCGTCCGCTTTTGGTGTCGAGGGTGAAGCGTCCCTTGGGAACTTTGCGCATCAGCATCTCGTCGCCGACTTGCAGCTTGTAGAGGTCCGGCGTCAGTTCGCCGTGGGGGACGAGTTCGAAAAAGAATTCGATTTCGTTTTCGTAAGGGGACGAGACGATGGAGTATGGACGCTCGGAACGCTTCTCCGCGCGCTGCACTCCCAGAGTGGCGTACTGGCCGGGAGCGAATTTGAATTCGCCGTTGGGCTGGACGCGAATCATCCACAGGTCGGCCGCGAAATCCCGGCGCTGTGTGACTCTAGCGTGAAAAAACTTGTCGTCGGCAGTGCTCATTACGGCCCGCCCCTCAAAGCGCAAGGCTATAAGGTGCCTGAGGAGGCGCACGGATGGCAAGTCGGAAGCGGTCGCGGACGGTTTACTGGTTCGGGACAGGGTGTTAGCAGCGACGGCTACCGCAATTTTTGCCCGGTTAGACCTTTTGAGATTGGCCCAGCGTGTCTGCAATGAGACCACAGCGATGGCGCAGCCTTTGCAGCGAAACTTGTACGGTCTCCACGGTCGCGTTGTGGCCCGGGTCTGTATCTTCATTGGCCACTCGCGAAGCGCTTTCCGACACAGCTGAAGCCACTTCAAGAAGGGTCACCAGCGAGTCGGCGTGCAGCTTCCACAAGGACGGTGAATTTTCCGCCCGCTTGAGTTCTTCCAGTTCGGTGGACATTCGAGCGACCACGGACACGATGCGCAGCAGCACTCGGGCAACACTGCCGCGAAAACTCTTCTCCTCGAGATATTCTGCGCTACATGCATCGGCCTCGGCCGCGGGTCAAGGTGAGATTGAAGAATCGCATCGGGACCACCTGGCGAAATTTCGGGTCGGCGACGCGCACGAATATCCGAATGGATTCCTCGACCTGGCGGATCTTAGTTTCTTCGGTAGAAATCTGTTGCGGCGTGACGGCCGCTCGCATCGCCTGAACATCAACTGGACGCCGCTGGGGACGTGCCTGAGACGCCGTGACCGATTGCGGTCTCTTGGCGGGCGGCGGAGTCGGGAGCGACGTGGAATACGATACTCGCCGAATCGGTGGACGCCGTTCCAGTGCCTGCTTCAGTTTCGAAACGCGGCGAAACTTTTCCAGCGCCGTGCTGTAGTCGATCTTCAGCAGTTCGCTTTCTTCCAGGCTGGCGACGTGTTCGACGGTGACGTCCACGCCATCCACGTTACCCAGAATGCTGCCACCCTGCTCCTGCAGAGCCAGTGCGAACTCTCTTATCTCTCCAGCCGCAGCGCGGAAAAACTCGTCAAACTTTGCGCCGAACGCCGCGTTGTAAGGCGCGATCGTAGCCAGCACTCCGGGATGGTAGAAAGACGAATCCAGCGCCTGTTTGAGTTCGCGGACCCGGGTAATAATGTCGGACTCGAGCAGTGAGTTCAGATCCCGGCAGTTCTGCGCTTCCTCCTGCAAAGGGTCGAAACGCCGCAATAGTTGCACGTGCTCCTCGGACAGGAAAGGCACGTCGTTGTCAGCGAGAATTTCAATCAGGGCGATTTCGAAAGGCGAAAGTGGAAGCGAGCCATCGAGCCCAAAGCCGCGGCGCTCCCATTGTCCCGGCACCCGCGGATGGCGGTAAAGAAATGTCGCGACCAGGTCGGTCTTGTCGCGGTTTACGTCGCTGGTGTCTTTCTTGCGGGTGAAATAACGCAGGACGGCTTCGGCGATTTCCGGGTCGGTCTCAGTAGTGAAGGCGCGTCGCAACATGGCCGGAGTGATGGCCTGATCGAGCAAACGCAACCAGCGGCGCATGCGGTCGAGCGTGGCGTGTACCTCGCCATCACCCTCCTGCAGCGAAATGGCCTCGAGGCCGGCCGGAACCGGGATTTCGCCTCCAATGGAATCCTGCAGCAGCTTCTCATAGAAGCCCTGCACTGTGGCCAGGATGGCCAACTCCCATTTTGGATCCTCTACCACACGGTCACTCCCGCTGATCTGAGCCTGCGGAATGCTGTGAACACAGGTTTGAATTAGTAAAACCTAATGTGGGCTGAACGCACAATCGTTTTCCGGAAGGAGTGGCACCAAAGTCACAATGGGGGACGAAGCGTCATCCTGAACGGCTGTCCCCACGTGGCCTATGGCGCTTGTAGGGGTCCTTCGACTCCGAAGGATCGCTCGCGAGCGAGCGATCTGCGGCGCTCAGGATGACAAACCTACTTTTTTAGGTCTTTCAGGATTTCGCGGGCCGCGTTGGCTCCTGAGCCTCCGGTCAAGCCTGCGCCGGGATGCGTGCCTGAGCCGCACAAATAGAGATTCTTAATCGGCGTGCGATAGCGAGACCAGTCCAGTAGTGGACGCATGGTGAAGAACTGGTCCAGAGAAAGCTCGCCGTGGAAGATATGTCCGCCAGTCAGGCCGTAGGTCTCTTCGAGGTCCTGGGGGGTGATGATCTGGTGGGTCAAGATCAGCTCCGGCAGGTTGGGAGCGTATTGCGCCAGCGTCTTGACCACCGTATCGCCCAACGGCACACGCTGCTTTTCCCAATCGCTGCCCTTTAACTTGTAGGGCGCGTACTGCATGTAGATAGACATCACATGCTTGCCCTCGGGCGCGAGGCTGGGATCGGTGAGCGACGGGATAGCGACTTCAAGATAAGGCTGCTTGGAAAAATTGCCGTACTTGGACTCGTCGAAGGCGCGTTCCAGGTAGTCAATTTCCGGACCGATGTGAATGCGGCTGCTCAGCGCGCGATCGTGATTTTCTCCTGATAGCGCGGTGAACTTCGGCAATCCGGAGAGCGCGAGGTTTACCTTGGCGACTGTGCCGGGCATGCGATAGTGCTGCAGCTTCATCACAAAGTCGGGCGAGAGCTGCGCCGGGTCGACCAGTTTGAGCAGTGTGCGCTTAGGATCTGCATTCGAGATGACTGCCCTGGCTGTAATCTCTTCGCCACTCGAAAGCACGACGCCGCTGGCGATGCCGTCCTTTACGCGAACTTCGATGACTTCCGCGCCGCTGCGTATTTCCGCTCCTGCCTGCTGCGCTGCCGCGGCCATGGCTTTCGTTACCGCACCCATGCCGCCTGCGGCGAACCAAGAGGTGCCGGCGGCCTGCTCGTCGCCCGCAGCGCGGATCAGAAGCACGAGACTGCTGCCTGCGGACCAGGGGCCGAGAAAGGTTCCGAAAATTCCTCGCGCAGCGATGGTGGCGCGAAGCAGTTCGGTTTCGAAATATTCCGCAACGAGATCGGCGACGGCCATCGGTCCCCAACGCAGCAAGCGGTACATATCGCGCTTGCCCAGGTTGCGGACGGCGCGGCCGGTGTTGAGCATGCCCCAGAGATCACCTGACGTGGGATTGTCGATGTCCGGCGGGGCCAGCGTGAGCGCCTTGCCAATTACGCGGCCCATCTTGGCCAGCGACGCCTGGAACTGGGGATACTTGGTCGCGTCCTTCTCGGAAAACTTAGCGATTTCCTGCGCAGCTCTTTCGACGTCCTTATAGAGAACGAGAGCGCGACCGTCGGGCGAAAGCGACGTTACAGCGACCTCGGTCGAAATCATGTTGAGGCCATGCTTTTCCAACTGCATGTCGCGGACGATGTCGGGTCGCAGCGGTCCGGCGGAATGCGCGAGCGTCGAGCAGCGGAAGCCGGGATGAAATTCTTCCGTGATGGCGGCACCACCCGGCTGGGCGCGGCGCTCCAGCACCAGCGGCTTGTAACCGGCCTTGGCCAGGTAGAAGGCGGTGACCAGCCCGTTATGGCCGCCACCGATGATCACGACGTCGCGATTTTTTGTTTCGGGCACCTAGGCTGCCCCCTTGAAGTCCTTCAGAATTTCGAGAGCCGCCAGCCTGCCCGGCCCACCCATGATGCCACCGCCGGGATGCGTGGCCGATCCGCACATGTACAGGTTCTTGATCGGAGTGCGGAATTGCGCCCAACCCGGCACCGGCCGCAGGAAGAAGAGCTGCTCCAGGGAGAGCTCGCCCTGGAAAATGTTGCCTTCGCTCAGCCCGAACTCGCGTTCAAGGTCGAGCGGCGTGACTACCTGGCGATGCAGAATGATGTCTTTGATATTGGGCGCGTACTCGGCAATGGTGTTGATAACGTTGTCGCCAAACGCTTCTTTCTGATCGTCCCAATTGAGACCGGGGCGCAGCTTGTAGGGCGCGTACTGCACGAAGCACGACATGATGTGCTTGCCCGCAGGCGCGATCGAGGGATCGGTCAAAGTGGGAATGACCATGTCGATGTACGGTTTGCGCGAAAAGTTACCGTACTTGGCGTCGTCATAGGCGCGCTCCATGTATTCGACGCTGGGAGAAATAGAAATCGCGCCGCGCAGATGAGCGCCTGGTCCGGGTATGGCCTTGAAATTCGGCAGCGCGTCGAGCGCCAGGTTCACCTTGCCGGACGAGCCGCGATACTTGTAGCGATTCACGTCTTCCAGAAATTCCGCCGGCAATGTGCCCGCCTCAAGAAATTTCGTAAAGGTCAACCGGGGATCGACGCTCGACGAAATGATGTCGGCATAAATCTCGTCGCCGTTGGCCAGCACCACGCCTTTGGCTTTGCCGTTCTTCACGATGATCTGCACGATGGCGGCCTTGGTGCGGATTTCAGCGCCAAACTCGCGGGCGGCATCTGCGATGGCGTTTGAAATCGCTCCGGTGCCGCCGCGGGCAAATCCCCAGGAGCGGAAGGCGCCGTCAATTTCTCCCATGTAGTGATGCAGCAGAACGTATGCGGTGCCAGGCGAACGCACTCCGAGGAACGTTCCGATGATGCCCGACGCGGACATCGTCGCCTTAAGCACATCGGTTTCAAACCATTGGTCCAGGAAGTCGATTGCGCTCATGGTCATCAACTGAACCTGGTTGTATTTGTCCTCGCTGGTCATGCCCTGAAAACGGCGGCCGATGAAGAGCAGCTTCATCAGCTCTTTGGGATTGAGCGTCGCTGGATCGGGCGGCACCATGCTCAAGATCGGCTTCACGAAGCGACACATGGCCTGCATCGCCTTGCCGAATTCGTCGTACGCCTCGGCATCAACCTTCGAATGCCGTGCGATCTCGCGATGAGTCTTGCCATGATCGTTGACTCGCCAGAGATAGTCACCATTCGGCATGGGAGTGAATGTGCCGTCGAGCGGCAGAATTTCGAGACCATGGCGGGGGAGGTCAAGATCGCGAATGATCTCCGGGCGCAGGAGTGAAACTACGTAAGAGCACACCGAGAACTTAAATCCGGGGAAAACTTCTTCAGTGACGGCCGCGCCGCCGAGTACATGGCGACGCTCCAGCACGAGAACCTTTTTTCCGGCGCGCGCCAGATAGGCGGCTGTAGTGAGGCCGTTGTGGCCTCCTCCGATGATAATTGCGTCGTACTTCGAACTACCGTTGGCAGCAGCCATATCAACCTTTAGCGCCGGGCGCTGTACTCAAGTCGCAGGGATTCTATCAGGAAAGATTGGGAAGCTGATGGACGACCGATCAGGAATTCCCGTTCGCGGAAAACGTCAGGCGAGAAGTCAGAGCCCGCTTTTGAGGACGGCCCAGCTCAGCATCGCGTTACAGGAGGAGCGCATGATCGTTGGCGAAATGATTGTAGCTGGAAGGGGCAATGTTTGTCTCGACAATTTGTCCCTGCATGACTGCAAGTCAGACACGAACGTTTCATGGTTGCTGAAACGATTGCTGGGAACGATCAAGACTGCATATAATCCAGCACGAGCACAAAGATCGAAGGAGCGCCTCTTGCCAGTTGGAACCGCATTTCACGAGAGAACTTTTCCACTTTGCCAGAGTCTCAATTACCGCGAGTGGTCTGGCTATTACGCCGTCAGCGTGTACGAAGTGCATCACGAGCACGAGTACAACGCCATCCGCAATGCGGCCGCGCTGATTGACATCTCGCCGCTCTACAAGTATCTGATCACCGGCAAGGATGCCACCAAGCTGGTGAACCGCATCATCACGCGCGATATCACCAAGGTGCGGGTGGGCCAGGTGATCTATTGCTGCTGGTGCGACGAACAGGGAAAAGTCATCGACGACGGCACGATCACGCGCCTCGAAGACAACAAATATCGTTGGACCGCTGCCGATCCCAGCCTGCGCTGGTTCCGCCAGAACGGTCTGAACATGGACGTGCAGGTCGAAGATATTTCCGAGCAACTTGCCGCACTGGCATTGCAGGGACCGACTTCGGGCAAGCTGCTGAAAGCGGTTGCGGAAGCCGATATTGCGAATCTCAAATACTTTCGTATGACGCGAGGCAAGATCGGCAACGTTTTCGTAGACATCTCACGCACCGGATACACCGGAGACCTCGGCTACGAAATATGGGTCCCGTGGAGCGACGCAGTCAAAGTCTGGGACGCGGTGATGGAAAAAGGCAAGCAGTTCGACATCCACGCCGCGGGAATGCTGGCTTTGGATGTGGCCCGGGTCGAAGCCGGATTGCTCTTGATCGAAGTGGATTACACCAGCGCCAAGAAAGCGCTGATTGAGCCACAGAAGTTTTCTCCGTACGAACTCGGCTTTGGAAAGATGGTCCACCTCGAGAAAGAGAACTTCATCGGCAAAGCTGCACTGGCGCAACAACAAAAGCAGGGTGTGCCGCGTCAGTTCGTTGGACTGGAAATTGATTGGCCCGAGGTTGAAGCGCGCTATGAGGAGTTCGGGCTATCGCCGGCAGCACCCAGCCAGGCTTCGCGTGTGGCTGTCCCGCTTTATCTGGGAGAAAAGCAGGTCGGCAAAGCTACGACTACCACTTGGTCGCCGGTGCTGAAGAAGATGATTGCGCTGGCCAGCGTGGACACGGCTCACTCGCAAATCGGTACCAAGCTGCAGCTGGAAATTACCATCGAAGCCATGCGGCAGCAGGTGACGGCGAAGGTCGTGAAGATGCCATTCTTTAATCCCGAACGGAAGACGGCGACGCCGGTTTAGTAGCGCCGGCCTCCGGCCGGCCCGATGGGCGGGCGGGACGCCCGCCAGACAGCCGGCGAGACGCCGGCGCTACGAAGAGCGCAGTGCGCGCTTTTTGCCTGCCCGGTAAATCCACGCCCCGATCAGCACCGGCAGCCCCGACAGTCCTACGACTTTGATCACCGCCAGCAACTTGTTGGGCTCATCCGGTTGTGGGATCAGCGACAGTCCGATCGTAAAAGTCGTGGTCGCGAAGCCGACGATCGCAACCAATTTCGCCACCGGCTTTCCGCCGGGGACGCGGATCACATCCGGCCCGACTGGTTCCTTCTGTAGTTTGAACATCGCTGCAAATAAAAACAGGAACGGAATGAAATATGTAATCACGCCCATGCTGACCAGTACGTCGTAGGCGCCCTTGATGCTGGTGCCGGCCTGTCCGAGAAAAATGAACAGGGCGCCGAAGACGAACTGGGTAAGCAGGCCGACCCACGGCGTCTTCCACCGAGGATGAAGCGCACCGAATACCGGTGGCAGATAGCGATCGATTCCGGCCACGAACGGCAAACGCGCGCCCGCAGCCAAATACGCGCCGGCCGCACCAACGTTGCTAAGCATGATGAGCAGCGCTGCGAACGGAATAATTCCTTCGAACCCCACGCGCTCCGCAGTCTTTGAGATCGCCTGCATCAGACCCTGCAAGTTGCCCACTTCCGACGCCGGGAGCGCGACCAGCACGCTGACCGTGCCCACGATGTAGCAAAACGTTACCGTCACTCCGGCGATCAGCAAGGCGCGTGGAATGGCGCGGCGGGCATTTTTTATCTCTCCGCCCATGATCGAAGCGGTCTCGCATCCGGCGAAGGCAAAGATCAGTACCGACCAGAAAATCATGTCCTTGATCTGGTAACCGGGCGTCATCGAATGCATGGTGAATGAAGTCGCGGCTCCGTAGCGATGCCATGCCACCGCCCCCATCGCGACCACGATGCCTACCGGAATCCACATGGCAAGCGCGCCCAGGTTGTGCAGCCACGTGCCCACGTTGAGTCCGACGATGTTCAGCAGCGTGGCCAGCGTAAGCGCGACCAATGAGAAGACGATGTAGTACGTCGTGTTGTTCGAGAGGCGGCCCCAGTCGTGGCGAATATAAAGCGCATTGCTGGCGGCGAAGTAAAGCACGGCCGGGAAGTAAGGCAGGTTGCAGACCCAATATGTCCAGGCGGTGATGAAGCCGGCAAAATCTCCGAACCCGCGCTTCGCCCAGACATAAATTCCTCCCTCCTCGGGATAACGCGAGGAAAGCTCAATCACCGAGAGCGCAAGTGGGGAGTAGAAAAGAAGAAAGGCGCCGATCCAGATGATGATCGAACTAGGACCGGCCGCTGCGGCTGTGGCGATCCAGCGCAGGCTGACGCCGGTGACTACGTAGAACAGCACCAGATCGCGGAAGCCCATTACAGCTTTGGGTTGATTGGCATTCTCTGGTCTGGGTGAGGAAGCGCTGGTGGCGCTTAACGGGGCCTGCTCGGAGGCTGGTTCAGTTTCGTCCACTTTTGTGTCGGAATCTTAAATGCCCACGAACTTTTGATACAAAATCAAGGTCAAAGGCGGCGGGCGAGGGCGCCCGCCCCACACGGTCTTAGCGCCGGCTGCTTCCGCCGAGAATAGAACCCAGGACTCCGCGGATGATTTGGCGGCCTACGGAACTGCCGATGGAGCGGGCGGCGCTCTTCATCATGGCATCGACAACCGTGTCGCCGCGTCGTCCTCCGCCACCGAGGCTGGAGGGCAGGCTGATCGATGGCAGATTCTCGTACCATGGCTTGTCCGGCTGGGGCTGGGTTTGATTCGTGCCCGGCGCTGGAGCCTGCTGCGCTTTGCCTTTGAGCCGTTCGTAGGCTGATTCGCGGTCCACAACTTTTTCGTACACGCCAAATATCACCGAGTTGCTGATGATCTGCTGCCGTTGCGCTGGCGTGATAGGTCCGATCTGGCTGTGAGGCGGACAGACCAGTGCGCGTTCGACAATGCCGGGAGTTCCTTTTTCGTCGAGGAAGGAAGCCAGAGCTTCGCCGACTGCCAGTTCCGTGATGACGGTTTCAACCTTCAGCTTGGGATTGGTTCGAAAAGTCTGCGCCGCTGCACGTACGGCTTTCTGATCATTCGGCGTGAAGGCCCGCAGGGCGTGCTGCACCCGGTTGCTTAGTTGTCCAAGAACGACTTCGGGCACGTCGAGCGGATTCTGCGTGACGAAATAAACGCCGACGCCTTTGGAGCGAATCAGCCGGACGACCTGCTCGATCTTGGCTTGCAGGGTTGACGGCAGATCCGTGAACAGCAGGTGGGCTTCATCGAAAAAGAAAACCAGCTTGGGTTTTTCCGGGTCACCGACTTCGGGCAACTTCTCGAACAGTTCCGAAAGCATCCACAGCAGAAAGGTTGCGTAGAGTTGGGGCGACCCCATGAGCTTGTCGGCGGCCAGGATGTTGATCACACCATGGCCATTGGTATCGGTCTGCAGCAGGTCGTCGAAGTTAAGCGCGGGCTCGCCGAAGAATTTGTCGCCGCCCTGCTGCTGCAGTGCCGTCAGGGCGCGCTGAATGGTGCCGATGCTGGCGGGCGAGATGTTGCCATACTGGGTTTGGAAATCTTTGGCCGAGTCGCCGACGTGCTGCAGCATGGCTTGTAGGTCTTTCAGGTCAAGCAGCAGAAGGCCGTTGTCGTCGGCGATCTTGAAGACCAGGGCCATGACGCCGGACTGGGTGTCATTCAAATTCAGGATGCGGCTGATGAGCAGCGGGCCCATCTCGGAAATCGTGGCGCGGACGGGATGACCCTGCTCGCCGAAGACGTCCCAGAACGTGACGGGGCATCCGGAGAAGCTGAACCCAGTGAGGCCCAACTTTTTCACTCGGTCTTGAAGCTTGGGATTGTCGATGCCGGGCTGGCTGATTCCCGAGAGGTCGCCTTTAACGTCGGCGGCGAAAACGGGCACGCCAATGCGGCTGAAGCTTTCCGCCATTACCTGCAGGGTGACGGTTTTGCCCGTGCCCGTGGCTCCCGCAACCAGGCCGTGCCGGTTCGACATGCCGGGCAACAGGTACAGCGGGTTGTCCCCCTTGGCGATCAGAAGAGGGTCGGCCATAAAATTCTCCAGGAAGGTCGGGCGATTTGTCGGTCAGGTGATTGTAAAGAGATGGCGGGCGTATGCCAACTGCGGGGGTGGCGCAAGATTTTCTTTGCGACCTTTGCGGTGTCCTTTGCGCCCTCTGCGGTTAAAGGTTTTTTCGCGCACAACGGCAACATCCAGAGCTTTAACCGCAAAGGGCGCAAAGGACACCGCAAAGGTCGCAAAGAAAATCAGGAACTTCGTGGAGCATTCTTGCTCATGCGCTTCCAGTACAAGTATCCGGGAACACCGATTAGCACGATCGCAGTTCCAGCCAAAGACTCCACGGGTCGCGTGATGATGGTATTCAGCGTCCAGGCGCCGCCGATCAGAACATAAATCCCGGGCAGCCAGGGATATCCGGTGCAGCGATATGGACGCGGTATGTCCGGCCGCCTCCAGCGCAGGATGAAAAGCCCGAGCACGGTCATGGTGTAGGAAAGCACCATGCCGAACATCACGTAGGTGTAGAGTTGGTCGTAGCGGCCGCTCACGGTAAGAATCGCGCCCCAGATTCCTTGCCCGATCAGGCTGAACGCCGGTGTCCGCCACTTGGGATGGACCTCCGCCATTTTCTGGAAGAAGGCGCCGTCCCGCGCCATGGCGTAATAAACGCGCGCGCCACTCATGGTGCAACTCGCCATCGCGCCGAAGCAGGAAACCGCGATCAGCGCCGATAGCCAAAGCGCGGCTGCGGGAGAGAAGAGAGCAGTGGCTGCGGCGTGGGCGATGGTTTCGTGTTTCGCGATCTCATCCAGCGGGAGGGCGTAGATGTAGGTCATGTTCATCGCGATGTAAATGGCGCCAACTACCAAGACGCCCAGAACCATCGCCAGCGGCACATTGCGGCGCGGCTCTTTCACTTCGCCGGCGACCCAGGTGATGTAGACCCATCCGTCATAGGCCCAGAACACGGCGATCAAAGCGACGCCGAAGGCGGAGATTAGTTGTCCCGGGCTCAACCCCAGCGTCAGACTTTGTCCGGGAGCAGAAAAGTGATGCCAGTCCCCTTTGCCGATGGCGAATCCTAAAATTACAAATGCCGCCATGGCCGCGAACTTTGCCCAGGTGGCCAGGTTTTGCAAGATCGTGCCCCAGCGCAGTCCCACCACGTTGATCCAGGTAACCGCGACTATAGAAATCAGAGCGAAGACATGAGCACGGGTAAGCACGATTCCAGCGGCCGAGAAGACCACATGCTCCTGCGAAATGAAGGGAACGATTCCGCCCAGATAGGCCGCTGAAGCCACCGAGAGAGCCGCAATGGTGCCGCCGTTGGCCACGCTGAACAGCATCCAGCCGTAGAGGAACGCAGGCAGATCGCCGTAAGCTTCGCGCAGATAAACGTATTGCCCACCAGAGTCGGGAAACATCGATCCCAGTTCGGCAAAGGCGACGCAGGCGCACAGCGAGATCACGCCGCCCAGCACCCAGACCAACAGAAACAACAGCGGATGCGGCAGGGGTCCGGCAATATCTTTTGCGGTCAGGAAGATCGAAGATCCGATGATGCCGCCCGCCAGCAATAGCACCGAGTCGAGAAGAGAGAGGCCGCGAACCAGGGTTGGTTGAGCTTCTGAGGATTTGATGGCGGCCGAGGGAGTGGCGATCGAGGGTTCCATGAGTTATCCCATCCCCAGTTCGTCGGGGGATTCGAGCGGTGTTCCACAGCGGCGGCAGATTACGGCGGAGCAGTCGCCGCACGTAAGCGGGTCGGAGACTTCCTGGGTGCACCGCGGGCAGTAGAGTGGCTCGGGGTCAGGCTCCGGTTGCGGGGTTGAGCTCATGAGGATGGCAAATGTAGCATATATTCTTCAGTCGTCAGTTTCTAGTTTCTGGTTTCCGGTTTCTAGTTCTTTGATTTTGAAACAGGAAACTAGAAACCGGAAACTGACCAAGGAGAGGCATCTGCCTGACAAATCTCCCACTCCCGATCAGAAGCTGCAACTCGAATTCAATCGCTGGGCGCTGGCCGGTGAAGGCGAGAAGATGCGGAACCATCATCTCGATATCACCGAGAAAACACTGCGGCTGATGGATCTTCGCCCCGGCGAGCGTGTGCTCGATCTCGGTTGCGGCTCTGGGTGGGCTACCCGGCTGCTCTCGCGCCTGGTGGGCGACGGGCCTGAGGGTTTTGGCCAGGTTGTAGGTCTCGATGTTTCCGACGAAATGGTGCGGCAGGCTCGTGCGGATTCCAAAGACTTCGAAAATATTTTGTATGTGTGGGGATCGGCGCAGCAGATTCCGTGGGAAGAGAACTTCTTCGACAAGGTCCTGTCGGTGGAATCGTTCTACTACTATGCCGACCAGGACCGGGCGCTGTCTGAACTCTTTCGCGTCATGGCGCCGCACGGGCGTTTGTTTATCCTGATCAACTTGTACCGCGACAATCAGTACTCGCTGCAATGGGTGGACAAGCTGAAAGTCCCGGTGCACGTGCGATCTGAGGCGGAGTATGTTGAGCTCCTGAAGAAGCATGCATTCGATAGAGTGGAAGCGCGCCGCATTCCGGACGATACGCCCACGCCGGATGACTATCAGACGAAGTCGTTCAACAGCCTCGCCGATTTGCGGGCCTTCAAAAAGATGGGGGCTTTATTGCTGATGGCGTCGAAGCCAGACCTGCGAACGCCGGCTCCGGGATATACGATCTATTAAAGCTCGTGTGTGGGGCGGGCGCCCTCGCCCGCCGCTTTTGACTTGAACTCTCGTTGGCAGCGGCTGGCCGGCAGTGTATCCGGGAACCAAAAAATTCAAAATCAACTTCAAAGGCGGCGGGCGAGGGCGCCCGCCCCACACAACACAGCATATCTACTTCACGAGGCGGTTATATTTCTTCAGCACTTCGCGCAACCGATCGTGGGGCAGGCCGATGACTTCAAAGTCATTGATGCCTTTCATCGTCTTGGCCGCGACCATGGCGTTGACGATGGCTTCTTCGGTGGCCTGAACTGTGGCCAGAAATATGGGATTCAGGCGCGGGTTGGGCAGCATCGTGAGCTGGCGCACGCCTTTGGATCCGGCGGCGCCCGGATTCGCGGTTGAGAACGCGATGAAGATGTCTCCCGAGCCGTCGGAGGCGAAGCTGCCATCCCTGGCCAAACCCAGCGACACTCGTCGGGCCACGCGCTTCAGTTGGGTGGGAATCAACGGCGCGTCGGTAGCCACGACTACGATGATGGATCCCAGTTCATCTTCGCGGACGGTGTGATCGCCGATCTCGCGGCCTACCGGCACTCCCGCAATGCGCAACTGGCTGCGAAGTCCATAGTTGCACTGCACCAGGACTCCTACCGTGTATCCGCCGTACTTGGGATCGAGCACCCGGGAGGATGTCCCGATTCCGCCTTTGAATTCGTTGCAGATCATGCCGGTGCCGCCGCCTACGCTGCCCTCTTCGACGGGACCGGTTTTAGCGATATCGAGAGCGTGAAACACGTGCTCCGGTTTCACGTGAAATCCGTTGGCATCATTCAAGTCCCCGTCCCAGGTCTCGGCAACGACCGGCAGAGACCACGAGTACCCGTCCTCGTCAGGCGGAGCGTTTTTTAGGCGCCATGCAATCACGGCGTCGCGCACCACGCCCACGCTGTGCGTGTTGGTGATCATCACCGGCCCCTCGAGGAAACCGGAGTCTTCGATCCAGGTGGTTCCGGTCATCTCTCCGTTACCGTTGAGCGTGAACCAGCCGGCAAAGACCGAGTCCTGAAAATTGTGTCCGCGGGGGAGAATGGCGGTGACGCCGGTGCGAACTGGACCGACGCCGACTTTCAGCGGACCGCTGCCCGAAATTAACGTAGTGTGGCCGACCTCAACGCCCTTCACATCGGTGATGGCGTTGAACGGGCCGGGAGTGCCGTCGAAGGGAACGCCCAGGTCTCGAGCGCGTGGTTCGGTCTGGGCCGTGGCTGTCGCGAGAAGAAATGAAAAAACCAGGGCAGGGAGCAATGCTCTGCCTGCTTTCAGCATCAAAGTCCTCCGTGGTAAGTTTGGCAGTATACGGTATCGCAAATTCGTATCGAAGTTTGAGCTGAACGTAGAATTCTGTGAGGCGGAGGGTGCAATGGAAAACTGGAAGGTGGCGCTGGCGAGTAGTGCTGCAGGCCTGGGCACGGCGTTGTTCTTGAAGAAGAAGTGGACTGCGGGCGTGATCTTGGCCGGCGTGGGCATCGCCACGATTGCGTCGGAATATCCGGAAAAATTCGCCGAGGTGCGCGATCGGCTGCCCGACTTCATCGAGCGCGGGAACAATTTTCTTGGCGTCGCGACCCGGGTGGGAGATCGGTTGGCGGAAGCGGCGGAGAGCCGGGGCAACTGGTATGAGTCGCTGCTGAGGAGCTAATCTCGGGCGACCGAGGGCGGGACGCCCTCGCGACAGCCGGCGAGACGCCGGCGCTACTTTTTACTCGATGCCTAGGGTTTTGCGGGCGTCGGGGCTCAGGCGCTCTGGGGTCCAGGGCGGAGTCCACACCACGTTCACCGTGGCATTACGTACGCCGGGCATCTGTTCCACCCGGGCCTTGACCTGTTCTCCGATTTGGACGTGCGAAGGGCAGCCTTGAGCCGTCAGGGTCATCTCGACCGTGACGTCCTGCTTTTCTTCGGGCGCGGGGTCAAAGCGGACGCCGTAAATCAGGCCCAGGTCCACGATGTTGACAGGAATTTCTGGATCGTAACACTGCTTCAGGGCGCTTAAAACTTCGTCCTCGGTGAGAGTAGCCATGGGTTCTCCTCAGATCGGGCACTCCCTGGGCGAGTGGAGTGTTCGTACTGATAGTTTACACGCCCAACTGCTGTTGGTCTTCAGGTCGAACCTGGGTCAAACCTTATGACTTCCGACGCGAAGCAGAAAATTCAGTTGGTGCTGGTAATCGCGATCGCGGTGGCTGCGATTCGGGCTGGATATGTGGTGTACGAGCGGCACGCCGAGCAGACTGAGCAAGCGACCAAGCAGGCTCCGCCGTTGAATCCTGATTATTACGTCGTTCCCAAGAAGCTCCATCCTTATGACCTGAAGTCGGCGAAACAACTGACCGAGCAACCGGCGTGGGTGAAGGAAGGTTACCGCTTCACTTACTATCCCTACGATCGCGCCAGCCGCCACACCGATTTTTCCCATGAGGCTGGGTTGCTGTTGCCAATCCAAAAGCTGGACATCAAGGACGTGGTGACTGATACCACGCCTGCGCATCAGCGCCAGGTGATGGCGGTGTTCGAACAAGGTGGAAAGAGTTACGCTGTGCCGATCGGATCACAGAGCGGCGACAGCTATCAGATCTACTCCGACGAAATGTTTTTCTTTCAAGACCCGCGCGAACTGTACAAGCACTGGCCGCCGGATGTCTGGGAATCGATCGAGCAACATCAGATCAAGCCGGGGATGAACGAATTTCAAGCTTACTTTGCGATTGGCATGGGAGTTCCGGACCGGTCGAGCGATCCGGCAGTGAAGACCGTCCACTATCCCAACGGCGGCAAGCCGGTGACGATTACGTTTCGGGATGGCAAGGCGGCGGAGATTACGGGCGGGTAGAAGAGCATTGCAGATTTAGGATTTTAGATTGAAGATTTTTTCGCTCCCCGAGGTATAGTCTCGAATCGCTGAAACGCAAGGTCCCTCCACTACGCTTGGCTTCGCCGCGCTTCGGTCGGGATGACAGTGTTGTCGACATAACTTGCGCTCCAAAATCTGCAATCTTCAATCTTTAATCCGTAATCTTCAATCTCAAATCTACAATCCGAAATTCCTACTTCACTATCGGCGATTTGTCCGTGGCCGCGCCCTGGTCGTCGGCGTGAATCTGATTGTCTTCGTCAGCGTAGAACGAGCGGTGTTCGGCGTCGAGTTGCTTGGGGGTCATGGTGAGCTCGAAGCCGTCTTTGTTGCGACGGAAGCCTACGGAGTAGTCGCCTCGATCCGGATTCACCATGCGTTTGGTGAACGATCCGGTGTGGACCAGGTCGGCGAGCGAAGCGGCATACTTGTTGTTCTTCTTGTAGTAGATCTTTTGGGCCCGCAGCACCGTGCGCATGTAACCCAGGGCCGCGGCTTCCGAGTCTGATTTTGCGGGATCACCCTTGAACTTGGGCTGGTACGGGGTCTGGGCGGCGGCCGCTATGCCGACCACGAGAACCATCGCAGCAGCCCACCGAATTCTTCGTTTCACCAGTCTACCTCGTCGTTTCATGAGTGGTTACCCGTCTCGAATTAGATGCTTAGCACGTTACCGGCGTAATCGTTCTGCCCTAGTCGAATGTTCTAATCGCCGGCAAATGTAGTTATGCTTAACCCAGCTTTTAGACAAAGCCGGAAACCCTATCAAACAGGAAACCCTATGAAGGCTGCAACCGCCATGAAGGCTTCACCTGCAAAAAAACCGGTCATCCGCCTTGCGGTGGTGGAGAGCGATCCACTGCGTTTTGTGGGATTTCGCGCCCTGTTTGATTCGGAGACCGACTTCGAGCTGATCGCCGCCTCGCTGCCCGACATCGGAACCCTGCCAAACATCGATCTGGTATTGCTGGGGAACCGCAACGGCCAGAACCTGTTCGACCTGATGGCCAGCTTGAAAGCCAGCCGTCCTGACTTGCGCATTATTGTGACAGGTTCGGGCATGGACGAGGAAACCATTTTGAAGGCCATCGCTTCAGGGGCCAAGGGCTATGTGGATGAAGCCGCCTCGCCAACCGAGTTTGTGCAAGCCATCCGGATCGTGAACCAGGGATCGGTATGGGCGCCTCGCCGTGTGCTTTCGCTGTTCATCGAGCGCGTGAGTTCAGCCCCGGGCCGGATCTTTCCCGCGGGCCGCGTGACCTTCACCGACCGCGAGAAGGAAGTGCTGGAAATGTTGGTGGCGGGTCGCTCCAATAAAGAAATCGGGTCTGCTCTCGGCATCGAGGAACGCACCGTCAAAGCGCACGTCGCCAAGTTGATGCGCAAGGTAGGAGTACAGAACCGGATTGCGCTTTCGGTGCACGCCATCACGCACTCGCTGGTTACGGCGAAGTAGCGGCAGGCGGCCCGTATCTGGGCGATTACTTTAGGACAATGACCTTGGTAATCTTGTTGGTTTAACGCACTCACCGCATACTCGATTCACCTACCACAGAACCTGGGAGACGGGGTTGGAAGCGGAGATTTAGGGTCACCGCTGCTAGCCCCGATTTTTTTTGCCCTTGCCCACCTCTACAACACCGGCGTCATCCTGAAGGATACGGCTCGTACTGCCACCATCACCGCGAGGGTTTAATCGGTCTGTGTGGGGACGGGTCTCTGACCCGTCCAGGCCGAGCAAAGCTCGGCTGGGTTTTCCTCTTACTAAATCCGCAAAACCCTGCCGAGCTTCGCTCGGCTCGGACGGGTCGAAGACCCGGCCCCACACGGCTCGGTGACGCTTTCAATTCATTCTTCGCAAAATCCGCTAGAATCAACTTATTGAGTTCCAAATAACCAGTTCTGGAGAGTCAGGAAGAAATGAAAAAACTGCTGCTTCTATGTGTAGTGCTGTGTCTTACAATTTCCACTTTCGCCAAGGATGACGACGAGGACAAGAACAAAGCGGAAGACCGCATTAAAGCTGCCGGCACGGTGCTGGATGAGATTGAGTCCGCGCCTGACCAGGGCATTCCGGAAGAGGTGCTGGGATCGGCCCAATGCGTGGCCGTTGTTCCTACCATGATCAAAGGCGGATTCATCGTCGGGGCCCGCTTCGGACGCGGCGTTGCCAGTTGCCGTAACGAGAAGGGTTGGAGCGCTCCCGCCTTCTTCACCATCAAAGGCGGCAGCTTCGGTCTGCAGATTGGCGCCCAGGCGGTGGATCTGGTGATGCTCATCATGAACGATAACGGCATGAAGAACCTGCTGAGCAGCGAGTTCAAACTCGGAGCCGATGCCAGCGTGGCCGCTGGACCGGTGGGCCGTCATGCCGCCGCCGACACCGACTGGAAGTTGAAGGCGCAAGTGCTGAGCTATTCCCGCGCCCGTGGGCTGTTCGCGGGCCTGGAATTGAGCGGCGCTGCGATCAGCCAGGACAAAGACGCCACCCGCGAGTTTTACGGCCGCATGGTGCCCTTCAAAACCTCGCTGACGGGTACGATCGATGCCCCTGCCAATGCGTATCCGTTCCTGAACACGCTGGCCAAATGGGCCAAAACGGCCGCCGCTAAGTAAGCAAGTTTCATGTAGGCGCGAGCGCCCTCGCTCGTGCTGCAGCGCCACAAACGCTGCCGCACGAGCGAGGGCGCTCGCGCCTACATTGACATCCCACCTGCCCCTTGTTACCGTCACCCAGTTTCTCCCTCAATGCGTCAGCGACTCGAGTACGGGCTTGCGTGGCCGTTCATCAAAATTCTGAGCCTGCTGCCTCGTCCGCTGTCGCGGGCGGCCGCGATTTCTCTGGCCTGGATGATTTACCTGCTTCATGCTCGCCTGCGTCACGTCGGTATGCGCAACCTGGCGATGGCGCTGCCGGAAAAAAGCCGCCGGGAGCATGCCCGCATTTTGCGTGGAGAATTTACCTCACTCGGCCGCCAGTTGGCCGAGGTCTGCCAGTTTCCCCGATACACCAAGGAAAACGTAGGCCGCGTGGTGGTCTACGACGGCTTCGAGAACTACGAACGGGCGGTCGCGCGGGGCAAAGGTGTGTTGTTTCTTACCGCTCACTTTGGGGGTTGGGAGCTCTCTGCGTTTGTCCATTCTCTGCATGGGCACCCCATGCACGTGGTGGTGCGGAACCTGGACAACGTTTATCTCGACCGGCTGGTTGACCGCTATCGTTCGATGCACGGCAATTCCACGGTCAGTAAAGACAATTTCGTGCGCGGGCTTTTGGAGGCGATGAAGGCAGGCGAAGTGGTTGGCCTGCTCATGGACACCAACATGACCCCCCCGCAGGGAGTGTTCGTTAATTTCTTCGGCATTCCGGCGTGCACCGCCAGTGGACTGGCCAGAATCGCGCTGCGCACCGATGCTGCAGTAGTCCCTGGCTTCACCATCTGGGACCCTGTCCTGCGAAAGTACCGCCTGCGGTTTGACCCCGCGGTCACCCTGGTGCGGACCGGGGACGACGAAAAAGACATTGTTACCAACACCCAGCTGTTTACAAAAATCACCGAGGACTACGTGCGCCGCTATCCCGACCAGTGGTTATGGGTACATCGTCGCTGGAAGACAAGGCCGCCGGGGGAGCCGGGGCTGTACTGAAACAGCATCTGGCTTCTAGCTCCTAGCTTCTAGCGAGTTCCAATTCCTGAAAGCCATGGGCAGTAGCTAGGAGCTAGAAGCTAGAAGCTGCTTTAAAACCAATCACTGCGATACGCGATCCACCAGCTGGCGTATGCGATCGGGATGGTGGCGGCCAGCGCCCACCAGAGGGGTAGGACCAAATCTGCGATCAGCCCGATGACCGTGAAGCTGATCCAGAAGACTTTCTTCTCCATCTCGCTATTCTAGACTCGGTCAAGCTGTTCACTTTCCTGCTGAACGTATACTAAAGATCATGGCCCTTTCGCTTAAAACGGTTGCCGAATCGGTGCAAGGGGAAGTGATGGGGGATGGCTCGGTTGCGATAGGCGGAGTCGCCAGTATTACCCGGGCGACCTCGGCGGACCTGGTCTTTGTCGAAGATGAAAAGGGCTTGCCGGCGGCGCTGGCATCGCGCGCCGCGGCGCTAATTGCAGGTGAGTTCGCGAGGGGCAGCACGACTTCCAAGCCGCTTTTGATTTGCAGGTATCCCAAGCTCGCGTTTGCAAGAGCCGCGCGGCTTCTTGCGCCTGTAGCGGACCGCAAGCCTGGGACGCATGCCAGCGCTGTGGTGCATGCTTCGGCCCATCTGGGTAAAGACGTGACCGTGGCGGAACGGGCCGTTATCGGCGAGAAGGCGGAGATCGGCGATCACACCTGGATTGGCGCGGGCGCTGTAATTGGTGCGGGGGTTTGTGTCGGCCGGGACTGCGAGATTTATCCCAATGTGACCATCTATCCCGGGACGCGACTTGGCGATCGTGTGATTGCGCACGCCGGAGCGGTGCTGGGCTGCGATGGCTTCGGTTATGTTCGCGACCGGGCGAGCGGGGCATATGAGAAATTTCCCCAGGCAGGAAGACTCGAAATTGAAGACGACGTGGAGATCGGGGCCAACACGACCATCGATCGTGGAGCGCTGGAGGTCACGCGGGTTGGACGCGGCGCCAAGATCGACAATCTGGTGCACATCGGACACAACTGCCAAATCGGAGAAGACGTAGTGATCGCCGCTCAAACCGGCCTCTCCGGCAGCATTGTCCTCGAAAAGAATGTCGTACTTGGCGGACAGGTTGGCATTGGGGAACATGCGCGAATCGGAGAAGGCGTGATGCTGGGCGGACAAGGCGGCGTCCTACCCAACAAAGTTTTGCGCGGCAAAGGAGTGGCGTTCTGGGGAACTCCGGCGCGGCCGGTGCGCGAGTATTTAAAGCAGTTGGCGGCGCTAGCGCGGCTGGCCAGAAAATAGTTTCTGGTCGATGGTCGTTGGCAAAACCACGAATGTCCGCGAGCACTGGCCAACGACCAATGACCAACGACTGCTTTATGGCTCTTATCGTTATCGGCGGACATTCCCGTAGCGTCGGCAAGACCAGCGTGGTGGCTGGGCTGATTGCGGCCTTGCCGGAATACAACTGGACGGCGCTTAAGATCACGCAATACGGGCACGGCATTTGTTCGATGAATGGAGAACCCTGTCACTGCGCGACTGACGACCACAGTTGGGCAATCTCAGAAGAACTGGATCGCTCCGGGGGATCTGACACGTCGCGCTTTCTCGCCGCGGGGGCAGCGCGTGCCTGGTGGGTGCGGACCGAGCAGGGACGTCTGGCCGAGGCGATGCCCGCGGTCCGCGGCAAACTGGCCGAGGCTGGGAACACAATTCTCGAGTCGAACAGCATTCTCAGGTTCCTGCGTCCCGATCTCTATCTGACAGTGCTTGATACTGCCACCGCCGATTTCAAGAAATCTGCCCAGGAGTTTCTTGATCGGGCGGACGCGGTCATTCTGCACCAGAGCGAAACGACGGACGCAATGTGGCAGCAGGTTTCGCTGAAGCCAGTTGCGCGACGTCCCATGTTCCGCATTTCACCGCCGGCCTACGTCACGCACGACATGATTGAATTCGTAAGGCGAAGACTAACCACGAAGGACACCGAGGACGCAGAGAAAAGCTAGGCGATTTTCCTCTGTGTCCTCGGTGTCCTTCGTGGTTATCTTGTCATTATGACTGCTCCCGTCAAGCCTGTAGTCTCCCTCGAAGTACTGAACCAGATTGACATTCGCGTAGGTACGATCATCTCCGTTGCGGATGTTCCGACCTCCGACAAACTGTTGCAGATGCGCGTGAACTTTGGCGATCACGAACGCACGATCGTCGCCGGAATGAAGACAGAGCGGGCCAATCCGCAGGAGATCGTCGGCAAGCAGGCGCTGTTCATGGTCAATCTGGAGCCGCGAAAGATGCGGGGCGTCGTATCGGAAGGAATGCTGTTCGACATCGGCTATGCGGACGGCGTGCGTCCGGTGCTGGCGATGCCGGAAGATCCGGTGCCGGATGGGACCCGGGCCGGCTAGGATTTGCGCACATGCGCCAGCTCCCAGACCTTGATGTATTTCCACGAAACGTAAATCGAGTGGTAAAGGTGGAGCAGCAGGCCTTTTCGTCCGTCGAGAAAGCCCAGACGAAAAAAATAGTTATAGACGAACGTCAGCAGCGGCCGCAGCGTGATGTTGATGACACTCAGTCCGGTACGTCCCTCCGCGACCGCCGTTTCCGCTCCCAGTGAAGAGTAGCGGTTCATGTGCTCGATGTAATCGGAGAGCGTGGGGTAACAGTGATGCAGGATTGCGCCGGATTTGAGCCTGGCAGTGGCTCCGTCGACTATGACGGTCTCATGCACCGCACGGTCCTGGAAGCGGCCTCGACCACGGCGAAAGAGCCGCAGTTTTGGGTCCGGCCAGAAGCCGCCGTGTCTAATCCATTGGCCAAGGAATTCGTTCTTGCGCGCGATCCAGATGCCGCATAGTTCTTCGCTGCCTTTCACGCCGACCCAATTTTCCGATGTATTGGTGAGGGCCCCTTGGAGCTGTGGGCTCAATTCCTCGTCGGCGTCCAGACTCAAAATCCAGTCTCCGGACGCTTTCTCTATCGCGGAGTTTTTTTGCGCGGAAAAGCCCTTCCAAGGTTCGACGAACACCTTCGCACCAAATGACTTCGCTATCTCTACCGTGCGGTCCGTCGAACCTGAGTCGACGATGATGATCTCGCCTCGGCCTTCCCCAACCAATGGCTTTACGCTTTGGAGCGTGCGTCCGAGGTTGGATTCTTCGTTATGGGTGATCAGGACGACGGAGAGATGCACGCGGAGAGAATAAACCGGCAGGCATAAGAAGCGAAATGCCCTCCCGTGTGGGGCGGACACTCCTGTCCGCCGCCTTTGAAGTTGATTTTGAGTTTGAGTGTCTCTGAGAGCTACATAGGTCTGCCGAAAATCTAAGTCAAAAGCGGCGGACAAGAGTGTCCGCCCCACACGGGATAGCGGAGCGTTGCTCCGCTGGGCAGGTGAGACACCTGCCCCTACGTGAGCGGTCAAGACTACTGCTGTGGTGCCGGAGCGGGCTGCTGCTGCGGCATCACCGAGCCGGGTATGTCCGGCCTGGGTGCGACGAAAGGAATGCTCGGCATGTGGGTGACTTCGCCGCGTTCGGCGTCGTTGACCTGGATTCCGGCATGATCGAGCAGAAGGCCGGTCGCGCGATCCAGTTCAACCTGGGCTTTCTCGTAGGCCGCCATGGCCGAGACCCGTGTTGACTCGGCTTGCGCCAGCGCGCTCTGGTTTTGCAGCACGAGAGTGGTCGTGGAAGCTCCCAAAGCGTATTTCTTCTGTTCGGCATCCAGCGACTGATGGCCAAGGTCAACCGCCGCCTGGGCCGAGGCCACGCTGGCACGGTTCTGTGTTACCGCGAACTGCGCGTTGCGCACCTCAATGCGGACCTGATTTTCCAGCTGCTGCAGCCGCATCTGGGACTGGCGATATTCCAGTTCCGAACGGATCTGTGTCGCCTGGGCCACGCGGTTCCGGATAGGAATCGTCAAGCTCAGACCCACACCTTTGTCGGGAGCGCTGGAATCCACTAATTGGCCCAGAGCATTGCTGTAGCTTACCGGCCCGCCACCGCGGAAGGGCGGTGCGGCATTGGCGGGGTTGAAGCAGGCTTCGAACGCGCCGCCACCGCCGGGCGGGCAGGCGGGCAGCGCAACGTTCCCGCCGAGGCCCGATCCGCCGTAATAACCATAAAGGTCAAGACTCGGCAGCAGCGAGTTGCGAACGGCCTTGTTGCTGATTTCGGTGTTGGCCAAATTGATGCGAGACTCAGCCAGTTCAGCGCGATGACTGAGCGCGTCATTCACCAGGTCCTGGGTCGGGACCACGGACTCTGTTTCCGGCAGTTGCATCGTGGAGGTGGGAATGACTTCCGCATCGGCCAGCCGGGGATCGACCAAAGTCCGGCTGAGCGCGTTCTTTATCAGCAACTGCTGCAATTGCAGGTTGGTCTGGGCCACCGTCAGGCCCTGCTGGTCGGTCGCGACCGTACTCTGGGCCCGCACTACCTCGATCGGAGCCAGAGTGCCGATCTGCACTTGCTTCTGGGTGTCGGAGAGGGTCTTCTGCGCGAATGTCAGAGACTCATTCTGCACTCTCACATTCTCGTACGCGAAGACGAGGTCCCAATAGATGTTTTCGATCTGGTCCACGGTGGTGATGACTTGCAACCGGAACGCAATATCGGAAATCTCGCGATTGTTCTTGGCAATCCGAATAAATCGCGTGTTGGGCGCAAAGCCAAAACCCTGCAGCAAGTGTTGGGTCAGCCTGAAATTCAAACCGGAAGTGATGGTGGGGCTATAGGTCGCGGTCGGGCTGTCCGTCGTGGTGTGCGTATTCGTGAATCCCACGGAAACGTTGGTGCCCGTCTTAAAACCTTGCAGATAGCTGAAGTTGGCTGTTCCGGTATTCTGATTGGACACCGGGATCGGGCTGAAAATGCTCGACGACTGGGTGTACAGCCGGTCCATTTGCAGTGAGCCGCTAAGCACAGGATCAAAGCTGGTGATGGCCGGACCGCTGCCCAACGTGGAGTTGACCAGTCCGCCGGCGCCAGTTCCTGCGCCACCGGAGCCCGCGCTGGTGCCTCCGGTGCCAGAGCCAACCGATCCGCTGAGGCCGCCGGAGCCGCCGCCGGGTGTGCCCGAGACGGTGCCGCTGTTTACGCCGAGCGTGCTGCCGCCGGCGGAGGCGCGGAGAATGTCAGTGTCGGCAATGTTCAGGTTATAACGCTGGATCGCGATGTCCAGATTGTTCTCCATGGCGAGGGCCACGGCGTCGTTCATCGACAAGTAGAGCTTTCCGTCGCGCAATAGTTGCTCGACGCGTGGCGTATTGCTCAGATCAGGGGCCGGCATGTACTGTGGCCGGTAAGGGGCGATCGGATTGGGAAAGTGCGAACGCGCCTTGGTGTAATTCTCCACCGTAAAGCGCTGCGGTTTTGGGCCCTCAGGCGCCGTTTGATTGGGCTGGGCCGCATTTTGGGACCAGGCAGTGGCAGTCAAAGTACCGGCCAGGACGATCGCTAAAGTCCGCCGGAGGGCACATTGCAATGCAGACAAAAACATTCGATTCTCTCCCTGCACAAACCAATAGTGAAGATCTCAAGGCTTCAGGAAATCAAGCGATGGTACGCAAAATATGGGCGCCAGGTTTCAATTTTGTGCCGGTCGGCGCTATTTCTGCTATTAGTCCTGGGCGCGAATTGAATGAAATAGTATAGCTGACACATTCATCCAACTCTGAGGCTGTAATAGGGTGCGCCCGGTAAAGCTTTGTAAAGATTGACCACAGGTTTGGATGACGATCGCGCCCGATAAGACTCCAAACAATCATCATGCGCAATCTCAAATTGGTCCTGGCCTACGACGGCACGGAGTTCTTTGGATGGCAGGTCCAACCCGGGGTGGCCACGGTCCAAGGCGCACTGGCTTCGGCCATTGAACGGGTAACGGGCGAAAATGTCCTGCCCCAGGGTTCCGGGCGCACCGACGCGGGGGTACACGCCCTGGGCCAGGTCGCGACCTTTACCACGCAATCGCCCATCCCGCCGGGAAACCTGGTTGTGGCTTTGAATGATGTTTTGCCCGCCGCGTCCGGGTGCTTGAGGCGGTCGAGGCGCCGGCCGAGTTTCACGCCCGCAAGTCGGCCCGGGCCAAGACGTATCGCTACCGGATGTATCGCCGCGACATCTGTTCGCCTTTCGTCGCCCGTTATGTGTGGCATTACCCCTATCCATTGGACGAAGATAAGATGCAAGAGGTAGCGGGCATCATCGTGGGCGAGCATGATTTCACCTCGTTTGCCGCAGTAGATCCGGAACGGGGACGGGAGGAATCGTCCAATGTCCGGCAGATTTTTAGTTCAGCATGGGAACGTCAAGCGGAGGAATTTGTCTACACCGTACGAGGCAACGGGTTTCTGCACCACATGGTGCGTAACCTGGTAGGAACATTTCTGCTTGCTGGCAAGGGAACTCTGAACGCTTCCGACTTGACCCGGATTCTGGAATCCCGCTCAAGGTCCGCGGCAGGAGCCACAGCCCCCGCAAGCGGTTTGTGCCTGATAAGCGTCGAGTATTAATTGCGTGTGTGGTCGCGGGCGACTCGCCCGCGGCTTTTGCTGTTGTTTTACCTATGGCAACCGATCTCAAAATCGCCGTTCGCAAAATTGCCTCGACCAATCCGGCAACGGGCGAAGCGTTAGGCGAATTCGATAGCGCATCCGAAGCGGAAGTTCATGCCGCGGTTGCGCGCGCAAGTTCAGCGCAAGCCTCATGGGCTGACTTGGCTGTGAGAAAGCGAATCGCGATCCTGCGCAACTTCCAACGCCTGCTCCATCAGAAAAAATCCGAAGTCGCGCAGCTCGTGACCCGCGAAGCCGGAAAACCCTATGTCGAAGCGCTGCTGACGGAAGTGCTAGTAGTGCTCGACGCCGCACGCTTCCTGATTGAGAACGCCTATCGCCTGCTGCGCGACGAACCCGTCCCCCACGGCAATCTGGCGATGAAGACCAAGTCGGGCCGCCTGGTTCGCGAGCCATACGGAGTGATTGGCATCATCTCACCCTGGAACTATCCCTTCTCGATTCCGGCGACGGAGAGCCTGGCCGCGCTGATGGCGGGAAACACGGTAGTCGTGAAGCCCTCGGAGTTTACATCGCTCACCGCCTTCGAACTGGTGTCGCTTTTGCACGAAGCAGGCGTGCCGCAGGACGTTTTTCAGGTCATTGCTGGCGACGGCGGGACGGGAGCGGCGCTCATCAAAGCCGACATCGACAAACTGGTCTTCACCGGAAGCGTCCCGACCGGGAAGCAAATCGCGCAGGCAGCAGCCGCGCGGCTGCTGCCGGTAGTCTTGGAACTAGGCGGTAAGGACCCAATGCTAGTGCTCGACGATGCCGACATCGAAATCGCCTCTCGCGGCGCGGTATGGGGAGCATTCGTCAATGCCGGACAGGCCTGTCTATCGGTCGAGCGTTGCTATGTGCATCGCAGCCTGTACGAGCCATTTCTCGAGGCTTGTATGCGCCATACCGAGAGATTGCGAGTGGGTAACGGAATGGATCCCGAGATCGAGGTTGGCCCGCTGATCCACCAGCGGCAGTTGCGGAATGTCGAATCGCAGGTGGAAGATGCACGGATGCAGGGAGCGCGAGTGCTGGTGGGTGGAAAACGCCTGCCGGAAATCGGACCGAACTTTTACGCGCCGACCATAGTCGCCGATGTCACTCACGAGATGCGCATCATGCGCGAAGAAACATTCGGACCGGTGCTGCCGGTCATGGCATTCGACAACGACGATGAGGCGGTCCGTCTGGCCAACGATTCTGATTATGGCCTCGCTGCTAGTGTGTGGACACTTAATCGCGCCCGCGGGGACGTACTGGCCCGGCGCATCCAGGCAGGAACAGTGATGGTGAACGATGCTGTCTCGTGCTTCGGCATCAGCGAGGCCCCGCACGGAGGCGTGAAGTCCAGCGGCATCGGGCGCTCTCACGGACGCTTTGGCCTGGAAGAAATGGTGCGGATAAAATATCTCGATTCTGATCGGCTGCCGGGCATGGAAAAAATCTGGTGGTACGAATATGGGAGTGTTTTTACGCGGCAGATGGAAGGCCTGCTGGATTTTCAGTTTGCCCGCGGATTGGGACAGCGGCTGCGCGGGGCAGCGAGGGCCGCAGCAGCGTTGAAGGGAAAGAAACTTAGGTAGTGTTGTTGCTCTAGAAGATCTGTCATCCTGAGCGGAGAAACCGCTTCGCGAAGCGAAGCAGTTTCGCAGTCGAAGGACCCCTATGGCTACCACAGGCGTGGCGATTCTTGGTCGATTTCTTGCGGAGCTGCACGGTTCATGCAAGCGGGTAGGGGTCCCTCGACTCCGACCGTTCATTCGCAAGCGAATGAACTGTCTACGCTCGGGATGACAGAACTTTGAAAACGGAATAAGAGGGAAAACGCCATGGCTTCCAGTTCCGATCCGAAACGTGACTTCCTGCGGCACATTCTGGCCACGCTTGCCTACCGCGGCGGCAACGCTGTCCGCAATGCGCCAGTGGGGTTCGCCGAATTTCGCGGTTGCGAGTCGGGGCGAACCGCCTCGCAAATTCTGGCCCACATCGGAGACCTCCTAGATTGGGGGCTCTCCATCGCACAAGGCAAGCAGACTTGGAGCAACGCCAAGCCTCTGCCTTGGGAAAAAGAAGCCGAGCGGTTCTTTGCCGCTCTCAAGAGATTCGATGACTACCTGGCTTCGGCAGAACCCCTGCACGCGCCAGCGGAAAAGCTTTTTCAGGCGCCCCTTGCCGATGCCTTGACCCACATCGGTCAGATTGCGATGCTGCGACGGATGGCTGGAGGGCCAGTGAAAGGCGAGAATTATTTCGCCGCCGACATTGTCGCCGGCCGCGTGGGCCCGGAGCAGACGCCGCCCAAACAGCAATTCGATTGACGCTGTTATAGCTCGGCCGAAACGCCTTCGAGTAAAATGAATCGGTAAATCCGGCGGCCCCTGGCCGCAGCGACGAGGATAGCCCTTGGCCCCCACCGAAACTGTGACTGCTCCTCCGCAGCTTCCCCATCACAAAGTGAAGATCAAGAAGCCGGGACAACGCTCCTGCAACGAAAAAGACGCCAAGGGCAAATTCTGCGGCGGACATCTAAAGCGCTGGTTCTACACCACGGACGTGGTCGAGCAGGCCTGTGGCGACGCGGCCGAAGCCTGGGGCCCGGACGCCGAGGTCTATCGCTGCGAGCATTGCAAGACCCTCTACCTTCCGAGCCAGGAGGGCGTCCGCGGACTGAATGTGGCGGGACAGGGGCAGACTTCGGTGTTCGGGCTGACGATTGCACCGAAGAAGTAAGTCCGTCCCACGGTGCTGCCCGTCGGTCTGCGACGACCTACTCTCAAATCGTTCCTGGGGGTGTCATTTGAAAACCCCAAAAGAATTGTCATTCCGAAGCGCGGCTTTATCGCGCGAGGAATCTGCTGTTCCGCTGCCAGCAGCAAACAGATTCCTCGCCGATAGAGCTGGCTTCGGAATGACAAGCGGTGGGGGTTGTTCTTGGGCACCTGCACCACCACAGAATCGTTTTAATCGTTGACAGGGCTGCACGCGGCATAATTCAATACGCGGGAATGGAAACCACTCCAGCCGGCTCCACTTCCTCCTCCAACGTGCGGCTTCGCCGATCGCTCACCCTTTGGGACCTGATCCTTTACGGCATCATCGTCATCCAGCCGACCGCCCCCATGCCGGCTTATGGCGTATTCAGCAATGCCGGCCAGGGTCATGTGGTCACTTCGATTTTGATCGCCATGGTCGCCATGGTCTTCACCGCCATGAGCTACGGACGCATGGCGCGGGTCTATCCCAGCGCGGGTTCGGCTTACACCTACGTGGGACGGGCCCTGCACCCCTCTCTTGGCTACGTCACCGGCTGGAGCATGACGATGGATTACATGCTGAATCCATTGATCTGCACTATCTGGTGCTCCAAGGCGATGGCCGACCTGTTGAGCGGAACGCGATATCAGATTCCGTACCCCGGCCTGCTGTGGCCGATCATTTTTGCCGTGCTGTTCACGGCGCTGAATTTGCGAGGAGTGAAGACCTCGGCGCGGATTAATTCGACCTTGTGCGCCATCATGGGTGCAGTGATTCTGGCATTTTTCTGGTACACCATCCGCTACATTTTCCATTTGCCGCAATATCCGGAAGCCTATTTCCTGCGTCCGTTTTACAACCCGGAAACTTTTACTATCAACCGCGTCTTCCACGGCACTTCAGTCGCGGTACTGACCTACATTGGGTTCGACGGCATTTCGACGTTGTCGGAAGAGGTGGACAATCCCAAGCGGAATATTTTCCTGGCGACGGTACTGGTCTGCGTGATCACGGGTTTTCTGGCTGCCGCTGAAGTCTACGGCGCTCAACTGTTGAGCCCGCAGTACCAGTTCTCGGCGGACGAGGTAGAAAACGCGTTCAGCCATGTGGCTGCAATCGCCGGGGGCACTCTGATGACCAAGGCCATCAGCATCACGCTGCTGATTGCAACCGTAGGTTCGGGCATGGGATCGCAACTCGGAGCGGCCCGCCTGCTTTACGGCATGGGACGCAGCGACGCGATTCCCAAGAAGTTCTTTGGGGCGATCCATCCAAGGACCCGGATTCCAGCCAACAATGTCATTTTTGTCGGTGTCATCGCATTGCTGGGAGCGTTCCTCATCACTTACGACAACGGGGCGCAGCTGCTCAACTTCGGCGCGCTGATCGCTTTCATGGGCGTCAACCTGGCGGCGCTAACTCACTACTACATTCGCGGCGCAGACCGTTCTCTAGGACAGCTGATTCCACCGGTGCTGGGGTTCATCATTTGCCTGTTCATCTGGATACATCTGTCGAACCTGGCGCTGATCACGGGATCCATCTGGATGATCGCGGGGATTGCTTACGGCGCCTGGAAGACCGGAGGATTCCAGAGCAACCTGGTGAATTTCGATGTGCCTCCGGAAGAGGAATGAGAAGAATAACGAAGTGCCATGAAGCCAAAATTCTTTTCATCGCCATCCGAATGGCACGCGTGGCTGGAGGAGCATCACGAAAAGCATGAAGAGTTGTGGGTCGGCTTCCACAAGGTCGGCTCGGGCAAACCCAGCATCACCTGGCCTGAAGCGGTGGACAACGCGCTTTGCTTTGGCTGGATTGACGGCGTACGCAAGAGCCTCGGCGAGACCAGCTATGTGATCCGGTTTACGCCGCGGCGACGGACGAGCATCTGGAGCGCGGTTAACATCAGGCGCGTGGCGGAGCTCAACGCGCTGGGCTTGATGCGGCCCAAGGGCAGTGAAGCATTTGACCGTCGCACCGGAAAGCGCTCGGAAATCTACGCCTACGAGCAAAGAAAAGGCGCCAAGCTCAGCGGCGTTTATGAAAGGCAATTTCGGGTCAATAAGAAGGCATGGAAGTTCTTTCAGGCGCAGCCGCCGTGGTATCGGCGCACGGCGAGCTGGTGGGTGATCAGCGCCAAGAGGGAAGAGACACGGCTGAAGCGGTTGACTCAGCTCATTGAAGACTCCGAGCATGAGCGAACCATCCGCGAACTTCGCCGCCGCCCCGGCGGCCAAAAATGACCATGTGGGGACAGCCGCCCTCGGCTGTCCTGGCCCAGCGAGGCTCGGCAGATTGTGAAGTAAACGCCGGCAAAGGCACTGCCGAGCCTTGCTCGGCTGGGCAGGTGGGACACCTGCCCCTACGTGAGTCGTAGACCTATTCCACATTCCAGCCGCTGATTTCAACTGCCGGTTGCGCCGCCCCCAGCTCCTGGGCTCGATACGTAGCCCTGACTTCCCGCTTCTCGCCGGGCAGCAGTGAAATGTAGTTGTCCTGCCAGATTACGGGCAGGACCTCATCTCCAGCTTTACCCTTGTTTACTTTCAAACGGACAAAGAACGCAAGGCTCTTGCTGGGGTTTTCCAACGTGACATGCGTGATGGCCTCTTCTCCCTTGCGCTCGGTGTGGTCGGCAACTTTCAGCTTTACCTTGGGCAATTGAGACAGGGCGGTGTAATCCGCGTAGGTAGATGTCGGCGTGGTGTACCAGTTCGACTTCTCCCAGTCCAGCGTCTCGGGTTTTGCGGACAGCCAGTAGAAATTTGAGCCGACCAGTTTGCCGTAAGAATCGTGTACGCGAAGCACCAGGAAATAGGTCCCGCTCAGGCTGTCGATATCCGGAAGAGTGAGGATCTTGTTTGTGCTGTCGGCGTCGGCGTCGAGCGAGACTTCTTTGGAAAACTTTTCGCTCATGTCGAGGTTGAGGACCTGGGTCGTAAGCTTCAGGCCTTTGGCGTCCTCGTACTGGCTGCTGACCAGCCAGACGGAGTGATCGTCGTATCCGTAGACGGGATGCAGCGGCTCCATCGCTCTCTTCGCGCCGAAGTACCCTCCGCCCGGACGCAGGTAGAAGTCGTATAAATGCCAGATCATCGACGGCCAGGCGTTGTTCAGCATCCACTGGATTACGCCGGTCGAGGTGTATTTGTTGCGACTGTAAGCCTCGTACATGGCGCGGATGCCTTCGTAAGTCTGAAGCTGTGCTTTAATGGCGTAATCCTCGACGCTGGCAGCTGGACCGAAGCGGGCGTTCAGGGCGTCGCTGAAGACGTGGATGTCTTTAAACGCACCGCCGCCGGCGTGGTAGTTCCAGGTGTCGTCAATGGGCCAGAGGTGGTCCTTGCCCACCATGGCGCGAATGCTTTCGATCGGTGGGACCGCCGGTCCCATGCTGGTTTCGGTGTTGAAGCCGTAGGCCCCACCGCAGCCGCCTTGGTTGCATTGGCGGGCTGAATCGGTCTTGTCCGTCTGCCAGTATGAAGGAGCCACGTATTCGTAGGGCCCAGTCATCTTGACGCCGCTTTCGCCCGAGAATCCGGCGAGTTTTGCGGTTGCGGACGACACTACCGGATTCGTCCACAGCAGGTCTTTCTCGACCTTCAAATAGGTTTGTTCCACGTCGGGCGGGGGAGGGTTGTCGCTGCCATTCAACCACGCCAGCAGGCTGGGATGGCCGCGCAGGCGGTAGATCTGGTCGCGCAACGATTGTTCGGCGATGGTGAAGTCCTGCGGCTTCCAGTTTGGCCAGTGCTCCCAGTGATCGCAACAGCACCATCCGGCGATCAACAGAAGTCCTCGCTCGTCGGCGAGGTCGAAGAATTCTTTTGTTTCCAGCTTGCCTTCGAGGCGGATGGTATTCAGCCCCATGTCCTGCACGTAGCGGAATTCATCGCGCAGCCGCTTCGGGTCTTCACGCAGCATCATGTCAGGAGACCAGCCGCCTCCGCGGATCAGAATGTTCTTGCCATTAATGGAGAACAGGCGCCGGTTGGCCGAAAGGACTTCTGATTTCACCTCGCGAATGCCGAATTTTTTCTCCGCGCGATCGGAAGTCTTGCCGTCAAGGTTGAATTCAAGGCTCAGGCTGTAAAGCTCCGGCTTGCCCATCTGCGCCGGCCACCACAGACGCGGATGGTCGAGGATAAGCTGGGGAAATTGTTCGGGCGTGAAGGTCACATCCTTCGATTCGCCGGGCCCGAGTTCGACTTCCTGGGAAAATTCGGTTTTCTCTATCTGGCCCTTGAGCGTTCCTTTAACCGGGTGAGTAGCTGAGTTTTTTAGAAGTGCCGTGACCGTGAGATGAGCCTTGTCGTTGGCGGGCGAATCTACCTTCGAAACCACGGAGGGATAACGCAAAGCCACCGGCCCGCTAGTGGTGATATCCACGTCACGGAAGATGCCCATGTTTTTGTCCGGGGGCGCCGGATTCCAGTCCACGAAGGTGATAGCCAGATCAGTGTCGGTGGGGGAGAACACTTGGACGGCTAAGACGTTCGGCTTTCCCAGGGTCGCGTAGGCGGTGATGTCGAACTCGTAAGTGCGCCAGGCCCCGGCTACATCTTCTGACTTGGCAAGCTGCTTGCCGTTCAGCCAGATGTTCGCGCGGTAGTTGATGCCGCCGAAATTCAGCCAGATGGTTTTTCCCTTGAAGCTCGCCGGCAGGGTAAATTCCTTGCGATACCACCAGGGCACGATGAAGGGGCTGTCCGCCTGCATGGGGATGTTGGAGAAATTCGAGCCGATGGGGTAAGTGACTCCCGGGAAAGTCCGCAGATTTGTCCCAAAGAATGGATCGGGATAGACCTTGTGCTTGACCAATGCCGCGACCACGGTCGTGGGCACGCTGACGGCATACCAATCCTTCGGCTGGAAGGCGGGAGTCGAGACGGCCTCACCTTTTGCATCCACTTTGCCAGAGGACTGTAGCGTCCAGCCGTCTCGCAGGACTAGGGAGGTTTCAGGATGGAGAGGGCCTGCCTCCTGTGCGGAGATCAGAGAGGAGAAAGACAGCACCAGGATGCAAAGCAGGCTGCTCTTGTTCCTATTCATCAAGAGATCCTTTGGATTGGTTTTTCAAGACGCGCTCCATTATGTCGCATTTGATCGGTTGCGCCACTGACCGCCGGAGCGCTCGAAGGTGACGTTAGCTTAATAACACGTAGTATTAATACGTTTCAATGGCTGATTTTCGCTATGTAGGGGAGGACGGGTATCCCGCCCGTCTCTTCAACGGAGTCATCCTGAGCTTTGCGAAGGATCTGGCGCGCACCGGTTATGGACCGTTGGCGGCAACTGTGGCGATCCGCGCGAGACTCCTTCAGGACTGAAGTCCTTCAGGATGACGCTTGTGTGATGGAGTTCTCGTACTGAGCCACTATCCGGCGGGACGCCCGTCTTCGTTTGATCGGCATAGTTTATAATCAAATTTCCGCCTCAAACTCTGGAGTGACTACACAATGATTCGATTTCTGCAGACCCCTGGCCCAACCAAGAAGATCATTCTCGGGGGCATGTTGCTGGTGATTTGTGCGGCTATGGTGATCACGCTGGTGCCGGGCGGCATTGGCGACAGCATTGGCCTCGGGGGACCCGGACAAGGTGTTGTGGCCAAGGTGGCGGGCGAGCCCGTCACGACGCTGGACGTGCAACGCGAGGCCCGGATCATGCTGCGCCAGCAATTTCCTCGCGGCAGCGCTCAAACTGAGATGCTGCTCCCCTATTTTTCCGAGCGGGCCGCGCAAACCCTGATCAGCCGCAAAGCACTCGTCGCAGAAGCGGAGCGGATGGGCTTGCGAGTCACGGATGACGAAGCGCGCGACGAATTGCAGCAGGGGATGTACGCCGCTACCTTCTTCCCGGGTGGCAAGTTCGTGGGCCAGCAGCAATACGAGAACATCCTGCAAAACGCAGAATTGACCGTGTCCGCGTTCGAGCAGGGTTTAAGGGACCAGATCCTGCTGGACAAGCTGCGCAACCTGATTACAGGAAGCGCGCTGGTCACGGACGAAGATGTGCGCAAGGAATTTGCCAAGCAAAACACCAAGGTCAAGTTCGACTACGCCGTTCTCCGGAAGGATGATTTGCTGAAGCAGATCAATCCCAATGAAGCCGAGTTGAAGGCCTTCTATGAGCGCAACAAGGCGACCTACAACAACTCGATTCCGGAAAAGCGCAAAGTCCGATATGTTGTGCTCGACAGCGCAAAGATCGAAGCGGGTGTCAGCGTCTCTCAACAGGACCTGCAGGCTTACTACGACCAGCACCGCGACGACTATCGCGTGCCCGAGCAAGTGAATGTCAGTCACATCCTGATCAAGACTCCGCTGCCGGGTCCGGATGGGAAGGTTGACCCCAAGGGAGTTGAAGAGGCGCGCAAGAAGGCCGAAGACGTCCTGAAGCAGCTTAAGTCGGGCGGAAACTTTGCCGAGCTGGCCAAAAAATATTCCGAAGACCCGGGTAGCGGCAAGAATGGCGGCTCACTGGGCTGGATTGGTAAGGGCCGCACCGTGCCCGAATTCGAACAAACCGCGTTCTCCCTGGAAAAGGGCGCCACCAGCGGCCTGGTGCAAAGCAGTTATGGCTTCCACATCATCCGGCTCGACGATAAGCAAGCGGCGCACGTAAAGACGCTGGATGAGGTGAAAGACCAGATCGAAGGTTCGATCAAGCAACAGAAAGTCCGCCCAGGCCGCGGCGAATCAGGTCAACGCACTATTAGGGCAGGCCCGCAGTGGCGGGTTAGACAAGGCTGCCGCCGCCAAAGGTCTTAACGTCATCAGCACCGACTTTGTGAGCCGCACCGACTCCTTGCCGGGCCTTGGCAGTGCGCCGCAATTCATGAGCGCGGTATTCGGCCAGGCCGAAAAAGCCCCGCCCGACCAGGTGCAAGTGGCGCAGGGTTACGCGGTGTTCGAGGTGTTGGCCGTCAAGCCGGCTTCAACTCCTACGTTCGAAGAGATACGCAGCCGGGTGGAAGAGGAATTCAAGAACGAGCGCGTGGCTGCCCTGCTCACCCAGAAAACACAGGAGCTGTCGGATCGCGCCAAGGCCGCGCATGATCTGAAAAAGGCAGCCAAAGAGGCAGGAGCAACCATCAAGACCAGCGAGTTTGTACTTCCCGACGGACAAGTGCCGGACATTGGGGCCATGTCGGGCGGCGCCTCGGTGGCTTTCACTCTGAAGGTAGCGGAGATCAGCGGACCGATAGCCAACGGCAATACAGGTGTAGTGCTGTCGGTCACGGAAAAGCAGGAGCCGACGCCGCAGGATTTCGAAGCCAAAAAGGACCAGATCCGCGACGCGCTCATCCAGAACCAGCAGCAGGAGATGTTTGGGCTGTTCGTAACCAATCTGCGGGCGCAGATGGAAAAGGCCGGAAAAATCCAGATCAACGCGGACGAGATGAAGAACCTGACCCGTGCGCAGGCCGCCCCGGAACAGGGAGAGTAAAGCGGGGGACGCCCAACACCTCCAGAATTGCTGGTAGCATCGTGGTAGTCCACAGTGATGTCATTCCCCCGCGCCACCGGTATCCTGCTGCACCCGACATCATTTCCTGCGCGTGGTGGTATTGGGGATTTTGGTCCTGCCGCGTATGAGTTCGTCGATTTTTTGGCGTCCGCGCGCCAGGGATTGTGGCAGGTTTTGCCTCTCGGCCCTCCGGCCACGGGGAATTCTCCCTACTCTTCAACCTCGGCATTTGCGGGCAATCCCTTGCTCATCAGCCTGGAGCGCCTGGCGGAGCATGGCTGGATGGACGCATCACAGTTGGCCAGCCTGCCGCGCGAGACTGGCGCGGTCGAGTATGAAGAAGTCTTCCATCGCAAGCTGCCGCTGATCGTCGAAGCCGCCCGGAATTTTCTACAGAACGCCCAGGGCATCTGCCGCAATCGTTTTGAAAGCTTCTGTGAGGGCAATACGTGGTGGCTGGAAGATTTTGTTCTCTTCGATGCCTTGCGTGAACGCTACGACAGGAAATGCTGGAAGGAGTGGCCGCAGGCACTCGCTCGCCGCGAAGCTTCCGCGCTGGCCACAGCCCGCAAGGAATTGGCTGCTGAAGTAGATATCCGACGCGTGATTCAGTTTTTCTTTTACGAGCAGTGGCACGCTTTGCGTCGCTACTGTGCGCAGCGGTCTATTCGCGTGGTGGGGGACATCGCCATTTTCGTGGCCTACGACAGCGCTGATGTTTGGGCGCACCGCGATCTCTTCCGCCTGCGGAAGGACGATCTCGAGCCCGTGGCAGTTTCCGGCGTCCCACCGGACGCCTTTAGCGCCACGGGCCAGCGCTGGGGAACTCCTCTATATGACTGGGTAGCGATCAAAGCGCGCGGCTATGACTGGTGGATTGATCGTTTGCGCTGGGGGGCCGAAACCTGCGACTACATTCGTCTCGATCACTTTCGCGGCTTCGAACAGTTCTGGGAGATTCCCGCCAACGAGCCGACCGCGGTAAATGGCCGCTGGGTCGACGGTCCCAAGGACGAGTTGTTCAACAAGCTGCGTGACACCCTGGGCGGGCTGCCTTTTTTCGCTGAAGACCTCGGCTATATCACGCCGGAAGTGCATGCGCTGCGGGAGCGTCATCAGATTCCTGGGTTGGCGGTGCTGCAATTTGGTTTCTCCGACGCCGGCGCCCATGTTTATCTGCCGCACCGTCTCACGACCGATCGCGTGGTCTATACCGGCACTCACGATAACGACACCACGCTGGGCTGGTGGACGTCAGGCATCTCCGAAAGCGAGCGGCGGGCGATTCAGGCGTATGTTGGGCGCTGCGAAGATGGCATCCACTGGGCTTTTATTCGTCTGGCGCAGGAGTCGGTGGCGAGCCTCGCGGTGATCCCGTTGCAGGATGTGTTGGGACTGGGCAGCGAAGGCCGCCTGAATACTCCCAGCGTTACGGATGGGAATTTTCGTTGGCGTTATCAGCCTGGATCGTTGACCCGCGCGCTGGCGGAGAAACTCGCTGCCCTGGCCGAAGTGACGGACCGCGTGCCTCCGCCCATGCCGGTGCCGCGTGACGAAGAGTTTGCTGCTTGATTGAGGTATCCTTTCGAACGGCTCCCGTTCGCGACTAACTGAGAACCGAGAACCTGAAACTGAGAGCTGGTCTCAATTCATGATCAAAGCTGTAAGAGGAACCCGCGATCTTCTTCCGCCGGAGACGGCGTTGTGGAACTTCGTCGAGGCCGCGGTGCGTGACGTTTTCCGCGCCTACAATTTTCACGAGATACGCACTCCGATTTTCGAATCGACCGAACTTTTCGCCCGCGGTGTGGGCGAAGAAACCGATGTTGTCGCCAAGGAGATGTACACGTGGGAAGACCGCGGACGGGCCCAAAGTGAAAAAGGCCAGTCGCTCACGCTTCGCCCCGAAAATACCGCAAGCGTCGTGCGCGCCTACATCGAACACAAATTGTGGGATCGCGGGCTGAACAAGCTTTACTACATCGGTCCGCAGTTTCGGCGGGAGCGTCCGCAGAAGGGGCGTTATCGCCAGTTCTATCAGATTGGCGCGGAGGTCATCGGGCCGGCCAGCGCGGGCAGCGAGTCTCCGGCACGCGATGCCGAGGTGTTGGAGTTGCTGGCGACACTGCTCGACCGGCTCGGCATTCGAGACTGGACTTTGCAACTGAATTCGGTTGGTTGCGCCAACGATCGCGCGGCCTACAACGAAGCTTTGCGCAAGGCGCTTGAACCCGTGGTTTCCGGCATGTGCGAGGATTGCCAACGCCGCGCCGTCACCAATCCGTTGCGGGTGTTTGATTGCAAAGTGCCCGAGGACCAGCCCATCATCGACAAACTGCCGCGCATCAGCCAGTTTCTTGACGAGGGTTGCCGCAAGCACTTCGAAGAGGTGCAGGAGATCCTGAAAGCGGTCGGCGTGCCTTTTACGCTGGACGATCGACTTGTTCGCGGGCTCGACTACTACACGCGGACGGCATTTGAATTCACCCACGGCGCTTTAGGGGCGCAGAATGCGATCCTCGGCGGCGGGCGCTACGACGGGCTTTCGGAGTCGCTGGGCGGTCCCAGCGCTCCGGGAATCGGTTTTGCGATTGGCGAGGACCGATTGGTGCTTGCGTTGCAGGAATCGTCCGAGGCAGTGCAGGTCAAGCCGGATGTCTATATCGCCCCTTTGGGCGCGGGCATGGATCGCGAGGCTGCACGCCTGGCGCGGGAGTTGCGTCGTCATGATCTGGTGGTCGAACTGGGAGACGAGAATTTTCGTCTCAAGAAGTCGTTCGAGACAGCAAGCAAGATGGGCGCACGTTACGTCTTGATCGTAGGCGAAAATGAAGTCAAGTCAGGTTCGTTCGCGCTCAAGAATCTGGAAACCGGCGAGCAGGTTTCGGTCCCGCGCGCCGAACTGGCGGGTAGGATTCAAGCGAAGTAGCGCGGGTGAACCAGTGACGCTTCCTTTCGAATCGGGCGTCATGCTGAGCTTGCGAAGCATCTCGCGCGGATCTCTACGACTGTGAACAAGTGCACATCCGCTTCGCGCTAGATCCTTCGGGACTGAAGTCCCTCAGGATGACGCCGGGGGTAGGCCGAGGGATTACCGGAAAAGCATGGGTACGTTTTGCTGATGGGAGCACTATGAGAAAACCGACTCTGAAAAATCTCGCATTAATTGCCTGCCTACTTTGCCTTTCGACCATCACGTTCGCGCAAGTACAAGGCAACGCGTCGAAGCCGCTGAGCCCGCTGGAGCAGTCGCTGATTGCCAGTACCAAGGCAGTGCCGGAAGCTCAGAAGAGCAAGAACGTAGACTTCCTGAAGCGGACGCTGACGGACGATTTCGTATTCGTGGGCAGCGAAGGCCGGCTTCATGACAAGGAAGAAATTGTTGAGACTGCGCGCGATGGCGAGCTCAAAGATTATTACATCTACAATCTGCGAGTTGTGCCGGTCGACGACGAGGCCGCGGTTGTCACTTACGATTGCATCATTCACATGCCTGAAGGCGATGCTCCTGGCATGGCGCCGCGGTATCAGCATATTTCCGATCTTTGGGTGAAGCAGGACGACCAGTGGCGGCTTAAGTTCCAGCAGGCAACCGCGGCGCGGCCGATTGACTGAGTATCGACTCGAAAACTGGTTCTGGACCTGTCACACGAGCGGGACGCTCGCGCCTACATTTATAATCTTTAGTTCGGCTTACAACTCCATTCTTCACTGAAGGGCACAACTTGCTCGATTTTCTTGGCGATCTACGACGTACCCATATGTGCGGCGCTCTGCGTCCGGCAGATTCCGGCAAGAAGGCTGTACTCATGGGATGGGTCAACCGGCGGCGCGACTTGGGCAACCTGATCTTTATTGATATTCGCGACCGCAGCGGCGTCACCCAGGTGGTGTTCAACAAGGAGCGTGATCCGGCGGTTCACCAAAAAGCTGAAGCGCTGCGCAACGAGTACGTCATCGCGGTGGTCGGTACGGCCAAGCAGCGCGTTCCCGACACGGTGAACAAGAACATCGCCACCGGCGAAGTGGAACTGATCGCGGAAGAGCTGCGCATCCTGAACGAATCGAAGCAGCCGCCATTCCTGCCCAGCGAAACTGTTTTGCCGAACGAGGAGATGCGGCTGAAGTATCGCTATATCGATCTGCGCCGCGACGCGATGCAGTACAACATCGAACTGCGGCACAAGGTTGCGCTGGCCATTCGCGACTATCTTTCGGCGCAGGGATTTTTCGAAATTGAAACTCCGTTCATGACCCGCTCGACGCCGGAAGGCGCGCGCGACTACCTGGTTCCCAGCCGGGTGCAGCCGGGAAGTTTCTACGCCTTGCCGCAGTCGCCGCAAATGTTCAAGCAGATCCTGATGATCTCGGGATTCGATAAATATTTTCAGATTGTGCGCTGTTTCCGCGACGAAGACCTGCGCGCCGATCGCCAGCCGGAATTTACCCAGATCGATCTGGAGATGTCGTATCCGCAGCCGGAGCGGGTTTGGGAGGTGGTCGAAGGCTTCCTGACGGCAGCGTTCAAGGCCGCTGGACATGAGATCAAGACGCCGTTTCCGCGCATGAGTTATGACCAGGCCATGCGTCTTTACGGCAGCGACAAACCAGACATGCGCCTGCCGGCCATGGCAGACGTGCGCGCGGCGTTCACACCGGAGGAGCTGGAGAAATTCGCCGCGGCATTCAAGGTCAGTCCGGATTTTACTTCGGCGCTGATTCGGATTCCGAAGGCTGGAGATATTTCCGGGACGGAACGGCGAACGATTGGAACCTATGGAGCGTTTGCGCATGCGCAGGGCACGTCATACGTAAGTCTGATGACGGATCCCAATCGCTTTGCCCGTGACTATCCCAATTCGCTCGAGCCAATTCTGAAAGCTGCTGGCGTCGAGCCTGGAGATTTGTGGCTGCTGGTGGTGCGCAAGGCAGACTCGAAACAAAGTGCGAATCAGTTTTTCCAGACCTGCGGACAGCTCCGGCTTGATCTCGCGCAAAAATACGCCGCCAAGCACGGAGCTTTTGCCAAGACCGGCGATCCAGCCAAAGACTACCGCTTCTTGTGGGTGACAGATTTCCCCATGTTCGAGTGGGACCGCGAATCGGGCAGATGGAACGCGGCCCATCATCCCTTCACGTCGCTCCACGACGAGGACATGGCCAAGCTCGAGACGAGCTACGACACGACGGGCGATCCCAAGTCTCCGCTGGGAGAAATTCGCGCGCTGGCTTACGACGTGGTGTTAAACGGCACCGAGTTGGGCTCGGGTTCGATCCGTATTCATCGCCAGGATATTCAGAGCAAGATATTCCGTGCTCTCGGCATGACGGAAGAAGAGGCGCGCGTCCCGCTTCGGATTCTTTCTGGAAGCGCTGGAGTATGGCACGCCTCCGCACGGCGGCATTGCGCTCGGGACTCGATCGCATTGTGATGATCCTCGCCGGCGCGGATAGCCTGCGTGAAGTCATTCCATTTCCCAAGACTGCTCGCGCCGTAGATCTGATGGTGGATGCGCCGACGCCGGTCAGCGAGGCGCAGCTGAAGGAACTGGGAATACAGGTGAAGAAGTAGATGTACCTCTGGGGCTAAAGCCCGTCAGACAGCGCATGTCAATGCAGTCCTTAAGGCCTGCTCCACCCAAGAATCAGCCGCTAGAATCAGACTACGCATGGATCAAAAACAAGCCAGAACCAGCGCCCGAAAACCTTGTGGATCGAGCAGAGGGTGGAGCAGGGCTTCAGCCCTGCATTTGAAGCTGCCTATGCGGCTGGCTTTAGCCACTGAGGTACTTCATCAAGCTTCAGTATCGCGGAACCGTAGGGAAACTCCTCGGGACTCGGAACCAGACCCCGCCGCACAGGATTCATGTGGATGTAGTGCCGGAATCTGGAATATTCTTCTCCGTCTCTTACTCTGTGGTCATAGAAACTGGTCTGCCAGATCTCGCCGACAAAGCCTAGTTCTCTTTTGGCCCGGAAGGAAAAACCTCCTTTGATGAATTGGACGGTCTTCTCTAGAGTAACTGGGGAAAGTGGCGTGAGCAGAGCGTGGAAGTGATTGGGCATCACCACAAATTCATGCAGGCGATATTTGCTTTGCTTCTGATGGTGGAACAGGACGTCTATGAACAATTTGGCCATCCGCTCAGACTGAAGAAGGCATTGCTTTCCCCAGGTTGACGCGGTGACGAAATAAGTTCCGTCGCCTGTGGTTCCACGGTGTGGGATTGTCACGAAGTACCTTAGGGGCTGAAGCCCCTCTGAGAGGAGGCGTTAAGTGCAGGCCTGAAGGCCTGCTCCACCCTCGCAAGCCTGAAGGACTCTTTACCCTGAGAGAACACTACCGCAGCGCCACCGGTTGCGCTAGCAAAAGCCTGGTGAGCAAAATAATCTTGTCCTATTTTGAAACTGCACTCACTGAGCCGTCAGCGACTGCTTGCTACCTGCGTTTGATGATAAACACAGTCTTGTCATCAATCCGGTCCTCTTCGGTGATCTCCTGCAGGTGATGGTCCTGCGTGACTGCGTATTGCAGGATCGCGTTACAAATTTCTCTGGCCGGCTCATTCTTGCGTTCGCGAATCACCTGTTCAATCTGCTTGCGGTCCTGTTTGTCGCTGCCGTCGTAGACCCCGTCGGTGTAGAGGAAGAGCAGGTCTCCCGGGCTCATGAGGGTGATTTCTGCTACGTCTGATGAGTTGATCTGCCTGGTCCGGAGCGCCATCGAGAAATACTTGTTCCGGTCGGGATGGTCTTCGGGAATTTCCAGTCCCAGCGCGAGGAACTGCACCATGCGGGCGTCGTCAATCTCCATGAACTTGTCGAATTCGTTGGAAAACACCAGCGGAGGAGGGTGGCCGAAATTTACGAAACGAAAATTCCCGCCGGGATGGATTTCGCCGTAGAGCATGGTCGCGATTTCGCGCGCGCTGTCATTGGGATCGCGTCCCAGAGCGTTCCGCGCAGTGACGGACTGCGCCAGCCTGAGATTGATCTTCTCGAAGAACCCTGGGGTGGTCCTTCCGCTGTGATCGAGTTCCGAAAGCATGAGCGAGTGAAAAGTGTCGTGCACGGTTGACGCGATCTTTGCCGAGATGATTCCGTGACCCTCGGCATCCACAATCAGCACTCCTGCCGTGGTGTACAACTCATTCAGGTCTTCAGCGATTCTCAGCTGTTCGGAGCTCTTCGCCCATCTGTACTCGCCTTCCATGACAGGCTCGTAGCCCGGCCGGCACTTCAGCCACTGCACATGCGAATCCACTGTAGTTTCGCGGAGTCTGGCCCTCGGGAAGAGGCACGAGAAAATCCTTGGACTGTTTGAGAGCGCGTGCGATGCGAGCGTCAATGTTGTAACGCTGCTGAAAGTTGATGTACTCGAAAATATCGCCGCCCACGGTGCTGGCGGGGATGGAGTTGCCATACATGTCGATCCCGTCCAGGTGCGGTATCGCGCCCTCCACCGGCATCAGCCGCTTGCGGAGGTATTCGTCAATGTTGGGTTCGATGTGCGCTGCCATGAACTCGTATCCTGTGCCGGCGTTACTTGTCGACCACCAGAATCGGCGGGAACGATTGAAAGTATACGAGAGTCGGCATCGTTACTTCTCTTTGCTGCCCGGGGGGAAAGGCCGACGCCCGAAACTCATTTGGAAGTGGCGCGTTTACGAAAGCTGCGCAGATATGATTACGCCGCTGACACCAAAGCTCGCGACCGCCCCCAACGCCAGGGCTTCGGTGACCGGCTGAGCAATGTGAAACAGGTCGGCGAAAAACGCTGCCAGGGCAAAGAGGATGCCCAGGATGTTGAGCCACGCGGGCGAACTTGATGACGGTGCGCGATCTCGATTTTGCAGGCGAAGTTGCAGCAGGACGGCGGCCAGTCCGACGGCGCCCATCACGACCACGGCCAGGGGACTGAAGAACGCGCCACGATTGGTGAACAGCACGACTATGGCCAGCGCACCGCAGAGCAGCCCGGAGGCAATCACCGTCCAGCGGCGCGAGCGCGAATCGAGCATGTTTTAGGTCACCTCGGAGTGAAAATACATTGTAGACACAGTGGGACGCGATGGAAACACGATTTCCGGTCATCGGCAGCCTGAACGCCAATTGCACGTGTAGGCGCGAGCGCCCTCGCTCGTGCGGCAGCCGCACGAGCCTGCTTTCAAGCCTGCTCTTCAAAACTCCCCAAAATCCCCTCCCCTCGCGTCCCAGACAGCACGAGCGAGGGTAGCTCGCGCCCACATTACCCTCGGGATGAGCTACAATCCCCGGTGGTGCGGGTAATGGTTGGCCGGTTGAATATACGAACTCGGCTATTATTTGGCTTAGCGGGACGCCCTGCTCTTGCCCCGTCCTGGGGCGGTACCTCGACGTACGCCTGCTTGAAAATTCGCAACTGAGGAGGGAATCATGGCAACCGTATTATCAAACGTTCACATGGACGACAAAGTCACAAGCTACGTCTCCAAGAACCGCAAGATGCTGATTAATGGACAGTGGGTCGAAGCCGCTTCGGGCAAGACTTTCCCCACCTACAACCCAGCCACGGGCGAAGTCCTGGCCCGCGTCGCCGAGGGAGATCGCGAAGACATTGACCGCGCCGTCAAGGCCGCTCGCGCCGCGTTCGAAACCGGTCCCTGGTCGAAGATGACGCCCTCCGAGCGCGGACGCCTGATCTGGAAACTGGGCGATTTGCTGGAGCAAAACCTGGAAGAGTTTGCCGAGCTCGAAATGCTCGACAACGGCAAACCTCAGAAGGTTGCGCGGGTGGCGGATGTCCCGCTGGCCGTGGACATTTTCCGCTATATGGCGGGCTGGGCGACGAAGATTGAAGGCAACACGATCCCGATTGCCGGGAAGTTTTTCGCCTACACCTTGCGTCAGCCGGTGGGAGTGGTCGGCCAGATTATTCCGTGGAATTTCCCGTTGCTGATGGCGGCCTGGAAGCTGGCCCCGGCGTTGGCTACGGGATGCACCGTGGTCATCAAACCAGCTGAACAGACTCCGCTTACTTGCCTGCGGCTGGGCGAACTGGTTCAGGAAGCGGGAATTCCTGACGGAGTCGTGAACATCGTCCCGGGCTATGGTGAAACCGCGGGCGCTGCCCTGGCGTCGCATCCTGACGTCGATAAAGTGGCCTTCACCGGTTCGACCGAAGTCGGCAAGCTGATCTTGCAGGCCGCTGCGGGCAACCTCAAGAAAGTGTCGCTCGAATTGGGCGGCAAATCTCCCAACGTGGTTTTTGGTGACGGCGATGTAAAGTCAGCAATCGCAGGATCGGCCAGCGCCATCTTCTTTAACCAGGGACAAACCTGCTGCGCCGGCTCCCGCTTGTATGTCGAGAAAAGCATCTTCGACGAAGTGGTCGAAGGAGTGTCGGCGAAAGCAAAGAAGATCAATATCGGTCCGGGATGGGACGACATCCAGCGACATGGGGCCTCTGGTTTCCGAGGAGCAACTCAACCGGGTTTGCGGCTATCTCGAAGCCGGACGCTCGGAAGGAGCAAAGGCAGTGACCGGAGGCAAACGCCACGGAGATAAAGGATATTTCGTCGAGCCGACCGTCCTGGTCGACACCAACGAAAACATGAAAGTGGTGCGGGAGGAGATTTTCGGGCCTGTCGTTACCGCGATTCCTTTCTCCGATTACGACGACGTAGTGAAGGTAGCCAATGACACGGTATACGGTCTGGCTGCGGGAATCTGGACTCGCGATATCGCAAAGGCTCATCGCCTGGCTTCGCAACTGCGCGCCGGCACGGTGTGGATCAATTGCTTCAACGTGTTCGACGCTGCGTTGCCTTTCGGCGGGTACAAGCAATCGGGCTGGGGACGCGAAATGGGCCACGATGTCCTGGAGCTGTACACCGAGGTAAAGTCGGTCTGCACCGCACTGTAGTAGTTCGCCAAACGAAGGTGATCAGAAGGGAAGCTTCGGCTTCCCTTTTTTCACCACCGACCATGAGGGGTGCCCCGTCCAAGCTCTGCTTGGACGGGGATTTTCGTCGGCATCTGAACAGTCCCTTACTAAAAATCCCCGCCCAAGCAGAGCTTGGACGGGGCACCCTCATGGTCGGTGGTGACCTTATCCAGAATCCCGCGTCTATTCCGGATGAAAATTGTCCGCTGTTTTCTGCTCGCCGCGCTCCTTGGTCTGACTGCGCTCGCTCAGGATGCTGCCATGTTCCGCGGAAACCTGGCCCACACCGGCGTATACGCCGCCACTGGTGTTCCCAGGTTCAGTCGGGTCAAATGGAAATTCCACACCGATGGCCAGGTGATCTCGTCGCCTGCGGTGGCAAACGGGATGGTTTTTTTCGGCAGCACGGACGGCAATCTATACGCTGTTGATCTCGAGTCCGGTACACAAAAATGGAAGCTCTCCACCGGTGTGCGGGTGACGTCTTCGCCGGCGGTGGAGAACGGAGTTGTGTATTTCGGCAGCTACAGCGGCAGGTTCTACGCCGTCGACGCGATCAGCGGGAAACTGAAGTGGAAGTTTCAAACCGAAGGCGAGAGACGGTTCGAAGGAAAGCATTTGCACGGTTCTCAGCCGGCGGCAGAACTCATGCCCGACCCTTATGACGCATACTTGTCCTCTCCGGCGTTATGGGGCGGCGCGGTCTATTTCGGAAGCGGTGACGGGAACGTCTACGCCCTGGACTCGGCAACCGGCACGCTGAAATGGAAATTTCACACCGGAGATGTTGTCCATGCGTCTCCGGCAATCTCCGACGGAACCGTATTCATCGGAAGCTGGGACAGTTACTTTTATGCGCTCGATGCCGCCAGCGGAAAAGAAAAGTGGCGCTTCAAGACCGGGGAAGATCACGACATCTACAACCAGGTCGGCATTCAATCCTCCGCTGCGATCATGGACGGATTGGTGTACTTTGGTTGTCGTGATTCGAACTTGTACGCGCTGGACGCCCACACCGGCGAGAAAAAATGGGCCTTCAACAACAAGGGATCATGGGTCATCACGTCGCCAGCCGTTCAGGACGGCAAAGTGTACTTCGCAACGTCGGACAGTGCGACCGTCTACGCTGTGGATGCAGCGGCCGGAACTCCGATTTTTTCCGTTAAGTTCAAGGAGTGGCCGTTCTTTTCCTCTCCGGCGATCGCCGGCGGCATGCTCTACATCGGTTCGCATCAGGGAAAACTCGTCGCCATCGATCTCGCGACCCAGAAACCAGCCTGGACATTTGAAACCGACGCTTCACGCCAAAATGGGCCTGCATTTACCAAGCCGGACGGAACTCCAAATTACGAAGCCGCGTACGGAGACAGTTTCTACGACAACATGATAATTGGCGTCAGCAAGATGCTGACCGTTGGGGCGATGCTGTCATCGCCTGTGGTGGTGAACAACGTTATTTATGTGGGCAGCGCGGATGGTTTTTTGTACGCGCTGATGTAGATGATCCGCAAATCCTTAAGCTTGGTATCACTGATGCTATAGGTTGAGTCGCGCGGGAGGGATTATAGTGAGCGCATTGGGTTGTTATTTATCGAATGAGAAACCTGTGGCTCATTTTGCTTCTGTGCCTGGTGGGCTGTTCGGGCAAGAAAAAGCCTGTCGCTGCCGCGCCGCCTCCTGTTCCGCCTGCCGCCGCGCCTGCCCCGGTCCGCAGTCAGATGCCGCCGCCCACCGCGGAGGTCATCGAGCACTGCGTAGTCACTAAGCAGGAGAACGCAAACACTGTATCGTGCCGCTGTGAACCAGTCACTACCCGGATCGATTCTAAAACCGGGCACACCGTCATCGTCTGCAAGAAGATGCCGCCCACAAATTGATGACTTTAGGCGCTAACTCAGTTCAGCATCTGAAATCAAAGGATTTGTTGGCTTTGTTTCGCTAAAAGCCTATGTCCTCCGACCCAGATTGATGTTGACAGGCGGCGGCACATTTTCGCCTGCGCGCTGACGTTGCAGACGCTCCAGTTGGTCCATGGCACGATAAAGTTGACGGTCCAGGTGAGCCTCGTACCGGAGAATCTTGTCCGTTGCTCCTGCGGTTGGCAAACTGAAGCTTCGGGCTTCAGCGTCCACCGCAAGGTTCTCGCGCTCTAGTGCATATCCTTTAAAATCACTAATCCTTGTCAGTCGCTCCTCAATGAGGGCGGTGGTATAGGCGCGCTCTTGTTCGGTTTGTCGGTCCACAACTTTTTCAGATAGTCGGTCTTCCGTTTTGGCCGCTGGCGCACGGGCGTGGCTACAATGCAATGCGAACAAGTAGTCCCAAAAGCCGAACTCGCAAAAAATGTCTGCACAGGTCTTCTCTGACAAATAGCCATTGCTGGCCATCTCGGCCTTCGCATTCTCCAAAAGTGCGCGCAAGTATACGAGGCCGGAACCATGTTCTCGCAGAGTAGTTTGGTGGCCTTGCAGTGCAGCCCATTGTTCCATTAAGGGGGTTTTGTCAGCAGCCTTCTCGCGACTGAAGAATCCTAACTCCAAATTGGATACGGCCAGTGTGAGATTAACCCTGTCAGAATCTCGCAGTGCGCGGTCTACCCTCAGGGTGTCAAGCTGCTTGCGAATTTCTCCGTTCTCGGCACGAATGACACGCGCTTTCCTCCACAGGGCGGTAGCGATGGTTTGTACGAGCGTTTCCTCGACAACACCCACCGGTTTGTAGGAGTTCCCCAAGTTTTCGACCAAGGCATGAAATTCTTCGAGACTCTCTTCGCCATCTCCAGCAGTAATCACAACTTCTCGCGCAAGAAAGCCATGCTTGATCGCGTTCCGAGACACAGCGCGTTTCCCTCGCTCGGTTTTCGGTCCGGTGGAGCGAAGCGCGTTTCTGCGGTTGGCCAGGATCTTGCGTTCCGATGTGGGTCGCTTGCGCGCATGATTTTCTGCTGGTCTGGTTGAGGAATCTTGTGACGGTTCTTGTCGAGACATGCGAAACGTTCTCCCCGGATGCCGAAAGTATTCTCGGTTGGCGCATTTGCTCCCCCAGCGGCAAATACTTAAGCGCCAATCAAGGACAGCGCGCTGCTTTTAGTTAGATGCTGATAGACGCGCAAGCCTGTCCGGAAAAAACGCGAGGTACGTTACCAAAGGTCGCATACCGAGGCTAAACGCGAAGGGAAATCCCGAGAGAGGCTATTCACAGAGTTATCAAGCACTTAGGTTCACTTGTTACTCTTGCCCCGTTAACAGCCATTCAATACTCCTCACAAACTCCCGACCTACCCGGAGCAGGATCTCCGCCCCAATTTCCACCTTACCTCGTTCCATTAGGGAGAGATAGTTTTGGCTGATGCCAACGCGGTCGGCGAACTCCTGTTGCGTCATATCAAAGCCGCGCATCTCCCGGATCCGGCGACCCACCGCGACCCAGTCGACCGAGACGTGTTTTACCTTTGATTTTGCCCTTGACTGCATATATCTAGATAATGATAAAATATCAATATAAGGATTGACGGGAGTTACCGCTTGACCCCACCTCTATCGAGCCTTCTTAAATTCCCGCATCGTAAACGTAACGTCAGAATTGCTGCATCCCTGTTTTCAACGAGGAGCATATGAAATCTACTCAAGACAATTTCGCACGTGAGTCGCGGTTCGCAAAGTCACTTTACGGGGACTTGCCCAGCTCTGTCCTGGGTGGCTTGAGGGAACTGGTTCAAAGGCATCAGGTTTCTCTCGCAAGCGGGGATGTTAAGTACTTTGGCGGGGCCTGGTACGTTACCCATTCTGGGTTGCTTCGCCTAGCCGAACGCCGTCATTGTGCGGGGATCCATTCCCGTCCGATTCTCGCCTCCAGCGATCCCGCGACCTCTCGTTGGGTGTTCCGAGCAGCTGTTTTCAAGTCCCGAGCATGTAGAGGATTTGTCGGCTATGGCGATGCCGATCCCTCGAATGTCTCTCCCCTGGTCCACGGCGCCGAGATGCGTGTAGCCGAAACTCGGGCGGTTAATCGGGCCCTGCGCAAGGCCTACGGCATCGGCATCTGCTCGGTTGAGGAGATCGGCTCCTTTGCCGAACCAGTTTCCTCCACTCGCGAGTCGAAGAAGCTCCCACCTCAGCCCGTCAACGGAAAGAACGGAAACTACGGCGGCCCCAAAGTCCGCGACCGCCTCTGCCAGCTGATCCGCCAGCATCAACTCGATGCCAATCTCGTCAAGTCCTACGCCGTCGATTTCTGCGGGACCAAGACCCTCCGCGAAGCTACCCGCGAGCAAGTCGAAGCCTTCGTCGTCCACCTCGCCGACTGGGCCGAGAAAGACCGCAATGCACTGCTCTGCCAGCTCAACAGCTATCCGGTAAACAAGGAAGGTGCAGCATGAGGCGTTACTTCGAGTCGCTCCGCCCAGCGGATGCTGTCGGCCATTCACTCCGTTCCGGACGGGATCTTCCTGGTCCGGGTGGACCGAGCCCAGTATCGCTGGCACAAGCAGAAACCTTATTACGAGATCCGCTTCGCTGTCCTCAAGCCCAAGCACCTGACCGGGTGTTTCATGACCGGGCGTCTTTACTGCACACCCCGGGCGATGTGGAAGCTGAGCTGGTTCTTGCGTGAGTTCGGCTACGACGCGGAATTGTTGGGGAGGAGTGAGATCGACGAAAAAGCGGTGGTCGACCTGTGGGGCGTGGTCAAAGTCAGCGAGGTCACCGTACACGGCACATCCGTCCTTAACTTCGACGGTTTCGCGCCGGCGGCTCGATGGGAAGAGCTGTCCGGTTTTGCTGACACCGATCCGAGTACGGCCGAGGTCTCCTCATGACCTACAGCTATACCCAGATCAGCCAGTATCTGTCCTGCCCACGTCGCTACAAGCATCGTTACCTCGATGGCTGGAAGGAGAAAGACACCCGGGCGGCCATGCTATTCGGCCGAGCATTCGAACAAGCCGTGGGCGCCTACTTCCAGCGGCAGGATGCCGCGGCGGTGCTCTACCGGGAATGGGACAGCTCATCGGGAAAGCGGTCTCCACTATTCCGAGCGGGACAGCTGGGACCGTATGTTGCAATCGGGCGTCCAGCTGCTCGATCGCTTCGCCCAGGACGATCGGGTTCGCGTCCGACAGCCTCGTCGCAATTTGCAGATCAAATACACCACGCCCTTGGTGGGGCAGAACGACTTCGTGGCCTACGTCGATGCCATCGGTGAGCTCGACGGCACCCGCTGCCTGCTCGAGTGGAAGACCACTGCCAGCCGCTATCCGGAAGAACCTGCCGGACTGCTGGCCCTGGATCCTCAGCTGGTTTGCTATTCCTGGGTGACAGGGATCGCAGACGTGGCTCAGGTGGTATTCGTCCGCAAGCGGCTGGTCGAGATTCAGTACTTCCGGACAACCATCAGCGACGCACAGCGCGAAGAGTTCGGACACTTGGTCAAGGATTCGATCCGGCGGATCGAAGCGGCCGAGTTCCTGCCCCACAGCGGGATCCGTTTCCCCCAGAACCCGTGCACCAGCTGTCCTTATCTAGGACTGTGCCTGGGGCGGCCGGATTTGACCGAAGCGACGCTGGTGCGACGTCCAGGAGCAGACGACCTTGGTTGGCTTGACGAGCTTACGTACTAGGAATCCCGCCCATGCTACCCAAGCTCAATCGCAAGCGGGCCCTGTTCGTTCTGACCAAGATCGACGAGATCCTGGCCTGGGAGCGGCGAGTCTGAAGCCGAGCGGGATACCCGCTTCGTGGAGTTGGGACGCTACCTGTGCGAAGTGCGGGCGGGGCAATACTGGCGGCTGGAGAAACTGAAATCGTTTGACGAGTTTCTGGCGAGGCGGTTCCCGGAATCTCGGCGGAAGGCTTACTACCTCATGTCGATCCATGAGCACCTGCCGCCGCAGGCCAGAAAGGACCTGAAGGAGGTGGGATGGACGAAGGGACTGGAGTTGGCAAAAGTCGCTAGGAGGGATGGTCAGGAGTTCGATTGTGCAACCTGGCTGCACAAAGCGCGCGCACTGCCGAAGGATGAGTTCAAGCGAGAAGTGGAAAGGGAACTGACCGGGCGGGAATCGGAACCGTGGGAGATCATCTACTTCAAGCTGTACAAGACCCAGATTCCGGTTGTCGAGCAGGCGATTGAGACAGCGGCCTTAATGTTGGGTACGGACAAGTCGCGAGGCTACTGCCTGGAGATGATCTGTGCGGATTTCCTGGCGGGAGCGAACCTCGAAAACGACGACCCGACCGTACTGCTTCAATCGATGGCGAGGTTCTTCAAATTCCTGCCTGGGGAACAACGGCAGGCTTTTCTCCACGAAGTGACCGGAAAGGCTTCGTGAACCGGATCCGTCCCAAGCGATCGCGCCTGCGGCTTGATTCAGAGGCTTACTACAAGCTCAGGAAACAGGTGTTGCTACGCGATGGCTGGAAATGCCAGATCTGCGGTTCCAGACAAAATCTTCATGTCCACCACAAGCAACCACGCAGTCAACAAGGCGATGATGACGACTCGAACTTGGTCACCCTTTGCGCTCTGTGCCATGAAGCACAACACCGACGAACGGCATACCCCCGATCTAATCAATGACCGGTGGCTACTACAGGGTTTAATGTTCATTTAAGAGGCTAGCGACAGTTTACGCGTAGAATCCATTGCACGTTATGCATAAATCGGCTCTTTACGGACTGATACAAATGCCTCGGGAATGGCTTCGAGGGCCACAGCTCTAACATAGCTGATGTGGTCGCGAATGGCAGCTTGACGTTGTGGCAGGACGTTTGCTAGTTCATCCTCGCTCTTGGCGGCAGCTGCCTGGGCACACAGGATCCGAAAGAGATACGTTTCCCCGGCATTCGCGACGCACTTCTCGGCGAGCGCCAAGACCAGCCGACCACCTGCGGTGATCAAACTCGCGACTGGCGGGAAGTAAAACGGACCTGGCACCTCTCGCTCTCGTATTGTCTGCTGGTGGTAGTGCTCGCCTGAGTGGACGTTCAGGTTGATATTCGCGCCTTCCCGCTGCTCGTTCAACTCTACCAAGGGGTCGCAGGCGCCCGCGTTGCCAATGCCCGCCCTCGGCTGTCCCCACGTGAATCGTGGTGACGTACGTTCAATTCTTAATTTTTGATTACAATCAGAGCGGCATCGCCGAATGAGCCAAGACTCAACCCGGCGCGACCTGCTCATATGGAAAAAACGATTCTGGTGACCGGAGGGGCCGGATTCATCGGTTCCAACTTCATCCTGCAATGGATCGAGCAGGAAAAAACTCCGGTGGTCAACCTCGACAAGCTGACGTATGCTGGCAATCTCGGCAACTTGCTTCGGGTCGCTTCCGATCCGCAATATTGCTTTGTCCAGGGAGACGTGTGCGATCGCGAACTGCTGCGTGGATTGCTCAAGCAGCACAAACCGCGCGCCATCGTGCATTTTGCGGCCGAGAGTCATGTGGATCGTTCGATCCACGGACCGGATGATTTCATTCGAACCAACGTTTCTGGGACATTCAGTCTGCTGGAAGAAACGCGGGCCTATTACGCGGACCTGTCGGATGCGGATCGCAGATCGTTTCGTCTGCTTCACGTATCTACCGATGAAGTGTACGGGTCGCTCGGCCCGAATGATCCGCCGTTTTGCGAGACCACGGCGTACGCGCCGAACAGTCCTTATTCAGCATCGAAGGCGGCAGCGGACCACCTGGTGCGCGCCTATCACCACACCTATGGGCTTCCGACGCTGACGACCAATTGCTCGAATAACTACGGCCCTTACCAGTTTCCGGAAAAACTGATTCCGCTCGTGATTCTGAATGCCCGCGCCGGCAAGCCTTTGCCGGTGTATGGAGACGGGCAGAATGTGCGCGACTGGTTGTTCGTCGAAGATCACTGCGATGCCGTACGCCGCGTGCTTGCCCAGGGCCGGGTTGGGGAGACCTACAACATCGGCGGAGGCGACGAAAAGCGAAACCTGGAAATCGTGGAGACCATCTGCGCCATCCTGGACCAGTCGTGTCCGGACGATCCGGTCCTGCCCCATCAAAAGTTGATTTCTTTTGTGAAGGACCGGCCCGGTCACGACCGCCGCTATGCCATTGACGCGCGCAAGATTGAACGTGAATTCGGATGGAAGCCGCGCGAGAGTTTCGAGAGTGGAATTCGCAAGACCATCGAATGGTATTTGCAAAATGAGGAGTGGGTGAAAGGGGTCACCAGCGGCAGCTACCGAAAGTGGATTGCCACCCAGTACTCATAGGCTTGAGAGCCCGCCTCGGCAAGACAGAGAACAGACACATGCGAGTCACTATCTTCGGCGCCACCGGCTTACTGGGAAAGGCGCTGATGCGTGAATGGAAAGAAGATGAGGTCACTGGATTCGGGTCCGCGGATGGAGATATCCGGGACGCGGAACAGGTGCTGCGCCTGGTCCAGCGCAGCCGGCCCGATTGGATTGTGCTGGCGGCAGCCTACACCGATGTTGACGGCTGCGAGACCAATCGCGACCTGGCTTTCAATGTGAACTGCCGCGGAGCGGTCAACGTCGCGCAAGCGGCAAAGCAGCACGGTGCTCGCCTGCTTTTTCTCAGCACCGACTACGTCTTCGATGGCACGAAGACGACTCCCTACGCTACCGGCGATCCCCGCTCGCCCCGCAGCGTCTACGGTCAATCGAAAGCCGAGGCCGAGGCGCAGCTTGAGCAGATTCTTCCGCAGTGCTGCATCGTGCGGACTTCATGGCTCTTCGGCGCCGGCGGAAAATGTTTCCCCGACACGATTCTGAAACTGGCTGCGACCCGGCCACGGCTGGAAGTAGTGGGCGACCAGCGCGGCTCTCCCACCTACTCGAGTAGATCTGGCCCGCGCCCTGATTCAGCTATGCCGCAAGGAAGCGAGTGGCGTAGTGCACGTCACCAACCGCGGTGAGTGCTCCTGGTACGAGTTTGCGCGCGAAATCATCGCCCGTTCTGGACTCGACACAGTCGTGCGCGAGACTACCAGCGACAAGTTCGTGCGCCCGGCAGAACGTCCGAAGTATTCCGTGCTGTCGCCAGAGAGTCTGGAGAAGCGCGGCATCGCAATGCCCGGCTGGCAGGATGCGCTGCAAAGATACCTGGCTGAGCGCGACAGACCACGTAGGGACAGATGTCCTCATCTGTCCGGCGGAGCGAAGCTCCGCTAATTTGTGGTGTCGGCAGAGAACTGTCGAGCTGCGCTCGACCGGACAGATGAGGACATCTGTCCCTACGCGGTTCGCGATGGGACCACCAGTTCGCCGGAGGGCAGTTCGCATCTTCTCCTGGTGTCGCAGGTCCAGCTTGGTGCCGGCACACGTCACATGGAACACGTCGGTGGCAGTCTGACCCTGGGTGTCGATGATCGCAACTTCGATATTGCAGCCGAGTTCGGCCATGGCGGAACTGATGTCGTAGAGCAGCCCGGGACGGTCCTGGGCGATGATCTCGATCAGGGTGCTGTGTTGTGAACAGTTGTTGTCAATCTGCACGCTGGGCTCGACCGTGACCTTCGGACTCTGCAATGCCGGGCTTGAATTTCGTCTCCATGAGTTCCACAACATCGATTTCACCCGAAACGGCTTCCGCGAGTTTCCGCTTCAGGCGGTCTATTTCGGAGGGATTGAGCTCCAGCGTCCGGAACCGGTCAGAAAAGCGAAGTGTGTCGAGCACCACGCCGGCCTTGTTGGAAAATGCTTCGGCTTTCAGGATATTCATTCCCCAGGACGAGAGCGTTCCCACCACGTGGGAAAACAAGCCCGGGCAATCCAGGGTCAGAAGGACCAGTTCGAAGTAGCCATCGCGACGGAGTATGTCGATCTGCGGCTCGTCATCTTTCTGTTTGAGGCGATCGTACATACGGCAGTGGGCCACAATCTCGTTCGATGTGTGCATCAGCAAATAACGTTTGGGGAAACCTTCCAGGAACGAAGTGATGTGTTTCGCATCCGGCTCGCCCGCCGCGGCGACGACTTCCTTGATTCGTTCGCTGTTGGAAACACTCTGGGTGAGGCGCTGGTCGTCCACGCTCCGGCTCAGATGGTTGAACGCGGCCGCGTAGAACTGCCAGAGCAGCTCAGCCTTCCATGGCGTCAGAGCTTCCGGGTTGACCGATTTAATGTCGGTGTAGGTCAGCAGCGTGAGCATCTTCAGCCGTTCCGTGGTGCCGACGCATTCCGTGAACTCGGCCACCACCTTGGGGTCGAAGATGTCCTGGCGCATGGTGGTTGACGACATGCGCAGATGGTTCGCAATCAGAAAGACAACGGTCTCGCGGTCGACCGGCTTCGAGACGAAGCCGTTCGAGGACGGTGGCCGAAGCCTGCAGGCTTCCGGTCACGTGGTCATCATCGGGCATGCCCTTGCCCACATCGTGGAGCAAGAGAGCCAGAAAGAGCAGGTCGGGACGTTCGAGCCCATCCAGAATGTCGCGGAAGCGGCGTTCCAGTTCGCTGTCGGGCGTTCGCAGCGCGTGTATGTTCTCGATCGCCACCAGCGAATGTTCGTCCACCGTGTAGCGGTGGTAGTAGTCGCGAATGACCAGCGAATCGACCGCCTGAAATTCAGGAAACAGCAGAACCAGCACGCCCAGCCGGTGCATGGCGCGCAGAGCGGCTCCGGCGTGAGGCGATACCAGGATTCGCCTGAAGTACGACCACACCTCCGGAGAATCCTGCGCCCACTGCCGAAGCTTGGGAAGCGACGCTTCGACGCATCGTTCGGTTTCGGAAGTCAGCTTCAGTCCGTGACGGCCAACGAATTCGAAGAGGCCAAGCAGCACGGATGGATCCTGGACGGAAGAAAGCTGGCGCAGAAAGACCCGGCCCTCGACCACGGAAAAATCAGCATTGGACAAGCGCGACTTGCGATTTTCAAACAGGCGGTACAGACCGGAGCGCGACGGCGGCACTTCGTCGAACAGGACGGTCAGCCGGTAGATTGACCGGACGTGCCGGAAATAAGTTCGCATCCAGACGGCGGCCGCGACCGGCGCTCCATCCGGCAGTCCGATTCCTGCCGCAGCCGCTTCGGACTGCAGTTCATAGGTCAGTTGATTCAGGTCGCGGCCCTGCCGGTAGTGCAGAAAGCATCGCACCGCTGAAAGAAAATCCAGGGCCGCGCCACACTCCGCGCGAAACGCCTCCGGCAGCAGGCTCTCGGGCGCGGGCCAGACGCCCGTCTTCTCCAGCTGTGAAATCAGGCTGAGCCAGCCTGCGACCTGGTAGTCCCGCAAGCCGCCGGGAGAGTCCTTGATGTTGGGTTCCAGATGAAAGATGGTGTGACCGTATTTGTTGTGGCGCGCGGAGGTCAGATCGATCAGCCTCTGCTGCAACTCCAGGGCTTCACGGCCCACCATTTTCGGAATCACCTGCGACTGGAGCTGCTCGAACAGCCCCGCGTCGCCGCAGATGTAGCGGCAATCCAGCAGGGAAATGTTGAATTCGAGATTGTCGCGGTGCAGCTTGCCGCACTCCGCCAGGGAACGGGTCGTGGCGCCGACGCGGAGGTGCAGGTCCCAGAGAGCCTGAGAAATTTGCGGGATCACCCGCTTCTGCGCGTCTTCGCTCAGGGCGGAGTCATGCAGGAAAAGCACGTCTACATCGGAACAGGGAAATAGCGCACGGCGACCGTAGCCGCCGAGGGCAGCGACGCACATCCGGTCCGGCGAGCCTGGAGAAAACTTGATTCCACAACTCGCTGATGAATGAATCGGTTAGATTCGAGCGCTCGCGGATTGCAGCCTGCCCGTTGTGTGACTGCTCGAATCGCTCGCGTATCTTTTCCGACTCGGCCTGATATGCGTCCTGCGATATCGCGCTATTCGCCAGCACTGGCATCGGACTCGGGTCTCCTGACGTGGATGGGCGTCGGAGTGACGACACTCCGCCTGCCAAGGAGGAACCACCTGCTTCGACCTTGAAATCGAGGATTCAACGAGCAAGCTCGCCCCGGGTGCGCAATTATGCGATTTCCGGGCCGCGAAGGCTAATCTATAGTTTTTATGCGCCCGATTCGGAACAGTTATGGGTCGCAATCGAGCAGCCTCTGGTTTGTTCAAGCGATTGCGCTTGAGAACTAATGGGGTTAAAGGCGCTTTGTCCCGACTGCTCCCTTGGTGTATCGAAGTGGCCGTCGTGACACGGCCACTCCGATTCCGACAGAGCCGAGTCTACGTACTCGGGGTAAGCTCGGCTCCGGGATAAGCCGAGATTCCGTGTTGATCGAGGTCCAAGCCCATCAGTTCGCCCTCCTTGGACACACGAAGCAAACCGACGGCATTGAGCGCGGCGAACATCGCCATGGCACTGGCGAAGGTGGCAGTGCAGACAATCAGGCTGCCTATCATCTGCGCCGCCTAGCACTTTCATACCGCCGCCGTAGAACAAACCGGTGAGGGCGTCAGGAGACTTGGCAACGATCGAGGGTACTCCGAAGGGACTCGATCCAGCCGCGGAGTATTCGCCGCTGGCGAACAAGCCCAGCGACAACGTGCCCCAGATACCGCAGGCACCGTGAACCGGCCATGCGCCCACTGGATCGTCAATGCGCCAGTGTTCGAGCAAGTCCATCGCCAGGATGACGATCACTCCCGCCACCGCGCCGATGCAAGCCGCGCCGAACCCGCTGACCCAGTAGCAGGGACAGGTAATCCCCACCAGGCCGGCGAGGAAGCCGTTAAGGATGCCGGTCGTGTCCCACTTTTTTGTTCGGAACCACATCATGAAGATTGCAGCCAGACCGCCGGTACACGCGGCGAGCGTGGTATTCGTGGCCACGCGCCCGACGCCTGCGTTATCCATAATCGAGAGCGTCGAGCAGGGATTGAAGCCGTACCAGCCGAACCAGAGGATGAGTCCGCCGATGACGGCGATGGTGAGATCGTGTGGAAGCATCGGCGTACCGCCGCCGTCACGCTTGAAGGTGCGACCCAATCGGGGCCCCAGCATGATGGCGCCCGCGATTGCGACCCATCCGCCGATGGAATGCACAACGGTTGAACCCGCGAAGTCGTGGAAGTTCATTCCCAAGCTGGACAGGAACCCGCCCGGCGAGCCCATGGTGGCGAGGAAACCGTCTGGTCCCCAGCACCAGTGGCCAAAGATGGGGTAGATAAGTCCTGAAACGCCGATGGAATAGAGAACGTCGCCCACAAATCGTGTGCGACCGACCATCGCGCCCGAGCAGATCGTGGATGCGCAGTCTGCGAAGGCGAACTGGAAGAGATAGTGCGCCAGGATCGGAATGCCGGTGGAACCGTATGTCGACAATACGTTGACATCTCTCATCCAGATCAGGCTCTTGCTGGGATCGCCCGGCATATGCCAGCCGACGAAGGCGTTGCCCCCGCCGAACATGAATGCGAAGCCCCATCCCCAGTGCAGAAGTCCGCAGACACACGTGTCAAAGAGACATTCCACCAGCACGTTGACGGTCTCACGATCTCGACAGAAGCCGGCTTCAAGCATGGTGAAGCCCGCTTGCATTCCGAACACGAGGAACGCGCCGAGCAGAACCCAGGCGGTGTTGAGCGGGTTAATGATGTCGCCAGCCGTCGCAGTCTTATAGGGATCAACCGGCGCAGCGGCCGCTGCAGCGGGCGAAGCCGGCGCGGTGTCCTGAGCATGAACCTCCGTAGTGCTCACCCACTCCCACGCCGACTGGACCGTCACAGTACCAACTGCGACGATCGCGAACAGCGCAGCAAGGCCCAGCGCCCTGCCTGCAAGCAGCAGCATCCCGTAGCGCCGCCATCTGGCATTTTTCAAACGAACCCGCAGGCGGGTCAACTTCTCGGAAAAAGATAGTTTGTCTGTTCTTCGCGTACCTTTAGACACGTTGTCTCCTCTCAAGTGTGACGAACGGGGTTAGTCCTGCTTGGTTTGTGGTGCGCTGCGAACCCGTGGCGCCGGTTGCGACAGAGCTAGAGCGCCGCAGATCCAATTTGCTGGTTACGTATGCGGACAGCTTGATCGACCCTGGACAGGAAAATTTTTCCGTCCCCAATGACGCCGGTGGAAGCCGTCCGCACAATGGCGTCAATTACGTCGTCCACGATGTAGTCGGGAAGCACCAGGTCAATCTTGATTTTCGGCATGAGTCCCAGGGAATATTCATGGCCGCGGTAACTTTCGGTGTGATCTTTCTCCCGGCCATGACCGCGCACATCCGAAATGGTCATGCCAGGCACGCCCAGTTCGATCAATGCTCCCTTCACCGCTTCAAGTTTGGTCGGGCGCACTACTACTTCGAGTTTGGTCACGAGTGTTCTCCCAAACGAGTAGACAGATAGAACGGCCTTCGTGGGGGCGTTGCCGCCGCCGCGAGATACACCTGCCCCGGTGTTCGAGCAAGTAGCCTGATTTCTAGACTGTTCGAATCGTTAGAGAGAAGGAGGGGAGCGTCCGAAATCCTAAGGACACATCGTCGAAGAGATATCGCTGGTGGTGCTCAATGGAGAGAAAGCAGAGGCTCCGTAACAGCACGGAGGACGTTTTCGGCGGCGCGATAAGGGTGGAACCGGTTTTCCGGGAGGAAATGCCGGCGCGGAGTTTGGCCGGACTCCACTGCGAAAAGGCTGCCGTTGACCGTCGTGCGAGGAGAACGTCACGGTCAGGCGACATCCACCATGAGAATCAAAACTGGCAAACGCCTGCCCGGCCGATCCAAGCAGGAGACACACTACGAGCGCGAAAGATGGGAGCAACCTTCTCTTCGAGATGTGAACCGCAGATTCAAGGAAGCTCCCAGCTTGCGACGCGTTAGACCGCGATAGCGCCACGTTCCAGGTTACGGATGCGAATGACTTCGTCCACCTTGGACAGAAATATCTTTCCGTCCCCGATCTTGCCGGTGGAGGCTGCTTTGACAATGGCATCGACGGCGGCGCTGACTTGAGCGTCGTCGAGCACGACTTCGACTTTCACCTTGGGTAGAAGATCAACGGAATACTCGCGGCCGCGATAAGTTTCGGTATGACCCTTCTGACGACCATGTCCTCGTACTTCGGAGATGGTCATCCCAGTGATGCCTGCTTCGGTCAAGGCTTCCTTGACGGCTTCAAATCGTCCCGGCTGAATGATCGCTTCGACTTTGGTCATCTTTTTTCCTGTCTCGGTCACCGGTCAGGCGCCGGAGGCAGAATTGCTTTGCCTCCGGCACCCGATTCCAGCGCCCCGGTTGGTTTAACTGGCAATGCCAGGTGCATGTTTAGGAGCGCCTACCATTCCTTTGACACCAGCCATCGGCAGTTCCTGCGTCATGCCGCTAGGTGCGCCCAGGGCTGAAATGACGTACTCGGGGTAAGCCGAAATGCCGTGCTCGTGAAGATCCATACCGTAGGTCTCCATGTCTGCCGGCAAGCGAAGCATCCCCATCGCGTTTACCACGAGCATCACCACCATGGCAACCGCGAATGTAGCCACGGTTACGACAGCGCTGCCGATGATTTGGGCTTTGAGCACCTGCAATCCGCCGCCGTAGAACAATCCTCTCAGGGGCGCGGAGTTGTCAGGCGAGATCGGTCCGGTTGCGCCGTATTGGCCACAGGCAAACAGGCCAAGGGACAGCGTTCCCCAGATGCCGCAGAGCCCGTGTACCGGCACCGCACCGATGGGGTCATCAATGCGTAGCCATTCCAGGAGCATCGACGCCCATGATGACCAGAACGCCAGCGATTCCGCCGAGCGCGACCGCACCCGTCGGACTGACCCAGTAGCAGGGGCAAGTAATGGCCACCAGCCCAGCCAGAAATCCGTTGGTGGTGTAGCTGGCATCCCATTTCTTGAATTTCATGTAACCGTAGAAGATGGAGGTGAGACCGGCTGCGCAGGCAGCCAGGGTCGTATTTGTGGCCACGCGGCCGATGCCGACAAAGTCCATCGCCGAGAGGGTGCTGCCGGGGTTGAACCCATACCAGCCGAACCAGAGAATCAGGCCGCCGCTGACGGCGATCGTCAGATCATGAGGCAGCATAGGCTCGCCGCCATCGCGCTTGAACTTTCTTCCCAGCCGTGGCCCAAGAACGATGGCACCGGCTAACGCGATCATTCCGCCAATGGTGTGGACCACCGTCGAGCCGGCAAAGTCATGGAAGCCCATGCCCAGCGAGGGGAAGAAGTGGCCGTCGCTGCCCATCAAGGCCAGCCAGCCATCCGGTCCCCAAGCCCAGTGCCCGATGATCGGGTAAATGAAACCGGTGACGCAGACGCTGTAAAGCAGGTCGCCGACGAATCCAGTGCGGCCGATCATTGCGCCCGAGGTGATGGTTGAGCAGGTATCGGCAAAGGCGAACTGGAAGATCCAGACTGCCAGGAAGGCGACGCCCGTGGTTTCGTAGGTGGCCGGCGCATTCTGCAGGAAGAACCAGTGATAGCCGATGAAGCCGTTGCCGTGGGAGAACATGAAGGCAAAACCGATGGCGTAGAAGAGAATTCCGCAGAGACAGGTGTCCACTACGCATTCCACGAGCACGTTGACGGTTTCACGGGAGCGACAGAAGCCGGCTTCCAGCATGGTGAAGCCGACCTGCATGCCGAACACCAGGAAGGCGGCGATCAGCGTCCAGGCCGTGTTCACCGGGTTGACCACGTCGGCAGCTTTGACCTCAGGCGTGCCGGTTTGGGCATACACGTGAGCAAAGAAGGCCGCAGAGACGACTGCCATGATCGCCAGCACCAGGCCGACGCCCAGCACTTTGCCGGCTAGCAACGTCCCTCCATAGCTGCGCCATTCCGGGTCTCGCAATCGAACCGACAACCGGGAAAACTTTTGGGCCAGAGATAATCTCGTGCCCCGTCTTCGAGTCAACAGTCATAGGGTCGCTCCATTCCTTGATTTGTTAGCTGCAACCATGCGATCAATGTGCTTAACTTTGTGCTTCGATCCACAATTGGTGCGGGCACGGCTTGGGCGCTGGAACCAGGGGTGGTTTGAGTTGAGCCCAAGCCGTTAGCCCACATAACAGCGGCATCACTGCCGCTGGGTAAAAGTCGTTCTTCCTGTAAGTACTCAGACACCAGGCGAAGCTGCGGTTCTTTCAAGTTGATTGCCTCCTGGCTACTTGGCATCGGCGCTGCTGAACGCGTACACCATGCCGAGGGTCACGGTGTTCTGCGCATCCCTGAACAACCCAGTCCGGTACGGGAAAACATCCTGGTCCGACATGTCGCGCCGGAACTCCAGCCGGGTCATGATCTTGCTCGCCAGCATGCGCTGAAGAGTCAGCGTAAATTCGCCCACGTTCTGCGGCCGTTCCAGTCGAGAACCCGTTGTGGTCCTTGAACCATTCGCCGCGGGTGGCGATCGCCCACTTGGCGTTGGGCGCGTACTTGATGTATCCAGCAATGCCGCTCCACCATACTGCGGTCGACGGCAATCCGGGAAGCACTGCAGGCAGGCGATCGTGGCCGTAGTCGTAGTTCGCCATCAGCGAAAGTTTTGCGTTGGGGTTGTAGGTCACGACGGTGTCCGTCAGATGCCGGAAGTTCGAGTTGTCGTTGCGACTGTTCCGGCCCCACCAGATAGTTTTCGATCAGGCCGAACTTGCTGTTGGGAGTCCAGGCGGCGCTGAAACCGGTGGTCTTGCCGCTGTTGTTGTCCACACTGTTGTTCCAGCCGTTCATCAGGTAGCCGGTCAGGGCAAACTTGCTGTTGAACGCGTACTTGCCGCTCACGCCAAAGTGGAAATACGGAATGGCCCAGGAAAACAGCAGGCCACGAGAGTAGTTCCAGTTGTCCTTGGTCTCGATGACTTCCGCGCCGGCCGGGGTCACGAACTTCCCGACGTTGATCTGCAGACCCTTGCCCACGGGCGCGAGATACTCCAGATATCCTTCCTTCAGATACTGATCGAAGTTGGTAATGGTCGTGATGGGGACCCGGCCGGAGTGCCCGGTCGTGAGTGGCGATGACTACCTCACTTGCGTTCACCAGGTTCATCGCCTGTCCGAAGCCGAGAGCGACGTGATAGCCGACGCGACCAGTAGCAGTGCTCCGGCGCTTTGTCGGCCACCAGTTCGAGCATGTTCAATCCGAACTGGCTGGAGTTGATGTCGAAGTTGCGGAGCGCGGTGGTGCGGCTCGGCCGGCTGATTTGAGTTGTAGCCGTAGTAGACGTCGACGAATCCGCTCAACGTGGTTGGTCCCAGCAGACCCGGCGAGTCCGGTAGGTGCGGGAGCGGCCGCTGGCGCAGCGGCGGGAAGTGCGGCTGCGGCGGGCGCAGGAGCAGGCGCGGCGGCAGCAGCCGCGGCAGCTTTCTGCGCCTCCATCTGACTCTTGAGATCCGCCAGTTGTTTTTCCAAAGAATCGATACGGGTGGAAAGATCAGTCGCAGGCTCGGTTTGAGCCAGAGCGCGATTGCCCGCGCCGCACACAATTCCGAGACTTACAGCTAAAACCAAAACCCTCCAACGGAAGGCACAATTCATCTGGACGACCCTCTTTCTCCCCTAGTCACGTTTTGTTGCGCACCTAGGTGCACACCCCGGTAACCAGCGTGGTGCACAGTACCGCCCTGCGGCTGTCAGAGTCCAATGCATAATTCTTTTCGCGCTTATCACAAATACTTTTAAAAACATTAATTTATGGGAGAAGATAAGAGAAATTTATTGCTGTGCTCGTGTGGCGCGGGCGCCCTCGCCCGCGACTGCTAGCAGTGAAATTAGAGGTGCTATTCAACCGAAAGACCTGAAGTCAAGGTCAAGGTCAAAAGTCGCGGGCGGGGGCGCCCGCGCCACACGGTCCTGGCGAATTCGATGTACCGTGGTACACTGGTACCAATGAAACGCGAGGCAGGAATTCTGGTCGAACGGGTGCAGACCGGGGTTCGGCTGGAAAAGCGCCTGCTTAAAGTGCTCAAGGCGTTCGCCGAGTACCACGACTTGACGCTGGGCGATCTGCTCGAGGGAATTGTCTTGCACGCCTTCGACGGCAAGACTCCGTTTAGTCGGGCGTCTCTCGAACGGATCAAAGACCTGAAAAAGTTTTACGGTCTGGAGTTGGATTCAACCGCCAGCCATCGCCTGAAAGAGGACGAGAAAAAAACCAGGCCATCCCGATGACTGATCAGGAACTGATTGAGCAATTCGAAGACGGCACGCTTCCGAGTGAGAGCTTTCGCCATCGCGAGCATGTGCGAGTCGCATTTCTTTATCTGACGAAGTATCCGGTTCTTGACGCCCTCCAGGCATTTTCCAAAGCCTTGCGAAGGCTTGCCGAGATCCGCGGAAAACCTCAGCTTTACCACGAGACCATAACCTGGGCGCACATCTTTCTTATTCGGGAACGTATGGCGAGTGCAGGAAAAAGCCAGAGTTGGGACGAGTTTGCCACCGCGAACCCCGACCTGTTGGTATGGAAGGACGGTATCCTGACCCGGTTCTATCGGCCTGAAACCCTCGCCTCGGATTTGGCGCGTGAAGTCTTTGTCCTACCCGACCTGCGAATATAAATTACGGACTTCTCAGTGTTCTTCGTGTCCTCAGTGGTTCAAGAGAACCACGAACGACACTGAGGTCCTTTGCCCAGTGAGGTCGACGCTGCACTGTCACGCCAGTTGAAATCGAGCAAAAATAGAGAGGATAATTCCACGCAGTCTGGTATTTTCGAACCGCAGTAATCAATACACTACAGCTCCGACGACAGGAGAAGTTTCCATGACGCAGGAAGAGATAAGGCTGGCGGAATCCGAAGCGCGCAATAAGCATTGGAAGCGCTGGGGGCCTTACCTTAGCGAGCGCGCCTGGGGCACGGTCCGCGAAGACTACAGCCCGAACGGAACTGCCTGGGAGATGCCTGCCGCACGACCACGCCCGCTCGCGTGCATATCGCTGGAATGAAGATGGTCTGGCCGGGATCAGCGACCGCCAGCAGACGGTATGTTTTGCCCTGGCTCTGTGGAACGAACACGATCCAATCCTCAAAGAGCGGCTATTCGGTCTGACCGGCAATGAAGGAAATCACGGCGAGGACGTGAAGGAATACTACTTCTATCTCGACAGCACTCCGACGCATTCCTACATGAAGTATCTCTACAAATATCCGCAGTCGACGTTTCCTTACGCGGACCTGTTGGATGAAAACCGGCGGCGCGGCAAAGCCCAGCCGGAATATGAACTCATGGATACGGGCGTGTTCAACGAAGACCGTTACTTCGATGTATTTGTGGAATACGCCAAGGTGGATGTCGAAGACATCCTGATCAAGATCACGATTTCAAACCGAGGCCCGGTAGCTGCCAATCTTCACCTGTTGCCCACCGTCTGGTTCCGCAATACCTGGTCGTGGGGTGAAGGAGATGCCGAGCCTCAACTCAAACAGGCGAGCAATTCACCTGATCCGACGATTGTGCTCAATCATCCTGATTCAGGCAGGCGCTGGTTGCACTGCGAGGGCTCGCCAGAATTGCTGTTTACCGGAAATGACACGAACACTGAGCGGCTGTATGGTGTCGCCAATCGAACGCCATATGTCAAGGACGGCATCAACAATTACATCGTGCACGGTACCAAGGAAGCAGTCAATCCAGAGCACTTCGGTACGAAAGCATCGGCGCATTACAAACTTAACGTAGGGGCTGGTGAAAGTGTTGTCGTACGATTGCGGTTAACCACGACCGATCTTCAGGGCAAGAATGCCTTCGAGGTTTTCGATCAGAACTTTGTGTTGCGTCTCAGCGAGGCTGACGAGTTTTACGCCACCGTCATTCCACAAGACCTTACGCCGGACGCGAAGAGTGTTATGCGCCAGGGTTTTGGCGGCATTATGTGGTCCAAGCAGTTCTATCACTACGTGGTGAAGCAGTGGCTCGAAGGCGATCCCGGGAATCCGCCCCCGCCCCCGGAGCGCCTCAACGGACGCAATCATGAGTGGCTGCATCTTTACAACGCTGACGTCATTTCCATGCCCGACAAATGGGAGTATCCCTGGTACGCCGCATGGGACCTGGCATTTCACTGTATTCCGCTGGCGCTGGTGGATTCGGATTTTGCCAAGGATCAGCTCATTCTCATGCTACGCGAGTGGTACATGCATCCCAACGGACAGATTCCTGCCTACGAGTGGGCCTTAGGCGATGTGAATCCTCCGGTGCACGCGTGGGCCACATGGCGCGTGTACAAGATTGACAGGAAGCGCAAAGGGAAAGGGGACCGCGAATTTCTGCAACGAGTCTTCCACAAACTCATGTTGAATTTCACCTGGTGGGTGAACCGTAAGGACAATGCCGGCATGAACATCTTTCAAGGCGGATTTCTCGGCCTGGATAACATCGGCGTATTCGATCGCAGCGCACCCCTTCCCACCGGAGGTTATCTCGAGCAGTCCGACGGCACCAGCTGGATGGCCATGTACACACTTAACATGGCGGCCATTGCTCTCGAACTGGCGCAGGACGACCCCGCTTACGAGGATGTTGCCAGTAAATTCTGGGAGCACTTCATCTATATCGCGCGCGCCATGACCAATCGCGGTCACGATGGAGTTGGATTGTGGAACGAACAAGACGGATTTTTTTACGACGTTCTGCGCCTGCCGGACGGTTCAAAATTGCCCATCAAGATCCGTTCGATGGTGGGCTTGATTCCTCTCTTCGCCGTCGAAACCCTCGAACCGGAGATGCTCGACCGGCATCCCGGTTTCAAACGAAGGCTGGAGTGGTTCGTGGAGAACCGACCCGATCTCACCGACAACATCGCAAGCATGACAACCGAGGGCAAGGGCGCCCGGCGCCTGCTTTCCATTGCCGATCCGGATCAGCTTCGCAACATTCTCAAATACATGCTTGATGAGCGGGAGTTTCTTTCACCATACGGCATCCGGGCATTGTCGCAATATCACCGTGACCATCCCTATACGCTCAATGTAAATGGCATGGAACATCGAGTGGACTATGAGCCGGGAGAATCTTCGACCGGACTGTTCGGAGGAAACTCCAACTGGCGCGGCCCCATTTGGTTCCCTACCAATTTTCTGTTAGTGGAGTCGCTGCAAAAATTTCACTACTACCTGGGAGATGATTTCAAGGTGGAGTTTCCGACCGGCTCGGGAAAGATGATGACCTTATGGGAGGTGGCTGGCGAACTGTCGCGCCGCATGACCAACTTGTTTCTGCGCGACGAAACGGGACGCCGCCCGGTGTTCGGCAATATCGAGAAATTCCAGACTGATCCGCACTGGCGCGACCTGGTCCTCTTTCATGAGTACTTCCACGGTGACTCCGGCGCAGGAATCGGAGCCAGCCATCAGACGGGGTGGACCGGAGTCGTGACCAAGTTGATGCAGCAAAGTGGGGAATCGCACAACCGAAAAAAACCGAAGCCCCAACCGTCACGGGTCGCGGCCGCGGATTGAATTTCAAAGCGTCACAGTCCACGTAGGGGCAGGTGTCCCACCTGCCCAGCGGAGCGAAAGCTCCGCAACGCTTGGCGGGAAGCATGATTGAATTCACCAAAGAAACCTGCGGCAATCTGGATGCGGCCCTGCGTCGCGAATGGCTGGAAACCAACGGCCTGGGTGGCTTCGCCTCGTCTACCATCACGGGTCTGAACACACGCCGCTATCATGGCCTGCTGGTCGCTGCCACCAAGCCGCCGGTCGGCCGGGAAGTTCTGCTGTCGAAGCTCGAAGAGACGCTGTTGATTGATGGCCAGCCGTTCGACCTCTCCAGTAACCGATATCCGGGCGTTGTCCATCCCCAGGGCTTTCGATATCTCACGAACTTCCGCCTCGATCCGTTTCCCATCTTTACTTTTGAAGTTGAAGGCATCGTGATCGAGAAGACGGTCTTTATGGTGTACGGGGAGAACACTAGCGTCGTGCAGTATGAACTCAAGAGCACGAAGCAACCGCCCAAGAGTTTGCGTCTGGAAATCAGGCCGTTAATCGCGTTTCGCGACTATCACAGTACGACCCACGCTAATGACAGTCTGAACGCCGCGGTGGAGCAGTCATCAGAGTTGGCCGCGGTTGCTCCTTATCCTGGCCTGCCCACTTTGTATCTGGCCCACAACGCGATTGAATTGCAGAAGACTGGCGACTGGTACAGGAATTTTGAATACGATATCGAGCGTGAGCGCGGCTTGGATTTCACCGAAGACCTTTTCAATCACTTCGTCCTGCGCTTCGATCTGCTTTCGAATTACCAAGCTTCGATCATCGCGTCCATCGAGCGCCGCGATGTCGCGCAGGCGGGCCAGTATCGTCAAGCGGAGATCAAGCGTCGCCAGATTGTGGCGCAAGCCTCTCCCATAAAAGATGAGTTTGCCCAGACCCTGACGGCTGCGACTGATCAGTACATCGTGGCTCGGGGAGACCAAAAGACAATCATCGCCGGCTATCACTGGTTCAGTGATTGGGGACGGGACACCATGATTTCACTCCCCGGCCTCACCCTACCCACCGGAAAGCATGACGTGGCCCGCAGCATCCTCTGCACATTTGCCAAGCATGTCGACCAGGGCATGCTGCCGAATCGTTTTCCCGATGCGGGCGAGACCCCGGAGTACAACACGGTTGACGCGACACTCTGGTTCTTCGAAGCCGCGCGCGCCTATCTCGCATACACCGGAGACGAAGCGTTTGTCCGCACCGAACTCTATCCCGTTTTCACCGACATTATTTCCTGGCATGTACGCGGTACGCGTTACGGAATCAAAGTGGACCATAGCGGCTTGCTGACGTCCGGCGAGGCCGGTGTTCAGCTTACGTGGATGGACGCCAAAGTCGGCGACTGGGTTGTGACTCCGCGCCGCGGCGAGCCTGTTGAGATTCAGGCACTCTGGTACAACGCGCTCTGCATCATGCAAGATTTGGCCCGCAGGTTTGGGGACGATGCCGCCCAAAAGCGTTATCACAACATGGCAGCGATGGCGAACTGGGCGTTCAACCGTCTCTTCTGGAACGAGAAGGAAAGCTGTCTGTATGACGTAGTCAGCGGCGAGTCTTCGGATACGTCCATCCGCCCGAATCAGATTTTTGCCGTCAGCCTGCCTTATACCATGTTGTCCCCGGACCGGTCCCGGTGCGTAGTCGAAAAAGTGCGTAACCATTTACTTACACCGTACGGTCTGCGAACTCTCGCGGCCAGCGATCCGCAGTATCGCGGGCGTTATCACGGAGGCCCGCTTGAACGTGATGGCGCATATCACCAGGGAACCGTCTGGCCGTGGCTGATCGGACCATTCATCACCGCGTATGTGAAAGTGAACGGAGCGAGCGAAGCTGCGCGCAATCAGGCGTCGGAATGGTTGATGCCCTTAAAAAGACATCTCTCCGATGCCGCGCTGGGCCATATCTCGGAAATTTTCGATGGCGACGCCCCGCAGCGTCCGGCCGGGTGCGCGGCGCAGGCCTGGAGTGTGGGTGAAGTGCTGCGTGCCTATGTCGAAGACGTAAAGGGAATTCGCCCGACGGCGCCCTAGTTCGCGATGGAACGTGAGTCCCGCCCGTCGAATGCCTGACCCGCGCGGCAGTAACCATTCGCATACCCAGCTGACAATTAATCTCACTGTTACCTTCGCTTTTCCCGCCCATGCTATTTCTGTGCTGGTCACGATCATTTGCTGCACTCCGCAACGTTTGCCGAAGATTAACCAGTGCGACTTGGACTTCACAAAGTCTCAACAGGAAGCGGTGAGCCGGTTGGAGTGACACGACGGAGCCCTCGACCCACAGGGAAGAATTGTGGGAGTTGTCGCAGGGGGTGAAACGGTGAGAGTTGGATCGCCAGTCCACGCACCAATCCACGATGACGAACGTGGCAGCGTCATCAACCTTCGGTACGGACAGTATTCTGTGCGATACGCATCCAGCCAAAGTGACCGACTGGCGGCCTTCCGGCTGCGCTTTGAGGTTTTCAATATCGAACTGAACGAAGGCCTGGCGTCCGCCTATAAAAGTGGCCATGATTTCGATGAGTTCGACGCGGTCTGCGACCATCTTATCGTCGAGCACATTGGCACCAAAGAGGTAGTCGGTACCTATCGTCTCCAGACCGGATCAATGGCGAAGGCCAATCTCGGTTATTACAGTGAGCGCGAGTTTCAATTTGCGCCCTACGAATCGCTTCGAGACCAGGTGATGGAACTGGGCCGCGCCTGCATCCATCGCGATCACCGTTCGAGCGATGCTCTGTATCTGTTGTGGCGAGGCATTGCGCAGTACTCCCTGCTCCGCCGCACTCGCTATCTGATCGGCTGTTCTTCTTTAACCTCGCAAGATCCTGCCAATGGCGCAGCGGTCTACGAGTCCCTTGGGAAATATGTGGTGGAGCCGGACCTGCGCACAGAGCCGCATCCGGGGTTCGCGATTCCTTTAGTTGATACCGCGGGAGTGAGTGACAAAGTCCCTAAATTACTCGCAGCTTATCTCGCTATCGGGGCGAAAATCTGTGGCCCGCCAGCAATCGACCGAGAATTCAAGACGATCGACTTCCTGACAATGCTGGACCTGGAAAACCTGCATCCGAGAATTCGCGCGCGCTTCCTGCGCGAGAACTGATGTTCAGTCCTTCGAATGCCTGCGCCAGAGTTTTACACGTCGCTACCGTAGACCGGGATCACTGCTCCGTTAACATCCTTACCGGCATCACTGACCAGCCATGTGATCAGGCTCGCGACCGCCGCCGGACGGACCCATTTGGAGAAATCGGAATTCGACATGACTTTGCGGTTGGCCGGCGTGTCCATGGTGCCGGGAAGAATCACGTTGGCGGTAATTCCCACATCCTTGTTTTCCTGCGCCACCGTCCTGATCAGTGAAACCATGGCCGCCTTGGAGGCGCTGTAAGCGCCGACACCTGCTCCCGGTTCCAGCGCAGCGCGACTGCCGATGGCGACGATGCGTCCGTTACCCGTCTTCCGCATGACCGGGATCGCCGCTCGCAGAAGATAGAACGTAGCGTACAAGTTCACGTCGAACATGCGCTGGAAAGTGTCATCGTCAATTTCATTGATGGGCTGGCCTCCGGCGAACCCACCGACGGTGTGGACCAAAATGTCCAGCCTGCCAAAGCGCGATACCAGACTGTCCACCGCAGCTTTCGCTCCGGCCGCGGTCGAAATTTCCGCGGGTAACGCGGTAAAGTTCGGACTGTTAAATTCTGATTGCCCAATTTTGCGTGATAAGCCTACAACAGTGGCGCCGGCATCGAGCAGTGCTTGCGTGACGAAGGTTCCCAGACCTCCATTGGCCCCGGTAACGAGTGCGATCTTGCCTTTCATCGTACCTCTCTTGGATTGCTGCTTAGTTAATCTCCTTGTCTAAAATAACGGAGAACCAAGGGCCCGGACGAGAAAAACTCATCGCGAACCTGAACTTTGCAGCCAGCAAATTGAGTCTGCGAGCAACAAGCGTTTCCATGTAAGATTTGATCCGCCGCCATGGATGTTGGCCGAATTCACAGATAAAAAGGTGATGACACTTTTCCGGTCCCTCGGAATCCCACGTGCAGAGGTAACTTCATGGACGCGACACGTCCCCTGTTCATTCCGGTGATTTTGGGCACGGCTAGAATGGGCCGCATGAGCCTGCACGTCGCCCGGCTTGTGACCCAGGAAGTGGGCAAACGCGGGGGTGTGGAGACCGAACTCATCGACATCGCTGCGCTCCCTCTGCCCACCGATGATGCGGGAGAAGCCATCAAGGATTCCGGCTACTCGTCGAAAATGGAGCGTGCGGATGCGCTGATCATCGTAGCGCCGGAATACAACCACGGCTATTCCGGGTTGTTGAAGCACGTCCTCGACAGTTGTCTCAAGGAATACATACACAAGGCAGTCGGGGTCATTGGCGTTTCCGCGGGCCCGTTCGGTGGGGCTCGGGTGATCCAGAATCTGCTTCCGGTGATGCGGGAGTTGGGACTGGTCACAATTTTCTGGGACGTAAATTTCTCCAGCGTCCAGAAAGTCTTCGACAAAGAGGGCATGCTGCTGGATGACGCTTTTATCGGTCGCCTCGACAAGTTTCTGAAAGAACTGATCTGGATGGCCAAAACCATGCGCCACGGACGTGAGCAAATTCCTCTCGATTGAGCAGACGAGGGCTGATTGCAATGACATTACTTTCTTCTGAAAAAATGACCTGCCCGAGATGCGGTTTTAAGATGAACCATCACTCTGACAAGCTGGTGCGTGCCTCGGACTCGCAATTCGCCCCAATGGACGAATATCTTGGCGGATTCCTGGTGGAGTTCCATGCTTGCCCGAATTGCGGTGCTGTGGCGTCGCGTCCTGCTGGCACCAGGTAGTTCGCCACATCTTTGCCTTCGTCCTAGCGAGCCTGACGCTGCCAATATCTGTCAATCCGGTTGATCTAGAGTGTCACCTGACTCGAAAGAAGTCGTTCACGTGACCAAGGATCACCCCTAAATTACTGATTCTGAAAGTGTCTTAAATTTTCCAGCCGCGCCGCGCTGTGGCCCTTCAACTGCGGTTGGAAGTCGGGCGACGGGCAGGTCTATTAACCGCAACGGGGGCTTCCTTGGGAAAAGGGAATCGGCGACAAAAACGCATCAAAATGGTTTTGCCGGTGCGGATCTCGGGGAGAGACTCGCTCAACAAGCCCATCAATGAACTCGCCCACACTCTGGACATCACTCCCAACGGCGCCCGTCTCGGGGCGATTCGCCACGTCCTGAAGACCGGCGACAAGCTTACGCTGCAATATCGCCAGCGCAGAATCCAGTTTAAAGTGGTCTGGGTCAAACCGATGGTCGGCACCAGCGAGTATCAGGTCGGACTGGAAGGACTCGGCACCATGGGGGAAAACTGGGGGCTTGAGCTTCCCGACTCTAACCTGGTGGATGAATACCAGGCTGTCAAACCTTCCTAATCGTAAAAAAATCTTTCACCACCAAGGACACGAAGGCCTACGAAGGAATTCCTTTGTGAACCTCCGTGTCCTTCGTGGTTAGGGATTTTACGCTGCGGCGCCGTAGAGTTGGCGCAATGACTTGACGTTGGTGGCGGGCTTTTCATGCAGAAGCAATTCGGTCGCCTGCACCCGCCGGTCGGCGTGAAACCAGCGTTGCACTACGCCGTCATGCAGGAAATTGGCGAGAGCGATCAGACTCATGCCCTGGTGGTGGGCCATCCAGCAGCGCACCAGTTCATGGCGATGGCGCCAGGAGCGGCGTCCGGTGGTCGTGCTGTAATCGGCGGACTCGTAGAACCCGTACGGGCCTAACCATTCCTCACCTTCCATCCGGCGAAGATTGCGCAACGCCGCGGCGGGGTCAACGTGCAGCGCCAGAAATGTGGAGTACGGTGAAATCACCAGGCAGCCGGGTTCGCCCTGGTGGAGAGAAATATCAGGCAGCCCAAACGCCTGGTACTGATAGTTTCCGGAATCATCCCGTTTGGCGTATGCCGATTCCGAAATTCCCCACGGCACACTTTTCTCGCCGCCGTAAATCTGTTGCAGGCGAACTGCTGCAATGCGCGAATTGTCCAGGAGCGTGTTGGGATAAGTCCGCATCCACAGCACCGGCATCAGGTACTCGAACATGGTCCCGGTCCAGGAGAGCAGAATGGGAAGTCCGTGTTCTCGGGTGTGCGATCGGCCCAGGAGAAACCACACGTCCTGCGGGATGTCTTCCTTGGCGATCGCGACGAATACGGCGATGCGCGCTTCCGAGGCCAGCAGATCGTAACAGGCGGATGCATGCTTTCCCGATTCCACTTCGAAACCGAGTGAGAGCAACTTGCGCCGCGGATCGAGCAGGAAGCGGAAGTCCATCTCGTCGGCGAACTTTCCGGCTGTGTCCGCGATCTCTTTCAGATCTTCGATCAGCGCGAGGGCCCGCGAACGCGCGTCCGGCAGCATGGCTTGCAGCTTTTGATACAGGGCCTTGCTCTCTCCGGAGCCGTTTGCATGGTCGAGCACAAACTGCAGCCGGGCCGCGAGTTGGTCGACCACTTCGGGCAAGCGCTGGATGGTCATGCTTTGTGAATCGAATTTGAAGTTTAGCGTGGCATCCTTCCAGAGCGGGACAAACTCCGGCAGCATCCACGGAACGTAAACTTGCACAGCTTTTCTAAGGTTTCTGACACGGGAAAGAGATTCCGTGGCGAACCAATGCACGTCCGATTCGTATTTCGGATTCTTCGTCTCGAGGTCGCTCTCCAGCAGTCCCTCTTCAGAGGGCGCCAACAGCCGCTGTAGCCAGCTCTTCTTACTGGTCTGTTCGAGAAAAGTTCGGAAGCGCTTTTGGGGAAACGCATGCCCGTCAACCAGAATCCGAAGATGATCGGCCAATCCTTCCGCCAGCTGTTTCTCCAGCAACGGACGCTGCAAAAGATCCAGGCAGCCTTCCTGTAATGTCCAAAGCGATGCCACCAGGTTTCCGCTATCCACAGACGAAACAAACTGGGGCCGCAGCGGTTCGAGAGTGCGCGTGTCGTACCAGTTGAGCAGGTGGCCGTGCGACCGCGAAAGTTTGGCCACCGTCGCGAGAGTGCGAAGCGTCTGCTCGGCGAATTCAGGAACGGTCAGAAAGCCAAATTCGCAGGCCGCCTGGCGCGCGTTCAAGAGAAACCCTAGGTTGGTCGGGGACATGCGTCCTGCGACCACCGCGGGTTCTACCTGCACATTGTCAGGAATAAGCCAGTGGTGTTCTTCCGTGCTGAACTCGGCGAAGTACCGCCAGGTCCGGAGCGCAGTTCCGCTAAGAAACAACTCGTCTTTCTCGGGCGTTTCGCTGCGCAGTGCCCGCGACGGCAGATTGAGCCACATCGAAATCCATTTACTGCAGGCCCAGAGCAGCAAAATTGGCAGCGCGGAGAAGAAAGCCCGGCGTCCGGTGAAGAACACCAGTACGCCCAATGCCAGCGCCAGCGCGGGCATCCAATCGAGGTAGATATCTACCGGCGTCCGTTTGCGGACGCTCAATTCGCTTTCTGCCGCAGTCTCCCATTCCAGAAGCCGTTGCCGCGTAACCAGCCGACGGACCAGGGTCCGCACTACTGCATCGAGCGATAGCAGCATCTGGTGCGGCAGGAAGGACAGCGTGAAAAACATGTTGGCATTGGCGCTCAGCAGGGCGGTGCGAGCGTCCTTGACGACCTGTGATTTCCGTTCCACCGCGGCCCGCACCAGGTTGAACAGGAACTGGAACCATGCCGGCACAAACAGAATGCCGAGTGTGGCCAGCGTCCAATACAGCGGGTTTCCGGGAAGGATCAGCCAGCCGAAAACCAGCAGCAGGAAGGTTGCAGGTTCCACCAGGCTGCGGCGCAGATTGTCCAGAATCTTCCACTGCGAAACCAGCGAGATGGGATTTGAGACCTTGCGTCCCGACTCATCCGGCACGCGCGACAGCAGCCAGCCCGTGATCTGCCAGTCTCCACGCAACCAGCGGTGTTTACGCCGATTGTAGGCGTTGTAGTGCGAGGGATAGTCCTCGATGATCTCGATGTCACTGGCCAGGCCGGCGCGTGCGTATGCACCTTCGATCAGGTCATGACTGAGCAGGGCGTTGCGGGGGAAGCGCCGGTCCAGCACGCGGTGCACGGTATCAACTTCATAGATCCCTTTACCGGCGAAGATGCCTTCTCCATACAAATCCTGATACACGTCGGAAATTGCGCGCGTGTAAATATCAAAGCCGGTCTCTCCCGAGTAGAGGCTGGCCAACCGGGACCGAGACGCGCTCTGCACGCTCACGCCCACACGGGGCTGCAGGATGCCGTAGCCGGCAACCACAATATTTTTCTCCGGATCGGGATCGATAATCGCCTGGTTCAATGGATGCGCCATCGCCCCGATCATTCGATCCGCCGACCCGCGAGGCAATTCCGTGTCCGCGTCGAGCGTGATTACGAAACGAATCTGCGGCAATATGGAGAGGTCGCCCACTTTCACCGGGAAGCTGTCGTGTGCACTGCGCAGCAGATTGTTCAGGTCCATCAGCTTGCCGCGTTTTCGCTCCCAACCCATCCACACTCGCTCCCGCGGGTTGTAAACCCGGTGACGATGGAATAGAAAAAACGATCCCGAGGCCTGACTGGCGTACTTCTCGTTGAGTTGGCTCACCAGTTGCGCGCAGTAATCAATCAGGGGATCAGCCTCATTCGCGGGCACCGGGGAATCCGGCATGTCGGTGAGCAATGCGAAATGAATGTTGGGATCGTGATTTCCCAGGAATCTTACTTCCAGGTCTTCCACCAGGCGACGCACCTGTTCCTGGTTGAACAGCATGCTGGGAATCGCCACCAGCGTTGCGCAGTTGTCCGGAACGCCCTCCGAAAAATCGAGCTTGGGCAGAATCTGTGGTTCCAGCATCGAAGTGATGAGGTAATTCACCAACTGGATGGCGCTCTGCGATGCCGGCAGAAGCAACATCGCCATCGACAGAAAGATCAGAGTGGGGGAAGTGTAAGTGTTGGTTAAGAGGAGCACGATCGCCGACATGATGGCGAGTGTGAGGATTTCGGTCCCCGGCAAATAAAACTCGCTCGGATGTCGCCGCAAGAACGATGCAATCCGCTGGCCCATCGGAGGGCGGAAGCCAATTCTCTCGGACAGGGCGCTGGAGCCTTCGGCGAGAGCGTAGTATCCGACATGCCCCAGACGGGCCGCCAGCCGCGGGCTGGAATGAGTTTCCTGGTGCGCGGACCGGGCCAGCGCCAGCGCGGCGGCCGCGACTTCCGCTTCGGTCAAATCGGAGTATTCCGCGAAGTTCGCGATCTCGGTGCGGTAAAGATCGCGGCTCTCAAAATCCATGCGAGCGTAGGCCCCGGCGGGGTCCTGGCGCAAAACGCGATCGAACAGGACCATCGGTTCGAGAACGCTCTTCCATGAAATGTGACCGATATCCCGTAAGACTTCGTACACAAACACCCGCACCGTAGGAACCGGAAGGGTCCTCGATCACTTTCGATCCGCGGGCGGCAATCTCTTCCAGCAGGACCAGTCTTAGCGCTGGAACCAGGGCCCACAGCTCAATCATCCTCAAAGCCGTGTTCTGCTGAAAAGCTTGCACGTACGCGACCAGGGTGTTCTCGCTGAAATCGTAACCGCTGGTGGAGAGATATCCCGCGGCCAGGGCCACTACGCGGGGAGCTACGGCGCCGTCCGGTGTGCGAACGTGCGGAAGCTTGCGCACCAGCTTGAAGCCTTCCTTCGATCCCCTGAGCTCGGCATGCAGAAGGCGAAGGTTGTCATTCAGCCAGCGAAAGTCATCTCCCACCGCATTCTTGGGCGGCGGCCCGTGCAAATGTCGTAGAACGGGCCGGATCGCGCGGCCGAGGGCGCGATACCGTTCGGAGAAAAATTGTGACGAGCCCGTGCCGGGCAGCCAAACCAGTCTGCGTCCCAGGTCGGCGGCCGCCTGGCCCAACGCCTCGAGGTTAAGCCCAGTTTCTTTGGGGGGCTCAGGCTGACGCTCCGCTTCGGCGTTCAACGTTTCGATATGTGTATCTGGCGGCATTACTTCTGAATACTGTGACTGATTTCTACCGGTAACTGGCAGCCTGCAGCTCGAACATTTCCTTGTAGCGCCCGCCCAGGCGGGCCAGTTGATCGTGGCTTCCTTCTTCTGCAATCTTTCCGTTTGCCAGAACTACGATGCGGTCAGCCATGCGCACGGTTGAGAAGCGGTGCGAAATAAAGAGCGCCATCTTTCCCGTCGTGAGTTCGGCAAAGCGCTGGAAAACCTCGAACTCGCTGCGCGCATCGAGTGCGGCGGTAGGCTCGTCCAAAATCAGCAGTTGCGCATCCCGCAGATAAGCGCGCGCCAGGGCAACCTTCTGCCATTCGCCGCCGGAGAGGTCGACTCCGGTTTCAAAGCGTCGGCCCAGCATCTGATCGTAACCGCCAATCTTCGCGATCACAGCATCGGCCAGGCTTTTCCGGGCGGCCGTTTCCAGCAATGTCAGGTCGTCAATTTCTTCAATCCGCCCCACCGCGATGTTCTCTCTCGCGGTCATCTCATAACGCATAAAGTCTTGAAAGATAACGCCAATTTCCCGATACAAGTCTTCCAGACGATACTCTTTCAGGTCAATGCCGTCGAGCAGCACCTGGCCCTCGGTAGGATCGTAAAGGCGCGTGATCAGCTTGACGATCGTGGTCTTGCCCTCGCCGTTTTCCCCAATCAGCGCCACCCGTTCGCCGGGACGAAGATGAAAGTTCAACCCGTCGAGCACGCGTCGCGAACTTCCCGGATAACGAAAAGATACGTTGCGGAATTCGAATCCGCGAACGATCGGACGCGGTGCAGGAAGCGCGTCTGGCTTGGATTGGATGGTAGGCTGCATGTCAAAAAAGGCCAGCAGATCGGTCAGGAAGAGCGCCTGGTCCGCAATGCCGGAAACGGTAGAGAAAATTTGCTGAATATTGCTGCTGGCCTGAAGAATTGCCCCCGACAGCAGGTACCACAATCCCAAGGTGTAGGCGCCGGTGACTGTCCGCCAGATTACAAACGCATAGGCAGAGTAGTAGCCCATGAAGGCGATCACCGAGAGAAAAGCGCCGGCAATCAATTTTCGGCGGGAGAGCGCCACGTTCTCTTCGTAGATGCCGTCGGAAAGTTTGGTGAAACGCTGGGTCAGAAACTTGCTGAGACCAAACAGTTTAAGTTCCTTCGCGGCTTCCTTGCTGCCCCCGACCTGACGCAGGTAGTCCAACTGGCGCCGGACTGGAGTCTGCCGGAAATTCTTGGCATATCCCAGAAAAGCGAAATGGCTTTCGCCCAGGAACGCGGGAAGCACTCCCGCAATCAGCAGCAGCATCAACCAGGGCGAATAGACGACAATAGTGACCGACAACGTGATGGTTGTAATCACCAACTGGATCAGCCGGCCGATCTGTTGGATCATGCCCAGGCGATCGGTCGCCTGCACCCGCGCTCGTTCCAGCCGGTCGTAGAACACAGGGTCTTCGTAGGCGATCAGGTCCAGTTCCGCCGCGTGCTTCATCACCTGGATGCTTACGTGGCGGGTGTATTTGTCGGCGAGCAGCGAGTCCGAGTAGTCGATGGCGCGCGCCAGAACGCCGCCCAGGACCGCAAGCCCGAATTCGCTCGCCACCAGCCACCACAATCTGGGGGCTATCGGTTGCTGCGCAACTTTGGCGTGGACGATGGCGTCAACGATCAGCTTTGGAATCCACAGCAGCGCCAACGGCAATAACGAGGCGAAGAGACGAGAGACCAGCCCGAAAATAACGACGCCCGGGCCGGACTGCCACACAATTTTCAACACAGGCGGGGTATTGCGGAGCGCCGTGAGACGCTCCTGCCAGCTACTCAGGAAGCTTTGGTGCTCCGCCATGGATGAATCCTAACAGATGCCTCGGAGGCCGGTAAGGTTTGTCGCCTCATAGAGTTAAGAAGGCTAGGTGTGGGGCGGACACTCTTGTCCGCCGCTTTTGACTTTATGCGTTAGAAGTTCTGATCGGGTGCGACGACCCGGGCTATATAGAAGATGCACGCAATTGATCGAAACCAACGTCAAAGGCGGCGGACAAGAGTGTCCGCCCCACATTTACTTGATCTCGATTACCGCCAGACCATCGGCGGGGAGCGTCACAGTCAGCTCGCCGCCCTTAAATTCCTGAATTTCCGGCGCGCCCAGCTCCGCCGCGTCACGCAGCGTCTTCAGTTGCGCTTGGGTCGGGTAGACCGGGGATCCCATTTTTTCGTAAGCGGGATGCGGATCGCCGTGCTCCCGGTCAACTCGCGAAATCGACGCCCGGCGTCGCCTTGAGATTCTTGAATCGCAAGACAACCGACTTGGCCGCGCCCGTTTCACCGGGAGGAATGAGATTCCACACTGCAACGACCAGCGAACCATCCGACGCCCGGGTCACGAGCGCAGAATTGGAATCCAGCGCGAGGCGTTCCTGACCCAACTTGTGCAGAATTTCGAAGGCTGCGAATGCCGGCTTCGGAATGCCTCCGGCTGCAATCAAGCCGTAGCCGCCATAGAAAGGCTGCTTAACCACGCCCTGTTCTTCAAAGACATCGGAGAATGACCAGTACGACATTTCGTCCACTAACCCGTCGCACTGGCGGATCGTGTCAGCCATCCACGGACCCATATATATGGAGTCAGTGACTTCCGGCTCGTTCTTGTAACTCGCGTTGAATTCGCTCCAGATCAACGGAAGGCTGGGAAGGGCCGAGGCCTTGATCTGGTCGTGCACCTTCTTTACCGACCGACACACCATGCGATCGCGCGGGATATTCTCGTTGGTGCCGAATACATCCTGTGAGCCATCGTTTCCATATACGTGAGTGGAAACGAAATCAACCGGGATGTTCTTGTCCACACAATGCTGGATGAAAGCATCGGCCCACGCGGCTTGCGCCGTTGCCGGGCCACCCACCCGGAACCCTGAATTTACTCGCTTCACTGCCGCGACCGCGTGATCGTACAGTTCCCAGTAGGTGGATTGTTTTGGTTCGCCCACCCAGAAATCGATATTAGGTTCGTTCCAAACTTCGAAGTACCACTTCGCAACTTCTTCGGCGCCATAACGATCCGACAAATGCTTCGTGAACTGGTAGATCAGCTCTTCCCACTTGGCCCAGTCTTTCGGAGGCGCGACATTCTGCTTGTACCAGAAAGCATGGGGCGCATCTTTGGACGCCATTTTCTTCGGCATGAAACTTAATTCCACAAAAGGTCGCACGCCGTTCTGCAAGAGTCCGTCGTACACCTGGTCGACATAGGAGAAGTTGTAAACCGGCCGGCCGGAGCTGTCTTCGTCGTACACGCCCATTTCATCGTGAAAAATAGCGTGAAAACGGATGTACTCCACATCCGTGATTTTTTTGACCCGGCGCAGGTCCTGGCGATAGCTCTCACGCATGCTCAGGACGGCCCGGCCCGACCCGAACATATGCTCCCAGAAATGAGGAAATGGATGTGCGGGAGCGGCCGCGTCAATCACCAGGATCTCTGGCTTGCCGGCCGCCGGCTGAGCCAGCGCCGCCGGAGAACATGCCAGCATCCCAAACAAAATCAAACCAAGCAGATTGCGGTAGCACCTGATCACAGTTTGCTCCTTCGACTCTTAGTTGATCTAATTCTCCGGCGCCACATTCGGGCCAGCGAGAAATCCGCCATCCAGAACCAGGCTTTGGCCGGTCATGAAAGCGGCCGCGCTGGAACACATCCACAAGACCGCCTCCGCCACCTCGAGGGGCTCCCCAATCCGGCCCAGCGGATAGAACCGGAGCACCTTCTTTCGAACTTCTGGCTCTCCGAACAAACGCTCAGCCATCGGTGTGTCGATCGACGCGGGGCAAACCGCATTGACTCTGATTTTGTTTCTCGCGACCTCAAGGGCCGCACCTTTGGTTAGCCCCAGAACCCCATGTTTGCTTGCCGCGTAGGTCGTGGATCCGTAGCTGCCAATGAAACTGGAAATCGAAGCGTTGTTGACAATCGCGCCGCCTCGGCCCTGCTTTAGCATTTGCTGAAGTTCGTACTTCAAGCACAGCCACGTGCCTTTGAGGTTGATGTCAATCGTCCGGTCCCAGTCTTCCTCGCTCTGCTCGACGATAGGCACCCAGTTACCTTCGATGCCGGCGTTATTGAAGGCGTAGTCGAGGCCGCCAAAAGCCGCGACGGTTTTTTCCACTACAGCTTTGACATCACCTGCTCGCGACACGTCCGTCCGGACGAAAATTCCTTCACCACCGGCCTGGCGGATCAAGTCAACAGTTTCGTTTCCTTCTTGCTCACGTCGCCCGGCGACCACGACTCGGGCACCTCTGCTGGCGAAAAGGACCGCTGTCTCGCGTCCGATGCCCGAGGTTCCACCCGTTACCAGTACTACCTTGCCTTCACACTCCGCCATCGTGATTTAGCGTCTCCCGTCCGGGTGCTGGTAGCGATGAGCGCTCGACTTCTTGCTCACCGGGTTCGACTGGTTTTGAAACGTTCCTGTGCGCCGGGAGAGATTCTACATGCAAGTGGATGCGGCGGGGCATAACCAGTGGGCAGCGACAGTAATTTGATGTGGTAGACAGCGGGGAGAATAGCTCAGCCAGCCGCTTCCGTGGAGCGAGGAGACTGGTTCTTCATGTGCTTCGTCCAGCGCCTGATTGAGTTGTCGGATCAATTCCATTAGCTTACTGGAATCTTCTTCGTCACGTGCCGCCTCGGCCAGTTGTCTCCAATCATGACCTTTCGGTTCAGTCATGCGTGTCCTCCTGGAAGATTTGAGCAACCGGGTTTGTGCACTTGGTTTGCCAAAGTGCAGGGCACGTATTTTCTGTGGGTTACGGAAAATCAACAGATCCTGTTGTCGCTCGACCGCGCAAATCGTACCTAGCCGCTTCTTTAGCACCTTAACTTGCAACCCTCAATTTGCATCGCGGATCCATGCTAGGCGAGTGATGACTTGCATCCGTTTGATAAATAAATTCGATTGGACGCAGTTGTCGACAGCCGCTAGGGTTCCCGGTCAGAAGACCCGAAACGGGTGTTGCAAGCAGGCAAGGTAGCCCTTTCGTGAACTAGGCGCTTCCTGCTTCAACAGTTACACTAAGGAAACTGGCAAAGACACCATAAAATCCTGACCTTTAATTCCAACGACGAGATTATCCAGAACATGACCCAACCTGCTGCCGCGAAAGACGAAAATTACGTCCTGACCCTCGAGGAGATCGGAAATCTGGCCGCCGAGGGTGGCAAGTCAGCCGACACCCTGATGAATGTGGTCGCCCTGATTGCCAAGCGCTTTCAAACCGACGTTTGTTCTGCCTATCTGCTCGAGCCGGACCGCGCCAACCTGGTGCTGGCCGCGACGCTGGGCCTTCGCCCTCAATGTATTGGCACCCTCCGCATGGGCTTGCATGAAGGTCTTGCCGGACTAGTGGCTGAGCGGGTAGGCCCGGTTGCGGTGGATCAGGTAAAAAACCATCCTCGCTTCAAGTACTTCAGCGAAGCTGGCGAAGAGCCTTACCAGTCCTTCCTGGGGGTTCCTCTTATTGATCGCGGAGTCTTGCAGGGAGTTCTGGTAGTCCAGACGATTGCGCCGCGGATTTTCCGCGAGGATGAAGTCCGAATGCTGACCGAGGCTGCGGCCCAGGTCGGTTCGGTGGTAAGCGAAGCCCGCACGCTCGACCGTTTTATCGCTCCCGCCCAGGAACGTCTGTGGGCGCTGGCGCGCAACCTTTGGTGGTGTTGGGACCATGACACCAGCAGCTTGTTTCGCGACATCGATCCGGTACGCTGGCGACAACTCAATCACAATCCTGTCGCATTGCTTTCGGAGATTCCGTTGGCTGTGATCGAACAGCGCGCTCGTGAGCTGGTGCTGCACAGCCGAATTAATTATGCGTACCGTCGCCAGCGCGAGTATCTCGATGCTGACCGTACTTGGGGAGCCCGGCACGCCGGCATTCTGCGGCCTCGTCCGGTGGCTTACTTCTCAGCCGAATTTGGTTTACACGTATCAATTCCCGAATACTCCGGCGGCCTCGGCGTGCTGGCCGGCGATCATGTCAAGAGCGCTTCTGATCTGGGTATTCCGCTGGTGGCCGTGGGACTGTTTTATGGCCAGGGATACTTCCGCCAACGCCTCGACCGGGCCGGCTGGCAGCAGGAAGAATACATACAGACCGATGTCAATCGGCTGCCCATGGAAGCTGCTATCGGACAGAACGGTGAGCCTGTAACCGTTCAGGTGGAAACGCGCGGCGGAATCATCCGCGCGAAAGTCTGGCGCATGAAGGTCGGACGCTGCGATCTGTTTCTGATCGACTCCAACATTGAAGGCAACCATCCCGAGGACCGGGAACTTACCTCGCGCTTATACGGAGGAGATTCACGTATCCGGATACGCCAGGAATTGCTGCTGGGCATCGGCGGCTTCCGCGCCCTCAAAGCCATGGGCATCACACCCGGCGTTCTCCACCTGAACGAAGGGCACAGCGGCTTTGCGGTTCTGGAAGCGGTGCGAGACCGCATGCAGAGCGAGGGAATCGCCTTCGATCATGCCGTGCGCCGCGTGTCCCGCGAAACAGTTTTCACTACTCATACCCCGGTGCCCGCCGGCCACGACCGGTTCTATGCCGACTTGATGGAGGAGCACCTGGGACCGATGCGCGACGCCCTTGGCATCTCCCAGGAAAAGCTGATGGAGTTGGGCCGCGAGAATCCAGGCAATCAGAATGAAGAGTTCTGCATGACCGTCCTGGGTTTGAAACTCGCGCGGCGCGCCAATGCAGTATCGGCGTTGCATGGCGAAGTTTCGCGGCATATGTGGACTGGTCTTTATCCTGGGAAGCCCGAGGACGAAGTTCCCATCGGGCACATCACCAACGGCGTGCATGTGCCTTCCTGGCTGGCGCCGCAGATGTTCCGCCTTTACGACCGCCATCTGGGCACGGGCTGGCAGGAAAATAACGCCGACCCAGCGATCTGGGAAGGCATCGAGGACGTGGACGACGCCGAACTTTGGGAAACCCATCTCCACCTGAAATCCCGGCTGCTCGATTTCGTGCGTCACCGGGTGGTCGAGCAGGCGGAGCGCCGCGACGAGTCTCCTGAAATGCTGGCGCGGCTGAGCCGGGTTTTGAGTCCGGATGCGCTGACCATCGGATTTGCGCGCCGCTTCGCGACTTACAAGCGGGCTGACCTGATTCTCGCCGATATCGAAAAGCTCACTTCGATGGTGAACGATCCCAAGCGTCCTGTGCAGTTCATTTTTGCCGGCAAGGCGCATCCTCGCGACGAACCCGGCAAGAAAGTGTTGCAGCAGATCGCGAAGTTAATGCGCCACATGGAATTTGCCGACAAGTTCGTTTTCGTCGAAGACTACGACATCAACGTGGGCCGGCATTTCGTGCAGGGCGTGGATGTATGGCTGAACAATCCGCGTCGTCCGCTTGAAGCTTCAGGCACTAGTGGTCAGAAAGTGGTCTTGAACGGCGGCCTGAATCTCTCCGTGCTCGATGGCTGGTGGGCCGAGGCCTACGACGGACTAAATGGATTTGCCATCGGAAGCGGCAGAACTCATTCCGACATGAGCATTCACGATAATCGCGATGGAGAAGATCTGTATCGGGTCCTGCGCGAAGAAGTGATCCCGCTTTACTACGATCGCGATCGCGATGGCCTGCCCCGCGGCTGGATCAAGCGTATGAAGCGCACCATCCGGACCCTGGGCTGGCGCTTCAATGCCAATCGCATGGTGATGGATTACGTCACGAAATGCTACGTGCCCGCGGCGGGAGGCATGTCCAGCGATCTCAGCAAGAAATTGTGATCTGAATAACTGACGTCATCCTGAACCCGGCTTCAGCCGGGTGAAGGATCTCGCGCGCATCGGCAGACCGCCAAACGCGGGTCGGAGGCGGGCACCGGGGTGCCCCACCCTTCGCTTTTTGAAGGGTGGGACTTGACACTAGCGTCCTGCGAAGGATTTATGGTTGCTTCGACGGAACGCGCTTCGAGTCGAGGATGGCTCCGTCACCCGCACTTTTCGCAAAAATACGCGAAAAGGATGGGGCACCCGTCGCGCAGGCATGCAGATCAATCAGCCGCGAACACTTCCGCTGAAGTTTTTCGTTCCGCGCGCGGCAGAGTTGCCACAACCTGCGTGCCGTGGCTGTCCGAGTCCATTTCCAGCTGGCCCCCGAGTTCGTGGATACGCTCGCGCATCCCGGCCAAACCCACACCGCCGTGGGCGTTGTGGCGCCGAAAGCGGTCCAGGACGTCCACGGGAATACCTTTGCCGTAGTCTCTTACTCGCAGCACAACCTTGTCATCCGAAAGTCGTAGCGATACATCCGCCCTCTTGCTGGTCGAATGACGGTGAACATTGGTCAGGCTTTCCTGCAGAACGCGGAACAGGGCCAGTTCGAGGGAACTGGGCAGCCGGCCGACATCTTCGGGCATGTCGAGAGTGGTTTGAATGCCGCTGCGCTTTGCGAAGCCCTCCACATACCATCTGGCGGCGGACTCAAAACCGGTTTCGTCCAGTAAGGGAGGATGCAACAAGTGCGAGATGGTGCGAGTCTCGGTCATGGCCTGATCGAGAAATTTCAGGCATTCCGCTATGAGCGCATTGTCCGGCAGAGATTTGCCCAGCATGGCCAGGTTCATTTTCGCGCCCACCAGGTATTGTCCCAGGCTATCGTGAAGTTCGCGGGAGAATCTCCGGCGTTCCTGGTCCTGCAATTCGAGCAAACGCACGCTGAGCGTGCGCAATGACGCTTCGGCCTGCTCTCTCGCTTTCAACTCGGCGTTGAGCATCCGGTAGTGCAGGAACAGGAGAGCAAGGGCGAGCACAAAAGCAGCACACAATATGTATGCCGTGACGCCAAAGAGGCGCTCCGAATGCTCCCGGCGCTCGGTCAAGAGTTCTTCTTCCTGGTTCTGCATTCTCTGCAGCAGGGAATCGGCTTCTACCGACACATCGATAATTTCCTGCCGCAGCCGTCCCTGCTCTTGTTCGTCGGTCGATCCGTTGCGCTTCAACTGGACCGACCGGTTCAACAGGTCTAACCGGCGGTTGGTGATCTTGGCTAGGCTCTTACCCAGCTCTTGTTGCTCGGGATTGTCAGACGGTGAGGATTTCGACCAGCTTCAGTTTTCCCGGAATCTCACCCGCCACCGCTTGATATTCCTCGAAAAAAGATTCATTGCCGCTGTCAACATATCGGGTGCGCGCGCGTCCGGCCCGGGTGCTGATGTTGTTGATCTCGGACAAAGAGGACTGAACGTCGCGGGTGTGACTGACCCAGCGCTGCGCGGTGCGGAGACGGACCACGGCAAAGTAGGCGGCCAGTCCACAAAGAACAAGCAGGATTACAGCCGCGCCAAATGCGAGTTGGGTTCGGGTCCGTTGTGACACTCGTTGGTTCACAGTCTTTGCCTTAGACGTCCTGACAGCAGGAAAAACTCTGATTCAACGGTAGTGCCATGCCGCGATCGTGAGGCGCGATTACTCGTATGAGAAGTTTATATCAGTTCAGGAAAGCGCGACGAAACCCTTGTTCGGGCTTGAACTGGCCATCCCTGGCCGTCCGAACTCGACACCGTAGGATTCGTACGCGGGCCGCACCTAAAATGAGGAGTCTCGGACTAGCGGCCATGGCGGAAGCGAGTGGGAGTCGAACCCACCGGCGACGGGGTGACCCGCCGCCCGCCGGTTTTGAAGACCGGGGCAGTCACCGGACTGCATGCGCTTC
>CAWEWN010000010.1:0-69408 GCA_963812835.1 Terriglobia bacterium
CTGGGGAAGGGAAGCTGACAAAAGAGTAGACAGGCGAACTTCTGACCTATACTCCCTTTCTCCAGCCCGAGTCACTGCCCTTCTTCAGGCGAATCGTGAGCGAGCCGTCAGGATTGGTTGGGTGGTCGACACGCCCAGCGGACGGGACGCTTCACACCCTTGACCTCCAATTCAGCCCGCAGTTTGATCTGCTGCCCGTCCATGCCTTTCGGGAGAATGATCGAGGCTTGGCGGAACTGGCCCGCATACGGTTGGCCGGCATCGAGATTTCCTCCCAGCTTGACGCGGCCATCCATACTCTCTGCGTAGATCCCGAGCACTCCCGGCACTCCGGCCACGCCATCGTTGACGATTCCCAAAATCAGTTCCATCGTGTCGTAGCGCTTTCGCTGCCAAATCAGGGATGGACGCACGCGATAACCAAGCCTTTGCTCCATGGCCCGAAGCGAATCAGGATACTTCTCGTAATAACGTCGAATGTTATCGGCCTCAGTCCAGAGCCCAAAGTAGCTTGTGCCAATGTCCAGGGCATGAAACCCAGCGCTCTCGCGATAAGGACGGTTGATCGGACCCCCGATCTGGTGAGGGTAATCATCGGTGGGCTGAACTTCTTTGTCGTGCCCAACGAACGCCAGCATGTTGGCGCGGCAGCTTGTTTAAGCAAGCTTGCTCCTCGTCCGCGAAGTCGGAGAGAACGTAATGCCGGTTTGCGCCGTCCTCGAGTACGGTGGCGAGCCAGGGAGGACGGTGCGCAAGTTGCTTCGATTTGGATCGGCTCATCCATGATCAGGCTGTCCGAGCGCAGCCAGCATCCGGAACGCACCGCGAGGTCCTGCACTTGCCGGTTGCCTGAATTGCTGATGTCGGGCTCGGTGTTCACCGCGAGAGGAGTCTTTTTCCAGGTATCGATCTGGAGTTGCGTCATGCGCACGAACGTCTTCTCTGCGGTCAAATAGTCCGGGAATGGACCCGGGATGTCGTTGGTGTGACCTTCCCCCCAAAACCCGTACATCATCAAATCCATGTATTCCAACTGCGGGTGGTCACCGAATTTCGCGACGAGAAGTTCATTCAATTCGGCAAACGCCTTCTGGAATTCCGGAGAATCGTAACGCGGTTCGCGGAAATCGAAGCCGGCTTGGTGCTCCTTGGATTTGTTGCCAATGTTGACGATCGGAACTTTGTCGTGGAGAAAATCCGGCATCGAAAGCTTTTGCGGTTGGATATTTGGACTGGAAAGCTGGATGCGGAATCCAACTCCCAGATTGTGGCGCTTGGCGGCGTCGAATGTGATGTCCCAAACCGGGGACAAATTCAACTTGCCGGGCCCTGTCTGCACATCGCGCCAATCGCAGCGGATGTACAGCACGTCCACAAATGGCAGAGAAGCCATTTTCTCCACGCTTTGTTCCAGCGTTTCCCTGCCGCACTGCACGCCGAGTGCCGGGCCGTTTTCTTCCCAGGTATAGCCGACCAGGCCACCGCCAAAATTTCGGATGTGCTCGCGAGAAGGCTGGGTGGCGAAGATCGTGAACCAGCCCTGGTCCTGGTCAATGCCGAATGGCCCCTGGTCGAGCCGATTGGCAACTTGGGGCGAGCCAAATTGGATAGCCCTCCCACATATGGTCAGGTACATCCGCCCACATCTGCGGACGCATGAGACTGCTTGCGCCTGCCAGAAGTGCTCCTGTTTTTAGAAGATCTCGTCGCCGCATTGTGTGCCTCCTGACGTTCTGTCGTGAGCGGAATTCCTACATCTTTTCGCATTCTACGACTGCCTAGACCTGCTGACGGAGGTTGGGACGCAGTGTAAGCGAGCCGTCGTCATTCAGCTTCTGGTGACAAGCCCACCGCACGGGATAGCGCATTCCCTTCACCTCGATCTCGGCTCTAAGTTTCAATCCCTTCCAATCGGTGGTGTTCGGAAGCACGAACTGTGCCTGCCGAATCTTGCCCGGCAACGGGTAGCCGGCGTCCAGACAACCGCTGGTGAGCACCTTCCCATCCTGGCTTTCCACGGTCACTCTCAATACGCCCGGCACACCCGCGATGCCGTCATTGGCGAAGCCAATGATCAGCCCCAGGTAACTGCTGTCCTTATAGCTCCAGATGAATGACGGTCTCACCCGATAGCCAATTCGGCGATTGATGCGGTCGAATGCGGCCGGATAAGCCTGGTAGTAGGTCATCAGATTCTTTGCGCTGATCTGGTGAAAGTTCCAGAGCGACCAGTAATTGGCCCCGATATCGATCACATGAGCGATCATGTTCTCTGCCGGAGATATCCCTTCATGCGCGGCGCCCGGGTCGGGAGGTTTGCCGGGAAGTCCCTGCTCCAGCAATGCGGCGATCCACGGTGGACGGTTGCTGAGCGCTTCAATCTGCTCGTTCTCGATAAAAATGGTGTCGCTGCGAATCCAGTTGTTGCTGCGGACCGTGCGGTCTAACAGTTCCGAATTGCCGACCCGGCTGTAGTCCGGTTGAGTATTGGTCAGCAGAGGAGTCTTCTTGAAGTACTCGAGCTGGACTTCGAGCATATTCATCCAGGTACGCTCTGCCGTCAGGTAATCAGGGAAAGGATTGTTGGCGAATGGCCAGGTATGCCCTTCACCCCAGAAGCCGTACATGAAGGTGTCAATAAACTCGATGAGCGGGTTGCCATCGAACTCCGCCGCCAACTGGCCAACCAGCTCTTTGAATGCCTGCTGAAAAAAAGGATGGTCATACCGCGGCTGATAACGCGAGTGCGGGTTCGTCCAAGAATCTTTTTCCCGCAGCGACTGCTCTCCCTGATCAGTACCAGCTACCAGATCAACTTTCGGCACTTTCTCAAGAACAAAATCCGGTAGGGCAGCTTCGTGCTTATAGTCTGGCGCGCACATCTGAATGCGCAATCCGATCCGCTTGTTGTTCTTCTTCGCCAGATCAAAGACGAGCTTCAGGTAGTCGGGGAGTTCGAGACGTCCCGGCCGCGGCTGAACTTCCCTCCATGTGGGGCGGATGTAAAGCTGCTGGCCCAAGGGAAACCGAACCAGGTCTTCGATCGCCTGGGGAATGTTGTCCGACTTGATTTCGTCGGTGCCACTGTCGGCTGTGATGTAGGTGACCAACCCTTTGCCAAAGTTCGGCACAACGTCTTCCGTAGAAGTTGTGGTCATCACCACATCGTCAGTGGGAATGACTGCATCGGGCGGGTATTGAGGAAATGGACCCTGATTGAGGCGATCGGTGACCTGGGGACCGGAGCCGTAGTCGTAGTTTCCCCAGTTGTGGGCGGGAACCTTCGCCTGCGCTTTGCCCATTCCTAGTTCTGCAGCTACGGCAACAGCGACAGTACTTTTTAGAAAATCTCTACGTTGCATCGGAGTGTGTCCTCCCGAACGTTAATGCCCTGTGGCTCAACTAGACGCGGTCAGCAAAATAAAGCACGCGATCACCGGCGGAGTTTAGGTTTTTTGCGCTTGACAGGATGTGGAAGCGAAAGTAAAAGTGTAAGCGAAAGTATCCGTAATTAAAAGCAAGCAAACGAATGATACCATGCTCGGATCTCGCGGGAGGCCGTCCATCTAAATCTCCGCAAAGCGTTTGCTCTCAGGAAAGGGCATGAGGCTGGAAGGACGAGGGGAGCCGTTCAACTTCACGAAATCATCCTCGCTTCAACTTCGGCAGAAGCCAGCGAAAATCGCCGGACGACGCTGCATCCAGTCCGTCAGCCCAGGTATCTTCGAAGCAAAGACTTTTGAAGATGGAGCTGACTCATGAGCGACACACCATATCGGATCCAAATGCTGACCATTGCGATCAATACCACGCGAAAGGTGCTTACAGTCTTGCAGTGCAGCATGGTGGGCGTAATTATTGGCGCATTGACGCTGGGCGCAGTGCGGTGTCCGGCCCAGCAGTTGACGAATGGCAGCCTGTTGGTGACGGTCAACAGTAAGGACGGATCGTATCAATTTGGACCTACTGGTGGCCAATCTGCGCTGCAGGCAAGCACAGGCGCAATGGTCGATCACACGTGGCTGCGTCCCGGGAGCTATCCCTCGCATTCGGCGTCCGAATCGCCATTCAGCGACGCACTTGGCTCCGGTAGACAGTTGACGGTCACATACAGCGGACTATCTGGCAGTCCCGACCTTATTTATGTGCTGCAGCTATACACCCAAAATCCCTACGGCACGATTCAGGTACGGGTCAGGAACGGAACGGGTAAAGCTACGTCAGTGCAGGCAATCCGCAGTGTTGAGGCGACGGGAGACTCAATCCTGAGCTTGGGTGGACGGCCATCGGACGATCGGATTCTCTCCGATAGTTTTAGCGAGGATTGGCCCGACTTGGTCATCTACGATCTCGGCGGTGCGCCGGACGGAATGCATCGCGGAGTCGGAAGCCAGCTTATCTATAACCGGCAAAGCAAACAGAGCTTGTTTCTTGGCGCACTTACCTCGGATCGCTTTCTGACTATTTTGCGGCTTAAGGCCGAGGGCAAAGGTGCCGACGCTAAGGTCGCTTCGTACGACGTCGAATCTACGGGAACCACGGAGATTCAGAAAGCTTTGAGCAGGGCAGAGACTCTTGAACCGAAGCATTTGAAAAGCGACCGGATCGAACTAAGTCTTCCACTCAATCCGGGCGAAGAGATGAGTTCTGAACGTGTGATGTTCGCAGCGGGCCCGGACTACCTGGGACAACTTCGCGCTTATGGTTCAGCCATTCGGCGGCTGCATCACGCAAGGGTTTCGAGTCAGATTCCAATTGGATGGTGGAGCTGGACCGCCTATTACGCCGCCATCAACCAGGGCGAAACGCTGGCCAATGCCGATTGGCTGTCGCAGCATTTGAATTCGCTCGGTTACAACTTTTTCCAGATCGATGAAGGCTATCAGTACGCTCGCGGAGAGTATGTTACCGCCAATGCGACGCAATTCCCGGACGGTATGGGGTTTGTGGCTCATCACATTTTGAGAGATGGCCTCACCGTTGGCCTGTGGACGGCGCCGTTTGAGGTAAGCAGCCGGGCGTGGGTTTACGAACATCACAAGGATTGGTTGGTCCACAATGCCAACGGCGAACCGATTCCCCTGGAGGATTTGTGGCGGCAGGGTGTTGACACGCTTTACGCGCTTGATACGACGCATCCGGAGGCGCAGGAATATTTGCGCCAAACCTACAAGAAGTTGACCCGGGAGTGGGGAGTCCGCTTCATCAAGTTGGACTTCATGGATACGACGGCAATTGAAGGTTACTACCACCGTCCAAATACCACAGCGCTCGAAGCCCAGCGAATCGGCTTGCAGGTGATCCGCGATACGGTCGGCGATAACGTGATCCTGGACAAAGACGGAAGCCCTATGCTCAATCCCGTCGGGATCGTAGACACAGGCCGCGTTTCAGCGGACACGGGACATACTTTTCTGAGGTCGAAGACCGCTGCTCCCGGCATCGCCGCGCGTTTCTACATGAATGGGAACTTCTTCATCGATGACCCCGACGCTTTCAACATCACCGATACATATATGGTGGAGCATTCGCGCGAGCGCTCTGCCCATTCGCTAGAAGCAGCGCAGGCTTCGATTGCACTTTCTGCGATCGCCGGTGGCAATTACGAAATCGGTGATGACTTACTGGTGCTTGGCAGTGAAAAGGATCGACTCGCGTTGGTCGAAAACCGAGACTTGCTCAACATGGCCAAAGCTGGTCGAGCCTCTACGCCCGTGGATCTGATGACCTATGAGCCGGAGGATGGACAACCGAGTATTTTCTTGCTCCGGCAAAGTCCGCGGCAAAGCATCTTGACGGTTTTCAACTGGACCGACGGGCCGCGCTCGCACTTGTTGAGACTCACGGACCTCGGGGTCCCTGTTAGCTCCACGCTGGTGGCGACGGCGGTGATGGATTCAAACGCCGCGTTTGCGCTCGAAGGTGGCGCAGTCCGGCTCCAGAATCAGCCGCCACAATCAGTCGTGGTAATCAAGTTGGTGGACACGGCCGTCGCCAAGGCTGCCCCAACTGTTACGGCCCGAGTCCCATCTCAGTCGAAGGCTGGGGAAACGATAGCCTTCTCGGCTGAGGCCGACCCTGACGGTGTGCCGGCAGTTGGTTATCACTGGGATTTCGGCGACGGCACGGTCTCGGAAGGGGCCAAGGTTTCTCATTGCTATACAAGAGCGGCCGAGTTCAGTGTTCGGCTCACAGTGGACGGTCCGGACGACGCGCCCTATGAACAGAGTTTTTCCATCGGAGTAACAGGCGAATTGAAGCCGACTCCCGATCTCCGCATGAACCGGCGTTTTGAGCAAGCAGACGACAAATGACGTACACCCTCACCGCTATGCCAATGATGGGCAAGGCTGCGGATGTGTCGTTGCCGCGGTGGAGTTGATCTTCAGACGCTCTCCCTCACACCTATTGCAACTACAGCGCAGTTCTAGAGTTCCCGTACCAGGCCTTCATCCGTGGCCTTCGTGTTACGGACAAGGAGGAGCACGAGAACCATTCCCACAAGTGGGACCAACCCGGCAACGATCACTATCGGATCGAAGGCGTGAGTCGCGGCTGCCTGTCTCAAATCGGAAAAATGCCCAACTAACTTGAAGGCAATGATCGTCCCAATGCCGGCCCCAGTCCCACTCAGACCGCTGACCGACGCGACCGACTCATTGTTGTACACATCGGACGGCAACACATTGGCAATCGTCGTGAAGCAGGCGTATGCAAAGGTCGAGAGCGCGAACAGCAACGTAATAAGGTAGAGATTCGTGGTGAGTATCGTCGGAATGAGCAGGGTCACGCCCACGCCACCAAATACAACCAGGGCCTTTCGGGCCGCGCCCAGTGACCATCCACGCTTGATCAGGTAACCCGACATCCAACCGCTGAAAAAGTTTCCTATATCCGCGGCGATAAACGGCACCCAGACCGCGACCAGGCCGCTCCTGAGATCAATCCCTTTTGCCACCAGGTAGATGGGAAACCAGTCGGTAACGAAAAACCAGACTGGATCACTGAAAGTCTTCGCGATAATGATTCCCCATGTCTGCGGCAGCTTCAGAAGGTCTTTCAATCGCGGGCTGGTTCCTCCGGCGGGACGAGAGCCGCTATCACCTCGTTCCGCCAGGATGAGATCGAGTTCCGCGGAAGAGATTCGCGGATGTTGATCGGGCGGCCTATATAGCCACCGCCAGCGCAATCAACCAAAACAATCCCAGAAATCCTGGGATCACGAACGCGGGACGCCAGCCCCAGCGGAAATAAATGTCGAGAACGATAAATGGAGCGATCGCGCCTCCCACCGAGCTACCACTATCGAACAGCGCAGTGGCCAAGGCGCGTTCGCGCTTCGGAAACCATTCGCCCACGACTTTGGTCGCCGCCGGCCAGTTCCCCGATTCGCCCGCTCCTAGCAGGAAGCGAAATCCCATAAAACTGTAGAAGCCGCTTGCCAGCGAAGTCAGCATGGACGCTACCGAGTACCAGGCGACGGTCAGAGTCAAACCCCGCCTTGCGCCGGTGCGGTCCATCAACCGGCCGCACACCGTCTGCCCGATGGAGTAGGCCACGCGGAATCCGATGACTATGTCCGCGTAGTCGGAATTAGTCCAGTGGTACTGCAGCTTAAGATAAGGGGCGAGCAGCGAGAAGGTTTGGCGGTCTATGTAGTTAATGACGGTCGACGCAAACAGGAGCCCGCCGATCCACCACCGCAACTTCGGAATGGAACGGAGCCTGGACCCGGCATTCGCGGTGGATGAGGCGTCTGGCGTTATGATTCCATCCTCAATTTGCGGATCGCCTTGACGAAAGCGGGGTCAAGCAATGTTTTGCGCCGCTCGCGTCAACAAAGCGGCAGAGTTCCTGTCGAGGTAGACGGTCGTGTTGTGATGCTTGCGCAAAATCGAAGCCGGCGCCATCGGGCTGATCTCTCCCTCAAGGCAAGCTTGGACAGCCTTTGCCTTTCGCGAATCCGGCACGACTGCAAGGATCTCCTCCGCTTTCAGGATCTGCCGGATTGACATCGAAATGGCTTGCTTCGGCGTTTCGGAAATACTCGCGAACCATCCCTCTCCGACCTGCTGGAGTCGGCAAGCTTCGTCCAGATTAACGATCAAGTAAGGTTCCTCGGTCTCGAAATCAGCGGGCGGATCATTGAACGCGAGATGTCCGTTCTCGCCAATGCCAACGAACGCGATATCGATGGGGGCGGCAGCAATGGCTTTTCCTACGCGCTGGATGGTCGCAGATGGGTCGGTATCGCCGTCGAGAAAGTGATAGTTGGTAATCCCAGTTTTTTGAATCAAGCGTTCCTGAAGAAATCTGCGGAAACTAGCCGGATGTGACATCGGCAAGCCGATGTACTCATCCAGATGAAACATCTCGACGGATCGCCAATCGATATCCGCCGCCCCGGTCAAGGCTTCCAGGAACTCAAACTGAGCCGCGCCAGTGGCGGCGATAATGCGGGCGTGCTGGCGAGCATGAATTGCCCGGCGGATGCTCGCCGCTGCCTGTTCCGCAGCGACTTTCGCCAGGGCATATTTATCATCGAATATTTTCACAGCCAACGCTTCGTCTTTTGCTCTGTTCGTCATTTTTTCCTCTGGTTTGGGCCAGGTCGTATGTTTGGACTCGACTTGAGTAGTTATCTTGCCATACGACAGGCAGAAGTTCTTCTCCGAACGAGTTCCAGAACCGGTCCGCTGCTTGCTCCAAGCTCGACCGTCATCGGGTTGAAGCGCTAAGCGGAGACAGACTAGGCTGCTTTCAGCCCATTCGGAACCATGGGCAGAGAGCGGAGCCGCACACCCGTCGCGTCAAAAATGGCATTGCCGATGGCAGGAGCTAACCCGATCATTGGGCATTCGCCGGCGCCCGCTGAGGGGATGTCCTTGCGATCGAGCAGGACAGTTTCGACCGTGGGCACATCACTGAACCGCGGAACGCGATAGCTCGAAAATCGACCGTTCAGGATGCGTCCGTTTTCGAACTCGATGGCCTCGAAGAGCGCGCCGCCTAATCCCATGATGTTCGAGCCCTCAATCTGATTCCGCAGGTTGTCCGGGTTGACGATGGCCCCACATTCGAAAGCCGACAGCACGCGCAAAACTTTGACTTTGCCGCTATTTCGATCGACCGTGACCTCGGCGCAAGTTGCGATGTTTCCCGCCTTCTCGAATCCACCGCCTATGCCAAAGCCATGGCCCGCGGCTTTTACCTGCCCCCAGCCGAACTTCTTTGCGGCTGCTTCAAAGACTGCACGCAGCCGCTCGTTCTTCAGATTCTTCAGGCGGAACTCCAGCGGGTCCATGTTGACGAGGTGAGCCAGTTCGTCCATGAAGGATTCGCGGGCGAAGTGATTCGCTGTTGCAGCCAGCGCGCGGTACGAACCCTGCCGCAAGGGAGAACGGGTGGGATGAAATTCGATCCGCTGGTTTTCAATATCGTAATAAGGTCGGATTCCTGCCTCGCCGGAATTGTAATTATGAAATTCCCAGGCTGCGATTGTTCCGTCGCCGCGTACGCCGCCTGTGACTTCGATAACACCTGCCGGGCGGAAATACGCCCAGGCGAATTCTTCCTCGCGGGACCACACGAGCTTGACTGGTCGCTTCGCCGCCCTCGCCAGTCGCGCCGCTTCAATAGCTGCTTCCCCAGTGTGCTTGCCCCCGTACCCCGATCCTGTGTCCGGCATCAGCACGCGGACGCTTTTTTCTGGAATCCTAAAGGCCTCGGCCAGTTCGCTCCGCACGCCGAAAGGCCGCTGCGTGCCCGTCCAGACGGTCAGATTGTTGCCCGACCATTGCGCCAGGGCAGCCCGGGGTTCGAGCGGCGCGTGAGCGATATAGGAGACCGTGTAAGTCTGTTGCAGGCGATGCTCGGCGGAAGCCAGGCCTTTTTCCGTCGAACCTGTCTCGTAGCGTGACCCGTCTCCTGTCGGGTCTTCGCCTTTGGTCGCATTGTTCTTCAAATGCTCAAACAGCTCTTTGTTCGAAGGTTGCGCTTCAGCCTTCCACTCCGCGCGAATGGAGGCGACGGCCCGGGAGGCAATTTCTGCGGTGGGAGCCACCACTCCGACAAAATTTCCGTCGCGGGCAACGGTGACGCCCGGAATTTGTTCAGCTTGATGCGTGTCGATCGAAGCAAGGGTCGCTCCGAAAGACGGTGGCCGTAGAATCTTGCCGTGAAGCATTCCCGGCAATTTGTGGTCGGACGGATACCGATGTTTCCCGGTTACAAAATCCCGCCCATCGACTTTGGCGAGTGATTGACCCTGAACCACCCACTGAGCCGCCGGAATGAGAGGGTCCTCCGTGGAGATGGTTTGGGTAAGCTGTTGTCCCTTCACCAGGGCAGCGTATTCGACAGATCGTTTGGTCGGTGGATCATTCACTCTGCCGTCAACTACGATCAGGCGTTTGCGATCGACCTGCCATTCAGCTGCCGCCAAACCGATCAACACATCGCGAGCGGCTGCGGCAACTTTTCTCAGTTGCGGACTCATGGTTGGCGTAGTGCGACTGCCGAAGGTCCCCATGTCGAATGGGGTAAGCTGCGTATCGCCCATCACCATTTTGATTTCGCTCACGGGGACTTGCAGTTCTTCCGCGATGCACTGGCTTAACGATGTCCGTATGTTCTGCCCCACCTCGACCTTGCCGGTATAGACAGTCACTACGCCGTTTTCTCCAAGATGCAGCCAGGCTCCGATTTCTTTCGGGAGCGATTCGTCCGACCGCCTGGCCGCACCCGATTCCTGGAATGCTTGAGCATTCTTTAAGGCGCCAACAATCAAAATCCCTGCGCCGAGAAATTTGAAAAATTCACGCCGATCAACTTCGAAGCGGTATGCGGGCGGCGCGGCAAGTTCGTAGCGCTCCGGCTCCAGCGCGATTTGGAAGTCTGGCTTGCCGGTCATTTTTATTGTCATTGGCCAGACTCCTTCACGGAATGATTCATCGTTTTCGCCGCCCTTTGAATTGCCGCCACGATACGGGGATGGGTTCCACAGCGGCATATGTTGCCCTCCATGGAATGCGAGATCTCGGCGGCGGATGGGTTCGGGTTCGTGCGCAGGAATGAAACGGCCGTCATGATCATCCCGGACGTGCAGTAGGCGCATTGCATCGCTTCCTCGTCGAGAAAGGCCTGCTGTAGCGGATGCAAACGATCGCCCTGCGCGAGGCCTTCAATCGTGGTGATTTTCTTCTGACCGACGGCGCCCACTGTAGTGATGCATGACCGGCGGGGACTGCCATCGATCAGGACCGTACAGGCGCCGCACTGTCCTTCTCCACAGCCGTACTTGCTTCCCGTCAAATCAAGTTGATCGCGCAGGACGCTGAGGAGACTGATGTCCGGGTCCGCATCAATGGTGCAGGGCCGTCCATTTACATTCAGCTTCGTAACCTGAGCCATGCGAGAACCTCGTCACCGCGGGGATGCTGAGGCAGAAGACCTCACGGGGCAACTGAGCACCCGTTGCGTTTCTGAACCTCGTGTTCGTCAATGATATACCTCAAAAAATTCATCGGAGTTCTGCGACTAGTCTTCACATGTTCCATTCAGCACGACAGCCCGCGTATACTCCTCGGGCTGGCACGTCAGCCATATGGACTCGCTAACTCGTCGTGCATTCCTTGAAAAGCTATCTGCCCTAACGGCTGGTGGGGTTATCGCGAGCGGGGTGGGGGACGCTTTCGGAGTTGGTCAACCCGACAAGTCGGTTGTCTCCCGGCCTCACATATCGTTTCCGCGCGCACCGCGGGATCGCATCTCGGTTGCCTCGTACCCGTTCCGAGCCTACATCGAAAGTCCAACCAACCACGACCGAGACCGCAGCTTGCCCGGAATGGATTTAACGGATTTCGCAGCGGAGGTGGTGAGAAAGTTCAACGTCCACAATATCGAGCCGCACAATCGCCATTTTCGTTCTCTTGACCCGGGTTATCTTCGTATTTTCCGGGAGAGGTTGATAAAAGCGAACGCGAAAGTTGTCAATGTCGCCGTCGACGGGCCAGATAGCTTTTACGACCCGTCCCCTGACATTCGCAAGAAAGCTATTGCTTACGCAAAGAAGTGGGTAGATGTGGCGGTCGAGATTGGCTCGCCCAGTATCCGAACACACATCCAGGCAGCGCCGAACTCAGCGCCAAATGTCGAGCGCACAGCGGAATCCTTGCGCGAAGTGGCTGAGTACGGTGCCGGGAAAAATGTCGTCATCAGTCTGGAGAATGACGATCTGGTCAGCGAGGATGCATTCTTCGTAGTGAAAGTGATTGAGGCGGTCAACCATCCCTACCTTCGCGCCTTGCCCGACTTCGCGAATTCAATGATGAAGGGCGATGCTGAGTTTAACTACCGGGCACTGAACGCGATGTTCCAGCACGCCTACTGTATTTGCCATGTAAAGGACGGCGAAGCCGACGACCACGACAAGCTGCTCGGGGTCGACCTGAAGAGATCATTCGACATCCTGAAATCCAGCCGATATCGAGGCTATTGCTCGATGGAGTTCGACGCGCCGGGTGAACCTTACGCGCCGACTGCGCGACTTATCGAACAGACTTTGCGGTATCTTGCGTAGCTGCTCTCTTCTCAACCGGCGGTCTGACTCCCGGCGCCTGATCGACAATGGTTTCGGTGGCGGCGTCCCAATACTTTTTCTTGCCCGAAGAATAGGCCTCTGCGGCCATCATGCAGGCCACCGAGTGCGCGAATCCGTCCTGCACTGTGCAATTGGGTTGTTGCCGCGAGCGCATGCACTCAAACCAGTTGGTCATGTGTCCGAGCGACAGGTCATCGATGCCCATGGGCGGCAGCTTGGTTTCCCCAGGGAGAAGAACGTATTTCGCGGCCCTCGACTGGTCAATGTCAGCGTTGTCTTCGTGATTCCCTTTCTCTTCGACCAATTGGTATCGTGGACTGCCTTCGCCTCCAATGTTTATCAGCGTTGATTTTTTCCCCATGAAGCGCGTGAAGCTTGGGGCGTCATTGCCAAAACTGGTTGAGTAACTCAACAGAAAGCCCTTGGGATATTCCAGCAACGCTTGAAACGTATCGGGATTCTCCCGTCCATCGCGCCACGCAAAAATGCCGCCATGAGCCACCGCGGAGCGGGGGAAGCTGTCATTCATGAACCAGTGCACGAGGTCGGTTGCGTGGCTCATCCATTGATCGGGAATGCCGCTGGAGAATTCCTTGTACAAGCGGAATTCGCAATAGACTTTAGGATCAAAGGGACGATACGGTTTAGTGAGGAGCCACTTCCGCCAGTCCGTATCCGCCTCGCGCAGCAGCGTTGTCTCCTGGCGTCCACGCCACCGTGGGCCATGGTAGTTCCAGACAATTTCCACCTTGCTGACTTCTCCCAAGACGCCCGTCTGAACCATTTCGTGGGCTGCCCGGGGATAGGGTTCGCTGCGATGCTGTGTCCCCACTTGGACAATCCTTTTCGATTTCATGGTCGCGTCGCGGGCCGCCTTTGCCTCTGTCAGCACATTGCCCATCGGCTTTTCCACGTAGGCGTCCTTGCCGGCTTCTACCGCCATTTTCAGGATGGGCGAGTGGGAGTGCTCGGGTGTGGAAATAATCACGGCGTCTACGTCTTTCAAAGCCAGCACGTCGTCCACATACTGGTACGAGCGTGGAGCGCGGCCATAATACTTTGTATTGACCGCGACTGCCTTCTCGCGGTTCAGTCGCCACAGATCGCACACCGTGTTGATTTCGGCGTTCTGGCTGGTCTTCAGTTGAGAAACGATCCAGGCCAAATCTCCTCCGCGGCTCCCGTTGCCGATGTGGCACAACGAAATGCGATCGTTGGCGCCCAGAATCCTGTCGTACGAAAGAGCTGTGCTCGCGAACGCCGCACCTCCGGCAACCAGGGCTGCTGACTTGGTTAAGAACTTTCTCCGATCGATGCATTGTTCCGTGTCGCTCACCTTGTCCTCCTGTGCGGACCACGCTCCAAAATCCCTCTATCGCGCCCCAATTATGCCAGAACCTATTGCTGCGCTAGTGTGTGTGTACTTGGCTCGCGGTACGTTTCCCGGTACGCTGCCGTTTGCGTCTTGTGCGGATCATCGACGTCTCAGCCAGCTTCCTCGGGATCAACAGTCAGACCGTTGCGATCACTGTGCAGTGAGCAAATAAAAAACGGGCCGTCATCGCCGTCGAGCTCAGGCCATTGCTCGACTGGCGGTGACGCCCGTCCTCCACGAGTCCGTGGCCGATTCTGTTTTGACTTACTTCGGCTGCGGGACGATGCGCAGATACGGCTTGGGCGACTTCCAGCCGCCAGGGTACTGTTTCTGCGCTTCATCATTCGATACCGCGCCGCTGATGATCACGTCCTCACCCGGTTTCCAGTTCGCCGGCGTCGCAACTTTGTGCTTGGCCGTGAGCTGCAAGGAATCAATGACCCGCAGTATTTCATCGAAGTTGCGGCCGGTGCTCATGGGATAGCTGAGCTGCAGCTTGATCTTCTTGTCCGGCCCCACCACGAAGACCGTGCGCACGGTGGCATTGTCCGCCGCGGTGCGGCCCTCGGACGTGCTCCCGCTGCTGGCCGGCAGCATGCCGTAGAGTTTGGCAATCTTGAGTTCGGGGTCTCCGATCATCGGATAGTTCACTTTGTGGCCCTGCGTTTCCTCGATGTCCGCTGCCCACTTGCCATGGCTGCTGACCGGATCGACGCTCAGTCCGATAATTTTCGTGTTGCGTTTGGTAAACTCCGGCTGCAGCCCGGCCATGTAGCCGAGTTCGGTCGTGCATACGGGAGTGAAGTCTTTGGGATGTGAAAATAGGATTGCCCAGCCGTCGCCGATCCATTCGTGAAAGTGGATGGTGCCTTGCGTGGTTTCGGCGGTAAAGTCGGGGGCAACGTCGTTGATGCGGGGGACGCTGATGGTTTCAGTCAGGGTTTCAGTGCTCATATTTGCTCTCCTCAGTCGCTGATTTGGTCAATCCCGGATGCCGGAATTTTGATCGGTGCCCGCCGAGGCTTTCATAAACGGGTAAGAATCAAGGCAAAAAGAAACCCACCCGATTTCGGCCGGGTGGGTGTCGGGAAGCTTGCTGCGCTACCCACACTCCGGCGCCCGAGTACAACAACACAGAGCGCCTAGGGTGGAGCGGGTTCGCATACAAAACATAGAATACGCGGCCTCCGAAATTCAGTCAAACACCACGAACCACGTGGGGGCCGCCGCCCCCGGCTCTCCGGAGGAGCGAAGCTCTGCGCCTTGTGTCGGCAAAAACCTTGTCGAACTGCGCTCGACCGGATAGCCGAGGGCGGCTGCCCCACGTAGCTCGTGGGCGAGTCGAAGCAATTGTTAATGCTGTTATGGACCTCATGCGCGCCAAATTTTTGAAACGGAAGTCGAGTGGTTCGACGCTACAATAAATCGCTATGCCCCCCGAACCTCGCCGCTTTCCCTTCATGCAACTCGATGTTTTCTCTTCGCGTCCGTTCGAAGGAAATTCTCTGGCAGTGTTTCCGGATGCGCGCGGGCTTGACGACAACATGATGCAAACCCTGGCCCGCGAAATGAACCTGTCCGAGACCACTTTCGTCTTGCCGCGTGATCCGGCCACCGAGCGCGAGCGCGGGGTGAGGGTCCGCATCTTCACGGTCCAGGAAGAATTACCCTTCGCCGGCCATCCCACGCTGGGCACGGCGTTTGCATTGCGCGGTTCGACGCGCGCCGGCTGAAGTGGTTCTCGAACTGAACGTGGGCCGGGTTCCAGTACGCTTCGAAGAGAATCCGGGACAGCCCGTGTTCGGCGAAATGACCCAGGTCGAGCCGAAATTCGGCCTGATCCACGATCGCGAGACCGTGGTTCGCGCAGCTGGTCTGCGCGACGGTGACATCGATCCTTCGCTGCCAATTCAAACCGTTTCCACGGGATTGCCATTTACCATTGTTCCGTTGCGCGGGCTGGACGTTATCCGCCGCCTGCAGGTGAATCTTGCCACTTCGAGCGAATACCTGAAGCAGTCGGAAGGGGGCACGGCCTTCTATTTTGTGACCCGCGAGACCGTCGATCCCGCCGCACGACTGCACGCCCGCATGTTGTTCTACGGCGGAGAAGATCCGGCCACGGGATCCGCGGCTGGCGACGCTACGGCCTGGATGGTGGCGCACGGGGTGGCCCAACCCGACGAGCACGTGCTCATCGAGCAAGGTATCGAAATGCTTCGGCCGAGCCGGATTTTTGTGCGGGCCTCGCGCCGTGATAACAAAGTGGTCAACGTACGCGTGGGAGGAAATGCTGTGGAAGTCCTGCGCGGAGAAGTTTCTTTCTGAATCGACAGCGCTGATTGCCGCGAAAAAATACGGAGTGCACAACCGAGAATTTTTTTCAATGGGGCTAATTGACCATTAGCATCGGCGGCACTTTACAGGCGACTCTTCTGCCGTTAGCATTCTGTCTCGCTCGCAGTTCTCCACATCAACCAAAAAGTTAGTGAGACTCTGGCTGCCTTCATCAGGTTCGGGCTGCCATCTTGGAAGCGGGACTAAAGCCGGAATGAAGCCGAAACGAACCATTCTTTGCGTGGACGACAACGAACAGTCTCTTTCCATCCGCAAGGTCATGCTGGAAACTCGCGGCTATCGCGTGATCGCCTGCAGCAGCGGCGAAGAAGCTCTCGAGCGCTTCAAGAAGGGCGGTGTGGACCTGGTGCTCACCGATCTGATCATGCCCGGCGTGGACGGAAGCAAGCTCATCGAAGCCATCAAGACGATCTCGCCTCAAACTCCAGCAATTCTGTTCTCCGGGAAAGTCAGAATTTACGATCGCGATACGCGCGCCGATCTCTTCCTGCCCAAAGGTATGTACGCGCCCGTGGAATTACTCGAGCGAATCCGTTTGCTGCTGGTACGCAAACGCGGTCCCCATCGCGCCCAGTCCAAATCCCAGGTCGCGGGACAGGCCGGCGCTGCCTGAGGCGCGAGTTTCTTCAAAGCTTCCAATATCGGATGGTGTCATCCTGAGCGCAGTCTTTCGTCCCGCGAAGCGGGATGAAAGCAAGCGAAGGACCCATGCATTTCGCGCCGCCCTGACGCGCAGTATCGGCTGAAATCCAGCGTGAAAGCGTGTCACTAGATCAGGCAGAGTTTTGCCAGCGCTGACGTCCCAGCAATGCACAGGTCCTTCGTCGGGAGCCCTTCGCGCAGCGAAGGACTCCGCTTCCTCAGGATGACAGCGTGTGCAACGCCAATCCAGTCCCGCGCAACGTAGGCTTCGTGTAATATCAATAAGTTGGATGCCTGCCTTCATCGAAGCCGTTGAACTTCGCAAGACCTACCGCGTGGGCAAAATTGATGTTCCCGCCCTCCGCGGTATCTCTTTTAGTGTGCAAAAAGGCGAGTTTGTCAGCGTCGTCGGCCCTTCGGGCAGCGGCAAATCCACACTTTTCTACCTGCTGGGCGGCCTGACTCGCGCCGACTCGGGCCACGTCGTCATCGATGGCGACGACTTCGCGCAACTCTCCGACGCCGAACGCACCCGGTTGCGCAAACGCAAGATCGGATTCGTCTTCCAGAAATTCAACTTGCTGCCCGACCCTGGATGCGCAATCCAATATTGATATCGCTCTCGACATCGCCGGCACGAACGGGACCTACGATGCCGAATACTTTAAGAAAATTGTGGGACTTGTTAGGACTCGACAAGCGGCTCCGTCATCGCCCTTCCGAACTCTCCGGCGGCGAACAGCAGCGCGTGGCGCTGGCCCGGGCGTTGATCAACAAGCCGGCGATTGTTTTGGCCGACGAGCCCACCGGCAATCTGGACTCCAAGAATTCCGAAATCGTGCTGGCCATGCTTCGGCATTCCAACCAGGAACTGGGACAGACCGTGCTCATGATTACCCACAATCCGGAAGCCGCCGCCTATGGCGATCGAATTATTCACATGCGCGACGGTGAGATCGTCGCTCCGGAAAAGGACCCGCAGTGGACCGGCCACGCAACTTAAATCGAGAATTCCGTTTCAGCCGGAGGCCTCTTGACGAGTCATCACTGTGAACACTTCCGAACTCATCTACGACTGGAACCAGATGGACGCCGCCAGGCTGCGGCCAGCGGGGCCAGTGCTGCTCAACGATGAGACCCTGCGCGATGGCTTGCAGTCGCCTTCGGTGCGCGATCCCTCGATTGCGGAGAAAATTCAGATCCTGCATTTGATGGAAGCCCTGGGCATCAACTCGCTCGACCTCGGGCTGCCGGGTGCGGGACCGCGCGCGCTCGCGGATTGCGAGGCGCTGGCCCACGAGATCGTCCGGCACAAGATGAAGATTCGCGCCAACTGCGCCGCGCGCACCCACGAGAATGACATCCGGCCGATTGCCGACATCGTGCAGCGCACCGGGCTGAACATCCAGGCCGCGACTTTTATTGGTTCCAGCCCGATTCGCCGCTACACCGAAGGCTGGACCGACGACTTCCTGCTCGAGACCACGGAGAAAGCAGTGAAGTTCACGGTTTCGCTGGGCCTCGATTCAATGTATGTGACCGAGGACACGAGCCGCTGCGATCCGGAAATGGTCAAGCGCCTGTATTCGACCGCGATCAGTTGCGGAGCGCGCGCCATCGTAATCTGCGATACGGCGGGACACGCGACCCCGATGGGCGCGTTCGCCTTGATACGCTTCGTCCTCGAAGAGGTAGTGAAGCCGTCGGGAGAAAAAATTCGTGTGGACTGGCACGGACACTGCGACCGCGGCCTCGCTATCGCCAACTCGATGGCGGCGCTGATGGCGGGCGCGGACTGCGTGCACGCGTGCGCGCTGGGAATCGGCGAACGTGTCGGCAATACGCAGATGGATCAGATGCTGGTGAATCTGAAACTCATGGGCATTCCTCCCTGGACCGAGCAAGATCTGACCAAGCTGAAGGAATATTGTCAGGCCGTGTCGAAGGCCACGGGCGTGCCCATCCCGGCGAACTATCCGGTGGTGGGGGAAGACGCGTTTCGCACCGCAACCGGAGTGCACGCGGCGGCCGTCATCAAGGCCTATAAGAAGAAAGATATCGAACTGGCGAACGCGGTGTACTCCGGCGTCCCCTCGCAGATGTTTGGCCTCGAGCAGATCATTGACATCGGCCCCATGAGCGGGAAGTCGAATGTGCTGTTCTGGCTGGAACGCCACGGCGTCCCGGCGACTGATGAAGTCGTGGACAGAATCTACAAGCGCGCCAAAGCCTCGAACCACACCCTCACCGAAACAGAAATCCGCGACTGCCTGTAGAAGGAATGGAGGACGGGCGTCCCGCCCGTCCTGCAGCGCTCCGAACGATTAAGTCAAAATCTTTAACCGCAAAGGTCGCCAAGAACTCCGCAAAGGACGCAACCGGATGGCGTCATCCTGAGGGACTTCAGTCCCGAAGGATCTGCGTGCAGCGGCACAAATGCGGCTGGATCCGCTACACGCCAGATCCTTCGCAAGCTCAGGATGACGCCCTGAATGGGCGGATTTTAGGAGCTTCGCGAGGAAGTGGAACGATTTGACAGTCTCCATATATGTAGTATTATATACATAATATTGGAGTAGCCATGACGGCTTCACCGAATGCACACATCGCCGGAATCACTCTCGAAAAGCCAGCTGATCTCTCCAGCAAGAAAATCCAGGCGCGACTAAGCCCCTCGGCCCTGCTAGGGTTCTTCCGGCTCGCCGACGAATGGAAACTGCGCGACGAAGATGCGCGCGGCCTCCTGGGCGGAATTTCCAACGGCACCTATTACAGCCTGAAGCGGCGACCATCGAAAACTCTAGACCAGGACAAGCTCACCCGGATTTCACTGCTGCTCGGAATTTTCAAGGCTTTGAACATCCTGTACAGCAAGAAGCTGGCGGACGCATGGGTGCAACTGCCTAACAGCAATCCCATGTTCGGCGGTGAATCGCCATTGGCCTCGATGATCAAAGGTGGAGTCCCGGCCATGATTCGGGTACGGCAACTGGTCGACGCGCGGCGCGGCGGTCGCTAGTGGCGCCTCGGGTCACGCAGCTTCAACAAGACGACACTCATCGCCTGGTTCCCGCGCGCTACAGTGAGGACGGCGCCAGCGTACTGGCCCGGCTCACATCCGATCCGCAACATCCTGCACGATCTCTTCCAGCTCGAGGGAGCAACCAACGAACGTTTGCTGGGGGAATCGAACCTGCTGCCTGGGATCACCGTGCACGAACTGGTATTCGGAATTCCCAACTGGCACATCGTGAATGCGGCTTTTACTCACGCCCGTCCCGAGGGCAGCCGGTTCAACGGCGCCGATCGCGGAGCGTGGTATTGCGCATTTACCCTCGAGACGGCTCAGACTGAAGTCGCGTTTCACTTTGCGCAGAGCTTGCGCGAGGTGAACTGGGAAGAAAGCGAAACTGCGACCTATCGCGAGTACCTGGCCGATTTCCGCGGCGCGTTTCATGACATTCGGAAGAGTTCTGAATACGCCGGGTGCCTCGATCCGGTGAGCTATGTCGAGTCCCAACGACTTGCTCGTCGAGCTCTTGAACCAGGGATCGGCCGGGGTCCTCTACCCCAGTGTGCGCCATCGCGGCGGCACATGCCTCGCCTGCTTCCGCCCCGCGCTGGTAGGCAACGTCCGCCGAGGGTGGGTGGTCACGCTCGAATTTTCCGATGCCTTCGCCGCGCCGAAAGTGCATATCGATAAGGGACGGAAGAAGGGACTTCGGACCGACACAACCAGCACTGGCCTGCCGTAATCGGCGAGCGTCCCACGATGCCGCCTCGAACTTCGGTCGTCGCGATGTAATATGGCAAAGCAGTCATCAGTCGTCGGTCGTCAGTCAACAGGAGACTTTTTGCTTTGCTGACGACCGACGACTGACGACCGACGACTGCTCTCCCATGCCTCGATCGCAAGCCGACGTATCGGATCTTTTTCCTGGCGTTCAACAGGAAGTTGCACACCTCTGTTCGTTGACTGAAATTCGTTCTGCCTTTACCTGGTTTCGCTCCCAGGAGCCGCAGTTCGCGCAGTGGCAGCTGGAGCTGGCTCGCATTGCTGCGCCTCCGTTTGGCGAAAGCGCACGGGGCAAGTGGCTGGCGGACAAGTTTTGCGAGCTCGGACTGGAATCGGTCCACACCGACGAAGTGGGCAACGTTTTCGGCACGCATCCGGGATACGGCCACGGACACGTCTCACTCAGCGCTCACCTCGACACCGTTTTTCCCGCAGGCACGCCGCTGAATATCCAGCAACAGGGAAGCCGGTTGTACGGCCCGGGCGTTTCGGACAATGGCGCCGGAGTGACCGCGATGCTGGCCATGGTGGCGGCGTTGCGGGCGTTGAGCATCCGGCATGCCTTGCCTCTGCTGTTTATTGGCAACGTGGGTGAAGAAGGGGAAGGCGACTTGCGCGGCATGCGCCACATTTTTTCCCAGCCGCGATGGAAGGACCAGATCCACTACAGCCTGGTGCTCGACGGCGCGGGCGCGGACACCATCGTGGCCGAGGCCCTGGGCAGCCGCCGCTTCGAGGTGATCGTGCGCGGCCCCGGCGGACACTCCTGGAGCGATTTCGGCACGCCCAATCCCATCGTGGTGTTGTCGCGTGCCGTGCAGGCCTTCGCGCAGACTCCGGTGCCGGCATCGCCCAAGACCACCTTCAACGTCGGAGTCATTCGCGGCGGGACTTCGGTGAATTCGATTCCGGAATCGGCCAGCATGCGGGTGGACATCCGTTCCACGTCGATGGCGGAGATGGAACGCCTGGAGCGTGCTCTGCGGCATGCGATTGGTCAGGCCGTGGAACAGGAAACGCGGGCCACGGAGACGCGCTACGGCGTCGCGGCGGCGGCCCTTCGGACTGAGTTCTGAAGTGGTAGTCATCGGAAATCGTCCCGCGGGCGAACTGTATCCGAATGCCCGCATCCTGCAGGTGGTTCGCGCCGTGGACGCGCAACTGGGCAATGCGGCGCAGGTGCAACGCGCTTCCACCGATGCCAATATCCCGCTGTCGCTCGGACTCGAGGCCATTGCCATCGGAGGCGGCGGGACCGGAGGCGGGGCGCACACCTTGCAGGAATGGTTTGACTGCAGCGGACGCGAGCTTGGCCTCAAGCGCATTCTGCTGACTCTGATCGGTCTCGCCGGAGTGGCTTTGTGAAGTTGTCCTCGAATGCTTTCCTCCTGGCCGTGACGCGATAATGATGACTGCGTGCGATGACTGCGACAGCTGCGGCGCAGCGCCTGCCCTCTCAACCCCGGGCCGACGTCATTTTTCTCAACGCGAACATTTACACCGGCGTAGACACCTCTTCGTTTCATGCCATCCAGCGCGCGGAAGCCATGGCGGTGCACGATGGACGGGTTGAAGCCGTGGGCCGGAACGACGAGATCGTGAAGCTGAAGGGACCGGCGACTGAAGTGATCGACCTGGGCGGACATTTCGTGATGCCCGGCTTCAACGATGCCCATGTGCACCTGGCCAACGCGGGTTTCCAGCGGCTGACGGTTGATTTGTCGGGAGTGAAATCGCTGACCGAGTTTCGCGAGCGAATTCGGGCGCGTGTTCAAAACGCCGCGCCCAACGAGTGGATTCTGGGCGGAGGATGGGACCAGACTCTGTGGCCGGTGAAAGAACTCCCCAGCCGCTGGGACATTGACGAAGTAACCAAGGACCATCCTGTCTTCCTCGATCGCGTGGATGGCCACATCGCGGTGGCCAACACGCGGGCCCTGCAACTGGCGAGCATCACGGTGGCCAGCAAAGATCCGCCAGGCGGAAAAATTGATCGTGATACGCACAGGTCAAGCCACCGGCATCGTCCGCGAAACCGCGCGTCAGGCGGTGACCGCGGTCATTCCCAAACCAAATCACGACCGGCGCCGCCAGGCCATCGAAGCCGCGCTGCAGGACATCGCCCGCAGCGGCATCACTTCGGTGCAGGACAATTCCGATTATCAGGACTCGAAACTGTCGTGGGAGGATTTCCAGATATTCGAAGAAATTGAACGCGAGGGCAAGCTCACCGTCCGAATCAGCGAGTGGCTGCTCTTCAACGATCCCGTGCCGCTATTGCTCGAACATCGCGCCTCGCATCCCCAGTCGGACAACCTGCTGCACACCGGAATGCTCAAGGGCTTCATGGACGGATCTCTGGGCTCTCGCACTGCCGCGCTGCTCGAACCCTACGCCGACGATCCAACAAATTCCGGACTGCCCCAGTACGACCAGGACGAACTAATAAAGATGACGAAGGAACGTGTGAACGCCGGATTCCAGATCGGCTTCCACGCCATCGGCGACAAAGGCGTACAAATGGCTCTGAACGCTTTCGCCGCGGCCACCCCAGACCATGTGGCCACCACAGACCGTGTAGGGACGGGTCTCAGACCCGTCCAGGCCGAGCGCAGCTCGGCAGCGCCTTCGCCAGCATCTGTCCCAGACCTCCGCTTCCGAATCGAACACGCGCAAGTCACGAACTCCCAGGAGATAGCAAAGTTCAAAGAGTTGAAGGTCATCGCCTCCATGCAACCCAATCACGTCCTCACCGACATGAATTGGGCCGAAGCCCGGCTGGGTCCGAAGCGGGCGGCCTATTCCTACGCCTGGGCGTCATTCGCAAAGAAGGGAGTCGTGCTGGCCTTCGGGACGGACTATCCGGTCGAGCCTGTTGCTCCGTTCCGCGGCCTTTACGCCGCCGTTACCCGCAAGAGCGAAGATGGCAAAAAGGAATACCATCCCGAGCAGAAGCTGAACATGGAACAGGCCATCGCCGCCTACACCACCGGTTCAGCCTTCGCGGAGTTCGCAGAAAAAGAAAAAGGCACGCTGGCTCCGGGCATGCTGGCCGATCTCGTCGTATTGGATACGGACATCACTGCTGTGCCTCCGGAAAAAATTCTGGAAACCAAGGTACTTCGGACAGTGGTGGGCGGCAAGACGGTCTACGAAGCCAAGTAGAAAATTCATCACGGACACGTGGGGACAGCTGAGGGCGGCTGTCCGTGGTGGGCGTCTGCTACTCTAGGCGCGTGTCCCGCTCCCTCAAAGCCCACATTCTTCTGGTTCTGATCACGTTGATCTGGGGCTCGAATTTCGTCGTAATCAAGAACGCGCTCGCCGATATTTCTCCGCTGTTTTTCAACGCTGTACGCATGAGCCTGGCGGCGGTGGTGCTGGCGGTGGTTTTCTACCGCGAGCTTGGACGTCTCACCGCCAGTTCGCTGCGCTCCGGATTGCTGGTGGGCTTCTTCCTCTTTGTAGGGAACGAACTGCAGACCGTAGGCCTGAAATATACGACGCCATCGAAATCGGCTTTCTTGACCGGGGTCTCGGTCGTACTGGTTCCGATACTTCTCGCCTTGTTCTGGAAGCGCAGCCTCAATCGTTGGACATCGGTCGGCGTGGTTCTGGCTTTGGTCGGACTTGTATCTTCTTACCATCCCGGCAACGGCCGGCGGCGGGCTCAATCTTCGGAGCATGAATCATGGCGATCTGCTCACTCTGGGCGCGGCGGTGGTGTTTGCATTTCACATCATCTTTATTGAACACGCCACGCGGACCCAGGGCTGGCAGCAGATCACGGTGGTGCAGGTTGCCGTGACCGCGCTTCTGATGATTCTGACGTTTCCCGGTGGCGGAGAAGTTTTACGTCGTCTGGTCTGCGCGAGTGCTGTGGGGCATTGGGATCACGGGATTTCTGAGCCTGGCGCTGGCCTTCGCCATTCAGGCCTGGGCGCAGCAATTCACTCCCGCCACGCATACCGCGCTTATCTTTACTTTGGAGCCGGTGTTTGCCTGGCTCACGTCATTCATTTTTCTGGGAGAGCGTCTGGGCACCCGCGCGGGGATAGGAGCGGGATGCATTCTGGCCGGACTGCTGATCTCGGAAGAGAAGGCCAGCGCCGAGTCGATGGCTGTCTCCCCAGACCACGCGGCCGTCCCCAGCCAGCACGGGGAGTAAGAAGGAGCGGACGTTTTCATGCGCCCAGCTGTGGATTGAATGTAGGCGCAAGCGCCCCGCTCGTGCAGCAGCCCCGGTGATGCGGGAGCACGACTGGGACGCTCGCGCCTACATTGGCAGGAAATAGATCGAGTGAAGATGTGGGAAGGGCACGAGTTCACTCGTGCCACATTAGGCCTGGTTGGATCGCGGCTTTAGCCGCTGGGGTGTGCTTTGAAACCGCCTCAGTTCGTTCAGAACGATGAGCGCCGAGGTGAGGCTACAAGCTTACCGCAGCGGCTAAAGCCGCTCGTGAGCGAGCGTGATTCGGCACGACTGAAGTCGTGCCCTTCCCGGTCCTTCCCGATCCGGCCCTTCCTGATCGTTAGCGGTCCGCCCCCTCCGGTTCGTCTTCCCGCGCGTTTTGCTGGTGCGCCCCTTCCCGGCGAGCTTCGCTCGCCCGCCCGGACGAGGGCGTCCGGGCCTACGTGGTTCGTGGCGATCCGGCTTGCGCCACAACACTTTTCCGGCAGCGTGCGTCTAACCCAGTAGGCTGGTGACCGCTCTTGATGGGCGGGTATAATCAAATTTGCAGGTCATTATCGGAGGAAGTCATTATGCATCAGCGCGTAAGCGCTCTTTGGATACGCTTGAAGGCGAACCGCCTCGCGTACGGCATTTCTATTTTGATTACGTTGACCATGGGAATCCTGATCGGGACCGTGATCTCCTCGGGTGTAAAGGGCCAGGACAAGAAATCATCCTCCTCCGATGTGACCCCTTTGACCGTGCCTTCGCCCCAGGTGCTCTCCAACCAGTTCTCGCAGATCTCCAAGCAACTCGAGCCCAGCGTGGTCAACATCAACACTGAATCCACCATCAAGACACCCCGTCGTCGCCGCGGCGCTCCCAGCGGGGACGATGACGCCAATCCCGTTTGACGATTTCTTCGACCGCTTTTTCGGTGGCCAGGGTGGGCAAGGAGGCCAAGGCCAGGGTGGTCCGGGCGGCGGTTCGATCCGCGAGCGTTCCCTGGGTTCCGGCGTGATTGTGGACGCCAAGGGTTACATCGTTACTAACCGGCACGTGGTGGAGAAGGCTGACCGGATCCGGGTGAGAGCTGCAGGATGATCCGCCAGGATTGCTGCACGACGCCAAAGTTGTTGGATCGGACCAGGAAACCGACCTGGCCGTAATCAAGATTGAAAGCGACAAGCCGCTTCCCGTAGCGAAACTGGGCAATTCTGACAGCATGCAGGTGGGCGACTGGGTGCTTGCCGTGGGCAGTCCGTTCGGATTGCAGGAGACCGTGACCGCCGGCATCGTCTCGGCCAAGGGCCGCAACATCGTGCCCCAACGCCAGTTCCAGTCATTTATCCAGACCGACGCTGCCATCAATCCGGGCAACTCCGGAGGTCCGCTGGTGAACATGGCGGGCGAAGTGATCGGCATCAACACCGCGATTCTTACCGACACCAATGCCTACGCCGGCGTGGGATTTGCCTTGCCCTCGAATACCGTGGCGCAGGTTTACAACCAGCTGGTCGGTCCCGACCACCGCGTCTCGCGCGGTTCGATCGGAATCATGTTCAACGCGCTGGACAATCCTGCCATCGCAAGAGTCTATGGAACCGGATCCGGGCGTGACCATTTCGGATGTGACACCCGGGCAGCCCGGCGGAACAGGCCGGCCTGAAAGTGGGCGACACCATTGTTTCCGTAGACGGCAAGTCGGTGAAGAACGGCGATGAACTGGTTTCCGACATTGCCGCCCGCAAGCCGGGCTCGAAAATCGCAGTCGGATTCATCCGCGATGGCAAGAAGCAGGAACTGACCGCCACCGTGGCCGACCGGGCCAAGCTGTTCGCCGCCCGCCTGGGTGACGAAGATGAAGGCGGCCCGGAGAGCGGACCCAAAGAAAGCAAACTCGGCGTAAGCGTCCAGACCCTGACCCAGGAGATGGCGGACCGCCTCGATGTTCCCGCCGCCAAGGGCGTGATCGTGAAGGATGTGAAGACCGGATCGTTTGCCGAGGATGTCGGGTTGAGCCGGGGCGACATCATCCTCGAGATCAACAAGCAGCCGGTGGACAACGAAGACCAATTCACCCGCGTCTCTGCCACGTTGAAGAGCGGACAGGATGTCGTATTCCTGGTACGCCAGCGGGGCGCCGGCCGCGATGGTGGAACCATCTTTCTGGCCGGTACACTTCCGTAACCCGAAGCTGGCACAAAGAGGGCTGGCACTGGAGGCAGGGATGGTTTACCCTGCCTGCTCGGATCATGAATAGGCTGGTAACCGAGCAGAGAGTTACTCCGGACCACGACCTTGAGACTGAGAAGCTCCATTTCGACGACCTGTTTGAGCGCAGGATGCGTTGTGCTTCTGGCTTGCGGTGTGGTTTCGGCGCAGACCAAAAGCCAGTCGCCAACTCCGGCGACTCCGGCCACAACCAGCTCGGCAAAATTGCAGAATGTGTCGGCGCACTCGACCTCGCACAAGACCAAGAAATCACGCAAGAGCGCAAAGTCACACCGGGGACAGCAGAAGATTGACCCGGCACGCGCCCGCGAAATCCAGGAAGCGCTGATTCGCGAACACTATCTCGATGGCACCGCCTCCGGAACCTGGGACGCAAAATCGCAGGCCGCAATGCAGCGCTACCAGGCGGACAACGGCTGGCAAAGCAAATCGGTCCCCGATTCCCGGGCCTTGATCAAGATGGGACTGGGCCCCGATCACGAGCATCTGTCTGAATCCGGAAAGCGCAATGACGTCGCAACCGGAACCACCCCACGGCCTCGCCGATGATGGACCAAAGCCCGGCCCCACCTCAGAGGTAAATGCGGCATCGGACGTCAGACCTCAGACCTCAGACCTCAGACCTCAGACCTCAGCTAAATCCTCGTAAGCTAAGCCCATCTTAGACTGGCGTCCCACCCGTCTAGCGGCCTCCATTGGCCTGACAAGAGAGGGGCGCGGGACGCTAGTCCTCCACAAAGAAGTCGGGGTCAGACGTCCGAGGTCCGACGTCCGACGTCCGTATTTGCCGTTCTTCTTCATCACTGGATTGGGAAAGTACGGCAGGGGTTTGTCGCTGATGATAGCGCGAGGATTGTCATCCACCAGCGCCCGGGCCACTTCGTCGCCGCAGAGTTTCGCTACCTTGTCTCTCGCCGCTGAAAGCGATGGAGTGCGATGCTTGGTGTCATGGGCGTCGGTGGCCAGCACGTGCACCGCGTCCCGTTCGAGCAGCCACTCGGCGGCGCGCACAACTTTTTGTCCCCACATTCCGGTTACCGCTGAAGCCGTCACCTGCACCGCACAACCTTGATCCACCCACTCGAGGACCCGCTCCTGGGTCTGCTGCAGGATGGGATTGCGTTCGGGATGAGTGATGACCGGCGTGATGCCAACATCCGCCATCCGGGTGAAGCACTCGTTGATTTGTGACGGGATGCTGTAGTTGCTCAGCTCCACCAGCAGGTAATGGCTGCCTTCGATGGTGTAGCGCTCCGGCGAAATCAGGACGTCCTTCAGGTTGTCGTAAGAAAGATGGAAATCGCAGCCCAGGCTCAGCCGCGGTTTCTCGCCCACCAAAGTCTTCAGATATTCCAGGTTACTGGCCAGATCAGGCCGGTTGTAGCGATAGCGCTCGTTGGCGTGGGGCGTGGCTACGATGTGCTCGATGCCATCTGCCGCCGCCATGCGACACATTTCCAGCGACGTCTCCCATGACGTGGAACCATCGTCCACCTTCGGCAGAATATGGCAATGGATGTCGATCACGTGAACGTCCGCACCTGTCATCCCGAGCGCAGTCTCGAGCTACGCTTGCCGGTGAGAGCAAGTCGAGGGACGAGGGACCTGCTTGGGGAGAGGCTGCGTCAGTGATTTAAGCAGATTCTAAGAGAAAGACCAAGGGAATGGCTCGTAGGCCATTATGTTTTCGAAACTTTCGTCATCAGGGTAACCAGGACAGCTCAGCCGTCAGCTATCAGCGAAATCTAGTGCTGATGGCTGACAGCTGAGAGCTGACAGCTCCAAAGCTATTTGCCCATGGTCAGGACGACGCGGAAGCGGGCCCGGCCACTGGCCATCTGATCGTAGGCTTCCGCCACTTTCTCCAGCGGATAGCGTTCGATCATGGGCCGAACTCCGCTCAGCAAACTGAACTGCAACGTGTCCTCGGAATCCTTGGCCGAACCCGAGGGCCAGCCGCGGACCGTCCGGCGGGCAAAAATGAGTTGCACAGGAGTGATGGTGAGAGGATCGTAGGTGGCGCCAACGACGAGCAGCTTCCCGTCTGGCCCCAATCCATCCACCAGGGCTGACATCGCTTTCGAGTCTGGGGCGGTGGCGAGAATTACGTCGGCGCCGCCCAGGGCCTGCAACGCTGCGGCCGGTGAACCGGCGTCGGTATCAATGTAGTGGTGCGCGCCCAGTTTCCTGGCCAGCGGTTCCTTGTCTGCGCCACGGCCGATCGCGACGGTGCGGAAACCCATCTGGCGTGCGAACTGAATGCCCAGATGACCCAGGCCGCCGATACCCTGCACCGCAACCAGGTCGCCCGCCCAGGCCCCGGTATGACGCATCGCATTGAAAACTGTAATCCCGGCGCACAGCAGCGGCGCGGCTTCATCGGCCGCAAGATCATCGGGCATGGCCGCGACCGCTTCGGCGGGGATCACAACATACTCTGCGTAGCCGCCGTCGTAGCTGAGGCCGGTAATCTTCTCGAACTTGCAAAGAATAAAATGGCCCCGACGGCAAGGGTCGCAGGTAAAGCAATGTCCGCCGTGCCAGCCGACACCGACCCGCTGCCCCGGTTTCCATTGAGTGACGTCGGCTCCGACGGCGTCGATGCGCCCGGCGATCTCATGCCCGGGCACACGCGGGTACTGCAAACCGGGGAATCCGGTCTCCTTTACGAAGGCGTCACTGTGGCAGACGCCGCAAGCTTCAACCTTGATCCGGACCTGGGCGCGGCCGGGCTCCGGAATCGGGCGTTCCACTATTTCGAAGTTTCCACCAGGCTTGCTGACTTGTGCGACTTTCATAAATTTGGTCCTTAGGAATCAGGTATGAGATGAGTTTAGAAGCAGGCTTTCCGGTTACAAAGCACGTAGATGGCAGCGCCCGCGACGACGATGCAGAAATTCTTTCATTTTTCCGGGGAAGTGGGCAGGCAGCCGGTTGCACTCCTGCACGAGCGAGGGCACTCGCGCCCACATTTTCTTACTTATATCGCTCCGCGATGAATTCGCCGATTGACTGATAAGCCCTGGCCAGCGTCGCCTCATCGGGCAGAAACACGATGCGGAAATGACGGGTGCCAGCCTTCTGGCCAAAGCCCGATCCGTGGACCACGAGCACATGCTTGGCCCGGCACAATTCCTTTACGAAGACGTCGTCGCCTTCCTTGATGTCGATGCGAGGAAAGGCGTAGAACGCGCCCCGGGGAGAAACACAGCTCAGTCGCGGTGTTGAATTGCACCATTGCACCGTAAGATCGCGCCGGGCACGAAGCTTGTTGCGCACTTCCACCAGGTGGTCCTGAGGCCCGTCCAGCGCGGGTTTGATCGCGTACTGTTCGGGATGATTGGCACACAGGCGCGCCCGCAGCAGACGATGTATACCTTCTATGTAAGGTTTGACGGCAGCAGCATCGCCACTGACCACTCCCCATCCGATGCGCCACCCGGGCGCCAGATAGTTCTTCGATAGTCCGCCGAAAGTCACGACCGGAACGTCGGGAGCGATGGCAGCGATCGAGAGATGCTGGTTTTTTTCTGACTCATCCAATATCAGCTTGTCGTAAATCTCATCGGCGAAAATGACCAGATTGTTGCGCCGTGCCAACTCAGCCAATTGTTCCAGCATGCGGCGGGAGCACACTGCGCCAGTAGGATTGTTGGGATTGATCAGAACGATGGCGCGAGTGCGCCCATTGATCTTGCGCTGAATGTCAACCAGGTCGGGCTGCCAGCCGTCGTCTTCATTGAGATCGTAGGGCGTGACCGGAATCCCGAGTTTGCACAGCACCGCCGAATAGAGCGGATAGTCGGGGCTGGGCGTCAGAATATGTTCGCCGGGATTGATCAGCGCAGTAAGAGCTAGATCCACCGCTTCGCTGGCGCCCGAAGTCACGAACACATCCTGGATCGTGGAAATGCCCTTGCGCGTGGCCTCGCCGCGAATGGCTTCCAGGGCCTCGGGGATTCCCGGGGATGGGGCATAGCCGTTCTTGCCGTCCCGCATCGCCTGGTAGACGGCCTCGATCAGATGCGGCGGAGTTTTGAAGTCAAAAATGTTGGGATCGCCGACGTTGAGCGCAAGAACCTTGTGGCCTTGCTTCGTGACTTCGTCAGCCACCGACGCGAGATCGCGGATAGCGTAGCGGACGTTGTCGAGACGCTGCGCGGCTGCGACTTCGCGGATTTGCGTGCTGGGCATGAGGCTCCGTCTAAAGCAAAGCTTTTAACCGCAAAGGTCGCAAAGAAAAGCCGCAAAGGGCGCAAAGATTTCGTGTCTGCCACACCGCCACGCCCTAATGACTGACGACCGAAGACTGACGACCGACGACTGGTTCTCAATCCACTCTATCGATCTGCGCCTTCTGCAGGCGGTCGGAATAATCCACGTACACCGCCTTCCACTCGGTATAGAAATCAATCGCGCCCATGCCGCCTTCGCGATGTCCGTTACCTGTAGCCTTCACGCCGCCAAATGGCAAATGCACCTCAGCGCCAATCGTTGGCGCGTTGATGTAGGTGATGCCGGCATGCAGATCGCGCATGGCGGTAAATGCCTTGTTCACGTCTTTGGTATAGAGCGCGGACGACAAGCCGTACTCGATGCCGTTGGCGATTGCGATTGCGTCTTCCAGATCCTCGCAGGGAATAATGGACACGACCGGTCCGAAAATTTCTTCCTGCGCGATGCGCATCTTGGGATCAACGTCCACGAACACCGTCGGCTCCATGAAGTAGCCGTATTGATATTCGCCCTGGTCGAGACGGTTGCCGCCGCACTTCAGCTTCGCGCCTTCAGACTTTGCCGATTTCCACGTAGTTCAGATCGGTCTTGAGCTGGGCTTCATTGATGGCCGGGCCCATCTCGGTGTTCTCGTCGATTCCGTTGCCGACCTTCAGCCGCTTGGCGCGATCGACGTAGCGCTCCACGAATTCGGCGTAGACGCCTTTCTGCACGATGATCCGGCTGGTCGCGGTGCAGCGCTGGCCGGTCGTGCCGAAGCCGCCCCAGATGCCGCCTTCGATGGCGAGATCGAGGTTGGCGTCATCGAGCACGATCATGGGATTCTTGCCGCCCAATTCCAGCGAACAGTGTTTGAAGCTCTTGGCGGCGGTGGTGCCGACGATGCGCCCGACCGCAGTCGAACCGGTCAGCGAGATGGCGCGGACTTCGGGATGCTCCATCAGCGGTCCACCCACTGCCGGACCGTATCCGCTGACAATGTTGATCACACCCTTGGGCACGCCCGCATCAGACAGCGTGCGCACCAGGTTGTAAGTCGAAAGCGGCGTGTCCTGCGCCGGCTTGATCACGCAGGTGTTGCCGCACACGATGGCGGGCAGCAGTTTCCACGACGGAATGGCCATGGGGAAATTCCACGGCGTGATCATGCCGCAGACGCCGATGGGTGTCCGCACCGCCATGGCGAACTTGTTGGGCAGCTCTGACGGAGTGGTGGGCCCGAACATGCGGCGACCTTCGCCAGCAAAATAGTAGGCGGTGTCGATAGCTTCCTGGGTGTCGCCCCGAGTCTCTTTGAGGATCTTGCCCATCTCGCGGGTCATGTCGCGGGAGTATTCCTCTTTGCGCTCAAGCAACATCTCGGCGGCGCGGAAGACGATCTCGGCGCGGCGTGGGGCCGGGACCAGGCGCCACTTGGCGAAGGCGTTGCGGGCGGCTTCAACCGCGGCGTCCACGTCGGCTTTTGCCGATTTCTGGAAGATGCCGACGACATCGCGGGTGTCGGCGGGATTGCGATTTTCGAAGGTCTCTCCGGTCGAGGATTCCACCCACTCGCCGTCAATAAAGTTCTTGTAAACCTTAGTTGGAGTGTGCTGCCGAGCGCGGGCGGGCTGGTCAGAGTATCGGTTGCCATAAGTCTCCTGAGTTGCCGGGAAGATTGCGTGAACCTCTATGCTACAGGCGGGGTTGAGGGTGCGGCAAGCGGGGTATTTGTAGCGCCGGCGTCCTGCCGGCCCGATGGGCGGGCTTTGTCCGCCTGATTAGAAAGCATGAAGCGGAGGGCGAGACGCCCTCCGGACAGCCGTTGAGACGCCGGCGCTACGAGATGCCACCGCTTGACAAGGCCCCGACGAGAGTACAAAATCCCGGCCTTCCCTTGGCGCTTCTCAGGAGGGAAGGGAACTATTGGGTTAACCACAACGTATTGAGTCGAGGATGCCGCGCTCGGCGTCCGAGGAGCGAAACTTCGTGGAATTGCAGATCCAGAACCTGTCGAAGGTCTACAAAAACGGCGTGCGCGCGCTGGACAACGTCTCGCTGACCATCCCCGTCGGCATGTACGGATTGCTCGGCCCCAACGGCGCCGGCAAATCCACCTTGATGCGTACCATTGCAACTCTGCAGGAGCCTGACAGCGGCCAGATCCATCTGGGAACGCTGGACGTGTTGCGGCAGAAGCAGGAACTCCGCCAGACGCTGGGTTATCTTCCGCAGGAGTTTGGCGTGTATCCACGGACCTCGGCGCAGGAAATGCTGAACCATCTTGCTCTGCTGAAAGGCATCACCGACGCGAAGCAACGCAAGGAAACGGTAGAAGCCCTACTGAACCGCACCAATCTTTACGAGCATCGCAAGAAAGCGCTGTCGGGATTTTCGGGTGGCATGCGGCAGCGCTTTGGCATTGCGCAGGCCCTGCTCGGGAACCCGCGCCTGCTGATCGTGGATGAGCCCACCGCCGGTCTCGATCCCGGAGAACGCAATCGCTTTTACAGCCTGCTCTCTGAGATTGGAGAAGACGTCATCGTCATCCTCTCCACTCACATTGTCGAAGACGTGATGGAGTTGTGCACCAACATGGCCATCATTCACCAGGGCAAGGTGCTGTTTGCGGGCGCTCCCGGCGACGCGGTCAAGTCGCTCGAAGGACGCATCTGGCAGAAATCGGTTGCGAAGTCCCAGGTCAAAGATCATGAGCAGCGTTATCGCGTCATCTCCAGCAAGCTGATTGCAGGCAAGCCGCTCATCCACATTTATTCCGCCGAGAACCCCGGCGACAGCTTCACACCAGTGAGCGCCGATCTGGAAGACGTATTCTTCAGCCGCATTTCCGGGATCGCCTGAGGCCAGCCATGTTCAAACAGTTCTTTAACTTCGAGGTCCGGTTCTGGCTGCGCTCCTGGATGCTCTGGGTGTTCTTTCTCATTGTTGCGCTGATGTTTTTCGGCGCGGCCAGCAGCGACCAGATCACGGTAGGAAGCTCGCTAAAGAATACCTATCGCAACGCTCCCTGGGTGGTGGAAAACTTCTATGCGGTTTGCAGCCTGCTGACGCTGCTGATGACGACGGCGTTCGTGAACTCAGCCGCCTCTCGCGATTTTGCGCACAACACTCACCAGATCGTATTCAGCACGCCGGTTCGCAAACTGGACTATCTCGCGGGACGCTTTCTGGGTTCAGCGTTGATTGCGGTGATTCCGCTGCTGGGCGTGTCGGTCGGGATTCTTGTGGCGAAGTATATGCCGTGGGTGGACGCGGAACGCTGGGGACCAGTGGTATGGGCGGCCCATTGGAAAGCGATTCTGGTCTTTGCCGTCCCGAATACGCTGTTCATCGCGGCAGTCATCTTCGCAATTGCGGTGCTGACCCGCAGTACGGTCGTTTCGTTTCTGGGCAGCCTTGGGCTTCTCGCAGGATATGGAATTTCCCGCGTGCTCACCAGCGATCTGAAGAACCAGAAACTGGCGGCGCTGATTGATCCGTTTGGCATTGATCCCTTTCTATATACGACCAAATACTGGACTGTGGCAGAGAAGAACACGCTGGCCATCGGCTACTCCGGATACATGCTGTGGAACCGGCTGATCTGGCTGGGCGTTGGAGCTCTAATTTTTGCGTTCGCCTACTGGCGCTTCAGCTTCGCTGAAAGAAGTCCACGGCAGAAAAAAGTAAAAGCTCGGGAGAGCGTCTCCATCACCAGTATGGCGATTCCCGTAGCCGTGAGAAATTTTGGCGCTGGCGCGGAGTGGTTGCAATTCTGGGGCACTGTAAGAGTCGAATTCAGGCGGTTAGTGAAGACCACGTCGTTCATCGTGATCACCGCTTTCGCGTTGCTGAACTGCGTGCCGGCGCTGATCTATAGCAACACCGAAGGCTTCGGAAACACTTTCCTGCCGGTCACATATCGCCTGCTCGAGGTGATTGCAGGGACGCTCTACCTGTTCCTGATCGCGATGATTACTTACTTCGCCGGCGTGCTGGCGTGGGAGGAGCGTGACAGCGGCACCGACGAAGTGCACGATGCGCTCCCCAACCCTGAGTGGCCGACTTACCTGGCCAAGCTTACGGCCCTGATGGGCAGCATCGTAATTATTCTGGGCGTGGTGATGTGCGCGGCTTTGTTAGTGCAGTTCTTTCACGGATATCACCGCTACCAGTTCGGCCTCTTCATTGCGAACCTCTTTGGCATCGATCTGCTCGGGTTCGTCTTTCTGGCGATTCTGGCGTTCTTTATTCATGTCATCTCGCCCAACAAGTACGTCGGCTACTTCGGATACATCGCCTTCCTCATCCTGACCACTTTCATCTGGTCGCCTCTGCACATCGCCACCTACCTGGTCCAGTTCGGCCAGGCACAGACCATGACCTACTCCGATTTCTACGGATACGCTCCGTTCATCGAGAGCTGGGCCTGGTTCATGCTGTACTGGACGGCGTTTTGCGTTTTCCTGGCGGCGGCCAGCATTCTGCTGTGGCAGCGCGGACGCGACACCAGTTGGCACAGCCGGATCAGGAATGCACAGTTGCGTTTCCACGGAGCTGTACGTTTTGTGGCCATAGCGGCTGCGATATGCTTTATCGCCATCGGTGGCTGGATCTTCTACAACACCAAAGTCCTCAATACGATCCGTAGCGAAAACGACGGTGATCGTTTACAGGCCGACTACGAGAAGACTTACAAGAAATTCGAGAAGCAGCCCGAGCCACGAATCACGGACGTGAAGTATGCCATTGACCTGTATCCTGAGTCGCGAAACATGACCATGCGGGGCCAGCAGACCATAGTGAACCAGACCTCGAAGCCGCTGACTGAAATCCATTTCACTTTGGACAAGGATTACCAGGCCACGATTGAAATACCGGGTGCGAATCTGTCGCAGGACGACCGGCGATTGGGCTACCAGGTCTATACGCTGACCACGCCCATGCAGCCTGGCGAGACGCGCGTGATGCAGTTCACGATGAAGACCGTTATTCACGGCTTTGAGAACTCGCTCACCAACCATGCCGTGTTGCCGAATGGCACCTTCATTCATAGCCGCATCGTCCCCCAGATCGGGTACCAGGCCGGCAACGAATTGGACGACAAGAACAAACGCAAACGCTTCGGGCTCAAGGAAAAAGACTTGATGCCGGCGCTCGAGCAGAACTGCACCGCGGATTGCGGCGACAGCTACATCAGCAATAACTCCGATTGGGTGAACGTCGAAACTGTGATCAGCACGTCGCCCGACCAGATCGCGATCGCCCCAGGCTCGCTGGACCGGGAGTGGACGGAAAACGGCCGCCGCTACTTCCACTACAAGCTGGACCACTCCGGACTGAACTACTATTCATTCCTGTCGGCGCGCTACGAGATTGCCCGCACCGAGTGGAATGGCATAAAGATCGAAGTCTATTACCTCAAAGAACAGCCCTGGAATGTCCCCAAGATGTTGAACTCGGTGCAGAAGTCGTTCGACTACTACACAAAAAATTTCGGACCCTATCCGCAGAAAGAAGCGCGCATCATCGAATTCCCGCGCCTGGAGCGCTTCGCCGAAGCCTTCCCCGGGACCATGCCCTACGCGGAGTCCATCGGCTTCATTGCCAACATCGAGAAGCCGGATGACATCGACATGGTCTTCTACGTAGTCGCCCACGAGATGGGACATCAATGGTGGGGTCATCAGGTAGTGGGGGCGAATATGCAGGGCGCCACGTCGCTGGTCGAGACCCTGGCCCAGTACTCGGCGCTGATGACCATGGAAAAAGAATATGGTCGCGACACCATGCGCAAGTTCCTGCAGTACGAAATGGATAGCTACTTACGCGCGCGCGGCGCGGAGCTGCTGAAAGAGCGTCCGCTGTTGCGGGTGGAGGCTTCGCAGGGATACATCCACTATCGCAAGGGCAGCGTGGTCATGTACTACCTGCGTGAAATGATCGGCGAAGAAGCGGTGAACCGGGCGTTGCGCAAGGTGCTGAACAAATATGGATACCAGCCGCCTCCGTATCCCACGTCGTACGCGCTGGTGGATGCGCTGCGTGAGGAAACTCCGCCGCAACTGCAATACCTCCTGCAGGACCTGTTTTATGACATCACGCTATTTTCCAACCGCGCGGTGACCGCGACCGCGCACAAAACGCCGGACGGCAAGTACCAGGTCACGGTCGAGACTGAAGCACGGAAGTTCAAGGCGGACGAAAAGGGTAACGAGACTGAAGTTCCGGTCGACGACTGGATCGAGGTTGGAGCGCTAGCGGCTCCCGAGAAGGGCAAGCGCTTTGGCAAAGTCCTGCACCGCGAGCGCGTTCACATGACCACCGGCAAAGCCAGTTACAGTTTCACCACGGATGAAAAGCCCGACAAAGCCGGAATCGATCCATTACTGCTGCTGATCGACCGCGTACCTGATGACAATATGGTCGAGGTCACGATTCAACCATAGCTGCCAATCCGGCCCGTGGATGGCCGGTGGATGATGGGTGCCCCACTTCTCGCTTCTTTTGCGAGAAGTGGGCCCGGCCGTTATCCCGGACGCAAAGAGTTTTAGTATGAGTCGTCGGTGGGGAAGACCATCGCCTGAGGCCGAACCCATTTCTCGCAAAAGAAGCGAGAAATGGGGCACCCTGAGATGTGGGGCCTCTGTTCTCAAGCGTTATGAGCGTCGTATCATAGAGAGCATGGCCTTCCCCATCAAAATCTGCACCGTCTGCGAGGAAGAGTTCGAGCTGAAACCGGACAAACCGGGCTTCGCCGACCGCTGCCCCAGTTGCAGTACCCCGCAAGCAGCTGACTCCGCAACCAAGCGCTCTATGGACGCCGATGAGCGCAAGACCGTCCGTGAAGCCAACGAGGCTCGGAGGGAAGCGATGCGATCTCTTCTCTACCGCAAGGACAGTTAATCGTTGTCTCAAGTCATTCTTACGATCGCAGCGCTCCGACGGTGACAAATCCCCGCCCAAGCAAAGCTTGGACGGGGCACCCTCGCGTGTCAGGATGTCCCCCTAATACAAAGCGCGGCAACCGCTTGCTTGACCTTCCTCCTCGCACGGCAGGACATGACCGCCGGAGGTGTGACCCAAGGTAATCAACCATGCCTTGCCAGTTATCCTTGTGCTACTCTCGGAGATACCCCATATTCTTAGGGTTTGGCTGGCGTCCGGTGGCCTCTGTGTCTTCGAGTAACAAACCTGGAATTCATGTAGCGTGGAAGACCGTCACCTATCGAAGTGTGGCATTGGCGGCGCTTTTCGCGGCGATTGTCCTCTTCGTGGGCATGAATTTCGCGTTCCCGCAGTTCACGCAGAAGCAGATAAAGTCGGTCAGCAGCTTCGGCACCGGCCTGCTCGAGGCGATCGCGGGAGCGAGCGGAAAGGTCAAGGCTGGCAACGTAAGCTCGCAGCAGGCCCATATTACGGCACTGGATGGCACGGTGCGGGTCAAGAAGGCCAGCAGCAATAGCTGGGTGACCGCCGACTACAACGTTCCGCTGGAAAAAGGCGACGTGGTGCAGACCGGTTCGGAAGGCATGGCCAAGATCGTCTTCAGCGACGGCACCAACTACACGGTGAAACAGGATTCACTGATTGTGATTGAAGAGAACTCGGCCAACGATCAGCAGCAGACCAACGTGTCAGTCGCCGTGAGTACGGGAACGGTAGACCTCACGACTGCCACCTACGTGCAGGGATCAAAGTCGTCCGTGATCGTAGCTGGAGCGACTGCCTCCCTGGCACCGGACAGTTCGGCGATGGTGCGTAACGATCCCAAAGGCGACCAGCATGAAATCCTGCTGAAGAAAGGTTCGGGAGAAATCAGCCGCAATGGCGAGGTTGTGCACCTGGCGGATTGGGAGAAAGTGGCTTTCCAGTCGCAATCGCCGCGAATGGCCAAGGTGAAGGAGATCGGGCCGCCAACGCCGATCTCGCCGGCCAATATGATGCCGATCTTTACCGCGGGAGCTTCCAAGCCGGTTGAGTTTTCCTGGACCCCCATGGCCAACGCGGTGGGATACCGGTTGCGGATTTCACATAATCCGTATTTTTCTTCGACTATCGTGGACCGTCGTGTGACCACGGCCGACGTGATCGTATCCGGCCTGGGGGAAGGCGCGTACTACTGGCTGGTCCAGTCTTACGACGGGGATGACAAGGAGTCGGTTGAGAGCCAAAAAAACCGCTTCACCATCATTCCCAAGGGACAGAACACGACCGCCATCGATCTGGAACTGGATCCCTTTATGCAGCATGGCCACGTAATCGAATTGACGGGAAAGACGGAAGTCGGTGCCCGGGTAATGGTCAACGGCAGGGAAGTGCCGGTAGTTGGTGCAGATGGCAGCTTTCACTACTTTATGCCTCCGCTGCCGCCGGGCGAGAGCCTGGTGACGATCACGGCGCAGAATGCCAGGGGCGGCGTAAACACGGTGCAAAAGAAGATCGTGATTCAGTAAGCAACGTTTTCTTCGCGCCCTTTGCGGCTTTTCTTTGCGAACTTTGCGGTTAAAGATTTGCCTACAGCAAAGATCAAGTTCTTAACCGCAAAGTTCGCAAAGAAGAGCCGCAAAGAGCGCAAAGGACCCCGGAAGGCTTTGGGGCTTCGCCAGTAAAAAGCCGGGCCTTGGGAAGGATTACCCGAGGTACTGGGACTTTGGTTTGACGGCAAAACGGGGTTCTTCCCATAGAATTATGGACACGGCCCCCCATCCGCGCAGAAGCAACCGGGTTCGCCCGGTAATGACAGCGGTCCGAGAGAGCTAAATCGCGTATGTCATCTAACGGATTCCATTCTTCGACGCGCCTGCACAATCTGCGATCGCTGTTCAGTATTTTTTCCAGCGATCTCGCCATTGACCTGGGGACGGCCAACACGCTGGTGTATGCGCGGGGCAAGGGCATCGTGGTCAACGAGCCTTCCATCGTGGCCATCAACAAAAACACCGGTGAAGTAGAGGCGGTGGGCAAAGAAGCCAAAGAGATGCTGGGCCGCACGCCTGGCAACATCGTGGCCATCAAGCCCATGAAAGACGGCGTCATTGCCGACTTCAAAGTCACCGAGAAGATGCTCAACTATTTCATCCAGAAGGCGCACAACCGCAAGATGCTGGTGCATCCGCGGATCGTGATCGGCGTGCCTTCGGAAATTACGCAAGTGGAAAAGCGCGCGGTCATGGACTCTGCCTATCGCGCCAAAGCCAGCGAAGTATATCTGGTGGAGCAGGCGATGGTGGCGGCCATCGGCGCCGGGCTTCCCATCACCGAACCCAGCGGCAACATGGTCGTGGATATCGGCGGCGGCACCACCGACATTGCAGTCATTTCACTCAGCGGCATCGTTTATTCCCGTTCCGTGCGCATGGCCGGCAACCAGATGGACGAAGCGGTGATGAACTATCTGAAGCGCAAGTACAACTTGCTGGTGGGTGAGCGTACCGCCGAGCAGATCAAGATGGAGATCGGCTCCGCGTATCCGCTGGAAAAGCCGCTGACCATGGAAATCAAGGGCCGCAACCTGATCGAAGGCGTGCCCAAGACCATCACGGTGGACGACAGCGAGATTCGCGAGGCACTCAGTGAATGCGTTTCGACCATCATGAACGCGATTCGCGTGGCGCTCGAGCGCACGCCGCCCGAGCTTTCCGCGGACATCAGCGACCGCGGCATCGTGCTGACCGGTGGTGGCGCGCTGCTGAAGAATCTCGACAAACGTATTCGCGAGGAAACCGGCTTGCCGGTTTCGATCGCCGACGATCCGCTGTGCAGCGTGGTGCTGGGCACCGGCAAGATGCTCAGCGACTTCAAGCTGCTGCGGAAGATCTCAATAGAATAGTTTCAAGTTTCCGGTTTCTGGTTTCCAGTTATCAGTTGTGTTTAATGGAGGACGGACGTCCTCGCCCGTCTCAGCGACCATCTACGGCGCCCGTTTTTTGAAACTAGAAACCAGAAACTAGAAACTGGTACTAGAAACCGGAAACTGCAGTCAATGGAAAACCTGATGAGCCGCTACCGTAACGTCAGTATTCTGGTGGCGATCCTGTTCGTACAGGTGCTGGGTCTGGCGGTCCAGGTCAAACGTCGTTCCGGCGCCGACGAGTCTACCCGAATCATCCGCTTGTGGACGGTGAGTGCCGTCACCCCGCTCGAGAAAGCCCTGGTCTGGTGTCAGAACGGCGTGGGCGGCCTCTGGAGCAACTACATTTACCTGCGCGGAGTGCGGCAGGAGAATCGCGATCTGAAATTCGAGATTGAGCGCCTCCGCCTGGAACAGGTGCGTCTCTCCGAAGACGCTGCGCAGGCGCGCCGTCTGCAGGCCTTGCTGGGCTTCAAGGAACAGTACATCGCGAAGACCGTAGCGGCGCAGGTCATCGGCTCCAGTGGCAGCGAGCAGTCGAGATCGATCTACATCGATAAAGGCACCTCGGCCGGAGTCGAGAAAGACATGGCAGTGATCACGGCCGACGGCCTGGTAGGCAAGGTGTTGCGGGCGTATGGATCGTCCTCCCAAGTGCTTCTGATCAACGATCAGAGCAGCGGAGTGGGTGTCATCCTGGACAAGTCACGCCTGCAGGGAGTCATCAAAGGTACGGCGGGCGGCGAAGTGATCATGGAAAAGGTGATGACCGGCGAGCAGGTAAACCCTGGCGATCTGATTGTGACCAGCGGCGGCGATCAAATCTTTCCCAAGGGCATTACGGTAGCGACGGTCATGAAAGTGTCGCCCGGCGCGGACCTCTTCCTCAATATACGAGTCAAGCCAGCGGCCAGCCTGAGCAGGCTGGAAGAAGTTCTGGTCATCACCAAGAAAGAGGACCGGGCGCCCAGCGTGGCCGAGACCAACTCCGTGCGCGCGGTGGACATTTTGACCCAGCGTCTGCCTTCGGTCCCTGACAAGCCGGCAGCCGACGCCAAACAGCCCGCAACCGAGACAGCGGCGAAACCTGCGACAGCGCACACGGCAGCTCCGTCGGCCACAAAGGCCCTGCCGGAAACCACGAAGCCGGCAGCAGTTCCTGCGCCGACACAACCGGCAGCATCGGAGCGTGGGACGTCGGAGGACAAACCGAACTAACGTGCCTATCACTTACACATCTCAGGACCAGGTAGAGGTTTACCGGTTCAGTGCGCCCGTGGCGATCGCCATTCCTCTGGCTGCCCTGTTTCTGCAGGCTTTCCTGCCGTTGCGACTGCCCTTCTTTTCTCTCCTCGACTTGCCGCTGCTGGTGGTGATTTTCTTTGCCGTGGCGCGGCGGAGCCCGGTGGCTGGGATGTTAACCGGGTCGGTGATTGGCCTTCTGCAGGATTCGCTAACCCATCAGCACATTGGAATTTACGGAATTGCGAAGACGGTGGTCGGGTTCGGCGCTTCCTCTCTGGGTGCCAAGCTCGACGTCGACAACGTTGGAGCACGCTTTCTGGTAACGCTGTTTTTCTACGCCGTCCACGAAGCGGTGTACTTCACGGTGGCCCGCGGCCTGGTAAAGATGACACTGCAATGGAGTTGGGGACACGAAATCGGAGGCGCCCTGCTCAACGCCGTCACAGCAGCGGTGTTGTTTACCTTGCTGGACCGGTTCAAGCAGAGAGCGTGAGCAGTCGTCGGTCGTCGGTCCTCAGTCGTCAGCCAAGCCCAGACCGAACGTCCCCAAAATCTTGGACCAGCGAAGAGATCCAACCGTCTATGGACTTGGGTTACCCGCGTCACCAATCTTTTGTCTGCAAGCCCGGATTACAATGAAGTTAACCTCGGCTTAGTCTGATCGAAAGCAGCCCTCCACCGCCGACCTTTGTGCGATGGAATAGCTGACGACCGAAGACTGAAGACTGACGACTGAATCCCATGTTTGGCCGTGACGAAAAAGTATCGGGTTCCCGCCTGACTGCGGTGCAATACATCATCCTCGTCGTTTTTCTGGTGTTGGCGTACGGGTTGTGGCGTCTGCAGGTGGTGCAGAGCGAGTTCTACGCGGCACTGGCAGAGAAGAACAAGACTCGCGAGGTCCCGATTCTTGCGCCCCGGGGCAAGATCCTTGACCGCGAGGGCCGCACTATCGTGGACAACTATCCCTCGTTTACTGCGTTGCTGCTTACGCGATTCCACTCGGGATCTGTCAGGAGACGCGGACTTGATCGCGCAGGGGCTGCATCTCGACCCCAAGGAAGTGCGGGACCGCCTTAAGAAATTCTCCGGCACCGCGCAGTACCAGCCCATTTATCTCAAGGAAGACATCACGCCGGACGAGCTGGCTTTTATTGAGTCCCACCGCAACGAACTGCCTGAGCTCGATACCATCATGGCGCATCGTCGCCTCTATCCCAAGAATGGCTTCATGGCCCATCTCGTGGGCTACGTCGGCGAGGTCAGCGAACAGATGCTGAACCAGGCGCGCTGGGAGCTCTACAACCCGGGCGACGTGGTCGGCCGGTCTGGGGTCGAGCTGGAATACAACCCGATGCTCATGGGGAAGAATGGCTCCCGCCAGGTGCTGGTGAACAGTAAAGGCAAAGAAGTCGGGCAGCTGGATGAAAAGCCGGCCATGCCCGGAAAGCAGCTCAAGCTCACCATTGATATTGATTTGCAGATTGCCGCGGAACAGGCCCTCAATGGACGGAATGGCGCCATTGTGGCGATGGATCCCCGGACCGGCGAAATCCTGGCCATGGTCAGCCGTCCTACCTACGATCCCAATCATTTCGCGGTGCGAATCTCCAACGATGAGTGGATGAAGCTGGTCAACGATGCCGACCATCCCTTACTGAATAAAGCTATTCAGGCGCAACTGGCTCCCGGATCAGTATTCAAGATCATCATGGCGACTGCCGGGCTCCAGGAGGGCATCGCGCAGAACATGAAAGTGAATTGCAGTGGGGGCGCGTCGTTTTACGGACGGTATTTCAAATGCTGGGTGGTGGCCGAACATCGCACGCACGGCATCACTGACCTGAGCAAGGCTATCTACCAGTCCTGCGACGTCTTCTTCTATACGCTGGCGGAAAAGCTGGGTATTGAGCGCATCGCGAAATACGCCATGGCGTTTGGGCTGGGACAAAAGACCGGAGTGGATCTACCCCAGGAAGTCAGCGGCATAATGCCGTCCGAGGAGTGGAAGATCCGCAACTTCAAACAGAAATGGTACGCAGGCGAGACCATTTCCGTGGGCATCGGGCAGGGCGCCGTGGCGGCGACGCCGATCCAGTTGGCCCGGGCGATCGGGGCGATTGCCAGCGGAGGCTTAATGGTGCGGCCGCATGTCACCGATCCGCGGGATTTGCCGCCGGGAATCGTGCCGGCATCGAATGTGCCCGACGAGATACGGATTCCGATTGATCCCCGCAACTGGGAGACGATTACCGATGCCATGGCCGGGGTGGTGAATCCGGGCGGAACGGCTGCGTTGTCCCACTTGCAGGGAATTGATTTTGCGGGCAAAACCGGCAGCGCGCAGACCATCAGCAATACCCTGAAGGCCAAGATGGGTGCGGCTGGCAAGGCCAACTTCAAAGACAACGGATGGTTTGCCGGAGTCGAGCCGCGACGCAATCCGGAAATTGTGGTGTGCGCGTTGCTGGAAGAAGGCGAGCACGGCTACCTGGCGGCTCGGACCGCGGCCCTGGTGATCAAGGCCTATGTGGAGAAGAAGAATCGCCAGCCGGTGAAGGTGGCGAGCGGAGCGCCGAAGGTAGAAATCGGAGCGGTCTGGAGCATGCCCGACGAAAAGCTGCAAGGCGGACGATTGGTTCTGGATGTGCCCCGGGCACGCGCGCCGCTGGCAGTGGCGGCTCCAGGTTTACAGTAGCGCCCCGAGACAGCCGGCAGGATGTCGGCGCTGGGTGGCGAGAGCCAGGGGGAATCAAGGTAGTAACTATTTGTTGCCAGGACCAAAGCTCAACAGCCAGCGACGGCTGACGACTGACGACGGAAGACTGACGACTAAAACATGTCCCGCTATATTTCATTCCGCGATTTCGACTGGCTTCTGCTGACCTTCGTCCTGATTATCTGCGGACTGGGCGTCCTGGAGATCCACAGTGCGACCCTGCATACCAAGTTCGCCGGGGCGCACATACGTCAGGTTTATTGGATCGTAGGTGGCGTGGCCGGCATGTTTCTGGTCAGCCTGATCAATTACCAGAAGCTGCTTGACCGGGTCCATTGGCTGTACATCGCAGCCATCGTTTCCCTGATGAGCGTGATGCTGTTCGGGCAAAAGTATCTGGGCGCACGGCGTTGGATCAAGATGCCGGGGGGAGCGCACTTCCAGCCGTCAGAGTGGGTAAAGCTGATCCTGATTCTGGCGGTGGCCAAATACTTCGCGGACCTCCACCAGAGGGACCTCACCTGGCCGGATTTCATGAAGGCGGGCGCCATTGTGTTGGTGCCGATGCTCATGGTCTTGCGACAGCCCGACCTCGGGACCAGCCTTACTTACCTGCCAATCGCGGTCGTCGGCCTGTTCCTGGGCGGCGTGCGATTTAAGCAGGCGGCCATCGTGACCATAGCCGTGGCCCTGTTGCTGCCGCTGGCGTGGCACGCCTTGAAGCCTTACCAGCGCGACCGTCTCACCAGCTTTATGCACCCGGAGGCCGACAGCCAGGGTTCCGGGTACCAAGTCAACCAGTCTCTTATTGCCGTCGGATCGGGCGGCATCTGGGGGAATTCGGAGGGTTCCCAGACCCATTTAGCGTTTTTACCTGTCCCGCAGACGGACTTTATCTTCGCCGCATTCGCCGAGGAACATGGTTTTGTAGGTGCCCTGGCGGTGATGCTGTTATACTTCATAGTGCTGATGAGATTGACGCAGAACGCGCAAACGGCGCCCGACCGCGCTGGCACGTTCGTAGTCATGGGTGTGGTGGCGGTGCTTAGCTTCCATATTCTGGTCAATGTCGGCATGGTGGTTGGCTTTATGCCGGTCACCGGAATACCCCTGCCGCTGATGAGTTATGGCGGGTCTTCTGTCCTGTTTATGTTTCTGGCGTTGGGCATCGTAATGAATGTCCGCATGCGCCGTTTCGTGAACTGACGCAGGATGAAGAATGGCAGGGGGTTAGCCCGCGCTTGCCATCCGCGCGGAAAAAGATTAATTACGATCGCCCTCGCGTAAAGAGGGCACACGCCGGCTAGAAAAGCAGTTAAAGCCGGGCAGGATCAAGCAAAGGCGTTGCCAGGCCGGTAACGGCCCCCTCAGAGTTGAGAGAGCGGTCACAAACCTGGCGAAGCGCAAAAGCGATAAGTGCAAAAGATTCCTAAGCTTACGCAACGGATTCGGTCACGGAGAGAACTCCGGGGCCCGGGCTGTCCCTTGTCCAGGGTGGCTATCGCAGCGCTTGATCCTCCCAGACTTTTCCTGCCTTCCATCCGGTGATCCCGTGGCCGCCTGACGGCCCGGGACCGGAGTTTGCATGACTAGAGAATTGTTTGTGTCTTCCACGCCCCACGAAACCAAAGTGGGCATGGTCGAAGATGACCTACTCGCTGAAATTTACCTCGAGCGCGAAAACGAATACACCCTGGCAGGTTCCATTTACAAAGGACGCGTCACCCGCGTTCTTCCCGGAATGCAATCGGCTTTTGTCGACATCGGACTGGAGCGCGACGCGTTCCTTTATGTCTCCGACTTTATGGAGTTGGAAGACTCCGAGGACCTCGACGACGTTCCCACCAACCGGCCCGTGCAGGAGCACCACCAGCCGCAACCCCACAGCCGAAGTTCATAACGGCGACGCTTTCGCCGCTCCCGTAGATACCGAATCCCAGCCCGACGAACATTCCGAAGCTGCGCCAGAGACTCGCGAAGCCGCAGCGCCGGGTGAGTCGCGGGATAACCGTGGTGGTATGCGCGGCCGCCGTCGCCGTCGGGGACGCCGCGGCGAACGCATGCCGGAATCGAAGTTCGCCAGTCCGGCGACGGACGCACCTTCGGAGGCTCCGCCGCGCAATGACCGTCCCGAACGGGCCGAGCGTCCGGAACGAAGTGATCGTCCGGAACGTAACGACCGCCCGGAACGAAGTGGACGATCTGAATTTTCGGATCGAGGTGGACGATCAGAACGGCCTGCCAGAACGGATCGGCCCGAGCGTTCTGAATACGGGCCGCCGCCGGGCTACCAGCCCATCATTCTGCCGGGAGAGTCGATCTCGAAATATTCCCGTATGGCGACCACACCGTCAAGGCCGGCCCCATCCGTCGGACGATCCGCCCCTGCGGCCCAAGAGCGGCCTGCGCAACCGATTGCAGAAGTCTTCGCCGACGATGAACCTATCTTTGCAGTGGCCTCTGCTTCGCCTTCTGCGGTTGCGCCTGAAGCGCCGCCTCAGGTCCACGAAGCGCCTTTACCCTTGCACCACGAATCACCGAGTACCGAAGACGCGCCCAGCGCGTGGGACCGCGAACAGCAACGCCTTCACCAGATGAATGTAGCCGCCGTGTTTGGCGGCGAAGCCGCGGACACGAATGAAGATGAGGACGACGAGACTTCTGACGAATCCAGTGACACGCTGGTAGTAGTGGCCGAGCATTCTGAACAGCCCGCGCGCGTTTCGGCTGCCGGTACGGTTGAAGAGGAAGAGATAGAAGAGGAAGAAGCCGACCTGGCCCACTACGTCGAGGAACTCGAAGAAGACGCAGCCTTCGAGGAACTGGAAGAAGAGACCCATGCTGCTGGTGAGCATGATCATGACCATGATCACGATCACGAACATCCGACACAGGAGATTGCAGCCTCCGCGGAAGTGCCCTCGGATCCATCATCGTCGGGCGCGGTGCCATTTTCCGGAGAACCGATTTCCTCGGAAGAAGTAGATATTGCGGCAGCCGACGAAGTGGACGAAGAAGCTGAAGACGAAGCCGAACTCGACGAAGCTCAGGCCGAAGCCGAAGCGGCACTGGCGGCGGAAGCTGGCGGAGTCGGAATGACCGAGGCCCGCGCCGAAGTTCGCGCCCCGGCAGGGACCGCTGGTTACACGCAGCGCGCCCCGCGTCCGGGATACGATCGCCGGCCACAGCGCGGAGGACGCCGCGGTGGCGGGGGTGGCGGACGGCGCTCGCGCAGTAACCAGCAGCAGAACATGCCGCTGATCACCGACCTGCTCAAGGAAGGCCAGGAAATCCTGGTACAGATTGCCAAGGAGCCGATCGGCAAGAAAGGCGCGCGCATCACCAGTCACATTGCGTTGCCCGGCCGATTCCTGGTTTACATGCCGACCGTGAACCACACCGGCGTGTCCCGTAAGATTGCTTCAGAAGAAGAGCGCCAGCGGCTGAAGCGCATTATTCAGAGCGAGCGCGAAAATGGACACGGCGGGTTTATCGTACGCACAGCGGCGATGAATGCCGCGGAAGAAGACCTTCGCGCCGATATCCGTTTCCTTAAAGGCTTGTGGGCTGAGATCAAATCTCGCGCCGATGCGGGAAAAGGTCCCACGCTCATTTATCACGATCTGAACGTGGTCGAGCGGGTGCTGCGCGACCAGGTCACCTCGGATTTTTCAGCGATCTGGGTGGACAGTGACGAAGAGTACGAACGCATCCTGCGCTTCGCCAATCGCTTCCAGCCCGCGCTGGTCAAGCGGGTCAAGCTCTATACCAAGGAAACGCCGCTCTACGAACAATTCGGCCTGAGCGAGGAGATCAACAAGGCGCTGAAGTCGAAAGTCTGGCTGAAGAGTGGCGGATACATCGTCATCAACCAGACCGAGGCTCTGGTAGCGATTGACGTGAACACCGGTAAATACGTGGGCAAGACGACGCGTCTCGAAGACACCATCGTCAAAACCAACGTGGACGCCATCAAGGAAATCGTGCGCCAGATCAGGCTCCGCGACCTGGGCGGCATCATCGTGATCGACTTCATCGACATGGATGAACGCCGCAATCGCCAGAAAGTCATGCAGGCCCTGGAAGAGGCGCTGCGTGCCGATCGTGCGCCGTCCAAGGTTCTTCAATTTAACGACTTCGGACTGGTGGCCATCACCCGCAAGCGGGTGAAGCAATCACTCGAGCGCACTATCGGGTCACCGTGTCCGTACTGCCAGTCCACCGGCTTCGTGAAATCGGTGACTACGGTCTGCAACGAGATCTATCTCGAAATGCGCAAGATCGCGAAACACCTGGAACACGCGGACGTGATGCTGCGGGTAAATCCCGATGTCGCGAAAGCGCTCAAGCTCAATAACGGCAAAGCGCTGATCGAGATGGAAGAGATGACTAAAAAGACCGTGATCGTGAAGAGCGATCCGGCGTTGCATCAGGAGCAGTTTGATATCAATTGAAGAGCAGCTTCTAGCTCCTGGCTCTTAGCTTCTAGCTAGATCCCGCAAGTGATAGATTGAGAACGGGCGTCCGCGCCCGTTTTTCTTTTTGGATGGTCGTTCATCTTTCACCACCCCACGGGCGTCATCCTGAGTGACTTCAGTCGCGAAGGATCTTGCCGTAGCGCCACGGTTGCCGACGCGTTATCTCCGCTCCACGCTGCATCCTTCGCAAGCTCAGGATGACCCCGTTGGTTTGTGACGGGCGAATTGCCGGATCGTGCCGCCGCGTTGCACAATGATTCTCCGATCAGAGGAGAAATTGTGAACAAACTGAATCGAGCCGTGGCAGCCGGGATATTTTTTCTAGTTGTCACATTCACCGTCTCACCAGCCTCCGCGCAGACTCCATCGCCACTGAAAACCCGCACCGTCGTCCTCATCGTCAGCGACGGATTGCGCTGGCAGGAAATCTTCACCGGCGCCGATCCAACTCTCATGGATAAGGAACATGGCGGCATCTGGGCTGACCCTGATGAACTCAAACGCAAGTTCTGGCGGGACAATGTTGAAGATAGGCGCAAAGCGCTCTTTCCTTTTCTCTGGAACGTGATCGCTAAGCAAGGACAGATCTTCGGCAATCAAACCAAGGGCAGCGTGGCCCGCGTCACCAACGGCATGGCATTTTCCTACCCCGGCTACAACGAGATGTCCACCGGGTATCCTGATCCCAAAATCGATCGCAACGAGTTCGGCCCCAATCCCAACGTTACTGTTTTCGAGTGGTTGAATCGCATGCCGGAGTTTCGCGGAAAAGTCGCTGTCTATGCCACGTGGAACGTCTTTCAGGATATCTTCAACGAAAAACGCAGCGGCCTGGTTATGCAAACCGGATGGAATTTACCGGAGAAAGGGAAGCTCACCCCTCGCCAGGAACTGATAAACGAACTTTATCGCACCACTACTCCTCTGGATAACGAAGATACCTACAATTCATTCATCCAGGTGCCGCTGCTCGACTACGTGAAGACAGGGCATCCGCGAGTGCTGTTCGTGGGCTATGGCGAGACTGACAACTGGGCTCACCAGGGCCGCTACGACCTGGTGCTGGAAAGCGCCCACGGCTTCGACCATTTCGTGCAGCAGCTCTGGGAAACCATGCAAGCCATGCCGGAGTACCGTGACCGGACGACTTTCATTCTCACCACCGATCACGGACGAGGCAGCGGGTTGGTCGAGTGGAAGGAACACGGAGTGGAAGAGAAAGGGATCGGAAAATATCTGGATTGCGTCATGGGCCCGGATACACAAGCGCGAGGCGAACGCGCGAATGTGAATCCTGTCACGCAGTCGCAGATTGCCGCTACCGTGGCCGCATTCCTGGGCAAAGATTACTCGAAAGATGTATCTGCCGCAGCCAAGCCTCTACCGGATGTGCGCTGATTTCGGACCGGTGGCAGACTGGCGTCCTCGCCGTCTTTGTTTAAGCTTCAGCTTAATCGTCGGTTTCGGCAGAGATACCCAAAATGGGAGAAGATCCTGTGGAATCCGGGGAACAAGCAACTCCGCAGCGCGATAATCAATCAAAATAGGGCAGTCCAAATTCAGGACGAGGAGGGCTACTTGAAATTACCAAGGATGCAACGACTTGTACTATCGGCGGTGATGACTACGGCGTTAGGCACGGCCACGCTGGTCACCGTGCCCCAGGCATATGCTGACGACCATGCCAAGTGCCAACGGGAAATCGAAAAGCGGGAAGCAAAACTTGATGAGGCGATTCGCAAACACGGCGAGCGCAGCCACCAGGCGGACCAGCGGCGGCACGATTTAAACTGCCGAGCGGGAACACTGCTGGAACACGTACCACGGATGGTGGAACGGACACGACCATCAATGGCACACCGATCGTGACTGGGAAGATCGTCACTAGAGGCGATTTACTCGACTACGATTAACAATCTCAAAATGCACTAAGAGGCCCTCGATTGGTTCGAGGGCCTTTTAGTTTTCCGAGCTAGATTGACCTATCGCAGTCGCCGGTAGTCGGCGTCGAAAACAGTCTCCCAGGTTTTGCCCGCATCGCGCGAGATTTCAATCACCTGGTGCACCCGTCCGCCTGTAAGAGGAGTGAGCGTAGTGCGGTCCAGATGTGACTTGCCGTCGCGGTGCGGAATTTCACCCTGAAAGCGGACGCCGCCATCTTTCATTTCTTCGATCAGTTGTTTCTCCTTGATCGGCCCGGCATCGGTTACCCACACCTGCTTCCACTGTTTTTTCGCGCTCTGGTAGTAGAACAGGCTCTTGCCTTCGCCGCTGCCGTCCGCTTCTTTCCAGTTCTCGACGATGGCGCATCCTCCCACAATCTTTTCGACCACGTCTCTGCCGTTCAACGTGCCGTCGTGATTGTCGTAGACGTCCCAGGTGCCGACCCAGAAGTCGAGCTTGTGGTATTCGGGATCGCCTTGGCAGGGATGAGGCGGGAGGATTGGCGGCTTACCACTGGATTGTGCGCAAAGCGACGTAAAGGAAGTGAGGGAAAGTAGCAGGACTGCGATGCCGTCCCGGATTCGCATGCCGCCTCCTGTGACAAATCACAGACGAGCGAGGCGGCAGAACGTCACCGCCGCGGCTAGCTCTTGCGTCCGGCGATCATGAGCCCGGCGCCGACCACCAGCAGCACAGCACTGATCGCGGGCGCGACCTTTTCGCTGCTGTGGGTTTGAACACCAATGTTGACGTCGCCCGGCCTTGATGCCGTGATTTTCAGAATGGGGAATCGCCACGAAAAACGAAAGGATTCCCAGGATTACAACCGCAAGCCCAACCACAAATAGACCCTTCATGAGAGCCTCCAGATTGCAAAGTGGGTGCATGGACCCGAGCGTCCATCGGCCGCTTTCAGATGCGGATGGGGGCGGATGGGATGCTCTCACCCCTTGCTATCGGCAAAGTCCCGGGCAAACTCCACCAGGCTGCGGAGCGCGATTCCAGAGGGGCCCTTGGCGATCCATGGCTTTTGCTCTTCGGTCCAGGCGGTGCCGGCGATATCGAGGTGCAGCCAGGGCGTCTCTTCGGCGAACTCTTTGAGGAACATGGCTGCCGTGATGGCGCCGCCCCAGCGTCCGCCGGAGTTTACGATGTCGGCGATGTTGGAGCGGATGATTTCCTTGTATTCGTCGTCGAGCGGCATGCGCCACATCTTTTCGCCGGCCTTGTCGAGGGCCTGGCTGAAGCGGTTGTACATGGCGTCGTCGTTGGCGAAGATGCCGGCGTTGATGGAGCCGAGCGCGACCACGACCGCGCCGGTCAGCGTGGCGGCGTCAATCAGGTGAGTGCAGCCGAGTTGGCGCGCGTAGAAGAGACCGTCGGCCAGCACCAGGCGGCCTTCGGCGTCGGTGTTGATGATCTCGATTGATTTGCCGGACATGGCAATCTGCACGTCGCCGGGTTTTTGCGCCTTGCCCGACGGCATATTTTCCGTGGCCAAAACGATGGCCGTGATTTTCAACTTGGGCTTCAGCAGAGCGATGGCGCGCATGGCGCCGATCATGGTTGCGCCGCCGGCCATGTCGTACTTCATCTTTTCCATGCCGTCGCTGGGCTTGATGGAAATGCCGCCGGTGTCGAAGGTGATGCCTTTGCCGACCAGTCCCAGGACCGGTTTTTCCGGAGCGCCCGCAGGTTCGTAGCGCAGCACGATCAGCGTTGGCGGTTCGTCCGAGCCCTGGGCAACGCTCCAGAAGGCTCCCATCTTGAGTTCTTTGATCTTGTCCGCGCCGTAGATTTCGCACTTCAAGCCGACTTCCGCCGCCATTTTTTTCGCGCGGTCGGCGAGGATGGTCGGCGTCATGCGATTGGAAGGCTCGTTGACCAGGTCGCGAGTGAAATTCTGCGATTCTCCGACGATGCGGGCATCGTCCACGGCCGCTTGCAGCTTGGCTTGATCGCCGCGTGCGACGACAGTCAGCGCATCAATCTTCTGGTCCTTGCGATCGCTCTTGTAGTAGTCAGGATCGAAGTTGCCCACGAACGCGCCTTCGACGATGGCCTTCACCGAATCTTCCATCTTCAACCCGGCTTCCGGGGCGAGAAACGCGAAGCTGCGCAAGCCTTTCGACTTGAGTGTGCGCACGGCAGCGCCGGCGAGGCGGCGCAGGTCGAACGCGGAAAAGCTTTTGGCTTTGCCGCCGCCGAGAAGCAACAGCCGCTTGGCTTTCAGTTTCGCCGGCCGATGCAGCAGCGTCGATTCGAAAGGTTTGCCGGTGACTTCACCGCCGGCGATCACGTCAGCGGCGGCGTCTTTGACGGCGGCGTCGGAGGTTTCAATCGAGAGTTGCGGCTTGTCTTTTTCAGGACTTTTGTCTTTGTCTGCGCGATTCTTTTCTGCTTTGTCGAGCACGATCGCGACCAGGCATTCGGTTTCTACTTCGGCGGGATTGGAGAGCGAGAGAATGGTTTTCATGATTGTGTGTGGTTCCAGTATCGTCGGCGGGAAGGGAATTAGGCAAGAGGCGCGGGTTTTTGCTAGCTGGCTTGCCACCACCACCGGCGTCATCCTGAGAGACCTTGGTCTCGAAGGATCTTGCGCGTACTACCAAGTGAACCAGCGACTGCATACGCGCTCCACGCCAGATCCTTCGCAAGCTCAGGATGACGCCTCCGTAAAGAGGCGACAGTGCAGCATGCGCTTCCCGGAAATCAGAGCACAACGATGGTGATTCCCTGGTTCCGCCTGCCCAGATCGTGGTCCTGCTTCAGTTCGGGACGGGCATTGATGAGCGCCCACGCCTGCTCGTCCGATTTGGCCCAGGCCTCGCCGAAGATGCAGGCGCGAATCTCGCCTCGACCGGCCATCTCCGTCAAACGTCTTTGCGCTGCGATGCGGATTTCTCCGCCGGCCCCGGTTGATCCGTAACCGTGGACCAGCTTTACTACCCCGCATCCTGTCTGACGGGCACGGGCCAACTCGCGATCCAGGTGCTGCAAGGCTTCCGCGACCGTTGGCATCCCGGCTTTCAGGTTTATGGTTTTGATGGTGTCGCCTCAGTTCAATAAGGTACCTCAGCGGCTGAAGTCGCCGGCAAAATTAAGCCGCTAATGCAGCGCTGAAGCGCTGCTCCGCCCGTCGGCGCCCCAGGTCAGTGCCGTTCTTGCTCCGTTCCGGACGGAACCAGTCTGATTGTGGGGCGCATCCACAATGTGTGTTCGCGACCCACAGCTTGCGTGCCTACGGCCTTCCGTAACCCGCGCCAAATCAGCGTCTTCTGCGATGGCTCCTCTCGTGCGATCTCTCCAGGCGGGCAGTGACCCTGGGAGGAAAATATGACGCAACTCAATTTGTCCGGAAGGCAGTCAAACAATACGCAGCAGAAACCGGCTGAAGGAAACGAAGATGGATCAATCAAGAACCAAACCGTGGGTGCGCTGGGAGCGCTCGCGATGTTCGCCGCTGTGATCGTGATCGGCAGCTGCTCCAGCAGCAAACCCGTCGCGGTGCAGCAACCTGTGCAACCCACTGCGCCGGTCTCGGCGCCGGCTCCGACAGTTCCAACTCCGGCTCCAGTTCCCACGCCGGTTGTGGCGAAGGCGAAAAAGCATCGGGCGGCGACTCTCTCTTACGTCAACCGGGAGTACGGACTCTCATTCAACTTCCCACGCAACTACAAGCTGAAGACGAGCGCGACTGCTGCATCGACCAGCAAGATCGGCAGTGAAACGTCGCTTGCCTCTGCAACGACCGAGCCCTTGCCGATGAACTTTGTCCATCCCGGCGGAGTCGCCCTGGCAGCGGTGGAGATGCCCGGCAATTCGTATCCCGGTACTGACTTCAAGTCGGGCTCTTTCAACGTCAGCGTGAATCCTGGCATGGACGCGCGAAGCATGCGCTCAGTTTGCGTCTCCCGAGACGAGCACAGGAACCGACGTTTCAACTCCTGTGAAGATCGAGCAAGTAAAGTTCGGCGCCACTGAGTTCCATGAGGTCGAAAACAACGGCGGCGCTGTGACGAAACAGGCGGACGCAAAGTACTATCACGCCTTCAACAACGGGGCTTGCTACGAATTTGCGCTGGAAATTGCCACCAACGATGACAGCAAGGTGGAAGAAATTACGCCAGTGGATCGGCAGGCGGTGTTTGCCCGGCTGGAAAAGATTCTGGCCACGGTAAAACTTCAGCCCGCTGCGATGCCGGAAACTCAGACGCCGGTTCCGGCTGTAGCAGCCACCACCCCGGCTGACTCTTCAAGTCCGTCGGAGCATCAAACGGCCGCGCCAAACTTCTAGCCGGTTGGCGAATCCGCGACCGAATTACCTGGACTGCCGGCACTCGACGGCGGTCCAGGTTTTTGATTTCCCGGCGGCTGATAGTAAGTTCTGAATCCGGCGCGCTGCATGCCGCGAGCCGCCTCCGGATTTTTCATGAAGGTCTCCCAGATGAATCCGGTGCGGGCGTTCTCGGCCATGAGCATGGTGATTCCGGTATCGATGGCGACTACGTCGTTGTCGTACCAGTTTTTCAGCGGGTTGAAGGCGTTCACGAATCCATAGGTGCACCAGGCCGCTGGATAACGATTCTTGATATTGCGCAGGACCCGCATCGTCGGCTGCGGAAGAAAGGGAATTGAGCCGCCGGCGGCGCTGGGAACGACACTGCCGTCTATCGGACCCATGGCTGGAGGCCCGCCCCAGACCACGTAACCGGTTTCTGAATCCGAAGCGGTGATGCCCCACAAGTCGTCGCTGTAGTCGGGAAACTGTTTTCCCAGTTCGATGCAGAAGCGGCGATGCACATCCGTCGCGATGGCCGAGTTCTGAAAGTAATCTGCGTAGCGGTCGCGCTTGCCGCGGAAGTCGAACCAGGCCTGCGAATACTGATGCACAAACAGCGGCGCGAACGAACCGATGTAGCGCAGGCCGTCATATTCAAAAACATTTCGCTTCCAGGCGTCCCAGGTTTCCGGCTTGAGCGGATGCGAAGACGAACCCATGCCCAGCAGATACATCATCATCAACTCGCTGTAGTAGTCCCAGCGGTAGGGCAGGAAGCCGGCTTCGGGCAGCCATCCGTGAGGCAGCAGCGTGGTGTCTTCAGAGAGCCAGGTCCAGTCCACGCGATCGAAAATCGCGCGGGCCAGATCGCGAATTTCCGAATTTTCGAAATGCTGCCGGCAGCACAGGATGCCGCACAGCAGAATCGCAGTATCTACCGAAGAAATTTCCGAGTCCCACAGCCGCTCGCCGTTGTTGACGTTGGCGAAGTGATAGAAAAATCCGCGATGATGCGGCAGGGTCTTCCAAAGGAAACGCAAACAGTTTTGAACGCGCGTGCGCGCCTCGTTCAGTGAAATAAAGCCGCGCTTCTCTCCGATGCAGATCGCCGAGAGTCCGAAGCCGGTGGCGGCGATGCTGGCGACAACGGAGTTGTCGGTGGTGGCTTTGCGCGCATTGCAGCGGTCCTTGACCAGCCCAGTCTGGGGATTGGCCTGCTCCCAGAAGAAGCAAAGCATGGTTCTTTCCAGATCGTCGAGGAACTGGTCATCGTCCGGCGAAAGAAAAGTCTTGGCCGGCGGAGGCGCGGGGCGGGCGTGCTGCTCGGGTGACGGCGACAGGAAAGAGGCAAAGCCCAATTCCGCGCACGCCGGCAGGCAAATCCCCAGGCTGGCCATCTGTCTGAGAAATTCCCGGCGGGAGCGCGCTATGGGGCCGAACTTCCTCTCATCCACTTCACAAATTTAAACGATCCTGCCCTGAGGAACGACGCCCGAGCGCAAACGATGGTAACAGGAATGGTTACACCGCCTGAGACTAAAGACCTTGACGAAAGCTGGTGCGAGACTAAAAATCGGGTCTGGAAGCGGGCGTCGTAGAATATCCCTTGGTGCCGCGATGACGGGAAGAAGATGACGGGAAAGCGAAGGCTGATCATGTGGACAGCGACCCTGGTCGTCGGGGGAGTGATCGCCCTGGTGCTCGTGCTGACCCGTCCGCACACCCGGCCTCTGACCTTGAGCGGCGCGGTGGTCAAGCAGGACCCAGATCCCACGAAGGAACTGCCGCTGGCCGATGTTGAAATCACCGCACTCTATCGTGGCGCGGTAATCGGCGGAGGCAAGTCGGATGCCTCCGGCGCATACACCGTCCAGTTACGCAACCGGCTCTGGATCGGCCGTCCTGTCACGCTCCAACTTCGCCATCAGGACTACCAGCCGCTGGACCTGAAAGAGTACATCGGCGACAAGCTCTACGTGGCCCGCATGGTGCCGCTGCCGCAGCAAGCCAGCCCAACAAATCATCCGCCGATCGTCGTGTCGAACGTACTGGCCCGGTATTCGATCAAGACCACCAATACGGCCAACGTGGGCAGCGCGGTCAAGACCTTCGAAGTGGCCAACACCGGAAACGTGCCCTGCCGCAAACAGCCTCCCTGTTCGCCCGACGGAAAATGGAAGGCGGCGGTCGGCTCGGCGTCGCTCGATGCCGGAGAAGGAAACGAATTTCGCAACGCCCGCACGTCGTGCATCGCGGGGCCGTGTCCCTTCACCAAGATCGAAGCGGAGGATTTCCTGCAGAGCGGACGCGAGGTGAAAGTATCAGCGCGGAACTGGTCGGACACCGCGACCTTTCTGTTGGAGGCTGAGGTGTTTCGGCCCATGGTCAGCGACATGGTCCGAACATCGCATCCCGTGATCTTCGGCCAGGCGCTGAACTTTACCGTGCCCGGGATCGGCAGAGGGCGTCAGCATTCTCGCCGAGATCAACGGCAACAACATCACTTTCCCCTTCGGACCGAATCTTTACCTGAGCTGGGCGGATTGCAACGCGCGGGTAAATAAAGATCAGACAAAGGTTTATCGCTGCGAGCTCAAGCCCGGCTATAAGTTCCCCTGACTTGTTTAGTGGCGATCGTCGCTACTATTTTTGGCCGGAAGCTGAAGCACTTGTCTTTTGGGTGGCAACCCACTCGTGGATCCGGTTCGACAGAACATCCAGCGGCAGGGCCCCGGCGCCCAGCACCTCGTCATGGAATTTACTCAAGGAAAACTTGGTACCTAGCTGGTCCTGGGCGTACGCGCGCAACTTGAGGATCTCGAGTTGACCGATTTTGTAACCGAGCGCCTGCGCCGGATCGCCCATGTAGCGATCAGTCTCGCTCTGCACCATAGCTTCATCAATGGCAGAGTGTTCGTGAAAGAAGTCCACCACCTGTTGCCGGGTCCAGCGTTTGTAGTGGAAGCCGGTATCAACAACCAGACGGATGGCGCGGAGCATGTCGTCCTGCAGGTGACCGTAATAGCTGTACGGGTCCTGAAAGAACCCGAGTTCCTTGCCCAAGCGCTCCGAGTACAGCGCCCAACCTTCGGTGTAGGCGGTGTAATACTCGTTCTGGCGGAACGGCGGAAGCTCCGGTAGTTCCTGGGCAATGGCAATCTGCATGTGGTGGCCGGGAACACCCTCGTGGTAGGCGGTCGTTTCTATGCTGAGCGTGGTGCCCTTCTCAAAGTCACCAGTGTTGACCATGATATGCGCGGGGCGTGATCCGTCCTGCGCTCCCTGAACGTATGACGTAGAGTCTTCCTTTTCGCGAAACTCCTCGATCGACATGACCTCCAGCTTCGCTTTGGGAAGACGACCGAACATCGACGGCAGTTTCGTATACATCTGATCGATGTACTTTTGATAGAGATCCAGAATCTCCTTACGGGAATGCACGTGGACTTTGGGATTGGTCTGGAGAGAGGCGGCAAAGCGCTTGAGATCGCTATAGCCAAGCTGATGGACGACCTGCAACATCCGCGATTCAATTTCTTTGACCTCGGCCAGGCCAATCTGATGAATTTCTTCCGGCGAGAGATTGGTGGTGGTGCGCTCCTTTACCGCGAGAGCGTAGCGTTCGGCCCCGTCCGGCAGCGACCACAGGCCCGGGTCGGCCCGCCCTTTCGGGGCGTATTCCTCGCGTACGAACTTTGTAAATGTGACGTAGGTCAGGGAGTACGGATTCACGGATCGCGGCCAATCCCTGTTCGCGGAGGCGCTGCTGGTCGGCTGGCGGAAATTGAGTCGGGAAACTTTGAGAAAGGGTGCGCGAACGGCGTCGCATCGGGCGCTTTGGTGGCGATGCCATTCGCCTGCTCCACCACTTTCTCCAGTAGGACCCGAGGCGGCATTAATCCTTCGGCCATTCCTTTGCGCATCTGGACCATGGTTTCGTTGAAAAGCCGGGGAAACTGCTTCAGCCGCGAGATGTAATCCTCGTAATCCTTGACGCTCTGAAAGGAAAACACGGACACCAGTTGGGGAAGGAAGGTATGGACGCCATCAATCTGAGAGACTGGCATTTCCCAAAACTTGAACCGGGCTTTTTCGTTATCCATGCGCAGGTCACGGACCATCAAAATCTTGTTTAAGGCCTCCTGTTCGGGGAAGCCGGTAGTGTCGATGGTTTCGAAGCGAGCGAGGAATTTCTTGCTCTGCTCCAGGTCGTCGTCAATGGCTTTTTGCGAGAAGTCGTCTAACTTATCGTTCCAGCGCTTGTCTCCGAGAATGGAAGCGTAGAGCGGGCTGTTGCGAAGCACATACTCCCAGCGTTCGGCGATCAGATCGTTGAGGGCTTTCCTGCGGCCCTCCAGATCAGACTGGGGTGGTGCCGCCAAAACACTGGAGCAGAGCAGAGACATCAGCAAGAGCGGCAAAGGCAAAGAATCGCATGAACGGCAACCTCTTTTTTGACCTCGAAAGCGCCGCTCAGTATAGACCCAAAATTGCGCGCTTCCTCGAGGACTTACCGGCCACTTCTCTGGTCATCTGCATAACGCCGGGCAGGCTTGGCTGAGTTGAGATTCACTCTTTTCTCTCCAGTCGTCGACTTGCTCTTCTTGTTCCATCCTCCAAGTTGAAGGGCGACAGCCATGCAGGCGCTACGCAATTCGTCCGCCACGCCGCGATCGACCAGCGCGCGTGACACCACCATGCCACCAACGCACAACGCGGCGGCAGCCTGGGACACGACACGGCGGGGCCTGCCGTTGCCGGTCAAACTGCGCTCCAGAACACTCACCATCCCTTCGAAGACAGCCTGAAAGGCCCGCTTCGAGCTTTTGCTGCCACGCGCGACGTCAGAAGGCAACGCGACCATGGGGCACGAGTTCTCGACGTCTTCGAAGTGCTGCCGCGACAGATACGCGTGGATTACCTGAGACCCAACGTCGGTGGAGGCCAAATCCACGTCAACGCCCTCCCAGCAGTTCTTCCAATTCGGGTCAGTAAAGAAACATCCCAAGACCTCGGTGTACAGTTCGTTCTTGCTTTTGAAGTAGCTATAGAATCCGCCGTGAGTAAGGCCGGCGCCTGCCATGATCCGGGTGATGGAGACATTATCGAAACCATGCCGATTAAAGAGCCGGCGCGCACTCTGAACGATTCTTGCTCTAACCTCCGAGCGATGAACAGTGGGATACGGCACAAGGTCTCCTTTGAAATGGGTGCTTCCCGATACACGATAGACGTAGTTTGCCTCGGATGCGTTTCTCTTTTCGCAAAACATTATCTTGAACATATTTTGAACAGATGTTTTCATTCGGCAACCATTGAAGTCGGGAATCCGAAACCCGTACCGAGTGTCCGTAGGAGGAAGCGATGAATGCAAGAAATTCGAACGCGGTGGCGGTTATGCCTACGCGTCGGGCAGTGATGGCCGGAATTGCCCTCGCCGTGGGTGGTCTAACCGCAGGCGCAGGTGGACAAATGCAGGTCAATATGGTTGAGGAACAAAGCACAGGGACCGAGGGACTGCTCACGTATCTTCACCAGGAGGTCGTGTTTAGCGCGACTCCGCAACGCATTTATGATGTTCTGCTGGATTCCAAACAGTTTGCCGCGTTCACCGGCGCGCCTGCCCAAATCAGCCGCGAAGCCGGTGGCCCCGTTTCCATGTTCGGAGGCTTGATCGTGGGAAGAAATATGGAACTGGTTCCCAACCAGCGTATCGTTCAGGGATGGCGCCCGGCGAACTGGCCTCCCGGGATCTATTCGATGGTGAAATTTGAGCTCAAAGAGCAGGACACCCGCACCGAAATTGTTCTGGATCACACCGGCTTTCCAGAAGGCAACTTTCGGCACCTGGATTCGGGATGGTACCTGAGATATTGGGAGCCCCTGAAGAAGTACCTCGCTTAGAAGAACAGAAGAACAATACGGTCGCAGGCACCTGCCCGCGACCACACAAACCACCCGCAGAGGGTTAACGCCCTTTGCGCGACCGGTTGACCGCTTCTCTCGCCTCCTTGTCGGCGGTGCGGCGGCGTTCGGTTTCGCGCTTGTCCCATAGCTGCTTGCCTTTAGCCAGGGCAAGTTCAACCTTCACTCTACCGTTCTTGAAGTACATCCGGGTGGGAATGAGCGTGAGGCCCTTCTGCTGGGTCTTGCCGATCAGCTTTCGAATTTCTTCTTTGTGGACCAGCAGCTTGCGGGTACGCAGGGGGGCATGGTTGAAGATGTTGCCGTGGTCGTAGGGGCCGATGTGGCAGTTGAGTAGCCAGAGTTCGCCATCTTTCAGCAGCCCGTAGGAGTCCTTTAGGTTGGCTTGTCCGGCGCGAACCGACTTAACCTCGGTGCCGGTCAGAGCGACTCCGGTCTCGAACTTTTCCAACAGGAAATAGTTGTGGGAGGCCACCCGATTGACGGCGGCATCGCGCTGCCCGGCCGCCGTAGGGTCGCGGCGGGGGTTCTTCTCGGGACTCGGTTTGGTCTGATGTGAGGTTGCGCGCGCCATGAGTAATTAGCTTATCTCATCCTCGTGGCCCGCGTTGATCGCCCGCATCTGCACGAAATTCTGCATCCCAACACACGGAGGTTGAAATCCGAGGCGCCACACTCTCCCGAATTGGTTTTGGCGGTAACGCTATTGGGACTAGTCCTAATGAGTAACTGCTACCAGACCAGTAACTTCCACGGCTGAGGGCCGATGCTATAATCAGCCAGCTTACTTCTCAAAACAGCGCATTTTCAGCGGCCTAGCCCGGGGTTTTCGGCCGATCCCCGAGGGAAGACTGCCTGCGAGGGACCAGTGAAGACACGCCTGATTCGCCCGGCAGCAATCACATTGCTCGTTCTGGCGGTGACCTTGCCAATCGCCGCCGACAGCGCCAAGTCGCTGTTCAACAAAGGCAAAGACGCCGAAGCGCGCCAGAATTACGAAGCCGCTTTCGATTTCTACAAGCAAGCCTACGAGCAAAAGCCCAGAGACCTGGCTTACCGCGCTTCCTACGAGCGCACCCGGTTCCTGGCTGGCGCCTCACATGTGCATCGCGGACAATTGTTGCGGGAAGCGGGCAAACTGCAGGAGGCCCTGGCTGAGTTTCAGAAAGCGGCGGAGATTGATTCCGCAAGCTTCATCGCGCAACAGGAAATCCGGCGTACCCAGAAACTGATCATTGACGCAAGCAACGCGCCCGCGCCTACAACGGTGGAGCAGCCTCCCACCGGCCTGCAAAAGCGAGTGCAGGAAGCACAGGGGCCGGTTGACCTGGCCGCCATCTCGAACGTTCCCATCACCCTCAAGCTCACCGAAGATACCAAGGTCATCTACGAGACCGTGGGAAAGCTGGCGGGAATCAATGTGTTGTTCGATCCGGACTACACTTCGCGGCGAGTAAAAATCGAGTTGAACGGGGTCACGCTGCAGGAAGCGCTGGAAATCATTGCGATGGAATCGAAGACGTTCTGGCGGCCGGTAACGCCGAATACGATTTTCGTCGCGTCCGACAATCCCGCCAAACGCAAAGAAATCGAACAGAGCGTCATCAAGACGTTCTACCTGGCCAACCTTTCGCAGCCGACGGAATTGCAGGACGTGGTCAACGCACTGCGGCAGATCCTGGAAATCTCCCGCATTCAGCCCCTGCCTTCGCAGGGGGCGCTGGTGGTCCGCGGAACTCCCGACCAGATTGCGCTGGCGCAAAAACTAGTGGGCGATCTGGACAAGGCGCGTCCGGAAGTGATCGTGGAAGTGGCCATTATGCAGGTCAGCCGCGACAAGACGCGAAATCTGGGAATCAGTCCTCCGACAAGCGCCACGGTCGCCTTGCAGAACAATCTGACCACCAACAACACCATCACGAATTCCAGCACCAACAACAGCGTGACCAGCACATCGGGTACCGCGAACCAGGTCAACCTGAACCGGTTGGGAAACCTGAACGCCACCGACTTCACGGTCACAATTCCGCCGGCTACGGCCACGGCGCTGTTCGGCGACAGCACCACCAAGATTATCCAGAATCCGCAGGTCCGCGCGGTGGATGGCCAGAAGGCTTCGTTGAAAATCGGCGACCGGATACCGATCGCCACCGGATCGTTCCAGCCCGGTATCGGCGGCGTGGGCATCAATCCTCTGGTGAACACACAGTTTCAATACACCGATGTGGGCGTGAACATCGACATTACGCCCAAAGTGCATGCCGGACGCGAAGTCACGTTAAAGATCCTGATGGATATTTCCTCGGTGACCGGGCAGTCGAACATTGGCGGCATCAGCCAGCCGATCATCGGCCAGCGCAAGATCGAACATGAAATCCGCCTGAAGGAAGGTGAAGTCAATATCCTGGGCGGAATTTTGGAAGACCAGGACATCCGCTCTCTGAACGGCATTCCAGGGCTGGCGCAGATTCCGATTCTGAAATACTTCTTTGCCCAGAGCAACGTCGAGCACAAGGAAAACGAGATTGTCTTCGCCCTGATCCCGCACATCATCCGCGCGCGCGATGTGACCGACCTGAATGAGAAGGCGCTGGAAGTTGGCACCGCGTCCTCGATCGAGTTGCGCCGCGCCAGCCAGGCCCCTCCGCCGCCAGTGCCGGCAAACGAAGCAGCCCCGGCCACCGCGCAGGGCCCGATGCCGACACCCGCTACGCAACCCGCATCGCAGATGGCTGCAGGCTCAGCGAGCTTCGTGTTCGATCCGGCCAGCCTGACGCAGGCCCAGGGCTCGACATTCGCGGTCAATGTGTTGCTGCGGGGGGCGCAGAATGTGTACTCCGTGCCTTTGCAGGTGAGTTACGACCCCAAGGTCCTGCAAGTGGTGAACGTTTCGAACGGAGGCCTGCTTTCGCAGGATGGCCAGCCGGTAGCGCTGGTGCATCGCGACGACGATACTACCGGTGCGTTGCAGATCACCGCGACCCGGCCGCCGGGGGCCACCGGCGTTTCCGGGCAGGGCACGGTCGTCACTTTGACCTTCCTGGCCAAGGGCAGCGGACAATCTACTCTGGCCATCTCGAAAGGCGGAGCGCGGGACCCGGCCATGCAGGCTGTGGCGGTGGCCGGCGCCGTCGCCACCGTAACGGTACAGTGAGGGCTTAAAGTCCAGTCCGTTTTCGACGATAATGTCTAATGAAGTCTGCCGCCTTGAAACCCGCCTCCGCACGCGGCCCACTCGGGTTCACGCTCATTGAACTGATCGTGGCCACCGCCATCCTGGTGATCCTGACCGGGCTGGCCGTGCCCATGGCGCGGGTGGCGATCAAGCGCGAGAAAGAGCACGAGTTGCGAAGCGCGCTCTGGGAGTTGCGCGATGCCATCGACCGCTACAAAGACGCTGCCGATCGCAACGCATTCCAGATCAAGGTGGGCACGGAAGGATATCCGCCGGACCTCGAGACGCTGGTGAAGGGCGTGGACGTGGGCGGCAAGAAAGTCCGCTTCCTGCGCCGGATTCCGCAGGACCCGATGAGTGGCAGCACGGAATGGGGCATGCGCTCCATGCAGGATGATCCCGACTCGGATTCCTGGGGCGGGCAGAACGTGTTCGATGTGTTCACCAAGTCGCAGGGCACCGGGCTCGACGGCACGGAATACAAGACCTGGTAATGGCAAAACGGACCAACAGGCGGGAACGCGGATTTACCCTGATCGAGCTGATGATCGTCATCAGCATGATCCTGATCCTGGTGTCGATTTCGGTCCCCGCCTACAACCAATCCATTCTGCGCGCCAAAGAGTCGGTGCTGAAGCAGGACCTGTTCCAACTGCGGTCGCTCATTTCGCAATACACCCTGGACAAGCAGAAAGCGCCGCAGTCGCTCGACGACCTGGTGCAGGCGGGCTACATCAAGCAAATCCCGATGGATCCGATGACCGGCAGCAACAGCACCTGGACGGTCGATCAGGAAGACACGGTGATGTCGGTGGACCAGCAGGAGCCCGGCATCAGCGACGTGCACAGCGGAGCGGCCCAGCCCTCGAGCGACGGTACCGCCTACAGCACCTGGTAGTTTTTTGTGTGTGTGTGGGCGCCCGCGGCTTTTGACCTTAACTCTCGCGGGCGGGTCGCCCGCGACCACACAACCACACAAACCAAACAATCCGCGCCGCATTTGAACACTTCCTGCCCAGGCACTAACATCTAACCATGCCGGTTGAAACCGAAATCACTCCCTCGACCTACACGCCGATCCACGCCCCGCGCGGCACCCAGATCACATGCAAAAGCTGGCAGCAGGAAGCCGCCATGCGCATGTTGATGAACAACCTCGACGAAGAAGTCGCCGAACGGCCGAAAGACCTGGTGGTCTACGGCGGCACGGGACGCGCGGCCCGCAGCTGGGAGGCGTATCACGCGATCGTGTCATCGCTGAAGAATCTTGAGAATGACGAGACGCTACTTGTCCAGTCGGGCAAACCGGTGGGCGTCTTCAAGACCCATGACTATGCGCCGCGCGTGCTGATTGCGAATTCCAACCTGGTGGGGCACTGGTCCAATTGGGAGAAGTTCAACGAACTGGAGCGTGCCGGCCTGATGATGTACGGGCAGATGACCGCTGGCTCGTGGATCTATATCGGTTCGCAGGGAATCGTGCAGGGAACGTTCGAAACATTCTCGGCGGCGGGCGAAAAACATTTCGGCGGTGACCTCGCGGGCAAGCTGATCGTCAGCGGCGGCATGGGCGGGATGGGCGGCGCCCAACCGCTGGCCGCAACCATGACCGGCGCGGCTTTCCTGGGGATTGACGTCGACGCCGAGCGCATCAAGAAGAGGCTGAAGACGGGATACTGCGACTTCATGGTCACAACCCTCGACGAAGCGTTGCGCATCCTGAAAAACGCAGTACGAAAGAAGGAAAATATTTCCGTCGGGCTGGTGGGGAATTGCGCTGACATTATTCCGGAGCTGGCCGAACGCGGTGTGCTGCCCGACATCCTGACCGACCAGACCTCGGCGCACGATCCGCTGAATGGATACGTCCCGAACGGAATGTCATTGCCGGAAGCGCTGGAGTTGCGGCAGCGCGACCCGCAGGCCTACCAGGAGCGCTCGTTGGATTCGATGGCACGTCATGTCGAAGGCATGCTGCGCCTGCAAAAAATGGGAGCAGTGACTTTTGATTATGGAAACAACATCCGGACGTTCGCCTTCCAGCGCGGAGTGAAGAACGCATACGACTTTCACGGCTTCGTTCCGGAGTACATCCGGCCTCTCTTTTGCGAGGGCCGCGGACCGTTCCGCTGGGTCGCGCTGTCGGGTGATCCGTCCGATATCGCAGTGACCGATGATCTGGTGCTTGAGATGTTTCCGGAGAACAAAATACTCCGCCGCTGGATTGACCTGGCACGAAAACGCATCAAGTTCCAGGGCCTGCCGGCGCGCATCTGCTGGCTGGGATACGGCGAACGCGCGCAATTCGGCCTGGCCATGAACGATCTGGTGAAGCAGGGAAAAATCAAAGCGCCGATTGTGATCGGCCGCGACCATCTCGATTGCGGATCGGTAGCGTCACCGTTCCGCGAAACCGAAAGCATGAAAGACGGCAGCGACGCAGTAGCCGATTGGCCGCTGCTCAACGCTCTGCTCAACACGGCGGCAGGAGCGTCCTGGGTTTCTATCCACAATGGCGGCGGTGTAGGTATTGGCTATTCGCTGCACGCCGGCCAGGTTACGGTCGCCGACGGCACCGAGATGATGGCGAAGCGAATCGAGCGTGTATTGACCACAGATCCAGGCATGGGCGTGGTCCGCCACGTAGACGCAGGCTACGAAGAGGCGAAAGACCTTCGCGAAAAAGACGGACGTGAAGGTGCCGATGGAAAAGTAGGTATCACGAGCCATGTAGGGACGGGTCTCCGACCCGTCCAGGCCGAGCAAAGCTCGGCACGCTCTTTGGCGTAGGCTTACGATCACACAATCCCATTCCACACAGTCGCTGCTAAACTAACCATCGAGTGACTCCTCCAACGAAAAGCGAAACCCCAGACCACCCACTGCTACTGGTCAACATCAATCAACTGCTGACGCTGCGGTCCCGGATCCCCGGCCCCCGCCGCGGTCCCGACCTGGGGGAACTCGGCATCATTAAGGATGGCGCGGTCCTCTGCTCCGGCGGAAAAATTGTCTTCGCCTGCAAAACAAAAGACGCTCTACGCGATCCCTGGCTAAAACGAAATCGCAAAAAAATAGTCGAGATCGATTGCACCGGACAGACTGTCCTTCCCGGATTCGTCGACTCGCACACTCATCCCGTGTTCGTAAACGCCCAGGCTGGTTGATTTCGAGAAGCGCATCGCCGGTGGAACTTACGAAGAGATCGCAGAAGCGGGAGGCGGAATTCGTTCGAGTGTGGAAAGCGTACGCAAGGCCGGCAAAAAATTGCTGGTCGAGAAGGTGCTGGACGCACTGCACCAGATGGCAGAGCAGGGCACGACCACGGTCGAAGCCAAGTCGGGATACGGCTTGACCGTCGACTCCGAAATCAAATCGCTCGAAGCCATCCACAGCGCAGCCGGCAAATGGCCAGGGACAGTGATCGCAACCTTGCTGGGCGCACATGTCGTCCCCAAAGAATTTCGCGGACGATCGCAGGAATATGTAGATGTCGTCTGCAAGCGGATGATCCCGCTCGCGGCCGACCGCAAGCTGGCGCATTTTGTGGACGTATTCACCGACCGTGGAGCCTTTACCGCGGACGACACAGAAAAGATCTTTGACGCCGCCAAGAAACATGGCCTGGGAGTACGGGCCCACGTCTGTCAGCTGAGCGCAACTGAGTTGCGACCGCTGTTGCGCTTTAACGTGGCATCGCTCGACCACTTGGACCACATCAGCGACGCGGACATCCGGCAACTTGCCAAAACCGAAACGGTTGCGACGCTGGTGCCGGGTGCGAATTATTTTCTGGGCCTGGAAAAATTTCCGCCGGCACGCCGACTGATCGACGGCGGGGCCGCGGTGGCCCTCGCCACGGACTACAATCCGGGTTCATCTCCCACCCCCAGCATGCCGTTCGTGCTGTCGCTGGCCTGCACGCATCTGAAGATGTCTCCCGCCGAGGCCATCGCTGCGGCGACGGTCAATGGCGCCTGGGCTTTGCGGCTGCAGGAGCGAAAGGGATCCATCGAGCCAGGAAAAGATGCGGACCTAGCGGTGTTCGACGTCGAAGACTATCGCGAAATCGCCTACTGGGTGGCATCGAACCGCTGCGCGTTCTCCGTTCTCAACGGCGCGGTGCCGTCGTCACGGCCCCAGTAGGGCGCATTCAGGGTCGGGCCGATTTGAGGGAACCCAACTCCGTTGCTATAATCGTGCCTGTTCCAAACGCTTCCAGCGTCTTGACTGCCCTGCAGTGACTGGCAATTCCGTCCAAGTCCTCGCGTGCCCCACGACGCGCCCGGCGCCGGCAGACAAGCTGTGAGCCGAAATGTGGCCAGGTAGCTCAGGTGGTAGAGCGCAGCCCTGAAAAGGCTGGCGTCGGCGGTTCAACTCCGTCCCTGGCC
>CAWEWN010000011.1:0-31283 GCA_963812835.1 Terriglobia bacterium
CGGAGTTGGGCCGCTGAAGCTATCAGCAGGACTACGCCAGGTTTCATCACGACGATCCTTACATTGTCCGCAATGATGGACCGAAGGTCGGGCAGTTCCGCGAGCAATTTCCGGATGTCGGACAAGAAATAGACGTAGGAGATTTGTCCCGTGAGTCGAATGCCCCACTCAAGCCAAAACCGGGCTTGAGTGGGCCACCTCTACCGCCACCTCGACGACGTGATCGGATGGCCTTGCGACGTGGTTCGTGACGACTATCCCCTATGGGCTGTGTCCCAAATTGAAATCTCCCGCTGCCAGCAGCAGAGCTTCTTAATCTGACCATTCACTTCCCTGATAAATACTGAAAGCGATGCCCGTCTCCAGGCAAACCCAGACGACCCGCGGTACCTAATCAAGAAGCCAGGTGAAATGCAGACCACGTATCGGCTGAATCGCAAGGTGCAACTGATTTTCGCATCCGCGCTGCTTACTCTGATCGTGGTTGGTGCCGTTTACTATCGCGAGCTTGCCGCCTCCCGCGAAAGCGACCGCTGGGTACGGCACACGCATGAAGTTCTCGCTAGCCTTCAGGATTTTGGGCTGGCCATGGAGAGTGTCGAAGCGAGCAGCCGCGGCTTTGTGTTGACGGGTGAGGAAGCCTATTTCAAGTCCAGCCGAGCCAGCATGTTGAGGGCAGGGCAGGACCAAGCCCTAATGCGCGACCTGACCGCGGACAACGCGGCGCAGCAACGTCAGATTCCCGTTCTGGGCAGACTCGCAGCCGAGCGGAACCAATTTTCAGAGATGGTCATGGACTTGCGTCGCAGCCAGGGTCTGGAGGCGGCCGCGGATGTCATTCGAGGCCGAGGGGGGCGGCTCCTGGGCGATCAGCTTCAAGCCGTGATTCGCCAGATGCAGGACGAAGAGCTGCGCTTGCTGGTGCTGCGCAACGCCGACGCGAAGCAGCGTCTGGGGCAGAGTACGGTCATCCTGCTATGTGGAACGTTCCTCGGTCTGCTGATCGCAGGGGTGGCAGGCTGGACGGTCGAGCGTGACAGTTCCGGCCGCGCGCTGGCGGAAGAGGCACTTGGCGATAGTGAAGAGAAATACAAGACGCTGGTCAACCGCGACCTCAGCGAAAGCAAGGAGTCGGGCGAGAAATACCGCGGGCTGCTCGAAGCGGCGCCGGATGCCATGGTGGTGGTGAATCCCGCGGGCGACATCGTACTGCTGAATGTACAGGCGGAGAAACAGTTCGGCTACCGCCGCGATGAACTCGTAGGGCAAAAGGTGACGAACATCATTCCGAAGGGTTTTGCGGAACGATTGATCGCTGATGGGACGCGCACCGCGGCAGAAGCGCTCGCGCAGCAGATCGGTACAGGGATTGAGCTGACTGCGTTGCGCAAGGACGGCAGCGAGTTTCCCATTGAGCTGATGTTGAGCCCGCTCGAGAGCGCCGAAGGCATCCTGGTGACGGCCGCGATCCGGGACATCAGCGTGCGCAAAGCCGCGGAACAGCACCTGGCCCAGATGGAAGGCCGATATCGCGGGCTGCTCGAAGCCGCCCCGGATGCCATGGTGGTGGTAAAGCCGGGCGGCGAAATTGTGCTGCTGAACGTTCAGGCAGAGAAACAGTTTGGCTACCGGCGCGACGAGCTGATAGGGCAGAAGGTAAAGAACATTATCCCGGAAGGATTCGCTGAACGGCTGATCGCGGATGAACTTCGGTCCGTTGAAGACGCTTTGGCGCAGCAAATCGGCACTGGGATCGAGTTGACCGCGTTGCGCAAGGACGGCAGCGAATTTCCCATCGAAATCATGTTGAGTCCGCTCGAGAGTGCCGAAGGCATTCTAGTGACGGCGGCAATCCGGGACATCAGCGTGCGTAAAGCCGCGGAACAGCACCTGGCCCAGATGGAAGGCCGATATCGCGGGCTGCTCGAAGCCGCCCCGGACGCCATGGTAGTCGTTAAGCCCGGCGGCGAGATCGTGCTGCTGAATGTTCAGGCGGAGAAACAGTTTGGCTATCGGCGCGACGAACTGGTCGGGCAGAAGGTAAAGAACATCATTCCGGAAGGCTTCGCGGAGCGGCTGATCGCGGACGGCACCCGCACCGCGGCCCAGGCCCTGGAGCAGCAGATGGGCAACGGACTTGAACTCTACGGGCGGCGGAAGAATGGCAGCGACTTTCCTATCGAAATCATGCTGAGCCCCCTCGAAAGCGCAGAAGGCATTCTGGTGACGGCGGCGATCCGGGACATCAGCGTTCGCAAAGCAGCAGAGCAGCACCTGGCACAGATGGAAGGCCGCTATCGCGGACTGCTCGAAGCCGCGCCGGATGCCATGGTAGTGGTGAATCCGGCGGGAGAGATTGTCCTGCTCAATGTACAGGCGGAGAACAAATTTGGTTACAGCCGCGACGAACTGGTGGGGCAGCAGGTAAAAAATATCATTCCCGAAGGCTTTGCGGAACGGCTGCTGGCTGACGCTCTGCGTTCGGTCGAAGACGCGCTGGCGCAGCAGATCGGTACTGGGATCGAGCTTACCGGGCGGCGCAAAGACGGCAGCGATTTTCCCATAGAGATTATGTTGAGCCCGCTCGAAAGCGCGGAGGGCATTCTGGTCACGGCGGCCGTCCGCGACATCACTACACGCAAAAAAGCCGAAGTGCACCTTCTGCAAAAGATGGAGGAGTTGAACCGCTCCAATGAAGAGCTAGGGCAATTTGCCTACATTGCCTCCCATGATTTGCAAGAACCGTTGCGCATGGTGGCGAGTTACACCCAGCTGCTCTCCCGGCGCTACAAGGGCAAGCTGGACGCGAACGCGGATGAATTTATTTCGTACGCAGTGGACGGGGCCAACCGCATGCAGCGTTTGATCCAGGACCTACTGGCCTTTTCACGGATAGGGACCAAGGGGCAAGACCTGCTCGACATCTCGAGCGAAGACGCGTTGCAACAGGCGTTGACAAACTTACGCAGCGCGATCGAAGAAAGCGGCGCACAGGTGACCCACGACCCGCTGCCGCCAGTCATGGCGGACGAGACCCAGCTGATTCAGTTGTTCCAGAACCTGGTTGGCAATGCCATCAAGTACCAGACCTCCGGCGCACCGCGGGTCCACGTCTCGACCGAACGCAATAGCGCGAAGAAGTGGATTTTCTCCGTCAGGGACAACGGGCTGGGGATTGATCCGCAGTACTTCGAAAAAATCTTTGGCATGTTCCAGCGCTTACACAAACGGGAAGAGTTTGCCGGCACGGGCATCGGATTGGCCATCTGCAAGAAAATTGTCGAGCGCCACGGAGGCACCATTTCGGTCGAGTCACAACCAGGCCAAGGCTCCACGTTTCGCTTCGTCCTGGAGGGAAGCGAGGGAAAAGCCATGAAAGCGAGTGGGGGATAGATATGTCCCTGCACGCGCGCGAATGGAAGCTATGCCGATAGAAGTTTTGCTGGTCGAAGACAATCCGGTGGACGTACGGTTCACGCACGAGGCCTTTCGTGCGATCCATCCTTCGATTCATTTCCATGTGGTCTCGGATGGCGTGGAGGCCATGGCCTTTTTGCGGCGTGAGGGTGCGCACCTGCTCGCACCTCGCCCGAGCCTTATCCTGCTCGATATCAATCTGCCAAAGATGGGGGGCCGGGAGGTCCTGGCGCAGATCAAAGGAGACGAGGGTCTGAAAGCGATTCCAGTGGTGATGCTGACCACTTCCGAAGAGGAAGAGGATATTGCGAAGAGCTATCAACTGCAGGCCAATTGCTATCTCAACAAACCCACGCAACTGGACGATTTCGAGACCATGGTGAAGAGCATCAACGATTTCTGGCTGAACAAGGTCAGCTTAAAGGGGCAGGCAAGCAAGCGCGAGCAGCAGGCAGCAGCGAGGACTGGTCGAAGCTGAATTCTGCCCAGCCGGCAGCAGAAACCAGGTTGAGTTGCCTGGGCACGATTCTGGTCGGGCTACCAAACGAACAGGGCCGGGATATCAGGCCCAGAGAGCGAAGCAATCATGAATCTCATAGGAGAAAACGGTGTGCCCATACAGGTTCTACTAGTTGAAGACAGTCCTGGGGATGTCCGGCTGACCCAGGAAGCCTTTCGCGAAGCTAATTCGTCGATCGCGTTGCATGTTGTGACTGACGGCGTGGAAGCCATGACGTTTCTGCGGCGCGAGGGAAAACATCTTCAAGCTCCCCGGCCGGACCTCATCCTGCTGGACTTGAACCTCCCCAAAATGGATGGCCGCGAGGTTCTGGCGCTCATCAAGGAGGATGAAGGGCTGAAGACCATCCCCACCGTGATCCTGACCACTTCGGTGGCGGAGGCGGACATCGTGAAAAGCTATCAGCTGCGGGCGAATTGCTACCTCAGCAAGCCAGTGCAGCTTGACGCCTTCGAGGACCTGGTGAAGAGCATCAATGATTTCTGGTTGAAAAAGGTCAAGCTCCTCCCGCAGGAGCAAAGCGGATGATCCAGGAATCGATCAAGGAAATCCTGCTGGTGGAAGACAACCCGGGAGACGCGCTCCTGCTGCGCGAAATGTTAAAGGAGCAGGGATGGTACAGCACCCACATGACACACGTGGAGTATATGAGTGCCGCGGAGCAACATCTCGCGAACCATACGGTAGACATCATCCTGATTGACCTCTGCCTGCCCGATGCTGAAGGGTTGGGCGGGGTACGGCGCATTCAGGCGGCCGCGCCCCACGTTCCCCTGGTCGTGCTGACCGGCATGGACGACGAGTCCCTGGCCCTGAAAGCTCTGCAGGAGGGCGCGCAGGACTATCTCATCAAAGGGCAGCTCGAGGCGCGCGGGCTGGGCCGGGCCTTGCGCTATGCCGTCGAACGCAAAGTCATGGAAGAGACACTGTTCGTGGAGAGGGCGCACGATGTTACGGCGCGGAAACAAATCGAGGAAGAACTGCGGCACGCCAAAGAGTCTGCCGAAGCAGCCAATCGCGCCAAGAGCGAACTTCTGGCCAACATGAGCCATGAGATTCGCACCCCTATGAATGGCATCATTGGCATGACTGATCTGGCGCTGGACACCAACCTGACCCAGGAACAGCATGAGTACCTCTCAATGGTAAAGACCTCGGCCGATTCGCTGCTCTCATTGCTGAATGACATTCTGGATTTGTCCAAGATCGAAGCGGGAAAACTGGACTTCGAAACCATCGACTTCAACCTGCGGGACACGCTCGAGGATGCTATCAAGGGCTTGAGTCTGCGGGCCCATCAGAAAGGGATTGAACTCGCTTGCCATTTGCTGCCGCAGGTCCCCGAACTAGTGCAGGGCGATCCTACCCGACTGCGGCAGGTGGTCGTGAACCTGGTCGGCAATGCAGTGAAGTTTACGGCCCAGGGCGAAGTTGTGCTGCGTGTCGACATGCGGCGAATCAGCGGAGGACGACGCGTTGCTCCATTTTTCCGTGCGCGATACCGGAGTCGGAGTGCCTCTCGACAAACAGCGGAGCATCTTCGACGCGTTCTCTCAGGTGGACGGCTCGACCACCAGAAAATATGGCGGCACTGGTCTCGGCCTCACCATATGTTCGCGCCTGGTGGAAATGATGGGGGGACGTATCTGGGTAGAAAGTGAACTGGGCGAGGGCAGCACGTTTCACTTTACCGCGCTCATGCCTTCGCAGAAGACCGCGCCCCAGAAGCGCGAACCCGTCGGAGTAGAAATGCTGCGCGGCCTGCACGTACTGGTCGTAGACGACAATGCGACCAACCGGCGCATACTTCAGGAGACGCTGCTGGGCTGGCAAATGAATCCCACCTTGACTAAGGATCAGTCAGAGGCTATCGCAGCCCTGCAACAGGCCGCCGAGCGAGGTACGCCTTTTCCCCTGGTCCTGCTGGATGCGCAGATGCCCGGCACCGACGGATTCAGCCTGGTCGAACGACTGCGCCAGAGCGCCCCTTTGGTGGGTTCGGTCGCCATCATGCTGACCTCCGCCGGTTTGCGGGGAGACGCGGCCCGCTGCCGAGAGTTGGGTATCGGCGCTTACCTGTCGAAACCGATCAAGCGCGCTGATCTTCTGGCGGCAATCCGCCTCGCGCTGGGAGCGAAGAACCAATCGGAAGAAAACCACTCCCTGGTCACGGTCCACTCCCTTCGGGAAACCCGGGGACGACTGAACATTTTGCTCGCCGAAGACAACCTCATCAATCAGAAAGTGGCGGTGCGGCTACTGGAAAAAAGGGGGCACACGGTGACGGTCGCGGAAACCGGCAAGCAGGTCCTCGAAATGCTGGAGATGTCCCACGAGCCGCCGTTCGACCTGGTCCTGATGGACGTGCAAATGCCCGAGATGGACGGCCTGCAGGCCACGGCGGCCATTCGCGAACGCGAAGGTGGAGGCAAGCGCCTTCCCATCATCGCCATGACCGCGCACGCTATGGTCGGCGACAAGGAACGCTGCCTGCAGGCCGGAATGGACGGCTACACCTCAAAGCCGCTGCAGATCCACGAGTTGCTGGCCACCATCGAAAATGTTCTCCATGAGGAGAAACCCGCGCGCCCGGGACTGCAAGAAACCGGCCTGATGTTGTAGTGTGTGCGGCGACTCCTGTCCGCCGCCTTAGTTCCGTCCTGTGGCCGGTCAATCGAATGGAAGCAAATTTCACGGAAAATAACTTTTCAGGCGGGTGCCGAGGGTCTCGCCGCAGGAGGCCTCCTGCTTCAGATAGAATGGCCCGCTTGGCGGGTGGTTTAACGTTCTTCATCGAGGCCCTGACTTGTTCGAATCCGACTTTCTGACCAGCGCACCGGAGAGCAAGTTGTTGTACCGGGAGCTGATGACGCGGACCACGGAACTGATTAGCTCCTGTTTTCCGGCGCAACCCTACTCCGGGAAGAGTCCCGCTGCCCTCTCGGCATTAATCAGCCCCGCGTTTCTACCAGATGAAGCCGCCGTGCCCGAGGCGGTCTTTGAGCAGTTAGGTCGGTTCATTTCGAACTCCCTGGCGGTCAGTCACCCCCTTAGTGTCGCTCATTTGCACAGCGCTCCGTTGCTGGCGAGTTTAGTCGCGGAGGCGGTGATCAGCGCCATGAATCAATCGCTGGATTCGTTTGACCTGGGGCCCGTGGCCACTATGCTGGAACAGAAATTCGTCCAGTGGCTGGCCTCCGAGGCAGGATTGCCGGCGGGTGCCGATGGGACTTTCACGACCGGAGGGTCTCAATCCAACTTCATGGGCTTGCTGTTGGCACGTGATGCTTTTCTGAAATCACGCTTCCAATGGCTGGCACAAAAGCAGGGCCTACCGCCAGAGGCGGCGCGGATGCGTGTCCTGTGCTCGGAGGTGGCGCACTTCACCGTAGAAAAGTCCGCAGCGCAGCTGGGGCTGGGGACCGATGCAGTAGTCAGAGTTCCTGTTGACGATGCATTTCGAATGCGGCCGGAGAGTCTTCGCCGGACGCTCGACGAGATGCGCGATCAGGACCTGCTGCCCTTTGCCATAGTCGCGACCGCGGGCACCACCGACTTTGGCTCAGTGGATCCATTGCCTGAGATCGCTGCACTCGCTCATTCGATTGGGGCGTGGCTTCATGTGGATGCGGCGTACGGCGGCGTGCTGCTGTTCTCTGCTCAGCATCGGGACAAGTTGCAGGGTATCGCGCTGGCGGATTCTTTGAGTATTGATTTTCACAAATTATTCTGGCAGCCGATTCCGGCGGGTACATTTCTGCTGCGGGACGCCGGTCACTTCAAACTTTTCGAGTTGCACGCGGACTATCTCAACCCGGAGGCGCACGAAGCCCAGGGAATTCCCGACCTGGTGACGAAGTCGCTGCTGACTTCGCGTCGCTTCGACGTCCTGAAGCCCTGGCTTTCATTTCAACTTTTGGGCCGGCGCAAGCTGGGCGCCATGATTGACCGGACGATTGCACTAGCGGTTTGCGCCGCCGACGCGGTGCGGCGAACTTCGTCGCTAGAGCTGGTTCACGGAGACAGTCTGAGCACCGTCGTCTTTCGCTATCTGCCGGCGCGGGCAGGAGTCGATCCCGACGGCTTGAATGCGGCGCTGCGCCAGCGTCTGCTCGATCGGGGGATTGCTGTCATTGGGCACACTCGGGTCGGCGGCCGGCAGTGTTTGAAGCTTACTTGTATGAATCCGGCGGTCAGTGATGAGCAGATGGAAGATTTGGTTTCGGTTATTGCCGAGCATGGGCGGGAACTGGAGCGGGCTTGGCCCGGGGCTTAAGTGTAAGTCTTGTGACCATCAATCCCATCACGGGTAATGGGAATAGCCGGTTCGCCCAAGTGAGATATCCTTCAAGAAAAAAATACGTTGGAAACGACCCGGAAAATTCCATGCCTCAAACGGCGAACGGCGTCGAGCCGGTGATGAACCACATGAACCGATTGAATGTCCGTATCTTGGTTTCCGTGACAGCTTTGGTCTGGTGCGTCGCACTATCAGCGAGCGATGGACGAGGCACAGACGTCGACCGCATCCTGAAGCGCTTTCCCGGGTGGCACTTATTGACGTTGCAGGAACGCGACCCCGACGTAAAAGCTTTTGTTGTCCGCCACTTTCCAAAAGACAATCCAAGCCTCGTTCGCGCAGATCTTAACGGCGATGGAAACCCGGACTACGCGTTGCTGCTAAAGGACGACAAATCATCAGCAACGAAACTAGTGGTTCTCCTCTGCCGGGCGGACGGCCCATGCAAGAACGTCTACGCAGTAAACGAAACTGTATACGCGGGATCTGTCTACCTGAGACCCGTGAGCGCGGGATCCAAGGTGTCTGAGACGGAGGCGCTCAACGGCGACACTCCGCCGATGAAGCTGCACTCCACCGGAATCCGGGTCACGTACGACGAAAAAGGGGAAGTGGTGCTGTATTGGAACCAGAAGCTCAAGAAGATCGAATCGGTTCAAACTGCAGATTAGGATTCTCCTGTAACCCCGCTGCCGAGCTGCGCTCGGCCATGGCGGGCTCGAAGACCCGCCCCCACACGGCTTGGAGTGGTGGCGTGAAAACACGTGATCCCGAATCGGAAGTCGTTGCATCTAATTCCCATTCGAGCATTCGAAAGTCTAGAATTGCCTCCAATTACTAGCTGAGAATTATTTATGGCGAAACCAATCTTATTGAGTGTGGATGACGACTCTGATGTTTTGCGGTCGATCGAGCGCGATTTGCGTTCGAAATACGGGGCCGAATACCGTGTGATCGGGAGCGATTCTCCCGAAGGCGCGCTTGGACCTGCTGAAGCAATTGAAGGTGCGCAATGATAGCGTCGCCCTGCTGCTGGCGGACCAGCGCATGCCGCGCATGGATGGCGTGGAATTTCTGCAGCAGGGCATGCGGATATTTCCCAAGGCGAAGCGAGCGTTGTTGACGGCTTACACCGATATGAGTGCCGCCATCAGCGCCATCAACCAGGCCAACATCAACTACTTTTTTCTGAAGCCGTGGGACCCCCCGTCGGAGCATTTGTATCCGCAACTGGATGACTTGCTCGATGACTGGCAGGCGACCTACCGCCCGACTTTCGAGGGTATACGGGTTTTAGGCACGCGCTGGTCGCCCCGGTCGTACGACCTGCGGGATTTTCTGGCGCGAAACCATGTTCCGTACCAGTGGATTGACGTGGAAATCTCGGCCAACGATCCGGAAACGAAGCGGCTGATGGAAGCGCTCGGTTCGGAGGCTGCCGACCTTCCGATTGTGCTTTTTCCCGACGGAACCAAATTGCTGGAGAGCATGCCTGCGGACGTCGCCAAGAAAGTAGGATTGCGCACGCGGGCGCAGACCGACTTTTACGATCTGGCGATCGTGGGCGGAGGGCCGGCGGGACTGGCGGCGGCGGTTTATGGTGCGTCGGAAGGTCTGAAGACGGTGATGATCGAGAAGGAAGCGCCCGGGGGCCAGGCGGGAATGAGTTCGCGCATCGAGAACTATCTTGGATTTCCGGCAGGGCTGAGCGGCAGCGATCTGGCGCGGCGCGCGGTGGTGCAGGCCCAGCGTTTTGGAGTAGAAATACTGTCGCCCCTGGAAGTGGTCGGCGTCCGGACTGAGGGTTCCTACCGGATCCTCAAACTGGCGGACGGAAATGAGATCTCGTGTCACGCCTTGATGATCTCGACCGGAGTGCAGTGGCGCAAGCTCGAGGCCGAGGGCATCGAGCGATTGCAGGGAGCGGGAGTTTACTACGGCGGCGGCGCCACCGAAGCGCTCTCCTGCGCGGGCGAGATTGTTTACGTCGTTGGCGGCGCGAATTCAGCGGGCCAGGCGGCGATGAACTTTGCCAAGTATGCGGAGCGCGTCGTCATTCTGGTGCGCGGCGATTCTCTGGCGGCAACTATGTCGCAATATCTGATCGACCAGATCAAAGAGACTCCGAAAATTCAGATATGGGCGCATGCCAGCATGGTCGAGGCCCACGGCGCGACCCATCTGGAAGAAATTTCGGTGATGTGTTCGGACACCAACAAGATCGAGCGTGTTCCCGCCACTTCGATGTTCATCTTTATCGGAGCGCTGCCGCGGACCGACTGGCTGGCCGGCCTGGTGGAGCGGGACGAACGCGGATTCATTCTGACTGGGCCCGATCTCATACGAGACGGCCAACATCCCAAGGGTTGGACTCTCGAACGCGATCCCTTTCTGCTCGAGACTAACGTGCCCGGCATTTTTGCCGTGGGCGACGTGCGCTACGGTTCGGTGAAGCGGGTGGCCTCGGGGGTGGGTGAAGGGTCGGTGGCGGTGCAGTTCATTCATCAGTATTTGAGCAAGGTATAGGAGTTCATGGTCGAAAAATCAGAATTGCTGCGCGTCCCGACGTTTCAGGGTCTGCCCGACGATCAACTGGAGTGGTTTCTCAGCCATTGCCAGGAGGTCAAGCTGAAGGCGGGTGATGTTTACTTGCGTCCGGGTGGCCCATCGGACTCGACGATCGTGGTGCTGGAAGGGGAGCTTCAGGTGCGTGGTGAACTTGCCGGCGAAACTGTCGTCCTTCCGTTTGGGGCGGGGGCTGTCACCGGAGTGCTTCCCTTCTCGAGGATGACCAAGTCCGTCCTGACCGGGCGAGCGGTCACGGATGCACGCATCTTGAGATTTCCTGCCGCAAAGTTTCCGGAAATGATCCAGAAGATGCCGGAACTGACCCAGCGTTTAGTGGGAGTGATGTCCGATCGGATCCGCGAAGTTACGCGGTTGGAACAGCAGCGAGACCGGTTGGCTGCTTTGGGAAAGTTGTCCGCCGGTCTGGCCCATGAGCTGAACAATCCTGCGTCGGCCGCCACGCGGGCGACCAGCCTGTTGCGTGAAGCGCTGCATCGAATCAAGAACGCCGCGCAGGAGTTGGGACGGCACGATCTCACTGCGGCGCAGAGAGCGGAAATCGAAAAGCTGGAAGCTTCGTTCCTGAAGCCCAGCGAAACGGCGCTCGATACGCTGGCCATCAGCGATCTGGAAGATCAGATTGATTCGCTCCTGCGCAGTCATGGACAGAGCGATCTCTGGCAACTGGCGGCCGACCTGGCGCAACGAGGCATTAAGCCGGAGGTGCTGGAGTCGTTGTTCGCGACCCTCGACGCAGATGTAGCCCGCGCTGCGCTGGTGAGGATTGCGGCCTCGGCAGAGATTGCGAACCTGTTGATCGAAATCGAGAGCAGCACGACGAGAATTTCAGACCTGGTCCGCGCCATCAAGGAATACACCTACATGGACCAGACCCAGGCGCAAAACGTCGACATCGTAAAGGGTCTGGAAAATACGCTCACCATCCTGAATCACAAGCTCAAACGAGGCATAAACGTACACCGCGAGTACAACAAAATTCCTCTGCTGGTGAATTCCTTTGGCAGCGAACTCAACCAGGTATGGACCAACATCATCGACAATGCGATTGACGCGATGGGCGGAAAAGGCGAGCTGATTATTCGAACTTACCGCGACGACACGTGCGTCGCGGTCGAGATTGCCGACAACGGCCCGGGAATTTCTGCCGAGATACTGCCCCACATCTTCGAACCTTTTTTTACCACCAAGGGAGTAGGAGAAGGAACAGGCCTCGGGCTCGATACGGTGATGCGGATTGTTAAGAAGCACAGGGGAAGCATCAACGTGACTTCGAAGCCCGGGAACACCTGTTTCCAGGTGCTACTGCCGCTGGTCGAATCCGTGTAGTTGGAGGCCGGGCGTCCACGCCCGGTCTCCACTATTTCACACATGGTCTGGTCCGGCCTCGCGAAGGTCGAGTTCGTGCTCCAATTGCCGCAGAGTTTCATCGTCGATGCGGCCTTCGTTGCGCAGACGCACGGCGGTCCTCCGCTCCAGTCGAAGCAACTCGCTCGAAAGATTAGACAGGCGTTCGTGATGTTCGGGGCGCTCGTGGCTGTCGGTATCGTCTTTTCCGATTACGTCGGTGAGACGATGGCGATAGTGTCCGGCGATGTCCTCGTAGATCGCATCGAATTCGCCAGAATCTTTCGCGCGCTCACCTTCCAGAAATGCCAGCGCGGCTTCGAGTATCTCGCGGCGCGCGGTCTCCTCCTCGACATTGGGGCCTGCCTTGTCAGCAATACCGAGCAGTCGAATCAGCCAGGGAAGGGTCAGTCCCTGCAGGACCAGGGTCACGAAAATTACAGCGAAGGCGAGAAAGACGATCAGGTTGCGCTGCGGGAAAGGGCTGCCATCCGCCAGGGTCTGGGGCAGCGCGATGGCAGCGGCGAGCGCGATTACTCCCCGCATTCCCGTCCAACCCAGCGTCACAATGCCCTTCACGGTTGGACAAGTAAGTCTCTGATGAAACAGCCGGGTCCGGGTCCAGTAAGCGATGTAGGAGCCGGGAAATACCCAGAACATCCGTAACGCAATGACCAGTCCGCTGAACAGACCGCCATAGAGAAGCAGAGTACGGTGGCTGTAGTCTTGAATTCCGGCCAGCACGTAAGGCAATTGCAGCCCGATGAGTACAAAGACCAGGCCGTTAAGAATGAAGTCCAATGCTTCCCAGACTGCCCAGGCCTGAAGGCGCACCTGGGGAGAAAAGAATTCAGAACTCCGGCGGCTCAGATATAGCCCGCAGGCGACGACCGCCAGCACTCCTGAAGCGCGCAACCGGTCAGCAGTGAGATATGCGGCGTAGGGAATCAATATGCTGAGAGCGATTTCGATGGGACCGTCATCAATGCGGTGTTCAACCCAGTCCGCAATCCATCCGACAAGCAGGCCGACGGCCAGGCCACCAAGAGTCAGGTAGGCCAAGCGCACAATGCCGGCGGTGACCGTGGGAGTCTCGTTTTTCAGCACTATCGCGATGCCGAATTCGAGCGCAAGCAACCCGGTAGCGTCATTCACCAGGCTCTCGCCTTCAATCAGTGAAGTGATCCGCTTGGGAATGCCGACACGCTCCGCAATAGAAGTCGCGGCGAGCGCATCGGTGGGCGCGATGATCGCGCCGAGCACCAGACCGAGCTTCCAGTCGAACCCGGCAAAGAGCCAGTGCACACTGTGCGCCACGCCGATCACAGTGAAAATGACCAGACCAAAAGCCAGAAGCAGAATGCTGAAAATGTTGTAGGAGAATTCGCGCCAGGAGGTGACCCAGGCAGCGGAGTAAAGAAGAGGTGGCAGGATGACGAAGAAGATGATGTCGGGATTGAGCGCGATTTTTGGAATTCCGGGAACGAACCCGAGCACTCCTCCGGCGATCACGAGAACAATGGGATAGGGAACTTGAAGTTTTCGCGCCAGCGCTCCAAACGCCACCACGAAGAGCAGCAGCAACAGGAAAACCAGTTCCACCGCCTGAACGTTGCCGGTCAAACCTCAGAATCTCCAAACAGGGCCGGTTGCCCGAGTGTCAGCCCAGTATAAGTCAGGAATTTGAAATGTGGGCGCGAGCGTCACGCTCGTGCCTACACTAAGCTGGGGCGGCGCGAACGTTGTTTCTTGGCGATCGATCTGATGATCAGGCCGCCCGGAGCGGCGCTGTCAATCGGCTGCTTCGCGCTTTTCAATGCAACCGCCATCAGCTTTCGGATGGCTGGCTTGTCCAGATCGGCCGGCGATTCCAGCTTGATGTGCCGAACCACTTTGCCGTCGCCCTGCAGCAATCGTTCTGGATCGGGCAGGTCCACGCCCTGCAGGAAGAAGAGAGTGACGTACCGCGGGTAAAGCACGATAGAGAAAATTACGTCTGAAGCTTTCTCGGAGGGACCAAAGCCCACGCCGAGGGCGTTGTAGGTATCGTAGACGAGTTGCGTTGCGCCGGGCAGTCGCGCTCGCATCTTCCTTAAGCATTCGCGAGCCGCGGCTGCAACTTCTGGCGTGTACTTGTCGAGTAAGTCGTCCAACTGGTTCTGCGGAGACTTGGCCGCATTCTTTTTGATGGACGCTGCCATGGCGACAGTTTGAACGGAAATGTGCTTCCAGGCAAACCGGGTAGGTACTCGCGCCGGTGTTGAGAGTCTGCTAGCCTTGATGTGTCTGATACCGCACGATCTCCACTCCCATGAAGCGACCACGCAAAGAAAAATCTGCAGCGAGCAAGCAGGTGATCGAAACTGCCGTGCGTGCCTGCCTGATCGCCAAGGATGCCGCTTTCAATGCGCGTGACTACATCGAAACCGGTTCACGAATCGCTTTTCTTGCGGTGCGGCAATGCGAAAAAGAGCTGGACCAGATCGAGAGGCAGATTGATGACGCCACACCCGGCGCTGTCACCCAGGTGGCCGAGGCCGAGGCGCGGGAACTGCTGGCCTGCCTTAAATTTACGATTGATCTCGAACGCGTGGGCGACCTGATCTGGTCCGTAGTGCAGCGAATTCACGGTTTGCCGGCGCCGTTGAACGCGAAGGAATCAGCGATTCTGGTCCAGATGGCGCAGGTGTTGCAGGAAATGCTGGTGCGAGTGCATCAGGGATTTGTGAGCCGCGATCTCGGACTGGCGGAATCGGTCATCAAGATGGATTACGACATGGACCAGGTCTGCCATTCTGTGTTTCGTCAGTACCTGGAAAAAGGCGCCGGGGTCAGGAGTTACGAGGTGACCAACCTGCTCTTCATGGCCCAGGCATTCGAGCGCGCCGGTGATCACACCAAGAATCTGGCGGAAGAGTTGTTCCATCTGGTGGAGGGTCACAGCGTGCGCCACATCAAGAAATCCCGCTAATAACGGGACGGGAGAAGAGCGATTGGAGATGCAGTCCAGCCTGGTTTATCTTCTGGCTTTCGGGATAGGGATCGTGACCGGTCTGCGTTCGTTGACTGGCGCGGCACTGGTTTGCTGGGCCGCCCATCTGGGCTGGATCAACTTGGAAGGTACACGCCTGGTGTTTATGGAATCCCCGCTGGCCACGTACGGTTTTTCCGCGCTGGCGCTGGGAGAACTTGTTGCCGACAAGTTGCCGTTCATTCCGAGCCGGACTTCGCCCGGGCCTCTGTTCGGTCGCGTAGTTCTGGGCGCGCTTTCGGGAGCGACATTGTGTGCCGGGGCCGGTCAGTCCGTCGCCGCCGGAGCGATAGCCGGCGGAGCGGGCGGAGTGATAGGCGCGTTTGCGGGATATCAGGCGCGGGCCCGCCTGGTAAAGACCTCACGTTTGCCGGATTGGGTGATTGCCTTGGCGGAAGATCTGGTCGCAGTAGGCGGCGGCCTTTTCCTGGTCTCGCGATTTTGAGAGATCGGCACAAACTGTGTGGGGCGGGGTCTCTGACCCGGCCGGGTCGAGCGAAGCTCGACAGGGGGATTCTCTAAATTGACCTCAGGCACAAATCTAGCCGACGCTGGGACTTCGCTCGGCCCGACCGGGTCCATTCGACTGCGCTCAGGGCAGGCTCCGACCCGGTCCCACACAGTCGTTCGTGGTACTGCCGCACGAGCGAGGGCGCTCGCGCCCACATTTCGAGTCAGCGGCGAAGCACTATCGGGCAGGCATGGCCGAAGCTGCCGTGCCCGGCCAGACCGGGTTCAGGGTGGTGCGAATCACATCTATCAGTTCATTGTTGTCGGCGGGCTTTTGCAGGAAAGCGCAAGCGCCGGCCTTCAGGGTTCGCTCTCGGTTGTACTGGGGATCACGCGCGGTCAGGACGATGACCGGGATCGACGACAGCTGAGCGCTCTGCTGCAAGCGGTCCAGCACGATGAAGCCGTCGCCCGCCGGCAGGCCGATGTCGAGAATGATCAGGTCGGGACGCTCTTTCTGGGCCATGGCGATGGCTGAGAAGCCGTCCGTGGCGTAAGCGGTATCGAAGTGATTGGCGCGCAGGCGAAGGTTTAGACCCCGTCTCAAGTCGGGATCATCGTCAACGATCAGGATTTTCGGCTTGTCCATAGTCTTCTTCTCCTTTTGGTTCGTGAATTCCAGTTTTAATCATTCGAAAAAATCTTGCTCTGGCCTCAGTTGTGGGAGGACTGGTGACGCCGGAGCGTCGCCATAGTCATCTCCGTGATGTGATCGGCAACTTCCTGGACCAGAATCTCCAGCGGTTCCTGGCGGTCCGCGCGCCGGGAGCTTCAGGCCCACCGAAGAAAGGTTGAAGGCACAGGTGGAGCGCAAACGCTCGGAACGTAACAGTTGTTCCCGCATGCGCTTTTCCACCACGGTGGCCCCGTGTTCGTCGGTAGAGGCCACGACCACCAGGGTTTCGCGTTGCCCGGCTTCGCCCAGCACGGGCAGGATCGCGTCCTTGTCGCCCAGGATGCAGGGTTCCAGGATTTGCAGACAGTGCTGGCGAACATCCTCCCAGTTACCGGCGAAGGGAATGCGCAGGGGCGTGACCTCGATCGTGATCAGGCTGAGCGAGTCTCGCAAGCGGCCGAGGTGGGTGATGACTGGGGCAAGAAATTTCGCCAGCGAAAACAAGGGCAGCGTAAAAGTAAAAGTGCTTCCGTGAGACAGCTGGCTCTCGACCCAGATTTGTCCACCGTGAAGCTGGACCAATTGTTTCGAGATGTAGAGTCCCAGGCCCAAACCCTTGCGGCTGTCGTCGATCGAATTGGGGTCCTGGTACAAACGTTCGAAGATCAGGACCCGCGACTCCGGGCCGATCCCGCGGCCGGTATCGGTCACGGAGACGTGGACGAAGTCCGGATCCTTCTCGTTCAGGCAGGCCTTCACCATGACCGAGCCATCGGCAGGTGTGAACTTGATTGCATTATCGATGAGGTTGGTGAGCACCTGGAGCACTCGCTTGGGGTCTGCATAGACGAATGGAATCCGGATATCGAGGCCGGCCTCCAGGCCGATCCCCTTGGCCTGGGCCGTTCCCTGCATCATGGCCACGGCCTGGCGGATAACATCGCCGATCACGATGCAATGCGGTTCGATGGACATTTTTCCGGACTCGGCCCGGGTCGCCTCGAGCAAGTCGGTGATCATGGCGCGAAGCTGATTCACGCTGCGGAACACGGTTTCCAGGTGCTCGCGTTGTTCCGGCATCAAGTTGCCCGCCAGCCCATCGAGCATGAGCGAGACGAACTGATGAATGCAGGTCAGGGGAGTGCGCAATTCGTGGGAAACATGGGACAGGAATTCATTCTTGAACTGGAGTTGCTGGCGCCGGCTCATGTCGAGAGAGGTCAGCAACGCCTGGCGTTCAATCGCGTAACGCATGGCGCGTGCCAGTTGCTTGCTGTCGAAATTCCCTTTGACCAGGTAGTCCTGCACTCCCTGATGGACTGCGCTGGCCGCCAGTTCTTCGTCGTCCAGGCCGGAGAGCACGACGATGGGCACGCCGGGCGCCTGCTCGAGCACCTTGCGATAGGTCTCGGCGCCGTGACTGTCGGGAAGATTCAAGTCGAGCAGCACCATGGCGGGTTGGGCCACGATCATTGAAGCCAGCCCGGTGGCGAGCCGGGTCACGCAGGAGACCGCCACATCCGCGTGGGCCTCTACCAGGCGCAGGCGAATCAGGTCAGCGTCTCCAGGGTTATCTTCGATCAGCAGAATGTGGGTGGATCCGTTGTTCATAGTTCCTCCTCGCGGGGCAGGCAGGCGCACCCGATCCAGAAATCATTCAGCAGTTGCACGGCTAAGACCCACTCGCGCGAGGGTGGGCGGTTTGCTGACATAACTGTTGGCCCCCAGCTCGTAGCTGCGCTCAATGTCTTGTGCGGCTTGCGACGTGCTGAAGATCACAACTGGTATCCGGCGCAGGGCGGGGTTCGATTTCATTTCGGCCAGGACGGCACGTCCATCCTTGCGGGGAAGGTTGAGGTCCAGCAGCACCAGGTGGGGACGCGTGGCGGAGGCGTATTTGCCTTCGCGCCGAAGATAGTCCATGGCTTCCGAACCATCGCAAACCGTGGTGACATTGGTCCGCCACGGGCTTTGGGCCAGGGCGTCAATGGTCAAGTCCAGATCAGCGGGATTGTCATCCACCAGCAGAATCTCGGATGCGTGTGGTCATGCCTGGTCCTGTCTTTCGGAATCCAGGGCCGCCGGCAGGGTGAAGTTGAAAACCGTGCCTCCGCCTTCGTGGGGTTTGGCCAGAATCCTGCCTCCGTGCCGTCTCGACGATCTTCTTGCAGATCGCCAGCCCGATGCCATTGCCGGCATATTCGGTGCGGGTGTGCAGGCGGTTGAAGATGATAAAGACGTTTTCGGCATGCTCCGCCGAGATGCCAATGCCGTTGTCGGCCACGGAAAAGAGCCATTCGGCGCCTTGCTTGGCTGGCCGAGATCTCAATGATGGGACTCTTGGGGCCGTGAAATTTGATGGCGTTTCCGATCAGATTTTGAAACACCTGTTGCAGCTGTGAACCGTTGGCCATCAGCTGGGGCAAAGGTCCGTGGGTGACTGCCGCGCCGGTCTCCAGGATTGCGGCCCGCAGATTTTCCACGGCGCTGTCCACCAACTGGTTGCAGTCCCTGATTGCGAACGCGTATTCCTGCCGCCCCACGCGGGAGAAAGCCAGCAAGTCCTGGATCAGACTTTGCATTCGCGTGGCGCCGTCGATGGCGTAATGGATATATTTGTCGGCCTGATCGTCGAGTTTGCCGCGATAGCGTTCCGCCAACAGCTGGGTGTAGGCCGAAACCATGCGCAGGGGTTCCTGCAAGTCGTGTGACGCCACGTAGGCGAATTGTTCCAGGTCGGCGTTCGAGCGCGCCAGTTCTTCGACTTTCTCGGCCAGGGAGACTTGCGCCCGTTTGCGTTCGGCGCGCACATTCTTGTCTTTCAGGGCGCCGCGCAAGGCCACCGACAACCGGGCCAGTGAATCTTTCAGCACATAATCGGTCACTCCCTGCTTGATGCACTCGACCGCCGTTACATCGCCCAGTGCGCCCGACACCAGGATCAAAGGGATGTCGAGACCTTCCTGGCGCAGAATTTCCAGCGCTTCCGTGCCTCGCCACTGGCCCAGGTTATAGTCGGCCAACACTACGTCGGGGCGGTTGGTTGCGATCCTCTGGCGGAACTCAGCGGCGGTCGCCGCCACGTCGGCGATGATCTCGAATTCGCCTTTTGCCAGTTCGCCCAGAATCAGATCGCGGTCAGCCGGATCGTCTTCGACTAAAAGCACGCGCAGCTGGGGCTTGGGCGGGCGAGCGAGTTCGAGCGCCGTGGCGGTGGCGGTTGGGTTCATAGCAGTCCTTGCGCGGCGGACCTGGTGGCTTCGCGGGGCACCGGACGCTGGTTAATCAGCATCCAGTAAAGACCCACGGTCTTGACCATCTGGCGGAATTTTTCGAAATCGACCGGTTTCTGGATGTAGCTGTTTGCACCCAGATCGTAACTGCGCACCAGGTCGCGTTCTTCCTTGGAGGAGGTCAGGACAACCACCGGAATGGCCCGCGTCCGGGGATCGTCCTTGAGTTGCCGCAGGACTTCGATCCCGTTCACCTTGGGCAACTTCAGGTCGAGTAAGACCAGCTTGGGCGGCCGTTCGAAAGAACGTTCGGCAAACTGGCCGCGGCAGAAGAGAAAGTCCAGGGCCTCTTCTCCGTCTCCGATGACCAAGATATTGTTGGCCAGATGTTCGCGCCGCAGGGCGTGGATCGCCAGCTCGGCATCGTCCGGACTGTCCTCGACCAGCAGGATATCGGTTTCATTGGAGTTCATGCTTCAGGCTCCTACCGTGGCTGCCGACTGTTTGGCATCGTCCGGTTGCAGCGCGCCCAGGGTGAAATAAAAAGTTGCGCCCTGATCCAGCTCCGCTTCCGCCCACACCCGGCCATGGTGTTTCTTGATGATTCGCTGTACCGTCGCCAGGCCCACGCCGGTGCCTTCGAAGTCCTCGGTGCGGTGCAGGCGCTGAAAGACCCCGAATAGCTTGTCGGCGTATTTCATGTTGAATCCGACTCCGTTATCGCGCACGAATAGAACGGGCTGGCCGTTCTGGCTGGTCTGTCCGATTTCGATGACGGCGAGGGGACTCGGCCGGGAATACTTGATCGCATTCGAGATCAGGTTCTGGAACACCTGCCGCAGCAGCGTGGGGTCGCACTCGACGGAAGGGAGGTCGGCGATTTTCCACTCCACCTGCCGGCCGGCGAGCTCAGGCTGGAGAAGTTCGATCACCTCCTGCACCATGGTGTTCAATCCGGAGACCTGCAACTTGAGCGCCTGACGGCCTACCCGAGCCAAGGCCAACAACTCATCCACCAGGCGGCCCATTTTTTGTGTGCCTTCCTGGATGCGCGCGAGGTAGCGCTGGGCCTCGGCACTAAGGGCGGGGCTGAATTCTTCTATCAGGATCCCCGAGAAACCCGCCACATGACGCAGGGGAGCGCGCAAATCGTGGGCGACGCTGTAAGTGAATGACTCCAGGTCCTGGTTGACTTCCTCCAACTGGGCGGTACGCTCAGCCACCCGGCGCTCGAGTTCCGAATTCAGCTTTTGGATTTCACGCTCGGAGTTTCTTTTTTCAGTGATGTCGCGGAAGGCCACTACCCCGCCGCACACCACTCCATTCTGGTCTTTCAAGGGACCTGCGTTGGCTTCGATCCATGCGCCTTCGGCGAGTTCCGGATTACGCACAAACATCTGGGCGCTGCTGATTTCGCCGCGAATGGCGCGCAACAGGGGGTTCTGGTCTGTCGGGAAAGGGGTGACCATGTCGTCAAGGAAGAGTCCGTAGTGCTCGGACCACTGCTGGCTGGACAGGCTGGCAGCGCCCATACCCACAATCCTCTCCGCGGCCGGGTTCCAGATAATGAAGTTGCCCTGCTCGTCGGTCGCGACCAGACCTTCAGCCATACTGTCGAGTACGGACCGCAACATGCGGCTTTGGCTTTCGAAGGCCTCCCGCGAGCGCGTCAACTCCTGTGATTTTCGCGACAGCTCGTGGGTTTGGACCGTGAGTTTCTCTTCCGCCACATCGCGATGGATCGCAAATCCCGACCAGACCAGGAAAATAGCCGCCACCAGCGTGCTCGAAGTGGTGATGAGGTTGGCTTCGGTGGACGCCAACCGGCGAGTGCGCCAGAAAAGAAAGCCCATGAGAGTGGCCGAGAACACGGCCAGGACGATTCCAGTTGTCATCCGCCGCCGGAGCGGAACGTCGAATTGCGCGCCGCCATTGCTCATGCCGCGCAGTCCTTTCGCGACCGGTTGCTCAGGTCACTCTGCCGGCAGCCGACACAATGGCGATGAATCCCCATGAGTCTTAGTCATCGGCGGTTTTGCTATCGGCTTGAGCCGGAAAGGCGTGGGAAATGAGGCCAATAGGTGGTTTTTTATGGCGAGCGGCCACACCGATGTTCATGTACTTAGGGTCCTATTCTGCGGTGCGCAGACCGGTCGCACATGACGGCTGCTGCTCGGTAAAGTGAAATCACATTCTGCCGAAGGAACCAGTGTGGTCTTGGCGTCCAGATGTGAAGCGTCGGCAGAAATGGATGGAGCCTTACGAAATCCGTAAACCCTAACGACGGTGAAATAACGCCGAGCGGTTTCTCCGCGGTGCCATCCGGCGTCCCTGTTGCTCCAGCCGGAAAATCCTTGTGGGACAAAGCCGAAGCTCTGGAGCGCCTGGGCGGGGATGAAGAACTTTTGCGGGAACTCTGCCAGATTTTTCTGCAGGAATCGCCCAAGCTGCTGGAGAAGCTGCGGCGGGCCATCGTTGACTCTGACGCGCGGGGTGTTATGTGCGCCGCCCACAGCCTAAAAGGAGAACTGGGCTATCTAGGCGCAGGCAGAGCGACACAAACGGCACAGCAACTGGAGGACATGGGGCATGAAAATAATCTGTCACTTGCCGTCGCCACCCTGGATGTGCTGGAGCACGAAATGGCGGGTCTGTGTCTGGCGCTGACCAGTCCCGCGGGACCGCTTCAATGAACACTCTGTTTCCCGGCCAGGATTCGCAGTCCGGCGCGTCCACGACCTTGCCGCCGCCCAACACGGTGTTGATTGCGGAGGACGATCCGATTTTCCGCCGGGTACTGGAGAACTGGCTCAAGAAATGGAACTATCGTGTGACGTCGCTGGAGAACGGACTCGAAGCCTGGCGCGTGCTGCAACAGAAGGATGCTCCGCAGATGGCAATTCTGGATTGGATGATGCCGGGCCTGGACGGTATCGAGCTCTGCCGCAGGATCCGGAGTCATGAAGATGGTCCGTACAAATATGTGTTGCTGCTTACCGCGAAGGGAAGCAAGGAGGACGTGGTCGCGGGACTGGAAGCCGGCGCGGATGACTACCTGACCAAACCGTTCGACGTAAATGAACTGCGGGCGCGGGTTTGGGCTGGAAAGCGCATTCTGGAGTTGCAAGGTGCACTGCTCCGCGTCCAAAAAGAGCTGCAATTCGAATCGGCGCACGACCAGCTGACCGGCCTATGGAACCGCGGAGCGATCATGGGGCTGCTCCATCGCGAGAGCCAGCGCAGCGTTCGCATCGGAAAGGCGCTGGGCGTGATCATGGCCGACCTTGACCACTTCAAAAACATCAATGACCGGTACGGACATCCGGTGGGAGATGTCGTGTTGCGCGAAGTAAGTCGCCGCATACTTGCATCGGTGAGAAATTACGACTACGTGGGCCGCTATGGCGGCGAAGAGTTCCTGATTGTCTTAGGCGAATGTACCGCTTCGGACCTGGCGGTAACGGCGGAACGCATGCGGACTAGTGTATCGAGGGAAGCCGGTTGAAACCGACTCCGGACCCATACCCGTGACCCTGAGCATTGGACTGGTTGCGGGAGATGCTCTCGGTGCCGCAGTCCTCAAAGGCGAAGAACTTTTACGCGCAGCCGATGCTGCACTCTATTGCGCTAAATCGAACGGCAGGAACCGAGTGGAGCGCGCTTCGGAAGAAAATATGGCGAGGCAGGCACGCGCTGGCGCTCAGCCATGATTCTCACGGGCACTATGTCGGTGGTTTTGCTTTTTTCTACAGGCTCGAATACTCCGACCGCTTAAAGTCAAAAGCGGCGGACAAGAGTGTCCGCCCCACACTTAACGGCGGTACGTGCCCACCCACTCCGCTTGTCCCAGCACCAGGCCTTGCATCGCCTGTTCTACTTCCTGCCGGCTCGCACCCGGCTTGAGATCGAGTTTTCCCTTGAGCGCGTATAGCTTGAAAAAATAGCGGTGCGGTTTGCCCGGAGGCGGACAAGGACCGTTGTAACCGATCTTGCGGAAGTCGTTGCGGCCTTGCCGCTCGCCGCCAGGCAGTTCGTCAATCCGGGTGACGCCCTCGGCGAGAGTGGTTGTCGCTGCGGGCAGGTCGAACAACACCCAATGTGTCCAGGTTCCGGACGGGGCATCAGGATCGTCCGCAATCAGAGTGAAGGTTACCGTTCCAGACGGAGGCTCGATCCATGCGAGTTCGGGAGAGACATCGGCGCCGTCGCAGGTGAATTTCCTGGGAATGTCGCCGCCATTCTCAAAACCTGTGCTGGAAATTGCAAATGCCATGTGGGCTGCTCCCGAAGAAACTGGCCACGGATTTCACGGATTCACACGGATGAATTATCGATTGTGCGTTGTCCGTGAGAATCCACCAAATCTGTGGCTGCTCCCTTACTGCGTCGAGATGGTGAAGTTTACTGTGATACGGGCCTCGGTCTCGACGGGCTGACCGGATTGCAAATAGGGGCGGAAGCGCCATTGCTTGACCGCTTCGCGGGCCGCCGTCGAAAGAATCGTAGGTCCGCTGAGCACATGAAGATCCTGAATGTTTCCATCTCGTCCAATCAGTGCTTCGAGAACGACAGCGCCTTGCACCTTCATCTCCTTGGCCAGCAGAGGATAGTTAGGCTGTACCGGGCGGGTGAGAAGGTCAGCGGCGCCGGGCGAGAGATGAACTCGCGCGGTGGCATCCGCTATGCCCCCGGAATCCCCCGACCCTGCTGAAGATCCGGATGACGGTCCTGAAGAAGGACCGCCGGGGACGGAGTTCGAGGCCGTGAATGGCGTTCGCGGCTGAAGATCTACCCTGACCGAATTTGAGGTCGCCTGGATAGTGCGCCGCTCATCCCCCGCCACCACCTCGACTTCAAGCGGAGGCAGAACGGCGCGGGTCATCACGACCGGGGCCAATGCGGGAGCCGGACTGGGTTCGGCGGCCTGGGGCGGCGCGTGCGGCTTCGACTTCGCCCGCGCATGAACAGTCCGCTGCGGCGGCGTAGCGGTGCTGGCAGTTTCGGATGGCGCCTTCACATCGGACGAAGGCTCTTCGACCGGTTCGGATTCTGACTGTGCCGGGAGGTCGGGAGGAAACCAGAAGTCACGGTCTTTTATCAGGACCAGGATTAATGCGGCCAACAACAGGGCCAGTGCAATTAGCATCTGGCGACGTTGCTTCCTTTCGGAATCATCCCCGAGTGAAGGTACGATCTCAACCGCCTGATTCTCCTCCAGCAACGGCATGACGTGCGAGCCCTCCCGCCCGCAGGGGAGACGGGCCTGCCGCATAGTATGCATCGAAATATCTCTCGAATCCAGCGAAAGTAGTGCTGCTCGCGAGTCGGATCGCAACTGGGGCAGTTTTTTTCGCTAAGGGCGCGAATCATGGCGCAAAGAACGGCAAGGAGATGCCAGAGGGTTTAATCGATTGCAAAATAAAGACTTACGGGAACGCAATAGTTGGAATGGAGCTCGAGCATAAACAACGACGCCCGGCTCGCATGGAAACGGGCCGGGCGTCGGGGTCAGTTCCTTACGCCGACTTTTTCAAGTCGGCGGGGAACGCGATAATTCTTCCGCGCTGTTCTACTGGAATCCATTTCACTTTCGGTTTGAACCGCGTCGGAATGTAGAACTCAATCACCTGTGCCATAACCATCCTCCGATCCACCGCAGCCCCCTGGCTTCCTGCATCATCACCTCGCCAGGCTTTCTGCTCAATTGTCTAATTAGATGCGGACGGCTCGCCGAAGTGTCAGGATGATAGTGGAGAAGGCCGCGCAACTTTTTGGGAGTGAAGGTGTTTCGTAGCGCCGCAAAAACGGAGATTTCCACCACGAACCACGTAGGGACAGATGTCCTCATCTGTCCAGTCGAGCGAAACTCGACGCCGTTTTGCGTGCGTCGAAAAAATGCGGAGCTGCGCTCCGCTGGACAGATGAGGACATCTGTCCCTACGTGGTTCGTGATGGGTATTTAGAGATCAGCAGGCGAGTTGATCGCGGGTCAGCTTCAGGCCGTTGAGATTGCCCAGCACTGTCACTGCGATTGATTCTGTCTGGAAGAATTCATTCGCCAGTTCGGTCAATTGCTCGACCGTGACATTTTCGATCCGTTCGATCAGTTCATCGAGACTGTAGAAGTGGTCGAAGTACATTTCCTGTCGTGCCAGGTTCGACATGCGCGCGCTCGAAGATTCGAGCGACAGCATCAGGCTGCCCTTCAGTTGATCTTTCGACCGTCGCAGCTCTTCCTCAGGGACGGGTTCGCCCTTGAGTTTGCGAAACTCGGAGACCACCGATTGCACCACCTTGCCCGCAGACTCGCGCGAGGTCCCGGCATAGACCGAAAGACATCCGGTGTCGCGGTAAGGCGACAGATCGCTGTAGATGGCGTAGGCCAGGCCCTGGCGTTCGCGAATATTCTGGAACAGCCGCGAACTCATGCCGCCTCCGAGCAGCGTGTTCAGAATGTAGGACGCATGCCGGTTTTCGTGAGCGATGGGATGAGAGGGAACACCCACACAAATCTGCACCTGCTCGAGCGCCTTCTTGTTGCGAAGAATGATGCGGGCCGCCGTCTTGGGCTGCGAGCTGTGGAAACCGTTCTTCACCGGCTTCATGTGCCCGAAATGTTTGGTCACGAGGTCCACGAATTGTTCGTGCTTCAGATGACCGGCGGCGGAAATGATCATGTTGCCCGGGGCAAAACGCTGTTTGTAGAAATCCCGCACCGGATCGCGCTCGAACTTCTTGACCGTGTCTTTGGTTCCCAGGATGGGTTTGCCCAGGGGATGGTCTTTCCAGAAACTCTGGGTAAAGATTTCGTGGACAAGGTAGTCGGGATTGTCCTCGTCCATTTTTATTTCTTCGAGGATCACGCCGCGCTCGCGGCCGATGTCAGTCGCGTCGAAAACCGGGTTCAGCACCAGGTCGCTGAGAACGTCCATGGCGATGGGCAGATGTTCGTCCAGGACCTTGATGTTGAAGCCGATACATTCCTTGGCGGTGAAGGCGTCCATGTTGCCGCCGATGGAGTCCACCTCGCGCGCAATTTTTTCCGCGCTGCGGTTCTTCGTGCCCTTGAATACCATGTGCTCGATGAAGTGCGAGATGCCGTTCCATTGCAGATCTTCGTCGCGGGAGCCGGTCTTGATCCAGATTCCGATCGAGGCGGAGCGAATGTGCTCCATCTCCTCGGTAATGAGGATCAGTCCGTTGGGTAGGACCTCGCGACGAATGTTGCGGACTTCCTGAACCATACAAGTATTGTTGCACAACGTGGCCGGGTCCGGCGAATGCGCGGTTAATCTTTTATAATCATAGAGTTATATGAGTTTTGTGCGGGATGGCCTCAGCCTGCCGGATTGTCCTCTACAATTGGATCGGGCGGCCGAAATCTTTACCGCAAAGAATCGCAAAGGGGACCGCAAAGTACGCAAAGGAAAGCAGTTCTCGAAACTATGGGGCAGGTTGGGCACAACTCGTTGCTGGGGCTTGAGCTTCCGGAGCTGGCTGTGCTGGTCGAAGAGTCGGGCCAGCCGGCTTACCGCGCACGGCAGCTTTTCGAAGGGCTTTACCGGCAGAGAGTGGAAACTCTCGAGCAGATTTCGACTCTTCCAGAGGATTTTCGGCGGCGTCTTTCCGAGAAGGGAATTTCGGTTGGGCTGCCCCGTATTGAAAACAAGTTTGTCTCAAGCGACGGGACGGTGCGTTATCTGGTGGCCTGTGGGGATGGGCAAAGCGTCGAAACCGTCTGGATGCCAGAGGGAGATGGCGGCGAGGCGGGCGACGGCAGCGATGCCGGCAACCAGACCGAGACGGCCGGCCGCAACTGGGAACGCGCTACTATTTGTGTGTCCAGCCAGGTGGGCTGCGCGGTCGATTGTCAGTTCTGCCTGACTGCGCTGCTCGGAATCAAGCGCAACCTTACCGCTGGAGAAATCGTGGGACAGGTGTGTGCGGTGCTGAACGATCAGCACGTTTCCCTGCCTCTGCAGCGCATCAACCTGGTCTTCATGGGGATGGGCGAGCCCTTTCTGAACTACGCAAACTTCATGAAGGCGGTGCATCTCCTGGTGGAGGGAGTGGGCATTGTTGAATCGCGCATGACCGTATCCACGGCGGGGATTGTGCCTGCCATCTACGATTTTGGATTGGAGCCGGTGCGTCCGAAAATCGCGATCTCGCTCAATGCCTCGAATGATGAATTGCGCACTCGCCTGATGCCGATCAATCGCAAGTGGAACCTGGAAAAACTGATGGCTGCGGCCCGCGAATTTCCGCTGCGCAACCGGGAAAAGATGACTTTTGAATATGTGTTGCTGGACGGAGTCAACGACTCCGCCGAGAATGCCCGCGAAGTAGTGGAGTTGGTGCGCGGCCTGCGGGCGAAACTGAATCTGATCGCGCTGAATCCCGGACCGGGAATTGATTTTCGGACCCCGGCCCAGGAGCGGGTGCTGCAGTTCCAGAATATTCTGCGGGCTGCCGGCGTGCCTGCATTCATTCGCCGTCCGCGGGGACGGGACATTTACGCCGCCTGCGGGCAGCTGAAGCGGACCGTGGAACTGACGCCAGCTTAGCTCTTCGTAGCGCCGGCATCCTGCCGGCTGTCCGGCGGGCGTCCCGCCCGCCGTTTAAGCGGAGGCAAGACCACTGCGACTCAGCAACTGCCGGTACGTTTATCCAGATGAGGCGGCGAGACGCCGGCGCTACGAAGATCTAGGCGTGGGCCTTGGCGGTGGCGGGCATTGCGCGGTCGATGGCGGCGAAGAGATTGGCAGCCTTGATCGGCTTGGAGACGTAATCGTCCATGCCGGCGGCGAGACAGCGTTCGCGGTCGCCAACCATGGCATGGGCCGTCATCGCGATGATGGGAATATGTTTCGTGCCCGACTTCTCCAGTTCACGAATGACAGAGGTGGCTTCGAACCCATCCATTTCCGGCATCTGCACATCCATCAGGACCAGATCGAAGGTCTGTTTCTGCCAGGCGTACAGCGCCTCTTTGCCGGACTCGGCCACAACCACGTTGTGACCTCTTTTCTCCAGTAGGCGCACCGCTACTTTTTGGTTTACCAGATTGTCCTCGGCGAGCAGAATCCTGAAGCGCCGCCGGTCCGCGACTAAAGAGAATCGGCGACGGTGGGTCGGCCGGGAGTGGGACGCGTGCGGGCAGTTTCTGGAGCCCGAGCCGGACCTTGAAATGAAAGATGCTTCCTCTGCCGGGTTCACTTTCGACCCAAATGATGCCTCCCATCAGGGAGACGAGCTGAGAGGAGATTGAAAGGCCCAGGCCAGTACCGCCGTACTGGCGCGTGGTCGAACTATCGGATTGAGTGAACGCCTCGAAGATCAGCTTCTGCTTGTCCGGAGAAATTCCAATGCCGGTGTCGGCCACGCTGAAGTGAAAGATGGCTTGATCGGCGATTCCATCCTCGATTTCAATCCGCACGACCACTTCGCCATTGGCAGTAAACTTAAGCGCATTTCCGATCAGGTTCACGACGATCTGCCGCAGCCTTTCGGGATCTCCAATCAGGGCGTCCGGCAGATGCGGAGGAATGTCGCAAACCAGTTTCAGGCCCTTTGCGCTCGCCTGAGCAGCCAGAGTATTGATGATGTTCTCCAGCGTGCTGCGCAAACCGAAATTGACGCTTTCGAGCTCCAGCTTTCCCGCTTCAATTTTGGAAAAATCCAGGATGTCGTTAATCAGTGACAAGAGCGAGTCGGCGGAGCTCTGCACCAACTTGAGATACTCGCGCTGCTCCAGGGTAAGTTCAGTGCCGAGCGCCAGTTCGGTCATTCCGATGATTCCGTTCATCGGGGTGCGGATTTCATGACTCATGTTGGCCAGGAATTCTCCCTTGGCCCGGTTAGCGGTTTCGGCGGCTTCCTTGGCGACGGACAGTTCCGCCACCATGCGGCTCAAAGACTGCGCATGGTCGCGCTCGTTCTGAGAGGCCCTGACCTGCTCGGAGATGTCGGAATAGATCCCCAGCGCCCCTTGTTGAACGCCGTTTACGATTAGAGGAACGGCGTGCAGGTCCAAATCGAGAACTTTGCCATCCAGGCGGCGCCTCTGCACAACTCCGTGAAATGCTCGTCCGGCATTGACTTGCGCCCCGACGGCGGCGCTTTCCACGGGGCTGGTAAAGGTGTCGTCAATGTGACTGCCGGTGGGATCGTGGAGAAACAGCTTTTGAAAAGCCGGATTCGTCAATTCCACGTAGTGGTCGCGATCGAGGACGATGATCCCGAGCGGACTATTTTCTATGAGCGAATTCAGATAGGTGGTCCGCGCCTGCAGCTCAGTCCCTATACGCTGGCGTTCGGCTACGACCGACCCAAGAATCAACCCAATAACAGAAACCACCAACATGAAGAAGGTGATGTTGATGAGAAGGGCGGGCCTTGGGGGAAACGAATTCATCGCGATTACCACCCCGAAATCCAGTGCTATCAGTCCTGTAGCCACTCGCTTGATTCCGTGGCGCGTCGCGATCCAGATGATGGGAATGAAACTCAAATAGAAGAGCTCCAGTGAAGCCCAGCGGGGTCCGAAGATAACAAAGGGCACCAGCAAAGTAGCGCAGGCCTGACCGATCGCCTCCGACCATGCCGGCGATGCCGAGTGTCTTGTCGGGGGCGAACTCGGCCTGCGCTGGAATTCGATACTTCCGGCCAAATAATTTGTGCCGGACGCCAGGGAAAACATGAATCAGAAGAAAAGGTGCAACCCCGAAGCGCCCGATGCCGTCCCCGGAGAACCAGGACAAAGCGAAGGCGCTGAAATCGTTCCATGGAATTGTGCCGTCGAGGGCCAATCCCGCAACGCCCAGAACGCTGGAGGCCAGTCCCGCAACCGTGGTGACCAACAGGTAGCGGGCTACGTCCCGTTGGCGGCGCAGGCCGAAATCAATTTGCAGCGGTCCCCGCAGCAAATAGGCTGCCAGGGCAAAACAGGAGTTGGTGCCAATTGTGCTTAACAGCTCGCTGTAGGACTGCAGCGGCTGGTGATAAAACAGGGCGCTGGCCAGGGTGTCGGTAAAGCAGCCCAGGAAGAAATACCACGGACTGACGGCGAGCATCAATGCCAGCGACAAGGCTGTTGCCGGATACCACACGACCGAGCCCAGGCGGGCAAGCAGGATCACCTCGGGCCGACTCAGTAACAAACTGATGGGGACGATGCACAGGCAGAGCAACAGGTGCCGGTAGATCAGCTGCCTCGAAGGCAGGGAGAAGATTTTGCCTGGCGCGATAAGGCTCACTGTTTTGTTCCGAGGCAGGGAAAGAACGAAAACGGCAGCTCTGCCAAGGCGCCGGGGGTGAGTTGCGAGCACAATGTTCCCGCGAGAGACGAGATTTGCCTGGGGAGGTCCGGAGGTGCCATATCTCAACAATCGGCAGGAATCTGGGATTGATTAGGGACGTGGAGGAGGATTTCGCCGACGGGAAGCTGTAGCAATTCCTGGCCTCAACGGCTGTCATCTTGAGCGGAGTCGAAGGATCGCTGCCGGCTAAAATTCATGTGGTTGGTGTGGGGACTTGCTGGACGTCGTCAACACCCAAGCTGACCGGCCTCCGATTCGGCTATAGGGGTCCTTCGACTCCGCGACTGCTTCGCGGCGCGAAGCAGTCCCTCCGCTCAGGATGACAACGGAAAGACTAGAAACCAGAAACTGGAAACCGGAAACTATTTCCCAGCTTTTTCCAGTTCCTGAGCAGCTGCGTCT